>CP136508.1:0-4800000 GCA_008011715.2 [Empedobacter] haloabium
ATAGTTCTGTCCCTGCCGCAGCGTAGACGTGAAAACGAAACGAAGCGACGGAAACCGAGGGGTTGACGAGCTGCACGAAACACCGCATAATCTCATCTCTCTGCTGCTGACAAACACAACGATTTGTCAACGGATGCAGCAAGCGCCTGATGGCAGAATTCTTTAACAATCAACAGTCGATAAGTGTGGGCGTTTGATGTGAGTGTGCCCGGGGCTTCGGTCCCGATACTCAAAATATATAGCATCAAACGCTTACACAAGAAATAAACGTGACCTCGCAAGAGGAACGTCAGTATCTTGAGTGAGTGGCCCCGACAGCAATGTCGGAAAACAGAGATTGAACTGAAGAGTTTGATCCTGGCTCAGATTGAACGCTGGCGGCATGCTTTACACATGCAAGTCGAACGGTAACAGGGAGCTTGCTCCGCTGACGAGTGGCGAACGGGTGAGTAATATATCGGAACGTGCCCAAGAGTGGGGGATAACGTAGCGAAAGTTACGCTAATACCGCATACGATCCAAGGATGAAAGCAGGGGACCGCAAGGCCTTGTGCTCCTGGAGCGGCCGATATCTGATTAGCTAGTTGGTGAGGTAAAGGCTCACCAAGGCGACGATCAGTAGCTGGTCTGAGAGGACGACCAGCCACACTGGGACTGAGACACGGCCCAGACTCCTACGGGAGGCAGCAGTGGGGAATTTTGGACAATGGGCGCAAGCCTGATCCAGCAATGCCGCGTGAGTGAAGAAGGCCTTCGGGTTGTAAAGCTCTTTTGTCAGGGAAGAAACGGTCGTGGCTAATATCCACGGCTAATGACGGTACCTGAAGAATAAGCACCGGCTAACTACGTGCCAGCAGCCGCGGTAATACGTAGGGTGCAAGCGTTAATCGGAATTACTGGGCGTAAAGCGTGCGCAGGCGGTTTTGTAAGTCTGTCGTGAAATCCCCGGGCTTAACCTGGGAATGGCGATGGAGACTGCAAGGCTGGAATCTGGCAGAGGGGGGTAGAATTCCACGTGTAGCAGTGAAATGCGTAGAGATGTGGAGGAACACCGATGGCGAAGGCAGCCCCCTGGGCTAAGATTGACGCTCATGCACGAAAGCGTGGGGAGCAAACAGGATTAGATACCCTGGTAGTCCACGCCCTAAACGATGTCTACTAGTTGTCGGGTCTTAATTGACTTGGTAACGCAGCTAACGCGTGAAGTAGACCGCCTGGGGAGTACGGTCGCAAGATTAAAACTCAAAGGAATTGACGGGGACCCGCACAAGCGGTGGATGATGTGGATTAATTCGATGCAACGCGAAAAACCTTACCTACCCTTGACATGGCAGGAATCCCTGAGAGATCGGGGAGTGCTCGAAAGAGAACCTGCACACAGGTGCTGCATGGCTGTCGTCAGCTCGTGTCGTGAGATGTTGGGTTAAGTCCCGCAACGAGCGCAACCCTTGTCATTAGTTGCTACGAAAGGGCACTCTAATGAGACTGCCGGTGACAAACCGGAGGAAGGTGGGGATGACGTCAAGTCCTCATGGCCCTTATGGGTAGGGCTTCACACGTCATACAATGGTACATACAGAGGGCCGCCAACCCGCGAGGGGGAGCTAATCCCAGAAAGTGTATCGTAGTCCGGATTGTAGTCTGCAACTCGACTGCATGAAGTTGGAATCGCTAGTAATCGCGGATCAGCATGTCGCGGTGAATACGTTCCCGGGTCTTGTACACACCGCCCGTCACACCATGGGAGCGGGTTTTACCAGAAGTAGGTAGCTTAACCGTAAGGAGGGCGCTTACCACGGTAGGATTCGTGACTGGGGTGAAGTCGTAACAAGGTAGCCGTATCGGAAGGTGCGGCTGGATCACCTCCTTTCTAGAGTGGCACGGATCAGAAATGGTCGTGCATCAAACGCTCACACTTATCGACTGTTGTTAGAGAAACAGCAAGAAGCGCGGGTCTGTAGCTCAGCTGGTTAGAGCACCGTGTTGATAACGCGGGGGTCGTTGGTTCGAGCCCAACCAGACCCACCACAAACATGGGGGATTAGCTCAGCTGGGAGAGCACCTGCTTTGCAAGCAGGGGGTCGTCGGTTCGATCCCGTCATCCTCCACCATCGCTTCTGTTGAAAGCACAAACGTAAGTCTCGCACTGTCGAGGATTTAGGTTTGATCTTTTAGAGATCTAAGCTGTTTCGCTCTTTAACAATCTGGAAGAAGTAAAGTTTTATTAAGCGTGTGAGAAATCACACACTTAGGGTAGTGTTCGAAAGAACGCATACAAAAACTCATCAAACACAGTAGTAAATGCTTGAACCGATAGCCGTCAAGGTTATAGGGACAAGTGAATAAGTGCACATGGCGGATGCCTTGGCGATTACAGGCGATGAAGGACGTAGTAGTCTGCGATAAGCTACGGGGAGCTGACAAACGAGCTTTGATCCGTAGATTTCCGAATGGGGAAACCCACCCTTTTAGGGTATCACTCACTGAATACATAGGTGTGTGAGGCGAACGCGGCGAACTGAAACATCTAAGTAGCTGCAGGAAAATAAATCAACCGAGATTCCCAAAGTAGTGGCGAGCGAAATGGGAAGAGCCTGTACGTGATAGTCGGACTGATAGTGGAAGCCTCTGGAAATAGGCGCCATAGCGGGTGATAGCCCCGTACACGAAATCAGACCGGTGGTACTAAGCGTACGACAAGTAGGGCGGGACACGAGAAATCCTGTCTGAAGATGGGGGGACCATCCTCCAAGGCTAAATACTCGTAATCGACCGATAGTGAACCAGTACCGTGAGGGAAAGGCGAAAAGAACCCCGGGAGGGGAGTGAAATAGATCCTGAAACCGTGTGCATACAAACAGTCGGAGCGGACTTGTTCCGTGACGGCGTACCTTTTGTATAATGGGTCAGCGACTTACATTCAGTAGCGAGGTTAACCATATAGGGGAGCCGTAGAGAAATCGAGTCCGAACAGGGCGTTAGTTGCTGGGTGTAGACCCGAAACCAAGTGATCTACCCATGGCCAGGTTGAAGGTGCGGTAACACGCACTGGAGGACCGAACCCACTAATGTTGAAAAATTAGGGGATGAGCTGTGGGTAGGGGTGAAAGGCTAAACAAACTTGGAAATAGCTGGTTCTCTCCGAAAACTATTTAGGTAGTGCCTCAAGTATCACCATCGGGGGTAGAGCACTGTTATGGCTAGGGGGTCATCGCGACTTACCAAACCATTGCAAACTCCGAATACCGATGAGTGCGAGCTTGGGAGACAGACGTCGGGTGCTAACGTCCGGCGTCAAGAGGGAAACAACCCAGACCGCCAGCTAAGGTCCCAAAGATTGGCTAAGTGGAAAACGAAGTGGGAAGGCTAAAACAGTCAGGATGTTGGCTTAGAAGCAGCCATCATTTAAAGAAAGCGTAATAGCTCACTGATCGAGTCGTCCTGCGCGGAAGATGTAACGGGGCTAAGCCAGTCACCGAAGCTGCGGATATCCGTAAGGATATGGTAGGAGAGCGTTCTGTAAGCCTGCGAAGGTGTCTTGTAAAGGATGCTGGAGGTATCAGAAGTGCGAATGCTGACATGAGTAGCGATAATGCGGGTGAAAAGCCCGCACGCCGTAAGCCCAAGGTTTCCTGTTCAACGTTCATCGGAGCAGGGTGAGTCGGCCCCTAAGGCGAGGCAGAGATGCGTAGCTGATGGGAAGCAGGTTAATATTCCTGCACCGTCGTATGATGCGATGGGGGGACGGATCGCGGAAGGTTGTCTGACTGTTGGAATAGTCAGTTTCTGGTTCATAGGAGGTACTTAGGCAAATCCGGGTACGTAATCCAAGGGATCGGGACGAGCGAACTTGTTCGCGAAGCAATCGGAAGTGGTTCCAAGAAAAGCCTCTAAGCTTCAGTCATACGAGACCGTACCGCAAACCGACACAGGTGGGCGAGATGAGTATTCTAAGGCGCTTGAGAGAACTCGGGAGAAGGAACTCGGCAAATTGGTACCGTAACTTCGGGAAAAGGTACGCCCCGGTAGCTTGACCACTTTACTGTGGAAGGGTGAAAGGGTTGCAATAAACTGGTGGCTGCGACTGTTTAATAAAAACACAGCACTCTGCAAACACGAAAGTGGACGTATAGGGTGTGACGCCTGCCCGGTGCTGGAAGATTAAATGATGGGGTGCAAGCTCTTGATTGAAGTCCCAGTAAACGGCGGCCGTAACTATAACGGTCCTAAGGTAGCGAAATTCCTTGTCGGGTAAGTTCCGACCTGCACGAATGGCGTAACGATGGCCACACTGTCTCCTCCCGAGACTCAGCGAAGTTGAAGTGTTTGTGATGATGCAATCTACCCGCGGCTAGACGGAAAGACCCCATGAACCTTTACTGTAGCTTTGCATTGGACTTTGAACCAATCTGTGTAGGATAGGTGGGAGGCTTTGAAGCGGGGACGCCAGTTCTCGTGGAGCCAACCTTGAAATACCACCCTGGTTTGTTTGAGGTTCTAACCTTGGCCCGTGATCCGGGTCGGGGACAGTGCATGGTAGGCAGTTTGACTGGGGCGGTCTCCTCCTAAAGTGTAACGGAGGAGTTCGAAGGTACGCTAGGTACGGTCGGATATCGTGCTAATAGTGCAATGGCATAAGCGTGCTTAACTGCGAGACCGACAAGTCGAGCAGGTACGAAAGTAGGACATAGTGATCCGGTGGTTCTGTATGGAAGGGCCATCGCTCAACGGATAAAAGGTACTCTGGGGATAACAGGCTGATTCCTCCCAAGAGTTCATATCGACGGGGGAGTTTGGCACCTCGATGTCGGCTCATCACATCCTGGGGCTGTAGCCGGTCCCAAGGGTATGGCTGTTCGCCATTTAAAGTGGTACGTGAGCTGGGTTTAAAACGTCGTGAGACAGTTTGGTCCCTATCTGCCGTGGGCGTTGGAAATTTGAAGGGGGCTGCTCCTAGTACGAGAGGACCGGAGTGGACGAACCTCTGGTGTACCGGTTGTCACGCCAGTGGCATTGCCGGGTAGCTAAGTTCGGAAGAGATAACCGCTGAAAGCATCTAAGCGGGAAACTTGCCTTAAGATGAGATTTCCCGGAGCCTTGAGCTCCTTGAAGGGTCGTTCGAGACCAGGACGTTGATAGGTCAGGTGTGGAAGTGCAGTAATGCATTAAGCTAACTGATACTAATTGCCCGTACGGCTTGTCCCTATAACCTTGACGGTTACAGAGCATTTGCCTGTGTTTGAGTTTTACCAGTAACACCCAACTTACTTCTTCCAGATTAGTAGCCGCGTTGCCCAACCGGGAACGAGACTACGTACAAGTCATGCCTGATGACCATAGCAAGTCGGTCCCACCCCTTCCCATCCCGAACAGGACCGTGAAACGACTTTGCGCCGATGATAGTGCTGCAACCAGTGTGAAAGTAGGTTATCGTCAGGCTGTTATATAGAAAAACCCCCGTCCAGTGATCTGGCGGGGGTTTTTCGCTTTGGGCTTCGCGCTGCTCTGGCGAGCCGCGGCCCTTTTCCAATCATGCATCGTGGTTGTTGCCGAACGCGCGCTGTCAGGCACGTTGCCCCCGGGCCGGCATTCGGCGAGGGCGATCCGCCGCGCCGCCTGACAGCATGGGTTGAATGCAGCAAACCCGTTGTCCACTTCATTTCCCTACCAGATTTTACGCCTGCCGGCGCTCTCCGATCCTCACTGTTGTACAGAATATTTCTTTTGCCAGAGGTCTGCACACGCATGCAAGCCACTGCTATCCTTCGCTGTTAGATATCGTTTTAATAACTATAACGGAGGTATGGATGAGGAAGCATATTGCAGTCGCCGTGGGAATCATGGTGCTGGCCGCACAGGCTCACGCCGCAGGGGTGCGTAGTGAAGTTGCCCGCACCAGCTACGGCGTGGTGCACGTGAAGGCCAATGATTACCGCAGCCTGGGATACGGCGCCGCATACGCCTATGCCGAGGACAACGTCTGCATGCTGGCGGATACCCTGCTGACCGTCCGTGGCGAGCGCTCGCGTTACTTCGGAGGCGATGCCGAAGCCACCGCACCCCGCAACGGCGAATATGGCGCGGCGATGGACCTGTTCTTCAAGTTGCGCAATGAGGACAGCGACTTCTTCTTCAAGGGCTATCTCGACCTCGACCAATTGCGCGCCGGTTATGCCGCCGGTTCCGCCGACGTGCGCGAACTGCTGGCCGGCTATGCCGACGGCTATAACCGCTTCCTTGCCGACCACCGCAGCCGCCTGCCGAAGGCGTGCCGCAACGCGGCGTGGGTCAAGCCCATCACCGTCGACGACGTCTACCTGCTGATCGCGGAAAAGGCGATCCACGCGTCCGGCGAAGTATTCGCAGCGGCGATCGTCGGCGCATCGCGCGATCCGGCAGCCGCGCCACCATCGCTGAACAAGAGCATGCCGGCTGCAATGAAACCCCTGCCGCGCGGCATTCCGGCTGGCGTCGGCAGCAACGGCCTCGCGCTGGGCCGCGACGCGACCGCGAACGGCCGCGGCATCCTGCTGGGCAATCCGCATTATCCATGGACGGGCACCGACCGCTTCTACCAGCTGCACATGACCATTCCCGGCAAATACGACGCGATGGGCGTCAGCCTGGGCGGCCTGCCCCTGGTGTCGATCGGCTTCAACAAGCATCTCGCCTGGACGCATACCGTGACGGCGGCCTATCACTTCACGACGTTCATGCTGACACTGGACCCGTCCGATCCGACCGGGACCACGTATTACTACGACGGCGCGCCGATCAAGATGACCGAGCGGAA
Organism: [Empedobacter] haloabium; assembly: GCA_008011715.2. NCBI lineage: Bacteria > Pseudomonadati > Pseudomonadota > Betaproteobacteria > Burkholderiales > Oxalobacteraceae > [Empedobacter] haloabium. The sequence continues at coordinate 6,794 of CP136508.1, forward strand.
CGTCACTGTCGACGTGCTGCAGGCCGACGGCACCATCGCGACGAAACAGCGCACGTTCTACTTCAGCAAGCATGGCGCCGTGATCGTCATGCCCGACTCGGGCGTGGACTGGACCGCGCAAACCGCCTTCGTGCTGGGCGATGCCAATCGCTTGAACACGCGCCTGGCGGAACAGTGGCTCGCGATCGGCAAAGCCGACAGCGTCGGTGCGCTGCAGCGCAGCGCCAACGCCATCGCCGGCCTGCCTTGGGTGAACACGATCGCGGCAGACAGCGACGGCAACGCGCTGTACATCGACGCCAGCGTCGTACCGCACGTCGCCACCGAGCGCTTCGCATCCGACTGCATGCTGGCGCCGACGCTGCTGGCCCTGGATGGCTCGCGCAGCGAATGCGAATGGGGCCAGGATCCGGATACGCCCAAGGGCGTGTTTGGCGCGGCGAACATGCCCACGCTGATCCGCCAGGATTACGTGGTGAACTCGAACGACAACTACTGGCTGACCAATGGGCGGGCACCGCTGACGGGGCCGGAGCCATACGGTTACTCGCCGCTGTATGGCACGCCAGGCACGCAGCCAACGCTGCGTACCCGCCTGGGCCTGGTCCAACTGGAAGGCGCGCTGGCGCAGCAGCAGTTCCTGCGGACCAGCGACGTGCACGACCTGCTGTTCTCCAACCGGGTCCACGCCGCCGAACTGGTCCTGCCGGACCTGCTGTCGGCATGCTTCAAGTCGCACGACCTGCGCCTGCTGTCGCCCTGCGCGGTATTGACCGCATGGGACCGCAAGGCCGACGTCGACAGCCGCGGCGCGGTGCTGTTCCGCGAATTCTGGAACACGGTGCGTACCCGTGCCGACCTGTGGGCCGTGCCGTTCGACCCGGCCGACCCGGTCAACACGCCCCGCGGCGTGGCGACGGACGCCATGCCGGCATTGCTGGCGGCCCTGCGTGACGCGACGGCCAAGCTGCACTCGCTGGGCGTGCCGCTCTATGGTCGCCTGGGCGACTACCAGACCCAGACGCGTAACGGTCGCCGCATCGGCTTGCACGGCGGCCAGGGCGATGAGGACGGTGTTTACAACGTGCTGACGATGGCGACGGATTTGACGTCGTCGGGTTATCGCGATGTGGCCTGGGGGAGCAGCTACATCCAGCTGATCGGGTTCGACAATGCGGGCCCGGTGGCCAAGGGCGTACTGACGTATGGCCAGTCGGTCGATCCGCTGTCGCCGTACTACGCCGATCAGTTGTCGCTGTTCGCCAGGAAAACGCTGGTGACGCTGCCGTTCACCGAGGCGCAAATCCGCACGGACCGCAATTACTCGCGCAAGGTCCTGACGGACAAATAAGTATCGGGTCGTGCCGCGGCGCTTGGCGCGCCCTGGCACGACTGTCGCGCGAGAGTGCGTTTGCGCGCGATCAAAGCCCGATGCCGGGCGCTTGCGATGATGTCCGTTGACTCATCGGAGGCAGACCATGTGGCGGTTCCATGTAGCATTGTTGTGGATGCTTTTGGCAGGCTGTGGCGACGATGGCGCTCACCCCGCACGCCGCCTCGGCGCTGAAGTGGCGCGTACGTCTTACGGCATCGTGCACGTACGTGCGGAGGATTTCGGCGGTCTCGGCTTCGGCCTCGCGTACGCCTATGCACAAGACAACATCTGCATGCTGGCGGACTTCCTGTTGACGGTACGCGGCGAGCGCTCACGCTACTTTGGCGGCGACGCTCCACCCACGGTCGGAACGAACGGCGAGTACAGCGTCGCGATCGACTACCTGAACGAGCACATGTTCGACCTGCGCAATGAGGATAGCGACTTCTTCTTCAAGGCGTATCTCGATCTCGACGCCTTACGGGCCGGCTACGCGCGCGCCAGTCCGGATGCTCGTGCGCTGCTGCGCGGTTACGTCGCCGGCTATAACCAGTATTTGCGGGAATACCGTGCGAGCCTGCCCAAGGCCTGCCATGACGCCGCGTGGGTAAAGCCGATCACGGTGGACGACCTCTATCTGCTCATTGCCGAGAAGGCCATACACGCGTCCGGTCAGGTGTTCCCGCGCCAGATCCTGGCGGCGGCGCAGGATGTGGACGAAGCACGCACGTTTGCCGCTGTCCGGCCCCGCGACTGGGGTAATCTGGGCCTGGGCAGCAATGGCCTGGCCCTGGGCGGCGACGTCACCCGCAACGGTCGCGGCATGCTGCTGGCGAACCCGCACTATCCGTGGTTCAGCACGGACCGCTTTTATCAGGTGCACCTGACGGTACCGGGTGCTTACGATGTGATGGGCGTCAGCCTGGGCGGCTTGCCTGCGGTCGTCATCGGTTTCAACAGGGACGTGGCCTGGACCCATACGGTGACGAAGGCGCTGCACTTCACGACGTTCCGCCTGCAGCGCGACAAGGCCGATCGTTCAGGCCGCAGCTACCTGATCGATGGCGTGCCGCAGCGGATGACGGAGCGCGTTGTTGAAGTGCAGTTGCGGCAGCCGGACGGCTCTCAGCGGGTACGACGCAAGACGTTCTTCTACACCAGGCTCGGCATGCCGATCGTCGTGCCAGGTGTGCCGGTCGGCCCCGACGATATCATCGTGCTGGGCGATCCCAACCGGGACAATACCCGGCTGCTCGACCAGTGGCTGGCGATCGGCCGCGCGACCAGCGTACAGGCGCTGCGTACGACGCTGGGCAGCATCATGGGCCTGCCATGGGTAAACACGGTCGCGGCCGACCGCCAGGGCGGGGCGCTCTATATCGATGCCAGCGTGGTGCCGCACGTGACAACGGCGCAGTTCCTGTCCGATTGCATGCTGTTCGGGCCGCTACTGCTGTTCGACGGGTCACGCAGTGCCTGCCATTGGGGCAGCGATCCCGGCAGTCCTGCCGGCATCTTCGGCGTGGCGCAGGCTCCACAACTGCTGCGCCGCGACTACGTTGCCAATTCCAACGACAGCTATTGGCTCACCAACAGTGCCCACCTGCTGACGGGCCCTGAGCCGCTGGGTTACTCGCCGCTGTATGGGCCCACCGCGGTGCCGCAACACTTGCGCACCCGGCTGGGCTTCGTGCAGATCGACAGCTTGCTGGCGGCACGCCACGATGTCGATCTCGACGATCTGCAAGACCTGATATTCTCGAACCGGGTGCATGCCGCGGAGCTGGTATTGCCCGATCTCCTGGCAGCGTGCCTAGGCACGACCGACGTTACCCTGGGCAACGCCTGCGGCGTCTTGCGCGCATGGGACCGCAAGGTCGACCTGGACAGTCGCGGCGCGTTACTGTTCCGCGAATTCTGGCTCAAGGCTGTCGCCTTGCCTGCAATTTGGGCGGTACCGTTCGACCCCCGCGACCCGGTCCATACGCCGCGCGGCGTGGCAGCCGCAGCGGTGCCATCGTTGCTGACTGCGCTGAAGGAAACGGCACAGCGACTGTCCGCGCTCGGCATTGCGCCCGACGCCCGCCTGGGCGACTACCAGGTCGACCAACGAGCCGCGTATCGCACCGAGGTGCACGGCGGTACCGGGGACATCGACGGCGTCTACAACGCCCTGCACATGACCGGACCGTTGACGGCGCAGGGGTATGGCAGCGTCAGATGGGGAACCAGCTATGTGCAGTTGGTCGCTTTCGACGATAGCGGACCCATCGCACGCGGTTTGCTGCCTTATGGTCAGTCGACCGACCCGGTATCGCCCTGGTATGCCGACCAGCTACCGCTATATGCCGGTAAGGACTTGCCGAGGCTGCCGTTCACAGAAGAAGAAATCCAGATGGACGGGAACTTCCGGCGCGACACCGTGTCTGAGAAATAGAGGTTGCCACGCGCAAGGCACTTTGCTATCATTCTGTCCCTGCCGCAACGTACCAGTGAAAACGAAACGACGCGACAGGGTTTTGGATCGATATGGAAACAATGCGATACAAAACGAGGGGTTGACGAGCTGCACGAAACACCGCATAATCTCACCTCTCTGCTGCTGACAAACACAACGATTTGTCACCGAATGCGGCAAACGCCTGAGGGCAGAATTCTTTAACAATCAACAGTCGATAAGTGTGGGCGTTTGATGTGAGTGTGCCCGGGGCTTCGGTCCCGATACTCAAAATATATAGCATCAAACGCTTACACAAGAAATAAACGTGACCTCGCAAGAGGAACGTCAGTATCTTGAGTGAGTGACCTCCGATAGCAGTATCGGAACAACAGAGATTGAACTGAAGAGTTTGATCCTGGCTCAGATTGAACGCTGGCGGCATGCTTTACACATGCAAGTCGAACGGTAACAGGGAGCTTGCTCCGCTGACGAGTGGCGAACGGGTGAGTAATATATCGGAACGTGCCCAAGAGTGGGGGATAACGTAGCGAAAGTTACGCTAATACCGCATACGATCTATGGATGAAAGCAGGGGACCGCAAGGCCTTGTGCTCCTGGAGCGGCCGATATCTGATTAGCTAGTTGGTGAGGTAAAGGCTCACCAAGGCGACGATCAGTAGCTGGTCTGAGAGGACGACCAGCCACACTGGGACTGAGACACGGCCCAGACTCCTACGGGAGGCAGCAGTGGGGAATTTTGGACAATGGGCGCAAGCCTGATCCAGCAATGCCGCGTGAGTGAAGAAGGCCTTCGGGTTGTAAAGCTCTTTTGTCAGGGAAGAAACGGTCGTGGCTAATATCCACGGCTAATGACGGTACCTGAAGAATAAGCACCGGCTAACTACGTGCCAGCAGCCGCGGTAATACGTAGGGTGCAAGCGTTAATCGGAATTACTGGGCGTAAAGCGTGCGCAGGCGGTTTTGTAAGTCTGTCGTGAAATCCCCGGGCTTAACCTGGGAATGGCGATGGAGACTGCAAGGCTGGAATCTGGCAGAGGGGGGTAGAATTCCACGTGTAGCAGTGAAATGCGTAGAGATGTGGAGGAACACCGATGGCGAAGGCAGCCCCCTGGGCTAAGATTGACGCTCATGCACGAAAGCGTGGGGAGCAAACAGGATTAGATACCCTGGTAGTCCACGCCCTAAACGATGTCTACTAGTTGTCGGGTCTTAATTGACTTGGTAACGCAGCTAACGCGTGAAGTAGACCGCCTGGGGAGTACGGTCGCAAGATTAAAACTCAAAGGAATTGACGGGGACCCGCACAAGCGGTGGATGATGTGGATTAATTCGATGCAACGCGAAAAACCTTACCTACCCTTGACATGGCAGGAATCCCTGAGAGATCGGGGAGTGCTCGAAAGAGAACCTGCACACAGGTGCTGCATGGCTGTCGTCAGCTCGTGTCGTGAGATGTTGGGTTAAGTCCCGCAACGAGCGCAACCCTTGTCATTAGTTGCTACGAAAGGGCACTCTAATGAGACTGCCGGTGACAAACCGGAGGAAGGTGGGGATGACGTCAAGTCCTCATGGCCCTTATGGGTAGGGCTTCACACGTCATACAATGGTACATACAGAGGGCCGCCAACCCGCGAGGGGGAGCTAATCCCAGAAAGTGTATCGTAGTCCGGATTGTAGTCTGCAACTCGACTGCATGAAGTTGGAATCGCTAGTAATCGCGGATCAGCATGTCGCGGTGAATACGTTCCCGGGTCTTGTACACACCGCCCGTCACACCATGGGAGCGGGTTTTACCAGAAGTAGGTAGCTTAACCGTAAGGAGGGCGCTTACCACGGTAGGATTCGTGACTGGGGTGAAGTCGTAACAAGGTAGCCGTATCGGAAGGTGCGGCTGGATCACCTCCTTTCTAGAGTCGGCACGGATCGTCAAGATCGTGCATCAAACGCTCACACTTATCGACTGTCGAATGAAGAAGAAACAGTAGCACCGCAGTATGAACGCGGGTCTGTAGCTCAGCTGGTTAGAGCACCGTGTTGATAACGCGGGGGTCGTTGGTTCGAGCCCAACCAGACCCACCAAGTATCGCGCCCAGGGGGATTAGCTCAGCTGGGAGAGCACCTGCTTTGCAAGCAGGGGGTCGTCGGTTCGATCCCGTCATCCTCCACCAAAAGTTTAAACGTAAGCGTGACGAGTTCACTTTTATGTTTAGTCTTTTAGAGACTACTGCTGTTTCGCTCTTTAACAATCTGGAAGAAGTAAAGTTTTATTAAGCGTGTGAGAAATCACACACTTAGGGTAGTGTTCGAAAGAACGCATACAAAAACTCATCAAACACAGTAGTAAATGCTTGAACCGATAGCCGTCAAGGTTATAGGGACAAGTGAATAAGTGCACATGGCGGATGCCTTGGCGATTACAGGCGATGAAGGACGTAGTAGTCTGCGATAAGCTACGGGGAGCTGACAAACGAGCTTTGATCCGTAGATTTCCGAATGGGGAAACCCACTCTTTTAGAGTATCACTCACTGAATACATAGGTGTGTGAAGCGAACGCGGCGAACTGAAACATCTAAGTAGCTGCAGGAAAATAAATCAACCGAGATTCCCAAAGTAGTGGCGAGCGAAATGGGAAGAGCCTGTACGTGATAGTCGGACTGATAGTGGAAGCCTCTGGAAATAGGCGCCATAGCGGGTGATAGCCCCGTACACGAAATCAGACCGGTGGTACTAAGCGTACGACAAGTAGGGCGGGACACGAGAAATCCTGTCTGAAGATGGGGGGACCATCCTCCAAGGCTAAATACTCGTAATCGACCGATAGTGAACCAGTACCGTGAGGGAAAGGCGAAAAGAACCCCGGGAGGGGAGTGAAATAGATCCTGAAACCGTGTGCATACAAACAGTCGGAGCGGACTTGTTCCGTGACGGCGTACCTTTTGTATAATGGGTCAGCGACTTACATTCAGTAGCGAGGTTAACCAGATAGGGGAGCCGTAGAGAAATCGAGTCCGAACAGGGCGCTAGTTGCTGGGTGTAGACCCGAAACCAAGTGATCTACCCATGGCCAGGTTGAAGGTGCGGTAACACGCACTGGAGGACCGAACCCACTAATGTTGAAAAATTAGGGGATGAGCTGTGGGTAGGGGTGAAAGGCTAAACAAACTTGGAAATAGCTGGTTCTCTCCGAAAACTATTTAGGTAGTGCCTCAAGTATCACCATCGGGGGTAGAGCACTGTTATGGCTAGGGGGTCATCGCGACTTACCAAACCATTGCAAACTCCGAATACCGATGAGTGCGAGCTTGGGAGACAGACGTCGGGTGCTAACGTCCGGCGTCAAGAGGGAAACAACCCAGACCGCCAGCTAAGGTCCCAAAGATTGGCTAAGTGGAAAACGAAGTGGGAAGGCTAAAACAGTCAGGATGTTGGCTTAGAAGCAGCCATCATTTAAAGAAAGCGTAATAGCTCACTGATCGAGTCGTCCTGCGCGGAAGATGTAACGGGGCTAAGCCAGTCACCGAAGCTGCGGATATCCGTAAGGATATGGTAGGAGAGCGTTCTGTAAGCCTGCGAAGGTGTCTTGTAAAGGATGCTGGAGGTATCAGAAGTGCGAATGCTGACATGAGTAGCGATAATGCGGGTGAAAAGCCCGCACGCCGTAAGCCCAAGGTTTCCTGTTCAACGTTCATCGGAGCAGGGTGAGTCGGCCCCTAAGGCGAGGCAGAGATGCGTAGCTGATGGGAAGCAGGTTAATATTCCTGCACCGTCGTATGATGCGATGGGGGGACGGATCGCGGAAGGTTGTCTGACTGTTGGAATAGTCAGTTTCTGGTTCATAGGAGGTACTTAGGCAAATCCGGGTACGTAATCCAAGGGATCGGGACGAGCGAACTTGTTCGCGAAGCAATCGGAAGTGGTTCCAAGAAAAGCCTCTAAGCTTCAGTCATACGAGACCGTACCGCAAACCGACACAGGTGGGCGAGATGAGTATTCTAAGGCGCTTGAGAGAACTCGGGAGAAGGAACTCGGCAAATTGGTACCGTAACTTCGGGAAAAGGTACGCCCCGGTAGCTTGACCACTTTACTGTGGAAGGGTGAAAGGGTTGCAATAAACTGGTGGCTGCGACTGTTTAATAAAAACACAGCACTCTGCAAACACGAAAGTGGACGTATAGGGTGTGACGCCTGCCCGGTGCTGGAAGATTAAATGATGGGGTGCAAGCTCTTGATTGAAGTCCCAGTAAACGGCGGCCGTAACTATAACGGTCCTAAGGTAGCGAAATTCCTTGTCGGGTAAGTTCCGACCTGCACGAATGGCGTAACGATGGCCACACTGTCTCCTCCCGAGACTCAGCGAAGTTGAAGTGTTTGTGATGATGCAATCTACCCGCGGCTAGACGGAAAGACCCCATGAACCTTTACTGTAGCTTTGCATTGGACTTTGAACCAATCTGTGTAGGATAGGTGGGAGGCTTTGAAGCGGGGACGCCAGTTCTCGTGGAGCCAACCTTGAAATACCACCCTGGTTTGTTTGAGGTTCTAACCTTGGCCCGTGATCCGGGTCGGGGACAGTGCATGGTAGGCAGTTTGACTGGGGCGGTCTCCTCCTAAAGTGTAACGGAGGAGTTCGAAGGTACGCTAGGTACGGTCGGACATCGTGCTAATAGTGCAATGGCATAAGCGTGCTTAACTGCGAGACCGACAAGTCGAGCAGGTACGAAAGTAGGACATAGTGATCCGGTGGTTCTGTATGGAAGGGCCATCGCTCAACGGATAAAAGGTACTCTGGGGATAACAGGCTGATTCCTCCCAAGAGTTCATATCGACGGGGGAGTTTGGCACCTCGATGTCGGCTCATCACATCCTGGGGCTGTAGCCGGTCCCAAGGGTATGGCTGTTCGCCATTTAAAGTGGTACGTGAGCTGGGTTTAAAACGTCGTGAGACAGTTTGGTCCCTATCTGCCGTGGGCGTTGGAAATTTGAAGGGGGCTGCTCCTAGTACGAGAGGACCGGAGTGGACGAACCTCTGGTGTACCGGTTGTCACGCCAGTGGCATTGCCGGGTAGCTAAGTTCGGAAGAGATAACCGCTGAAAGCATCTAAGCGGGAAACTTGCCTTAAGATGAGATTTCCCGGAGCCTTGAGCTCCTTGAAGGGTCGTTCGAGACCAGGACGTTGATAGGTCAGGTGTGGAAGTGCAGTAATGCATTAAGCTAACTGATACTAATTGCCCGTACGGCTTGTTCCTATAACCTTGACGGTTACAGAGCATTTGCCTGTGTTTGAGTTTTACCAGTAACACCCAACTTACTTCTTCCAGATTAGTAGCCGCGTTGCCCAACCGGGAACGAGGCTACGTACAAGTCATGCCTGATGACCATAGCAAGTCGGTCCCACCCCTTCCCATCCCGAACAGGACCGTGAAACGACTTTGCGCCGATGATAGTGCTGCAACCAGTGTGAAAGTAGGTTATCGTCAGGCTGTTATATAGAAAAACCCCCGTCCAGTGATCTGGCGGGGGTTTTTTCATTTCTACGCGCCATCGGAATGCATGCAAGACCCGCCGCTGGCAGGCCGCACGGCCCGGACAACAGCCGGGGTCAGACCCGCCGAGTCTCACCCCGGACCCTTGCGAGCCTCAATCCCATCGATGCAGCACATCCGCCAGCGCCACCAGGAGCACCATCGCGCAGATAAACCGCGTCCAGTGCGGACGGCCATCGCGTCGGGAAGTGCGTGACAGCAGCAGGATGCCGGCAATCGGCAGCGGCGTGCGGTACGTCAGAGCCAGCGCCAGTGCGATGAGCAACTGCGCCAGCAAGGCAAGCCATGGCACCTGGATTTGCGGTACGTCTTGCGGCACAGCGGTTTCCGAATCCGCTGCGGCTGCCGGCGTCTCCGTCGCGGGAGCAGCCGACGCCAACCGCCGCGCTTCCTTCTTGGCCAGCGTTACCTGCTCCTGCGTCTTTTCCAGCACCGGCGGTGCCGGTGGCGCGGCCTGCCAGAAGCCGCCCCATGGTGCCACGCCTTGTGCCGACAGTGCCCGGAAGTTTCCGCCACGGCGGGCAGGCAGCGGCTCGCCGGTGGCCGGTGTGTCGGAGAAGCGCTCCCGCGCAGCGCGCACGCGCGCCAGCAGCGGCGCGCCCTTGTCCGGATCGACCATCCTGATGAACTGCGCATAGCCCTCCAGCGCCGCCAGGACATTCGGGTTGCCGTTCCACTGCTTGCCCTCCGGCCCATCCTTCTCCACCTGGAACAGCGTCGCGCGGAAGCGCCGCAGCGTGTCACGTTCGATGGTCGGCTTTTCGTTGACGACGATGCCGGTCACGCTCTGCCGCTGTGATGCGGCCATCACGTGCTGCTTGTCCGGATGCGGCGTGAACCCTTCGTCGACGACGATCCGACGCACGCGCCACAGCAGCTTGCCAGCCAGCTTGCGCGTTGCCTCGGGTCCCGAGAATGTCAGGTCGTCGGCATAGCGTGTGTACGTGAATCCCAGCTTGGCGGCCGCGCCCTGCAGCCGGGCGTCGAGACGGCGGCACAGGATGTTCGTCAGCGCGGGGCTGGTCGGGGCGCCCTGTGGCAGCACGCGCGCGCCCTGCGCGACAAAGAAGGTCTCGCCATCGACGTTCACTTCCTCCGTTGTCGCCTCCGTGCACAGCAGGGCCAAGGTGGTGGCGACCTGCTTGCTGTAGCCCAGCTGACCGAATACCCCGGCGATGCGGCGCATGTCGATAGACGGGAAAAAGTCCTTCAGGTCGACGTTGATCACGACCGCCTGAGCCACGTGCGGCGCCGCGTTGCTGACGATCGAGCGTCCCTTCAGGAAGCCGTGCGCTGCGGGATGGACGGGCGCGCGTGCCAGCACGTTGTCCAGCACCCAGTACTGGCTGCGTTTCAGGCGCGGCATCGGCGCCGAGATGATCCGTTCGCCACCGGTTTTCTTTGGCATCGCGAAACGCCGGTAGTGGCTGATGCGTGACACGCGGCGGTCGAACGCCAGGAAGCGCAACTCCTGCAGCGACAGGCCCATCGCCTGTGCCAGTGCTCGCGCGTCGTGCAAGGCCGGCAGGGCGGCACGTGCCAACTTGTCGCCGTCGCTGCGCGCCTCGTTCAGGCCCGCCGACACCGCTTCGCCCAGGTAAAGGATTTCGCTGGCGTGACGTTGATGCCAGGCGCTGGCGCGCTCGAACCGTTCGCGCGCGCGGCGCTGCTTCGTTTCTTCGCGGCGGGCACGTGCCTTGGCCATGCGTTCCTGGCGCATCGCCTTCAACGCCAGCGCCGGGTCTTCCGTGCCGCGCAGTTCCTTGCCCAGCTCGCGCAACGCCTTGCTCAATTCCGCTTCGCGCTGGATCAGCGCTTCCGCGGCCGCCAGGCCCGGATCGTCCTTGGGCCAGAAACCCAGGCGCTGCATTTCGCTCAGGGTGACTTCCTCGCGCGTGGACGTACGCAGGCGTTCGTACAGTTCCTGGCGGGTCATCGAAGATGGGGACGGCGCGTTCATTGGGGGGCTCCTGGCAGGGAGGCGAACGCGGTATGCAAGCATGGCGGGACCGTCATCGAAGGGCCGGCAGGACTGGGCCGCTCAACTCGACGCCGGACCGCACTGGTAGCGCTGATGTAATTCAGGGAATTCACACCGACTCGCGCTACCAGTGCTGGTCCGGCACAGTGAAGAGCGGGCCAGTGACGCATGGGGAGGGCAAAGTACGAGGACGGCGATCCACCGTCCGGGTTGCAAGAGCCATCCCGCCATGCTTGCGCGGTCGAGTATAGCAGCGGAGCGGTGCGCGCCTCAAGCGTTGGGTCGCCCTGGAAGTCGTGATGGTGCATAGTGAATGCCCTGGTCATGCTGCCTGTCCTGATTCTTGTCGGTCCCCTTGCGCCAGGCGCAGGGCCAGCATGTGCGCGCATGGGCCCTGGCGCAGCCGGTTCTGGGTGAAGTGATTGCACTGGCAGCTGCCGTCGGCGATGCGCAGGTCCGCGTCGAGGCGCAGGGCGACGTCGTACTTCCTGTCGCCGCTGCGTGCCACGCCGGCCAGGCGCAAGCCGCCGTCGGCCTGCGCTTCGCGACGTTGCAACGTGATCGCATGCAGCGCGAACAGGGTCCAGGCTTCGCTTTCCAGCGAGCTGGCAAAGCGCAGCTCGTCCAGCGGCAGCGGCTCGCGTGTCAGCTCGCGCAGTCGATAGACGCGTTGGGCCAGGTCGTAGATGACGCGACCGGCCTGCGTATACAGCGCCAGCGCCCGTTCCACCACGAGCCGCGACAGTCCCGTGTCCGCGGCCAGTTGGTCGGCCGTCGCAAGCCAGCGCCGTGCCAGCGCCGCGAAGACGCGCCCCTTGCTGTCGTTGTCGACGTCGCCGCGTGGCGCCAGCAGGTCGAAATTCGCGGCCTGCGACCAGTCGTTGGCGGTCCAGCCGGAGAGGCCGAGCGTGAACTGCATGTCTGGCAGGTTGGCGATCCAGAAGCTGGGCATCCCGCTGCCCATCAGGTGCACCGTCACGCTGCGCGCCACCGGGATCAGGCGCTCCAGCAGCAGCAGGCGCCGGCGGCCCCAGATGCGGATCTCTTCCGCGACATTGCCCGGATAGAGCGAGCGGCGGCACACGATCTCCTCGTTCCAGGGCTCGAACATCACCCTTACCGGTTCGCCCGGCCGCAGGATGAAGCGCAGGGAGCGTGGTCCGGTGCGCTCCTTGCGGCGGCGCAGCCGCAGGCAGAAGTTGTGCAGGTCCATCGGATGCAGCTCGAATGTGCGGGCCGGCAGGCTCATCGCGCTGCTCACCTGCAGGAAGCCGCGTACCCAGGTCTCCGGCACGTCGATCTTCTGTTCGACGAACGTTGGATCGTCCGCCGTGCTGACCTGGAAGCCGCCTGGGTCGATGGCCAGCTGGGTACTCTTGTAGTCGCGGATCTTCTGGAATTGGCCGTACAACGCCTCGGAATAATCGATATTGGTGGTGCCGCAGGCGAATTCGCCGATGCGGTCGAACACGTCGTGGCTGCAGCTCAGCGCCGCGTAGCTGGACTCGTCGCGGCTGAAACATTCGAAAAAGATGCGGTCCGGATGGACCGTGATGACGGGATCGAGCACGTACCACAGCTCGCGGTTGTTCTCGTACAGGTAATCGAAGTACTTGCGTTGTGCCGCGAAAAACGGCTTCAGCACGGCGCCCTTGCGCGTCCGTACGTCCTTCAGCTCCTGCATCAGCGGTTCCTGGCGGGCTCGCAAATCCGCCGCCCGGGCCATATAGTCGGCCAGCAGGCGGTCCTCGTTTTCCGCCAGCCAGGCTTTATACGCCGTCTTGTCCGGGGCCTGGTAACGCTGGTCGGCGACGACGACGTCGTGCAGGGCCGACATCGCCTCGCGGAAGGGCAGCCGCCGGTTGATCTCCGCGACGAAGTGGGTGGGCGGACGCAGCACGTCCGGCGCGAAACGCAGGTCGGTGGCCGACGCGCTGTTGTCCACCGTGGTACTGCCGTAATAGCGGTAGTTGAATCTCATCGGACGGCTTCCCCGGTGGTTTCGCGCATGGCGGGCGGCACGATCGTCAGCGCCGGCGGCAGGGCCGGATAGCGCCGCTGGATGTCGCGCAGTCCCTCGATGTATTGCGCCTTGTCGGCGATGGCGACGGTGACGACCTGGCGTGCGAACAGCTGCGCGACCACCGCCGCGATTTCCTCGGACAGCATGGCTTGCGCGCGCAGGAAGCGCTGCACGCGCTGCTTGACGACGCGGCCCCGATTGACCTGCGACAGCACGGTCAGGAAGTAGGGCTCCAGCCGGCGCAGCTTGTCCGCATCGCCGCCACACGCGCTTTCCAGCCAGGTGCTGACGAACAGCTGCATGTTGGCGGACGGGTGTTGGCTCAGCTTGAACATGAACTCGGTGACGTCGGCGATATCGAAGTGCTGCGTGATCATCGCGCGGCCGAAGCGCTGGGCCGCCGGGTCGGGGTGGTCGCACAGGTTCACCAGCAGCAGCGGGCTCCAGTCCTCGGGTCCGCACTGGGCGGCAAAGAACTGCGTCGCGAACTCGCGCGTGTCGTCGAACTTGCTGTCGAACAGGCGCAGCGCGCCCTCCATGTCCGCACGTACCTGGTCGGGATGGGCGGCGAAGGCGCCGTAGGCCCAGCGGCGTACCGTGGCGTTCTGGTTGCGGCCGAATGCCGCCCAGTCGCGCACGCCGAACTGGCCCGGCGTGAACTGACCGATCAGCAGGGCGCCCAGGCGTTGCGCGCCACGGCCGCGTGCCGCCAGCAGCCGGCGCAGCAGGTCCGGGCTGGCCAGTTCGGGCGCCGCGCTCAGTGGACCGGTCAGCCAGCCCAGGATGTCGTCATGGACGCCGTCCGCCGCCTCGCTGCGGAACAGGCTGTCGAGCAGCGTGGGCAGCAGCATGGCCACGCTGTCCGTGTCCGATGCCAGCCGGCGCACGACGTCGTCGATGGCCGCGCGCACGACGCCGTCGGCACTGGTGGCGAAGACCGCCACCAGGTCCAGCTGCGCCTTGAGCACATGCTCGGGCAAGGCCGCGAACAGGCGTACCGCCATGCCGCGCACCTCGACATCGTCGTCGCGCAGCAGGCCGGCCAGCGTGGTGCCGGGCAAACCGGACGGCGGCAGCGCGTGCAGCAGCAACCAGCGGCAGGCCAGCAGTCGCACCGCCGCCAGCCGATGGACGGCGAGGCGCAGCAACGCGTCATACGGTGCCTCGGCGGCGGCCGCGTGCAGCGGATTGTCCAAAGCGTGGAACAGATCGGCGGCCACGGCCGGCACGGTGGCCGCGGCATCGTCGCTGTCGTCGCAATGGGTCAGCCAGTCCAGGATCTGCAGGACGATTTCATCGGGCACGCCGGGCAGGCGCAGCGCGGCCTGGCACAGGATCCAGCCGTGCCTGCGCACGGCCGCATCCGGCGCGCACAGGATGGTGCGCACCAGTACCGGATCGGTCGCATAGCGGGCGCTGTCGCGGCCGATCCACTCCATCGCATAGTCGCGCGCTTCCGGCAGCGCCGCCAGTGCCAGTACCACCAGCCACTCGTGATCCGGCGGCTCCGGCTCGAAGCGTGCGCGGGTGACGGTAAACGCAAAGCGGGCCGTCGCCTGGTATGGGCTGCGCAGCAGGTCGCGCAGCTGATCCAGCGTCAGGGCCGCGCTGAAGGCGGCGTTGTCGGCCAGTGCACGCGCGGCGAATTCGTGCACGCCTTCGCAGCGGCTGCGCTGCATCAGTGTCAGCAGGGCCTCGGGATGGCGGTCCCAGAGTTCCGGGAACGCTTCGGTACGCAGGTCGTCGGCCGCGTGCTCCACAGTGCGATACCAGGTCAGCCCCGTGCGGCTGTGGCGCAGCCCGGCGTGACTGCGCAGCAGGTGGTTGAACAGGGCCCAATGGGCGTAGCGGTCCAGCAGGCGTGCGCCGCGTCGTGACGGTGCGGCGGCGTCACGGTCGTCCAGCGACAGCAGCACGCCCAGCGCCATCGAGATATACGAGGGATCGTCCAGCTCGCCCAGCCGGCGCAGCGTGCGCCAGCCGCGCAGCAGCAGGTAAACGCGGGTGCGGTGGCCGTAGGCCACCGTGCTGTCCGGGTGCGCCGCTTCTTCCGCGAACGGGCGATAGCGCCCTCGTGCCCACACATAGGAGCCCGGCATGTGCGGCGTGGTCTCGAAGCGGCGCTGCAGCAGCCCGAACATCTTCGGGTCCGTGCGCAGTTCGGCCGCCTTGTACAGATGCCGCACGGCGCGGAACACGCCGGCTCGCAGCGGCACCGCGCGCAGCAATGCCAGCAGCAGCGTGCGAGCGGCCGGCCGGGCCAGCGCCACCTGGTCGAGCTGTTCCAGCCAGCTGCCGTCAGCCGCCACCTGGCCGAGCAGGACTTCGGCGTTACCATTCTCACAGGCCGAGCGCAGCGGCTCGGGCCATGTCTCGACCAGCGCGTGCGCGTGCCGCTCGCGTTCCTCGGGCGACGCCAGCATCAGCCACGCCAGCAGGGCGACGCGGCGTACGGCATCGGTGGTGCCGCGCGCATGCAGCTCGCGCATGGCGATCGCCGCGCCGGGATCGCCGCAACGGCCGATCGCCCAGGCGATGCAATAGTCCTGCATGGCGTCGCCCCGTTGCAGCTGATCGACCAGCACCGGCACCGCGGCGCGCAGTCGGCGTTCACCGAGGCGCCAGATGGTGCGGTTGCGCTGGTGCTGGTCGAGCAGCTTCCAGCTGCCTGGCTCCAGCCGGCGCAGCAGCGTGCGGTCCGCTTCCGTGATGGCAGGCGCGGCAGCGGCGGCGGCAACCGTCGGCGTCGCGGCTTCCACGTGGGCGGGGTCGGCGAAGCCCTGGGCCTGCCGGTCGATGATGGCACGCTGGTACAGGGCTTGCGCAGTCGCCAGGTCGACGGGCTGCGGCGTGCGCGTGCTGTCGCGCCATTCGCCGCCCAGGCGGCCCTGGCGCAGGTTGACGAGGTAGCGGCCCGGGGCCCCGGCGGCCTCGCACAATTCGATCTCGCAGTGAACCGCAGTGTCCTTTTGCCTGCGTAACAGGCTGGTTTTTCTGATCAGTTTCACCGCTCGTTTTCCTGGTCGCCTCAACCAGGGAATATTAACCAACTATTATTGTTCAGTAAATATGAGCGCGTGGTCGACAAGCAGGGCTGCCGCCAGGTTAATGCTAAGATAATCCGCGCTGGATTATCAAACCAACCGTGGGGAAAACGAATGTCGTACACCAAGGGAAAATTGCGCCGTATCGCCGCCAGCGTGGCGATGGCCGTGCTGGCGCTGCCGGCGCTCGCCGCCGAGCAGGCATGGGTCACGAAGAGTAACGAGAATGCCCGGCTGCTGCTGAATGTAGTGGCCAAGTATTCGCCGGAAAACGCGACCAGTCTTGGTGTGGATGGATTCGACGAACAGATTACCGACCTGTCGCGCGACCAGTTCGAGTCGACCAACAAGGACACCCGCGCCGCCATCGCCGAATTACAGAAACGCCTGAAAGGCGAAACGGACCCGAAAGTGCGGCAGGACCTGGAAATCCTGATCAAGACGGCACAGGACCAGTTGCGCACGGCCGCGGTCAATCGCAAATACCTGCTGCCTTACATGGACGTGACGCAGCTGCTGTTCGGCGTGGTGCGCCAGACGCTCGATCCGCGCATTCCAAAAGAGCGCCAGCAGAAGATCGTGGCGCGGCTGGAGAAATATGCCGGCCTGGCGAAGGGCTATCGGCCGGTCACGCTGCTGGCCGAGGAGCGCCTGCACGAACGACTGAAGGCGAACCGGCAGCTGCTCGGCCCCTACAAAGGCGAAGTGGAGCAGGCCCTGAACGACAGCCCGACGCTGGTCAAGGGCATGCGCGAGCTGCTGGCCAAGAGCGACGTGAAAGGCTGGGAGCCTGCCTTCGCCGCGCTCGAAAAGCAGCTTGCGGCCCACGACGACTATGTGCGCACGCAACTGCTGCCGCGTGCGCGCCCGGACCACCGCCTGCCGCCGGAAGTCTACGCGGACAACCTGCGCCAGTTCGGCGTCGACATCGCGCCGCAGGAACTGATCGCCAAGGCCTTGACCTCGTTTGCCGAGATCCGCAACCAGATGAACATCACGGCCGGCCTGATCGCCAAGGAACGCAACCTGCCGGATGCTGATTACCGCGCTGTCATGAAGGAACTGAAGAAGCAGCAGATCCCGGTCGACAAGGTGATGCCGCTGTATGCCGAACGGCTGGCGCAGATCGAGGCCGCGGTGCGCCAGCAGGGCATCGTCTCGCTGCCGTCGCGCAAGGCGGTGATCAGGCTGGCCACGCCGGCCGAAAACGCGCAGCAGCCGGCGCCCCACATGAGCGCCCCGCGCCTGATCGGCAACACGGGCGAATACGGCGAGTTCGTGCTGACCACCGGCATGCCGCCGGATGCCAGCGGCAAGGCCCTCGTGTTCGACGACTTCACCCACCAGGCGGGCAGCTGGACCCTGACGGCGCACGAGGCGCGCCCCGGCCACGAACTGCAGTTCGCGAAGATGCTGGAGGCGGGCGTGTCGACGGCGCGCGCCGTGTTTGCCTTCAACAGCGTCAACGTGGAAGGCTGGGCGCTGTACGCGGAGGCCGAGATGCAGCCGTACGAGCCGCTGGACGGCCAGCTGTTTGCCTTGCAGGCACGCCTGCAGCGGGCCGCGCGCGCCTTCCTGGACCCGATGGTCAACCTGGGCGAGATCACGCCCGAAGGCGTCAAGAGCTTCCTGATGGACGAAGTGGGCCTGTCCGAAGGCATGGCCACGCAGGAGATGCAGCGCTACACGTTCCGCTCGCCCGGCCAGGCCACGTCGTACTTCTACGGCTACCAGCGGCTGATGGAAACCCGCCAGGCCGCCGAGGTGGCGCTGCGGCGCAAGTTCAACCGCCAGGCCTTCAACGATTTCGTGCTGGCGCAGGGCCTGGTGCCGCCCGCGCTGTTGCGCAAGGCCGTCATGCAGGAGTTCGTGCCAAGCCAGCGCTGAGCGAGGCGGCCAGCGGTGCCGACGGTATTATCTAATTCTAATTAGCAATTATTGTGTGATAAAATTGCTAATGGTTTAAAAGATAAGTCATCCTCCGGGCACCTCATGAACAAGAAAACGCTGGGCAAGGCGGCGGCGGGCCTCGCGCTCGTCGCCGCAGCCGTCATCAGCTATCGCACTTTCGGCTGGGGCCATATGCGCGGCTCGGTGCACGATCTCCACCTGGACCTGTCGGCACCCGATGCGTTGATCGTCACGCAAAGCCTGTCGACGTTGCCGCGCGACCTGCTGACCATCCCGCTGGCGCGCGACGTGCTGCGCGAAGACCTGCTGTTCTACTACGAGCAGAACGAAGACCGCCTGGGCCTGAAGGGCAGCCTGCGCCGCATCGCGTACGAACATGAACTGGGTTGGGGCGACCAGCTGATCCGCATGGTGCTCGACGAGCCGGCCGACGTCGCCGTCTGGCGCGATGCCGACGGCTCGCTGCAGCACTATGCCATCGCCGTCTCGCGCGGCAAGCTGACCCGCCTGCTCGAGGAGGCGGGCAAGGTGGCGCTGAAGGACAGCCAGATGCGCATCGCCGGCACCATCAAGGTCGACGGCGACAAGGTGGACGTGTTCGCGCTGGACTATGCCCAGCGGCGCACCTTGCTGCTGGCCGCGCACGGCGAGCGCCTGGTGATCCTGTCGCACCCGGGCATGCTATATCACGGCAAGGACGGCAGCGACATCGACAGCACGGCGGAAAAGACCGTCATCGGCCTGCTGGGCAAGGACACCGCGCAGCGCCATCAATTCCATAAACAGTTCCAGCTGCCCGAACAGGCGGCGACCGGCCATACCGTGGCCGTCAAGGCGGACGTGCTGGCCTTCGGCTACCAGCCGTTCTTCAGCGCGCTGCAGGCCGTGCGCTTCGATTTCAGCAAGGGCACGTGGCGCTCGCAGGCGCTGATCGATGGCGCCAAGCTGGGCAAAGGCGGCTATGACAGCCGGGGCCTGTGGGCCGCGCTGCCGCTCAACCCGAGCGCCTGCTTCACGGTGCCGGTGGACTGGGCCGCGACCGAGCCGGTATTGAAAGCGCTGGGCGCGGACGGTGCCGACGCCTTGGCCGGCCAGATGCAGGGTCCGGCGGCCGCTTGCTGGTATGGCGGCTCGCGCCTGCACACGCCGGTCTTCGTTGCCACCCGCGCCAATGCGCCCGATGCGGCCTTCGGCAATCTGTTTACGGCGGCCGTCGGCGGCAAGCAGCCCGTGGCCAAGCCCGCCACGCTGGGCGGCGCGCTGCGCTGGCAACAGCCGGTCGATACCGCACAGGGTGCGGCCATGCCGACGCTGGCGCTGTCGGGCAACCTCGTCGTCTTTTCCGCCGACCCGAAACTGGTGGACCAGGTGCTGGCGGTGAAATGCAAGCAGGCCGCCGCCACCGCCGACCGCCTGCCGGATGCGGCGCGCACCGTGGGCGTGATCGCGCCAGCATCGCTGGCCCAGCTGATCCAGCGCGAGACCTTCAATACGCTGCCGGCAAAGCAGGAGCCGATGCTGCGCGGCGCGGCCGACGCGCACCTGGTGCCGCGCCTGAACGCGCTGAAGAAATATCCACCGTACCGCCTGGTGCTGAAGCAGCTGCCGAAGTCCGGTACCGCCTGGGAGCCGCTCGAATGGCAGGTCATCGGACAGTGAACGGACGCCGCACGCTGCTGCGCTGGCTGGCGGCAGGTGCCGGCGTTGCGGCCGCACCGGCCGCGCTGGCGCTGAAAGCCCCGCTGACGGAGCAGGTGCGCCTGTCGCAGGCGCAGACGCGCGCGTTCCAGGCCTGGATGCTGCGCATCATCAGCGCCCAGGTCGAGCAGGGCCCCACGCCACGCTGGCATCATCGCGACTGCGCGGGCCTGGTGCGTTTTGCCGTCAACGAGGCGCTGGCCGTGCACGATGCGAAGTGGCTACGCGCGAACGGCATCGCGACCGACCGCCGGTTGCCGCCGGAACTGAACCTGACGCCGGCGCAGGCCGCGCTGCGCAACCGCTGGGTGCAATCGGATGGCCAGGTCGGCCACTTCGTCACGGCGCTGGCACTGGTGCAGAACAACAGCCGCTTCGTCGCGCGCGAGATCAGCCAGGCGCTGCCCGGCGACCTGCTGTTCTTCGACCAGGGCGACGAACAACACCTGATGGTCTGGATGGGTGCGCGCATCGCCTACCACACCGGCACTGTCACCCCGGAAGACAACGGTCTGCGGACCGTCGATATCGATCAACTCACGAACTGGAAGGACACGCGGTGGCAACCAGCGGTCAACAATCCCAACTTCGCCGGCGTGTTCCGGCTTTCCTTTCTGTCCTGACGCTGTGCATGGTGGCGGCGCTGGCCGCGCTGTTGGCCGCTTTGCTGCCCACCTCCGCCGCGATGGCGCAGGAGGCCGAGGCGGCCGTCGGCAGCTATACGCCGTTCAAGGGCGAGCCGTTCTTCCTGCTGGCCGACACGGGGTTCGGCAGCGGCGAAGAGGCGCGTGTGCGGCTGGAAGTGCCGGGCCGCGACATGGGCCGCATGAACCTGGAGGCGTATTCGGGCGCGGACATCGTCGTCTATCGCGTGCCCGAGCCGCTCGAGTTCCTGAAAAAGCAGCGTAACCTGCACCGCGTGCAGGTCGTGGGCAATTACCAAGGCGAAGGCCTGGCCAACACCCTGCGCTTCCTGTGGGACAGCTGGTGGAAGCAGTCGCGCCTGGCCTGGCGCCGCCTCTTCTCTCCGGAGGCGCGCCGCGCCGTCACGGGCGAGCAGCCACGCCTGGCCACCAGCGAAGCGATCCGCCGCCCCGTGGTGTTCGCCAACCACCCGCAATACAAGCCGCTCAAGGGCTTCGACATGGTGGACAGCTTCCGCTACCCGATCTGGAAGGCCAAGCCGATCGCGCCGCCGAAGGGCGTGCAGCTGGACGGCTCGAGCAGCGAATTCATTCCGACCGGCGCCGGCAACGTGATGATCCCGATCGGCAAGCGCAAGCCCGGCCTGTACCTGGTCGAAGCCATCATCGGCGAACACCGCGCCACCACGCTGGTCTTCGTCTCGGACACGATCGCCGTTACCAAGGTATCGTCCGGCCAGATGCTGGTGTGGACGGCACGGCGCGACAACGGCGCCACCGTCGCCGGTACCAACGTGGTCTGGACCGACGGCACCGGCGTGCTGCAATCCGGCGCCACCGGCGCGGACGGTGTCGCCACGCTGGAGCGCGGCAGTCCGGAGCACACCTACGTGCTGGGCGAGGATCGCAGCGGCGGCGTGTTCGTGTCCGAGAATTTTTACTATGACAGCGAGATCTACAACACCAAGATCTATGCCGTGACGGACCGGCCGCTGTACCGCCCGGGCGACGAAGTCGCCGTCAAGTTCCTGGCGCGCGATTTCAAATCCGCCCGCGTGTCGGCTGCCGCGGCGCAGGCGCCGGTCGCCCTGACGGTCCTCGACCCGAACGGCACGCCGCTCTTGACGCAGACCTTGCAGCTGTCGCCGGAAAACGGTACCGAAACGCGCTTCCGCCTGCCCGAGCAGGCCGGCGCCGGTGGCTACGAGCTGCGCTTTACGTACCAGGGCGACACCTACGGCGCCGCGTTCCGCGTGGCCGAGTACATCAAGCCGCACTTCGAGATCAACGTGCAGCCCAAGCAGCCCGAGTTCAAGACCGGCGAGAACGTCACCGGCACGATCGCGCTGCGCTATGCGGACGGCAAGCCGGTCAAGGACGCGGCGCTGACGCTCTCGCTGCGCAGCCAGCAGAACACGATGGTGGAAGGAGAGCTGCGCTACAGCGGCTTGTTCCCCGTCGAGCTGAAGACGGTCGAACTGAAAACCGACAGCAAGGGCAATGTGGACTTCTCGCTGCCGCCGGCCGCCGAGCCCTCGCGCTACATCCTGACGGTGCTGGCCACCGACGGCGCGGCCTACCGCGTGAAAACCACGCGCGAGCTGCTGATCGCCCGCTCGGCCAGCAGCTACCAGCTCAAGGCCGCACGCCAGTTCTCCGATCCGGGCCACACGGTGCACTTCGACCTGGTGGCCGACGGCAAGGCCGCGGCGCGCCCCGTACGCTGGGAGATGGTGCAGCTGGAGCAGCAGACCAAAACGTCAGGCGCGTTCAACCCGGCCGCCAAGGGCTGGGACGTGGTGTTTCCGACCTCCGGTTCCTATCAACTGAGCCTGCGCGACGAGCGCGGCAACCTGCTGGCCGCGGCCAGCCACTGGGTCGCCGGTGCCGGCGTCAAGACGACGCCGGGCAGCATCGAGATCGTGCTGGACAAGGCGCGCTACCGCGCGGGCGAGACGGCCGAGGCACTGGTCACGTTCTCGCAGCCGGCCGACGAGGCGCTCGTCACGCTGGAGCGCGACAAGGTCGAGCAGTACGGCCTGCTGAAGGGCGGCGCCGGCTGGTTCAAGGCGGTCCGCGTGGCGCCGAACCAGTGGCGCGTGCGCATTCCGGTCACCGAGGAGCATGGCCCCAACATGACGGTTTCCGTGGCCACCACGCGCAACGGCGAATTCGTGTTCGAGAACGCGGGCCTGCAGGTCATCGAGCCGCGCATTGCGCTGCAGTTCAAGGCCGACAAGGAGGTCTACCAGCCGGGCGACAAGGTCACGCTGGACGTGACGGCCACGCTGGAGGGCAAGCCCGTCTCGACCCTGGTGGCGCTGGGTGTGGTGGACGAGATGATCTACGTGCTGCAGCCGGAGATCGCACCGGACATCGCCGAGTTCTTCTATCACCCGCGCCGCAACAACGTGCGCACGACGGCCAGCCTGTCCTTCATCAGCTACGACATGGCGCAGGGTCGCACCAGCGGCGTACCGGCGCGGCACAACTACAACGAGCGCGGCGTCAAGGTGCTGGAGCGGCCGCGCCGCGACAACGTCGATACGGCGTTCTGGGCACCGTCGCTGAAGACCGATGCCAGCGGCCACGCGCGCGTGACATTTACGATGCCGGACGCGCTGACGCGCTGGCGCATCACGGGGCGCGCGATGGACGCGCAAGGCCGCGTGGGCCAGAGAACGGGTTACCTGCGCTCTGACAAGGCGTTCTATGCCAAGTGGACGGCGCCGGACTGGATGCGCGCGGGCGACGCCCCGCGCGCCACGGTGGCGGTGTTTAACCAGAGCGGCAGCAAGCAGGCGCTCGAGGTCACGCTGGCCGGTGCCGGGATCGCCAGGACGGAAAAGCTGGACGCCAACCCGGGCGTCAATTACGTGTCGTTCCCGCTGGCGGGCAGCGCCGGTGCGCTGCGCCTGGAGGTGAAACAGAACGGCAAGCTGGTTGACGCCGTCGATACGGCAGTGCAGGTGCAGCCGGCGACCTGGAACAGCCCGCGCTCGCAGGCACTGGCGCTGGCGGGTGCGGAGACGGCGTTGAAGCTGCCGCCGGATGCGCGCAATGTGCGCGTGTCGTTCGTGCAGGGCGCCGCCGGGCAATTCTCGCGCATCGCGGACGACCTGATCGAGTACCCGTTCGGCGGGGTCGAGCAGACCGCCAGCCAGATCATTCCGCTGACGCTGGCCACGCAAAGCCTGGGCGCGGACGCGGCCGGCCTGCGCGAGCGCCTGCTGACGCGCCTGCAGTCGAGCCGCCTGCGCCTGGTATCGATGGCCGGACCGAAGGCGACGTTCGGCTGGTGGGGCAACGCCACGCAGGGCGATGCGCTGATGACGGCTTATGCGTATTACGCCGACTGGTACGCGGCACGCGCGCTGCAGATCGAACTGCCGGCGGAGCACTGGGACAACCTGCTGGCCGTGTATGCCGAGACAGGCCTGAAGGACAGCCTGAGCCGGCGCGCGCTGACCTTGTGGATGGCCCAGCAGATGGGCCTGGCGACGAAGACGCTGGTCGAAGGCCTGGTCGGCGACAGCGCCGCGACGGTATTGGCCGACAAGGCCCGTCCGCAAGGGCCCGGCGCCAGCCTGCTGCTGGGCGCAGCCGACGATCGCGTGACGCAATCGATGGGCGTCGGCCTGCTGGCGCTGGTCGCTGGGCAAAACGGCGTGCCGCTGCCGCCGGCGCTGCAGGAGCAGGTGGCGGCGGCGTGGACCACGTTGCGCGCGACCCCGGCGCCAGTGGCGCAGGCGCTGCTGATGCTGGCCGGCGAGCTGCCGGCAACGCAGGCGGAAGCGGTGCTGGGTGCGGTCAAGGCGGAAGCGCCGACGTTCGACCGTGCGCTGACCTTGTTGTGGGTGCAGAAGAAGCTGGGCGGACCGGCATTCGGCAAGGCGCCTGCCGTCGCGCTGGAAGGCCCGTGGCAGAAGATCGACAGCGGTACCGGCCAGCCGGGCTGGCGCTGGACGGACGTGAAAGCGGCACCGGCAATGCTGCGGGTGGCCGGCGCGATCCCGGCCGGCACCACCGCCATTGTCCAGTATGACAGCCGTGCCGCCGAAAGCAGCACCCTGGCCGTCACGGTGGAACGCCGCATCCTGCGCATGGTGCGCGGCAGCGACGGCTACAAGACGGAACTGGTCAAGGCGGGCGCAGCGCTGCGCAGCGACGAGCTGTATCTGGACGAGATTCGCCTGAAGCCGGCCGCCGGTGCCCGTCATCGCTATGGCCTGGTGGAAGTGGCGTTGCCGCCTGGCGCCACCGTCGAGCCGACCACCTGGGGCATGAACATGGCCGGCGCGACGCCGGTGCCGCTGGAGCGGGCGCGCCATGTCGAGCGTCGCGACGGCTATGCCGTGCCGGTCGACCCGCTCGACGGCGAAGTCACCGTGCGCCACCTGGTGCGGTTCGCGCAGAAGGGCAGCTACGTGCTGCCGCCGGCACGCTACTATCGCGCCTATCAGCCGGACCAGAAGGGCTTCGAGGGCGGCGGCAAGAGCATGCGCACGCTGAAGGTGGAGTGATGCCACGCCGCGGCATCGTCCATGCCGCGCTGGCGCTGGCCGCGCTGGCGGCCCAGGCCTCGGCGGCGACGCTGGACGTCGCGTGGCGCCAGGACGGTGCCACGCGCGTGGTGCAGCTGCGCGATGGCGGGCCGGCGCCGCGGCCATTCGACGGCGGTCGCGCCGTGCCGCTGGGCAGCCTGTGGAAGCTGTTCGTCTACGTCTATGCGGCCGACACGCGCACGCCACTGCCGGACTACCGCTGCACCGGGCGCGACCCGGAGGAAGTGTATTGCTGCGACGCCGGCCAGACGATCGAGCGCGATGCCGCGCTGGCGCAGTCGTGCGGCCTGTTCTTCGCGCCGCGCCGGCTGATGCTGACCGTGCCGGCCTGGCGCGACTACTGGACGAAACGGCTGGGGACCGCGCCGGCCGGGCAGTTTGCCTGGCTGGCCGATCCGGCCCGGCTGGAACCCGGCCGCGAGGTACGCCTGGACAGCCTGCTGCGCGCGCTGGCCAGCGTGGCGCCGGCCAGTCGCGCCGAGGCCGAAAGCGCGTTGCTGCGCGTGGTGCTGGATGGGCGCGGTGCCGATACCGTGCGCTGGTTCGGCAGCCAATTGCGCGTCAAGACGTTTTCCTGGCATGAAGGCGATGGCGCGGCCCGGCATCGGCTGGGTGGCGCCGCAGGCTGGCTGGCCGACGGTACGCCGGTCTGGTTCGCCGGCGAGGGCGCCAGTGCGAGCATCCTGCGCCAGTGGGCGCCACGCCTGGCGGCGGCGTTGCCGCCGGCCCGACCGGAAGACAGCGGCTGCGTAATGGTCGACTACTTTGCCCGCTACCCGGTGCGCAGCGTGCGCGGCGCCGATGGCGACGTCAGCGCCGGTGCGCTGAACGGGCGCTACGTCGTTACCTTCGAAAACGGCAACAGCCTGGCGTTGCGCAGCAATGGCGAGCTGCAGGTGGAGCGGGGCAGCGACGAGCGGCCGCGGGTGCGCGGGCGACTCGGCGTCAACGAATACGTCGCGCGCGTAATCGACCGCGAGGGCAGCACCCGGGACCCCGAGGCGGCCAAGGCGCTGGCTGTCGCCGCGCGCAGCTACCTGCAGCAGAACGCCCGGCTGGTGGCCGGCTGCCAGCAGATCGCCGACAGCAGCGCGCGCCAGCGCGTCAGCCCGAACCCTGCGACACCCGAAGCGCTGGCCCTGGCGCGCTGGACCGACCAGCTGGTGGTCGATGGCGTCACGGTCCGCTACCACCGGGACACCGCGGCCGCCGACACGCTGGTGTGGTCGCAGGCTGTCGCGCAGGCGCGCCAGGGCAAGCGCTTCGACGAACTGCTGGCGGCGGCTTACCCGGCCGGTTCGCTGGCGGTCGCCGGCAACAGCGGCACGCGCTGCAAGCGGCTGGCGCGCAACGAAGCCTGGCTGGCGGCGGCGCTGCCGCGCTGGCGCCGGCAACTGGTGCGGGAAGCCGGCTACGAAGCGCCGCCGGCTCTGCCCATCGTCTGCGAGCTGGCCAGCGGCATGCCGTACTCCGAGCAATCGCGCAACCGCATCTTCATGCGTCCGCTGGCGACGCGCGAGGACCGCATCACGCTGGCGCACGAATACCTGCACATCGGCCTGCGGCAACACCCGCGCGGCCAGGACGAGCAGTACGTCGAGCGGCTGGCGCGCCGGCTCGTCGATATCGACCTGGAGACGTTATGAGAGCTTGTCGCACGTTCGTCACCGTGTTGCTGGCGCTGGCCGCCTGGCCCGCACCGGCGCAGGACCGCGCTGTCGTGTCACCCCAGGGCGGCTGGAATCGCGCTGGCTTGACGGACCGCTCGCAGGAGCTGGCCGTCAATTACCCGTATGCGCTGATCGATCGCGGCACGCAGTCGAACCGCCGCATGATCGAGGGGCAGCTGCGCCAGGCCAGCAAGCAGCGGCCGTTCCACAAGCTGGTCGTCAATGGCAACCCTACGCCGCTGTACTCGGGCGAAGACGGCCGCTATGCGCGCGCCTATTCGTTCGGCGCGGGCTCGAACAGCGTGGAGGTGCGCGCGCCGGACGGCAAGTCGCTCAAGCGCATCCAGTTCTACGAGACGAACACGGCGCGGCCGCAGGCGATGATCCAGGTGATCGCGGCCTGGGACGACAACCAGGCCGAGGTCGACCTGCACATCGTCACACCGGACGGTCAGCACGCCTACTTCGGCCATCCCGTGCTGACCAATGGCGGTGGCCTGGATGTCGACACGGTGGACGGTCCGGGTCCGGAGAACTTCATGATGACGGCGCCGCAGCGCGGCCTGTACCAGGTGTGGATCAACTACTGGGGCAATTTCGGCAGCGACGGCTATCACTTCGACGAGTCGACGCGCCAGCGGCCCATCATCACGACGCGCATCACGCTCGTCTTCCACGAGAACACGGCAAGGGAGCGGCGCGAGGAATTCGTCGTCCCGTTGCGCAGCATCGGCGAGCTGACACTCGTCAAAACCTTCAAATTCTGAGTCCTATGAAGCTTATCTCTACTGGCCTGCTGGCTGCTGTCCTGGTTCCTGCCCTGGCGGGGGCGCAAGTGACGGCCGACGCGCCCAAGTCCGGCTGGCGCAATTCGGCCGGCGCGCGCGAAACGTACTCGCAGGAAGTCAATTATCCGGCCAGCTCCGTCAACCTGCAGCCGGGGCAGAGCGAGACGGCGCAGATTCGCGGCCGCATCGCCAATGCACCGAAGGGCAAGCCGGCCACGCTGGTCGTCAATGGCGTGGCGATGCCGCTGGAACTGGACGAGAACGGCCGCTACGGCCGGCCGTATGGTTTCGGCAATGGCTCGAACAGCGTCGAGGTGCGCGCGCCGGAGGGCAAGGGCCGCGCCCGCACACAGTTCTACGACAACTACGAAGGGAAAACGCAGGCGCGCCTGCGTGTGGTGCTGTCGTGGGACAGCCCTGGAACGGACCTGGACCTGCATGTGGTGACGCCTGAAGGTGGCCACGCCTGGTACGGCAATCGCGTGACCAGCGATGGCGGCGCACTCGACGTGGACGTCACGACGGGATACGGGCCCGAAATTTTCTCCAGTGCCGCACCGCCAAAGGGAAATTATCACGTTTACGTCAATTACTTCGGCAGTGGTGCCGATCAGTCCATATTGACGATTGCGCAAGTGGCGATTATCACCAATGAAAACACCCCACGTGAAAAGCAGCAGGTGTTTCGTGTACCGATGCGTGCCGCAGGCGAGCTGACGCTGGTGAAGTCGTTCGTGTTTCCCTGATGAGGGCTTGTCACGCGGCGGTGGCTTTGCTATAGTTCTGTCCCTGCCGCAGCGTAGACGTGAAAACGAAACGATGCGACGGAAACCGAGGGGTTGACGAGCTGCACGAAACACCGCATAATCTCACCTCTCTGCTGCTGACAAACACAACGATTTGTCACCGAATGCGGCAAGCGCCTGAGGGCAGAATTCTTTAACAATCAACAGTCGATAAGTGTGGGCGTTTGATGTGAGTGTGCCCGGGATTTCGGTCCCGATACTCAAAATATATAGCATCAAACGCTCGCAAGAAATTAAACGTGACCTCGCAAGAGGAACGTCAGTATCTTGAGAGTGACCATGTCAGCAATGACATAAAACAGAGATTGAACTGAAGAGTTTGATCCTGGCTCAGATTGAACGCTGGCGGCATGCTTTACACATGCAAGTCGAACGGTAACAGGGAGCTTGCTCCGCTGACGAGTGGCGAACGGGTGAGTAATATATCGGAACGTGCCCAAGAGTGGGGGATAACGTAGCGAAAGTTACGCTAATACCGCATACGATCTAAGGATGAAAGCAGGGGACCGCAAGGCCTTGTGCTCCTGGAGCGGCCGATATCTGATTAGCTAGTTGGTGAGGTAAAGGCTCACCAAGGCGACGATCAGTAGCTGGTCTGAGAGGACGACCAGCCACACTGGGACTGAGACACGGCCCAGACTCCTACGGGAGGCAGCAGTGGGGAATTTTGGACAATGGGCGCAAGCCTGATCCAGCAATGCCGCGTGAGTGAAGAAGGCCTTCGGGTTGTAAAGCTCTTTTGTCAGGGAAGAAACGGTTGCGGCTAATATCCGCAGCTAATGACGGTACCTGAAGAATAAGCACCGGCTAACTACGTGCCAGCAGCCGCGGTAATACGTAGGGTGCAAGCGTTAATCGGAATTACTGGGCGTAAAGCGTGCGCAGGCGGTTTTGTAAGTCTGTCGTGAAATCCCCGGGCTTAACCTGGGAATGGCGATGGAGACTGCAAGGCTGGAATCTGGCAGAGGGGGGTAGAATTCCACGTGTAGCAGTGAAATGCGTAGAGATGTGGAGGAACACCGATGGCGAAGGCAGCCCCCTGGGCTAAGATTGACGCTCATGCACGAAAGCGTGGGGAGCAAACAGGATTAGATACCCTGGTAGTCCACGCCCTAAACGATGTCTACTAGTTGTCGGGTCTTAATTGACTTGGTAACGCAGCTAACGCGTGAAGTAGACCGCCTGGGGAGTACGGTCGCAAGATTAAAACTCAAAGGAATTGACGGGGACCCGCACAAGCGGTGGATGATGTGGATTAATTCGATGCAACGCGAAAAACCTTACCTACCCTTGACATGGCAGGAATCCCTGAGAGATCGGGGAGTGCTCGAAAGAGAACCTGCACACAGGTGCTGCATGGCTGTCGTCAGCTCGTGTCGTGAGATGTTGGGTTAAGTCCCGCAACGAGCGCAACCCTTGTCATTAGTTGCTACGAAAGGGCACTCTAATGAGACTGCCGGTGACAAACCGGAGGAAGGTGGGGATGACGTCAAGTCCTCATGGCCCTTATGGGTAGGGCTTCACACGTCATACAATGGTACATACAGAGGGCCGCCAACCCGCGAGGGGGAGCTAATCCCAGAAAGTGTATCGTAGTCCGGATTGTAGTCTGCAACTCGACTGCATGAAGTTGGAATCGCTAGTAATCGCGGATCAGCATGTCGCGGTGAATACGTTCCCGGGTCTTGTACACACCGCCCGTCACACCATGGGAGCGGGTTTTACCAGAAGTAGGTAGCTTAACCGTAAGGAGGGCGCTTACCACGGTAGGATTCGTGACTGGGGTGAAGTCGTAACAAGGTAGCCGTATCGGAAGGTGCGGCTGGATCACCTCCTTTCTAGAGTGGCACGGATCAGAAATGATCGTGCATCAAACGCTCACACTTATCGACTGTTGTTAGGGAAACAGCAATAAACAGAAGAAAGTCGCGGGTCTGTAGCTCAGCTGGTTAGAGCACCGTGTTGATAACGCGGGGGTCGTTGGTTCGAGCCCAACCAGACCCACCACAAACATGGGGGATTAGCTCAGCTGGGAGAGCACCTGCTTTGCAAGCAGGGGGTCGTCGGTTCGATCCCGTCATCCTCCACCATCGCTTCTGTATGAAAGTCCAAACGTAAGTCGTCAGATTTAGGTTTGATCTTTTAGAGATCTAAGCTGTTTCGCTCTTTAACAATCTGGAAGAAGTAAAGTTTTATTAAGCGTGTGAGAAATCACACACTTAGGGTAGTGTTCGAAAGAACGCATACAAAAACTCATCAAACACAGTAGTAAATGCTTGAACCGATAGCCGTCAAGGTTATAGGGACAAGTGAATAAGTGCACATGGCGGATGCCTTGGCGATTACAGGCGATGAAGGACGTAGTAGTCTGCGATAAGCTACGGGGAGCTGACAAACGAGCTTTGATCCGTAGATTTCCGAATGGGGAAACCCACTCTTTTAGAGTATCACTCACTGAATACATAGGTGTGTGAGGCGAACGCGGCGAACTGAAACATCTAAGTAGCTGCAGGAAAATAAATCAACCGAGATTCCCAAAGTAGTGGCGAGCGAAATGGGAAGAGCCTGTACGTGATAGTCGGACTGATAGTGGAAGCCTCTGGAAATAGGCGCCATAGCGGGTGATAGCCCCGTACACGAAATCAGACCGGTGGTACTAAGCGTACGACAAGTAGGGCGGGACACGAGAAATCCTGTCTGAAGATGGGGGGACCATCCTCCAAGGCTAAATACTCGTAATCGACCGATAGTGAACCAGTACCGTGAGGGAAAGGCGAAAAGAACCCCGGGAGGGGAGTGAAATAGATCCTGAAACCGTGTGCATACAAACAGTCGGAGCGGACTTGTTCCGTGACGGCGTACCTTTTGTATAATGGGTCAGCGACTTACATTCAGTAGCGAGGTTAACCAGATAGGGGAGCCGTAGAGAAATCGAGTCCGAACAGGGCGTTAGTTGCTGGGTGTAGACCCGAAACCAAGTGATCTACCCATGGCCAGGTTGAAGGTGCGGTAACACGCACTGGAGGACCGAACCCACTAATGTTGAAAAATTAGGGGATGAGCTGTGGGTAGGGGTGAAAGGCTAAACAAACTTGGAAATAGCTGGTTCTCTCCGAAAACTATTTAGGTAGTGCCTCAAGTATCACCATCGGGGGTAGAGCACTGTTATGGCTAGGGGGTCATCGCGACTTACCAAACCATTGCAAACTCCGAATACCGATGAGTGCGAGCTTGGGAGACAGACGTCGGGTGCTAACGTCCGGCGTCAAGAGGGAAACAACCCAGACCGCCAGCTAAGGTCCCAAAGATTGGCTAAGTGGAAAACGAAGTGGGAAGGCTAAAACAGTCAGGATGTTGGCTTAGAAGCAGCCATCATTTAAAGAAAGCGTAATAGCTCACTGATCGAGTCGTCCTGCGCGGAAGATGTAACGGGGCTAAGCCAGTCACCGAAGCTGCGGATATCCGCAAGGATATGGTAGGAGAGCGTTCTGTAAGCCTGCGAAGGTGTCTTGTAAAGGATGCTGGAGGTATCAGAAGTGCGAATGCTGACATGAGTAGCGATAATGCGGGTGAAAAGCCCGCACGCCGTAAGCCCAAGGTTTCCTGTTCAACGTTCATCGGAGCAGGGTGAGTCGGCCCCTAAGGCGAGGCAGAGATGCGTAGCTGATGGGAAGCAGGTTAATATTCCTGCACCGTCGTATGATGCGATGGGGGGACGGATCGCGGAAGGTTGTCTGACTGTTGGAATAGTCAGTTTCTGGTTCATAGGAGGTACTTAGGCAAATCCGGGTACGTAATCCAAGGGATCGGGACGAGCGAACTTGTTCGCGAAGCAATCGGAAGTGGTTCCAAGAAAAGCCTCTAAGCTTCAGTCATACGAGACCGTACCGCAAACCGACACAGGTGGGCGAGATGAGTATTCTAAGGCGCTTGAGAGAACTCGGGAGAAGGAACTCGGCAAATTGGTACCGTAACTTCGGGAAAAGGTACGCCCCGGTAGCTTGACCACTTTACTGTGGAAGGGTGAAAGGGTTGCAATAAACTGGTGGCTGCGACTGTTTAATAAAAACACAGCACTCTGCAAACACGAAAGTGGACGTATAGGGTGTGACGCCTGCCCGGTGCTGGAAGATTAAATGATGGGGTGCAAGCTCTTGATTGAAGTCCCAGTAAACGGCGGCCGTAACTATAACGGTCCTAAGGTAGCGAAATTCCTTGTCGGGTAAGTTCCGACCTGCACGAATGGCGTAACGATGGCCACACTGTCTCCTCCCGAGACTCAGCGAAGTTGAAGTGTTTGTGATGATGCAATCTACCCGCGGCTAGACGGAAAGACCCCATGAACCTTTACTGTAGCTTTGCATTGGACTTTGAACCAATCTGTGTAGGATAGGTGGGAGGCTTTGAAGCGGGGACGCCAGTTCTCGTGGAGCCAACCTTGAAATACCACCCTGGTTTGTTTGAGGTTCTAACCTTGGCCCGTGATCCGGGTCGGGGACAGTGCATGGTAGGCAGTTTGACTGGGGCGGTCTCCTCCTAAAGTGTAACGGAGGAGTTCGAAGGTACGCTAGGTACGGTCGGACATCGTGCTAATAGTGCAATGGCATAAGCGTGCTTAACTGCGAGACCGACAAGTCGAGCAGGTACGAAAGTAGGACATAGTGATCCGGTGGTTCTGTATGGAAGGGCCATCGCTCAACGGATAAAAGGTACTCTGGGGATAACAGGCTGATTCCTCCCAAGAGTTCATATCGACGGGGGAGTTTGGCACCTCGATGTCGGCTCATCACATCCTGGGGCTGTAGCCGGTCCCAAGGGTATGGCTGTTCGCCATTTAAAGTGGTACGTGAGCTGGGTTTAAAACGTCGTGAGACAGTTTGGTCCCTATCTGCCGTGGGCGTTGGAAATTTGAAGGGGGCTGCTCCTAGTACGAGAGGACCGGAGTGGACGAACCTCTGGTGTACCGGTTGTCACGCCAGTGGCATTGCCGGGTAGCTAAGTTCGGAAGAGATAACCGCTGAAAGCATCTAAGCGGGAAACTTGCCTTAAGATGAGATTTCCCGGAGCCTTGAGCTCCTTGAAGGGTCGTTCGAGACCAGGACGTTGATAGGTCAGGTGTGGAAGTGCAGTAATGCATTAAGCTAACTGATACTAATTGCCCGTACGGCTTGTCCCTATAACCTTGACGGTTACAGAGCATTTGCCTGTGTTTGAGTTTTACTAGTAACACCCAACTTACTTCTTCCAGATTAGTAGCCGCGTTGCCCAACCGGGAACGAGACTACGTACAAGTCATGCCTGATGACCATAGCAAGTCGGTCCCACCCCTTCCCATCCCGAACAGGACCGTGAAACGACTCTGCGCCGATGATAGTGCTGCAACCAGTGTGAAAGTAGGTTATCGTCAGGCTGTTATATAGAAAAACCCCCGTCCAGCGAGCTGGCGGGGGTTTTTCGCTTTGGGCTTCGCGCTGCTCTGGGAGCACCGCGCTGTTGCTCCGCCGGGCACTGCCCGACCTCGCTATACCGAAAGAAGCCCGTAGCGTGATCGCTGCGGGCTTTTTTCATTCTGCGTGCCATCGGAATGCATATGAGTCATTCAGCGCTGCCCTGGGCATCGGGGCTTTCCCGCTCGCGCGTATAAATGCCGACCGCTTTGCCATATAACGCCATTTCCCCGGTATAAGCCAGGCCAAGGCGCCTGGCAACGCGCAGCGATGACTCGTTCGCTGAAGCGATGAGTGCCCGAACAGCTGGTTCGCGCCGGACCTCGAAGGCATGGTTCAAGGCTGCCGCCGCCGCTTCGTTCGCGTATCCCCGGCCCCAAAAGGCGCGATAGGTATTCCAGCCCAGCTCGATGACTGTGGCGTCTTCGCGAAAGAACGCGCCGACCGTGCCGACCAGCTGACCACTCTGCTTATCCTCGACAGCCCACCACCCGGCGCCATGGATGAGCCATAGTCCTGCTTGCGCACAGAAGATTCGCCATGCAGCAGGGCGGTCAGCCGGCACCAGGTGGGCCGAGCTTACAGGGTCGGCGATATGTGCCGCGAACAGGTCGAAGTCCTCCTTTCGATATTCACGAAGCAGGAGCCGTTCCGTATGAAGGTATGGAACAGAAGTGGTGAACTCGTTATTCATGAGCTGGACTCCATGTACTGGCGCCAGATAAGCCGTCCATTGCCGGCTGAAAGCATCGATCTCCGTTTCTGGCCGATAGCGCTCGGTCAGTACGGCCCAGTGTACCGGGCAGTTGTGGTAAGGGCAACGGGAGGATCGTGCCTGGGCAGGGCACCGCGCGTACGCTCGAAAAAAAGCCCGCCAGAGGCGGGCTTCGTGTGCCGCGCAGCGGCTGATCAGAAACGGTAAGCCAGCTTGAGCACGCCGTAATCGACGCCGCTGTTGGGCTTCTTGATGCTGCCATTCGAAAAGTGCTGCATTTTCAGCGCGATTTCCCAGTTCTTGTTGAAGACATAGCCGATACCGATATGGTCGCCGAACTGGAACGCCGTCGACAGGCCATCGTCGTTGTTGTCGTAGTGGTGGGACAGCAGGTGCGCGCCGATGCCGATCTCCGCATACAGACCCAGCTTGTTGGTGTTCTCAAAGCGGAACACCGGGGTAAAGCCGATGTCGACGATATGCGATTTATCGCCCGGTACATTCTTGTACTGGCGCAGTTGCCAGTAGCCGATGCTGGCGTCCCAGTAACCCGTCAGGTGCGTGCCATTCGATTCGAACCAGCTCCAGCTGGGTTTCCAGTCTTGCGTGGCGCCGAGGCGCCCCATGCGCACTTTCGACGCGGAGCCGAATTCGCCATATGTGGTATCGACCAGTTTGCCGTCGGCGGCGATTGCCGCCTGCGCGGCCACCAGGGCGGCCATCGCCGCGATGATTTTCTTCATATCGATTCTCTCAAGTAGTGGTGCCTTACCCGTAGCGATAAGGCAATCCGAACATTGTACCCATTCTTGTAAATTCCTTCCGCCCGCCCCGCAATTGTTAGACTCGAGACAATCGTCGATCTACGGAGTGCAAAATCGTGGCATTGTTTTCGAAAATCGCTTTTCTTGGTATTGGACTGATGGGTGAGCCCATGGTCCGCCGCCTGCGCGCGGCCCGGCTGCCGGTGCACGTGTGGAACCGCACCGCCAGCAAGGCCGAGGCCCTGGCCGAAACTGGCGCCGTGCCGGCGGCACTCCTCGGGGAGGCCGTGCGCGATGCCGACCTCGTCATCACGATGCTGGAAGCCGGACCCGTCGTCGGTGAGGTCCTGGCGGCCGCCCTGCCTGCGCTGCGTCAGAACACGCTGTGGATCGACATGAGCTCGACGCGGCAGGCCGAGGCCCAGGACTTCCACGCCAGGCTGACGGCGGCAGGCTGCCGCTTTGTCGACGCCCCCGTGTCCGGTGGCGTCGGCGGCGCCCAGGCCGGCACGCTGGCGATCATGGCTGGTGGCAGCGAAGCGGACATCGAGCAGGCGCGCCCCGTGCTGGAAGCCATGGGACGCTTGACCCGCGTCGGCCCCGCCGGTGCTGGCCAGGTGGCGAAGTTGTGCAACCAACTGATCGTGGGCGGGACGATCAACATCGTTGCCGAGGCGCTGCTGCTGGCCCAGGCAGCCGGTGCCGATCCGGCGGCCGTGCGCGCGGCGATCCGCGGAGGTTTTGCGGAGAGCCGTGTCCTGGAAGTGCACGGTCAGCGCATGCTGGAGCGAAATTTCATCCCTGGCGGCCAGGTCACGACGCAACTGAAGGACATGCACAATATCCTGGCCGCGGCCGCCGCGGCCGGCGTCGCCTTGCCCGTCACGAGCCTGGTGACGGAACGGTATGAATCGATCCGGGAGGTGTACCCGCAGGCCGACCATGCGGCCGCGCTGCTGGCACTGGAGCGGCTGAATCCGGGCCAGCGCGTGGGCGACGCGCCGGACCGGTTGCCGGACTGACTAGCGCAGCGGCAGGGCGCGCTCGGCCAGCCGGACCCAGAAGCTGGCACCGATGGGCAGCAGATTGTCGTTGAAGTCGTAGCTGCCGTTGTGCAGCACACAAGGGCCGAGGCCGTGGCCGCCGGCGCGGTGATCGCCCTCGCCGTTGCCGATGAAGATGTAGCAGCCCGGCTTTTCCTGCAGGAAGAAGGCGAAGTCCTCGGCGCCCATCGTGGGTTCGACCTGGGCGTTGACGCGGTCTGCGCCCACCACTTCCTGCATGACCTCGACCGCGAACGCGGTCTCGGCGGCATGGTTGATCAGCGGCGGATAGTTGCGCTTGAACGTGAAGTCGACCTCCGCGTCGAAGCCGGCCGCGATGCCCTGCGCCAGCGCGTGCATGCGGCGCTCGATCATGTCCAGCACCGGCGTCGTGAATGTGCGCACGGTGCCTACCAGCTGCGCCGTATCGGGAATGACATTGGTGGCACTGCCGGCATGGATCTGCGTGATCGACAGCACGGCCGTGTCGAGCGGGCTCTTGTTACGGGTGATGATGGTCTGCCACGCCTGCGCGATCTGCACCGCGATCATGACCGGATCGATGCCGTTGTGCGGCTGGGCGGCATGCGCGCCCTTGCCCTTGACGGTCACGTGGAACTCGTTGGACGAGCCCATCATCGGTCCCGTGCAGACGTTCATCGTGCCGGTCGCATAGCCGGGCCAGTTGTGCATGCCGTAGATGGCATCCATCGGGAAGCGCTCGAACAGGCCGTCCTCGATCATGCGGCGCGCGCCGGCACCGCCTTCCTCCGCCGGCTGGAAGATCAGGTACACGGTGCCGTCGAAGTCGCGCTGGCGCGCCAGGTGGTAGGCGGCACCCAGCAGCATGGCCGTGTGGCCGTCGTGGCCGCAGGCGTGCATCTTGCCGGGGTGGCGCGACGCGTGGGCGAAGGTGTTCACCTCCTGCATCGGCAACGCATCCATGTCGGCACGCAGGCCGATGGCGCGGTTGGAACTGCCGTTCTTGATGATGCCGACCACGCCGGTCAGGCCCAGCCCGCGCACGACGGGAATGCCCCATTCGGCCAGCTTGGCGGCGACGGCGTCGGAGGTGCGCACTTCCTCGTAGCACAGCTCGGGATGGGCATGCAGGTCGCGACGGATTTGCTGCAGCTCGGATTGAAACGCAATGATGGGTTCGACGAGTTTCATCTGTCTCTCCAGGTTTTATTCTCATGCGCCCGGGTAGGGCGCGTCTCCAGCAGCGGTCCGTTCATTGTAGCCTTTGCGTGCAGGGGAGGCCAGCCGCTGCCGCATTGCGCCGAATGGTTTACGATAGCGGCTTGCCTGCAATCACTTCAGCGATCCCATGACCACCACCCAAGTGCGTGCCGCCTGTCCGCACGACTGCCCCGATACCTGCGCCATCCTCGTCACTGTCGAAAACGGCGTTGCCACCGAGATCAAGGGCGATCCCGACCACCCGACCACGGCCGGCGTGCTGTGCACCAAGGTGTCGCGCTATGCCGAACGCACCTATTCGCCCGACCGCCTGCTGTATCCGCTGCGCCGCGTGGGCGCCAAGGGGGAGGGAAAGTTCGAGCGCATCAGCTGGGACGAGGCGCTGGACACCATCGCCGCGCGCCTGAAGCCGCTGGCCGAGCAGCGCCCGGAAGCGATCCTGCCGTACAGCTACTGCGGCACGATGGGCCTGCTGCAAGGCGAGTCGATGTCGATGCGCTTCTTCAACCGCATCGGCGCCTCGCTGCTGGACCGCACCATCTGCGCGATGGCCGGCGCGACCGGCTACAAGTACACGATCGGCGGTTCGATCGGTACCGACATGGAGCAGTTCCAGAACGCCAAGTTGATCCTGATCTGGGGCGGCAATCCGATCGCGTCCAACCTGCACTTCTGGATGCGCGCCCAGGAAGCCAAGCGGCGCGGCGCCAAGCTGGTCGCCATCGACCCCTACCGCTCGCTGACGGCGGAAAAGTGCCACATGCACATCGCCCTGCTGCCCGGCACCGATGCGGCCCTGGCGCTAGGCCTGATGCACGTGCTGATCCGCGACGGCCTGCTCGATCACGATTACATCGACCGCCATACCCTCGGCTTCGAACAGTTGAAGGAACGGGCGGCCGAGTGGACGCCGGAACGCACGGCCGACGTCTGCGGCATCACGGCCGATCAGGTGCTCGAACTGGCGCACCTGTATGGCGAGACGGCCAAGGCAGGCGAGCCGGCCGCCATCCGCGTCAACTACGGCGTGCAGCGCGTACGCGGCGGCGGCATGGCGGTGCGCAATATCGCCTGCCTGCCCGCGCTGGTGGGCGCCTGGCGCCATGCCGCCGGCGGCGTGCAGCTGTCGACCTCCGGCTCCTTCCCCAGCAACAAGCCTTGGCTGCAGCGCACCGACCTGCTGAAAAAGCAGCCGCGCACGATCAACATGACGACGATCGGCGACGACCTGCTGCGGCCCGCCTCGCCCGAATTCGGCCCCGCCGTGGAAGCGGTGATCGTCTACAACGCCAACCCGCTGGCCATCGCGCCCGATTCCTCGAAAGTGGCCGCCGGCTTTGCGCGCGAAGACCTGTTCACCGTGGTGCTGGAGCAGTTCCAGACCGACAGCGTCGACTACGCCGACATCGTGCTGCCGGCCACCACGCAGCTGGAACACACGGACGCGCACCTGGCCTACGGCCACCTGTACATGATGGCCAACAACCCGGCCATCGCGCCGCTCGGCGAGGCCAAGCCGAATACCGAGATCTTCCGCCTGCTGGCACGCCGGATGGGCTTCGACGATCCCTGCTTTGCCGAAACCGATGACGAACTGGCAGCACAAGCGTTCCGCACCGATGACGTTCGTGCCATGCATTTCGACTGGGACGCGCTCAGGCAAAAGGGCTGGCAGAAGCTGAACATGCCAGAAGCACCATTTGCCTGCGGCAATTTCCCCACACCTTCGGGAAAATGTGAGTTCTTTTCGGCCAGCATGGCGAAGGACGGCCTGGACCCCTTGCCGGCGTACATTCCAAACTGGGAATCCGCGGCATCTACCCCTGATCTCGCAGCAAAATACCCTCTGGCGATGATATCTCCGCCGGCACGCAACTTCCTGAACTCGACTTTTGTAAAACGTGCAAAGCCTGCGTGCCACGGAGGGCGAACCGCACCTCGACATCCATCCTGACGATGCGGCAACACGTGATATCAACCACGGCGAAATGGTGCGCATCTTCAATGATCGTGGCGCGTTCGTGTGCAAGGCACGGGTCACGGACAAGGCCCGCAAAGGGCTGGTCGTGGGGCTGTCGATCTGGTGGAAGAAGCTGGCCGCCGATGGCAAGAATGCCAATGAAGTGACCAGCCAGCGGCTGACCGACATGGGCCGCGCGCCAACGTTTTACGATACACTGGTTCAGGTGGAGAAAGTCCTGTGAGCCTGATGTATGTCCAAGTTTGCCTACCTGAAAACACGTGCCCGCGATCTGGTGGTGGGGGTAGGCTGCGCGGCCATGCTGGCCGGTTGCGCCCAGTTCAAATACTACTTCCAGGCGGCGCAGGGCCAGTATTCGCTGTGGTCTGAATCGCGTCCCGTCGAGGACTGGCTGGGCGACCCCGCCACCGATCCCAAGCTGCGCGCGCGCCTGGAAAAGGCGCTGTTCATCCGCCGCTTCGCCGTCAAGGAACTGGGCCTGCCGGACAACGCCAGCTACAAGAATTACGCCGCCCTGAATCGCCCCTTCGTGCTGTGGAACGTCGTCGCCACGCCGGAGCTGTCGCTGCGCCCGATCCAGTGGTGCTTCCCGATTGCCGGTTGCGTGGCCTACCGCGGCTACTACAACAAGGAAGACGCGCTGGCGTATGCCGAAGAGCTGCGCGCCGAAGGCGACGACGTGCAGGTCGGCGGCGTGCCGGCCTATTCCACCCTGGGCTGGTTCAGCGATCCGCTGCTGTCCACCTTCATCAATTATTCCGATGCCGAGCTGGCGCGCATGGTGTTCCACGAGCTGGCGCACCAGGTCGTCTACATCGCCGGCGACTCGCGCTTCAACGAGGCGTTTGCCACCGCCGTCGAGGAGGCCGGGGTCGATCGCTGGCTCGAGTTGTACGGCAACGAGGCGATGCGTGAAGCGTATTTGCGCTACAGCGCACGCCGCAAGGATTTCGTGGCCCTGCTCGTCAAGCACCGCCAGATGCTGGCCGACCTGTATGCCAGCAAGGCCAGCGTGAAGAAAAAGCGCGAGGAAAAGGCGCGCATCTTTGCGGCCTTGCACGAGGAGTACAAAGTGCTGAAGGCGAACTGGGGCGGCTATGCAGGCTACGACCGCTTCTTTTCCGAAAAGCTGACCAACGCGCACCTTGCCGCCGTTGCTACCTATAATGACTTGTTGCCAGGATTCCGCGCTTTGCTGGCCAAGGAAAAAGACTTCAAGCATTTCTATGCTGCGGTGCAGCGGATGAGCAATCTGCCATCCGTCGAGCGTCACGACCGGTTGCTGCAGCTCGCAAGCCAGATGGCACAGCCGGCGCCGACCGTGCTGGCGGAGAAACAATCCCCGACGGCCGGGGGACACTGATTGCTGCGTCGCAAAACACGAAGGCCGGCAAATGCCGGCTTTTGCGCGTAAAAAGCGCTTGCATCGGCGACTGCGTGCCGATAGCATCTTATTTCGCAGATAGTACGAGCGTTCGTTTTTTTCAACGCAGGCTGCGGACATGACGGGTTCAGCCGGTGCCGTGCTGCCGGCGTTCATCAAAGAGCTGGTATAAAGAGGCAGGCTCGCGCAGCCAGGGCTTTGCCCGGTCCGGTGTACCGGACGGGCGGAACCGGGGTGGACGACCTCCCAACGATAATATCGAGACACGAGGGCACAGCATGGAAAAAATCTGGTTGAAGTCGTACCCGCCCGGCGTTCCTGCCGAGATCGATCCGAATCAGTACCGCTCCCTGGTACATCTGCTGGAAGATTCCTTCCACAAGTTCGGCAACCGCAAGGCCTTTGTCTGCATGGACAAGGCCATCACCTACGCGGAACTGGATGCCTATTCGAAGCGCCTGGGCGCCTGGTTGCAAAGCCGCGGCATGAAGCCGGGCGCGCGCGTGGCCGTGATGATGCCGAACGTGCTGCAATACCCGATCGCCATCGCCGCCGTGCTGCGCGCCGGCTATACCGTCGTCAACGTCAATCCGCTGTACACGCCGCGCGAGCTGGAACACCAGTTGACCGATGCCGGCGCGGAAGCCATCGTCATCCTCGAGAATTTCGCGCACACGCTGGAGCAGGTGCTGCCGCGCACGCCGGTCAAGCACATCATCGTCGCCAATATGGGCGAGATGCTGGGCGGCCTGAAGGGCGCCATCGTCAATTTCGTCGTGCGCAATGTCAAGAAG
Organism: [Empedobacter] haloabium; assembly: GCA_008011715.2. Classification (NCBI taxonomy): domain Bacteria; kingdom Pseudomonadati; phylum Pseudomonadota; class Betaproteobacteria; order Burkholderiales; family Oxalobacteraceae; species [Empedobacter] haloabium. The sequence goes on from CP136508.1 coordinate 48,636, forward strand.
ATGGTGCCGGCCTATTCGCTGCCGAACGCCGTGCGCTTCAAGGCCGCGCTGGCCCATGCCTCGGCGATGAAGCTGACGCCCGTCGAGCTGGGTCATGAGGATGTCGCGTTCCTGCAGTACACGGGTGGCACGACCGGCGTTGCGAAGGGCGCTACCTTGACGCACCGGAACGTCATCGCCAACGTGCTGCAATCGGAAGCATGGTCGCAACCAGGCGTGCAGAAGGAGCCGCAAGTCGAGCAGCTGTCGATCGTCTGCGCGCTGCCGCTGTACCATATCTTCGCGCTGACCGCGTGCGCCCTGTGGGGCATGCGCATGGGCGCGCTGAACATCCTGATTCCGAACCCGCGCGACATTCCCGGCCTGATCCGCGAACTGGGCAAATACAAGTTCAACATCCTGCCGGCCGTGAACACGCTGTACAACGCGCTCGTCAACCACCCCGGCTTCCGCCACCTGGACTTCTCCGGCCTGAAGATGGCCAACGGCGGCGGCATGGCCGTGCAGAAGGCCGTCAACGACAAGTGGCTGGCCGCGACGGGCGTGTCGATCATCGAGGGCTATGGCCTGTCGGAGACGTCGCCGGTGGCCACCTGCAACCGCTCCGACAGCACGGCGTTCACCGGCACGATCGGCCTGCCGCTGCCGTCCACCGAGATCGCCATCCTGGACGACGACGGCAACGAAGTCCCGCTCGGCCAGCCGGGCGAGATCGCGATCCGCGGCCCCCAGGTGATGCGCGGCTACTGGAACCGGCCGGACGAAACGGCCAAGGTCATGACGCCCGACGGCTTCTTCAAGTCGGGCGACGTGGGCATCATGGACGAAACGGGCTACACCCGCATCGTCGATCGCAAGAAGGACATGATCCTGGTCTCCGGCTTCAACGTATATCCCAACGAGCTGGAATCGGTGGTGGCGACCCACCCGGGCGTGCTGGAATGCGCCTGCATCGGCGTGCCGGACGAGCATTCGGGCGAGGCCGTCAAGCTGTTCGTCGTGCGCAAGGATCCGAACCTGACGATCGACGAGCTGATGGCCTTCTGCAAGGACAACCTGACCGGCTACAAGAAACCGAAGTACATCGAGTTCCGCGACGAACTCCCGAAAACCAATGTCGGCAAGATCCTGCGCCGCGCGCTGCGCGACGAGATGACGGCCGGCGCCAAAAAGGCGGCATAATCCCGGCCCCCGGCCGAAAAAGCCGCCTGGCGACAGGCGGCTTTTATACTTGCCGCAGACAGACGAAAGAAGAGGCATCGAATGGAAAAAATCTGGTTGAAATCCTATCCTGAAGGCGTACCGGCCGAAATCGACTGCACGCAGTACCGCTCGGTCACGCACTTGCTGGAGGATTCGTTCCGGAAGTACGCGAACCAGAACGCGTGCGTGTGCATGGACAAGTTCCTGACCTATGCGCAGCTGGACCAGATGTCGCAGAAGTTCGGTGCCTGGTTGCAGGGCAAGGGCCTGAAGCAGGGCGCCCGCGTGGCGATCATGCTGCCCAATGTGCTGCAGTACCCCGTGGTGATGGCCGGCATCCTGCGCGCCGGCTACACGGTCGTCAACGTCAACCCGCTGTACACGCCGCGCGAGCTGGAACATCAGCTGAAGGACTCCGGCGCCGAAGCCATCGTCGTGCTGGAGAACTTCGCGACCACCGTGCAGGAAGTGCTGCACAACACGCCGGTCAAGCACGTCATCGTCGCCTCGATGGGCGACCTGCTGGGCGGGATCAAGGGCGCCATCGTCAACTTCGCCGTGCGCCACGTGAAGAAGATGGTGCCGGCCTATTCGCTGCCGACGGCGATCCCTTTCAAGCAGGTACTGGCCGAAGGCAGTCGCATGACGCTCTCGCCGGTGAAAACGGGCCACGACGACATCGCCTTCCTGCAGTACACCGGCGGCACCACGGGCGTATCGAAGGGCGCGATGCTCACGCACCGCAACATCATCGCCAACGTGCTGCAGAACGACGCCTGGCTGCAGATGAAGCCGGGCAGCGACCAGCTGGTGTTCGTCTGCGCGCTGCCGCTGTATCACATCTACTCGCTGACGATCAGCGCGCTGATGAGCATGCGCGTGGGCGGCCTGAACGTGCTGATCCCGAACCCGCGCGACATTCCCGGCTTCGTCAAGGAACTGGCCAAGTACAAGGTCACCGTGTTCCCGGCCGTGAACACGCTGTACAACGCGCTGCTGAACAACCCCGATTTTCACAAGCTGGACTTCTCCAGCTACAAGATCTGCAACGGCGGCGGCATGGCCGTGCAGCAGGCCGTGGCCGACCGCTGGCTGAAGGTGACGGGCACGCCGATCATCGAAGGCTACGGCATGTCGGAGACGTCACCGGTGGCCACCGCCAACCGCATCGACATCAAGGAATTCACCGGCACCATCGGTCTGCCGATCTCCTCGACCGACATCGCCATCCTGGATGATGACGGCAACAAATTGCCATTGGGCGCGACCGGCGAGATCGCGATCCGCGGCCCGCAGGTGATGGCCGGCTACTGGCAGCGCCCGGACGAGACGGCGAAGTCGATGACCCCGGATGGCTTCTTCAAGACGGGCGACGTGGGCATCATGGACGAGCGGGGCTATACCCGCATCGTCGACCGCAAGAAGGACATGATCATCGTCTCCGGCTTCAACGTCTACCCGAACGAGGTGGAAGGCGTCGTCGCCGCGCATCCGGGCGTGCTGGAATGCGCCTGCATCGGCGTGCCGGACAAGAACTCGGGCGAAGCGGTGAAACTGTTCGTGGTGCGCAAGGACCCGAACCTGACCGCCGAGCAGCTGCAGGACTTCTGCAAGCACGAGCTGACCGCATACAAGAAGCCGAAGTACATCGAGTTCCGCGACGAGCTGCCGAAGACGAACGTGGGCAAGATCCTGCGGCGCCAGCTGCGCGACGAGAAGCAGGCGGCTTAAGCAAGACCCATGGTGTCAGGCACCGAACTTCGCGTCTTCGACGCGAAGTTCGGTGCCTGACACCGGTGTTTGGGACAGACCCTAGTGCTGGTGGTAAGCCTGCGTCACCAACCCCCGCAACCAGCGCTGCCCCGGATCCTCGTCCAGCGCGGCATGCCAGTACATCTCGATCCGCAGCGGTTTTAGCCTGATGGGCAGCGGCCGCACCACGATCGGCAGCAGCGCGCTCATCGCGTTGGCAAACGCCGCCGGCGCCGTCAGCAGCCAGTCGCTGCCCGCCACCACCTGGCAGGCCGAAAAGTAGTGCTGGCACACCATCCCGATCTCGCGCGCCTTGCCGCCTTCGGCCAACAGCTGGTCGAGCGGATCGGTTCCGCCCTGCGACACCACCGACACATGCTTCGCCGCCAGGAAGTCGCGCGTGCGCAGCTCGTCCGCCAGTGGATGACCGGCGCGCAGCACCACCACCATCGTCTCGTGCGCCAGGAAGGCGCTGTTGATGCGGCTGTCCGTGTGCGTGCTGCGGTCGATCACCAGGTCGATCGCGCCGGAGACCAGCTGACGGTCGACGTCCTCGCGCGGCACGCGCCGGCTGATCAGTTTTACCTTGGGCGCCTGGCTCGTGATGTGGCGCACCAGCACGGGCAGCATGACCGATTCCAGCACGTCCCGAAAACCCACCGTGAACACGGCGTCCACCTGGGCCGGATCGAACTCCTCGACCGCCTCCACGGCGGCGCGCAGGCCGCTCAGGTGGAACGCGATCTTCGGCATCAGGGCCTGGGTCTTGAAGGTCGGGACCATGCGGTTGCCCTGGCGGACGAACAGCGGGTCGCCGAAGATCTCGCGCAGCCGGTTGAGCGAATGCGTGATCGCCGGCTGGGTCAGGTGCAGGGCTTTCGCCGCGCCCGTGATGCCGCCGTTGGCGTAGATCGATTCCAGCACTTTCAGCAGGTTGACGTCGAAGCGCACGAGGTTCCTTCGCCCATAAACAGGATTGATGACCTCCATAAAAATACGTCAATTTGATTTAAGGGGCAACTGTTCTAGACTCGGTTCACCACACCCACCATGAACACAGCGAGGAGCAGCGATGGATTTCGAACCGAGCCCCCGGGCAGCCGATTACCTGGCCCGCGTCCGGGTCTTCATGCGCGATGAGATCGCGCCCGTCGAACCGGCCTTCTGGGCCGGCATCAGCCAGGCCAACCACGGCGCCGACTGGCGCCGCTGGGAGGTGCCGCCCATGCTGGAGGAACTCAAGCGCAAGGCGCGTGCGCAGGGCCTGTGGAACATGTTCCTGCCAGATAGCCAGGCGGGCGCCGGCCTGTCGGTGCTGGAGTATGCGCCGATCGCCGAGGAGTCCGGCCGCAGCCTGCTGGCACCGACGGTCTTCAACTGCAATGCGCCGGACAGCGGCAATATGGAGCTGCTGTTCAAGTACGGCTCGGAAGAGCAGAAGGCGCGCTGGCTGCAGCCGCTGCTGGCCGGCGAGATCCGCTCCGCGTTCTGCATGACGGAGCCGGACGTGGCGTCGTCGGATGCCACCAATATGCGCGCCACCGCCGTCGTCGAGGGCGACCAGATCGTGCTGAACGGGCGCAAATGGTGGTCCAGCGGCATCGGCGACCCGCACACGAAAATCCTGGTCGTGATGGCGCATACGCCCGATGCGGCCAAGGGCAAGCACGAGCAGCATTCGATGGTACTGGTGCCCGTCGGGACACCCGGCGTGACGATCGAGCGCATGCTGCCCGTATTCGGCTTTTACGACGAGCCGCACGGCCATGGCGAGATCCGTTTCGAGAACGTGCGGCTGCCGCTGTCCGCGTTCGTCGGCGGGCCGGGGCGCGGCTTCGAGATCGCCCAGGGCCGCCTGGGACCGGGCCGCATCCACCACGCCATGCGCTGCATTGGCGCGGCCGAGGCGGCGCTGGAGCTGATGGTCCACCGCGGCATGGCGCGCGTTGCATTCGGCAAGCCGCTGATGGAGTTGGGCGGCAATGCCGAGCGCCTGGCGGAAGCGCGCATCGCCATCGACCAGGCGCGCCTGCTGACATTGCACGCGGCCTGGAAAATCGATACCGTAGGGGCAGCGAAGGCGATGAAGGAAATCTCGCTGATCAAGGTGGTCGCGCCCAACGTGCTGCAGCAGGTGTGCGACATGGCGATCCAGATCCATGGCGGCGCCGGCCTGTCGGACGACACGCCGCTGTCGTCCTTCTTCATCCAGGCGCGCTCGATCCGCCTGGCGGACGGGCCGGACGAAGTGCACAAGACGTTGATCGCGAAACTCGAACTGAAGCGGCTGGGCTACGGCAAACAGGGAGGCGGCAAGGCATGAGCGACAGGATTTTCATCACGGGCGGTGCGTCGGGACTGGGGCGCGAGATCGCGCTGCGCTGGGCGCGCACGGGCGCGCGCGTGTGCATCGGCGACTTGAACGATGCACGCGGCGCGCAGGTAGAGGCGGAAATCCGCCAGGCCGGCGGCACCGGCATGTACGTGCACTGCGACGTGACGAGCAGCGAGGACCTGCAGGCGGTGGCGCAGCGCCTCGTTGGCGAGTGGGGCGGCATCGACATCGTCGTCAACAACGCCGGCGTGGCCACGGCCGGCACCGTCAACGCCGAACCGATCGAGCAGTGGCAGTGGATCCTGAACATCAACCTGCTGGGCGTCGTGCGCGGTTGCCAGACGTTCGCGCCGCCGTTGCGCGCGCAGCAGCGTGGTCACATCGTCAACGTGGCGTCGATGGCCGGCCTGGTGCATCCGCCCGGCATGGGCAGCTACAACGCCAGCAAGGCGGCCGTCGTCGCATTTTCCGAGACCTTGTTCCTGGAGCTGGCCAACGACAATGTCGGCGTGACGGTGGTGTGCCCGTCGTTCTTCCAGACCAACCTGGCCGAATCGCTGCGCACCACCGACCCGAAGGCCGCCGCCGGCGTGGCGAAGCTGCTGAGCAAGGGCCGCATCACTGCCGCGGGCGTGGCCGACAGCGTGTTCAACGCCGTGCAGGCCAACCAGTTCCTCGTGCTTCCGCACGCGGACGACCGCAAGACCCACCTGATGAAGCGCTGGCTGCCGCTGCGCACCTACCTGAACAAGATGCGCCACCTGACCCGCAAGTCGTTCCCCGGTGGCCGCGCCGCCGCTGCCGCCAAGGAGGCATAAACGATGCAATCGAAGATCCTGTCCCGCCGCGACCTGGCGTTCCTGCTGTACGAATGGCTCGACGTGGAAAGCCTGACGCAGCGGCCGCGCTTTGCCGACCATAGTCGCGAAACGTTCGACGGCGCGCTCGACACGGCCGAGCGCATCGCGACCGACCTGTTCGCCACCCATAACAAGAAGAACGACCAGAACGAGCCGCACGTCGTCGACGGCAAAGTGGTGCTGGTGCCGGAAGTGAAGGCGGCGCTGGACGCGTGGTCGCAGGCCGGCCTGCTGGCTGCATCACAGGACTACGACTACGGCGGCATGCAGCTGCCGTGCACGGTCGAAAAAGCCGTCGTCGCCTGGTGCAAGGCGGCCAATATCGCCACGGCGGCCTACCTGCTGCTGACCGGCGCCAACGCCAACACGCTGCTGAAGACCGCGACGCCGTTGCAGGTCGAGCGCTTCGTGCGGCCGATGCTGGCCGGCGAGTTCTTCGGCACCATGTGCCTGTCCGAACCGCAGGCCGGATCGAGCCTGTCGGACATCACCACCCGCGCCGTGCCTGATCCGGTGGACGGGCCGGAAGGCGAGCGCCAGTACCGGCTGTCCGGCAACAAGATGTGGATCTCGGGCGGGGAGCATGAGCTGGCCGGGAATATCGTGCACCTGGTGCTGGCGAAGATCCCGGACGCGGAAGGGCGCCTGATCCCCGGCGTGAAGGGCATCTCGTTGTTCATCGTGCCGAAGTACGTGCTGGATGCGGACGGCAAGCCGGGCGAACGCAACGACATCGTGCTGGCGGGCCTGAACCACAAGATGGGCAACCGCGGCACCACCAACTGCCTGCTGAACTTCGGCGAAGGCCAGTTCAAGCCGGGCGGGTGCGCCGGCGCCATCGGCTACCTGGTCGGCCAGCCGCACCAGGGCCTGGCGAACATGTTCCACATGATGAACGAGGCCCGCATCGGCGTCGGCATGGGCGCCACCGTGCTGGGCATCACCGGCTACCTGCACGCGCTGGACTATGCGCGCACACGCCTGCAGGGCCGGCATCCGGCCCAGAAGGACCCGGCGCAGCCGCAGCTGCCGATCATCGACCATACCGACGTGCGCCGCATGCTGCTGGCACAGAAAGCGTACGTGGAAGGCGCACTGGCACTGGTGCTGTATTCGGCCCGCCTGGTGGACGAGCAGCGCACGGCGCCGGACGAGGCGGCGCGCACCCGCGCCGGCATGCTGCTGGACTTCCTGACGCCGATCACGAAATCCTGGCCGGCGCAGTGGTGCGTGGAGGCGAACAGCCTGGCCATCCAGGTGCATGGCGGCTATGGCTACACGCGCGAGTACAACGTCGAGCAGTTCTATCGCGACAACCGGCTCAACCCGATCCACGAAGGCACGCATGGCATCCATGGCCTCGACCTGCTGGGGCGCAAGGTGTCGATCCAGCAGGGGGCGCTGTTCCAGGCCCTTGGCGAAGAGATCGGACGCACGGTGTCACGCGGCAGCGACGTGCCGGGCGATGTGGCAGCCTATGCGGGGCAACTCGACGGTGCCTGGCGCCGCGTGACCGAGGTGACGCAGGCGCTGTACGGCGCGGGCGACATGAACAAGACGCTGGCCAACGCCAGCCTGTACCTGGAGGCGGTCGGGCACGTCGTCATCGCCTGGATGTGGCTGGAGCAGGCGATCGTGGCCCATGCCGCGCTGGCGCGCGCAGAACGTGACGAAGTACGCGACGAGGAGCGCGATTTCTACCGCGGCAAGCTGCAGGCGTGCCGTTACTTCTACCGCTGGGAATTGCCGAAGGTGGCGCCGCAGCTGGCGCTGCTGGCGCAACTCGACACCACGGCGCTGGACATGCAGGACGCCTGGTTCTGACAAGATAAAACAAGGAGACGATATGCAAGCAGTGCTGTGCAAGGCCTGGGGCCTGCCCGAAACGCTCGTGGTGGAAGACCTGCCGGACCTGGTGCCGGGGCCGGGCCAGGTCGCGGTGGACGTCAAGGCGGCCGGCGTCAATTTCCCGGACGTGCTGATCATCCAGGGCAAGTACCAGTTCAAGCCGGAGCTGCCGTTCACCCCCGGCAGCGAGCTGTCCGGCGTCGTGCGCGCGGTGGGCGAGGGCGTCAGCGCCGTCAAGCCGGGCGACCGGGTCATCGCGTTCACGACCGGCGGCGCGTTCGCCCAGCAGGCCGTGGTGCCGCAGCAGGCCGTGATGCCGATGCCGCCGGGGATGGACTTCGATACGGCGGCCGCCATCACGCTGACGTATGGTACCTCGCACCACGCCGTCGTCGATCGCGCCGCGCTGCAGCCGGGCGAGACGATGCTGGTGCTGGGCGCGGCCGGCGGCGTCGGCCTGGCCGCCATCGAGATCGGCAAGGCGCTTGGCGCGCGCGTGATCGCCGCCGCGTCCAGCGAGGAAAAGCTGGCCGTCTGCCGCGAGCATGGCGCGGACGCCACGATCAACTATGCCAAGGAAGACCTGCGCGAAGCCATCAAGGCCGCCACCGACGGCAAGGGCCCGGACGTGATCTACGACCCGGTCGGCGGCGAGTATGCGGAAGCGGCATTCCGCTCGATCGGCTGGCGCGGCCGCTATCTCGTGATCGGCTTTGCCAACGGCGAGATTCCGAAGCTGCCGTTCAACCTGATGCTGCTGAAGGGCGCTTCGGTGGTCGGCGTGTTCTGGGGCGAGTTCGCCAAGCGCGAGCCGGCTGCGAACGGCCGTGCGATGCGCCAGCTGATGGGCTGGATGGCCGAGGGCAAGATCCGGCCGCACATCTCGGCGCGCTATCCGCTGGCGCGCACAGCGCAGGCGCTGGAGGACATGGCGGCGCGCAAGGTGACGGGGAAGGTGGTCATCCAGCCGGGCAGTTGATCCGCATGGGGTCTGTCCCCGCAGGGGACTGACCCCGAAGTTTGCCGGCGATTTCACGGAACGTCGCCAACTTCGGGGTCAGTCCCTTTGCAGAGACAGACCCCAATGGTTCAAGCGTCCTGGATGATTCTTGGCGCCCCGGCTTCCACGGCAAACCGCGCCAGGGTGTTGACGGCGCTGTGCCGGTCGCGCACGTCGTCCAGACCCTGGCACAGCACCGTCATGCGCGCCGGCGTCAGCTCGCACAGCATGTAACCGCGCCGGTCGCTGCGGCCATACTTGATGTGCGGGTTCATCGCCACGTATTGCGCGGTGCGCTGCTGCGGACGTGAATTCGACGTGATCGACGTGCCGCAGAATTCCGTCGCCACCACGGGATTGCGCGGCCGGCCCGGTTGTGTAGGATCGCGCCGCAGCTCGGCCGCGTAGAAGGTGTGCACGTCGCCGGACAGCACGACCGGATTGGCGGCGCGGCTGCCGACCAGCGCGTCCAGCAGGCGCTGGCGCGCGGCCGGATAACCGTCCCAGCCATCGGTCCAGAAGCGCCCGTCGCTGACGCGGTGGATCTCCACCTGCGACGACTGCGCCATCAGGGTCTGCTGCGCCAGCACGTTCCAACGCGCGCGCGAGGTGCGCAAGCCCTCCTTCAGCCACTGTTCCTGTTCATTGCCCAGCATCGTGCGGCGGCCGTCGGCCAGCATCGCGCAGGCGTTGCGATAGACCGAACTCGAGCCGCCCCGGCCCGGCCGCGGGCAGGCTTGCGGCGAGCGGTACTGGCGATTGTCCAGTACGTGGAAGCGCGCCAGCTGGCCCCAATCGTAGCGACCGTGCATGCGTACCTGGTCGAAGCGGCGCATGTCGAAACGGATCGGCTGGTGCTCGCAATAGGCCTGGTAGGCTGCGGCCCGGCGTGCCGCGAAATCCGGCGACAGCAGCTCGTCGCGCAGGCCGCCGTAGTCGTTGGCCACTTCGTGGTCGTCCCACGTCATGATCCAGGGCGCGACCAGGTGCGCCGCCTGCAGGTCCGGATCGCTCTTGTACTGGGCATAGCGGGCGCGGTACTGCGCCAGCGTGAAGCTGTCGTCGCGCCTTACGGCACGCTGCGGATGTTGCAGGCTGTAGGCGCCCCACTCATAGATGTAGTCGCCCAGGAAGGCAACCAGGTCGGGCGCCGCGCGCGCGATGTGGCGGTGCGCGCCATACGCGCCGAACTCCCAGTGCTGGCAGGAGGCGACGGCCAGCTTGAGCGTATCCGGCAGCGTGTCCGGGGCGGGAGCGGTGCGGGTGCGGCCGACCGGGCTGACGGCGTCGCCCAGCAGGAAGCGGTACCAGTACCAGCGGTCCGGACGCAGGCCGCGCACGTCCACGTGCACGCTGTGCGCCAGCGCGGGCAGGGCGCTGGCGCTGCCTTGCGCGACGACGCGGCGGAATGCCTCGTCCTCCGCCAATTCCCAGCGCACCGTGTAGGCGATCGGCGGGGTGGCGGCGGCGTCGAGGGGATTGTGCAGGATGCGGGTCCACAGCACCACGCTGTCCGGCAGCGGGGCGCCGGAGGCGACGCCCAGCGTGAACGGATATGGTGCATTGCGCAGCGCCGCGAACGTGCGTGGCGCTGCCGCCGCCAGTGCCGCCAGCCCAGCGATGCGGGCGCCGGTTTGCAGCAGCAGGCGGCGTGCGTTAACCATTATTTGTGCAGCAGGCTTTCGATCGGCGGCACGGGGCGCGGCTTGCGGTCCGGGCCCGTGGCGACATAGGTCAGCGTGGCTTCCGTCACCTTGACGATGTCCGCCTGCAGGCGGTTGCGCTCCGCGTACACCTCGACGTTGACGGTGATCGACGTATTGCCGACCTTGACGATATCGGCATAGAACGACAGCAGGTCGCCGACGAACACGGGGTTCTTGAACACGAACGAATTGACGGCGATGGTGGCGACGCGGCCGTTGGCGCGCCGGGTGGCCGGCAGCGAGCCGGCGATGTCGACCTGGGCCATGATCCAGCCGCCGAACACGTCGCCGTACACATTGGCGTCGGAAGGAGCGGGCATCACGCGCAGTTCGGGCATTTTGCCGGCAGGAAGGCCAGTCGGTGCGGGAGTCGGCGCTGGAGTGGGATTGGCTTGGGACGTGGTCATCATGAAATCTCTTCTGGGGCTACAATGGGTCAAATTGTAAACCACGGGGCCCGGACCAGCCCGGCCGCCCTGCCAGCCAACAGCCCGCCATGCGCCGTTCCGCCTATTCCGATACCGCTCCCGTGCCCGGCGCCAATGCCCGCGGCGACTTTGCCACCCTGAAAACTTTGTTGCCGTACCTGTGGGTCTACAAATGGCGGGTCGGCGCCGCGCTGCTGGCGCTGGTCGGGGCCAAGCTGGCCAACGTCGGGGTCCCGGTCGTCCTGAAACACCTGGTCGATGCGATGACCGTCAAGCCGGGCGACCCGCACGCGCTGCTGATCCTGCCGGTCGGCCTGCTGGTGGCGTATGGTGCGCTGCGCCTGTCCACCACCGTGTTTACGGAGCTGCGCGAGTTTCTGTTTGCCCGCGTCACGCAGCGTGCCGTGCGCACCATCGCCCTGAGAGTGTTCCGTCATCTGCACGCGCTGTCCCTGCGCTTCCACCTGAACCGCCAGACCGGTGGCATGACGCGCGATATCGAGCGGGGCACGCGCGGCGTCGGCTCGCTGATCTCGTACACGCTGTTCAATATCCTGCCCACACTCGTCGAGATCGCGCTGGTGCTGGGATACCTCGTCACGCATTACGACGTGTGGTTCTCCGTGATCACCTTCAGCGCGCTGGTGCTGTACATCGCCTTCACCGTGACGGTGACGAACTGGCGCACGCACTTCCGCCGCACCATGAACGACCTTGATTCGAAGGCGAACACGAAGGCGATCGATTCGCTGCTGAACTACGAGACCGTCAAGTATTTCGGCAACGAGGAATACGAGGCGCGCCGCTACGACGAAGGCCTGCAGCGTTATGAAACGGCGGCGGTGAAGTCGCAGACGTCGCTGTCGCTGCTGAACACCGGCCAGTCGGCCATCATCGCCACGGCCGTGACGCTGATCCTGTGGCGCGCCACCCAGGGCGTCATCGACGGCAAGATGACCCTGGGCGACCTGGTCCTGGTGAATTCGTTCATGATCCAGCTCTACATCCCGCTGAACTTCCTGGGCGTGATCTACCGCGAGATCAAGCAAAGCCTGGCGGACATGGAGCGCCTGTTCTCGCTGCTGGACCAGAACCGCGAAGTCGCCGATGCGCCGGAAGCGCGCCCGCTGGCCACGCATGGCGCGCAGGTGAAGTTCGCGCACGTCGATTTCAGCTACGAGGCCAAGCGCCAGATCCTGTTCGACGTCGACTTCACCATCCCTGCCGGCACCACCACGGCCGTCGTCGGGCACAGCGGCTCGGGCAAGTCCACGCTGTCACGGCTGCTGTACCGCTTCTATGACGTCAACGCCGGCGCGATCACGATCGACGGCCAGGACCTGCGCGGCGTCACGCAGGATTCGCTGCGCCATGCCATCGGCATCGTGCCGCAGGATACGGTGCTGTTCAACGACACCATCGAGTACAACATCGGCTACGGCAAGCCAGGCGCCACGCGCGAGGAGATCGTGGCGGCCGCCCGGGCCGCGTCGATCCACGAGTTCATCGAGAGCCTGCCGGACGGCTATGCGTCGATGGTGGGGGAGCGTGGCCTGAAGCTGTCCGGCGGCGAAAAGCAGCGCGTGGCGATCGCCCGCACGCTGCTGAAGAACCCCGCCATCCTGATCTTCGACGAGGCCACCTCCGCGCTCGATTCGAAGTCCGAGCAGGCGATCCAGGCGCAGCTGAAGGAGATCGCGAAGAACCGCACCACGATGGTCATCGCGCACCGCCTGTCGACCATCGCGGACGCCCAGCAGATCCTCGTGATGGACCATGGGCGCATCGTCGAGCGGGGCACCCACCAGGCGCTGCTGGCCAAGGGCGGCTTGTATGCGCAGATGTGGGAGCGCCAGCAGGTGCGTGGCGACGAGGAGTCGGAATTGTTGACAAGCTGAGACGGGCCGCCACGGTCGTCCCGGCAAGCCACTGATTTGCCGGGCATTTTTCGGCTGGCCCGCAACTTGCCTGCATCACCTCCAGCCGTGCCCCGCACGGCATCGGCGGAGGTGCTCGTGAAAACCGTGCTGATGGTCCATCTTGCCTTGCTGCTGTGGGTGGCCGGAGTGCCCGCGGCGGCCGCGGTCTGGCTGGGAGAATACCCGGCGGGCACCATGACCGTTGTCGCGCCGGTCACGCCGGAGCCGTCCGCCCTGGAGCTGGAGCTGGCGCCGCCCCGGCCGGAACCGCTGCCCGCGCCGTTGCCGCCCGTCCCGGAACCGCTGCTCGTCGTCATGCTGGCTTGCGGCCTGCTGTTGATGATGCCGCGCACCTGGCTGGCCGATTGGTCGCGCCTGGGCGACCCCAAAACCCGGGACAGGCCCTGGTTTTGAGGAAATGTCGGCGCAAACAAAAAGGCCGGGCTTGCAGCCCGGCCTTTCGCAGGAAACACCGACTCAGCGCAGCGGCGCGGTGGCCGGGTCCTGCTTGATGGGCGTCGTCAGCTCGCCTTCCCACTTGGCCACGACGGCGGTCGCGACGCTATTGCCGATCACGTTCGTCGCGGAACGCGCCATGTCGAGGAAGTGGTCGATGCTGAGCAGCAGTACCAGGCCCGCCTCGGGGATGTTGAACTGCGCCAGCGTGGCGGCGATGACGACCAGCGACGCGCGTGGCACGCCCGCCATGCCCTTCGACGTCAGCATCAGCACGGCCATCATCGAGATCTGCGTGCCCATCGACAGTTCGATGCCATAAGCCTGCGCGATGAACACGGCGGCGAAGGTGCAGTACATCATCGAGCCGTCCAGGTTGAACGAATAGCCGATCGGCAGCACGAAGGCGGCGATGCGGTTGCGCACGCCGAAGCGCTCCAGGCCTTCCAGCGTTTTCGGGAATGCCGCTTCGGAGGAGGCGGTCGAGAAGGCCAGCAGGGTCGGGCCGCGCACTTCGGTCAGCAGCGCGAAGATGCGCTTGCCGAGGAAGATGAAGCCGGCGGCGATCAGCAGGATCCACAGGATGGCGATGCCGATGTAGAACTCGGCCATGAAGAAACCGTAGGTCTTCAGCACGCCGAGGCCTTCCTTGGCGATGATGCCGGAAACGGCGGCAAACACGGCGATCGGCGCGAACTGCATCACGTAGCCCGTCACCTTCAGCATGATGTGCGCCACGCCGTCGATCGCGTCGATCGTCGGCTCGGCTTTCTTGCCGACGGCGGCGGCCGCGAGGCCGAAGAACAGCGAGAACACGACGATCTGCAGGATTTCGTTCTTCGCCATGCCGTCGACGATGGAGGAGGGCACCAGGTGGGTGATGAAGTCCTTCAGGGTCAGGCTGCTGGTCGCCAGCTCGGCGTGGCCGGTGGTGGCCAGCGTACCGGCGAGCATGTCGCCCGGACGGAAGATGTTCACGAGGATCAGGCCCAGCGCCAGCGACATCACGGAAGCGATCAGGAACCAGCCCAGCGTCTTCAGGCCGATACGGCCTACCTCGCCGGCGTCGCCCATACGCGCGATGCCGACAACCAGCGTGGAGAACACCAGGGGCGCAATGATCATCTTGATCATGCGCAGGAACAGCGTCGTGATCAGGGACATCGCGTCCGAATACTTGGCCGGGGTTTCCAGCGACGTATTCAACAGGTAGCCTGCCAGGATGCCGAGCGCCAGCGCGACCAGGATATAGGTCGTCAGGCGGCTTTTCTTCTCCACGGGGCGGTGCTCCCCATCGTATTTGTCGTGCATATGGTGCGTATGGTCCATATTTATCTCCGTGGTGGGGCCAGCGCCGCCGGGTGGGTGGCGTGGCCGGGTTGCCGCTACAATGCTAAAAAACCTCGCCAACCCTCGCTGGCAAGCCGACCTGCGTGCACCGGTGCAACAGATCGGAAGGCGCCGGCGGCGGTTTTCCGAGGTTTTTTGCTGCTATCTCCGCGCGTCCGATTGTGGATCGTTGCTAAAAGATAAGGCAATTTGATTAATAAGTCCCGCAGTATCCTTGTGGCTCAGGACACTGTCAAGCGACTGTGGGCGCCCGTCCACAACGCGCCGGGGCACCCGATACGGACAACGATGATCGAACTCACGGACGTCAGCAAGTGGTACGGCAGCTTCCAGGTACTGGACGGCTGCAGCACTCGCGTCAACAAGGGCGACGTGATGGTGATCTGCGGCCCGTCCGGCTCCGGCAAGTCCACTCTGATCAAGACCGTCAACGGCCTGGAGCCGTTCCAGCGCGGCCAGATCGTGGTCGACGGTACCTCCGTCGGCGCGCCCGGGACGGACCTGGCACAGCTGCGCGCCCGCATCGGCATGGTGTTCCAGAACTTCGAGCTGTTCCCGCACCTGTCCGTGCGTGCCAACCTGGCGCTGGCGCAGGTCAAGGTCTTGCGGCGCTCGCGCGACGAGGCCAACGAGCGCGGACTGCGCTACCTGGACCGCGTCGGCCTGCTGGCGCAGCAGGACAAGTACCCGCACCAGCTCTCCGGCGGCCAGCAGCAGCGCGTGGCGATCGCGCGCGCGCTGGCGATGGACCCGGTGGCCATGCTGTTCGACGAGCCCACCTCCGCGCTCGACCCGGAAATGATCGGCGAGGTGCTGGACGTGATGGTAGGCCTGGCGCAGGACGGCATGACGATGATGGTCGTCACCCACGAGATGGGCTTCGCGCGCCGCGTGGCCAGCCGCGTGCTGTTCATGGACGGCGGGCGCATCCTGGACGACTGCGCCAAGGACGAATTCTTCGGCAGCCCCCGTTCCGGCCGGGCTGGCGAGTTCCTGGCACGCATCCTGCGTTGACGGGGAGAGTAGAATGTCGCATCCGTTTTCCGAGAACCGCCATGTCCCAACAACCCTACACCGCTCCTGATTCGATCACCATCATCCGCCCGGACGACTGGCACCTGCACCTGCGTGACGGCGCCACGATGGCGGCCGTGCTGCCGCACAGCGCGCGCCAGTTCGGCCGCGCGATCGTCATGCCGAACCTGAAGCCGCCCGTCACGACGGTGGCGCAGGCCGCCGCCTACCGCGACCGCATCCTGGCCGCGCTGCCGTCCGATCTGGCGTTCGAGCCGCTGATGACGCTGTACCTGACCAACAATACCAGCGCCGACGAGATCCGCCGCGCCGCCGAGAGCGATTTCATCCACGCCGTAAAACTGTATCCGGCGGGCGCCACCACCAACTCCGACGCCGGTGTGACGGACCTGGTCAACTGCTACCCGGTGCTGGAAGTGATGCAGGAAGTCGGGCTGCCGTTCCTGGTGCACGGCGAAGTGACCGATCCGGACGTCGACCTGTTCGACCGCGAAGCCGTCTTCATCGAGCGCATCATGCGCCCGCTGCGCCGCAATTTCCCGGCGCTGAACATCGTCTTCGAACACATCACGACGAAAGACGCGGCGCAGTACGTGGCCGAGGCGGAAGGCCCGATCGCCGCGACGATCACGGCGCACCACCTGCTGTACAACCGCAACGAGATCTTCAAGGGCGGCATCCGCCCGCACTATTACTGCCTGCCGGTGCTCAAGCGCGAGGAACACCGCCTGGCGCTGGTCACGGCCGCGACCAGCGGCGACGAGCGTTTCTTCCTCGGCACCGACTCGGCGCCGCACGCCCAGGGCGCCAAGGAAGCGGCCTGCGGCTGCGCCGGCTGCTACACGGCGCTGCATGCGATGGAGCTGTACACGGAAGCCTTCGAGCGCGCCGGCGCGCTGGACAAGCTGGAAGCCTTCGCCAGCCTGAACGGCCCGCAGTTCTACGGCCTGGCGCCGAACGCCGATACCATCACGTTGAAGCGCGAGCAGTGGACCCTGCCACAAACCTTGCCGTTCGGCGAGCAGGAGCTGGTCCCGCTGAACGCGGGCGAAACCATCAACTGGAAAATGGTGTAAGTGTTCGCCACGATCGACTGGGCGCAGCCGTGGTACGCGTCCGTGCGCGGCGCGGCCGCCCTGGCCGCGCAAGAGCATGCGGACGTGATCCCCGCTTTCAATGCGCGCGCGGCGGCGCTGGGCCTGGTCAACCATGCCGACCTGCCGCTGCGCTTCGTGCCGCAGGCCAGCCTGCCGGAGGGCACGGCGTATGAGGAGTTCATCGGCGCCACCGGCAACGTGCCCACGCGCGACAACCTGCACGATTTCTTCAATGGCCTGGTATGGCTGACGTTCCCGCTGGTGAAGCGGCAGCTGAACGCGCTGCAGGCCGCGCAGATCGCGCGCGACGGCGTGGGCAAGTCGCGCGGCCCCGCCCGCGACGCGGCCACGATTTTCGACGAGAACGCTGCGCTGCTGGTCGTGCAGGACGATGCCGACGGCGCCGCCCTGGTCGAGGCGCTGCGCAACCACCGCTGGCGCGAAGCCTTTGTGACGCGTGCCGCGCAGTTCGGTGCGAGCGCCGAGGTCTGGCTGTTCGGCCACGCCCTGATGGAAAAGCTGGTCGCGCCCTATAAAGCCATCACGGCGCACACGCGCGTGGTGATGGCCCCGGCCTTGTACTTCACGTGGCCTGCGCAGCAACGCCAGGCCTGGCTGGACGAGCAGGTGGCAAACCAGCTGCAGCAGGAAGGGTTGAACAATGCAGGATTCACGCCGCTGCCGGTGCTGGGCATTCCCGGCTGGTGGCCGGCGCAGGATGACGCTTTTTATGACGACACCGCCGTGTTCCGTCCCAAACGGCACACGCCCAAACAGGAGAACGCATGACGCAGACCAAAACCATCCGCTGGGGCATCCTCGGCACGGGCAAGATCGCCAAGGCCTTCGCCACCGCGCTGAAGGATACGCCGGACGCCGTCCTGGCGGCCGTTGCCTCGCGCAGTGTTGATAGCGCTACCGCCTTCGCGACGGCGTATGGCTCGCACGAGCTGACCAAAAGCCACGGCAGCTACCAGGCGCTGGCGGACGACCCGGACGTGGACGCGATCTACATCGCCACACCGCACCCGATGCACCACGAGAACGCGCTGATGTGCCTGAACGCCGGCAAGGCCATCCTGGTCGAGAAGGCATTTACGGTGAACCGCCGCGAAGCGGAGGAGATCGTCGCGCTGGCGCGCGCCAAAAAGCTGTTCGTGATGGAAGCGATGTGGACGCGCTTCCATCCCTCGCTGCTGGAAGCGAAACGGATCGTCGCCAGTGGCGAGATCGGCACGGTGGCCACCATCCAGGCCGACCTGGGTTTTTATGCGGACGTCGGTCCGGAGCACCGGCTGTTCAACCCGGCGCTGGGCGGCGGCTCGCTGCTGGACCTGGGCATTTATCCGCTGTCGATCGCGACCTACTTCCTGGGCCCGGTGCAGTCGGTGAAAGCCAGCGGCCAGCTCGGCCCGACGGGCGTGGACGTGCAGGCGGTATTCGCGCTGACGCACGAAAACGGTGGCCTGTCCGCCTGCAGCAGCAGCCTGTTGGCGCGTACGCCGGTGGAATGCACGATCTGCGGCAGCAAGGGTTTTATCCGCCTGCACAGCCGCTTCCACAATACGGAGGACCTGACGGTGGAACTGAACGACGGCAGCCGCCGCGCCGTGCATGTGCCGCGCATCGGCAACGGTTATGCGCACGAGATCATCGAGGTCAATCGCTGCTTGCGCGAGGGGCTGCTGGAGAGTCCTGTCATGCCGCTGGACGAGACCCTGGCGCTGATGGGAGTACTCGATGAGATGCGGCGGCAGATCGGGGTGACGTACGAGGCCGATCGGGCTGTCTAAGTAAAAAGGGACAGCGCTTGCTGTCCCTTTTGTTTTGCGTGCCGCTGCTTACGCGGCGGTCTTGCGGCGGCGAGCTACCACGCCCAGGATGCCGACGCCGGCCAGGAGCATGGCCCAAGTCGTGGGTTCGGGGACCAGCATCACGTCCCTGCCAGCCAAGGGGACAGTTCTAAAGCCGGAATCATTGCCATACTGATTCTCCACGACGTCGTATGCCCCGTCGATAACGTTGGCGCGCCCGCCATCTTCGTTGAACTCATGACCGCTGCCGGCAGTCGCCCACGATTGCGACCCGTTGGGTCCGGAAGCAGCCGAGCTAAATAGCCAGTCTGGCGAACCATTGGGCCCGGAAACAGCAGAGGAAAGCAGCCATTCTTGTGACCCATTGGGTCCCGCAACAGCAAAGTCGAACTGCGGAAAATGATCCGCGTGCGCCATGGGAGTCATGGCCGCCATGGCTAATGCCAAGCCAAGAATTTTCGTCTTCATCGATTCGCCTGAGTAGTCAGAGTATGCTGCTGAAAATTTGTAGCATATGGTTTTATTGCAATTTTCACAAGCGGTGTCAGCAGGCATATTTTGCTTCGGGTACACTGAACCGCCAGTCATCGCCAGGAAACGTCATGTTCACCGCTCCCCGTGCCCCCAACCTAAAAACCGTCCTGATCGCCACCGGCGTCATCCTGACCCTGGCCATGGGCGTGCGCCACGGCTTTGGCCTGTGGATGCAGCCGATCTCCCAGGCCAACGGCTGGAGCCGCGAGACCTATTCGCTGGCGATGGCGCTGCAGAACCTGATGTGGGGCGCGTTCGGGCCGTTTGCCGGCATGGTGGCGGACCGCTTCGGCACCATGCGCGTCGTGCTGGCCGGCGCGTTCGCGTACATGGGCGGCCTGCTGTGGATGGCGCTCGTCACGCAGCCGGCGCTGTTCGTCATCGGCTCCGGCATCCTGATCGGCCTTGGCCTGGCCTGCACGGCGTTTGGCGCCGTCAGTGGCATCATCGGCCGCGCGGCGCCGCCCGAGCGGCGTTCCTGGGCCTTCGGCATTTCCGGCGCGGCCAGCTCGTTTGGCCAGTTCATGCTGATGCCCGTCGAGCAGACGCTGATCTCGTCGGTCGGCTGGCAGACCGCGTTGTATCTGCTGGCGGCCCTGGTCGTATTCCTGATGGTGCCGATGTCGTTCCGGCTGCGCGAGCCGGCCCACGTGAAGGCGGCGGGGCATCATCAGAGCATCGGCGCCGCGCTGGGCGAGGCGCTGCGCAATCGCTCGTTCCTGCTGCTGGTCACCGGCTACTTCGTCTGCGGCTTCCAGCTGATCTTCATCGGCGTACACCTGCCGGCCTACCTGAAGGACAAGGGTGTGCTCGATCCGCAGGTCGCCGTCACCGCGCTGGCGCTGATCGGCCTGTTCAACATCTTCGGCTCGTACATGGCCGGCCAGCTGGGCGGCAAGGTGCCCAAGCGTTACCTGCTGTCGTTCATCTATTTTGCCCGCGCCGCCATCATCGCGCTGTTCCTGCTGGCGCCCCTGTCGCCGCTGACGGTCTACATCTTCGCGGCGGCGATGGGCGTGCTGTGGCTGTCCACGGTGCCGCTGACGAACGGCATCATCGCCGGCGTGTTCGGCTTGTCGCACATGTCGATGCTGGCCGGCCTCGTGTTCTTCTCGCACCAGATCGGCAGCTTCATCGGTGTGTGGTTGGGCGGCTACCTGTTCGACCTGCAGGGCAGCTACGATGTCGTGTGGGGCATCGCCATCGGCCTCGGTGTCATCGCCGGCCTGGCCAACCTGCCGGTGGACGAGCGCCCGCTGGTGCGCGCGCAGCTGAAGGCGGCGTGACGTGAACGAACGTCTCAAGCGCCTCGCGTGGTGGCTGTTGATCGCCGTCGTGCTGGCGTTGTGCTTTGCGGCCTACCTGCGTCCCGCCTTTATGCTGGACCTGGCAAACCGGATCTACCTGTGCTTCTGATCCGGCGCGCCAGCAGCCGCCGCACACCCCACGCCAGCAGCGCGCTGGCGGCCAGGAACAGCGCGAACAGCGGCAGGCGCGCCGCGTAGCCGATCTCCTCCTTGCTGAACAGGTTGCGCAGCAGCGCCAGCACGACGACATGGAACAGGTACAGCTCATAGCTGTGCCGGCCCAGCCAGCGCAGCGGCGCCAGCATGCGTGCCGTTGCCATGCTGGCGCCGCTGGCACGGCGCCTCGTCACCAGCAGCACGGCGGCGGCCAGCGCGATCCACGTGAACCCGAACACTTCGTGACCATGGATGCCGCGCAAGTATAGCGAGATGAGCGCCGCGCCCGCGAGCCAGCGCAGCAGCCGCGCATGGGGCAACGGCCGGTGCAGGCGATGGGCCAGCAGCGCGGCCAGGCAGCCCAGCGCGATCGCGTCGAAGCAGGCCAGGTAGCCGTACAGGTAATACAGCTCGTTGTCGGCGTGCGCCGCGCGGTACAGCGGACCGGCCACGATCAAGGCCACGCCCAGCAGCACCAGCAGCCAGGTGCGGCGCAGCAGCAGCGCGACCAGTGGCAGCGCCAGATAAAACAGTTCTTCCACCGACAGCGACCAGTACACGTTCAAACAGTAATTGAAGTAGCCGGCCGACTGCATCAACACGTTGTGCCAGAACGTCAGCACCGAGCCCACGGCGGGCACGAAAAACGACGCCGGCAGGGCCGGATCGGCATCCGAATTGTCGAAGTAGGGCACGCCGGCGCAGCCGAGCGTGACGATGATCGCCAATGCCAGCAGCAGGGGCGGCAGGATGCGCCGGGCGCGCGCCGCGTAAAACGCGCGGGCGTCGATGCGAGACAAGCTGCCCCAGCGCGCCAGCGAATTGGTCGTGATCAGGAAGCCGGAAATGACGAAAAATACAGTGACGCCATAGTTGCCGTTCCGGGCCACGGCCGTGACGAACGCGGGACCGAACAAGCTTCCCAGCGGGCTGTCCTTTAGGCCATAGGCCAGTGCGAAGTGGAGCACCAGCACGCTGGCAATGGCCGCGCCGCGCAGCAGGTCGATATGGGGATTACGGTGGCTACCGATCATCGGGATTCCTTATTGGCGTAGTTCGAAGCCGACACGCAGCGTGCGGTAGCTGCGCGTGCGGGTGACGGCGTCCTGCCACAGGCCGTGGTCGTCCGGGCCGTACCGGCGCTGGGTCACCCGATCCGGGCGCAGCAGGTTGAGGGCGTCGATGCGCAGGCGGCGCCGGGTGTCCAGCTGCCACGTCGCCCAAGCATCGAGCTTGCGCTGCCGTCCAGCATCATCCACCAGCGCGGACGAGGTCCGGGCCACCACCCCCTGCTGGAACACATAGTTGGTGCCCAGTGCAACGGCGCCGATGCGATAGTCCAGCCCAAGGGTGCCGCTGGCCGGGGCCTGCCGGTCCAGCCGGTTGTCCGGACCCGGCAGCGCGGCCACACGCGACCAGTTGCGCGCCACGTTGCCGCGCAGCGTCAGCGCCGCCGACAGCGCGATCCTTGCCTCCAGCGCCACGCCGTGCACAGTGGCGCGGCCGGCGTTGACGGGGCGGGACAACCAGCGTCCATCGACGCCGGAGAGCTGCTGCACCGTCACGTCATCGATGCGGCGGCTGTATGCGCTGGCGCTGAGCAGACCGCCGCCGGCCAGGTAGCGGTCGATGCCGGCGTCGACACCCCATGCGACTTCCGGGCGCAGCGCCGGATTGCCTTCCGTGTCCGGGTTGGTGACGCTGTTGTTGTTGTCGGTCGTGTAGCGGCGCGGCACCAGCTCGACCATCGTCGGCGCCTTGTACGTGCGGCTGACACCCGCGCGCAGCGTCGTCGCCGGCGTCAGCTTGAATGCCGCCTGCAGCACGGGACTCCACAGCCGGCTGCGCGCGCTCGTGCCGGCCACGCTGGTCGCCAGCGCCTCATGGCGCAGGCCAGCCGACAGCGACCAGGCACCACGCTGCCAGTCGTCCTGCGCGTACACGGCCGCGTGGCGCATGCGGCCGTCGTAGCGCTGGTCCAGCACGAAGTTCAACGCGCCGTCGGGCGCCCGTTCGCGCTCGACACGGGTCTGGTGCCGCCTGGCCTGACTGATGTCCCAGCCGACGACGATCGAATGAGCGCCCAGCGGCGCGAAGCCGTAGCGGCCTTTCGACAGCAGCACATCGTCGCCGATATCGGCCCGCACGGCGCGCAGCGTCGGCCGTGCGGCGGCGGTCTCGCGGCCGGCGAAGTCGAAATCCGAGTTGCGCGGGCTGTGGCTGGCCAGTGCTGTCAACGCCAGCGTCGCGCCATCGGTAAACTGGTGCTGCCACGTCAGCTCGCCGCGCAGCAGTGGTGCGCGCGAACGGAACAGGTTGTCCTGTGCCGCGAATTGGCCCGGCGCCGTGGCGCCTGGCAGCTCGCGTCCCGCTGCCGTGATGCGGCGCCAGGTCAGGCTGGCGAAGCCTTGCCACGTCAGCGTGTCCGCGTCGCCGGCGCGCCAGGTCAGCCGCGGTGCCAGGCTGGCGCTGTCCGCGACGTTCAGGTTCCCGATGGCCATCGCGCGCCTACCGGCGGGCAGCCGCTCGTGCAGCAGCTGGGGTTCCGGCAGCACGCTGCGCGTCGCATTGAACCCGACAAGCCATGCCAGCGTGTCGCCCTTGCCCGACCACTGCGCGCTGGCGCGCGGCGCCCGGCGACCGTCCGGCCATTCCACGCCGGCGCCGTATTCGGCCAGCGTCCGTGGCGGCATCTTGCGCAGCACGATATTGACGGTGCCGGCAATGGCCTGCGTGCCCAGCTCCGCCGAGGCGCTGCGCAGGATCTCGACCCGCTCCACCAGCTCGGGCGCGAGCGTGTCGATGCTGAAGCCGGCGGGGGCGGGCAGGCCGTCCAGCAGCACCTGCGTGTAGCCGCTGCCCAGGCCGCGCATGCGCACCGTGGCACCGCGGCCCGTCGTCTCGACCGTGATGCCGGGCAGGCGCTGCAACGCCTCCGCCAGGGTGCGGTCTCCGTCGGCCGCCAGTTGGGCGCGCCCGAGCACGACGGTGCTGGCGGTGTCGTCGCGGCGCTGGTCATGACGCACGCCCTTGACCTCCACGGTCGTCAGGGTATCGGCGGCGGCGGTGCCGCAGCCCAGGGCGAGCGCGAGCCAGCCGCGCGCCAGGCGGTCGATATGCATGATGTCCTTTCGATGGGTGTGACGGGCCCCGCCGCCCGAGGGGCAGCGCGGCAACGCAACAGGAAGCGGGCGGTTTAACGAAGCGGCAGGGCGGTATCGAGCAGGGTGCGCGGATCGACCTGGCCGCCGTCGCGCAGCACCTCGAAGTGCAGGTGCGGACCGGTCACCTTACCGGTCGCGCCGGACAGCGCGATGCGCTGGCCCGCCGCGACACGGTCGCCGGCCTGCACGGCCAGCGCGTCGAGGTGCGCGTACAGCGTCTGCAGGCCGTCGCCATGATCGACGACGATCACCTTGCCGTACCGGGTGCCGCCGCCATAGCGGTCGGTGGCGACAGTCACGACGCCGGCGGCAGGCGCCAGCACCGCGCTGCCGCGCCGCGCGGCAAAGTCCATGCCGCGATGGGGTTTGCCGCTGGGGCGGTTGGTCGAGCCAAATTCACTGGTTACGCGCAGCGTTGCCAGCGGCGCCTGCCAAGGCGAAGCCGTGACCACCGCAGCCGGCGCGCTGGCGGGTATGGCTGGCATGCCGTGGTCGGCCGCGAGCCGCGGCTGCAGCAGCACGCTGGCGGCGCACAACGCCGGCAGCGCCAGGACGATGACGCCGAGCACGGAAGCCGGCGCCGCCGGCGCGGCTGTGCGAATCCGGCGCACCCGCTCCGCCAGCGTCGGTCCGGCGGCACCGAACTGCAGGGCCACCGGCGCCGGGCCGGCAGCCTGGCGCTGCAGCACGCTCAATTGCGCCAGCAGGGCCGCCGCATAACTGCGGCGCGCGCTGGCCGGCCGCGCCGCCAATACGGCACTGTCGCAGCCCAGCTCGAGCGCCCAGTGCAGCTGGCGGCGCAGGGCGTGCGCCGCCGGCACGAACCACAGCATGGCCTGCAGCAGGACGCCGGCGTGCTGCCACCAGTGATCGCGGCGGCGCAGGTGCGTCAGTTCATGGGCGACGATCAGGCGTTGCTGCTCGACGTCGAAGCCGCGCAGGTGGCGCGGCAGCAGCAGCACGGGACGACGCAGGCCGGCCAGCATCGGCGTGACCGGTGCGTCCACCTCCAGCACGGGCAGCGGGCAGGCTTGGTCCGCCAGCGCCGGATGTGCCGCCAGCGCATCGTCGTCGAGGCGCTCGGCTGCCTGCAGCAGCGCGCGCACCAGACGGCGCGCGCGCTGCCAGCGCCAGGCGTGCCAGCTGGCGCCGGCGGCATAGCAGCCCAGCCAGAGCCAGGCGCACAGCGGCAGCATATCGGTGTCGTCCAGGTCGTCGCCGCCGTATAGTGCGGCGCCGTCGGCGGCAACCGCCATCGTGGGCTTCGTCAGAGGCAGTGAGACCACCACGGGCACGAGGCTGTAGCGCGCCGGTACCGGCAGCAGCATCAGCGGCATGGCCAGCACGCCGGTCAGCAGCGCCAGCAGCCATGGCATGCGGCGCATCGCCAGGGCCGGCCAGCGCCGCCGGGCCAGCGCCAGCAGGCCCCAGGCTGCGCTGGCGCTCAGCAGGGCGCCCACGCTCGCCTGCAGGAAGTCGATCGCGAAGGCCGCCATGTTCATTCCTTGTCCGCCGGCCAGTCGTGCAGCAGCTGTTCCAGCTCCGCCAGTTCGCTGTCGTTGACCAGTTTCGAGCCTGTGAACATATTGACGGGCAGCGGCTCGTCCAGCTCCATCACGCGGCGGCCGAAGTCATGCGCGAACGCGGCCAGCGTCTCCACCTTGTCCAGCACCGCGCGGTAGACGTTGACGCCATGGACCACGTCGATGGCGACCATGCCCTTGTCCAGCATGCGGTCGAGCGTCTTGCGGGTGGACGAGTACGACCACTGCAGTTCGCCCTCCGCCTGCTCGTGCAGCTCGCGGGCGGACAGTGGTTGCTGCTTCCACAAACACTTCAGCAGCGTGAGTTCGGTAACGGATGGGATGGACATGACGGCTCCTGTGACGTTTGACGCAATCATACGACACGTGTCGCAAGGCGACAACGACTTTGTGCGACATTTGTCGCACGAACGGAAGAGTGAGACGCCAGCGTGATGTTGCCGCCGAAGTGGACGGCTAAACCTTCAGGAACTCCTCGCGCCCGCCCAGCCAGCGCTCCAGGTGTGCCGCCACGATGGCGGCGCTGCCCGGCAGCTCGTCGTGCAGCAGCGCATGCGCCACGTCGCGCGCCTTGTCCACCAGCCAGCCATCCGTCTCCAGGTCGGCAAAGCGCAGCATGGCCTGGCCGGACTGGCGCGCGCCGAGGAATTCGCCCGGGCCACGAATCTCCAGGTCGCGCCGGGCGATCTCGAAGCCGTCGGTGGTCTCGCGCATCGTCATCAGGCGCTGCTTGGCGATCGGCCCGAGCGGGCTTTGATACAAGAGCAGGCACACGCTGGCCGCCGAGCCGCGGCCCACGCGGCCACGCAGCTGGTGCAGCTGCGACAGGCCGAAGCGCTCTGCATGCTCGATCACCATCAGCGAGGCGTTCGGCACATCCACGCCGACCTCGATGACGGTGGTTGCCACCAGCACGTGCACGTCGCCAGCGGAAAACGCGTCCATGACGACCTGCTTCTCGGCTGGTTTCAGGCGGCCGTGTACCAGGCCCACCTGCAGGTCGGGCAGGGCGGCGGCCAGGGTTTCGTAGGTTTCCGTCGCCGTCTGCAACTGCAGCGCTTCCGATTCCTCGATCAGCGGGCAGACCCAGTACACCTGGCGGCCCTCCAGGGCCGCCGCATGGACCCGCTCGATGACCTCGTCGCGCCGGTTCTGGTCGATCACGCGCGTGACGATGGGCGTGCGCCCCGGCGGCAGCTCGTCGATGACGGACACCTCCAGATCGGCGTAGTACGTCATCGCCAGCGTGCGCGGGATCGGCGTGGCGGACATCATCAGCTGGTGCGGCACCAGGCCCTCGGCGCCCTTGTTGCGCAAGGTGAGGCGCTGGCCCACGCCGAAGCGG
This sequence comes from [Empedobacter] haloabium, assembly GCA_008011715.2. Classification (NCBI taxonomy): domain Bacteria; kingdom Pseudomonadati; phylum Pseudomonadota; class Betaproteobacteria; order Burkholderiales; family Oxalobacteraceae; species [Empedobacter] haloabium. The sequence goes on from CP136508.1 coordinate 75,489, forward strand.
TGCTGCTCGTCGACGATAACGAGGCCCAGGCGGTCGAACTGCACCGTGTCCTGGATCAGCGCATGCGTGCCGATCACCAGGCGCGCGGCGCCCGACTCGACCCGTTCGACGGCCGCCTGTTTCTCCTTCTTTTTCAGGCTGCCCGTCAGCCATGCCACCTCGACGCCGAGCGGCTCCATCCACGCCGCGATCTTGCGGAAGTGCTGCTCGGCCAGGATCTCCGTGGGCGCCATCAGCGCGGCCTGGAAGCCGCTGTCGATGGCCTGCGCGGCCGCGAGGGCTGCGACCACGGTCTTGCCGCTGCCGACGTCGCCCTGCAGCAGCCGCTGCATCGGATACGGCTGGCGCAGGTCGGCGCGGATCTCGTCCAGCACCCGCGCTTGCGCCGCCGTCAGCCGGAACGGCAGTTGCGCCTGGAACGCGGCCGACAGCGAACCCACCGCCGTCAACGGCGCCGCACCCTTCTGGCGGCGCGCCTGCTGCGCCCGTTTCAATGACAGCTGCTGGGCCAGCAGCTCGTCGAACTTCATGCGCGTCCAGGCCGGATGGCTGCGCTCTTCCAGGGCGTGCTCGTCGATGTCCTGGGGCGGGTAGTGCAGCAGGCGGATCGATGGGGCGAACGGCTGCAGGTGCAGGCGTTCGCGCAGGTCGTCGGGCAAGGTGTCGGTCCAGTCGACCCGCCGCATCGCCTCGGCGATGGCCTTGCGCAGCACCGTCTGCGACAGGCCTTCGCCGGAGTGGTAGACGGGCGTCAGCGACGTCGGCAAGGGCGCGCCTTCGTTGACGACCTTGTAGGTCGGGTGCACCATCTCGGCGCCGAAGAAGCCGTGTTTCAGTTCGCCGCGCGCACGCACGCGCGTGCCTTCGGCCAGCTGCTTGACCTGGCTGCCGTAGAAGTTCATGAAGCGCAGTTGCAGCTCGCCGGTCTCGTCGGCGATATGGACGATGAACTGGCGCCGCGGTTTATAGGCGATCTCGTTCGACGTGACGACGCCTTCCACTTGCGACGTGTGGCCGCCGCGCAGGCAGGCCTCGCGGATGGGGATGACCTGGGTCTCGTCCTCGTAGCGCATCGGCAGGTGCAGCACCAGGTCCATGTCGGTGCGCAGTCCCAGCCTGGCCAGCTTGCTTTCGGCGGTCGCCGCCTTCTTCACTGCGGGCTTGCTTTGCTTCGTTTCAGCCATTTTTGCGCGATTTTTGGGCAGTAGCGTAAAATAGAGGGTTGCCCTTTGGTTTTCAAATGCTCCGCCTGCTATCACGACATGTATTCGTTATCCGACTTCGATTTTAACTTGCCGCCAGAGCGAATTGCTCAATTTCCTCTGCCGGACCGCAGCGCCTCGCGCCTGCTGCACGTCGACGGCCCGCGCCTGGCCGACCGCCAGTTCACCGACATCCTCGCGCTGCTGCAGCCGGGCGACCTGCTGGTGATGAACGACACCCGCGTGCTGAAGGCGCGCTTCTTCGGCGTCAAGGACAGCGGCGGCAAGGTCGAGGTGCTGGTCGAGCGCGTGCTGGACACCCGCACCGTGCTGGCGCAGGTGCGCGCGTCGAAATCGCCCGGCCCCGGCGTCAGGATCCGCCTGGCCGAGGCGTTCGACGTGACCGTCGGCGAGCGCGCCGGCGAGTTCTATACCCTGAAATTCGAGGCCGACGTGTTCGACCTGATCGAGCAGTATGGCCGCCTGCCGCTGCCGCCCTACATCGAGCACGCGCCGGGCGAGGTGGACGAGACGCGCTACCAGACCGTGTTCAACAAGGTGCCCGGCGCCGTCGCCGCGCCCACCGCGGGCCTGCATTTCGACGAAGCGCTGCTGCAAAAGTTGAGGGACAAGGGCGTCAACTTCGCCTACGTCACCCTGCATGTGGGCGCCGGCACCTTCCAGCCGGTGCGCACGGAAAACCTGGCCGAGCACAAGATGCACACGGAGTGGTACACGATGCCGCAGGAAACCGTGGACGCGGTGCGCGCCACCCGCGCGGCCGGGCGCGACGTCATCGCCGTCGGCACCACCAGCCTGCGCGCGCTGGAGTCGGCGTCGCAAACGGGCGAACTGGTGGCGGGCAGCGCGGATACCGCCCTGTTCATCACGCCGGGTTACCTGTTCAAGACCGTCACGCGCCTGATCACCAACTTCCACCTGCCGAAGTCGACGCTGTTGATGCTGGTGTCGGCCTTTGCCGGCTACGACGAAATCCGCGCCGCGTACGCCCACGCGATCGCCCACGAATACCGCTTCTTCAGCTATGGCGACGCCATGCTGCTGACCACGCCCAACCGCGCCTGACCCTCTCTGGAACACGAATGCTGGAATTTAAACTGCACAAGACCGACACCACCGGCCTGACCAAGGCGCGCCGCGGCACGCTCAAACTGAACCACGGCACCGTCGAGACGCCGATCTTCATGCCGGTCGGGACCTATGGTTCCGTCAAGGCCATGTCGCCGCTGGAGCTGAAGGAAATCGGCGCCCAGATCATCCTCGGTAACACCTTCCACCTGTGGCTGCGCCCGGGCAACGACGTGATGTCGAAGTTCGGCGGCCTGCATGGCTTCATGGGCTGGGACAAGCCGATCCTGACCGACTCCGGCGGCTTCCAGGTGTTTTCGCTGGGCGAGATGCGCAAGATCACGGAAGAGGGCGTGCACTTCAACTCGCCCATCAACGGCGACAAGCTGTTCCTCTCGCCCGAGATCTCGATGCAGATCCAGCGCGTGCTCAATTCGGACATCGTCATGCAGTTCGACGAATGCACGCCATACGAGATCAACGGCCGGCCCGCCACCTTGGACGAGGCGGCCAAGTCGATGCGCATGTCGCTGCGCTGGGCGCAGCGCTCGATGAACGAATTCAAGGCCGGCGAAAACCCGAACGCGCTGTTCGGTATCGTCCAGGGCGGCATGTTCGAGTCGCTGCGCGACGAATCGCTGGAAGGGCTGGAGAAGATCGACTTTCCGGGCCTGGCCATCGGCGGCCTCTCGGTGGGCGAACCGAAGGAAGACATGCTGCGCGTGCTGGAGCACGTCGGCCCGCGCCTGCCGGCCAACAAGCCGCACTACCTGATGGGCGTGGGCACGCCGGAAGACCTGGTGGCCGGCGTGTCGAACGGCGTCGACATGTTCGACTGCGTGATGCCGACCCGGAATGCGCGCAACGGCTGGATCTTCACCCGCTTCGGCGACATCAAGATCAAGAACGCCCGCTACAAGGACGACAAGGAACCGCTCGACCCGACCTGCTCGTGTTACGCCTGCCGCAACTTCAGCCGCGCCTACCTGCACCACCTGCACCGCGCGCAGGAGATCCTGGGCGCGCGCCTGAACACGATCCACAACCTGCATTACTACCTGGACATCATGCGCCAGATGCGCGAGGCGCTGGACGAGGACCGCTTCCCCGACTGGGTCAGGCAGTTCCACGCCGACCGCGCGCGCGGCGTCTGAAAACCCGGGTCAGACCCGGGTTGTCAGGAAACTTGCTTCGAAACAGGGGTCTGTCCCCGGTTTTTCAGGGCGTCGTGGCGAATTGCACACTACTTGCAATTTCCGCCATGGGCCCAATCTGATGGCCTTTGGCCGGTGCTAGAATACAGCGCTGCATTTTTTAACTATATTGGAGTCACCCGTGTTCATTTCCAACGCATATGCTCAAACCGCCGGCGCTGCCGACGCCTCGCTGATGGGCAATCTGTCGACCTTCGTGCCGCTGATCCTGATGTTCGTGGTCATGTATTTCCTGATGATCCGTCCCCAGCAGAAGCGCGCCAAGGAACAGAAGGCCATGATGGACGCGCTGACCAAGGGCGACGAAGTCGTCACGGCGGGCGGCATTCTCGGCAAGGTCTCCAAAGTGACCGACATCTACGTGACGCTCGAAGTCGCGGCCGGCACGGAAATCGTCGTGCAGAAGCCATCGATCACGACGCTGCTGCCGAAGGGCACGCTGAAGGGTCTGTAAGACACGTGCGGGCGGCCTGGCCGCCCGCTTGCGTATCGACGTCGCTCTACTAGAACGCTGAAGAATATGAACCGCTATCCTGTCTGGAAATACATCGTCATCGCCGTGGTCGTGCTGCTGGGGGCACTGTACACGGCGCCCAACTACTTCGGCGAATCGCCTGCCCTGCAGATCACCAGCGGCAAATCCACCGTCAAGGTCGACGCCGGCGTCGCCGCCCGTGTCGCCGAGGTGCTGAAGGCGCAGAACCTGCCCGCCAGCGAAGTGACGCTGGACGAAGGCGCCAGCCATTCCGTGCGCGCCCGCTTTACCGATACCGACACCCAGTTCAAGGCCAAGCTGGCCCTGGAACGCGGCCTGAACGCGGACCCGAACGACCCGACCTATATCGTCACCAACAACCTGCTGGCCAATACGCCGAAGTGGATGCAGAAGGTGGGCGCCCTGCCGATGTACCTGGGTCTCGACCTGCGCGGCGGTGTGCACTTCCTGATGCAGGTGGACACCAAGGCGGCGCTGGTCAAGCGCATCCAGGGCTTCCAGGCCGCGATCCGCACCCAGCTGCGCGACAAGAACGTCCGCCACGCCGGCATCGAGCGTGTGGGCGATGCCATCGTCGTCAAGTTCCGCGACGACGCCACCCGCCAGGCCGCGCACAAGGCGCTGGAAGACATGGCCGAACTGGCGCTGGTCGACAGCACCAGCGGCCCCGACCTGATCATGACGGCCAGCATGAAGCCGGCCGCGCTGAAGGCCGCGCTGGACAACGGCGTCAAGCAGAACATCGCCACCCTGGCCAAGCGCGTCAACGAACTGGGCGTGACCGAACCGATCATCCAGCAGCAGGGCGCCGACCGCATCGTCGTGCAGCTGCCGGGCGTACAGGACGTCGCCCGCGCCAAGGCCATCATCGGCCGCACCGCCACCCTGGAAGTGCGCCTGGTCGACCAGAGCGTCACGCGCGGCACCGAAATGACGGCGTCGATCCCGTACAACTCCGAGCTGTTCACGGTGGGTAAAAACGTGCCGGTCGTGCTGTACAAGGACGTGATCCTGACGGGCGACTACATCTCGTCGGCCGATGCACGCCTGGACCAGAACCAGCAGCCGGCCGTGTCGATCGACCTGAACGGCGACGGCGGCCGCAAGATGCGTGAAGCCACCCGCGACAACGTGGGCAAGCTGATGGCCATCGTCCTGTACGAGAACAAGAAGCCGGAAGTGCTGTCGGTCGCGACGATCCAGCAGGAGCTGGGCAGCCAGTTCCAGATCACCGGCATGGGCAGCATGGAGAACTCGACCGAGCTGGCCCTGCTGCTGCGCTCCGGCGCGCTGTATGCGCCGATGACGGTCATCGAGGAACGCCTGGTCGGCCCGCAGCTGGGTGCAGAGAACATCTCGAAGGGCTTCCACTCGACGATGTACGGCTTTGCCGCCATCGCCGCGTTCATGATCATCTACTACATGATGTTCGGCTTCTTCAGCGTGCTGGCGCTGGGCGTCAACCTGCTGCTGCTGGTGGCGATCCTGTCCGTCATGCAGGCCACGCTGACCTTGCCGGGTATCGCCGCTATTGCGCTGGCGCTGGGCATGGCGATCGACGCCAACGTGCTGATCAACGAGAGGATACGGGAAGAGCTGCGCGCCGGCGCCTCGCCGCAGGCCGCCATCGCGGCCGGCTTCGACCGCGCCTGGGCCACCATCTTCGACTCCAACGTCACCACCCTGATTGTCGCGCTGGCGCTGCTGGTGTTCGGCTCGGGTGCCGTGCGCGGCTTCGCGATCGTCCACGCGCTGGGCATCCTGACCTCGATGTTCTCCGCCGTCTTCGTGTCGCGCGGCGTGGTCAACCTGTGGTACGGCCGCAAGAAGAAACTGCAATCGCTGTCGATCGGTACCGTCTGGGTACCCGGTCAGGCCAAGTAACGCATTAGCCAGAGGATCTCATGGAATTTTTCCGCATTCATAAAGACATCCCGTTCATGCGCCACGCGTTGATCTTCAACGTGGTGTCGGCGCTGACGTTCGTGGCTGCCGTGTTCTTCCTGTTCCAGAACGGCCTGCACCTGTCGATCGAATTCAAGGGCGGCACCGTGCTGGAAGTGAAGTACCCGCACGCGGCCAACCTGGAAGGCATGCGCGCATCGCTGTCCGCCGCCGGCTACGAGCACCCCGAGGTGTCGAGCTTCGGCACCGCCAGCGATGTGATGATCCGCCTGCCGATCACGCCGGGCACCAGCTCGGACAAGACGTCGGCCAATGCGTTCGAAGCGCTGTGCCGTGCCGAGAAGGGCACCACGCGCCACTTCGACACGACCACGCCGCAGGGCGAGCACGTCAGCCGCACCGCCTGCCTGGACGCGGCCGGCAAGGAACTGGTCTCGCTGCAGCGCGTGGAATTCGTCGGCCCGCAGGTCGGCGAGGAACTGGCGCAGAACGGCCTGAACGCGCTGGTGATGGTCGTCATCGGCGTGATGATTTACCTGGCGATTCGCTTCGAGTGGAAGTTCGCCGTGGCGGCCATCATCGCCAACCTGCACGACGTCGTCATCATCCTGGGCTTCTTCGCCTTCTTCCAGTGGGAATTCTCGCTGACGGTGCTGGCGGCCGTGCTGGCGGTGCTGGGTTACTCGGTCAACGAATCGGTCGTCATCTTCGACCGGATCCGCGAGAACTTCCGCAAGCAGCGCAAGATGAGCGTGCACGAGGTGATCGACAACGCGATCACCAGCACGATCAGCCGCACGATCATCACGCACGGCTGCACGCAGATGATGGTGCTGTCGATGCTGTTCCTGGGCGGCCCCACCCTGCACTACTTCGCCATCGCGCTGACGATCGGTATCCTGTTCGGTATCTACTCGTCGGTATTCGTCGCCGCCGCCGTCGCCATGTGGCTGGGCGTCAAGCGCGAAGACCTGATCAAGCCGGTCAAGGAAAAGGACGAGACGGACGGCGCGGTCGTCTGATCGCTCCCGCCCCACGCGAATGCCGCCTTCGGGCGGCATTTTTTTGTTTCCCAAAATCGGGGACTGTCCCCGTTTTTGGGAAACTTTTATCGGTCACATTTTTGTTGACTTCATTGATAGCCGTTATTACACTTGATTTTGTTAGCGCTAACATTGCGCTGTAAGGTCCGATGGGCGGACCGGGGTGTTCACTTGCCCGGTCTGTTTTTTACTGTGCGGACGAGCCTGGGCTCGTCCGTGCAGGTTTTTTTTCAGGGGCGTGGTCGACCCGATGGCAGAGCAGCAGGCACTCTCCTGGCGCGAGCGGATCAGCTACGGCGTCGCCGACATGGGCTTCAATTTTTACTGGGCCAACATCGCCACGTTCCTGCTGTTTTTCTATACCGACGTGTTCGGCATCAGCGCTGCCGCCGCCGCGTCCATGATGTTCGCCATCAAGCTGGTCAACGCCTTTACCGATCCGATGATCGGCGCGCTGGCCGACCGCACCAGCACCCGCTACGGCAAGTTCCGTCCCTACCTGGTGTGGGGCGCGCTGCCGCTGGGCGCTGCCGCCGTGCTGACCTACACGACGCCCGACCTGGGCCAGGACGGCAAGCTGGCCTGGGCCTATGGCAGCTACCTGCTGATGATGGTGTGCTACACGGCGATCAACATCCCGTACAACGCGCTGTCCGGCGTGATGTCGGCCGACCCGCAGGAGCGCTCTACCATCAACGGCCTGCGCTTCATCTGCGCGTTCGGCGGCAGCACGCTGGTGACGGCCGCCACCCCGGCGCTGGTGCAGTGGCTGGGTGGCGGTAACGACAAGCTGGGCTGGCAGCTGACGATGGCCGCGTGGGCCGTCGCCGCCTCGCTGCTGTTCCTGCTCTCCTTCGCCAACACGCGCGAGCGCATCGCGCCGCCGCCGGGCCAGCGTTCGAACGTGCTGCAGGACGTGCGCGACCTGACCCGCAACGGCCCGTGGCTGGTGCTGTTCTTCCTGGCGCTGATCATCATGGTGACGATTACCCTGCGCACCACGACCGCCGCCTACTACTTCAAGTACTACGTGGGCCGCCCGGACCTGATGGCCAGCTTCGTGCCGACCTATATGATGGCTGCTGCCGCCGGTGCCGCCGCCACACCCTTGATGACACGCTTCGTCGACAAGAAGACCCTGATGATCGTGCTGATGTCGCTGACGGCGCTGCTGTCGGCCGCCTTCTTTGCGGTGCCGCCGGACCAGGTCTGGTTGATGTTCGTGCTGCAAGCGGCGCTGGGCCTGGTGCTGGGGCCGAAGTCGCCGCTGGCCTTCTCGATGTACGCCGACACGGCCGACTACACGGAATGGCGCACGGGCCGGCGCGCGACGGCGATGACGTTCGCCGCCGCCACGTTCTCGCAGAAGCTGGGCACCGCGCTGGCGGTGGCGGTGATCGGCGCGCTGTTCACGGCGCTGGGCTACGTGCCGAACGCCGCGCAGTCGACCGGCTCGCAGGCCGGCATCGTCTGGCTGATGTCGCTGATCCCCGCCGCGTTCGCACTGCTGGCGGTGGCCGTGATGTGCTGCTACCGGCTCGACGGCAAGCGCCTGCAGGCCATCCAGGCCGACCTGCTCGCCCGTAAGCATTCATTGTCCCCGCAAGCCTGACCGGAGAACCCATGTCGTCGCAACTGTTACGCCCCGCCGCTGGCGGCCACCGCTACGAGCTGCTGTCGCCCACCGCGCTGCCCCGCGCCGCCGGCTTTCTGTGGAATCGCCGCATGATGATGCAGATGACGTGCCGCGGCTATGCCGTCGCCCAGTTCATGCAGCCGGAGCCGGCCAAGTATGCGCATGCGCCCAACCTGGAGGCGAAGACGTTCATGCAGCCGGAGCAGGGCTATTACGCCCATCACCCGGGCCGCTTCTTTTATGTGCGCGACGACGACACCGGCGAGCTGTTCTCCGCGCCGCACGAGCCGGTGCGGGCCACGCCCGAGCGCTTCGTGTTCTCGGCCGGGAAGAGCGACCTGGCCTGGACGGTGGATCACCACGGCATCCGCGTCGAACTGGTCGTCAGCCTGCCGGTCGACGACGTCGTGGAACTGTGGTCGCTGCGGGTGACGAACCTGTCCGGGCGCGCACGCCGGCTCAGCGTCTACCCGTATTTCCCGATCGGTTACATGTCGTGGATGAACCAATCGGCCGAGTACCGCGCCGACCTGCAGGGCATCGTCGCCAGCTGCGTCACGCCATATCAGAAGGTGGCGGACTACTTCAAGCAGAAGGATTTCAAGGACAAGACGTACTTCCTGTGCGAATGCGCGCCGGATGCCTGGGAAGCGGCACAGGAAGCGTTCGAAGGCGAGGGCGGCCTGCAGGCGCCGTCCGCGCTGCAGGCGGACATGCTGGCCGGCGGCGACGCCCGCTACGAGACGCCCGCGGCCGTTGTGCAATACCGCGTGACGTTGGCCGCCGGCGCCGCCGAGGACTACCGTTTCCTGTTCGGCCCCGCGTTCGACGATGCCGAGATCGCGGCCATGCGCACGCGCTACCTCAGCGAAGCAGCGTTCGCCCAGGCGCGCGCGGATTATGCGGCGTACGTGGCCGAGGGCGCCGGCTGCGTCGCCATCGAAACCCCGGACGCGGCGCTGGACAACTTCGTCAATCACTGGCTGCCGCGCCAGGTGTACTACCATGGCGACGTCAACCGCCTGACCACGGACCCGCAGACGCGCAACTACCTGCAGGACAACATGGGCATGACCTTCGTGCGGCCCGCCACCGCGCGCGCCGCGTTCCTGCACGCGCTGTCGCAGCAGGAAGCGACGGGCGCGATGCCGGACGGGATCCTGCTGGTCGAGGGCGCGGAGCTGAAGTACATCAACCAGGTGCCGCACACGGACCACTGCGTCTGGCTGCCGGTCTGTCTGAAGGCCTACCTGGACGAGACGGCCGACTGGGCCCTGCTGGACGAGCCGGTCGTGGCGGCCGACGGTGCCAGCCTGACGATGGCCCAGCGCATCAGTCGCGCGATGGACTGGCTGCTGAAGGAACGCGACCTGCGCGGCTTGTCGTTCATCGCCCAGGGCGACTGGTGCGACCCGATGAACATGGTGGGCTACAAGGGCAAGGGAGTGTCGGGCTGGCTGACGGTGGCGGCCGCGTATGCGCTGAACCTGTGGGCCGACATGTGCGCGCACCGTGGCGACGGCGATGACGAGGCGCGCTACCGCGCCGGTGCGCGCGAACTGAACGACGCCGCCAATCACTACCTGTGGGACGGCCGCTGGTTCGCGCGCGGCATCACGGACGATGGCGTCGTGTTCGGCGTCAAGGACGATGCGGAAGGACGCCTGTGGCTCAACCCGCAGGCCTGGGCCATCCTGTCCGGCGCGGCCAGCGCCACGCAACGCTTGCCGATGCTGGCCGAGATCGAACAACAGCTCTACACGCCGTACGGCGTGCAGATGTTCGCGCCGCCGTACTCGAAGATGCGCGACGACGTCGGCCGCGTCACGCAGAAGCATCCCGGCTCGGCGGAGAACGGCGCCGTCTACAACCACGCCGCCGCGTTCTACATCCACAGCCTGTACACGATCGAGGAGGGCGGGCGCGCCTACGACCTGCTGCGCCGGATGATACCGGGACCGGACGAAGCGGACTACCTGCGGCGCGGCCAGCTGCCGATCTTCATCCCGAACTACTATCGCGGCGCGTGGAAGGAATATCCGCGCACGGCCGGCCGTTCCAGCCAGTTGTTCAACACGGGCACGGTGTCGTGGATCTACCGCTGCGTGGTCGAGGGCCTGTGTGGCCTGGTGGGTGATGAAGCGGGGCTGCGCATCGCGCCGCAGCTGCCGCCCGCCTGGCCGGGGATGCGCGTGGTGCGCCAGTTCCGCGGTGCGACGTTCGACGTGACGATCCGGCGCGGCGGCGGCGACAAGGTCGAGGTGCGCTGCGATGGCGAGGTGTTGGCGGCGCCGCGCGTGACGGCGATCGAGGCCGGGCGCCGCTATCTGCTGGAGGTAAGCGTTCCTTGAAACCCACGGTGACAGGCACCTATCCTGGGGTCTCCCGACCCCAGGATAGGTGCCTGTCACCAGGGGTCTACTCCCGGGCCAGGATCGCCCGCACCAGCGCCGGCACCTCAGTCCCGATATCGAGCCGCAAGCCTGCTTCGTCGTCCTGCAACGGCTCCAGGGTGGCCAGCTGGCTGTCCAGCAGCGACAGCGGCATGTAGTGGCCCTGGCGCGCCGCCATGCGCGCGGCGATCAGTTCACGGCTGCCGTCCAGGTGGGCAAAGCGCAGCGCCGGGTCGCCCGCGCGCAGCAGGTCGCGGTAGCGCCGCTTCAGGGCCGAGCACGACACGACGAGGCCGGTACCGGCCGCCGCCGCCGCGCGGATCTCGGCTTGCAGGCTGTGCAGCCATTCTTTGCGATCGTCATCGGTCAACGGAATGCCGGCCGCCATTTTGGCGACATTGGCGGCCGGATGGTACTGGTCGCCCTCGACGAACCGCACGCCCAGCGCCTGAGCCAGCGCGATGCCGACGGAGCTCTTGCCGCAGCCGCTGACACCCATCACGACCCAGCGTGGTGCGTTCCCGATCCTTTCGTTCATCTTGCCCTCTGATAGCGCTAACATTGGCCTCAGTCTAGCGCAAGCAGTCGCGTTCTTCAAGCAGTTTGGGGTCTGTCCCTTCAGGGACTGACCCCGAAGTTCGGCGGGCCACGTACGGACGGGCCAACAAAACGCTTGCAAACTTCGGGGTCAGTCCCGCAGGGACAGACCCCCGCCCCGTCAAGCGCTCTCGCGCGCCATCAACGTGAAACCCAGGTCCAGGTGCGTCTGCGCCGGCACCTCGCCGCGAATGGCGGCGCGCAGCATCGTCGCCGCCTCGTAGCCGATGCGGTAGCGCGGCGTGCCCACCGTCGTCAGCGACGGTTTCATCCAGGCCGAGGCGGGCAGGTCGTTGAAGCCGCAGATCGCGAGGCGCTCCGGCACCGCGATGCCGCGCCGCTGGCACTGGTAGACCGCGCCGTGGGCCAGGTCGTCGTTGCAGCAGAAGATGGCGTCGCAGTCCGGCACCCTGGCCAGCATGCGGCCCAGCAGTTCGGCACCCAGCGCGATCGTGGAAGGATCGGGCACCATCAGCTCCAGCTGCGGATCGGCCAGGCCGGCGTCCATCATCGCCTTGCGGTAGCCTTCGCGGCGCTTCAAGGTCCGCTCGTCCAGTTGGGCACCCATGAAGCCGATGCGGCGGCGGCCCTTGTCGATCAGGTAGCGCGTCATCGTCTCGCCGGCGTCCAGCTGGGAGAAGCCGACGCACAGCTGGGCCGGATCGTCGGACAGGTCCATCATCGACACCACCGGCACTTTCGAGGTGGCCAGCATCTGCTGCACGCGCGGGCTGTGCGTCAGGCCGCACAGCAGGATGCCGTCCGGGTTCGACTGCATGTAGATGTTGAGGAGCTTTTCCTCCTCGGCGTCGGAATAGCGGGTATTGCCGATCAGGACCTGGTAGTTGTCGGCATCGAGCACGTCCTGGATGCCCTGCAGCACGGCCGTGAACACGGTGTTCGACAGCGACGGCACCAGCACGACGATGACGTTGGACTGGGCCGACGCCAGCGCGCGCGCGGCGCGGTTCGGCACGTAGCCCAGTTCCTGCACGGCCTGTTCGACGCGCTGGCGCAGCAGGGACGACACGAGCTCCGGCTGGTTGATCGCCCGCGACGCGGTCATCGGCGCGACGCCGGCCAGGCGCGCGACGTCGCTCAGCGTGACGCGGCCGCTGGCGCGGCTTTTGGTGGAAGTGCTTCGGCTCATGGTTGGCTAAGGTTGTCGTTATAGTTATCAGGGCTGGATTTCGCCACGAATCGGTGGGGCTGTCAATTGCTGACTGACGCAATGCCCGCGGCGCGCACGCGAATACGACGGATTTGACGCTCATGCATGGGCTGTGGGAGCATCCTGGCCGGAATCAACACGGGGCCGCGCATGGAAATCGTCCATATCGACAGCTGGGAGCAATTCGTGACCGCCACGTCCGCCTGCGACGGCTGGGCCTTCCGGGGCCTGCCGGACGCCGACTGGCAGCTGTTCAGTTCATTGTCGCGTTACCTGCACAGCTTCGTGCCGGACCGGGCCAGCTGGCGCCAGCGCGAGGAACGGGCCCTGCGCATCTTCCGGCGCAAGGCGCATATCTACCTGGCCGATCCGAACGTGCTGGTCGACGACATCCGCTGCCTGGCGCTGATGCAGCACCACGGCGCGCCCACGCGCATGCTGGATTTCACCAAGTCGCCCTTCGTCGCCGCGTTTTTCGCCCTGAACAATACCAACCGCAGCGCCGCCGTCTTCGCCCTCGACACGCCCACATTGTGGCGCGCGGCGCCGCGCCACGCGCCCGGGCTGCGTCGCGAAGCGATCGACCCGCGCGTGGCCGGCAATTTCGAGCGCTATTTCGCGCCCAACGACCAGGACATCCTGTGGGTGGGCGAGCCGGAAGCGATGGACCGGCGCCTGGTGGCGCAATCGGGCACGTTCGTCGTGCCCGGGGTGCTCGACAAGCCGCTCGATGCCATCATCGGCAAGTACGGCGCGGGGCCCGCGCTGATGCGCAAGTTCGTGCTGCCGCCATCGTTGCGCGCCGACGCGATGCTGGCGCTGTACCGCATGAACATCACCCACGCGACACTGTTCCCCGACCTGGACGGGCTGGCCCGCTCGATCGGCTACGAGCTGGAAATCACCTGGCCGGGGCACCGTGCGGGCGGGCCGGGCTGACCGCTGTCGCCGCCGCGTCACCGCATGCTAAGCTGTCGTTCTGACCAGGGAGGACGATACCAATGAGCCGAGCCGGCCGGCTGTTCCAGTTGATGGACGCGCTGCGCGCCAACCGCCGTCCCGTTACGGCCGCGGCGCTGGCCGAGCAGCTGGGCGTCTCCGAACGAACGATCTACCGCGACATCCAGTCGCTGGCCGAACTGGGCGCGCCCATCGAGGGCTCGGCCGGCGTCGGCTACCTGATGAAGACGGGCTTCTTCCTGCCGCCGCTGATGTTCGGCGCCGACGAGCTCGAAGCGCTGGTGCTGGGGGCGCGCTGGGTGCGCCGGCAGGGCGACCCGGCATTGGCGCGCGCGGCCAGCGCCGCGTTGGCGAAGATCGCCACGGCCTCGCCCAAGGACCTGCGCGACCGCATGGCCGAAACCAGCCTGTGGGTGCCGATCGGCGTGCCGCAGGCGCCCAGCGACGAATTCGTCCAGCCCGCGCGCGAAGCCATCCGCAACCAGTACAAGCTGCGCATCGAGTACAGCGACGAGGCCGGCCAGGCCACCGAGCGCATCGTCTGGCCGTTCGCGCTGGCGTTCTTCGAAGGCCGCCGCCTGCTGGCCGCGTGGTGCGAACTGCGTGATGCGCAACGCCACTTCCGCATCGACCGCATCCGCGCCGCCGCCACGCTGGCCGAGCGCTATCCGATCCCGCGCCAACAGCTGATCAGCCGCTGGCGCAGCGAACACGGCATCCAGGAAGACTCCTGACAAAAACTGACAGTCGCTCCCGCTACGATAACGCTTCGACAACAAGCAAAACAGGGAGCGACGACCATGCGCCTGTACCACCACCCCAAATCCTCCAGTGCCCGCCGCGTGCTGATGACGGCACAGCATCTTGCTGCCGACCTGGAACTGGTCGAGATCGACCTGATGAGTTCGGACGACCGGCGCCGCCTCGAGGAGCTGAATCCGAACAGCAAGATCCCGGTGCTGGAGGACGGCGGCTTCGTGCTGTGGGAATCGGCTGCGATCATGCAGTACCTGGCCGACCGTACGCCGGGGCAGACGCTGTATCCACAGAACGTGCGCGACCGCGCGGACGTCAACCGCTGGCTGTTCTGGACCTGCCAGCATTTCGGGCCGGCGCTCAGCGTGTTTACCTGGGAAAACGTGTGGAAGAAAATGGTGACCGGCGTCGATGCCGACCCGGCCGAGCTGGCGCGCGCGGAGCAGGGGCTGGCGCCGCTGGCGACGCTGCTGGACGAGCACCTGGCCCGCCGCACCTGGCTGGTGGGGCACGATGTGACCCTGGCGGACTACGCCATCGCGGCATCGTTGATGTATGTCGAAAGGGCACGCGTGCCGCTGGCGCGATGCGCGCACATCGTGGCCTGGATCGGCCGCGTCCAACAGCTGGACGCCTGGAAAAAGACAGAGCCGACCTGGTAAAGCTGGCAGGTCGAACCCGTTTATGACTTTTATGTGAAATGGCGCACAGAGCGCGGCAGGCCCAGGCCTTACTATGGACTCGTCTCTTTCAGGACATCCCTAGTTTTGGACTTGGCCCGCTTTCGAGCGGGCATTTTTTTTGCCCATGCTATGCACGATGCCTGGAGAAGCAGATGGACGAATCGACAACCTATATGCCGGCGCCGGAGCGGGCAGCGAATGACGCCGCGGGCCCCGAGCCCCAGCCACCGGCGCGGCGTCCGGACGACGGCCCGGACGGCCTGTTCAATCATTACCGGCTGCGCCGCCTGCGCGCGCTGGGCGTGCCGCCGGCGCCGGCGGAAAACGCAGCGTGAAGACGGTGCTGCCGTCCGCACTGGTGGCGCTGGCGCTGCCGCCGTGCAGCTGTATGATGGCGCGCACGATGGCCAGGCCCAACCCGGCGCCGCCACCCGCCTCGCCGCGTGACGGGTCGGCCCGGTAGTAGCGATCGAACAATAATCCCAGATGCTCCGGCGCGATCGCGCTGCCCGTGTTGCGCACTTCGATATGGCAGCCCGTGTCGTCCGCGCGCGAGCACAGCGTCACCCTGCCGCCGCGCGGCGTATGGCGCACGGCGTTGGCCACCAGGTTGTTGACGGCGCGTCGCAGCAGGATCGGGTCGGCATGCACGCTGCCCGCCGCGTCGATGTGCAACGCGATGCCGGCATCGTCCGCCAGCACGTCGAAGTAGTCGGCGATGTGAGCCAGTTCGGCCGCCGCGTCCAGCGCCACCGGCCGCAGCGCCAGCTGGGCGTGATCGGCGCGGGCCAGGAACAGCGTGTTCTCGATCATGCGTCCCAGGCGCTCGTATTCCTCCAGGTTCGAGGCCAGCAGCGCCTCGTACTCGCCGCTGTCGCGCGGGCGTGACAGCGCGACCTGGGTCTGCATCATCAGCGTGTTCAGTGGCGTGCGCAGGTCGTGCGCCAGGTCGGCGGCAAAGCCGGACAGCCGCTGCACGCCTTCCTCCAGCCGGTCCAGCATGGCGTTGAAGGCCACACCCAGCTCGCGCAGTTCGGCCGGCACGTCCTGCACCGACAGGCGGCCGGCCAGGCGCTGCGTGCTGATTTCGTTGGCCTTGCCGATCACGTCGTGCAGCGGGCGCATGCCGCGCCGGACCACGGCAAAGGCCAGCGCCGTCGCCACCAGCGTGCCCACGGCCAGGCCGGCCAGCAGGTCGGCCGTGTAGCGTTTCAGGATGGCCAGCCGCTGCGAGCGCTGGCGCACGATCGCGATGCGCACCGGCGTACGCTCGCTGCCCGCACTGGCCAGGGCGACGATGGCCCGGCCCGGGCCCGACGCGAGCTGCCAGTCGTGGATATCGGTGCGGGCCGGCGTGCGGTCGAGGGGAACGCCTGGCCAGCCTGGCGCCGGCGCGCCCGTGCCGCCCGGTGCCGCCGTCAGCACCACCGTGCGGCCAGCCGCATCGACGAGGCGCAGCTGCATGCCGTCCTGGCCGAACACGTTGTCGAGCACCATGCGCAGTTCGTCCGGCATCGCCAGCGGCATCGGCTGGCTGGCCAGCAGATGGCGGATCAGCACCACCTTGTCCAGCAGGGCGACGTCGTCGCGTTCGGACATCTGCTGCGACAGCGCCTGGTACAGGTAGGCGCCCACGGCCAGGAACACGGCCGCCGCGATGGCGGAAAACAGCAGCGCCAGGCGCAGGGCGATGGAGAGACGGCGCATCAGGCTTTGTCGTCCACCGTGTAGCCGATGCCGCGCACCGTGTGCACCAGTTTCACGGGCCAGGGGTCGTCCAGCTTCGCGCGCAGGCGGCGGATGGCGACGTCGACCACGTTCGTATCGGAATCGAAGTTCATGTCCCACACCTGGGCGGCGATCTGGCGCCGCGACAGCACTTCGCCGCGCCGGCGTGCCAGCAGGTGCAGCAGCGCGAATTCCTTCGGCGTCAGGTCGATGCGCTGGCCGGCGCGCGTGACCCTGTGGCGCAGCACGTCGATCTCGGCGTCCGCGATGCGGATGACGGCTTCCTCGCGCACCGGACCGCGCCGCAGCAGCGTGCGCAGGCGCGCCAGCAGCTCGGCGAAGGCGAATGGCTTGACCAGGTAGTCGTCCGCGCCCAGCTCGAGGCCGCGCACGCGGTCGGGGATGTCGTCGCGCGCGGTCAGGAACAGCACCGGCGTGTCCTTGTGCTCGCGCAGGGAGCGCAGCACGGTCCAGCCGTCCATGGCCGGCAGCATCACGTCCAGCACGACCAGATCGTAATCCTCGGCCAGCGCCAGGCGCAGGCCTTCCGGCCCGGTGCGGGCCAGCGCGGCGTCGAAGCCCGCTTCCCGCAGCCCCTGCAGCAGGTGATTGCCGGTTTTCGGCTCGTCTTCCACGACCAGTATGCGCATGCTGTCCTCCCGGCCGTATCGTGACCGCATTTTACGAAAGCGTGGATGACGATTTCGTCATGTCAGCGCACGCTGCCGGGCAGGGCCCAGCGCAGGCCGCGCGTGATGACGATCGGCGCGATGGTCAGATGGTCCTCGTCCGGCACGACGACACTCGTCACGTTCAGGTTCGGGTAATTGCGCGACTTCAGCGCGGCCGTGAAGTTGCGCAGGTCGCGCACCATGTCCTCGTCCTTGTTGAAGCGGGCGCCGTGGCGCACCGCCTCGTAGCTGCCGACGGCAAAGAACACGTTGGCGCGCAGGTCCTTGTGGCTGGCCGCGTACGCCTTTTCGCGCTCGAACATCACGCGCTTGTTGAACCACAGCGAGGGGCTGCCCAGCACGTAGTTGTCGAACAGCTCCGGCTCGCTGAGCAGCATGTCCAGGCCCAGCAGGGAGCCGTACGAGTGGCCGATGAAGGTCTTGCGGCCCATGTCGGCGCGGTAGTGCTTGGCCACGAAGGGAAAGACTTCGTCGGCGATGAAGCGGCGGTAGCCGGCGGCCTCGCCGAACCTGGGCTCGCGGCCGGGCATGTCGGACACCAGCGTGCTGTCGGCCGTGGCCGTGGGCGTGTAGTCGCGCCGGCGGCTGTATTCCGCGCTGTCGCCCCGTGCGTACGACAGGCCGACCAGGATGAATTCGTCGATGCTCTTGCCGCCGCGGCCGGCGCGCAGGCCGATGGCGCGCGTAACTGGAAAGGCGTACGGCGCATCGGTGACGAAGACGACCGGATAGCTGCGACCGGACTTCGCATACGACGGCGGCAGGCTGACATAGATCTGGTAATCGCGCTGCAGGTTTTGCGCGCGGATGCTGCGCACCTCGGTGCCTTCGAGCACGTACGGCGCGCCTTCCAGCGCGATCGTACCGCCCTGGGCAAACGCCAGCGCGGCGCTGGTGGCCAGCAGCACGGCAGCCGCCACGCGGCGCAGGGGAAAGTCGGATCGGTTCATCGGAGCATGGTGCAAAAAAGCCAATTATCGCCGATTCCCGCCCGCCTCAACGCCGAGCCCGTGTCCCACCGCGGGGTCAGGCACCGAAATGGGACAGGGGCTGACCGTGCTGATTAAAGCATCAGCACGGCGTACAACGATTGCACCTCGTCGGCCGATTCGCGCAGGATCGCGTCGAAGGTGCCGTCGCCGATGGCGAAATCGATGGTGCGGGCCGCCTGCGCCGTGGTGGCGCCGGGGCGGGTGTGCATGGGGGAAGGGACGGGCGCCAGGTCGTCGGCCAGCAGCAGGGTGTCGCCCAGGTTCTCCGGCGGCAGCGCGCGCATGCCGCGCCACATGGACTCGACGGCGTCCATCACGGATTCGGGCACCATCAATTTCGCCAGCACGCCACGGCCGATCTCGACTTCGCCGTGGTCGATCCATTCGGCCGGTTCGCCGTCCATGATGCCGGGGAAGTCCTGCGCGCGCGACAGTAAATAGAAAGCGCCCACTTCGTGCACGATGCCGGCAAACAGCGCCGTATCCGGATCGACGTGGGTGACGCGGCGCGCGATCACCTGGGCCAGGGCGGCCGTGTGGGCGGTGTGTTCCCACAGGCGGCTGACATAGTCCCGCAGCACGGGATCGGCCACGCGGCTGCCGATCTGGCGCACCAGCACGGCGGCGACCAGCGACTGCAAGGTGCGCACGCCCAGGCGCTGCACGGCCGAGCGCACGCTGGAGATCTCGGTGCCGGAGCGGTTGTAGGCGACGGAATTGGCGATGGCGACGGTGCGCGCGGCCAGCAGCGGGTCGGCCTGGATCAGGCGCGTGGCCACGTCCGCATGGCAATCGGGGTCCATCAGCGCCCGCTGGAGCTTGATGGAAGCATCCACGTTGGCGGGAAATGCAAGCTCGCCGCGGCTCGCCTGAGCTGCGATGGTGTTGAAGGCGTCCAGTCTGTCCATCGAAAAATTATACCCACAATATTGCCGTGTGGAATTATTTTTAACGGGGAGCGTTGCGTGGAAGCCCCGCGGGGCGATTATTCCTGGCGGAAGATGGCGTCGCAGCCTTCCTGCGTGCCTTCCACGTCGCTCAGTTCGTCGACCAGTTCCAGGTCTTCCAGTTCCTCGACGGCGTTGGTGAAGCTGTTGTGCTTGGTGGCACCGATCAGGCGGTAGATCTCTCCCTCTTCGTTGCGCACGCCGATCAGCAGCTTTTCCTTGCGTACTTCGTCGCTGGTGGTGGTTTCCAGCAGCAGGTTGCCGGTGATCTGTTTGTCGAACTTGGCCGGCGTGACGCCGTCGATCAGGGTGGTTTTCAGCATTTTATTTTCCGTTATCGGTGGTTGTTGTCAGGTTGGGGAGCGGCGTCGATGACGGCTTTCAGGCCTGCCAGCGTGCTTTCCAGGCGATCGAAATCGGCGTCGTCGTACTGGGCGAACACGGCGGCGCCGCCGGCCACCACGCGCGGGAAGACCTCGTCGAACAGCCGTTCGCCCGCTTCGGTCAGGCGCAGGAACCAGGAGCGCTTGTCGTCGCAGCTGCGGGTGCGTTCCACCAGGCCTTTCTGTTCCAGGCGCTCGATCACGCCCGTCATCGTGCCTTTCGTGATCAGCGTGCGCTCGCCCAGCTCCTTGTACGACATGCCGGGCGTGTTGCCCAGGGTGGCGATGATGTCGAACTGGGCATGCGTCAGGCCGCAGGCGCGCGCATGCTGGCCCGACAGCCGCTCGAAGCCTTGCATGCACTCGGCCAGCAGCCGGATACTTTTCAGATAGCGTTCCCCCATGCCGCGATTATAGCGCCGGGCCTGGCCGAATCCTTGGGCGGGAAACCCGGTATCATAGGGTGTTGCAACGCTGAACGCTTACCGATGTCCGCCGATTGCCCGATGTTTGCCTTGATGCCTGTTCCGCTTTGTTCCGGCGATGTCGTTCGCTGACCTGAACCGCTTGGCGCGGCAGGCCCCGCTGCGCATGCTGCTGGTGCAGGCCGGCGAGGGCGACAGCCTGTCCTGGGCCGGCCTGGTACAGCCGCTCCGCGTGGCCCAGCGCCTGTTGGGCCAGGAATTCCGGCTGGACGTGCGCACGCCCGAACAGGTCGCGCAGGACGTCGACGAAGGCTGGCATGTCGCGCTGCTGGTGGCCGACGAGCCCCAGCCACGTCCGGCCGATGCGCTGCTGCGCACCGTCATCGAGCGCTGCCGTGGCGCCGCCTATTGGGGCGGGGTGGGCGCGGCCGTGCTCTGGCTGGCCGATGCCGGCGTCATGGGCGGCGTGCGCATCGCCTTGCCGTGGGCGCTGTACGCGGAGACGGAAGACATCACCGAGCGCGCCATCCTGACGCCGCACCTGTTCGAGATCGACGGCCGCCACCTGAGCTGCTGCGGCGGCGCCGCCAGCGTCGACTTCGCGCTGACCCTGATCGATGCCCTGTTCGGTTCGAGCGTGCAGGCGGCCGTCAAGGAAACCCTGTGCATCGACCGCGTGCGCAGCGCCGACGAGCGCCAGCGCGTGGCCCTGCAAGCCCGCTTCGGCGCGCTGCAGCCAAAGCTGTCGGAAGCCGTCACCCTGATGGAGGCGAACATCGAGGAGCCGCTGTCGACGGACGACATCGCCAACCTGGTCGGCCTGTCGCGCCGCCAGCTGGAGCGCCTGTTCAAGCAATACCTGGGCAGCCTGCCGTCGCGCTACTACCTGGAACTGCGCCTGCAGCGTGCCCGTCAATTACTGCTCGAAACCAATCATTCCATCGTGCAAGTTGGCCTGATGTGCGGCTTTTCCAGTGGCTCGCATTTCTCCACCGCCTTCGGCACGCTGTTCGGCAACACGCCGCGCGAGGAACGCCAGCGCAAACTGGCCGCCGCGTAAAAATGGGGACAGACCCCAATTTCCGAGAAATTGTTGCTCCAAAAATGGGGTCTGTCCCCATTTTTGAAGCAACTGATGGAATTTGAAAAACCTTGTCGCAGATTCAAAAGAGTTTTAGCATCCCCGCTTTTACAATGCAGTACACCCGCAGCGGCTCTGCTGCGGCCGTACCTCTTAACTCGATGGGGATTGCCATGAACGCCAAGCTTGACACGACTGTTACCACCCGCCCTGTCACCCGACAGACTTTTGACGAAGTGCTCGTGCCGACCTATGCACCCGCAGCGATGGTACCAGTGCGTGCATCGGGCCTGGACCTGTGGGACCAGAACGGCAAGCAATACCTGGACTTCACCTCCGGCATCGCCGTCGCGGCCCTGGGCCACTGCAATCCGCTGGTCGTCGAGGCGCTGACCCGCCAGGCCAACACGCTGTGGCACCTGGGTAATGGCTACACCAACGAGCCGGTCCTGCGCCTGGCGCTGGCGCTGACGGAAGCCACGTTCGCCGACCGCGCGTTCTTCTGCAACTCCGGCGCGGAAGCCAACGAGGCCGCCTTCAAGCTGGCCCGCAAGTACGCCCACACCAAGTTCGGCCCGCACAAGTCGCGCATCATCTCGTGCTACAACTCGTTCCACGGCCGCACGCTGTTCACCGTCTCGGTCGGTGGCCAGTCGAAGTACACGGAAGGCTTCGAGCCGCTGCCGCCAGCGATCGACCATATCCCCTACAACGACATCGAAGCAGCCCGCGCCGCCATCGGTGACGACGTCTGCGCCGTGGTGGTCGAGCCGGTGCAGGGCGAAGGCGGCGTCATGCCGGGCAATCCGGAGTTCCTGGAAGAGCTGCGCGCGCTGTGCGACAAGACCGGCGCCCTGCTGATCTTCGACGAAGTCCAGTGCGGCATGGGCCGTACCGGCTCGCTGTTCGCCTACATGGGCTACGGCGTCACGCCGGACATCCTGACCTCGGCCAAGGCGCTGGGCAACGGCTACCCGATCGGCGCGATGCTGACGACCGAAGCGCTGGCGCAGACGCTGTCCGTCGGCACCCACGGCACCACGTACGGCGGCAACCCGCTGGCCGCGACGGTGGCGCTGACGGTGCTGGAGACGATCAACCAGCCGGCCTTCCTGGCGCGCGTCAAGGAAGCGAGCCTGTACCTGATCGACAAGCTGGAAGAAGTCATCCGCGACTACCCGCAGGTATTCACCGCCGTGCGCGGCGCCGGCCTGCTGCTGGGCATGGTCGTGGCCGAACAGTTCAAGGGCCGTTCGAAGGACATCCAGCGCGCCGCCGAGGCCGAAGGCCTGATGGTGCTGATCGCCGGTACGGACGTACTGCGCCTGGCCCCGGCCCTGATCGTGACCGACGCGCAGATCGACACCGCCGTGGCGCTGCTGCGCAAAGGCCTGGACAACCTGCTGGCCGCCAAATAAGCGCCGGGCGCGCAAGCGCCTCGCGTCGCCGCGCCTCGGCGCGGACCCGTACAGCGGCGCTGCCCTTGGGCGGCGCCGCGACGGTTTTCGCCTTCTTCCATTGAGGAGTCAATATGTACGTCGTCCGTCCGGTAGAAGCCGGGGATATTGCAGCCCTCGAAGCGCTGGCCGCGGTGACCATGCCAGGGGTGCATACGCTGCCCAAGACGCGCGACAAGATCGAGCAGGCCGTGGAACGGTCGATCGCCTCGTTCGCCGCGCAAGTGGACATCCCAAGCGAGGAGTCCTACCTGTTCGTGCTGGAATCGCTGGCCGAGCGCCGAATCGTCGGCACCGCCGCCATCTTCGCCTCCGCCGGTTCCAATGGCACCTATTTTTCGTTCCGTAACGACGTGATCCAGCAGGTCTCGCGCGACCTGAACATCAGCCACAGCGTGCACGCGCTGACCTTGTGCTCGGAACTGACCGCGTATTCGCAGCTGTCGTCGTTCTACATCGACGAGGCGCTGCAGACGCGCCCCGAGGCGGCCCTGCTGTCGCGTTCCCGCCTGCTGTTCGCCGTGCAGCAGCCGCAGCGCTTCGGCGACCGCTTCTTCGTGCCGCTGGCCGGCGTGACCGACGAAAACGGCGGCTCGCCATTCTGGGACGCCCTGGGCCGCAAGTTCTTCAAGATGGACTTCCTGGACGCCGAGCGCGTCATCGGCGGTGCCCGCAACCGCACCCTGATCGTCGAGCTGATGCCGCATTACCCGGTCTACGTGCCGCTGCTGCCGGGCGACGCCCAGGCCGCGATGGGCCAGATCCACCCGTCCGGCGAGCTGGCGTTCAACCTGCTCACCGAAGAAGGCTTCGAGGCCGACGAGTACATCGACATCTTCGACGGCGGCCCGATCCTGCAGGCGCACAAGCACGCGCTGCGCACCTTCACCAGTTCGCTGACCCTGCGCGTGCGCACCAGCGACGGCCAGGTACCGGAAGGCCCGCTGGTCAACTACGCGATCGCCAACACCGCCGGCCCCGCGTTCCGCGCGGTGACAATCGCCAGCCCGGAACTGGAAGGCTGCGAAGCGGTGGCCCTGAGCCCGGAACTGCAGGACATCCTGCGCGTCGCCGAAGGCGACAGCGTGACCTGCGTGCGCGTTTAACATCCCTGAAGCGAGAACACCTATGCTAGTTGTACGCGCCATCAACGAGAACGACCTGGACGCCCTGTACAGCATGGCCACGCAGGTCGGCACCGGCATGACCACGCTCAAGCCGGACATGAAGATGCTGGGTGACCGCCTGGCCACCGCGTGCGCCTCGTTCGCCGAGACGATCCCGCCGGAGCAGCGCGACTACATGTTCGTCATGGAGGACACCAGCAACGGCCGCATCGCCGGCGTCTGCGCCATCAAGGGCGCGGTCGGCCTGACGGAGCCGTTCTATAACTACCGCATCGGCACGCTGGTGCACTCCAGCCGCGAACTGAACGTGTTCACCAAGATGGACACGCTGTACCTGTCGAACGACCTGACCGGCTCCTCCGAACTGTGCTCGCTGTTCCTGCATCCGGACTACCGGCAGGGGCACAACGGCAAGCTGCTGTCGAAGAGCCGCTTCCTGTTCATCGCCCAGTTCCCGCACCTGTTCACGCAGAAGATCATCGCCGAGATGCGCGGCTACCAGGCCGAGGATGGCAGCTCGCCGTTCTACGAGGGCCTGGGCCGGCACTTCTTCAAGATGGATTTCCACCATGTAGACGACCTGACGGCGCTGGGCAAGAAGTCCTTCATCGCCGAGCTGATGCCGCGCCAGCCGCTGTACATCGACTACCTGCCGAAGGAAGCCCAGGAAGTGGTGGGCCAGGTGCACAAGTCGACCGCGCCAGCGCGCCGCCTGCTGGAGCAGGAAGGCCTGCACTACGAGGGCTACGTCGACATCTTCGACGCCGGCCCCGTGCTGCAGGCGCGCGTGTCGGAACTGCGCGCGATGCGCGACAGCGAACTGGCGGTCGTGGCGCCGGATACCGACATGACGCACGCCTGCGCGCCGGCCCATCCGGAACCGACCCTGGTGTCGAACACGGTGCTCAAGGATTTCCGCATGATCATCACGCAGGCGACGCCGGTGAACGGCGAGATCGACCTGTCCACGCAGGACCTACAACTGCTGCGCTGCCATATGGGCGATACCGTGCGCACGCTGCCACTCAACGTGAGGAAGAACAATGTCTGAACAAGCCCTGAGCAATTTCATCAACGGCCAGTGGAAAGCCGGCAGCGGCGTGGAGCTGGTGACCGTCAATCCCGCTACCGGTAAAACAGACCTGGGCCAGCCGCGAGGCGACCACCGCCGACGTGGCCGAGGCCTGCGCCGCCGCGCGCAATGCCTTCGAGGCCTGGGCGTTCCGCCCGCTGGAGGAACGCATCGCCATCGTCACGAAATTCCGCGACCTGCTGAAGGAAAACAACGAGCAGCTGGCCGCGCTGATCGCCGAGGAAGTGGGTAAGCCGATGTGGGAAGCCCGCACCGAAGTGACGACGATGGCCAACAAGGTCGACATCTCGATCCAGTCGTACAACGCACGCACGGGAGAAGTGCACAACAAGGTGCCGGACGGCGAAGCGGTGCTGCGCCACCGTCCGCACGGCGTGTTCGGCGTGTTCGGCCCGTATAACTTCCCCGGCCACCTGCCGAACGGTCATATCGTGCCGGCGCTGATCGCCGGGAACACCGTGGTGTTCAAGCCGAGCGAATATGCACCGCGCACCGCCATCAAGACCGTGCAGCTGTGGCAGCAGGCCGGCGTGCCGGCCGGGGTGATCAACCTGGTCAACGGCGGGCGCGAGACCGGCGTCGCGCTGGGCCAGAACCAGGACATCGACGGCGTGCTGTTTACCGGCAGCAGCCAGACCGGCGCCGCGCTGCACCGCCAGTTCGGCGGCCAGCCGGGCAAGCTGCTGGCGCTGGAAATGGGCGGCAACAACCCGCTGGTCGTGTGGGACGTGCAGGACATCGACGCCGCCGTCTTCATGGCGATCCAGTCCGCCTTCATCTCGGCCGGCCAGCGCTGCACCTGCGCGCGCCGCCTGGTGGTGCAGGCGGGCGCGCAGGGCGACGCCTTCGTGCAGCGCCTGGTGCAGGTCGCAGCGCAAATCCAGGTCGGCGAGTCGCATGCGGAACCGCAGCCGTTCATGGGCCCCGTGGTGTCAAGCGCCGTGGCCGAACGCCTGGTGCAGGCGCAGCAGGACCTGGTCGCCAAGGGCGGCAAGCTGCTGCTGGAAATGAAGCAGCTGCAGCCGGGTACGGGCTTCGTCTCGGCCGGCATCGTCGACGTGACCGACGCGAAAGGCATCCCGGACGAGGAATGGTTCGGCCCCCTGCTGCAGATCTTCCGCACCGATGATTTCGACCAGGCCCTGCGCATCGCCAACAACACGGAGTTTGGCCTGGCCGCCGGCCTGCTGTCGAACGACGCAGCGCTGTGGCAGAAGTTCCAGGTGCGCGCCCGCGCCGGCATCGTCAACTGGAACCGCCCGACCACCGGCGCGGCCAGCTCGGCGCCGTTCGGCGGCGTCGGCAAGTCCGGCAACCACCGCCCCAGCGCCTACTATGCGGCGGATTACTGCGCCTACCCGGTCGCCTCGATCGAGAACAGCGCCCTTGAAATGCCGGCCAAGCTGTCGCCCGGCCTGACCTTTTAAGTATTTGCCATGAGCGCACGTGAATTCAACTTCGACGGCCTGGTCGGGCCGTCGCACAACTACGCTGGCCTGTCGTTCGGGAACGTCGCCTCGTTCAACAACGTCAAGAGTGCCTCCAATCCGAAGCAGGCCGCATTGCAAGGCCTGGCCAAGATGCGCGCGCTGGCCGCGCGCGGCTTCGCCCAGGCCGTGCTGCCGCCGCAGGACCGGCCCAACTTCCGCCTGCTGCGCAGCCTCGGTTTCAGCGGCAGCGATGCCGACGTGCTGGCACGCGCCTACAAGGAGTCGCCCGTCATCCTGGCGTGCGCGTACTCCGCTTCGCCGATGTGGACGGCCAATGCCGCCACCGTCAGCCCGTCGCGCGACACGGCGGACGGCCGCGTGCACTTCACGCCGGCGAACCTGAACAACAAGCTGCACCGCGCGCTGGAATACGTGCAGACGACGCGCACGCTGAAGGCCATCTTCGCCGACGAGCGCCGTTTCGCCGTGCATGACGCGCTGCCATCGACGCCGGCCTTCGGCGACGAAGGCGCCGCCAACCACACCCGCCTGGGTGCCGGCCACGGCGCCGATGCGGTCGAGATGTTCGTCTATGGCCGCGTGGAGTTCGATCCGAACGCGCCGGCGCCGAAGCGCTACCCGGCCCGCCAGACGCTGGAAGCGTCGCAGGCCGTGGCCCGCAAGCACGGCCTGGCCGAGGCGCGCACCGTCTACGTCCAGCAGAATCCGGACGTGATCGACCAGGGCGTGTTCCATAACGACGTGATCGCCGTCGGCAACGCCAACGTGCTGTTCTACCACGAGCAGGCGTTCGCGGACGAGCAGGGCGCGCTGTTCCAGCTGCGCCAGGCCATGGCCGGCGTGGATGCGGAACTGACGCCGATCCGCGTCGACACCGGCATGGTGTCGGTGCAGGACGCGGTGCACAGCTACCTGTTCAACAGCCAGCTGCTGTCCAAGGACGGCGGCAAGATGGCGCTGGTGATCCCGCAGGAATGCCAGGAAAACGCCGCGGTGGCGCGCTACCTGGAAAGCCTGGTCGCCAGCGGCGGCCCGGTCGACGAGCTGATTCACTTCGACCTGCGCCAGAGCATGCGCAACGGCGGCGGTCCTGCTTGCCTGCGCCTGCGCGTGGCGCTGACGGACGAGGAAGCGGGCGCCATGCACCAGGGCGTGATCATGACGGAAGC
Organism: [Empedobacter] haloabium; assembly: GCA_008011715.2. Classification (NCBI taxonomy): domain Bacteria; kingdom Pseudomonadati; phylum Pseudomonadota; class Betaproteobacteria; order Burkholderiales; family Oxalobacteraceae; species [Empedobacter] haloabium. The sequence continues at coordinate 103,179 of CP136508.1, forward strand.
GCTGTACCACACGCTGGTGGCGTGGGTCGAAAAGCACTACCGCGACAAGCTGGAGCCGAGCGACCTGGCCGACCCGAAACTGGCCATCGAGGTGCACGCCGCACTGGAGGAACTGGCGCGCATCCTCGGCATGCCGGGGCTGTATGATCTGTAGTTTTAGAGTTTGCAATCCTTTCAAGTGACCCAAGATGGGGCTGAGCGATCCTCGGCCCCATCGGCCATGACGGCATGATCGCAGGCGGCCCGCCACAAGCCCCGGCCGCGCGACACAACAACTATCTGGAGAAGCACGATGACCAAAATGCCACAAGACCTGCGTAAAGAGACGCTGGATCTCGTCAATGCCGGCAAGCCGGCCGAAGGTAGCCAGGGAGACGATCAAGCGCGCGCGCTGATCGCCGCCTGGCTCAAGTCCCTGGACGATGAAGACCTGGCGGATACCTCGCCCGACAGTCTCGCGCCGGTGCTGGTGGCAGGGTTCTCGCAAGCGGCACGCCGCACGGCGCCGGGCGCGCAGGTCGCCACGCTGCGCTACGCCGACGGTCGCGGCGGCATGGCCACCGCGCTCTTGATCCTGAACGACGACATGCCGTACCTGGTCGATTCGATCGTCATGGCGCTGCGCAAGCAGAAGGTCCTGGCCAACGGCGTGCTGAACGCCGTGCTGCCGGTCGCGCGCGATGCCAATGGCGCCGTCACGGCGGTCGGCGAAAGCGGCGCCAAGCTGGAATCCTACGTCCTGTGCCTGCTGGCCGAAGAGCTGGACGCCGCCGAGCTGCAGCAGCTGGTCGCCAGCATCGAGATGGTGGCGCGCGACGCCGCCGTCGTGAAGCGCGACCTGGCCGCGATGAAGGACCGCTTCACCGCCGTTGCCACCGCTGCCGCCGGGCAGGGCGAGGAGGGCGCCGAAGCGGCTGCCTTCCTGCAGTGGGCCCGCGACGAAGGCTTCGAGGTGCATGGCTACGCCTACTACCAGAACAAGCCGGGCGCCAAGGAACTGGAACGCGACATCCCGAGCCGCATCGGCGTGCTGCGCGATACCGCGCACCCTGTGTACGGCACTTGCCTGGCCAATATCCCGGGCGATCCGGAAACGCTGTCGAAGCGCGCGCACACGCTGTCCATCGTCAAGGCCGACGTGGGCGGCACGCTGCACCGCGACCAGCAGCTGGACTTCATCGGCGTGCGCGCCACCGACGCCAACGGCAACCTGCTGGGCGAGCACTGCTTCATCGGCCTGTTCACCCGTGCCGCCATGCTGACACCGCTGGCGCGCCTGCCGTTCGCGCGCGGCCGCATCGCGCAAGTGCTGAAGATCGCCAACCTGCGCCAGGAAGGCTTCCGCGCCGAGAAATTCATCGAGATCCTGGAGTCCCTGCCGCGCACGGAAGCGCTGGAAGCGGACCCGCAATGGCTGGCCGACGTGTGCGGCTCGGTCGTTTCGCTGTACAAGCAGCCGCGCACGAAAGTGTTCGCGCGGCGTGACGTGTATGCGCGCCACCTGAACGTACTGGTCTACCTGCCGCGCGAGCGCTACAGCGCGAGCGTGGCCAATGCGCTGTCGCGCGCGCTGCAAGAGTCCTCCGGCGCCAGCCATGTCAGCTCGCAGACGCTGGTGGCCGATGGCCCGCTGGCCCGCCTGTACCTGATCGCGCACGCCGCCCGTAATCCGCTCGACCTGGAAAGCGATATCCAGCGTCCGCTGCTGTCGATCCTGGACGGTTGGCACAACAGCTTCTCCGAACTGGCCGATGCCGTGCCGGACGAGCCGCTGCGCAACAACATGCGCCGCCTGTGCTCGACGCTACCGGTCGACTACGTGGCGTCCACGTCGCCGGCCGTCGCCTTCCACGACATCGACACGATCCTGCGCAATGGTCACGACAACCGTGTCAGTGTGCGCCTGGAGCTGGCCTCCGAAGCCGATCCCCTGACGACGATCCGTATCTACTCGGTGGACAAGGTGCCGACGCTGTCGTCGATCATGCCGGCCCTGCACAATGCGGGCGTGCTGATCGACCGCGAGCGTTCGCACTCGATCCGCACCGCCGACGGCAAGCGCCACTACGTGACGAGCCTGACGGTCGACGCGGCCAGCGCCGAGAAGCTGGCCAAGGATGGCGTGGCCCACGTGGCCGAGGACCTGTTCACGGCCCTGTTCAACGACGAGGTGGAAGACGGCCGCCTGAACGGCCTGGTGGTCGAGGGTGGCCTGAACAAGCGCCAGATCCAGCTGGTGCGCGCCTACATGAGCTACTGGCGCCAGACCGGCACGCAGTTCTCGGTGCGCTACATCGCCGAAAGCCTGCGCCGCCAACCATCGATGGTCAAGCAGATCGTCGACGCGTTCGAGCAGCGCTTCAATCCTGCCCTGGACGACGGCCAGCACGAATCGGCGCGCGACGCGCTGACGGGCCTGAAGGGCCGCCTGGCATCGGTCAACCACGCCGACACGGAAGTGATCCTGGCCGCGCTGATCGACCTGATGCAGGCGACCGTGCGCACCAACTACTTCCAGCAGACCGATAACGGCGACAAGATCATCTTCAAGTTCGACACCAGCAACCTGGCGCTGGTGCCGGAACCGCGCCCGTACCGCGAGATCTACGTGTTCTCGCGCCGCTTCGAGGGCGTGCACCTGCGCGGCGGCCCGGTCGCCCGCGGCGGCCTGCGCTGGTCCGACCGCATGGAAGACTACCGCACCGAGGTGCTGGGCCTGGTCAAGGCGCAGATGGTGAAAAACGCCGTCATCGTGCCGGCCGGCGCCAAGGGTGGCTTTGTGTGCAAGCAGATGCCGGCCGGCGCGCCGCGTGAAGTGGTCGCGGCCGAAGGCGAAGCCGTCTACCGCCTGTTCATCGCCAGCCTGCTGGAAGTGACGGACAATCGCGTGCTGGGCAAGATCGTGCCGCCGGCCGACACGGTCCGCTACGACAACGACGACCCCTACCTGGTGGTCGCCGCCGACAAGGGCACCGCGACGTTCTCCGACATCGCCAACAGCATCGCGGTAAAACGCGGCTTCTGGCTGGGCGACGCGTTCGCGTCCGGCGGTTCGAACGGCTACGACCACAAGAAGCTGGGCATCACCGCCAAGGGCGCGTTCGAAGCGGTCAAGCGCCACTTCTACGAGATGGGCCATGACATGAACACGACGCCGTTCACCGTCGTCGGCGTCGGCGACATGTCGGGCGACGTGTTCGGCAACGGCGTGCTGCTGTCCAGGCAGATCAAACTGCTGGCCGCGTTCGACCATCGCCACATCTTCCTGGACCCGAATCCGGACACTGCGACGTCGTTCGCCGAACGCCAGCGCATGTTCGCGCTGCCGCGCTCCTCATGGGACGACTACAACAAGGCACTGATCTCGCAGGGCGGCGGCGTGTTCCCGCGCACCGCGCGCACGATCGAGCTGTCGCCGGAAGTGCGCGCGGCGCTGGACATCGCCGAGACGTCGCTGAGCCCCGAGGAGCTGATGCACCGCATCCTGCTGGCGCCGGTGGACCTGTTCTACAACGGCGGCATCGGCACCTACATCAAGTCGTCCAGCGAAACGCACGCGCAGGTCAAGGACCGCGCCAACGACCATATCCGCGTCAACGGCAATGAGCTGCGCTGCAAGGTCGTCGCCGAGGGCGGCAACCTGGGCGCGACGCAGGCGGGCCGGATCGAATTCGCGCTGGCGGGCGGCCGCATCTTCACCGATGCGATCGACAACTCGGCCGGCGTGGACTGCTCCGACCATGAAGTGAACGCGAAGATCTGGCTGGACGTGGAAGTGAACGCCGGCCAGCTGAGCGAAGAAGAGCGCAACCGCGTGCTGAACGACATGACGAACGATATCGAGCGCCTGGTCCTGCGCGACAATACGCAGCAGACGCGCCTGCTGGTGCGCGAGCAGCAGGCCCAGTCCGAAGGCTGGGTGCAGGACGGCTACGCCGCGCTGATCGCCAGCCTGGAGGAAGAGGGCGCCCTGTCGCGCGAGCTGGAGCAGTTGCCGACGGTGGCCGAGCTGGCGCGCCGCAAGGTCGACAACCGCGGCCTGACAACGCCGGAGCTGGCGGTCGTCATCGCCAACGTCAAGAACCGCTACAAGCGCACCCTGTCGGTGCTGCCGCTGACGGAAGAAAGCTGGGCCGAGTCGGTGCTGAAACCGTACTTCCCGGACCTGCTGGTGGCCACGCGCTCCGCGCTGGCGCACCCGCTGGCCAACGCGATCCTGGCGACCGTGTTGGCCAACGAAGTGGTCAACCGCTGCGGTCCGCTGATGCTGCGCCGCCTGGCGGCCGATCACGGCGTGCCGGAAACGGACGTGATCCTGGCGTGGGGCCAGGCCTGGTCCGCGCTGAACCTGGCGCCGGTGTTCGACACGCTGGACGCGGACGCGCTGAACGTGCCGCGCGACGTCTCGATGAAGGTCGATGCGCGCACCCGCGGCATGCTGCGCGCCGCGATGGAAGGCGTGCTGTCGGTGCCGAAGGAACAGCTGCGCAATGCCGACGGCATGGCGGAACTGAAGCGCGTGTTCGCCGAGCCGGCGATGCTGGCCAAGCTGATGCCGGCCGATGCGAAATTCGAAGCGGAAGGCCAGCCGGCCCTGCGCGCCGAATTCGTGCAGGCCTGGAAGACGGTCGACGCGATCGAGAACGTGGCGGCCTTCCTGTTCGCGGCGCTGTCGGTCAAGCGTCCGGCCGGGATGGACCTGCCGGGCTTTATCCACGTCGGCATGGCGCTGCGCAGCCGCGCCGGCATCGACACGCTGGAACGCGGCCTGAAGCTGCCAGCCTCCAGCCGTTCGCAGGAACAGCTGCGCAGCTACGCCCAGCAGGCGCTGGGCCGCACCCAGCAACGCCTGCTGGCCCAGGTGCTGGCGCAGGGCGGCAGCGAGCAGGCCGTCGAGGCGGTGGTCGGTTCGTTGCAGGTGCCGGCATTTACGGCGCCGTCCGACCTGGAGCAGGCGATGCTGGACGTGTGGACGTTGTCCGAAGCGGTCAGCGGCCCGCAGGCAAAGGCGGCTTGACATGGCGGGTGACGGACACGCTGCGCTGCCGCCAGCAGTGAAGGCACTGGCGGAGGCGGATTTTTCCGCCGTCGCCGGCAGTTTCACGCAAGCCGGCTTCACGGTCGCGCAACCGGCCGACGGCATCCTGACGCTCCGCCGGCCGGGCGAGCTGCGCCCGGCCGTGCTGGTGTCGGTGGGCGTGCACGGCGACGAGACGGGCCCGATCGAACTGACGGCCTACCTGCTCGACGCGCTGGCGCGCGAGCCGCAAGCGCTGGCGGTGGACCTGATGGTCTGCGTCGGCAATATCGGCGCGATCCGGGCCGGCAAGCGCTTCATCGACGCGGACCTGAACCGCATGTTCCGCGTCGAACGGGGTTCGCTGGCCGGCACCGCCGAAGCGGCGCGGGCGGACGAGATGATCGCCGCCACGGTGGCGTTCTTCGCCCACGCCGGGCCGCGGCGCTGGCACCTGGACCTGCACACGGCGATCCGGCCGTCCGTCTACCCGACCTTCGCGATCGTGCCCGACCTGATCGAGGCGGGCGCCAAGCGCGAGCTGGTGTCCTGGCTGGGCGAGGCGGGCATCGGCGCCATCATCATGAACCCGGAATCGGTCGGCACCTACAGCTACTACAGCGCCGAGCACCATGGCGCCGCCGGCACGACGGTGGAGCTGGGCCGCATCGGCACGCTGGGGCAGAACGACCTGTCGCAGTTCGATGCCGCGTCGCGCGCGCTGGACCGCCTGCTGCGCGGTGGCCCGGCCCCGGCATCGCCGGAGCTGCCACACGTGTACAAGGTCGCGCGCAACATCATCAAGCTGTCGGACGCCTTCACGATGGCGTTCGGCAAGGACACGCAGAACTTCACGGCACTGAAGCGGGGCGACGAGATCGCCCGCGACGGCGACACCGTCTACACGGTGCAGCACGACGAAGAACTGGTCGTATTCCCGAACCCGGACGTGCGCGTGGGCCTGCGCGCCGGCCTGATGATTACCCGCGCCGAGTAAGCCAAACAGCCGAGTTCGTGCCTCGGCCGCAGAATGCAAAAAGCCGCCCTCGGGCGGCTTTGTTTTGGCTGGGGCTGCTGTCAGGCCGGTTGCAGGCGCGGGCGGCGCGGCGCCGCCTCGGCACTGGCGGGCCTGGTCGTGGCAGACGACGCCCGCGCGGCCGTGGCCGGGACAGGCGACGAAACTGTGGCGTACCCAGTGTCCGTCACGTCGGCATTCTCGCCAGGAATGATCGGCGCGGCAGTGCGCGCCGCCGGCAGCCAGCCCACGATCGCCGCGGTCGCGACCGCGCTGAGCAGGATGACGGCGATGGCGGCACCAGCCATCAGCGGATGAATGCGCGTGGAGGTGGTCGGTATCTTCTGATAGAGCGTCATGCGGCCTCCTTGTGACGTTGGCGTTGGGGTTGATGAAAGAGTACCGAATTGACTATTTGCAAGCTACCGTTTGGCTGTATCAAAAGTAAGCACTTGTAACGACGGACGCAATGTCGGGAGGAACGGGACAGGTAAGGCCGTATAAATCTCGCTACACTCGTTACTGGCAAACCAGGAGGAACCATGAGTCAGCTTTTTTCGCCCTTCGCGCTGGGCCCGCTGCAACTGAAGAACCGCATCGCCATCGCGCCGATGTGCCAGTATTCGGCCGTCGAAGGCCTCGCCACCGACTGGCACATGATCCACCTGGGCAGTCTGGCGCTGTCCGGCGCGGCCTTGCTGATCATCGAGGCGACCGCCGTGTCGCCCGAGGCGCGCATCACGCCGGCCGACCTGGGCCTGTGGTCGGACGGCCACCAGGCCGCGCTCGCGCCGGTGATCGCGGCGATCCGCAAGCACTCGCCGATCCGCCTGGCGGTGCAACTGGCGCACGCGGGCCGCAAGGCCTCTTCGCAGGTGCCATGGGAAGGCGGCGCCAATATCGCGCCGGGCGACATCGGCTGGCAGACCGTCGCCCCCTCCGCCGTGCCGCATGCCGAGGGTGAGGCGGTGCCGCTGGCGCTGGACGCCGCTGGCCTGCAAAAAGTGAAAGACGATTTCGTCGCCGCCGCGCGACGCGTGCATGCGCTGGGCATCGAAGGCATCGAGCTGCACGCCGCACACGGCTATCTGCTGCACCAATTCCTGTCGCCGCTGTCGAACCGGCGCGATGACCAATACGGCGGCGCGCTGGAAAACCGCATGCGCTTCCCGCTCGAGGTGTTCGACGCGGTACGCGCCGCCGTGCCGCGCGAGGTGGCGGTCGGCGTACGCATCTCCGCCAGCGACTGGGTCGAGGGCGGCTGGGACCTGGAGCAGAGCATCGTCTTCGCCAACGCGCTGAAGCAGCGCGGCACGGACTTCATCCACGTCTCCAGCGGCGGCATCTCGCCATTGCAGAAAATTCCGGTCGGCCCCGGTTACCAGATCCAGTTCGCCGAACGCATCAAGGCCGCGACCGGCCTGCCGACCATCGGCGTGGGCCTGATCACCGAGCCGGAACATGCGGAATCGATCGTGCTGCAGGGCCAGGCCGACGTGGTCGCGCTGGCGCGCGGCATCCTGTACGACCCGCGCTGGCCGTGGCATGCGGCGGCCAGGCTGGGCGCGCACGTGGATGCGCCGCCACAGTACTGGCGCTCGCAGCCGCACCACCTGACAACGCTGTTCGGCGCCACGCGCCTGGGCCAGCGCTGACATCATGAACGACGTGCGCCCGCCGCCGCTGGTATCGCCACACATCGTGCGCGGCTACGAGCTGTGGATCTTCGACTTCGACGGCACGCTGGCCAACAGCTTCCCGTTCTTCCTCGAGGTGTTCGACACGCTGGCGCGCACGCACGACTTTCGCTGCCTGGAGCACGACAAGATCGACATGCTGCGCGGCTGCGACCTGCCCCAGCTGATGCACCACCTCGGCCTGCCGCGCTGGAAGCTGCTGCCGGTGGCGCTGCAGTTCCGCGCGCTGATGGCGCAGAACATCGCCCGCATCGCGCTGTTCGATGGCATGCGCGACGTGCTGCACGCGCTGGCCGGGCGCGGCGTGCGGCTGGCGATCGTCTCGTCCAATTCGGAGGCGAACGTGCGCGCGGTGCTGGGCGCGGACGCGCGGCTGTTCGCCCACTTCGAATGCGGCGCCGCGTTGTTCGGCAAGCGGCGGCGCCTGCGCCGCGTCGTACAGCACAGCGGCGTGGCCGACCGCGCCGTACTGTGCCTGGGCGACGAGGTGCGCGACATCGCAGCGGCGCACGCCGAAGGGCTCGACTTCGGCGCGGTCGGCTGGGGCTACGCCAAGGCGCAAGTGCTGCAGGCGCAACGCCCGCGGCTGATGTTCGGCAGCGTCGCCGAGCTGGCCGCCGCCCTGGCGGACTGACCGCGCGGCGCTACCGCCGGTTGTCAGATTTTCCTCACCACTTGTCTTTTCCATACAAACAACCGTAGGGAAGGAGCGCCAACAGGCCCTATAATCGTCAGGTTTTTTTATCGAAATTGCGATAGGGGCGCGACGCCATGAGCGCCGCAGCAGCCGAACCACCCGAGAAGGAATGCCTGTGAGCCAAACGCTGGTCCAGAAACTGACGCGTACCAAGCCTGTCGATCCCGCCGCCGAAGAAGATCATCCATCGCAGCCCGGCGGCCTGCACCGTTCGATTGGCCTGTTCGCCCTGACCATGATCGGCGTCGGCGCCACCATCGGCACCGGCATCTTCTTCACGATGGTCGAAGCGGTACCGAAGGCCGGACCGGCCGTGATCCTGTCGTTCCTGATGGCCGCATTGACGGCCGGCCTGACGGCGCTGTGCTACGCCGAGCTGTCGTTCCGCATTCCCGCTTCCGGTTCCTCGTATTCGTTCGCGTATGCGACCGTCGGCGAATTCCTGGCCTTTATCATGGCGGCCTGCCTGCTGCTCGAATACGGCCTGGCGGCCAGCGCCACCGCCATCGGCTGGTCCGATTACCTGAACAACTTCCTGACCAATGCATTCGGCTGGCAGATCCCGCAGTTCCTGCGCACGCCGATGATCGTCTCGACGCAGGAAGGCGTCGTCTTCAACGTCGGCCACATGAACCTGCCGCCGATCCTGCTGGTCTGCCTGTGCTGCTTCCTGCTGGTGCGCGGCACCAAGGAGTCCGCGACGATGAATGCCGTGATGGTGCTGATCAAGCTGGCCATCCTGATCTTCTTCGTCGCGATCGCGCTGCAGGGCTTCGACATCAATAACTTCAAGCCCTTCTTCAAGCCGGAAAATGCGGCGGGGCTGGCCGGCATGACGGGCGTGACCGCCGCCGCCGGCACCGTGTTCTTCTCGTTCATCGGCCTCGATACCGTCGCCACCGCTGGCGAGGAAGTACGCAACCCGAAACGCAACGTCCCGCTGGGCATTCTGGCGGCGCTGGTCATCGTGACCGTGTTTTATCTGCTGGTCGCGGTAGCTGCCGTCGGCGCGCAGCCAGCGCACATGTTCGAGCACCAGGAAGCCGGCCTGTCCGTCATCCTGCAAAACGTCACGGGCAAGGCCTGGCCGGCGCTGGTGCTGTCCGCCGGCGCCGTCATCTCCGTGTTTTCCGTCACGCTGGTGACGATCTACGGCCAGACCCGCATCCTGTATGCCATCTCGCGCGACGGCCTGATCTCGAAGGTGTTCCACAAGGTGAACACGCGCACCGCATCCCCGGTCAGCAATACCGTCATCGTCTGCCTGGTCGTCGGCCTGGTGGCCGGCTTCGTCGACGCCACCTTCCTGTGGGACATGGTCAGCATGGGCACGTTGACGGCCTTTATCGTCGTCTCGATCGCCGTGCCGGTCATGCGCCGCAAGGAGCGCCGCCTGGGCACGTACAAGAAGGGCGGCTTCCGCGTGCCGCTCGGTCCTTACCTGATTCCGGGCCTGTCGGTGCTGGCCTGCCTGTACATCATGAAGGACCTGTCGCATACCACGCGGGTGATCTTCACGATCTGGATGGCGGCCTCGGTCCTGACGTACTTCGCCTACGGCATGCGCAACTCGCGCTTGAACAAGGTCTGATATGCGAGTGAGCATACTGGCCCGGGCGGCCTTCGCCGCCACCGCCATCCTGGCCGGGAGCCAGGCGCAGGCCGGGCGCGAATACCGGGCCGTCGCGCTGGCCGCGGACGGCGAACGCCTCGTCGCCATCGAAAGCGCCGATACCGGCGCGGCGGGCCGCAAGGCGCATGCCGTCGTCGTCGTGCGCGATGCCCGCAGCGGCAAGATCCTGAACGAGTACGACCCGTGCCGCCACTGCGCCTACGACCGCCCCAGCTGGTCGCCGGACGGGCGCAGCGTCGCGTTCATCGCCAGCGAGCAGGGTAGCGCGGCCGTCTACGTGGCGGCCAATGGCAAGACGCGTGCGCTCGCCACCGTGAAGGGCGTCGCCAACTCGGCGCGCTGGTCGCCGGACGGCAAGCAGGTAGCGTTGCTGGCCACCGTGGGCGCCAGCAAGGAGACCGGCGCGACGGCCGCCGGCGCGCGTCTGGTCGGCGAGATCGGCAGCCGCGAGGATGCCCAGCGCATCGCCACGGTGCCCCTCACGGGCGGCGCCTTGAAGCTGCTCTCGCCGGACGACACCTTCATCTACGAATACGACTGGGCGCCGGACGGCAAGGGCTTCGTTGCCACCGGTGCCAAGGGCAATGGCGACAACAACTGGTGGGTGGCGAAGCTGGCCTATATCGACGCGACCTCCGGCGCGCTGCGCGTGATCGCCACGCCGACCACGCAGCTGAACATGCCGCGCGTCTCGCCGGACGGCCGTACCGTCGCCTATATCGGTGGCCTGATGAGCGACTTCGGCGCCATCGGCGGCGATGTGTATACCGTGCCGCTGGCCGGCGGCGAGCCGAAGAACATCACGCCAGCCTTCAAGGGCTCGTTCAATGGCCTGGCCTGGAAGCAGGGCGGCATTGTCGCCACCGCGCTGATGGGCGACCAGATGACGGCATTGGCCGTCGATGCCGCCAGCGGTGCGACGACAAGGCTGTGGTCCGCGCCCGTGACGGCCAGCGCGGCGGACGGCCGCCTGTCCTTCAGCGCGGACGGCGCCAGCGCCGCCGCGATCGTCGAGGACTTCACGCATGCGCCGCGCCTCGTCGCGGGGCGCCTGCCGCAACTGCAACCGATCACGCACGACAACGATGCGGCGCCGGCCCAGGTGAGCGTGCAGAACGTCAGCTGGACCAACGAAGGCTTCAATGTGCAGGGCTGGCTGGTCGGGCCTTTGCTACCGACGGCGGGAAAAAAATACCCGATGATCGTGCAGGTGCACGGCGGGCCGGCATCGGCCGTGACGCCGCGCTATATCGGCCCGGCCGATACCGGCAACCCGCTGGTGCGGGAACTGGTCGGCGCTGGCTATTTCGTCTTCATGCCGAACCCGCGCGGCAGCTTCGGCCAGGGCCAGGAATTTACCCGCGCGAACCGGCGCGACTTCGGCGGCGGCGACCTGCGCGACATCCTCACCGGCGTGGATGCGGCAGCGCAGGTGGCGCCTGTCGATACGACGCGCCTGGGCCTGATGGGCCATTCCTACGGCGGCTTCATGACGATGTGGGGCGTAACGCACAGCCAGCGCTTCAAGGCGGCCGTCGCCGGCGCCGGCATCGCCAACTGGATCAGCTACTACGGCCAGAACGGCATCGACCAGTGGATGGTGCCGTTCTTCGGCGCGACGATGTACGACGATCCCGCGATCTACCGCCAGCTCTCGCCGATCGATTCCATCAAGGTGGCGAAGACGCCGACGCTGGTCTACGTCGGTGAGCGCGATGTCGAAACGCCGGCGGCGCAGTCGATGGAGTTCTGGCACGCGCTGAAGGCGCTGAACGTGCCGACGTCGCTGGTGATCTACGAGGACGAAGGCCACGGCATCCGCAAGCCGGCGCACCAGCAGGATTTAAGGCGGCGCACCCTGGAGTGGTTCAACCGCTATCTTCAGTAGCGCGGAGGGTCTGTCCCTGCAAGGCACTGACCCTGAAGTTTGGTTGCGCGTCGGAAATCAACAACAACTTCAGGGAAATCACAGCAACTGCAGGGTCATGATGCCAGCTGGCAGGCCGGCACCGCTGCGCAGGCGAGGAGCAATGCTCCTCGAAACCCCTGCTACACTCCCCATGCGGGGACAGACCCTAACCCCGCGACTTCACCAGGGGCTCAGCGGAAATGCCCCTCGATCTCCTCCAAGGTCTTCCCTTTCGTCTCCGGCAGCAGGAACGCCGCCGTCAGGAAGTACAGGACCGTACACCCCGCCCAGAAGAAGAACATGACCGCATAGCCATGCTGCCCCACCGTCGGCAGGAACACGGCGGCGATCACGGTCGAGACGAACTGGTTGACCAGCAGCGCCACGCTCATGCCGTTGGACCGGATGCGCGTCGGCATCAGCTCGGATAGCGCCAGCCACACGCACACGCCCGGCCCCACCGCGAAGCTGGCCACGAACAGGCAGATCGCCGCCGTCATGCGCCAGCCGTGCGAAGGCGGCGGCACCGCGCCCAGCTGGGCGCGTTCGATCCGCAGCGGCGCCGTGCGCGCGTCCGCCGGGTCGGCGAACGGATTCAGGTGCAGCTGGCGGAAGAAGGCGCCGATCACGCTGTCTTCCTGCACCGCGTCGGCGCGGCGGATGTGCAGCACCGGCAGGCCGGCGTCGTCGCTGCGGCGCGTCGCCACATTGGTGAACGGGCCGTAGCGATAAGCGACCGTCAGCAACTGCGGCGCTTCGCCGGCCTCGGCGCCGAGCGCCCGCAGCGTCGCATCGTCCAGGCGCAGCGTGACGCTGTCGTCCCGCACCTGGGCCGCGATGGCGGCACGCACGTCGCGTTGCCCGCTTTCGGCGTGGTGGAACAGCAGTCCTGCCGCCAGCAGCGCCAGCACGATGCCGCCGCTGCCCAGCATCAGCAGGAATTTGCGGCCCTTGCGGTCCACCAGCACGACGGCGACGACCGTCATCACGGCATTCAGTACCTTCAGCCCGACGTCGGCCGCATTGGCCGTGGCGCCTGGCAGGCCGGCCTGGTTCAGGATATTGACGACGTAGGCCAGCACCGAGTTGATGCCGGTGGCCTGGGTCAGCGCGAGGATCAGGCAGGCCAGCAGGAACGGCAGCACGTAGCGGCGGCTCAGCAGGCGATCGCTCGCGGCTGCCCCGCCGGTTGGGCCGGAACGCGCGGCAGCCTGCATGTCACGCAGCTCGGCGTCCGCCTCGGCCGGCGCGCGCGTGCGCAGCAGCGCACGGTGCGCAGCATCGGTGCGGCCGCGCCGCATCAGCCAGCGCGGCGACTCGGCCAGCAGCGCGCTGCCGAAGGTGAACACGAGACCGGGCGTGAGGCACATCCAGAAGATGCTGCGCCAGGCATGGTCGCGCGCCGCGAACAGCGCTTCCACCCGCGCCGCTTCCGACAGCGCCTGCGCCGCTGCGGCCGCCGCGTCCACCGTACGCGCCTGCAGCAGGCCGATCACGGCCGCCGCCACCAGGCCGATCGTCAGCAGCAGCTGGAACAGCGCAGCGCCGCGGCCGCGCTGGTCGGCGCGCAGGCACTCGGCCAGGTAGAGCGGCACGATGACGCCGATCAGCCCCCCACTGACGCCTTGCAGCAGACGCCCGAGCAGCAGCGGCAGGTAGCCGTCGGCCAGCGCGATCAAGGGAATGCTGGCGGTGAACAGCGCGCCGGACAGCACCATGGCCCAGCGTCGCCCGATGGCATCGGCGATGGCGCCGGCGAACAGCGAAGACAGCACGGAGCCGAGCAGCACGGCCGCGACGATAAAGCTCAGCTGCTGCGCGCTCAGGCGCCAGGCTTCCTTGGCGGTCGCTTCCAGGTAGGGCAGGGCGCCGGCGATGATGCCGACGTCGATCCCGTACAGCAGGCCGCCCATGCCGGCAATGAACAGCAGGTAGCGGATCGGCCAGGCGGGCGCGCTGACGGCGCCGGGCAGGGTAGCAGCATGCATCGACACTCCTTCACAGAATGGCTTCGCCTTCCACATGGACGGCGACCGGTTGCAGGTCCTGGTCGAGGACCACGATATCGGCCCAGGCGCCGGGCACCAGGCGACCGCGCTCGGTCTCGCCCAGGTAGTCGGCGGGGTACAGCGACAAGCGGTGCGACGCGTCGGCCAGGTCCAGGCCCATGCCGACCAGGTTGCGCAGCGCCTGGTCCATCGTCAGCACGCTGCCGGCCAGCGAGCCGGTCGCCAACCGCACGCAGCCCAGGCATTTGTAGACGCGCTGCGAGCCCAGTGCATATTCGCCGTCCGGCATGCCGGTGGCCGCGGTGGCGTCGGTGATGCCATAGGCGCGCGGGATCGCGCGCAGCGCGGCCAGGATGGCGCCCGGGTGCACATGCTGCAGGTCGGGAATGATCTCGGCATATTCGGCGTGGGCCAGCGCCGCGTCGACGATGCCGGGCTGGTAATGGTCCATGCCCGTCATGCCGTTGAACAGGTGGGTGAAGCCGGCCGCGCCGGCCCGCAGCGCCGCCACGCCGTCGTCGTAGCTGCCGTTCGAGTGGCCGACCTGCACGCGCATGCCCAGCGCCGCCAGCTGCGGGATCAGGGCCAGGTGGCCGGGCACCTCCGGCGCCATCGTCAGCACGCGGATCGGCGCGATGGCATCCAGGCTTTGCACCAGCTCCAGCGTGGCCGGCATCACGTGCGGCGGTTGCGCGCCCAGCCGGTGCGCGCTGATGAACGGGCCTTCCAGGTGCACGCCCAGCATGCGCGCGCCGCGCTCGGGGCGCTGCGCGATCACGCCGGCCAGCCCCGCCAGCGCATGCCGGATCGCCGGCTCGTGCGCCGTCATGGTGGTGCCCAGCAGGGAGGTGGTGCCATGGCGCGCATGTTCGCGCGCCACGACGGCGCCGGCATCGCCGCCGCGCATGATGTCCACGCCGGCGGCGCCGTGCACGTGCAGGTCGATGAAGCCAGGCAGGATGGTCAGTCCGGTATCGGCCGGCGCCGCCGCGATGCGGTCGATACGCTGGCCGAATTCGATGGTGCCGGTGACCCAGCCTTCCGGTGTAAGAATCCTGCCTGCCAGCATGGTGCCTCGCTAGTCGGTGATGATCAACTCGATACCAAGCTTCTGCAGGCCCTCGCGGTATTCCTGGCTGATGCCGGCATCGGTGATGATGGTGTGGACGCGTTCCAGCTGCACGATGCGGTGCAGGCTGACGCGGCCGAATTTGGACGCGTCGGTGACGACGATGATCTTCTTGGCCCGCTCCGCCATCTTGTGGTTCAGGCTGGCCTCGGCCTCATGGTGCGTGGTCACGCCGAACTGCAGGTCGAGGCCATCGACGCCGAGGAACAGCTTGTCGAAGTTGTAGGCCTGCAGGCAGGCTTCGGCCTGGGTGCCCTGGATCGACAGCGACTGCTTGCGCAGCAGGCCGCCCGTCAGGATCAGGTCCACGCCCGGCGCGTCGGCCAGCTCCCAGGCGATGTTCAGGCCATTGGTCATGACGGTGACGCCTTCGGCTTCGCGCAGGTGGCGCGCCAGCGAGATCGTCGTGGTGCCCGAATCGATGATGATGTTGTCGCCTGGCTGCACCAGCTGCGCCGCACGTGCGCCGATGCGTTCCTTCTGTTCCTGGTTGATGGCGTCCTTCTGGCGGATCGTCTGCTCGGTCGGCGGCGTGCGCGTCAGCGTGGCGCCGCCATGGCTGCGCGTGGCCAGGCCCTGCGCTTCCAGGGCACTGAGGTCGCTGCGGATCGTCACCGCCGACACGCCGAATGCCTCGACCAGGTCGGTAACCTGGACGGCGCCGTCGCGGACGAGCAGTTGCAGGATGGATTCGCGGCGTTGGCTGGTATTGCGCATGGTGGTTTCGCTGACGGTCAAAATCCACAGCTTATCAGAGCGCCGGCACCGGCAGCTCGGCCCGGTTGCGGCTGCAGGCCCGGGCATACTGGGCCAGCACGCGGCCGATCTTGTGCTGCACCAGCGCCTGTGCGCGCGTGCTCAACTGGCCCTGCAGCACGTCCAGGTACTGGTCCGGCAGGTGCTGGGACAGCAGTGGCAGCGGGATCTCGCGCGCATCGAGATTGAGGAACAGGCGCTGCACGGCGGCGGCCACCTCCGGCTCACCCCAGTAGTAGCGGCACCGGTCGGAGAGGCCATAGCGGCGCAGCACGCGCTGCTCGTCGCTGCTGCCGGCGTAGTGCGCGCGCCAGTGCTGCGGTTTGGCGAGCATGACATCCTCGAGCACCTGCATCAGGCGCGAGCGCTGCGCCGGCACCACCAGTTCGTCCTCGATCTGGCACAGCGCCAGCAGGGCCTCGCGCAGCGCGAACGTGGCCGCGGGCCCCACCTTCAGGATGGCAAAGTGGTCGCGCACCATCGCATGCAGGCTGGCCTCGCGCTGGTAGTCGGTGGAATGCGCTTCGAATACCAGGCCGGGATGGCCCGCCAGCCATTCCGACAGCGCCGCCGCCTGGCGTGGATCGTAATGCTGGATATGGCTGGCGTCGAAGTCCACGCCCGGCTGCACCACCAGCGCGACCACGCGGCGCCACGCGTCGCGCAGACCCGCTGCCGCGAAGGCCTGGCGGTGCACTTCCAGTGTGCGCGCGGCGGCACTCGGTGCCGTCGGCGCGCCGGCATCGGCCAGGGCCGCCTCGCCGCCGGGCACTGGCACTTCGGTGCCGATCACGTACACGGGCGGTGGCAGGCCGGCAGCGGCGGCCGCGGCTTCGGCGGCCTCGCACAGGCGGGCGGAGCGCAGGGCTACCGTCTCGTCGCTCAGGCGCTCCGGGTCGTCGGCGCAGCGCATGCTGCAGTCCAGGTGAATCTTGTGGAAGCCCGCGCCGGCATAGGCCGCGACCAGGGTTTCCGCATGGGCCATTGCCGTTGCCGCGTCCTGGCGCTGCCACGCGTTCGGACCGAGATGGTCGCCGCCCAGGATAAGGCGCTCGGCCGGGAAGGCCTGTTCGCGCGCCAGTTGCAGCAAGTGTTCGCGGAACTGTGCCGGCGTCATGCCCGTGTAGCCGCCGAACTGGTCGACCTGGTTCGACGTGGCCTCCACCAGCAGGGGCGTATCGTAGGCGAGCGCCACGCGCATCGCGGCGCGCAGCACCAAAGGGTGGCTGCAGCAGACGCTGTACAGGCCGACGGCCGCGCCGCGGCGATGCTGCTGCACGATGCGCTGGACGGGGGAGAAGGTCTGGTTCATGGCTGGGATCCGGCGGTTGAAGTGGCTTGACGGGCCAGCAGCGCGGCGCCGCGCGCACCGCCGGCGGCGCCGAAGCGCGGCGGCAGGATCGGCGGCACGCGCACGCCACGGAACAGGTGGCGCTGCACGGCGGCCGGCAGTTGCTGGTACAGGTGGGAGAGATTCGACAGCCCGCCGCCCAGCACGATGGCATGCGGATCGCAAGCGAGCACGATGCCGGCCAGCGCATGGCCCAGCAGGTCGAGGTGGACGCCCAGGGCCCGGGTCGCGGCCGCGTCGCCGGTGGCGTCGCGCGCCACGATAGCCAGCGGCTCGGCGCCGCTGCCGCCGTAGTGGGCATGCAGGCTGCTCATGCCAGGCCCGGACACGTAGCGCTCCAGGCAGCCCTGCTTGCCGCACGGGCACTCCAGCAGCGGCAGCGCATGGCGCGCCAGCAGCGGTGCCGGTATCGTCCAGTGGCCCCATTCGCCGGCAATGCCGTTGAAGCCGCGCTGCAGCCGCCCCTCGGCGCAATAGCCGCCGCCCGCGCCGGTGCCGACGATGGCGCCGAACATCGTCGGCAGGCCGTCAGCCGCGCCGCCTTGCGCTTCGGAGAGCGCGAAGCACTGGCAATCGTTGCCGATCGCGACCGGTCGCTCGAGCGCCTGCTGCAGCGTCGCCGCCACCTCGCGGCCGTTCAGCGCCGGCACGTTCGAGCTGACCTGGCGGCCGGTGGCCGTATCGATGATGCCCGGCAGGCCGATCCCGACCGGGGCGCGGCCACGCAGTGCCGCATCGCCGCGTGTCACCAGGCCGACGATGGCGGCGACAAACGCGGCAAAGTCGACGCCGGGCGTGGCGATCCGTTCGCGGAAGACTTCGGCAAAGGCGCCGTCGTACGCCACCAGTTCGATCTTGGTGCCGCCGATGTCGATGCCGTGCCAGCCGTGGCGCTCAGCGCTGCTCATGGTTGATCGTGACGGTGGATGGTCACGCCCTGGACGACGCGGTTGACGGTGCCGTCGGCGAAGGGATTGTCCGGCGTCAGCCCCAGCGCGGCCGACTGGTGCAGCGCATACTGCTGCGCCATCAGCAGCCACAGAGGCGCCAACCAGGCATCGGCCCAAGCCGGGACATCGGCGGCGAAATCGCCGTCGCGGCCGACCGTCACGCAGCCGCCGGCCACGCCATCGCGGCGCAGCTCGTCGAGCAGGTCCTGCTCATAGCGCTGCGCCAGCGTGGCGCTGCCGCGGAGCAGCACTACCAGCGTTTGCGCGTTCAGGGCCGACTTGGGACCATGGCGGAAACCCAGCGGCGTTTCGGCCAGGGCCAGCACGCGGCCGCCCGTCAGTTCCAGGATCTTCAGCGCCGACTCCTTCGCCAGCGCTTCCAGCGGGCCGCTGCCCAGGTAGACCACCCGCTGCACCGGCCGCGCGGCCAGCGCCGCTACCGGCGCGGCCCAGTCCCGCAGCGCCTGTTCGGCCAGCGCGGCCAGTTGCGGCAGCCGCTCCGCATACCGTTCCTTGCCCAGCACGGCCAATGCCGCCAGCAGCATGCAGGTAAAGCTGCTGGTCATCGCGAAGCCGCGGTCGCAGCTGGCCGGCGGCATCAGGAGGTTCAATACACGACCGCCTGGATGGTCCGCATGCTGCCGTGCCAGCGCGCCCTCGGCGTTGCAGGTGATGTTCAGGAAGCGCGCGTCGCGGACCACGTCGCGCACCAGCTCCACGGCGGCCAGGCTTTCCGGGCTGTTGCCGCTGCGGGCGAACGACACCAGCAATGTCGGCACGTCATGGCGCAGGTACAGGTCCGGGTGCGTCAGCAGGCTGGTGGTCGCCACCGCGCGCACCTGGGCAGGCCAGCAGCGATCCAGTTCGTCGGCCACGATGGCGCCCACGTAAGCCGAACTGCCGGCGCCGGTCAGGATCACGCGCTGGGCCGGATTGTTCAGGCGCTCGCCCAGGAAGGCCGCGATCGCCGGCTGTGCCGCACACAAGTCGTCGCGCAGCGCGCGCCAGACTGCCGGCTGCTGGGCGATCTCTTCGGCGGTGGCGAGGCCGTCGATGTCGCGCCAGGCTTGAGGATCGCGGTTCAGGAGATGGGTCATCGAAAATAAAAGAAAGTAGAAGTTTCATGAAGCGTAGTCTCGTCATTTCGAAAAGTCAATTAAGAAAGTGAAACGAAAGAAAATCCGCCATCATGTTTCGCGCTGGCGGTCATTCCCCTGCGTTGCCCGCGCTGAAATGTGGTCAAATCGCCACGATAAAGAAAGTTTGCGGCGCAGCATTGGGCTAAACCGAAAGATAAATCGGCCTAAAGAACAAAATTACTTTTCTTTTTATTGACGCTTACGTTTTTCGTTTCTAAAGTAGGCCTGTCAAAACCGCAATGCTTTCGGATCGTTCGATGAAAACACGTCTCGCAGCTGTCCTGTTCCTGGCCACAATGGCCGCCCACGCGGCGCCGGTTGGCAACCTGCGTACCCTGACGGCCGATGGCCCGCAGGGCTGGCGCATCGTTACCGACACGGGCGCCCGCCTGCGCGTCAGCCTGCCGCGCGTGGACGTGCTGCATGTGGAAGCCGCCGCGCCGGGGCTGGAGTTCACGGGGCCGGGCGACAAGGCGGCGGCCATCGTCGTCGGCCAGCCCGCGTCCGATGTGGCGCCGGTCCTGCGCGACGCGGGCGACCACGTGCTGATCGAGACCGCCGCCCTGGCGCTGCGCATCGATCGCAAGCCGCTGCGCTTGTCGCTGTACCGCGCCGGGAATCGCGACGCGCTGTGGCGCGAGGTGGAGCCGCTGGAACTGACCAAGGGCCAGAGTGTGCAAGTGCTGTCCAGCGACAAGGACGAGCGCTTCTTCGGCGGCGGCCAGCAGAACGGCCGTTTCGAATTCAAGGGGCGCCAGCTGGAGGTATCGTATTCGGGCGGCTGGGAGGAGGGCGACCGTCCCAGCCCGGCGCCATTTCTCATGAGCTCGCGCGGCTGGGGCATGCTGCGCAATACCTGGGCGGACGGCAGCTATGACCTGCGCGACGCCAACCAGGCGACCTTGCAGCACGCCGAGAGCCGCTTCGACGCGTACTACTTCGTCGGCAGGGATGTGCGCGACGTGCTGGCGCGGTACACCGAGTGGACCGGGCGTCCGCCCCTGCTGCCGCGCTGGGCGCTGGAATACGGCGATGCGGACTGCTACAACGACGGCGACAACGTGAAAAAGCCCGGCACCGTGCCGCCGGGGTGGAGCGACGGCCCCACCGGCACCACGCCGGACGTGGTCGAGAGCGTGGCAAAGCGCTACCGCGAGCACGACATGCCGGGCGGCTGGATCCTGCCGAACGACGGCTATGGCTGTGGCTACAAGGCGCTGCCGGAAACCGTGCAGGGCCTGGCGAAATACGGTTTCCGCACCGGCCTGTGGACCGAGAACGGCGTCGACAAGATCGCCTGGGAAGTGGGCCAGGCCGGCAGCCGCGTGCAGAAGCTGGACGTGGCATGGACCGGAAAAGGTTATCAATTCTCGCTGGACGCCAACAAGTCGGCCTATGACGGCATCGTGCACAACTCCGACAGCCGCCCCTTCATCTGGACCGTGATGGGCTGGGCCGGCACCCAGCGCTACGCCGTGGCGTGGACGGGCGACCAGAGCGCCAGCTGGGACTACATCCGCTGGCACGTGCCGACCTTGATCGGCTCCGGCCTGTCCGGCCAGGCCTATGCCACCGGCGACGTCGATGCCATCTTCGGCGGCAGCCCGGAAACCTACACGCGCGACCTGCAGTGGAAAGCCTTTACGCCGGTGTTGATGGGCATGTCCGGCTGGGCCGCCGCGGAGCGCAAGCATCCGTGGTGGTTCGATGAACCCTATCGCTCGATCAACCGGCGCTACCTGAAGCTCAAGATGCGCCTCACGCCCTACATGTACGGCCTGGCGCGCGAGGCCGAGACGACGGGGGCGCCGCTGGTGCGCGGCCTGATGTGGGACTACCCGGCCGATCCGGCCGCGTGGACCGAAGCCTACAAATACCAGTTCCTGCTGGGACGCGACCTGCTGGTGGCGCCGGTGTACCGCAGCCAGGCCGTGTCGCAGGGCTGGCGCAAGGGCATCCACCTGCCGCAGGGCCGCTGGATCGATTACTGGGACGGCCGCCAAGCCACGGCGGGTGCGGCGGGGCGCGACCTCGACGTGCAGGTCACGCTGGACAAGCTGCCGGTATTCGTGCGCGCCGGCGCGATCCTGCCGATGTATCCCGATATGCTATACGACGGCCACAAGCCGAAGGACGTGCTGACGCTCGACCTGTATCCGGAAGGCGACTCGAGCTACACCTTGTACGAGGACGACGGCAACACGCGCCAGTACCGGCAGGGCGCGTTCAGCACCCAACAACTTCGCATGCGCGCCGAGGGCGCGGACGTGCGCGTCGATATCGATCCGGTCGACGGCAGCTATGCCGGTCAGCTGGCGCAGCGCGGCTATGCCTTGCGCATGCTGGCGATGCGCCGTCCCGCGACCGTCGCGGCCAACGGTGTCGCGCTGACGGCGCATGCCAGCCGCGTCGACTTCGACGCCGCCATCACCGGCTGGTGGTTCGACGCGGCCGAGCGCCAGGGCACACTGCACGTCAAGACCGCCAGCCAGGACATCCGCCAGCCGCTGGCGTTCGACATCAAAGGCGCCCTCGGCCTGCGCGACGACGACCCGTTCCCGGCAGCGCCCGTGCCCGGCCGGGCGCTGCCGGCCGACGCGATGGTGGTGGTAAACCGTCCCGCCGAGGAAGCGGGGCACCCTCTGGAGAAGGCATTCGACGCCGATCCCGCCACCTGGTTCCGCACCGTGCGCAGCCAGGCCGTGCGCAGCGGCCCCCACGAATGGGTGATCGGTTTCACGGAGCGGCGCCTGATCGACGGGATCGAGCTGGCACCGCGCACCGACCAGCACTGGCGCCATGGCCAGATTCGCGACTACGAAATCTATGTGGCCGACAACAACGGCGACTGGGGCGGCCCGGTCCAGCGTGGCCGGCTGGTGCTGCGCGAAGGCACGCAGGCAATCGCCTTCCCGCCCACTGCGGGCCGTCTGCTGCGCTTCCGCGTGCTGAGCACGCAGAACCCGGAAGGCGACGGCGCGGCAGCAACCGATCCGATGGTCACGGCCGCGCAGGGCGATGCAGCGCGTGCCCACAACGCCACATTGCCGCAGGAGGTAGGGCCGATCACCTTGTCCACGTTCCGCGTCCTGGAACATCGCGCGCCAGAGACGGCGGAGCGCCAACTGTACCTGTCCGATCTGGCGCTGCCGCGCGGCGTGGCGCGCGACAAGCCGGCCGGCAAGGCGGGTGCCGAGGCGATGCGCATGAACGGCCTGCGCTTTCGCAAGGGCCTCGGCGTAGGCGCGAACAGCCGCATCGACGTGGCCCTGGCCGGCAACTGGACTTTGCTGCGCGCCGACCTGGGCGTGGACGACAGCTGCCGCGCCGCCGGGGGCCTGCAGTTCCAGGTATGGAGCGGCACACGCCTGCTGTACGACAGCGGCTTGGTCACGGCGCCGGCCGTCGTCAAGCCGGAAATCGACGTGCGCGGGCTCTCGAGCCTCAGCCTGCGCACGCTGGGCGCGCGTGGCGCCCGTCCGGCCCAGGTCTGCGCCAACTGGGCCAATGCCGTGTTGACCGGCAGCGCGGCTGCCTCGGCCACGCTGCGCTGAACCACGATCCTGTTACACCTCGAGTCCCCTCCTTGAGCGGGGAGGGACGCCTGCAACCTGAATGAAGGAGATGCACATGAAAATGACAACAATGGTGGCCGCGCTGGCGGCCGCGGGGCTCGCTTCCGGGGCACTGGCCGCTGGCCAGCAGGATGGCGCGGAAAAACTGGTCCGGGTCGAGGTGACCGGGTCGAGCCTGAAACGGATCAATGCCGAGACGGCGTCGCCGGTGCAGGTCATCGACGCCAAGCAGATCGAGAACATGGGCGCCCGCACGCTGCTGCAAGTGCTGGACAACCTGCCGGCCGCGCGCCCCGCCCAACAGGACTTCCGCTCGATGTTTACCGGCTCCGACGGCGGCTCCCAGGCCAACCTGCGCGGCCTTGGTGCCCAGGGCACGCTGGTGCTGCTGAACGGCCGGCGCCTGTCGTTCTACGGCGCACCGTCCGGCTTCCAGACCATGTTCGTCAATATCGATTCGATCCCGGCGGCGGCGATCGAACGCATGGAGGTGCTGACCGATGGCGCCTCCGCCGTCTACGGGTCGGACGCCGTGGCCGGCGTCATCAACGTCATCACGAAGAAGAACTACCAGGGCCTGGAGGCGCGCGCCAACGTGGACAAGTCGGCCGAAGTGTCGGCCTACGGCGAGCGCCAGGCCAGCGTGTTGTACGGCGCGGGCGACCTGGAAAGCGACGGGTGGAACGTCTACGGCTCCGTCAATGTCTACCAGCGCGACCGCATCGCCCTGGCCGATACCTACGACAAGCGGCCCGAGTACTTCTACGTCAACAATCCCAACTTCATTCCGAATTTTCGCATCGGCACCGGCAGCGAGCCGGGCGTGCCGAATCCCGGCACCTTCTTCGTGTTCGACCCGGCCCGCAACAATGCCCGCGTCCAGCGCGCCGTGGCAGGCTGCCCGACGGCCATCACCGAGGCCTCCGGCACGCGCTGCGTCTGGAACAACCTGCCGTACGCGCTCGATACCGGACCGACGTCCGACCGCGCCACCGCCTACCTGGCCGGCCGCGTCAAGCTGGGCGGCGAACTGGAAGGCTTTGCCGAGGCAGCCTACACCCGCATCAAGATGCGCGGCGAGAACGGCCCGCGCAGCTTCAACAGCGGCACCACCGCCAACTGGTTCTCGCGCAATACCGGCACCAAGCTCAATACCTTCGTCAATCCCTACCTGGGGCCGAACAACCTCTACCTGCGCGGCCGGCTCGATGCCGACATGGCGGCGAAAATGGGCGGCGCCGCGGGGCTGAACTACATCCTGCAGGACGCCGTCGGCCACTTCGGCCAGACCAACCGCGACGACAGCTATCGCGCCCTGGCCGGGCTGCGCGGCAGCCTGGCCGGCGGCTGGGACTTCGAGACGGCGCTGGCAGTGGCGGGCAGTCATTCGACCCTGTTCCAGACGACGAACATCAACACGCGCGGCTTCGAAAAAGCGTTCGGTCCCACCACCGTCGATCCGGTCACAGGACGCCCCTACATCGCCGACAACCCGGCCTACCGTTTCGGTGAGATCAGCGAAGCCAATGCCGCGCTGCTGCGCGAAGCCTTCCCGACCTTCGACATCCAGTCGTGGACGAAATTGATCACGTGGGACGGCAAGGTCGAGGGCACACTGGCGAAACTGGGCGAACGCGAGGTGCGCGCCGCCTTCGGCGCCAGCCTGATGCGCGAAAGTTTCGAGACGCCCGGCAACGCCGACGCGGCCAATGGGCTCATCACGCAGCAGGGCGGCTCCTGGTTCGACGGCCGCCGCACGATCGGTGCCCTGTTCGGCGAAGTGATCGTGCCCGTCACGGACACGCTGGAGCTGAACGCGGCCGCGCGGCTGGACAAGTACCCGCACTTCTCGGCCAACCTGGCGCCGAAGATCGGCGTGCAGTGGCGCGCGCGCCCCGACGTCATGGTGCGCGGCACCTACTCGGAAGGCTTCCGCGCGCCCAACCTGGCCGAGTCGGGCAGCGGCGGCGTGTTCGCCCAGGTGGGCGGCATCCGCGATACGGTGCGCTGCGACGAAACCAATGCCATCGCGCGCCTGCTGCAGAAGTCCGTCAGCGCCACCGACGTCGACCTGGGCAAGAACCTGCTGAACTCGAACTGCTCGACGACAGTGGGCGGGCTGACGCCGCCCAATCCCGACCTGCGCCCCGAGAAAGCCAAGATCTCGACCTTGGGACTGGTGCTGCAGCCGATGCGCAACGTCAGCGTCTCGCTCGATTACTGGTTCGTCTATCGCAAGAACGAGATCGTGCGGCAGGACTTCAACCAGCTGTTCACCCAGCTGGTCGAGCAGTACGGCCCCACCCTGGCCGGCACCGACCGCGCCATCCGCAACGCGCTGACCGATGCCGACCGCGCCAACATGGCGGCGGTGGCCACGATGTGCGCCAACGCTGCCAATGCCGCCGCCTGCGCGGGCGGCTTGCCGCGCTACTCGGTCGGCAACCTGGGAGGACTGATCAATTCGTACACCAACCGCGGCCGCACGCTGGTCGATGGCTTCGACATCGACGCGCGCGTGCGCGTTCCGCTGGGTGAATGGGGCAAGCTCAATACCGGCCTGGCGACGACGATCCGCAAGCGCGAGACCTACAACTATGAAGACGGCGGCGACCTCTCCGGCGACTATGTCGGCTACTACGACTCGCCGCGTGTGCGCGCCACGTTCAATGCCGACTGGTCCTGGCGCGATTTCGTCACCAGCGTCTTCGTCAACTACGCGGCCGGCACCAAGTGGGCCTACGGCCCGTACGACAAGGACAACACGCCGGAGAACTGCACGGCCGCGTCGCTGCCGCTGCCGGCGCACCAGTGCGACGGCACGCCGTCGTACACCACGGTCAACCTGGGCTTTACCTGGAAGCCGGTGCGGAATCTGGACGTGGGCCTGAACATCAAGAACGTGCTGGACAAGCGGCCCTACTACGATCCGAACGGCTGGGAGGGCTATAACCACGCGCAGAACCTGTTCGGGCGCCAGTTCGCCCTCTCTGTCGGCTACAAGTTCAAGTGAACCGCTACAATCAACCGCTATCCATTCGAGACACTATGAAACAGGCATTCAATCGACGTGGTTTCCTCCAGGCCGGCGCCGCGCTGGCCGGCAGCCTGCTGCTGCCGCAGGCACACGGCGCGGCCTCACGCCGGCGGCTGCGCATCGGCATGATCGGCACCGGCATGCGCGGCCAGGTACTGCTGCGCGAACTGCTCCGGCGCGACGACGTGGAGGTCGCGGCGCTGTGCGATATCGACCCCATCATGCTGGGCCGCGCGCTGGCGCTGGCCGACAAGCTGGGCAAACCGCGGCCACGCACCTTCGGCGACGATCGCGATCCGCAAGCCTATCAACGCATGCTGGACAGCCGCGCGCTCGACGGCGTCATCATCGCCACGCCGTGGGAATGGCACGCGCCGATGGCCATCGCGGCGATGCGGGCCAAGGTGGCGGTGGGCTGCGAAGTCGTGGCCGGTATCTCGCTGCAGGACCATTGGGATGTGCTGGACACGCAACTGGCCACCGGTACGCCGTACATGCTGCTGGAGAACGTGTGCTACCGGCGCGACGTGCTGGCGGTGCTGCGCATGGTGCGCGCCGGCGTGTTCGGCGAACTGGTGCACCTGCAGGGCGGCTACCAGCATGACCTGCGCGCCGTGAAGTTCAACAGCGGCGATCCGGCCAAGCCGTATGGCGGCGGCGTCGAATTCGGCGCCAAGGGCTTTTCCGAGGCGCGCTGGCGCACCGAGCACTCGGTGCGGCGCAACGGCGAGCTGTATCCCAGCCACGGCATCGGGCCGTGCGCGATGTACACCAATATCAATCGGGGTAACCGCTTCACCCGCATCAACAGCTTCGCCACCAAGGCGCGCGGGCTGCACGAATACATCGTCAAGGAAGGGGGGGCCGATCATCCGAACGCCAAGGCGCGCTTCAGCCTGGGCGATGTCGTCACGACCACCTTGGCGACGGCGAACGGCGAAACGATCCTGCTGCAGCACGACACGTCGCTGCCGCGGCCATATTCGCTGGGCTTCCGGGTGCAGGGCACGAAGGGGCTGTGGATGGATGTGAACCATGGCATCCACGTGGAAGGGCAGAGCAAGCCGCACCAGTGGGACGCGTTCCAGGCCTGGCAGGACAAATACGAGCATCCGCTGTGGCGCAAGTACGGGGCGCAGGCCGAGGGGGCCGGCCATGGCGGCATGGATTTCTTCGTCATCCACGCCTTTATCGAGGCACTGAAGGCCGAGGCGCCGATGCCGATCGATATCTACGATGCGGTGACGTGGAGCGCGATCACGCCGCTGTCGGAGGCGTCCATCGCGCAGGGCTACCAGACCTTGGACTTCCCTGATTTTACGCGCGGGGCTTGGCAGGGGCGCAAGCCGATCTTTGGGTTCGACGAGCGGTATTGAGGCTGCGCGCCGCTGGCCGTTTCCAGGGTCTGTCCCCCTGGGGACTGACCCTGAAGTTTACTGCGCACGCAGACGAAATCCCGTCCAAACTTCGGGGTCAGTCCCCGAGGGGACAGACCCCAGTAATCAGTCGCGGCCGGCGAGGTTGCGCAGCTCGGCAGCCTGGCTCGGCTGGAACTCCTCGAACTGCTGGGCGAAGCGCAGCAGGCCGGCGCGGTCGCGCGCCAGGCTGGCTTGCGACGTGCTGCCGTGCGAGGCGGCGGCGGTGACTGGCGCGGCGGCGAACAGGGCGCGCAGGAAATTCAGGGCGGCGCGGCCGACGTTGTCGAGATAGCCGCCGGTGGCTTGGGTGGTGACGATGGCGGTGGACATGGCTGACTCCTTATGAGACCCGATCCCGGGCGATTTCACGTTTTGACCTTTGATGCAGTGCAGTATAGGCCGGGGTCAGTCATAAAGAAAATTTTGATTTCTGATGTTCGGCATACACAAATCGCATTTCTCTGCGTTGCCTGGAAATTTCTAATAGGAAATTCCCATATCTGTCCATAAGCGAACGATATAAGACGGGCGTCAGGCCGGCACGCCGGCATCCAGCGGCGCCAGGCCATGGGCGGCACGCGCCTTGTCACACTCGGGCGTGCCCATCTCGAACTCCCGGCAGGTGGTCGAGCGCAACGGGTAAATGGTGCAGCCGACGCGACGGCCGATGTGGCCGTCGAGCGCGACGCAGCGCGCCGGGGCGCGTTCCGTGCCGCGCATGGCGCTGTGGTAGGGTGTGATGGGAATCGTCAGGTGCTGCGGCACGCTGCCGCCGGGGTGCGCATCGCTTTCGCCCCAGTAGAAGGAAACACGGAAATGCGCGCAGCAAGCGCCGCACGCCTGGCAGTGATCGGTCGCGGACACTTCTGGCCTCGGTACGTGGAAGCCCATTATGATAGCAGCGCGATAACGATTTGAGGAGCAGGATGGCGCCAATGACCCGTATCGGCCGCGTGCCGCGCGCGGCGGACTTCCCGCCCGGGACACGCTTCGTCATCAAGGACTTCGACGTGCCGCTGGCCTGCGTGCCGGGGCCGGGCGGGGTCGCGTGGGTCAACTGGTTCGGCGGCGTGGCGCGGCCCTACGACGCCGGCCGGCTCAGGGTGGACAACAACTGGCCGGCCGGCTCCTTCGACGAGTGGGCCGCGCTGGTCGCGGACTCGCTGGCGTAAGGCGCGGCCGCTCTACGCCTGCACCACGTTGCGCTCGATCGCCTCGCTATGCACGATGATCTTCTCGGCGTCGGCCTGCAGCAGGCGGATGCGCCGCTGCACGACGGGCCAGCCTGGCCAGGCTACGGAGCCCGCATCCGCTACGTGCGCCGGCGTGGCGCTGGCGGTCTCCGGCAGCGCGACCTTGACGCCATGCCGCGCCAGCGCGGCCGTCAGCGTGCGGCTGACCTGGGCATGGCTGGTTGCCAGCATCGCGTTGACCTCGCGTGCGGGAATATCCTTCACGTGGCGGCGCAGGATCGCCCGCAACGCCGCCACGTGCGCCACCAGCAGGTAGTTCTGCACGATGAACAGGTTGATGTCCTCCACCGCACGCTGCTTGCTGGTCGGCTCGTCCAGCATGCGCACCAGCGCGGCCGAGAGGCCGGCCAGGCTGTCCATCAGGCCCTTGCGCTGGATGCGGTAGGGGAAGTCGTTGCGGCACTTGCCCTGCAGCAGATCGAAGCTGGCCTCCATGTAGCGCAGGTTCGCGGCCAGCACCTGCTGGATCAGTTTCGGTAACGTCTGGTACTCCCAGCTGGCCAGCACGAAGCTGAACACCGTGGCGATAGCCGCGCCGATGAAAGTGTCGATCAGGCGCTCCGTGATGACGTTGTCGCTACCGCCGGCCGCCATGTGCATCTGCAGGAGGATCATGATCGACACCGCAATGGCCGTGTAGCGGTAGCGCAGGTAGACGAAGGTCGGCGTGGCGACCGTGGCGATGATCAGCGCCGTCAGGGTCACGGCCGGGTGATCGAACCATTTCAGAATGACGGCCGTGATGACGCAGCCGATCACGGTGCCGATGATGCGGTCGCCGCGGCGCTGCTTCGTCATCGAGAAGCTGGGCCGCAGGATGATCACGATCGTCAGGATGATCCAGTAACTGTGCGCCGCGTAAGGCAGCAGGGTGCCGATCGCCAGGCCCACGGCGATCGCCATCGCCACGCGCAGCGAGAAGCGGAAGATCGGCGAGTCCATGCGGAAGTGCGACAGCATCACCTGCAGCTCGTACTTCTGCTGCGACAGGAAGGGCTGCATGTCGGCGTCGATCCAGAACGGTGTGCTGTCGTAGGCCTTCTGGCTGGCCACGTGCAGCTCGCCAATCATGTTGATGATGGCGCGTACCTTGTTGCGCTGGGCGCGCAGCACGGCCAGCGCTTCCTGCCGCGGCTTGCCGGCGTCGATCTGACGCTGCAGGTTGACCAGCTCCGCCTCGATGGCCTCCAGCTCGGGCGCGTAGCTGATGGCGGCGTACGAGGGACGCTTGCGGTTGACGTCGAAGCCCACCGACTCGATGTCGCGCGCCGCCTTGAACGCCAGGTCGTGCAGCGACTTCAGGGCGGGCGAGTCGACCAGGTGCACGCGCAGCTGCGCATAGTCCGTGTGGGTGGAGAGGATCAATTCGTACAGGTCCAGCATGCACACGTGCACCTGCACGACGATGGCGTCCTTGCGGTTCTGGTGGGCGCGCAGGATCAGGTCGCGCGACGCCTGCTGGCGGTCCGCCAGCAGCGCCTGGTGGCGCACCAGCTTGTTGAACTGCTCCGTCAGGTTGTAGCGGGTGTCGTAGAAGTCGGCCTTGATGTCGATATACGCGGCCAGTTCGAACAGCGCCTCGGCCAGCACCTGCTGCTTGATGCGGTGGCGCAGCAGGTACGAGACGCCCATCGCATAGGCCAGGTAGGCCAGGCCGCCCAAGGTGAACAGCCCCACGTGCGTGAGCGCCTGCCAGGGCGTCAGGTGGTGTTCCATCGACATCGTCATGATGAACAGCGTCGCCAGCTGCAGCGGCATCGACTTCTTGCCGTAGACGACCATCATGCTGGCAAAAAAACTGAGCAGCACCAGCACCACGATCAGCAGCGGGAAGTAGGGCGCGCACAGGCTGACCAGCAAGGTGACGAAGCTGCACAGCAGCACCGAGGCCAGCATCTCGTTGAACTTGTGGCGCAGTGGGCTGGGCAAGTCCATCAGCGCGGTGCACAGCGCGCCGATGCCGACCGACATGGCCGTGGCCATGTCGGACACGGCCAGGGTCAGCCAGATGATGCCGATCAGGCCCGCGCCGAAGCGCAGGCCCAGGTGGAAGTAATGACTGTAAAAGAACGTGCGCGGGTTTAAGGCATAGTGCATCGGCTGATGCAGGTTGTCGCGTGACCCGGTCATCTCACGCGATCGCCAGGACCGGATAACGGCGCCACTCCGGCTCGGCGTGGCGGGCGCAGTGGTGCAGGATGAAGTGCAGCACGGCGTCCTGGTTGGACAGCTGGTCCGGGTTGGCGTCCTTCCAGGCGTCGAACTGTTCCTGCAGGCCCGGCTCGCTGCGCAGCAGCTCGACCGCCAGGTCCTCGAAGACATAATCGGAGATGGCTTCTTTCCGTTCCAGCACCGAATTGAAGAAGCCCCAGCGGAAGAAGCTGTCGTGGCCCTGCGGCTCCAAGGTCTCGATGGCGTAGCGGGCGTTGTCCTGGTCCAGCGGGATGTACCAGTCGCCGGCCGCCAGCGTGAACGTGCCGCTGCGCTTCTCGACCTGCACGTCGTCATGGAACATATGGCCTTCGTAGGCCGTGGCGCGCGTGGACAGCTCGCCGATCTGGTAGTACTGCGCCGTCACGGTGGTCGGCGCCTCGATGCGCGTCATCGCCACGCCGTTCCATTGCAGCCGCTCGACCACTTCGCGCCAGGCCTGCGGCACCACGTACGCCTTCGGCACGGTGACGACCGTATCGGCCATGAAGTTGCTGTAGTACGGGATGTCCTTTTCGTACGGCTGGCTGCGGTCGTACGACAGGCGCGTGTAGTTCCCCAGCACGCTCGGGTGGCGGCACGCCGCGTAGCCCTTGAAGCGGAACGTGGTGGGATTGGCTTCGTCCAGCTTCCAGGTGACGGCCCACTGCTTCTGGCGGCGCTGCTCGGCCTTGGCCTGGGCGCGCAGCGCGCGGATCTGCGCGCCGTGCGCGATCGTGAACTCGCGCGTCACGTCCAGCAGGGTGCGCATCGATTCGTAGCGGTCGCGGTAGGGCTTCAGCATGTGCGTCTCCGGCATGAAGCCGATGATGTTGTGCAGGGCCGTGAAGCCGGTCGAGAAGCGCGGCACTTCCAGGAACTCGACGATGCCGTCGTCCGGCGTCTCCTGGATCGGATTGACGTACGGGCAGGTCGGCCAGCCGCGCGCCGCCATCTCCTTGAAGATGTGCGGCAGCATGGTCGAGCGCAGGAAGGGGCCCAGGCCGCTGCCCAGCTTGTCCGCCTGCGTGTGGATCAGGGTCATCGTGTACGTGTAGTCGGCGCCGTTGGACGTGTGCGTGTCGACCATCACGTCCGGGTCCCAGGCCGTGATCAGCTGGTTGAAGAAGCGCGCGTTGAGGGTGTCGCACTTGACGAAGTCGCGGTTCAGGTCCAGGTGCCGGCTGTTGCCGCGGAAGCCGAACAGCTCGGGGCCATCCTGGTTCGGGCGCGACGTGCTGGCGCGGTTCAGGCAGCCGTCCACGTTGTAGACCGGGACGAACAGCAGCACCGTGTCGCCCAGCGCCGCCAGCCTGGCCGGGTCGAAGCACAGGTCGCGCACGATGGCCATGCAGGCGTCAATGCCTTCCGGCTCGCCCGGGTGGATGCCGTTGTTGTTGAAGAAGACCGTGCGGCCCGCGCGCTTGATCGCTTCGCGGTCGAACACACCGTCCGCGCTGACGATGCCCACGTGCAGAGGAATGCCGCCATCCGAGACACCGGCCTGCTCGAACTTCAATACGCTGGGGAAGCGCCGTGCCAGCGTTTCGTAAAAGGCGATGCAATCGGCCCACAGCGTGGTCTGGTTCTGGTTGCCCTGTTCATAGGGCGTGAGCATTGTTGGGTGCGCGTTTGGGTGCGAGTCTGGGTACATGAGCTGGATCTCAGGATCAAGGAAGGGGGACATCTCGCCGGGTAGGCGGTCAGGGCACGATTGTAGCATTGGAGCATCACCGGCCCGCGGGCCGAACCGTCCGGAAACGTGCTGCCGGCCGCGGCCGGCACGTGGTATTAGTGACGCTTTCCACGGTACGCGGGAGGCCAGATGAAACGCTTGATTTTCGTGATCAACACCGTGCTGGCGCTGGTCGTGGCGCCCTTGGCGCTGGCCCAGGCAGAGCAGGCGCCGCCGCGTCACACCCTGGCGCTGCCCACCGCGATCGCTCCGGCCACGGCGGAGGACTCGGTCCAGTTCATCGGCACCGCGACGGTGCTGATCCGCTGGCAGGGCCTGACCATCATGACGGACCCGAATTTCCTGCACAAGGGCGACCACGCGCACCTGGGCTATGGGCTGACATCGGAACGGCTGACCAATCCCGCCATCGAATTCGGCGCGCTGCCGCCGATCGACCTGGTGCTGCTGTCGCACCTGCACGACGACCATTTCGACCGCACCGTGCAGGAAAAGCTGAACCGCGACATCCCCATCGTCACCACCCCGACGGCGGCGCGCCAGCTGCGCAATATGGGCTTTCGCAAGGCGCTCGGCCTGGAAACGTGGGAAGCGCTGCAGGTGACAAAGGGCGCGGCCACGTTACGCGTGACGGCCATGCCGGGCCGGCATGGACCGCTGGCCGTGGTGCCGTTCCTGCCCACCGTGATGGGCACGATGCTCGACTTCGGCGGCAACGGGGCGCGCTACCGCATGTACGTCAGCGGCGACACGATGGTGTACGACGACATCGAGGACATCCCGCGCCGCTACCCGGGCATCGACCTGGCGCTGCTGCACCTGGGTGGCACGCGCCTGCTGGGCCTCGTGACCGTGACGATGGATGCGAGGGAAGGCGTGAAAATGCTGCGCCTGATCGCGCCGCAGCGCGCCATTCCCATCCACTACAACGACTACACGGTATTCAAGTCGCCGCTGTCGGACTTCCAGCAGGCCGTCGAGGAGGCGGGGTTGGCGGACAAGGTCAGTTACCTCAAGCATGGTGAGTCGTACCGCATCGAGCCGCGCAAGTAGCCGGCCTGCACGCGGCGGCAAAGGGGACTAAGATGGGCATCGTTATCATCCAACGCAAGGAGCCCTCATGAGCAATTCCATCCTCGACATCCCGCTGCAGCGCATCGACGGCAGTGCCGACACGCTGGCCAGTCACCGCGGCAAGGTGCTGCTGGTCGTCAACGTGGCGTCGAAGTGCGGCCTGACGCCGCAGTACGAAGGCCTGGAAAAACTGTACCGCGACAAGCGCGCGCAGGGCCTGGAAGTGCTGGGCTTCCCCGCCAATAACTTCAAGCAGCAGGAGCCGGGCACGGATGCGGAGATCAGCTCGTTCTGCTCGCTCAACTACGACGTCACGTTCCCGCTGTACTCGAAGATCTCGGTGGTGGGCGCGGACCAGCATCCGCTCTACACGGCGCTGACGGCCGCGCGTCCGGTGGCCGAAGGCGACGGCCCGTTCCGCGAGAAGCTGACGCAATACGGCATCCAGGCCGCCAAGCCGGACGACGTGCTGTGGAACTTCGAAAAATTCCTGATCGGGCGCGACGGCACCATCGCGGCCCGCTTCGCCCCGGACGTCACGGCGGACGATCCGCGGCTGGTTGCGGCGATCGACGCCGAGCTGGCCAAGCCGTAAAGGCTTCAGGTCGGTTTCGCGTTCGCCTGCACCCAGCGCTCGAAGGCGGCGCCAAAGGTCGTCAGCAGTTCCCTGGTCTGGTCGTTGTTGACGGTGCCGTCGTCGGCCAGCAGCTTGGCGGCGCCGCCGATGTACATTTCCGGTCCGGCCATCACGGGCGAGTTCAAGGCGACCATCGTCTGGCGCACGTGGTGGTTGGCGCCGAAGCCGCCGATGGCGCCGGGCGATTGCGACACGACAGCGGACGGTTTCTTGTCCCAGACGCTGTGGCCCCACGGGCGCGAGCCGACGTCGATGGCGTTCTTCAGCGCGCCGGGAATCGAGCGGTTGTATTCGGGCGTGACGAACAGCACGGCGTCGGCCGCGCGCAGCGTGTCGCGAAATGCCGTCCAGGCGGCGGGCGGGGTGCCGGCGTCGTCCAGGTCCTGGTTGTACAGCGGCAGCTCGCCCAGCTCGACGAATTCGCACTGCAGCGATGGCGGCAGCACCGCCGCGATGGCGTGGGCATATTTACGGGTCAGCGATTCCTTGCGCAGGCTGCCGATCAGGACAGCGACTTTCTTGGTCATGGAGATGCCTTTCAACGTGATTACAATGAAAAGCGCAATGTACTCCGTGCCGCCAAAGCATGCCGCACGCGGCGGCGCGGCATGCCGTTACCTGCGGTGGGCCGCGAACCCGGTCACGCCGGGCGCCACCGCTTCTTTCAGGGTCAGCGCCGGAATCGCGTAGTCGCCGCCGTTCTGGCGGCGAAACGGAATCGGCGGCGTGGTCCACAGCTGGTCGAGGCGACCGCCCAGCTCGGCGCAGATGGCGCCGTAGCGCGCCTCGTCGACGCGGCCGGTGCGGTGCACCACGAAGGGCGGCAGCACGTCGAAGCCGGGGTAGAACAGGATGCCGTGCTGGATCGGGAACAGCAGGTCGTCCAGCGGGCCATTGATGCCGCGCTCGCTGTAGTGCGATGCCCAGCCGCCGGTAGTCACCATCAGCATGGCACGCTTGCCGGCCAGCGTGCCCTCGCCATAGCGCTCGCCCCAGCGCTGGTCCGAGTGCTCGCCCACGCCATAGGCAAAGCCGTAGGCGTAGACCCGCTCGACCCAGCCTTTCAGGATGGCCGGCAGCGAGAACCACCACAGCGGGAACTGCAGGATGACGGCGTCGGCCCAGCGCAGCTTGTCCTGCTCGCGCGCGATGTCCGGGCTCTGGCGGCCGCCCTGGTAGGCGCGTCGCGAGTCGTCGGACGGGTCGAAACGAGCGCCGGCCGCGCCATCGAGGCTGTCGGCCGCGTCCAGCTGGGCTTTCCAACCCATCGCGTACAGGTCGGAGACCTGCACGGCATGGCCGGCCGCCTGCAAGTGGCGCACGGCGAAGTTTTTCAAAGAGCCGTTCAGCGAACGGGGCTCGGGGTGGGCGTAGACGATCAATACGTTCATGGTGGACTCCCGGTTGAGATGTCCACACGATAGGTGCAGATGGACTATATTGGAAATGAATAGTCCACATACAAGCCATTAGGATTCGCAATGCCATGACCGACCTGCGCCGTCTCGACCTGAACCTCCTGCTGACCTTGGACGTGCTGCTGGACGAGCTGAACGTGACGCGCGCCGCCGGGCGCCTGCACTATTCGCAGCCCGCCGTCAGCATTCACCTGGCGCGCCTGCGCGAGACCTTCGGCGATCCCCTGCTGCTGCCCGGGCCGCGCGGCATGCGGCCGACGGCGCGCGCCGAGGCCCTGCGCGAGCCCTTGCGCCTGGCGCTGGCGGCGTTGCAGCAGGCGGTGGCGCCGTCGGCACCGTTCGATCCTGCCGCCGCCAGCAATGCCTGGACGGTGGCGGCCACGGACTACAGCGAAACGACGGTACTGTTGCCGGCGCTGGCGGCATTGCGCGCCCAGGCGCCCGGCACGCGACTGGCCGTCGTCGAACTCAATCCCGGCCGCATCGCCCGGCAGGCCGAAGAGGGCACCATCGACCTGGCTTTTCACACGACCGAAGGCGCGCCGCCCGGCATGCGCCGGCGTGCGTTGTTCACGGAGCGCTACGTGCTGGCCGGCCGCGGCGGTCATCCGCGCCTGCGCCGCAAGCCGTCCCTGGCGCAGTTCTGCGCGCTGGAACACGTGATCGTGTCGCCCGACGGCGGCGGTTTTCATGGCGTGACGGACGAGGTGCTGGGGCAGGCCGGGCTGACGCGGCGTGTGGTGCTGTCGGTGCCGCATTTCCTGTTCGTGCGGGGCGTGTTGGAGACGACCGACCTGGTTGCGATGCTGCCCGAGCGGCTGCTGCGCGGCAGCGGTTTGCACACGGTGGCGCCACCGGTGGCAGTGCCGGGCTACGAGATGTCGATGCTGTGGGACGAGCGGGTGCACCGGGAGCCGGCGCATGCTTGGTTGCGGGAAGTGGTGGTGCGAGCCTTGAGCCAGTAGAACCCCGCAGGGACGGGCACCGACCGTCGCGTCGACGACGCCAAGGTCGGTGCCCGTCCCCGGGAGGGCTGCCTTATTCGGCGCCCATTTCCTTCAGCAGGTTGTCAGCCTTGTCGATGTGCTTCATGTTCCACAGGATGTAACGCAGGTCGACCTGGATGTCGCGCGTGTTGGCCTTGTTGAAGTCCCAGTCGGAGATGATCGAATCGAGCGTGCCGTCGAAGGCCAGGCCGATCAGTTCACCCTTGGCGTTCAGCGCGGCCGAACCCGAGTTGCCGCCGGTGATGTCCAGCGTGGCCAGGAAGTTGACCGGCACGGTCTTCAGCTTCGGATCGACGAACTTGCCGAAGTCCTTCGACTTGATGGCGGCCAGTTGCGCTTGCGGCGCGTTGAACTCGCCCTTGCCGGTGGCCTTGGCGGCGATGCCGTTGACGGTCGTGAAGGCAGTCCAGGTGGTGCCGTCGGCACCGGTCGGGCGGCCGGCGACATTGCCGTAGGTGACGCGCAGCGTGCTGTTGGCGTCCGGGTAGACGGCCTGGCCACGGCTCTTCATGAAGGCGATCTTGGCTTTCATGTAGCTGCCGTAGGCTTGCTGCAGCTTGCCGCCCAGTTCTTCCTCTTCCGCCTCGTCCTTCATGAAGCTGTCGAAGGTGGCGACGGCGGCCTTGATGAAGGCGTCGTTGCTGGCCTGGAAGTCGGCCGGCTTCTTGTCCAGCCATGCGTTGCGGTCGGCGTCGTTACCCAGCTTGCTGCCGGCGTACAGCTTGTCCAGCGCGGCGGACAGTTCGGCGTCGCTCATGCCCGACTTGATGCCCAGCGCGGCGTTGAAGGCCGGCTTCTGCTCGGCCGCTGGCTGCGCCAGGTAGTTCTTCAGGTGGTGCATGACGAGCGCCTTGTCCACCTTGGCGTCGTAGGTGCGTACCAGCGAGGCCACCCGCGCCTTGATGCGCGGCAGGTCGCGGGTCTGGTAGCCGGCCTTGCGCTCGGCGTCCGGCTTCTGCGACTCGACGGACAGGCGGTACAGCATGGCGGCGGTCGACAGCAGCTTCGGCTGGGCATAGCCGAAGTTGAAGTTGGCCTTGGTGGCGGTGTCGCGCTCGGCGATCAGGTGCTCGACCTTGGCGATGTCGGCGGCGTATTCAGCCTTGCGTTTGGCGTCGCCGTTGACCCAGGCCTTCAGCTCTTCATGCTGGGCCGTCTTGCGGGCCAGGAAGTCGCTGCCGGCATACGAGTCCAGCATGCCCTGGCGGTTCTTGTAGTAGTTGTTGATGCTGGCGACCTGGCCGGCGTACTTCAGTGCCGTGTCCTTGTTGTCCTTGGTTTCGCGGTCGATGATGGCCAGCGTTTCGCCCGAAGCCTTGACGAAGGCCGGGTACAGCCAGTCGAACGTGAACTGCACTTCCGATGGCAGGCGGTGGCGGTTGGTGCGGCCGGGATAGCCCATGGCCATGACGAAGTCGCCGTCCTTGACGCCTTCCTTGGCCAGCTTCAGGAAGTGCTGCGGCACGTAGGGTACGTTGTCCTTGCTGAAATCGGCGGCCTTGCCGTCCTTGCTGACGTAGGCACGATAGAAGCCATAGTCGCCGGTGTGGCGCGGCCACATCCAGTTGTCGGTGTCGCCACCGAACTTGCCCACGCCCGATGGCGGCGCGTGTACCAGGCGCACGTCGCGGATTTCCAGCTGCTTGATCTGGTAGAACTCCAGGCCGCCGTAGAACGACGGCACGGTGCAGCGGTGGCCGGCATCCTTCTCGCATGCGGCGATCAGCGCTTTCTGGTTCTTCTCGATGGCGTCGCTGCGGGCCTTGCCGGACAGCTTGGCCACTTCCGGCGTGACCACCTTGTCCGTCACATTCAGCACTTCCTTGGTGACGAAGATGCGCGAGCCCGGCGCGGCCGGCAGTTCCTCGCCCAGCGCGTGCGCCACGAAGCCGTTGGCCAGCAGGTCGCGCTCCGGCGTGGAGTTCTGCGCCACGCTGTCGTACACGCAGTGGTGGTTCGTCACGACCAGGCCTTGCGGCGACACGAACGAGGCCGAGCAGCCGCCCAGGCTGACGATGGCGCCGGCGGGGAATTCGGTCAGCTTCGTCAGGCTGGCCGGGTCCAGCTTCAGGCCGGCGGCCTTGAGTTGCTTGGCGATCTGGGGCAATTGCTGGGGCATCCACATGCCTTCGTCCGCGTAGGCGGAAGTGGCGGAGAGGACGGCGAGCGCGAGAAGTGATTTTTTCATGCGGTTGTCATAGTAGTGGAGTAGGCGGCCGACGCGGACGCGGGCGCTCCGAAGTATCCGCACGACGTGCCACTTCGTCAATCTCAAAATAGTGGCTGGAAACAGAAGGAAATTCGGTGGCGGCATGATGCACCGCACCATCGGCAGGCATGAAAAAAGCCAACGCCGCAGCGCTGGCTTTTTTGATAAAGCTGGGTCGCAGGGTAATTGCTTAGCGCGCTCGTCCGCGGAACACCAGATTGACGATGGCCAGCAGGATCACCGCGCCAAGGAAGGAAACGAGCAATGACATCGGGCTGAAGTCATCGCTATTGATGGTGCCCGTGCCGAACAGAGGCGAGAGCAACCAGCCGCCGAGCAGTGCGCCGACGATACCGACAACCACATTCAGGAACATCCCTTGTTGGGCGTCCGTTTTCATCACCAGGCTGGCCAGCCAGCCAATAATGCCACCGATCACAATCCAGATAATAAAGTTCATGCTCATTCCCCTTATATCGTTGACTAGAAAGACCGGGCATTCAGCCCTGCCGTACGAAAAAGTGTAGGCGTCGTGACAAGGCCGGTCCGTGCGCCAGCGAACGAACCGGCGAAGTTGCGCCGGCGTTGTAAAAACGCACGTATGTGCTTGATTCCACAGGTAAATGATGCCGAGTTGGAAGAGCTGCGCCTGGGTGCGCAAACGAACAGAAGGACCGTGTTGCAGGGGGTATCGTGGCGTTGCATTTACAGCCACCTAGAAAGGAACACCATATGAATAACGAGACGAAGAATTCCCGCCTGGTTACCGGCCTGTTCAACGATCGCGAAAGCGCCGAGCGTGCATACCAGCACGTCACCTCGCGCGGCTACGGTAAAGACGACGTCAACGTGCTGATGTCGGACGAAACGCGCAAACGCCACTTCGCCAGCGATGGCACGGAAACTGAACTGGGCAGCAAGGCTGCCGAAGGCGCTGGCATCGGTGCCGGCGTGGGCGGGGCGATCGGCGCCGCGCTGGCCGCCGTGGCGGCCGTGGGCACGACGCTGGTCCTGCCGGGCCTGGGCGTCGTGGTGGCCGGTCCCCTGGCGGCGGCACTGGCCGGCGCCGGTGCCGGCGGCGTGACGGGCGGACTGCTGGGCGCCCTGATCGGTGCGGGCATTCCGGAAGAGCGTGTCAAGCACTACGAGGAAGGCCTGAAAAACGGCGGCATCGTGATGGGCGTGAACGCCCGTTCCGACGAAGACGCGGCCCATATCGAATCGAGCTGGAAGGACAGCGCCGGCCAGCACGTGATCGGCACCGGTGTCGGCGCGGCCGGTGGTGCGATGGCGGGCATGGCGGCTGGTACGCCAGGCGGTCCGGTGGGGATGGCGGCCGGTGCGGTCGTGGGCGGCATCGCCGGCGGCCTGGCCGGCAAGGGCGCGGCCGAAGTGGTCAACCCGAAGAGCGGTGACGACCTGTCCGACCACCACATGGCGACTGGCGTCGGTGCCGGCGGCGGCGCGATGGCCGGCATGGCATTGGGCGCGGCTGGCGGCCCTGTTGGCATGGCGGCGGGCGGCGCGATCGGCGCGCTGGCTGGCGGCATGGCCGGCAAGGGCGTCGGTGGCCTGATCAACCCGGCCGACGAAAAAGTCTACTGGGAGAACAACTTCCGCAACGAGTCGTATTACAACCCTGCCTATCAGTACGACGACTACGACCCAGCCTACTCGCTGGGCTACAACAGCCGCGCCACCTACCGCGGCAATTGGGATGCCAACGAGTCGTCCCTGCGCAACGACTGGGAACGCACCAAGGGCAATTCCCGCTTGAGCTGGGAAGAAGCCAAGCACGCCTCCCGTTCCGCCTGGGACAAGGTGGAGCGCGCGCTGCCAGGTGACTGGGACCGCGACGGCAAGTAATCAGGTTTCGTTCTTCTTTATCTGCCTTGAGCCCGCGAATGCGGGCTCTTTTTTCTGGAGGCCGGCATGGATTTCGATCGACAAGTCGCCCTGGTCACGGGCGCGGCAGCGGGTATCGGTGAACAGATCGCACGGCGCCTGTACGCCGGCGGCGCTGCGGTAACGTTGGTGGGGCACGACAGGGCGGCGCTGGAGCGACTGTGCCGCGAACTGGATCCGGACGCCAGCCGGACCCTCGCCGTGGAGGCGGACGTGCGCGACGAGGCAGCGATGCGCGATGCGGTCGGGCGCGCGGTCGACAAGTTCGGCGCGCTGCACCTGGCCGTCAACAACGCCGGCCTGACCGGCCCGCACGACACGCCGCTGGAAGCCCTGTCGCTGGAGGACTGGAACACCGTCATCGGCACCGACCTGACCGGCATGTTCCTCAGCCTGAAGGCCGAGCTGCCGGCCATCGTGGCGGCCGGTGGCGGCGCCATCGTCAACCTGTCGTCCGGGAACGGCATCGTCGGCGTGGCCGGCATCGCCGCCTACACGGCGGCCAAGCACGGCGTGCTGGGGCTGACCCGCGCGGTGGCGCTGGAGTATGCGGACAAGAAGGTGCGCGTCAACGCGATCGGGCCGGGCTACGTGGCCACGCCGCGCATGCTGGAGATGCCCCAGGACGCGCTCGATGCGCTGGCCCAGGCGCATCCGCTGGGCCGCCTGGCCACGCGCGAAGAAGTGGCGGAGTTCGCCGCGTTCCTGCTGTCGTCGCGCGCCTCGTTCTGTACTGGCGGCTTCTATCCCATCGACGGCGGCTATACGGCGCGGTAGCCGGCAATCTCGGCGCGCGCCGCCGCGCCGACCCGCTCACCGTCCAGGCCCAGCGCGCGCAGGGTGCGCGCGGCAGTGCCCTGGGCGGACGACGCAATCACCGCCAGCACATGCGCGCCCGTCAGCGGTTCGGTGGGCGTGGCACGCGGCCATGCGGCCAGCTGCTGCATCACGCCTTGCATCGAGCCCTTGGCGCGATACACGCCGCTGGCCGGCGGCAATGGTGCGGCGTCCGTCAGCAAGGCCGGGTCGGCACCGGCGGACGCCAGCGCCGCGCCGTGCTGCGCCGCGATGGCTTTCCCGATGCCGGCCGGATCGACGCCCAGCCGGGCAAAGGCGCGCCGCGCCAGCCCGTCGGGCAGGTCGAAGGCGGCCAGCAGAAAATGTTCCGGTCCCGGCTCACGCTCGCCGGCCGCGTTGGCGTGGCGCTCGGCTGCTTCCGCCAGCGCCTTGATAGTGCGCATATCGTCCAGTTTACGTTTGATTTGCTGCAGCATGGGGTCTCCTTCAAGGGTTGATGAGGGGGGCCAGGCGCTTGTGGGCGGCCTGCTTCGACACGCCCAGCGCGTCGGCCACCTGGCTCCAGGACCAGCCTTGCGCGATGGCCGCGGCCACCGCCTTGCGTTCGAGCTGGTCGGCGGCCAGGCGCAGCGCGACCACGGCGGCCAGGGCCTCGGCCGGGTCGTCGGGATGGGGGAGGGAGTGGAGTTCGAGCATGCGTCAATCTTAGTTGACGATGCGAGGTTCGTCAACCAAAGATGACGCTAAAAGCACCGGGGTCAGGCACCTTTCTCTGGGCCTTGACGGCCCTGAGAAAGGTGCCTGACCCCTCGGGTCTTGCCAGCGGGGCGCAAACTACTGCGCCGCGATCGCCTCGACCTGGATCGCCAGCTTGACCTCCGGCGCGAAGGCCGGGATGCCGTAGTTCAGGCCGAAGTCGGTGCGCTTGAATTCGGCGCTGGCGTCGGCACCGCAGACCTCGCGTTTCAGGCGCGCGTCCTGCACGCATTTGAAGCGGTTGACCTTCAGTTGCAGCGGCTTCGTCACGCCCAGCAGGGTCAGTTCGCCATCGACGGCCACCAGCTTGTCGCCGTCGAACGTGAACGACTTGCCGCGGTAGATCGCGGTGGGGTATTTGGCGACGTTGAAGATGTCCTCGCCCATCGCATGCGCGTTCATCTTGTCGTGGCCGAAGTCGATCGACGCCGTGTCGATGATGATTTCCATGCTGCCCGACTTGCCGGCACGGTCCATCGAGATGTTGCCGCTGGTCTTGTTGAACTTGCCGCGCCACAGCGACAGGCCCTTGTGGTCGGCCTCGAAGCTGGGATAGGTGTGGCTCGGATCGATGTTGTAGCCGGTGGCATTGGCGGCGCCGGCCAGGGCCAGCAGGGCGATCAGCAGAGTGGATTTCATGGATTCTCCTTTACTGGCTCACGACGTGGAACTTGATGGTGACTTCGTCGGCCACCATGCCCGTGTCCTTCCATTCGCCTTCGCCGATATTGAAGGCCAGGCGCTTGATCGGCAGGGCGCCGTCGAATACCTGCTTGCCGCCTTCGGTCTTGACGGTGACGGGGAAGGCCACGTCGGCGGCCTTGCCCTTGATGGTCAGCTTGCCGGCGACCGTCAGCTTGCCCGCGCCGGCGCTCTTGATCGAGGACGACACGAACGTCGCTTTCGGGAACTGGGCGGAATTGAACCACTCCTTCTTAGCCACTTCCTTGTTGTACTCCGGGTCGCCCATGTCCAGGCTGGCCGTGTCCACTTCCACGCTGGCCTTCGAGCTGTCGATGGCCTGGGCGTTGTAGTCGATGGTGACGCGGTACTTGGTGAACTTCGATTCGACCGGCACGTTCATCTGCTTGAACACGGCCGAGACGCTGGTCTTGGCGGGATCGGTCTTGAGCACGGCGGCGCCGGCGGCGAGGGATGCGCCCAGCAGGGAGGCAAGTAAGACGCGTTGCGTGATTTTCATGTGGCGACGAACTCCAGTGGAAAGTGAATCAAAGGCGGGGAAGCATGCGTTTCAGGACATCGTCGCGGTCGACGAAGTGGTGTTTCAAGGCGCCGGCCACGTGCAGCAGCACCAGCGCGGCCAGCACCATGTTGAGCCAGTAGTGCACGGGTTTCAGCAGCGCCTTCAGGGCCGGGTCGGCGGCAAAGGCCGCGGGAATCTGGAACAGGCCGAAGTAGACGACCGGCACGCCGGCGGCCGTCGTGTACAGGTAGCCGGACAGCGGCACGGCGAACATCAGCACGTACAGCAGCACGTGGGTGACGTCGGCGGCGCGCACCTGCCAGGCGGGCATGCCGGCCGGATGCGGCGGCGGGCGGTTGGCACGGCGCCATAGCAGGCGCAGCGCGGCCAGCAGCAGCACGGTCACGCCGGCCCACTTGTGCCACGAGTAGTATTTGAGTTTGGTGGGCGTGAAGCCGGGGATGTCCGTCATCACCAGGCCCATCGTGAAGGCGCCGATGATCAGC
The DNA here is from genome assembly GCA_008011715.2 of [Empedobacter] haloabium. NCBI lineage: Bacteria > Pseudomonadati > Pseudomonadota > Betaproteobacteria > Burkholderiales > Oxalobacteraceae > [Empedobacter] haloabium. The sequence continues at coordinate 147,164 of CP136508.1, forward strand.
ACGGCGATCAACCAGTGCAGCAGCATGGCCGTGCGGGTGTAGCGGGGCGATGTCGACATCGGCGTCCTCTTGAAAATTAGTACGTGTTAGGACTAAATATAGCAAAGAAACGCAATGCACGCAGACAAGGCCCAAATGCATTACGGCAGCCCCTACCTTAAATGATATGAGGCTGCCGCAATAGTGCCCGAAGTTAGAACGGGCTTAACTCGGGACTTAAATCGCCTTGGCCAGCTGGCTGGCGATACCCGTGTAGTTCGCCGGTGTCATGGCCAGCAGCAGGTCCTTGGCGTCCTGCGGGATGGCCAGCTTGCCGATGAACTCCTGCAGCGCTTCCTTGGTGATGCCCTTGCCGCGCGTCAGTTCCTTCAGCTGCTCGTACGGATTCTCGATGCCGTAGCGGCGCATCACCGTTTGCACCGGTTCGGCCAGCACTTCCCAGCTGGCGTCCAGGTCGGCGGCCAGGCGGGCCGGGTTCACTTCCAGCTTGTTCAGGCCGCGCAGGCAGCTGTCGTAGGCCAGCAGTGCATAGCCGAGGCCCACGCCGATATTGCGCAGCACGGTCGAATCGGTCAGGTCGCGCTGCATGCGCGAGACCGGCAGTTTTTCCGACAGGTGCTTGAGCACCGCGTTGGCCAGGCCCAGGTTGCCTTCCGAGTTTTCGAAGTCGATCGGGTTGACCTTGTGCGGCATCGTCGAGGAGCCGATCTCGCCGGCCTTCAGCTTCTGCTTGAAGTAGCCCAGCGAGACATAGGTCCAGATGTCGCGGTTCAGGTCGAGCAGGATCGTGTTGGCGCGGGCGAAGGCGTCGAACAGTTCGGCCATGTAGTCGTGCGGCTCGATCTGGATCGTGTACGGATTGAACACCAGGCCCAGGCGCTGCTCGATGACGGCCTTCGAGAAGGCCGGCCAGTCGAACGACGGGTAGGCCGACAGGTGCGCGTTGTAGTTGCCGACGGCGCCGTTCATCTTGCCCAGGATCTCGACCTGGCCGATGCGGGCGACGGCGCGCTGCAGGCGCGCGACGACGTTGGCGAATTCCTTGCCCAGGGTGGTCGGGCTGGCCGTCTGGCCGTGCGTGCGCGACAGCATCGGCACGTCCGCGTTGGCGTGGGCGATCTCGGTCAGCTTGGCGACCAGGCCCTGCAGGGCCGGCAGCATGACGCCGTCACGCGCGGCCTTGAGCATCATGCCGTGCGAGGTATTGTTGATGTCCTCGGACGTGCAGGCGAAGTGGATGAACTCCGAGGCGGCGACCAGCTCCGGCACGTCCTTCACCTTTTCCTTCAGCCAGTACTCGACGGCCTTGACGTCGTGGTTGGTGACGGCTTCGATTTCCTTGATGCGGGCGGCATCGCTTTCCGTGAAGTCGTTGGCCAGCTTGTCCAGCAGCGCGGTCGCGTCGGCGGAGAACGGCTTGATCTCGGCAAAGCCGGCCTGCGACAGCGCCTGCAGCCAGGCGATCTCGACTTTTACGCGGTGGTGCATGAAGCCGGCTTCGGACAGGATCGGGCGCAGCTTGTCGGTCTTGGCGGCATAACGGCCGTCCAGCGGGGACAGGGCCGACAACGTGGAGTAAGGAGTCGTCATAGTGGGAAAGGACCAGAAGGGAGGCAGGAAAAGGACAGATTTTACCATCGCGCGCAAGCGTCAAACGTGGCAGGGCGCGGGCGGGGGCCGTGGCCGCCCGCGCCCGCCTGCGCCGCGGTCCCGGATGCTATACTGGACCCCAATCCCTCACCGCCATTTCCTATGAAACTTATCGGTTCGCTTGCCAGTCCTTACGTGCGCAAGGTGCGTGTCGTGCTCGCGGAGAAGAAGCTCGATTACCAGATCGAGCTGGAGAACGTGTGGGTGCCGGAAACCACGATTCACGAACTCAATCCGCTGGGCAAGGTGCCGTGCCTCGTCATGGAGGACGGCTATGTGATGTATGACTCGCGCGTCATCGTCGAATACCTCGACACGCTGACGCCTGTCTGCAAGCTGCTGCCGCCGAACGGGCGCGAGCGTGTCGACATCAAGAATTGGGAGGCGCTGGCCGATGGCGTCATCGACGCGGCCGTGGTGGTGCGCCTGGAGCGCACCCAGCGCCCGCCCGAGCTGCAGAGCGATGCCGTGTGCGAGCGCCAGATGATGAAGGTGACGCGCGGGCTGGCCTCGATGTCGGCCCGGCTGGGTGAATCGAACTGGTGCGTGGGCAATCATTATTCGTTGGCGGACGTGGCCGCTGGCTGCGCGCTGGGCTGGCTGACGTTCCGCTTCCCCGAGATCGACTGGCGCGGCGCGCATCCCAACCTGGGCCGCCTGCTGGACAAGCTGATGGAGCGGCCGTCGTTCCGGGACAGCGTGCCGCAGGCGTGAAACCCATGGGGACGGGCACCGATCTCAAGGTCTGCGACCTTGAGATCGGTGCCCGTCCCCGGTGTTCGTCTACGGTGCCTGCGCCGTGAATTAGTTCGAGTACACTAATCCGTACCAACATCGAACGGGGCGGCCATGGAACACGCGGTAACGGTATTCGGCGAAGCACTGGTGGACGACTTCAGCACGCGCCAGGTCGTCGGCGGCGCGCCGTTCAACCTGGCCCGCCACCTGGCCGGCTTCGGCCTGCCGGTGACGATGATCACCCGCATCGGCGACGATGCCAACGGCCGCCTGATCCGCGACGAATTCGCCCGCTTCGGCGTGCGCGAAGGCGGCTTGCAGATCGGCGCCGGCGAGGCCACCGGCAGCGTCCACGTCGAGGTCGGCGCCGACGGCAGCCACCGTTTCACGATCGTGCCCGACCAGGCCTACGACCATATCGACGGCGCCCAGGCGCTGGCCGCCTGCCAGGCGACCCAACCGTCCATCTTCTGCTTCGGTACGCTGGCCCAGCGCGATCCCCGGTCGCGCGCCGCGCTGCACGCGCTGCTGGAGCAGACCCAGGCCGTACGCTTCCTCGACCTGAACCTGCGCGCCGGCTTCGTCGACGAGGCGATCGTGTTCGACTCGCTGCAGCAGGCCGATATCGTCAAGGTCAACGAGGACGAGCTGCAGCAGCTGTTCAAGTGGTACTGCCATACCTGTCCGGACACGGTCAACATGGAGTGCATCTCCGTCGACACGGAATGCCGCGCGATGATGCACAATTTTTCGCTGTCCGCGCTGGTGGTGACGATGGGCGCGCGCGGCGCGCTGTACCTGTCGGCCGACGGGGCGCACGTGGCCGATCACGGCACCGGCATGCAGGGTACGTTCGTCGATTCGGTAGGGGCGGGCGACGCGTTCAACGCCGTGTTCCTGCTGGGACGGCTGCGCGGCTGGACGATGGAGCAGACACTGGCGCGAGCCAACGCGTTTGCCGCGTCCACCTGCGCTCACGCGGGCGCGGTGCCGCAGGACTTGTCGTGCTATGGGCGCTGGCTGGAGACGTGGCGCCAGTCGGCCACGACCGACGAGTTGTTCGGCGCCCCCGGCTGAAACAAAAAAGGCCGCGCAGTGGCGGCCTTGGCGATCAGTCGTGATCGGTGGACATCTGCGATTGCAGGTAGTTCTGGATGCCGATCTTGCCGATCAGGTCCAGCTGGGTTTCCAGCCAGTCGATGTGTTCCTCGGTGTCCTCCAGGATTTCCAGCAGCAGGTCGCGCGACACGTAGTCGCCCACCTTTTCCGCCTGCGCGATGCCTTCCTTGATCGTCACGTGCGCGCCGCGCTCGAGCTTCAGGTCCGCTTCCAGCATTTCCGGCGTGTTCTCGCCGATCAGCAGCTTGTGCAGGGCCTGCAGGTTGGGCAGGCCGTCCAGCATCAGGATGCGGTCGATCAGCTTGTCGGCATGCTTCATCTCGCCGATCGATTCCTCGTATTCCTTCTTCGCGATCTTGTCGAAGCCCCAGTGGCGGTACATGCGCGCGTGCAGGAAATACTGGTTGATCGCGGTCAGTTCGTTCGTCAGCTGTGCATTCAGCAGACGGATGACGTCTTTATCGCCCTTCATGGCTTACCTTTTTGTTCGTTGTGGTGAGAAGTTCCGCCATTCTGCCACGTCATGTCCCGCAGCAGAAGGGACGCACTGTCGATTGATACTACGAATGAATACCATTATCATTTGTGTCCTTCTTAAAGCAGGTTACGACCATGATGCTGCATATTCCCGGCGTGTTGACGCCAGACCAGGTTCGCCAACTGCGCTCCCGCATGACACCGGAGGCGTGGATCGACGGTCGTGCCAGCGTCGGCACGCAAGGCGCGCAGGTCAAGCGCAACCGCCAGCTGGCCGAAGGCACGCCGCTGGCGCAGGAGCTGGGCAGCGTCATCGTGCGCGCGCTGACGGCCAATCCGCTGTTCTTCGCCGCCGCACTGCCGCTGCGCATCCTGCCGCCGTACTTCAACAGCTATGCCGGCGGTGAGCACTACGGCCTGCACATCGACGGTGCCATCCGCACACCGGCCAACGGTGGTCAGACCCTGCGTGCGGATGTGTCGACCACGGTGTTCCTGAGCGATCCGGAAGAGTACGAGGGCGGCGAGCTGGTGGTGATGGACGCGTACGGCGCGCACGAGGTGAAGCTGCCGGCCGGCGATGCGATCGTGTATCCGTCGTCCAGCGTACACCGTGTCAATCCGGTGACGGCTGGCGAGCGGGTCGCGTCGTTCCTGTGGACCCAGAGCATGGTGCGCGACGACGGACAACGCACGATGTTGTTCGACCTGGACCAGAACATCCAGAAGTTGCGTGCCCAGGTGGGCGACAACGAGGCCACCGTCGGCCTGACGGGGCATTATCACAACCTGCTGCGGATGTGGGCGGAAACGTAAAACGTAAAAAATCCGGGATTGTCCCGGATTTTTCTTACGCAGGCGCATAAAAAAAACCGGTGACTGTCACCGGTTTTTATTTGTTCAGTTCGTCATGGTAGGGCGCCTCAGCACCGTTTCGGTGAGTGGCGCGTCGGCCTTGGCAGCAACGTGCTCGTCCAGCACTTCTACTGCATAGCTCAGGCAATTGCCACAGCAGGTGGCAACGCCCAGCGCTTCGCGCAGCTCGTCCATGGAGCCGATGCCCAGGTCGATGGCCTGGCGGATTTCGCGGTCGGAGATGTTGTTGCAAACGCAAACGATCATGGTGCCATCCTCTGGACAGAAGCGATCTCATCAAGACAGCCGCGTTATCCCGACTGGCCATTCTGCCAATCTTAACGCTTTCTTAATGAGAATCATTATCATTACGGTTCCTATTCTGCCCCAACAAGGCGTACAATGCAAGCGTCTCATGCAAATACAAACCATTCGCATTGCCTTTATAATGAACAGATTGATTTTCCTCAGAGAACTGCCATGACCATCGCCCCTTCCCTGATCAATCTCGACGCACTGGCGGCCGGGAAAAGCGGCACGGTGGTGCATGTGGCACCCGCAGGCGGTGACGGGTCGGACAGCGCCGACCTGGCGCGCCGGCTGATGGAGCTGGGCTTCGTGCCGGGCGAGAAGATTCGCATGCTCAAGCGCGGCATGCCGGGCGGAGAGCCGCTTGCCATCAAGGTCGGCAACGCCACCTTCGCGCTGCGCCGCTATGAGGCGGCGCTGGTCGCGGTCCAGCCGGAATAACGTCATGGGAGTTACGGAAAAAGTGGCGCAGGCCGTCGCGCATGCGCCCATGATCGCCCTGCTGGGCAATCCCAATTGCGGCAAGACCGCGCTGTTCAACCGCCTGACGGGTTCGCGCCAGAAGGTCGCCAACTACGCCGGCGTCACCATCGAGCGCAAGGAAGGCCATTTCACGTCGCCGCAGGGGCACCCGTACCGGGTGCTGGACCTGCCGGGCGCGTACAGCCTGTCGGCGCACACGCCGGACGAGGCGATCACGCGCGATGTCGTCGGCGGCCTGCGCGCCAACGACGGCTCGCCGGACGTCGTCGTCTGCGTGGTCGACGCCACCAACCTGCGCCTGAACCTGCGCCTGGTGCTGGAAATCCAGCGCCTGGGCCTGCCGATGGTGCTGTGCCTGAACATGGTCGACGTGGCGAAAAAGCGCGGCATCGAGATCGACACGGCCAAGCTGGCGCAGGAGCTGCACATGACCGTTGTCGAGACGGTGGCCGTGCAATCGGGCGGTGAGAAGGGCCTGCTGCGCGCGCTGGACGAGATGTGGCCGATCGTGCCGGTCAAGCCGCAACCGCTGGCGGCCATCGACACCGTCTCCGTCGAGGACACGCAGCGCGAAGTGCGCCGCATCCTGGCGGCTGTGACGAAGAATTACCACAACACCGACGAGCTGACGGAGAAGATCGACAACGTCGTGCTGCATCCGGTCGTGGGTCCGGTGATCCTGGCCGTGCTGATGTTCCTGATCTTCCAGGCCGTGTTTACGTGGGCCGCGGTACCGATGGACATGATCTCGGCCGGGGTCGAGGGCGTGGGCCAGATGCTCAGCACCCATATGGCCGAAGGCGTTCTGCGCAGCCTGCTGGTGGAAGGCATCATCGGCGGTGTCGGCATGGTGCTGGTGTTCCTGCCGCAGATCCTGATCCTGTTCTTCTTCATCCTGATCCTGGAAGACTGCGGCTACCTGCCGCGCGCGGCCTTCCTGCTCGACCGGCTGATGGGCGGTGTCGGCTTGTCCGGCCGCGCCTTCATTCCGCTGCTGTCCAGCTTTGCCTGCGCGATTCCCGGCGTGATGGCCGCGCGCACGATCCAGAACCCGCGCGACCGCCTGGTGACGATCATGATCGCGCCGCTGATGACGTGCTCGGCGCGCCTGCCCGTGTATGCGCTGGTGATCGCCGCCTTCATTCCGGAGCGCGAGGTGTGGGGTGTCAGCCTGCAGGGTCTGATCCTGTTCTGCCTGTACTTTGCCGGCATCATCTCGGCGATGGGCGTGGCATGGTTCATGAAGCGCACCACGGGCTCGAAAGCCAAGCAGGCGCTGATGATGGAGCTGCCCAGCTATCACTTCCCGAACCTGCGCAACCTGGCCATCGGCCTGTGGGAGCGCGCCAAGATCTTCCTGATGCGGGTCGGTACGCTGATCCTGACGTTGATGGTGCTGCTGTGGGCCCTGTCCAGCTTCCCCGGCGCCCCGGCCAACGCCACGCATCCGCCGATCTACTACAGCATCGCCGGCATGCTGGGGCGCGCGCTGGAAGTCATCTTCGCGCCGATCGGTTTCGGCTGGGAGATCTGCATCGCCCTGGTACCGGGCATGGCCGCGCGCGAAGTGGCCGTGGGCGCGCTGGGCACCGTGTATGCGCTGTCGCAGACCGGCGACGAGCTGGCCACGTCGCTGACGCCGGTGCTGGCGTCGTCGTGGTCGCTGGCGACGGCGCTGTCGCTGCTGGCCTGGTACGTGTTCGCGCCGCAGTGCCTGTCGACCTTGTCGGTGGTGCGCCGCGAAACCGGCCATGCCAGGTACGCGTTCATGATGGCCGGCTACATGTTCGCGCTGGCCTACGCCGCCTCGTTCATCACGTATCACGTCGCCCGCTCGCTCGGGGCTTGAGGAGTACGCCATGTGGCAGGAAGTGATCGTCGGAGTCATCGTCGCAGCCTGCGCCTTCCACGCAGCCACGAAATACCTGCCGGCCGCGTGGCGGCGCCAGATTGTCTACACGCTGTCGAAGCGCGGCTTCGACCAGGACAAGCTGGCCAGGCTGTTCAAGACCCAGGCCAGCTGCGGCGACGGTTGCGGCAGCTGCGGCTCCTGCGAGACGCCGGCGGCCGCGCCGGATGCGCCGAAGGATACCGGGGTGACGCGGCGGGTGATTACGTTGCGCGTGCAGCGCTAACGACCGGATCCGCCAAGGACTCCACGCCAGGGACAGGCACCGATGTTCGAGCGCTGGCGCTCGAACATCGGTGCCTGTCCCTTTGGGTTTCAATGAACGCAGGTACTACGTCACCAACCCCTCCACCGCCAGCGCCACCATCATCACGCCCGCCATCCACGCGGCAGCCGACGGCACGACGACCCACGCCAGCATCAACAGCAAGCCCACGACGATTGAGCCCTTCAGCAAGCTGACCGTGCGCACGCCGAACAGGCGGTCCTGTTCCGGGAGCCCGGCAAAGCGCCAGTCGAACAGCAACATGCCGACGCTGGTCGTCAGGTGCAGCAGCAGCGCGCCAATTGACAGTTCCAATGGTTTTACGCCTGGCCAAGCGGCCAGTGCGGCCATCAGCATGACGACGAGCAGCAGCTCGCCGCCGTACAGCGCCAGCCGGTTGCGGGTTCGTGTTTTCATCCGGCCATGATACAAAAAAAACGCCACCGCAAGCGGTGGCGCAAACTGAAGGAGACTTGCGTCTCTGGGAGGGTTTGTTACTCGTTTAGAAGCGGAAGGTCGCCGTCACGCTGGCCGAGCGGGGCTGGCCCGGCGTGTAGCGGTAGCCGCTCTTGTTGATCGCTGCGACGTAGTCCTTGTCCGCCAGGTTGTAGACGTTCAGGCGCAGGTCGATGTTCTTGTTGATCGCGTATTCGGCCATTGCGTCGGCGACCCAGTAGCCTTCGGCGTAGGCCGGGGTGCCCACCGCGCCGTCGGAACCGCGCAGCAGCTTGCCCTGGTAGCGCGCGCCGCCGCCGATCTTCAGGCCGAACGGCAGCGTGTACGACGTCCAGCTGGTGAACGCGTCCTTCGGCGTGTACGACAGCTGGTTGATACCCGATGCCGTAACGACCTTGCCGTTCTCGACTTCGGTCTTCATATGCGTGTAGCCCGCGCTGACCAGCCAGTTCTTCGCCACTTCGCCCGTCACGCTGATCTCGACGCCTTTGACGTTCTTCTTGCCGGTCTGGTAGTACTTGGTGCTGTCGGTCGGGTCCTGCTCGATCTCGTTACGCACCGTGGTGTCGTAGATTGCGCCATTGACGGCCAGCTTGCCCTTCATGAACTCCCACTTGGTGCCGATTTCCTTGGTGGTCGTCTTCTGCGGGTCGTAGCTCGGGTTCTGCGCGCTGTTGGCCGAGGCGGACAGGCTGAACGCGTTGCCACCCGGCGGCTGCTGCGACGTGGCCACGGTGGCGTAGACGCTGCTGTCCGGCGTCGGCTTGAACAGCAGCGACAGCTTGCCGTTGACCAGCGTGTCCTTCGACGTCAGCGACGTCGGGTTCAAGCTCGTCGTGGTCTTGCCGTCCTTCGTGGTGGTGACCAGCGTGGTGCCGAAGTAGTCCGTGTTGTAGTGGTCCGCGCGCACGCCGGCGTGCACCATCCAGCGCTCGTCCAGCTTGATCGTATCGAACACGTACAGCGCCTGCGTGTCGGTCGAGCCGCTGCTGCCGGCACCGCTGCGCACCGGGTTCAGGTCGCCCGGCAGGATGGCTGGATTCGGGTAGTACAGCTGCGTCTTGGCGAGGGTGCCCAGGTTCGCGTAGCCGACCGTCGTCTGCTTTTCGTTGATGAATTCCAGGCCGGCCACCATCGTGTGCTTCAGCGTGCCGGTATCGAATTCGGCCGTCAGCACCGTCTGGTTGGTCAGGATCTTGTTGTCCTGGTCCTTGACCGTGCGGTTGGTGCGGTTCAGCGTCCACGTGGCCGGATCGGCCGGGTTCGGCGTGTCCAAGTTCGCGGCCGAGCCCATGAAGGCGGTCAGCAGGTAGTCCTGCTTCGTCTTGCCGTAGCGGGCCGTGTTCTGCAGCTTCAGGGTCGGCGAGAAATCATGCTCGATGCGCACGGTGGCCATGTCGGCCGTCACGTCGTCGTGATCGGTCAGCACGCCGTAGAAACCGCGTGGGTCGACCATCGGCGCGTTGTTCAGGAACTCGCGGCGCTTGGCCGGGTCCTTTTCCGTGCTGCTCGGGCTCGTGTAGCCCGGCAGGCCGATGGTCGGCACGCCGCCATCGGGAATATTGTTCTGCTTGACGTGCAGGTAGGACAGGTGCAGACGGGTCTTGCCGTTCAGGCCGAAGGCCAAGGTCGGCGCCACGCCCCAACGCTTGTTCTCGACCACGTCACGGGCCGGGTTGCCGTTGTCCTGGGCGACCAGGTTCAGGCGGAAGGCCGTGCCGCTTTCTTCGTTCAACACGCGGTTCAGGTCCGCGGTGGCGCGCTTCTGGCGGCCGCTGCCGAACTTGACGCTGGCCGACTGCGCGTCGCGCAGTTGCGCCTGCTTGGACATCATGTTGACCGAGCCGGTCGGGTTGCCACGGCCGCTGTCGGTGCCGGCCGGGCCTTTCAGCACGTCGATCTGCTCAACGTTGAAGACGTCGCGCGAGATCGAACCCATGTCGCGCACGCCGTCCACGTAGATGCTGGACGACGAGTCGAAGCCGCGCATGAAGATGGCGTCGCCGGTGTTGGTATTGCCGTTCTCGCCCAGGAAGAAGGCGCCCACGCCAGGGGTGTTGCGCAGTGCTTCGGTCAGCGTCTGCGCGCCTTGCTGCTCGATCAATTCCTTGGTGATGACGGTGATCGTCTGCGGCGTGTTGACCAGCACTTCGGTGTACTTCATCGAGCCGGCACGGTCGGCCTTGAACTCGTTGCCCTTGGTGCCACCCACCACCACCTCCTGGATCGGTGGCGCGGTCGTATCATCGGCCGCCGGGGTGCCGTCGCCTGCCTGTGCCGCGACGGGCAGCAGCAGGGTTGCCAGCACGGTGCTCATCTGCAGACGGGACGGGGCCAGCTTGCGGCTCTTGATATGTGCCATTCTCTTGCTCTCTTCCAAGGTAAATTTTTGTAAAGACGCCGATCATAGCAATCTGCAACCTTAAAGTAAATAAGAATTGTTATCATTTGCATTCGCTGTGATGAGCTTGCGACACCGGACATAGGGGTGGGAATGTTAAGCTTGGGTTTTACCGACTCGCCAAGGAGCGTGCATGATCGTCGTCCACCACCTGAACAACTCCCGTTCGCAGCGGGTCTTATGGCTGCTGGAAGAACTGGGCCTGCCCTACGAGGTCGTGCGTTACCAGCGCGACGCGAAAACCATGCTGGCGCCGCCCGCGTTGCGCGCGGTGCACCCGCTCGGCAAGTCGCCCGTGATCGTGGACGGCGACTGCACCGTGGCGGAATCCGGCGCGATCATCGAATACTTGCTGGACAAGTACGACGGCCAGGATGGCCGCGCGCCACTGGTGCCGCCACGTGGCACGCCGGAAAAGCGCCGCTGGACGTATTTCCTGCATTACGCGGAAGGCTCGATGATGGCGCCGCTGCTGATGAAGCTGATTTTCGACCGGGTCGAGAATGGCCCGGCGCCGTTCTTCGTCAAGCCGATCGCACGCGGTATCGCGCAGAAGGTCAAGGGCAGCTATATCGAACCGCAGATCAACCAGCACCTGGCCTACCTGGAAAAGGAACTGGGCCAGCACCAGTGGTTTGCCGGCGACAGTTTCAGCGCGGCCGATATCCAGATGAGCTTCCCGCTGGAGGCAGCCGCCGCCCGTGGCGGGCTCGATACGCGCTTCCCGAAACTGAAGGCCTTCCTCGACCGCATCCACGCGCGGCCTGCCTACCAGCGCGCGCTGGAGCAGGGCGGCCCCTACGAGTTGCTTCGATGAAATAGGGCAGGCGGGGCCGCTGCGGTAGAATGGCGGCCATCAACCACCACCGTTTGTCATGGGTAGACTGCTTGCCATCGACGGCCTGAACATCGTGCGGCGCGTGTACGAGGCCAGCCCCGAGCCCGATTCCGACCTGAAGGCGGAGATCGCGCTGCGTCACGCGCTGAACTCCTTCCGCACGCTGATCAACGGCCACGAGCCCACGCACGTGCTGCCCGCCTTCGATTTCGGCGGCAGCACTTGGCGCCATGCGCTGTATGGCGGCTACCGCGAAGGCAGGGCGCCGATGCCGGCGCCGCTGCGCGCCGCGCTGCCCGGCTTTTACGGTACGCTGGAGAAGCTCGGGCTGCGGCCGGTCTCGCTGCCCGAGGTGGAGGCCGATGACGTCATCGGTACCGTCGTCATGCGCTGGCTGAACGAGAACCGGGGCGAGGCGGTGGTCGCCAGCACCGACAAGGATCTGCATTGCCTGATCGCCCATGGCGCGCGGGTGTGGGATCACTTCAAGAGCGAATGGCATGACCACGCCTGGGTCGAGAACAAGTGGGGCGTGCCGCCGGCGCAGCTGCCGGACCTGCTGGCGCTGATGGGCGACGCGACCGACAGCGTGCCGGGCGTGTCGAAGGTCGGCTTGAAGACGGCGGCGAAGCTGCTGCGCACCTACGGCACGCTGGACGGCATCATGGCCGGCGCCGGCATCCTCAAGGACACGGTCGGCGAGGCGCTACGCAAGGAGCGGGAGATGTTGTATCTTTCCCGTCAGCTGGTGCAGCTGAAAACCGACGTGCGGGTGGGCGTCAGCTGGAATATGCTGGTGTGGGACCGGGGCTGACCGAACAACAGGAACTGAACAAATGCTCAAGGCAGTGATTATCGACAGCAGCGCGGTGGCGCGCGGCCTGCTCCAAACGGTGCTGCAGGACGGCAGCTACGACGTGGTGGGCCAGGCGCACACGTGTGCCTCGGCCGCCGTCCTGCTGCTCAAGCACAATCCACAGCTCATCTGCATTGCGCGCGACGTGCTGGAAGCGGACGTCAAGGGCGCCGAGGAGATGCGCCGCAATTATCCGAAGTCGCTGATGTTCATGGTGTCCAGCGAATTCGACGCGGCAACCGTGCAGAAGGCCCATGCGATGGGCATCAACGGCTTCATCGTCAAGCCGTTCAATGCGGACACGGTGCTGAAAACCATCCGCAACACCGTCATCGCCATGGTGAACCGGCAGAGGAAAGCCCTGGCGGACGCGCAGGCGGCGCAGAATCCCCCTGCGGCGCCGTCAGCCGGCGACGAAGCCTGAGCCGGCGATGATGCCGCCGCCCAGGCACACGTCGCCGTCGTACAGCACGGCCGACTGGCCTGGCGTGACCGCCCACTGGGCCTCCACGAAATCGAGCGCGAAGTCTTTCTCGCCCTGCGGCGCCACGTCGCAGGGCACGTCGGCCTGGCGGTAGCGCGTCTTGGCCGCGATGCGGCCGGCCTCCGGCGGCACGCCGGCGATCCAGCTGGCCTGGTCGGCCGCCAGCGTGGACGACAGCAGCCACGGATGGTCGTGGCCCTGCACCACCCACAGCGTATTGTTGGCCACGTCCTTGCGCGCCACGTACCAGGCGTCGCTGCTGCCGTCGGCGTTCTGGTAGGTTTTTACCCCGCCGATACCGATGCCCTTGCGCTGGCCCAGCGTATAGAACGACAGGCCCACGTGTTCGCCCACCACCTTGCCGTCCGGCGTCTTCATCGGGCCCGGTTTATAGGACAGGTAGCGGTTCAGGAATTCGCGGAACGGCCGCTCGCCGATGAAGCAGATGCCGGTGGAGTCCTTCTTGGCCGCATTCGGCAGCTTCAGCTGCTCGGCGATGCGGCGCACTTCCGTCTTCGGGATCTCGCCCAGCGGGAACAGCGTCTTCGACAACTGCGCCTGGTTCAGGCGGTGCAGGAAGTAGCTCTGGTCCTTGGTGTGGTCGAGCGCCTTGAGCAGCTCGAAGCGGCCGTTGGCCTCGTTCTGGCGCACGCGCGCGTAGTGGCCCGTCGCGATCAGGTCCGCGCCCAGGTGCATCGCGTGGTCCAGGAAGGCCTTGAACTTGATCTCGGCGTTGCACAGCACGTCCGGATTGGGGGTGCGGCCGGCCTGGTACTCGCGCAGGAACTCGGCGAACACGCGGTCCTTGTATTCGGCGGCGAAGTTGACGGCTTCGATGTCCACGCCGATGACGTCCGCCACGCTGGCCGCGTCGATCCAGTCCTGCCGGGTGGAGCAGTATTCGGAATCGTCGTCGTCTTCCCAGTTTTTCATGAACAGGCCGATGACTTCATAGCCCTGTTCCTTCAACAGCCATGCCGAGACCGAGGAGTCCACGCCGCCGGACATGCCGATCACGACTTTTTTCTTGCTCATTTCAATTCCAGTAAAGACTAAAGTTCCTCGTACACGGAGGAATGGGTGTGCAGGATTTCCAGCGGCGCGCGCTTGCCGGCCAGGTATTCGTCGACGCAGGTCAGCAGCAAAGGGCTGCGATGACGCTCGCGGCACGCGGCGATTTCGTCGCGTGTAAGCCACAGTGTGCGCAGGATGCCTTCGTCCAGTGGGCGGTCCAGTTCGCGGCCGACGGTGCCGCAGAACGCGAAACGCAGGTACGTGACCAGCTCGCCGGTACGCGCGGAGCGGTAGCGCGACATGTACATGCCCACCAGCGCCGTCGGCGTGAACTCGTGCGCCGTTTCCTCCAGCGTCTCGCGGATCACCGCTTCCTCCAGCGATTCGTGCGGGTCGAGGTGCCCGGCGGGCTGGTTCAGGCGGATGCCGTCGCTGGTTTCTTCTTCGATCAGCAGGAACTTGCCGTCGCGCTCGATGACGGCGGCAACGGTCACATTGGGTTTCCAGGTACGCGGCATGTAGTCATCCTTGAAAGAGCCGGTATTTTAGCGTGTTCCGCGTTTCAACATGTGACCGGTCCGTGACGCCGGGAGTGCCTAGTGGAAACCCCCTAGAAGTTGTCATCCCAAAAAGATTAACAGCAAACTATTCCGTGTTAGATTGCTGAGAGGGAGCGCCGCATCACCGCAACGAGCGGCATTACCCATGGCAGCAGCCATGGCGCTTGCAGCGTCTGCGGGTTCCACCAGTTTTTCACCAATCTGGAGGCACCATGAGAATAGGCATTCCGGCCGAGACACGGCCGGGGGAGACCCGGGTGGCAGCAACGCCCGAGACCGTCAAGAAGCTCGCAGCAAAACACCAGATCCTCGTGCAAAGCGGGGCGGGGTCACAAGCCTCGATTACCGATGAAGCGTTTCAAGCAGCCGGCGCGACCATCGTCGGCGCCACCGAAGCGCTGTGTGCGGACATCGTATTGAAAGTCAGGGCGCCGAACGACGCCGAACGTGCGCAGATGCGCCAGGGAGCTGTCCTGATCGGCATGCTCAATCCATTCGACGCCGACAATATCGCGCGCATGGCCGCCAGCGGCCTGTCCGCCTTTGCGCTGGAGGCGGTGCCGCGCATTACGCGCGCCCAATCGATGGACGTGCTGTCGTCGCAGGCCAATATCGCGGGCTACAAGGCCGTGATGGTGGCCGCCAATACCTATCAGCGCTTCATGCCGATGCTGATGACGGCTGCCGGCACGGTGAAAGCCGCGCGCGTGCTGATCATGGGTGTCGGCGTGGCCGGCCTGCAGGCCATCGCCACGGCCAAGCGCCTGGGCGCCGTGATCGAGGCGTCCGACGTGCGTCCGCCCGTCAAGGAACAAGTCGAGTCGCTCGGCGCCAAGTTCATCGACGTGCCGTTCCTGACCGACGAGGAAAAGGAAATCGCCCAGGGCGTGGGCGGCTACGCGCGGCCGATGCCAGCCGACTGGATGCGCCGCCAGGCCGAACTGGTGCACGAGCGTGCCAAGCTGGCCGACATCGTCATCACCACCGCGCTGATTCCGGGCCGCCCGGCGCCGGTGCTGATCGGCGAAGAGACGGTGAAGGCGATGAAGCCCGGCTCCGTCATCGTCGACCTGGCGGTGGAGCAGGGCGGCAACTGCCCGCTGTCCGAGCTGGGCAAGACCGTGGTGAAGCACGGCGTGCACATCGTCGGCGAACCGAACCTGGCCTGCCAGGTGGCGGCGGACGCCTCCGCGCTGTATGCCCGCAACGTGCTCGATTTCCTCAAGCTGATCATCGACAAGGAAGACCAGCTGAAGATCGACCGCGAGGACGAGATCCTCAAGGCCACCCTCGTCAGCCACGCCGGCGACGTGCTGCGCAAATAAGGAGACCGCACAAAATGGAAGTCAGCCACACCATCATCAACCTGATCATCTTTGTCCTGGCAATCTACGTGGGCTACCACGTGGTCTGGAACGTCACGCCGGCGCTGCACACACCGCTGATGGCCGTCACCAATGCCGTCTCCGCCATCATCATCGTCGGCGCCATGCTGGCGGCCGGGCTGACGGAAGGCGTCATCGGCCAGGTCGCCGGCACCGTCGCCGTCGCGCTGGCGGCCGTGAATGTCTTCGGCGGATTCCTCGTCACGCAGCGCATGCTCGAGATGTTCCGCAAGAAGGACAAGAAAGAGGGAGGCAAATAATGGCCTTCATCTCCATGAACCTGGTGACGATGCTGTACCTGGTCGCCTCGGTGTGCTTCATCCAGGCGCTGAAAGGCCTGTCGTCGCCCGCCACGGCACGCCGTGGCAATGCGTTCGGCATGACCGGCATGGCCATCGCCTTCGTCACCACCCTCGCGCTGATCCTGAAGCTGAAGGCGGAAGCGACCGGCATGGGCATCGGCCTGGGGCTGGTGGCGCTGGGCGTCGTGGTCGGTGGCGCCATCGGCGCGTATCTCGCCAAGACCGTCGAGATGACGAAGATGCCGGAGCTGGTCGCGGCGATGCACTCGCTGATCGGTCTCGCGGCCGTCTGCATCGCGGTCGCCGCCGTGTCCGAGCCGCACGCGTTCAACATCGCCGCGCCCGGCGAGCCGCTGCCGCTGGGGAATCGCATCGAGCTGTTCATCGGTACCTTCGTCGGCGCCATCACGTTCAGCGGCTCCGTCATCGCGTTCGGCAAGCTGGCCGGCAAATACAAGTTCCGCCTGTTCCAGGGCGCGCCCGTCGTGTTCCAGGGCCAGCACATGCTGAACCTGGTGCTGGCGCTGGTCATGATCGGCCTTGGGCTGGCATTCGTGTTTGCCGGCGGTGTCGAGCCGGCCTGGACGCCCTTTGTCCTGATGACGGCCATCGCCTTCGTGCTGGGGGTCCTGATCATCATCCCGATCGGCGGCGCCGACATGCCGGTGGTCGTCTCGATGCTGAACAGCTATTCGGGCTGGGCCGCGGCAGGCATCGGCTTTTCGCTGAACAACTCGATGCTGATCATCGCCGGCTCGCTGGTGGGCTCCTCCGGCGCGATCCTGTCGTACATCATGTGCAAGGCGATGAACCGCTCGTTCTTCAACGTCATCCTGGGCGGCTTCGGCGGCGACGCGGCAGCGGCCAGCACGGGTGGCGCGGCGCCGCAGCGGCCTGTGAAATCCGGTTCGGCGGACGATGCCGCTTTCCTGATGAGCAACGCGGAAACCGTCATCATCGTGCCGGGCTACGGCCTGGCGGTGGCGCGGGCGCAGCATGCGCTCAAGGAGCTGGTCGAGAAGCTGACGGAGCACGGCGTCACCGTCAAGTATGCGATCCACCCGGTGGCGGGGCGCATGCCGGGCCATATGAACGTGCTGCTGGCCGAAGCCGAGGTGCCCTATGACCAGGTGTTCGAAATGGAGGACGTCAACGGCGACTTCGGCCAGGCCGACGTGGCGCTGATTCTGGGCGCCAACGACGTCGTCAACCCGGCCGCCAAGGACCCGAAATCGCCAATCGCCGGCATGCCGATCCTGGAGGCGTACAAGGCCAAGACAGTGATCGTGAACAAGCGCTCGATGGCGTCCGGCTATGCCGGCCTGGACAATGAGCTGTTCTACATGGACAAGACCATGATGGTGTTTGGCGACGCCAAGAAGATCATCGAGGAGATGGTCAAGGCGGTGTAACGTGTCGCAAGCAAGCTGCCTGGCACGGCTGGGCAGCTTGTTTGTTTTGTTTGTTTATTTGTTGTGCATTTCGATTGTTTCGATTAGCATGGGTCTATCTGCCAGAGGAGGTCCCATGTCCACCACCGTAGATTTCACTTTGGAATTGCCGGCCGCGGCGGAAATCCAGGCCGCGCTGCAGGGCCAGCGCGTGCTTGCCGCGCACTTGGCGACGACCCATCCTACCCAATCGATTCAGATCGTCGATAGCGCCGGGCAGCCGCATCAAGTCGAGCTTCCCACGAGCGCCTTGCGCCTGCTGGGCGACGTGCTGGCGGAACTGGCGGCCGGCAATGCCGTCCGGGTGGTGCCGGTGCACGCCGAGCTGACCACGCAGGATGCGGCCGACCTGCTCAACGTATCGCGCCCGCACCTCGTCAAGCTGCTGGAGGAGGGCGCATTGCCGTTTCATCGAGCGGGCAAGCACCGGAGAGTTCGGTTCGCCGACCTGATGCAGTTCAAGGCTGCGCGCGAAGCGGCAAGCCATCATGCGATGAAAGCGCTGGCGGAACAGGCGCTGGAACTCAAACTTGGCTATGAATGAGAATCTCCCCCTTCACCGTGGTCTACGACGCTTGCGTGCTGTATCCGGCACCGCTGCGCGACTTCCTGATGTGGCTGGCACTGTCCGGCTGCTTCAGGGCGCGCTGGAGCGAACGTATTCATGGTGAATGGAAGCGCAACCTGCTGAAGAACCGCCCCGACCTGATGCAGGCCCAGCTCGATCGCACGTCCGCGCTGATGGATGCTGCGGTACCGGACTGCCTGGTGCGCGGCTACGAGAAGTTGATGCCGGGTCTTACCCTGCCCGACCCGGACGACCGCCACGTGCTGGCGGCGGCGATTCGCTGCGGCGCCAGCGTCATCGTCACCTTCAATGTGCGCGATTTCCCGGCCGAGGCGCTGCGCGAATTTGCCATCGAGGCACAGCATCCGGACGAATTCACCGAAAACCTGTTCGACCTCGATCGCGAGGCCGTGCTGGCCGCGGCACGCCACCAGCGCGTTCAGCTGAGCAATCCCGCGATTGGCATCGAACGCTACCTCGACATCCTGCGCCGCCAGGGGCTACCCCGCACCGTGGACGCCTTGGCGGTGTACCGCTGCCTGCTCTGAGCGCAAATTTCTGCTGTCGGGGCAGGCTCTTTCCTGTATAGTTCACCCGCAAATGGTAACGTTTCCATCCATGGGACGGCAGGGCCTCCGCCCGTCGCCGGCCCAACGGTCGGCGGGACGGACGACGGCGGAACGAACGGCGCATGCAGTATGCTTGCCGTTTTCGGCCGATACAGACTTACAGGACAGGCAGCAGTGGCAACCATCAAAGACGTAGCCCGGCTCGCGGGCGTTGGACTGGGCACGGCGTCGCGCGTCGTCAGCGGCAAGGGCGCGGTCTCTCCCGCCACGCTGGCGAAGGTGCGCAAGGCGATCGAGGAGCTGGACTTCCGGCCGTCGCACGCGGCGCGCGCGCTGCTGTCCGGCTATTCGAAGATGATCGGCGTGTACATCCCGGTCCTGAAGGGCACGTTCTACACGCCGATCCTGCAGTTGATCGACATGGAGCTGCGCGCCAGCGGCCTGCACATGGTGGTCGCGTTCGGGGTCGGGCAAAGCGATGCGCGACGCCAGGCGGTCGAGGGCATCGAGTTCCTGATGGAGCGCGGCTGCGACGGCATCATCACGATCAGCAATGCGCTGCAGGACGAGGACATCGAGGCCTTCGGCACCCGCGGCTCGAACTTCGTCGTCGTCAACCAGGCGTTCAGCGGACTGGCCGAGCAATGCTTTGTCGTCGATCACCGCGTGGGCGGGCAACTGGCGGCGCAGGCGCTGCTGGCGCACGGCCATCGGCAGATCGCCGTCATCGCCGGTCCCTCCACAGCGCCCGACAACGTCGAGCGGATCGACGGCTTCATGGCCGAGCTGCGGCGCCAGGGCGTCGACACCGGTGGCCTGTGGGTGGCCGAAAGCGATTTCTCGCCCGAGGGCGGGTGGGCGTGCACGCGCGAGTTGCTGGCGTCGGATTATCCGTTTACCGCGCTGTTCTGCGCGAACGACGAGATGGCCATCGGCGCGCTGTCGCAGTGCCAGGAGGCCGGCATCGCCGTGCCGCGCGACGTCTCCGTGCTGGGCTACGACGACACGCCCAGCGCCCAATTTTCCGCGCCGCGCCTGACCTCCGTGCACGTGCCATGGCGCGACGTGGCGCTGGCTGGCCTCAACGCGCTGCTGAATCGCTGCTATGGCGGCGACAGGCCTGTGACGCGCGACTACCCCGTCAGCATCACGCAGCGCGCCTCGCTGGGCCCGGCGCCGGAAGGCGGAGGGCGCAGGCGCCGCGCTTAGCGCTGGCGGCAACCGGTAGCGCGTCGCTGACGCGCTTTTTCTTGACTGTGCGTGGAAAGCTTTCCAAATGGAAGGGAGAAATGCGATGTTGAAGCGCTTGCTTGCGCTGCTGGCGGTGTCCGGTAGCGCGGCCGTCGTGGCCGGTGGCGCCGCGGCGGCGCCGCTGCCGATGCTGCACACGGCGGGTACGCAATGGCTCGATCCGGCTGGCCGGCCCGTGATCCTGCGCGGCACCAACCTGGGCAACTGGCTGATCAACGAGTTCTGGATGATGGACCTGGGCGGCGACCAGGACGACCAGTGCACGCTGGAGGCCACGCTGGAACGGCGCTTCGGCCACGCCGAGCGGGAGCGCCTGATGCGCCTGTTCCGCGACAACTGGATCACCGCGCGCGACTGGGACCTGATGCGGCGGCACGGCCTGAACGTGGTACGCCTGCCGTTCATCCACAGCGTGATCGAGGACGAGCGCCGGCCGCGCCAGCTGCGCGCCGACGCCTGGCGCTACCTGGACGACGCCATCCGCCAGGCCGAGGCGCGCGGCATGTACGTGATCCTGGACCTGCATGGCGCCGTCGGCAGCCAGGGCTGGGAGCACCACAGCGGCTGCGCCGGCAAGAACCGGTTCTGGAGCGTGCCCGAGTACCAGGCCCGCACCGAATGGCTGTGGCAGCAGATCGCGGCACGCTACAAGGACAACGGCACGGTGGCCGGCTACAGCGTGCTCAACGAGCCATGGGGCACGACGCCGCAGAACATGGCGGCGGTGGTCGGCAAGCTGTACAGGGCGATTCGCGCGGTCGATCCGAACCACGTGATCATCCTGCCGGGCCACAGCCAGGGCATCGATGCCTACGGCAAGCCGGCCGACAAGGGCATGCGCAACGTGGCGTTCGAGATGCATCCGTATCCGGGCCACTTCGGCTGGGGCGCGCCAGGGCTGGCCGTGCACCGAGAATGGCTGACGTGCGGGCCGGACGGCAAGGGCGGCGTGTGCGAGTGGGATGCCCGGCTGCGCCGCCTCGACACGGCGTTCTACCTGGGCGAGATCCAGCCCTGGGCGCTGCTGGGCCAGGAGCTGGGCGGCCAGGTAGCACGCGCGTCGTTCGATACGTATGCCAAGTACGGCTGGGCCGCCACCGCGTGGTCGTGGAAGGTCGTCACCCGCACGGGCGGCCATGGTACCGGCAAGTGGGGCTTCGTCACCAACGCGCCCGGTGCCGGCGTGCCGGCGCTGGACTTCCAGACCGCCACGCTGGCCGAGATCGAACGGCTGTTCCGTTCTTTCGGCACGCAACCCTATGAACTTCATCAACCGCTGCTGCACTGGCTGACCATCGACAAGGCACGCGGCATCCAGGACATCCATGACAGCAAATGACTTTTCGGCCGCCCTGCCGGCCCTCCGACGCAGCGATTTCCCGGCCGCCTTCCGCTGGGGCACGTCCACCTCCTCGTACCAGATCGAAGGCGCCACGCGGGAAGGCGGGAGGGTCGAATCGATCTGGGACCGCTTCTGCGCCACACCCGGCGCCATCCGCGACGGCAGCAGCGGTGCCGACGCCTGCGACCACTACCGCCGCTGGCCGCAGGACCTCGACCTGGCACGCGACTTGGGCACCAACGCCTATCGCTTTTCCATCGCCTGGCCGCGCATCTGGACGCAGGACGGCGCCCCCAACGCACAGGGCCTGGACTTCTACGAGCGCCTTGTCGACGGCATGCTGGCGCGTGGCCTGGAACCTTGGGCCACGCTGTACCACTGGGATCTGCCGCAGGCGCTGCAGGAGCGGGGCGGCTGGGCGGCGCGCGACACGGTGCACGCCTACACCGCCTACGTCGATGCCGTCACGCGCCGGCTGGGTGACCGGGTCAACCACTGGATCACGCACAACGAGCCGTGGTGCACGGCCATGCACGGCCACTGGGACGGCATGCATGCGCCAGGAATCCGGGACCTCGGCACGGCGCTGCAGGTGTGCCACCACGTGCTGCTGTCGCACGGACTGGCCGTGCCGCTGGTGCGCGCCAATGCCGCCGGCGCGCAAGTCGGCATCGCCCTCAGCCTGCATCCGGTGCGCGCCGCATCGACGAGCGACGACGACATGGCCGCCGCGCGCCGTCACGACGGCCTGCGCAATCGCTGGTTCCTCGATCCACTGGCGGGGCGCGGCTATCCGGAGGACGTGCTGGCGCTGCTGGGCGCCGCGGCGCCGCGCATCGAAGCGCGCGACCTGGAAACCATCGCGCTGCCGACCGACTTCATGGGACTGAACTATTATTTTCCCGAGACGATCGCCCACGCCCCCGGCCGCGCACCCCTGCAGACCGCGGTGGTCACCCCGCCGGACGTCGAGCGCACCGCCTTCGGCTGGGAGGTCGAGCCGGCCGGGCTGACGGAACTGCTGCTGCGCCTGCACCGGGAGTACACGGTCCCGGCGCTCCACGTGACCGAAAACGGCTCGTGCTACGACGACGAGGTGATCGACGGCGCCGTGCACGACGAAGCCCGCAGGCGTTACCTGGTGCGCCACCTGGCGGCCTTGCGCGACGCGCTCGCGCAGGGCGTGCCGGTGCAAGGCTATTTTGCCTGGAGCCTGCTCGACAACTTCGAGTGGGCCGAGGGCTATACGCGGCGTTTCGGCCTGACCCACGTGGATTTCGCCACCCAGCAGCGGCTGCTGAAGCGCAGCGGCCAGTGGTACCGCGACTTCCTGCGGACCGGCACGTAGACAAGACAAGAGCGACAATACCCATCAGCTTCCTCCAGGAGACCCCCATGACCGCACGCACCACCCGCCTCACCGTTCTTGCCGCCGCGCTGCTGGCCGGCGCCGCCCACGCCGCGCCGGTCGCCGACTGGCCCGCCATCCGCAGCGCCATCGCGCCGGACGCGCAGCTGGAAGCGCGCATCCGCGCCATCGTGGCCGGCATGACGCTGGAGCAGAAGGTGGGCCAGATGACGCAGGGCGAGATCAAGACCGTCACGCCGGACGACGTGCGCAAGTACTACCTCGGCTCGGTGCTGAACGGCGGCGGCAGCTGGCCGCAGGGGAACAAGTACGCCACCCCGGCCGACTGGCTGGCGCTGGCGGACGCCTACTACGACGCCTCGATGGCCACCGACATGGCAACGAAGATTCCCGTCATCTGGGGCATCGACGCCATGCACGGCAACGGCAACGTCGCCGGCGCCACGCTGTTCCCGCACAATATCGGGCTGGGCGCGGCGCGCGACCGCGCGGGCGTGAAAGCGATGGCGCAGGCCGTCGGCAAGGCGGTGCGCGCCACCGGCATCAACTGGGTGTTCGCGCCCACGCTGGCCGTGGTGCGCGACGACCGCTGGGGCCGGACTTATGAAAGCTTTTCGGAAGATCCGCGCCTGGTGCGTGACTACGCGGCCGGCTACGTGGAGGGTTTGCAGGGCGACTTCCGCGACGACGCCAACGTCGTCGCCACCGCCAAGCATTTCATCGGCGACGGCGGTACCGACCAGGGCAAGGACCGCGGCGTGAACCGCGCCAGCCAGCGCGACATGATCGATATCCACGGCGCCGGCTACGTGACGGCGTTGCAGGCTGGTGCCCAGACGGTGATGGCCTCGTTTAACAGCTGGCACGATGGCACCACGGATCATGGCAAGATGCACGGCAGCGCCGAGCTGCTGACCGGGGTGCTGAAGCAGAAGATGGGCTTCGACGGGTTCGTCGTCAGCGACTGGAACGGCATCGGCGAGGTGCCGGGCTGCGCCAACGACAGCTGCGCGCAGGCGATCAATGCCGGCATCGACATGATGATGGTGCCGGACGACTGGAAGAAATTCATCGCCAACACGATCGCGCAGGTCAAAAGCGGCCAGATTCCGATGGCGCGCATCGACGATGCCGTCACGCGCATCCTGCGCGTCAAGCTGCGCGCCAACCTGAAAAAGCCGTCCGCCTCCGTCCACGCCGGCAAGCCCGAGGCATTGCAGGCGCGCACCCTGGCGCGCAAGCTGGTGCAAGAGTCTTTGGTTCTGCTGAAAAATGACGGCGCTACCCTGCCGCTGGCGCGCAACAAGAAGCTGCTGGTGGTCGGCAAGAGCGCCGACAGCGTCGCCAACCAGTCCGGCGGCTGGACGCTGACCTGGCAGGGCACCGACAACAAGAACAGCGACTTCCCTCATGCCGACTCGATCCTGGCCGGGCTGCGCGCCGCGGCCGGCGACCAGGTCGCGTTCAGCGCGGACGGGCAGGGCGTCGACGTGGCCGACTACGACGCCGTCATCGCCGTCATCGGCGAGACGCCGTATGCCGAGGGCGATGGCGATATCGGCCCGGCCGCCAACCTGCGCCACAGCGCGCGCTACCCGGAAGACCTGGCCGTGCTGAAGGCGGTGGCCGGCAAGGGCCGGCCGGTGGTGACCGTGTTCCTGTCCGGCCGGCCGCTGTACGTCAACGACCTCCTGAACCTGTCGGACAGCTTTGTCGCCGCCTGGCTGCCCGGCTCCGAAGGCAAGGGCGTGGCGGACGTGCTGCTGCGCCGCGCCGACGGCAAGGTCGACGCGCCGTTCACCGGCAAGCTGTCGTTCTCCTGGCCGAAAGGCCCCTGCCAGACGCCGCTGAACGTGGGCGACAAACATTACGCACCGCTGTTCGCCTACGGCTATGGCCTGCGCTATGGCAGTACCCGCCGCGTGGGCAGGCTGGCCGACGATAGCGTTACCGCTGGCTGCGGCAAAACCAATGCCTTCCCCGTCTTCAACCAGTCCGACCGGGCCACGTTCCCCCTCTACATGCAGAGCGGCGGCGAGCGGGTCGCGCTGGGCGCCGACCTGAACGCCACCTACAAGCTGGCCACGCTGACGGTGGAGACGGCGCAGGTCAATACACAGCAGGATGCGAAAAAAGTAACGTGGACCGGCCCCGGTTTCATCGAGGCCCGCGCCGCGCAGCCGCGCGCGTTGCCGGCGTGGGCGACCGAGCGCGGCGCCCTCACTTTCGACACGCTGGTCAGCGCGGCGCCACAGGGCCAGGTGCTGGTCGGCATGGGCGACAAGGCGGTCGACCTGACGGCCGAATTCACCCGTTTGGCCGGCCAAGGCAAGCGAACTGTAAAGATACCGCTATCGTGCTTTGTGGGCCTGGACGCGTCAAAGGTGGATAATGCGTTCCGCGTCACCGCACAAGGCAGCTTTGTTGCAGCCTTCACCAATGTCCAGGTTGTGGGTGGCGCGGCGGCGGAAAGCGATGCGTTCCGCTGCGCACTTTGACAGGAGAGCTTCATGGAAACACCTACTAGCACGGCCGCGCTGGCGCCGGACGCGGTCGCGCACGACGGTCGCGGCAACACGGCGCCGCTGATCATCGTTACGATTCTGTTCTTCATGTGGGGGCTGTTGACGTCGCTGAACGACGTCCTGATCCCGCACCTGAAGGCGATTTACACACTGAGCTACGTCCAGGCGATGCTGGTGCAGTTCTGCTTCTTCGGCGCCTACCTGATCGTGTCGCTGCCGGCGGGGATGCTGATCCGTCGCATCGGCTACCAGCGCGGCGCGGTTGCCGGCCTGGTCGTCGCCGCGGCCGGTTGCGCGCTGTTCTACCCGGCGGCGAACGGCGGCTATGGCCTGTTCCTGTTCGCCTTCTTCGTGCTGGCGGGCGGTATCACGGTGCTGCAGGTCGCGGCGAACCCCTACGTGACGGTGCTGGGCGACCCGCGCACCGCCTCGAGCCGCCTGACCTTGACGCAGGCGTTCAACTCGCTGGGCACCACGGTGGCGCCGGCGCTGGGCGGGATGCTGATCCTGTCCGGCAGCGTGCTGGGGGCGGAAGAGCTGGCGCGCCTGCCGGCCGTCGAGCAGGTCGCCTATCGCGCGCAGCAGGCCGCTGCCGTACAGGGACCGTACCTGGCGCTGGCGGCCGCGTTGTTGCTGCTGGCCGTGCTGTTCGCACTGGCCCGCCTGCCGAAACTGGTCGACGCGGCCGGCGACGCGCCGGCCGGGCGTTTCACCGACCTGTTCGTGCACAAGCACCTGGTGCTGGGCACGATCGGCATCTTCCTGTACGTGGGCGGTGAAGTATCGATCGGCAGCTTCCTGATCAACTACATCGGCGAGCCGCATATCGCCGGCCTGGCGCCGGCCGACGCGGCGCATTACGTCAGCCTGTACTGGGGCGGCGCGATGGTAGGCCGCTTCATCGGCTTCGCCGTCATGCGCACGGTCAGCCCGGGCAAGGCGCTGGCGTTCAATGCCGTCTGCAGCATGCTGCTGATCCTGGTGGCGATCTTCGGCAGCGGCCAGCTCGCCATGTGGGCCATCCTGGCCGTGGGCCTGTGCAATTCGATCATGTTCCCGACCATCTTCAGCATGGCGCTGCACGGCCTGGGCCGCCAGACCGGCCAGGCCTCCGGCCTGCTGTGCATGGCGATCGTGGGCGGCGCATTGGTACCGTTCGCGCAGGGCGCGCTGGCCGACGCCAGCGGCATCCAGGTGTCGTTCTTCGTGCCCCTGGCCTGCTACGCGTTCATCCTGTACTTCGGTGCGCGCTACGTGAACCTGCACCGCCAATAAACCGGTAGCAGCGGGGACAGGCACATGTGCCTGTCCCCATGGGTTTCTCATCCCTTGTAGTAATCCCGCAGCAAATTCATGCTAATGTCGCTCCCGTTCAGTTACGAAAGGGCAGCGGTGAGTATGACGGCAAGGACGGGCGAGGCGGCAGCCTTCGACCTGATCGGCATCGGAGAGTGCATGGTCGAGTTCCACGCGACCGCGCCGCTCGCGCAGGCCACCCAATTCCACAAATCCCATGGTGGCGACGTGCTGAACGCACTGGTCGCCGCGGCCCGCATTGGCAGCCGCACAGCGTTCGTCAGCCGCGTGGGCGACGATCCGTTCGGCCCTGGCCTGCTGGCCGCCTGGCGCGCCGAAGGCATCGATACCAGCCGCGCGCCGCTGGTCCCGGGCGAAAACGGCGTCTACTTCATTTCCGTCGACGCCGCCGGCGAGCGCTCGTTCACGTACCGCCGTGCCGGCAGCGCCGCTTCCGGCATGACGGCCGACGTCGACGAAACCTTCCTCGCGTCGGCCCGTTGCCTGCTGCTGTCCGGGATCACGCAAGCCATCTCGCCGGCCGCCCGTGCCGCCACGCTGGCCGCCGCGCGCACCGCCCGCGCGCACGGCGTCACCGTCGCCTACGATCCGAACTACCGTCCGCGCCTGTGGACGGATGCGGCAGCGGCCCGCGCCGCCTGCATCGAACTGCTGCCCTATGTCGACATCCTGCTCCCCAGCCTGCCGGCGGACGCGGACATGCTGCCTGGTCCCGCGCTGACGCTGGCGCCGCATGTGGCGGCGAAGCTGGGTGAGGAAGGCTGCGAAATCTGGCTGGACGGCGAACGCACCGTAGTGCCGGCCGCGCCGGCGCAGGTGGTGGACACGACCGGTGCCGGCGACTGCTGGAACGGCACCTACCTGGCGCTGCTGTTGCAGGGTGCGAGTGCCGCGCAGGCCGCCGCGCAGGCCAACGCCGCCGCCGCGGCCAAGCTGGCGCATCGCGGCGCCATTCCGCCACGGACCGGAGGTGCACGATGAGCGCGAATTCCCGCCGCCGCTTCCTGGGCGGTACGGCCGCCGCCGGCATCCTGAGCGCGATGCCGCCGCTGCTGCGCGAAGCGCTGGCCGTCCCGGCGCGCAAGGGTACCGGCACCATCGGCGACGTGCGCCATGTCGTCATCCTGATGCAGGAAAACCGCTCCTTCGACCATTATTTCGGCACGCTGGCCGGCGTACGGGGTTTTGGCGACCGCCTGACGATTCCGTTGCCGGACGGCCGCACCGTCTGGCAGCAGCACAACGGCCACCGCATCGTCATGCCGTACCGCCTGGACCAGACGGTGGGCAACGCGCAGCCGCGCATGGACCTGCCGCACACCTGGCCGGACGCGCAGGCGGCGTGGGACGAAGGCCGCATGGCCTCCTGGCCGCGTTCGAAGACCGATGCGTCGATGGCCTACTACACGCGCGCCGAGCTGCCGATCCAGTTCGCGCTGGCGGAAGCGTTCACCTTGTGCGACGCCTACCACTGCTCGCTGCAGGGCGGCACCAATCCGAACCGCCTGTTCATGCTGACCGGGACGAACAACCCGACCGGCGTCGGCGGCGGTCCCCTGATCGACAACCGCATGGAAGGCCTGGGCCCGCCGGAGCAAGGCTTCAACTGGGTGACGTATGCCGAGCGGCTGGAGGCGGCCGGCGTCAGCTGGAAGGTCTACCAGGACATGGACGACAATTTCGGCTGCAACCTGCTGCAGGTGTTCCGGCGCTATCGCGAGGCGTTCGCGAACCGTCCCAATCCGCTGGCCGACAAGGCGCTCAGCACGACCTTGTGGAACGCCACGCTGGATGGGCTGCGCGATGACGTGGTGGCCGGCAAGCTGCCGCAGGTCAGCTGGGTGATCCCGCCGCAGTTGTACAGCGAGCATCCCAGCCCGTCCACGCCGGTCCAGGGCGGCGCCTATACGCTGCAGGTGCTGGAAGCCCTGCTGGCCGATCCGGACGTGTGGGCCGGCACGGTGCTGCTGCAGATGTACGACGAGAACGACGCCTTCTTCGACCACATGCCGCCGCCGGCGGCGCCGTCGTGGCAGCCGGACGGCAGCCGCGCCGGCAAGTCCACGGTGGATTTTACGGCCGAGTGTCATACGGACAGCCGGCTGTACGGCCTGGGGCCGCGCGTGCCGATGCTGGTCATGTCGCCCTGGAGCAAAGGCGGCTGGGTCAATTCGCAGGTGTTCGACCACACGTCGATCCTGCGCTTCCTGGAGCGCCGCTTCGGCATCGCCGAGCCGAACATCGCGCCGTGGCGCCGCACCGTGTGCGGCGACCTGACCAGCTGCTTCGATTTTGCCGCGCCGGACGCGCGCAAGCCGGCCGTGCCGGTGCGCGACATCGCCTGGGCCGACGCGGTACGGGCGAGCCAGCGCGCCACGCCGCCGATCGAGGTGCCGCCCGAAGGCTCGCAGTCGGTGCCGCGCCAAGAAGGCGGCACGCGGCCGTCGCGCGGCCTGCCGTACCGGCTGGAAGTGACGGCACAGGTCGACGCGACCGGCGTTACGCTCTCGTTCGACAACAACGGTGGCGTCGGTGCCGTGCTGCACGTGTACGACCGCCGCCGGCTCGAGCTGGGGCCGCGCCGCTACACGCTGGAGGCGGACCGGGGCCTGAGCGACCGCTGGACCGTGGCCCCGGCCGATGGGCTGTACGACCTGTGGGTGCTGGGACCGAACGGCTTCCACCGCCACGTCAGCGGCCGCGCCGGCTACGCGGCGCTGAACGTGAGCGCGGCGCAGGACCGCGACCGCCTGGTGCTGACCCTGCACAATCCGGCCACGGTGGAGAAGCAAGTGACGGTGACGCCACTGGCCTATGGTGCCAGCGTACCGGTTACGCACCGGATTCCTCCGGACGGTGTGCTGCGCCTGCCGGTAACGGGGCCGTGGTACGACATCGGCGTGCGGGACGGGGAGTCGGCCTGGCGCTTTGCGGGGCGCATCGAGACGGGGGCTCACAGCGTCAGCGATCCGGCGTTCGGGTTGGCGCCGGCGGCTTGGTAGACGCGAGGGAGACCCGTGGTGACAGGCTCCTATCTCAGGGTCTGCGACCCTGAGATAGGAGCCTGTCACCGTGGGCTTACGCGGATCAGCCGCCCAGGATCGTGACGACCACCTTGCGCCGCTGCGGCGCCGTGCGGTGCTCCCACAGGAAAATGCCCTGCCAGGTACCCAGCAGCAGGCGCCCGCCACCAACCGGCACCGTCAGGCCGGTATCGGTCAGCACGCTGCGGGCGTGCGCGGCCATGTCGTCCGGGCCTTCGGTATCGTGGCGGTAGGCCGGGTCGCCGTCCGGCGCCAGCCTGGCCGCGATGGTTTCCAAGTCGCGCCGCACGTCCGGATCGGCGTTTTCCGTGATCGTCAGCGAGCAGCTGGTGTGCTGCACGAACACGTGCGCCAGGCCGCACTGCACACCCGATTGCGCCACCGCCTTGGCCACCGCGTCCGTGATATTGCGGGTGCCGCGGCCGGCATTGGAAAACTCGAGGATGGTCTGGTACGCCATGCGCACTCGCCCTATCTGCGGCCGTACATCATCAATTGCGCCAGCAGGCTGCGCGCCGGCGTGAACACGTCGATGGCGGCCAGCGACACGCCCAGCAGCGCCTGTACCGGCGAGTCGTTGGCGAACACCCGTGCCATCGTGTCCGTCAGGCGCACCGTCAGGTCGCGGTCCTGGCGGCGCAGGTCGGCGTATTGCGCCAGCATGTCCGGCGTGGCGCCTTGTGCCAGCAGGCGCGCCAGCACGGCGGCGTCGCGCAGGCCCAGGTTCAGCCCCTGGCCCGCCACCGGGTGCAGGGTCTGCGCGGCGTTGCCGATGGCGGCCGTGCGCGCGCTGCCGGCCATGCCGGCGTTCAGTCCCAGCGGGAAGGCCAGGCGGCGCGTGGCGCTGGTGAAGCGGCCGAGGCGTTCGCCGAAGGTGTCGCCCAGCTTCTTCAGGAAGGCCTCGTCGCCCATCGCCAGCAGCGTCTGCGCCGTGTCCGGCCGCACGCACCAGACCAGCGAGTAGCCGTCGTCCTGCGGCAGCAGCGCCAGCGGGCCTTCGCCGGTAAAACGCTCGTAGGCGCGCTGCGCTACCGGCGCGCTGGTCGTGACCTGGGCGATGATGGCGGTCTGGCCGTAGTCGCGCTTTGTCGCCTTGTCGTCCTGTTCGCCGAACAGGCCGCCCTCGGCCTGCACGACGATGGCGGCGCTGACGCTGCCGCCGTCGGCCAGGACCAGCCGCACGTGATCCGCCGACTCCTCGATGGCGGTGACGCGGACCGGGCGCAGCGAGCGCACGCCGAGCCGTTCGCACACGCCGCCCAGCACCGTGACGATGTCGCCATATCTCGTCACGTAGCCCAGCGCCGGCACGTGGTGCTCCGTGCGCGTGATCATGCTGCGGCCGAACTGGCCCTTGCGCGACACGTGGATTTCATGGATTTCCGTGGCTGGCACCGGCCAGGCGCCGATCTGCTCGAGAATCTGGCGGCTGCCCCACGACAGCGCCAGGGTGCGCGGGTCGGTGCTGGCCACGTCGAGCGGCTTGGCGTCGACCAGCACGATGCTGCCTGGGGCCACGCCGCGCCGCACCAGCAGCGCGGCCAGCGCCATGCCGGCCGGGCCGGCGCCGCAGATGGCGATATCGTAGTTGTTCATGCAGCACCCTTCATCAGTGCCTCGATCTCCGCCACCGTCTTCGGTGCGGAACCGGTCAGCAGCGTGTGGCCACCGGGGGCGACGATGACGTCGTCCTCGATGCGGATGCCGATGTTCCAGAACTGTTCCGGCACCCCTTCGGCCGGGCGCACGTAGATGCCCGGCTCGATCGTCAGCACCATGCCTTCCCGCAGTGGGCGCGACGGCTTTTCCTGGCCGGGCGCCTCGGCGCCCGTGGGCAGGCGGTAGGCACCGGCGTCGTGCACGTCCATGCCGAGCCAGTGACTGGTGCCGTGCATGTAGAACGGCAGATAGGCCTTGTTGGCGATGACGTCGTCGACACTTCCATGCTGGTCGCGCTTCAGCAGCCCGACGTCGAGCATGCCCTGCGCCAGCACGCGAACGGCCGCCTCGTGCACCGAGTGGAAGGTGCGGCCCGGCTGCACGGCGTCGAACGCCGCCTGTTGCGCCGCCAGCACCAGCTCGTACAGGCTGCGCTGGGGCGCGTTGAAGCGGCCGTTGACGGGGAAGGTGCGGGTGATGTCGGAAGCGTAGCCATCCAGTTCGCAGCCGGCGTCGATCAGTACCAGCTCGCCGTCGGCGATCCGGCGGTCGTTGCTGTTGTAGTGCAGGATGCAGCTGTTGGCGCCCGATGCCACGATCGGCGTGTAGGCCGGGAACTGGGCGCCGTTGCGGCGGAATTCGTACAGCAGCTCCGCTTCCAGTTGATATTCGAAGACGCCGGGGCGCGCCGCGCGCATGGCGCGCACGTGGGCGGCGCCGGAAATCTCGCCGGCACGCAGCATGACGGCCTGTTCGAACGCGTCCTTGACGACGCGCATCTCGTCCAGCAGCGGCGTGACATCGCGCAGCGCCGGCGGCGCCTGGATGCCGCTGCGGCCCTGGCGGCGCACGCTGTCGAGCCAGCGGCGCAATTGCGCGTCGAGCCGCTCGTCGCGTGCCAGCTTGCAGTAGAGCGCCGGCACGTCGGCCAGCAAGGCCGCCATGTGCGCATCGAGCGCATCTACGGGAAAGGCCGCATCGAAGCCGAACGCCTCGCACGCCGCCTCGGGCCCGTAGCGCAGGCCATCCCAGATCTCGCGCTCGGGATTTTTCTCGCGGCAGAACAGGATGGCTTGCGCCGCCTGCGCGCCCCGTGTCGCGACCAGGACCAGCACCGCCTCCGGCTCCGTGAAACCGGTCAGGTAATAAAAGGCGCTGTCGTGGCGGTAGGGATAGTCGCTGTCGGCATTGCGCGCCACCTCGGGGCTGGTGGCCAGCACCGCCACGCTGCCCGGCTCCAGCTGGGCCATCAGGCGGGCGCGCCGCTCGGCGTAGGGCGCAGTGTTCATGGCCGCTTGCCGTTGAGCTCTTCGAGCTGCTGGGGCGTGCCGACGTTGTCCCAGTCGCCTTCGTAGAGTTCACCGCCCACCAGCCCGCGGTCGGCGTACTCGCGCAGCAGCTTGCCCAGGCCCGCGTGCTGGCCCGGCGCGATACCGTCGAACATCGACATGCGGTAGACGCCCAGGTTGGCGAAAGTGTACGTCGGCGCGCCCGTGTTCGAGACCGTGTACAGGTTCAGCGCGAAGTCGCCCTTCGGGTGGAACGACGGGTTCTTCACCAGCCAGATCCAGGCGATGTCGCGCTTCTCGATCGGGTAGGCATTGCCCCACATGTCCTTGTCGTGCAGGACGTCCTTGGCCTCGGCGAAGTCGAAGTGGGGGCAGTAGATGTCGCCCGAGACGGCGAAGAAGGGCTCCTCGCCCAGCAGGTGACGGGCGTTGGCGATGCCGCCGGCGGTCTCCAGCGCTTCCTTTTCGGCCGAGTAGCGGATCGTGGCGCCGTAGCGGCTGCCGTCGCCCAGGTACTCCTCGATCATGTGACCCAGGTGGGCGTGGTTGATGACGATTTCCGGCATGCCGGCGCGCACCAGGTTCAGCACGTGCCATTCGATCAGCGGGCGGCCGCGCACCTTCAGCAGGGGCTTGGGGCAGGTGTCGGTCAGGGGACGCATCCGTTCGCCGCGCCCGGCGGCGAAGATCATGGCTTTCATCGATGCGTCCTCAGAAGGTGTAGCGCACGTCCGGCGCGCGGTTCTCCAGCGCGTCGAGCAGCTTGAGCAGGGGTTTCAGCTCGCGGTAGCGGCCGGCCGTGCGGCGCACGTATTCCATCACCGTCGGCAGGTCGCCCAGGTACAGCGGCTTGCCGTCGCGGTAGTTCAGGCGGCAGAACAGGCCGAGGATCTTCAGGTGGCGCTGCAGCGCCATGAATTCGAAGTCCTTGTAGAACTTGTCGAAGTCCTTGGAGACGGGCAGGCCGGCGGCGCGCGCGTGCTGCCAGTAGCGGATCACCCAGTCCAGCACCAGTTCCTCGTCCCACGACACGTAGGCGTCGCGCAGCAGCGAGGCGGCGTCGTAGGTGATCGGGCCGTAGACGGCGTCCTGGAAGTCCAGGATGCCGGGGTTGTTCTCGTCCATCCACATCAGGTTGCGCGAGTGGTAGTCGCGGTGCATAGTCACCTGCGGCTGCGCCAGGCAGTTGGCGATGATCGTGTCGAACACCTTCTGCAGCTCGGCGCTCTGCGTCTCCGTCAGCGTGGCGTTCAGGTGCTTGCCGATGTACCACTCGGGGAAGATGTTCATCTCGCGCAGCATGAAGGCCCGGTCGAATTCGGGCAGCACGCCGGGCTGGCTGGCCTGCTGGATCTTGACCAGCGCGGACAGCGCTTCGGCGTACAGGGTGGCGGCATTGTCGTGGTCCAGCACCTGCAAGTAGGTGGACGTGCCCAGGTCGGACAGCAGCAGGAAGCCCTGTTCCAGGTCCTGCGCCACGATGGCTGGCACCGAGACACCGGCATCGGCCAGCAGCGCGGCGACCTTGACGAAGGCGGCGCTGTTTTCGCGCTCCGGCGGCGCGTCCATCGCCACCAGCGTGGCGCCATGCGCGTCCCGTGCGGCCGGCAGCACGTCGAAGCGGAAGTAGCGGCGGAAGCTGGCATCGGCGGACGCGGGACGGCAGGACTCGACCTGCACGAGGTCCAGGCCTTGCAGCCATGCCCGCAGCCGGACGAGGCGATCGTCAGGTTGAGTCGCGGCGGCGCCGGCAGTTCCAGGCTCGCCAGCGGGAGCGAATTTTGGTGATACTTTATACAATAAAGACATGAAAACAGCCTGTCGAATCCGGGCGATGGTGAAGATTCCCATATAATAAGGGATTCAAATCAAAAAATCGCCTGTCATGGTGCTACGCGTAACGTTCCTTTCATGAGCTGGTTTTTGGCCCCCCCATCCAAGCAACGCTGGGCGTTTGCCCTGACTGCCCTGGTCGCCGCATCGGCGGTTCCCACCCATGCACAGCCCGTAGCGGCCGCGGCAAAGGGCACGCCGCGCGTGGAAGATCCGGACGCGCCCGTGACGGTGCGGGCCGAGGAAATCACCGGGCGGCCGGAACGCGAACTCGTGCTCGAACGCGACGTGGAGATCGTGCGCGAGAAGATGCGCGTCACCGCCGATTCGGCCTGCTACCGCCAGGTGGAGGCGGAGCTGGAAGCGAAGAACAATATCCGCGTCTGGCGCTTCGGCGACTACTACACGGCCGATGAATTCCGCATCAACACCGATACCGGCGTCGGCACCATGCTGCACCCGACCTACAAGCTGGAGATGAACAACGGCCAGGGCAAGGCGCGCCGCATCGACTTCCTGAATCCGGACGAAGCGGTCGTCGTGGACGGCACCTACAGCACCTGCGAGGGGCCGAATCCGGATTGGTATCTGAAGGCCAGCACGCTCAAACTGGACATGGGCCGCGAGACCGGTGTCGCGCGCAATACGGTGGTCTACTTCAAGGACGTACCCTTGATCGGCACACCCGCGCTGTCGTTCTCGCTGTCGGGCGAGCGGCGCTCGGGCTGGCTGCCGGCGCTGCCGAGCTACAGCTCGCGCGGTTCCGCCGAGCTGACCTTGCCGTACTATTTCAACATCGCGCCCAACCGCGACCTGACGCTGTACCCGCACTATATCTCGCGCCGCGGGCTGCAGATCGGCGCCGTCGGCCGCTACATCGGCGAGACGGACGCGGGCTCGTACGAAGGCCGCACGCTGGTCGAATATCTGCCGCACGACAAGGAAGCGGGCATCGACCGCTGGCAGGTGGTGTCCAGCCATTCGCAGGCGCTGGCCAAGGACTGGTCGTTCGGCTGGAATGTGCGCGCGGCCTCGGATGACAACTATCCGAACGATTTCTCCAAAACGGTGGCCGGCAGCGCGGAACGCCAGCTGCTGCGCGAACTGCGCACCGACTACCGTGGCGAATACTGGAGCCTGACGGCGCGCGTGCAGAAGTACCAGGTGCTGCAGGACCCGGACCTGACCACGCCGACGCCGCACCCGTATGACCGCCTGCCGGCGATTAACTTCCATGCGGCGCGCTACGACATCGGTGGCTTCGACTGGCAGGTCGACAGCGAGATCACGCGCTTCCAGCATCCCACCCTGATCAACGGCAACCGCATGGTCGTGGTGCCGCAGGTGAGCTATCCGATCATCAGCCCGAGCTACTTCATCACGCCGAAGCTGATGTTGAATGCCAGCGCCTACCAGCTGGACGACTGGAAGAACACGGGCACCGGCCGGCTGGAGCAAAGCCGCTCGGAGACGCGCACGATCCCCACGTTCTCGCTGGACTCGGGCCTGGAATTCGAGCGGCAGACGAAGCTGTTCGGCCGCGCCGTCACGCAGACGCTGGAACCGCGTCTGTTCTACGTCTACACGCCGTACCGCGACCAGACCAGCATCCCGAACTTCGACACGGCGGACGCCACCTTCAACTTCTCGCAGATCTTCAGCGAGAACCGCTTCGTCGGCTCGGACCGCATCAGCGATGCGAACCAGGTGACGGCGGCCGTGGTGTCGCGCTTCCTGGAGGAGTCGGGCGCCGAGCGACTGCGCCTGTCGTTCGGCCAGCGCTTCTATTTCCACGAGCCGCGCGTGACCCTGGACGGTTCGACCACGGCCGCGGGCAGCCGCTCGGACCTGCTGCTGGCCGCGGCCGGCCGCATCTCCGACACCTGGGGCGTGGACAGCGCCGTGCAGTACAACCCGGACGACAAGAAGGTGGTCAGCTCCAGCCTGAACATGCAGTTCCAGCCGGGCGCCAAGAAGGTCGTCAACGCCGGCTACCGCTACCTGCGCGACAGCTTCAAGAACGTCGACTTCTCGACCCAGTGGCCGATCTCGCAGAAATGGTATGGCGTGGGTCGCCTGAGCTACTCGATGAAGGACCACCGCATCCTGGAAAGCCTGATCGGCGTCGAGTACAACTGCGACTGCTGGGTGTTCCGCGCGGGCGCGCAGCGCTTCGTGACGACAGCGAACAAGACCTCCACGCAGTTCTTCTTCCAGCTCGAACTGACCGGCCTGTCCAAGCTGGGCATCGGCAGCCCGCTGGAAGTCATGAAGAACAGCATTCCGGGTTATCAGCGCATCAACGACGTGACGCGCCGTTGAACGGGGACGGCGCTTACGTTTGCTTACCTTCGCCGATTGCCGATTCCCGCGCCATACCTGTTATTCTTCTCGTTTTAATCGACTTCAATGAGCGTTTCCGATATGCGTAAGTCCAGTAAGCACCCGATCACCCTCGCGGCAGTCCTGCTGTGCGCAATGGCCGCCGGCACCAGCGCCGTGGCGCAGAACGCCAAGCCGGCCGCGGCAGCAGCGGCTGCGGTCCAGAAGGGCTTCACGCCGCCGGGACAATCGAAGAACACGGAGATCGACTCGATCGCCGTGATCGTCAACGACGAGGTGATCACCCGGCGCGAGCTGGCCCAGGAAGTGAACACGATCGTGCAGCGCATGAAGGCGCAGAACGCGCAGCTGCCGTCGGCGGCCGACCTGCAGCGCCAGATCGTCGAGCACATGATCGTGCAGCGCGCGCAGCTGCAGATGGCGCGCGAGATGGGCGTGCGGGTGGACGATGCGATGCTGGACCGCGCCATGGTGCGCGTGGCCGCCGAGCAGAAGATGACGGTGCAGCAGCTGCGCGACCAGATCGAGAAGCAGGGCGGCTCGTATGCCGCCTTCCGCGAGGACATCCGCAACGAGATCATCATGACGCGCCTGCGCGAGCACGAGGTGGACCAGAAGATCCAGGTGTCGGAAGCGGAAGTGGACAGCTTCCTGGCCGCGCAGGAAGCGGCAGCGGCCGAGCAGTTCGAGGTGAACATCTCGCAGATCCTGGTGCGCATCCCGGAAAACGCCTCGCCGGACGTGATCGCCCAGCGCCAGAAGCGCGCCGAGGAAGTCATGCGCCAGCTGCGCACCGGCGCCGACTTCGCCAAGATGGCGGCGACGTATTCGGACGCCAGCGACGCCCTGCAGGGCGGCGTGGTCGGCTGGCGCCAGACCGACCGCATTCCGCCGGTGTTCGCCGAGGCATTGGTGAAACTGAACCCGGGCCAGGTCACGCCGATCATCAAGAGCGTGGGCGGCTTCCATATCCTGAAGCTTTCGGACAAGCGCAGCGTGGCGCAGGCGCAGGCCGAAGCGGCCGTGCAGCAGACCCACGCCCGCCACATCCTGCTGAAGGTCACGCCAACCTTGAGCGCGGCGGACGCCAAGCGCCGCCTGGCCGAGATCAAGCAGCGCCTGGACAGCAAGAGCGCCACCTTCGAGGAACTGGCGCGCCTGTACTCGAACGACGAATCGGCCAAGAAGGGCGGCGACCTGGGCTGGCTGGTGCCGGGCGACGCGCTGCCGGAATTCGAGCAGGCGATGAACGCGCTGAAGCCGGGCGAAGTCAGCGGCCCGGTCGAGACCAGCTTCGGCTACCACCTGATCCAGGTGGTCGAGCGCAAGTCGGAAGACGAGTCGAAGGAGAAGAAGCGCAACGAGGCGCGCATGGCGCTGCGCGAGCGCAAGATGGTCGAGGCGGCCGAGGACTTCCAGCGCGAGGTGCGCGACCGCGCCTACGTCGAGTTCCGCGCCGAAGACCTGAAGGAAGCGAAGTAAGCACATGCCAGCGCCGCGGCCGACGATCTGCATCACCACGGGCGAACCGGCCGGGATCGGGCCGGAGATCGCGCTGCGTGCCGCCTGGGCCCTGCGCGAGCAGGTCAACTGCGTGCTGCTGGGCGATGCGGCGTTCCTGGCGATGACGGCGCAGGCGCTCGATCCGGCCATCCGGGTCAGCGCGCTGTCGCTGCAGGCCGTGCGCAACGGCGGCGTGCCGCATTTCGGCGCCGATCGCCTGTGCGCGATCGACGTGCCGCTGGCCGCGCACGTGGTGCCTGGCACGCTGGACAAGGAAAACGGCCGCGCCGTGCTGGCCGTGCTGGACGCGGCCATCGAAGGCGTGCAGGCCGGCTGGTTCGCGGCGATCGTCACGGCACCGCTGCAAAAGAGCACCATCAACGATGCCGGCGTGCCGTTCTCCGGCCATACCGAATATTTCGCCGAGCGCACCGGAACGCCGCAGGTGGTCATGATGCTGGCCGGGGCGCCTGCCGGCGTCGAGGGCGTGCCGCAACTGCGCGTGGCGCTGGCCACCACGCACCTGCCGCTGAAGGACGTGGCGGGCGCGCTGACCCGTGAGGGCCTGGGCCGCACGCTCGACATCATCCACCACGACCTGCGCACCAAGTTCGGCCTGGCCGCGCCGCGCATCCTCGTCACCGGCCTGAACCCGCACGCCGGCGAAAACGGCTACCTGGGGCGCGAGGAGATCGACACGATCACGCCGGCCCTCGAAGCGGCACGTGCGCGCGGCATCGATGCGCGCGGGCCGTATCCGGCCGACACGCTGTTCCAGCCGAAGTACCTGCAGGACGCCGACTGCGTGCTGGCCATGTACCACGACCAGGGC
Source organism: [Empedobacter] haloabium (assembly GCA_008011715.2). Lineage (NCBI taxonomy): Bacteria > Pseudomonadati > Pseudomonadota > Betaproteobacteria > Burkholderiales > Oxalobacteraceae > [Empedobacter] haloabium. The sequence goes on from CP136508.1 coordinate 186,160, forward strand.
CTGCCGGTGCTGAAGTTCGCCACCTTCGGCCGTGGCGTCAACATCACGCTGGGCCTGCCGCTGATCCGTACCTCGGTCGATCACGGCACCGCGCTCGACCTGGCGGCCAAGGGCCTGGGCCATGCCGACTGCGGCAGTATGGAGCAGGCGATCGCGGCGGCGCTGGCGATGGTGCGCGCCAGCCGCGCCTGACATAACCTCGGGCGGCCGATCGGCCGCCTTTTACCTAGAAGACACATGAAACACATTGCCCGCAAGCGCTTCGGCCAGAACTTCCTGCAGGACGACCGCGTCCTGGGCGACATCATCGACGCGATCGCGCCGGCGCCGGACGACACGATGGTCGAAATCGGCCCCGGCCTGGCGGCCATGACGGATTTGCTGCTGAAATCGCTGAACCACATGCACGTGGTGGAGCTGGACCGCGACCTGGTGGCGCGTCTCGAAAAGCGTTTTCCACGCGAGAAGCTGACGATCCACTCGGGCGACGCGCTGAAATTCGATTTCGGCACGATTCCCGTGCCGCAGGGCCGCAAGTTGCGCGTCGTCGGCAACCTGCCGTACAACATCTCCAGCCCGCTGCTGTTCCACCTGGCCGACTACGCGCCGATGGTGGAAGACCAGCATTTCATGCTGCAGAAGGAAGTGGTGGAGCGCATGGTGGCCGAGCCCGGCACGAAGGCCTATGGCCGCCTGTCCGTGATGCTGCAGTGGCGCTACCGCATGGCGCTGATGTTCATCGTGCCGCCGGAGGCGTTCGATCCGCCACCCAAGGTCGATTCGGCCATCGTGCGCATGATTCCGATCGCCGATCCGCTGCCTTGCGACCAGGCGACCCTGGAAGCGGTCGTGCAGAAGGCGTTCTCGCAGCGCCGCAAGGTGATACGCAACTGCCTGGCGGGGATGTTTACGGAGCAGCAGATCATCGACGCCGGCATCGACCCGGGCGCGCGGCCGGAGGCGGTGGCGATGGAGGCTTATGTGGCGTTGGCCAACAGCCTGAAGCCGTAAGCTGGAGCGCCACGTCGACTGCTTTCACCCCAAGGCGCAGAGCTGGGGTCAGACCCGCCGGGTCTGACCCCGGATTCCGGTCTTCGGCTAATAATAGTCAGCGGCCCTCATGCCATGTCACCAGCGCGCAGGCAAAAAAAAAGCCGGCTCAGAGAGCCGGCTAAATCCAATTCTTAGAAAGAAGTGGAGGAGACGGGAGTGATTATGATGCGTTGCCGCATATTGATCCACTTTATTTTACGAATGCCTATCATTCCACTTGTGAATATCACTTCGGTACGCAGGTAATCGCGATATTGGTCACGTCGGCGTCGCCCATCCTGCCCGTGCCGTTGGTGATCGCGCAATTGCGGCCGGTCGGCTGCTTCAGTACCACCAAGCCATACGACGCCTGCGACGCGATCGCGTCCGGGTACTTGAATGACGTGCTGGCCTTGGGAACCGTGAATTCCGAGCCGTTACCGTTGATGATGACCAGACCGTCCACGTCCAGGCCGCTCACCGTGCCGGTCAGCTGATAGGTGTTGACCGAGCAAACGATTGCCACATTGATCGTCTGCGTATAGCCCGCCGAGCCCTTCAATGCGCCCGTGATGGCCGGGCCGCAGCTCTGGTGCGCCGGGTTCTTGATGGCGATCTCGTACTCGTCGCCGTAGTCGATCGAGTTCGGGAACTGGAACGTGACATCGGACGTGCCGTCCGGCGCAGGGTTGACCGCGATCTTGTCGCCACCGTTGGTCAGTTCCATGCCACTGAATTTCAGGCCGCTGACGGTGCCGTTGATCGTAAACGATTCCTTGCCGCCGCAGCCGGCCAGTGCCAGGGCCAGCGCGATCGGGCCCAGATACATTGCTTTCATTGCATTCTCCAAAAAGAAGCGCGCCGCGTGGGCGCGCCGGTACCGGTGTCGCGCGCTCAGGCCTTGGTGCAGGTGACAACGATGTTGTTGACGGGGCCCGATGGCATCGTGCCGGCATTGTTGGCTACGCTGCAGACCTGGCCGGTCGGGTTTTGCAGGACGGTGATGCCATAGTTGGCGCCGTCATCGACTTCCGTGTCGAACGTGAAGCTCGTGCTGCCCGCGGGGACTGCCTTCTGCACGGCGCCGTTGTTCAGGATCAGGCCATCCGCGGTCAGCCCGCTGACGGTGCCGCCCAGCTTGTAGCTGAACGTCTTGCACGTGACTTCCACTTGGCGGGCGGTGTAGTAGTTGGCTTTCAGGCCGATGGTCTTCGCCACCACGTCGCACTTGGCGGCGGTCGGCTGCGTTTGAATCTGCACGTCGATCGTGCTGTCTTCCTCGATCAGGTTGGGGAAGGTGACATATTGCGACACCGCTGCGGAAGGACCGACACTGACGGTCTGGCTGCCGCTCTTGAGCACGAGGCCGGGCTTGGTCAGGGTGTGGACGGTGACCTGCAGCACCAGGCTGCCATTATCGCTGCCGCCGCAACCCGCCAGCAGTGCCGCGCACAGCGCGCCCGCGCTCGCGCGCACATACATACTCTTCATATCAAAAATCTCTCCAAAATCAATAAGCTGGAATGCTGTGCCGCGGCGCGGAGCATGAGTCGGCGCTTATTTTAGTGCATTTAACAACGCCAAGCTCGACAAATCCTTGTAACGACTTGTGTCGGCCAGAACCGCACTGCTAGCGGATCTGCGCCGTTTCGCAGCGCGCTTGCCGGTCCGTCAGCGTGCAGCGGTTCCTGACCGCGCCATGGCGGTCGTGCACCTCGACCCGCCAGCTGCCCGGCCCGGTGCGCTCCATCGTCATGAAGCCGAAGCCGCCTACCCAGGAGCTGAAAGCGCCGATGACGGCGCCCGGCGCCGGCTGCACGGCCATCGGATCGTCCGGCAGCGGCACGGTGGCTTCGGCCGTGCCGGAAAAGCCCGTGACGAACTGGGTTGGATGGGGGCTGGCGAAACTGACCTGCTGCCACAGGTGCACGTGGCCGGACAGCAGCGCCTGCACGTTGGCCGGCAGCAGCAAGGGGTTGATGGAACCGAAGCTGTCCTGCAGGCCCTTGTCGCCCAGTTGCAGGTAGCGCTGGCCGTGCTTGTCCAGGTCGGCGCCGAAGCCCAGGATCGGATGGTGGTTCGCCAGCAGGTTGTATGGCGTGCGCTGCGCCAGCGCCGCCACTTTCGTGTACGCGTCGCGATAGCGCTCGTAGCCGGTGTCGCCCGGCTTCAGGCCCTTCCACGTGGTGGCGGCCGTGTCCACCACCAGCAATTGCGTGTCCGGCGCCAGCGGTATGGCGTAGGGATCGCTGTAGTCGCCCAGTTGATCGTCGGCGGCCAGGTTGCAGTCGCGCCCCGGTGCCAGCGGACGCGGGTCGAGGAAGCGCCACCAGCCCTGGCCGCCGCGCACGCAGGTTTCATGGTTGCCGCGCGCGACTACCCAGGGCGCGGCCCGCAGCAGCGGCTCGGCGGGACGGAAGAAATCCTCGCGCCAGGTGTCCCAGCCGTAACCCCACGGGCTGCCGGCGCAGCCGGCATTGCCGTCGGGGCAGGGATTCTCGCGATAATGATAGTCGCCCACGTGGATGACCAGGTCCGGGCCCCAGGCAGCCGCGGCGGCCGCGACGGTGCCGAACGGCGCCTGCTCGGGATCGTTGCAGGCCTGATAAGCGTTGTCGGCCTTCTTGAGGCGGCAACCGGTGTCGCCGATGACGACGATCCTGCGTGCTTCGGACCGGGGCAGCGGCAGCGGCTGGCCCGCCACGCTGGCGGCGCGTGTGCCCGCTGGCAGCGGCAATTCGCACGTGAGCACAGGAAAGGCGGAGGGCTTCGAATCGGTGCTGCTGGAGGCGGTGGGGCGCTGCGCGATGGTCGCGGCAGGCGAGCGCAGCCGCATCGGCTGGACGCTGCCGTCGAGTTCAATGGCGGGGCATTCGCTTGCACTGCTGAGCACACGTGCCGTGGCGCTGCCCTGTTCGCCCAGCACCACGTACGCCGACAGCATGGAACTGGTGGGCTGAACGCTGGCGCAGCCCGCCAGCAGGGCCGCGGGCAGCAGCCGCAGGAACACCGGGTTACTCGTCAGCACGGGATCTCCTGGAAAAATTGCGTCTTTCGCATTCTACCTGTGCCGCTCTGCTGGACGTGGCAAGCATTTCAGGGCATGCGACAATGGTGTCATGAACGCATTCCACCGCCCCCGCGCCGTCCTGTTCGACCTGGACGATACGCTCTGGCCCATCGCGCCCGTCATTGCCGAAGCGGAGCTCACGCTGCACGCGTGGCTGGCCGCGCACGCGCCCAAGGTGGCGCAGGCCTTTTCGATCGAGGAACTGCGCGCACGCCGGATGGCGCTGCTCGCGGCCGAGCCGGAGTACCACCTGGACCTGGCCAGGCTGCGCCGCGCCGCGTTGCACGCGGCGTTCGAACACGTGGGCGAGAACGTCCAGCATCTCGACGGGGCCATGCAGCATTTCCTCGCGGCACGCAACGCTGTCAAACCCTATGACGACGTGCTGCCGGGCCTGCTGCACCTGGCCGACCGCGTCACCCTGGGCGCCGTCACGAACGGTAACGCGGACCTTGAAGTCATCGGTATCGCCCACCATTTCAAGGTGGCGCTGGCCGCCAGCCGTTTCGGCAAGGCCAAGCCCGACCCGGCGATCTTCCTGGCCGCATGCGAAGCGCTGGGGGTGGCGCCGGCCGAAACGGTGTACGTGGGTGACGACCTGCGCCTGGACGTCGAGGGGGCGCAGAAAGCCGGCCTGCGCGCCGTGTGGATGAACCGCACGGGCAGTACCGCTCACCTGGAGGCGGGGATCGTGCCCGATGCGATCTGCAGCAGTCTGGAGGAGTTGATTGCGTGGCTGGAACAACAGTTGGGCGATTGAATTTCCTGTGCTGTCGCCAGCCGTGCATAATAGTGTGTACGCCTGAAGATTGAACTATGCAACTCGATAACCGTGCCCAAACCCTGCTCAAAGCCCTGGTAGAGCGCTATATCGCCGATGGCCAGCCGGCTCGGCTCGCGCGCGCTGTCGAAGATTTCCGGCCTTGACCTGTCCCCGGCCACGATCCGCAACATCATGGCCGACCTGGAAGAGCTCGGCTATGTCGCCAGTCCCCACACGTCGGCCGGCCGCGTGCCCACGCCGCGTGGCTACCGCATCTTCGTCGATACCCTGCTGACCGTGCAGCCGATCGACGAAAGCGCCGTCGAGGCGCGCCTGTGTCCGCAGGCGCAGCCGCCGCAGAAGCTGATCGCCAACGCGGCGCAGATGTTGTCGTCGTTGTCCCAGTTTGCCGGCGTCGTGCTGAGCCCGCGCCATGAATCGGTGTTCCAGCAAATCGAGTTCCTGCGCCTGGGCGAGAAGCGCATCCTGCTCGTCATCGTCACCCCGGGTGGCGACGTGCAGAATCGCCTGCTGCTGACCGACGTCGACTACACGCCGGCGCAGTTGCAGCAGTCGGCCAATTTCATCAACCAGCACTACAGCGGCCTGGCATTCGACCAGGTGCGCACGCGCATGCAGGGCGAGCTGCGCCAGCTGCGCGACGACATGGGCCGGCTGATGCAGGCCGCTGTCGAAGCGGGCAGCGAGGCGATGGCCGACAGCGCGGAAGACATGGTGATCGCGGGCGAACGCAATCTCCTCTCGGTCAGCGACCTGTCGTCGAACATGTCGTCGCTGCGCCAGATGTTCGACATGTTCGAGCAGAAAACCGGGCTGATGCAATTGCTGGACGTGTCGTCGAAAGCGTCCGGCGTGCAGATCTTCATCGGCGGCGAATCGAACCTGGTGCCGATGGACGAGATGAGCGTCGTCACCGCGCCCTACGAAGCGAACGGCCGCATCGTCGGCACGCTGGGTGTGATCGGCCCCACCCGCATGGCCTACGAGCGCGTGATTCCCATCGTGGACATCACGTCAAGGCTGCTGTCGAACGCGCTGAGCCACAACTGAAAACCCGGGACAGTCCCCTGTTTCCAAGAAATCTTGCCTGAAAAATGGGGACAGACCCCATTTTTCAGGCAATAAAAAACGGCCCTCGCGAGGGCCGTTTTCATTTGCCGCGGCGGTTCAGTGCCGGTGCGGGCAGTTCGTTTTGGTGCAGTTGCCGTAGATCGCCAGCGCATGCTCGGCGATCTTGAAGCCGCGCTCGTCCGCGATGCGGTGCTGGCGCTGCTCGATTTCCTCGTCGACGAATTCTTCCACGCGGCCGCAGTCGAGGCAGACGAGGTGGTCGTGGTGGGTGCCCTGGTTCAGTTCGAAAATGGCTTTACCGCTTTCGAAGTGATTGCGGTGCAGCAGACCCGCCTGCTCGAACTGCGTGAGCACGCGGTAGACGGTTGCCAGGCCGACGTCCATATTGTCGGCCAGCAGAATCTTGTAGACGTCTTCGGCCGTCAGGTGGCGCACCGCGCTGTTCTGGAAAATGTCCAGGATTTTCAGGCGCGGCAGGGTGGCCTTCAGGCCGCTGGCCTTCAGGTCGGTGGGGTTGTTACTCATGTTTGGTAGTCGGTTTTGGCTGGAGTGCTTTATGATATAGCGTTTTGGCACTTCCGCTCAATCTGAATTGAGGTCACCTATGCGCTTCACCCCGGCCGTTTTGCATCGCACGCCCCCTTCCATGTTGCACAGTTTGAAACGCCGCCTGCCTTTGTTCGCGGCCGTGGCCGGCGTCGCGCTCGCGCTGGGGGGCTGTGCCGGCCGTTCCGTGCTGGGCCCGCAGGAAGGTGGCCGCGCCGCGCGCGAACCGGAAGTGCAGGTCGACCCGAAGCAGGGCGCCCAGACGATCACGATCTCGAAGGCGCAGAAATTCATGTGGTTCTTCTCGCCTTACCGTCCGGATATCCAGCAGGGTAACTTCGTGTCGAAGGAAATGCTGGCGCAACTGAAGACAGGCATGACGCGCGACCAGGTGCGCTTCGTGCTGGGTACGCCGCTGCTGAACGACATCTTCCACGCCGACCGCTGGGATTACCCGTTCCGCCTGGCGCGCGGCAACGGCGAACTGACCACCAGCGCCGTCGTCGTCTACTTCGACAAGGAAGGCAAGGTCGAACGCTTCGAGGGCGGCGAGCTGCCGACCGAGCAGGAATACATCGCCCGCATCGCCGGCCCGATCAAGAAGTTCCAGAAGGACCAGAAGCGCGACAGCGAAAACCAGCCGGCTGCCACGCGTGCGCCGCTGCCGGGCGGCCAGGAGTCGGGCAACCGCAATCCGGTCGAAGTCAACGTCAAGCAGAACTGAGGAAGCGATGAGTCAACTCATGGGTCAACTGAATATCGCCGTGGCCGGCGCCGGCGGCCGCATGGGCCGCATGCTGGTGGAAGCGGTGCAGGACGCCGACGACCTGCGCCTGTCCGGCGCACTGGGCATCGCCGGCAGCGACGGCCTGGGCCAGGACGCCGCCGCGTTCCTGGGCAAGCCGGCCGGCGTGCTGGTGACGTCCGACCTGGCCGAAGGCCTGAAGGGCGCGGATGTGCTGATCGACTTCACCCGTCCCGAAGGCACGCTGAAGCATCTGGAATACTGCGCGGCGCACGGCGTCAAGCTGGTGATCGGCACGACGGGCTTCGACGACGCCGGCAGGGCCGCCATCGCAGCCGCCGCCGAGAAGACCGCGATCGTGTTCGCACCGAACATGAGCGTGGGCGTCAACGTCACCCTGAAGCTGCTGGAGCTGGCTGCGAAAAGCCTGGCTACCGGCTACGACATCGAAATCATCGAAGCGCACCACCGCCACAAGGTCGATGCGCCGTCCGGCACCGCGTTGAAGATGGGCGAAGTGATCGCCGACGCGCTGGGCCGCGACCTGAAGGAATGCGCCGTCTATGGCCGCGAAGGCGTGACGGGCGAACGCGATCCGTCCACCATCGGTTTTGCCACGGTGCGCGGCGGCGACATCATCGGCGACCATACCGTGCTGTTCGCCGGTACCGGCGAGCGCATCGAGATCAGCCACAAGTCCAGCAGCCGCGCCGGTTACGCGCAAGGCCTCGCTGCGTGCCGCGCGCTTCCTGGCCAGCCACAAGACGGGCCTGTTCGACATGTTCGACGTGCTGGCGCTGAACGGCTGACGACAGCCATGGAGCATTTCAGCTTCGCGACGTACTGGGAGCGCGGCGACGCGATCAGCCACGCCGTCGCCTGGCTGCTGCTGGCGATGTCGCTGACGAGCTGGTTCTTCATCCTGTCCAAGGGCCTGATGGCCTGGCGCGTGCGCCGCAGCGCCGGCGTGGTGCGGCGCTTCTGGGATGCCCCGACTTTGCAGGATGGCGTGGCCGTCGTCGCCGCCGGCGACCCGGAAGGCATCTATCTTGCCCTGGCCAGCCAGGGCACCGTGCGCGTGGCGCCGGGTCCGGCTTCGCTGGGCAGCGCCGTTAGCCCGGCCGAACAGATGACGCGCCTCTTGCGCGACGCCATCCACCGCTCCACCGTGCGCCTGGAAAGCGGCCTGACCCTGCTGGCGTCGATCGCTTCCACCGCGCCGTTCGTCGGGCTGCTGGGCACCGTCTGGGGCATCTACCATGCGCTGGCAGCCGTGTCGTCCACCGGCCCGGTGCAGATCGACCGCATCGCCGGTCCTGTCGGCGAAGCGCTGATCATGACGGGCGTGGGCCTGATGGTGGCGATTCCCGCCGTGCTGGCGTATAACGGTTTCAACCGCGTGAACCGCCTGACCTTGTCCGAGCTGGACGCGTTCGCGCACGACCTGCACGCCTACTTGACCAAGAACTGAGCAAAGACTGGGGCCGCGATGGCATTCGGCGCATTCAACCACCACCGCCAGAAGGAAGCGATGGCCGACATCAACGTCACCCCGATGGTGGACGTGATGCTGGTGCTGCTGGTGATCTTCATCCTGTCCGCGCCGATGTTCACCAATGCCGTCAGCCTGGACCTGCCGAAGGCCAAGGCCGCGGCGGTGCAGCAGGGCGCGGCAAACGTCACGGTGGCGATCGACGCTGGCGGCACCGTCTACTGGAACGAACAGGCGCTGAAGGGCGACGAGCTGGCGCAGCGCCTGGCCGCCGCCGCCCGGCGCGACCCCCAACCCGAACTGCAACTGCGCGCCGACCGCGCCACCCGCTATGAAGCGGTGGCCCAGCTGATGGCGGCCGCGCAGGCGCAGGGCCTGACGAAGCTGGTCTTCGTCACCGACCCGAAGGAAGCGAAATAATGGCCAGTGTAACCCTGGACGGCGCGGCGATCCGCGATGAAGCCTCGTTCCACGCCGCCAGCCGCGCGGCGCTGGGACTGCCCGATTACTATGGCGACACGATGGACTCGTGGGTCGACGCACTCTCCTACCTGCGCGACGACGAAGGCATGACGAAGTTCCGCCTGAAGCCGAACGAGCTGCTGCAGATCGTCATCGACAACGCGCACGCGATGCGCACGGCCGTGCCCGAACTGCTGGAGGAGATCGAATACTGCGTGGGCGGCATCAACGAACGCTACGAAGACTACGGCGAGAAGCCGGCACTGCAGCTGGTGCTGCGCTGACGCGATCATGGATGCCGGCGCCGCTCCCGCCCTGCGGCCGGCCCGGCGGGTGCCGGCTTAACGCGTCCCGGACTGCCGCGGCTGCGTCAGCTCTTCCAGCGGCCGCTTGGACTCAGGCCTGCCCGGCGGGCACATGGTGCCCTGGCATGGGCCACCCTTGGGCTTGGGGACCCTGACAAAGTTGCAGTCTTCGCTCTTCAGGTTGCCACAGTGGCCCCGCTTGTTCTGCTTGTCGTGCGGGCGAGCGGTCATGCCCTCGGCTGGATCTGCCCGGGCCGCCGGCTTGGGGGCGGATTGGTCCTGTGCTGCGACGAGCCCCGCCTGCGAACCCAGCATCAGCAGAAATAACACGCTTCTTGCGACATTGTTCATGATGGCCTCACATGACACAGTTGAAGACAAACCTGCCGGGGTGGCGGGCGTTGCGCAACGCACGGCGCAGCGCGCCGGATCGCACGTCGATCGCGGCACGGCAAGACTGTTCGATGCCGGTGGGACCCTGTACCTGTTCGGTCTTCCAGAGCACCTTCAGTTCCAGCGTACCTGCCCGCTCCAGATGCCGGACCACCTGGCCCCAGTTGAGCTGATCGGGATGGCTGGCAAACAGGACTTCGCGATACTGGTGCGTGCCGGCGGCGATCTCGAAGGTCTGCGCTGTCGCCAACGGATCGGCGGAAAGCCAGGAGCCGCCTTGGCCTGGCACGTGACGCACGAAATACAGCCAGGGCAGCGTGACCGTGTGGGTACCGGCCGTCAATCGCAGCACCGCGCCACGCACCGCCGCGGGATGGGCTTCGTTGAAACGGGAAGTGGCGACCACATCCACAGGGACCGTCACGGCCACCGCGGCCGCTGCCTGCAGGCGCGGGTCGCCTGGTGGTTCCATGCTGCGGATATCGAACAGTGCGAGTTTGCCGATATTGATGTCGGCCGCCACGCGCCGCTCCAGCGACCCTACGCTTGCCGGCAATGTGAACCAGACGAGGGCAAAAATCGCGCTGGCCCCGGCGGCCCGGACAGTCCAGCCGGGCACCCTGCCTTCGAATTCAAGCAGGCCAGCCAGCGATGCCATTAGCACGGCAAAGGCCAGCGCCATCAGCGCCTTCAGGTAGGTCTGGGAGTTGGCCGACAGCACGGGATCGGTCCAGCATAGCCACAGCAGGATAGCGACCACGACGGTGGACAGAACGAGCCGGACGACGCGTTCGGCATGATCGAGAATCGTGCCGAAGTTGCCCGGGCGGCGGCGATGCGGGTGCCTGAGTGCCATAGGTCCTCGCAGAGGAAAGGTGCAAGCGGGCGCGGCAGGGAGAACAGGGACATGCGATTTCTCTGCAACCGACATCGCAGGTTAGCACTACAGACATTGAAAGAAAACCTGGACAATGACAACGCGGTCCTGGCCTCAGATCTTCTCGCCCGGCCCCAAGGTCAGCACATCGAATCCCGTTTCCGTCACCGTCACCATATGCTCCCACTGCGCGGACAGCGATCGGTCCGCCGTCACGACCGTCCAGCCGTCCGGCAGCGCTCGGGTCTGGTGCTTGCCGGCGTTGATCATCGGCTCGATCGTGAAGATCATCCCCGGTTGCAGCACCATGCCGGTGCCGGGGCGGCCGTAGTGCAGCACCTGCACGCTTTCGTGGTAGACCATGCCGATGCCGTGGCCGCAGTAGTCGCGCACCACGGAGAAGCCGGCGTTCTCGGCCACCGTCTGGATCGCATGGCCGACGTCGCCCAGGGTGGCGCCCGGCTTCACGGCGCGGATGCCGGCCCACATGGCGTCGTAGGTGACGTCGCACAGCTTGCGCGCGGCTTTCGACGGGTTGCCGACGTAGTACATGCGGCTGGTGTCGCCGAACCAGCCATCCTTGATGACGGCCACGTCGATGTTGATGATGTCGCCGTCCTTCAGGATCTTCTTCGGCGACGGAATGCCGTGGCAGACGACCTCGTTGACGGACGTGCACAGCGTCTTGGTGAAGCCGGCGTAGCCGACGTTGGCCGGGATGACCTTCAGTTCCTTGACGATGTAGTCATGGCACAGCTGGTCCAGGTACTCGGTCGATACGCCTGGTTTCACGTACGGGCCGATCATCGTCAGCACGTCGGCGGCCAGCTGGCCGGCGGCGCGCGACAGCTCGACCTGTTCCGGCGACTTGATCAAGATTTCGTTGCTGTTTTTCTTACGCATTGAGCGCCTCCCGGTCCAGTGGCGCCAGCCGCAGCGGTCCGCCGCCCGTGTCGCCGCGCAGCAGCAGTTGGCACAGCTCGCTGTAATTCAGGTCGGGATTGGTTTCGGCCAGGAGGCCGATGCGCAGCCAGTGCTCGGCCTGCGCGTTGATCGAGCGGCTCAGGGCGCCGCTGGCGATGCGCAGGTTCTCATGCATCTGGTCGGAGATCTTGACGATGCCCATGGTGGTGCCTTTATACGGTTTATATACGAACCGTATATTAGCATACCCGCAGGAATCGGGGACAGCCTCCCAATGGGACGCAAGTTGCTCGGTGAAATCGAAGGCTGTCCCTAATGCCGCCAAGTTAAGGAAAATTATCAGCCAGCCGCGGACGTCTTTGCGCCCAAAAGCGGAGAGCCGGGGTCGGCCCCGGCGGGTCTGACCCCGGTTTTGGGTCTGGGGTTGAGGGATATGCCTGCGGCCCAGCGAGTCTTGCATCCTTAACTTAGCGGCATTAGAGGCTGTCCCCCGAATCTGCCGAATTTGCGATCACTGCTTGCACGCTCAGCGTACCTGCTTCGGATCGAAATGCGGGTTCTGGATCAGTCCCAGCACATTGCCGAACGGATCGGCCAGCTCGGCGGTGCGGATGCCTTCGCCCACGTCCTGCACGGCGGAGTGAACGCTTGCACCCAGCGCGACGATACGCGCGACTTCGGCCTCGACGTCATCCACGCCCCAGTACACCTGGGTGCCGGCCGTGCCGGGCGTGCCGTCCGGGATCAGGCCCAGCTCGAAGCCGCCGATACTGAAGCCGACGTAGAACGGCTGGTCGAAATACGGCTCCGCGCCGAATACCTGGGCATACCACGCTTTGGCGGCGGCCAGGTCGGGGGCGGGGTAAATGGCGGTACGCAGTCCTTTGATCATGGGGAGTCTCCTGTTGTCGATGGCGCCATCTTGCCATGATGGCAGCAGGGGCGATTGGAAAAATGGAAGATCAGCGCCGCCATGCGGCCGGCGTGGTGCCGGCGAAATCGTGGAAGTCGCGGATCAGGTGCGACTGGTCGAAGTAGCCGCAGTCGAGTGCCACCTGCGCGAGCTCGCCAGCGCCGCCGTCGCGCAGGGCCGCGCTGGCGCGGCGAAAGCGACAGATTCTTGCGAACAGCTTGGGCGTCAGCCCGACCTGCTGGCGGAACTGCAGGGACAGGTGCTGGCGCGAGACGTGCAGGGCGTCCGCCAGCGCTTCCAGGCGCAGCGTGCCATGTGACGCTTCGATGGCCGCCACCGCGCGCTGGCCCAGCGTCGGCGCCGGGGCTGCACAGGCCAGGCGGGCGAGCAGTGCCTCCTCGATCCGGCGCAGCCGCGTGGCGGTCGTGAGTGCTGGCTGCCACAGCGCGTCCTGCAGCCGCAGCGCGTCGGCGCGCCCCCACAGGTCGGCCAGGTCGGCGCGGGTATCCGTCAGCACGTGCAAGGGGGCGCCCAGGAACAGGGTGGCGGCACCGGGCCGGAAACGCACGGCCACGGTCCGCACGGGCTGCCGCGCCGGCACCCAGATGGGGGTGCTCATCATGCCGACCGCAAAGGCGCCGGCGCCGGTGTCCTGCCACAGGATGTCGATGCAGTTGTCCGGCAGCACCCGATGGGGCGCTGCCGCATCGGTGTGCGCCGCCCACAGGCAGTCCACGTAAGGCCGCAACGCCGGGCAGGGCGCGAACTCGGTGTAGAACGTCAGCGCCATGCTGCGCTGCCGCGCACGGCTAAGAAGTATAATGTTCGGTTCATATTCACTAATTGTGCATCCATCATGCAAGACAAATATAGTCCCGCCGACGTCGAAAAAGCTGCCCAATCCCACTGGAAGGCGATCGACGCCTATAAAGCCGTCGAAAACGACCCGCGTTTCCCGAAGGGGAAATACTACGCGTGCTCGATGCTGCCGTACCCGTCCGGCAAGCTGCACATGGGCCACGTGCGCAACTATACGATCAATGATGTGATGTACCGCTACCTGCGGATGAATGGCTACAACGTGCTGATGCCGATGGGCTGGGATGCCTTCGGCATGCCGGCCGAGAACGCGGCCATGCAGAACAATGTGCCGCCGGCGCAGTGGACTTACTCCAACATCGCCCACATGCGCGCGCAGATGGAGATGATGGGCCTGGCCATCGACTGGTCGCGCGAAATGACGGCCTGCAAGCCGGAATACTACAAGTGGAACCAGTGGATGTTCCTGAAGATGCTCGAGAAGGGCATCATCTACAAGAAGACCGGCACCGTGAACTGGGACCCGGTCGACCAGACCGTGCTGGCCAACGAGCAGGTGGTCGACGGCCGCGGCTGGCGTTCGGGCGCGCTGATCGAGAAGCGCGAGATCCCGATGTACTACGCCCGCATCACCGATTACGCGGAAGAGCTGCTGGACTTCGTCGACAACAAGCTGCCCGGCTGGCCCGAGCGCGTGCGCATCATGCAGTCGAACTGGATCGGCAAATCGACCGGCGTGCGCTTCGCGTTCCCGCACCAGATCAAGGGCGACGACGACCAGCTGATCGGCGATGGCAAACTGTACGTCTTCACGACGCGCCCGGACACGATCATGGGCGTGACCTTCTGCGCCGTCGCGGCCGAGCATCCGCTGGCAACCCACGCCGCCAAGAACAACCCTGAGCTGCAGGCCTTCATCGCCGAGTGCAAGATGGGCTCCGTCATCGAGGCCGACATGGCCACGATGGAAAAGAAGGGCATGCCGACCGGCCTGTTCGTCACCCACCCATTGACCAACGAGCAGGTCGAAGTCTGGGTCGGCAACTACGTCTTGATCACCTACGGCGACGGCGCCGTGATGGGCGTGCCGGCGCACGACGAGCGCGATTTCGCCTTCGCGAAAAAATACAACCTGCCGATCAAGCAGGTGATCACGGCCGAAGGCAAGGAATACTCGCTGGACGCCTGGCAGGAATGGTATGGCGACAAGGAAGTCTCCATCGTCGCCAACTCCGGCAAGTACGACGGCCTGCGCTACAAGGAAGCCGTGGACGCGGTGGCCGCCGACCTGGCGACCCTGGGCCTGGGCGAGAAGAAGGTCACGTTCCGCCTGCGCGACTGGGGCATTTCGCGCCAGCGCTACTGGGGCACGCCGATCCCGATGATCAACTGCGCCGACTGCGGCGCCGTGCCGGTGCCGGAAAAAGACCTGCCGGTCGTGCTGCCGGAAGACTGCGTGCCGGACGGCACGGGCAACCCGCTCAACAAGCATGAAGCCTTCCTGGCCTGCGACTGCCCGCAATGCGGCAAGCCGGCCCGCCGCGAGACGGACACGATGGACACGTTCGTCGATTCGTCCTGGTACTACATGCGCTATACGTGCCCTGGCTCGAACGACGCGATGGTCGACAGCCGCAACGACTACTGGATGCCGATGGACCAGTACATCGGCGGCATCGAGCACGCGGTACTGCACCTGCTGTATGCGCGCTTCTGGACCAAGGTGATGCGCGACTTCGGCTTGGTCAAGTTCGACGAGCCGTTCGTCAACCTGCTGACCCAGGGCATGGTGCTGAACGAAACCTACTATCGCGAGGAAGAAAACGGCAAGAAGACGTGGTTCAACCCGGCCGACGTCGAGCTGACCACGGACGACAAGGGCCGCCCCGTTTCCGCGCTGCTGAAGGCCGATGGCCAGCCGGTGCAGATCGGCGGTACCGAGAAGATGTCGAAGTCGAAGAACAACGGCATCGACCCGCAGGCGCAGATCGAGCAGTACGGCGCCGACACCGCGCGCCTGTTCACGATGTTCGCCTCGCCGCCGGAGCAGACGCTGGAATGGTCGGGCAGCGGCGTGGAAGGTGCCAACCGCTTCCTGCGTCGCGTGTGGGCCTACGGCTACGCGCAAAAGGACCGCATCGCCGCCGCCGGCGCCGCCGTCACGGCGACCGCCACCACGGACGCCGGCAAGACGCTGCGTCGTGAACTGCACAAGGTGCTGCAGCAGGCCGACTATGACCTGAAGCGCATCCAGTACAACACGGTCGTCTCGGCCTGCATGAAGATGCTGAACACGCTGGAATCGGCAAAGCTGGACGATTCCGCCGAATCCTCGGCCGTGATCGCCGAAGGCTTCTCGATCTTCCTGCGCTTGTTGAACCCCGTGGCGCCGCACATCACGCACGCGCTGTGGACGGAACTGGGCTACGCCGCCGCGCACAAGGACATCCTGGACACGGCCTGGCCGCAGGTCGATCCGGCCGCGCTGGAGCAGTCGGAAATCGAGATGATGATCCAGGTGAACGGCAAGCTGCGCGGCTCGGTAAAAGTTGCGAAAGGCCTGGACAAGGCCGCGATCGAGGCGGCCGCGCTGGCCGAGGAGAGCGTGCAGAAGTTCATCGAAGGCACGCCGAAGAAGGTCATCGTGGTGCCGGGCAAGCTGATTAACATCGTGGTGTGACGATGGCGACGACGACTTTGATGACGCTGGCCCGCAATGCCGTGCTGGTGGCCGCGCTGGCCGCCGGCGTGTCGGCCTGCGGCTTCCATTTGCGCGGTTCCGGCGGCAACTACACGCTGCCGTTCCGCACCATGTACGTCGGCCTGCCGGAGTCGTCGCCGCTGGCGATCGACCTGAAACGCAATATCCGCGTCAACGGCAACACGGTGATCGTCAACGATCCGAAGGCGGCCGATGGCGTTATCGAGGTCATCACCGATCCGGAAAAGACCCGGTCGAAGACGATCCTGTCGCTGAACAGCGCGGGCCGCGTGGGCGAGTACCTGCTGAGCTATAACATCGTGTTCCGGGTCAAGGACGGCAAGGGCGCCGAGCTGCTGGGCCCCACCCAGATCACCCTGTCGCGCCCGATCACGTTCAACGAAACGCAGCTGCTGGCGAAGGAGCAGGAAGAAGCGCTGCTGTACCGCGACATGCAGTCCGACCTGGTGCAGCAGATGATGCGCCGCATGGCGGCCATCAAGCCGGGCACGCCGACGCCGGGCAGTTCCGTGCCAGGTCCCGGCAGCATCCTGACGATGCCGGCGACCGAGCCGGCCCCGCAGCAGTAAAGGGCACCATGCAACTGCGCCCTGATGCGCTGGACGGCCACCTGGCCAAACCCCTGGCGCCGCTGTACGTGATCACCAGCGACGAGCACCTGCTCGCGCTGGAAGCGGCCGACAAGATCCGCCGCGCCGCGCGCGCCCAGGGTTACTCCGAGCGCGACGTGCTGACGGTCGAGCGCAGCTTCAAGTGGGGCGAGCTGCTGGCTGCCAACCAGGCGCTGTCCCTGTTCGGCGACAAGAAGCTGATCGAGCTGCGCATCCCGACCGGCAAGCCCGGCAAGGACGGCGGCGCGGCGCTGCAGGCCTACGCCAAGGACCTCAGCCCGGACAACCTCACCTTGATCACGCTGCCCAAGCTGGACTGGCAGACGGCCAAGGCGGCCTGGGTGACGGCGCTGCAGCAGGCGGCCGTGTATATCGAGATTCCCAACGTCGAGCGCGCGCAGCTGCCCAACTGGATCTCGCAGCGCCTGGCGCTGCAGAACCAGAGCGCGGACCGGCAAAGCCTGGACTTCATCGCCGACCGCGTCGAAGGCAACCTGCTGGCGGCGCACCAGGAAATCCAGAAACTGGGCCTGCTGCACGAGCCGGGCAAGCTGACCTACGAGCAGGTGCACGACGCCGTGCTGAACGTGGCGCGCTACGACGTGTTCAAGCTGTCCGAAGCGATGCTGGCAGGCGATCCGGCCCGGCTGGTGCGCATGCTGGAAGGGCTGAAGGGCGAGGGCGAGGCGCTGCCGCTGGTGCTTTGGGCGGTGTCGGAGGAAATCCGCACGCTGCTAAAATTGAAGGCAGGGATGGCGCAGGGCCGGCCGCTGGGCGCCCTGCTGAAGGAATACCGCATCTGGGGGCCGCGCGAGCGCATGATGGAGCCGGCGCTGCGGCGCGTGTCGCTGGCCACGCTGGAAGGCGCGCTGCGCGAGGCCGCCCAGGTCGACAAGATGGTCAAGGGGTTGCGCGGCAAGACGTTCGCCGGCGACCAGTGGGACGCCATGCTGCAACTGGCGCTGAAGGTGGCAAAAGCTTAGTGATGGATACAGTGATGGATACCGCGATTTCGGACTACATGGAACAACTGGGCCGGCGCGCCCGCGCCGCCTCGCGCGCGATGGCCCGGGCCGACACGGCCACGCGCAACCGCGCCCTGGCCTTGATCGCCGCCGCGATCGAACGCGAGGCGCCGGCGCTGCGCGCGGCCAACGCGCAGGATATGGAAGCGGCACGCGCCAATGGCCTGGCGCCGGCGATGCTGGACCGCCTGGCGCTGTCCGACAAGGCGATTGCCACGATGGTCGAGGGTCTGCGCCAGATCGTCGCACTGCCCGACCCGGTGGGCGAGATCTCGAACCTGAAGGTGCGCCCGACCGGCATCCAGGTCGGCCAGATGCGCGTGCCGCTGGGCGTGATCGGCATCATCTATGAAGCGCGCCCGAACGTGACGGTGGACGCGGCCGGCCTGTGCATCAAGAGCGGCAACGCGACGATCCTGCGCGGCGGCTCGGAAGCGATCCACTGCAATCGCGCGCTGGCGCGCATCGTCAAGGCTGGGCTGGAAGAAGCTGGCTTGCCGGCCGATGGCGTGCAGGTGGTCGACACAACCGACCGTGCCGCCGTGGGCGCCTTGATCACGATGCCGCAATACGTGGACGTGATCGTGCCGCGCGGCGGCAAGGGCCTGATCGCGCGCCTGATGGCCGAAGCCACGGTACCGATGATCAAGCACCTCGATGGCATCTGCCACGTCTATATCGACGCCAAGGCCGACCTGCAAAAGGCCCTGGACATCGGCTTCAACGCCAAGTGCCACCGCTACGGCACCTGCAACACGATGGAGACGCTGCTGGTCGAGCGCAGCATCGCGCCGACGGTGCTGCCGCAACTGGCGCAGCGCTACCTGGCCGAGTCGGTCGAGCTGCGCGCGGATGCCGAGAGCCACGCGATCCTGGCCGGCGCCGGCTACCCGCACCTGGCCCAGGCCACCGAAGAGGACTGGGCCACCGAGTACCTCGCGCCGATCCTGGCGGTGAAGATCGTCGATGGCATCGACGCGGCGATGGACCACATCAACACCTGGTCGTCGAAGCACACCGAGGCCATCGTCACGGAGGACTACAGCGCGGCGATGCGCTTCCTGCGCGAAGTCGATTCCGCCTCCGTGATGGTGAACGCGTCGACGCGTTTCGCCGACGGCTTCGAGTACGGCCTGGGCGCCGAGATCGGCATCTCGAACGACAAGCTGCACGCGCGCGGCCCGGTGGGCCTGGAAGGCCTGACATCGCTGAAGTACGTCGTGTTCGGTCACGGCGAAACTCGTCAATAAAGGAACCCCATGCTCTGGATCAAAGCGCTGCACATCGTCTTCGTCACATCGTGGTTCGCCGGCCTGTTCTACCTGCCGCGCATTTTTGTGAACCTGGCCATGGAAACGCCGGGATCGACGACGGAACGGCTGCTGCTGATGGCGCGCAAGCTGTACCGCTTCACGACGATGCTGGCCGTGCCGGCCGTCGTGTTCGGCCTGATCCTGGCGTGGATGCAGTACAGCGGTCCGGAAGGGATGAAGCTGCCGGGCTGGCTGCATGCGAAGCTGCTGTTCGTCGTGCTGGTGCTGGGTTATCACCACGCCTGCGGCTCGCTGCTGAAGAAATTCGAGCGCGGCGCCAACCGGCGCGGCCACGTGTTCTACCGGTATTTCAACGAGGTGCCCGTGCTGCTGCTGCTGGTGATCGTCATCCTCGTCGTCGTCAAGCCGTTCTGACGGGAGCGCCATGAGCAAGAGCTGCCAGTACTATTTCGCACCGCATTCGCCCTGGGCCTACCTGGGTCATGAACGTTTCGTCGCGCTGTGCCGCCGGCATGGCGTGGCGATCGACTTGCGTCCGCTCGACCTGGGCAAGGTGTTCGCCACCTCGGGTGGCCTGCCGCTGGCCAAGCGCGCCCCGCAACGCCAGGCCTACCGCCTGACGGAACTGACGCGCTGGTCGGCTTACCTGGGCGTGCCGTTGAACCCGCAGCCGACGTACTTTCCGGTGTCGCCGGACGCGGCGGCGAAACTGATCGTCGCCGCCCGGCTGGGCCATGGCGTCGAGCAGGCGCTGGCACTGGCCGGCGCGATCATGCGCGGCCTGTGGGCCGAGGACCGCAATATCGGCGACGACGCCACCTTGATCGCCATCGCCAACGACGGCGGCTTCGATGGCGCGCAGCTGCTGAAGTCGTCGCAGACGGCCAGCGTGCAGGCCGAGTACGACCGCAACACCGATGAGGGCATGGCCGCCAGCGTATTCGGCTCGCCCTGGTACGTGTACGAGGGTGAAAGCTTCTGGGGCCAGGACCGGCTGGACTTCCTCGAGCGGACGATGGCTCGCTAAACATTGCTCGGAAAATGGGGACAGACCCCATTTTCTAAGCAACATTGCCGGAAAAATGGGGTCTGTCCCCATTTTAGGTGCAACATTTTTCACAACGGATAAAGGGTACCCCCATGACTTCCTATTTCTGCCCATGCCCACGCGGCATGGAAGCCGCGCTGGCCGAGGAGCTGGCCGAGATCGCGCAAACCACCGCCAGCCCTACGCTGAAGGTGCACAACCAGGTGCCGGGCGGCGTGCACTGCTCCGGTGACCTGTACGACGCTTACCGCATCAACCTGCACTCGCGCATCGCCTCGCGCGTGCTGATGCGCATGGGCGTGTGCCATTACCAGAACGAGAACGACATCTACGACCTGGTGCTGGCGCAGCCGTGGGAAGAGTGGTTCGGCATCGACCATACGATCCGCGTCGACGTCACCGCCATCAAGTCGCCGTTGAAGAGCATCGAATTCACGACGCTGAAGATCAAGGACGCCGTGTGCGACCGTTTCCGCGACATGTACGGCAAGCGCCCGTCGGTCGACACGCGCGAGCCGGACATGCGCATCGCCGGCTTCCTCGACCAGCGCCAGTTCATCGTCTATCTGGACACCTCGGGCGAGGCGCTGTTCAAGCGCGGCTGGCGCACCGAGACGGGCGACGCGCCCCTGCGCGAGAACCTGGCCGCGGGCCTGCTGCGCGTGGCCGGCTGGAAGCCCGGCATCCCGCTGTTCGACCCGATGTGCGGCTCCGGCACGATCCTGTGCGAGGCCGCGCAGATGGTGCAGGGCGTGCCGCCTGGCGCGCGCCGCCGCTTCGCCTTCGAGAAGTTCCATGACTTCGACCCGGCCCCTTGGCAGGAGATGAAGGCGGCAATCAAACCGAACCCGCTGCCGACCGAACCCACGATCTTCGGCTCCGACATCTCCGGCGACATGGTCGCAATGACGCGCCACAACCTGAAGAATGCCGGTATCCTGTTCGACGTACCGCTCAAGCAGATCGAGGCACAACAGGTGCAGGCGCCGACGGCGCAACCGGGCATCCTG
This sequence comes from [Empedobacter] haloabium, assembly GCA_008011715.2. Taxonomy (NCBI): domain Bacteria; kingdom Pseudomonadati; phylum Pseudomonadota; class Betaproteobacteria; order Burkholderiales; family Oxalobacteraceae; species [Empedobacter] haloabium. The sequence continues at coordinate 207,283 of CP136508.1, forward strand.
CTGACCAATCCGCCATACGGCGAGCGGATCGGCGTGCGCGGCGACAGCACCTTGCCGGAAGACGACCTGGCGAAATCGTTCTACGCCGATTTCAGCAAGACCTTGAAGCAGCGCTTCGCCGGCTGGACGGCCTACCTGTTCACGGCCGACCTGGGCCTGCCCAAGCTGCTGCGCTTGAAGGAATCGCGCAAGACGCCGTTCTTCAACGGCGCGCTGGAGTGCCGGCTGTTCCGCTTCGACATGGTGGCGGGCTTCAACCGCCGCGAGGAAGCGCTGCCGAAGGAAGGGCCGCAGCAGGGCGATTGACCCGGTGCGGCAGCCGGCGTGACGCTAGTCGCGGGACGCCGGATTCGATTGATTAACGATAGAGCGCATGCTGCCAGACACCACTTCCGACATCCCGCCCGATCCCGTGCCGCCGGTGCCGCCGCGCACCAAGCCTCATATGCGGCCGCTGGGCCGCGGCGCCCTGGCGATCGTGCTGGCATGTCTGTCGATGCTGGGGCCTTTTTCCATCGATGCCTACCTGCCCGCCTTCCCCAACATCCAGGCATCGCTGGGCGCATCGAGCCTGGAGGTACAGCAAAGCCTGACGGCCTACATGCTGTCGTTCGCGGCGATGGTGCTGTGGCACGGCGCGCTGTCGGACGCGTTCGGCCGCCGCAACGTCATCCTGGTTTCCCTGGTGCTGTTCGCCATCGGCACGGTCGGCTGCGCCGCCGCGCACAGCGTGCACTACCTGTGGTTCTTCCGTGTGCTGCAGGGCGTGTCGGCGGGAGCCGGCGTCGTCGTCGGCCGCGCCATCATCCGCGACCTGTACCACGATGCCGAGGCGGCCCGGCTGCTGTCGCTGGTGACGATGATCTTCTCGATCGCGCCCGCGGTGGCGCCGATCATGGGCGGTGTCATCGTCAAGTACACCGACTGGCGCACGATTTTCCTGACGCTGTTCGCGTTTGCCGTCGGCCTGTTCGTCGTCTGCTGGCGGCGTCTGCCGGAGACGCTGCCGCTGCACAAGCGCCAGCCGTTCAACCCGCGCTTCCTGGTCCACAATTACCGCGAGATCCTGGGCTCGCCGCTGTTTCACCTGAAGTCGGGCGTTGTCGCGCTCAACTTCGCCGGCCTGTTCGTCTACATCACGGCCGCACCCGTCATGCTGCCCACCCAGCTCCATCTGGGCCCCGACCAGTTCGGGTGGCTGTTCATTCCGGCGGTGAGCGGCATCTTCACCGGCGCGCTGGCGGCGAACCGCATCGCCGGCAAGATGACGTTCTCGCGCCAGATCGGCATCGGCTTCTGCTTCCTGCTGGCGGCCGCCGGCTGCAACGTGCTGTATCACCTGTTCATGCCGCCGTCGGTTCCGTGGAGCCTGGTGCCGCTGTTCTTCTATACCTTCGGCATGTCCGTCGTCGCGCCGGCCGCCACCCTGCTGGCGCTGGACCTGTTCCCGCACATCCGTGGCACCGTCGCGTCGTGCCAATCGTTCGAGACGACGCTGGTCGGCGCCATCGTCGCCGGCGTCGTCGCGCCGGCCCTGGCCGGCTCGGTACTGTGGCTCGCCACAGGCCAACTGGTCGCCACGTCGGCCGCATTGATATTGTGGCTGGTGGCGCGCGGCTACCGCCAGCGGCTGTCGCTCGATACCGTCAAACAACAGTGAGCCCGGATTGGGAAAAAAATTTCGCCAAGAAATTTGCCTTCCCGCTAAGGACAGGTATATTTATGCTACCATGAATGTTTAGTTGCTTCGTGTAAATACTTTGGCAACAAAGATTCGCACTTCAACAAGCAGGGTGGCATGCCGCAGCAGGGCAGGACCGCCTTTTTCTCGAAGACGTCCGCTGGCGCCAGTGAAACGATGCATCAACCAGACCACGATATCCGCAATCGGCTGCTGATCGCCCGGCTGCCGGCCATGCCGCAGATCCTGATCAAGCTGATCGAATTGCTGCAGACCGACGATGCCGGCATGCCGGAGCTCGCGGACCTGATCGCCAAGGATGCGGGCATGACGGGCAAGATCCTGGCCGTCGCCAACAGTTCCGCCTACCAGCGCGGCAACCGCAGCGTGGGCCTGGAGCAGTCGCTCGTCTCGCTGGGCACGGACATGATCAAGACGCTCGTCATCAGCGAGTCCGTGTTCCAGACCTTTAACAGCTTCCCGCACTCGGGCGGTACCGACCTGCGCGCGTTCTGGAAGCACGCGCTGGGCGCGGCCGTGGTGGCACGCGACGCCGCGCGCCTGATGGAGTACCCGCACGTCGAGGAAGCCTACCTGGCGGGCCTGCTGCACAACGTGGGCCGCCTGGCCCTGCTGGCCACCGCGCCGCGCGAATACGCCACCAACTTCCTCGCGCGCGACGACGCCGACCTGTGCGCCATCGAGCAGCGCACCTTGCAGATCACCCACACGGAAGCCGGCGCCTGGCTGATCGAGCGCTGGAACCTGGACTCCTTCCTGGCCGACAGCGTGCTGTATCACCACGAGCCGGTCGCGCGGCTGGAGTCGGCCCATCCCTTGATCCGCATCGTGCGCCTGGCCCATCTGCTGGTCCACCATGCCGACCAGCCGGAGCTGGCCGCCGAGGCGGCCGCCCTGTGCGGCATCGGCGAGCAGGCGCTGGACGGCATCATGCAGGCCGCCGCGCGCCAGGTGCGCCAGTCGGCCGACTACCTCGGCATCGACCTGACGGGGGCCGACGAGATCGTGGCGCCGCCGGCCACCATGCCACCGCCGGCCGATCCGGTGCAGCAGCGCCTGCAGGAAGAGGTGCGCAACATGATGCTGGTGTCCGAGATGGGCCAGTCGATCGCGCGCCAGCAGGGCGAGACCAATATGCTGGAAGCGATGACACGCTCGGCGCGCGTGCTGTTCGATTTCGGCACGGCCGTGATCCTGCTGGAGAACCCCACCGGCCAGGCCCTGGTGGGCGTGGCGGCGGGCGAACACCAGCAGCGCCTGGCGCAATTCGCCATCGCGCTGGACCGGCCGGGCATCATCGCCAGCGCCGCCGCCGAACGTCGTGTGATGCTGGCCACGCGCGGTGCCCAGCCGCTTGGCATCGCCGAGGAGCAGCTGTTCCGCATCCTGGGCACCGAATCGATCGCCTGCGTGCCGCTGCTGGCCGGCCAGCGCTGCCTCGGCGTGCTGATCGGCGGCGTGGATGCGTGGCGTCTGCCGGACCTGCACAAGCGCGAACGCTTCCTGCAGGCGTTCGGCAACCAGGCGGCCAGCGCGCTGGAGACGGCGTTGTCCGAGCGCGGCCACGCCAGGCGCCAGATCGCCCACGTGGCGGACGAGTACCGCGACGCCACCCGCCGCGTGCTGCACGAGGTGAACAACCCGCTGTCGATCATCAAGAACTACCTGTCGGTGCTGGACGCGAAACTGGCACGGCGCGAGCCGGTGGTCTCCGAGATGTCGATCCTGAACGAGGAAATCGACCGCGTGGGCCAGCTGATCGGCGGCCTGGCCGACCTGCAGCCGAGCGACGCGGGCCGCGTGACCAATATCGCCCGCGTCGTCGACGACGTGCTGCGCCTGTTCCGCGCCACCGATTTCCTGCCCGCCTCGGTGCAGGTGCTGGTGCGCATGCTGGACGAGCCGAACGAGGTGGCCGGCGACGCCGACCTGCTCAAGCAGATCCTCGTCAACCTGGTCAAGAACTCGGTCGAGGCGATGCCGCAGGGCGGCCGCATCGAGATCGCCAATCGCGGCCACGTCAACCGCGAGCGGCGGCTGTACGTGGAGCTGGTCGTCAGCGATTCCGGCCCCGGCCTGGCGCCGGACGTGCTGGCCAACCTGTTCGGCGCCGTGCAGAGCCGCAAGGAAGGCAAGCACCATGGCCTTGGCCTGTCGATCGTGCATGGCCTGGTGCGCAAGCTCGATGGCCTGATCACGTGCCGCAGCGGCAAGGGCGGCACCAGCTTTGAAATTCTCCTGCCCGCGCGCACCGACAAGGTCGGCGCCGGCGTTCCTGCGCGTTTGACGGATTGAAGTGTAAGGCAAAGATGAACGAGCATATTCCAGGTAACGACCACCACGGCGCCACGCCACCGGACTTCTTCCCGCGCCTTTTGCTGGTGGACGACGAACCGCGCCTGCTGTCGTCGCTGTACGAACTGCTGCGCGACCGCCAGTACCACCTGGTGACGGCGACCTGCGGCAGCGAGGCGCTGGCCCAGCTGAACCGCCTGCAGTTCGACCTGGTGCTGCTGGACCTGCGACTGCCGGACATGAGCGGCCACGAGATCATGGACTACATCAACGCGCGCGGCATCGACTGCGACGTGATCGTCATGAGTGGCGACGTCGGCATCGAAGCCGCCATCGGCGCGTTGAAGCGCGGCGCCTACGACTACCTGCGCAAGCCGTACAGCCGCGAGGAGCTGCTGAAGACGGTGGAGAACGCGCTGCAGAAGCGCCGCCTGGCCGTCGACAACCAGAGCATCGCCCAGCGCCTGGAGAACTCCGAGCGCATGTACCGCTACCTGGTGGACAGCTCGCCGGACATCATCTACACGCTGAACCACGAAGGCCACTTCACGTTCATCAACGACCGCGCCTACCAGCTCCTGGGCTATACGCGCGAGGAACTGATCGGCAAGCACTACTCGATCGTCGTGCACGACGAGGACTTGGAGCGCGCCAAATACGTGTTCAGCGACCGCCGGCTGGACGACCGCGCCTCGCGCAGCGTCGAGCTGCGCCTGAAGTGCAACACGGGCAACGGCAGCGCCGAGCGCACCTTCAGCAACACGCTGATGGCGATCTCGCTGAACGCCCTGGGCATGCACATTCCCGATGGGGAGGGTGGCCGCAAGCCGGGCCTGCCCGGCATCTACGGGGTGGCGCGCGACATCACGGACCGTAAGCGCGCCGAGGAGATGATCTCCTACCAGGCCTACCACGACATCCTGACCGACCTGCCCAACCGCATGCTGTTCAAGGACCGCCTGGGGCTGGCCGTGATCCAGGCCAAGCGCAAGCAGACCGAGCTTGCCGTGATGTTCGTCGACCTGGACCGCTTCAAGCTGGTCAACGACACCCTGGGCCACGTCAAGGGCGACGAGCTGCTGCAGCAGGCCGCGCTGCGCCTGAAGGAATGCCTGCGCAAGGGCGATACGCTGGCGCGCCAGGGCGGCGACGAGTTCACCATCGTGCTGCCGGAGCTGCGCGACCGCGCCGACGCCAAGGCGGTGGCGGACAAGTTCCTCGAATGCCTGCAAAAGCCGTTCGACCTGGACGGCCACGTCGTCCACATCTCGGCCTCGATCGGCATCGCCATCTACCCGAACGACGGCGAGACGATCGACGAGCTGCTGCGCCATGCGGACATCGCCATGTACCAGGTCAAGGCGCTGGGCAAGAACGGCCACGCCTTCTACCACGACTCGATGTTGGACGTGTCGCACCAGAAGATCGCGCTGGAGCAGGCACTGCGCCTGGCGCTGGAAAACAACGAGCTGGAGATGTACTACCAGCCGCAGATCGACATGGCGACTGGCCGTATCATCGGCGCCGAAGGCTTGATGCGCTGGAACCATCCGCAGCGCGGCCTGCTCTCGGCCGGCGAGTTCCTGCCGTTCGCCGAGGAGAACGGCCTGATGCTGCCGATCTCGGACTGGATGCTGGGCGCGCTGTGCCGCGACCTGCTGCTGTGGAACGAGGCCGGTGGTGACACGATCCGCCTGTCGCTCAACCTTTCGCCGCAGTACCTGGACCGGGGCGATTTTTTCGAGAAGATGCGCGGCGCGCTGACGCGCTATGGCATCTCGCCGGCGCAGATCGAGGTGGAGATCACGGAAAACATCTGCATCCGCAATCCGCACTATGCGATCGAGCAACTCAATAAACTGTGCCAGCTCGGCGTGTCGGTCGCCATCGACGATTTCGGCACCGGCTATTCGTCGCTGGCCTACCTGCACCGCTTCCCGATCCACACGATCAAGATCGACCAGAGCTTCGTCAAGGAGATCCATGACGAGAACGGCCACTACCCGGTGATTCTCGCCATCATCTCGATCGCGCGCGGCCTCGGGCTGCACCTGGTGGCCGAGGGCGTCGAGACGGAAGTGCAGGCGCGCTACCTGCAGGCCAACGGTTGCACCACGATGCAGGGCTACCTGTACTACCGGCCCATGTCGCTGACGTCGTTCATCCACGTGTTGCACGCGCAGGACCAGAGCCGCGTGCCGGACGAGCCGGCGCCCCTGCTCGCCATCCAGGCATGAAGGCCTGCACGCCCGCCACCGAGTTCTTGCGGATCAAGACCCTGGCCGAACAGGGCGTGCCGCAGGCCCAGCACAGCCTGGGCTTCATGTACTTCAACGGCGACGGCGTGCCGCAAAGCCACGAGCTGGCGATGGCCTGGTATCGCCAGGCCGCCAACGCCGGGCTGGCGCATGCCCAGTACAACCTGGGCGTGATGTACCAGAAGGGGCAGGGCGTCGAAGCGGATTTCGCGGAGGCGGCGCGCTGGTACCGGCTGGCGGCGGAGCAGGGCTACGCGGCGGCCCAGTACAACCTGGGCTGGCTGTACGCCAAGGGCCATGGCCTGCCGCAGGACACGGAGCAGGCGCGCCACTGGTTCGGCGAGGCGGCCGAGCAGGGCGATCCCGGCGCGCAGAACAACCTGGGCATGATGTACGAGACGGGCAAGGGCGTGCCGCAGGATGCCGCGCTGGCCGTGCACTGGTACCGCAAGGCGGCCGTGCAGGGTTATGCCCGCGCGCAGTTCAACCTGGCGCTGCGCTTCGACAAGGGCGACGGCGTCGAGCAGGACAGCGCCCAGGCCATCGACTGGCTGCGCCAGGCGGCCGCGCAGGGGCACGCGCCGGCCCAGTTCAACCTGGCACTGCGCCATGACAAGGGCGACGGTGTGCCGCAGGACAGCGTGCAGGCCATTCGCTGGTATCGCGCGGCGGCGGAGCAGGGCCACGTCAGCTCACAGTTCAACCTCGGCCTCATCTACGACAATGGTCACGGCGTGCCGCGCGACGAGCGCGAGGCGCTGGAATGGTACCTGCGCGCGGCCGCGCAAGGCCATGCGGCGGCCCAGAACAACGTGGGCCAGCGCCACGAGCATGGCCAGGGCGTGCCGCGCGATCCTGCGGCGGCGGCCGAGTGGTATCGCAAGGCGGCGTTGCAGGGCTTCCCCTCCGCGCAATACAACCTGGGCCTGTTGTACGACAGCGGCAACGGCGTGGCGCGCGACGAGCGCATCGCCATCGACTGGTACCGCCAGGCCGCCGAGCAGGGCCACCTGCGCGCCCGCTTCGAGCTGGCGCTGCGCTACGAGACGGGCCGCGGCGTGGCGCAGGACCTGCGCGCCGCGCTGGCGTGGTACCAGCGCGCGGCCGAACAGGATTACGCACCGGCGCAATACAACCTGGGCCTGCTGCACGACCGCGACGATGGTCCCGCCCCCAGCGTGGAGCTGGCCAACGGCTGGTACCGCAAGGCGGCCGAGCAGGGCCACGCGCTGGCCCAGTTCACGCTGGCGCTGCGTCATGACAATGGCCAGGGCGTGCCGCGCGATTTCACCCAGGCGTTCGCCTGGTATCGCAAGGCGGCCCAGCAGGGTCACGCGCGCGCCCAGTTGAACGTGGGCCTGATGTACTTCGCCGGCCAGGGCACGGCGCCGGACATGGCGCAGGCCAGCCATTGGTTCATGCTGGCCGAACGCAATGGCGAGGCGGCCGCGGGCCGTTACCTGCGCGAGGCCAACGCCCGGCAGGGGGGCGCGCTGGTGCCGTTGGCGGGCGCGCCGGTCGCCTGAATCAATTCAACGGTCCCGGCTGGATGCGGCCGTCGTGCAGCCGCACGGTGCGGCGCGCCCGCGCCGCGTGTTCCGGCGAGTGCGTCACCATCACGATCGTCGTGCCCTCGGCATTGATGCGGTCCAGGATCTGCATGACTTCCTCGCCGTGCGCCGAGTCCAGGTTCCCGGTCGGTTCGTCCGCCAGCAGCAGGCTCGGTTCGGCCACCAGCGCGCGCGCGATCGCCACGCGTTGCTGCTGGCCGCCGGAGAGCTGGGACGGCCGGTGGTTGCGCCGATGCAGCACGCCCAGCTTGTCCAGCACGGCCTCGATGCGCTGGCGTCGCTCGTGCAACGGTTTGCCCGAGTACTTCAGCGCCAGCTCGATATTCTCGTAGACGGTCAGCTCGTCGATCAGGTTGAAGTTCTGGAAAATGAAGCCGACGCCGCCGCGGCGCATGGCGTTCAGCTGCGCTTCCGGCAGGCCGGCCACGTTGCTGCCCTTGAACCAGTACTCGCCCGCATCGGGCACGTCGAGAAAACCCAGCAGGCTCAGTAAGGTGGACTTGCCGCAGCCCGAGGGCCCGGTGATGGCGACGAAGTCGCCTTTTTCGATCGACAGGTCGATGTCGCACAGCGCGGTCGTCAGCACCTCGTCGGTGGCGTAGACCTTGCTCAGGCGGGACAATCTGATCATATGCGCTCCTGCAAAAATGAGAGTTCAGTGCTCGAGCCGCAGCCGTTCGGCCTGGCCGTACGGCGCATACGCGGACACGATGACGCGCTCGCCCGCGGCCAGCCCGCCCAGCACTTCGACCTGGCTGGCATTGCGGCGGCCCGTCTGCACGGCGCGGCGACTGGCCACGCGGCCGTCGGCCGCCAATGCGTACACCCACGCGCCGCCGCTGTCGTTCAGGTAGGCCCCGGCGGGCAGCACGAGAGCCTGCCGTGGCTCGCCCAACGTCAGGCGTACGTCCACGCTCATGCCCGGCTGCAGTGCGGGCGGCTGGCGCTCGAACAGCAGCTCGGCGCCGAAGCGGCGCTCCTTGACCTGGCGGTAGACGCGGCTGACCACCACCGGGTAGTCGCGCCCATCGATCGTCGCCACGCCGCGCCGGCCCGGCGCCACCCGGTTCAGGTAGTACTCGTCGATCTGCGCCATCAGCTTGAACTGGGCGTCGTCGATGCGGCCCACGCGCTGGTCGGCCCGTACCGCCTGGCCCACCTGCAGGTCGAAGTCGGCCAGGCGGCCGCTGGCCGGCGCGCGCATCGCCAGGCCGTCGATCGTCGCGTGGGCCAGCTGCATGCCCGATTCGAGCCGGCGGATGGCGCCGGCCATCGTGTTCATCGCCTGTGCGCGCACGGCGAATTCCGAGGTGCCGCCGCGCTGCTGCGTGCGCAATTTCTGGCGCGCCTGTTCCAGCTTGTCGGCCGATTCGTCCAGGGCGACCGCCGAGATGAAGCCCCTGGCGGCCAGTTCGCGGTTGCGCCGGTACAGCTTGTCGGCCTGGGTCACGTCGAAGCGCAGGTCGTCGACCCGGTCGTCGTGCTGGTTGCGCGCCACCTGGAACGTCACCTGCAGGTTGGCCAGGTTGGATAACTGCTGCGCCTGTTCCGACTCGCGCTGCAGCAGCTCCATGCGGCGCTGCGCATTCGACAGCCGGAACAGCAGGTCGCCCTTGCGCACCTGGGCGCCGTCGCGTACGTAGACTTCCTCCACGCGGCCGCTTTCGACGGCATCGAGCAGCACCTGGTTCAGCGCCTCGGCGTTGGCGCGCACGACCACGTCGTCCGTCAACACGCCACGCTGCACGGTCGCCACGCGCACGCTGTCGGCCGCCACGCGCATGCCGCGTGGTGCCAGGCTCCAACCCAGCGCCAGCAACAGGGCGCAGGCGGCGGCCGCAGCACCCCAGGGGCGCCAGCGGTGGTGCGGGCGCGCCCGCGGCACATCCATGCCGGCGCCGGTAATGTCGATGGATTCGCGCGGTGCGTTCATGGCGTGCTCCCGTCATTGCGTGGCGCTGTCCTGGCGCGCCCGGGCCAGCAGCGTATCCATCGTCCTGATCGTCGCCGCGTGACCCATCGCGGCGGTCTGGCCCCACATCGGCATCGTCGCGCTCAGCATCGCCGGCGACGTGAGATAACGCCCGCCGATCACGACAGCCGGCACGCTGGCGACCTTCATCTGCGTGTGCAGGCGCGTGGCGGCGTCCACTTGCCGCTGTACCGCGGTGGAACGCCAGGCCGCATGAAAGCGCTCCGGGGCGATGCCGCCATCCAGCGCGAAGCCGGCCAGCGTGACTTCCGTGTCGAGCGCTTGTCCTCCCTCATGGATCTGGCGGAACAGCCGCTGGTTGGCCGGTTCGCCCATCTCCAGCGCCTGCATCACGTAGAACATGCGCTGCTGCGGCAACTGCTGCGCGCGCATGCCGACAGGCACGCGGCGGAACACGATGCCGTCGCCCTGGCGTGCCACCCAGTCGCGCAGCGCGGGCTCGAAGTGGTAGCAGTGGGGGCAGCTGTACCAGAAAAACTCGATGACCTCGACCGGCCCTTGCGCCGCCGCCGGGGCGTCCAGCACCACGTAGGGACGTGCTTGCTCCGACGGCGCACTGGCCACGTTCAAGAGTACAGCCGTGGCGACGATGGCGCCGGCCATCAGCAGAAAGCGCGTTTTAGAAAGTTGCATGGTAATTCCAGTCATCCCGATCGAACCGTCAACGCAATCGGAGCGCTTCAATAAGCAGCCTCATCCTTATTTGCCGCGATCCTTGCGATATATCCAAAAACTGTTTTAGGTCGTCAGGCTAGCACCATCGTGTTCATCGAATTTAAGTGGATTTGTCTGAGTTTTGCATATTCCATTTGCGCATCAAAAAACACGTACTACGCTTTCTTTGCACAACCCAGTGCAAATCCGTAACGCCACCTTCAAGGAGATTGAAATGCAAAACGTTGACACAACCGTAGGTCCGGGCACCGAATTCGACTTCGAAATCCTGGAAACCAGTGAAGCCACTGCCATGGAAGAAATGGGCGCATCCTCGACCATTGCGGCCGGTTCCACCTGCAGTAGGCAGCCTGTATTGCCAGAACGGCTGCCCTGATTAGCCGTACAGGTTTTCGGCTACGGATGAAGCCGCCCGATGTCGAATGCCGAAAAATGGGCGCCGCACTCGCCTGGCGGGGCGGCGCCCCGCATCTTTAACTGGCCCTCGCGTAAATCGTGTAGGCAGTTTTTTTTGGACGCAAAGTCAACACTATACGGACCATCCGGACATCCGGACGCCCTGGTACTGCCGTGCCCGCGTTGCTGCACAGTACATTCATCAACGAAATCAGCGTGTTATCTGGTCAGTTTCTTCCTCGAATGAATAGGATGGTCGGATTGAGGCGGCTTCAGCCTTGATATGAAAATTTGTCGAAAAACTGTTGGCCCAATGTTATGGATCGTCAGGCTACACCCAGATGTTCACGAAATTCCAGATGTTTGTATGAGTTTTGCATATTCGCTTGGCGCATTAAAAAATGAGGATTACGCTTTCCCTGCACTTACCAGTGCTTCATCTGAAACTTATCCTCAAGGAGACTCACATGCAAAACGTTGACACCACCGTCGACCTGGACATCGACTTCGATTTCGAAATCCTGGAAACGACTGAAGCCACCGCCATGGAAGAAATGGGCGCTTCCTCGACCATTTGCGCAGGTTCGACCTGCAGCAAGCAGGCAGCCCTGCTGGCACGCGGCTGCTGATCGCCGGGTGCGCTTTCCGGTGCCGCATGTGAGGCGCCAGATGCCGCGTGCCGGAATGCGAGCGCTGTTCCCGCCTGGCGGGAGCAGCGCCCCAGCGATCGTGTGTATTCACTTATGGAGCAGAAAATGTCGCATATCGAACCAAGGCCGGACGATATCTATTCGATTCGTCCTGACATTTTCCTGCGTAATGCGGAAGAGCGCATGCATATTCAGCACGCCGGCAATAATTTTATTATTCGCCTGCGCAATGACTGTATTCAGCATGTCTATCGATTCTGCGACATGTTGGATGGCGCCCGGCCCCTGGGTGACGTGATGGAACAGATTCCCGCCGCGCACCGTGGCTACATCCTGAAATTCCTGGAATTCCTGCTGGCGAAATCCGTCGCGTTCCGGAGCGCTGCGCCGGCAGCCGACGCGGACCTGCAACCGGTCCGTGAGTCGCTGCTGTACCTGCGCGCTTTTGTCGACGACAGCGCCGGCGCGTTCCGCCGCTTCGCTGCCGAACGCATCCTGCTGGCGGCGGGCGGTTATGCGCTGCACAGCGCGCTCAAGACACTGGCCTGCCTTGGCGCGCGCCGCGTGGGCGTACTGCAAACGGGCGAGATGTGGCAGCCGCACGAGCTGCGGACCGCCTTCGCCGAACTGGCGCGCTGGCCCGATGCCGGCCTCGATATCGTCGCCGCCCCGGACAGCACCTATACCTATGTGGTGCAAGTGGCCGACGACGCGGCCGCGCCGTTCGAAACGCTGCTGGCCGCGCTGCCCGCTGCGCGCCACCTTGTCGCCTTTGCCGCCGACGGCCAGCTGTGCGCGCTGAGCGGCGGCGACCTGGGGGCGCTGCCCTTGCGTCATGGCGTGGCGCCGCTGGCGCCGCCCGATGGCCTGTGCGCCGGCGCCACGGCGGCGATGATCTGCTTCGACGACCTGTGCGGCGTGCGACCGCTGCAGCAGCGCCGCTACCTGCATTTCGGGCTCGATGGCGACGTGCCGATGAACAGCGCCGGCCTGTATCCGCTGCTGCCGTTCGACACCGGCAGAGCCGGCGCGGCAGGCGCCATCGCGGTGGCTGCGCGCGTCGAGGAGCTGGCATCGACACCGCTGTCGCCGCTGCGTGCGCCCGTCGAGTGCACGGTGGAGGGCAGCTACCTGAAGCTGTACACGCTCGACGCCTACCTGCCGGGCCAGCCCGGGCCGGTCGCCTTAGTTGGTGCCGGCATGACGCGCGCCCAGTGCCTGAGCGGAGCGCTGCTGCAACTGGTGGCGGGCCAACGCCACTGGTTCGACCATGCCAGCGCGGACGAACGCGCTGCCGTCGGCGCCTACCTGGCGCGGCTCGATGCCGCCCGCCGCGCCGTCGCGCCGCTGCGTGCGGTGGCGCCGGCGTTCGGTTTCGACCAGGCGCTGTCCGCCCGCGAGCAGTACATGGTCTTCTGTATCAATGCCACACATGGCGTACCCGTGCAGTGGGCCGACGCGGCGCTGGACGCGGCGGCGTGGCCGCGCTGCACGGTCCTGCGCGCCGGTACCGCGGTGCTCTACCTGCCCCACACCGGCACGCTGGACGCCGCACAGCGGGAGGCCGGCCTGCTGGCGCTGTATGGCGCGTTGTGGCAGGGCCATCATGGCGGCCGTGACATCGTGCTGGCGGACGAACCGCTGCACCCAGGAGCACCGGCATGAGCGACCTGGCACAGCTGACGAGTTTCACGCGCCGCGCGGTGGCTGCGCGTTCTGTCAGCGTGCTGGCCACGCCGGCGATGCTGGCACTGCTGCCAGCGCCGGGCGAGCGTGCGCAGCTGGTTGCCTTTGCCGGCGAGTTCGCCGCATTCCCCGCGTTTCACCGCAAGTGGCGCTGGAATGCGATGCTGCAAGCGCAATTGATGGCGCTGCTGGCGCGCCTGGCCGTGCAGGAAGCGGAACCGGGCTGCGTTTACCTGTACTTGCAGGGCACCTTCAGCAAACGCTATTTCCCCAGCGTGCGCGCCGCGCTGCCGTCTTCCGCCGCGGCACCGGGTTGCCGGGCCGGCACGGCCGATCTGGACGGCGTGGTGCGCGCCTTCGGCAACGCGTCGGTACAAGGCCTGGTGCTGCAGGCCGGTCCGGCCGGAGAGCATTACCACTGCTATCAGCCGGCGACCGGACTGCTCGGCATCGGCCGCGGCGGCACGGATCTGCAGCGCATGCGCGGCGCCGTGCTGGAATACTGCGAGCGTTGGGCGGCCAGCATCGTGCCGGCCGGCGCATGCCGCGCCCGTTACGTGGACCTGGGCCCGGCGGCGTGGCGGCCCGACCAGGTCGCGGCCGTGCCCCCCGGGCAGGCGGCAACGCTGTTCCCCGGCTTCGATCCCTGCCGGCCCATGCACTGGCTGCCCTGCCGGCTCGTGCAGGCAGGCGCGCGGCGCTTGCTGCCGCTGCAGATGATCAACTACCTGGTGCGCCCTGGCGAAGCGTTCAGCCACTGCCAGAACAGCAATGGCTGCGCGCTGGGCAGTTCGGCCACGGAGGCGGCACTGTTCGGCGCCCTGGAATTGATCGAGCGCGACGCGCTGCTGCTGGCGTGGTACACCCGCTCGACGCCACCGCGCTTCATCGCGGCCAGCATCGACAGCGCGCCGCTGCGGCAGCTGCATGGCTTGCTGGAGCTAGCCGGCTACACTGTCTGCTGCTTCGACATCACGACGGAGTTCGCGCTGCCGACCGTGCTGGTGCTGCTGCTGGGCCAAAGCGACGAGCGCCTGGGTGCCTTCGTGACGGCCGCGTGCCACCCCGATCCGCGCGAGGCGCTGGCCGCCGCGCTGGGCGAAGCCCATTCGTTGGCCGGCATCACGGAGCGCAACCTGGCGCGCCAGCGGCAACGCCATGGCGCGGGCCACCTGGAACACCTGCGCGACAGTGCCCAGGCGCAGTACTACGGGCAGCACAGCCAGCGCCGCCATTTCGACTTCCTTGCCGATGCGGTGCCCACGCTGGCCTGGGGCGATTTCGTCGCCAGGCATGCCGGCAGCGCGAGCACGGCGTTGCGCGGTCCCGCCGCCGCGTGGGACTTGCTGTGCGCACGCTCCGCGCAGGCCGGCTATGAGGTGATCGTGGCGGACGTCACTCCGGCCGGTCTGCCGGCGCTGGGCCTGTACGCGGCCCGCGTCTTCCTGCCCGGCACCTTGCCGCTGACGTTTGGCGACAAGCCGCTCTGCCTGCCGCCTGGGCGGCTGGCCCGGGCCGCACGGCATTGCGGCTGGGTCGACGCGAACGCCGACCTGTCCCGCCCCCTCCTGCATCCGCTGGGCTGACATGGACCACGTTGCGACAGGTCGCTGCGCGATCGACGAATTCAGCTTCCGCTACCTGGCACCGGCGCAGGCATCGACAGCAGCGCGCGAGCTCGATGCCTACGAGCGCGCGTTCCAGGCCACCCCGGCAGGCGACGACGCCACGACGGTCGACCTGGCGCCGCTGTTCCGCGCCCTCGTGACAGGCGCGGCACCGGCTGGCGATGCGCGCGAGCGCTTGCTGGCGCTGCTGCTGCAAGTGCACCAGCCAATGACGGTGACGCCGTGTGCGGGCTACGGCGTGCATGCCAGCTACCCGTCGCCGCGCGCGTACTACCCGCTGCGCTTCACGCTGCTGGACCAGGGCCAACGCTGGCAGCTCGACATGCGCCAGCTGCGGCTGCGGCCCGACGGCGCATCGGCCGGCGCCAGGCTGGCGCTGAAGCTGCGCGCCGACTTTACTTTGTACGCGCCGTTGTACAACCTGTTCCGCAAATCGCTGTTCGCCCTGGAGGCCGGTCACTTCCTGGCCGAGCTGGCGGCACTGGCGCCGCATGCCGGTTTGCGCATCGAAACCGTGGCGAAGCCACGGTCGCTGCGGCTGGAGGTGCATGACGACGGCACGCCGGCCAACTGGCAGGCCGCGCTGGCGGCGCACCGCGCCTATGCGCGTGAACGCAGCAGCGGGCGCTTCCACGGCGGTTTCTACCCGGCGCCGCATACCTTCGACGTGCCAGCCGTGGAGGCGCTGCATGGGGCCCTGGCCGCCGGGCAGGCCGCGCTGGCGCACATCCTGCCGGGTGCTCCGCCTATCGGCGCGCGCCTGTGCCTGCGTCCCGGCCATGGCGTCGACCCCGGCGTATATCGGGTGACCGGCAGCGCACCGGCCTGCGTCGACCCGCGCGATCCCGTCGATGCCTGCGGCCGCGCCTACAACTACGACAACTTCAATTTCCGCACCGTTCCCGCCGTGCTGTTCCTGTGCGTGGACGAACTGGCCTTCCACTGTAACGACGCAACCTTCACGGAGATGAACATGGCCCTCGGTTACCTGAACCAACAACTGATACGCCACCTGAGCGGGCATGGCCTGGTGGGGCGCCCTTTCCGCAGCTACGACCAGCTGGCCATCGACAATCTGCTCCAGACAGCGGCCGACGGCCAGCGCGCCTATTACGGCCTGCTGGTGGCGCGCAATCGCTGCCGCGAGGCGTGGGGAGTGCTGCGGTGATGGTCCCGTATGCCGTGGTGCGCGCCAACAACCTGCCGCTCGACGCGCTGGATGCGCTGACGGGGTCCGCGCCCGTCGAGCCGGCGGCGGCGGCCCTGGGAAGGCAGGAGGCGGCGCTGGCCCGGCTGGCCCAGGCCGCGTGCGACCGGTTGCACGCGCTGGCGGCGAGTGACGCGGAACGCTACCGCCGCTATATCGAGCTGCGCCGGGCCATCCACAACGGCAAGGCGCTGGCCGACGTGGTGCGCCGCCATGGCGACCTGCTCGATGGCGATGCGCTGCTGCGCCAGTGGCGCGAGCAGGCCAGCACGGTGCAGGCGGGGGAGGCGGCCCTGGCGCTACTGTTCCAGCGCCAGTTGGCGGCGGCCCGCGCCAGCGCACAGGAACTGGTGGGCGAGCCGTCGTTCCTGCAGGCGATGGCGATGACGCGCGCCCAGCTGCACGATATGGCGCTGGCCTACGCCAAGGCGACTGACTTCAGCGACAAGAAAGCGCTGAACGACGAGGAAACGGTGCACCGCTACCTGACGCGCGCGCTGGTCAAGGTCAGCCCGTTCTCCACGTTCACGTCGGTCGGCTTCGCGCCACTGGGCGATGCGCCAGGCGGCTCGCTGCTGGGCGGGCGCGCGACAGGCGGCCGGTATAGCCTGGACCGGGCCGGCTTCTTCAAGCTGTACGACCGCTTCGTGCTGCGCCACCGCGAGCATTGCCGCTTCCGCCTGACGGCCAATCGCGCCAGTCGTGCGGACGGCCAGTACGCCTACCTGTTCGCCGACCAGCCGGCCTACTACGCCCACCGCACCACGTTCTCCACCGCGCGGCTGAAGTCGACGGCGATGTTGACGGAGGGCGCCGATGCGCAGGGCTGGTTGCCGTGGTCGACGTTGGCGCAGCGCCTGCCGGCCGGCGCCGACGCCGTCGCACTGCTGGAAAAGTGGCTGACGTCAGGGCTGCTGCAGGCGGCGCCGGCGCTGGACGACGAGGGCGGCGACTTGCTCGACCAGTTCCGCGTGATCGCCCGGCGCGTGGCCGGCGACGAGCCGGCCGCGCGGCAAGTGGTCCAGGTGCTGGACGACATGGCGGCCGTCGTCGCCAGCCTGGACGGCCTGGCGGGCGCAGCGCTGCTGGCCGCGCTGGCCCGTGTGCACGCCGGCATGGCGCGGCTTGGGCAACTGCTGGACTGCCCGCTGGTCAAGACCGCGGGGCTCGTGTACCACGACAGCAGCCTGCCCGACCTGGCGCCGCTGGACGGCGCGGAGCTGGCCCGCTATGCCGGCCAGGTCGGCGAGTTCGTCGCGCACTACCTGGGCGTGAACTTCCACAGCGGCTTCGACGACGCCCAACTGGCCGCGCTGCGCAGCGCGCTGCCGCCCGATACCGCCGTGGACGTGTTCGCGTTCCACGAATTGATGCAAGGTTGCCAGCCCGGCGCGCACGAGCCGTCCCGTGCCGCACTGCCGATCCTGGCGCTGTACCGCCAGATCTGGGCACGGCGCGGCGAACCCGAGATCGTACTGGAACCGGTAGCGGCGGCGCCGGCGGGCCCCCTTGCCGCCTACGGGCACCTGTGCGGTGACTGCTTCGTGCTGAACAACATCGACAGCGGCTATCTGCGCTGCTTCTCGCGCTTCTTCACATTCGCGGGCGGCGATGCCGTGTTGGCAGCCTGCCGCGCCAGCTACGGCAAGGCGCTGGCGGAATCGTACGATTTCTACGACACGTTCGGCTTCAACACGGCGCAGCGCCCGCGCCTGTGCGGCCGCCGCATCCACACAGGCGCGGCCGGAGTGCCCCGGCCGGACGACCTGGCGCTGGCCGACCTGGCCGTGGACTGGCCAGCGGATGCGGCGTATCCGCGCGTGCTGAATCGCCATACCGGCGCGGTGCTGGCCTTGCGCCAGAGCGGCTTGTTCACGCGCGAGCTGTATCCGAAGCTGCTGGAGCAGCTGCTGCAGCTGGGCATGGCGCACGCGCCGCGCTATTTCGCCTTCCGCTTCGGCGTGCACCAGATCGTCAGCGATGCCGCCATCACCGACGTGACGCGCATCGCGCGGGTGCGCTACCGCGACCTCGTGCTGTCGCGCGAGCAGTGGTGGGTGCCGAAGGCGCGGCTGCCGGTGCGCGCGGCCGGCGAGGAGGCCTTCGCCTGGTTCCGCCGCCTCGACGCGTGGCGCCGTGGCCATGGCATCCCCCAGCGCGCATTCGTGCGCCGCCACGATGCGGCACTGGTGCTCGAGCGCGACGTCAGCAACGCCAAGAAGCCGCTGTTCGTGGATTTCAGCGCGCCGCTGATGGCACGCATGATCGGGCGCATCTTCAACACCGCCTTCGCCATGCTGTCGATCGAGGAGATGCTGCCCGATGCGACCGACGAGCGCGCCCGGCACGATGGCCGGCGCTATGCCCATGAAGTACTTTTCGAATCGACCGACCAACCAGGGGATATGCCATGACGAACATCGACTTCACCGCGGACGACGTCCGCAAATCCCTGTTCAGTTTTTCCGTGCCGATGATGTTGCTGTCGGTGCTCGACTATGCCGGCATGTTCGTCGCGCTGGGCTGGTTGCTGGCGATGACGGAGCTGCAGCAGTTGCCGGCCACCTTCCGTATCGCGGTCGCCTCCGTGTCGCTGCTGGAGGCGTTGTTCAGCGGCCTGCTGGCCGCCGTCTATGTGTATGCCAACCAGGCATTCGGTCGCAAGGACCATGAGCAGTGCAAGTACCTGCTCAACTTCGGCTTCGGCGTGAGCGTCGTCATCGCCCTCGTCATCGCCGTCACCGGGCGCTTCTGCACGCAGTACCTGATCTCCGTGTTCGGTGTCGACCCGCTGGTGAAACAGCAGGTACTGTCCTACCTGGACGTCTACTGGTACGGCTACCTGTTCGTCATCGTCCACATCTACGGCGGGCTGCTGGCGCGCATGGCCGGCGCCGTGTCCGTGATCCGCCGCTTCAAGATCGTCACGTTCGTCAGCAGCGTGGCGTTGTGCCCCGTCTTCATCTGGCTGGGCACGCGCGCCGGCTTCGGCGCGCTGGAAGCCGCGGCGGCCGCGCTGATGGCGTCGCGCGTGGCGGGGCTGCTGGTGCTGCGTCATGACATGGGGCGCCACAAGGTGTTCCCGTTCCGCCTCGGCATCGATTTCGTGCCGCGCCGGCTGTTTACCCAGTGGGGCGAACTGGTACGGCTGGGCGGCGCCGAGACGCTCAACTCGTTCTCCCTGAGCCTGTCCTTCTACCTGCTGTTCCTGCTGTTCTCGTTCTACGAGCCGGGCACCCTGGAGGCGGTCACGGTGACCCAATACGTGACGGGCTTCTTCCAGACGATCCTGATGAGTGCCATCGTCACGATGATCCCGTTCACGGCGCAGAACGCGGGCGGGCGCAAGCTCGCCAATATCCGCGTCGGCGTGCGCTGGATGGCCAGCGCCACGTTCGTGCTGGCGGCGCTGCCGATGATTCCGTTCATCCTGCTGGCGCCGCATTTCATCCACTTCTTCGTCACCGATCCGGACATCGCGGCGCGGGCGGTCAGCTACGTGCGCATCACGTCCATTCCCTGGGCCGTACTGATGGCGTCCTTCCCCTTCCTGTTCGCCATCATCGGCCTGGGCGACACGCGCGGCACGCTGCTGCTGACCATCTGGTCCATGTACCTGTGCAACCTGGTGCCGGTGATCGTCATCCGCCTGGCCTTTGGCGGCAGCCTGACCCTGGCCGCGTACGCGGAGTCGGTGTCGGATGTGCTGATCTTCGTCGGCTTCTACCTGTACTACCTGCGCAAGGAGAAGGGCCTGGAGCGCGAGTGGGCCGGACAGCAGGCCGCCGAAGGATCGGGCGGCGGCAAGCTTGCGGCGTCGGGAGCGCTGTGATGAAGGCCCTTATCGCAATGGGCGAGCGGACCGCGCGGCAGGTCGCCGCGCTGGAAACCTGCAACGCCACCCTGCATGGCACCACGGTGCATTTCGCCCTGGTCGAGCGTCCCGATATCGACCTGGACCCGGCCGACCCGGACCATGCGCACGACGTTCTGGTACGGGTGCACGCCTTTTCCTGCAACTACCGCGAAAAAGGCCGGCTGTTGCAGGCGGCCCGCCGCGAGGCCGGTGGCTACCTGGTGCTGGGCTCCGAATTCGCCGGCACCGTCGTCAAGGTCGGCGCCGCGGTGGACGACCTGCGCCCTGGCGACCGGGTGTTCGGCAATGGCGCGGTCGACGTGACGGACGCTCATCCTGGCCTGACGACGCAGCGCGCTTCGCAGCAGTTGCAGGTGCTGCCGCGCGCGAAGCTGCTGCGTTTTCCCGCCGCGATGCCGTTCGCCACGGCGGCCGCGTTCAGCGTGGGCGCCCAGACGGCCTACGCGCTGGTACGCCGTCTGCGGCCCGCGCGCGGCGCCCAGGTCGCCGTCACGGCCGCGTCGTCGAACACGGCGCTGTTCGCCATCGCGGCGCTGGTGGCGCGCGGCCACGACGTGCATGCGCTGACGACATCGGCCGACAGCGTGCCGGCGTTGCGCGCGCTGGGCGTGCGCGACTGCTGCGTGCTGGCGCGCGAGCAGCCGGCCGAGCCGCTGCTGCAGGCCTACCTGGCCGCGCACGGCCTGGCGCAGTTCGACGCCGTGATCGATCCCTTCATGGATATCTACCTGCGCAAGCTGGTGCGTCACCTGCGGCGCGGCGGCACCTATATCACCTGCGGGGTTTACCAGCAGTTCAGCGAGGACGTGCCGGACGCGTTCATGGAACAGGGCCTGCCGCTGGACGAGGTGTTCAGCCTGATCATCCGCAAGAACCTCGGCCTGATCGGCAACAACCTGGGCACGACGGGCGACCTGGAGGAGGCGCTGGCCGATTACACGGCTGGCCGCCTGCCGGTACCGCTGGACACGGTCGTCGGTGGCGGCGCGCTGGCACATTTCGTGGAGCGCACGTACCTGGCCCGTGCCCGCGGCGGCAAGGTGGTGTTCACCTATTCGCAGGAGGACGCATGATGACCAGGTGGCTGATCTGTTCCGCGCTGGCGGGCGGCGCGACGGCGCAGGCATCATCCGCGGCGCCGCAGGTGATCCGCATCGATGCCGGCGGCGTCGAATTGGAACTGGTGGACGAGCCGATGGCCGAGCCGTTCGAACTGAGCTGGCGGGCGCAAGGCAGGTGCCAGCCCGAGGTGGCAATCGCCCGCGACGGCGCCGTCACCACCGCGCGCCACGTGCGCAGCTGCCATGGCGCCGGCGATCACGAAGGAACGATCTTCACGCTGCGCATGTCGGCGCGTACATCGTTCGAGCTGGCGCTGACGGCCGGCGGTGTCACGCTGACGGGGATGGGGCTGGACAACTACCGCGACCTGCGTTTCGCCACGCGCGTGGGCGGCATCAGCGGCGGCCGACCCGACCTGCCCTGGCACAAGCAGCGCAAGTGGCTGGTGGGCGCCGAAGCGGCCGCCGTGCGCGACAGCGGTTGCTGCACGATGGCGATCCACGTCACCTACGGCGGCATCGTGGTGGCCGATCCAACACGAGGAGAACGATGATGAAACTCGTCCCGCACGCCGCCGCGATGGCCGGCCTGCTGTCCGCCGTCCTGCCGGGCAGCGCGCCGGCCGTGACCTTCGAATTGGGGCGCGGCCACTTCGTCATCCACATGGACGACACGATCGATACCTTCCGCCTCGTCGCGCTCGACGCGCCCGGCAACTGCACGCCGCCGCTGACGACCGTGGCAAGGGGCGACGGCACGTTCGAGATCCAGTCTGGTGCACCGCAATGCGATGGCGAGCCGCATGGCGAATTGCGGCTCAATCCTGCCTGGAGCCGCAGCTTGAACATCAACATGGCCGCCGGCCAGATCGATTTCGCGGGGTCGGCGGTGCGCCGGCTGGCGACGATCCACGCCCGCGTCCGGGCTGGCGACATCTTCGGCCTGCCGGGCGTGCAGCGCCGCTGGCTGTTCGGCGCCGAACTGGATGCGCGCCTGCGCGCCGACGGCGTCACGCTGCGCACGGCGCTGGGCGCCGGCCAGATCTCGCTGTACGCGGACGCACCGCAATGAAAGGATGAATCATGCCACTCTCGGATTTCCGCATCGGCTGGCGCTTGCTGGGCAAAGACCGGCTGTGGTCCGGCAGCGCCATCGCCGGCCTGGCCGTCGGCTTTGCCGCCTGCTTCCTGCTGCTGGGCTACGTGGCCCACTCGTTCAGCTACGACAACACGCACCCCGATCCCGACCGGGTCTACCTGGTCAAGACCCGCTTCCACTTCCCCGGCGTGCCGGAGGAGTGGTCGGAACAAGCCACGCAGGCCCTGCGCGGCACGGTGCTCGAGCAGCGCCTGCCGGCCGACGTGACGATGTATGCGCAAGTGCCGGCCGCGCTGAGCGCGGGCCCGCGCACGGTGGCCGCTCAGGTCACGCTGGTCGATCCCGCGTTTGCGGCGATGATGGGCGTGCGCGTGCTGGCCGGCGACGCGACGGCGGCGCTGGCGCGGCCGGACAGCCTCGTGCTGACGGTGACGGGCGCGCGCAAGCTGTTCGGGCGCGACACGGACGTCGTCGGCCAACTGGTGAGCGCCGCAGGCGAGCGGCTGGCGGTGGGCGCGCTGGTGGCCGATCCGCCCGCCACCACCACGGTGCCGTATGAAACCCTGGCAGGCAGCGGCTCGCCGTTGTGGGCCGGTCCGGACCGCGACGACGCCACCCATAACTGGGGCCGGCTGTTCGGCCGCGTCTACGTCAAGCTGCGGCCGGGCAGCGATGCGGCCGCGCTGGCGGCGGCCTTGCAGCGGGCTTCCGATGCCTCGCCCTTGCATGGCCAGCTCGATCCCGCCTTCCTGGCCCAACTGGGCGACAAGGCGCTGATGGACGTGGGCCTGGTGCGGCTGCGCGACGCCTATCTCGATCCCGACCTGGCGCAGGGCGCACGCTTGCACGGCGACCGGCGGGTGCTGTTCGCCGTGGCTGCGCTGGCCCTGCTGATTGTGCTGCTGGCGGCGATCAACTATGTCAACCTGGCGACCGTGCGCACCCTGCGGCGCCAGCGCGAGATCGCGATCAGCAAGGTGCTGGGCGCGCGCGCCAGCCAGGTCGTGGCGCAGTTCCTGGCCGAGTCGATCCTGGTCACCCTGGCGGCCACGGTGCTCGGCCTGCTGTGCGCGGGAGCGCTGATGCCATGGTTCGGCGCGTTGATGAATCGCCCGATGGCTGGCTTCGCGGGCGCGTCCGTGCTGGCCGGATTCCTGGCCCTGGGCCTGCTGACGGGCGTGCTGGCCGGCCTGCACCCGGCCTGGGTGGCGCTGCGCGTCAAGCCGGCGGCCGCGCTGGCGGGCCGGCACGACCAGGAGTCGCGCGCGGGCCTGCGGGTACGGCGCACGCTGACGGTGCTGCAGCTGGCCAGCGCGATGGCGCTGGCCGGCGTCACGCTGGGCGTGGCCTGGCAGACCTGGCACGTGCTGAGGGCCGATCCCGGCTTCGACGCGCGCGGCAAGCTCGTGATCGACGCGGCCGCGCCGTTCACCGAACCGGACGCACGGGTGCGCTCCTTCATCGAGGCCGTGCGCCACCTGCCCGGCGTGACCGGCGTGGGCCAGAGCCTGGAAGCGGTGGGGCGCGGCGACATCGTGCAGAAGGGCACCCTCAAGCGCGCCGGCGCGGCGCCCATCACGATCGAATGGAAAGGTGTCGCACCGTCGTTCCTGGCCGTGTATGGCGTGCGGCCACTGGCAGGGCGCATCTTCGACGAAAGGCGCGATGATGCTGCCGGCACCAGTGGCCTGGTGCTGTCGGCCGCGGCCGCGCGCGCGCTGGGGTTTGCGACGCCCGGCGAGGCGATCGGCCAGACCGTCGACGGTGACGACAAGGCCAGCCAGGTCATCGGCGTGGTGCCGGACATCCGGTTCCAGAGCCTGCGCGAGCAGCCGGCCGCGGTGGCCTACCGGCTGACGCGGCGCGCGCCGGTGCTGGCGCTGGCGTTCCGCGGCAATCCGGCGACGATGGAGGCGGCCGTCGAGGCGACCTGGCGCCAGTTCCTGCCCGATCAGGCCCTGAAAATGGCGCGGCAGGAGTCGCTGCTGGCGGCCCATTACGAGGACGACGTGCGCAGCGTCAAGCTGCTGGCGGCCGCCGCACTGCTGGCCATGCTGATCGCCGCGATGGGTGTCTACGTGCTGTCGGCCTATAGCGTGCAGCGGCGCACCCGGGAGATCGTGCTGCACCGGCTGTACGGTGCCAACCGCGCGGACATCGTGCGCCTGCTGGGACGCGAAACCGTGCTGCTGCTGGCCGTCAGCGCGGCCATCGCCATTCCACCGGCCTTGCTGGCGCTGCGGCACTACCTGGCCGGTTTCGTCGAGCAAGGCTACGGCTGGGGCTGGGCCATCGTGCTGGCCTGCGGCATCGCCGTGCTGGTGGCCGTGCTGGCGGTGGCGCGCGGCATCGGCGCCGCGCTGGCGCTACGGCCCAACGCGGCGCTGCAGTCATGAGCGCCATCATGAGCGCCGTCGCGGACGTGATTCGGCAGGACGCGGCGCCGCGCTGGACGTCGCTGCACGTGTTCATCCACGACTTCGACCGACTCGACGGCTTCCTGTGCGATTGCCTGGCGGCGCAACCGGCGCCGTTCCTGGCCGACTGCTTCTTCGTGCGCTACTGGCTGGGTGGCCCGCACGTGCGCCTGCGCTTTCGGGGCGATGGCACCGCGCTGGAAGCCTCGGCGCGCGACTGGCTGGCACGCCATGCGTTCGCGTCCGACCTGGAGCCGGACAGCTACTACGCGCGCTTCGCGTCCGAGCTGCATACGGAGCCGCGGCGCTACTGGCACGGCAATGGCGAGCTGCATTACATCCCCTATGAGCCGGAGACGGCGCGCTATGGCGGCATTGCCGGCGTCGGGGTGTGCGAGCGCTTCTTCGTCGAAGACAGCAATGCGGTGCTGGCCCTGCTGCACGACCACCCGGCCGCCCAGCGCGAGAAAGTCCTGTTCGGTTACTGCCTCGTGCTGTACGACGTGCTGGCGCAGGCGGGTTTATACGAGGCTTACCTGGAGGATTGCCACGGCATCGGCCAGGCCGACGTGGCGGTGGCCCTGCAGGCGCGCATCGGGGGCGCGTTGGCGCGTGCCTGGCCGGGATTGCAGGCCGCTGGCGCGCGCTACGCGACCGGCACCTTGTTTCCCGAGCCGCTGGTGGCCTACCGCGACCGGCTGGCCCGGGTTCATGCGGCGCTCGGCGCCGCCGGCGTGCCCGCCGCCGCGCTCCCCGCCATTTTCTATTCGCTGCTGCACATGACCTTCAACCGTGCCGGCATCCATCCGCTGCGCGAAAACACGGTACGGCTGTTCGCGCTGGCCGTGCACGTCGCGGGGAGGGAGACATGAGCTTCGTCCAGTTGCGCATCAACTGCGCCGACAACGGCGCGCCGTTCTACCGTCAGGTGGCCGCGCCGCTGCAGGCCGTGCTGGCCCGGCACGATTGCCAGTGGACGCTGGCGCGGGGCTGGCAGCACGGTCCTCATTACCTGCTGACGTTCGACGGCGTGCCGGCGGCCGCCCTGGACGAGGCACAGGCACTGGCGGAGGCGTTCTTGACGGCGCATCCATCACAACCCGTCGAGCCGGCGCGCTACTGCGCGCTGCAGGCACGCCTGAACGCGATAGAGGCGGCCGGGATCGATCCGGACGTCATCGCACCGAACGACACGATCTCGCTGCACGACACGGACGCGGCGCAACTGGCCGCACGCTACGAATCGGTCGAACAGTGGCGCTCCGTGTTCGAGACGCAAGCGCGGCTGCGCGCATTGGTCACCCGCTGCTGGCTGGAAGGGCACGCGGCCGAACGCCTCGTCGCGCAATGGATGCTGCTGCTGGCCTGCGTCTATCCGCCGGTGCCTTCGGGCGATCCGGCGCGGCCGGAATACGACGGCTTCCTGTCCTACCACTCCAATTACACGTTCTGGCGCCACGCGCTGCCGGCCGACCAGCGCGCGCAGGTCGACGCCCGCTTCGAGCGCGAATACGTGGCCAGGGAAGGCGAATACCGCGCCTGGCTGGAGGACCTGAGGGCGGCGCTGGCGCGCCAGGCGGGCTTGCTCGACGAGACGGCGCGCCTGCTGGCCGAACGCTACACCGCGTTCCTGGCGCTGGCGCGGCGCGACGTGATCCATGCGCGCTCGCCGTTCGCGCGCGAGCAGGTGGCGCGGCGCGAGACGGTATCGGCGTTTCATCGTGAGTTCTTTTATAACGACGACGGCAGCGCCTATCAGTTCAGCACCGATTTCTGCGCCTACCGCTGGCTGCTCAATATCGTCTACAAGGCCTTCCCGTTGCTGAACATCGCGCCGCTGCGGCGGCAGCAGTTCAACCATGCGCTCGACCGGCTGCACCTGGCCTGGCCAGAGGATATCCAGGCCCTGCGCGCGGCCCTGCCAGTCTGTTGAAGCGCTGACTCATTCATGGCGGCGCATGCGGGTTCCTCTCGAGCCGACGGGGAATCGGCACCAGGCCTTGGCACCAGCGTAAAAAAACCGCCGGTTGTGACAATCTGTGATCAAGTTTCAAATTTCCATGCCGTAATAGCCGATGCAGGAGAGATATTCGTCTCTCCGCACGACGGATATGCCATGGCCCTGACGCTCAACACCAATCCCAACTCGCTGTTCGCGCAGCGGGCGCTGACACGCTCCGGCGCGGACATGTCGTCCGTCCTGCAGCGTCTTTCCAGCGGCCTGCGCATCAATTCCGCGCGCGACGACGCGGCCGGCCTGGTCATCTCGCAAGGCATGACGGCCCAGCTGCGTGGCCTGACGCAGGCAGGCCGCAACATCAACGACGGCATCTCGCTGACACAGACGGCGGAAAGTGCCGTCGGCACGATCGGCGAGAACTTCCAGCGCATCCGTGAGCTGGCCGTGCAGGCGGCCAACGACACCAACAGCGCCGGCGACCGCGCGGCGATGCAGCGCGAAGCGGATGAACTGATCAAGGAAAACTTCCGCATCGCCACCGACACCAATTTCAATGGCCTGAAGCTGCTGGACGGTTCCTTCAACGGCGCCGTGCAGCTCGGCCACCGGGCCGGCGACGTCGTCATGCTGACAATTTCCGCGCTGTTCCAGCAGACCGATGGCGGCGCCTTCGCCGAGCCGCCGCTGTCGCTGGCCAACCATGCCGACGCGACCGCGGCACTCACATACCTGGACAAGCAACTGGCCAATATCAACGTGCAGCGCGCGCACCTGGGCGCCATGCAGAACCGGCTGACGCACGCATTCGAGAACGTGCAGACGATGTCGGGCAACCTGGCCGAATCGCGCTCGCGCATCCTGGACACGGACTTCGCCGCCGACGCGGCCAACCTGACGCGCACGCAGATCCTGCAGCAGGCCGGTTCGGCCATGCTGGCGCAGGCCAACACGCTGCCGAACCAGATCCTGCAGCTGCTGCGTTAGCGCCCGAACTGCCGGTCCAGCCAGTCGAACGACTGTTCCTGCGCCTCGCGCGCGAACACATGGCCGCCCGGCAGGATGCGGGTCTCGAACTTGTCGGCCGCGTGCCAGGCGTTCCATACGCGCGCCATCTTCCCGTATGCATCCCGCACGGCCGGCAGCGGAAACAGCGGATCGGTCGCCCCGGCCAGGAACAGCGCCGGCTTCGGCGCGGCCAGGCTGGCCACGTCCGGGAAGTCCAGGTGGCGCAGCAGGCCCGGATGCAGCATCTGGAAGGCCGAGGAGCCACGCAGCTGGTTGTTCCCCGGGACCATCAGGCCCTCGGTCGTCGCCATCCAGTTGACGGCGACGACGGCGGTGATCGCATCGGACAGTGCGGCCACCTGCCAGGCGCGCAACGCGCCCATCGAAAAGCCCAGCGCAGCCACGCGGCCCTTGTCCACCTCCGGCAACGAGGCCAGGAAGCTGGCCGCACGCAGGTCTTCCAGTGCCATGTTCCCGGCCAGCGAGCTGCCCAGGTTGAAGAAGTTGGCGGCCAGCGCCTGCTGCGCGTCGCCCGTCAGCGGGCCGCGGTCGCCCCAGCCCAGCGCGTCCGTCGCCAGCACCACGTAGCCGCGCCGCGCCAGCTCGTCGCCCGGCATCCGGCCCGAAAAATACTTGTCGGCCCAGGTGCGCGCGGCGGCCTCGCGCGCACTGTCGTCCCACGGCGCGATGAGCTTTTCCTTGCCGATATCGAAGCGTCCACCATGGTCGTGCAGCAGCAGCGCGGCCGGATGCGGCCCCGGCGCCTTCGGCACCAGCAGCAGCGCGCGCACGCGGCTCGTTGCCGTCAGGTTGAACACGACCTGGCGCGCCACATAGCTGCCACGGTCCTGCTGCGCGATCACCTGCGGCGCGAACGGCGTGTCGTCGCGGTCCTGCAAGGTCAGTTCCCACAATTTGGCCTGGCCCGCCGTGCGCCAGGTGTGCATGT
This sequence comes from [Empedobacter] haloabium, assembly GCA_008011715.2. Lineage (NCBI taxonomy): Bacteria > Pseudomonadati > Pseudomonadota > Betaproteobacteria > Burkholderiales > Oxalobacteraceae > [Empedobacter] haloabium. Next base: position 235,712 of record CP136508.1, read on the forward strand.
CCTTCACTTGCGGGGTCCACGCCAGCGGGAACGTCAGCCTGGCCTTCAGCGCCGGGGCGAACACGGGCAGGTTGCCGTCGATGGCCTGCCGCTGGAACGCCTGGGCCTGCGCCAGGCCGGCCAGCAGCGCCAGCGCGCAGGCGCACAGGTGGCGGAACGATCGATTGCGGTCGGGGTGGCGGGGCATCCGTTCTCCTTGGTGGTCGCTGCCGCATTGTGCCACGGCGGCCGAACATGAAGAACGGCTTAAGGGCATCCCCTAGGCAGGATAGCAATTCTGCAATAGGATGTTGCCAGCTTTCACTAATCGATACGTGGAAAGCGCCCCTGTCAGCCAACTCAAAGGAGCCGTCGATGTTGATTCGTTCGATCACCGCAGTGAGCCTTGCGCTATCCCTGGCAACCGCCTGGGCCCAGACCGAAGTACCGACCGCCGTCGCGCCCGAGGCGCAGGTCGAGCCCGAGAAGATCCTGGTCGTCGGCCAGCGCCCCGGCCCCGGCCTGTGGAAAGTGTCCAAGGGCGACCACGTGCTGTGGGTCTTCGGCACGCACTGGCCGCTGCCGAAGAAGATGGAATGGCGCTCGCAGCAGGTCGAGACCATCATCGGCCAGTCGCAGGAGCTGTTGAAGGAGCCCGGCGCCAACCTGGACTTCGGCATCGTCCGTTCGGTGCTGTTGATGCCGTTCATGATCGGCATCGACAAGAATCCGGATGGCGCCGTCCTGCGCGACAAGGTGCCGGCCGACGTGCACGAGCGCTGGCTGGCGCTGCGCAAGAAGTACCTGAAGGATGACGAGGACTACGAACGCCTGCGTCCCGTGTTCGCGGCGGGCGAGCTGTTCGACGAAGCGATGAAGCAGAACGGCATGACCAACGGCGGCGAGGTGCGCAAGCGGATCGTCAAGCTGGCCGAGAAGAACAAGCTGAAGATCACGTCCACGGCGATCGACCTGGCGGTGGACAGCCCGGTCAAGGGCATCCGTGACTTCAAGAAGGCGCCGATGGACGATGTGCCCTGCTTCACGGCCACGATCGCGCGCCTGGAGACGGACCTGGACGGCATCCGCGGCCGCGCCAACGCCTGGGCCAAGGGCGATATCGACGCGATCCGCAAGCTCGACTACCGCGAGCACGAAAACGCCTGCACTGCCGCCTTCGAGAGCAACGCCGTGCTGAGCGAAAAGGCGGGGCTGGGCACGATGCCACAACGCCTTCGCGCGGGCTGGATGGCGGCGGCGGAGAAGGCGCTGGCCAACAACCAGTCCACATTCGCGCTGCTGCCACTGCATAACCTGCTGGGCCAGAAGAGTTACCTGGCCGACCTGCAGGCGAAGGGGTATACGGTGGAGCAGCCGGAATAAGCTGCTCCGACGGCCGCGTCAGAACTTGTAGTTCAGCCCAAACAGGAAGGTGCGGCCGTACTTGGCGTATTCCAGCTGCCGGTCCTTGCGGTTGGCATAGGTCTCGTAGGCCGCGTCGTTCAGGTTATTCACCTGCAGCAGCAGGCCCAGGCCCTTGTACGGTCCCTGCTCGAACGTATAACCGACCTGGAAGTCGACCGACGTGCCGCCCACCACGTAGCGCAGCTGGCGGTCGCCCGCGAAGTTGCCGATCTCGCCCACGTAATCCGAACGGTCACGCGCGCTGACGCGGGTCGAGAAGCCCGCTTTTTCATAGTACAAGGTCAGGTTCGACACGTTGCGCGACAGGCCGGGCAGCTCGATCTTGCCGATGGTGGGGTTGACTTCCTTGATGTCGATGCCGCTCTTGGTGTACGAGGTACTGGCGATGACGCCGAAGCCGTCCAGTACGGGCGTGAGCAGCTCGAGGGGCACCGACACCGTCAGCTCGGCGCCCTTGATCATGCCGCCGTCGCCGTTGTAGGACGTGGTGTACTGGCCGAAGTTGGAAATGGCGTTGGTGCCGGCCGTGTACTGCGAGAAGTCGCGCGTTTCCGAGAACGTGTAGATATAGGTGTCGAGCTTCTTGTAGAAACCGGCCAGCGCCACGTAGCCCTTCTTGTCGAAGTATTTTTCGTACGACAGGTCAATGGCCTTGGCGCGCCAGGGATCGAGCTGGGTGTTGCCGCCGCTGCCGCTCGGCAGGCGCGTACCCGATTCGACGGTGAAGTTGAAGCCCGCGTTGAGCTGGTCCACGCGCGGACGCGCCATCTGCTTGGCGACCGAGAAGCGCACCGTCTGGCCTTCGCCCAGGCCGAGGGCCAGGTTCACGCTGGGCAGCACGTCCGTGTAGGTCTTGCCGTTCTCGATCGGGTGCGCCACGCCGGCGGCATCCGCATACAGCGATGCCGACGACTGGTCGGTGCGGATGACCTGGGCGCCGATATTGCCGCGCAGGGAGTAGCCGCCCACCTCGCCGTCCAGGTTCGCGCGCACGAAGGTGGTGGTGATCTTTTCCGTCACGTCCCAGGCGCGGCTGATGGTGCCGGCATTGTTTTCCAGGCTGTAGCTGATCGGATCGAAGTAGTGGTCGATCACGGCCGGCACGTTCCAGGATGGCACCGTGCCCGCGCCGGCAAAGCCCAGGTCCACCGGCGCGTAGAGGAATTCGCTGCCGATCGTCGGCGTGCCGCTGGCGAACAGCAGGCCCGAAGGCTGGCGCTTGGTCTTGGTGCGGTCGCTGTAGTTGACGCCGACGTCGAAGCCGGACACGTAAGCGTCCAGCGCGGCCGGTGCCGGTAAGGTCGCCGCCATCTTCAGGCTGGCCAGGCGGTCCTTCAGGTGCGGCGCATAGGTCTTGCCGTAGCCGTAGATCGAATTGCCGGTATGGAGGATGGCGGGATTGCTGTAGTCGAGCTGGCCGGACAAGGTGGCGAAGCTGCCCGGCTGCCAGCCTACCGTCATCAGGGGATCGTTGAACGCCCCGCCGCTGGCCGTTTGCAGCTGCAGATTGTTTTCCAGGTAGGTTTCGTCGCGCTTGGCCTGCGAGTAGTTGGCATCCACCAGCAGCGACCAGCTGTCAAACTTGAAGCGGTTGCTCCAGCCGGCGGTACGGATACTGTCCTCGCGGTGGTTGTACTGGCCGCGCACCAGCGGATAGGCGCCGGTCGCGGTGCCGCCGGCCAGGGTGTCGCCAACGATGCGGGTCGTCACGTAGCTGAATCCGGCTGGATTGTTGGTGCCGTTGAAGCCGCCGAGATTGACCTCGAACTGGTTGTTGGTGTCGACCTGCTTGAAGTTCGATGCGAACACGTCGAGGGTGCTGGTCCACTGCCGGCTGGGGCGGTATTCCAGCACGCCGATGACGCCGGTGCGGGTCAGCTTGCCGCTCTTGGCCAGCGCTTTCACCCCGGCGGTGACGTAGGTGCCGGCCGGCACGCCGGAAATACGGGTCTGGTCGAACGGCTCGTAGGTGCCGGTCTCGTTGTCCAGGATCGGCGACTCCATGTGCGCCACGCCCAGCGCGAAGCCCACCGTGCGATTCGCGAACTGGTCGATGTAGCTGGCACTGACGCGGTGGCCCCTGTCCTTGGCGTTGGCGATCTTGCCGAGCGAATTCTTCTCGCCGCGCACATTGAACGAGATGGTGCGGCCCGGGAAGGCCAGCGGGCGCACCGTCTGCATGTCGATGGTGCCGGACAGGCCCTGGCCGACGATGCCCGCATCCGGCGTCTTGTACACCGTGACGGCGCTGAGCAGCTCGGATGGGTATTGGTCGAATTCCACGCTGCGGTTGTCGCCCGTGCTGACCTGTTCGCGGCCGTTGAGCAGGGTCGTGGCGAAGTCCGGCGACAGGCCGCGGATACTGACCACCTGGGCGCGGCCGGCCACGCGCTGGGCGGCCAGGCCGGGCAGGCGGGCGATCGATTCGGCGATGCTGACGTCGGGCAGCTTGCCGATGTCTTCGGCCGAGATCGATTCGACGATCGAGGTGGCGTCCTTCTTCACCGAGATCGCGTCCTCGATGCCGCGGCGGATGCCCGAGACGGTCACCTTGGTCATCGTGCCTTCGGCAGGTTGAGCGGCAGCGGCTTCCTGCGCCGTGGCGGCGCCCGAAGATAGCGCTAGCAGCAAGGTGCAGGCGCCGGCGATCGGGTGCAAACGAAGGGCAGGGCGGGGATCGGTGTGGCGAGGACTACGGTGCATTGACGTCTCCAAGGCTGTGATGGGGTGGGCGCTCTGCGGCGCGTGCACAGCAATCTTGTAGCAAAACTAGTTTTTTAGTCAACGATATAGTAGTCAGACTACAGAAAAGTGTCGTAAGTTTGCTCAAGCGCGGTGGCGCACTACTGGGGGCAGCCGGCTGAGGATTGTCCATCTTCGAGAAAAAATGTATCGAAACTACATTCTCTCAAGCTACCTTCGCTGTCATTGGGAAAGTCAGCGGGCAGGCGGGCTTCATGAAAAGTAATCAACGTGCGCCAGAGCCGCGTAGCTCATTGGCATCGACCTGGTCGCTGAAGGGCTCGTGCCGGCCGCAATTTTGCATTTTCGCCCCTGCCGGCGCACTCCCTTCAGCGGTTCAGGGACAAGTTTGCTGAGTGGTGGCGAGCTCACCGAGGCGTGTGCCTACCTCGTTGAGCACCGCGCTCGCTTCATTCACGAGAGTCGGCGTGACTATCGCGAATAACTCAGGGTCGAAACCACTTTATCGAGGCCCAGTCGTGCGGCGTGCTCGTTAACTTCGAGCGTCTGGGTGAAGATAATGCACACGAAACCTTTTCCGCAGGCCTTCCTGGCGTAAAGGTGGAAGTGCTTCGCGTAGGGATCGCCTGCTCCAAAGTTGTTGTTGATGTACCTGACACCCAACGCTTCGGCGCCGGAAATTTTAAGTGGTTGGTATTTTGTCGGCGTCAAGTATTTGGAATCTTCGCGTGCCATGTTCGTCAGGAACTCGGCAGCCTCCTGCAGCGAGGGAGCGATGGAAAGAGGATAGATCTGAATTTGCGTATTCAAGGCAATACCTTCAAGGCCAGGTTTGTTGGCATCCACATCGACCTGGACCACGTTGCTGTTCGTCTCGTTGCGAGTGACCGTCCAATTGCCAGGTACAGCAAACTTGACGCCTCGTTTGGAATAGTTTGTGGTATGTTGGACGTCGGGAAGAGGAATCGGTTTGCTGAAATCCTCAGCCGCAGCGACATCCGCTGCAAACCCCACTCCCATAATGCTCGTGGCAAGCAGTTTGGCCAGGCCTATCCACAATTTTGAATACGTGGCATCTTTCTTCATCTGATTTTCTTTCGTTTTTACTTCGTAAGGCCATTAAGGCATTCACCGTTCATTGACTTCAATTGGGGATAGTGGAGCCGATCCCTGGGAAATTATCATTTCGACATCTTCGATTATAGTGGAAGGTCGGTCTAGCATAAAGGTTCAGGCTGTTCCCAAAACCGAGAAATGGCAATGAGCGAAGTGACGCAGCGCAAGGTCCACGAGGCCGGACTACAAGGCGAACTCGTCATGACTGGCGTTCCGAGAGCCGTGCCACCCGGACAAGACGACACCCCGATTTCCGATCGCACTTGCCTAGTTGGAAATTTGTCAAACCCGGCCGAACCCGCGTAGAATGCGCCGTACGCGGGTGTAGCTCAATGGTAGAGCAGGAGCTTCCCAAGCTTAAGACGAGGGTTCGATCCCCTTCACCCGCTCCAGGTTTCGAGTACCGCATTCCACGCCCCGCGGTTGGCGTGGCAGCCCTAACGATCGTCGACAGCACCGCATGTCCTCACGCATCATCGTCCAACTGCTGCTTTCGCTGCTGTTGCTGGTTTCCCAGCAGCTGGCGCTGTCGCACGTGTACACGCACGTGCCGGCGCCGAACGGCGTCGCCGTGCTGGGCGACAGTGGCGACGAGGGCAAGCGCCCGATTGCATCGGACCACCTGTGCGGCCTGTGCGTCTCCGGCGACCAGCTGGCGCATGCGCTGGGCGTGCCCACGTACAGCTTCAAGGCGGTCGCTCCCGAGTACCTCCCACTGGCGGCGGCCGACACGCCCGCCGCCTGCCTGCGCACCGTCTGCGTCTTCCATTCGCGCGCGCCACCCCAGGCCTGACCCGCTGAAGTTCCCGAACTTTTTCAGCCGCCGCACGACAGAACGTGCGGCGGCAGCTCGTCATTCCAATTGCCTGAGGTTTTACCAATGAATATGCAACGCACGCTGCTCGCCAGCGCGATCCTGGCCGCCTTCGCATCCGCTGCTCCTTCCGCTTTCGCCGACGAACCTGCCGACCAGGTCGTGCCCAAGGTCGTCGTCACCGCCAATCCGTTCCGCAGCGCCGAAGGGGACCAGATCCTGACCCCCGCCAAGGTGCTGCAGGGCGACGAACTGCGCGACAAGGCCGGCAGCTCGCTGGGCGAGACGCTGTCGCAGGAGCTGGGCGTGTCCGCTTCCGCGTTCGGCGCCGGCGCCTCGCGGCCGATCATCCGCGGCATGGAAGGCCCGCGCGTGAAGATGCTGGAGAACGGCATGTCGGTGTCCGACGTGTCCGGCCTGTCGAACGACCACGCCGTGGCGGCCGAAGGGGCCGTGGCGCACCAGATCGAAATCCTGCGCGGCCCGGCCGCGCTGCTGTACGGTTCCGGCGCCATCGGCGGCCTGGTGAACGTCGTCAACGAGCGCATCCCGACCGCACTGGAAGCCAAGCCCACCGGCCAGGCCGAAGCGCGCTACAGCACCGTCGACAAGGGCCGCAACGCCTCCGGCACCGTCGACGCGGCGTTCGGCAAGATCGCCGTGCACGTCGACGGCAACTGGCGCCTGACCGACGACTACAAGATCCCGGACACGCGCGTGCTGAACGATCCGGACTCCGCCTCCGGCCGCCTGCCGCACTCGGACACGCACGAGCGCAACGCCGGCCTGGGCGCCTCGTTCGTCGACAGCTGGGGTTATGTGGGCGCTTCCGTGTCGCACCTGTCCAACCTGTACGGCATTCCGAGCGACGAAGGCTCGCGCATCGACCTGGAGCAGAAGCGCTACGACATCGAAGGGTTGGTGAAAGCACCGTTCGCCGGCTTCGAGAACTTCAAGTTCAAGGCCGGCCATACCGACTACGAACACGCGGAACTCGACGACGAAGGCATGCCCGAGGTGCGCTTCACCAATCGTTCCACCGAGACGCGCTGGGAGCTGTCGCACCAGCCGCTGGCCGGCTGGCACGGCACTTTCGGCATCCAGACGGAAAACACGCACTTCGCCGCGCTGAGTGCCGAAGGCGGGCCGGACACGGTCCCGGCGACACGCTCGACGTCCACCGCCGGCTTCCTGGTCGAAGAAAAGGACCTGGGCGTGCTGCGCCTGTCGGCCGGCGCGCGGCTGGAATCGGTCAAGCGCGAACCGGTCACGGGGCTGGCGCGCTCGTTCGACCTGAAGTCCGGCTCCGTCGGCGCGCTGTGGCCGTTCATGCCGGGCTATGGCGCCGGCCTGACGTTCTCGTACGCCCAGCGCGCGCCGGCCACCGAGGAGCTGTATTCGTACGGCCCGCACGACGCCACCGTCACCTTCGACGTCGGCAATGCCAACTTCGCCAAGGAGAGCTCGCGCAACGTCGAACTGTCGGTGCAGAAGACCACCGGCATCGTGCGCTGGAAGGCCAACGTCTACCGCAACAAGGTCAACGACTTCATCTACGGCAATATCACGGGCAACCTGCTGGACGAGGAAGGCAACCCGGGCGACGAGCTGCGCGAGCGCATCTTCCAGCAGGGTGATGCCACGATCCGCGGCGCCGAGGCGGAGCTGACGTACAACGAGACGGGCGCCGGCTGGTCGGGCCGCGTGTTTGCCGACACGTCGCGCGGCAAGCTCGATGCCGGCGGCAGCCTGCCGCTGCAGCCGGCCGACCGTGTCGGCGCGTCGATCGGCTACCGGATGGACGCGCTGCGCGCCGGGCTGTCGCTGGTGCACGCGCGCGGCCAGGATCGCCTGGCCTCGTTCGAGACCACCGCCACGCCGTCGTACAACCAGCTGAACGCGAACGTATCGTACACGCAGAAGGTGGGCGACTATGACCTGACGTATTTCCTGCTGGCGAAGAACCTCTTGAACGACGACATCCGCGTGTCGACCTCGGTGCTGAAGGACATTTCGCCGCTGCCGGGCCGCAACTTCGTGTTCGGCGTGCGCGCGAAGTTCTAAGCCGGAAAAAATTGCTAAAAATCGGGGACAGTCCCCGATTTTTAGCAACGTGCGTTGCTTAACTGACCATCAATGAGTGTTGCGCCAACCTTCCTGCAACGACATGTGTCGTGCAATCGGGAGAACATCATGGCTGACAATCTGCAAAACCGCGGTCCGCAGGACCGCAACCGCATCAACGTCAACGAACCGTGGGAACTGCGCTACTGGACCAAGGAGCTGGGTTTGTCGGAAGACGAGCTGCGCGAGGCCGTCAAGGCAGCAGGCACCAGCGTCAACGCCGTGCGCGAGCACGTGGGCAAGTTGCATTGATTCGTTTGTAAATCGCGTGGCTTCCACGGTCACATTGATAGTATGATGGCATTATCCGCGGGGTCGCCAGCGCATGCGCGACCTGCCCGCGACCATGGCCAGGCATGGCCTGCAGCCACCGTACGCGCGACGGCAACGCGCGGCCAGCATGCGCGTTTTTTCGCATTCGATGCAGTGGGCATGACCGAAGATATCTGGGTAAAAGGGTACGTCTATAGCGTGGACGTGGCGGAGGAACCGGCCGGCAAATATCGCGGCCAGATCTATGTGAAGTCGCATCGCTATTCGGGCCGCACGTTCGAGCCGCCCGTCGTTATTGAAACGCCGGCAGCGTTCAAGCGCGAGCATGCCGCCGAGATCGAGGCCCGCGCCCTGGCGCGCGAGCTGATCGACAGCGGCAATCTGGAGGACCGCCTGCGCACGGTGCCGGCGGATGCGGCACCGCCGCACACGACGCACTAGCGCGGCGACGGTGCCCCTGCAGCACTGCGCTCATGCGAGCGCAGCGTCACAGTTTTGTCCCCCGCTTACAAATCCACTTTCAACCGCGCCACGACGCTGCGCTCCGCGCCCGGCATGACGTACAGGTTGTTCCACGACGAGGTGTAGTACGTCTTGTCGAACAGGTTGTGCACGTCCACTGCCAGGCGCACGGCCTTCGTCAGCTGCCACCAGCTCGTCAGCCGCGCCGTCGTGTAGGCGGGCAGCGTGTACGTGTCCGCATTGTTGCCGGCCCGGTCGCCCACGTAATTGATCCCGGCGCCGATGCCGTAACGCTTGCCGTTGGCCAGCGTGTCCTCGCGCATCGCCAGCACCCCGGCGCTCCACTCGGGCACATTGGCCAGGCGCGCGCCGGACGGCAAGGTCTTGTCCTTGGTCACGCGGGCATCGTCGTACGCCAGGTTGGCGCTGACGCGCCAGTGCCGGTCCAGCTGGCCGTACACGTCGGCCTCGACGCCGGTGCTCTTGATCTTGCCGGCGGCGACCGAGTAGCCCGGCACGTCGCTGGCCGTCAGCACATTGGTCTTGGCGATGTCATAGATCGCCACGTTGGCGCCCAGGCGCTCGTCGCGCGTCTGCAGCTTCCAGCCGGCCTCGTAGGCCGTGGAGCGCTGCGGGTCGAAGGCGTTGCCGGCGATGTCCGTGCCGTTATTGCCGCGGAACGACTTGCCGGCCGAGACGTACAGCGAGCTCCACTCGTTCGGCAGGTACGTGATGCCGGCGCGCGGCGACACCGCGCTCTGGTCGCGCGACGTGCGCGTCTTCGCCACGCGGTTGTCCAGCTCCTGGCTGTAGTCGTCATGGCGCAGGCCGGCCAACAGCTTCCATTGCGGCGACAGGCTGAGTTGGTCCTGCACGAACACGGCTTTTACGCGCTGGCGCTCGTCCGAGCTGGACGTGCGCGTGGTCGCGTCGGGGCGGGGCGCACCATAGACCGGGTTGTAGATGTCGATCGGGTAATTGGCCGAGCGCAGGATTTCCGTGTTCATCCACAGGCGCGACGCTTCGGCGCCCACCAGCAGCGTGTGGCCGACCGTGCCCGTGTTGAACTTGCCTTCCAGCTCGGCTTGCACGGCCACGTCGCGCGACGGCAGCTGGCGCCAGGTGGCCTGGCGGTTCAGCGTGCGGTTGTCCGCCGCCAGTGACGTCGCCTCCGTGTAGTTGCCGTCGAACGTGCTTTCCTTGTAGCTGGCGCCCAGCTTCATGCGCCAGTTGTCGGCCAAGGTGCGCTCCAGCGTGACCTGGTGCGTATCGCTGGTGAGCGTCATGTTGTTGTCGCCCGGCTCGTTCAGCACGCGCTCGCGCGGCAGCGTGCCCAATACGCCGCGCACGTTGATGACGCCGCGGTCCAGCGGCGTGTCCACGCGCAGGAACTCGCCTTCGTAGTTCAGCGTGGTGCGGCTGTCGACCAGCCACGTCAGCGCCGGCGCCAGCAGCGTGCGGTTATTGCCCAGCAGGTCGCTGCGGCTGTCGCCTTCCTCGACCATCGCATTGAAGCGGTAGGCCACGCTGCTGCCCAGGGCGCCCGTGCTGTCGAAGGTGCCGCGGCGCAGGCCGCGGCTGCCCACGCTGAACTCGGCCACGTTGCGCGTGCCGAACTTCGGCTTTTTCGTGACGATATTGATGGTGCCGCCCGGCTCGCTGCTGCCGTACACGGCGCCGGCCGGTCCCTTCAGGAATTCGAAGCGTTCGACGGTGGCGGTGTCACGCGTCGGGTTGTAGCCGCGCGCGCCGGGGAAGCCGTTGACGAGGAAGCCCATGTCCGTGCTGGAGAAGCCGCGGATCGCGTAGTTGTCCCAGGTGCCGCCGAAGTCGTTCAGCCGGGCCACGCCGCTGACGTAGTCGACGGTGTCGGCCAGGCGCAGCGCGCCCAGGTCTTCCAGCTGCTGCGTGCCGATCACGCGCACCGCTTGCGGCACTTCGCGGATCGGCGTGTCGGTGCGGGTGGCGCCGCTGCTGTTCGGCTGTACATAGCCGGTGGCGCGCTCGCCCGCCACGGTCACCTGGGGCAGCGGCGCCTCGGCGGCTTCATCGGCGGCGAGGGCGCCCAGCGGGGCGCAAAACAGGCCCAGCGCCAGCAGGCGCGCGGCGGTGGCGGCAGGGGTGAGACGAGACGGCATGGGCATTCCTTGCAAGACGAAACTCAACATTATAAATGAGAATCATTTGCATCGAATGCCGCCGCCGTCAGCCTTTCAGGTCGAGGTCGAGCCAGACGGCGTAGGCCAGGCGCTTGCCTTCCCACAGGGCGCCACCGCGGACGGCGGCGTCGCACGAGGTCAGCTGGCCGGCGATTTCCTGGCGCGCCAGGCGCTGGCGGAACGCCAGCGCGTCCTTCGGGGCCAGGTAGCCCACCATCTCGCCGCTGAGGAATACGGCCACGGCCTTGTCCTCGTACGGGTTGGCGTCGTCCGGCAGCAGCAGCGCGGTATGGCGGGCGTCCGCCTTGGCGTCGCCATGCTCGCCGGCCAGTCGGCGGATGGTGTCGCGGTAGCGCGATTCGCCCAGCACTTCGACGTCGAACTGGCCGCCGCCATCGGACCAGTGCAGCACGGGCGCCCCTTCCGGCACCGGGGTGTAGGAGCCCGCGCGCGGATGCTGCACCGGCGGCGCTGCCTTGGGGCGGCCCTTCAGCAGATAAAACAGCGCCAGCAGCGCGACGACGATGATTGCCAGGTTCAGTGCTTCAGCCATTGCGGGCGCATCCGGTAACGAATAAGGGGCGCCATTATCGCAGGCCGGCGGGAATCGAGAACGTGAAGACGGTGTGACCCTGCGAGGACACCACCTCGAGCAGGCCGCCATGGGCGCGCGCGATCTCGCTGGCGATGTACAGGCCCAGTCCCAGGCCGCGGCGCGGCTGGCCGTCGTCGTCGCGCCAGTACGGCTGGAACAGCTTGCCCAGCTTGGCCGGGTCGATGGTCTCGCCTTCGTTCGCGACGACGAGGCGGAACGCGCCCTCGGTCAGTGTTGCCTGCACGCGTACCGGCGCGTCCTTGCGACCGTAGCGCAGCGCGTTGGCCAGCAGGTTGGCCAGCACCTGGGCGACGCGGTCGCGGTTGCACCAGACGGTGCCGGGTACGTCGATGGCCGCCTCGATCCGCTGGTCCGGATGCTCGTTCTGGCATTCGGCCACGACCTGCTGCAGGGCGTCGTCCAGGTCACCGACCGGGCGGGCGTCCAGGCCGATGCCGCCGCCCAGGCGGCCACGCGTGAAATCGAGCACGTCGTCGATCATGCGCGCGATCCTCTGGCCGCTGCGCTGCATCGTGTGGGCGATCGTGCGGGTGCGCTCGTCGCCGCCGGCCTGCAGCAGGATTTCGGCGCCGTGCAGGATCGACGACAGCGGCGTACGGATATCGTGGCCCAGCACGGCGATGAACTGTTCGCGCAGCACCGCCGTTTCCTTTTCGTCCGACAGCTCGCTGTTGCGGTCCGCATAGCGGCGCTCCGCCGCCAATTGCTTCGAGATCAGCTGGGCGAACAGCACCAGCGACTTCAACGTCTTCGATTCGGACAGCGGCAGTGGGCGCGGGTCCAGGCCGCACAGCGTGCCGAAGAATTCGCCGTCGATGCCGTAGATCGGGATCGACACGTAGCTCTCGAAGCCGTACTGGCGCGGCGTGGGATGGTTGTGGAACAGGTCGTCGGCGCTGACGTGGTCGATGACGATGGTGGCGTTGGCCGCGCGCACGCTGCGGCACAGCGTGGTGCGCACGTCCAGCTCATCGCCGGGCAGCAGGCCGAAGCCCAGCTTGTCCAGCACCGCGCAGGTGGTCCAGTTCGTTTCCGTCACATGGGCGACGCAGACGAAACGCAGCCCCGTCATTTCCGCCATCACGCTGAGGATATCCGGTACAGAAGGCAGCGCCTGGACGGCCTGCACGAAAGGGGGCCATGCTTGCTTCATGATCTTTCTGTCGGATGGGTGAAAGGCAAGTGTAGCAGAGCCGGCGGGCCTTGGCGGAAGCCCCCGATGGTATAATCGTCCGTTTTTCGCCACCTTTTTCAGCAGATTCCCATGTCTTCCGACACGCCACCGAAGGGCCCCGCGCGGTCCATGCTGTACGACCCCACCGAACACCGCATCCGCAGTTTCGTCACCCGCGCCGGCCGCCTCTCCACCGCACAGGAGCGCGCCCTGAACGAGCTGGGGCCGCGCTACATGATCGAATACGCCAAGGCGCCGCTCGAGCTGGAACAGGCCTTCGGCCGCAAGGCGCCGGTGATCCTGGAGATCGGCTTCGGCATGGGCCAGACCACGGCGCACATCGCCAAGCTGATGCCGGAGAAGGACTTCATTGGCGTCGAGGTACATACGCCGGGAGTCGGCAGCCTGCTGAAGCTGATCGGCGAGGAGAACCTGACCAACCTGCGCGTGATCCAGCACGACGCCGTCGAGGTCCTGAACAACATGATCGAGGCCGGCACGCTGGCCGGCGTGCACATCTACTTCCCCGACCCATGGCACAAGGCGCGCCACAACAAGCGCCGCCTGATCCAGGCGCCGTTCGTCAAGCTGCTGGTGGAAAAGCTGGCGCCGGGCGGCTACCTGCACCTGGCGACCGACTGGGAAGACTACGCGGTGCAGATGCTGGAAGTACTGTCGGCCGAAGAGGGCCTGCAGAACACGGCCGAGGGCTACGCACCGCAGCCGGCCTACCGCCCGCTGACGAAGTTCGAGAACCGTGGCCTGAAGCTGGGCCACGGCGTGTGGGACCTCGTCTTCACCAAGAAGTAATCATCCCCTCGCCGGCGCCGGCGCGGTCGGCACGGCGCGCGCCGGCATGAACGCCAGCAGGTTGCCGCCGACGACCAGCGCCAGGCCGGCAAAGGCGGAGGCGCTCCAGCGGTAGTCCTCGAACAGCGCCGATACCGTCAGCGCCACGATCGGGAACAGCACCGTGCAGTAGGCGGCGCGGTCGGCGCCGAGCCGGCCCACCAGCAGCAGATAGGCCGTGAACGCGATGACCGAGCCGGGAATCGCCAGGTACAGCAGCGATCCCACGTAACGTGCATCCGCCTCGAACGTGAACGGCATGCCCAGTGCCAGCGCCAGCAAGGTCAGGATCGACGCGCCGATGAACATCGCCCACGTGTTGGTCAACAGCGGCGCCAGGCCCAGCGCCTGCATGCGCGACGACAGCAGGTTCCCCGCCGAGAAGCACAACGTCCCCAACACGGCCAGCCCCAGGCCCGCCAGCATGCCGCTGTCGCCCCAGTGGCCCGCCATTTGCGGCAGGAACAGCAGCGCGATGCCGCCCAGTCCCAGCAGCGCGCCGCCGACGACGGCCGGCCGCACAGGCCGGGCCAGGAACAGCCGGCCGTTCAGCGCGTTCCAGATCGGCGCGGTGGAGAACACCACCGCCACCAGGCCGCTGGGCACGTGCGCGCTGGCATAGTAGAAGCACAGGAAATTACAGCAGAACAGCGCGACACCCTGGGCCAGCAGGTAGCGCCACGCCGCGCGCGGCGGCAGCACGGCCTTGCGGGCCAGGCACAGGCAGGCCAGCAGCACGACGGCGGCGATCCAGAAGCGGTAGGCGATCGACACGGGCGCGGGTACCACGCCCAGTTGCAGCTTGATGGCGATCCAGGTGGTGCCCCAGATCAGGACGGTGAGCAGGTAGAGGAACAGGTTCATGGCAATCCGACAACGATGATGGTGTGGCCATTCTGCGGCGGCCGCCCGGCTGGCGCTTGTCCGATCTTGCGCATTTTTCCCCCGCTGCCGGCACGCGCGCTCGCACGGTGCTAGACTTTTTGCCATGAGCACCGAGCCCCAACCCCCTCTCCCTGCCGGCCTGCGCATGACGGCGGCTGCGCGCAGCGCGCTCCAGAGCGCCCCCGCCGATGCACTGGGCCATGCCGTCTTTCGCACGATGTGCGGCACCGATGCGCAGCTGGAACGTTTTGCGTGGCTGGGCGACGGCCTGGCGGCCGCCGTCTGGCAGCGCAATACGGATGACGCGGAAACGGTCTACAGCGAGCCGGGCCACCATACGCTGTCGTGCTACCTGTACGGCGGCTACCGCATCGAGCGCAAGGGTGCGCCGGGGCATTTTGGCGGTCCGGGCCGGCTGTGCGCGCTGCCGGACTGGCACGAATCGCGCTGGTACGTGCGCGACCCGCTGCGCCTGGTGCACTTGTACTTCATGCCGGCGCAGTTCACCCGCCGCGCCGTCGTCGAGCTCGACCGCGAGCCGCGCGAGCTGACCTTGCAGGACCGCACCTATTTCGACGATCCCGGGCTGGCGCGCCAGTGCGAGGCGCTGCTGGACGTGCCCTGGCAAGGTACGGACAACCTGCTGCGCGCCAACGAGACGGCGCACGCCGCGCTGTCGGGCCTGTTGCATGGCCAGGTCGCCATGCGCCCGAACCTGCGCCTGCGCGGCGGCCTGGCGCCGCAGCTGCGGCGCCGCCTGGCCGACTATATCGAGACGCACCTGCATGAAAACCTGACGCTGGGGACGCTGGCCGCGCTGGCCAACCTGTCGGAATTCCACCTGGCGCGCATGTTCAGGGTGTCGTTCGGCATGCCGCCGTCGACCTGGATCGCCGCGCGCCGCATCGACCGCGCGCACCAGCTATTGAAGATGGACACGCTGCCATTGCAGCAGGTGGCTGACGCCTGCGGTTATGCCGACCTCTCGCACTTCAGCCACCGCTTCCGCGCGGCCGTCGGCGTGCCGCCGGGGCAGTACCGGCGCATCCTGTGCTCCTGATGGAAGCGGAACGGCCACCAGTTTCCTGCCAAAATCGGCGACAGCCTCCTGATTACGAATAAAAAAACCGGTGACTGTCACCGGTTTTCTTCTTACACCATCTCGGAAATGATCCCGACGATATCGCCGCCGTAGGAGGCGAGCTTCTTCTCGCCCACGCCGGAAACGCCGCGCAGCTCGCCCAACGTGGTGGGCTTGACCTTGGCGATCTCGCGCAAGGTGGCGTCCGCGAAAATGACGAACGCGGCGACGTTGTGTTCGCGCGCCATGCCCATGCGCCACGAGCGCAGGCGGTCGAAGATGGCCTGCTCTGCCGGTTCCAGGAACGTCTCGGCATAGCCCTTCGGCGCGGAAGTGCGCTTCGGCTTGGCCGGCTTCTGGTACTGGCGCAACTGCACCTTCTGGCCGCCCTTCAGCACAGGGCGCGCCGCATCCGTCAGCTTCAGCGAGCTGTATTGATCGTGGTCGACGGTGACGAGGCCCAGCGCGATCACCTGGCGCAGGATGGCGCGCCATTCCTGCTCGCTGCGGTCGGCACCGATGCCGAACACGGAGAGGGCGTCGTGGTGCCACGTCTTGATGCGCTCCGTCTCGACGCCGCGCAGCACTTCGATCACGTGGGTGGCGGCAAAGCGCTGGTCGACACGGTAGATGGCCGACAGCAGCTTCTGCACCGGCACCGTGCCGTCGAACGACACCGGCGGCAGCAGGCAGGTGTCGCAGTTGCCGCACGGGCCGGACGCTTCGCCGAAATAATCGAGCAGGCGCACACGCCGGCACGACAGCGTCTCGCACAGGCCCAGCATGGCATCGAGCTTCATGCCCAGCACGCGCTTGAAGTTCTCGTCCGCCTCGGATTCGTCGATCATCCGGCGCTGCAGCACCACGTCCTGCAGGCCGTACGCCATCCAGGCGCTGGCGGGCAGGCCGTCACGGCCCGCGCGGCCCGTCTCCTGGTAATAGCCCTCGATGCTCTTCGGCAGGTCGAGGTGGGCGACGAAGCGCACATCCGGCTTGTCGATGCCCATGCCGAAGGCGATCGTCGCCACCATCACCAGGTTTTCCTCGCGCAGGAAGCGGGCCTGGTTGGCCGCGCGCTTCGCGTGCTCCATGCCGGCGTGGTAGGGCAGGGCGCGGATGCCGTTCTCGTTCAGGAATTCCGCCGTCTCCTCGACCTTCTTGCGCGACAGGCAGTAGACGATGCCGGCGTCGCTCGGGTGCTCGGTCGTGATGAAGTCCAGCAGCTGCTTGCGGCCAGTGGTCTTCTCGACGATCTGGTAGCGGATGTTCGGACGGTCGAACGACGAGACGAATTGCGCCGCATCCGTCAGGTCGAGGCGGTGGGCGATCTCGGCGCGCGTCTGCGGGTCGGCGGTGGCCGTCAGCGCGATGCGCGGCACGTTCGGGAACTGCTCGTGCAGCACCGAGAGCTTGATGTATTCCGGGCGGAAGTCGTGACCCCACTGCGAGACGCAGTGCGCCTCGTCGATGGCGAACAGCGCGATCTTCGAATCCTGCAGCAGGTCGAAGCAGCGCTGCGTCATCAGGCGTTCCGGTGCCACGTACAGCAGGTCCAGCTGGCCGGTGCGCACCATGCGCTCGATGCGCGAGGCTTCTTCCCACGTCTGCGTGGAATTCAGGAAGGCGGCGCGCACGCCCACTTCCTCGAGCGCGTCCACCTGGTCCTGCATCAGCGCGATCAGCGGCGAGACGACGACGCCGACGCCATCGCGCAGCAGCGCCGGGATCTGGTAGCACAGCGACTTGCCGCCACCGGTCGGCATCAGCACCAGCGCGTCGCCCCCGTTGGCGACATGTTCGACGATTTCGGCCTGGTGCCCGCGGAACGCCGGGTAGCCGAAAACCGTTTCCAGCACATGCAGTGCGCGCTGACTGATATCCAGTTGATCCATACAATACTTACAACACTTCCCAGGTGAACCCTACTCGGCCCAATTCACGAGGCCGAAATGGGCGGTGGCGATGACGACGATGCCAAACACGATACGGTACCACGCAAAGATCGTGAAGTCATGCGAACTGATATAGCGCAACAGCCAGCGCACGCACAGGAACGCCGACACGAAAGCGGAGAGGGTACCGACGCCGAACATCGGCAAATCCGCCGCCGACAGCAGCTCGCGCTGTTTATAGAGCGAGTAGAAGGTGGCGCCCAGCAGCGTTGGAATGGCCAGGAAGAAGGAAAACTCGGTGGCCGCCTTGCGCGACAGGCCCAGCATCATGCCGCCGATGATCGTCGCGCCCGAGCGGCTGGTGCCGGGGATCAGCGCGAACGCCTGGGCGCAGCCGACCTTCAATGCGTCCAGCAAGGTCATGTCGTCGACGGCGTGGATGCGCACGGAGACAGGATTGTTCCTGGCCCGGCTCTCGACCCACAGGATCACCAGGCCGCCGACGATGAACGCGGTCGCGACCGGCACGGGCTTGAACAGCAGCTCGGTGATCGCCTTGTTGAACAGCAGGCCCAACAGCGCGGCCGGCAGGAAGCCGATCACCACGTTGAGGGCAAAGCGGCGCGCCTTGGGATCGTGCGACAGGCCCCCCAGCACGGCGGCGATGCGCGCGCGGTACTCCCAGATCACGGCCAGCATGGCGCCGGCCTGGATCGCGATTTCGAAAACCTTGACTTTCTCGCCGGTGAACTCCAGCAGGCTGCCGGCCAGGATCAGGTGGCCGGTAGACGAGATGGGCAGAAACTCCGTGAAACCTTCGACAAGACCCATGATCAGGGCCTTCATAGCGAGAACGATATCCATTGTTGGTCGGTGTGAGGTGGATGGAAAGACGGGACACAAAGCGGACACGAAGCGGGCCCGAAGCTTACCACGAGCGCAACGAGCGCCCGGCCAGCTCGGCCGTTCCCGCGGCCGCCCGTGATGATAAAGGATTAACAACAACTCCGCTGCCCGGCAGCCGGGCAACGGTGGCCGCGCGATTAAAGCAGCCCGGACTTAATGTTCTGTTAAGACCATCGCATTACTCGGGCAGCTTGCCGTCGGCCAGCGGGCGCACGTAGCGCAGCAGGCTGACCAGCGTCTTGCCCGGCTCCTCCCACGGGATCATGTGGGCCGAGTGCTCGAACCACACGGCCTGCTTGTATGGCGCCTTGACCTGGCGCAGCCACGCTTCGGTGGGCGCGGTGGGCGTCGTGTAATCGTGCCGGCCCAGGAACATGACGACCGGGATCGGGAACGTGGCGACGCGGCTGTAATCGACCGTGACGAATTCCGGCAGCAGCCGGTCCAGCGTGAACAGGTTGCCCTGGTCGATCGTCGCCACGTCCTCGGGACGGTAATCGGGCGACAGGCGCGGACCACCGAAGAAGTAGGTCGATTCGCTGCGATACGCCGACAGCCCGCCATAATGCTGCGGCCATTTGCGCGCCACGATGATGCGCTCGCGCGTGATCGGCGCATCGCCTGGGTAAGGTGCGATCGACCGCAGCTCTGTCAGCGCCTCCTGGTTGCCCAGCTTTTGCGCCTGCGCCAGCGCGTAGTCGAAGCTGATGCGCTCGTTCTCGCGGGTGCTGATCACCTGGCCCAGGCCCACGTACCCGTAAAACAGGTCGGGCCGTTTCAATGCCGCGCCCATGGCCGGCACGGTACCCCAGCTGTGCGCCATCAGGATCACCTTGGCCTTGCCGTACTTCTTGCGCAGGTGCTCGGCCACCTCGATGGTGTCGTCGACGTAGCGCGCCACCGTCAAGGTGCCGGCCACCCGGTCCGGCGGGGTGTCGCGATAGGTCAGGCCCGCGCCGCGCTGGTCCCAGTTCACCACCGTGAAGTATTCCTCGAGCGGGCGCTGGAACTGCCACGCTGTCGGGATCACGGGGGAGGCCGGGCCGCCGTGGACGAACAGGATGATCGGATTGGCCTTGTCCTGGCCGCGCACGTACAGCCACTGGTCGATGCCGCCGATGACGGTCTTGTACGATGCCTGGATGCCAGCAGGCGCGACGATGCGCGTCAGGTCCGCCACGGCGGCGCGCGATTTTTGGTAGGCGATGGCGTCCGCCGCGTCGTCCGCCATTGCCCCGGTTGCGCCAAGGAGCAGGGGTACTGCCAACCAGTGCTGCCGCATCGCTCGCCTCCATATCGTGTGATGGGCTGATGATAACGCGGGATTGCCAATGTCATGGGTCAATGCGAGGATGGTGTTTTGACCCGCTGACTGCCGCAATGACGATCCGCCCCACCACCGCCGCCGACTGGCGCGCCCTGAAAGCCATCCGCCTGACCGCGTTGCTCGACGCCCCGACCGCCTTTGGCGTCACGTACGCCGCCGCCGCGGCCTATACGGACGAACAATGGCAGGCGCGCGCCGCCGGCACCGACCGGGCCGAGTACGTGCTGGCGTTCGATGGCGAGCAGCCGGTCGGCATCGCTGCGGGCGTCGTCAGCGCGCAGGAGGAATACAACCTGATCGCCATGTGGGTACGGCCGCACTATCGCGGCACGGGTCTTGCCGCGCGCCTGATCGAAGCGGTCAAGGCGCGGGCGCAGGCCAAGGGGCATCGTCGCATCGTGCTGGACGTGGCGCCGGAGAATGTCGCCGCCGCCAATCTGTACCTGCGCCAGGGTTTTGCATTTCTGCCGGAATGGGAGCCATTGGCGAGCCATCCGGCGATTTCGGTGCAGAAGATGGCGTGGGTCGCGGCGGGGTAAGCCCGTCAGCGTCGCTCTTGCGGCGCCGTCATCCTCTCCAGCTCCCCCAGCCACCGCATCGCATGCGCGCGGCTGTCCCCGCACATCTCTTCAGACGGTTGCAGCCCGCCGCAGAACGCCGGCCGCTCAGGCTGCCCGAAGATGCGGCAGCGGTTGGCGTCGTCCAGCTGGATGCAGCGCACGCCGGCCGGCTTGCCGTTGGGCATGCCGGGAATCGGGCTGGTGATCGAAGGGGCGGTGCAACAGGCACCGCAGTGGTCGCGGCAATTCATGGCTCAGGTACTCGGGAGAGGCCGTCATTCTACCGCGAGCGGACCTCAATGCGGCCGGCCCAGCCCCAGCGACAGGCAATACAGCAACAGCCCGACCACACCCCCGACCAGCGTGCCGTTGATGCGGATGAACTGCAGGTCGCTGCCGACCTGCTGCTCCAGCTTCTGCGAGACCGTCTCGGCATCCCATTTGTCGATGACGCGCCGGACCACGGCCACGATCAGGCTGCGCCGCTCGACGATCGCCTCGATGGCGAAGCCGCGCAGCCAGTCGTTGAGCTTGGTGCGGATCGCGGGATTCTCCTGCAGCGCCGCGGCGAACACCTGCAGCGCGTCCTGGGCGCGCGCCAGCAGGCGCGAGTCCGGTGACGTGCCGGCCGTCTGCAGGCGCGCCCGGATGTCGGCCCAGACGCTGCCCACGTACTCGCGGAACAGCGGATGGTGCAGGCCGTTGGCCAGCAGCGCGCGCAGCTTTTCCTCGTACTCCGGTGAATGCTGCAGGTCGTCGATCAGTTCCTCGATGGCGGTGTGGAAGCGGGCGCGCCATTCGCCGTGTTCGTCCGCCATGTCGTCCAGGATGCTCTGGATGCCGTTCATCAGGCGCTCGAAGAATTTTTCGTCGACCATGCGCGGCATCCAGCTGGGGCTGTGGTCATGCACCTTCTGGCGGATGTAGCCGCGGTTGTCCTCCAGCGCGTGCGCCACCAGCCCCAGCACCCGCTGCAGCAGGCGCACGTGCTGGCGGCCCGCCACCAGCACCGTCAGCACCTGGCCCAGGATCGGGGCCAGGCGCACGTCCTTCAGGCTGGAGCCCAGGGCGCCGCGAAAGAATTCGGCGGCGTCGCGGTCGTCGATCATGTTGACGACCGCGGGGATCGTGCCCACCAGCCGCTCCGCCACGGCGCGGCTGTTCGCATCGTCGGCCAGCCAGCGCGCGCTGACGCCGGCGAAGTCGACCTCGCGCAGCTCTTCCTGCAGCACCTCGTGCGTAATGAAATTGTGTTCTAGAAATTCGGCGATATTGACGCCGATGCGGTCCTTGTTGCGCGGGATGATGGCCGTATGGGGGATCGGCAGGCCCAGCGGATGCCGGAACAGCGCCGTCACGGCGAACCAGTCGGCCAGGCCGCCGACCATGGCGGCCTCGGCAAACGCGGCCACAAAGCCGAGCCACGGATAATCTCCCTGCAGCAGGCGGGCGGCAACGAAGGTGACGGCCATCGCGGCCAGCAGGGCGGTGGCGATGCGGCGGATGCGTTTCAGGCGCGGCAGCGGATTATTGTGCGGCACACTGGTCTCCCGGAGTTCCGATACATCGATTTTGCCCCAATGGCCGCGCAGACAGTAGCGCCCGTTTCACATAGCGCGCGACCTCGGTATCAATTAGTTGAAAAATTGATAACCTTCGTCCTAGAATGGTGGACGTCAATTAACACAGGAGGGACCATGTTCATCGTTTTGTTGAAGTTTTCCGATCATCGAAGCAAAGCCGCGGACTTCATGCCGGGTCACAACGCTTGGATCAGGAAGGGCATTGACGACGGCGTCTTCCTGCTGGTCGGCAGCATCGAGCAGGCCCAGGGCGGCGCGCTGATCGCCCTCGAGAGCAGCAGGGCAGCGCTGCAGCAGCGTATCGACACGGACCCTTTCGTGATCGAAAACATCGTCAAGGCCGAGATCCTCGAGATCAAACCGGGCAAGGTCGATCCGCGCCTCGCGGTACTGGCGGGGTGACGGGAGGGGGCACGGCCTTGACGATGGCGGGAGGGCGCGTCTATTATTAACTGACCAACTGGTAAGTTACTGCCCTCCTGGCACCTTTATTTTATGCAATCCGACACCAAGCCGCGCTGGGAGCGTCGCAAGGACGCCCGGCCGCAGGAACTGCTGGCCGCCGCGCTGGACCTGTTCGTCGACCGTGGCTATGCCGCCACCCGCCTGGAAGACGTGGCGCGGCGCGCCGGCGTGTCGAAAGGCACGCTGTATCTCTATTTCGAAAACAAGGAAGAGCTGTTCAAGGCCGTCGTGCGCGAGAACATCGTCGAGGTCATTGGCAAGGCCGAAAGCGATGTCGCGGCCGCTGCCGGGGCCAGTTGCAACGAACTGTTGCGCGCGATGCTGAACAAGTGGTGGTGCGAGGTCGGCTCCACCCGTGCTTCCGGCCTGGCCAAGCTGATCATGGCGGAAGCGGGCAATTTTCCGGAAATCGCCGCGTTTTACAACGACGAAGTCATCGAACGGGGTAATGGCCTGATCGCCTCCATCGTGCGGCGTGGCGTCGACAATGGCGAGTTCGCGCCCGTGGATGCGGACGTGATGACGCGCGTACTGACCGCGCCCGTGCTGATGCTGATGCTGTGGTCGCACAGCTTTTTCCCTTGCGACACCGGCAGCATCGATCCCGAAGCGTTCATGGCCGCGTTCCTGGGGCTGGTCGAGCGCGGCATCCGTGCTCCGGCGGCCGCCGTGACCGATTGATCGGTAGCATTTTTTGCACGTTCAGCCCCGATAAAGCGCAGGCTGTCGCAATTTCCCGCGTTCCGTCGCCGTTGTCGTTAATATGCCGTCCTGACCAGTTCAACGATAAAATGACGGATTCTTATTCCTTCACCGAGTCAACCAAGATGAATATCGAACAAGCCCGTTTCAATATGATCGAACAGCAGATCCGTCCGTGGGACGTGCTGGACACCGACGTTCTCGATCTGTTGATGGTCGTTAAGCGCGAAAACTTTGTACCGGAAGCCTATAAGAACCTGGCTTTCGTCGACACCGAGATCCCGCTGGCCGGTGGCGCCGCGATGCTGACGCCGAAGCTGGAAGCGCGCATTGTGCAGGACGCGGCGGTCAAGAAACACGAAAACGTGCTGCTGGTCGGCGCCGGTACCGGCTACGTGGCCGCGCTGCTGGCGCACCGTGCCCGCCACGTGACCGCCATCGAGATCGACCCGGCGCTGAAGGCCCAGGCGGAAAAGAACCTGGCCGCCAATGGCGTGTCCAATGTAACCGTGGAACTGGGCAACGGCGCCCAGGGCTGGACCAACGGCGCGCCGTTCGACGTGATCGTCTTCACCGGCGCGCTGCCGGTGCTGCCGGAAGCCGTGCTGCAGCAGGTGAAGGTGGGCGGGCGTGTCCTGGCCATCATCGGCGAATCGCCGGTCATGTCGGCGCACCTGATCACGCGCACGGGCGATAACGGCTACGACACCAAAAAGCTGTTCGAGACGGACGTCAAGCCGCTGGCCGCCGCCGTCACGCCGTCGCATTTCACTTTCTGACGCATTCGGGAGAACCGCTATGCAGCACCTGACCGCTCCCGACCTGGCTGCATGGCTGGCCGACCAGGACCGTCCGCGCCCGTTCCTGCTGGACGTGCGCGAACCGTGGGAATACGAGACCTGCCATATCGAAGGCGCCAACCTGATGCCGATGCAGACCATCCCGGGCCGTATCGACGACCTGGACGAGGATGCGGAGATCGTCTGCATCTGCCACCACGGCGCGCGCAGCCTGCAGGTGGCGGCATTCCTGGAGCGACATGGGTTCGGCAAGGTCAGCAACCTGACCGGCGGCATCCATGCCTGGGCGCTGCAGGTCGATCCCACCCTGCCCAAGTATTAAGCAGAAAGTGCATGCCGGGCGCTGGCGCGCCCGGTCGCAGGAACCGTAGCCAGTAAAAAAAACCAGACTATCCAGAACTTTTGACGACTCCAACGGAGAATGCAATGCAGAGACCCCTTATCGCCGTGCTGATCGCCAGCGCCTTCATGCTCAACGCAAAGGCGGCACAGGCGGCCGATCTTATCCAAGTCTACCAGCAGGCACTTGCGAACGACGCCACCTATGCGAGCGCCCGCAATTCGCTGACGGCGGGCCAGGAGCGGGTCACCCAGGGGCGCTCGTTGCTGCTGCCGCAGGTCGGCCTGAGCGGCAGCCACGTCAAGAACAACGGCGAGTTTTCGCCCGTGAACGAAGGCGCGACGACGATCGTCAACGGCGTGCCGAGCGTTGTCGGCAGCCGTAATGCCGACAACAGCCAGAATACCTACCAGCTGCAGTTGACGCAGCCGCTGTTCCGCTGGGCCAACTGGCAGCAGTACCAGCAGAGCAAGCTGGCCCAGGCCCAGGCCGAGGCGCAGTTCGCCCAGGCCCAGCAGGACCTGATCGTGCGCGTGGCGCAGGCTTATTTCGACGTGCTGACGGCGCAGGACAACCTGGCCTCGATCCAGGCGCAGAAGTCCGCGACGACGGAGCAGCTGGCATCGGCCAAGCGCAATTTCGAGGTCGGCACGCAGACCATCACGGACACGCACGAGGCGCAGGCCGCGTATGACCTCGTCGTCGCCCAGGAGTTCGCCGCGATCAACGACCTGGAAGTGCGCCGCACGGCGCTGCAACAGATCATCGGCACGGCGCCGGCCTCGCTTGCCACGCTGCGCACGGGTGTGACGATCGCGCCACCGCAGCCGGCCACCATCGAGCCGTGGATTTCGTCGGCGGAGCAGCAGAACTATGGCGTCACGGTGCAGCAACTGGCGGTGGAGATCGCCAAGCGCGAGATCGAGCGCACCCGCGCCGGCCACATGCCGACCGTGGACCTGGTGGCCTCGTCCACGCGCCAGAGCCAGACGGCCTACGGCGTCACGAAGAACAACGCCATCGGCGTGCAGTGGACCGTGCCGATCTTCAGCGGTTTCCAGGTGACGAGCAAGGTGCGCGAGACGATCGCGCTGGAGGAAAAGGCGCGCAACGACCTGGAAGCGACGAAGCGCAGCGCCGCGCAGAACGCGCGCCAGGCCTACCTGGGTGTGAACAGCGGCCTGGCGCAGGTGCGCGCGCTGGAAGCGGCCGAGGTGTCGAGCAAGTCGGCGCTGGAATCGAACAAGCTGGGTTACCAGGTCGGCGTGCGCATCAATATCGACGTGTTGAACGCCCAGCGCCAGCTGTATTCGACCCAGCGCGACCTGTCCAAGGCCCGCTACGACACGATCATGAACGGCCTGCGCCTGAAGGCGGCGGCCGGATCGCTGAAGGAAGAGGACCTGCGGCCGATCAATGCGCTGCTGACGAATTAAGTAAACCCTTGGTGACAGGCACCTATCTGCGGGTCTTCGACCCGCAGATAGGTGCCTGTCACCGGTGTTTCAGCTGTCGAGCCCACCACCAGCGCCCGTAAACGAGCGCTCGATCAATTCCACCTTGTAGCCGTCCGGGTCCGTGATGAACGCGATCACCGTCGTGCCGCCCTTGACGGGGCCCGGCTCGCGCGTGACGTTGCCGCCGTTGGCGCGTGCGGCGTTGCAGGCTTCCACGATGTTTTCCGTCGAGATGGCGATATGGCCGTAGGCGGTGCCCAGCTCGTAGCTGTCCACGCCGTAGTTATAGGTCAGTTCCAGCTCCGCATGGTCCGGATTGTTGCCGTAGCCGACGAAGGCCAGCGTGTACTTGTATTCCGGATTGTCGCTGGTGCGCAGCAGCTTCATGCCGAGCACTTTGGTGTAGAAGTCGATGGAGCGCTGCAGGTCGCCGACCCGCAGCATCGTATGCAGGATGCGCATGCTGAAATCTCTCTTTTGGCGGTTGAGGCTGAAGGGACCCGGCGCGAACGCGGGCTCCCGGGAGCAGCGATTGTATGCGTTTTCGGCAGCGTTCGCTGAGCGCCGCCGCGTTTGCCTTCTTACGGCACGCCCACCGTATTGCTGCCTTCGCGCGGCCGGTACTGGCCGTCCGCGAACACGTAGCGTGCCGTGCCGCGCTCACCGCGCTCTTCGCGGTGCCCATTCTTTTGCGACACCACCTTGCTGTCGATCTCCAGCACCAGGTCGTAATAGGGCGCATCGGACGGCGCCAGGTGCCACTGCGCCGCGTTGTGCCAGCAGCGTTCGCGCGACTCGTCGCAATCGTCGTCGTTGTCGGAGCGGATCAGGATGCCATTGCCCGTCAGGTCCGTCACCTGGTCCGCCAGCGGGTCGAACAGCGCCAGGTGGACGGTCGTCTCGCCGCGGTTGGCCACCGTGTCCTCGACCGCCAGTCCCACCCTGTCCTGCCCCAGCGCGACCCAGCTGGTCTTGCCGATGCGGCCGTGCGAGCCCAGCCGCGCCACGTTCTCGTGCTGTCGCAGCACGCGCCATTGGCCGTCCTGCTGGCGCAGCAGGTAGAGGCTCAGGAAGCCGGGGCTGGCCTGGTCGGCGCTCGCTGTGCCATCGTCGTTTGCGCTGTCGCCGGACACCGCCAGCACCGTCTCGCCCGTCGGCAGGACCGTCGAGCTGATGCCTTCCAGCACCATGCGCCACTGCTCGCGCGGGTTGTCGGGGTCGGGCATCGGTGCCAGCGCGTCGCCCGTCGCGACGCGGTAGCGCGCGCCGTAGACTGCCTGCATCAGCGGGGCGTAGCGGTCCTGCACCTTGGCCGGTTGCGGTTGCGGTACCGGTGCCGGCGCCGCCGGCGCGCTGGCGGCCGGGGACAGCGGGCGTTCCGGCGCCTGGCGGGAACAGGCGGAGCACAGCAGTGCCGCCAGCAACAGGGCGGTTTTCGTGCGCATCAAATCACCGGCAGCGTGTTGGCGCCGTCGCGCAGCCGGTAGCTGCCGCGCTCGAATACATAACGTGCGCTGCCGGCGAGCGAGCGGGTGCCGGCGGCGGCGGTACCGGCCGGGGCGTCGTCCGGCACGTCGTCCTGTTCCCCCTTGATCGTCAGCACCAGTTCGTCGTAGGCGCCCGCGGCGGGCTCGAAGCGCCACATGGCCGTGCCGGACCAGCAGTGCGTCGCTTCCGGGCAGGCGCCGGAGCTGTCGGAGGCGATCAGGATGCCCTCGCCGGTCAGGTCGGTGATCTTTTCCCGGGAAGGGTCGAACAGCGACAGCCGCGTCGCCACGTAGCCCTGGCCGATCCAGTGGTGCTCGACGGCCAGCCCCGGCTTGTTACGGGACAGCATGACCCAGCGCAGCCCGCCCGCTTCGCCCATGCGCCCCAGCTGAGCCACTTCGTCATGGCGGCGCGTGACGTGCCAACGGCCGTCCTGCTGGCGCAGCAGGTAGATGCTGAGCCGGCCCGGATCGGCCAGCGATGGGCTCTCGTCGCCGTTCTCGTCCGTCGCGGTACTCGTCACGACCAGCACCGTCTCGCCGGAGGGCAGGCGCGTCGACGTGGCGGCCCGGTAGATCGTGGCGTTCGCCTTCTGAAAACTGTCGGCGCCGATGCCTTCGACCGCGCGGCCCTGAGCCGGCAGGTAGTCGTCGCCGAAGACGGCCGCCATCAGCGGCGCGTACGGATCCTTGCTGGCCGCCATCAGCGGCGCGTACGGATCCTTGCTGGCCGCCATCGCCGCCGCGCGTGCCGCCGCGGGCGAGATCGCCGGCACATCGGCCGGTCCGTTGTCATGGCGGGCGCAGCCGGGCAGCGCGACCGCCGTAGCGGCCGCCAGCAGGAACGCGAGGGCAGGCTTCATGTCTTGTAGTGCAAAAAAGACAATATTATAGCCGAAGACGGGCGCCAGCCGGTGGCTCAGATGCCCGGAATCGTGTTCGTGCCTTCGTGCACCTGATAGCGCTTGCCGTCGTACACGTAGCGCACAGCGGCGTTGAGCGATTTGCGTATCCGTTCGACGGCTTCATCGTCCTCTTTCGGCTCGGCATCCGGATGCTTGGCGTTGGCTTCGTAGCCGGTGATCGTCAGCACGAGATCGTCGTAAACCGCATGGCCCGGCTCGAAGTGCCACTGTGCCTCGGCTTCCCAGCACGTGTCGGTGGACGGGCCGCAAGCGCCCTCGTTGCCCGAATAGACGGGAATGCTTTCGCCGACGAGGTCGGCGATCTTGTCCGCCAACGGATCGAACAGCGCCAGCAGGGTGATCGTCTGGCCTTGCCAGGTGCCCCCGTGCAGGACGGCCAGACCGATCTTGTCCTTGGTCAGGTTGACCCATTTGAGCTCGCCAAGCTGCCCGAACGAACCAAGCGAGGCCACGCTTTCGTGCCGTTTGCGCACCTGCCATTGGCCGTCGCGCTTGTCCAGCAAGTACAGGCTGAGCAGGCCGGAAGAGGAATGGCCCGACTGCGGCTCGCCGTCGCTGTCGGCCATTTCGCCGTTCACGGCGAGCACCGTCTCGCCGGTTGGCAGCCGCGTCGAGCCGACGCCGGTGACCACCATGGGCAGACGCTTGCGCCGGTCGTCCGGATCGGCCATGTCGGCCAGCGCATTGCCCTTGGCAGGACGGTAGTGGCTGCCGAACACAGCACGCATCAGCTCGGCGTATGTATCGGCGACCGTGGACGTGGATGCTGGCGGTGCGCTGACGGCTTCCGGAGCCGCTGCCTTGGTGATCCGGGGTGGAGCGGCCTCGGCCGGCTGCTCGCGTGAGCAGCCGGCCAGGAATATGGCGGCCACCAGGGTGGCGGCCGGAACCAGATTGTTCATTGCTGTCGTTCTTAATGTAAAAGCAATGAATATAGAGCAAAACGGCCGCAGGCGCGACCGTTGGGCAAAATGCTCAGCCTGCCCGACGTTGCGACCGGCGGGCGAGCAGCAAGCCCAAACCGCCAAGCAGCATTGCCTAGGTGGCCGGTTCAGGAACCGGCGAGAGCAGCGCGAAGGCCGAACCGCCGTTCTTGAAATTCACTTCGGCGAGAGTTTGGCCCCGGTCGTTCAAGTCGGCGACGGTGATATCGGTCCAGTTTTCGTTGGCGACCAGTTCGTTCAGGTCCCCGGCGGCGTGGTGCTACTTTGCTGTTGGCGCCACGCGCCAGATCGTATTCCCCACGTCGTCCGCCACCAGCAGCGCGCCGTCCTTCGCGACCGCCACACCGACCGGGCGGCCATTGGCCTTTTCGTTCTTGTCCAGGAAGCCCGTCAGGAAATCCTGCGGCGGGCCGGCCGGTTTGCCGTCCGCGAACGGCACATGGACGACCTTGTAGCCGCTGTGCGGCTTGCGGTTCCACGAGCCGTGCATGCCGATGAACGCGCCACCGTGGTAGCTGGCCGGGAAAGCGCTGGCCTCGTAAAACGCCAGCCCCAGCGCGGCCGTGTGGGCGCCCAGCGCGTAGTCGGGCACGATGGCTTTGCTGACCAGGTCAGGGCGCGGTTCCTTGACGCGGGCATCCACGTTCGGACCGTACCAGCTGTACGGCCAGCCGTAGAAGCCGCCATCCTTGACGGACGTCAGGTAGTCCGGCACCAGGTCGTTGCCCAGCTCGTCGCGCTCGTTGACAACCGTCCACAGCGCCTTGGTCTTCGGTTCCCACGCCATGCCGTTCGGGTTGCGCAGGCCCGTGGCGAACAGCCGTGACTTGCCGGTGGCGCGCTCCAGTTCCCAGATGGCGGCACGGCCTTCTTCCTTCTCGATACCGTTCTCGGCCACGTTGCTGTTCGAGCCCACGGTCATGTACAGGAACTTGCCATCCGGGCTGGCGATGATGTTCTTGGTCCAGTGGTGGTTCAGCGGGCCGGCTGGCAGGCTCATCACCTTGACGCCGGCAGTGGTGATGGCCGTCTTGCCTTCCTCGTAGGTGAAGCGCATCACGGCATCGGAGTTGGCGACATAAAAATCCTTGCCGACCAGCGTCATGCCGAATGGCGAATTCAGGTTTTTCAGGAACACGGTGCGCGTCTTCGCGGCGCCATTGGCATCGACGTCGCGCAGCAACGTGATACGGTTGGCGGAGGGTGTGACGGCGCCGGCCTTTTTCATCTGCATCTGCATGATCTTGCCCTTGATGCCCTTGCTGTCCTCGGGCTTGGGCGGCGCGTTGGTTTCGGCCACCAGCACGTCGCCGTTGGGCAGCACGTACAGCCAGCGTGGATGGTCCAGGTTGCGCGCGTAAGCCGTGACCGTGAAGCCGGCCGGGGCGACGGGTTTTTCGTCGCCCTTCCACACGTCGACGGGTGCCACGTTGACGGTCGGGATCAGGTTTTTCTCCGGCTCCGGCAGCTTGGGGTTGGGGCCGTAGCCGACCGGGTATTGGGGGGCTTGCGCCAGTGCGGCGCCGCTGGCGAGCAGGGCGCCCAGAGCGATCATGCGATTCATGGGACTCCTTTGTCAGTCGCGCTTGATTTCGGGCAGGGGCTTGGCCTGGGCATCGTCATTGCCGGGGGGAGCTTTCTGGATGCCGCGGGTTTCGCGCAAGTCCGTGTCGACCAGGCCCTGGTCGATGTCGCGCGCGGCCTGCTCGATGCGGGTGCGCGGGCGCTGGTGTTCCACGCCCTGGGTCGATTCGTCACGCTCGTGCGGCAGGCGCTTGCCGCCCGTCTGGCCCACTTCGACGTCGGTGTTGACCTGGCGGTCCTTCTGGTTCGGCGCGCCGTTGACGTTGCTGTCGTTGCTGCTCATGATAAGGTCCTTCCCAAAAAACTTAACTGAATCACATCATATCGACGAATGTCCGCGTTGGTCGCGCGCTTGAACTGTTGGTTTATCGCCATTGTCGTGGTGCATTTTTTGCATGGAATGCGTACGATGGCGTTTTGACTCTCGCAGCGGGACCCAGCTTGAAACCAGCGACGATCGAAGCAGCCGGCCACCACGAGGTACCGGCCAACTGCCGCAATTGCGGCGCCGCCGTCAGCAGCCATTACTGCCCCGAGTGTGGCCAGGAGACCCGGCTGCACGTGCCCAGCCTGGCTGAATTCGTCCACGAGTTCATCGGCCACTACGTGGCGGTGGAAGGGCGGCTGTGGGGCACGCTGGTGCGGCTGCTGTTCCGTCCAGGCGCGCTGACCGCCGAATACCTGGCCGGGCGGCGGCGTCGCTATGTCGAGCCGCTGCGGCTGTACCTGTCGATGTCGATCCTGTTTTTTGCGCTGATGAAGCTTTCCGGGGCGGAGCTGGCGCGGTTCGACAGTAAGCCCGATGGCGACAAGCCTGCTGTCGGCCAGCAGCACGCCGGCAAACGCGATGGCCCCGTCATCGGCGGTGCCGAGAAACTGCCGGACGACATGCCGCACCACACCACCTTGCCCGCGCCGCTGGAACGGCTGGCGCCGGGGTTTCGACAGTCGCTCGACAATTTCGACCGGATGAGCGTCGAGCAGAAGAGCGAAATCCTGCGCACCGGCTTCTACCGCTATGCACCCTATGTGATGTTTTGCCTGATGCCGCTGTTTGCGCTGTACCTGAAGCTGCTGTATCTCGGTTCGGGCCGGCGTTATGGCGAGCACGTGCTGTTCGCGCTGCATACGAATGCGTTCGCGTTCGCAGTGCTGGCAGCCTTCATCTACCTGCCGGAGAGCTTCCTCAAGTTCGTGATGTTCTGCTGGCTCGTGCTGTATCTGCCCTGGGCGATGAAACGGGTCTATGGCAAGTCGCGCTGGGGCACCGCGTGGCGCTGGCTGCTGTTGTTCGGCCTGCACGGGCTGTCGCTGGCGCTGGGGGTCGTGGCGGCATTGGCCCTGGGGGTGGCGTTCGCCCACTGAGCGTCACTTGCGGTTCGGTTCCGCACCAATTATACTGGTCAAATATACAGTATTTCACGGCGCCGCCCAAGCGGGCGGCGTTGGCAAATGGCGGAACGATCTGGAATGGTTTACTCTTCGGCGTGTCGTCCCGGGCGCCCGGGTCGTCGCCACATTCACCTGAACTGCTGAGTTTCCTATGCCCGCCACGCCTGCCGCCGCCGCTTCCATCTACAACACGATCGCCCTGGTCGTGCGGCCCAACACGGCGGGCATCGAAACCTCGGTGCGCGACGTGCTGGCGTTCCTGCGCCAGGAGGGTTACAGCGTGGTGTTCGAGACGGAAACGGCGGAGCACCTGAACATGCCGGAGATCCCGTCGATGAGCCCGCAGGGCATCGGCGAAAAGGCGGACGTGGCGCTGGTGATGGGCGGCGACGGCACGATGCTGGGCATCGCGCGGCAGCTGGCTTCGTATGAAGTGCCGCTGATCGGCATCAACCAGGGCCGGCTGGGCTTCATGACGGATATTCCGCTGGAAGGCATGCTGCCCGTGCTGGGCAAGATCCTGCGCGGCAAGCACAAGGCCGAGCGCCGCACCTTGCTGGAAGGGCGCGTGCTCCGTGACGGCAAGCCGATCCACATCGGCCTGGCCGTCAACGATGTCGTCGTCTCGCGCGGCGCCGGCGCCGGCATGGTGGAGCTGCGCGTCGAGGTGGACGAGCATTTCATGTACAACCAGCGCTCGGACGGCCTGATCGTCTCCACGCCCACGGGTTCGACAGCCTACGCACTGTCGGCCGGCGGGCCGCTGCTGCATCCCACGCTGGGTGGCATCGTGCTGGTGCCGATCGCGCCGCACGCGCTGTCGAACCGGCCCATCGTGCTGCCCGACTCCAGCGAGATCGTCATCGAGATCATCCGCGGGCGCGACATCACGGTGAACTTCGACATGCAGACGTTCGCCAGCCTGCAACCGCAAGACCGCATCCATATCCGCCGCTCGCCGCACACGATCACCTTCCTGCATCCGGAAGGCTGGAGCTACTACAACACGCTGCGCAAGAAACTGCACTGGAACGAGTACCCGTCCAGCGACGGGAAAATCTGATCAACCTGGAACCTATGCTTCGTACACTGTCCATCCGCGACTTCGTCATTGTCGATGTAATTGAACTGGAATTTTCCGCCGGCTTCACGGTGTTTACGGGCGAAACGGGCGCCGGCAAGTCGATCCTGATCGACGCGCTGACGCTGGCGCTGGGCGGGCGCGGCGATGCGTCCGTGGTGCGCGAGGGCGCGGCCAAGGCCGACATCACGGCCGACTTCGCCGTGACGCCGCAGGCGCAGGCCTGGCTGGACGCGCACGAGTTCACCTCCGAGGACGGCGGCGCGCTGCTGCGCCGCGTGATCGACAACGCGGGCCGCTCGAAGGCCTACATCAACGGCATCGCCGCCACCGCTGCGCAGCTGCGCGAGCTGGGCGACCTGCTGGTGGACATCCACGGCCAGCACGCGCACCAGTCGCTGCTGAAGACGGAAGCGCAGCGCGAGCTGCTGGACAATCAGGCCGGCGCCAACGTGCGCGACGTCACGCTGGCCTATAAAGCCTGGCGCGCCGTGGCGAAGCAGCTGGAGGAGTTCGAGACCAACGCGGCCAACGTGCTGCTGGAACGCGAGCGGCTGGAGTGGCAGGTGGGCGAGCTGGACAAGCTGGCCGCGAAGCCGGGCGAATGGACCGAGATCGGCAACGAGCACAGCCGCCTGTCGCATGCCGCCAGCCTGCTCGAAGGCGCGCAGGAAGCGCTGGCCGTCATCTCGGAATCGGACGAGCAGCCGATCGTGTCCCAACTGGCGTCGCTGAACCAGAAGCTGACGAAGCTGGTGTCGGTCGATACGGAACTGCAACCGGTCGTGGAGCTGATCGAATCGGCCCGCATCCAGTTGCAGGAATCGGCCTATGCGCTGAACACCTATCTCGACCGCGTCGAGCTGGACCCGGACCGGCTGCGCCAGGTCGACGCGCGCATGGAAGCGCTGCACTCGGCGGCGCGCAAGTTCCGGGTCGATGCGGACGAGTTGCCGGCCGAGCACGCGCGCCTGGCGGCGCAGCTGGCGCAACTGGCCGATGCGACGGATATGGACGGCCTGCGCAAGCAGGAAGCGAAACTGAAGGCCGAGTACATGGCCGTGGCAGAGCAGTTGTCCGCCACGCGCGCCGCGGCGGCCAAGGCACTGGGCGAGGCGGTCACCCAGGCGATGCAGGACCTGAACATGACGGGCGGCCGCTTCGAAGTGGCACTGCATCCGGCCGAGCCGTCCGCCAAGGGCCTGGAGCAGGTCGAGTTCATGGTGGCCGGTCATGCGGGCGTGCTGCCGCGGCCGCTGGCCAAGGTGGCGTCCGGCGGCGAGCTGGCGCGAATTTCCCTGGCGATCTCCGTCATCACGTCGCACGCGACCACCGTGCCGACCCTGATCTTCGACGAGGTGGACAGCGGCATCGGCGGCGGCGTGGCCGAGGTGGTGGGGCGGCTGTTGAAGCGGTTGGGCCAGGAGCGACAGGTGCTGTGCGTAACGCACTTGCCGCAGGTGGCCAGCCAGGGCAACAGCCACTTCCAGGTGGCGAAAAGCACGCTGGCCAACGGTAAGACAGCCTCGCGCATCGAGGTGCTCGATGCCAAGGCGCGCGTGGAGGAAGTGGCGCGCATGCTGGGCGGGCTGGAGATCACGGCGACGACGCGCAAGCATGCGCGGGAGTTGCTGGCTTCTTGAGGAGGCCGTGCTTATTCAGCGGCATGAAACCCATGGTGTCAGGCACCTATCTTGGGGCGCCAGCGCCCCAAGATAGGTGCCTGACACCTCGGTTCTTCAGCCCTTGCAAGCTGTTAGCTCAAACCCGGGATACCCCGCCCGCGGCAACGTCCGCAACCACCCAGCCAAATCGGCATCAGCCGGCAGCGTCTTCTGCAGCGCGCGCAGTTCACGGCACGCAAAGCCTTTGTCTCCGCCGGCCACCAACGCCGCCGCCATCGCCCGGTAATGCACGCGCGGCTTGCCCTCGCGTTTCAAGGTCTCGTAATAATCTCGATACAACGGCCGCGCCCCGGCGCCGAACTCGCGCCGGAACGCCGGCTTGGCGGCCGCGCCGTCCAGCGCATACACGAACGGAAAATACGCCGGTCCGGTCACGCCGGCAAACACGTCGCGCCGCAACACGCGCGTACGCAGCACCCCATGCCGGTCGATGCCGATCGGCGCCGGGCTGTCGTCATAGTCCAGCTGCGCCACCGGCGCCGGTTCCGGGCTCAGGCGAAACAGCGTCTTGGTGTAATGGCGCCCGCCCAGGTGGCCGCACAGCGCGACGAAGTCGCCGCCGATGTATTCGGCGCCCGGCTCGTCGCCGCAGCCGGGGCGCAGCGCCGTCTTTTCCTGGTAGATGCTGACGAGGCCGTCCTCGCGCGTCACGTGGATGACGCCGATGACCTCGCCCTGCAGGTCGCCCTCGGCCGTCTCCAGGCTTTCCTGGTACGAAAACGTATGGCCGGCATGGGTCAGCACGGCATTTTGTGCCGCGGCCGGCAACGCGAAGGCCGCCAGCCAAGCTAAAAGATGGATTTTCATTATGAAGATGATAATGCATGCGGGCGCGTGCGGGTGCGCCGCGCCGGTCGGGTTCCTCCGCCTATAATGGGCTTCTCTCGGATAGAACAATAACAGCCATGCCTTTTGCCAAAGAACCTCCCCACCAGCACGGTACCGTCAGCAGCAGCGCCGTCGTGCTGGTCAATCTCGGTACGCCTGACGAGCCCACGCGCGGCGCCGTGCGGCGTTACCTGAAGCAGTTCCTGTCCGACCCGCGCGTCGTCGAGATTCCGAAAGCCGTCTGGTGGTTCATCCTGCACGGCATCATCCTGCCGTTCCGCTCGGGCGCCTCGGCGAAAAAGTATGCGTCGATCTGGACCCGCGACGGTTCGCCCCTGCGCGTCCACACCAGCAACCAGGCCATGTTGCTGCACGCGGCGCTGGGCGAGCGCGGCCATGGCGACGTGACGGTGGCGATGGCCATGCGCTACGGCTCGCCGTCGTTGCCGGACGTGCTGGCGCGCCTGAAGGCGGACGGCTGCGACCGCATCGTCATCCTGCCGGCCTATCCCCAGTATTCGGGGACGACGACGGGTTCGATCTGGGACGCCGTGTTCGCGCACTACCGCAAGATCCGCAATATCCCCGAGCTGCGGCTGGTGAAGAACTACCACGACCACGACGGCTACATCGAGGCGTTGCGCCAGAACATCCTGGCGCATTGGGAAACGCATGGGCGGGGTGAAAAGCTCGTCATGAGTTTCCATGGCGTGCCCAAGCGCACCCTGCTGCTGGGCGACCCGTACCACTGCGAATGCCACAAGACGGCGCGGCTGCTGGCGGCTCGCCTGAAGCTCAAGCCGGAGGATTACATCGTCACGTTCCAGTCGCGCTTCGGCAAGGCCGAGTGGCTGCAGCCATATACCGCGCCGACGGTGGCGCAGCTGGCCAAGGACGGTGTGCGCCGGCTGGACGTGATCTGCCCGGGCTTCACCAGCGACTGCCTGGAAACGCTGGAGGAGATCGCGATGGAGGTGCGGCACGACTTCCTCTCGAACGGCGGCAAGGAGTTCCACTACATCCCCTGCCTGAACGAAAACGCCCACTGGATCGCCGCGCTGGCCGAGATCGCCGAACAGCACATGATCGGCTGGCCGACGATGACGACGCCCACCCAGCGCGCGCTGCGCCAGCATGACGCCGACAAGGGCCGCGAGGCGGCGCTGGCCAAGGGCGCCCCACAGTAAGACCACCTCGTTGCAAAATCGTCACCGGCAAGTGCTGTTAGCACTTGCCGGAGGTGAGTGCCAGCCTGTTAAAATATCCCGTTGCGGGTATCCGTTGCGTTGCCTTTCCTTCGTCCGGGCCTTCTGATGAGCACACTATGTGCGCTTTCGCATGGACAAAAGGAAAACAATAACCCTTGAAATGGTAGGGGATAGGCCCATATGCGGCGCAGCGTAACAGGGATCGCGCACGGTGTTTGCGCTTCCCCAGCAATGTCAAACCACAGATCGTAGGAGTCTATAGATGCAAGATCAGGAAAATCAGGCCAGCCCGAATCCCGATGAGGAACTGGCATCCGCCCAGCCTTCGACTCCCGCCGAGCCTGCCGCCCAGGGCACCCCGAGCCTGGAAGAGCAGCTCGCCGCCACCGAAGCGAAGCTGGCCGAGATGCATGAGGCCTTCCTGCGTGCCAAGGCCGAAGGCGACAATATCCGCCGCCGGGCCCAGGAAGATGTCGCCAAGGCGCACAAGTTCGCCGTCGAAAGCTTTGCCGAGGCCATGGTGCCCGTCAAGGACAGCCTGGAAATGGCCCTGAAGGTGGAAGCGCCCACGATCGAATCGATGAAGGAAGGCGTCGAGATGACGCTCAAGCAGCTGAACGCCGCGTTCGAGCGCAACCGCCTGATCGAAGTCGTGCCGGCCGCCGGCGACAAGCTGGACCCGAACAAGCACCAGGCCGTGGCCATGGTGCCGGCCGAGCAGGAGGCCAATACTGTCGTTGCCGTGCTGCAGAAGGGCTACATGATCGCGGACCGGCTGCTGCGTCCGGCCATCGTGACCGCCGCCCAGCCAAAGTAAATCGTGGGGTTGGAACCCCTTGAAAATAAACACGATTTTCCGCATATAACAAAACATCAGAAACTACACAGTTAAGGAAGAACAAATCATGGGCAAAATGATCGGTATTGACCTGGGCACGACCAACTCCTGCGTCGCCATCATGGAAAATGGCCAGCCGAAGGTCATCGAGAACGCCGAAGGCGCGCGTACCACTCCGTCCATCATCGCTTACCAGGAAGACGGCGAGATCCTCGTCGGCGCGCCGGCGAAACGCCAGGCCGTCACCAATCCGAAGAACACGCTGTTCGCGGTGAAGCGCCTGATCGGCCGCAAATTCGAAGAAAAAGAAGTACAGAAGGACATCGCGCTGATGCCTTACCAGATCACGAAAGCCGACAACGGCGACGCGTGGATCGGCGTGCGTGACAAGAAGCTGGCCCCGCCGCAGATCTCCGCGGAAGTGCTGCGCAAGATGAAGAAGACCGCCGAGGACTACCTGGGCGAGGAAGTGACGGAAGCCGTCATCACGGTACCGGCCTACTTCAACGACTCGCAGCGCCAGGCGACCAAGGACGCCGGCCGCATCGCTGGCCTGGACGTGAAGCGCATCATCAACGAGCCGACGGCGGCCGCGTTGGCGTTCGGCCTGGACAAGACCGACAAGGGCGACCGCAAGATCGCCGTGTATGACCTGGGTGGCGGCACGTTCGACATCTCGATCATCGAGATCGCCGACGTGGACGGCGAGAA
Source organism: [Empedobacter] haloabium (assembly GCA_008011715.2). Taxonomy (NCBI): domain Bacteria; kingdom Pseudomonadati; phylum Pseudomonadota; class Betaproteobacteria; order Burkholderiales; family Oxalobacteraceae; species [Empedobacter] haloabium. The sequence continues at coordinate 274,088 of CP136508.1, forward strand.
GCAGTTCGAAGTGCTGTCGACCAACGGCGACACGTTCCTGGGCGGCGAAGACTTCGACCAGCGCGTGATCGACTACATCATCGACGAGTTCAAGAAGATCAATGGCCTGGACCTGAAGAAGGACCCGATCGCCCTGCAGCGCATCAAGGCTTCGGCCGAGCGCGCGAAGATCGAACTGTCGTCGTCGCAGCAGACCGAGATCAACGAGCCGTACATCGCCATGGCGAACGGCGCGCCGGTCCACCTGAACCTGAAGATGACCCGCGCCAAGCTGGAATCGCTGGTGGAAGAGCTGATCAACGCCACCATCGAGCCATGCCGCACCGCGATCAAGGACGCCGGCGTCAAGGTCTCCGATATCGACGACATCATCCTGGTCGGCGGCATGACCCGTATGCCGAAGGTGCAGGAAAAAGTGAAGGAGTTCTTCGGCAAGGACCCGCGCAAGGACGTCAACCCTGACGAAGCCGTGGCCGTCGGTGCCGCGATCCAGGGCGCCGTGCTGTCGGGCGACCGCAAGGACCTGCTGCTGCTGGACGTGACCCCGCTGTCGCTGGGTATCGAAACGCTGGGCGGCGTGATGACGAAGATGATCCACAAGAACACGACGATCCCGACCAAGTTCTCGCAGGTGTTCTCGACGGCCGACGACAACCAACCTGCCGTGACCATCAAGGTCTACCAGGGCGAGCGTGAAATCGCGGCCGGCAACAAGGCCCTGGGCGAGTTCAACCTGGAAGGCATTCCGCCGGCAGCACGCGGCGTGCCGCAGATCGAAGTGACCTTCGACATCGACGCCAACGGCATCCTGCACGTGGGCGCGAAGGACAAGGCCACCGGCAAGGAAAACAAGATCACCATCAAGGCCAACTCCGGTCTGTCGGAAGAGGAAATCCAGAAGATGGTGAAGGATGCCGAGCTGAATGCGGAAGAGGACAAGAAGGTCAAGGAACTGGCCGAGTCGCGCAACCAGGCCGACGCGCTGGTGCACTCGACCAAGAAGTCCCTGACGGAGTACGGCGACAAGCTGGAAGCCGGCGAGAAGGAAAAGATCGAAGCGGCGATCACCGACCTGGAAGCCACGATCAAGTCGGGCGACAAGGCCACGATCGACGCCAAGGTCGCGGCACTGACCGAAGCGGCGCAGAAGCTGGGCGAGAAGATGTACGCCGACATGCAGGCGCAGCAGGCAGCGGGCGGCGGCGCCGAAGCTGGTGCCGGTGGCCAGCAGGCCGGCGGTGCGGAGTCCCGTGCGCAGCAGGACGACGTTGTCGATGCCGACTTCAAGGAAGTCAAGGACAACAAATAATCCCGGTCGGCTGAACCCCTGACCCGCCGAGCGGAGCTGCCGTAACAACGGGGCCCGCTCGGCTTTTTCGCATAATCGGTTTCAGTTTTGTAAGCAAGGTGCCTCCACATGGCAAAGCGTGATTTTTACGAGATTCTCGGGCTGGCGAAGAACGCCTCGGACGACGAGATCAAGAAGGCCTATCGCAAGCTCGCGATGAAATACCATCCGGACCGCAACCCGGACAACAAGGAAGCGGAAGAGAAGTTCAAGGAGGCGAAGGAAGCCTACGAGATGCTGACCAATCCGGAGAAGCGCGAAGCGTATGACCGCTATGGTCACGCTGGCGTCGACCCGAACATGGGCGGTGGCGGCGGCTTCGGTGCGGGCGGCTTCGGCGACGCATTTGGCGACATCTTCGGCGACATTTTCGGCGGTGGCGGCCGTCGCGGCGGCGGTCCGCAGGTGTACCGCGGCGCCGACCTGCGCTACAACCTGGAGATCACGCTGGAACAGGCCGCGCACGGCTTCGATACGACGATCCGCGTGCCGTCGTGGGACAAGTGCGACACCTGCCACGGTTCCGGCGCCAAGCCAGGCACGTCGCCGGTCACCTGCTCGACCTGCGGCGGTCATGGCCAGGTGCGCATGCAGCAGGGCTTCTTCAGCATCCAGCAGACCTGCCCGAAGTGCCACGGCACCGGCAAGATCATTCCCGAGCCGTGCCCATCGTGTTCCGGCGCGGGCCGCATCAAGCGCAACAAGACGCTGGAAGTGAAGATCCCGGTCGGCATCGACAACGGCATGCGCATCCGCTCGTCCGGCAACGGCGAACCGGGCACCAACGGCGGGCCGCCGGGCGACCTGTACGTCGAGATCCACATCAAGCCGCACCCGGTGTTCCAGCGCGAGGGCGACGACCTGCACTGCGAGATGCCGATCTCGTTTGCCAAGGCGGCACTGGGCGGCGAGATCGAGGTACCGACCCTGTCCGGCAAGGTGTCGTTCACGGTGCCTGAAGGGACCCAGTCGGGCAAGACGTTCCGCCTGAAGGGCAAGGGCATCAAGGGCGTGCGCTCCGGCTATCCGGGCGACCTGTTCTGCCACGTGGCCGTCGAAACCCCGGTCAAGCTGACGGAAAAGCAGAAGGAACTGCTGCGCGAGTTCGACCGCTCGACCAACGAAGGCGGCTCGAAACACAGCCCGCAGTCGAAGTCGTGGATGGACAAGGTCAAGGACTTCTTCGAGTAAAAAACGTGACAGTCACCTATTTCCGGGAGAGGTGTCCGGAAATAGGTGACAGTCACCAAAAAAGCACGTTCGGCCAGTTAGGCCCGGATCGGGTAGACTACCGCCTGCTTCACATCGGCCGCCCCTTGCCGCGAGGCGATTGGCGGCTTTGTCATGTCTGAAAGGAATACCATGAGCGACCGTATCGACAGCCCTTCCGCCCTGCAGGACCTGCTGAACAATAACCGCCGCTGGGCCGACTCGATGGTCGAGCGCGACCCGGAATTCTTCCGCCGCCTCGCCGCCCAAGCGTCCCCCGAATACCTGTGGATCGGCTGCTCCGACAGCCGCGTCCCCGCCAATGAACTGCTGGGCCTGGCCCCAGGCGACGTGTTCGTGCACCGTAACATCGCCAACGTCGTCGTCCACTCCGACCTGAACTGCCTGTCCGTGCTGCAGTTCGCCATCGACGTGCTGAAGGTCAAGCACGTGATCATCGTGGGCCACTACGGCTGCAAGGGCGTGCACGCCGCGCTGACCGGCAACCGCGTCGGCCTGGCCGACAACTGGCTGCGCCACGTGCAGGACGTCAGCCAGAAGCACGAACGCTACCTGGGCAGCGTGCTGGACGAGCGCAAGCGCAGCGAAAAGCTGTGCGAGCTGAACGTGGTCGAGCAGGTCGTCAACGTCTGCTCCACGACCATCGTGCAGGACGCCTGGGACCGCGGCCAACAGCTGAGCGTGCACGGCTGGGTCTACGGCCTGAAGGACGGCCATCTGCACGACCTGGGCATGAGCGTCAGCAACCACGACGAACTGCAGCCGCGCCTGTCGGCCCGCCTGACCCGCTACAACGAAACCCCCGTCGAGTAATAAAGTTGCCGGAAAACGGGGACAGTCCCCAATTTCCGGCAATATTTCCAAAAATCGGGGACTGTCCCCAATTTCCGGCAATATTTCCAAAAATCGGGGACTGTCCCCGATTTTTGGAAATATTCTGACCCGCCATTGCCCCGCCACCCGAGCGCCGCGCCTGCGTCAGCTCGGGTATACTGTATGCCCATACAGTCAAGGCCGGCCATGGAACTGATCGACAAACTGGAAATCCTTGCCGACGCGGCGAAGTACGACGCGTCGTGCGCCAGCAGTGGTGCGCCCAAGCGCTCCTCCGAAGGCAAGGACGGCATCGGCGCCACCAACGGCATGGGCATCTGCCACAGCTACACGCCGGACGGTCGCTGCGTCTCCCTGCTGAAGATCCTGCTGACCAATTTCTGCATCTACGACTGCCAGTACTGCGTCAACCGCCGCACCTCCAACGTGCCGCGCGCCCGTTTCACCGTCGACGAAGTGGTCAAGCTGACCGTCGATTTCTACCTGCGCAACTACATCGACGGCCTGTTCCTGAGTTCCGGCATCATCCAGTCGGCCGACTACACGATGGAGCAACTGGTCGCCATCGCGCGCGAGCTGCGCGAGGTGCACCAGTTCCGCGGTTACATTCACCTGAAGACGATTCCGGATGCCGATCCGGCCTTGATCGACGCGGCCGGCCGCTATGCCGACCGCCTGTCCGTCAATATCGAGCTGCCCACGCAGGACAGCGTGCAGCGCCTGGCGCCCGAGAAAAACGTCCACACGATCAAGCTGGCGATGGGCAATATCCGCCTGAAGCTGGACGAGAAGGAAGCCGAGCCGAAGGCACCGAAGTTCGCACCGGCGGGCCAGAGCACGCAGATGATCGTCGGCGCGGACGCCAGCGACGACCAGCGCATCCTGACCACGGCCGAAACGCTGTACGGCAGCTATAAACTGAAGCGGGTCTACTACTCGGCCTTCAGCCCGATTCCGCAAAGCCCGAAGTCGGTGCCGCTGGCGCCGCCGCCGATGCTGCGCGAGCACCGTCTATACCAGGCCGACTTCCTGCTGCGCGGCTACGGCTTCCAGGTGAACGAGCTGCTGCCGCAGTCGGGCAACCTGGCGCTGGACATCGATCCGAAGCTGGCCTGGGCCCTGGCCAACCGCGAGCACTTCCCGATGGACCTGAACCGCGCCGAACCGGCCATGATCGCGCGCATTCCCGGCATCGGCCTGCGCAACGCCAAGCGCATCGTCGAGCTGCGGCGCATGCGCCAGGTGCGCTATGCCGACCTGGCGCGCCTGAAGTGCAGCATGAAGAAGATCGCGCCGTTCATCGTCACGGCCGACTACCGCCCGCCGCGTGATACCACGCCCTCCGAAGCGCTGCGCCGCTCGATGGCGGACGTGCAGCAGCAGATGCCGCTGTGGCCGGAGCTGCAGGCCGCATGAGCATCGACGGCGAGCCGGGCGACGCCGACGATACCGCGGCGCCCCTCGATGCCGTCGCGCTGACGCTGGCCGGCCACCCGATCCCCGTCGCCACGTTTGGCGACTTCCGCACGGCCGCGCGCGACCTGATCGTGCGCCGGGTCCCGCCCGAATCCGTACAATGGGCCGGCAGCGAAGCGCCGCATGGCGATTTGCTCAGCGCGGCCACGTCGGGCCTGGTGCCACCGCTGCCGGCGGACCTGCTGGCACAGCCGCCGGCTCCGCCGCCGCGCATTCCCCGCAGCTTGATGGAGATGCTGCAAAGCGCCGCATGCTACCGCGCCCCGGACCGCTGGGCGTTCCTGTACAAGATCGTGTGGCGCTGGCAGCAGGGACAACAGGAGATCCTGTCGATGGCCGACGAAGACGGCGCGCGCCTGCAGCACATGGTGAAGGCGGTGCGCCACGAGGAACACGATATGCACGCCTACCTGCGCTTTCGCGAACGACCGCCGGAGGCGGGCGACCCGCGCTTCGTGGCCTGGTTCGAACCGGCGCACGACGTGCTGCCGCAGGTGGCCCAGCACTTCGCCCGGCGCATGGGCAAGACCAGCTGGATGATCGGCACGCCCGAGGCCACCGTGCTGTGGGACGGCCACACGCTGCACAGCACGGGGCCGCTGATGCGCAGCGCGGCGGACGTGGAGGACAGCGGCGAGGCGCTGTGGCTGACCTATTACCGCAGCATCTTCAATCCCGCGCGCCTGAACGCGGACATCATGCACGGTCATATCCGTACCCGCTTCTGGAAGAACCTGCCGGAAGCGGCCGTGGTGCCGCACATGGTGTCGCAGGCCGCCGCCGGTGCGCGCAGAGTGGGCCAGCTGGACACGGTCGGCAAACGCGGCGGCACCACGATCCCCATCGCGGCCGAGAAGGCGGCGCCGGAGCGCCAGCAACCCAGTTCGCTGGACGATTGCCGCCGCTGCGACCTGTGGCAGAACGCCACGCAGGCGGTGGCGGGGCAGGGCGCGCGCCACGCCAAGATCATGCTGGTGGGCGAGCAGCCGGGCGACCAGGAGGACCTGGCCGGCAAGCCGTTCGTCGGCCCGGCCGGCGCGCTGCTGGACAAGGCGATGGAGGAAGCGGGCATGGACCGCCGCAAGGTCTACGTCACCAACGCCGTCAAGCACTTCAAGTGGGAGCCGCGCGGCAAGCGCCGCCTGCACAAGACGCCCGCGCAGAAGGAAGTGATGGCCTGCCACTACTGGCTCGAGACCGAGCTGGAAACGATCGCGCCGGACATCGTGGTGGCGCTGGGCAGCACCGCGCTGAAGTCGATCCTGCAGTCGGGCAGCGTGACGATGAAGGACTACATGGGCCAGCCGTTCCAGCACGACGGGCGCTGGGTCGTCGTCACCTACCACCCGTCATACGCGCTGCGGGTGCCGAGCGCCGAGGCGCGGCATGAGGCGGTGGCGGCGATTGTCGCGGCACTGAAACTCGCACAGCGGCTGGCGGATGGAGAAACCGGATAAACGCTGAAGCTTGCGTGCCGCGAATGCAAACCCGAGACCAACAACTGGGGTCAGACCCGGCGGGTGTTTGGGCGGGAGACATAGGTAACACTTGTCGGGAGACATAGGTAACACCTTTTATGATCATTGCACAGCAACTAACAGGAGCGTGCAATGCCTTGGAAGGAGTCCACCACTATGTCGTCCCGACTCGAGTTTGTCATGCTCGCCCAAGCTCCGGAAGCTAACATCGCTGCCCTCTGCCGGGCGTTCCAAATCAGCCGGAAGACTGCATACAAATGGCTCGATCGATATGCCAACCATGGTGCGGAGGGGCTGTTCGAGCAATCGCGTAGACCCCACTCATCGCCTGCAAGCTCGTCGGATGAACTAGAGCTGCAGGTGCTAGCGCTGCATTTGGAGAATCCATGCTGGGGCTCACGCAAGCTGCGTGAGCTCTTGCCCGAGCATCTGCCACGCCCCCACCACAGCACTGTTGACGCGATCTTAAAGCGCCATGGCTGCCAGGTTATTGGGGCGCCGGTTAAACAGGATTTGGCCTCGACACGCTTCGAGCATGACCTACCGAACTCGCTTTGGCAGATGGACTTCAAAGGACATTTCGGGCTGACCACAGAGGCCGCAGGGCGATGCCATGCGCTGACCATCCTTGATGACCATTCCCGCTATAGCGTCTGCCTTACCGCTTGTTCTAACGAGCGATTCAGCTCTGTCCAGGCAGGGATGCAAGCGACGTTTGAGCGCTACGGGCTGCCTGATCGAATTACTGCTGACAACGGTCCACCTTGGGGAAGTACTGGTCTCAAAGGGCTGACAAAGCTCAAGGTGTGGCTCATTCGACTCGGTATCCGCATCAGCCATAGCCGTCCGTATCATCCGCAAACGCAAGGTAAAGATGAGCGCTTCCATCGTACTCTAAAGCTAGAGCTGCTTGATCGTCGCGGCTTCGGTTCGATTGCTCAGTGCCAGTTGGCCTTCGATGAGTGGCGTGACAAATACAACATGCTTCGCCCCCACCACGCTTTAGGCATGAAGCCGCCGATCACACGGTATGAGCGCAGCGGACGCGAACTGCCCAGTGTCTTGCGGCCCATCGAGTACCTATCCAGCGATATTGTGAGAAAGGTCGATGCGAAGGGCTACATCTCGTATGCCAATCAACGCCACTACATCGGAGAGGGCATGCAGGGACAGCCGGTCGCGATCAGGCCCGATCCTGACAACGACGGCCTTCTTGAGGTCCGGTTCTGCCATCACAAAGTAATGGAGCTGGACCTCAAGGCCGTGACGTAAAATGCAATTTCATGTGTAACCCATGTCTCCCGACATGTGTTACCTATGTGTCCCGGCTATACACCCGGCGGGTCTGACCCCGGCTTTCTGCCTTTGGGTGCAAAAAAGTCTGCGACAGGCAGCCGCTGCCGACCAGCACTACGGCATTCGGCTCTTTCCGCATACCGCCGCGATCTGCCTGTCCTGCCACCGCGCAAGCAGCAACAAGGCCGCAGCGCCGCCGATCATCGCCATCAGCATGTCCGACTGCGTATCCCACTGATCGCCCTGCGTGCCCAGGAACTCATCCGCTCCCTGGCCCAGCGCGACGGCGGCGCCCCATTCGATCAGCTCATACCACGCGCTGATCGCCATCACCACGCACAGGCACAGGAAGCCCAGCATGCGCTTGCCTGTCACGTGGCCGCCACGCAGCAGGATCTCGCGTGCCACCAGCGCCGGCACGAAGCCCTGCATGAAGTGGCCGATGCGGTCGTACGGATTGCGCTGCAGGTGCAGCCAGTGCTGCAGGTCGAAGCCGAACGGCACGCGCGCATAGGTATAGGCACCGCCCACCATCAGCACGATCGCGTGCAGCGCGATCAGGCAGTACAGCAGATCCGTCAACGGGAAGCGGCGGTAGGTGGTCACTAGCAGCGGCAACGCGAGCAGTGCGGGTGCAACCTCCATCCACCAGGTGGCGCGGTCATACGGCGCGATGCCGGACCAGGTCAGCACGGCGAGGGTGGCGGCGATCAGCAGCCAGTGCAGCGGTTTCGGGGCGGACGTCACGAGCTCTCCAGTCAATGAAAACCGCATATTAATAGTAAAAAGCATTCGTTTTCATTGTCAGGGCGCCGGCACATACTGAAATCCCGTCAGCTGGAGCGCGTACATGAATGCGGTGGTGAGTGCAGAGGTCAGTGCAGTAGCGGAGCCCGGTGTCCCCCTGGAGATCCGCGCGTTCGATGGTCCACTTGGTGCCGAAGTGATCGGCCTCGACCTGCACCGGCCGCTGGAGCGCCACGCCTTGCAAGCGATCCATGCCGCACATCTGGAGCATCATGTGCTGGTCTTCCGCGACCAGCGCATCACGCCGCGGCAGCAGGTCGACTTCTCCAGGTTATTTGGCCCCCTGCAGATTCATGTACTGCGCAACTTCCAGCTGGCGGGAACCCCGGAAGTGCTGGTCGTCTCGAACATCGTCGAAGACGGCAAGCCGATCGGCCTGGGCGACGCCGGCCATTTCTGGCATTCCGACCTGTCGTACAAGGAAAAGCCCAGCCTGGGCTCGATGCTGCACGCGCAGGAACTGCCGGCCGAGGGCGGCGACACCCTGTTTGCCAACATGCACCTGGCCTTCGACACGCTGCCTGCCGCGCTGCGCGAGGCGATCCGCGGCCGCAAGGCCGAGCACAGCTACCTGAAGCAGTATGCCGCGCTGCAGCAGCGTAGCCCGTGGCGCCCGAACCTGACGCAGGCGCAGATCGACGAAGTCAAACCAGTGGTCCATCCGGTCGTGCGCACGCATCCGGAAACGGGACGGCAGGCGCTGTTCGTCAGCGAGCATTTCACCACGCGCATCGTCGGCCTGCCGCCGGACGAGAGCGATGCGCTGCTGGCCGAGCTGTTCGCCCACAGTGTCAGGCCGGAGCACCTCTACCGGCACCGCTGGCGCCCGCATGACATGGTGTTCTGGGATAACCGCTCGCTGATGCACCTGGCGGCCGGTTGTCCGGCCGACCAGCGCCGCAAGCTGTACCGCACCACCATCGAGGGCGACGTCCCATACTAAAGAGAGCACGCATGAACCGCATCCGTATCGCCGCCGGCGCCATCGCGCTGGCGCTGGCCGCCAACGCCCAGGCCGAAGGCCGCATCCGCATCGCCGAACAGTATGGTGTCGTCTACCTGCTGCTTAATATCGCGCAGGAGCAGAAGCTCATCGAGAAGTATGGCAAGCAGGCCGGCATCGACATCAAGGTCGAATGGACCCAGCTGTCCGGCGGCGCCGCCATCAACGACGCGCTGCTGTCCGGCGCCATCGACATCGGCAGCGCCGGCGTCGGACCGCTGATCACGCTGTGGGACCGCACCAAGGGCCGGCACAACGTGCGCGGCATCGCTGCGCTGGGCAGCTTCCCGTACTACCTCGTCACCAACAACCCGAAGGTGAAGTCGATTGCCGACTTCACCGACAAGGACCGTATCGGCCTGCCCGCCGTCGGCGTCTCGGTGCAGGCGCGCATCCTGCAGATGGCGGTGGCAAAGCAGTGGGGCGACGCTCACTTCGCGCGGCTGGACAAGATCACGCAGACCTTGCCGCACCCGGACGCGACCAACGCCATCATCGCCGGCGGCACCGAGATCACGGGCCACTTCGCCACGCCGCCATTCCAGGAGCAGGAGCTGGCGCAGAACCCGAACGCGCGCGTGGTGCTGAAGTCCTACGACGTGCAGGGCGGGCCGTCGTCCTCCACGCTGTTGTACGCCACCGAAAAATACCGCAGCGAGAACCCGAAGACCTACCGCGCCTTCGTGCAGGCGCTGGCCGAGGCGGCCGACTTCGCCACGAAGAACCCGGAGGGCGCCGCCGACGTGTATTTGAAGGTCAACAAGAGCAAAGTCGATCGCGCGTTGCTGCTGAAGATCTTCAAGAATCCTGAAGTGCAGTTCCGTATCGCGCCGCAGAACACGCTGGGCCTGGCGCAATTCATGCACAAGGTGGGCGCCGTCAAGACGCGCGCGGCCAGCTGGCGCGACTACTTCTTCGACGATGCCCTGGTCAAGGAAGGCAGCTGACATGCGGCCGCTGCGCATGGTTGCGCCGCCAGGCCCGGAGCCGCTGCTGCGGGTGCGCGACGTCACGCTGCAATACCGCAGCGGCGGCGCCACCGTGCAGGCTACGCAGGGCGTCAGCTTCGACGTGTTCGAAGGCGACCGCTTCGTGCTGCTGGGGCCTTCCGGCTGCGGCAAGTCGTCGCTGCTGAAGGCCATTGGCGGTTTTCTTACGCCGGTCGCCGGCAGCATCGAACTCGATAGCCGTGCCGTCACGCAGCCCGGTCCCGACCGCATGGCCGTGTTCCAGGAATTCGACCAGCTGCCGCCGTGGAAGACGGTACTGCAGAACGTCATGTTCCCGCTGCTGGCTGCGCGCCGGCTGGCACGGACCGAGGCGCGCGAACGGGCGCTGCACTGGATCGATCGCGTCGGCCTGGCACGCTGCGCGGATGCGTATCCGCACACGTTGTCCGGCGGCATGAAGCAGAGAGTCGCGATCGCCCGCGCGCTGGCCATGCAGCCGAAAGTGCTGCTGATGGACGAGCCATTCGCCGCGCTGGACGCGCTGACCCGCCGCACGATGCAGGAAGAGCTGACGAAGTTGTGGGAAGAGGCACCGTTCACGCTGTTGTTCGTCACCCACTCGATCGAGGAAGCGCTGGTGGTGGGCAATCGCATCCTGCTGCTGTCGCCGCACCCGGGGCGCGTGCGCGCGGAATTGAACAGCCACCAGTTCGGCCTGGCAAGCGGCGGCGCCGAGTTCCAGGCCGCCGCGCAGCGCATCCATGGCCTGCTGTTCGACGAACCCCCGGCCGCCGTCGCGCCGGGCGAAAGGGCCATCCGATGAGCACCTTCGATCCACCGATCCGCCAGGAGTACCTGGCCGAGCTGGCACCGGTCGCCAGCGGTGAGCTGGCCCGTCCGCTGCCGCTGGCCGTGCGGCTGTGGGACCACGGCGGCGTTCGCAAGGCCGTGCTGCTGCTGGCGCTGGTCACGCTGTGGGAACTGCTGGCGCGCTGGCAGGGCAACGACCTGCTGCTGCCCACGTTCCTGCAGACGGCGCGTGCGTTCGGCGAGGGCATCGCCAGCGGGGAGCTGCTGGAGAAGGTCAGGGTCTCGCTGGCCGTGCTGGCGCAGGGCTACGCGGCCGGCATCGCCAGCGCGTTCGTGCTGACGGCATTGGCCGTCTCGACGCGCCTGGGCCGCGACCTGCTGGAAACGCTGGTCTCGATGTTCAACCCCCTGCCGGCGATCGCGCTGCTGCCGCTGGCGATGCTGTGGCTGGGGCTCGGCCACGCCAGCCTGGTGTTCGTCATCGTCCATGCGGTGCTGTGGCCCCTGGCGCTGGGCACCTATGCCGGCTTCCAGGCCGTGCCGGAGACCTTGCGCATGGCCGGCCGCAATTACGGCCTGCGCGGCTTGCCGTTCGTCGTGCAGATTCTCGTGCCGGCCGCGCTGCCGGCCATCCTGTCCGGCCTGAAGATCGGCTGGGCGTTCGCCTGGCGCACCTTGATCGCGGCGGAGCTGGTGTTCGGCGCCTCGTCCGGCAAGGGCGGCCTGGGCTGGTACATCTTCCAGAACCGAAACGAACTGTACACCGATAAAGTATTCGCCGGCCTGGCCGCCGTGATCCTGATCGGCCTGGCGGTGGAACATCTGCTGTTCGCCGCACTGGAACGCGGCACGGTGCGGCGCTGGGCCATGCAGCGCTAACCCACCACCGCAAAACCGGGGTCAGGTCTGTCATTCGGACAAATGTCCGAATGACAGACCTGACCCCGGTTTTATGCTGGCGCGCTTCTTGCTCTGCTATTGGGCATGAGCCGCCATCTCCGCATCGTCCTTGTCCACCCGCCGCACGAAAGCGACGCGTCGCAGCGTGCCGCCGCGCTGCAGGCCGGGTTGGCCGAGGCCGGGTACCAGCTGGTCGCCTCGCTGCCCGCCGACATCCACCTGCCCGAACGGATCGCCCAGCTGCAGCCCGACATGATCATCGCCGACGCGGAGTCGGATGCGCGCGACGTGCTGGAGCACATCGTCGTCGCCACGCGCGACGAGCGCCGTCCCATCGTCATGTTCACCGAAGACGAGGACACGGCGTCGATGGAGGCCGCGCTGGAGGCGGGCGTATCGGCCTACATCGTGGCCGGCCTGCAGCCGGAGCGCATCAAGCCGGTGCTGAACGTGGCGCTGGCGCGTTTCCGCAAGGAGCAGCGCCTGCTGCTCGAGCTGGCGGACACCAAGCACAAACTGGCCGAACGCAAGGTCATCGACCGCGCCAAGGGCGTGCTGATGGCGCGCCACGGCATCAGCGAGGACCAGGCCTACCAGCGCTTGCGCACGATGGCGATGAACAAGAACCTGAAGCTGGCCGAGGTCGCGCAGCGGCTGCTGGACGTGGAGGATTTGCTGGGATGATGCACAACACTGGTGCGCGTCGGGGGACCGGCCATGCACATTGAGAAACCGGTTGTCCGGATCGGCTTCAATCCGCTGACCGATTGCGCCTCGCTGGTGATGGCGTCCGTATTGGGCTGCGACGAGCGCCATGGCGTCCGCCTTGTCCTCAGCCGTGAGGCCTCCTGGGCCGGCGTGCGCGACAAGCTGGTGACGGGCGAACTCGATGCCGCCCATGCGCTGTACGGCATGGTGTACGGCACCCAGCTGGGCATCGGCGCGCAGCGCCACGACATGGCCGTGCTGATGCACCTGAACCGCAACGGCCAGGCCATCACCTTGTCGCGCCAGCTGATGGCGCAGGGCGCCGTCGATGGCGCGTCGCTGGCGGCGCTGATCAGGAGCGAGCGGCGGCAGTACGTGTTCGCCCAGACCTTCCCGACCGGCACGCATGCGATGTGGCTGTATTACTGGCTGGCCGCGCACGGCATCGATCCGCTGCGCGACGTTCGAGCCATCACCATTCCACCGTCGCAGATGGTGTACAACCTGGCGGAAGGCCATATGGACGGCTTCTGCGCCGGCGAGCCGTGGGGCCAGCGCGCCGTCATGGACGGCATCGGCGTCACCGTCGCCACCAGCCAGCGCATCTGGCCGGATCACCCGGAAAAGGTGCTGGCCACCTCGCGCGCATTTGCCGACGCCCACCCGAACACCTGCCGGGCGCTGGTCGCGGCCGTGCTGGAGGCCAGCCGCTGGATCGACGCGAGCGACGAAAACCGTCGTGCCACGGCCGAGATCCTGGCCGGTGGCGCCCTGGTGGCGACCGACCGCGCGGCGCTCTTGCCGCGCATGCTGGGCCAGTACGAGGACGGCATGGGCCACCGGTGGCAGGACGAACACCCGCTGGCGTTCCACCAGGGCGGCGCGGCCAACTACCCGTATCTGTCGGACGGCATCTGGTTCATGACCCAATTGCGCCGCTGGGGCCTGCTGAAAACCCATCCCGACTATGAGGCCACGGCACGCGCCGTCACGCGCGTGCAGCTGTACCGCGAGGCGGCCGAAATGGCCGGCGTGGCGCTGCCGGCGGACAGCAGGCGCAGATCGACATTGATAGACGGCCGGGTGTGGGACGGCAGCGATCCGGAGCGCTACGCGCTGGCGTTCCCGATCCGGCAGCGTTAACGCTGCATTGCACCATTCTTGGGCGGGGCTGCACCGCGAATACGCACCACGCCTTGCCTTTTCCCCGCTCCCGCCTTGATCCTCCTCTAAGCACAGCCTGGCACGCCTCTTGCAAAGGTGTAGGCAGGTAGACGGGCAGGGGTCAACGGCGATCACTCCCACCAGCACAGCCGGCCTAACGAGGGGCACGGCAACAGGACAACGGCGTCCGTGCGGTCATCGCGCTTTTTGTGTGCGATGACTGCGCGGGCGCCTTTTTTTTTCGAGCTTGGAAACGATAACCGGGGTGTGAAAATGACCAGCAAAGCTCAACGCATTAAACTCTTCTCGTTCGACACGCCGCAGATGCGCGCCTTCCACATGGCGTGGATGGCCTTCTTCGTCTGCTTCTTCGCGTGGTTCGCCTGTGCGCCCCTGATGCCGATCATCAAAGGGCAGTTCCACCTGACCGTGGAGCAGATCGCCAACATCAATATCGCCGCCGTCGCCATCACCATCGCGGTACGCATGGTCGTCGGCCCGATGTGCGACCGCTTCGGTCCGCGCAAGACCCATACGGGCCTCTTGCTGCTGGGCGCCATCCCGGTGTTCGGCGTCGCCTCGGCGCAGAGCTACGAAGGCTTCCTGTTCTTCCGTACGCTGATCGGTGCGATCGGCGCCAGCTTCGTCGTCACCCAGTACCACACCTCCGTGATGTTCGCACCGCGCGTCGTCGGCACGGCCAACGCGGCCACGGCCGGCTGGGGCAACGCGGGCGGCGGCGTCACGCAGGCCACCATGCCGCTGATCCTGGCCGCCATCGTCATGCTGGGCGTGGACGAAGCCTTCGGCTGGCGCCTGGCGCTGGTCGTGCCGGGCGTGCTGATGGTGATCGTCGGCCTGCTGTACTGGCGCTTCACCCAGGACTGCCCGCAGGGCAACTACGCCGAGCTGCGCGCGGCCGGCATCGAGATCGAGGGCGGTAAAAAAGGCGGCTGGGACAGCTTCAAGCTGGCCGCCGCCAACTACCGCGTCTGGCTGCTGTTCGTCACCTACGGCGCCTGCTTCGGCGTCGAGCTGTTCATCCATAACGTGGCCGCCGTCTACTACGTCGATACGTTCCAGCTGTCGCTGAAGGAAGCCGGCATCGCGGCCGGCAGCTTCGGCCTGCTGGCGCTGTTTGCCCGGGCGCTGGGTGGCTTCGTGTCCGACAAGGTCGCGCTGCGCAACAGCCTGAATGGCCGCGTCACTTTGCTGTTCGTGCTGATGCTGGGCGAGGGCGCGGGCCTGATCTGGTTCGCCAACGCCGACAACGTAGTGATGGCCATCGTCGCGATGCTCGCCTTCGGCCTGTGCGTGCACATGGCCTGCGGCGCCACGTACGCTCTGGTGCCGTTCATCGACAAGCGCGCGCTGGGCGGCGTGACCGGCATCATCGGCGCCGGCGGCAATGTGGGCGCCGTCGCCGCCGGCTTCCTGATGAAGGGCGTGGGCAGCACGCAGCAAACGCTCGTCATCCTGGGCGTGCTGGTCACGGCATCGGCGCTGTGCGCCATCGCCCTGCGCTTTTCCGCTTCCACCAATGCAGAACACGCGCTGGCGCGTGCCGCAGCTTAAGGAGTCAACAGCATGAAGATCGTCGTCATCGGCCACGGTATGGTGGGCCACAAATTCCTGGAATGCCTGGCCGAGCAGCATGTCCATGCCCAGGTCACCATCCTGTGCGAAGAACCCCGTCCGGCCTACGACCGCGTGCACCTGTCGGAATTTTTCGCCGGGAAGAGCGCGGACGAGCTGTCGCTGGTCAAGCCGGGCTTCTTCGACCGTGACGACATGGTGCTGCAGCTGAACGCCCGCGCCACGGCGATCGACCTGGCGACGAAAACCGTCACCGCCAGCACCGGCGAGGTGCTGGCCTACGACAAGCTGGTGCTGGCGACGGGTTCGTATCCGTTCGTGCCGCCGCTGCCGGGCAAGGACCGCAAGGACTGCTTCGTCTACCGCACCATCGAGGACCTGGAGGCGATGCTGGAAGCGGGCGCCCGCGTGAAATCCGGCGTCGTGATCGGCGGCGGCCTGCTGGGTCTCGAATGCGCCAAGGCGCTGCGCGACATGAATTTGGCCACCCATGTGGTCGAATTCGCGCCGCGTCTGATGGCGGTGCAGGTGGACGACGGCGGCGGCCGCGTGCTGCGCGCCCGCATCGAAGAGCTGGGCGTGACGGTCCACACCGGCAAGAACACCTTGCAGATCGTCGACGGCGAGGAAGGCGCGCACCGCATGGAATTCGCCGACGGCACCCACCTGGACGTCGACATGATCGTGTTCTCGGCCGGCATCCGCCCGCGCGACGAACTGGCGCGCAGCGCCGGGCTGGCGGTTGGCCCGCGCGGCGGCATCGCCATCGACAATACCTGCCGCACCTCCGATCCCGACGTGTATGCGATCGGCGAGTGCGCGCTGTGGAACGGCCAGGTGTTCGGCCTGGTGGCGCCGGGCTACGACATGGCGCGCGTGGCGGCGAAACACATGCTGGGTCAGGCGGCCGAGTTCACCGGCGCGGACATGAGCACGAAGCTCAAACTGATGGGCGTGGACGTGGCCAGCATCGGCGACCCGCACGCGAAGGAGGAGGGCGCGCGCAGCTACCAGTTCAGCGACGAGCGCAAGCAGATCTACAAGAAGCTGGTCGTGTCCAGCTGCGGCAAATACCTGCTGGGCGGCGTGATGGTGGGCGATGCCTCCGAATACGGCACGCTGCTGCAGATGATGCTCAACAAGATGGAGCTGCCGGAGTCGCCCGAGTTCCTGATCCTGCCGCAGGCGGACGGCAAGGCCAAGGTGGGCCTGGGTGTGGACGCGCTGCCGGCCGGCGCGCAGATCTGCTCCTGCAACGACGTGTCGAAAGGGGCGCTGTGCGAGGCCGTCGGCGGCGGCGCCACGTCGATCGGCGCGCTCAAGAAATGCACTGGCGCCGGCACGGCCTGCGGCGGCTGCGTGCCGCTCGTCACGCAGATCATGAAGGCGGAAATGAAGAAGCTGGGCATGGACGTCAACAACCATGTCTGCGAGCACTTCGCGCATTCGCGCCAGGAGCTGTTCCACCTGGTGCGCGTGGGCGGGATCAAATCGTTCGACGACCTGATCGCGCGTCACGGCAAGGGCCTGGGCTGCGACATCTGCAAGCCGCTGGCCGCAAATATCTTCGCCACCTGCTGGAACGACTTCGTGCTGAAGAAGGAGCACGCCGGCCTGCAGGACTCGAACGACTACTTCCTCGGCAATATCCAGAAGGACGGCACCTATTCGGTCGTGCCACGGATGCCCGGCGGCGAAGTCACGCCGGACGGCCTGATCGCCGTGGGCCAGGTGGCGAAGAAGTATGGCCTGTATACCAAGATCACGGGTGGCCAGCGCGTCGACCTGTTCGGCGCCCGCGTCGATCAACTGCCGGCGATCTGGGAAGAGCTGATCGCCGCCGGCTTCGAGACCGGCCACGCCTACGGCAAGTCGCTGCGCACGGTGAAGTCGTGCGTGGGCTCGACCTGGTGCCGCTACGGCGTGGACGACAGCGTGGGCCTGGCGATCGAGCTGGAGAACCGCTACAAGGGCCTGCGCACGCCGCACAAGATCAAGTTCGGCGTGTCGGGCTGCACCCGCGAGTGCGCCGAGGCGCAGGGCAAGGACGTCGGCATCATCGCCACCGAGAAGGGCTGGAACCTGTACGTGTGCGGCAACGGCGGCATGAAGCCGCGGCATGCCGAGCTGCTGGCCTCCGACCTGGACAAGGCTACGCTGGTGCAGTACATCGACCGCTTCCTGATGTTCTACAGCCGCACCGCGGACCGCCTGCAGCGCACCAGCACGTGGCGCGAGAACCTGGAGGGCGGCCTGGATTACCTGAAGCAGGTCGTCATCGACGACAAACTGGGCGTGGCCGCCGAGCTGGAAGCGGACATGCAGCGCGTGGTCGACACCTATGCGTGCGAGTGGAAGGAAGCCGTCAACAACCCGGAAACGCGCAAGCGCTTCCGCACCTTCGTCAACAGCGAAGCGCCGGACGACAACGTCGTCTTCATGGAAGAGCGCGGCCAGATCCGTCCGGCCACGGTCGAGGAACGCAAACGTATCCCCATCAAAGTCGCCTGAGGAGAATTGTCATGAAACGTGAAAATGTAGCCGCCAGCTGGACCGCCGTGTGCGGCGTCGACGACATCGTGCCGAACACCGGCGTGGCCGCACTGCTGAACGGCGAGCAGGTCGCGGTGTTCCGCTTGCAGGATGGCCGGGAGCCGCGCGTGTTCGCCATCGGGAACTACGATCCGAATGCGCAGGCCGGCGTGCTGTCGCGCGGCCTGGTGGGCAACCTGGGTGAGCGCATCGTCGTCGCCTCGCCGCTGTACAAGCACCACTTCGACCTGCAGACGGGCGAATGCCTGGAAGCGCCCGAGAACTCCGTTCCGACCTGGCCGGCCCGCATCGATGGCGGCAAGGTCTGGGTGGGCGCCTGAGGACGCACCGATGAAACCCGCGCTGGTCGTCATCGGCAACGGCATGGCCGGCATGCGCACGGTGGAAGAGCTGCTGGCGCTGGCGCCGGGCATGTACGACATCACCGTGTTCGGCGCCGAACCGCACGGCAACTACAACCGCATCCTGCTCTCGCCCGTGCTGGCCGGCGAGAAGACGGTGGACGACATCATGCTCAACACGCGCGAGTGGTATGCCGAGAACGGCATCACGCTGCACGCCGGTGATCCGGTCGAGCACATCGACCGCCGCCGCCGCGTCGTGCGGGCCCGCTCGGGGCTGGAAGTACGCTACGACCGTTTGCTGCTGGCGACCGGCTCGAAGCCCTTCATCATTCCGGTGCCGGGCCACCAGCTGCCGGGCGTACTGGCGTTTCGCGACATCGGCGACGTAGAGGACATGCTGGCCGCGGCGCGCGACCACCGCCACGCCGTTGTCATCGGCGGCGGCCTGCTGGGACTGGAGGCCGCCAATGGCCTGATGCGGCAGGGGATGGAGGTCACCGTGGTGCACGTGACGGATGCCTTGATGAACCAGCAGCTCGACAAGCCGGCCGCCAAGCTGCTGCAGGCGGCGCTGGAGAAGCGCGGCATGCGCTTCCTGCTCGATGCGCAGACCAGCGCAATCACCGGCACCGAACGCGTCACCGGCGTGCGCTTCCAGGACGGCAGCGAGATCCCGGCCGACCTGGTCGTGATGACGGCCGGCGTGCGTCCCAACATCGCGCTGGCGCAGGCGGCCGGCCTGCACTGCGAGCGCGCCATCGTGGTGGACGACACGCTGCAGACCTACGACCCGCGCGTGTACGCGGTGGGCGAATGCGTGCAGCACCGCCGCGCCACCTTCGGCCTGGTCGCGCCGATCTGGGAGCAGGCCAAGGTGTGCGCCGCGCACCTGGCCGGCACCGGCCACCGGCGCTACGTCCAGCAGGCCGCGCCCACGCGCCTGAAAGTCACCGGCATCGACGTCTATTCGGTGGGCGACTTCATCGGCGGCGAGGGCAGCGAGGACCTGGTGCTGCGCGATGCGCGGCGCGGCGTCTACAAGCGCCTCGTCCTCGACGGCGGCCGCCTGGCCGGCGCCGTGCTGTATGGCGACGTGCAGGACGGCCCGTGGTATTTCGACCTGATCCAGAAGGGCGGGGACGTCTCCGCACTGCGCCATCATTTGCTGTTCGGCCCCGTGCCGCAGGCAGCCTGAAAGCCTAGCCATGAATTTGTCCCAGGAACACCTGTCCGTTCGTACCACCTGCCCCTACTGCGGCGTCGGCTGCGGCGTGCGCGCCACGCCCCAGGGCGCGCAGCAGGCCACCATTGCCGGCGACACGGCCCATCCGTCGAACGCCGGCCGTCTGTGCGTGAAAGGTTCGGCGCTGGGCGAGACGCTGGGACTGGAAGGTCGGCTGCTGCACCCGCACGTGCGCGAGAACGGCGCGCTGCGCCAGGTGAGCTGGGATGCGGCGCTGGACCAGGTGGCGGCGCAATGGCGCGCCATCGTGGCCGAGCACGGGCCGGACGCGGTGGCGTTCTACGTCTCCGGCCAGCTGCTGACGGAGGACTACTACGTCGCCAACAAGCTGATGAAGGGCTACGTCGGCAGCGCCAATATCGACACCAACTCGCGTCTTTGCATGTCGTCCGCCGTGGCGGGCCACAAGCGCGCCTTCGGCGAGGACATCGTGCCGGTCTCGTATGACGACCTGGAACTGGCCGACATGATCGTGCTGGTGGGCTCGAACCTGGCCTGGTGCCACCCGATCCTGTTCCAGCGCATCAGCAAGGCCAAGGAAGCGCGCCCGGACCTGAAGATCGTCGTGATCGACCCGCGCCGCACGGCCACCTGCGAGCTGGCCGACCTGCACCTGCCGATCAAACCGGGTACCGACGTGTGGCTGTTCAACGGCCTGTTGACCTACCTGCACGGCATCGGCGCCGTCGCACCGGACTTCATTGCCGCGCATACCAACGGCTACGAGGCGGCGCTGGCCGCCGCGCAGCTGACGCCGGAGCAGGTCGCGCAGGCGTGCCGGCTGAACGTGGCCGACGTGCTGGCGTTCTACGAAGCGTTTGCCGCCACCGCGAAGGTGATCACGGGCTTCTCGATGGGTGTCAACCAGTCCACCGCCGGCACCGACAAGGTCAACGCCATCATCAACTGCCACCTGATCGGCGGGCGCATCGGCAAGCCGGGCGCCGGCCCGTTCTCGATCACAGGCCAGCCCAATGCAATGGGCGGGCGCGAGGTGGGCGGCCTGGCCAACATGCTGGCGGCGCACCTGGACCTGGACAATGCCGCGCACCGCGCCGCCGTGCGCGCGTTCTGGCAGTCCCCGACGATCGCCGAAAAGCCGGGCCTGAAGGCGGTCGACCTGTTCCAGGCCATCGAGGCCGGCAAGGTGAAGGCGGTGTGGATCGTCGCCACCAACCCGGCCGTCAGCCTGCCCGACGCGGAGCAGGTGCGGCGCGCGCTGGGCAAGTGCGAACTGGTCGTCGTCTCGGACGTGGTGCGCGACACCGACACCAACGCGCTGGCGCACGTGCTGCTGCCGGCGCTGGCATGGGGCGAGAAGGACGGCACGGTGACGAACTCCGAACGCCGCATCTCGCGCCAGCGTGCCTTCCTGCCGGCGCCGGGCGAGGCCCGCGCCGACTGGCAGATCCTGGCGCAGTTCGCCCGGCGCCTCGGCTATGCCGGCTTCGATTACGCTGGCGTGCACGAGATCTTCGACGAGCATGCTCGCTTGTCCGCGTGGTGCAATACGCCGGACGAGCTGCCGCGCCTGTTCGACATCGGCGACCTGGCGGGGCTCGACCGCGCCGCGTATGACGCGCTGGCGCCGGTGCGCTGGCCGGCCGGCCGGGACGTCTTCGCGGACGGCCGTTTTTCCCATCCCGACGGGCGCGCGCGTTTCGTCGCCACGCCGCCGCGCCTGCCGGCGAACAAGGTGGACGGCGAGTTCCCGCTGATCCTGAACACGGGCCGCCTGCGCGACCAGTGGCACACGATGACGCGCACCGGCCGCGCACCCCGGCTGGCCGAGCACACGCCGGAGCCCTTCGTCGACCTGCATCCACAGGACGCGCTGCTGTGCGGCGTGCGCGAAGGCGAGCTGGCGCGGATCGGCTCGAGCTGGGGCAGCATGGTGGCGCGCGTGCGCCATGGCGGCGGCATCGCGCGCGGCAGCGTGTTCATCCCGATCCACTGGAACGGCCAGACGTCCTCCGACGCGCGCGTGGGCGCGCTGGTCAATCCCGTCGTCGATCCCGTCTCGGGCGAACCGGAGTTCAAGCACACGCCGGTGATGGTGGACCGCTTCCCCGTGCAGTGGCACGGCTTCGTGCTGAGCCGCACGGCGCTCGACCTGGAGCAAGTGGCTTACTGGACCAGGGCGCAGGGCGCGGGTTTCAACCGCTACGAGCTGGCGGGGCGCAACCGCATCGGCGACTTCGGCGCCTGGGCACGGGAACTGCTGGGCGTGACGGACGAGGATGCGGACTGGCTGGAGTACAGCGACCGCAGCGCCGGCGTGTTTCGCGCCGTGCACCTGCTGGACGACCGCATCGTGCAATGCGTGTTCGTGTCGCCGCGACCCGACCTGCCGGAGCGTGCCTGGCTGGCCAGCCTGTTCGCCAGCGAGCGCGTGTCGGACAGCGAGCGTGCCGGCATGCTGGCGGGCCGGCCGCTGCGCCAGGGCGCGGACGCCGGCGCCACGGTGTGCTCGTGCTTCGGCGTGGGCCGCAATACGATCTGCAACGCGATCCGTGAAAAGGATTTGACGACGCCAGCCCAGGTGACGGCCTGCGTCAAGGCGGGCGGCAACTGCGGCTCATGCGTGCCCGAGATCCGGCAACTGATCGCCGTGGTGCGGGCCGAGGCGGCCGAGGCGACGGAATAAAAAAATTGCCAAAAATCGGGGACAGTCCCCGATTTTGGCAATATTGCTTCAAAAATGGGGTCTGTCCCCATTTTTACGGCAACTCGGTCAGAGCAACTCGCCGGCGCCGTCTTCGCTTTCCTTTTTCGGGCCCTTGAGGGCTGCGGAACCGAGGTTGAGCGCCGTTTCGGCCAGGGAGAAGGCTTGCGGCAGTGCTGCGAGGAGGGGGAATGGCATGGTGGATCTCCTGAAAGGTGAGCTGTGAACAGCCCGGTTGGTGGAGTCCATGGGTCGTACCCTGCGCCAGTAAAGTTCCGGGACAGGCGCTGATGCGTTGATCGGCGCCTGTCCCGAGACATCAAGCGATGCGCAACTCGCTCTGCGGATCGAAGAACACCGCCTTCGACAGGTCGAACGCCAGCTTGACGTCGCCACCCGGCTGCGCGTTGGCGCGCGGGTGCGTACGGCACGTCATCCGGGTGCCGTTGAACCAGCTGAACACCAGCGTGTCCGGCCCGGTCGGCTCCGTGATCTCGACACGGCAGTCCACTTCGGTCGGGTGATAGGCCGCATCGGCGCTGGCGCGGCGCGCGCTGTCCGCGTCCGTCACGTGTTCCGGGCGGATGCCGAGGATGACTTCCTTGCCCAGCCACTGGCGCAGCGCCGGCGAAGGTGCCGGTACCGGCAGCAGCGTGGTGCGGTCGCCGTGCTCCAGCGCGAACGACAGGCCGTGCTCGGCGACGAGGCGGCCGCGCAGGAAATTCATCGACGGCGAACCGATGAAACCGGCCACGTACAGGTTGGCCGGATGGTCGTAGATCTCCTGCGGGCTGCCGAACTGCTGCACCACGCCGTCGCGCATGACGGCGATGCGGTCGCCCAGCGTCATTGCCTCGATCTGGTCGTGCGTGACGTAGACGATGGTGGCGCCCAGGCGCTGGTGCAGCAGCTTGATCTCGGCGCGCATCTCCACGCGCAGCTTGGCGTCCAGGTTCGACAGCGGCTCGTCGAACAGGAACAGCGCCGGGTCGCGCGCGATGGCGCGGCCCATCGCCACGCGCTGGCGCTGGCCGCCCGACAGCATGGCCGGCTTGCGGTCCAGCAGGTGGGTCATCTGCAGCGTCTCGGCCACGCGGTTGACGATCTGCTCCTGCTCCGCCTTCGGCACCTTGCGGATGCCGAGGCCAAACGAGATGTTCTCGCGCACCGTCATGGTCGGGTACAGCGCGTAGGACTGGAACACCATCGCGATGTCGCGCTCCTTCGGCGGCACGTGGTTGACCACGCGCTCGCCGATGCGGATTTCGCCTTCCGTCACGGTTTCCAGGCCGGCGATCATGTTGAGCAGGGTGGACTTGCCGCAGCCGGAACCGCCCACCAGGATCAGGAACTGGCCGTCCTCGATGTCGAGGTCGATGCCCTTCAGGATGTCGGCGCCGTTCGGATAGACCTTGCGCACGTTACGGATCGATAAACTTGCCATTTTTTGTCTCCAGTCAGCCGAAGGAATCAGCCTTTAACCGCGCCAGCCGTCAGGCCGCGCACGAAGTATTTGCCCGCGATGAGGTAGATCGCCAGGGTCGGCAGGGCCGCGATGATGGCGGCCGCCATGTTGACGTTGTATTCGGTCACGCCGGTGGACGTGTTGACCAGGTTGTTCAGCGCCACCGTGACGGGTTGCGCGTCGGCGCCGCCGAACACCACGCCGAACAGGAAGTCGTTCCAGATCTGCGTGAACTGCCAGATGAAGCAGACCATGAAGATGGGCAGCGACAGCGGGAAGATGATGCGGCGGTAGATCGTGAAGAAACCGGCGCCGTCGATGCGGGCCGCGTTCACCAGTTCGTCCGGTACCGTCACATAGTAGTTACGGAAGAACAGCGTGGTGAAGGCGATGCCGTAGATGATGTGCACCACCACCAGCCCCGTCGTGGTATTGGCCAGGTCGGCCATGCCCAACAGGCGCGCCATCGGCAGGATCACGACCTGGAACGGAATGAAGCAGCCCACCATCAGCGCGGTAAACACCACGTTGTGGCCGGGGAAGCGCCAGTGCGCCAGCACGTAGCCGTTCAGGGACCCGATCAGGCTGGAGATCAGCACGGCCGGGATGACCATCTGGACGGAATTCCAGAAGTAGGGCGCCAGTCCTTCGCAGCGCACGCCGGTGCACGCGCTCGACCAGGCCTTGGCCCACGCGGCAGTGGTGGGCGAGAGCGGGAAGTCCAGCAGGTTGCCTTCGCGGATCTGGTCCAGCGTCTTGACGGACGTAGTCAGCATCACGTACAGCGGCGCCAGGTAGTACAGCGCCACCAGCACCAGCAGGGTGTAGATGAGGATGCGGCCCGGCGTGACGCGGCCGCCTTCCAGTTGCATGTCAGCGGCCATGGCGCGCTCCTTTCGTTTCCAGATACATCAGCGGCACCAGCACGGCCAGCACGGTGGCCAGCATCATCATCGCGGACGCCGCGCCCAGGCCCAGCTGGCCGCGCGTGAACGAGAACTGGTACATGAAGATCGCCGGCACGTCCGACGAGGTGCCGGGGCCGCCGGCCGTCAGTGCCATCACCAGGTCGAAGCTCTTGATGGCGATGTGCGAGAGCACCAGCAGCACGCTGAAGAACACCGGGCGCAGCGACGGGATCACGATGCGGCGGTAGATCGTCGGCAGGCTGGCGCCGTCGACCATGGCGGCCTTGATGATGCTGTCGTCCACGCCGCGCAGGCCGGCCAGGAACAGGGCCATGACGAAGCCGGAGGACTGCCACACGCCGGCGATCACCACGGTGTAGATGGCCATGTCCGGATCGACCAGCCAGTCGAAGGTGAAATTGCTGAAGCCCCAGTCGTGCATCATCTTTTCCAGGCCCAGCCCGGGATTCAAGATCCACTTCCAGGCGGCGCCGGTGACGATGAACGACAGCGCCATCGGATACAGGTAAATGGCGCGCAGCGCGCCTTCGTGGCGGATGCGCTGATCCAGCAGGATCGCCATCGTCAACCCGATGGCCAGGCAGAACAGGATGAACAGGCCGCCGAAGATGCCCAGGTTGGCGGCGGCGACCCACCAGCGCTCCAGGTCGAACAGGCGTTCGTACTGGCCGAAGCCGGCGAACTCGAAGTTCGGCATCATGCGCGATTCGGTCAGCGACAGGTAGGCCGTCAGGCCGATGAAGCCGTAGACGAACACCAGCGAGATGACGATGGTGGGGGACAGCACGAGGCGCGGCAGCCAGGCATCGGCCAGCGCGCCGAGGCGGCTGCTGGGACGTGCGGGCGGCTTGGCGCTGCTGTCGTTGGCGGCGGGGTTGCCGGCAACGGGGGCCGCGGGCGCGTGCGGGCGCCTGGCCGAGAACAGCGGTGTAACGGACATGGGATTCTCCGGAAAGCGCAAGGCAAGGGACTGCTGCGGCCGCGACAGCGCGCGGCCGTGGTACATCGACAGTCGGGCTCATGTCTCACTGCGGAGACTCCACCGCGGCGACTGACCCCGCAGTGGGACACGGCCTCGACTGAGGTGCTTACATCGTTTTCGCGGCTTTGGCGAGCGCCTGGGCGGCGGCCTGCGGCGTCATGTTGCTGTTCATGAAGCGGGCGATGACGTCCTGGATGGCGCCGGCCTTGGCGGTGTTGACGGCCATGCCGTGCGCCAGCGACGGCACCAGGGCGCCGGCCTTGCTGGTGGCGGCCATGTCGTCCATCGACTTCTGCGCGCAGCTGTCGAACTTGTCGCGCGGCACGCCGGTGCGGACCGGGATCGAGCCCTTGTTCAGGTTGAACGTTTCCTGGAAGGCCGGGCTCAGCACGGCGTTGGCCAGGGTCAGCTGGGCCTTCTGCTGCTCCGGGTCCTTGACCTTGAACATGGCCAGCGAGTCGATGTTGAACGTGAAGGCCTTGTCCGTGCCCGGCGCGGCCACGCACAGGAAGTCCTTGCCCGGCACCTTGCCGGCCGCCGTGAACTCGCCCTTGGCCCAGTCGCCCATGAACTGCATGCCGGCCTTGCCGTTGATGACCATCGCGGTGGCCAGGTTCCAGTCACGGCCGGCCGCGTCCTTGTCGATGTAGGTCTTCATGCGCGCCAGCGTCTCGAAGCTCTTGATCATCGTCGGGCTGGTCAGGCTGGCCTGGTCCAGCTGCACCAGGGCCTTCTTGTAGAACTCCGCGCCGCCGGTGCCCAGCACGACCGATTCGAACAAGGTGGCGTCCTGCCATGGCTGGCCGCCATGGGCCAGCGCGACCAGGCCGGCCTTCTTGATCTTGTCGGCCGCGTCGAAGAATTCGGCGAAGCTGGTCGGCGCCTTGGCGCCGGCTTTCGCCAGCACGGCAGGGTTGACCCACAGCCAGTTCACGCGGTGCACGTTGACCGGCACCGCCACGTAGTGGCCCTTGTACTTCATGACGTTGGTGACGACCGCCGGCACGCTGGCGTCCCACTTGCCTTCGACGGCAGCCTGGTCGATATTGGCCAGCACGCCTTCCTGGCCCCATTCCTGGATCGACGGACCCTTGATCTGGGCGGCGGTCGGCGGGCTGCCGGCCATCACGCGCGCCTTCAGCGCGGTGGCTGCGTTCTCACCGGCGCCACCGGCGACGGCGAAGTCCTTCCACGCCACGCCTTTCGACTCCATGATCTTTTTCAGCTCGGCCGCCGAGCGGGCTTCGCCGCCGGAGGTCCAGTAGTGCAGCACTTCGACTTGCGGCGCGGCTTGCGCCGCGGTGCCGGCCAGGGCCAGCAGCGATACGAGGGCTTTCAGTTTCATGTCATGTCTCCTTGTGTGTTCTTACCCGATTACCACCAGGCTTCCACTTGCACGCCGTACGAGAAACCGCTGGTGTCCTTGCCGTACACCGGGCCGCCGTTGTTGAAGGCGTTGACCAGCGGCGTGGCGGCGTCGTTCCATTTGCCGTAGGTGGCGAACAGGCGCAGCTCTGGGCGCGACCAGAAATCGCGCGACAGGGCGATGGTCGGTGCGATCGTCAGCTTGGTCAGGCGCGCCGTGCCCGGGATCGTGTCGGACTTGAGACGGCTCACGCCCAGTTCACCCTGCAGCTTGAAGTTGTCGGTGAAAGCATACGACGGACGGCCACCGATGGTGGTCCAGGTCGTGTCGCCGGCCGTGCCGTTCTTGTCGCGCTGGTACAGGGCAATCAAGGATACGCCGAAGTCGCGCGTCGGCTGCAGGTACAGTTCGTCGAACACGCGCACGCGCTTGTAGTCCGAACCCAGCAGCGTGCTGCCCGAGCCGCCCATGCGGTCGCAGCACTGGCCGCCGATGCCGGTGCCCGGACCGACGCCGTACTGCAGGCCGAATTTGTTGTTGCCGCCCAGGACGTTCTTCTGGTGGTGGAACATCGACACTTGCCAGCCGTTGTGGGTGGTGTCGTCGTTGCCCTCGGCGGTGATCAACGTGGCGGCGATATCGATGGTGCCGCCCGGATTGACCGGCAGGTCTTCGTACAGGATGTTCTGGCGCGAAGCGGAGGTCGAATCGGTCACGCGGCCGGAAACCGGATCGACGTTGTTCAAGTCGTTATCCTTGAAGAACGCGTAGCTGATCTTGCCGGGGCCCAGCGGGAAGCGGTCGATACCGGCGCCGGTGCCGTTCAGGTTGATGTACTGCAGGTCCAGGATGTGGATGTCGGGACGCAGGTAGTGGCGCTTGCCGGCCCACGCCGTACCGCCGTTCAGGAACGGCAGGCCGCGTGCCTCGATATAGGCCTTGGTCACTTCGAGGTCGGCGTCGCCGAAGTCGGAGCTGTTCTTGTAGGCGGTGCCCCAGACGGTGGCGACGAAGCTGACGCCGTTGTCGGCCTTCGCCACTTCCTTGGTGTAACCCAGTTCGGTGAAGCTGTCGCACTCGTTACCGAGGCGATAGGTCATCGACACGCCGCCGAGGCCGTAGCAGCTCTGGCTGCCGCCGTGGTTGCTGTTGCCGACGCCGGCACGGACGTAGCCGTGGAAACCTTCGATATCGCGTTCAGCGGCGCCAGCGGCGCCGCAGGCAAAGGCCAGCGCCATGGCGGCTGCCATGGGCTTGAAGAGGGGATTGCAGGTCATGCTGTCTCCAGGTGTTTAGTTTGTTTAATTCTTGATATGGCGTACCGGATAGCACAGTAGCATTCGAGAAAATGTGATTCCAGCACGCTTGCCAGAGTGCATCGATTAGCGGTAAGT
The DNA here is from genome assembly GCA_008011715.2 of [Empedobacter] haloabium. Taxonomy (NCBI): domain Bacteria; kingdom Pseudomonadati; phylum Pseudomonadota; class Betaproteobacteria; order Burkholderiales; family Oxalobacteraceae; species [Empedobacter] haloabium. The sequence goes on from CP136508.1 coordinate 302,629, forward strand.
TGCTGATTCTTATGAAATTCTTAATTCCAGAACAAGCTGCCTGCTCATATAAAATTACACAACAGTATGAAACGTGCACCGGCCTTGCAACATTTCGCAACAAATCCACATATAAGCTTGCAAAATGTGTCCGATAGTTACCATGATCTGAGGAAAACTTTGGGTTATAGTCCACACTCGGCGCGGAGCCGACCTATATATAGAAGCGCTGCCCGCAGGCGGCCCGGAGCGATGACGGAGACCAGGCAACACACTGTTCGCAAGGCCATGGCGGCCCTGTGCCTTGCCGCGTGCGCGTGCACGGCGGTGCCGGCGCGCGCCCAGACCCTGCAGGTGCTGCACTGGTGGAAGTCCGCCAGCGAGCGCAAGGCCGTGGACCTGGTGGCGCAGCGCCTGGGGGAGCAGCAAGTGGGCTGGCACGACAGCATGGTGCCCAGCGGCTCCGGCGTCGGCGCCGGCATCGTGCTGCGCAGCCGCATGCTGGCCAAGGATGCGCCCGAGGTGGCGCAACTGAACGGCAGCGTGATCCGCGACTGGGCGCGCCTGCACCTGCTGCTGGAGCTGGACACGGTGGCCGCCGCCGGCAACTGGAAACAGCTGCTGCTGCCGGCCGTCGCCAGCACGATCGAATATGACGGCCATGTCTACGCCGCGCCGCTTGGCGTCCACCGCATCAATACGCTGTTCTATAACCGTAAGGTGCTGCAGCGTCTCGGCCTGCCGGTACCGGCCACGTGGAGCGAGTTCGAACAGGTCGCGGCGAAGCTGCAGCGCGCCGGGATTGTGCCGCTGGCGCAAAGCAGCGAACCGTGGCAGGTGACCACGCTGTTCGAGACGATGGTGCTGGCGGAGGGCGTGGACCTGTATCGCGGGCTGTTCCAGCGGCGCGACACGGCCGCCTACAGCGACCCGCGCCTGGCGACGGCTTTGCTGCGGCTGCGCGCGACCAAGCGCTGGATGGGCCGGCCGATCCAGGAACGCAAATGGGCCGACGGCGTGGTCGACGTGGCGGACGGCCGTGCCGCGATGATGGTGATGGGCGACTGGGCCAAGGGCGAGCTGATCGAGCGCGGCCTGGCGGTGGACGTCGACTTCGGCTGCGCTGCCGCCCCGGGCACGGCGCGCTATCACCTGTACAACGTCGACACCCTGAGCATGCTGGGCACCCGCCCGGAAGCCCGGGCCGCGCAGGAAAAGCTCGCGGCGCTGGCGCTCTCGCCCGCGGTGCAGGCCGACTACAACCGGATCAAGGGATCGATTCCGGTCTTGCGCCAGCCGGCGCTCGCCAAGATGGACGCCTGCGCGCGCGCTTCCTGGACGCTGTTCAACAGCGGTGCGGCGGCGCAGGTTCCGAGCCTGGTGCACCGCATGGCTACCGACGAGATGGTGCGCGACGCCATCGTCACCGAGGTGCACCGCTTCTTCCTCGACGACAGTATCCCCGTGGCGGATACCCAGCGCAGGCTGGGCACCATCGCCCGTACCTTCATCAAGACCAAATAAATGAGCCCAGTTGCCCCATGCGCCGCATCCTGATAGTCGACGACGACCAGAAAACCCGTATCCTCCTGAAGACCTATCTGGAAAAGAACCAGTACGCGGTCGACCTGGCCCATGACGGCGCCACCTTCCAGGCCGAATTCAACCGCCATGTCGATGAGCTGTCGATGGTCATCCTGGACGTGATGCTGCCCGACACGGACGGCTTCGCACTGTGCCGCGCGGTACGCCAGCGCTCCAACGTGCCGATCATCATGCTGACGGCCAGCTCGGACGAAACCGACCGCGTGGTCGGCCTGGAACTGGGCGCGGACGACTATATCTCGAAGCCCTACAGCCCGCGCGAGCTGCTGGCGCGCATCAAGGCCATCCACCGCCGCACCGGCGTGGACAACGCCGCCGCGCCGCGCTACTACCATTTCGAGGGCTTCACGCTCGATACGGTGGCGCGCACCGTGACGGGGCCGGAAGGGCCGGTGCCCCTGACGGGCCTCGACTTCCAGCTGCTGAAATACTTCGTCGAGCATGCCGGCGACATCCTCGATCGCAGCGTGCTGTGCGAAGGCACGCGTGGCCGCGACGCCGGGCCGATGGACCGCTTCCTCGATGTGCAGATCAGCCGCCTGCGCCTGCGCCTGAACGACGGCGGCGGCAGCCCGAAGCTGATCAAGACCGTGCGCGGCGTCGGCTACGTGTTCTCGGCCGACGTCACGGCGTCCCATGCCTAAGTTGCTGGACCGGCTGCGCCGGCCGCAGCTGCCGCGACCGCATTTACCCCGACTCCTGCCGTATTCGCTGCAGGGCCGCCTGATCCTGCTGATGGCGATCGGTGTGCTGCTGACACAGCTGGCCGGCAACGTGATCTGGGCCGCGCAGCGCCGTGCCGAGGCGCGCGACGAGGCCCGCACGGCGGCGCAGCACCTGGCGCACAGCGCCTCGAGCGCCGTGCGTTTCTTTCTCAGCCTGCCGCCGAACTACCGGCCGCTGATCATCCAGCAGTTCCGCGAAATGGGCGGCACCCGCTTCCTGGTCAACATCAACCGCGCGCCCATCCCCATGCGTGCGCTGGCCGGGCAGGAGCTGACCGATGCCGTGCTGGCGCAGCTGCGTGCCACGCTGAAGGAAGACCTGCCGAATACGCCCGACCTGCGCATCGCGTTCGCCTGGCCCGAGCAGTTGGCGGTGGACGACGACGGCACGATGCTGGCCGACCTGCCGGAGACGTGGACCCAGCACATCATGCTGGCGCGGCCCGCGCCGGTGCTGCTGATCCAGGTCGAGCTAGACCCCGGCCACTGGCTGTACCTGGCCACGCTGATGCCGAATCCGTATTTCCTCGAATCGGGCAATCCGCTGACGCATGACCGCCTGCTGCTGCAGGCCCTGTCGCTGGCGGCCGTGTTGCTGGTGACGGTGCTGGTGGTGCGCTGGATCACGCGGCCGCTGGCCGCGCTGTCGGAAGCGGCCACCGCGTTCGGCAAGGGCGAAAACCCGCCGGCGCTGCCGGAGACGGGCAGCCGCGAGTTCGTCACGACGGCGCGCGCCTTCCAGGACATGCGCGAGCGCATCCAGCGCTACATGGAAGACCGGGAACGCCTGTTCGTCTCGATCTCGCACGACCTGCGCACGCCGATCATGCGCCTGAAATTGCGCACCGAGCTGCTCGACGACGACGAGCTGCGCAACGAGTTTCATGACGACCTCGACGAGCTGGACATGATGGTCAAGGGCGCGCTGCAGACGGTGAAGGACAGCGACATCCACGAGAACGCCACCGAAGTGCGGCTCGACGCGCTGCTGGGCCGCATGGTGCGCGACGCCCAGCTGGCCGGCCACGAAGTCACGTTCGCGCCGTCCGGCCTGACGGTGACGGCGAAGCCGCTGGCGCTCAAGCGCGCCATCGGCAACCTGCTGAACAACGGCCTGCACTACGGCGAGCGCGTCGAGCTGGCGGTATGGGAGAGGGACCACAACATCGAGATCGTCGTGCGCGACCACGGTCCCGGCGTGCCCGAGGAAGCGCTGGCCAGCCTGGCGCAGCCCTACGTACGGCTGGAGCACGGCCGCAACCAGAACGGCGGCGGCATGGGGCTGGGCCTGTCCATTGCGCGCGGCATCGTGCAGGCGCATGGCGGCGAGCTGGTGCTGGGGAATGCGCCGGACGGGGGATTCCAGGCGACCATCGTGTTGCCGGGTGGGGTGTTCAGTCCCGGATGACGGGTGTCACCATGGCACCTGGGGCGCGCCATCCCTCATCGAGCCCCTGGACACCGCGCCGACGCACCAGTTCAGGCTTCCTGCCGCATCGCATCGGACTGCCGCGCCGCGCGGCGACGCAGGGCCGCCATGGCGGCCGGCAATGCGCTGAGCGGCAAGCCGGCATGGATCGCGATCAGCCACCACAGGCTGTGCGTCAGGGCGTAGGCCAGCGTGAAGACGAACGCGGCGACGATGGAACCGAGCAGTTGTTGTGGGTTCTCGTAGCCATGTGCCAGGCCATAGGCGAGCGCTGACGCGACGATCGCCATCGGCAGGCCGATATGCGGCGTCAGCAGCAGCAGAAAGCCGCGGTAGAGAATTTCCCACGCGGCGCTCATCAGCGTGATGCTGACCGCGAATCCCAGTACTTCCATGCGGGTGCGGGGCCACGGAAAAGGCGATTCAAGCGCCTTGCGTTCCAACTCGATGCGGCCTTCGGAAGTTTGCCCGCGCTCGCTGATGACGCCGGCGAGCGCGATCCCGCCCAGCAGCAGGGGGGCGAAAACAAGCCCCCAGGTGCCGGCCGTGGACACCGGAATGTCAAAGCCGAGCTGGGTGGCGGTATAGCCGGCTTCGCGCGCACCCAGCCAGAGTATCGTCAACAGCACCAGCACCTTCCAGCTCATCGACCAGTAACGCGACGCCAGCGAAGCTTCAGGCTTGTTGCCGCGCTTGTGCCGGCTGCGCCACAGGCTGATGGCAGGGGCGACGGCGAGCAGATAGACCGCGAGCAAGATGTTGAGCATGCAGATGACCTCGAATTGGTGACGAAACCGCCGGGTGCAGCTTCGCGCTGCGGGAGCACCGCCAGCATAGCAGCGGCAGGCGTAACGCTTCAGGATTGAAGCTCGCCGGCGGTCCGGCCGCGCCACTCCCACCACGCACTCCCCAAAAACAGCGCGCACACCACAAACAGCACCGCCGGCAACGCATGAATCCCAACCCCCTGCATCAACGCCCCGGTCGCCAGCGGCCCGGCCGCGCTGGCGATGCCCCATGAGGCATTGACGATGGCCGACGCCGTCGTCAGCGCCGCGCCATCGAACCGTTCGCCGCAGGCCACCAGCGCCAGCATGTAGATCGCGCCGGCGGCCGCGCCCAGCGCCAGCAGCACCGTCCACCACAGCCAGGGCGTGCCGGCGGCCAGCGGCAGCAGCGGCAGCAGCAGGCAGACGGCGATACCGCAGCCGACGTGCACCTTGAAGCGGCCGAAGCGGTCGGCCAGCGCGCCCATCGCGAACTGCAGTGCCGTGTCGCCGACCAGGACCACGGTGGCCGAGAGCAGCGCCAGCGCCGTCGCGATCCCCTGGCGCATCGCATAGACCGGCAGCAGCGCCAGGATCAGGGTGTCGAACAGCGCGAAAAACGCGGCGCCCAAGGCGATCATCGGCATGCGCGGCAGCACGTCCTGCCAGCGCGCGTGCGCTTCCTCTTCCGCCGGCAGCCGTGTGCCGTTCAGCAGCGCCAGCCCTGGCAGTGCCGCGACGAACAGCGCGGCGCAGGCGGCGAAGGGCCAGGCCAGCCGGCCGTCCAGCAGCGCGACCAGGGCCGGGCCGGCCAGCTGGAACAGCGTGAAACTGGTGGTGTACAGCGCCACCACGCGGCCGCGCGAAGCGTCCGGCGCGATGCGGTTGACCCAGGCCTCGCCGATGGTGAACAGCACGCCCAGCGCGGCGCCGAAGGCGATGCGCAGCAGGCACCACAGCCAGACGTACTCTGTCAGCTGCATCGCGGCCGTGACGAGGGCGGCGACCCAGACGCCGCCCATCATCGTGCGGCGCGGGCCGAAGCGGGCCACCCAGCCGGTGACGAACGGCGCCACGCCCAGGATGCCCAGCGCGCTGGCGGCCGTGACGAGGCCGATGACGTGCGTGCCGGTGCCGCGCGCGTCGAGCGCCAGGGCGGTCAAGGGCATGGTGGCGCCGAGGCCGAGGCCGACGATGCCGATACTGATGACAAGGGCGGAGAAGTCGCGCCAGGGCAGGTTTTTCATGGCGCGCAGGGGAAAACGAGGGTCACGGCAGGGCGATTCGATTGGTCGGGGCGAAATGATAGCAAAATTGAATCTGTGATAAATTAAGTCATCGGTCGTTAGCGACCGCGTGGCGCCGCCGGTGCCGCGGGGTCGGGCCTCATGTGGAGCTGTACATCATGCGCCGTCCTATCGTTCTCGTTCCTGCCTGCACCCGGCAGATTGGCCACTTTCCCAATCATGCCGCGCAAAACAAGTACGTCAATGCCGTCGTGCTCGGTGCGCAGTGCATGCCGTTGATCCTGCCTTCGCTGGCCGAGCTGACCGACATGGAAGCGGTGCTGGCGGTGGCCGACGGTGTCATGCTGACCGGCTCGGCCTCGAATGTCCATTCGGACCTGTATGGCCAGCCGATCCGCAATCCCGCGTTGCCGCTGGACGCGGCGCGGGACGCGACGACGCTGCCGCTGATCCGGGCGGCCGTCAAGCACGGCATTCCGCTGCTGGGCATCTGCCGCGGCTTCCAGGAGATCAACGTGGCGCTGGGCGGCACCTTGCACCAGGCCGTGCAGGAACTGCCGGGCATGATGGACCATCGCGACCGCGAGGACGACTCGCTCGACGTGCAATACGGTCCCGCGCACCCGATCCGGCTGACGCCGGGCGGCAAGTTTGCGCAAATGCTGGGCAATCCGGAGGAGATCATGGTCAATTCCCTGCATGGGCAGGGCGTGGACGTGCTGGCGCCCGGCCTCACCGTGGAAGCGGTGGCGCACGACGGGCTGGTGGAAGCCTATACCGTGGGCGCCGCCCAGGGCTTCACCCTGGCGGTGCAGTGGCATCCCGAATGGCGCATCACGGAAAACCCCGATTCCATGAAGATGTTCCAGGCATTCGGCAACGCGTGCCGCGAATATCAGGCAAGGCGGGGCTGATGAAACCGTATTACAACCCGGCCGGAGGAATCCCTTAGCTGTTCTTGCGCAGTCAGTACACGGGACCGCGGCCGGGCCGCGATCAATGACTTTTTGGAGCAAGCAATGGCTATCCGCGAGAATTTCAGCTATACCGACATGGACGAGTGGCTCAACGAAAAACGGGTCACCGAAATCGAATGCCTGGTGCCGGACCTGACCGGCGTCGCGCGCGGCAAGATCCTGCCGCGCGTGAAATTCACCGAAGACCGCGGCATGCGCATCCCCGAGGCGGTGCTGGGCATGACGGTGACGGGCAATTCGCCCGTCGACGATCCCGCCTACGACCGTGCCATCTCGCGCACCGACCGCGACATGATCCTGAAGGCCGATCCGACCACGATCACGATGGTGCCGTGGGCCACCGACCCCACCGCGCAAGTGATCCACGACTGTTATTTCGCCGATGGCCGGCTGGTCGATTTCGCGCCCCGTTCCGTGCTGCGCCGCGTGCTCAAGCTGTATGCGGACAAGGGCTGGAAGCCCGTCGTGGCGCCGGAACTGGAGTTCTACCTGACCGCCAAGATCTCCGACCCCGACCTGCCGCTGAAGGCACCGGTGGGCCGCAGCGGCCGCGCCGAGACGTCGCGCCAGGTCTACAGCATCGACGCCGTCAACGAATTCGATCCGCTGTTCGAGGACATTTACGACTACTGCGACATGATGGGCCTGGACGTGGACACCCTGATCCACGAGATCGGTGCCGGCCAGATGGAGATCAACTTCCTGCACGGCGAGCCGCTCGGGCTGGCGGACAAGGTGTTCTTCTTCAAGCGCACCCTGCGCGAGGCCGCGCTGAAGCACGAGATGTACGCCACCTTCATGGCCAAGCCGATGGCGGGCGAGCCGGGTTCGGCGATGCACATCCACCAGAGCGTGGTGGATGCCGAAACGGGCTGGAACATCTTCAGCAACCAGGACGGCTCGCCGTCGCCGCTGTTCAAGCAGTACATCGGCGGCCTGCAGCGCTACATGCCGGCGGCGCTGGCGATCGTCGCGCCCTATGTGAATTCGTATCGTCGTCTGGTGCGCCACACAGCCGCGCCGATCAACATCCAGTGGGGCATGGACAACCGCACTGTCGGCTTCCGCGTGCCCGAATCGGGCGTGCAGGACCGCCGCGTGGAAAACCGCATCATCGGCTCGGACGCCAATCCCTACCTGGCGCTGGCCGTCACGCTGGCCTGCGGCTACCTGGGCATGACGGAGCAGCTGGAACCGACCCCGATCACGACCGGCAGCGCCTACGAGATGGAGTACGAACTGCCGCAAGGCCTGCCGGAGGCGCTGCAGCGCCTGCGCGCCGAGGACAAGCTGCGCGAAGTGCTGGGCGAGCGCTTCATCGACGTCTACGCGGCCATCAAGGACCTGGAACACCAGGAGTTCATGACCGTCATCAGCCCGTGGGAGCGCGAGCACCTGCTGCTGCACGTGTGATGGATTGAAGAGCTTTCCCGGCCGGCATGCTTGGGAGTACACTGGTGCCGTAAAGGCCGGCGATCCGCGCGCCGGCTCATAACTGGAGCGCATCATGACAACGACTCCCATCGTGCCGGTGCTGCCGGACACGCAGGCGCTGCAGCGCCTCGACGCCGCCCATTTCCTCCATCCGTTCACGGACCACAAGGCGCTGGCGGAAAAGGGCGTGCGCGTGATGGTGCGGGGCGACGGCATCTATTTGTGGGATTCCGAAGGCCGGAAGGTGCTCGACGCGATGTCGGGCCTGTGGTGCGTCAACGTCGGCTACGGCCGCACCAGCATCACGCAGGCGGTGGCGCGCCAGATGGACACGCTGCCGTTCTATAACAGCTTCTTCAACACGACGACGATCCCCGCCGTGCAACTGGCCGCCAAGCTGGCGCGCATCGCGCCGGAAGGCTTCGGCCACGTGTTCTTCACCGGCTCCGGCTCGGAAGCGAACGACACCAACGTGCGCATGGTACGGCGCTACTGGGATTTGCAGGGGCAGCCGGAACGCACCGTCATCATCAGCCGCCACAACGCGTACCACGGCAGCACGATGGCCGGCGCCTCGCTGGGCGGCATGACCGGCATGCACGTGCAGGGCGGGCTGCCGATTCCGGGCATCGTCCACATCAACCAGCCCAGCTATGCCGACCATGGCATGGGCATGACGGCGGAGGAATTCGGCGTGCATGCCGCTTCCTGGCTGGAAGAGCGCATCAAGGAGCTGGGGCCGGACAAGGTCGCGGCGTTCATCGGCGAACCGATCCAGGGCGCCGGCGGCGTCATCATCCCGCCCGTCACCTACTGGCCCGAGATCCGCCGCATCTGCGACAAGTACGACATCCTGCTGATCGCCGACGAAGTCATCACCGGCTTCGGCCGCCTGGGCAAATGGTTCGCCTCCGAGCAGTTCGGCATCGGACCCGACCTGATCACGTTCGCCAAGGGCGTCACGTCCGGCTACGTGCCCCTGGGCGGCGTGCTGGTCAGCGACAAGGTGGCGCAGGTGCTGGTCGCCGGCGGCGATTTCAATCACGGCTTCACGTATTCCGGCCACCCGGTGGCCTGCGCGGCCGCACTGGAGAACATCCGCATCATCGAGGAAGAAAAGCTGCTGGAACAGGTGGCGCACGACACGGCGCCCTACCTGAAGGCGCGCTTCGCCAGCCTGGCCGCGCACCCGCTGGTCGGCACGGCCGAGAGCTGCGGCTTCGTCGCCGGCCTGAACCTGGTGCGGCGCAAGGCCGGCAACGTGCACTACCAGGTGAAGTTCGATCCCAGCCTGGGCGTGGGCATGATCTGCCGCGGCCACATGTTCGACAACGGCGTGATCATGCGCGCCGTGGGCGACCGCATGATCATCGCGCCGCCGCTCGTGATGACGCGCGCGCAGGTCGACGAGATGATTGGCCTGATCCGCTTGTGCCTGGACCGCACGCTGGAAGACCTGGAGCGGCGCGGGTGGATGGGGTAGTTACGGGAAGATGACCCATGGGGCAGGCACCGATGACCCATGGTGCCTGTCACCGGTGCTTCAAGCGTTGGCCTGCAGGTGCGCCGCCGCGTCATGCCGGTTTTTGAGCACCTGCGGCGCCAGCGAACCGACGAACATGCCCGCAAACGCGGCCAGCAGGCCGGCCAGCTGGCCCGGGAAGTGCTCGCCCAGGCTGGAGATCTGCGGGAAGAACAGCACCCACACGACGATGCCGGCGCCGATCGACAGGATCGCGCCCTGGGTGGTGGCGCGCTTCCAGTACAGGCCCATCACCAGCGGCACGAAGGCGCCGACGAGGGTCACCTGGTAGGCGCTCGACACCAATTCGTAGATCGACGTGCCTTGCATGGCGATCGCATAGCCCAGCACCAGCGCCGCGAAGACGACGATCGTGATGCGCATCGCCAGCAGCTGCTGGCGGTCGCTCATGCCGGGGCGCAGGTTCTTCAGGATGTTCTCGACGAAGCTCGTCGCCGGCGCCAGCAGGGTGGCCGACGACGTGCTCTTGATGGCCGACAGCAGCGCGCCGAAGAACAGGATCTGCATCACCAGCGGCATCTTCGTCATGACGAAGGTGGGCAGCAGGCGCTGGTAGTCGTTCTTGGCGATGTCCATGGCCTGGTCGCCCATGACGACCACGGCGGCCGCCACGATGAACATCGGCACGAAGCCGAACAGGATGTAGCTGGCGCCGCCGATCACGGCGCCGCTGCGGGCCGTGGGCGCATCCTTGGCCGACATCACGCGCTGGAACACGTCCTGCTGCGGGATACTGTCGAACATCATCGTGATCGCCGCGGCGAAGAAGAAGATGATGTCGGTAAAGGTGGGTTCGGGCAGCACGCGCCACAGGTCGGCCTGCTGCGCCATCGCCAGCACCTTGTCGGCGCCGCCGGCCAGGTCGGCCGCGAAGAAGGCGATGATCGTCATGCCGACCACCAGCACGATCATCTGGATGAAGTCCGTGATCGCGACGGCCAGGAAGCCGCCGACGACGACGTAGATCAGCACCGCCAGCGTGCCGATGACCATGCCGGTGGCGGGCGCCATCGCGCCGCCGGTCAGCACGGAAAACACCAGGCCCAGCGCCGTGATCTGCGCCGCGACCCAGCCCAGGTAGCTGAGGATGATCGTCACGGAGCAGAACACCTCGATGCCCTTGCCGTAGCGCTGGCGGTAATAGTCGCCGATCGTCAGCAGGTTGAGTTTATACAGTTTGGCGGCGAAGAACAGGCCGACCAGGATCAGGCAGGTTCCGGCGCCGAACGGGTCCTCGATGACGGCATTCAGGCCGCCCTGGACGAACTTGGCCGGCACGCCCATCACGGTCTCGGCACCGAACCAGGTGGCAAACGTGGTCGTGATGACCATGATCAAAGGCAGGCTGCGCCCGGCGACGGCGAAGTCGGCGGTGTTCTTGATGCGGCGCCCCGCCCACATGCCAAGCGCCAGCGTGCCCAGCAGGTAGAGCACGACGAAAATAATCAGGGTGGTGTTCATGCAGGTGTGGGCTTAAGAGTGGTGGAAAAAGCGGCCGGAAAATCCGCGATTATAAAGGCAGAAGCTGGTGGTTACATCAACTTTGCTAGTGTCCACCATCGAGTGTTGTAAGGATGAATGCGCGGCGCCGGGCCTCAGGCGCGCAGCGCAAGGCGCCGGCCCTCGCGCGCCGACTGGTAGATCGCCTCGATGATGCGCAGGTCGCGCAGACCTTCCTCGCCGGGAACGATGGGCGCGCGGTTGGTGAGCACGCACTGCGCCAGATGGTCCAGCTGGCCGGCCCATTGTGTCGCCGCCGGTCCCGGTGCCGGCGCAATCTCGCGCTCGCGTCCCGCGCCCACCCACAGGTGGTTGCCGGCATAAGCGGTGCCGGGTTCCAGCTCGATACGACCCTTGTCGCCCATCAGCAGGATGTGGTTCTGGTTGGCGCTGTACATCGACATGCAGGAGGCCAGCACGCCGGACGGGAATTCCAGGTCGAAGGCGATCATGTCCTCCACCTCGCGAAAGCGCGGGTCGTTGCGGTCGGTGCGCTCGGTGGCGTGGACGGCGATGGGTTCCTCGCCCGTCATGTAACGTGCCGCCTGCAGCGCGTAGATGCCCATGTCCATCAGCGAGCCGCCGCCGGACATCGCTTTTTTCAAGCGCCAGCCATTCGTGTCGCGCTGCACGAAGCCGTGCTCGGAGCGGAAATAGCGCAGCTTGCCGATCTCGCCGGCGCGGGCGCGCCGGATCGCTTCCAGGTTGGTGGGTTCGAAGTGGCAGCGGTAGCCGATCATCAGCTTGCGGCCGGCCTGCGCGCAGGCGGCGATCATCGCCTCGCACTCGGCCGACGACAGCGCCATCGGCTTTTCGCACAGCACGTGCTTGCCGGCCTGGGCGGCGCGGATCGTGTATTCGGCGTGCATCGAGACGGGCAGGCAGACGTAGACGATGTCGATGTCCGGGTTGTCGCGGATGCTGTCGTAGTTCTGGTAGTTGTACAGGTTGCGCTCGGGGACGCCGTACTCGGCCGCCACCCGGCGTGCCTTGGCCGCGTCGCCGCTGACGAGCGCGACGAGCCGGCTGTCGCGGCAATGCTTAAATTGGGGAATGATGACGCCCAGGCCGTAGGCGCCGAGTCCCACGATGGCATAGCCGAGCTTGCGTTGCGGCGCCGCCCAAGCGGCGGGCCCGAGGGTAGCGGCGGCCAGAACGCCGCCGCCGGCCAGAATCACACCACGTCGATCGAGGTCGATCATCCCAGCTCCTGACATCCGAAGGTTGTCGTACGAGTGGGGGATTTTAGTATAAATACAAGCCGCGCAGTGCGGCAAAGAGGCGAAGACGGCCGAGCTCGTGTCTCAGTTCGGGGTCAGGCACCGCGATGGGACACGAGCTCGGCATTACGTCGGCCGAGCCCGTGTCTCGTTTTGGGGTCAGGCACCACAGTGGGACTCGGACTCGGCCTTGGCCTCGGCGCTGGGGCTTACTCCTTCAGCCCGGCGGCCAAGGTCGCCACCTTGCCGGCGTCGGCGCCGACTGCCTTGACCAGGCGCTTGCCATAGTCGGCGTCCGCTTTCCAGAAGTAGGACAGCATCGTGTACAGGCTGTCCTGGTTCTTCACGCGCTTCAGGTCGCCCGACAGGTTGACGATCAGGTCGTCACGCTCCTGCGCCGGCAGGGAGCGGTAGAACTCGCCCGCCTGCTGGAAGTTGAGCGTCTTGGCGATGCGCTGCTGCTGCGTGGTGCCGGCCAGCGGCAGGTTGCTGGCGCGCGCGGCCGGGTCTTCCTTGACTTGCGCCAGGCGGCTGGGCTCGTAGTTGACGCTGCCCTTGCGGCCGGAGATGTTGGCGGCGCCGTCGATGTGGTTGTTGACGACGGGGACCAGCGGCCGGTTGATCGGCAGCGACTGGAAGTTCGCGCCCAGGCGATGGTGCTGCGTGTCGATATACGAGAACAGGCGGCCCTGCAGCATGCGGTCTTCCGATGCCTCGATTCCCGGCACCAGGTTACCCGGTGCCATCGCCACCTGTTCGGTCGATTCGAAGAAGTTGTCCGGCACCTTGTTCAGCACCAGCGTGCCGACCTTGCGCTCGGGGACGCCGGTCCAGACCTTGGTCGCGTCCAGCGGGTCGAAGGCGAACTTGTCCAGGTCCTGCGGCCGGATGATCTGCACCGTCAGGTCCCAGACCGGGAACTTGCCGGCCTTGATCGCGTCATACAGGTCGACAGTGGCGTGGCTGGTGCTCTTGCCCTGCACGACGGGGATGTCCTGCGGGCGCAGGTTGCGCTCGCCCTGGCGCGACTTCCACGTGAACTTGCCGTACACGTATTCGCCCTTGGCGTTGACCAGTTTCAGCGCGTGCACGCTGCTGCCGTTCATCTCACGGTAGCTGGCCGGCGTGCCCAGGTTCGAGTAGACGCGCGTCAGCATGTGCGTCGCCTCCGGGATATGCGAGAAGAAGTCGAACACCCGTTCCGGCTCCTGCACGTTGGTGACGGGATCGGGTTTGAGCGCGTGGATCATGTCCGGGAATTTCATCGCATCGCGGATGAAGAAGATCGGCAGGTTGTTGCCGACCATGTCGAAATTGCCCTCCTGCGTATAGAACTTGACGGCGAAGCCGCGTGGATCGCGCGTCGTCTCGGCCCCGGAGCGGCCCGGGATGACGGTCGAGAAGCGCACGAACACGGGCGTGACGGTGTCACGGGCAAAGAGCTTGGCCTTGCTCAGGTCGGACAGGTCGTCCGTTGCCGTGAACGTGCCATGGGCGCCGGTGCCGGTCGCGTGCACGACGCGCTCGGGAATGCGCTCGCGGTCGAAGCGCTGCAGCTTCTGCACCAGGTGCACGTCCTGCAGCAGGGTAGGGCCGTTCGGGCCCGCGGTCTGGCTGTTCTGGTTGTCGCCGACGGGCGCGCCGTTGTCCTTCGTCAGCGTCTGCGCATGGGCGCCGGTGGCGAATGCCGCGAGACCCGACAGTACGACCAGGCTGCACAGTACGGCACGGCCTGGACGGGAAGCAAGAAGGTTGCTCATATACATTACCTATCGATTTCAATGTTTAGGAAATGCTTATGCTATCGATGCCGCTGTCATTATAGAAATTTATTGTAACTATCGTATTCATAGAAATTGCCTAAACGGCAGCCGCGGCGGCCGGGCAGTAGAATCATTGAAAACCACTGCAAAGGAGACAACGGATGACCACCCCCACCTGGCACGAGCGCGCCCGCGACCTGCAGATCGACGGCCGTGCCTTCATCGACGGCGAACGCACCTGGGCCCGCGGCGAGCGGCAATTCGACAACCATTCCCCGATCGACGGCCGCCTGCTGGGCGCGGTTGCGCGCTGCGATGCCGCCGACGTGGACGTGGCCGTGGCGGCGGCCCGCGCCGGATTCGATGACGGCCGCTGGGCCAATTTCGCGCCCGCCAAACGCAAGCGCATCCTGCTCAAGTTCGCCGATCTGATGCAGCAGCATGCGGCCGAGCTGGCGCTGCTGGAAACCCTGGACATGGGCAAGCCGATCAAGTACAGCCAGGTCGTCGACGTGGCCGGCGCCGCCAACTGCATCCGCTGGTATGGCGAGGCGATCGACAAGGTGTATGGCGAGATCGCACCCGCGCCGGCGAACAGCCTGGCCCTGATCACACGCGAGCCGGTCGGCGTCGTGGGCGCTATCGTGCCGTGGAATTACCCGATGCTGATGGCTTCGTGGAAGATCGCGCCCGCGCTAGCGGCCGGCAACAGCGTCGTGCTGAAGCCTTCGGAAAAATCACCGCTGACGGCGCTGCGCCTGGCCGACCTCGCGCTGCAGGCCGGCATTCCGGCCGGCGTCTTCAACGTGCTGCCGGGCTACGGCAACGAGGCCGGCAGCACGCTGGCGCTGCACATGGATGTCGACTGCATCGCCTTCACGGGCTCGACCCGCGTCGGCAAGCAGATCATGCAGATGGCGGGGCAGTCCAACCTGAAGCGCGCGTGGACGGAGCTGGGCGGCAAGTCGGCCAACATCGTTTGCGCCGACTGCCCGGACCTGGACGCGGCGGTGGCCGCCTCGGTCGGTTCGATCTTCTTCAACCAGGGCGAAAGCTGCAACGCGCCATCGCGCCTGTTCGTCGAGGAGTCGATCCGGGAAAAGTTCATCGAGAAGGCACTGGCGCTGGTGCCGGGCTTCGCGCCAGGCGACCCGCTCGACGAGCGCACGGTGATGGGCGCCATCGTCGACGACATCCAGCTGAACACCGTGATGGGCTATATCGAACAGGGCAAGGCGGCGGGCGCGAAACTGGTCGCCGGCGGCGAGCGCGTGCGGCTCGACACAGGCGGCTATTACGTGGCGCCGACAATCTTCGACCAGGTCAGCCCGGACATGACGATCGCCCGCGAGGAGATCTTCGGCCCCGTGCTGTCGGTACTGGGCTTCACGGACGTGCGCGACGCCGTGCGCCAGGCCAACGCGTCGCCCTACGGGCTGCACGCGGCCGTGTGGACCTCCGACCTGTCGAAGGCGATCCAGACCTCGCGCGCGCTGCGGGCCGGTACCGTGCACGTCAACCAGTACGACAACGACGACATCACGGTGCCATTCGGCGGCTATAAACAATCCGGCAATGGCCGCGACAAATCGCTGCACGCCTTCGATAAATATACGGAACTCAAAACCACCTGGATCCAGGTCGGCAATTGACCCCCGGCGGCGCGACAGTGCCGCCTTTTTTTTCTTGACAATAAAATAATTGTGGGCGACGCTGTCGGGCTGGCGTAATCGGCACGTGTCAACATGCGCCTATAGATTACCGGAATAAACAAATAGAGCTGTCAGTCAATTCGCGCATTATTTTTGGCAGGAGAACAAATGGCATTTGAATACGCTGAGCTGGACCAGAACGAACTCGATCAATTCAAGCCGCGGCTGCGTGGGCCGGTGCTGGCACTGAGCGACGATTGCGCGCGCGACCGCGCGCGCGACGCCGTGCTGCTGGACCTGGGCGGCAAGCCCGACCTGGCGCCGGAACGCGACGAACCGCCGGGACATTACAACCTGATCCTGGGCCAGGACGTGATCGCTGCCGCCGGTTATTTCAACGTCGAGGAGGAAGACGGCGGATTCGTCGCCGTATTCGATCTGTCACTCAGCGTGCCGGAAGCGGCGCGCTCCCGGGTGGATGAGATCAAGGAGCTGCTGCCGCAGGCATTGAGTACGCTGCGCGGAGGCCGGATGGGACGCGCCAGCAAAGTGCGCGTCATTTATTCGCAGATTACCTATTTCTGAGGACATTTCCATGGACCTGAAGGGGGCGGTGGATTTTGTAAAAGGATGGCGTGCGGCCGAGAAAATCCCCGGTGACGACCGCCTGACCAACGAGCAACTGGCCAAGTTCGCGCAGGACCTGCAAAAGAAGGTGGACGAATTCTCCGTCAAGCCGGAGCGGGTGGCCTGGGGGCAATATGGCGCCGCGACACCGAAGCAATGGGATGCCGACGCCCGCCCCATTCCGTACAGCGGCAAGGCAGGTGACGAGCCCGGCTGGAAAATGGCCAAGGCGATGAGCGAGAACGGTGACGGCAAGGTGTTCTATATCAGCGATACGCCGGCCGGCCAGCTGCTCAACGCCGGCCGGTTCCGCGACGCGGTGGCGGCGGCGGCGGGCGGAAAAGACGAAAAAGCCGGCAAGGAACTGGCCAGCACGCTGATCGACGGGCCCCAGAAGAGCGATGGCACGCGCTCGCGTTATGCCATCGACAATATCCCGGCGATTAACGACCAGGTGTCCGACAAGCTGATGCGCCAGACGGCGCGCGGCGATGTCCGCACGATCACGCCGGCGGCGGAGACGGACAAGGTGTTCGTCTCGACCGAGTTGCCGGCCTTGCTGCAGACCCCGCGGGTCACGGCCATCAATGGCATTCCGAAGGAGGAACTGAACCGCACGCTGAAGGAAACCGGCTCCATCGAGGCGGTCAACAGCAAGGTGGCAAAGGCGTCCGCGGAGCTGCTCGACGGTACTCGCTATACGCTGACGGCGGACAAGACGATGATTGCCGCGGTGGACGGCAACAAGCTGATGGCCGGCAGCGGCGTGAAGCTGCCGGAAGTGCCGGCCGATGCGCCCGATGTCAGGGTCCTGGCGGTCAAGATTCACTCCCGCTCCGAGGTCAAGGACCTGGCGGCCGCGCAGGCGGCCGCGCCGCAGGCCGCACCCGCCGAGGCGCCGGAGCGCAAGGGAGCGGCTGCCGCCCCGCGCGAGGTGCCGCGCACGGCCGAAGCGGCCGCGGAGCCGCCAGCAAGGACGGCCGCGCGCGACGCACGTCCAGCCGAACCCGTGCCGGGTACGCGGCCGGCACCGGAGCAGCCGGGCCAGCCGGCGCCGGCCCCCGCCGGTCGCGCCCAGGCGTTCGCCCAGGAAGCGCCCGGTGAAGCCGTGCGACGCCATCCCGAACTGGCCGGCACCTATGCGGCCGTGGCCGCCGTGGAGAAGCGCACGCAGGCCGACGGCCTGACGCCTGAGCAGCGCGCCATCGTCATGGAACGGGTGCGCGCCAATGCGCAGAACAGCATCGCCCAGGGCCACGTGCCGGAAGTCAAGGTGCGCGAGCAGGTCGAAGTCAGGGCGGAGCGCAAGGAAGAGCGGCAGCTGTCGCGCTGACGGCGCGCAGCCGCCGCGCTCAGAACCGGTAGTTCACCTTCACCGCCGCCGTGCGGCCGCGCGGGTCGGCCTGGGTGAAGTCGAAGAAGGTCGTCGACGAGTCCCACGACGGCCGCTTGTCCGTCAGGTTCTGCACGATGAAGCTGACGGTGGCGGCGGGCGTCGCCTTCCACGCGACCGTCGCATCCAGCGTGCCCACCGGCTTGACGCGCTCGCCCGGCCTGGTGGTCTGGTCATAGCCGTCCACGTAGTTCCAGATCAGCGTATTGGTGAACGCGCCCACGTCCCAGGTGGCGCCGGTCACGCCGCGCCATTTCGGGATCGAACCGAACCAGTTGTTGCCGGCACCGTCCGTCAGCGGCTCGCCCACGGCCAGCGGCGCTTCGAACTTCAGCACGCGGCTCAGCTGCCCGTTGAAGGTCAGCTTGCCCCAGGCGGCCAGCGGCAGCGTGTGGCGCAGGTCCAGGTCGAGGCCGGAAACGACGCGGTCGCCCTGGTTGGCGTACTGGCGGTACAGCGTCAGGATGCGTCCCTGTGCGTCGCGCACCACCTTGTGCGGCGCCGACGCCTCGTTGGCGATGATGTTGTCGGCCGATTCCGTGTCGATCACGCCCTTGGTGCGGATGTGGTAGTAGTCCACGCCCACGCTGGTGCGGCTGCTCGGGGCCAGCACGATGCCGAAATTCAGGTTGGTCGAGCGCTCCGGCTTCAGGTCCGGGTTGGCGATCGTCAGGTTGGTCACGCCGCGCGCCTGCGTCGGCGCGATCGGATCGCGCGGGTCGATCACGTTGCCGTAGCTGACCGACGTGGAGTTGGTGATCTCCGGCAGCGACGGCGCGCGGAAGCCGCGCGAGGCGGTGCCGCGCAGCAGCAGCCACTGGGCCGCCTGCCAGCGCACGCTGGCCTTGGGCGAGAAGGCGCTGCCGAAATCGTCGTAGTGGTCGGCGCGGCCGGCCAGGTTGAGCGACAGGTCTTTCACGACCGGCACATTGAACTCGGCGAACAGCGCGGCCACCTTGCGCGTGCCGTTGATGATGTTGATGGCCGGGCGCAGCTCGGTCCCGGACAGCACCGCCGTCGAGGTCTGCGAGTCCATCTCTTCGCGGCGCCACTGCGCGCCGGCGGCAAAGCCCAAGGGGCCGGCCGGCAGTTGCAGCAGGTCGCGCGTGGCGGAGAAGTCCACGGTCGTCAGCTTGGCCTGGGCCGGGCGCAAGGTGGACAGGCGCAAGCGGTTGCGCACCGCCTCGCTGTTGCCGGCCTGGTCGACGAAGTTGTAGCTGCCGTCGGCCAGCACCTTCTCGAATTCGTAGCGGTTGACGAAGTTCTGCACCGTCTCTTCCAGCTTGCTGCCGGACTGGCCGATGGAGGCGTCGTAGTCCCAGCCAGCGACGCTGCCCTTGGCGCCGGCCAGCACGCGGAAGAAGTCCACCTTGTCCTGCTTCATGCGCGCACCCAGGTCGAACAGCGTGGCGTTGATCGGCAAGGGCGTCGTGCCCGGGTTGTTCGGGTGACCGACGGGCAGCACGACCGGAATGTTGTCCAGCTGCTGTTTCGCATTGTTCCAGGCACGCAGGCCGCTGCCGACCGTCAGCGGAGCGCCGAAGGTCTGGTCGGCGCGCGAGTGGCCGTACAGCAGGTCGGCATAGGCCTCGTGATGGTCGTTCAGCTTGACGGTGCCGCGCAGGGCAGCGTGCACCCGCTTGATGCCGGGGATCAGCGTGCGGTATTCGGCCGGGTTAAAGGCCAGCACCTGGCCGCTCTTCCCCGGCGTGATGGCGCCGTACGGTTGCAGCTGCAGCGGGCCCTGCACGCCGCCCAGCAGCTGGGTCGGATTGCCGTTGATGTAGTTGGTCGGCGTCCAGGCCAGTGTGCCGCTCGGATTGCCGCGGAAGTCGCTGCCGCGCATCCAGGCCACGTCGGTCTGGTTCAAGGTGTCGCGCTGCTGCGCGTCGACGGAGAACACGACGCTGTAGCCATCGCCGTCGAGCGTGCCGAAGCCGGTCTGCAGCGCCGCGCTCTTCTCGCGCTGGCCGGTGCCCTCGGTCGAGCCGCCGTACTGGCCCGTCACGTCCACGCCGGAGAACTCCTTGTACAGGATGATGTTGACGACCCCGGCGACGGCATCGGAACCGTACACGGACGACGCGCCATCCTTCAGCACCTCGATGCGCTGCACGGCGGCCATCGGCAGGCTGTTCAGGTCGACGAACACCTCCTGCAGGTCCTGCGCCGTCGCGTAGGGGCTGACGCGTTTGCCGTTGACGAGGATCAGGGTGTTCTTCTGGCCGATGCCGCGCAGCGACAGGCCGGCGGTGCCGGCCGAGAAGCTGCCCGTGTACTGCTCGTTGTAGCTGTTGCCGCTGTTGGCCGCGATCGAGCGGATCACGTCGGCGATGCTGGCCTTGCCGCTGGCGGCGATCTCCTTCGCGCCGATCACCTGGACGGCGCTGGCGCCTTCCTTCTGCGTGGTGCGGATGTTCGAGCCGGTGATGACGACCTTGTCGATGGGGGCGGTCTCTTGGGCGGCGGCCAGCAGCGGCAGGGCGGCGGCAATGGCGAGTACGAGCTGGCGATGGAGCGGTTGTTGCATGGTTTCCTCTTGCTGGGATGATGCCGTTCGCAAGGCGAACGGGCGAGCGCGGGCCTTGCCGGCCTTGTGGGCCGGTGCGGTCGTGCTGCGGTTACGGGTAACGGGGGCTTACAGCGCGCGCGGGCGGCACATGCACTGCGCCATGCACGACATGTACAGGGTGTGGCGGTCAGCGATGTGGGTCGGGTGCGGCATGGTCGGTATGGATCGGGTGAAGCGGATGTTCACACTATACCGATGAGCAAGGGCGGGACGAACGAATAAAAAATGTGAAGCTTATGCAAAAACGCAAGGGTCTGTCCCCGCAAGGGACTGACCCTGAAGTTTCTCGTCAGCGTAAACGCAACGCATGCAAACTTCGGGGTCAGTCCCCATGCAGGGACAAACCCCAGCGGCTCATCAGAAGCAGTGCTCCAGCGCCGGGAAGCTGCCGTCCTTGACGGCCGCCACGTAGGCGCCGAACGCGGCCTCGATAGTGGCCTGGCCGTCCATGAAGTTCTTCACGAAGCGTGCCTTGCGGCCCGGGAAAACGCCCAGCAGGTCGTGCATGACCAGCACCTGGCCGGAGCAGTCCGGGCCGGCGCCGATGCCGATGGTGGGGATCGCCAGCGCGTCCGTGACGTCCTTGCCGACGGCCGACGGCACCGCTTCGAGCAGCACCAGCGAGGCGCCGGCATCCTGCAGCTTCAGCGCGTCGGCGCGCAGGGCCTGCGCGCTCTCGATGGTTTTGCCTTGTACCTTGTAGCCGCCCAGCTGGTGCACGAACTGCGGCGTCAGGCCGATGTGCGCGCACACCGGCACACCGCGCTCGGTCAGGAAGCGCACCGTGTCGGCCAGCCAGCCTGCGCCTTCGATCTTGACGATGTGCGCGCCGGCCTGCATCAGCTGCACGCAGCTGGCCAGGGCCTGCTCGGGCGTGCCGTAGCTGCCGAAGGGCAGGTCGGCCATGATCATCGCCGACTTGGCGCCGCGCGCCACGGCCGCCGTGTGGTAAGCCACTTCCTGGACGGTGACGGGCAGCGTGGACGTGTGACCGTTGCACACCATGCCCAGCGAATCGCCGATCAGCAGGATCTCGACGCCGCTGCGCTCCATCAGCGCGGCGAAGCTCGCGTCGTAGCACGTCAGCATCGCGATCTTCTCGCCGGCCGCGTGCAGCGCGCGCAGCGACGGGATCGTCACGGCCTTGTTGGCCACCGGTTTCGCCGGCGCGGGCGTACCCGCCGCCGGCGCGGGTGCCGCTGCGGCCATCTCTTTTCCTTGCAAATAACCAGACATGGGAGTCCTTCAATAATGTGCTGACGGCGGCTATTGTAAACCCCGCCGCACGACCGTGCTTAAATCGGCTGTCAGCTGCGGAAGATGAAGTAGACCGCGCCCACCAGGCACAGCGCGGCCCAGATGTAGTCGGTCTTGAACGGCTGGTTCATGTACAGCATCGCGAACGGCACGAACACGGTCAGCGTGATCGCTTCCTGCATGATCTTCAGTTGCGCCAGGCTGTACTGGGTGTGGCCGATGCGGTTGGCCGGCACCTGCAGCAGGTATTCGAACAGGGCGATGCCCCAGCTGATCAGCGCGGCGATCCACCACGGCTTGCTCGACAGGTTTTTCAGGTGGCCATACCAGGCGACCGTCATGAAGACGTTCGACAGGGTCAGCAGGCCAGCGGTTTGAACGATGACAGGGATTTGCATTCAGGAGTCCACCCGGGTGATGGCCTGGTCCGCCACGCCGTGCAGGAAGGCGGTGGCGGGACCGAGGCCGGGCATGACGAGCGCAGGCGCCAGCGCCAGCAGGGGCACCAGCACGAAGGCGCGCTGCGTCAGGAGCGGATGCGGCACCGTCAGCGTGGGCGTGGCGATGCGCTCGTCGCCATACAGCAGCACGTCGAGGTCGAGCGTGCGCGGGGCGTTGCGGTAGGGCCGTTCGCGGCCGTGCTGCTGTTCGATGTCCAGCAGCGCCTGCAGCAGCGCCTCGGCCGGCAGCGCGGTGTCGAGGCGGGCGACCGCGTTGATGTAATCGTCGCCGGAGGAGTCGATGGGCGCCGTGCGGTACAGCGGCGAAACGCCGGTGACGGCGGTATGGGGCAAGCGGCGCAGGCGGGCGACGGCATCGAGCACGTTGGCCCGGGCGTCGCCCAGGTTGGCGCCGATGCCGACGTAGGCCGTGACGCTGCCGGGCTGCGCCATCACTCGCCGGAGCCGTGCGGCACGTCGCCGGCCGGGGCGCCTTCGCCTTGCGGCTTGCGGCGGCGCGGGCCACGGCGGCGCTTGCGCGGCGCCGGTGCCGTTTCGGCGCCGAAGTTGTCGTCGGCTTCGTCGTCATGCGCCTCGGCCTGGACTTCCGCCTCGTCGTTGACGCCTTCTTCGCCGTCCTTATGACGCTGGCCGCGGCGCGGCGGGCGCTTGCGTTTCGAGGCGGTGCCGGAGGCGCTGGAGACCAGCTCGGCGCGCGTGACCTCGTCCGCCTCGTAGAACGCGGTCCACCAGTCGCCCAGTTCCTGCTCGATCTCGCCGGAAGCGCAGCGCAGCAGCAGGAAGTCGTAGCCGGCGCGGAAGCGCGGGTGTTCCAGCAGCTTGTAGGGGTTCTTGCCGTTGCGGCGCTCGAAGCGCGGCTGCATCGACCAGATGTCGCGCATGTCCGAGCCGATCTTGCGTTGCAGGGCCAGCTTTTCCGTCTGCGATTCCAGCACCTCGTCGGCCGCCAGGTGCAGCGCCGGGATCGGGAATTCGCCGGCGGCCTGGTAGGCGTTCCACTTTTCCAGCACCTGGTGCCACAACAGCGACGCGAACAGGAAGCCCGGCGACACGGTCTTGCCGGCCGCGATGCGGCGGTCGGTCGAGTCCAGCGCCAGGGTGACGAACTTGAAGCCCAGCGGCTGCTCCAGCACCACGTCCAGCAGCGGCAGCAGGCCGTGGTGCAGGCCTTCCTTGCGCAGCTGCTGCAGGCAGGCCAGCGCGTGACCGCTCATCAGCAGTTTCAGCATCTCGTCGAACACGCGCGCGGCCGGCACGTTGTTGATCAGCGGGGCCATGACGGCGATCGGCGCGGCCGTCGTCGGCTCGATGTCGAACTTCAGCTTGGCGGCGAAGCGCACCACGCGCAGCATGCGCACCGGGTCTTCGCGGTAGCGCGCTTCCGGCTGGCCGATGATGCGCAGGGTGCGCGCGCGGATGTCCTTCATGCCGCCGTGGTAGTCCAGCACCTGCTGGTTGGCGGGGTTGTAGTACATCGCGTTGATGGTGAAGTCGCGCCGTTCGGCGTCCTCGGCCTGGGTGCCGAAGGTGTTATCGCGCAGCACGCGGCCATGCTCGTCCTTCGGCGCGTTGGCCGTGGCGGTGCCGCGGAAGGTGGTCACTTCCAGCAGGTCCTGGCCGAACATCACGTGCACGATCTGGAAGCGCCGGCCGATGATGAAGGCGCGGCGGAACAGGCGCTTGACCTGCTCGGGCGTGGCGTTGGTGGCCACGTCGAAGTCCTTCGGCTTCACGCCCAGCAGCAGGTCGCGCACGGCGCCACCCACCACGAAGGCCTCGAAGCCGGCTTCCTGCAAGGTGGAGGTGACGCGGACGGCGTTGGCCGACACCATTTTGGGGTCGATGCCGTGCTGCTCCGGTCCCAGTACTTCGGGTACGTCGGTGTTGCGGGCTTCCTTGACGCCCAGGATCTTGCGGATGAATTTCTTAATCATTGAATAGATGGAGTAAAGGCCAGCCTTGCGCGGTAGCGTGGGTGGTGAGCGCGGCGTTCGGGTTGGTCGCTACGGGATGCGTGACGATCGACAGCAGCGGCAGGTCGTTGTGCGAATCGCTGTAGAAGTACACGGCGTCGAAGTGCTCGAGCGTCTTGCCCATCCCTTCCAGCCAGGCCTTGGTGTGGGCGATCTTGCCCTGGCCTTGCGTGGGCGTGCCGTGCAGGCGGCCGGTGATGCGGCCGTCGACGATTTCCGGCATCGCCGCGATCAGGTGCTCGATGCCGAACGCCTTGGCAATGGGTGCCGTGACGAAGTGATTGGTGGCCGTGACGATCGCGACCAGGTCGCCCGCGTCCAGGTGCTTTTGCAGCAGGGCGCGCGCGGCCGGGCGGATGGCCGGCTCGATCACCTCGGTCATGAACTGCTGCTGCAGCGCGGCCAGGCGCTCGGGTTCGAACGCGGCCAGCGTACCCAGGGCGAACTCCAGGTACTCGACGGGGTCCAGCGTGGCGGCCTGGTACTGGGCAAAAAAGGCATCGTTGCGGCGCGCGAACTCGGCGGCATCGACGGCGCCTACCCGGCACAGGAACTGGCCCCACTCGTAATCGGAGTCGATGGGCAGCAGCGTGTGGTCGAGGTCGAACAAGGCCAGGTTCATGCAGTCTCTCAGTCAGTCTTTCGCCTCGGCCTGCAGCCACTCGCGCAGCAGCGGCAGGGTAATCGGGCGTTGGGTTTCAAGGGAATATTGGTCCAGCGAGTCCAGCATCGAGGACAGCGAGCGCATGTCGCGCTGGAAGTGCGACAGCAAATAGGGTAACACGCCGGGCGACAGCGTCAGTCCACGGCTGGCCGCGGCCTGCGACAGCGCGGCCACCTTTTCGTCGTCCGTCAGCCCGTGCAGCTGGTAGATCAGGCCCCAGCCCATCCGGGTGCGCAGATCCTCGCGCACCGGCAGCACGGCCGGCGGCACGGCGCCGCTGCACACCATGAAGGCGCCGTTGGCGCGGATTTCGTTGAACAGCGCGAACGCGTCGATCTGGGCGACCGGCGACAGCTTCTCGCAGTCGTCCAGCAGGTACAGGTCGACCTCGGGCGAATAGACGAATTCCGACTCGATCGAGAATGGCGAGATGTAGCGGGCGCCCTCGGTGGCGGCCAGGGCCTTGAGCAGGTGCGACTTGCCGGCGCCGATCTCGCCCCACAGGTAGGCGAAATGCTCGCGCGACGTGCGCGCGGCGAACTGGCGCATCAGGGCCGCCACTTCGGCATTGCGGCCCACCTCGAACGATTCGAGGGTATGCACCGGCTCGGCGCCCAGGTCCAGCACCAGCTGTTTCATGGCTGGTGCCCCGTGGTCCTGGTCATTGGCATCGTCTTTTCGCTCATCACGGCATGCATTATAGAAGCTGCCGGCAGGCGGGGGCGCTGCGGGGCAGTGAGCGGAGGGCGGGCGGGAAGCGCATGGACAGGCGGCCAGTGGATTTTTTTTAGCGGATGGGACGGGCCATTTTGATAAAATAGCGGACTTGCCGGAATTTGCCTCCAAAACAGCCCAAAAACTGCCTGGAACCAGCGAATTGCGGCCTCCGCCTTCTATTTTACCGCCTCCGCTGCGAAATACACCATGAGCCAACCTTCGAATGTATCCCTGTCCTACCGTGACGCCGGCGTCGATATCGACGCGGG
Organism: [Empedobacter] haloabium; assembly: GCA_008011715.2. NCBI lineage: Bacteria > Pseudomonadati > Pseudomonadota > Betaproteobacteria > Burkholderiales > Oxalobacteraceae > [Empedobacter] haloabium. Next base: position 328,403 of record CP136508.1, read on the forward strand.
CGATGCCTTAGTTGAAGCGATCAAGCCGTTTGCCAAGCGTACCCTGCGCGAAGGCGTGATGGGCGGCATCGGCGGCTTCGGCGCACTGTTCGAGATCAGCAAGAAGTACAAGGAGCCGGTGCTGGTGTCGGGCACGGACGGCGTGGGCACGAAGCTCAAGCTGGCCTTCGAACTGAACCGCCACGACACCGTCGGCATCGACCTGGTGGCGATGAGCGTCAACGACATCCTGGTGCAGGGCGCCGAGCCGCTGTTCTTCCTCGACTATTTCGCCTGCGGCAAGCTGGACGTGCCGACCGCCACCAGCGTCATCAAGGGGATCGCGCAAGGCTGCGAACAGGCCGGCTGCGCATTGATCGGTGGTGAGACGGCCGAGATGCCGAGCATGTACCCGGCCGGCGAATACGACCTGGCCGGCTTCGCCGTCGGCGCCGTGGAGAAGTCGAAGCTGATCGACGGCACCAAGATCGCCGCGGGCGACGTGGTGCTGGGCCTGGCCTCGTCGGGTGCGCACTCGAACGGTTATTCGCTGGTGCGCAAGATCATCGAAGTGGCCAAGCCGGACCTGGAAGCGGACTTCCACGGCCGCAAGCTGGCGGACGTGCTGATGGCACCGACCCGCATCTACGTCAAGCCGCTGCTGGCGCTGATGGAGTCGATGGAAGTGAAGGGCCTGGTGCACATCACGGGCGGCGGCCTGGTGGAAAACATCCCGCGCGTGCTGCAGGAGCACCTGACGGCGGAACTGGACGGCAAGTCCTGGACGATGCCGCCGCTGTTCCAGTGGCTGCAGCAGCACGGCGGCGTGGCCGATGCCGAGATGCACCGCGTGTTCAACTGCGGCATCGGCATGACGGTGATCGTCTCGGCCGAGAACGCGGATGCGGCCATCGCCCAGCTGACGGCGGCCGGCGAGACCGTCTCGCGCATCGGCACGATCCGTGCGCGCAAGGAAGGCGAGCACCAGACCATCGTCGTGTAAGCGACCCTGAGGCATGCAAAACCCGGCCGTGGCCGGGTTTTTCGTTTTCCGGCCCGTAGCGCTGAGACGACAACCGGCCTTCTTGCACCCGCAAGCAAGGGCTGGGGGCGGACCGCCGGGTCCGACCTCCGGTCTTCGGAACGGTCGGCAGCGACGCTTGCGCGTTGCCCGGAACCGTCGAGGCCCATGGTGCCGCCGCCGAACTCGTTGCAATGCTCACGCTCGCGCAGCACAATGGCAAATCAGAACAACTACGCCGCGCCTCGATTTCCGCGCGCGCTTCCGGGTTCTTGACAGTCGCCTCCCAGGCTTACGTGCCGGAGCCGCCCCTCCCGGGTGGACGAATTTCCATGCTGTTTTCGGATACGTCAACACCCAGACCCGTCAAGACGAGATTGTCGAAACCTGCGCGATTCATCGTCTAAATTGAAGGGATGGTCACCCGGACCATCGACCTTCGAAAGGAATATGATGCCGATCCCAAGCCAGCTCCGCAACGTCGCCTTCGTCGCTGCCCTCGTCATGCCTGCGCTCCCTGCCATGGCACAGAGCGGTGGCCTGACGACCCGCCTGTCACAGTTCAGTTATGAACTGGTCGATCTCAACCCTAGCGATGGCATCAGCCCGGCCGTCGAGTTTGTTTTGAACCGGCATGAGCAGCGCAGCGCCTATGCCTCCGACTACGTGCTGGTCGCCGAGGACGTCCGGAACGATATCGGCGCTACCGAAGTTGTCGGTCCGAGCGGTAACGCAAGAAGCAGCCTCAGCGCCGGCACCTGGTTCGCCGAAGCGAATACGCAATTCGGACCGAGCGACCACGAGTTCTACAGCGCGTTCAGCGTTACGTACTGGACAATTTCGCTCACGCCCTGGACGGCGCTTAATCTCGAAGTCCTCGCGGAAAACACCGCCACCTTCGCACCGGAATTATTCTTGTTGGCAAAGGCATCCATACAGGGCAACTTGTATGACAGCGTTGGCTTATGGCTGGGTTCCATCGACCAGTACCACGTCGGCGTGGGGAGTGCCTGGTTGCGCGGCACGGTTGCCTCTGGATCGACGAACGCAACCGGCAATCTTTACCTGGCAGCGGAAAGCTACGCCTACACATCGCCGGCGGTACCGGAGCCGGCCACATGCCTCATGCTGCTGGCCGGGCTGGGCATGATCGGCCCGGTCGTTGCGCGCGGCGCCAAGTCAGCGGATCGCATGGTAGCGCGGCAGCGGGAGTGATCGTCAGGCTTGAATCGGGAGCGCAAGCGCCCTTTATGGTCCTGCCTGCCGTAAGGCGCCGTTTCAAAATCCGGGACTGTACCGGTTTTTTCCTTGCTTGCGCTGCTGTGCTCGGCGTTTCCCGAATGCCCCAGCATAGAGCAGCTCCTTCAGGGACTGCCCCTGTTCAGCGCTTGAGGATCTTCGCCACCGGCGCCGGCCGCAGCCGGAACGCATCCGGCATGCCCGAGCCCAGCAGCGGGCGCAGGTAGAGGCGGAACGCGTCCGTCACGTCCGTGCCGCTGGCGGCGATGAATTCGTCTTCCATCGTGCGCGTCTTGCCGGCTACGTCCGCCAGCGGCAGCAGGGCGTAATCGGCCGAATAGAAGCCCGTGCGGCGGATCGCCACGGAGCCGTCGGCCTGGCCCCACAGCGCGAACTGCACCGCCTTTTCGCCCACCTCGCGCGCCTCGCGCTGGTCCACGTCGGAGACGCAGCCGATGAAGGAGCGCTGCAGGTAGCCGAACGTGTCGCCACGCACCCGCTTGATGCCCAGGCGCGCCTTGATCGCGTCGCACAGCAGGTCGGCCAGCGCGCCCGTGCCGGACAGCTGCACGTTGCCGTGCGCATCCTGTTCCACCTCCTTGGCCAGCAAGGTCGCGATCGGCGCGCCGCTGGCATCATGAATGCCTTCCGAGACGGCGATGACGCAGCGGCCGAAGCGCTCATACGTGGCTTTCACATCGGCCAGGAAGCGTTCCAGTTCGAACACGCGCTCCGGCAGATAAATCAGATGCGGGCCATCGTCGGGGAACTTCTTGCCCAGCGCGGAAGCGGCCGTCAGGAAGCCTGCGTGCCGGCCCATCACGACGCCGACATACACGCCGGGCAGCGCCGCGTTGTCCAGGTTCGCGCCGGCAAAGGCCTGCGCGACGAAGCGCGCGGCCGACGGGAAGCCGGGTGTGTGGTCGTTGCCCACCAGGTCGTTGTCGATGGTTTTCGGAATGTGGATCGCCCGCAGCGGGTATCCGGCCGCGCGGGCCTGCTCGCTGACGATGCGCACGGTGTCGGAGGAGTCGTTGCCGCCGATGTAGAAGAAATGCTCGATCTCGTGCGCGCGCAGCACATTGAAGATCTCGGCGCAGTATTGTTGGTCCGGCTTGTCGCGCGTGGAGCCCAGCGCCGACGATGGGGTGGACGCCACCAGTTCCAGGTTATGGCTGGTTTCCTGGGTCAGGTCGACGAATTCTTCGTCGACGATGCCGCGCACCCCGTGCAGCGCGCCGTAGACGCGCGTGACGTCGCGAAAGCGCCGCGCCTCCAGCGTGACGCCGACCAGCGACTGGTTGATGACGGCGGTCGGCCCGCCTCCCTGTGCCACCAGAATCCTGCCAGAGCCCATGCGCGTCTCCTCGAAAAGGTAAGCCGGACTGCGTGCGTGCCGTTGCCTTTCAGCGCGACGCGCCCCAGCGGGCCTTCGCCGCCAGCAACAGGCGTTCTTCATGCAGGTTGGCGGCACGTGCGTCGATAATAAACGCCTGCCCGTCCCGTGCCAACTGCCGTTCCAGTCCCTGCAGTTCCCAGCGGTTGATCGTGCCGCCCGCCATGGCCGTGGCCACCGCGGCCCGGTAATCCGCGCTGCCGGTAGGGAAGGCGGCGCGCACGGCACGATAGCTGTTGCCGTCGATTTCGCGCAATTCATAGCCGGCCACGGCGGCCAACAGCATCGCCAGCACCGCCAGCAGGCCATTCTTCTTCAGCCGTTGACTGATTTCATTCATGAGTCCTCTCTGGTGATTATCTGGCGCGGAAAATCATCGCTCCCCCAGGGCATCGCCCTGCGTCGCATGATAATCGGCCTCGGCGTTATCTGGCACCCGCGTGCATTCGATCACCTGCATGATGTGGCCATCGCACAGGCGTTGTCGCATTCCGATCTACGCGCTTTGCGAATACGAAGCGATAATGCAGCGGCCCCTGGTCGCTGCCCGAGTGCACGGGAAGCGACGCAGAAACATCGGTGCAGCGAACCTTATCGAACAAGGTCACATAATCGCCAGTCATCTTATGAATTTTCTGGGCGAAACAATTCACTCAGGAAATCACATAATCTTCCTGTTGCAAAGCGACCCGCGCCAGATCCCAAATCACAACGATAGTATGTTGTCACTTGTATGTTGTTTGCAACACTCCAAATGGAGGGTTGTCGCGTCAAGGCGCCCGGCCCCTTCCTCGGAAGATGAGTAGTGGTGCGGGTTTGCGGCCCAGCCGGCAAATACCGCACTGCCGTGTGCTCTCTACTATGGAACCCCCGCTCTGCAGTCGCGCCGAGAACATTTCATCGGGAAAGATAACTTTCCTTTCAAAAATGAACCAACTATTACGAGTCGTCGCCGATCGCGCCCGTTAGGGGGGATACTCACCTGACTTTTCTATTTGATGTGACATTTCGATAGAAATGATCCGTCGCGGCGATGTTATCTTACGGCCTTTCGAAAATTCTGCGCCTATGATTGAGCAGGCCGGATGATCGCAATACCGCGACGATCGTATTCACAGCGACGGCATTACCGGACCGCCGCTGCAGATTAGCGTGATACAGCGTACATAATGTGCGGCATATGTATTGCAAAACGCATCAAGGCGCATTGCAAAATATATGATTTTGCTTTGGCTGGTTAATCTGAACGCTTCTGGTAAATGTCCGAGAAAAGGGAAATAATGAAAATTCGTTCTCTTCTGGCCGCGCTGGCACTGGCCGGCGCTGGCGGCCTGGCCCAGGCCAGCGAGCATGGCTGCAAAGTGCTGTTGTGCCTGGCCAACCCGAGGGGCCCGATGGACGCGGCCGCGTGCGTCGAGCCGATCCGCAAGCTGTACCGCGACCTTGCGCGCGGGCGCGCCTTTCCGTCCTGCGACATGGCCAGTGCGCCCCAGGGCACTGCGCCGAGCCGCTCCTGGGCCCAGTACGGCGTGTCGTTTTACGACCCGTGCCCGCCCGGCACCTCGACCCTGGCGCAAGGCGCGCTGGCGGCAGATGGCGCCACCAACGTTTACACGGGAACCGGTGACGGTGGCGACGGTTATGGCTACGACCACAGCTCGCTGCCGGCGAAGGTCTGCGTCGGCCGGCCGACCGGCGAGACCTGGGTCAACCTGGGGCAGGGCGATGGCATGTCGACAGTGGCCGTGACGACGTACGACAACATCGTCGTGATGCAGCCCGTCGCGCAGCCCTACCACGCCGACATCTACATCGACTCGAACTTCTCGCACCGCGTGCGCTGGTAAGGACGGGCGATGGTGGAATTCCTGGCACTGGCGCAGCAGTGCGCGCCGGCGGTGCATCCGCATACGCTGGCCGCGCTGGCGCGGGTCGAATCCGGCTTCAACCCGTACGCGATCGGCGTTGTCGGCGGGCGCCTGGAGCGGCAACCGCGCAACAGTGCGGAGGCCGTCCTGACGGCGCAGGCGCTGGAGCGGGCAGGCTACAACTTTTCGCTGGGCGTGGGCCAGGTCAACCGCCACAACCTGGCCCGCTACGGACTGACCTACGCGACGGCGTTCGAGGCGTGCGGCAACCTGCGCGTGGCATCGCTGATCCTGAAGGATTGCTTCGACCGCGCCCGGCAACGCGGCATGGCCGAACAGGCAGCCCTGCACGCGGCGTTCAGCTGCTACTACAGCGGCAACTTCGTGACGGGCTTCCGCCAGGACCTGAAAGGACAACCCAGCTATGTCCAGCGGGTACTGAACAGTGCGGCCAATGGCGCGGCGGTCGCGGCCACGCCGATCCGCGTGCTGCCGGCGGGCGGCGCGGCGCGGCCTGCGCGAGCCAGTGCCAGCGGTCCGCGCGACGCGACGATGGTGTACGGCGGCGGCCCGCGTGACGACGCCCCGGTACGCCTGACTGCCGCCGTGCAGGAAGCGCCCGCGGCAACCGAACTGGTGTACCGCTAGGCAGCGGCTAACGAGGGATGCGTCCCGCAGGACAGCACATTGCATACAGAACAGAACATGGCAACAGCGCCGCAAACGACAACAACAAGAACGATGCAGGAACGCTTGAACGGCATCAGCGAGTCCGAACTCATCCTGGTGATCCGCAGCAGGGCTCTCAGGCGAATGCACATCGTTCAAAACGGGGAAGGGAAGTTTCGCATCATGGTCAACCTCAACAATCAGGAAGGAGAGTTAGCACTTGTAACTTTTCGCAAGACCCCCCGCGAATGGGCAAGCCTGGACCGGTTGGCCCGACACATACAGGAAAAGTACGGGGTTATCCCGACCATCACTCTGACTCTATCTTTAGGAGAAACAAGCAAATGAGCATGACCAAGAAAATTTCCGGCCTGATTGGCAAAGGCCGCGCCGCACTGGCCGGCAACAAGGCCGCGATGCGCGAAGCGGACCAGCGTGCCACCCGTTCGATGGTGCTGATGGCCGTCTGCGCCGCCGCCATCCTGCCGGGCGTGGCGATGGCGGCCGCGGCCGCGACGCCATGGGACAGCATGGGCACGCAGGTGCTGGCGATCTTCCAGAGCGGCCTGACCCGCACGATCGCCATTGTCAGCGTGATCGCTTGCGGTATCGCCGCGCTGGCGGGCAAGCTGTCGTGGGACTGGGCCATCAAGATCATCGTCGGCATCGTGCTGATCTTCGGCGGCACTGCCCTGGTTGACTTCCTGATCGACGCAACGAGCTAAGCGATGCAGGACGGCGCGCAAGAGGACGTTTATACCGACGAGCTGTTCGTCGGCCTGACGCGCCCCACCACCATGTGGGGCATCCCGTACACGGCATTCGTCATCGAGTTCATGGTGACCACGCTGGTGTTCCTCGCAGTCGGCAACCCGTTGTACCTGTTGCTGGCCGCGCCGATCCACGCGGTGCTGTACGCCATCACCGCGAGCAATCCCAAGGCGTTCGACGGCATGATGATGTGGCTGAAAACCGTCGGACGCTGCCGCAACAATCGCTTCTGGGGCGCGGCGAGCTTCTCGCCGCTGGCCCGCAAGAAGTGGGAACAGTAAGTGAAACCGCGTGCGCGGAAAGAGGACTAGCATGGGTGTTGGATTCAAATACGCCGACGCGTTGAAACAGGAAGAGTCGGTCGGTAAGCTCTTCATTCCCTACGCGGGGCACGTCACGCGCCAGGTCGTCAAGCTCAAGACCGGCGACTACATCACGACGTTCCGCATGCAGGGCGCCGCGCACGAGAGCGCGGACGTACGCGACATCAACATCTGGCACGATCAACTGAACAACCTGGCACGCAATATTGCCTCGCCCAACGTCGCGCTGTGGACCCACGTGGTGCGGCGCGAGTACGGCGAATTCCCGGGCGGCGAGTTCGCGCCCGGCTTCGCGCACGACCTGAACGAGAAGTACCGCGCCCACCTGGCGTCGCAGCGCAGCCTGATCAACGAGCTGTACGTCACCATCGTTTACCGGCCGCAGCCGGTCAAGGCGCTCAAGCTGTTCGACCTGCTGGGCAAGCGCGCCGCCGCCGAACTGGCCGAGCAGCAGCAGGGCGAGCTGGAGGCATTGCAGGAAATCGTCGACACGGCATTGGCCGGGCTCGACCGTTACGAACCCGAAGTGCTGGGCTGCTACGAGCACAACGGCATCATGTTTTCCGAGGTGCGCGAGTTCCTCGCGTTTCTCATCGACGGCGAATGGCGCCGCCAGCCGCTGACGTGGGCCGAGATGGCCGACAACCTGGCCACCGCGCGCCCCATGTTCGGCAAGGGTGGCCTGCTGGCACTGAAGGGGCCCACGCGCACCCAGTACGGCGCGATCCTGACGATCCAGGACTACGCGCCGATCACCTGCCCGGGCCTGATGAACGAACTGTTGCGCATGCCGTTCGAGTTCGTCCTGTCGCAGTCGTTCACGTTCCTGAGCCGGCCCGTGGCGCTGGCGCGGATGAAGCGCCAGCACGCGCGCATGACCAATGCGGGCGACGTGGCGACGTCGCAGGTCGATGCCATCGAGGATGCGATGGACGACCTGATGTCCGGCCGCATCGTGATGGGCGTGCACAACTTCGTGCTGCTGATCCGGGCCGACGAGCAGAAGGCGCTGGCCGACCACATCGGCGATGCCGGCAAGGCGATCTCGGACGCCGGCATCAAGTGGGCACGCGAGGACATCGGCATCGTCGGCGCGTTCTACGCCCAGTTGCCGGGCAACTTCGAGTTCCGCGTCAGCGTGGGCGACATCAGCAGCCGCAACTTCGCCGGCTTCAGCTCGTTCCACAATTTCCCGATCGGGCACATCCGCCACAACCAGTGGGGCCATGCGGTGACGGCGTTCCGCACCACGTCCGGCGCACCGTATTACTTCAACTGGCACAAGGGCGAGGACGGTTCGGAGGCGAAGCGCGCGGCATCGCTCGACCCGAACCACAAGGACCTGGCCAACACGATCATCATCGGCAAGTCCGGCACCGGCAAGACGGCGCTGCAGATCTTCCTGCTGGCGCAGTCGCTGAAGTTCAATAACCCGGGGCAGCCTGGCGGAAACCGGCTGTCCGCCGTCTTCTTCGACAAGGACCTGGGCGCCTCGGTCGGCATCCGCGCCATGGGCGGGCGCTACTTCCCGCTGAAGAACGGCGTGCCGTCCGGCTGGAACCCGTTCCAGCTGGAGCCTACGGAGCGCAACCTGAACTTCCTGGAGCGGCTGGTGCGCCGGCTCGTCTACCGTGCCGACCGCCCGCTGACGGCCGCCGAAGAGAAGGACATCTACCACGCGATCCAGGGCGTCATGAGCGTGGACAAGCCGCTGCGCCGCCTCAGTGCCGTGCTGCAGTTCCTGCCGCGCGTCGACGACGACGGCATCCATGCGCGGCTGTCGCGCTGGGCCGGGCGCGGCGCGGCATTGGGGTGGCTGTTCGACAACGCCGAGGACACGCTGACGATCGACGACGTGCCGCTGGTCGGCTTCGACGTCACCGAGTTCCTGCCGAACGACGAGACGCGCGAACCGACGATCATGTACCTGCTGCACCGAATCGAGAGCCTGCTGGATGGCCGTCGCGTGCCGATCTTCTTCGACGAATTCGGCCAGCTGAGCAAGGACAAGACGCTGCAGGAACTGGTCGAGAACAAGCTGGTCACGATCCGGAAGCAGGACGGTTTCCTGATCCTGGGCACGCAGATGCCGGGCCAGGTCATCAGGAGCCCGATCGCCGACGCGATCATCCAGCAGACGGCCACCAAGATCTTCCTGCCCAATCCGGAAGCGGATCGGGACGAATACGTCAACGGCTTCAAGCTGACGGAGCGCGAGTTCGAGATCATCCGCAGCTTCGGCGAGAAATCGCGCCTGTTCCTCGTCAAGCAGGGCGGCAATTCGGTGGTGGCCGAATTCAAGCTGCGCGGGTTCGACGACGAACTGGCGGTCCTGTCCGGCAACACGGCCACGTCCAACCTGGTCGAGAAACTGGTGGCCGAGCTGGGCAGCGACCCGGCCCGCTGGCTGCCCGAGTTCCATCGCATCCGCAAGGGTGGCTGACGGGACGGCCACCGTACGCGCGGAGCGGTGGCGGTCTGGCGACGATACGCGCAACCTTCAAGGAGAACAGATGAAACAACTGATCAGGATTTTTCTCATGGCGCTGGCGCTGTTCGGCGCCGGCCAGGCCCGGGCCGGCATTCCCGTGCTCGACGCCTCGAACTTGATTAACACCGGCCTGCAGGTCCAGGCCTGGGCTCAACAGGCGCAACAGATGGTGCAGCAGTACCAGCAGCTGCAGAACCAGTACAACCAGGCCGTGCAGACCTACAACAGCCTGAGCGGCGTGCGCGGTATCCAGGACCTGGTCAACAATCCGGCACTGCGGCGCTACCTGCCCAATGAATGGAACCAGGCGATGAACCTGCTGACCAACCCCGGCAGCTACACCCAGCTGCGCACCAACGTCAACAACATCAAGTCGGCGGCGGAATTCATGGACATCGGGGACACCGCCCTCGATGCGGCCAGCGACGCCGGCCGCTCCTTCGTCGCCTCGCAAAACCAGGTGGCGCTGAACCGGGCGCTGTCGGAAGAGGGCTACAAGCAGGCCAGCGACCGGATCGCCTCGATCCAGACGCTGATCGCCCGCCTCGGCAGCACGCCGGACGCGAAGGACGTGGCCGACCTGCAGGCCCGCATCCAGGGCGAACAGGCGATGGTGCAGAACGAGATGGTCAAGCTGAACGCCCTGGCGCAACTGCAGCAGGCGCAGCGCGACATCCAGCTGCAGCGCTCGCGCGAGATCATCATGCGCGCGACCAAGTCGTCCACCGGCGTACCGCGCTTCTGATCAACCCGCGGCGCCTCTGGCGCCGCATTTGGAGAACCCAGTATGAAACAACTCGCTTTCGCAGGCGCGCTCGCCCTGCTGCTGGCAGGGTGCAGCGACCCCGTGCCCGAAGTGGACGATCCGAAGAAGATCGTCGTCAACGGCACGCCGATGACGCAGAAGGCGTTCGTCGACCAGTATTGCGCCGACAAGGCCGAGCACCCGACCTGCGTCAAGGTGCGCCGGGCGATGGTGGCCGGCGCCACCCGCAGCAGCGACGGCATTCCCCGCTTCTGACGGATAGACCATGGCGGCGCCCAGCGAATTTCATTTTTACGAGGACATGTTCAGCGACCTGACGGACGCGCTGGACACGTACATCTCGTCTGTCGGTACCGAGATCATCGATTCGATCAGCGGCGTCGCCTACTCGATGCTGATGATCTACATGATGTTATGGGGCTGGACGACGATGCGCGGGATGATTTCCGAGCCGATCACGGACGGCCTGGCGCGCATCGTGCGGCTTGCCGTCATCGTCGGCGTTGCGCTGAACCTGGGCCGCTACCAGACCTACGTGTCGAACTTCCTGTGGGACGCGCCGGAAGCGATGGCGGGCATCATCGCGGCGGGCTTCGACGACGCCGCGGCCAATGTGCAGTATCTGGACATCCTGATGTCGCAGCTGTACGACATCGGCAATGCCTACTGGCAGACGGCCGTGTCCAGCGGCGGCTGGATACCGGACCTCGGCATGATCGCCGTGGCGCTGCTGGTCTGGATCGGCGGCCTGGCCGCCACCGGGTTTGCCGCTTTCCTGCTGGCGCTGTCGAAAATGGCCCTGGCCGTGCTGCTGGCGCTCGGCCCCATCTTCGTGCTGCTGCTGATCTTCGAGGGCACCAAGAAATTCTTCGAGGCGTGGCTGGCGCAAGCGCTCAACTACGTGTTCCTGATCGTGCTGACAGCGGCGGCCGTGAAGCTGGTGATGACCATCATCGAGTCCTACCTGGACGTGTCGGCGGCCGGCATCATCGCCAGTCCGACCATCGACAAGGCCTTGCCCGCGCTGGTGTTCTGCCTGATCAGCGCGCTGCTGATGGCGCAATTGCCGACGATCGCCTCGGCGCTGGGTGGCGGCGCGGCGGTCAGCACGCTGGGCGCGGTGGGCTGGGCATACAGCAAGGCGGCCGGCACGGCGACCGGTGCGATGGCGGCGATGCGGCCCACCAACGCGCGCAAGTCGCTGAACCGGCTGAAGGCCGACTACCGCATCACGAAGAGCGCGATCACGGCCGCGCCCAGTGTACCGGGTGCCGTGTATCGCAAGATCACGGGAGCCGGCAGGAAAAGTTAAACAGGGAGTGTGCAGGGCGGTGGTTTTCCGCGCGGGCGGACACCGCTCCTTTTTTGCGCCCTGAAAAAGCAGGATGGCGGTATTTGCACTGCAAAACCGTCGAAAAACGTAGTCACGATGAACGAAAACGAAGGAGTTTCCATGCGTTTCACACTCGGTTCGGTGGCCCTCTGCCTGTTGGCTGGGTGCTCGCTCAACCCGCCCAAGCCGCCGCAGTGCGAAGGCGAATTCCGTCCCGTCAACGCGCAGCCCGGCCAGGCCGCGCTGCCGATGAATACCGCCGACAGCCTGGCGCTGTGCATGAAGGGAGCCGGCCATGGCCACCAAAGTTGAGAAGAACGATTTCAAGAAATACCTGGGCGAAGCCCGTTCCTGGGAAACCAACCGGCTGCTGGAGGCGGAGAAGTCGAAGCGGCTGGCCTGGATGGTCGCGATGCTCGCGGGCGGGCTGGCGATCGTGTCGGTCGTCGCCATCGCCGGCATGACACCGCTCAAGCGTACCGAGCTGCGCATCGTCCGGGTCGACAACTCGACCGGCCGCGTGGACGTCATCAGCGAGATCCCGAACGCGAGAAGCTCGTATGGCGAGGCGCTCGACAAATACTGGGCCGGCCAGTACGTGCTGTACCGCGAAGGCTATTCGCGCGAGCTGGCCGAGGACTACTACAACAAGGTGGGCCTGCTGAGCGGCAGTACCGAACAGCGCCGCTATGCCGAGTTCTTCGCGCCGAAGAATCCGCAGTCGCCGCTGAACGTGTACGGCACCAGCGCGCGCGTGAAGATCCACATCAAGGGCCAGTCCTTCATCAAGAGCAATGTGCTGCTGGTGCGCTACTGGAAGGAAGTGGAGCGCGGCGCGTCCGAGCGGCCGGCCGTGTCGCACTGGGCGGCGACGGTCGTGTTCCGCTACTCGGGCGCGCCCATGGCCGAGCGCGATCGCGACATCAATCCGGTCGGTTTCCAGGTCACGGAGTACCGCAACGACCCGGATTCCGAACCGGTGCGCGAGTCGACGCCCACCGTGATGAGCCAGGCCGCGCCCGCGCCAGCGCCCGCGCCGGCGGAGCTGCCCACGGTACTGCCTGGCGTGCCGCCGCGCGCGCAGGCGCAGGTGCCGGCGATCGCGCCGGCCAACCCGGCCGTGCGATAAGGAGGCGCCATGAAACGACTCGTTTTGATCGCGCTGTTCCTGCCCACGCTGGCGCTGGCCGAGCTGACGCCGCCGAAAGGCGCGTTCGACAGCCGGGTGCGCGTGGTCGACTACAACCCGGCCGACGTCGTGCGGCTCAGCACCTTCTACGGCGTCTCCACCCACGTGCAGTTCGCCGACAAGGAAACCATCAAGGACGTGGCGGTGGGCGACGTCGAAGCCTGGGAGATCATCCCGCGCGGCACCCACCTGTTCATCAAGCCCAAAGCGCACAAGGCGGACACCAACGTGACGGTGGTGACGGACAAACGCGTCTACCAGTTCGCGCTGGTGGTGCAACCGCGCAAGGTGCGCGATGACACGGCCTGGCGCGACCCGAACCTGGTGTTCTCGCTGTCGTTCCGCTATCCGGACGACGACGCGGCCAAGGCGACCGCGCTGGCGACCGCGGCGGAAAACAAGGCCGTGCAGAAGGACCTGCAGGGTCGCATGACCGAGGCCAAGAAGCGCGACGAAAACAACGATTACTGGGTGGCCGGGTCGCCCGAAGTCAGCCCGACGGCGGCGCGCGACGACGGCCGCTTCATCTACCTGACGTTCAGCCGCAACCGCGACATGCCGGCCGTCTACGCGGTGGACAAGGACGGTGCCGAATCCCTCATCAATACCAATGTGGAGGGCAACGCGATCGTCGTGCAGCGCATGGTGCGCAAGCTGATCCTGCGCAAGGGCAAGGCGGTGGCCTGCGTCATCAACAAGAGTTTCGACCTGGACGGCGGCAGCGACAACACCTCCGGCACGGTCGCGCCGGACGTCGAACGGGTCATCAAGGGAGCGCAGTAATGGGGATATTCGACAAGCTGAAAGGCATCAGGAAGAAGCCGGCGCCGCAACGCCCGGACGATGAACCGGCGGACGACCTGCCCGACCTGGAAGCGATGGAGGCGATGGAGCCCGAGCCGACGCTGGCCCAGGCGGCGCGGGCTTCGCACGGCCAGCGCGGCCGCGAGCAGGACAGCGCGGTGCAGGAGCAGTTCGAGTCGGAAGGCCTGCCGTCGGTCAACCGCCGGCGCGCCAGCAACAAGGTCGTCAACGTGCTGGGCCTGTTCGTGATCGTGGCCATCGGCGCCGCGATGATCGTGGCCGTCAACGGCAAGAAGACGCCCGAGCGCAAGAGGGTCGAGCCGGCCGACAAGGTCGCCAACACGCTGCCGCCGCTGGCGGTGCCGCCACCGCCGCCACCGATCCAGACCGTGTCGATGCCGATGGGGCCTGCGGGACCGGTGCCTGGCGGCCTGTCGACGACGCCGCCGCCGGCGGCGGGTCCGTCCGGCCAGTCGTTCCCGGTCGCCGTGCAGCGCGCCGCCAGCGGCAAGGGGCCGGAGGATTGGGCCGACCGCAAGCGCAGCGGCTCGCTGCTGGTCGAGCAGGGCATGGGCGGCATGGGCGCTCAGGGTGGCCAAGGCGGCCAGGGCGGCCAGGGCGCGGGACGGCCGCCGGCCGGTCTGCCGGGCCTGGCCGGCCTGTTCCCCGGCATGATGCCCGGCGCCGGTGCCGGTGCCGGGGTGGCGCCGACCGGCGGCGACAACGGTACTGGCGGCGGCCGCAACGAACTGGCGTCGCGCCTGGAACCGGCGGAGCTGAAGGGCGCTTCGGCCGGCTTGCTGCCCGACCGGAACTTCCTGATCACCAAGGGGACGGCGCTCGACTGCGCGCTCGAGACGGCGATCGACACGACCTTGCCGGGCATCCTGACCTGCCGCATCACGCGCGACGTCTATTCCGACAATGGCCAGGTGCTGCTGCTGGAACGCGGCACCCAGCTGGTGGGCGAACAGCAGGGCAACGTCAAGCACGGCCAGGCGCGCGTGTTCGCACTGTGGTCGCGCGCCAAGACGCCGCAGGGCGTGATCATCAACATGAATTCGCCTGGTACGGATGCGCTCGGCCGCAGCGGCCTGGAAGGCTGGGTCGATCATCACTTCCTCGACCGCTTCGGCGCGGCGATCCTGATGACGTTCATCCAGGAGTCGATGGAGGTGCTGGTGGCGAGACAGCGCGACGGCGACACGATCAGCCTGGGCGGCAGCGGCATGGCCGGCTCGCAGGTGGTGGAGAAGATCCTCGAGAGCACCGTCAACATCCCGCCGACAATCATCAAGAACCAGGGCGACCATATCCAGGTGATGGTGGCGCGCGACCTCGATTTCTCCAGCGTGTACGGGTTGCGGAGAAGCCGATGAACGCACCCGAACACAGCCTGCGCCGGCCGCGCACCGATGGCGGCGATAATCCGGACATGCTGTACGCCTACATGGCACCGCTGCGGCCCTGGCTGCTGGAGGACGGCATCACCGAGCTCGTCATCAACCGGCCCGGCGAGGTCTGGGTGGAGCGCCGCAGCGGCTGGGAGGTGTACGACGCGCCGGAGATGACGTTTGCCGCCTGCATGCAGCTGGCCCGGCTGATCGCCAACTTCAACGGCAAGGCGATCAGCGCCGAGAAGCCCGTGCTGTCGGCCAGCCTGATCTATGGCGAACGGGCCCAGGTCGTCATCCCGCCGGCGTGCGAGGACGGCACCGTGTCGCTGACGATCCGCAAGCCCAGCGTGCTGGACAAGACGCTGGACGAGCTCAATGCGGAAGGCTCGTTCGACGAGTGCAAGCTGGTCAGCGAAGGACTGGCCCCGTTCGAGCGCGAGCTGCTGGCGCTGAAGGAAAATCGCCGCATCAAGGAATTCCTCGACCTGGCAGTGCGCAAGCGGCGCAACATCCTCGTCGTCGGCAAGACCGGTTCGGGCAAGACCACGCTCAGCAAGAGCCTGATCCGCAGCATCCCGGCCGACGAGCGCCTGATCACGATCGAGGACGTGCACGAGATGTTCCTGCAGCACCACCCGAACAAGGTGCACCTGTTCTATTCGCGCGAGGACGAGGGCGGCGCCAAGGTGTCGCCCAAGCAGGCGCTGGCCTCGTGCCTGCGGATGAAGCCGGACCGCATCCTGCTGGCCGAGCTGCGCGGCGACGAAGCCTGGGAATTCATCAAGTCGATCAACACGGGCCACCCGGGGTCGATCAGCACGATGCACGCCAATGGCGCGATGGAAGCGTTCGAGCAGCTGACCGCCCTGATCAAGGACTCGCGCACGGGCGCGCACCTGGACAGCGACTACATCAAGCACCGCCTGTTCACGACGCTGGACGTCATCCTGTTCTACGACAAGTACAAGCTCAAGGAGATCTACTATGACCCCGAGTTCAAGCGGCAGCAGATGGCTTAGGCCGGCGCTGCTCGCGGTCGGGCTGGCCGGCCTGGGCGTGGTGTGGGCCTGGCTGGCCGGCGCCTTGTTCATGGTGATGCACGGGCACGGGTTCGCGCAGGCGACGCCGTTGACCTTGTACCAGTACTGGGCCTGGTACGGTGCGGATGCGGGCGTGCGGCGCTGGCTGTACGGCTGCGCCGCCGTGACGCTCGTGGTACTGGCCGTGCCGCTGCTCCTGCTGCTGCGTAAGCGCGTGCAGCGCAGCCTGTTCGGCGACGCCCGCTTCGCCGAGCCGCGCGACGTGCGCCGCGCCGGCCTGCTGGGCGAGCGCGGCATTCTGGTCGGCCAGTACAAGGGCTCCTACCTGATGTTCGGCGGCAGCCAGCACGTCATCATGTCCGCGCCCACCCGCAGTGGCAAGGGCGTGGGCATCGTCATTCCCAACCTGCTGACGTGGCACGACAGCGTTGTCGTGCTTGACATCAAGCAGGAAAACCACGGCATCACGAGCGGCTTCCGGCGCAAGCACGGCCAGCAGTGCTTCCTGTTCAACCCGGCGGCGGCAGACTACCGCTCGCATCGCTACAACCCGCTGGCCTACGTCAGCAGCGATCCGCACTTCCGCATCGACGACGTGCAGAAGATCGCCGGCATGCTGTTCCCGGACGAGCCGGGCGTCGACCCGATCTGGACGGCGACGCCGCGCGCGCTGTTCCTCGGCATCGTGCTGATGCTGCTGGAAACGCCGGGCAAGCTCGTCACGCTGGGGCAGGTGCTGCGCGAGACGCTGGTGGACGGCGACGGCGCCGCCTACTTCGGCGCCATCGTGCAGGCGCGCCGCCTGGGCCAGCGCATCGCCACGGCGAATGCCGCCACCGCGGCAGACCAGGCCCGGCGCGACGCCGATGCGGTGCTGGCCGACCGCGCCCGGCCGCCCGAACAGCATCCCGTGATGACGGAGATGGCCCTGTGGGTGCGGCTGAGCCCGGCCTACCGGGATGCCCTGGCGCAGCACGTCGACACGCTGCGCCGGCACGCGCCGCGCACGCCTGACCTGGTGGCGCTGGCGCTGGCGATGCCGGCGGACGTGGCGGCGGCCCGCGTCGGCACGGCGCTGTCGCCGGCCTGCGAACGGGCCTTGAATTCCTACCTGTCGATCTCGGCCGACACGACGCGCAGCGGCATCATCACCAGTTTCCGCTCGCGCCTGGAGCTGTGGTACAACCCGCTGGTCGATGCCGCGACCAGTGCCAACGACTTCGACCTGCGCGAGCTGCGCAGCAAGCGCATGTCGATCTACCTCGGGGTCACGCCGGACAACCTGGATCGCATGGCGCCGCTGCTGAACCTGTTCTTCCAGCAGATGATCGACCTGAACACGCGCCAGCTGCCCGAGCACAACGCGGCGCTGAAATACCAGTGCCTGATCGTGGCGGACGAATTCACGGCCATGGGCAAGATCCAGGTGCTGTCGAAGGGCATCAGCTACATCGCCGGCTACGGCCTGCGCATGCTGCCCATCATCCAGAGCCCGATGCAGGTGGTGGAGGTGTACGGCGAGCATGCCGCCGAGACCTTCACGACCAACCACGCGCTGCAGATCGTGTTCCCGCCCAAGGCTTCCGAGACCAGGACGGCGGAGGCGATCTCGAAATGGCTGGGCGACCAGACGGTCAAGGCCGTGTCCGAATCGAAGCGCAAGGCCATGTTCGCGCGGCGCGAACGCTCCGAAAGCGTCTCCGAACAGCGGCGCGCGCTGATGCTGCCGCAGGAGATCACCAGCCTGGGCAAGGGTGCGGAGCTGGTCATCGTCGAGGACTGCCCGCCGATCCTGGCGCAGCGCGTGCGCTACTACCAGGACCCCGTTTTCGTCGACCGGCTGAAAAGCGTGGCGCCGTCGCTGGGCAAGCTGGGGCGCCGGTTGCCGACCGAGGACGAACTGAAAAACGCGGCCCGCCAGGGCGAGCTGGCCGCGCCGGTGCCCCTGGTCGACGTGGCCGCGCACCAGCAACTGCTGGCCGCCAGCGAGGTTGCACCGCCGCCCGCCGCCGTGCCCAGGCAGCTGCACGTGGACGAGCGGCCCGTCACGGCACTCGAGGTGGACGAACTGGCCGCACGCGACCTGCGCGACTTCGCGGTCGACTTCACGCCCGTGCCGCCACCGGCCGGCGAGCTGGACGAGGCGGCACTGCTGGCCTATGCCGACAGCCTGTGCCGCGAGGCGGGGATCCTGGCATGAGGGCGCCGCCGACGAATGCGATCGTGTCGGACGAGATCTTCGCGGCCGCCCCGGCCGGCAAGGGCACCGACGACGCCGCGCCGCTGCGCGACCGCGGCAGCCGGCTGGAAACGCGCTCGGACAGCGCCCAGGTGGCCGACACATTGGTCGCGATGGCGCACGCGCGCGGCTGGGACGACATCCGCGTCACCGGCAGCGCCGCCTTCTGCCGCGAAGTCTGGCTGGAGGCCGAGGCGCATGGCATGCATGTGCGCGGCTACGTACCGAACCGGGCCGACCAGGCCGAACTGGCCCGGCGCCGCCATGAACCGAAGGAGCGGCCCGTGCCGGACGACCTGCGCGCGGCCATCGAAGCGATCGACCGGCAGGCCACCGCCGACGGCCTGACGCCGGAGCAGCGCGCCATCGTCATGGCGCGCGTGCGGTGCCGCGCCCACCAACCATCGACACAGGAGACAGCGTCCCCCATGATCCGCAACCACCATGAACCCGAACGGGAGATCACGCGATGAAGCCCATGATCCTGTCCGCCCTGGCGCTGGCCGCCCTGCTGGGCGGCTGTGCCGGCCTGGCGCCGGACGGCGCGGCCCGCACGCCCGTCAGCGCCGACTACGAAGCGATCGGCGACACGGCCGGCGTACGTGCGTTCGTCTACGGCCGGCGCACGGTGCTGGAGGTGGACGGCCACCTGTTCTGGCTGGCCATCCACGACGCCAGCGGCGCGCCGGTCGCCTACGAGCGCGAGGGCCGCTATTACCGCCTGCCGCGCAAGCTCGACAACTTCACGGTGCGGGTCAACACGCGCGTGCTGTCGTTCCATGCCCGCCCGGCGGCGGCGCGTCCCGCGCCCGCGGCGCCGGCGCCGGCCCGCGCCGCGGCGGTCCCGGCAGCCCCTGCGCGGGCCGTGCTGGCCGAGCCGGTTGGACTGACGCCGGACCGCGAGCTGGCCGCGCTGATGACATTGTCGGCGGCCCAGGCCGAGGAGCTCAGGGATGCGATCGCGGCCGAAGGCGACACGGCCGAGGCGCGCCAGCTGCTGGCCCGCCTCGAGCGTGTCGAGCGCCGGCTGGCCAGTGCCGCCGCGGTGCTCGTGCGGGTGCAGTTCGACACGCACGCCACCGGCTTCGATCCCGATCCGGCGCTGGCCCGGCCGCTGGTGGCGGCGGCGCGCGTGGCCGAGCGCGTCAACGTGCGCGGACGCACCGATGCGCGCGTGCCCGGCGCCGCCGATCCCCGTATCGCGCTGGCGCGCGCCTTGGCGGCGCGCACGTATCTCGTCGAGCGCGGCGTCGAGCCCGGCAAGATCCGCGTGTTCGCACAACCGGCGGGCGACTTCATCGCGCCCTCCCGCAGCGAACCCGGCCGGGCGCTGAACCGGCGCGTGGAGATCGAGCTGGTCACACGCGGCCTGGCCGGGCAAGCGGCCGTACCGCGCACGGCGGGAAGCGCTTCGTGAGCCGGCGCCAGGGCGCGACGGCGGCGCGGCAGCGCCAGGTACGTGCGGCGGCCGTGACGCCGCCGCCGGCAGCGGCCACGCCACCGCTGCGGATAGCATCGGGCACGCTGGAAGCGCTGAAATGGCTGGGCGTCGTGCTGATGACCTTGGACCACGTCAACAAGTTCGTACTGCATTACCAGTTTCCGGCACTGTTCGCGCTGGGCCGCGTGGCGATGCCGCTGTTCGTGTTCGTGCTGTGCTATAACCTGGCGCGGCCGGAAGTGCTGGCGGGTGGCGCGCTGCGCCGCATGTGTGTCCGGCTGGCGCTGTTCGGCACCATCGCCTCGGTGCCCTTCATCGGGTTCGGCCAGGTGATCCAGGGGTGGTGGCCGCTGAACATCCTGTTCACCCTGCTGGTGGCGACCATGCTGATCGGCTTGCTGGCGCAGCGCGCGCAGTTGTGCACGGTAGCTGCCGTGGTGCTGTTCGTGGTGGGTGGCGCGCTGGTCGAATACTGGTGGTTCGCGCTGGCCTTCGCCATCGCCTGCTGGCTGTACTGCCGCCAGCCGGATCGCCTGCGCCTGGGCGTGCTGCTGGCCTGCTGCGGCGGGTTATGGTGGGCCAATCACAGCCTGTGGCATCTTGCCGCGCTGCCGCTGATCCTGGGCGCGCCGCGGGTGCGCCTCGACCTGCCGAGGGCGGGACGGCTGTTCTACTGGTACTACCCGGCGCACCTGGCCGTGTTGTGGCTGGTGGTCCGGGCCACCTGAGCCGGCGACAGCTCAGGCTTCCGCCGGAAAGTCGGGCCCGTCACCGCGGGTCCGGCCAGGCGGCGAGAAGTCCCCAACTCTGTCACCCGACCCCGGCCGAATTCGCGTCGGTTTTGCTGCCCCGCGTGTAGCGCCAGGTCAGCAGCAGCACGTAGCCGATGCCCAGCACGGCGGCTGCCAGCGCGGCGGCCGCGGACAGGGCGTCGAAATAGCCCAGGATCAGCGCCAGCAGCACCACCACTGCGCACACGATGCCTGCCAGTTGCCAGTGCAGTGCCGGCCACAACGCAGCCTTGTCTCCGTCGTTTCGCATACCAGCCTCCTTGCCGCCATTCGATACCGCCATGATCGCGCCGATGGCCGAATCCGGCGCGCACGTTTCCTCCCGTGCAAGCCTGACCTTCATGCGAGCTTCACCCATCGCTCAGTCATGCTTCATGCCGCTCGCGCACGATGGCGGCATTGTCACTGACGGAGCCATGATGAAGCGATCGACCCTCGTAGCCGCGCTGTGCGCGGTCCCCCTGCTGGCCGGTTGTGGCGGCGGCCACGACCAGCCGGCCCCGAAGCCGAAACGCAGCGCCGTGATCCAGCGCACCGCCTTCGGCATTCCCCACATCCAGGCCGACAATGAGGAAAGCCTGGGCTACGGCATCGGCTACGCTTATGCCGAGGACAACTTCTGTCTGCTGGCCAGCGAGGTCGCCACCGTCAGCGGCGAGCGCTCGCGCCATTTCGGCATGGACGCCATGTCGTCCGAGCATCCCGAGATGGCCGTCAACAACCTCGATTCCGACTTTTTCTTCCGTCAATGGAACGACGACGACAGCGTGCAGGGGGCCTGGCAGGCGCAGCCGGCCGAAGTGCAGGCGCTGATGCGCGGCTACGTGGCCGGCGTCAACCGCTACCTGGCGCAGCACGGTGCCGCCGGCCTGCCGCAGGCATGCCGCAACGGCAGCTGGGTGCGGCCGCTGACGGAACGCGACGTGATCCGGCTGATGCGGCGCATCACGATGACCACCATGGCCTGGGTCGGCGATATCGCGACGACCCAGCCGCCCGGCGCCCAGGCGGCCGCGCGCACGCCGGCACGCAGGCGGCTGGCGCCGCGCATCACGGCCAGCAATGCGGTGGCCGTGGGTGCCGAGGCCAGCGCCCACGGCGGCGGCCTGCTGCTGGGGCAGCCGCACCTGCCGTGGGACGAAACCCAGCGCTTCTACCAGCTGCACCTGACGATCCCCGGCAAGCTGGACGTGATGGGTGCGACCTTGCCTGGTCTGCCGGTCGTGGCGATCGGCTTCACGCCGCAATTCGCCTGGACCCACACGACCGACACCGCGGCGCACGCCACCGTCTACGCGCTCAAGCTGGACCCGGCCGATCCGACCCGCTACCTGGTCGACGGCCAGTCTCGCCCGCTGCTGCGCCGCACGATCAGCGTGCCGGTCAAGCTGGCCGACGGCAGCCTGGGCACGCGCAGCCGCACGTTGTACAGCACGGCAGACGGACCCCTGATCAGCTCCGGCGAGACGCTGGCGTGGACTGGCACGACCGCCTACGTGCTGCGCGACGCCAACGCCGTCAATCACCGCGCCATGACGCAGTGGTACCGCATGAACGTGGCACGCTCGCTGGCTGAACTGAAGGAGGCCAACCTGCAACTGGCCGGCAACCCCTGGAACAACACGATCGCCGTCGATCGCGCCGGCAACACGCTGATGATGGACGTGACGCCCGTCGCCAACCTGCCGGACGAGGTACTGGAAGGCTGCCTCGTGCCCGAACTGGCGCAACTGGCGGACGGCGGCATGTTCGTGCTGGACGGCAGTCGGACCGCCTGCGCCTGGCGCGAAGAAGCCGGCGCACCGCAGGCGGGCACTGTGCCGCCGCGCCGCCTGCCGCTGCTGGAGCGGCGCGACTACGTGCAGAACGCCAACGACAGCGCGTGGCTGAGCAACCCGGCCGCGCCGCTGACGGGCTTTTCGCCGCTGGTCTCGCGCGACGGTATCCCGCAGGGGGCGCGCACGCGGCTGGCGCTGTCGGCGCTGCAGGCGCGTCTGCGCAACGGCAAGCTGACGGCGGACGACCTGCGCGCCATGGCGCTGGACGACAAGGTCTACCTGGCCGGCCTGGTCTTGCCGGACGTGCGCGCATGGTGCGGCACCGCGGCCGTGACCGCCGAGCTGCGGACGGGCTGCGCGGCATTGTCGTCTTGGTCGGGCGATGCGGGCTACGATGCCAATGCCGGCCTGCCATACTTCGCGGCGATGCTGGGCGAGGGGCCCGCGCAGGAAAGCGCCTGGCTGGTGCCGTTCGACCCGCGTGACCCCGTCAACACGCCGCGTACCCTGAACTACCGCGACGCGGACGTGGCGCAAGCGCTGGCCACGAGCCTGACACGCAAGGTGCGCGAATTCGGCGCCGCCGGCATCGCGGCCAATGCGAAACTGGGCGACTTCCAGGTCAGCCGGCGCGGCGGCACCACGCTGCCGATCCACGGCGGCCCGGGCGAACTGGGCATCTTCAACACCATCGACGTGACGCGTGCGCCGCGCGACGGGCGCTACGAGGTAACCGGCGGCACCAGCTACGTGCAAGTGGTGCAACTGGGCGCCGGCGGCCCGCGCGCGCAGGCGCTGCTGGCTTATTCGCAGTCGAGCGATCCGGCTTCGCCGCACCACCTGGACCAGACCCGGCGCCTGGTCGAACGCCAGTGGGTGACGCTGCCGTTCACGGCGGCCGAGATCGCCGCCGATCCCGCGCTGCGCCGGCAGGAGATCAAGGAGTAGAAGCCTTGCGGCCGGCGCCGATGTGGCGGTCGAGGAAGCGTTCCACGCGCGTCCAGAAGTCGATGCGGTTCTTCGGCAGCGACCAGCCGTGGCCCTCGTCGTCGTATTCGATCCACTCGACGTCCTTGTTGCCGGCCTTGACGGCATCGCGGAAGCGGGTGCCGTGGATCAGCGGCACCCGTTCGTCCGCGCCGCCGTAGGCCAGCAGCAGCGGCTGGCGGATGCGCGCGGCCTGCAGCAGCGGCGACGTGGCCTTCAGCTGCTCGGCATCCTTGACCGGATCGCCGATCAGCTGCGGCATGCCGTACTGCTTGAATTCCTCCGGCACGTCCGACGCGTAGCGCCAGTGGCCGGTGTACATCAGGTTGATGTCCGTGACGCCGGCCCATCCGACGCCGCAGCGGTACAGGTCGGGGTCGCGGATCAGTCCCATCAGGGTGGCATAGCCGCCATAGCTGGCGCCGGCGATGCAGACGCGCGCAGGGTCGGCATAGCCCTGGGCGATGGCCCAGCGCGTGCCGTCGGCGATATCGTCCTGCATGGCCAGGCCCCATTGCTTCAGGCCACGCGTGAAGTGCTGGCGGCCATAACCCGTGCTGCCGCGGAACTCGGGCTCCAGCACGGCGTAGCCGCGCGAGGCCAGGAACTGCACCTGCGGGTTCCAGCGCCAGTAGGTGCCGCGCACGTACGGCCCGCCATGCACCAGCACGACCAGCGGCAGGTTTTTCGGCACCGGCGCCGCCCCCGGCTGGTTGGCGGCGACGCCGGGCGGCAAGGTCAGCATCGCCGGGATCTTCAGGCCGTCACGCGCCGTGTAGGTAACGAAGGTCTGGCGCCCCATCTGCTTCGCCTGGATCTCCTTGTGCGCCTGGCCCACGTAGTCCAGCTTGCGCGTGGTCGTGTCGTAGATGAAGTAGACGCTCGGCTGCACGTCGGAATAGGCCGTGACGAGCAGGTACGGCGTATCCGGCCGGCGCGGCACGCTGATCAGGTTCGCGGTGCCGGGCAGCTTGGCGTCGATGTCGGCCTGGATGGCCTTGAACGTGGGGTCGAACCAGGCCGTGTCGAGCGCGTCGCCCTGGTAGCGCACGCCCAGCAGGCGCGTGGCATCGGCGACCAGGTGGCCGGAGAAATCGAAGCCGTCCACGCGCAGCACGGGCGTGGTGCCGAGCGTGCCGGTGCGCAGGTCGACCTTGTAGATCGCGGCGTGGTCGGCCCCTTGCCAGGCGCGCGCATACAGCGTGCCGTCCGGGCCGAAGCCCAGTGGCTCGAAGGCGTCCTTGTCGGTCACGTAGGCGTCGAACGTGGTCAGCACGCGCCATTTGCCGGTTTCGCGGTCGCGCAGCCAGATCGACACCTTGCCCTTGTCGCTCGACTGGGCCAGGCGCGGTTCGCCGTCGTTGTCGAGCATCCAGTCGGTCGGCGTGAACGGCACGTTGACGTGGCTGGTCGTGCCGGTCGCCACGTTCAGGCGCAGCAGGTCGACGGAGTGGACGGCGTGGCCGCGAAAGCCAATGTCGCGCACGTACACGTAGTCGGAATCCTGCTTGCCCGTCTCGTCCATCATGTAGGTGTGCCAGGGCAGCATGTCCTGGCGGCTGCCGTCGCGGATGAAGTAGCCGCGCCGCTCCGCCAGCTGGCGGAACTTGGTGCCGTCGTGCCGTACCGTGTACAGGCCGGGCGCGAAGTCCATGGCGCCGAAGGCGATCTGCTTGTCGGTCGTGTCGAACAGCAGCCGCTCGTCGTTGACCCACTGGACCGTGCCGATATCGGCATCGGCGAAGCCCGCCACCACCCGGGCGGATTTGTCCGTCAGGTCGACCACGGCCAGGGCGTCGCGGCCGGTCTTGCCGTCCACTTTCGCTGCCAGGTAGCGGCCGCTGGGCGACAGCACGCCGCCGGTGAAGGCCGGGTTGGAAAAGAAGGCGGCGGCGGGCGGCGCTGCCGCGGCCGGCGCGGTCTGCGCTGCTGCGCCGGTGGTCAGGAAGGCGCACAGCAGGCTGGCGCAAAGAAGGGAAACGGCACGCATCGCGATGACAATATAAGAGTGGGCGCACAAGTTAGCATATTTGCCAGCCGGAATTTCTCACCGATTGTCACACCGGCTGACATGCGTTGCCGGCACGCGACGTTACGGCTACACTGCGGCCGTCCCCCCTCATACTGGAATTTCGCCATGAATACCTATCCCACCCTTGCGCTGCTGTGCGCCAGCGCCATCCTCACCGTTGCCTGCAGCGGCAAGGTCGATCCGCAACTGACGGCCGACCAGATGACCCTGAGCGACGCCACCTGCGCCCAGGGCGAAATCGACAAGATCGCCGACGAAGCCGTACGCAAGGCCTTCGCGGCCCGTTGCGCGCGCCGCGTCACCGCCGCGCAGTAAGCCGCTAGCGCGCCGCGTCCTCGGGCCGGCGCACGTGTTCGACGAAGGCGCGGCTGTGCGCGTCCGGCGCGGGCGTCAGCAGGCTGACGAGCACCAGCGCCGCCAGGCCGGCTGGCACGCCGAACACGCCGGCGGAAATCGGCGCGATGTGGAACCATTGCGCCGCCGCGCTGCCGCCCAGCACCGGGTTGGTGTGCAGCATGTAGAACTGGCAGACGGCGAAACCGGTCGCCATGCCGGCCAGTGCGCCATACTGGTTGGCGCGGCGCCAGAACACGCCCATCACCAGCGCCGGGAACAAGGTGGACGCGGCCAGCGAGAACGCCGCCCCCACCAGGGACAGGATGTCGCCCGGCTTGGTCGACGCCGAATACGCGGCCACGAAGGCCACGCCCAGCAGGATCAGTTTCGAGATCGTCACGCGCTTCTGCGTCGAGGCCTTTGGGTCGACGATGCGATACCACACGTCGTGCGACAGCGCGTTCGAGATCGCCAGCAGCAGGCCGTCCGCCGTGGACAGCGCGGCAGCCAGGCCGCCGGCCGCCACCAGGCCGGAAATCACGTACGGCAGGCCGGCGATTTCCGGCGTGGCCAGCACCAGCACGTCGCCGTCGATGGCGATTTCGGCCAGCTGCACGATGCCGTCGCCGTTGACGTCCATGATGCTGATCAGCGGATTGGCGCGGTCCACGTTGGCCCAGTACGAGACCCAGGTGGGCAGGTGGGCGAAGTCGCTGCCGACCAGCGCCGTGTAGACGTCGTACTTGACCAGCACCGCCAGCGCGGGAATGGTCAGGTAGATCAGCAGGATGAAGAACAGCGTCCAGAACACCGAGCGGCGGGTCTCGTCCACCGAGGGCGTGGTGTAGGAGCGCATCAGGATGTGGGGCAGGGCGGCCGTGCCCAGCATCATGCAGAACGCCAGCGCCAGGAAGTTGTTGCGCTTGATGTCCGAGGCCTCGCGCGTCGGGCCGGGGAAGGGCGCGGCGTGCGGCGTGATGGGGCGGGCACGGGCCAGGTTCTCGTCGCGCAGAGTGGTCCAGGCGGCGATGGCGTCGTCGGCGTTTTTCGGATAGGCGATCAGCGCGCGCTCGGCGCTGCGGATTTCCAGCAGCGAGGCGTTGCGCAGCCTGACCTTGTCCAGTTCATGCTGCAGCGTGGCGCGTCCGGTTTCCCAGGTGCCGGGCAGGCCGTCCAGGCGGCGCTGGTAGTCGGCGGCGCGCTGGCGGAACACGGCGCGCACCTGCGCTTCCTTGTCGTCCGCCATCAGGGCCGCCTCGCGCGCGCTCAGTTGCGGCAGCAGCTTGCCGTAGGCGACTTGCGGCATCGGGTTGCCGCTGTGCTTGGCCGACAGCCACATGGCGGGAATCAGGAAGGCGGCCAGGATGATGATGTACTGCGCCACCTGGGTCCACGTGATGGCGCGCATGCCGCCCAGGAAGGAGCAGACCAGGATGCTGGCCAGGCCCAGGAAGATGCCGACCGAGAAATCGACGCCGGTGAAGCGCGAGGCGATCAGGCCGACGGCGTAGATCTGCGCGACGACATATGTAAACGAGATGACGATGGTGGCGGCCACGGCGCACAGCCGCACGGCGCGCCCGCCCTTGGCGCCGCCGTAGCGCGCGGCCAGGAAGTCGGGGATCGTGTACTGGCCGAAGCGGCGCAGGTAGGGCGCGATCAGGAGCGCCACCAGGCAGTAGCCGCCGGTCCAGCCCATCACATAGGCCAGGCCGTCGAAGCCGTGCAGGTAGAGGCCACCCGCGAGGCTGATGAAGCTGGCCGCCGAGATCCAGTCGGCGGCGGTGGCCATGCCGTTGTACAGGGCCGGCACGCGCCGCCCCGCCACGTAGTACTCGGAGACTTTCGAGGTGCGGCTGACCAGGCCGATGGAGGCGTACAGCACGATGGTGGCGAACATGAACATGTAGCCGATCCACACACGCGGCATGCCTTCCTTTTCCAACGTGGCCAGCGCCACCAGGAACAGGATGAAGGTCAGCGTGAAGTAGCTGTAGTAGCGCGTCAGGCGCTGGAAGAAAGTGCGCGGGGCGGGCCGGGTCACGCGCGCTCCCGGTACTGGCGGTCGAGCCGGCGCATGCGCCAGGCGTAGATGCCGATCAGGGCCAGATACACCAGCGAGGCGCCTTGGGCGGCCAGGTAGAACGACAACGGCCAGCCGAAGATCGTCAGGCCCGCCAGCTCGCGCGCGAAGAACACGGCCAGGAAGCCCGTCAGCAGCCAGGCCAGCAGCAGGATCGTGGTCAGGCGGCGCGTGGCGCGCCAGTGCTGGATGCTATCCAAAATATGGAGTCTCCTCGTCGGGGGCCGCCGCCTGGGGCCGCGGGGGGAACGTCAGGCGGAACAGGCTGCCCGGGTATTTCGGCTGCGTGGCGCGCGGGTTGCTGAAGATGTCGATCTCGGCGCCGTGCTGCTGGGCGATCTCGCGCACGATGGCCAGCCCCAGGCCGCTGCCCTCGACATTGCTGCCCAGGATGCGATAGAAGCGCTCGAACACGTGCAGCCGTTCGGCCGGCGGGATGCCGGGGCCGGTGTCTTCCACTTCCAGGATGGCCGCTTCCGCGCCGGCGCGCACGCGTACCGTCACGCTGCCCTCCGGCGGCGTGTAGCGCAGCGCGTTGTCGATCAGGTTGTTCAGCAGCTCGCGCAGCATGACGGGATTGCCGTCGATTTCCACCTGCTGGTCGGGGCCTTCGAAGCCCAGGTCGATGCGGTGGTTGAACGAGGCCGGCACCCAGTCGCGCACGGCGTTGCGGGCTACATTTGCCAGGTCGAGTGGCGCCAGCGCCGTGCCGGCCTGCGGCTGGTTTTCCGCGCGCGCCAGTGTGAGCAGCTGGTTGACCAGGCGCGTGGCCGCTTCCGAACTCTTGGCCAGCTGTTCCAAGGAGCGGTGGATCTCGTGCTGGTCGGTCTGGCGCAGCGCCAGTTCGGACTGCGTGCGCATGCCGGCCAGCGGCGTCTTCATCTGGTGCGCCGCGTCGGCGATGAAGCGCTTCTGCATGTCGATCGACTGCGCCAGGCGCGCCAGCATCTCGTTCAGGGAGCGTACCAGCGGCGCGATCTCCTCCGGCACCTGGTTCGGCGCGATGGGCGACAGGTCGTCGGACGGGCGCGCACGGATGCGTTCCTGCAGCTCGGCCAGCGGCAGCAGCCCGCGCGACAGCGCGAACCACACCAGTGCCAGCACGACGGGCAGGATGATGAACTGCGGCAGGATCACGCCCTTGATGATCTCGTTGGCGAGCTTGGCGCGCTTTTCCAGCGTCTCGGCCACCTGCACCAGGGCCAGGCGCGGCGGGCGCTCGCTGCTGTCTTCCAGGTTGACGTAGGTGTAGGCCACGCGGATGGGCGTGCCGTGCAGGTTGTCGCCGCGAAAGTGCACGGTGCCGGCCGGCGCGGCGTCGTCCTCCGCCTGCGGCGCGGGGCGCGGCAGGTCGCGGTCGCCGTCCACGTAGCCGCCCTGCGGCCCCAGGATCTGGAAGTAGATGCTGTCGATGTCGTCGGCGCGCAGGATGTCGCGCGCCGAGCCGGGCAGGCGCTGCACCAGCGCGCCATTGACGTCGCGCACCTGCTGCGCCAGCACGGTGACGGAATCCTCCAGCGCATGGTCGAACGGCTGGTTGGCGATCGACTTCGCCACCAGGTACGTGATCGCGATGCTCATCGGCCACAGCAGCAGCAGCGGCGCCAGCATCCAGTCGAGGATCTCGCCGAACAGCGAATGCTGGATCTCGCCTTCTTCCTCGGGCGCGGCTTGCCAGGACTGGTCGGCTTCCCCGCTCACTTGCTTGCGGCCGGGGCCGGGCTGGCGTATTTTTCCAGGCAGTAGCCGAGGCCGCGCACGGTGGCGATGCGGATGCCGCCCGTCTCGATCTTCTTGCGCAGCCGGTGCACGTAGACCTCGATGGCGTTGTTGCTGACCTCTTCGCCCCATTCGCACAGATGGTCGACCAACTGTTCCTTCGACACCAGCCGGCCGGTGCGGGCCAGCAGGATTTCCAGCAGGCCCAGTTCGCGCGCCGACAGGTCCAGCATCTGCTCGTTGATGTAGGCGCTGCGGCCCACCTGGTCGTAGGTCAGGGGGCCATGCTTGACGACGGTCGAGCCGCCGCCCTGGCCGCGCCGGGTCAGGGCGCGCACGCGCGCCTCCAGCTCCGACAGCGCGAAGGGCTTGGCCATGTAATCGTCCGCCCCCAGGTCGAGGCCGTTGACGCGCTGTTCTACCGAGTCGGCCGCCGTCAGGATCAGCACGGGCAGCAGCGAATTGCGCGCGCGCAGGCGGCGCAGCACCTCCAGCCCGGACAGCTTGGGCAGGCCCAGGTCCAGGATCAGCAGGTCGAATTCCTGGGTGGACAGGGCCGTGTCGGCCTCCTGCCCGTTCTTGACGCAATCGATGGCATAGCCGGACTGGCGCAGCGAGCGCGTCAGCCCGTCCGCCAGGACGCTGTCATCTTCGGCTAGTAAAATACGCATGGTGATCCGATCTGCAAGGGTTTCATTTTACTCATATGCGCGGCCTTTTTGCGGCCCGTCGACATGCCGCAAAAAAGCGCAAACGGCGCTTGCAAAAACCACTGGATACATATACAGTATCGGCTGAACGAAACGATATAGACGAAGGAAGATCATGGACGACAAGAAAGCGGCAGTACCTGCATCGGAAAAGGCCAAAGCGCTTGCCGCGGCGCTGGCTCAGATTGAAAAGCAGTTCGGCAAGGGCTCCGTGATGCGCATGGATGCCAGTGCTCCGCTGGAAGAAGTGCAGACCGTGTCCACCGGCTCCCTGGGCCTGGACATCGCGCTGGGCGTCGGCGGCCTGCCGCGCGGCCGCGTGGTCGAGATCTATGGTCCGGAATCGTCGGGTAAAACCACGCTGACCCTGCAGACCATCGCCGAGATGCAGAAAATCGGCGGCACCTGCGCCTTCATCGACGCGGAACACGCGCTGGACGTGACGTACGCCCAGAAGCTGGGCGTGAACCTGCACGAGCTGCTGATTTCGCAGCCGGACACGGGTGAACAGGCACTGGAGATCTGCGACGCGCTGGTGCGTTCGGGCTCCGTGGACATGATCGTGGTTGACTCCGTCGCGGCCCTGACGCCACGCGCCGAGATCGAAGGCGACATGGGCGACTCGCTGCCGGGCCTGCAGGCCCGCCTGATGTCCCAGGCGCTGCGCAAGCTGACCGGCACGATCAACCGCACCAACACGCTGGTCATCTTCATCAACCAGATCCGTATGAAGATCGGCGTGATGTTCGGCAGCCCGGAAACGACGACGGGCGGTAACGCGCTGAAGTTCTACGCCTCCGTGCGCCTGGACATCCGCCGCACCGGCTCGATCAAGGCCGGCGACGAGGTGATCGGTAACGAAACGAAGGTCAAGGTCGTCAAGAACAAGATCGCGCCACCGTTCAAGGAAGCGCACTTCGACATCCTGTATGGCGAAGGCACGTCCCGCGAAGGCGAGATCATCGACCTGGGCGTGGAGGCGAAGATCGTCGAGAAGTCCGGCTCGTGGTACAGCTACGGCGGCGAGCGCATCGGCCAGGGCAAGGACAACGCCCGCACGTTCCTGAAAGAGCGTCCGGCGCTGGCCCGCGAGATCGAGAACAAGGTCCGCGCCTCGCTGGGCGTACGCGAACTGCCGCCATCGACGGACGACGGCGAAGCCCCGGCCCCGAAGCTGAAGGCCGTGGACTGATCGCGACTTGTGATCGATTTGTAACACCCCCCGCAGCGCTTGACCAAACGCCACCGACCGCCCCGCGGCGGTGGCGTTTGTTTTTTTGATCAGCCGCTACGTTGCCGGGTTTAGGGTCTGTCCCCAAAGGGGACTGACCCTGGTTTTTATCGCTAACGTGAGAGCTTCCGTAGCGCACGGGGACTGTCCCTTCGGGACTGTCCCCGGGGTTCCCGCTCCGCTGCCGCTAAAATAAGAGCGCAACGAACCGCCCATCCTTCCGCTACCCGCCCTCCATTGCTATAGTCCGGTCACTCCGACTCAAACCACCACCCCATGCCCGCCCCACCCGTCAGCCTGAAAGCCCGCGCCCTGCGCCTGCTCTCCACCCGCGAGCACAGCCGCCTGGAGCTGGGCCGCAAGCTGGCCCGCCACGCGGAAGAGGGCGAGGACGTCGAAGCCCTGCTGGACTGGCTGGAAAAAAACAAATGGCTGTCACAGGAGCGTTTCTCCGAATCGCTGGTCCACCGCCGCGCGGCCCGCTATGGCAACAGCCGCATCCTGGCCGAGCTGCAAAGCCACGGCATCCAGGGCGAAGCGCTGCAGGAAGTGAAGGCCGGGCTGGTGGAAGACGAGGTGGCGCGCTGCTGCGAAGTCTGGCGCCGCAAGTTCGGCGAAGTGGCCAGCGACGCCGAGGGCCGCGCCAAGCAGATGCGCTTCCTGATCCAGCGCGGCTTTTCGCAAAAAGCCGTGCGCGCCGCGATGAAGGGCTACGACCCCAGCGACGACGGCTTCTGAAAAGCCAGCGGACGCATAAGCCCCCGGTGACAGGCACCTGATTGCGGGCGCTGGCGCCCGCAATCAGGTGCCTGTCACCATGGGTTCCTTCGCCATGCCACAAGCTTGATTTTCCCGCCTCGACAGTTATCAACGGAAAAGTTGCAAAACCGGCATGCCCGATTCACCCCATGAATCGCCAACAGCCGAGGTTGTACGATCACATCGCTCGCCCAAGCCTGTCCGGTGTGCTACACTTTTGTAGTTTTATGCAGCACCGCGGGTGCGGTGGTTGTCCGTAGAAGCTGCGGCAACGTACTTTTCAGTACATGGCTGCTTACTAATTTGGTCGCGCAAGCGGCATCGGTCTTATGTCCCTGTCTACTCCAGTCTCACGTCGTGCGCTGCGCCATACGCGCGCCATAGACATCCAGGCGTTCGCGCGCGAGGATGGCTTGTGGGACCTCGACGCGCATATCACCGACATCAAAGTGGGCGACACCCTGCTGGCTTCCGGCTTGCGCCAAGGCGGACAGCCCCTGCACGATCTCTGGCTGCGCATCACTGTGGACAAGCAACTGACCATCGTCGACGCCGAGGCCGTCTCCGACGCCGTGCCGTACGCCGGCTTCTGCAACACGATCGGCCCGGCCTACAAGGCGCTGATCGGCCTGAACCTGATGAAGGGCTTTCGGCACGAGCTGAAAGCGCGCCTGTCCGGCATTGCCGGCTGCACGCACCTGACGGAATTGGCGCAGATTTTGCCGACCGCGGCCGTCCAGGCCTTCGCCAACGACGTGTGGCCGACGTACGACAACGCCACCGCCGTCCAGCCCAAAGAGAAACCGTTCCAACTCGACAAATGCCACGCCCTCCGTACCGATGGCGGGGCAGTTGCGCGGTTCTACCCGCGCTGGGTGGCCCAGTCCGCCAGCACGGCCCCGCTGCCGCAAGACCCGTAGCACCATTCGCACCCATTAGTACCATTAACCATTCATATCTGTATCAGAAGGGAAGCCAGCATGAAAATCCATGAGTATCAAGGCAAAGAGATCCTCCGAAAGTTCGGAGTGACGGTTCCGCGCGGCATTCCGTGCATGACCGTGGAAGAGGCGGTGAAAGCTGCCGAGACGCTGGGCGGCCCGGTATGGGTGGTGAAGGCACAGATCCACGCCGGTGGCCGTGGCAAGGGCGGTGGCGTGAAAGTCGCCAAGTCGCTGGAACAGGTCAAGGAATACGCCGACCAGATCATGGGCATGCAGCTGATCACGCACCAGACCGGCCCTGAAGGCCAGAAGGTCCGTCGCCTGATGATCGAAGAAGGCGCCGACATCAAGAAGGAACTGTACGTTTCGCTGGTGACCGACCGCGTGTCGCAGCGCGTCGTGCTGATGGCGTCCTCCGAAGGCGGCATGGACATCGAGGAAGTGGCCGAGTCCCACCCGGAGAAGATCCACAACGTGATCATCGATCCGGCCGTGGGCCTGACCGACGCGGATGCCGACGACGTCGCCCGCAAGATCGGCGTGCCGGAAGCCTCGATCGCCGATGCGCGCGCCAACCTGCAAGGCCTGTACAAGGCGTACTGGGAAACCGACGCGTCGCTGGCTGAAATCAACCCGCTGATCCTGACCGGCGACGGCAAGGTCATCGCCCTGGACGCGAAGTTCAACTTCGACGCCAACGCCCTGTTCCGTCATCCGGAAATCGTCGCCTACCGCGACCTGGACGAAGAAGATCCAGCCGAAGTCGAAGCATCGAAGTTCGACCTGGCCTACATCTCCCTGGACGGCAACATCGGCTGCCTGGTGAACGGCGCCGGCCTGGCCATGGCCACGATGGACACCATCAAGCTGTTCGGCGGCGAGCCAGCCAACTTCCTGGACGTGGGCGGTGGCGCAACGGCCGAGAAAGTGACCGAAGCGTTCAAGATCATGCTGAAGAACCCAGGCCTGAAAGCCATCCTGGTGAACATCTTCGGCGGCATCATGCGTTGCGACGTGATCGCCGAAGGCGTCATCACCGCATCGAAGGCTGTCTCCCTGCAGGTTCCGCTGGTCGTGCGCATGAAGGGCACCAACGAAGACCTGGGCAAGAAGATGCTGGCCGACTCCGGCCTGCCGATCATCTCCGCCGACACGATGGAAGACGCAGCCAAGAGCGTTGTCGCCGCTGCTGCCGGTAAAGCATAATTTAAGGAACCAACATGTCTATTCTGATCAACAAAGACACCAAAGTCATCACCCAGGGCATCACCGGCAAGACCGGCCAGTTCCACACCCGCATGTGCCGCGACTACGCGAACGGCAAGGAAGCCTTCGTCGCTGGCGTGAACCCGAAGAAGGCCGGCGAAGACTTCGAAGGCATTCCAATCTACGCCTCCGTGAAGGAAGCGAAATCGGAAACCGGCGCGACCGTTTCCGTGATCTACGTGCCGCCAGCAGGCGCCGCCGCCGCGATCTGGGAAGCCGTCGAAGCCGAACTGGACCTGGCTATTTGCATCACCGAAGGCATTCCAGTCCGTGACATGATGGAAGTCAAGGACCGCATGGCCAAGGCCGGCTCCAAGACCCTGCTGCTGGGCCCGAACTGCCCAGGCCTGATCACGCCGGACGAGATCAAGATCGGCATCATGCCAGGTCACATCCACAAGAAGGGCCGTATCGGTGTCGTGTCCCGTTCGGGCACGCTGACGTACGAAGCCGTCGGCCAGCTGACGGCACTGGGCCTGGGCCAGTCGTCCGCGGTCGGTATCGGCGGCGACCCGATCAACGGCCTGAAGCACATCGACGTGATGCGCATGTTCAACGACGATCCTGATACCGACGCGGTCATCATGATCGGCGAAATCGGCGGTCCGGACGAAGCCAATGCCGCACGTTGGATCAAGGACAACATGAAGAAGCCGGTGGTCGGCTTCATCGCTGGCGTCACCGCTCCTCCGGGCAAGCGCATGGGCCACGCCGGCGCGCTGATCTCCGGCGGCGCCGACACGGCACAAGCCAAGCTGGAAATCATGGAAGCCTGCGGCATCAAAGTGACGAAGAACCCGTCCGAAATGGCGCGCCTGCTGAAGGCCATGCTGTAAGAAACGCAGTCATCCTGCCAATAGCTGGATAATGACGGGGGCGCGAGCCCCCGTTTTTCATTTGGAGGACCAATTTGGCGAAGATCCTGATTTCCCGTGACGGCATCCTGGAGCGGACGGTACCGCTGACGAGGGAGCGCATGACGATCGGGCGCCAGCGCTACAACGACATCGTCCTGGAACACCCCACCGTCAGCGGCGAGCACGCCGTCATCACGACGATCCTGGACGACTCCTTTCTGGAAGACCTGTACAGCACCAATGGCACGTTCGTGAACGGCCACCGCATCGGCAAGCACTACCTGCAGCACCGCGACATCATCAAGCTGGCCAAGTACCGCATCGAATTCGTCGCCGACGGCATTCGCCCGCTGACGGGTGCGGCGCTGTCGCCGGCCGCGCTGCACCCCGCCCCCGCCGTCATCGAAGTGCTGAACGGCAGCAATGCCGGCAAGCGCCTGGCGCTGACGAAGCCGCACACCAGCCTGGGCCGCAGTGGCGTGCAGGTGGTGGTCATCAGCCGCACGGCCGCTGGCTATGCGGTCGCCCACACGGAAGGGGAGCGGGCGCCGCTGCTGAACGGCGCGCCGCTGGGAGCCCAGCCGCAAGCGCTGGCCGACGGTGACGAACTGGACCTGTCGGGAACGCGCATGGCGTTCCGGTTGAACTGACAAAAATCGTCAGCTGACCCATTGCGCAAGCCGATGTGACAATTTGTGAGAATCGATCTGACAAAAAACGTCAACTCAACAGCGGCGAACTCGGCAAAACTTGCTTGAACTTCTACGAAACTGACGGAAATGGGCCTGGCACGGCGATTGCTGTATGTCATATGTCCTACCCCAATTCGTCTTTAACCCCGAAGGAGCAGCAAATGAAATCCATGCAAACGATGAAGCAACAAGCCCAGGCCGGCTTCACCCTGATCGAACTGATGATCGTCGTCGCCATCATCGGCATCCTCGCTGCCGTCGCGATTCCGCAGTACAGCAACTACACCGTGAAAGCCAAGATTGCCAACGCGCTGACCGCCGCCGACTCGCTGAAGTCCGCCGTCGGCATGTGCATCCAGGAAACCAGCGGCGACAAAGACGCCTGCGACAACGGCGCCAACGGCATCCCGGCCGCTGCCGCTTTCACGGCCACCAAGGAAGTGTCCGCAGCGACCGTCACCGACGGAAATATCGAACTGACCCTGACCGACATCGGCAAGGGCACCTCCGCCAAGAAGATCACGATGACGTCGAACGTTGGCGGCAGCAACATCACCTGGACCAACACGACCGACATCACCGCTTCCGACAACTCGGCAGCAGTGGAAGCGATCACGAAGAACAACCCGCCTGCCGCAACGGGTACGGGTACGGGTACCGGCACCGGCACCGGCACGGGTACGGGCACCTAAGGTCTCGTAGCTGTTAGAACTGCTCAATGCAATGCCGTTCAGTGTAGGCTGAACGGCATTGTTTTTTTTTCGATTCTGAAAGCGCCGGATCAGCGCCCCTGTTGCATCGCCTTCGCCACGATTTGCGTGGCGGACAGCGGGCAGACGAGCCCCATGGGAATGCCGGGACAGGTCAGAGGAAAACGCCCCGCAGCCCTGACCGACCCGCCCACATGTGCTGCTTACTTAGCTAATGGGTGGGGATACTGGTAAGGCTTGTAGTCTGGCCGTTCGCTCAGGACGTACTCACGGTTCAGACCTACTGTCGTCGCGCACTCGCTGGAAACGGCGCTGTCGGGCGTCTCCCAAATGTACACCAGCTTATCCTGGCAGGCTCCGCCTTCCTTCATCAGTTTGATAGGGTATGCGATGCCGGTATTGAAGGTATTTTTGAAAATCACGCCTTCGCCACCGCGGATGCCGATGGCAGCAAAATTTCGCCCACTGATCAAGTTGGTCGAGATCGTGTTTTTATAGATTTCAAAGCTGCGGGTGCCAAATTTGCTGAAAGTTTTTCCGTGCGCATCGATCTGCTGGAAATCCTTGGTCCGGTCATCGGCTTGGACCGTGTTGTAACGGAATACATACCGCGCGCCAGAGTTGGAGGCGATATGATGGCGGTTGCCGTACATAATGTTATCTTCAACGAAAACGGCATGTTCTGAACCGAACGCAAGTGCTGGCCACTCATCATTGCCGTACACGGCAACGCCATAACCAAGATTGTGGACTTTTTGATGGTAGTTGTTCAGGAAGTTGTTTTTGTAGATGACGCCACGCTGCCTTTCTCCTCCCCTCACCTCCACGCCGGCAAACACGAAATTCGTGAACGCGGAACGAGCCACTCGAAAGTCGACACAACCGCCAATCAGCCCCAGGCCACGATCTTCGCTGGACGGCTCGTAGGCACCAACCAAGGTGATACCTGAAAATGCCACAGGCTTCGTATTGTCGCCGTAGCACTCGAAGCGCACCAGGAACTTCGGGCTCGTCAGGATCGCCGTGCGCCGCAGCTTCGTATTGTCGCGACCAGCGCCTTTCAACTCGATTCCCGTTCGGATCACCAGTTCGTTGTCTGCCCAGTCGCAGTCGCCTGCCGGGATGACGACGGTTTGACCATCCTTCGCCGCCGCGACCGCATTTTGCACATCTGCGAATGCGCAGCTACCAGCAGGAATCTCGGCGGTAGTCGTCGACGTGGGAGCTTCGGCGGCCATCGACCCTGTGGAAGCCAGGCCGAGCAGCAAGACCGGCATGGCCAGCAGCGACGTCCGATAGCGTGCGGGGGGTGTGTAGCGACTGTTGTGCATATCGATTCCCTGAGATGAATATCCTGCCCCTAGCATTCCAACTGGCAGCCGCTTATGGTCGAATGCGATGGCCACCGGCCGGGGTGAAGAGGCAGTAATATTTAGTTATCATAAAAATAATATAATAGCATCCCGGCGTTTTAAAGCAATTATTTTTCGAAATACCCTGGAATAAGCGTGGCTCACTTGCTTATCGCCACCTTCGTCGCAAGTCGCTCCAGGATGGCATATCCAGCCTTTACCCGAGAGGGAATCGGATAATTTCGGTTGGCCAGCATGACGATGCCGATTTTTTTCTCCGGCACGAACAGTACGTAAGCGCCGAATCCCCCGGTCGAGCCGGTCTTGTTATACAGCGTCGGGCCTGCGGGAACGCTTGCTCTCTTCAGCCGCCGCACCGGATGGCGCTCCCAGATCATGCTTTCCGAGTTCCCATCCAGCAGCGTCCGCAGCTTGACGGGGTAAGCGTACTGCTCCCAGCCCAGCCCTTGCACCATGGCGCCGACACGGAAGTGGCCGACGTGCGTGCCCTCGACGGCGCGCCGCAGCACCGGCTCGAGCTGCTGCGGCGCCATATTTGCCTGCACGAAGCGCAGCAGGTCGGCAGCGGTGGCTCGCACGCCGTACGTTATCGCGCTGAACGGCTCCTCGGTGAAATGCACGGCCTTGCCATCCTGGTAGCCCCACGCGTAGTTCGGCCGCGCGGTGTCGGGCAGATTGACGTAGCTGCTTGTCATGCCGAATGCCGGGAACAGGATGGTCTCGACGGCCTCGGCGTAATCGCGCCCGAGCGCGCGCGCCGTCACGTGGCCGAACAGTCCCAGGCTGGGGTTGGAGTATTCGCGGCTCTTGCCTGGCGCGGCCGCCGGCTTCCAATCACGATAGTAGCGCGCCGGTTCCGGGTCCGTCAGCTCATCCGGGAACTGCAGCGGCAGGCCGCCGGGCGTGTAGGTGCCCAGGTGCAGCACGGTTGCCTTGTCGATGGCGCTGCCTTTCAGGGCCGGCCAATATTTGCTGGGATGAGCCGCCAGCGACAGTTTGCCCTGCACCTGGGCCCAGCTGGCCAGGGTCGCGGCAAACGTCTTGCTGACGGAGCCGATCTCGAACACGGTGCGCTCGTCCACCGGCTTGTTGTCCGCGCGCGAGGCGAGACCGTAGTTGAAGATGGCGGACTGCCCATCCACCGTGACGGCCACGGCCATGCCGGGCAGGTCGTGTTCGGCCATCAGGGGGCGGACGGTCTCGTCGACGATGGCGCGCAGGGCCGCCGGATCGGGCGCGGCGGAGCCGGTCAACGGCAGCAGCAGGAGCAGGGAAGTAGTGCGGCGGCGCAGGGCAGTCAAGGCTTTTCCTCGAAGGGATGAAAGCCTGTCAGGTTATCGGAAAAGCAAGGCCGCGACAACGCGCGGCTAGACGATCTTCTGCCGGTCCGCGATCAGCGCTTCGTAGGTCAGGTTCTGCAGCATCAGGTAGTGCGCGTGATCCAGGTCGGCGAACTGCAGCCCGTACGAGAACAGCGGCGGCAGGTTCGGCCCGGGCGCCTTGGCCGTGCCGGCGTTGCGGATGATGGCCTTGGTGGTGACCATGACCTCGCGGTTGCCCGGCTGTGTAATCAGGGTGAAGCGCAGCACGACGTCGCCGGTGTTTTGCGCCAGCTCGTGCGCCGTCTCGACCAGCGCGCCGGAAACGCTCAGGTTGACGATGAACACGCGCTGGTCGATCCCGGCGCTGCCCTTGAGCTGGGCGGGAATGTCGACCTTGACGCGCATCGCCGTGCGCAGGTTGGTGCCCTGGATCTGGTCGGGGAAGGAAACGTGGGCGTAGTACAGCGGCCGCTGGAACACGCGCTGTACCACGCAGGAGAACGAGCACACGTTCACGCCGGAGAACACGCGCAAGGTCAGCTTGTCGCCCTCGTTCAACGCGATGGGTGCGCCGTTTTCGAACGGGATCTTGACGATCAGGTACTCGTCCTTGACCCAGCCGACGACGCTGGAGAAGTGCTGGATGGGCTTCAGGGTGCGATGCGTAATGAACTGTACGCGCCCGCCCACCTGCAGGTTCATCTGCTCGAATTCATACACGCGGGGAGCGTTGTCACCCGCAGGCGCACTGCTACTCATCTGACTCTTTCCACACCAGAGAAACAGATATTATAGCTGTGGCAATCACCAAGTCTCAGAAATCATACCCTGGAGGCAACGCAAATTTACGTATCGTATCGCGTGTCCAACGTAGGAAACGTGCAGGATTGTGCAGCCGCCATTACGCGCTCCAATCCCCTGACTTCCCACCGTGCTTTTCCCGCACCCGGATTTCGCTCATGACCATGCCCCGATCCACGGCCTTGCACATGTCATACACCGTCAACAACCCCACCTGCACCGCCGTCAACGCCTCCATCTCGACGCCAGTCTTCCC
Source organism: [Empedobacter] haloabium (assembly GCA_008011715.2). Classification (NCBI taxonomy): domain Bacteria; kingdom Pseudomonadati; phylum Pseudomonadota; class Betaproteobacteria; order Burkholderiales; family Oxalobacteraceae; species [Empedobacter] haloabium. The sequence continues at coordinate 369,016 of CP136508.1, forward strand.
ATAAGTCTCCACCTGCGCCCGGCAGTGGACAGACGAAGCCGCCTCGTCGGTCTCGAAATCGACGGTCACCCGCGTCAGCGCCAGCGGATGGCACAGCGGCACCAAGTCGCTGGTGCGCTTGGCGCCCATGATGGCGGCGATGCGGGCGATGCCCAGCACGTCGCCCTTCTTGGCCGTTCCCGATAAAATGATGGCCAAGGTTTCCGGCTTCATGCGGATGGTGCCGGTGGCGATGGCGATGCGGTGGGTTTCGGCCTTGGCGCCGACGTCGACCATGTGGGCCTGGCCGGCGTTATCGAAGTGGGTGAGCTGGTCGGACATATGGTGGAATCTTGTTAGTAAGTGAAACTAAGTGAAACGGGGCCATCTCGGCCGCAGTCGGAACGAACAGGTATCATAGCACCGTGAATGCCACCCATTTTCCCCGCCGCCTGCTTGCCGTCGCGGCCGCCTTGCTGATCGCCACGCCCGCCGCCATGACGGCGCCGCAGCCGCTGGCGCCCGCCAACGTGCCGAACCTGCCCAGCCTGGGCGACACGTCGCGCGAGGCCCTGTCGCCCGTCACCGAGCGCAAGCTGGGCGAGGAGATCATGCGCGACATCCGCTTCGACCGCGACTACCTCGACGATCCGCCCATCATCGAGTACCTGAACGCGCTGGGCAACAACCTGGTGGCGGCGCGGCCCGGTTCGCGCGGCGAGGCCAACTACGACTATTTCTTCTTTTGCGTGCGCGATCCGATGCTGAACGCGTTCGCGCTGCCGGGCGGCTTCATCGGCGTGCATTCCGGGCTGCTGCTGGCGGCGCAGACGGAGTCCGAGCTGGCGTCGGTCCTGTCGCACGAGATCGGCCATGTGGCGCAGCGCCATATCGCGCGCCAGCTGGGCGAGCAGAAAACCGATGCGCTCATTCCCTTGGCGGCGATGGTGCTGGCGGCGCTGGCGGCGAAATCCAATCCGGATGCGGCGATGGGCGTCATGATGGGCGGGCAGGGCCTGGCGATCCAGCGCCAGCTGAACTTCGGCCGCGACGCCGAACGCGAAGCCGACCGCATCGGCTTCCAGATCATGGGCGCGGCCGGCTACGAGACCAATGGCATGGTGGCGTTCTTCCAGCGCCTGCAGACGGCCACGCGCAACTACAGCGACCTGGTGCCCGCCTACCTGCAAAGCCACCCGCTGACGACCGAGCGCATCGCCGACATCCAGGCGCGCATTCGCGAGCAGCCCTATCGCCAGCGGGTCGACGCGCTGGACTTCTTCCTCGTGCGCGCCCGCGCCCGCGTGCTGCAGGACACGTCCAGCAAGGGTCTGGCGGAGACCGAGGAATTCCTGCGCAACCAGTTGCAGCAGCCCAGCCGGCACCAGATCGCGTCGGCCCAGTACGGCATGGCGATCCTGGCCTTGAAGCGCCGCGATTACGCTGGCGCGCAAAGCTGGCTGGACAAGACTGCCGCGACGATCGAGCGTCCCCCGGCGCCGGGCGCGTTCAGTTCGCCACTGCCGAAAGGCGTTGCGGACAGTGTGCTGGCCTATACCTCGCTGGAGATCAAGGTCGACCAGGAGGACAAGCCGGCCGTGATCGCCCAGGCCATCCGCGAAGGGGAGGTGGCGCATGCCAAGTTCCCGCTGTCGCGCGGCATCGTCTGGCAGTATGCGGACGCGCTGATCAAGGGCGGCAAGCCGGAACAGGCCGAACGCTTCCTGCGCGACCAGTTGCAGATGTACCGCAGTGAGCCGGAGCTGCAGGATTTGCTGGCGCAGGCGTATTCGAAGATGGGCAAGATCGCATTGCAGCACATCGCATTGGCCGAGTCGTACGCGCTCTTGGGCGGCACGCAGGCCGCGCTGGACCAGCTCGTATTGGCGCGCAAGGCGCCGGATGCGTCGTTCTACGAGCACGCCGTCATCGATGCGCGCGAGCGCGAGTGGCAGGCCAAGCGGCGCGAGGCGCTGGGCGAGAAGGGCAAGGACAAGGGGTTTGCCGTCAGCGGCAGCGTGAAGGCCGCGCCGGCGCAGGAGATGCAGGAGCCCGCCGATCCTTCATGCCGCGGCATGCTGGCCGATTCGCCACGTTGCGCGGCAGTGCCACGGCAGACGCCCTGGGGGCAGCAGCGGCGGTAGGGCAACCGAAATACTTTCTGCATGCCGCGGGCCTTGTTGCACCCACCTGCGAAGAGCCGGGGACAGACCCGGCGGGTCTGACCCCAGATTCAGGTCTTGGGGTGAAAAATGCGCAAGCGGGTCGCTGAACGCATCACCGACGTCCGTCAAGCCGCAGGCAGCTTCACGAACCCCAGCCGCGCTGGCACCTCGTCCCGCGCGATGCGTTCAACGTTCACCGCCGCGCCACCGATCCGCACCGTCAGCATGCCCTGCGGCCGCTCGATCCATGCCAGCAGCGCGTCATCCGCCAGCGGCTTGCCATCGAGCTCGAACCATTCCAGCGCCTGCGCGAAGTCGCGGTCGTCCAGTTGCGCGACGGTCTCGCCCGCCTGCAGGATCAACTCGCCCGCCTCGGTCAGGAACGCCGCCTGCGGCGCCGGCAGCGGCGCGCCCGTGTGCAGCACCAGCCCCTGGGCAGGATCGGTGCGGGCGACAAAAGGCGTCGCTTCCAGGTTCAGGAACACGCGCTGCGGGCCGTTCTGGAAGAACCAGCAGCCGCGCTCGTCGCGCTGATAATTGCGGTTGATGAACCCTACCAGCGCCGTGTTCGTCAGCTTGTCGCCCGGCAGATCCTGCTGCTGCGCGCGCTCGTCGCGCATGCGCCAGTTGCCGCGCGCGTCCAGCGCCAGCCAGCCGTAGCAGTGGGGTACGTTGGGCCATTTGGCCATTGCCTGTTTTACGATATCGTCCATGGTTCAAGCATCGCACAGCGCGGCCGTTTGCGGCGCGCCGATACTGCGGCCTCCCTCGAGGAAGTGGATCATGCGGCGCGGCAGCCAGGCCAGGCTGCCGGGCAGGCGGCCGGTGGCGAAGCCGACGTGGCCGCCTTCGGCCGGGTAGTCCAGCACCACGTGCGAGGACGCCTTCGTCGGCAGGAATTGCCCCGGCAGGAAAGGGTCGTTGCGGGCGTTCAGCACCAGGGTCGGCACCGTGATGTCCTCCAGCACGTGCTTGGCGCTGGCGCGGTTCCAGTAATCCTCCACGTTGCGGTAGCCGTGCAGCGGCGCCGTGACGATATTGTCGAAGGTGTAGAGGTCGGCCGCCGCATGCATCGCATCGAGATCGAACAGGCCGGGGAACTGCGTGTGTTTCGCCGCGCACTTCGGTTTCAAGGTCTGCAGGAACATGCGCTGGTAGACCTTGTTGAAGCCGCGCCCCAGCGCCTCGCCGCCACGCGCCAGGTCGAGCGGGGCGGACACGGCCACCGCCGCATCGACGAATTCCGCCGTGTGCTGCGATTCGCCCAGCCAGCGCAGCAGCACGTTGCCGCCCAGCGAGACGCCGCAGGCGTAGAACTTGCCCGTCGCGCGCGGGTGCAGGCGGCGCAGGATCCAGTCGGCCTCCTGCGCGTCGCCGGAATGGTAAAAGCGTGGCGCCAGGTTCGGTTCGCCCGAGCAGCCGCGGAAGTGGGGAATCGCGCCGGACCAGCCACGCGCCACCAGTTCCGCACCGAGGGCGCGGCAGTAATGGCTGTCCGACGAGCCTTCCAGCCCATGGAACAGCACGACAAACGGCGCACCGGGCGTGCCGTCGATGAAGTCGACATCGATGAAGTCGCCATCGGGCGTCGGCCAGCGCTCGCGGCGCAAGGCCACGGCCGGCTTCGGGATGCACTTGGCGGGGTAGATCGTCTGGAAGTGACCGTTGGGCAGCCACAGCGGCGCAGAATATTTCATGGAAAAGATTTCCTGAAAAATGGGGTCTGTCCCCATTTTTGAAGAAACATCAATGCAGAATCTGCGAGGGGGGCTCGGCCGGCACGGCGCCGGGCGCGACGGAGACGTGGTGCAGCACGATGCGCCAGCCCTTCGGCGTCTTCATGTAAACGTTGGTGGCGACCAGGTGCTGCGGCTCGCCCTGCGCGGCCGTGACACCTTCGACGACCGTGTGCACCGCGCTCATCAGGTTGTGCGTCTCGTGCAGCTGCGATGGCAGGATGTGCAGGCCGCCGTGTTCCAGCAGCATCGTCCACGATTCGCGGATCGCGCGATGGCCGATCAGGCGGGCGCCGCCCGGGTGGACGCAGACGACTTCCTCGTCGTCGGCCCACAGTGCCATCAGCGCTTCCACGTCGGCGCGGTTGAGCGCGTCGTAGAAGGCCGCTTCCACCTCGGCGGGGCTGCCGTTCAGCTGTTTCTTCTTCATCGCGCGCGGCCGGACAGGATCAGTGGTGATGAACGGCCGTGCCCGGCTTGATGCGGTAGGCGGTGCCGCAGTAGGGGCACTTCGCCTCGCCGTTGGCGGCGAAATCAAGGAACACGCGCGGATGGCCGGACCACAGCGGCATGGCCGGGTTCGGGCAAAATGCCGGCAGATCCTTACCTTCGAGTTCGACTGGCGTGGTGGCGTTGCTCATGTTCTGATGCTCCGGAGTTCAAAAAGCACGATTTTAACGGATTCGGGCAGCGCCCAGCATTCGCCGCTAAAATGACGGCCTTCGAGAACCCCCGTCCAAGCCATGCGCCAGGGCCAGGCCGGGATACCTTTCATGCAGCAGCCGCCAGCCATCGTTTCCAATGTGTGGCAGGGAAGCCACACTTAATGCAGATGAGCGAAGCAAGCGACGTAACGACCCCCGATCCTGCCGCCTGGCGCGACGGCGTCAGGACCGGTATTCCCACCCTGTTCGGCATCGGCGCATGGGGCCTGGTCGTCGGGGTCGCCATGATCAAGTCCGGGCTGACCTTGCCGCAGGCGCTGGGCATGACCTTGATGGTCTTTGCCGGCTCCGCCCAGCTGGCCTCGCTGCCGCTGATCGCCGCCGGCGCGCCGATCTGGGTCATCTTCGCCACCGCGCTGGTCGTCAACCTGCGCTTCGTGATCTTTTCCGCCTTGCTGGCGCCGCATTTCGGCATGCTGCCGTGGTACCAGCGCCTGCACCTGGGCTTTGTTTCCGGCGACATCTCCGTCGCGCTGTTCCTGCAGCGCTACCCGGACCCCGCCCCGGCGCCCGGCAAGCTGTCCTATCTGAAAGGCCTGCTGTACCCGAACTGGGGCGCGTGGCAGGTCGGTTCCATCGCCGGTATTTTCCTGGGCAACGCGGTGCCGGCCGAATGGGGCCTGGGTTTTGCCGGCACGCTCGCCATCATCTGCGTGATGGTGCCGATGGTCGTCAGCCGGCCCGCGCTGTGCGGCGTGCTGGTGGCGGGCGCCGTGTCGGTGCTGGCCGCAGGCTTGCCTTATAAACTGGGATTGCTGGCCGCGGTGCTGATCGGCATGATCACCGCCATGGCCGTCGAGGAGCTGGGCGACAAGTTCGCGCCAGCCGCGCGCAAGGAGGGGCAGGGATGAGCGACGTCGAAATCTGGATCGTCATCGTCGCGCTGGCCATCTCCACGGCGATCACCCGCAGCGGCTTCTGGCTGGTCGGCCACAAGGTGACGATCCCGCGCCGCGTGCAGGAAATGCTGCGCTACGCGCCCTCGTGCGCGCTGGCCGCCATCATCGGCCCGGACCTGCTGCTGGAGCCGTCCACCCAGGCGTTCACCTTGCTCAATGCAAAGGTGTTTGCCGGCATCGCCGCAGTGGGCTGGTACCTGTGGCGCCGCAATATGCTGGAGACGATCGTGTTCGGCATGTTGTTTTTCACGGCGCTGAGGCTGTTGCATTTGTTCTAATGGATAAGTCGGCAACCCCGCGACTGCGGTAAAATAGCAGTCTTTCTACCACTTGTCCTTTGGGAAACCATGCAAGCTGTTCTGAACTTCACTCGCCTCGACGATCTGATCGCGCAAAACGCGCTGCAAGGCAAGCGGGTTTTCATCCGCGCCGACCTGAATGTGCCGCAAGATGATGCCGGCAACATTACCGAAGACACCCGCATCCGTGCCTCCGTGCCGGCTATCCAGGCCGCCGTGAAGGCCGGCGCCAAGGTGATGGTGACGTCCCACCTGGGCCGTCCGACCGAAGGCGAGTTCAAGCCGGAAGACAGCCTGGCGCCTGTCGCCGCGCGTCTGGCCGAGCTGCTGGGCCAGCCAGTGGAACTGAAACAGAACTGGGTCGACGGTGCCGGCCTGGACAACCTGCAGGATGGCCAGGTCGTGCTGCTGGAAAACGTGCGTGTCAACAAGGGCGAGAAAAAGAACAGCGACGAGCTGGCCCAGAAGATGGCCAAGCTGTGCGACGTCTACGTCAACGACGCGTTCGGCACCGCCCACCGCGCCGAAGCCTCGACCCACGGCATCGCCAAATTCGCGCCGATCGCCGCCGCCGGCCCGCTGCTGGCCGCCGAGCTGGACGCGCTGGGCAAGGCGCTGGGCGCGCCGGCCCGTCCGCTGCTGGCCATCGTTGCCGGCTCGAAAGTGTCGACCAAGCTGTCGATCCTGAAATCGCTGGCCGACAAGGTCGACAACCTGATCGTCGGCGGCGGCATCGCCAACACCTTCATGCTGGCCGCCGGCCTGAAGATCGGCAAGTCGCTGGCCGAGCCGGACCTGGTGGAAGAAGCGAAAGCCATCATCGACCTGATGGCCAAGCGCGGCGCGCAAGTGCCGATCCCGACGGACGTGGTATGCGCCAAGGAATTCTCGCCCACGGCCGCGGCAACGGTGAAAGCCGTGGCGGACGTGGCGGATGACGACATGATCCTGGACATCGGCCCGGAAACGGCCAAGGCCCTGGCCGCGCAGATCGCCGCCTCCGGCACGATCGTGTGGAACGGCCCGGTCGGCGTGTTCGAGTTCGACCAGTTCGGCAACGGCACCAAGACCCTGGCGCTGGCGATTGCCGAGTCGAAAGGCTTCTCGATCGCCGGTGGCGGCGACACGCTGGCCGCGATTGCAAAATACGCTATTACCGATAAAATTGGTTATATCTCGACCGGCGGCGGCGCCTTCTTGGAGTTCCTGGAAGGCAAAACCCTGCCGGCGGTGGAAGTGCTGGTGTCCCGCGCCGGCGGTCAGTAACGGCCGGCCAGGATGGAGCGCAGCGCCCGGTCGCCAGGCCCGCTGCGCTTTTTGTCCGCTTTTTCTCGTTTCTCTTCAACCACCGCTCAAGGAACCCCCAATGTCCCGTGGCACTAAAATCGTCGCAACCATCGGCCCCGCTTCCACCGACCTGCAAGTGTTGACGCGGATGATCCGCGCCGGCGTGGACGTCGTGCGGCTGAACTTCTCGCACGGCAAGGCGCAGGATCACATCGATCGTGCCAACCTGGTGCGGCAGGCGGCGGCGGAGTGCGGGCGGGAAGTGGCCATCATGGCCGACATGCAGGGTCCAAAGATTCGCGTCGGCAAGTTTGAAGAGGGCAAGATCAACCTGGCCAACGGCGACAAGTTCATCCTGGACGCCAAATGGGGCGAAAACGGCGAACTGGGCAACCAGGAACGTGTCGGCCTCGACTATAAAAACCTGCCGAACGACCTGCGTCCGAAAGACGTGCTGCTGCTCAACGACGGTTTGATCGTGCTGATCGTCGACAAGATTGTCGGCAGCGAGATCTACACCACCGTGAAAATCGGCGGCGAGCTGTCCAACAACAAGGGCATCAACCGCCAGGGCGGCGGCCTGACGGCGCCGGCGCTGACGGCGAAGGACATGGAAGACATCAAGACGGCGATGAGCTTCCAGGCCGACTATCTGGCCATTTCGTTCCCGAAAAACGCCACCGACATGGAGATGGCGCGCCAGCTGGCGAACATCGCCGGCGAACCCTACGGCCACAAGCCGCAGATGATCGCCAAGATCGAGCGCGCGGAAGCCATTCCCGCGCTGCAGGAAATCCTGAACGCCTCCGATGGCATCATGGTCGCCCGTGGCGACCTGGCCGTCGAGGTGGGCAATGCCGCCGTGCCCGCGCTGCAAAAGCGCATGATCCGCATGGCGCGCGAATCGAACAAGATCGCCATCACCGCCACGCAGATGATGGAATCGATGATTTTCAACGCCGTGCCCACGCGCGCGGAAGTGTCCGACGTGGCCAACGCCGTGCTGGACGGCACCGACGCCGTGATGGCGTCGGCCGAAACCGCTTCCGGCCGCTACCCGGTGGAGACCGTCGAAATGATGGCCGCCGTCTGCGTGGAAGCCGAGCGTTCCGAATACAACAAGCTGGATGCCGATTTCCTGAACGTGCGCTTCACGCGCATCGACCAGTCGATCGCCTACGGTGCCCTGTTTACCGCCCACCACCTGAGCGTGAAGGCGATCGTCGCCCTGACCGAATCCGGTTCGACGCCGCTGTGGATGAGCCGTCACAATATCGACACCCCGATCTTCGCCCTGACGCCCAGCGTGACCACGCAGCGCAAGGCTTCGCTGTACCGCAACGTGCGCGCGCATTATCTGCTGCAGCAAGGCACGAGCCGGGACGTGCTGAAGCAGGCCGAAGATCTGCTGGTCGAGCATGGCATTGCGAAGAAGGGCGACATGATCGTCGTTACCTGGGGCGAACCGATGGGACAGGTCGGCGGCACCAACGCCCTGAAGATCGTCAAAGTAGGCGAGTTCAGCTAGGTCGCACCCAGCCAAGGCGGGCGCCCGGTCACGAGCTGCGCAGCCCGCCGCACAGGTTTTTATTTGATTGGAGTATTACCATGTCCCTCGTATCCATGCGTCAGCTGCTGGACCATGCCGCCGAACACGGCTATGGCCTGCCAGCCTTCAACGTCAACAACCTGGAACAGGTGCAGGCCATCATGGCTGCCGCCGACGCCGTCAACAGCCCGGTCATCATGCAGGCTTCCGCCGGCGCGCGTAAGTATGCCGGCGAGGCGTTCCTGCGTCACCTGATCGACGCAGCGGTCGAAGCCTACCCGCACATCCCCGTCGTCATGCACCAGGATCACGGCCAGTCGCCGGCGGTCTGCATGGCCGCGATCCGCTCGGGCTTCACGTCCGTGATGATGGATGGCTCGCTGGAAGCGGACGGCAAGTCCGTCGCCTCCTACGACTACAACGTGGAAGTGTCGCGTGAGGTGGTCAAGTTCTCGCACGCCATCGGCGTTACCGTGGAAGCGGAACTGGGCGTGCTGGGCTCGCTGGAAACCATGAAGGGCGACAAGGAAGACGGCCACGGCGCCGACGGCACGATGACCCGCGAACAGCTGCTGACGGACGTGGCGCAAGCCGCCGACTTCGTCGAGCGCACCCAGTGCGACGCGCTGGCCATCGCCATCGGCACCTCGCACGGCGCTTACAAATTCACCCGCAAGCCGACCGGCGACATCCTGGCGATCGACCGCATCAAGGAAATCCACGCGCGCATTCCGAACACCCACCTGGTGATGCACGGTTCGTCCTCCGTTCCGCAAGAACTTCTGGCGATCATCCGTGAATTCGGCGGCGACATGAAGGAAACCTACGGCGTGCCGGTGGAAGAAATCCAGGAAGGCATCCGTCACGGCGTGCGCAAGATCAACATCGACACCGACATCCGCCTGGCGATGACGGCCGCGATCCGCAAGTTCATGTTCCAGAACCCGTCGAAGTTCGATCCGCGCGACTACCTGAAGCCGGCCCGCCTGGCGGCCGAGGAAGTCGTCAAGGCCCGTTTCCTGGCGTTCGGCTGCGAAGGCCGCGCCTCGCAGATCAAGCCGGTGCCGCTGGAAAAAATGGCGGAACGCTACAAGGCCGGTGAACTGGCCCAGATTGTGAAGTAAAATCCTGCCTTGGAACGGGCCGCGTGCAACAGTGTGTCAATGCGGCCCGGACTCACTCGACCGGCGAGCGGGTTTTTCCCCCTCGCCGGTTTTCGCTTATTTTGCGTAAGACATTTCCCCTCCATGAAAAGCCTTTACCAGTCCTCCATCCAATCCCTGCCACTGCTCGGCCATGGCAAGGTCCGCGACAACTACGCCGTCGGCGACGACAAGATCCTGATCGTCACGACCGACCGCCTGTCGGCCTTCGATGTTGTCATGAACGAACCGATCCCCGGCAAGGGCATGGTGCTGAACCAGATGAGCGATTTCTGGTTCGAGAAACTCGGCCATATCGTGCCGAACCACCTGACCGGCGTGGCGCCGGAATCGGTGGTGGCGCCTGATGAAGTGGAGCAGGTAAAGGGCCGCGCCGTCGTGGCCAAGCGCCTGAAGCCGATCCTGGTGGAAGCGGTCGTGCGCGGCTACATCATTGGTTCCGGCTGGAAAGACTACCAGGCCACCGGCAGCGTCTGCGGCATCGAGCTGCCGAAAGGCCTGCGCCAGGCCGACAAGCTGCCCGAGCCGCTGTTCACCCCGGCCGCCAAGGCCGACCTGGGCGAGCACGACGAGAACATCAGCTTTGCCGAGATGGAAAAGCGCATCGGCGCCGACCTGGCCGCGAAAATGCGCGACGTCAGCATCAAGCTGTACAAGACCGCGGCCGACTATGCCGCCACGCGCGGCATCATCATCGCCGACACCAAGTTCGAGTTCGGCCTGGACGAGAACGGCGTGATGCACCTGATGGACGAAGTGCTGACGGCCGATTCGTCGCGCTTCTGGCCGGCCGATTCGTATGCGCCGGACATGTCGCCGCCGTCGTTCGACAAGCAGTTCGTGCGCGACTACCTGGAAACGCTGACGGAGTGGAAAAAGACGCCGCCGGCGCCACCGCTGCCGGCCGAAGTGATCGAAAAAACCCAGGCCAAGTACTTCGAAGCCATCGAACGCCTGACGGGCGAGAAGCTGAAGGTCTGAGCATGGCCGAGTCGAAGCAGCCACTGGTCGGCGTCATCATGGGTTCCAGCTCCGACTGGGACGTGATGCAGCACGCCGTCGCTATCCTGAAGCAGTTCAACGTGCCGTTCGAGGCGCAGGTGATCTCGGCGCACCGCATGCCGGACGAGATGTTCACGTATGCGCAAACCGCGCGCTCGCGCGGCCTGCGCGCGATCATCGCCGGCGCTGGCGGTGCCGCGCACCTGCCCGGCATGGTGGCGGCGAAAACCATCGTGCCGGTGCTGGGCGTGCCGGTGCCGTCGAAGTACCTGCGCGGCGAGGATTCGCTGCTGTCCATCGTGCAAATGCCGAAGGGCGTGCCGGTATCGACCTTCGCCATCGGCGAAGCCGGTGCCGCCAACGCGGCGCTGACGGCGGTGGCCATCCTGGCCGCCACCGACGACGCGCTGGCCAACCAGCTCGAAGCATTCCGCGCTACCCAGACCGCGGCCGCGAAGGCCATGATTTTGCCGCTTGAGTAAATGAACGAAATGAAGCCAGATACGGCCCAGCGCGTCGATTTCGCCGCGCTGGCCGAGCCACAGTTTTTACCCGCCGTCCCCAGCGCCAATCCGCCCACGTGGCTGGGCGTGATGGGCGGCGGCCAGCTGGGCCGCATGTTCGCGCAGGCAGCCCAGCAGATGGGATACCAGGTCGTCGTGCTGGAGCCCGCCGCCGACTGCCCTGCGGGGCAAGTCGCGCAGCGCCTGATCAATGCCGGCTATACCGATGGCCCGGCACTGGACGAGCTGGTCGCGCAGTGCGCGGCCGTCACCACCGAATTCGAGAACGTGCCGGCAGACAGCCTGGCGCGGCTGGCACAGCAGATCTTCGTCGCGCCGAACGCCGCCGGCGTCTCGGTGGCGCAGGACCGCATCGCCGAGAAGACGTTCTTCGTCGGCTGCGCCGAAAAATCCGGCGTGCTGCCGGCGCCGCACAAGGTGATCGCGACGCAGGCGGATATCGACGCCATCGGCGACGAGCTGCTGCCCGGCATCCTGAAGACGGTGCGCATGGGCTACGACGGCAAGGGCCAGGTGCGCGTGGCGTCGCGCGAGGACGTGCGCGCGGCGTTCGAGTCGATGGGCGGCGTCACCTGCCTGCTGGAGAAAATGCTGCCGCTGGCGTACGAGATTTCCGTGCTGACAGCGCGCGGCGTGGACGGCCAGTCGGTGGTCTACCCGATCGCCGAGAACGTGCACCGCGACGGCATCCTGTTCACGACCACCGTGCCGGGACCGAACGTGACGGCCGAATGCGCGAAAAAGGCGCAGGACGCCGCCACGGCGATCGTCGCGGAACTCGGTTACGTGGGCGTGCTGTGCATCGAATTCTTCGTGCTGACGGATGGCTCGCTGGTCGTCAACGAGATGGCGCCGCGGCCGCACAACTCCGGCCACTACACGATGGACGCCTGCGTCACCAGCCAGTTCGCCCAGCAGGTGCGGGCAATGGCGCGGCTGCCGCTGGGCGATTGTCGTCAGCATTCGCCGGCCGTCATGCTCAATATCCTGGGCGACGTCTGGTTCGAGGGCGAGACGTACCGCGAGCCAAGCTGGGACAAGGTGGTCGCGCTGCCGGGTGCCAACCTGCACCTGTACGGCAAGGACGATCCGCGTCCGGGCCGCAAGATGGGCCACGTCACGTTCGTCGGCCATACGCTGGACGATGCGCGGCGCCAGTTCGAAGCCGCGTGCGCCATCCTGGGAATCGCACCGTGACGGAGCAGGCCATTCTCGACGCGGCCGCCACGCTCGAAGCGGGCGGCCTGGTCGCCTTTCCGACCGAGACCGTGTATGGCCTGGGCGCGGACGCGGAAAACCCCGCCGCGGTCGCCAGCATCTACGCGGCCAAGGGCCGGCCCAACGACCATCCCGTGATCGTCCACGTGGCGCCCGGGGCGGACCTGGACTACTGGGTATCCGATATTCCGGACGAAGCGCGCCGGCTGGTCGCCGCGTTCTGGCCCGGCCCGCTGACCTTGATCCTGAAGCGCCACGCGCACATCCCGGACGCGGTCTCGGGCGGGCAGGACACGGTCGGCCTGCGCTGCCCGTCGCACCCGGTGGCGATGGCGCTGCTGTCCGCCTTCAAGGGCGGCAAAGGCGGCGTGGCGGCACCCTCCGCCAACAAGTTCGGCAACGTCAGCCCGACCACGGCGCAGCACGTGCGCGACGAGTTCGGCGATGAGGCCGGCATCACCGTGCTGGACGGCGGGTCCAGCCAGGTCGGCATCGAATCGACGATCCTCGACCTGTCGCGGCTGGCAACCCACGGCCCCGTGCTGCTGCGCCCCGGCCACATCAGCGCGACGCAGATCGCCGCCGTGATCGGCGCCATGCCGGTCGCCCCGGATGCCAGCGCGCCACGCGCTTCGGGCACGCTGGAATCGCACTACGCACCGAAGGCGCCAGTGGCGCTGGTGGTCACCGCGCAATTGGATGCGCTCCTGAACGCGCTGGCGGACAAGGGCCGCCGCGTCGCGCTGATCCATTATTCTCCGCTGCTGACGCGCGCTGCCGCCCAGCACGCGCTGCCGGAAGACCCGGCCGGCTACGCCCACGGCATCTACGCCGCGCTGCGCGCGATGGACCGCACGGACGCTGAGCTGATCCTGGTCGAGACCCCGCCGCAGGACGACAACTGGCTGGGCGTCAACGACCGGCTGCGCCGCTCCGCCTACGGCTCGGCCGGCATCGTCGAACGGTTCCTGCAAGCGTAACGTACCGGCACCAGCTGCTGGTTGATTGCCACTAGCCGCATTACCCCCAAAGCAGAGGCTGGGGTCAGACCCGCCGGGTCTGACCCCAGGGTTTGGTCTTGGGATGCTGGATACGGGCATTCCGCTGGCGCCACAAGTCTTAGGGTCTGTCCCTTCGGGACTGACCCTGGTTTTCCATGGCGGCGCGCGCGAATCGATAAAAACCGGGGTCAGTCCCGTTGAACGGGACAGACCCCAAGCCCCGAGGCGCCTGCAGAGCGCTGCTGGTTCGGCAATAGCCCATGCCATGTTGCAATCCGCTCACACCTGTTGTTTTTACCAGAATCGCCCTGTACGGCGCCCGGCATCGCTGGCATATTAGCCAGATCGCGACCAGCACATCCGTTGGCTGGCACAACAATATCAAGTCAGGAGACACCATGCGTCACACCAAACTAGCCCTTGCCGTTGCCTTCGCCGCCGTCCTGGCCGGCTGCGGCGGCAACAGCGGCGATCCGCAGCCCGGCGGCCAGACCAACCGCGTCAAGTTCGCGTCCCAGGTCACCTTCGGCGACAGCCTGTCCGACGTCGGCAGCTACAACGTCGGCACCGTCAAGGCGCTGGGCGGCGGCAAGTTCACGATCAACGGCAACAACGCCACCGTCGCGCCCGAGCTGACCGGCAAGAACTGGACGGAGCTGATGGCCGCCCAGTTCCAGCTGCCGGCACCGTGCGCGGCGCAGACCGGCCTCGATGGCGACGCCTCGAAGGGCTTTGCGGTCCCTGTCGTCAACCACCCCGAGTGCTTCGGCTATGCCCAGGGCGGCGCGCGCGTGACCAATCCGATCGGCGCCGGCCACAAGGCGACCGGCAGCCCGGTCGGCGCGCTGACCGTGCCCGTCGTGACGCAGATCCAGAACCACCTGGCCAAGGTCGGCGGTGCGTTCAAGGGCGACGAAGTGGTGTTCGTGATGGCGGGCGGTAACGACGTGCTCGTCAGCCTGGCCCAGTTGCAGGCCGGCGCCACCGCCGCCGGCACGACCGCCGGCAAGACGGCCTTCGCCACCAGCCTGGCCACTCAGCTGGCCGCGGGCACCACCAACCCTGCCACCTCCGCCCAGGCGATCGGCGCGGCCATCGCGACGGCCTCGGCGCAGCCCGGCGCCACCAACGAGCTGATCGTGGCGGCTGCCGTCCAGGCCGCCGTGCGCGCCGGCTATACCGCCGCGGCATCGGTCACCGTGTACGGCCCGATGGTCAAGACGGCGGAGCAGGCCGGCAACGCCGCCGGCGCCAAGGCCGGTGCCGATTACGTGACGGCGCAGGCGCCGGGCCTGGTGGCCGCGCTGGCCACGGCCGGCGCCGAACTGGCCACCTTGGTCAAGACGCAGCTGATCGGCAAGGGTGCCAACTACGTCGTCGTCAACAACCTGCCGGACGTGGCGACGACCCCGGCCGCGCGCGGCAAGGACGAAGCCACGCGCGCGCTGATCGACAAGATGGTGCAGGCGTTCAATACCCAGCTCAATTCGGCGCTGGCGGCCGAACCGAAGGCGCTGATCGTCGACGTGTATGCCGTCAGCCACGACCAGGCGACCAACCCCGGCCCGTATGGACTGACCAACGTCAGCGAACCGGCGTGCGACCTGGCGTCGCCGAAAAATCCGCTGGCCAGCTCGCTGGGCTGCACGGCCGCCAGCCTGAAGGCCGGCGATGTCAGCCACTACTCGTTCGCCGACGAAGTGCACCCGACCCCGTTCAACAACCTGCTGCTGGCGCGTTACGTGTCCCGCTCGATGGTGACGAAAGGCTGGCTCTGATCGCCACCCCACAATAAAGGAGACACGATGAACAAGACTTTGCATACGGCAGCCAAGCTGCTGGCGCTGGCTGCCGCCCTGAGCGCCGCCGGTGGCGCGGCGGCGCAGGCCAGGGGCGACTGGACCGTCAAGGTCGGCGTCAACAAGATCACGCCGAAGGTGGAAAGCGGCGACGTCAGCGCACCCGCGCTGCCCGGCACGAAGGCCGACATCGGCACCGACAGCAAGCCGATCTTTAACCTGGCCTACTTCGTCACCGACAATATCGCGGCCGAACTGGACCTGGGTGTGCCGTACCGCCACGACCTGTTCGGCGCCGGCGCCATCGAGGGCACCGGCAAGCTGGGCACGGCCGACGTGCTGCCGCCCACCTTGTTCGCGCAGTACCGCTTCTTCGGCGCGAACGCCGTGTTCCGCCCCTACGTGGGCGTGGGCGTCACGTACGCCTACTTCCGCCGCGAGCGCGGCTCGGCCCAGCTGACTGCCGTGCTGAACACGGGCGGCCCGGCGTCGACGTTCTCGCTGGAAGCGAAATGGGCGCCCAGCGTGCAACTGGGCGCCAGCTATCGGCTGAACGAGCGCTGGTCGGTCGACGGCGGCGTCATCAAGACCAAGGTCAAGACGACGGCGACGTACTCCACCGGGCAAACGCAGGACATCCGGCTCGATCCGGTCGCGGTCAACGTGGGCGTGACGTTCAAGTTCTGACCGCGCCCGCGCCAGGTCACCAGAAGCCGGCCATGCCGGCTTTTTTGTTGCCGTATGCAAACGTGCGCACCGGACCGGCTTGTTATACTCGGCGCATGACAACATCACCAGCTCCCCTGACGCCCACGGCGGTACCGGCATGCCTCAGCGAAGGCGGACGGATGGGAGCCATGATGCGCGCGCACGACTGGCGCGACTCGCCGCTGGGGCCGCCGCTGGGTTGGCCCGTGGCGCTGCGCTCGGTCGTGGCCTTGATGCTGAACTCGAAGTTCCCCATGTTTATCGCCTGGGGGCCGCAGCTGGCATTCCTGTACAACGATTCGTATGCGGAAATCCTGGGCGACAAGCATCCCACCGCGCTGGGCCGGCCGTTCCAGTCGATCTGGGCCGAAATCTGGGACGACATCTGGCCCAGCATCGACGATGCCCTGCACGGCCGCGCCACCTACCACGAGAACCTGCCGCTGACGATGAACCGGCGCGGCTACGACGAACAGACGTGGTTTACGTTCTCGTACTCACCGGTGTACGACGATGGCGGGACGGTTGCCGGCATGTTTTGCGCCGTCGTGGAAACGACGGAGCAAGTCCTGGCCGCGGGCCACCGCGCCGAGGAGATCGAGCGCATGCGGCTGCTGTTCCAGGAAGCGCCCGGTATCCTGGCCGTGCTGCGCAGCCCCAGCCACACGTTCGAGATCGCCAACGACGCCTACCTGCAACTGATCGGGCGTACCGACGTGGTCGGCCGCAACGTGGCGGACGTGATGCCCGAAGTGCGCGACCAGGGCTTTGTCGCGCTGCTGGACCAGGTCTATGCCAGCGGCGAGGCGCATGTCGGGCGCGAGATGCCGATCATGCTGCGGCGGCAGGCCGGCGGGATGCTGGAGCAGCGCTTCGTCAGCTTTATCTTCCAGCCGATCCGCGACCACCGCGGCGCGGTGTCCGGCATCTTCGTCGAGGGCAGCGACGTGACGGAGGCCGTGTACGCGACGCGGGCGCTGCGCGAAAGCGAACAGCGGCTGCGCCAGCTGGCCAATACGATTCCCCAGCTGGCGTGGATGGCCGCGCCCGATGGCGACACCCACTGGTTCAACGACCGCTGGTTCGCCTTCACGGGCGCCACCAGCACGCAGGCGCTGCAGGGCGGTTGGCGCGACTGGTTCCACCCGGACGACCTGCCGCGCCTGATGGCGGCGTGGAACCGCTCGCTGGTGGGCGGCGCACCCTACGAGGTCACGGCGCGCATGCGCGCGGCCAGCGGCGAATACCGCAGCTTCCTGATCGTGGCCGCGCCGCTGCGCGATGCGGAGGGCAACATCGTCCAATGGTTCGGGACGAACACGGACGTGACGCCGATCGAGCTGGCGCAGCAGGAGCTGAAGGACGCCAACCGGCGCAAGGACGAATTCCTGGCCATGCTGGCGCACGAGCTGCGCAATCCGCTGGCGCCGATCGCCACCGCGGCCGAGCTGCTGCGTCTGGGTAAGCTGGACGACGCCCGCATCCGCCAGACCAGTGCCGTCATCGGCCGCCAGGTCGAGCACATGACCAAGCTGGTGGACGACCTGCTGGACGTGTCGCGCGTCACGCGTGGCCTTGTGACCCTGCGCCGGGAGACGCTCGACTTCAACGCCGTCGCCACCGAAGCGGTAGAGCAGGCCGGCGCGCTGATGGACGCGCGCCAGCATCGGCTGACGATGGCGCTGCCGGCCGAGGCGCCGTACGTGCAGGGCGACCGCACACGGCTGATCCAGGTGCTGTCGAACATCCTGAACAATGCGGCCCGCTATACGCCGCCGGGCGGGCAGATCGCGCTGGCGGTCGCGGTGGAAGGCGACGAGGCCATCGCGACGGTGTCCGACAACGGCATCGGCATTCCCGCGCAATTGCTGCCGCACGTGTTCGACCTGTTCACGCAGGCGGAGCGTTCACCCGACCGCTCGCAGGGCGGCCTCGGCCTGGGCCTGGCACTGGTGAAGAGCCTGGTGGAGCTGCATGGCGGACGTGTCAGCGCCAGCAGCGCGGGCGCCGGGCAGGGCAGCCGCTTCCGTGTCTGCCTGCCGACGGTTGCCGCACCCGGCGCCAGTGCGCCTGACGTGCCGCGCGATACGACCGTGCCGCATGGCGGCCGGCGTCCGCTGATGGTGGTCGACGACAATGCGGACGCGGCGCAGACCCTGGCCCTGCTGCTGGACGCGGCCGGCTACGCCGTCACGGCGTGCGGCGGCGCGGCCGAGGCGCTGGAACTGGTCCGGCAACAGGTGCCGGCGCTGATGTTCGTGGACATCGGCCTGCCCGGGATGGATGGCTACGAGCTGGTGCAGCAGCTGCGGGCGCTGCCTGAACTGGCGGGCACGTGCATCGTCGCCCTGACGGGCTACGGGCAACCGGAAGATCGCGCCCGCGCGCTGGCGGCCGGGTTCGACGAGCATCTCGTCAAGCCGGTGCAGGCGAAGGCGATTTATGCGGTGTTGAACCGGGTGGCGAAGAGTCCGCAGCTGGGGTCTGTCCCCGCAGGGGACTGACCCCGAATATTCTTTCCGGTGACGCCGGCAAACTTCGGGGTCAGTCCCCGTTGGGGACAGACCCCAAGACCCCAACCGCTTACTGGAACGCCTGGATACCCGTCTGCGCGCGGCCCAGGATCAGCGCATGGATGTCATGCGTGCCTTCGTAGGTGTTGACCACTTCCAGGTTGACCATGTGGCGGATGATGCCGAATTCGTCGGAGATACCGTTACCGCCCAGCATGTCACGCGCGGTACGGGCCACGTCCAGCGCCTTGCCGCAGGAGTTGCGCTTCATCATCGAGGTGATCTCGACGGCCGCCGTGCCGGCGTCCTTCATGCGGCCCAGCTGCAGGCAGCCCTGCAGGCCCAGCGTGATTTCCGTCTGCATGTCGGCGAGCTTCTTCTGCACCAGCTGGTTGGCGGCCAGCGGACGGCCGAACTGCTTGCGGTCCAGCACATACTGGCGCGCCGTGTGCCAGCAGCTTTCGGCGGCGCCCAGCGCGCCCCAGGCGATGCCGTAGCGGGCCGAGTTCAGGCAGGTGAACGGACCCTTCAGGCCGCGCACGTCCGGGAAGGCGTTTTCTTCCGGCACGAACACGTTATCCATGACGATCTCGCCCGTGACGGAGGAACGCAGGCCGAACTTGCCGTGAATGGCCGGGGCCGACAGGCCTTCCATGCCTTTTTCCAGTACGAAGCCGCGGATCGCGCCTTCGTCGTCCTTGGCCCAGACGACGAACACGTCGGCGACCGGCGAGTTGGTGATCCACATTTTCGAGCCGGTCAGCGCGTAGCCGCCCGCGACTTTTTTCGCGCGGGTGATCATCGAGCCCGGGTCGGAGCCGTGGTTCGGCTCGGTCAGGCCGAAGCAGCCGATCCATTCGCCCGTCGCCAGCTTCGGCAGGTATTTGCGGCGCTGTTCTTCCGTGCCGAACTCATAGATCGGCACCATCACCAGCGACGACTGCACGCTCATCATCGAACGGTAGCCGGAGTCCACGCGCTCCACTTCGCGCGCGATCAGGCCGTACGACACGTAGTTCAGGCCAGGGCCGCCGTATTCCTCCGGGATCGTCGGGCCCAAGAGGCCCAGCTCGCCCATTTCGCGGAAGATCGACGTGTCCATGCGCTCATGGCGGAAGGCCTCCAGGATGCGCGGCGCCAGCTTGTCCTGGCAGTACGCGGCGGCGGCGTCACGCACCATGCGTTCGTCGTCGGTCAGCTGTTCGTTCAGCAGCAGCGGGTCATCCCAATGGAACTGGGCGCGGGCTTGGCTCATGTGTCTCTCTCATTGTGGTTTCGGTTCCCTGCATTCTAAAGCGAGGGAAGCGACGCCGGCTTTTGAAATGGCGACACCAATTTCCGCTTTTTCACGCGGGCGTGTGCAGGCCACCCAACTTGCCGTCGTGAAACACCAACGGTTCGCGCGGCGTGAATTCGCAATGCTCGACTTCGCCGACGAAGATCACGTGGTCGCCTTCGGGATAGCGGCTGCGGTTGTGGCATTCGAACCAGGCGGTGCAGCCCTGGATGACGGGTTGGCCGGTGCGCGACAGCTCGAACGCGACCTGCGTGAACGGATCGGTATCGCGTGTCGAGAACAGCTTGGCCATATGGGCCTGGTCGGCCGACAGCACGTTGATGACGTAATGCGAGTTGCCGCTGAAGATGGGCATGCTGTTGGCGGCCGTGCGCAGGCTCCACAGCACCAGCGGCGGATCGAGCGAGACGGAGTTGAACGAACTGGCGGTCAGCCCGCGGTAGCTGCCGTCGGCCAGCCGCGTCGTGATCACGGTAACGCCTGTCGCTTATACACATCTAGAACTGCGACAGCGCCTGGCGGAAATGGGTGCTGTCGAACTGTGCGTGGTTGCGCGGGGAACTGGTATTCATCGAGAGGCCTTGGTTTTCTGCCATTATGCCAAAGTTTGCCAACGCTGACCGGCGCGTTCCCGGGGCACGGTATAGTGGCGTTTCGCCAACTTCGTCCCGCACCCATGACCGCCAACCCGACCGCCACGTTTATCCGTTTCTTCGAGTCCGAAAAAGCCGGTGGCGTCGTGCTGATCTGTTGCACGATCCTGTCGCTGCTGCTGGCCAATTCCACGCTGGGGCCGGCCTATCTCGGGTTCTGGCACCGCGAGGTGGCCGGCCTCTCCGTCGAGCTGTGGGTCAACGACCTGCTGATGGCGATCTTCTTCCTGTTTGTCGGCCTGGAACTGGAGCGCGAGCTGTACAGCGGCGAGCTGTCCGACCTGCGCAATGCGCTGCTGCCGATCCTGGCCGCGGTCGGCGGCATCGTGCTGCCGGCCGCGCTGCACGCGGCGTTCAACGCGGGCACGCCGACCCAGGGCGGCGCCGGCATTCCGATGGCCACCGACATCGCGTTCGCGCTGGGCGTGCTGGCGCTGCTGGGCAGCCGCATTCCCGCCAGCCTGAAGATCTTCCTGACGGCACTGGCCGTCATGGACGACCTGGGTGCCATTGTCGTCATCGCCGTGTTTTATACGGCGCACGTGTCGTTGCCTTACCTGGCCGGCGCGCTGGCCGTGTTCGCGCTGCTGCTGTTGTGCAACCGGGTGCTGCGCGTGATGAAACTGCTGCCCTACCTGGCCGGCGGCGCGCTGATGTGGTTCCTGATGCTGAAATCGGGCGTGCACGCGACGATCGCCGGCGTGCTGCTGGCGTTCGCCATCCCGTTCTCGCACAAGAGCGAGGACCATGAGTCGCCGTCGCACCGGCTGGAGCACTGGCTGCACCGGCCCGTCGCGTTCCTGATCCTGCCCGTGTTCGCGCTGGCCAATACCGGCATCGTCATCCCGGCCGACTGGCAGCAGGGCCTGCTGTCGGAGAACAGCCTGGGCATCATGGCGGGCCTGGTGCTGGGCAAGCCGCTGGGCATCTTCCTGCTGAGCTGGCTGGCCGTCACGGTCGGCTGGTGCCGCCTGCCGGCCGACCTGGGCTGGCGCCACGTGCTGGGCGCCGGCATGCTGGGCGGGATCGGCTTCACGATGTCGATCTTCATCACCAACCTGGCGTTTCCGGGTCAGGCGGACGCGATCACGGCGTCGAAGATCGCCATCCTGCTGGCCTCGCTCGTGGCGGGGGCGCTGGGTTTCGTCTGGCTGCGCGGCGCCGCCCGTTGAAACGGTTGCTCGCGGCATCCATCTGCCATATGCGTTACAGTAACAACATCAACATGGAGAGATGGTATGGCGACGGAAATCGCAGTGCTGGGCGGCGGATGCTTCTGGTGTACCGAGGCGGTCTACCTGGAAGTGAAGGGCGTGACGAAAGTGGAGTCGGGCTATACGGGCGGCGCGCAGCCGAACCCGACCTACGAACAGGTGTGCGCCGGCACGACCGGCCATGCCGAGGTCGTGCGACTGGAATTCGATCCGGACGTGATCAGCTACCGCGACATCCTCGAGATCTTCTTCACGATCCACGATCCGACCACCCTGAACCGCCAGGGCAACGACGTGGGCACGCAATACCGCTCCGTCATCTATTACCAGTCGCCGGAGCAGGAAGCGATGGCGCGCCAGGTGATGGCGGAGATGGCGCACGTGTGGGACGCGCCGATCGTCACGGAAATCTCGCCGGCACAGCCGTACTACAAGGCCGAGGACTACCACCAGAATTATTTTGCCCAGCACCCGCTGCAGGGCTACTGCGCCTTCGTCGTCGAGCCGAAGGTGACGAAGTTCCGCAAGATGCATGCGGCGCGCCTGAAGGGGCAGTAAGCCTCAGTCGTGGGATGAGACGCTGAAGCAGCGGCTCTCGTCCTGCGGGCCCAGCACGAACTTGCGCACGGTCGCGCGCGTGCAGGCACCGTTCCACCACAGCGAGAAATGGCCGGTGCCCATGGCGACGTACACCTGCACCGGCCCGGTCTCGCGCAGCGCCGCGACGTGGCGCTCGGCGGCGTCCAGCGGCGTCTTCGCGTCGCGATCACCATGGATGACCAGGATCGGCGGCAACTGTGCCGGCATGCGCGCGAACAGCGCGTCGCGCGGGTACAGCGGCACCGCCGCATTGACCAGCAAGCCCGGCAGGGGGCTGGCAAACAGCAGGCCCGCTTCTTCTTCGCGCACGGCCTGGGCGGTGCGGTCCGGTTGCAGGTTGTTTTCCGAGCCGCTGATCAGGCTGACGAGCGGTACCGACGGTGGCGACTGCGGGAAGCTGCCCAGTTGCGCCATCGTCTGTTGCGCCTCGGCGACCAGGGCCTGCAGCCCCGCTACCTTGCCTTCGTCCAGCTCCTTGATCACGTAGGGGATCCGCCCTGTGGCGCCCGGCACGTCCAGCAGGGCACCGAAGAAGCGTTTCAGGTTCTTGCCGGGGACGTCCGCCAACAGCTGCGGGTCGTTGGCGGCGCGTGCCAGTACCCGGCGGTACACCGCCGCGGCCGGTTCGCCCATGTTGCGCCGGCAGCGCGGGCTGGCGTCGCAGGCAGCCAGTACCTGGCGTCCCACCGCGTCGGTCACCAGCGAGCGGCGGCTCAGGTCGGCCTTGTCGTCGTCCTGGCGCGGTACCAGCGAGTCGAGGACGACACCGTCGATGCCCGTCGCGCCGAGCGCCACCGTGCGCAGCACCAGCTGGGTCCCGTAGGACACGCCGTAGACGTAGGTCTTGCCGTGACGCGGCATGCGCTCCAGCAGGCGCTTCAGGTCGTGCGCGGCATTCGTCTGCGAGAAGCGGCGCGCCTGGGCCGGCGCGGCCTTCAGGCGGGCGAAGCAGGTGCCCCATTCGTCGTTGACGAGGGCGGTGCCGCCAGGCGAGCCCGGGGCTTCCTCTTGCGGGCACATGCGCGTGGAAAAACCCGTGCCGCGGTGATCCGGCAGCAGCAGGTCGAAGCCGGGGAAGGCAGCGCGGAAGGTGTCGATCAGGCCGTAGAACGATGCACCCGATTCGCCCGGGCCGCCGGCGACCAGCCAGACGTTGCCGCGGCTGGCGCCCTCTGCGGGGAACTTGCGCACGAACAGGTCGATCTCGCCGGCCGTACCGGCTGCGCCGGAAGGATCGGCCGGCACGCGCTCGACGGCGCACAGGCTGCCGCGCAGCGCGGCGTCGGTGGCCGCGTCGTCGCATGGCACGAATGGGGCGGCTTTGGCCCCGGACACGAAGACAAGCGAAACCAGGGCAAGACTGCAGGCGCGGATCAGAAGCGGCATTGGCGCAAAGGAGTTAGCAAAAAAGCCAGCCTAACCCGACAGCACGGGTTTGTCGAGAGGAAACGCTCGCGTCTGCGCTCATTGCTCATACATGTAACGGCGCGACCACGGCAGCGAACGCGGATGCCGCCCGGCCTTGCCGCACACGATCTGGTACAGGCTGATCAGGTCCTGGTCGAACGCATACGCGCAGCCGGCCAGGTAGACGTGCCAGATGCGAAAGCGTTTTTCGCCCGCCAGGTCCTTGATGCGCGCCGCGTTGGCCTCGAAGTTCTCGGTCCAGATCGACAGCGTGCGGGCATAGTGGCGGCGCAGGTTTTCCACGTCGTACGCTTCCAGGTTGCCCTGCTGCATGGCCTTCAGCACGGCGCCGAGATGGGCCAGCTCCCCTTGCGGAAAGACGTAGCGGGCGATGAATTCGCCGCCGCCGTAGGGCGTTTCGCCGTTGTCCGGGTCGGTGGTCGTGATGCCGTGGTTCATGGCGACGCCGTCTTCCGCCAGCAGCCGGCCGATGATGCCGAAGTATTCCGGCAGGTGGCGGATGCCGACGTGCTCGAACATGCCGACGCTGGTGATGCGGTCGAACGTGCCGCGCACGTCGCGGTAGTCTTGCAGGCGGATGTCGACACGGTCCGCCAGGCCCGCCTGCGCGACCCGCTCGCGCGCCAGTTCGTACTGGTTGCGCGACAGCGTGATGCCGACGCAGCGAGCGCCGAACTGCTGCGCCGCGCGCAGCACGAGCGCGCCCCAGCCGCAGCCGATGTCGAGCAGGGTCTGGTCCGGGCGCAGCCGGATTTTCGTCAGGATGTGGTCGATCTTCCTGACCTGCGCCGTGGCCAGGTCTTCGTCGCCTTGCTCGAAATAGGCGCACGAGTACACCATGTCCGGGTCGAGGAACTGCTGGTAGAACGCGTTGGAGACGTCGTAGTGGTAGCGGATCGCTTCCGCGTCCTTGCGGCGGTCGTGGGTGAAGTGGCGGACGATGCGGGCCAGCTTGCCGTCCGCCTTCAGCGTGCTCCTGGCCAGTGCGTTGACCACGCGGATCATGTCGCTGGCGCTGCCCCGTACTT
Organism: [Empedobacter] haloabium; assembly: GCA_008011715.2. Taxonomy (NCBI): domain Bacteria; kingdom Pseudomonadati; phylum Pseudomonadota; class Betaproteobacteria; order Burkholderiales; family Oxalobacteraceae; species [Empedobacter] haloabium. Next base: position 393,803 of record CP136508.1, read on the forward strand.
CGATGTCGCCTTCCACGTAGGCCTTGCCCAGGTTGGACAGCGAAGGCCGCAGCAGGTAGCGTGCCGCCGACGGGTGGGGCACCCGGATCGTCACGCGCGGCGCCTCGCTGGAGAAGTCGATCGCCTGGCCGTTCCATAACTCCAGCCGCAAGGGCAACGGATTCTGGTGGGTGACGCCGGCCACCCATGCGCTGAGTCGGTTTTGGTCGAACACGATAGCCTCCGGTCGGTACGTCGTCACCTGTCGCGCCGGAGGGGAAGGTTCAAGGCTGGATGCGCTCCCGCGTCCAGCTGCCGTCCGCCTGCCGTGTGTAGACGATGCGGTCGTGGAAGCGCGAGCGGCGGCCCTGCCAGAATTCGAGGCGGTCCGGGACGAGGCGGTAGCCGCCCCAGTGGTCCGGGCGCCGCGGCTTGTCGCCGCTTTCCGCTTCCACTGCCGCATAACGCGCTTCCATCTCGGCGCGGTTCGCGATCGGCGCGCTCTGCGCCGAAGCGATGGCCGCCAACTGGCTCTTTACCGGGCGGCTGTAGAAATACTTGTCGCTTTCCTCCGCGGACGTGCGCTCGACGCGGCCCTCGATGCGCACCTGGCGCTCCAGCTCGGGCCAGAAGAACAGCAGCGCCGCATGCGGATTGTCCGCCAGCTGCCGGCCTTTCTGGCTGGCGTAATTCGTGTACCACGTGAAGCCGCGCTCGTCGTACTGCTTGATCAGCACGATGCGCGAGGTGGGCCGGCCATCGCTGCCGACGGTGGCCACGCTCATCGCGTTCGGCTCGTTCACCTGCGCCTTCATCGCTTCGCCGAACCACTTGGTGAACTGGGCCACCGGATCGTCCAGCGTGTCCTCCTTCGACAGGCTGGCGCGGCCGTAATCCATGCGCAGGTCCGCCAGCGCGATGCCGCCGGCAATTGCCGCCGCCGTGACCGTCGGCGCCGCTGCCTGCGCTACCGATGGGGAGTTCACCTCAGGCTCGGCCGAGATGCCGCGGCGGCGCTGCATCGCGTCGCCCATGATCTGCATCTGCGCCGGGCTGAACAGGCGCTTGGCCATCGGCGCCACCTGGCTCTCCTCGGTTTCCATGTGCGCCGTGTAGCTCTGCACGAAGCGCGCCACGTCGTCCGGCGACAGCTCCGCCGCCGTGCCCGCGGCGATGCGCTCCAGCTGCGAGTTAAGTATATGCCAATCTTTATCCATCTGCAGGTGCTGTTCGAGGATGCGCGGCTTGAGGGCGCTGATCAGTTCCAGGTCGGCACCGGTCGCCGTGGCTTCCAGCATCGGCAGCAGGTCCTGCTCCTCGTCGGCATGGTGCAGGTGGGCGGCGGTATTAAAATATTTCAGCACCGCCTGGGCCGCACCCTGTGCGGCGGCATCGGCGCCATGCACGGGCAGGTGGGCCAGCAGGTTCTGCAAGGTCTTCAGCTGCTTGCGGATCTTGTCGTGGCAGTGCTTCAGTACGGCGATCGGCTGGTCGAAACCGGGGACCGCCTCCATCAGGGACTCGCTCATCGTTCTCTCTCGTCAGGGGGTATCGGGCGGATTGTAGATGAATCCTCCGGCGCTGTCGCTTCGACGGGTCCGGTAAAATGGAACCATGAACGACCTGACTTCCTCCCTGCCTGTCGAGCACGATATCGACTTCGAGCGCCGCTTCGGCGGCATCGCCCGCCTGTATGGCGAGCAGGCGCTGGCGCGCTTTCGCGCCGCCCACATCTGCGTGATCGGCGTCGGCGGGGTCGGCTCCTGGATCGTCGAGGCGCTGGCGCGCAGCGCCGTCGGCCGCCTCACCCTGATCGACCTGGACAACGTGGCCGAATCGAACGTCAACCGCCAGATCCAGGCCCTGACCAGCACGATCGGCATGGCCAAGATCACGGCGCTGAGGCAGCGCATCGCCGAGATCAATCCCTATTGCCAGGTGACGGAGATCGAGGATTTCGTCACGCCGGACAATCTCGACGAGATGATCGGCGGGCACGACTACGACTACGTGATCGACGCGATGGACAGCGCCCGGGCCAAGACGGCGCTGGTGCACTACTGCCGCATCAACAGCGTTGCGCTGATCGTCATCGGCAGCGCGGGCGGCCAGACCGATCCGACCCGCATCGAGGTGCGCGACCTGGCCCGCACGGAGCAGGAGCCGCTGCTCAAGAAGGTAAGGCGGCGCCTGCGCAGCCAATACAACTATCCCGCCAACGGCAAGAACAAGCTGGGCGTGGATGCCGTGTTCTCGATGGAGCCGCTGAAGTTCCCGGAGAGCGGCGAGGTGTGCTCGGTGGACGGCGACGAGCTGGCCGCGGCCGCGCAGAAGCCGGGGCTGACCGGCATCAACTGCGCCGGCTTCGGCTCGGCGATGGTGGTGACGGCCACGTTCGGCATGGTGGCTGCGGGGCATTTGCTGCGCAAGCTGGCGGAGGAGCCGGTGGGGTCTGTCCCCGCAGGGGACTGACCCCGAAGTTCGCCGGCAGGTTTCAGCCGCATCGCGAAAACCCGACGAAAGCGCGAAGCCTGCGCCGCGTCGGGCGGAGTTGGGATATATTCCATAGGGCAACTTGAACCCCATCCGAGTCGCCCATCATGTCACTTCATCAACTCGTCTATATCAGCCAGGCCAGCTACCAGATGTCGAAGGAGGAGCTGCTCGACCTCCTGACCCAGGCCAAGGCCAACAATGCCCGCATCGACGTCACCGGCAGCCTGTTCTACAACGGCGGCTGGTTCATGCAGGTGCTGGAAGGGCCGGAAGCAACGCTGCGAAAGCTCGTCGCCACGATCCAGAACGACCCACGTCACCACGATTTCCGCCTGCTGTACAACGAACCGGCGCAGTACCGCACGTTCGTCCGCTGGAGCATGAACATGACGAACCTGGAAGACCCGCAGGTGGACAAGTACGAGGAACTGGTCGATGTCATCGAGGCCGCCAAGACGGGGCGCAGGATCGGTTCGCTGTCGCCGGCGGTGACCTTGCTGCGTCTGTTCAGCCACTAATGCAACCGCAGTGACATGCACTTCAGGGTCAGTCCCCGTGCGGGGACAGACCCTCCAGTACCACATACTCCCCACCCGGCAGCGACTCCACCAGCACCGCGCGCGCACCGTGCCACGGCACCGGCGCGAACGTGCCGGTGGGCGCCTCCTTCGCTTCCCGCGCCAGCGTGACGTGCGGCTTGAAGCTGCCATGCGTGGCCGTGGAAAACCCTGCCGCCTCCAGCCGCCGTACCAGCTCCGCCTGCAGCTCGATCAAGGCGGCCGGCGGTTGCGTCATGCCGGCCCAGGCGATGCGGGGCCTGGCGAAATAACCGTAGCAGTCGATCGACAGTTCCAGTGCCGGCAGCGGCAGCGCGGCCAGGATGTCCAGCAGCTGCGGGACCGCATCGGCCGGCAGGTGGCCCAGGAAGGCCAGCGTGACGTGCAGCTTGGCCGGCGGGATCAGCCGGCCCCGTACGCCGGCCTGCAAGGCCGCCAGCGCGGCGCGCGCGGCGTCGTCCGGCCACAGCGCGTAGAACAGCTTGCGGGTGGCCGCGTTTGGCGTGGCTTGCGGATGATTTGCTATCATGATGCCGCCTCGAAATCAGAACAGGAAGAATACCTCATGACCCGTTTGTCCGCCTTGTTTGCCGTACTGTCCTTCAGCCTGGCTGGCGCCGCCCTGGCGCAGACGCCGACGCCCGCGCCGGAGACCCAGGCCGCCCAGGCCGACGCCGCGCCGGCCGCCATCGTGCCGGGCTCCGCCGCGCCCGGTCCGGCCGCCGAACAGCTGATCGTCAACGACGTCAAGGTCGGCAGCGGCCGCGAAGCGACCGCCGGCAGCAACGTCTCCGTGCACTACACCGGCTGGCTGTACCGCCCGCTGGCGAAGAACCAGCGCGGCCGCCAGTTCGACTCGTCGCGTCCGCGCGGCGAGCCGCTGGAGTTCCAGCTGGGCGCCGGCCGCGTCATCAAGGGCTGGGAGCAGGGCGTGACCGGCATGAAGGTGGGCGGCAAGCGCACGCTGATCATCCCGTCGGAACTGGCGTACGGTGCGCGCAGCATGCCCGGCATTCCGGCCAACTCGGCGCTGATCTTCGACGTGGAACTGCTCGACGTCAAATAACGCCCGGCGTACACTTGGTCTCCCACGAACCCGCGGAGACCAACCAATGAAAATCGCCAACGATGTTACCGAGCTGATCGGCAATACCCCGCTGGTCCGCATCAACCGCCTGGCCGCCGGCAGCGGCGCGCAAGTGCTGGCCAAGCTGGAATTCTTCAATCCGGCGCACAGCGTCAAGGACCGGATCGGCCTGTCGATGATCGCGGCGGCCGAGGCCGCCGGCCTCGTCAAGCCGGACACCATCTTCGTCGAACCCACCAGCGGCAACACCGGCATCGCACTGGCGATGGTGTGCGCCGCGCGCGGCTACAAGTGCACCCTCGTCATGCCGGACACGATGAGCCGTGAACGCCGCATGCTGCTGCGCGCGTACGGCGCCGAGCTGGTGCTGACGCCGGGCAGCGAAGGCATGCTGGGTGCCATCCGCCGTGCCGAGGAAATGGTCGCCAGCGACCCGCGCTGCCTGATGCCGCAGCAGTTCAACAACCCCGCCAATCCGGAAATCCACCGCCGCACGACTGCCGAGGAAATCTGGCGCGACACCGACGGCCAGGTCGACATCCTGGTCGCCGGCGTCGGCACCGGCGGCACGATTACCGGTGTCGGCGAGATACTGCGCGAGCGCAAGAGCAGCTTCCGCGCCATCGCGGTGGAGCCGGAAGCGTCGCCGATGCTGTCGAAAGGCACCAAGGGGCCGCACCCGCTGCAGGGCATCGGCGCCGGCTTCGTGCCGGCCGTGCTGAACACGCATATCTACGACGAAGTGGTGTGCGTGAAAAACGAGGACGCGTTCACGATGGCGCGCCGGGCGGCCGCCGAGGAAGGGCTGCTGGTGGGGATTTCGTCCGGCGCCGCGCTGTGGGCCGCCGTGCAGGTCGCACGGCGCCCGGAAAACGAAGGCAAGGTGATCGTGACGGTGATCCCGTCGTTCGGCGAACGCTACCTCAGTACCGCGCTGTTCGCCGGCCTCGGCGATCAGTGAGGGTGCGCATGACCATGGCCGCGATGGCCGTGGTCATGCTCGTCATGGCCGTGCTCATGGTCGTGATCGTGGTCATGGTCATGGTCATGGCCGTGATCGTGGCCGTGATCGTGGCCAGCCTGCTCCGGCGTCAGGCAGCAGGCGTGCTCCGTCGTGCCGCGCTCGGTCTGCAAGGTGCTGTGATGGATGGCGAACTCCTGGCGCAGGTCGCGCGCGATGTCGTCCATCGCCGCGTCGCCCGGGTAGCCGTCCGGCATGACCAGGTGGGCCGTCAGCGCCGTTTCCGTCGTGCTCATCGACCAGATGTGCAGGTCGTGCACATCCGTCACGCCGGCGCGGCCGCGCAGGAACTGTTCCACCTTGCGTGAATCGACGTTGGCCGGCACGGCGGCCATCATCATTCGCAGCGACTCCTTCAGCAGCGACCACGTGCCCAGCACGATCAGCACGACGATGGCGATGCTGACCAGCGGGTCCAGCCGGATCCAGCCCGTGTACATGACGACCAGGCCCGATACCAGCACGCCCAGCGAGATCGCCGCATCCGCCGCCAGGTGCAGGTAGGCGCCGCGGATGTTCAGGTCGTCCTTGCTGCCGGCCATGAACAGCCAGGCCGACAGGCCATTGACGGCAATGCCGACGGCCGCCACCACCGAGACCGTCGCCCCATGCACGGGCACCGGGTGGATCAGCTGCAGCACCGCCTCCCACAGGATCGCGCCGCAGGCGCCCATCAGCAGCATGCCGTTGAACAGTGCGGCCAGCATCGAGCTGCTGCGCAGGCCATACGTGAAGCGGCGCGACGGCGCCCGTTTCGCCAGGATCGCGGCGCCCCAGGCCAGCATCAGGCCCAGCACGTCGGACAGGTTGTGGCCCGCGTCGGCCATCAGCGCCGTCGAGTTGGCGACGAAGCCGTAACCGAATTCCACCGCGACGAAGATCGCGTTCAGCGTGATCGCGATGGCGAATGCGCGGCCGTGGTTGGCGGGATCGCCGTGATGGTGATGGTGGCCGTGGTCATGGCCGTGGTGGTGGTGCCCGCTCATACGTCCGCTCCTGCGTCCTGGGGTGTCGATGGTTCGGCGATATGTTCCAGCATATCGCGCAGCACGCCGCTGATGTGGGCGTCCGCCGTGGTGTAGAAGACCTGCTTGCCCTGCCGTTCGGCCTTGACGATGCGGGCCGCGCGCAGCAGGCGCAAGTGGTGGCTGACCAGCGAGCTGCTCAGCGCCAGCGTGGCGGCGATGTCGCTGACGGCGATCGGCGCGGCCACGCAGGCCAGCACGATGCGTAGCCGGGTCGGATCACCCAGCAGGTGGAACAGGTCGGCCAGTTGGGCCACTGATGCGTCGTGTTCGGGATAGGGACTGTTCATGTCTGGTGTGCTCATTTTTCAACATCTGAATAGTTATTCAAATGTTAGTCGCAAACACGCCACGACGCAAGCATCATCGGTATTTCCACATGGCAACGGCGTGCTATGATCGGTGGATGGTAATTGCCACGCAGAAATAAGTCATGCTCACTCCCAGCGGTAACACGAAGATCGACGCGCTTGCCTACGCAAGCTGGAACGCGAAACCAGGAACGCCGCTGACGCTGACCTACAGCTTTCCTGCCAGCGCGCCGCCGAATGCGACGGGCGAGGACCGCGCCGGCTTCGCGCCGATGACGGCGGCCCAGAAGGACGACGTGCGCACGGCCATGGCCACCTGGTCCGCCGTCGCCAACGTCACGTTCCGCGAAGTGACGAGCGGCGGCAAGCTGCAGCTGGCGACCAACGACCAGGGCGCCACCAGCGCGGCCTATGCCTACTATCCGCAGCCGTACGCCATGTCGGGCCTGTACCTGAACAATGCCCTGTCGTACAACACCGCGACGGCGTCGAACGCCTACCGTATCAATGTGCTCGTGCACGAGCTGGGCCACAGCCTGGGCCTGAAGCACCCCGGCGACTACAACGCCGGCGGCGGCGGGTCGCCCGGCCCCTACCTGCCGGGCGCCCTCGACAACAGCGACTACACGATGATGTCGTACTACGACGGTGCCAGCAAGGCCATCGACGGCAAGCGGCCGGCCGCGCCGATGCTGCTCGATATTCTGGCGATGCAGTACCTGTATGGCGCCAACACCGCCTGGCACGCGGGCAACGACGTCTACACCTTTACGAACACGGCGGCGCCGCAGTGCATCTGGGATGCGGGCGGCATCAATACGCTCGATTTTTCCGCCTGCACGGGCGCGACGATCATCGACCTGAACGCGGGCGCCTTCAGCGAGACGGCACCCGGCCTGCACAACGTTGCGCTGGCCTACGGCGTGGCCGTGCAGCGCGCCGTGGCCGGCGCGGGTGGCGCGACCATCCGTGCCAACGACCTGGGCAACCTGATCACCGGTGGCGCCGGCGCCGACGAGGTGCTGGGCGGTGCCGGCAACGACACCATCACGGGCGGCGCCGGCAACGACCGGCTGCAGGGCGGTCGCGGCAGCGATGTGCTGGACGGCGGCAGCGGCCGCGACACGCTGGCCGGCGGTGCCGGCGACGACCGCTACGTCGTCGACAGCGCCCAGGACGTGGTGGATGAAACGGCGGCCGGCAGCGACGGCGTCGACACGCTGCTGACGGTGCTGTCCATGTGGACCTTGCAAGACGGTGTCGAGGTGCTGCACTACACCGGTAGTGGCGCCTTCAGCGGCAAGGGCAATGCGCTGGACAACCGGCTCGCGGGCGGCGCGGGCAACGACCTGCTGGCCGGCGCCGGCGGCAACGACCGCCTCGATGGCGGCGGCGGCGCCGATACGCTCGACGGCGGCACCGGCAACGACATCATGCTGGGCGGCCTGGGCGACGACGTCTACCTGCTCGACGCGGCGGGCGACGTCATCACCGAAGGCGAAAGCGCCGGCCGCGACATGGTGCGCACGACGCTGGCCGCGCTCACGCTCATGCAGAACGTGGAAGACCTGGCGGGCACGGTGGCAAGCCGCGCCTATCGCCTGACAGGCAATGGGCTGGACAATGTCATTGCCGGCAACAGCGGCAACGATACCCTGGCGGGCGGCGCCGGCAACGACACGCTGCGCGGCATGTCGGGCCGCGACAGCCTGCTCGGCGGCGAAGGCGACGACCGGCTCGAAGGCGGCAGCGGCGGCGACACGCTCGATGGCGGCGCCGGCAGCGACACCGCCGTCTTCGAGAGCGCGCTGGGCAACTACGAGCGCTCGCGTCCGACGGCGGACGACCTGAAGCTGGTCGACAAGATCAGCGGCGCGGCGGTCCTGGTGCGCAATACGGAAACGCTGGTGTTTGCCGGCGTGTCCTATACGCTGGCCGAACTGCGCGCTGGCCTGGCCAGCCCGGGCCGCGAGCAGCTGGCCGCCGGCGCGCTCGATGCCGTGGGTGGCAGCTTGCTGGACGGCACGGCGCACCACGACGTCCACCATGTCGGCAGCGCCAGCGACGTCATCGTCGAGGCAGTGGGCGGTGGCTTCGACACGGCGCTCGTCACGATCACGGCGGAAGGCTTCGACTGGACGCTCGGCGAGAACGTGGAGAGTGTCGTGTTGCGTGGCATGACGGCCGGTACCGTCACCGGCAATGCGCTCGCCAATGCGATGCAAGGCGATGGCGCGGCCAATACGCTGGACGGCGCGGCCGGCGACGACATCCTGGAAGGCGGCGCGGGCACCGACCACCTGCTGGGTGGCGCGGGCGGGGACCTGCTCAACGGCGGCCGTGGCGCCGACGTGCTGGAGGGCGGCACGGGCGACGACGTGTATATCGTCGACGATGCCGGCGACGTCGTGCTGGAGCTGGCGGATGGCGGCAACGACCGGGTGATCACGGCGCAGGCGACGTGGCAGCTGGACGGCGGCATCGAACAGCTGCGCTTTACCGGCACCGGCGCGTTCGCGGGCACCGGCAGCGAGCTCGATAATATCCTCGTCGGCGGTGCCTGGAACGACCGGCTCGACGGCGGCGCCGGCAACGACACCCTGGTAGGCGGCGCCGGCAGCGACACCTTGACTGGCGGCGCCGGCAACGACACCTTCGTGCTGCGCCTGTCCGCCAGCGCCGACCGCGTGACGGATTTCGTGTCCGGCAGCGACCGGCTGGAGATCGACGCCGGCCGGGGCGCGTCGCTGACGATCGTCACGCGGGCCGCGGCTGACCTGACGCAGGCCGCGGCGGCCCGGGCGATCGGCCCGGCGGACCAGGCCCATGCGATCGGGGCCAGCGCGCTGTTCGTCGTCAACGACGGCACCTCGACAGCGCTGTTCCGTTTCCAGTCGGCCGACGGCAATGCGACCGTCAGCGCGGGCGAGCTGACGCAAATCGCCCAGCTGACGGGCGTGGGGGCCGTGACCGTCAACGACGTCGTCCTGCTGTAACGCCGGCCCAGGTCTGCCCGCACCGCGACCATCGGAGGCTGTCCCCAATTTCCGTTGTCGCTATGGCTTGTTCATCTCCGCCAGCACGGCATTGCGCGTCTTCGCATCCAGCCGCGGCAAGACGCGCTGGAACTTCTCGCCAGTGGCGATGGCGGTGATCTGTGCGGACGTGAGCGGTGCCGGCACGGCCACCGGCGGCACCGGCTTGGGCCGGAACAACAGTGCCTGCCCCAGCAGCACGAGCAGCGCGCCGAAGGCGGCCGCGCCCAGCGCGACGGCCAGCTGGCGCCGCTCCGGCACCCGGGCCGCCGGCACCGTGGCGGAAGGCGCCGCCACGGCTGGCGCCGGCTCGAATTCGGACACCAGCGGCACCGAGGCCCCGGCCTGGCGCGCCAGCGCCGCCGACGCCGCGTCGATGCGCTCCACGTGCCGTTCGACCGCCTCGGCCAGCACGGCTTCGTTCAGCGCGACGAGGGCGAAGATCGGATCGTCCACGTCCACCTTGACGCCGGTCTTCTCGAACACGAGGGTGCGCAGCTTGTGCTGGTCCATGGCGCGCTTACCACTCCACTTTGTCGAGCTGCTCGAACAGGTCGCGGAACACGACCTTGATGCGCTGCTTTTCCATCACGTTGAACTTGTCGCTGGCTTTCACTTCCTCGAGCGTCATGCGCGCCGTGTTCATCTTCTTGACGTCCGCGCCGAACGTGTCGGCATTGCGCTGGGACAGGACGACGCGCCCGCGCACGCGACCGGAATTCTCGGCGTAGGTCTGCGATTCGATGAAGGCCTTGCCGGAGGCCGATTGCAACGGGCCGAAATGCTCGTTCTCCCACAGTACCAGCGGCACGTTGGCCGACTTGGCGGTGGAGACGAAGCCCATCGCCGTGTCGTGCAGCGTGTCGCCGCCGCCCACGATGGTGTGGATGTACACCTTGCGGCCGGAATCTTCGAGCAGGGCGAAGCAGTGGTTCTCCAACAGGTAGGCCAGCAGCGGCGAGAACGTGTTGGCGCCGTTGTCGATGACGCAGTTGCCGTCCGCCTCCAGGATGTCGATCATCAGCGCGTCGAACCGCTTCGGGTCGATCGTGCGCGCTTCCGTCATGACGGGGATATGCTTGACGTCCAGCGCCTTGTAGCGCGAGAACGTGGTGTTCTCCTGGTCGGTGTCGTAGCAACGCAGCGGCGTGTCGTCTTTCGACTTGAGCCACTGCGCCAGGATGGTCGAGACCAGGGTCTTGCCGATGCCGCCTTTACCCTGGAGGATGAAATGAACCGTGTTTTGCATCGATTGTTCTCCGAACGCGTGTAAGCCTTGCCCCGCGAACGCCGCCGCGGGTTCCAGCTGAACTATACAGGGGCAGGGCCCGGCACGCGAGGATGCGGCGCGCGCTCAGTCGATGAAGCGCAGCAGCCCTTGCAAGGCATGCACGACGGTCTGTTCGCGCACGGCATGACGGTCGCCGGAGAACACCAGGCGCTCGGTGTGGACGGTATCGCCGTTGGCCCAGCCGAAGCAGACGGTGCCGACCGGTTTGCCCGGCACGGCGCCCGTAGGGCCGGCAATACCGGTGGTGGAGACGGCCACGTGGGCATTGCTGCTGCCCAGCGCGCCCTGCGCCATCGCGGCGGCCACTTCCTCGCTGACGCTGCCGAACTGGGCGATCAGCGCGGCAGGCACTTCCAGCAGCTCCGTCTTGGACGCGTTGGAGTAGGTGATGAAGCCGCAATCGAACCAGCCGGTCGAGCCGGCGATTTCCGTGATCGCCTGCGCCACCCCGCCGCCGGTGCACGACTCGGCGGTAACCAGCAGCAATTCCTTGTCCTGCAGCGCGCGCCCTACCTGGGCGGCCAGTTCGTTGATGTCCGTGCTCACGTGTCCCTCCTTCGCTGTGGCGCCAGCTCCTGGCTTGTGCGGTCCATTCTAGCGCGACGTCCGCGCGCACGGCCACGCGCGCAGGAAAATATTTGTCAAATGCAAAACACTTGTCCGGGTAATCACGCGCCGCCGTCCGCCAACTGAACGATAGAATAGGCGCCAGGAGAACAAGGTGACGCAATTTCCAGGACTCAACCGGCGGTGCTGGCAGGTCAAGGCGATCACGGCCCCGTTCGTCCCTGCGCGGCAGCGTGGAGGCCGGCCGTGATCCGGCTGCGTTCCCTGCGCCACAAGCTGCTTGGCGTCATCGCCATGGTGATCCTGCCCGCCATGCTGGTGTCCATCAGCACGGTGGTCGCCTACGACCTGCACGTCTACCAGCAGACCATCCGCGACGACATGCGCACCCAGGCCGAGCTGCTCGGCCACATGAGCGCGCCGGCGCTGACGTTCGACGACCAGCGCCTGGCCCAGGAAAACCTCAGCCTGCTGCGACTGCGCCCCAAGGTCAACGCCGGGGCCATCTACAACGCGCGCGGCGCCTTGTTCGCCCGCTATGCGGCACCCGACCAGAAACCCGTCATTCCGGCGCGCGTCGGCCAGCCCGGCTTCCAGTTCCAGAGCGGCAAGATGCAGCTGTTCCAGCCCATCTACGACAATGGCGAGCTGCTGGGCACCGTCTACCTGCGCGCGGACTACGAGATGATGGACCGCTTCCTCGACTACGTGCTGATCGGCGTGCTGGCCGCGCTGCTGGCGCTGCTGATCGCCTGGCTGGTGATGCGCCGCCTGAACGAGGTGATCACGCGGCCGATCCTGAATGTGGCGCACGTGGCGCGCGAGGTGATGAAGACGGGCGACGTGTCGCGCCGCGCCGAGCGCTTCGGCGAGGACGAGGTGGCCGAGCTGGCCGAGTCGTTCAACAAGATGCTGTCCGATATCGAGAGCCGCAAGCGCGAGCTGGAGAACTCGAACCGCGAGATCGCGCGCGAGGCCGAACAGCGCGCGCTGGCGCAGCAGGAGGTGATGCGCCTGAACGCGGAGCTGGAACAGCGCGTGCACGAGCGCACGATGCAACTGGAACTGGCCAACGGCGAGCTGGCGATGGCGATGGAGGAGGCGAAAAGCGCCAACCAGGCCAAGTCCGCGTTCCTGTCCTCGATGAGCCACGAGCTGCGCACGCCGCTCAACGCCATTCTCGGCTTCGCCCAGATCCTCACGTCCGACAAGCTGCCCTCCACCCTGGCGCAGAAGAAGGAATTCGCCAACCACATCCTGAAATCCGGCCGCCACCTGCTGGCGCTCATCAACGAAATCCTGGACCTGGCCAAGATCGAGTCGGGCGCCGTGGCGCTGTCGATGGAGCCGGTGGCGCTGGCCGACATCCTGCAGGAATGCGAGACGATGATGGCGCCGCTGGCGGGCCAGCGCGGCATCCGGCTGCTGTTCCCGCAGCAGGTGTCGTACAACGTGACGGCCGACCGCACGCGCCTGAAGCAGGTGCTGCTCAACCTGCTGTCGAACGCCATCAAGTACAACCGCGAGGGCGGCGCCGTCGTGGTCGACTGCACCACCAGCGCGGCCGAGGTGCTGCGCATCTCCGTGCAGGATACCGGCATGGGCCTGAAGCAGGAGCAGGTGCGCATGCTGTTCCAGCCGTTCAACCGGCTGGGCCAGGAGTCCGGCGCGGAGGAGGGTACGGGCATCGGGCTGGTCGTCACCAAGCGCCTGGTCGAACTGATGGGCGGCACGATCGGCGTCTCCAGCAGTCCCGGCGTGGGCAGCGTGTTCTGGATCGACCTGAAGACGACGTTGCCGGTGCCGTCGCCGCTGGAAGGCCTGATGCCGCCACCGAGCGGCGACGGGCCGCTGCGTGAGCGCGACAACATCACGGTGCTGTACGTCGAGGACAACCCCGCCAACCTGAAGCTGGTGCAGGAGATCATCAGCTTCCGCCCCGAGCTGCGCCTGCTGACGGCGCCGGACGGCCAGCTGGGCCTGGAGCTGGCGCGGGCGCACCTGCCGGACCTGATCCTGATGGACATCAACCTGCCCGGCATCAGCGGGCTGGAGGCGCTGCGCCTGCTGCGGGCCGAGCCGCGCACGGCCCACATCCCCGTCATCGCGCTGACGGCCAACGCCATGCCGCGCGACGTGGAACGGGGAATTGCGGCAGGATTCTTCCGATACCTGATCAAGCCGATCAATATCGACGAATTTACCGAGGCCATCAACAGCACGATCTCCTGGCTGGCGGAGCGTGCCCATGCCGAGGCCGGAAGGGAAGAATGATGATCAGCCGGGCCGACATCCTGAACGCCAGCATCCTGATCGTGGACGACCAGCCCGTCAACGTGCAGCTGCTGGAATACCTGCTGCAATCGACAGGCTATGCCAACGTCCGCTCCACCACCGACCCGCGCGTGGTGGCCGACTGGCACGCCGAGCACCGTTACGACATCATCATCCTCGACCTGCAGATGCCGGGCATGGACGGCTTCGACGTGATGGAGGCGCTGCGCCCGCTCGAGCCGGACAGCTACCTGCCGGTGCTGGTCGTCACGGCCGAGCCGGACAAGAAGCAGGCTGCGCTGGACGCCGGCGCGCGCGACTTCGTCACCAAGCCGTTCGATCCGGTCGAGGTGCTGACGCGCATCCGCAACCAGATCGAGGTGCGCCTGATGCAGCGCGAGGCCAGGCGCCACAACACCATCCTGGAGCAGACGGTGCGCGAGCGCACGGCCGACCTGCAGCGCTTTCGCAGCGCGATGGATGCCACCGCAGACGCCATCTTCCTGATCGACACCGGCACGATGGACCTGGTGGACGTCAACGACGGCGCCTGCCGCATGCTGGGCTACACGCGGCGCCAGCTGCTGGCGCTGGAACCGGTCCGCATCGGGCTGGGCCATCGGGAGGACCTGCAGCGCCAGGCAGAGGCCGCGCTGGCGCATGGCGACCTGCGCTCGCCCACGCTGACCGAAACCGAGTTGCTGCGCCAGGACCACGCCACCGTGCCGGCCGAGGTGTACTGGCAGCTGCAGCAGGGTGGCGAAGCTGGCGACGGCGTGCGCCAGCGCACGCTGATCTGCGTGGCGCGCGACATCAGCGAACGCCGCCGTGCCGAGGAGCTGCTGGCCCACGCGGCCCATTACGACAGCCTGACCGGCCTGCCCAACCGCACGCTGTTCTACCGCACCCTGATGGACGCGATCGAGCTGGCGCGCGACAAGGAATGGCGCATCGTCGTGCTGTTCATCGGCCTGGACCGCTTCAAGAGCGTCAACGATTCGCTCGGCGCGGGCATGGGCGACGTGCTGCTGCGCGAATTCTCCAACCGCCTGGTGCAGTGCGTGCGCATCCGCGACACCGTCGGCCGCCTGGGCGGCGACGAGTTCGGCCTGATCCTGACGATGACGCGCGACCAGCACGACGCGGTGCTGGTGGCGAATGAAGTGCGCGACGCGCTGCGCGCACCGTTCCAGCTGGGCGAGCACCAGGCCACGCTGACGGCCTCGATCGGCATTGCCGTCTATCCGGACGACGCGGGCGACCCGGAAACGCTGGTCAAATACGCCAACACGGCGATGACGCAGGCGAAGGAGGCGGGCAGCGACGCCTACCGCTTCTTCACGGCGGGCATGAACGTGCAGGTGCTGGCGCGGCTGGACCTGGAGATGGCGCTGCGGCGCGCGCTGGACCAGGACGAGCTGGAACTGCACTACCAGCCCAAGGTCAACCTGCACACGGGCCGCATCAGCGGCGCCGAGGCGCTGCTGCGCTGGAACCGGCCCGGCCACGGCATGGTCTACCCGGCCGAATTCGTCAGCGTGCTGGAGGAAACGGGCCTGATCGTGCGCACCGGCGCGTGGATCATCGACGCGGCCTGCCGCCAGATCGCCGCGTGGCTGGAATCGCCGGTGGGGCCCATCCACGTCGCCGTCAACGTGGCGTCGCGCCAGTTCGTCGAGGGCGACCTGGAACGGGACATCAACGAGGCGCTGGAGCGCCACGAGGTGCCGCCGGAGCTGCTGGAGCTGGAGCTGACGGAAACGGCGCTGATGTCGAACGCCGAGCGCACCATCGAGGTGCTGACCAAGCTGCGCGAGCTGGGCATCAAGGTGGCGATCGACGACTTCGGCACGGGCTATTCCTCGCTGGCCTACCTGCAGCGCTTCCCGATCGACAAGCTGAAGATCGACATCGCCTTCGTGCGCAACATCACGACCAACCCGAACGACGCGGCGATCGCGCTGGCCATCATCAGCATGGCGCACAGCTTGAAACTGCGGGTGGTGGCGGAAGGGGTGGAAAGCCGGCCGCAGCTGGAATACCTGCGCCGCAACCGTTGCGACGAAGTGCAGGGCTTCTTCTTCAGCCGGCCGCTGTCGCCGGGCGACATGGGTCAGCTCGTCGTCAACGGCAAGGCGCTGCCGCCGGACCCGAACGCGGCCAGCGAGCCACCGCAGACGCTCTTGATCGTGGATGACGACGTCAACGTGCTGTCGTCGCTGCACCGGCTGTTCCGGCGCGACGGCTACCGCATCCTGACGGCCGCGTCGCCGGCGGAAGGCTTCGACCTGCTGGCGCTGCACCCGGTGCAGGTGATCGTGTGCGACCAGCGCATGCCCATCATGAGCGGCACGGAATTCCTCAGCAAGGTGAAGGACATGTACCCGGACACGATCCGCATCATCCTGTCCGGCTACACGGGTCTGGAAGCGATGCTGGACTCGATCAACCGCGGCGCGATCTACCGCTTTTACACCAAGCCCTGGGACGACATCCAACTGCGCGACAATATCCGGCTGGCGTTCCACCACTACTGGCTGATGCATGGCAGCGGGCGGCAGGCCGGCAAGCCGGGCGAGGATCACACCGCGCTGCCATAAACTGCCCACGGCTTACCTGGAGCCGCCGCAGACGCTCACAGGCTTGGGGTCTGTCCCTTTTGGGACTGACCCCGGTTTTAATCGCGGGCAGCAAGTTCACGATAAAAACCGGGGTCAGTCCCCGTGCGGGGACAGACCCCAAGCGCGCGAACGCCGATGGTGCTCAAGCAAAGTGATCGAACCCCGCCAGCGCCAATTCAAGCGGCGCGCCCGCCCCATCGACCAGCCGCAAGCCGGCCTGCGCCTCGATGCGCCCAACCCGCGTCACCGCCGTCCCACACGCGGCACCCGCGGCCACGATGCGCTCACGCTGCGCCGGGTCGGCCGTGAAGCACAACTCGTAATCGTCGCCACCGGCCGCCGTGAACGCGCGCCGCAGCCGCTGTTCCTGCCGCGCCAGCGCGGGTCCGGCGGGCAGCGCATCCACGTCCAGCGTGGCGCCCACACCGGAGCGCGCCAGGATGTGCCCAAGGTCACCGACCAGGCCATCGGAGATGTCGATGGCGGCGCGTGCCAGCCCCTGCGCCGCCAGTGCCACGCCCAGCGCCACCCGCGGCGTCGGCTGATGCATGCGGGTGGCGGCTGCCGCCAGCGCGTCCGCATCCAGCGCCAGCTCGCCGCGCAAGCCGGCCAGCGCCAGGCGCGCGTCGCCCAGCGTGCCGGAGACCCAGATGTCGTCGCCCGGCCGCGCGGCGTCACGCCGCAGTGCCCGGCCCGGCGCCACTTCACCGAACACGGTGATGCAGATGTTGAGCGGACCCTTGGTGGTGTCGCCGCCGATCAACTGGCAGTCGTGCGCGTCGGCCAGCGCGAACAGGCCGCTGGAAAAGCCGTGCAGCCAGTCGCGCTCGGCGGCCGGCAGCGCCAGCGCCAGGGTAAAGCCGACGGGCCGCGCGCCCATCGCCGCCAGGTCCGAGAGGTTGACGGCCAGACTTTTGTGACCGAGCCGGCGCGGGTCTTCGCCAGCGAAGAAGTGCCGGCCCTCGACCAGCATGTCGGACGAGATGGCCGTCTGCATGCCGCTAATCGCCGCCAGCAGCGCGCAGTCGTCGCCGATGCCCAGCACCGCGCGCTGTGGCCCACTGCCGGCGGGGCGGTCGAAGTATTGTTTGATCAGGTCGAATTCGGAAAGCATGGGGGCATTGTACCGAAGGGCAAAACCGGGGTCAGGTCTGGCAATCGGACATTTCCACGCCCTCAGCCGCCACACGCCACCGATTTGATCCATATCACATCCCCCTGCGGTCGAGGTCAACCCTGGCCACCATGGCAAGCGGTACCGTTGCGCGATGACCCGTCCCCTTCGCCTCGAATTCCCTGGTGCCTGCTATCACGTGACGTCGCGTGGCGATCGCCGCGAGGAGATCTATCGTGACGATTCCGATCGCCTGGTCTGGCTGGACGGATTGGCCACGGTCTGCCAGCGGTTCAATTTCCTGGTGCATGCCTACTGCCAGATGGGGAATCACTATCACCTGGTGGTCCAGACGGCGGAGGGCAATCTGTCGCAGGGGATGCGTCATCTGAACGGTACATATACCCAGCGCTTCAATCGCCGCCATCAGCTGGCGGGTCATCTTTTCCAGGGCCGCTATCATGCGGTGCTGGTGCAGCGCGGCAGCCACCTGCTGGAGCTGGGCCGCTATGTCGTCTTGAACCCGCTGCGCGCGGGATTGGTCAAGTCTCTCGACGAGTGGCCGTGGAGCAGCCATCCTTATGTTCTCGGCAGGTACCGGGCGCCGGCCTGGCTGGATGTCGACGGGCTATTGCGCCAGTTCGGCCCTGAACGCAGCCGTGCCTTGCAGGCGTATGCCCGTTTTGTTACCGAAGGCGTCGGGTGCGCGAGTCCGTTGGAGCGTGCCCAGCATGGACTAGTGCTGGGCGATGACGACTTCGTCGCGTGCCATCGCACGCCTGTCCCCGGTGAACTGCTGCGTGAAGTCTGCAAGACCCAGCGGCGGCTGTTTGCCATGTCCCTGCACGAATATGAGCAGGAGTATCCCGAGCGTGATCGGGCGATGGCACAGGCGTATCGGTCCGCAGCTTACACAATGGCACAGATCGCTGAGCATTTTGACGTCTCGCTGAAGACTGTCAGCCGCGCGGTCCAGCGGTGTGAGGATGCGGAAGCCCGGCAGATGCCGGGCGTTGCAGGGGAGTGAGTGGAAAAATGTCCGAATGTCAGACCTGACCCCGGTCTTGGTCGTCGTTGCCGGAGGAGTCGGAGGCCCGCGTCGTGATCATGGACGCGGTGCCGCTCTCGGCATGTTCGCCCTTCTCGCGGCTGCGCGCCGACTGGACGCCGCTGTAACGCCGGGCCATCGAATAAACGTACACCGCGACGGCCGTGACGCCACAGGCCGCGGCTGGCCCGACGCCAAAGAAATATGCGACCGCTCCCATTATCGAGAGTACGATGCCGAGTACCAGAATGCGCCTGATCATGATCCGCTCCCATGGCGGCAAGGCCGCCGTCAGGAAGCATTATTGCTCGAATCCCTGCGGAAAGCTCGGAGCGATCATTTATCGGGGCCCGATAGCAAAACCGCATTGCACCATCAAATTCCATAGGAAAACAGTTATCGCCGATCCGTCGGTGAAAATACCTACTTTGTCAATAGAGTGAGTCTGCTAAAATCAAGGGATTTTTCAGAGCACCTAGGGAAGGCAGTAATGGATTCGTCATCTGACAAGAAAGAGGAACTGCGTCAACAACTGCGTCTCGCGGCGCTGGAATATCACGAGTGCCCACGTCCGGGCAAGATCAGCGTGACCCCGACCAAGCAGCTGACGAACCAGCGCGACCTGGCGCTGGCGTATTCGCCCGGCGTTGCCGCTCCCTGCGAAGAAATCGTCGTCGACCCCGCCGCCGCCTACAAATACACGGCGCGCGGCAACCTGGTGGCCGTCATCTCGAACGGCACCGCCGTGCTGGGCCTGGGCAATATCGGCGCGCTGGCGTCGAAGCCCGTCATGGAAGGCAAGGGCGTGCTGTTCAAGAAGTTCGCCGGCATCGACGTGTTCGACATCGAGATCAACGAGCAGGACCCGGACAAGCTGATCGACGTGATCGCCGCGCTCGAACCCACGTTCGGCGGCGTCAACCTGGAAGACATCAAGGCGCCCGAGTGCTTCTACATCGAGCGCGAGCTGCGCAAGCGGATGAAGATTCCCGTCTTCCACGACGACCAGCACGGCACCGCCATCATCGTCGGCGCCGCCATCCTGAACGGCATCTCCCTGGTCGGCAAGAACATCAAGGAATGCAAGCTGGTGGTCTCCGGCGCGGGCGCCGCGGCGCTGGCCTGCCTCGACCTGATCGTCGATTTGGGCTTCCCGATCGAGAACATCTACGTGACCGACCTGGCCGGCGTGGTCTACAAGGGCCGCACCGAGCTGATGGACCCGGACAAGGAACGCTTCGCCCGCGACACCACCGCCCGCACCCTGGGCGAGGTGATCGCCGATGCCGACATCTTCCTGGGCCTGTCCGCCGGCGGCGTGCTGAAACAGGACATGGTGCGCCAGATGGCCGCCAAGCCGATCATCCTGGCGCTGGCCAATCCGAATCCGGAAATCCTGCCGGAAGACGTCAAGGCCGTGCGCGACGACGCCGTCATCTGCACCGGCCGCTCGGACTATCCGAACCAGGTCAACAACGTCCTCTGTTTCCCGTACATCTTCCGCGGCGCCCTCGATTGCGGCGCCACGACGATCACGCGCGAAATGGAAATCGCCGTGGTGCACGCGATCGCCGAGCTGGCGCACGCGGAGCAGTCCGACATCGTGGCCACGACCTACGGCTTCACCAACCTGTCGTTCGGCCCGGAATACCTGATCCCGATGCCGTTCGACCCGCGCCTCTTGATCAAGATCGCGCCAGCCGTCGCCAAGGCGGCGGAGGATTCGGGCGTGGCCACCCGTCCGATCAAGAACCTGGAAGCGTACGCCGACAGCCTGCAGGAATTCGTCTACCGCAGCGGTACCTTCATGAAGCCGCTGTTCTCGGTGGCCAAGGGCACGCACCCTGACCTGAAGCGCATCGTCTACGCCGAAGGCGAGGAAGAGCGCGTGCTGCGCGCCGTGCAGGTGGTCGTCGACGAGCGCCTGGCGCGCCCGATCCTGGTCGGCCGTCCCGCCGTGCTGGAACAGCGCATCGAGAAGTTCGGCCTGCGCCTGAAGCTGGGCATCGACTTCGACGTGATCAACCCGGACTACGACGACCGCTACCGCGATTACTGGAGCGCCTACTACGAACTCACCAACCGCAAAGGTGTGACGGAGGAGTATGCAAAGCTGGAAATGCGCCGCCGCCACACGCTGATCGGCGCCATGATGATCAAGAAGGGCGACGCCGACGGCATGATTTGCGGCACCTTCGGCACCACCCAGCTGCACCTGCACTACATCGACCAGGTGCTGGGCAAGCGCCCGGGCGCCAACGTCTACGCGGCGATGAACGTGCTGGTACTGCCGGAGCGCCAGCTGGTGATGGTCGATACGCACGTCAACGAGAACCCGACGGCGGAACAGCTGGCCGAGATCACGCTGATGGCGGCCGAGGAAATGCGCCGCTTCGGCCTGTCGCCGTCCGTCGCGCTGCTGTCGCACTCGAACTTCGGCTCCTCCAACAGCGAGTCGGCGCAGAAGATGCGCGCCACCCTGAAACTGGTGCAGGAACGTGCGCCGGACCTGGAGATCGACGGCGAGATGCACGGCGATACGGCGCTGGATTCGAAGCTGCGCAAGAAACTGATGCCGAACTCGCGCCTGGAACGCGACGCCAACCTGCTGGTGGCGCCGAACATCGATTCGGCCAACATCGCCTACAACCTGGTGAAAACGGCGGCCGGCAACGGCATCGCCATCGGCCCGATCCTGCTGGGCTGCGCGGCGCCGGTGCACATCCTGACACCGTCGGCCACCGTGCGCCGCATCGTCAACATGACGGCGCTGTGCGTCGTCGACGTGGTGGCGCAGCGCAAGGGCTGACCAGGACCGCTGGCAACCTCCGGCTCCAACCCCGCCGGTGACAGGCTCCCGTCTCCAGGTCTTCGACCTGGAGACGGGAGCCTGTCACCATGGGTTCACACTGTTTACATCGACTTGCGGCCGCGCTAGAGTAGCCGCATGACCGACCTCGTCCTCGCCATCACCCATCACCTGATCGTGTTCGGCATCGCGGCCGTGCTGGCGGCCGAGCTGGCACTGATGCGTCCCGCGGCGATGTCGCCGCATACCGTGCGGCTGCTCGGCCGTTTCGATGCGGCCTATGGCGCACTGGCCGTCGCCATCCTGGCGATCGGTTTCGCGCGCGTGTGGTTCGGCGCCAAGGGCCCGGACTTCTATCTTCCCAACCACGTGTTCTGGACCAAGGTCGGCGCGTTCGCCGTGGTCGGCCTGTTGTCCATCAAGCCGACCTTGCGCATCCTCGCCTGGCAGAAGGCGCTCAAGGCCAACGCCAGCTTCGTACCGCCACTGGACGAGGTGGACACGCTGCGCCGGCGGCTGCTGGTCGAGATCCACGTGTTCGCGCTGATCCCCGTTTTTGCCGCCCTGATGGCGCGCGGCATCGGTCTCGGCTGACGGTAAAATTGCCGTGTAACAAGATGTAATTAATGTAATTCGCCTGCCGCAGCGGGGCGTCCGGTATGCATGCCTCTGTTACAATGTTGGGCTTCACGGTCAATTCGTCACTGGGTATCCAACACTATGCAAACCACCAAACGCGCCCTGGTAACGGGCATCTCGGGCCAGGATGGCGCCTATCTCGCGCAACTGCTGCTGGAAAAAGGCTATGAAGTCACCGGTACGTTCCGTCGCACGAGTTCCGTCAACTTCTGGCGCATCGAGGAACTGGGCATCCAGAACCACCCGAACCTGAAGCTGGTCGAGCATGACCTGACGGACCTGTCGTCGTCGATCCGCCTGCTGCAGAATGGCCAGTTCAGCGAGATCTACAACCTGGCCGCGCAGAGCTTCGTCGGCGTCTCGTTCGAGCAACCGCTGACCACCGCCGAAATCACCGGCCTGGGCGCCGTGAACCTGCTGGAAGCGATCCGCATCGTCGATCCGAAGATCCGCTTCTACCAGGCGTCCACCTCCGAAATGTTCGGCAAGGTGCAGGCGATCCCGCAGAAGGAAGATACCCCGTTCTACCCGCGCAGCCCGTACGGTGTGGCCAAGCTGTACGCGCACTGGATGACCGTCAACTACCGCGAGTCGTACGGCATCTTCGGCTCCTCCGGCATCCTGTTCAACCACGAGTCGCCACTGCGTGGCCGTGAGTTCGTCACCCGCAAGATCACCGACTCGGTCGCCAAGATCAAGCTGGGCAAGCTGGACGTGCTGGAACTGGGCAACCTGGATGCCAAGCGCGACTGGGGCTTCGCCAAGGAATACGTGGAAGGCATGTGGCGCATCCTGCAGGCCGACCAGCCCGACACCTACGTGCTGGCGACCAACCGCACCGAGACCGTGCGCGACTTCGTGACGATGGCGTTCAAGGCAGCCGACATCGCCATCGAATGGCAAGGCGAGGGCGAAACCGAGACGGGCCACGACGCCCAGAGCGGCAAGGTGCTGGTGCGCGTCAGCCCGAAATTCTACCGTCCGGCCGAAGTGGACCTGCTGATCGGCGATCCGGCCAAGGCCAAGGCCGTGCTGGGCTGGGAGCCGAAGACCACGCTGGAAGAGCTGTGCCAGATGATGGTCGAGGCCGACCTGCGTCGCAACCAAGCCGGCTTCTCGTTCTGACATGAGCGCCGTCCTGCCGCCGTTGCAGCTGTTGTCCGGCGCCCGCGAAGGGGCGGGCAAGCGTGCCCTGGTCACCGGTATCGCCGGCTTCACCGGGCGGTACGTGGCGCAGGAACTGGCCCTGGCGGGCTATGAGGTGTATGGCACCGCCACGCCAGCCGCGGATGGCACGCTGCCGCCCAACGTCCTCGGCGTCGACCTGCTGGACCGCGACGGCCTGGCCGCCGCGGTGCGCGAAGCGGCGCCGGACGTCGTGGTGCACCTGGCCGCGATTGCGTTCGTCGCCCACTCGGACGTCGAACAGATCTACCGCGTCAACGTGGTCGGTACGCGCAACCTGCTGGAAGCGCTGGCGCAGGCGCCGAAGAAGCCGTCTTGCGTGCTGCTCGCGTCCAGCGCGAACATCTATGGCAATACCGATGTGCCGGTGATCCACGAGGACGTGCCGGCGGCACCCGCCAACGACTACGCCGTCAGCAAGCTGGCGATGGAATACATGGCGCGGCTGTGGATGGACAAGCTGCCCATCGTCATGGCTCGTCCCTTCAATTACACGGGCGTCGGCCAGGCCGACAACTTCCTGCTGCCGAAGATCGTCTCGCACTTCCGCCGCAAGGAAGCGCGCATCGAGCTGGGCAACCTGCACGTATGGCGCGATTTTTCCGACGTGCGCATGGTCGCGGCGGCGTATCGCCACCTGCTGGCGGCGGCGCCGGGCGGCAGCGCGGCGCAGCGCGTCTTCAACGTCAGCTCCGGCAGCGCCTGGTCGCTGGGCGAGGTGCTGGACATGATGGCCGACATCGCCGGCTACCGCATCGACGTGCACGTCAACCCTGCCTTCGTGCGCGCCAACGAAGTCGAGCGCCTGACGGGCGACAACCGGCGCCTGCAGGCTGTCGTCGGCACGATCACCCCGCCGCCGCTGGCCGAAACGCTGCGCTGGATGTACGAGGCGTGACTCCAGGGCTGCCCCGCATCGGCCTGGCGACGACGACGACGGAACCCGGGCTGACGGGCGGCCGTCTCGACGGAATCGGTGTCTACAGCCGCGCACTGCTGCGCGAGCTGCCGGGGGCCGGTTGCGCCGTGCAGCCTTTTTCGTTCGGTCCGGCCGCCGCATTGACCGTTGGCCGTCCGCTGCCGCGCTCCCTGCCGCTGGCCATGCTGGCCGACGTCGCGGGCGCGCGCATGGCGCTGGACGTGGACCTGTATCACGCCACCGACTACCGCATCGTGCGCATGAACTGCCCCGTCGTCGCCACGCTGCACGACGCGCTGCCGATCGCGCATCCGGAGTGGTGCAACCCGCGCTTGCGCGGCCTGAAGAACTGGTTGCAGGCGCGCGGCGCGCGCCAGGCCGACCACGTCATCGCCGTCAGCCGCTATGCGATCGCCGAGCTGGTACGATTCTTCGGCGTGGACGAGCGCCGCATCAGCGTCGTCCACAACGGCGTCGACGAGGCCTGGCTCGATCGCGTGCCGGCACAGCAGGTCGAAGCCACGCTGCGCGAGCTGGGCCTGCGCCCCGGCTACTTCCTGACGGTCGGAACGCTGCAGCCGCGCAAGAACGTCGAGCGCCTGCTGCAGGCGTATCTCGGCCTGCCGGCCAGCATCCGCGCGCAGCGCCAGCTCGTCGTCGTCGGGGCGCCCGGCGCGCGCAGCGAGGACGCGGTCAACCGCATCCGTGCCGCCCAACAGCATGGCGAGAACGTCGTCTGGCTGAGCAGCCTGACGAATGTCGACCAGCTGCGCCACGTGTATGCCGGCGCCGGGGTGTTCGTCTTTCCGTCGCTGTATGAAGGCTTCGGCATTCCCGTGGTGGAGGCGTTCGCGTCCGGCGTGCCGGTGGTGGCGTCGAACACGACGTCGCTGCCGGAGGTGACGGCGGGCGCTGCGATCGACGTCGATCCGTTGTCGGTGACCGCCATCGGCAGCGCCATGCTGGAACTGGCGCGCGACGAGGCGCTGCGCAAGCGCTGCAGCGCGGCCGGCACGGTGCGCGCGCTGCAGCTGACCTGGCGCGAGACGGCCCGCCACACCGCGGCCGTGTACCGCTCGATCCTCAAGTAAACAAGTCATGCGCGTTCTTCACTTCTACAAGACCTATTTTCCCGAGTCGCGCGGCGGCGTCGAGCAGGTGATCCGCCAGATGTGCGTGGGCACCAGCCGGCTGGGCGTGACGAACGAGGTGCTGACGCTGACCCGCGGCGGTGCCGCCGACAGTTTCGACATCGACGGCCACCTGGTACACCGCGTGCCGCAGGCCTTCGAGATCGCGTCGAACTCGGTGTCGTTCGGCGTCATCGGCAAGCTGGCCGAGCTGGCGCGCCAGGCCGACGTGATCCATTACCACTTCCCGTGGCCGTTCATGGACCTGGCGCACTTCCTGGCGCGCGTGGACAAGCCCAGCGTGGTGACGTACCACTCCGACATCGTGCGCCAGAAGGCGCTGCTGAAGCTGTACTCGCCGCTGATGCACCGCTTCCTGGCCCGGGTGGACGCGATCGTCGCCACGTCACCGAACTATTTTGCCTCGTCCGAGATCCTCAAGCGCTACAACGGCAAGGTCCATACGATCCCGTTCGGGCTGGACAAGTCGACCTATCCGCTGCCGCGTGCCGACCTGCTGGACAAGTGGCGCGCCCGGGTGGGCGAGCGCTTCTTCCTGTTCGTCGGCGTGCTGCGTTATTACAAGGGTCTGCACATCCTGCTGGACGCGATGGCGCGGCTGGACTACCCGGTCGTCATCGTCGGCGCCGGCCCGATCGAGCAGGAACTGAAGCAGCACGCGGCGCGCCTGGGCCTGACGCACGTGCAGTTCGTCGGCGCAGTGGACGAGGACGACAAGGTGGCGCTGCTGACGCTGTGCTACGCGATGGCGTTCCCGTCGCATCTGCGCTCGGAAGCGTTCGGCATCTCGCTGCTGGAGGGCGCGATGTACGGCAAGCCGATGATCTCCAGCGAGATCGGCACCGGCACCACCTACATCAACAGCCATGGGGAAACAGGCCTGGTGGTGCCGCCCAGCGATCCGGAGGCCTTCGCCGCGGCGATGCGCACGCTGTGGGAAAACCCGCAGCTGGCGGCCGACATGGGGCAACGCGCCGAGGCCCGTTACTGGAAATTGTTCGCGGCCGAGAAGATGGCGCAGGACTACCTCGACCTGTACCACCGCCTGGTGGGCTAGCGCCGTCCAAACAGCCGAGTCCGTGACCCCCAGGTGGACACGGGCTGGGCGGTTAGCCTAGCGCTCCGCCCACTTGTCCATGATGGCGCGGATGGCCGGCAACTGCTGCAGGAACAGGTCGACCAGCTCCGGGTCGAAGTGGCGGCCGCGCTGCTGCTTCATGTACTGCACCGCTTCCTCGACGGGCCAGGCGGCCTTGTACGGCCGCGCCGAGGTCAGCGCGTCGAACACGTCGGCGATCGCGACGATGCGGCCCACCAGCGGGATCGCGCTGCCGGCCAGGCCGTTCGGATAGCCGCTGCCGTCCCATTTTTCGTGGTGCGTCAGCGCGATGTCGCGCGCCAGCTTCAGCATGCCGTGCGGGTGTTCGCCGATGATGTCGCCGCCGATCAGCGCGTGCGACTGCATGATGGCCCACTCGTCCTTGTCCAGCGCGGCCGGCTTCTGCAGGATGCGGTCGGGGATGCCGATCTTGCCCACGTCGTGCATCGGCGCCGCGTGCAGCAGGTCGTCCGCCTGCGTCTCGTCCATGCCGACCGCCACGCCCAAGAGGCGCGCGTAATGGCTCATGCGGATCACGTGCATGCCGGTCTCGTTGTCCTTGTACTCGGCGGCCAGGCCCAGGCGCTGCACGATCTGCAGCCGGGTTTCCTTCAACTCGTCCAGCCGTACCAGCGACAGGTGGGTGCGCACGCGTGCCCGCACGATCGGCGCGCTGACGGGCTTCGTGATGTAGTCGACGGCGCCGGCGTCGAAGCCTTCCACCTCGTCCTCGGGCGAGGACAGCGCGGTGACGAAGATGACGGGAATCCCGGCCGTGGCGGGATCGGCCTTGAGCTGGCGACAGGCGTCGTGGCCGCTCATGCCCGGCATCATGACGTCGAGCAGGATCAGGGCGGGGCGTTCCTGGCGCGCCAGCTCGAGCGCGCGCGCGCCGTCCTTGGCGAACAGCAGCCGGTACTGGTCCTGCAGGATCTGGCGCAGCAGCTGCAGGTTGGAGGCCTCGTCGTCCACCGCCAGGATCAGCGGCGGTTGCGGCGTGGTGGCGGCGGGTCGGAAGGTCTGGTCGTTCATGAGCTGGATTCCGTATCGGGGGTGAAGACCGTGGCGAGGATCATATTAAGCCTCGTTTCGGCCAGCGTGAAGTCGAAGTCGCCCAGTGCCATCTGCAGCGGGGCCAGCGCGGCCGGGGCGACGTGTCCCTGCAACGCGGCCGACAGCCGGGCCAGCGCGTCGTCGTCGAGCGCGCCGCGGGCCAGCGCGCGCTGCAGCGCGGCGGCGGCCGATTGCACGGCGTCGAGGTCGAGCACCGCGCTCGCGGGTGCTGCCTCGGCGGTGGGCGCATCCGGGCAGCGGCCTTGCGCCGCCCGTGCCTGCGCCAGTTGCGGACCCAGGCGGGCCAGCGCAGCGTCCAGCGCGGCACGGGCCCGCTCGCTTGCGGTCCCGGCGACGCAGGCCGTGGCGCATTGCTCGATCTCGGCCAGCAGTACCGCCAGCTGTTCGAAGCCGACGTTGGCGGCGACACCGCGCACGCGGTGCGCCAGCATCTGCACGGCCGCATGGTCGCCGCGTCCCGCCAGCGCCGTCAGCGTGGCGTCACAGCCGCCATGCTCGTCGGCGAAACGGCACAGCGCCGCCTGCAGCGCGGCCTCGTTGCCGCCCCAGCGCAGCAGCGCGGCCGCGCGATTCAGCACCAGCGGCCCGGCCGCGTTGAGCGCCACCATGGCACCCACCGCTTCCAGCCCCAGCACGCGTGCGATCTCGTGCGACAGGGCATACCAGTCGACCGGTTTGGATGCGAAGCCGTCCATGCCGGCGGCCATGCTGGCCTTACGGTGCGCTTCCAGCACGCTCGCCGTCATCGCCACGATGGGCACGCGCGGCCGCCCATTGCACTGCGCCTCGGCGCGGATGATGCGGGTGGCCGCGAGCCCGTCCACGTGCGGCATCTGCACGTCCATCAGGATCACGTCGAAGTCGTGGCGCGCGGCCAGCTCGGCGGCGTGCGCGCCGTCGTGCGCCAAGGTCAGCGTGTGACCGCGCTTGCTCATCAGGAGTCCCAGCAGCTCCAGGTTCTGCGCCACGTCGTCGGCCGCCAGCACCCGCAGCGGCGGCAGCTCGAAGGCGATGCGCTGGCGCTGGGTTTGCTGGCGCAGGCGCTCCGGCTGCAACGCCGGCGTCAGCGGCAGCAGCACGTGGAAGGTGCTGCCCTGGCCCGGCGTGCTCTCGGCCCAGATGCGGCCGCCCATCAGTTCCACCAGCTGCTTGCTGATCGTGGTGCCCAGGCCCGTGCCGCCGAAGCGGCGCGTCATCGAGGCATCGGCCTGCGTGAACGGGTCGAAGATGGCGGCCAGGCGGTCCGGCGCGATGCCGATGCCGGTGTCCGTGACGGCGATGCGCAGCTGTTCGCCCTCGGCCGCGACGCTGAGCGTGACGCTGCCCGCGGCGGTGAACTTGATCGCGTTGTCGAGCAGGTTGGTCAGCACCTGGCGCATGCGCAGTTCGTCGCCGTGCTGCCAGGGCGACAGGTCGGGAGCGTAGGCGATGTTCAGCGCCAGCCCCTTGCCGCGTGCCGTCGTGTTGTAGGTGGACGAGAGCTGGTCGATCAGCGCCAGCAGGTTGTAGTCGTCCAGTTCGAGTTGCACGGCGCCTTTTTCCAGTTTGGCCGTGTCGAGGATCTCGTTCAGGAGGCGCAGCAGCGCACGGCCGGCGTTGCGCACCGTGTCGAGGTGGGCGCGCTGCTGCGGCTGCAGTTCGCCGTCCAGCAGCACGTCGGTAAAGCCGAGGATGGCGTTCATCGGCGTGCGGATCTCATGGCTCATGTTGGCCACGAACGAGGCGCGTGCCGCGGCGGCCTGCTCGGCCTTTTCCTTGGCCAGGCGCAGGTCTTCTTCCATCTGGCGGCGCTCGGTGATGTCGAGGATGACGCCATCGACCCAGCGCGGCATGCCGTCGTCGCCCATGACGGGCGCGCCGTGCTCCCATACCCAGCGCCAGCTGCCGTCCGCGTGGCGCAGCCGGTATTCGACCGTGTAGGCACTGCCGGCGGCGACAGCTTCGCCGCACAGCGCCAGCACGCGCGGCAGGTCGGCGGGCGAGATCAGCTCGATCAGCGTGCGTTGGCGGGCCGCGCCCGTGAAATCGGCGGCCGGATAGCCGGTGACCAGCTCGACACCGTCGCTGAGGAATTCGATCGAGTAGTCGGCATCGGCATGGCAGCGGAACGAGATGCCGGGGATGTTGCCGATCAGGGAGCGGAACTGGCGCTCGCTGTCGCGCAGTGCCTGCACCATGGCACGCCGTTCGCTGATGTCGGTAATGAACAGCACGAACAGGTCGCGCCCCGTCAGGCGCGCGTGGCCGACCGCGCGCCGGATCGGCACGTGGCTGCCGTCCTTGCGCAGGCCCAGCACCTCGCTGCCGGCGCGGGTCAGCTGGTCGTCGCCGGTTTTCAGGAAGTACAGGAAGCCGCTCTGCTCGGACGCGGCCTGGTCGGCCATCAGCGTGGCGATGTGGCGGCCCACGATCTCGTCGCGGCGCCAGCCGAAGATGCGCTCGGCCGACAGGTTGAACTCGTGGATCGTGCCGTCGCGGTCGACCGTGATGACGCCGTCCACGGTGGTCGTCAGCAGGGCGCGCATCCAGCTTTCGCTGCGGTGCAGCTGGCGGTACATCTCGCGGTAGCGCAGCAGGCCGTTGGCGCCCATGACGACCACGGTAAACAGCACGGTAATGGCGCTGACGGCCAGTGCGACGAAATCGGTACTGCCCGCGCTCGCGCCGGGCGCCGGCGTGCCGACGAAGCGCGCGGCCGCCATGCCCGTGTAGTGCATGCCCGTGATCGCCCCGCCCATCACCAGTGCGCTGATGGCCAGGCGCTGGCGATGGCTCAGGCGTTGGCGCAGGCCGCGCAGGCCGAAGCGCACGCCCAGCGCGACGGTCGCCAGCACGACGGCGACGACGATCGACAGCGCGAACATCCACGGGTCGTAGCGCAGCTGCAGGCCGGTGCGCATGGCCGCCATGCCGCTGTAGTGCATGGCGCCGATGCCGGCGCCGACCAGCAGGCCCCCCGTCAGCAGCACGCCGCGCGTCAATGTGGGCCGGCTCAGGATCGCCAGCGCGACGGCGGCAGCGGCGAGGCCAGGCAGCAGCGACAGAAAGGTCACCACGGGATCGTAGTGGGTCGGCGTGCACAGGTCGAAGGCCAGCATGCCGATGAAATGCATGGCCCAGATGCCGGAACCCAGTGCCAGCGTGCCGGCCAACAACGCGCCCATGCGCAGCACGGGACTGTTGGCGCCGCGCGAGTGGCCGGCCATTTGCAGGCCCATCAGCGAAGCGAACACGGCCACCAGCAACGACAGCACGACCAGGCGCGGCTCATGGATGCCGTATTGCAGCAGCGAAGGGTCCGCCGGCGGCGAAAACAGGTCGGTCAGCGTCATCATGGGGAATCGCGGGGGGAGGTCGGCTCCACCTTATCATATTTTCCCCTTGGAAATTAATGATTTACGGAAATTACGTAGACAGGGGCGGGGCATGGATGACCCGCGTTGCGGTGTCGCGACAGGCAAGGCGCGGACGGGCCCTGGTTTTCAGGAAAATTGCCCGGAACAGGGGACTATGCCGGGGACTTGATTATTTCTTGCTTAACGTCTTGTTAGGTTGTACGATGACATACAACTTAGGGCTGCTCTCGCTGGAGACCGAGAGATCGACGATAACCAAACCAAGTGATCCCATGAAGCTGAACGACCCTGTCAGCCAGCCGAGCGCTGGCGCACGCGGCGCCACCGCCGTCGGCAATTACCGCTGGACGATCTGCGCGCTGCTGTTCTTCGCCACCACCGTCAATTACCTGGACCGCCAGGTATTGAGCCTGCTGGCGCCGCAGCTCACAAAAGAATTCAACTGGTCCAATACCGACTACGCCAACATCACGGCGGCGTTCCAGTTCGTGTATGCGCTGTCGATGGTGTTCGCCGGCCCGATCGTCGACCGCATCGGCACCAAGCGCGCCTACCTGTGGGCGATCGCCGTGTGGTCCGGCGGCGCCATCATGCACGCCTATTCGGTGCCGATGGGGCATGCGGTCGGCAGCGCGCTGGGTGCGCTGGGCATGGTGACGGCGCCGGCTTCGATCATCGGCTTCATGTTGTCGCGCGCCGTGCTGGCGGTGGGCGAGGCGGGCAACTTCCCCGCCGCGATCAAGGCCACGGCCGAATACTTCCCCAAGCGCGAGCGCTCGTTCGCCACCGGGATCTTCAACTCCGGCGCCAATATCGGCGCCATCCTGGCACCGTTGACGGTGCCCTGGATCGCGATCAACTGGGGCTGGCAGGCCGCCTTCATCGTCATCGGCGCCATCGGCTTCGTGTGGATGATCGCGTGGCAGATGCTGTTCGATACGCCGGAGCGGCAGAAGCGCCTGTCGAAGGCGGAGCTGGCGTACATCCGCAGCGATGCACCGGCCGCGACGACGTCCTCCGCCCCAGCCGGCGCCAAGGTGCCCTGGTTCCGCCTGCTGGCCTACCGCCAGACCTGGGCCTTCGCCTTCGGCAAATTCATGACGGACGGCGTGTGGTGGTTCTTCCTGTTCTGGCTGCCGAAATACCTGGCCTCCACCTATGGCATGGGGCCGGCCGACATCGTGCTGCCGCTGGCCGTGTTGTACAGCATGACGATGATCGGCAGTATCGGCGGCGGCTACTTCCCCGCCTACTTCATGGACAAGGGGGCGTCGCCGTACGACGGCCGCATGAAGGCGATGTTCGTCATCGCCTGCTTCCCGCTGGTCGTGCTGCTGGCGCAGCCGCTGGGGTCCATCAGCTACTGGATGCCCGTGCTGCTGATCGGCGTTGGCGCGTCGGCGCACCAGGCCTGGTCGGCCAACCTGTTCACGACCGTCTCGGACATGTTCCCGCAACGGACCGTCGCCTCCATCGTCGGCATCGGCGGCATGGCCGGCGGCCTCGGTGGCGTCGCGGTGTCGAAGGTGGGCGGCTGGCTGTTCGATTATTATGGCGCACAGGGCCAGCTGGCCACCGGCTACATGATCATGTTCGCGTTCTGCGCGCTGGCCTACCTGCTGGCTTGGGGCGTCATGAAGACGCTGGTACCGCGCTACAAGGAAATCACGGACCTCTGATGCGACGATCGTTCTGCGCCGCCCTGCTGGCCGCTGCGGGGGTGGCCAGTGCCACCGGCATCGCCGTGCAACCGTATGGCACCACAAGCGCCGGCGCCGCCGTCGAGAAGGTCACGCTGACCAACGACCGCGGCATGACCTTGGCCTACATCGACTACGGTGCCACCATCGTGGCCGCGACGGCGGCCGACCGGACCGGCGCGCGCCGCAACGTCGTGCTGGACTTGCCGGACCTGGCGGCCTACCAGCGCAGCACGCGCAAATGGGGCGCCATCATCGGCCGTTACGCCGGCCGCATCGGCGGCGCCCGTTACACGCTGGACGGCAAGACGGTGCGGCTGCAGCCGAACCTGCGCGGCCTGACCATCCACGGCGGCCCGCCCGGTTACGAACAGCGTGTGTGGCAGCGCCGCGACTTCGCCGACAGCGCCTCGATCGGCTCCGTCTACACCCTGGTCAGCCCGGACGGCGACCAGTCCTTCCCCGGCACGCTGACGCTGCACGTGACCTACCGCCTGCTGCGCGCCAGCGACGAGTTCCGCATCGAGTACGAAGCGGTGACGGATGCGCCCACGGTCGTCAATTTCACGAACCACGCCTACTTCAACCTGGCGGGTGCCGGCAGCCGCGGCCTGGCCTCGCACCGCTTCCAGTTCGACGCCGACCGCTACGCCGTCACGGACGCGAACCGCGTACCGACGGGAGAGCTGGCCAGCGTGGCCGGCACGCCACTGGACTTCCGCAAGCCCGCCAGTGCCGCGGCGCGACTGCAGGCGCCTTCCGTCCTGCTGGGCGATCCGCCCGGTTTCGACCACAGCCTGGTATTTGGCAAGCAGCCGGGTCAACTGGCCACCGTGGCCGTCATCGACGACACGAGCAGCGGCATCCGGATGGAGATCGGCACGACGGAACCGTCGGCGCAGTTCTACACGGCCAACGCGTTCGATGGAAAAGAGGTGGGCGTCAGCGGCACGGCTTACCAGCGCTATGACGGCTTCGCATTCGAGACCCAGCACCTGCCGGACAGCCCGAACCAGCCGTCATTCCCCAGCACGGTGCTGCGGCCGGGCGAAGTGTTCCGCTCCACCACAAGCTTCCGCTTCAAAAAAGAGGGACAGACCCCATTTTCCGGGAAATAGTTGCCAAAAATCGGGGACAGTCCCCGATTTTTGGCAATTTTCAGAACGCGCAGGGCGCGTCGGCCAGGCCCTGCACGCCGGGGCGCAGCAGCACGACGGCGCCGCCCCATTCGGCGTCTTCCGGCTTGCCGGAGACGATCGACGTGACGATCAGGGTCTTCAGGTCGTCGCCGCCGAAGGTGCACATCGACGGTTTGAGGAAGGGCAGGTCGATGCGCCGATCCAGCTTGCCCTCCGGCGTGAAGCGCAGCAGGCAGCCGGCGTCGTTGGCGCAGCTCCAGTAGCAGCCGTCGGCGTCGACGACGGCGCCGTCCGGCCGGCCCACGTGTTCGGCCAGGTTGGCGAACACGCGCCGGTTCGACGGCACGCCCGTCGCGACGTCGTAATCGAATGCCCACACCAGGCGGCTGTTGGGATGCGAATCGGACAGGTACATCGTGCGCCCGTCGGGCGACCAGGACAGCCCGTT
Organism: [Empedobacter] haloabium; assembly: GCA_008011715.2. Taxonomy (NCBI): domain Bacteria; kingdom Pseudomonadati; phylum Pseudomonadota; class Betaproteobacteria; order Burkholderiales; family Oxalobacteraceae; species [Empedobacter] haloabium. The sequence goes on from CP136508.1 coordinate 427,748, forward strand.
CTGCGTGAACAGGCCAGAGACAATGGGCGCCGACAGGCCGTTCGCATCGTAACGGTACAGCTGGCCGATATCCTTCCCCGCGCTCATGTCCATGAACATCGTGCCGCTCCAGAAGCGGCCCTGGCGGTCGGTGCGGCCGTCGTTGAAGCGCATGCCCGCGCCCAGCTCGGCCGGCTTGCCCAGCAGCGTGACGGCCACGCTGCCGTTGTCGATCAGGTCGCTGCTTTCCAGCTCGACCTTGAACATGCCCGTCTCCATGCCGGCGATCAGCCCACCGCGCGCGCGCGGCGCCACGCAGGCCACCATCTCGGGGGCCTGCCACGAGCGCGTGCGCCCGGCGGCATCGAGCCGCCAGATGCACCTGGCCGGAATGTCGACCCAGTACCACGCGCGCGCGGCGGCATCCCACGCCGGGCTTTCGCCCGTCGCGCACTGCACGCCGGCGATGCGTTCGATCGACAGGCCTGCCATTACTTCAGCACCAGCTCACCGTCGACGACGCGCGGGATCGCCAGCGGATTGTCGCCCGCCAGCGCGGCCGGCAGCAGCTCGGCCGGCACGTCCTGGTAGCACACCGGGCGCAGGAAGCGGTCGATCGCCGACGCGCCCACCGAGGTGGAGCGGCTGTCCGAGGTGGACGGGAACGGCCCGCCGTGCACCATCGCGTGCGCCACTTCGACGCCGGTACCGAAGCCATTGAACAGGATGCGACCGGCCTTGCGTTCCAGGGTCGGCAGCAGTTTTTTCGCGATGGCGATGTCCGCGCCCGTCGCGTGCACCGCCGCCGTCAGCTGGCCTTCGACGTGTTCGGCCACCTCGATCAGCTGCGCTTCGCTGTGGCAGCGGATCAGCAGCGAGCACGGGCCGAAGATTTCGTCTTCCAGTTCCGGCTTGGCCAGGAACGTGGCGGCATCGGTCGTGTACAGCGCGGCCACCGCACTGCACGGGTTGTCCGTGGTCTGGCCCTGCGCCAGCAACGTCACGCCCTCGACCTTGCCCAGCTTGGCCACGCCGGTGGTGTAGGCCTGGTGGATGCCCGGGGTCAGCATCGTGGCGGCGCCCTTGGCCTGCAGCGCGCTGACGGTGCCTTGCACGAACTTGTCCAGGGCCGGCGACTCCAGCGCGATCAACAGGCCCGGATTGGTGCAGAACTGGCCGGCGCCGAGCGTCAGCGAGTCGGCGAACTGCTGCGGCAGTTTTTCGTTGGCCAGCGCGCCTTCCAGCAGGAAGACCGGATTGATGCTGCTCATTTCCGCGTACACGGGGATCGGCTCGGGGCGCGCCGCCGCCGTCTTCATCAGCGCGATGCCGCCCGCGCGCGAGCCGGTGAAGCCGACCGCCTTGATGTGCGGATGGCTGACCAGGTTCTGGCCGATGCTCTGGCCGGCGCCGATCAGCATCGAGAACACGCCTTCCGGCATGTCGCTGTCGATCGCGGCCTGCTGCACGGCCTTCGCCACCAGCTCGGAAGTGCCCAGGTGGGCCGAGTGGGCTTTCACCACGACCGGGCAGCCGGCGGCCAGCGCGGAGGCGGTGTCGCCGCCAGCCACCGAGAAGGCCAGCGGGAAGTTCGACGCGCCGAACACGGCGACCGGACCCAGGCCGATCTTGCGCAGGCGCAGGTCGGGGCGCGGGGCTGGCGCCCGGTCGGGCAGCGCCGAATCCAGCGTGGCGGAGAGGTAGCGGCCATCGCGCACGACTTTCGCGAACAGGCGCAGCTGATTGCAGGTGCGGCCACGTTCGCCTTCCAGGCGTGCCTGCGGCAAGCCGGATTCCTGCATGGCGCGTTCGATCAGCGCCGGGCCCAGGTCCATGATGCGGTCGGCGATGGTCTCGAGGAACTTGGCGCGCTGCGCCGGCGTCGTCTCGCGGTAGCGGTCGAAGGCCTGCCACGCCAGCGTGCAAGCCTGTTCCAGTTCGGCTTGCGACGCCAGGCCGAAAGGCGGCTCGATCTGCGCGTTGCGCGACGGGTCGACAGCCTTGACGGTACCTTCCTTGCCCAGCACGGCCTTGCGGCCGATGATCATTTCACCCTTGATTTCCATGTGTTCTCCTGTTGGCCGCGTGCCAGCTGGCGCGCGGCGGTTGTCATATCGGCCGGCAGAATAGATCGATGCGGGCCGTGGCCCGCATCGGTTTTGCAGCACTACAGACGCCGTTATTGCGGGCCCTGGGCACGCATCAGTTTCTCCAGCATCGCGTATTCCTCTTCCGTCAGGTCGGTCAGCGGTGCGCGCACCGGACCGGCGTCGTAGCCGGCGATCTTCGCGCCCGCCTTGACGATCGACACCGCGTAGCCGGCCTTGCGGTTGCGGATGGCCAGGTACGGCAGGAAGAATTCGTCCAGCAGGCGGTTCTGCGTCTCGCGGTCGTCGGCGGCCACGGCGTGGTAGAAGTCCATGGCCAGCTTCGGCATGAAGTTGAATACCGCCGACGAGTATACCGGGGTACCGAGCGCCTTGTAGGCCGCGGCGTACACTTCCGCCGTCGGCAGGCCGCCCAGGTAGCTGAAGCGGTCGCCCATGCGGCGCCAGATCGAGACCATCAGTTCGATGTCGCCGATGCCGTCCTTGAAGCCGATCAGGTTCGGATTGCGCGCGGCCAGGATCTCCAGCGAGTCGGCCGTCAGGCGGCAGTTGCCGCGGTTGTAGACGACCACGCCGAAGTCCACCGACTTGCAGACCTCTTCCACATGGCGGATCAGGCCATCCTGGCTGGCTTCGGTCAGGTAGTGCGGCAGCAGCAGGATGCCTTGCGCGCCCACGCGTTCCGCTTCCTGCGCATAGGCGATGGCCGCGCGGGTCGGGCCGCCGGCACCGGCCAGGATCGGCACCTTGCCGCGGCAGGTGTCGACGGCGGTCTTGATGATGTCGGTGTATTCGTTCGGGGTCAGCGAGAAGAACTCACCCGTGCCGCCGGCCGCGAACAGGGCGGACGCGCCATACGGTGCCAGCCATTCCAGGCGCTTGGCGTAGGTGTCGGCGCGGAAGTCGCCGTTGGCGTCGAAGTCGGTCACCGGGAACGACAGCAGGCCATGGGACAGGACGGTTTGGAGTTCTTTGGGTTGCATGAGTCTACTCGCTTCTAGGTCAGGGGGATCGAGGATAAGGGTCATCGTTGTATGACATCGTACAACCTAAAACGGGCGGCTGCAAGCGTTTTGGTTGCCACCGGAATGATGGGGTCGGACCCGCCGGGTCCGACCCCAGCCTTTCGCTTGGGCTTCTACTTCGCGGCGGCTTCCCCACAAGAGACCTTGGCGGGGCAACTGTGCGCTGCCGCGCCCCGGGTCCACGCGGGCGCCCGGCAGGCGTTGGAGCAAAACAGCGCCGACGACGTTTGCGTTGGCACAGGGCGCCCTGGGGGCTCGTCCCAATAGGACCAAGTCAGCAGCCGGCCATTGTCATCCCGCGTCAAGCTGACTGCGCCGACGCGGGACCCGGGCACGGTGTAGCGGCCATAGTTGCGTGGATCGGGATGGTGCGGCGGCAGGATGGGCCATTGCTCGGCCTGCCAGATCTCCTGGAAGGCCGCGCTCGTGAGTTCCCAGTTGCCCTTGAATTCGACGCGCGCGCTGAGCTCGCGCGGCGCGTCGGGTGCCAACTTGATGACGACCTGGACAAGTGCTTCCTGGCCGCGATCGCCGGCACCCGGAATCCTCCCGGCAAATTTGTAGATGACTGCCGCGCCCGGTATTGCGTCGTGACTGCCGGCGCGGCAAACAAGGCCTTGAGCCGCTCCTCAATGGCGGCATCGTCTTCCAGCAAACATGACGAGCGCAATGCGGCCTTCAGGTTGACCAGATAATCCCGCTCCGTTTGCAACGACACGGCGCCAGGGCAGGGCAGGTCCGCCGCGTGCACCACGCCGACGGCGCAAAGCAACGCGGCTGCCAGCCCGGCGGCACGCATGTCACAGCGCCGCCGCGGTCTCTTCCTGCGCCTTGCGCAGCCGCTCGCGGCTGTTGGAGAGGTGGGTGCGCATCGCCGCGCGCGCCCCTTCCGGGTCGCGCCGCAGGATGGCGTGGTAGATGTCCTCGTGTTCGCGGTTGACGCGCTCCAGGTAGACGGCCGGATCGTCGTGCGCCAGTTGCGCCGAGTTGACGCGCGCGCGCGGGATGATCGTCGTGCCCAGGTGGGTCAGGATGTCCACGAAGTAGCGGTTGCCGGTCGCCTGCGCGATCAGCAGGTGGAACTGCACGTCCGCCTCGACCGAGCCGCCTTGCACGATGCGCTCGAGCGCGGCGGCCATCTCGCGCGCCTGCTCGTCGGTGCGGCGCGACGCCGCCAGCCAGGCCGCTTCCGTTTCAAGGCTGATGCGCAGCTCCAGGATCGCCAGCACGTCGCCGATGGTGCGGATCGTGTCCGCCGAGATCAGCAGCGGCGGGGCGGGCGGCTCCAGCACGAACGTGCCGATGCCGTGGCGCGTCTCGACCAGGCCGGCGGCCTGCAGGTGCGAGATGGCCTCGCGCACCACGGTGCGGCTGACGCCGTGCAGTTCCATGATCACGGACTCGGTCGGCAGCTTCTCGCCGGGCTTCAGCACGCCGTCGCGAATGCTGGCGCTGATGCTCTCGACCACGCCCTGGGCAAGGTTGCGGTGGCGCCGTTTCGGCGGCGTAACGGTGGCGGTCAGGTCGGACATGGCGGTGGGCTGGAAAGGGAAGTGATCATTATAGCAGCAGCGCTGCGGCCCTCCCCAAGTTGTACGATGACCACCGGGCTAAAAAGCGCAGGTGTTTCCCGACTGCTGCTATACTGTATAAACGTACAGTATTATTTCTTGGGTGCATCATGAGAATCAAAATGGTCAAACTGCGCATGGGCGGCATTTCGCTGCCCAGCCGCGTCCTGGGCGACCGCGCCGCGCCCCGCTTTGGCGAATTGCGCATCCTCGATACGGACGACCAGGGCCTGCGCCGCCCCGTCAAGCTGGCGCGCCTGATGGAGCACGGTTCGCCGGTGATCCGCGAAACCCTGCTGGAGCCGCGCATCCTGTGGTGTGGCGACGGCCGCTTCACCTTGACCGGCTTCGAACGTATCCGCAACCGCAACGGCGAAATCGTCGAGTACGCGCAGTCGTGGCTGTGCGAGATCGACTTCAGTCCGCCACCGGAAGCGCCGCGCGAAACTTTGCGGGCCGCCCCCTATAAAGATCGTTGATGCACGTTTATGCGTTTTCTTTGCACGTTTGTTCGTGTATGCTTGCGCTATTCGAACCACCCGGAGTGCAAGCATGCAATTGGCAGAGGAACGGCGGCGCCTGATCGGCGAAGCGGTAGACCGTGAAGGCAAGGTGCTGGCGGCCGAGCTGGCCCAGCGTTTCCAGACGTCCGAGGACACGATCCGGCGCGACCTGCGCGACCTGGACCTGGCCGGCCGGCTGCGGCGGGTGCACGGTGGCGCCGTGCGCCGTGCCGGCGGCGAGGCCAGTTTCGGCCAGCGCGAAGGTGCGGCGTTACAGCGCAAGGCACTGCTGGCGCAGGCATTGCGGTCCCTGCTGCAGCCGGGCGACACGGTGCTGATCGATGCCGGCTCCACCAACCTGGCGCTGGCCCGGCAGCTGGACGACGGCTGCGCCGCGACGATCGTCACCAACAGCCCGCACATCGCGCTGGCCCTGGGCGAATTTCGCCAGACCCGGGTGATCCTGCTGGGCGGCACATACTCGGCCCAGTGTGGCGCGGTGCTGGGCGCGCGCACGCTGGCCGACATCGAACAGCTGCGCGCCGACCTGTGCATCGTCGGCCTGTGCGGCCTCGACAGCCGCCGGCTGGGCGCCTCCGACGGCGAGGAAGCCATCCTGAAGCGCGCGATGCTGGCCGGCAGCGCGCGCCGTGCCGCCGCCGCGCTGAACGAGCGCTTCGGTGCGCCGTCACCGTTTTTCCTGGGCATGCCCAACGAGCTGGACCATCTGGCCGTCGAGGCGGACCTGCCGGCGCAGCACGTCGCGGCCCTGCGCGACGTGGCCGGCGGCCCCGAACTGCTCTTCGCGGAGCGCGCATGAGCGCAAAGCACATCGGCGCCGCGCGCTGGGCGATTTCCGCCATCTTTTTATTGAACGGTGCCGGCGTCGGCCTGTGGGCCGCGCACGTGCCCGTGGTGCAGGCCCGGGCCGGCCTCGATACCGGCGTGCTGGGCATGCTGCTGCTGACGATCGCCGCCGGCGCCATGGCCGCGATGCCGGTGGCCGGCTGGCTGACCACGCACTGGGGCACCCGTCGCACCACCTTGTGGGCCGCCTTCGTGTTCGCCGTCATGACCGCGCTGCTGATCGGCACGTCGCACGTGGCCGCGCTGTTCGTGGCCGCGTTCGCGTTCGGCGCGTCCAATGGCGCGCTGGACGTGTCGATGAACGCCAACGCCAGCGAGGTGGAGATCGCGCGCGGCGTGCCGACGATGTCGTCGTTCCACGCCTTCTTCAGCCTGGGCGGGCTGGTCGGCGCGGCCGGCGGCGGGCTGATCGTCGAGCACGGTTTTGGGGACGGCCGCGGCGCGCTGGCGTTCAGTGTCGTCACCATCGTGGCCGTGCTGCTGACGGCGCCACGCGTGCTGCACACGGCCGCCAGCGGCGCTGGCGGCAGCCACTTCGCGCTGCCGCGCGGCCCCGCCCTGTTCCTTGGGCTGCTGGCGCTGCTGTGCATGGCGGTGGAGGGCGCGCTGGTGGACTGGAGCGCATTGCTGATGACGGAACGTACCGGCGCCACGCCGGGCGCGGCGGCCCTGGGCTACTCGGCGTTCTCGATCGCGATGGCCGCCTGTCGCTTTGCCGGCGACCGCCTGACGGTGCGCTTCGGCTCGCCCACCCTGATGGTCGTCGGCGGCTTGTCGATGTTGCTGGGCTTGCTGATCGCCGTGACGAGCACGCATCACGCCTTGTCCGCCGTCGGCTTTGCGCTGGTAGGGCTGGGCGCGGCCAATGTCGTGCCGCTGATCTTCGCGGCTGCCGCCAACATTCCCGGCATGGCGCCCGGCATCGGCGTGGCGACGGCCGCCACCGTCGGCTACACGGGCCTGCTGCTGGGCCCACCGGTGATCGGCTGGATCGCCGCCCAGACCAATATCGCGGTGGCGCTGGGCTCGCTGTCGCTGGCGGGTGTCGTGATCGCGTTGAATGCGCGGGTGGTGCGGACGGCGGGGGCACGCTGAACGATGCCGCTGAAAGTTCCCTCGGTCGTCGGCTTCCTTGAGCGGCACCAGCAACGCGGCAGATGCCGCAGCAAGCGGACAGGCAGCTGCTACCCTTGACAGAGCCACCGGACGAAAGGAGCCAGCATGACACCGCAACAGGCAGCGCAACTCCTCGAGCAACTGGCCCTGGGCATCGACCCGCGCACCGGGGTGTCCCTGGCCGAACACGACGCCTGCACGACGCCGGATGTGATCCGCGCCTTGTTCATCGCCCGCAATGCGCTGCAAGGCAAGCTGGAGCCGGCGCGCAAGGCGCCGGTCGTGCGTAACGGTGTCACGCTGGCCAATGTGGGCAAGAAATGGTCCGGCGAGGAAGTCGATACGCTGCTGCAGGAATTCCAGGCCGGCGCGCTGCCGGACCGCGAAAGCGGCTACACGCTGCTGAAGGCGCAGCGACCGGATACGACGATGGTGCCATCCGGTCAGTGAGGGATGGGGTTGCGGAGGCACTCGTCCGCGGTCGGTGCCGCGCCGAGTTCATCGTGTAGAGGACATCCGCCGGCAGGTCCGTGACCGTCTTGCGCTCGCCCAGGCGGATCCGGAACGGTGGCGTTGCTTCCATATAGCGGCAAATCCGCTCCTTGACGCCGTTGGCTCATGTGTTCGGCTCGGGTCGGGAAGAGGGCGCCGCTGTCCGGCCACCTGGACCAGAATACAGCCTGTCGCCCCAAGCTCGCGCACGCGAACCATGACGCAAACAGTATTTACGATAGGCCACTCCAACCGCCCCATCGAGGAATTCATCGCCCTGCTGGCCGAACAGCGCATCGGCACGCTGATCGATATCCGCACGGTACCGAAGTCACGCGCCAACCCGCAGTTCGGCCAGGACCAGCTGCCGCCGGCGCTGGCCGCGGCCGGCATCGCTTACCAGTACATCGCCGCCCTCGGCGGTCTGCGCCACGCCCGCAAGGATTCACCCAACAGCGGCTGGCGCAACAAATCGTTTCGCGGCTATGCCGACCATATGCAATCGGACGAGTTCCTGGCCGGCGTGGAAACCGTGCTGGTCCTGGCCAGCGACCGCCGCTGCGCCCTGATGTGCGCCGAGGCGGTGCCGTGGCGCTGCCACCGTTCGATGGTCGCGGATGCGCTGGCGGTGCGCGGCATTCCGGTCGAGCACATCATCAACCGGGGCAAGACCCGGCCGCACGTGCTGACCTCGTTCGCCCTGGTTGAGGGCACGCGCATCGCGTATCCGCCGCCGGACAACCTCGAGTGCTGCTGACCGGCAGGCCCGAGCTCCGGGCCAGTTGCCGTCATCCCTATTTCAAATTTCGAACGTAAAGTCGCGCACGACTATTCACATAGTATTTTGTGCAGCGATGTGGCGCTGTCAATGTGCCGTGATTATCACCAAGCTGCTCTGCTTTCAATATATTGTGGAAAAAATAATACTATTCCAAAAAAAATCTTGCTCGCTGTTGAGTACTGAATAGGAATCGTTATCATGCTGAGCGTGTTCCAACCGAAGCAACTTTAACCAGCCACCCGGCCAGACTTTTAGAGGAGATTCGTATGCGGCATTTCAGCGGTGAGTTCGATGGTGTACGCCTGTTGATGGAAGATGAACTGGATTTGATCGCCGGCGGTGACGGCGAGGACGGCGACGAGAATCCGACCACCACCATGCCGACCGTCACGGTCGTCGGCAATCGCGACAATACGAAGTCCTATTTCATGCCCAACTTGTTCATTTGGGGCGGTGGCGGCGTGGGATATGGCGGACCGGTGCCGGAACCGACCGACGAAAGCGCTGTCCGCGTCGACGTCAAGATCACCCGGCCATTGACCGCCGACGAACAGAAAGCGGTCGACGCCCTGGTCAAGAGCGTGCAGGATACGACGAACGCGGTGGCCGCGATTCCCGATAACGCCCGTGTGACGCTGTCCAACGGCCAAAGCGTCACCGGTGCCGAGCTGAAGCAGATCTGGGCCAAGACCGACATTGTCGTCAACGAGCAGGGTTTCACTTACCGCAACGGCACCACGCGTGGCGAAGCCGATTACGCCGGCGGCAACCCGCAGGTGAGCTTCAATATCGATAACCTGACCGGTTATGCGGCCAACCCGGGCGGCACGAATTATCTGCCCCTGCATGAGTTGGGCCATATGACCAATGCCGGCCGCACCGAAAACGAGCGCCTGGCCAACGGCCAGTCCACGAACGACATGAACGAGCGGGTCGCCAATGACATCGCCTGGGCGATCGCTTCCTATTCCAATATGCCGATCCTGCAGAACCCAGGCAGCGGCTATGACGCCAACCATCCTGGCTTCCGTTGACCCGTCAGGGCCGAACCGCTCGGGAGTCCGCAGATGAATAACCGTTTTACCAAGATACTCTCGGCAGTGGCCGCGGCCAGCGTGCTGGTCGCCTGCCCGGCAGCCGCGCAGAGCGCGGCGCCGGCGCAGGCGGCCTGTGCCGCTACGGCGAGCCGGGCAGCGGGTCTGAAATTTGTTCCGCTGAGCGAATCGCTGTCCGAGCTGTCGATCAGCGTCGCTGGCAGCCAGGACCGACTAAAATTGGCCCACGCCGCGCTGCTGCAAGGACCTTGCGCCAGCGATGCGGCGGCAACCCGGATGAGTCTGGTGTTATTCAAGGATGGCACGGTCTTTGCCGCCCATGCGAACGACCGCTTCAGCCATTCGCCCAACTTGACAGGGCAGAAGCTGGGCATCCATCCCGCCGGCGATCCTCATCCGGCCCTGCCGCAGGGCCGCTTCATCATGGCATCCCAGGTCGACAAGGCCAGGACGGCGGCTGGGGAGCATGCGCTGGACGTGGGTGTGTGGCAAGCCAACGGCGCATATGTCGTTGCCGCTTATACGCAGCATGCGGGCGTATTCAGTGCGCCGGTGGAATTGCTTCGCTCGACCCAGCCGATCAGGAGCGTGACGTATTTTCCTTCTCCCGATTCCAATTCGGGAACACTGGGCCTGCTGGCCGACCGTGGCGACAGCCTGGCTTCGATCAACCTGGACTGGAACCACGAAGCATTGTCCCGCACCCTGAGGGCACAGAAATAATGCTGATCGACTTCCGTTATTCCTATGACGAGTTCCAGAGCGGCTTTTTCGAGAAAAAGCCGCTGTTGCTGGAAGGGGCGTTCACGCCGCCAGGCGATCCGGTCCGGATCATCGACAATGCCCTCGACGTGGTCGATCCCGAGGAAACCTATCTGAAGGTGTTGAAGAATGCCGAGCGGATCGACCAGCGCCAGCTGATCGAGGAATATACCGACATCGGCATCCGGCGCCGCCGCATCCGCAAGGAAGCGTTGTACCGCTGCCTGGCCGACGATGCGTCGCTGGTGTTGAACCGCATCGACCTGTATTCGCAGGCGGTGTCCGATATTTGCCTGCAGGTGTCGCGCTTTGCCCGGGCCCAGGCGTCGGCGAACGCCTACGTGTCGTTCGGCCGCGAGCCCGCCACCGATATTCACTGGGACCGGCACGATATTTTCGCCGTCCAGATGTTTGGCGAAAAACGCTGGCTGGTGTACGAGCCGACGTTCCAGCTGCCGCTCAATTCCCAGGTCAGCGCCGAGAAAAAGGCCCAGGCGCCGCAAACGCCGGTGCTCGACATCGTCCTGAAAGCCGGCGACGTGCTGTATCTGCCGCGCGGCTGGTGGCACAAGGTGGCGCCGGTGGACAACCGGCCGACCTTCCACCTGGCGGTCGGTGCCCATACGCCGCTGCTGCTGGACTACCTGGTCTGGGCCTGCGGTAACAAGCTGCCCGATCACCTGGCGTTCCGCAAATCCGTCAATGGCATCGAAGCGGGCGACGGCCAGCTCGAACAGGCCATCGCGGTACTGGCCGACATCCTGGCCAATCCTGCGACCTTGCAGGACTTCCGTCGCCGTGCGCAGTCGCGCGAACGCGTCAACAGCCATGTCGCCCTGGCCGACCTGTTCCTGCCGCGGCGCGAAGACGAGACGCGCCGCCGTGTCCTGCAGCTCAATTCACGTTATGCGTTCGATGGCGGTTCGGTCGTTGTGAACGGCCAGCGCCACGTGTTGACGACGGCCGAACGCATGGCGGTCGGCTTCATTGCGGCACACCCGGGCGCCAACGCGGGGCAAGTGGCCGATGCGATCGCACAGCAGGGCGTGGTCGATGGCGCCGGCGTGCTGGCCGCCTTGCTCAAGCGCGACATCATTTCGCACCAGGTGGAACTGTAGCGGCATGTCGGGTACGGAGATCTTTCGGCCGGAAGCGGTGTCGTTCAGACAGAAGCGGCTCTACGGCAACATTACGGTGGTCGCGGAGCCGACCGCGAACTACGTCGTCATCGCGCTGTGCGCGGCCGCCGCGCTGGCGATCGGCGCCGCCGCCTTCGGCGAATATGCGCGCACCGAGGCGGCAAGCGGCATCGTAACCACGAGCAAGCCGCTGGCCAAGATCCTGGCGCCCAAGCCCGGCATCGTCCAGGACGTGTCGGTCAAGGAGGGCCAGCACGTCAAGGCAGGCGACAAGCTGCTCGTGGTCTCGGTCGACACCCCGCTCGGCAATGACGAAAGCTACAGCCAGGAGAACCTGCGCTCGCTGGAACGCCAGGCCGCGTTGACGGCCGACCAGCTGGGCGTCATACGCGCGAACATGCTGGTCGAACGCAACCGGCTGGAAGGCGAGCTGGCTTATTCCACCGACGAGCTGTCCCAGATCGTGGCGCAGATCGAGATGCAGCGCCAGCTGGCGAAGTCGCTCGAGACGACCTTGTCGAAATGGGAGTCGCTCGTCAAGCAGGGCTATTTCAGCCAGTACACGCTGGATGAGAAACGCCAGGAATTCCTGGAACACCAGCAGAACCTCTCCAAGCTGATGCAGCAGCAGTCGTCCGTGAAGGCGCGCATCGCCAATCTGAAGGCGCAGCTGGTGGCGCTGGGCAGCGCAGAGCGCAAGCAGGTCAACGAAAACCGCATCCAGACCGAGTCGATCCGCCAGAACTCTTCCGCCGCCAAAGCTGCCGGTCATTACGTGGTGACGGCGCCGATCAGCGGCACGGTGTCGTCGCTGATGGCCATTCCAGGCAAATCGCTGCGCTCGCAGGGCCTGGTGCTGAACATCATTCCCGACGACACGAGCTTCGAGGCGGAGCTGTTCGCGCCGTCCCGCGCCGTCGGCTTCATCGAGCCCGGCCAGAGCGTGCGCCTGCTGTACGACGCCTTCCCGTACCAGAAGTTCGGCTCCTACGCGGGAACGGTCGTGCAGGTATCGAAAAGCGCCATCGCGCCCAGCGATATCGACGTGCCGCTGAACCTGCAGGAAGGCGTGTACCGGGTCCGCGTCAAGCTGCAGCAGGAGCACGTGGCCGCATACGGCAAGACATTTCCCCTCCAGGCCGGGATGGCGCTGAAAGGCAATATCGTCCTGGAGCGGCGTTCGTTCCTCGACTGGCTCCTGGAACCAATCAGAACAGTTCGAGACAGGGTTTAGCATGTTCGGTACGCAGGCGGAAGTGGTACGCCAATCGGTCGCTGGCGAGTGTGGGCTGGCCTGCATGGCGATGGTCGCCAGCCATTTCGGCTTGAAGGTCGACCTGCACACGCTGCGCCGGCGTTTTCCGTTGTCGGCCCGCGGCCTGTCGCTGAAGGCGCTGATCGGGATCGCCGACCAGCTCAAGTTTCACTGCCGGCCGTTGCGGGCGGACCTGCCGGCCCTGGACAAGCTGCAACTGCCGGCGATCCTGCATTGGGACCTGAGCCACTACGTGGTGCTGGAAAAGGTGCAGCCGGGCGTCAAGGGCACCGTGTATACGGTGGCCGATCCAGCCCGCGGCCGGGTGCGCCTCACCGAAGACGAGGTGTCGCGCCACTTTACCGGCGTCGTTGTCGAGCTCGCGCCGGCGGCCCAGTTCGCACGCGGCAATTTTGTCCGCCACCTGAAGATCCAGCAATTGTGGACGCGCATTACCGGCGCCTCGGCGGCCTTGACGCGCATCCTGTCGCTGTCGCTGGTCATGCAGATCGCCACGCTGGCGCTGCCGTTCTGCATGCAGATCGCCATCGACAGCGCCTATCCGAACCAGGACACGGCGCTGCTGACGGTGTTGGCACTGGGGTTTTCGGGAGTGGTGCTGTTGAACGTGGCATCGTCCTGGCTGCGCAGCCGCCTGGTGCTTTCACTGAGCAACACCGTCTCGCTGCAAAGCGCGGTCAACCTGTTCCGGCACACCATCTTCCTGCCGGTCGCCTGGTTCGAGCGCCGCCACCTGGGCGACGTGGTGTCGCGCTTCAGCTCCCTGCAGCCGATTTCCGACCTGCTCAGCCGCGGCCTGGTGGGCGCTGTCGTCGACGGCGTGCTGGCGCTGACGACGCTGTGCCTGATGATGGTCTATTCCCCGCTGCTGACGTTCCTGGCCTTCGTCGTGGTACTGATCTATGTGATCGTCAAGCTGGTGTATTTCCACTCGATGAAGTCGATGAACCTCAACCTGCTGACGGCGCAGGCGCAGGAAACCAGTTCCTTCATCGAGAACATCCGCGGCATCGAGACGATCAAGGCCTTTTGCCAGGAGAAGAACCGGCAGCGCATCTGGCAGAACCGCAAGTCGGAATACATCACGGCGTCGACCCGGTTCGGCTATCTGTCGTCCGGCTTCGACGCGGCGAATTACCTGCTGACGGGCCTGGAGAGCATCGCCTTCACCTATATCGCCATCCGCATGGCGATCGGCGGCTCCATCACGGTCGGGATGATCTTCGCGTTCCAGGCGTTCAAGCAGAATTTCCTCGGCGCCGTGCTGCGCCTGGTGGACCAGGTGATCAACTTCGTGCTGCTGCGGGTGCACCTGGACCGGCTGGGCGAGATCGTCTTCGAGACACCCGAGACCGAATCCGAGGCGACGGAAGAGGACAAGGCGCTGGAACCCCTGCAGATCGAGCTGCGCAACGTGTCGTTCTCGTACGGCGCCGGCCTGCCGGCCGTCTTTCGCAACGTCAACCTGACGATCCGCTCCGGCGAGGTGGTGGCGATCGTCGGCCCGTCCGGCGCCGGCAAGACCACGCTGCTGAAGATCCTCTCCGGCCTGCTGCAACCGACCAGTGGCGAGATGCTGGTCAACGGCGTGCCGCTGGCGCGGTTCGGCGTGCGCCGCTACCGCAACCTGATCGGCGTGATGAACCAGGAGGACACGCTGTTCAGCGGCTCGCTGGCCGAGAACATCAGCTTCTTCGACCCCGATTACGAGATGCAGCACGTGATCACGTGCGCCCAGCTGGCCGCGATCCATCACGATATCCTGGCGATGAACCTGAAGTACGACACGCCGGTGGGCGACATGGGCAGCAGCCTGTCGGGTGGCCAGAAGCAGCGCGTGCTGCTGGCCCGTGCGTTGTACAAGCGACCCAAGGCGCTGTTGCTGGACGAAGGTACGGCGCACCTGGACCTGCAGACCGAGGCGCGCGTCAACCAGGCCTTGCGCGGGCTGGGCATGACGCGTGTGATCGTGGCGCACCGGCCGGATACGATCGCGCTGGCCGAGCGCACCATCACGGTGGCCAATGGCAGCGTGGGCGTCGATCCGCGCGCGGGGCTGGAGCTGTTGCGGGGAATGGTGGTGGAGCCGGCGCCGGTCACGCCGGCCTGACCGGCGCCGCGCGGCCGCCGGCTTACACCCATAGGCGCAGGGGCAAGAGCCCCCACGCCGCAAGCAGCAGGGCCGCCTGCAGTACCGCGAGCATCGCGATGGTGTCCGCGCCCAGCTGCTTGCGCCGCAGGCTCACGGCAAGGCCGCTGCACAGTGCGATCGGCAACAGCGCGGTGACGGCGGCCAGCAGCACGCTGGCCACCGTCATGTCGCCCAGCTGCAGCAATGGCTGCCGGTAGAACAGCGGCAGCGGCAGCAGCAGGGCCAGTGCGCCGGCATATGGCGCCAGCAAGGGGTCGCGGCGCGACAGACGCCGTGCCGCCAGCCGCGCGCTGCCGCGTACCAGGACCACCACCAGCCCCAGTACCCCGGCCCCGGCACTGGTCCACAGCCCCACCATGCGTGCCAGCGGGACCTGTTCGTACGTCTGCGTACCGTTCGTCAGCAGCCGGGTGCCGGCAGCCGAGGCGACGAGCGCGTGCGAGGGCAGCGTCTTGTCCGGCGCCTGGAGCAGCCCGCTCCCCACCTGCGTGAGCGCGACCGTCTTGCCCTGGAATGGGCGTAGCTGGATGCCCCCGCCGTCGCTGGTCAGCCGTACAAAGCTGAACAGGGTGTCCGCCAGCAGCATGGTGTCGAAGCGATTGGGCGATGGCACGTAGACGCCGAGCCAGGAGCTGACGTCCATCGTGACCGCTACCGGCTGCGCCGGCAGCGCCGGAGCCAGGGCCAACGCCCGGATGAACATTGCGTCGATGCGCTGGTAGTCGGCCGTTTCGCTGTCCGTATTGACCGCATAGAAGAACGCCTTGCGCGCCTCGGGAAACAGGCACAGCATCGCCCGGAAGCCGACGCCGTTGCCGCCGTGGCACTTGGCGACCTTGCCGTGACGGTCGAGCTTGCGCAGGCCCAGCGCATAGCCGACCGCCAGCCCTGCGTTCGCCGCTTCGGTACCGGCCGGCTCGCCCATCTGGCGCAGCAGCGCGGGAGCGATGAAGTCGCGTCCATCGACTTTGCCGTCGCCCATCAGGAAGCGCGCGAAGCGGCCCATGTCGGCGGCCGTGGTCGTGAACTGCCCGGCCGGGCGCACGTACGACGGTACCGCTGGCTGGGGCACACCGTGTTCGAAGTGGCCCATGGCCAGCCGCGGGTCGGCGTGCTGGGCGACGAATTCGAACGTGCTGTCGCGCATGCCCAGTGGCGCGAGCAGTTGGGTGTCCAGGTAGCGCTCGTAGCGTTGGCCGGTGGTCGCCTCGATTGCCATGCCCAGCAGGGTGTAGCCCAGGTTGGAGTAGGAGGTGCGGGTGCCGGGCCGGCAGCGTACTCGCAACAGCTGGCTGCCTGCCGGGAAGGCCAGCGCCAGCGGGCCATCGGCGCGGGCCTTGGCACTGAAGACATGCCAGAAGCGCGCATCGTCCAGCCCGGCAGTGTGGTCGAGCAGGTGGCGCAGGCGTACCGGATCGCTCGCTTCCCACGGGTTGTCGAAACGGATGCCGGGCAGGATGTGGGCGACAGGGGTATCGAGCGCCAGCCGCCGCTCGGTGACCAGGCGCAGGATGCCCGCCGCCACCAGTGTCTTGGCGACCGAGCCGACGTGCACCCGCTGGTCGAGCCGCATCGGCGCGCGCGTGCGCGCATTGCTGGAGCCGGCGGCACCGGCTTCGTCCAGCGTCGTCCACACGACGCCATCGAGGTGCTGCTCGTGCAGCAGGGCAGCGATCCGGTGCGACAGGCCCGGTGTCGCATGGAGTGGCAACGCCAGCAGGAGCAGCGCCCATAGACTCAGCAGTTTTTTCAATGACGCACCCGATCAAGAAGGAGCGCCGAGCATACCGGCCTGCCGGTGAAATCCAGGTGAAATTGCCGGGATATCGATGAGCGGCGGCTCGACTGTCACTCCTGCCATCGCACCGACCCGCTCGGCGCCAGGGACTGCGCTTGCCGTTCGTCGCGCCAACTGTCGATTCGTCGCTCCCGCCTCGCCGGGCCGGGCGGGGGTACATTACACTGTCCGGATGTTCACGACTTCTACGTTGCGCCGTGCCTGGCGCTCGCTGTGGCAGCTGCGCGCGCGGCACGATGTCAGTCTGGCGGCCCGCCTGGTTCTCGTTTCCCTGCTCGCGCTGACGCTGGCGCTGGGCCTGATGTCCTTTGCCGCCGTGTTCGGCACCATCGACCGGCCCGGCTGGTGGTGGCCGTCGTTGCTGCCGCTGATCGGCATCTGCCTGTGCGTCCTGTATGGCATGTTCGGCACGCTGTGGCTGGCCGAACGGCTGTTGCCGGCCGCGCTGGTCGATCGCATGTCGGCGCTGGCCGACGTGCGTGCCGCGGCGATGCTGGCGGCGCTGGCCGGGGGCGGCATCGTCGTCGGACTGGCGACGGGCTTTACCGTCGTGCCGCGCCTGGCCGGTTTCGACATCGGAACGCTGTTCCGCTCGGTGCCGGTGGCGATCGCCAAGATCGCGCTGTTCCTGCTGTTGACCATGGCGGCGAACTGGAGTTTCTGGCGTTTCCGGCTGCGGCGCCAGCAACTGCGGCACGAGGCGCTCGATGCGCGCCTGCGGCTGCTGCAAGGGCAGATCGAACCGCACCTGCTGTTCAACACACTGGCCAACGTCCAGAGCCTGATGGATCACGATCCCGCGTGCGCCAAGCGCATGCTGGAATCGTTTTCCGACTACCTGCGCGCCAGCCTGTCGCAGCTGCGCGCGACCGAGAGCACCCTGGGCGCGGAATTGCAGACGGCGCAGAGTTACCTGGCGCTGCTGCAGATCCGCATGGAAGAGCGCCTGCATTTCTGTATCGAGGCCAGCGACGAGGCGCGCGCCGCCCCGATCCCTACGCTGATGCTGCAGCCGCTGGTGGAAAACGCCATCCACCATGGCCTGGAACCGAAGGTCGACGGCGGCAGCATCCTGATCGCGGGCCGCGTGCGTGGCGGCCGCCTGGAAGTGCGGGTGCGCGACGATGGCATGGGGCTGGCGGCGCCGTCGCGCCGGGTGCGTCCAGGCGCCGGGATGGCGCTGGCCAACCTGCGGGCACGCCTGCGCACGCGCTATGGCGCCGCGGCCAGTCTTACGCTGCACGCCGGGCCAGCGGGCGGGACCGAGGCGGTGCTGGAGCTGCCGCTGGAGCCGGCGGCATGACGCGCGCCCTGATCGCGGACGACGAGCCGCACCTGGCGCATTACCTGCGCGACCAGTTGCTGGCGCTGTGGCCGGGACTGGCGATCGTCGGCATGGCGCGCAATGGCATCGAAGCCGCCGCCGCCATCGCCGACCTGGAGCCCGACCTGGCCTTCCTCGATATCCAGATGCCCGGGCTGTCCGGCCTGGAAGTGGCGCAAGGCATCGAAGGGCGCACCCGCGTGGTGTTCGTGACCGCCTTCGACGAATACGCGCTGCAAGCCTTCGAGCACGCGGCGCTCGACTACGTGTTGAAGCCGGTGACAACGGCCCGGCTGGCGAAAACGGTGGCGCGGCTGCGCGCGGCGCCGCCCGGCGCCGAACCGGGTGCCGGCCTGGCACGGGTGCTGCACCAGCTGACGGCGCCGCCTCCCGGGCCGTGCCTGCGGTACATCCTCGCGGGGCAGGGCGCCACCACGGCCAACCTGGACGTGGCGCAAGTGCGCTTCTTCCACGCCGACGACAAGTACACGGTGGTGTCCAGCACCCGTGGCGAGCACCTGATCCGCACGCCGATCACGGAGCTGGTCGCCCAGCTCGATCCGGAGCGCTTCTGGCAAGTGCATCGCTCCACCATCATCAATCGCGCCTGGCTGGAGGGGACCCGCCGCGACGAAGCGAGCCGGCTGTTCGTGCGCATGCGCGGCCACGACGGCGAACTGCCTGTCAGCCGCGCCTTCGTCCACCTGTTCAAGGCCATGTGACCCGCGCGGCCGCCATTCGTCGGCCCTGCTGTCGATCCGTCGCACCACGCAGGCAATTGGCCGCGCGGTTCGCCATGCTGGCGTTTTCAACTCAACGTGAGAACGCGGCATGTTCAAGCCTTTCCGCTCCCTGATCCTGTCCTGCTGCTGCCTGGCCGCCGCCACCGCGGCCGCCCAAACGCAACCGACCGTGCAGGCCATCGGCGCTCGCAAGGTGGAGGCACTGACCGTGCGCCATCCGGCTTCCTGCTGCGTGGTGGTATTCGAAGCAGGTTCGCGCGGCACCATCGACAGATGGGCGGGCGTGCTGGCGGCCGCGAGTCGTGACGCCACCGTCTTCGCCTACAACCGGCCCGGCTACGGCAACAGCGACATCGCGACGACGCCGCGCGACGGCCGCACCATCGTCGAGGAACTGCGGCAGTTGCTGCGCCACCAGGGGCTGCGGCCGCCATACGTCCTGGTCGGCCATTCGCTGGGCGGCCTGTACATGCAGCTGTTCGCCAGGGCATACCCGGACGAGGTCAAGGGTGTCGTGCTGGTCGACGCGCTGTATCCGGGCGCGATCCGGCCCGTCGCGGACTTTCCCTGGACCACCCGCCTGGCCGGCCGCCTGCTGTTTTCGCGCACGGCGTGGCGCGAGATCGAGCAGATCGATGCGACGGGCAGGGAGGTGCTGGCGCTGCCGGACATCGACAACCTGCCGATCGTGCGCCTGGTGAACCGGCCGAAGGCGCATCCGGGCAAGGTACCGCCGATCGCTGTCGACTTCGGCGTCACCACGACGGACAAGGAAACGATCGAACGCATGCGCCGGCTGTACCCGAACGCGAAGACGGTGATGGTGGATTCGGACCACCAGATGCAGCAAGCGACGCCGGAGGTGGTTGTGCAGGCGATCCGCGACGTGCTGTACCTGTCGCCGGAAGTGCTGGCATCGGCGCGCAAGTAGCCGAGAGGGCGCGGCGGCCCCAGTCAGGCGTCGCTGCGTAACGCCTCGTGGACCGCCTTTTGCAAGCGGTCCTGCGCATTGTCGATCGCCGGCTTGAACTTCTTCAGGCGACGCTCCACTTCCACCAGCGCCAGCGGAATGGGGCAGAACATTGCCACCAGCAGGCCCAGCGCGCTTGCGGTTTCGATGGGAAAGGGCTTGGAGAATGCCGGTGCCACCAGCGCGAGCGTGCAGGCGATACCGGCGATAAAGCATAAAGCTTGCAGGCGGCGGATGTACGGCAGCAATGCAAAGCGTGCCGTGAAGATTTCGTTTTCCGCGGCGACGACGCGATTTTCCAGGGTTTCCCTGGTCGCGGCGTTGGCACGCGGCAGGACGACCGAGCGCACGTAGTCGACATACTCCATGCATCGCGCGATATAGCGCGAATGCCGGTCCATGATGACCGACCCTGCGAAGTTGATACCGCATGCCAGCTGAATGGCGCTGGATAAATCCATCAGTTCGATCATCGCGCTCTCGTAATGGCCGGGCAGGCATTGTTTTGGAAACGCCGTGCTCGGGTTTGCTCGCGGAACGGGTATCACTACCTTGTCCAAGGCAATAAAAAACCGCCATGCCGTGAAACATGCGGGTGGACGCCGACGCTGCTGTACCAATAATAGCGAATGGTGCGGGAGCCGGAATCGAAATATACCTTGGAAACCCGTATATATGAATACTTTCGCCGGTAATTCTGAAAAAAATTCCGTCAACGATACCGTGAGATCTTTGGTTGAATCGCTTGTCGTATGAGTGCAACCACTGCATAAGTCGAATTGCTTGAGGCATCGACGGACTCCGGACCCAGCCGATGCTCTGGCACAGCCAGACGTGTTGGCCGACCTTGACGATGTCGCCGACCGAGAGACTGCGGCCGCGTCCGAACTTCTCTTCGCGCTCCTCCCGGCGGCCAGGATTGTTCGTCAGGTCGAACAGCTCGTCGGCGATATCCTCGATCGGCAGATCGTCGCTCACCTCGATGGCCGCGCTGGTGCTGTAGCGGTTGTCCTGGTAGGCGGCGACCAACTGCGGTTGCTTGCCAATACTTTGAATTTTTCAGCCCGCGAAACTTTCTCATTGCTCCCTCGATTTCGAGGGAAGCTGTCGCACTCTGCTATCCCCGTCCGTTGGTATGAATAGCACGCCGCAAACGATCACGGGAAACTGCGTTCGTGGTATTCGAGAACAATGTATCCATAGGAAATAATACCATCTGCAAAATTATGACTTGCCAATACGACAGCACACAAAACAGAGCGAACATCGTTGCCTGAATATGTTGAATAGACTCCGTTTGCAACTTAACCCATGCGAATACCGGCGCCAAAATGACCAAGACGATTAAAAGAATGGCGGAATTTGCGCACGGCAGGAGCACCCGACGCAAGTTTGTATGGCCGAGGTCTGCCGCGCCCCCACGCAACCCTTGTTTCAAAACTTCCGGATATACGATCGCTAAGAGAGCGCCCATTACACCGAATACTATCGAGGTTGTAGTTCGAAGCGCTTCAAAATAAGGCCATTGTTCGCTGAGCGGTATAAGCGCGCCGACATTAAAGCCAACGGCTCCCACCATAATTGCAAGTATCAGGCGAAACAGAAACATATCTACTCCAGTGCGAGTATCCTCGCTCGGTGAACTTGAAGCTGACCCAGCAGCGCCTCAAGATTTACTAATTCTTCATCGATCCATACCACATCGAGCCGCTGTTTGTCTCTGGCATGGGATTTTCTTAGAAATTTCTTTGTGCCGTCTAACAGCTTAAATCCGAGGTCATTTTCGCTCGAGTCATCGATGTCGTCTTGCCAGGCTGCAATGCTGTAGTTGAGCTCGTCGAGCGTGAGCGACACAGGCAGTTCGATTCTGATTGGTGCTTCCTCGATCGCGGCTGGTGGTTTCTTGCCGATGCGGGAGACATCCAACAGCGTCTGCCACCACTCTCGGTCCCCAGGCTCCTGGGTAGTAATTACCGTCTTGCAAATCACACGAGCGATCTGACCGACGTTCGCGCGCAGGTAGTCCAAATCTCCGCCTTTGGGGATCGATTTTACGCTAAATGTAGGTCTAACGCCGTGCGGATGCGCGTCTTCACCTATGCCAGGACGGTAGCCCTTGACCACTATCGCGCCGTCGTCCCCAGGGTCACCCAAAACGACGTGGTCAGGGTTTACGTTCTTGAGAAACGATGTCACATAATTGCCGAAGTTGATGAGACCATGGCTCATATGCTTGAGACTGATGGCGGCGACTCGGGCTTCAGCGGGCATCACCCAAAAATACGTTGCGAAGCCAGGTATCCGGTCTCCATCGATCTCGGTAACCTCAGCTGAGGCCGCGCCGACGACGTCACCGATCCCCACGGACGAGACATGGTGCCTATTGCCTGGCAGTCGATTCCAGAGTGCAACAAGAAAGTCACCGTTTGCACCAGCATGAATGTCTAGTAGATAAGCCTCGGCATGTTCTGCTCCTTGGCCCGTCCCGGAAGTCGCGGTCTGACCGAGGACTTTCCCGTCGGCCCATGCTGCGAGCGCAGGGAAAATTGCCGCAAGGTTGCAGAACAGCGGCGCGCGGTCCTCATTTCCACGATACGAGTAATAGCCCGCGCGGTTGATTCTGTACAGCCAGATGGATACCTCTTGCAGCATCTCAAACCCTCTAGTCAAAAGAACATTGTATGCGTTCTGACTGTCAGGAAAAGTCACACATTCTCACCTGTCGCCCCAGTGCGACGGGTGCGTCTGTTGCGACATCTTGGCCACGACGTGCGCGCCGAAGACCTCCGCATCATCGCGCGGCTGATCGACGAGATGCCTGGCATGGGCGGCGGGGCCGGGAAGTGGCACCTCACGCCGGTAACGCACCTGCGCTGAGCCCCTGGGCCTCCCTCAACGCGAGGACACCCGGCAGCCAAATCTCAGGGATACACGGATCTCTCGGCTGAAAGTCCAGCCGTGGGCGGCACAGTTGGGCCGTCGCGATCACGCAGGCTGTGATCGGTGGTATCGTGGCGGAATAGTGGTTGTGACAGCAATGCGGCCCATGCCGTGAGCCTGATGGAGGTAGTATGCGTAGAGCGTCCTTGATCGTCATCATCGTGCTGCTTGTCGCGGTGGTGGGCTATCTCGCCATGGACCGGCAGGACAAGGAAGTCGCGCAGCAGCGCGACAAAGCTTTCGACGCCAAGTTCGCAAAGTAGCAGGCTACGCATTTAAGTTTGCCCTGCACGGCACCACGGCCTAGACCGCTGCACAATTTTGTGCCGTCAGCCGATCACCCAATGGCTGCGGCAACCGGCTGAAACTTCAGCGCGTCAACCAACGCAATTTTGAGTCGGTCGCAACCGGCACACTTTTGCGCCCGTTGTCCGACCCGTCACCAGGACCTCCCGCGAACGGGAGGGCCGCCGCGGAGCAAACCCGGATGTTCCTAGTAGGAACAACTGGGCGTGCCATTTCCAACGTTAGAAATCCGGGGCTGCAGAGCGGCCCAAGTGGTTTGGCTGATGTCGAGGCCGACGCAGATTTGTGTCAGCCGGCGATTGTGGGTGGTTCGGCTGACAGGCGCGATCTGTCAGCACCGGCGGCGCGTGGCCGGGCGGGCAGTGGGTGCTCACGTGATTCACACTTCCTCTCCACCAGCCAGCGAGCGCCCCACTTGAGCGTCCTGTCACGAGACGCGTAATGCCGCGCCGTCGATGTCGGCTATCGCGGCGCCGCCGACCGCTGCGGCATGACGGCCGCCGCCAGTACCACATCGCGCGGGCCAAAGCGTGCGCTACTGCCCAGCGCTACCCGTCGGCAGCAGCGCCAGCGGACAATCCCGCCGCGCTCGTCCAGCGGCTGCCTTGCCGGCGGCAGCGGCGCCGCGCCTATTCGGTCAGCGCATGCTGCTGCTCCTCCTTCTACGCCTGAATGCTTGAGGTGCAAATGCACCGTAATTCGGTGCATTTGCCTTTTTTAATTTGATTCCGGAAGCCAGTATGCACCTCGTTATCCAACAACGAAGAAGGCGTACTGATATGAACCAACTGCCAGAAACCGGCTTCCTGCGTGCCTCGCAAATCTTAGGCCGCCCGAAAGCGACCCCGCCGATCCCCACCCATTATTCCGGTCAGCCCCGCAACCTGGTGGGCCGGCGTCAAAAGTGGACGTTTCCCCTCGCCCGTAAAACTCGGGCCGCGCATGACTGCATGGCGCGTCGAGGACATCCGCGCGTTCATCTCCGCGCAGGCGCCTTTGCATGCGGCATAAGGTAAAACACGTCTCCGAAGGGAGCAGCAAATCGGCGAAGGGAGCGAAGGGAGCACAGTTTTTTATCTGCACTCTTCGACACTCTTCGTGCTCCCTTCGGTAGATTCAGGAGGCCCATCAGGTTTGCGGACGCCAATGAGCTGCGACGGCTACGCGTGAGCGTTTGTAAGGGGCTGGCGTGCTGGGACCATCGGGGACATCGGCAGGTACGCCGAGACGCTGCTAGACGCAGCAGGGTCTCGGCGTGGTTCTGGCCGAGGACAGGTTGCAAGCTGGCCAACTGATCGACAGCGTGGCTGCACAGAGCGCGTCGATAGTTCGATCGGCTAAGGCGAGCGATTGAGCTTGAGGCGGCATTGACTGGCAGTGCAGTAATAACGGCGCTCGAGTTCGTGCCCGCCGTTTCTCTGGCTCAAGTGCGGTGAAATTTTCGGTGTGCATACGCCACAGTTATACTTAGACTGCAGCAAGCCGCTGCGACATAATACGAGGAGCGATAGTGGAGCCTCTTCCGACAAAAAGAAGTAAGGGCGACTACGCCCGTGATACCGCGCGGGCCGCAATTTCTATGGTGCCAATGGCCGGCGGTCCCCTTCAGGTAGCGTTTGAAGCGCTGTTTTCTGCACCAATCGAGAAGCGCAAGGAGCGATGGCTGCAACAACTCTCCGAGGTGGTGGTTGAGCTTGGGGCGCGTGTTGACGAGCTGACGCCGGAACGTCTAGTACAAGATGATGTTTTTGTGACCGTAGTAATGCAGGCAAGCCAGATTGCCCTTCGAAATCACCAGTCAGAAAAGCTGGAGGCTTTGCGTAATGCCGTATTGAACGCTGTGCTCAGCACGATCGAGGAGGATGAGAAGTTCATCTTCCTGCGACTCATAGATCAGCTAGCACCCGTGCATCTCCGTCTGCTGAAGTTCCTGGACGATCCGGGTAAATGGATGGACGTCCATGGTATCGGCAACCCTGGCTGGAGCATGGGAGGGGTCTCGACAGTCATTGAACACTGCTTCCCAGCCATGGCAGGGCGACGAGAGGTGTACGACCAAGTTATCCGAGACCTTCAAACGGAAGGGCTAGTGTCCCAAGGTTCTTTCGCCCACGTGACGATGTCTGGAAGTGGAATGCTTGAGTCTCGATCAAGCCCACGTGGTCGGGCATTTCTGCAGTTCATCACCGATACCGCACTGTCTCGGCAGCCATAGCAATTCTGCTATTTACTGAGCGGTATCGGCCAAGGTCCTGCATCGGTCATCCGGTGCTATCGGCTGTCGCTGCCCACCCCGGCCGCAGTCAGCCGCTCGAATTTCGTTCGGCTGGTGTGCAGAGGACGACCGTCAGGTTGCCGCTGGTGAACGGGATGGCCGGCTGGCTACCGCATCGACGCGTCCGCAGATCCCCGGCCGCGCCTTCGTGCGAATTGCGTCCGAAGCTCGCAGCACTGCTACAGCCGCACCCGGCGGCATGGCCCGAATTTTCGGGGCATTGCACCAGGGTGCTGCTCGACGTCGCCGCAGCCTGTTGAAGCGCCGGCGCGGGCCTGACCCGGGCCGATCCGCTCTACCCACCGGTGGGCAAAGCGCGCACCGCGGTGCATTTGCTGATTTCCGGGCATTTGCTGATTTCTAGCCGGAAATCAAGTTAATCTAATGGCCGATTTCCCTATATATCAATGATTTAGGTGCATTCTCGCATTTGATTAAGTTTAAAAAGGGGATATTTTCTGCGCGTGAGGATACACGGGGTGTCCGGCCGAGGCGACCCTAGACTTTGAGCCACCGTCCCCCTCTTGTCCGAAACGATGAGCTATGATTGCCTATCGAATAACTCCTATGGTGGAAACGAATGGTTGAGTTCGTTAGAGGTTTGAGTCAGTCAGACCTCATTGCTACTGGGGCAATGCTAGTTTCGATACTTTCCGCCATCTACTCGAGCAGATCGTGGCTGGAGGATCGACGAGCAAACCGTCTAACATTGCTCGTAACGCAGCAAGAAATTTTTGATCGGTTCTATGCTGTGGCAAGACACATGGAACAAAAAGCCGACTTGGCAGAGCTAACTGTCGTGTCTGGCCTCTACCGGAGCAAGCTCTTGGCTCCCATGTATCTCCCGGCAGGTCTAGCGGCGGACTTTGTGGACTATTATGATGCCTGTTTTGCTATTGCTGATCGGCAGCGTACTCATCCTGGCTTGCACCAACGCACCATGGAGATTGAGGAAGCATTCCGCATAGAGCGCGAGCTTGCTCCGGAGATCGAGCGCGATCTCCTCGCACTAATGCGGGATGGAACTTACTACCGGGCCTGTTGGCTAACGCGGGTCAGTGCCTTTCTCACTCGCAAAGTATAGCTAGGCGCGGCTTGGTCCTAGTGTTCTGTCGGTACTAACCGCTGATGGCCACCGCTGGGGATCATTTCCGCCGACACCGCGCACGCGTGCGAGGGCAAAGGGAATCAGATTCCACGGTGCCAGGCGCATGGTCTCTAAATGGGAGTCTGGCTCACAATTAGACGTCGGCCCGCTCGGGTGGAGTCGGACTCCAGTTCCAGCATGGTGGAGCCGGGCTCCAGTACACATCGCAGCCTGGCCGCTCCGGCATTTCTGAACAGTCGGGCGGAATAAACGCTGATGGCTCTAGGGCTGGCGACCCGAACAGGTCCGGTCAATCTGAACGCTTTCCGGGTCTCGATCCTACCCTACGCAGAGTTCTGCGGAGGGTCTGCTGCGTCAAATGTCGGCCTGGCCGGCAATTGGCAAAGGGTCGCGTTTTGAAAACATGCGGGTTTTGAGCTTTTATGATGCTGTCTGATGCAGGTGGGTGGTGCCGGGAACCGGAATCGAACCGGTACGCCTTGCGGCGCGGGATTTTGAGTCCCGTGCGTCTACCTATTCCGCCATCCCGGCAACGCGCCGTGCATTATGAATGATTTGATCAGCTGCGGCAACCCTGCCAAGGTTGTTATCGTTCTGACAATCGGAGCCCGAACCGGATCGCGTATCATCTCGGCTGGCACGTAATGCCGGGCAACCGGCCAGCACGCATGAAAAACAACAAAATCCGCGAAATCATCCTGGGCAAGGCGCTCGATCCGATGGCCAGCGAAACGCGCCACTCGATGGCCCTGGTGGCCTTCCTGGCGTGGGTGGGGCTGGGGGCGGACGGCCTGTCGTCCTCCGCCTATGGCCCGGAAGAGACGTTCAAGGCGCTGGGCACGCATACGCACCTGGGCTTGTACATGGCCATCGCCACGGCCGTCACCGTGTTCATCATCGCGCTGGCGTACAACCAGGTCATCGAGCTGTTCCCGACCGGCGGCGGCGGTTATCGCGTCGCCACCAAGCTGGTGGGACCCTACCTGGGCCTGATTTCCGGCTGCGCCCTGATCCTCGACTACGTGCTGACGATCGCCATCTCCATCGCCTCCGGCGTCGATGCGCTGGCCTCGTTCCTGCCGCTGTGGTTCCAGCCCTATAAGCTATGGGCGGAAGCGTTCTTCATCGCGGTGCTGATCGTGATGAACCTGCGCGGCCTGAAGGAGGCGATCCAGATCCTGCTGCCGATCTTCGTCGGCTTCGTGCTGACGCACCTCGTGCTGATCGTCTACGGCATCGCCGCGCATGCTTCCTATCTGCCGGACCTGGTGCCGGGCACGCTGGACGAAACCTACACCCTGGCCGGTTCCATCGGCTGGAGCGGCGTGGCCGCGATGCTGCTGCTGGCGTATTCGCAGGGCGGCGGTACCTATACTGGCCTGGAGGCCGTGTCGAACAACGTCAACCTGCTGGCAGAGCCGCGCGTGCGCACCGGCAAGGTGACGATGATCTACATGGCGCTGTCGCTGGCCGTGACGGCCGCCGGCATCATCCTGCTGTACCTGTTGTGGGACGCGTCGCCGATCCATGGCGAGACCCTGAACGCGACGACGTTCCGCAGCATCATCGAGAACGCCAACCCGGGCGGAGGTGTCGCCAACCAGATCATGCTGGCCATCGTGCTGGCGTTCGAGGCGGGCCTGCTGTTCGTGGCCGCCAACACCGGCTTCCTGGGCGGGCCGTCCGTGCTGTCGAACATGGCGGCCGACTCGTGGGTGCCGCACAAGTTCCGCTACCTGTCCACGCGCCTGGTCACGCAGAACGGCATCCTCGTCATGGGCCTGGCAGCGCTGGCGATCCTGTTCTGGACGGGCGGCAGCGTCACCTTGCTGGTCGTGCTGTATTCGATTTCCGTGTTCCTGACGTTCGCGATTTCCCTGTTCGGCCTGTGCCTGTATTGGGCGCGCAACCGCAAGAAAGGCACCCACTGGTTGCGCCGGCTGCTGCTGTCGGCGCTGGGCTTCATCATCTGCGCCGGCATCCTGGTCGTGCTGCTGGTCGAGCGCTTCGCGCAGGGCGGCTGGGCAACCGCGCTGATCATCGGCGCGATCGCCACGTTGTGCATCTTCATCCGCAACCACTATCGTGAGACCAAGCAGGCGATTCACTCGGTCGACGAGGTGTTCGCCACGCAGCCGTTCGGCCCGAACCGCGAGCCCATCGAACCGGACCCCCAGGCGCAGACGGCTGTGTTCATCGTCGGCACGTCGCGCGGCGGCGGGCTGCATGCGCTGCTGTGGGTGCAGCGGATGTTCCCGAACCACTTCAAGAACTTCCTGTTCGTCAATGCCCGCACGGTCGACGCGCACGCGTACGGCGGCGAGGGTGCGATGGACAAGATGCGCGCCGAGGCGGCCGAGACGCTGGAGTACTTCGTCGACTTCTGCCACAGCCACGGCATGGCCGCGTCGTCTTACCTGGGCTTCGGCACGGATGCGGTCGACGAGGTCACGCGGCTGTGCGAGGAAATCAGCCGTGAGTTCCCGCACGCGATCTACTTCACCAGCAAGCTGATCTTCACCGCCGACAACTGGCTGGTGCGCATGCTGCACAACCAGGCTTCGCTGGCGGTGCAGCGGCGGCTGCATCTGGAGGGGTTGCAGATGGTGATCCTGCCAATGAAGGTGTGATGGCCGGGCTCGCGCGCCGGCAGGCGCTGCGGCCCATCCATAACGCCATCCAACCGACGCCGCTTGCAGCCTGTCCCCGAAATCCTGCGCTTCATCGCTTTCCAGGCGACCGCCAACCCTCCGTTTGTTACCTTGTCACTGTTGCCGCACATTACAGAGAGGCGGCGACGACCTGGCAACCACTCGGAGAACCCCCATGAACCACGTACTGACCCGTGCCGTCGCGGCACTCAGCTTTGCCGTCGCCGGCCTTGCCGCCGCCGCCCCGCAAACCGCCGATACCACCGTGCCCGTTCCCGCCGCCCGCGCGACATACCAGCTTGCTCCACACGAGTTCGATGACTACGCCTTCAGCTATCGCCTGGCCAACGGCCAGGTCGCCGAGTTCGTCGAGCAGGGCGACCGGCAATACGTGGTCGTGCGCAACCATGGCATGACGCAGACGATGAGTGCGCTGCAGACCAAGCGCGTGACGCCCGTGCAGCTGCTGGCGGTCGGCCCGGGCAAGTTCGTCACCCGCGACGGCGTCGAACTGAGCTTCGCCAACGAAGGCGAGATGGTGACGATTACCAACTTCGAGCGCCTGCCGCGCGCGAAAGTGGCGCCAGCCGACATCGGCAAGCCTACGCTGGCATTTCGCTGATCCGCGCGTGCCGCGCCCAATGAAAAAGGCCCGCTCGAAAGCGGGCCTTGTCATGTGCGCGGCAGCTTACGCTGCCAAGCGCAGCGGTACCGGATCGAGGCGCTCTTCCAGCAGCGCGAAGATGGCGTCCTTCGACAGCACGTAGCGTTCCATCAGCACGTCCTTCAGCGATTCCATCACGTCGCGGTAGTCGCCGATCGACTTCAGGGTCTGGCTGTACAGTTCATCGGCCTTGGCTTCCACCTGCACCAGCGTGTGTTCGCCCGACGTTTCGTTCTTGAACTGGCTGTAGTCCAGCTTCGAGCGCGAGTACATCGACAGGCGGTTGACCATCATGTCCAGCATCGAGGTCGCCTTCTGGATGTCGTTCTGGCTCCCGACCGAAATGCCGCGGGCGCCGTAGAACAGTTCCTCGGCCGCCACGCCGCCGTACAGCTGCATGACGTCGCGTTCCATCTCTTCCAGCGTGCGCAGCGACATGTCGTCACCGGCGGACAGCACATAGCCCAGCGCGTTCAGTTTCGATACCGATTCCGTGCTGATCTTCAGCAGGTGCGACTTTTCCTTTACTTCCGCCAGGGACAGGCCTTCGCGCAGGTACGGGTCGATCTGCATGAAGAAGTGGCCCAGTTCGTGCAGGGCGATACGCTCGCGCTGGCGGGTCTTCTCGGCCGTCGTGGCGCGGTCGGTCAGGCCGATGGTGGCGCGCTCGAAGGCGCGGAACATCAGGTCCGTATTGATGACGGTCTTCTCCTGGATCGACAGCAGCGAGGCGCGGTCCACCACGGTTTCCAGCAGCGCGGGGCTGAGGTTGTTGGTGATCTCGGCCACCTGGCCCAGGTCCATGTCGTTCCAGTCCACCAGGCCGTCTTCCTTGCGTTTCAGGAACGAGCGCAGCAGCTCTTCGCGCTCCGACCTGTTCGGCAGGCGGAAATTGATCTTGACGGAGAAGCGGCGCAGCATGGCTTCGTCCATCTGCGAGTTGTTGTCGTCGAAGTTCGACGCCACGACCCAGATGACACCCTTGCCTTCGTCGCTCTTGACGCCGTCCAGCAGGCCCAGCAGCGTGTTGGCGGTGTCGTCTTCCCACTTCTTCTCGCCGCGGCCGCGCGGCATGAACAGCGCCTGCGCCTCGTCCAGGAAGATGATGCAGTTGCCGCGTGCGGCCGCCTTGCGGTACAGCGCATTCAGCGACTTGGAACCGCCACCGATATAGCCCGATTCCAGCGCCGAGCCCGAGGCCGAGATCAGTGGATAGCCCAGGCGCTTGGCCAGGTAGCCGGCCAGCTTGGTTTTACCCGTACCGGCAGGGCCCGTCAGCATGACGTTGAACGGCTTGTCGATATTGTGCTGCTTGTACACGCTGCGGTTGCGGATCATGTCTTCCAGGTGCAGCACTTCCTGCTTGATGTCTTCCATGCCGATCAGGTCGTCCATCGAGCCCTTCAGCTTGTCCGGGGTGATGACGGCGGCGGACATGCCCATGCCCGGGATGCCGAACTTCAGCACGAACAGCAGCAGGGTGACGAGGAAGATGTCGAAGGCGTGACGGCGGGCGAAGCCGGTGACGGTGGCCATCGTGCCGCCGTCGTCCTGCAGCACGGCCTTGTGCGACGCCAGGTACTCTTCCTTGGCGATGGCATACGGCAGGCCGTTACGCAGCAGCACCTCGCGCTCCAGCGACAGGTGCGAGGTGCTCGGCACCTTCACCACGTGCAGCTGGGCCGAGTCCTTGTATTTGTAGATGTAGCGCGGCGCGTCCGACAGCGGACGGGCGATCAGCAGGTAGTCCAGCTTGTCGCGCTGGCCCACCAGGGCCGTGATCTCGGAAATGTTCTGCGAGCGTACGACCGGGCTGCCATCTTGCGTCGTCTCGTTGCCGAGGACTGCAAAGGCGACGGCCCCGATCGTCAGGACAACCAGGGCGATGCGCACCCAGGTGTTCTTGAGAGCGAGCTGAAGTTTGTAGAGATTGAACATTGGCAGACTCAATAAGGGACAAACACGTGAAACGAATGTCGATACAACGAGATGGGCTGTGCGCGTGGGCGCGGCGCTCAGCACAGACCTCGGGATCCGGCGCGCGGTTAGCGGGGCACAACCGGGAAGTCGTGTCGCTGTGCATGGAGGCTGCTTGGGGGGCAGCTTTTATTTCCGATAAGGGCTTGTCCCTTAATGCCGAGCGGCAACGTAGCGTATATGTGGACTATACCGGCGTCCGCAAGCTTTGTCTTTAGTTTCCTCAAGAAAAAACAATGCCGTGCAACACCTTTTTACGCTTGTCGTTACCGCTTGTCTACTCGGTTTTACAAGTGTTACTTCTGCGCTTCCAGCTCTTCGTATCGGCGGTCGATGTTCTTGAGCGTGCCGTCGCGCCGCAGCGTTTCAAAGGTGGCATTCAGGCGGTCGACCAGGGCGTCCGGCGTGGTGGCGTTGCAGGCGAGGTAGAGCTGCACCTTGTTGAAGACGAGTACCGGCACGAGCTTGCCGCCCATCGTCAGGCGCTCCAGCATATTGCTGTCGGTACGGGTGGCGACGGCCCACAGGTCGATACGGTTCAGCAGCAGCTTCTGCTGGTTGGCCATGTCGTTCTGCAGCGCGTCGACGTTGAAGCCGCGGCTGCGCAGGTATTCGCCGCGCGCGTCGCCGTTGTAGGCGCCGATGCGCAGGTTGCGCGCGTCCTCCAGCGTCTTCAGCTGGAACGAGTGGCCGGCGCGGCCCAGCAGCAGCCATTCCGTGCTGTTGATGGGGCCGACCCACTTGAAGAATTTCTCCCGCTCCGGCGTGCGCGACGTCGAATAAACGCAGGTCAGCGGATCGCGCTGGGCCATCACGTAGGCGCGCTTCCACGGCAGGATGTCGATCCGGTACGGCACGCCGGCACGCTGCAGCAGCGCATGGATCTTGTCGGTCTGGTAGCCAGTCGGCCTGCCGTTGACGAGCATGCTCGACGGCGGCGTGTTTTCGCCCGTGATGACGAGCGCGGGCCAGGTCGGCGCGGGGGCCTGCTGGGCGGGCCCGGGACGTACTTCGGCGGTCGGGCCGACGGTGCCGCCAGCCATGGCGGGGCCCAGTACTGCCAATGCTGCCAGGGCCACTGCCGATTTCCACATAATGATTCACCAAAGCAAGAACGACTTCAGCATAGCCGATCGGCTGGCAAGCAGCAAGGTAGCACGGCAGCTAAGCTTGACGGCGTTGCGGGCGCGCCGCGCGCCATTGGCTCACAACGGGCTACGGCGCCCGCCGCAGCAGGCGGAAACGTTCGCTGCGGTCGCTGGCGCGGCGGCCTTCCCACAGCACGGTCCAGTTGCCCGCCGGGGTCTTGCCGGCATTCGGGCCGCGCACGTCGTACTGCCACAGCAGCAACTGGCATCCGGTCTGGCCGACCGCGCTGAACGGCAGCTTGCCGAAATAGGCAAACGAGGCGCGCTGGGCCGGGCCGGCATTGGTGGCGATGCAGTCCGTATCGGCCGGCAACGCTTCCGCCACCTGGCGCGCCACTGTCGCGTAGCTCTTGCTGTAGTTCATGTGCGGCAGGAACAAAGTCATCAGCAGGATCCAGATCAGGATCACGCCGCCGGAGGACAGCACGACGGCCCGCCACAGCACGGAAGGGCGCCGCGACACGCGCCATTGCACCAGCAGGAACCAGCCCAGCGTGGCGGCGGCCGCCACGATCGTTGCCAGCCAGTTCACTTCCGGCACGTAGCCGGGAAGCAGTTTCAGCACGTTGTGCGCGGGGCGCGGCGGCCAGCCCGTCAGCTGGGCATACCAGAAGATCCACAGCACGGCCGCGCCCAGGGTCAGCACGGTGACGGAGAACCAGTCGATGGCGTTGATGGCGCCGCGCTGCACCGTCAGCAGGCCGAACGCGGCCATGATCGCCAGCGGCGGCATCAGCATCAGCAGCTGGGCGTGTTCCGGTGCGGGATGCAGCAGCAGCAGCAGCGTGGCGATCGTCACGAAGGTGGTCGGCACGACGATGTGCAGCAGGTTGCTCTGGCGCCGCCAGGCGTAGGCGGCCCACAGCGCGAACGGCCAGGCCGGCCAGAAGAACCAGACGCCGTCGCGCAGGAACGCCTGCACGGCGCGCAGGTTGGGCAGGCCGATCTGCGCATTGTTCCAGGCCAGCCAGGCCGCCAGCGGCGCCTGGCCATAGGGGCGTGTCAGCATCGCAGGGACGGTCCAGGGCAGGGTGACGGCGGCCGCGACCAGCAGCGACAGCAGCAGGTGCGGCAGGGTGCGCGCGGCCGGCATGGCCAGGAAGCGGGTGCAGATGAACAGGGCCACCAGCAGGGCCGCCGGTGGCACCCAGCCGCGCGTCAGGGTCATCAGGCCCAGCGCCAGGCCGATCAGGGCCGCGTTGCGCGGGCAGGGACGCTCCATGTAGCGCACCGAGCGGTACAGGGTCAGCGCCAGCAGGGCCGTCAGCAGCGGTTCGGAGGTCGTCTCATGGCTGTGCTGCAATAAGCCCAGGCAGCCGAGATAGATCAAGAGCGCCGCATCGGCCAGGGTGCGGCCGAAATCGTCCGGCTCGGGCTGGCCGCCGAACGCCAGTTTCAAAGGCTGCGCCTCGGGACGGCGGCCCAGGTGGAAGGTGGTGAACCACAGCGAGAGCGCACCCAGCAGGAAGATGCCGATGGTGGCGACGCGCGCCGCCAGGATGTCGCCCAAAAGCGGGCCCAGCAGCTTGATGCACAGCGCACCCAGCCAGAACATCAGCGGGCCTTCCTCCGGCATCGACATGCCGGCGATATTCGGCCACAGCCAGTCCTGCCAGGTGCCTTGCGCCATCGTCCACATGATGCCGAAGCTGGCGGCGTCGTCGTTCTTCCACGGCGCGCGCCCGATCACGCCTGGCAGGATGTACAGCAGGGCCAGGGCGAACAGCGCCCAGCGGGGCAGGGCGAGGGTGGCGGAGGCGGGCAGGCGGACAGGCTTCATGGATCAGGGTGACTTACCGATGGAAACTGGAGTATCGGGGATAACAATAAAAAAAGGCAGCCGCAGCTGCCTTTTTTTAGCGACCAGGAGGATTAACCTGCTGCGACGGCGGTCTTCGAACCGACCTTGCCGAACTTCTGGCGGAATTTTTCCACGCGGCCGGCGGTGTCGACGATCTTGTGCTGGCCCGTGAAGAACGGGTGCGATTCCGACGAAACCTCGATCTTCACCAGCGGGTAGTCTTTACCTTCGTGGTTGATCGTTTCGCGGGTCTGGATCGTGGAACGGGTGACGAACTTGAAGTCGCACGACAGGTCGTGGAACACAACTTCGCGGTAATCTGGATGGGTATCGGCTTTCATGTGCTTCTCTCTAAAGTTTGGTAGCCAAACAGCACTTCGTCGGTCCTACAGCTTCTCGACCCGATTGCCGCTCACTTGCCATGGTTAAAAACAGCCGGGGATTATACCAAAGATCCCCCGCGGGCGAAAAAAACCGGTGACAGTCACCGGTTTCCTCGGCGTGCACCATAGGGTCTGTCCCCTTGGGGACTGACCCTGAAGTTTGGCGGCCTAGTCGGCGAAATACGCGCAAACTTCGGGGTCAGTCCCCTCTGGGGACAGACCCCAGGCGTCAGCCACCCCGGCGGTGGAGCAGGGGTTTCGTGGGGCCCAGCCCCACGCCTGCGCAACGGATCGGCCTTGCAAGGCCGATCTCCTTGGCGCCTGTGGCTTCAGCCACCCCGGCGGTGGAGCAGGGGTTTCGTGGGGCCCAGCCCCACGCCTGCGCAACGGATCGGCCTTGCAAGGCCGATCTCCTTGGCGCATGTGGCGTCAGCCACCTCTGCGCATCATGTCGAAGAACTCCGTATTGGTCTTCGTTGCGCGCATCTTGTCGAGGATGAACTCCATCGCCTCGATCTCGTCCATCGAGTACAGGAGCTTGCGCAGGATCCAGATCTTCTGCAGCTGGTCCGGCTTGATCAACAGTTCCTCGCGGCGGGTGCCGGACTTGTTCAGGTTGATGGCCGGGTAGACGCGCTTCTCGGCCAGGCGGCGCTCCAGGTGCACCTCCATGTTGCCGGTACCCTTGAATTCCTCGTAGATCACGTCGTCCATGCGCGAGCCCGTTTCGATCAGCGCGGTCGCGACGATCGTCAGCGAGCCGCCTTCCTCGACGTTACGGGCGGCGCCGAAGAAACGCTTCGGACGCTGCAGCGCGTTGGCGTCCACACCGCCCGTCAGCACCTTGCCGGAGGCCGGGATCACGGTGTTGTAGGCGCGTGCCAGGCGGGTGATCGAGTCCAGCAGGATCACCACGTCCTTCTTCATCTCGACCAGGCGCTTGGCCTTTTCCATCACCATCTCGGCGACCTGCACGTGGCGCGTGGCCGGTTCGTCGAAGGTCGATGCGACCACTTCGCCGCGCACCGAGCGCTGCATCTCCGTCACCTCTTCCGGACGCTCGTCGATCAGCAGCACGATCAGCGTGACGTCGGGGTGGTTGGCGGTGATCGCATGGGCGATGTGCTGCAGCATCACGGATTTACCGGACTTCGGCGACGCCACCAGCAGGCCGCGCTGGCCTTTGCCGATCGGGGCGATCAGGTCGATGATGCGGCCGGTGATGTTTTCCGCGCCGTTCATCTCGCGCTCCAGGCGCAGCGGCTCGTTCGGGTGCAGCGGCGTCAGGTTCTCAAACAGGATGCGGTGCTTCGAGGCTTCCGGCGATTCGCCGTTGACCTTGTCTACCTTGACCAGTGCGAAGTAGCGTTCGCCGTCCTTCGGCGTGCGTACTTCGCCTTCGATCGAATCGCCCGTGTGCAGGTTGAAACGGCGGATCTGGGACGGGGAAATATAGATGTCGTCCGTGGACGCCATGTAGCTGGCGTCAGGGGAACGCAGGAAGCCGAAGCCATCCGGCAGCACTTCGAGGGCGCCGTCGCCGAAGATCTGCTCGCCCGCTTTGGCGCGCTTCTTCAGAATGGCGAACATCAGTTCCTGCTTGCGCAAGCGCGCAGCGTTGTCGATATCCAGACCGATGGCCATTTCCAGCAATGCCGAAACGTGCAAGGCCTTTAATTCAGATAGATGCATAGGTGTTTGAGTGTCCCGTGACGGGAAAGTAAGGTAGGGGAGGGAACTGCGTGGACTAAATTATCAAAAGGGACGGGCTGGAGCCTCGATCCCTGCCAGGCAGGCAGTGCTGCGGGCGCAGCACTGCCTATATTACTCAAATATTGCTGTCGATGAAAGAGGTCAGTTGGCCTTTTGCCATCGCGCCCACTTTCTGGGCAGCCGGAACGCCGTTCTTGAACAGGATCAGGGTCGGGATGCCGCGGATGCCGAACTTGCCCGGCACGGTCTGGTTGGCGTCCACGTCCAGCTTGGCGATCGTCAGCTTGCCGTCGTATTCCTTGGCGACTTCTTCCAGGATCGGTGCAATGCTCTTGCACGGACCGCACCATTCGGCCCAGAAATCGACCAGCACGGGACGGTCGGATTTCAGCACGTCCGCCTCGAACGACGCGTCGGTAATGTGTTTGATGTTTTCGCTCATGTTTTTGCCTCGTCAGGAGGAAGGATTAAGGTTGCCTGGCAATGCGACGGGGAAGCTTTGTGCCCACGTCATCGCCGGGATGAAACGGCAGATGGAGACGGCACACGCTAATTCAATGCACGTTGCAAGTGGGAATCAGGCGGGAATGGATCAAATAATAACCTATTTTACGCCACCGTGCGCCGACGGGCGGGGACGTGCCTGGCGCTGCTGCCAGGCCTGTGCCAGCAGGTCCGCCAACGCCGCGCGGGGCACCGGTTTGCTGCAGGCGCCGAGGATCGTCAGGCCCTGCGCCATCGCCAGCGTCTCGGCCGCGCGCAGGATGCCGCTGTCCATGCCGGACAGCAGGAGCACGCAGCCGTCGAAGCGTGCCTCGGCCGCCGCGCGCAGGTATTCGATGCCGTCCATATCGGGCATCGACAGGTCGCAGATCAACAGGTCCGGGCCGAATTCGGGCAGCGCCGCCAGCGCGCGGCGTGCGTCGCTTTCGGCGCGCACGTTGTCGTAGCCCAGCCCGTGCAGCATTTCCGTCAGCAGCTCCAGCATGAACGTATCGTCGTCGAGCAGCAGGATCCTTAGCGCGGTAGTCATGTCAGTTGTCGTCGGCAAAAGTGGTGTTGTTCATGATGTGTTCCGTGATCTGCGCCAGCAAGGGCCACAGTCGCGCGACCAGCTCGCGCGCCGCGCGCGCCTCGCTGGCCGGGTCGCCCGCCGGCAGCTTCTCGAGCTGGTGGCACAGCTCTCCCAGCCCATAGGCGCCGACCGTGCGCGCCGAGGCTTTCAGGCGGTGGCCCAGGTCGCGTACCGCCTGGATGTCGCCCGCCGCCAGCGCCCGCTCCATTTCGGAGAAGCCCGACTCGCTCGTCTGCAGGAACTTGAACGCAAACTTGCGGATCTTGTCCGGATGGTAGCCCAGCACCTGCGCCAGCACCGACAGGTCGATCACGGCCGGGTCGCCCGCCAGCGTGGCGCGTCCGGCACGCCGCGGCGGCCGTACCGGCTGCTCCGGCAGCGCGCCGGGCGGGCGTGGCGGCAACCAGCGCGCCACGCTCTGTACCATCGTGGCCGGCTGGATCGGCTTCGAGATGAAGTCGTCCATCCCGGCCGCCAGGCAGCGCTCGCGGTCCTCATTGGTGGCCGTCGCCGTCATCGCCAGCACGTGCAGGCCCGCCAGGCGCGGATCGGCGCGGATGCGGCGGGTGGCCTCCAGCCCGTCCATCAGCGGCATCTGCACGTCCATCAGCACGCAGTCGAAGCCGGTCTGGCGCAGCAGTTCCAGTGCCTCGGCCCCGTTGTTGGCCACGCAGACCGCGGCACCGGCTTCCTCCAGCATCTCCTGCGCGATCTGCTGGTTGAACGTATTATCTTCCACCAGCAGAATCCGCGCGTCCTTCAGCGCCGCAACCGTGCCGGGCAGCGCGGGCACGTCGGCGTCCTGCCGGGCCACGGCGCCGCTGGCCGAGCCGATCCCCAGGCGCGCCGTGAACCAGAACGTGCTGCCGGCGCCGGGGCTGCTGTGCACGCCCACCTCGCCCCCCATCAGCTGCGCCAGCTGCTTGCAGATCGCCAGCCCGAGGCCGGTGCCGCCGTAGGCCCGCGTGGTCGAGGCGTCGGCTTGCTGGAACGACTGGAACAGCTTGCCCATCTCCGCTTCCGACAGGCCGATGCCCTCGTCGCTGACCTCGAAGCGCACCAGGCAGTGCCGCTCGTCGGCCATGACGTTTTTCACGCTGACGCGGATGCTGCCCTGCTCGCTGAACTTGATGGCATTGGTGGTGTAGTTGATCAGCACCTGGTTCAGCCGCAGCGGATCGCCCACCAGCACGGGCGGCAGGGCGGGGTCGAGGTCGAACTCCAGCGCCAGCTCCTTGCCGGCCGCCTTCGGCGCCACCACGGTCGTCAGCGTGCGGATCACGTGTTCCATCGAGAACGGCACCTGTTCGATATCGAGCTTGCCGGCCTCGATCTTCGAGATGTCGAGGATGTCGTCGATGATGCGCAGCAGGTGTTCGCCGGCGAAGCGGATTTTCTCCAGGTAGTCGCGCTGGCGCGGGTCCAGGTCCGTCTTCAGGGCGAGGTAGGCCATGCCGATCACGCCGTTCATCGGCGTGCGGATCTCGTGGCTCATATTGGCCAGGAACTGGCCCTTGGCCATGCTGGCCTCTTCCGCCACCTGCTTGGCCTCCTCCAGCTGCTCGGTGCGGCGCGCCACGCGTTCCTCCAGATGCTCGTTCAGCTCGCGCAGGGCCTGCTCGGCGTGCTTGCTGTCGGTGATGTCGATCGACATGCCGATCAGGTAGGCCGGCTTGCCCTGTTCGTCGTAGACGGGCTTCTTGAAGGTGCGCAGGTGGCGGTGCTCGCGCAGGCGCGGGTTCCACAGCGTTTCCTCGAAGTCGATCAGGTCGCCGTGCGCGAACGCTTCCGCGTCGCGCCGCCGGAACTCCGCCATCTCCTCCGGGGTGTGCAGGTGCGCATACTCGCCGTCCTGCAGCTCGCGCAGCGTGTAGCCGAACTGGGCCTCGCAGGCCGGGTTCATCTCGAGCATGCGGCCGTCCGCACCCTTCAGGAACAGGCCGATCGGCATCATCTTGATGATCTCCTGCAGCCGCTGTTCGCCGTGGCGCACGGCGTCCTCGCTGCGCTTGCGGTCCGTGATGTCGGTCAGGCTGGCGACCGCCATCGTGGTGGCGCCCAGCTCGTCGCGCATCGGTTCGGCATTGACGGACAGCCAGCCCATCGTGCCGTCCTGGCGCGCCACGCCCATCACCACGTCGCGCACCGACTGGCCCGAGCGCAGCGCCTGCGCCACCGGATGCTCGTCGTCGCCGAAGGGGCGGTCGTCCTCGTGCACGCCGGGCCACAGCCGCGCGCCGCTGGCCGCCGCCGGGCCCAGCATGCGCGCCGCGGCCGCGTTGCATTCGAGCAGCACGCCTTCGCTGTTGAGCACCACCAGGCCATTGGTGACGGCATTGAACACGGACGCCATGCGCTGGCTGGAATTGCGCAACGCCACCTCGGCCAGGCGGCGGTCGGTGATGTCCGTGATCATGGCCAGCGTGCCGGCGTAGACGCCGTTGTCGGCATTGATCTGGGTGGTCGACAGCAGGCCCCACATCGACGAATGGTCCTTGCGGTAGAAGCGCGCGTCGCCCTGTTCGGCCATGCCGGGCCGGCGCCGGCTGTTGTGCTGGCGCAGCAGCGCGCAACTGTCCTCGTCCATGAACTCCTGCATCGTCCGGCCCAGCATTTCCTCCGGCTCGTAGCCCAGCATGCGCGCCATCGTCGGGTTGACGAAGGAGGTGCGGTCATGCTCGTCCGTCATCCAGATGCCTTCGGCGGCCGTCTGCACGATCAGCCGGTAGCGTTCCGAGCTGGCGTGCAGCGCCTGCTCGGCGCGCTGGCGCTGCGTCATGTCGCGCACCGACACCACCGACAGGCCCTGGCCCGCCATCTTGATCGGCGCCAGGTGCACCATCGCGGGGAAGTGGCTGCCGTCGGCGCGCCGCG
This sequence comes from [Empedobacter] haloabium, assembly GCA_008011715.2. Lineage (NCBI taxonomy): Bacteria > Pseudomonadati > Pseudomonadota > Betaproteobacteria > Burkholderiales > Oxalobacteraceae > [Empedobacter] haloabium. The sequence goes on from CP136508.1 coordinate 468,324, forward strand.
CCGTCAGCACCCGCCCCGGCAGGTTGGGGCGCGAGAACAGTTCGCGCGGCTGGCCCGGCGTGCTGCGCATGACCTCCGGCACCAGCAGTTCGAGCGACTGGCCGACCAGCGCATCGGGCGCGTAGCCGAAGCAGGCGGCGGCGGCGCTGTTGGCCTGGCGGATGCGGCCGGTACGGTCGGCCACCAGCATCGAGCCGGGCATGGCCTCCAGCATCGCCGCCACCTGCTCGCGTTCTTCTTCGGCACGGGTGCCGGCGTCGCCCATCGTGCCGCTGATGCGCAGCGGCTGGCCGGCCTGGTCGCGCTCGAGCACCATGCCGCGTACCAGCACCCATTTATAGTGGCCGTCGCGGCAGCGCATGCGGAATTCCCATGTGAAGTGGACGGGCGCCGCCTGCGGCGCTTCCAGTCCGGCCATTTCGTGCAGCAGGCGCGGCCGGTCGTCCGGATGCACGTGCTCGAGCCACTCCTCGCGGGTATCGGCGGCCAGTTCGCCAGGCGCATAGCCCAGGATTTCGCAGTAGGTCGGCGACAGGCGCAATTCCGGCTTCTGCGGTTGCCAGTCCCACAACCCCTCGCCGGCGCCGGCCAGCGCAAAGCCGGCGATACGCTCGGCCTCGCCGGCCCGGGCCTGCGCGCCGCGCAGCTGCGCCACCACGCGACGCTGGCGCCACAGCGCGGCGGCGCCCAGCAGCGCCGTCAGCGCGCCCGCGGCCAGCCACGGCCACGGCGCGCCCGGCTGCTGCGGCTCCTGGTACAGGAAGCCCTGCAGGGGGAACTGGGCCGGCATCATGCCCAGGGCCGCGTAGGCGTCGGCGATGGCTTGCCAGCGCACGGGATTGCTGTACCCCAGCTCGATCAGCGGCTGCTCCAGCAATGGCGCCGTCATGCGCGCCTCGTACATCAGGTGCTCGCGGCTGAGCCGATCGGGGTAGCGCGCCCGGATCAGGTCGACGATCTCCTCCGGATGGGCCATCGCATAACGCCAGCCTTTCAACGTGGCGGCGCGCATGGCGCGGGCGCGCTCGGGATGCTCGCGCAGCTCCGCTTCCGTTGTGAACAGGTTGTCACCATAGAAATCGATGCCGGCCGCGCGCGGCGTCAGCATGTCGTAGGTGCCGCCCAACCGCTCCAGCCGGTAGGCGATCGCCGTGACGTAGGCGGACATCGCGTCCACCTTTCCCTCCAGCAGGTCCTCGACCCGGTAGCTGTGCGGTACGAGGATCAGGTCCTGCAGCCGCACGCCCTGGCGCAGCAGGTAGGCCTGCAATTCCTCGTTGCCCGGCGCCAGCATCACGCGCCGATGCGCCAGCGGCAGGCGCTTGCCGTCGGGGCCGCGCCGCACGATGAGGGCCGAAGCCGAGTGCTGGAAGATCGATGCCAGCACGACGACGGGCGCGCCGGCGGCCCGCCGTAGCAGCAGGCTGCTGTTGCCGGTGCCGTACTGGGCGCGGCCGTCCAGCACGGCCTGCACGGTGTCCTCGCCGGGGTGCGCCTCGACCAGGTGGACGTCCAGCCCGGCCTCGCGGTAATAGCCCTTGTCCTGGGCCGCGTAATAGCCGGCGAACTGGAACTGGTGGCGCCATTTCATCTGGACGATGACGGGATCGCCGGCCGCGCTGGCGGCCGCCGTGGCCAGGGCGGCCAGCGCGCCGACGAGCGCACGCCGCGCCGGGCGCGCGGGACGGCGCTCGGACGAAGAGGGCGAGGACGTGCGGCGTTGAGGCAAGAACATTCCTTGCTGGACCTTCCTTTCAGTTCGGCAGCCGTGGGGACTGCTGAAGTGCGGTCAACTATAGCATCGAAGCGGGGCGCAACCCGTTTCGGGCGAAGTCAGGCTTCCTTGCCGGTGCTGACGCTGCCCGTGAACTGATAGCGGTGGCCGGGATGCCACATGGTGACGATGGAGGCGACCTTGCCGTTCGAGCGGGTCTGGCGCCGCAGCACCAGGCAGGGCTGGCGCGCCTCCATGGCCAGCATCTCGGCGATGTCGCGCGGCGCGGCCAGCGCTTCCAAGCTGTAGCTGGCCCCTTGCAGCGGCGCGGCCGCCACCAGGTATTCGTTGGGGGTGATGCGGGTGAAGTCCTGCTCCATGTAGGCCGGCGCGCATTGCGGATTGACCCAGCGGTCCTCGACCTGGATCGGAACACCGTTCTCGTAATGGACGATGATGGAATGGTACAGCGGCAGGCCCGCCGCCAGCTCGAACTGCTTGGCCAGCAGGTCGTTGGCGCGGCTCTGCTCCAGCAGCTGCAGGCTGCTGCGGTGGGTATGGCCGCGCGCGCGCACCTCGTCGGCGATGCTGCGGATCTGCAGCAGGGTTGCCTGGTATTTCTGCGGCGCCACGAAGGTGCCGGAGCCCTGGCGGCGCGTCAGCACCTCTTCCGCCGTCAGCTCGCGCACGGCGCGGTTGACCGTCATGCGCGACACGCCGAATTGCTTGACCAGCGCCTGCTCGGACGGAATCACGTCGCCTTCCTTCCAGTGCCCGGCCGCGATCTGCGCCGTCAGGAAATCCTTGATGCGCTGGAAGATCGGCGTATTGTCCTGCTGGTGGTCGGGGGCTGGTTGTGCGTCCAAACGGTTTCTCCGCTGCTCGGTGCGGCGATTCTAGCACCGGCCCGGACGAATTCAAAAGCAAGGCCCGGAGTGCCGCGCCCCGGTGCGGGTCATAATATGAGGGCATCGAACCGCAACGAGGGAATCACGATGACCACCTATAGTAACGACGAGGCGCGCTGGGCCGCCGTGCAGCGGCGCGACCGCGGTGCCGACGGCCAGTTCTGGTATGCCGTGCGCACCACCGGCGTGTACTGCCGACCCTCCTGCGGCGCGCGTCCGGCGCTGCGCGCCAACGTCAGCTTCCACGCCTCGACCGAGGCGGCGGAGCAGGCCGGTTTCCGGCCGTGCCGCCGCTGCAAGCCGGACCAGCCGCCGCTGGCGGAACGGCACGCCGCGCTGGTCGAGCGCATGTGCCGCCTGATCGAAGCCGCCGACACGGCGCCCGACCTGGCCAGCCTGGCCGAGGCGGCTGGCGTCAGCCAGTTTCACCTGCACCGCATCTTCAAGGCGCACACCGGCATCACGCCAAAAGCCTATGCGGCGGCGCAGCGCCAGCGCCGGATGCAGCAGAACCTGGCGCAGCAGCCGTCCGTCACCGATGCGATCTACGCGGCCGGCTTCAACTCCAGCGGCCGGTTCTATGCGGCGTCGCCCGGCGCGCTGGGCATGACGCCGACCGCGTTTCGCGCCGGCGGGCAGGGCGCCACGATCCGCTTCGCCATCGCCCAGTGCTCGCTGGGCGCGATCCTGGTGGCCAGCACGGACGTGGGCATCTGCGCCATCCTGATGGGCGACGACCCGGACGCGCTGGCGCGCGACCTGCAGGACCGCTTCCCGAAGGCGGAACTGCTCGGCGCCGAGCCGGCGTACGAGGAAACCGTGGCGCGCGTGATCGGCTTTGTCGAGGCGCCCGGCCTGGGCCTGGACCTGCCGCTGGATGTGCGCGGCACGGCCTTCCAGCAGCGCGTGTGGCAGGTGCTGCGCACCATCCCGGCCGGCCGGCGCGTCAGCTACACGGAGCTGGCGCGGCTGATCGGCGCGCCGAACAGCGTGCGCGCCGTCGCCAGCGCCTGCGCGGCCAACGCGATCGCCGTCGCCATTCCCTGCCATCGGGTGGTGCGCACGGACGGTTCGCTGTCCGGCTACCGCTGGGGCGTCGAGCGCAAGCAGGCGCTGCTCGAGCGGGAGGCGGCGTCGTGACATTCGACTGGCCGGCGATCGAGGAGGCGCTGAACACGGCCGGCTGCGCCCGCGTGCCGGGCGTGCTGTCGGCCGCCGAGTGCGCGGCGTTGGCGGGGCTTTACCCGCGGGAGGCTTTGTTTCGCAGCCGCGTCGTGATGGCGCGGCATGGCTTCGGCCAGGGCGAGTACCAGTATTTCGCCTATCCGCTGCCGGACCTGGTCGCCACGCTGCGCGAGACGATGTACGGGCCGCTGGCGGCGATCGCCAACCGCTGGCAGGCGGCGCTGGACCTGCCGGTACGCTTTCCGGCGCGGCACGCCGAGTTCCTGGCGCGCTGCCACGACGCGGGCCAGGCGCGCCCGACGCCACTGCTGCTGCAATACCAGGCCGGCGACTACAACTGCCTGCACCAGGATCTATATGGCGAGCACGTGTTTCCATTGCAGGCGGCGTTCCTGCTGTCGCGGCCCGGGGCGGACTTCAGCGGCGGCGAGTTCGTGCTGACCGAGCAGCGCCCGCGCATGCAGTCGCGGGTGGAGGTGGTGCCGCTGGGGTTGGGGGATTGCGTGATCTTTCCGGTGCACCACCGGCCAGTGAATGGGACCCGGGGCATTTACCGCGTCAATATGAAGCATGGCGTGTCGCGCGTGCGCAGCGGGTGGCGGCATACCTTGGGCGTCATTTTTCATGATGCGCAGTGAGCAGTGCATTCCTGCGGAGGGCCGGGGTCAGACCCGCCGGGTCTGACCCCAGTTCTTCGCCTGAGTGATCGATGCACGTCCCCTGTGCTCAGTAATGCACCGTCAACCCGCAAGCCCGCTCCGGCTTGCAAACCGCCACGGTGACCTTGACGCCGTCGGCGGCGGCGCGCACCACCGCCACTTCCAGCACCTTGCCGCGTGCCGCCAAGTGGCGCAGGCCGGGGCAGGTGTCGAGGTCGAAGCCGGTGAAGCGGCCGTGGCAGTCGTAGTGGACGGCGACAATGCGGCCCCGTACACGCTCGGCGTGCGGATCGTGGCTGTCGCCGCCATCGTCCCATGGGTCTTGGTCCGGGCACGGCTTGCCGCCGCCTCCCGGTGGCTGGTCCGGCTGGTCGTCCGGACCGCCGGCGGGCGACGGCTCGATCTTGTCCGGGTCGCCACCGAAGGCGCGCACGCGGTCGGCGATCTGGCCGAGATAGCGGTCGAACACGAGGCGCCACGCCGCATCCGCACCCAGCCCCTGCTGGACCCAGCGCAGCACCGCCAGCTTGCGCATCTCGCGTGCCAGCAGCAGCGGCCCCGTCGAGACGGGAATCTCGAATTCGAAGCTGCCCGTCACCTTGCGCAGCAGCGGCCCGCCGCTGACCTGGTGCGCCGTGACGCGGAAGCGCTGGCCCACTTTCACGGTCGGCGGCAGCTGGATGCTGACCAGGCCGGGCAGGCTGCGCGTCAGTGCCGGCGGCACCGGCAGGAACGTTACCTCGCCGATGCGGCAGCGCACCGTATGCGCGTCCACCAGTTCCAGCAGCTCGTAGCCGGGCCGGTGCACCTGCGCTTCCAGCAGCGATTCGAAATCCACGTCCGGCAGGTAGATCGTCGCGATCGCGTCGCGCGGCAGCGAGCCCCAGCGGATCATCAGCTCCGTCGTCAGCTTGCCTTGGCGTGAAGGTTGGCCCGGTCCCATCGGGTCCTCCACCGGTGGCGTGACGATCACGTCGGCGAGCGCCAGCTTGTCGAGGGCGGCAGTCACCACCGCCGGGACGGGCTGCGGCGCGGGTGGCGCATCGAGGTTGAACGGCGCCAGCTCGAAGGTGTGCTGCACCACGTGGCCGGCCACGCCGCCGGGATTGTCCGATTCGACGATCGCGAGATTGCGCTGCGACAGCGAGTCGTGTTCCGCCGGCGCCGCGCCGCGCGGGATCGACGAGTGAGCCGGGAAGTGCAGCTCGGCGATCAGGCACTGGTGCTCGCCGCGGATCAGCGCGCGCAGGTCGTCGCGCTGGTTAAAGTCCAGCCAGGCGCCGAAGAAGCGCGTCACCTCGGCGGCATCCTGGCCGTTCAGGGTCTGCACGTTGGGCGGGTCGGTCGCCGCCAGCCGGTCGCCGCCACGGGGGCTGGCGAAGTACGGGATCGAGGCCGTGCGCGCGCCGATCATGCCGAACTGGGGCACCGCGGCCGGGCCGTTGCCGGCACGGCGGTACAGCGTGGTGTCGTTGTATTCGAAGCTGGTGCCCACCGTTGTCAGCGTGCGGAAGAACAGGCGCACGTCGTTGGCGTTGCGGCCCACCGGGGCGCGGTAGCGTACCCGCGCGAAGGCGTAATTGAACACCCGCACGCCGGCCACGTGCGACGACAGCTCCAGCCGTGACGCGTCCTGGTCGGTCAAGAGCCGGGCGAACGGATGGTTGTCGTCGCGCGGGGCGCTGTTCATTCGATTGAGGACTTCGGCCACGAAGCCGGGCCCGGCATTGGCGTCCGAATGCGGGATGCCCGCCAGCGGCACGCCGATGGGGCGCTGCACCACGCGCACGTCGATCGACAGCCAAGGCTCGTCGCCGTCCTTCATGTATGGCTTGGCGTCGCGGAACAGCGTCAGCTGGCCGCGCAGCTGCAGCGCGGTCGGCAGCACGACGTCGACGAAGACGTCGCGCCGGTTGTCCGCGCCGAGGGTGTTGAACGCGTCGAGGTTGTCGAAGGCGACGCCGTATTCGAGCACGAAGCGCTGCGCCACCCCGGGGGTGAAGCTGCCGGTCTCGGAGCGGATGTCGAGCAGCGTGGCACGCATGCCGGGCACGCTGCCGCCGCCGTCGGCGAAGTGGAACGTCAGCGCCGGCCCGCCGGGCAGCGCCAGGTCGGCCGGCAGATAGCCGTCCAGCACCAGCAACAGGGCATCGCCAACGATGCGCGGGCTCAGCGTGGACACCTCCTCGCGCGCGAACTGCGAGCGGTTCAGTACCAGGTAGCCGCCGCCGCCGACGCGCACGAAGCGGGCGCGCTGGCATGGCCGGCCCGCCTCGTCGATCACGAACAGCATGTACGCGCCCGGTGGCGCCACGGCGCCGTTGGGAGGTGCCTCGCACTGGATGCGGCCCTCGCCGACGCCGTCGAAACGCAGGCTGACGTGGCGCTGGTCGCCGTCGAAGGCGTGCGTGCAGGAGCCGCAGCGCATCAGCGCCACGTGGCGGATTGTGTTGGGCGCCGTGCAGCGGATCGTGAATTGCTGGCCCCATGCCACAAAGCCGGGCGCTTCCTGCAGCTCGGGGCGCGGGCCGCCCGGGTAGGGCGGCTGCCAGATCTCGTAGTTCAGGCGCCCGGTCGTGGCCGGGTCGCCCGGCCGGGCGTTGATGCTGGAGCCGGCCGTCCACACGGTGCCATCTGGCATCAGCAGGGCCGTCGAATGGTAGTTGCGGGTGACGGCGGCCGGGTCGTTCGGCGTGCTCCAGGTGCCTTGCGCGTCCTGCCCGCCGGCCTGCACGTACGAACCGCCACCGCCGCCCCAGTCGATCTGTGGGTCGTACAGTTCGGGCAGGCGCACGCCGTGCGACGTGTCGTCCGGGCCGGGGTCGTCGCCGTTGACGCCACCGACAACGGCGACCTGCCCCGTCGGCAGCAGCACGGCGAGGCAGTTGCGGCGCAGGCGCAGGCCGGCAGCGATCGTGCGTCCGCCCGCAGGGCCCCATGTGGGCCGCGCGCCATCGGGGCGGTCAAGGGCGATGCGCTGCGGATCGGGCGCGCCGCACAGCAGGAAGCGCGGGCGGTAGCCGTCGCCGGGCAGCAGCGGCAGCAACACGGACGGAAAGGAGAAGCCATGGTAGTCGCCCAGCGGCAGGTTGCACACGTCGCGCTGGCCGCCCGTGTAGGCGTTGTAGGCGAAGCAGTGCTCGATGCCGCCAATGCGCGAGGTGCAGAACACTTCGCCGCTGCGCAGCACGTGCAGGCGCGGGTACAGGTCCGGGCCGCCGGCGTTGGCGGCGCCCAGCGCCCCCACGATTTTCCAGCTGTTGAAGATGGGCCGGTAGCGCTCGGGCGTGTTGTTGTTGTGGCGGGTGTCGTCTTCCGCCGGGTGGCCGGCCACGATCAGCACGTCGCCGCTGGCCAGCGTCACCAGCGTGGGATACCAGCGCCCGCCGCCTTCGTCGCCCGGCTGGTCGCGGTTGGGCCGCATCGCTGCCACGTCCGTCATGAACCCGCCATGCGGGTTGTAGATGCTGGCGCTGCGATGGCCCGGGAAGTGACCCAGGCCACCGTGGCCGTGCGGATCGGCGCCGGGCGGGATGTTCTGCGGGAAGTAGGCCGTGCCGCCACCGATCAGCAGGCGCCCGTCCGGCAGCTGCGCGTGGCCGCAGCAGAACAGGTCATGCGCGGGCGAGCGCACATAGGTGATCGCCCGCGTCACGCAGTTCATGCGCCGCGCCGCATCGACGTTGCGCGGGCTGTTGATGAAGGCGGGATTGTGCTGGTCGCCACCGAAATAGATGATTTCGCCTTCGCCGTTATCGGTCGGCACGAGGGCGGCATGAATGGCCAGGATCTGGCTGTCGGCAGGGGAAGTCCAGGACATGATGGTCTCCTTTGAAGGCGGTCTTCACCTTGAGGGTAGGCGAGGGCATGCAGGATGCAAGCGACGGCGACAAAGTCGGGACATTTGCACGACATGCCGCGACGTCTGGCCCGGCCATGATGTTTTCGTTACACTGGCCGTTTCGATTCCACACAAGGATTTCCGATGCGCCGCCCGTCCCTCCTGGCCGCCGCCCTCGCGCTGGCCTGCAACGCTTCCGCACAGACCCTGATCGACAATGCCAACGGCTACACGCTCGATGCGAGCGGAAAGCTGGCGCGCTTCCAGGCGCTGGCGTTCGATGCCGCCGGCCGCATCGTCGCCGTCGGCAGCAGCGCGGACGTGGCGGCCAAGGCGCCGGGCTACCGGCACATCGACCTGCAGGGCCGCACCATGCTGCCTGGCCTGATCGACGCGCACGGCCACGTGTTCGGCCTGGGCCAGGTAGCCACGGCGGCGGAGCTGTACGGCACCACGTCGCTGGAGGGCGCCGTGCGCAAGGTGGCCGATTACGCGCGCGCCAACCCGCAGCGCGCCTGGGTGGTGGGCAACGGCTGGAACCAGGAGATCTGGAAGCTGGGCCGCTTCCCCACGGCGGCCGAACTGGATGCGGCGGTGGCGGACCGCCCGGCGCTGATGCACCGCGTGGACGGCCATGCCGTATGGGTCAACAGCCGCGCGCTGGCGCTGGCCGGCATCACGAAGGACACGCCCGATCCGGCCGGCGGCAAGATCGAGCGCGACGCGCAGGGCAACGCCACCGGCATCCTGGTCGATGGCGCGATGGCGCTGGTAACGAAGGTGGTGCCGGCGGCCACGGAGGCGGAGGAACGCGCGGCGCTCGATGGCGCGCTGGCGCTGCTGGGCAAGAATGGCCTGACCAGCGTGCACGACGCCGGCATCGGCGTGGCCGAGGACAAGCTGTACCGCGCCTACGCCGACCAGGGCAAGCTGACCACGCGCGTCTACGCGATGATCGGCGACACGGCGGCCGATTTCGACCGCCTGTCCGCCAGCGGCCCGTTGACCAGCTATGCCAACGACCTGTACGCGCTGGCATCGGTGAAGTTGTACGCGGACGGCGCGCTGGGCAGCCGTGGCGCCGCGCTGATCAAGCCCTACAGCGATGCGCCGCACACCCACGGCCTGCTGTTCTATAAAGATGGCGAAATGCGCGCGAAGATGGAAAAGGCCATCAAGGCTGGCTACCAGGTCAACGTGCACGCGATCGGCGACGCCGGCAACCGCCAGATCCTGGGCAATTACGCGGCGCTGCTGAAGAAGTACCCGAACGTCCAGCGCCACCGCATCGAGCACGCCCAGGTGGTCGCGTTGGCCGACATCCCCCGCTTCAAGCGGCTGGGCATCATCCCGTCGATGCAGCCGACCCATGCGACGTCGGACCAGAACATGGCCGAGCAGCGTGTCGGCCCCAAGCGCATCGAGGGCGCCTATGCCTGGCGCACCTTCCTGAAGCAGGGCTCGCGCATCGCCTGCGGCTCCGACTTCCCGATCGAGTCGCCCAACCCGTTCGAAGGGATCCACGCGGCCGTGACGCGCCAGGACATGCGCGGCGTGCCGAGCGGCGGCTGGCACAAGGAGCAGGCCATGACACTGACCGAGGCGCTGCGCTGCTTCACGCTGGACGCGGCCTGGGCGGCGCGCCAGGAAAAGGTCATCGGCTCGCTGGAAGCGGGCAAGTGGGCCGACTTCATCGTCACGGACCGCGACCTGTTCGCGATTCCGGCCAGCGAGATCGGCAAGATCGGCGTGCTGGAGACGTGGGTGGGTGGAAAGCGGGTGTTCCAGAAGCGCTAGCAGCACCGGTTTTTACGCCGATCCCATCGCTTCGAGCGCCGCTATCGCCTCCTCGTCAACGGCTATCGCGACCGGCCGAGCGGGACCTTGCGCCTGAACGTGCCAATGGCGGCCTCGCGCCAGGGACCCGTGCTGGAGCCGTGGTGGCTGAGTTTTTCCGGCCCGTTCCTGTACTACCCGGGCCGGCGGCTGGTACCGGCGCCGCTGCGTGCTTTCATCGACTTCATCCGCGCACAAGGCGCTTGACTTTAGTTGTATAGACAACCTATCCTGTGTCAGTTCGATAATCACGTGACCATCGAGGAGACGCCATGAGCCAGCCGCACACGAACGACAACGCCGACCCACGCTTCGACGCCACCCGCGACATCCGCGCGCCACGCGGCCCCGAACGGGTCTGCAAGACCTGGGGCGCGGAAGCCGCCTACCGCATGATCCAGAACAACCTGGACAAGGAAGTGGCGGAAAACCCGCAGCACCTGGTCGTCTACGGCGGCATCGGCCGTGCGGCCCGCAACTGGGCGTGCTTCGACCAGATCCTGGCATCGCTGAAGGAGCTGGGCGAGGACGAGACGCTCCTGATCCAGTCCGGCAAGCCGGTCGGCGTGTTCCGCACCCATGCGGACGCGCCGCGCGTGCTGCTGGCGAACTCCAACCTGGTGCCGAAGTGGGCCAACTGGGAGCACTTCAATGAGCTGGACCGCCAGGGCCTGTTCATGTACGGCCAGATGACGGCGGGCAGCTGGATCTACATCGGCACCCAGGGCATCGTGCAGGGCACCTACGAGACGTTCGCCGAGGCGGGCCGCCAGCATTTCGGCGGCGACCTGGCCGGGCGCTGGGTGCTGACGGCGGGCCTGGGCGGCATGGGTGGGGCGCAGCCGCTGGCGGCGACGATGGCCGGCGCCGTGTCGCTGACGATCGAGTGCCAGCAAAGCAGCATCGACTTCCGCCTGCGCACCCGCTACCTGGACAAGCAGGCCGCCAGCATCGACGAGGCGCTGGCCCTGGTGCGCCAGCACAAGGACGCGCGCGAGGCGATCTCCATCGGCCTCTTGGGCAACGCGGCCGACATCCTGCCGCAGCTGGTCGCCAAGGCGAAGGCGGGCGGCCTGGTGCCGGACCTCGTCACCGACCAGACCTCGGCGCACGACCTGATCAACGGCTACCTGCCGCAAGGCTGGAGCGTGGCGGACTGGAAGAAGGCGCAGCACGACCCGGCCCGCCATGCCGAACTGAAGGCGGCCGCCGCGAAGTCGTGCGCCGTGCACGTGCAGGCCATGCTGGAGTTCCAGCAGCTGGGCGCCAAGGTGGTCGACTACGGCAACAATATCCGCCAGGTGGCGTTCGACGAAGGCGTCGAGAACGCGTTCGACTTCCCCGGCTTCGTACCCGCTTACATCCGGCCGCAGTTCTGCGAAGGCCGTGGACCGTTCCGCTGGGTCGCGCTGTCCGGCGATCCGGAAGACATCTATAAAACCGATGCGAAGATCAAGGAGCTGTTCCCGCACCACGCCAACGTGCACCGCTGGCTGGACATGGCGCGCGAACGCATCGCCTTCCAGGGCCTGCCGGCGCGCATCTGCTGGCTGGGCCTGGGCGAGCGCCACATCGCCGGCCTGGCGTTCAACGAGATGGTGAAGAATGGCGAGCTGAAGGCGCCGATCGTCATCGGCCGCGACCACCTGGACACCGGTTCCGTGGCCAGCCCGAACCGCGAGACGGAAAGCATGAAGGACGGCACCGACGCCGTGTCCGACTGGCCGCTGCTGAACGCGCTGCTGAACACCGCCGGCGGCGCCACCTGGGTATCGCTGCACCATGGCGGCGGTGTCGGCATGGGGTATTCTCAGCACTCCGGCGTCGTCATCGTGGCCGACGGTACCGACGCGGCGGCCGCGCGCCTGGCGCGCGTGCTCGTCAACGACAGCGGCTCGGGCGTCATGCGCCATGCCGACGCGGGCTACGAGAGCGCCATCGCCTGCGCCAAGCGCAACGGCCTGAACCTGCCAATGATCAAATGAGTGAAGACATGAAGCAAACCAACCATACGCTGACCCTGAAACCCGGCAAGCTGACCCTGGCCGAGCTGCGCGCCGCCTGGACCGCGCACGGCCGTATCGCGCTGGCGGCGGAAGCCTACCCCATCATCGAGGCGTCGGCCCAGGCGGTGCAGGCCATCGTGGCGAAGGGCGACGCGGCCTACGGCATCAACACCGGTTTCGGCCTGCTGGCGAAGACCCGCATTCCGGACGACAAGCTGGAGCAGCTGCAGCGCAACCTGATCCTGTCGCACTCGGTCGGCACGGGCGAGCTGATGCCCGACCACGTGGTGCGCCTGCTGATGCTGATGAAGATCGGCAGCCTGGCGCGCGGCTACTCCGGCATCCGCGCTGTTGTCATCGACACGCTGATCGCGCTGTACAACGCGGGCATCATGCCGGCCATCCCGGTCAAGGGTTCGGTGGGCGCCTCGGGCGACCTGGCGCCGCTGTCGCACATGACGCTGGCGATCCTGGGCGTGGGCGAAGTGCGCGTCAAGGGTGAGCTGATGCAGGCGGCGGACGCGCTGAAGTCGGCCGGCATCGCGCCGGTCGTGCTGGCGGCCAAGGAAGGCCTGGCGCTGATCAATGGCACCCAGGCGTCGGCCGCGCTGGCGCTGCACGGCCTGTTCATGGCCGAGCGCCTGCTGGAGGCGGGCATGGTGACGGGTTCGCTGTCGCTGGACGCGGCCAAGGGCAGCGATTCGCCATTCGACGCGCGCGTGCACGAAGTACGCGGCCAGCCGGGCCAGATCGCGGCGGCCGCGATCTACCGCCAGCTGGTGACGGGCAGCGCGATCCGCGCCTCGCACCTGGAAGGCGACGAGCGCGTGCAGGACCCATACTGCCTGCGCTGCCAGCCGCAGGTAATGGGCGCCTGCATGGACCTGATCGCCAACGCCACCCGCACCCTGCTGATCGAGGCCAATGCGGTGACCGACAATCCGCTGCTGTTCCGCGACGGCGACGAGGTATCCATCGTCTCGGGCGGCAACTTCCATGCCGAGCCGGTGGCCTTCGCGGCCGATACGCTGGCGCTGGCCATCGCCGAAATCGGCAGCATCGCCGAGCGCCGCATCGCACTGCTGATCGACGCCACCCTGTCCGGCCTGCCGCCGTTCCTGGTGCGCGAACCGGGCGTCAACTCGGGCTTCATGATCGCCCACGTGACGGCGGCCGCGCTGGCGTCGGAAAACAAGTCGCTGGCGCATCCGGCCAGCGTCGACACGATCCCGACGTCCGCCAACCAGGAAGACCACGTCAGCATGGCCACCTTCGCGGCGCGCCGGCTGGACGACATGGCGCACAATACGGCGGCCATCATCGGCATCGAACTGCTGGCCGCGGCGCAGGGCATCGATTTCCACCGGCCGTTGAAAACGTCGCCGCACCTGGAGCACGTGCACTCGCAGCTGCGCCAGAAGGTGCCGTTCTTCGACGCCGACCGTTACTTCGCGCCCGATATCGAGGCGGCCAAGCAGATGGTGCTGAAGGGCGAGTTGTCGGCCACCTGCCGCAGCCTGTTCACGCCGCTGCATCCGTAAGGAGGAGGGGAGCCCATGGACTACCGTTTCAAGGAGGGCAGCATCCCGCTGCTCGTCTCGATGCCGCACGTGGGCACCGATATCCCGGACGATATCGCCGCCACGCTGGCGCCGTGCGCGCAAGTGAAAGCCGATACCGACTGGCACCTGGAGCAGTTGTACGGCTTCCTCGACGAGATGGGCGCCTCCACCCTGGCGGCGCGCTGGTCGCGCTACGTGATCGACCTGAACCGCCCGCCGGAAAACACCAACCTGTATCCGGGCCAGGACACGACCGGCCTGTGCCCGGTCGACACCTTCGGCCGTGAGCAGCTGTACCAGCCCGGCAAGGCGCCGGACGACGCCGAGGTGCGGCGCCGCCTGGCGCTGTACTGGCAGCCCTACCACGAGCGCCTGCGCGCGGAGCTGGACCGGCTGCTGGCGCTGCACGGCCGCGTGGTGCTGTGGGAGGCGCATTCCATCGCCTCCGTCGTGCCGCGCTTCTTCGAGGGCAAGCTGCCGGACCTGAACTTCGGCACGGCGGACGGCGCCAGCGCCGATGCGGGCCTGACGGCGCGCATCGCGGCGCTGGCCCGGGCCGACGGCAAGTTCACGGTGGCCGTCAACGGCCGCTTCAAGGGCGGCCACATCACCCGTCACTACGGCCAGCCGGAGCGCGGCATCCACGCGGTGCAGCTGGAGATGTGCCAGTCCACCTATATGGATGAGGCGTTCCCGTTCGATTACCGGCCCGATCTGGCGCTGCAGGTGCAGCCGGTGCTGCGCCGGCTGCTGCAGGCCGCGGCCGATTGGGCGCGCCCGTGAGCGCGCTGTTCTGCCGCCACGCGCTGCTGCCGGAGGGCTGGCGCAACGACGTGCTGCTGCGCTGGGACGCGGCCGGCCGGCTGACCGAGGTGACGCCGGACACGGCGGCGCCGGCCGGCGTCGAGGTGGCGCGGCTGGTCCTGCCGGGCATGGTCAACCTGCACTCGCACAGCTTCCAGCGCGCGCTGTCCGGCATGACGGAAGTCGCCGGCGACACGCCGGACAGCTTCTGGACCTGGCGCGAGCTGATGTACCGCTTCGCCCGCCAGATCACGCCGGCGCAGATGGAGGCGATCGCCGCCCAGCTGTTCTCGGAATGCCTGCGCCATGGCTACACGTCGGTTTGCGAGTTTCATTATGTGCACCGCCAGCCCGATGGCGCGTTATACCCTGATATCGCCGAGACAGCGCGGCGGGTGATCGACGGCGCGCGGCTGGCCGGCATTGGCATCACGATGCTGCCGGTGCTCTACAGTTATGCCGGTTTCGGCGAACAGCCGTTGAAACCCGAGCAGGCCCGCTTCCGCACCGGTGCGGACGAGGTGCTGGAAATCGTCGCGGCGCTGGAACCGCTGCGCGGCGCGGCGGTCGAAGTGGGCGTAGCGCCCCATTCGCTGCGCGCCGCGTCGATCGGGCAGATCGAGGCGGTGCTGGCCGGATTGCCGGCGGAACGCCCGGTACACGTGCATATTGCCGAGCAGATGGGCGAGGTGCGGCAGTGCCAGGACCATAGCGGGCGCCGCCCGGTGCAGTATTTGTTTGATAATCTGCCAATTGACGCGCGCTGGTGCCTGGTCCATGCCACGCACCTGGACGAAGCGGAGGTGGCACTGCTGGCCCACAGCGGCGCGGTGGCGGGCCTGTGCCCGACCACGGAGGCGAACCTGGGCGACGGCTTGTTCCCGCTGGCGCCGTATTTGGCGCAGGGCGGCAGGTTCGGCGTGGGCAGCGACAGTCACGTGTCGCAAAGCCCGGTGGAGGAATTGCGCTGGCTGGAATACGGCCAGCGGCTGGTGCGGCAGCAGCGCAATATCGCCGTTGCACCGGGCGAACGGCGCGTGGGCAGCCACCTGTGGCAGGCCGCGCTGGCGGGCGGCGCGCAAGCGGCCGGCCGCCCCGTGGGCGCACTGGCAGCGGGCCTGTCGGCCGACGTGCTGGTGCTGGACGACAGCCATCCCAACCTGTACGGGCTGGCGGCACCGGATGTGCTGAACGGTTTCATCTTCAGCGGCAACGACAATCTGGTACGAGATGTGTTGGCAGGCGGCCGCTGGGTGGTGCGCAGCCAGGAGCACGTGGCGCAACCGGCCATCGCCGCGCGCTTCCGACAGACGCTGGCCGAACTGCGTGAGTTGCGATCATGACGACGCTGATACAGTATGCAAGCCTGAACCCCACGCCCTGGAAGAATGGCGGGGGCTGTACGACGGAAATCATGGCGTCGCCCCCGGGCGCCACCCTGGACGATTTCGACTGGCGCATCAGCCTGGCGACGATCGCCCAGAGCGGGCCGTTTTCCGTCTTCCCCGGTATCGACCGCACCTTGACCCTGGTGGACGGCGGCAACGTCGTGCTGGATGTGGGGAACGAGCGCAAGGTGGCGCTGTCCGAGCGCGAGCCGGTCGTTGCCTTCCCGGGCGAGGTGCCCGTCAGCGCGACCGTGGACGGCGACCCCACCACCGATTTCAACGTGATGACGCGGCGCGAGCGCTGCTCGCACCAGCTGGAGCGGCGCGTGGTGCGCGACTTCTCCGTGCTGGAGCGGCGCAGCGCGCTGACGGTGCTGTTCCTGGCCGAGGGCGAGAGCCTGACGGTCTACAGCAGCCGCGAACGGATGGTGCTGGTGCGCTATGATGCGGTGGTACTGGACCGCGAGGAGACGTGGACCCTGGAAGCGCCCAGCGCCACCGTCTTCATCGTCGACATCATGCCCAACGAGGAGGACGACTAGCGCATGCAGCAATGGGACCTGTTGATCACGAACGTCCACCTGGCCCGGATGACGGCCGGTGGCTACGGTGAACTGCGCGACGGCGCCATCGCCGTGCGCGACGGCCGCATTGCCTGGCTGGGCGCCGCGGCGGAAGCGGCGGCCCACGGCGGTGCCCGCGAACTGCGCGACGGCGCCGGCTGCTGGCTGACGCCGGGGCTGGTCGACTGCCACACGCATATCGTCCACGCAGGCAACCGCAGCGACGAATTCGAGGCGCGCCTGAACGGCGCCACGTACGAGGACATTGCCCGCGCCGGCGGGGGCATCATGTCCACCGTGCGCGCCACCCGGGCCGCCAGCGAGGAAGAGCTGCTTGCAGCGAGCTTGCCGCGCATCGCCAGCCTCTTGGCCGAAGGCGTCACCACGCTGGAAATCAAGTCCGGCTACGGGCTGGATGTGGCGTCCGAAGCGAAGATGCTGCGCGTGGCGCGCCGCATCGGCCGCGAGCTGCCGGTGCGCGTCGTGACGACGTTCCTGGGTGCCCATGCGCTGCCGCCAGAATTTGCCGGCAATGCGGATGCCTACGTGGAGGCCGTGCGCGCGATGCTGCCGGCGCTGGTGGAGGAAGAACTTGTCGATGCCGTCGATGCCTTCTGCGAGCGCATCGGTTTTACCAATGCGCAGACCGAGCGCGTGTTCGAAGCGGCGCGGGCGCACGGCCTGCCCGTCAAGCTGCACGCGGAACAGCTGTCGGACCAGCAGGGCGCGCAGCTGGTGGCGCGCTTCGACGGCCTGTCGGCCGATCACCTGGAGCACCTGAGCGAGGACGGGATCGCCGCGATGGCGGCCAGCGGCACGGTCGCCGTGCTGCTGCCGGGCGCGTACTACTTCCTGCGCGATACCACGCCGCCTCCGGTCGCGGCGCTGCGCGCCGCCGGCGTGCCGATGGCGGTCGCTACCGATAACAACCCCGGCACGTCGCCGATGACCTCCTTGCTGCTGGCGATGAACATGGCGTGCACCTTGTGGCGCCTGACGCCGTACGAGGCGCTGGCCGGTTGCACGGTGCACGGCGCGCGTGCGCTCGGCTTGCAGGCGGAGATCGGCACGCTGGAAGTGGGCAAGCGCGCCGACTTCGCGCTGTGGCGCAT
Source organism: [Empedobacter] haloabium (assembly GCA_008011715.2). Taxonomy (NCBI): domain Bacteria; kingdom Pseudomonadati; phylum Pseudomonadota; class Betaproteobacteria; order Burkholderiales; family Oxalobacteraceae; species [Empedobacter] haloabium. The sequence goes on from CP136508.1 coordinate 485,902, forward strand.
CGCCCGGCCGGCCGACCTCAGCTACGCGATCGGCTTCAACCCCTGCGCGGCCGTGGTCCATGACGGCGTCTGGCGCGCATCGCACATCTGGGCGAACGCCTAGTGCGCGCGCTGGTGCTGGTAGGCCTGCTGGCGGCGCTGCCGGCGCTGGCGGTGCCGGGGGACACTGTGCTGCACGTCGGTTCCAAGCGGTTTACGGAGTCGTACATCCTGGCCGAAATCGTCGCACAGACGGCCGCGCCGCACGCGCGTACGGAGCACAAGCAAGGGCTGGGCAACACGGCCATCGTGCTGGCGGCGCTGCAGAACGGCAGCATCGACGTCTATCCGGAATATATCGGCACGATCGACCAGGAGATCCTCAAGCACGACAAGCCGGCTTCATTGGAGCAGATCCAGCGCGAGCTGGCGCCGCTGGGGCTGGGCGTGGCGGTGCCGCTGGGTTTCAACAACACCTATGCGCTGGCGGTGCGCGGCGACACGCCGGGTGTGCGCAGCTTGTCCGACCTGGCCGCGCAAGCGAACCTGCAGTTCGGGCTGTCGCACGAATTCATCGGCCGCGCGGACGGCTGGCCTGGGCTGCGCCAGCGCTACCACCTGCCGCAGCAGCCGCGCGGCCTCGATCACGGCATCGCCTATGAAGCGCTGGCGCAGCGCCAGGTGGATGTCATCGACATCTATTCGACCGATGCGAAAATCGGCCGCTACGGCCTGAAGGTGCTGGAAGACGACCAGGGCTATTTCCCGCGCTACGACGCGGTGCTGCTGTACCGGCTCGACGCGGCCAAGCGCTTTCCGGCCGCCTGGGCCGCGCTGCAACAGCTGGAAGGCAAGATCAGCGCCACCGACATGATCGCGATGAACGGCGCCGCCGAACTGCAGGGACAACCGTTTTCCGCCATCGCGCGCGACTGGCTGGCAAAGAGTTCTGCCCAGCCGATGCCCGCGAAGGACGCCGGCCCGGCAACCGAACGCCATCTGTCCGATGTGCTGTTCGCCCCCGACCTGGGCCGCCTGACCGGCCAGCACGTGCTGCTGGTGGCGCTGTCCGTGCTGCTGGCCTGCCTGGTCGGCGTGCCGCTGGGGATCGTGGCGGCCTACCGCGCGCGCCTGCGCCAGGGCGTGCTCGGCGTGACCGGGATGCTGCAGACGATACCGTCGCTGGCGCTGCTCGCCATGCTGATTCCGCTGCTGGGCCGCATCGGCATCGTGCCGGCGCTGGTGGCGCTGTTCGTCTACGCGCTGCTGCCCATCGTGCGCAACACCTGCACCGGCCTGGCCGGCGTGCCGCGCGGCTTGCAGCAGGCCGCGCTGGCGCTGGGCCTGAACCGCTGGCAGCGGCTGTGGCACGTGGAGCTGCCGCTGGCGCTGCCGGTGATCCTGGCGGGTGTCAAGACGGCGGCCGTGATGAGCGTGGGCACAGCCACGATCGCCGCGTTCATCGGCGCCGGCGGCTACGGCGAGCGCATCACGACGGGGCTGGCGCTGAACGACAACGCCATGATGCTGGCGGGCGCCCTGCCGGCCGCCGCGCTGGCGCTTGTCACGCAGGCGCTGTTCGAGCTGCTGGAGCGGCGCTTTGTCGTGCGCACTGGCCGGGCCTGAGGCTGGGCGTATCGACGGCGCAAACGAACCCCCGGTGACAGGCACCTGTTTGCGGGTCGGCGACCCGCAAACAGGTGCCTGTCACCACGGGTTCCTCTCGAGCCGCCGGCGACTCAAAATTCCACGTTCATTCCCAGCTCGAACGAGCGCCCATAACCCGGCAACGGCCGCAACGCACCGCCCTGCGCCTTCAGCCCGGACAGGTACACGCCACCCAGCGGATCGGCATACGCCTTGTCGAGCAGGTTGCTGACGCCGGCCGTCAGCTTCAAGTGCTTGCGCGCCTGGAACGCCGTACGCAATCCCACCAGCGCGTAGCCGGCCGTGACAGGCTCGAGCCGGCGCACATCGACACGATCCTTGCGGTCCACCGCACGCACGTCGAGCTGGCTGCTCCAGCGGCCCAGCTCATGCTCCAGCACCAGCAGGGCATTGAGCGGCATGATGCGATACAAGTCGCCGCCGTCGCGGCGTGTACCGCGTGTCCAGGCGGCGTTGCCGCTGAACTTGACGCTGCCGTACATGCCTTCCCGCACGACCGGCACGCTCCACGCCAGGTTGACGCCGTACAGCTTCGCGTCATGGTTGGCGAAGCGCAGCAGCGTGCCCTTGGCGCCCATCTTCATGTACGGGTTGAATGTGCCCAGCACGTCCACGTCGATATAGTCGTTCACACGGCTGAAGTAGGGGTTGAAGCGCACGAACCAGCCCTTGGCGCCGCCGCCGTGCCAGTCGGCCGTGAAGGCCAGCGTGGTGGCGGCCTCGCGTTTCAGGTCGATATCGCCCACGTAGCCATTACCGTCGCCGAACCAGTTCGTCATCGTCATCGCCATCGTGCCGCGGCCCCACGAGTAGCGTTCATACAGGTTGGGCGAGCGGGTCTTGCGTGCCAGCGCGAACTCGTACGTCGCGCCCTCGTCGGGCGTGAAGCGTGCCAGCGCGGTCAGATCCAGGTTGCCGTCGTCGCGGCGCCGGTCGCGCGCATTGAACGCGCGCGCCGCCGCGGCATCGGCCGCGTTCATCATGCCGGTGCCGTAGGGCTGCACGGCGCCGGCGTCCGTCCGCACCCATTCCCAGCGCGCACCCAGCAGCGACAGCCAGTGGGCATCGTGCCGCGTCTCCACTTCGCCGAACACGACGGCGCGGTCGCGCATGCCGTCGTTGACGTTGACGTAGGTGTTCGGTCCCATCATCATCGAGCCCGGCACGGCGGGCCAGAAGTCGTCCAGGCGGAAGCGGTGGAACTCGTTGCCGACCCGCAGCGTGCCCGCCTGCAGCGGGACCGATGCCTTGACGGCGTAGCCGGCATTGATGCCGCGCGTCGTCATCGGCATCGTGCCGGTGCGTTCGGGCGTGAAGAAGCCCATCTCGTGCTCCGTCTTCTGCCAGTAGGCGCTGGCGTCGAAGTCGCCCCAGCCGAACCTGCCGGCGTAGGCCAGGTTGGCGTAGCGGGCCGTGTTGTCCGTCATGTCCATGTACTGGTTGGGGAAGCCCTGGTAGGGAATGTGCTGCACGCCGGCGCGTAAGGTCAGCTGGCCGGCGGCGCCGCGCAGCGCCAGCGTGGCGGACTGGTTGATGCTCTCGAACATGCTGCCGAGCACGCGCTGACCGTCGCCGTCCTCGTAGCTGTGAGCGCGCGCGTAGGCGGCGGTGTAGCCGATGCTCGTCGTGTCGTCGGCCGCGCTGGCCGACACGCTGGCGTTGACGCCGTCGTTGACGCTTTTTGCGCTGGCGCCCAGCTTGACGCGGGTGCGCCAGCCTTCGCCGGCGCGGGCGAAGAACGGCGCGGCCGACTGCACGGTGATCGTGCCGCCGATGCTGTCGCCGCCCGCGCTGACGGGCGTCACGCCGGCGACCAGGTCGATCTGGCCGACCTGGCCTGGATCGATGTACGACAGCGGCGGGTTCATGTGGTTGGCGCAGGCGGACGTCAGTTCCATGCCGTCCACGCGGATCTTGAGGCGGTCGTCGCCCAGGCCGTTCACGACGGGCAGGCCGGACACGCCGCCGCCCTGCGCCACGCTGTAGCCGGGCATGTTCGACAGCAGCGTGCTGGTGTCGCTGTCGGCCGTGCGTTCGGGGTGTTCGGCGACGCCGGTGATGATGACGGTAGGGAGATCGACATCGACGTCGGGCGCGGCGATGACGGGGCCTGCCACGGCGATGGCCGTGGCGAAGCAAAAGCGGAGGTGGTTCATATGCTGACTCTTTTCGATGGGCTGAGCAAAGGCCTGCCGTCGCACTGGCATGCGCGAGGCGCGGCAGACAAACGGGGTTCGATCAGCTCAACGAGGCGGCGCGCGCGGACTGGCGGCGGTCCAGGGGTGCAGCGGTGTGGGGGAGTGGTAGAACAGGGCCGGGCGCACGGCGCCGTCCGCCGGCAGCGCGCACAGGAAGCCGCTGACGCAGGGTGGCAGTGCCACGTGGGCATGCAGCACGCAGTAGGGGCAGTGCTTGACGGCGGGCGCCTCGTCGCCGGCATCGGCGACGACGGTCTTCATGCCTTCCATCGTGCAGACCTGCATGACGTCCGCGCCGCTGTGGGCACTGGTCATGGCCAGCGCAACCGTCGGTGCCAGCGCGCCGAACAGCATGCCGATGAGGGCAAGCCATAGGCACAGCACTTGTTGTCGGACGAGTTTGCGCATGGCGCGAGTATAGTCCTGCCGCGCCGACGGCGCACCCGGACAAAATGTCTAGGCACAGCCGTACAGGTGTAAGCAAACCTGCGCGGGTGGTAAGCATTTGTAAAGCCGGCTGGCAGGCGGAAAGGCGGCGATTATATTGAACCCGTCGATTCATCTCCCCGCCCACATGACAATGGGATTTGTCTCCCACGCCCGGTCCGCCGGGGCGTGGGATTTTTTTCAGGCGCCGCGCGCGAGATGCGTCAGCGCGTCGCCGGTGACGCGGCAGATGCGCCAGTCCGGCAGCACGGCCGCGCCCATCTTCTCGTAGAAGCTGATGGCGTTGGCGTTCCAGTCCAGTACCGACCATTCGAAGCGGCCGCACTGGCGCTCGACGGCCAGCGCCGCCAGCGCGACCAGCATCTGCTTGCCATAGCCCTTGCCGCGCCGGTTCTGCTTGACGTACAGGTCTTCCAGGTACAGGCCCTTTTTGCACAGGAACGTGGAAAAGTTATGGAAGAACAGCGCGAACGTGACGACCTCGCCGCCCGCTTCCTCGCCCACGATGGCCTCGCAGGGCGGTCGCACGCCGAACAGCGCGTCGTGCAGCATCGCTTCGTTGGCGACGACCATGTGCTCGAGCTTCTCGAATACGGCCAGTTCGCGGATCATGGCAAAGATGGAGGAGACGTCTTCCGGGCGGGCGGGGCGGATGGTGATGGTCATGAGGCTTTCTTCAGGGGTTCAGGTTCGATGAGCGCGGCCGGCCTGGCGGGCGTGGGCGTACGCAAGGCCCAGGCCACGCTGCCCAGGCACAGCGCCATGCCGGCCCATTCCAGGATGCCGGGGCGGAAATGTTCCAGGCGGATCGACAGCAGCACGGAAATCACCGGCGTGACGACGCCGATATAGGTGGCCTTCTGCGGCCCGATGCGGTCGATCAGCGTGAAGAAGCAGGCGAAGGCGATGACGGAGCCGAACACCGCCAGGTACAACAACCCTGCCCAGTAGCGGGTGCTGGACGGCGCAACGAAGCGCTCGCCCGATGCCGCGACCCACAGGGCCACCAGCAAGGTGCCCCACAACATGCCCCAGGCCATCGTCAGCAGCACATTGGGTGCCTGCTCGCGCACCTTGACGACGATGACGTTGCCGAAGGCGCTGGCCAGCGTGGCCGCCAGCGCGAGGATCAGGCCGAGCAGGAAATGGCCCTGGCCGCCGGCAAGGATGTCGCGCACGGCCAGGCCGATCGACTGGTAGAACAGCAGGACGACGCCGGAGACCGCGACGCTGCCCGCGGCCCACGTGCGCCAGGAAAGGGGCGTGCCCAGCACGAGCCGGCTGATCAGCGGATTCCAGAACACCATCAGGGCGAACAGCACGGCCACCAGGGCGGACACGAGGTATTGCTCGGAGGAGTAAGTGCAGATATAGCTGACGCCGAAGGTGGCGCAGCCTTGCAGCATCGTCCAGCGCTGGGCGCGCCAGGACAGCGCCAGCTTGTCGCCGCGCAGCTTGCACCAGGCGAACAGCACGGCCGACGACAGCGCGAAACGGTAGACCACGGACACGGCAGGGGGCACGTCGCCCAGCTGCAAGGTGATGGCCCAGAAGGTGGAACCCCAGATCAGGCTGGCGATAAGGAACAGAAGCGAGGAAGGCATCGAACCAGTATACGGGCTTCCCGATAATTCCTCTATGGATACTTCGGTGTTGTCGGGCCACACAGCCGGTTGACGTCGCGCAAGCGACACCGCGTCCGTCCATATTTTGCCGAAAAGGAAAGTAGTATTGAACGACCAACGACTTCCCAAGGTGCTACCGTGACCCGAACCTGGCAATTCCAGCTGGCTTCCCTGCTCGGCTATGTGGCCGTGCTGCTGCTTACCCTGATGGTGTGCGCCGAGGGGCTGGCACCACCGTTGTGGGCGCTCAGTAGGCCAGGTTGAAGCGGCGGTACAGGAAACCCAGCACGAACAGCGGCCCGATCAGCAGGAAGCGCAGGTCGTCGAAAAACGAGGGCTTCTTGCCTTCGATCATGTGGCCGATGAACTGGCCGATCCAGGCCAGCACGAAAATCGCGATACACAGCGGCAGCACGGTGATCGGTGGCAACGCGGCCAATACCCCCAGCATTGCCAGCGCCATCAGCAGCATGCCCGCCGCGAACGGGCGCGACAGCTTCCAGTAGTACACCAGGCTGGCCACGACGGCCACCAGTGCCACCACCGGGTGGATCCACCACAGGATGCCCAACAGGGAAAACACGATCAGCGGCACGCAGGCGAAGTGGATCAGCTCGTTGGTGGGGTTGCGGTGGCTGTCGCTGTACTGGGCCAGCAGCGTATCGATGGTGCGGTCGTGGTTCATGGCGGCGGTCTCCTGTGTCTGTGCACTTTCGATCGATTCTACACCGAAGGATTGCCGCTACAATGGCCGGCATGACCCTCCTTGCTGGCCTCGCTCCTGTCGTCGACTCCAACACCCGCATCCTGATCCTCGGCAGCTTTCCCGGTGCTGCTTCCCTTGCAGCACAGCAGTACTATGCGCACCCGCGCAACCTGGCGTGGCGGCTGATCTCGGCGCTGGTGGGCGAGGACCTGGCGGCGCTGCCTTACGGGGAACGCCTGCCGCGCCTGCTTGCACATGGCATCGGCCTGTGGGACGTGCTGGGCGGCTGCGAGCGGCAGGGCAGCCTGGATTCCGCCATCCGCAAGCCGGCCGCGAACGACTTCGCCCGGCTGCGTCAGCTGTGCCCACGACTGCACACCGTCGGCTTCAATGGCCAGGCCGCCGGCAAGTTCGCCCCCCAGTTTGCCGCGCAGGGCTACCGGACGGTGGTGTTGCCGTCGTCGTCACCGGCGCATGCGGCGATGTCGTTCGACGACAAACTGCACGCCTGGCGGCAGCTTACCGCTGCGGCGCCGTCCACACCAGGTTCCACAGATGACCGTCCAGGTCCTCGAAGCCCTGGTCATACATGAAGCCGTGATCCTCGGGCGGATGCGGCGTGCGCCCACCGGCCGCGACGGCCTTGGCGATCAGGCTGTCCAGTTCCTCCCGGCTTTCGCAGCTCAGGCAAATGATGACTTCGTTGGCTTCCTTCGCCTGGGCCAGCGGCTTGTCGATCAGGGAGCGGAAGAAATCCTCGGTCATCAGCATGGCGTGGATGGTGCCGTCCACGATGTTCATGAACGCGGTGCTGTCGCTGCTCCATTGCCGGTTGAAAGTAAACCCGAGCGCTGAAAAGAACGCGCGCGATTTGTCCAGGTCCTTGACTGCCAGGTTGAAGATGATCTGCTTGTTCATTGGGCCTCCTTGGTGGATTTCCCTGACGACGAACCAGGATCGCGCCAATCGACCAGCGGGCGCAAATATTTTTTCGCCGGCGCGAATCCTTTTTGATCAACCGGCCCTCCTAGTCTTGCAAGCTCGGCAATCGGGCCGTACGCTGCACAGCAAAGGAGTGAATATGAGGAATCTGACGGGCAAGGAAAGCGCCGTGCGCGCCATTGGCGGCATCATGCTGGTCGCGGGCGCGGTTGTGGCCTGGTATCAGGGAGAGACGACCGCCGGGCTGGGTTTGGTGGCGGCCGGGCTGGGTGCCATGTTGTCCGGCTTGTTCGGCTATTGCCCGGCATGCGCATTGGCGGGGCGCTGCGGCCTGCGCAAGCGGGGAGGCTGATCATGCGCATTCCCGAGCAGACGTTTGCCGCGGCCCAGGCTGGCGATCCGGCCGCATTGGCGCACCTGCTGGTGCAGTTGCGGCCCGATATCCGGCGCTATGCCGCCTACCAATGCAAGCGCTCCTCCGCCGTGGACGATGTCGTGCAGGAGGCCCTGATCATCCTGTATCGCCGTATCGGCACCGTGCGGACGGCATCGGCCCTGGGCGGCTGGCTGTTGCGCATCGTCGGCCGGCTGTGCATGCTCCCCGCGCTGATGTTCATGAAGGGCGTGGAAGATTTGCGTGGCGTCGAGGAATCGGCGCGCTTTGCGCGCATGCCGGTGGACGAGCTGCGCGTAGACCTGGTGCGCGCGCTGGAGTCGTTGCCGGCCGCGCACCGCGAGATCGTGCTGCTGCGTGACCTGCAGGAAATGACGATCCGCGACATCGCCACCCACCTGGCGATCACGCCGGAGGCGGCGAAGAGCCGCCTGCACCGCGCCCGCGCCATGGTGCGCGAGTACCTGCTGGCAGGGGAGGCCGCATGAACGATTACCAGAATCGCGCCGACCTGGGGCTGGCACGCGACCTGATCGCGTTGGCGCCGACCGAGGCAAAGGCGTTTCTCGGGCTGAAGGCGGCGGCCGAACGCAGCGACGGCGTCATTCCAGACAAGTATCGGGAGCTGATCTCGATTGCCGTGGCGCTGACGACGCAGTGTGCCTACTGCATCGATGCGCATACCAAGAACGCGGTGCAGGCGGGCGCCACCCGCGAAGAGATCGCGGAAACGGCGTTTATCGCGGCGGCACTGAAGGCCGGCGCGGCGGTGGGACACGGCTTGCTGGCGCTGCGGCTGTTCGACGAAGCCAGTGCCCGGTGAGGCGAGTTACCGGGCGCCGAACATCCGGTCCAGGGCCGTCTGGCGCAAGCTGCCTTCCAGCGCGGCGAGCGCCTCCTCCGTCCGTACGACCTGCGCATATTCCCCATCGAGGTTCGCCAGCGCCATCCAGTGGACCTCGTCCGCGCTGCGCGGATGGCCGGCATAGTCGCGTTTGGCAAAAGCAAACGTCGCATCCGCCACGACCTGCGTCGCGAAGCCCAGGTTGCCTGCCGTGCGCGCGCTGGCTTCGACCGAGTTATTGGTGCTGACCCCCACCATGACCAGTTGCGTAATGCCGCGCACGTGCAACCAGCGTTCCAGTCCCGTGTTGATAAAGCAGTCTGGCACATTCTTTTCGACCACGTGGGCATGCGGCAGCGGCTCGAAGCGCGGCTGGAACTCGGCTCCCGCTTGCCCAGGCCAGAACGGCGAGCCCGGCGTGCGCGAAACATGGCGGACGTGGACGACCGGTGCACCTGCCGCGCGCCAGGCCTCCAGCAGCCGGGCCATGTTGTCCTCGGCCTGCGGATTGTTGCGCTGGCCCGCGGCCGGGCTGGCCATACCTTGTTGCATATCGATGACGATCAAAGCCGGAACTTGCATCTGGACTCCAGGTTAGGGTGATGACGCATCGTAGAGCGCTGCCACGGCAGTGGCAAGGCCGGCAGCGGCTAGAATGCCGCCATGACCGACAAAAATAAAAACATCAGCAAATTCCTGTCCCTGATCCTGCGCCATGCGCCCGATACGATCGGCCTGACGCTGGACAAAAACGGTTGGGCCGACGTGGCCACCCTGCTGGAGCGGGCGGCCGCCCATGGCAAGCGCATCACGCCTGAACAGTTGCAGGAAGTTGTGGCGAGCAACGACAAGCAGCGTTTCGCCTTCAGTGCCGATGGCCGCGCCATTCGCGCCAGCCAGGGCCACTCGCTCAAGAGCGTCGACCTGGAGCTGGCGCCGGCCGTGCCGCCGGCGATCCTGTACCACGGCACCGCCAGCCGCTTCATTACGTCGATCCGGCAGTCCGGCCTGAAGGCGCAGTCGCGCCGTCACGTCCATCTGTCGGCCGAGCGTGGCACGGCTACCAGCGTTGGCGCGCGCTATGGCGTGCCGGTCGTGCTGGCGGTGCGGGCCGGCGAAATGCACGCGCAAGGGCAGCTGTTCTACCGCTCGGACAACGGCGTGTGGCTGACGGACGCCGTGCCGCTGCGCTTCATCGACTTCCCGTGAATATTTTTGTGCGCCGCACAAAGAGCTGTGCTATACTACGTCTGTCGATAAAGCCTTCAGGCCTTGTCGGCCCCTCGATGTGACGCAGGGCTGGCGTGTGTAAAGCCGCGCTGCGAATTCCACGAACGGGGTTGTCATACCAGACATTGGTCGAATTACACATTGGCCGCACCTTGCAGATAGCATGGGCATCCAAGGCATCCGCACCACGCAGATAGCATGGGCTGGAGCAGCGATTCAAGCATTGGCATTACATTGAAACGAAGCCCGCAGTCAGCGGGCTTTTTTTTCAGGCTTTCACCCCCATCTCGGTATGACGCAGCACCCGGCACCAGACGGCAGCCGGCAATGGCGCAACGCCACTTACGAAAGGGAATATGGCTAAAGAAGAACTGATTGAAATGAACGGCCTCGTTACCGAAATCCTGCCCGAGATGCGTTTCCGCGTCGACCTCGATAACGGCCACAAACTGGTTGCATACACATCGGGCAAAATGAAGAAGAATCACATCCGCATCCTGGCGGGTGACCGCGTGACCCTGGAACTGTCGCCCTACGACCTGAACAAGGGCCGCATCGTTTTCCGTCACATCGAGAACCGGGGCTCAGCGCCCAGCCACCAGGCACGCCGCCGCTAAGCGCGGTCGCAGCCGGCAAACCTTCCCAGTACGGGACCGCGAAAAACCGCCACGGCAGATGCCGTGCCGCGGCTTTTCGTCGTTTACGCCGCGTTGACGGCCTGTTCCAGCAATGCCGGCGCGGCGGCAAACTGCGCCGTCAGGAACCGCGCGATTCGTTGCTGCGTATCCGGCAGGTAGGGAATGTTCATATGGTTCGAACCCGGGACGGTCTCGTCCAGGTGCAGCCGCGCCATCTTGGCCACCAGCTGGTCGGTATGGGAGTGCGGCACGATATCGTCGCTGGCGGCGCGCAGCACATAGGTAGGCGCGCGCAGCAGCGCCGCATACTTGACGGACTCGAAGCGGTGCCGCAGCACGAAGCTGACGGGCACGACACGGAACTTGCGCTGCGCCAGCGCGAGGATCGAATCGTAAGGCGTGATCAGGACGACGGATTGGACCGGGCGCTCCTTGGCCACCTGCACCGCGACGCCTGAGCCCAGGCTGCGGCCGACCACCGCCACGCGCTCGGCATCGATATTGCGCCGGCTGCACAGCCAGTCGAACAGCATGCAGCCGTCCTCCACCATATGCTCCTCGCCCGGCACGCCGCGCGAGTCGCCATAGCCACGGTAGTTCATCGCCAGCACCGTCATGCCCGGGAACAGCGTGCCGGCGTCGCGCACGACCCACGACACCTCTTCGGAGCGGCCGCCGAAGTAGACGACAGCCGGATGCGGGCCAGGGCCGCGCGGCGTCATCAGCCAGCCCGCGAGCCGGGTGCCGTCGTTCGCCCGCAGCACGATGGCGCGGGTGCGGTGGCCCGTGCTGCGCGGGCTCTGCACCTCGCGCACCAGGGTTGGATTGAACAGCAGCTTGCGCTGGCTGGCCGCGATCATCGACACCATGCCGGCCCACAGCAGGCCTGCGGCGCCTGCGGCGGCCGCCACTTTTCGGGAAGTATTCATGAGTAAAGTCTACTCCCGATCCCGAAAACGCGTGTACGGACTGTTGCGGATTTTTGTAGGATTTTGTCGCTTGGGTTAGGTGGGCCACATACAGAATGCGAACCCATGGTGTCAGGCACCCATCTGCGGGTCTTCGACCCGCAGATGGGTGCCTGACACCTTAGGGTCTAGCGCCGGTGGGCCTTCAAGCGATCCAGCTTGGCCGCATACAGCTCATGGTCCTTGCGCGTCGTGCTGGCGTCCCGCGCCAGGCGCATGTGTTTTTCGGCGGCGTACAGGTCGCCCAGCATGTAGTCCGCCGCCGCCAGCCAGAAGTGGAACTCGTGGTAGGTGGGATCGCGCCGCAGTTCGCGCTGGAACAGTTCGCGCGCGCGCCGGTAGTCGCCGGCCTGCATGGCTTCACGGCCCTGGTTGAAGTAACGGAACGGTTGCTCCGGCTGCAGGCGCGCCAGCTGCGCCTTCAGCGCGTTTGCTTCGTCGACGCGGCCGAGGTGCTCGACGACCTGCGCCAGGTTCGACAAGGCCATCGCGCTGCGCGGGTCGCGCGCCAGCGCATAGCGCAGCGTCGTCTCGGCCTGCGCCAAGTCGCCATGGCGCCGGTACACCACTGCCAGTGTGTTGTAGGCGTAGACCAGGTTCGGATCGGCCAGCACGGCGCCGCGCGCCCACCAGTAGGCGTCGCTCACCTGGCCGCGCGCCAGCGCCTCGGCGGCGCGGTTGTTCATGAACATGGCGACGATCGCCTGGCGGCCGATGGTGATGCCGTCGCGCTGGCGGCCGTCCGGCGGCGGCAGGAAGTCGATCACCGTGTAGGCGTCGGCATCGTAGCCGCCGGTGGCGTCGCGCTGGATGCGGCCCAGCTTCAGGTTGACGTGGCCGCTGTTGAAATAGATCTCGCCGCTGCGGCTCCAGCTGTCCTCCGTCGGTATGCTCTGGAACACGACGGGAATGTCCAGCTCCTGCGCCAGCGCGGCCGTCATGATGACGAGCGACAGGCAATTGCCCTGGCGCGCCTCGAAGGCCTGGGCGGCGGTGCGCGTCAGCGCCGAGTCGTACTCCAGCTGCAACTGGTCGCGCCGGTACAGCGCATCGAACAGAGCGCGGCGGATTTCCTTGCCGCGCCGGTCGCGCGACACCGCCTGCGTGTAGGCGCGCATCGCCGGCGTCAGCGCGAAGATCTCGTCTTCCGATGGCAGCGCGACAGCGGGTTCGAACAGGGCATCGGCGAACAGGGCGGGAGGAGGGGCCTGCACCTGGGAAGGGCCGGCGCAGGCGGACAACAACAACGCGCAGCACACCACCAGCAGGCGGCGAAACCGGTGGCAGTACGGCGACGGCAAGGATCGATACTTCATGGCGCATCTCCTTCCCGCCAAGTATCCTCCCGCCGCCGCGCGCTGTCAAAATGCGTTCAGGCGGGCTGGCCCGAACGCAGGGGCGCCGGCATCAGCGCGCCGGCAGCACCAGCACTTCCAGGCCGGACGGGGTGTCCGGCGCGTGGTAGACCCGCTGCGTGGCCTTGCGGAAGTCTTCCGGCTTGGCCTTGGGGATGTCCGTGAACGTCTGCGGGTTCAGGTCCACCAGCGGGAACCAGGTGCTCTGCACTTGCACCATGATGCGGTGACCGCGGCGGAACGTATGGTTGACGTCACCCAGGTGGTAGTTGACGGCTTCCACCTTGCCCGGCACGAACGGCTCCGCCTTCTCGAAGCTGTTGCGGAACTTGCCGCGCAGCGGATTGCCGCGCACCAGCTGCTGGTAGCCGGCCAGCTTCAGCACCGGCGGCGGCACGTCCTTGCCGCGCGGGCGTTTTTCTCCGGCCGGGTATTCGTTCGGATAGACGTCGATCAGTTTCACCACCCAGTCGGCGTCCGTGCCCGTGGTCGAGACGAACAGCTTGGGCCGCACCGGTCCGGCGATCGTCACGTCCTCTTCCAGGGGCTCGGTCTGATACACCAGCACGTCCGGCCGGGTCGAGGCGAAGCGCTGGTCGGACACCATGAATTCCTTCGGCACGCCGGTGGCCGGGTAGCCGATGTACGGCACCGGCTTTTTCGGATCGCTGACGTATTCGTCGTAGCCCGTGTCCGTGGCCGGCTGCGTGACCGGCTTCTGCCAGCCCAGGCCACCGTTGGCGCCGAAGTACAGCACGCGCGGCTTGGCCTGCTGCGGCGGCCATGCCGTGTACTGGCGCCAGACGTTGCTGCCGGTCTCGAACGCCGTCACCTCGGCGATCGGCCTGGCTGGCTTGACACCCTTCAGGTGCTGTTCGAAGAACGGGAACTGGATCTGCTTGCGGAAGTATTCGCTGGTCTTGCTGTCGAACTGCACGTGGCCCAGGCTCTTGCCGTCGCCGCGCGCCCAGCCGCCATGCACCCACGGCCCCATCACCAGGCCGCTGAACGTGCCGGGGTTTTGGCGCTTGACGGCCGCGTAGGTGGTAAACGGGCCCTGCGCGTCTTCCGCGTCGAACCAGCCGCCGACCGTCAGCACGGCCGCCTTGACGTTCTTCAGGTGCGGCGCGATATTGCGGCTCTTCCAGAACTCGTCGTAGCTGGTGTGCTCGATGGTGGGCTGCAGCAGCACGCGCTGCTTGTCCGAGAGGCTCGACAGGATGTTCGACAGCGTCAGGCGCTGCAGGAAGTAGTCGTAGCCATCCGCCACGCCGTAGTCGAACGGTGTCCAGGTCTTCGGCAGCGGCGTCGGGTTCTGCTCTTCCGTGAAGGATGCGTAGAAGCCGAAGTTCCCTGCCAACATGAAGGCGCCGCCGTGGTAGGAGTCGTCGCCCATGTACAGGTCCGTCACGGGGGCCTGCGGTGACGCGGCCTTGATGGCCGGATGCGAATCGATGATGCTGGCCGACGTGTAGAAGCCGGGGTAGCTGATGCCATGGATGCCGACCTTGCCATTATTGTTCGGCACGTTCTTCAGCAGCCACTCGACGGTGTCGTGCATGTCCTGGCTCTCGTTGCCTTCGCCGGCGGCGCGTTGCGCCTTGGCGTGCGGCGTCATCTCCTGCCATTTGCCCTCGGACATATAGCGTCCGCGCACGTCCTGCTCGACGAAGATGTAGCCGCTGTCCTCGAACTCGCGCGACGGGCCGATCGTGTCCGGCACGAAATCGACGCCGTAGTGCAGCTGCTCGTCGTCGCCCTCGACCCCGGCGCTGTACGGGGTGCGCTGCATCAGGAACGGATAGCTCTTGCTGGTGTCCTTGGGCACGTAGACCACGGTGAACAGGCGCGTGCCGTCGCGCATCGGAATGCGGTATTCGTACTTGGTGTAGTGCTCGCGCAGGCTGCGCTTGGTGTCTTTCGCTTCGTCGGCTTCGGCATCGGCGCCGCGGGCGGCGGCGGCGGCATGCGCGGCGTTGCCGGCGGCATGGGTGGTGCCGAAGGCCAGGGCCAGCGACAGCGCCAGGAGGGAGAGGTGACGGGGCATGGTTTCCTTCAATCTGAATACATGGGCTAATGCGCCAGTGTAGCCGAGATTGAAAGATGTTTTAACAAGCGGCAGGATCAGTGTGGGCGGGTGCGGGCGCGCAGGCGTTCCAGCTTGGCCGCATACAGCGCGCGGTCCGCGCTCGTGGTGCTGCCGGCCATGGCGCGGGCCAGGTGCTCGTCGGCCGCGCGCAGGTCGCCCAGCTGCGCCGCGGCCTGCGCCAGCCAGAAGTGGAATTCGGCGTGGTAGGGATCGCGTCGCAGTTCGCGTTCGAACAGCCGCCGTGCGCGCGCGTAGTCGCCCGCCGCCATGGCCTGGCGGCCCAGGTCGAAATCGTGGAATGGCGCTGGCTGTGCCGCTTGCAGCGCGGCCAGGCGCACCTGCACCGGCGCGGCGTCGCCGGGGCGGCCGGCCGCCTGCAGCAGCTGCACCAGGTTCGACAGCATCATCGTGTTGTCCGGATCGTGCGCCAGGGCGTGGCGCAGGGCCGTCTCGGCCAGCGCGTGGTCGCCGTGGCGCTGGTAGACGATGGCCAGCGTGTTATAGGCGTGCAGCAGGCCCGGCGCGGTGGCGATGGCGCGTTTGGTCCACCAGTAGGCGTCGTCGACTTCGCCGCGTGCGAGCGCCTCGGCCGCGCGGTTGTTCATGAACATGGCCGTGACGGTGGCGCGGTCGATCCGTTCGGCGCGGCGCAGGCTGGCCGCGTCCGGCGGCATGAAGTCGACCAGCTTCCAGACCTCGGGATCGTACAGCGGCAAGCCGTTGCCGCTCTGGCGCCCGAGCAGCAGGTTGACGTGGCCCACGTTGAAGTACAGGCTGCCGGTGCGGGTCCAGGCGTCCGCCGTGGGCACGCTCTGGAACACGACCGGAATGCCGGCTGCCTCGGCCAGCGCGGCCGTCATGATGACGAGCGACAGGCAGTTGCCGTGGCGCGCCGCAAAGGCCTCGGCGGCCGTGCGCGTGATGGCGGCATCGTATTCGAGCTTCAGGTCGTCGCGCCGGTACAGCGCGTCGAGGAGAGCCTGCCGTGCCTCGTTGCCGTGCCGGTTTTGCCGCACCGCGGCCGCGTAGGCCTGCATGGCCGGGGAGGGGGCGTGGATGGCGGTGGCGTCCAGCACCTGGCGGGGCGGCTGGAAGCGGCTGTCGTCGAACAGGCGCGCCGGTGCCTGCGCCAAGGGCTTCTGCGCGCAAGCGCTCAGCAAGAGAGCAAGGAACACCAGCACCAGTCGCCCCATCGTCGCCTCCAGATCGATGCGGCCAGTATCGCCCCGCGCTGTGGACGTGTCAAAGACCGGGCATGTGCTGGCGCAGCAAATCAGCCGACGTGGCGTTCGAGTACCGTGACGTCGGTTATGCCCAGCGTGGCCAATGCGTCGCGCACGTCGTCCACCTCGACCTGCAGGTCGCTGCCCAGGTCGAACGGACGGTCGCCGCTGGCCAGCACGCGTTCGCCCACCTTCAGCTGCACGCGCAGCATCATTTCGCCATCGACGTCGGCCGGGGCGATGGCGGCAGTGGCCGGCCCGCCGTGCGCGGCCAGGGCCTGGCCCAGTGTGGCCATCAGCGCCAGCATCGCCTGTTCGGCCATGCCCTGCTGGCGCGCGCCGAAGAACAGGTCCTGGTAGAGGAAGTTCAGGCGCAGTTCGCGCTCGCGCGGCGCCAGGCAGCGCGCCACCAGCGGTGCCGCCTCCTGCGTCCACTGGCGGTAGCGCGCCATGCGCGCGTCGAACCAGGCTTCGGCGCCGGCTTCGTCGTCCGGCACGGCATAGAACGGGTCGTCGGCGCGCTTGAGCGAGAAGCCGACCAGGAAGCGCAGCTCGACGGCTTCGTCGTCCGGCCCGAAGGTGGCGGCGGACCAGCCGCTGATACTGCGCTGCAGGGCGGGCGCTTCCGCGACTTTTTTCTCGGTCAGGGCACTGGCGGCCTCGCGCGCCATCGCGTGCAGCTGGCTGTAGGTGATGCGGCTGGCCTCGACGGCGTCGTAGGCATGCCGCACGATGACGAGTTTCGCGCGTTCGCTTTCCAGGCCGCCAGTGCGCAGGCTGGCCAGCAGCGCGTCGTAGGCCGCCTCGTCCTGGAAGCCCTCGGCTTCGACCAGGCCGCCCTGGCTGTGCACGAACACGGGGATGGCAAAGGCGTCGATTTCATGGTCCGGGGCACCCGCGCGGCGCAGCGCGACGCTGGCGGCGGCTTCCTCGACGGTGGCGCGCAGCAGCTGGTAGGCACCCACGTCCTCGTGGCTGGCCTGGTCGATGGCGCCGTACAGGATGTCGTCCTTCTGTTGCGCCAGGTAGCGCCGCACCAGGCGCTGCAGTTCGGCCTCTTTTTGTGCCAGCTCGGCGCCTTGCGTGTCCGCTTCCTCCTGCTCGGCCAGATCGAGAGCCAGGCCGCACACGGCGGCCATCAGCACTTCTTCCTTTTCCTCGGGCGGCGTGGCGGACTTGCGGGGGACGGGGCGTTTATTCTTGGGCATGGGAGGTTGCGGCAGTGCGCGGCGCTGGTGGATCGTGGCGCCGATTCTACCCGATGAGACCAGGCCCGTTCAGTGCTCGATGTGGAAGGTCTCGTGCAATTCGTCGAGCAGGTCTTCGGCTTCGTCCACTTCCAGGCCCAGGTGGCGGCAGGCGGGCTCGCCGCCCTTGTCCCATTCCAGGGAGGCGCCATTGCCGTGGTAGCGGGCGATGCCGCGTTCGGCCAGCACCGAGGCGGCGACGAGCGAGCGGATCGCGTCGTCGGTCGATTCGTCGGCCAGCACCGCGTAGTCGTGGTGGTGCAGGATCGCCCACGAGACGTCCGGCGACAGGCCCCAGTTGCGCGCCAGCAGGCAGCCGATCGCGGCGTGGTTGGTGGCGTGGCGGTCGTCCTCGACGGCGGTGAACGCGCGCTCACCCTCGCTCGAGGCCATCGCCAGCGTATCGGCGTAGTCGGCGAAGCGCTCCAGCAGCAGCGGCACGCCGATGTCGCAGAACAGGCCGAAGGTGTGCGAGATGTCGGGCGGCGCGATGCGCAGCCGGCGCGAGATGAAGACGAGCGCCTGGGCGCGCCGCGCCGAGGTGTCCCAGAACTGGTTCAGGGCGCCGCCGTTGCCGTCGATGGCCTGGCGCGCCAGCAGCCCGGTGAGCAGGGCCGCACACTGGTTGATGCCGAGGAAGTTGATGGCCTGTTCGACCGACTTGGCCTTGCGCGCGGCGCCGAAGAACGGCGAGTTGGCCAGTTTCAGCAGCGCACCGGACATGCCGACGTCGTTGCCGATGATGCGGGCGATGCGGCGCGGCGACGGGTCTTCCTCCGCCAGTTCGCGCTGCAGGTCGACCAGCAGGCTGGGACGGGGCGGGATGCGGATGGAGCGCAGCAGGGCATCCTCGACGGAGGATTCCTGGGCTGGGGCGTGGGCGGCGGCTGTTGTCATGATGGTTTGTCAGGAACTGCGTAGCCGACATTATCGCCTGTTTCGCTACGGCAAGAGCAGTCCGGCACGCAAAATTCTTCGAATTCTGTGTCTATTTTTGCCCATCTGCGCGCTTTTGATGGCGAAATGACAGCCATGCTTGGCAAGGTGGCAAAGAAAACAGGCCCTCCGGGCCATCCGGGCGTGCCGTCCTGCCGGGCCACGCTACAATCCGGCCATGTCTACTCTGCTGGCAGGAATTGATTTCGATGCACCATCCGAGGAAGTGGCCCGCCTGCTGATCGGCGTCACGTTGCTGGTCGACGGGATCGGCGGACGCATCGTCGAAACGGAAGCCTACGACCGGGAAGACCCGGCCTCGCACGCCTTCTCCGGTCCCACCGCGCGCAACGCGTCGATGTTCGGGCCGGCCGCGCATGCCTACGTGTACCGCTCGTACGGCATCCACTGGTGCCTGAACTTCGTCTGCCGCGAGGCGGGCCATGGGGCGGGGGTGCTGATCCGCGCCATCGAGCCGGTGCAGGGGCTGGACGCGATGCGCGCCCGGCGCGGCCTGATGGATGCCAGGCTGCTGTGCTCCGGCCCCGGCCGCGTATGCCAGGCGCTGGCCGTCACGCGCGAGCACAACGGCCTGTCGCTGGCGGCGCCGCCGTTCGAGCTGCTGCCGCGCGCGGGCGACGTGGACGTCGTCGCCGGCCCGCGCATCGGCATCTCGAAGGCGATGGACGTGCCGTGGCGCTTCGGCCTGCGCGGCTCGCCCCATCTGAGCAAGCCATTCCGAACGTAGGAGTCAGACCCGCCGGGCCTGGCCCCAGCCCTGCGTCGCTGGCAGGTCGTCCTCCACCTCGGCCAGTGGCAGCTGGCGCAAGCTGCGCAACGGACTACCCGGCGCCCGGCGCTCGAGTGCGACGTCGTGGTCCTGCTCCGCCTCCTGCGCGACCGTCTGTGCCGCATCGAACTCGAACACCGCCACCGCCCGCGACAGGTTGACCGCCTGTTCCTGCAGGCTCTCGGCCGCCGCGGCGGCCTGTTCGACCAGCGCGGCGTTCTGCTGCGTCACGTCGTCGATCTGGCCGACCGCGGCATTCACTTCCGAGATGCCCTGGGCCTGTTCGGCGCTGGCGGCGCTGATGCGCTCGATGATGTGATTGACCTGCTGTACCGAGCCGACGATGTCGCCCATGCTGCTGCCGGCCAAGCTGACGGAAGCGGCGCCGTTGTCGATCGTGGCGACCGATGCGGCGATCAGCTCCTTGATCTCCTTGGCGGCGGCGGCCGAGCGCTGCGCCAGCGTGCGCACCTCGGATGCGACGACGGCGAAGCCGCGCCCCTGCTCGCCGGCCCGCGCCGCTTCCACGGCCGCGTTCAGCGCCAGGATATTGGTCTGGAACGAAATGCTGTCGATCACACCGATGATTTCGACGATCTTGCGTGAGCTGGCGCGAATCGATTCCATCGTCGTTACCGCCTGGGCGACGGCATCGCCGCCTTTTTGCGCCAGGGTCGTCGCCGTTGCCGCCAGCCGGCAGGCTTCGCGGGCGTTGTCGGCATTCTGGCGCACGGCCGTGGTCAGGCTTTCCATCGCGCTGGCGGTTTCTTCCAGCGAGCCGGCCTGGCGTTCCGTGCGGTTCGACAGGTCCAGGTTGCCGCTGGCGATTTCGTGCGACGCCGTGTCGATCGACTGCACGGCGCCGCGGATCGTGCGCAGGGTCTGCCCCAGGTTGGCGATGCTCTGGTCCAGCACCCGGGCGGTCTGCGCGATTTCGTCCTTGCCGTCATTGACCCTGCCGCTGGTGAGGCGGCCGGCCGCCAGGCTGCGCACCACGTCGGCGATGGCGCGGATATCGCGCAGCAGCACGGCACGCACCCGCATCGAGACCAGCAGCGAGAGCGCGACCGACAGCACGCACAGCACCGTCATCGTCACGCGCAGCTGCTGGAATTCGGCGGCCGCGCCGGCGTAGGCCGTTTCGCTGAGCGATTTCTCCAGCGCCGACTGGCGGCCCAGCGCCTCGTCCAGCTTGACGAACTGCGCTTCCGCCTTCTGCATCGAGTTGGTGGCGATGGCCTGGTCCATCTGTGCCATCTCGATCGTTTCCAGCACGCCCTTGCGGTAGGCCGCCAGCGCCGCCACCGAGAGCTCGGCCAGCTTGCGCTCGTCCGCTGCGGATACCTGGGCCAGCTTGCGCAGCTGCTGCTCGATGGCCTGGTGGCGGTCGTGGATCTGCGCCGTCAGCGCATCCAGCCGGTTCTTCGCGAAGCTGCCGTTGACCCAGGCCAGCAGCTGGTAGATGTTGGCGTGGGCGAAGCGGGCGTCGCCCGCCACGTCGGCCACGGCTTTCAGGCGCGCGGCGCGCACCTGCACGAGGTTTTCCATCGAGGCGTTCTGGCGCACCATGCCGTACCACGCGCAGGCCGTGATGGCCACCAGCAGGATCAGCACGACGCCTGGCGCCAGCAACAGTTTGGGTCCGATTCGTAATTTGTTCAGCATGACGACTCCGCCAGAGCTAGGGTTGCTTTGCAAAGCGCAGCCGCGCCGGTCGTGCCGGCGCGGCAAGGATTCATTTCTTGTAGATGCCCGCTTCCAGCACGACGTCATTGACCCGCAGGATGTACGTGGTCTTCGGTTCGATCTTGCCGCTCACGGGGTTCTTGTACATGTAGTCCACCCAGCCCTTGCCGCTCTTGGCGGCCAGCTCGATGATTTCGCGGCGGTACTTCTTGCCGCTGGGGTCCGGCACGTCCGTCAGGTCCTTGCCGACGATGGACGGGTTGATCGGATGGGCCAGCACGATGCCCGTCTTCAGGTCGCGCATGTCGACGTACAGTTCGCCCTGCACGAAGTCCGGGTCCTTGGCGGACAGCTTTTTCATCAGCTCGTCCTTGCCGTGCGCCTTCATGAAGGCGGCGCCCCGTTCGGCCATCGCGATGGCGTCCTTCTCGGTCGGTTCGGTGGCGGCGAAGGCGCTTGCCATCGCCAGGCAGGCCAGGCTGCCGATCAGCATCTGTTTCATTTGGAGGTTCCCTGGAAAAAGGAGGTTTCTGGAGTTGCCAGGAGTAATTTACGCGGCCGATGCCAGCCGGCAATTGAGCAAGCGCAAATCTGCGGACGTTTCCATGCGGATATTGAGTTCAGGCAACGACGATTTGTTGCGTCTGCATACGATGGGAGTTTCCCAGTCCCGTCCAGTCAGGAGAAACACGATGTCGAATCCGAAATTCAAGCCTTACACGCGCCAGAGCATCCGCCAGGCGCGCCAATGGCAGTGGTTACCGCCGGACCAGCAGGAGGCAGTGCAGGTGGTGTCGCACGTGATGCCGTTCCGCACCAACGAATACGTGATGGAGCAACTGATCGACTGGAGCCGTGTGCCGGACGATCCGATCTACCGGCTGACCTTCCCCCACCGTGACATGCTGCCGATCGAGGAGTACCGCACCCTGCGCGACCTGGTGATGGTGAAGCAGGACGACGCGGCGATCGCCGCCTACGTCCATCAGATCCGCATGCGCATGAATCCCCATCCGGCCGGCCAGATGACGCACAACGTGCCGCGCGTGAACGACGCGCCGCTGCGCGGCCTGCAGCACAAATACAACGAAACGGTGCTGTTCTTTCCCAGCTCGGGTCAGACCTGCCACGCCTACTGCACGTTCTGCTTCCGCTGGCCGCAGTTCGTCGGCATGGAGGACATGAAGTTCGACGCCAAGGAGACCGGCGAACTGGTGTCCTACCTGAAGAACCACAAGGAAGTGACGGACGTGCTGATCACGGGCGGCGACCCGATGATCATGAACACGCGCTCGCTGGCCGACTTCATCGAGCCGCTGCTGGCGCCGGAGCTGGAGCACATCCAGAATATCCGCATCGGCACCAAGTCCGTGGCGTATTGGCCACAGCGCTTCGTCACCGACCGCGACGCGGACGACCTGCTGCGCCTGTTCGAGAAGGTCGTCGCCGCCGGCAAGAACATGGCGATCATGGGCCACTACAACCATGCGGTGGAGCTGCGCCAGGACATCGCCCAGAAGGCCGTCAAGCGCATCGTCGGCACCGGCGCCACCTTGCGCATGCAGGGCCCGCTGATCCGCCACATCAACGAAGACCCGCACAGCTGGGCCGAGTTGTGGCGCACCGGCGTGCGCCTGGGCGCGATCCCGTACTACATGTTCGTCGAGCGCGATACCGGCCCGCGCGAGTACTTCCAGCTGCCGCTGGCACGCGCGCACGAGATCTTCCAGCAGGCCTACCAGATGGTGTCCGGCCTGGCGCGCACGGTGCGCGGTCCGTCGATGAGCGCCTTCCCCGGCAAGGTCGTCATCGACGGCGTGGCCAATATCGGCGGCGAAAAGGTGTTCGCGCTGCAGTTCCTGCAAGCCAGGAATCCCGACTGGGTGCGCAAGCCGTTCTACGCGAAGTACGATCCGGAAGCCACGTGGCTCGATCACCTGAAGCCCGCGTTCGGACAGGAGCGCTTCTTCTTCGAGACGGAAGGCCAGCCCCACCATGTCGCACCGGTGGAGCGCAAGGTGATCCCGATCGGCTCCGCGCGCGAGGGCTGCGCGCCCCACAGCAACGCCGCCTGAGCCATGGGCGATTCGAGCGCAGTGTGGCGCGGCCGCCAGCACGTGCCTGGCCAGCTGTCCGGCCTGGCCGTGCTGTGTCTCGTGTTCATCCCGTACGCATTGGGGCATTACCTGTCATGCCTGCTGCGTACCGTCAACGCGCTGCTGGCGCCGCAGCTGATGGGGGCGGCCGCGTTGACGCCGGCCGAACTGGGCCTGCTGACGAGCGCCTACTTCCTCGCGTTCGCGGTGGCGCAATTGCCGGTGGGGCTGGCGCTGGATCGCTACGGTCCGCGCCGCGTGCAGTTCGCCATGCTGCTGCTGGCCGCCTTCGGCACGCTGGCCTTCGCCGGCGGCAACACGTTCGGCCAGATGCTGGCCGCGCGCACGCTGATGGGGCTGGGCCTGGCGGGCTGCTTCATGGCGGCGGTGAAGGCCGTGTCGACCTGGATCTCGCCCACGCGGCTGCCTTCCGTGCAGGGCTACCTGATCGCGGCCGGGGGGCTGGGCGCCGCTTCGGCGACGCTGCCGGTGCGGCTGTTCCTGCAGTTCGCCGACTGGCGCTGGCTGTTCGTGTGCCTGGCATTGGCCTGCGCCGCCGTGGGCCTCCTGATATTCCTGCTGGCGCCGACGCCGCCCGCCGTGGCCAGCAAGCGTTTCGACCTGCGCGTGCTGTGGGACGTGTACCGTCATCCCGTCTTCCGCGAAACGGCGGGGCTGGTACTGATACCGCACACGATCTTCTTCGGTGTGCAAGGCCTGTGGATCGGCCGCTGGCTGACGGAGGTGGGCCGCTTTCCCGAGCAGAGCGTGGCGTGGCTGCTGTACCTGGGCATGGCGGCCGTGATCTTCGGCGCCATCTCGGTGGGCATGGTCACCGAGTGGGCCGCACGGCGCGGCATCGATGCGATCACGGTGGCAGCCGCCGGCATCGCGCTGTTCGTCGCGGTGCAGATCGGGATCGTGCTGGGCTGGCGTCCCGGCATGGCGCAGCTGTCGGTGCTGTTTACGCTGGTGGGCACGATCACCGGCATCGAATACACGATCGTCGCGCAGGCGATGCCGCCGGCGTTGACGGGGCGGGCATCGACCTGCCTGAACCTGCTGATCTTCACCGGCGCGTTCATGGTGCAGGCGGGCTTCGGCCAGGTACTGGGGTTGTGGCAGCCGGATGCCGCCAACCACTATCCCGCCGCCGCCTACCAGGCCGCGTTCGGGGTGCTCGTGCTGCTGCAGCTGCCAGGTCTTGCCTGGTTCGCGTGGCGCCGCCGCAGGGCCCTGCCGCGGAACACTGTAGAATCTGCGTTTTGACAGATGCAGTGACTGCAGGAGAAAGAATGAAACTGGTTCGTTACGGCCGCGTGGGCAAGGAGAAGCCTGGCCTGATCGATGAGGAAGGCAAGCTGCGGGACCTGTCCGGCGTGATCGGCGACATCGGCGGCGCGAACCTGTCGGACAAGGCCTTGCGCAAGCTGGCCAGGATCGCGCCGGAATCGCTGCCGCTGGTGCGCGGCAATCCGCGCTTCGGCGTGCCGGTCGCCGGCGTCGGCAAGTTCATCGGCATCGGCCTGAATTACGCCGACCATGCTGCCGAAGCGGGCCTGCCGGTGCCGAAGGAGCCGATCGTCTTCATGAAGGCGATCACCAGCCTGTCCGGCCCGGACGACGACGTCATGCTGCCGAAGGGCTCGAAGAAAACGGACTGGGAAGTGGAGCTGGGCGTCGTCATCGGCACGCGCGCGCGCCACGTCAGCGAGGCCGACGCGGAGAAGCACATCGCCGGCTACTGCGTCGTCAACGACGTGTCGGAGCGCGAGTACCAGCTCGAGCGCGGCTCGCAATGGGACAAGGGCAAGGGCTGCGACACGTTCGGCCCCGTCGGCCCGTGGCTCGTCACGCGTGACGAGGTATGGGACGTCAATGACCTGGACCTGTACCTGGAGCTGAACGGCAAGCGCATGCAGACCGGCAGCACCTCGACGATGATTTTCAAGGTGCCGCAGCTGGTCAGCTACCTGTCGCAGTTCATGACGCTGGAACCGGGCGACATCATCGCCACCGGCACGCCGCCGGGCGTGGGCATGGCCCGTTCGCCGAAGCGCTTCCTGAAGAAGGGCGACTTCCTGCGCCTCGGTATCGCCGGCTTGGGCGAGCAGCAGCAGGAAGTGATCGGGTTCCAGCAGTACTGAAGCCAACTCGCGGCAGTCTGGAACCCCCGGCGACGCGCACCCGCGGCGGTTCGGTCACAGGGTCTGTCCCTGCGGGGACTGACCCTGGTTTTAATCGGCTGCGTCAATGCCGCCATGGGAAACCGGGGTCAGTCCCAGAGGGACAGACCCCAAGCATTCACTGGCCGGCGGGCCGCACGGCCGCCAGCGCCCGCGCCAACGCATCCGACAAGCGCGCCACGATCTGTCCCAGGTCCGCATCGGTGGCGATGAACGGCGGCGCCAGCAGGATATGGTCGCCGCGGCGCCCGTCCACCGTGCCGCCCATCGGATACACCATCAGGCCGCACTCCATCGCTTTTGCCTTCACGGCCGCGTGCAGCTTCAGGTCCGGATCGAATGGCCGCCTGGTGTCGCGGTCCTGCACCAGTTCCAGGCCGACGAACAGGCCGCGGCCACGGATGTCGCCCACGTGGGGATGCGTGCCGAAGGCATCGCGCAGCATGCGCCGCAACGTCACGCCGCGCGCGGTGACGGCAGCCAGCAAGGCGTCGCGCTGGATCACCTTCTGCACGGCCAGCGCGGCGGCGGCGGCGACCGGGTGCGCGTTGTACGTGTGCCCGTGCTGGAACACGCCGCTGCCGCCGCGTAAGCGCTCGACGATGGGCGCGCGCGCCAGCACGGCGCCCACCGGCTGGTAGCCGGCGGCAAGGCCCTTGCCCAGCGCGACGATGTCCGGCACCACGCCTTCCTGCTCGATCGCGTACAGGGTGCCGGTGCGGCCCATGCCGCACATCACTTCATCGGCGATGAACAGGATGCCGTACTTGTCGCACAGCGCGCGCACGCCCTGGAAGTAGCCCGGCGTGGCGGCCACCGCACCCAGGGTCGCGCCCACCACCGGTTCGGCGCAGAAGCCGATCACGTTCTGTGGGCCGACGTCGAGGATCTTGTGTTCCAGCTCCACCAGCAGGCCGGCCGTGTACTCCTCCACGCTCTGGCTGGCCGGCCGCTCGCGGTACTCGTAGCAGGGCGACACGCGCGCCACGTCCATCAGCAGCGGCTCGAACGGCTTGCGGCGCCACTCGTTGCCGCCCAGCGCCAGCGCGCCCAGCGTGTTGCCGTGGTAGCTCTGGCGCCGTGCGATGAACACGCGCCGTTGCGGTTCGCCGTGTTCGACGAAGTACTGGCGCGCCAGCTTCAATGCCGTCTCGATGGCCTCGGACCCGCCCGAGACCAGGTAGACGTGGTTCAGGTCGCCCGGCGCGCCGTCGGCCAGCCGGGTCGCCAGCTCCTCGGCGGCATCGGTGGTGAAGAAGGCCGAGTGGGCATAGGCCGTCGTCTTCAGTTGCGAGCCGATGGCGGCCAGCACGTCCGGATGGCTATGGCCCAGCGACGACACGGCGGCACCGCCGCTGGCATCGAGATAGGTATTGCCGTCGCCGTCGCGAACGTACATGCCGAAGGCGCAGACGGCGGTTGGGGGCGCGACGCGCAGGTTGCGGTGGATGAGCTGGGTCATGGTTTCCTCGCGGCAGGGTGGGTAGACAAAGGCCGACATTAGCCCGCGCCTTGCGCCACCGCTTTGATTTTTCCCTTGCCCTATGCGAATATTTCCCTCATGACAGAACGCCTCGGCCCCATCCCCTTCGACGCCATGACGCCCGCCCAGCGGGCCGTCGCGCAAGCCGTCATCGACGGCCCGCGCGGTGCGCTGTATGGCCCCTTCGTGCCGCTGCTGCGCAGCCCCGAGCTGATGGCCGCGGCCCAGCAGATGGGCGAGTACCTGCGCTACCGCAGCGCGCTCGGCACACGCCTGTCCGAACTGGCGATCCTCGTCACGGCGCGGCACTGGAACCAGCAGGTCGAATGGGCGATCCACGCGCCGATCGCGGCGCAGTCAGGCATCGCACAGGACGTCATCGACGCGATTGCCCAGCGCCGCGCGCCGGCCGGGCTGGCCCCGGACGAGCAGGCGGTGTTCGACTTCTGCAACGAACTGCAGCGCGACAAACGGGTAACGGATGCGACGTACGCGGCGGCGCTGGCCCTGTTCGGCGAACATGGCGTGACGGACCTGATGGGATTGAACGGCTACTACACGTTCCTGGCGATGGTGATGAACGCGGCGCAGTCGGCCGTGCCATCCACTACAGCAGCGCCGCTGCCTGACTGAAGCAGCCTGCGAGTTCGCCCTGGCGGCGAAAGCGGTACGGTGGACTTCAGGGTCGGCGTACCGGGGTGGTTCAGGCTTCGACGGACTGCCTGGCTCTGGTTTCTATTTTGCTCAGTGTCGGCATGACGAGCCGGTGCAGGTCCTTGCCGGTGTTGGTGGCGCTGAGCACCACGCGGCCGTTGGCGGCTTCCGCGACAGCCCAGTTCAGCAAGGTCAAAGCGTCGCGCAAGACGTCTGCCGCCTTGACGGGACCGCCGATGGTGTCCTGAATGTTGCGCAAGAAATCGTCATCTACATTCAGTCGAACTTCCATAAGTACTCCCTCGAAACTTTGGAATGATCCAACCAATATAGCACGCCAACGTGCCGGAATCCGGCACGTACGGCGCAATCTCTGTGTTGTGACAACAAGCGCGGCTGCCGTGGCGGTCAGGACAAGGGCTCGAGCGGAGCCCGGCCAGTACCTCAGCCCAGTACCTTACGCAGCCACGCCCCCATGTGCACGATCTCCTCCCGGCACACGGAATGCGGCATCGGATACTCGTGCCATTCGACCTGGTAGCCCAGCGACAGCAGCAGGTCGCGCGACGCGATGGCGCGCTGGACCGGGACGACCGGGTCCATGCGACCGTGCGCCATGAAGATCGGCACCTGCTTCGACACCTCGCTGCGTTCGGCGGCGATCTTGTCGGCCAGCGGCACGTAGCCGGACAGGCACAGCAGCCCGGCCAGCTTTTCCGGATGGCGCAGGCCCGTCTGCAACGTCATCGCGCAGCCTTGCGAGAAGCCGGCCAGCACGATGCGATTTGCCGGGATGCCGCGCGCCTTCTCGCGCGCGATCAGCGCTTCCACCAGTTGTTGCGACGCACGCAGGCCCTTCTCGTCTTCCTGCCGGCCCAGGTCCGTGTGGACGATGTCGTACCAGGCGCGCATCACGTAGCCACCGTTGATCGACACCGGCATCGTGTTTGCGTGCGGGAAGATGAAGCGAATGCCAGGCAGGCCCTTCAGGTCCAGCTCCTGCACGATGGGCACGAAGTCGTTGCCGTCGGCGCCCAGGCCATGCAATACGATGACGGCGATTTCCGGATGGTCCGAGGTGCTGACCTCGATGTTCTGCAACACGTCGCTCATGGGTTCCTTAGATCTTCAGAGGGGCGGGGGCGGGGCGCACGGCCGATTTCGGCCGGAACGCCTGGCACACCGCCGGGTCGGTTTCGATATAGGGGCCGCCGATCAGGTCGATGCAGTACGGCACGGCGGCAAAGATGCCGGCCACCACCTGCTTGCCATCCGCATCCTTGACGCCTTCCAGGGTTTCCTTGATCGACCTCGGCTGGCCCGGCAGGTTCATGATCAGGCAGGCGTGCACGGCCGATTCGCGGATCACGGCCACCTGGCGCGACAGGATCGCCGTCGGCACGAAGCGCAGGCTGATCTGGCGCATCTGCTCGCCGAAGCCCGGCATTTCCTTGGTGCCCACGGCCAGCGTCGCTTCCGGCGTCACGTCGCGCCGCGCCGGACCGGTGCCGCCGGTCGTCAATACCAGGTGACAGCCGACCGTGTCCGCCAGTTCCACCAGCGTGGCCTCGATGGTGGCGCGCTCGTCCGGGATCAGGCGGGTTTCGACGCGGTAGGCCGTCGTGATGGCGCTTTTCAGCCACGCCTCCAGGGCCGGGATGCCCTGGTCCTGGTAGACGCCGCCGCTGGCGCGGTCGGAGATCGAGACCAGGCCGATGACCAGGTCGACTTCGTTGACGTTATTCGTCATCGCCTTCCTCGTCGTCCTCGTCGCCCTCGGCGGCCGCGGCGGCCTTGGCGGCGCCGCGCGCCTTGGCGTCCAGCTCCTTGAGGATCTGGAAGATCTCGCGGTAGGCCTTGGGCGGCTTGTTCTCGGCCTGCTCCTTGCGGGCGTTGCGGATCAGCGTGCGCAGGTGCTGCGCATCCAGTTCCGGCGCCTCGGCCAGCAGCACGGTCAGGGCCTGGTCGTCCGCCAGCAGCTTCTCGCGGCGGCGCTCCAGGGCGTGCAGCGCGGCCGTATCGGCCTTGGAGGCGCCTTTCCAGCCCTCGATGGTGCGCTGGATGATCGCCACTTCCTCTTCCGTCAAGGTGCGCATCTTCTTGCCGACGAACTGCAGCTGGCGGCGACGGCCTTCGTGGTTCTTGATGTTCTGGCATTCCAGGATCGCGTCGCGCACGTCCTCCGGCATCGGCACGCGCTTGACGCGGTCGCGTGGCTGCTCGACCAGCTCTTGGCCCAGCGCCTGCAGCGCGTCCGACTGACGCTTCATTTCGGTTTTGGACGGGCGTTCGTATTTCTCTTCGAACTCGGATGACTGGAAGCCGACGGCGCCCCGGTTTGCATTTGGCATGATAAGGAAAAGCGCGCCACGAAAGCGCGCCTGTAAAAACGGTAAAACGGCTGCTATGATAACCTTTTTAATGCTTAGCCCACCAAAAACACCCTATGAGCGAATCCCACTTCACCCACAGCCAGGACCAGTTGAAACAGCTTGCGCAGGACGTTCTGGCCTACGCACGCGAGAAGGGCGGCACCGATGCCGCCGTCGAGATCAGCGAAGGTAGCGGTTTGTCGGTGTCGGTTCGCAAGAGCAAGATCGAAACGATCGAGCAGAACAAGGACAAGGGCCTGGGCGTGACCGTCTTCGTCGGCAAGAAGCGCGGCAACGCGTCTACCTCCGATTTTTCCGCCGCCTCGCTGCGCGCCACCGTGGAAGCGGCCTACAACATCGCCCGCTTCACGGCGGACGACGACTGCGCCGGCCTGGCCGAGGAAGAGCTGCTGGAAAAGAACCCGCGCGACCTGGAACTGTTCTATCCGTGGACCATCACGACGGAAGAAGCGGTGGTCCTGGCCCAGCGGGCCGAGGCGGCGGCGTTCGCCGTCGACCCGCGCATTACCAACAGCGAAGGCGCCGGCGTGCACGTGCAGCAGTCGCATTTCGTGTCCGCCAACTCGCGCGGCTTCATGGGCGGCTACCCGTATTCGCGCCACACCATCTCCGCCACGCCGATCGCCGGCAAGGGTGCCAAGATGCAGCGCGACGACTGGTACAGTTCCGTGCGCGATCCGCAGAAGCTGGCCACGCCGGAAGCCATCGGCCGCTATGCCGCCGAACGGGCGCTGGCGCGCCTGAACGCGCGCCAGATGACGACGCGTACCTGCCCGGTGCTGTTCGAGGCGCCGCTGGCCGCAGGCCTCTTGGGCGCATTCGTTCAGGCCACGTCGGGCGGCGCGCTGTATCGCAAGTCCTCGTTCCTGCTCGATACGCTGGGCAAATCCGTATTCCCTGAACATGTCAACGTGACGGAAGACCCGCACGTCCCCGGCGCGATCGGCTCGGCGCCGTTCGACGAGGAAGGCGTGCGCACGCAGCGTCGCGACGTCGTCAAGGATGGCGTGCTGCAGGGCTATTTCCTGTCCACCTATTCGGCCCGCAAGCTGGGCATGCAGACCACCGGCAACGCGGGTGGTTCGCACAACCTGTCGCTGACGTCGAAGCTGACGGAAACGGGCGACGACTTCGCCGGCATGCTGAAGAAGATGGGCACGGGCCTGCTGGTCACGGAGCTGATGGGCCAGGGCACCAACTACGTCACGGGCGACTATTCGCGCGGCGCCTCCGGCTACTGGGTCGAGAACGGCATCATCCAGTATCCGGTCGAGGAGATCACCATCGCCGGCAACATGAAGGAGATGTTCCAGCAGATCGTCGGCATCGGCAACGACGTGCTGGTGCGCGGCACCAAGCAGACCGGCTCGATCCTGATCGAAAAGATGGTCGTTGCGGGGAACTGACCTTCGACAATTTTTCGTTGCAACGCCGATAGCGTTTCCCTACACTGTGTCGAGTAATAACGTTTTCCGAACGTCATAAAAACACAGGAGACACACCCGTATGGAACGCCGTTCCTTTATCACCAAGGCCGCCGCCGGTGCCGGCGCCGGCCTGATCGCCGCACCCGCCCTGGCGCAAACGCAACCGACCATCAACTGGCGCCTGGCCTCGAGCTTCCCCAAGTCGCTCGACACCATCTTCGGCGCCTCCGACATCTTCACCAAGCGCATCTCCCAGCTCACCGGCGGCAAGTTCAACATCCGCTCGTTCGCGGCCGGCGAAATCGTGCCGGGACTGCAGGTGATGGACGCCGTGCAGGCGGGCACCGTCGAATGCGGCCACAGCGCGTCGTACTACTACTTCGGCAAGGACGCCACGTTCTCGTTCGACTGCGCGGTGCCGTTCGGCCTGACCTCGCGCCAGCACACGGCCTGGTACGACCAGGGTGGCGGCCGTGAACTGACGCGGGCGTTCTTCAAGGACTACAACATCATCAATTTCCTGGGCGGGAACTCGGGCACGCAGATGGGCGGCTGGTTCCGCAAGGAGATCAAGTCGGTGGCGGACCTGAAGGGCACCAAGATGCGCGTGGCGGGCTTCGCCGGCCGCGTGCTGGAACGCCTGGGCGTGGTGCCGCAGCAGCTGGCCGGCGGCGATATCTACCCGGCGCTGGAAAAAGGCACGATCGACGCGGCCGAATGGGTCGGGCCGTACGACGACGAAAAGCTGGGCTTCTTCAAGGTCGCGCCGTTCTACTACGCGCCGGGCTGGTGGGAAGCGTCGGCCTCGTTCTCGTTCTACGTCAACCTGAAGGAATGGGAGAAGCTGCCGAAGGAATACCAGGCGGCGGTGGAAGTGGCGACCTACGAGGCACACGTGGGCATGCAGGCCGAGTACGACGTCAAGAACCCGACGGCGCTGGCGCGGCTCCTCAAGAACGGCGTCAAGCTGCGCACCTATCCGAAGGACGTGATGGACGCCTGCTACAAGACGGCCACGCAGGTAATGGAAGAGGAAGCGGCCAAGAACGCCAAGTTCAAGAAGATCTACGACCCCTGGAAGCGCTTCCGCCAGGACCAGAACCAGTGGGCGTCGGTGGCCGAGGCGACCATGCAGAACTACCTGATCAGCGCGGGCCGTTCGGCGAAGTAATCAGCACCGGGGACGTTAAAACACCGGGGACAGGCACTAACGCCGCTAAGTTAAGAGAAAAGTAGCTGGGTTAGGGTCTGTCCCCGCAGGGGACTGACCCTGGTTTTAATCGCAGAACCATGCGACTTGCGCGATAAAAACCGGGGTCAGTCCCAAAAAACGGGACAGACCCCAAGCGAGCGTCTGTTCTCTGCGCGCCAAAATTCCTTAACTTAGCGGCATTAGGGACAGGCACCGATCTGAACGTCTCCGACCTTCAGATCGGTCGGTCCGCCGCGCGGCCTGTCCGCTGGGGTCTTCTCAATTGCACCATTGGCTCCGCGGCACCCCACAACTGATCAAGCTCCCCACATCCGGGTTCGCCAGGTAGTCCAGGTGCGCCGTCAACGGATTCTCCAGCCAGCCGAAATACGTGCGGTCGTTCGACACCAGCACGTTGTGCACGATCGCGCCGGGATAGCGTTCCGGCGGCAGCGTGTACGACAGCAGGTCGTTCGGGTCCGTGAAGGCGATTAACGTCAACTTGGAAAGCGTGCGGCGATCGCGGCTGTCACCCTGGCGTTTTTCCAGCAGCCGCGCCAGGCTGTCCGGTGGCGCCGCCTGCACCGCCAAGCGGTCGGCCGGTTGCGGCACCTGCTCGGCCGTGTGCAGCAGCGGGATCTGGTTGGCGGCCATGATCAGGTAGCCCATGCGCCGCACCTCGCGCAGCGCCACCTCGCGCGCCCGGCTCGCTGGCTCCTCTTCCGTCATCGCCACCAGCGTATCGAACAGGATCTTGCTGCCCAGGCTTTCCGTGATCACGACCAGCGGCACCTCCGGGTCGGCGTCGCTGGTCGCTTCCAGGATCGCATCGCGCATGCGTGCCTGCATCTCCTGCCGGCCCACGCCCTGGTAGATCAGCGCGTCCGGCAAGCAGTCGTCGACCAGCTTGTCCTTCAAACGCGCGTTCAGGCGCGCGCGCTGGTGCGGGAATGGCGGCGACCCCTGGCAGATCGCCGACTTGCCGGTCTGGTCGTAGCACAGCTGCTGCTTGATCGGGGTCGTCAGCGGCGACCAGATCAGCGACTTGGTGCGCAACTGGCCGTGCGGCGTGTCGATGCGGGCGGGGACGATCACGATGCCGCTGCCGCCGGAGCGCGTGCGCGTGGAATCGACGTTGGCGCGCAGCTGCGCGGCCAGGGTGGCCACCGTGTCGTCGGCCCAGCTGGTGTCGTGGGTGCACATGCCGTGCACCAGCAGCACGTCGGCCTGTTTCGGCCGGGCGTCGACGACGAAGTCGATCAGGCCGGGGAATCGGGTATTCGCTTCCAGGAACTGGGGCGGGCGGTACGGGGTCGTGCATCCGGCCAGCAGGGCCAGGATGGCAAGGGCGGACAAAACGCTGCGCATGATCGCCTCCACGGTGTGTCGATAGGGCGATCATAAGCCCGGCCGGCCCGGCGCGGCACGTGTCCTATTCGATGTACATCACTTTCGCTTGCGGATCGGTGGCACGGACGAAATTGACGATCGAGACGGTGGTGACGGTATCGATCTGGCCCGCCATGCGCCGGTCGAACGGATGATCGTCGAACGCCACGTTGGCGCGGAACATGCGGCCGCCCAGGCGCGTGAGCGAGCGCACGCGGATCGTCACGGGAGCATAGCCGGCCTGCTTCAGCCAGTTTTGCGCCTCGGCGCGGGTCTCGACCTGGCCTTTCGGCGCCGCCGCCGCCGCATACGTCTCCAATACCCACTGGTTCGAGTTCTGGTAGCGCGTGGAGAAGACGTACGACAGCATGTTGTATTTCGGCTCGTGCAGCCGGCGCGCGGTGCGGCTGGCGATCAGCTGCGCCAGGCGCTCCTGCGTGGCCGCATCCGGAATGACGACTTCCGCCTCGTAGCGGTACAGGTCGGACAGGAAGAAGTTGCCCAGCCCCTCGTTGTACAGGTTGGAACCCGCCGTGCCGCACTCGTTCAGCTCATGCACGACGGTCCAGCGGCCCTCCGGGTGGTCGCGTACGACGATGCCCATGTGCGAGTACTTCAAGCCGTACTTCGACAGGTCCTGCCCGACGCGCGACAGCAGCGCGACCTGGGCGCCGCTGGCGTCCAGCATATCGAAGGTTTTCTTTGCCAGGTCCATCGATTTCACCGTGTCCGCCACGGTCAACGGCTTTTCCTCGCAGTGGCGGCCGGCCCAGGCGGGCGCGGCCAGCGTCAGGCAGGCTACCAGCAACCAGCGCTTCATTCAGCTGGCCTCCGAGTGGTGCAGCAGCGCCTTGCCCAGCTCATTCGGGATAAAGGCCAGCACCTTGCCCGACGCGACCAGCATATGGCCGGTGGAGGTGGCGACGACGTCCAGCGCCGTGCTGGCGCCGATCGACAGTTGGCGCGCGCCCTGGCCGGACAGGCGCACGGTGGCGCGGCTGGCGTCGGCCACGCTTCTCAAGACGACCTCGATGCCGTCGCCCACCGTCTTGACGGATTCGATGACGACGCTGCCGCCGGCGCCGACCGTCACGATGGAGCCCAGCACGACCAGGCCGGACACGTAGCTGAGGCCATTCGACCCTGCCGAGGGATCGGCATGAACTGGGGCGGCGACCAATGCCGCCGCCAGGACGGCGGCGCTCATAAACTGTTTCATACAGGAACTCCTGAAGTCACGTGCCGCGATCATCGCCGATCTCGTCACGGCCCGCAACGAACTTGCAACACGCTAGCTGCTCAGGAGGCCTTGCCACTGCGAATCAATGCCTTGCCGGCTTCGTTCGGGATGAACGCCAGCGCCTTGCCGGAAGCCATCAGCACGTGCCCGGTGCCGGTCGCCACAACCTGCACGGCGGTGCCGGCCGCCACGGACAGGCCCTTGGCGGCCTTGCCGGAGAGGCGCACCGTGGCGGTGCTGCCGTCGACGACGTTCTTCAGCAACAGCTCCAGGCCTTCGCCCACGGCCTGCACGCTGGCCACGACCAGGCTGCCGCCGACGGCGACGGTGAACAGCGAACCGGCAACGACGGAACCGGTGACTTCGCTGACGGCTTCCGATGGGGCGGAGGCATCGGCGGCGCTGGCCAGCGGGGCGGTGGCGCAGGTGAAGCAGAGCAGGGAGGCGAGCAGCAGGCGTTTCATGGTGGTATCCGGTGAGTGGTCAGTGGCGCCATCATGGCCGGGTTTCTCGGGCCGGGCAACCGTTGTGGTGGAAGTAACCCATCTGCATCAACGTGGTATCATTTTCCGATACTTTTTATGGTGGAGATAGCGAATGTCCAGTTCCGCGCTGCTGATCGATGCGTTGAAACGCCAGCTCAAGCAGCGCGGCATCACCTATGCGACGCTGGCGCGGCAGATCGACATGTCCGAGGCCAGCGTCAAGCGCCTGTTCGCCGAGCGCAGTTTTTCGCTGGCGCGGCTGGAGCAGGTGCTGGGCGTGCTGGGCATGGACTTCGTCGAGCTGGCGCATGCCGCCGCGGACGCCCCGCAGCTGATCGCGCAGCTGACGTATGCACAGGAGGAAGAGCTGATCGGCGACATCCGGCTGCTGATCGTCGCTGTCGCCGCGCTCAACGAGGTGCCGCTCGAGCGCATCGTCGCCACCTACCGCATCACGGAAGCGGAAGCGGTGCAGTGCCTGCTGCGGCTGGACCGCATCGGTTTCCTGGTGCTGAAACCGAACAACCGCGTCAAGCTGCTGGTGGCGCGCACCTTCGGCTGGATACCGGACGGGCCGATTCAGAACTGGTTCCGGCGCGAGGCGTATGGGGATTACCTGGACGCGCACTTCGACGGCCAGGGCGAGCTGCTGCGGCTGGTCAGCGTGATGTTGTCGCCGGCGTCTTCGCGCGCGCTGCTGGAGCGGCTGCGCCAGGTGGCGGACGAATTCGCGCGGCAGCACCAGGACGATGCCCGGCTGCCATACGAGGAACGGCACGCGGTGACGTTCCTGCTGGCCGCGCGGCCCTGGATGCCGCGTGCGTTCGGGGAATTGCTAAGGTAAACCCAACGGGTTTCAGCGGCGCAGCGCCCGCAGCACCGGCTGCAGCACCGCCGCACCCAGCTTCATCGAACGGGCGCCATTCCAGCCGTTGACCGGATCGGGGTCGTTGGCGTTGTCCTTGAACGGCATCTCCAAGGTCAGCGCCAGGCAGCCGAAGGCGTGCGTCGCGTGCGGGGAGCCCATCGTCAGCACTTCCGGCGTGAACGGCGCGTCCGGGTAGCCGAATTCGCTCTGGAAGTCCGGGCTGGCGATCTTGAAGTCTTCGATGAAGCGTTCCTGCTCGGCCTTCTGCTCGGGCGTGAAGTTCTCCAGCGAGTCGCTGCCGGCCACGAACACATAGGGCAGGCCTTCGTCGCCATGGATGTCCAGGAACAGGTCGCAGCCCGTTTCCAGCATCTTCTGCTTGACCAGGAAGACTTCCGGCGAGCGCTCCATCGTCGGCGTATGCCATTCGCGATTGAGGTTGGCGCCGGCCGCGTTGGTGCGCAGGTTGCCGCGCACGGAGCCGTCCGGGTTCATGTTCGGCACCACGTAGAACACGGCCTCCTTCAGGCACTGGCTGGCGAACGGGTCGGCCGGGTCCAGCAGCGCTTCCAGCATGCCTTCCACGAACCACTCCGCCATCGTCTCGCCCGGGTGCTGGCGCGCGATGACCCAGACCTTCTTCGGCGCATCCTCGTCGCCCACGATCAGCATGTTCAGGTCACGGCCTTCCACGGTGCTGCCCAGGTCGACCAGCTGCGCCAGCGGCGACAGCTGCGCGCTGTCCAGCAGCGACAGGTGACGCTCCCACGAATACGGCTCGAAGTACGCGTAGTAGACGCTGTCGTATTCGGGCGTGTGCTCGATCGTCATCACTTCGCCGTCGAAGCTGGTCGGCACGCGGAACCAGGTATCGCGGTCGTAGCTGGCGACGGCCTGGTAGCCCTGCCAGCCGTCGGCGTAGGCGGCCTTGCCGGCGTTGAGGAAGCGGATCGTCAATTCCGTGGCCTGCGCGCCCTGCACGCGGAAGTAGAACCACTGGATGATGTCGGCGTGGGAGTCCTTGCGGATATTGACGTCGATGTCGCCCGCGCTGGTAACGCTGACGACGTCGATGGCGCCAGCATCGAACTGGCTGCTGATCTTGATAGACATTGTGTGTCCTGGTGATGTTGGGAGGCGCCGTGGCGCGAAGGCGACATGATACCGGCTTTGCCCGGCCGTCGCACAGGGGCCTGTGGCCTTTTCGATAATCCCGCTACAATGGGCCGCGCCGGCACCTCATCCGCAGGGTGCCGAACGGCGCCGCGACCCGGCGCCTCACCAGAACCAGCAGGAGACTTCATGCAACGTCGTTCCTTTCTGAAGAACACCGCCGTCGCCGCGGGCGCCGGCACTCTCGCCGCACCCGCGCTGGCGCAGGTCCAGCCCACCATCAACTGGCGCTTGGCGTCCAGCTTTCCCAAGACGCTCGACACGATCGCCGGCTCGGCCGAGAATTTCGTCAAGCGCGTCGCCCAGCTCACGGGCGGCAAATTCCTGATCCGCCAATTCGCCGCCGGCGAGATCGTGCCGGGCCTGCAGGTGATGGACGCCGTGCAGGCCGGCACCGTCGAAATCGGCCACACGCCCGCCTACTACTACTTCGGCAAGGACCCCACTTTCGCCTTCGACTGCGCGGTGCCGTTCGGCCTGACGTCGCGCCAGCAGACGGCCTGGTTCGACCAGGGCGGCGGCCGCGAGCTGTTGCGCGAGTTCTACAAGGACTACGGCATCGTCAACTTCATGGGCGGGAACACCGGCACGCAGATGGGCGGCTGGTACCGCAAGGAGATCAAGTCGGTCGCCGACCTGAAGGGCCTGAAGATGCGCGTGGCCGGCTTCGCCGGCCGCGTGATGGAACGCATGGGCGTGGTGCCGCAGCAGATCCCGGCCGGCGACGTCTACGCCGCGCTGGAAAAGGGCACGATCGACGCGGCCGAGTGGGTGGGCCCATACGACGACGAGAAACTGGGCCTGGCCCGCGTGGCACCGTTCTACTACTCGCCGGGCTGGTGGGAGGCGGGGCCGCAGCTGTCGTTCTACGTCAACCAGAAGGAATGGGACAAGCTGCCGAAGCAGTACCAGGCCGCACTGGAAGCGGCCAGCTATGAATGCCACGTCGTCATGCAGGCCGAATACGACACCAAGAACCCGGCCGCGCTGGCGCGCCTGATGAAGAACGGCGCCAAGCTGCGCAACTTCAGCAAGGACGTGATGGACGCCGCCTACAAGCAATCGACGGCGGTGATGGAGGAAGAGGCGGCGAAAAACGCCAGGTTCCGCAAGATCTACGAGCCCTGGAAGAAGTTCCGCCATGACCAGAACCAGTGGGCCTCGGTGGCGGAAGCGACGATGCAGAACTACCTGATCAGCGCGGGCCGCAAGTAAACAAGCTAACAGCCCAGCCCGTGTCCCACCACGGGGTCAGTCACCAAAGTGGGACACGAACTCTAGCGTAGCCCGCCGAAGCGGTCATAAAACGTCGGCTCCAGCGCTGGCGTGGCCGGGTCCTCGCGCCGCAGCGCGTCGAAAATGTGTTGTTCGGCCGCCTCGTGCGTGGCCAGGTACAGCTGGCGCGCCAGCTCGAACGCGGCGGCGCCCGGCCACGGTTCCGGCAGCAGCTCGACCGGCAGTTGCGGGTCGTGCAGCTGCACGCGCCGGTAGGCGTGGATGACGAGCGTGCGCACGATGAACGCCTGCTCCGGCGACAATTCTTCCTTCAGCAACTCTCCCAACGGTGCGAAGCGCTCGATGAAGCGTTCGTAGCCGCCGATCACGTCCGACAAATCCCAGCCCTCGGCCACCAGCTCGGCCAGCGGCTTGCCCTGCACGCCCGGCAGCTGCGCGGCCTGCACCACGTACACCTTGCCGCGCATGCCGAGGCGGCCCAGCAGGTCGTCCAGCGCGGCGGGGTCGGCGGCCGGGTGGCCGGCGATGCCCTGCGCGACGACGGCATACCCTTCCCACAGCAGCTCCTTGCGCAAGGTGGCGCGCTCGGTCGCCGTCAGCCCGGCGGTGCCCAGCACGAAGGTCCAGCTGCCGTGCCAGTGCACGTTCGGTGCCGCGTACACGCGCCGGAACGCGCGCGTGAAGCGCTGCATCGCCTCGGGCGTGATCGCGTAATTGCTGCGCCGGCCGTCGCGCTGGGCGCCCAGCCAGCCCTCCTGCGCCAGCCGGAAGATCGACGTGCGCAGCAGCCGGTCGTTGATGCCGAACGGCGCCGCCAGCTCGATCAGGCTACCCAGCCACGCCATGCCGCCGTGCGGCACGACGGCGTCGCCGAAGATCGTCATCAGGAGGGACTTGGAGCGGGGCGGATCGAGGGTGAGGGACTGGTCGATCCAGCCGGCTACGGAAGAAGGAGTACGCATGTCGGCTATTGTAAGCCGGCCCAACAGGATACGGAAATTCGATATGACACAAAAAATGCGTAGTCAAATCGGATTATGTATCGTATGATGTTTTGAACCACGAAGTACCGGAGGAGACATGTACGCACAAATGGTGGAAACCGGACTGAAAAA
Organism: [Empedobacter] haloabium; assembly: GCA_008011715.2. Lineage (NCBI taxonomy): Bacteria > Pseudomonadati > Pseudomonadota > Betaproteobacteria > Burkholderiales > Oxalobacteraceae > [Empedobacter] haloabium. The sequence goes on from CP136508.1 coordinate 525,804, forward strand.
CGTCCGCACGCTGGACGACATGAGCGAGGAGGAGCGCCTGTTCCAGGAGCGCATCGACGCCGGCGTCAAGATCGAGGCCAAGGACTGGATGCCGGAGGCGTACCGCAAGACGCTGATCCGCCAGATTTCCCAGCATGCGCACTCGGAAATCGTCGGTCAGTTGCCGGAAGGGAACTGGGTGACGCGCGCGCCGACGCTGAAACGCAAGTCGATCCTGCTGGCCAAGATCCAGGACGAAGCCGGCCACGGCCTGTACCTGTACAGCGCCGCCGAAACGCTGGGCGTCTCGCGCGACGAGCTGCTGGCCGCGCTGCACTCGGGGAAAGCCAAATACTCCAGCATCTTCAACTACCCGACCCTGTCGTGGGCCGACATGGGCGCCATCGGCTGGCTGGTGGACGGCTCCGCCATCATCAACCAGATCCCGCTGTGCCGCTGCTCGTACGGCCCGTACTCGCGCGCCATGATCCGCGTTTGCAAGGAGGAGTCGTTCCACGCGCGCCAGGGCTACGACATCATGATGTCGCTCGCCAAGGGCACGCCGGAGCAGAAGGCGATGGCGCAGGATGCGCTGAACCGCTGGTGGTGGCCGTCGCTGATGATGTTCGGCCCCTCCGACGCCGATTCCGTCAACAGCGCGCAGTCCACCAAATGGCGCATCAAGCTGTTCTCGAACGACGAGCTGCGCCAGCGCATGGTCGACCAGACCGTGCCCCAGGCCGAATACCTGGGCCTGACGATCCCCGACCCGGACCTGAAATGGAACGCCGAGACGGGCCATTACGATTTCGGCGAGATCGACTGGGCCGAGTTCCATAACGTATTGAAGGGCAACGGCCCGTGCAACCGCGAGCGCCTGCGCACGCGTGTGAAAGCCTGGGAAGACGGCGAATGGTTCCGCGAAGCGCTGATCGCCCACGCCGATAAAAAAACCAAGGCCGCGGCCTGAGGAGACAAGAGATGAGCAAGGAATGGCCACTGTGGGAAGTGTTCATCCGCAGCCAGCACGGCCTGGCGCACAAGCATGTGGGCAGCCTGCATGCGCCGGATGCGGAGATGGCGGTGAATAACGCGCGCGATGTCTACACGCGCCGCAACGAAGGCGTGTCGATCTGGGTCGTGCGCGCCGCCGACATCGTCGCCAGCAGCCCCGCCGACAAGGGCGCACTGTTCGAACCCGCGAACAGCAAGGTGTATCGCCACCCCACCTTCTTCCCGATGCCGGAAGAAGTCAAGAACCTGTAAAGCCATGGACAAGGTCAACTATCTGCTGCGCCTGGGCGACAACGCCCTGGTGCTGAGCCAGCGCCTGTCCGAACTGTGCGGCAAGGGCCCGGCGCTGGAAGAGGACATGGCGCTGACCAACGTCGCCCTCGACCTGCTGGGCCAGGCCCGCATGTGGCTGACGTACGCCGGCGAACTGGAAGGCCAGGGCCGCGACGAGGATGCGCTGGCCTACCGGCGCGACGCGCATGACTTCAAGAACGTGCTGCTGGTCGAACAGCCGAACGGCAATTACGCCCACACGCTGATGCGCCAGTTCTTCTTCGACACCTGGCATTACTTCCTGATCGGCGCGCTGACGCAGTCCAGCGACAAACGCATCGCCGAGATCGCGGAAAAATCGCTGAAGGAAGTCACGTACCACCTGCGCCGCAGCGGCGACCTGGTGGTGCGCCTGGGCGACGGCACGGAAACCAGCCACCGCTACACGCAGACCGCGGCCGACGAGCTGTGGATGTACACGGGCGAAGTGTTCAACTACGACAGCGTGGACGAAGCGATGGTCGCCGCGGGCATCGCGCCGCCGGCCGCGCAGCTGCGCCAGCAGTGGCTGGACCATGTCAGCGACATCTTCGGCGAAGCCACGCTGACGTTGCCCTCGCCGGACGCCTGGATGCAGAAGGGCGGCAAGCAGGGCCGCCACAGCGAACACCTGGGCTACCTGCTGGCCGAGATGCAGTTCCTGCAGCGCGCCTATCCGGGCGCCGAGTGGTGACATGCAAGCGGCCACGCAGCTGACGACAGCCCAGGTCTGGGCCTGGCTGGCGGACGTGCCCGACCCGGAGATCCCCGTGATCTCGGTTGTCGACCTGGGCATCGTGCGCGACGTGAACGTCGACGGCGCCGCCGTCAGCGTGACGATCACGCCCACGTATTCCGGCTGCCCGGCCATGCAGGTCATCGAGAGCGCCGTGCGCGACGCGCTGCGCGACCATGGCGTGCCTCAGGTGGAGGTCGTCACACAGCTGTCGCCCGCGTGGACGACGGACTGGATGAGCGAGCAGGCCAAGGTCAAGCTGAAGGACTATGGCATCGCGCCGCCGGCCCAGCAGGTTATCGACATCTCCGGCCTGCGCGGCGGCGGCCTGGCCGCCGCGGTATCGCGCCGTGCCAGCGTTTTGCCGACGGTCGCCTGCCCGCACTGCGGCTCCACCCATACGGAACTCACCAGCCAGTTCGGCTCCACGCCCTGCAAGGCGCTCTATAAGTGCCTGGACTGCCGCGAGCCATTCGATTACTTCAAGTGCCATTGACACCATGAGCAAATTCCATCCGCTGCCCGTCTCGCAAGTGCACAACGAAACGCGCGACTGCATCGCCGTCACGTTCGCGGTGCCGCCCGAGCTGCAGGACAGCTTCCGCTTCCAGCAGGGCCAGCACCTGACCCTGCGCGCGCTGGTGAACGACGAGGACCTGCGCCGCTCCTACTCGATCTGCTCGGCCGTGCAGGACGGCAGCCTGCGCGTGGCCATCAAGCGCACGCCGGGCGGCGCGTTTTCCACCTGGGCAAACGAGAACCTCAAAGCCGGCCACGTGATCGAGGTGATGCCGCCGATGGGCCACTTCAACGTGCCGCTGGACGCCACCCAGGCGAAGAACTACCTGGCCTTCGCGGCCGGCAGCGGCATCACGCCGATCCTGTCGATCATCAAGACCACCTTGCTGACGGAGCCGCAGAGCCGCTTTACGCTGTTCTACGGCAACCGCGCCTCGTCGTCCGTGATCTTCAAGAATGAGCTGATGGAGCTGAAGGACACCTACCTGGAGCGCCTCAACATCGTCTACGTGATGAGCCGCGAACAGCAGGACATCGAGCTGTTCAACGGCCGCATCACGAAGGAAAAGACGCAGCAGTTCCTGCAGCACTGGATCGACATCGCCGACTACGACACCGCCTTCATCTGCGGGCCGGAGGACATGATGCTGGGCGTTTCCGAAGCGCTGCAGGAAGCCGGCATGCCGAAGTCCAGCATCAAGGTCGAGCTGTTTGCCGCCTCGATCCCGAAGCACCAGCACAAACCGCGCGCGCTGGACGCGAGCACGGCGCAGCACCTGACCGAAGTCACCGTGATCCAGGACGGCAACGCCGCCACGTTCACGATGGAAAAGGACAAGGAATCGATCCTGGACGCCGGCCTGCGCGCCGGCCTGGAGATGCGCTACTCGTGCAAGGGGGGAGTATGCTCGACGTGCCGCTGCAAGGTCGTCGAGGGCAAGGTGGACATGGACGTCAACTACGCGCTGGAAGACTACGAGATCGCGCGCGGCTTCGTGCTGAGCTGCCAGAGCTTCCCGGCGACGGACAAGGTCATCGTCGATTTCGACCAAGCTGAATAAAAGAGCCGCTGCAAGCAAATCTGACCCAGAACCACAAACTGGGGTCAGACCCGGCGGGTCTGACCCCAGGGTTACGCCTCTGGGTCTCGGAGGAGACAACAATGAACTACGAAAACATCCTGTTCACCATCCAGAACGGCATCGCCCAGCTGACGCTGAACCGCCCGGATAAGCTGAACAGCTTCACACAAGCCATGCACCTGGAAGTGCGCGACGCCTTCGAGCGCCTGCGCGCGGACAAGTCCGTGCGCGTATTGATCCTGACCGGCGCCGGCCGCGGCTTCTGCGCCGGCCAGGACCTGTCCGACCGCGCGGTCGAACCAGGCGCCAAGGGCGTCGACCTGGGCGACTCCGTCGAAAAATTCTATGCGCCGCTGGTACTGGCCATCAAGGAGCTGCCGCTGCCGGTGATCTGCGCCGTCAACGGCGTGGCGGCGGGCGCCGGCGCCAACCTGGCGCTAGCCTGCGACATCGTGCTGGCCGCCAAATCGGCCACCTTCATCGAGGCCTTCTGCAAGCTGGGCCTGATCCCGGACACCGGCGGCACCTGGCACCTGCCGCGCCTGATCGGCCACGCCCGCGCGATGGGCCTCGCCATGCTGGGCGAGAAGCTGACGGCCGATCGCGCCGAGCAGTGGGGCCTGATCTGGAAGGCGCTGCCGGACGAGACGCTGATGCAGGAAGCGCTGGCGCTGGCCGAGCACTTCGCCTGCGCGCCCACCAAGGGCCTGGCGTTCACCAAGCGCGCCATCCACCAGAGCTATGCCAACACGCTGCCCGAGCAGCTCAAGCTGGAGGGCGAGATGATGCGCGAGCTGGGCTACAGCCACGACTACCGCGAAGGCGTGGACGCCTTCATCGCCAAACGCACACCGCACTTCAAGGGGGAATGATGGCAGCGCTCCAACCAGCCAGTGTCATCGCCGTCATCGGCAGCGGCGCGATGGGTTCCGGCATCGCCCAGGTGGCGGCGGCCGCGGGCCACACCGTCAAGCTGTACGACACGCGCGCCGAAGCCGTCACGGTCGCCCTGGCCGGCATCGGCACCATCTACAGCAAGCTGGCGGACAAGGGCAAGATGACGCACGCGGAAGCGGAAGCGGCCCGCGCGCGCCTGCATGCCGTCACCAGCCTGGCCGACGTGGCCGATGCGGCCCTAGTGATCGAAGCCATCGTCGAGGACCTGGACGTCAAGCGCGGCCTGTTCGCCGAGCTGGAAGGCATCGTCGGCCACGACGCGATCCTGGCGACCAACACGTCGTCGATTTCCATCACGGCCATCGGCGCCAAGCTGCGCCGGCCCGAACGCCTGGTCGGCATGCACTTCTTCAATCCGGTGCCGCTGATGGCGCTGGTCGAAGTGATCAGTGGCCTGGCCACCGATGCGCAGGTGGCCAACACCGTGTACGACACGGCCGCCAGCTGGGGCAAGAACCCCGTGCACGCGAAATCCACGCCCGGCTTCATCGTCAACCGCGTGGCGCGGCCGTTCTATGCCGAAGGCTGGCGCCTGCTGCAGGAACAGGCGGCGGATGCGGCCACGATCGACGCGGTGCTGCGCGAGGCGGGGGCTTCCGCATGGGGCCTTTCGAGCTGATGGACCTGATCGGCCATGACGTCAACTACTCGGTGACCCGCTCCGTATTCGACGCCTACTACGGCGACCCGCGCTTCACGCCTTCCGTGCTGCAGCAGGAGATGGTCAATGCCGGCTTCCTGGGCCGCAAAGCGGGGCGCGGCTGCTACCGCTACGGCGAGGGCGCGCAGGCGCCCGTGGTGCAGGCGGAAGCGCCGCTGCCACGCCCCGACTACGTGGGCCACAGCCTGGAAGCGGGCGCGGACGGCCGCCAGACGGCGGCGATGCTGGAGCGCTTCCGCGCGCACGGCATCGATGTCCACAATCGCAGCTCGGCCGAAGGCCACCAGCACGGCGAGGCGCCGGCCTTCCACTGCAATGGCGCCGCCATCTACCTGACCGACGGCCGTACGGCCACCGCGCGGGCGCGCGCCAACCGGCATGACGATACCGTGGTGTTCGACCTGGTGGGCGATCCCGTCAACGCCACCCGCATCGCCATCGCCGCCGCCGACCAGTGCAGCCCGGCCGCCTGCAATGCCGCCGTCGCGCTGTTCCAGGCCGCCGGCTTTACCGTCACGCGGCTGGACGACGTGCCGGGCCTGGCCGTCATGCGCACCGTCGCGATGCTGGCCAACGAGGCCGCCGATGCGGTGCACCAGGGCGTGTGCAGCGCGGCGGCTGCCGATATCGCCATGCAAAAGGGTGTCAATTACCCGCGCGGCCCGCTGGCGTGGGCCGATGCGGTCGGCCTCAAGCATATCGTCAAGGTGCTTGAAAACCTGGCCGCCACCTATGGCGAGGACCGCTACCGTGTGTCGCCGCTGCTGCGCCGCCGCCATGCCGCCGGGACGAACATCCATGCGTGACGCTGCCATGACCGATGCCGACGCGCTGGCCAAGGCGGCCGGCGCCGCGATGTATGCGCGCGATCCCGCCAGCCAGGGCCTGGGCATGACGCTCGACGAAATCCGCCCCGGCTACGCGCGCATGTCGATGCGCATCCGGCCAGACATGCTGAACGGCCACGGCTCCTGCCATGGCGGCTTCATCTTCGCGCTGGCGGACAGCGCCTTCGCGTTCGCCTGCAACAGCCACAACCTGAACACGGTGGGCGCGGGTTGCAGCATCGATTATCTGGCGCCGGGACGCCAGGACGACCTGCTCACCGCGCATGCGACCGAGCGCACGCTGGCCGGCAAGACCGGCATCTACGATGTCGACGTCGTCAACCAGGACGGCCGCCTGATCGCCACCTTCCGGGGCAAGTCGCACCGGGTCGGGGGCGAGGTCGTCCCGAGCCAGGCTTGAAGTAACCGAACGAGGGAGACACCCATGGTGCAACGCGTACCCGCGCAAGCGGACCTGGAACCGATCGAGCGCGCCAGCCGCGACGAACTGCAGGCATTGCAGCTGCAGCGCCTGCAGCAATCGCTGCGCCACGCCTACGAGAATGTGGCGCACTACCGCGCCGCCTTCGATGCGAAAGGCGTCCACCCGGACGACCTGAAAACGCTGGCCGACCTGGCCAAATTCCCGTTCACGGACAAGGCCACGCTGCGCGACAATTACCCGTTCGGCCTGTTCGCCGTGCCACGCGAACGGGTCGTGCGCATCCACGCGTCGAGCGGTACCACAGGCAAGGCAACTGTCGTCGGCTACACGCAGAACGACATCGACATGTGGGCGAACATGGTGGCGCGCTCGATCCGCGCCGCCGGTGGTCGCGCCGGCGACATGGTGCACATCTCGTACGGCTATGGCCTGTTCACGGGCGGCCTGGGCGCGCACTACGGGGCCGAGCGGCTGGGCTGCACGGTCGTGCCGATGTCCGGCGGCCAGACCGAAAAGCAGGTGCAGCTCATTCAAGACTTCAAGCCCTCGATCATCATGGTCACGCCGTCGTACATGCTGAACATCATCGAGGAGTTCCGCCGCCAGGGCCTGGACCCGGCGCAGTCCTCGCTGCAGGTCGGCATCTTCGGCGCCGAGCCGTGGACGGACGCGATGCGCGCCGAGATCGAGCAGCGCGCCGGCATCGACGCGGTGGACATCTACGGCCTGTCCGAAGTGATCGGCCCGGGCGTGGCCAGCGAGTGCATCGAGAGCAAGGACGGTCCCGTCATCTGGGAGGACCACTTCTATCCCGAGATCATCGACCCGGAGACGGGCGAGGTGCTGCCGGACGGCAGCGAGGGCGAGCTGGTGTTCACGTCGCTGACAAAAGAAGCCATGCCGGTGATCCGCTACCGCACGAAGGACCTGACCCGGCTGCTGCCGCCCACGTCGCGCGCCATGCGCCGCATGGGCAAGATCACGGGCCGCTCGGACGACATGCTGATCATCCGTGGCGTCAACGTGTTCCCCACCCAGATCGAGGAACTGATCCTGAAGATGCCGCAACTGGCGCCGCAGTACCAGCTGATCGTCACGCGCGATGGCCACCTGGACAAGCTGGACGTGGTCGGCGAGCTGCGCCCCGAGGTCACCGGCGCCCTGACCGACAACGCCATCGACAGCCTGGCGCGCGAACTGGAACACCATATCAAGACGTACGTGGGCGTCACCACCAGTGTGCGCCTGCTGGCCGCCGACAGCATCGAGCGCACGCTGACCGGCAAGGCCAGGCGCGTCATCGACAAACGACCCCGCAACTGAGGACAACAAATGAACGAAGCCTATATCTGTGACGCCATCCGTACCCCGTTCGGCCGCTTCGGCGGCGCGCTCGCCACCGTGCGCACCGACGACCTGGCCGCGCTGCCGATCGCCGCACTGATCGAGCGCAATCCCGGCGTGGACTGGTCGCAGGTCGACGACGTGATCTACGGCTGCGCCAACCAGGCCGGCGAGGATAACCGCAACGTGGGCCGCATGGCCGCGCTGCTGGCCGGGCTGCCGCCTTCGGTGCCAGGGAACACCGTCAACCGCCTGTGCGGCTCCAGCCTGGACGCCGTCGGCACCGCCGCCCGGGCCATCAAGGCGGGCGAGGCACACCTCGTCATCGCCGGCGGCGTGGAAAGCATGACGCGCGCGCCGTTCGTGATGGCGAAGGCCGACACGGCGTTTTCCCGCACGGCGAAGATCGAAGACACGACGATCGGCTGGCGCTTCGTCAACCCGCGCATGAAGGAGCAGTACGGCATCGACACGATGCCGGAGACGGCGGAGAACGTGGCCGAGCAGTTCAACGTCAGCCGCGCCGACCAGGACGCGTTCGCGCTGCGCAGCCAGCAGCGCTGCGCCGCCGCACGCGAGGCCGGCGTGTTCGCGCAGGAGATCGTGCCCGTCACGGTGCCTCAGAAGAAGGGCGATCCGAAGGTGGTGGACGCCGACGAGGGACCGCGGGCCGACATGTCGCTGGAACAGCTGGCCAAGCTGAAGCCTGTTGTGCGCGCCGGCGGCACCGTCACGGCCGGTAACGCCTCCGGCATCAACGACGGCGCCTGCGCCGTGCTGCTGGCCTCGAGCAAGGCGGTCGAGCAATACGGCCTGAAACCGCGCGCGAAAGTGCTGGGCATGGCCACGGCCGGTGTCGAGCCGCGCATCATGGGCTTCGCGCCGGCGCCGGCGTCGAAGAAGCTGCTGGCGCAGCTGGGCCTCTCCATCGAGCAGATGGACGTGATCGAATTGAACGAGGCGTTCGCCGCCCAGGGCCTGGCCGTCACGCGCGACCTGGGCCTGCCGGACGACGCGCCGCAGGTCAATCCGAACGGCGGCGCCATCGCCATCGGCCACCCGCTGGGTGCTTCCGGCGCCCGCCTCATCACGGCGGCGGTCAATCAGCTGGAGCGCACCGGCGGCCGCTATGCGCTGTGCACGATGTGCATCGGCGTGGGCCAGGGCATCGCCATCGTCATCGAGCGGGTCTGAGCCGATGGTCAAGGTCTACGAGATCAACGGCATCCGCCCGGTCGTCCACCCCAGCGCCTACGTCCACCCGACGGCGGTGCTGATCGGCGACGTCATCGTCGGCCCGCGCTGCTATATCGGGCCGCTGGCGTCGCTGCGCGGCGATTTCGGCCGCCTGATCCTGGAAGAAGGCGTCAACGTGCAGGACACCTGCGTGATGCACGGCTTCGCCGGCTCGGACACGGTGGTCGAGGTGGACGGCCACATCGGCCACGGCGCCGTGCTGCACGGCTGCCGCATCGGCCGCAATGCGCTGGTGGGCATGAATGCCGTCGTGATGGACAACGCGGTGGTGGGCGCCGAGAGCATCGTCGCCGCCATGTGCTTCGTCAAGGCCGGCATGGACATCCCGCCGCGCAGCATGGTCATCGGCACCCCGGCACGCATCGTTCGGCAGGTCACCGATGCGGAACTGGAATGGAAGAATATCGGCACCGGCCAGTACCACGAGCTGGCGGTGCGCTCGCGCGAGACGATGCGCGAGGTCGAGGCGCACACCGAGGTGGCGCCGGACCGCCCGCGCATGCAGTGGGACAGCTCGCTGCCGCTGCACGTCCATAAAACTAGATAACCCTGGAGACAAGACCATGGCAACCACCCTGCAAAGCTTCATCGCCGGCCGCTGGCACGGCAAGGAAGCGCACCAGCCGCTGCACGGCGCGCTGAACAACCAGCTGATCTATCACACGCATGCGGAAGTCGTCGACTTCGCCGAGGCCGTGGACTACGGCCGCAAGACCGGCATCCCGGCGCTGATGCAGCTCGACTTCCAGCAGCGCGCCGCCGTGCTGAAGGCGCTGGCGCTGTACCTGATGGAGCGCAAGGAAGAGCTGTACCGCATCTCGCACCTGACCGGCGCCACCCGCGCCGACAGCTGGGTGGACGTGGAAGGCGGCATCGGCACCCTGTTCGCGTACGCCAGCATGGGCAGCCGCGAGCTGCCCTCGTCGAACGTGCTGCACGAAGGCCCGGCACTGGCGCTGGGCAAGCGCGGCGGCTTCTCCGGCACCCACATCCTGGTGCCGAAGGGCGGCATCGCGGTGCACATCAATGCATTCAACTTTCCGATCTGGGGCCTGCTGGAAAAATTCGCGCCCAGCTTCCTGGCCGCGATGCCGTGCATCGGCAAGCCGGCCACGGCGACCAGCTACCTGACCGAGGCGCTGGTGCGCATGGTGCACGAATCGAACCTGCTGCCCGCGGGCGCGCTGCAGCTCGTCATCGGCAGCACGGGCGACCTGCTGGACCGCCTGACCGGCTTCGATGCCGTCACCTTCACCGGCTCGGCCGACACGGCGGCCAAGCTGCGCGCCAACCGCAACCTGATCGCCAACTCGGTGCCGTTCACGGCGGAGGCGGACTCGCTGAACTGCGCCATCCTGGCGCCGGACGTGACGCCGGACGATCCGGAATTCGACCTGTTCGTCAAGGAAGTGGCGCGCGAGATGACGGGCAAGGCCGGCCAGAAGTGCACGGCGATTCGCCGCATCATCGTGCCGCGCCAGCAGGCCGACAACGTGGCCGAGCGCCTGCGCGACCGGCTGGCCAAGATCACCGTGGGCGATCCATCCATCGACGGCGTGCGCATGGGCGCGCTGGCCTCGAAGGACCAGCAGCGCGACGTCGCGGCCCAGGTCGAGCGCCTGCTGGCCGGCAATGAGCTGCTGTACGGCCGCCCGGAAGAGCTGAAACTGGTGGGCGACGGCGTGCACGAGGGCGCGTTCTTCTCGCCCACGCTGGTCATGTGCCGCAACGCAATGGAGAACGACGCGGTGCACGACGTCGAAGCCTTCGGTCCCGTCAGCACCCTGATGACGTACGACGGCATCGACGAGGCGCTGGCGCTGGCCGCGCGCGGCAAGGGCAGCTTGGTCTCGACCCTGGTGACGAAGGACCCCGCCACGGCCGCGTACGCAGTGCCGATGGCGGCCGCCCATCATGGCCGCGTGCTGGTATTGGAACGCGAGGCGTCGGTGGATTCGACGGGCCACGGCTCGCCGCTGCCGCAGCTCAAGCACGGCGGTCCGGGCCGCGCCGGCGGCGGCGAGGAGCTGGGCGGCATCCGCGCCGTCAAGCACTTCCTGCAGCGCGCCGCGGTGCAGGGCTCGCCGACGATGCTCTCGGCCATCACGGGCGAATACGTGCGGGGTGGCGCGGTGCGCGAGAGCGAGGTGCACCCGTTCCGCAAGCATTTCGAGGATCTGCAGGTGGGCGACTCCTTGCTGACGCACCGCCGCACCGTCAGCGAGGCGGACATCGTCAACTTCGGTGGTGTCTCGGGCGACTATTTCTACATGCACTTCGACGAGATCGCGGCCAAGGACACGCAGTTCGGCAAGCGCATCGCGCACGGCTACTTCGTGCTGTCCGCCGCGGCCGGCCTGTTCGTCTCGCCGGCCCCGGGTCCGGTGCTGGCCAACTACGGCCTGGACAACCTGCGCTTCATCACGCCGGTGGCGATCGGCGACACGATCCGCGCCCGCCTGACGTGCAAGCGCAAGGTCGATCGCAACCGCAAGGACGACAAGGGCGTCGGCCAGGGTGTCGTGGCATGGGACGTGCAGGTGACGAACCAGAACGACGAGCTGGTGGCGAGTTATGACATCCTGACGCTGGTGTCCAAAAGAGCATGAGGTTGGGGTCTGTCCCCGCAGGGGACTGACCCCGAAGTTTGCCTGATATTCACTGAACTTCGGGGTCAGTCCCTGTGCAGGGACAGACCCCAGCGGCGCCAGCGCCGTCGATGAATCAACCGCGCAAGCCGAATGGATCGTCGATCGACCGTGCCGGCTGCGTGAACCACGCCGGGCCCTGTTCCGTCATGTAGAAGTGGTCCTCGTGGCGGATGCCGAATTCGCCCGGCACGCAGATCATCGGCTCGTTCGAGAAGCACATGCCTACGTCCAGCGGCGTCTTGTCGCCGCCCACGAGGTACGGCCATTCATGGATGTCCAGGCCGATGCCGTGGCCGGTGCGGTGCGGCAGGCCGGGCAGCTTGTAGCCGGGACCGAAGCCGTTGGCTTCCAGCGAGCGGCGCGCGGCGGCGTCCACTTCTTCGCACGGTACGTCCAGGCGGGCCGCTTCGAACGCGGCCTGCTGCGCCGCCTTTTCCGCGTTCCAGACGAAGCGCTGGCGTTCGCTCGGCGTGCCGTACACGTAGGTGCGCGTGATGTCGGAAATGTAGTTGTGCAGCTTGCAGCCGGTGTCGATCAGCACCGTGTCGCCTTCCTTCAAGGTCTGCACATAGCTGACGCCGTGCGGGAAGGCGGTAGCGGGGCCGAACAGCACGATGCAGAAGTAGGAGCCGGAGGCGCCCACCTTGCGATGCGCGCGGGCGATGAATTCTTCCACTTCCGCCGTCGTGATGCCTTCGCGCAGGATGCTGGCGGTGGCCACGTGCACGGCCAAGGTCATGTCCATGGCGCGCTGCATCAGCGCGATCTCGGCCCGCGACTTGCGCGTGCGGCAGTGCGCCGTCACGGCACGGGCGTTCTCCAGCGCATAGCCGGCGGCCAGCGGGCGAATGCCGTCGTAGATGAAGAAGGCGGCGCTTTCGCAGATGCCCACGCGCGGCGGGCGTTGCTCGTCCTGCGCAATGCCCATCCGCGCCAGCACGTCGACGAACAGGCGGTATGGACTTTCGTGCTCTTCCCAGCAGTTGACAGGACCGTCGACCAGCATGAAGTCCTTCAGCGTGTCGTGCTCGAACGCGGGCGCGATGTATTCCACCGGGCCACTGGCCGGCAGGATGGCGCCCACCATGCGCTCGCTGGCGTACCAGCGCGTGCCGGTGAAATACAGCAGGTTGGCGCCGGCGTTCAGGTAGACGGCGGCGATGCCTTCGCGCTGCATGTACGCCTGCGCCTTGGCGATGCGCGCCAGGTGCTCGTCGCGGCCGATGGGCACGGCGCCCGCCGTCATGTCTTCCAGTGTCGCCAGTGCTTCCTCGATGTTTTTGCCGCCGATGCCGTTCATGTGTGCTCCGTGCTTGTCGTTATTGGAAAAATGCGTTCAGTTCTTGCGCGCTGCCGTTGCCGCGCCCGAGCGTCAGCCGAGCGTTGCCGACAAAGACGATGTCGATCTCATAGTAGGGACCGCCCCGGTCGGCGAGTTCGTCGCTGACGCCGTCCTCGATGGCCACCACCTCGTCGCGCCGCCACAGGTGCAGCCAGCCTTCGTGCGTCAGGCCGCAGCGGCCGGTCTCGTCGCGCCACAGCGTCAGCTGCGGGCGGTGCAAGCCGTCGGGAGCCGGCAGCAGGCACTCGGGCGGCCTGCCGTAGTGCGACGACACCGTGGCGTTCGGGATCACGCTCGAATGCGTCGGCGCGAAGTCGGTCTGCCAACGCGCTTCCTGCAACAGCCTGTGGCGGTACCACCAGGGGTCGATGGTCAACCAGCCGGTGCCGGACGAGCGGCTGTAGTACAGCGTCAGCGCCAGGCGGGCGCCCTGCAGATCGAGCAGGGGAGAGCCCTGTTCGCGGTAAGTGACGCGCCAGCCCGGCCGCAGCGTCTTGCGCCAGCGTGCGACCTCGTTGCGCCACAGCGCCGGGTTGCCCTTGCCGTTGATGGTCGAGAAATCGAAGTGGAAGCGGCGGGGCGGGAAAGCGTCGAGACCGCGTTCGTGGTCCGGCTTGAGCGCCTGGACGAGCAGCCCGCCCGCGTCGATCCGCTCGCCCGGGGCGGCGTTCCACAGCGCGGCAAGGGCCTGCTCTTCGTCCACGTCTACCAGCGCGATATCGCCGCGTGCGGACAGCACGGTCAGTTCGCTGTCGCTGTCGCGCGCAAAGAAGGCCTCGAGCGCGGCCTGGTCGATATGACCACGTTTGACGAGCTGCCGGTAGAACGGGTGTGACAGGTCATCCGGCAACCTGGCGGTGACATGGCCGCCACCCTCGAGCGTCGCTTCGTTGACCGGCGTGGCCATGGTGTTGGCCGCGGTGCGGGTGAAGTGGATCAGGCGCAGGCCTGCCCACGGAAAGGCCTTGCTTTCGCCGTGCTCAAGCACTTCGATCAGGTCGTCGGTTACGCGCCGGATCGGATTGCCGCGCTCGTCGGGCGGCGAGCGGAATGCCGCAATGTCGCGCGCCTTGCCGACCAGATGCCAGCGTGGCGCGATCTTGACCGGCGCCGCGCTGATGGCCTTCCAGGCCGAGGCTTCGAAGGTGCGCGCCACGAGGTTCACCATGACCTCGCGCCGATGCCAGCCGGTGCGGGGAAAGTCGCGGTCCTCATGCAGCGCAGGTACCCACTTCAGCTCCCACATGAAAATTCGACCGCCGTCGGCGTTCATCACCGGTTCGGTAAAGCGCGCATGCCGCCCCCAGTCACAGCCGTCGATGCGCAGGCAGACCAGGCGAAAGCGCACGGGCGAATCGGTGAAACGGTGTTCGAAAGCGTCGTACGTGGAGAACGGGACGGGTGCGCCAGTGCGTGGCGGAGAGCGGAAGCGTTTGAAAAAGCTGAACAAATCTGGCATGCCTGTCCGGTGAAATGACGGCGGGCTCCCGCTGGGGAGCCCGCCGTGACGGAACAGTCATGATAGCAGGCGGCGCCAGGAATGACACCGCCTGCCAGGCTGTCAGTTACTGGGTCAGCAGGCTGACCTTGTCGACCACGAAGGAGGTCTGTAACGACGCATCCTCGTTCATCGCGAACGACAGGGTGACGGTCTGGCCCTTGAACTGCGTCAGGTCGGCGGTACGAACCTGATAGCCCGTTGCGGCATTCAAGTTGGTGTACGTTCCTACCGTAGCCAGCACGCTGCCGCTGCTGTTCTTCACGGTAACGACCAGCTTGTCGTACGCAACCGCTTCCGTTTCAGCCGTATCGATGTGCAGCGCGAACGTCAGCTTCGCCGACGTGACGGTCGAAGGGATCGCGACCGCTTGCGTCAGCGTCTCGGTCGCCGTCCTGCCATTGCCGCCCAGGTAGGCGTAGCGGGTGCCTTCGTACGCGGTCTGGCCCGTGAAGCTGCCGATCACGCCGGTGGTGCCGGCCCAGCCGGTGGTGCCCGATTCGAAGCCGCCGTTGGTCACCCGCTCGGTCGTGCCGCCGCCGCTGCCGCTGACGGTCAGGGTCGCGGTGCCGGACGTGACGGTCACTGGCGTGGACGACGAATCGGTCACGGTGGCCTTCACCTGGGCGCCGTTGTCGGTCGACTGGGCGGTGAAGGAGTAGGTGGCCGAGGTGGCGCCGGCAACCAGCGTGCCGTTCTTGTACCACTTGTAGCTGTACGGCGAGGTGCCGCCGCTGGCGCCCACGGTGAAGCTGGCGGTGGCGCCTGGTGCCACGGTGATCGAAGCCGGTTGCGTGGTGATCGAGACGCCCGTGCCGGTGCCCGATTCAGGCACGTCGGTGCCGACGTTGATCGCCGCGTAAGCACGCTTGACGGCGGTCGCTTCCTTGCTGCCCACGCCGTACAGTTCTTCGGCTGCCTGCAGCACCTTGTTGCGTGCGTCGGCGTAGTTGGTCGACGAGGTGAACTTGGTGGTGTTGGCCTTGAACCAGATGCGGAAGGCCTTGTCCGTGCCGATACCCGTCATGTTGCGTGGGGTCTGGGTCAGGTACTGGCTGTAGTAGTCGCTGCCCGAGGTGGCGCTGGAGCCGTTGGCCAGGAAGTAGAACATGCGGTTGTTCGGGCCGCTGCTGAGGTGGACGTCCAGGTTCTTGATCGTGCTGCTCCAGGCGTCCGGGCTGCGGCTGTCCTTGCTCGGCTTGTACATATAGCGCAGCGGTCTGCCGGTCTTGCTGATTTCGGCGCCCATCACCCAGTCGTTGCCCGTCGATGGAATGGTCGTGCCGGTGCCGCCTGCGCGGGCATAGGCTTCCGTCGCTTCGCCCTGGATGTCCGAGTTCGATTCGTTCAGGCCGCCCGATTCGCCCGAGTAGACCAGGTTCGAGGTGGCATCGGTCACGCCGTGGCCCATTTCGTGGCCGATCACGTCGATCGAGCCCAGGTTGTTGAACGAGCTGCCGCCGTCGCCGATGAACATGCACTTGCAGCTCGGGTCGAAGAAGGCGTTGTCGTAGTTGTTGTCGACGTGGACGGCGATGTAGGTCGCGGTGTTGTTGCCGTCCAGGCTGCGCCAGCCGACCACGTTCTTCATCGTGTCGTAGGTGTTCATCAGGCCCCACAGCGCGTTAACGGCCGCGGTTTGGCCGTTGGCGTTGGTGGTGCTGCCGCCGGGGATGTACTGCTGGCCGTCGCCCCAGGTGTTGGTGCTGTTGGTATAGATCTGGCCCGCGTTCGGCGAGTTGGCCGAGCTGTGATTGGCGTTGGTGATGGCCATGCCGCCGTATCTGCCGCCGGTGCCGCGGCTGGTGTCCAGCATCTGGTAGGTGCTGCCCGACAGCGTGGTGTTGATCGGCACCTGGCCGTTGTACTGGCTGTTGCCCGTGCCGATCACGGTCTGCAGCGCGTCCCATTCGGCGATCAGGGCGCCGGTCTTGGCGTTGACGATGCTGTCGCGGTAGACCAGCTTGCTGCCGCTGGCCATGCGGGTCTTGACCAGGTAGGCCAGTTCGTAGTGGTCGACGACTTCTTCCAGGTCCAGCGCGTTCAGCGCGAACTCCGGCTTGTTGGCGGCGGCCGCCACGCGCACGGTCTTCATGACCGGGTAGATCAGCAGTTCCGCTTCCGGCTTCCAGCGGTGCACGCCGACCGGCGCGACGCGCTTGACGACGCTGTTGATGACGTCTTCGGCCGAGACGGATGCCGTCACGTCGGGCATGCCCATGCCGGCCGCCACGGCGGCGCGCGAGCTGGACAGGCCCTGGCGGCGGTTGGAGGCGGATTCGCTGACGACTTCGCCGTTGTCATCGGTGACGATCACGGAATCGGAGCCGAAGATGCGCAAGCCCTTGAAGGTGTGCTGGGCACGCGCGATGCGGGTGCCGGCTTCGCCCGGGTGCTGCACGGTGATCTTGTAGCCATGTTCGTCGTCCAGGCCGGCGGCGGCGCGCCGTGCGGCCAGGCGGTTCTCCAGATTGGCCTTGGCGGTGGCATTCATGGGCTCAGCAGGCGCGGCCATCAGGCTCTCAGGCAGCACGCCACGGGTTTGGGCGGTTGCGTGCAGAGCGGGGAGTGCGGCGATAGCCGCGGCGATGATACTCAAGCGAAGGTTCATCTTGTCTCCAGAATCGGTAGGGGGGGAGGGCAGGTCCGCAGGAATGTGCGGTGATGGCACAGTATTCTTTTCGATCCCGCGATGTCAAAAAACTTACGAAATTAGTCGGGTTGCCGGGTTTTGTTAAATTTCAGCTCCCGCCGTGGCCCCCGATGAAATAACGGCGGGCTCCCGCGAAGGAGCCCGCCGTGACGGTACAGTGATGACAACGGGGCGGATGCAGGTCGGGCCGCAAGCGTCCGACCGGCCAGGCCGCCGATTACTGGGTCAGGACGCTGACCTTGTCGACCACGAAGGAGGTCTGTGCCGACGCGTCTTCCGTCATCGCGAACGACAGGCGCACGGTCTGGCCCTTGTACGGCAGCAGGCTGAAGCTGCGCACCTGGTAGCCCGAGGCGGCGTTGGCGTTGGAGTAGGTCGCCAGCGTGCCCAGGGTCGTGCCGGACGTGTTCTTCACCGTGACGACCAGCTTGTCGTACACCGTGGTGCCCGTTTCGGCCGTGTCGATGTGCAGCGCGAACGTCAGGTTGGCCGAGGTGGCGGTCGATGGGATCGCGATGTCCTGGGTCAGGGTCTCGGTCGCCGTCGTGCCGTTGCCGCCCAGGTAGGCGTACTTGCTGCCTTCGTATGCGGTCTGGCCCGTGAAGGTGCCGATCGCGCCGGTGGTGCCGGCCCAGCCGGTGGTGCCCGATTCGAAGCCGCCGTTGGCCACGCGCTCGGTCGTGCCGCCGCCGCTGCCGACGGTCAGCGTCGCGTTACCGGACGTGACGGTCACTGGCGTGGACGAGGAATCCGTCACGGTTGCCTTGATCGTGGCGCCGTTGTCGGTGGTTTGCGCGGTGAACGAGTAGGTGGCCGCGGTGGCGCCGGAGACCAGCGTGCCGTTCTTGTACCACTTGTAGCTGTAAGGCGAGGTGCCGCCGCTGGCGCCCACGGTGAAGCTGGCGGTGGCGCCGGCTGCCACGGTGATCGAGGCTGGCTGCGTCGTGATCGACACACCCGTGCCGGTGCCCGATTCAGGCACGTCGGTACCGACGTTGATCGCCGCGTAAGCACGCTTGACGGCGGTCGCTTCCTTGCTGCCCACGCCGTACAGTTCTTCGGCCGCCTGCAGCACCTTGTTGCGTGCGTCGGCGTAGTTGGTCGACGACGTGAACTTGGTGGTGTTGGCCTTGAACCAGATGCGGAAGGCCTTGTCCGTGCCGATACCCGTCATGTTCTTCGGGTTCTGGGTCAGGTACTGGCTGTAGTAGTCGCTGGTCGTGGTGGCGCTGGAGCCGTTGGCCAGGAAGTAGAACATGCGGTTGTTCGGGCCACTGCTGTAGTGCACGTCGATGTTCTTCAGGCTGGTGCTCCAGGCGTTCGGGCTCGAGCCGTCCTTGCTTGGCTTGTACATGTAGCGCAGCGGGGTGCCGGTCTTGCTGATTTCGGCGCCCATCACCCAGTCGTTGCCCGTCGATGGAATGGTCGTGCCGGTGCCGCCTGCGCGGGCATAGGCTTCCGTCGCTTCGCCCTGGATGTCCGAGTTCGATTCGTTCAGGCCGCCCGATTCGCCCGAGTAGACCAGGTTCGACGTGGCGTCGGTCACGCCGTGGCCCATTTCGTGGCCGATCACGTCGATCGAGCCCAGGTTCTTGAAGCTGCTGCCGTCGCCGATGTACATGCACTTGCAGCTCGGGTCGAAGAAGGCGTTGTCGTAGTTGTTGTCGACGTGGACGGCGATGTAGGTCGCGGTGTTGTTGCCGTCCAGGCTGCGCCAGCCGACCACGTTCTTCATCGTGTCGTAGGTGTTCATCAGGCCCCACAGCGCGTTCACGGCCGCGGTCTGGCCGTTGGCGTTGGTGGTGCTGCCGCCGGGGATGTACTGCTGGCCATCGCCCCAGGTGTTGGTGCTGTTGGTATAGATCTGGCCCGGGTTCGGCGCGTTGGCCGAGCTGTGGTTGGCATTGGTGATGGCCATGCCGCCGTATTTGCCGCCGGTGCCGCGGCTGGTGTCCAGCATCTGGTAGGTGCTGCCCGACAGCGTGGTGTTGATCGGCACCTGGCCGTTGTACTGGCTGTTGCCCGTGCCGATCACGGTCTGCAGCGCGTCCCATTCGGCGATCAGGGCGCCGGTCTTGGCGTTGACGATGCTGTCGCGGTAGACCAGCTTGCTGCCGCTGGCCATGCGGGTCTTGACCAGGTAGGCCAGTTCGTAGTGGTCGACGACTTCTTCCAGGTCCAGCGCGTTCAGCGCGAACTCCGGCTTGTTGGCGGCGGCCGCCACGCGCACGGTCTTCATGACCGGGTAGATCAGCAGTTCCGCTTCCGGCTTCCAGCGGTGCACGCCGACCGGCGCGACGCGCTTGACAACGCTGTTGATGACGTCTTCCTGCGAGACCGATGCGGTCACGTCGGGCATGCCCATGCCGGCCGCGACGGCGGCGCGCGAGCTGGACAGGCCCTGGCGGCGGCTGGAGGCGGATTCGCTGACGACTTCGCCGTTGTCATCGGTGACGATCACGGAGTCCGAGCCGAAGATGCGCAGGCCCTTGAAGGTGTGCTGGGCACGCGCGATGCGGGTGCCGGCTTCGCCCGGGTGCTGCGCGGTGATCTTGTAGCCGTGTTCGTCGTCCAGGCCGGCGGCGGCGCGCCGTGCGGCCAGGCGGTTCTCCAGATTGGCTTTGGCGGTGGCGTTCATGGGCTCAGCCGGTGCGGCCATCAGGCTCTCAGGCAGCACGCCACGGGTCTGGGCGGTTGCGTGCAGAGCGGGGAGTGCGGCGATAGCCGCGGCGATGATGCTCAAGCGAAGGTTCATCTGTTCTCCAAAAATCGGTAGTGGGTAGGGCAGGTCCGCAGGAATTTACGGTGAGCCGCACAGTATTCGTTCCGCTCACGTGATGTCAAAAAACTTCAGAAATTAGTCGCGTGACCGAATTTTGTTAAGAATGAGACAGGGTTGGCCGCAGCCGAGTTGGTTTTGCTGCCGCGAATCTTTAATTTATTGCACGCAACAGATAACAATATTGTCTACTTTCAACACGATTGCAAGTTGCTATGCGCGTTTCGGCACGCATGCAACAGTAGTGTGCGCTATGGTTGCCATAAATGAATTCGTCGCCGTACACTACAGTGGCACCGAACGGCCACGTATGCCCGACGGGCTTACAAATACAGCGCAGCTGGGTAAGGGGGCGGAAGCGAAACAGTCAGGCGAGAGCGTTCTGTGCCGCGTTTTGCAGCACATCGCCGCCGCGATCGATACCGGTCGCGGGCCACGCCGGCAGGTTTCGATTTCTTCAACGCGCTGAGGCACACTTCAGGGACGCAAATCATGACTAAGGTATCAGGCCTTCTCGCTCGTATTCCATTCGCCCTCCACAAGCCGGGCGCCATCGCGCCACCCACATAGGCAGCATCCCTTCCGCGTCACAGCCGGGCGAATGTCGTCCGGAGTTTGTGCGTGTACTTGCAGTACCGGACGCCAGTTCTCCGCTGCCCGCGGCGGAGCGGCGCATTACCAGTCCATTTGAAAGGATGCCCTGTGCGGGCATGAGCCATGCAGTCCATCGCTACCAAAGTAGAACGCATCGTCATGGACTCGCCCTTCCTCAGTGAGGGATTGCGGCGAGGTCTGATCAACCTGTCGGAACTGGCGCGGCAGTTGCAGCCGCAGCTGGAGAGCGACTTATGGAAACCCGTCGGCCAGGCGGCCGTCGTGATGGCGCTGCGGCGCGTCTCGGAACGCCTGCCGGCCCAGACGTCCAGCGACATCGTGCTGGCGCAGAAGACCGGCCAGCTGACGGCCCGTACCGACCTGGTGGAGCTGACCTACCGCCAGTCCGGCAACACGGACGAATGCCACCGCCGCCTGCTGGAGCAGGCCGGCCGGCGCAGCGACCTGTTTTTGACCGTGACGCGCGGCGTCAACGAGATCATGGTGATCTGCAGCCGCCTGCTGATACCGCTGGTCGAGGAGGTGTTTGCCGGTGAGCGCCTGGCGGCGCGGCTGGAAAACCTGAATGCCGTGACCTTGCAGCTGACCGCCGAGTCGCATCGCACGCCCGGCATCTACCACGCCATCCTGAAGAAGCTGGCGTGGGACAAGGTCAATCTGATCAACCTGATCTCCACCCACACCGAGCTGACACTGATATTGGACAAGGACCAGACCGGGGCCGCGTTCGCGGTGCTGTCCAAGCTCGTGACCCACTGATCGCAAGGGTCTGTCCCCGCAGGGGACCGACCCTGAAGTTGGTTGGACATTCCCAAACTTCGGGTTACGGTGCCGGCTGGTAAGCCGTCACCGCTACGCAGGCGAGGAGCGGTGCTCCTCGAGACCCCTGCTGCGCTCCCTTGCAGGGACTGACCCCAGCCTTTATCTTATTTTTCCTTCTTCCCTTCCTCGTCGGTCGAGAAGTTCAGTTCCGGCGCCTCGCCGTCCTTGTTCTCTTCCGCCGGGCTGCCATAGTCGGCCGGCGCATCGATCTGCAGTTCGATCTGTTCCGTCATGTCCGTCTTGGCACTCACCGACACCAGTTGTGGGAAGGCGATGATCAGCGCCACCATGATCACTTGTATACAGACAAACGGAATCGCGCCCCAGTAGATGTCCGATGTCTTGACCTCCTTCGGCGCCACCGAGCGCAGGTAGAACAGCGCGAAGCCGAACGGCGGGTGCATGAACGAGGTCTGCATGTTCACACCCAGCAGCACGCCGAACCAGATCAGGTCGATGCCCAGCTTTTCCGCTACCGGACCCACCAGCGGTACCAGGATGAAGGCCAGCTCGAAGAAGTCCAGGAAGAACGCCAGGCCGAAGAACAGGATGTTGACGACAATCAGGAAGCCGGTCGCGCCCCCTGGCAAACCTGACAGCAGGTGCTCGACCCACAGGTCGCCGTTCACGCCACGGAACACCAGCGCGAACACGGTGGAGCCGATCAGGATGAAGATGACGAAGCACGACAGCCGCGTGGTCGACATCATCGCCTGCGACAGCAGGCTCCAGTTCAGGCGCCGGTTCATCATCGCCAGCAGGATCGCGCCCAGCGCACCCATGCCGCCGCCCTCCGTGGGCGTGGCCAGGCCGATGAAGATCGTCCCCAGCACGAGGAAGATCAGCGCCAGCGGCGGGATCAGCACGAACACCACTTTCTCGGCCATGCGCGACAGCAGGCCCAGTTTCAGGTAGCGATTCGCCAGCGCGAAGGCAAAGGCGCCGACGATGCCCAGCGCGGCGGCGAAGATGCCGACCTCGTCGGCATGGGCCTGCGGATGCGTGCTTTCATAATAGTGGGCGAAGCCGTATGACGCCGCCACCGCGGCCACCAGCAGCACCAGCAGCGAGCGCACGCCCGAGTCGCCGTTCGGCTCCTTCAGGTTGCGCGCCTCTTCCGGCAGCGCCGGCGCATGGTGCGGCTTGAAGATGGACACGGCCAGCACGTAGCCGCCATACATCGCGGTCAGCAGCAGGCCGGGCACGAACGCGGCCTTGTACATGTCGCCGACCGAGCGGCCCAGCTGGTCGGCCATGACGATCAGCACCAGCGACGGCGGAATGATCTGCGCCAGCGTGCCGGAAGCGGCGATGACGCCGGAGGCGAGCCGCTTGTCGTAGCCATAGCGCAGCATGACGGGCAGCGAGATCAGGCCCATCGAGATGACCGAAGCGGCGACCACGCCAGTGGTGGCGGCCAGCAGCGCGCCGACGAAGATGACGGCATAGGCGACGCCGCCGCGGATCGGTCCGAACAGCTGGCCGATGGTGTCCAGCAGGTCTTCGGCCATGCCCGAGCGTTCCAGGATCAGTCCCATGAACGTGAAGAACGGGATGGCCAGCAGCGTGTCGTTGGCCATGATGCCGAAGATGCGGTTCGGCAGCGCCTGCAGCAGCTCCGGTTTCAACAGGCCCAGTTCGATGCCGACGAGGCCGAACAGCAGGCCATTGGCCGCCAGCGCGAACGCGACGGGGAAGCCGGACAGCAGGAAAATGACGAGCGCCCCGAACATGATGGGCGCCATGTTGGCGATGATGAATGCTTCCATTGTGGTGAACGTTCCCGGCTCAGTTGATCTGGTTGGCCTGCTTGATCGCCTCGATCTCCTCTTCGGGCGACGTGGCGTGCTTGGTGAAGGCGCTGGCATCCAGGCGGCCGCGCAGATAGGCGACGCGCTTGATGATTTCCGAGACGCCCTGCAGGATCATCAGCGCGAAGCCGACGGCGACCAGGATCTTGGCGGGCCAGACGATCAGGCCGCCGGCGTTGCTGGACATCTCGCCATTGCGCAGCGACTCCAGGCCGAACGGGATGCCGTAGTACAGGATCACCAGGCAGACCGGCATCAGGAAGAACAGGTAGCCGAACAGGTCGAGCCAGACCTGGGTGCGCTTCGAGAAGCGGCCGGTGACGACGTCGATGCGCACGTGCTCGTCGCGCCGCAACGTGTGGGGGGAAGCCAGCATGAACACAGCGGCAAACAGATACCACTGGATTTCCAGCCAGGCGTTGGAACTCATGTTAAGGGAATAGCGCACCAGCGCGTTGCCGGCGCAGATCAGCACCGCCAGCAGCAGGGCCCAGGCCACTACTGCCGCGATGCTGTCGTTCAGCTTGTCGATTGCCCGCGAAACTGCCATGAACATCGTTGTCTCCTCGCTTCTTGTCGGGCGCTGCGTTGGCGCCCGTATTGCGGTGTTGGTTGATGCGGCGTGACGGAGTGGGAAGCGTCTACATGGCGAGCTGGCTCCTGATGCGGGCGATCGCCGCGCGCACCTGGTTCGGCGCGGTGCCGCCGACGTGGTCGCGCGCTGCCACCGAACCTTCCAGGGTCAGCACGGCAAACACGTCGTCGCCGATCAGCGGCGAGAACTGGCGCAGCTGCTCCAGCGACAGGTCGGCCAGGTCGCAGCCGGCGTCCACGCAGGTGCGCACGGCATGGGCCACGGCTTCGTGCGCGTCGCGGAACGGCAGCCCCTTCTTGACCAGGTAGTCGGCCAGGTCGGTGGCGGTGGCGTAGCCCTGCAGCGCGGCGGCGCGCATCGCTTCCGGTTTCACGGTGATGCCGCCGGCCATGTCGGCGAAGATGCGCAGCGTGTCGACTACCGTATCGACGGTGTCGAACAGCGGTTCCTTGTCTTCCTGGTTGTCCTTGTTGTAGGCCAGCGGCTGGCCCTTCATCAGGGTCAGGAGGCCCATCAGGTGGCCGTATACGCGGCCGGTCTTGCCGCGCGCCAGTTCCGGCACGTCCGGGTTTTTTTTCTGCGGCATGATCGACGAGCCGGTGCAGAAGCGGTCGGCGATGTCGATGAAGCCCACCCGTGGGCTCATCCAGATCACCAGCTCTTCCGACATGCGCGACACGTGCGTCATGATCAGCGAGGCGGCCGCCGTGAATTCGATCGCGAAGTCGCGGTCGGAGACGGCGTCCAGCGAGTTGTGGCAGACGTCGTCGAAACCGAGGGTCTGCGCCACGCGCAGGCGGTCGATCGGGAAGGTGGTGCCGGCCAGCGCGGCGGCGCCCAGCGGCAGGCGGTTGACGCGCTTGCGGCAGTCGGCCATGCGTTCGGCGTCGCGGCCGAACATCTCCACGTAGGCCAGCATATGGTGGCCGAACGTGATCGGCTGCGCCACCTGCATGTGCGTGAAGCCGGGCAGGATCGTGTCGGCGTGGCGTTCGGCCAGGTCGAGCAGGGCGGTGCGCAGTTGCGCCAGCAGGCCGGTGATGTCGTCGATGGCCGAGCGCACGTACAGGCGGATGTCGGTCGCGACCTGGTCGTTGCGCGAGCGGCCCGTGTGCAGGCGCTTGCCGGCGTCGCCTGCCAGTTCGGTCAGGCGTTTTTCGATATTCAGGTGCACGTCTTCCAGGTCCAGCAGCCACTCGAACTGGCCGGCGTCGATCTCGGCGGCGATCTGCGCCATGCCCTTGCGGATCGCTTCCAGGTCGGCGGCGGGGATGATGCCCTGGGCCGCCAGCATCTCGGCATGGGCCAGCGAGCCTTCGATGTCGGCCTTGGCCATGCGTTTGTCGAAGAACACGGAGGCGGTATAGCGCTTGACGAGATCGGAGACGGGTTCGGAGAAGCGAGCCGACCAGGCCTCGCCTTTTTTGGAGAGTTGTGCAGTCATGGTGTGGGTCCGGTTATTGAAGCCCCGCCGCGGCGTGGGGCCTCCTTTACTGATTATAAACAAGGTTTGCCCGGCGGCGGCCTTTTGGCTGCCGGCCGCCTGGGGTGGTATCGTTGTGTTTTTGTCCAGGAGAGATCGATGAGGAAGTTTGCCGCCGTCGTAAGCACGCTGGCGCTGGCCGCCGGCGCGCAGGCGCAGCAGCTGTTGCAGTCGTCCATGCAGTCGTCCATGCAGCCTTCGCTGCAGTCGTCGACGCAATCGTCCATGCGGCCGGCGTTGCAGCCCGCGCTGCAGGCGCGCATCGTGCGCGCGGCCGACGTGGCCAGCGTCGATGCCATTGTCGCGGCGCTGTACGAGACGATCTCCGGCCCGGCCGGCCGGCCGCGCGACTGGGAGCGCCTGCGCGCGCTGTTCCGCCCGGACGGCCGCATGATCGTGCATGGACCGAACAAGGAAGGCGGCTACAACACCCGGGTAATGGCGGTCGACGACTACATCGAGCGTGTCGCGCCGCTGTTCGCCAAGGAGGGCTTTTTCGAGACGGAGCTGGCACGCCAGAGCGAGCAGTTCGGCACGATCGCGCACGTGTTCTCCACCTACGAGTCGCGCCATGCGCCGGACGAGAAGCCGTTCCAGCGCGGGATCAACAGCATCCAGCTCGTCAACGACGGCCAGCGCTGGTGGGTGCAGTCGCTGGTCTGGCAGGCCGAGTCGGAGCAGCACCCCCTGCCGGCCCGCTACCTGAAGGCGCGCTGATGGTCTTCGTCGTCGATACCGACAAGGCGCGCCTGGACGTGGCCATGATCCACCGCTTCCTCAGCGAGGAATCGACGTGGGCGCTGGGCATCCCGCGCGAACTGGTGCAGCGCGCCATCGACCATTCGCTGTGTTTCGGCGTGTACGACGCCGATGGCGCCCAGCTGGCGTTCGCGCGCGTGATCAGCGACCAGGCCACGTTCGCCTATTTGCTCGACGTGTTCGTGCTGCCGGCGCACCGGGGCCAGGGCCACAGCACGCGGCTGATGGATGCCGTGATGGCGCATCCGGGCCTGCAGGGCCTGCGCCGCTTCATGCTGGCGACGATGACGGCGCCGGACCTGTATGCGCGCTACGGCTTCGCGCCGCCGGCGCTGCCGCAGGCGCTGATGGAGCGTAATTTCCCCGACATCTACCGGAGCGGACCTGCCTGAGCGACCGCACATGTGGCGGAGCGCCACACCTGGCGCGGATTTTTTTCGCCACAGCCGTGCGTCGGTTGAGTTTTCCAGCCGACGTGCGTAGAGTGAAACGATGTCTTTTTTAACATGGCCGGACGGCTTGGCCAGGCGCGCGCCTTTGCGCCCTGGCCCGGCCCGACCGGCTCCAACCAGTCCAGGAGCTTCGATGAGCAAGCAATACCGGCCTAGCGGCCCATGCCTTTCCACTCTCGCCCATGCCGTGCGCGCCGCGCTGGTGCTGGGCCTGTGCTCGGGCGCGGCGCTGGCGCAGACCGCCGCACCGGCCACCCCCTTGCCTCGCGTGGAAATCACCGGGTCCGCGATCCGCCAGATCGAATCGGAAACGCCGCTGCCGGTGCAGGTCGTGACGCGCGAGGAGATCGAGAAAGCCGGTGTGACGACGGCGGCCGAACTGATGACGCGCATTTCCGCCAACGTGGGCGGGCTGACCGATGGCGTCAGCATCAACGTGGGCGGCGACCAGCGTGGCCTGAACAGCGCCAACCTGCGCGGCATCGGCACGTCGTCCACGCTGGTGCTGCTGAACGGCCGGCGCATGGCCAATTTCGCGTCGCCTGGCGACGATGCCGGCGTGGACCTGAACAATATCCCGGCGGCGGCGATCGCCCGCGTCGAGGTGCTGATGGACGGCGCCTCGGCGCTGTACGGCACCGACGCCATCGGCGGCGTGATCAACTTCATCACGCGCAAGGATTTCCACGGCATCGAACTCAATGCCTACCGCGGCACGACGGACGAAGGCGGTGCCGGCAAACGTGCCGGTACCATCAGCGCCGGCATCGGCGATATCGGGCAGGACGGCTACAACCTGTTCGCCGTGTTCGACTGGCAGGGCACCGACGCGCTGCGCAGCTCCCAGCGCAGCTTCATTCCCGAGCTGCGCATCCCCGAGCGGCTGGGCCACCTGCTGTCCGGCTTTACCAGCCCGGCCAATATCCGCCTGACGTCGGCGCAGCGCGACTACCTGCAGGAAAGCGGGTTCCTGCTCAATGGCCGCCCCATCACGAACCGCCTGATCAACCTGTCGATCCCGAACTGCAGCCCGCCCGCGAACCTGTACCTGCCCGCCGGCACCGGCGGCGTCGATGCCTGCACCTACGACTACATGGGCGACACGGAGCTGTATCCGAAGTCGAACAAGCAGAACTTCCTGAGCCGCGGCGTGCTGAAGCTGGACGCCAACAACCAGCTGTATGCGGAGGTGGCGCTGAGCCGCTCGCGCACCAACTACGTGGGCTCGTCGGCGCGCGTGACCGGCTATATCGACGCCAGCCGCGTGCCGGCGCTGGCCAACGCAGGCCTGGAGAACGTGACGGACGACGACGTGCCGGGCGAGCTGGAACTGCGCATGCGCCTGACGGAAGCGGGCAACCGCACCAGCGAGCTGACGAGCCAGAGCCAGCGCTACGTGCTGGGGCTGACGGGCACGGTGGCCGGCTGGGACTACGACATCGGCGTGAACCACAGCGTCAACGTCGTCAAGGACAAGGACATGCACGGCTACGTGTTGTACAACGAGCTGCTGGAAGGGATCGCGGCAGGGCTGATCAATCCGTTCGGGCCTTCCGGCGCGGAAGGACGCGCACTGCTCGATCGCATCCAGGTCAACGATGTGGTGCGCCATTCGAAAGGCACGATGGATTCCATCGACTTCAAGGCCTCGCGTACCGTGCTGCCGCTGGCCGGCGGCGACCTGGCGCTGGCGGTCGGCGGCGAGGTGCGGCGCGAACGCACCGACTTCACGCCGTCGGCGCTCCTGATGAGCGACAACATCAACAATGACGCGGCGCCGGAAGGCGGCAAGGCCACCAGCGACAAGCGCCACGTGTCCGCGATCTTCGGCGAACTGCAGGCGCCGTTCACGAAGGAGTGGCAGGGCCAGCTCTCGGCCCGTTACGACCGTTACCAGCAGGTGGGCGGCGCACTGAGCCCGAAGGTGGGTGTCAGCTACACGCCGGTCAAGTCCGTGATGCTGCGCGGCTCGGCCGGCCGCGGCTTCCGCGCGCCGTCGATGACGGACCTGTACCGCCCGACCGTCTACAGCTCGACGGCGACCCTGCCGGATCCGGTCTACTGCGCCACGGTCGAGAACAACTACGCCGACTGCGCCGACAACTGGGATACGCGCCGCTACAGCAACGCCGACCTGAAGCCGGAGCGCAGCAAGCAGTTCTCGCTGGGTGCCGTGGTGGAGGCGGGCAAGCACGTCACGGCCAGCCTGGATTACTGGAACATCCGCCGCACCAACCTGATCAGCGAACTGGGCGACGACATCATCCTGGGCAACCTGGCCAAGTACGGTGACCTGGTGCACCGCGACGAGGACGGCCTGATCGACTACATCGAGCTGCGCAAGGAAAACCGCGGCGCCCAGGTGGCGCGCGGCCTGGACCTGATGGTGGACGTGCACGGCGTCGACACGGGCATCGGCCGTTTCGGCGGCCGGCTGACCGGCACGTACGTCCTGAAGTCGAAGGTGCAGACCGGGCCGGGCGATCCGTTCGTCAGCAACCTGGGGCGCTTCGTGACGGACATGGTGGTGCAGCGCTGGCGCCACACGTTGTCGTTCGACTGGGAGCGCGGCCCGCTGTCGGCCAGCCTGTCGAACACCTTCTCGTCCGGCTACGACGACCAGAATTCCGCGATCAACGTCGACGACGGCAGCGTCGTGGCGGCCAACCGGGTGTCGTCGTACTCGCTGTGGGACCTGTCGGGCGCGTGGGCCGTCAACAAGGCGTGGAAGGTGCGCGCCGGCGTGCAGAACCTGGCCGACAAGAGCCCGCCGTATTCGAACCAGGCCTACTTCTTCCTGTCGGGCTACGATCCGACCTACACCGATCCGCGCGGCAGGCGTTTCTATGCCAGCGTAAACTACGTGTTCAAGTAGCCAACGCTTGGGGTCTGTCCTTCGGAACAGACCCCAACACCGAAGACCGGGGTCAGACCCGCCGGGTCTGACCCCAGCTCTCTGGTTTTGGGTGCAAAAACGTCTGTGGCTGGCTCAAAATTTTCTTTACCTTAGCGTTGGATAAGACCCAGCTTCATTGAAATCAGAACAGGAGGATGCATGCGCAAGCGGTCGTTCAACTGGTTTTCTTTCCTAGCCATCCTGCTCGCCGCCGCGCTGGCCCACCTGCCCGCCACCGCCCAGGAACCAGACACCCTCAAGCCCCCACCCGAAGCCACCGCCCCCGAAAAGCCGCTGCCCGTCGCCAAAGGCTCGCTCGTCATCATCGGCGGCGGCCTGCGCGGCGACAACGCGGACGTGTGGTCGAAGATCGTCAGCCTGGCCGGCGGCCGCGGCGCCCGCATCGCCGTGTTCCCGTCCGCCTCCGGCACGCCGGAGAAGGCGGCCGAGATCATCATCGGCTACCTGAAGAAATACGGCGCCGACGCCTTTGCCGTGCCGGTGGCGATCCGGCTGGCCGGCAGCGACTACCGCAAGGCCGCCGAGGATGCGGCGCTGGCCGAGAAGATCCGCAAGTCCGGCGGCGTGTATTTCGCCGGCGGCGACCAGAGCCGCATCACCAAGGCGCTGGTGCGCGAGGACGGCACCCGCACGGCGGCGCTGGAGGCGGTGTGGGACCTGTACCGCCGCGGCGGGGTCGTCGCCGGCACCAGCGCCGGTGCGGCGATCATGAGCAGCACGATGTTCCACAATCCGCGCGCCATCCTGCCGATGCTGCGCAGCGGGATCACGGACGGGCAGGAGGTCGCGCCGGGGCTGGGCTTCATCGGCGACGACGTGTTCGTCGACCAGCATTTATTGGTGCGCGGCCGCTTCGCGCGCATGATTCCCGCCATGCTGACCAAGAACTACAAGCTGGGCCTGGGCATCGACGAGGACAGCGCCTTCGTCATCAACGCCCAGCGCGAGGTGGAGGTGATCGGCTACAGCGGCGGTCTGCTGATCGATACGTCGCAGGCGGTATGGGACAAGAGCAAGCCGGACTTCAACGTCAGCAACGTGCGGATCAGCTACCTGGACCGGGGCGACCGCTTCAACATCATCACGCACAGCTTCACGCCGGCGCCGGACAAGGCGGGCGGCCGTATCGAGCCGGGCCGCGAGGCGCTGCGCGGTCCCGTCTACAGCAACGACATCCTGGGGAACCATGCCGTGGTCCAGCTGATGGAGCGGCTGATCGACAGCG
The DNA here is from genome assembly GCA_008011715.2 of [Empedobacter] haloabium. Lineage (NCBI taxonomy): Bacteria > Pseudomonadati > Pseudomonadota > Betaproteobacteria > Burkholderiales > Oxalobacteraceae > [Empedobacter] haloabium. Next base: position 556,539 of record CP136508.1, read on the forward strand.
ACCAGGAGGAGGCGATCGGCGTCGCCAGCGGCAATCCGCGCGGCACCACGCCGGAAATCGGCTTCGAGTTCCGCTTCACCAAGACGCCGGAAAGCGTGGGCTATATCTCCGGCATTGCCGAGGCCTATTCGGTGCTCAACATCAGGCTCGACGTGCGGCCGATCGACATCCCGCGCCCCCTGTATAAATATCGCTGAGACAGCCCCCGGGCCTACAACAGCCTTACCCAACTACCCTTGTACAGCACCGGCCCGGTCGGCGCATTCGGATTGGGCGAGCCGCCTCTCGGCTCCACGCTGACGGCCAGCATCGCCACGTCGTCGCCCAGCGCGCGCTCGTTCACCGGGAACTGGGCGCTGCCTTTGTCGTCCAGGATGCCCAGCGAGCGTGGCGTGCCCTGTTGGGTGATGGCCCACAGCTGCAGCGTGCGTTCGTCCGGCACGGCGGTCTGGCCCAGCACGCGCACGGCGACGGTGCCGTTGCGGTAATCCGCGGTGACGAGCAAGGCGGCCTGGGCGCGCTCGTCCGCCAGCGTGGCCACCGTGTCCACCTGCGCCGGCCGTTGCAGCGCCAGCACCAGCGCCAGCGCCGTGGCGGCGGCGGTCCCGGTCAGGCCCAGCGTGCGCCACCACTGCAGCGGGTCGCGGTGCCAGAACTGCCAGCGCTTCGGCGGCGGTTCGAGGTGCAGGCGCCGCTCGATGGCGCGCCAGACCCGTTCACGCGGTGCCCGCTCGCCGCTGAATTCCCCCAGCGGCACCAGGCGCGCGTGCCACTCCTGCACCAGGCGGCGCAGCGCCGCGTCGCCATGCAGCCAGCCTTCGAAGCGGCGCCGGGCAGCGCCCTTCAAAGTGCCCAGCACGTATTCGGCCGCGAGGCGGTCGCGCAGTTCCGGATTGTCGCGGATGTTCACAGCCCCTCCCGCGCCAGGCATGTCTTCAGCTTCGCCAGGCCACGGCGGATCCACGTCTTGACGGTGCCGGTCGGCAGCGCGAGCTGCTGCGCCACCTCGCCGTGCGACAGGTCATGGAAGAACGCCAGGCCGATCGCCTGGCGCTGCGCGCGCTCCAGCGCGGCCATGCAGTGGGCCAGCGCGCGTGCTTCGCTGCTGGCCTGCAGCGCCTGGGCCGGGCCCGCACCGGTATCGTCCATATGGCTCATGACTTCCGCGTCGAATCGGGCCGCATCGATGTCCGGCGCGCTGCCCGCGCGGCGCAGGATGTCGAGCGCCTTGTCGCGCACGATCGCCGCCATCCATGTCATCGGCGCCGCCAGCGACGCCTGGTAGGTGCCGGCGGCGTGCCAGATCGAGACGAAGGCGTCCTGCAGCGCCTCCTCGGCCAGCTCGTGCTTGCGCAATATACGCAGCGCGAAGCCGAACAGTTTCGGGGACGTGGCCGCATACAGCGCCTGGAACGCCCGCGCGTCGCGCCGGGCCGCGCCGAGCAGCCACGTGCGCAGCTGGTCCGGGTCGTTGGGAGTGTCGTAGGGCACGGCGCAGGTGGAAGGTTGGGATGTCCAGAGGGTAGCGTGGTTCCGGCCGGCCGGCAAGCCGGCGCTGTACCGGGGACGGGACAGGCGCATACAATAGCCGCCAAATCCCTCATCCGTGACCAACAGGAGACACCATGCGCCGCATCCGCCAGCTGCTTGCCGCCACCAGTTTCATCGCCACCAACGTCCTGGCCGCACAGCCGGCCACCGTGCGGGTCGATTACCTCCACAGCGGCAACGCGCTGGCCGAATCGTACGCGCTGGAGCGGCTCGTCATCGAGCCGCTGCCGTGGCCGGGCGACATGAGCCGCGCCATCGACGATACCGACCGCGGCATCAACAAGGTCGAGGTGGTGGACGCCAGGACGGGCCAGCTGCTGTACTCGCGCGGCTTCTCGACCATCTTCGGCGAGTGGCGCAGTACTGAGGAGGCGAACAAGGCGACACGCGCGTTCGGTGAATCGGTGCGCTTTCCGAAGCCGGACCGCCCGGTCAAGGTGCGCATCCTGAAACGCGACGAGCGCAACCTGTTCTCCATCGTCTGGACCGCCGACATCGATACCGATGCCCTGGACGTGGTGCGCAAGCAGCCGCCGGCACCGGCGCAGCCGCTGCCGATCCGGGTCAGCGGGCCGTCGCCGCAGAAGGTCGACCTGCTGATCCTGGGTGACGGGTACACCAAGGCCGACATGAAGAAGTTCGAGCAGAGCGCGCGCCGGCTGGCCGCCTACCTGTTCACCGTGTCGCCCTTCCGCGAGCGCGCCAACGACTTCAACGTGTGGGCACTGGCCGTGCCGACGCAGGAGTCCGGCGTCAGCCGGCCTTCCACCAACACGCACCATGCGTCGGCGCTGAACACCCGTTACGACATCTTCGGCAGCGAGCGTTACGTGCTGACGACGGACAACCGCGCCCTGCGCGACATCGCCCAGCACGCGCCGTACGAGTTCATCGAAATCCTCGTCAACAACGACACCTATGGCGGGGGCGGCATCTACGGCCAGTTCAGCACCGCCGCCGCCAACAACGACTGGGCCAACTACCTGTTCGTGCACGAATTCGGCCACCACTTCGCCGGCCTGGCGGACGAGTATTACACGTCACCGGTGGCGTACCAATCGACCGGCGAACGGATGGAACCGTGGGAGCCGAACGTGACGGCGCTGAAGGACCCGGCCAACGTCAAGTGGCGCCGCCACGTGACGCCGGGGGCGCCGCTGCCGACGCCATGGCCGAAGGCGGAATACGAAACACACTCGCGCGAGTACCAGAAGGTGCGCGCCCAGCTGCGCAAGGACCACCGGCCGGAAAGCGAAATGAACAAGCTGTTCCGCGATGACCTGGCCTGGACCAATGCGCTGTTTTCCAAGGCGCCGCACAAGCACGCCGTGGGCGCGTTCGAAGGCGCCAACTACGAGGCAACCGGCTATTACCGCTCGCAGCAGCAGTGCCTGATGTTCGACCGCAGCGAGGCCTTCTGCGCCGTCTGTGCCGAGGCCATCGGGCAGACCATCGACTTGTACTCGCGGCCCGCACGGCCGTAAATAGTAAGAAAGGCAACAAGATGTTTCAACGTACGGTAGCGCACAGTTGATGGCAATCGGAAAGTTTATTCTGATCACGTGACAAGAAGAAAACAACGCAAACCACTAAGAAAGGTGCCAAATCATGAATAAACTGCTCGCAACCCTGATCGCCGGTGTCTTCGCTACCGCTGCCCACGCCCAGACCGCCACCACGGCGCCAGTGAACCAGAACGTCGCCGAGGCACAGGCCGACGCTCAGAAGGACATCGCCAAGGCGCAGGAGAAGGAAGCGAAGAAAGTGCACGACGCCAACGAGGACGTCGCGAAGGCCCAGCACAAGGCGGACAAGAAAGTGTCGAAAGCCGCCCACAAGGCTGACAAGGAATACGCCAAGGCCAACGAAAAAGTGGCCGAAGCCGATCCGGAAGACAAGCTGAAAGCGGAAGCCAAGGCCGACAAGAAAGTGGCCAAAGCCGATGCCAAGGTAGCGAAGGCCAGTGCCAAGGCCAACGAGAAAGTCGCCAAGGAAATGGCTGAGGCCGACAAGGAGAAAGCGCTGGCCGCCGCCAAGACCGACGAAGCCGTCGCCAAGGCCAATGCCGACGTGAAGAAGGAAGCCGCCAAGCACTAAGCGCTAGCGCTGCCAGGACAACCGCCGTGCCGCGTCAGCGGGCGGCGGTTTTTTGTTGTGGTTTTTTTGAAACTTGCGTGCCAGCGTGCGCCCTCTGGCGCACCTGCCTGTACGCCTTGGCAAGTCATCGGCGCTTGAGCGAGATCAACGTCGCCACGCGGCCAGCGCGCAATCTGTGACCTCCCTTGATGTACTTCCATGGAGCAGTCATGACGAAACCGATGGCTTTGATCTTGCAGGGCGGCGGCGCGCTGGGCGCTTTCGAATATGGTGTGGTGACCGGGCTGGTGGAAGAGGGCTGGCATCCGCGCGCCGTGACGGGCGTATCGATTGGCGCGATCAATGCGGCGTCGATTGCTGGCGCCAAGGGCGGCGACATCCCGGCCAGCCTGCACCGGATGTGGGATGCGATCACGCTGCCGGCGATGCCACTGCTGCCGGCCGTCGTGCAGGCCAATATGTCGCTGCTGGGCAATCCGAAATTCTGGCAGTCCCGGACGGACTACTGGAACATGCTGAGCTGGAACAGCCTGTGCAGCACGGCGCCCATGCACCGCACGCTCGCAGCGCAGCTGGACTTCGAACAGCTCAACGATCCGCTGCATATCCGTTTCGGTGTCGCGGCCACCAGCCTGCACTCGGGCGGCCAGGTCACGTTTTCGAACTACACGGCGAAGGAGGCGCACCTGGAGGCCGGTCACCACAAGGCGGTACGCACGCGCCTGACGCCGGCCCACGTGCTGGCCAGCGGCAGCCTGCCGCCGGGTTTCCCCGCCACCCGGATCGACGGCAGGGATTACTGGGACGGCGGCCTGTTCAGCAACACGCCCATCGATTCGCTGCTCAATTTGCTGGAACCGGACGAAATCGACACGCTGCCGATCTTTGTCGTCGACCTGTTCCCGACGGACGACCAGCCGTCGCCGACGAACTTGTTGGAAGTGCAGACTCGCGCGACGGCGCTGCAGTACCAAAACCGCTTCTGGGCGCAGTATGGCGGTAGCGGCAAGCTCGAAGGGTTTCTCGCGATGCTGGCGGCGCTGGAGTCGGTGGCGGACGGCACTGAGCTGGAGGGCATGCCGTCGTTTGCCTGGCTGATGCGGCTGCGGGCGCTGAAGAATGTACAGGTCATTGCGAGCACGCCCGCTGCGGCGGGCGGCGATCACGACTTCTCGTCCGGCGGCGTGCGCAATCTGTACGAGGCCGGCAGGGCGGCCGCGCGGCAGCACCTGGCCCGCTCGAGCGGGCGGCCGGCGCTGCGCGCCGCTGCTTGAATACATTTGCGAGCTACCAAAGGATCGGGCTTAGGGTCTGTCCCTTCGGGACTGACCCTGGTTTTTTTCCGCGGCAGAGCCATGCTTCGGCGTTGCCATGCGCCTGCTCGTCACTGGCGGCGGAACCTGTTCGCGGTACATTGCTGCCGCAGATAAAAACCGGGGTCAGTCCCCTGACACCGCCGCAGGCAAGCGCTGACGTTCTCGCTTAACGGGGACAGACCCCAAACCCGAGACACCGCGGGTTACCGATCAGCTGTTCGGCACCAACCCGGTCGGCTTGATCCGCGTCGGCATCGCCTTGCCCTTGCGGGCGCGCTTGCCGAAGTGCTCCTGCAGCAGGCCCGGGCCCATGCGTTCCTCCTTGGCCTTCTGCGCGTTGCCGATGCCCTGCACGGTCACGCCTTTCTGCGTGATCGCCTGCGCGGCCACCAGTTTTTCCTTCGGCTCCAGCTCCATCAAGGTGACGCCGCGGCCGCCGTTGGTCAGTACCTTCATCTCGTCCAGGCCGAACACCAGGAGGCGGGCCTTCTCGGAAATCACCGCGACGGCGCTGGCGTCCGCCGGCACCAGGGTCGGCGCCAGCGGCTTGGCGCCTTCGTCCAGGGTGATGAACGACTTGCCGCCCTTCAGGCGGCTGACCATGTCGCCCGCCTTGGCGATGAAGCCGAAGCCCGCGTCGGAGGCCAGCAGCAGCTGCGTCGCGGCCGGGCCGGCGAAGTAGTGCAGCAGGCGCGCGCCGCCGGACAGGTCGACCAGCGTCGTGATCGGCACGCCATCCCCGCGCGCATTGGGCAGCGCCGCCACCGGCACGGAATACACCCGGCCGTTGTCGCCAAAGCCCAGCAGCGTGTCGACGGTGCGGCATTCGATCGCGTCGTGCAGCGCGTCGCCGGCCTTGAACGTGAACTGGGCGCGGTCGTGGCCGATGCCGGTGCGAGCCCGCACCCAGCCCTTCTGCGAGATGATGACGGTGACGGGTTCGTCGACGATCTTCTGCTCGACCATGGCCCGCTGCGCTTCCTCGATGATGGTGCGGCGGGCGTCGCCGAACGCCTTCGCGTCCGCCTCGATTTCGCGGATGATCAGGCGCTTCATCGACGACGGATTGTCCAGCAGGTCCTGCAAGGTCTGCTTTTCCTTGCGCAGCTCGGCCAGTTCCTGCTGGATCTTGATCGCTTCCAGGCGCGCCAGCTGGCGCAGGCGGATCTCGAGGATGTCCTCGGCCTGGCGCTCGGACAGGTTGAAGCGCGCGATCAGCGCCGCCTTCGGCTCGTCCGAATTACGGATGATGTGGATCACCTCGTCGATGTTGAGCAGGATCGTCTCGCGCCCTTCCAGGATGTGGATGCGGTCGTCGACTTTGTTCAGGCGGAACTGCGTGCGGCGCGTGACGGTGGCGAAGCGGAATGTGATCCATTCGGTCAGGATGTCCGCCAGGCCTTTCTGGCGCGGGCGGCCGTCGCCGCCGATCATCACCAGGTTCATCGGCACCGACGTCTCCAGCGACGTGTGCGCCAGCAGCATCAGCATGAATTCGTTCTGGTCCTGGTTCTTCGACTTCGGCTCGAACACCAGGCGCACGGGGGCGTTGCGGCCCGATTCGTCGCGGATCGTGTCGAGCGCACCCAGCACCATGGCTTTCAGGGCCAGCTGCTCGGGCGACAGCGTCTTCTTGCCCAGCTTGACCTTCGGATTGGTCAGCTCCTCGATCTCCTCCAGTACCTTCTGCGCCGACGTCCCTGGCGGCAGTTCGTGCACGACGGCCTGCCACTGGCCGCGCGCCAGTTCCTCGATCTTCCAGCGCGCGCGCACCTTCATGCTGCCGCGGCCGGAGGCGTACATGTCCGCCACCTGCGCGGCCGGGGTGATCAGCTGGCCGCCGCCCGGGAAGTCGGGCCCCGGCAGGATGCCCATCAACTCGGCATGCGTCAGCTTCGGATTGCGGATCAGCGCGACGGCCGCATCGGCCACTTCGCGCAGGTTGTGCGACGGGATCTCGGTGGCGAGACCGACGGCGATGCCGGATGCACCATTCAACAGCACCATCGGCAGGCGCGCCGGCAGCAGCGCCGGTTCCTCGGTCGAGCCGTCGTAGTTCGGAATGAAGTCCACGGTACCCTGGTCGATCTCGTCCAGCAGCAGGCGGGCGATCGGGGTCAGGCGCGCTTCCGTGTAACGCATCGCCGCGGCGCCGTCGCCGTCGCGCGAACCGAAGTTGCCCTGGCCGTCGATCAGCGGGTAGCGCAGCGAGAAGTCCTGCGCCATGCGCACCAGCGCGTCGTACACCGACTGGTCGCCGTGCGGGTGCAATTTACCCAGCACGTCGCCGACCACGGTGGCGGACTTGCGCGGCTTGGCCGCGGCGTTCAGCCCCAGCTCGTTCATCGAGTACAGGATGCGGCGCTGCACGGGCTTCTGGCCGTCGCACACGTCGGGCAGGGCGCGGCCCTTGACCACGGAGATGGCGTAATCGAGGTAGGCGCGTTCGGCAAAGGTGGACAGGGTCAGCGTTTCGCCGCCGTCGCCGCCATTGCCATTGTTGCCCGGCTGCGGTTCGTCAAAGAGGTTTGCTTGTTGAGTCATGATTACGTATCTCGATTAAATATCCGCTTCCACTTCGTTGCCGTGCTCTTCGATCCAGGCCCGGCGCGCGGCGGCTTCGCCCTTGCCCATCAACATATTGAAGCGGGCCGCGGCCTCGGTGTGCTGGAAGTCGCCCAGCGACACAGGCAGCAGGCGCCGCGTGTCCGGGTTCATCGTGGTTTCCCACAGCTGCTCGGCGTTCATCTCGCCCAGGCCCTTGAAGCGGGAGATCGACCAGCTGCCGTCCTTCAGGCCGTCCTTGCGCAGCTTGTCCTCGATCGCGGTCAGCTCGCCGTCGTCCAGCGCGTACAGCTTCTGGATCGGCTTCTTGCCGCGCGCCGGCGCGTCCACGCGGTACAGCGGCGGACGGGCGATGCAGATGTGGCCGTGCTGGATCAGCGCCGGGAAGTGGCGGAAGAACAGGGTCAGGAGCAGCACCTGGATGTGCGAGCCGTCCACGTCCGCGTCCGACAGGATGCAGATCTTGCCGTAGCGTAGACCCGAGAGGTCCGGCGTGTCCGTCACGCTGTGCGGGTCGACGCCGATGGCCACGGCAATGTCGTGGATCTCGTTGTTGGCGAACAGGCGGTCGCGGTCCGTCTCCCACGAGTTCAGCACCTTGCCGCGCAGCGGCAGGATGGCCTGGAATTCCTTGTCGCGGCCCATCTTGGCCGAGCCGCCCGCCGAGTCGCCCTCGACCAGGAACAGCTCGGTGCGCGACACGTCCGACGATTCGCAGTCCGTCAGCTTGCCCGGCAGGACGGCCACGCCGGAGGACTTCTTCTTCTCGACCTTCTGCGCCGAGCGCAGGCGCGACTGGGCCTGCTTGATGACCAGTTCGGCCAGCTTCTTGCCCCAGTCGATGTGCTGGTTCAGCCACAGCTCCAGCGCCGGCTTCGAATAGGTGGCGACCAGGCGCACCGCGTCGCGCGAGTTCAGGCGCTCCTTGATCTGGCCCTGGAACTGCGGGTCCAGCACTTTCGCCGACAGCACGAACGAGGCGCGCGCGAACACGTCCTCGGGCAGCAGCTTGACGCCTTTCGGCAGCAGCGAGTGCAGCTCGACGAAGTTCTTCATCGCGCCGAACAGGCCTTCGCGCAGGCCCGATTCATGGGTGCCGCCGTTCGGGGTGGGGATCAGGTTGACGTAGGATTCGCGCATGATGGCGCCTTCCTCGGTCCATGCCACCACCCACGAGGCGCCTTCGCCCTCGGCGAAGCCTTCCGCGTCCGGGCCGGCGAACTGCTCGCCCTCGAACATCGGCACGACCGTCTCGCCGTTGCCCGACTGCGCCAGCGCTTCGGTCAGGTAGCCGCGCAGGCCGTCGTTGTATTGCCAGGTCTGGCTGTCGCCCGTCTTGGCATTCTTCAGCGTGACGGAAACGCCCGGCAGCAGCACGGCTTTCGAGCGCAGCAGGCGTTGCAGCTCGACCTGCGAGATCAGCGGCGAGTCGAAATACTTCGCATCCGGCCAGGCGGTGACGCGCGTGCCGGACTTCTTGCCGTCCTTCGGCGCCGGCTGCGACGTCAGTGGCTGCACCAGGTCGCCGTTCTCGAAGGCGATCGTGTGGTAGCCGTTGCCCTTGTCGTCCTTGCGCCAGACGTTGATCTCGAGCCGTTTCGACAGCGCGTTGGTGACGGAAACGCCGACGCCATGCAGGCCGCCGGAGAACGCATAGGCGCCGCCCGAGCCCTTGTCGAACTTGCCGCCGGCGTGCAGGCGCGTGAACACGATTTCCACGGTCGGCACGTTTTCTTCCGGATGCAGGCCGACCGGGATGCCGCGGCCGTCATCCTCGACGGTGATGCTGCCATCCGCATTCTGCGTGACGACGATGTTCTTGCAATGGCCGCCCAAGGCTTCGTCGGAGGCGTTGTCGATCACTTCCTGGATGATGTGCAGCGGATTTTCCGTGCGGGTGTACATGCCCGGACGCTGCTTGACGGGCTCCAGTCCTTTCAGGACGCGGATCGATGATTCGCTGTAGTCGGAAACGGGTTTTTTAGTGGCCATACTGTAAATATTGCAATTCTTGAATTGGGAGCCCGCGGCATGCCATGGGCGGATGCCTGCGCATTCTATATGCAACGAGGTGTCGGCAAGGAGTCCCGGCGGGACCGCGTGACCGAAAAAAACCTTGATGGCGCAACGGACAAGACTGCTATTGTCGCTAAATGCTGTACAAACATCCAGCATTTTATGGCGCGACCGCTGGCGGGGGGGCCGGGGGAGGAGGCAGGACTGCCGCCAGCGGCTGGACGCGCCGGCGGCGAGAGGAACTTGTCAGCCCAGGGAAACGGCGCGGACCGCACCGCCGCCGCGCAGGCGCATGCGCAGCCACGTGCGCACGGGCGCGTCGAAGCGCTTGTCCAGCTGGAGGCACAGGTAGAACAACAGTACCGTCATCGCCGCCGCCAGCGGCCGTTCCCAGCCATGCACGAAGGCGGCGCTTTTGCGCACGATATGGCCGAACGGTACGTGCATCAGGTACAGCGGATAGCTTGCCACGCCCAATACTTCCAGGACCCTTGCATGCCAGGCGCGCGTGGGTTCCTCGCTGGCGGCCACGATGATCGCGAACGGCAGCACGACGAACACGGCCACCAGGTGCACGAGCCAGCCGTAGCCGGGCGGACTCGGCGTGACCATCAGGACGGCAAGCAGGGGGAAACTGAACCACGCCGGCAGGTTCCAGGTCCAGCGCTGCAACCGCGTGCGGTGACGGTACAGCAGCAAGCCAAGACCGATGCCGAAGACGGCGCGCAGGAAGCCGCCGAAGAAGGAGAGCCAGCCGCGCAGGTAGCCATGACCGAGCGTGTTGGTAGCGAGCGCCACAACGATCAGCAGCACCCCCGCGACGCCTACCACGACGGTCAGCAGGCGCTTGCCGATGTGCTGCCGCGTGTAGGCATATAACACGTTGACCAGCATTTCCAGAGCCAGGGACCAGAAACATATATTAACGGAATACATCGCTGGTGAACCGTTGACACTATATGGCAGGAAACATAAGGCGAGCGCGATGGCAAGCAGCCATTCCAGCACGACCAGATTCGGCTCGGCGCGGGCAACGGTACCGACAATGAAATAGGCGCCGCAAATCACGACGGACAATGCATAGACCGGATACAGCCGGGCGAAGCGCAAACGCATGAACTCGCCAGGGCCCATCCTGCCGCTGCCGAGCTTGTCGTCATAGGCGTGCGCGATCACGAAGCCGCTCAGCATGAAGAACAAGTCGACAGCAAGGTGGCTCTGCTGGAAATGGAAGCGGAACAGCTCGTCCCAGTGACGGGCGAGCACGAACAACGCGGCCATGCCGCGTATCCCGTCAAGGTAGGAAAATCGCATGAGATAAGAAAAGGCGGAACAGATGTGCCGCGATGCTAGCGCCAAATAATCAAAAAGAAAAGAGAAAATGTAATTCTTTTTTGGAAATAAATATTGCAACTATATTATTAGCTTTGTGAATGTCGGACATAGCCGCCGTGTTTACAGAACGTTTACGGCGACGTCCCGACTGTTTACCCCGTTTTTAGGCGCCGGCCGATAACCTTTCGTGCATCTCAACACTGTTCGGAGGTTTCCGTGGACATCGTATTTCTCGGCCTGATCGCGCTGTGCGTCGGGTTGGTCGGGGCGCTGGTGCTGGGCTGCGCCAGGCTGGGGAGGCAGCTATGAGCGCGGCTGACATTGCCGCCGCCTGCGTCGCCGCGGGCCTGCTGGTGTATCTGGTGGTGGCGCTGGTGCGCGCGGAGGCCCTGTGAGCGCCGCGTTCCTGACCCTCCTGGGCGTCTTCCTGCTCACCCTGCTGGCACTGGCATGGCCGCTGTCGGCCTGGCTGGCCCGGGTGGCCGACACCACCCGGCCGCCGACCGGTAGCGACCTGGCGGCCCGTGCCGAACGCGGCCTGTACCGGCTGGCCGGTATCGACGCTGACGAGGGCATGGGCTGGCGCGGTTATGCACTGGCCCTGTTGGCGTTCAATGGGTTCGGCACCGTGTTTGTCTATTCGATCCAGCGGCTGCAGTACTGGCTGCCGTTCAATCCGCAGCGGCTGGCCGCCGTTGCCGCCGATTCGTCGTTCAACACGGCCGTCAGTTTCGTGGCCAACACCAACTGGCAGGGCTACGCGGGCGAGCAGACGATGAGCCATTTCACGCAAATGGTCGCGCTGGCGGGCCAGAACTTCTTCTCCGCCGCGACCGGGATCGCCGTCGTGTTCGCGCTGGTGCGCGGCTTCGCCGCCCGCTCGGCCACGACGATCGGCAACTTCTGGATCGACGTGACGCGCGCGACACTCTACGTGCTGCTGCCGCTGTCGCTGCTGCTGGCGGTGTTCCTGATGGGGCAGGGCGTGATCCAGAACTTCGACCCCGACCATGCGGTGACGTCGCGCGAGCCGGTGACGTACCAGCTGCCGGGCGCCGCCGCCGTGACGGCGACGACTCAGGTCCTGCCCATGGGGCCCGTCGCGTCGCAGGAGGCGATCAAGCTGCTGGGCACCAATGGCGGCGGCTTTTTCAACGCCAACTCGGCCCATCCCTACGAAAATCCGACCGCGCTGGCCAACTTCGCGCAGATGCTGGCGATCTTCGTGATTCCGGCCGCGTTGTGCCTGGCGTTCGGCCGCATGGTCGGCGACATCCGCCAGGGCTGGGCCGTGCTGGCCGCGATGACGCTCGTCTTCGTGCTGGCGGCCTGCGCGCTGGCGGCAGCCGAACAGCAGGCCCATCCCGCCCTGGCGGCGCTGGGCGTCGACCAGGCGGCCGGCGCCCTGCAGGCCGGCGGCAACATGGAAGGCAAGGAGACCCGCTTCGGCATCGCGGCATCGAGCCTGTTTGCCGCCGTCACCACGGCCGCCTCCTGCGGCGCCGTCAACGCGATGCACGATTCGCTGATGCCACTGGGTGGCGCGGTGCCCCTGCTGCTGATGCAGTTCGGCGAGGTGATCTTCGGTGGCGTCGGCTCGGGCCTGTACGGCATGCTGGTGTTCGCACTGCTGGCGGTCTTCATCGCCGGCCTGATGATCGGCCGCACGCCGGAGTACCTGGGCAAGAAGATCGGCCCGTACGAGGTGAAGATGCTGGCGCTGGCGATCCTCGTCACGCCCGTGCTGGTGCTGGCGGGGACGGCCATCGCCGCCAGCGTGCCGGCCGGCGCCGGCGGCGTCGCCAACCCGGGCGCGCACGGCTTTTCCGAGATCCTGTACGCGTTCAGCTCGGCCGCGAACAACAACGGCAGCGCTTTTGCCGGCTTGTCCGCCAACACGCCGTTCTACAACACGCTGCTCGCGCTGGCGATGTGGTTCGGGCGTTTCGCCGTGATCGTGCCGGTGCTGGCCATCGCGGGCGCGCTGGCCGCGCGTCAGCGCCTGCCTGCCAGCAGCGGCACGATGCCTACCCACGGCCCGCTGTTCGTGCTGCTGCTGATCGGCGTCGTGCTGCTGGTCGGCGTGTTGAACTACGTGCCCGCTTTGGCTCTCGGCCCGGTCATCGAACACCTGCAACTTTTCCAATAAGAGGTAAACCATGTCACGCAAGACGCTGACACTATTCGACCGCAAGCTGGTGGGGCCGGCGTTGCTGGAGGCACTGCGCAAGCTGCACCCGCGCGTGCAGCTGCGCAGCCCTGTCATGTTCGTCGTCTACGCCGGCAGCATCCTGACCACGCTGCTGGCCGTGGAGGCCCTGGGCGGCGCGGTGGAAGCCGACGCCGGCTTCATTGCCGCGATCGCCGTCTGGCTGTGGTTCACGGTGCTGTTCGCGAATTTCGCCGAGGCGCTGGCCGAAGGCCGCAGCAAGGCACAGGCGGCGTCGCTGCGGGCACTGAAGTCCACCGTGATGGCCAAGAAGCTCGCCACACCGCGCCATGGCACCACCTGGCTGCCGGTGCCGGCCACCGACCTGCGCAAGGGCATGACGGTGCTGGTCGAGGCGGGCGACGTGATCCCGGCGGACGGCGACGTGATCGAGGGCGTCGCTTCGGTCGACGAAAGCGCCATCACCGGCGAATCCGCGCCCGTGATCCGCGAATCCGGCGGCGACTTCTCGGCCGTCACCGGCGGCACGCGCGTGCTGTCCGACTGGCTGGTCGTGCGCGTTGCGGTCAACCCCGGCGAAGCGTTCATCGACCGCATGATCTCGATGGTCGAGGGAGCGCAACGGCAGAAGACGCCCAACGAGATCGCCCTGACGATCCTGCTGGTGGCGCTGACGATCGTGTTCCTGGTCGTCACGGTGACGTTGCTGCCGTTCTCGCTGTTCGCAGTGCGGGCCGCCGGCAGCGGCACGCCCGTCACCGTCACGGTGCTGGTGGCGCTCCTGGTCTGCCTGATCCCGACGACGATCGGCGGCCTGCTGTCGGCGATCGGCGTCGCTGGCATGAGCCGGATGATGGGGGCCAACGTCATCGCCACGTCCGGCCGCGCGGTGGAGGCGGCCGGCGACGTCGATGTGCTGCTGCTCGACAAGACCGGCACGATCACGCACGGCAACCGCCAGGCTGCCGCCTTCCTGCCGGCGCCGGGCGTCAGCGAGGAGCAGCTGGCGCGGGCGGCGCGGCTGGCATCGCTGGCGGACGAGACGCCGGAAGGGCGCAGCATCGTGGTGCTGGCGCGGCAGCGCTTCGACCTGCACGAGCGCGACACGGCAACGGCGGGAATGGCGTTCGTGGCGTTTACCGCGCAGACGCGCATGAGCGGTGCCGACATCGGCACGCGCGCCATCCGCAAGGGCGCCGCCGACACGATCCGCCGCCACGTCGAGGCACAGGGCGGCCGCTATCCGGCCGAGGTGGCGCGCGCCGTGGACGACGTGGCGCGGCGCGGCAGCACGCCGCTGGTCGTGGTGGACGACGGCCGGGTACTGGGCGTGGTCGAGCTCAAGGACATCGTCAAGGCGGGCATCCGCGCCCGCTTCGCCGAGCTGCGCCGGATGGGCATCCGTACGGTGATGATCACGGGCGATAACCGGCTGACGGCCGCGGCGATCGCCGCCGAGGCGGGCGTCGACGATTTCCTGGCCGAGGCCACGCCCGAGGACAAGCTGAAGTTGATCCGCAGCCAGCAGGCCGAAGGCCGCCTGGTGGCGATGACGGGTGACGGCACCAACGACGCCCCCGCGCTGGCCCAGGCCGACGTGGCGGTAGCGATGAACAGCGGCACCCAGGCGGCCAAGGAGGCCGGCAATATGGTGGACCTGGATTCCAACCCCACCAAGCTGCTCGAGATCGTGGAGATCGGCAAGCAGATGCTGATGACGCGTGGCGCGCTGACGACGTTCTCGATCGCCAACGACGTGGCGAAGTACTTCGCGATCATTCCCGCCGCTTTCGTCGGCACCTATCCGCAGCTGAAAAGCCTGGACGTGATGCGCCTGGGCAGCGCCGACTCCGCCATCATGGCCGCGGTGATCTTCAACGCGCTGATCATCGTGTTCCTGATTCCGCTGGCGCTGAAGGGCGTGCGCTACCGGCCCGTCGGCGCCAGTGTGCTGCTGCGCCGGAACCTGCTGGTCTATGGCCTCGGCGGCCTCGTGCTGCCCTTTATCGGCATCAAGCTGATCGACATGGCGCTGGTCGCGCTGCACCTGGTTCAAGGAGTTTCGTCATGATTGCAATGATCCGTCCCACCCTCGTCATCTTCGCCGCCCTGACGCTCGCCTGCGGCATCGTCTATCCGCTGGCCGTCACCGCCATCGGCCAGGCGCTATTCCCGGCGCAGGCCAACGGCAGCCTGGTCGTGCAGGATGGCCAGGTCGTCGGCTCGCGCCTGATCGGCCAGTCGTTCACGGCGCCGCGCTATTTCTGGGGCCGGCCGTCCGCCACCGCGCCGATGCCGTACAACGGTGCCGGCTCGGGCGGCTCGAACCAGGGCCCGCTGAACCCCGCGCTGACGAGTGCCGTCAGGGACCGCATCGCGGCGCTGCGCGATGCCGATCCGGACAACACGGCGCCGGTGCCGGTGGACCTGGTGACGGCATCGGCCAGCGGTCTCGATCCCGACATCAGCCTGGCCGCCGCGGAGTACCAGGTGACGCGTGTGGCCCGTGCACGCGGCCTGGAGCCGGCCCGGGTGCGGGCACTGGTGGCGCGTCATGCGGAACGGCCGCTGTTCGGTTTCCTGGGCGAGCCGCGCGTCAACGTGCTGGCGCTGAACCTCGCGCTGGACGCGCACTGATTTGCCACCGATCCGCTACACTGCGCCCATGATGCCCGACGAACGCCAGCGCCCCGATCCGGATATCCTGCTCGCGCAGGTGCAGGCCGGCGCTGGCCGGGCGGCACGTGGCCGGCTGCGCATCTATCTGGGCGCTTCCGCCGGCGTCGGCAAGACCTGCGCGATGCTGGCGGCCGCACGCAAGCTGCAGGCCGAGGGCACGCGGCCGCTGGTAGGCATCGTCGAGACGCACGGCCGCGCCGACACGGCAGCCCTGCTGGACGGGCTGGAGGTGCTGCCCAGGAAGGACGTGGCGTGGCGCGGCAAGGCGCTGCCGGAGTTCGACCTCGATGGCGCGCTGGCGCGGCGGCCGGCGCTGCTGCTGGTGGACGAACTGGCCCATTCGAACGCGCCGGGGGCGCGCCATCCGAAGCGCTGGCAGGACGTCGAGGAGCTGCTGGACGCTGGCATCGACGTCTTCACGACGGTCAACGTGCAGCACCTGGAGAGCCTGAACGACGTGGTGGGCGGCATCACCGGCGTGCGCGTGGCGGAGACGCTGCCGGACACGATGTTCGACCGCGCCGACGAGGTGGTGCTGGTGGACGTGCCGGCCGACGAGCTGCTGGCGCGCCTGCGGCGCGGCCAGGTGTACCAGGGCGGGCAGGCCGAGCATGCGGCTCGCAACTTCTTCCGCAAGGGGAACCTGATCGCCCTGCGCGAGCTGGCGCTGCGCCGCACGGCCGAACGCATCGGCGACGACGTGCAGGCCTATCGCGTGGAAAAGTCGATCAGCCCGTTGTGGAAGACGGGCGTGGCGTTGCTGGCCTGCGTGGGGCCGCGGCCGGGCGGGGAGCATGTCGTGCGCAGCGCGGCACGGCTGGCCGGCCAGCTGAACGCCCATTGGCATGCCGTCTATGTCGAGACGCCGGCGTTGCAGCGGCTGCCGGCGGCGCGGCGTGAACGCATCCTGCAGACCTTGAAGCTGGCGCAGGAGCTGGGCGCGACGACCGCGGTACTGGCCGGCGACGATATCGGCGCTGCCATTGCCCGCTACGCGCTGGCACAGAACATCGGTAAAGCGGTGCTGGGTCGCGCGACGCGCACCTGGCCGTGGCGCACGCCGCACCTGCGCCGCATCGCGGCCGCCGCGCCGGCGCTGGATATCGTGGAAACCGGCACGGACGCCCTCGCGGCACCGCCCCGGTCCGGCCAGGGCGCCGAGGTGCGCGACGACCCGGCGCCGGCCGGCTGGCGGCGCTACCTGCTGGCCGCCGCCGCCAGCGGCTTCGTCGCGCTGGCCGGCTGGCCGCTGGCCGGGATTCTGGAGATCACCAATATCGCGATGCTGTTCCTGCTGGCCGTGCTGCTGGTGGCCGTGCGGCTGGGCCGCGGCCCGGCCGTCCTGTCCAGCTTTGTCGGCGTGGCGGCATTCGACTATTTGTTCGTGCAACCCACGTTCTCGTTTGCCGTCAGCGATTTCCAGTACCTGATCACGTTTGGCGTGATGCTGCTCGTGGGCCTGATCGCCAGCCACCTGACGGCCGGGTTGCGCTTCCAGGCGCGGGTGGCATCGCATCGCGAGGAACGGGCGCGCGCCTTGTATGAGTATGCGCGCGAGCTGACGGGCGTGCTGCAGACGGAGCAGGTCTGCGAGATCACGCAACGCACGCTGGCGCAGGCGTTCCACGCCCACGTCACGCTGCTGCTGCCCGACGCCCAGGGGCAACTGGAAACCCCGGCGGCGGCCGGACCCGGACACCGGCCCGACCCGAGCATCGCGCAATGGGCGTTCGACCACGCCGAGCCGGCCGGCAGCGGCACCGGGACCTTGCCCGCCGCGCCGCTGTTCTACCTGCCGCTGGTGGCGCCGATGCGCACGCGCGGCGTGCTGGCGCTGGAGCCGCGCGAGCAGCGCTGGCTGCTGATTCCGGAACAGCGGCGCCAGCTCGACACGTTCGCGGCACTGGCCGCCATCGCGCTGGAGCGGGTGCACTATATCGACGTGGCCCAGGGCGCGCTGGTGCAGATGGAATCCGAGCGGCTGCGCAATTCGCTGCTGGCGGCGCTGTCGCACGACCTGCGCACGCCGCTGACGTCGCTGGTGGGCCTGGCCGAGTCGCTGGCGCTGTCGCCGCTGTCGCCGGTGCAGCTGGAATTGGCCCATGCGCTGCGCGACGAGACGCTGCGCATGAGTGCCCTGGTGGCGAACCTGCTGGACATGGCCCGTATCGAGAGCGGCGCTGTGCACCTGAACCTGCAATGGCAGGCGCTGGAGGAAACCGTGGGCAGCGCGCTGCGTGCCTGCCGCGCGCAACTGGCCGGCCACCGGGTCGTGACGCAGCTGCCCGCCGGCCTGCCGCTGGTGCGCTACGATGCGGTGCTGATCGAGCGCGTGCTCGTCAACCTGCTGGAGAACGCGGCCAAATACACGCCTGCCGGCAGCACGATCACGCTGGGCGCGCTGGCGCACGAGGGCCGGCTGGAAGTCACGGTCGCGGACGACGGACCGGGCCTGCCGGCCGGCCAGGAGGAAGCGATTTTCGAGAAATTCACGCGCGGCGAGCGCGAGTCGGCCAAGCCCGGCGTGGGGCTGGGGCTGGCGATCTGCCGCGCGATCGTGCAGGCGCATGGCGGTACCATCGCCGCGCGCCGGGCGCCGCAGGGCGGCGCGGCGCTGGTGTTCATGCTGCCGCTGGGCAGCGCGCCCGCGCTGCCGGAGGAACCCGATGAATGATGTAACGACACCCACCGCGCTGCTGGTCGAGGACGAACCGCAGATCCGCCGCTTCGTCCGCCTGGCGCTGGAAGAGGAGGGCTGGCACGTGCAGGAGTCGGCGACGATGCAGCGCGGCCTGATCGATGCCGGTACGCGCCGGCCCGACCTCGTCATCCTCGACCTGGGCCTGCCGGACGGTGACGGTGTCGACCTGATCGCCGATCTGCGCAGCTGGTCGCCCGTTCCCGTGATCGTGCTGTCGGCCAGGGTGTCGGAGGAGGACAAGATCCGCGCACTGGACGCCGGCGCGGACGACTATCTCACCAAGCCGTTCGGCGTGGGCGAGCTGCTGGCCCGAGTGCGTGCGTTGCGCCGCCGCCGCCGCGTCCCGGAGCAGGATGCGTTCGGCGCCGTGCAGTTCGGCGACGTGCGCGTGGACCTGCAGGCGCGCCTGGTCACGCGGGGCGGGCAGATGGTGCACCTGACGCCCACCGAATACCGCCTGCTCGCGGTGCTGGTCAACAATGCCAACCGCGTCGTCACCAATCCCCAGCTGCTGCGCGAGGTGTGGGGGCCGTCGAACGCCGAAAACGGCCACTACCTGCGCATCTACATGGGCCACCTGCGCCAGAAGCTGGAGCGCGATCCCGCCCAGCCCGTGCACCTGCTGACCGAAACGGCGGTGGGTTACCGGCTGCTGCTGGCGGGCTAGCGCAATCCCGGGGCCGATTCCGGCCCTTCTCTCAACTTCGAAAGTGAATATGAAACGATTGATTTCAGGCGTCGTCACGTCCCTGCTGATTGCCAACAGCTACGCGCAGGACAGCGCGGTCTCGTACAACGTTGCCGCCACCTCCGACTACCGCTACCGCGGCATCTCGCAAACCCGGCTGCGCCCGGCCCTGCAGGGCGGCGTGGACTGGGCCGACAGTGCCAGCGGCGTCTATGCCGGCGCGTGGGCCTCGACGATCCGCTGGACCCGCGACGCGGGCGGCGACGGTGGCGCCGAGGTCGACCTGTACGCGGGCAAGCGCGGCACCCTGGCGCAGGGCGTGACCTACGACGCCGGTGTGCTGGCTTATGCCTACCCGTCCAACGGTTTGCAGCCGAATGCCGACACGCTGGAACTGTACGTCCAGCTGGGACACGGCCCGGCCACGCTGAAGTATTCGCACGCGCTCACCAACCTGTTCGGCTTTGCGGACAGCCGCCACAGCGGCTACCTCGACGCCGCCCTGAACCGCGAGCTGGGGGCCGGCTGGACGTTGAACCTGCACGCTGGCCGCCAGCGCGTGCGCCGCCATGCGGCATCGAGTTATACCGACTGGAAAGTGGGGGTGACGAAGGACCTGGGTGCCGCGACAGTGGCGCTGGCGTATGTCGGCACCAATGCCGACAAGGGGGCGTACGCGTCTCCGGCGAACGGCAAGTTCACGGGGCGCGATGCGCTGTTGCTGACGGTGTCGAAAGTGTTCTGACGCGGTGTGCGGCGGCCGCTGGCCGTCGCGTGCGGGATGGCTCAGCTGCCGAAGACGGTGGCGTACAGCACGCCGGGATGGCTGGCCAGCGCCGCTCCTGGCAGCGTGCGTTGCAGAGCCGCCGTGGTGCGGATGCGTTCGGCCCCCGGCACCTGGTCCGGCACGATGACGACACGCAGGCCGGGATTGAACAGCCGCGCATTGCCGATGCGTTCGGCCAGCCGGGCCGCGCGTGTCACGTCGCCATGCAGGTCGCCGGCCGGAATCACGACGACCCTGGCCGCGATCAGGGCGGCACGGCTGCCCAGCGAATCGCGGCCGTCCGCATCGACGACGATGTCCTGGAAGCGCTGGCCCAGGTTGTCCAGCTCCGCCTGCACGCTCTTGCCGCACACGGCGCGCACCGCGACGGGCAGCGCGCCGCCGCCGCACGCTCTCGCGTGGGGATGGGAATCCGCGTCCATCAACAGCACCTTGCGCCCGGCCAGCCCGCGCAGCGCGGCCAGGTGCTCGGCCAGCGCGAGCTTGGCCGCGCCGGTTCCCTCGCTGACGACGGTGACGATCATGCCGGCACCACGCGGCCGAGCTGCGCGGCGGGGAGGGCGCGCGTGACGGCGTCGATGACGCGCTGAACGCCCGGTTCGGTCACGCGCAGCCAGACCTGCATCCGGCTGGCGTGATCGATGGGCTGCATGCGCATGAAGGACAGGCGGCTGCCGCAGGCGCGCGCGACGAGGCGGCGCAATTCGGTGACGCGGTCGGCATCGACCGTGATGAGCATCAGCCGGGTGGCGGCGGGAACGGTGGTAAGCGTTGACATGGTTGGCTATCGTGGTTGAGAGGGTTCCACGATAGCGAGCCAGCCGTAACCTGGGCGTAAAGAGTATCGCCCGGTCCGTCAATACAGCGTAAAAACGCTGACCCGTTTCCGTTCAGCGCCGGGCCGCGCGCGTCATGGCACCTGCAGTGCCGGCAGCCTTGGACCGCGCGTCCGCAGCCATGCGCGCACCGGCACGTCGAAGCGCTTGTCGAGCTGCAGGCACAGCAGGAACAGCAGGCCCGCCATCACCGTGGCGGCGGAGCGCTCCCAACCTGGCACGGTACTGGCCACCTTGTAGGCGACGGTGGCAAACGGCACGTGCAGCAGATACAGCGGATAGCTGCTGTTGCCCAGCGCGTGCATGGTACGCAGCTGCCAGGCACTCGTCGGCTCGCTTGCCGCCGCCACGACGGTTGCCAGCGGCAACACGATCAAGACACTGGCAAGGTCGAACAGCCAGCCATGCGGCATCGGCGGCGCCACGAAAACCATGGCCACCAGCGGAAACGCGCACCACGCCGGGAGCAGGCGGCCGATGCCGCGCAGGCGGTCACGATGCCGGTACAGCAGCATCCCCATGCCGATGCCGAAAAACGCGCGGGTGCAGCCGCCAACCAGCGACACGGTATTGAACTGATAACCGTGATCGAGGCTTCCAGTGGAGACGGCCAGAGCGACCAGGGCGACGCCGGTCACGCACACGACGGCCGGCACCGCTGCCTTGCCAGCCGCGCGGCAGGCATACCCGTAAATCAGGTTCACCAGCACTTCCTGCGACAAGGACCAATAACACACGTTCATGGCGAACAGCGCGGATGCGCCGGCGACGGCCCAGGGCAGGAAGCTCAGGGCGAATACACCGGCGACCATCCATTCGCCCACTGCCGGGCCACCATGCGTACCGGTCAGCGACCGGGCGGCCTGCAGCCCGGTCGCTACCAGTACCGACAGCGCATACAACGGATACAAGCGGGTCAGGCGGTTGCGCATGAAGGCGTCCGGCGTCATCGCTCCGGAGCGGAGCTTGGCTTCATAGGCGTGGGCGAGCACGAAGCCGCTCAGCATGAAGAACAGATCGACCGCCAGGTAGCTTTTGCTGAACGACAGCTTGAACAGAAAGTTCCAGTGCAACGCCAGCACGAAGAGCGCGGCCATGCCGCGCAAGCCATCAAGATAAGAGAACCGCATTTAACATTGAGCAACAAAAATTCTACTATGGTAACACAATCAATAGGAGAATCATCGTCGCTCGCGGTGCTCCTGCGCGGCTCCCGGACCGTCGGCGGCCGGTTCCGCGGCGCTCTACTTGGTCAGCGTCCGCATCGCCCGTTCCAAGCCGTCCAGGGTGATGGGGAACATGCGATTGTTCATCAGCTGGCGGATCACGGCGATCGACTGGCGGTATTGCCACAGCCCTTCCGGCTCGGGGTTGAGCCAGACGAACTTGGGGAACGCGTGCGTGAAGCGGGCCAGCCATTCGGCGCCTGCCTCTTCGTTGTTGTACTCGACCGAGCCGCCCGGCTGCAGGATCTCGTAGGGGCTCATGGTGGCGTCGCCGACGAAGATCAGCTTGGTGTCCGGCTTGTACTTGCGCAGCACGTCCCAGGTGGGGAAGCGCTCGGCGTTGCGGCGGCGGTTGTTCTTCCACAGGTAGTCGTAGACGCAGTTGTGGAAATAGTAGAACTCCATGTTCTTGAACTCCGTCTTGGCGGCCGAGAACAGTTCCTCCGTGCGTTCGATGTGGTCGTCCATCGTGCCGCCCACGTCGAACAGCATCAGCACCTTGACGTTGTTGCGGCGCTCCGGCTGCATCTTGATGTCCAGGTAGCCGGCGTTGTTGGCGGTGGCGCGGATGGTCTGGTCCAGGGCCAGTTCCTCGGCCGCGCCTTCGCGCGCGAAGCGGCGCAGCCGGCGCAGCGCCACCTTGATGTTGCGCGTGCCCAGTTCGCGTTCGGCATCGTAGTCCTTGTAGGTGCGCTGGTCCCACACCTTCACCGCCGTGCGGTTGCCGCCTTTGCCGCCGATGCGGACGCCCTCGGGATTGGTGCCGCCATTGCCGAACGGCGAGGTGCCGCCCGTACCGATCCACTTGCTGCCGCCTTCGTGGCGTTCCTTCTGCTCCTTCAGCAGTTCCTGCAGGCGTTCCATCAGCTTGTCGTAGCCGAATTTTTCCAGCGCGGCCTTCTGCTCGTCGGTCAGTTCGCGCTGCATGCGCTGCACCAGCCAGTCCAGCGGAATCGACGCATTCGCTTCGAAGGCGCCATTGATGCCCTTGAAGTACTGGGCGAAGGCGCGGTCGAACTTGTCGAAATGCGCTTCGTCCTTCACCAGGGTCAGGCGGGCCAGGTAGTAGAAATCGTCGAGCGACTGGTCGATGACGTTCTGCTGCATGGCCTCCAGCAAGGTCAGGAACTCCTTGATGGTGACGGGGATCTTCGCGTCCTTCAAGGTGAAGAAGAAGTCGATCAGCATGGCCGTTCCTTCGCGAGCAGGTAGTCGAGCTGGGCGCGCACTTCCGGCCATTCGCCCCGCACGATGCTGTAGATGACGGTGTCGCGCACCGTGCCGTCGCGCCGGCGCGCGTGGTGGCGCAGCACGCCATCGCGTTTCGCGCCCAGGCGCTCGATGGCGCGCTGCGACGCATGGTTGAAGTTATCGGTCCGGAAGCCCACCACGGCGCAGCCCAGCGTGTCGAACGCGTGTGCCAGCAGCAGGCGCTTGCAGGTGGTGTTGACGTGGCTGCGCTGGCGGCTCCGCGCATACCAGGTGTAGCCGATCTCCAGGCGGTCCAGTGCCGGCACGATGTCGTGGTAGCTGGTGGTGCCGATGACGGTCTCGCTGGCCGCGTCGATCACGGCGAAAGCCAGGCGGCCAGGCCGCATTTCCAGCCCGGCGGCGATGTAGGCCGCCACGTTGTCCGGCTCCGGCACGGAGGTGACGCGCAGCTGCCACAGCTGGCCGTCGCAGGCGGCCGCGCGCAGGCCGGCCTCGTGGCGCGGCTCGAGCGGCTCGAGCCGCACGCCATTCGCCGCCAGCGTGATGGGAACGACGTCGTTCATCGGTTGGTGCGTGCCATGTAGACGAGGCGTTCGAACAGGTGCACGTCCTGCTCGTTCTTCAGGAGGGCGCCGTGCAGCGGCGGCACGATCGATTTCGTGTCCTGGCTGCGCAGCGCTTCCGGCGGGATGTCCTCGGCCATCAGCAGTTTCAGCCAGTCGAGGAACTCGGACGTGGACGGCTTCTTCTTCAGGCCCGAGACGTTGCGCACTTCGTAGAACGTCTGCAGCGCCTGTGCCAGCAGCTCTTGCTTGAGCTGCGGGTAGTGCACCTTGACGATGGCTTCCATCGTGTCCTTGTCCGGGAACTGGATGTAGTGGAAGAAGCAGCGGCGCAGGAAGGCGTCCGGCAGCTCCTTTTCGTTGTTGGACGTGATGATGACGAGCGGGCGATGTTTGGCCGTGACCATTTCGCGCGTCTCGTAGACGTAGAACTCCATCCGGTCCAGTTCGCGCAGCAGGTCGTTGGGGAATTCGATGTCGGCCTTGTCGATCTCGTCGATCAGCAGCACGACCGGCTCCGGCGCCGTGAAGGCCTGCCACAGCACGCCCTTGACGATGTAGTTGTGGATGTCGCGCACGCGCTCGTCGCCCAGCTGGGAGTCGCGCAGGCGCGACACGGCGTCGTATTCGTACAGGCCCTGCTGCGCCTTGGTGGTCGACTTGATGTGCCACTGCAGCAGCGGGCGGTCCAGCGCGGCCGCCACTTCCTCCGCCAGCATCGTCTTGCCGGTGCCCGGCTCACCCTTGATCAACAGCGGGCGCTGCAAGGTCAGGGCGGCGTTGACCGCCAGTTTCAGATCGTTGGTGGCGACATAGTTGTCGGAGCCTTCGAAGCGCTTGGCTTTGTTGTTGGGATGCATAAAGTGAACTTCCAGGTGGCGGAAAAACGTCAAGTATAGGGCGATTTGGCGGGCCTCGCGGCGCCGTTTGGGGCGCTCCGGCAACTTTGTGGACGACCCGAAACAGCTAGGTTAGAATCAATGATTGGTAGTATGAAAGTCAAGTATTTGTGTAAGCAGCAAGGGGGACCGGGAGACAGCGGCAGCGGTGCGCCGGCATGAGTCCCCTCCGATTACCTTTTTTTGATTCATCTAGCCACCCATGACAAAACTCTTCGCACTTCTCGTGCTGGCCGGCGCGGCCAACGCCGCCATGGCGGCCGACATCGTCGGCAACGCCTCGGCGGCCCGCAACAAGATCGAAATGTGTATCGGCTGCCACGGCATCCCCGGCTACAAGGCCACATTCCCCGAGGTGTTCCAGGTGCCGAAGATCGGGGGCCAGAATGCGAAGTACATCGAGAACGCGCTGAAGGGCTACCAGAAGGGCGATCGCAAGCATCCATCGATGAAGGGCATCGCCGTCAGCCTGTCCGACCAGGACATCGCCGACATCGCCGCCTTCTACGCGCAGCAGAAATAAGGAGCGACCATGACCAAACTCACCGTTGCCCTGCTGCTGTCCGCCTTTTCCTTCGCCGCCCAGGCCGGCGGCAACGTCGATGCCGGCAAGGCGCTGGCCGAGAAATATGCCTGCGCCACCTGCCACGGCAAGGACTACAACTCGCCGATCGATCCCAGCTATCCGAAACTGGCGGGCCAGCACCGCGACTACCTGGAGCACGCACTGGTCGCCTACAAGCGCGCCGACGGCGCCAATGGCCGCAACAACGCGATCATGACGGGCCAGGTCAAGCCGCTGTCGAACCAGGACATCCGCGACATCGCCGCCTACCTGCACAGCCTTCCCGGCACGCTGACGACGCGGCGCTGATGCCCGGCGGCCCGGCCTGGCCGGGCGTCTCGTTGTCTACCTGGGCGCCAGCAGCGCGTCCAGCGCCCCGCCGGCACGCCGCGCCAGCCAGCGCGCACCGTAGCCGGACAGGTGCATGTCGTCGGCATACAGGATCATTTCGCGCTCCATGACCTTGCATTGGCGTGCGTCGCACAGCAGCGGGAACGGATCAAATACCGCCACGTTGCGCTGGGCCAGCCATGGCAGCAAGCCGGCACGGTAATCGCCATCGCTGCGCCGCGCATCTTCGGCCGTGCGCTGGCAAACGTATTTATCGTTGAAGTGCAGCGGGCGCGGAATACAGCCGCGCGGATTGGCTCCCGTGGGCGGGGCCAGGAAAACCACGACCTGCCGGCCCAGCCGCTGGTACCGTTCCACCGTGTCACGGACAGCCGCATCGAAGCGCGCCGCGTTCTCGTGCAGCACCGCATAATCCTTGCCACGCGCATAGCCGGGCCAGTGGGCCGCCAGCACGACTGTACGGATCGACGGCGTGCGCGCCACATAAGCGGCTTGCGCGCGTACCAGTTCGCGGCAATGCGGCAGGCCGTAATCGGCCAGTGGCGGACATTCGCCGCGCGCGACCTGCCGGAACACAAAGCCGGGCGGCTGCCGCCGCGTCGCATATTCCAGCAACGTTCCCGCGTACACATTGGCGAAGCTGTCGCCGAGCAGTGCCACAGTCGGCGCCTGCCCGGGCGCGTTGCCGTCGTTGCACCAGTCTTCCGCCGTGTCCACGCCGGTCAGCCAGCGGCAGCTCATCTTGTCGGGGTAGTCGAACTTGTTCAAGGCGCGGGCCCGTTCGATGCTCGCGAACAGGGCGCCGTCCTGCGGCGGCTGCCACGTCGCCGTCAGCGCGACCAGCGCCATCGCGGTGGCCAGGCCCCACCCCTTGGCGGTGGGCCGGCCACCGTGGCGCAGCGGCGTTTCCAGCAGGCGCCACGTCAGCCACGCCAGCACGAAGCTGAGAACGAAGACCGCATTGCGCTCGCGCGCCGGCGCCCCGTCGACGATCCGGCAGAACGCCAGCAGCAGCCAATGCCAGAGATAGAGCGGATAACTGATCTTGCCGATCCAGACCATCGGTGCATTCGCCAGCAGGCGGCCCAGCCGTGCCGCGCCGCCGGCGTAAATCAGCAGGACGGTAGCGCCCACTGGCAGCTGCTCCCTCCAGCCTGGGTAGCCATGGCCGTCGCTCAGCGCGACCAGGGCGCCGGCGAGACCCGCCAGGCCCGCCAGCGTCAGCGCTTCGGCGTGCCAGCCGGCACGCGCCTCATGACGGGCTTCTGCTTGTAAGGCGGCCAGCAATGCCCCCGCCAGCAGTCCCCACATGCGCGTATGCGGCAGGAAGAACGCGGCCACGGGATCGGTCCGCACGGTCAGCAGGTTCGCCGCGAACGACAGCGTCGCCAGCACGGCGATCACCACGGTGGGGCGCCAACGCCGCCGCCAGGCGGCCCACAGCACCACCGGGTATATCAGGTAGAACTGCTCCTCGATCGCCAGGGACCACAGGTGCAGCAGGGGCTTTTGTTCGCTGGCGTTGTCGAAGTAGCCCGCCTCGCTCCACAGCCGGAAGTTCTGCACGAAGCCCGCGCCGGACACGGTGTGGCGCGCCAGCTGGGCGAATTCGTCCGGCAGCAGGGCCACCCATCCCAATACCAGTCCCGTCGCCAGCACCAGGCAAAGCGCGGGAAAGATGCGGCGTACGCGGCGAGCATAAAAGTCGGCGAAGCGGAACGTGCCGCGTGCGAGGCCGTCGAGGATGATGCGGGAGATCAGGTAGCCGGAAATGACGAAGAAGACGTCGACGCCGGTGAAGCCACCCGCCAGCTTGCCTGGAAAGATGTGATAGACCAGGACGGCAAGGACGGCGACGGCGCGCAGGCCGTCGATATGGGGACGGTAAGAAAGGGCTGCAGACATCGGGCAGGCGATAAATGGTCAACCTGCGATTGTACAGGCTGGCCTGGCGCCGCCGGCGGGGCTAGCGTGCCCGCAACCGCACCGCCTCGATGTAGGCGTCGCCATCGGGCGGCAGGCCGCTGCGCTGGGACTTCCAGATCATCTCGCCCAGGCATTCCATGATCTCGTGCTGCGCCTCGTGCGGCGAATCGAGCTTGCGCGCCAGCGCCTCGTAGGCGGCGCGGATGCCGCGCGGCGAGTCGATCGAGACCTGTTCGGAAATCGACAGGTGCATCGACAGATGCAGGAAGGGATTGGCCTGGCCGCCCTCGACGGAATAGTCGCGCGTCAGCGCACTGTCGACGTCGGCCAGCGCGTCCGCGTATTCCGGATGTTCCAGTACCCAGTCGAGCGCCATCGCCTCGAGCGGGGTCAGGACTTCCTTGGCGCCATGCTTGCGGAACACTTCGCAAAAGAAGCGGCGGACATCGTGGGAGGAGGGAGTAAACATGAGGCTCGGAACGTATGGCGGCGGCGGGCCGTCATTGTAGACCAGAACGGACGAGGCGGCACGCCGCGACCTGGCCGCGGCGTGCTTGCCGAAACATCAACGCTTGCCGCTCGCCAGCGCCGTGCCGTCGCAGCCGACGATTTCCGGCGCCGGCGCTTCCTTCGGCGCCTGCTGCCCCTGCTGGCCACGGCCGTGCGGCTGGCGCAAGTAGCGCGCCGAGTGACGCCGTTCGCCGTGCGGCGGCCACGTCAGGAAACGCGACAGCTCCTGCAGCGCGCGCTGGTAGACCTCGCGCTTGAATTCGATGACGACGTCCAGCGGTACCCAGTACTCGTGCCAGCGCCACGCGTCGAACTCGGGGTGGTCGGTCAGGCGCAGGTTCACTTCGTTGTCGCGCGCGCACATCCGCAGCAGGAACCAGATCTGCTTCTGGCCCCGGTAGTGGCCACGGATCTCGCGCTTGATGAAGTGGTCCGGCACTTCGTAGCGCAGCCAGTCGCGCGTGCGGCCGACGATCTTGACGTGTTCCGGTCGCAGTCCGATCTCTTCTTCCAGCTCCCGGTACATCGCCTGCTCGGGCGTTTCGCCGTACTTGATGCCTCCTTGCGGAAATTGCCATGAGTGCTCGCGCACCCGCTTGCCCCACCACACCTCGTTATGAGAGTTGAGCAGGATGATGCCGACGTTGGGGCGGAACCCTTCCCGATCGAGCATATTGCACCTCAAACTTTCTGCGGCCTTGCAATCCTTCTACGTTGTTGCCCGGGACGCGCGTCGACGCCATGACGCGCCGCCGGTGCCGGGCTGCGATGCGGCGCAACAGTCCAGCCGGCCGCCGGGCGGCACGGCGGGACTGCGCGGTCGATCGAAGCCATACTCAGCCTGCCGGCTGCGCTTACGCGGAGCGTAAGCGCCCGGACGGCCCGTCATTTGATCGCATTTGTACAAAGTATGGACGCATCAGCCAGCTAATCCTTTAAAATTAGGTTGATTATAACCCTCTCTTTTTGAAAAGAATTCACTGTTATGCGTGCTTCCCGGTTTTTTATTTCCACTCTCAAAGAAGCGCCTTCCGATGCTGAAATCGTCAGCCACAAACTGATGATGCGGGCAGGCATGATCAAGCGTCTCGGCTCCGGGATCTACACGTACATGCCGATGGGCCTGAAAGTGATTCGCAAGGTCGAGGCCATCGTGCGCGAGGAGATGAACCGTGCCGGCGCGGTCGAGCTGTTGATGCCGCTGGTGCAGCCGGCCGAGCTGTGGCAGGAAACCGGGCGCTGGGACAAGATGGGGCCGGAACTCATGCGCGTCAAGGACCGTCACGGCCGCGAGTTCGCGATCCAGCCGACGTCCGAGGAAGTCATCACCGACGTGGTGCGCAGCGAGATCAAGTCGTACCGCCAGCTGCCGTTGAATTTTTACCACATCCAGACCAAGTTCCGCGACGAGCGCCGCCCCCGCTTCGGCCTGATGCGCGGCCGCGAATTCACGATGAAGGACGCGTACTCGTTCGACCGCGACCTGGAAGGCATGCAGAAGTCCTACCAGATCATGTTCGACGCGTACACGAAGATCTTCACGCGCTTCGGCCTGAAGTTCCGCGCGGTGGCGGCCGACAACGGCGCCATCGGCGGCACCGGCTCGCATGAATTCCACGTCATCGCCAGCACCGGCGAGGACGCGCTGGTGTACTGCCCGACCTCCGACTACGCGGCCAATATGGAAGCGGCGGAAGCGCTGGCCACCGGCACGCGCGCGGCGCCGACGGCCGCGCTGACGAAGACCGCGACGCCGAAGGCGGCCAAATGCGAGGACGTCGCCAAGCTGCTGGGCATCGAGCTGTCGAAGACGCTGAAGACCATCGCGCTGACGGCCGAACAGGAACAGGACGGCAAGGTCACCAAGCAGTACTTCATGCTGCTGCTGCGCGGCGACCATGAACTGAACGAGATCAAGGCGGCCAAGGTGCCCGGCCTGACCGGCGCCTACCGCTTCTCGACGGAAGAAGAGATCCTCGAAGTGTACGGCTGCAAGCCGGGCTACCTGGGGCCGATCGGCACCAAGGCGCCTGTCACCGTGGTGGCCGACCGCGCGGTCGCCAACATGTCGGACTTCGTCACCGGCGCCAACGAAGTGGACTTCCACTACACGGGTGCGAACTGGGGCCGCGACATGGCCGAACCGCACATCACGGCCGACCTGCGCAATGTCGTCGAAGGCGACCCTTCGCCGGACGGCAAGGGCGTGCTGGCGATCGAGCGCGGCATCGAGGTGGGGCACGTGTTCCAGCTGGGGACCGCCTACTCGGAAGCGATGAAGGCCACCTACCTGGACGAGAACGGCAAGCCGGCGCCGCTGCAGATGGGCTGCTACGGCATCGGCGTGACGCGCATCCTGGGCGCCGCCATCGAACAGAACTTCGACGACAAGGGCATCATCTGGCCGACGGCGATCGCGCCGTTCGAGCTGGTGCTGTGCCCGATGGGCCTGGACCGCAGCGAACTGGTGAAGGAAGAGACCGAGAAGCTGTACGCCGCCGCCCAGGCGGCCGGCATCGACGTCATCGTCGATGACCGCGGCCTGCGTCCGGGCGCGATGTTCGCGGACTGGGAACTGATCGGCGTGCCGCACCGTGTGGTGATCGGCGAGCGTGGCCTGAAGGAAGGTCAGCTGGAATACCAGGGCCGCCGCGACACCGAGGCGACCAACGTGCCGCTGGCCGACATCGTCGAGTTCATCAAGGGCAAAGTGCGGCAGTGAGCACGGCGCACCACCACGCGGCAGGCGGGCGCGAACGGCGCCGCTGGTGGGCGCGCCCGCTGCGCTGGTGGCATACGCTGGCCTTCGCCACCGGCGTGCTGTGCGCGCCGTTCGGCTTTGCCGGCAACCAGAAGGAGGAAGCGCTGGCCGACTCGATCCGGCTGGCGCTGTCGAACGCGATCCTGGACGCACGTCCACCGAAGCCCACGTTCACCAATCCGGCCGACCGCCAGCGCTACGAACAGTGGCTGGCGCAGATGTCGGAGCGGCTGCGCCGCAAGCTGCCGGACGAGCAGCATCGCATCGAGTTCCTGGAGACGGCGTGGTACGAAGCGCGCCGCGCGGGCCTCGATCCGGGCCTGGTACTGGGCCTGATCCAGGTCGAATCGGCGTATCGCAAGTACGCCGTGTCGATCGTCGGCGCGCGCGGCTACATGCAGGTGATGCCGTTCTGGACCAACGTCATCGGCGACAGCGACCGGCGCAAGCTGTTCAACATGCAGACCAACCTGCGCTACGGCTGCGCGATCCTGCGCATGTATATCGACATGGAGCGTGGCGACCTGTATCTCGCGCTGGGCCGCTACAACGGCAGCCGCGGGCGGCCGGAGTATCCGAATGCGGTGCTGAAGGCCTGGAACAATTGGAAGTAAGCCGCAAAAACCGGGGTCAGGTCTGTCATTCGGACAAAATGTCCGAATGACAGACCTGACCCCGGTTTGTTTTCAGCCAAAAAAATACCCCGGTCGCGGCGCGCCGGGGCTGTCGTCGACGGCTCTCATGCCGCCGCCGCTTATTTCAGGTGATCGGAGATCAGCTTCGTCATCTCGAACATGGACACTTGCGCCTTGCCGCCGAAAACGGCTTTCAGTTTGTCGTCCGCGTTGATCATGCGGCGGTTGGCGGCGTCCTGCAGATTGTGCTTCTTGATGTAATCCCAGACTTTTTCGTGACTTCGGTGCGCGGCAGCGGGGAGGCGCCTACTACCGGGGACAGTGCGGCCGAAGGAGTCATCTCTTTCATGAATGCCGCGTTGGGCTTGCGTGCTGCGGGTGCTGCCTTTTTCGCTGCCGGCTTGGCTGCAGCTTTCGCTGGAGCGGCGGCCTTCTTCGCCGGAGCCGCTTTGGTTGCGGCCTTCTTGGCTGGTGCTGCCGGGGATTTCTTGGCTGTTGCCATATTCGAGCCTCCTTAACAAACACATGGAAAATTGCGCAATACAATCGCACGGCTAATATTGGTGGGGATTGTTTAAGTATGCAAGCGTTTTTCGCGTTTTTTGTGGGAAACGACACGTAAGATAACGCCAACAACGCAAAAACCGCCGGGACGCGTTCGCGGCCGGCGGTTTTGCTGTGATTTCGGTTCGCTGCGGTGGTGAAAACCGGGGACAGTCCCCTTTGGGGACAGTCCCCAACGCATCATGCGCCGCAGGCTTTCAGCGCAGCCCAGGCATCATGCCCTTCATCGAGCGCATCATCTTCATCATGCCGCCACCCGACAGCTTTTTCATCATCGTCTGCATCTGCTCGAACTGATTGAGCATGCGGTTCACTTCCTGCACCTGCACGCCGGCGCCGGCCGCGATGCGGCGCTTGCGCGCGGCCTTGATCAGTTCCGGCTTGGCCCGTTCGGCCGGCGTCATCGAGTCGATGATGCCGACCATGCGGCGCACCTGCTTGTCCGCCTGGTCCATGTTGGCGCCGCCGGCGGCCTGCTGGAACTGCGCCGGCAGCTTGTCCACCAGGCTGGCCATGCCGCCCATCTTCTTCATCTGGCCCAGCTGCGCCTTGAAGTCGTTCATGTCGAACTTGCCGCCCGACTTGACCTTGGCCGCCAGGTCGGCCGCGGCCTTCTGGTCGACGCCCTTGCGCGCTTCCTCGACCAGCGCGAGGATGTCGCCCATGCCCAGGATGCGGTTGGCCATGCGCGCCGGATCGAACGGCTCCAGGCCATCGAGCTTTTCGGACACGCCGGCGAACTTGATCGGCTTGCCGGTGATATGGCGCACCGACAGCGCCGCGCCGCCGCGCGAATCGCCATCGAGCTTGGTCAGCACGATACCGGTCAGCGGCAGCGCCTCGTTGAAGGCCTTGGCCGTGTTGATCGCGTCCTGGCCCAGCATCGCGTCGACGACGAACAGCGTCTCGACCGGCTTGACGGCGCCATGCACGGCCGCGATTTCCTTCATCATCTCTTCGTCGATACCGAGGCGGCCGGCCGTGTCGACGATCAGCACGTCGTGATAGTGCTTCTTGGCCCAGTCCAGCGCGGCCAGCGCGATATCGACCGGCTTGTCGGTGGACGACGATGGGAAGAAGTCGGCGCCGGCCTGGCCCGTGACGGACTGCAGCTGGGCGATCGCGGCGGGACGATAGACGTCGGCAGAGACGGTCAGCACTTTCTTCTTCTTCTCTTCGCGCAGGTACTTGGCCAGCTTGCCGACGGTGGTGGTTTTACCGACACCCTGCAGGCCCGCCATCAGGATGATCGCGGGCGGTTGCTGCGCAAAGCTCAGTTGCGTTGCTTCCGGACCCAGGTCGGCCCCCATCAGCGCGCCCAGTTCGCGCTGCACGACGCCGACCAGGGCCTGGCCCGGCGTCAGGGACGAGATCACTTCCTCGCCCAGCGCCTTCTCCTTGACCTTGCCGATGAATTCGCGCACCGCCGGCAGCGCCACGTCGGCCTCCAGCAGCGCCAGGCGCACTTCGCGCAGCATCTCGGCGGTGTTCGCCTCGGTCAGGCGGGCCTCGCCGCGCATGGTCTTGACGACCTTGGCGAGGCGTTGAGTCAGATTGTCTAGCATGATGAACCTGTGGATTGGACGCCCGGCCGGCCGGGCAGATGGCTGCATTCTACCCGATCGCACCGGGTGCCGCGCCACGACGCGGTACCCGGCGCTGCGGCCGGATCAGTGCGGCGCGACCAGGCGCAGCACGGCGCCGCCGGAGATCACGGCGAACGAGCCAGGGCCCGTCGGCACGATGTCGCGCGGCTGGTACAGCAGGCCGGGCAGAGGGCCCAGGCGTGGCCCGAAGATGCCGTTCTCGCCCGCCACGATCGATTGGGCGCCGCCGGGCGTGGTGCGCAGCACGATCTGGCGTTCGGTGTCGACACTGTATGTATTGCCGTCCGGGGCGGCGCGCAAGCCGGCCGGCAGGGCCGGGATGGTGGTCACGACGCCGGCTGGAGTCACCTTGCGGAAGCTGCGCACGGTAGTGCCCAGCTGGGTGTCGGTCACGTAGATGTTGTCATCGGCATCGATGCCCTCGACGCGCGGCCGCGTGAAGCGCGCCATGGAGCCGGTGCCGTCGCGCTGGTCGTCGGTGCCGGCGCCGGCCACGCCGGCCACCACCGACAGGGCCCCTTGCGGCGTAACACGATAGATCGCGCCGCCTTTCGGGAAGCCCCGGATTACTGACGATACTGCGTTGGCCACATAGATGTCACCGTTGGACGCGACGGCGATGCCGTTGGCGACCTCGAACGGAGCGTCGATGACGGTGCTGACGGTACCGTCCGGGGCGATCTTGCGGATGTGCAGGCCGAGCGACTCCAGCGCGTGCCAGGCGACCACCGGCTCGGGCTTTTCCAGGACGTACTACATTGCCGTCCGGGCTGGCGGCGAGGTCGGTCGGCGAAACAAAGCGCGCCTGGACACCCTTGCCGTTGATCTGCGCCGTGCTGTCGCCCTCCAGGCCGGCCAGCAGCGTGAAGCCGCCGCTGGCGGTGCCGCGCAGGATTTCGCCCTGGCTCGCCAGTAGCAGGGTGCCGCCGGCACCCGAGCGCAAGAGGGTGTGCGCGCTGGTCGAGGCGGGCGCCGAGTTGACCGGGTCATTGAAGCGGGCAACGGTGGTGACGGTGCCGTCCAGGGCGACACGGCGGATCAGCCGTTCCACGCTCGGGTCCGAGCCTTTCTGGTCGAGCACATAGATTTGCCCGGAGTTGACCGTGAGCGAGGTCGGCGTGCCGAAGTGCGCTGTGCCGCGTGGACCGTCGACAGGACCGACGGCGCCAGTTGCCGTGCCCGCCACCGTCGAGACCTGCATGCTGGCCGGTACCAGCGCGCGTACGAGGTCCCTATCGAGCAGGTAAAGCGTGCCATTGCTGCCCCAGGCCGCATCCGTCAGGTCCTGGAAGCGGGCAGCGCTGCCGATGCCATCCTCGCTACGGGTATCGGTCGCGTCACCGGCCACGAGCTGGGCGGAATTGCCGGTCACGCGCCAGACCGCGCTGCGCGTCAGCAAGTACAGCGTACCGGCCGTGTCGGTAAGGATCCGCACGCTGGTCTTGTCCGTGTGCGCCGCATCGAGCACGGTGCCGACACTGCCATCGGGACGCAGCACGCGCACGCGCAGATCGCCGTCGTAGTCCAGTATGTACAAGGAACCATCCGGCGCCAGGGCAACGCTTTTCGCTTCGCCCAGTTGCGCCTGCGCGGCGCTGCCGTCCGCATGGCCATAGGGCAGCCGAGCCAGCGTCGTGACGGTGCCGTCGGGCTTGACCCGGCGCATGGCGCTCGGGCGGCCGCGTTCCACTTCGTTGCGCGCAAAACGCAGTGCGTCGGCGACGAACGCGTTGCCGGTGGCATCGACGGCGATGTCGCGGATATTGGCAAAGCGGGCGGCGGTGCCGCTGCCGTCCAGCATGGCCAGGCTGCCCAGCGAGCCGGCGATCAGTTCCAGCCGTGGCGCGCCAGGATCGGGATAGACGGTCAGGCGCAGAGTCTTGCTGCCGCCGGTCCAGGTCGCGGTCAGGGTGACGACGGTCGGGACGGTGACCGCCGCTGGCGGCTGGTAGGCCGCATTGGGGCCGCTCGCCACCGTGATGCGGCCAGGGCTACCGTCGCCCAGCGTCCAGCTCGGGGAGGAGCCGTCCGAGGCCGTGGCACGCAAGGCCACCGGCACGCCGCCCGCCAATACCTGGGCGGCGGCGAGGCTGGCGGCGCCGGTGACCGGCGCAGGCGGCGGTGGGGACACCGGGGACGTCGTGGCGGGGCTGTCGCCGCCGCCACCGCCGCAGCCGGCCAGCGTCAGTGCCAGTACGGCGGCGTAAAAGGTGTTCTTGTGGAAGGCTAGTTTCATAGTAGTGAAAGATGAAAGGCATCGGTTGTCGGGCGGAGCGCTACATTCCAGTCCGCGATTGTAGGATTATGACGGTTTCCAACACACCGAATTCTCACCAAGTGTCACATTGCGGTCGCCTTTTTTTCCTCACCGGCGTGCCTGGGCCGCCGCGCGGCAACCGATGAAAAACCTCACCAATTGTCACAGTCGTGCACAGAGCCGCTCAACATTTGTGATTTCTCATTGACAACTTTTCGTCCAGAATGCATCGTGCTGCCTTGTTCAACCGGGAGAGACCATGTCCGCTGTTTTTGAGTCCGCCGTGCCGGCGGCACCGCGCGAGGAGCGCATCGAATTCACTGCCACCGGCAGCGAATATTTCCGCATCTGGATCGTCAACCTGCTGCTGACGATCGTCACCCTGGGCATCTACTCCGCCTGGGCCAAGGTGCGCCGCAACCAGTACTTCTACGCCAGCACGCGCCTGGCCGGCAGTTCGTTCGAATACCACGGCAAGCCGCTGGCGATCCTGCGCGGGCGCGTCGTCGGTGTCGTCCTGCTGGGCAGCTACCAGCTGGCGTTACGCTACCACCCGCCGACCGCCGGCATCGTCCTGATCCTGATCGCCGGCCTGATGCCATGGCTGATCTGGAAAAGCCTGCAGTTCGCGCTGCACAACAGCAGCTACCGCGGCGTGCGCTTCGGTTTCCGCGGCAGCTGGAAAGGCGCCTACCTGCACTACCTGGGGCTGCCGCTGCTGTCGGGCTTGACGCTGGGCCTGCTGTATCCGTTCGTGCACCAGCGCGTCAAGCGCTTCCAGCACAGCGAGAGCCGCTTCGGCGCGACGCATTTCGCCTTCGATGCGCCCGTGGGCAAGTTCTACAAGGCGTACGGCGTGCTGGTACTGCTGCTGGTGCTGGGCAGCGCGGTCGCCATCGCTATCGTCGCCGCCCTGGCGGGCGGCTTCAGCGCGCTCAATGGCGGCAACACCGACATCCTGGTCCGCGCCGGCCAGACCCTGGTGGTGTTCGTCGGCTTCTTCGGCTGGTATGCCTATCTGCTGTGCGTGCTGTGGGCGTTCATGGCCGTACTGCAGAACCTGATCTGGAACCATACGCAACTCGGTCCGCACCGCTTCCGTTCGACGATGAAATGGACCAGCCTTGCTGGCCTGTACATCACCAACACGCTGGCCATCATCTGCACGCTGGGCCTGTTCATCCCGTTCGCGCACGTGCGCGCGCTGAAGTACCGGCTGGAGTCGACCACCCTGGTCGTGGCCGGCAGTCTCGATGACGTGGTCGCCGCGAAGGGCAGCGACGTCAACTCGGTCGGCGAGAGCGTGGCCGACCTGGCCGGCATCGACCTGGCGCTGTAATGCAGGGCGGCACACAGCTGGAGGTGCCGGGCCGCTACTACGACGGCATGACGTCGCGTGCGCACCGTGTCGTGCTGCGCGTGCAGGACGGCCAGGCCTGCCTGGAAGGGGAGGTGCAACGGCGCGAGCCGCTGGCCCAGGTGCGGGTGTCCGAACGCACGGCCCATGCGCCGCGCAAGCTGACGTTCGCCGACGAGGCCTGCTTCGAGCCGGACGAGCGCGCGCCGCTGGAGGCCCTGCTGCAGGCGACCGGCCACCGCGACGGCGCCGTCGTGCGCATGCAGCAAAGCTGGCGTGCCGTCGTCACCGCGTTCGGTGCGCTGCTGCTGGTGCTGGCGGTCGGCTACCTGTACGTACTGCCGGCCGGTGCCGCGCTGGTCGCGCGCATGCTGCCGGTCTCCGTCGAGCGGCAACTGGGACAGGGCCTGCTGGGCGTGCTGGACCGGCGTGTGTTCGATCCCACCAAGCTGACGGCGGCGCGCCGCGCGGCGCTGACGCAGGCGTTCGCGCACATGGCGCCGCCGCGCGACGGCGCACCGCCTTACCAGTTGGTGTTCCGCCACAGCCGCATCGGACCGAACGCGTTCGCGCTGCCTTCGGGCGACATCGTGCTGACGGACCAGTTGGTGGAACTGCTGGAAGACGACCAGGCCGTCCTGGCCACGCTGGCGCATGAGCTGGGCCACCTGCACGAGCGCCACCTGACGCGACGGCTGATCCAGGGCTCCGTCGTGGCCGCCGCCGGCACGGTGCTGTTCGGCGATGCCAGTTCGCTGGTGGCCGGCCTGCCCGCGCTGGCGCTGGATCTGCGCTACTCGCGCGAGGCCGAGCAGGAGGCGGACGACTACGCGGCGGCCATGCTGCGCCGGAACGGCATCGGGCTGGCGCACCTGGAGCGGCTGTTTACGACCTTGCAAAAGCTCGAAGACAGCATCGGCACGCCGCCGCCCTACCTGGCCAGCCATCCGCCTTCCGCCGAACGCCTGGAGCGACTGCGCCGACAGCTGCGCTGACGGCGTCGAAAGGCCCCCCGAGCCCCAGCGCGCAAGGTATGATTCCCGCGCAACCAACCATGAGGCCGGTTTGCCATCGGCGCCGGCCGGACCATTCATTATCTGAGGAGAGACCGGATGAAGCTGAAATCGACGACCCTGGCCGCCACGCTGGCGCTGGCCGCCCTGGTGGCGCACCTGCCTATGCAGGCACAGGCCCAGGAAGTGGTACGGCTGGGCAACCTGAAGTTCGCCCACTACGGCGCGGTGTCCTATATCAAGGAGATCGCCCCGAAGTGCGGCATCAAGGTGGAGGAACACATCTTCGCCAAGGGCCTGGACGTGATGCAGGCGATCATTGCCGGTGAACTGGACGTGGGCACGACCGCGTCGGAGGCGGCCATCTCGGGCCGCGCCAGCGGCGCGCCGATCTACGCGGTGGCCGGCTTCGCCAAGGGCGGTGCGCGCCTGGTGGGCCGCAGCGACCTGAATCTGAAGTCGATCGCGGACCTGAAGGGCAAGCGCGTGGGCGTGACGCGCGGCGGCATCCAGGAAGTGCTGCTGCTGGCCGAACTGCAGCAGGCCGGCCTGACGGCCTCCGACCAGCCGGGCAAGGACGTGCGCCTGGTGTTCCTGGCCTACGCGGACCTGAACCAGGCCCTGCTCGGCAAGAACATCGACGCCATGATGCAATCGGAACCGCAGTCGTCGCAGGCGATCAACAAGGGCTTCGGCAACGAGATCATGAAGCCCTACAACACGCCGATCGGCGAGCCGGTGCGCACGATGGTCATGACGGAGAAGTTCTACAAGGAGCGCCGTCCGGTCGCCGAGAAGTTCATGCGCTGCTTCGTCGAAGCCACCAAGACCTTCATCGACAACAAGGCCATCGCCGAGAAATACGTGCGCGAGGTCGTGTTCAAGGGGCAGATCACGAAGGACGATTTCGAGGACGCCATCGGCAATTCGCCGTACAGCTACGACATCACGCCGGAGCACATCCAGACCACGACCGACATCATGGTCAAGACGGGCGTGGGCCGCATGAGCAAACCGCCGGTGGCGAAGGACTGGGTCCGCACCGACCTCTTGGAGCAGGCCAAGAAAAGCCTGGGCGTGAAGTAAAGGAGACATCATGGCAAGGATCGATTGGCGGGAAATCGGCGTCGGCATGGTCGTGCCGGCGCTGGTGATCGCGCTCTGGCACATGGCCGCCGTGCTGGAGTGGGTCAATCCACAGGTGCTGCCGTCGCCGGGTGCGGTGGTGACGAAGTGGGTCGAGTACCTGCTGCCGCTGCAGCCCTACGATCCGGCAGCCGGGTCGAAGCTGCAGTGGATGTTCTCCGGTGAGCTGATCCACGATTCGCTGGGCAGCCTGTATCGTGTCGCCGTCGGCTTCGCCGTCGGCGCCGGGCTGGCGCTGCCGATCGGCCTGGCCATGGGCGCCAGCCGCCACGTGTATGCCTGGCTCAATCCCCTGGTGCAGCTGCTGCGGCCGATCCCGCCGATCGCCTACATCCCGCTGTCGATCCTGTGGTTCGGGCTGGGCAACCCGCCGGCGGTGTTCCTGATCGCGCTGGGCGCGTTCTTCCCGGTGCTGATGAACACCGTCGCCGGCGTGCGCCACGTGGACGGCATCTACCTGCGCGCCGCGCGCAACCTGGGCGCCTCGGGCACGACGATGTTCGTGCGCGTGATCCTGCCCGCGGCCGTGCCGTACATCCTGTCCGGCGTGCGCATCGGCATCGGCACCGCGTTCATCGTCGTCATCGTTTCCGAGATGATCGCCGTGAACAACGGCCTGGGCTTCCGTATCCTGGAAGCGCGCGAGTACTTCTGGTCGGACAAGATCATCGCCGGCATGATCACGATCGGCCTGCTCGGCCTGGCCATCGACATCGGCATGAACAAGCTGAACAACCACCTGCTGCGCTGGCATCGCGGCCTGGAGAATTGACATGAGCGCACCCCACATCGTCGTCACCGACGTCAACAAGGTGTTTTCCACGCCCGGCCGCGACGTCGTGGCGCTGAAGGACATCAACCTGGAGATTCCGCGCGGCCAGTTCGTCTGTCTGCTGGGACCCTCCGGCTGCGGCAAGTCCACGCTGCTCAACGCCATCGCCGGCTTTGCGCTGCCGTCGTCCGGCATGATCACGGCGGACGGCCAGCTGGTCACGGCGCCCGGCCCGGAGCGCGGCATGGTGTTCCAGGAGTACGCGCTGTTCCCGTGGATGACGGTGGAAGACAACGTCGCCTTCGGCCTGGAGATCAAGGGTCAGCCGAAAGCACAGATCCGCGCCACCGTCGACAAGCTGCTGAAGATGCTGTCGCTGGCCGACTTCCGCAACCGCTATCCGAAGGACCTGTCGGGCGGCATGCGCCAGCGCGTGGCGATCGCCCGCGTGCTGGCGCTCGATTCGCCCATCATGCTGATGGACGAGCCGTTCGGCGCGCTCGACGCGCTGACCCGGCGCAACCTGCAGGACGAGCTGCTGCGCCTGTGGGCGGAGCTGAAAAAGACGATCATCTTCGTCACCCACAGCATCGAGGAAGCGATCTACCTGGCCGACCGCATCGTCGTCATGACCTATCGGCCCGGTACGATCAAGCGCGACCTGTTGGTGGACCTGCCGCGCCTGCGCGACCCGGCCGCCGCCGAGTTCAATGCGTTAAAGCGCGAACTGGGCCAGCTGGTGATGGAGGAGCAGCAGCGCCACCACAACGACGAGCTGCGCATGGCGGCGGTGGACTAGCCGCGAACGTCAAGCCGGGAGCCGTCAAACCGGGGTCAGGTCTGGCATTCGGACAAATGTCCGAATGCCAGATCTGACCCCGGTTTGACCACGCGTGCGTGCCTGTCTTCACGGGTTCCGTCCCCGGTCCCTGCACTGCTATAGTAAACTGCACCGATGCAGACCAATTTCCTGATCGCCGCCGCCCTGTTATACCTGGTGTGCGCCGTCCTGCCGCCCGCCAAGGCCCGCCTGATCGCCGCCATCACGCCCGTCGCCTGGGCCGCCCACGGCGCCGCGCTGTGGTTCGACGTAATGGTGCCCGGCTCGCTGCGGCTGGGATTTGCCGCCATGCTGTCGTCCGCCCTGTGGATCTCGGTAGGGGCCTACTGGATCGAAAACCGCAACTACCCGCTGGACGGCCTGCGCCGCATGGTGATGCCGAGTGCCGCCGCCGCCGTCGTGCTGCAGGGGATATTCCCCGGCGCCCTGATCGCGCTGCAGGGCCGTTCACCGCTGTTCGGCTGGCACATCGCCGTCGCCACCCTGGCCTACAGCACCCTGACGATCGCCGCCTTCCATGCCGTGCTGATGGCCTTGCAGGAGTCGCGCCTGCATGCCCGCTCGGTGCGCGCAGGCTTCCTGTGGGCCGCGCTGGACCAGCTGCCGGCGCTGCTGACGATGGAAAAGCTGCTGTTCCGCCTGATCGGCTTCGGCTTCGCGCTGCTCAGCCTGACCGTCCTGTCGGGCATCTTCTTTTCCGAGGAACTGTTCGGGCAGGCGCTGAAGTGGGACCATAAATCCGTCTTCACGCTGTTGTCCTGGCTGCTGTTCGCCGCCTTGCTGGCGGGCCGCCACTTCCGCGGCTGGCGCGGCAAGACGGCCCTCAGTTTTACCCTGGCCGGCTTCGCCACCTTGTTGCTGGCGTATGTGGGCACCCGCTTCGTGCTGGAAGTGGTTTTGCATCGAGGTTTCGCATGACACGTATCCTGTTCTGGGTGGCGCTGGTATTCCTGGTCGTCGCCGCCGTCCGCGCCAAGCTGCGCGCCAACATCCGCCGCCAGCAGCAGGAGCAGTTCCAGGCGCAGGCACGGCAACAGGCGGCGCGGCCACCGGCCGTGACGGCCGAGCCGATGCTGTGCTGCGCGCACTGCGGCGTCTATTACCCGGCCTCGGAAAACGTGCCGGCCGGCGGGCGTGATTACTGCAGCGCCGCGCATACCCCCGCGCACTGAGGCGGCACGCCGTCCGTGGCCGCCCAGTTGCCCGCCGCGCTGTCGTCCCTGTCGGCCCGCTCGCGCGAGACGTTCTGGCGCTCGCTGCAGACGCTCAACGCCACCCGTGTCGTCATCGCCCTGGTGCTGCTGGTCTACCTCAGCATCGACAGCCAGGGCGCCTATGGCGGCGACGCCCTGTATGCCCGGGTGTGCGGCAGCTACCTGGTCCTGTCAGTCCTGTTCGCGCTGACGGCCGCGCGCTGGCGCCACCGCTTCCTGGTCCAGCTGCTGTCGCAGGTGGCCTGCGACCTGGCCGTGATCTCGCTGCTGTACGTCGCCGGCGGCGGCGTGCGCGGCGGCCTGGCCATCCTCTACCTGTTCCCGCTGGCCGGCTGCGCCATCCTGGCGCCGCTGCTGCTGGCGCTGTTCTGCGCCGCCCTGGTCACCCTGTTCCTGCTGGGCGACAGCGTCTGGCGCATCCTCAACCTGGCGGGCGATCCGGCGCTGCTGCAGGCGGGCCTGTTCGGCGCCGCCTTCTTTGCCGTCGTGCTGCTGGTGAACCGGATGGCGGCGCGCCTGATCGGCCAGGAGGAACTGGCCGCCCAGCGCGGCCTGGAGATCGGCGTGCAGCAGGCCGTCAACCGGCTGGTCATGTCGCACGCGGGCGACGGCATCGTCGTGGTGGGACCGGACGGGCAGATCCTGGCGGGCAACCCGGCCGCCCAGCAGATGCTGGGCGTCAGCGGCGCGCTGGGCCTCTCCCTGGCCGCGCTGCCGTCGCTGCACGCCATCGCCCAGGCCTATGACGGCTGGCGCGCCGACCCCGCGCAGGCGACAGCGTTCGTCACGATCAAGCCCTATACCGACCCGGCCATGCAGGACCTGACGATGGCATGGCGCGGCCGGCCCGACCTGGCCGCGCACCTGAAGCTGCGCTTTGCCGCCGCCGAGACGGCGCAACTGGGCATGGAGCGCAACGTCATCTTCCTGGAAGACGTGACGGCGATCGAAAACCAGGCGCAGCAACTGAAACTGGCCTCGATGGGGCGCCTGACCGCCAGCATTGCCCACGAGGTGAGGAATCCGCTGGCGGCGATCGATCACGCCACCTCCTTGCTGGCGGAAGACCTGCAGGCTCCCGTGCATGTGCGCCTGTTGAAAATCGTGGCCGACAACGTGGCGCGGGTGAACCGGATGGTGGAAGACATCCTGCAACTGTCGCGCAAGGCGCACAGCCACGGCGAGCCGCTGGCGCTGGCCCAGCTGGTGGCCGACCTGAAGGCGGAGTTCGACGAGCTGCACGGGCTGGATGCGGCGGTGCTGGACATCGGCCGTGTCAGCGCCGTCACGGTGCGCTTCGATCCGCTGCACCTGCGCGAGGTGCTGCTCAATTTGCTGGGCAATGCGGTCCGCTATGCCAGCCGCAAGCCGTCCAGCATCCGCCTGTTCGTCGTGGCGGCGCGCGGCCGGCCGCTGGAACTGCATGTGCAGGACGACGGCCCGGGCATCTCGCCCGAGGTGCGGGCCCACCTGTTCGAGCCGTTCTACACCACGTCCTCCAAGGGAACGGGGCTGGGCCTGTATCTGGCGCGTGAGTTATGCTTGAATAACGAGGCGATGCTGGATTACGAATACCGGTACGACGTGGCCGGCGGCGTCAGCCCGGCCGCCAGCGGCCGGTTCGTCATCACGTTCGCCCGCGCCGGCGCCTGACACACTATATATAAGAGCGAAGGGTTCCCATGAGTTCACCCCGGGTATTGGTCGTCGACGACGAAGACGACCTGCGCGAGCTGCTGGAAATCACGCTGCTGAAGATGGGCCTGGACGTGGACAGTGCGCCCGACCTGCGCCAGGCGCGCGCCCACCTGGCGGCGGGGCACGAATACGGCCTGGTGCTGACCGACATGCGCCTGCCGGACGGCCTGGGGCTGGAACTGGTGCGCGAGGTGGCCGCCAGCGGGCGCAATACGCCGATCGCCGTCGTCACGGCCTTCGGCAGCACGGACAACGCCGTGGTCGCATTGAAGGCCGGCGCCTTCGACTACGTGACCAAGCCGGTGCAGCTGGACCAGCTGCGCCAGCTGGTCCAGTCGGCGCTCAAGCTGAACGGCCCGGCGCCGGCGGCGCCGGGGGAAGCGGTGGACAGCCGCCTGAAAGGGCAGTCGGCCGCCATGCAGGCGCTGCGCGCGCAAATCGCGCGGCTGGCGCGCTCGATGGCGCCGATCGCCATCACGGGCGAATCGGGCAGCGGCAAGGAACTGGCGGCGCGCGAGATCCACGCCCAGAGCTCGCGCGCGGACAAGCCGTTCATCGCCGTCAACTGCGGCGCGATTCC
This sequence comes from [Empedobacter] haloabium, assembly GCA_008011715.2. NCBI lineage: Bacteria > Pseudomonadati > Pseudomonadota > Betaproteobacteria > Burkholderiales > Oxalobacteraceae > [Empedobacter] haloabium. The sequence goes on from CP136508.1 coordinate 600,977, forward strand.
CGAGGCGCTGATGGAGGCCGAGTTCTTCGGCTACCGCAAGGGCGCCTTCACGGGCGCGGCGGACGAGCGCGACGGCTTCTTCCAGGCCGCCCACGGCGGCACCTTGATGCTGGACGAGGTGGCGGACCTGCCGCTGGCCATGCAGGTCAAGCTGCTGCGCGCGATCCAGGAGCGGCGCGTGCGCAAGATCGGCGCCACCGCCGAGGAGCCGGTGGACGTGCGCATCGTCAGCGCCACCCACCAGGACCTGGCGCGCTGCGTCGAGCAGGGCAAGTTCCGCCAGGACCTGTTTTATCGCCTGAACGTCATCGAGCTGGCGCTGCCGCCGCTGCGCGAGCGGCTGGACGATCTGCCGGTGCTGACGGAGGCGATCCTGGCGCGCCTGGCGGCGGGCGGGCCGCCGGCCGTGCTGGGGCCGGGCGTGCTGGAAGCGCTGCGCGGCTACAGCTTCCCAGGTAATGTGCGCGAGCTGGAAAACGTGCTGGAACGGGCGCTGGCGTTCGCCAACGACGGCGTGATCCACGTCGAGGACCTGGCGCTGAAGGGCGCGCGGCTGCTCGATGCGGGTCAGCCCGAACCGGTTTCCGTGCCGACGCCGGCCACGATCGCGCCGGCGGAGGCGCTGGCGCTGGTGGACGAGGCATCGGCCGGCATGCCGCCACTGCCGGACCTGACGGTGCTGCCGTCGAACCTGCCGGAATACCTGGAGCGGGTCGAACGCGAGATCATCGTGCGCGCGCTGGCGCAGACGCAGTACAACCGCACCCAGGCGGCCCAGCTGCTGGGGATCAGTTTCCGGCAGCTGCGTTACCAGATGCAGAAGCTCAACATCAAGGAATAGCGGCTGGGGTCTTGGTGCAAGCTCGTAGGCTTGCGCCGCTGCGCAGGCGCCGAGCCATGCTCGGCGAAACCCCTGCTACGCTCCCCTTGGGGACTGACCCCGAAGTTCGGCCGATACGTAATGCAGCCAAACTTCGGGGTCAGTCCCTTGCAGGGACAGACCCCACGCCATCGTCTATAATGCCGCTCCGCCACGAAAAGCCACGTGGCGCGACGATGTTTCGTCCATAAGATTGATAGTCCATCAACGCCGCTGCCTGTCCCTTAAGCAGCCGTCGCGGGCACGAAAAATCAGTGTTAGCGCTTGCTCACCCGATAACGCCCGTCGCTTGAGGCACATCAAAAAGTCAATCGAAACTTGGACGTTCTGGCAAATTTTTTTCAGTCGGTAGCGCTTGTCGAAGACCAGTGCTCTCACTACAATTAGTGCAAGAAATTGCACTACTCACTAAATCTAGTAGTCAAACTTGCTACAAATCAATAGCTGCCGCGGGGGTGACTCGTGCGGCATGACCCTTTTTTGCACGTCGTTTTCGGGGAGCTTAAATGCAATCTAACCAAGACATCACCACCCATCCGGCAGCACAAGTGCCGGCGTCCGCTGCGACCGCCAACGGCGGCCTGGCAGTGTCGACCGGCACGCTGGGCGACTATCGCATCATCCGCCGCAACGGCGCCGTCGTCGCTTTCGAGCCGTCCAAGATCGCCGTCGCCATGACGAAGGCCTTCCTGGCCGTGCAGGGCGGCCAGGGCGCCGCGTCCGCGCGCATCCGCGACCTGGTCGAACAGCTGACGAACAGCGTGGTGACTGCCCTGGTGCGCCGCCAGCCGTCCGGCGGCACGTTCCACATCGAAGACGTACAGGACCAGGTGGAACTGGCGCTGATGCGCTCCGGCGAACACGACGTGGCCAAGGCCTACGTGCTGTACCGCGCCAAGCAGATGGAAGAGCGTCGCGCCAAGAAGGCCGCCGCCGGCACCCCTGAAGTGGCCGAGCCGGAACTGCACGTGACGGAAAACGGCGTGCGCCGTCCCCTGGTGATGCAGGAAGTGCGCGACCTGATCGGCGCCGCCTGCTCGGGCCTGGAAAAGCACGTCGATGCCGACGCCATCCTGGCCGAGACGGTCAAGAACCTGTACGACGGCGTGCCCGTCGAAGAGCTGCACAAGTCCGCCATCCTGGCCGCCCGCGCCCTGATGGAAAAAGACCCGGCCTACTCGCAAGTGACCGCCCGCATCCTGCTGCACACGATCCGCAAGGAAGTGTTCGGCAAGGAAGTGCCGCAGGCGCAGGCCGCCGCCGAGTACGTCGAGTACTTCCCGAAATACATCGCCCGCGGCATCGAAGCGGAACTGCTGGACACCAAGCTGGCCGAGTTCGACCTGGAGAAGCTGGCCCGCGCGCTGGTCGCCGACCGCGACCTGCAGTTCGGCTACATCGGCCTGCAGACCCTGTACGACCGCTACTTCCTGCACGTGCGCGACATCCGCATCGAGATGCCGCAGGCGTTCTACATGCGCGTCGCCATGGGCCTGGCGCTGAACGAGACGGACCGCGAAGCGCGCGCCATCGAGTTCTACCACCTGCTGTCGAGCTTTGACTTCATGTCCTCGACGCCGACCCTGTTCAACTCGGGCACGCAGCGCTCGCAGCTGTCGTCGTGCTACCTGACCACCGTGTCGGACGACCTGGAAGGCATCTACGACGCCATCAAGGAAAACGCGCTGCTGGCCAAGTTCGCCGGCGGCCTGGGCAACGACTGGACCCCGGTGCGCGCGCTGGGCGCCCACATCAAGGGCACCAACGGCAAGTCGCAGGGCGTGGTGCCGTTCCTGAAAGTGGTCAACGACACGGCCGTCGCCGTGAACCAGGGCGGCAAGCGCAAGGGCGCCGTCTGCGCCTACCTGGAAACCTGGCACATGGACATCGAGGAATTCCTCGACCTGCGCAAGAACACGGGCGACGACCGCCGCCGCACCCACGACATGAACACGGCCAACTGGATTCCCGACCTGTTCATGAAGCGCGTGATGGAAAAGGGCACCTGGACGCTGTTCTCGCCGTCCGAAACGCCGGACCTGCACGATAAAGTGGGCAAGGCCTTCGAGGAAGCCTACACGGGCTACGAAGCCAAGGCCGCACGTGGCGAAATCCGCGTGTTCAAGAAGATCGAGGCGCTGGACCTGTGGCGCAAGATGCTGTCGATGCTGTTCGAGACGGGCCACCCATGGATCACGTTCAAGGACCCATGCAACATCCGCTCGCCGCAGCAGCACGTGGGCGTCGTGCACAGCTCGAACCTGTGCACCGAGATCACGCTGAACACCGGTCCGGACGAAATCGCCGTCTGCAACCTGGGTTCGGTCAACCTGCCGGCCCACATGAAAGAAGGCAAGCTGGACCACGTCAAGCTGCAAAAGACGATCCGCACGGCAATGCGCATGCTGGACAACGTCATCGACATCAACTACTACGCCGTCGACAAGGCCCGTAATGCGAACATGCGCCACCGTCCGGTCGGCCTGGGGGTGATGGGCTTCCAGGACTGCCTGCACATGATGCGCGTGCCGTACCAGTCGCAAGCGGCGGTGGAGTTTGCCGACACGTCGATGGAAGCGGTGTGCTACTACGCCTACTACGCGTCGACGGAGCTGGCGGAAGAGCGCGGCCACTATGCATCGTACAAGGGCTCCCTGTGGGACCGCGGCATCCTGCCGCAGGATTCGATCAAGCTGCTGGCGGAAGAGCGCGGCGGCTACCTGGAGCAGGACCTGTCGGCGTCGATGGACTGGACCCCGCTGCGCGAGCGCATCAAGCAGTTCGGCATGCGCAACTCGAACTGCGTGGCCATCGCCCCGACCGCGACGATCTCGAACATCATCGGCGTCTCGGCCTGCATCGAGCCGACGTTCCAGAACCTGTACGTGAAGTCGAACCTGTCCGGTGAATTCACCGAGATCAACTCCTACTTGGTGCGCGACCTGAAGGCGCGCGACCTGTGGGACGAAGTGATGATCGCCGACCTGAAATACTTCGACGGCTCGCTGACCAAGATCGACCGCGTGCCGCAGGACCTGCGCGACATCTACGCCACGGCGTTCGAAGTCTCGCCGACCTGGCTGGTGGAAGCCGCATCGCGCCGCCAGAAATGGATCGACCAGGCCCAGTCGCTGAACATCTACATGGCCGGCGCCTCGGGCAAGAAGCTGGACGAGACCTATAAACTGGCCTGGCTGCGCGGCCTGAAGACGACCTACTACCTGCGCACGATCGCCGCGTCGCACATGGAGAAGTCGACGACCAAGACGGGCGCCCTGAACGCCGTCTCGGCCCACGGCCCGGCCGTTGGCGCCGCGGCGGCCGACAGCGCGGCAGCACCGGCCGTGCCGACGCACTCTGCGCCGACCACGGTGCAGGAAGTGCAGGAAGGCGCTGCGTGCTACCTGCGTCCGGGCGACGCCGGCTTCGAGGAATGCGAAGCCTGCCAGTAAGAGGCTAGTCGCCCATGACATGTGCTGTTTGGTTGGAGCCGAACAGCACATGGCCTTGAAGATGGGATGACGCGATTGTGCAAGCTTGCGAAGCAATGGTCGTGGTGCTTCACTGAAGTTGTCGCAACCGAAGCCACAAAGAAGAAACGCCCATGAGTTGGAGCTCATGAGCGTTCTAGGGAAAAGAAGCCAAAACGCTGCTCTTGGTCTTCTCTTGATGTACTTGCACTTGTGGGAACGAGTGCCAGGAGGACGAGTTTAAACTCAGATGCCTGGCATTGCAAGGATCAAGTTCGTTATCGAGCGGCACACGTGAAAGGAGTGACAGATGAAGATCTGCCCACATCCCAAGCCTGTGCATGTGACCTCATACACGCGTTTCCGCCTTGGCAGAACAGAAGCGGTATGTGAACACTGCCGGTCGACGCCTAACCGCTAAGACCGACGAGAAGGGCGGTTTCGCCCTTCTCTTTTTATCGATAACAAACCTAACTACTAGCTAGGCAACTATGACTTTTAACTCAAAAAAATCTTCTCCTGCATTGGTTTCCAAAGCCGCTGCAACGCTGCGAAGCCCCAGCGCTTCTGGCGTTAAAAAGAGTCTTGCGGCGTCAGTAATGTCGCAAGCGCAGAGTGCAAATCAGACTGGCAAAGCCATGGAGACTGCGGCATCCCGTGTGCTCGGAAGCCAGAAGTACAGCGCAGAGACGAAGGCCTTTGCGGCTTCGCTTGTCGGTCAGTCGAACAAGGAACGCTAGACTAAACAGACGGCAGGGCAAACCCCTGCCGTCTGTTCGATATACATATGAATGCCTACTAGAGTCACAAGTGCCCGGTAGGTAGAATAGATAACTTCAGTTGCATCACTCGAGTAGGGGGTGCGGTTTATACACTTTGAGGAATAAGAAGATGCTAAATTGGGAAGATGACGTGACCAAGCCTACTGCGGCGCCAATCGCCGCCAGCGACGAATCCACCGCCGAGCAGGTCGCGCTGCGCGTGAACGCGGACGACAAGCGCATCATCAACGGCAAGACCGACGTCAACCAGCTGGTACCGTTCAAGTACAAGTGGGCATGGGACAAATACCTGGCCGGCTGCGCCAACCACTGGATGCCGCAGGAAGTGAACATGCAGCGCGACATCGAGCTGTGGAAGAACCCGAACGGCCTGTCCGAGGACGAGCGCCGCCTGGTCAAGCGCAACCTGGGCTTCTTCGTGACGGCCGACTCGCTGGCCGCCAACAACATCGTGCTGGGTACCTACCGCCACATCACGGCGCCGGAATGCCGCCAGTACCTGCTGCGCCAGGCGTTCGAGGAAGCGATCCACACGCACGCCTACCAGTACATCGTCGAGTCGCTGGGCCTGGACGAGCAGGAGATCTTCAACGCCTACAACGAGATCAAGTCGATCCGCGACAAGGACCAGTTCCTGATCCCGTTCATCGACACGTTGACCGACCCGGCCTTCACCACGGGCACGATCGAAAACGACCAGAAGCTCTTGAAATCGCTGATCGTGTTTGCCTGCCTGATGGAAGGCCTGTTCTTCTACGTGGGCTTCACGCAGATCCTGGCGCTGGGCCGCCAGAACAAGATGATGGGCGCGGCCGAGCAGTACCAGTACATCCTGCGCGACGAATCGATGCACTGCAACTTCGGCATCGACCTGATCAACACGATCAAGCTGGAAAACCCGCAGCTGTGGACGCCGGCCTTCCGCGAGGAGATCAAGGCGCTGTTCCTGAAAGCCGTCGAGCTGGAATACGCCTACGCCGAGGACACGATGCCGCGCGGCGTGCTGGGCCTGAACGCGACGATGTTCAAGGGCTACCTGCGCTTCATCGCCAACCGCCGCGCCGTGCAGATCGGTCTGGAGCCGCTGTTCGACCAGGACGAGAACCCGTTCCCATGGATGAGCGAGATGATCGACCTGAAGAAGGAACGCAACTTCTTCGAGACGCGCGTGACCGAGTACCAGACTGGTGGAGCGTTGAACTGGGATTGACCCCGCCCGCTGCAATACCAGGCCCGTCCACCGGACGGGCTTTTTTTATGGGCTGCGCGCGCCGCTATAATGCCCGCTTTTGCCAAAAAGACATCCATGCGTCATCCTGTTTTCCTCTCCCTGCTGCTGGCCGCCAGTGCCGCCAGCGCCGGCAACGCGCCACCCCCGTTGACCATCAACAGCCAGAGCGACGCCCGCACCGTCATCCGTGCCGTGCCGGAGGAGGGCGCGACCGATCGCTTCGAGGTGCTGGCGGCGGACAGTGAGCTGGTCAGCTATGTCGGCCTGTCCGACGGCGACGTCGGCGGCGTCGTGTTCCGCGCCGGGAAGCTGTACGGCACCCTGACGCGCGCCCAGGCCGACACCTTCTATGCCTGCCGCGGCTATGCGACGGCGCGGCACCAGTACTGGGCGCAGGACGCGGCGCGCTGGGCGCGCTCACTGGTGCAATCTGCCCACCCGGCGACGGAGGTCGAGCTGCGCTTCACCGGCAAGTCCACGCTGAAAAGCATCAAGGCGGTGCTGGATAACCCGGCCATCGGCCAGGTCAAGGCGATCGTCGAGATGGGCACCAACCCGCTCAACGTCGTCAAGGTGCTGTCGAAGACACGCGACGAGCACCGCCAGCGCGAGCACGACAAGGACATGCTGGAAGGCCTGGGCAAGCTGGCGCCGGGCGACAGCGAAACGCGCCTGGCCGAGGTGCTGCACCCGGAAGACCTGACCTTCCTCGAGCGCGGCATCATCATGGCCTACCCGAAGTACTCGGTCGACTTCCTGGTCCGCGACGGCAAGATCCAGGCGCTGCAGCAGCCGTCGTTCCTGCAGATCGCCCGCGTCAAGGCGGCGCTGTTCTACGCGCCGAACATGAACTGGTCGCGCTGCACGCCGGAAGCGTGGCCGCAGGCCGTGCCTGCAGGCCCGCAGTGACCTGACCCGTTAGTCCGGCACCTGCGCGCTGCGCCATGCGGCCGGTGCCGGCAGCATGAACCCCTCCAGCAGCAGCCCGCCGTGCGGCGCCAAGGTCGTACGCACGGCGCGGTCGAAGGTCGCCTTCGCCACGTCCGGTTGCGTCGCCAGCGCCGCCATCCCCGCCGTCAGATCCGCGGCCAGGTCCGGCGCCGCCGCCTTCAAGCGGCGCGCCAGGTGGCGGCCGTGACCCGACCAGGCGCCCGCCGCGCGCAGCGCGAAGTCGGCCAGCGCGCCGTACAGGTGGACGGCGATCGCCAGCGTTTCGTCCGGCGCCGTGCTGTCCGTCAGGTCTTCCAGTAGTGTCGTGATCGCGTAGCGCTGGCGCGCCATCGCCTCGGCCGTCAGCGGTGCCGGTCCGGCGTCGTACAGCTGGCGCGCATGCCGGCGCAGCCGTTGCAGCAGGGCGCTGTCGGGCAGTACGCTGACGCCGTCGTTGACCATCGCCGCCAATGGCATGCGCCCGGCGGGACCATCCATGACGCGGCAGAAGTAGTCGAACGTGGCGAGGTCGTGACCGAACAGTTCGACCGTTTGCGTGCCCACCTTCAGCGTGTCGCGCCAGGCCTGGTCGACGTGCTCGAACAGTAGCAGCAGGTCGATGTCGGAAGTGGGCGTTGCTTCGCCGCGCGCGATCGAACCGCCGATGATGGCGACCTTGGCGTCGGGCCAGCGGGGCAGCAATGCGGTGCGTACGAGTAGTCGTCGCGGCGGCGATGTGCATGGTGTTCTCCTCTTCTATCTCAGCAGTGTAAGCGCGGTGCGCGCAGCCTGTCACGTCGGGGCGCGCACGGCGCGGCGTCGCTGCAAACTCGGCCGCTTCGTCATAACGATATGCGTGCGCGGCGCAGTTGGCGTGGCGCTGCTGTCGCCGAATCACGACTGCGGGTCGGCGTGTGCGCCAGTGCGCGCGATGTGGTGCCGTGCTGTCGCGCGCGCTCGCGCCAGTCTCGAACGATTTCGCATACGGCCTTTAGGTAAAGGGCGTATGCGAAGCGCGGTGGAGCTGCGTGGACGCCATGGAAGACGCCGGCAGCATGCGGCAGCGTCCTGCGCTGTCGATCCAATGTGCGCTACCTCGCTGATCGCTGCAAAAAAAGAGCTGGAAAAGCATGCGTGCCCGTTGCGCTTCAATAAGGTTTTCGTGTACTTTACGAACTTGAAAACGCGTCGTTATGCAAGCGCTCTTTTTTGGAGTGTGTAGTTGCCGCAAACCGCAAAGAAAAACAGGACATAAAGTTCGCACAGATATGCACACGAAGCACACCGTGATCTGTAAGCCGCCTCGCCTGAACTGAGTCAGGCCGGGCGGTTTTTTCTTTCAAGGCGGAGCACGCGAATGTGCAGCGTTGTCTGGTCCAAGCATGGGTAGGAGCTGGTTGACCGCCCACCCAGGGAGACACGTAGAAGAAGAATTTTTGATGGCGTCGTCGAGCCAGGTGCACCGAAGCAGATGGTGAACCGATGCGCGGCGACGGTATCGAATGGCTGAAGTGCTGCAGTCGTGAGGAGCTGCAGCAGTTCAGCCGGTGCCGAATTCATTAGCGCAAACATCGACATGCTTGCGCCGATGAATAATTCGCCCGGCCTTCCCCCATGGTGGCGGAGGAGCCGGACGGGTTTCAATCATGTGCGTATTTTCATCCCGGATGAAGGAGAATCAAAATGGCTACCGCCGCTAAGAAAACCGAAGTGAAGAAGCCAGCCGCTACCAAGGCTGCCGCTCCTGCCAAGAAGGCAGCAACCAAGTCCGCCACCGCCGCCAAGCCGGCTGCTGCGAAGAAGACCACGGCCGCCGCCAAGCCGGCTGCTGCGAAGAAGACCACGACCGCCGCCAAGCCGGCAGCCGCGAAGAAGTCGACGACGGCAGCAAAGCCAGCCGCGAAGAAAACGACGACGGCAGCAAAGCCAGCCGCGAAGAAGACCGCAGCCGCCAAGCCGGCAGCGAAGAAGTCGACGGCCGCCGCCAAGCCAGCTGCGAAGAAATCCACGACGGCAGCAAAGCCGGCCGCGAAGAAGACCACCGCCGCCAAGCCGGCCGCGAAGAAGTCGACCAGCGCCGCCAAGCCAGCAGCCAAGAAATCCACCACCGCGGCCAAGCCAGCGGCCAAGAAGTCCACCACCGCCGCAAAGCCAGCCGCGAAGAAAACCGCCGCCAAGTCCGCGACCAAGACCGCCGCCAAGCCAGCAGCGAAGAGCGCGACGAAGTCTTCCGGCAAGACCGCCGCCAAGTCGACCGCCAAGACCGCAACCAAGTCCGCAACCAAGTCCGCGTCCAAGACCGCTGCCAAGCCGGCTGCGAAGAAGACCGCGACCAAGTCCGCTGCGAAGCCAGCCGCCAAGGCCGCCGCCAAGCCAGCTGCGAAGAAGGCCGCTGCCAAGCCGGCTGCGAAGAAGGCCGCTGCGAAGCCGGCTGCCAAGGCCGCCGCCAAGCCAGCAGCGAAACCGGCAGCGAAGAAAGCCGCCGCCAAGCCAGCTGCAAAACCTGCCGCGAAGGCCGCTGCCAAGCCGGCCGCGAAAGCTGCCGCGAAGCCTGCGGCGAAATCGGCTGCGAAGCCGGCCGCGAAATCGGCTGCGAAGCCAGCTGCAGCGCCAGCCGCCGCACCAGCCGCCGAAGCACCAGCCGCCAAGAAGGCCGCACCAGCCAAGAAGACTGCTGCCAAGAAGGAAGCCAAGCCAGCCGCCGCACCGGCTGCTGCCGCCGCTTCCGCGCCAGCCGCGAAAACCGTGCTGGCACCTGCCGCCGCCTGGCCGTTCCCGACCAGCACCCGTCCATCCTGAGACGCTGGCCCGGCCGCGAACTGACGACGCCACCCCGGCACCGCCACGCGCAAGCGTGGGGGACGCCGGGCGCGTCGGCGTGCGCGCGGCCGGCTACGTTCACTAGAGACGGCCTGATGGGCGTAAAGACCGCTGTGTGAGACAATCGCACAGCGGTTTTTTTACGCTGGCCTCAAGCCCTATTGGAGAATGCTCGTGCTTAGTATTGTGATGCTGATCGTCGATACCATCGCCGTCCTGCTGGGCGGGGTGCTGCTGCTGCGGTTCTGGATGCAGGCGACCCGCGTGCGGCCGCCGTCGTCGGTGGCACAGTTTACGTTCCAGTTGTCCGACTGGCTGGTCCGGCCGATGCGGCGCATCGTGCCTGGCGTTGGCGGCTACGACTGGGCCAGCCTGCTGGGCGCGTTCCTGATCGTGCTGCTGGCGTCGTCGTTGATGTTCATGCGCGGCGCGCCGGTGGAGCTGGTGCTGAAGCTGGCGCTGTTCCGCTTCCTGCAGTGGATACTGTACGGTTTCATGGCCCTGCTGGTGGTCGAGGCGATCTTCAGCTGGGTCAATCCGCACGCGCCGCTGGCGCCGTTCGTGCGGGCGCTGAACGAGCCGTTGCTGCGGCCGATCCGCCGGGTGGTGCCGCTGGTGGGGAGCCTGGACCTGTCGCTGCTGGTGGCGCTGGTGCTGCTGCAGATCGCCCAGCTCGTGCTGGGGATGCTGTTTGCCGGAGTATGAAACCCAAGGGGACAGGCACCAATCTCAGGGTCGGAGACCCTGAGATTGGTGCCTGTCCCCGGTGCTGATCGCGCTGTCGTTATTCGTAGCGGTAGCCGAACGCTTTCTCGAACCGGTCCGCGATCTCTTCCTTCGTGACCACGTGGTTCTGCGCGCCCTTGTGGGCGATCTTGATCGCGCCCAGCAGGCTGGCCAGGCGGCCCGTGGTTTCCCAGCCCAGGTCGTGCGTCAGGCCGTACAGCAGGCCGGCGCGGTAGGCGTCGCCGCAGCCGGTCGGGTCCAGCACGGCGTCGGCCTGCACGGCCGGGATGTCGATGCTGGTGCCTTTCGTGTAGATCTGCGACCCCTTCTCGCCGCGCGTGACGATCAGCGCCTCCAGGCGGTGCGCGATGTCGGCCAGCGTCAGGCCGGTGCGGTCCACCAGCAGCTCGATCTCGTAGTCGTTGCAGGTCACGTAGGTGGCCTTGTCGATAAAGCTGATCAGCTGTTCGGCCGTGAACATCGGCATCTGCTGGCCCGGATCGAAGACGAACGGGATGCCCAGGCGCTGCAGGTCGTCGGCGTGCTTGAGCATGCCCAGGTGGCCGTCCGGCGAGATGATCGCCAGGCGCGCCGGGCCGGCATCCTCGATATTGTTCTCGTGGGCGAACGACATCGCACCGGGGTGGAAGGCGTTGATCTGGTTGTTGTCCGAATCCGCCGTGACGAAGCACTGGGCGTTGTAGGCGTCCTTCTTGATCAGGATGTTCTGCGTCGAAATGCCCAGCTTCTGCAGGCGCTCGAGGTAGGCCGCGCAGTCCTGGCCCATCACGCCGACGATGCGCGGGTCGCCGCCCAGCAGCTTCAGGTTGTAGGCGATATTGCCGGAGCAGCCGCCGAATTCCGTGCGCATGGTCGGCACGAGGAAGGACACGTTGACCTTGTGCAGCTGGTCGGCCAGCAGGGTATCGCCGAAGCGGCCCTCGTATTGCATGATGACGTCGATGGCGAGCGAGCCACAGATCAGGGAAGTCTGGTTCATGGTGAAACCTCAGGGGTAGAAGATGGCGATGTGGTAGCCCGATGCCTTGAGCCGGTCCAGTTCGAAATACAGTTTGACGGATTGTTCGCTGCGCGGGCCGAAGCCGCGCGCCAGGTCGGCCGGGCTGGCCAGGTAGTCGCGCGGCGCGAACACGCGGCGCAGCACGGGTTTGTCGGCGGCGTCGTTCAGCACCAGCTCGATGTGTGGCCAGGCCTGCACCGTGCGCGATCCGTTGCGCAGCACGGTGGCGAAGCTGAAGGTATTGTCGGCCAGCGTCTGCAGCTCGCCTTGTTCGATCGCCAGCGCGTCGATCTGGGCCGGCAGCTCGACCTTGCAGCCGAACGGTGCGCACAGGGCCTGCAACCCCGGCTGCAGCGCCGGATAGCGGGCCGCCAGCGGGTTGCGGAAGGTGCTGCCCAGCTGGACCAGCAGCAGCATGGCCAGCAGCGGCGTGCCCCAGGCCATGACGAGACGGGCGCTGCGGCCCACGCGTTCGCGGCGCTCGGCCTGGCGCACGAATTCCGGTTCGTCGGGTTCCTCGGCTGGCGTCGCCGTGGCGGCGCTGCCGGCGGCCAGCAGGGCGCTGTCCGGCGCGCCGGCCAGCAGGTCGGCGGCGGCGGCTTCGTCGGCCGTGCGTGCGCCCTCGGTATCGGCTTCATCGTCTTCCGGCACCGATTCGGCGGGTGTCTCCTCGAATGTGTGCACGTCGTCGAGCGCGACGGCGACGATGTGCTCGGACGGCAGGTCGAAGTCGCTGTCGGGGCGAGCCTCGGTCACATCGACCGAAGGGCTGGGGTCGGACCCGCCGGGTCCGACCCCGGCAGTCGGCTCAGGCTCAGGCTCAGGCTCAGGCTCCGGCTCCGGCTCCGGCGCAGGTTCAGGCGCCTCCAGGTCAAGCTCGAGATCCAGCGGAGGGGGCGGAACGGGGAGGGGGGCGACGGCCGGCTCCACGAGCGCGGCGTTGCCGTCGAAGATTTCATTGCAGGCGCCGCAGCGCACGATGCCCCCACGCAGTTTCAGCTGGTCGTGGGCGACCCGGAAAACCGTCTGACAGTGGGGGCATTGGGTGGCGAGCGCCATGCGCGTCGGCAGTGCCTTAACGCGCCGGCAGGGCTGTATCGCTGCCGAGGCGGCCGTGCAGGGCCACCCAGCCTTCGTGTTCGGCCCAGACGGACAGCTTGATGAACGGCGCGTACGCGGCCGCCACTTCCTCCGCCTGGCGCGCCAGCACGCCGGACAGCACCAGCGCGCCGCCATCGGCCACGCGGCCGGACAGCATCGGCGCCATCAGCTTCAATGGCGACGACAGGATGTTGGCGACCACGATGTCGAAGCGCGCCTCGGCATGCTGCGACTGCGCGAAGTCTTCCGGCACGAAGAACTCGATGTCCTGGACCTGGTTGCGCACGGCGTTGTCGCGTGCCGATTCGATTGCCTGCGGGTCGATGTCGACGCCGGCGACCTGCGTGGCGCCCAGCTTGCGCGCCACCATGGCCAGGATGCCGGAGCCGCAGCCGTAATCGAGCACCGACTGGTTCGGCGCCGGATGGGCTTCCAGCCATTCCATGCACAGCTTCGTGGTGGGATGGCTGCCGGTGCCGAAGGCCAGGCCCGGGTCCAGTTCCAGGATCAGGGCGTTGGCATCGGGCGCCTCGTGCCAGCTCGGCACGACCCAGATGTTCTTGCCGATGTGGATCGGCTCGAACTGCGATTGCGTCAGGCGCACCCAGTCTTCGTCTTCCACCTTGCGGGTGGTGAACGCCGGCGCGGCGGCCAGGCCGATGGCGGCTGCCGCCTCGGCCACGATCGCGGCCTGGTCGGCGTCGACGTCCGTCAGCGCGACCACGCGGCTGTGTTCCCACGCCGCTTCCTTCGGCTCCATGCCCGGCTCGCCGAACAGCGGCTTTTCCTGGGCGGTGCCTTCGTCCGCGTCCTCGACGGAGACGGACAGGGCACCGGCCTCGATCAGCGCGTCCGACAGGGCTTCGGCGTTGTCGCGGGCGACTTCGATGACGATTTCAGTCCAGCTCATGAACCTGCCTTGGGCATTTCCGCCAGTTTCTGTTCCAGGTAATGGATGTTGGTGCCGCCTTCGATGAAGCGGGCATCGACCATCAGCTCGCGGTGCAGCGGGATATTGGTCTGGATGCCTTCGACGACCATTTCCGACAACGCGATCTGCATGCGGCGGATGGCCTGCTCGCGGGTGGCGCCGTAGGTGATCAGTTTGCCGATCATCGAATCGTAGTGCGGCGGTACATAGTAACCCGCATACGAATGCGAGTCCACGCGCACGCCCGGGCCGCCCGGCGTGTGCCACGACGTGATGCGTCCCGGCGACGGCGTGAACTTGAACGGGTCTTCCGCGTTGATGCGGCACTCGATGGCGTGACCGGACAGCATCACGTCGCGCTGGCGGAAGCGCAGCTTCTCGCCGCAGGCGATGCGGATCTGTTCCTGCACGATGTCGATGCCGGTGATCATTTCCGTGACCGGGTGCTCGACCTGCACGCGGGTGTTCATCTCGATGAAGTAGAACTCGCCGTTCTCGTACAGGAACTCGAACGTGCCGGCGCCACGGTAGCCGATCTTGCGGCAGGCTTCGGCGCAGCGGTCGCCGATCTTCTCGATCAGCTTGCGCGGGATGCCCGGTGCCGGCGCTTCCTCGATGACCTTCTGGTGGCGGCGCTGCATCGAGCAGTCGCGCTCACCCAGCCAGACGGCGTTGCGGTGCTCGTCGGCCAGGATCTGGATCTCCACGTGGCGCGGGTTCTCCAGGAACTTCTCCATGTAGACCTCGGGGTTGCCGAACGCGGCACCCGCTTCGCTCTTGGTCATCGTGACGGCATTGAGCAACGCCGCTTCCGTGTGCACCACGCGCATGCCGCGGCCACCGCCACCGCCGGCCGCCTTGATGATGACGGGATAGCCGATTTTGCGGGCGATCTGCACGATGGCCTTCGGGTCGTCCGGCAGGGCGCCGTCGGAGCCGGGCACGCACGGCACGCCGGCCTTGATCATGGCCTGCTTGGCCGAGACCTTGTCGCCCATCAGGCGGATCGAGTCGGAACGCGGGCCGATGAAGACGAAGCCGGATTTCTCGACGCGCTCGGCGAAGTCGGCGTTCTCGGACAGGAAGCCGTAGCCCGGGTGGATCGCTTCGGCATCGGTGACTTCGGCGGCGCTGATGATGGCCGGCATGTTCAGGTAGCTCTGCGCCGACTGGGCCGGCCCGATGCAGACGGATTCATCGGCCAGCTTGACGTATTTCGCGTCCTTGTCCGCTTCGGAGTGGACGACCACCGTCTTGATGCCCATCTCGCGGCAGGCGCGCTGGATACGCAGCGCGATTTCACCGCGATTGGCAATGAGGATTTTTTCAAACATGGCTAGTTCTATCTTTGCGAACACCCGGACTGGCCGGGTGCTCTTTGTAGATGAGGAGGTGCTGACTCGCGCTGGCCGCTGGCGGCCGCGTCAGAATCTTCAGCCGATCACGAACAGGGGCTGGCCGAATTCGACCGGCTGGCCGTTCTCGACCAGGATCTGGGTGATGGTGCCGGATTTGTCGGCATCGATTTCGTTCAGCAGCTTCATCGCTTCGATAATGCACAGCGTGTCGCCTTCCTTGATCGACTGGCCCACCTCGACGAACGGCTCCTTGCCCGGAGCCGAGGAACGATAGAACGTGCCGACCATCGGCGACTTGACGACGTGACCGGTCGGCTCGGCGGCGGCGGCCGGCACCGCGGCGGCAGCGGCCGGGGCTGGCGCGGCGTTCGGCGCCGCAACAGGTGCAAACTGGGCCGGAGCGCCCTGCGACGGCATCATGACGACCTGGTTCTGCGGCATGGCGGAGGATTTGACGATACGGACCTTGCTCTCGCCTTCGGTTACTTCGAGTTCCGCAATATCCGATTCGGCAACCAAGTCAATCAACGTCTTGAGCTTGCGTAAATCCATCTGAGACTCCGTTTTATCTTGTTTTGGTAAGGGTAAGCGCTGCGGCCTTGTGGGCAGGAGCGCGAAAATGCGTGCAGATCGCGTAGATTAACTGCTTTTTAGAGCGAAGTCGATGGCGAGCCGGTAGCCCTCGATGCCGAGGCCGCAAATCGTGCCCGTCGCGATCGCACTGAGATAGGAATGATGGCGAAATGCTTCGCGCTGATAAATATTCGAAATGTGAACTTCCACGAACGGGATGGCGATGCCGGCCAGCGCATCGCGCAACGCGACGCTCGTATGCGTATAGCCACCCGGGTTGATGACGATGTAATCCACGCCTTCGGCACGTGCCGCGTGAATCCGGTCGATCAACGCTCCCTCGTGATTGCTCTGGAACACGGCCAGCTGTGCACCCGCCGCTGCCGCCTGTTCCTGCGCAGCCCGCTCTACATCGGCCAGGGTTGTGGCACCATAGATATGAGGCTCGCGCGTTCCCAGCAGATTCAGGTTGGGGCCGTTCAGCAGCAGCAAGTGTTTTGCCATGTTCCTGACCATGTCCGCGAAAGTTCCGCATTTTGCCGTCAAGCGCGACCATTGGCAAGAAAAAAGAACATGTCAAAATGTCTATAATGCGGCCAGGTCCTTTTCCAGCTTCTCGAAGTTCAGCCGGCCCAGATACGCCTTGCGGACCTTGCCGTCCGCGCCGATCAGCACGGTAAACGGCAGGCCGCCCTGGGTATTGCCCAAGAGGCGCGACAGCTCGGTGCCGGTGCTGCCGCCGACCAGCAGGGGGTAGGCGATCTTGAACTTCTTGTTGAAATCAGCAATATTGGTGGGCGTATCGATGCCGATGCCGACGACCTGCAGGTCCTTGAACTTGCCCCCGGTTTGCAGCTGGGACAGCTCGGGCATTTCTTGAACGCACGGAGCACACCACGGTGCCCAGAAATTGAGCAGCAGGGGCTTGCCTTGCCATTGTGCCAGGGCCTGCTGGACACCCTTGTCATCTGGCATCCACTGGTCGAACAATGCCTCGACGGCGCCGGTCAGGTCCTTGCCGGCGGGAGCGGCGGCCCCAGGCGTGTTGCCGGCCGCGGCGGCGGGGGCGGCCGCCGCGGGCACTGGTGTCATCGTCACGGGGTCGGGCGCCGGTTTCATTTTCTGGCCGACCCAGGCGCCGGTGGCGGCGAACAGGACGGCGACAACGCCATAGGCCAGCAAGTGAGATTTTTTCATGCTTCGGTTCGAGGGTCTGTTAATAATAGTGTGCGCAGTTCCGCGATATCGACCCGGGTGGGGCGCTCGCCGCTGCGCTGCTTCTTTGCCCCGCGCAGGTCGTGCTGCTCGTACAGTTCCACGTGCACGCCTTCGTTGCGGTAGATAAAACTGACCGTCTCCACAGGATCGTGGCGCGGACCCTTAAAATGGTCCGCCTCGCCGATCTCTATATTGACGTTCTTGTTCAGCAGCCAGATCTGCACTTCCTTGGCGCTGTCGGCAAACAGCTGCAGGTGGATGTCGTCATGCTCGCCGGCCGTGCCGTTCAGCACCGCGCCCGTCAGGAACGGGTTGTAGTCCGCCAGTTGCTCCATCACTTCCAGTGCGATCGTGCGCAGGTGATGCAGCCGGGCCGGCTGGGTGGCGGCGTTGAACAGCGCGTGATATTGCCGCACCGCTTCCTCGACCTGCAGGTCGTCCGGCAGCAGGTCGCGCTTGGCGTTGGCCTGCGCTTCGCCCAGCAGCTGGCGCGCCGCCTTGCGCTTGGCCGTGCCGTAGTCGGCACCGTCCTGCGCGATCAGCCTCGCCGCCAGCGTCGCGATCTCCGTGCGCAGCTGCGCGATGTCGTCTTGAGGATTGTGCATCATAGCCATGATCATACGCTGAACCGGGGAAAAGCCGCGCGTCGGGTAAAATCCCGATCCTGACTATCGAGCGCTACCATCATGCATATCCATATTCTCGGCATTTGCGGCACCTTCATGGGCGGCCTGGCCGTGCTGGCGAAGGAAGCCGGCCACAAGGTGACGGGCTGCGACGCCAACGTCTATCCGCCGATGAGCACGCAGCTGGAAGCCCAGGGCATCGAACTGATCCAGGGCTTCGGCAAGGACCAGGTCAACCTGAACCCGGACCTGTACGTGATCGGCAACGTGGTCTCGCGCGGCAATGAGCTGGTCGAGGAAATCCTGAACCGCAGCCTGCCGTATGTCTCCGGCCCGCAGTGGATCGGCGAGCATATCCTGCGCCATAAATGGGTGCTGGCGGTGGCGGGCACGCACGGCAAGACGACGACATCGGCGATGCTGGCCTGGATCCTGGAAGACGCCGGCTATGCGCCGGGCTTCCTGATCGGCGGCGTGCCGATGAACTTCGGCGTGTCGGCCCGGCTGAGCGGCAAGGGTGCCGATTCCGAATTCTTCGTCATCGAGGCGGACGAATACGATACGGCGTTCTTCGACAAGCGCAGCAAGTTCGTGCACTACCATGCCAAGACGGCGATCCTGAACAACCTGGAATACGACCACGCCGACATTTTCCCGGACCTGGCCGCCATCGAGACGCAGTTCCACCACCTGGTGCGCACCGTGCCGGGCGTCGGCCGCGTGATCGTCAACGGCGACGAGGAGTCGCTGCAGCGGGTGATCCGGCGCGGCTGCTGGAGCGAGAAAGAGACCTTCGGCGGCGCGGAAGGCTGCAACTGGACGATGAAGGAGCACCCGGACGGCAGCTTCGACGTGCTGTTCAACGGCCAGTTCCAGGCCACCGTGGACTGGAAGCTGACCGGCAGGCACAACCGCAACAATGCGCTGGCGGCGATCGCCGCCGCCCGCAACGTCGGCGTGCCGATCGCGCAGGCGGCCAAGGCACTGGAAAAATTCGAGAGCGTCAAGCGCCGCATGGAAGTGCGCGGCGTGGCCCGTGGCGTCACCGTGTACGACGATTTCGCGCACCACCCGACGGCGATCGCGACCACGGTCGGCGGCCTGCGCCAGAAGCTGGGCAAGGACACCCGCATCCTGGCCGTGCTGGAACCGCGCTCGAACACGATGAAGCTGGGCGCGATGAAGGATGCGCTGCCGGGCAGCCTGGTCGATGCGGACCTGGTGTTCGGCTTCGGCAGCGAGAAGGCGCTGGGCTGGAGCCTGGCCACGGCGCTGGCGCCGATGGGCGCGACCGCTTCCGCCTTCGAAGACCTGGACCTGATGGTCAAGGCCATCGCCGGCCAGGCACGTCCGGGCGATCATGTCGTCGTGATGAGCAACGGCGGCTTCGGTGGCGTGCACCAGAAACTGCTGGACGCGCTGGCAGCATGATTCTTTACCTGCACGGATTCCGCTCGTCGCCGCGGTCGATGAAAGGCCGGCTGCTGGCCGAACGGATGGCGGCGCTGGGCCGCGCCGATGAATACATCGCGCCGCAGCTGCCGGCGTCGCCCAAGCTGGCGATGGCGCAAGCGTTCGCGCTGGTGGCGCGCGTACCGGCCGATGAGCTGTGCATTATCGGCTCGTCGCTGGGCGGCTACTACGCCACGTGGATGGCCGAACGGCTGGGCTGCCGCGCCGTGCTGCTCAATCCCGCCGTCACGCCGCTGCGCGACCTGGACAAGCACGTCGGCGTGACGACGATGTACCACAGCGACGAGCCGTTCGAGTTCAAGCGCGAGTATATCGACGAGCTGCGCGCGTTTGCTGTGCCGGCGATCACGCGGCCCGAACGCTACTTCCTGCTGGCCGCCACCGGCGACGAGGTGCTGGACTACCGCACGATGGTCGCGCATTACGCCGGCGCGCGCCAGCACGTCATCCAAGGCAGCGACCATGGCATCAGCGAGTTTGCCGACTATGTGGACGAGGTGCTGGCGTTCGCCCGGGTGCACGGCGCCGCATGAGGGAACGCTCGCTGCGCCAGGCCAACTGGGTGGGCCATGTCCTGGCCGTCAATGCGCCGCATGATTTGCGCCACTGGCTGACGGGCAGCGGCTCGCTGACGGCCAAGCTGAAAAGCCACAGCGAGACGTTCCGCGTGCAGGTACTGCACCAACACGTCGCCACCTGCCTGGCCGACGAGGCGCGCGCCATCGGCTTGCACCGCCCGGGGCGGGTGTGGGAAAGGGAGGTGCTGCTGCGGTGTGATAATGCGCCCGTGGTGTTTGCCCACACGGTGGTGCCGATGAGCGCCGACGCCACCGACTGGCCGCTGTTTTCGGCGCTGGGCGAGCGTTCGCTGGGCACGACCCTGTTCGGCGATCCGCGCGTGACCCGCGGCACACTGGAATATGCGCGCCTGCGCGCCAGCCATCCGCTGGCCCTGCGTGCGCGCGCGGCGCTGGCGGCCGAGGGCCACGCCGCGCTGGAAGAACAATTGCTGTATGCACGGCGCTGCCTGTACCGGCGCCGCCAGGGCACGCTCTTGGTGACGGAGGTATTCCTGCCGCGCGTCACCCGGCTGGTCCCACGAACATCGAATACGAGAGAAACATGAACGTCTTTTTTGAAGAATCCGGCGATTTCAAGGTCGGAACCGTGCTGTCCCAGGCTGGCGAGGCCTATCAAGTCGAAATGGCCAGCGGCAAACGCAGCAAGGTGAAGGCGCGCGACGTGCTGCTGCAATACGAAAAGCCCGCGCCGGAAGTGCTGCTGGGCGAGGCCAAGGCGGTGGCGGCGGACGTCGATCTCGATTTTCTGTGGGAAGTGGCGGGCGAGGAAGAATTCGGTTTCGCCGAGCTGGGCGCCGAGTACTTCGGCCACGCGCCGCTGCCGCACGAGGCGGCCGGCTTGATCCTGGCGCTGCATTCGGCGCCGATCTACTTCCATAAGAAAGGGCGCGGCCGCTACAAGGCCGCGCCGGAGCAGACGCTGAAGGCGGCGCTGGCCGGTATCGAGAAGAAAAAGCAGCAGGCCATCGTGCAGCAGCAGTACGTGGACGAGCTGAAGGAAAACCGCCTGCCGGCATCGATGCAGAACATCGTCCAGCAACTGCTGTTCAAGCCGGACAAGAACACGATCGAGTACAAGGCGCTGGACGCGGCCTGCAACGAGCTGCACACGTCGCCGGCACGGCTGATGCTGGCCGTGGGCGGCATCGGTTCGGCCAAGGACCTGCACATGGCGAAGTTCCTGTTCGAGAACTTCCCGAAAGGGCACGGCTTCCCGGACGTGGCCGTGCCGGCCGCGCCGAGCGACCTGCCTGTCGCCGCCGTCGAAGCGTTCTCCATCGACGACGTGACCACCACCGAGATCGACGACGCCTTCTCTGTGGTCCACCAGCCGGACGGCAAGGTGCGCATCGGCATCCACATCGCGGCGCCGGGCCTGGGCATCAAGCCGGACGACGCCATCGACAAGATCGCGCGCGCGCGCATGTCCACCGTGTATATGCCGGGCGACAAGATCACGATGCTGCCGGACAGCGTGGTGGACGCGTTCACCCTGGCCGAGGGCAAGACCTGCCCGGCGCTGTCGCTGTATGCCACGCTCGACCCGAGCGACTGGACCGTCATCGCGACGGAAACACGCGCGGAGCTGGTGCCGATCGCCAACAACCTGCGCCACAACGAGCTCGATGACGTGGTCAACGAGGAAACCCTGGCCAGCGGCGCAGGCGAGTACCCACGCAAGGCCGAGCTGACCTTGCTGTGGGGCTGGGCGCGGCACCTGGAAGCGGGCCGCATGGTCAAGCGCGAGGCGTTCGGCCTGAAGCCGGAGCAGAACAACCGCGTCGATTTCAATTTCTACGTCGAGAACGACGTCGTCACGATCACCCGCCGCAAGCGCGGCGCGCCGCTGGACAAGATCGTCGCCGAGCTGATGATCTTCGCCAACAGCACTTGGGGCAAGCTGATGCACGACCACGGCGTGCCCGGCATCTACCGCAGCCAGGGCCAGGGCGTGGGCGGCTGGAATGCGAAAATGCAGGTGCGCATGGTGACGCACGCGGCGCCACACCAGGGCCTGGGCGTGGACCAGTACGCGTGGAGCACCTCACCGCTGCGCCGCTACACGGACCTCGTCAACCAGTGGCAGATCCTGGCCTGCGCCGAGAAGGGCGTGATGGCGCCGCTGGTGGCGCCGTTCAAGCAGAAGGACGCCAACCTGTTCGCCATCGTCTCCGCTTTCGACGCCGCCTACGCGGCCTACGCCGACTTCCAGGCCAATATGGAGCGCTACTGGTGCCTGCGCTGGCTGGGCCAGGAAGACGTCCGCCAGGTCGATGCCGTCGTGCTGAAGGACGAAGTGCTGCGCCTGACGGACATCCCGCTCGTCATCCGCCTGCCGGGCATGCCGCAACTGGCGCGCGGCGCCGCCGTCAAGCTGGACGTGCTGCGCTGGGACGAGGTGGACCTGTCGATCGAAACGCGCCTGCTGGAAGTCGCGGCCGACCAGGCGGCGACCGACGTCGAGTTCGACGAAGAGGAGCTGGTGGGCGAAACGGTGCCGGAACTGGTGCCGGACCCGGACCAGCCGGCCGACGAGAAGGCCGAGGCGGCCGAGCAGCCGCCGGAGGCCTAACGCAGCTGGCGGGCCATTGCACGCTTTTCACCCAACGGCAAGGGCCGGGGTCAGACCCGCCGGGTCTGACCCCAGTTTCTGCCTTGGGGTGAATTTGCGGCTCCGGTGCGCACGCAAAAAGCCGACTGTGCCATGTGTTGGCGGGTAGAATGGCGCATTCCGCCTCGCTTCTTTGCTTGCCCGTGAAGTCTCTTCAAGAAAACCGGTTCCTGATGATCGCGCTGGCCGTCTCCGTGGCGGCGCATGCGGCGCTGCTGGGGGTGCGTTTTGTCGCCCCCACCGAGTTCAAACTGGCGCCCACCGATCCCACGCTGGAAGTCATCCTCGTCAACGCCAAGCACGCCAACAAGCCGCTGAAGGCGGACGCGCTGGCGCAGGCCAACCTGGAAGGCGGCGGCAATGCCGACAAGGGCCGCGCCAAGTCGCCGCTGCCGGACATGCGCAAGATGGACGACGGCGACAGCATCAAGGCCGCCCAGAAGCGCATCGAGGAGTTGCAAGCCAGGCAGGATGCGCTGATGACGCAGGTGAAGAAAACGCCGTACCGCGCCGCCCCCGTCAGCGAGGAAAAGCGGCCGGACCCGGTGCCGAGCGGCGCCGACCTGGTCGAGAGCAGCAAGGCCATCGCCCGCATGGCGGCCGAGATCACGCAGCGCATCGAAGACGAGAACAAGCGCCCGCGCCGCACCTACATCACGCCCAGCACCCAGCAGGTGGGCTACGCGATGTACTACAAGCAGTTCCAGCGCCGCGTCGAGGACATCGGTACCCTGAACTTCCCGCAGAAGAACGGCCGCAAGCTGTACGGCGAGCTGGTGCTGCAGATTCCGATCTTCCAGGACGGCACACTGTATACAAAGGAGGGCGGCATCAAGGTGCAGACCAGCTCCGGCAACCCGGCGCTGGACGAGGCCGCCATCCACATCGTGCGCCGCGCCGCGCCGTTCGGCAAGTTCCCGCCAAACATGCTGTCGTCCGACAAGGACGACCTGTGGGTCATCATCACCCGCTTCAAATTCACCCGCGAACAAAAACTCGAAGCTGACCTGAACAGCGCGAACTGAGCATCGACAGGACATCCATGGACCGCTACTGCGTTTTCGGCAACCCCATCGCCCACAGCAAATCGCCCGACATCCACGCCGCCTTTGCCGCGCAGACCGGCCAGCAGCTGACCTACGAGAAGCGCCTGGCGCCGCTGGACGGCTTCGCCGCCGCCGTCCACGCCTTCATCGCCGAAGGCGGCAAGGGCGCCAACGTGACGGTGCCGTTCAAGCTCGATGCGCACAGGCTGGCCAACGCGCTGACGATCCGCGCCCAGGCCGCGGGGGCCGTCAACACGCTGCTGTTCGACGCGCACGGCATCACGGGCGACAATACGGACGGCGCCGGCCTGGTGGCCGACATCACCGGCAACGCGGGCGTGGCCATCGCCGGCCGGCGCGTGCTGCTGCTGGGGGCCGGCGGTGCCGCGCGCGGCGCCGTGCTACCGCTCCTGGAACACCGGCCCGCCGCGCTGGTCATCGCCAACCGCACGGTGGCCACCGCCGAAGCGCTGGTGCAGCAGTTCGCGGCGCTGGGCGGGGAGGGCGTGCTGTCGGCCGGCGGCTTCGGCGACATCGCCGGCAGCTTCGATATCGTCGTTAACGCAACATCGGCCAGCCTGCAGGCGGACCTGCCGCCCATTCCGGCGTCGGTATTCCACCCGGGCACCTTGGCTTTGGATATGATGTACGGCAAGGAGCCGACGGTGTTCCTGCGCTTCGTCGCGCAGCACGGCGCCGTGCCGCGCGACGGCCTGGGCATGCTGGTGGAGCAGGCGGCCGAAGCGTTCGCCCTGTGGCGCGGCGTGCGGCCGGACACCGCGGCGGTATTGGCATCGATCCGTCGAACGTTATGACAACAAAAAAATCGCCCGGGCGCTGGGCCTGGGTCAAGTGGGTCTTCATCGTCCCCATCGTGCTGTTCCTGGCCGTGCAGGCCTATTTTTTCGTCCAGATCTGGTGGTGGGTCGACCATAACCCGACCATGACGGCCTTCATGCGCCAGCAGCAGGCCGTCATGCGCGAGAAGGACCCGAACGCCACCGTGCGCCAGCAGTGGGTGCCGTACGAGCGCATCTCGCGGAACCTGAAGCGCGCCATCATCGCCTCGGAGGACGCCAACTTCTCCGAGCACGACGGCGTCGACTGGGACGCGCTGGAAAAAGCCTTCGAGCGCAACGACAAGCGCGGCAAGGTCACGCACGGCGGCTCCACCATCACGCAGCAGCTGGCCAAGAACCTGTTCCTGTCCGGCTCGCGCAGCTACCTGCGCAAGGGCCAGGAACTGATCATCACCTACATGCTGGAAGCGCTGATGGACAAGCAGCGCATCTTCGAGATCTACCTGAACGTGGTCGAATTCGGCCGCGGCATCTACGGCGCCGAGGCGGCCGCGCGCTATTACTATCGCATCCCGGCGTCGAAACTGGGCGCCGCGCAGGCGGCCAAGCTGGCCGTGATGCTGCCCAACCCGCGCTACTACGACGCGCACCGCAACACCAAGTACCTGAACCGCCGCACCGCGATCATCCTGAAGCGCATGGGGTCGGCCGAATTGCCGTGACGGCGGCCGTCCCGCTGCGGTTTTTCTGAGCATCAGGAACAAAAAGTAGCCGGGCGGTATGGTCTGCCGCCGGCCTTGCGGGTACACTTGCGCTGTTTCGATTTTCGCGCCCCGCGCGCCTGATCCACCCGGCTGAGAGTGTGCCTATGATCAATGTGTTCGTTTTACAAAATGGCCGGCTCAACCAGGTGCCCATCGAGACGCGCGAAGACCTTGAATCCGTGGCACCGGTATGGGTCGACCTGACTGACCCGAACGACGACGAACGGGCTTGGGTCAAGGCGATCTACGGCGTGATCCTGCCGGGCGAGGACGAAGTCAAGGACATCGAGGCCTCGGCCCGCTACTACGAGGCGGAAAACGGCGACCTGCACCTGCGCACCGACTTCCTGCTGGAAGAAGACGACGGCCCGTCGCGCGTCGTCACCGTCGCCTTCATCCTGGCCAAGAAGATGCTGTTCTCGGTCCACACGGACGACCTGCCCGTGTTCCGCCTGGTGCGCATGCGCGCACGCTCGCGTCCCGGCTCGATCGCCGACTACATGGACGTGCTGCTGGACCTGTACGCGACCGACGCCGAATACTCCGCCGATGCGCTGGAGGGCATCTACCAGAAGCTGGAAGAAGTGTCGGGCCGGGTGCTGCAGAAGGAATTCACCGACAAGGACGCGGCCGACGCGCTGTCCGCCATCGCCCACGAGGAAGACCTGAACGGCCGCATCCGCCGCAATATGATGGACACGCGCCGCGCCGTCAGCTTCCTGATGCGCGGCCGCCTGCTGAACTCCGAGCAGTTCGAGGAAGCGCGCCAGATCCTGCGCGACATCGAATCGCTGGACGGTCACACCTCGTTCCTGTTCGACAAGATCAACTTCCTGATGGACGCCACCGTCGGCTTCATCAACATCAACCAGAACAAGATCATCAAGATCTTCTCGGTGGCCAGCGTGGCTTTCCTGCCGCCGACCCTGATCGCCAGCGTGTACGGCATGAACTTCAAGATCCTGCCGGAGCTGAACTGGACCTACGGCTATCCGTGGGCCTGGGGGCTGATGATCACCAGCGCGATCGCGCCGTTCCTGTACTTCCGCCATCGCGGCTGGTTGAAGTAACCCCGCGGCTGATGCAATAGGGTCTGTCCCTTTGGGACTGACCCTGAAGTCATTCAACGTTTCGACAGCGCCTGCAAACTTCGGGGTCAGTCCCGAGGGGACAGACCCCCCGCTCGCGCTACGCGGCAGCAAACATCGCCACCACCGCGCAAGCCATCACCGCCACCCCCAGCCAGCCAAAGAAGGTATGCCGCCGCGTCAGGGTAAAGCGTCCCATCACGGCCGGGTTACGCGCCAGCAGCATCATGACCACCATGATCGGCACCGCGATCACGCCGTTGATCTGGGCGGACCACAGCAGTGCCTTGATCGGGTCGATCGGCGCGAAGTTGAGCGCCATGCCGCCGATGGTCGCCAGCGAGATGATGGCGTAGAACTCGCGCGCTTCCAGCACCTTCAGTTCCAGGCCGTTCTTCCATTTGAAGCTTTCCGTGACGGCATAGGCGGCCGATCCCGCCAGCACGGGAATGGCCAGCATGCCCGTGCCGACGATGCCCAGCGCGAAGATGACGAAAGCGAATTCGCCGGCGATCGGGCGTAGCGCCTCGGCCGCCTGGGCCGAGCTCTGGATGTCCGTGATGCCGTGCAGGCCCAGGGTCGCCGCCGCCGTCAGGATGATGAAGAACGCCACGATGTTGGAGAACGCCATGCCGATGAAGGTGTCCAGTTTGATCCGGCGCAGGTGGCGCGCGGCCGCTTCCGGCGCCTCGCGCAACGATTGCGTGCGGCTGTCGCGCAGCTCTTCCACCTCCTGCGAGGCCTGCCAGAAGAACAGGTAAGGAGAAATCGTCGTGCCGAACACGGCGACGATCAGGCCGACCGAGGCGCGGTTCCACTCGAAGTGCGGCATGACGGTGGCCAGCGCGACCTCGCCCCAGGGCATATGCACGGCGAACACGGTGGCGACATAGGCCAGCAGCCCGAGCGTGAGCCACTTCAGGTAGCGCACGTAGGTGCGGTAGGGCAGGAACACCTGCAAGGTCAGGCACAGGAAGCCGCAGGCCAGCGCGTAGATGTGGGCCGAGCCGAAGCCGGCGACCAGGCGCAGCGCCTCGCCCATCGCCGCCACGTCGGCCGCGATGTTGACGATGTTCGCCACCAGGAGCAGCAGCACGACGCCGTACAGCAGCGCGGGCGGGTAGGCGCGGCGGATATTGGCGGCCAGGCCGTGTCCCGTGACGAGGCCGATGCGCGCCGACACCAGCTGGATGCCGACCATCAGCGGATACGTCAGGACCAGGGTCCACAGCATGTTGAAGCCGAACTGGGCGCCGGCCTGGGAATAGGTGGCGATGCCGGAAGGATCGTCGTCGGCGGCGCCGGTGATGAGGCCCGGCCCGAGGGCCTTGACGGTGTCGTTGTCGGTCAGTCGTTGCAGCAGTTTCATGGTCGGCTCGTACGAGTGCGCACGGCGCCGGACGTGAAGGTGCGGCGCGCGTCAGCGCGAAGTGGCGGGAAGGGGATTCATGAGGGTTGGCAGTGTAGCAGGCCCGGCACCTTGTAAAAGTGTCGGGCCTGTTACAAAAGGCGGAATTAAGGCGGCCCTAAGCGAGCCGCGGGAATCAGGCGGCGGCCTTCAGCTTGCGGAACACGCGGCGGGCCGCTTCGATCGTCTCGTCGATGACGGCGTCGTCATGCGCGGCGGAGACGAAACCGGCCTCGAACGCGGCCGGCGCGAAGTACACGCCTTCGTCCAGCATGGCGTGGAAGAAGGTGTTGAAGCGGGCCCGGTCGCCGGCCATCATTTCGGCATAATTGCGCGGCGGCTGTTCGCTGAAGTACAGGCCGAACATGCCGCCCTCGTAGTCGGCGCAGAACGTCACGCCCTCCTCGAACGCGGCATCGGTCAGGCCTTCGGCCAAGCGCCTGGCGCTGGCGGTCAACTTGTCGTAGAAACCTGGCTGCTGGATCAGTTTCAGGGTCGTCATGCCGGCGGCCACCGCGATCGGGTTGCCCGACAGCGTGCCGGCCTGGTAGACGGCGCCCAGCGGCGCCATCTTGCTCATCAACTCGGCGCTGCCGCCGAAGGCGGCTACCGGCAGGCCGCCGCCGATCACCTTGCCCAGCGCCGTCAGGTCCGGCTTGATGCCGTACAGCGCCTGCGCGCCGCCCAGGCCGACGCGGAAACCGCACATCACCTCGTCGAAGATCAGCAGCGCGCCATGGCGCGTGCACAGCTCGCGCAGCGCCTGCAGGAACTCCGGCGTGGCCTTGATCAGGTTCATGTTGCCGGCCACCGGCTCGACGATCACGCAAGCGATCTCGCTGCCGAAGTTGGCGAAGGCCTCCTCGATCTGGGCCACGTCGTTGTAGTCCAGGACCAGGGTGTGCTTGACGAAGTCCTCCGGCACGCCGGCGGAAGTCGGATTGCCGAACGTGAGCAGGCCGCTGCCGGCCTTGACCAGCAGGGAATCGGCGTGGCCGTGGTAGCAGCCTTCGAACTTGACGATCTTGTCGCGGCCCGTGGCGCCGCGCGCCAGGCGCAATGCGCTCATCGTCGCTTCGGTGCCGGACGACACCAGGCGCACCTGCTCGATGGACGGCACCAGGCGGCAGATCTCCTCGGCCATGATCACTTCCGCTTCGGTGGGAGCGCCGAACGACAGGCCGCGCGTGGCGGCTTCCTGCACCGCCTGCACCACTTCCGGGTGGGCGTGGCCGACGATGGCCGGGCCCCACGAGCCGATGTAGTCGATGTAGCGCTTGCCGTCCGCATCCCAGAAATACGGACCTTCGGCCCGGGTGATGAAGCGCGGCGTGCCGCCCACGGAGCGGAACGCGCGCACCGGCGAGTTGACGCCGCCGGGCGTGGTCTTCTGGGCGCGTTCGAACAGCGTGTCGTTCTTGGAAATCGTCATTGCTTGGTCCTGTTGGTTCGATTGGTACTGCTTGCGGTTGGCTTGCCGAGCGGCGCGGCCAAAGGCGCATCGCGCAACGACGCGGCCTGGGCATGCAGCGCATGGAAATGGTCCGGCACCAGCTTGCCCATGCCGAAGCGGCGCGCATGCTGCAGCGCGCCATGGGTGTACTGCTGCGCCAGTTGCACGGCGCGCGGCGCCTCGATGCCTTGCGCCATGTAGGCCGTGATGGCGGCCGACAGCGTGCAGCCGCTGCCGAGGAAAGGTCCGGGCAGGTGCTGCCAGCGGTCGTGCCGGACGATGCCGCCGTCGCCGTACAGCGTATTGGCGCGCAGGCCCGATTCGGCGCGCGAGGTGCCGGCCGGCGTACCGGTCACCAGCACGTATTCGCAGCCGAGGTCGATCAGGTGCTGGGCGTCGTCCGCCATCGTCTCGCCGTTCGCCAGGTCGCGCCAGGTTTCGGCGATATGGCCCAGTTCCACCTGCGACAGCATCAGCAGGGTGGACTGCGGCACCAGCAGTTGCCGCAGCACGGTGAGCAGCTCTTCGAAATCGGTCTCCTCGCCCAGTGGCGGCAATTGCGAACCGAACGGATCGAGGATCAGCGGCGCATCCGGATAGTCGCTGACGACTTCCGCGATCGACGAGATGTGTTCCAGGGAATCGAGCGCGCCGATCTTGAAGGCGGCAACCTGTGCGTCTTCCAGTACCGCCCTGGCCTGGTCCGCGACCCAGTCCGGTTCCACGTGCTGCTGGTCTTCCACCTTGGCGCTGTCGCCGATCAGGAGCGCCGTCGTCACCGCCAGCCCCTGGCAGCCCAGCGCCGCGAATACGCCAAGATCGGCATGCACGCCGACCGCGCCGATCGGGTCGGCCACACCGAAGGTCAGAATGAGAGGAGAAGTTTGGTTTTGCACGGCCAGTAGATTAAGATACCCGATTCGACATTTTACTTGATTAGGGGTAGCGGAACGTGAGTAGCGACAGTAACAAAAACGGCCAGCCAGGTGGCGCGGCGCAGGAGTTCAAGAGCTGGATGTGCCTCATTTGCGGCTGGATCTACGACGAGGAAGCCGGCCTGCCGGACGAGGGTATCGCGCCGGGCACGCGCTGGGAAGACGTGCCGATGAACTGGACCTGCCCCGAATGCGGCGCCCGCAAGGACGATTTCGAAATGGTCGCGCTCTGACGCCAGCCGCGATACGGCCGCGTCACCCCGGCACCGCAGGCCGCCGGTGAATCGCTTGCAAGCCGCCCCCTGGCTGCGTGAATCGCTCTCATGCCGTTAGTATAAAAAACCCGTCCGCCATGGGGCGCACCCCTGTGCTATCGTACGCGTCAGGTACCTCGGGAGCAGGCCTATTGCCTATTGATATGACGACAACGCCGCAAGCGACAGGTTTGAAAATCATGGTGATCGACGACAGCAGCACGATCCGCCGGTCCGCCGAGATCTTCCTCAGCCAGGCCGGCTATGACGTCGTGCTGGCCGAAGACGGTTTCGACGCGCTGGCCAAGATCAACGACCACCATCCGGCGCTGATCTTCTGCGACATCCTGATGCCCCGGCTGGACGGTTACCAGACCTGCGCGCTGATCAAGAAGAGCGCGAAATTCCATGCCGTACCCGTGCTGATGCTGTCCTCCAAGGACGGCCTGTTCGACCGCGCGCGCGGCGCCATGGTCGGCTCGTCCGCCTATCTCACCAAACCCTTCAGCAAAGACAGCCTGCTGGCCGCCGTGCGCGAGCACACCGGCCAGGGCCAATAAGACCAGCGAGGAAAGCATGGCCATCAAGAAAATCCTTATCGTCGACGACTCGCCCACGGAGCGCTATTACCTGACCGATATCCTCGTCAAGCACGGCTACGAGGTGGCCACCGCGGAAAACGGCGAGGAAGCGCTGGCCCGCATCCGGGTCGAGAAACCGCAGCTGATCCTAATGGACGTCGTGATGCCCGGGGCGAACGGCTTCCAGGTCACCCGTTCGATCGCGCGCGATCCGGCGCTGCAGGACGTGCCCGTGATCATCTGCTCCAGCAAGAACCAGGAGACCGACCGCATCTGGGGCCTGCGCCAGGGCGCCAAGGAATACCTCGTCAAGCCCGTCGACGCGGCCGACCTGCTGGCCAAGATCGCGGCGCTGGACTGATGACGAGCGAGCCGCACGACCTGCAGCCCGATACCGCCGGCGACGATACCACGCCGGGCGGCGCCGAACGGCGCAGCCGCCTGCGCCAGTACCAGGTGCAGCTGCTGGAACGCATGCAGGCGGCGCAGGGCGAGGCCGTGGCCACCGGGCGCGAGCTGGGTGTGCTGATCGGCGCGCGCCACTACCTGCTCGACCTGACCCAGGTCGGCGAGATCGTGCCGCACCACAGCGTGACCGCCGTGCCGCTGACGTGCGACTGGTACCTGGGGCTGGCCAATATCCGCGGCAACCTGACCGGCATCGTCGACCTGGCGCGCTTCCAGGACGAGCCCGCGCTGCAGCCGGGCGGCGAAGCGCGCTTCGTCACGTTCGCGCCCGCCTTGGGCTTGCCGTGCGCGCTGCTGGTGACGCGCGTGCTGGGCCTGCGCAAGCTGGCCGACATGACGGCCGCTACCGAGGCGCCAAGCGATGCCGGGTGGCTGGCCGCGACCTATTCCGACGCCGACGGGCTGGCCTGGCAGCGGCTCGACCTGGCCCGGCTCGCCGGCGACCCGCGTTTCCTGCACGTGGGCCGCTAACATCAGCACAGCGTGAACGAGGGGATTTGATGGCTTTCAGGATTTTTTCCCGGTCCGCCCGACAGCAGGAGCAGGCGGCGCAGGGACCGGAATCGGCATTCGGCAGCTACGGCGACTCGCAGTTCATGCGTCCGCCCGGCAGCCCGGCGGCGAGCGCCGACGAGGAACCGCTGCGCCTGCGCGACGCCTTGCGCCGGCGTGGTGGCAGCGCGCCATTGCCGCCGGACGCCGCCGGCCCGGGCTTCCGGCTGCCGCTGATCGGCCACCTGCCGCCGGCGCGCCAGCTCAGCTACCTGGTCACCACGCTGGCCGTCAGCCTGGCGCTGTCGGCTGCCTTTGTCGCGTTGAACGTGCATTACAGCGCCACCGGCGCGCTCAGCACGCAGATGGCGGGCGATGCGCTGATGCACTCGCAGCGCATCGGCAAGGCGGCGCCCAACGCGGTGCAGGGCAATGCCGAGGCCTTCCGCCAGCTGGACGAAAGCCGGCGCGAACTGGCGGGCGACCTGGCGCTGATGGCCGGCGGCGGCGAATACCAGGGCCGGCGCCTGCCGGGAGCGGGCGGCGAGCTGCGCGCGGCGGTGGAGCGGGTGCGCAAGCAGTGGGCCGCCACCGACAAGGCCGCCGAGACTATCCTGCGCCAGCGCGGCGCGCTGGCCGGCGTGGACAAGACGCTGCAGCAGATGAACGCGGCCTCGCCGCAACTACTGGCGCAGACCGAGGCGATCGCCGCCTACAAGCTGCAGCGCGGCGCCAGCGCGCGCGAGATGGCGGCGTTGGGCCGGCTGACGATGCTGACCCAGCGCATGAGCCGCGGCGCCAGCGAATTCCTGACGGACGGCGGCATCAGTTCGGAAACGGCGTTCCAGCTGGGCCGTGACGTGACCGTATTCCGCACCACCGTGGATGGCTTCCTGAACGGCAGCGCGGCGCTGGGCGTCGCCGCCGCGCGCGACCCGGAACTGCGCGAGCGCCTGGAGGCGCTGCGCGCCCAGTTCGAGCCGTACCAGGCGCAGGCCGGCGCCATTCTCGCCCGGCTGGACAAGTTCGCGGCGGCGAAGAACGCCGAGCGCCTGATCTTCACGCAGAACGAAAGCCTGCGCCAGAGCCTGGCGGGGCTGCAGGACGCCTACCGGCGCCGGCAGGAATCGCTGAACTGGACGTTCTGGCTGATGGTGGCCGGCGGCATGACCACGCTGCTGACGGGGGCCGCGATCGGCCGGGTGCTGCTGCAGGATTCGTACAACCGCACCCGCGGCGCCGAGCGGCGGCGCCAGGAAGCGGAAGAGCTGCGCCAGCTGGCCCAGCGCCAGGAGGAGGAGGCCAAGGCCACCAACGCGCAGAACCAGGCCGCCATCCTGCGCCTGATGAACGAGCTGCAGGAAGTGGCGGACGGCGACCTGACGGTGCAGGCGACTGTGTCGGAAGATATCACGGGCGCCATCGCCGACTCGGTCAACTATACGGTCGAGGAGTTGCGCGGCCTGGTGGGGCGGGTGACGGTAACGGCCGAACACGTGACGAACGCGTCGACCCATGCCCAGGGCATTTCCAGCGCACTGCTGGAAGCCTCGCAGGCGCAGGCGCGCGAGATCCGCGACGCCAGCGCCACCGTGGTGCGCATGGCGGAGGAGATCACCCAGGTGTCGCGCTCGGCGGGTGAATCGGCCGACGTGGCGCGCCAGTCCGTGGCCGCCGCGCGCCAGGGCGCGACCGCCGTGCAGAACGCCATCAAGGGCATGCACGAGATCCGCGAGCAGATCCAGGAAACCTCCAAGCGCATCAAGCGGCTGGGCGAATCGTCGCAGGAAATCGGCGAGATCACGGAATTGATCTCCGACATCACGGAACAGACCAACGTGCTGGCGCTGAACGCGGCGATCCAGGCCGCGTCCGCCGGCGAGGCCGGGCGCGGCTTCTCCGTCGTGGCCGAGGAAGTGCAGCGGCTGGCCGAGCGGTCGGCCGAGGCGGCCAAGCAGATCGGCGCGCTGGTGCGCGCGATCCAGGCCGACACGCACGACGCGGTGGCGGCGATGGAAAAGTCGACCCAGGGCGTGGTCGAGGGCGCGCGCCTGTCCGACGCGGCCGGCGCGGCGCTGACGGACATCTCGCAGGTGTCGCACCGGCTGGCCGAGCTGATCGAAGGCATCGCCCAGGCCACCGGCATGCAGGCCACCTCCGCCACGGGCGTGGCCGGCAATATCGGCCATATCCTGCAGGTGACGGAGCAGACCAAGGAGGGCACGCAGCAGACGGCGCAATCGGTGCACAAGCTGTCGGTGCTGGCGCAGGAGCTGAAGAATTCCGTGTCGCGCTTCCGCATCGCCCCGGAATCGAGTAACTGAGCAACCAACAAGCAATGAGCGAACACCGCTGAGGCAAGCATGATCCAACACGATACGCCGACTGTCACCCCGTTCGATCCTGGCCCGCTGTCCTGGGTCATGGTCGAGATCCGCGAGGCGCTGGGCCGTTCCCGCACGGCGCTGTTCGAGGCGGGCGGGCTGGAGCCGGACGACCAGGCCACGGCGCTGCGCCATGCCAAGTCGCATCTGCACCAGGCCCATGGCGCGCTGCTGATGGTGGACGTGGACGGCGTCGTGCTGTTGACGCAGCTGGCCGAGGAAGTGCTGGACCGCTTCAAGGATGGCACCCTGAAATGCAGCCTTGAGCACGTGCAGGTGGTGGCGGCGCTGTACCAGGCCGTGATCGAATATCTGGAAGAGCTGCTGGACGGCGCGCCGTTCCAGCCGGCGCGGCTGTTCCCGTATTACCGCGCCATGCAGGAGCTGCTGGGCGCACAGCGCATCCATCCGGCCGACCTGTTCTTCCCCGACCTGGCGCGCTGGCCCGCGTTGGCAGCGGCGGCAGGTGCTGGCGATGCCGACTACGGCACGCTGCGGCAGCGCTTCGAACGGGCGCTGCTGCCCTATCTGAAGTCGGGCGACGCGAGCCATGCCGGCGCGCTGCGCGACGTGGTGGCGGAGGTGGCGGCCGCGCAGGCCGAGCCCCGGCCGCGCGCCTTCTGGCTGGCGCTGCAGGCATTCGCGGAACTGGTCGCGGCCGGCCTGCTGCCGGCCGGCCTGTACGCCAAGCAGCTGTTCGGCCTGATCAACCTGCAGATGCGCCGGCTGGCGCAAGGCACGCCGGAAACGCCGGAAGCGGTGCTGCGCGACGCGCTGTTTTTCGTCGCGGCCGCCGCGCCGGAGACGCTGCCGCCGCTGGCGCGCGAGGTACGTGCCGCCTGGCGCCTGGACGGCCTGGTGCCAATCGACTATGAAACCAAGCGCTACGGCCAGCTCGACCTGGATGCGCTGGCGCGCGCCAAGGAAGGCCTGGCGCAGGCCAGGGCAGCCTGGCAACGGCTGGAGCAGGCCGATGGCTCGACGCTGCACAATGCCGAGTTCGGGCAGGCGCTGGCGCTGGTGGCGGCGGCCAGCGACAAGCTGGGCCTGCCGGCGCTGGGCGCACTGATGCGCCAGCTGGCCATCACCGCCAATACGGCCCTGGCGGCCGGCCGCAGCGAGGAGCTGGGCCTGGAGATGGCGACGGCGCTGCTGTTCGCCGGCCATGGCCTGGAGCAGATCCGCCACCTGCCGGACGATTTCGTGGCCAACGCCGACACGATCGGCGCGCGCCTGCAGGCACTGCTGGCCGGCGCGGTGCCGCCCGAACCGGCGCAATGGCAGAGCGGGCTGGCGCAGCGGCTGCAGCAGGACGACACGGTGGTGGCGCTGTCGCTGGAAATGAAGACAGCGCTGCGCCACGTGGAGAAGGTGCTGGACGAGTATCACATCCAGGGTACGGCCGACCTGGCCGCGCTGGACAGCGTGCTGCACCAGCTGGAGGGCGCGCTGGCGGTGGCCGACCAGGATCAGGCGATGCGGGCGGCGCGCCACGTGCGCGGCGAGATCGCGCGGCTGGCCGCCGGCGACGGGGATGCCGCCCTGCTCGACGCCATCGCCCGCAACGTCGGCGCGCTGGGCTTCTTCGTCGATATGCTGGCGCAGAACGCAGCCGGCGCGCGCGAGCGCTTCGCGTTCGATCCGGCCCAGGGCACGTTCCGCGCCATCCCGTTCCGCAAGATCGCCGCTGGGGAGACGATTCCCGTGCTGGAAGAGGAGGTCGAGCCGCCGGCGCCGCTGGCGCTGCCGGAGGCGCCGCCGTCCAGCGTGGGCGGCCCGGCCGACGCGGCCATCGAGGCGGAACTGCTGGAGATCTTCATCGGCGAGGCGCAGGAAGTGCTGGCGTTCATCGTGACGACGCTGGCGCAGCCGCGCCTGGATGCCGGCACGCCGGACAACCTGGCGATGCTGCGCCGCTCCTTCCATACGCTGAAAGGCAGCGGCCGCATGGTCGGCCTGAACCAGTTCGCCGACGCCGCTGGCGCCGTCGAGAAGACGATGAACGTGTGGATCGCCGAGGCGCGCCCTGTCAGCGAAGCATTGTTCGGTCTGCTCGAATGGGTCTCGGCCGAACTGGGCGAATGGGTCAGCGAGCTGGTGGCGAAGGGCATTTCGTCACGCAGCGCCGGCGCCATCGCCGAGGCGGCCCAGCGGGTGCGCGAAGGCGAACCGTTCATGCCGGCGCGCGCACCGCAGCCGGTCGAGACGCCGGTGCCGCCGCCGTACGTGACGGACGAACATGCGGCGGCGCAATCGGCGCAGGAGCAGGCAGCCGCGGACGACATGGTGTTCATCGACCGGCTGGCCGTGCCACGCCCCCTGTTCGACATCTACACGGCCGAGGCCCAGGGCCTGCTGGCACGGCTGCGCGAGGAGTTCGCAGCCTGGCGCGCGGCGCCGGAGCGCAGCGTCGACCCCGATACGCTGCAGGCCGTCCACACGCTGACCGGCACGTCCGCCACGGTCGGCTTCAAGCCGCTGCGCGAGCTGTCGTATGCGCTGGAGCTCGTGCTGCAGGCGCAGCAGGAGCCGGCGATCGCGCCGGACGCCGCCCAGCACGACCTGTTCGATTTCGCGCTCGAGCGCATGCGCCAGATGGTGCAGTCGTTCCTGGCGCTGGAGATGCCGGCCGAACAACCCGAGCTGATCGCCGCGCTGGACAAGCTGCGCGAGGACCTGGCGCGCACGCCAGCGGCGGACGCGGCGCTGGATGCGCGGCTGGACAGCATGCTGGCCGGCGTGGAGGTCGCTCCCGTGGAAGCCGCGCCCGCGCCACCGCAGGAGCCGCCGTTGGACGAACTGGCGGCCCGGCTCGACGCCCTGTTTACCGATACCTACCACGCGCTGCTGGCCGACCCGCCGCCGCTGCCGGCGCGCGGCACGCCGCTGCCGCTGCGCCCGCAGCTGGCCACGCAGGACGAAAGCATCGACGACCTGTTCGCGTCGGCCTTCGACGACGCGTTTGCCGAACCGCCGCTGACGCAGGCCGCGCTGCCGCAGGACGACGATGACCTGTTCACCGGTGCGGTCGCGGCCCCGGTGGCGGAGGCGGAGGCGGGCACGCGGGAGCACGAACCGCAGCCGGAACCGGAAGCAGTGCCGGAACTGGAACCCGAACAGGAAGCGGAAGAACCGCCTGCCGCGGCGGAAGCGCCGGTGCAGCCGGAAGACCTGGCGGCGGCAGGCGAACCGGCGGAAGTGGAAGTACTGGTACTGCCGCCCGGCTCGGACGCGCTGGCGACGCCGGTGGACGACGAGCTCGATCCCGACCTGCTGCCCGTGTTCCTGGAAGAAGGCGCGGACCTGCTGCCACAGGTGGGCGCGGCACTGCGCGCCTGGCAGCAGGCACCGCAGGACGTCGAACATGCACAGACGCTGCAGCGCGTGCTGCACACCTTGAAGGGCAGCGCGCGCATGGCCGGGGCGATGCGGCTGGGCCAGCACGCGCACGAGATTGAAACGCACGTGGAATCGATGGCCAACGCGGGCAGCGCCACGCCGCACGCGTTCGAGGAACTGCTGGCGCACTACGACCATGCGTTGCTGCTGTTCGAGCAGCTGCAGCATCCGGCACCGCAGGAGGCGGCACCTGCACCGGCCATGGAGGCGCCCGCCACGGCGGGCACGGAAGCCAGCGCGCCGGTGCCGCTGGTGCGGGTACGCGCCGACATCCTGGACCGTCTCGTTAACCAGGCCGGCGAGGTCGCCATCGCGCGCTCGCGGCTGGAAAACGAAGTGGGCGCGCTGCGCACGGCGCTGTCGGACTTCGACGAAAACCTCGCACGCCTGCGGCGCCAGCTGCGCGAGGTCGAGGTGCAGGCCGAATCGCAGATCGCGTCGCGCCTGTCGATCTCGGGCGAGCGCGAATTCGACCCGCTCGAATTCGACCGCTTCACGCGCCTGCAGGAGCTGACGCGCATGATGGCCGAGAGCGTGGACGACGTGGGCTCGTTCCACGACAGCCTGGTGCGCTCGGTGGACAACGCCAGCGACGACCTGGTGCAGCAGGCGCGCATGACGCGCGAGCTGCAGCGCGACCTGATGCGCGTGCGCATGGTCCCCTTCGGCAGCATCGCGGAACGCCTGTACCGCGTGGCGCGCCAGGCGGCCAAGGAAACCGACAAGCGCGTCAACCTGGACATCCGTGGCGGCAGCGTCGAGATGGACCGGGGCGTGCTGGAACGGATGGCCGCGCCGTTCGAACACCTGCTGCGCAATGCGATCGTGCACGGCATCGAGCCGCGCGCCGTGCGCACTGCCGCCGGCAAGGCCGAGACGGGCGAGCTGCTGGTGCAGGTCAGCCAGCAGGGCA
This sequence comes from [Empedobacter] haloabium, assembly GCA_008011715.2. Lineage (NCBI taxonomy): Bacteria > Pseudomonadati > Pseudomonadota > Betaproteobacteria > Burkholderiales > Oxalobacteraceae > [Empedobacter] haloabium. Next base: position 639,294 of record CP136508.1, read on the forward strand.
ACGAGATCGTGCTGGAGTTTTCCGACGACGGCGGTGGCCTTGACCTGGCGCGCATCCGCGCCAAGGGCCACGTGCTGGGCCTGCTGGGCGAGGATGCGGCCGCGGCGGACGACGCCACCGTGGCCGACCTGATTTTCCAGCCCGGCTTCTCGACGGCCGACACCTTGACGGAGCTGGCCGGCCGCGGTGTCGGCATGGACGTGGTGCGCTCGGAAGCGCAAGCGCTGGGCGGGCGCGTGGTCACGGCCAGCACGAGCGGGCAGGGCACGCGCTTCACGATCCACCTGCCGCTGACCCTGGCGGTGACGCAGGTCGTGCTGCTGGCGGCGGGCGGCAAGACGCATGCGGTGCCGGCCGTGCTGGTCGAACAGGTGCTGCAGGTGCGCCCCAGCGTGCAGGAACGGGGCGCGGTGGAAGCGCACGGCCAGGCGCTGCCGCTGCGCTACCTGCCGGCACTGCTGGGCGACGCCGCTGCCCGGCCGCCGGTGCAGCGTTCCGTGCCCGTGCTGGTGCTGCGCGCCGGTGCCGAACGGCTGGCGCTGCAGGTCGACGAGGTGCTGGGCAACCGCGAGGTCGTGGTCAAGAACATCGGCCCGCAGCTGGCGCGGGTGCCCGGTATCGCCGGCGCCACCGTGCTGGGCTCCGGTGAAATCGTGCTGATCCTGAACCCGCTGCTGCTGGCCCAGCACCTGGCGCAGCACCCGGAGTTGCAGGTGGCCACCCTGCCGCCGGAGTTGACGGTGGCGGCGGCGCGCGCCGGCGGCACGATCCTGGTGGTGGACGATTCGCTGACGGTGCGCAAGGTCACGCAGCGTTTGCTGGAGCGGGAAGGCTATACGGTGCTGCTGGCCAAGGATGGCGTCGACGCGCTGGAGCAGCTGCACGAGCGCGCCAACGGCAAGCTGCCCGACCTGATGCTGGTCGATATCGAGATGCCGCGCATGGACGGCTTCGACCTGACCCGCAACGTGCGCGGCGACCCGCGCACGCAGCACATCCCGATCATCATGATCACGTCGCGCAGCGCCGACAAACACCGCAACTACGCCACCCAGCTGGGCGTCAACGCCTACTTCGGCAAGCCGTTCCAGGAGTCGATCCTGCTGGGGTCGATTGCCGGCTTGCTGACTGGATGAGCCAGTAACCCCTTGGTGTCAGGCACCTGTCTCAGGGCGGTTCCGCCCTGAGACAGGTGCCTGACACCGTGGGTCTACTTCTTCACCACTTCATAGCGCTGCAGCGTGCGCGCCCGCGCCAGGTCATGCTGCACGATTGGCGCCGGATAGCCCGGCACCTTGCCCGCCGCCAGCCATGGCGCATGGATCTCCTTGGCGCTCAGCCTGGACAACTGCGGCAGGAACGTCTTGATGAAGGTACCGTCCGCATCGAACTTCTGCGACTGCGTGACAGGATTGAAGATGCGGAAGAACGGCTGCGCGTCGCAGCCGGAGGAGGCGGCCCATTGCCAGCCGCCGTTGTTGGACGCCAGCTCGTAGTCGTTCAGCTTCAGCGCGAAATACGCCTCGCCGCGGCGCCAGTCGATGCCGAGGTCCTTGACGAGGAAGCTGGCCGTGACCATGCGCAGCCGGTTGTGCATGAAGCCCGTGCGGTTCAGCTGCAGCATGGCCGCGTCCACCAGGGGGTAGCCGGTGCGGCCCTCGCACCAGGCGGCGAACAATTCGTCCGCCTCCGGTCCCGTCTCCCATTCGATGCGGTCGTACACCGGCTTGAACGCCGAGCGCACCACGTAAGGGAAGTGGAACAGGATCTGCTGGTAGAACTCGCGCCAGACCAGTTCGGCCAGCCAGACGGCGCCGCCGTCACCGGCCTGGCCCCGTTCGGCCAGCTCGCGCACCGTGCGCACCAGGTGGCGGATCGAGACGGTGCCGAAGCGCAGGTGCAGCGACAGTTGCGAGGTGCCGTGCACGGCGGGAAAATCGCGCGCCGTGCCGTACGGGGCCAGCTTGGGCAGGAAGTCCTCGAACGCGGCGGCGCCGCCCGTCATGCCGGGCGTGACGCCGACGGCGGCCAGGTCGACTTCGTCGAAACCCAGTCGCGCCAGCGCAGGCAACGTGCTGCGGCCAGGCGCGAACGCGGCCGCATGCGGTTCCACGTGCAGCGGCGCGACCAGGCCCGGATCGAGGTTGAGCTTTTTCAGCCACGCATTCTTGTAGGGCGTGAACACGGTCAGCGGCTTGCCGGCCTGCGACAGCACCTCGTCCTTCGCCAGGACCACCTGATCCTTGAACAGGCGCAGCTCGCGGCCCGCGGCGCGCAGGGCGGTTGCCACGGTCTCGTCGCGCGCGATGGCCGCGGGATCGTAGTCTTCGTTGACGTACACGGCGCCCGCGTCCAGTTCCCCGGCCAGCGCCGGGATCACGGTGCGGGCATCGCCATGGCGCACGATCAGGTGGCCGTTCATCTGCTCCAGGTCCGCCGCCAGTTCCATCAGCGAGGCGTGGATGAAGGCGACCCGGCGGTCGTCGCGCGGCAACTCGGCCAGGATCGGCGTATCGAATACGAAGGCGCAGTAGACCGGGCCGCCGCACTGCAATGCGTGGTGCAGCGCGGCGTGGTCGAACGCACGCAGGTCGCGCCGAAACCAGACGAGGACGTTCTTGCTCATAGGCATTTCTTTGTTCCAAATCAACGTACAGCGATAAATTATTGCCTACAATCAGTTCGATGGGCGCGCCGCGCAACCACGGCGGCGGGTCACGATCAAACCTTCGATTCAGTGGCCGTTCCGGCAATTCATAGTAAACTGTCGGTATGACCGGTGGAAGTTTCCATTTGTCATCTAGTTTTTATACTCGACACAGCCCCAGCAGAGAGAGCAGCGTATGAAGAACAGCAAAGTGAGCAAACCTCTACCTGTGCCTGGACTGTTACAGGGAAGCGATGACCCTTTGCAACAATCTGACACGATGACGACGCCTGCCCTGAACCTGGCCAATCATTTCCTGATCGCCATGCCGTCGATGCACGACCCGGTGTTCGGCGGGACCGTCGTCTATGTTTGCGAGCACAACGAGAATGGCGTGCTGGGCGTGGTCATCAACAAACCCACCGACATGACGATGGAAACGCTGTTCGACCGCATCGACCTGGAAGTCACGGCGGGGCGTGAGGCGATGGAGAAAAAGCCCATCATGTTCGGCGGCCCCGTGCAGGACGACCGCGGCTTCGTGCTGCATACGCCGGGCGCGCGCTATTCGTCGTCGCTGACGGTGACGGACGAAGTGGCGTTCACCACCTCGATCGACGTGCTGGAAGCGGTGGCGCGCGGCGCCGGTCCGCAGCGCATGCTGGTCTCGATCGGCTACGCCGGCTGGAGCCCGGGCCAGCTGGAGGACGAGATCAGCCGCAACGGCTGGCTGACCGTCGGCGCCGATCCCGGCATCCTGTTCGAGACGCCGATCGAGGAGCGCTACGTCGCCGCCATGAAACTGCTGGGCATCGATCCGCTGATGCTCACCTCCGAAGCGGGCCATGCCTGATCCAGTGAACGTGTCAGAAACGGTATTCGGCTTCGACTTCGGCATCAAGCGTATCGGTGTCGCGATGGGTAACACGATGATCGGCCAGGCCAGAGCGCTGGCCGTCATCAAGGGCGAGGACAACGCGACCCGTTTCGGCGCCATTGCCGCGCTGATCGACAAATGGGGGCCGACGAAATTCATCGTCGGCCTGCCCCTGCATCCGGACGGTGCGGAACACGAGATGACGGCGCGCTGCCGCCGCTTCGCCAACCAGCTGCACGGCCGCTTCAACATTCCCGTCGTACTGGTGGACGAGCGCTACTCGTCCGCCGTCATCCAGGCCGGGCGGGGCGAGGTCATCGACGACCGTGCCGCCGCCATCATCCTGCAACAGTACTTCGACCAGTATCACCCTCAATAGCCTACTCTATGCCCCAACTTGACCCCCAACACCTGGACGCGGAGGCGCTCTACGCGGCGCTGCTCGACCAGGTCCGCGCCGGCATCGCCGGTGCGCACGAGCCGGCCATCGTCGGCATCCATTCCGGCGGCGCCTGGATCGCCGAGCGCCTGGCGCGCGACCTGGGCCTGACGCAGCGTCTGGGCGTGCTCGACGTCTCGTTCTACCGCGACGATTACGCCAAGAAGGGCCTGCCGGCCGAAGTGAAGCCGACCAATATCGGTTTCGACGTGGCCGGCGCCACCATCGTGCTGGTGGACGACGTGCTGTACACGGGCCGCACCACGCGCGCCGCGATCAACGAGCTGTTCGACTACGGCCGTCCGGCGCGCATCCTGCTGGCGGCGCTGGTCGACCGCGGCGAGCGCCAGCTGCCGGTGGCCGCCGATTTCGTGGCCGCCCACACCCGCGTGGGCGCGGGCGAGGCGCTGCGCCTGCGCCAGGCCGACACAGGCCAATTCAAACTGACCATCGAACGCGAAAATGCTTAATCCGCAACTGAACAAACACGGCGAGCTGCAGCACCTCTTGACCACCGAGGGCCTGCCGAAGGCCATCGTCAACCAGATCCTCGACACGGCGGCGTCCTTCGTCAGCGTGTCCGACCGCGAGGTCAAGAAGGTGCCGCTGATGCGCGGCAAGAGCGTGTTCAACCTGTTCTTCGAGAACTCCACGCGCACCCGCACCACGTTCGAGATCGCGTCCAAGCGCCTGTCGGCGGACGTCATCAACCTGAACATCCAGGCCTCGTCGGCCAGCAAGGGCGAGTCGCTGCTGGACACGATCGACAACCTGTCGGCCATGCATGCGGACATGTTCGTGGTGCGCCACGCCTCCTCCGGCGCGCCGTACCTGATCGCCAAGCACCTGCACGACACCAGGCAGAATCATGTCCACGTCGTCAACGCGGGCGACGGCCGCCACGCGCACCCGACCCAGGGCCTGCTGGACATGTACACGATCCGGCATTACAAGAAGGACTTCACCAACCTGCGCGTGGCCATCGTCGGCGACATCCTGCACAGCCGCGTGGCCCGTTCCGACATCCATGCGTTGACGACGCTGGGCGTGCCCGAGATCCGCGCCATCGGCCCGCACACGCTGCTGCCGGGCGGCCTGGAGCAGTTGGGCGTGCGCACCTTCACCAACATGGACGAAGGCCTGAAGGACGTCGACGTCATCATCATGCTGCGCCTGCAGAACGAGCGCATGAGCGGCGCGCTGCTGCCGTCGGCGCAGGAATACTTCAAGAGCTACGGCCTGACCCAGGAACGCCTGGCGCTGGCCGCGCCGGACGCGATCGTGATGCACCCGGGGCCGATGAACCGTGGCGTCGAGATCGACTCGGCGGTGGCGGACGGCCCGCAGGCCGTGATCCTGTCGCAGGTGACGTTCGGGATCGCCGTGCGCATGGCGGTGATGAGTATCTTGGCAGGCAATCAAGGGTAAGCGCAGGGAAAATACGAAGTGACGAACTTACATATCAAGAACGGCCGCGTGATCGACCCGGCCAACGGCGTGGACGCCGTGCAGGACCTGTTCATCGCCGACGGCAAGGTGGCCGCGCTCGGCAGCGCGCCGGCCGGTTTCACGGCCGCGCGCACCATCGACGCGACGGGCCTGGTGGTCGCCCCCGGCCTGGTGGACCTGTCGGCCCGCCTGCGCGAGCCGGGCTACGAATACAAGGCCACGCTGGAATCGGAAATGCAGGCGGCCGTGCAGGGTGGCGTGACCAGCCTGGTCTGCCCGCCGGACACGGACCCGGTGCTGGACGAGCCGGGCCTGGTCGAGATGCTGAAGCATCGCGCCCGTGGCCTGAACCAGGCCAAGGTGCATCCGCTGGGCGCGCTGACGATGGGCCTGAAGGGCCAGGCGCTGACGGAGATGGCGGAATTGACCGAAGCCGGCTGCATCGGCTTCTCGCACGCCGAGGTGCCGATCCAGGACACGACGGTGCTGCTGCGCGCGCTGCAGTACGCCAAGACGTTCGGCTATACCGTCTGGCTGCGCCCGCAGGACGCGCACATCGGCAAGGGCGGCGTGGCCCACAGCGGCCCGCTGGCCTCGCGCCTGGGGCTGTCCGGCGTGCCGGTGATGGCCGAGACCATCGCCCTGCACACGATCTTCGAGCTGTTGCGCGCCACCGGCGCCAAGGTGCACCTGTGCCGCATCTCGTCCGCCGCCGGCCTGGAGCTGGTGCGCGCCGCCAAGGCCGAGGGCCTGGCCGTGACGTGCGACGTGGGCGCGCACCACGTGCACCTGACCGATGCCGACATCAATTTCTTCGACCCGAACGCGCACCTGACGCCGCCGCTGCGCAGCCAGCGCGACCGCGAGGCGATCCGCGCCGCGCTGACGGACGGCACCATCGACGCGATCTGCTCCGACCACACGCCGGTGGACGACGACGAGAAGCTGCTGCCGTTCGCCGAGGCCTCGCCTGGCGCGACCGGCCTGGAACTGCTGCTGTCGCTGGCGCTGAAATGGGCGGAAGACCTGGGCGGCGATGCGCTGTTCAAGGCACTCAATCGCGTCACGGCGGCGCCGGCCCGCGTGGCCGGCCTCGATGCGGGCCACCTGGCGGTGGGCGGCAGCGCCGACGTGGTGCTGTTCGACCCGGCCGCGCGCTGGCTGGTGGAAGCGCCGGCGCTGGCCAGCCAGGGCAAGCACACGCCGTTCCTCGGCTACGAGATGCTGGGCCAGGTACGGGCGACGATCGTCTCCGGCCACGTCGCGTTCGAGCGCAACGCGGCATAAGGCGGCACCGTCATGCTGCTTGCGCTGCGCGTCGCCCGCGTCGTATTGCACCTGCTGGTCGGCATGGCGATCTGCGCGTTGCTGTTCCCATGGATCGACCGCCAGGCGCGCGAGATCCACGTGCGGCGCTGGTCGCGCCACCTGCTGGCCATCTGCAACGTCACCGTGCAGATCACGGCCGGCAGCGCGGCACCGAAGGAGCATGCGCTGGTGGTGGCGAACCACGTGTCGTGGCTGGACATCTTCGTCATCAACGCGCTGTATCCGTGCCGCTTCGTGGCCAAGGCCGAGATCCGCTCCTGGCCGCTGGCCGGCTGGCTGGTGGAGCAGGCCGGCACCGTGTTCATCGCGCGCGGCAACCGGCGCGACCTGCGCAAGGCGTTCGAGGGCCTGGTGCGGGCGTTGAAAGCCGGCGAGCGCGTGGCGTTCTTCCCGGAAGGGACGACGGCGCCGCAAGGCACGCTGCTGCCGTTCCACGCCAACCTGTTCGAGGCGGCCGTGGATGCCAGGGCGCGCGTGCAGCCGTACGCGATCCGCTATATGGACGCCGACCGCCAGCCGCACCCCTCGGTCGATTTCGTGGGCGACATGACGTTCGTGCAAAGCATGCTGACGATCCTGCGCGGCGGTCCGATCCGCGCCCGCGTGACGATCCTGCGCTCGACCAAGGCGAAGGGCCAGCACCGTCGCCAGCTGGCCGAAAGCGCGGAGAACGCGATCCGGCACGCGCTGGGCATCGCGGCCGACGTGCCGGCGGATGAGGCGCTGCCGGAGACGGACCTGGACGACGAGACGGATGCGCCGGAGGCGCGCAGCGCCTGAGAACAGCCCGGCACGCCGGCAGCACCGGGTTATCCCTTGCCCTTGGCCCGCCGGAACTCCGGGCATTCCACCTGCAGCAGCGAACGGTCCTCCAGGCACACGGCCGACAACTGCCCGCCCCACACGCAGCCGCTGTCCAGCGCAATATAGTTGTCGCGCAGCTGCAGGCCCAGCGCCGACCAGTGGCCGAACACCACCGTCACTTCCGCCGTGCGCCGGCCCGGCACATCGAACCACGGCATCAGCCCCGTGGCCGGATCGACCGTCGCGCTTTCCTTCATCTTGAAATCCATCACGCCATCGGCCGTGCAGAAGCGCATCCGCGTCAGTGCATTGACGATGCAGCGCAGCCGCGCCGCGCCGCGCAGGTCGTCGTCCCAACGGTCCGGCAGGTTGCCGTACATCTCGGCCAGGAAACCCGTCCACTGTTCGCTGCGCAGCGCCCCTTCCACCTCGCCGGCCAGCGCCATTGTCTGCGGCGCATCCCATTGCGGCAGCACGCCGCCATGCACCAACAGGTGGCCGGCTGTAAACAAGGCCATGGGACGATGGCGCAGCCAGTGCAGCAGGGCGTCGCGGTCGGGCGCGGCCAGGATCGTGTCGAGCGTATCGGAACCGGACTCCGGCCGGATCCCGTTGGCGACGGCCAGCAGGTGCAGGTCGTGGTTGCCCAGCACCGCATCGATGCGGCCGCCGCTGCCCTGGCTCAGCGCCTGCACATAGCGCAAGGTGGACAGGGAATCCGGGCCACGATTGATCAGGTCGCCACAGAACAGGATCGCCGGCGGCGCCTGTTCCAATTGGCGTTCGCGTGCGAGAATGGCTTCTACGAGCGTCACAGTTTCTGCGTGGCAACCCTGCAAGTCACCGATGACATAGGTTCGCGTGGACGCGGTCGGCATGAACAATTCCTATAAGCACGATTGCACTTTTCACACGCCCGTAGCGCGTTTCACATACAATCGAGGTTATTACTTAATCAACTTCGCAAAACTGGGATACTAAATGATTTTTGTGACAGGTGGGGCCGGCTTCATCGGCTCGAACTTCGTGCTGGACTGGCTGGCCCAATCGGATGAGCCCGTCTTGAATTTTGACAAGTTGACCTATGCGGGTAATGTCAACAACCTGGCCTCGCTGAAGGACGATCCGCGCCACGTGTTCGTGCGCGGCGACATCTGCGACGGCGAACAGGTGCTGGCGCTGCTGCGCGAGCATCAGCCGCGCGCCATCGTGCACTTCGCGGCCGAGAGCCACGTCGACCGTTCGATCCACGGTCCGGCCGAATTCATCAACACCAATATCAACGGCACGTTCGCGCTGCTGGAAGCGGCGCGCGCCTACTGGACGGCGCTGGAAGGCGACGCCAAGGCGGCCTTCCGCTTCCTGCATGTTTCCACCGACGAGGTGTACGGCACCCTGGGCCCGAACGATCCGCCGTTCTCCGAAACGACGCCGTATGCACCCAACAGCCCATACTCGGCCTCGAAAGCCGCGTCGGACCACCTGGTGCGCTCGTACCACCATACCTATGGCTTCCCGACGCTGACGACGAACTGCTCCAACAACTACGGCCCGTACCACTTCCCGGAAAAGCTGATCCCCCTGATCATCGCCAACGCGCAGGCCGGCAAGCCGCTGCCGATCTATGGCGATGGCCAGCAGATCCGCGACTGGCTGTTCGTCAGCGACCATTGCACGGCGATCCGTCGCGTGCTGGCCGACGGCAAGCTGGGCGAAACCTACAACGTGGGTGGCTGGAACGAGATGGCCAACCTGGACGTCGTGCACACGCTGTGCGATATCCTGGACAGCCTGAAACCGAAGGCTGGCGGCGGCAGCTACCGCGACCAGATCACCTACGTCAAAGACCGCCCCGGCCACGACCGTCGCTACGCCATCGACGCGCGCAAGCTGGAGCGCGAACTGGGCTGGAAGCCGGCCGAGACGTTCGAGACGGGCATCCGCAAGACGGTGCAGTGGTACCTGGACAATCCGGAATGGGTGGCCGACGTGCAGTCCGGCGCCTATGCCAAATGGGTCGAGACCAACTACTTCAATCGCGAGGCGGGCCAATGAGCGACACCACCACCGTACAACGCCGCAAAGGCATCATCCTGGCGGGCGGCTCCGGCACCCGCCTGTATCCGGTCACGACCAGCGTATCGAAGCAGCTGCTGCCGATCTACGACAAGCCGATGATCTACCATCCGCTGACGACGCTGATGTTGGCCGGCATGCGCGAGATCCTGATCATCTCGACCCCGCAGGACACGCCGCGCTTCCGCGACCTGCTGGGCGACGGCAGCCAGTGGGGCCTGCAGCTGTCGTACGCGGTGCAGCCGTCGCCGGACGGCCTGGCGCAGGCGCTCATCATCGGCCGCGACTTCGTCGGCGGCGATCCGTCCGCGCTGATCCTGGGCGATAACATCTACTACGGCAACGACCTCGATGCGCTGCTGCGCAGCGCCGCGTCGGAGCCGAGCGGCGCCACCGTGTTCGCCTACCACGTGCACGATCCGGAGCGCTATGGCGTGGTCGAATTCGACCGCGACCGCCGCGCCGTCAGCATCGAGGAAAAGCCGGCCGTGCCGAAGTCGAACTACGCGGTGACGGGCCTGTACTTCTACGACAGCCAGGTGTGCGACATCGCCGCCTCGATCAAGCCCTCCGCGCGCGGCGAGCTGGAGATCACGGACGTCAACAAGGCCTATCTGGAAAAGGGCCAGCTGCGGGTGGAGCTGATGGGCCGCGGCATGGCCTGGCTCGACACCGGCACGCACGAATCGCTGCTGGATGCGTCGCAGTTCATCGCCACCATCGAGAAGCGGCAAGGCCTGAAGGTGGCCTGCCCCGAGGAGATCGCCTACCGCAAGGGCTATATCGACGCCGAGCAGCTGCGCCGCCTGGCCGAACCGCTCAAGAAAAACGGCTACGGCCAGTACCTGATGCAGATCCTGCAGGACAAGGTGATCCCGCGATGAAAGTCACGACCACTCCCATCGATGGCCTCTTGATCATCGAGCCGACCGTGTTCGGCGACGACCGCGGCTTCTTCTACGAGAGCTTCAATGCGCAGCGCTTCGCCGACCTGACGGGCGTGCGGGCCGACTTCGTGCAGGACAACCATTCCCGCTCCGCGCGCAACGTGCTGCGCGGGATGCACTACCAGATCCAGCAGGCGCAGGGCAAGCTGGTGCGCGTCGTCAGCGGCAGCGTGTACGACGTGGCCGTCGACCTGCGCAAGAGCTCCGCTACGTTCGGCAAGTGGTTCGGCGTCGAGCTGTCGGCCGAGAACAAGCGCCAGTTCTGGATTCCGCCGGGCTTCGCGCACGGGTTCGCGGTGACCAGCGAGTTCGCCGAATTCCTGTACAAGACCACCGATTACTACGCCCCCGAGCACGAGCGTGCGCTGCTGTGGAACGACCCGGCGGTGGGCATCGAGTGGCCGCTGGACGGCACGCCGCTGCTGTCGGCCAAGGACCAGAAGGCGCTGCCGCTGGCACAGGCGGAAGTGTTCCCATGAAGATCCTGCTGACCGGATGCAGCGGCCAGGTCGGCTACGAACTGGAGCGCAGCCTGCAGGGGCTGGGCGAGGTCGTGGCCGTCGATCGTGCCCGCATGGACCTGTCCGACCTGGACCAGGTGCGCGACGTGATCCGCGATGTGCAGCCGCGCCTGATCGTCAACCCGGCTGCCTACACGGCGGTGGACAAGGCCGAGAGCGAGCCCGAGCTGGCGCACCGCATCAACGCGCAGGCACCGGGCGTGATGGCCGAGGAGGCGGTGCGGCTGGGCGCGGCGCTGGTGCATTACTCGACCGACTACGTGTTTCCCGGCGACGACCCGGGCGCACGCGTGGAAACGGACGCGACGGGGCCGCTGAACGTGTACGGCGCCAGCAAGCTGGCTGGCGAGCAGGCCATCGTCGCCAGCGGGGTCCCGCACCTGATCTTCCGCACCAGCTGGGTGTACGGCATGCGCGGCAAGAACTTCCTGCTGACGATGCTGCGCCTGGCCAAGGAGCGCGACGAGCTGCGCATCGTGGCGGACCAGCACGGCGCTCCCACCTGGAGCCGCACCATCGCGGACACGACGGCGACGATCCTGGCCCAAGCGCGGGCGCACGGCTTTTCGCCGGACTGGTGGCGCGAGCAGGGGGGCATCTACCACCTGAGCAGCCAGGGCCAGACCACCTGGTTCGAGTTCACCCAGGCGATCGTCGAACAGGCCGGCATCGATTGCCGGCTGCTGCCGATCACGTCGGCGGAATATCCGACGCCGGCGCGCCGGCCGCAGTACTCGGTGCTGTCCTCGCAGCGTTTGCTGGAGCGTTTCGGCCACGTACCGCACTGGCGCGAAGCACTGCGGCTCTGCATGCAGTAAGGCGAACGGGGCACGGTTACGCCGCGCCCGCGCCCCGTTTGCTGCCGCTCCGGGCCGTGCCGGCCCGGCGGTTTTTCCCAGTTTCTCCTCATTAATCCGGTACAATCGCTGGTTGGCATCGATGCATGCCATTGCTGCAAAGCGGCAAAAAGCGCCAGGCTTCCCACCACGATTAATGCATAAATGTTTTCCTTCTTAGTAAGCTTTGTCGCTTCCGCGTTGCTGACCTTGCTGGTCATCAAAGAAGTGCGCCTGCACGGCCCCGCGCTCGATACCGATTTTCACGGCGTGCAAAAAGTTCATGCCCACAGCGTGGCCCGCATCGGCGGGCTGTCGATTTTCCTGGCCGTCGGCTTGTCGGCCTGTATTTCCGTCTGGCGCGTCCCGGCAATGACGACCTGGATGTTGTCGTTGATGGCTTGTTCCGCCTGTGCGTTTATCGGCGGTATTGTCGAGGATTACACCGGACGGGTCAGCGCGGCGCGGCGCTTGATACTGACGATGCTGGCGGCACTGCTCGGCTATTATCTGCTCGATGCCCGCATCGACCGGATCGATTGGGTGGCCGATGCCTTGCCGCTGCCGTATATCTGGCTGACCTTGCCGCTGACCGTGCTGGCGGTCGCGGGAATTGCCAACGCCGTTAATATCATCGACGGCTTTAACGGCCTGGCCAGCGTCGTCACCATTTGCATGCTGTTGTCGCTCGGTTATGTTGCGCTGCAGGTGAATGACATGTTCGTGCTGGTCGCCGCCCTGATGGTGGCCGGCGCCACCGCGGGGTTCCTGATCTGGAACTACCCGGTCGGGTTGATCTTCCTCGGCGACGGCGGCGCCTACTTCATCGGTTTCATGCTGGGCGAGCTGGCGCTGTTGCTGGTCATGCGTAATCCACAGGTATCCACGTGGTACGCGGCATTGCTGCTGATCTACCCAGCTTTTGAAACACTGTTTTCCGTTTATCGCCGCATGTTTATTCGCGGTAAATCGCCGGCCATGCCCGACGGTATTCATCTGCACAGCCTGATCTTCCGCCGCGTGGTCCAGTGGGCGGTGGGGCGGCGCGATGCACGTGCCTTGATGCGACGCAATTCCTTGACGTCGCCTTATCTGTGGATGTTCTCGCTGATGGCCGTTATTCCCGCGACAGTATTCTGGAGCCACACCTGGGTGCTGATGCTTTTCTGCTGCCTGTTCATAATCAGTTATGTGTGGTTATATGTCCGCATCGTGCGGTTTAAAGCGCCGCGCTGGATGATCCGCCACAAAAGGAACTAGTATTTTCTGGAAGTTGGTGTATATTTCGGTCAGAATCACGTATCCAACGAGCTTCAGCACTTCAATATAAAGGAAAATACGATGGATCTGTCGAATATGTCGGCTTCCGAATTGCGCCAACTGCAGGAGCAGATCGGCCGCGAACTGAAAAAACGCGAAACCCAGGACCTGCAAAAAGCACGTGAGCAGATATTCGCGATCGCCCAGCGCGTGGGCCTGCCGCTGAAAGACCTGATCGCCACTGGCGGCCGCGGCAAGGGCAGCACCGTCGCCGCGCGTTATCGCAATCCGGACGACACCACCCAGCAATGGACCGGCCGCGGCCGCCAGCCGAAATGGGTCAAGGAATGGGTCGATTCGGGCAAGGCGATCGACGACCTGCGTATTTAAGACGCATCACCCGCCGGGGACAGGCACCTGTCTACGGGTCTTCGACCCGTAGACAGGTGCCTGTCCCCTTTGGTTTGGCAGGACTTGCCTGATATCGGTATCGCACTTACTATACCGATGTTTCCAATCTTGAAAGCCCGCCGCGACTGCGGCCATGGCGCACCCACTCATATCTATGGTCTCCCTGTCCAAATCCATCTTCAAAGCTTACGATATCCGCGGCATCATCGATAAAACGCTGGATGCGGGCATCGCCCGCAAGATCGGCCACGCCTTTGGCCTGGCAGCCGTCGCGCGCGGCGAAAAGAGCGTCGTGATCGGTCGCGACGGTCGCCTGTCCGGCCCCGCGCTGGCCGCCGCCCTGGCCGAGGGCCTGCAGTCGGCCGGTGTCGACGTGATCGACCTGGGTGTCGTGGCCACGCCGATGGTGTACTTCGGCACCAACGTGCTGGAAACGAAGTCCGGCATCATGGTCACCGGCAGCCACAATCCGCCGGACTACAACGGCTTCAAGATGGTGCTGGCGGGCGAGGCGATCTACGGTGACGCCATCACGGGCCTGTACGAAAGCATCGGCCGCGACGAAGGCAAGTTCGCCGCGCAGCCGGGCGGCTATCGCACGCACGACATCCGCGCCGCCTACCTGGAGCGCATCATCGGCGACGTGAAAATCGCGCGTCCGATCAAGATCGCCGTCGATTGCGGCAACGGCGTGGCCGGCGCGTTCGCCGGCGACCTGTATCGCGGCATGGGTTGCGAGGTCATCGAGCTGTTCTGCGAAGTGGACGGCAATTTCCCGAACCACCACCCTGATCCGGCCCATCCGGAAAACCTGCAGGACCTGATCCGCTGCCTGCAGGAGACCGACGCCGAGATCGGCCTGGCGTTCGATGGCGACGGCGACCGCCTGGGCCTCGTCACGAAAGACGGTCAGATCATCTATCCGGACCGCCAGATGATGCTGTTCGCGGCCGAGGTACTGTCGCGTAACCCGGGCGAGCAGATCCTGTACGACGTCAAGTGCACGCGCCACCTGGCACCCTACATCGAACAGGCCGGTGGCAAGCCGCTGATGTACAAGACCGGTCATTCGCTGGTCAAGGCCAAGCTGAAGGAAACCGGTGCGCCGCTGGGCGGCGAGATGAGCGGCCATATCTTCTTCAAGGACCGCTGGTACGGCTTCGACGACGGCCTGTATGCCGGCGCGCGCATGCTGGAGATCCTGACCAAGGAACAGGACCCATCCGCGCTGCTGAACGCGCTGCCGCAATCGGACAGCACGCCCGAACTGCACCTGCACCTGAAGGAAGGCGAGAACTTCGCGCTGATGGACAAGCTGCGCAGCGACGCCACCTTCCCTGGCAACCGCCAGATCATCACCATCGACGGCCTGCGCGTGGAATACGAGGACGGCTTCGGCCTGGCCCGCTCGTCGAACACGACCCCTGTCATCGTCATGCGCTTCGAGGCCGAGACGCCGGCCGCGCTGGCACGCATCCAGGGCCAGTTCCGCGACGTGATCCTGGCCGCCAAGCCGGACGCCGAGCTGCCGTTCTGAGGTCCTGGTCGCAAGAGCTGTAATGAACATCCTGCTGGTGCGCGTCTCCTCG
Organism: [Empedobacter] haloabium; assembly: GCA_008011715.2. Lineage (NCBI taxonomy): Bacteria > Pseudomonadati > Pseudomonadota > Betaproteobacteria > Burkholderiales > Oxalobacteraceae > [Empedobacter] haloabium. The sequence goes on from CP136508.1 coordinate 654,479, forward strand.
CTGGGAGACGTGCTGCACAACCTGCCCATCGTGGCGGACATCCGCCGCCATTTCCCCGACGCGAACATCGACTGGGTGGTGGAGGAGGGCTACGTCAGCCTGGTGCGCCTGAACCAAGAAGTGCGCAACATCATCCCGTTCGCGCTGCGGCGCTGGCGCAAGCAGCTCGGCGATAAAGCCGTGCGCGCCGAGATCGGGCAGTTCTTCCGCACCCTGCGCCAGGTCGAATACGACTACGTGTTCGACACCCAGGGCCTGCTGAAGACCGGCATCATCATGGGCGCGGCGCGCATCGTGCGCGGTGGCCAGAAGGTCGGCCTGGCCAACGGCAGCGAAGGCTCCGGCTACGAGGGCATCTCGCGCATCTTCCACAGCAAGAGCATTCCGCTCGACCCGCGCACCCACGCGGTCGCGCGCGGCCGCCTGGTCGTCGCGGCCGCGCTGGGCTACCAGGTCGATACGCCGGCCGATTTCGGCTTGCCCGAGGTGTCGCCGCACGATCCGAAACCGGCGTGGATGCCGGCCGAACCGTATGCGGTGTACTTCCACGGCACCGCGCGCGACGCCAAGAAGTGGGCGCCCGCGAACTGGATCGAACTGGGACGGGCGCTGGCGCCGCTGCCCATCCTGCTGCCATGGGGCTCGCCCAAGGAGCAGGCGGAAGCCCAGGCGCTGGCCGCTGGCCTGCCGAATGCGCGCGTGCTGCCGCGGCTGTCGATGGCGGACGCCGTGCTGCTGGCGCGCCATGCCGCGCTGGCGGTCGGTGTCGACACCGGCCTGACGCATATCGCCGCCGCGTTCAGCCGGCCGGTGGTGGAGATCTATTGCGATTCGCCGCGCTGGAAAACGGAAGGCAACTGGTCGCCGCGGATCATCAACTTGGGCGACAAAGGCGCGCCGCCGTCCGCCGCCGAGGTGATCGCCGCGGCCAAGCGCCTGCTGCCGTCGCAATGACCAGGTTTCTCTACACACTGGTGTGGTGGCTGGCGCTGCCGCTCGTGCTGCTGCGCCTGTGGCTGCGCGGCCGCCAGGAGCCCGGCTACCGCCAGCACTGGAACGAGCGGCTCGGCCTGTACGGCCGCCGCGCCGCGAATGACGAACCGCTGACGATCTGGGTACACGCCGTCTCGGTCGGCGAGACGCGCGCAGCCGAGCCGCTGGTCGACGCGCTGCTGAAGCACTATCCGCGTGGCCGCATCGTACTGACGCACATGACGCCGACGGGTCGCGCCACCGGCAAGAGCCTGTTCGGCAAGCATGGCGCGCGCGTCGTGCAATCCTACCTGCCCTACGACATGCCGGCGCTGGTCGGCCGTTTCATCCGCCATTTCGAACCACGTGTCTGCATCCTGATGGAGACGGAGGTGTGGCCGAACCTGATCGCCGAATGCGGCCGGCGCAAGGTGCCGGTCGTGCTGGCCAACGCGCGGCTGTCGGAGCGTTCGCTGCGCAAGGCGCAAAAGCTCGGCAAGTTCATGCGCGACGCCGCGGCCGGCATCGGCCTGGTGGCGGCGCAGACGGAAGACGACGCCGCACGCGTGCGCCAGCTGGGCGTGGCCAACGTGGCTGTCACCGGTTCCATCAAATTCGACGTGGTGGTGCCGCCTGCGCTGGTCAGTCTCGGCACGCAGCTGCGCAACCAGTTCGGCGCCGGCCGACCGGTGCTGCTGTGCGCCAGCACCCGCGAGGGCGAGGAGGAACCGATCCTGGATGCGTTCGGCAATGCCCTGTCGGCCGGTACGCTGCCTGCGGACACCTTGCTGCTGCTGGTGCCGCGTCATCCGCAGCGCTTCGAGGCGGTGGAGGCGATGGTGCGCGAGCGTTCGTTGCCGGTGCAGCGCCGCTCGCAATTGACGGGCGGGGCGCGCGTCGGTCCGGAGACACGCGTGGTGCTGGGCGACTCGATGGGCGAGATGTTCGCCTACTATGCCGCCTGCGACGTCGCCTTTATCGGCGGCAGCCTGATGCCGCTGGGCGGCCAGAACCTGATCGAGGCGGCCGCGCTGGGCAAACCGGTGCTGATCGGCCAGCACACGTTCAATTTCGCCCAGGTGACGGAGGATGCGCTGGCGGCCGGCGGCGCGGCGCGGGTGGCGGATGCCGCTGACTTGATGACGCAGGCGGGACGCCTGCTGACCGACGCCGAAGGGCGTGCCGGCATGGGGCGCAATGCGCTGGCGTTCGCCAACCAGCACCGCGGCGCGACGGCGCGGACGCTGGCGTTGCTGCCGGCGCTGTCTGACTGACTACCGGCAGCCTGCGGTCTGTCCCTGCGAGCAAACCGGGGTCAGGTCTGGCAATCGGACATTTGTCCGATTGCCAGACCTGACCCCGGTTTTGGGCGATCGGTGCCTGTCCCCGGAGCTAACTACTCAGCCCCGCGCCAGCAGCATCGCCGTGTACACCACCGGCACGCCGTTATAAGCCTGCTCCACCGTACCGGTCGCAACAAAGCCGGCACTGCGATACAAGCCCTGCGCGACCTGGTTGGAGGCGGCGACATTAACCCGCACGTCGCCCGGCAGCCGCGCCAGCACGGCCTCCAGCAGCATGCGGCCCACGCCCCGGCCACGGGCGGTGGGCGCGACGAACAGCGCGCGCAGCGTGTCGCCGCACCAGGCGGCGAAGCCGATGATGGCGTCATAGCAGGTGCAGACGATCACGTCGCATTGCGCGAAGGCTGCCAGCCGTTCGGTGTCCTGCGCCAGCGGCAGCAGCGTGAAACGCGCCGACTCAAATGCGAATTCGTCCAGCTTGGCCGCGTCGTAGACTGCGGCGACGGCAGGGAAATCCGCCGGGCGGTAAGGACGGATGGCCAGTATCGTCATCAATCAGTTCCACAACACCGGCAGCTCCTGCGACCGGCGCCGCAGCAGCTGCTTGGCTTCCTCGTACTGCGGATAGACGCGGCCGACGTGCGCCCAGAAGCGCGCGCTGTGGTTCATTTCCAGGATGTGCGCCAGCTCGTGCGCCACGACATAGTCGATCAGCGGCAGCGAGAACTGCAGCAGCTTCCAGTTCAGCCGGATCGCGCGCTGCACGGTGCAGGAGCCCCAGCGCGTATCCGCCGAGGACAGCGAAAAGCTGGCGTACTGCACGCCCACCCGCGGCGCATACAGGTCGAGGCGCTGCTGGAACAGGCCTTCGGCCTGCTGCTTGTACCAGTTGCGCACGCGTTCCTTGACCAGCTGCTCGGTGGCGCCGGATACGAGTCCCATGGTCAGCTCCCGCGTGGCCGGATTGAACTCGGTGCGGTTGCGTGGCGCCGCGTACAGGCGCAGCGTGATCTCGCCCCCCAGATAAGGCAGCCGGGCGCCGTCCTTCCATTCCACTGGCGGCTTTTCCAGCCGGGCGGCCCGGCGCTGGCGCCGTTCGTCCAGCTTCGTCATGATCCAGTTGCGCTTGGCGAGGATCGCGTTCTCCACGTCGACCAGCGTGCAGCGCTTCGGCGCGGTCACGCGCAGGCCATCGTCGTCGATCATGAAGCCGATCGAATTGCGGCTGGAGCGGCGCAGCACGTATTGCAGCACGAATTCGCCGACCAGCAGCTGGCGCCGTTCCAGGCCCGGCGCAAGCGGCGGCAGCACCGGGTCGGGCCGGCGCAGCGGGACAGGAGGACGCAGCAAATTCACGGTGGCGGGAGCGGGAATGGGAAAAGCGGAGGGTACAGCGGAAGCGGGCGGAGGATCGGCAGGTCGGGCAGCGGCGGCGGCGCCGCCAAACAGGTCGAGCTGGGGAGCATTGCTCCCCTCCTGCGCCGCCGACCTGTTCGTGGCCAGTTCGTCTAGCCAGCGTTGTAGGCGTGGGGCGAAATGACGCGCATTTCTGATTCGATCCACTGTTCCACCTGTTCCATCATGCTGTCGGGCGTGTGCCCTTCCGGCGAGATCGGCTTGCCAATGGAAACCGTGACCTTGCCTGGATATTTGATAAACGAATTCTTCGGCCAGCATTCACCGGAGTTGAGCGCGATCGGCACGACCGGCGCGTTGGTCTCGATCGCGAGACGCGTGCCACCGCTCTTGTACTTGCCGGCCTGGCCCACCGGAATGCGGGTGCCTTCGGGGAACATGATAATCCATTGGCCGTCTTTCAGGCGACGTTTGCCGTGCGCGACCACCATCTTGAACGCATTTTTGCCCTGTTTGCGGTCGATCGGGATCATCCGCAACAACGCGATGCCCCAGCCGAAGAAGGGGATGTACAGGATTTCCTTCTTGAACACGAACACCAGGGGCCGCGGCAGGTTCGCCAGCAGGAAGATCGTCTCCCAGGCCGACTGGTGTTTCGACAGCACGATGGCCGGGCTGTCCGGGAAATTCTCATAACCCTTGAACTCGTAATGGATGCCGCAGATGACCTTCGCGCACCAGATCATGAAGACGTTCCAGCGCGACGTGACCCAATAGCGCTTGTTGTAGGGCAGCGGCGCGGCCAGCATGCAGACGAACGACCAGACGATCGTGGCGATCGCCATCACCACGGTAAACAACAGGGAACGCAGGAACAGGACGGCTTTACGCAATGCGGCTCTCCAGGTAGATCAATTGGCCGCCGCGGCGGGCGCGGCGGGTTGCTTCAGAATGTGCTGCACGGTGGCCGCCAGGTCGGGGAAGACCTGGGTGCCGGGCGGCAGGCCACCGGTGACGTGCGTCTTCTCGCCCTTGCCGGTCAAAACCAGGTAGGGCACGCAGCCGCTGATGAAGCCGGCCTGCAGGTCGCGCAGCGAGTCGCCCACCGTCGGCACGCCTTTCAGGCTGACCTGGTAGCGCTTCGAGATCTCGGCGAACATGCCCGGTTTGGGCTTGCGGCAGTCGCAGTTGTCGGCCGCCGCGTGCGGGCAGAAGAACACCGCGTCGATGTCGGCACCCACCTGCAGCGCCAACCGGTGCATCTTGGCGTGGATCGCGTTCAAGGTGGTGATGTCGAACAGCTGGCGCGCGATGCCCGACTGGTTCGAGGCGATCACCACCCGAAACCCCGCCTGGTTCAGGCGGGCGATCGCTTCCAGCGAGCCGGGGATGGGTATCCACTCGTCGGGCGACTTGATGAAGTCCGGCGAGTCATGGTTGATCACGCCGTCCCGGTCCAGGATGATCAGTTTCGGGTGCTGCGGTTGTGGCATGGGTGACCCTTACGCCGCCAGTTTCGAGATGTCGGCGACGCGGTTCATCATGCCGTGCAGGGACGACAGCAGCGCCAGGCGGTTGTTGCGCAGCGCGATGTCGTCGGCCATCACCATCACGTCGTTGAAGAAGGCGTCGACGTCGTCGCGCAGCTGCGCCAGCGTTTTCAGGGTGCCGGTGAAGTCGCCCGCGCCGAACGCGGCATCCACTTCCGGCTGCACGCGCGTGACGGCGGCGGCCAGGTTCTTCTCCGCCGTGTCCTGCAACAGGGCCGGATTCACGCTGCCGGCCTGCGCCAGCGCTTCCTCGTTCTTCTTGAGGATGTTGGTGATGCGCTTGTTGGCGCCGGCCAGCGAAGCCGACTCGGGCAGCGCGGCAAACGCTTGCACCGCTTCCAGGCGCTGCACGATGTCGTCCAGGCGGTCCGGATTCTGCGCCACCACGGCCTCGATCTCGTTCGGCGTGAAGCCGCGCTCGCGCAGGATGCCGCGCAGGCGGTCCATGAAGAACGCCATCACCTCGGCCGACGGGTCCTTGAAGTTGGCCACGCCGCCGAACTGCGCGACGGCGTCGGCCAGCAGGTCCGAGATCGCCAGCGGCAGGCGCTTCTCGATCAGCATGCGCAGCACGCCCAGGGCGTGGCGGCGCAGCGCGAACGGGTCCTTGTCGCCGGTCGGCTGCAGGCCGATGGCCCAGATGCCGACCAGGGTTTCCAGCTTGTCGGCCAATGCCACGGCAGTGCCGGTGGCGGTCGAGGGCAGGGCGTCGCCGGCAAAGCGCGGCTGGTAGTGTTCGGAGGCGGCCAGCGCCACGTCTTCCGGTTCGCCGTCATGACGGGCGTAGTAGGTGCCCATGATGCCCTGCAGTTCCGGGAACTCGCCCACCATATCGGTCAGCAGGTCGGCTTTCGACAGGCGCGCGGCCCGCTCGGCCAGCGCCACGTCGCCATTCAGGCGCGCCGCGATGGCCTTGGCCAGGCCGGTCACGCGCTCGCTGCGCTCGGCCTGCGTGCCCAGCTTGTTGTGGTAGACGACGTTCTTCAGCAGCGGCAGGCGCGACTCCAGCGTCTTCTTCTTGTCCTGCTCGAAGAAAAACTTGGCGTCCGACAGGCGCGGGCGCACCACGCGCTCATTGCCGCCGATGATGGCTTGCGGCGTGTCGGTGGCGATGTTCGAGACGATCAGGAAGCGCGAACGCAGCTTGCCGTTGGCGTCCGTCAGGGCGAAGTATTTCTGGTTCGTTTGCATGGTGAGGATCAGGCATTCCTGCGGCACGGCCAGGAACTCTTCCTCGAAATGGCATTCGTAGACGACCGGCCATTCGACCAGCGACGTCACTTCCTCCAGCAGCGCTTCGGGCATCAGGACCTGGTCGGCCCCGGCCTTGTCCAGCAGCGCCTTGCGGATCTGTTCCTTGCGCGCTTCGAACGACGGGATCACCTTGGCCTGGTCGACCAGGGTGCTGGCATAGGCATCGGCGTGCGGCACCGTCACGGCGCGCTGGCCCGGGGCCGTCAGGAAGCGGTGGCCGTCCGTGACGTTGGCGGCGGTCAGGCCCAGCAGGGTCAGTGGCAGCACCTGGTCGCCGTACAGGGCGATCAGGCTGTGCGCCGGGCGCACGAACTGCACGGTGGCGCCGTCCGGGCGCTGGTAGCTCATCACCTTCGGGATGGGCAGCTTGGCGACCGATTCCTCCAGCGCCGTCTGCAGGCCGGCCTGCAGCGGGGCGCCGGGGGCCGTGTACGTGTAGAAGAAGCTTTCCGCCTTGCCGTCCTGGGCGCGTTCCAGGTCGGCCACCTGCAGGTCGGGGAAGCCCAGCGCGGCCAGTTTTTTCGCCAGCGGCGCGGTCGGGTTGCCGTCCTTGTCCAGGGCGACCGTCACGGGCAGCACTTTTTCGCGGATCGATTTGTCCGGCGAGACGTCGCGCACCTTGGTGATCGAGACGGCCAGGCGGCGCGGCGTGGCGTAGGTGGTGGCGACGCTGTCCTCTTCTAGGTAGTCGCGCGCCTTCAGGCCGTTCACGATGCCGGCGGCAAAGGCGGCGCCCAGCTTGGACAGGGCCTTCGGCGGCAGTTCTTCGGTCAGCAGTTCAATCAGGAGAGTCTGGGTCATGGCGGTAGTCATTGTGCGGTGGCGCTGTCCAGCATCGGGAAGCCGAGGCGTTCGCGGGAGTCGTAGTAGGCTTGCGCGACGAGGCGCGACAGCGTGCGCACGCGGCCGATGTAGGCGGCGCGTTCGGTCACGGAGATGGCGCCGCGCGCGTCCAGCATATTGAAGCTGTGCGAGGCCTTCATGATCTGCTCGTAGGCCGGCAGGGTCAGTTGCAGCTCGACCAGGCGCTTGGCTTCCGCCTCGTGGTTGGCGAACTGCGCGAACAGCAGCTCGGTATTGGCGTGCTCGAAGTTGTAGGTGGATTGCTCCACTTCGTTCTGGTGGAACACGTCGCCGTACTTCAGCGTCTTTTTCACGCCGTGTTCTTCCCACTCGGTCCAGACCAGGTCATACACGTTCTCGACACCCTGCAGGTACATCGCCAGGCGCTCGATGCCATAGGTGATCTCGCCCAGCACGGGCTTGCAATCGAGGCCGCCGACCTGCTGGAAGTAGGTGAACTGCGTGACCTCCATGCCGTTCAGCCAGACTTCCCAGCCCAGGCCCCAGGCGCCCAGGGTCGGGCTTTCCCAGTCGTCTTCCACGAAGCGCACGTCGTTCTGCTTCAGGTCCAGGCCCAGCGCGGCCAGCGATCCCAGATACAGGTCCAGGATGTTTTCCGGCGCCGGTTTCAGCACCACCTGGTACTGGTAGTAGTGCTGCAGGCGGTTCGGGTTTTCGCCATAGCGGCCGTCCTTCGGGCGGCGCGACGGCTGCACGTAGGCGGCGCGCCATGGCTCGGGGCCGATCGCGCGCAGGAAGGTACCGGTGTGGAAGGTGCCCGCGCCGACTTCCATGTCGTACGGCTGGAGCAGCGCGCAACCCTGCTTGTCCCAATAGGATTGCAGCGTCAGGATGATTTGTTGAAATGTGAGCATCGTATTTGGTCGGTGACGCGCGTGGGCGCGGGCGTATCGGTAGCTGGAATGCTAAAACGGCCCATTTTAGCGGTTTTTATAACAGACTAGTAGAGCGTCGGCGGCAGCCGCCCGCAGCGGATCACGCCGCGGCGGCCGCCTTGCGGCGCGACCACAGCCAGGCCGCCAGCAGGCTGATCCCGGTGAGCGCGAACAACAGGTAGTTTTGCGTCACGATATAGGGCGTTCGGCCCGACATCCCCTGCACACTTGCCGCCAGCACGCCCGCCTGGTAATACGGCAGGCTGGCCTGGACCTGCCCGCGGGCGTCGATCACGACCGTAGGTCCCGTGTTGGTGGCCGACAGCATCGGCCGGCCGGTCTCCAGGGAACGCATCTGCGAGATCTGCAAGTGCTGTGGAATCGCCACCGACTCGCCATACCAGGCCAGCTCGGCGACGTTCAATAGCAGGGTGGCCTCTCCGCCCCTGGCCGACCCGTTGCGCAGTTGCGCCGCGATTTCCTCGCCGAACGCGTTCTCGTAGCAGATGTTCGGCAGGACTCGCTGGTCTTTTACCGCGAACGCGCGCTGCAGCGCCTCGCCCCTGGTCTGGTCGCCCAGCGGAATATTCATCAGGTCCGTGAACCAGCGAAAGCCCATTGGAATGAATTCGCCAAATGGCACGAGGTGATGCTTGTCGTAGCGGTATGGGTTGGCCAGTGCGGGCGCGAGGCCCAGGACACTGTTCGAATAGCGGGTCGGGCTGTCGGCCAGCGGCATGCCCAGCACGATGGCGCTGCCGCTGCGACGGGCGAACTGGCCGTAGCTGTCCAGGTAGCCGGTTGGCATCTGCTGGGGAAACAGCGGCAGGCCCGTTTCCGGGATCGCGATCAGGTCGGCCGGCGCGGCGGTGACGGCGCGTTGATAATAAGCCAGCGTTTGGCCGAGATGATCCGGATTGAATTTGTCCGACAGCGCGATATTGCCCTGCACGAGGCGAACGGCCAGCGGCTTGCCGACCGCCTCGGTCCACTGCACCTGCTGCAGTCCGAAGCCGCCCAGCCATAATGCGCCGATCAGTGCCAGCGCGCCCTTGCGGGTACGATGCATCAGCAGCAGCAAGGCCCCGGCCGTGATCGCAGCAATCCAGCCGATGCCGTAGACGCCCAGCACGGGTGCGAAGCCCGCCAGGGGCGAAACGTTGTGAGCGTAGCCGGCGGAGGCCCACGGGAAGCCCGTGAACAGCCAGCCACGCGTCCATTCGGAAATGGCCCAGCAGGCCGGCAGCACCAGCAGGTTCGCTGCCGGCAGCGACAGCACCCAGCGTTGGCGCAGCCAGGCGGCAGCGCCCATCGCCAACGCACAGTGCCCACCCAGGTACACGGACAACAGTATGATGGCGGCCCACGCCAGTACGGGCGGCAAGCCGAAACGCGGCAGCACGATCGTCAGCCAGTGCACTCCCGTCAGGCACCAGCCGAAGCCGAATGCCCAGCCCACCAGCGCGCCGGCCTTGACGGAGTTCGCGCGCAGTACCTGATAGAACAGGATGGCAAGGGTAAGCAGCTGCAGCGGCCACCAGCCGAACGGGGCGAACGAGAACACGCTCGCCGCGCCCGCGAGGGCGGCGATGAGCATGCGGCTGCGGGTGGAACGGGGTGGCGCGGACGGCTCGCCCGGGCGGGCGCGGCGCAGGCGCATCAGTCCTGCTCGTCGATGGCCGGTGGCAGCTTCTCGACCGTCAATACGTGGATCTGGCGGGCATCCGCACGCAGCACTTCGAAGCGCAGGTTGTCGATGTCGAACACGTCGCCCTTGTGCGGCATGCGCGCCAGGTGTTTCGCCACCAGGCCGCCGATGGTGTCGACGTCCTCGTCGGACAGTTCGACATCGAGCTCCTCGTTGAACTGGGCGATCTCGGTCAGTGCCTTGACGCGCCAGCGCGGCCCCAGCTGGCCCTCCTTGATGGAGATGATGTTGTCTTCTTCCTCGTCGAAGTCGTATTCGTCCTCGATGTCGCCGACGATCTGTTCCAGCACGTCCTCGATCGTGATCAGGCCAGCCACGCCGCTGTATTCGTCGACAACGATGGCCATGTGGTTGTGATTGGCGCGGAAGTCGCGCAGCAGCACGTTCAGGCGCTTCGACTCGGGGATGAAGATGGCCGGGCGCAGCATGTCGCGCACGTCGAACGATTCCTCGGCGTAGTAGCGCAGCAGGTCTTTCGCCAGCAGGATGCCGACCACCTTGTCGCGCTCGCCCTCGATGGCGGGGAAGCGCGAATGGGCCGTTTCCAGCACCAGCGGCATCCATTCGTCGATCGGCTTGGAGATGTCGATGACGTCCATCTGCGAGCGCGGCACCATGATGTCGCGGGCGGACAGGTCCGAGACCTGGAACACACCTTCGATCATCGACAGCGCGTCGGCATCGATCAGGTTGCGTTCGTGGGCTTCGTGCAGGACTTCGAGCAGTTCCGAGCGGTTCTCGGGCTCAGGGGAAATCAGGGCGGTGAGTCGCTCGAGGAGCGATCGGTGTGGTTTAGCGTCATTCCTGACGCTACTAGAGTGCTCTTGCATAATAGGCGTGAGCCATTTGTTTCGAAGGGATATAGCATACACCAAACAGGCCGGCGGTTCCGTTTTTATCAGAAATGCATGATGTGTCATCGTGCCGTCATGCGCCGCGCTTATGCTGGCCGCCGGGGAGGCGAGACGGTCGATGAACAGCTTGGCGCAAGTGGAATACGGATCGGACCAGTGCGGGCTGGTGTGCGGCTACCTGTTCGGCCGGGAGGCCCGGCCGCAGCCCATCGGCGCGGCGGCCGCCGCCGCGTGGCTGGACGGGCGCGCGGCGCATCCGGAGGAGTTCGTCTGGCTGCACTTCAACCTTGCCAACACCGTCAGCGAGCGCTGGCTGCGCGAGCATGTGGCGCTGGAGGACGAGTTCTACGACTGCCTGCATGCCGGCTCGCGCTCGACCCGCATCGAGCAGGCCGGCAATACGCTGGTGGCGGTCGTCAACGACGTGCTGCGCGACTTTTCGTTCGAGCCCTCCGATATCGCCAGCCTGGTGCTGTCGGTCGAGCGCCAGGTCGTCATCAGCGCGCGCCGCAGCCCGCTGCAATCGGTCGAGCGGCTGCGCCAGGCCGTGCTGCGCGGCGAGCCGATGGGCGCTTCGCCGGTGCTGCTGACGCACCTGCTGCGCGACCAGGCCGACGTGTTGATCCGCATCGTGCGCGACGCCACCGGCCGGGTCGACGGCATCGAGGACAACCTGCTGTCCGGCCAGTTGAAGTACAAGCGCGCCGACCTGGGCGCGCTGCGGCGCGTGCTGGTGCGCCTGCAACGGCTGCTGGCGCCGGAGCCGGCCGCGCTGTTCCGTCTGTTGCAGCGGCCGCCCGGCTGGGTGCGCGACACGGACCGGCAGGAGCTGCGCGAGGCCAGCGAGGAGTTCGCGGTGGCGCTGAACGACATCGCGTCGCTGCAGGAACGCATCAAGCTGCTGCAGGAGGAGATCGCGGCGCTCGTCAACGAGGCCAACAACCGCAGTCTCTACGTGCTGACGATCGTCACGGTGCTGGCGCTGCCGATCAATATCATCGCCGGCCTCCTGGGCATGAACGTGGGCGGGGTGCCGCTGGCGGGCGATGCCGGCGGCTTCTGGATCATCGCGGGGATCGTGGCCGTGTTCACGGCCGTGGCGGGCTGGGTGGTGGTGCGCAAGCGGCGGGAGTTGGAATGAGTACCGGCGGCGCTTCTGGGCTTAGGGTCTGTCCCTTCGGGACTGACCCTAATGCCGCTAAGTTAAGGAAAATTATCAGCCAGCCGCAGACGTCTTTCCACCCAAAAGCGGAGAGCTGGGGTCAGACCCGGCGGGTCTGACCCCGGTTTTGGACCTGGGGTTGAGGGATACGCCTGCGGCCCAGTGAGTCTTACATCCTTAACTTAGCGGCATTAGGGGCTGACCCTGAAGTTTGCTGGGGCCGTCGAAACGCTACTGAACTTCGGGGTCATGGAATGCGGGGACTGACCCCGATCCCGATACTATTTCTCCGCGGCGTAAGGATCGGCATAGCCGAGCCCCTGCAGGATCTCGGTCTCGATCCCTTCCATCTCGTCCGCCTCGTCGTCCTCTTCGTGGTCATAGCCCTGCGCATGCAGCACGCCATGCACGACCAGGTGCGCCGTGTGCTCCTCGACCGTCTTGGACTGCTCGGCCGCCTCGCGCTGCAGCACGTCGGTGCAGAGGATGATGTCGGCGCGCGTCGGCTCATCCTCGGCGATCTCCTCGCCTTCGTTGTAGGCGAACGTCAGTACGTTGGTGGCGTAGTCCTTGCCGCGGTATTCGCGGTTCAGCTCCTGGCCCTCGGCCGCGTCGACGAAGCGGATCGTCAGTTCGGCCGGGGCGAACAGCGCGGCCTTGACCCATTTGCGCAGGGTGGGGCGGGTGATGGTTTCCTGCAGGCGGGAGTCGGCATACTGCACCGACAGGGTCAGCTTATTTTTTTCGGACATTACGGGCGGGGCTCTTCACGGGTTTCAGCAAGGGGGCGATATCGGCCGTGCTCTGGTGGGCCGTATCGTAGGCGTCGACGATGCGCGCGACCAGCGGGTGGCGCACGACGTCTTCGCTGGAGAACTGGGAAAACGCGATGCCGCGCACGTCGCGCAGCACCTGCACGGCGTCCACCAGGCCGCTCTTCTGGTGCTTGGCCAGGTCGACCTGGGTGACGTCGCCCGTGACGACGGCCTTGCTGCCGAAGCCGATCCGGGTCAGGAACATCTTCATCTGCTCGACGGTCGTGTTCTGCGCCTCGTCCAGGATGACGAAGGCGTGGTTCAACGTGCGCCCGCGCATATAGGCCAGCGGCGCGATCTCGATGACCTGCTTCTCGAACATCTTCATCGTGCGATCGAAGCCCAGCAGGTCGTACAGCGCGTCGTACAGCGGGCGCAGGTAGGGATCGACCTTCTGCGCCAGGTCGCCCGGCAGGAAGCCCAGGCGTTCGCCCGCTTCCACCGCGGGACGCGTCAGGATGATGCGCTTGACGGCGTCGCGCTCGAGCGCGTCGACGGCGCAAGCCACGGCCAGGTAGGTCTTGCCGGTACCGGCCGGGCCGATGCCGAAGCTGATGTCGTGCTCCAGGATATTGCGCAGGTAGCGGATCTGGTGCGGCGTGCGGCCGCGCAGGTCGCTGCGGCGCGTCTTCAGTGCCGGGCTGCTGATCTCGGGATCGTGGAACGGCGGTTCCTCGTCATCGTCGCCGTCGGCAGGGGTGGCCTGGCTGGTGCGCTGTTCGACCAGGCCCAGCTGCACTTCCTCGACCGGCACGACCTTGTCGGCCACCGCATAGAATTTTTCCAGGATCTGGACGGCGCGCTCGGCATTGGTACCGCTGACGATGAACTTTTCGCCACGGCGGAAGATCGTCACATCGAGGGCCGCCGAGATCTGGCGCAGGTTCTCGTCGAGCGGACCGCACAGGTTGGCCAGCCGCGTGTTGTCGAGCGGTTCGGGTGTGAAATAATGGGGCTGGACTGGCGTTTTCGTTTTCAAAGGTGTGGTATATCCCTGATGGGTTATGCAATGGCTGGGCCGGCCAGCTCGCCGCGCAGCGAATAGGCCAGGCTTTCCGTGATGCGGATGTCGACCATCTTGCCATGGAACCGCTCGGGCGCGTCGCCACCGTCGAACAGCACCGTACGGGTATTGCCGGCGCGGCCCGTCAGTTCGCTGCCGCCGTTCTTCGACGGGCCCTCGACCAGCACGCGCAGGGTACGGCCCACCATGGCTTCGCTGTGGCGGCGCGTGTTGGCGTCCACCAGCGCCTGCAGGCGCTGCAGGCGGGCCAGCTTGACCTCGTGCGGCGTGTCGTCGGCCAGGCTGGCGGCCGGCGTGCCGGGGCGCTTGCTGAAGATGAAACTGAAGCTGTTGTCGAAGTCGACGTCCTGGATCAGCTTCATCATCGCTTCGAAGTCCTCGTCCGTCTCGCCCGGGAAGCCGACGATGAAGTCGGAGGCGATCGTGATGTCCGGCCGCACGGCCTTGACCTTGCGGATGATGGACTTGTATTCCAGTGCCGTATAGCCGCGCTTCATCGCGCCCAGGATCCGGTCGGAGCCGTGCTGCGCCGGCAGGTACAGGTGGTCCGCCAGCTGTGGAATGCGCGCGTAGCAGTCCACCAGGCGCTGGGTGAATTCCTTCGGATGGCTGGTGACGAAGCGGATGCGCTCGATGCCGGGAATGGCCGCCACGTATTCGATCAGCAGGGCGAAGTCCGCTTGAGCGCCGTCCTCCATCTCGCCGCGGAAGGCGTTCACGTTCTGGCCCAGCAGCATCACTTCCTTGACGCCTTGCGCGGCCAGCCCGGCCACTTCCGTCAGCACGTCGTCGAAGCGGCGCGACACCTCCTCGCCGCGCGTGTATGGCACCACGCAGTAGCTGCAGTACTTGCTGCAGCCTTCCATGATCGACACGTAGGCGAACGCGCCTTCGACGCGGGCCGGTGGCAGGTGGTCGAATTTCTCGATTTCGGGGAAGCTGATGTCGACCTGCGGCTTGCCGCTGTGGCGGCGCAGCTCGATCATCTGCGGCAGGCGGTGCAGGGTCTGCGGACCGAACACCATGTCAACGTGCGGCGCACGCTTGACGATGGCATCGCCCTCCTGCGACGCCACGCAGCCGCCCACGCCGATCAGCAGGTCGGGATTGGCCTGCTTCAGCTTCTTGAACGTGCCCAGGTCGGAAAACACCTTTTCCTGCGCCTTTTCACGCACCGAGCAGGTGTTGAGGAGGATGACATCCGCGTCTTCCGGGGATTCGGTGCGCACCAGGCCGTCGGTCGCACCCAACAGGTCGGCCATCTTGTCCGAGTCGTACTCGTTCATCTGGCAACCGAAGGTCTTGATAAATACTTTTTTCTGCATCCACGGAGTTTACCGTAATTCCCACCCCGTGGCTGCATCGGCGCCGCTTCAGGCGGTGCCGCTGCGGCTTTCCGCCACGACCGGTTCCGGCGCCTTGCGCGCGGCAAAGCGGTTGCGGATCCATACCTGCAGCGGGGCCACCAGGCGTTCCTGCACGTAGACGCACAGCACGATCAGGCCGATCAGGTAGACCCAGAAGAAAGCAACGGAAGGCTCGACGTCGCGGCCGGCCGCGATGATGGACGAGACCCGCCAGTCGGGGCTGTTGACGATCCCCATGACGACTTTCTCGACCGGCAGGAACATCTGGAACGTCGGGCCGTGCAACAGGAAGATCGGCAGCGACGCCGCGCCCAGGCGCTCGCCCCAGTAGCGTACGCGCGCGTTCTGCGTGGGCCTCAGGCACACGCACAGCCAGATCACGGCAAGGCTGGCCGGGTAGTACATGCCGTTCTTGATCAGGTGCAGGTGAACTTCGTGATACTGCAGCCAGATGCCGAAGACCACGGTGGCCAGCACGACGGCGCCGAGCAGGGCGACCTGCCGCGGCGTGCCCATGACCGTGCTGCGCGAATAGTGCACGCACAGCATGATGCCGGCCACGAACAGGGGGAAGCGCACGATCGGATTACGGTGCAGCAGGCCGTCCGTGAACACGTCCGTCCGGCCCAGCAGGTCCGCCACGGCGCCGGGGATCGCGAACAGCACCGCCAGCACGACCAGGCCCATGATCGGGTTCTTCATCCGGTAGATCTTCGGCGCGATGACGGGGAACAGCAGGTAATAGCACCCCAGCGCCGACAGCGACCAGGAGGGGTAGTTGAACGACATGTAAAACGGGTTCCAGGCGTTGAGCAGCAGGATGTTCATCAACAACCCCGCAATGAACTCGCCATGCCCCAGCATGCGCACCGCCGTGCCGGACACCTCGGTTGGCACGGTGACGCCGCCCTTGGTGACGAGCATCAGCGAAATCGGTATCAGCGACAACAGCAAGCCGGCGATATGCAGCGGATACAGGCTGGAGAAGCGGGCGATCATGAAGCTGCGCCGGTCCACTTTGCGGCCGTTTTTCTGGACCACGTAGGCGTAGGTCAGCAGGAAGCCGGACAGGACGAAGAACACGCTGGTGGCCATGTTGCCCAGGCTGAGCGCGGCCTTGAACCAGGTATGCTGGATGGACGGGTAGATCTTCAGCGTATGGAACAGCACGATGTACAACGCTGCCAGGAAGCGCAGCCAGTTCAACGCCGAGAAGCTTTTCTTCCTGGGCGCGGCGGTCTCGCTGCTCGGCAGGCCCGCTCCAGGCTCGATTTTTTCGATTTTCATTGTGCGCTAGGTTCCAGGCAGGATTTCGACAGGGGACGAGGGGCACGACGGTGCGCGGCCGGCTCAGCGGGCAGCTCGTCGCCGCGCCAGGCGGCCGGCCCCAACAGGGCTGGGAACGATCGGCTTGCCCAGGCGCACCAGGATCGCGGCGTGCCGCACGGGCGTCGGCACGGGCGTCGGCACTGGCGTCGGAAATGGTCGCATGGGCAATGTATTCGGGCTGCAGCGCAAGGCACGTGCCGCCTGTGTCGGCGCGACGTTGCGTCGGCACAGGCCTATACGGCACAGGCTGCTTGCCGGGCAAACGTTAAAATTCTAGCACCTCGACAGGTTAAAAGCCAAACAACTTTCTGCACGCGTGGCAAGCGCGCCCGTCAAGGTATCGGGTGCTTTGGCAGCTCGTCCATTAGTCTTGCTCATGCCGGCTGCGTGGCGCCGCCCGCCGCAGCCATGCTGCCGGCGCGACACTGTGCCCGAAACGCAGCTGTGGTGTAACAATTTCCCAAAAGTTCTTTCGTGCGCCACTTGCGGATTGCGTGTGGTGAAATAGCATTGTTGTAAGATTTTTTGCGAAAGATTGATTTCGATTAATCATCGCCTTGCATCGCTTGGCTGGAGCGGGCTTGTTTGGGCATAGAATTTTGCTGTATTTGCAATTTTCATCCCGGAGGTCGCCGGCCCTTGCGCCAGAGGTTTGGCGTAACTCGTTCTGGAACTTATTGGGTAAAACCAAGTCTTCCTTAAGTTCGGAGCAGCACCATCAACCAACTATATAGACGAGGATCAATCATGGCACACCACGCTCTCGCTTCCCAAGAAAGCTACAACCCGAACCATCTGCTGGACATTCTGCTCGGCAAGATGCAACTGAAAAACGATGCGGCTCTGTCGCGCCTGTTGGAGGTGGCACCGCCCGTCATCAGCAAGATTCGTCACCATCGCCTGCCGGTCGGCGCCTCGCTGCTGATCCGCATGCACGAAGTGACTGGCATGAGCATCCGTGACCTGCGTGACCTGATGGGCGATCGCCGCACCAAATACCGCCTGTCCGACGCGCAAGGCCGCCCAAAGCCAGAAGACAAGCAGGCTCAGCAAGCACAGCAGGCTCCTGCCCAGCAGGCACAAAAGCCCGAAGGTGGCACCGGCGGCAACTACGCCCACTGATGAGTGCCGAACGGGAGGGGACCACCCCTCCCGACCATGCCGGCCGAACTACTCCCGAGGCAATCCCGTTCATGGGCTTGCTTTTTTTTGCCCGTTATTCCGCCCAGTCCGGTCAGGGCAGCAGCACCAGCGCGATTTCCTCGTATTGCACCTCGGTCTCGCGCAGCAGGTGCAGGCAGGCAGCGTCGTCCAGATGCACCGCCTGCCAGGCCACTTCCGACAGCGGCGGCACCAGCTCGTCCTCCACCTGCGCCAGATCGAGGGCGTGGGCAATCACGTCCGCCACGTGGATGATCGTGGCCAGGAAACCGGCCCCGGACTGCTCGGGCGCATGGTGGCCGCCGATCGCCAGCCGCATCGTGTCGGAAAAATTCCAGTGTTCGGCCAGCGCCAGGCCGGCCTCGACATGGTCGATGCCCAGCACGGCCCGCTCGGCCTGCAGCAGTACGCAGTCATGGCGCGCGCGCCAGGCCAGCACTTTTTCGTAATGCCGGGGGAAGCAGCTGACCAGCACGAGCCGGCCGATATCGTGCAACAGCCCGGCCGTGAACGCATAATCCTGGTTGAAGCGCAGGTGGCGCGCCAGCACCTTGGCACAGGTGGCGCTGCCGATCGAGTGGCGCCAGAAGGCCTTGTGGTCGAACCCGGCGCACCGGGTTTCGGCAAAGCAGCCGGTGACGGCGGCCGCCGTGATCAGATTGCGCGTGGTCTGGAAGCCGAGGTAGGTGATCGCCTGCTGGATCGTCGTTACCTTGACCTGCAGGCTGTACGCGGAGGAATTGGCGAGCCGCAGGGTCTTGGCCGTCAGCGCCTGGTCGTGCGACACTTTTTTGGCCAGTACCGCGATATCGACGTCTTCCTGGTCTATGCTGTTGAGCAGTTCCATGACGACCGCCGGCAGCGAGGGCAGATCGCCCAGGCCATCGACGACCTCGTCGTAGGTGAGCGCCGTGTTCATGATGCGGTATCGGCACGATAGTCGTGCACGAGGCGATGCAACGAGGCGCGCGCCGGTCCCGGGTCGCCACCGTCGTCGCTGCCCGGTGGGCGGAACAGGTAATCGACGCGTTCACGCCGATGTCGCTCCAGCGCCGCCAGCTCGGCCGCGTCGGAGCCGGTCTGCGCGATTGGCAGCACGTCGATGCCGTGACGGGGCATCAGCGCGAGCAGGGCTTCCGTCAGCACGGTGCCTTCCGGCAGCAACACATGACCATGCATATCGAGCAACTCATCCGACAACGTCATGCCGGGTTGCACCTGTGCCAAGGGAATAGGGCGGTAGCTGCCTGTCATGGTGGCCTCCTGTCCTCGGGATGGTAGCACCAGTTCAGCTCGCGCAGTGCTGCCAACCATGACAGGACGCGTCCGATGCCGCACGGGTGTTGCCAACGTGCATCTGTTGACATACATTAAGGCACTAATTCAGGAGATGCGGATGTTCGGAATCCAAGCGCGGCTGACATTTCTGTTCGTCGTCATCGTCACCGTCGTGCTGGGGATCTCGGGCAGCTATGCCCAATATACGCTGGCGCACGAACTCGAGGTCAACAACCAGCGCCTGCGCGACGGGGTGCTGACGCGCCTGCAGACCAGCCTGCCGTCGGCGTTGTGGGACCTGGACAAGACCAAGGTCGACAATATCGTCGCGGCCGAGATGTTGCCGCCCGAGTTGATGGCGATCCGCGTCTACGATACGTCCGTTGGGCTGTTTTCGGGCAAGCGGCGCAACCCGGACGGCACCGTCGGCAACGTGGCGGCCAATGACGACGTGCCGGGCAGCCCCGTCGTGGCCGACCTGGCCTACCGCGAGACGGACCAGGGCGGGCGGCCCGTCATCGTCGGTCGCGTGGTGGTCAACTTCAGCCGCGACCAGATCGACGCGCGCCTGGCCGCCGAGATCCGCCGCAAGGTCGGCGAGGCACTGTTGCTTGACCTGATCCTGGTGGTGGCGCTGGCGCTGTCGCTGCGCATCGTGTTCGATCCGTTGAAGCGCCTGCGCGACGGCCTGTTCGAACTGGCCACGCGCGGCAGCGACGAGGTGGAGGAGCTGCCGGAAAAGCGCCGCGACGAGCTGGGCGACGTGATCCGCGGCTTCAACGCGATCCAGCGCCGCGTCAAGGCCATCATCCTGCGCACCCGCGAGGCGGAGGACGAGGCGCGTCGCGCGGCCCAGGAGACGGCACAGGCGCTGCACGACCTGCGCCAGGCGCAGGAATCGCTGCTGCAGGCCGAGCGGCTGGCATCGCTGGGCAGCCTGGTGGCCGGCGTCGCGCACGAGATCAACACGCCGGTCGGCATCGCCCTGACCAGCGCCTCGGTGCTGAAGGAAGCCACCGAGGACATCCACGCGGCCGTGACCGCGGGCGCGGTGCGCAAATCGGAGATCCTCAAATATATCGAGACGGCCGGCGAGAGCGCGCGCCTGATCATGAACAACGCCTACCGGGCCGCGCACCTGATCCACAGCTTCAAGCAGATCGCCGTGGACCAGGTCAGCGAGGCGCGCCGCCGTTTCGAGCTGCGCGAGTACATCGGTGAAGTGGTCTCCAGCCTGCAGCCGCGACTGAAGAAGACGCGCCTGGCGGTGTCGATCGACTGCCCGGCCGACGTCATGCTGGACAGCTATCCCGGCGCGCTGGCGCAGGTCATCACGAACCTGACCCTGAACTGCGTCGACCACGCCTTCCTGCCCGACCAGGAGGGCAATATCGACATCAGCGTGCGGCCCGATGGCGACTGGGTCGAGCTGGCGGTGGCCGACAACGGCCGCGGCATTCCGCCGGACCTGATCGACAAGGTGTTCGATCCGTTCGTCACGACGCGGCGCGGCCAGGGCGGCACCGGCCTCGGCCTGAACATCGTCTACAACCTGATCGTCAAGCAGTTCGCCGGCACGATCTCAGTCAGCAGCGTGGAAGGCGCCGGCGCCAGCTTCGTGCTGCGCATGCCGCGCGTGACCCCTGGCGACGGGCCCGGCGCCGATGGCGCACTGCATGGCTGAGCGGGCCAGGCGATGCGCAAGCCGGGCGCCCGAGTTGACGCGGCTGACGCATACTGCGTGCACAAAAAGGAGATCAGGAAAATGAGCACAACACGGCAGATAGCCCTGTTAAGAGGGATCAATGTCGGGCGGGCGAAGCGCATCGCGATGGCTGACCTGCGCAAGGTGCTGGCGGATCTGGGCTTCGGCGGCGTGCGTACGTTGCTCAACAGCGGCAACGTCGTCTTCGACTGCGCGGCACGCGACGCGGCGCTGTCCGCCACCCGCATCGAAGAGGCACTGGTATTGAAGCTGGGCGTGGGCTCGCGCGTCACCGTGCTGGACGCGCGGCAGCTGGACGAAGTCGTGCAGGACAACTGCCTGCGCGAGATGGCGACCGACCCGAGCCGCCTGCTGGTGGCGATACTGAGCAACCCGGCCGACCGGCGCCGCCTGGAACCGCTGTGCCACCAGCCGTGGCAGCCGGAGGCCTTCGCGCTGGGCCGCTGGTCGGCCTACCTGTGGTGCCCCGATGGGGTGCTGGCCAGCCGTGCCGCGGCCGCGATGGGCAACCTGCTGGGCGATGCCGTCACCACCCGCAACTGGAGTACGATCACCAAGCTGCACGCGCTGGCCAACGCCGCCGGCGTCTGACATTTTTGGGAGACGATACATGGGCAAGGCAAGCGGAGAATTCGATGTGGCGATGGTGCCGCAACCGGTGGCGGAACTGAACGCCGGTACGGGCATCGGCCGGATGACGCTGGACAAGCGCTACCACGGCGCGCTGACGGCCACGGGGCAGGGCGAATTCCTGTCCTTCCACGGCGCGGTACCGACCTCGGCCGTCTACGTCGCCATCGAAAAGGTGGAGGGCACGCTGGACGGCCGGCGCGGCGGCTTTGCGCTGCAGCATGCCGGCATCATGGGCGGCGAGCACGCCGGGCTGCGCATCGTCGTCGCGCCCGATTCCGGCACCGGCGAGCTGACGGGCCTGCGCGGGACGCTCGATATCCGCATGGAGCAGGGCAAGCACTTCTACGACTTCGAGTACTCGCTGGGCGAATAGCCGGGCTCGCGTCCCGCCCCGGGGGCAGTCACCGTAGTGAATCACCGTAGTGGGACATGGCCTCGACCGTTCGAGTGCGCATGCTGTTGGGCCCGTGTCCCGTTTTGGTGACTGACCCCGCGGTGGGACGCGAGCTCAGCATGGGGTAGACTGCGCTTTTCACGTCCAGGCCGAATATCATGAAGTTCAAACCGTTATCGCTGCTGCTGGTGGCCGCGCTGCTGTCCGGCTGCGCCGTCTACAAGAAGAACCCGCGCCAGCAGCCTGCCGCCTCCGGCGTTACCAAGGGCAATCCGCAGGTTCTGCTGCTGGGTGAGGTGCACGACAACAAGGCCGGCCACCGCCAGCGTTACGAGGACTTGCGCCAGCGCGTGGAAGCGGGCTGGCGGCCCGTGATCGCGATGGAGCAGTTCGACCGCGAGGACCAGGAACTGCTGAACGCCGCGCAGGAAGGCTGCATGGCTGCGGGCTGCGTGATCCGCGTGATGGACCGCAAGGGCTGGGACTGGCAGCAGTACTACAACATCATCCAGCTGGCGCTGGACCACAAGCTGCCGCTCGTGGCCGCCAACCTGTCGCGCACGAACGCGTCGAAGGTCGTACGCGACGGTATCGCTTCCAGCTTCGACGCCAAGACCGTGGCCGAGTACCGCCTGAACGAGCCCGTGTCGGCCGACTGGCGCAAGGCGCAGGAACGGGAAATCCAGGCCGGGCATTGCGACATGGTGCCGGCGATGATGCTGCCGGGGATGGTGGACGCGCAGATGGCGCGCGACATCTGGATGGCCAAGCTGATCCGCGACCAGCAACCGCGCGACGTGGTGCTCATCGCTGGCAACGGCCACGTGCGCAAGGACATCGGCGTGCCGCGCTGGCTGCGCACCGTCGGGCCCAAGCTGACGACCGAGGCGATCGGCTATGTCGAGGGCGGCGGCGCCAAGGAGCAGTTCGACGACGTGCGTGCCATCCCGGCCGTCAAGCGGCCGGACCCCTGCGCGAAGTTCCGCAAGTAGTTGCGTCGACAGGGCGCCGGGGCCAGCCCGGCGCCAGCGCCGCCGTCAGCGCGGCAGTATCGTCATGCGCGGCGTGCCGCCCTGTTGCGTCACCAGGACCACCGAGTTGCCGGTGCGCAGCAGGGCCACCGGCGTGCCGGCGTGCCCCTCCTGCCGCACCTGGTTCAGTGCCGCATCGTAGACCGTCACCGTCGTGCCGCTGGCCGACGCCGCCATGGCGACCAGGTAGCCGTCGCTGCGCCACTGGGCGTCGTGGAACGGCGCGCCGAGTGCCTTGATCAGTTTCAGGTCGGCTGCGCCGAACACGTGGCCACTGCCGATGGCGATGCGGCCGCCGGCGGACAGGCGCAGTGGCCCGGACACGTCGATATCGCCGTGATAGGGCGAGTCGGCGGGGGCGGACAACTGCCCCGTGGCCTGGTCGAGCTGCTCGTACACGATGTCGTTCGGCGAGCTGTCGTCGCGGAAGTAATACAGGCGGGCCTGGCTGGCACTCCATTCGTAGTGGCGGGAGAAGTGGTTCCAGTCCCGGCTCGACACCACCTGGCCGGCACGATCGATGACGTAGTGCGTGGCCCAGGCGCCGCTGCGGTCCTGGGCGACCAGGTACTTGCCGGCTGCCGCGAGCCCGTTGACCGACTGCGCCAGTGTCGCAAGCCGGGTTTCGCGCGTGTCGCCCGCCAGGTCGATATACGTGATCGCGCCGCTGGCGTAGCCCAGGTAGAGGCGCTGGTGATCGGCCGAATAAGCGAACAGTTTCGGCGCACCGTGGCGGCCGATGACGAGGGGCGCGATATAGCCACGGCGCAGGCGCGACCAGCGGTAGATGCGCTGGTTGGCGTTGCTGAGCATATAGATCACGTCCTGGCCGTCGCCGATGACCTGGTCCGGCACGAACGTGGCGGTGACGCCGTTGCAGGCCACGCCGTTGCCGTCCGCCTCCGCATGACAGGTCGCATCGAAAGGATAGAAGTCCTTCGTCAGCCCGGTCGGGCTGTCGGCGGCCGTGTAGCCGGCCAGGAAAGCGTCCGGATGACCGTCGTTGTCGCTGTCCAGGGCGGCGGTTCGATCGAACGGGAATTTGTCGCTCAGGTTCGGCACGCCGTCGCCGTCGCTGTCGTCGGACGGCTTGTAGGCGATGAACTCGACCCGGTCGGCATGCTTGATGACGATGTAAGTCGCCTCGGCGGCCGGCACCAGCCCGAGTACTTCGCCCTGCAGCGGGAGCTCTTCCAGCGGCGTCAGCGCCGCGCCATGGCGAATCAGCCGCGTCTGGCCGGCGCCCTGCGTCAGCACCAGCAGTTCGCCGTTGCCGATCCAGGCCGCATCCGTCACGCTGCTGCCCACGTTGCCGCGCCAGGACAGGGCCGGCCCCTCGTACACGTCGCCGGTGCCCAGCAGGATGCGCGAGCCGGATTGATTGGCCCGGATCGGCCCGGCGATATCGTAGGCGCCGTGGTACGGCGTCTCGCCTTGTTCCGTGATCGTGCCGGTGGCCTGGTCGATCACGTCGAACATCAGGTCGTTGGGGGAGCTGCCGTCACGGAAGTAGTACAGCCGCGCTTGTCCCGGCGCCCAGCCGAACTGGCTGGAATGATCGCGCCACTCCTTGCTGTCCACGCGGATGCCGCGCTTGTCGTAAACGTGATGGGTACCCCAGGCGCCGCTGCCGTCGCGCGCGACCAGGTAATTGCCGGCCGCCGCCAGGCCGTCGATCCGGCTGGGCAGGGTGGCAAAGTTGCCGGGTTGCGCCTGCAGCGATTCCGTATAGGCATGCACGCCGCCCTGGGTATCGCCGATATATAAACGGCCGTGCGCGGCCACATAGGCAAAGGCGGTCGCGCTGAAGCCGGTCATTTCGCCGCGGCCGAGGAAATGTCCCGTCCTGACGTCGTACCCGTACAGCCGTGGCACGTCGCCTTCGGCACTGAAGAATACCTTGCCGTCCGCCTGGCCGACGATGCGCAGCCGGGTGGCAGCCATGGCACGCACGTGGCAGGTGCCGCCGGCGCCGTCGCTGGCCGCCGCGCACAGCGGGTCGGTCGGCGCCACGTCCTGGGCGTCGGCGGTACCGTCCTTGTCGGTGTCCACGAAGGGTACGGGTGGCACCGTTACCGGTGGCACCGTATCCGGCGGACTATCGCCGCCGCCGCAGCCGGCAAGAAAGACGGCGAGCCAGCCGGCCCATAGTGCGTT
Organism: [Empedobacter] haloabium; assembly: GCA_008011715.2. Taxonomy (NCBI): domain Bacteria; kingdom Pseudomonadati; phylum Pseudomonadota; class Betaproteobacteria; order Burkholderiales; family Oxalobacteraceae; species [Empedobacter] haloabium. The sequence continues at coordinate 679,293 of CP136508.1, forward strand.
CGATATTTTCTCTCTCATGGTTTTGGTGCTTGTTTATTGTGTTGATAACTCATCATTTTAACCAGTATGAATATCGGCGTGCACGGGAAAAGCGGTGCGCACCCTTCGCGGCGAAAAGCCGATAATGCGGCCAGGAGATGCCAATGAATAAACAGGATTCAACGGATTACGACACGATGGACGTGCCCGGCGGCCGGCCGGTCAAGATGTGGACGCATGGCGTGCCCGTGGAGGCGGAAGCCAAACAGCAGCTGGCCAATACGGCGCGCATGCCTTTCATTTACAAGCACATCGCCGTGATGCCCGACGTCCACCTGGGCAAGGGCTCGACCATCGGCAGCGTCATCCCGACGCTGGGCGCGGTCATCCCGGCCGCCGTCGGGGTCGATATCGGCTGCGGCATGATGGCCGCCAAGACGACGCTGACCGCCAGCGACCTGCCGGACAATCTGGGGCCGCTGCGCAGCGCCATCGAAAAGGCCATTCCGCACGGCCTGTCGCCCCGGACGCGCGGCTTCAAGGGTCGCGACGAAGGCTCCTGGCAGAACCCGCCATCGGCGGTGGACGCCGCCTGGATGCGGCTGAAGGACGACTTCGACGTCATCTGCGCCAAGACGCCCAAGCTGCGCCACACCAACAACTACAAGCATCTCGGCACGCTCGGCACGGGCAACCATTTCATCGAGGTCTGCCTGGACGAGGACAATGCGGTGTGGCTGATGCTGCATTCCGGCTCCCGTGGCGTGGGCAACGCCATCGGCACGCACTTCATCGAACTGGCGCAGCAGGACATGCGCACACACATCGCCAACCTGCCGGACCGCGACCTGGCTTACCTGAAGGAAGGCACGCAACACTACGACGACTATGTGGAGGCGGTCGATTGGGCCCAGCGCTTCGCGCGGATGAACCGGGAAGTAATGATGCAGAACCTGATCGGTGCCGTGCGCAGCGTGATCCGCAAACCGTTCGAGACGCACGTGGAGGCCGTCAACTGCCACCACAACTATGTGCAGAAGGAGCGCCATTTCGGCCAGGACGTGCTGGTCACGCGCAAGGGCGCCGTCTCCGCGAAAAGGGGGGAGCTGGGCATCATCCCTGGTTCGATGGGCGCGCGCAGCTATATCGTGCGCGGCAAAGGCAACGAGGAAAGCTTCACCAGCTGCAGCCATGGGGCGGGGCGCACGATGAGCCGCAGCGAGGCAAAACGGCGGTTCACGCGTGAAGACCAGGTGAAGGCCACCGCCGGCGTCGAATGCCGCAAGGACGCAGGCGTGGTGGACGAGATCCCGATGGCCTACAAGGACATCGACGCGGTGATGCACGCACAGCGCGACCTGGTCGAGGTGGTGCACACGCTCAAGCAGGTCGTTTGCGTGAAGGGCTGACGATGCAGCAGGCGCCGACGATAGAACTGGACGGCTCCTCCGGCGAGGGCGGCGGGCAGATCCTGCGCTCGGCGCTGACGCTGTCGATGATCACCGGGCAGCCGTTCCGCATCCGCCACATTCGTGCCAACCGGCCCAAGCCCGGCCTGATGCGCCAGCACCTGATGGCCGTGCGCGCGGCGGCCGCCGTGTGCAGCGCCGACGTCACCCATGCGGAAGTGGGCTCGACCGAGCTGACGTTCGTGCCGCGTGCGATCCAGGGCGGCGTCTACGAATTCACGATCGGCACGGCCGGCAGCGCGACGCTGGTGCTGCAGACCCTGCTGCCTGCGCTGCTGTATGCGGACGTGCCGTCGGTCGTGCGCGTCAGCGGCGGCACCCATAACCCGAAGGCGCCACCGGCGCATTTCATCGACCGCGCCTACCTGCGCCTGTTGCGGGCGATGGGCGCGCAGGTCGAGTTCGAACTGAAGCGCTTCGGTTTCTATCCCAACGGCGGCGGCGAGTTGTGCGCAGCCGTCTGGCCCAGCCCGGGCCTGCGCCAGCTGGAGCTGGTCGAGCGGGGCACGCTGCGTGCCGCCCATGCGGAAGCTTACGTCGCCGCGCTGCCGCTGGCGATCGCGCAGCGCGAACTGGAGTGCCTACGCAAGGAGCTCGATTGGCGCACGGATGCTCTGCAAGCGCATCCGCTGTCGAACGACCAGGGGCCGGGCAATGCGCTGCTCATCATGCTGGAGAGCGAGCACGTGACGGAGGTGTTCTCGGCCGTCGGCGAAAAGCGGGTGCGCGCGGAAGCGGTGGCCGGCGGCGCCATCCTGGAAGCGCAGCGCTACCTGGCCTCCGGTGCGGCGGTCGGCGAGCATCTTGGCGACCAGCTGATGCTGCCGCTGGCGCTGGCCGGCGGCGGACGCTATACGATCGACCACGTGTCGGCGCACGCGATCACGAACGCCGAGGTGATCGCGCAGTTCCTGCCCGTGACGGTCACGTTCGAGGCGGGCGAGCAGCGCAGCCTGTGCACCATCGCCAGCGCGTCAGAATAGATACTGGGCGCTGACGCCGGCCTGCCAGTTGCGGCCGGGCGCCGCCTCGTAATAGCGCTTGTTGGTGTCGCCAACGATCACCGAGCCGACGTATTGCCTGTCCAGCAGGTTGCCCAGCCGGACGAACTCGCGCAGGCGCCAGGCGCCGAGTGCTTGCCGCGCCTGCAGCCGCAGGTTCAGGATGGCGTAACCGGGCGCCGGCCGTTCGCGGTTGGTGTCCTCCGCATAGACCCGGCCGCTGGCCAATGCTTCGAGCGCCGCGCCATAACGGTCGGCGCTGTCCCGCCACGCCAGCTCGGCGTAAGCCGTGACGCGGGCGACGCCGGGCAGGCGATTGCCCTTGCCGACGACGGCGAACGCCTCGTCATAGACCGCGCGCAGGCCAGTCAGCGCCGCGTGGGCGGAAAGGCCGTGGCGCCAGGCCGTGTCCAACGATACCTCGACGCCCTGGCGCACGGTGCGAGCGGCATTGCGGTAGCTGGTGCGGCCGCCGCTGGCGGCATCCACCACCAGTTCGTCGCGCGTGCGCACCTGGAACAGCGCCACGTCGGCCCGGGTCGACTCGGCCAGGCGCAGCTTCGCGCCGGCTTCCACGTGCGTGCTGCGCGCCGGGCGCAGGCCGAAATTGAAGCCGCCGCTGGCGGAATAGAAGGACTCGTTCAGCGTCGGCGTCTCGAAGCCGCGCGCCGTGCTGGCATACAGGCTCAGTGCCGGCGTCGCCTTGTACAGGGCGCCCAGCACCGGTGTGGTGCGGGCGAACGTCATGCCGCCGCTGTCGTTGCCGTTGGCGAGGAACCGGTCGTCCACGTCCACCTTGACGCGGCTGTGGCGCAACCCGGCCGTCAGGCGCCAGGGCCCGCTCTGCCATTCGCTCTGTACATAGGGATCGAAGTTCGAGACGACGTCGTTCTCGTCGCGCCGCAACGCGCCGCGCACGCCCAGCTGGTTGCCGATGAAGTTCTCGTAGCCCTGGCGGTCGTCGCTGGAACGGTCATAATCGACGCCGACGGTGGTGCGCAGCACGCCGGCGTCGAAGCGCCGCACGTCGCGCCAGCTGATGGCGGCGCCGTGGAACCGGCGTTCGAAGTCGATCACGCCGCCGGAGTGGGACGCGGGGGCTTGAAAGGCTTTCGAAAAGGCCTGGTACTGCACCACGTCGCGGTTGCCGCCGTAGAGCATGAGGTGCAGGCGGTGCTCGCCGAAGTGGATGTCGTAGCTGGCGCCGACCTGCTGGTGATCGATGCTCTTGCGGGTGTCGTAGCGCTCGGCGAAGGTGCGCCGCGGCGTGACCGTGTCGTTCGGGTCCGTTTCGCCCGCGCGCGGGTCGCGCTGGAACGTCGCCCACTGCACGCCGAGCGGGTCCTGGCTGTCGTCCTGGCGCAGGGCGCTGGCGACGATCGTCAGCTTGCTGCGCTGGTCCGGCTCGAACGTGAGCTTGGCGAAGGCCTGGTCGCGCCGGGCGGCGCTGTGGTCACGGTAGCCGTCCGTATCGAAGCGGGAGGCATCGAGCACGTAGCCCATCGTGCCATGGCGGCCTTGCGCGGCGAGGTCGGCCTTGCGGGTGCCGTCGCTGCCGCCCATCACGGACATCTCGACGGAGGCAGGCGCCTTGCCTTCCTCCGTGAACAGCTGGATGACGCCGCCGGAGTGGTTGCCATACAGTGCCGAGAAGGGACCACGCAGCACCTCGATACGCTGGGCGCGATCCAGGTTGAAGGTGGCGGCCTGACCCTGGCCATCCGGCATGGTGGCCGGGATGCCGTCCGCGATCAGCCGTACGCCGCGCACGCCGAAGGCCGAACGGGCGCCGAAGCCGCGCGAGGAGATCTGCAGGTCCTGTGCGTAGTTTTGGCGGTTCTGCACCACGAGCCCAGGCACCGCGACCAGCGCTTCGGAGGCGTTGACGCGCAGCTGGGCGTCGCGGATGTGGGCCATGTCGACGACGTCGATTGCGGCCGGAATGTCCTGGCTGTTGTGTTCGATACGGCTGGCGGTGATCACCACCACGTCGCCGGGAATGTCGGCGGCGCTGGTCGCCAACGGGAAGGCTGCGGCGATGGCCGCGCCAAGGTGGAAGGGAAGTCGTCGCATGAAATGGGGGTGGTGGCTTATTTGCTAACAAATTTGCTAACGAATATAACCCGCCGAAGAAAAGTGCGTCGTCCCTCTTGTCGGGTTGGCGCCGGCTTGCTATAGTTCTGTCCCTGCCGCAGCGTAGACGTGAAAACGAAACGATGCGACAGAAACCGAGGGGTTGACGAGCTGCACGAAACACCGCATAATCTCATCTCTCTGCTGCTGACAAACACAACGATTTGTCACCGGGTTTGACCGGATCGCGGCAAGCCTTCAAGGGCAGAATTCTTTAACAATCAACAGTCGATAAGTGTGGGCGTTTGATGTGAGTGTGCCCGGGGCTTCGGTCCCGATACTCAAAATATATAGCATCAAACGCTTACACAAGTAATTAAACGTGACCTCGCAAGAGGAACGTCAGATTCTTGAGTGAGTGACCCCGACAGCAATGTCGGAAAACAGAGATTGAACTGAAGAGTTTGATCCTGGCTCAGATTGAACGCTGGCGGCATGCTTTACACATGCAAGTCGAACGGTAACAGGGAGCTTGCTCCGCTGACGAGTGGCGAACGGGTGAGTAATATATCGGAACGTGCCCAAGAGTGGGGGATAACGTAGCGAAAGTTACGCTAATACCGCATACGATCTATGGATGAAAGCAGGGGACCGCAAGGCCTTGTGCTCCTGGAGCGGCCGATATCTGATTAGCTAGTTGGTGAGGTAAAGGCTCACCAAGGCGACGATCAGTAGCTGGTCTGAGAGGACGACCAGCCACACTGGGACTGAGACACGGCCCAGACTCCTACGGGAGGCAGCAGTGGGGAATTTTGGACAATGGGCGCAAGCCTGATCCAGCAATGCCGCGTGAGTGAAGAAGGCCTTCGGGTTGTAAAGCTCTTTTGTCAGGGAAGAAACGGTCGTGGCTAATATCCACGGCTAATGACGGTACCTGAAGAATAAGCACCGGCTAACTACGTGCCAGCAGCCGCGGTAATACGTAGGGTGCAAGCGTTAATCGGAATTACTGGGCGTAAAGCGTGCGCAGGCGGTTTTGTAAGTCTGTCGTGAAATCCCCGGGCTTAACCTGGGAATGGCGATGGAGACTGCAAGGCTGGAATCTGGCAGAGGGGGGTAGAATTCCACGTGTAGCAGTGAAATGCGTAGAGATGTGGAGGAACACCGATGGCGAAGGCAGCCCCCTGGGCTAAGATTGACGCTCATGCACGAAAGCGTGGGGAGCAAACAGGATTAGATACCCTGGTAGTCCACGCCCTAAACGATGTCTACTAGTTGTCGGGTCTTAATTGACTTGGTAACGCAGCTAACGCGTGAAGTAGACCGCCTGGGGAGTACGGTCGCAAGATTAAAACTCAAAGGAATTGACGGGGACCCGCACAAGCGGTGGATGATGTGGATTAATTCGATGCAACGCGAAAAACCTTACCTACCCTTGACATGGCAGGAATCCCGAAGAGATTTGGGAGTGCTCGAAAGAGAACCTGCACACAGGTGCTGCATGGCTGTCGTCAGCTCGTGTCGTGAGATGTTGGGTTAAGTCCCGCAACGAGCGCAACCCTTGTCATTAGTTGCTACGAAAGGGCACTCTAATGAGACTGCCGGTGACAAACCGGAGGAAGGTGGGGATGACGTCAAGTCCTCATGGCCCTTATGGGTAGGGCTTCACACGTCATACAATGGTACATACAGAGGGCCGCCAACCCGCGAGGGGGAGCTAATCCCAGAAAGTGTATCGTAGTCCGGATTGTAGTCTGCAACTCGACTGCATGAAGTTGGAATCGCTAGTAATCGCGGATCAGCATGTCGCGGTGAATACGTTCCCGGGTCTTGTACACACCGCCCGTCACACCATGGGAGCGGGTTTTACCAGAAGTAGGTAGCTTAACCGTAAGGAGGGCGCTTACCACGGTAGGATTCGTGACTGGGGTGAAGTCGTAACAAGGTAGCCGTATCGGAAGGTGCGGCTGGATCACCTCCTTTCTAGAGTGGCACGGATCGCAAGATCGTGCATCAAACGCTCACACTTATCGACTGTCGAATGAAGAAGAAACAGTAGCACCGCAGTATGAACGCGGGTCTGTAGCTCAGCTGGTTAGAGCACCGTGTTGATAACGCGGGGGTCGTTGGTTCGAGCCCAACCAGACCCACCAAGTATCGCGCCCAGGGGGATTAGCTCAGCTGGGAGAGCACCTGCTTTGCAAGCAGGGGGTCGTCGGTTCGATCCCGTCATCCTCCACCAAAAGTTTAAACGTAAGCGTGACGAGTTCACTTTTATGTTTAGTCTTTTAGAGACTACTGCTGTTTCGCTCTTTAACAATCTGGAAGAAGTAAAGTTTTATTAAGCGTGTGAGAAATCACACACTTAGGGTAGTGTTCGAAAGAACGCATACAAAAACTCATCAAACACAGTAGTAAATGCTTGAACCGATAGCCGTCAAGGTTATAGGGACAAGTGAATAAGTGCACATGGCGGATGCCTTGGCGATTACAGGCGATGAAGGACGTAGTAGTCTGCGATAAGCTACGGGGAGCTGACAAACGAGCTTTGATCCGTAGATTTCCGAATGGGGAAACCCACCCTTTTAGGGTATCACTCACTGAATACATAGGTGTGTGAGGCGAACGCGGCGAACTGAAACATCTAAGTAGCTGCAGGAAAATAAATCAACCGAGATTCCCAAAGTAGTGGCGAGCGAAATGGGAAGAGCCTGTACGTGATAGTCGGACTGATAGTGGAAGCCTCTGGAAATAGGTGCCATAGCGGGTGATAGCCCCGTACACGAAATCAGACCGGTGGTACTAAGCGTACGACAAGTAGGGCGGGACACGAGAAATCCTGTCTGAAGATGGGGGGACCATCCTCCAAGGCTAAATACTCGTAATCGACCGATAGTGAACCAGTACCGTGAGGGAAAGGCGAAAAGAACCCCGGGAGGGGAGTGAAATAGATCCTGAAACCGTGTGCATACAAACAGTCGGAGCGGACTTGTTCCGTGACGGCGTACCTTTTGTATAATGGGTCAGCGACTTACATTCAGTAGCGAGGTTAACCATATAGGGGAGCCGTAGAGAAATCGAGTCCGAACAGGGCGTTAGTTGCTGGGTGTAGACCCGAAACCAAGTGATCTACCCATGGCCAGGTTGAAGGTGCGGTAACACGCACTGGAGGACCGAACCCACTAATGTTGAAAAATTAGGGGATGAGCTGTGGGTAGGGGTGAAAGGCTAAACAAACTTGGAAATAGCTGGTTCTCTCCGAAAACTATTTAGGTAGTGCCTCAAGTATCACCATCGGGGGTAGAGCACTGTTATGGCTAGGGGGTCATCGCGACTTACCAAACCATTGCAAACTCCGAATACCGATGAGTGCGAGCTTGGGAGACAGACGTCGGGTGCTAACGTCCGGCGTCAAGAGGGAAACAACCCAGACCGCCAGCTAAGGTCCCAAAGATTGGCTAAGTGGAAAACGAAGTGGGAAGGCTAAAACAGTCAGGATGTTGGCTTAGAAGCAGCCATCATTTAAAGAAAGCGTAATAGCTCACTGATCGAGTCGTCCTGCGCGGAAGATGTAACGGGGCTAAGCCAGTCACCGAAGCTGCGGATATCCGCAAGGATATGGTAGGAGAGCGTTCTGTAAGCCTGCGAAGGTGTCTTGTAAAGGATGCTGGAGGTATCAGAAGTGCGAATGCTGACATGAGTAGCGATAATGCGGGTGAAAAGCCCGCACGCCGTAAGCCCAAGGTTTCCTGTTCAACGTTCATCGGAGCAGGGTGAGTCGGCCCCTAAGGCGAGGCAGAGATGCGTAGCTGATGGGAAGCAGGTTAATATTCCTGCACCGTCGTATGATGCGATGGGGGGACGGATCGCGGAAGGTTGTCTGACTGTTGGAATAGTCAGTTTCTGGTTCATAGGAGGTACTTAGGCAAATCCGGGTACGTAATCCAAGGGATCGGGACGAGCGCTCTTGTAGCGCGAAGCAATCGGAAGTGGTTCCAAGAAAAGCCTCTAAGCTTCAGTCATACGAGACCGTACCGCAAACCGACACAGGTGGGCGAGATGAGTATTCTAAGGCGCTTGAGAGAACTCGGGAGAAGGAACTCGGCAAATTGGTACCGTAACTTCGGGAAAAGGTACGCCCCGGTAGCTTGACCACTTTACTGTGGAAGGGTGAAAGGGTTGCAATAAACTGGTGGCTGCGACTGTTTAATAAAAACACAGCACTCTGCAAACACGAAAGTGGACGTATAGGGTGTGACGCCTGCCCGGTGCTGGAAGATTAAATGATGGGGTGCAAGCTCTTGATTGAAGTCCCAGTAAACGGCGGCCGTAACTATAACGGTCCTAAGGTAGCGAAATTCCTTGTCGGGTAAGTTCCGACCTGCACGAATGGCGTAACGATGGCCACACTGTCTCCTCCCGAGACTCAGCGAAGTTGAAGTGTTTGTGATGATGCAATCTACCCGCGGCTAGACGGAAAGACCCCATGAACCTTTACTGTAGCTTTGCATTGGACTTTGAACCAATCTGTGTAGGATAGGTGGGAGGCTTTGAAGCGGGGACGCCAGTTCTCGTGGAGCCAACCTTGAAATACCACCCTGGTTTGTTTGAGGTTCTAACCTTGGCCCGTGATCCGGGTCGGGGACAGTGCATGGTAGGCAGTTTGACTGGGGCGGTCTCCTCCTAAAGTGTAACGGAGGAGTTCGAAGGTACGCTAGGTACGGTCGGACATCGTGCTAATAGTGCAATGGCATAAGCGTGCTTAACTGCGAGACCGACAAGTCGAGCAGGTACGAAAGTAGGACATAGTGATCCGGTGGTTCTGTATGGAAGGGCCATCGCTCAACGGATAAAAGGTACTCTGGGGATAACAGGCTGATTCCTCCCAAGAGTTCATATCGACGGGGGAGTTTGGCACCTCGATGTCGGCTCATCACATCCTGGGGCTGTAGCCGGTCCCAAGGGTATGGCTGTTCGCCATTTAAAGTGGTACGTGAGCTGGGTTTAAAACGTCGTGAGACAGTTTGGTCCCTATCTGCCGTGGGCGTTGGAAATTTGAAGGGGGCTGCTCCTAGTACGAGAGGACCGGAGTGGACGAACCTCTGGTGTACCGGTTGTCACGCCAGTGGCATTGCCGGGTAGCTAAGTTCGGAAGAGATAACCGCTGAAAGCATCTAAGCGGGAAACTTGCCTTAAGATGAGATTTCCCGGAGCCTTGAGCTCCTTGAAGGGTCGTTCGAGACCAGGACGTTGATAGGTCAGGTGTGGAAGTGCAGTAATGCATTAAGCTAACTGATACTAATTGCCCGTACGGCTTGTCCCTATAACCTTGACGGTTACAGAGCATTTGCCTGTGTTTGAGTTTTACCAGTAACACCCAACTTACTTCTTCCAGATTAGTAGCCGCGTTGCCCAACCGGGAACGAGGCTACGTACAAGTCATGCCTGATGACCATAGCAAGTCGGTCCCACCCCTTCCCATCCCGAACAGGACCGTGAAACGACTTTGCGCCGATGATAGTGCTGCAACCAGTGTGAAAGTAGGTTATCGTCAGGCTGTTATATAGAAAAACCCCCGTCCAGTGATCTGGCGGGGGTTTTTCGCTTTGGGCTTCGCGCTGCTCTGGGAGCACCGCGCTGTTGCTCCGCCGGGCACTGCCCGACCTCGCTATTCCGAGAAAAGCCCGCTGCGTGATCGCAGCGGGCTTTTTTCATTTCCGCGTGGGACGCGTGTAAACCCCCGGTGTCAGGCCGTGCGGCGGCCTGACACCATGGGTTCGCTTACGCCGCCATTAGAACTTGAAGCTGCCGTCGCTGCGGTCGATCACGCCCGAGCACGTCGCCGGCGTCGTGAACTCGCGATTGCCGGACGTCGTCGCCTGGTTGCTTTCCCACGTGGCCGTACTGCCGTTCCACTTCACGTACTTGTACTGCACGCTCGTATTGGGTGGCACGGCGACCGTTCCTGTCCACGGAACGTTGGCGCCGCTGCCCTGGATCGTGAGCGCGGCGCCACTGGCCGGCGCCCAGCTGCCCAGCACGCTGTTATTGCCCACCACGCGCAGGTTCTGGCCGGTCACGGTGTTGGCGTTGGCGATCGTGAACTTCACCTGGCAGGCGCTGCCGCCGCCGGGCGTCGTGACCGATGCCGCGGCACTGGCGGCGGAAACGTTCGGCACGGCGTCGAAAGCCTTGACCGCGTAGCTGTAGGTCGTGGACGCCGCCGCCGTGCTGTCGGTGTAGCTCGTCCCCGTAGCGATGGTGGCGATCTGCGTGCCGTTGCGGAACACGTAGTAGCCGGTCACCCCCACATTGTCGGTCGACGCCGTCCAGCCCAGGCGCACTGTGCTGGCGTCGACGGCCGTGGCGGTCAGCCCGGCCGGCGTGCTTGGCGCGGTGGTGTCAGGCGTGCATGGGTTCGATCCCTTGGTCACGGTGCCGCCAGCAACAGCCGAGATGCCGCTGGACAGCGCGTAGTTCTGCCCACCGTTGTTGTCCCAGGTCCCGGAACCATTGTTGAACGCGGCGGTCAAACCTGTCGCGCTGCCCAGGTTCACCGTCAGCATGGTCCAGCCGCCGCAGGCCGGCGTCATCGCCACGCCCGGTACGGCCGTCCACGTGCCGCCGGCCGGAGCGTAGTGCAGGTTGGCGGAGCTCCAATTCGTGCCGAGCTTGTAGTAGACCGTCGCGACATACCCTGCAGCTGTCGTCGCGGAGCGTGCCGCAGACGCGACGGACACATTGCCCGCCGCATCGCGCGCCTGCACGGTGTAGCTGTAGGCGGTCGATGGCGCCAGGCCACTGTCGTTGAAGCTGGCCGTCGTGCTGACGCCGGCCTGCACGCCGTTGCGCTTGATGACGTAGTCGCTGACGCCATAGTTGTCCGTGGCCGGGCTCCAGCTCAGTGTCAGCGAACTGGACGTGATTGCGGACGCGGCCGGCTGGCCAGGCGCGGTGGGCGCAATGGTATCCGCCGCTTTCGTTGTGACGACCAGCGCCTTGCTTTGCGCCGACTGGTTGCTGGCCGCGTCGATGGCCTGCACGGTGTAGCTGTAAGAGGTCGATGTCGCCAGCCCGCTGTCCACCAGACTGGTGCCGGTGCTGCTACCGACCAGTGTGCCGTTGCGGTAGACGCGGTAGCCCGTCACGGCCACGTTGTCGGTGGACGCGGCCCAGGTCAGCGTCACGGAACGGTCCGTCACCGCGGCGGCGGAAGGCACGCCCGGCACGGTCGGTGCCGTCTTGTCGACGACCAGGAAGGGGTAGACGCCGTTGACGGTGCCGTTGATGTCCTCGACATAGCCTGAGCCCGAGCCTGGCGTCGCGCGGTACTTGCCGGCCCCCACGAAGACCTGCTGGATTTCCGTCTTCGTGACATTGCCGCGCGCATCCGTCAGCTCGATGTAGTAGTCGAGCAGCTGGTTGCGGTAGTCCGACAGATAGACGTAGTACAGGTCGCCGATTTCCTGCGCAGGCAGCACGGCCAGCGTGTCGCGCGTGGTCGCGTTCCAGGCCACGCCATTCATGTCCGGCTGCAGGTCGCGCACGTTCATGTCATAGGCGCGCCATGCACCCACGTTGGCGGGCGTGATCGACAGGCCCGGTGTGCCGGCCAGCGCGGCCGGATCGTAGACCTTGTAGGTGTCGTCGGTCGCGCTGATGTCCTTGCTGGCGTGGATGCGCACCATTGCCTTGGCGCTGACGACGCCCGAGACGTCATGGGCATAGGTGTACAGCGCGAAGTCGTTGCTGTAGTGCTGGACGGTCCAGCCCTCGGCCTTGGAGCCGTTGACCGAGCCCGGATTGTACGGATAGCGTTGCGTCCACCAGGCGGACGGCCCGGTCTTGTCCTGCGCCAGGTTGGCCTGCACGTAGGGCTTCGTGAACGCCAGCGAGTTGTTGAACGCCAGCGTGGGCTTGACGCTGTCGTCCTTGTTTTCGTCGTAGTAGCCGAAACCGGAATCCATCGCCGGCAGCAGGAAATACCAGCCCAGCTCGGCCGGGTTGGCGCCGCCCGCGTAGTCGGCTGCCGGATTACCCTTGACCGGATAGGACAGCATCCAGGGATTGAGCTGGTTGCCGGCGTGGGTGATCTGCTTGTCCAGTGCCGTGCTCGGCTGCCAGTGGTTCGGGTGGGCGTCCAGCCAGACCTGCTCGGCGGTCTTGGCGTAATTCAGTGCCGCCTGCAGCAGCGCGAAGTTGCGCTCCAGGTAGTGCCAGCCATATTCGAGCGACACCGTCGCGCCTTCCTGCTGGCCGGCCAGGTTGGTCTTCGGCGCCAGGTTCAGGCCGTTGACACGATTGAAGTCGGCGAACTGGCCCTTCCAGATCAGGAACGGCAGGCGCCAGTGGTACCAGGTGGGATCGGACGAGGAATCGCGCGTGTCGATCCAGGAGCCGTCCTGCACGTGCTGGACGTCGTTGGCGGGAATCGGCTTGGCCTTCAGGTATTCGTCGATACCCAGGCAGTAGCCGTTGCCGCTGCACGTGGTGCCATGGCCGGCCTGCCACGTGCCCAGCGAGCCGGCGCGGCCGCTGGAGTTGTCGCCATCGTGGGCGACGACAAAGAACTGGCGTGGCTCGAGCGACTGGTAGGGCGCGATCTCGTCGACCGTCACGGAGCCTTCCCAGCCTTCGTACCACGAACCGTTCTGGCTGACAGGCACGCCGGCGATCTTGCTGACTGCGCCGGTAGCCGGGTCCACGTGCCGGACCCAGTGCGGCGTGGAAGCAAACGGGAACTTGTTGACGACAACCTGCTTCTCGTGCGCCATGGGATTGGCCACCCAGCTGCCGACCGCCGACGTATTGCGCAAGTCGGCCCGGTTCGGTGGCGACGTCAGCGTGTCGCCGGTCGCATCGTACGTCGCGAAGGGGTAGTCCTTGAGCGTACGGGAGAAATGGTTATTGCCGATGACGGACCACTGGATGCCCAGCTTGGCCAGGGTCGGGATCAGGCGGTCCGAAAAGCCCAGTTCGGTGGGGAAGAAGCCACGCGACGACACGAATTTACTGCCGAGGAAATACGGCTGCGCCAGCGTGACGTTCTGGTAGATGAGGTCTTTCAGGAAATAGTCGGACCCGACCAGCGGCCCCATGCTGTGGTGGCCCGTGAAGTGGATCGTGTCGAGCGTCGGGTAGTTATTGGTGGTCTTCAGGGTGCTGAACGTATTGGCCCAACCCTGGCCCCAGCTGGTATTGCTGTAGCCGGGGACGTTCTGCAAGGTCGTCAGGCTCTGCACGTTATTGATGACGGCGCCGGACATGGTGACGTGCACCTGGCCCTTGGCGCCCGAATGGCTCTGCATTTCGTTTGCCACCTGCATCGGCCAGTATTGGTAGGCCCCGGTCTTGGCGTCGTGCGAGTAGTAGCTGACCAGGTCGTCGTGCGGCATGATGGCGCCACCCAGCGAGGCAGGCAGGTAATAGCTGTAGCCGGAAGGCGGGTTGTTTTTCAGGTTGATGACTTCGCCATCGTAGGTATAGCGGATCGGCGCGCCGATCGGTGTCGCGTTGTATTTGGCCTGCACGTCCACCGCGTAGAAGGGCCAGAAATTCGGCATGTGGTTGTGATACACGTGCGCGGCGGGAATGGTTCCCGCGTTGGCCGCGGGAAGCGCAGCCGAGAAGGCGGCCGCCAGGCACAAGACCAGCGGTTTCTTGGTGAGTTGCATCGTCGTCCTCGAAGGTGGTTACTGCGAACAAGGGCCTGCACACGGCTGTTCGCATCCCGTACGGACGAGCGCCAGCCGCCTGGCAGGGCCAGGAATTTAAAAATGGGAAATCAAATCGTGCGTCTCCTGCGGAGCCCCGTGAGCGGGGTCTTCTGCGGTGGCTGCGTACTATGGTTACCGGCCCGGAGGCCTTTGGCCGATCACGCTGTAGTCGCGCGACAAAATTTACGCTTGTGATTTTCCTAAGTCAATTTGTTTACGTAGTTATGCTACAACTGTGTCTTTTTGTCGGCGCGGCCGGTGCAATCGATCAGCTGCCTGAGCACTTGGCGGCAGCAAACTGTGGTAACACAACGAGGGCTCAGGGGTATGGAGGGGCGCTGGCGCAATCGACAGCGCGAAACGCGTTACGCGACGCAACGATTGTGAAGTGGGGGAAGTTGTAGTTTCACTAGATGAGTGGGCGCTTGCCAGCAGAAGGCCGTGTTACTCAAGTTCCGCAAGATAGCCAGGCCGAGCCCGGCGCGGCCGGGCGCACGGCGGCACCGCGCCAGACGGGTGCCGTCTGGAAGACGGTCAGACGCCCCAGATGATGTCGTCGCCATGGTCTCGCGCGGCGCGCAGCATTTCCAGCAGCGGATAGGCCCGTTGGGCAAAGCCGACGTGGTTGCGCTCGGCGATTTCCGGCGTTTCGCCCTCGTCCGGCAGCGTATGCGCGTGGGTGTGGGCGGCGTGATCCGCTTCCACTTCCGGGTGAAGTTTGCTCAGTTCGACCTCGTGTTCCAGCAGCTGCACCGCATGGGCGGCCTCGGCCGCGGTAATGACGCCGCGGCTGGGATTCTTCTGCAGCAGGTCGAGGATACGCTGGGCATGCTCCAGGTACATCGTGAGTCCGGCCGAGGATTTCGATTTGAACGTGATTAACATGGCGCTTCCTGTCTTGTTGTTTTAGTGGTTTAACGATATTACGACTACTCGGCACCGATTGTGCGCACACGTACGCTCAGCCCACCTTGAACGAGCGGAGAAACGTGTCCGCTTCCTCCCGGCTGACGGCATTGTCGGGGCCGACCACGATGACCTGGTAGGCACGTTTGCCGCGCGCCAGGAAACGGCCGCGCAAGGTCACCGGCTGGCCGCCGCGGGCGCCGTGCGCTTCCACCTCGAAACCGCCGTCGCGCGTCGATTCGATGGGCCGCGCCGCGCCGATATTGCGCACCATGGCTGCTTTCATCGCCTGTACCGCGAGCTGGGCATGGTCCGCATCGGCCAGCTCGGCGCTGCCGACGGCAAACACCGTGCCGTCGATATCGGTCGCGGCCATCGTCATCGACGCCTTCTGGCCGTTCAGGTCGACCGGGCGCGTGTGCGTTGCCGGTTTGCCCGGAAACAGCACGGCGTAAGGGGCCTGGCTGCCGCGATAGTCGCGCCAGTCGAATTTCGGGCTGCAGGCCGCCAACGTCACGGCGGCCAGCAGCGCGGCCAGCAGGGAAATGGGTGGGGTCATGGTGCGATGGTAGCAGTGCGTCCGCCACCGCGCCATAGCGCGGCGGCGCCGGTTCACGATTGCCGCACCGAGCGGCGGAACTGGATGGCTTCGGCCACGTGCCGCTCGTTGATCGTGGCGGCACCGGCCAGGTCGGCAATCGTGCGCGCGACCCGCAGCACACGGTGATAAGCCCGCGCCGACCAGTGGAATTGCAGCATGGCCTTGTGCAGCAGGTCCTGCCCGGCCCGTTCGGTCTTGCACCAGCGGTCGATCTCGCGCGCGCTCAGGTGGCTGTTGTTCTTGTGCTGGCGCGCCAGCTGGCGCCGCAGCGCTTCCTCGACGCGGGCGGCGATCGCGCTGGACGGCTCTCCGGCCGTGTCGCCCAGCAGCGTCTCCGGACTGACAGGGCCGACCTCGAGCTGGATGTCGATGCGATCGAGCAGCGGTCCGGAGATGCGGCCCTGGTAGCGCGCCACCGCCTCCGGCGTGCAGCGGCATTGCGCCGCCGGGTGGCCGAGGAAGCCGCATGGGCATGGATTCATCGCCGCGATCAATTGGAAGCGGGCCGGGAAGTCGGCCTGGCGTGCCGCCCGCGAGATCGTCACCTGACCCGATTCGAGCGGCTGGCGTAGTACCTCCAGCACGCGCCGCTCGAATTCCGGCAGCTCGTCCAGGAACAGCACGCCGCAATGGGCCAGTGAAATCTCGCCAGGGCGCGGCACGCTGCCGCCGCCGACCAATGCCACCGCGGACGACGTATGGTGCGGCGAACGGAACGGGCGCTGCTTCCAGCGCGCCAGCGCGAAGGCGCCCGTCAGCGACTGCACCGCCGCCGCCTCCAGCGCCTCGTCGTCCGTCATCGGTGGCAGGATGCCGGTGAAGCGCGACGCCAGCATCGTCTTGCCCGCGCCGGGCGGGCCCAGCAGCAAAACGCTGTGGCCACCGGCGGCGGCCACCTCCAGCGCCCGGCGTGCGCGTTGCTGGCCTTTGACGTCGGCAAAGTCCGGATAGGTCGTCACGGCGGCGGCCGGGCTGGGCCGGTGACGGGGCAGGCGCAGCGCGTCGTCGGCGGCGCGAAAGTGATTGCAGACTTCGAGCAGGCTGGCGGCCGGGTAGACGGCGACATCCCTCACCAGGGCCGCTTCGTCGGCGTTTGCGTACGGCAGCACGAACGCGCCACCGTCGCCGGCACTGCGCTGCACCGCGAACGTCATGGCCAGCGCGCCGCGGATCGGGCGCAGTTCTCCCGTCAGCGACAGCTCGCCAGCAAATTCATAGCGCGCCAGCGGTGGGGCGGGGATCTGGCCGGACGCGGCCAGGATGCCCAATGCGATCGGCAGGTCGAAGCGGCCGGACTCCTTCGGCAGGTCGGCCGGTGCCAGGCTGACGGTGATGCGGCGCTGTGGCATGTCGAAGCCGGCCGTCAGGATGGCCGCGCGCACGCGGTCGCGCGCTTCCTTTACCTCGGTCTCCGCCAGGCCCACGATATGAAAGGCCGGCAATCCGTTGGCCAGGTGCACCTCGACGCTGACCGGCGGCGCTTCCATGCCCGTCAGGGCACGGCTTTTCACGACGGCAAGGCTCATGGCTTCCCCAGTACGGCTGCGTATCCTCCGATCGTAGAAGATCGGGCGCCGCCGCCTTTGCGCCGCCACAAGCCCGGCGGGTGCGCTAGCTGGCGCGCCGCTGGCGCCGGGCCGCCAAAGCGAGCAGGGCCAGGCCGGTGCCGAGCAGGCCATACGTGGCCGGTTCCGGCACCGGCGTCAGCAACACCCAGGAGCAGTCGCTGCCCTGGCAGCCCACCCCCAGGATCGTGCCGCTATCGTTGATGTCGGCGACATCGCGGATGGTCCAGCCTGGCTGGTCCAGCAGGCCGGCCAGCAGCACGATTTCGCCGTCGCTGTACAGGAAACCCGCGCCGCCCTGGCCGGGCGCGAACAGCCGGCCGACGACGTCGCCGCGGTTGTTGATGGCACTGGCACTGGAAAAACTGTAACCCGGCTGTGACAAGGTGGTGGTCTCGCCCTCCTGCCAGATCACCGCGCTGGCTGTCGACGTGCCGCTGTTGGCCAGCACCTGGCCCGCGTTGTTGATGTCGAAGGCATAGTAATTGTCGGCCAGGCCGAGGTCCTGCATCGCACCGTTGCGGTAGATGAACGAGCGGCGGCGGTCGTCGGCATCGAGGCTGAAGCCGACGACGATACCGTTGTCGTTGATTCCGGCGCCCATGCTGAAGTTGCCACCCAGCGTGCCCAGGTCATGTACCTGGCCATTGCTGAACGTCGCCGCGTGGGTGTACGGGATGAGGTTGCCGTAGTCGTCGTAGAAGCCGCCGTTGACGGCACTGGTGCCGGCCAGCAGGCCATTGCCGCTGATGCGGTTGACGACGCCGTAGCCCAGCCCGTCCGGCGTCGTGCGCAGGGTGGGCAGCGACTCGACGACGCCGTTGCGCCATAGTCCCGTTTCCTGCACGTTCTGCGGCGGCCCTTCCTCGACCCGCATCAGCCCGACCGCACCATTGTCGCCGAACGCCGTGATCGCGGTGGGTTGATCGCTCAGCTGCGGAATCAGGGTGAGCTGGCCGTCGGCGGCGCGTATGTAGCCTTGGCCGCCCAGGTAACCCGTGGCGGCGCCGGCATTGTTCAGATGGGTCCAGCGGGTGGTGCCGTCCGGGGACAGCGTGGTGATGGAATAGGCCGGGGCCGCAAATGCCGTGCCCGACAGCAAAAGGGCGGACGTCGCCAGCGCGAATGCGTGCTTTACCATGGTGATCTCCTGAACGAAGCAACAAAGGAAAACAGGCGTGACTGGACGATCCTACCGCCGCGGCGCGCGGCGGTGGTTGTGGCAGACGATAGTATTTTGCTATTCGAGGTGCCGGCACCCAGGTGCCGGCAGGGGAGGGTTACAGCGGGGTTTTTTCGGCGGCCAGCTTCGCTTCCAGCTCGGCCAGACGCGTCTCCAGCAGCTCCAGGCGGGCGCGGGTCTTGGCCAGCACCTGCGCCTGGATGTCGAACTCCTCGCGCGTGACGAGGTCGAGGCGGGCAAAGCCCTGCGTCATCATCGACTTGACGTTCTTTTCGATATCTTTCGCGGGCGAGTTCTGGATCACATGGTTGATCTTGTTTTGCAGGTCGTTGAAGAAGGTGTTCATGTCCACGATGGGCTCCAGTAGGGTGTCTCTCGTCGCACCAGGTTAGTGCGACGCCAGAGATTATTTGGTGCGAATAGGTCGGCCTTGTGTCTTGCTATCAGCTATCGACGCAGCAATAAATCCTCAAAAATTGCTGGCACGCATTCTGCTTAGCTAAAGATCAAAGCTTTGACGATCGACCTGAATTTTAAACCGCAATAAAAGTTCACTCCAAAGGAAATCGCCATGAACCACCCGAGCAAGTGCCTGCCCCTCGCCATTCTCCTGTGTGCCGCCTGCGCGGCAGGCCAAGCGGGCGCGCAGGAAGGCACCGCTGCACCCCAGGCGAAGCCGGACAACGAGATCAGCTTCAATGCGGCCGTCACCAGCGATTACCGTTACCGCGGGATTTCGCAAACACGCTTGAAACCCGCGCTGCAAGGCGGCGCCGACTGGGTCAACAACCCGACGGGTTTCTATGCCGGCACCTGGCTGTCCACCATCAAGTGGGTCAAGGACGGCGGTGGCGACGGCAGCATCGAATGGGACCTGTATGCCGGCAAGCGCGGCGAGCTGGCACCCGGCGTGTCGTATGACGTGGGCGGCCTCGGCTACGTCTACCCGTCCAATTCACTGCCGACCAGCGCCAACACGTTCGAGCTGTACGGCCAGCTGGGCTACGGCCCGGCCACGCTGAAATACTCGCACTCGCTGACCAATCTGTTCGGCTTTGCCGACAGCAAGAACAGCCAGTACCTGGACGCCTCCGTCAACCAGGAGCTGGCGCAGGGCTTCATCCTGAACCTGCACGTGGGCCACCAGAAGGTCAAGGGCAACAGCTATGCCGACTATACCGACTGGAAAGTGGGCATCACGAAGGACTTCGGCGTCGCCACCGTCGCGCTGGCCTACGTCGACACCAATACCGACAGCTATCTCGCACCGAACGGCAAGAACCTCGGCAAGTCCGGTGTGGTGCTGACCGTCTCCAAAACTTTTTAAACGAGGCCCGCCATGAAAATGATTACCGCCATCATCAAGCCCTTCAAGCTGGACGAGGTGCGCGAAGCGCTGTCCGCCATCAATGTACAGGGCATTACCGTGACCGAAGTCAAGGGTTTCGGCCGCCAGAAAGGCCATACCGAGCTGTACCGTGGCGCCGAGTACGTGGTCGACTTCCTGCCGAAGACCAAGATCGAGGCGGCCGTGGACGATGCCATCGTCGACCAGGCCATCGAAGCCATCGAGGGTGCGGCACGCACCGGCAAGATCGGCGACGGCAAGATTTTCGTGTACAACCTGGAACAGGTGATCCGTATCCGTACCGGCGAAACCGGCAACGACGCTCTTTAAGCAAGGGGAAACTGAATGAAAAAAATGATAACAACAATGCTGGCGGGGATGGCGTTCCTGATGGCGGTCGGCACGGCGGTGCCGGCATGGGCGCAGGATGCCCAGCCCGCCGCCGTGGCGACCACGGCCACGACCGAGGCGCCTGCGGCGACGCCGGCCGCCCCGGCCGCTGTCGCCGCCCCGGCACCGGCCGCGGCGCCGGCCGCGCCGGTCCCGCACAAGGGCGATACGGCCTGGATGTTCGTCGCCACCCTGCTGGTGATCATGATGACGATCCCCGGCCTGGCGCTGTTCTACGGCGGCCTGGTGCGTTCGAAGAACATGCTGTCCGTACTGATGCAGGTCTTCACGATCTTCTCGCTGATCATCGTGCTGTGGTGCCTGTATGGCTACTCGTTCGCGTTCACGGAAGGTAACAGCGTGATCGGCTCGGCCGGCCGCGCGCTGCTGAACGGCATCTACGATCCCGCCAAGGGCTTTGCCGTCGCGGCGACCTTCAGCAAGGGCGTCGTCATTCCCGAATTTATCTTTGTCGCATTCCAGGGCACGTTCGCGGCCATCACCTGCGCGCTGATCGTCGGTGCGTTCGCCGAGCGCGCACGCTTTGCCGCCGTGCTGGCCTTCATCGTGCTGTGGTTCACGTTCTCCTACCTGCCGATCGCGCACATGGTCTGGTTCTGGACGGGCCCCGATGCGATCACGGACGCCGCCGCGCTGACGGCCGAGAGCGCCAAGGCCGGCTATATCTGGCAGAAGGGCGCGCTGGACTTCGCCGGCGGCACCGTCGTGCACATCAATGCCGCCGTGGCCGGCATCGTGGGTGCGTTCATGATCGGCAAGCGTGTCGGCCTGGGCCGCGAATCGATGGCGCCGCACTCGCTGACACTGACGATGGTCGGTGCCTCGCTGCTGTGGGTGGGCTGGTTCGGCTTCAACGCCGGCTCGGCACTGGAAGCGGGCGACATCGCCGCGCTCGCTTTCGTCAACACCTTGCTGGCGACGGCGGCTGCCGCCGTGTCGTGGTTGATGGCCGAATGGGTACTGAAGGGCAAGCCTTCGATGCTGGGCGCCGCGTCCGGCGCCGTCGCCGGCCTGGTCGCCATCACCCCGGCGGCGGGCTTCGTCGGCCCGATGGGCGGCTTGGTCATCGGCCTGCTCGCTGGTATAGTCTGCCTGTGGGGCGTAAACGGCCTGAAGCGCATGCTGGGCGCGGACGACTCGCTGGACGTGTTCGGCGTGCACGGCGTCGGCGGTATCCTGGGAGCGATCCTGACGGGCGTGTTCGCCGCGCCGTCGCTGGGTGGCCAGGGCATTTGGGACTATGTCGCCAACGCTGCCTCCGCCGACTATTCGATCGGCGGCCAGGTCATCACGCAGGCCACGGCAGTCGGCATCACGATCGCCTGGTCGGGCATCGTGTCGCTGATCGCCTACAAGCTGGTCGACGTCGTCATCGGCCTGCGTGTACCGGAAGAGCAGGAGCGCGAAGGCCTGGACATCACGAGCCACGGCGAATCGGCGTATCACTCCTGATTCGGCCGTTTTCGCCGTGAAAAGCGCCCCGCTGGGGCGCTTTTTTGCTTTTTGAACCTTTAAATTGCCAGTTTTGCCCCGATTTGGTGAATTCGCAATCCGCCCGACCGACTACAAGGATGTAACATGGTGCCCCACCTCGTCACGGCCCTGACCGGACCGCTGCTCGACCTCGAAGAGAAAATCATTGCCGCCACGCCCGCCATCGAACGCTGGTTCCGGCTGGAGTGGCAGGAGCATACGCCGCCGTTCTATTGCTCCGTCGATCTGCGCAATGCGGGCTATAAACTGGCACCGGTCGATACCAACCTGTTCCCGGGCGGCTTCCACCACCTGGCCACGGAAATGCTGCCGCTGTCGGTGCAGGCGGCCATGGCCGCGATCGACAAATACTGCCCGGACGCGCGCAACCTGCTGATGATTCCGGAAAGCCACAACCGTCATCCGACGTATCTGGAGAACGTGGCGCGGCTGATGCAGATCTTCCGCCAGACCGGCCTGCACGTGCGCCTGGGTACCCTGAATCCCGAGATCACGCAGCCGACGCCGCTGGCGCTGCCGGACGGCAACATGCTGGTCGTCGAGCCGCTGGAGCGTTCGCCCAACGGGCGCCGCCTGGGGCTGAAGGATTTCGACCCCTGCACCATCCTGCTGAACAACGACCTGTCCGCCGGCATTCCGGACATCCTGCAGAACATCCACGAGCAGAGCCTGCTGCCGCCGCTGCACGCGGGCTGGGCGCTGCGCCGCAAGAGCAACCACTTCACGGCCTACGACGAAGTGGCCAAGAAATTCGGCAAGCTGATCGGCGTGGACCCGTGGATGGTCAACCCGTTCCACGCCAAGTGCGGTGAAGTCGACCTGCAGAGCGGCGAGGGACAGGATTGCCTGGCCGGTAACGTCGACGCGGTGCTGGCCAAGATCCGCAAGAAATACAAGGAATACGGCATCAAGGAAAAACCGTTTGTCATCGTCAAGCCGGACGCGGGCACCTACGGCAAGGGCATCATCAGCATCCGCGACGCGGCCGAGCTGAAGGACCTGTCGCCCGCGCAGCGCGAGAAAATGTCGGTGGTGAAGGATGGCAAGGCCGTGACGGACCTGAACATCCAGGAAGGCGTGCCCACCTTCGAGAGCATCAAGGAATCCGTGGCGGAGCCGGTGGTCTACATGATCGACCGCTACGTCGTTGGCGGCTTCTACCGCGTGCACGCCGAGCGGGGCGTGGACCAGAACCTGTACGGCCCGGGCTCGCAATACGTGCCGCTGGCGTTTGCCCAGCAGCACGCGATTCCGGACCTGAAGGCCAAGCCGGGCACGGCCGCGCCGAACCGCTTCTATGTCTACGGCGTCGTCGCGCGGCTGGCGCTGCTGGCCGCTTCGCTGGAAATGGAGCGTACCGACCCGAATCCGGAAGTGTACTGACGCGAGCTTGCCACTGCGCCGGCGGCCCCGGCGGGGCGGGCGATGCCATCGAAGAAACTCGGCTAAAATCGGTCAATTACTTCGAATGGATGCGCCAATGAAAATCGCTTTCCTCGCGGACCCGCTGGATAGTTTCAAGATCTACAAGGATTCCACGTTTGCCATGATGGCCGAGGCCGCCAAGCGCGGCCATGAGGTGTACGCCTTCCAGCAGCGCCATATGGCTTTGCGCGACGGCATCGTCAGCGCCCACGCGGCGCGCATCACGCTGACGGGCGACGCGGACGAGTGGTACACGGCGGCCCCTTCCGAAGACGTGCGCCTGGGCGAGTTCGATGCGATCCTCGAGCGCAAGGACCCGCCGTTCGACATGGAATACGTCTACGGCACCTACCTGCTGCAGCTGGCCGAGCAGCAGGGCGCGCGCGTGTTCAACAGCCCACAGGCAATCCGCGACCACAACGAGAAGCTGGCCATCGCCCAGTTCCCCCAGTTCACCGCGCCCACGCTGGTCACTTCCGACGAGATGCGCCTGCGCGACTTCCAGGCCGAGCACGGCGACGTCATCTTCAAGCCGTTGGACGGCATGGGCGGCGCCGGCATCTTCCGCGTCAATGCGGATGGCCTGAACCTGGGTTCCATCATCGAGACGCTGACGGAAAACGGCCGTCGCACCATCATGGTGCAGCGCTACATCCCGGACATCGTCAAGGGCGACAAGCGCATCCTCGTCATCGGCGGCAAGCCGGTGCCGTTCTCGCTGGCCCGGATTCCCCAGGGCGGCGAGGTGCGCGGCAACCTGGCGGCCGGCGGCGTTGGCGTGGCGCAACCTTTGACCGAGCGCGACCGTGAGATTGCCGAGGCCATCGGCCCGGTGCTGGCTGCGCGCGGCTTGTTGCTGGTAGGATTGGATGTGATCGGCGATTACCTCACCGAGGTCAACGTCACCAGCCCGACCTGCTTCCAGGAGATCACCCAGCAGTCCGGCTTCGCGGTCGCGGCGATGTTCATCGACGCACTGGAGGCGGGCGTGCGGTCGGCTTGTTAAAGTCAGGAAGGGATATGGTAGGAATTTTGCTTATGACACACGCGCCGCTGGGAGAAGCGTTCCTGGCGGCGGTGTCGCACGTCTTTCGCGGCAAGGTCGATCATCTGGAAGCGATCGACGTGGTGGCCGACCAGGACCTGGCGGACGTGCAGGCGCTGGCGACGGCCGCCATCAAGCGCCTCGACGACGGTTCCGGCGTGCTCGTCATCACGGACGTGAAGGGCGGCACCCCGGCCAATTGCTGCAACAAGCTGGCGGACGCGGGCCACGTGGAAATCATCGCCGGCATCAGCCTGCCGATGCTGCTGCGTGCCATCACCTACCGCACCGACACGCTCGACGTGGTGGTGGAAATGGCGCTGGCCGGTGCGCAAAGCGGCGCGGTGCGGGTCGATAACCGCATTCGCGTGCAATAAGGGGAACTTAAAGATTTGACGAAATAATAAGGCTAGACGTGCCGCCGGCGATGCCGGCGGCGGTGACCGCAGTGCGCATAGAAGCGATACATACAACATGATTCAGCAAGAACTCGAGATTATTAATAAATTAGGTCTGCATGCGCGTGCTTCCGCCAAGTTCACCCAACTGGCCGCCAAGTTCCAGAGCGAGGTCTGGCTGTCCCGCAACGGGCGTCGCATCAACGCCAAATCCATCATGGGCGTCATGATGCTGGCTGCCGGCAAGGGGGCGAAAGTCACGCTGGAGGCCAATGGCGCCGACGAAGCCGAATGCATCGGCGCCTTGTCCGCGCTGGTCAACGACAAGTTCGGCGAAGGCGAGTAAATGCCGTTTGACCGCAGCCGTTCCCCCTTCCACGCAGGAGCATCGATGGCATCGTTCACACTGCACGGCATCCCGGTCTCGCGCGGCATCGCCATCGGCCGCGCCCACCTGCTGGCGCCCGCCGCGCTGGACGTCAAGCATTACCTGATCGCGGAAGAACACGTGGAAGCGGAAGTCGTGCGCCTGCAGACGGCGCTCACCGCCGTGCATCGCGAACTGCAGACGCTGTGGAACGAGCTGCCCAAGGACGCCCCCACGGAGCTGGGCGCGTTCATCGACGTGCACGCGCTGATCCTGTCCGATCCAATGATCTCGGAAGCGCCGCTGGACATCATCCGCAGCCGCCACTACAACGCCGAATGGGCGCTGGTCACGCAGATCGAGGAGCTGTCGTCGCAGTTCGACGAGATCGAGGACGCCTACCTGCGCGAGCGCAAGGTCGACATCCAGCAGGTCGCGGAACGGGTGCTGAAGGTCCTGATGGGGAGCGAGCCGCTGGCCGCGCCCAACGCCGTCAACCCGGACGACGACGAATTCATGGCGCAGATGGTCGTCATCGCGCACGACATCTCGCCGGCGGACATGCTGAAGTTCCGCGACCGCTCGTTCATCGGCTTCGTCACCGACGTGGGCGGGCAGAACTCCCACACGGCGATCGTGGCACGCAGCCTGGACATTCCGGCCACCGTCGGTGTGGCGCAGGCATCCACCCTGATCGAACAGGACGACTGGGTCATCATCGACGGCGACGCCGGCGTCGTCATCGTCAGCCCCAGCGCGCTGGTGCTGGAGCAGTACCGCGAGCGCCAGCTGGCAGCGCAACGCGCGCGCAAGAAGCTGTCGAAACTGAAGAAAACGCCGGCCGTCACGAAGGATGGCACCGCGATCACCCTGTTGGCCAATATCGAGCTGCCGGACGACTGCGGCCCGGCGCTGGAGTCGGGCGCCAACGGTGTCGGCCTGTTCCGCTCCGAGTTCCTGTTCATGGGCCGCGCGGCCAATATGCCATCGGAAGACGAGCAGTTCGAGCAGTACCGCCGCGCCGTGGTCGCGATGAAGGGCCGCCCGGTGACGATCCGCACGCTCGACATCGGCGCCGACAAGCCGCTCGACCCGACCGAGCACACGGCCCTGAACCCGGCGCTGGGCCTGCGCGCGATCCGCTACTGCCTGTCCGAGCCGCAGCTGTTCCTGACGCAGCTGCGCGCGATCCTGCGTGCCTCCGCGTTCGGCAAGGTGCGCATCCTGATCCCGATGCTGGCGCACGCGTTCGAGATCGACCAGTCGCTGGCGATGATCGAGCAGGCCAAGGCGCAGCTGCGCGAGGCCAACGTCAAGTTCGACGCCAATGTGGACGTCGGCGCGATGATCGAGATTCCCGCCGCCGCGCTGGCGCTGCCGATGTTCGTGCGGAAGATGAACTTCCTGTCGATCGGCACCAACGACCTGATTCAGTACACCCTGGCGATCGACCGGGTTGATTATGAGGTGGCGCACCTTTACAATCCCTTGCATCCCGCCATCCTGCAACTGATTTCGATGACCATAGCCGCCGGCCAGAAGGCCGGTATCGACGTTGCCGTGTGTGGCGAGATGGCGGGCGATACCAAGCTCACGCGTCTGCTGCTCGGCATGGGGCTGCGCGAATTTTCGATGCACCCGGCGCAGCTGCTCGCCGTGAAGCAGGAAATCCTGAACAGCGACCTGGGCGCGATCGCCCCGCTGACCCGCAAGATACTTCGTTCGACGGACCCGGACGGCATCGCGGATGCCGTGCTGGCCCTGCAGACGAGTTGACTACCACAGGTAGAACCGGTGGCGCCTCCATTGCGGCGCCGCTTCGACGACTGGCCCGTGGGGCCGCAGTACTGTGATCAACAACCCATGTCCTCGATAGGAATCGTCTCTCCGCAAACGATGGCGTTTGCGGAACCCCTGCAGTTGCAGAGCGGCGCCACGCTGCGCGACTATCACCTGATGGTCGAAACCTACGGCACCTTGAATGCCGACAAATCCAACGCCGTGCTGGTGTGCCATGCGCTGAACGCGTCGCACCACGTGGCCGGCTACTATGCCGACGACCCGAAGAACGTCGGCTGGTGGGACAATATGGTCGGTCCCGGCAAGCCGCTCGATACCGACAAGTTCTTCGTCATCGGCATCAACAACCTGGGTTCCTGCTTCGGCTCCACCGGCCCGATGCACGTCAATCCGGCCACCGGCAAGCCGTATGGCGCCGCCTTCCCCGTCGTCACGGTGGAGGACTGGGTCAACGCGCAGGCGCGCGTGGCCGACCGCCTGGGCATCGCGCAGTTCGCGGCCGTCATGGGCGGCTCGCTGGGCGGCATGCAGGCGCTGGCCTGGAGCATCATGTATCCGGAGCGGCTGCGCCACTGCGTCGTGATCGCCTCCACGCCCAAGCTCTCGGCCCAGAACATCGCGTTCAACGACGTGGCGCGCCAGGCCATCCTGACCGACCCGGACTACCGCGGCGGCGACTTCTACGAGCACGGCGTGGTGCCGAAGAACGGCCTGAAGGTGGCGCGCATGATCGGTCACATCACCTATCTGTCGGACGACGACATGGCGGAGAAGTTCGGCCGCAAGCTGAGGGACATTGCCGAATCGGGCACCTACAAGTTCGGCTACGGCATCGACTTCGAAATCGAATCCTACCTGCGCTACCAGGGCGACAAGTTCTCCGAATACTTCGACGCCAACACCTACCTCCTGATCACGAAGGCGCTGGACTATTTCGACCCGGCCCGACTGCACGACGGCGACCTGGCCAAGGCGCTGGCGGTAACGAAGGCGAAGTTCTTCCTGGCCTCGTTTACGACCGACTGGCGCTTCTCGCCGGAGCGCTCGCGCGAGATCGTGCAGGCGCTGCTGTCGAACCGGCGCGAAGTGACGTATGCCGAGATCGACGCGCCGCACGGCCACGATGCGTTCCTGCTGGACGACGCGCGCTACCTGAACCTGGTGCGGGCGTATTACGAGCAGGTGTGGCAAGAACTGGCAAAGGAGGGCGCATGACGTTCGACGACTTGAAGGCGGCGCGGCCCGACCTGGCATTCATCGCCCACTGGGTCCGGCCCGGCGCCCACGTGCTGGACGTGGGCTGCGGCGATGGCGTGATGATGGAATACCTGCAGAGCGACAAGGGCTGCAGCGGTTATGGCCTGGAACTGGCGGACGACAAGGTGCTGGCCAGCACCAAGCGCGGCGTGCGCGTGCTGCAGCAGGACTTCGAGAAAGGCCTGGGCATCTTCGGCGACAACTCGTTCGACACGGTGCTGTGCCTGTCCTCCCTGCAGATGATGAAGCACGTGGAAGACCTGCTGCGCGACATCGTGCGGGTCGGCACCGAGGCCATCGTCTCCTTCCCCAACTTCGCCTACTGGCCGCACCGCGTCGCGCTGCTGCGCGGGCGCATGCCGGTGTCGAAGACGCTGCCGTACCAGTGGTACGACACGCCCAACGTGCGCTGCGCCACGATCGAGGATTTCCGCGAACTGGCCGCCGAGGTGGGGCTGGAAGTGATCGAATGCGTGGCGCTGGCGGAAGGGAAGATCGTCCATTTCCTGCCCAACCTGCGCGGCGAGCTGGCCGTGTTCCGCCTGCGGAAAAAGGGCGGCCGTTAAGCTGTGATATCGTGTCGCCTGCGGGACAGATTGCCTTCAGATTAACCCGCATGGACGACTACGATGAATAACTTGATGACCAAAACCAGGCATGGTATTGCCTTCCTCGTCCTGGCGACCAGCATGCAGCTGGCGCCAGCCCAGCAGCCTGCGCCGTCTTCCGCGCCCGCGGCGGACGGCATCCCTGTCACGCGCCTGTCGCGCCTGCGCTTCTTCAGCGATGAGGAAGCGGTCAACCAGCAGTCGAAGCTGCAATACGACCAGCTGCTGAAGGAGGCCGACCAGAAGAACGCGCTGTTCCCCGACAACCACGCGCAGGTACAGCGCCTGCGCGCCATTGCCAAGCGCATCATCCCGCACGTGGGGCGCTGGAATCCGGAAGCGTCCGACTGGAAATGGGAAGTCAACCTGCTCAATTCCGACCAGGTCAACGCCTTCTGCATGCCGGGCGGCCGCATCGCCTTCTATTCGGGCATCCTGACGAAGCTGAACATGACGGATGACGAAGTGGCGATGGTGATGGGCCACGAGATCGCCCACGCGCTGCGCGAGCACGCCCGCAAGCGCCAGGGCGAATCGCAGGTCGCCGCGATCGCCGGCAAGCTCGGTGGCGTCGCCGCTTCCGCGCTGTTCGGCATCGATCCGCGCCTGACCGATTTCGGCGGCCGCATGGCGGCCCAGGCGGCCGTGCTGAAGTTCTCGCGCGGCGAGGAAACGGAAGCGGACCTGGTCGGCATCGACCTGGCGGCCCGCGCCGGCTTCGATCCGCGTGCCGGCATCGCGCTGTGGCAGAAGATGGGCGCCGTCAACGCGCGCGCGCCGATCGAATTCCTGTCGACGCACCCGAGCGGCGACACCCGCATCGCTGAAATGAACAAGAACATGCCGCTGGTGCTGCCGGTGTACGCGCGCACGCGCGGCACCACCGTCGCGGCATTGCCGGCCTACCGCACGACGCCGCTGCCGAAGTCGTAAATGGCGGGACCGAAGGGGGAAAAGGCGCCGTTGCCGATGCGCGACGGCGTCACGCCCAGCTATCTGTGGTTGCCCGAGGGCGACTGGCCGGACCTGATCACGTTCATGGTGGCGAACTATCCGGCCGTGACGGAGGCGCAGTGGCGCGACCGCATGGCGCGCGGCGACGTGGTCGACGCCAAGGGCACGCCGCTGCGGCCCGAGTCGCCCTACAAGCGCAACCTGCGCATCTTCTACTACCGCGAGCTGGACCACGAAACGCCGATCCCGTTCGAGGAGGAGGTGCTGTACCAGGACGAGCACATCGTCGTGGCCGACAAGCCGCACTTCCTGCCGACGATCCCGACCGGGCGCTTCGTCAAGGAGACGCTGCTGGTGCGGCTGCGCCGCCGGCTCGGCATCGAGGACCTGGTGCCGATCCACCGGCTGGACCGGGAGACGGCCGGCGTGGTGGTGTTTTCCTGTAACGCCGCCAGCCGCGGCGCCTACCAGTCGCTGTTCCAGAAGCGCCTGGTGCAAAAGGAATACGAGGCGCTGGCCGGCCCGCTGCCGGGGCGCGAATTCCCGTTCAGCTACAGCAGCCGGATGGTCGAGGGCGATAAATTCTTCACGATGAAGGAGGAGCCGGGCGAACCGAATTCGGAGACGATGATCGATGTGATCGAGCGGCGCGGCGAGCACGTGCTGTATCGCCTGTGGCCGCATACGGGCCGCCAGCACCAGTTGCGCGTGCACCTGTCCGCGCTGGGCATCCCGATCGTCAACGACGCCTTCTATCCGGTGGCGCTGCCGTGCAAGCAGGACGACGTGTCGCAGCCATTGAAACTGCTGGCGCGGGCGATCGGTTTTCCCGATCCGTTGACGGGGGAGTGGCGCTACTTCGAAAGTCGCCGCCAGCTTTAAAACCGGGGTCAGGTCTGTCATTCGGACATTTTGTCCGAATGACAGACCTGACCCCGGTTTTGCCCGCGCTGAATCCTGAGACAACTTCGGGGTCAGTCCCCTGCGGGGACAGACCCCAGAATCAGCGCGCGTACTCGATGATCAGCGGCGCATGATCCGAGAACTTCTCGTCCTTGTACACCGAGACCGCCTTGGCACAGCCGGCGATGCCGGGCGTCGCCACGTGGTAATCGATGCGCCAGCCCACGTTCTTCGCATAGGCCTGGCCGCGGTTGCTCCACCAGGTGTACTGCTCCGGGCGCGGATCGAGGCCGCGATGCACGTCCACGTAGCCGCATTCGTCGAACACGCGCGTCAGCCAGGCCCGTTCCTCGGGCAGGAAGCCGGAGTTCTTGACGTTGCCCTTCCAGTTCTTCAGGTCGATTTCCTTGTGCGCGATGTTCCAGTCGCCGCAGATGACGACCTCGCGGCCCTCCGCGCGCAGCTGCGTCAGGTGCGGCAGGAACAGGTCCATGAAGCGGAACTTCGCTTCCTGGCGTTCCGGCGAGGAGGAGCCGGACGGGCAGTACACGGAAATGATGGTCAGGTCGCCGAAGTCGGCGCGCACGTAGCGGCCCTCGGCATCGAATTCGGGACTGCCGAAGCCGATCTTGACGGCGTCCGGCGCGATTTTGCTGTAGATGCCGGTGCCGGAGTAGCCTTTTTTTTCGGCGTAGTGGAAGTGGCCGTGGTAGCCGTGCGGATTCAGGAACTCTTCCGTCATGTCGGCCGCCTGCGCTTTCAGCTCCTGCACGCAGATGAAATCCGCCGACTGCGTTCCCATCCAGTTGAAAAAGCCCTTCTTGGCGGCGGAACGGATTCCGTTCAGGTTGGCGGAGATGATTTTTGGCATGGATTAAAATACTGGCACTTCATGAACAAGGACCAGCAATATGAACAGTTTGAGGCAGGAGTTTATCGCGTTTTCCGTCGAGGCGGGAGTGCTGAAATTCGGGCAATTCACCACCAAGGCGGGGCGCCAGTCGCCGTATTTCTTCAATGCGGGCCTGTTCCACGACGGCGCCACCCTGGCCCGTCTGGCCGACTTCTATGCGCAGACGCTGCTCGACTCGGGCGTCGAATTCGACATGCTGTTCGGTCCCGCCTACAAGGGCATCACGCTGGCGTCGGCGACGTCGATGGCGCTGGCCGGCAAGGGCCGCAACACCTCGTTCGCCTACAACCGCAAGGAAGCCAAGGACCATGGCGAAGGCGGCACGCTGGTGGGCGCCAAGCTGCAGGGCAAGGTCGTCATCATCGACGACGTGATTTCCGCCGGCACCTCGGTGCGGGAATCGGTCGAGATGATCCGCGCCGCCGGCGCCGAGCCGTGCGCCGTGCTGATCGCGCTGGACCGCATGGAGCGCGGCGGCAAGGACGGCCAGCTGTCGCCGCTGTCGGCGGTGCAGGAAGTGAGCCAGAACTATGGCATTCCCGTCATCTCGATCGGCAGCCTGGCCGACCTGTTCGGCTATCTGGCGGCCGATCCGGCACTGGCACAATACAAGGACGCCGTGGCGGCCTACCGCGACCAGTACGGCGTGGCGTGATCGCCCAAGGCGCGCGGAATGTGATTAAATGAGAGCAACATAAAATACATCATGGAGCTGTCATGAACATCGCATCCCTGAAGGTCTATGGAGACGAACATACGCTGGACGACGTGCGCGACGGCCTGCCGACCGAACCGGAAGGCAGCTGGCGCAAGGGCGACGTGCGGCCGGACGGGCGCGTGCGCATCGACTCCGGCTTCTACGTCAACCTGGGCCAGGACGAGAACCCGGACGCGCTGCTGCGCCACCTGCGCGCCTGGCTGCACGAGTGCGAGGCGCGCGGCATCACGTTCGACGTGCCGCCGATCGCCGCCGAACTGCGTATCGCCATCGTTACCGCGCAACCGGGCGAGACGCTGGACTTTTCCATCGCCGACCTGAACCTGCTGGTCAATATGGGCATCACGCTCAGCATCAGCCGGTGAGCCGGACGATCGCTGGAGTAGTCGGGCGGCTGTTGCTGACCGCGCTGCTGTTGTTCCTGATCCTGGCGGTGGGGTTTTATTCGCTGTATTCCGCATTGTTCGCGCTGGACGGCTCGCGTGGCTGGCTCGCGCTGGGCTGCCTGGCCGTCGGCGCCGGCCTGGCCGGCGCCATGGGACTGTGGATCGCGCGGCTGTGGCGGCGCAGGTCCGGCTTCGGACGATGACGATGGGACGGCACGCATCAACCGGGCAGCCGGCGCCGTTCGCAAGCCGCCAGCCGTGGTACCGCGACGGCCGCCGCGGCGCCGCGCGATTCGCCTGGCGCCGTCTGGCCACCACCATGTCGAGCACCAAAGCAGCAATCCCGATCCACGTACTGCCGCAGGACTGACATGCAATTCTCCGAAAACCGCCTCGACACCTTTGCCGGCCGTGCCGGCGCCACGCGCACGATCCACATCTGGGAACCGGCCGAGCCACCGCGCGCGGTGCTGCTGGCGCTGCACGGCGGGATGGCCCATGCGGGCGACTGGATCACGCCCGCCTTATACCTGCGCGAGCACGGCTACGCCACCGCCGCCTACGACCTGTGCGGCCACGCCCAGGGCCCGCGCGCCGACATCCCCGATTTCGACATCTTCCTAGAAGAGTCGGCCCTGTTCCTCGACTGGATCCGCAGCGCCTGGCCGGGACTGCCGATCTTCGTCATCGGCCACTCGATGGGCGGCCTGATCGCAACGAAGCTGGGGCTGCAGCTGCCACCCGGCGCCGTTTCGGGCTTCGTGCTGTCGTCGCCGTATTATGTCAACGCGATCCCGGTGCCCGCGCCGCTGCGCGCGGCCGGCGCCGTGCTCGAACGGCTGGCGCCGACGATGAAGGTGCCGCTGGCATCGCTGACCGACGTGCTGACGCACGATCCCGCCATCACCGCGCGCCACCATCGCGACGAGGCCAGCGGCGTGCGCGCCAGCGAGATCTCGGTACGCTTCGGCCAGGCGCTGCAGCGTGCCCAGCGCGGGCTGACGCTGGCCGGGTGGGCGCATCCGCTGTACGTGGTGCTGGCGGGCCAGGACCGGCTGGCCGACACCGATGCCAGCGGGCGACTGCTGAGCGAGGTGCCGCCGCATCTGCTGACCTGCCGCGTGGAGCCGGACAACTACCATGAGAACTTCAACGAGATCGACCGCGACGCCATCTTCGCCGACATCGTGGCCTGGCTGGACGCGCGCCTGGCAGGCTGACCCGCTGCCGTTCGGTCTCCTCCACGCGCATCGTGACATTCGGTTAACCAGAGCACATTGCGCGCGCCCCTTCTTCGCTACCATCGGCGCATCCCAACGACCGCCAACGAAGGAGCTCAGCATGGATTCGATCAATCGCAACCAGCCGGAAGACAACCACCGCAACCTGTCGGGCGAGAAGGCCATCCGCCAGATCAAGGACATCGTCGATGCCGCCAAGAGCTGCTTCTTCGTGACGGCGCACGGGGTGCGGCCGATGGCGGTGCAGAAGGTGGACGAGGGCGGCAACCTGTGGTTCCTCAGCGCGAACGACAGCCACAAGGACGAGGACATCGCCGCCAACCCGGCCGTGCGCCTGTACTTCCAGGGCTCGCCGCATTCGCATTTCCTGTACCTGGACGGGCTGGCTTCGCTGTCGCGCGATCCGGCCAAGATCCACGAGCTGTGGAGCCCGGAACTGAAGACGTGGTTCACGGAAGGGGAGAACGACCCGCGCATCGACGTCATCAAGGTGGCGCCGACGGCCGGCTACTACTGGGACACCAAGCACGGCAACCTGGTCTCGGGCATGAAGATCATGATCGGCGCTGCCATCGGCGTCACGCTGGACGATTCCGTCGAGGGTACGATCCAGCCGTGATCCGGCTTACCTGCCGCTAGCCTTGCGCACGACGGTGACGAGGGTCGGCAGGTTCCACGGTCCGCCCGGCGCGACCAGGCGGCACATGCCCGACGTTTCGGCGAGCGTCTGCACGAAGCGGCTGCCGTCCCATGTCCATTGTTCGCGGCTGCCGCAGTCACCCAGGCCGCGGCCCTTCTGCGCCGCGGTAATCGTGCCGTTGGCGTAGCCAGAAGCCTGGTCGGTGACCAGCTCGGGCGCGTACGGCGGCTGCGCGTTGATGACCCAATACGCGAAACCGGCGTTGTAGGCGCCCGTCCAGCATTGGGTGGACACCAGCAGCTTGCCCGGGGCCAGCTTGTCGATCTCCAGGTCCGGCTTGCCGTTGGCCGCCAGGCCTTCGCATTCGCCATCGTCGAAGCCCTTGCGCAATTCCGCCAGCAGCGGCTTGACGGCGTCGCGCGGCAGGCTGGCCTTGCCTTTCTGGACCGGCGCGGCGATCACGACGGGCGGGGGCAGGGCGGGCAGCACGCTTTCCTCCGGCTTCGCACCCTTGCGCACCAGGGCGCCTGGCGTGCCGACGCGGCCCTGGAACTCGTCCATCTTCAACAGCACGGCGGTGGCGCCGGCGCCGGACAGGGTCCAGCTGCCGCCCCGGTTGCTCCAGCGCGGCGTGCCGGTCTTCGTCAGCGCCTCGATCAGCGCCTCCGTCTGCTGGGCCGACAGCGTGGCCGTCATCGTGCGCGGCTCGATGCGCACGGTGCCGAGCGGGCGCGTGTCGACCTTCATGCTCGTGACACCGGCCCTGGCCGCCGTCGCGCTGTCGTCCTCGCTGTAGGACCCCAGCTGCACCTGCGCCGTGACCGGCTCGTTCGGTCCCGCCTTGCGGGTCAGCAGCACGGAGACGGCGGCGTCCTCCTTGTCTTCGACGTGGTAGCCGGCGGCACGGCAGGTGCGCGTGTTATCGCACGACAGTTCCCAGTCCTTGTGCGTGAAGCCGACGTCGGGCGGCTCGGCGGCCTGCAGCGCGCCGGCGAGGCAGGTAGCCAGCAGTATCAGTATCGTGCGCAAGCGCCCTCCGCGTAGCAATTCGTTCGTGATGTCATCAGTGTGTCGGCCGGACCGCGGCGGCGTGCCGTGGTTGCAAGGCTGGCAAGAAACCCAAGCGCCGCATCTTACTAATTAAATGCCTGCTGGAATCTCCCCAAAAGTCACGAATAGCAAATTTGTAACAGATCCGTAAAAAAAAGGACGCCTGGGCGTCCTTTTTGTCATGCCTGGCGCGCTCAGCCCGCCAGTTTCGCCTTCAGCAGCTCGGTCAGCTGGGCCGGGTTGGCCTGGCCCTTCGAGGCCTTCATGGCCTGGCCGATCAGTGCGTTGATGGCCGCTTCCTTGCCGGCGCGGTACTGCTCGACCGACTTGGCATTTTTGGCGATGACTTCGTTGACGATCGCTTCCAGCGCGCCCGTGTCGGAAATCTGCTTCAGGCCTTTCTCGGCGATGATGGCATCGACCGCGCCGACGTCGTCCGAACCCGCTTCCCACAAGGCGGCGAAGACCTTCTTCGCGGCCGCGTTCGAGATCGTGCCGTCGGCAATCCGCTTGAGCATCGTGCCCAACTGGGCCGGCGTGACGGGAGCATCGGCGATGTCGACGTCGTTGCGGTTCAGCGTGGAAGAGACGTCGCCCATCAGCCAGTTGGCGGCCGCCTTGGCGTTTTCCTGGCCGGCCGTGGCGACCACGGCTTCGAAGTAGCCTGCCATCGCCTTCGACGACGTCAGGATCAGCGAGTCGTACTCGGGCAGCTTGTATTCACCCACGAAGCGCTCGCGCATGACGGCCGGCAGTTCCGGCATGGCGGCCTTGACGCGCTCGATCCACTCTTGCGAGATCGCCAGCGGCGGCAGGTCGGGGTCGGGGAAGTAGCGGTAGTCCTGCGCGTCTTCCTTGCTGCGCATCTCGCGCGTTTCCTTCCTGTCCGGATCGTACAGGCGGGTGGCCTGCACGACCTTGCCGCCATCCTCGATCAGTTCGATCTGGCGGCGCACCTCGACGTTGACGGCTTCCTCGATGAAGCGGAACGAGTTCAGGTTCTTGATCTCGCAGCGGGTGCCGAATTCCTTCTGGCCCTTCGGGCGCACCGAAACGTTGACGTCGCAGCGGAACGAGCCTTCCTGCATATTGCCGTCGCAGACGCCCAGCCACATCACCAGGCCATGCAGGGCCTTGGCGTAGGCCACGGCTTCCTGCGCGCTGCGGATTTCCGGTTCCGACACGATCTCCAGGAGCGGCGTGCCGGCGCGATTGAGGTCGATGCCGGACATGCCGTGATAGTCCTCGTGCAGCGATTTGCCGGCATCCTCTTCCAGGTGGGCGCGCGTCAGGTTGACGGTCTTGGTGACGAACTTGCCGTCCTTCTCGTAGCCGAACGTCAGCGAGCCGCCCTGCACGACCGGGTCGTCCATCTGGCTGATCTGGTAGCCCTTCGGCAGGTCGGGATAAAAGTAGTTCTTGCGCGCGAAGATCGAGCGCGGCGCGATGGTCGCGCCCACGGCCAGGCCGAAGCGGATCGCGCGATCGACAGCCTGTTTGTTCATCACGGGCAGCACGCCCGGCAGCGCCAGGTCGACCGGGCTGGCCTGCGTGTTCGGCGCGGCGCCGAAGGCGGTGGGCGAACCGCTGAAAATCTTGGAGTCGGTCGTGAGCTGCACGTGGTTCTCGAGACCGATGACGACTTCCCATTCCATAGTATGTTCTTCCTCTGTTCTTAGATGCCGGCGGGAGCCTGCTGGTGCCAATCGGTCGCCTGCTGGAACTGGTGCGCCACGTTCAACAGCTTCGCTTCGGCAAAGTAGTTGCCGATGATTTGCAGGCCGACGGGACGCTTGCCGTTCTTTTCGCCTGCTCCGAAGCCGCACGGGATCGACATGCCGGGCAGGCCGGCCAGGCTGGTGGACAAGGTGAAGATGTCGGCCAGGTAGTTCGCCACCGGATCGTCGGCCTTGGCGCCCAGGTCCCAGGCCACGGTCGGCGCGACCGGGCCCATGATGACGTCGCAGACCGCGGCAGGTCCCGACAGCACGTTGGCGAAGTCCTGCGCGATCTTGCGGCGGATGCGCTGCGCCTTCAGGTAGTAGGCGTCGTAGTAGCCGTGGCACAGCACGTAGGTGCCGACCATGATGCGGCGCTGCACCTCGGGGCCGAAGCCCTGGGCGCGCGTTTTCTTGTACATGTCCTGCAGGTCCTTGTAGCCCTCGGCGCGGAAGCCGTAGCGCACGCCGTCGAAGCGCGACAGGTTGGACGAGGCCTCGGCCGGCGCGATCATGTAGTAGGCCGGGATCGACAGCGCGGTGTTCGGCAGCGAGATGTCGACCAGGGTGGCGCCCAGCTTCACGAACTGGTCGAGCGCCGCGCGCACGGCGGTTTCGACGTCCTTCGCCAAACCTTCGCCGAAATACTCTTTCGGCACGCCGATGCGCAGGCCGGTCAGCGGCTCGTTGAGGTTGCGGCTGAAGTCCTCGTGCACGCCGCCCTGTTCCGGCGCCAGGCTGGTCGAGTCGCGCTCGTCGTAGCCGGCCATGGCGGACAGCAGCAGGGCGCAGTCCTCGGCCGTCTGCGCCATCGGGCCGCCCTGATCCAGCGAGGAGGCGAAGGCGATCATGCCGAAGCGCGACACGCGGCCGTAGGTCGGCTTGATGCCGGTGATGCCGCAGAACGAGGCCGGCTGGCGGATTGAGCCGCCCGTGTCCGTGCCCGTCACGGCCGGCGCCAGGCGCGCGGCGACGGCGGCGGCGGAGCCGCCCGAGGAACCGCCCGGCACCGCCGTCTTGTCCCATGGGTTCTTGACGGCGCCGAAGTCGGAATTCTCGTTGGACGAGCCCATCGCGAATTCGTCGCAATTGAGTTTGCCCAGGTGCACCATACCGGCGGCATGCAACTTCTCGACGACGGTGGCGTCAAATGGGCTGACGTAGTTGGCCAGCATTTTCGAGCCGGCGGTCGAGCGCCAGTTGCGCGTGACGAAGATATCCTTGTGGGCGATCGGCACGCCGGTCAGCGGATGGGCGTTGCCGGCGGCCAGGCGGGCGTCGGCCTCGGCGGCCTGGGCCAGGGTCAGGGCACGGTCGACGTGCAGGAAGGCGTTCAGGTCGGACGCTTCGATGCGGTCGAGGAAATGCGTCGCCAGTTCGGTGGCGGAAATTTCCTTGGCCTGCAGCAGCGTGGACAGCTCTTTGATGGTCTTGTTGTGCATGAATGTGTTGGGAGCGCCGTTCTGGCCGGCGCCCCGCTAAGCTTGAGGTTGACGGGCGGTCGGTGCGGCGGCGGTCAGTCGATGACCTTCGGTACCAGGTACAGGCCGTCTTCGGTCTTCGGCGCCACCTGCTGGTAGTCGTCGCGGCGGTTCGGCTCGGTCGGCACGTCCTCGCGCAGCCGCAGCGCCACGTCCATATGGGCGGCCAGCGGGTGCGACAGGGGGGCGACGCCATCCGTATCGACGGCCTGCATCTGTTCGGCCAGCGCGAAAATGCCGTTCAGCTTGTCCAGCATGGCGGCGGAATGCTGCTCGTCCATTTCCAGCTGGGCGAGGTGGGCAATGCGTTTTACGTCGGAGAGTGTCAGGGACATGGCTGGGAGCGCAGTGCGCGTTTGATTGTGGTATCGATATGGCTTTTATAAAATCGGCTATCTCGCCGTTAAAACCCTGCCAATAACGTGCAAAATAAGGGTTGCAGGCCTGCACGTTTGGGTGGATTTAGGGCAAATAGCCTGCAAATTATAAGGTAGAATGGCGGGTTGATGCGTTGCTGGCGCTCCAAGGGCTGCGTCACCGCCTCTCCCAGGACACTTTGAACAACTGCCCACGCGCGGGCATAGCGCTACAGGATACTCATGTTTGGTTTTTTACGCAGGTACATCTCGTCGGATCTGGCCATCGACCTCGGCACGGCAAACACCCTCATCTACGTGCGCGGTTCCGGCATCGTCCTTGACGAACCCTCCGTTGTCGCGATCCGCCAGGAAGGCGGCCCGAACGGCAAGAAGACCATCCAGGCGGTAGGCAAGGAAGCGAAGCAGATGCTGGGCAAGGTACCCGGCAACATCGAGGCGATCCGCCCGATGAAGGACGGCGTGATTGCCGACTTCACCGTCACCGAGCAGATGCTCAAGCAGTTCATCCGCATGGTGCACGATTCCAAGTTCTTCCGTCCTTCCCCCCGCATCATCATTTGTGTGCCGTGCGGTTCGACCCAGGTCGAGCGCCGCGCGATCCGCGAATCGGCGCTGGGCGCCGGCGCCTCGCAGGTCTACCTGATCGAGGAGCCGATGGCCGCCGCGATCGGCGCCGGCCTGCCGGTGTCGGATGCGACGGGCTCGATGGTCGTCGACATCGGCGGCGGCACCACCGAGGTGGGCATCATCTCGCTGGGCGGCATGGTCTACAAGGGCTCCGTGCGGGTGGGCGGCGACAAGTTCGACGAAGCGATCGTCAACTACATCCGCCGTAACTACGGCATGCTGATCGGCGAACAGACGGCCGAAGCGATCAAGAAGGCCATCGGCTCCGCATTCCCGGGCTCCGAAGTGAAGGAGATGGAAGTCAAGGGCCGCAACCTGTCGGAAGGCATCCCGCGCTCGTTCACGATCTCGTCGAACGAAATCCTGGAAGCGCTGACCGACCCGCTGAACAATATCGTGTCGGCCGTGAAGAACGCGCTGGAGCAGACCCCGCCGGAACTGGGCGCCGACATCGCCGAGAAGGGCATGATGCTGACGGGCGGCGGCGCGCTGCTGCGCGACCTGGACCGCCTGCTGATGGAGGAGACCGGCCTGCCGGTGCTGGTGGCGGAAGACCCGCTGACGTGCGTCGTGCGCGGTTCCGGCATGGCGCTGGAGCGCATGGACCAGCTGGGTTCCATCTTCTCCTACGAATAAGCATTGGCAAACAGGGCGGCGCGAGCCGCCCTTGTTTTACTGGGTCTATGGAATACAGTCCACCGCCACTCTTCAAGCAAGGCGCGTCGGCGCGCGCCAAGATGATGGTCTTCGCATGCATCTCGATTGCATTGCTGCTGGTCGACGCCCGTTTCAATGCGCTGACCGTCGCGCGCCAGGTGGCCGGCACGGTGCTGTATCCGGTACAGGTCGTCGCCATGCTGCCGCGCGATGCGCTGGTCGGCATGGGCAATTATTTTTCCTCCTTGTCCGCCCTGGAAAAGCAGGTGCGCGACCTGAAACAGCAGCAGATCGCCATGGCGCAGACGCTGCAGCAGGCGCAGCGCACCCAGGCCGAGAACAACCAGCTGAGGAAGCTTTTGGAAGCGCGCGAGAAACTGCCCGGCAAGACCATGCTGGGCGAGATCCTGTACGACGCGCGTGACGTCTTCACGCGCAAGGTCATCCTCGACCGCGGCAGCCAGCAGGGCGTCAAGCCCGGCCTGCCGGTGATCGACAACCAGGGCGTCGTCGGTCAGGTCACCCGTGTGTTTCCGTTCACCTCCGAAGTCACGCTGCTGACCGACAAGGAGCAGGCCATTCCAGTCCAGGTATTGCGCAACGGCCTGCGCAGCGTTGCCTATGGCCGCGGCCAGTCCGGCAACTTGGATCTGCGCTTCATGGAGCCGAATGCCGACGTGGTGGTCGGCGACATCCTCGTCACCTCCGGCATCGACGGCATCTACCCGGCCGGGCTGGCGGTGGCGCGCGTGACACAGGTGGAGAACAATGCCAACGGCGCGTTCGGCCGCATCGTCTGCCAGCCGCTGGCCGGCATCCAGCGCAATACGCAGCTCTTGATCCTGATGTCGCTGCCGGAAATGCCGCCGCGCCCGCCCGAGGAAGAAGTGACCAAGCCGGCCAGGAAAAAGAAGGACGCCAAGGACGCCAAGGACGCGAAAGAAGCGGCGCCGGCCGCCGCGCGCGCACCCGCTACGACCCCGGCACCCACCGCCGCGCCGGCACCGGCGGCCACCGTCCCGCCCGCGGCCCGTCCCGCACCCACCGCCGCATCGCCGGCCGCCGGAGCGCCGGCCGCCCAGGAGACACGATGAACCGTCCCCAATACATCCTGCTGCCCGTCAGTCCGCTGTTCATTGCCTTCAGCCTGCTGATCGCGTTCCTCTTGAACCTGCTGCCGTGGGGCCGCTTCATCGGCGCGCCCGATTTCGTCGCGCTGGTGCTGGTGTTCTGGGGCGTGCATCAGCCGCGCAAGGTGGGCATCGGCACCGCTTTCTGCCTGGGGCTCCTGATGGACGTGCACGATGCCACGCTGCTGGGAGAGAACGCGCTGGCGTACACCTTGCTGTCGTACTTCGCCATCATGATGCATCGCCGCGTGCTGTGGTTTCCCATCATGACGCAGGCCATGCACGTGCTGCCGCTGCTGCTGCTGGCGCAGGCCGTGCAGCTGCTGGTGCGCTTCGTCGTCACCGGCAAGTTTCCCGGCTGGTTCTATTTCGTCGAGAGTGTCGTGTCGGCCCTGCTGTGGCCCGTCGTGACGATGGCGCTGCTGGCGCCGCAGCGGCGCGCCGTCGACAAAGACCATACCCGCCCGATCTGAGCGGCCCGTCATGACCGAGTTGAAGAACAACGAGCGCGAACTGTACCTGTTCAAGGTGCGGCTGTCGCTGCTCGGCGCCCTCGTTTTCATCTGCTTCGCGCTGCTGCTGGCCCGCTTCGTCTGGCTGCAGGTGATCAAACACAGCGACTACGCCGCCCAGGCGGAAGACAACCGCATCGCCATCGTGCCGATCATGCCGAACCGCGGCCTGATCCTGGACCGCAACGGCGTGGTGCTGGCGCGGAACTACTCGGCCTATACGCTGGAGATCACGCCGTCCAAGCTGCGCATTCCGCTGGAGGAGATGATCGAACAGTTGTCCGGCCTCGTCGAGGTGACGCCGAAGGACCGCCGCCGCTTCAGGAAGCTGCTGGAGGAATCGAAGAATTTCGCCAGCGTGCCGCTGCGCACCCGCCTGACGGACGAGGAAGTGGCCCGCTTCACCGCCAACCGCTTCCGTTTCCCCGGCGTGGAAGTGCAGGCGCGCCTGTTCCGCAACTATCCGCTGGGCGAGACGGCGTCGCACGTGATCGGCTACATCGGCCGCATCAACCAGAACGAGGCCAAGGTGCTGGAAGCCTCCGAGGATGCCGCCAACTACAACGGTACCGACTACATCGGCAAGGAAGGCCTGGAGAAGAGCTACGAGCGCCGCCTGCACGGCGTCACCGGTTACGAGGAAGTGGAAGTGTCGGCCGGCGGGCGGGCGATCCGCACGCTGTCGCGCACGGCGCCCACG
Organism: [Empedobacter] haloabium; assembly: GCA_008011715.2. NCBI lineage: Bacteria > Pseudomonadati > Pseudomonadota > Betaproteobacteria > Burkholderiales > Oxalobacteraceae > [Empedobacter] haloabium. The sequence continues at coordinate 721,949 of CP136508.1, forward strand.
CCGGGCAGCAACCTGATCCTGTCGATCGACATCGAGCTGCAGAAGATCGCCGAGGAAGCGTTCGGCGAGTGGCGCGGCGCCCTGGTGGCGATCGAGCCGGAAACGGGCGACGTGCTGGCCTATGTGTCGCGGCCGGGCTACGACCCCAACCTGTTCGTCGACGGCATCGACGCGCAGAGCTGGAACGAACTGAATACCTCGCTGGACCGGCCGATGGTGAACCGGCCGCTGTCCGGCACCTACGCGCCAGGCTCCACCTTCAAGCCGTTCATGGCGCTGGCGGCGCTGGAGCTGGGCAAGCGCACGCCCAGCCAGGCCATCGCCGATCCGGGCTATATGTACCTCGGCAATCACAAGTTCCGCGACGATAAGGTGGGCGGCCACGGCACGGTGGACCTGCGCAAGTCGATCGTCGTCTCCTGCAACACCTACTACTACCAGCTGGGCAAGGACATGGGGATCGACACGATCCACGACTTTATGAAGCCGTTCGGCTTCGGCCAGAAGACGGGTATCGACCTGGAGAACGAGAAGACGGGCGTGCTGCCGTCGCAGGAGTGGAAGCGGGCGCGCTACAAGAAGAATCCGGCGGCCGGCCGCTGGGTCGGCGGCGACACGATTTCCGTCAGCAACGGCTCGGGCTACAACTCGTACACGCCGCTGCAGATCGCGCACGCGGTGGCCAACCTGGCCAACAACGGCATCGTCATGAAGCCGCACCTGGTCAAGATCATCGAGGATGGCGGTACCAAGGCGCGTACGCTGACGGTGCCGAAGGAAAGCTACCGCATCCCGCTGCAGCAGAAGAACATCGACATCATCAAGGACGCGATGGTGGGCGTGACCAGCGAGCCGGGCGGCACCGCCTACGGCGTCTTCAAGAACGTGGGCTACACGGTAGGCGGCAAGACCGGTACGGCGCAGGTGGTCGGCATCAAGGCCAACGAGAAGTACAACGCCGCCTCGCTGGCCGAGCGGCTGCGCGACAACTCCCTGTTCACCGCGTTCGCCCCGGCCGACAAGCCGAAGATCGTGCTGGCGATGGTCGTGGAGAACGCCGGCTTCGGCGCCGCCGTCGCCGCGCCGATCGCGCGCAAGGTGCTGGACTATTGGCTGCTGGGCAAACGCCCGACGGAAAAGGAAACCACGCCGGTGCCGAAGGAGGATGCGGAAGTGCTGGCGCCGGTGGAAGGCCCGGCCGCCGAGGAGGAAGCGGCGGCCGCGCTGGAGCGGCGTGCCGCGCAGCAGGGCGGTGCCGTCGGCGTGGCGGCCACCGCCGCACCCGTGCCGGCTGGCGTGACCAATCCGCGCACGCCGGCGGCGCCCGCGGCCAACGTGTCGCCCGGCCTGATCCCGGAGCGCCCCAAGACCCAGGCGGTGCCGGGAGTCCCCAAGTCAACGCAACCGAACGCGCCCGTGACGCCGCCGGCGCAGCAGCCGGCGCCGTCGGCTGTCCTGCCCGCGCGGCCGGCCGCGCGCGCGCCCGCGCAGCAGGCCGTGCAGGCGGCTGTACCGGCAGCGCCGCCGGTCCGGGCCGCCGTTCAGCAACCGGCGGCGCTGCCGCCGCGGAAGGAATAGACCCATGCGCATCAATGAACGACGCTCGCTGTGGCGCCGCGTGCGCCCCTACGTGACGGTGTTCGACCCGGCGCTGGTGACGGTGCTGATCGTGCTGCTGACCACCAGCCTGGTCACCTTGTACTCGGCCAGCATCGGCATCCCCGGCAAGATCGAGGACCACCTGCGCAATATCGCCATGTCGTTCTTCGTGATGTGGGTGGTGGCGAACCTGTCGCCGCAAAACATGATGCGCATCGCCGTGCCGGCCTATGCGGTCACACTGCTGTTGCTGCTGGCCGTGGCGCTGGTCGGCACCATCAAGCTGGGTGCGCGCCGCTGGCTGCACATCGGTGTGGTCGACATCCAGCCCTCCGAGTTCGCCAAGCTGGCCGTGCCGCTGATGCTGGCGTGGTTCTTCCAGCACCAGCAGGGCCACCTGCGCTGGCACACGTATGCGATCGGCGCGGTGCTGCTGCTCATTCCCGTGTTCCTGATCGCGCGCCAGCCCGACCTGGGCACGGCGCTGCTGGTGGTGGCCGCGGGCTTCTGCGTGATCTACCTGGCCGGCCTGCCGTGGAAGGCGATCCTCGGCCTTGTCGTGGCCGGTGTGGCCAGCATGCCCGTGGCCTGGTCGATGCTGCACGACTACCAGCGCGAGCGCGTCATGACCCTGATCGATCCGACCTCCGACCCGCTGGGCAAGGGCTTCCACATCCTGCAGTCGATCATCGCGATCGGCTCCGGCGGCATTACCGGCAAAGGCTGGACGCGCGGCACCCAGGCGCACCTGGAGTTCGTGCCGGAGCGGACCACCGACTTCATTTTCGCCGTCTACTCCGAGGAATTCGGGCTGGCCGGCAACCTGTTCCTGATGCTGCTTTATCTGCTGCTGATCGGGCGCGGCCTGATGATCACGGCCAACGCGCCCAATTTCTTTACCCGCCTGCTGGCGGGCGCCACTACGATGATCTTCTTTACCTATGCATTCGTTAACATGGGAATGGTGAGCGGTATCCTGCCTGTCGTGGGCGTACCGTTGCCGTTCATGAGCTATGGCGGCACGGCCGCGCTGACCCTGGGTGTGGCCTCCGGCATCCTGATGAGCATCCAGCGCAATCGCAAGCTGGTGCAGACATGACGGCGCGCGTCATGCGCCGTGCCGGCAGCTGCGCCTTGCTGGCGGTGTTGCTGGCGCTGGCCGGTTGCGGCAGCAATCCCATCATCGCCGCGCTGCCGGGGGCACCGAAAGTCAAGCCGCACAAGCGCGAGCCGGGCGTGCCGGACCTGCCGCCGGCCGGCTCCGGGCGCGGCGGTTACTACAAGGACGACGGCCCGGGCGACGACCCGCCGCCGAACCTGATGCAGACGCCGGACGCGGAAGTGCGCAACGATCCGCTGCTGCCGCGCTCGAACCGGCCGTACGTGGTGTTCGGCAAGACCTACACACCGATTCCGAACGACCAGCCGTTCACGCAGCGCGGCATGGGCACCTGGTACGGCAAGAAATTCCATGGCCAACGCACGTCGTCGGGCGAGCTGTACGACATGTACAAGATGTCGGCCGCGCATCCCACGTTGCCGATTCCGTCCTATGCGCGCGTAACGAACCTGAACACGGGGAAGTCCGTCGTCGTGCGCGTCAACGATCGCGGTCCGTTCCACTCCAGCCGCGTGATCGACGTGTCCTACACGGCCGCGCTGAAACTGGGCCTGCTGGGCAACGGCAGCAGCCAGCTGGAAGTGACGCGCATCATGCCGGACGAGATCGACCGCATGGTCGCCGCGCGCAAGGCCGGCACCTTGATCGCGGCCGTCGAGGGTCTGCCGGTGGCGCCACAGGGCGCCACGCCGGTACTGTCGGCGACGACCGGCCCGGACGACATCGAGAACTTCCTGCTGACGCGCAGCACCACGCCGGATCGCGCCGCGCCCGCGCCGGGCGGCTTCTACCTTCAGCTGGGCGCGTACGCGCGCGAGGAAAGCGCGGTAACGATGCGCGAACGGCTGGCCAGCGCCACGCGCGGCAGCGATTACGAGGTGGTGCAGGCCGGGACGTTGTACCGGCTGTACGGCGGCCCGTTCGGCAGCCGCGAGGAAGCGGCCAACGCCGCGGCGCGGCTGCCGCCGGCGCTGCGCTTGAAGCCTTTGATCGTGCAGCGGCAGGTCAACTGACCGTCAGCGTGTCAAGCTCAGGGTCTGTCCCCGCATGGGGACTGACCCTGGTTTTAATCGGTTCGCTCGTGCCGCCTTGGAAAACCGGGGTCAGTCCCGGAGGGACAGACCCCAAGCCTTCAAACGTCAGCGGTCACCTTACCTGCACCCCCGCACCTGCTGCTCCGGGAACTTCACGGCAATCCGCTCCAGCTTCACCCGAGTCGCCGCGCTGATGTCGCGGAACTGGAACAGCATCTGCTTGCTGGGCGAATAGCGCGGCGCCACGCGGGCCGCCGTCACGCCCTGCTTGACCAGCTTGGCCAGCTCCGTCTGCGCGGCCGTCTCCGCCTTGAACACGCCCAGCGAGATGCCGTTCTTCTGCTGGCCTTCCGGGATGATGTAGAAATCGGCGACGCCTTTCGCGCGCAGCTCGGCGGCGCGCTTTTCCGCCACGTCGCGCGTCGGCGCGGGCGGGATCATCACCATGTAGCTGGACACTTCCTGGCCCTGCACGTTGCGGCGCGCCTGGCGCTCGCCCAGTTCCAGCGGCGCCAGCTGCGCTTCGAAGCGGCGCGCTTCGGCCAGCGTGAAGTTGCCCACTTCCAGGCAGGCGACGACCGGTTTCTCTTCCTGCGCCAGGGCGGGCGTGGGTGCTGCCTCGGGCGCGGGCGCGACGGCGGCGCCGGCCGCGTTGGCCTTGGCGGCCGAGATCAGTTTCAACTGCTGCGCGTTCAGCTGCTTCTGCAGCCGCGCCGGCTCATGCTCCTCGCCCTGGAAGCTGCCCAGCACGCCCTGGCCATAGGCGAACAGCGCGGCATTGGCGAGCAGCAGCACGGCAAAACAGAACTTCAGCACACGTCACCCTCCGCCCGCACGATGGCGTGCAGGCCTTTCATCACGATATTGTCCACGTGGCGCAGCACCAGCCCCGGTGCCAGCGTCAGCATCGGCGCGATATACGATGCCGCGCCGCCCGACAGGATGCATTCTACGGCGCCGTGCTGGACGGAGGCGCGCTCGATGGCGCCGGCCTGCGCCGACAGGCAGCCGGCCAGGATCGCGTCGTCCGTGTTGTCCGCGAACGGGGAGGGCAGCAGGGTGCCCGGCTGGATCTGCGGCAGCTGCGCCGTGTTGCGGGCCAGCGAGCTGGCCATCAGGCCCAGGCCCGGCAGGATCATGCCGCCGATGAAGCGGCCAGAGGCATCGATGGCATCCACCGTGGTCGCCGTGCCGCAGTTGGCCACGATAATCGGACGATCGGGTGCCAGCGCGCGCGCGCCGATGGCGGCGGCAAAGCGGTCGCAGCCCAGCTGCGCGGGATTGCGGTAGCCGTTCACCAGGCCCGCACGCTGTGCGCAAGACGCGAACCATTCGACGCTCGCCCCCGGCGCGACGGCAGCCAGCATCTGCTCCAGCCGCGTGCGCACGGCGGCACCCGCGACGTTGGCGGCGAGCACCCGCGCCGGTGGCGCCGCCGCGAAGGCCGCGCTCCACTGCACGGCGAGGTCGGACGCTTCGGCGTGCAGCGCGGCGCCCTGGGCCAGCCAGGCGTCGCTGGCGCGGTCCGCCAGTGCCCACTTGATGCGGGTATTACCCGCGTCGATCAGCAGCCACGCGTTTTTGTTGGCGTTCACGACGCAAGCCTCAGCGAGACGTCGCCCGACAGCACCGCGACGCGGCCGGCAGGGGTATCCAGCAGCAGCCGGCCCGCATCGTCCACGCCCGCCGCGCGGCCCTGCTGGATGACGGTGCCGTTGTCGAGGATGTTGACGGCCGCGCCGCGCCAGCCCTGCAAGGCATTCCAGCGCTCCGTGAACGGGGGGAACCCGGTGTCGTCGAATTCGGCCAGCACGGCCGCCAGGCGGCTCAGCAAGGTGGCCACCAGCGTGTTGCGGTCCATCTGCGCCAGCCATGGGGCCGACGCGACGGCGCGGCCGACGGCGGCTTCCAGCTCGTCGGGCGGCGCCAGGTTCATGCCGCAGCCGATGACGGCCCAGATGGCGCCGTCCGGCGCGGCCTGCGTCTCGACCAGGATGCCGGCCAGCTTGGCGCCGTCCTTCATCACGTCGTTCGGCCACTTCAGCTGCACCGGCACGTTCAGGCCGGCCAGCGTTTCCGCCAGCGCCACGCCGACGGCCAGCGGCAGGCCGGCCAGGCGGTGCAGCGGCCCCCGGAAGCGCCACGCCAGCGAAAACGTCAGCGACGCGCCGGGGGCGGACAGCCAGCTGCGCCCGGCCCGGCCGCGCCCGGCGGTCTGGCGCTCGGCGATGCGCAGCACCGGGCCGCTCATGGCCGTGCCGGCGTCAGCGCCCGACGGCAGGCGGGCCAGCAGGTCGGCGTTGGTCGATCCCGTCTCGGGCACGACTTCGATGGCGATATGGGAAGCGCTGGCGGCGCAGCCGGCGTGGATGGCCGCTGCGTCGAGCATGGAAGTTTTCTGGTTCATGAGTGCGAGGCCTTGCGCGGCTTGTGCGGCGCGCGCGCAAAGGCCAGATCATACAGGGCATTGGGCAGCAGCCGCAGCAGCTTGGCAACGATGCCCATCTGCCAGGGAATCACGCGGTAGTTGACGCCGGCGTCGATGGCGCGCACCGCGCGCGCGGCGAAAACATCGGGCGCCAGCAGGAACGGCATCGGATACGGGTTATGGCGCGTCATCGGCGTATCGATGTAACCGGGTGCGATCGTCACCACGTCGATGCCACTGCCGCGCAGCTCCACGCGCAGCGATTCGCAGTAAGTCATCACGGCGGCTTTCGAAGCGCTGTAGGCGCCGGCGCCGGGCAGGCCGCGGATACCCGCCACACTGCCGATGCCGACCAGGCGGCCGCCGCGCTGGGCACGCATCGCGGCAATGAAGGGGCCGAAGGTGGCCACGGTGGCGGTGACGTTGGTGGCGATGATGTCGCTGAACACCGGCAGGTCCTCGGCCCGCTCGGTCAGCGTGCCGTGCGAGATGCCGGCATTGGCGATGACGATATCGATGCCGCCGGCGTGGGTCAGGAAGTCGGTGGCGGCCGCCTGCAAGGCGGCATGGTCGCGCACGTCGACGGTGTAGGTGCGGTGCAGGTGGGGATTGGGCAGGGCGGAGAGCAGGGCGTGCAGCGCGTCGGTCCTGCGTCCCAGCAGGCCGACGGTGGCGCCAGCGCGCGCGTACTGCATCGCCAGCGCGGCGCCGATGCCGCTGGAAGCGCCGGTAATGAAGACGCGCTGCACGGCGGGGGAACTACTTCTTCTCGGCTTTCGCCTTGGCGACCAGGGCGTCCAGCACCTGCAGCGTGGCCGCTTGCTGTTTCGCTTCCGTGTCCAGTTCCTTGTTGGCCTGGCCCGTCAGGCTGGGCGAGACCTGCCAACGGCCATCGACGACCAGCAGCGGCCAGTACTCGACCTTGTAGCTCTCCATCATGGCGCCGGCGCGGCGGATCTTGCCGGCCACGCCGAACGAACGATACGTGTCGCTGAATTTGGCGCGGTCGATGCCGTTCTTCGCCACCCAGTCGAATACCGCCTCGTCGCGGGTGAAGTCCTGGCGGTCCTCATGCAGGGCCTTCAGCACCTTCGGCTGGAACTGATCGGCCAGGCCCATCGACTCCAGCGTGTAGTACAGCTTCTGCTGCGGCGCCATCCGTTCGTTGTACGGCACGTGCACGCGTTTGAAGACGATGTTGTCGCCCTGTTTCTTCACCCAGGCGGACAGCGACGGATCGAAGGTATTGCAGTGCGGGCACCAGTAAGCGAAGAACTCGATCACCTCGACCTTCTTGCCGCTGTCGGTCGGCTGCGGCGTCGGCAGCACCTGGTAGTCGGCGCCTTCCTTCGGTGCCGTGGGGGAGGCCGCGGCACCGAGGGCCACCAGCGACAAGGTCAGGACGGACAGGATCTTCTTCAGCATATGCATCGTTCTCCAGGCAGGGGGGTTATTTCTGGTTGCGTACCACGGCGACGTCGACGCCGTTCTCGGAAAGCTTGCCGCGCACCTTGTTCATCGCTTCCACCTGCGTGAACGGGCCCACGCGCACGCGGTGCAGCACGCCCGAATCGGTGGTGCGGTCGGTCACGCTGGCCTCGAAGCCCAGCAGCGCCAGCTTGGCGCGCACGGCTTCGGCGTCCGCCGTCTCGCGGTAGGCGCCGGCCTGCAGGTAGTACACCCACTTGTCGTCGCCCGGTGCGGATGGCGCCGGGGCGCCCGACTGCGACGGCGGCGCGGCCGTGTTGACGGGCGCCGGCGCCTTGGTCTCGCTGGGCTGGGCCTGGATCTTGTCCACCACGGCCTGCAGCGGATCGGGCTGCGGCGCGGCCGGTGCCGGGGCAGGTGCCGGGGCGGCCGGATGCGCCTCCTTCTCGAAGTCGCGGTTGGCGTTGCGGGTGGCGTCGCGGTTGCCGTACATCGGCTTGTTCGGGTCCGAGATCTGGCCCGTGGCCTCGGCCGGCTTGGCGCGGGCGGGCTTTTCCGTGAACGGCGATTGGCCCTTGGTGATCATCAGGGCCACGACGACAGCGATCGCCAGGCCGATGACGAGACCGATGATGATGCCGACCAGCGTGCTGCCTTGCTGGCGCGCGTGCGAAACGGAACTTGAGCGATGGGTCATGAGTCTTACATCTGGTTGGGAGCGGAAACACCGATCAGGGCCAGGCCGTTGCGCAGCACCTGGCGGGTGGCGACGACCAGCGCCAGGCGGGCCAGCTTGACGGCTTCGTCGTCCACCAGCACGCGCTCGGCGAAGTAGAAGCTGTGCAGCGCGGCGGCCAGGTCGCGCAGGTAGAAGGCCACCTGGTGCGGGCCCAGCTCGGCCTGCGCGCGCGCCAGCACTTCCGGGTACTGGGCCAGCGTGGCCAGCAGCGTCTTCTCGCTTGGCGCCTGCAGCGGCGCCAGGTCGACGCCGGCCAGCGTGGCTTCGTCGCCGCCCCACTGTTCCAGCATGCGGCAGATGCGCGCGTGCGCATACTGCACGTAGTAGACCGGGTTTTCGTCCGAGGTCTTCAGCGCCACGTCCACGTCGAACACGAACTCGGTATCGGCCTTGCGCGAGATCAGGAAGAAGCGCACGGCATCGCGGCCCTTGGTGATGTCGCCGCCGCCGGACCATTCGATCAGGTCGCGCACGGTCACGTAGGAGCCGGCGCGCTTGGAGATCTTGACCTCGGCGCCGTCCTTCATGACGGTGACCATCTTGTGCAGCACGTAGTCCGGATAGCCCTGCGGGATGCCCATGTTGACCGCCTGCAGGCCGGCGCGCACGCGGGCGATGGTGCCGTGGTGGTCCGAGCCCTGCACGTTGATGGCCTGGGTGAAGCCGCGCTGGAACTTGACGATGTGGTAGGCCACGTCCGGCACGAAGTACGTGTAGGTACCGTCCTTCTTGCGCATCACGCGGTCCTTGTCGTCGCCGTAGTCGGTCGTGCGCAGCCACAGGGCGTCGCCTTCCTCGTAGGTATGGCCGTTGGCGACCAGCGCCGCAACAGCCGCTTCGACCTTGCCGTCCTTGTACAGCGACGATTCCAGGTAGTAGTTGTCGAACTTGACGCCGAACGCGCGCAGGTCGATGTCCTGCTCGTTGCGCAGGTAGGCCACGGCGAACGCACGGATCGATTCGAAGTCCTCGACGTCGCCGGAAGCCGTGGCGGGCACGCCGTCGCTGGCGGCCACGGTCTTCTTGGCCAGGAAGTCGTCCGCGATGTCCTGGATATAGTCGCCGTTATAGGCCGATTCCGGCCATGCGGCGTCGCCCGGCTTGATGCCGCGCGCGCGCGCCTGCACCGAGGTGGCCAGCGTGTGGATCTGTACGCCGGCGTCGTTGTAGTAGAACTCGCGCGTGACGTCGAAGCCCTGCGCCTCGAACAACGCGGACAGCGCGTCGCCCAGCGCGGCCTGGCGGCCGTGGCCCACGTGCAGCGGGCCGGTCGGGTTGGCGGAGACGAATTCGATGATCACGTGCTGGCCCGTGCCCGCGTCGCTGCGGCCGAACGCCTCGCGCTGCGCCAGGATGGTGGACACGACGGCCTGCTTGGCCGCATCGGTCACGCGCAGGTTGATGAAGCCGGGGCCGGCGATCTCGGCCGATGCGATCACGTCCTTGCCGGCCGGGTTTTCCAGCAGCGCGGCGACAAGCTTCTGCGCCAGTTCGCGCGGGTTGGTTTTCAGCTGCTTGGCCAGCTGCATGGCGATATTGCAGGCGACGTCGCCGTGGGCGGCATCGCGCGGACGCTCCAGCACCACGTTGGGGGAGAGATCCGATCCGGCCAGGATCGGGGCGAGGGCGGCCTGGAACAGGTCGACGATCTGTTGTTTTTGTTGGGCGAGCATGAGCGTATGGGCGGCGGGGCCGCGCAATTGAAAGACTTTAAAGACCGGACATTATAGAACGGACAATTTAGACGCGGACATTTTAGACGCGGACATTTTAGCTCGGACATTATACAAGCTGGACGCCGCTGCCGGCCCCGCCCGGCCGGTGCGGGCAGGGTGGCCGCACGCTGATACAATCCCGCCTTTATTACCGCATCACGAAAGAATCACATGAACAAGCGTCCGACGCTGTCCCTGAAGGCAAAGCCGGCCCCGGCCAAGAAGGCAGGCCCAGCGCGCCCCGCAGCCAGGCCGGCCCCACAGCCAAAGGCGGCGCCAGCCCAGCCGCCGCGCAGCCCGGCCCCAGCCGCTGCCACGGCCACACCCTGGAACAAGGACGCCATCCGCCAGCACGCGCCGCGCCCCGGCAAGCCGGCCACGCCGCCGGCCCCGCCGATGGGCACAGCGCCGGCGCCGGACCCGTCGGGCCTGCGCGCCAGTCACCACCGCGACCTGAAGCCGGCCCTGCAGACGGGCTACAAGGCCGAGCTGAAGCCCGATTCGCTGGCGTTCGCGCTGCTGGGCGCCGCCACCGCCGTGGTCCAGGTGCGCAGCGGCACCGCGTTGCCGCAGGCGCTGACGGGTGTGTTCGGCGCCCAGGAAGCCACGGCGCAGGGCCGCGGCGCGATCCAGGACATCGCCTACCGCGCCATGCGCCAGCTCGGCCGCAGCGACGCGCTGGTGGCCGCGATGGCGCCCAAGGCGCCGGACCCGCTGGTGGCGGCACTGCTGGCCTGCGCGCTGCCGCTGATGCAGGCCGATGCCGCCGGCGTCACGCCGTACGAAGCGTTCACCGTCGTCGACCAGGCCGTCACGGCCGCCGGGTCGCACCCGGACACGGTACGCGCCAAGGGCATGGTCAACGCGCTGCTGCGCCGCTTCCTGCGCGAGCGCGAGACGCTGCTGGCCGAGGTGGAGTCGCAACCGGTGGCACGTTACAACTACCCGCAGTGGTGGATCGATGCGGCCATCACGGCCTATCCGCAGGCGTGGCAGCGCATCCTGGCGGCCGGCGACGCGGCGCCGCCGCTGACCCTGCGCGTCAACGCGCGCAAGGGCAGCGTCGAGGACTACCTGGCCCTGCTGGCCGAGGCCGGCATCGGCGCGCGCCAGGTCGGACCAATCGCGGTGCGGCTGGACAAGCCGGTCGGCGTGCACGCGATCCCCGGCTTCGACACCGGCCTGGTCTCGGTGCAGGATGCCGGCGCCCAGCTGGCCGCGCCGCTGCTGGACCTGCAGGACGGCATGCGCGTGCTGGACGCCTGCGCGGCGCCCGGCGGCAAGACCTGCCACATGCTGGAACTGGCCGATGTGCACGTCACGGCCCTCGACGCCGACCCGCGCCGCCTGGCGCGCGTGGGCGAAAACCTGGAGCGCCTGGGCTTGCAAGCGACCCTGCTGGCGGCCGAGGCGCAAACGCGTGGCTGGTGGGACGGCGCAGGCTTCGACCGCATTCTGGCCGACGTGCCGTGCACGGCCTCCGGCATCGTGCGGCGCCACCCCGATATCCGCTGGCTGCGCCGCAAGGGCGACACGCTCCAACTTGCAACACTTTCGGCCGAAATTCTCGACAATCTTTGGCAGATGCTGCGGCCCAATGGTAAATTGCTGTTCGTGACATGTTCGTTGTGGCCGCAGGAATCCGAGGCGCAGGCGGCCGCTTTCGCGGTGCGCAATCGCGCCACGCGACTCGATGCGCCCGGTCAGCTGCTGCCCGTGGGCGCGGCCGAACAGGATCACGATGGTTTGTTTTACGCGCTGTTCCAGAAAGATGCGTAAGAAAATCAGCCAGTTTCCGCCTGTTTGGCTCGACAACCACCGCAACCACCGATCGATAGCGCGCACGTGACCTTACGATTCGTCCGACTCCTGGCCTGCCAGCTGCTGCTGATGCTGGCCTGCGCGCTGCCGCAGGCGGCCCGGGCCGCCGAGGAGACCGTGGAGATCACCCGTGCGTACATCGAGGCGGCCGAGGAGGGCTACCGCCTGTCCGCCGCCTACTCGTTCGACCTCAGTCACGGCCTGGAAGACGCCCTGCAGTACGGCGTGCAGCTGTACTTCACCACCGAAGTCTCGTTCACCCGGCCGCGCTGGTACTGGTTCGACGAGAAGGCCGTCACCAACAAGCGCACCCACCGCATCTGGTACGACGTGCTGACGCGCCAGTACCATGTGACGATCATCGGCAGCGTCTCGCAGAACTTCGAATCGCTCGAGGATGCGCTGTTCTTCATCCGCCGGCCCACCCGCTGGGTCGTGGCGCCGCGCGGCGCGCTGAAGGTGGGCGAGGTCTACAACGTCACCGTCAGCATGGGCATGGACCGCAACTACCTGCCCAAGCCGATCCAGGTCAGCGCCTTCAACAACCGCGAGTGGACCCTGGCGTCCCAGAAGAAAACCTTCCAGTACAGGGCCGAGTAAGTGACCCAGGCACTGCGGTATCTGTTCGTCGTCGCGGGAGCGATCTGCAGCATCCTGCTGTTCCTGCTGGCGTCGGCCTCCGACAATTCCGGCTTCTTCGACCGTTACTATTCCTGGCTGCTGGCGATGAACGCCACGGTGGCCTTCGCGCTGCTGGCCCTCGTGGCCGTCTCGCTGTTCCGGCTGTATTCACGCTACAAGAGCGGCAAGTTCGGCTCGAGGCTGATGACACGGCTCGTCATGCTGTTCGCCGCCATCGGGGTCCTGCCGGGGCTCGTCATCTTCCTCGTCTCCGTGCAGTTCGTCTCGCACTCGATCGAGTCGTGGTTCAACGTGCGCGTGGAGGAGGCGCTGGAGGCCGGCCTGGACCTGGGCCGCTCGGCGCTGGATGCCTCGCTGACGGAGCTGCGCGCGGAGGCGGACAAGACGGCCGACGAGCTGTCGCGCCTGCCGTTCTACGCGGCGCCTTCCGCACTGGCCCGCTTCGTCAAGAACCATCCGCGCACGCAGAGCGCCATCATCGTCGATGCCGACGGCGGCCTGATCGTCTCCGCGATGGGCGAGCGCCGCGTCAACCTGTCGGCCGACCTGCCGACGACCGCGATGATGGCCAAGGCGCAGGCCGACCCGCCCTATGCGGTGGCTGAAGGCGGCAGCGAGCTGCGCGACGACAGCGCGGCCGCCCCGCCGGCCCAGCCCGACCCGAACAACGTACTGCGCCTGCGTGTGCTGCTGCCGATCCCGGGCTCGGTGCAGGCCTCGGGCGTGCACCTGGCGCCGCGCTACCTGCAGATCATCCAGGCCGCGGCGCCGCGCCTGGCCAGCGACGGCGACATGCTGCGCAGCGCCTACAGCGAGTACAAGGAACGCTTCGTGGCCCGCGTCGGCCTGCGCCGCATGTACATCGAGACGCTGACGCTGACGTTGCTGCTGGCCGTGTTCGGCGCCATCGCGGCCGCCTTCCTGATCGCCAACGACCTGGCGCAGCCGCTGCTGCTGCTGGCCGAGGGCACGCGCGCGGTGGCCGAGGGTGACCTGTCGCCGCGGCCGATCGTCGCCAGTTCCGACGAACTGGGCACGCTGACGCAAAGCTTCAACACGATGACGCGCCAGCTGTCCGAGGCGCGCACCGCGGTCGAGCGCAACCGCATCGCGCTGCAGAATGCCAAGGCCCACCTGGAGTCCGTGCTGGCCAATATGTCGGCCGGCGTGATGGTGCTCGATGCCGAGTTCCGCCTCCTCACCTGCAACGATTCGGCCGAGCGCATCCTGCAGAAGGCCGGCGCGGCGCTGATCGGCAAGCCGCTGGCGGAAGTGGAGGGCATGCAGGAATTCGCCGCCGCCGTCACGGCCGCGTTCTCGGCGCAGAGCGCGCAGTCGGCGGCCGGGCGCAACGTGCAGCGCCTGCACTGGCAGCGCCAGATCGAGATCTCGCGCCCCGGTGGCGGGCCGGACGAGAACGCGCTGATCCTGCTGACGCGCGGCTCGCGCCTGCCGCAGGAAGGCGGCGGCGGCTACATCGTCGTATTCGACGACATCACCGACGTCATCTCCGCCCAGCGCTCGATCGCCTGGGGCGAGGTGGCGCGCCGGCTGGCGCACGAGATCAAGAACCCGCTGACGCCGATTCAGCTGTCGGCCGAGCGCCTGCAGATGAAGCTGGAAGACAAGCTGGAAGCGCGCGACGTGGAGCTGCTCAACAAGAGCACCAGCACGATCGTTAACCAGGTCAGCGCGATGAAGCGCATGGTCGACGATTTCCGCGACTACGCGCGCACCCCGCCGGCCCAGTTGCAGCCGCTCGACCTGAACGCGCTGGTCGAGGAGATCCTGCACCTGTATGTGGGCGACGAGGGCAACGACATCATTCACGCCCAGCTGGCGCCGTTCCTGCCGATGGTGATGGGCGACGAGACCCAGATGCGCCAGGTGATCCACAACCTGCTGCAGAACGCCCAGGACGCGCTGGCCGACCAGGTCGCGCCCACGCGCGCGCCGCGCATCGACGTGGTCACGGAAGCGATTCACTACCAGAGCGCCGACGGCGGCACGCGCATCGCCGTGCGCCTGTCGATCTCGGACAACGGCCCCGGCTTCGCGCCCAAGATCCTGGCGCGCGCGTTCGAGCCGTACGTCACGTCGAAGGCGCGCGGCACAGGGCTGGGACTGGCGATGGTGAAGAAAATCATCGACGAGCATGGGGGCCGGATCGATATCCAGAACCATGCCGATGGAAGTGGCGCTTCGGTGCTGATTTTACTGTTAAAGTTGGCACCAGTGCAGTTGGCATAATATTCGGAACACTAATAAAATCATCGTCACGCTCGGCCAGCCGCACAGTGATTCCGTGAGGAATTATGGCACCGCCGGAGCAGCGGAATGCAAGCGGATGCCACCAGCGTCCACCGCGGCCGGGCCGTCGCAAAATGATAAGAAGAGGGCAGGGATAGATGGCAAATATTCTGGTAGTAGATGATGAAATGGGCATCCGGGAACTGCTCTCGGAAATCCTCGGCGACGAGGGCCACGCGGTCACGCTGGCGGAAAACGCGCAGCAGGCGCGCCAGGCCCGGGCCGCCGGCGCGCCCGACCTGGTCCTGCTCGACATCTGGATGCCCGATACCGATGGCGTCACGCTGCTCAAGGAGTGGCAGCGCGACGGCCTGCTGACGATGCCGGTCATCATGATGTCCGGCCACGCCACGATCGACACGGCGGTCGAGGCCACCCGCATCGGCGCCCTGAACTTCCTGGAAAAGCCGATCGCCATGCAGAAGCTGCTGAAGGCCGTGCAGGCCGGCCTGACGCGTGCGCAGGAAGTGGTGCGCGCGCCCGTGATGGCGCAGCGTCCCGCCGCGCTGCCGCCCGTCGAGGAAGCGGCCGCGCCCACCTTCGGCGCCCAGCCGGCACCGGCCGCCGGCGCGCACGGCATCGCCATGACGCGCGGCAGCGGCGAGGGCCAGACGTTCAACCTGTCGTTCGACCTGCCGCTGCGCGAGGCGCGCGACGCCTTCGAACGGATGTATTTCGAACACCACCTGGGCCGCGAAGGCGGCAGCATGACGCGCGTGGCCGAGAAGACCGGACTGGAGCGCACCCACCTGTATCGCAAGCTGAAGCAGCTGGGCGTCGAGCCTGGCAAGCTGGCGAAGAAGAACCAGCAGGCCTGACGGCTTGCCGGTGCCGTTCCCGCGGCCGCCCCTGCCGACGACGCTCGTCACGGGCCGCCGCGCCGCCGATCGCGAACGGGCGATCATGGCCGTCGTCGATGAGCCGGACACGACGGTCATCATCGAGGGCCTGGCGGACCCGACCTCTCCCCTGGCCGACAGCGCCGCACTGGCCACTCCCCCGGCCATCGTGCGCATCGCCCCGGGTTGTCTTTGCTGCGCCGGCAATCTGGTGTTGCGTGTTACATTGAACCGTCTCTTGCGCCGTCCGCCAGCGCGACTTTTTATCAGCCTGGCCGATGCGACCCATGTCGGACAGCTGCGCGCGTTTCTGTCGGCCTCGCCCTACGACAGCCTGCTGTCCCTCTGTGACGACATCACGGCGTGATTGCTGAAGGTTCTGTACCGGTCTTTTGGTCTCTTGAAAAGATTTTGTACAGCCCCACTTCGAAACTGAACGCGGAACCCAGCCCGGTTCCGCCCCTGGAGAGAAGGAAGCGATATGAACCTCATCTACAACAGCGAGCAGTACAGCGTCGTCGAATTCGGTCCTGACCGCGAACTCGAAGCCCTGCGGTTCGGTGGCTATGAAATCGTCGACAAAGGCGGCAAGCGCGAAATCTTCATTGCCGGCCTGCTGGCACAGAACTTCCGCCGCGACGTCAATCAGCTCATCGCCAACGAGCCCACGATGGAGGAAATCGACGAGTTCCTCGGCAATTACGACTCATTGATGAGTCAGCCTGTACTACTGCACTGAAGCGCTGCAAGGCACCGCTCGCCGCCCCAGGGCGGCCGTGATAAGGTGACGGTCGGGTAGACCTTTTTCACGTAATGCCATGTGCCAACTTCTGGGAATGAACTGCAATGTGCCGACCGACATTGTGTTCAGCTTTACCGGCTTCGCCATGCGCGGCGGCCGTACCGATACCCACCATGACGGTTGGGGCATCGCCTTTTTCGAGGGCGCCGGCGTGCGCCACTTCGTCGATCACCAGGCCGCCGTCGATTCGCCGGTCGCCACCCTGATCAAGACCTATCCCATCAAATCGCGCAATGTCATCGCGCACATCCGCAAGGCCACCCAGGGCGAAGTCGCGCTGGAGAACTGCCATCCGTTCGTCCGCGAGCTGTGGGGGCGCTACTGGGTGTTTGCCCATAATGGCGACCTGAAGGAATTCGCGCCACTGCTGGACGGCGCGTTCCGCCCGGTCGGCACGACGGACAGCGAGCGCGCGTTCTGCTACCTGTTGCAGGAGTTGCGGCGCCGCTTCGGCGATGCCCGGCCGGCACTGGCGGCGCTGGAGGCCGCGTTGGCCGAGCTGGTGCCGGCGATCGCCGCCCACGGCACGTTCAACATGATGCTGTCGGATGGCACGGCGTTGTTCGCGCATTGTTCCACCAGCCTGCATTACCTGGTGCGCCAGCACCCGTTCGACACGGCGATCCTGTCCGACGAGGACGTGCGTGTCGATTTCTCGCAAGTGACCACCCCCAACGATCGCGTCGCCATCATCGTCACCCAGCCGCTGACGACCAATGAGCGCTGGACAGCCTTCGCGCCGGGTGAATTGCTGTGTTTTGTCGACGGGCTGCCGCAGCCACGGCCGTGAAGTTTCTGCTGGCAAAATATATTTTTTGCCAGAAACTCACCATTTGACGCCGGTTAATGTCAAAATGGCAGGATAACCAGGACGCATGCCATGATTGATCTTTCCAGTAACGACAGTTCCCGTAACCTGCGCGTGCGCGAGTTTTACCTGGGACGGCAACCGATCCTGGACCGCCAGCAAGGCCTGGTCGCCTACGAACTGCTGTTCCGCAACGCGCCGATCGGGCCCGCCCAGATCGACACGTCAGCGCTGTCGGCCACCGCCGCCGTCATTGCCCACGCCTCGCAACTGGGGGTGGAGCGGGTGATAGGCGAGTCGCTGGCGTTCGTCAACGTCGACGCGGACGCCATCCTCAGCGATATCTTCGGCTTCCTGCCGCGCGAGAAAACGGTGCTGGAGATCGACCAGACGATGCAGGCCACGCCGGCCGTGCTGGCGCGCATGTCCGACCTGGCCAGCCATGGCTTCCGCTTCGCGCTGGTGGACGTGCGCGGCGACAGCGCCCAGGTGCAGGCGATGCTGCCGATGATCGAATTCGTCAAGATGAGCATGCGCGACACGTCGCCCGACATGCGCGCGCGCACGGCGCCGCGCTTCAAACGCGACGGCAAGCAGCTGGTTGCCGAGAAAGTCGAGACGCGGGAGGAATTCCAGAACTGCCTGGACCTGGGCTTCGACTACTTCCAGGGTTTCTATTTTGCCCGGCCCGCGATCATGAGCGGCAAGAAGCTGACGCCGTCGCAATTGGCGCTGCTGGAGCTGATGAAGCTCGTCACGTCCGATGCGGACAATCCCGACATCGAACGCGCCATCAAGCGCGACGTATCGCTGGCGCTGAACCTGATCCGCCTGGTCAACACGCCGGCAGTGGGCGCGCGCCAGCGCATCGATTCGCTGAGCCAGGCAGTGGCCATCCTGGGCCGGCGCCAGTTGCAGCGCTGGCTGCAGATCATGCTGTACGCCGAGCCGGGCAAGCGCGGCAATAACCTGACGCCATTGCTGCTGCTGGCCACCACGCGCGGCCGCCTGCTGGAACTGCTGGCGCAAAAGCTGCGTCCGGCGCACCGCCACGTGGCCGACATCGCGTTCACGGTGGGGATCATGTCGCTGATGGACACGCTGTTCGGCATGCCGATGACGGAGATCATGACGCAGGTGGCGGTCAGCGAGGAGGTGTCGGATGCGCTGCTGTACCGCGCGGGCTTCTTTGGCGATTTGCTGAAGCTGGCCGAGGCGCTGGAACGCATCGAGGACAACGAGGAAGCGATCCTGCCGGCGCTGGCCGACCTGGCGATGTCGACGCAGGAGCTGGTCGAGCTGGAGATGGCGGCGTTCGAGTGGAGCGATACCGTTACCCGCTACGCGGTGTGAGATAACCCTCGCGTCTCGAAGTTCTCCTGAGGTTGGGTCCCGCTGGCTTGACAGGGAGTGGGGTCTGTCCCTTCGGGACTGACCCCGGTTTCCCATGGCGGCGCGCGCGAATCGATAAAAACCGGGGTCGGTCCCCTGCGGGGCGGTACGGCGACCCGGCAGACCCCAAGCCTTGACGCGTTGCGGGGCGCTTACAGGTTCGGCGCCAGCCAACGCTCCAGCGTGGCCTTGTCCACGCCACGCCGCGCGACCATGTCGTTCAGCTGGTCCTCGCCGATCTTCCCGACCGTGAAGTACTTCGACTGCGGGTGCGCGAAGTAGAAACCCGCCACCGCCGCGCCCGGGAACATCGCGAACGATTCCGTCAGCTCCATGCCGATCTCCTCGGCCTGCAGCACGCGGAACAGGTCGGCCTTGACCGTGTGCTCGGGGCAGGCCGGATAGCCCGGCGCAGGCCGGATGCCGCGGTATTCCTCGTTGATCAACGCTTCGTTCGACAGCGCCTCGTCCGCCGCATAGCCCCACAGGTCCTTGCGCACGCGCTCGTGCAGGTATTCCGCGAATGCCTCGGCCAGGCGGTCTGCCAGGGCCTTGAGCATGATCGACGAGTAGTCGTCGTGCGCGTCCTCGAAACGCTTCTCGTACTTCTCGATGCCCAGCCCCGCTGTCACGGCGAACATGCCGATGTAGTCCTTGATGCCCGATTCCTTCGGCGCGATGAAATCGGCCAGGCACTGGTTGGGGCGCTGCACGCCGTCGATGACGGGCTTTACGCCCTGCTGGCGCAGGCCGTAGTAGGTGAACGCTACCTCCGTGCGGGTATCGTCCGTGTAGACCTCGATATCGTCGTCGCCCACGCTGTTGGCCGGCAGCAGCGCGACGGCGCCGTTCGCCGTCAGCCAGCGGCCTTCGATGATGCGTTTCAGGAGCGCCTGGCCTTCGGCGAACACCTTGGTGGCCGCTTCGCCCACTACTTCATCGGTGAGGATGGCCGGGTAGGGGCCGGCCAGGTCCCAGGTCTGGAAGAACGGGCCCCAGTCGATGTACTGCGCCAGGAGTGCCAGGTCGACGTTGCGGAACAGGCGGCGGCCGACGAACTTGGGCTTCACGGGCGCGAATTCCAGCTTCATCTTGTTGGCGCGCGCGGCGGCCAGGCTCACCGTCGGCAGCGCCTTCTTGTTGGCGTGCTGCTCGCGAATGCGCGCGTAGTCGTGCTCCACTTCCTCGATGTACTTGTCGCGCGCCTCCGGCGTCAGCAGCGACTGCGCCACCGACACCGAACGCGATGCGTCCGGCACGTAGACGACCGGGCCTTCGTAGTTGTGGGCGATCTTGACGGCCGTGTGGGCACGGCTGGTCGTGGCACCGCCGATCAGCAGCGGGATCTTCAGCATGCGGAAGTGCGGGTCGCGCTGCATCTCCTTGGCCACGTGTGCCATCTCTTCCAGCGAAGGCGTGATCAGGCCGGACAGGCCGATGATGTCGGCGTTCTCCAGCTTGGCCCGCGCCAGGATCTCGGAGGCGGGCACCATCACGCCCATGTTGACGACCTCGAAGTTATTGCACTGCAGGACGACCGAAACGATGTTCTTGCCGATGTCGTGCACGTCGCCCTTGACGGTGGCGATGACGATCTTGCCCTTCGGTTTCGCCACGATGCCGGTGCGGCGTTCCTCTTCCGCCTTTTCTTCCTCGATGTACGGAATCAGGTGGGCTACGGCCTGCTTCATCACGCGCGCCGATTTCACCACCTGCGGCAGGAACATCTTGCCCTGGCCGAACAGGTCACCGACGACGTTCATGCCGTCCATCAGCGGGCCTTCGATGACGTTGATCGGGCGGCCGCCGCTGTGCAGCACTTCCAGCCGCGCCTCTTCCGTGTCCTCGGTGATCCACTGCGTGATGCCGTGCACCAGCGCGTGCGACAGGCGCTGCTGCACCGTGCCCTTGCGCCATTCCAGGTTGGCGGCTTCGGTCTTGCCGCCGGCCTTCAAGGTGCCGGCGAATTCGATCATGCGCTCGGTGGCGTCCTCGCGGCGGTTCAGCACCACGTCCTCGACGCGCTCGCGCAGCTCGGCCGGCAGGTCGTCGTACACGCCCACCATGCCCGCGTTGACGATGCCCATCGTCATGCCGGCCTTGATGGCGTGGTACAGGAACACGGTGTGGATCGCCTCGCGCGCCGGGTCGTTGCCGCGGAACGAGAACGACACGTTCGACACGCCGCCGGAGATCTTCGCGTGCGGCAGGTTGTCCTTGATCCAGCGCGTGGCGTTGATGAAATCCACCGCGTAGTTGTTGTGCTCCTCGATGCCGGTGGCAATCGCAAAGATGTTCGGGTCGAAGATGATGTCCTCGGCCGGGAAGCCCACGGTTTCCGTCAGCACCTTGTATGCCCGCGCGCAGATCTCGATCTTGCGCTCGTAGGTGTCGGCCTGGCCTTTTTCATCGAAGGCCATCACGATGACGGCGGCGCCGTAGCGGCGGCACAGGCGCGCCTGGCGGACGAATTCCTCTTCGCCTTCCTTCAGCGAGATCGAGTTGACGATCGACTTGCCCTGCACGCACTTCAGGCCTGCCTCGATGACGGACCACTTGGACGAGTCGATCATGATCGGCACGCGCGAGATGTCCGGTTCGGAGGCGATCAGGTTCAGGAAGCGCGTCATCGCGGCCTGCGAATCCAGCATCGCCTCGTCCATGTTGATGTCGATGACCTGGGCGCCGTTTTCCACCTGCTGGCGCGCCACCGACAGCGCCTCGTCGTACTGCTCGTTCAGGATCATGCGCGCGAAGGCCTTCGAGCCCGTCACGTTGGTGCGCTCGCCCACGTTGACGAACAGCGAATCGTCGTCGATGGTGAACGGCTCCAGGCCGGACAGGCGCTGCGCGACCGGCACGTGCGGCACGGTGCGCGGCTTGACGTCCTGCAGCAGGGCGGCGATCGCCGCGATGTGCTCCGGCGTGGTGCCGCAGCAGCCGCCGGCCACGTTGATGAAGCCCGCCTCGGCGAATTCGCGCAGCAGCGCGGAGGTGTCGGCCGGCAGCTCGTCGAAGCCGGTGTCGCTCATCGGGTTGGGCAGGCCGGCATTCGGGTAGATGCACACGAACGTATCGGCGATCTGCGACAGTTCCTCCGCATAGGGCCGCATCAGCGCCGCGCCCAGCGCGCAGTTCAGGCCGATCGTCAGCGGCTTGGCGTGGCGCACGGAGTTCCAGAACGCCGGCACGGTCTGACCGGACAGGATGCGGCCGGAGGCGTCGGTGACGGTGCCGGAGATCATCAGCGGCAGGCGTTCCCGCTCCGGATGCTCGTCGAAGTACTGGTCGATGGCGAACAGCGCTGCCTTGCAGTTCAGAGTGTCGAAGATGGTCTCGACCAGCAGCACGTCGACGCCGCCGTCGACCAGGCCGCGCACCTGCTCGTGGTAGGCCGCGACCAGCTGGTCGAAGGTGACGTTGCGGGCGGCCGGGTCGTTCACGTCCGGCGAGATCGAGGCCGTCTTCGGCGTCGGGCCCAGCGCGCCGGCGACGAAGCGCGGTTTGTCGGGCGTGCTGTACTTGGCGGTCGCCGCGCGCGCCAGCTTCGCGGCCTCGACGTTCATCTCGTAGGCCAGGTGCGCCATGTGGTAGTCGTCCTGCGCGATGGTCGTGGCGCCGAACGTGTTGGTCTCGATCAGGTCGGCGCCGGCGGCCAGGTAGCGCTCGTGGATCTCCTGGATCACGTGCGGCTGCGTCAGGGTCAGCAGCTCGTTGTTGCCCTTGACGAAGAGTTCGCGCGCGCCGCTGCCGGCGGGCGCCGCGAAATCGATGAAGCGGCCTTGCGGCCCGCCGCGGTAGGCCTGTTCGTCCAGCTTGTATTGCTGGATGATCGTGCCCATGGCGCCGTCGAGGAACATGATGCGGCGCGACAGGATGTCGCGCAGTTGCGCTTCGGTCTGGGAGGCTGGGCGGGTCGCGATCTTGGTCATTTTGCTACTTTCGAGGAGCTGCGTCGGTGGGCGGGAGGCTTGCTGGCCGGTCTGAAATTATACGGCAAAGCAGCTTTTTCGCTTGCCGGGCGGCCAGCGCCCGTTCTGCCGGCCCACTCGTGAAAACGGCCTGCGCACCTTGCGGTGGGCAGGCCGTCGCGGGGGCCGCGCGGATCAGCGCTGGCAGGGCTGCAGCGGCTCGTTCCTGCGGCGGCGGGCCACACCGGCGACCAGCGCCAGGCCCGTCAGGATCATGGCCCACGTGCCCGGTTCCGGCACAGCCGGCGTCACACCGCCGCTCGACAGTGACGTGATGGAGAACCTGGTCTCGTCCGTCCACAGGTAAGCGCCGCTGCGGGTTTCCGATTCCGGCGTGAAGCGATAGCTGTATTCCTCGATGCCGGCGCGAACGACATAACCGCCACCATAAATACGCTCCGGATCGGTGCCAGCTGTTCCCGCAGAGAAATCAAGCTTGCCGCCGAGTTCATAACGGAAACGGTCGGTGCCGCAGTAGTTATAGGGGCTGTTCATGCTGCTGCAGGCCATATAATCGGTGCCGTTCAGCACGAACTCGGTGATCTCTTCCTTTTCGATGATGCCGTCGTGGTTGACATCGCTGCCCGTGAACGATCCGGTGATCGTGCGATCCTGGACAAACATCCAGTTATCCTCATCGAAAAAACCGACGTAGGCGAACTGCCAGGTATTTGCCGCGCTCGCTGCGGCGCTGATTGCGAGCGAACCGGCCATCATGCCGGCAATAGCGAGTTTCTTGAACATGATGCTTCTCGGACAGAAGTGAAGAGGAGCAGCCATGGTATCGCGGTCTTCCCCTCAAGGAAACTTATATGTCTCCGCTGTGTGCGGATACAACGCTTATATTATCGTTCAGTTACCGTCTTAACGCCGCTCAATATATCGGCAGAAAATACCCGAGGTAACGAAAGTTTATACGGGGAAAATAACATTCTTTTGAGAAAAATCAATTCCAACGGAATCGATATTCGAATGGGGAAGTGCGGCGCGCAGGGGCGGGCGCTGCCGCCCGCCCGCGTTGAGTGGCCTCAGCCGAAGCGCAGGCCATCCAGGGCGAAGCCCTTGATGAACTCGGCGGCAGGCAGGCGCTTGCCGCCTGGCTTCTGCAATTCGGTCAGGCGCAGCGCACCGCTGCCGCAGGCGACGACAATGCCGTGCTGGGCATCGGCGGCCAGTACCTGGCCGGCCGGCGCATTGCTGCCGGCTTCCAGCAGTTCAGACCCCCACAGCTTGATGACGGTACCGTTGACGGTGCCGTGCGCGCCCGGGAACGGATTGAACGCGCGAATCTTGCGGTGGAGGTCGCGCGCGGAATGGGTAAAGTCCAGCGCCGCTTCCTCCTTGGCGATCTTGGCCGCATAGGTGACGCCGTGTTCCGGCTGCGGCACGGCCTCGACGATACCTTGCGCCATCTTGTGCAGCACCTTCACGACCATCTGCGCGCCCATGGCGGCCAGGCGGTCGTGCAGGATCGCGGTGGTATCGTGCGGGCCGATCGGGGTGCGCTCGATCAGCAGCATCGGCCCCGTGTCCAGGCCTTCCTCCATTTGCATGATCGTCACGCCGGTCTCGGCGTCGCCCGCCTCGATGGCGCGGTGGATCGGCGCGGCGCCGCGCCAGCGCGGCAGCAGCGAGCCGTGGATATTGATGCAGGGCTTGATGTCGAGCGTGCTGCGCGGCAGGATCAGGCCATAGGCGGCCACGACCATCGCGTCGTACTCGGTGGCCAGCAGCAGTTCGTGCGCGGCCTTCGCTTCCTGCGCCCGCTGCGGGTCCTTGGCGTCCATGCGCAGCGACAGCGGCTGGGCGACGGGGATGCCCTGCGCGACGGCGAACTGCTTGACGGCCGACGGCTGCAGCTGCAGGCCGCGGCCGGCGGGGCGGTCCGGCTGGGTCAGCACGAGGGGAATCTCGAAACCCGCCTCATGCAGCGCCTTCAGCGCGACGGCGGCAAACTCGGGCGTACCAGCGAAGACGACTTTCATGGCCGCGCTCCGATCAGCGGCGACCGTTGGCGCGCAGCTGGCGCTCGCGTTCCATGCCGCGCTCTTCCTTCAGCAACTTGGTCTTGATGCGGTTGCGCTTCAGCGGCGACAGGTACTCGACAAAGACCTTGCCGGCCAGGTGGTCCATTTCGTGCTGGATGCACACGGCCAGCAGGCCGTCCGCATCCACTTCGAAGAACTCGCCCTTGGCGTCCTGCGCGCGCACCTTGACCTTGGCCGGGCGCTCGACGTCGTCGTAAATGCCGGGCACGGACAGGCAGCCTTCGTCGTAAACCTGCTTGTCGTCGCTGGCCCAGACGATCTCGGGATTGATGAAGACCGTCAGCTGGTCCTTCGTCTCGCTGATGTCGATGACGATCACGCGCTCGTGCACGTCCACCTGCGTGGCGGCCAGGCCGATGCCGGGCGCGTCATACATGGTCTCGGCCATGTCGGCCACCAGGCGCGCGATGCGTTCGTCGAACACTTCGACAGGCTTGGCCACCTTGTGCAGGCGGGGATCGGGATAGCGGAGGATGTTCAGTATGGACATTGGTGATCGGATATCAGGTATACAAAAGGGTTGCCAGGGACTTGGCACCTCGACAACGGCAACGGCGTCACCCGGCAACAACACCCGGCGCAATACAGCGCCGGGCAACGAGAACGGGCCGCGTCGCAGCGCGGTTTAGCTTGCCAGTCGAGGGTAAAGTGGGCAGAATTTGATTCAGTACGGCAAGTTTTCCCGGCCTGCCGGGAATCTCCAAGAACCACCACGGAGCGCCTCTCGAGATCGCGACGACGTCATCCGGGTGCCCGGTCAGTATCGGACATATTCATGAAAAATTTTAGCACAGGTGGCGCGCGCCTGTCGGCGGGCCTCCTGCTTGCCGCCCTGCTGGCGGCCGCGCCAGCCTTCGCGCAAACCGCGCCGGACGGTTGCGCGTTCCGCACCGATGCACCGGATCGCCACGTCGTCACGGCGGGCGATACCTTATGGGATATCTCCGGCCGTTTCCTCGAGAAGCCCTGGTGCTGGCCGCGGGTGTGGGGCATGAATCGTGCCGAGATCGCCAACCCGCACTGGATCTATCCGGGCCAGGTGGTCTACCTGGACCGCGCCGCCGGACGGTTGCACTTGGCGAACCCGGTTGGCGCGACCAGCGCCGATGGCGCGGTGCCCGGCACGTTGAAGTTGTCGCCGCAACTGCGCACCGAAGGACTCGGCAAGGACGCCGTGCGCTCGATCCCGGCCAGCGCCATCGAACCGTTCCTGACGCAGCCGCTGATCGTCGAGGCCGACGAGCTGAAGAACGCACCGCGCATCGTCGCGACGCCGGAAAACCACGTCTTCATCGGCAAGGACGACAAGGCCTATGTGCGCGGCAACCTGAACGGCGGCACGTCGTTCCAGGTGTTCCGGCCCGGCAAGCCCTTGCTCGATCCCGTCACGAAACAGCCCGTGGCGACGGAAGCGTTCTACCTGGGCACTTTGAAATTGCTGCGCGCGGCCGAGCCGGGCAGCGACGTGCACACCTTTATCGTCGCCAGCGCAAAGGAAGAGATGGGCGTGGGCGACCAGTTGATGCAGATGCCGCCGACGCCGATGCAGCACTACGTGCCGCATCCGCCCGAACGCAGGATCGATGCGCGCGTGCTGGCCATCTATAACGGCGTCACGCATGCGGGCCAGAACCAGGTCGTCAGTGTCAACCGGGGCCGGCTTGACGGACTCGATGTCGGCGCCGTGCTGCAGCTGTACCATAAGGGCCAGACGGTGCGCGATCCGGGTGCCAGCAAGGGCTGGCACAACCTGGGCAATCCGCAGGTCAAGCTGCCGGACGAGCAAGTGGGCAGCTTGTTTATCTTCCGCGTGTTCAACCATGTGTCGTATGGCCTGATCATGCAGGTGACGGAACCGGTGGTGGTGGGCGACGTCGCCAAGTCTCCGGAGTAACCCCCGCCGTGCAAGCCACGGACTCCTTACCCAGCAGCAGCCATGACGGTGACAGCATTGCCGCATGGCTGCGTCTGGTTTACACGCCTGGCCTGTCGCGCCTTGCCGCCGCGCGCTTGTTGCGCCAGCACGGCACAGCGCAGGCAGTCATTGCGGCCAGCCATGCATCGGATCGCGCCAGCGGTCTTGCGCCGGGCCATGCCGCGGCCTTGCGTGCGCCGCCATCGGCCGCGTTGCGCGCGCTGGTCGATGCCACCCTGGAATGGTCGGCGCGGCCGGGCCATACGCTGCTGACCTACCACGACGCCGGCTATCCACCGCTCTTGCGCGAGATCGCCGATCCACCGCTGCTGTTGCATGCATGCGGCAACGCCACCTTGCTGACGCGCAGTGCCCTTGGCATCGTCGGCAGCCGCAACGCCACCACGCAAGGTCGCCTCAACGCGGAGCGCTTCGCGCGCAGCCTTGCCGATGCCGGCCTGACGATCGTTTCCGGCCTGGCCCTGGGCATCGACGCGGCCGCGCATGCGGGTGCCTTGCAAGGCGCCGGGTCCACGGTCGCGGTGATCGGCACCGGCATCGACGTCGTCTATCCGGGCGCCAACGCGGCGCTGGCGCGGCGCGTCGCGCAAGGCGGCTGCATCGTCAGCGAGTTTGCCCTGGGCACGCCTGCGCGCGCGCCGCATTTCCCCATCCGCAACCGCACCATCAGCGGCATGACACGCGGCGTGCTGGTGGTCGAAGCGGCCGAACGTTCCGGCTCGCTGATCACGGCGCGCTGCGCGGGCGAGCAGGGCCGCGACGTGTTCGCCATCCCCGGCTCCATCCATGCCACGCTGTCGAAGGGCTGTCATCGTTTGATCCGCGAAGGCGCGCTGCTGGTGGAGACGGCGGACGACATCCTGGCCGCATTGCGCATCGGCGATAGCGCGCGTGCACGGGGTTTTGGTGATGGCAACGCAAGTTGCGAGGACGCCATGACGAGCCTGGAGCGCGCCGCGCGGCCCCTGCTGGAGGCCTTGACGTACGATCCCGTCAGCGCCGACGAACTGGCTTCTCGCTTGCAACTCGATGCCGCTGATACTCAAGCAAGTTTGTTGGCATTGGAGCTTGCAGGTGTTGTGGAACGGCTGCCAGGTGGGGCTTTTCAGCGACTGAAACGATGATCGCAATGGTGTGGGACTTGTGCCGCGCCGATCGATGCTGATAGAGTAGCGCCATGTTCGACATCCTTGTTTATCTCTACGAGACCTATTACCGGCCCGACGCGTGCCCTGAACCGGCAGCGTTGGCGAAGAAGCTTTCGGCCGTCGGTTTCGACGACGTGGAGATCTCCGAGGCGCTGGTCTGGCTGAACGACCTGACCGAGATGGCCGGCGACGAGCAGGCATCCGTGGCCGCGTCGACCGGCATGCGTTTCTATGTCGAGCAGGAGCAGGATGTACTGGGATCGCAGGCCATCGGCTTTATCGCGTTCCTGGAAAGCGCGCGCGTGCTGACGCCGCTGCAGCGCGAGATCGTCATCGAACGGGCGTTGTCGCTGGAAGAGGCGCCCGTCAACCTGGGCAAGCTGAAGATCATCGTGCTGATGCTGTTGTGGAGCCAGGGCAAGGAGCCCGACGCATTGATGTTCGACGACTTGTTCGGTTCCGACGAAGAGCAGGCTCCCCGCCTGCTGCACTGAGCGCGCCGCCGGCTCTCGTCGGCGCAATGCTTTAATCACATATTCATTACGCTGCGGCATCGTCACGCGAGGGCGTCGCACGTCTGTCCGGCGCTGACGTTGTTGCTGGCCGAGGGCGCGCACCTTGCGAAGTCCAACGCAACGCGCTTATGATTGGCCCTTTTGCAAAACGGCAGGGCGCGCGGCGCGGCTGCCGAAAATGGCGACGGCGCAGCGGCGTCGTCGTTAACATGTATGATGCGCCTGCCCGCGTGCGGGCGTCATCGCAAAGCAACCGAGAACAACAACCATGAGCAAAACCCTCATCATCGCCGAGAAGCCTTCTGTCGCGAACGATATCGCGAAGTCGCTTGGCGGCTTCACCAAGCACGATGAGTATTTCGAATCCGACGAATACGTGCTGTCTTCCGCCGTCGGTCACCTGCTGGAAATCGCGGTGCCGGAAGAGCACGACGTCAAGCGCGGCAAGTGGAGCTTCGCGCACCTGCCGATGATCCCGCCGTACTTCGCGCTGAACCCTATCGCCAAGACGGAAAGCCGGCTCAAGGTCCTGAATAAACTGATCAAGCGCAAGGACGTCACCGCCCTGATCAACGCATGCGACGCGGGCCGCGAAGGTGAACTGATCTTCCGCCTGATCGCGCAGAACGCGAAGGTGAACAAGCCCGTCAAGCGCCTGTGGCTGCAGTCGATGACGCCCACCGCGATCCGCGAGGGCTTCGCACACCTGCGCAGCGACGAAGAGATGCTGCCGCTGGCCGACGCGGCCCGTTGCCGCTCCGAAGCCGACTGGCTGATCGGCATCAACGGCACCCGTGCGATGACCGCCTTCAATTCGAAAGAGGGCGGCTTCTACCTGACGACCGTGGGCCGCGTGCAAACGCCGACCCTGTCGATCGTGGTGGAACGCGAGGACAAGATCAAGAAGTTCGTACCGCGCGACTACTGGGAAGTGCGCGCCGAATTCGTCTGCGCCGCCGGCGTGTACGAAGGCCGCTGGCTCGACACGAACTTCAAGAAGGACGAGAACGATCCGGAAAAGCGCGCCGAGCGCCTGTGGAGCAAGGCTGCTGCCGACTCGATCGCGCTGGCGTGCCGCGGCAAGCAGGGCAACGTCACCGAGGAATCGAAGCCGACGACGTCGATGGCGCCCGCGCTGTTCGACCTGACCTCGCTGCAGCGCGAGGCCAACGGCCGCTTCGGCTTCTCCGCCAAGAACACGCTGGGCCTGGCGCAGGCGCTGTACGAGAAGCACAAGGTGCTGACTTACCCGCGTACCGATTCGCGCCACCTGCCGGAAGACTACCTGCCGACCGTGCAGTCCACGCTGGAAGTGGTCAAGCAGAATCCGAACTACCACCAGTTCGCCAAGCAGATCCTGGACAAGGGCTGGGTCAAGCCGAACAAGCGCATCTTCGACAATACCAAGATCTCGGACCACTTCGCGATCATCCCGACCGGCATCGCGCCGAAGGGCTTGTCCGAGCCGGAACAGAAGCTGTACGACCTGGTCACGCGCCGCTTCATGGCCGTGTTCTTCCCGGCCGCGGAGTTCCAGGTCACCACGCGCTACACGGAAGTGTCGGGCCACCAGTTCAAGACCGAAGGCAAGGTCATGACGAACCCCGGCTGGCTGGCGGTGTACGGCAAGGACACGAGCGACGACAAGGAGGGCGGCGGCAACCTGGTGCCGGTGGCGAAGGGCGAGAAGGTGCACACGGAGCAGGTCAACGCCAACGGCCTGGTGACGAAGCCGCCCGCGCGCTACACGGAAGCGACGCTGCTGTCCGCGATGGAAGGCGCCGGCAAGCTGGTCGACTCGGACGAATTGCGCGACGCGATGGCCGGCAAGGGCCTGGGCACGCCAGCCACGCGCGCGGCCATCATCGAGGGCCTGCTGACGGAAAAATACCTGATCCGCGAAGGGCGCGAGCTGATCCCGACGGCGAAAGCTTCGCAGCTGATGACGTTGTTGCGCGGCCTGGGCGTCAACGAACTGACGGCGCCGGAGCTGACGGGCGAGTGGGAATACAAGCTGTCACAGATGGAGAAGGGCAGGATCTCGCGCGAGGAATTCATGCGCGAGATCGCGCAGATGACGCAGATTATCGTCAAGCGCGCCAAGGAATACGACAACGACACGATCCCGGGCGAATACGCCACCCTGGCCACGCCGTGCCCGAACTGCGCCGGCGTCGTCAAGGAGAATTACCGCCGCTTCGCGTGCACCAAGTGCGACTTCTCGATGAGCAAGACGCCCGGCAGCCGCCAGTTCGAGATCGCCGAAGTGGAAGAGCTGTTGAAGAACCGCACCATCGGTCCGCTGCAGGGCTTCCGCTCGAAGATGGGCCGGCCGTTCGCCGCGATCCTGCGCATCGTGCGCGACGAGGACATCAACAACTTCAAGCTGGAGTTCGACTTCGGCCAGAACGACGAGGAAGGCGAGGACGGCGAGGGCGTCGACTTCACCGGCCAGACGCCGCTCGGCCCGTGCCCGAAGTGCAATGGCGGCGTGTACGAGATGGGCCTGGCCTATGTGTGCGAGCACAGCGTGGCCAAGCCGAAGACGTGCGACTTCCGCAGCGGCCGCATCATCCTGCAGCAGGAGATCCTGCCGGAGCAGATGGCCAAGTTGCTCAACGACGGCAAGACCGATCTGCTGCCGGGCTTTATCTCGCAGCGCACGCGCCGTCCGTTCAAGGCCTTCCTGGTGAGGGGCAAAGACGGCAAGATCAGCTTCGAGTTCGAACCGCGCAAGGAAAAGCCGGGTGCGAAGCCGAAGGCCGGTGCGGAAGCGGCGGCGGAAGGCGGCGAGGAAGCAGCAGTCGCGCCAGCGAAGAAGACGGCGGCGAAGAAGGCCGCCGCGAAGCCGGCCGCGAAGGCCGCCACCAAGACGGCGGCCAAGAAGGCGCCGGCGAAGAAGGCCGCCGCCAAGAAGACCGTCGCGGCGGAATAAGGAACGGGACCCGCGGGTCCCGTTTTTTTTGCGTGCGCACTGTTACAGCGTCCGGCCTGGGGTCTGTCCCCGCATGGGGACAGACCCCGGTTTTAATCACGCAAGTCGCATGGTTCAGCGATTAAAACCAGGGTCAGTCCCCGAGGGGACAGACCCTAAGCCCAGATACTTTGCTGGTGCGCTCAGCGCA
This sequence comes from [Empedobacter] haloabium, assembly GCA_008011715.2. Lineage (NCBI taxonomy): Bacteria > Pseudomonadati > Pseudomonadota > Betaproteobacteria > Burkholderiales > Oxalobacteraceae > [Empedobacter] haloabium. The sequence continues at coordinate 753,369 of CP136508.1, forward strand.
AATCGTCGGTATAGAAATACACCGTCCCGCCAATCGCGGAAGGTGCCACCCCCAGCGCCGCGGCCAGCTCGCGCGCCGCGGGCTGCTGCAACGCCACCTTCGGCACCGTCACCGAACCAGTTTCCGCCCCGGGTGCGGCGCGATAAGCCACGATGTGGTCGAAATCCGGCCGGCTGTCGATCGTCTTGACGAGGAAGCGCTGGCGTCCCGTGCCCACCTGCATGTAGCGCGCGCTGGCGTTCTCCAGGGTTGCCGGCGACAGCCGCCGGAACAACACGACTTCCTCGACGACGATGCCCACATGCCGGTACTGCGTCTTGCCGCCCTGTTCGAAATGCCCCAGTACGACGTTGGCGTCGAACTGGCGCAGCGGTGCGACAGCGCCAGGTGCCAGCCGGTCCAGCTCGAACTTGTCCGGTTCGATCGTCCACAGTGCCGTCTTGCCGTCCAGGCGTGCGCGCAGCGCCGCGTCCAGCTTGGGATCGGCCACGCGTATCTTGAGGATCACCTGGTAATCGTGCGGCGCATGGAACATCGGCAGGTGCGACGCATACAGCGCTTCGCGGCCGCCGAACAGCGCCATGCCGTGCGTGCCATAGGTGGGGCCGGCGGCCAACGCGGGAAGCGCCGGCGCGCAGGCCAGCAGCAATGCCCCCGCGAGTGCGCGGCGGCGAGAAAAGAAGGTCGGATTCATGCCCCGATGGTACGTTGCCATGATGTTATAGGGCAAGCATTTCCGGCCGACGTATCCGCGCCACAGATACTGTAATTTCCAAATGGAAACACAATTCATGGTAAACTTCTCTTTCTCTTGAGCATTTTGTCCAGCGCCCCGCCACTGTGGACGGCAGCGCGGCAACCTACCCACTATGAACAATCTGAAAATCGGTACCCGCCTCGGCCTGGGCTTCGGGCTGGTCCTGCTGCTGACACTCCTGATGACGACGTTCGGCGTCCTGCGCATGCAATCGGTGGCGGAAGCCACGCGCGAGCTGATGCAGGTGCCCCTTGCCAAGGAGCGCATGATCGCGGACTGGTACATGCGTATCCACACCAGCGTGCGTCGCACCACGGCGATCTCGAAGAGCAGCGACCCGTCGCTGGGCCCGTTCTTCGCCGAGGACACCGCCAATTCGACGCGTGAAGTCAACGCATTGCAGAAGAACGTCGAACCGCTGCTGGTCACGGGACCGGAAAAGGAAATCTTCGAGCGCATCGTCGCGGCGCGCAAGCGCTACCTGGCCTCGCGCGACGCCATCGTCGCGCTGAAGAAGGAAGGCAAGTTCGACGAGGCCAACGAGGTGCTCGTGAAGACGTTCCAGCCGGACGGCAAGGCCTACCTGGATGCGCTGCACGACCTGCTGCAGTCGCAGCGCAACTTCATCGACTCGGAAGCCGTACGCATCGACAAGGTGTTCCAGGACAACCGCCGCTTCATGATCCTGTTCGGCGGCGCCGTGCTGGCGCTGGGCGCGTTCTGCTCGTGGTGGCTGACGCGCGGCATCGTGGTGCCGCTGCACCGCGCTGTCGACGTGGCATGGTCGGTGGCGAACAACGACCTGCGCAGCGACATCGAAAGCAATACGAAGGACGAGACGGGCCGCCTGCTGGGCGCCCTGAAGACGATGAACGACAACCTGGCCCGCATCGTCGGCCAGGTGCGCAACGGCACCGAGCACATCTCCAGCGCCTCGGGCGAAATCGCCGCCGGCAACCTGGACCTGTCCACGCGCACCGAGCAGCAGGCCAGCGCGCTGGAGGAGACGGCATCGTCGATGGAGGAACTGACCTCCACCGTGCGCCAGAACGCGGACAACGCGCGCCAGGCCAACCAGCTGGCCGTCAACGCCTCGGAAGTGGCGGTGCGGGGCGGTGAAGTGGTGGGGCGCGTGGTCGAGACGATGGACTCGATCAATGCCTCGGCGCGCAAGATCGTCGACATCATCTCCGTCATCGACGGCATCGCGTTCCAGACCAACATCCTGGCGCTGAACGCCGCCGTGGAAGCGGCGCGCGCCGGTGAGCAGGGCCGCGGCTTCGCCGTCGTCGCCAGCGAGGTGCGCAACCTGGCGCAGCGCTCGGCTGCCGCCGCGAAGGAAATCAAGGTGCTGATCGGGGATTCGGTGGACAAGGTCGACGCCGGCAGCAAGCTGGTCGAGCAGGCCGGCACGACGATGACGGAGGTGGTGCAGAGCATCCACCGCGTGACCGACATCATGGGCGAGATCACCACCGCCAGCGTGGAGCAGAGCTCGGGCATCGAGCAGGTCAACCGCGCCATTGCCGACATGGATGGCGTGACGCAGCAGAACGCCGCGCTGGTGGAGGAGGCCGCCGCCGCTGCCGCTTCGCTGCGCGAGCAGGCGGCGGCGCTGGCTGGTGTCGTGAGCGTGTTCAAGCTGGCGTAACTGCGGCGCCAAACCCAATGGTGTCAGGCACCTATCTGCGGGTCGAAGACCCGCAGATAGGTGCCTGACACCATGGGTCATCAATCCTTCAAGTCCGCCGGCACCTTGCCGCCATTCGCGGCCAGCTTGTTCATCACCTGCCGGTGCAGCCAGATATTCATCTTGGCCGAATCGCCGGTATCTCCCGTGTAGTGCAGCTCCTGCGCCAGTTCCTTGCGGGCCTGCAGGCTGCTGTCCAGGTCCAGCAATTTCAACAGGTCGACGATCGACGTGCGCCAGTTCAGCGGCTGCCCGGCCGACTGCGCCTTCTGGTTCAGGATCGCTTCGACGTCCACTTCGGCCATGGCGGCGGGTGCGGCCTGCTGGGCCGGCGCAACGGGGGCGGGGGCCGCAGGCGAGGCGGCAGCCGGTGCCGTGGCCGGTGCCGCCTGCGGCGTGGCCGCCGGCGTGGCCGGCTTCTGCTGCACGGCCGGGTGCGAGGACGGGAAGATCTTGTGGAAGATATTGCTCAGGATGCCCATGGATTGCTCCTTTGTTCGCGTTGGTGAGGGGTCAGTTCTGGTGCGACTGGGCGATCTTGCCCAGCACGATGGCCAGCGCGGCGCCGCCCAGCGCTTTCACGAGCGTCGGATGCTCCGCGTAGAAGTCGCCCATGCGGTCGACGATGCCGGGGTTGTGCTGTTCCGCCGTGGCGGCGATTTCCTGCACCTGTTGCGGCGTGATCTGCTCGGCCTGTTCCGGCGTCACCTGCGGCTGGCCGCCGCCCTTGAACAGGTTGCCGACGCCGCCGGCCAGCGAGGCCAGCATCGCCGGGCTGACGTTGGCCAGCAACTGGTTCAGCATGCCGGCGCGCTGTTGCGCATCGCTGCGGCCGAACAGTTGGCTGACCAGGGTTGCGAACGGCGGGGTCTGGTCGGAGCGCAGCGCCTCCGTCACGCCCTGCGCCATGCCGGCGCGCGGCGCCTGCTGCGCCACGTGGTCGAAGTCCTGTTCCGCACGGGCCGGGTCGGCCGCGCCGTTCCCGCCCAGGTATTGCTGCAGCAAGTTACCGAGATCGAATCCCATTGCTTGACTCCTGTGTTTGTCTGACGAAAGTGTCAGCATACGTCGGGAGCGGGGCCGGGTCTGTTCGCGGTTTAACCCTGGGTCAGGGCGGGACGGCGACCGCGGTCATGTTGTCGTCCGGCTTGCGGTCGATCAGCTTGTTGTCCGGGTCGATGCCGGCCCGGGCCGGGCGCCCGGTGACGACCATCTTGAATGTCGTGGTGCCATTGGCGATGCGACGGCGTTCGCGCAGCAGGGGCCTGCCGTCCTTGTCGTCCGCGCCGATGTCGACCAGGTCGGCCATCGGCACTTCCTTCTCGGCGCCCAGGCCATCGGCGTGCAGCTTGCTGGCCTGTACCGTGACGCTGACGTCGTAGCGGCCATCGAGGCGCTTGCGGAAGGTGGCCGACAGTGCCCGGTTGTCGTACAGGACGATGCTGTCGAACAGGTCGTCGACGAGGTAGGCCTGCCCGGCCGGCACGGCCGCACGCAAGCCGTCGACCAGCACGGAGACGCTCGGATAAGGGCTGCCGCGGTAGGCATGCTGCTGCAGCAGGCGGCGCAGCAGCGCGTTGATGCGTTCTTCGCCCACGATGTCCTGCAGCTGGTACATCGCCAGGCTGCCCTTGCGGTAGTGGATGTAGCGCTGGTTCTCGTTGTCCGCCAGCGGCAGCTCCTTGCCGTTCTCCATCGCGCGGCCGCGCAGGTACATGTCCAGGTCGTAGCGCAGGAAGCGGCGCATGCGTTCCGGTCCGAAGGTCTTCTTCATCACCATCAGCGCCGAGTACTCCGCCAGCGTTTCCGACAGCACGGTCGCGCCGCGCGTGTCGCCGCCCACCAGCTGGTGGCCCCACCACTGGTGCGCCACCTCGTGCGCCGTCACGTAATACGGGTAGTCGATGTCCTTCGGGTTCTTCTCGTCCACCTTGGCGATGAAGCCCATGCTTTCCGAGAACGGCACCGTGTTCGGGTACGACTGCGCGAAGCGCTCGTAGGCGGGAAACTCCACCACCCGCAGCACCTTGTGCTGGTAGGGGCCGAAGTTGCGGCTGTAGTAGTCCAGCGCATCGCGCACGCCGCGGGTGATGCGGTCCAGGTTGACCTCGTGGCCGGGGTGGTAGTACAGCTCGATGCCCACGTCCTGCCACCAGTCGTGGCGCACCGCATAGCGCGCCGACTGAAACGAATAGAAGTTCAGGATCGGCTTGTCCATGCGGTAGTGGAAGTAGCGCCGTCCCTGCGCCGTCCATTCCTTGACCAGCGTGCCCGGTGCGATCGCGGTCTGGTCGGCGGCCGTACCGATGACGGCGTCGAACGTGACCCAGTCCGCGTCGCTGCCCAGCAGGTTGTTGGCCAGGCCCTTGGCGTCGTCGCGCGGCAGCTGGCGCTCCTGCGCCGGCAGCCCGTGGCGGCGGCGGTCGCGCGGATCGGTCAGTTCGCTGTCGCGCTGGTAGCCGATGTGCGGCAGCACGCGGTTGTTGAAGAAGGTGCCGTTGGCCACGACCGGGGTGTCCTGGCCCAGGCCGAAAATGCCCTTCGGTTCGTAGACGAGCTCGAACTCCATCGCCAGCCTGGCGCCCGGCGCCAATGGCGTTGCCAGCGCATAGGCATGGAAGCCCAGCGGCGCGTCGTCCAGCGTCACGCGCGCCGGCACGCCGAAGCGCACTGGCCGCAGCGCGCCGTGCGGTTCCTGCGTGACGTAGACAGTGCCGATCGGCTGCGCCGTGCGGTTCTCCAGCAGGTAGCGCCCCTTGACGACGAGGCGGCGCTGCGCCGGTTCGATGTCCACGGTGAGTTTCACGTCGGCGATGCGCGGCTGCGCCAGCGCGGCCACGCGCTTGTAGCGCTTCTCGTAGTCGGCCCGGTCGGCCGCCTGGCGGTAGGCCGTCTCGAAGCGGTTGGCGATGTTCAGGTTGTAGAACAGCACGGTGCCGGTGCCGAGGAACAGCAGCACGCCCGCGCCGAACGTGGCCAGAACCGGCAAGGTCAGCGCATGGCGCGCCAGGCGCCGGCGCGTGTGCCACTCCTCGTTGGCGCCGCGCGGCCAGAAGGCCAGCGTCAGCACGGCCAGCACGAGTGCCGCGCCGCCCCAGTACAGCTGGTACCAGCGTTCGCGCAGCAGGAAGTGGCCGAAGCCGTTCATGTCCGAGTAGCGGATCTCCGGCGTGACGCCGTACAGCAGCAGCGGGTGCTCCAGGCCGAAGCCGGCCAGCACGATCGTTGCCACGTAGTAGACGATCATCGCGAAGTAGGCCATGTACTTGTGGCCGATCAGCACCTGCATGGCGATCGCCAGCACCGCCACCAGCACGTAGTAGGGCAGCTCGATCGTAAACAGCGCCTTGGCGTACAACCCCGGCTCCAGATGGAAGTAACCCTGGAACACCTGGATCGACATCCCGCACAGCATCACCACCAGCAGCAGCAGCGCCTGCAGCCCGACCAGTGCGGCCAGCTTCGCCAGCATCGGCAGCCAGCTGGGCACCGGCAGCGCGTCCAGCAGCAGCGCCATGCGGTGCTCGCGCTCGCGCCAGACCAGTTCACCGGCGTAGAACGTCGTCACCACCAGCAGGAAGGGCGTGAACGTCTTGCTGACCATCTCCAGCACCACGTAGGTCAGCGGGTAGGTGTTGGTGCCCCAGATCGAGCCCATGTCCAACGCGCCGGCGTACATCGTCAGCACGCCGGCCAGCACGATGACGAAGAAGTAGACGTTCTTGGTGGTCTCGCGCAAATTCAGCCAGGTCATGCGCGCCAGCAGCAGGGCCAGGCTGCGTGCCTGGAAGTCGGGCGCCTCGGCGGTGCGCGTGGCGGTACTGGTGATCCGCAGCGGCATGTCGCTTTCGCCGCGCGCGGCCGCGTTGCCGCCATCCTGCGTGCCGACGAAATGGAAGCGCCAGTAGCCCAGCATCAGCACCACCAGCGAGAACGAGCACCAGATCACGCGATTGAGCAGGTAGACGCCTTCCGGCAGCACCAGGCGCGCGTTGCGCTCCGCGATGGGCCAGTATTCGGTCAGGCGCAGCGCGGCGGCCGTGCCGAACGGGTCGATCAGCGCGGCCAGTGTCTTGTAATCGAGGTCGCGCGCCAAGGTCGGCGCGACGATATAGCCGATCAGCATGACGACGCTGCTGACGTAGACCGGCAGCATGCGGCGCGTCAGCGCGGCCAGCACGTAGAAGATGGCGCCGAAGATGAACAGGTTGGGCAGCAGCGACAGCAGGTAGGGCAACAGGTAGGCCTCGAGCCGGAACGCGCCGAGGCGGGTGGGGTCGATGCCAGGCAGCCAGGTGCCCAGCGCGAGGCCGAGCGGGATGCTGGCGAACACCACGGCCAGCACCAGCCATGCGCCGGCGAAGCGGCCCAGCATGTACTGGTGCTTGCGGATCGGCGCGGCGAAGAAGAAGTGGTGCATGTCGTATTCGAAGTCCTGCTGCACCGCGCGGCCCATCATGGCGGCGACGACGATGACCCCGAGGCAGCCCAGGATGCTGGTCGTCAGCATCACGGGCATCGGCGCGTTGATCAGCACGCGGCCGCCGAAGCCGATGGTGGCGTTCTTCAGCGCGCCGCCGGCGGCGGCCACGCACAGCAGCGCCAGCGCCAGGAACATCAGGAAGTACACCCACGTGGACAGCAGGCGGAAGCGCTGCTTGGCTTCGAACAGCGCGATGGAAAGGAGCGCCGTCATGTCAGTCGCAGGCGTCGGTCACGTGGCGCCCGGCGATGGTGGCGAAGTAGACGTCCTCCAGGTCGCCGATGGCTTCCTCGAAGCCGTCGCCCGGATCGGTGTCGCTGTAGGCATGGATCAGGGTGCGGCCGGACAGCAGACGGGTCGAGATGATCGTATGGCGTTGCTGGAAATAGGCCAGGTCCTTCTTGTCGACGAAGCGCGCCCAGATCTTGCAGCTGATGTCGTCGATCAGTTCCTGGGTGGCGCCGGTGACCAGCAGCTCGCCCTTGTTGATGATGGCCATGTTCGAGCACAGGTCGGCCACGTCGCTGACGATGTGCGTCGACAGGATCACGGTGCGGTCGTCGCCGATGTCGGACAGCAGGTTGTGGAAGCGCACCCGCTCCTGCGGGTCCAGGCCGGCCGTCGGCTCGTCGACGATGATCAGCTTCGGGTCGCCCAGCAGCGCCTGGGCGATGCCGAAGCGCTGGCGCATGCCGCCCGAGAAGGTGCCCAGCTTCTGGTGGCGCACCTCGAACAGGTTGGTCTGCTGCAGCAGGCCATCGACGATCTCGCGCCGGCGGCCCCGATGCGACAGCCCTTTCAGGATGGCGAAATGGTCCAGCAGCTCGTAGGCGGTCACTTTCGGGTAGACGCCGAAATCCTGCGGCAGGTAGCCCAGCTGGCGGCGGACTTCGTCTTTTTCGTCCAGCACGTCCAGCTCGCCGAAAAAGACGGAACCCGCGTCGCATTCCTGCAAGGTGGCCAGGATGCGCATCAGCGTCGACTTGCCGGCGCCGTTCGGCCCCAGCAGGCCGAACATGCCCGACGGGATCGTCAGTGAAATATTGCCCAGGGCCACCACGCCATTGGCGTAGGTCTTGGACAGGTTGCGGATTCTCAGCTCCATGCTTACTCCTGCTTACTTCTCATTCAATTGCGGCGCAGCATGGAAACCACCATGCTGACCTCTGCACATGATGGCATTGTATTGAAACGACGACACATCGGTTGCCGCCTTGCGACAGGGTGCGCTTTCCACGTCCCAGGCCGTGAAATCCGTGCCCTGGGACGGCGGGGTTGAAAAAGCGTCAAGGGTAACGTGCGGGGCCGGCGGTGGCAAGCCGCAAACCGACCAGCTTGCGCTATAGTGCAGGCCATGAGCCAGGAAAACGCCAAACTCGATACACAGCTGCAGGAGAAGATCCTGGCCGTGACCCGCTGCGGGCTGACGGCCAAGGAATCCACCGGCTTTTTCCGCGTGGCGCTCGGCTTGTGCTACCTGGCCAGCCTGATGACGAAGGAAGCGCTGGACTTCAAGAAGCTGGACAAGGAATTCAACCGCTTCATCTACCGCTCGATCGGTCCCGGCCACAGCATCACCAGCATCCTGCAGTACATGAGCGGCGAAGGCGTCGTCAAGGTGCTCGACTCGCCGCGCTTCATGCGCGCGTTCGGCGACTACTGCCCGCACGTGCCGCTCGAATCGATTCCTTTCCTGCTCGGGTTGAACCTGGGCGTGGCCAAGGACTTTTCCGGGCTGGACGTGCGCGGCCCGGTGGCCGACTGGATCGAGCGCCAGCGCATCCTGCGCGAGGAGCGCGAGGGCGGCGCCTAGCCCGCGACGCCCGGCCGACCCGGCGCTTATAATCGTGGCCATCGGAACAAGCAGGACAACATGCCATGAGCTCCAAATACCATACTCCCCTGGATCGTTTCATCTGCAGCGCGGACAAGGCGCTGCGCGTCATCTCCGGCGTGGCATCGGCCTCGCGCCCGACGCCGGCCGTGCACGTCGACGATGCCCACCTGACGGATGAGGAGCGCAAGCACAGCGCCGGCCTGATCCGCGTCGACCACGTCGGCGAAGTGATGGCGCAGGCGCTGTACAACTCGCAGGCGCGCTTCGCCAAGAGCGACGCGCTGCGCCAGCAGTTCGAGAAGGCCAGCCGCGAGGAAGAGGATCACCTGGCCTGGACGGCGCAGCGCCTGAAGGAACTGAACTCGCAGACCAGCGTGCTGGCGCCGCTGTTCTATGCCGGCGCCTACGCGCTGGGTACGGTGGCAGCCAAGATGGGCGACCCGCACAGCCTGGGCTTCGTCGTCGAGACGGAACGCCAGGTCGAAAAGCACCTGGAGTCGCACATGAAAAGCCTGCCGGCCGGCGACGCCAAGTCGCGCGCCATCGTCGACCAGATGCGCATCGACGAGATCGCGCATGGCAAGGCCGCCCAGGACGCGGGCGCGGCCGAGACGCCGCTGCCGGTGAAGCTGGCGATGACGGCCATGTCCAAGCTGATGACCGGCACCACCTACTACATCTGAAGCAAGCGCACCAACTGTCACGTCTGAAGCACCTGGGGTTTCGACCCGCGAGCCGGCATCTGTCCTCTTCGGTTTGAATTGTGACAAGGCGTAACTTGCGCCATCGAACCCACCCCAGCCCTTATAGTGTCGGAAAAAACACTAACAGGAGTGCATCATGCGCTGGGAAGGCAATCGGGAAAGCGATAACGTGGAAGACCGCCGTGGCGATGGCGGCGGTGGGGGCGGTGGGGGCGGATTCAGTTTCGGCGGCGGCTCGCTGGGCATCGGCGGCGTCGTCGTCGCGCTGGTGCTGTCGTACGTACTGGGCGTCAGCCCCAGCACCATCCTCGGCTTGATGAGCGGAGGCGGCGCGCCGCAGCAGCAGGCACAGACGCGCGCCACGCCGGCCAACGACGAGACGACGCGTTTCGTCCGCACCGTGCTGGCCGATACGGAAGACGTCTGGGGCAACCTGTTCCGCCAGCAGGGCGAGACCTATGCGCAACCGACGCTGGTGCTGTTCTCCGGCCGCACACCGACCGCTTGCGGCACCGGTCAGTCGGCCACGGGCCCGTTCTACTGTCCGCCGGACCAGCGCGTCTACATCGACCTCGACTTCTTCAAGCTGATGCAGCAGCGCTTCCACGTTACCGGCGAATTCGCCCAGGCCTACGTGATCGCGCACGAGATCGGGCACCACGTGCAGAACCTGATGGGCCTGTCGGACAAGGTCCATAACGCCCAGCAGCGCCTGAGCGAAGCCGAGGGCAATGCCTTGTCGGTAAAACTGGAGTTGCAGGCCGATTGCTTCGCCGGTGTGTGGGCCTTCCACGCCAACCGCTCGCGCCAGATTCTGGAGCAGGGCGATGTCGAGACGGCGCTGTCGGCCGCCACCGCCATCGGCGACGACGCGCTGCAGCGCCAGTCGCAGGGCTACGTGGTGCCGGACTCGTTCACGCACGGCACCTCGGCGCAGCGGGTGCGCTGGTTCCGGCGCGGGATCGACAGCGGCGAGATCGCGCAGTGCGATACGTTCAGCGCGCGGCAACTGTAAGCAAAAAAACCGGGGTCAGGTCTGGCATTCGGACATGATGTCCGAATGTCAGACCTGACCCCGGAGTTATCTCCTCCCGGGCATGCGATCGGGGTGTGCCGAGAACAGCCCTGAGTGGGTAAACGAAATCAAGACCGCTTCAATTGCCCGATAACGCTCGCCACCTTGGTGGTGATGACATCCACCGCCGGATCATTGGCCCCATGCGGCAGGATCACGTCGGCATGGCGCTTGGTCGGCTCGATGAACTGCTTGTGCATCGGCCGTACCGTTTCCAGGTACTGGTTGACGATGCTCTCCATCGAGCGGCCACGTTCCGCGATGTCGCGCTGCATGCGGCGGATGAAGCGCACGTCCGGCGCGGTGTCGACGAAGATCTTCAGCGACATCATCTTGCGCAGCTCCGCGTCGTACAAAGCGAACAGGCCCTCGATGACGATGACCGGCGCCGGCTTGACGGCGATGGTGCGGGTGGAACGGTTGTCGATCGTGAAATCGTACTCGGGCATCGCGATCGTCTCGCCGTTGCGCAGGGCCTGCACGTGCTGGATCAGCAGCGGCCAGTCGAACGCTTGCGGATGGTCGTAGTTTTGCTTGCGGCGCACTTCGGGAGGGAGATGGGTCTGGTCGCAGTAGTAATCGTCCTGCATCACGACCGAGACCATGTCGGCGCCGAACGAGGCCAGCACCTGCTGGGACACCGTCGACTTCCCGCTGCCGCTGCCACCGGCGACACCGATGACAAAGGGGTGAAAAGTATTCTGATTCATCCCCGCATGATACCGGATTACGGTCGCGGCGGCCCGATCGGCGGGGCCGGGCGTGGCTGCGTGAGCCCTTTGACAAGCTTGCCGCGCCGGCCCAGCGGCCCAGGTTTCCGTGCTTATTTCACCATTTGCAACCCGTGTCGGTCACGGTGTCGTACAGCAGTGGTATCAACCGGAGCGGGTCGAGCGTGGCACCGCCGCTGTACTTCTTGACGCAGTCCTCGCGCCCGGCCTTCCTGATGGCGCGAGCGCCGTCGCTGTCGTCGCGGGCACGAATGCGTTGCTCGTCCTGCACCCGCTCGAGCGGATCGCGGCGGCGTTTGCGCTCGTATTCGCCCGCTGCCGCACGCATGGCGACCAGGTCGAGCGCCGGCGCCGCTTGCTCGGCAGCCGGCGTGGCGGGTGCCGGAACGGGAGACGGTGCCGGCGAGACCACCGCGGCAGGCTGGCGCCGAGTGGCTACTGGCGTGGTGCGTGCCTTGGCCGGCGGCGCCGGCGGCGGCTCGGCCGCCTCGGTCCGCGGCCGCGGCGGCGCCACCAGCATCAAGTCCGCATACACCACCTGTTCCGCAGCGGGCAACTCGACGCCACTGCGCGCCAACAACAGCGCCAGCCCGGCGTGCAGGCCGGCCAGTGCCAGCAGCAAGGCATGGCGCCGCGGCGCCATCAGACTTCGACGATCTCGATGCTGTGCGTGATCTCGGCCGTCTTGGCCAGCATGATGCTGGCCGAGCAGTATTTGTCGTGCGACAGGGTAACCGCCCGCTCCACCGCTTCCGGCTTCAGGTCGCGACCGGTGACGACGAAGTGGAAGTTAATCTTGGTGAAGACCTTCGGCTCCGTCTCGGCACGCTCGGCCTGCAAGGTGACGTCGCAGCCGCGCACGTCCGCGCGGCCCTTCTTCAGGATCAGGACCACGTCGTAGGCGGTGCAGCCGCCGGTGCCCAGCAGGACCATTTCCATCGGCCGCGGCGCCAGGTTGTGGCCGCCGCCCTCGGGCGCGCCGTCCATCGCGACCATGTGGCCGGAGCCGGTCTGCGCACGAAAACTCATGCCCGACGGGCCATTCCAGCTGACTTTTACTTCCATTGCTTTTCTCCGCTTCGGTATTGATACGTCGATTGTATGCCAGCCTTCAGATCGCCATCAGGTAGCGGTCGCTTTTCATCCGCCGCACCGTGAAGCCGACGCACAGCAGCGCCAGCAGCAGGCTGGCGCCGAAGGTCAGCGCGAACGGCAGCACCCCCACGCTCTGGCCCTTGGCCAGCTCGCGCAACAGCGTCTGGTGCGACAGCACCGGCACCAGGTACATCCAGGTGGCCGTGGTCAGGTTCATCATCGGCACCACGATGACCGGCACCATCGGGATCATGATGGCGAAGCTGGCCGTCGTCTGCGCTTCCTTGAACGTTTTGGCGTTGATCGCCAGCGCGATCTCGAGGGCCGCCGCGAACAGCGGCAGGGACAATGCCGTGACGCAGACGGTCGCGAGGTCGAGCCACGACAGCCGCCACGACATGCCGATTTCCTCCAGCGGCAGCCATTTCAGCACGCCGTGCGCGATGGCGAGCTCCAGGGTCAGGCCAACGATGGACAGCAGCGCGGCCGCCAGCCACTTGCCCAGCACCAGGTCGAGCGGGCGGGCCGGCTGCGCCAGCAGTACTTCCAGCGAGCGCCGTTCCCGTTCGCCGGCGGTGCTGTCGACGGCGGTGCTGAGGCAAAAGAAGAATGCCGGGATAAAGAACATGCCCAGCATTGTGCCGATGACGGAGGCCGAGCGCGACGCGCTGGTGCCGGTGTCGTACTTCTGCAGCTGCACCGGATACAGCGTGGCGGGCGAGACGCCATGGGCCAGCAGGCGCGCGCCGGCGATGGTATTGCCGTAGCTGCGTACCACGTGCTCGATGTCCCCGACCTTGCGGCCGTTGGCGGAAGCCGAGTCGTACCACAGCTCGACGCGAGCCGGCCGCATGTTGCGGTAGTCGTCGCCGTAGCTCTCCGACAGGCGCAGCACGGCCGCCGTCTTCTGGCTGCGCAGCAGCGCCGCGATCTGCTCCTGCGTCATCGCGTCCACGGCGTGGATGGTGACGTTCTTCTGCTTCAGTTGCGTCATCAAGGTGGGCGCGCGCGCCGCGCCGATCACGGTCAGCTCGATGCCTTCCTTTTCCGGCTTGGTCGCGCGGCTGATCTGCTGCTGCAGCACGCCGGCCACCAGCATCGGATACATCAGCACGAACAGCAGCACCAGGCCCATGGCGCGGCGGTCGCGCACCGTCTCGCGCAATTCCTTCAGCAGCACGACGATAAAGGGTGGCCGCGCGCTCATACGGAGATCCCTTCCTCGGTGCCGACCAGCTTGACGAAGGCGTCCTCCAGGCTGGCGATGCCGGTACGCTCGCACAGCGATTGCGGCGTGCCCTGCGCCACCGTGCGGCCGTTGGCGATGACGATGACGTCGTCGCAGGAACTGGTCACCTCCTGCATCACGTGGGTGGCCATGATGACGCAGCAGCCGTCGGCCCGCAGCGCGGCCAGCGCGCGCCGCAGCGCCCGCGTGCTCATCACGTCCAGGCCGCGGCTCGGTTCGTCCAGCAGCAGGTTGCGCGGCCGGTGCAGCAGCGTGCGCGCCAGCGCCACCTTGATGCGCTGGCCCTGGCTGAAGCCTTTCGAGCGGCGCTCCAGGATGTCGTCCAGTGCCAGCAGTTCCGTCACCTCGTCGATGCGGCGGGCCAGGTCGGCGTTGTTCATGCCATTGAGTTCGCCGAAGTAGCGCAGGTATTCGCGCGTGGTCAGCTTTTCGTACAGCCCGAACTGGTCGGTCAGGAAGCCGATGCTGCGCCTGACCGTCATCGGGTCGCGGCCCGGGTCGACGCCATCGACGGCGATGTGGCCGGCGTCGCGCCGCAACAGGCCGACCAGCATGCGCAGCAGGGTGGTCTTGCCGGCGCCGTTGGGGCCCAGCAGGGCGGTGACCTGGCCGTCGCGCGCCGTGAACGAGGCACCGGCCAGGGCCTGCACCTTGCCGAAGTGCTTGGTGACGTCGTGGATGTCGATCATGGCTGCGGTCCTGCGCTGTCGAGCTGGAAGGTGGGGGCGGGGATCTCGGCCAGGCAGGCGCCATCGACGCGCCGCGTCGGCTGGTCGAGGAATTCGCGCAGCAGGCGCGGCACGCAGCCCAGCGTGGAGACGATGTGGCCGCCGTTGGCGACGACCAGGTGTTGGGCCGCCTTCATCGATTTCATCGCCGCCTCGGCGCGGCGCGGCGGCGTGACAGGGTCTTGCGCGCCGGACAGCAGCAAGGTGGGCGCCGCGATCATGCTGGGCGCGGGGTAGCTGACGGGCTTGACGTTGACGGCCGGGCACAGCGCCGCCAGTTGCGTCACCTGTGGCGCGCCCAGGAACGAGCCGCGCGTGTCCTCGGCCACCAGCTGCGGCGTCAGCCGCGGGAAGTCCTCGGCGCACACGACGGCCAGGTACAGCGGGCCGGACATGCTGCCGTCGGCCGATAGATCGGTATCGCGGTTGCTGCGCGCGACGAACGGCTCCCAGCGGCCGTTGTAGGCACTGTGGATCAGGAAGGGCAGGCTGTAGGCGTCCGCCTGCGCGTACAGCACCCGGTGCACGGTGGCGGCAAAGCGCCGGCTGCTGATCTGCACGGGGCGCACGACGGTGGTGCGTGGATCGGCCATCGTCACCGTCAACGGGCCTTGCGCCAACTTGGCCGAGAGGCTGGCGAATTCGGCGCGCAAAGCGGGGAAGGTGCGCTTGCAGGCCGCGTTGGCCTCGCACTGGCGGAACGTGGCCTCCAGCGCGGCCTGGGCATCGCGGCCGCCGGCGGGGATGACCTGGTCGGGCGCCGCCACGCCGTCCAGCACCAGGGCGCGCACGCTGGCGGGATACAGGCGGGCATAGTGCTGCGCCAGGCGGGTGCCATACGACGCGCCCCAGACGTTGACCTGGCGATAGCCCAGCGCCTGGCGAACGCGTTCGATGTCGCGCGCCGCGGCGTCGGTGCTGTACTGGCTGTAGGGCGCGCCGAGCTTTTCGACGCAGCGGCGGGCATCGGCGTCCAGCTGCTCTTCCGTCATGGTGTCGATGTCGGGCGGTGTCTTGCAATCGAGCTTGCCGGACAGGCCGGTGCCGCGCTGGTCGATCAGGACGATGTCGCGGGTGGCGCGCACGCGGCGCAGGGCGGCTTCCAGGATCGGCAGGATGTCGCTGCCGGCCTGGCCCGGCCCGCCGGCCAGCACGAACAGCGGATCCGGCCGCGCCGCCTCGCGGTACGCCGGCGCCACGGTGGCGTGGATGGCAATGGTCTTGCCGGGCTGGCGGTAGTCGAGCGGCACGGTCACGGTAAAGCAGCGCAGTGCCTCCTCGGCACCGGGCAGGTGGCAGGTGCGGCCGGGCGGGGCGGCCAGTACGGCCAGCGGCGCCACCAGCAGCGCGGCTGGCAGCAAAGATCGGATTTTCCTCACGGTGCCCTCGGCAATAGCAATCGGGCAATACTAGCGTTCCGGCACCGTTCCGGCAACCGCGCCTGTGCCTGCCTGTGCCTGCCGGTAGCCAAGGCCGGGCTTGACCAGGAATTACGCGGCAGGCTATAATCGCCAGCTTTCCGTTCGCTCAGGAAAAGTCAACAACAAGGATGCGTCCGCTGCGGCACCAGGGCGGAACCGCCATTTGAGCGTTTTTTATTCTTCATTAGGAAGTCAAACATGAAAACTTTTTCCGCTAAGGGCCATGAAGTCCAGCGCGACTGGTTCGTGATTGACGCGACGGACAAAGTCCTCGGCCGTGTTGCCAGCGAAGTGGCACGCCGACTGCGCGGCAAGCACAAGCCAGAATTTACCCCTCACGTCGACACGGGCGATTTCATCGTCGTCATCAATGCAGGCAAACTGCGCGTGACCGGTACCAAAGCCACCGAGAAGACGTACTACCGTCACTCGGGCTACCCAGGCGGCATCTACGAAACGAACTTCCTGAAAATGCAACAGCGTTTCCCGGGCCGTGCTCTGGAAAAAGCTGTCAAGGGCATGCTGCCAAAAGGCCCGCTGGGCTACGCAATGATCAAGAAGCTGAAAGTGTACGCCGAAGGTTCGCACCCGCACGCTGCTCAGCAACCTAAAGCACTCGAATTCTAAGGAACTGACATGATCGGTAACTACAACTACGGCACCGGCCGTCGCAAGAGTGCAGTGGCTCGTGTGTTCATCAAGGTCGGCACCGGCCAAATCATCGTGAACGGCAAGCCAGCGTCGGAGTACTTCTCCCGCGAAACCGGCCTGATGGTCATCCGTCAGCCGCTGGAACTGACCGGCAACGTCGAGCGTTTCGACATCAAGGTCAACGTGCATGGCGGCGGCGAGTCCGGCCAGGCAGGTGCAGTGCGCCACGGCATCACCCGCGCGCTGATCGACTACGACGCAGGCCTGAAGGGCGATCTGGCACGTGCCGGCTTCGTTACCCGTGACGCCCGTGAAGTCGAGCGTAAAAAAGTGGGTCTGCGCAAAGCACGTCGCGCAAAGCAGTTCTCGAAGCGTTAATTTGCTTCCTGCTCAGCCTGGCTCTGCCGGGCTGGCCTCGAAAAGCCGCTGGTTCGCCCAGCGGCTTTTTGCTTTTTGGATAGGGTAAAACGTCTGTCATCGGACGCTGCTAAAATTCGCATTCACTCACCATCTTTCGCAAGGAAAAAGAACATGATCAAAGTTGGCATCGTTGGCGGCACCGGCTATACCGGAGTGGAACTGCTGCGATTGTTGGCCGTCCATCCCGAAGTGCAGCTGACGGCCATCACGTCGCGCAAGGAAGATGGCCTGCCGGTGGCCGACATGTATCCTTCCCTGCGCGGCCGCGTCGATATCGCCTTCTCGGCACCCGATAAAGCCGACCTGACCCAGTGCGACGTGGTGTTCTTTGCCACCCCGCACGGCGTGGCGATGGCGCAGGCGCCGGAGCTGCTGGCCAAGGGCGTCAAGGTGATCGACCTGGCGGCGGATTTCCGCATCAAGGACCGCGCCGTGTTCGAGAAGACGTACAAGATCGACCATACGGCGCCGGAGCTGCTGGAGCAGGCCGTGTACGGCCTCGTCGAGCTGAACCGTGAAGAGATCAAGCAGGCGAACCTGATCGCCAATCCGGGCTGCTACCCGACCACGATGCAGATCGGCTACGCGCCGCTGCTGAAGGCCGGCGTGATCGACGCGGGCCACCTGATCGCCGACTGCAAGTCCGGCGTGTCGGGCGCGGGCCGCAAGGCCGAGATCGGCATCCTGTTCTCGGAAGCGAGCGACAACTTCAAGGCCTACGGCGTCTCGGGCCACCGCCACACGCCGGAAACGTCGGCCCAGCTGCAGCGCTTCACGGACCAGAAAGTGTCGCTGATCTTCACGCCGCACCTGGTGCCAATGATCCGCGGCATGCACTCGACCCTGTACGCCAAGCTGACCAGGGACATCAGCAACGAAGAGCTGCAAAAGCTGTTCGAGGATGCCTACAAGGACGAGCAGTTCGTCGACGTGATGCCGTTCGGCTCGCACCCGGAAACGCGCACGACCAAGGGTTCGAACATGCTGCGCCTGGCGGTGCACCGTCCGGACGGTGGCGACACCGTCATCGTGCTGGTGGTGCAGGACAACCTGGTCAAGGGGGCATCGGGCCAGGCGGTGCAGTGCATGAACCTGATGTTCGGGTTGCAAGAGGATCTGGGCCTGAACACGATAGCCCTGCTGCCATAAGGGACAATACGTGGTTTAAATGCGGCGAAGCAGCCGCATATTCCCGTCAGAAACGTAGTGGGCCTGAGCGGCAGTCTGTGCAAAGGTCTATAATGGGCCAACGATTTTTAGTAGGAGTTCCAAATGAATGCAGTAGCCGAAGCACAAGACGTCATCCCGGCACCGATCATCTTCACCGACAGCGCCGCCGAGAAAGTGGCCCAGCTGATCGAAGAAGAGGGCAACCCTGACCTGAAGCTGCGCGTGTTCGTGCAGGGCGGCGGCTGTTCCGGTTTCCAGTACGGCTTCACGTTCGACGAAATCGTCAACGAAGACGACACGACGATGGTCAAGAACGGCGTGCAACTGTTGATCGACTCGATGAGCTACCAGTACCTGGTGGGCGCCGAGATCGACTACAAGGACGACCTGGAAGGCGCGCAATTCGTCATCAAGAACCCGCAAGCCAGTTCGACCTGCGGTTGCGGTTCGTCGTTCTCCGTATAATCGGCACGACGCAATGACAACGGCGGCCAGCGCAAGCTGGCCGCCGTTTTTCGTTTACCGCGGAAATCCGGGACTGTCCCGGAAATCGGGCAGTATGAGACCCCAGGTTTCCTCAGGCGGCAGCCAGCCGTTCGCCAGCGGCCCGCGCCTCGAAACGCTCCCACAAGCGGTCGTGATAAGGCAGGGCCACCACGTTCAGGATCGGCTCCAGGACGGCCGCCAGGCCACCCAATGCCAGCGAGCCCGTGGCCCAGTACATGACGGCCATTGCAACGATCATGTGAAAGCCCGTCTGGCTCAGCTTTTCGGCCGCCAGCACGGCCGTGGCGTAGCGCCCGGCACGCGCGCGCAGCCGCTGCCAGAAGCCCTCATGCAGCGGCAGCAGCGCCACGTTGATGACAGGCTCGATGATCGCCGCCAGGCCGCCGAAGGCCAGCGAACCCGTCATCACGTACATCAGCCCGAACGCGAGCGTCATATGGGTCGCTACCTGGCTAAGTTTTTTTGCTGCGATGATCATCTTGGCTGCCTCTTCAGTGGATACCGTTGAGGCAAATGATAACGATTCTCGTTCCGATATGTAAATTGATTGTCGTGAAATGTGCGATTGAAATTATCTATCGACTTAGCGGGGATACAGCGCACCGAGGATGCGCGGTCCCTGGGCGCCCGTCACGGACGGCAGGTTGCCGGGCTCGCGCGCATCGAAGCGGAACGCCAGCCAGGCCCAGCAGAGAGCCTCGACGAGGGTCGGGGCGACACCCAGCGCATCCGTCGTCGTCACCTGGACATGGCTGCCCAGCTCGTCCGCCAACATGCGCGTCAGCGTGCCGTTGTGGGCGCCGCCACCGCACAGGTAGACGATCTCGGTGGCCGGTGCGTGCTGGCGTATCCCCGCAGCCAGCGTGATGGCCGTCAGGCGCGTCAACGTCGCCATCACATCCTGCGGCGTCGCGTTGAGGTGGGCATGCACGTGGCGCTGCAACCAGCTCGCATGGAACAGGTCGCGTCCGGTGCTTTTCGGTGGAGGCGCCGCGAAGTAGGGTTCGGACAGCATCGACGCGAGCAACGTCGGCAATACCGTGCCGGTCGCCGCCCAGGCGCCACCCTCGTCATACGGCTTGCCCAGGTGGCGGCCGATCCACTCATCCATCAATACGTTGCCGGGCCCGGTGTCGAAGCCGGTCACGTGGCCGTCCGGCTGCAGCACGCTGATGTTGGCGATGCCGCCGATATTGGCCAGCACGCGTGTCTTGCCCTGCTGGCCGAACAAGGCCTGGTGCGCCGCCGGTGCCAGCGGCGCACCCTGGCCGCCGGCGGCTACGTCGCGCGCGCGAAAGTCGGCGATGACGTCGATGCCGCACAGCTCGGCCAGTAGCGCACCGTTCAGCGACTGCCACGTGAAGCCCAGTTCGGGGCGGTGGCGGATCGTCTGGCCGTGCGCGCCGACGGCGCGCACGTCGGCCGGCTTGATGTCGGTCTTCGCCAGCACCTGCTCGACGCACTGCGCATACACGGCGGCGATGCGGTTGGCGGCCAGCGCTTCGCGCTCCAGTTCGTTCTCGCTGGCCGCTTGCAGCGCCAGCAGCTCGTCGCGCAGCGCGTCGGGGTAGGGCACGTGGCTGGACGCCAGCGTCCGCGCCGCGCCGGCCCAGAAATCGACCAGGACGCCATCGACGCCATCCAGGCTGGTGCCCGACATCAGTCCGATAAACAAGCTCATGGGAGATCCGCGAAAACAAGGAAGTCTTCATTGTGCCCGATGTGCCGAGTTTGCCAAAGTGTTAGGCAGCTAACGGATCGGTACGACGCGGCGCCGTATGATGACATCACAGTGAGGGGGAAAGAAAAACGGCGCCCCTCGGGGCGCCGTCTTTTCCAGATCCAGGCTGGTGCTTATTTCTGTGCCAGTGCGCGGTTGTTTTCTTCCGGACGCAGCAGGGCGAAGCGGTGGATCATGTCGCCGGCGACCATCTTGAAGCGCGCCATCTCGGCGGGCGTCAGCGGCGCCTGTGCCACCACGTTCAGGCGGTTCGGATCGAGCGACTGGCCGCCCACGCGGAACTCGTAGTGCAGGTGCGCGCCGGTCGACCAGCCGGTCGAGCCCACGTAGCCGATCAGGTCGCCCTGGCTGACCTTCTGACCCTTGCGCAAGCCGGAAGCGAACCGGCTCATGTGCGCGTAGGCGGTGCTGTAATTGTTCCAGTGCTTCAGGACGACCACGTTGCCGTAGCCGTTCTGCGTGCCCGCGAAATCGACGACGCCATCACCGGCGGCGCGAATCGGCGTGCCCGTCGGCGCCGCGAAATCGATCCCCTTGTGCGCTTTCCAGTTGCCCGAGATCGGGTGCACGCGCATCGAGAAACCGGACGAAATGCGCGAGAACTCCAGCGGCGACTTCAGGAAGCCGCGCTTCAGGGACTTGCCGTCGAAGCTGTAGTAGCCGCCACCCTGCTTGCTGGCAGGATCTTCGAACCACACGGATTGATACGTCGTGCCGCGGTTGGTGAACTCGCCGGCCAGGATGCGGCCGGCCTTGACGAACTCGCCATCCTGCCAGAACGTCTCATAGACCACGTTGAACTTGTCGCCGCGCTTCAGGTCAGAGCGGAAGTCGATGTTGGTCGAGAACATCTCCACGATCTGGTGCACGATCGAGTCCGGCAGGCGGGTACCGTCCGCATCGGAGTCGGTCGCCGCGAACAGCGTGGTCGTGATGTCGCGCGCATGCATTTCGACGCGGCGCTCCAGCTTGACCGGCGCTTCCTCGGCAACGAAATTTTCGCCCTTGCGCTGCACGGAGATCGTCTTGACGGGCACGTCCTTGCTGTCCACCACGCTGGCGCGCAGCCACAGCAGGTTGCCTTCGTCATCGGTCTTGGCCTGGACGCGCTTGCCCGTCTTCAGCTGCATGATGGCGCGCGCGGTCTTGTCCTGCTTGATGAAGCTTTGCGCGGCATCGTCCTCGACGCCCAGGCGCTGCAGCAGCGTGGCCAGCGTATCGCCGGCGCGGATGCGCTCTTCGTGCACGTAGGTTTGGGAGTCTTCCGCCTGGTCGATGGCGGCGATCTGCGTGGAGAGGTTCGGCAGGGCGACGTCCTGCGAGACGGTTTTAACCGGCAGGTCGCTTGCATCCGGGGCCAGAGGGGCCACGCCGGCGGCGCCGAAGGCGCACACGGTCAGCGCCACCGCCGAGAGGCGGATGATGCGCGCTTTGCGCGTCGTACCTAGCAGATGAGACAAGCGCGAGCTTGTGAACTTGTTTGTCTGGTTCATGCAATCAGTTAAAATTTGCCGCTTGAACTTGATGGATTTTTGCTATTTTGTTCTAAGTTGTTGATTTATTTCGTTTTCATCGGGCAAGATTGATGGGATCGGGAATTATAGCAAAGTCCTGCGCTACGCCAACACTTTAAGAAAATTTCCCCACATATGGATACACATTCCCCGGCGCCGAAAAAGGCCGCCGCACCTGCTCTTCCGCTCAGCGACGCCGTCCAGGAAGCCCTTGCCATCACCAAGCGTGGCGTCGACGAACTGCTGATCGAAAGCGAATTCGCCCAGAAGCTGGCGCATTACGAACAGAGCGGTGTGCCGCTGCGCATCAAGCTGGGCCTGGACCCGACCGCGCCGGACCTGCACCTGGGCCATACCGTGGTGCTGAACAAGATGCGCCAGCTGCAGAACCTGGGCCACCAGGTGATCTTCCTGATCGGCGACTTCACGTCGATGATCGGCGACCCGTCCGGCCGCAACGCCACCCGTCCGCCGCTGACGCGCGAGCAGATCGAGCAGAACGCGCAGACCTACTTCAAGCAGGCCTCGCTGGTGCTCGATCCGGACAAGACGGAAATCCGCTACAACTCCGAATGGTGCGACCAGCTGGGCGCGCGCGGAATGATCCAGCTCGCTTCCCGCTACACGGTGGCGCGCATGATGGAACGCGACGACTTCTCCAAGCGCTTCAAGAATGGGACACCGATCTCGGTCCATGAGTTCCTGTATCCGCTGATGCAGGGCTACGACTCCGTCGCGCTGAAGGCCGACCTGGAACTTGGGGGTACCGACCAGAAATTCAACCTGCTGGTCGGCCGCGAGCTGCAGAAGGACTGGGACCAGGAGCCGCAATGCATCCTGACGATGCCGCTGCTGGAAGGCCTGGACGGTGTTGAAAAAATGTCCAAGTCGAAGAACAACTACATCGGCATCACGGAACCGGCCAACACGATGTTTGCCAAGGTGATGAGCATCTCGGACACGATGATGTGGCGCTACTACGAGCTGCTGTCGTGGCGCTCGCTCGACGAAGTGGCTGCACTGAAGCAGGCGATTGCCGGCGGCGCCAACCCGCGCGACGCCAAGGTCGCGATCGCCCAGGAAATCGTGGCGCGCTTCCACTCGCAGCAGGCGGCCGAGGATGCGCTGGCCGACTTCGTCAACCGCTCGAAGGGCGGCATTCCAGACGATATTGCCGAATTGTCCGTGACGGGCGCGCCGCTGGGCCTGGCCCAGCTGCTCAAGCAGACCGGCCTGTGTGCGTCGACGTCGGAAGCGATGCGCATGATCGACCAGGGCGGCGTGCGCATCGACGGCACCGTCATCAGCGACAAGGCACTCAAGGTCGAAGCGGGCACGTTCGTGCTGCAAGTGGGCAAGCGCAAGTTCGCGCGCGTCACACTGGCATGATCGGGCTGCTGCAACGGGTGACGAGCGCACAGGTGGTTGTCGACGGCGCGCTTGTCGGCGCCATCGACGGCGGCCTGATGGTGCTGGTGTGCGCCGAGCGGGGCGACAGCGAGCGGGAAGCCGATGCGCTGCTGACCAAGCTGCTGTCCTACCGCGTGTTTTCGGACGAGGCGGGCAAGATGAACCGCAGCGTCACCGACGTGGCGGGTGGCCTGCTGCTGGTGCCCCAGTTCACGCTGGCGGCGGACACGAAATCGGGCACGCGGCCCTCGTTTACGCCGGCCGCGCCGCCGGACGAGGGCAAACGCCTGTTCGACCATTTCGTCACGCAGGCGCGGGCCCGCCATGCCAACGTGGCAACGGGCCAGTTCGGGGCGGACATGAAGGTGTCACTCACCAATGACGGCCCCGTCACATTCTGGCTGCAAGTGGAACCAAAGCAGGTATCATGAAGAAAGAAAGCCGCGCGTCACGGTGACGCACAGCGGCAGCGGAGAGCTTACGCATGAAAATCTGGAGTCATTCCTTCAAGGACGGCGCCCCGATCCCCGGCGACAACGCGTTTGCCGTCCCGGACCCGGCCAGCCACGTCCGCCTGGCCGGCAACCGCAATCCGCACCTGGCGTGGGACGACATCCCGCCGGGCACGGCGTCGCTGGTGCTGCTGTGCATCGACGGCGACGCGCCCACGGTGGGCACGGACGTCAACAAGGAAGGACGCACGCTGCCGGTCGACCTGCCGCGCGGCGATTTCTATCACTGGGCGCTGGTGGACATTCCCCCTTCCGTCACGACGCTGCCCGAAGGCGTGCACGCGGATGGCGTGACCGCGCACGGCAAGCCGGGCCCGGCCATTGCAGGCAGCCCGATGCGCCATGGCCTGAACGACTACACCAGCTGGTTTGCCGAAGACCCCGAGATGGCCGGCGACTACTTCGGCTACGACGGCCCGTGTCCGCCATGGAACGACGAGCGGGTGCATCACTACATCTTCCGCCTGTACGCGCTGGACATCGCCAAGCTGCCCGTCAGCGGCCGTTTCACCGCGCAGGACGTGCTGGCGGCCATGCACGGCCACATTGTCGACGAGGCGCAACTGATCGGCACCTATACGCTCAGGGCCGCATGACGACGACGCTGTTGCTGATCCGTCATGGCGAGACGGCCTGGAACGCCGTACGCCGCCTGCAGGGCCACCTGGACATCGAACTGAACGACGCCGGCCGGCGCCAGGCCGCCGCGCTCGCGCATGCGCTTGCGGAAGCGCCGCTGGACGCGATCGTCTCCAGCGACCTGCAGCGCGCCATGCAGACGGCAGGGGCCGTCGCGCGCCTGCACGACGTGCCGCTGCATACCGACCCGGCGCTGCGTGAGCGCGGTTATGGCGTGTTCGAGGGCTTGCTGTACAGCGAGATCGAAGCGCGTTATCCGCACGATTTCCACGCCTGGCAGCAGCGCCACGTGGACGCGAAGATGCCGCATGGCGAACGCCATGCCGAAAGTTTTCGTGAATTCTACACACGCAGCGTCGGCGCCATCGGGCGCTGGGCCGAGCGCTACGCCGGCCGCACGCTGGCGCTGGTCGCGCACGGTGGCGTGCTGGAATGCGCCTATCGCGCGGCCACCGGCATGACGCTGGAGAGCCCGCGCGATTTCCAGGTGCGTAATGCCAGCATCAACCGGTTCACGTATGCCGATGGCAAGCTCGCGCTGACGCAGTGGGGCGATGTCGAGCACCTGGCGTTGAGCCTGGACGACATCGTGTAAACCCATGGTGTCAGGCACCGATCTGCGGGTCGAAGACCCGCAGATCGGTGCCTGACAACGGCGTTATCGCGCGCTGTCGAACGGCCGTCCTAAAAATTTCCAGGCATAACTCCTTGTTTCATAACCGGAAAGCTGCACACTTGCCCTTTTAATACAAAATAGTGCTTATTAATTGAGCAGTGCATGGGTTAGAATTGCAGGTTCCTCCGCTGCGGTCGCGGTGCCAACCACGGATTCCCCAAGTGCAAATCGGTCCACATCTCCTGCGCAATAATGTTTTCGTCGCCCCCATGGCCGGCGTGACGGATCGTCCGTTCCGCCAGCTGTGCAAGGAGCTGGGCGCCGGCTATGCCGTGTCGGAAATGGCGGCGGCGAACCCGCGCGTGTGGGCGTCCGAAAAGAGCTCGCGCCGCACCGATCACGCGGGCGAGATGGAGCCGAAAGCCGTGCAGATCGCCGGTTCCGACCCGCAAGAGCTCGCCGATTGCGCCAAGTTCAATGTCGACAAGGGCGCCCAGATCATCGACATCAATATGGGCTGCCCGGTGAAAAAGGTCTGCAACAACTGGTGCGGCTCCGCGCTGCTGCAGTTCGAAGACCTGGTCGAGCGCATCCTGCACGCGGTGGTGGGCGCGGTCGACGTGCCCGTTACGTTGAAATTTCGCACCGGTTGGAACCGCGAGAACAAGAACGCGCTGCGCATCGCCCGCATCGCCGAGCAGGCCGGCATCCAGATGCTGACCCTGCACGGCCGCACCCGGGCCGATGGCTACACGGGCGATGCGGAATACGACACGATCGCGGCCGTGAAAGCGTCCGTGCAGATTCCCGTGGTGGCCAACGGCGACATCACGACGCCGGAAAAGGCCCGCTTCGTGCTCGATAAAACCGGCGCGGACGCGGTGATGATCGGCCGTGCCGCGCAAGGGCGGCCGTGGATCTTCCGCGAGATCGACCATTTCCTGCGCACGGGCGAGCACCTGCCGGCACCGCTGGTGGCCGAGGTGCGCCAGCTGATGGACGAGCACCTGCGCGCCCACTACGCGTTCTACGGCGAGTACCTGGGCGTGCGCACGGCGCGCAAGCACATCGGCTGGTACGTGCGCGACCTGCCGGGCGGGGAAGAATTCCGCCAGCAGATGAACCGCCTCGAATCCACCGCCGAGCAATTGCGCGCCGTGGACGGCTTCTTCGAATCGCAATGGAAGTATGGCGAGCGGTTACAATACCGCCTCGCCGAAGAAATGCTGGCGGCCTGACCCGGCGCCAGACCGGCAAACATTTAGCAGAACACAAGAATATGAGCAAAGAAAGTATCCAGGAAGTCGTCCAGAAAAGCCTCGAAGAGTATTTCAACGACCTGGGCGAGCAACAGGCATCGAATATCTACGACATGGTCGTCATGACCGTCGAGAAGCCGATCCTGCAAGTGGTGATGACGCGCGCCGACGGCAATCAGTCGCACGCCGCGCAGATGCTCGGTATCAATCGCAACACGCTGCGCAAGAAACTGCAGGAACACGGCCTGCTGTAACGCTCGATCCGGCCCCGGCAAGTGGCTGTGACCGGCCACTGGGCCGGTGAGTCTGTCTACCGGAACGGTTGCCCACGCAACGTTCCCTCCACCAGAATTCATTCACAACCTTGACCATAGCCATGATCAAACAAGCTCTCATTTCCGTTTCCGACAAGACCGGCGTGCTGGACTTCGCCCGCGCCTTGGCGGCGATGGGTGTCAACATCCTGTCCACGGGCGGTACCGCCAAGCTGCTGCTGGAAAACGGCGTGGCCGTGACCGAAGTGGCGGATTACACGGGCTTCCCGGAAATGCTGGACGGCCGCGTGAAGACGCTGCACCCGAAGGTCCACGGCGGCATCCTGGCGCGCCGCGACTTCCCGGAACACATGGCCAAGCTGGATGAACATGGCATTCCGACGATCGACCTGGTCGTCGTCAACCTGTACCCGTTCCAGGCCACCGTCGCGAAAGACGAGTGCACCCTGGACGACGCCATCGAGAACATCGACATCGGCGGCCCGGCCATGCTGCGCTCGGCGGCCAAGAATCACAAGGACGTGATCGTCATCTGCGACCCGTCCGACTACGGCGTGGTGCTGGCGGAAATGAAGACGACCGACAATTCGCCCGGCTACGTCAGCTACGAAACACGCTTCAATCTGGCCAAAAAGGTGTATGCGCACACGGCCGCGTACGACGGCGCCATCACGAACTACCTGTCCAGCCTGGGTCCGGACCGCCAGCACGCGACCCGCGGCGCCTACCCGCAGACGCTGAACGTGCACTTTGAAAAAGTGCAGGACATGCGCTACGGCGAAAACCCGCACCAGAGCGCCGCGTTCTACCGCGACGCCAGCGCCGTCGAAGGCGCGCTGGCCAACTACCGCCAGCTGCAGGGCAAGGAACTGTCGTACAACAATATCGCCGACGCCGATGCCGCGTGGGAATGCGTGAAGAGCCTGGGCGGCATGGACCAGCCGGCCGCCTGCGTCATCGTCAAGCACGCCAATCCTTGCGGCGTGGCGCTGGGCGGCTCCGCCGTCGAAGCCTACAGCCGCGCGCTGCAGACCGACCCGACCTCCGCGTTCGGCGGCATCATCGCCTTCAACGTGGCGGTCGATGGCGCCGCGGCGAGCGAACTGGTCAAGCTGTTCGTCGAAGTCCTGATCGCGCCATCGTTCACCGATGAAGCCAAGCAGATCATGGCGGCCAAACAGAACGTGCGCCTGCTGGAAATTCCGCTGGGCACGGGCGTCAACCCGATGGACTTCAAGCGCGTGGGTGGCGGCCTCTTGGTACAGTCGGCGGACGCGAAAAACGTGCTGTTGGCCGACACCCGTGTGGTGACGAAAAAGCAGCCGACGCCGCAACAGCTGGCCGACCTGATGTTCGCCTGGAAGGTGGCCAAGTTCGTCAAGTCGAACGCGATCGTCTTCTGCGGCAATAACATGACCCTGGGCGTGGGCGCCGGCCAGATGAGCCGCATCGACTCCGCCCGCATCGCCTCGATCAAGGCACAGAACGCCGGCCTGACGCTGGCGGGCTCCGTCGTGGCGTCGGACGCCTTCTTCCCGTTCCGCGACGGCCTGGACGTGGTAGTGGACGCCGGCGCCACCTGCGTGATCCAGCCGGGCGGCTCGATGCGCGACCAGGAAGTGATCGACGCCGCCGACGAGCGCGGCGTTGTCATGCTGTACACGGGCACCCGCCACTTCCGCCACTGATCCGTCACCAACGGCTCAGTCCGTGTCCCACCGCGGTGTCAGTCACCAAAGTGGGACACGTCCTCGACACTAGCGCCTGCAACGGTCCTTCCCTTGCAGGCGCTTTCTTTACTGCATACAATCAGCCAATGATTATTCTCGGCATCGACCCCGGCCTGCGTACCACCGGCTTTGGCGTGATTCACAAGCAGGGTACGAAGCTGCGCTACATCGCCTCCGGCACGATCAAGAGCGGCGAGGGCGACCTGCCGACGCGCCTGAAGGTCATCCTGGACGGGGTCGCGCAACTGACCGCGACGTACCAGCCGGACTGTGCCGCCATCGAAAAAGTCTTCGTCAACGTCAATCCGCAATCGACCCTGCTGCTGGGGCAGGCGCGCGGCGCCGCCATTTGCGGCCTAGTCAGCGCGTCGCTGACAGTGGCGGAGTATTCGCCCACGCAGATCAAGCAGGCCGTCACGGGCACCGGCAAGGCGGCCAAGCCGCAGGTGCAGGACATGGTCGCGCGGCTGCTGGCGCTGCCGGGCCTGCCCGGATCGGACGCGGCCGACGCGCTCGGCGTCGCCATTTGCCACGCCAACACCTACGACACCCTGGCGGCCATCGCCACCATCGACGTGGCGGCGCGCGGCACGGCAGGCCTGTCCATGAAGCGCGGCCGCCTGGTCGGCTAAACTAGCCGTCATTCACCTATAAACGGAATTACCCATGATCGGACGTCTCTCCGGCATCCTGCTTGAAAAAAATCCGCCGCAACTGCTGGTCGACGTCCAAGGCGTCGGCTACGAAGTCGACGTGCCGATGAGCACCTTCTACAACCTGCCACACACGGGCGAGCGCGTCATGCTGTACACGCATCTGACCATCCGCGAGGACGCGCACCTGCTGTTCGGCTTCGGCCATGCCGAGGAACGCGCGGTGTTCCGCCAGCTGATCAAGATCAGCGGCATCGGCGCACGCACGGCGCTGGCGATCCTGTCCGGCATGTCGATCGCCGATCTGTCGCAGGCCGTCACGCGCCAGGAAGCGGGGCGCCTCGTGAAAGTGCCTGGCATCGGCAAGAAGACGGCAGAGCGCCTGCTGCTGGAGCTGAAGGGCAAGCTGGGGCCGGACCTGGGCGCGGTCGGCGGCGTCGCGGCCGTGCCGGACGCGCAGACGGACATCCTCAACGCCCTGCTCGCGCTGGGCTACTCCGACAAGGAAGCGCTGCTGGCGCTGAAGACGGTGCCCGCCGGTGCCTCCGTTTCGGACGGCATCAAGCAGGCGCTCAAAGCGCTGTCGAAGGGCTAAGCCATGAGTATCCAGACCGACGATTTCACACCCCAGCGCATCATCGACGCGGCCCCGTCCTCGCCCAACGAGGAAGCGATCGAACGCGCACTGCGCCCCAAGCTGCTGGACGAATACGTCGGGCAGGAGAAGATCCGCAGCCAGCTGGAGATCTTCATCACGGCCGCGCGCGGGCGCAGCGAAGCGCTCGACCACACCTTGCTGTTCGGCCCACCGGGCCTGGGCAAGACGACGCTGGCCAACATCATCGCGCGCGAGATGGGCGTGAACCTGCGCCAGACCTCCGGCCCCGTGCTGGAACGCCCGGGCGACCTGGCCGCGCTGCTGACGAACCTGGAAGCGAACGACGTGCTGTTCATCGACGAGATCCACCGCCTCTCGCCCGTGGTCGAGGAGATCCTGTATCCGGCACTGGAGGACTACCAGATCGACATCATGATCGGCGAGGGCCCGGCCGCGCGCTCGGTGAAGCTGGACCTGCAGCCGTTCACGCTGGTGGGCGCCACCACGCGCGCCGGCATGCTGACCAATCCGCTGCGCGACCGCTTCGGCATCGTCGCCCGGCTGGAGTTCTATACGACGGAAGAACTGGCGAAGATCGTCACGCGCAGCGCCGCGCTGCTGAAGGCCCACATCGACGACGAGGGCGCGCACGAGATCGCGCGCCGCGCCCGTGGCACGCCCCGTATCGCCAACCGCCTGCTGCGCCGCGTGCGCGACTACGCGGAGGTGAAGAGCAACGGCGACATCACGAAGGACATCGCGGACGCGGCGCTGGTGATGCTGGACGTGGACAAGGTCGGCTTCGACGTGATGGACCGCAAGCTGCTGGAAGCGGTGCTGTACAAGTTCAACGGCGGCCCGGTCGGCATCGGCAACCTGGCCGCCGCCATCGGCGAGGCGGCGGACACGATCGAGGACGTGCTGGAACCCTACCTGATCCAGCAAGGCTACCTGCAGCGCACCCCGCGCGGCCGGGTAGCCACGCCGGCCGCCTTCCAGCACTTCGGCCTGCAGCCGCCGCGCGCGTCGCTGACCGGGGACCTGTGGTAATGCAGATCTGGGTCGACGCCGATGCCTGCCCCGGCGTCATCAAGGAGATCCTGTACCTGTCTCTTATACACATCTAGATGCGTGGCCGAGCGCGTGCAGATGAACGTGACCCTGGTGGCGAACCAGCTGCTGCGCGTGCCGCCATCGAAATACGTGCGTGCACTGCAGGTGCCGCACGGCTTCGACGTGGCCGACAACGAGATCGTGCGCCTGTGCGAGCCGGGCGACCTGGTGGTCACGGGCGATATCCCGCTGGCCTCCGACGTGCTGGCCAAGGGCGGCCACGCGCTCAACCCGCGCGGCGAATTCTATACGCCGGACACGATCAAGCAGCAGCTGACGATGCGCGCCTTCATGGAAGACCTGCGCAGCAGTGGCGTCGATACCGGCGGCCCGTCCGCCTTCAGCCAGGCCGACCGGCAGCGCTTCGCCAACGCGCTCGACGGCCACCTGCGCAAGGCGCGACCATCGCCTCGATAGCGCGACTTGCGGTATCCTTGCGCGCATGCTGATCAAAACTTCATTTGCCGCGCTGGCGCTGGCGCTCGCCACGCTCGCCCAAGCCGCCGTTCCCGTCTACGGCTACACCGTCAAGCAGACGTACCCGCACGACCCGCAGGCCTTCACGGAAGGGCTGTTCTACCAGGACGGCGTGATGTACGAGAGCACGGGCCTGAACGGCCGCTCGTCGATCCGCAAGGTCGAGCTGGAAACGGGCAAGGTAGTGCTGTCGCGCGAGATCCCGTCGATGTACTTCGGCGAAGGCATCGCGCCGTTCGGCAAACGCCTGATCAGCCTCACGTGGCAGAACCAGGTGGGTTTCATCTTCGACCTGGAAACCCTGCAGCCGCAAAGCCGCTTCGGCTACGAAGGCGAGGGTTGGGCGCTGACCAGCGACGGCGAGCGCCTGTACATGAGCGACGGCACGGCCTACATCCGCGTGCTCGACCCGGAAACGCTGAAGGTGACGCGTCGCATCCGCGTCACGGCCGACGGGGCGCCGGTCACGCAGATCAACGAGCTGGAATGGGTGGAAGGGCAGATTTACGCGAACATCTGGCAGACCGACCGCATCGCCCGCATCGATCCGTTTTCCGGCCGGGTGCTCGGGTGGATCGATTTGACGGGGCTGGACAAGCTGTCCGGCGTGGCGCCTGGCACGGACAACGTCTTGAACGGTATCGCCTACGACAAGGCAAAAAAGCGCTTGTTCGTGACCGGGAAGATGTGGCCCAAGCTGTTCCACATCGAGTTGAAGCAGCCGGCGGGACGCTGAGGGCGTCCCGCGCGGCCGGGGCGCTGGTCAGGCGCGCTTGCGGCGCCAGGCTACCAGGCCGAGGCCGGCGAGCAGCATGGCGTAGGTGCCGGGTTCCGGGACGGCGGCGATGGCGGTGATGTCGCCGCTGATGTCCCAACGGAAGTTATGGTAGCCGTCGGCGTCAAGCGTGTAGCCTTCGTAGCTGTAGGTGAACGAACCGGCACGGAAGTTGGTCAATTCGGAGCCTGGCAGTTGGTAGCCGTTCAGTACCGTGCCACTCGCGTCTTCCAACCTCACCGCGATCATTTCCCGGACGCTGAAGTTGTTCCTGAAGAAGTAGGCATACGAGGAGAAGCCGTCCCCCATCGATGGGTAGAGATCGTTGTCGTGGGTCCAGATGACGCCGCCTTCCGCCTCGCCACCACGGACAATGGCGCCATTGCCGAGGTTGATGAACGAGCTGAGTGGCCGACGGAAATTGGCTCCGCCCCAGTCCGCAAGATGGGCCTCTTCGCTGGTGTCATAGGTGACAGTGGCTGTCACCGCGTCACCGATCGTGGCAGTGCCGAATGGCAGCGTGATGGACGAAAGTTCGACGTCCGGAACGACATCGGCCTTGGACACGATCTGCTTGACGGTCGATGTGAACTGGAACGTCCGCTCAACTGCTTGCGCGGTACCGGTGAATGCCAGCACGCTGGCTGCTGCGCAAAGGACTGATTTCATGTGTAGCACTCGTGAAGATAAAGGATGCTATTAGAACATCGGCATTTCAAATTTGCAACTAAATTGCAAATTTAACCCTCTGCACGGTGCAGTACGCACTCAGCATTTCATGTTTGCAATCAATGACGGGGTTAATCATAAAACCACTGAAATTATTACAGGGAAACAATGAGCGATACCACCGTGCCTATACTGAAGGGACTGCGCTTCCCGAAAACCATCGACCTGTCCAAAGGCCCTGCCGCTTTCACTGTGGCGGTCGATACTGAAGACGCCAGCGCGATCAGTGAGGTCACGTTCACCCTCGATCGGCCCGTGATCCATCTGCAGTTCGGCGAGGGATACCCAGGGCGTTCGATCAGCATCGACGGCTACTATAACAATGGGGACACCTTCACGGATGGCACGCCCTACATTGCCGCCAACACGATCACGCTAGGGACCAACACGTCCGCCGGCACCTATACATTCAGCGCCGTGAATGTGTGGGATGTCGCGGGAAACCTGTGTACTTATTACACAAGTGACCTGCATAACCTTGGCATTGGCCAGACGTTCACGGTCACGGGAACGAAGGCCGATCAGACCGGGGGCATATTGACTGGGCTGTCGATGCAGCCTACGGTGGACCTGTCCAAGGACCTGCGATGTTCCATGCCAGCGCTGGCGCCGTTGATAATGCCGGTGGCAACGGTATCGCCTATGTGATGGTAGAACTGGACAAGGAGATCGTGTACGACTGGGGTGCCTCTCCCTACCTGTTCATCGGCCGGGACACCTACGGGCTGGATACTTTCGCGGACCGCTCGCCCGAATCTGGCGATTACTCGAGGGTGGTGTCGAGCCTGACGGCAGCAGGGACCTATGAAGTGCGATCGGCGCAGGTGATCGATTTGAGCGGTAATACCACGGCCTATAGCCGCGACCAGCTCGCTGCACTCGGTTTCGACACCGGCTTCAAGATAACAGGAAGCCAGGGCGACACCATCAAGCCGGTACTCAAGGGCCTTCAAGTGCCGACCTACCTGGACCTGAGCAAGGGCACCCAGCCGTACGCGTTCACCGCCCAGGCGGGCGACGAAGGCGGCGCAGGCGTCCGTCAAGTGTGGGTGTACCTCGACCGGTCTTTCGTGACGCCGGATCGTGCCAAACAAGGAATTCTCTTCCTTAACAGCACGCCGGAGGAGGATGACTTCGATGACGCAACCCCAGGTTCCGCCGTTCAATTCGAGCAGATCATGCCGACTACTCCCCATGGCGCCTACAACATCAGTACGGTATGGGTGGAAGACGGCGCGGGGAACCGGGCCACCTATGACGTCGACCAGTTGCGCGACATGGGCATCGCGACACGCTTCCAGGCGGGCGACGGCACCACGCTGAAACCGCCCACCGCCGTGGCAACGATGCGGCTGGATGGCGACAACGTTATCGTCACGATGTCCGCGCAGGCATGGAAGAGCGCCGACGGCCAGGCGAATATTTCGCTGACGTATGATCCGGCCAGGATGCACTACCTTGGCGCAACAGCGCCAGGTGCGGGCATCCTAGGTGGTGAGGCGAACAGCAGCACTGATGCCGGGTATGTCAGCACTTGGATTTACGGCCACACGACCGATTCGCCTGAGGTCGTGTCGATGACGTTCAAGCTGCTCGACACACGCAGCAATGTCTCGTTCAATCTCGACGGGTTTTCGATCGGGACACAGAAGCAGACGTTCCGTGGCGGTGAGCTGCTGAAGTTCCAGCACGGCGGTGCCGGCGACGACCTGCTGCGTGGCGGGCTGGGCAACGATGCGACCGATGGCGGCGCCGGCTACGACACCGTGCGCTATGCCATGTCGAGCAGCGGCATCGAGATCACTCGCAGTGCCAACGGCTTTACGGTCACGGACGGCAAGGGGGTCTACGACGATTTGCTCAACGTCGAGGTCATTGCCTTTACCGACCGCGCCATCGCGTATGACCCGGAAGGGACGGCGGGCGACATCTTCCGGCTGTACCAGGCGGCTTTCGACCGCACCCCTGACAAACCCGGTTTGGGATACTGGATCGACAAGGCGGAACATGGCGCTTCGCTGCGCAGCATCGCGGCGGGATTCATGCAAAGCGCCGAGTTTAAGAACATGTACGGCACGGGCGGGCCGGACAGCGTGTTCCTGGAAAAGCTGTACCAGCACGCGCTGCACCGTGCACCCGATGAGGAAGGCATGCTGTATTGGCAGCACCAGTTGCATCGTGGCGCCACGCGGGTGGACTTGCTGCTGTCGTTTGCCGACAGCCCGGAAAATCACGCGCAGGTGATCGGCTCCATTCGCGACGGCATCGACTACGTGCCCATTGCCTGAGCCGGGGCCCGATGCCGCGCGCGGCATCGGGCCTGGTGATGATGCTCGGCCGAGAACAAGGCAGCTTACTGCTGCCGCACCCAGGTCTGCGACCGCCCGAACATCGGCACCCCGACATATCCGCGCACGTCCAGCTTCTTGCCATCGTCGACGAGCTTCATCTTGCTCTTGTAGACTTTACCGTCCTCCGGATCGAGGATGGTGCCGCCCTTGTACTCGTCGCCATCCTTCTTCATGCCATTGATGATGGCCAGGCCGACCATCGGCTTGCCCTTGTCGGCGCCTTCGCACTTGTCGCAGACGGGATTCTGGTCCTGGTCAGGCGCGCGGAACAGCTTTTCGATGCGGCCCTGCAGCACGCCATTGGCTTCGCTGATGCGGATTTCCGCCTTCGGCTTGCCGGTTTTGTCGTCGATGTTCTTCCACAGGCCGACAGGGCTCGAGTTGTCGGCAACGGCGGGCAGGGTGGCGGCGCCGAATGCGGCGCCGATGAGGGCGGCAAAAATGAATGGACGCATGGGTATCTCCTTTTATAGTTGGAGAATCCAGTGTAGCGCACGGTCGTGCTGAAAAATTCGTGGACACGCTCTAATGAAAAAACGCCGGCCCAGGTCAACCCGGGCCGGCGTTTTCGCAACGAATGCGGGACAGCTTACGCCACCGGCAGCTTCGCAAACTGCTCGCGCAGCTTGTCCAGCGTCGCGGTGAACGTGGCGACGCGCTCCTTCTCCTGCGCCACCACCGCCGCCGGCGCACGCGCGACAAAGCTCTCGGACGACAGCTTGCCCGATGCCTTGGCGATCTCGCCTTCCAGGCGCGCGATCTCCTTCGACAGGCGCTCGCGTTCGGCCTTGACGTCGATCTCCACCTTCAGCATCAGCTTCGTGGTGCCGACGACCGACACGGCGGCCGGCGATTCCGGCAGCGCGTCGACGATCTGTACTTCCGACAGCTTGCCCAGCAGCTGGACGTACGGCGCGAAGGCGGCGATCTTGTCCTTGTCGAGCCCCGCGGCTTCGACGATCAGCGGCACGCGCACCGATGGCGACAGCTTCATCTCGCCACGCAGGTTGCGCGTTGCATCGGTCAGGCCTTTCAGCTCGGCGATCCAGGCTTCGGCTTGCGGATCGATGGCCGCTTCGTTCGGCAGCGGGTAGGGCTGCGTCATGATCGACTTGCCTTCGGCGTCCTTGCCAGCCAATGGGGCAACGGTCTGCCACAGCTGCTCGGTGACGAACGGGATGATCGGGTGCGCCAGGCGCAGCACCACTTCCAGCACGCGCAAGAGCGTGTTGCGGGTGGCGCGCTGCTGGCCTTCCGTACCCTGCTGGACCTGCACCTTGGCCAGTTCCAGGTACCAGTCGCAGTACTCGTCCCAGACGAACTTGTAGATCGCGGCGGCGATATTGTCGAAGCGGTAGTCGGCAAAACCCTTTGCCACTTCCTGCTCGGTGCGATTCAACAGCGAGACGATCCACTTGTCGGCCGGCGACAGGTCGGCATCGCTGGCGCTGCAGTCCTTGCCTTCCGTGTTCATCAGCACAAAACGCGTAGCGTTCCACAGCTTGTTGCAGAAGTTGCGGTAGCCTTCGGCGCGGCCCAGGTCGAAGTTGATGTTGCGGCCCAGCGATGCGTAGCTGGCCATCGTGAAACGCACCGCGTCCGTGCCGTAGGCCGCGATCCCTTCCGGGAACTCCTTGCGCGTGGCCTTCTCGATCTTCTCGGCCGCCCTCGGGTTCATCAGGCCGGTGGTGCGTTTTTCCACCAGCGCGTCGATGCCGATACCGTCGATCAGGTCGATCGGGTCGAGCGTGTTGCCCTTCGACTTGGACATCTTCTGGCCCTGCGAGTCGCGTACCAGGCCGTGCACGTACACGGTCTCGAACGGCACCTTGCCGGTAAAGTGCGCCGTCATCATGACCATCCGGGCGACCCAGAAGAAGATGATGTCGAAGCCCGTCACCAGCACGGACGACGGCAGGAATGCCTTCAGGTCCGGCGTTTCATCCGGCCAGCCCAGGGTGGAGAAGGGCACCAGCGCGGACGAGAACCAGGTGTCCAGCACGTCGTTGTCGCGCGTCAGCGCGCCGGTGCTGCCGGCGGCCTGCTGCTTGGCCAGCGCTTCCTCTTCCGTGCGCGCGACGAAGATATTGCCCTGCTCGTCGTACCACGCCGGGATCTGGTGGCCCCACCACAGCTGGCGCGAGATGCACCAGTCCTGGATGTTGTTCAGCCACTGGTTGTACGTGGTGGTCCAGTTCTCTGGCACGAACTTGATCTCGCCCGACGACACTTTTTCCAGCGCCACTTCGGCGATCGACTTGCCCGGGTTGAACGTGCCTTCCGGCGCCGGCTTGCTCATGGCGACGAACCACTGATCCGTCAGCATCGGTTCGATGACGACGCCGGTACGGTCGCCGCGCGGCACCATCAGCTTGTGCGGCTTTACTTGTTCCAGCAGGCCTTGCGCTTCCAGGTCGGCCACGATCTGCTTGCGCGCGGCGAAGCGGTCCATGCCGCGGTAGGCTGCCGGTGCCTCGTCGCTGATCTTCGCGTCCAGGGTCAGGATCGACGGCATGTCCAGCTTGTGGCGCTGGCCGACGGCGTAGTCGTTGAAGTCGTGCGCCGGCGTGATCTTCACGCAGCCGGTGCCGAACGCCTTGTCGACGTAGGAGTCGGCGATGATCGGGATTTCGCGGCCGACCAGCGGCAGGGTCAGCATCTTGCCAACCAGCGCTTCATAACGCTCGTCGGTCGGATCGACGGCCACGGCCACGTCGCCCAGCATCGTTTCGGGACGGGTCGTCGCCACGGTCAGCGTGCCGCTGCCGTCGGCCAGCGGGTACTTGATGTACCACATCGAGCCGTCTTCTTCTTCCGACACCACTTCCAGGTCGGAGACGGCGGTGCCCAGCACGGGGTCCCAGTTGACCAGGCGCTTGCCGCGGTAGATCAGGCCCTGCTCGTACAGGCGCACGAACACTTCGGCCACCGTCTTCGAACGCGGTGCATCCATCGTGAAATATTCGCGGTCCCAGTCGGCCGAGGCGCCCAGGCGACGCATCTGGCCCGTGATCGTGGAGCCGGATTTTTCCTTCCACTCCCACACCTTCTCGACGAACTTCTCGCGGCCCAGGTCGTGGCGCGAGATCTTCTGCGCGTCCAGTTGGCGCTCGACGACGATCTGCGTGGCGATGCCGGCGTGGTCGGTGCCCGGGATCCAGGCGGTGTTGTGACCCAGCATGCGGTGATAGCGCGTCAGGCCATCCATGATGGTCTGGTTGAAGGCGTGGCCCATGTGCAGCGTGCCCGTGACGTTCGGCGGCGGCAGCTGGATGCTGAAGGCAGGCTTGGAGAGGTCCATCGAAGCGGCGAAGTACCCGCGCTTCTCCCACTCGCCGCGCCAGAACTGTTCAATGTCGGCAGGCTCGAAAGACTTGGCTAATTCCATGATCTGGGAAAGGTAATTTGGCGAAAACGACCATTATAAGGGAGCGGGGGCCGTCGTGGCCCGGCCGTCCAGGCCCGGCCGCCCTGGCGCGGTCAGCGCGGCGCCGCCGCACACTCGGCGCTCCACGCCACCAGCTCGTTGCGCGACTTGCGCACGGCGACGCGGGCCGTGCCGCCGATATCGTTCTCGAACACCAGCACGGGCAAACCATTTTTCGCCCGGTCCAGCCCTGCCAGGCGGAAGCCGCGCGAGCGCACCGGCGCGCACTGCGTGTTCCCGGTCATCAGCAGGCGCGCATTGTTCAGCAGGGTGGGGTGCTGCTGGATCAGCACGAGGATATCCATCTCCGGCAGCGCCGCCAGCAGGCGCACCGGCGTCTCCGGCTGCGCAGCGCATTGCGGGCCGTGATGGACCCACACCAGCTGCTGGGATTCCCGTTCGCTCCAGCGCTTGGCCTTGGTATCGTAGTCGAACACGCCGCGCGGCTGGCGGCACAGCGGCAGCACCAGGCGCTGTGCCGCGCCATCCACGGTGGCCGTCACGCGGCGCTTCTTGCGCTCGCCCGTCACGGCGAACTGCGGCCGCAGCAGGCCGCCCGTGCTGGGGTGGGCCGCCGCGTAGTATTCGAAGAACGAGGCCTGTTCCTTGTCCGTGACGGCCGGCGCTGCCGTTGCCGTTATTGCCGCCGTCATCATCGCCATCGCCAGGCACTGGTTGCGCATCGATTCTCCACACTGTCGCGGCCGCGCCGCACGGTCGAAATTATAGGCGCTGTTGCGCTTTTCATATGGTGCGCTTTGCCGCATAATGGCGGCGCTGCCGGCGGGCCAACGCCGGCGGCACACGCTAGGGGTCCTGCGCATGGCGACATGCGCGGGTGAGAAATACCCTCCGAACCTGATCTGGATAATGCCAGCGAAGGGAAGCTTTTGGATCCGCCACACCCGAGGTGTAGGCGTATCCCGACTCCTTTGCTGGCTCCTGCAAGCCGCCAAGGAGCCAAAATGAACGCACCTCCGCATTTAAACCAGCCATTCCTCGCCAGCACCGCCGAGGTCGACAGCGCCGCCGTCGCACCGCTGCCCAATTCCCGCAAGATCTACGTGACCGGCAGCCGTCCGGATATCCGCGTGCCGATGCGCGAGATCACCCAGTCCGACACCTCCGCCTCGTTCGGCCACGAACCGAATCCGCCGATTTCCGTCTACGACACCTCCGGTCCGTACACCGACCCGGCAGCGACGATCGACATCCGCGCCGGCCTGGCGCCGCTGCGCGCGGCCTGGATCGCCGAACGGGGCGATACCGAGGAGATGGCCGGCCCCACGTCGGAATATGGGCAGGCGCGGCTGGCCGACGCTGCTCTGGCCGAGCTGCGCTTCGACCTGCACCGCAAGCCGCGCCGCGCGCGCGATGGCGCCTGCGTCACGCAGATGTACTATGCGCGCCGCGGCATCGTCACGCCGGAGATGGAATTCGTTGCCATCCGCGAGAACCTGCGCCGCCAGGAATACCTGGCCGAGTTGCGCAAGTCCGGCCCGCTGGGCGAACGCATGGCCGACCTGGTCGGCCGCCAGCACCCTGGCCAGTCGTTCGGCGCGTCGATTCCGGACATGATCACGCCCGAATTCGTGCGCGACGAGATCGCGCGCGGCCGCGCCATCATCCCCGCCAACATCAACCACCCGGAACTGGAGCCGATGATCATCGGCCGTAACTTCCTGGTGAAGGTCAACGCCAATATCGGCAACTCCGCCGTCACGTCGTCGATCGGCGAGGAGGTGGAAAAGATGACTTGGGCGATCCGCTGGGGCGGCGACACGGTGATGGACCTCTCCACGGGCAAGCATATCCACGAGACGCGCGAATGGATCGTGCGCAACAGCCCCGTACCCATCGGCACCGTGCCGATCTACCAGGCGCTGGAAAAGGTCCATGGCAAGGCCGAGGACCTGACCTGGGAAATCTTCCGCGACACGCTGATCGAACAGGCGGAGCAGGGCGTCGACTACTTCACGATCCACGCCGGCGTGCTGCTGCGCTACGTGCCGCTGACGGCCAAGCGCCTGACCGGCATCGTCTCGCGCGGCGGCTCGATCATGGCCAAGTGGTGCCTGGCGCACCACCAGGAAAACTTCCTGTACACGCACTTCGAAGACATCTGCGAAATCATGAAAGCGTACGACGTGTCGTTCAGCCTGGGCGACGGCCTGCGCCCCGGCTCGATCTACGACGCCAACGACGAAGCCCAGCTGGGCGAACTGAAGACGCTGGGCGAGCTGACCCAGATCGCCTGGAAGCACGACGTGCAGGTGATGATCGAAGGCCCGGGTCACGTGCCGATGCAGCTGATCAAGGAAAACATGGACCTGCAGCTGGAGCAGTGTGCGGAAGCGCCGTTCTACACGCTGGGTCCATTGACGACCGATATCGCGCCGGGCTACGACCACATCACGTCCGGCATCGGTGCCGCGCAGATCGGCTGGTACGGCACGGCGATGCTGTGCTACGTGACGCCGAAGGAGCACCTGGGCCTGCCCGACAAGAACGACGTCAAGGAAGGCATGATCACCTACAAGATCGCCGCCCACGCGGCCGACCTGGCCAAGGGCCATCCGGGCGCGCAGATCCGCGACAACGCGCTGTCCAAGGCGCGCTTCGAGTTCCGCTGGGAAGACCAGTTCAACCTGGGCCTGGACCCGGACCGCGCGCGCGCCTATCACGACGAGACGCTGCCGAAGGATTCGGCCAAGGTGGCGCACTTCTGCTCGATGTGCGGCCCGCATTTCTGCTCGATGAAGATCACGCAGGAAGTGCGCGACTACGCGGCCCAGGGCATGCAGGAAAAGGCCGTGGAGTTCGTGAAGAAGGGCGCG
The DNA here is from genome assembly GCA_008011715.2 of [Empedobacter] haloabium. Classification (NCBI taxonomy): domain Bacteria; kingdom Pseudomonadati; phylum Pseudomonadota; class Betaproteobacteria; order Burkholderiales; family Oxalobacteraceae; species [Empedobacter] haloabium. The sequence goes on from CP136508.1 coordinate 794,543, forward strand.
CAGCTGTACAGCAAGGCGTAAAGAAAATGATCGAGATCGAAGTCAATGGCGCGCCGCGCCAGGTCGAGCCGGGCCACACCCTGCACGATCTGGTGGTGGCGCTGCAATTGGACGGCCAGGCGCTGGCGCTGGCCGTCAACCGCGCCGTGGTGCCGCGCCAGCGCTGGCGCGAGGTGCAGCTGGCGGGCGCGGACCGGGTGGACATCGTGCGCGCCATCGGCGGCGGCTGAACAAGGAGAATATATGAGCGACAAAGATACGAACCTGCTGACCATCGCGGGCAAGCAGTACAACTCGCGCCTGCTGGTGGGCAGCGGCAAGTACAAGGACCTGGAGCAGACCCGCGCCGCCACCGATGCGGCGGGCGCGGAAATCGTCACGGTGGCGATCCGCCGCGTCAACATCGGCCAGGACCCCAACGCACCGAGCCTCCTGGACGTGCTGCCGCCGTCCGAGTACACCATCCTGCCGAATACGGCCGGCTGCTACAACGCGAAGGATGCCGTGTACACGCTGCAGCTGGCGCGCGAGCTGCTGAACGGCCACAAGCTGGTCAAGCTCGAAGTGCTGGGCGACGAGAAAACGCTGTTCCCCAACATGCCGGAAACGCTGGTGGCGGCGAAGGAGTTGGTCAAGGACGGTTTCGACGTGATGGTCTACTGCAGCGACGACCCGATCCAGGCGCGCATGCTGGAGGACATCGGCTGCGTGGCCGTGATGCCGCTGGCGTCCTTGATCGGTTCCGGCATGGGCATCCTGAATCCCTGGAACCTGTCGCTGATCATCGAGCAGGCGCGCGTGCCGGTGCTGGTCGATGCCGGCGTGGGCACCGCATCCGACGCCGCCATTGCGATGGAGCTGGGCTGCGACGGCGTGCTGATGAACACCGCCATCGCCGCCGCGCAGGACCCGGTGCGGATGGCGCGGGCGATGCGCCTGGCCGTGCTGGCGGGCCGCGAGGCCTACCTGGCCGGGCGCATGCCGCGCCGCTTTGCCGCGTCGCCGTCGTCGCCGATGGCCGGGCGCATCGCGGCATGACGATGCGCGCCTGCGTGCTGGTATTTGCCGGCTCCGATCCATCGGCCGGCGCCGGCATCGCCGCCGACGTGCAGGCCATCGCGGCGGTAGGGGCGCACCCGCTGGCCGTCGTGACGGCACTGACGGTGCAGGACCACAACCGTGTGCACGAGGTGATCCCGGTGGCGTCGGACGTGGTGACGCGCCAGGCGCAGGCGCTGGTGGCGGCATGCCGCATCGGCGCCGTCAAGATCGGCATTCCCGGCAGCGCGGACAACGCGCGCGCGATCGCCGGCGTTATCCTGGCATTGCGCGCGCGGCAGCCGTCGCTGCCCGTCGTGCTGGACCCGGTGCTGGCCAGCGGCCATGGCGACAGCCTCTCGCGCGGCAACGCGGTGGCCGCGCTGGCGCCTTTGCTGCCGCTGGCGACGGTGATCACGCCGAACGGTCCGGAAGGGGCGGCGCTGGCGGCTCATCATGGCAGCGGCGATCCAGACCATGCGGCGGGCCTGCGCGCGCTGGGCTGTGAACACGTGCTGGTCACGGGCGGGCACGGTGGCGGCGATGAAGTCGTCAACCGCTGGCAGGGGCCGGACCAGCGCCAGCACTGGTCGTGGCCGCGGCTGGCCGGCGAATTCCATGGCAGCGGCTGTACGTTGGCGTCCGCGCTGGCGGGCCTGCTGGCACAGGAAGTGCCGATGGCGCAGGCGCTGGCGCGGGCCCAGGCCTACACGCACGCGGCGCTGGCCAACGCCTATGCGATCGGACCCGGCCAGCGCATGCCGCTGCGCTGACCCCCATTCAAAAGGAACCCATATGAACACGAGATTTCGCGGCCTGTACCTGGTCACGCCCGACTGGGACGACACCGACCGGCTGCTGGCCGCCAGCGCCGAAGCCCTGGCGGCCGGCGCCGCGCTGCTGCAGTACCGCCACAAGTTCGCCTCGCCCGAGCTGCGCATCGAGCAGGCCACGGCGCTGCTGGCGCTGTGCCGGCGCCATGGCGTGCCCTTCATCGTCAACGACCACGTCGACCTGTGCCTGCGACTGGGCGCGGACGGCGTGCACGTCGGCGGGCTCGATGCCAGCGTCGCCGAGGTGCGTGCCGCCGTCGGCCCGGACCGGATCGTCGGCGCCTCCTGCTACGGCCAGTTGCCGCTGGCGCTCGATGCCCAGGCGGCCGGCGCCAGCTATGCCGCGTTCGGCGGTTTCTACCCGTCGCGCGTGAAGAAATACGCGGTGACGACGCAAGCCGCGATCATCGAGGACGCGCGCGCGGCCGGGCTCACATTGCCGACCGTCGTCATCGGCGGCATGACGCCGGAGAACGCGGCGCCGCTGGTGGCCGCCGGGGCGGACATGGTGGCGGCCATCAGCAGCGTCTACTTCGCCGACTACCGCGCCGGCGACGTGGCCGCGGCCGTGCAGGCGTTCACGGGGCTGTTCAACAACAGATAGGGGCTGGCGCCTTGTGCGATGCGCTATATAATCGGCCCATCACCATTGCCGAACTGCTCAGCCATGACTCCACAAGCGACCGCCAAACGCCTGATCCTGATCGTCGACGACGACCAGCTGCTGGCGGAATTCCTCAGCGTGATCCTGCAGAATGCAGGCTACGAGACCGTGCAGGCCCATTCGGCCGACCACGCCCTGAAGCTGGTGGCCGAGCGCGAGCCGGACATGGCGCTGCTGGACATCCACATGCCCGGCATGTCCGGCCTGGAGCTGGCCAAGCAGCTCAATCGCGAGACGTCGGTGCCGTTCATGTTCCTGTCCGGTCGCGGCGACGCCGATGCGGGCAAGCAGGCCGCCGCCTACGGCGCGGTGGGTTTCGTCGTGAAACCCGTGGACGAGAAGCACCTGATGCCGGCCTTCGAGGCGGGCCTGGCGCGGGCCGACGAGATCCGCCAACTGCGCCGCACGGAGCTGAACCTGAACGCCGCGCTGGCGGCCGGCCGCGAGACCAGCCTGGCCGTGGGCCTCCTGATGTGCAAGTTCCAGACCGACCGCAACACGGCCTTCGAGGTGCTGCGCGACCATGCCCGTTCCAGCCGCCGCAAGGTCAACGAAGTCGCCGACCAGTTGCTTACCGCGGAGGAAACATTGAACAGTCTGCATGCGGCTTTTTACGCACGGTCCAAAAAATAGGCTTTCCTTATTGCACTAAAAATGCGCTAAACTAGGTATGTTCGACGCGGCCCCTCCGCCGCGTCTTCCGACCAGCGGTCGCCCGTCCCCCGCGCCCGCGTCAAGCCCTTCGGCCCAGCTCCGCCGACCCGCATCCTGCAATCCACCGACCCCGCGCGAGCGGCGCACGATTTCAGGCCACTGCATTTTCCGGACCGCGGAGTCAGACCATGAACATGAACGATGCCCTGGAGGCCTGCAAGCCTCTGCTTCCCGCACCTCGCCTGCTGCACATCGATGCCGATGACACGACGGCCTTGATCCTTGCCACCCTCCTTGTCCCGGAAATCCAGGTCACCCGCGCCGGCTCGATGCTGGAAGCGGACGCGCTGCTGCGCCAGCACGAGTTCGCGCTGATCGTGCTCGATCCCGATTTGCCGGACGGCGATGGCCAGGTGCTGATTCGCGAGCTGCGCGAGCGCGGCGTGCACACCCCCGTGCTGCTGTACTCGGCCCGCCAGCCCAGCCTGCACCACCAGGCGCACGCCTTCCTGCCGAAACCCTGGACGTCGCCGCGGCAGTTGTGGCAGGCCACGTGCCGCTTGCTCGAAATCGATCTCGTCGCCAGATGACACCGGGACAGGCGCCGTTGCTGGGGGCTCCCGACCCCAGCAACGGCGCCTGTCCCCTGGGGCTTCTTTTGCTATCATGCCGCTTTATCACATCACTGGATATTGCGATGAAGACCAAGGCAGCAGTAGCATGGAAAGCGGGCGCCCCGCTGACGATCGAGGAAGTGGAACTGGGCGGACCGCGCGAAGGCGAGGTCCTGGTCGAGATCAAGGCCACCGGCATCTGCCACACCGATTACTACACCCTGTCCGGCGCCGACCCGGAAGGGATTTTCCCCGCCATCCTGGGCCATGAAGGCGCCGGCGTCGTCGTCGACGTCGGTCCCGGCGTGAAAAGCCTCAAGAAGGACGACCACGTCATCCCGCTGTACACGCCGGAATGCCGCCAGTGCAAATTCTGCCTGTCGCAGAAGACCAACCTGTGCCAGGCGATCCGCTCGACCCAGGGCCGCGGCCTGATGCCCGATGCGACCAGCCGCTTCTCCCTCGACGGCAAGCCGATCTACCACTACATGGGTACCTCGACGTTCTCGAACTACATCGTCGTGCCGGAAATCGCGCTGGCCAAGATCCGTGAGGATGCGCCGTTCGACAAGGTCTGCTACATCGGCTGCGGCGTCACCACGGGCGTGGGCGCCGTGCTGTTCACCGCCAAGGTGGAGGCCGGCGCCAACGTCGTGGTGTTCGGCCTGGGCGGCATCGGCCTGAACGTGATCCAGGCGGCGAAGATGGTCGGCGCGGACAAGATCATCGGCATCGACATCAATCCGGGCCGCGAAGCGATGGCGAAGAAGTTCGGCATGACGCACTTCATCAACCCGAACGACGTCGAGAACGTGGTCGACGCCATCATTCAGCTGACCGACGGCGGCGCCGACTACAGCTTCGAATGCGTCGGCAACACGACCCTGATGCGCCAGGCACTGGAGTGCTGCCACAAGGGCTGGGGCAAGTCGATCATCATCGGCGTGGCCGCCGCCGGCCAGGAAATCTCGACCCGCCCGTTCCAGCTGGTCACCGGCCGCGAATGGAAGGGCTCCGCGTTCGGCGGCGCCCGCGGCCGCACCGACGTGCCGAAGATCGTCGACTGGTACATGGACGGCAAGCTCAACATCGATGACCTGATCACGCACAAGCTGTCGCTCGAGCAGATCAACGAAGGCTTCGACCTGATGAAGAAGGGCGAGTCGATCCGCTCCGTCGTGATGTATTGATGACCTGCGGGGCGGCTTGGCCGCCCCGTTCCCACCGTCTGTCCCGCCCGTTGCGCGGTCCGTCGCAACGACCGTTCTCATTTCCTTCGCCCGTAGTAACTTGACATCGTCGCGCCACGCCTTCAACTAGACAAAAAGTTCTAGACAAGCTTTTCTAGATCGCATATTCTGCTTTCGACAATACGCTGTCCCACTTTGACGAGCCGCCGCCCATGACGAACCTGTTCGATACCCTGATACCCGCGATCGGCTGGTCGCTGCTGCATTTCGTCTGGCAAGGCCTGCTGGTGGGCTGGGCCGCGACACTGGCGCTGCATGCGCTGCGCAACCGTTCGGCGCAGGCCCGCTATGCCGTCGCCTGCGGGGCGCTGCTGCTGTGCGCCGCCGTGCCGCTGGCCAGCATCGCATGGCGGGTGCTGGAGGCGCAGGCGGCCGGCTACTCGGTGCCGGCCACAGCCGATCCGCTGCTGCTGGCGGTCGGCGGCGCGGCGGCGCCGCTGCCGGTGCTGCTGGACGGCGACGGCATGACGTCGCTGGAATACCTGCTGCGACGCCAGTTGCCGTCGCTGGTGCTGCTGTGGGCGGCGGGCGCGGCGCTGATGACGCTGCGCCTGTCGCTGGGGCTGCAGTGGGTGCGGCAGCGCACGCTGGCGGGACGCTTCACGCCGCACCCGGCCTGGCAGCGCCGCCTGGACGCGCTGGCGGAGCGCATGGGCCTGCGCCGTCCGGTGCTGCTGGGCGTATCGGGCGCCGACCTGGAAGGACCGATGACGGCGGGCTGCTGGCGTCCCATCGTGCTGGTGCCGGCGGCGCTGGTGACGGGCATGTCGCCGCACCTGCTGGAGGCGCTGCTGGCGCACGAGCTGGCGCACATTCGCCGCCACGACTACCTGGTCAACCTGGTGCAAAGCGCCATCGAGATCCTGTTGTTCTATCACCCCAGCGTCTGGCGGCTGTCGCAGCGCATCCGCGCCGAGCGCGAACAGATCGCCGACGACCTGGCGGCCGCGGCGCTGGGCGAGCCCCGGCGCCTGGCCCGGGCCTTGTCCGAACTGGACAAGTTCCAGTTCTCGACCAATCATTTCGCCCCCGCGGCGCAAGGAGGAGACCTCATGTCCCGAATCAAACGTCTGGTCCGGCCGGACACCCAACCCCTCAGCTGGAAAATGGCCGCGCCGCTGCTGGGCCTGTGCGCGGCCTGCATGATGCTGTATGCCCATGCGCGGCCGGTCAACGAGCCGGCGCTTGCGACGCCGGCGCACCGCCCCGCCACGGTCAAGCAAGCCGTCGCGGTGCCGGCGTTGCCCGCGCCCGATGCACCCGATGCACCCGATGCACCAGATGCGCCGGCAGCCCCCGCAGTACCGGCGGCACCGGGAGCAGCAGACGCGATCCCGGCACCGCCAGCTCCACCGGCCCCGCCAGCACCACCGGCGCCGCCAGCACCGCCAGCACCACCGGCGCGGATCGATACGGGCATGCGCTTTCACATCGGCGAGCGCGGGGATGGCTATGCGGTCGTGACACGCGGTGCCGGCCAGATTGTCTCGCTGCGCAATTTTGACGAGCGCCAGCTGGAGCGCATCAAGGCCACGCAGAAGGGGGATTTTGTCTGGTTCACGAAAGACGGCAAGGGCTATGTCGTCACCGACCCCGCCGTGGTGGACAAGGCGCGTGCGGCCTGGACGCCAGTGGAGCAGCTCGGCAAGAAAATCGAACGTCACGGTCAGGAAATGGAAGCGCTGGGGGCAAAGCTGGGCGCCGTCGGCGCGCAACTGGGCGAGCAGCATGCCGCGGCAGGGCGCGATTCGGTCGTGCGTGCGCTCGAGCGCAAGCTGCGCGAAAAGGAGCGCCGGATGGAACCGCTGGCCGCGCAGATGGAAAAGCTGGGCCGTGACATCGGGCGGGCGGAGGACGCGAAGGAACGCGACGCGATCGTCGCGCGCAGCATGGCGCTGCAGCGCCAGATGGTGCCGCTGCAAGCGGAAATGGACGGCATCGCCGCCAGCATCGCCGCGCAGCAGGGCATGATGCAGCCGGACGATGCCCGCATCAAGGCCCTGCGCGCGCAGATGCAGGCAATCCAGCGGCCGATGGGCGAGCTGGGCCGCAAGATGGGTGAACTGGGGCGCGACCAGGACATGGCCGGCCAGGCAGCGGAGCGCACGATGCGCAAGCTGCTGGACGAGGCGTTGCGGCGGGGGACGGCGGTGCCGGCAGGGTAGACCCATGGTGACAGATACCGTCTTAGCTCGCAAGCGGTTTCTGTAGATAGTTGGAGTCAAACGGCTGGCCCGAGCGGATGACACCATATATTTGGTGCACGAGCTTGCGCATGGCAGCGACGACGACTGCCATCTTGGCCATGCCATTTGCGCTAAGACGCTGCGCGAAGGCGGCGATCAGCGGGTTGTGTTTGATGGCCGTGATAGCAGGCATGTACATAGCGGTTCGCACTTCACCGCTACCCATGCGGCTTATCGTCGAGCGGCCCCTTACAGAGCTACCGGACTGACGCTGCTTCGGTGTCACCCCCAGATACGCTGCGAGCTTCTTCGCATCGGTAAAGCGCCGTATGTCGCCCACGCGACTGATCACCTTGGCCGCGGTAACGCGGCCAAGGCCTGGGATGGAAGTCATGAGGTCCACGTCTCGCTTGAGGCCAGGATGGCCGTCGATATGGTCATCAATCTCCTTTGCTAGCCGTTTGATCTCCTCGTCGAGGTAGGCGATAAGGTTTTTCGCGTTTGCCTGCATCGCCGTATCGCTCGCAAACGTATAGGCTTCGAGCCTGTTCTCCTCCTGCTGCCGCATATCCTTCATGGCCGCGACGCGGTCAGTCAACGATCGCAGATGCCGAAGCTCCGGCGATGGCGCCTCCCAGAGCGGAGGATGCATCGCTGCGCAGTAGCGTGCAATCACGCCAGCGTCGGCTCGGTCATTCTTGTTGCGCATGTTCTCGCACTGCCCGAATCCCTTCACGAGCGTCGGGTTGACCATACTTACCTTCAGTCCTAAGTCCGACAACCCCAGTGCGACGGGCTCGCTGTAGACCCCGGTGGACTCCATACAGGCATGAACGTCTTCGATGACGACACCCTGCTTACCTAGCCACGTCGCCAGTTCCGCGTAGCCCTTGCGCGAATTCTCTACAACTTTGTACTTCAACTTTCCGCCTGCCAGCAACGCTGCATCGAGCTTCTTTTTGCTGACATCAATCCCTACAACTGGCGAACCTACCACAATCATTTAACCGACCTCCCTCGTATGCAGGCTTGAAGCCTAAGATACCGTCCGGACTCTGAAATGATAAACAGGCAGAGGCACCACTCTGTCACACAGGCTTATGCGCCTCAGGCACCACCGATGTCTCTCTGCCTGGCCGTACACTCAGCTATATTCTGCCAAAGTTCGACGTGATCATCATACGAGGCACCGATTTACGGGTCTGCGACCCGCAAATCGGTGCCTGTCACCTCCGGGTTTCTAGCGTCCCAGCCGCTCCAGCTTCGCCACCGACAGATCCAGCACCTTCATTCCGGCGCTGCCGAAATTGATCTGCGCCCGGCAATTGCTGCCGCTGCCCTCGATATTGACGATGACGCCCTCGCCGAACTTGGCATGGGCCACCGACTCGCCGATGCGCCAGCCCGAGCCGCCTGCCTTGTTCTGCGCGATGCGCTGGGCGATGGCGTTGTCCGAGCCGCCGGACAATTGCGCATCCTCCCAGGTCGGCTTCTTGTTGGCGAACCAGTGGCTCTGCACCTTCGGCGACAGCCACTTCAAGGACTTCTCCGGCAGCTCGTCGAAGAAGCGCGACTTCATGTTGTAGCGGGTCTGGCCGTGCAGCATGCGCGTCTGCGAGAAGCACATGTACAGGCGCTTGCGCGCGCGCGTGATCGCCACGTACATCAGCCGGCGCTCTTCCTCCACGCCGCCTTCCTCCTTCGAACTGCTCTCGTGGGGGAACAGGCCTTCCTCCAGGCCCGTGATGAACACGTTGTCGAACTCCAACCCCTTGGCCGAGTGCACCGTCATCAGCTGCAGCGCTTCCTGGCCGGCCTGGGCCTGGTTGTCGCCCGCTTCCAGCGAGGCGTGCGCCAGGAACGCCGACAGCGGTGACATCACGGTCGCCAGCGGCGCGTCCGCATCGAGAATCTCGACGCCATCGGCGTTGACGATCGCGGCACCAGCCTGCGCCTCGGCCTGCGGGCCCATGTGCGCCGGCGCGCCCTGGCCGTAGCCTTCCTCGGACACGAACTGCGTGGCCGCGCTGACCATCTGTTCCAGGTTCTCGATGCGGTCGGCGCCTTCCTTCTCGGTGGCGTAATGCGCCAGCAGGCCCGAAGCTTCCAGCGTCACGCGCACTAGCTCGGGCAGCGCCATATGCTGCGTCTCGAAGCGCACGCCCTCGACCAGCTTGACGAAGCCGCCCAGCGCCGTGCCGGCCTTGCCGACCATGTAGGGCACTGCCGCGTACAGCGAGATGCCATACGTCTCGGCCGCGTTCTGCAACTGCTCCAGCGTGCGCGCACCGATACCGCGCGCCGGGAAGTTCACGACACGCAGGAACGCCGAGTCGTTGTGCGGGTTGTCCATCAGCTGCAGGTAGGCGATCGCGTGCTTGATCTCGGCGCGCTGGAAGTAGCGCAGGCCGCCATATACGTGATACGGGATGCCGGCCGAGAACAGCGCGTGCTCGATCACGCGCGACTGCGCGTTGGAGCGGTACAGCACGGCGATCTCGCTGCGCGACGCACCCTCGGCGATGAGGTTCTTCGCCTCCTCGATGATCCACTGCGCTTCCTGCAGGTCGGAACTGGCCTCGTAGACGCGCACCTGCTCGCCGTGGCCCGCGTCCGTGCGCAGGTTCTTGCCCAGGCGCCGGCTGTTGTTGGCGATCAGCATATTGGCCGCATCGAGGATGTGGCCGTGCGAGCGGTAGTTCTGTTCCAGCTTGATCAGGTTACGCACCTGGAATTCGGCCTCGAACGCCGCCATATTGCCCACGTTGGCGCCGCGGAAGGCGTAGATGCTCTGGTCGTCGTCGCCCACCGCGAACAGGGCGCCGCCCTGCTGCGCGCCGTGGCCGGCCATCAGCTTCAGCCAGTTGTATTGCAGGTTGTTGGTGTCCTGGAACTCGTCGACGAGGATGTGGCGGAAGCGCTGCTGGTAGTGCTCGCGCAGCGGCTGGTTGCGTGACAACAGCTCGTAGGTGCGCAGCAGCAGCTCGGCGAAATCGACCACGCCTTCGCGCTGGCACTGCTGGTCGTACAGGTCGTACAGCTCGACCAGCTTGCGCTCGATCGCGTCGTATGGCTCGATCTGCGTGGCGCGCAGGCCTTGCTCCTTGTGGTTGTTGATGAAGTACATCACCGTCTTGGGCGGGTACTTTTCGTCGTCCACGTTGTTTGCCTTGAGCAGGCGCTTGATCATCGACAGCTGGTCCTGCGAGTCGAGGATCTGGAACGACTGCGGCAGCGCCGCGTCGCGGTAGTGGGTGCGCAGCAGGCGATTGCACAGGCCGTGGAAAGTGCCGATCCACATGCCGCGTGTATTAATCGGCAACATTGCCGACAGGCGTGTCAGCATCTCCTTGGCTGCTTTGTTCGTGAACGTGACGGCCAGGATGCCGGCCGGCGATACCTGGCCGGTCTGGATCAGCCACGCGATGCGCGTGGTCAGCACGCGCGTCTTTCCCGAGCCGGCGCCCGCCAGGATCAGGGCGTTCTGCGGCGGCAGGGTGACGGCGGCAAGTTGTTCGGGATTGAGATTCAGGAGGAGATTTTGCATCCCCTCATTATACCGGTCGGGACCCGCGACCGCCGCAGCCATGCGGGTCGCGGGTCGATCCGCGTCATGCCGCGGCGCTGGCTTCTACAGGCCGGAAGGACCCTTGGCCGACGGCGCGCCTTCCAATTGCGGCGTGCCGAAGATCTGGCAATAGGCGGCGTACAGCGCGCAGTGCGCCACGCCGAACAGCAGCACGAACAGCACCCGCAGCAGCGCCATCGAAAACGCGTTGAAGCCCAGCACCAGCAACACGACCTGGGAGCCGAACATGACGATGGCGAACAGGCTGAAGGCAAATACCACGAACGCCAGGAAGGCGCGCTTGGCCGCGAAGAACGCATAGAACAGCGCCTTGCCCGGACCCATGCCGCTCCAGTAGACCAGCGGCACGGCGAAGCACAGCACCGTCACGGCCGGCACGTACAGCAGCAGCGCCGCCATCATGCCGGGGAACAGGCCGGAGTCGCGCAGCAGTTCCGGGTCCGGCTGCGCCTTGCCGGTGGCGATCTGCGTCAGCACGTCGCCATTGGCGATCAGCAGCAGGGCGCCAGCCGCCACGATGGCCGCGACGAGGTGCACGGCGCCCAGCACGCACAGGCGCCCCAGCAGCGGCTTGTGGAAACCGGTGCCCAGCAGGCCCGGCACCACGGGCCGGTCCTGCTGGATGTGCTGGGCGGCGCGCATGAAACCGATGGAAAACACGGGCAGCAGCACGCCCTGGGCCAGTTGGCCCAGCAGCGGCACAAGGCTGAGCAGCGCCGTGACGATCATATAGGCGAGGAACAAGGTCGACAGGCCGCCCGGCTGCTTGCGAAACAGCGCGAAGCCCTGCTTGACCCAGCCCCAACCCGCGCTGGCTGGTGTCCCGTTCATGGAAGCAGCCCTGGAGCAGGGTGGGCCACGCGTTCGCGCAGGATGCGTTCGAAATGCGTGGGGTCGTGCGGCGTCAGGATTTCCGCCTCGCGTGGGCGGTACAGGTCGTACAGGCGCGACAGCCAGAAGCGCAGCGCGGCGGCGCGCAGCGAGCATTGCCAGCCGGCCTGCTCGTCCGCCGTGAACGGCCGCACGGCATGGTAGGCGTCCAGCATGGCGCGGACCCGCGCCTCGTCCAGTACGCCCGTGTCGAGGTCCACGCACCAGTCATTGACGGTGACGGCCACGTCGAACAGCCAGGTGTCGCAGCCGGCGAAATAGAAGTCGAAGAAGCCCGTCAGGCGTTCGCCGTCGAACATCACGTTGTTGCGGAACAGGTCCGCGTGCACCGGGCCATGCGGCAGGCGCTTGTGCAGGTCGGAGCCGTGGAACGCTTCCTGGTAATGGATTTCGCTGCGCAGCAGGCGCGTTTCCGGCTCGGACAGGTGCGGCAGCACGGCCGGGGCGGCCTCGTGCCACCAGGCGATGCCGCGCAGGTTCGGCTGGTGCAGCGGGAAGTCCTGGCCCGCCAGGTGCATCTTCGCCAGCATCGCGCCGACGGCCGCGCAGTGCACGGGGCCCGGGGCCATCTGCGAGCTGCCCTGCAGCTTGGAGACGATGGCGGCCGGCTTGCCGTGCAGCGGCACGCACAGCTCGCCGGCATGGGTGGGCACCGGTTCCGGCACCAGCACGCCGCGCGTGGCCAGGTGCCGCATCAGCTGCAGGTAGAACGGCAGCTGTTCGAAGCCGAGGTTCTCGAAGATCGTCAGCACGTATTCGGTGCGCCGGCCGTCCAGTTCAGTCGTCAGGAAGAAGTTGCTGTTTTCGATGCCGGAGGCGATGCCTTTCAGCGCGACGGCATCGCCGAGGGGGAACTGCGCGATCCACGCCTGGACGTCGTCCAGGCTGACCGAGGTGAACACTGCCATGAGAATCTATAGTAAAAGGTCGAGGAAAATGACGCGTATGCGCGTCAGCGGCTGCCCTTGGCCGGCGGCGGGGGCGGCGGCGGCGCGTCTTCCGCGTTTTCCGCTGCCGCGGCGGCATCGGCGCTGCGCTGCTTCTGCTTTTTGGCGATATCGAACTCCATCACCGTCCACTGCGCGCCACGGATGGCCGGGCCGCCGGCGTCGCCGGCCTGCGCCGTGCTGTTGGTGTTGTTCGGCTTGATCGTGTACGTGCTGCCGCCCGCGTGCACGGTTTCCTGCGTGATGCGGCCGTTCTGGCGCTGCACGCTGGTCGTGGTCTCGCGGTTCTGCTTGGGCGATACGGTGATGGGCGTGTCGGTGTCGTCCAGCTGTTCCAGCTTGGGCGGCTGTTCCAGCTTTTTCTGCGCCTCGGTCTGGGCGAATGCGGGGAACACGATGGCGTAAAGGGCCGAAACGGCCAGCAGGAGGGCGGGAGCGCGCATGATGGAACCTCGGTGGGAGCCTGTGGTGTTGGAGTATGAACCATTGTAACAAACTGACACCGTTGGCGCCTGCCAGCACGGTTTTGTCCCGGGGCGCACCCGTGGCGATACTGGAAACTCTGCGATAATCCCCCTATTCGATCCATTCGCTTCCTTTGCCGTGCCCGACCGGCGCACGGCTGAAAAACATCATGCAAAAAACCCTGCTGTTAGTCGACGGTTCCAGTTACCTCTACCGTGCCTTCCACGCGCTGCCCGACCTGCGCAGTCCGGATGGCCACCCGACCGGCGCCATGCACGGCATGGTCAACATGCTGCGCCGCCTGCGCGCCGACTACCCGGCCGCCTATATCGCCTGCGTCTTCGATGCCAAGGGCAAGACCTTCCGCGACGATCTTTATCCGGAATACAAGGCCACGCGCGCGTCGATGCCGGCCGACCTGTCGCTGCAGATCGAGCCGATCCACGAAGCCGTGCGCGCGATGGGCTGGCCGATCCTGATGGTCGATGGCGTCGAGGCGGACGACGTGATCGGCACGCTGGCCGTGACGGCCGAGAAGAACGGCATGGACGTCATCATCTCGACGGGCGACAAGGACCTGGCCCAGCTGGTCACGCCGCACGTCACGCTGATCAATACGATGAGCAACGAAAAGCTGGACGAGGCGGGTGTGCTGGCCAAGTTCGGCGTGCCGCCGAACCGCATCATCGACTATCTGACCCTGATCGGCGACACGGTGGACAACGTGCCCGGCGTGGCCAAGTGCGGGCCGAAGACGGCCGTCAAGTGGCTGACGCAATACGACAGCCTCGATGGCGTGATCGCCAACGCCGACAAGATCACGGGCGCCGTCGGCGCCAACCTGAAGGCGGCGCTGGAATGGCTGCCCAAGGGCCGCGAGCTGATCACCGTGAAGACCGATTGCGACCTGTCCGGCCACATGATGTCGATCAGCGAATCGCTGGTGGCAAAGGACGAGGACCACGAGTCGCTGCTGAGCTTTTTCACCAAATACGGCTTCAAGACGCTGCTGCGCGAGCTGCAGGCGCTGACGCCGTCGGCCAAGGTGCCGGGCCAGACCACGCCGGCGGCGCCGGAAGGCGCGACCGGCGACATGTTCGCCCAGCCACCCGCCAACGTGAAATACGACACGGTGCTGACCGAGGCCCAGCTGGACGAATGGATCGCCCGCATCACGCAAGCCGAACTGGTGTCGCTGGACACGGAAACGACGTCGCTCGAGCCGATGACGGCGCAACTGGTCGGCATCTCGCTGGCGACGGAGCCGGGCCTGGCCTGCTATATCCCGGTAGCGCACCGCTACGCGGGCGTGCCGGAACAGCTGCCCCGCGAGCTGGTGCTGGAAAAGCTGAAACCCTGGCTGGAAGACGCCAGCAAGGCCAAGCTGGGCCAGAACCTGAAATACGACGCGCACATCTTCGCCAACCACGGCGTGACCCTGCGCGGCGTGGTGCACGACACGCTGCTGCAATCGTACGTGTTCGAGTCGCACCGCACGCACGACATGGACAGCCTGGCGATGCGCCACCTGAACCACAAGACCATCCCGTTCGAGGACGTGTGCGGCAAGGGCGCCAACATGATCTGCTTCGACCAGGTCGAACTGCAGCGCGCCACCGACTACGCGGCCGAGGATGCGGACATCACCTTGCGCCTGCACTTGGCGATGCACGGCCACGTGGCCGGCGACGAGGGCCTGACGGCGATCTACAACAAGATCGAGCTGCCGACGGCCGTGGTGCTGCAAAAGATCGAGCGCAACGGCGTATTGATCGACGCCGGCCTGCTGGCCACGCAGTCGGAAGAGCTGGGCGCGCGCATCGTCGAACTGGAACAGAAGGCGTATGAGCTGGCCGAGCAGCCGTTCAACCTGGGTTCGCCCAAGCAGATCGGCGAGATCTTCTTCAACAAGCTGAAACTGCCGGTGGTGAAGAAGACGCCGAGCGGCGCGCCGTCGACGGACGAGGAAGTGCTGCAGAAGCTGGCCGAGGACTATCCGCTGCCGAAGATCCTGCTGGAATACCGTGGCATGGCCAAGCTGAAGTCCACCTACACGGACAAGCTGCCGAAGATGATCAATCCGCAGACGGGCCGGGTGCACACCAACTACGCCCAAGCGGTGGCGGTGACGGGGCGGCTGGCGTCGAACGACCCGAACCTGCAGAACATCCCGATCCGCACGGCCGAGGGCCGCCGCATCCGCGAGGCCTTCGTGGCGCCGGCAGGCAGCCATATCGTCTCGGCCGACTATTCGCAGATCGAGCTGCGCAT
Source organism: [Empedobacter] haloabium (assembly GCA_008011715.2). Taxonomy (NCBI): domain Bacteria; kingdom Pseudomonadati; phylum Pseudomonadota; class Betaproteobacteria; order Burkholderiales; family Oxalobacteraceae; species [Empedobacter] haloabium. The sequence continues at coordinate 809,945 of CP136508.1, forward strand.
CATGGCGCACATCTCGGGCGACGCGGCGATGCTGCGCGCGTTCGCCGAAGGCGTCGACATCCACCGTGCCACGGCGGCCGAGATCTTCGGCGTCCCACCGGACGAGGTGAACAGTGAGCAGCGCCGCTATGCGAAGGTCATCAATTTCGGCCTGATCTACGGCATGAGCGCGTTCGGCCTGGCCGCCAACCTGGGCATCGACCGCGCCGCCGCGCAGAACTACATCGACCGCTATTTTGCGCGCTTCTCCGGCGTCAAGCAGTACATGGACGAAACGCGCCTGGAAGCGAAGGCGAACGGCTACGTCAAGACGGTGTTCGGCCGCCGCCTGTGGCTCCCCGAGATCAACTCCCCGAACGGTCCGCGCCGCCAGGCCGCGGAGCGGGCCGCGATCAACGCGCCGATGCAGGGCACGGCGGCGGACCTGATCAAGCTGGCGATGATCGCCGTGCAGGACTGGCTGGAAAAGGAAAACCTGAAGTCGCGCATGATCATGCAGGTGCACGACGAACTGGTTCTGGAAGTGCCGGACGACGAGCTGCAGCTGGTGCGGGAGACGCTGCCGCAGCTGATGGCCGGCGTGGCGCAGTTGAAGGTGCCGCTGGTCGCCGAAGTCGGCGTGGGGCGGAACTGGGAGGAGGCGCACTGAGCGAGCACTGCTCGCTCAGGCCTGCCTCCGCGCACTAAGAAGATCCTCGAGGTTCAGTGAAATTCGAGTTTGCCGGCAGCGATCATCAAATGACAGGTGGGAGGGTTGGCCGCTTACAGAACTTGGCGCCTTCCGTTTGTTCGATCCACAGGCCCAGCACTTCCTTGCGGCCATCGGCGCGAATGGCCAACGCCAGATAGACCGCCTTGTTTTTGACGGTGCCTTCGTCCCGGATTTTCAGACGCAGCGCGTCAAAATAGACGATCGGATACATCGGTTCCAACGGCCGCTGCTGCCATTGGACGACTTCCTCCATGACTTCATCGGTGATGGTGGAGATCAATTCTGGAGAAACCTGCGTGCCATACAGCTCCAGCAGGTGGCCCTGGGTTTCACGCACGCTCATGCCCCGGGCGTACATGCTGATGACGTGGCCGTCAAAGCCTTCCATACGCCGCTGATGCTTGGCAACGAGCTTCGGCTCAAAGCTGGCAAGACGGTCCCGAGGCACATCCAATTGGCGCTGTGCCCTCGTCCCAATGAAGTAGCCTCCTGGCATCCAATCAAATAACGATGAGAAAAAGCACTGCGCGCAGCAACTGCTGCGGCGTCGTCACGCATCCGGCATCGAGCGCATGGCGCCAGCCCAGGTAGTTGGGCAGGTATTTGCTGGCGACACCATGGAAGCGCTTCAGCCAGTTCTTGAACCGGCCGTGGCAGCTGTTGACGGTCTGAATGTGAATCACCTCGTCCACGACGCGCTGCCCCGCCGCCACGTTGACGGCGCGGTGCGCGATCCCTGTCGCCTCGGCGAACGCCTGGTAGGCACGCGCCCCGTCCGTTGCAAGCAGGACGCCGGGTGCCAGGACCGGCGGCAGGCATTGCTGCAATTGTGCGGCCGTTACCGGTCCGCGCCCGGTGATGAAATCGCTGGCCTTGCCGCTGCGGTCACACGCGACCAGGATGCAGTCGTGCTCCTTGCCAGGGCCGCGGTGACTGGCCGTGCCGCCACGCCGGCGCGCCGGTCGCGTCAGGTTGCGCGAGCCCTTTTGAGACTCAAGGAGGTAGGTCTCGTCCGCTTCGACGATGCCGCCCAGCGGCAGGGCCCGCGCATCCTTGGCCATCGTCATAAAACGGTGGCGCCAGCGAAAACTGGTGTTGCGATGGATGCCGGTCGCCTGCGCCGCGCCGCGCACCGTCATCGAGTTCAACATGCATTGCAGGAAGGGCAGCCATTTGTCGCGCAGGCGGATGAACGCCAGGGGCGTGCCGGTCAGGGCGTTGAAACTCTTGCCGCACTCGCGGCAACGATAGCGCTGCAGGCCGTAAAAGACACCGTGGCGGTACAGGCGCTCGCCCTGGCAATGGGGGCAACGGCGCAGCCGGTTGCCGCGCGCTTCGATGATGGCAAGGCACTCCGCCAGTGAGGTACACCGGTCGAACGCCTCGCGCAGCTCGTCCACTTGCTTGCCGGTGAGTTGCACCAGCATCTGCCGCACCTGCGCTTGCATCGCCTGGAATTGCCGCGAGTCCATGGTTGCTCCCCTCCGGTTGAGTTAACTGGAGGTAGGACCGTGGTTGAGTCGGAAAGTTCATCAGGACCGGGGCACAGCGCCATTGGATTTCCCCGCCCGGCGTCAGCACCGTTTGGAGCTGCTGCCGTTGCGGTGGTCTTCTCCCGACTCGGCTTCGTTGGCCAAGTGGTGGTTCAACTCCGCCGTCAACTTGCGCTCGGCCAGCATCTTCTTGAGCTGATCCGCCAAACCGTTTTCGCCGAGAAGCGACTCAGCATCCTTGTTTTGCACCTGGGCCAGCGGTTGGTCGATCAGCTCGACGGGGAACGGCGGTGGTGCTTTTTTCTTCCTAGGTTTTTTCGTGGTCATTGCTTCGGTCATGGAACATCCTTTTCGGTACTATTTTACGACCCCGGCACACAAAAAATCTGACAGGCTCCAATCAAGGAGTACATCGAGATTTTCTACAACCGCCAACGGCGTCACTCGCGCCTTGGCTACGTCTCCCCAGCATCGTTTGCACAGAGCTTTAGAAAACAGGCGCTGGCTGCTTGAAACGGACGTGTCCATTATTGACAGTGCACCTCAGTCGTCGGCTCCCCACCGGCATTCCCACATATGGAACCTGTAGCCAAGTGGCGTCACTCATCAGAACATTTTTCAATCAATCCGACATGGTTTTGACTGATTTCCCGTCACGCTCGCTAAAGGTAAAAATATGTTTCCAAGTCCCGTACGCAGTTCTGCCCCACTCTCTCCTGTTACGGCTCCCTCCGTGCAAGGCGAATCGACCGCTTCGTCTCGTGTAGCTGCAAATGAAGACAGCTCCAAACGCGACAGATCGTCATCGCTTTCTCCGTCGTCGTCCCCGAGGATGAGCGCGATGCAGCACCAATTATTACATAAGCTGCAAAATATGGATGGCCCCAATCAACCGGAAGATCTTTCGCAAGAAAAATGGGACGAGATGAAAGGAGGGATCGATTCCGAGTTAAGGAAAAAAGTGGACGAAATGTTTGAGGACGGTTGCACAATTCAGATGCACACGTCATCAAAAGATGGAAAACAAACCTTTCTCGTGAAGGAAGGCCAAGAGCGGTTCAATATCGAAAACAACGACACTTGGTATGTTCCGCATAACTATGATTACAAAGTCAGCAAAACATGGGGAACGGGAAAGGAGGGGCAAAAATTCGCATCAATCGATAAATTCAAGTCCGGTAGAGACCCATCCTCGCTCCACGCAGACAGGCTCGCTAGCGCAACTGCGGGAATAGAAAATGGCAACCTGCTGGATCCAATCAAAGTCCAGAGAAATTCCGACGGAACGTTTAGTATTATTGATGGGAATCACAGATTGCAAGCTGCCAAAAACCTTCGTCTAGAAAACATTCCCTACCAGGAGGTGGAGGAATGAGAAGTCGTCTTCGCAGTTGGAAATGCGGCTACGGCCAAGCTGGAAGATGACTCGAGTTCCCCCGATCCATTGAGGTAGCCTGACATTTTCGGACACTTCCGGGCACCTCGAATAACCTCCCTGTCCGTGGCATGATGGCGGCGCACCAAAACCTGACGACTCTGCCATGATGAAACCCAACCTATTTGCTGCTCGGGAGCGCGAGGCCAAGCTGACGAAGCTTGGCGATGCGCTGCAAGTGTTGGAGCGACACGTCGATTTCACAGCGTTGGCTGCGGCAGTCGACGACGCAGCACCGCGGCCAAGCCGCGAACGCGGCGGACGGTCGCCGTTCCCGACCGAGATCATGGTCCGGATTCTGCTGATCCAGCAGCTGTTCAATCTCTCCGACGAGCAGATGGAATTCCAACTGCTGGACCGCCTGAGCTTCCAGCGCTTTGCCGGCCTGCGTGATTCGAGCCAGTTTCCGGACCGCACTACGATCTGGACTTTCAAGGAGCGCCTGATCAAAGCCGGCGCCAGCGAGAGCGTCTTCGATGCCGTCAATCGGCAGCTGGCGTGGCATGGCTGCATTGCCCGTGGTGGCCAGATGGTCGATGCATCCATCGTTCAGGCTCCGAAACAGTCCCTGACCAAGGACGAGAAAGCGATGGTTGTGGGCGACAACGTCATGCCCGCCGACTGGTCGCCGCCGAAGGGGCGGCAGAAGGACCTGGACGCACGCTGGACGAGCATGCGACCTTAGGCGCCTCCGCGCAAATCAAGCACTGCTCGCTCAGGCCTGCCTCCGCGCACTGAGCTCGAGACACCGGGGACAGCCAACAAAACCATTGGCTTTTTAACACCGTTGTGTTTCAATTTTCCCGCTAACCACCAGGAGACCCCATGAAAGACCTGCACAACGATGCGAAAAGCCTAATCGGCGAGCCGGAAGGCGTCAGCCGCCGCGACGTGCTGAAGGCCGCCCTGGGCACGGGCTTCGCCGCCGCCGTGCTGCCCGTCAGCGCACAGACGGCCGTCAAGACCGACAGCGAAGGCCTGACCACCGAAACCGTCACCGTCACCGTCGACGGCTACCCGGTGCCCGTGTACCGCGCCCAGCCGGCCGGCAAGACCGGGCTGCCCGTCATCCTCGTGATCTCCGAGATCTTCGGCGTGCACGAATACATCGCCGACGTCGCCCGCCGCTTCGCCAAGCAGGGCTACCTGGCGCTGGCGCCGAACCTGTTCGCGCGCCAGGGCGATCCGCAGAAGGAAACCTCGATTGCCGAGCTGCAAAAGAACATCATCAGCAAGACGCCGGACGTGCAGGTGATGCGCGACCTGGACGCCGTCGTCGCCTGGGCCAAGCAGAACGGCGGCAGCGCCGACAAGCTGGCCATCACCGGTTTCTGCTGGGGCGGCCGCATCACGTGGCTGTACGCGGCGCACAACCCGAACGTCAAGGCGGGTGTGGCCTGGTACGGAAGGCTGGTGGGGGAGGTCACCCCCAACACGCCCAGGCACCCGGTCGATATTGCTGCATCTCTGAAGGCGCCGGTGCTGGGCCTGTACGGCGCCAAGGACCAGGGCATCCCGCTGGACACGGTGGAGCGGATGAAGACCGAACTGGCCAAGGGTTCCAGCAAGTCCACCTTCGTCATTTACCCGAACGCGGGCCATGCCTTTCATGCCGACTACCGCCCCAGCTTCGTCGAGGCCGATGCGAAGGACGGCTGGAAGCGCACGCTGGACTGGTTGCGCGAGCACGGGGTGGCCTGACGGGCCGGGGGTGCCGGGGCCGGAGCGCTGGGCCGCGATTTCGTAGTCTTGTGAGCAAAAGAGCGAACTGGGCGGTAAAATGTCCGGTTTGCGCGCGTTTGCCGTCCCGGCCGCGCGCGCCGCAGCACGCACAAGAGGCTCAAAATCGATCCGGTACTCACATCCATCCTGCTGGCGACCACGGTCGCCGGCATCGTCAGCATTTCGGCGGCGGCGATCTTTTCGTTTACGCTGCTGTCCCGGGTCGTCGAGCGCATGGTCAGCCTGTCGGTCGGCATCATGCTGTCCACGTCGCTGCTGCATGCGCTGCCCGAGGCCTTCGAGTCCGGTGCCGACCCGCGCACCCTGTTCGGCACCCTGCTGGCGGGCCTGCTGGCCTTCTTCATGCTGGAAAAGCTGGCGATCCTGCGCCATTCGCACCACCATGAGGGGGACGGCCACCACCACGCCCATGGCCACGACAAGCACGAGGCGGGCCGCGCCGGCTGGATGATCCTGCTGGGCGACGGCATGCACAATTTCACCGACGGCATCCTGATCGCCGCGGCCTTCCTGGCCGACCCGCACCTGGGCATCGTCACCGGCGTCGCCATCGTCGCCCACGAGATCCCGCAGGAGATCGGCGACTTCATCGTGCTGCTCAACGCCGGCTTCTCGCGCACGCGCGCCTACGTCTACAACCTGCTGTGCAGCCTGCTCGCGGTGGCCGGCGGCCTGCTGGGCTATTACACACTGGACCGCGCCAGCCACCTGATCCCCTACGTGCTGGTGTTCGCGTCGTCCGGTTTCATCTACATCGCCGTCAGCGACCTGATGCCGCAGATGCAGCGCCGCGCCACGTTGAAGGAAACGGTGCCGCAGGTGCTGCTGATCGCGCTGGGCGTATGCATCGTGTTGTTCCTGACGGCGGAGAAGCACGCGCACTGAGCCTGGTAGAGTTACCTGGTGCGTTGCAAGAAAAATAATGCTACCATGGCCGGCTCGACAACTTCCTGAGCCCGGCTTTTCATGCCCAGTGCATCATCGATCATCGGAGCACTGGCACAGCTGCGCCAGCACAACCGGCTGCTCCGCCTCGCATTCCCCAACAACGACGCGCCCGACGCGGTGCTGCTGCCCAACCGGCTCGAAGCGCGCGAGGAACTGTCGCGCGACTTCGCCTTTCGCGTCGAAGTCCTGGCGGACGACGCCGGGATCGCCCTGGAAGACCTGCAAGGCAAGATGGTCACCATCGAGCTGGTGCGCGGCGACGGCTCGCTGCGCTACTTCAACGGCTACGTCTTCGAATTCAGCCTGGTGCGCACCGATGGCGCGGTCGCGTTCTATTCGATGCTGCTCAAGCCATGGCTGGCCTACCTGAAGCTGCGTCGCGACAGCTACATCTTCCACGACGCGACGTTGCGCGACCAGACCGCCAGTATTTTTGCCGATTACGGTGCCCATGCCGACTGGGATTGCCGCCTGCAGGGCGAGGATGCGCGCATGACGATGGCATGCCAGTTCAACGAGGACGACCACAACTACCTGCATCGCCGCTGGGAAGCCGCCGGCTGGCATTACTGGTACGAGCACACGGCCACGGGCCATAAGCTGGTGCTGTCCGACGATTCGACGCGCGGCGACCCGATCGACGGTGCCCAGCCCGACGTGCGCTACCAGCGCCACGCCGGTTCGATCGAGGAAGACGCGATCGGCGACTGGACGCCGGTGCGCAACCTCGTCGCCGGCAGCGTGGCGCTGGCCAGCTCCGACTTCAAGGCGCCGCATCCGGCGCACACCACCGTGCCGACGCTCAATCGCCAGGGCGACGTGCTGAACGTGGAACAGTACGAATACACGGGCGCTTACGGCTTTGCCGACGGCGCGACCGGCGCGGACCTGGCGCGCGTGCGCATGGAGGAAATCGAAGCGACGGGCCATCGCTTCCAGGCACGCGGCAACAGCCGCTTCGTCAAGCCGGGGCGCTGGTTCCGGCTGGTCGATCATTTCCACGAGCCGGCGGACGACGACGGCTGCCTCGTCGTCGCCGTCGAGCACGTTGCGAGCAACAACTACCTGATGCAGGATGCCCCGGCAACGGACTACAGCAACCGCTTGACGTGCGTGCGGCGCAATGCGCCTTGGCGTCCTGGCCGCAACTACAACAGCACCGACACCCGCATCCTGGCACCGCAGACGGCGATTGTGGTGACGCCGGCCGGGGAGGACATCCATACCGATGACTACGGCCGGGTGCGCGTGCAGTTCCAGTGGGACCGGGTCGGGACCAACGACGAGCGCAGCTCGGCATGGCTGCGGGTCGCCACGCCGTGGGCGGGAGCGGAATTGGGCATGAACGCATTGCCGCGCCGTGGCCAGGAACTGGTCGTGATGTGGCTGGACGGGAATCCCGACCGGCCCATCATCACCGGTTCCGTCTACAACCAGGAGAACATGCCGCCGTGGAAGCTGGCCTCCCAGCAGACGCTGACGGGTATCCGCAGTCGGGAGCTGACACCGGATGGCGGCAATGCGGCCGGCGGGCGCAGCAATCACTTGGTGCTGGACGACATGGGCGGCAAGATCCAGGCCCAGCTCAAGAGCGATCACCAGCACAGCCAGCTGTCGCTGGGCCACATCACCCGCATTGAAGACAACCTGGGCCGCAAGGACAGCCGCGGCGAAGGCTTCGCGCTGGAGACCGAAGGCGCCGGCGCCCTGCGCGCCGCGCGTGGCCTGCTGCTGAGTACGGACGGACGTCCGCGCGCGGTGGGCGGCACTTTGAGCCGGGACGAGCTGGTGCGCTGCCTGGAGCAGGCACTGGAGCTGGCCAAGGGGCTGGGCGAAGCCGCTGCCGGGCACCAGGGCGCCGAACGCGACGCCAAGCCGCAGCAGGGCCTGACGGAAGCGGTCGAGGCGCTCGGCCATGGCAGCGGCAACGAGGCAAACGCCAGCGGCGCGGCGCCAGGCGGCACGCCCGTCATCGCGATCACGGCGGAAGCCGGCATCGCCAGCGCCACGCCGCGCGACCAGACCCATTACGCCGGCCAGAACCTGGACACCGTCGCGGCCCGCAACCAGCAGCAATACGCAGGCAAGTCGATCCTGCAAACCGCCGGCAAGGACATCGAACAGTTCGCGCTGGACGGCGACATCCGCAGCATCGCCAACAAGGGCAAGATCGTCCAGCAGGCCCAGCAAAACACCATCGAGCTGACGGCGGACAAGAGCGTGACGGTGCTGTCGACCAGGGAGCACATCCTGCTGGCGGCCGAGAAGCACGTGACGCTGACCAGCGGCGGTGCCTACATCAAGCTGGCGGGCGGCAATATCGAGATCGTCTGCCCGGGCAACCTGCTGTTCAAGTCGGCCGCGCGCGCGTTCACGGGGCCGGGCAACATGAAGCAGGACATGCCCAAGTTCGAGACCGGCGACACGGGCCGCAAGTTCATGCTGCACCGCGACGGCGACAAGGCGGACAAGGTCGTCGACCACCACTATGAAATCAAACTGGACGACGGCCAGGTCATCACCGGCAAGACCGGCGCGGACGGGCTGACGCAACTGGCGGAAAAGGACGTGATGCGCATCGCCGCGATCAAGGTATGGAAGGACAAGGCATGAGCGGGCAGCAGGAAAACCTGGTTGTTCCCGGCAACGAGGAGCAGTGGCTGCTGACGAGCAAATCGGTGGCACCGGTGGCGATCAAGCGCGGCATGCCGTGCATTACGATTCTGGTGCATGGCGTCAATGACGTCGGTGAGGCGTTCGCCAACCAGGAGATGGGGTTGTGTGCCGGGTTGAATACGCGGCTGGATCGGACCGATATCGTTTCGGGGCGATGGGAGCTGCCGCCGAAGAAGGAGAGCGGAACGTACACTGCCGACGATGTGCATCCCGACCCGGACAAGAAATACTTCCAGCGCGCACCTGATGGGGGCAGGTCGTCCGTCATTCCTTTCTATTGGGGATTTCGTGAAGAGCCGGACGCTGCCGACACCTCGGGCCGGCATGGACAGTATGTGGACCGGTTCGGCAACCGCATCGACAAGCGCTTCGGCAAGAACGGTGGACCGTTCGCCAATGCAACGACCAATATCCCCGACATGTTCGGACCTGGCTTCAATCGCAACTGGTCGATCAAGCTGGCCGATCCGAAAGATGGCACCCATCCGCTGCTGAGTGCACCGCCGCGCACCTATATGGTGCTGGCGGCGCAGCGGCTCGCTGCGCTCCTGCGCATCATTCGCAAGAACTCGCCGGATGAACCGGTCAATATCGTCGCGCATAGCCAGGGATGCCTGGTTACCTTGCTGGCGCATGCCATGCTTGCGAAGGGAGGCACAGGCTGCAAGGCCGATACGGTCATCCTGAACAATCCGCCATACAGCGTGGAAGAGCCCTTCATCGAGAAATTCCAGGCTGGTGGCGAACAGCAGACCGGCCATGCACGAGAGGAAACGCTGCGCAAAATTATCGCCGACTACATCACAACCTCTCCTGCGGCAAAGCCGGCATTCTCGGAATTGCGCACGGCGGGCGATGGTGTCGTGGGTACCAAGTGGGATGCCGCCGCCCGGAAAGAACGCGACAACCGTGGCAAGTTGTACCTGTACTTCAGTCCCGATGACGCGGTCGTGGGCCTGCCTAACGTCCAGGGCATTGGGTGGTGGGGCGTGTACGATGGCATGCGCAAGAAGCTCGGCAGCAGGTTTTTCCAACGGCTGTTCGCATCGCCCAAGGGCTCGAATCCGGACGCGCCGATGATCGGCTCCGACCCGCATGAGATCAGCCTCGGCTTCAAGTGGAATGCTGGCTTTACGTTGTCGCGTTCGCGGATGGTGACTGCTGAAGCGCTTGAGGTACCGTTTTACCCGGATCTTGGGGCGGCGATTCTTCAGAATGGGGCGATCGACGCCGCAATTGCCGTTACCAATCGCTATGACAAAAAAGGCCAGGAGGGGATTCTTCCGGATGAAACGCCAGAGCAAGCACAGGCGAGGTGGATGAACAAGAATAGTGGTAATTCTTACCATTCCAGTATTGTCAGCAATCCTATGCACTCCACAATGGCAACCGCTTATGACGTTTGCGTTGGCATCAGCGAGGTTATGAAGGACAACAACGCGACACTCATGCGTTTTTTGCGTGCCGTGGCAGACTGGCGAACGAACTGGCGCGGAACGGTCAACAGCAGACGGCGGAGTGATCCGTCTTTTTCGCCACCACCTTCTGATGTCTTAGCACTGCTTGACGATGTCGCTAAGATCGATCCAACTGATCGGGATATTGTCATTGGCAATTTTCACTACTATGCAATTGCAGGCGATCACCCCGGCAAGCTTCCATCCTTTACGGTCGCATGCGGTGTGGCGACGCTGGCGCCGTATGTGATCTCCGAAACCGTTACCGAGAGAGCCTATGACCAAGACTACGCAACACCCCGCCTCGGCAAAAATTAGCGAGGATCGAAACATGCGGAACAAGAACCTGTCTCGAATCCGCTGGCTCCTCACATCGATGGCAGTGGTTGGCACGCTGTGCACAGGTTGCAACTGGTACTTGATGGATCCACACTCGTGCACAATGGACCCTGAACATGACCGGACCGCCAAACCATGCGAGAAGTCTACAAGAGACCGTTAATACTCAGTCATATCCCTGTTGGGGGGCTGCTGACAGTTGCTTTACTTTGGAGCCAAGCTTATGCCAAGGCTTCTCTCACCGATAAAAAGATGGACCCATTAATGTCGCAGAATGTTGCTACTTCAAAGAGCTCCCCACACGTCGAGTCGCTAGAACTTGTAGGTGTCGGCATCAGCGTCGAAACATGGCGTAACCACCCTGCTTATCCCAAGGCGAACCTTTGGAAAACGATTCGCGAAAGTAATGGAGCTTACGTTATTTCACAAGATAAGAAAGATTATCCGAAGAGTCTCGAGCAGTGGCAAATGATGATGTCCAAGCGTAACGAGGACGCCATCGATGTCGCAATGAGAGATTTTGTCGATCGCTATCCGTTGCCAGTTTCTGTGGTAGGGCCGTCGTGGGGTGAGCCTAAGGATGAAGCCGGTCGTGTGACATCGCGGCAGTCCAACGCGGGTAGCTTTGTCGATACCAAGGCATCCGAACCATACACTGCGCGCGGGACTTTTCCAGGTCTACTCACGCAGAGCGGTCAGGTAGTTAATTCTTATCTGCATGATGAGCCCGACTCACTATGGCAGACCGTATTTTCTACTTTCGACCAGCACGCGGATCTCCCAGCTGTCGGAGTGGCCGCCAAGGACGGCGCGATGCACCGAGCACTGAGTTTCGAGGAAAGTGATCCACCGCGCTACCAAAAACTCGCCGCCGAACAAGCCTACCGCCCGAAACAGCCACGCGTGCTGAGCGACAACTGGACGTTCCTGACCCTGGTCCGCCGCGGCCGCATCGACTGGCTGCGCCCCTATGCACCGCTGGTCAAGGACACGATGGTCGTCAAGAACCGGGGCGGCGAGTACTCGCGCAACTGGTCCGAATTCGCCGGCTGGAAAAAGCCACCGGAAAAGCCGTTCGTGCCGACGCCGTATATCGCGCAGCCATGGACCCAGTTCCAGATCGACCAGTTCGACCACCTGGAGAACCTGGGCACCGTGCATCGCCCGCAGGTCGTGTCGTACCTGGACGATGCCGGCAAGCCAGTGAAAGCGGCCGAGCGCACGGCGCGCATGGAGCGGGCCCTGCGCGCGGCGCTGGCGCCCCTGGGCGGCAAGTCACCGGCGCGCATCTTCTATGATTACGGCAGCGTGCGCGACGATCGCAACAGCGGCGCGCGCTTCGTGCCGCTCGTCCAGGGCCTGCATGCCATCGACGACGACTTCGACCTGCTCGACCCGAAGCGCGGCTACGACCTGGCACGCATCCTGGGCGATACGGGTGCGGGTGGACCGTTCGTGGCGGTGGCGCTGGCGTCGATGGCGGGGCGCGAGTCCGGCGGGGCCACGCTGGTGGCGAACCTGCGCCGCGACGACGGGGCCACGCTGCTGCTGGTCACGCCACCCTCGGCCGAACAGGTCAAGCGCGATGCGGCGATCAAGCGGCCGTATTTCCCATCGACGCAAGGCGTGAAGGACGAGTTCCGGTGAGCCGGCCGATCTGCTGCCTGGGCGACGCGACCACCCATGGCGGCAAGGTGATCAAGGTCAGTGGCAGCTTCACCATCGACGGGCGCCAGGTGGCGCGTGTCGGCGACCTGGTGGCTTGCCCGGCGCATGGCGTCAATCCCATCGTCCAGGGCGATAGCGCCACACTGGACGAATCCATCCCGCTGGCGCTGCACGGCCACATGACAGCTTGCGGCAGCAAGCTCATATGCAACGTCAATGCGACTGTCGACGCATGATCCGGCACAGGAAGAACCTCTCATGACGCAGCCCGAAATCTACCCGCAGGACGACCTGGGCGGCACGCTGAGCGTGCCAGCGGGAGCAGAAAATGTGCCGCCGATGCGGCTCGCGGCCCTCGAAGCACCTGCCAGCGCCACGGCACCTGCGACGACACAAGCGACGGCACAAGCGGCAGCGCCTCAGCCGGAGCGCGCCAGCCTTGCGATGAAACTCGTCGTCGGCGCTGCCGTTGCCGTATGCGCCGGGATGGGCATGCTGTTGTGGCTGCGTCCTGCTTGAGCGCGGGTGTCGTGCGTGCCTGTCTTGGCTTGCTTGGTAGCGCGTCGCTGCTGTGCGCGCTCGTTGCAGGTGCCGCCGTGCCTGACGGACCGCCCAGGGGCGATGCCGTGACGGTTGGCGGTTCTCGAGCGACCGGGGACTCGCTCGAGCTCGTCGGTGTTGGCATTAGCGTCGAAACGTGGCGTAATCATCCTACCTATCCGAAGGCAGACCTCTGGATTGCGGTTCGCGGAAGTTATGGAGCCTACGTCATTTCGCAAGATGTCAACGATTATTCAAAGCGTCTCGAGCAATGGCAGATGGTGATGTCCAAGCGTAATGAGGACGCTATCGACATTGGGATGAGGGACTTTATGGACAGGTTTCCTCTGCCAATTTCTGTCGTAGGACCATCTTGGGGACGGACTGAACCAGCTGCACGTGAGAGATCACGCAAATCGAATGCTTCGAGCTTCGTAGCCACCAAGGTTGCGGAGCCCTACACGGCGCGTGGCGCATTTCCCGGTCTGTTGACTCAAAGCGGGCAAGTAACAAATTCCTATTTGAACGACGAGCCAGACCTGCTATGGCAAACGGTTTTCTCGACGTTCGACCTGCACGGCGACCTGCCCGCAGTCGGTGTCGCATCAAGAGATGGGGCGATGCATCGCGCTCTATCGTTTATCCGTACTGACCGGCCGCGTTACGAAAAGCTCGCAGCGGAACAGGCATTCCATCCGAAGCAACCCCGTGTCCTGAGCGATAACTATACGATTTTGACCCTGGTCCGCCGCGGTCGCATCGACTGGCTGCGCCCCTATGCACCGCTGGTCAAGGACACCATGGTCGTCAAGAACCGCGGCGGCGAGTACTCGCGCAACTGGTCCGAATTCGCCGGCTGGAAGAAGCCGCCGGAAAAGCCGTTCGTGCCGACGCCGTATATCGCGCAGCCATGGACCCAGTTCCAGATCGACCAGTTCGACCACCTGGAGAACCTGGGCACCGTGCATCGCCCGCAGGTGGTGTCGTACCTGGACGATGCCGGCAAGCCAGTGAAAGCGGCCGAGCGCACCGCGCGCATGGAGCGGGCCCTGCGCGCGGTGCTGGCGCCGCTGGGTGGCAAGTCACCCGCGCGCATCTTCTATGATTACGGCAGCGTGCGCGACGATCGCAACAGCGGCGCGCGCTTCGTGCCGCTCGTCCAGGGCCTGCATGCCATCGACGACGACTTCGACCTGCTCGACCCGAAGCGTGGTTACGACCTGGCAGGCATCCTGGGCGATACGGGCGCGGGCGGACCGTTCGTGGCAGTGGCGCTGGCGTCGATGGCGGGGCGCGAGTCCGGCGGGGCCTCGCTGGTGGCGAACCTGCGCCGCGACGACGGGGCCACGCTGCTGCTGGTCACGCCGCCGTCGGCCGACCAGGTCCGGCGCGATGCCGCCATCAAGCGCCCGTATTTTCCGTCGACGAAAGGCATCCAGGATTCGTTCCGCTGATCCCGGCATGTCATGAAGCCGTCATAAACCCATGCCAGCATGCGCACAACAAGAACAACAACAAAGGAGCACCATGCTGAAGAACACCCTGCAGCGCACCCGCGCCGGCATCCTGCACATCGCGTCGCGCAACCGCAAGGCCCTGCGCGATGTGCCCCCCGGACTGTACGACTATTGGGCGCGCAGCGCGCCCGCCGAATTCCCAGGCATCCCGACGGATGCCTTTTTTTATGCCCGCGCCACGGACGCGCTGCTGACCTTCTTCGAATGCATGAAGCGCCACCGCATGCCCTGCGCGCTGCCGTCGAAGGCGGCCGACTCGGTGTGGCACGCGTGGCTGCGCCACGACCCGGTCGGGCTGGACGCGTTCTGCGAGCGGCACTACGAGCAGCGCATCCCGCACGTGGAGGCGGCAGCCATGAGCGGCGGCATGGACCTGCCGCTGGCCCGCTGCCTGGTGATGGCGCGCACCCTCGACCGCCAGTTCCTGCCCGGGCCGGACGTGCCCCGGCTGTTCGCCACCGACCGCAAGCTGCGTATGCCCGGCGGCTTCGGCTACCGCGCGCGGCGCGGCCTGATGGTGCTGTCCGAGCTGAACGAACGCGGACTGGCCGCAGGCGCGACGCGGGTGCCACCTGGTACGGATCCATGGTTCCTGTTCGAGGCGGGGCTGATCGGCGGCTATGACCTGGACCGCTGGCGCTTGCGTTACGCCAGCCAGGGCGGTGGCACGACGGGCGGCGGCGACTGGGGGGGCGCGGGCGGCAGTTGCGGCGGCGATGGTTCCGCCGGTTGCGATGGCGGTGGCAACGACGGTGGTGGGGAGGGTGGCGGATGCGGGAGCAGTTGCGGCGGCTGCGGAGGTGGCGGCGGCGACTGAACAGCGGGGACAGTTGGCCGTCCCCGCGCGTCTTTACTCTCCCTTGGCCACCGGCCGCGCCGGATCGGCGCACCACTCCGACCACGAGCCCGGATACAGCGCCGCACCGGGCAGGCCGGCCACTTCCATGGCCAGCAGGTTGTGGCAAGCCGTCACGCCCGAACCGCACTGCATGATGGCGGACGTGGGCGTGGTGAACAGCGGGGTAAACGCCTGCCACAACTGCTCGGCGGGCTTGAAGGTGCCGTCGGCCTGGAGGTTGTCCTTGAAAAACCGGTTCCTGGCACCCGGGATATGGCCGCCGACGGGGTCCATGGTTTCGTTCTCGCCGCGGAAGCGGTCGTTGGCGCGCGCGTCGATCACGACGTTGGTGTTGCTGGTCAGGTTGGCCAGCACGTCCTCCACGGTCACGGTGCGCGTCAGGGCAGGGCGGTCACTCAGGTTGCCGGCAGGGCGCGTGGGCGTATCCGTCGCGAGCGGCTGGCCCAGCGCCTGCCACGCCGGCAGGCCGCCATCGAGCACCGCCACGGCTTCGTGGCCGAGCCAGCGCAGCAGCCACCACAGGCGCGCCGCGTACATGCCGCCGTGTGCGTCGTAGGCCACGACCTGGGTCGTGTCGCCAATCCCGAAGCGGCGCAGCGTTGCAATCAGCGTGGTGCGCTCCGGCAGCGGATGGCGGCCGCGGAACACGCCGTCGGCGCCGCGCTTGGCGCCGGACAGGTCGTCGTCGATGCTGGCGAACAGCGCGCCGGGGATATGGCCGGCGGCGTAGGCGTCGCGGCCGAAGGCTGGATTCATCAGGTCGTGGCGGCAGTCGATCACGATCCAGTCCGGGTCGTTCACGTGCTGCGCCAGGGTGGCGGCATCGATCAGGGTCTTGAACATGCGGGTCTCCTTGGCTACTTACACTTCGCTGGCGATCGGGTCGGTATCGGCAATGGCCTTGCCGCGTTCCGTGCTCTTCGTATTGTAGAACGTCGCGGCCATGCCGGAGAGCAGAATGATGGCGATGCCCAGCCAGCTGTGCCAGCTGAACACGTCGCCGAACATCGCCACGCCCCAGATGCTGGAGAAGACGATGCCCGTGTACTGCAGGTTGGCCACGACCAGCGTCTTGCCGACGCGGTAGGCGCGCGTCATCGCCATCTGCGCGGCCGTGGCGCACAGTCCCATACCCAGCAGCAGGAACACGCCGTGCGCGGTGTTCAGCGGATGCCAGGTGACCGGGCCGCCACCCGCCTCGGCTACGTGGCCGACGATGCCGGCGACCAGGTTGGTCGCGGCGAAGTAGAACACCACGCGGTACTCCGGCTCGCCGGCCAGGCCCAGTTTGCGTACCTGCATATAAGCCATCGCGGACA
This sequence comes from [Empedobacter] haloabium, assembly GCA_008011715.2. NCBI lineage: Bacteria > Pseudomonadati > Pseudomonadota > Betaproteobacteria > Burkholderiales > Oxalobacteraceae > [Empedobacter] haloabium. Next base: position 826,651 of record CP136508.1, read on the forward strand.
GCACGGACGACCCCAGTGCGATCAATGCGTCGAACAGCTGGTTCGCCTCGAACGCGGGGCGCAGCAGCAGGGTGACGCCGACGAAACTCATGCCGACCGCCACGATCAGCGGCCACTCGACGTGGTTCTTCGCATGCCACCAGCCATGCGCGAACAGCCACACCGCGATCCAGATCGGCGCCATGTAATTGAGCGTCATCGCCGTGGCCAGCGGCAGCTTGGCGATCGAGTAGAACCACAGCCACAGCGAAACCACGCCGATGAAGCCGCGCCACAGGTGCGCCAGCGGGAACGCGGTCTTCAAGGTGCCGCCCTGGATGCGGATCATGATGAACAGCACCACCATGCCGACGATCCCGCGGTACATCACGAGTTCGGAGGTGGTGTAGGTTTCCGATGCCAGCTTCACGCACACGCCCATCGCGGCGAACATGAAACTGGCGAACAACATCCAGAGCGATTGCATTGACGACTTCCTAGAATGACCGAGGGGACAGATCGTAGCCGATTCTGTCCCCTCGAGTTGGTTGATGCTTTTTATGGTGTGACCTTGGCGAGGCCCGGATTACCCGGTTCGATCTTGCTGCGGTACCACTCGTGGAAGTGCTGCATCCCATCCTCCATCGGCGACTGGTACGGCCCCGCGTCGGTCTGGCCGCGCTCCATCAGGATGCGGCGGCCCGCATCCATGCGCAGCGCGATCTCGTCGTCCTCGACGCAGGTTTCCATGTAGGCGGCCCGTTCGGCCTCGACGAACTCGCGCTCGAACAGCACGATCTCCTCGGGGTAGTAGAACTCGACGACGTTCTTGGTGCGGTTCGGTCCTTCCGGCCACAAGGTCGAGACGACCAGCACGTGCGGATACCACTCGACCATGATGTTCGGGTAGAGCGTCAGCCAGATGGCGCCATACGGCGGCGCTTCGCCGTTACGGAACTTCAGTACCTGCTCCTGCCAGCGCTGATACGCGGGCGAGCCGGACTTCTTCAGGCCGCGGTTGACGCCCACCGTCTGCACGCTGTAGTCCGCGCCGAATTCCCAGCGCAGGTCGTCGCACGTGACGAACGCGCCCAGGCCGGGATGGAACGGTTCGACGTGGTAATCCTCCAGGTAGACCTCGATGAAGGTCTTCCAGTTGTAGTCGCAGTGATGCACCTCGACGTGATCGAGCATGTAGCCCGTGAAGTCCAGGTCCTTCGTGACGGACAGGTTCTTCAGCTTGTCCATCACGTTGTAGCCGTTCTGCTCGAACAGCAGGCCGTTCCAGCTTTGCAGCGGCGCCTTCGGCAGGTTCAGGCAGGGCGTCTCGGGAAAGTGCGGAGCGCCGATCAGGTCGCCCTTCAGGTCGTAGGTCCAGCGGTGCAGCGGACAGACGATCGTGTTGGCATTGCCGCGGCCATTGAACATCAGCGCCTGACGATGACGGCAGACGTTCGACAGCAGTTCGATTCCATGGGCATTACGGACCAGCATGCGACCCTCGTTTTCCGAGGCAAGAGTCGTAAAGTCGCCGACATTCGGCACCATCAGTTCGTGGCCCACGTAGCGTGGGCCGTTCTGAAACAATTGCTGCATTTCACGCTGCAGAAGCGCTTCGTCAAAGTAGACGTGGACCGGAAGTTGCGCGTTCGAACGCGCGAGCCTGGCGTGGGTACCCAGATCGGACATCCCAACCCCCCTTAATTAAAGTACTGCAACCAAGAAGAGACAGAATCCGCAAAGACCTGAATTCAGAGTATAAAAACGGTATTTCGGACAGAACCGGAGATTATAGCGCGGTAACGGTAACTCTGCCGATAAATCTTCGCCCGGAAGACCATTGTGCCCCGTATCCATGGGGGTGGGCGCGTGTTCCGCCCATCCTGGCCGGAATTGCAACGTTGCCCCGCGCACGCGTTGCCTTTTTGGACCGTAAAGGAGCATTTGTTCTAAAATAACGGGCTACACTGAGCGATTGTGGCGTCAGCACGCGCTCAGTACATTTACAAGTCGGGTCAAACACGCACTATGGTCAAGAAAACGAACGGCGACAGCACGAACGCCGACAACGCCGGCAGTCCGGCGACCCCGGCAAGCTTCGAGGAAGCGATGGCCGAACTGGCCCAGCTGGTCACGCAGATGGAATCGGGCCAGCTGCCGCTGGAAGCCTCCGTCGCCGCCTACGCCCGCGGCTCCGAACTGGTGAAGTTCTGCGCCGGGCAACTCGACAAGGTCGAGGCCCAGGTCAAGGTCCTCGAAGGCGACATGCTGAAACCCTTCGCCGACGACGAGGCAGGCCAATGAGCGCGCAATTCCAGGATTGGATGAAGAGCGTCCAGGCCGGCATGGAGGCCGACATGTCGGCCTACCTGCCCGCCGCGGACGTGGTGCCGACCAAGCTGCACGCCGCCATGCGCTATGCGCTGCTGGGCGGCGGCAAGCGCGTGCGTCCGCTGTTGGTGTATGCCGCCGGCGCCCTGACCGGCGCCGATGCGCGCATCCTGTCGCGCGCCGCCGCCGCCGTCGAGATGATCCACGCGTATTCGCTGGTGCACGACGACATGCCGTGCATGGACGACGACGAACTGCGCCGCGGCAAACCCACGGTGCACGTGGCCTACGACGAAGCGACCGCGCTGCTGGTCGGCGATGCGCTGCAGGCACAAGCCTTCAACGTGCTGGCCGACGCGGACAGCATTCCGCCGGCACGCCAGGTGGCGATGCTGCGCCTGCTGGCGCAGGCCGCCGGTTCGGCCGGCATGTGCGGCGGCCAGGCCATCGACCTCGATTCCGTCGGCCTGGCGCTGACGCTCGAACAACTGGAGCGAATGCACCAGCTCAAAACCGGCGCGCTGCTGCGCGCATCCGTCGTGCTGGGCGCACTGGCCGGCCGCGATCTGGACGAAGCCGAGCTGCGCGCGCTGCACGACTACAGCCGCGCCATCGGCCTGGCGTTCCAGGTCGTCGACGACGTGCTGGACGCCACCGCCGACTCGGCCACGCTGGGCAAGACCGCGGGCAAGGACGCGGCCGACAATAAACCCACCTACGTCTCCATCCTGGGCCTGGAACCATCCGTCGCCCTGGCGGAGCGGCTGCGCCAGGACGCCCATGCGGCGCTGGCCCCATTCGGAGACAACGCTCTGCGCCTGCGGGAACTGGCGGACCTGATCGTGCAGCGGAAGGCATAAATGAACCTGCTTGAAAACATCGATAACCCGGCCGACCTGCGCAAGCTGCCGCGCCACCAACTGAAACCGCTGGCGGACGAACTGCGCAGCTTCCTGCTCGACTCCGTGTCGAAGACCGGGGGCCACCTGTCGTCCAACCTCGGCACCGTCGAACTGACGGTCGCGCTGCACTACGTGTTCAACACGCCGGCCGACCGCATCGTCTGGGACGTGGGCCACCAGACCTACTCGCACAAGATCCTGACGGGCCGGCGCGAACAGTTCCACACGCTGCGCCAGCTGGACGGCATCTCGGGCTTCCCGCGCCGCGTCGAAAGCGAATACGACACGTTCGGTACCGCGCACTCGTCCACGTCGATCTCCGCCGCGCTGGGCATGGCGCAGGCCGCGAAGCTCAAGGGCGAGCAGCGCCACGCGATCGCCGTCATCGGCGACGGTTCCATGACGGCCGGCATGGCCTTCGAAGCGCTGAACAACGCCGGCGTGCAGGAAGACCTGAACCTGCTGGTGATCCTGAACGACAACGACATGTCGATCTCGCCGCCGGTGGGCGCGCTGAATCGCTACCTGGCACGCCTGATGTCCGGCCAGTTCTATGCGGCCGCGAAGAACGTCGGCAAGTCCGTGCTGCCCGCGCCGATGCTGGAACTGGCGAAGAAGCTGGAAGAACATGCCAAGGGCATGGTGGTTCCCGCCACGATGTTCGAGGAGTTCGGCTTCAACTACATCGGCCCGATCGACGGCCACGACCTGGACTCGCTGATCCCCACGCTGCAGAACATTCGCAACCTGAAGGGCCCGCAGTTCCTGCACGTGGTCACGAAGAAGGGCCAGGGCTACAAGCTGGCCGAGGCCGAGCCGATCCTGTATCACGGCACCGGCAAGTTCAATCCGGCCGAGGGCATCAAGCCGGCGCCGCCATCGAAGATCACCTACACGGAAGTCTTCGGCAACTGGCTGTGCGACATGGCGGCAAGCGACCAGCGCCTGGTCGGCATCACGCCCGCCATGCGCGAAGGTTCCGGCATGGTGCGCTTCCATGCCGAATATCCGGACCGTTATTTCGACGTCGGCATCGCCGAGCAGCATTCCGTCACGTTCGGCGCCGGCCTGGCCTGCGAAGGCCTGAAGCCCGTCGTGGCGATCTACTCCACGTTCCTGCAGCGCGCCTACGACCAGCTGATCCACGACGTGGCACTGCAGAACCTGGACGTGACGTTCGCGCTGGACCGCGCCGGCCTGGTAGGCGCGGATGGCGCCACGCACGCCGGCAACTACGACCTGGCCTACCTGCGCTGCATCCCGAACATGGTCGTGATGGCCGCATCGGACGAAAACGAATGCCGCCAGATGCTGACGACCGCCTATCACTACCCCGGCCCGGCCGCCGTGCGCTATCCGCGCGGTGCCGGCGTGGGCGCGGCGATCCAGAAGGAGCTGACGACGATCGACCTGGGCAAGGGCGAAATCCGCCGTACCGGCGAGCGCGTCGCGATCCTGGCATTCGGCTCGATGGTGGCGCCGGCGCTGGCCGCCGCCGAAACGCTGAATGCCACCGTGGCGAACATGCGCTTCATCAAGCCGCTGGACGTGGAACTGGTGAAGCAGCTGGCCGCCAGCCATGACTATCTCGTCACGGTGGAAGAGGGCTGCATCATGGGCGGCGCCGGCGCCGCCGTGGCCGAGGCGCTGGCCGAGGCGGGCATCGTCAAGCCGCTCCAGATGCTGGGCCTGCCCGACAAGTTCATCGACCACGGCGACCCGGCCAAGCTGCTGGCCAGCGTGGGGCTGGATGCGGCCGGCATCGCCGCGTCGATCAAGGCGCGCTTCCTTGGCGGCGAGCCGCGGCTGGTCGTGAATAACGGCTGATGTAAGACGAGGCAGGGCAAGGCCCCTGGGGTCAGGCACCGATCTCGGGGCGTTCCCGCCCTGAGATCGGTGCCTGACCCCGGTGGTTCGCCGCTATCACCGCGGCCATCGCCGCATGACCCCGCATCGCCCGAATGCGGATCTCCGCTTTCCCGTATCCACGCATTGACCTGCCGCCGCAGCGCTTCCCCGGCCGCCGGCCGCGGCCCGTCGCGTCCTGCCGTGCCTCGTCACACCGGGTCCGTACTTCGTCGCCTGACCTCCCGCCATGGCGCGACCGGCCTGCATACTCGGCTCACCACAACACAGGAGAGCGCGATGAATCACGAACGAAGGACGGGACAATGGCTGGGTGTGACGATGCTGGGCGCCATGGCCAGCGCCATTGGTGGGTATTTCGTGCTGCTGGCACCGGTCTTCGACGGCGCCGGCTTCCTGGCCGGGGCAGCGGCGCAGGAGGGGCGCGTACGGGCCGGCACGCTCCTGGTGCTGCTGGCGGCATCGTTGCCGCTGGCTGGTGCGCTGGCGTTGTGGCCGCAGTTGCGTCACCGCGGCACGCGCCTGGCGCCGGCGCTGATCGCGCTGGCCGCCGCCTGCCTGGCCGTCACCGCGGTCGAACAGGGGCTGCTGCTGGCGATGGTATCCTTGAGCCAGGCGCATGCCACCGCGGCCGATCCGGCGGCCTTCGAGCCGGTCTATACCATGGCCGGCGGCGCGCGCTACGCGGTCCACTACCTTGCCTTGCTGCTGTCGGGAGCCACCAGTTTGACGCTGTACACATCGCTGTTCCAGGCGCGGTTGCTGCCGCGCGCTCTGCCTGCCTGCGGCATGGCCGCGGTGGCGCTGCACATGAGCGCCGTCCTGCTGCACCTGGCGGGCCAGCCGTTTCATTTTCCCCTGGTCGCGCCGGCGGCGCTGTGTCAGCTCGCGACCGGTGGGTGGCTGCTGGCGCGCGGCCTGCGGCCGGGACGCGCCTTGCCGAGGGCCTATGCCGCGTAGGCTGCTGATGCGCCTGCGTGCGGCACTGATCTGCGCTTTTGTTGCCAGCCTGCCGCTGGCAACGATCTGGGATTCCGCGTGGTCCCTGTGGCAGCGCGTCGGGGTGCTGGCCGTTGCCGGGGTGGGGGTCTTCTCGCTGCTGGAGCGCTGGCCACGCCGCTTGCCGGCATGGCTGGCGCGCTGGGCGCTGCAGGTTGCCGGCGTCGCCCTGGCGATGCCGCTGACGACCCTTGCCATCTACCTGTTCTGGACGACTTCCAGCGAGCCGTTCTGGCAGCAACCCGAGCGGCGCCTGGGCTTCGGCCTGCTGCTCGTCCTGGGCGTCCTGCTGGCACCCTGGATCGCGCTGGCGGCGCTGGTACGCCAGAAGGATGCGCTGGCGCGGCACCAGGCGCTGGCGTTCGAGCTGGAGCGCAGCGAGCTGGCGCGCCAGGCCTCGGACGCGCGGCTGCACCTGCTGCAGGCCCAGGTGGCGCCGCACTTCCTGTTCAATACGTTGGCGAACGTCCAGGCCCTCGTCGATGCGCAGGCGCCGCAGGCGCCGGCCTTGCTGCGCAGCCTGACGGCCTACCTGCGCGCGGCCGTGCCGCGCCTGCATGAGCCGACCGGCACACTGGGACACGAGCTGGCGCTGGTACGCGCCTACCTCGACCTGATGCACATGCGGATGCCCGACCGGCTGCGATTTTCCGTCAGCGCCGAGGCGGCGCTGCACACGCTGCGCTGCCCGGCGATGACGTTGCTGACACTCGTCGAAAACGCCGTGCGGCACGGCATCGATCCGGCCGAGGAGGGCGGCCGCATCGATGTCGCGGTATGCCGCGCGGGTGCGCATTGCGTGGCAAGCGTCACCGATACCGGCGTCGGCATGGGGCAGGGCAGCGGCGGCACCGGCCTGGCCACGCTGCGCGAGCGGTTGGCGTTGCAGTTCGGTGCCGGCGCCCGGTTGCGCCTCTACCCCGTCGTGCCCCACGGCGTGCGCGCCGAGATCGAGTTTCCCGCCATGGAAGAAAGCACATGAGCGTATCCCATCCGACCGCCCTGATCGCGGACGACGAACCCCTGCTGCGCGACGCGCTGGCGGGCCAGCTGCGACAGGCCTGGCCAGAGTTGGACATCGTCGCGAGCGTGCGTAACGGCCGCGAAGCGGTGGCGCAGTTCGAGGCGCTGCGGCCGGACATCTGTTTCCTGGACGTGCACATGCCGGGCATGTCCGGCGTCGAAGCCGCGGCCCGCATCGCGCGGCGCGCCCACATCGTATTCATTACCGCGCATGACCAGTACGCGGTGCAGGCATTCGCGCAAGGGGCGCTGGACTACCTCGTCAAGCCGGTCGAACCCGAGCGGCTGCTCGATACCGTGGCGCGCCTGCGGGAACGGCGCCAGCCCGCCAGCCCGGACATCGAAACGCTGCTGGCCCGCCTGGCCGGCCAGTTGCGCGCGCCGGCGCCGGCGCTGAACTGGCTGACGGCGCAGGTGGGCGCCGCACTGCGGCTGATCCCGGTCGAGGAGATCGATTACCTGCGCTCCGACAGCAAGTACACGGCCGTGGCCTGGCGCGGCGACGATGGCCAGCCGGCCGAGGCGCTGGTGCGCACGCCGTTGAAGGAACTGCTGGCGCAGCTCGATCCCGCGCAGTTCGTACAGGTACATCGCGCGGTGGTGGTCAACCTGCGCGCGATTCGCCACGTGCTGCGCGGCGAGAACGAGACGGCGACGATCCACCTGAGGCGGCGGGCCGAGACGTTGCCCGTCAGCCGCAATTACCTGCACGTGTTCCGGCAGATGTAATTTGGGCCGCGTGACATTTGGATAGAGTGTTGAGTAACTTGCAATGCTATTGTCATGCCCGGCCCGATGCGCGGCGGCGAGCAACAGGCCGCGTGCGCCGGCGGGCCGCCTGTTCGCCCATCGCTTACCCATCGAAAGGAAAACCATGAAGGCAGTTTTGCAAGCCGCGGTGCTCGGCGCTGTCGCGCTGGCCGCGTCGGCCCAGGCGGAGGTCCGCACGTACGAATATACCGCGGTCGTCGCCCGCATCAACGAATTCGAATTGGAAACCGGCCGCAACGAGTGGCTGAACGTGACCACCTTGCCCGGTTTCGCCATCACGCTTGGCGACACGGTGCATGGCCGCTTCAGCATCGACACGGATACCGGCCTGGCGTACAGCGAACCGTTCGGCGACGGTGTCATCGCCGACTACGCCGACTTCACCAACCGCAACCGCATTTCCATCGGTTTCGACCGCAGCGGCCATGAGTTTGCCGCATTGGGCCCGCGGTACACGAACCTGTCGATCACCGACCAGCCGGTCGGCTCCGGCGACGACGTGCTGCACCTGAGCCAGGGCACTTACGGCCCGGGGCCGCGCGAAAGCATCGCGATCGACCTGACCGATATTTCCGGTAGCGCCTTGTCCGCACCCGTCATCCCGGCATCGATCGCCGCTTTCGGGCAGCAGACGTTCATGTGGCACTACGATACCGGCGTCGGTGCCGGCTATACGCAGGTGATCGTCAACGGCGGCTTCACGTCGCTGCACGAGGTCAGCGCGGTGCCGGAACCCGGTACCTACGCGATGCTGCTGGCGGGCCTTGGCTTGCTGGGCTGGCAGCGCCGGCGTCGCTAAACCCAGGACCGAAGACCGGGGTCAGACCCGGCGGGTCTGACCCCAGCCTCTGCTTTTGGGTGCAAGAAAGGCCGCCACTGAGCCTGCCCTCTCAAGCTTACTTGCGCTTGCGCTCGTGGTTCCACAACACGTCGCCGCCGCCGGCAAAGCGGTTCAGCACACGGGCCAGCACGAACATCAGGTCCGACAGGCGGTTGACGTACTGGCGCGGGTGGTCGTGGATGGTCTCCTGGTTGCCCAGCGTGACGATGGCGCGTTCGGCGCGGCGGCATACCGTGCGGCACACGTGCGCCAGCGAGGCAGCGCGCGAGCCGGCCGGCAGGATGAATTCCGTCAGCGCCGGCAAGGTGGCGTTGTACTTCTCCAGCAGCGCATCGAGGCGCTCCACGTGTTCTTCCTTGATCAGCTGGTAGCCGGGGATGCACAGCTCCCCGCCCAGGTCGAACAGGTCGTGCTGGATCGCCACCAGCTCGGCGTGCAGGTCGTCGGGCATCGGTTCGCACAGCAGCACGCCGATCTGCGAATTCAATTCGTCCACGTCGCCCATCGCGTGCACGCGCGCGCTGTCCTTGCCGGTGCGGCTGCCGTCGCCCAGGCCCGTGGTGCCGTTGTCGCCCGTGCGGGTGGCGATCTTTGACAGTCGGTTACCCATCTCGTCTCCTCTTTCAGTCTCATGATTGGAACGGTGCGAGGATACGACAAATCGGGCCGTTCTGGCCTACAATCGTCATACGCCAACGATCCCGCCGCCGATGACCTCCGCCTCCGCCGCAGCCCCGTCGTACTCCGCCGAGCGCCAGCACGCCGTCGCGCACGCGCTGCGCGCGGTCCTGCCGCCCGGTTGCGTGCTGGCGGCGCTGGAGGATACCAAGCCGTATGAATGCGACGGCCTGTCGGCCTACCGCCAGGTGCCGATGGTGGTGGCATTGCCGCAGGACGAGGCGCAGGTGCTGGCCGTGCTGGCCGTGTGCCGCGAGCTGGCGGTGCCGATCGTGCCGCGCGGCGCCGGCACCGGGCTGTCCGGCGGCGCGATGCCGATCGCCGACGGCGTCGTGCTGTCCACCGCAAAACTGAACCGTATCGTGCGGCTCGATGCCACCTCGCGCACGGCCGTCGTGCAGCCGGGCGTGCGCAACCTGGCGATCTCGGAAGCGGCCGCGCCGTACGGCTTGTACTACGCGCCCGATCCGTCCTCGCAGATCGCCTGCACCATCGGCGGCAACGTCGCCGAGAATTCCGGTGGCGTGCACTGCCTGAAATACGGCCTGACGGTGCACAACGTGCTGCGCGTGCGGGTCGCCACGATCGAGGGCGACGTCATCGAGCTGGGCAGCGAGGCGCCGGATGCGCCGGGCCTGGACCTGCTGTCCGTCTTCATCGGCTCGGAAGGCATGCTGGGTATCGTGACCGAAGTCACCGTCAAGCTGGTGCCGAAGCCGGCCTGCGCGCGCGTCATCATGGCGTCGTTCGGCGACGTGGTCACGGCCGGCAATGCGGTGGCGCACGTGATCGCGGCCGGCATCATTCCGGCGGGGCTGGAGATGATGGACCAGACCTCGGTGCGGATGGTCGAGCCCTTCGTCAAGGCCGGCTACGACCAGGAAGCGGCGGCGATCCTGTTGTGCGAGGCGGACGGCACGTTCGACGAGGTGGAGGACGAGATCGCGCGCATGACGGCCGTGCTGCAGGCGGCCGGCGCCGGGGCGATTGCCGTCTCCACCAGCGAGGCGGAGCGGCTGCGCTTCTGGTCGGGCCGCAAGAACGCGTTCCCGGCGGCGGGCCGCATCTCGCCGGATTACTACTGCATGGACGGCACCATCCCGCGCAAGAACCTGGCACAGGTGCTGACGGGGATCGCGCAGATGGAAGTGAAATATGGCCTGCGCTGCGCCAACGTGTTCCATGCCGGCGACGGCAACCTGCATCCGCTGATCCTGTTCGACGCCAACCAGCCGGACGAGCTGCGGCGCGCCGAGGCCTTCGGCGCCGAGATCCTGGCGCTGTGCGTGGCCGTCGGCGGCACCATCACGGGCGAGCATGGCGTCGGCATCGAGAAGATCGATTCGATGTGCGTGCAGTTCCAGCCGGCGGAACTGGCAGCCTTCTTTGCCGTGAAGGGCGCCTTCGACCCTGTCGCGCTACTGAATCCCGACAAGGCCATTCCGACCCTGCACCGCTGCGCCGAATTCGGCCGCCAGCATGTCAGCGGCGGGGTGCTGCCGCACGCGCACCTGCCACGCTTCTGACATGAGCGACCAACTCGACCGCTTCCGCGAACGCATCGTCGCCGCCAGCGCGGCCGGTACCCCGCTGCGCATCGCCGGCGGCGCCAGCAAGGACTGGTATGGCGGCGCGCTGCAGGGCGAGGTGCTGGACACGCGTGCGTACAGCGGCGTCGTCGACTACGAGCCGACAGAGCTCGTCATCACGGCGCGCTGCGGCACGCCGCTCGCGCAAGTCGAGGCGCTGCTGTGCGAGCACCGGCAGATGCTGGCGTTCGAGCCGCCGCGCTTCGGTGCCGCGTCCACCATCGGCGGCGTGGTCGCCAGCGGCTTGTCCGGACCGCGCCGCGCCAATGCCGGCGCCGTGCGCGATTTCGTGCTGGGCGCCCAGCTGATGAATGGCAGGGGCGAACTGCTGAACTTCGGCGGCCAGGTGATGAAGAACGTGGCCGGCTACGACGTATCGCGCCTTTTGGCCGGCTCGCTGGGCGTGCTGGGACTGATCACGCAGGTGTCGCTGAAGGTGCTGCCGCTGCCGCTGGTCGAGACCACGTTGCGCTTCGAGCTGGACGAGATCGCGGCGCTGGCGCGCATGAACGAATGGGGCGGCCAGCCGCTGCCGCTGTCGGCCACATGCTGGCATGCCGGTGTGCTGACGGTGCGGCTGTCCGGCGCCGAGCCGGCCGTGCAGGCGGCAGTACGACGGCTGGGCGGCGCAGTCGTCGCGGACGCCGCGCCGTTCTGGCATGCGTTGCGCGACCAGTCCCATCCCTTCTTCGATACGGGCGAGCTGTGGCGTCTCGCGCTGCCGCCAGCGGCCAGTGCGCAAATCCTCGGTGGCGCACAGCTGATCGAATGGGGCGGCGGCTTGCGCTGGCTGAAGGGTGCTCGTGCCGATGCCGGGGCGATCCGCCGCGCGGTCGCCGCCGCGGGCGGCCATGCCACGCTGTACCGGGCCGCCGACAAGAGCGCCGGCGCGTTCCACCCGCCAGCACCCGCGATCGCCCGCATCCATGCGCGGCTGCAGGCCGCGTTCGATCCGGCCGGCATCTTCAACCGCGGCCGGCTGTACTAAGACAATCCATGCAAACCAATCTTGCCGATTTCATCAAGGGCACGCCGGAAGGCGACGAGGCCGAAAGCATCCTGCGCGCCTGCGTGCACTGTGGCTTCTGCACTGCCACCTGTCCCACTTACCAGCTGCTGGGCGACGAGCTGGATGGCCCGCGCGGCCGCATCTACCTGATCAAGCAGGTGCTGGAAGGCGCGCCGGCCGGCCCGGGCACGCAGCTGCACCTGGACCGCTGCCTGACGTGCCGCAACTGCGAAACCACCTGTCCATCCGGCGTCCGTTATGGGCGGCTGGCCGATATCGGCCGCAATGTCGTGGAGCGGCGCGTGCCGCGCAAGCTGCCGGACCGGATCAAGCGCTACGTGATGAAGGAAGGGCTGTCCCGCCGCGCCCTGTTCACGCCGGCGCTGCGGCTGGGACAGGCGTTGCGCCCGCTGTTGTCGCCGGCGTTGCAGGACAAGCTGCCGCCGCTGCGCCGCGCCACGCCGTGGCCGGCGCGCGCCCATGCGCGCCGCATGCTGGTACTGGACGGCTGCGTGCAGCCGGCCATCGCGCCCAACATCAACGCGGCGGCCGCGCGCGTGCTCGATGCGGTCGGGGTGCAGCTGTTCAAGGCGCCGCGCGAAGGCTGCTGCGGCGCGCTGCGTTTCCATATGAACGACCAGGAGGGCGGGCGCGAGCACATGCGCCGCAACATCGACGCGTGGTGGCCGTACGTGGACCAGGTCGAGGCCATCGTCATGACCGCATCCGGCTGCGGCGCGACGGTGCGCGAGTACGGCCACCTGCTGGCGCACGACCCGGCCTATGCGGCGAAGGCGGCGCGCATCTCGGCGCTGACGCGCGACCTGTCGGAAGTGCTGCCGGCGTTCCAAGTGGAGCTGGCGGCGCTGGTCAGGCGATCCGCCGAGCCGGTCGCCTATCACCCGCCATGCACCTTGCAGCACGGCCAGCAGATTCGCGGCAAGGTCGAGGGGCTGCTGCGGGCGCTGGGCGTGGAGGTGCAGCTGTGCGGCGAGGCGCACCTGTGCTGCGGTTCGGCCGGCACGTATTCGCTGCTGCATCCCGAACTCGCCTTGCAGCTGCGCGACCGCAAGCTGGAGCAGCTGGCGCAGACCGGCACGGCGCACACGGTGTCGGCCAATATCGGCTGCATCGGGCACCTGCAGTCCGGCACCGAGGTGCCGGTGGAGCATTGGGTCGAGCTGATCGATCGGTTGATCGCAAGCTGAACGCGCAGGTGTCAGGCTGCCCGACCACCTGCGTATCAGGGTTGGGGTCTGTCCCCGCATGGGGACTGACCCCGGTTTTCTTCAGCGCCCGATGAGCACCAGTCAGGGGTGTGCGTGAACTCCGCTTACCCGATACAAACCGGGGTCAGTCCCAAAGGGACAGACCCCAACCCGAGTCGCGGGCCAAGATCGGCGCTACGCTGGCGTGGACAGGTTGACGTCGAGATTGAAGCTGCGCACGTCGCCGCGCAAATCGGTCAGAGGCCCCAGCAGGCTGGCATCCTCCCACGCCGGTGCCTTGACGAAGCCGGCGGCCCAGTCCAGCACGTCCTCGGCCGGCATCGGCCGGGCGATGCCGTAGCCCTGCGCCAGGTCGCAGCCGAGGCGGATCAGCAGCGCGCCGTGCGCTGGCGTCTCGACGCCTTCGGCGATCACGCTGCGGTTGAAGGCGCGCGCCAGGCCCACGACCGCGCTGACCAGGTGCAGGTCGTCGCGGTCCACCAGCATGTTGCGGACAAAACTCTGGTCCACCTTCAACACGTCGGCCGGCAGGCGCTTCAGGTAGGCCATCGACGAATAACCCGTGCCGAAGTCGTCCAGCGCGAAGCGGATGCCCATCGCCTGGCATTCCTGCATGATGCAGCGCACGTGATTGACGTCGTGCAGGGCCGACGATTCCAGGATCTCCAGCTCCAGCAGCCGTGGCGGTACGGCCGGGTACTCTTCCAGGATGGCGCGCAATTGCTGGACGAAGTCGGCGCGCTGGAAATGGCGCGCCGCGATGTTGACACTGACGCCCCACATGCGGCCCGCCGCGCACCATTCGGCCAGCTGCTCCAGGGCCTGGCGCAGCACCCATTCGCCGATGTCGGCGATCAGGTCGGTATGCTCCACGGCCGGCAGGAACTCGCCGGGACCCAGCAGGCCGCGAGTGGGATGGCGCCAGCGCAGCAGCGCTTCCATGCCGACCACGCGGCCGTGGCGCATGTCCACCTTGGGCTGGTAGAACGGCACCAGCTGGCCCGCCAGCAGCGCTTCGCGCACCTCGGTGCGGCGGTTGTGGTGGGTGCGCACCTGCTCGTCCAGGTCGGCGTCGAAGAAGTGCACCTTGCGCCGCCCCTGCACCTTGGCCTGGTACAGCGCCTGGTCGGCATGGCGCAGCAGGTGGTCGGCGCTGACGTCCGCACCCTTGTGCACGGCCACGCCGACGCTGGCCGTCAGCGGCACCGTGCGCGAGCCCGCCAGGTAGGGCCGCGTCAGCGCCAGCATCAGGCGCTCCAGCGTGCGCTCGACGCCGGCGCGGTCGCCATGGTCGCGCAGCAGCAGCACGAATTCGTCGCCGCCCAGGCGTGCCACGTAGTGCTCGTTGCCGGCGAATTCATGCAGCCGGCTGGCGACCTGTTTCAGCACCTCGTCGCCCAGCGCATGGCCGCCGCTGTCGTTGACCTGGCGGAAGTGATCGAGGTCGAACAGGCAGACGGCCAGCACGGCGCCGCCCGCGCGCGCCCGCGCGATCTCCTGGTCGAAGCGGCCGGCCAGGGCGGCGCGGTTGGGCAGCCCGGTCAGAACGTCGTGATAGCTGCGCCACGACATCTGCTGGATCAGCTGGCGCGTCTCGCTGACGTCGCGGAACACCAGCACGGTGCCATGCAGGCCGCCGCCGGCCTTGCGGATCGGCGCGGCCGTGTATTCGACGTTGAAGCGGCGGCCGTCGCGGTGACGCAGGTTCTGGTCCTTCGCCTTGACCACCGGTCCGCCCGCCTGCACGGCAGCCAGGGTCTTCATCAGGGTGTGCTGGCCGAAGTTGTTCGCCAGCGCGAACACGTCGTGCAGCTCCAGGCCGCGCGCCTCGGCCGGCGCGAAGCCGGTCAGCGCCTGCGCCGTTTCATTCATCGATTCGACCCGGCCCCACGGGTCGGTCACGATGACGGCGTCGCCGATCGAGGCCAGGGTGACTTCGCTGCGTTCCTTCTCCGATTGCAGCGTCTGCATCAGCTCCTGGATGCGCGCCGCCATGTCGTTGAACGTGATGGCCACGGCCTGCGCTTCCGGAAACCCGCGCACCGGCAGGCGCACGTGGTACTGGCCGTCGCGGAAGGCCTGGGTGGCACGGCCGACGCGGCGCAGCATGCGCCGCGTTGCATAGATCAGGAGGCCCAGCAGGAAATAGACGAGGAACACGTTCAGGCACGTGACGAGGGCCTGGCGACCCAGCGCGCGCCAGATCACGTTCAGCGCCGGCGTGGCGCTGAACCACAGTTCCAGGTGCGCGTGCGAGGCGCCCAGCGGCACCGTGTAGGTCAGCGGACCGAGGCCCGTCACGCGGGCGAACCAGGCCGGATAGGCCGGCTTTTCCGGCGGCCGTGTGGCCACCAGCGCGCCGGCGTCATCGAGCCAGCGGATGCGCGCCACGGCCGCGTTGACGTCGGCGGCGCGTTGCAGCAGCGCGCCGATGGCGGCGCGGTCGTCCGTCGGCGCCAGCGGCGCGACGGCCTCCGTCAAGCCTTGCGTCACCTGCCGCGATTCCAGCACCAGCTGGTGGCGCGCCTGAGCCGCTTTGGAATCGACCAGCAGGGTGTAGCGCACCGCCACGACAGCCAGGATCAGCACGGAGATCGGCACGAACAGGCGCGCGTAGGCGCCCATGTTCATCCAATGGGAGACGATTCTGGTGGCTAGGGGCATGGCTTGGTCGAGTGAGCGAAGATGCGCCCGCCATTATTACCTAGAATGCAATTCCTGTGTGCAACCAGCAGGATGATTTTTAATCTGCTGTTGCGGCGCAACATGCCGGGCCGGGCTCAGGCTCCCAGCAACGCCTCGATGTCACCGGCGATCTCCTCCGGCTTGGTCGTCGGTGCGTAACGGTGCGCCACGGTACCGTCGCGCCGCACCAGGAACTTGGTGAAATTCCATTTGATCGCTTCGGTGCCGAACAGGCCGGGCGACGCGTGCTTCAGGAACCGCCACAGCGGATGAGCGTCCGGCCCGTTCACATCGACCTTGGCGAACAGCGGGAACGTGACGGCGAAGCGCGACTCGCAGAACGCGCCGATTTCCTCCGCCGTGCCCGGCTCCTGCTTGCCGAACTGGTTGCACGGGAAGCCCAGCACGGCGAAGCCGCGGGCATGAAAACGTTCGTGCAGTTTCTCCAGGCCGGCATACTGCGGCGTGAAGCCGCAGGCGCTGGCCGTATTCACGATCAGCAGTACCTTGTCGTGGTACTGCGCCAGCTCGACCGGCTGGCCGGCCAGGCTGACGGCGGAAAAGTCGAAGACGGATGCCATGGGAGTCCTCAGATCAGGCCAAGATGTTCGGTACCGGCGGACAGGTCGCGCGTCTTGGCGGCCTTGCCTTCCAGCTTGATCGCCAGCCGCAGGTCGTTGACGGAATCGGCGTTGCGCAGTGCGTCCTCGTAGCTGATCTTGTCCGCCTCGTACAGGTCGAACAGCGACTGGTCGAAGGTCTGCATGCCCAGCTCGCGCGACTTCTTCATCAGCTCCTTGATCTCGTGCACCTGCCCCTTGAAGATCAGGTCCGAGATCAACGGGGAGTTCAGCATGATCTCGATGGCCACCGCGCGCCCCTTGGCTTCCTTCAGCGGAATCAGGCGCTGCGAGATCATGCCCTTCAGGTTCAGCGACAGGTCCATCAGCAGCTGCTGGCGGCGCTCCTCGGGGAAGAAGTTGATGATGCGGTCCAGCGCCTGGTTGGCGCTGTTGGCGTGCAGGGTGGCCAGGCACAGGTGGCCCGTCTCGGCGAAGGCGATGGCGTGGTCCATTGTCTGGCGGTCGCGAATCTCACCGATCTGGATCACGTCCGGCGCCTGGCGCAGCGTGTTCTTCAGCGCGATTTCCCAGTCTTCCGTATCGACGCCCACCTCGCGCTGCGTGACGATGCAGTTGCCGTGCGGGTGCACGAACTCCACCGGGTCCTCGATCGTGATGATGTGGCCGTAGCTGTTGGCATTGCGGTAGCCGACCATCGCCGCCAGCGTGGTCGACTTGCCCGAGCCGGTCGCGCCGACCATGATGACGAGGCCGCGCTTGGCCATGATCACGTCCTTCAGCACTTCCGGCAGGCCCAGGTCGTCCAGCTTCGGGATCGCGCTGTTGATCGTGCGCAGCACCATGCCGACGGCGCTCATCTGCACGAAGGCCGAGACGCGGAAGCGCCCCAGGTCACCCGGGCTGATGGCGAAGTTGGCTTCCTTGGTCAGTTCGAACGAGGCGGTCTGCTTGTCGTTCATGATCGAGCGCGCCAGGTCGGCCGTGTGCGCGGCCGTCAACGGCTGGGCGGAGACAGGCGTCAGCTTGCCGTCGATCTTCATCGCGGGCGGGAACCCGGCCGTGATGAACAGGTCCGATCCCTTCTTGCTGACCATCAGGCGCAAGAGGTCGAACATGAATTTGGATGCCTGGTCGCGTTCCATGACGGTCCTTTAGCCGGGGAAGTTCTCGGGGATCTTGGCGGCGGCACGGGCGGCGGCGGCCGAGATCACGTTGCGGCGCACCAGGTCCGTCAGGTTCTGGTCCAGCGTCTGCATGCCGACATTGCTGCCGGTCTGGATCGCCGAGTACATCTGCGCGATCTTCGCTTCGCGGATCAGGTTGCGGATGGCGGGCGTGCCCACCATGATCTCATGGGCCGCCACGCGGCCGGCGCCATCCTTGGTTTTCAGGAGCGTCTGCGAGATCACGGCCTGCAGCGATTCGGACAGCATCGCGCGCACCATCTCCTTTTCCTCGGCCGGGAAGACGTCGACGATGCGGTCGATGGTTTTCGCGGCCGACGACGTGTGCAGGGTGCCGAACACCAGGTGGCCCGTCTCGGCGGCGGACAGCGCCAGGCGGATCGTCTCCAGGTCGCGCAGCTCGCCGACCAGGATCGCGTCCGGGTCTTCCCGCAGCGCCGAGCGCAGCGCGTTGCTGAACGAAAGCGTGTGCGGACCGACTTCGCGCTGGTTGATCAGGCACTTCTTCGATTCGTGCACGAACTCGATCGGGTCCTCGATGGTGAGGATGTGGCCGTATTCCTGCTCGTTCAGGTGGTTGATCATCGCCGCCAGCGTGGTGGACTTGCCGGAGCCGGTGGGGCCGGTGACGAGCACCAGGCCGCGCGGCTTGAGCGCGAAGTCGGCAAAGATCTTCGGCGCGTTCAGCTCTTCCAGCGTGAGGATCTTCGACGGGATCGTGCGCAGCACGGCGGAGGCGCCGCGCTCCTGGTTGTAGGCGTTGACGCGGAAGCGCGCCAGGCCGGGAATGGCGAAGCTGAAGTCGATCTCCAGCATCTCCTCGTAGGCCTTGCGTTGGCCATCGTTCATGATGTCATAGATCATGCCGTGCACGTCCTTGTGCTCCAGCGGCGGCAGGTTGATGCGGCGGACATCGCCGTGCACGCGAATCATCGGCGGCAGGCCGGCGGACAGGTGCAGGTCCGAGGCCTTGTTCTTGACGGAGAATGCGAGAAGTTCGGAGATGTCCATTTATAATCCAATGAATAGAACGACAACTAAGCGAGTCAAAACAATTGCGGGACCTGCAACAGGCGGCTGGCTGGCCGCGCGTCGAAGGTCCCGGTCAACGATTATGTCCACAATCACAGAGAACTTGCAAGCGGTGGCCGAGGCCATCGGGGCCGCCACGGCCGAGGCGCGGCGGCCACGCGACAGCGTGCGGCTGCTGGCCGTGTCGAAGACCTTCGGCCCCGAGGCCGTTATCGAAGCGGCGCGGGCGGGCCAGCGTGCGTTCGGCGAAAACTATGTACAGGAAGGCATCGACAAGATCGCGACCGTGAACGCGGCCTTGCCGGACGCAAGCCTGGAATGGCACTTCATCGGCCCGATCCAGAGCAACAAGACACGTCCCATCGCCGAGCACTTCGACTGGGTGCACACGGTCGAGCGCGAGAAGATCGCCCAGCGCCTGGCCGAGCAGCGCCCGGCGGCGCGCGAACCGCTCAACGTCTGCCTGCAGGTCAATATCAGCGGGGAAGCCAGCAAGAGCGGCGTCGCGCCGGGCCAGGTGGCGGCGCTGGCGCGTGTGGTGGCAGGCCTGCCGCAGCTGCGCTTGCGCGGCTTGATGGCCATTCCCGAACCCACCGAGGACTTTGCCGCGCAGCGCGCCGCGTTTGCCGCGTTGCGCGCGCTGTACGACGAGCTGTGCGCACAGGGCTTCGTGCTCGACACGCTGTCGATGGGCATGTCGGCCGACCTGCGCGCGGCCATTATCGAAGGCGCCACCATCGTGCGCGTCGGCAGCGCCATCTTCGGCGCGCGCCATTACAACAAAGGACAAGCATGAAGATCGCATTCATCGGCGGCGGCAATATGGCCGCCGCGCTGATCGCCGGGCTGGCCGGCAAGGTCACGCCGGGTGCCAATCTGCACGTCGTCGACCCGAACGCCGAAGCGCTGGAACGGCTGCAGCGCGAGCACGGCGTGACGACGGCCGCCGCCATCGACGCGGCTGTCACGGCCGGTGAAGTCATCGTGCTGGCCGTGAAGCCGCAGAACATGCGCGAGGTGACGACGGTACTGCAGCCGCTGCTGGCCGCGGCGCCGCAGCGGCCGCTGGTCGTATCGATCGCGGCCGGCATCCGCGCACGCGACCTGGCGCGCTGGCTGGGCGGCTACGACGCCATCGTGCGCTGCATGCCGAACACGCCGGCGCTGATCGGCATGGGCGTGACGGGCATGGTGGCACACAGCGGCGTGACGGCCGCGCAGCGCACCC
This sequence comes from [Empedobacter] haloabium, assembly GCA_008011715.2. Taxonomy (NCBI): domain Bacteria; kingdom Pseudomonadati; phylum Pseudomonadota; class Betaproteobacteria; order Burkholderiales; family Oxalobacteraceae; species [Empedobacter] haloabium. Next base: position 846,581 of record CP136508.1, read on the forward strand.
TGGCGGACCAGGTACTGCAGGCGGTCGGCACGACGCTGTGGCTGGACGACGAAGGGCTGATCGATGCGGTGACCGCGGTCTCCGGCAGCGGCCCCGCATACGTGTTTTACTTCATCGAAGCGATGCAGCAGGCCGGCGTGGAGCTGGGCCTGACGGCGGAGCAGAGCCTGGCGCTGGCGCAGGCCACGTTCACGGGCGCGGCGCAACTGGCGGCCCGCTCGGACGAGCCGGTGGCCGTGCTGCGCGAGCGCGTCACGTCGAAAGGCGGCACCACCCATGCAGCGCTGACCAGCATGGAGCAGGGCGGCGTCAAGGATGCCATCGTCGCGGCCGTGAAGGCGGCGGCGGCGCGCGGCAAGGAACTCGGCGACGAGCTGGGGGCGCAGTGATCCATCACCTGTCGCTGGGTGTGCGCGACCTGGCCGCCAGCGCGGCGTTCTATGATGGCGCGCTGGGTGCGCTGGGCTTTCGCCGCGTGTTCGAGGACGATGACGCCATCGGCTACGGCACCGTCGACGACGAAGACATCCTGTGCCTGAAGCTGCGCCCCGACGCGGTGGCGCCGGGCGCCGGCTTTCACCTGGCATTTGCGGCGCCGGGACAGGCGGCGGTCGATGCGTTCCATGAGGCGGGGCTGCGCGCCGGCGGCTTCGACAACGGCGCGGCCGGGCTGCGAGAAGAGTATGGGCCGACTTACTATGCCGCGTTCCTGGTCGATCCGGACGGGCACCGGGTTGAGGCGGTGTTCAAGGGAGGCCCAATGTAGAGCGGCCCGCTTGCGCGGGCCGTTTTTGCTTAGTCGCGCGACACGATCACGCCGAGCAGCAGCCCGACGACGCCGCCGACGATGACGGCCTTCCAGGGATTGTCGTGCACGTAGGTGTCGGTCGCCTGCGCCGCCAGCTTGGTGCGGGCAATCACCGAGTCTTCCAGGGTCAGCAGGTTGGTCTTGGCGCTGCGCAGGGTTTCCTGCATTTTCGCGCGCGCTTCGCCGATTTCCTCGCTGTTGGCCGCACCGCGCAGCCACTGCTCGGCATCACTGATGGTTTTCTTCAGGTCGCTCATCAGGCGGTCGCGTGCCGCCGTCATGTCGCCCGGCGTGTACGTGCTGCCGTTGCTGCTGCCATTGCCCTTCGTGTTGCCGGTACCTTCGAGATTGGTGGTCTGGTCCATATGATCGCCTCTTTTTTTGGATTGAACAGCTGGAACGTCTAGTCTAATCAGCGGTGGCTTGCGACGCTTGTGTTGTCGCAATTTTTCTTGACGGCATCAGCGCAGGGCGTAATCCAGCGCGATACCGGCAAAGACCGCCGCTCCCAGGTAGTTATTGTGACGGAATGCTGCAAAGCACGGCGCACGCTCCCGGCCGCGGATCAGGAACCAGTGGTAGACGACGCAGGCGGCGGCGGCGGCAAGCCCGATGTGGAACCAGGTACCCAGGCCGAAGTACGTGCCGGCCGCCAGCAGGATGGCCAGGTGCACGACGTAGCACAGCATGATGATCGTCACGTCCCAACGGCCGAACGTGATGGCGGAAGTCTTGATGCCGATCTTCAGGTCGTCGTCGCGGTCGACCATCGCGTATTCGGTGTCGTAGGCCACGGCCCAGAATACATTGCCCAGCAGCAGCAGCCAGGCCCAGGACGGGACCGTGTTCTGGACGGCGGCGAAGGCCATCGGAATGCCGAAGCCGAACGCGATGCCCAGGTAGGCCTGGGGAATGGCGAAGAAGCGTTTGAAGTAGGGGTAGGTGCCGGCAATGATGACGGCGGCCACGCTCAGCTGCTTGACCAGTGCGTTCAGCGGCAGGATCAGCAGGAACGCGACGATGGACAGCCCGGCGGCGATGGCGACGGCTTCCTTGCCGCTGATGCGTCCGCTGGTGATGGGGCGGTCGGCGGTGCGCTTGACGTGGCGGTCGAAATCCTGGTCCGCGTAATCGTTGATGGCACAGCCGGCCGAGCGCATCAGCAGTGTGCCCAGCGAGAAGATGACGAGCAGGTGCCAGGCCGGCACGCCGCCGCTGGCCAGCCACAGCGCCGACAGCGTCGGCCACAGCAGCAGCACAGTGCCGATGGGCTTGTCGAGCCGGACGAGGCGGAAATACAGTTCCAGTTTGCTGAGGGCGGGAGCGGGAGCGGACACGGACATTTCAGTAAGCAATGAGGATCAGACAGTGGCGTCGGCGGCCAGGTTGGTAACGCCGGGCAGTTCGCACTGGGCGACGGCTTCGACGACGGCGTCGATGGCGGCCTTGCGGGTAAAGCTCTTGCGCCAGACGATGACGACGCGGCGCGACGGCTGCGGCTCTTCGAAATAGCGGAACTGCAGCATGCCGCCCGTGGCGTTCATGTCCGGCACGGAGGCGCGCGGCAGCACCGTCAGGCCGATGCCGCTGGCGACCATGTGGCGGATGGTTTCCAGCGACGAGCCTTCGAAGGTGCGCTGCATGCCGTTGCCCGGCGTGGCGTAACGGGCCATTTCGGGGCAGACCTCCAGCACCTGGTCGCGGAAGCAATGGCCGTTACCGAGAAGTAGCATGGTTTCGCTTTTCAGGTCCTCGGCGGGAATGCGCTCGCGCTCGACCCACGGGTGGTGGTTCGGCATCGCCACGACAAACGGTTCGTCGTACAAGGCCTGCATGGCCATGCCGTGCTCGGGCAGGGGCAGGGCCATAATGGCGGCGTCCAGCTCGCCCTGGCGCAGCAGCTCGAGCAGCTTGACGGTGAAGTTCTCTTGCAGGATCAGCGGCATCTGCGGCGTCTTCTCGATCATCGCCTTGACGAGTGGCGGCAGCAGGTAAGGGCCGATCGTGTAGATGACACCGAGGCGCAGCGGGCCGGCCAGTGGGTCCTTGTTCTGCTTGGCCAGCTCCTTGATGGCGGCGGTCTGCTCCAGTACCCGCTCGGCCTGCGCGACGATCTGGGCTCCCAGCGGCGTGACGGAGATTTCCGTGCCGCCCCGCTCGAACAAGGTGACACCGAGCTCGTCTTCGAGCTTCTTGATCGCGACCGACAAGGTCGGCTGCGCCACGAAGCAGGCTTCGGCCGCATGCCCGAAATGTTTGGCGCGCGCGACCGCGACGATGTACTTGAGTTCGGTGAGTGTCATGAGCTTATGGACCAGTGAGTGCCGGTGATATTGTAACGGAATGCCTTGGCTATAATGGCGCGATACCGCTAGCAAGAAAGACACCATGCCTCGATTCGAAGAAAAGATCTGTACCCGTGCCGACCTGGCCGCGCGCGTGGCCGCGCTGCCGAAACCTGTCGTGCTGACCAATGGGGTGTTCGACATCCTGCACCGCGGCCATGTGACGTACCTGGCGCAGGCGCGCGAGCTGGGCGCGTCGCTGGTCGTGGCGGCCAATACCGATGCGTCGGTGAAACGGCTGGGCAAGGGGGACGATCGGCCCCTCAACACGTGCGACGACCGGCTGGCCGTGCTGGCCGCGCTGGAATCGGTCAGCCTGGTGGTGCCATTCGAAGAGGACACGGCGCTGGAAGTGGTGCTGGAAGCGCGGCCCGGGATCTACGCCAAGGGCGGCGACTACGACATGACCGCGATTCCGGAAGGCCAGGCGGTGCTGGCGTATGGCGGCCAGGCGGTGGCCATCGATTTCGAGCACGACCGCTCGACGACGAAGCTGCTGGCGAAGGTGCGGAAGTTCAGTTCTGCAGGATCGTGATCTTGCCGTCCGGCTCGAGGAAGGCGCATTTCATCTTGTGCAGTGGGCAATCCGCCTCGCGCAGCGCCTGCTCGACGTCGCCTTCAGCCACGCGGCATTTCTTGACGACGTCGTGAAAAATGCGGCCGTCGCGGCCCAGCAGTACAGGCGTGCCGTCGATCATCTCGGCCACCTTGCGGCTGCGCGAGGTGGCAATGGCGATGATGACGTTTAGCGCGATGAGCGTCGTGGCGGTGATCATGCCCCCCTGCAAGGACTCGTCGCCGCCGTTCAGTGAATTCGACACGGCCTCGCTCAGCAGCATGACGATCAGCAGATCGAACGGGGTAAATTGGCCGATGGTGCGCTTGCCGGTCAGCCGCACCATGATCAGCAAGAAGATATAGATGATGCCGCCGCGGGCAATGAACTCCCACCACGGCAGGTCCATGTCGAACATAGCGACCTCCGCCAGAGCTGAAAGCTCAGTTATACGGCGTTTGGTGCATTTATGCCAACACTGGTGAACGCTTCCACAGCTGACGCCGTGTCCCACCCCGGGGTCAGTCACCAAAACGGGACACAGGCTCTTCCGTAGTCGCGGTAGTGTGGCTCGATATTGCTCTGCTTATAGTCTTGACCGACACCTCGAAGTGTGCAGCGAGCTCCGCACGGGTGAATAGCCCAGTGGCATATGCGGAAGCTATTGCTGCGTTTGTACTCATAGGGTTGAGCCGTGCGTCGAGCGTCTCGAGGCACCGGTTTTTCGCCACCTTTTGCGAAAACGGACTCGGCTCGCGAAGACTGGCGTCCACGAAAGCGGAGAATGCTTCGGCTTGCTCCGCCGCGCTTTCGCCGTGGAAGTGGCCGAGAAGCCACTCCAGCGACATCCAGGGCGGCGCCGCTGCCACGCCGGTCAGATAGCAATGGCTGCTCCAGCGCCACTCGGCGGCGCAACGCACCAATCGCGCTCGAACAGGGTTTAGCGATATGTAACGCGCCGCTTCCAATAACTGCGAGTTTCGTTCCACCAGTATGGCGTAATAGCGACCTTGGATGACGTGGCCGACCAGGCCGTGCCGGTCGTTATGCCGCTTGGCATACCTCCCGTTCAGAAAGCGCATGCCATCGGAGAGATTGGCTGATGGTGTCTCGACCAGGAGGTGGTAATGATTAGGCATCATGCAATACGCGTGAACCTTGAAGTCATATCGTTCCGCAGTCTCGGCAAGGACGTCCAGCCAGGTCAAATGATCTCGCTCGTCGGCGTAGATGTTTGCGCGACGATTGCCGCGCGAGGTGACATGATAGATGGCACCTTGGAAGAGGGTACGTGGTGGTCGGCTCATCCACCTAAGCTAGCAGGCGTCCTAGGTTTCAAATTGAGGTAGGTCTACATCAGCTCTCTGCTGTGTTCGTGTCCCATTTTGGTGACTGACACCGTGGTGGGACACGAGCCCGACCATTTGCGCTGGCACATGCCTCGCTTGTTTTGATGAGGTCGTGTCTCGTTTTGGTGACTGACACCGTGGTGGGACACGAACCCAGCAGTAGCAACGAAATCAGCTCCCGCCGTCATAACCCTGCTGCCGCCACGCTTCGTACACCACGATCGCGACGGTGTTCGACAGGTTCAGGCTGCGATTGTCCGGCCGCATCGGCACGCGGATGCGTTGCGTCGTCGGGAAGCTGTCGCGGAACTCGGGGGGCAGGCCGCGCGTTTCCGAGCCGAACACGAAGACATCGCCCGGTCGGAAGGCAAGCTGCGCGAACGGGGTCGAGCCGTGCGTGGTCATGGCGAACATGCGCGCCTGGTCCGGCTGGACGGCGGCCAGGAACGCCGCCCAGTCCTTGTGCACCTTCATGCGCGCGTATTCGTGGTAGTCGAGGCCGGCGCGGCGCAGCTTGGCGTCGTCCAGCGGGAAGCCCAGCGGTTCGATCAGGTGCAGCTGGGCGCCCGTGTTGGCACACAGACGAATGACATTGCCGGTGTTCGGCGGAATCTCGGGGTTGACCAGTACGACGTGAAACAACGTTACTCTCCTAATGTTTTCGATGCGGCGGCGTGCGCGCGAACACGAAATTCGTCACGCGCGTCGCGCCGTGGCGCTTCAGTACCGCCGCCAGTTCCTGCAGCGTCTGCCCGCTGCTCATGACATCATCGACGATGCCGATGTGCCGCCCGGCCACCGCGGCGCGTTCCGGCACGGCAAACACGTGCGCCATGTTGGCCCGCCGCGCGGCGCTGCGCAGCCGGCTCTGCGCCGACGTTTCCTGCACCCGCTGCGCCAGGCGCGACGCGACGCCGATGGTCAGCAGCTTGCCCAGCGGCCGGGCGATTTCCAGCGCCTGATTGAAACCGCGCTCGGCCAGCCGGCCCGGTGCCAGCGGCACTGGGCACAGCAGGGCAGGGCGCTCATCCAGCAAAGCCGCATGGGACGCCTCCGCCAGCAACGACGCAAACAGCCGCGCATGCGCCAGCCGGCCGCCAAACTTGAGCTCGAGCACCAGCCGGTCCAGCGGCATCTCATAGGACACGGCGGCAATGGTGGCGTCATACGCCGGCCGCCGCTGCACACAGCGCCCGCACGGCACGCCCTTGGCACCGTCCGGCAGCGGCTCCGCGCAGACGGGGCAGCGGCCAGGCCCGGTGCCGCAGAACTGCGCGCGGCACGGCGGACACAGCGGATCGCGCCCCAGCGCGCCGCACAGCATGCAGCCGCACGGCAGCAATGTCGCCAGTCCAGCCCTCCACAGCCCGCCGCCCATCGCGTTTCGCTCCAAACAGGTAAACTGTCGCCTCGCCTCACATTATCTCACCTGAACCAACGACCCCATGCAAGTCCCCGCCAAGCCACCGAAACTTTCCGCGCCCATCGACGTCGACCGCGTGCGCCTGCTGTTTTCCCGCCCCGCCCGCGTGCAGGACGGCGACTTCCTGCGGCGCGAGATCGCTCATCGCATGCACGAGCGCTTGCAACTGGTGCGCCTGGCACCCCAGCGCGTGCTGGACGCGGGCTGCGGCAGCGGTGCCGACCTGGCCCTGCTGCACAAGGCCTACGCGGCCACGCAGGTGATCGGCATCGACGCGTCCGAACCCATGCTGCGCTCGCTGCCCGGCCAGCCGGGCCGGCAGTCGGCGCTGAATCAGCTGCTGGGCAAGTTGCTTCCGGCCAAGAGCGGCATCGACCTGCTGTGCGGCGACTTCGCCGACCTGCCGCTGGGTCCGAATACCGTCGACCTGGTCTGGTCCAACCTGGCCCTGCACTGGCATCCGCAGCCGGACCGCGTGTTTGCCGAGTGGCGCCGCGTGCTGCGCGTGGATGGCCTGTTGATGTTTTCCTGCTTCGGCCCGGATACCTTCCAGGAAGTGCGCGCCGCCTTCGCCGACGTCGATCTTGCACCGCACACCTTGCCCTTTGTCGACATGCACGACTTTGGCGACCAGCTGGTGGAAGCGGGGTTCGCGACCCCCGTGATGGACATGGAAAAGTTGACGGTTACCTACGACAGCGCCGATAAACTGCTGGCGGACGTGCGCGCGCTGGGCGGCAATCCGCTGACGACGGCGCGCAAGGGCCTGCTGGGCCGCGGCGGGCACGCCAAATTGCTGGCGGGACTGGAAAAAAACCGGCGTGCCGACGGCAAGCTGGCGCTGACGTTCGAAGTCATCTATGGACACGCCTTCCGACCCGCCGCACGGATGACGAAAGACGGCGAAGCCATCATCCGTTTCGACCCCTCGCGCCGCGGCCGATAACACGTTTTCGCCGCCTCCACAATGGCGCGCTGCAGCATTGCACTGCGCGGTGGAAACACAGCCACACGCTTGATATGGCTAAGTAATAATGCTTATAATCCTTGACTAATTTGGCTACTTTTTTCCATCCGGACACACGAAAATCCGGCCCGAAAAAGTGGCCAGAAACAGCAAGGCATCAATAGTCAGCGTCATCGGTGATATTGTGTCTGCCGGTGGCATTGTCAAGGTTCAGCCGGGCATTTTCCGTCTGTAACTGTTTGGTGTATTAAGCACAACGACGACCCACCGGCAACCGGCAGTCGTCGCAGTGAAAAATTTTTCTTATATCTTGGGTGGTTTGGGGAAAACATGAAACTTGCGAAGCGACTTGAATCGTTGATGCTTGGGCTGGCCGCCACGGTGGCGGCGTCCCTGGCCGGGGCACCAGCATGGGCCCAGCAGAGCGCATCGACGGCAACCGGCACTTACCACGCAGCCACGGGCGGCACCGGCGGCCCGACGCCACACCAGCTGGACCTCCAGCCCGCCGCCACGCAGATCGCTTCTGAAATCTACAGCCTGCACAACTGGATGATGATCGTCTGCCTGGTCATCTTCGTGGCCGTGTTCGGCGTGATGTTCTATTCCATCTTCAAGCACCGCAAATCGGTCGGCCACAAGGCCGCCACCTTCCATGAATCGACGGCTGTCGAAATCGCCTGGACCGTCGTGCCGTTCCTGATCGTCATCGGCATGGCGCTGCCGGCCACCCGCACCGTCGTCGGCATGAAGGACACGTCGAACGCCGACATCACCATCAAGGCCACCGGCATGCAGTGGAAGTGGGGCTACGACTACCTGAACGGCGAAGGCGAGGGCATCTCGTTCATCTCCAACCTGGCCACGCCGCGCTCGCAGATCGGCTCCCCGGGCGTCGAAGCGACCGAAAAGCGCGGCGAGAACTACCTGATGGAGGTGGACAACGAGGTCGTCGTCCCCGTTCACAAGAAAATCCGCATCGTCACCACCGCCAACGACGTGATCCACGCCTGGATGATTCCCGCGTTCGGCGTCAAGCAGGACGCCATTCCCGGCTTCGTGCGCGACACCTGGTTCAAGTCCGAGCACACCGGCGTCTTCCGCGGCAACTGCGCCGAGTTGTGCGGCAAGGAGCACGCCTTCATGCCGATCGTCGTGCGTGTCGTCACGGCCGACGAGTACACTGCCTGGGTCGACAAGAAGAAAAAGGAAATGGCCGCGCTGGCGGACGATCCGAACAAGACCTGGACCATCGATGAGCTCAAGACCAAGGGCGAAAAGGTGTATGCCGCCAACTGCGCCGTGTGCCACCAGGCCAACGGCAAGGGCGTGCCGAACGCGTTCGCGCCGCTGGACGGCTCGGAAGTCGTCAACGGCCCGAAGGCGCCGCAGATCGACGTGCTCCTGCACGGCAAGAAGAGCGGCAACTATCCGGCCGAGATGCCTGGCTGGAAGCAGCTGTCGGATACCGACATCGCCGCCGTGATCACGTACACCCGTAACAACTGGTCGAACAAGCCAGAGCAGAACATCGTCCAACCGGCCGAAATTGTGGCAGCACGTAAGTAACAGGAGCTTCATCATGAGCACGACTACTATCGATCACACCCACGGTCACGATCACGGTCACGCGCACGATCACGACCATGCGCACGACCATCCGACCGGTCTGCGGCGCTGGCTGTTCGCCACCAACCACAAGGATATCGGCACGCTGTACCTGTGGTTCTCGTTCATCATGCTGCTCTCGGGCGGCGTGCTGGCGCTGATGATCCGCACAGAGCTGTTCCAGCCCGGCCTGCAGTTCTTCCAACCGGAGTTCTTCAACCAGCTGACCACGATGCACGGCCTGGTGATGGTGTTCGGCGCGATCATGCCGGCCTTCGTCGGCTACGCCAACTGGATGATCCCGCTGCAGGTGGGTGCTTCCGACATGGCGTTCGCGCGCATGAACAACTTCTCGTTCTGGCTGCTGCCGCCGGCGGCGCTGCTGCTGGCCGGCTCGTTCTTCGTGCCGGGCGGCGCCACCGCGGCCGGCTGGACGCTGTACGCGCCCCTGTCCACCCAGATGGGCCCGGGCATGGACATGGCCATCTTCGCCATGCACATCATGGGCGCGTCGTCGATCATGGGCTCCATCAACATCATCGTCACCATCCTGAACATGCGCGCGCCCGGCATGACGTTGATGAAGATGCCGATGTTCTGCTGGACCTGGCTGATCACCGCCTACCTGCTGATCGCCGTCATGCCCGTGCTGGCCGGCGCCATCACGATGACGCTGACCGACCGCCACTTCGGCACCTCGTTCTTCAACGCGGCCGGCGGCGGCGACCCGGTGATGTACCAGCACATCTTCTGGTTCTTCGGCCACCCCGAGGTCTACATCATGATCCTGCCGGCATTCGGCATCGTCTCGCAGATCATTCCGGCCTTCGCCCGCAAGCCGCTGTTCGGTTATGCGTCGATGGTGTACGCGACCGCGTCGATCGCCATCCTGTCGTTCATCGTCTGGGCGCACCACATGTTCACGACCGGCATGCCGGTCACTTCCCAGCTGTTCTTCATGTACGCGACGATGCTGATCGCCGTGCCCACCGGCGTCAAGGTGTTCAACTGGATCGCCACGATGTGGAAGGGCTCGATGACGTTCGAGACGCCGATGCTGTTCGCCGTCGGCTTCATCTTCGTGTTCACGATGGGTGGTTTCACGGGCCTGATCCTGGCCGTCACGCCGATCGACATCCAGGTGCACGACACCTATTACGTGGTGGCGCACTTCCACTACGTGCTGGTGGCGGGTTCCCTGTTCGCGCTGTTCGCCGGCTTCTATTACTGGGGCCCGAAATGGACCGGCTTCATGTACCCCGAGCTGCGCGGCAAGATCCACTTCTGGGCCTCGCTGATCACGTTCAACATCACGTTCTTCCCGATGCACTTCCTGGGCCTGGCCGGCATGCCGCGCCGTTATGCCGATTACCCGACCCAGTTCACCGACTTCAACGCGATCGTCTCGATCGGCGCGTTCGGCTTCGGCCTGTCGCAGGTGTACTTCCTGTTCTTCGTGGTGCTGCCGACGATCCGCGGCGGCAAGCAGGCGGCCGACAAGCCATGGGAAGGCGCCGAAGGCCTGGAATGGACCGTGCCGTCGCCGGCGCCGTTCCACACGTTCGAAACGCCGCCGCTGGTGAAGTGATGTCTCTGGCGGGCCGCTCCCGGTGGACGGCCCGTGTTCCGATGTTCGCAGTACTGTGGATGGGAAAAGCAGCATGTCAGACCAGAACAAGCCGAACAACCTGCGCCTCGCGCTGATCCTCGGATCGATCGCGCTGGTGTTTTTCCTGTCCGTGATCGCCAAGCGGATCTGGCTGAGCTGAAGGCCATGAGCGAAGCGCGCGAGTCCAACCGCCGGATGCTGGGCAAGCTGCTGGTCATGGCCGTCGTGATGTTCGGCTTCGGCTACGCGCTGATTCCGGTCTACCGGCACATCTGCGAGGTCCTCGGCATCAACGTGCTGACGCAGAAGGACGGCACGGTGGCGCCGCCGGTCAACACCCAGGTGGACCTGAGCCGCAGCATCACGGTGGAACTGGACAGCAACGTGCAGGGTAGCTTGCGCTTCCGGCCCACCGAGCGCAGCGTGACGGTTCACCCGGGCGAGATGAAGACCGTGGTGTACGAAGTCGTCAACGCGCAGGCGCGGCCCGTGACGGCGCAGGCGATCCCCAGCTATGCACCGCAGAGCGCCACGCCGCATTTCAAGAAGGTGGAGTGTTTCTGCTTCCAGCAGCAGACCTTGCAGGCCAACGAGGCGAAGCAGATGCCGGTGATGTTCTATCTCGATCCGGCGCTGCCGAAGGAAGTGAAGACGATCACGCTGTCGTACACCTTCATCGAGATCGCGGGGCTGGACAAGACGGCGGCGGCGGCGGCGTCGAAGGCGGTGCAATGAGCAGCAACGATGGCCGGCCGTCCTTTCTGTATTCGCTCAAGGCGGTGCTGTGGTCGTTCGTGGGCCTGCGCCGCAAGAGCGACTTCGACAAGGACGAGGTCAAGCTCAATCCGTTTCACGTCATCGCGGCGGGCCTGCTGGCCGTCGCGCTGTTCATCGGTATATTGGTAACGATCGTCAAATTGGTGGTTTCATAAAAGAGTTCACGAGGAGATGAATATGAGTTCGAATCACGCGACGGCACCGCATTACTTCGTGCCGGGACCGTCCCGCTGGCCGATGCTGGCCGGGATGTCGATGCTGGCCACGATGATCGGGGCTTCCGGCTGGGTCAACGACGCGGCCTGGGGGCGCATCCTGTGCCTGGTCGGCATCGTGGCGATGATCGCCGTGCTGTTCGGCTGGTTCGGCGACGCCATTCGCGAATCGGAAGGAGGGCTGTACAGCAAGCGCATCGACTATTCGTACCGCTGGTCGATGGGCTGGTTCATCTTCTCCGAAGTGATGTTCTTCGGTGCCTTCTTCGGCGCGCTGTTCTACGCCCGCGCCATCACGATGCCGTGGCTGGGCGATTTGGACAACAAGATCCTGTGGCCGGACTATTCGCCGCAATGGGGCAATGCCGGTCCGGCCGGCGTGGTCGATGCATTCAACACGATGGGGCCGTTCCCGATCCCGACGATCAACACGGCACTGCTGCTGCTGTCCGGCGTCACGCTGACGATCTCGCACCATGCGCTGCAGGCGGGCAAACGCTCCAAGACGATCTTCTGGCTGGCCGCCACGATCCTGCTGGGCGCGATCTTCATGGGCTTCCAGGCCTATGAATACATCCATGCGTACAGTGAACTGAACCTGAAGCTGACGTCGGGCATCTATGGCTCCACGTTCTTCATGCTGACGGGCTTCCACGGCTTCCACGTGACGATGGGCGCCATCATGCTGGCCGTCGTGCTGTTCCGCCTGATGAAGGGCCACTTCACCGCCGAGCACCACTTCGCGTTCGAAGGCGCCGCCTGGTACTGGCACTTCGTCGACGTGGTCTGGCTGGGACTTTATGTCATAGTCTACTGGCTGTAAGGCGGCGCTATAATCGGCGCGCCCCCAACGCCAAGGCCGCAGCGGGCAACCGCTGCGGTTTTTTGTTTCCCAAAAAATGGGGACAGACCCCATTTTTTGGGAAACATTGCTTAAAAAATGGGGTCTGTCCCCAATTTAGCGCAGGCCCGTGGGTTGGATGTAGCCGAGGCGGTTGGCCGCGAGGATCAGCACGAACAGCAGCACCGAGAAGCCCACCCGCAGCGCCAGGGCGCGTACCGTGCGCTTGCTGCCGCCGCGGTCGCGCATCAGGTAGAACAGCGCCGAACCAAGGCTGCCGATGATCAGGATGAAGGCAATGGCGACGAGGATTTTCATGTGGCTGGGCGAAAGGAAGTAGGGTTTCATTCTAATGCGTATTGCGTTTCGCTTTAAGCTGGTTCCCTTCGTCGCCACCGTCGTGCTGGTGGGGCTGGGCGTCGCGCTGGGCCAGTGGCAGACGCGCCGGGCCGACCAGAAGCTGGCGCTGCAGGCCAAGCTGGCCAGCGCCAATGCGCAAGCGCCGCTGCGGCTCGATGGCGCGCCAATCGCGCTGGCGCAGGCCGAATGGCGCCGGGTGGCGGTGCGCGGCACCTTCGTCGCCAACTGGCCGGTGTACCTGGACAACCGCCCCCATGGCGGCCAGGCCGGCTTCTATGTGCTGATGCCGCTGCGGATCGAAGGCACCGACCGGCATGTACTGGTACTGCGCGGCTGGCTGCCCGTCGACGCGGCGCGGCGCCAGCACATCATGCCGTATGCGACACCGGCGGGCGCCGTGGCGATCGAGGGCATCGCCCGGCGCGACGCCGGCCACGTGCTGCAGCTCGGCGCGGCCGCGCCGCTCGTGCGCGGCGCGATCGTGCAGAATGCCGACGTGCCCCAGGTGGCGGCTGCCAGCGGCCTGCGGCTGCTGCCCTTCGTCATCCAGCAGACGTCCGGCGGCACGGATCGCCTGGTGCGCGACTGGCCCGCGCCCGAGCTGGGCGTCGACAAGCATCGCGGCTATGCGTTCCAGTGGTATGCGCTGGCGCTGACCGCGCTCCTGTTCTTTGTTATTACCGGAATCCTCAGTGGACGAAAACAAAACCGTTGATCGCCAGCGCGCCCGCGGCCGCTGGAAGCTGTTCGCCGTACTGCTGGTGTGCGCGTCGCCGCTGCTGGCCTCCTACTTCACCTACTACGTCGTCAAGCCGACGGGTCGCACCAACTACGGTACCCTGATCGATCCGCGCGCCCATCCGATCCCGCCGATGGCGAGCCGCACGCTGGCGCAGCAGCCCACCACGCTGGACGCCTACAAGGGCAAGTGGATCATGTTGAAGGTGGGGGGCTCGGACTGCGACCAGGCCTGCCAGGACCAGTTGTTCACGATGCGCCAGCTGCGCACGATGCAGGGCAAGGAGATGAACCGTATCGAACGCGTGTGGCTCATCACGGACGAGGCGCCGCTGGAGACGATGCTGCTGCGCGTGAACGACGGCACCCGCATGCTGCGCGCGCCCAAGGACGTGGTGACGCAATGGCTGCCGGTGGAGCCGGGCGGCGACGCGGCCGACCATATTTGGCTGATTGACCCGCTGGGCAACCTGATGATGCGCTTCCCGAAGAACCCCGACCCGACCAAGATGAAAAAAGACATCGCCAAGCTGCTGAAAGCATCGGCGATCGGCTGAGGACAGGACCCCATGCACCACACCACCCTGGCCCAGATGGCCATCACGGCCTTGATCGTCGCGCTGCTGCCGCTGTCGATGGCCTGGATCTCGAAGGACATCAGCCGTTACCGCAAGCTGGTCTGGATCGGCGTGTTCCTGACGTTCGACCTGATCGTGTTCGGCGCGTTTACCCGGCTGACCGACTCCGGCCTGGGCTGCCCCGACTGGCCGGGCTGCTACGGCCTGGCCAACCCGTTCCTGGCGCACGAGGAGATCCGCGCCGCCGAGGCCCTGCAGCCCACGGGTCCCGTGACCATGGCCAAGGCCTGGATCGAGATGATCCACCGCTACCTGGCGATGGCGATCGGTATCCTGATCGTCGCCATGATGGCGGTGGCCTGGTATCGCTGGAAGAAAACGCGCCAGGCCGCCTACCGGCCGGGCTATCCGACCTTCCTGTTCTTCTTCGTCTGCCTGCAAGGCGCGTTCGGCGCCTGGACCGTCACCTTGAAGCTGCAGCCCGTCATCGTCACGATGCACCTGCTGCTGGGCATGGGCCTGCTGGCGCTGCTGACGTGGTTCGGCGGTCGCCAGGACCAGCTGCTGCGGCCCGCCAGCGCCATCGTCCCGCGCGCGCGGCTGGTCACGGTGCGGCGGCTGGCGCTGCTGTCCGGCCTCGTGCTGCTGGTGCAGCTGTTCCTGGGCGGCTGGGTCAGTACCAACTACGCCACCCTGGCCTGCACCGAGTTCCCCCTGTGCGGCGGCAAGGTGGTGCCGGAGATGGATTTCGAGCACGGTTTCCACCTGTGGCGCGAGCTGGGCAAGACCGCGGCTGGCCACTATCTGCCGTTTTCCGCGCTGACGGCGATCCACTGGGTGCATCGCAATTTCGCGCTGGTCGTCGTGCTGGTGCTGGGCTGGGCGGCCGCGCGGGCCTGGTCCATCGCGCCACTGCGGCCGGTCGCGCGCGCCATCGCGGTCGTGCTGGCGCTGCAGGCGCTGACGGGCATCGCGACGATCTACCTGAGCTATCCGCTGCTGCTGGCGGTGCTGCATAACGCCGGGGCGGCAGCCCTGGTGCTGCTCCTGACCATGCTAAACTACCGGGCTAAGTTTTTATACGACGCCCCCGCCGCACACTGATGACGACCCGTACCGCAGCCCCGAAGCAGCACCCCCGCATCGCCCAGTACTGGGCGCTGACGAAACCGCGCGTCACGCAGCTGGCGGTGTTCTGTGCCGTGATCGGGATGTTCCTGGCCACCGACGGCCTGCCCGATTGGCGCACCGTCGTCGCGGCCACGATCGGCATCTGGCTGCTGGCCGGCGCCGCGTTCGCGGTCAACTGCCTGGCCGAACGCGAGATCGACGCACGCATGGCGCGCACCGCGCGCCGGCCGATGGCGCTGGGCGACATCACGGTCGGCCAGACCGTCGTGTTCTCGGCCGTCATCGGCGGGGCCGGCATGTGGGTGCTGTACACGCTGGTCAATCCGTTGACGATGTGGCTGACCTTCGTCACCTTCGTCGGCTATGCCGTCATCTACACGATGATCCTGAAACCCGCCACGCCGCAGAACATCGTCATCGGCGGCCTGTCCGGCGCGATGCCGCCGGCGCTCGGCTGGGCCGCCGTCGCCAACGAGGTGCCGATGCAGGCATGGCTGCTGGTCCTGATCATCTTCCTGTGGACGCCGCCGCACTTCTGGGCGCTGGCGATGTACCGCCGCGACGACTACGCCAAGTCCGGCCTGCCCATGCTGCCCGTGACGCACGGCCTGCCGTTCACGCAGTTCCACGTGTTCCTGTATTCGATCGCGCTGGCCGCGACCACTTTGCTGCCGTTCGCCGTGCGCATGAGTGGCGCGATCTACCTGGCCAGCGCCGTCGTGCTGGACGCCATCTTCCTGTGGTACGGCTGGCAGATCTACAAGCACTACACCGACCTGGTCGCCCGCAAGGCCTTCACGTATTCCATCGTCTACCTGTCGCTGCTGTTCGTGGCGCTGCTGGTCGACCATTACATCCCGCTCTGACCATGAAAAAACTGTTTGCCGCGCTGTGCATGCTGTTCCTGCTGGTGGCCTGTTCGGAAAAGCGCCCCGCGTTCACCAATACCGACATCACGGGCCTCGACTACGCCAAGGGCTTTTCGCTGAAGGACCACACCGGCAAGCCGGTCACGCTGGAGACGTACAAGGGCAAGGTCGTGGTGGTGTTCTTCGGTTTCACGCAATGCCCGGACGTGTGCCCGACCACGATGTCGGAGATGGCGGCCGTGATGAAGGCGCTCGGCCCGCAAGCGGACCAGGTGCAGGTGCTGTTCGTCACGCTCGACCCGGAACGCGACACGCCCACGCTGCTGGCGCAATACGCGCCCGCATTCGACAAGCGCTTCGTCGGCCTGTACGGCACGCCGGCCGAGATCGCGACGACGGCCAAGGAATTCAAGGTGTTCTACCAGAAGGTGCCGGGCAAGACGGCCGATACGTACACGATCGACCACACGGCCGGCAGCTACGTGTTCGACAAGCAGGGCAAGGTGCGGCTGTTCCTGCGCCATAACCAGGGGCCGGCGCCGATCGTGCATGATTTGAAGCTGCTGCTGGATTGACCACAGCGCCAGAGGCACCGGGGTCTGTCCCCAACGGGGACTGACCCTAATGCCGCTAAGTTAAGGATGTAAGACTCACTGGGCCGCAGGCGTATCCCTCAACCCCAGGTCCAAAACCGGGGTCAGACCCGCCGGGTCTGACCCCAGCTCTCCGCCTTTGGTGGAAAGACGTCTGTGGCTGGCTGATAAATTTCCTTAACTTGGCGGCATTAGGCACAGACCCCGAAGTTTGCATGCGTTTCGTCAGCTCTGGCGAAACTTCGGGGTCAGTCCCAAAGGGACAGACCCCAACTTCAACCCCAACCTCAAACCCGCCGCGACTGGCCCCACCGGTCCTGCTCCTGACCGCCCGCCACATTGCGGCGCGCTCCGCCGATCGCCGGCACCCGGTTCAACCGCTCCCTGATCCACCCGTGCACGCGCGCCTGCGCCAGCCGCGCCATCGCCGTCGGAAAACGGATGAAGCCGTGCGGCGCTTCCGGCAGCAGATGCAGTTCCACGTCCGCCACCGCGCGCCAGCGGTTCGCCATGCCGGTCGTATCGTCGCGCAGGGGATCGAGCGCGCCGGCCAGCAGCAGCGCCGGCGGCAAGCCTTCCAGTTCGCCGTACAGCGGCGACAACGGCGGCCTGCGCCGGGCCGCGTCGTCCAGGTCCGGCGTCAGCAGGCGCAGGCCGGCCGGGATGCCGGGACCGTCCAGCACCAGCGTGTCGGCATCGGCCTGGTGCACGCTGGGCGTGCCGGCCAGGTCGTACACCCCGTAGTACAGCACGGCGCCGTGCACGCGCCGCAGCAGCGCCGGCTCGTCGCGCAGGCGCAGCAGGGTGGCGGCGGCCAGATGGGCGCCGGCGGACTCGCCCACCACGATGACGGGCAGGTGCTCGCAGCCGGCCAGGCCGCCCTCGAGCAGCCAGCGGGCCGCGGCCAGGCAGTCGTCCAGCTGGCCTTGCAGCGGCGCCTGCGTGGCCAGCCGGTAGTCGACCGACACCACCGCCACGTGGCAAGCGTGCACCATGGCCGCATTCAGGCCGTCGTCCATGCGGGCATTACCGATGACCCAGCCGCCACCGTGGATCTCCAGCACCACGCCGCGCACCGCGCCAGCCGGACGCAGGATGCGCAGCGGCACGCGCACGCCATCCGCCGCCGCGGCGAAGTCCGTTTCGATGCGAATGCCGGCGCGCGCCAGCTTGCGGTTGGCGCCCAGCTGGGATAGCCTCAGCAGCGCCTGCAGTAGCCGCGGCGTCACACGGTTGCGGACGCGGAAGCGGGGCAGGCGGGCCAGCTTGCGGTTGAATTGCCTGGCATCTTCCAGTGTTGCCTCGTCGAGCGGTATGGGCGTCATCGTATGGGTTCCGGATTCTGATCTTGCAAATATGCAAGGGAGACATCATCTCCCGACAGTCAGATGCTACACATGAACGGGATTTTGCATGGAAAAGCGTTTTCAACCGTACAGCCGCCTGGCGGCCATTGTCTTCCTGGTGATCGGCTGCCTGTGGGTGCTGCGACCGTTCCTGGCAGCGATCCTGTTCGCCTGCGCGATCACGATTTCCAGCTGGCCCCTGTATCTGCGCCTGCTGGCACGCCTGCGCGGACGGCGCACCCTGGCCGCCTCCGTCATGACGGTCTCGCTGGTGCTGGTGATCATCCTGCCGCTGGCGCTGGTGACCTGGAACGTGGCGGACAATGCGGGTGACTTCTATCGTGGCCTGCGCGACGCGCTGCAGGCCGGCCACCTGGCGCCGCCGGACTGGCTGCGCCAGATACCGGTGGTCGGCGAAATGGCCGACAGCTACCTGCGCAGCCTGATCGGCAGCCGCGAGCAGCTGATCGCGCTGGCGAAGAAATACATGGAGCCGGCGCGCCACCTGCTGCTGGGAGGAGGCCTCGTGCTGGGCAGCGGCGTGGCGCAGGTCAGCCTGGCCGCCTTCGTCAGCTTTTTCCTGTACCGCGACGGTCCGACCTTGCTGCGCGCGCTGGCGGTGGGGATGGACAAGATCATGGGGGAGCACGCGCCGGGTGTTGCCGATACCGTCAGCCGCACGGTGCGCGGTGTCATGTACGGGCTGCTGGGGACCGCGCTGGCGCAGGCGGCGGTGGCTGCCGCCGGCTTCCTGATCGCCGGCGTGCCCGCTGTCGCGCTGCTGGCCGTGGCCACCTTCCTGTTCTCGCTGATTCCGGTGGGGCCGCCGCTGATCTGGGGCGGTGCCGCGATCTGGCTGTTCAACCAGGGCAGCACCGGCTGGGGCATTTTCATGGTGATCTGGGGCGTGTTGCTGATCAGCGGCGTCGACAACGTGGTCAAGCCGCTGCTGATCAGCCGCGGCTCCAGCCTGCCGTTCCTGCTGGTGCTGCTGGGCGTGCTGGGCGGCGTCATTGCGTTCGGCTTCGTCGGCCTGTTCATCGGCCCGACCCTGCTGGCGGTCGCCCTGGGCCTCTTGCGCAACTGGACCGGGGTGAACCCGGTCGTGGAGTCACCTAGTCGATCAGCGTCTTGACCAGCAGGCGACCGTCCGGCATGCGGCTCTCCTGGCGCACCATCAGCTGGGTGGCGCGGGCGAACCAGAACTTCGACACGGTGCCGGGCTGGTTGTAGTCCGTCGTCACGACCCAGCAGTCGACCGGCCCGGCCGGGCCGGCGATGGCCTCGCTGCCAGCCACGCGGAACGTGTAGCGGGCCGGCGCGGCCGGGCCGCCCGGGTGGTACAGCACCAGCTGCGCCTCGTAGCCTTCGGCCAGCGGCAGCGCCTGCAGCAGCTCCATGTCGGCCTCGAAGTTGAAGGCCGGCTCGGCAGACGGCACGCTCAGCGCCTTCTGGGTATTGCCCGGCAGGTCGGGCAGGCCCGTCACCTTGTCCGGCGCGAAGGCAAAACCTTCCACCGTCTTCTTGCCGTCCTTCTGCGTGATGCGCGTGTGCGACAGCGGACGCAGCGTGCCGGCCTCGAACGACGAATCGAGCCATTTGACCGAAGGGCTCTTGCCGACGGCATCCCAGCGCTGGCGGATCGTCACCCGCTTGCCCTCGAAGCGGATGTCGCGCTGCCAGATGTCGAGCGGCGTGTTGCTGTCGGCCGCCTGCAGGTAGCGCAGGTAGCGATGGCTGCCTTCCTTCAGCAAATGGAAGCGTGGCAGCGGCGAGCCGGCCGCCACGTATTGCGGGGCGGCGTGGGCGGTGGCGGCCAGCAGGGCGGTGGCGGCCAGGGAGGAACGGAGCAGGTGGGACAGGCGCATCATGGTCATGGGTCGAAACGGGTCAGTCATGGTCGGCATTGTCTTCCGGCGCCAGGCGCGGGATCACTTTCACCAGCAGGATGCGCGGGCCGTTCATCTTCTTCACCACCAGGTCGAAGCGATTGAAGCTGACGCGCTGGCCCTGCTTCGGAATGTCGCCCAGCTTCAGCATGATCAGGCCGCCGACCGACTCCACCTCGTCCAGGCCCAGCTCCTCGTTCTCGATGTCGATGCCGAGGGTGCGCTCGAGCGAGAAAATGGGCAGGCTGGCCTTGCCGATCAAGGCGCCGTCCGGCTGCTTCAGCCAGTCGTTTTCGTTCAGGCGGAATTCGTCGTGGATTTCGCCCACCATCGCGCCCAGCAGGTTGTCCAGCGTGAGGAAGCCGACCGGGCGCTTGCCCTTCTCGCCGATCAGCGCAAAGTGCGGCGCACCCTCGCGGAAGCGGCGGAACAGGTCGATCGCCTTGGTGCGCGCGGAGATCGTCTCGACGGGGCGCAGGAACGATGTGAACGACGTGATCGGCTTGCCCGACTGCTGGGCGAAGAACAGGTCCTTCAGGTGCACCACGCCGAGCACCGTGCTGCCGTCCTCGTCGAAGTAGGGGTAGCGCGAGAAGCGGTTGCGCAACACCGTCTGCAGGTTCTCCTCCAGCGGCTTGGTGGCATACAGCGCAATCACCTCGTTGATGGGACGCATCAGGTCGGACACGCGCAGCTCCGAAAAGTCCAGCGAGTGCGCCAGGATGTTGCGCTCGTCCTTGTCGAACTGTTCGCCCGGCTGGCTGGTGCGCAGGATCAGCTTCAGCTCTTCGGTCGAATAGTGCGCCTCGTGGCCGCCGGCGCCCTGCAGGCCGGCGACCTTCAGCACCATGTTGGCGCTGTGGTTGAGCAGCCAG
Source organism: [Empedobacter] haloabium (assembly GCA_008011715.2). Lineage (NCBI taxonomy): Bacteria > Pseudomonadati > Pseudomonadota > Betaproteobacteria > Burkholderiales > Oxalobacteraceae > [Empedobacter] haloabium. The sequence goes on from CP136508.1 coordinate 867,458, forward strand.
ATGGCGGGATACATCAGCCAGTAGAAGGCGTACAGCGGCACGGCGCTCCACAGGCCGACCACCTCGGGAATCCGGATGGCCAGCGACTTCGGCGCCAGTTCGCCGACGACGATGTGCAGGAACGAGATCGTCACGAAGGCGAAGATGAAGGCGATCGTGTGGATGACTTCGGGCGAGTCGATGCCGATCGCGGCCAGCAGGGGTTCCAGCAGGCCGGCGAAGGCGGGTTCGCCGATCCAGCCCAGGCCCAGCGAGGCCAGCGTGATGCCCAGCTGGCAGGCCGACAGGTAGGCGTCCAGCTGGCCGTGCACCTTCTCGAGGATGCGGCCCTTCAGTCCCTGCGTCTTGGCGATGGCGCGCACGCGCGTGCGCCGCAGGGTGACGATGCCGAATTCGGCCGCCACGAAGAAACCGTTGAGTGCTACAAGAAGGAAGGCCAGCAGGACAAGCAAAAGATTGTGCATATAACGCACTGAAGCGGGTAGTTGAAAGCATCATCTTAGCCGACCCGGAGCGGGGGTAGCGCAAATTTCAAGATTTCACGAGAGAAACCACAGCTGGGGACTGTCCCCGAAGTTCGACAGCGGCTACGCGGCCTCGGCAAAGCCTCGAAGGATCGAACAATACTTCAGGGTCAGTCCCTCGGCAGGGACAGACCCTAAGCCGCAAACAACCCCGTCTGCGCCGCCAGGATCGCCTCCACCGCCGGATGGCGAATGCGCCGCTCGCTCGACAGCGCATAGAACTGCTCGCGCAACCCGCTGGCGGCACCGACCGGTACCGCGTTGAACTGGGCACGGATGTCGTGTTCCAGGCCGGCCGGCGCAAAGAACAGGCCCAGGCCGTCGCGCGCGAAGGTGTTCAGCATTGCGTTGTCCTCGAACTCGCCCACGATGTCCGGCCGTACGTCCTGCTGCAGCAGCCACTCGTCGATGCGACCGCGCAGCGCATTGTTCCGGGTCGGCAGCAGCATGGGGGCGCCATTCAGGCCGCGCGGGAAGTTGCGGCCATGCTTGCGCGCCAGCGCGGCCGCACCGAACACCATCATCTCGCTTTCGCCCAGCAGGTGGCTGAACACGCGCAGGCTGGCCGAGGCCCGTACCGTACGGTCGGTCAGCACCACGTCCAGCTTGTGCAGCGCCAGGTCGGCCAGCAGGGTTTCGAACTCGCGCTCGACGCAGACCAGCTTGACGGCCGATTGCATGCCGAAAGCGGCTTGCAGCAGGCGGTAGGCGATCAGCTTGGGCAGCGAGTCGGAGATGCCGACCGTCAGGCGCACGCGCCCGTTGTCCGCCTCGTTCAACGCTTCCTGCATGCGGTCGCCCAGCTCGAAGATCTGCTCCGCATAGGTCAACGCGACGCGGCCCGCGTCGGTCGGCACCAGGCGGCGGCCCTGCTGGGTCAGCAGCGACTTGCCCAGCGACTGCTCGAGGGCGGCGATCTGCGTGCTGACGGTCTGGATAGCCAGGCCGAGCCGCTCGGCGGCGCGCGTGACGCTGCCTTCGGCTGCCACGACACGGAAGAAATACAGGTGGCGGAAGTTGATGCCGGAGGTTTTCATGGTTCTCGAATCTTCTGTTTTTTCGAAGTAAGGCTTCGATTATCTTCTATTTTTCTAAAGGCGGCAGGTCTATACAATGCACTGCATTGATCAACAACAAAGGAAAAACCGATGAAGCACTTCAGGATCTCATTCCTGGTCTCCTTCGTCTGTCTGGCGGTGGCCGCATGGTGGGGCTACGAGAAAGGCGGCTTGACGGGGGCGCTGTCCGCGCTGGGTATCGCGGTCATCCTGAGCGTGATGGAAGTCTCGCTGTCGTTCGACAACGCGGTGGTCAATGCCTCCGTGCTGAAGACGTGGGATGAGTTCTGGCAGAAACTGTTCCTGGGTATCGGCATCATCATCGCGGTGTTCGGCATGCGCCTGCTGTTCCCACTCGTGATCGTGGCGGTCGCGGCCGACATCGGCCTGACCGACGTGTGGACGCTGGCACTGAACAACCCCGACGAGTATTCGCGGCACCTGACCAATCACCATGCCGAAGTGGCGGCATTCGGCGGCATGTTCCTGCTGCTGGTGTTCCTGAACTTCCTGCTCGACCACGAGAAGGAAATGCACTGGCTGGGTAATGTCGAGAAGAAGCTCGGTTCGCTGGGCAAGGTCTCGTCGATCTCCGTGATGGTGGCGCTGGGCGTACTGCTGGGCAGCCTCAGTATCGTCGAGGAAGCGCAGAAGTTCGTCGTGCTGATCTCCGGCCTGTGGGGTGTGCTGATCTACGTCGGTGTCGACGCGATCTCGAACTACCTGGAGAAGGAGGAAGAAGGCGGCTCGAACGTGGGCGAGATGGTCAAGAAGGGCGGTATCGGTGGCTTCCTGTACCTGGAAGTGCTCGATGCTTCGTTCAGCTTCGACGGCGTGATCGGCGCGTTCGCCATCACCAAGGACGTCGTGATCATCATGCTGGGCCTGGCGATCGGTGCGATGTTCGTGCGTTCGATGACGGTCTACCTGGTGCACAAGGGCACGCTCGACCAGTACGTCTACCTGGAGCACGGCGCGCACTATGCGATCGGTATCCTGGCCGTGATCATGTTGGCGAGCATGAAGTATCACATTCCGGAGATCTTCACGGGCCTGATCGGCGTGGCCTTCATCGTCGCCTCGCTGTGGTCCTCGGTACGGTATCGCAAGCAGCAGGCCGCGCTGGCCGCGGCGTAAGGAAAGCGGAGGGGCCGCGTGCCCCTCCCGGTCGAACACAAGAATACGCGGCACGCTCAAGACACCAGCCTGTCGCGTCGGTAAGTGGGTGTCTCTTTTAACGAAAAACTGAAGGAGTATCAATCATGGCAATCAGTCTGCAAAAAGGCGGTAACGTCAACCTGAGCAAGGAAGCACCTGGCCTGTCCCAACTGACGGTCGGCCTGGGCTGGGATGCGCGCAGCAGCGATGGCGCCGCGTTCGACATCGACAGCTCGGCGTTCATGCTGAAAGTCGACGGCAAGGTGCGCAGCGACCTGGACTTCATTTTCTACAACAACCTGAAATCGGCCGACGGCTCGGTACAGCACTCGGGCGACAACCGTACCGGTGCTGGCGACGGCGACGACGAGACCGTGCGCCTGGACCTGTCCAAGGTGCCGGCCGACGTGGACCGCATCGCGTTCTGCGTGACGATCCACGAAGCCGACAGCCGCCGCCAGAACTTCGGCCAGGTGCAGAAGGCGTTCATCCGCTGCGTCAACGCCGCGACGAACCAGGAAATCGCCCGCTACGACCTGTCCGAGGACAGCTCGACGGAAACCTCGATGGTGTTCGGCGAGGTGTACCGCAACGGCGCCGATTGGAAGTTCAAGGCCGTCGGCCAGGGCTACAAAGGCGGCCTGGGCGCGCTGGCCTCGTCGTTCGGCGTGTCGGTGTAAGCCATGCCGACCTTTACCGTCACGGGGGACGTCGATCCCTTCCTGCACGTCTCGATGCGCCACGGCGAGAAGATCTACTGCGAGTCGAACGCGATGGTGATGATGGAGTCCGCGCTGGAACTGAAGGGACGCATGCAGGGCGGCCTGGGCGCGGCACTGATGCGCACCTTCGCCAACGGCGAGTCGTTCTTCCAGCAGCACATCGAGGCAGTGAAGGGCGACGGCGACTGCCTGCTGTCGCCCACGCTGCCCGGCGCGATGCAGGTAGTGGACGTGGGCCAGCGCCAGTACATGATCAGCGACGGCGCGTTCGTCGCGGCCACGTCCGGCGTGGACCTGAAGGTGCGCACCCAGAACGTCGGCAACGCGCTGTTCGGCCAGAGCGGCGGTTTCTTCATCACGGAAACCAGCGGCAGCGGCCAACTGGTGGTATCGGGCTTCGGTTCGATGTCCCAGCTGGAAGTGAAGCCGGGCCAGGACATCGTCATCGACAACGCCCACGTGGTCTGCTGGGACAGCTCGCTGCGCTACGACATCTCGGTGGCCACGAGCCAGAGCGGCGGCTTCCTGGGCAACCTGGTGAACAGCGTGACGAGCGGCGAAGGCATGGTGCTGCGCTTCTCGGGCAGCGGCAAGGTGCTGGTCTGCTCGCGCAATCGCGAAACGTTCGTCGCATGGCTCAACAAGAGCCGGCCGCAGTAACGTCGTAACAAATCAAGGAGTTCCACATGTCTGTGAATTTATCGAAGGGCCAGAAGATCTCTCTGGACAAGGAAGCCGGCAGCACGCTGACCCGCGTGGTGATGGGCCTGGGCTGGGATGCCGTGAAGAGCAAGGGCTTCCTGGGCTTCGGCGCGAAGAGCGCCGACATCGACCTGGATGCCTCGTGCATCGTGTTCGATGACGCCAACAAGCCGCTGGACGTGGTGTGGTTCCGCCAGCTCAAGAGCCGCGACGGCAGCATCTCGCACTCGGGCGACAACCGCACTGGCGCGGGCGACGGCGACGACGAACAGGTCACCGTCAACCTGCAGCAGGTGCCGCCGAACGTGAAGAGCATCGTGTTCACGGTGAACAGCTTCACCGGCCAGAGCTTCGCCCAGGTGGAGAACGCCTACTGCCGCCTGATCAACGCCGACAACGGCAAGGAAGTGGCGCGCTTCAACCTGTCCGTGCAGGGACAGCACAGCGCCCAGCTGATGGCCAAGCTGTACCGCCATAACGGCGAGTGGAAGATGCACGCGATCGGCGAAAACGGCACCGGCCGCACGTTCGACGACCTGCTGCCGCAGATCGCGCAGCACCTGTAAAACACACCGCCGCCGTGTACCGGCGCGGCGGCCATGAGTTGTTGTAGTAAGCGTTGTTGTTGTAAAGCGTTTCACCAGCGCCTGCCCCATGGCGCGCTTCCCTTTGCGGTGGTCCAGGTTTCTGGCCACCGCTTTTTTTTTGGCGGAGACCCATGGTGTCAGGCACCTATCCGAGGGTCTCCGACCCTCGGATAGGTGCCTGACACCGCCGGGTTTAAGTGTAGCTGCCGGGATTGCGGTATGCTGCCGCACCAATGAAACTCCTGCACGCCATAATCCTGCTGGCCGCCTTCCTCTGCATCGTCTGGGGGCCGGCCGTCGTCGTCGCCCGGCGCCTGCGCCGCCGCGGCGACGACAGCGCCATGCGCGCGCTGCGCTTCGTGCTGCCGGCGCAGCTGATCCTCGTGCTGTGCCTTGCCGTCGGCGCCGAGCTGCTCGAAGCATCCAACCCGGCCGCGCTGCTGGTGGCCGTGGTGGCGGCCACCAGCGCCCTGGGCGCGCTGGCGTTGATGCTGGTGGCCGCGCTGGCGCGCATGCGGCGCCGTTAAGCGTTCAGCGCGACGCCGACGCCTGCGCATTGGCGCTGCCACCGGCCTGGGCCTGCACCGCAGGCGCTTGTACCGACTGTGCCGCCGTGGCTGCGTTCGCGCCCAGGGCCTGCGCCGCCTGTGCGCTGCCGCGTGCGGCGCCGGCCGCCGTGGCCGCGCTGGCGACCGCATAGTCGCGCGTTGCCGCCGCTTGAGCCCGGGCACCGTCGCGCATCGGTGCGGCGATGGCGGCACCGCTGGCGACTGCGCCGGCACCGGCGCCGCGCGCCATGCCGGCCAGTGCGCCACCATCGATGGAGGCGCTGGCGGCGCCCTGGCCGCCGCCACTGCCGCCCGCGCCGGCGGTGCGGGCGGCGGGAGAGGCCTGGGCGGCCGAGGTGGGGGCCGCCGGGGAGCTGCTGCCCGCCGTGGCGGCCGGCGCGGAAGCGATGCCCAGATTGCCGGCCAGGTCGCCCTGCTTGCTCAAGCTGCCTGTCAGCGGCCGCTGGCTGGGCGTCGGCGCCACGTTCGAAGCGGATGGGGCGGCGGCAGGTTCCTGCGTCGTGGCGCCGGTCAGCGCGCCGGTCAAGGTGCCGCTGCCGCTGCCGTTTGCCATGGCGCTGCGGCCGATGCCGCCACGTTCGGTGACCATGTCGATGCCACTCCGGCCGGCGAAACTGCCACCGCCGGACAGCATGCCACCCAGCGAGCCGCCCCCCAGCGCACCACCGCGGCCAAGCAACTGGGCGTGGGCGGAAGCGGCGATGCCGAAGGACAGAACCAGGGTGACGTGGAAGGCGATTTTCTTGGCTTGCATGATGGATTCTCCTGTGGATGGCGCGGCGAAGTCCGCTGCCGTTACAGTGAAAACGCCGGGGCCGCGGCGTTTATTCCATCGTCCTGAAAATTTTTTTTCAGCGCAGGCGCGCCGGGTCTACGCGCAGGTCGGTGCCGACGATGCCCAGACCGATGGCGTCGCGTTCCGGGACCGGGCCGGGGATGGCCTGCCGGGCCAGGCGCGCGAGCGCTTCCCTGGCCGTTGCGCCGTCGGGATGGGGCAGATGCGGTGCCAGCAGGGCCGCCACCAGCGGTGCCGCGAAGGAGGTGCCGCGCACCTGGCGGTAGGGCGGCGCGCCGGGCGCCGCGCTGACCATCTGGCTGCCCGGTGCCGCGAACATCACCTGCGGCCCCCGTGCCGCTTCCGGCAGCGGCCGGCCATTGCGGTCGACCGCGCTGACGCCCACTACGCCGGGATAGCTGGCCGGATACAACGGTGGCGCGGCCGGCCCGTCGTTGCCGACGGCAGCCACCAGCAGGTGCCCGCGCTTGACCATGGCGGCGACCACGCGGCGCAGCGCCTCGTTGGGCGGCCCCACCACGCTGAGGTTGACCACGCCGACCCGCTCGCGTGCCAGCCAGGCCAGCGCCGCGGCGATCTGTTCGGCCGAGCCGCCGGTGGGGCTGTCGCAATAGATGTCGGCGGCATACAGCGGCGTGTCCGGTGCGGCACCGCGGAAGCGGTCGGCCTGGCCCACCAGCAGGGCGGCGACGGCGGTGCCGTGGCTGTGCGGCTTCGGCACGCCATTGCAGCCCCAGCGCCGCACCTCGGCATGGGCCAGCGCCGGATGGCCCGTATCGATGCCGCTATCGATCAGCCCGACGGTCGCGCCGCTGCCTCGCGCGGCGGCAGGTACCGTTGCCGCGTCGCCCGAGCCGCTGTACAGGTGATTGAAGTCGTAGCTGCCGTCCGGGTCGGCCGCTCGCAAGGCGGCCAGCAGCCCCGCCGTCGAGCTCCCGGCCGGCACCGCGAACACGACGATGCTTTGTTCCAGTTCGTCCAGCCGCTGCTCGCGCACGACCGTCAGGCCCAGCGCAGCGGCCCGCGCCAGGCTGGCCGGCGCGGGCGACGAGGCCAGGATCTCGTTGCGCACCGCCGGAGCGCCGCGCGGGTCGGCTTCGATCACGTCGGGATGGCGCCGCAGCAGCTGGGTGACCTGTTCCAGGCGCAGCCCGGTCAGGTCGCCTGGGACGCGGCTGTCGAGCAGGCGGCCGGCCGGACGGCGCACCAGTTCCGGATCGAGGCCCTGTGGCAGCGGCAGGTTCAGTGACGGCAGGCGCAGCTGGGCCTGCGCGCCGCTGGCGGCACACAGCAACAGCAGCGCCGTGATGCGCATGGCTGACAGGAGGCGGAGAGAGCTCATGGGCGGATGATAAACTGCTTTGTCCCGGGAACGGGTCGCGAATTTTTTTCCCGCACGTGGAAGAAGCGCCGGGCCGCCGGCGTTTACCGGGTACTGGACGCCAGATGAGCCTCGATACCGACATTGCCGAACTGCTGCCGCGCATGCGCCGCTTTGCCCGCGCGCTGACCTATCACCGCGAGGACGCGGACGACCTGGTGCAGGTCGCCGTCGAGCGCGCGCTGGTGCGCCAGGCGCAGTGGGAGCCGGGCACGCGGCTGGACAGCTGGATCTTCCGCATCATCAAGAACGCGTGGGTCGACGAGGTGCGCAGCCGCATGCGGCGCGACCGGGTCTTCGCGCCGGCGGAAGAGGGCGAGACGGTCGGCGACGATTCGGCCGCCGTGCACCAGCAGCGGCTCGCCATCCAGAAGGCGATCGGCATGCTGTCCGAGGATCACCGGCTGGTGGTGGCGCTGGTACTGGTGGACGGCATGCCGTACAAGGAAGCCGCCGAGGTGCTGGAGATTCCGATGGGGACGCTGACCAGCCGGCTGGCGCGCGCGCGGGAAGCATTACAGGGGCTGTTGTCCGATCAGGCGAAGGTGGCGAAATGAGTTTTTCCGATGAAGTATTGATGGCCTATGCGGACGGCGAGCTGGCCGGTCCGGAGCGCGACGCGGTCGAGCGGGCGGTGCGCGACGACCCGGCCGTGGCCGCCGCCGTGGCCCGTCACCGGCAGCTGCGCGGCGACGTGTTCGCCGCCTTTGCCGACGTGCTGGCGGAGCCGGTGCCTCCCGCCCTGCGCCAGGCGGCCGCGCCGAACGTGGTCGGCCTGGCCGCCGCCCGCGCCGCGCGTACGGAGCGGCAGCCGGCGCCGAGGAACGGCTGGTGGCAGTGGGGTGGCATGGCGGCGGCGCTGGCCGTCGGGGTGCTGGCCGGTATCGGCGGCTGGCAGGCTGCACACCAGCAGGGCGCCGGCGCCACCTTGGCGGCGACGGCGCAGGGCGTGCTGGCGCAAGGAGCGTTGGCCGACGCGTTGTCGCATCAGCTTGCCAGCACCGGCGTGGCCGGTGCGCCGGTGCGCATCGGCGTCACGTTTCAGGCCAGGGATGGCAGCTATTGCCGCAGCTTCGCGCTGGCCGCTGCCGCCGGGCTGGCATGCCGTGAAGGAAACGGCTGGCGCGTCGCCGTGCTGCAGGAGCAGGCCGCGGCCACGCAGCCGGCCTACCGCCAGGCCGGCGTGGCCATGCCACCCGCCGTGCTGGAAGCGATCGACGAGCGTATCGAAGGCAGTGCGCTGGATGCCGCTGCCGAACGGGCGGCGCTGCAGCGCGGCTGGCAGCGCTGAACCGTCCGCGTCACAGCTGTACGGCCAGCATCGCGCCGTTGTACAGCGCGTGCGTGACGATCGCGGCCAATAGTCCCTTGCTCCGCTCGAACGCCAGCCCCGTACAAACGCCCAGCACGAACACCGGCAGCATCGCCAGCGGCGGGTGGATCACCGCGAACACGGCGGCGCTGGCGGCCAGCGCCGGCAGCAGCCGCAACGAGCGGCGCAGGCCGTTGAAGATCAGGCCCCGGAAGATGAACTCCTCGAACAGCGGGGCGGCGATGCTGGCCAGCGCGATCAGCCAGCCAATGTGGCCGTCGGCAATGACCGGCACGGCGACGCCGGCCTGACGCAGCCCCTGCATCCACGCCAGGCCTGCCGCGATGGCGGGCAGCGCGCACGCAATGCCCCAGCCCAGCGCCGGCAGCGTGCCGCCCTGCGACAGGCGCGGCACGCCGGCCGTGCCGGCGCGCCAATAGACCAGCCGCGCCAGCGCATACGTGATGGCGCCGGCGATGGCGAAGGCCATCGTCATGTCCGACAGGGCCGGCGGCCCGGCGCCGTCGTGCAGCGCGAAGAAGGCGATCGCCTGCACGGCAAAGAACGCGACGGCGGCCATCATGCCGTCGGCCGCGGCAACCTGCCGGGGCGGCGCGGCCGTGGGATCGAGCAGGAACGGCAGCTCGTCGCGCGCCTTCTGCCACAGCGCCAGCGCCAGCGCCGCCAGCAACACCACGACCGCCAGCCGGTGCGGCCACGCATCCGTGTACAGGCCATAGCCGTACAGGCTCGCCAGCATCATGTACAGGTAGATATAGGTCGGGCGCACGCGCGTGTGTACTTCCTGCGCCAGCGGATCGCAGGCCCATACGCCCAGCGCCACGGCGATCAGCGCAAAGATCGGAATGCCGAGCGCCACCTGGGCCATCGTCAGCAGCAGGTGCCCATCCACCCGGGCGCCGGTGGCGATACCCGCCACATACACGGCGACCGGGTAGGCCAGCGCCAGCACGGCCCACAGCGTGGCCTTCTCCCGCAGCATGCGTTCCAGCGTGTGCGGGAACGTGTACAGCATCCACAGCGCCTGGCCCTCCGTATTGATGGTCTGGAAGGCCGACAGCACCAGCACGTAGCTGCCCAGGCCGAAGGCGATGGATGCCAGCAGCTTCGGTTCGCTGCCCAGCTGCGTCATGTCGCGCAGGCCGCCCGTGAAAAACAGCTGGCTGCCGATGACGATGATCGGGATCAGCAGGCTTTGCACCAGGAAGTTGCGGTCGCGCGCCAGCAGGCGCAGTTCGCGTCGTTGCAGCGGCGTGCCGGGCAGCACCCGTGGCGGTGCGGCGGCCGTCTGGCGCCGCCCGGCCTCGCGCGTGCTGGACGCCACCACGCCTTGCCCCAGCTGCCGGCCCAGCAGCGCGACGCCGGCCACCAGCAGCGCCAGCACCTCGGCCGCCAGCAGTGCCGCGCTCCACGGCGTGCCGTCCAGCCATTGCACGACCAGGCCTGGCGGCGTCCATAGGGTCCAGGCGGGGAAGGCGGCAGCCCAGCCCAACGCGATGCCGCGGCCCGGCAGCGACAGCGAGATCGTCAGGTAAATCAATGGCATCGCGGCCACCGAGATGGCCGCCTGCAGGTTGCGCAGCTGCGAGGGCGGCATCGACAGCCGCAGCCCCGTGTCCACCAGCGTGCGCGCCATCGCGGAAGGGGCCAGCAGCGTCAGCGCCGCCAGGGTGGCGGCCGGCACGGCCCACCAGCGCAAGCCGGCGTACCAGGCGATGACGATGCAGGCGGGCCACAGCATCAGCATGCCGGTGGCGTTCGTCACCGTGCGTTCCAGCACGCGCGCCCACAGCAGCGTGGTGCGCGGCAGCGGCAGCGTGACCAGCCATTCCAGGTCCCAGTCCGTGTGCGCCAGCTCGCGGCTGCCCAGCGGCACCAGCAGGCTGACCAGCCACAGCAGGGTCACGTGCAGCGTCAGCCCGCGCATCAGCTCCGCGCTGAAGTGGGCGCCGGCCAGTTCGGTCGCGGCCACGGCCTGCGCCTCGAACGATTTGGCCTGGTCGGCGCAAGCCGTCACGGGCGCCAGCTCGCAATGCAGGTTGAGCAGGATGGAGCGCGACATATTGATGAACGCCACCGTCATCAGCAGGGCCATGACGACGGGCAGGATCCAGCGGCCGCGCCGCTTGCCGCCGGTCGCCGCGCGGCTCTTGCCGGCCTTCGGCTTGCGGCCATACACGCTGCCGCCCAGGTTCAGCAACCGCAGCAGGCGCAGGCGCACCAGCAGCCAGATCGCGCGTGGCGCGGCTGGCGGCATCATGGCGCCGCCGCCGGGTCGGTCACTTTCAGGAACACCTCCTCCAGGGTGGCGTCGGCATCGCCGCGCAGCTCGTCCAGCGAGCCAGTGGCCGCCAGCATGCCGCGATGGATGATGCCGACCCGGTCGCACATGCGCTGCGCCATGTCGAGCAGGTGGGTGGAGACGAAGATGGTCTTGCCGGCAGCGGCGCGGCCCACCAGCAGATCCTGCACGTCGCGCGCGGCGCGCGGATCGAGGCCGTTGATCGGTTCGTCCAGGATCAGCACGGCGGGGTCGTGCACCAGCGCGCACGCCAGGCCCAGCTTCTTCTTCATGCCCATCGAGTAGTTGACCGCGAATTCCTCCGCCACTTCCTCCAGGCCGAATTCTTCCAGCAGCGCCAGCGCCCGGGCGGCTGCGGCCGGACGCGCCAGCCCGTGCATCTCGCCGACGAACTGCAGGATTTCGCGGCCGCGCAGGTAGTCGTAGAAGATGGGATTGTCGGGCAGGTAGCCCACGTGGCGCTTGACGGCGGCCGCGTCGCGGTGGCAATCGAGGCCGGCCACCAGTACGCGGCCGCTGCTGGGCACGAGGATGCCCATCATCATGCGGATCGTTGTGGTCTTGCCGGCGCCGTTCGGGCCGAGGAAGCCGAACACCTCGCCGCGCCGCACGGTCAGGTGCAGCGGGTGCACGGCGTCGTAGCTGCCATAGCGCTTGGCCAGCGCATCGAATTCGATCATGCCGCCTCCGGTGGGGAATGCGGCGATTCTAACTCACGTCATTGCTGGCGCAGGCTCATGCCGATCCGTTCCGCGCGTGGCGTCCAGTGCCCCAGGATGTCGGCCGAGACCAGGATGCGCTCGGCGCGGCCGATCAGCAGCTCGCGCGGCACGGTGCCGAACACGCGCGAGTCGCCACTGTTGTCGCGGTTATCGCCCAGCATCAGGAAGCGGTCGGCGGGAATCGTGAAGGGACCGAAGTCGCGCACCGCCTGCACTTGCGGCAGCACCTGGATGCGGTAGCTGGCCACGCCGCTGCGCTCCTCCAGGTGCAGCGCCGTCAGCTCGCCCAGCGGCGGCACCGCTTCCACGCGATTGCCCAGCACCGTGTAGTCGGCCTGCTGGCCGTTGATCAGCAGGCGCTCGCCGCGCATCTCGACCGTGTCGCCGGGCAGCGCGGCGATGCGCTTGATCAGGCGGGTGCCGTCCTTGGGCGAGGAGAACGTGACGATGTCGCCGCGCCGGGGCTCGCCCAGCCGCGCCAGCGAGATGTTCGTCAGCGGGATCTTGGCATCGTAGGCGAGGCGGTTGACGAATACCACGTCGCCTTCCAGCAGGTTGGGCCGCATCGAGGCGGACGGGATGGGATTCCAGTCCGCCACGGCGGTGCGGAAGATTCCGAACATCAGCAGGAAGGCAAGGAAGCCCTTGTTGGCGCGCAGCCAGGTCATGTCAGTCTCCGGATGTAGAGGTGAGGAGACTGCAGTGTGTGGCGATTTTCTTAAGCCGGGCTTACCATGCCGAACGCCTGCGCCAGGCCGCGCCGGCCGCGTGCCGAAACCGATAGCGCGCGGCTGTCCAGGTCCTGCTTGACCCAGCCTTGGGCCAATGCCAGTTGCAGCACGGCGGCACCGAGCGCGCCGCCCAAGTGCGGCTTGCGTTCGCTCCAGTCCAGGCAGGGACAGGCGAAGCGGCGGCGCAATGCCCGCAGCGGTGCCACGGCCACGCCCAGTTGCGCGAAGCGTGCCGTGCCGGCGTCGGTCAGCGCATAGTCGCCGGTCGTGGGCTCGTCCGCCAGCCAGCCTTGCGTCATGCAATGCTCGTGCAGCTCGACCGCCAGCGCGCCGGCCATGTGGTCGTAGCAGGTGCGGGCCTGGCGCAGCCGCGTCGGCGTGGCCGGCTTGAACGGCGCGCGCGGCACGCCGGCCACCACCAGCAGTGCTTCCAGGGCGGTCGCCACGTCGCCGTTCGACAGCCGCCAGTAGCGGTGCCGGCCCTGCACCAGCTGGACCAGCAGGCCGTCGTCCTTCAGGCGCGCGAGGTGGGCGCTGGCGGTGGAGGGGCTGACTTCCGCCACCACGGACAGCTCCGTGCTGGTGCGCGCATGGCCGTCCAGCAGGCAGCACAGCATGCGCGCACGGGCCGGCTCGGCGATCGCGCCCGCGATGCGGGCCAGGTCCTTGTCTGCATCCATGATTCGGTCTCCGGCGAAGTATGACCGCCATGATGCCAGCATACTGGTGCCATCGCAAAGGAGATCTCATGAACAGCTTCGCTCCACCGGCCGACGCGCTGGCCGCCGCCACGCACGCCGATCCCTATCCCTACTATGCCGCGCTGGCGCGGCAGGAAGCGCCGTTTCATGACGAGCGCCTGGGCCTGTGGGTGGCGGCCCATCCCGACACCGTGCGCGCCGTGCTCGCGCAGGCCGACTGCCGGGTGCGGCCACCGCACGAGCCGGTGCCGCCGGCACTGGCCGGGCCGGCGGGCAGCGTGTTCGGCGCGCTGGCGCGCATGAACGACGGCGCGCGCCACGAACTGCCGAAAGCCGTGTTGCTGGAAGCATTGGCAGCGCTGCCGGCGGAAGCGGTGGCGGCGCATGTGCGGCGCACGGCCGATGCGCTGCTGGTGCAAGATGTGGCGCTGACGACGTTCGCATTCGAGCTGCCGGTGCGCACCGTGGCCAGCCTGCTGGGTTGTACCGATCCGGCGGTGGCGGGCCATGTGCGAAGCTTTGTCGCGGGCCTGGCGGCTCGCGCCGATGCCGCCGCCATCGCCGCCGCGCACGATGCGGTGCCGCATCTGCTGGCGCTGGCCGACGACATCGAGTCGGATGCGCCGCTGCTTTGCGCCGTGCAGGAAGCCGCACGACGGCATGGCTGGACCGACGCCGCAGCGTTGCGCGCCAACGTACTGGGCCTGCTGTCGCAAACGTACGAGGCCACGGCGGGCCTGATCGGCAACGGCATCGTGGCGCGCCTGCGCGGCGACGCCCGGCCTGCGGCGGCACTGGTCGACCATGTGCTGCGAACCGATCCGCCGGTACAGAACACGCGCCGCTTCACGGCGGCCGATGTCGATATCGCAGGCGTGCGCATCGCCGCCGGCCAGACGATCCTGCTGGTACTGGCCGCCGCGGGCGCACCGTTCGGGCATGGGCGCCACGCCTGCCCGGGCCAGGCGCTGGCACGAGCGATCGCGCTGCACGCGCTGGCCGCGCTGCAGGAACATGGCCCGCTGCCGGACGTGGCGTGGCGCTACCGGGCGTCGCCCAACGGGCGGCTGCCGGAATTTATCGAAGGGGAAGGGAAATGATCGCGGTAATTTTCGAAGTGGTGCCGCACGAGGATGGGCGCCAGCGCTACCTGGACATCGCGGCCAGCCTGCGGCCGCTGCTGGAAACGATCGATGGCTTCATCTCCATCGAACGCTTCCAGAGCCTGGCGGACCCGGCCAAGCTGCTGTCGCTGTCGTTCTTCCGCGACGAGGAGGCCATCGCGGCCTGGCGCACCCTGGAGGCGCACCGCGCCGCGCAGGGCGCGGGGCGGCAAGAACTGTTTGCCGACTACCGCCTGCGCATCGCCGGCGTGCTGCGCGACTACGGCCTGCACGAGCGGGCGCAGGCCCCGGCGGACAGCCGCCGCCGGCACGGCTAGATCACGAGTCCAGCTTAATACTTCCAGTTCAGCGACACGCTGGCGTTGCGCGGCGCCGCGTAGTAAGCCTGGCTCCAGTACAAGCTGGTCAGATACTTCTTGTCGGCCAGGTTATTGACGTTGGCGGCGATGCTGAGCTGCTTGTTGATGTCGAAGCGCGCCATCAGGCCCACTACCGCGTAGGACGCCTGGCGGATCACGGCGCCGTCGGCCTCGTTGCGGTAGATGTCGTCCTGCCAGTTGGCGTTGGCGCCCACCGTCAGCGGCAGGGTCGGCACCTTGTAGGTCGCCGACAGGCGCAGCGTGCGGCGCGGCAGGTACGTCTTGACGGCCTGGCCGGCCGGATTCTCGATCGACAGCACCGTGAAGCCGGCGCTGGCGTGCAGGCCGCGCGCCAGCTCGCCGGCCAGGTCCAACTCGATGCCCTGCGACTCGGCGTCGATGCCGCGATAGTAGGCCTTGGTGCCGTTATTGCCGGCCTGCTCGGCGGTGTTGTCCTGGCGCGTCTTGAAGATGGCGCCGGAGGCATTCAGTTTGCCGCCGAACCAGTCGCTCTTGACGCCCAGTTCCGCCGTCTTGCCCTTCATCGGATCGAGCGTGGCACCGGTGATGTCGGTCTCGCTTTGCGGATTGAAGATCGTCGTAAAACTGCCGTATGCGGTCACGTTCGGCGCCAGGTCGTAGGTCAGGCCCACGTAGGGCGTGCTCTTGCTGGCCGACTTGTAGTGGCTGACGCCGTACTGGATGCCGTCGCTGTCGGCCTTGGTGTAGGCCACGCCGGTGATCAGCTTGAGCGGATCGGCCAGGTTGAAGCGGGCGGCGACGAAGGCGCCCTTGCGCTTGTCCTCATACGAGCTGCCGTCGATGGAGGCATCGAAGGTCGGCTCCGCATAGTAACCGTTCCAGCCGGTCAGCGACGGCATCGGGTTGCCGATGCCCTGGCCATAGTGCGACACGTCGTCCAGCTTCGACTTCGACCAGTTGGCGCCGAACGTCAGCTCGTGCTGGCGGCCACCCAGGTCGAATTTGCCGGTGGCGGAAGCGTCGAGCAGCGTCTGCTTGTTGTCGGCATCGTAGCGCGACGGGTAGGCGAACAGGCCCAGGCCCGTGGCGCGATCCGGCGTGCCGTACACGTACAGCATCTTACTGCGGTTCTTGAACACATTGCGCGACAGCGTGGCCTGTGCACGCCAGCCGTTGTCGAAGCGCTGTACCAGCTCGACGAAGGTGCGCTGGTGTTCGTTGCGGTTGCGCGTCCAGTCTGCCGCTGTGTTGGTGCCGGTGGCGTAGTCGGTCGGCGTCAGGTCCTTGTAATACAGCGGCAGCGCGCCCCAGATATTGCCCTTGGCCGTGCCGATCTGCGCGGTGTGGCCGACGGACAGCGTGGTGGTGGGCGTCAGCTTCGCTTCGACGATGCCGGACACCAGCTTGCGCTTGGGCGAGTAGCGGTCCAGGTAGGAGTCGCCATCCTCGTAGGCGGCGATCAGGCGGCCGCTGACGGTGCGCGCCTCATTGAGCGCGCCGGAGATGTCTGCATCCACGCGGTAGCGGTCCCACGAGCCCACGGCGACGGAGGCGGAAGCCTGGAAGTTCGTGGTCGGGCGCTTGCGGATGAAGTTGACGGTGGCGGACGGGTTGCCGGTGCCGGCCATCAGCCCGTTCGAACCGCGCACGATGTCGATGCGCTCGTACAGGGCCGTATCGAGGTCGCCGTAGACGTTACCGAACACGAAGGGGATGCCGACGCCGTCGTACTGGAAGTTGATGATGTCGAAGCCGCGCGCCGTGTAGTAGGTGCGGTCGGTCTCGATCCGTTCCACCGTCACGCCGGTGGTGTTGGACAGTACGTCGTTGATGGAGTTGAGACGGAAGTCGTCCATCTGCTGGCGCGAGACGACGGAGATCGACTGCGGCGTCTCGCGCAGGGTCAGGTCCAGGCCTGCGGACGAGCTGCTGCTGCGCGCCGTATAGCCGGCGCTGTTGTCGCCCTTGACGACGACGGTCTGCATCGGCGCTTCCATGGCGTCCGGCGCGTCCGGCGCGGGTGCATCGGCGGGCGCGGCATGGGCCGCGCCGCACAGCAGGGCGGCGGCGAAAGCAAAGGGACGCAGGCGGAGGGCGAAGCGGGGAGCGGCGGGCGACATGATCTTCCTTATGAACGCAAATGAGAATGATTCGCATTGTATACCGGAAAGGAAATTGACGCCAGCGCACGTACCGCTGCCGTGTGTCCCGGCGCTGGCAGTAGGCCGGGCCGGTCGGACCTGCTACCATGGCGCGCTCGACGCCATCGCATTCAATCCAGCTGCCCATGCCTGCCTATTTCATCCCCAGCCGCATCCACCCCACGGCCGAGCAGACCGACCTGCAGACGGCGACGCAGCCCGTGGTGCTGGGCGAGGCCAACGCCGGCGCGGCCAAGACCACGACGCTGGCGCTGCGCATCGCCGAATCGCTGGCCCGCAACGTGGAGCCTGCGCGCATCCTGGCGCTGGCGTTCACGCCGGAGGCGCGCGACGTGCTGCGCCAGCGCCTGCTGGACATCGGCGTGCCCTGGGACACGGTCAACCAGCTGGACATTCTCACCATCGAGGATCTGGCGATGCGCACCTTGGCGCAGCTGGAAGGCGAGGAGCTGAAACTGACCTTGCAGCCGCGCCGCCTGAAGACCCACGTGTGGCGCGCCATCGACGCGGTGGCGGCGCAGTACGCCGGTCGGCCCGGCAGCCGCTACGCGGAGCTGGACCTGCGCAAGTCCGAGATCGCCGTGTCGGGCTACCTCGACACGCTGTTGCGGCTGAAGGCGCGCATGGCGCTGCAGGGCGATTACGACGACGATCCGGTCGAGGCGGCCGAGGTGGCGGGCGCGCCGCTGACGGACTACCTGGTCGCGCTGGCCTACGAGACGATCCGCCTGGACGGTGCCGAGCAGGCGCAGTTCCGCACCCGCTTCGATCCGACCTACGACCTGGCGCGCATGCTGCGCCGTGAACCCGGCTGCGCCCAGGCCTTCCCGCGCTACCGCGTGATCGTCTGCGACGAGCTGCACGACATGAACGAGGCCAGCTTCGTCATCGTGGAAGCCTTGATCCGCGCCACCGGTGCGTTCTTCACCGGCGTGGGCGACAAGCACCAGGTCATCCACGACCAGCTGGGCGCCAGCCATGACTACCTGGATTTCCGCTTCCGCCACGCGTTCCCGGGCTTGCGCACCTATCCGCTGACGACAACCTACCGCCACGGCCCGCACCTGACCCTGGCCATCGACGCCCTGATGGACAACCGCGGCAGCTCGGGCGTGCCCGATCACACGGAGATCAGCCAGGCGCACTACGACACGGCCGAGGAGTGTGCGCAGCAGGTCGTGGCGGCGATCAAGGCATGGAAAAAGGACAAGCGCCGGCTGGAGCAGTGCGCGGTGCTGATGCGCGACCGGCACCAGTCGATCGCGCTGGAGAACGCGCTGATCGAGGCCGGCATCGGCTATCGCGTGCCCGTCATGAAGGGCTATATGCAGCGCGAGGAGATCCTGTTCCTGCGCGGTGTGCTGGCGATCACGCTGGACGACCTGCGTGCCGTGCCGTCTTACGAAGTGCGCACGGCCATCGTCGAGGCGCTGGCCGCGTTTGCCGGGGTGGAGGCGGCGGCCGGGTTCGAGAAGGTCAAGCACGATATCGCCAAGGAACCGTCGCTGTTGCCGGGCTTCTTCCGCGGCCACCTGGGCGGCGACGCACTGGCCGACGCGGACACGGCGTTTGCCGACGTGATGCGTTATCTGCTGGACGTTGCGCCGGACAGCCCGGCCGGCGACGTGCTGGCCGAAGTCTGCCGGCGCATGGACGTGGCGGCGGTGGCGAAGCGCGTCTACGTCAATCCCTACGCGGCTTCCGTCGCGGCGCGCTCGATCGAGGGCCTGGTCGCGATGGCGCGCAAGTCGGGCCTGGGCCTGGCCGCGTTCTGGAAGAAGATCAACGCGGCCGAGGTGTTCGCCAGCCGCAAGCGCGAGAAGGACTTCGTGCACCTGGACTGCGTGGCCGACGTCAAGGGCCAGGAGTTCGGCCACGTGATCATGCCGTACCTCGAGGTGAACGAGTTCCCCAATCCGCTGCTGCCGGCGCGCACGGAGCGCAACCTGTTCTACGTGGGCGTCAGCCGCACGCGCCAGCGCCTGACCTTGCTTTCGCCGACGGATCCCGAGCGCCGCAGCGGCTTCCTGCGCCAGATGCAGATCGCCGCGGTGGCGCCGAAGGCCGACCAGGCGTTGCGCCAGCTGGAAGACAAGGTCGCGGAAGAGCGGCCGGTGCGGCTGTACCTGACGGCGCGCTACGAGGACCGCGAGGAGGTGCGCCAGCTGGGGGCGCAGTTCGATACCGTGCGCAAGCAGTGGTATATCGATGCCGGGTTGGATACCGGGCCGTTCCAGCGGTGGTTGTGACGGGTCAGGGTCTGCCGGATCGCCGTACCGCCCCGCAAGGGACTGACCCTGAAGTTCGGTTGAGTTCCTGCCATCGTAAGCAAACTTCGGGGTCAGTCCCTTGCAGGGACAGACCCCAATCAATGCGGCTTCTTCTGCACCAGTGCACTGCCAACCCCATGCCGTCGCGTCTCGCTGACCGCCGTCACGGTGCCGTCGGGGTTGAACACGATGGCATTGGCCGCGCCGATTTCTTCTGGCCTGCTGCTCCAGCGCTGGCCGTGACCGGCCAGCGCCGCCGCCTGCGTCGACCCCGCGAAGCCCGGTTCGACGTCGGTCTCGGCGGCGTTGCGCTGCGACAGCCGTGGCGCAGCGATGGCTTCGTCCATCGGCATGCCGAAGTCGACGTGGTTGACGATCGTCTGCAGCACCGTCGTGATGATCGTCGCGCCGCCCGGGCTGCCCACCGTGAACGCCGGCTTGCCGTCGCGCAGGACGATCGTCGGCGCCATGCTGCTGCGCGGGCGCTTGCCGCCTTCGACCACGTTCGGGTGCGGGCCTGAAAAATCGAAGTCGGTCAGTTCGTTATTGAGCAGGAAGCCATGGCCTGGCACGACGATGCCGCTGCCACCCCAGGATTCGATGGTGAACGTGTAGGCGACGATATTGCCCTGCTTGTCGGACACGGCCAGGTGCGTCGTGTGGGCGCTTTCGCGCTGCAGCTTGGCGCCAGATGGGCGCAGCGGCACGCTGGCGTCGCTCTGGAACGCGTACGGGTCGCCCGCCGCGACGGGACCGGCCGCGGCTTTCTGCTGGTCGATCAGCGCACGTCGTTTGGCCGCGTATTCCTTGCTCAGCAAGCCCGCCACCGGCGCCTCCACGTATTCCGGGTCGGCCAGGTAGGCATTGCGGTCGGCGAAGGCCAGCCGGCTGGCTTCCAGGTACAGATGCTCGGCCTGGGCGCGCGGCAGCTTGCCCAGGTCGAAGCCTTCCAGGATGTTCAGCGCCTCCGCCACGGCGATGCCGCCGCTGCCCGGCAGGCCCATGCCGTACAGGTCGTAGCCGCGGTAGCTGCTGCGCACCGGCTGGCGCAGGCGCGCCTCGTAGTTGGCCAGGTCGGCCAGCGTCATGCTGCCGCCGCGCACCGAGGCGCCCGTGCCGACCGGCGGCCGGTTGACGGCATCGACGATGGCGCGTGCGATCGCTCCCTCGTAGAAGGCGCGCGCACCGCTCTTGGCGAGCATGCGGTAGGTCTGCGCCAGGTCCGGGTTGCGCAGCACGGTGCCAGCCTTGATCGCCTTGCCGTTGCGCAGGTAGAGCGCGGCGGTGGCGGGGAACTGGCGGAACTTGGCCGTGTTTTCCTCGACCAGGCGGGCGAAATTGTCGTTGACGACGAAGCCGCCCTGCGCCACCTTGATCGCCGGTGCCAGTACCTGCCCGAACGACATCGTGCCGTAGCGCTGCAGCGCCTCGTGCCAGCCGCGCACCGTGCCCGGCACGCCCACCGACAGGCCGCTGGCCACGACGGTGTCGAAATCGAGCTCCTTGCCGTTGGCTGTGAAGATCGTCGGCATATAGGCCGCCGGCGCCGTCTCGCGGTGATCGATGGTGATGACGCGTTTTTCCTTGGCCAGGTAGACGACCATGAAGCCGCCGCCGCCGATGCCGCAGCTGAACGGGTCCGTCACGCCGAGGGTGGCGGCCGCGGCGACGGCCGCGTCGATCGCGTTGCCGCCCTGGTTGAGGATTGTCAGCGCGGACTGCGAGGCCTGCTCGCTGATGGTGGCGACGGCGCCGCCGGTGCCTGTCGCCACCGGTGTCTTCGCGTGGGCCGTGACGGCGATGGAGAGGACAATGGTGCAAAGCGTCAGGCGGATCGGCATGGTGGCGTCAGTTGGCAGGTGAGATGGTGACGCGTACGTTGACGCGGTAGTCCGGAGCGGGCGTGTGCAGCGCCGTCGGCGCGGGCGGCTCGTGGTTTTCCAGCGCGAACGTCAGGCCGTCCTGCGTCACGCTGGGGCCGGCGTTCGGCATGTCCTCGGCCAGCACGAATTCGCGGCTGCCCGCCGCGTTGGTGAGATTGAAGGTGTAGCTGATGTAGCCGGCCCAGACGCACACGGCACCGGGCCGGCAGCGGCTGTCGTTGACGCGCTCGAGCTTCAGGGTCGTGCCCGGCGCCAATGTCGCCGTCTCGCCCTGGCGCAGCGTGTAGCTGGCGCTGGTGCGGGGGGTGTCCTTCTTCTCCGTCATGACTGCCTCCGAAGTGGCGTTGCCTTGCGTTGCGGAACAGGCGGCGACGATGCCGACGGTCAGGGCGGCACCGAGGGCGGTGATGAATGTACCTTGCATAAGTCCTCCTGGCGGGTGGCCGAGGGACGATCTTAGCGAAAAAACATCACGCCAGCCGCACGGCTGAGTGCAATAAATGCAATATTGCCTGAAAAATGGGGTCTGTCCCCATTTTCTGGGCAATAAAAAACCGGGCCGTGGCCCGGTTGTTGTTTGCGTGCAGCGCCTTACACGTAGGCGGCCAGCGCGCCCTTCATTTTCTTCAGCGCGGCCGATTCGATCTGGCGGATGCGCTCGGCGGAAACACCGAACTCGTCGGCCAGCGTGTGCAGCGTGGCGCCCGAGCCGTCGTCGTTGGCCAGCCAGCGCGCTTCGACGATGCGACGCGAACGCGGGTCCAGCTTCGACAGCGCCGTCTCCAGGCCCTCGGACTGCAGGCGGGTGACTTGCTCCGCTTCCAGTACCTTGGTCGGCTCGTTCTGGTCCGACGACAGGTAGGCGATCGGGGCGAACTTGTCGTCCTCGTCGTCCGTCGGCGATTCCAGCGCGATGTCGCGGCCAGACAGGCGGGTTTCCATCTCGATCACTTCCTCGCGCTTGACGTCCAGCATCTTGGCCAGCTGGTCGATCTGGCCCGGCGTCATCGCATCCAGCCCCTGCTTGTGGCTGCGCAGGTTGAAAAACAGCTTGCGTTGCGCCTTGGTCGTCGCCACTTTCACCAGGCGCCAGTTTTTCAGGATGTATTCATGCATCTCAGCCTTGATCCAGTGCATCGCGTACGACACGAGACGGACACCCTGGTCCGGGTCGAAGCGCTTGACCGCCTTCATCAGGCCGATATTGCCTTCTTGAATCAGATCGGCGTGCGGCAGACCGTAGCCCAGGTAGCCGCGAGCGATCGAGACCACGAGACGCAGGTGCGACAACACCAGCTTCTCGGCGGCCTTCAGGTCGTTGTTGTCCTTCAGGCGCCGGCCCAGCTGGACTTCCTCGTCGTGCGTCAGCATCGGCAGGCGGTTCACCGCGGAAATGTAGGCGTCCAGGTTGCCCAGGTTGCCGCTGAACCCGAGGCCCAAAGCACTCGTGCCGGCTGGAACCAGGGCGGTAGGTGCGGACATCATAGTCATTTTCATTCCTCGCTTGAAGGTGGTGCGTAGGCCATGCGGGATTGCAGAGGGCACTGTCTAGGCATACAGCATGCAGCGTCCAACTTAAAGCCGTCTTAACCGCAAGATGACGCTACTTTGTGTCTCGACGTTGCGTTTGAACATATATTAGCACTCTCGCTCGTTGAGTGCCAATCGCTGCGTTTCTATGGTCCCGATAGCAAAACGCTATGGCCTGAGCGGGCGCGAACGGGTACGCGTTGTAACCGGGAGTCTAGCCCGGTCGGCAGAAATCCAGTGGTCGTATCAGCGTGAATCCAGATTAGCGCGGCCGCGCGCGCCCACTCTGTGCGTGAACGCACCCTCGTGCGGTCGCCCGCAGGGCGACGCAAAGGTAGACAGAGAGGGTGTCGGAACGTTCCGACAACGGCGCGGGAGGCGCCGCCGTCGGGCTAGGACAGCCTTGCCAGCTGGCGCCGCACGGACAGCGCCGCGCCGACCAGGCCGAGACCGGCGGACAGCGCCAGCAGCAGCGCCATCGCCAGCGGCTCCAAGGGAGAGAGCTGGAACTCGGACGCATACAGCCGGGCAAACTCGGCGATCGCCGTGTTCAGCGGCCGCAGCGACAGGGCCACCGCACCCAGCGCGGCGGCACCGGCGCACAGGCCCAGCAGCGCGCCGGTGTAGTAGAACGGGCGCTGGATATAGGTGTCGGTGGCGCCGATCAGGCGCAGCACGAGGATTTCCTCGCGTTGTGTCAGCACCTGCAGGCGGATCGTGTTGAACACGACGGCGATGACGACGGTGCCCAGCGTGGCAGCCAGCAGCAACAGGCCCATGCGCAGCACGCCCAGCAGCGCGGCCAGCCGCTTGACCCAGGCCGAGTCGACCTGCACCGATTCCACGCCGGGGATGGCGCGCAACTGCTCGGCCACCTCGTCCACGTGCGCGCTCTGGGCGGCGCTCTGGAAGGCGTTCAGCTTGACCACGTAGCTGTCCGGCAGCGGGTTGTCGCCGAGGGTGTCGATGACGCCGGCCAGGCCGTTCTTGTCCTGCAGCTCGGCCAGCGCGGCCTCGCGCGGCACGAACACGATGCGGGCATCCTTCGCCACGGCGCGCAGCGAGCCGGCCATGCCTTGGGCATGCTCGCGTGGCAGGTCCTGTTTCAGGAACACCGAGAGCTCCGGATCGACCGACAGCTGCTCCGACATCGGCCGCACGTTGTCCAGCACCGTCACGCCGGCGAACGGCAGCGCCAGCGCAATGGCCACGACCAGGATATTGAACAGGAAACTGCCCGGCGCGCGGCGCACGTGCACCAGCGCAGAGCCGAGGGCAAACCCGTGTTGACGCAGCCAGCCCGTCATGCCGCCTCCGGCTGCAGTTCGCCTTGCGCCAGGCGGATCACGCGGGCGCCGCTTTCCAGCACCAGGTCGTCGTGGGTCGAGATCAGGCAGGTGACGCCTACCTTGTTGAACGCGCGCAGCGCATCGAATACCTTGTTGGCGCTGGCACGGTCCAGGTTGGCCGTCGGCTCGTCCGCCAGGATGATCTGCGGGCGATTGACGATGGCGCGGGCGATCGACACGCGCTGCTGCTCCCCGCCGGACAGGGCCAGCGGCGCCGCGTTGGCGCGCGCCAGCAGGCCCACCTTGTCCAGCGCGGCGCGGGCCCGCTCCTCGGCTTGCGCGCGCGCCAGGCCCGTGACGAGCATCGGCATCATCACGTTGGCCAGCACGGAACGGTCCGTCAGCAGGCGCTGCTGCTGGAAGATCAGGCCCAGGTTACGGCGCAGGAACGGCACGCCGGCGGCCTTCAGCCTGCCGATATCGGTGCCGTTGACGGTGACCTTGCCCGCGCTGGGCCGCTCCATCGCGGCGATCATCTTCAGCAGGGTGGACTTGCCCGCGCCGGACGGGCCGGCCAGGAACACCAGCTCGCCCTTGCCGATGGTGAGCGTGACGTCACGCAGGGCCAGCGCATCGCCGGCGTATCGCTTCGATACGTTCTGGAATTCGATCATGGGGCCTCAGCCGAGCAGGGCTTCAACGAACTCGGCCGCGTTGAACGGCTGCAGGTCCTCGATCTTCTCGCCGATGCCGATGAAGTACACGGGCACGGGGCGCACGCGCGCGATCGCCGCGATGACGCCGCCTTTGGCCGTACCGTCCAGCTTGGTGATGATCAGGCCGGACAGTTGCAGCGCGTCGTCGAAGGCCTTGACCTGCGCCAGCGCGTTCTGGCCCGTATTGCCGTCGATGACGAGCAGGGTTTCATGCGGCGCGCCGTCCATGCCCTTGCCGATCACGCGCTTGATCTTCTTCAGTTCTTCCATCAGGTGCAGCTGGGTGGGCAGGCGGCCGGCCGTGTCGATCATGACGACGTTGGTGCCGCGCGCCTTGCCGGACTGGACCGCGTCGAACGACACGGCGGCCGGGTCGCCCGACTCCTGCGACACGACGGTGACGTTGTTGCGCTGGCCCCAGACCATCAACTGTTCGCGTGCGGCGGCGCGGAAGGTGTCGCCGGCCGCCAGCAGCACGGACTGGCCGTGCGCCTGCATGTGCTTGGCGAGCTTGCCGATCGTCGTCGTCTTGCCGGCGCCGTTGACGCCGGAAATCATCATCACGGTGGGCTGGTGCCGGCCCAGCTCGAACGGTTTTTCCAGCGGACGCAGCAGGTCGATCAGCAGTTCCTTCAGCGCGCCCTTGACGGCGGCGGCGTCCAGCAGCTTGTCTTCCTTGACCTTGCGCTTGAGGGCGTCCAGCAGGTATTGGGTGGCGTCGATGCCGGCATCGGACATCAGCAGGGCCGCTTCCAGCTCGTCGTACAGGTCGTCGTCGATGCGGGCGCCGACGAACAGCACGGACAGGTTGGCGGAGGTCTTCGACAGGCCCGCCTTCAGGCGGCTCATCCACGATTGCTTCGGCTCGGGCCGGGCCGCCGTTTCGACTTCGAAGTCGAGCAGCGAGCTGTCCGGCGTGGCCGGGGAGGGCGCGGCAGCGGCGGGCGCGCTGGCCGGCGCCGTCACCGGTGGTGTCGCCTCGGGAGTAACGGTTTTTTTCTTGAAGAAGCTGAACATTGGTGTGCGGTAGAGGGCGCGACGGCCATGCAGGCCGGAATCACCGGCTATTCTACCAGAGCGCTACCGTCAAGCCCCGCATCCGCTTGCCAATCTGCCATCGGTGCCTGTCGCCGGGGGGCTCGTTCAGGCGGGAAGCGCCGCCTGCTCGCGCCACCCGGCCAGCGCCGCACCGACCTCCGCCAGCGCCAGCACCTTGACGAAGCCGGGCGCACGGCGGCGCAGCGCCGGGTTGGCGCCGCCGGCCCACAGCACGATGTCGTCCGGCAGGCGGGCGCGCAACTCCTTCAGCGCGTCGAGCACGTGGCGCGGGTTCATCGTGGTCGAGAACGACAATGCCACGATATCGCAGTGCTGGCCGCGCGCGGCCTCGACAATATCGGGCAGCGGCGTCTGCATGCCCAGCGCGACGCAGTGGGCGCCGTCGGCCGCCATCAACGCCTCCGCCATCAGCAGGCCCAGGCCGTGTTTTTCCTGCGGCGGCGTGGTCAGCAGGATGCGCGGTTGCGGCATGGCGGCATCCTCTTCCGGCTGCGGCAGCGAGAAGATCGCGCTGCGTATCACCGTCTGCAGCGCCTCGGTGATCAGGTGCTCCTCGTGCACGGCGAGGTCGCCGCAGGCCCAGGCGTCGCCCACCAGCGTCGTCAGCGGCGCCATGACGTCCAGCACGAATGACTTCAGGCCCATCATCAGCAGGGCCTGCGACAGCTTGCGCCGCAACGCGTCGGTCTGGTGGCTGCGGCACAGCGCAACGTACGGTTCCAGGTCGGTCGACGGCGCGCGCGGGCGAACCCGGCTCGCGCTGGCGGCCTGCTCGGCAAGTTGTTGCAGCTCCTGCGTCGACTGGCCCAGCACCTTACCGGGGCGGAAACCCAGGTCGATCAGGCGCTTGACCAGCCGCAGTTTCTGCACCTGCTCGAACGGGTACAGGCGCTCGCCGAACGGGTCGCGCTGCGGCTGGGGGAAGTCGTAGCGGCGTTCCCACACGCGCAGCGTTTCCTTGGCAACGCCGGTGTCGCGCTCGACATCGCTGATCGAGCAGGGCGGCAGGGCAAGCTCGGAGGTGTTCATGGTGGCACGTTCCTTTATCAGGCGAGCATTCTACCGCCTATCGCGGTGCGAGGACGCCCCGGCACGCAACTTGCACGGTTGTAGCGCCCGCGGGGCGTCATGCTCCCAGCCAGGGCATGAACTGGCGCGACAGCGGCACGGTCACGATCGCTAGCAAGGTCTGCAAGGTGATCAGCGACGCCATCAGGCGGGTGTCGCCGCCCAGCTGCTTGGCCATGATGTAGGCGTTCGGTGCCGTCGGCAGCGCGCAATAGAAACACGCGGCCAGCGCCACTTCCGGCGACACCGCGAAGATCAGGCACAGCTGGGCGGCCAGCAGCGGCATCACCAGCAGTTTCAGTACCGAGGTCAAGGTCAGCGCGGCAGGGCGGGCGCCTTCCAGCGAGAACACCAGTCCGCCGCCGACGCACAGCAGGCCCAGCGCGGTAGCGGCCTTGCCCAGGATGTCCAGCGTATTCATCGCGGCCGCCGGCAGTTGCACGCCGGCCAGGCTGACGAGTACACCGGCCAGCGTGGCCTGGATGATGGGGTTGCGCGCCAGCGTCTTGCCGACGGTGGCCAGGTTCGGCTTGCTGCCGCTCCACCAGGCCAGCGCGACGACGGACAACGCGTTGACGACGGGCAGGCACAGCGCCAGCGACAGCATCACCAGCGAGGCCGTGCGGGCGTCGAAGAACAGGCCGGCCACGGCCAGGCCGAAGTAGGTGTTCGGCCGCATCGCGCCTTGCATGACGGAGGAACGGCTGGCGCCCGGCAGTGCGGGCCACAGCAGCAGCGAGCCCAGCGTCAGCACGACGATCAGGAACGTCGGCAGCAGCGTGGCCAGCGCCAGCTCGCCCACCTGGCTGCCGTGGAAGCTGAGCCGGGCCGTGCCGGCAAACAGCATGGCCGGGAAGGCGATGTTATACGAGAACTTCTCGATGGAAGGGAAGAAGTCCGCGGGCATCCAGCCGAACCGGCGGATCGCCACTCCCATCAGGATGATCGCGAAAACCGGGATAATCGAGGCTAACATAGGTAGTACTACTTATATATAGTGTGTGTGGACGTTGCGGCGTGCCGTTCAGTCGGCGGAAATGCCCGACGGCCCGATGCGGCGCGCGTTCGGCGTGCTGGACACGCGGATGCGGATCAGGTGGCGGCCCGGGTCAGTGTACATGGCGCGGCCGTGCAGCGTGCGGTGGTTGTCCGCCCACAGCAGGGTATCGTCCGGCAACTGGCGGCGGAAGCGGGGCGCTTTCTCTTCGATGATGCTGTTCAGTAACTTCACTGCGGCCACCAGCTCTGGCGTGGCCAGGTCGGGACGTGCCGCAAGACCTTTTTCAATCGAATCGTAGCGCCAGCGCATCGAATGGCCGTCGTTGTGAAAAACCGGAGCGTAGAATAGTTCCACCTGTTCGTCCTGGGCGGCGTAGACGGACGGCACGCGGAACGGCACCTGGGCGGTACGCAGCAGCGCATAGGCGGCGCGACCTTCCGCCGTGCGCTCCAGCTCGGTCACGATGTCTTCCACGTCGACCAGCAGCGATTCGCCGCCGTTGCAGCGGGCCGAGGCCACGACGTACAGCAGGAACTGCTCTTCCGGCATGGGATAAAACGACGAGTCCGTATGCATGTCGGCCGTGCCGGTGCGCTCGGAGAACGTGACGAACTTCGATTGCACGCCCTGGCGTGCGCGGACGTCCCACGCCACCCGGTGGGTTTTCTGGTCGGTCGAGGTGGGGAAGCCCTGCGTCAGCGCGATGGCGTACAGGACGGCATTGCGGTGGGCTTCGGACAGGCCGGCCAGGCCGAGGTCCGTGATCGCCAGGCCGCGCGCCTTGCGTTCGGCCAGCTGGGCGGCGAAGTCGCGCAGCGTCGGTACCGTCAGCAGTTCGCTCTGCAGCGCTTCCTCGTCCGGATGCGGGTAGAAGCCGTTGCCGTTGAAGTCGTCGAAATGGCGCTCGATGATGCCAATGACCTTGGCGAGATCGTCGCCCCAGGTGAAGTTGGTTTTTACGACAGAGATATTGCCGTTTTGTTCAATTGTGGAAAACATGGGTGCTCCTGTGCTTGAATTGCCGTACGGCAATAAAGACTGCATTGTGATCCATAGAAAAATTTCTTTCAAGCATAGATTGTTGCGTTGCAGCATTCTCAACTTTGCGCAAAGTTCATGGATTTTTCGTTCGAATTTGGCATAAACCCATCAACCACGGGGTGTTTTGCCAAATGTTCCACGCCTTGACAGAGGCGCTAAAGTGTGAATTTGCTCACCCATAAAAACGACACATTGGCCCAAAACTGTGCCGTCCTGCTCGTCGTCGCCAGCAGCGGTTGTTACAATGCGATAGAATTTTTTGCCGTGCGGCAATATTCCCGCCCAAACCGACTCAAGGAAACCAAATGAAGTGGCTTACCGAGCGCAAGCTCTCTACCAAGCTGGGACTGGCTTTTGCGGCCGTCCTGCTGCTGACGGCACTCGTCGGCGCCTTTTCCATCAACCAGTTGGCCAAGGTCAACAACACCGCGACGGAGCTGTCGTCGCGCTGGATGCCTGCCATGCGCGTCATCCAGGACATCAAGGCGCAGATCGCCCGCGTTCGTACCCGCGAACTGCAATACATCATCTCGGATGACGTGGCCGACCTCGACAAATACGACAAGGTCATCGCCAACGACCTCGTCGACCTGAAGAAGATGCAGGACGAGTTCGTCAAGCTGATCAAGACGCCGGAAGAGCAGGCGCTGTACGACGAGTTCCTGTCGATGTGGGACCGTTACATGGCCGAAGATGCCAAGCTGCGCGCGGCCGTGCGGGCTGGCGATAGTGCGCTGGCCAAGAAGCTGATCCGCGGCGAATCGAACAAATTGATCGTCGCCCTGCGCGGCCAGGTGGACAAACTGGTCAAGCTGTATGACGAAGGTGGCAAGCGCGCAGCAGAATTTGGTGATCAGGTATACAATCATTCCCGCGCGTGGATCTTCGGTCTGCTGGTGATCGGTGTGGCACTTGGCGCCCTGGGTGCCGCGGCCATCACGCGCTGGCTCGTCAACACGCTGGGCGGCGAGCCGCAGTACGCGGTAAAGCTGGCCAAACAGATCGCGGCCGGCCAGCTGAACGTGGAAGTGCACACCCGTCCGGGTGACAAGACCAGCCTGCTGTACGCGATGAAGACAATGCGCGACAGCCTGGCCAACATCGTTGGCCAGGTGCGCCACGCGACCGACACGATCGCCAGCGCGGCGCAGCAGGTGGTGGCAGGCAACCTCGACCTGTCGGGCCGGACGGAATCGCAGGCCAGCTCGCTGGAGGAGACGGCGGCGTCGATGGAAGAGCTGACGACGACCGTGAAACACAATTCCGACAGCGCGCGCCAGGCCAACCAGCTGGCGGTCACGGCTTCGACGATCGCGGAGCAGGGTGGCCAGGTGGTGTCGCAGGTCGTCGACAAGATGGGTTCGATCAACGAGTCGGCAAAGAAGATTTCGGACATCACCGGCGTGATCGACGGCATCGCGTTCCAGACCAACATCCTCGCGTTGAACGCGGCGGTGGAGGCGGCTCGTGCCGGCGAACAGGGTCGCGGTTTCGCGGTCGTGGCGTCGGAAGTGCGCAACCTGGCACAGCGCTCCGCTTCGGCGGCGCGCGAGATCAAGGAATTGATCAGCGACTCCGTGGAGCAGGTGGAAGCGGGCACGAAGCTGGTCAACCAGGCCGGCAGCACGATGGATGAGGTGGTGGTCAGCGTGCGCCGCGTGACCGACATCATGGGCGAAATTACGGTTGCTGGTCAGCAGCAAAGTGCAGGCATCGTGCAGGTCAACGAAGCCATTGCACAGATGGACGCGGTAACGCAGCAGAACGCTGCGCTGGTGGAAGAAGCGACCGCCGCATCGCACAGCGTGCAGGATCAGGCGGCCAGCCTGGCCCAGCTCGTAAGTATTTTTACACTTGATGGATTGCCAAACCATCAGTATAGTGCCGCCTCCAGTGCCTCGCGCACTGATTCGAAGCCGGCGCGATTGAATCGGCCGCGACAATAAAGAGTGAGCGCCGTCTGACGGCACAGTGGCAAATCGGGGTTTGCCCTCACCATAAGCGGCGCCAGCCAGGAGACTTGGCCGAGGTGCCGCAAGACCGAATTAAGCCGTTGCTTTTCTTTTTTTGCATGCAACACAACTGAAGGAACCTGTAATGAAAAAAACTCTAATCTCCGTCGCAGTTCTGGGCGCAATGAGCAGCGCCGCTTTTGCACAGTCGAATGTAACGATTTACGGTATCGTGGACGCTTCCATCGTGAGCGAACGCGGTGGTAAGGCAGGCAACATCACCAAGGTATCCTCCGGCACGGCCAACGCATCGCGTATCGGCTTCCGTGGCACGGAAGACCTGGGTGGCGGCCTGTCCGCAATCTTCACCCTGGAATCCGGCTACAAGGTCGATGACGGCCAGCTGGACGCTTCCAACACCCTGTTCAACCGTCAGGCTTTCGTCGGTCTGCGTTCCACCACCGCCGGCACCCTGACGATCGGTCGTCAGTACACCCCGTGGTACAACGCGCTGGCACAAGTTGCCGACCCGTTCGCTGCTGGCCTGGCTGGTTCCGCAAAGAACCTGTTCCCAGCCAACGGCGCCAACCTGCGTAACAGCAACGCTGTTGTGTACCAGACCCCAGTGTTCAACGGCTTCTCCGGTGAACTGTTCTACGGCTTCGGCGAGCAGTCCGAATCGTCCGCTGGCCGTCAGATCAGCGCTGCCGTGTCGTACTCGAACGGTCCTCTGAACGCCCGTCTGGCCTACAACAACCGCAACAACGACACCGCGATCGCTCCAGCAGCAACGATCGAGCGCGATATCGGCCACAACAGCCTGCTGGCTGTGAACTACGACTTCAAAGTCGCCAAGGCCTTCATCGCTTACGGCCAGAACAAGGGCCTGAACAGCTCGACGCTGCCGAACGCCGCCGCGTACACCACCACCGCGATCGCTCCGTCGACCGACACCCGCAACGCCCTGATCGGCGCGCAAGTACCGGTCGGCGCAGTTGGCAAGGTCATCATCTCGGCGATCCACACGGACGACCGCGAAGCCTTCAACCGCGATGCCAACCAGTGGGCCATCGGCTACACGCACGACCTGTCGAAGCGCACGACCGCTTACCTGTCGTACGCCAAGATCGAAAACAAGAACGGCGCTTCGTACACCGTCGGTGGCAACACCGAAGTCGGTTCGGGCGACAGCGCGTTCAACGTGGGTCTGCGTCACTCCTTCTAAGCTTTTGCTTGGTTGAACGAAACGGCTGCTTCGGCAGCCGTTTTTTTTGCGCGGCGCTAAAATGGCGCCCATCGATCCGATACTGACAGCCATGAAAACACGCCTCGTCGCCACCGTCCTGTTGATTTCCTCCTGCGCCGCCATGGCCGCGAGCGGTCCGAAAACCCGGCCTGCCCAGGGCGGCGGCCTGCCGCGCTACGGCATGGTGGTGTATTCCGACCTGTGCGTGAATCCGCAGAGCGGCGAGTTCGGCGGCCAGCGCATCACGTTGCAGCGCTTCGCCGAGGTCGACACCGTGATCTACGAATACACGGCCGGCGGCTTGTCGTGGCCGCTCGTCGCCAGCGACGTCAACGTCGACCCGCGCGGCAAGATGATGTATTTCACGGTGCAAGCGGCCGAGGGCGCGGAGCGCACGATCAGCGGCAAGTTTTCGCCGGACGGCGCCACGCTGACACTGGACGGCGGTTATTGCGGCGACGAGACCGTGCCGATGAAGCTGGCGAAGGTGACGGATTTCGGGCGCAAGGCGGGCGCCTGCAAACCTTGTCCGGCCGGCAAGGCGAAAGCGCCGATGGGCGAGGCGCCGCAGCGCCAGGAGGGTGAGGGGGAGGCCGCACCGGAGGTGCCGGAACCGGCGCCTCCGGCAAAATGGGAACCGGCACCGCCCGCGCAGGGCTGAGCCGGTCGCGCATCAGGCGGGCATCGGGCCCGCGCCCGCACCGGCGCTCAGCAGCCATGCCACCAGCAGCAGGAAGGCCAGTTGCAGCGTGAACAGGATCGATACCTGGCGCGCGGCCGGCTGCTCGAAGATCGGCTGGCGCTCGTAGCAATAGCCGGCGAAGTAGGCGGCAAACGCCGTGGCCAGGTAGTGCACGGCGCCGAACATCTCGCCCAGCTCACCCTTGCGCGGGTGGTCCACCAGCACGTGCGACAGCACCACCAGCGCGATATACGTGACCGAGGCCCACAGTGGCGGCAGATACAGGCCCAGCTGCTCGACCCAGCGCCGGATCGCCGGACGGGAACGCGCCAGCAGCGGCAGGATCACATTGTGGGTCAGGCCCACCAGCACGATGATCTTCAGCAGCACGGCCTTGTGCAGGCTGTCCTTGCCGACCGCCAGG
This sequence comes from [Empedobacter] haloabium, assembly GCA_008011715.2. Lineage (NCBI taxonomy): Bacteria > Pseudomonadati > Pseudomonadota > Betaproteobacteria > Burkholderiales > Oxalobacteraceae > [Empedobacter] haloabium. Next base: position 900,531 of record CP136508.1, read on the forward strand.
TTGTGCAGGTTGGTCTCGCCCTGCTTGTTATTCTGCAGGAAAAACTCAGACGATTCGACGTGCAGGATGCGCTGGAACCAGCTGATTTCCTCCAGTGCGGCCAAGGCCACCAGCGCCGTCAGGCCGGCCAGCGCCAGCAGTTCCAGGCGCAGGCCCGGCTGGCGCAACCAGCGCTGCACGGTGACGTAGGCCAGCATGGCGGACAGCACGGCAAAGCACAGGAACTGCATCCACTCGACGATGCCGTCCTCGACCAGCAGGCGCCACAGCCGGGCCGGGTCCTTGCCGGCCCAGGCGGTGGCCAGGACCAGGACGAACAGGTTGACCGCGATGCCCATTGCAATCACCGGTTGCGATTGCCATTTCTTAGTTACCACTCACGTGCTCCTTGATAGTCGAAGAGGGTTGCGCCGCGCCCAGCGCGGACAGCGTGTTCAGGTCGCCCGCGGGCGCCGGCGCCGGCAGCCGCGTGTCGCGCACAGCCGTACGGCGCGTCCCGCGTGCCACGGCCAGCGCGGCCAGCGAGGCGACGGCCCAGCCCCACAGCAGCGGGTCCAGCAGTGTATCCCACAGGTTGCCCGTTGGCAGGCGCAGCAGCGAAAACAGCAGGATTGCCGTCAGCAGCGCGCCTGCCTGCGGCCGTGCCGTGTTGCGCACGACGGCGAGCGCACAGCCGCCGGCGCCCAGCAGCGCCACCAGCGGCGCGGCCGTGGGGCCGAAGCCGGCATAGTAATAGCCCTGCGTCAGCAGGCCCATCGCGTCCAGGTACAGGATCACGCCGGAGACGGCGATGGCCGCCGCCAGCGGCGGCATCATGACCGCGCCGCCGCCGCGCTGGCCGTCCCAATGCTGGCGCAGCTTCAAGACGCAGCAGCCGAACAGCAGCCCGCTGGGGTAGTGGAAGGCCAGAGTCAGCCAGTACGCCGGCGAGGCCGCGCCGGGCAGCATGAACAGCACGAAGATGGCGGCCAGCAACCCGGCCAATAAGCGTTGCGGCAGCCGCCGCACGGGCACCACGTCCAGCAATGCCAGCAGCAACGTGGCCGCGACGGTGGCCCAGGCCAGCCGGCCGTAGACGATCTGGCTGGCGAGGTCGGGAAGGCTCATCAGGTTTTGTCTCCGATAGTGATGCGGTAACGGTGGTGCGCGATGGCGCGCCGCTGGTAGGTGTAGGCGACGTGCAGCTCGTTGCCGACCTGCTGCATCGTCGGGTAGGAGAATTCGTCGCCGGCATCGCCGCTGGCGATGTCGGCCAGGGGCCGCCAGGAGCGCCCGTCCTTCGACAGCGACAGGCGCAGCATGCTGCGTGACGAGCCCCCTTCGACCACGTGGTTGTGCAGCATCAGGAATTCGCCGTTGCGCAGGCGGATCGCGGCCAGCGAGGTGCTGTGGTTCGGCAGGTCGAGCGCCGGCAGGTCTTCCCAGCTGGCGCCGCCGTCGCGGCTGTAGGCCTGCTGCACGCGCTGCTCGTCGCTGGCGTCGCGCATCCAGGCGCGGATCTCGGTGGCGGAAACGGGCACGACGGTCGGCTGCAAGGTGCTGATGCGGCGCCCGATGCGCGCCACCCACGACGGATCGCCGGCGGCGTCGAATGCCATCAGCATCGGGTACTTGATGCCGATCTCGAAATACACGGGCAGCCACCAGCCGCCGTCGATAAGGCCGACGGGGGAGGTACGCACCAGCACGCTGGTATTGAACAGCGGCGACATCGGCAACAACCGGCGCACGGCGAAGCTGACGCCCTGGTCGGAGGAGACGAGGTGCACCAGGCGCGACGCGGCCCAGCCGCCCAGCCCGGTCGCGACGACGTACAGGTGGATGCGACCGTCGTGCGCGGTCCAGGCAACCGGATTGCCGATGCGGCGCACGCCGAAACCCAGCGCCTGCGCCAGCGAGGCACGGCTGGCCACTTCCCACGGCTGGCCCCATTTGCCGTCCTGCCAGCGGGCCGCGTAGACCTTGACGTTGGGCGCGCTCTCGCGGTCCCCCGCCCACCAGAACGCCAGCATGCGGTCCCCTGGCAGCGTGGTCAGCGCGCTGGCATGGGCCGACGGCACGTCGCGCGGCATCGGGATCAGGGAGTTGGAGATTTCGGTCAGGCGGGCGGGCCCGTCCTTGACGACGCCGATCGTGGTGGGCGTGGCCGCGGCGCGCTTGGCGCGAGCCCAGCGCGTACCTTCGGCGGTGACGACCGTCACCACGGCCAGCAGGCATACCAGCGCGGTCCGATGGCGCGCACACAGCTGCGCAAAGCGGGAACTCTCCATAGTCTTCCGTCGAGGGGCCGCTACGTCCGGGCCGGCCATTACACTGCCGCGCCAGTCAACAGGAATCACGGCAACTGTTGATTCAACTCAAGCGGGCAAAGCCGCTATCCTAACGGAAACAGGATTGCTTGAACAATCAAAAAATTGTGACAGAGGCACCCGCGGCGTGTGCCTCCATGGTTTGTTGTCAAGGCGCCGCCGAGAACGAATCGTGCGAAGGGAAACGCTTGCTCAGCCATTCCTTGCGCAGGCGCAGCGTGTCCATCACGTCGGCCGGCAGGGTGTCGAGGATCGCCGGATCGTCGCTGGGCGTGTCGGCCAGCAGGCTGGCCAGGTGGATGATGCCGGCCAGGCGGCAGAACGGGTGCGCCGCCATCGGGTCGGACGACGATTCGAGCGCCTGCACGATTTTCTCGGGGAAGTTCCAGCGGCGGCCCAGTTCGGCAGTGATGTGGCCTTCGGCAAAGCCCAGCAGGCGCTGTTCGCGCTCCCAGCGGCCGCCCGGCAGGTGCGGCTGCTGCTCGATCTGCGCGAACGCCACTGGCGACACCTGGTAGATCAGCAATTCACCCAGGCGCAACATCATGCCGGCCAGCCATGCTTCGCCGCCGTCGGCGCCGATGCCGCTGGCCAGCCACTTGGCGTAGCCGGCGCAGGCCATGCTGCTTTTCCAGAATTCGTCGGAATCGAGCCCCGGCAATTGCGGGAAGGCCTCGGCAAAGCAGGCCGCCAGCGCCAGCGTGCGGATATGGGCCATGCCGGCCAGCGCGATGGCGTCGTCCAGCGAGCTGACGCCGCGGCTGGAGCCGAAGCGGGCGCTGTTGGCCAGGCGCATCAGCTTGGCCGTCAGGGCGGGATCGCGCGCGATGATGGCGGCCACGCTCTTGGCGGATGCCTCATCGTTGTCAAGGGTGGCGATCAGCGCGTGGCCGACTTCGGAAATCGTGGGGAGTTTGACGTTGTCAAAGAAAATGGCAAGGCTGGTCATGGGGCGGCTCTCTGGAACGGGGCTGAACTGTATTGCTCAGCGGCATGTTGCAGAGTGTAATGCCCTAAATCAACGTTTTGCGGAATGTTTGTTTATATTCAGCAGCCGGTGTTGCGCGGATGTGGATTCCGCACGGGCGTGCGGGACGGTCAACATCGTTTTCAGGCTTAGGGTCTGTCCCCGACGGGGACTGACCCTGGTTTTCATCGTAGCGCTAAATTGGTAGCGGTAATCGCATGAGTGCTTTGAGGCCAGTGATAAAAACCGGGGTCAGTCCCTTGCAGGGACAGACCCCAAGCCAGAGACGTTACTTGGCCTTGGCGGCAGCCGCCGTGGCCCGGATCGTCTCCAAGGTCGCGCCCGGGGTGATCAGGTTGCCGTCATAGCGCAGTTCGATGACGGCTGGCAGGTTGCGCTCGCGGGTGAAGGCCAGCGCGCGCTGCAGCGCCGGCGCGAAGTCGGCGGTCGCTTCCACCGCCTCGCCCTGCCCGCCGTACGCCACGGCCAGCGCGGCGAAGTCCGGGTTGTGCAGCGTGGTGCCGGAGACGCGACCCGGGTATTCGCGCTCCTGGTGCATGCGGATCGTGCCGAACATCTGGTTGTTGAAGACGATGACGATCACCCCGGCGTTGTACTGCACGGCGGTCGCCAGCTCCTGGCCGTTCATCATGTACTCGCCGTCGCCGGCGAACGTGATCACGGTGCGGGCCGGGTCGACGATCTTGGCCGCCACGCCGGACGGCACGCTGTAGCCCATCGCACCGCTGGTCGGGGCCAGCTGCGTGCGCATGCCGCCATAGCGGTGGAAGCGGTGCGCCCAGGTGGCGTAGTTGCCGGCGCCGTTGGTGATGATGGTGTCGCGCGGCGTCAATGCGTCGATGTCCTGCACGACCTGCCACAGGTCCAGCGGCGCACTGCCGTCCTGGAAGATGGCCGGCTTGCCCTGCCAGGCGCGCAGTTCGGCCTTGGCTTCCTCCACGCTGGCGCGCCAGGCGGTGCTGTCCACCGGTGCCAGCGCGGCCAGCATCTGCGCCGCCTGCGGCATGCCGCTGGCGATCATCAGGTCGGCCTGGTAGACGCTGCCCAGCTCCTCCATGCTGGGGTGGATGTGCACCAGCTGCTGCTGCGGTACCGGCGCGGCGATGATCGAGTAGCCGCTGGTGGTCATCTCGCCCAGGCGCGGGCCGATGGCGATCAACAGGTCGGCCTCCTTGACGCGCTTGGCCAGCTTCGGATTGATGCCGATGCCGACGTCGCCGATGTAGTGCGGGTGCTCGTTGTCGACCAGGTCCTGGTAGCGGAACTCGCAGGCCACGGGCAGGGCGTTGGCTTCGGCGAAGCGCAGGATGTCGGCGCACGCCGCCTCGGTCCAGCCGCTGCCGCCCAGCAGCAGCAGGGGGCGCTGGGCCCCGGCCAGCATGGTGCGCAGCTGGTCCATCTGCCGCTGCGACGGCGCCGCCTGCACCGGCTGGTAGCGGCGCGTGTCGGCAACGGCGGCCTGGGTGATCAGCATGTCCTCCGGCAGGGCCAGCACGACGGGGCCCTGGCGGCCGCTGGTCGCGACCTGGAAGGCACGGGCGATGTATTCGGGGATGCGGTCGGCACGGTCGATCTGCGCCACCCACTTGGCCATCTGGCCGAACATGCGGCGGTAGTCCACTTCCTGGAAGGCCTCGCGGTCCATGAAGTCGCTGCCCACCTGGCCGATGAACAGGATCATCGGCGTCGAATCCTGGAACGCCGTGTGCACGCCGATCGAGGCGTTGGTGGCGCCCGGGCCGCGCGTGACGAAGCAGATGCCGGGCTTGCCCGTCAGCTTGCCGTAGGCATCGGCCATGAACGCGGCGCCGCCTTCCTGGCGGTTGATGACGAAGCGGATCGAGGACTCGTGCAGCGCGTCCAGCACGTCCAGGTAGCTTTCGCCCGGTACGCCGAAGGCGGTGTCGACGCCGTGGATTTTCAGTGCATCGACCAGGATCTGGCCGCCGGAACGGGAAGGGTGCGTCATGTTCTGCCTCGAAGGATGTGATCCACGCATTCTAGAGGGGCGCCCGCCGGCCGGCTTTTGAAATGGCGACACCAAATTTATTTTTTGCCACGCCCAAAAATCGTTTGACATGCTTACACCTGTCAGATAATGTTTACACATGAAACGCGAAACTGATTTGACTGACGGCGACCGGCTGCTGGCGCTGCTGGCCGCGCTGTCCAACCCGCACCGGCTGCGCATCGTGGCCGCGCTGGCCGCGGGCGGGCGCAATTACGTCAGCCAGCTGGCGCGCGAGATCGGCATCAGCCGGCCGCTGTTGCACCTGCACCTGCAGAAGCTGGAGGAAGCGGGCCTGGTCGTCAGCCAGCTGGAACTGTCGGCCGACGGCAAGGCGCTGAATTATTTCGATGTCACCCCGTTCGCGGTGACGCTGACCCCGGCGGCCATCGCCGCGGCGGCGCCGACGCTGACGATCAATCCTGAAAAGTAGAGGCTTACGATGTCCGAACCCATTTACCTGATCACCATCGGCCTGTTCGTCTTCGCCATCCTGGGCGTGTTCGGCATGCGCCACCTGTCCGTCATCGCCCAGGCCAAGTACCGCGCGGCCAACGACGAGGCATACCGCCAGCTGGCGCAGCGGGCTGCTGCGGCGCAGGCCGAGAACGCGGTGGCGCTGAAGACCCTGCAGGCCACGCTGGACGCGGTCCACACGCGTCTCGTCAGCGTCGAGAAAGTGCTGAAGGAAGTCGGCTGATCCCCCCCCACCACAAGGAGCCATCATGAACGACGTATCGCTGTTCCGAATGAATCTGCTGCGTGCCGTTTACCTGCTGATCGGCGTGGGCCTGGCCGTCAACGTATGGCCGCAGCTGGCCGGCGCGCCGGTCGAATTGATGCAGGGCGTCGTCAACTGCATGCTGGCGGTGGTGGGCCTGCTGGCCTTCGTCGGCGTGCGCCATCCGCTGCGCATGCTGCCGCTGCTGCTGTGGGAGATGCTGTGGAAGGCGTTGTGGGTGCTGCTGGTGGCGCTGCCGGCCTGGCGCGCCGGCACGATGGACGAGGGCATCGCCGCCACGCTGTTTGCCTGCGCCGTCGGCATCGTGGTGCCGCTGGCCCTGCCCTGGTCGTACGTGTGGCGGCGCTATGTGGCGGAGGCAGGGGAGCCGTGGCGCCGGCATGCGGTACAATAGCGGCCGAAGCAAGCCAGACAGCCGCTGGCCGGCGCAGCAATGCGCTGGCGGGAGGAAGGTCCGGACTCCACAGAGCGGGGTGACGGTTAACGGCCGTCCGCTGAAAGTCCTTCGGGATATAAGGCGAGGAACAGGGCCACAGAGACGAGCGTATTAAGTTACGGTGAAACGCGGTAACCTCCACCTGGTGCAATTTCAAATAGGCACGCGATGATGTTGCTCGCGGAGCGTGCGGGTAGAAAGCTTGAGCGGCGGAGTAATCCGTCGCCTAGAGGAATGGCTGTCATAGCGCGGGTGACCGCGCCGTAACAGAATCCGGCCTATCGGCTTGCTTCACTTTATTCCCATGTCGGCAACCTGGCGCGGATCGCAGCGCGAGGAGGTTGCCTCGACCGACCTTATCCTGGCCCCCGCCATCCAGTTCAATCGCACTGGCCGCCTGGAAGGCTGCGCGGCGCAGGCGTTCCCCAGCATTTCCACCCGACGCGCTGGATGCCGACCTGCTGGCGGGGTTCGGCATTCCCGCCGCCGTGCTGCCGCCAGTCAAACCGTCCTGGCGGCAACCGCTGCGACCGTGAAGTGGCCACTTCGGTCGCAGCCGGCATGGCGCCGTGAGCGATGCCCAAGCTGCCGATTGCGGCAGAGGGTCTTGCAGAGCGTATAATCCGCGCCTCACGACAAGATAAATCGATGAAATTTGTATAGACAAGTTATTGCTGAGCAGCACCAAGTCTGGTTTTTCACGAAACGGTCCAGTTGAGAATTTGTCAGCACGCCATGGTTCGGCGGTCGCTATCGGGATAGTGCTCACTACGCGCAGGGCCCTGGCGTCCGCTACTGATGAGCTGACGCGACGATAGCGAAGTGAGTACTTCCGTCGCGTTAACCGGGCGTTGCGACCCCGCGACGGTCCCGTTGTCGTGGGGCAACCTCATAGCGATTTCTCAATTATTTTATGTGACCCCATCCACCCGCCTGCGCCCTCGTGCAGATGAGGTAGCACTTTCAATTTCCCCTCTAGGTGTCTGATTTCTCGAGCTATTTTGACTTGAGGTCGCTTCAACGATCGGCGCTAAGTCCTTAATTTCATTAGTAAAAATCGCATTTTGCTAGCCGGAAATCGCTTGACCACCCTCTTGCCTTACTCTAAAGTGGGCATCTGTGTGAAAAAGTGTAGTTTTGTGGGAATTTCTGGCGAAACGGGCACCACCAAAAACGTCACCGACCAATAACCAGGGTTTCTGAAGAGAAAGTTTAGCCGTGTTCCAGGGCGCGTCAGCAATCACTCTCGATGCGAAGGGCAGGATGTCTATTCCCGCCAAGCATCGTGACGCACTGAGCATTCAGTGCGAAGGACGCCTCACGCTGACCAAGCACCCGGACGGCTGCCTGCTGATGTATCCCCGCCCGGTCTGGGAAGCCAAGCGCGACCAGATCGCCGCCTGGCCCATGTCCGCCCGCGGCTGGCAGCGCATCCTGCTGGGCAACGCCAGCGACGTCGAAATGGACTCGGCCGGCCGTATCCTGATCGCGCCCGAGCTGCGCGACGCCGTCGGCCTGGGCCGCGACGTCGTCCTGTCCGGCATGCTGACGCATTTCGAAATCTGGGATCCGGTCAAGCGCGCCGAAAACGAGCAGGCCACGATCGATGTCGGCATGCCCGACGCCCTGTCCGATTTCTCCTTCTGAAGGCTCCGCACATGACCAACACAGCGGTGCCAGAATTCCAGCATCGTACGGTGCTGTTAGACGAAGCGGTCGATGCGCTGGCCATTGCCGGCGCGCGCGCCGACGGCATCTACATCGACGGCACCTTCGGCCGCGGTGGCCACAGCCGCCTGCTGCTGTCGCGCCTCGGCCGCAATGGCCGCCTGATCGCGTTCGACAAGGACCCGCAGGCCATCGCCACCGCGCAAGGCGTTGCCGACGCGCGGTTCACCATCGTCCACGACAGCTTCGCCACCATGGCGGCGGCGCTGGCCGAACGCGGGATCGCGCACGTGGACGGCGTGCTGCTGGACCTGGGCATCTCGTCGCCCCAGGTGGACGACGCGGCACGCGGTTTCTCCTTCCGCAATGACGGCCCGCTCGATATGCGCATGGACACCACGCGCGGCATCTCGGCGGCACAGTGGCTTGCCACGGAATCCGAACAGACACTGGAAAAGGTAATCAGGGAATATGGGGAAGAACGGTTTGCTTTTCAGATTGCAAAGGCGATTGTTGCTCGCCGGGCAGTCGAACCAATTTCAAGCACACGACAGCTTGCCGGCATCGTGGCAGGCGCGGTCAAAACCCGGGAGAAGGGCAAGGATCCGGCCACAAGGACCTTTCAGGCTATCCGGATTTTCGTCAATCAGGAGCTTGAGGACCTCGAAGCAGGCCTGAGGCAGGCCTACGACGCGCTGGCGATCGGCGGCATCATGGCCGTCATCAGCTTCCATTCGCTGGAAGACCGCATCGTCAAGCGCTTCTTTGCCGACAAGGTCAACGTGGCCCAGCCGGACCGCCGGCTGCCGATCCGCGCCGTCGACTTGCCGCAGCCGGAAATGAAGCTGCTGGCGAAGATCAAGCCGTCGGACGCCGAGGTCGACGCCAATCCGCGAGCTCGCTCGGCCGTCATGCGTGTGGCGCAGCGCCTCGCCACCAACCATCCGGGAGCGGCACGATGAGCGGCAAGATCAACGCCGTGCTGGCCGCGCTGCTGGTCATCTGCGCGCTGTCGCTGGTGCGCTCGCAATACGAGGCGCGCCACCTGTTCATCGAACTGGAACGCGCGCAGTCGCAGGCGCGCCAGCTCGATATCGAATGGGCCCAGCTGCAGCTCGATCAGTCCACCCTGGGCAAGCATGCCCGCATCGAGGAAATCGCCCGGCGCGACCTGGAAATGACGCCCCTGACGCCGGCGCGCACGCAATACCTGACGGAGGGCGGCGAATGACGCGCGCCACCAGCCGGGCCAGCGCCGCCGCCGGCGCTCGCGTCGCCGCGTCGAAGGGGGTGTCGTTCTCGCGCAGCCCCGTGCTGGCGGTGCGCCTGCCCACGTGGCGCTCGCGCGTGGTGCTGTTCGTGCTGTTTGCCGCGTTTGCCGCGCTGGCCGGCCGCGCGCTGTGGCTGCAGGGCCTGTCCACCCAGTTCCTGCAGAAGCAGGGCGAGGCGCGCTATGCGCGCACCATCGAGCTGCCGGCCACGCGCGGCAAGATCACCGATCGCAACGGCCAGGTGCTGGCCTCGTCGATCCCCGTCAAGGCGATCTGGGCGATTCCGGACGACGTACTGCAGGCGCCCCCCGAGAAGCTGCGCGAACTGGCGCGCCTGCTCGACATGAGCGAGGCCGACCTGCGCAAGAAGCTCGACTCGGACCGCAACTTCGTCTACCTGAAACGCCAGGTGGAGCAGGACGTGGCCGACCAGATCGCGAAACTGAAGATCGACGGCATCGACACCCGCAAGGAATACAAGCGCTTCTACCCGCAGGGCGAGGTGATGACGCACGTGGTCGGCTTCACCAACGTGGAAGACGTGGGCCAGGAATCGATGGAGCTGGCGCAGCAGAAAACGCTGGTCGGCACGCCCGGCTCGCGCCGCGTCATCAAGGACCGCCTGGGCCACATCGTCGAGGACATCGGCGCCAAGCACGAACCGCACGACGGCAAGGACCTGGTGCTGTCGGTCGATTCGAAAATCCAGTACATCGCCTTCACGCAGCTGAAGGGCGCGGTGGAGCAGTTCAAGGCCAAGGCCGGCGCCGCCGTGGTGCTGGACGTGCATACGGGCGAGGTGCTGGCACTGGCCAACTACCCCAGCTACGACCCCAACGACCGCCGCGCGCTGACCGGCGCGCAGCTGCGCAACCGCGTGATGACCGACTCGTTCGAGCCCGGCTCGACCCTGAAGCCGATCACCGTGGCGCTGGCGCTGGACAAGGGCAAGGTGTCGCCGCACACGACCATCGACACCGGCAACGGCCGCCTGCAGATCCTCGATCGCACGATTTCCGACACCAAGGCGCACGGCGTCATCACGGTGCAGCAGATCGTCGAGATGTCGTCCAATATCGGCACGTCGAAGATGGCGCTGTCGATGCCGGCGCAGGATATGTGGGAGATGTTTACCAAGGTGGGCTTCGGCCAGCAGCCGAAGTGGGGCTTCCCCGGCGCCGTGGCGGGCCGCGTACGGCCGTACAAATCCTGGCGCCCCGTCGAACAGGCCACGATGAGCTATGGTAACGGCATCTCCGTCTCGCTCATCCAGCTGGCCCGTTCGTACATGATGTTCGCGCGTAACGGCGACACGATCCCGCTGACGTTCCAGAAATCGCATGACATGCCGGTGGGCCAGCAGATCATCAAGCCGGAGACGGCGCGCGCGATGCGCGAGATGCTGGAGATGGTTGTCTCCGGCAAGGACGGCACCGCCAAGAAGGCCCAGATCCCCGGCTACCGCGTGGGTGGCAAGACCGGTACCGCCTACAAGGTGGAGAACGGCCGCTATGCGATACCGCGCAAGTACATCGGTTCGTTCGTCGGCATCGTGCCGATGTCGGCACCGCGTTTCATCATCGCCGTGATGATCGACGAACCCACCCAGGGTGGGCACTACGGCGGCCAGGTGGCCGCGCCGACGTTCGCCAAAGTGGCGGAGAACGCGCTGCGGGCCATGAACGTTCCGCCCGATTCCACGGTCACGGAAATCGTCGTGCCGACCGATACCGGACCGGAGGCCATGTAATGAGCGACATGAAGAACAATAAAGACATCAGCAACTGGATCAAACAGGCCGCGCCCGCCGGGCAGCTGGCCTCGGACTCGCGCCGCATCGAGGCGGGCGACGTCTTCTTCGCCTATCCGGGCGAGGGCGCCGGCGACGGCCGCGCCTTCATCGGCGCCGCCATCGCGCAGGGTGCCGCGGCGGTCGTGTACGACCCCGCCGGTTTCGACTGGAAGCCCGAATGGACGGTGGCCAACCTGGCCGTGCCGGACCTGAAGCGCCAGGCCGGCCCGATCGCGCACGGCTTCTACGACATGCCCGATGCGGCCATGTTCACGGTCGGCGTGACGGGCACCAACGGCAAGACGTCCAGCGCCGTCTGGCTGGGCCACGCGCTGGCCCGCGGCGGCGACACCGCAGCCGTGATCGGCACGCTGGGTGTGGCGCTGTTCCAGGGCCGCGCCGAACCGGCGTTCGACGCGACCGGCTACACCACGCCGGACCAGGTGCTGCTGGCCCGCACGCTGGCCGAGTGCCGCGCCGCCGGCGCGGCCGCGCTGGCGATCGAGGTATCGTCGATCGGGCTGGAACAGGGCCGGGTGGACGGCATGCATTTCGACGTGGCGTTGTTTACCAATCTGACGCGCGACCACCTGGACTTCCACGGCACCATGGAGGCCTACGAGGCCGCCAAGCGCCGCCTGTTCGACTGGCCCGGCCTGAAGCACGCCGTGATCAACCTGGACGACGAGGCCGGCCTCCGTCTGGCACGGCACGTGGCCGCGCAGGGCCAGGCGCAGGTCACCGGCTACACGCTGAAGGACGCCGCCGCCCAGCCGGACCTGCCGGGCGTGACGATGCTGCGCGCCGGCCAGGTGCGCACCCGCAGCGCCGGCACCGAATTCAACCTGGACTCGCCGCTGGGCGGGGCGCACGTGCGCACCCAGCTGGTGGGCTCGTTCAACGTCAGCAACGCGCTGGGCGTGCTGGGTGCGCTGCTGGCGAAAGGCCTGCCGCTGCGCGCGGCGGTCGATGCCATCGAGGCGCTGACGCCGGCGCCGGGCCGCATGCAGCTCGTGGGCGGCAACGAGGCGCCGATGGTCGTCATCGACTACGCCCACACGCCGGACGCGCTGGAAAAGACCGTTGACGTGCTGCGCAGCGTGGCGCAGGACCGCAACGGCCAGCTGTGGTGCGTGTTCGGCTGCGGCGGCGACCGCGACCCAGGCAAGCGCCCGCAAATGGGCCGGATCGCGCAGGCGGCCGACCACGTGCTGGTCACCAGCGACAATCCGCGCAGCGAGGAGCCGCACGCGATCATCGAGCAGATCGTGGCGGGCATGGACCGGAGCCTGCCGGCGGCCGTCCAGACGATCGAGGACCGCGCCGCCGCGATCCTCTCGGCCATCAAGCACGCCGGCAAGAACGACGTGATCCTCGTGGCCGGCAAAGGCCATGAGCCATACCAGGAAATCAAGGGCAAGAAGCTGCCGTTCTCGGATGCCGACCACGCCCAGCTGGCCCTGTCGGCCCGCCTGACGATGATGAGGCCGGGCTGATGCGCGCGACCGTTGCCGAGATCCTCTCCGCGCTGCCGGGCGCCAGCTACGTCGGGCCGTCCGGCGAACTGCCGTTCGACGGCGTCTCCACCGACAGCCGCACGGTGGCGCCGGGTGCGCTGTTCGTCGCGCTGCGCGGCGAGGTGTTCGATGCGCACGACTTCCTGCCGCAGGTGGCGGGCAAGAACGTGGCCGCCGTCGTGGTCCACGCGCTGCCGGATGGCTGGACGCTGCCCGCCATCGTGGTGCCCGATACGCTGGTGGCGCTGGGCCGCATTGCCAACTACTGGCGCAACAAGTTCGCGCTGCCGCTGATCGGCGTCACCGGCAGCAACGGCAAGACGACGGTGAAGGAAATGATCGCCGCGATCCTGGCCGCCGCCGATGGCGAGGACGCCCGGCTGGCCACGCGCGGCAACCTGAATAACGAGATCGGCGTGCCGCTGACCCTGTTCCGCCTGACGCCGGCGCACCGCTCGGCGGTCGTGGAACTGGGCATGAACCATCCGGGCGAGATCGGCCGGCTGGCGGCGATCGCCGCGCCGACGATTGGCCTGGTGAACAACGCGCAGCGCGAACACCAGGAATTCATGCACACGGTGGAAGCGGTGGCGCGCGAGAACGGCTCCGTGCTGGCCGCGCTGCCGGCCGATGGCGTGGCGGTGTTTCCCGACCAGGACGAATTCACGCCGATCTGGCGCGAGCTGGCCGGCAATCGCCGCGCGCTGACCTTCGGCCTGACCAAGGACGCGGACGTCAGCTGCACGTTCCGCGCGGGCGACTTCGGCAACGACATGTTCGTCACGATCCGCACGGATGGCGAGCCGCTGCAGTTCTTCGTCGGCCTGCAGGCCGCCGGTGAGCACAACGTGAAGAACGCGCTGGCGGCGATCGCCTGCACCTACGCCGCCGGCGTGCCGCTGGAAAAGATCAAGCAAGGGCTGGACCACTTCGCGCCCGTCAGCGGGCGCCTGCAAAGGAAACTCGCAAGCAATGGGGCCGTCGTCATCGACGACACCTACAACGCCAATCCCGATTCCGTGCGCGCCGCCATCGACGTGCTGGCCAACGCGCCGGCGCCGCGCGTGCTGGTGCTGGGCGACATGGGCGAGGTCGGCACGCAGGGCCGCGAGTTCCACGAAGAGATTGCCGCCTACGCGGCAGCCAAGGGCATCGAGCAGGTGCTCGTCACGGGCGAGCTGGCCGCGCACATGCGCGCGCACGCCCGCCATTTCGAACAATTCGACGCGTTGCTGTCCGCCGTGGACGCGGCGGTAACGCCGGAGACGACCGTATTGATCAAGGGCTCCCGTTTCATGAAGATGGAACGGGTCGTGCAGCATTTGATTGGATCGCAACAAGCTAACAAGGACTCACACTAATCATGCTGCTCTGGCTCGCACAGTATCTGCAGGACGACATCGGCGCCTTCCGCGTCTTTAACTTCATCACGTTCCGCGCCGTGTTCGCGACGATCACCGCATTGCTGATCGGCCTGTTGGCCGGTCCGGCCGTGATCCGCAAGCTGACGGCAATGAAGTACGGCCAGGCCGTCCGTACCGACGGTCCGCAGACGCACCTGAAGAAGCACGGCACCCCGACGATGGGCGGCGTGCTGCTGCTGATCGCGATCGGCATCTCGACCCTGTTGTGGTGCGACTGGTCCAATCGCCTGATCTGGCCCGTGATGGTCGTGACGATCGGCTTCGGCCTGGTCGGCTGGGTGGACGACTACCGCAAGGTCGTACGGCAGGACCCGGAGGGCATGCGCTCGGCCGAGAAATACTTCTGGCAGTCGCTGGTCGGCGTGGCCGCCGCGCTGTACCTGGCGTTCTCGGTGTCGGCACCCACGCCGGCCGAGGTGTTCCGCCTGTTCTTCGCCTGGGTGCAATCCGGCTTCTCGATGGACCTGCCGCCAAAAGCCGACCTGATCGTGCCATTCTTCAAGACGATCAGCTACCCGCTGGGCGTGTGGGGCTTCATCGCGCTGACCTACTGCGTGATCGTCGGCTCGTCCAACGCCGTCAACTTCACCGACGGGCTGGACGGCCTGGCCATCATGCCGACCGTGATGGTCGGCTCCGCCCTGGGCCTGTTCGCCTACCTGACCGGCAGCGCCACCTACTCGAAATACCTGTTCATCCCGCACATCCCGGGTGCCGGCGAGCTGATCATCTTCGTGGGCGCGATGGCCGGCGCGGGCCTGGCCTTCCTCTGGTATAACACGCACCCCGCCCAGGTCTTCATGGGCGACGTCGGCGCGCTGGCGCTGGGCGGCGCGCTCGGCACCATCGCCGTCGTCGTGCGCCAAGAGATCGTGCTGTTCATCATGGGCGGCATCTTCGTCGCCGAAACAGTTTCCGTGATCATCCAGGTGGGCTGGTTCAAGTACACCAAGAAGCGCTACGGCGTGGGCCGCCGGGTGTTCCTGATGGCGCCGCTGCACCACCATTTCGAACAGAAGGGCTGGAAGGAGACGCAGGTCGTCGTGCGCTTCTGGATCATCACGATGATGCTCGTGCTGCTGGGCCTCTCCACCCTGAAACTGCGCTGATCCGACCATGATCTACAACGGCAAAATCGCACTGGTACTGGGGCTCGGCGAATCGGGCCTGGCGATGGCGCAGTGGCTGGCCCGCTGCGGCGCTCTGCTGCGCGTGGCGGACACGCGCGCCGTGCCCGATCGCCTGCCCGTGCTGCGCGAAACGCTGCCGGGCACGCAGTTCGTGGCCGGGCCGTTCGACGCGAAGCTGCTCGATGGCGTCGACTTCGTCGCCGTCAGCCCGGGCCTGGCGCCGCACCGCGAGCTGGCCGAGATCATGCCGGCGGCGCAGGCCGCCAATATCCCGGTGTGGGGCGAGATCGAGATCTTCGCCCAGGCCCTGGCCTGGCTGAAGGAAGACCGCGGCTATGCGCCGAAGGTCATCGCCATCACCGGCACCAACGGCAAGACCACCGTCACGACCCTTACCGGCCAGCTGTGCGAGCGCGCCGGCCTGACCGTGCGCGTGGCCGGCAATATCAGCCCGGCCGCACTGGACGTGCTGCGCGAGGCCATGGCGGACACGGACACGCTGCCGCAAGCCTGGGTGCTGGAGCTGTCCAGCTTCCAGCTGCACACGACGTACAGCCTGCGCGCGGACGCGGCGACGGTGCTGAACGTGACCCAGGATCACCTCGACTGGCACGGCACGATGGACGCCTATGCGCACGACAAGGCGCGCATCTTTGGCCCGGATACCGTGCGGGTATTGAACCGCAATGACGCGGTGACCCTGCGCATGGCTGACCCGACTGGCGTCAACGTCACCTTCGGCACCGATGCGCCGGAAGCGCCGGGCAGCTTCGGCCTCGTCAACGAGCGCGGCGTGTACTGGCTGGCCACCAGCGAGCCGGTGGATGACGCCGAGCCGAAGAAGCGCCGCAAGAACGAGCCTGCGCCCGTCGTCGAGACCTACCTGAAGAAGCTGATGCCGGCCGATGCGCTGCAGATCCGCGGCACGCACAATGCCTCGAACGCGCTGGCCGCGCTGGCGCTGTGCCGTGCCATTGGCCTGCCGTTCGCGCCGCTGCTGCACGCGCTGCGCGACTACAAAGGCCAGCCGCACCGTGTCGAGCTGGTGGCGGCGATCGACGGCGTCGAGTTCTACGACGACAGCAAGGGCACCAATGTCGGCGCCACCGTGGCCGCCATCGATGGCCTCGGCAAGAGCTTCGGCGGCGAAAACCAGAAGCTGGTGCTGATCGCCGGCGGCGACGGCAAGGGCCAGGCATTCGAGCCGCTGGCCGACCCGGTCGCGCGCCACGTGCGGGCGGTGCTGCTGATCGGCCGCGACGCTCCGGCCATCCGCGCCGCGCTGGTCGATGCCGGCGTGCGCCTGGAGGATTGCGCCACGCTGGAAGAGGCCACCAAGCGCGCCGCCGCGCTGGCGCATGGCGGCGACGCCGTGCTGCTGTCGCCGGCCTGCGCCAGCCTGGACATGTTCAAGAACTACGCGCATCGCGCGCAGGTGTTCATCGACACCGTGCGCGAGCTGGCGCTGGACGCGGGGCAGGAGATCTGATGCAGCTGCCATTCAAATTCGCGGGCGGATCGACGGCGACGCCGATCGATATCCGCGCGCGCCAGTCGCGCATGATGGAATACGACCAGCCGCTGGTGTGGGTCGTGATCCTGCTCATGCTGCTGGGGATGGTGATGGTGTATTCCGCTTCGATCGCGCTGCCGGATTCGCCCAAGTTCGCCGCCTATTCGAATACTTACTTCCTGCAGCGCCAGGCCACGTTCATCCTGATCGCCGCGGTCATCGGCGCGTGTGTGTTCCGGGTGCCCGTGGCCACGCTGCAGGCGGGCGCGCCTTACCTGTTCATCGCCACGCTGCTGTTGTTGGTGCTGGTGCTGATTCCCGGCATCGGCATCGTCGTCAATGGCGGCCGGCGCTGGCTGCCGTTCGGCCTGGGTCAGCCTTCCGAGGTGATGAAGCTGATCATGGTGTTGTACGCGGCCGACTACACGGTGCGCAAGCAGGAATACATGCACAAGCTGACCAAGGGCTTCCTGCCGATGGCGCTGGCCGTCAGTTTCGTCGGCCTGTTGCTGCTGCTGGAGCCCGACCTGGGCGCGTTCGGCGTGATCGTCTGCATCGCCATGGGCATCCTGTTCCTGGGCGGCGTCAACGCGGTCTGGTTCGGCGGCATCGGCGCGATGCTGGTGACGATCTTCGTGTCGATCATCGCGCTGTCGAAATTCCGGCGCGACCGTTTCTTCGCCTACCTCAATCCGTGGGAGGAGGAGAACGCGCTGAACAAGGCCTACCAGCTGACGCACTCGCTGATCGCGTTCGGCCGCGGCGAACTGTTCGGCGTTGGCCTGGGCGGCAGCGTCGAGAAGCTGCATTACCTGCCCGAGGCGCATACCGACTTCCTGCTGGCCGTGATCGGCGAGGAACTGGGCCTGGTGGGCGTGCTGGTCGTGATTGCGCTGTTCTACTGGATCGTCAAGCGTGCGTTCGACATCGGCCGCCAGGCCATCGCCATCGACCAGACCTTCGCCGGCCTGGTGGCGAAGGGCATCGGCATCTGGATCGGCGTGCAGTGCTTCATCAACATGGGCGTGAACCTGGGGCTGCTGCCGACCAAGGGCCTGACCTTGCCGCTGATGAGTTATGGCGGCTCCGGTGTCGTCATCAACTGCGTGGGCCTGGCGATCCTCCTGCGCATCGACTACGAAAACCGCGTGCTGATGCGGGGAGGGCGGGTATGACGAAGCGCCTGATGATCATGGCGGCCGGCACCGGCGGCCACATCTTCCCTGGCCTGGCGATCGCGCAGACGATGCGCGCACGCGGCTGGGAAGTGACGTGGCTGGGCACCTCGCACGGCATGGAGCAGGAACTGGTGCCGAAGCAGGGCGTGGCGCTGGACGCGATCCATTTCAGCGGCATGCGCGGCAAGGGCCTGGGCCACACGGTGAGCGGCGCCTTCAAGATGGTGAAGGCGTTCGCCGACTGCTTCGGCTACATCGGCCGCAGGAAACCGGACGTGGTGCTGGGCATGGGCGGCTACGTGACGGTACCGGGCGGGATGATGGCGAAGCTGCGCGGCGTGCCGCTGGTGCTGGTCAATGCCGACGCGGCGCTGCTGCTGTCGAACAAGACCCTGGCGCCGGTGGCGGCGCGGGTCTGCTTCGGCTTCCCCGCCGATTTCGGCAGCGCCGCTTCGAAGGCCACGGTGACGGGCAATCCGGTGCGGCGCGAGATCCTCGACCTGCCGGCACCCGCGCAGCGCTTCGCCGGCCGTTCCGGTCCGCTGCGCGTGCTGGTGGTGGGCGGCAGCCTGGGTGCCAGGGCGCTGAACGATGCGCTGCCGGCCGGGCTTGCGCTGCTGGCCGAAGGCGAGCGCCCACAGGTCACGCACCAGTCGGGCAAGAAGAACATCGACGCGCTGCGCGCCGCGTATGCGCAAGCCGGCGTGGCGGCCAACGTGGTCGACTTCATCGACGACATGGCGGGCGAGTACGCGCGCGCGGACGTGGTGATCTGCCGTGCCGGCGCCATCACGGTCTCGGAATTGACGGCGGCGGGTGTCGCCAGCGTGCTGGTGCCGCTGGTCGCCTCCACCACCAGCCACCAGCGCGACAACGCGCAATGGATGGCAAGGCAGCAGGCATCGATCCACCTGCCGCAGACGGAACTGTCGGCGCAGAAAGTCGCCGAGCTGCTGCGCAGCCTGACACGCGCCGAGTGCGAGCGGATGGCGGCAGCGGCCCACGCGGTGGGCAAGCGCGACGCGAATGACGCGATCGCAACGGTATTAGAGCAACTGGCATAAGAAGAATATGAAGCATAAAGTCAAGAACATTCACTTCGTCGGCATCGGCGGCAGCGGCATGAGCGGCATCGCAGAGGTGCTGGTCACGCTCGGCTACAACGTGTCCGGCTCGGACCTGGGCAGCAATGCGGTCACGCAGCGCCTGGCCGACATGGGCGCGACCGTGCACCAGGGCCACGCGGCCGAATTCATCGGCGACGCCGATGCCGTCGTGACGTCCACCGCCGTCAAGGCGGACAATCCGGAAGTGCTGGAAGCGCGCCGGCGCAAGATCCCGATCGTGCCGCGCGCCGTCATGCTGGGTGAGCTGATGCGCCTGAAGCGCGGCATCGCCATCGCCGGCACGCACGGCAAGACGACGACGACGTCGCTGGTCGCTTCCGTGCTGTACAAGGGCGGCCTCGATCCGACGTTCGTGATCGGCGGACGCCTGACCGCGGCTGGCGCCAATGCCAAGCTGGGCTCGGGCGAATACCTGGTGGCGGAAGCGGACGAATCGGACGCATCGTTCCTGAACCTGGCGCCGATGATCGAAGTGATCACCAACATCGACGCCGATCACATGGACACCTACGAGCACGACTTCGAGAAGCTCAAGGCCGCATTTGTCCACTTCACGCACCGCCTGCCGTTCTACGGCCGCGCGATGCTGTGCGTGGACGATCCGCACGTGCGCAGCATCCTGCCGCAGGTGACGAAGCCGGTGACCACCTACGGTTTCGCCGAAGACGCCGAGGTGCGCGCCATCAATGCGCGCGCCGTCGGCACGCAGATGCATTTCACGGTGCAGCAGGAAGGCTATCCGGACACCGACTTCGTGCTGAACCAGCCCGGCATGCACAATGTGCAGAACGCCTGCTCGGCCATCGCCATCGCACGCGAGATCGGCATCGAGGACAAGGACACGCAGGCCGGCCTGGCCGAATTTGCCGGCGTGGGCCGCCGCTTCACCAAGTATGGCGACGTGACCGCCCCGAACGGTGCCACGTTCGCGCTGGTGGACGACTTCGGCCACCATCCGGTCGAGACGGAAGTGACCCTGGCCGCGGCGCGCGCCGCGTATCCGGGCCGCCGCATCGTGCTGGCGTTCCAGCCGCATCGCTACAGCCGCACGCGCGACCTGTTCGAGGACTTCGTCAAGGTGCTGGCGAAGGTCGACATGCTGGTGCTGGTGGACGTGTATCCGGCCGGCGAGGCGCCGATCGTGGGCGCCGACGGCCGCGCGCTGGTGCGCGCCATCCGCGCCCGCGGCCGCGCCGAACCCGTCTTCGTCGAGACCATCGCCGACCTGCCGGAAGCGATCATGAACGTGGTGCGCGACGGCGACGTCGTGCTGACGATGGGCGCGGGCGCGATCGGCGGCGTGCCGGCCAAACTGGTCAACTACCAACCGAACAACTGAGGCACGGCAATGACGACTCTCACTCAAGACGAAATCCGGGCACTGGGCAAGGTTGGCGTGCTGCTGGGCGGCCGCTCCGCCGAGCGTGACGTGTCCATCATGTCCGGCACCGGCGTGCTGCAGGCGCTGCAAAGCCAGGGTGTCGACGCGCACGGCTTCGATACCGGCACCCGTTCGCTGGCCGAGCTGGCGGCGGAAAAGTTCGACCGCGTGTTCATCGCGCTGCACGGCCGCTACGGCGAGGACGGCACGCTGCAGGGCGCGCTGGAGCTGTTGGGCATCCCGTACACGGGCAGCGGCGTGATGACCAGCGCGATCGCGATGGACAAGATCACGACCAAGATCCTGTGGCTGAAGGAAGGCATTCCCACGCCGGCGTATGCCGTGCTGCACCCGGACTCGGACCTGAACGCGGCCGCCGCCCACCTGGGCCTGCCGCTGATCGTCAAGCCGCCGCACGAGGGCTCGTCGATCGGCTTCTCCAAGGTGACGGCGCTGGCCGACTTCCAGGCCGCCTACGACAAGTGCGCGCCGCTGGACGACTCGGTACTGGCCGAATCCTTCGTGGCCGGGCGCGAGTTCACCGTGGCCGTGCTGGGCACGGGCGCGGACGCGCGCGCGCTGCCGGTGGTGGAGATCGTGGCGCCGCAGGGCGACTACGACTACCAGAACAAGTACTTCACGGACGTGACGCAGTACTTCTGCCCGCCGCAGCTGGACGAAGCGACGCAGGCCGAGATGCAGCGCCTGGCCGTGCAGGCCTACCGCACCCTCGGCTGCGAGGGCTGGGGCCGGGTCGACGTGCTGCTGCGCGCCGAGGATAACCAGCCGTTCCTGCTGGAGGTGAACACGTCGCCCGGCATGACCAGCCACTCGCTGGTGCCGATGGCCGCGCGCGCGGTGGGCATGTCGTACGAAGAGCTGTGCGTGGCGATCCTGCGCACGGCGCGCCTGAAGAACGCCAAGGGTTGAGAGACACATGTGGCATGACGCGAAAGCCCTGAATGCAACCGCCAACGGCATTTTCGCCGTGGTGGTGGGCGCTTGCGTTGCCGCAGGCGTGTGGTGGGTCGCGCACCGTCCTGTATTCGATTTGCGCACCATCCGCGTTGAGTCTCTGGACCGCGCCGAGCTGCGCCACGTAAAACCTCTTGACCCTGAAGAACGGCACGCAGGGCCGCATTGCCGGGAACTTCTTCACGGCCAACCTGGACGCGGTGCGCCAGGTGTTCGAGGCGGTGCCATGGGTACGGCGCGCCACGGTGCGACGCGAATGGCCGGACCAGCTGATCGTGGAAGTGGAAGAGCACGAGGCGCTGGGCACGTGGGGCGAGGATGGCCGGCTGCTGTCGGTGAAGGGTGACGTGTTTACCGCCAACCTGGCCGAGGCGGAAGAGGACCATGAACTGCCGCAGTT
Source organism: [Empedobacter] haloabium (assembly GCA_008011715.2). Classification (NCBI taxonomy): domain Bacteria; kingdom Pseudomonadati; phylum Pseudomonadota; class Betaproteobacteria; order Burkholderiales; family Oxalobacteraceae; species [Empedobacter] haloabium. The sequence goes on from CP136508.1 coordinate 922,390, forward strand.
CTCCGGGCCGGAGGGCAGCGAGAAGGAAGTGCTGACGCGCTACGGCGAACTGCGCAAGTGGTTCGCCCCCGTGCAGCTGGTGCCGCAGGGCCTGGCGCTGTCGAGCCGCTATGCGTGGACGGTCACGCTCGATAACGGCATGAGCGTGGCGCTGGGCCGCGAGCAGACGCCGACGACGCTGAAGGAGCGAGTGCAGCGCCTGGTCGGCATCTGGCCCCAGCTGGCCAGCCGGGTGCAGAACATCGAGAACATCGACATGCGCTACCAGAACGGTCTGGCACTGTCGGCGACGGGACTCAAGATACCGGCCGAGAAGCCACACAGGTAGCTGTAAGACTTGACAGTAAAACCACAACAGACAAAGCAATGCGAGCCGTACGGCGGCAGCAACGACGACGAAAAGAACAGCAGGCAAAACAGATGACAAAAGACGCGAAAAACCTGATCGTCGGCCTCGACATCGGCACCTCGAAGGTGGTGGCGGTGGTGGCCGAGGTGATGGGCGATGGACGCCACGAAGTGATCGGGCTGGGTCAGCACGAATCGAAGGGCCTGAAGAAAGGCGTGGTGGTCAACATCGAAGCGACCGTGGAATCCATCCAGCGCGCCCTCGAGGAAGCGGAGCTGATGGCCGACTGCAAGATCCGCAACGTGTATGCCGGGATCGCGGGCAGCCATATCCGCAGCTTCAACTCGAGCGGCATGGTCGCCATCAAGGAAAAGGAAGTCACGGCGACGGACGTGGCGCGCGTCATCGAAACGGCGAAAGCGGTTAACATCCCCACGGATCAGCAACTGCTCCATACCGTGCCCCAGGAATTCATCGTCGACAGCCAGGAAGACGTGCGCGAGCCGATCGGCATGAGCGGCATTCGCCTGGAAGTGAAAGTCCACATCGTGACCGGCGCCGTCAGCGCCGTGCAGAACATCGTCAAGTGTGTGCGCCGCTGCGGGCTCGAGGTCTCCGACCTGATCCTGCAGCCGATGGCATCGGCCGACGCCGTGCTCACGCCGGACGAAAAAGAATTGGGTGTAGTGCTGATCGATATCGGCGGCGGCACCACCGACGTTGCAGTGTTCTCGGACGGCGCGATCCGCCATACGGCAGTGATCCCTATCGCCGGTGACCAGATCACCAACGACATCGCAATGGCCTTGCGGACCCCCACCTCGGAAGCGGAAGAAATCAAGATCCGTTACGGGGTGGCCAAGCAGGTGCTGGCAGATCCGGGGGAACACCTGGAAGTGCCGGGCCTGGGCGACCGCGGCCCCCGCAACCTCTCCCGCCAGGCGCTGGCTGCCGTCATCGAGCCGCGCGTGGAGGAACTGTTCGCCATGGTGCACCAGGTCGTGCGCGAGTCCGGCTACGAGGGCGTGCTCTCGTCCGGCATCGTGCTGACCGGCGGTACCTCGATCATGCCTGGCATGGTCGAAATGGCGGAGGACATCTTCCTGAAGCCGGCGCGCATGGGGACGCCGGATTATCGCGGCCAGCTGGCCGACGTGGTGCGCAGCCCCCGCTACGCCACCGTGCTCGGCCTGCTGCTGGAAGCGAAGAAGCAGTATCTGCGCGGGCATATCGTGACGCGCCAGGACGGGTCAGTGAAGGCGGTGTGGCAGCGCATGAAGGAGTGGTTCCTGGGGAACTTTTAACAAGGCGGCGCGGCGCGCGAGCGGCGCAGCCTGCCGGGACGGTACAAGATTTCAGGTTTTTGGGTTTTCTCATTCAATTATATTTTGCGCTGTTCAGTCGCCAGTTCTCCTACCGATATGAGGCCTGGCGCTTGAAACCGCATTCTTTTAGGAGCACATCATGGAGTTCGATATGGTCGATAACGCAGCACTGGGAACGGTGATCAAGGTCGTCGGCGTCGGTGGGGCCGGCGGCAACGCCGTGCAGCACATGATCAACAAGGGGATGAGCGGCGTCGAATTCATCGCCGCCAATACCGATGCCCAGGCGTTGTCGGCTTCCAAGGCCGGCAACATCATCCAGATCGGCGAGACCGGCCTGGGCGCGGGCATGAAGCCCGAGGTGGGCCGCAAGCTGGCCGAGGAGTCGCGTGCCCGTATCGAAGACGCGCTGCGCGGCGCGCACATGGTGTTCATCGCCGCCGGCATGGGCGGCGGCACGGGCACGGGCGCGGCCCCGATCGTGGCCGAAGTGGCCAAGTCGCTGGGCGCGCTGACGGTCGCCGTCGTCTCCAAGCCGTTCTCGCACGAAGGCCAGAAGTGCATGGACATCGCCGACGAGGGCCTGGAGCAGCTGTCGCAGAACGTCGACTCGCTGATCGTGATCCTGAACGAGAAGCTGGAAGAGATCTACGAAGACGAATCGCTGATCGAGTGGCTGCAGCACGCCGACGACGTGTTGAACAACGCGGTCGCCGGTATCGCCGAGATCATCAACGTGCCGGGCCACATCAACGTCGACTTCAACGACGTCAAGACCATCATGGGCGAGCAGGGCAAGGCCATGATGGGCACCGCCACCGCCTCCGGCGTGGACCGCGCCCGCATCGCGGCCGAGCAGGCCGTGGCGTCGCCGCTGCTGGATGGCATCGACCTGTCCGGCGCGCGCGGCGTGCTGGTCAACGTCACGGCCAGCCGCGGCCTGAAGGGCAAGGAGATCAAGGAAGTCATGGCCGCCGTGCGCGCCTTCGCCGCGCCGGACGCGTCGATCGCCCAGGGCATCGCCTACGACGATTCGATGGGCGACGCGATCCGCGTGACCGTCGTGGCGACGGGCCTGGGCAAGGCCAAGAAGCACGTGCAGCTGGTGCCGCAGCAGATGCTGCGCACCGGTACCAACGGCGCCCTGGGCGCGCAGGCCGCGCTGGGCGGCGGCGTGGGTTCCACCTCCGTCACGATGGGCACGGGCATCGGCGCCGGCCAGTCGTTCGAAGGCATGAAGGCACCGGCCGTGTGGCGCCGCGAATCGGCTTCCGAGCAGGTGCGCGCGATGGAAAAGAACGGCATGGAGACCTACGACATTCCGGCGTTCCTGCGCAAGCAGGCCGACTGATTCACTCGGCACCTCGCGGTGCCGCGGCCGGGCTGGTGTGAGAGCTGCCTGGCCTTTCGAGCAAGATTGCTCGCCCTCTGGCATACTGCTGCCGGAGGCTGGCCGCGCCTGACGCGGCCTTTTTTTCATCTGAACAGAGACACAAGGAGGTCAGCATGACCATCAAGATCGGCGACAAGCTGCCGGAAGGCACCCTGTCCGAATTCATCGAAGTGGAAACCGAAGGCTGCGCGCTGGGCCCGAACACGTTCAACGTGCAAGAGCTGGCCAAGGGCAAGAAGATCGCCATCTTCGGCCTGCCGGGCGCCTACACGCCGACCTGCTCGGCCCAGCACGTGCCGGGCTACATCGCTCATGCCGACGCGCTGAAAGCCAAGGGCGTGGACGAGATCTGGTGCATCTCCGTCAACGACGCGTTCGTGATGGGCGCCTGGGGCCGCGAACTGAAGGCCACGGGCATCGTGCGCATGTTCGGCGACGGCAACGCCGCGTTCACGAAGGCGCTGGGCCTGGACGCCGACTTCTCCAAGTTCGGCATGGGCACGCGCTCGCAGCGCTACTCGATGCTGGTCGAGGACGGCGTCGTCAAGCAGCTCAACGTCGAGCAGGGCGGCAAGTTTGAAGTGTCGAACGCGGAGACGATGCTGGGGCAGGTGTAATACCGCGCTGGCAGTAAGCCGTGGTGACAGGCCGCGCGGGGTATGCCGCGCGGCCTGTTGCGTTTGCGGGACTGGGGTCTGTCCCTGCACAGGGGCTGACCCTAATGCCGCTAAGTTAAGGAAAATCATTAGCCTGCTGCAGACGGCTTTGCACCCAACAGCGGAGAGCTGGGGTCAGACCCGGCGGGTCTGACCCCGGTTTTGGGCCTGGGGTTGAGGGATACGCCTGCGGCCCTGTGAGTCCTACATCCTTAACTTAGCGGCATTAGGGACTGACCCCGAAGTTTGGCGGAACGTTGGCGCCAGACCGTACATATCGGCAGGGCGATTCGAAACTCTGCCGCACTTCGGGGTCAGTCCCCTGCGGGGACAGACCCCGGTCTGCTTCTGATTGCTCAATTGCTCACGCAGGCGAAGCTCGCCGCCGCATCCACGCTGCCGCTGCCCAGGTAACGCGGGTAAGCCGGATAACGGCACAGTGGCCGCGCGCGGCCCTTCGTGGCAGGGCTCGTATCCGTCGCGCTCAGCGTGCCGGGCGCCGTACCCGCCGTGACCCACTGGTCCAGCACCGCCAGCGCATCCCATGCAGGCAGGAAGGTGCCCGTGCCATGGCCGAAGCCCGGTACCGTGTAGAAGCGCATGAAGCCGTCCACGCTGTCCTGGCCGTAGCGCGCGACCTCGCCCTGGTAGTAGGCGATCGTCGCGTTCGGGCTGATCACCTCGTCCGCCAGGCCATGCATCAGGATGACCTTGCCGCCACGGGCACGGAAGGCGTCCAGGTCCGGATTGGTCGCGCCCACCGTGGCGGACAGCTCCACCAGCCGGGCCAGCAGGGCGCCTGGATTATTGATATCGAACCGCAGCGTGTCGAACGCGGCATTCTTCGCGACGAAGTATTTGACGTAGCCGTCGCCCTGGGCGAACAGGTAGCCGTTGTCGAACGTCGGTGGCACGAGCAGCGTGCCGCTGCCGCCCAGGCCCAGCGGGCCGGAAAAGTCGGCGCCTTGCAGGATGTTGTAGCCCTGGTGCCGCTCGACGCCGTGCGCCAGCCGGTAGGGCAGCACGAGGTCGTCGGCGACCGCGCGTACCGTGGTGAGCTGCGCGTCCGACAGGCAGCGCTCGCCCAGGTCGGCGCCGCCCGCGCAGCGCAGCGCCGCCAGGATCGTGGCGCTTTTCGCGCGGCAGGCCGGTACGTTGGCGACGATGCGGTCGGCCAGGCCGTCATCGGCATCGCAGTGCGCCATCACCGTATCTCGGACCAGTACCTGCTTGGCGCGGCTGACGTAGCCGCCGGGCGTGCCATAGGCCGCCTGGCCGATCTTCACGCCGTGCAGCCGCACGCCAGTAAAGTTGAGGGCCGGCGCGCTGGCGACGACGCCGTCGTAGTCGGCCGGATAGCGCTGGATGGCCGTCATGCCTTCGCGCCCGCCCGTCGAGGCGCCGGCAAAATACAGCCGGGTGGGCAGCTTCAAATAATGCAGCCGCATCAGCGCGACGGCCGCGTCGCGTGTCTTCTTCAGGTGCTCGTGGCCGAAGTTGGCGATGGCCGCCTCGTCCAGCGCGAATTCGGCCGAGGCGCCGCTGCCGGTGTGGCCGGAGTCCGAACCGAACGTGGCATAGCCCTGCGCCAGCGGCACGCTGGCCGGCGCGAACGGTACCGGTGCCGTCGCATCGACGACGACACCGTTGTAGCCGGCGCCACCCATCTGCACGGCCTTGCCGTTCCAGCCAGCCGGAAGGTTCAACTGGAAGCGGATGTCCGGTGTGGCGCTGGCACCGCCGTTCGGTGCGCTCGTCGCGCCGGCGATCTTGCCCAGCACCTGGCAGTAGTTGCCCGTCGCCGCCGTCACCACGGCCGCCGATGTGACGCTGGCGCCACCCGTCGGCAGGCCGATGGCGCTGGCGGGTACGGTGCGGCTGGCCAGGTCGGCGCAGGCCACCGGTGTGACGGAAGCTGCGGATTCGGAGCCATGGCCGCCGCAGCCGGCCAATAACGCGGCGACAAGCGGGGCTGCCGCGCAGGCGGTCGCAGGGCGGTGAGCGGGCATGCGTGGGTCTCCTGTGTTTAGTTGCACACAGGATATTCGAACGGAACGGTTACGGTCCCTGGGAAACTATGCAGTTGCGGCCTTCTTGCGGCTGCGCTTCTTCGGCGCCAGCATGACGCCCGTGCAGGTAGGCGCGCCGCAGTGGCAGGCAAACGCCTTCTTCACGGCCGGGGTGTGGCGCTCGTCGTAGATGAGGCCGTAGTTGTACTTCAGCTCCTCGCCTTTTTCGATATCGACCAGCGCGTGGATGTACACGCGGCCTTCGTCTTCCATCGCTTCGCAGTTCGGCTCGCACGAATGGTTGATGAAGCGCGCCTCGTTGCCGCCGGCGCCGCCGTCGATCAGCATGCCGTCGTTGAGCGTGAAGAAGAAAGTGTGGTTGATCGGGCCGCCCTTTTCGGCGGTGCGGCGGCAGGTCTCGTCCCAGTCGACGCGCTCGCCCGTGTATTCGATGATGCGCTGGCCCGCCTTGATCTTGCGGCGGGCGAACACGCCGCGGCCGTGGATCGGCGACTCGTGCACTTCGAACAGGGGAGAGGGGGATTTTTTGGCAGGCGTGGTCATGTCGAAATGATACCGCGCGTTTGCGTTTCGCACGATTCGTTCCTGGCGTCTCGCGGATTATTTCGTCGGCGCCGTCGCCACGACCGTTTGCCGCGGTTCGCCCATCTCCTCCGCTCGCGGCGCGCGCGTGGCGGCGATGTGCCAGCCCTGCTGGCCGCGGCGCAGCACCAGCGTCTCGAGGTAGTGCGCCAACCCGCCCCGCTCGAGCGTGACGGCATAGCAGTCATCGCCTTGTCCGGCCCAGCGGAAGCGCGTCATCGGCGCGTTGCCATGGCCGATGGCGTCGGTGGCGTTGAACGCTTCGTCCCGGTCGGCCAGGCCGCCGATGCCCGCCTCGCCACGGCCCAGCAGTTTTTGTATATCGGCCGGCAGCTCGTCCAGCAGGAGCGGCAGCGACGGCCTGGCGCAATCCACGCCAGCCGGCAGGCCGGCGGCATGGGCGGGGAACTGCACGGCGCCGGCCAGCAGCGCGATCAGGCCTAGAGTCTTCATCGGGTGTCCTTGCAAAGAACGGCCAGTGTAAAGCATGGCCGCCGTGCAGGGCTCCTGACATTGTTACAAGTCTTTGCGTAGAATGGACGGGGACTGCCTATTTCGACCGGAGCCCCATTGACCCAGCACGCCAAGGACAACCTGCACGCCATCTATGCGATGATCGCCGCCGTCGCGATCTTCTCCGTGATGGACACGACCATGAAGCTGCTTGCCGCGCACTATCCGGCCATGCAGGTGACGGTGCTGCGTTCGTTCTCCTCGCTGCCGCTGGTGTGTGTCTGGGTTGCGTACCGCGGCAAGTTCAATACGATGCTGAAGGTGAACTGGGGCCTGCAACTGCTGCGCGGTGCGCTGGGCATCGGCATGCTGACCTTGTTCGCCTACGCCCTCAAATCGCTGCCGCTGGCCGAGACCTATGCCGTGTTCTTCATCGCGCCGGCGCTGATCACGGCGCTGTCGGTAATCGTGCTGAAGGAGCGGGTGGACGGCATGCAGTGGCTGGCCATCGTTGTCGGCCTGGTCGGCGTGCTGGTGGTGCTGCGACCCGACGGCACCAGCTTCATCTCCGTGGCCGGGTTGGCGGTGCTGGGCTCCGCCACCTGCTACGCGGTGTCCGCGATCGCCAGCCGCATCCTGTCGCGCACCGATTCCAACGAGCAGATCATGTTCTGGATCCTGATCATGATGGGCTGCGGGGCGCTGCCGCTGGCCTGGAGCGGCTGGGTGCCGCTGCGCCTGGAGGACTGGCCCCTGCTGGCGGGGCTGGCCGTCAGCGGCTTCCTCGGCCAGCTGGCCATCACGCGCGCGTTCAGCATGGGCAAGGCGTCCGTGGTCGCGCCGTTCGAGTACAGCGCGCTGGCCTGGGGCGTGGCGATCGACTGGGCGTTGTGGAACACGCTGCCGGACCGCTGGACCATCGTCGGCGCCGCCATCATCATCGGCAGCGGCGTCTACCTGGCGCGGCGCGAGGCCGTGCACGCGGAAGCGGAACATCCCTGACGCGGTGTTGCGCGGTGTTGTCTTGAAGTGTTTCATCGCATATCACATTCGTGAACCGGCCGCAACGCCCGCCGGCGAGCGGCCGGGAAAGCCGATATAATCGTCGGATGCTGAAACAACGTACGATCAAAGAACAGGTCCGCACCATCGGTGTGGGAGTGCATTCCGGAACCAAGGTGGAACTGACGCTGCGACCCGCGCCGCCCGATACGGGCATCATCTTCACGCGCGTCGACCTCAAGCCCCCGGTCGTCTTCCCGGTGGGGCCGATGGAGATCGGCGACACCCGCATGGCGACCGTGATGATCCGTGACGGCGCCCGCGTCTCCACCATCGAGCACCTGCTGTCGGCCTGCGCCGGCCTGGGGATCGACAACCTGTACGTGGACGTCAGCGCCGAGGAAATCCCCATCATGGACGGTTCCGCGTCGTCCTTCGTCTACCTGCTGCAGCAGGCCGGCCTGGCCGAGCAGGAGGCGCCGAAGAAGTTCATCCGCATCCTGAAACCCGTCGAAGTGCGCGACGGCGAGGGCGCAGAAGGAAAAATGGGCGCGCCTGGTGCCGCACGAGGGCTTCAAGCTGGACTTCTTCATCGAATTCAACCATCCGGCGGTAGACGGCACGGCGCAGCGCGCCCAGGTCGATTTCGGCCAGCACTCATATATCCAGGCGGTGGCGCGGGCGCGCACCTTCGGCTTCATGCAGGACGTGGAAATGCTGCGCGGGATCGGCCTGGCCCGGGGCGGCTCGCTGGAAAACGCCATCGTGATGGACGAATACCGCATCCTGAACCCGGACGGCCTGCGCTACGACGACGAGTTCGTGCGCCACAAGATCCTGGACGCCATCGGCGACCTGTACGTGATCGGCCACCCGCTGATCTGCGCCTACGAGGCGCACAAGTCCGGCCACGCGCTGAACAACCTGCTGCTGCGCGAGCTGCTGGCCCACCCGGACGCCTACGAGATCGTCACCTACGATTCGGCCGACGAGGCGCCGCCGTCGTATGCGCGCCAGCTGGACCAGGAATGGGCCTATAACTAGTGCATCAACCGTCGCGGCGGTGCGCCACCAGCCGGCGCAGCGCCGCGATCAGCCCGGCGTTCTGCTTGGTCGGCTCCAGCTTGTCCGACAGTTCGGCGAACGACTCCACCCCCACCTCCGGAATCACCAGCTTGCGCGGCTCGACCGGCGGCGTGGTCATCTCCCGCATCATCTGCACCTTCAGGCGGACGTTGTCGATCTGCCACCCCTTGCGCGCAAGCGCTTCTTGCAGTTTTGGCAATTGCTGTTTAAGCTTGGCGGCGACCGACGCGTTCGGGGTCGACAGCACCAGCACGCCGTCCTCGAACGACAGGATCTCGCAGAACGAAAAGGCGGTCGGCAGCACGGCGGCACAGTCCTGTTGTAATTGCGCCATGCGTTGCACGGCCGGCAACAGCGCCGCCATGCGGTCGTGGCGGCGCAGGAAGTCCGTCGCTTCGACGGCGGTCCGGTTCTGGTTGAAGGAGTTGAATCGCATCGGCGAAACATATCATAGCCAGCGGCGCATGTGCAGCGCTGGCCGGCCTGGGTGCAAGGCCGGCAGGAATATTTCCTGATTCGCTATTGTGTTACTGGTGGCAATCCCAACCTGACCCGCATGCTAAAATTACAGGTCTTTCGTCATCGGCGGGCAGCACGGAACATCGCCGCAGGCATCGGCGCTCCGGGCAAGGTCGCAGGGCGGCTCATGAAGCAGGCTCTGGAAGCGGGCTTTTTTTAACGGCGTTTATACAAGAATTCAAGCATGTCCTTACTGACCCAGATTTTCGGCAGCCGTAATCAGCGGTTGCTCAAGCAGTACCAAAAAACGGTAAAAGCGATCAACGCACTGGAGCCGGAATTCGAAAAGCTGACCGATGCCCAGCTGCAGGCCAAGACGCCCGAGTTCCGCGAACGCGTCGCCAAGGGCGAGGCGCTGGACGACCTGCTGGTGGAGGCGTTCGCCGTCTGCCGCGAGGCGTCCAAGCGCGTGTTCAAGATGCGCCATTTCGATGTCCAGCTGATCGGCGGCATGGTGCTGCATTACGGCAAAATCGCCGAAATGCGCACCGGTGAAGGCAAGACGCTGACCGCGACCCTGGCCGCCTACCTGAATGCGCTGTCCGGCAAGGGCGTGCACATCGTCACCGTCAACGACTACCTGGCGCAGCGCGACTCGGACACGATGGGCAAGCTGTACCGCTGGCTGGGCCTGACGACGGGCGTCAACCTGTCGCAGATGGACCACGGCGTCAAGCAGGCCGCCTACGCCTCCGACATCACCTACGGCACCAACAACGAATTCGGCTTCGACTACCTGCGCGACAACATGGTGTTCGAGGTGCGCGAGCGCGTGCAGCGCGGCCTGAACTTCGCCATCGTCGACGAAGTGGACTCGATCCTGATCGACGAGGCGCGTACCCCGCTGATCATCTCCGGCCAGGCCGAGAACCACACGGACCTGTACCACAAGATGAACACGGTGCCGCCGCAGCTGGTGCTGCAGGTCGGCGAAGAGACGCCGGACGGCAAGGGCAAGGTCGAGGTGCCGGGCGACTACACCAAGGACGAGAAGGCGCACCAGGTGCTGCTGACGGAAGCGGGCCACGAGAAGGCCGAGGCGATCCTGACGCAAATGGGCCTGCTGCCGGAAGGCGCGTCGCTGTACGACTCGGCCAACATCACGCTGGTGCACCACCTGTACGCGGCGCTGCGCGCGCACGCGCTGTACCACAAGGACCAGCACTACGTGGTGCAGAACGGCGAAGTCGTCATCGTCGACGAATTCACCGGCCGCATGATGACGGGCCGCCGCTGGTCGGACGGCCTGCACCAGGCGGTGGAAGCGAAAGAGGGCGTGCGCATCCAGAACGAGAACCAGACGCTGGCCTCGATCACGTTCCAGAACTACTTCCGCATGTATGCCAAGCTGTCCGGCATGACCGGTACGGCCGATACCGAAGCCTACGAATTCCAGGAGATCTACGGCCTGGAGACGGTCGTGATCCCGCCGAACCGCCCGTCCGCGCGCAAGGACAAGCAGGACCAGGTCTACAAGTCGGCGCAGGAAAAATACGGCGCCATGCTGAACGACATCCGCGACTGCTACGAGCGCGGCCAGCCGGTGCTGGTGGGTACCACGTCGATCGAGAACTCCGAGCTGCTGTCGTCGATCCTGACCAAGGCCAAGCTGCCGCACAACGTGCTGAACGCCAAGCAGCACGCGCGCGAGGCCGAGATCATCGCGCAGGCAGGCTCGCCGCGCGCCATCACGATCGCCACCAACATGGCCGGTCGCGGTACCGACATCGTCCTGGGCGGCAACGTCGAGAAGCAGATCCAGTTCGTCGAGGCCAATCCCGAGCTGTCGGACGCGCAGAAGGCCGAGCAGGCCGCCAAGCTGCGCGACGGCTGGCAGGCGCTGCACGAGCAGGTGGTGGCGGCCGGCGGCCTGCACATCATCGGCACCGAGCGCCATGAGTCGCGCCGGGTCGACAACCAGCTGCGCGGCCGTTCCGGCCGCCAGGGCGACCCAGGCTCGTCGCGCTTCTACCTGTCGCTGGACGATCCGCTCTTGCGCATCTTCGCCGGCGACCGCGTGCGCGCCATCATGGAACGCCTGAAGATGCCGGAAGGCGAACCGATCGAGGCGGGCATCGTCACGCGCTCGATCGAATCGGCCCAGCGCAAGGTCGAAGCGCGCAACTTCGACATCCGCAAGCAGCTGCTGGAATACGACGACGTCGCCAACGACCAGCGCAAGGTGATCTACCAGCAGCGTAACGAGCTGCTGGAAGCGACCGACATCTCGGAGATGATCCAGAACCTGCGTCACGGCGTGTTCACGGACGTGGTGCGCGAATACGTGCCGGCCGAATCGGTCGAGGAACAGTGGGACGTGCCGGCCCTGCAGGCCACGCTGGCCTCGGAGTGGCAGATCAACCTGCCGCTGACGGAGATGCTGGAGAAGGAAACCAACCTGACCGACGAGGACATCGTCGAACGCGTGCTGGCCGCGGCGGACGAGCAGTACAACGCCAAGATCGCCATCGTCGGCAAGGAAGCGTTCGGCGGCTTCGAGCGCAGCGTCATGCTGCAAAGCGTGGACAGCCACTGGCGCGAGCACCTGGCCGCGCTGGATCACCTGCGCCAGGGCATCCACCTGCGCGGCTACGCGCAGAAGAACCCGAAGCAGGAATACAAGCGCGAGGCGTTCGAGCTGTTCGGCCAGATGCTGGACATGATCAAGAACGAAGTGGTGAAGATGGTCATGACGGTACGCATCCAGTCGCGCGAGGAAGTGGAGGCTGCGGAAGCGCAGATGGCCGCTGCCGCCGCGCACCTGGAGAACGTGCACTACCAGCACGCCGACTTCAACCCGAACGCGGCGCCGGAAGAGCTGCTGGCACCGATGGCCACGCCGTCGAACATGCCGGAAGTGGGCATCAGCAACGCGCCGAAAGTGGGCCGCAACGACCCATGCCCTTGCGGCAGCGGCAAGAAGTACAAGGCTTGCCACGGCAAGCTGTCCTGATGCACCGGTAAAACCCGAGGCACCGGGGACAGGCACCTGTCTCAGGGCGGTAACGCCCTGAGACAGGTGCCTGTCCCCTTGGGTTTCAGACAACTCGTTAAAGCCAGGCCAACGCAACTGTTGCGTTCCCGCCTCCGCGCCACCCTCCCGGCGCCGTCTTTGTAGTTTTTCCATCGCGCAACAATACCGGTATCGCTAGACTGGGTAGACCCACAATCCGCCCGCGTCCGCCATGTCCCTGTTCCGCCGCCTGTCGATCCAATTCAAACTGATGCTCAGCATGGGCCTGTGCCTGCTGCTGTTCATCGCCATCTCGTCCACGCTCAGCGTCATGATGAGCAGCGCGCATCTGCGCGAGCGCGTGGTCGAAACGGAACTGCCGGCGCAGGTTGGCGAGATCCGTAACGACATCCTGCGCCAGATCGCCGAGCCGGTGGCCGTATCGCGCGCGCTGGCCAACGACACCTTCCTGCACGCCTGGCACGATGCCGGCACGCCGGACGAGGGCGTGGCCGGCTGGCGCGAGTACGCCAAGCGGCTGCAGGGCTTTACCCACGCGGCCACCGTGTTCTGGGTCTCGGCCGACAGTGGCAAGTACTACACGGAGGCTGGTTATGACCGCACGCTGTCGAAGGCCGCGCCAGGCGACGGCTGGTTCTACAGCTTCCTGGCGAGCAGCGTGCCGTACCGCCTCGACCTGGACAAGAACCCTGGCAGCGACGACTACATGTTGTTCATCAATACCCGCGTGGAGACGGCCGGCGGCAAGCTGGCGGCGGCTGGCCTCGGCCTGTCCGCCAATACGCTGGCGCAGAGCATCCGCGGCTACCGGCTGGGCCAGTCCGGCTCCGTCTACCTCGTCAATGCGGAAGGCACCATCCTGGTCCACAAGACCGTGGCGCTGGCCGACGGCAAGCACAAGCTGCGCGACCTGCCCGGCTTCACACCGGCGCTGGTGGAGCAGCTGTTCAAGCGCGAGAAATTCGCCCATGCGCGCTACGACGGCGCCAATGGCGCGCAGTTCGTCGCTTCGTCGTTCGTGCCGGAGCTGAACCTGTACGTCATCGCCGAAGTGCCGGAAGCGGAGGTGCTGGGCGACGTGGCGAAATCGGCCACCGTATCGGCGCTGATCGCGGCCGTCGTCGGCGGCGGCATCGGCCTCGTCGCCATCTGGCTGATCGCCCGCGCCATCGCCGGCCCGGTGATGGGCGCGGCGCGTCTGCTGGAGGAAATCGCCAGCGGCGACGGTGACCTGAGCCGCAAGATGCCGGTCGCCAGCGAGGACGAGGTGGGCGCGCTGGCGCGGGCCTTCAACCGCTTCGTGTCGTCGCTGGGCACGACGATCGCCGAGGTGCGCGACAGTACCACCGTCATCGCCGCCGCCAGCAGCGAGATCGCCAACGGCAATATGGATTTGTCCGGCCGTACCGAAGCACAGGCTTCCAGCCTGCAGCAGACCGCCGCCGCGATGGAGGAGTTGACGACGACCGTGCGCCAGAACGCCGACAACGCGCTGCAGGCGAACCGGCTGGTGGCCGCCACCGCGCAATCGGCCGGCAAGGGCGGCGACGTGGTGGCGCAGGTCGTCACGACGATGGCCGACATCTCGGCCAGCTCGCACAAGATCGCCGACATCATTTCCGTCATCGACGGCATCGCGTTCCAGACCAATATCCTGGCGTTGAACGCGGCGGTGGAAGCGGCGCGCGCGGGCGAGCAGGGCCGCGGCTTCGCCGTCGTCGCCAGCGAAGTGCGCCAGCTGGCGCAGCGTTCCCACGCGGCGGCCAAGGAGATCCGCGAACTGATCCTCGATTCCGTCGGCAAGGTCGATGCCGGCAGCGCCCTGGCCGATGGCGCCGGCGCGGCGATGACGGAGATCGTGCAGTCGGTACGCGAAGCCGAGGCACTGATGAAGCAGATCGCCATCGCCAGCCAGGAGCAGAGCCAGGGCATCGGCCAGGTCAACCAGAGCGTGGCGCAGATGGACGATGCCACGCAGCAGAACGCCGCGCTGGTCGAACAGGCCGCCGCGGCGGCGGCCTCGCTGCAGGAGCAGGCCGGCAAGCTGGAACAGGTTGTCGCCACGTTCAAGCTGGAACACTGAACCGACCGGGCATGACTTCCGGCACTGCCGGACCGTCCGCTCCCTTCCTACACTTCCCCTCGTGAGCGCCGCACCCCGCGGCGCGCCTGCGAGAGGGAAGTCCATGCTACGAAATACCATTGGCGCATTGTGCATCGCCGCGCTGCAGGCCGCCTGCGGCGGCGACGATACGCCATCTCCGTCATCGATCCAGCAGTCGTTCCTGCGGGCCGAGGCCGAACGCGTGCGCGCCGCCGCCGGGCTGCCCGGCGTGGCGGTGCTGACGGCAGGGGCCAACCACGTGGACGTCGCCATCAGCGGCGTGCGCCGTGTCGGTGCCGCCGCGCCGTTGCTGACCGCCGACCCGCTGCAGGCCGGCTCGCAAACCAAGGCCGTCACCGCCATGCTGCTGGCCCGGCTGGTGGAGCAGGGCAGGCTGCGCTGGGACAGCACGCTGGCCGAGCTGCTCCCCGCCTGGCGCGACGAGATGCAGCCGGCGCTGCGCGACGTCACGGTGACGCAGCTGCTGCGGCACCGGGGTGGGTTCAAGCGCGATCCTGACGAGGCCGACGCCGCGGCAGTACTGCCGCGCGCCACGGGCGACCTGGTGGCGGACCGCGCGCTGCTGCTGCGCCACCTGCTGCGGCAGGAGCCCGGGGCGACACCCGGCACCTATGCCTATTCCAACGTCGGCTACATGGTGGCAGGGCTGGTCGCGGAGATCGCGGGTGGCGCACCGTTCGAAACATTGGTGCAACGCGAGGTATTCAGGCCGCTGGGAGTGCAGGCCACGTTCGGTTTCCCGGAGGATGCCGAACCCGTCACCGTGGCCGGCCACGAACGGCGCGACGGCGCATGGCGGCACGCCGATTACCCCGCCGTCGACCGCTATAACATGGCACGCGTCGAGGCCGCGGCGGGCGGCATGTCGATCGCCATGCCGGAATACGCCAAGCTGCTGCGCGAACACCTGCGCGGCCTGCAGGGCGCTTCCACCTTCCTGCGCCAGGAAACGTGGCAACTGATCCATGCCGGCGACGGCGGCGATTACGGCTTCGGCTGGAGCATCGCGGAGGTCAGGGGCAAGGGCCGCGTCAGCGCCCATGCCGGCAGCTGGGGCAGCTATTACATGTTCGCGCTGCTGGTGCCGGAGCAGGACCGCGCCGTCGCCGTCGCCTGCAACTGCTACGGCGACGAAGCCGTCGAGCAGCTCGACCGCCTGGCGCGCCAGCTGGCGCTGGACGAACCGCGCTAATGGAAGAGCCCGTGTCTCACCGCGGGGTCAGTCACCGAAGTGGGACACGGGCCCAACCGTTGCGCGGCGAGCGCCCATGAAAAAGCCCGGCGCTGGGCCGGGCTCGGATACTGCGGTGACGCGATTACTGCAGCGTGAGGATGACCTTGACGGTGTCGTCCACCGCCGACTTGTCGATGTAGCCGATGGCTTTCGGGTCGTCCGCCACGGCCTTCTTGACCTCGGCGTTCGACTTGAATTCCTTCGGTTCCGCCGTGGCCTTGCCGGTAAACACCAGCTTGGACCAGATGGCCTTGACCTGGGCGGCGTCCTTGTCCGTTACCTTCTTGTAGAAGTCGTTGCGGATGGCGGAGCCTTCGGCCTGGTCGATCGGCGTGAACATCGTCGATTTGCCGAGGAAGAACTGGGCAGCCTGCTCGGAGAACATGCGGCTGGCCGGGTTCTTGGCACTGACGATGACGACGGTTTCTGCCGCGGCCGGCAGTGCTGCCGTGGTCACGGCGGCAGCGATCAGGGACAGGATGGTTTTTTTCATTAGCTTATCCTCAGAAGACGAAATCGACACCCGCGGCGACGACGGTCACATCCTTGCCCACACCGGCCGGCTTGACGTCGGTCAGGTAGCCGTTCTTGGCGCCCGGCTTGACGCGGTCGATCTGGAACTTGGCGGCGGCGGACTTGGCGAAGTCCCAACGCACGCCGATGCTGTCCGTCTTTTGCTCGGAACCGGCCAGCAGGGCCTTGACGCCGGCGTTCAGGGTCGGGATGCGGGCCAGCGCGGCTGGCGTCGTCACGGCGGCACCCTTGCCGTCGTAGTTGGCGTGGCTGTAGTACGGCAGGAACTTGCCGAAGCGGTAGCCGGCCATCAGGTACCAGGCATCGCTTTCCGACAGGTAGACCGGTTCCTTGGCGCGGCGCATGCCGTATTCGCTCTGCACGACGATATTGTTCCAGTCAGCCAGCAGGCCGACGGACGTGAACGACATGCGCTTGCCTTCGGCGATGCCGATATCGCTGGCCAGCTGGGTGAAGCCCAGCGAGCGCAGCGTGCCGGTCAGCGATTCGATCGGCTTGACGCCCGGCGCTTTCAGCTTGGCTTCGGCGTAGGCGAAACGCAGCGTGACCGGGCCGTGTTCCGCAGCAACGGCGACAGCGAAGGCCGGTGCCTGGAAGCGCACTTCGGAACGGTCGGCCGGCACGAACGACTTGCCGCGGGCGATACCGGCAACGGCCTGGGCGGTCACGTTGGTGTCGCCGAAGCTGTGCTGCCAGTTCACGTCGGCGCCGTCCAGGTTCTCGATGATGTTCTGGCCGTACATTTCGATCGGCGGACGCATCATCGTGTTGGCGTAGCCCACGTTCTGGTAGTCGGAGATCAGGAAGGCCGGCACGACGACGCGGCCCAGGCGCACGGCGACTTCATCGGTGACCTTGTACTTGACGAAGGCCCACGCCAGTTCGGTCGTGAAGGATTCGCCGGAGGTCTTGCGCGACAGGATCTGCGCGGTGGCCGACATCTTGTCGTTGAAGGTGTAAGTGCTCTGCAGGCCCAGGTTCGAATCGAGGCCGAACGTGTAGGTGCCGGCGGTGCCTTCGCGCTGGTTGACGCGGGTGAAGCGGGCGTCTTCGGTGTTGCTCTTGGCCGCTGCCAGGGTGCCGAAGCCGCTGATGGTCAGGTTTTCGCCGCCCAGGGAGGCCGCGTTCGCTTGTGCGAAGCAGAGGGCACCCAGGATGGATGCGACTAACAGTTTTTGTTTCATGCTGGGGTCCGTTCGTAGTGTTTTGGGTGTTGGGGTAGTGCTCTTCGCGGCGCCGCTGCGGAGGTGGGGAAGCGGCTGCGCACGATGTCGTGCATGCAGGTGCTACCTTATTTGATATTGCTGTGGAGTATCAATGAAAAACTGAGAAGAGATATATTTAATGAAATCTTCTGTCGTTTTTTGTGGACTCCACAGGGCGCAAGCGAGTCGTTTTGGCAATGAAAAAGCCCGGCGCGAGGCCGGGCTTTGCATTCCGCGCGGAGCGGATTACTGCAGGGTCAGGATGACCTTGACCGTGTCGTCGACGGCCGATTTGTCGATGTAGCCGATGGCTTTCGGGTCTTCCGCCACGGCCTTCTTGACCTCGGCGTTGGACTTGAATTCCTTCGGTTCGGCGGTGGCCTTGCCGGTGAAGACCAGCTTGGACCACAGTGCCTTCACCTGGGCGGCGTCCTTGTCCGCGACCTTCTTGTAGAACTCGTTGCGGATGGCGGAGCCTTCGGCCTGGTCGATCGGCGTGAACATCGTCGATTTACCCAGGAAGAACTGGGCGGCCTGTTCCGAGAACATGCGGCTGGCCGGGTTCTTGGCGCTGACGATGACGACGGTCTCCGCCGCGGCCGGCAGGGCGGCCATGGCCATGGTGACGGCGATGATGGAAGCGATGGTTTTTTTCATGAAGGCTCCTTAGAAGACGAAGTCGACGCCGGCGGCGACGACGGTCACGTTCTTGCCATGGCCGGCTGCCGTGACTTCCTTCAGGAAGCCGTCGTTCGCTTGCGGCTTGACGCGGTCGACCTGCACCTTCAGGGCAGCCGACTTGGCGAAGTCCCAGCGCACGCCGATCGTATCGGTCGACTGCTCGCCGCCGGCCAGCAGACCGCGGGTGGCCGCGTTCAGGGCCGGGATGCGCGCCAGCGCGGACGGCACCGTCACGTTCGAGCCTTTGCCGTGCCACTTGGCGTGGGTGTAGTACGGCAGCACCTTGCCGAAGCGGTAGCCGGCCATCGTGTACCACGCGTCGCTGTCGGTCAGGTAGACCGGGTCCTTGGCGCTGCGGCGGCCGTACTCGGCCTGCACGACGATATTGCGCCAGTCGGCCAGCAGGCCGACCGACGTGAAGGCGATGCGCTTGGGTTCGGCGATGGCGATGTCGCGGCCCAGCTGGGCGAAGCCGACGGCCGACAGCGTGTCGGTCAACGAGCTGATCAGTACGGCTTCCGGCGACTTCAGCTTGGCCTGTACGTGCGCAAACCGCAGCGTGACCGGGCCGTGTTCGGCGCTGATGGCGAAGCCGGCCGTGCCTGCCTGGTAGTGCGGTTCGGAGCGGTCCGTGGCCACCCAGACCTTGCCGCGCGCGACGCCGACGACGGCCTGCGCCGTCACATTGGTGTCGCCGAAGCTGTGCTGCCAGTTGACGTCGACGCCATCGGCCGTTTCGATCAGGTTCTGGCCGTACATCTCGATCGGCGGACGCATCATCGTGTTGGCATAGCCCACGTTCTGGTAGTCCGAGATCAGGAACGACGGCACCACCACGCGGCCCAGGCGTACGGCGATTTCGTCGCTGACCTGGTACTTGACAAAGGCCCAGGCCAGTTCGGTGGAGAAGGTCTCGCCGGTCGTCTTGCGCGACAGGATCTGGGTGGTGGCGGACAGCTTGTCGTTGATCGTGTAGGTCGCCTGCAGGCCCAGGTTGGAATCGAGGCCGAAGGTGGTCGTGCCGGCCGTGCCTTCGCGCTGGTTGACGCGGGTGAAGCGGGCGTCTTCCGTATTGCTGCGGGCGGCCGCCAGCGTGCCGAAGCCGCTGATGGTCAGGTTGTCGCCGCCCAGGGTGGCTGCGTGGGCCTGTGGCAGGCAGGTGGCGGCCAGGACGGCTGCGGCGATCAGGGTGTGTTTCATGCTGTGGATCCGATAAGTTGTTCGTTGCACCCGCGACGCGAACGAGCGTGCGGTTTTGTGCGAGAACGCTACCTTAACGGACCGTATGGTGCCGTGCAACAACTATTTCCACATGGATATATCGTAGATAATGTTTATGTTGTTTTTGCGTGTAATATTCAAAACTGAAATATCAGCCATTCAAAACCCGGCGGTGCGGGACACCACGAATTTCACTGCGGACCCATGAAAAAACCCGGCACTTGGCCGGGTTGCGGGGCGAACGCGGGCAGGATCACTGCAGCGTCAGGATCACCTTGACGGTATCGTCCACCGACGACTTGTTGATATAGCCGATGGCCTTGGGATCGTCGGCCACGGCCTTCTTTACCTCGGCATCGGACTTGTATTCCTTCGGTTCGGCCGTGGCTTTACCCGTGAACACCAGCTTCAGCCACGCAGCCTTGACCTGGCTGGCTTCCATGTTCGAGATGCGCTTGTAAAAATCGGTACGGATCGCCGAGCCCTCGGCCTGGTCGATCGGCGTGAACTGGGCCGATTTGCCCAGGAAGAACTGGGCTGCCTGTTCCGAGAACATGCGGCTGGCGGGATTTTTCGGGCTGACGATGACGACAGTCTCGGCCGCGGCCGGCAGGGCGGCCGTCGCCACGGCGGCCAACAGCAGGGATGACAGCAGCTTTTTCATGACTAACTCCTTGAAACTTGTCCGCGCCGAGGGACGACGGTGACGATTGAACGGTAGACGGCGCATTGCACCTTCGGGTTTCTCTACGATATGCGAGAGCCGGGGGCGTATCAATCAAATCCGGCGGAACAATATTTTTAAGAAAACTTAGTGTCGTTTTCCGAGAACTTTGCTGGCAGAAATGACATCGAAGCGCCGTCCGCGCCGCGCATGCTGCAGGTATTACAATAGCGCTTCCATTCATTCGCACGAGAACAAGACCATGGCCGTCAATTCCCCTATTCCTGTCGCCGCCGACCTGAAGCCCGTCGCGGGCATCGAGATCGGTTACGCCCAAGCGGGCATCAAGAAGCCGAACCGCAAGGACGTGCTGGTGATGAAACTGGCCGAAGGCGCCACGGTGGCGGGCGTCTTCACGCTGAACCGCTTCTGCGCCGCGCCGGTGCAGATCTCGAAGGACAACCTGGCCGCCGTCAAGGCCGGCGGCAAGCCGATCCGCGCGCTGCTGGTCAACACGGGCAACGCCAATGCCGGCACCGGCGAGGCCGGCCTGGCCAACGCCAAGGCCACCTGCGACGCGCTGGCGCGCGAACTGGGCCTGGACGCGCAGCAGATCCTGCCGTTCTCCACCGGCGTGATCCTGGAGCCGCTGCCGGTCGAGAAGATCAAGGCCGGCCTGCCGGCCGCCGTGCAGAACCTGCAGGCGGATAACTGGTTCAACGCGGCCGAAGCGATCATGACGACGGACACGCAGCCGAAAGCCGGCTCGCGCACGGTGACGATCGCCGGCCACACCGTCACGCTGACGGGCATCAGCAAGGGTGCCGGCATGATCAAGCCGAACATGGCAACGATGCTGGGCTACCTGGCGTTCGACGCGAAGGTGGCGCAGCCGGTGCTGGACCAGCTGGTCAAGGAGGCCGCGGACCAGTCGTTCAACTGCATCACGATCGACGGCGATACGTCCACCAACGACTCCTTCATGCTGATCGCCACCGGCGCCGGCACGCTGGAAGTGAACTCGGTCGATTCGCCCGAATACCGCGAACTGGCGGCGGCCGTCACGGAGCTGTCCGTGTTCCTGGCCCAGGCCATCATCCGCGACGGCGAAGGCGCCACCAAGTTCATCACCATCACGGTGGAAGAGGGCGAGTCGGTCGAGGAGTGCCGCAAGATCGCCTACTCGATCGCCCATTCGCCGCTGGTCAAGACGGCCTTCTTCGCCTCCGACCCGAACCTGGGCCGCATCCTGGCCGCGATCGGCTATGCCGGCGTGGACCTGGACGTCTCGAAGATCAACCTGTGGCTGGACGACGTATGGGTCGCGAAAGACGGCGGCCGCAACCCTGACTACAAGGAAGAGGACGGCCAGCGCGTCATGAAGCAGAGCGAGATCGCCGTACGCGTCAAGCTGGCGCGCGGTGCCGCCCGCGCTACCGTGTACACCTGCGACCTGTCGCACGACTACGTGTCGATCAACGCCGACTACCGTTCCTGATGACGTCACTGGAGCAATTCCTGGCCCGTGCCGAACAGGTGCTGGTGCGGGTCGAGGCGCTGCTGCCGCCGGCCGTGCCGGCGCCGGACTGGCACGCGGCCAGCGCCTTCCGCTGGCGCAAGCGCGGCACCGGTGCCGGCTGGCTGCAACCGGTCACGCACGCCTCGCGCATCGCACTGGACGACCTGCACAACGTCTCGGCCCAGAAAGCGCAGATCGAGCAGAACACCTTGCAGTTCGTGCAGGGCCGGCCCGCCAACAACGTGCTGCTGACGGGCGCGCGCGGCACCGGCAAGTCGTCGCTGATCAAGGCATGCCTGAACCGCTTCGCCGCCGACGGCCTGCGCCTGATCGAGGTGGACAAGGCCGACCTGGCCGACCTGCCGGACATCATCGACCTGGTGGCGGGACGCCCCGAAAAATTCGTCGTGTTCTGCGACGACCTGTCGTTCGAGGAAGGCGAGAGCGGCTACAAGGCGCTGAAGGTGGCGCTGGACGGCTCCATCACGGCGCAGTCGGACAATGTGCTGATCTACGCCACCTCGAACCGGCGCCACCTGATGCCGGAGCGGATGTCGGACAACGCCAGCTACCGCCACGACGAGGATGGCGACCTGCATCCGGGCGAGACGGTGGAGGAGAAGATCTCGCTGTCGGAACGCTTCGGCCTGTGGCTGTCGTTCTACCCGTTCAAGCAGGACGACTACCTGGACATCGTGGCGCACTGGCTGGCGTCGTTCGGCTGCACGCCCGGGCAGATCGAGGAAGCCCGTGGCGACGCCTTGCGCTGGGCGCTGCAGCGCGGCTCCCGTTCGGGCCGCGTGGCCTGGCAGTTCGCGCGCGACTATGCAGGGAAGCTGGCATGACGGCACCGGTGAAACCGATCGACGTGGCGGTCGGCATCCTGATGAAGCCGAATGGCGACGTGCTGCTGGGCCAGCGCCCGCCCGGCAAGCCGTACGCGGGCTACTGGGAGTTCCCGGGCGGGAAAGTGGACCCGGGCGAGACCGTCCTGGAAGCGCTCAAGCGCGAGTTCATGGAGGAGCTGGGCATCGAGGTGTTGTCGGCCGACGAGTGGTGCGGTGTCGAACACGTCTATGAACATGCCCACGTGCGGCTGCACTTCTTCATCAGCCGCGACTGGCGCGGCGAACCGCAAAGCCTGGAAGGCCAGGCCTTCGCCTGGCAGGGCGAGGTCGGCGTGGAGCCGCTGCTGCCGGCCACGATTCCGCTGTTGCAGTGGATTTCACGGGACGCCTGCAGCACTGTTGACGCATAAACACCGGTGTCAGGCACCTATCTCGGGGCCGCA
This sequence comes from [Empedobacter] haloabium, assembly GCA_008011715.2. Classification (NCBI taxonomy): domain Bacteria; kingdom Pseudomonadati; phylum Pseudomonadota; class Betaproteobacteria; order Burkholderiales; family Oxalobacteraceae; species [Empedobacter] haloabium. The sequence continues at coordinate 945,233 of CP136508.1, forward strand.
CGGCCCCGAGATAGGTGCCTGACACCTGGGGTTCAAAGGCCAGCGGCTACAGCGGCAAGCCGCTCCCCCAGCCCCGCGCCATCCCACTGACCAGTGCCGCCGTCGGCGTCCCGGCCGCACGCGCATCGCGCCGCCGGCATTGCTCTTCGTCCGTGATGAACAGGTCCGCGGCGAACTGCCGCGCCCCCAACGCCTGCGCCTGCGTCTTGGGTGCGCGTAGAGCGGTAAACGCGGCCAGCGCCGCGTCGATGCCGTCGTGCGCCGCCAGGCAGCGCGGCAGATGCCACGCGTCTTCCAGCGCCTGGGCCGCGCCCTGGCCGGAAGTCGGCAGCGAGGCATGGGCCGCGTCGCCCAGCATCAGCACATTGGCGCGGTGCCAGCACGGCACAGGATCGACGTCGTGCACCGCAATCAGGCTGACCTTTTCACGCGGCGTCGCGCGCAGCAGCGTCGGAATCGGCGCCGGCCAGTCGGCGAAGCGTTCGTACAACGCGTCGAAGGCGGGCAACCGTTGCAGGTCCGGCGCCGCCGCGGCGGCGGCCCAGTAGAGCTTGCGCGGGCCGATGGCAACCGCGCCGAAACGCTCGCCTATCCCCCAGAAATCCTGCACGCCCGGCTCGTCCACCAGGTCCCGTTCCAGCTCCACCGCACCGACCCAGTTGACGAAACCCTGATAGCGCGGCTGGTTCTCGCCCAGCACGAAGTGCCGGGAGATCGAGTGCTTGCGGCCGTCCGCGCCGACCAGCAGGTCCGCGGTGATGGTGCCGCCGTCGGCACGCTCCAGCCAGGCACCCGTGTCGTCGCCGCGCAGCGTCATGCCGGCCACGCCGTAATGGACCACGACGCCGTGCCGTGCCAGCCAGTCGGCCAGAATGCGCATCAGGTCGCGCCGCAGCACGGCATGGCTGCGATATCCCATCTCCCGGTCCAGCTGGCCGATGTCCAGCGACTGCAGGAGCCGTCCGGCGCGGTCCAGCCGGCGCATCGCACCCGGCACCCCGCCAACGGCGGCCACCGCCGGCAGCAGTCCCAGCTCATCCAGGACGAAGGCGGCATTGGGCCACAGCACCATGCCGCCGCCGGCGCCATAAGGGTCCGGATTGCGCTCGTACACAGCGACGCGGTGTCCGGCGCGGGTCAGCGCAATGGCGCTGGCCAGGCCGGCAATGCCAGCGCCAATAATCACGATCCTCATTTTCAATCCCGCCTTGAAAAACCCGCCAGTATTAACGGGAAAACACCAGATTATAAACCTGTAATTTTCTACAGCTTCGATAGCTCGGCATTTGCCCCCAAACTCCTGGTTGCGAAAAAGATAATTATTACTAGGGAAGCTAAAATGCAAGCAGGGATTGAAGCGCTGCGCCCGCAACCTGAGGCGACGGCTCCGCTCGACAGTGGCCAGCTGGTTATCGACAAGCTGTATATCAGCGCGACCAGCAATGCCGCCGAGCGTTTCGGTTGCGCTTTTCCGCGCCAGCCCCGCCCGGACAGCGCAGGTATCGCCGCGCAATTACAGAAATCCAAACGTCTCAGCAGTTTGAGCCGGAAGGTCCTGCGCCACCTGCTCACCCACCACGACGTGGGACAGTTCGATTATTCGGTGTTTTGTTCCCGTTTTGGTGAGCTGGCCAGCATCGAAGAAAACAACCGCTGCAATGTCGCACGCGAAGAACTGTCGCCTTCCAATTTTTCCTATTCGGTACAGAACGCGCTGGCCGGCCAGCTGTCCATCCTGCTCGGCTCGCGCCGTCCCAGCAGTTCGATTTCGGCCGGCACTTTCGTGGTACGCAATGCCTTGATGGATGCGCAGGCATTCCTGTTTGACCAGCCCGAGGCACGCCGCGTACTGGCGGTGTTTTACGACGGCGATATTCCGCCGCGCTTTCATGCCGAATTTGCCGGCTGGCCGCATGACTACGTCGTTTCGTGCGGTTTGCGCCGCGCCCTGCCCGGCGAAGCGGGGGCGTTCACACCGGCGCAGCAGTTCTCTTCGCCAACCGCGGCCGCCCAGATTTCAGCCTTGCTCGAGCTGGCCGGGCCGGCTGCCAACCAAGTCATCCATGAATGGGAGTAAATATGTCCGATATTGAGCAAAGGATTCAAAAAGCGCTGCAGGCGGCGATCCAGATCGACGGCGGGCCGATTACCGATGACGAAGATTTTTTCGACGGCCGGCTGGAACTCGATTCGATCGACGTGCTGGAGATCGTCATCGCCATCAAAAAGGAATTCAAGATCGACCTGAAATTGAAGACCGACGACAAGGCCGGCGTATTCCGCAACCTGCGGCAACTGCGTGAAATGGTCGAGTCACGCATGGCGGAAGCCGCATAGTGGCAACGCTGAACCAGGAACTGGTCGCGCGGTTCGACGATGGACGCACGATCCATCGCGAGCAGGCTGGCAGGGCCATCGCCGGCGTCATGGCGGCCCTGCCCGCGGCGCCCGGCGCCATCCTGCTCAACTGCCAGTGCAGTTACCGCTTCTATGTCGCCCTGCTGGCTTGCCTGGCGGCGGGCCGCCAGGTAGTACTGCTGCCGAATGCCCTGCCAGCCGTGGCTGCGCGCTATCGGGACCAGTATGGCAGCGTGATCGACGATGCCGACGATGTGCTGCGCCTGCGTTACGGCAGCAGCGACGTCACTCTGCTGGAGTCGCAAGGCGCGGCGTGGCATGGCCAGCTCGATCCAGCCGGAGCGGTCCTGCTGTACACCTCCGGGTCGACCGGCGAGCCGAAAAAAGTCGTCAAGACGGTGGCCGGCCTGATGGCCGAGGTAAGCGACCTGCAGAGCCTGTTTCTGGGGGCGCCGCCGCGACTGCTTGCCGCCACCGTGCCGCATTACCACCTGTATGGCCTGCTGTTCCGGATACTGCTGCCATTCCAGTCCGGCTACCCGTTCCTTGCCAGCACCATCCGCTCGCCGGCCGAACTGGCGGAGCTGGACAGTTATGTGCTGGTCAGCAGCCCGGCATTCCTGCGCCGCCTGACGGAGCAGGAGCCGCTTGGCGGTGCGGCCCTGGTGTTCTCGTCGGGCGGTGCCTTGCTGCCGGACGAGGAACTGCTCGTCCAACAAGTATTTGGCGCGCCGTGCTTCGAAATCTACGGCAGCAGCGAGACGGGTGGTATCGGCTACCGCCGCGCCCGGGCCGGACAGCATCTATGGACGCTGCCCGGTACCGAGGTGCGGGCCGGTGCCGATGGCCGGCTGTGGCTGTGGTCGCGCTATTGCGCCGAAACGGGCTGGGTCGAGCGCGACGACTTGATCGAGCTGCATGCCGACGGCAGTTTTCGCGTGCTGGGCCGGGCCGACGATATCGTCAAGATCGAGGAGAAACGCATCTCGCTGGGCCACCTCGCCAGCCTGATCCGCGCCACGTCGCCGGCGATCCGCACCGCGCGCCTGCTGGTGTACGACGAACCCATGCGCAAGCGCCTGGCGGCGGTCGTGGTGGTCGACGCGGCCGTGCCGGAAAGCCAGTTCGCACGCATCGAACAGGTCGCCAAGGCCGCGCTGCAAGGCCAGGTCGAGCGCATGTTCATACCGCGCAAGTGGAAGGTGGTGCACGAGGCGGTGCTCGATGCCATGGGCAAGCTGTCCCGCTCGACCATGCTGGAACTGATGCATGAGTGAGCGTGCCGTAACCCTGCCGGGAGAAGCGTTGCACTTCGCGCCGGACGCGCCGTATTACGACGGCCACTTCGAGGGCAACCCGATAACGCCCGCCATAGCACAGATCGGCGCATGCCTGGCGCGGTTGGCGCCCTACGCCGCCGATCTGGGGCGCAGCGCACGGCCGCTGGCAGCCCGGTTTTATGCGGTGATCGCACCTGGCGACACCATCTTTTTGACGTGGAAACTCGGGCAGGACGGCGCCGTCGAAGCGGCGCTGTACCGGTCGGAGCAGTTGTGTTCACGCATTACTTTCGAGCTGGCCGACGCCGGCGGAGGACTCTAGCATCATGAAAAAAACTTTAACGATTTCGCAGCAGCGCCTGACGATCGAAGATATCGTCGACCTCAGCCAGCAGCGCGTAAGCCTGGCATTGTCGACCGATGCCGCGTTCCAGCAACGCATCAAGAAAGGCGCCGATTTCCTCGACCGCCTGCTGGAAACCGAGGGCGAGATTTATGGCGTCACCACCGGCTATGGCGACTCGGTGACGCGCCAAGTGTCGCGCGACCTGATCGAGCAGCTGCCCGTCAACCTGTTGCGCTTCCACGGCTGCGGCCTGGGCGAGCACTTCGACCTGGAAACCTCGCGGGCCATCATGGCGGCGCGCCTGGCATCGCTGTCGCGCGGCTATTCCGGCGTGACGCCGGCGCTGCTGCAGCAGCTTGCCAGTATGCTCGAGCACGACATCATTCCACTGATCCCGCAAGAGGGTTCCGTGGGCGCCAGCGGCGACCTGACCCCGTTGTCCTACGTGGCGGCGGCGATGATCGGCGAGCGCGACGTGTACTTCCGCGGCCAGGTACGCCCGAGCGCCGAGGCGCTGGCCGAATGCGGGCTGACCCCATTGCGCCTGCGCCCCAAGGAAGGGCTGGCGATGATGAACGGCACGGCGGTGATGACGGCGCTGGCCTGCCTGGCCTTCAAGCGCGCGCAATATCTGAGCCGGTTGTGCACGCGCACCACGGCACTGGCCGCGATCGCCCTGAAGAGCAACCTGCACCACTTCGACGAAGATCTGTTCAAGGCCAAGCCGCACCCGGGCCTGCAGCGCATCGCCGCGCTGATCCGCGCCGACTTGATGCCGCAGCAAAATCAGGCCGAGCGCTTGCAGGACCGCTACTCGATCCGTTGCGCGCCCCATGTGATCGGTGTGCTGGAAGACAGCATGGAGCACTTCCGCGCCGTCATCGAGAACGAGCTCAACAGTGCAAACGACAACCCGCTGCTCGATCCGGACAAGGAAAAGCTGCTCCATGGCGGCCACTTCTACGGCGGCCACATCGCGCACGTGATGGATACGCTCAAGACCCAGGTGGGCAACCTGGCCGACCTGATGGACCGCCAACTGGCGCTGCTGGTGGACACACGCTACAACAACGGCATGACGTCGAACCTGTCGCTGCCGGACCCGAGCCGGGCATCGATCAACCACGGCTTCAAGGCCGTGCAGATCGGCGTGTCGGCGTGGACCGCGGAAGCGCTGCACAACTGCATGCCGGCCAGCGTGTTCTCGCGCTCGACCGAATGCCACAACCAGGACAAGGTCAGCATGGGCACGATCGCCGCGCGCAGCTGCATCCGGGTGATCGAACTGGTGGAGCAGGTGCAGGCTGCGATGGTGCTGGCCACCACCCAGGCCATCGCCGTGCGGCGCCAGGTCGAGCCGGGCATCAGCCTGCCGATCGGCCTGGACGCGCACGGTTTCGTCGAGACCGTCGAAGCGGACTTCGCCCTGGTGGGCGAGGACCGTCCGCTGGAACCGGACCTGCGCCGCTTCGTCGCACACATCCGCGACCAACGCTGGACCCTGCCGGCATGAGGCATTGCTACATCCACGGCATGGGCGTGGCCAGCGCGGCCGGCGTCGGGCAAGATGCCCTGTACGCCAGCCTGCTGAGCGGCAGGCAGGACGGTTTCGTCGAGTCGGCGCCGCTGTGGAGCGGACGCCGCGCCACTATCGGCGTGGTCGCCCAGGCATTGCCGCCGCTGCCGGCGCGGCTGGCACGCTTCGCCAGCCGCACCAACACGCTGCTGCATGCGGCACTGGAGCAGGCGGCCGGCGCCATTCATGCAGCCGTCGAACGCCATGGCGCCGACCGGGTCGGCGTCATCATGGGGTCGTGCACGGCAGGATTCCAGGAAGCCGACCGGGCCCGCGCGGCCGAGGCAGGCGGCACGCCGCCGCCCGGCTACCGTCACGACATCGAGCTGATGGACAGTGTCGCGGCGATGGCGGCCGCCTACGCGGGCGCTACCGGTCCGACCGTGACGGTCAGCACCGCCTGCACCTCGTCCGGCAAGGCCATCGCGATGGGGCTGCGCCTGATCCGCAGCGGCCAGCTCGACGCCGTCATCGTGGGCGGCGCGGACAGCCATTCGCTGTCGACGCTGAACGGCTTCGATTGCCTGGCCTCGATCGCCGACGGCATGTGCCAGCCGTTCGGGCAGGCGCGCAACGGCATCAACCTCGGCGAGGCAGCGGCAGTGCTGGTACTGAGCGCCGACCCCGCGCCGCTGCAATTGATGGGGGCCGGCGAAAGTTCCGATGGTCACCATATCTCGGCACCCGACCCCGAGGGACGCGGCGCCGAACTGGCCATCCGCCGCGCGCTGGCCAGCGCCAATGTCGCGCCGGCCGAGGTGGGCTACCTGAACCTGCATGGCACCGCGACCGTGCAGAACGACGAGGTCGAGGCGGCCGCCGTCCACCGCGTGTTCGGCGCCGGCGTGGCATGCAGCTCGACCAAGAACCTGACCGGCCATACGCTGGGCGCCGCCTCGGCGCTGGAGCTGGTGGCTTGCGCCACGATGCTCGAGCGCGGCCATGGCACCGTGCCGGTGATTCCGCAACATGGCGACTACCCGCGCGACGCCGACCTGGCCCCGATCGCGCTGGCCCGGCCGGGCCAGCACAGCGAGCGCACGGTGTTCGCCTCGACTTCGTTCGCTTTCGGTGGCAGCAATGTCTGCCTGGTGATCGGCAGGAGCGCCCATGGCCATGCATGACGCGGCACCATATCTGCCGCATGGCGGCGCGATGCGCCTGATCGACCGGATCGCCGACGATGGCAGCGCGTACGCCACGATCCGGGCCGACAACCCGTTCCTGCTGCCGGCCGGACTGCCGGCCTGGGTCGGTCTCGAATACATGGCGCAGGGCGTCGCGGCGGCCCACAACCTGCGCGCGCGCCGAGCCGGCGCGTCCCGGCCCGGTGTGATCACCTCGTTCAAGGCGCTGCGCTGCCAGCGCGAGTGGCTCGATCCGGCGCTGGGCCTGACCGTCAGCAGCGAACTGCTGCATGCGGACGGCGGCCACGCCGTCAGCGCATGCCGCTTGTGGCAGGGCGGCCAGGAGGTGGCGTCGGTCACGCTCTATACCAAGGAACACGATGCAGGAGGGCAGGCATGAGTAATCCCGTGCGCAAGATACTGGTGACCGGCGCCAGCCGCGGCATCGGCCGCGCGATCGCCGTGCGGCTGGCCGCCGACGGTTTCCATGTGGTGTGCCACTACGGCAGCGACCAGCAGGGCGCGCTCGCTACGCTCGGCCTGATCGGGGGCGAGCGTCAGCGTGACCTGCTGTGCTTCGACGTCAGCGACGGCGACGCCACCCGCGCGGTGCTGGACGAGCATATCGAGCGCCACGGCGCATTCTGGGGTGTCGTGGCGAACGCCGGCATGCGCGCCGACGCCGTCTTTGCCGGCATGGCGCGCACGGACTGGCAGCGCGTGCTGGACGTCAACCTGAGCGGCTTCTTCAACGTGGTCCAGCCCCTGGTGCAACCGATGCTGCGCCTGCGCGACGGTGGCCGCATTCTCGGCGTGTCCTCGCTGTCCTCGTCGGTCGGTGTGCCTGGCCAGGCCAACTATTCCGCCAGCAAGGCGGGCATGGAGGCTGCCGCGCGCGCCCTGGCGGTGGAGCTGGCGCGCCGCCGCATCACCGTCAACTGCCTCCTGCCGGGCTATATCGCGACCGACATGCTGGGCGCGGCCGACCTGGAGGCGCTGGCGGAGCGGGTGCCGCTGCGTCGGCTCGGCCAGCCGGACGAAGTGGCCGCGCTGGCCGGTTTCCTGTGCGGCGAAGCGGCCGGCTACATCACCAAACAATCAATACGCATCGATGGAGGCATAGGATGAAGGAACGTACCATCTTGATATCCGGCGGTACCGCCGGGCTGGGCCTGGAACTGGCCCAACTGCTGGCGCAGGACAACCGGGTGATCGTGTTCGGGCGCACGCCCGGCGCGGCGACGCCCGGCCAGCGCTTCGAACAATTCACCGCCGACGTGGCCGATCTCGATAGCCTGCTGCGCCTGCGCGAGGCCCTGGCGCAGCGCCAGGTCGTGGTCGATGTGTTGATCAACAATGCCGGCGTATTCGACAGCGGCGACGTGTTCAAGCCTGCCGCACATGCCGCGAGCGAGACGATCGTCGCCACCAACATCACCGGGCCGCTGAACCTGCTGCGCGTGTTCAATGACGACCTGGCGCGTTCGCGTAACCCCGTCGTGGTCAACATGTCGTCGGTGCTGGCTTACGCGCCGGCCGGCTTCTGCCCCGTCTATTCCGGCAGCAAGGCTTTCCTGTCCGCGTTCAGCAAGGGCTTGCGCGCGGCCGGCAGCGCGCGTGGCCTGCGGGTGGTCGAAGTCGTGCTGCCGATGCTCGACACCAGCATGACCAGCGCCATCCGCATCGCCGGCCTGAACAAGCTGGCGCCGCGCGCGGCCGCCGAGCAGATCGTGCGCGAGCTGGCCGCCAACGCCAGCCAGATCCGCATCGGCGAAGCCGGCATCGTCATGAAACTGCTGCGCCTCATCCCGGCCCGCATCCAGGCGCGCTTCGACGCCATCAGCCAACAGTACCTCAAGGACCAGCCATTGTGAACGCTCCCGCCAATCCATTCCTGAGCAAGCCGATCGGCCGGCTCTACCTGCAAACCGGCCTGCCCATCGTGGTGGTGCTGTTGATCAACGGCCTGTACAACGTGATCAATGCCTGGTTCCTCGGCAACTACGTCGACAAGCAGGCCCTCGCGGCCGTGACGCTGGTGTTCCCGCTGCAATTGGCCCTGTTCGCCATGGCGACGCTGGTCGCCAGCGGCATGGCATCCGTGCTGGCACGCCGTTTCGGCGCGCGCGACATCGCCGGCGCCTCGCAGGCCTTCACCAGCGCGCTGGTCCTGGTGCTGATCATCATGGCGCTGGTCAATCTCGGTTTCGCGCTGGGCGGCGACGCGCTGATCGCCCGCATCTGCGGCGACCTGCCGCACGTGAACGCACTGGCGACCAGTTACATCTCGCTGCTGGTGTACTGCGCGCCGATCCTGGGGCTGCTGGTCGTCAATACCGACGCCCTGCGTTCGGAGGGCAAGATCCAGTTCATGAGCAGCTGCATGCTGGCCTCGGCACTGCTCAACGTGCTGCTCGACTATGTGCTGATCGTCCGCCTGCACCAGGGCGTGGCGGCGGCCGCGCTGGCGACGGTACTGTCGCAGTCCGCCTCGCTGAGCGCCATCGTGCTGTTCCGCCTGCGCGGCAAATCCAGCCTACGCCTGCACTTCGGCGGCCTGACGGTGCTGAAGCGCCATGCGGCCGAAATGCTGCCCCTGGGCGTGCCGATGAGCCTGTCGCACGTCGGTGTCGCGATCCAGGTCGGGATGGTCAATTACGCCCTGAAGAACTGGGCCTGGGTCGACTATCCGACGCTGGTGGGCGCCTATGGCATCGTGACGCGCCTGATGACGCTGGCCATCATGCCGTTGATCGGCCTGAACGTCGCCTTCCAGACGATCCTGGGCAATAACTTCGGCGCCGGTATCAAGGCCCGCGTGGACGCCACAGTCAGCGTCGGCCTGAAAATCGCCGTGGCCTACTGCGCCACGGTCACGCTGCTGTTCGTGCTGGCCGCTGGCGCGCTCGGTGCCGGCTTCGTCGACGACGCGGCAATGGCGGCCCAGGTGGCGCGGTTGACGCGGATCGTGGTGGCCGGCTTCGTGCTGTTCGGCGCGGCGATGATCATCGGCAGCTACTTCCAGGCGATCGGCAAGCCGAAATACGCGATCCTGCTGTCGACGGCCAAGAACTACCTGATCATCGTGCCGCTGCTGCTGCTGATGCCGGCGGCGATCGGCGAGCCCGGTATCTGGTACGCGTTCCCGCTGTCGGACATCCTGACCGCGCTGCTGGCTCTGGCCGTATTGAACCGCAACGCCAGCCGGTCCGGTGCCCGCCTGGGCCTGTACTCGAACGTCTGAGGGAGCCCGCATGTTCGAGTTGTTTGCCCAAGCGTGCGCCGCCTCTCCCGCACGTGCCGCGCTGGTGACAGCCACGCTGCGCCTCAGCTATGCCGAACTGGCGCAGCGGGTGCTGCGCTGCGCCGGTGAGCTGGAACGCCAGGCCTGCGGGCCGCTGGTCGCGTTCGAGCTGGCGCGGCCCCAGGCGGTGGTCCTGATGCTGGCGTGCCTGAAGGCGGGCAAGACGTTCCTGCCGATCGACGCCGGCACCGCGCCGGCCGTGCGCGACCAGATGCTCGGCAGCGTCGCCTGCGACACGCTGGTCGAGCAGCTCGACCTGGACAGCGGCGTGCCGTCGCTGCGCCAGCTGGCGCCCGCCGTGGCGTCCACCGCGCGGCCAGACCCCGCCAGGTTCGACGGCGTGATGTCGCTGATGTTTACTTCCGGTTCGACCGGCCGGCCGAAGGCGGTCATGGTACGCGCCGCGTCGGTCCGCAACCTGCTGCACGCGCCGGACTTCTTCACGCTGCGGCCGGAGGACGTGTTCGCGACCTATTCGCCGCTGTCGTTCGACGCATCGACTTTCGAGATCTTCACGCCTCTGCTCAACGGCAACACGCTCGTCGTGCTCGACAAGAACGAGGTGCTGGCCGCCAGCGCGCTGGCGGCGGCGGTGCGCCGCGAGGGCATCTCCGTGCTGTGGCTGACCGCCGGCCTGTTCCAGGCGATGGTGCTGGCCGGGCAGTGCGCCGGCCTGGCCGGGCTGCGCACGCTGCTGGTGGGCGGCGACAAGGTCGACTGGCACGCGGCGCGACGCTTTCTCGCGCTGGCTCCGCAGGTCGCCCTGTACAACGGCTACGGTCCAACCGAGAACACGGTGTTCACCACCGTGGCCCGGCTCGACGTGGCGGTGCTGGACGGCGCACCCGGCGTGGTGCCGATCGGCCGCCCGGTGCGCGGCGTGCAATGCGTGCTGCGTGACGACAGCGGCGAGCTGCTGTCCGGCCCGGCCAGCGGGCGCCTGCTGGTCGGCGGCGCGGGACTCGCGGCCGGCTACGTGGGCACAACCGGCAACGAGGCCTTTCTGGACCATCCGCAGGCCGTCGGCGGACGCTTCTACGACACCGGCGACCAGGTGCGCCGCGACAGCGCCGGCACTTACTACTTCATCGGCCGCCAGGACGCCCAGGTGAAGCTCAATGGCCACCGCGTCGACCTGAACGGGATCGCGCAGCGCTGCATCGAGGCCGGCCTGGCGCCGCGGGTGATCGCCTGGTGCCACGCTGCATTGGGCGGGCTGGTGCTGGCATGCGCCGACGGCGGTCCCGACCGGGTAACGGTGGCCGACGCGCGGATCGACGCCGTGCTGAGCGCGTGGGAGCGGCCCAAGCGCATCGTCAACCTGGCCGAGTGGGCGCTCAACGCCAACGGCAAGACCGATGCCGCCGCGCTGCGCGCGCGCGCCGAGGCGCTGATTTCGGCAGCACCGGTAGCGGGCGACGATGCCGCCGCCGCGGCCGATCCGCTGGTCGCACTGGCCGAGCAACTGCTCGGCGTACGCATCCAGGACCGCCGGGCCAAGCTGTTCGCGCTCGGCTTCGACTCCGTCAGCATGCTGGGACTGCAGGCCGGCCTGAACGAGCGCTTTGGCGCCGACCTGGACCTGCTCGATATCTACGAAGCGGCCTCGCTGGCCGGGATTGAGGAATTGCTCCGTGACCGCTGCTGCATCTGAACAGGCCTTCTACCTGCGCCAAAGCGCCAACACCGACCCGGGACCGTATGCAGGCCTGCTCGACAGCGCCGGGAACGACGTCGAGCAGGTGTTCGCGGCGGCCCGCAACGTGGTGGAACACCACGCGGGCCTGAACAGCGAGCGGATCGGCCATGAACGCCTCGTCGAACTCGATATCTATACCGTGCGCGAGTTGCTGGGGCGCGTGGCCGGGCGCGGCGTGGACGACCTGCGCAGGCCGATTCCATTGCAGGACAAGGTGGTCGGCAACTGCCTGAACATCTCCAAGCTGGCCTGCGCGATGCTGCGCCAGCGCGGCGTGCCGGCACGCCTGCGCTATGCCTACTGCAGTTACTTCTATCCGGATTTCGCGCACGAACAGACGCTGGTGGAGTACTGGGACGACGGCCGCGGGCGCTGGTTGCGTGGCGATGCGTCGATGAACCGTCCGGTACTCGAAGCGCTCGGCAACACCGTGCGGATCGACCTGCGCGATGTCGCGCCCGAGCTGTCGTTGCCGATTGCCCAGGTGTGGCAGGCGTGCCGCACCGGGCAGGCCGATTTTGCCGGCTTTGGCGCCTCGGTCGAGAACCGCAAGCGCGCCGGTGCCGGCAATGTGGCACTGAAGATGCTGCAGGACCTGGCCTGCCTGAATCACGTGGAAATGATGCCCTGGGACTTCGCCGCACCGTCGGCGCGCTTCCTGCGCTCGCGCCATCTGGACCTGGCGGCCTTCGACGCGCTGGCCGCGCTGATGCTGGAGGGCGACTGGCGCGACTTGTTGTACGTGAACGGCCGACTGCCGTTTTTTGCGATACCGCGCCGCGTGTTGCGGCGCAGCCCCTACACGGGATGCAGTGTAACTCTGGTAAAGGATGGAATATGGAACACGCAATGAACGACCAAATGATTGCCATCGTGCGCTCGCTGTACACCGACGTGTTCGACACCGGCAACTGCCCGGCCGTCGACAGTCACTACCACGACGACGCGATCTGCCACTTCAACGGCAAGGACCTGAGCATCCAGTCGCTGAAGGCGTCGATGTGCGACTTCGTCGCCGCCCATACGGATATCGAGACCAGGATCGAATCGGTTTTCGCCAGCGGCGACCGCACGTTCGCGCGGCTGACGCGCAGCGTGACCGACAAGGAGACCGGTGTGCGGCGCCACATCCAGCTGATGGTGGAAAAGCGCTTTGTCGGCAACAAGGTGCAGGAACTGTGGTTCATGGTCGATGACGACCAGTACCGGACGACCTGGGACCGTTGAGATGACCGGACTAGCGCAGATGGACCACCGCATCGCAGTCATCGGGACGGCGCTGGCCCTGCCGGGCGCCGACTCGCTGGCCGGATTCGAGCGCATGACGTTCGACGCCGCCGATGCCTTCTCGGCGCCGCCCGGCGCGGCCGCGGCCGGCGAGAACTGGGTCGACCGGGCCGCCTATCTGGACGACTGGTCCGGGTTCGACTACCGCCTGTTCGGATTGTCGCTGCGCGACAGCGTCATCATCGATCCACAGCAGCGCCTGTTCCTGCAGCACTGCTGGAAGGCCATCGAGGCTGCCGGCTACAATCCGATGGCGCTGCCCGGGCGCGGCGCCGTGTTCTCGACCGCCTCCGACAGCGACTTCGTGCAGCTGGCGCGCGCCGCGGCGGACGATGCCGGCAACTATCATCCGTTCGAGATCGAAATCGGCTCGAACAAGGAGCAGCAGGCCCTGCGCGTGTCGCACGTGCTGAATCTGCGCGGCCCCAGCTTCGGCGTGCAGTCGGCCTGCTCCAGCGGCCTGCTGGTGCTGCACACGGCCATGCAGTCGCTGGCGCTGCGCGACTGCGACGTGGCCCTGGCAGGCGGCGCCTGCCTGCCATTCCCGCTGCACCAGGGTTATGAATATCGTCCCGGCATGAACCTGTCGCGCAGCGGCGTGATTCGCTCGTTCGACCAGGATGCCGACGGCATGGTGCCGGGCTTCGGCTGCGTCGTGTTCGTGCTGAAGCGGCTGGAGGACGCCGTCAGCGACCGCGATCCGATCCTGGCGGTGCTGGCCGCGAGCGCCGTGAACAACGACGGCAGCAACAAGGCCAGCTACGTGGCGCCCAGTTCGTCGGCGGTGGCCGAGAACCTGCAGGCGCTTCTGCGCAAGGGCGGCCTTGAGCCCGGGGCCATCGATTTCGTCGAGGCGCACGGTTCCGGTACCTACATCGGCGACGTGATCGAGGCGGCGGCACTGCGCCAGGTGTTTCGCGCCAGCTCGCGCGCGGCGGGCGGCACGGCCGTGGCCTCGGCCAAGGCCTCGGTTGGCCACCTCGACACCGTGGCCGGGCTGGTCGGCCTGCTGCGCACGATTGTCCAGATCGGCCGCGGCAGTATCGCGCCCGCGGCCAATTTCAGCGTGCTCAATCCACGCATCAGTTTCGACGGCACGCCCTTGTTCGTGCCGACGGCGGCGGCCCCCGTCGGCCAGCCGCTCACCGCGATCGTCAACGCGCTCGGTATCGGCGGCACCAATTGCGCACTGCTGGTGCAGTCGGCGCCGCCGGCACCGGCAGCGCAAGGTGCGGCCGGTGCCGTGTTGCCGGTACGCGTCGGTGCCAGCAGCAAGGAACGCCTGCGCGCGGCCGTCGCGCGTGCCGGCGCCGCGCTGGCCAGCACCCAGGCCGGGTTCGAGGCGCTCGTGTTCACGCTGAACCGGCGTGCCCGCGGCAAGCCGTTCGTGGCGCATTTCGCCGGCGCCGACGCGGCCGCCCTGGCAGCCCAGCTGGCCGCCTTCGACGGCGCGGCGCTGCCCGTTTCCGCGCCCGAGCCGGCGCCGGGCCCGGGGCCGCGCGCCGTCGACCTGGGCTGGAGCGAAATCGATCCGCAGGCACGGGTCGGCCTGCCGCAAGCGGCCGCCGTCGCGGCACCGGCTGCCGCCGCCGATGCCGCTGCCGATGCCGCCCAGCGCCTGCGCGCGATCTGGCAGGCGGCCCTGCTGCTGCAGGACGTGACGCCGCAAACCTCGTTCCGCGACGCCGGCGGGCATTCGATGCTGGCACTGACGATGCTCGACGATATCAATGGGGCGTTCGGCACGCAACATGACCTGGACTGGATCGACCAGCACGACCGCTTCGACCAGCAGCTGGCCGCGCTCGAGGCGCCGGCCGGGCCGGCACAGGCGGGCCGCCTGGTCAAGCTGGTCCGCGCCGCGCAGGGCACGCCGCGGCTGCGCCTGGTGCTGGTGCATGCCAGTATCTCGGGCTACGAAACCTACCGGCCGCTCGCGGCCCAGCTGGCGCCCGACATCGAATTGCTGGCGATCGATTCGCATAACCTGTATGCGGACGAGGGCCAACTGATCCGCGATGGCGCCGAGCTGGCCGCGCTGTATGCCAGCCAGTTGCGCGCGGCGTTGCTCGAGCGCTCGGTGCCGTTATGCCTGGGTGGCTGGTCGCTGGGCGGCATGCTGGCCGACCTGATGGCGCCGCTGCTGGCACCGCACTATCGGCTGTGCGGCACCGTGGCGATCGACTCGGTGGTGTACCGCGAGGAGCATGCGGCGCTGTTCGCCGACAGCGCGTTGGCCTATTTCATGGATCAGGGCAGCCTGCTGGCCGAGCGCTTCGAGGCCGACCAGCTGCAGCGCCAGGCGCGCCGACTGCAACAGGTGTTCGCCGCGGAGCGGGCGATGGCACGCGCATTCGTGCCGGGCTCGCTGGGCCTGCCGTTCCTGAACATCGTGGCGATCGGTACCCGCAAGCCGCTGGCCGATGCGGCGCTGCTGCAGGCGTTCGACCGCGCCAAGAACGATAACGGCTGGCGGCGCCAGGCCGATGAGCCGATCGTGCGCATCGACGCCGACCACGTCCAGATCGTCGACCCGGCCCACCTGGCAATGATCGCCCTGCACATCAACCGTTTCACGAGGTCCGCATGTACTACCACGTCATCCTGATGCGTTTCGCGCCGGCCGTCACGGCGCAGCAGGCCGAGCACGCGCTGCACGCGCTGGGCCAGTTGCGCACGCAGATTCCGCAGATCCTGTCCTATTCCTACGGGCCGAACGATCCCGCCAACCCGCATCAGCGCGGCTTTGGTCACGGATTCGTGATGGGCTTCGCGGGACGGGCGGAGCGTGACGCCTACCAGCAGCATCCGGCGCACCTGGACTTCATCGGCACCTGCCTGGAGCCGCTGCTCGAGGACGCCGCCGTGTTCGATTTCGACGACCTGGGCGGCCGGGCATGAGCGCGCTCGTGCACGAACCGCTGGCGGTCGTCGGGATGGCCTGCACGCTGCCCGGCGCGCCCGACTACCAGGCGTACTGGGATGCCCTGGCCGACGGTGCGGCGGCACTGCGGCCTGACCTGGCGTATGCCGAACTGTTCGATCCGGCGCGCTACGGCGTCAGCGAGCAGGAAGCCCGCATCATGGATCCGCAATGCCGGCAGTTCCTGATGCTGGCGGAAGCCGCGTTCGCGGATGCCGGTTACCTGCGTGGCCAAGGCATGGGCAGGGTCGGGGTGGTCGCCGCCCAGGCCTGCAACGGAACCTACCACGACTATCTTGCGACGCTGGCCGCGCGCGGGCATATCGCGCCGTTGCCGGCGCTGCTGGAGAACGTCAACCGCGGCAGCGATTTCCTGGCCACGCGGGTCAGCTATACCTTCGACCTGAACGGACCGGCGTTCAACCTGCAAAGCGGTTGCTCATCGTCGCTGGTGGCGGTCAGCGAGGCCTGCCACCTGTTGTGGAGCGGCCGCTGCGACGCCGTGCTGGCCGGCGGTGTGGCGATCACTTTTCCCCTCGATGCGGGCTATGAATACCAGCCCGGGTCGATCTACTCCGAGGGCGGCGTATGCCGACCGTTCGATGCGCGCGCCGATGGGACGGTACCGGCCAGCGGCGGCGGGGCAGTGCTGATCAAGCCGCTGGCACACGCGCTGCGTGACGGCGACAGCATCCACGCGCTGGTGCGCGCGGCCGGCGTCAACAACGACGGCGCGCGCAAGGTCAGCTTCGCGGCACCCTCCAGCGACGGCCAGCTGGCGTTGTTGCGCGAGACCTACGCGGCCTCTGGCGTGGCACCGGCGCAGCTGGCGTTCGTCGAGTGCCATGCCACCGGGACGGTCGTCGGCGATCCGATCGAAGTGCGGGCATTGCGCCGCCTGGTCGAATCGTATCCGCCAGCGCAACCGCACCGGCCCATCCTGCTGGGCTCGGTCAAGGGGCATATCGGCCACCTGTTCTGGTCGTCCGGGATTGCCTCGCTCGTCAAGGCCGTGCTGGCGCTCGAGCGCGGCTACTACCCGGGCACGGCCAACCTGGACACGCCCAATCCCTTGCTGAAGCTGGATGATTCGCCGTTCGCGGTGGCCGCCACCGGAAGCGTGCTCGACTTTGCCGAACGGGACTGCTGCGGCGTCAGCTCGATGGGTGTCGGCGGCACCAATGCCCATCTGATCCTGCAACGTTACCAGGGGCAGCCGGGCAGCCGCGCACGCCTGCCGGCACCGGACTGGCGGTTGCGTCGCTTCAGCCTGGTACCGGAAAAGCTGGGGGAGGGCATGGCAGTCGCCGCGGCGTCGGCTTCGTCCACGGCGCCGCCCGGCGAGGCGCAGCTGTGCGCCGCGATCGTTGCGCTGTACGAGGAAGCGCTGGGCGACACGGGGCTGGACGAAAACAGCAACTACTTCGACCTGTACGGCGATTCGATCACGGCTGTCACCCTGATCGACCAGCTGGGCGCCCGCTTCGGCATCGTGCTGACCCAGGACGACATCTATCAGCACCCGACGCCACTGGCGCTGGCGCGCCACCTGATGGCCCGGCTGCAGCCGACCGTGGCGGCGGCCGCGCCGCTGTCTCCGGTCGAGCCGCTGCCTCCGCTCGAGCCGGCAGCGGCCCAGGCATGCCTGAATCCCTATCAGGGCCGCTTCTACCTGCTGGAGAAGATGCAGCGCGGCAGTCACAGCCACTACAACGTTCCGCTCTGCCTGAACGGGCCGGTCGCCCCCGATTGGGAGCGGCTGTGCCAGGCGCTGCGGACGGTGCTGGCCGCGCAGCCTTCCTTTGCCCGCTGCCTCAAGTGGAATGCCGGCACCATCGAGCTGGGCGCGCCGCGCGGCGAGCTGCTGGCGGCGGAGCGGGACGAACTGGCCGCCAGTGCCGACCCGGAGCCGCGGCTGACGGCCTTTTTCGGCCATCGCTTCGCGCTGGAAAGCGGTCCGGCAGCGCGGCTCCTGTTGCTGCACCATGGCGCACAGCATTACCTGGCCTTGAATTTCCCCCATCTGTTGATCGACGGCGTGGGACTGGAAAACCTGCTGCGCGCGCTCGAACGCGCGCTGGCGGGACAGGAAATGGCGCCGCTGGCGGCACTGCCGGCGCGTGGCTGGGGCGACGCCGACCTGCGCTTCTGGCACGACCGGCTCGCCGGTATCGCACCCAGTACGCTGGCGGCGCGGCTGCCGCGCAGCGGCGGCAGCGCGCCGCAGTATCCGGCCGGCAGCGCCGAAGCCGTCGTGCCGCCAGCCCTGTATGGCGCCGCGCGCGCCGTCTGCCGTGCCCACAGCTGCACCCCGTTCGTGCTGTATTACGCGATCTTCAACGCCCTGATCGCGCAGCACAGCGGGGCCGCCCATGTGTTGACCGGCACCACGCTGAACAACCGCGAGGGCGCCGCCGTGCAGCGCATCGATTGCCGTATCAATAACCTGCCGCTGCATGTGCCGGTTCCCGACAGCGAGGACTATGGCGCGATCCTGGCCGCCACCGCGAGCCAGTTCAGTGCGGCGTTGCAGCACGCGGCAGTTCCTCTCGATGCCATCGTGCAGGCTGCCGGCGGCGGCGTGCCGTATCGCCTGCTGTTCATGTTCCAGAACCAGAACGATGGTTATCGCCTGGAACTCGACGGCGTGCCGTGGCGCGAGGCGGCTTATCGCTACCGTCCGGTGTACGGCGAGCTGTGTTTCCAGTTCAAGGCGGAGGCGGGCGACGGACTGCGGCTGGTGCTCCACTACGACCCGGACTATCACAACCAGGCCGACGCGGAGCGCCTGATCGCTGCGTTCTTCGCGCTCGGCACCCGATTCACCCATCATTTACTGGAAGCGAACAGTCATGCTTAGTGGACGTATCACCTCGGGCTATCCCGACTTTATCGCGCGTTTCGAAGACGCCGCCGCGCGCTGGCCCGAGCGCATCGCCTTGCGCTGCGGGGCGTCCGAATGGACCTATGCCCAGCTGCGCCAGCAGGCCATCGACAGCGCCGCGTTGCTGGCGGACCTGGCCCTGGCGCCGGATGCCGCCGTGCTGCTGTGCCTGCCACGCGGCGCGACGCTGCTGGCAGCCATGATCGGCTGCCAGTACCGTGGCGTTCCGTACATTCCGATCAGCTGGAGCACGCCGGCCGCGCGCCTGCAGCAGATGCTGGGCGCGCTGCCCGGTTGCGTGGTGCTGCACGACAGCGTCAATCCGCCGCATGCCGGGGTGGGCGAGATCCGCGCCGGCGTCGCCATCGTCGACCTGGCCGCGCGCCGTGCCGGGCAGGCGCGGCCGTCACATTCGGGCGGGCGCGAGGCGTACCGCATCTTCACGTCCGGTTCCACCGGCATCCCGAAGGCGGTGATGGTGACCACGCAAGCCTGCGGCAATCTGCTCGACCATTTCAGCGTGCTGCTGGCCGGGCAGGTCGCGCCGCTGGTGCTGTCCAGCACATCGCCGGGCTTCGATATCTTCTACCTGGAATATGCGTTGGCGCTGGCAAACGGCGCCACCCTGGTGCTTTCCGATGAGCAGCAGGCCGCCTCGCCGCAGGCGCTTGCCCGCTTGCTGGCGACGCTGCGGCCCACGTTGTACCAGTCCACCCCCTCTTTGCTGAAGTGCCTGCTGCCCTATCTCCCACCGGACTTCCGCTTCGACACGGTGCTGGTGGGCGGGGAAGCGCTCGGGCAGCAACTGTCGAGCACGTTGGTCGCGCGCGCGCGCGGCCTACAACGTCTACGGTCCGACCGAAACCACCGTATGGTCGACCTGGATGCGGCTGGAGGCGCCGGGTGAACGCCGGATCGGCGTGCCGATCCAGAATACCCACATCGCCATCGTCGACGACGCGGGCCGCGCCGTGGCGCCGGGCGAACCGGGCCGCCTGCTGATCGGCGGCGATGGCCTCGCGCTCGGCTATCTCGGCCAGCCGCAATTGACCGCGCAGAAATTCAGCCACGCCATGCACGACGGCACGCTGTGGTATGACAGCGGCGATATCGGCTTCATCGATGCCGACGGCCTGCTCAACTTCGTCACGCGCGCCGGCGACTACGTCAAGGTCAACGGTCACCGCATCGAATTGCTTGAAATCACCGATGCGCTCGAGGCGCTGCCGTTCGTGGCCGAAGCCGCCGTGCTGTGCGTGCGTGACCGGCATGAGGTCGACCTCCTGGTCGCCTTCGTCAAGCCCGACCCGCGCCACCCCTGCACGGACCCGGCCTGCACGGCCCGTGCCGAGCTGGCCCGGCTGCTGCCGCCGTATATGCAACCGCACAGCCTGGCGGTCGTGGACGACTTCCCGCGCAACAGTGCCGGCAAGCTCGACCGCAAGGCGCTGGCGCCCCTGGCGCCCACCGTGGCCATGCCGGCTCGACCGGCCGGTCCGGCGCCCGGCGTGGGCGACAGGATCGCGGCGCTGCTGGCGCCCTACCTGAACGTGTCGCGGCTGGGTCCGAACGACAACCTGTTCGCGCAGGGGCTGACGTCGATGCACGCCGTGTCGTTCCACCTCGACCTGGCGGCGCAATGGCCGCATATCGAGCTGTTCCATGTTTTCGAGCATCCCACGCTGTCGCGTCTGTCGGCCCTGGCGGCCGAGCAGCCTTGCGCGGCGTAACACCAACCACTACTAGGAGAATGTCATGAAATCGCTGCAAATCGCCGCCCTGGCCGTCGCGGTCCTGGCCAGCCCGCTGGCTGCCGCCCACGGTCCCAAATCGCGGGTCATCCACGCCAAGACGGTGGAGACGGTAAAATTCGGTCCCGACCTAACCGACATCCAGATCCTGGTGCCCAACGACGACGGCCAGGGCACGATGACGGCCGGGACCGAGCGCCTGCCGGCCAAGATCAGCATTCCGGTGCACTACCATCCTGGCACCGAGGAATTCATCTACATCGTCGAAGGCGAAGGCGAGGCGTCGCTCGACGGCGAGGTCAGCAAGGTTACGGCGGGCGACATGATCCTGATCGCCCCCGGCAGCCACCATGGCCTGAGCAATACCGGGACCACGACATTGAAGATGCTGTGGAGCTACAATAACAAGAAGATGGTCGATTTCTTCCGCGAGTTCAGCTTCAAGGACGCGGCCGACCGCGATACCCGGGCTACCCGCGCCTACTGGGACACGCTGGCCGAGAAGTACAAGAGCACGATCGTCCTGTTGCCGCCGCCCGGAGGCGCCAAGCATGACTAAGGACAGCATCCTGGCCAACGTGCGCCGGCTGTTGCCGGAATTGGCGGCGGCGCCCGACCTGGAGGAGGGCCGCACGCTGCCGGCCTGGGTGGTGGCTCGCCTGAAGGAGGCGGGCTGCTTCCGCATGTGCATGCCGCGCAGCTGGGGTGGCCCTGAGCTGACCACGCTCGAGCAGCTGGAAATCATCGAAGCCCTGGCCAGCGTCAACGCCTCGGTGGCCTGGTGCGTGATGATCGGTTGCGATTCGGGCCTGTATTCGGGCTACCTGGACGATGGGGTCGCCCGTGAGCTGTATGGCTCGCTCGACGCTGTCCAGGCCGGCTGGGTATATCCGGGCGGGCGCGCCATCGAGACCGATGGCGGCTACAAGGTCACCGGGCGGTGGATCTTCGGCAGTGGCATCAAGCACGCCGATGTCATCGGCGCCGGCTGCCTGATCTATGAACACGGCAGTCCGCGGCTGGACGCCGAGGGCCGGCCGGAATGGATCGTCGTGCTGGGCAAGCAGGGTGACTTCGACATCGAGGACAACTGGGATACCACCGGCCTGCACGGCACAGGCAGCCACAACTACCATGTCAAGGGCGGCTTCTTCCCGCGCGCGCACAGCTTCAGCTTCCGCCAGCCGGCGCAACGGGATGGCCTGCTGTGGCAACGCAACGATACCTTCCTGCGCAAGATGGCCGCGATACCGCTCGGTGTGTGCCGCGCGGCCCTGGATTTCACCCATGGCTACCTGCAAGAGCGGCAGGACTTCAATACCCGCACGCCGCTGCGCAATTCCCCGATTGTCCAGCACAAGCTGGCCGAGTGCGAACTGAAGCACAACGCCGCCCGTGCCTATCTGTACCGTACCCTGGAGCGCCAGTGGCGATGCCTGGAAAGCGGCGAGGTGCCTGACGAGCGACTGCGTGCCGACGTCTGGCTCTCGCGGGTCAGTGCCTTCCGCAGCTCGCGCGAGGTGATCCTGGCCTTGTACGACCTGGTGGGCGGGCCGGCGATCCGGCGCGGCGAGACGCCGATCGAGCGGGCAATGCGCGATTCCCTCACCTGGTGCCAGCACCTGGTGGGCAAGGAAAGCGGCTATGAAGCAGTCGGCAACCTGCTGCTGAACGGCAGCGTGGCGGAAGGGTTCCCGATGCTGTAGGCCCGCACCGGTACGGCCGGTCGCGTGGCAGCGTGGCCGTGCCGCCCGGCGCAAATGAATTGATCAACCATCTTCAATCCCGGTGCTCATCGGCCCTGCCTCCGACAAGGGGCATGAGTGGTGAGCGAGGGCAATCCGAGGTCTTGTGATAAGTGACAAAGTAATGCGTTGGCAAGAACCTTTCATGCAGGTTCTGGACGCCGTGAAGAGCGAAGCCGAGGTACTGGAAGTGCTTGTCACGGCAGTGCTCGAGTTGGGGTTCGAGTACTGCGCCTTTGGCATGCGCTGGCCCTTGCCGGTGATCAGGCCGGCCATGTCCATCATTGCCAACTATCCGGAAAGCTGGCGCAAGCGCTACCTGGAAAAAAACTACGTGGCCTGCGATCCCACGGTGGCCCACGGCCTGACCTCGCAGCAGGCCCTGGTATGGTCGGACCAGGTATTCGCGGCGGCGCCGGCATTGTGGGACGATGCCCGCGACCATGGCTTGCGCGTGGGCGTCGCGCAATCGGCCTACAACGCGCGTGGCGTGGCCGGCCTGTTGACGGTCTCGCGCTCGCACGAGCCGGTCGGCGACGCCGAGCTGCGCAAGCACGCGCCGCACCTGTGGTGGCTGTCCCAGGCCGCGCTCGACGCGATGACGCGGGTCACGCTGCAGAACGGCCGGGCCGAGGCGAATATCTGCCTGACGGCGCGCGAAGTCGAAGTGCTGCGCTGGAGTGCCGACGGCAAGACGGCCAACGATATCGCGGAAATCATCCAGATATCCGAGCGCACGGTCAGTTTTCACATCAACAACGCACTGCTCAAGCTGGGCACGGCGAACAAGACGGCAGGCGTGATCAAGGCCGCGCTGCTGCGCCTGCTTTGACTGCCCAGGTGCCGGCGCCCGCTTCGATGCTGCTCGCATCGGCCGACGGGGCGGTCCCCCCGCTCGAACTGTTCCATGCGCACTTCGACGCGGAACGCTTCGACGTGGCGTGCTTTGCCGGGCACGCCATCGCGCTGCCGCCGGCCATCGCGCGCGCGGTGCCGAAACGCCAGGCGGAGTTCTTTTTCGGACGCTGGTGCGCCCGCGCCGCGCTGGCGCGTCATGGCCACGCTGGCGTGGTCGGCGTGGGCGCCGCGCGCGAGCCGCTCTGGCCGCACGGTCTCATTGGCAGCATCAGCCACAGCCACGGCATGGCAGCCGCGGTGGCGCTGCCAAGAATCGGGATGCGCGGGGTGGGAATCGATATCGAGACTATCGCGCAGGGCCGCGCCCTGCGGGCGCTGCGCCAGGTCGTGCTGTCGACGCGCGAACAGGCCTGGCTGGACGCGCTCGATTGTCCGCTCGCGCCGGACATCGTGCTTACCCTCGTGTTCTCGGCGAAGGAAAGCTTTTACAAGGCGGTGTTCGAGACTGTGCGGCGTTTCCTCGGTTTCGACGCGGTCGAGGTCGTCGGCATCGACTGCGACACGCGCCGCCTGTGGTTCGACGTGTCGCAGGCGCTGCCGGCGCCCTTTGTCACGGGCTGCCGTTTCGCGGTCGGCTATGCCCTGCTGGGGCAGGGACGCGTGCTGACCGATTTCCGATGGTGACGGCGCTGCCGCGACGCGCGCTATTTCAGCTCGTCATCCAGCGGATCGGCCGGCGCGGCGGCCGGGATGGTGTACTTCTCCTCGGCCCAGGCACCCAGGTCGATTTGCTTGCAACGTTCGGAACAGAAGGGACGGAACTTGTTCTTCTCCGTCCACTCCACTTTCTTGCCGCAGGTAGGGCAGTCAACGACAGTAGGCATACATCAAAAAGCGCAAAGGGTGAGTTCGAAGGGCACGTCTTCTTCCAGGGGTTTCGGCTTCAGGTCGCCGCCCTGGGTGGTGAAGCGCACCCACAACATGTATTTGTTGGCCGAGATCTCGGGGATCGCGCCCAGTGTGCCGTCCACGGTCAGGCGCAGCATCTGGTACACCTTGCCCTGCAACATCTGCTGGTAGCTGCCGGCGTTGGCGATCATCTTCTTGGGCGCGCCCGAGTCGCGCAGCAGGCGCAGTACCAGCGCCAGCGCGTCGAACAGCGGGGCCAGCGGCGTGAACCAGGTCATGATGTCGTTGAAGCGCTCCTCGAACGGGCGCTTCTGCCAGGCATAGTAGGACGGCAGGTCGAATTCGCAGGCGCCGCCGGGGATGATCGTGCGGCCGCGGATGCTCATCAGCCACTCGTTGTCGCGCACGTTCTGGCCCGTCTTGCCCTGGGCCGCCACCAGCGCACTGGAGACGGCATCCACCTCGCCCAGCACGGCATCGAGCATTTCCGATTGCACGTTGGGATTGGTGCGGTAGCCCAGCAGCGTCTGGCGCTGGCGCTCCAGCTCCTGCAGCAGATCGGATTTCAGGTCGGCGCGGCCCGCCACTTCGAGCATGTCGAAGATCGTGGAGAGCGCCACGTGATGCTGCATCGGGTGTTCCTGATGCACAAAAAACTTGAATTTCTCGAACAGATCTTCCAGCCGCAACAACGTGCGAATTCGCTCGTTGAAAGGATATTCATAGACGATCAAAGTGAATCCCTCTGTTGGTAGACCCGGAAAGGGAACCCGGCGGCGCCGCCGCGGCGCCATGGCGGCACTGTACGGACGGCGCAAAACTGGCGGCGCAGCGGACAGGCGAGAACGCTTGCTGCGGCTGTCCCGAGCTCCCTGAAAGAATTCTCGTGATTCTGAACCATGGGAGGCAAAAATACAAACGTTGTTAATTGTTTCTCGCGTGCGCGGCGGCCATTTCGACGTAAAGGCCGTGCAACCGGTCCACTTGCGGCGCCAGCGCGGCCAGTTCGCCGCCATTGTCGACCACGTCGTCCGCCGCCGCCAGCCGCACCTGGCGCGGCACCTGGGCGGCCATGATGGCCCGCACCTGCGCTTCCGGCAGGCCGTTGCGGTGCATCACGCGCACCAGTTGTAGTTCCTCCGGGCAATCGACGACCAGCACGCGCTGCAGGCGCGACTGCCAGGTGCCCGATTCCACCAGCAGCGGAATGTCGAAGATCACATACGGGGCCGTGCCCAGCAGGCTGGCCGCGTAGACCGCGTCGCGGATCATCGGGTGCAGGATCGCTTCCAGCCGGGCCTTGGCGGCCGGGTCGGAAAACACCAGCGCGCGCATCCTGGCGCGGTCCAGGGCGCCGTGTTCGTCGGCGCAACCGGCGCCGAATTCGGCCAGCACGGCCGGCATCGCGGCGCCGCCCGCAACCGTCAGGCCGCGCGCGATCTGGTCGGTGTCGACGATGTCCACGCCACGCTCGGCGAACAGGCGCGCCACGACGCTCTTGCCGCTGCCGATGCCGCCCGTGAGGCCGACGGTAAAGCGCGCGCTCACGCGCCACCGCCCAAGAGGCGTGTCGTGAAGCCGGCGATCGGGCCGCCGAACAGCAGCGCGATCATGCCGGCCGCCGCCAGGTAGGGGCCGAACGGGATCGGGTTGCCGCGGCCGTGGCGCGCGAACACGATCAGGCCGATACCCACCAGCGCGCCGACGATGGAGGACAGCAGGATAATCGTCGGCAGCATCGTCCAGCCCAGCCACGCGCCCAGCGCCGCCAGCAGCTTGAAGTCGCCGTAGCCCATGCCTTCCTTGCCCGTGGCGAGCTTGAACAGCCAGTACACGGTCCACAGCACCAGGTAGCCGGCGGCGGCGCCGATCACGGCGTCGGCCAGCGGCACGAAGGTGCCGTTCAGGTTGACCAGCAGGCCCGCCCACAGCAGCGGATAGGTCAGGTCGTCCGGCAGCAGCTGGGTGTCGGCATCGATGAAGGTCAGCGCGATCAGCAGGTAGGCGAACAGCAGGCTCGCCAGCCCCATCGGACCGCTGCCGAACTGCCATACGAGCAGCGCCGAGAGCGCCCCGGTAAACGCCTCGACCAGCGGATAGCGCGCCGAGATGCGCGCCTTGCACTGGCTGCACTTGCCGCGCAGCGCCAGCCAGCTGACGACGGGGACGTTCTCCAGCGCCGTGATCTTGTGGCCGCAGTGCGGGCAGGCGGAACGCGGCAGCACCAGGTCGAAGCGGTCCGTGTGCGGCAATGGCTGGCCCGATTCGGCCGCCACGTAGTTGTCCGACTCGCGCTTCATCATGACCGGAATGCGATAGATGACGACGTTCAGGAAGCTGCCGATCAAGAGGCCGAAGATGGCGGCGAGGATGGCGGCACCTGGCGTGGCGGGCGGGGCGAAGAGATAGAGGTCCTGGAGCATGTCGGTGAGCGGTACGAACGAGTGGCTGCGCGAAACCGAAGCTTACACCAGCGCCGCGGCCGTCATGTGCTTTCCTCCGGCTGACGTGCTGACATACAATCGGCCTTCTGCCCGGATGGGTGACATGGGAACGGACGATATGGCGAAAGCACGGCAGGACGGGGCGGGCAGCGAGGCGGCACGGCGCCGCCTGCAAATGGCGGACATCGCCCGGCTGGCCGGCGTTTCGACGGCCACCGTGTCGCGCGCCTTGAACAACAGCCCGCTCGTCAATGCCGAAACCCGCGGCCGCATCCTGGAGCTGGCCGCTTCGCTGAAGTACTCGATCAATATCGGCGCGCAGAACCTGCGCCTGAAGCAGAACCGTACCATCGGCGTGCTGATTCCGTACGACCGCAAGACCCACCTGCGCCTGACCGACCCGTTCCTGCTGGCGATGCTGGGCAGCGTGGCCGACGCGCTGACGGAGCAGGGCTTCGACATGCTGTTCTCGCGCCTGCCGACCGACCGGCTGGGCGAAGCGGCCGCCACGCCGTTCGACACCGGCCGCGTCGGCGGCATCATCCTGGTCGGCCAGTGGGGGCGGCACCATGAACTGAACGAACTGGCGGCGCGCAAGGTGCCGATGGTCGTTTGGGGCGCGCATCTGCCGCAACAACTGTATTGCTGCGTCGGCAGCGACAACGTCGGCGGCGGCATGCTGGCAACGGAGCACCTGATCGCGCAGGGGCGCCGGCGCATCGCGTTCTTCGGCGATATCGACCTGCCGGAACCGGCCCAGCGTTATCGCGGCTATTGCGCCGCGCTGGCCAGGCATGGCATCGCCGTCGATCCTGCCTTGCAGGTGTCCAGCCCCTTCCTGCCCAGCGGCGGCAGGGAAGCGGTCGAAACGATGCAGGCACGCGGGGTCGACTACGACGCCGTATTCGCCTGCAGCGACCTGCTGGCGATGACGGCCATCGACAGCCTGCGCGCGCACGGCCGGCGCGTGCCCGAGGATGTCGCGGTGGTCGGCTACGACGACATCGAGCAATCCGCCTACTTCCATCCCCGCCTGACCACCGTGCGCCAGCCGATCGGTGCTGCCGGCAGTGCCCTCGTGGCCTCGCTGCTGGCGCTGATCGACGGCAAGCCGGCGCCCGCGGTCGAACTGCCCACCGAACTGGTCGTGCGCGCCAGCGCCGGCGAAGCCCAGGGCTCCTAGTTCCTTTGCCGTACCGCCCGGCGCACCCGACGCCCAGGGCTCCTAGTTCCTTTGCCGCACCGCCCGGCGCACCCGACGCACACGTGCTTTTGTAATCGTTTGCATATGAGGGTCGAGTAATCCATCCCCAAGGATGACGGCTTTGGCATTTCCTGCGGCAGCATTGCAACAGACAGAAAAAATTGTCATTGCAATCGATTGCATTAAATCCGGAATGTGATGATAATTTCGCCACGCAAGTGCGGTAACGCAGCGGTCTGTCACGGCCGCCGTCGCCAGCACGGCGCAATCGACAAAAACGGAGGAGACCCATGACATTCCCTTGCACCCGCATGGGGGCGGCGGTATCGCTCGCCCTGCTGCAAATGAGCGGCGCGCTGGCCCAGGAAGCGCAGGCCCCGGCCGCGCCGGACAACGACGCGCTGCAGATGAACCGCGTGGTCGTCACCGGCACGGCCGGCGGCACATCGAAAATGAAATCGAGCGTGTCCCTCAGCACGCTCGAAGCGGACACGATCGCCCAGGCGGTGCCGACCAGCGCGGCGGACGTGCTGCGCTCCGTGCCGGGCGTGCGCTCGGAATCCTCGGGCGGCGAGGGCAATGCCAACATGACGGTGCGCGGCGTGCCCATCTCGGCGGGCGGTTCGCGCTACGTGCAGATCCAGGAAGACGGCCTGCCCGTGCTGCAGTCGGGCGACTTCAATTTCATCACGCCGGATGCCTACGTGCGTATCGACGGCGGCCTGTCGCACCTGGAAGTGGTGCGCGGCGGCTCCGCCTCCACGCTGGCGACCAATGCGCCGGGCGGCATCGTCAACTTCATCGGCAAGACCGGCGAGGAAGAGGGCGGCAGCATCGGCCTGACCCAGGGTGTCGATTACGATTCCACGCGCATCGACGCCGAGTACGGCGGCAAGCTGGCGGACCGGACGCGCTTTTTCGTCGGCGGCTTCTATCGCCGCGGCGAGGGCGTGCGCGAGACCGGCGTCACCAGCGAGAAGGGCGGCCAGCTGCGCGCCAACGTCACGCGCGAATTCGACAATGGCTACCTGCGCGTCTCGCTCAAGCACCTGAACGACCGTACGCCGACGGCGCTGCCGGTGCCGGTCACCGTCAGCAATGGCCGCATCGCCACGGTCGACGGCATCGATCCGCGCACGGCCAGCTTCTACTCGCCCTACTGGGTGCCGGACGTCACGCTCGACAAGAACAACCGCCAGGTGGCGCACGACGTCAACGACGGCATGCGCGTGCGCAGCACCACGCTCGGCCTGGAAGCGCAGTTCGACGTCGGCAACGGCTGGAAGGTCACGGAGCGGCTGCGCAAGTCGGTCAACAGCGGGCGCTTCATCGGCGTCTTCGCCGGCAACAGCGGTACGGTCGGGGATTACGTGTTCGCCACCGGCCCGCGCGCCGGCCAGGCCTACGCCGGCCGCGCCTTCGCCGCCGTGGTGTTCAATACGTCCATTGACGATGCCGGTTCGATCATGAGCGACACCAAGCTGGCACGCACCTTCCAGTTGGCGGGCGGCGCGCGCGTGACCGCTACGGGTGGCCTGTACCTGGCCAACCAGGACCTGGGCCTGACCTGGAACTTCAACGAATACCTGATGCAGGCCAGCGGCGACCGCCCGGCCCTGCTGCAAACGGCGAACGTGACACCGGGGCTGGTCGGGCCGGCGTTCGGCGCCTGCTGCTCGCGCGCCATCGACATGGAATACAAGTACCGTGCGCCATACGTCAACGTTGGCTACGAGGCCGGTCCCCTGAACGTGGACGCCAGCCTGCGGCACGACCGCCAGAGCGCCAACGGCAGCGCCAACATCGCCACCGGTGCGCGCCGCTACGACCCCGCCACCGTGCAGCGCGTCGATTACGATCTCAGTCGCAATTCCTACTCGGTGGGCGCGAACTACCGCGTGAGCGGCGCGCTGGCGCTGTTCGCCCGCGCCAGCGACGGCGTGGCCTTCAACGCCGACCGCATCCTGTTCGGTGCCCCGCTGGACGGCAGCGCGCCGGTCAGCATCAACACGGTGCGCCAGGTCGAAGGCGGGGCGAAGTGGCGCAACGGCCCGCTCAGCGCCTTCGTCACGTTGTTCCATGCGAAGACGCGCGAAAGCAATTTCGAGGTGACCACGCAGACCAGCACCGCCAACAGCTACGACGCCAAGGGTGTCGAGATCGAAGCGGCCTGGCGCCGCGGCGCGTTCGAAGTGAACGGCGGCCTGACGCTGACGGACGCGGAGATCAGCGCCACCGCGCCGGGCAGCGAAGCGCTCATCGGCAATGCCCCGCGGCGCCAGGCGCGCGCGGTCTACCAGCTCTCTTCCACGTACGCCATCGGCAAGGCGCTGGTCGGCGCCAGCGTGGTCGGTACCGGCAAGTCGTGGGCGGACGACCAGCACACGATCCGCATGCCGGCCTACCGCACCGTCAGCGCGTTCGCCAACTACCCGGTGAGCGAGCGCGTGATGCTGTCGCTGTCTGCCAACAACCTGTTCAATGAACTGGGCTATACGGAGGTCGAAGGCGACGGTCACGCGGCCCGTGCGATCGCCGGCCGTTCCATCAAGGCCAGCGTCAAGTACACGTTCTGACCCCTGGCCGGCACCGCATGGTGCCGGCCTTTTTCTCCTGAGCGATATGAGCGATTTTCCTTCTCCCGAGCGGCTGCTTGCGGCGCTGCCCCTGGCACTGCGCGCGGACGCGGCGCGGCGCTACGCCGTCCATGGCCCCCTGCTGTACCGCCGCCTGGCGGGCCTGTACGGCTACCGTCCCGATTTCGAGCACTGGTACGACGACCTGCTGGGCAGCATCGGCGCGCTGCTGGCCGCGCGCCCGGCCGACCTGCTGGCGCTGGACGCGCGGCGCGCGGCCGATCCGGGCTGGTTCCTACGCCAGCACATGCTCGGCTACAGCGCTTACGCCGACCGTTTCGGCGGCGACCTGGCTGGCGTGGGCAAACGCATCGGCCACCTGCGCACGCTCGGCGTCACCTACCTGCACCTGCTGCCGTTCCTGAAGCCGCGCGCCGGCGAGAACGATGGCGGCTTCGCCGTCGCCAGTTTCGACGAGGTCGACCCGGCGCTGGGCAGCATGGACGACCTGGAGACGCTGTGCGCGCATCTGCGCGGTGCCGGCATCAGCCTGTGCGCCGACTTCATCCTGAATCACGTGGCCGACGACCATGCCTGGGCGCGCGGCGCGCAGGCCGGCGATGCGCGGCTGCGCGAGTTCTTCCACGTGTTCCCCGACCGCACCATGCCGGAGCGTTACGAGCGCACCCTCGGCCAGGTCTTCCCGGCCGCAGCACCGGGCAATTTCAGCCACGTGCCGGCGCTGGACGGGTGGGTCTGGACCACGTTCTACCCGTTCCAGTGGGACCTCAATTACGCCAACCCGGCGGTGCTGGCCGAGATCGCGGCCGCCCTGCTGCGCCTGGCCAATCGCGGCGTGGAGGTGTTCCGGCTCGATTCCACCGCCTTCCTGTGGAAGCGCGAGGGCACCTCCTGCATGAACCAGCCGGAGGCGCACACGCTGCTGCAGGCGCTGCGGGCGATCGTCGACATCGCTGCGCCGGGCGTGCTGCTGAAGGCCGAGGCCATCGTACCCACCGCCGACTTGCCGGCCTACCTGGGCGAGCCGGATGTGCCCGAGTGCCACCTGGCCTACCACAGCACCCTGATGGCCGCCAGCTGGGCCGCGCTGGCCGAGCAGGACACGACCATGCTGCGGCGCGTCGTCGCCGGCACGCCGACGCCGCCGCCCGGCGCCAGCTGGCTGACCTACGTGCGCTGCCACGACGACATCGGCTGGAAGATCCTGGCGCGGGAGGCGGACGGTTCGACCGACCGGCTGGCCGCCATCGCGGACTTCTTCCATGGCGCCGGCGGCAGCTATGCGGCCGGCGTGCCGTTCCAGGCCGGCGCGGCCAGCGCGGTACAGGCGACCAACGGCATGGCGGCCGCCTTGAGCGGCTTCGAGACGGCGGCCGGACCGCTGGCGCGCGAGCTGGCCCTGCGGCGCCTGTTGCTGGTGCATGGCGTGGCGCTGGCATTTGGCGGCCTGCCGATGCTGTACATGGGCGATGAACTGGGCATGGGCAACGACCATGGCTACCGTGACGATCCGCAACGCGCGCACGACACGCGCTGGGTGCAGCGACCCGTGTTCGACGAGGACGCGCTGGCCTGGCGCGACGATCCGGACAGCTGGGCGGGCCGGGTGTTCGGTGCACTGCGCGCGCTGGTCGAGCAGCGGCGCGCCTGCCCGGCATTGGACGCGAGCGTGCCACGTGCGCTGCTGCCCACGCATGATCCGGCGCTGCTGGCGCTGGCCCGCGGCGACAGCTTCCTTGGCCTGTTCAATTTTTCCGAACGCCCGCTGAAGGTCGCGCTGCCGGCGCTGGGCGAAGGTGGCTGGCCCGGGTATCCTGACGAGATCGAACTGGGACCCTGGGACATGCGCTGGTTGCGGCGCTGAGCGCCGCCCGAAGCACATATAAAAACACTTACAACAACGGAGACAGCGATGGCAAAGCAAGCGCGCCTGTCGTTCTGGCAGATCGTCAATATGAACGTGGGCTTCTTCGGCATCCAGTTCAGCTTTGGCCTGCAGCAGAGCAGCATGAGCCCGATCTACAAATACCTTGGCGCGGACGAGGCGACCTTGCCGCTGCTGTGGCTGGCCGGGCCGGTCACCGGCCTGCTGGTGCAGCCGGTCGTGGGCGCGCTGAGCGACCGCACCGTCACGCGCTGGGGCCGGCGCACGCCGTACTTCCTGATCGGCGCGCTGCTGTGCAGCCTGGGCCTCCTGTGCATGCCGTTCAGTCCCACCCTGTGGGCGGCGGCCGGCCTGCTGTGGATCCTCGACGCGGCCAACAACGTGACGATGGAACCCTACCGTGCCTTCGTCAGCGACAAGCTGCCGCCCTCGCAGCACTCGCTGGGCTTCCTGACCCAGAGCGCGTTCACGGGGCTGGGCCAGACGCTGGCCTACCTGACGCCTTCGCTGCTGGTGCTGTGGGGGATGGACAAGGACGCGACCAACGGCAGCCATATCCCGCAGGTGGTGGTGGCCGCTTTCGTCATCGGCGCCGTGATGTCGATTACCAGCGTGCTGTGGTCGATCCGCACCAGCCCGGAGCTGCCGCTGGACGCGGCCGAACTGGCGCGCATGCGGGCGCGCCGGCCCGGTGCGCGCGCCGTGCTGGCCGATATCGTGCAGGCCGTGCGCGAGATGCCGGACACGATGCGCCGCCTCGCCCTCGTCAAGCTGTTCCAGTGGTATGCGATGTTCTGCTACTGGCAGTACATCATGCTGGCCCTGTCGCAGTCGCTGTACGGCACCACCGACCCGGCCAGCCAGGGCTTCCGCGATGCCGGCCTGCTCAATGGCCAGGTGGGCGCGTTCTACAACTTCGTCGCCTTCATTGCCGCCTTCGCCCTGGTGCCGTTCACGCGGCGCTTTGGCGCCCGCATCACGCACAGCGTCTGCGTGGCGCTGGCGGGCGCGTGCATGCTGTGGATCCCGCTGATCCGCGAGCCGGCGCTGCTGTTCCTGCCGATGGTCGGCATCGGTCTGGCCTGGGCCAGCATGATGGGCAACCCGTACGTGATGCTGGCCGGCTGCATCCCGCCCGAGCGCACCGGCGTCTACATGGGCATTTTCAATATGTTCATCGTGCTGCCGATGATCGTGCAGATCGGAACCCTGCCGCTGTATTACGAGTCGGCGCTGGGCGGCAATCCGGAGAACGTGATCCGCCTGGCCGGCGTGCTGATGCTGTGCGCGGCGGTGGCGGTGTTGTGGGTCAAGCTGCAGCCGGCGGCCGAGGCGTTGCCCGCCGCGGGCGCGCTGGGCGCCACGGGCGGGCATTGAGGCCCGTCAGACCACGGAACCCAGCTTGAAGATCGGCAGGTACATCGCCACCACCAGGCCGCCGATCAGGACGCCCAGGATGACCATGATGGCCGGCTCCATCAGCGAGGACAGCGAGGCCACCGCCTCGTCCACTTCGTCCTCGTAGAAGTCGGCCACCTTGCCCAGCATCGCGTCGAGCGCGCCGGACTCCTCGCCGATCGAGACCATCTGCGTGACCATGTTGGGGAACACCTCGGCGTTCTGCATCGCCACCGTCAGGCTGGTGCCGGTCGAGACCTCGCCCTGGATCTTGCGGGTGGCGTCCAGGTAGACCGCATTGCCGGCCGCGCCGCCCACCGAGTCGAGCGCCTCGACCAGCGGCACGCCGGCGGCGAACATCGTCGACAGCGTGCGCGTCCAGCGCGCCACGGTGGCCTTGCGGATCACGTCGCCGAAAATGGGCACGCGCAGCAGCAGCCGGTCCATCGCCTGCTGCATCGCCAGCGAGCGTTTCCAGGCCTGGAAGAAGAAGTAGATGGCGGCGAACAGGCCGCCGAAGATGAGGTACCAGTAGCTGACGAAGAATTCCGACATCGCCATCACGAACAGCGTGGGCGCCGGCAGGTCGGCGCCGAAGCTGGTGAACACTTCCTTGAAGGCCGGCACCACCCAGATCATGATGACGGCCGTGACGATGAACGCCACCGCCAGGATCGCCACCGGGTAGGTCAGCGCCGACTTGATCTTGGCCTTCATGGCCAGCGTCTTTTCCTTGTAGATCGCCAGGCGCGTCAGCAGGTCTTCCAGGATGCCGGCCTGTTCGCCGGCGCCGACCAGGTTGCAGAACAGCGGGTCGAAATACAGCGGAAACTTGCGGAAGGCCTGGTTCAGGCTGGTGCCGGTCTCGATGTCGGCGCGCAGGTCCATGATCAGCTTCGACACGGACGGGTTGGCGTGGCCCTTGCCCACGATGTCGAACGCCTGCAGCAGCGGCACGCCGGCCTTCATCATCGTGGCCAGCTGGCGCGTGAACAGCGTGATGTCCTTGTCCGTCACCTTGCGGCCGGCGCGGTACACCTTCTTCTTCACCTTCGTCACCATGATGCCCTGGCGCCGCAGGGTGACGTTGACGACGGCCTCGCCGCCGGCGCGCAGCTCGCCGCGCACCGTCTTGCCGGTCTTGTCCTTGCCTTCCCATGCGAAGACGGACTCCTTCACCTGGTTTCCAGTTCGTGCCATCGTTCGCTTCCTATTCGTTGGTGCAGCCCAGCACTTCTTCCAGGCTGGTCAGGCCCACCTTGACCTTGACGAGGCCGGACTGGCGCAAGGACTTCACGCCTTCGCTTTCCGACTGCGCCGCGATCTGCATCGCGTTGCCGTGCGCCAGGATCAGCGCCTCGATGGCGGGGCTGATCGGCATGATCTGGTAGATACCCACGCGGCCCTTGTAGCCGGTGCCATTGCAGCGCTCGCAGCCCACCGGGCCGTACGGTTTCCAGGTGCCGTCCAGCTGTTCCGGTTTGAATCCTGCCCGCAGCAGCAGGTCGGCCGAGATGTCCACCGGCTGCTTGCAGGTGCACAGCCGGCGCGCCAGGCGCTGCGCCGTGATCAGGATGACGGAGGAGGCGATGTTGAACGGCGCCACGCCCATGTTCATCAGGCGCGTCAGGGTCGATGGCGCGTCGTTGGTGTGCAGCGTGGAGAACACCATGTGGCCCGTCTGCGCCGCCTTGATGGCGATGTCCGCCGTTTCCAGGTCGCGGATCTCGCCGACCATGATGATGTCCGGGTCCTGGCGCAGGAAGGACTTCAGCGCGACGGGGAAGGTCAGCCCCGCCTTGTCGTTGACGTTGACCTGGTTCACGCCGGGCAGGTTGATCTCGGCCGGGTCTTCCGCCGTCGAGATGTTGATGCCCGGCTTGTTCAGGATGTTCAGGCAGGTGTACAGCGAGACGGTCTTGCCGGAGCCGGTCGGTCCCGTCACCAGCACCATGCCGTAGGGCCGTTGGATCGCATCCAGCAGCAGGGCCTTCTGGTCCGGGTCGTAGCCCAGCGCGTCGATGCCCATCTGGGCCTGGGTCGCGTCCAGGATACGCATCACGGTCTTCTCGCCGAACAGTGTCGGCAGGGTCGAGATACGCAGGTCGATGGTCTTGGTCGGCGAGACGATCAGGCGCATGCGGCCGTCCTGCGGCACGCGCTTTTCCGAGATGTCCAGGCGCGCCAGCACCTTGATGCGCGAGACCAGCTTGTCCTTGATGGCGATCGGCGGCTGGGCGTGTTCGATCAGCACGCCGTCGACGCGGAAGCGGATGCGGTAGAACTTCTCGAACGGCTCGAAGTGCAGGTCCGATGCGCCCATGTTGACGGCGTCCATCAGCATCTTGTTCAGGAAGCGCACGATCGGTGCATCCTCGACGTCGGTGGCCGGGGCTTCCGCCACGGTCGTCGATTCCTGCTCCTCGGCGAACTGGATCTCGCCCTCGTCGCCGGCCAGGTCCCCCATCAGCTGCTCGCTGCTCTTGCCCAGTTCCTGCAGCAGGCGCACCAGCGCGTCGTGCGGCACGATCACCGGTTCCACCGAGGACTCGGTCTGGAACTTGATCTGGTCCAGCGCCTGCGTGTTGGTGGGGTCGGAGATCGCCACCGACATCTTGTTGCCGCGCTTGGCCAGCGCCACCACGCGCTGGCTCTGCATCAGCTTCGGGTCGATCAGCTTGGGCGGCAGGGCGGCGACTGCGAACGCCTGCAGATCGAGCATCGGATACGCGAAGGTCTCGGCGCAGAACAGCGCCAGCTCGCGCGCGTTGACGACGCCGCTGGCCAGCAGCACGTCGATGAAAGGCAGCTTGTCGGTGTGGGATTTTTTTTGCAGCGCGTCCGCCTGCGGGGGCGTGAGCCGCCCCGCCTGCATCAAGGCACGAGCCAGGCCCGACATGGAAGCGCCTGTCGCCGGGTGGGGTTGGACTGCTGCCATATGGACACTAGTGCTACATTGATGAATGAAACCGCGCGATCAAAGAATGATGCCTTGCGGCATCA
The DNA here is from genome assembly GCA_008011715.2 of [Empedobacter] haloabium. Lineage (NCBI taxonomy): Bacteria > Pseudomonadati > Pseudomonadota > Betaproteobacteria > Burkholderiales > Oxalobacteraceae > [Empedobacter] haloabium. The sequence continues at coordinate 981,811 of CP136508.1, forward strand.
TTTTTGTAAACGATGTTCCGTTCAATGCTGTCGCAATTTGACGACTTTGATCGACTGATTTTGCACCTGAACAACTTCGATGATGCAATTGCCAATGCGCACGCTGATCGGCGCATCGGGAATGTCCTGCAGCCACTCCAGCAGCAGGCCGTTCAGGGTCTTCGGACCGTCTGTCGGGAAGTTTAATCCCAGTCGCTTGTTGACGTCGCGCAGCGCGGTCGTGCCTTCCAGCAAACACTCGCCGCGGTTGTCCCAGCCGAAGGTATCGGCCCGGGCCGCGCTCGGCGTGGAGGTGGTGAACTCGCCGATCATCTCCTCGATGATGTCGTCCAGCGTGACCAGGCCCTGCACCTCGCCGTACTCGTCGACGATGATGGCCAGGCGCTCGCGGTTCTCCTGGAAGTTCTGCAGTTGCGCGAACACGGCGGTGTCCTGCGGAATGAAGTAGGGCTCGGCCAGCAGGGCGCGGAAGTGCTCGACCGTCAGCTCGTCCTCCTCGTTCAGCAGGGCGACGGCCTTGCGCACGTGCAGGATGCCGACGATCTGGTTGATCTCGCCGTCATACACGGGCAGCTTGTTGTGGTAGCAGGTGGTCAGCTGTTCCTTGATTTCCTCGACCGGCACGGCCAGGTTCAGCGCCTCGATCTGGGCGCGCGGCGTCATCACGTCCTCGACGGAGATCGTGTCCAGGTCGAACAGGTTCAGGAGGATGCTCTTGTGCTTCTGCGGGATGAAGTTGCCGCTTTCCAGCAACAGCGAACGCAGCTCTTCCGACGACAGGCCCGCCTCGTGCGGATTGGGGGCCGGCTTGACGCGGAACAGCCGCAGCAGGGTGGCCACGAACAGGTTGACGAACCAGATCAGCGGACGCGCCGCGCGCAAGAGCGGGCGCAGGATGAAGCTGGCCGGCAGCACGATCTGGTCGGCATAGCGGGCGCCGATGACTTTCGGCGAGATCTCCGCCAGCACGATCAGCATGAACACGACGACACCGGTCGAGATCAGGATCACGTGCTCCTCCAGGCCGAAGGCGTTGATGGCGATTGCCGTGACGAGGGCGATGGCCATCGCGTTGAGCAGCGTGTTGGCGATCAGGACGAGCGAAAGCAGCTGTTCGGTACGTTCCAGCAGCCACAGGGTGGCGATGGCGCGATTACTGCCGCGCTTTGCCTCGTGGCGCAAACGGAAGCGGCTGGCCGCCATCAGGGCGGTTTCGGCCATGGCAAAGAAGGCCGACAGGAAGATCAGGCAGGCGAGTGCAAGGAGCTGCACCCATAAGGGAATGTTGTCCAAAGTGTGGGAAAAGGTACGCGGATGCGGCCGCAGAGCATCCGATTCTACGGGAACCCCGAACCCCGTGCAAGCGGCCGCGCCTGCCGTCAAATCGGGGATCGGGGACAGCCTCTAATGCCGCCAAGTTAAGGATGTAAGACTCACTGGGCCGCAGGCGTATTCCTCAACCCCAGGCCCTGAATCGGGGTCAGACCCGCCGGGTCTGATCCCGGCTCTCCGCTTTTGGGTGCAAAACGTCTGCGGCTGGCTGATAGTTTTCCTTAACTTAGCGGTATTCGGGACAGCCTTCGATTCTCCGGGGCCACGAATATCGGTCCGCCTTGCAACGAAGGAAGCTTGCTCGGCGAAATCGGAGGCTGTCCCCGACTTCGGGGCAACTGTTCTGCATCCACGACCTATAATGGCCCGATGAGCAATGCCATCCAGACCCCGGCCGGGCGCCGCCTGGCCGTGATGCCGCCACCGGTGCTGGCGGGCATCGTGCGTTACTTTCACGTGGAGCGCGACAGCGGCGGCGCGGCGCTGGTGCCCGCGTCGCCTTATCCGATGGTCACGTTCTTTGCCGCCGGCGGTTCGCTGGTGCCGTCCACCGACGGCACACTGACGCTGTTCGAGCAGCCCATGCTGTGCGGTCCCGTGACCGTGCCGATGCCGGTGCTGTGGCGGCAAGGCACCACCTTCATCAGCGCGCTGATCGAACCGGCCAGCTTCGCGCGCCTGTTCGGCGTCAGCCCGGCCGCGCTGCGCGACCTGCCGGTGGCGCTGGCGGATGTGACGCCGGCGGCGCCGTTCGCGGCCTTGCAGGACACGCTGCATGGCACGGACGACACGTCCGTCTGGCTCGGCGTCTTGCAGGCCTGGCTGCTGCAACTGCTGGCGCGCCGGCCGCCATCCGTGCCGCCGCTCGCGTTGCCGCCGGCCCTGCTGGCGCTGCCGGCCGCCGACATCGCGCGCCGCTGCGGCCTGGGTGTGCGCCAGCTGGAGCGCCGGTTCAACGACACCTATGGCCAGAGCCTGCGCGACATGCGGCGCATGGCACGCTACGTGCAAGCGCTGGCGCGACTGATGCAGGCGCCGCCCCGCCGTGGCCTGCTGACGCGCATCGCGATGGACTGCGGCTATCACGACCAGGCCCACATGATCCGCGACTTCGTCCATTACACAGGCCGCGCGCCGCGCGCGCACCTGCGGGATGCGGGTACCGACCCGCTGCACCGGCTGTACCGCTACGATCCGGCCCAGCGCTGGATCGTGGCGCGGCCCTGATGTCGTCTCGATACAATTTTCGTCCCCGCGGCGGCGCTATCGTGCGCCATCAACCGTTTTGGGGGAAACGAGATGGACGAACCGAGCTTGCAGCGCGACGGTTTCCTGGTCACGTCGCTGGACGCGGTGCTGAACGCCTGCCGCAACGACAGCCTGTGGTACCTGACCTTCGGCCTGGCCTGCTGCGCCGTGGAGATGATGGAGGCCGCCTCGGCGCGCTATGACCTGGACCGCTTCGGCATGGTGCCGCGTGCCTCGCCCCGGCATGCCGACCTGATGATCGTGGCCGGCACGCTGACCAACAAGATGGCGCGCGCGATGCGCAAAGCCTACGACCAGATGCCGGAGCCGAAATACGTGGTGTCGATGGGCTCCTGCGCCAACGGCGGCGGCTACTATCACTACAGCTATTCGGTAGTGCGCGGCTGCGACCGCATCGTGCCGGTGGACGTCTACATTCCCGGCTGCCCGCCGACCGCCGAGGCACTGGTCTACGGCTTGCTGCAGCTGCAGCGCAAGATCGCCGCCACGCGGCCGAACGCCCATTACGCCGACCTCGCGCGCTGAACCGGCAAGGCGATTGCCGATCCGCTATCATTGTCCGATCGTTACGACGGGAGACGGGCATGCGCAGGATGCTGGCGGGGATGGCGATCGTGATCATGAGCGGGGCATGCGCGGCGGCGCCCGATGCCACCCTGCTGGCCAAGGCGGAACAGCACAAGGCGCCCGCGCTGGCGCTGCTGCAGAAGCTGGTGGACATCGATTCCGGTACGTTCAGCGCGAAGGGGCTCGATGACGTCGGCGCCATCGCCGCGGCCGAACTGACGCGCCTGGGCGCGCGCGTGGAGACCTTCCCCGCCACCCCGGCGCTGTCGAAAAACCTCGTCGCCACGCTGGACGGCAAGGGCAAGGGGCGCATCCTGCTGATCGCCCACATGGACACCGTGTTCGGCGACGGCACCGCCCGCGCGCATCCTTTCCGCATCGAAGGCAGGCGTGCCTACGGCCCCGGCATCATGGACGACAAGGGCGGCATCGTCATCGGCGTCCACGCGCTGGCCGTGCTGCGCGAGCAGGGCTTCGGCGACTTCAAACGCATCACCGTGCTGTTGAACACCAACGAGGAAACCGGCTCGCACGGCACCCGCGCGCTGCTCGAGCGCCTGGCGAAGCAGCACGACGTGGTATTCAACCTGGAGCCGGGCCGGCCGGCCGACGGCCTGGTGGTGTCACGCAAGGGCAGCGGCGACATCGAACTGGCCGTGCGCGGCAAGGCCTCGCACGCGGGCGTGGCGCCGAAGCAGGGCGTCAACGCGGCGCTGGAGGCCGCGCACCAGCTGGTGCAGCTGTCGCGTCTGGGCGACGAGGCGAAGCAGACTACCGTCAGCTGGACCGTCATCAAGGGCGGCGAGCGCAGCAACGTGATTCCCGACCGAGCGAGCGCGCAGGCCGACGTGCGGGTGATGCAGCCCGAGGAGTTCGACCGGGTCGAGCGCGACATGCGCCGCATCGCCGCCAGCCAGCTGGTGCCGGAGGCGAAGGTGGAGATCGCCCTGAAGCGCAGCTTCCCGCCGATGCCACCCAGCTCGACGACGGATGCGCTGGCGCGCGCGGCATCGAGCATCTACGCGGAGCTGGGCCGCAAGCTGACCCTGGAAAGCTCGGGCGGCGCGGCCGACTCGAGCCTGGCGTTCGCGGCGGGCGTGCCCACCATCGACGGCCTGGGCATCGTCGGCGGGGGCATCCACACGGCCGAAGAATACGCGGAGGTGGACAGCATCGCGCCGCGCATCTACCTGCTGGCGCGGCTGATCCGCCAGTTCGGCAAGGACCCTCAGCTGCCCCGGTAGGTGGAGTACGACCAGGGCGAGACCACCAGCGGCACGTGGTAGTTCTGGTCGGCGTGGGCGATGCCGAAGGCGATCGTCACCACGTCGATGAAGCGCGGCGCTGGCAGCTCGACGCCGGCCTGGGCGAAGTAGTCGCCGGCATGGAAGGCCAGTTCGTACTGGCCGGCGTGCAGCGCGTCGCCTTCCAGCAGCGGCGTGGCGCAGCGGCCGTCGGCATTCGTCACGTCCGTCTTCAGCAACTGGCGGCTGCCTGCCAGGATCGCGTACAGGTGGATGGTGACACCGGCGGCGGGGCGGCCGTGAGCGGTGTCGAGGACGTGCGTGGTCAGTTTTCCCATATCGATTCCCGGATGTGATTATTCATCGGATCATATACTGTTGTGCGCTGGACAATATATCGTTGTGCTTATGAATACAGGAGCCAAATCATGATGACGAAGACAGCGTACGCGGGCGCGCTGGCGGGCGCGCTGGCGGCCGCGCTGGCCGCCGGGCCGGCGCTTGCCGGACCGGCTCCCATCGTACTGGCCGTGGAGGGAGGCGCCATCGAGGGCACCTATGCGGACGGCGTGCGCAGCTTCAAGGGCGTGCCGTTTGCCGCGCCGCCGGTGGGCGCATTGCGCTGGAAGGCGCCGCAGCCGGTGCGGCCCTGGCCCGGCGTGCGTCCCGCCAAGGACTTCGGTCCCCGCGCGATGCAACTGCCGCTGTTCGCGGACATGGTATTCCGCTCGCCCGGCATCGAGGAGGACTGCCTGTACCTGAACGTCTGGACGCCGCTGGCACCGGCCAGCAAGAAGCTGCCCGTGCTGGTGTACTTCCACGGCGGCGGACTTGCCGCCGGCGACGGTTCCGAGCCGCGCTACGACGGCGCCGCGATGGCGCGCCAGGGCATCGTCGCATTGACCGTCAACTACCGCCTGGGCGTGTTCGGCTTCCTGGCGCATCCGGAGCTGAGCGCCGAGGGAGCGGTGCGCGCATCCGGCAACTACGGCCTGATGGACCAGGCGGCGGCGCTGCGCTGGGTTCAGCGCAATATCGCCGCGTTCGGCGGCGACCCCGCGCAGGTGACGATCGCTGGCGAGTCGGCCGGTTCGTACTCCGTCAGCGCGCAGATGGTGAACGCCCAGGCGCGTGGCCTGTTCGCCCGCGCCATCGGCGAAAGCGGTTCCGTGCTGGGGCTGGAGGCCCCGCCAACGCTGGCCGAGGCGGAGCAGCAGGGCGTGGCTTTCGCCAGCGCCGCCGGCGCGGCATCGCTGGCGGCGCTGCGCGCCTTGCCGGCCGCGCAGCTGCTGGAAGTGGCCGGGCGGCCCGGCATGCCATGGTTCTCCATCGTGACCGACGGCGCCGTCATCGAACGCCCGCCACTGGAGACCTACCGGCGCGGCCTGCAGGCCAGGGTGCCGCTGCTGGCAGGCTGGAACTCGCAGGAGATGGGCGCGGACGCGCTGCTGGGCCAGGCGCCGGCGACGAAGGAAGCCTTCGCGGCCGCGCTGGAGCGACTGTACGGCGACCGGGCCGCCGACGCGGCGCGCGCCTATGACTATGACGTGCCCGATGCGGCACGCGACCTGGCCAGCGACCGCTGGATCGTCTACGGCACCTGGAAGTGGATCGACCTGCATCGCCGCGTCGCGCCCACCTACCGCTATTACTTCACGCGGCCGCGCCCCGGCGCGGCCGGTGGCGCAGTGCACTCGGGCGAGATCGAATACGCCCTGGGCAACCTGGACGGCAACAAGGTGTATCGCTGGAACGACGACGACCGCCGCGTCTCCGCCACCATGCAGACCTACTTCGCCAACTTCATCCGCACCGGCAACCCGAACGGCGCCGGCCTGGCCCACTGGCCGAGCGTCGACCACCCGGCCCCGAACGTCATGCGCATCGACGTGGCTTCGGACGTCTACAACCCGCGCGACCGCGCACGCTTCGAATTCCACGATCGCCAGAACACCGCACCATGAACCAATCCTATCCCCGCGACCTGATCGGCTACGGCCGCGACGTCCCCCATGCCAACTGGCCCAACCGCGCCCGCGTGGCGCTGCAGTTCGTGCTGAACTACGAGGAGGGCGGCGAGAACAACGTGCTGCACGGCGACCCCGCCTCCGAGACCTTCCTGTCCGAGATCATCGGCGCCGCTGCCTTCCCGGCGCGGCACATGAGCATGGAATCGATCTACGAGTACGGCTCGCGCGCCGGCCTGTGGCGCCTGCTGCGCATGTTCGAGGAACGCCGCCTGCCGCTGACGGTGTTCGGCGTGTCGATGGCATTGCAGCGCAACCCGGAAGCCGTGGCCGCATTCCAGGAACTGGGCCACGAGATCGCCTGCCACGGCCTGCGCTGGATCTCGTACCAGAACGTGGACGAAGCCACCGAACGGGCCCACATGAAGGAGGCGGTGGACATCATCCGCGACCTGACCGGCAGCGCGCCGCTGGGCTGGTACACGGGGCGCGATTCGCCCAACACGCGCCGTCTGGTCGTCGAGCACGGCGGCTTCCGCTACGACGCGGATTATTATGGCGACGACCTGCCGTTCTGGCAGCAGGTCGAGCACACGGGCGCGGACGGCCAGCCGGCCGTGACGCCGCAACTGATCGTGCCGTACACGCTGGACACCAACGACATGCGCTTCGCCGCCATGCAGGGCTTTAACAGCGGCACCCAGTTCTTCGACTACCTGAAGGACGCGTTCGACGTGCTGTATGCCGAGGGCGACCCGCACGGCCTGAACCGGCCGAAGATGCTGTCGATCGGCCTGCACTGCCGCCTAGTCGGCCGGCCAGCGCGCGCGGCCGCGCTGGCGCGCTTCCTCGACTACGTCCAGGGCCACCCGGACGTGTGGATCGCCCGCCGCATCGACATCGCCGAGCACTGGCACACGCACCACCCGTTCGGCGGCGCGTGAGGTGACCCGAGTGACGGTCGACACGCAGCTGATCGGCAGCTGGCTGCGCGCCCGCTCGATCTGCCACGGCTTGCCGGCGCCGCTGCCGGACCGCGGCGGCTGGCGGCTGGACACCGCGCGGCCGGGCGAGCTGCGGCGCTACGTGTTCGGCGCGGCCTGTGACGGCTTGCGCGAGCTGGGGGCGAGCATCGACATTCCATTGGTGTTCCTGAAACTGTGCGGCAGCGGCCACGATCTGCTGGCGCTGCTGCCGCCGCGCTGGCGGCTGGACGAGCCGCGCTTCGTGATGGTGCCGGGTGATTGGCCGGCCGCGCCCACGCTGGCGCCGGAGTACACCTTGCGGCTGACCCGCACCGGCGCCGTCACGACTGCCCGCATCGTCACCGCCGACGGTGCGGTGGCAGCGACCGGCCATGCGGCCGAGTGGGCCGGCGTGTTCGTCTACGACCGCATCGAGACGGCGCCGGCGCACCGGCGGCGCGGGCTGGGCGCCTGTGTGATGCACGCGCTGCGCCAGGTCCGGCTCGATGGCGGCGCGACCGAGATCCTGGTCGCCACGGTGGCCGGGCAAGCGCTGTACCGGTCGCTGGGCTGGACGACGATCTCGGATTACTCGACAGCATTTGTAGATCCCAGGTGACAGGCACGTTTCCAGGGTCGGAAGGCCTTGAAAAGGCTGCCTGTCACCAAGGGTCTCATGCGGATAGGGTGATATCGCTTATCGTTCATCGGATATATGTCGTACCCGCCCAAATGATAGTCTGGGAAGATGGGACCACTCCGAGGCCAAGATGTCTGAACCGATCCGTTTTTACTACCGCGGCGCCGTGCATGAAGTACGCGATGCCGCCCCCACGCAGACTGTGCTGCAGCACCTGCGCGAGGACCTGCATTGCACCGGCACCAAGGAAGGGTGCGCCGAAGGCGACTGCGGCGCCTGCACCGTGGTGCTGGGCAGCGTCGTCGACGGTCGGCTGGAGCTGAAGGCGGTCAACTCGTGCATCCAGCTGACGCCCACCCTGGACGGCAAGGCCCTGTTCACGGTGGAGGATCTGCAGCAGCCGGACGGCACACTGCACCCGGTGCAGCAGGCGCTGGTCGAGTGCCACGGTTCCCAATGCGGTTTCTGCACGCCCGGCTTTGCCATGTCGCTGTGGGGCATGTACGTCAAAGTGGACGGCGCCGCGCCGTCGCGCAAGCAGATCGACGACTGCCTGTCCGGCAACCTGTGCCGCTGCACCGGCTACCGTCCCATCATCGACGCCGCCAAGCGCATGGTGGAGCTGCCGCGGGTCACATTCGACACGGCCCGCTTGACCGAGCAGCTGGCGGCACTCAAGCGCGACCGCCTGGCCGTCTACAGCGCGCATGGCCAGACCTTCCTGGCGCCGCGCACCCTGGACGAGCTGGTGCAGCTGCGCGCCGCCAACCCGGGCGCGACCCTGCTGGCCGGCTGTACCGACGTGGGCCTGTGGATCACCAAGCAGATGCGCGAACTGGGCGACATCATCTACCTGGGCCACGTGGATGCCCTGAAAACGCTGACGGAGCGCGACGGCATGCTGGAAATCGGCGCCGGCGTGTCGCTGGAAAGCGCGTATGGCGCGCTGTGCCGCCACTACGACGCCGAGCTGGGCGAAATGCGCCAGCGCTTCGCCTCGCTGCCGATCCGTAACGCCGGCACCCTGGGCGGCAACGTGGCCAACGGCTCGCCCATCGGCGATTCGATGCCATGGCTGATCGCGCTGGGTGCGCAGGTCGTGCTGTGCGGCGCCGGCGGCGACCGCGTGCTGGCGCTGGAGGACTTCTACCTCGACTATATGAAGAAGGACCTGCAGCCGGGCGAATTCGTGCGCGCCGTGCGCGTGCCGCTGCCAAGGGCCGGCGTGGCCTTCCGCACTTACAAGCTGGCCAAGCGCTTCGACCAGGACATCTCGGCCGTCTGCGCCGCGTTCGCGTTCACCCTGGAGGGCGACACGATCGCGTCGGCCCGCATCGCCTTCGGCGGCATGGCCGCCACACCGAAGCGCGCCCGCGCCGCGGAAGCCTTGCTGGCGGGCCGGCGCTGGGACGAGGCGGCCGTGCAGGAGGCCATGGCCGCGCTGGCGCAGGACTACGCGCCGCTGACGGACATGCGCGCCTCCAGCGCCTACCGCCTGCGCGCCGCGCAGAACCTGCTGCGCCGCTTCTGGCTGGAGACGCGTCCCGACGCGCCGCTGGCCGCCGGCGCCGTGAATGCCTTTGCCTGTTCCGCCTGAGGAGACGCCATGAACCATCCCGTCACTCCCGGCCTGACCGACGCCTGGAAAGCCGTCGGCGTGGCCCGCCCGCACGAGTCGGCCGAGCTGCACGTGCTGGGCCAGGCCACCTATACCGACGACATCCCGGAAGTACACGGTACTCTGCACGCGGCACTGGGCCTGTCCGCCAAGGCGCACGCCAGGATTGTCGCGCTCGACCTGGCGCCCGTGCTGGCCTGCCCCGGCGTCGTGGCGGCCTACACGGCCAGCGACATCCCGGGCACCAACGACTGCGGCCCGATCATCCACGACGACCCGATCTTCGCCCAGGGCGAGGTGCTGTACGTGGGCCAGCCGATCTTCATCGTGGTGGCGGACACGCACACCAATGCGCGCCGCGCCGCCCGCAAGGCCGTCGTCACGTACGAGGAGCTGCCGGCGATCCTGACGCCGCAGCAGGCCAAGGCCGCCAGTTCCTACGTGCTGCCGCCACTGCGGCTGCAGCGCGGCGACGCGCAGGCCGCGTTCGAGCGCGCGCCGCACGTCCTCAAGGGCGAGCTGTTCGTCGGCGGCCAGGAACAGTTCTACCTGGAAGGTCAGATCGCCTATGCCATCCCGAAGGAAAACCGCGGCATGCTGGTGCAGTGCTCCACGCAGCACCCCAGCGAGATGCAGCACGTCGTCGCACACGCGCTGGGGCTGCATTCGCACCACGTGACCGTCGAATGCCGGCGCATGGGCGGGGGCTTCGGCGGCAAGGAATCGCAGTCGGCGCTGTGGGCGGCGGCGGCGGCCATCGCCGCCACGCTGACGAAGCGGCCGGTAAAACTGCGTGCCGACCGCGACGATGACATGATGGTCACCGGCAAGCGCCACTGCTTCTGGTACGAGTACGAAGTGGGCTATGACGACGACGGCCGCATCGTCGCCGCACGGGTGGACATGACCCTGCGCGCCGGCTTCTCGGCCGACCTGTCCGGCCCCGTCGCCACGCGCGCCGTCTGCCACTTCGACAATGCCTACTACCTGTCGGACGTGGACATCCGCGCCGGCTGCGGCAAGACCAACACGCAATCGAACACCGCGTTCCGCGGCTTCGGCGGGCCGCAGGGGGCGATCGCCATCGAATACGTCATCGACGAGATCGCGCGCAACCTGGGCCGCGACGCGCTGGACATCCGCCGCCTGAATTTCTACGGCAAGACCGAACGCAACGAGACGCCGTACCGCCAGGTCATCGTCGACAATGTCATCGACGAGCTGACGACGGAACTGGAGCGCAGCAGCGAGTACCGCGCCCGCCGCGAGAGCATCGCCGCGTTCAACGCCACCAGTCCCGTGCTGAAGAAGGGCCTGGCGCTGACGCCGGTGAAATTCGGCATCGCGTTCAACGTCACGCACCTGAACCAGGCTGGCGCGCTGGTGCACGTCTACGTGGACGGCTCCGTGCTGGTCAACCACGGCGGCACCGAGATGGGACAGGGCATCAACACCAAGGTGATGCAGGTCGTCGCGCACGAGCTGGGCGTGGACTTGCGGCACGTGCGCGCCAGCGCCACCGATACGAGCAAGGTCGCGAATACGTCCGCCACCGCGGCCTCCACCGGCGCGGACCTGAACGGCAAGGCCGCGCAGGACGCGGCGCGCCAGATCCGCGAGCGCCTGGCCGCCTTCGCGGTCAAGCAGTACGGCGGCGACGTCGCGGCGGTGCGCTTCGGCGCGGACGTGGTGCACGTCAATGGTCACGAGGTGCCGTTCCCCGAGCTGGTACAGAAAGCCTACCTGGCGCGCGTGCAGCTGTGGTCGGACGGTTTTTATGCCACCCCGGGTCTGCACTGGGACCCGAAGACGATGACGGGCCATCCGTTCTCGTACTACGCCTATGGCGCGGCCGTCTCGGAAGTGGTGGTGGACACGCTGACGGGCGAATGGAAGCTGCTGCGCGCGGATGCGCTGTACGACGCCGGCGCCTCGCTCAACCCGGCCATCGACATCGGCCAGGTCGAGGGCGCCTTCATCCAGGGCATGGGCTGGCTGACGACGGAGCAGCTGTGGTGGAACGACGCCGGCAAGCTGATGACGCATGCGCCGTCCACCTACAAGATCCCCGGCATCTCGGACTGCCCGGAAGACTTCCGCGTGCGCCTGTTCGACAATCGCAACGTCGAAGACAGCATTCATCGGTCCAAGGCAACAGGCGAGCCGCCGCTGCTGCTGCCGTTTTCCGTGTTCTTCGCCATCCGCGATGCGATCTCCAGCGTGGGCGAGCACCGGGTCAATCCGCCGCTGGACGCGCCAGCGACCAGCGAGGAAATCCTCAAGGCCGTCGACGCGGTGCAGGAAAGCGTTGCACAGAAAATGGGGTCTGTCCCCATTTTTGAGGCAACAGTTTCGGACGGCAAATGAACGACTGGCTGACGGCGACCGCCGGGCCGGCGGTGCTGGTCACGGTCGCGCGGGTGGAAGGGTCCAGCCCGCGCGCGACCGGCACCAAGATGCTGGTGACGGCGCGCAGCCAGCTGGACACCATCGGCGGTGGCCACCTGGAACTGAAAGCGGTCGAGATCGCGCGGGGCATGCTGGCGCGCGCCGACGCGTCCGTGCAGTACGAGCGCTTTCCGCTCGGTCCCAGCCTGGGGCAGTGCTGCGGCGGCGTCGTCTGGCTCGCGTTCGAGCCGGTCGATGCCGAACTGGCGCAAGTGCTGGAAGCGCTGCGCACGCGACGTCGTGACGACAGCGTGCGCATCGCGGCGGTCGATGGCAAGCCGGCGTGTGCGCTGTTCGACGCCGCCGGCGGCAGGATTGGCGGCAGCGCGGATGTCGCGTTCGTCGCGACGGCGCAGGCCGGCCTGCACGCCGATGCCAGCGGCCGCCGCTGGCTGGTCGACCCCATCCTGGCGCCGCGCGCCCACGTGTTGCTGTTCGGCGCCGGCCACGTCGGTGCCGCCATCGTGCGCGCGCTGGCCGAGCTGCCCTGCAGCGTGACGTGGGTGGACGAGCGCGACGACATGTTCCCGGCGCGAGTGCCGGACAACGTGACGGTCGAAGTCACGGACACGCCGGCAACGCTGGTCGCGGCCGCGCCGCCGGGCGCCAGCTACCTCGTCATGACGCACAGCCACGCGCTGGACCAGCGCCTGTGCGAGGCCATCCTGGCGCGCGAACAGGTCGGCTGGTTCGGCCTGATCGGCTCGAAAACCAAGCGCGCCCAGTTCGAGAGCCGCATGGCCGCGCGCGGCATCGATCCGGTACGCATCGCCACGATGGTGTGCCCGATCGGCCTGCCGGGTATCATCGACAAGGCGCCGCCCGTCATCGCCGCTTCCGTCGCGGCCCAATTACTGATCGTGTGGCAGGCGCAAGCCGCCGCCCTGCCGCAACCCATTCAAGAGAACTGATATGCAGACAGCATCACCCGTGCAAGGCTACCGAGCCGGCTTGTTGCACTTCCACGCCGATCCGGCCTTCGCCGCGGACGCGCATGCATGGCACGAGGACGGCTTGCTGATCGTCGCCGACGGCAAGGTCGTCGCGGCCGGCGATTACGCGCGACTGGCGCCGACACTGCCGCCGGATGCCCAGGTGACGGACTATCGCGGCAAGGTGATCACGCCGGGCTTCATCGACGCGCACGTGCACTACCCGCAGACGGACATGATCGCCTCGCCGGCGCCGGGCCTGCTGCCCTGGCTGGAGCAGTACACGTTCCCGACCGAGCGTGCGTTCGCCGATCCGGCCCACGCGGCCGGCGTCGCGGAGTTCTTCCTGGACGAGCTGCTGCGCTGCGGTACCACGACGGCGCTGGTCTATGCCACCGTGCATCCGCAATCGGTCGATGCGTTCTTCACCGCCAGCGAGGCGCGCGGCCTGCGCATGATCGCGGGGAAGGTGCTGATGGACCGTCACTGCCCGGACTTCCTGTGCGATACGGCGGAGCAGGGCGCGCGCGCGACGGAAGAGCTGATCCGGCGCTGGCACAAGCACGGCCGCTCGCTGTACGCGATCACGCCGCGCTTCGCACCCACCTCCACCGAGGCACAGATGGCGCTGGCCGGCGAACTGGCGCGCGCCTATCCCGATACCTTCCTGCAGACCCACGTGTCGGAGAACGAGGACGAATGCCGCTGGGTCAAGCAGCTCTATCCCGAGGCGCGCAGCTACCTGGACGTGTACGACCGCTATGGCATGCTGCGCCCGCGCGCCGTGTTCGGCCACTGCATCTGGCTGGACGAAACGGATCGCGCCCGGATGGCCGAGACGCGTGCGGCGGCGGCGGTATGCCCGACGTCCAACCTGTTCCTGGGCAGCGGCCTGTTCGACTTCGAGCGGGCCGATCGCGCCGGCATGCTGATGGCGCTGGCCACCGACGTGGGCGCGGGCACGTCGTTCTCGATGTTGCAAACGATGAATGAAGCCTATAAAGTAGCGCGCTTGAAGGGCAGCTACCTGCCGGCGCTGCGCATGTTCTACCTGTCCACCCTGGGCGCCGCGCGCAGCCTGCACCTGGACGACACGATCGGCAGTTTCGCGGCCGGGCGCGAAGCGGACTTCATCGTCCTCGACCCGCAGGCCACGCCGCTGCTGGCACGCCGCACCGCCAACACGGACAGCCTGGAAGAACTGCTGTTCGCGCTGGCGCTGCTGGGCGACGACCGCGCTATCGCGGCCACGTATTCGGCCGGCTGCCGGGTGCATGTGCGGCAGGGCTGACCCTCCCTCAACCGAACCGGGACCGTCCAATGCAGAAAAAACTCATCGCCGCCGTCGTCTTGACTGCCTTTGCCGCCGGCGCCCACGCCGCCAGCAACGAAGACATCGTCAAGCGCCACTTTGCCACGCTGGTCGGCGCGCAGCCGAAGACGGCCGAACTGACGATGTTCCTGACGATGATGCCCAAGGGCGGCGACCTGCACCACCACTACTCCGGCGCCATCTACGCCGAGCAGTACCTGGAATGGGTCGACAAGCAGGGCTGGTGCGTCAGTAAGACCAACTTCCGCATCAATACCGACAAGGCGGTCGTCGCGGCCGAGCAGGCCAAGCCGGCACCTCTGCGCGGCTGCGTCTCGGGCAGCGACGTGGTGGCGGACAACAATGCCTACCGCGCCTTGCTGCAGAAGTGGTCCACCCTGGACTTTTACAACCACGGCGCCGACCAGTTGCCGCCCGACCAGACCTTCTTCGACACCTTCGGCTACTTCGGTCCGGTCGCCTCGACCAATACGGCCGAAGGCCTGCGCACCCTGAAGGCACGCGCGATCGCCGAGAACCTGTCGTACATCGAGACGATCTTCGAGTTGGCCCCGATCACGGCGGACGCGGAGTTCGACAAGCTGCTGCAGTCCCCAGGCTTCGACAGCGGCAAGCTCGAGGCCGCACTGGCGGCGCTGGCCACGCGCCTGGAAGCCGATCCGTCGTTCGCGAAAGGCATCGCCGACTACGTCGCCAACGTGCAGGCCAGCAGCGCCGGCATCGACGACGAGCAGTTCACGATGCGCTACCAGCCTTACGTGCTGCGTTTCCTGTCGCCGTCCGTCGTGTTCTCGCAGATGCTGGCCAGCTTCAAGCTGGCCAAGGCGGAGCCGCGCATCGTCGGCGTCAACATCGTGGGGCAGGAAAGCCTGAACGTGTCGATGCGCGACTACAGCCTGCACATGCGGATGTTCCAGTTCCTCAAGTCGAAGTATCCGGACGTGAAGACGGCGCTGCATGCGGGCGAGCTGAAACTGGGCATCGTGCCGCCGGAAGGGCTGACCTTCCACATCAGTGAAGCGGTGCAGGTGGCGGGCGCCGACCGGATCGGCCATGGCATCGACATCGCGCACGAAAAGGATGCGCTGGGGGTGCTGCGCACGATGCGCGCACGCAAGGTGCCGGTCGAGGTCAACCTGACCAGCAACGAATTCATCCTGGGCGTGAAAGGCGCCGACCATCCGGTCGATCTGTACCGCCGGCACGGCGTGCCGTTCGTGATCTCGACGGACGACGCCGGCGTGACGCGGCATAACCTGTCGAACGAGTACGTGCTGTTCGCCACGCGCTACAAGACGGACTATGCGGAGGTGAAGAAGCTGTCGTACGACAGCATCCGCTACAGTTTCCTGGCCGACGGGGACAAGCAGCGGCTGATCAAGCAGCTCGACGGCCGGTTTGCCAGGTTCGAGGCGGAGATCGCCCGCTCGTTGGCCAAGCAATAATCTCAAGACACCGCGGCGCCTCTGGGCTTGGGGTCTGTCCCTTCGGGACTGACCCCGGTTTTCCAAGCTGCCTCAGACGATTCCGGGACAGTCCCGGAATTTTCGGAAAGCTTATCCGCTAACGAATAAAACCGGGGTCAGTCCCAGAGGGACAGACCCCAAGCTCGTCTGTTCGTGGCACTTCGCCTTACACCAAGTTCGAGGCGGATATTGCCCGCTCGGTAGCAAGGTAGTAGGCGCGCATGGGGTCTGTCCCCATCGGGGACTGACCCCGAAGTTTGGCTGCGCTCCCTGGGAATCGATAACAAACTTCAGGGTCAGTCCCCTGCGGGGACAGACCCTAGAACAGCAAAAAAATATCCCGGCAGCCCCCGCCGCCGGGATATTCCCCTTCCTCGGCATCTCTTTCGGCCATCCCAAACCGAAAATCTTGCCTGCTCTTCTACTTAGTTCGACAACTGTGTGGTCTCGGCGCTACAGATTGTGGTACGCCTGCCACCGTTTTTCTAATTTCTAAATGAAATAATTTCACTTAGAAGACGGTCATTTATAATGCCGCCGTCAGCCCATCCCCGGTAGCGAACCCTTTCCCGTGTCATTTTTTCGTCGATTTATTGTTTGCGCATATAAATACGCTACCTAAATCGAATTTGTCACGACTTTAGCCCTCATGCATAGTTGGCTGACAGCTATGCATTCTAGGCCTGAAGGTGCGCCGCAGTTGTCACGAAACTGTCATAAAGGTGTCATGTTCATGACATCGAGCGCCGCTAGAATCCCGGGTCGGCCAAGCAGATTGCAACAAAAGTAAAGAGTGGTGTGGAAGATGCAACATGCAACAACTGCATCGATCATGCCAAGAAAACAGTCCTTTTTGGGGTTAGATAATGATGAATCACAAACGGCTCCGGCTAACGCAGATCGCGCTCAGCCTGTCCATCGCGCTGGCGTCGCTGCCGACCGTCGCGCAGAACACCACGTCCGCGATCGGCGGCCGCGTGCTGGGCGCGGACGGCAATCCTGCCGCGGGCGCAACCGTCACCATTACGCACGTCGAGTCCGGTTCTGTCAGCAACGTGACGGCTGACGCCCAGGGGCGCTACGTCGCGCGTGGCTTGCGCGTGGGCGGTCCCTACACGATCACGATCGAAAAGAACGGCGTGACCGAGAAGCGTGAAAACGTCTTCGTCAACCTGGCCGAAACGGCCAGCGTCGATGCCCAGCTGGGCCAGCCGATGCAGACCGTCGTCGTCGCGGGCAGCACCGTGCGCAACGACCGCTTCTCGAAGACCACGATGGGCGCCGGTACCAATATCAGCGCGACCGAACTGGCGATCCAGGGCTCGATCAACCGCAACCTGCAGGACTACGCCCGGACCGACCCGCGCGTCTCGCAGACCGACAAGGAACGCGGCGAACTGTCCGTGGCCGGCCAGAACAGCCGCTACAACACCCTGACCATCGACGGCGTGTCCGTCAGCGACACGTTCGGCCTGGAAGCCTCCGGCTCGCCGACGTCGAAGCAGCCGATCTCGATCGAAGCGATCCAGTCGGTGCAGGTCAACGTGGCCAACTACGACGTCACCCAGAAGGGCTACACCGGCGGCAACATCAACGCCGTCACGAAGTCCGGCACCAACAAGGTCAAGGGCAGCGTCTACTACGTGTTCCGTAACGACTCGACCGTGGGCGACCGCTTCAACCAGTCCACCGGCGAATACTACGAACCGGCCAAGTTCAAGGAAACGACCAAGGGCGCCACCGTCGGCGGCCCCCTGATCAAGGACAAGCTGTTCATCTTCGCCAACTACGAGAAGCTGGAATCGACCCGTACCGCGCCGTCCTTCGGCCCGGTCGGCAGCGCGCTGACCAACGTGGCGATCACGCCGAACGCCATCGCGCAGGCGCAGCAGATCGCCAAGAACAGCTACGGCCTGGACGTCGGCAACGACGTGGTGCCGGGCGGCACGATGCTGGACGTGACGGACAAGCTGCTGAAGTTCGACTGGAACATCAGCGACGATCACCGCGCCATGTTCCGCTGGTCGAAGACGGAGCAGACCGAACCGATCTTCCCGGGCCTGTCCGCCACCGGCATCTCGCTGAACTCGTACTGGTACAACCAGGCCAAGGTCATCGAAACCAAGGTGGCCCAGCTGACGTCCGACTGGACGCCGACGTTCTCGACCGAAGTCAAGCTGTCGGTGCGTGACTACGACAGCGTACCGAAGCTGAACTCGCAGCTGCCGCTGATCGGCCTGCGCTTCTCCGGCGCGCTGCCGGCCGGTGCGCCGGCGGGCACGTCCACCAACGACCGCTTCCTGAACTTCGGCACGGAAAACAGCCGCCAGCGCAACATCCTGGGCACCAAGACGGACGACTACTACGTCGGCGCCAACTGGCAGCTGGGCGCGCACGAAGTCAAGTTCGGCGCGGACTACCAGAAGAACGAGATCTACAACGCGTTCGTGCAGAACATCTTCGGCAACTACACGTTTGCCTGCCAGCAGGGTATCGGCTACGAATTCCTGCCGCGTCAGGCGAACGGCGCCGAAGGCGTACTGGCATCGTGCGGCAATACCGTCAACGCCGCGACGATCGAGGCAGCCGTGCTGGAGAACTTCCGCCGCGGTCGTCCGGTGTCGTACCAGACGACGATCGCCAACGCCGGCTACACGCTCGATGACGCGGTCGCCAAGTTCACGACGAAGAACACCGGCCTGTTCCTGCAGGATACGTGGACGATCAACCCGCAACTGACCATCAGCGGCGGCGTGCGCGTGGACAGTATCGACGTCGGTTCGCGTCCGCTGGTCAACGCCGCCGTGGCCGCGCCGACCGTGGCGCGCACGACGCCGACCGGCCGCCAGACCGGCGGTTTCGGCCTGGACAACACCAACACGTTCGACGGCCAGAAGCTGTGGCAGCCGCGTTTTGGCTTCAACTACAACCTCGAGTCCGCCCGTCGCACCCAGGTGCGCGGTGGCGTCGGCCTGTTCCAGGGTTCCGCGATGGCCGTCTGGCTGAGCAACCCGTTCCAGAACGCCGGCGTGGCAACGGCCGTGGCCGGTTGCGGCACCAGCGGCCTGGCCGCATGCGATACCCGTGGCGGCCTGTTCAGCTCCGACATCAACAATCAGCCGATTCCATCGACCGGCAAGCCTGCCGCATCGGTCGACATCCTGGCTCCTGGCCTGCGTCAGCCGTCCGTGTGGAAGGCCAACCTGGCCGTCGACCACGAACTGCCGTGGTACAACCTGGTCGTCAGCGCGGAATACCTGAAGACCGACGTGCGTGACGCGATCTACTACCGCAACGTGAACATCGGCGAAGCGACCCGCATCGGCAGCGATGGCCGCGAGCTGTACTACACGGCGCAAGGCTACAACACCGATTGCTGGAACTCGACCGGTGCCCGCATCACCACCGGCGCCTGCAACGGCCTGCGCGCGCGCTCCGGCGCCAACGCCAACTTCGCCAACGTACTGGTCGCGACCGGCACGAAGCAGGGCGGCAGCAACCTGGCCACCCTGTCGCTGAGCCGTCCGCTGATCTCGGGCCTGGGCTGGTCGGTGTCGTACACGTACACGGAATCGAAGGAAGTGTCGCCGCTGACGTCGTCGACGTCGAACTCGAACTGGTCCGGCCGTTCGGTGTTCAACCCGAACGAGGAAGTCGTCGCCAACTCGAGCTACCTGGTCAAGGACCGCATCAACGCGGTGCTGAACTTCCGCAAGCGCTTCTTCGGCGCGTACAACACGACCTTCGGCCTGTTCTACGAAGGCCGCTCGGGCAAGCCGTACAGCTGGACGTTCAACAACGACATGAACGGCGACGACCTGGCCGGCAACGACCTGATGTACATCCCGTCGAAGTTCGGTTCGGGTGAAGTCATCTTCAAGGGCGATACGGCGGCAAACCGCGCCAACGAAGAGAAGTTCTGGGCGATCGTGGACGGCAACCGCGCACTGCGCGACTCGGCCGGCAAGGTCGTGGGCCGCAACACCAGCTTCGCGCCATGGACCAACACCTTCGACCTGCGCATCTCGCAGGAAGTGCCGGGCTTCTGGCAGGGCCACAAGGGTGTCGTGACCTTCGACCTGTTCAACGTGGGTAACCTGTTGAACAAGAAGTGGGGCCGCATCAACGAAGTGGGCTTCCAGTCGGCCGGCGCGCAAGCCCGTTCGTTCGTGGACTTCGCCGGCATCGACGCCAGCGGCAAGTACATCTACCAGCTGCGCGACAAGGTCGAGGACTTCGACGTGCGCCAGGCCAAGGGCGAATCGCAGTGGGCCCTGCAGGCGACCGTGAAGTACGAATTCTAAGGTCCGCATGACTTAGTTTCACCGAAAGGCCGGCGAGCGATCGCCGGCCTTTTTTCATGGGCGAGCCGCTCTGTAACACAAGGTTTCACACGCAGATTTGGCGTGCAACGAGCTTGCTCCCCCCTGTACAATAAACGGTTCGAATTCCCTACCTGCGCCATGAAATTCTCCCTGCACACACTTGCCGCCGCGGCCGCCGCCTTCGTTCTGGCGGGCTGCGCCACGACCGCGCCCGGCACCGCCGAAATCAACCTGGTCGCACTGAACGACCTGCACGGCCACCTGGAAGCCGACAAGTTCACCTACGCCGGCGTGGGCGAAAAAACGCCGCGCACCGTGATGGCCGGCGGCATCGACACGCTGGCCGGCGCGCTGCAGGCCTGGCGCAAGGAAGACGGCGAGCTGCTGCTGGTGGGCGCGGGCGACATGATCGGCGCCAGCCCGGCGCTGTCGGCAATGTGGGCGGACGAGCCGACCCTGGGTGCGCTCGATCTGCTCGGGTTGCAGGCGACGTCGGTGGGCAATCACGAGTTCGACCAGGGCCGCGTCGAACTGCTGCGCCAGCAAAAGGGCGGCTGCGCGTCGCCCCGGCCGGACAAGGCCTGCCGCTTCGACGGCAGCTACGCCGGCGCGAAGTTCAGCTACCTGGCCGCCAACGTCATCGACGCCAAGACCCGCAAGCCCCTGCTGCCGGCCTACCGCATCCTCGAATCGAAGGGCGTGAAGATCGCCTTCATCGGCGCGGTGCTGCAGGACACGGCCGAGGTCGTGGCCGCCGCCGGCATCGCCGGCCTGCAGTTCGGCGACGAGGCCGATGCCGTCAACCGCCTGCTGCCGGAACTGCGCAAGCAGGGCGTGGGGGTGTTCGTCGTGCTGCTGCACCAGGGCGGCCGCACGGCATCCGAATTCGACAAGCAGTATTGCGACGACCTGGAGGGCGAGCTGGTCCCGGTCGTCAAGAAGCTCGACCCGGCCATCCGCCTCGTCATCAGCGGCCACTCGCACAAGGGTTACCTGTGCAAGGTGGGCGACAAGCTGGTCACCCAGGCGCAAATGGGCGGGCATATGCTGTCGCGCATCAAGCTGGTGGTGGACCGGCAAACGAACCGGCTGGTGGATGTCAGCGCGCGCAACGTCGTCATGGCGCAGGGCGCCTATCCGGCCGACCCGCGTGCCGAGGCCTACCTGGCCAAGGTGCGCGCGCGCGGCAATGCGGAACTGGCCAAGCCGGTGGCGAAGATCGGCGTGGCCTCCGTCACGCGCGCGCTGACCGGCAGCGACGAATCCGCGCTGGGCAACCTGATCGCCGATGCGACCCTGCACGCGGGCCGCCCGTTCGGCGCGCAGATCGCGTTCATGAACGTGGGCGGCATCCGTGCCACCCTGGAAACCGGGCCGGGCAACGTCGTCTCGAAGGGCCAGGCGCTGGCGGTGCTCCCGTTCGGCAATACGCTGACGGTGATGAACCTGACGGGCACGCAGATCCGGGCGCTGCTCGAGCAGCAGTGGGTCGGCGACAAAGTGGAATCGCGCGGCCTGCTGCAGGTCTCGGAAGGCTTCAGCTATAGATACGACCTGCGCAAGCCGGCCGGCCAGCGCGTGCTGGAAGTGAGCTTGAACGGTGTGCCGCTGGACGATAACGCGTCCTACCGCGTGGCCGCCAACAACTTCATCGCCGAGGGTGGCGACGCGTTCCCGATGTTCGCCAAGGGCACCAATCGCGCCGAGACGGGCGTGCGCGACATCGATTCGCTGACGTCCTATCTGACCTACCGCGAACAGCAGCGCAAGCCGGCCGGGCTGGCAGCCGAACAGCCGCGCATCCGCCGCGCGCAATAAGGAGAACATCGTGCGCCGTATTCTTGCCACCGCATTGCTGGCGGCCTGCGCCGGCAGCGCCCACGCCGACTTCCGCATCCCCGGCTTCGAGCTGGTGCTGACGACGCCTGTCGAGACGACGCTGGCCAATCCCGACCTGCGCGATCCCATCGCCGTCTGGTGCGAGCTGTTCGACAACGCCCGGCACGACATCGCGATCGGCCAGTTCTACGCCGCCGGCAAGGCCGGCAGCCCGTTCGACAAGGTGATCGAGCGGCTGGAAGCGGCCGGCAAGCGCGGCGTGAAGATCCGCTTCTTGCTCGACAAGAAAGGCATCGGGCTGTCCGACGCCGCCACCTTGGACCGCCTGCGCGCGATCCCGAACCTGGACCTGCGCATCCTCGACTACAGCCAGCTGACGGGCAACGGCATCATCCACGCCAAATACGTGCTGGCGGACGGCAAGGTGGCTTTTGTCGGTAGCCAGAACTTCGACTGGCGCGCGTTCACGCACATCCACGAGACGGGCCTGCGGATCGACGATCCCGTCATCGTCGGCCAGGTGGCGGCGATCTTCGAGCAGGACTGGCGCGCCCAGGCCGTACTGGCGCAGGGCGCCAAGGTGACGCCGCTGCAGGCCAAGGCGGCCGCGTTGCCGGCCCAGACCGAGCTGGCCCGCCCATCCTACCTGCTGGCCAGCCCGGCGGCGTATAACCCGCCCGGCGTGCGCGACTCCGAATCCGGCTTGCCCGCCTTGCTGGCCGAGGCCAGGGAAGAGGTGCGCATCCAGCTGCTCGATTACGCGCCGCTGTCGTACGGGCCGCAGGGCAAGCGGCCGTACTACGCGGTCATCGACAACGCCGTGCGTGCCGCCGCCAACCGCGGCGTGAGGATCAGGCTGATGGTGTCGAACTGGAACCTGGAAGCGCCCGCGCTGCCGTACCTGAAAAGCCTGGCGGTGCTGCCGAACGTGGAGATCCGCGTCGTCACGTTGCCGCAGGCGTCCAGCGGCTTCATTCCGTTCGCCCGCGTCATCCACAGCAAGACGATGACGATCGACGGCAAGCTGGCCTGGGTCGGCACCAGCAACTGGGCCGGCGGCTACCTGGACCTGTCGCGCAACCTGGAAGTCGTGCTGCGCAACGAGGCGATGGCGCGCCGCGTGAGCGCGCTGCACGAGCAGCTGTGGAGCTCGTCGTACGCGCAAAAACTGGACATCAATCGCGATTACCCGAAACCGAACAAGGCAACCGAAAAGGCAGCAACCGAATGAAGAAACTCGCATGCACGCTGGCGCTGGCCGGCGCTTTCGCCACCGTCTCCGCCAGCGCGCTGGCATGGGGCAATGACGGCCACCGCGCCGTCGGCGCCATCGCCGACAAGCTGATCAAGGGCAGCAACGCCGAGAAGCAGGTCGCGGCCCTGCTGCTGCCGGGCGAGAGCCTGGAGAAGGTGGCCACGTGGGCGGACTGCGTCAAGGGCAACTGGTGCGGTCCGCAGACGCCGGAGATGATCGACTACGTCAACGCCAACCCGAAGCATTCCGAGTACCACTACACGGACGTGCCGTTCCAGCTGGACGAATACCATGACCACGGCGTCGGCACATTCGACGACGACATCGTGCAGACCCTGAAGAGCGCGATCGCCGTCCTGCAGGGCAAGGACACGCCGCAAACCAACCCGCACCGCTTCAGCAAGCGCCAGGCGCTCTTGATCGTCACGCACCTGGCCGGCGACATCCACCAGCCGCTGCACGTGGGCGCCGGCTTCGTCGGCAAGAACGGCAAGTTCGTCGTGCCGAAGTCGCATGGCGAAGTGGATTCGCTGAACGTGTTCGACTCGCGCGGCGGCAACAACCTGCTGCTGGACGACGCCGTGCTGACGGCCACCAGCGACAAGCTGATTCCGCCGGCGCCGCCGAAGGAAGGCGCCGCGCCAGCCGCATCGAAGTCGCCGACGAAACCGTTCCATTCGTATTGGGACACCACGGTGGTGGATTACGCGATGCGCCGTTCCAGCACGCGCACGCCGGAGCAGTTCGCGCAGTACGCCATCGACAGCAAGCCCACGGTCTCCGTCAACACGGGCGACGTGTCGGGCTGGCCGTACCAGTGGGCCAACGAGTCGCTGGCGGTGTCGAAAGCGGCCCACAAGGACGTGACGGTGGGTGCCGTGTCGACGCAGACCAGCAGGAGCGGCGAGTCGTACAAGGTGTGGGCGCTGACGGTGCCGGAAAACTATCCGGTGCCATCCTCCGCGCTGGCACGCGAGCAGCTGATCAAGGGCGGGTATCACCTGGCGGCGCTGCTGCGGGCGATCTGGCCATAATTCGCCGATACCCCTGGGGTTAGGCCAGCGTCACCCCGATCCCCATCTCCCGATAAGGCGCCAGCAGCGCCTCGTCCGTCTCCGCGCTGACGACGATCCGGTCGATCGTCGCCAGCGGCGCGATCGCGAACGGCGCCGCCGTTCCCAGCTTTTCCGGCGAAGCCAGCACCACGGTGCTGCGCGCGGCCGCGCTGATCGCCCGCTTCATGCACGCCTCGTCGTAATCCCCTGTCGTGATGCCGGCCTCCGGATCGAGGCTGCACACACCCATGAAAAACACGTCGGTGTGGATCTGGCCGATGGCTTCCAGTGCCTGCGCGCCGCAGGCCACGATCGAGTGCTTGAAGAGCCGGCCGCCGATCATGATCACCTCCACATTCGGATGCTCGACCAGTTCCACCGCGATGGACGGGCTGTGCGTGACGACGGTGGCGCGCAGCTCGCGCGGCAGGGCGCGCGCCAGCTGCACGGCGGTCGTGCCGCCGTCGATGAACACCACCTGGCCGGGTTCGACCAGTGCCGCCGCCGCGCGTGCGATGGCGGGCTTGGTGTCGGTCGAGATGGTGGTGCGCACGGCGAAATTGGCCGCTGCCGGCGAGGCGGGCAGGGCGCCGCCGTGGACGCGCCGCAGCAGGCCTTCCTTGGCCAGCTCGCGCAGGTCGCGGCGGATGGTGTCTTCGGACAGGCCGAGCGACTCGGACAGGGTACGCGCCACGATCTGGCCTTCTTCGCCCAGGATCTTGAGCAGCAGTTGCTTGCGTTGACTGGTCAGCATATGCACGAAATTTCTTGAGATTGCACGATATTGCATGATATCGTAAAAATACGCAAACACGAGGAGCGATCATGCAGATCCGGATCAAGGAAGTGAAAACGCTGGCGGACGACTGGTACGTGCTGAAGAAAACCACGTTCGACTACCGCCGCCGCGACGGCACCTGGCAGACGATGTCGCGCGAGACCTACGACCGCGGCCATGGCGCCGTGATCCTGCTGTACAACCTGGCGCGCCGCACGGTGGTCCTGGTGCGCCAGTTCCGCTTCCCCGCCTACGGCTACGGCGGTGCGCACGACGGCTACCTGCTGGAGGCCCCGGCCGGCCTGCTCGACACCGCCACGCCGGAACAGCGCATCCGCGCCGAGGTGGAGGAGGAGACGGGTTACCGCGTGCATGACGTGCGGCGCGTGTTCGAGGCATTCATGAGTCCCGGCTCGGTGACGGAGCGGCTGTATTTCTTCGTGGCCGAATACGAACCGGACAGCCGCGTGGGCACGGGCGGCGGCGTCGAGCAGGAAGGCGAGGACATCGAAGTGGTGGAGCTGGACATCGATGCCGCGCTGGCGATGGTGGCCGATGGCCGCATCGAGGACGGCAAGACGATCATGCTGCTGCAGCATGCCGCGCTGGCGTTGTTCCGGGAAGGTAGCGGCGCGCCCACGGGCAGCGGGATGCTCTAGAATCGGGGCATACCACCACAGGAGAAAATCAATGAAACAAGTCGTTGCAGCAAGCCTGTTGTCGCTCGCCGCCGCCGTTGCCGCCAGCGCGGCGCATGCGGCCACGCCGGAAGAACTGGCGAAATCGAAGAACTGCATGGCCTGCCATGCGACCGCCACCAAGCTGGTGGGGCCGGCCTACAAGGACGTCGCCGCCAAATACAAAGGCCAGAAGGATGCCGAGGACAAGCTGGTGCAGAAGGTCATGAAGGGTGGCGCCGGCGTGTGGGGTCCGGTGCCGATGCCGCCGAATGCCGTGTCGGATGCGGAGGCGCATACGCTCGTGAAATGGATCCTGGCGCAGAAATGAGGGTTGGGGGGCTGCTTGGGGTCTGTCCCTTCGGGACTGACCCCGGTTTTAATCGCTGGCGCTTGAGCACCCTGGCGTTCTACAGGCGCTGATAAAAACCGGGGTCAGTCCCCTGAGCGTGCCAGCAACATGGCTCAGTGCCGACACTTACCGGGGACAGACCCCACCCCCCTAAAAAAAACGCCCGCAATCGCGGGCGTTTTTGCATCAGCACCGTCGCTCAGCGCGACTTCACGAACGGCACCCCGATCGCCTTCGGCGCCACCGACTTGGCCATCAGCCCGGCCAGCGCGATCACCGTCACCACGTACGGCACCATCTGGATCAGCGCGCCCGGGATGCGGCCCACGACCGGCAGGTCGACACCTTCCAGCTGGATCTGCACCGCCGTGAAGAAGCCGAACATCAGGCAACCCAGGAACGTGTAGAACGGGCGCCAGTTGCCGAACACCATGGCCGTCAGCGCCAGGTAGCCCATGCCGGCCGACATGTCGCGCAGGAAGAAACCGCTCTGCACGATCGCCAGGTAGGCGCCCGAGAAGGAGCACAGCGTGCCGGCGATCAGCATGGACGTGTAGCGGGTGCGCTCGACCGAGACGCCGGCCGCGTCGGCCGCGTGCGGGTTCTCGCCGCAGGCACGCAGGCGCAGGCCGAAGCGGGTGTGGTACAGCAGCCAGTGCACCAGCGGCACCAGCGCGAACGCGCCGTAGACGAGGATCGAGTGGCCGCCCAGCAGCTGGGTCCAGATCCAGCCCAGCACCGGCACGTCCGCCACGGCGGCGCTGCCCGGCAGGGTCACATATGGCAGGCGCGCCGCGCCCAGGTCGGGCGTGCGGCCGCCCTGCTGGAAGAAGTACTGCGCCACGACGAACGTCAGGCCGCTCATCGCGATATTGATGGCAATGCCGGCCACCAGCTGGTTGCCCTTCTGCGTGACGGCCACGTAGCCCTGCAGGGTGGCCAGTGCGATCGACACGGCCATGCCGGCCAGGATGCCGTACCATGGATTCTGCGTGGTGAAGGCCACGGCGGCGGAGACAAAGGCCGAGGCCAGGATCTTGCCTTCGAGGCCGATGTCGATGACGCCGGAGCGCTCCGCGAACAGGCCGGCCATCGCGGCGAAAATCAGGACCGGCGCGTTGCGCACGGTCGAGACGACGATACTGCCCAGATGAAGATCTTCGAAAGTCATGATCTCAGCCCTTTTTACCTTTGATCAGTTTGATGAGCACGGGCGCGTACAGGTTCTCCATCGCGCCGCAGAACAGGATGATCAGGCCCTGGATGAAGATGAACGTCTCGGTCGGAATGTTCGGCTTTTCCAGCGACAGGTCGAAGCCGCCCTGGATCAGCGCGCCGAACAGCACGGACGACAGGAAGATGCCGACCGGATGCTGGCGGCCCATCAGGGCGATGGCGATGCCGACGAAGCCGGCGCCGCCGACGAAGTTCAGCGACAGGTAGTGCGTCGAACCCATGATCGAGTTGACGGCGCCCAGGCCCGCCAGCGCACCCGAGATCAGCATGGTGACGATGATCATGGCGCTGATCTTCACGCCGGCATAGTGCGCGGCATGCTTGTTCAGGCCCGTGGCGCGCAGCTTGTAGCCCCAGGCCGAACGCGAGACGAACACGCCGTAGATCACCAGCGCCAGGATGGACAGGAAGAAGCTGACGTTGAGCGGCGTATCGCCCAGCGCCGGGAACCAGGCGTTCAGCGGCGGCAGCGCGGCCGCGTCGGAGAACACACGGCTGGCGGTATTCTGCTCGCCCGGCGGGATCAGGTACTTGACGATGACGAAGTTCATCAGCGAGGCGGCGATGAAGTTGAACATGATCGTCGTCACGACGATGTGGCTGCCCCGTTTCGCCTGCAGGTAGCCGGGGATGAAGGCCCACAGCGCGCCGAACAGCGCCGCGCCGAGCATGCCGACCGGGATCAGGAGATACCACGGCAGGGACGCGTCGAACGCCAGCATCGCCAGGGTCAGGCCCAGGCCGCCGAAATACATCTGGCCTTCGGCGCCGATGTTGAACAGGCCGGCCTGCATCGCCAGCGACACGGCCAGACCGGTGAAGACGAACGTGGACGCGTAGAACAGCGTGTACGACAGGCCTTCCGGATTGACGATGGCGCTGTTGACCAGGATGCGCATCGCATCGACCGGGTCTTCGCCCAGCAGGTGGATCGCCAGCGCGGCGACCAGCATCGCCGACAGCAGGTTCAGAAGCGGGAGGACAATGCCGGTTGCCCAGCGTGGCATATCGTTGGTAGTCATGATTTGTGCATCCCGCCCATCAGGAGACCGATGCGGGTGGTGTCGAATTCATTGATCGGCAGTTCGCCGGTGATGCGGCCGCCGCACATCACGAGGATGCGGTCGGCCAGCGCGCGCACTTCCTCCAGCTCGACGGAGACGAGCAGGATCGCCACGCCGGCGTCGCGCAGGGCCAAGAGCTGCTTGTGGATCGCCTCGATGGTGCCGATGTCGACGCCGCGGGTGGGCTGGCCGACCAGCATCAGCTTCGGCTGCGCCAGCACTTCGCGCGCGATCACGACCTTCTGCTGGTTGCCGCCCGAGAGCAGGCCGATACGCAGGTCCGGGTTGGGCGGGCGCACGTCGAATTCCTTCAGCAGTTCCTGGCAGCGGCTGGCGATGTGCTTGAAGTCGAACAGGCCGAACTTGCCTTTCAGGTGGTCCTGGTAGCCCAGCACCGTGTTCTGCATGACGGAGAAGCTCTTGACGACGCCGTCGCGCAGGCGGTCTTCCGGCACGTGGGCGATGCCCAGGTCGCGGAATACCAGCGGCAGGCCGTCCGCATCGTGGCGGCCGTAGGGCAGCGGCTTGCCCTCGAAGTCGGCGCCGCCGGACGAGGGCAGGCGCATGCCCGACAGGACTTCCATCAATTCGCTCTGGCCATTGCCGGAGACGCCGGCGATGGCGACGATCTCGCCCGCGCGCAGGGTGAAGCCGATGTCCTCCAGCAGGGAAACGCCGCTGCTGTCCTTCAGCTGCAGGTCGCGCACTTCCAGCACCGGCTTGCCCGGGTTGTAGGGCGCGCGCGGCAGGTTGTTCTCGATCGGGCGGCCCACCATCATGTTGGCCAGTTCCTCCTTCGAGGTCTGCGCCGTCTGCACCGCACCGACCACGCGGCCGGCGCGCATCACCGTCACGCTGTCGGTGATGTCCATGATCTCCTGCAGCTTGTGCGTGATCAGGATGATGGTCTTGCCCTGTTCCTTGAACAGGCGCAGGATCTGGAACAGCGATTCCGTTTCCTGCGCGGTCAGCACGGCCGTCGGCTCGTCCAGGATCAGGATGTTGGCGCTGCGGTAGATCTGCTTGAGGATTTCGACGCGCTGCTGCGCGCCCACGGACAGGTCGTGGATCGTCGCCAGCGGATCGACGTCGAGCCGGTAGGTGGCGCAGATCTCGCGCAGCTTCTTCTCGGTGGCGGCGCGGTGGGCCGACAGGCGGAAGCCGCCCTCGGTGCCCAGCATGACGTTATCGAGCACGGTCATGTTATCGACCAGCATGAAGTGCTGGTGCACCATGCCGATGCCGAGGCGGATCGCTTCCTGGCTGGTACGGATCTGCCGTGCGTGGCCGTCGAGGAGGATCTCGCCGGCGTCGGCATTGTAGTAGCCGTACAGGATGCTCATCAGGGTCGACTTGCCGGCGCCGTTCTCGCCCACGAGGCCATGGATGGCGCCCTTGGCGATCGCGAAGCTGACGTCCGTATTCGCCTTGACCGCTCCGAAGTGCTTGGAGATGCCGCGAAATTCAACTGCTGGCTGCATAGGATTTTAGGATGGTTTTACTGAAAAACGCGCCGCAGGGGAGATGCCCCTGCGGCGCGTTTCTACGGGAAGTCCCGAACGTTAAAGAAGGATCAGGCCGGGCAGGCCGCGCCCGTGCGGATGTCGATGACCTTGACCTTGCCGTCGATGATGTCCTTGCGGGCACCCAGCACTTTCTTTTCGATTTCCGGCGTGATCACCTTGCGGTTGTGCTCGTCCAGCGCCCAGTCCACGCCGCCTTCCTTCAGGCCCTTGGCCGTGACGCCGCCTTTCCAGGTGCCGTTCTTCACCTGCATGAAGCTGTCGTAGACGGCGTTGTCGACGCGCTTGACCATCGAGGTCAGCACGGTGCCCGGATACAGGTGGTTCTGGTTGGAGTCGACGCCGATCGCCAGCTTGCCTTTTTCCTTGGCCATCTGCAGCGTGCCCAGGCCCGAGCCGCCCGCCACGGCGAACACCACGTCCACGCCGCGCTCGAACTGCGAGCGGGCCAGTTCGCCGCCCTTGGCCGGATCGTTCCAGGCGGCGGCGGTGGTGCCGACCATGTTCTGCACGACTTCCGCTTTCTTGTCGACGGACTTCGCGCCCTGAGCGTAGCCGCACGCGAAGGTACGGATCAGCGGGATGTCGATGCCGCCGATGAAGCCCAGCTTCTTGGTCTTCGATGCCGCGGCGGCGGCCACGCCGACCAGGTAGGAGCCTTCTTCTTCCTTGAACGTAATCGAGTTGACGTTGGCGCCTTGCGCCACGCCGTCGATCAGCACGAAGCGCACGTTCGGGAATTCCTTCGCGACCTTCTGTACGGCCTGGGTCTGGGCGAAACCGATCGAGGCGATCAGGTCCAGCTTCTTGCGCGCGAGGCCGCGCAGCACCTGCTCGGCCTGCGTGTCGGACGACGCCTGCACTTCGATGAAGTTGATGTTCGTGTCCTTCTTGAAGCGCGAGGCGCCTTCGAAAGCGGACTGGTTGAACGATTTGTCGAACTTGCCGCCCGCATCGTAGACGATGCCCAGCTTGGGCGTGGCGGCGCATGCGCCAGCCGACACCGCAACGGCTGCGATCATCATCGTAAGTTGTTTGATTTGCATGAATAGGCTCCTGGAAGTTCGTTATTGTATAGTTTTTGCGAGCAAAACATGTAGGCCACTATTGCCAGAAGGCTGGAAACGCCCCGAATTTAGAGGCCGGACTCGATGCATCGCTGCAAACTATCGTTGCCAGATTTTCACTTGTTAGCAAATTGCTACCGACTCAACGCCGCACTGTAGCGTTGGCACAACATCACACGGGCTGACCGAGCGCGCCCTCCAGCGTTGTTTTTTCGACTCCGCACTGCCGAACCGCCGGCAGCGCCGGAAAATCGTCGACGCGGCGATTTTGCCCGTTTCCCCTCTGCGCGGCGCGCCGTTGCCGCATGCCACCGTCTCCACAGCGGCCCGATGGGTCAGCTCTTAACTATGCAACAGCCGTGATATGTATGACAAATACGTTTTTGCTTGCCGATTTATATTAATTTGATATCAATCGGATTGGCCCTTCTTCGATTTTCGGTCACTGGGTTTGGTGCTAGCATCCCGTCTTGCCTGCAGTTTTCCTGAGTAAATTGCGCACTTTGCAGTCTTTTCTATTCCGAATTCAAATGAACAAGAAGGAGCTGGTCCATGTCTGAACCCACCCGGTACGCCGCCCGTACGCTGATCGCGCTGGCGATCGCCGCCGCATTCCCCCTGCATGGGGCCATCGCGCAGGAAACGCAGCAGCCGGCCGCCGGCAGCGATACCGCCAGCGACGTCGTCGTCGAGAAGCGCCAGCCCGGCCAGCTCGAGCAGGTCATCGTGACGGCCCAGCGCCGCGCCGAGAACATCAAGGACGTGCCGATGTCGATCGCCACCGTCAAGGGCGAGAAGCTGGACGTGCTGACCTCCGGCGGCCAGGACATCCGCTTCCTGTCCGGCCGTTCGCCATCGGTCGCGATCGAGTCCGACTACGGCCGTACCTTCCCGCGCTTCTATATCCGCGGCCTGGGCAATACCGATTTCGACCTGAACGCGTCGCAGCCGGTCGGCCTGGTGATGGACGACATCGTGCAGGAAAACCCGATGCTGAAGGGCTTCCCCGTGTTCGACGTGGATCAGGTGGAAGTGCTGCGCGGCCCGCAGGGCACGCTGTTCGGCCGCAACTCGCCGGCCGGCGTCATCAAGTTCGACTCGGCCAAGCCCGTGTTCAAGACCGAAGGCTACCTGTCCGCCGGCTTCGGCAAGGACCGCGTGCGCAACATCGACGGTGCCTACAACATCCCGGTCAGCGACACCGTGGCGATCCGCTTCTCCGGCCAGTCGCAGCACCGCGGCGACCGCGTGCACAACGACCGTCCGACCGGCACGCGCGATTTCGAAGGCTACAAGGACAACGCCGCGCGCCTGCAGGTGCTGGTCAAGCCGACCGCCAACTTCAGCGCCCTGTTCAACGTGCACGGCCGCGACATGGACGGCACCGCGACGCTGTTCCGCGCCAATATCCTGAAGAAGGGCACCAACGACCTGGTCGACAACTTCGACTACGGCAGCTACCCGACCGACGGCATCAACGAACAGCACCTGAAGAACAAGGGCGCCAGCCTGCGCATGCGCTGGGACCTGCCGGGCATTACGCTGCACTCGATCACCGGCTACGAGAAGCTGGACTTCTTCAGCCGCGCCGACGTCGACGGCGGCTACGGCGCCTCGTATGCGCCGCCGATGGGTCCGGGCTTCATCCCGTTCCTGGTCGAGACGGCCGACCTGATCCCGAACCACAAGCAGATCTCGCAGGAGCTGCGCGCCGAGTCCAGCACCAAGGGCCCGCTGCAGTGGATCGCCGGTGTCTTCTACTTCAAGGAAGACATCCAGATCGACAGTATCTCCTTCAATTCGCTGGCACCGGGCAATCCGCAGAACCCCAACTACGCGACGCAGGAGCAGAACGCGAAATCGTGGGCGGCCTTCGGCTCGCTGAACTACGCGATCAACGACCGCCTGAAAGTGCGCGGCGGTGTGCGCTACACCAGCGACAAGAAGGACTTCGTGGCGCAGCGCATCGAGACGACCGGTCGCAGCTACCACGAGCTGTCGGACGACTCGACCAACGTCAGCTGGGATGCCAGCGGCACCTATGTGCTGACCAAGGACACCAACCTGTTCGCGCGCATCGCGACGGGCTACCGTGCGCCGTCGATGCAGGGCCGCCTGAACGACCTGTCGAGCCGTCCTTCGATGGCCGGCGCCGAGAAGGTGCTGTCGTATGAAGCGGGGATCAAGCAGGACTTGTTCGACCGCCGCGCGCGCCTGTCGGCCACGGCGTTCCACTACCGCGTCAAGGACAAGCAGCTGACGGCCGGCAGCGGTTCGATCAACATGAACCAGCTGCTCAACGCCGACAAGGCCACCGGCCAGGGCGTGGAACTGGACATCCAGGCCAACCTGTCGGACTCGCTGTCGGCCACGTTCGGCAGCAGCTACAACGACACCGAGATCAAGGATGCCAGCCTGTTCGTGTTGCCTTGCGGCGGCGGCTGCACGGTGACGAACCCGGTTTCGTTTGTCGGCGGCTCCCGTGTCGCCCTGATCAACGGCAACCCGCTGCCGCGCGCACCGAAGTGGCAGCACAACTTCACGCTGAAGTACAGCACTCCGGTCGCGAACGGCGAGTTCTACGCCTTCACCGACTGGTCGTATCGTTCGTCGTACAACTTCTTCCTGTACGAAGCGGTCGAGTACAAGGCCAAGGACCTGCTGGAAGGCGGCCTGCGCCTGGGCTACAAATGGGGCGACGGCAAATACGATCTGGCACTCTACGGCCGCAACATCACGGACGAGGTACAGTCCGTGGGTGCGATCGACTTCAACAACATGACCGGTATCCTGAACGAGCCGCGCACGTACGGTGTGCAGTTCAAAATGAATTTCTGATACTGTTGGTTACGTAGCTTGAGACCTGCCCCGCCCAGTGCGGGGCTTTTTTTGTGCTACCAACTCGCAATATTGCCTGAAAAATGGGGACAGACCCCATTTTTCGAGAAACTTGTGGAGGGTGAATGCAGTCTGCTGTGAATCTGTGGCCACTGCTGGGCGTGGCCGTCATCGTCGCCGGCTTCCTGTTGCGGCTGCACCCCGTGCTGGTCGTGCTGGCCGCGTGCCTGGCCACCGGCGTGGCCGTGTGGATGCCGCCGCTCGAGCTGCTGGCGGCGCTGGGCGGCGCCTTCGTCAAGACGCGCAACCTGCCGCTGATCCTGCTGCTGCCGCTGGCGGCCATCGGTTTGCTGGAGCGCTTTGGCTTGCGCGAGCACGCACAGGCGGCGATCGGCCGGGTGCGCTCTGCCACGGCCGGGCGCCTGCTGATCGTCTACTTGGCCATCCGCGAAGGCGCGGCCGCCGTCGGGCTGACGTCGATCGGCGGCCACCCGACGATGGTGCGGCCGCTGATGGCGCCGATGGCAGAGGGCGCGGCCGAGCGGCAGGCCGAGGCGCGCGGCGCCAGCCTGTCCGACCCGGCGCGCCAGCGCGTGCGCGCAATGACGGCGGCCACCGACAACGTCGGCCTGTTCTTCGGCGAGGACATCTTCGTCGCCTTCGGCGCCATCGTGCTGATGCAGACGATCCTGCGCGGCGAAGGGATCGAGGTCGATCCGCTGCACATGGCGCTGTGGGGCATCCCCACGGCGATCTGCGCCTTCATCATCCACGCCTGGCGCCTGCGCCGGCTCGACGTCTACTTGGCGCGCGCATGATTCTTCAACTCGAGCATTTCTATTATGTGGTGGGCGCGATCCTGGCGATCGTTGCGTGGATGTCGGCCACCGATCGCTCCAACCCGCGCCGCTATACGACGGCACTGTTCTGGGGCCTGTACGCGGCCGTCTATCTTGGCGGCGACGCGATGCCGGCCGAACTGGCAGGCGCCATCGTCGTCGCGATGGCGCTGCTGGCCGGCTGCGGCGCGGTCCGCAGCGGCAAGCCGGACGTGCTGCCCGATGCAGAGCGCCGCGCCAGCGCGCGCCGCCTGGGCCACAAGCTGTTCCTGCCCGCGCTGGCGATTCCGCTGGTGACGGTGGTGGCGTCGACCCTGCTGAAAGACGTCAAGCTGGGCGAGCTGTTCCTGATCGACCCCAAGCAGGCGACGCTCGTGGGCCTGGGCTGCGCCTCGATCATCGCGGCCGCGCTGGCGTGCCGGCTGACGCATTCCTCGCCGGTGCAGGCGATGCGCGAGCACCGCCGCCTGGTCGACGCGCTGGGCTGGGCCTTCTTCCTGCCGCACCTGCTGGCGATCCTCGGCCTGCTGTTCACCCAGGTGGGCGTCGGCAAGGCGGTCGCGCACGTGGCCACGTCGTACATACCGATGGATTCGAAGCTGGTGGCCGTGACGGTGTATTGTGTCGGCATGGCGCTGTTTACGATCGTCATGGGCAACGGCTTTGCCGCCTTCCCCGTGATGACGGGCGGCGTCGGCATCCCGGTGCTGGTCGGCGTATTCCACGCCAACCCGGCCGTGATGGCGGCGATCGGCATGTTCAGCGCCTACTGCGGCACCTTGATGACGCCGATGGCGGCCAACTTCAACATCGTGCCGGCCGCGCTGCTGGACCTGCCCGACAAGCATGCCGTCATCAAGGCCCAGGTGCCGACGGCGCTGCCGCTCTTGGGCGTGAATATCGTATTGCTGTACTTCCTGATGAACCGATGACGACCACTGTGCTGCTGACGGGCTTCGAGCCGTTCAACCAACAACCGATCAATCCCGCCTGGGAAGCCGTGCGCGCGCTGGAGGGCTGGGCGGAGCAGGGCATCGTCCTCCACGTGCGCCAGCTGCCGTGCGTGTTCGGGCAAGCGGCCGACGTGCTGCGCGAGGCGCTCGACGTGATCAGGCCGGACGTCGTCATCGCCGTCGGCCAAGCCGGCGGGCGGGCCGACATCACGGTCGAGCGGATCGCCATCAATATCGACGACGCGCCGATCGCCGACAACCGCGCCGTCCAGCTGGTGGACGAGCCGATCGTGCCTGGCGGTCCCGCTGCCTACTTCGCCACCTTGCCGATCAAGGCCATCGTGCATGCGTTGCGTGCGGCCGGGCTGCCGGCATCGGTGTCGCAGACGGCTGGGACGTTCGTTTGCAATCACGTGTTCTATCAGCTGATGCATATGCTGCGTGAACAGCCAGCAGTGCGCGCTGGATTCATCCATATTCCGTTCCTGCCGCAGCAGGCGGCGCGGCAGCCGGTGCCGACAGCCAGCATGGCGCTGGTGGATATGGTCGAGGCGTTGAAAATTGCGGTGCGGACGGCGTGTGCAGTGGCCGGCGATTTGCGCGAGGCGGGTGGCGGGACGCATTGACGTACTGTCGGCGCGTCGCAGCAGTGCGTCGAACCCGGAACCGAAAACTGGGGTCGGACCCGGCGGGTCCGACCCCGGCTCTTACTCCCGCCCAGGCGGCCGCAAGATATTCAGGAACGCCCGCACCACCGGCGCATCGTCCAGCGTCGTATAAGTGATGTACAGATTGGCCGACGGCGCATTGGTCCGGATCGGCAGGAACACCACGCCTGGCCAGCCGATGCGGCTCGTGGTTTCCGGCATCAGGGTGACGCCCAGGCCGGCGCCCACCATCGCCAACAGGGTCTGCGGCTCGGAAGCTTCCTGGAAGATCGCCGGCTGGAAGCCGGCGTTGACGCAGCACTGGATCAGGTAGCGGGGGAACGCGGACTTGTCCAGGGCCAGCGTCAGCATCGGCTCATCGGCGATGTCGGCCAGCTCGATGGCGTCGCGCTTGGCCAGCGGGTGGTGTTCGTTGACGGCGACGCAGACGTTCTCGCGAAAGCACAGCTCCTGGCGCAGGTTGTCGTTTTTCAGGTCATTCTCGTCCAGCTTCGGCTCGCGCCAGAAGCCCACGTCGATCTGCTTGGCGCGCAGCGCGTCGTACTGCACGGTGGGGCCGAATTCGTGGATCGTCCACGTCACGCGCGGGTACTGGCTCTGGAACTGTTCGAGCAGGCTGGGAATGGGGCCCCACATCGCCGAGCCGACGATGCCCACACGCAGCCGGCCCACCTCGCCGCGGTCGATCTGGCGCACCGTGTCGATCGTCATGCGCATCTTGGCCAGCAGGTCGGCCGCCTCGTTCATCAGGGCCCGGCCGGCAACCGTCAACTCGAAGCTGCGGGTGGTGCGGGCAAACAGCTTGACGCCCAGTTCCGCCTCCAGCTTCATGATCTGCTGCGACAGCGGCGGCTGCGAGATGTGCAGCCGTTCGGCGGCGCGGCTGAAGCTTTTTTCTTCGGCCACGGCCAGGAAGTACTTCAGTTGTTTCAAGTCGATCGACATGGGGCCCCTGCCAGAAGTGTGCTTTGCTTTTGTGCTTGCTTATGTGCTCGGATACTCCGCCATCGCGCGCGCCAGCGCGGCGCCCACGCGGGCGTTGTTCTTGACCAGTGCGATGTTCGTCGCCAGGCTGCGGCCTTCGGTCAAGGTCTTGATGCGGGCCAGCAGGAACGGTGTCACCTTCTTGCCCGTCACACCCTGCTGTTCGGCTTCCTCCAGGGCCTGCACGGTGATCGCGTCGATCTCTTCCTTCGGCATGGCCTCGCTCTCCGGTACCGGATTGCTGACGACGACACCGCCGTTCAGGCCCAGGCGCCACTTGGTGTGGACGAACGCCGCCTGCTCGGCCGGGGTGTCCAGCTGGAAGTCGGCGTTGAAGCCGCTCGCGCGCGTGAAGAAGGCCGGGAAGCCGGGTTGGCCAACGCTGACCACCGGCACGCCATGCGTTTCCAGGTATTCCAGGGTCAGGCCGATGTCGAGGATCGATTTCACACCGGCGCAAACGACGGCCACGTTGGTCCGGGCCAGTTCCTGCAGGTCGGCCGAGATGTCGAAGCTGGTCTCGGCGCCGCGGTGCACGCCGCCGATGCCGCCCGTGACGAAGACGGGGATGCCGGCCAGTTGGGCGCAGATCATCGTCGCGGCCACCGTGGTGGCACCCAGCTTGTGCTGCGACAGCACATAGGGCAGGTCGCGCCGGCTGACCTTCATCGCCTCGGGCGACTGGCCCAGCAGCTCGAGCTGCTCGTCGGTCAGGCCGACGCAGATCTTGCCGTCGATGACGGCGATCGTCGCGGGCACGGCGCCGCCGTCCCGGATGATCTGCTCGACTTCGCGTGCGGTCTGCACGTTCTGCGGGTACGGCATGCCGTGCGAGATGATCGTCGATTCAAGCGCGACGATAGGCTTGCCGGCGGCGCGCGCGGCGGCCACTTCGGGCGAAAAGGAGAGGTATTGTTGCATGGGCTGTCAATCCTGTACTGGGTGTAGGACCGCGCTGAACAGGTCCGGTGTCAGCGCGGGGGAAACGGTGTGCGGGCTTTGCACGGTAAGGGCGGCGGCGTGCAGGCCGCGGGTGCAGGCGACAGTCAGGTCGTCGTCGCCCTCGGCCAGCGACCAGCAGACGGCGGCGGAAAACGCGTCGCCGGCGCCAGTGACGTCGACGACGTCATCGACTTCCTGTGCCGGCAGCCAGCGCAGGTCGCCCGGCACGGTGTGATACACGCCGGCTGCGCCGCAGGTGACGACGACGTCCTGCGCGCCCTCGGCCTGCAGCGCGCGGCAGGCCTGGCGCACGTGCGCCTCGGTCGGCAGCGGCCGGCCGGCGCGCGCTTCCAGCTCGCCGCGGTTGAGAATCAGGAGGCGCAGGCCGCGCAGGTCGCGCGGCAAGCGTTCCATCTTCGGCTGCGAGACGGCGACGATGACGAGTCGGGCGCCGCCGCGCTGGGCGTCGCCCAGCAGCAGGGCGATGCTGGCCTCGGGCAGGTTCAGGTCCGCCACGACCAGCGAGGCGGCGCTGCGCTGCGGCTGGCGCCCGGCCAGGAAGGCAGGTGTCAGGTGGTCGTACAATGCCATGTCGGCCAGCGCGACGACCATTTCGCCGCCCGCGTCCAGCACGGCCGTATAGGTGCCCGTGGCGGTGCCGGGCAGCTTCAGGGAGCCGGTCATGTCGATGCCGGCGCCTTCGGCGTGGCCGCGCAGCGCCTGACCGGCGGCATCGTCGCCCAGTGCCGTCAGCAGGGCGCACGCGCTGCCCAGGCGCGCCAGGTTCTCGGCGATATTGCGTGCCACGCCGCCATAGGTTTCCTCGGCGCTGGCGGGATTGGACGTGGCCATCTGCAGCGGCGCCAGGGTGCGCAGCTTGCGATCCAGGTTGGCTGCACCGATGCACAGCACGGCGCGCGCGGCGGGCAGCACGTAGGCGCGGCCCAGCAGGCGGCGCTCGCGGATCAGGCTGGCCACGTGGCCCGCGACCGCCGAGCGCGACAGGCCGAGCTGGTCCGCCATCTGCTGCTGGGAGATGAACGGGTTGGATCGGATCAGCTGGAACAGCTGCTCTTTCTTGGGAAGGTCGTTCACACAGGCTTTCATGGATTCAAACAACTGTTCGACATCCTAAACAACTGTTTGCCTCGTGTCAAACGCGTTCCCTCGCTATAATAGTCGTTTATTTATATATCCTGCATATAAATGGCAAAGAAAAATGGTATTTGCCATACATATCAGGGATGATGCATAGTGTCGCCTTGTCACCGGCGCCGCTGAATAATGATCGCTCATCGATTAGTTAATTGTTCGCGGCGTCACTGCATCGTCACCGACCAGATTCCGACATTTCGAGGACCCCATGTTGAACAATTCCCCCTTCCAGGCAGCCGCCATCGTCCGCTCGCGCATGCCCGCGAACTTCCAGCCGCGCTGCGCGCTGATCCTGGGCTCCGGCCTGGGCGTGCTGGCCGAGCAGATGACGGACGCCGTCTCGATCGGCTTCGACGAGCTGCCCGGCTTCCCGATCAGCACCGTGCACGGCCATGCGGGCCAGATGGTGCTGGGCACGTTGTCCGGCGTGCCGGTGGTGTGCCTGAAGGGGCGCGGTCACTTCTACGAAGGCTACGGCCTGGGCGTGATGACGAGCGCCGTGCGCACGTTGAAGCTCCTCGGCTGCGAATTCGTGTTCGTCACGAATGCGGCCGGCTCGCTGCGTCCGGAAGTGGACGCCGGCTCGCTGGTGGCGCTGAACGACCATATCAACTTCCTGCCCGGCACGCCGATGATCGGCCCGAACGACGAGCGCTTCGGCCCGCGCTTCTTCAGCATGGCCAATGCCTACGACGCCGACCTGCGCAAGCTCCTGCAGGACACCGCCGCGCAGCAGAACATCACCCTGCACGAAGGCGTCTACATCGCCTACGCCGGCCCGAACTTCGAAACGCCGGCCGAGATCCGCGCGTTCGGCCGCCTGGGTGCGGACGTCGTCGGCATGTCCGTCGTGCCGGAAGTGGTACCGGCCCGTCACTGCGGCCTGAAGGTCGTGGGCGTGTCCGTCATCACCAACCTGGCCGAAGGCCTGTCGCCGTTCCCGTTGTCGCACGAGCAGACCTTGAAGTACGCCGCCATCGGCGCGGAAAGCCTGGTAAAACTGATCCAGGCCTTCATGGCGAACATCGCCAAGACGCCTGCCGCCGCGCAGGCCTAAGAGTCAACGGGCGGCTGCGGCCGCCCTTCATTTTTATACGGGACACATCATGTCACGCGCATTCATCCTCCTGCTCGATTCCTTCGGCCTCGGCGCCACGCCGGATGCCGACAAATACGGCGACGCCGCCGCCAACACCTTCGGCAGCATCGCCGCCTGGGCCGCCCGCGAGGGCAAGCCGATGCAGCTGCCGAACCTGGAAAAGCTGGGCCTGGCCGCCGCCGCGCATATCGCGACCTGCAAGTGGGCCGAAGGCTTCAACGCCCGCGACGGTTTCACCGGCGCCTATGGCGTCGCGCGCGAGCAGTCGACCGGCAAGGACACGCAGAGCGGCCACTGGGAAATCGCCGGCGTGCCGGTGCTGTTCGATTGGGGCTACTTCCCGAAGACGGTGCCGTCGTTCCCGCAGGAGCTGACGGACCAGTTGCAGGAACTGGGCAAGCTGCCGGGCTTCCTGGGCAATTGCCACGCCTCCGGCACCACCATCATCAACGAACTGGGCGACGAGCACGTTGCCACCGGCAAGCCGATCCTGTACACGTCGGCCGACTCGGTACTGCAGATCGCCGCGCACGAGGAGCACTTCGGCCTGGAGCGCCTGTACGAGATCTGCGAGATCGCCTATGAGCTGGTCAAGCCGTACAACATCGGCCGCGTGATCGCCCGGCCGTTCACGGGCGCGAACGGCAACTACAAGCGCACCGCCAACCGCCACGACTACGCGGTGCCGCCGCCGGCGCCGACCCTGCTGGACCACGTCAAGGACGCGGGCGGCGAAGTCATCGCCCTGGGCAAGATCAGCGACATCTACGCCGCCAAGGGCGTCTCGCGCGTGGTCAAGGGCCCGGACAACATGGCGCTGTTCGACCAGCTGCTCAAGGTGCAGGACGAGGCGGGTGATAAATCGCTGACGTTCGTGAACTTCGTCGACTTCGACATGCTGTTCGGCCACCGCCGCGACGTGCAGGGCTACTCGCAGGCGCTGCACGAGCTGGACGCGCGCCTGCCCGAGTTCATCGCCAAGCTCAAGGACGGCGACATGGTCGTCATCACGGCCGATCACGGCTGCGACCCGACCTCGCCCGGCTCGGACCACACGCGCGAACACATCCCGATGATCTTCTTCGGCCCGGCCGTCGCGCCGCGCCAGCTGGGCATCTCCGAGACCTTCTCCGACATCGGCCAGACGCTGGCGCACCACCTGGGCGTGAAACCTCTTTCCAACGGAACCAACCTGTTATGAGCATCCCGCAAGACTTCAAGCGCAACGAGGCCATCGGCCTCGACCTGGGCTGGCTGAACCACATCCACGTCAACAAGGCGGCGGCCGACCGCCGCGCCGCGTCGCTGGCGAACCGCCGCACCGTGAAGAAGGAATACCAGGCCGCGTGGCTGGTGAAAGCCATCGAATTGATCGACCTGACCACCCTGTCGGGCGACGACACCCCGGGCCGCGTGGAGCGCCTGTGCATGAAGGCCATGCGACCGCTGCGCACCGACCTGGTGGAAGCGCTGGGCCTGCAGGAGCGCAAGTTGATGACGGGTGCCGTCTGCGTCTACCACGAGATGATCCGCCATGCGGACAAGGTGCTGAAGGGCCGCCTGCCCATCGCCGCCGTCTCGACCGGCTTCCCGGCCGGCCTGACGAACATGGAAACCAAGGTGCGCGAGATCGAACTGTCGGTGGCCGACGGCGCGCAGGAGATCGACATCGTCATCACGCGCCAACACGTCCTGACCGGCAACTGGCAGGCGCTGTACGACGAGATGCTGGCCTACCGCCAGGCTTGCGGCGAAGCGCACGTGAAGGCGATCCTGGCCACCGGCGACCTGGTCACCCTGGAGAACGTGGCGAAAGCATCGTGGGTCTGCATGATGGCGGGCGCCGACTTCATCAAGACGTCCACCGGCAAGGAAGGCGTCAACGCGACCATCCCCGTGTCGCTGGTGATGGTGCGGGCCATCCGCGAGTACTACGAGCGCACCGGCTTCCAGGTCGGCTACAAGCCGGCCGGCGGCGTCTCCACGGCCAAGGCCGCGCTGCAGTACATGACCGTCATGAAGGAGGAGCTGGGCAACGAGTGGCTGGAACCGCACCTGTTCCGCATCGGCGCATCCAGCCTGCTGACCGATATCGAGCGCCAGCTGGAGCACTACGTGACCGGCAACTACTCCGCCGCCCACCGCCACGCGCAACCTTAAAGATCAAGCCATGCCTACTATTAACGAGATTTTGAATACCATGGAATACGGCCCAGCTCCCGAGAGCCAGAAAGAAGCGCAAGCGTGGCTGGAGCAGCGCGGCCGCAAGTTCGGCCTGTTCATCGACAACGCGTGGACAGAGGCGGGCGAAACCTTCGCCTCGACCAATCCGGCCGACGGCAAGGAACTGGCGCAGCTGACGCAGGCGACGGCCGACGACGTCGATCGTGCCGTGCAGGCCGCGCGCCGCGCGCAGCCGGCATGGGCCGCGCTGGGCGGCCATGGCCGTGCCAAGATCATGTACGCGATCGCGCGC
Source organism: [Empedobacter] haloabium (assembly GCA_008011715.2). Classification (NCBI taxonomy): domain Bacteria; kingdom Pseudomonadati; phylum Pseudomonadota; class Betaproteobacteria; order Burkholderiales; family Oxalobacteraceae; species [Empedobacter] haloabium. The sequence continues at coordinate 1,024,717 of CP136508.1, forward strand.
CTGATGCAGAAGCACGCACGCCTGCTCGCCGTGCTGGAAACGCTGGACAACGGCAAGACCATCCGCGAGACGCGCGACGCCGACCTGCCGCTGGTGGCGCGTCACTTCTACCACCACGCCGGCTGGGCGCAGCTGCTGGACGAAGAGTTCCCCGGCCACCGCGCCGTGGGTGTCGTCGGCCAGATCGTGCCGTGGAACTTCCCGCTGCTGATGTTGGCATGGAAGATCGCGCCGGCGCTGGCGGCCGGTAACACGATCGTGTTCAAGCCGGCCGAGTTCACGCCCTTGACCGCGCTGCTGTTTGCCGAGATCTGCGTGCAGGCCGGCGTGCCGGCCGGTGTCGTCAATATCGTCACCGGCGATGGCCGCACCGGCGAAGCCATCGTCAAGCACGAAGGCATCGACAAGCTGGCCTTTACCGGCTCCACTGAAGTCGGTCGCCTGATTCGCGAAGCCACCGCCGGCAGCGGCAAGAAGCTGTCGCTGGAACTGGGCGGCAAGTCGCCCTACATCGTGTTCGAGGATGCGGACATCGACGCGGCCGTCGAAGGCCTGGTCGATTCGATCTGGTTCAACCAGGGCCAGGTCTGCTGTGCCGGTTCGCGCCTCTTGGTGCAGGAGTCCGTCGAGGAACGCTTCCTGAAAAAACTGAAGGCGCGCATGGACAACTTGCGCCTCGGTTCGCCGCTGGACAAGTCGACGGACATCGGCGCGCTGGTCGATCCGATCCAGCGCCAGCGCATCCACGCCCTGGTGGAAGCTGCACGCGAGGAAGGCTGCGAGATCTACCAGCCGGCCGCCTGCGACATTCCGGCCGAAGGTTCGTGGTTCGCGCCGACCCTGATCACCGGTGCCTCGACGTCGGCCGCCGTGGCGCAGGCCGAGATCTTCGGCCCGGTGCTGGTGGCGATGAGCTTCCGCACCCCGGCCGAGGCGGTGCAACTGGCGAACAACACCGTGTACGGCCTGGCCGCCTGCGTGTGGAGCGAGAACATCAGCCTGGCGCTGGACGTGGCGCCGCAGATCAAGGCCGGCGTCGTGTGGATCAATACCGCCAACCAGTTCGACGCCGCGTGCGGCTTCGGCGGCTACAAGGAATCGGGCTACGGCCGTGAAGGCGGCCGCGAAGGCATGGTCGAATACCTGGTGCCGGTCAGCGAGGATGCGCGTCCAGCCCTGCCGGCCGTCGCCAAGCTGGCCGCACCAAAACCTGCCGCCGCGTCGAACGATCCGTTCGCGATCGACCGTACCGCCAAGCTGTACATCGGCGGCAAGCAGGCCCGCCCGGACGGCGCCTACAGCCGCGCCATCCACGGCGCGGACGGCACCTTCCTCGGCGAGATCGGCGAGGGCAACCGCAAGGACATCCGCAACGCCGTCGAAGCGGCGCACAAGGCATCCGGCTGGACCAAGGCCACGGCGCACAACCGCGCGCAAGTGCTGTATTACATCGCCGAGAACCTGGCCGCGCGCGGCCAGGAGTTCGCCGACCGCATCGCCGCGCAGACGAGCAGCAAGAACGCCGAGAAGGAAGTGCAGGCATCGATCGAGCGCCTGTTCTACTGGGCGGCATGGGCCGACAAGTACGACGGCGCGGCGCACCAGCCGCCGATGCACGGCATCACGGTGGCGCTGAACGAAGCGGTCGGCGTGATCGGCATCGTCTGCCCGAACGAGAACCCGCTCCTGGGCTTCATCTCGCTGGTGGCGCCGGCGATCGCCGTGGGCAACCGCGTGGTCGTGGTGCCGTCGGAAGCGCACCCGCTGACGGCGACGGACCTGTACCAGGTGTTCGACACCTCCGACCTGCCGGGCGGCGTGGTCAACATCGTCACGGGCAGCGCCGACGAGCTGGCGCGCACGCTGGCTTCGCACAGCGACATCGACGCGATCTGGCGCCACGACGGCTCGGCCGCCGGCTGCGCCGAAGTGGAGAAGCTGTCGGCCGGTTCGCTCAAGCGCACCTGGACCGGCGGCGCCAAGGGCCGTGACTGGTTCAGCACGCAGCAGGCGGCGGGCCGCACGGTGCTGGCGCATGCGACGCAGGTGAAGAATATCTGGATTCCTTACGGCGTTTAAGGCGCAGGATTGTCTACTGAACCCGGAACCAGGAGCTGGGGTCAGACCCGTCGGGTCTGACCCCGGTTTTCGGTTTTGGGGTTTCGACGAATGGCAACGGCACCTGGAATATAAAGAGAAAGAACACACATGTACCTCCCCCAAGAAATCATCCGCAAGAAGCGCGACGGCGGCGTGTTGTCCGCTGACGAAATCCGCTTCTTCGTGCGCGGCATCACCAGCGGCGACACGACCGAAGGCCAGATCGCCGCGCTGGCGATGGCCGTCTTCTTCAACGACATGACGATGGACGAGCGCGTCGCGTTCACCCTCGCGATGCGCGACTCCGGCGACGTGCTGGAATGGAAATCGCTGAACCTGCCCGGCCCGGTCATGGACAAGCACTCGACCGGCGGCGTCGGCGACGTCGTCTCCCTGCTGCTGGGCCCCATGATCGCCGCTTGCGGTGGCTTCGTGCCGATGATCTCCGGCCGTGGCCTGGGCCACACCGGCGGCACGCTGGACAAGTTCGATTCGATCCCCGGCTACTGCACGGTGCCGGACAATGAATTGTTCCGCAAGGTCGTCAAGGAAGTCGGCGTGGCCATCATCGGCCAGACCGCGTCGCTGGCGCCGTCCGACAAGAAGTTCTACAGCATCCGCGACGTCACGGCGACCGTGGAATCGGTGGCGATGATCACCGGCTCCATCCTGTCGAAGAAACTGTCGGCCGGCCTGGACGTGCTGGCGATGGACGTCAAGGTGGGCAGCGGCGCCTTCATGCCGACCTATGAGAAATCGGTGGAACTGGCCGAGTCCATCGTCAAGGTGGGCAATGGCGCCGGCATGATGACGTCCGCGCTGCTGACGGACATGAACGAGTCGCTGGCGCCTGCCGCCGGCAATGCGGTGGAAGTGCGCTGCGCGGTCGACTACCTGACCGGCAAAGCGCGTCCGGCGCGCCTGCACGAAGTGACGATGGCGCTATGCGCCGAGATGCTCGTGCTGGGCAAGCTGGCCGCCAGCGAAACGGAGGCGCGCGCCAAGCTGCAGGCTTCGCTCGACAGCGGCGCCGCCGCCGAACGCTTCGCCAAAATGGTTACCGCGCTGGGCGGTCCGGCCGACTTCGTCGAACGCATGGACCAGCACCTGGACAAGGCGCCGGTCATCGTCGAAGTGCCGGCGCTGCAGTCGGGCTATGCTGCCGCGACCAACTGCCGCGGCCTGGGCCTGGCCGTCGTCAGCCTGGGTGGCGGCCGTCGCCGTCCGCAGGATGCGATCGACTTCGCCGTCGGCCTGACGAACCTGGCGGAACTGGGCCAGAAGGTCGACGCCGGCCAGCCGCTGGCCATCGTGCATGCGCGCAGCGAGGCAGCGGCCAAGCAGGCCGTGGCCGAGGTGCAGGCGGCGTACACGATCGCCGATACGGCACCAGCCGCGAACCCGATCGTCTATCGCACGATCCGTCCATAACATTTCCCAGAAAATGGGGACAGACCCCATTTTTCAGGAAACATTGCCGAGAAAATGGGGTCTGTCCCCATTTTCTCGGCAACTTTGAGATAGGCGTCATGAACACCCAACAACTGATCGAAGAAGCCAAGGCCGCCCGCCTGAAGGCCTATACCCCGTACTCCAACTTCAAGGTGGGCGCCGCGCTGCTGTGCCGCGACGGCAAGGTCTTCCATGGCTGCAACGTGGAAAACGCGTCGTACGGCCTGTGCAACTGCGCCGAGCGCACCGCGCTGTTTTCCGCCTTCGCGCACGGCTACCGGCAGGGCGACTTCGACAAGCTGGTCGTCGTCGGCGAGACCGATGGCCCGATCGCGCCGTGCGGCGCCTGCCGTCAGGTCATCCTGGAACTGGGCGGCAACGAGCTGCCCGTCGTGCTGACCAACCTGAAGGGCGACGTGTTCGAGACCACGGCGGCCGCCCAGCTGCCGAACGCCTTCGGTGGCCAGGACCTGAAGAAGTAAACGATGAAGAAAGCCATCGACGTGCAGGCGGCCGTCGCCATCGCGTCGCTGGAAGCCATCGCCGCCAAGACCCAGGGTACCTTCGGTGTCGGCGGCGTCATGCTGGACAGCTTCGGCACCGTGCTGCAGGCCATCCACAACAACGTCATTCGCCATGGCCTGATCCACGATCCGACGGCCCATGGCGAACGCCAGCTGGTCGACTGGTACTACGCCGAGCTGGCGAAGGGCAGGGCGCTGCCGCCGCCGCACGAAGTCACCATCGTCACGTCGCTCGATCCTTGCTGCATGTGTGCCGGCGCCATGCTGGCGGCCGGCTTCAACGTGGTCGTGGCGGCGAACGACCGCAATGCCGGCGTCGATTACGAGGGTGATGGGACGTTCTCGGCGCTGCCGGCCGGGCTGCGACAGCAGGCGCGCGCCAGCTTTTCCTATCCGGCCGTGCTGGGTTCGTCGTCGTATGCGCGCCCGCCGCGGGGCGCGGCACCACCGCATTTTTTCATCGGCAAGACCATCGCGGAGCCTACCCAGGCCTTGTGCTCGCTGGTGTTCGAGGCCACCACCGAAAGCGTGGTGGGCCTGTTCCAGGCCGATCCGCCGCGTGCCGACCTGCAGGACCCTGCCACCTTGCCGCCCGACCACGCCATCGTGCGGGCGCTGAAGCGCGCCTGCCCGGATGCGCTGACATATCGCTGCGCGCCGCGCCGGCCCGGCGCCGAGCTTGCTCCCTACCTGGAGCACGCCATCAAGCGCGATCGCGCACATGGCGGCGAGGGCGACGCGGTCGTGCTGCTCGATGCGTTCGGCAACCTGCTGCTGTGCTGTCACGGCCGCCGCGACAAGTCGCCGGTCCGCACCGCGTTCATGGAATGCACGCGGGCCTACGCGCAACTGCGCTACAAGCTGATGCAGGGGGCCGACCTCGCCACGCAGGAGGCGGTGCGTCGTTACCTGGGCCATCCGAAGGACGGCACGTTCGTGTTCGCCCGCGCGCCGGACGACAGTGCGCTCAGCTTCATGAACCTGGGTGCCTACGGCTCGACGATGGAAGGTCCGCTGCCCGCTGCCGATGGCGCACAGCTGCAATATGTGCTGCCGACCGACGAAGCCGCGCTGGCGCGGCTGTGCGCCGGCCTGCCGCCGCTGTACCGCGACCTGATCGGCATCCGCCCCGCGCAAGTGGCGGCCCCGGCGCTGGTCGCCGCGCTCGCCGGCACCTGACGCGTCAGCGCGGCCGCTCGGCCTCGGCCCACGGGTCGTAAGTGCCGATGCTCCACACGTGGCCCTCGGGGTCGCGGCAGGTAAAACCGCGCCCGCCGTAATCCTCGTCCTGCAGCGGCAGCAATACAGTGCCGCCGGCCCGCAGCACGCGCTCGTGCACCTGGTCGGCATCGTTGACGACCAGGTAGGAGCTTTGCGTGACGAACGTACCGATTTCCACGGGCTGCTTCAGCAGGCGGCCGTACTCGCTGTCGACGACCGATGCCAGCATGATCATGCCGTTGCCATAGGTGAGCTGGGCATGCGCCACGGTATCGTCCTCGTTGCGGATCACCAGCGCCGCCTCGAAGCCCAGCGTGTTGCAGAGCCATTCGATGGCGGCCGGGGCGTCACGGTAACGCAGGCAGGGCATGATGGTGGCGCGCGTGTGCTTCGGTATCGTCGTCATCTGCTTTCTCCTTGTTCTGGCCAGGACCCGCAAGGGGCGGAATCACCAATATAGACCAGCACCCCAGGTGGGGCAAGCGGAGTCAGGCGCGCAAAAAGCAACGCGGCCGTGGCTACATCTGCTGGAACAGATGGGTATTGCCGCGGCTGACCTCGAGTTCCTCGCCCGACTGTTTGACGCGCACCAGCTGGCGTCCGCGCAGGTCGCGCGTGACCTCCGCGATGGCGTCCACGCGCACCAGCGTGGAGCGGTGGATGCGCCAGAATTCATCCGGGTCCAGCTCGTCCGCGAGCTCCTTCAGGGTCTTGCGGATCAGCACTTCGCCCTGCGCCGTCTGCACCCGCGTGTATTTTTCGTCGGCGCGGAAGAACAGGATCTCGCGCGTGCTGATCATGCGCAGGCTGTTGCCCACTTGCGCCTGGATCCAGTGCAGGTAGGCGCGCGGCGCCGTGGCCGGCTGCGTGCCCTGCGCCAGCAGGCGGCCCAGCTGCTGCGCGATGTCGTCCGGCGCCCGGCCCACGCGCTCCTTCAGGCGCGCGCACGTGGTCTTCAGGCGCTCGCCGCCGACGGGTTTCAGCAGGTAGTCCAGCGCGCCCTGCTCGAAGGCCTCGATGGCGTACTGGTCGTAGGCCGTGACGAACACGATGTGGCAGCGGTTGAACAGCATGCGCGCCGCCTCGATGCCGGACAGGCCGGGCATGCGGATGTCCAGGAACACGATGTCGGGCCGGTGCTGGCCCGCCAGCGCGATGGCCTCGATGCCGTTGGCCGCCTCGGCGACGATGTGCAGCTCCGGCCAGCAGTCGTGCAGGCGCTTCTTCAGCATGTCGCGCATCGGTTCCTCGTCGTCGGCGATCAGCGCGGTCGGTGCGTGGCTGCTCATGCTTTTTCCTTGGCGAAGATGTCGGGCGCGAACGGCACCCGGATGCAGGCCCGGCAACCGCCTTCGGCCGGCGCCTCGATCAGCAGTTCGGCGCGGCTGCCGTACAGCAGCGCCAGGCGCTCGCGGATATTGGTCAGGCCGACACCGTCGCCGGCATGGCGCGAGAAGCCGATGCCGTCGTCCTGCACCTCGACCTGCATGGTGGCGCCGTCGACGTGGGCGCGGATGTCGATGCGGCCGCCCTCGATCTTCGGCTCCAGGCCGTGCTTGATGGCGTTCTCGATCAGGGTCTGCAGCATCATCGGCGGGAACGCGGCGCTTTCCAGCTCGGGCGGCACGTCGAACGACACCGCCAGCCTTTGCTTCATCCGCGCCTGCATGATGGCGAGATAGGAGCGCGACAGCGCGACCTGCCGGCCCAGGGTGCCGCCACCGCGGGCGCGCATCTGCGGCAAGGTGGAGCGCAGGTAGTCGATCAGGTGCTCGTGGATGCGCGCGGCCTGCGGCGGATCGGTCTCGATCAGCTGGCCGATCAGCGCCAGGGTATTGAACAGGAAATGCGGCTCGACCTGGGCTTGCAGCGCGGCCATCTGCGCTTCCACCACACGGCGTTCCATGCTTTCCGTGCCGGCGTGGGCGGCGGCGGCGCGCGCCTCGATCTCCGCCTTGCGCTTGCCGCCGGCCAGCACCTTCAGGCCGCACGAGATCAGCATGAAGGCAAAGGCCTGCTTGGGCAGCAGGACCGGCGTCAGGGCCAGCAGCCAGGCCAGCACCCACGTCACCACCAGTTGGCGGAACGGCACCTGGGCCAGCCAGTCGAAGAACTGCCACCACAGGTTGCTGGCCGTCTCGCCCAGTTCGCGCAGGAAGCCGAGGGCGCCCGCGCGGCCGGCCGCCAGTCTCATTGCGCGCCGCCGTGCATGGTGTCCTGCGGCTCCGGCATGCGTCGCTTGTGGCTGTGCTGCACGCCAAAGGCACCGATGACGAGCTTGGCCAGCAGGAAGATCACGAACAGGGTCAGTGCCAGCGGCAGGATCGTCAGCAGCAGGGCCAGCATCACGCACAGCGCCAGCAGCGACTGCCACGACATGCGGCCCAGCCGGCGCATGCCGTGACGGACGACGCCGACGACGAAGTCGCTCGCTTCGCGCAGGGTTTCCGAGAAGGTCTTGTTAATGGTTTTCATGCTGGTTGGCTCCAGTAGGATGGCGATGACAGGACTTTAGTCCGCGCCCCCACGGCCGGAAAGGGCCATCCGATGAATCGTTGTTTTGGCGGGTTGACCTGCGTGGCGGGCGGATGAATGGGCCGCCGGGTCAGGCCTCGCGCCGCTGGTCGCGCCACTCATGCCGCAGCAGGCCGTAGTATTCGCTGTCGCAGATTTCGCCATTGACGAACCAGCGTTCGCGCAGCCGGCCCTCGTGCCGGAAGCCCAGCCGTTGCAGCAGCCGGCTTGACGCCGTATTGCGCGGATCCACATCGGCCTCGATCCGGTGCATGTTCAGGGCGCCGAAGGCATGGTCGAGCAGCGCCGGCAGCGCCTCCTGCATCAAGCCACGGCCCCAGTGCGGCCGGGCCAGCATGTAGCCGATCTCGCAGCGACGGTTGTCCAGGTCGAATTTGCGCAGCGTGACGACGCCGGCCACGGTGCCGTCCACCTCGATCCCCAGCCGCAGCAGCGCACCGCTGGCATAACCGGCCAGGCTTTCCTCGACCATCGCCAAGGCCGGGGCCACGCTGGTCCATGCGGATGAGCTCCAGTAGCGCATCGCCTCGACGTCACGGAACATCGCATATAACGCGGGCGCATCGGCTTGGTCCAGGAAGCGCAGCCGCAAGCGTGCGCAAGGCAGCGTAAAGGGTTCGAAACAGGTCATCGGTTCCTCTCGGTTGTTGTGGTGAGTCCAGCGACTCTCGGTAGTAAATCTGAAACTATGATATCCTTTGAGTAATATCAATTGCTGAAATTCATGCCATGTCCCGCCTGCCGCTTGCTCTTGCTACCTTGTTCGCCACCTCCGTTGCCGCCGCGGCGCCATTGACCGCCACGCAGGTACTGAACCAGCTCAACGTCGTCGCGCTGAACACGATCGACTCCACTTCGCACGTGGACGGCCGTACCTGGGCCGGCGGCAGCGTCAACGGCGGCGACTATGGCCAGCACCTGGCGCAGGCTCCGGCGTCGGCTTACGCGGGTCTCAGCGTTGGCGGTGCCGCCAGCAATCTGCACGTCAACGGCGGCGGCGCCGTCGTCAACGGCTCGATCTCGAACGCGACGATCAACAGCGGCGAAGCCTTCGTCAAGGGCGGTGCCAGCAGCACCAACTTCAACGGTCCGGCCTACGTGGCGGGGCCGTCGGCTTGGAACAACTATAACGGCGGCCATGTGACGACGCCGACCGCAGCGATGCAGTCCGCCGGCGGCGCCGCCTCGTCGACGAACTTCAAGCAGGTGCTGACGGGCCTGTCGACATCGCTGAACGGCCTGGCCGCCACCGGCAGCACGGTGGCCGTCAGCGGCAACAAGGCTGTCTTCAATGCCAAGGCGGGCGCCGACGGCGTGGCCGTGTTCGACCTGGAGACGATCGACGAGGGCCTGTTCAGCCTGGGCGAGTTCGAGTTCCACCTGAACGGCGTCAGCAGCGTGATCTTCAATACCGACGTGACGAGCGCGTCGATCAACGCGAACTTCCTGGGCGGCGCGGCGCCGCTGATCGGCGGCAAGGCGGTCTGGAACTTCTACAACGCCACCAGCCTGACCCTGGGCAGCCAGTTCGGCGGCGCCGTGCTGGCGACCGGCGCCACGCTGACGAACTGGCAGAACGTCGAGGGTGGCGTGTTCGTCAAGAACCTGGTGCAGCGCGGCGAGATCCACCTGCAGCCATTCACCGGGACCATCTCCGCCGTGCCGGAACCGGCCGGTGTGACCCTGCTGCTGGGCGGCCTCGCCGTGCTGGCGGCGCGCCGCCGCCGGCGTGGCTGATCAGGCCACGGCGACGGCCGCCAGCACCATCCGCGCGATGGTCTGCTCGGCCTCGTCGTAGTCCTTGCGCGTGAGCCGGCGGTCCAGCACCAGAGCCATCTGCGGCGCGAAGTCGGCATACGACTGCGTCATCGCCCAGATCGCGAACAGCAGGTGCGTCGCGTTGACCGGCGCGATGCGGCCGGCCGCGATCCAGCCCTCGAACACCTCGATATCGCGCCGCAGTACCGGCACCACCCGGTCGCGGATCTGCTCCCCGTACAGCTTGGCCCCGCCGATCACCTCCATCGCGTAGACGCGCGAGGCATACGGCTGCTCGCGCGAGAATTTCAGCTTGGCCTGGATGTAGGCGCGCAGCACGTCGGCCGGCTGGCCGGCGTCGGCCAGGTGCGCCATGCGCTCCAGCCATTCGTCCAGCACGTCATCCAGCACACGCTGGTACAGTGCCTGCTTGGTGGGGAAGTAGTACATCAGGTTCTGTTTCGACAGCCCGGCGTTCTCCGCGATGCGGGCGATCGAGGTGCCCTCGTAGCCGCAGTCGGCGAACATGCGCACGGCTTCGGCCACGATGTCCGCTTCCAGGCTTTCGCGGTTCTGCAGGCGCCGGGCGGCGCTGTTGATGCGGGGCTTATCCACGGCGGCTCCTGATCGATTGCAGGAAGCCGCGCAGCTGCGGCTGGTCGGTGTAAGCGACGTTGAAGCGGAACCAGATCGTGCTGCTTGCGCGCAGCATGAAGAATTCGTTCGGCGCCAGCAGGATGCCGGCGCGCAGCGCCTGGTCGGCGATGACGCGGCCGTTCCAGTCCGGCGTCGGCGCGATGTCCCAGCCGGCGCTGACGAACATGCCGCCGCGCGGATGCGCCACCGGCGTCATGCCGACCTCGCGCAGCGCTTCCTCGCTGCGCGCGCGGCCCGCCTCCAGCTGGGCCGCCAGCTTTTCCACCATGCGCCGGTACGGCCGCGCCGTGATCGCGTGGTGCACCGCGCGCTCGTTCACTTCGGAGGTCGTCAACCCCGTCAGCATCTTGACCCGCACCAGTTCCGGCAGCAGCGAGGCCGAGGCGCAGATCGAACCGACCCGCAGCACGGGCGACAGCGTCTTCGAAAAGCTGCCCACGCGGATCACGCGGCGCAGGCCGTCCAGCGCGGCCAGCGAGGCCTCTCCGCGCGCGGCCAGCTCGCGGTAGATGTCGTCCTCCACCAGCCAGAAATCGAACTGCTCGGCCAGCGCCAGCAGGCGGTGTGCCTGTGCCGGCGTCAGCGAGGTGCCGAGGGGATTCTGCAGCACCGTGTTGACGAACATGAGCTTGGGCTGTGTCAGGCGGGCCTGTTCGGCCAGCGCCTCCATGTCCAGGCCGCGCTCGTCGCGCGGGATGCCGACCACATTGCAGCCGTGGTGACGGATCAGCGACAGCAGGTTGCTGTAGCCGGGGTCCTCGACGAATACCGTGTCGCCCGGCCGCGTCAGGGTGCGCAGGATCAGGTCGAAGGCGTGGGTGGCGCCGTGCGTCAGCAGCACCTGGTCCGCGTCCACCGGGAACAGCTCGTCCGTCAAGGTGCTGGCCAGGTGCTGGCGCAGCGCCGGGAAGCCCAGCGGGTGACCATAGCCGCGCAGACGGTTGGCCGGGATGCGCATGGCCTGGCGCACGGCGTCGAGGATCGTGTCCTCGCCATACCATTCGGGCGGCAGCCAGCCGGCGCCGACCGGCAGCGCGTCCGTGACACCCGTGTACAGCTCGGGTGTCAGCGCGTCCACGGCGGCCGGCGCGGCGACGAACGGCACTGGCGCCAGCGCGGCAGGGAGGGCCTGGCGCGCCACGAAATAGCCGGAACCGCGCCGCGAATACAACAGTCCCAGGGTGACCAGGCGGTCATAGGCCTCGACAACTGTAAAGGTGCTGATGCCATTACACTTGGCGAACTGCCGCACCGACGGCATCCGGGTGCCGATCCGCAGTTCCTTGCCGGACACCATGTCCGTGACAGCCGCGACGATCTTGTCGACCAGACTGCCTTTACCACTCCGCTCCAGCGGCAGCACGGGCCAACTGGGATGTGGCGCCGCGCAGGCGCCTTGATCTGCCGCAAGGCCGTGATGTGCCATGGTTGACTCCCTTCCCGCGCCATCGCCAAACTGTATTGTTTTGGCTACCTGTACGGTTGGATGGTTTTGCCGATTGTGTATATGTGCCATAGTGAATGGCGTGACTATTATTGCATCATCATTTTGCCAACTGGTAAATTTTTTTACGGGTCGTAAAACGCGTCCGTACTGAATTTCCTCCAAGGAGAAAAGCATGAACGAGTCCCGCCCGGCATCGCTGGCGTCTTTCTGGATGCCCTTCACGAACAACCGGGATTTCAAGGCCAGCCCACGCCTGCTGGTGTCGGCCGCCGGCGTGCATTACAAGGATGTCGACGGTAACGACATCCTCGACGGCACCGCCGGCCTGTGGTGCGTGCCGTGCGGCCACGCGCAGCCGAAGATCGTGGCGGCGGTGCGCGAGATGGTGGGCCAGCTGGACTTCGCGCCCACCTTCCAGATGGGCCATCCGGCCGCCTTCGAGCTGGCCGACAGGCTGATGGCCTACACCAACCACCGCTTCGGCCACGTGTTCTACACCAATTCCGGCTCGGAAGCGGTGGACACGGCGCTGAAGATGGCACTGGCGTACCACAAGGCGCGCGGCGATGCGGGCCGCACCCGCTTCATCGGCCGCGAACGGGGCTACCACGGGGTCGGCTTCGGCGGCATCTCGGTCGGCGGCATCGCCGCCAACCGCAAGCCGTACGGCACCTTGCTGCCCGGCGTCGACCATCTGCCGCACACGCACAATCTGGAGAAGAACGCCTACACGCGCGGCGAGCCGGAATACGGCGCCCACCTGGCGGACGAGCTGGAGCGCATCGTCGCGCTGCACGACGCCTCCACCATCGCCGCCGTCATCGTCGAGCCGGTGGCCGGCTCCACCGGCGTGCTGATTCCGCCGAAGGGCTACCTGAAGCGCCTGCGCGAGCTGTGCACCAAGCACGGCATCCTCCTGATCTTCGACGAGGTGATCACCGGCTTCGGGCGCATGACGACACCGTTCGCCGCCGACTACTTCGACGTCGAGCCGGACATGATGACGACGGCGAAGGGCCTGACCAACGGCACGGTGCCGATGGGCGCGGTGTTCTCGAAAGCCTTCGTGCACGACGCCCTGATGGACGCGCCGGCCGGCATCGAACTGTTCCACGGCTATACCTATTCCGGCCACCCGCTGGCCTGCGCCGCGTCGCTGGCGACCTTGCAGGTGTTCGAGGAACAGGACATCCTCGGCCACGCCAAGGGCCTGCAGGACTACTGGGCCGACGCGGTGTTCTCGCTGAAAGGCCTGCCGCACGTGATCGACCTGCGCTGCATCGGCCTGATCGCCGGCATCGAGCTCGCGCCGCTGGCCGGCAAGCCGGGCGCGCGCGCCTATGCCGCGTTCAAGAAGGCGTTCGCGGACGGGGTGCTGATCCGCGTCACCGGCGACATCATCGCGCTGTCGCCGCCGCTGGTGTTCGAGAAGCAGCACATCGACGAGTTGTTCGGCAAGCTCGCGAAGATCTTGAAGGAACTGGATTGAAACAAACTGCACGGCGCATCGACACAATCGGCGCGCCGCATCGCGGTCACCCATAAGGAGACAATCATGCTGGTAGGCGTACCCAAGGAAATCAAGAACCAGGAATCGCGCGTCGGCCTGACCCCGGCCAGCGTGAAGGAATTGACGCTGCGCGGCCACCAGGTGCTGGTGCAGCAGAACGCCGGCGCGGCCATCGGCCTGAGCGACGAGATGTACACGGCATCCGGCGCCACCATCGTGGCCACCCCCGCGGAGATCTTCGAGCGCGCCGACATGATCGTCAAGGTCAAGGAGCCGCAGCCGGGCGAATGCGCCATGCTCCGCCCTGGCCAGATCCTGTACACCTACCTGCACCTGGCGCCCGATCCCGAGCAGACCCGCGCGCTGGTGAACTCCGGCGCCATCTGCATCGCCTATGAAACCATCACGGGGCCCGGCGGCGGCCTGCCACTGCTGGCGCCGATGAGCGAGGTGGCAGGACGTATGGCGATCCAGGCCGGCGCCGCGCACCTGGAGAAATCGAAGGGCGGCATGGGCTTGCTGCTGGGCGGCGTGCCGGGCGTGGCACCCGGCCACGTGGCCATCATCGGCGCCGGCGTGGTCGGCACCAATGCGCTGCAGATCGCCGTCGGCATGGGCGCGCGCGTGACGGTGCTGGACAAGAACGTGGATCGCCTGCGCCAGCTCGACCTGGTGTTCGGCAACCGCGTGCAGACGATGTACTCGAACGCCCACACCATCGAGGAAGCGGTGCTGGACGCGGACCTGGTCATCGGCGGCGTGCTGGTGCCTGGCGCCGCCGCGCCCAAGCTCGTCACGCGGGCGATGGTGGCGAAGATGAAGCAGGGCGCGGTCGTCGTCGACGTCGCGATCGACCAGGGCGGCTGCTTCGAGACCTCGCATCCGACCACGCACGAGGCGCCGACCTTCGTGGTGGATGGCGTGGTGCACTACTGCGTGGCGAACATGCCGGGCGCGGTGGCGCGCACCTCCACGTTCGCCCTGAACAACGCCACCATCGGCCACGCGGTGGCGCTGGCGGACAAGGGCTGGGCGAAAGCGCTGGCCGCCAACCCGCACCTGAAGAACGGATTGAACGTCGCGCAGGGCAAGGTCACCTATGAAGCGGTGGCCCATGCGCTGGGCTACGACTACGTACCGGCCGACACCTTGTTGGCCTAACCCGAAAGAGACCATGGAAACCATCACCCATTACATCGGCGGCAGCACCGCCGATACGTCCAGCGGCCGCTATGCCGACGTGTACAACCCCGCGCTGGGCGAGCCAGTGGCCCGCGTGGCGCTGGGCACCGCCGGCGAAGTGGATGCGGCCGTGCAGGCGGCCCACGCCGCGTTCCCCGCGTGGGCGGATACGCCGCCGCTGGCGCGCGCCCGCATCCTGGCGAAGTACCTGCAGCTGTGCCAGCAGCACACCGAGGACTTCGCGGCGATGCTGACGCGCGAGCACGGCAAGACGCTGGCCGATGCGCGCGGTGAAGTCGCGCGCGGCATCGAGGTGGTGGAGTTCGCGCTCGGCATTCCGCAGCTGCTGAAGGGCGAGTTCACCGACCAGATCGCGCGCGGCATCGACGCCTGGTCGATGCGCCAGCCGCTCGGCGTGGTGGCGGGCATCACGCCGTTCAACTTCCCCGTGATGGTGCCGATGTGGATGTTCCCGGTGGCGCTTGCGTGCGGCAACACCTTCGTGCTGAAGCCGTCCGAACGCGATCCTTCGCCCTCGCTGCTGCATGCGCGCCTGCTGCAGCAGGCCGGCCTGCCGGACGGTGTGTTCAATGTCGTCCAGGGCGACAAGGTCACCGTGGATGCACTGCTGGAGCACCCGGTGGTGCAGGCCATCAGCTTCGTCGGCTCGACGCCGATTGCGGAGTACATCTATGCCAAGGGCAGCGCGGCCGGCAAGCGGGTGCAGGCGCTGGGCGGCGCCAAGAACCACGCGGTCGTGATGCCGGATGCGGACATGGAGATGGCCGTGGACGCGCTGATGGGCGCGGCCTACGGCTCCGCGGGCGAACGCTGCATGGCCATCTCCGTCGTCGCGGCCGTGGGCGACGCGGCCGACCGGTTGGTCGATGCACTGCAACGGCGCACGGCCGCACTGAAAATCGGCGACGGCACCGCGCCGGACGCCGAAATGGGGCCGGTGGTCACGCGGGCCGCGCAGCAGCGCATCGAAAAGCTGATCGGCGAGGGCGTGGAGCAGGGCGCCAGACTGGTCGTGGATGGCCGCGGCCACAAGGTGGCGGACCGGCCCAACGGCTTCTTTGTCGGCGGCACCCTGTTCGACCACGTGACGCCCGAGATGTCGATCTACAAGGAAGAGATCTTCGGTCCCGTGCTGTGCGTGGTGCGGCTGCCGGACGTGGGCAGCGCGGTGGAGCTGATCAACCGTAACGAATACGGTAACGGCGTGGCGATCTTCACGCGCGACGGTGGCGTGGCGCGCGAGTTCGTGCGCCAGATCCAGGTCGGCATGGTCGGCGTCAACGTGCCGCTGCCGGTGCCGATGGCCTTCAACAGCTTCGGCGGCTGGAAGCGCAGCCTGTTCGGCGACCACCATGCCTACGGCCCGGAAGGCGTGCGTTTCTACACGCGGCACAAGGCCGTGATGCAGCGCTGGCCAAACACCGCAAGCGCTGGCGCGGAATTTGCATTCCCACAGATGAAGTAACCCCGCTGCGCGGGAAGTCCCGAAGGCTTGCGGTCCCGGGACGGTATTAGCAGGGGGGACTGTCCCTTTGGGACTGTCCCCGGTTTTAGCCACAAAAGCCAGGAACCAACCATGCTCGACTCACTGAACTACATCCCGCAACCCAAAGCCACCAACGGCGAACTGGCCACCCACTTCACCGACCTGGCGCCGCCACTGAACGCGCGCCAGGCCGCCATCGAAGCGGCGCGCTGCCTGTACTGCCACGACGCGCCTTGTACCCGCATCTGCCCGTCCGAGATCGACGTCGCCAGCTTCATCCGCAACATCCACGACCGCAATATCGACGGCGCCGCCGCCGGCATCCTGAAGCAGAACATCTTCGGCGGCAGCTGCGCGCGTGTCTGCCCGACCGAGATCCTGTGCGAGGACGCCTGCGTGCGCAACCACGACGCCGAAGGCCAGCCGGTCAAGATCGCGCTGCTGCAGCGCTACGCCACCGACAATATGTCCTTCGTCGATCATCCGTTCCAGCGCGCACCCGCCACCGGGAAGACGGTCGCGGTGGTCGGCGCGGGTCCGGCCGGGCTGTCGTGCGCGCACCGCCTCGCCATGCTGGGCAACGACGTCGTCGTGTTCGAGGCGCAGCAGAAGGCCGGTGGCCTGAACGAGTACGGTATCGCCAAGTACAAGCTGACCAACCAGTTCGCCCAGCGCGAAGTGGAGTTCCTGCTGGGGATCGGCGGCATCGAGATCCGCTACGGCCAGAAGCTGGGCGACAACCTGCACCTGAAGGACCTGCACGCGCAATACGACGCCGTGTTTCTCGGCCTCGGGCTCGGTGCAAGCCGCCAGCTCGGCTTGACCGGTGAGGACGCGCCGGGGTTGGTCGCCGCCGTGGACTACATCGCCGCGCTGCGCCAGGCCGACGACCTGGCGGCATTGCCGGTACCGCGCCGCGCCATCGTCATCGGCGCCGGCAACACGGCCATCGACATGGCCGTGCAGGTGCAGCGCCTGGGCGCCGAGGAGGTCACGCTGGTGTACCGGCGCGGCTTCGACGCGATGAGCGCCACGCACCACGAGCAGGAGATCGCCAAGGCCAACCTGGTGCGCATGGTGACGTGGGCGCAGCCGCGCGAGGTGCTGCTCGATGGCCTGGGCCGTGTACGCGGCATGCGCTTCGAGAAGACGGCGCTGGACGAATCCGGCCGCCTGGCTGGCACTGGCGAAACGTTCGAGCTGGTGGCCGATGCGGTTTTCAAGGCCATCGGGCAAAGCATGGCGGAGGGTTCGCTGGCCGACCCGCTGGCCACGCTGCTCAAGCGCAGCGGCGACAAGATCGACGTGGACAGCCAGTTCCGCACCGCGCTGCCGGGCATCTACGCCGGCGGCGACTGCGTGGCGCCAGGGCAGGACCTGACGGTGCAGGCCGTCCAGCACGGCAAGCTGGCGGCGCTGGCGATCCACGCCGACATCCAGGCACGCAACAACGCACAACCGGAGGCACTGTAATGGGCACCATCGACACGCATTTCAGGGCCGACCTGTCGGTCGACTTCTGCGGCATCAAGGCACCGAACCCGTTCTGGCTGGCCTCCGCGCCGCCGACCGACAAGGCCTACAACGTCATCCGCGCCTTCGAGGCCGGCTGGGGCGGCGTGGTGTGGAAGACCTTGGGCGAGGACCCGCCGGCAGTCAACGTCTCGTCGCGCTACTCGGCCATCTACGGCAAGAACCGCGAAGTCCTGGGCTTCAACAACATCGAGCTGATCACCGACCGCTCGCTGGAGATCAACCTGCGCGAGATCACGGCCGTCAAGGAAGCGTGGCCGGACCGGGCCATCGTCGTCTCGCTGATGCTGCCTTGCGAGGAGCACTACTGGGCCGACATCCTGCCGAAGGTCGAGGCCACGGGGGCGGACGGCATCGAGCTCAATTTCGGCTGCCCGCACGGCATGCCGGAGCGCGGCATGGGCGCCGCCGTCGGCCAGGTGCCGGAGTACGTGCAGATGGTCACGGGCTGGTGCAAGAAGCACAGCCGCCTGCCGGTGATCGTCAAGCTGACGCCCAACATCACCGACATCCGCCAGCCGGCCCGCGCCGCCAAGGCCGGCGGCGCGGATGCGGTCTCGCTGATCAACACGATCAACTCGATCACGTCGATCGACCTGGACCGGATGGTGGCGCTGCCGACCGTCGGCACGGCCAGCACGCACGGCGGCTACTGCGGCACGGCGGTGAAACCGATCGCGCTGAACATGGTTGCCGAGATCGCGCGCGATCCGGCAACGCAAGGCCTGCCGATCTCCGGCATCGGCGGCATCAACAACTGGCGCGACGCGGCCGAGTTCATCGCCCTGGGCGCCGGCTGCGTGCAGGTGTGCACGGCGGCGATGTTGCACGGCTTCGGCATCGTCGAGCAGATGAAGGACGGGCTGGCACGCTGGATGGATTCGAAGGGCTACCGCACCCTGGCCGACTTTTCAGGGAAGGCGGTGCCGAATACCACCGACTGGAAATACCTGGACATGAACTACAAGGTGATCGCCAGGATCGACCAGGAAGCCTGCATCGGCTGCGGCAAGTGCCACATCGCCTGCGAGGACACGTCGCACCAGGCCATCGCCAAGCTGGTGGACCCGGTCAGCGGCGCGCGCAGGTATGAAGTGATCGACGCCGAATGCGTGGGCTGCAACCTGTGCGAGATCACCTGCCCGGTACAGAGCTGCATCACGATGGTGCCGCAGCAGACCGGCATGCCGTACATGAACTGGACACAGGACCCGCGCAATCCGCGCGCCGAGAAAGTGCCCACGGCAGCATGAGGTTTGGGGACTGTCCCCGCATGGGGACTGTCCCCGGTTTTCACCACTGGCCCCATTAACAAGGACGAGCAGATGAACAACAACGACCTGTGGAACGAAGACCTGGCCCCCACCAGTGCCGCCCAGCGCACCTGGCGCTGGTATCACTTCGCCGCGCTGTGGGTGGGCATGGTGATGTGCATCCCGGCCTACACGCTGTCGGCCAGCCTGATCGAGGGCGGCATGTCGGCCTACCAGGCCGTGCTGACCGTCTTCCTCGCCAACGCCATCGTGCTGCTGCCGATGCTGGCCATCGGCCATGCCGGCACCAAGTACGGCATCCCGTATGCCGTGCTGGCGCGCGCCTCGTTCGGCACGGCCGGTGCGAAGCTGCCGGCGCTGATGCGCGCCATCGTGGCCTGCGGATGGTACGGTATCCAGACATGGTTCGGCGGCCAGATGATCTACACCCTGCTCGGCGCCCTGATGGGTGCACCCATCGGCGGCGACAAGCTGCCAGGGCTCGGCATCAACCTGGCGCAACTGCTGTGCTTCCTCGCCTTCTGGGCCATCCAGTTCTGGTACATCGTGCATGGCATGGATGCGATCCGCAAGCTGGAGACCTACACGGCGCCGCTGAAGATCCTGATCTGCTTCGTGCTGCTGTGGTGGGTGCACGACAAGGCAGGCGGCTTCGGGCCGCTGCTGCACAAGCCGTCGCAGTTCGTCGAAGGCGGCGCCAAGGCAGGCCAGTTCTGGTCGACGTTCTGGCCGTCGCTGACGGCCATGGTGGGCTTCTGGGCCACGCTGGCATTGAACATCCCCGACTTCACCCGTTTCGCGAAATCGCAGAAGGACCAGCTGGTCGGCCAGTCGGTCGGCCTGCCGGTGCCCATGGGTCTGCTGGCGGCGCTGGCCGTCATCGTCACGTCGGCCACGGTAGTCCTGTACGGGGAAGCGATCTGGGACCCGGTGGACCTGTCCAGCCGCATGACGGGCGTGGCGGTGCTGGTGGCGCTGGTGATCCTCCTGATCGACACGGTCAGTGTCAACCTGGCCGCCAACCTGGTCGGTCCCGCCTACGACTTCTCCGCGCTGGCGCCGAAGCGCATCTCCTACCGCACCGGCGGCTACATCACGGCGGCCATTGCGCTGGCGATGATGCCGTGGAAACTGCTGGAGACGACCGAGGGCTATATCTTCACATGGCTGATCGGCTATTCGGCGCTCTTGGGGCCCATTGCCGGCGTACTGATCGTCGACTACTACCTGGTGCGCCGCACGGAGCTGGACGTGGCGCAGCTGTACCGCGAGGACGGCGTGTATTCGTACGGCGCGGGCTGGAACATGGCCGCCATCGCCGCCTTCGTGCTGGGCGTGTTGCCCAATATCCCGGGCTTCCTGAACGCCGCGTTCCCGCAGTCGTTCCCTGGCGTGGGCGCCACCTTCAAGACGATCTACACCTACGCCTGGTTCGTCGGCATCGCCATCTCGGCGCTGGTCTACGGCGCCATGATGCGCGGGAAGGCCGTGCCGGTACTGGTGCCGCAGTCGTAACTCATAACGATGGAGACAACATGACAGTATTCATACGCGGCGGTACCGTGGTCAACGCGGACCGCGCCTTCCGGGCCGACGTGCTGTGCGAGGGCGACAAGATCGTGGCGGTGGGCGAGCAGCTGGAGGCCCCGGCCGGTGCGCAGGTGATCGATGCCGGCGGCCAGTACGTGCTGCCGGGCGGGATCGACCCGCACACGCACATGAACCTGCCGTTCATGGGCACGGTGACGGCGGACGACTTCTTCACGGGCACGGCGGCCGGCCTGGCCGGCGGCACCACGACGATCATCGACTTCGTCATCCCGAACCCGCAGCAATCGCTGCTGGAGGCTTATCACCAATGGCGCGGCTGGGCGGCCAAGGCGGCCGGCGACTACACCTTCCACGTCGCCATCACGTGGTGGTCGGACCTGGTGCACGAGGAGATGGGCGAGCTGGTACGCAAGCATGGCGTCAACAGCTTCAAGCACTTCATGGCGTACAAGAACGCGATCATGGCCGACGACGAGACGCTGGTGAAGAGTTTCCGCCGTTCGCTGGAGCTGGGCGCGATCCCCACGGTACACGCGGAGAACGGCGAACTGGTCTACCAGTTGCAGCAGGATTTGCTGAAGCAGGGACTGACGGGACCGTCGTCGCACCCGCTGTCGCGTCCTCCAGCCGTGGAAGCGGAAGCGGCCAACCGGGCCATCGCCATCGCCAGCGTGCTGCACACGCCGCTGTACATCGTGCACGTGTCGTGCAAGGAGTCACTGGATGCCATCACGCGCGCCCGCGCGCTGGGCCAGCGCGTGTACGGGGAGGCGCTGGCGGGGCACCTGCTGATCGACGACAGCGTGTACCAGCATCCCGACTTCGAGGTCGCGGCAGGCCACGTGATGAGCCCACCGTTCCGCAGCAAGGAACACCAACGCGCGCTCTGGCAGGGCCTGCAGGGCGGCAACCTGCACACGACCGCCACCGACCACTGCACCTTCTGCGCCGAGCAGAAGGCGGCCGGGCGCAACGATTTCACGAAGATCCCGAACGGTTGCGGCGGTGTCGAGGACCGCATGGCCGTGATCTGGGACGAGGGCGTCAACAAGGGGCTGCTGACCCCTTCCGAGTTCGTGCGCGTGACGTCGGCCAACGCGGCGCAGATCTTCAATATCTACCCGCGCAAGGGCGTGATCGCGGCCGGTTCGGATGCGGACCTCGTGGTGTGGGACCCGGCCGGCACCCGCACGATATCGAAGGCCACGCAGCATGCGAAAGGCGGCTTCAATGTCTTCGAAGGACGTACTGTGAAGGGCATCCCCAGCAGCACGATTGCCGCGGGCAAGCTAGTGTTCCATCGGGGCGAGCTGATGGCGGTGGAGGGCGCCGGACGTCATATCGACCGTCCGGCCTTCGTCCCCGTCTCTGCAGGTTGACAGGAGAACGACATGAACGATATCTGGAAGGGCGAGGCGCTGGCCGACCTGCGTGTGGACGGCAAACGGCTGTGGGACGCATTGATGGAGCTGGCGCAAATCGGCGCCACCGAGAAGGGCGGCGTCAAGCGCCTGGCGCTGACGGACCTGGACCGCCAGGGCCGCGACCTGGTGGTCGGCTGGGGCAAGGCGGCCGGCATGAGCATCACGATCGACCAGATCGGCAACGTGTTCATGCGGCGCGACGGCACCGACAACACGCTGCCGCCGGTGGTCACGGGCAGCCATATCGACACGCAGCCCACCGGCGGCAAGTTCGACGGCAACTACGGCGTGCTGGCCGGGCTGGAAGTGGTGCGCACCCTGAACGACCGCGGCATCCGCACGCGGGCGCCGATCGAGGTCGCGTTCTGGACCAACGAGGAAGGATCGCGCTTCGTGCCCGTGATGATGGGCTCCGGCGTGTTCTGCGGTGCGTTCACCCTGGAGCACGCGTATGCGGCGCGCGACACGGAAGGCAAGAGCGTGGGCGAGGAGCTGGAGCGGATCGGCTACAAGGGCACGCAGGTGCCGGGCGACCATCCGATCGGGGCCTACTTCGAGACCCATATCGAGCAGGGCCCGGTGCTGGAGGACGCCGACAAGGTGATCGGCGTGGTGCCGGCCGTGATGGGCCTGTCGTGGTACGACTGCACCGTCGGCGGGATGGAGGCACACGCGGGGCCGACGCCGATGCACCTGCGCCGCGACGCGATGCAGGTGGCCGCGCGGATCATCCCGGAGGTCGTCGCCATCGCCAACCGCTATCCACCGTACGGCCGCGGCACGGTGGGCATGATGCAGGTGTTCCCGAACAGCCGCAACGTGATCCCCGGCCAGGTCAAGTTCAGCATCGACCTGCGCAACGTCAGCGACGAGCTGCTCAACACGATGCACGAGGAGATGGTGGCGTTCGTCGAACGCACGGCCGCCGAGACGGGGCTGGAGATCAAGCTGGAGCGGGTGTCGTACTATCCGCCTTGCCCGTTCCACCCGGACGTGGTGGGCGCCGTACGCAACGCGACGGCGCGGCTGGGGTATTCGACGATGGACGTGGTGTCCGGCGCCGGCCACGATGCGATCTATGCCGCGCGGCTGGCGCCTTCCGGCATGATCTTCGTGCCGTGCAAGGACGGCATCAGCCACAACGAGATCGAGGATGCCAAGCCTGAGCACCTCGAGGCCGGGTGCAATGTGCTGCTGCATGCGATGCTGGAGCGGGCCGGGGTCGTGTGAACCGACGATGAACCCCTGGTGTCAGGCCGGCGCCGCCAGAATATCGACCAGCTCGCGCGCATACCCCGGCAGCTCGGCATAGCTGCGCATGCACAGCAACAGCCGCCGCCGCGCCCACGCGTCGGTCAGCCGCACGATCTTCAGGTTGGCCGCATCGCGCGAACGCACGGCGGCCGACTCGGGCAGCACGGCCAGCCCGGCACCGCTGGCCACCATCCGGCAGATCGCATCGAAGCTGCGCAGGCGCACGCGGTAGCGCAGCCGGTGCCCCAGCCGAAGGCCCTGCTCGCCGATGTACTGCGTCAGCGCGCTGTCGCCGGCCAGGCCGATGAAGTCATGCTCGACGCAACGGGCGAACGGCAATGCCGCGTTGCGCCGCAATCCCTTTGCCAGCGGATGGCCCGGCCCCAGCGCCAGCACCAGCCGGTCTTCCTTGAACAGGCGCGTCTCCAGGCCACTGCTGTCCACCGCGTCCGTGACGATGCCGATATCGGCCAGCCGCTCCCGCATGGCCTCGACGATGTCGGTGCTGAGGCGCTCTTCCAGGTCGACATTGACGTGCGGATGGGCCGCCATGAACGAGGCCAGCGTATCGGGCAAAAACTCGGTCAGCGCCGAGGTGTTCGACAACAACCGGATGTGACCTTTCAAGCCAGTGGCGTACTCGCCCAGGTCGGCACGCATGCGCTCCATCTGCTGCGTGATCAGGCGCGCATGATGCAGCAGTGTGCGCCCGGCCTCGGTCGGCTCGACGCCGCGGCGCTTACGCGCCAGCAGCGGCACCCCCAGCGCATCCTCCATGCCGCGGATGCGGGCGCTGGCGGAGGCCAGTGCGAGGTGGGCGTGCGCGGCGCCGGCCGTGATGCTGCCGCTTTCCGCCACGCGCAGGAACAGTTTCAGGTCGGTCAGGTCGAAGCGCATGGATGTCCTCAGCCTTCGGGGAAGACGAAGGCAGCGCCAGTATATTCCACATTTTCGCCACCGCGGGCGACTGGCACACTGCGGCCATGGATGCCTACTTCGCCACCCACATCGTTTACGTCGCCGTCGTCTTCCTCCTCGCCGGCATGGTCAAGGGTGCCACCGGCATGGGCCTGCCCACGGTGGCGATGGGACTGCTGGGCCTCGTCATGGCGCCGATGGAAGCGGCCGCGCTGCTGGTCGTGCCTTCGTTGTTGACGAACGGTTGGCAAGTACTGTCCGGCCGGCCGCTGTATCCGCTGTGGCTGCGACTGCGCGGCATGATGGCCGGGATCTGCCTGGGCACACTGGCCGGCGGCGCGCTGCTGTTGCAGACGCAGGGCGGCGGCGTCGTGCTGGGTCTGGCGCTGGTGCTGTATGGGCTGCTGGGCCTGGGCGAGGTGGCGTGGTCGGTGCCGGCACGGCAAGAGCCCTGGCTGGCACCGCTGATGGGGGCGGCGACCGGCGTGCTGACGGCGGCGACCGGGGTGTTCGTGCTGCCTGCCGTACCCTACTTGCAGGCGCTGGAGCTGGATCAGGAGGAACTGGTACAGGCGATGGGACTGTCGTTCTCGGTATCGACGCTGGCGCTGGCCGTCGTGCTGGCGGCGCACGATGCGTGGCAGCCCGCTGCCGCCGGCGCCTCGTTCCTGGCGCAGTTGCCTGCCCTGGCTGGCCTGCTGCTGGGGCAGCGCTTGCGCCGGCACCTGCAGCCGCGAGTGTTCCGGCGCTGCCTGTTCCTGGTCCTGCTGCTGGTCGGCGCCCACCTGGTGCTGGCAGGCGCCTGAGGTTCACGGGCGGCGCAAGCCGCGCAGGAAGTCCAGCAGCACCTGCGCAGCCAGGTCGGCATCGTCCGCCGTCATCGTCTCCAGCGGGTTGTGGCTGATGCCGCCATTGCCGCAGCGGGTAAACAGCATGGCGACGTCCGTCAGCGCCGCCATGGCCATCGCGTCATGGCCGGCGCCGGACAGCAGGTCGAAGCGCGGCAAGCCCTGGCGTTCGACGGCGGCCCCGAGCTGGTCCATCAGCCACGGCGCGCAGGGCGCGGCGGCGGCCTGCACGATCGGCTCGAGCGCGAATTCGATGCGACGGCGGGCGCAGATCGCCTCGATGCCGCGCAGGATGTCGTCCACGGCGGCCAGGCGCACCGCATCGTCGGCTGCGCGAATGTCGAGCGACAGCCTGCAGGCGCCGGGAACGACGTTGACGGAACCGCTCGGCACCTGCAGCTGGCCGACAGTGCCGACCAGCGCGGGCACGCCGCCGCAGCGCTGCTCCACCAGCAGCACGATCTCGGCGGCCGCGGCGGCGGCATCCTGGCGCATCGTCATGGGGGTGGTGCCGGCATGGCTGGCCAGCCCGGTCAGTTCGACCAGGTAGCGCGAGCTGCCGGCAATCGCCGTGACGACGCCCAGCGGCAGGCCGCGCTCCAGCAGCACCGGACCCTGTTCGATGTGCACCTCGACATAGGCCAGCACGCCGGCCGGGTCGCGCGCGATGGCGGGAATGGCGGCGGGATCGTGGCCGGCGGCGACGAGCGCGTCGCGCATCGTCACGCCGGCGGCGTCCGCCGCCTCCAGCAGGTCCATGTCGAAGCGGCCCGCAACGGCGTTACTGCCCAGGAAGGTGCTGCGGAAACGTACGCCTTCTTCTTCCGCGAAGCCGATCACTTCGAGGTGGTGAGGCAGCTTCTCGCCACGGGCATGCAGCTCGTGCACGATGGCCAGCGGCAGCAGGATGCCCAGGCGACCGTCGTACTTGCCGCCGTTGCGCACCGTGTCGTAGTGCGAGCCGGTGATCAGTGTCTTCGCCTCGGGCGCGTCGCACGGATAGCGGCCCACCACGTTGCCGACGGCGTCGATCGTCACCTGCATGCCCGCTGCGCGCATCCACTCGGCCAGCTGCGTGGCCGTGCGGCGGTGCGCTTGCGTCAGGTAGGCGCAGGTCAGGCCATCGGCGTCGTCGCTCCATTGCGCCAGCTCTTCGGCCCACTGCATGATGCGCGGGCCGTACGGCAGCTGCACGGCCAGCAGCTCGTTCAGGCGGATCTCGGCGATGCGGTGGATCTGGCGCAGGCATTCGGCCATCTCGGCCGCCGGCTGGTTTTTCAGCCGGCGCGCAAAGGTGGCGATGACGGCCTGGCGGCTCAAGCCCTTGCCGGTCGGGCCCTTCACGGCCAGGATGAACGGGAAGCCGAATTTCGCGTTGTAGTCCGCGTTCAGGCGGTGCAGCGTGGCGAATTCCTCCGAGCTGCACAGGTTCAGGCCGGAGGCGGCCTGTTCACCGGTGGACTCGGCGGTCAGCTCGCCCCGCACGGCGGCCTTGCCGGCCAGCTCGGGGTGGGCGCGGATCAGGCCCAGTTGCTCGTCCCTGGATGCCTGCGTCACCACGGCCTGCAAGGCCTGCTTCAGCGCCGTGACGGTGGCGAATGGCCTTTGTTCCGCCGCGCGCTCGGGAATCCACGGCGAATGTTCATAGATGCCGCGCAGCGTGTCGACGAAGGCGGGCAGGGGGCAGGTGTTCAGTTCGGAGAGGGTGGTCGTCATCGCAGGTATCCCATGGTGAACGGCGATGATAGCGCCAGGTGGCCAGCGCCGGGTCGGAGCTGGTATATAGCTCTTATCTGTACGCGGTGATGATGGCGCAGCTACTTCGGCGCCAGCCCCTTCGCCGCCGCCGTGACCTGGTCGCGCAGCCACTTGTGCTCGGGCGCCTGGTGCACGCGCTCGTGCCACAGCTGGTAGAAGCGCATCGGCGGGAACTTGACGGGTACCGTGAACGTCTTCAGCGGCAGCGTCTTTTCATAGAAGCGCAGGAACTGGCGGCCGGTCGTCAGCACCAGGTCGGTCTGCGTCAGCATATAGGGGATCAGGCCGAAATAGGCCGATTCCACGACCACGTTGCGGCGCAGGTTCTGCCGCTCCAGGAACGAGTCGATCACGCCGCCATAGCCCGGCAGCATCTGCGACGGCGCCACGTGCGGCAGCGTCAGGTAGTCCTGCAACGTCATCGCGTCGCTGGCGGTGCGCTTGGCGTACGGGCTGGCGGCATGCATCGCGCAGATGATGGGGTCCTCGAACAGCTTGGAGATGTGCAGGTGTTGCGGCGGCTCGTCCCAGTTGGCGATGACGAGGTCCATGTCGCCGTCCGACAGCATGCGGATGTAGTCGATTCCCGGCCCCAGGTTGTGGATGACGACGCGGCTTTTCGGTGAGCCGCGCCGCAGCAGCGCCACCACGTTCGGCAGGAACTGGCTGTCCAGGTAGTCCGGCGCGGCGATGTGGAAGGTGCGCGCTTCCTCCTGCGGCACGAACGGCGTCTTCTTGACGAACAGGCTTTCGGTCTCGTCCAGGATGCGCTTCGCGGGTTTCAGCAGGCTCTCGCCGTGCTGGGTGGGCACCATGCCGCGCGCGCCGCGCACCAGCAGCGGGTCGCCGGTCAGCTCGCGCAGCTTGCGCAGCGAGGCCGAAATGGAAGGTTGCGGCTGGTTCAGTTTCAGCGCCACGCGCGACACGTTTTTCTCGACCAGCAGCAGGTACAGGATGCGGATCAGGTGCAGGTCGAGGTGTTGCGGCAGGCTGGACATCGGCGAACGTCGCTATATGGTTGTGAATATGTCGAATATACGCGAAAAGTCATGAGTTCGATACCGTTCGCGTTTATCTTCTATAAACTGCGGTAGCTATAGCCATCGCCAATGCCGCGCCCACCAAACAAAGGATTTACATGGAAGTTTTCGGCTACCTGATCCCGTACGGCCTCGAATGGCTCAACCTTCTCGTGCGCTGGCTGCACATCATCACGGGCATCGCCTGGATCGGCGCGTCGTTCTACTTCGTCTGGCTGGACAACTCGATCCGGCCACCCGCGCCGGGCTCCGACTTGGCGAAAAAGGGCGTGATGGGCGAGTTGTGGGCCGTGCATGGCGGCGGCTTCTACAATCCGCAGAAGTACCTGGTCGCACCGGCCGAGCTGCCGAAGGAGCTGCACTGGTTCAAGTGGGAGGCCTATTCGACCTGGCTGTCCGGCTTCGCGCTGTTGACGATTGCGTACTACTTCAATGCCCAGGCGATGATGATCGACAAATCGGTGGCCGACCTGACCTCGCTGCAGGCCGTCGGCACGGGCCTGGGCTTCCTCGTCGCCGGCTGGGTCGTCTACGACCTGCTGTGCCGCTCGCCGCTGGGCCGGCACGACCTGTGGTTCGGCGTCGTCATCTTCCTGCTGCTGGTGGCGGCCGCCTATGGCCTGACCCACCTGCTGTCCGGCCGCGCCGCCTACATCCACGTGGGCGCGATGATCGGCACGATCATGGTGGCCAACGTGGCCATGCTGATCATTCCAGGGCAGCGCAAGATGGTCAGCGCGATGCAGGCCGGCGGCAAGCCTGACCCGATCCACGGCATCCGCGCCAAGCAGCGCAGTGTCCACAATAACTACTTTACCCTGCCGGTGCTGTTCATCATGATCAGCAACCACTACGCGATGACGTACCAGCACGCGCATGCCTGGCTGGTGCTGGCCTTCATCATGGCGGCCGGGGTCTTCATTCGCCACTTCTTCAACCTGCGCCACAAGGGCCGCGTGGAGTGGCGCTACCCGGCCATCGGTGTGGCGCTGCTGCTGACGGTCGCCGTGGCGATCGCGCCGCAGCGGCCCGCCGCCAGCGCGGCCGGTGCGGCCGGTGTCGACGCGGCCGCGCAGTTCGCGCAAGTGAAAGCCATCATGGACCAGCGCTGCCTGTCCTGCCATGCGGCCAAGCCCACGCAGCCAGGTTTCGCCACCGCGCCGGCCGGCGTGATGTTCGACACGCCTGAGCAGATCCGCCAGCGCGCGGCGCAGATCCACAAGCAGGTCGTCGAGCTGAAAGCCATGCCGATCGGGAATCTCACCAATATGACGGACGCGGAACGCGGCCAGATCGCCGCCTGGTTCGCGGCAGGAGCAAAATGAACATGAATCGCCAACAGCAGATCAACGACTGGATCGACGCCCACTTCGACGAGCAGGTGGCCCTGCTGCAGCAGGTGCTGCGCGTGCCCACCGATACCCCGCCGGGCAACAACGCCCCCCACGCCGACATGGTGGCGCAACTGGTCCAGCAGTACGGCTGGCAGGCCGAGAAGCACGTGGTGCCAGAAGCCACGGTGCGCGACTACGGCATGGAGAGCATCACCAATCTGGTGGTGCGCCGTCCGTATGGCGCCGGCGGCCCGACGGTGGCGCTGAACGCGCATGGCGACGTGGTACCGCCCGGCGACAACTGGACCTATCCGCCCTACGGCGGCGTGATCGAGGACGGCTACATCTACGGCCGCGCGGCCGCCGTGTCGAAGAGCGACTTCGCCACCTATATCTTCGCCACCCGCGCGCTGGAAGCGCTGGGCGTGCCTTTGAGAGGCGGTATCGAACTGCACTTTACCTACGACGAGGAATTCGGCGGCCTGCTGGGCCCCGGCTGGCTGCTCGAGCAGAACGTGACGCGGCCGGACATGGTCATCGCGGCCGGCTTCTCCTACCAGATCGTCACCGCGCACAACGCCTGCCTGCAGCTGGAGATCACCGTGCACGGCAAGTCCGGCCACGGCGCGATGCCCGAGACGGGCGTGGATGCGCTGCAGGCGGCTACGAAGATCCTGAACGCGATCTATGGCCAGCTGCCCGAACTGAAGAAGATCAAGTCACAGGTGGCCGGCATCGACTCGCCGACCATGCTGGTGGGCCGCATCGATGGCGGTACCAATACCAACGTGGTGCCGGGCAAGGTCGTGATGAAGATGGACCGGCGCATGATTCCCGAGGAGGACCCCGTCGCGGTCGAGGCGCAGGTGCGCCAGCTGATCGAGGACGCGGTGCGTGACGTGCCGGGTATCCGGCTGGAGATCCGGCGCCTGCTGTTGTCGCACGCGCTGCGGCCGTTGCCGGGCTCGCAGGCGCTGGTGGCGGCGTTGCAGAAGAATGCCGAGGCGGTGTTGGGCGAGACGATTCCGGCCGTCGGCACGCCGCTGTATGCCGATGCGCGGCTGTACGGTGAGCGCGGCATCCCGGCGGTGCTGTACGGCGCCGGCCCGCGCACGGTGCCGGAGTCGAATGCAAAGAAGGCGGATGAGCGGCTGCTGCTGGAGGATTTGCGGCGGGCGACCAAGGTGGTGGCGTTGACCTTGGCGGATTTGCTGGGGTAAAGCTGCCGGGGTTGGGGTCTGTCCCCGCATGGGGACTGACCCCGGTTTTTATCGCGCAGCCGGCGTTCCGGATTAAAACCGGGGTCAGTCCCGGAGGGACAGACCCAAAGCCTGACGCGCCAACGGTGGGCTTATTTCAACGTCCGCTCGAACAGCTGGAAGATGCGGCGGTACTGGTCATACCAGCTCTCCGGCTGCACATACGCGTGCCGCTCCAGCGGGTAGCTGGCCAGCTCCCAGTGGTCCTTCTTCAGTTCGATCAGCCGCTGCGCCATCCGCACCGAGTCCTGGTAGAACACGTTGTCGTCCACCATGCCGTGGGCGATCAGCAGGTGGCCTTTCAGGCGGTCGGCGTATTCGATCGGCGAGGACACCCGGTACGCTTCCGGATCCAGGTCAGGGGTGTTCAGGATGTTGGCCGTGTAGCCGTGGTTATACGAGGTCCAGTCCGTCACCGGACGCAGCGCGGCGCCGGCCTTGAACAGCTCCGGCTCGCGCATCAGCGCCATGAACGTCAGGAAGCCGCCGTAGCTGCCGCCGTAGATGCCCACCTTGTCGATGTCGCCCTGGTGGTGGGCGGCCAGCCAGCGCGCGCCGTCCACGTAGTCCTCCAGCTCGGGGTGCCCCATCTGGCGGTAGATGGCCGTGCGCCAGTCGCGCCCGTAGCCTTTCGACGCGCGGTAATCCATGTCCAGCACGATGTAGCCTTTCTCCACCAGCAGGTTGTGGAACATCTGCTCGCGGAAATAGACTGGGTAACGCTTGCTGACGTTCTGCAGGTAGCCGGCGCCGTGCACGAACATCACGACCGGGTACTTGCGGCCCGGTTCCAGCGTCGCCGGGCGGTACAGCTTGGCCCACACGGGCTGGCCACCATGCGTCGACGGGACCGCCACGAACTGCGGCACGATCCATTCGCGCGCCTTGAACGCGGCGCTGCGCGTGTCGGTCAGCTTGACGGCTTCGCCGCCGGCGGCAGGCACGATGGCCGCCTGGGCCGGCACGTAGGAAGCCGACCAGCGCACCAGCAGCCGGCGCTGGTCGGGCGACAACGAGAACTCTTCCACGCCGCCGTCCAGGCGCGTCACCTCGCGCACGCCGCCATCCTTGGGCGATACCGCACACACTTCGTACTCGCCCGGCGTACGGCGGTTGCACATGACCCAGGCCGCCGAGCCGTCGCTGTTCCACGTCACCTGCGTCGCTTCCCACTTGCCGCTGGTGAGGGCGCGCTGGCGGCCGTCGGCGCCCAGCGTATACAGATGCGAGTAACCGGTTTCCTCGGACAGGAACCACAAGGTGCGGTTGTCCGGCAGCCAGCCGAATTCGTTGTAGCTGTTGTTGATCCAGGCCTGGTCCGTCAACCTGTGCAGCGGTTTCAGGCGCGCGCTGGCCAGGTCGACCGAGGCGATCCAGCGGTCCTTGTTGTCGACGGCGCGGATGCTGAGCGCCACCTGGCTGCCGTCGCCGCTCCAGGCGATGCCATTGCCTTCGTCGTCGTCCAGCCGCACGGCGCGGTTGCCCTTGACGGGTTCGAGCTTGCGTGCCGCGCGCATTGCGGCCAGCGGATCGGTGGCGATGCCTGGCAATGCGTCGAGCGGGATGTCGCGCAACGAGCCGCTGCGCAGGTCGACCAGCTTCAAGGTTTGTGCCAGCGGCAGGTTGCGGCCCACGCGCGTGCGCTGGTCGTCGAATTCCTCGTAGCCGGATTCCGTCACGTAGCGGGGCAGCTTGCCGACGCGACCGTTCTCGGCCGACTTGGGCGACGTGGCCAGCAGCAGCCAGCGGCCATCCGGCGACAGTGCGCTGGCATCGATCACGATCTTCTCGCCCAGGTAGATCGGCGCCGGTGCCCGCGTGGCGTCGGCACGCCGCTCCGCTTCGGTCTGCGCGCGGCTGGCGTCGCGCTCGTCCTTTTGCCGCTTCAGCGTCGCGATCAGGCGCAGCTGCATGGCGCGCAGGTAGTCCTCGTCCGGCTCGGCGGCCGGGTCCTTCATCGTGCGCGGCAGCGCCAGCGGAGCGACCAGGCGCTCGGCCCGGTTCCAGCTGAACCAGTCGTGCCCCACGCGGAACTGAACGGCACGGCCGTCGCTGGAATATTGCGGGTCGGCGGCTGCCGTCGTGTTGCGGCTGATCTGCGTCAGCGTGCCCGTCTTCAGGTCGCGCTCGAACAGGTCGCCGTTGCGCAGCATGACGGCGCGGCTGCGCTCGCGGTTGTAGACCAGGGTGGGCGCGTCCAGGTCGGCCAGTTCCGCCTCGCCCACCTTGCGCGGCGCGGTGCCGGCCGCGAACGTGTCGCGCAGCGGCGAACCGGCGCGCTTCTGCTTGTAGTAGGCGGTCCTGCTGTCCCAGCTCCACCAGGCGCTTTCGACGGGTGTGCCGATCCAGTCGGGATGGGCCATGGCCTGGTCGAGCGTGACGGGGGTGAAGGCCAGGGCAGGGGTGACAACGATGGCGGCAAGCAGGGCGGCCGGCAGGAGAGGGATGGGTAGGCGCATGTGGTTCCGGTCTGGAGGCGGCCGCTCGTGACGGCCGTTGGGTGACAAAAAGCAACGGGGCATTCTAACGCAGCAAGTCGTGCGACGGTTCCCTGACGGCCGTCAAAGTGTCGGATTTTTTTACAGTCGCACAGGCGTTCCCTCTGGGCGTGGCCGTGGCACGAAGGTTGCTGCAAAGCTCTCAGCCCTGCTTGGGCACCACTAGGGAGATACTATGAGACCGCAAGTCAACCACTTACATCGCCAGCTGTTGTGCCTGCTGGCGCTGCTCGCGCTGAGCCTGCTGATGGCGCAACGCAGCTGGGCCTTCTGTCCGAAGAACGGGCTGTTGTGCCTCGTCACCGCCAGGTCGAACGGCGCGCTGACGCACCAGGACATCACCCAGCGCGGCATCGAGGAGCTGGACAAATCCTACTTCGGCGTGCCGAAGCTGACCAACTCGATGCAGAAGGCGCTGGACGAGATCATCGAGGCCAACGCCCGCGTCGACGAGGACCAGACCAGCTCCGCCAAGCACTTCGACGGCGAGAGCGGTGCCGCCGCCCAGGCGCGCCTGGCGGACCTGAAGCGCAACGTGCTGGACGCGCTGCGCAGCGATCCGATCAACGCCCATGGCGCGCGCGAAAACCTGGGCAGTGCGCTGCACACGATCCAGGACTTCTACTCGCACAGCAACTGGGTCGAGAGCGGCAATAGCGGCGCCCACCCGGGCGTGGGCCGGCCCGTCAGCCTGCCGTTCTCGGGGCCGACCGAGACGGCCTGCTCGGGCTTCGTCGATACCGGCAGCTTCTGCGCCAACTCGTCGATCATCGTCACCCCGAACCTGACCAGCGGCTACTACGGCGGCGAGGACCGGGTCAAGCCCGGCCCCTTCAAGTGCAGCCACGGCGGCCCGCTGGACAAGAGCTCGCCGTCGAGCGATCCGCTGGGCTACTTCCGCGAGGGGATCAACAAGGACACGCTGTACTGCGACATCTCGCCGCACAGCAGCTTCCACAACGCCGCCGCCACGGCGGCCATCGCGGCCACCAAGCAGTTCGTGGCCGACATCAAGGCCGAGATCACGGAGCCGCAACTGAAGGCCCTGCTGGGCGCAGGCCCCACGCTGGCGTTCGCGATCGACACCACCGGCAGCATGGGCGGCGTCATCGCCGGCGTGCGCGCGTCCGCGATCAGCATCGTCAACTCGCGCCTGGGCACGGACGAGGAGCCGCTGCAGTACGTGCTGGCGCCGTTCAACGATCCGTCCACGGGCCCGAACGTCTCGACCAACGATGCCAATGCGTTCAAGGGCGCGATCAGCGGCCTGTATGCCGACGCCGGCGACGATTGCCCGGAACTGGCGATGACGGGCATGTACAACGGTCTGTCGCTGTCCAACCCGAGCGGCAACCTGTTCATGTACACCGACGCCTCGGCCAAGGACGCCGGCCTGGCCAGCGCCGTGATCGGCCTGGCCAAGTCGAAGGAAATCAAGGTGTTCCCGATCCTGTTCGGCAGCTGCTCGCCGATCGAGCCGGGTTACCTGCGCGTGGCCGCCGAAACGGGCGGCCAGCCATTCCTGCTGTACCAGTCGGAAGCGGGCACCGTCACGCAGCTGGCCGACCTCGTGGGCCGCAACAACGCGGTGCAGGTGCTGTCCGTGGCCGACACGTTCGCCAGTGCGAAGACCTATGAAATCCCGGTCGATGCGTCGATGACGCGCCTGACCGTGTCCGTCAGCGGCATCCAGCGCGCGCTGCCGACGGTGAAGCTGGTGAACCCGAACGGCGTCGTCATCACGCCGTCCAGCGCGGCCACGTACCTGAGCCTGTCGAGCGGCGTCATCATCTCGGTCAACGCACCGCAGCGCGGGCGCTGGAAGCTGACCGTGTCCGGCTCGACCGACACCTTGTACGTCAACGCCTCCGGCACCGGTTCGCTGGCGCTGGCTTCGTTCAACCTGGCCAAGTTCGGCGGCCAGCCACCGCACCAGGGCCTGTTCAAGCTGGACGGCGAACCGGCACCGAACCAGTCGGTCTATGGCGTGGCCGCGCTGACGCCGGGCGCCTCCACCGCGCAGTTCATCATGCGCACCAAGGCGTATGCCGACATCGGCGCCATCCCGATGGAGCGCGACGGTACCGACGGCGGCAAGTACTTCGGCCAGTTCGCCGTGCCGGCGCAGCCGTTCCTGCTCTACGTGACGGGCAACGACAGCACCGGCAGCCCGTACCAGCGCGTGTTCAGCATGTCCGTCACGCCCCAGGGCGTATCCGTCATCGCGCCGCCGGCACAGGACCTGCGTCCCGGTGTTCCGGCCACGATGGTGTTCCAGGTGCGTAACGACGGCAGCGACGACACCTTCGGCGTGACCGCCACCGACGACCTGCACTACATCACCGGCGTGGCACCGTCGTCGCTGACCCTGAAATCGGGCGAAACCGCCAACGTCGTGGTCAGCCTGGTAGCGCCGGCCGGCGCCAGCCCGGGCACGGCGGACACGATCACGGCGGCCGTGCAGAGCACGACCAATCCGTCCTCGCGCAACAGCGCTTCGGTGACGAACTTCGTTACCGGCGCGGAAGCCGTGCCGGGCAAGCCGAACTTCGTCGCCCAGGTACTCGGCCAGGAGCAGGTGGCGCCAGGCGTGATCGGTGTCGACGTGCGCTTCACCAACACCGGCGTCGGCACGGCGCGCGCGATGACGATCGCCTCGATCCGCCCGAAAACCCTGGCGGGCACCGGCACCGTCACGCTCAACACGGCGCTGTCGCCGGCGCTGCCGTTCGTCACCCCGAACGTGGACGTGGGCGGCTACTTCACCGTGCGGCTGACGTTCAACGTGCCGGCCACCGTGCAGCGCTTTGCCATTACCGAAGCGGGCAGCGTGAACGACATCGACGGCGCGCCTTACAGCCTGTCGCACGCGCAATCCATCATTGTCCGCTAAGACGCATTCCAAGGAGATTGCCATGAAACTGACTCGTTACTACAACCGGCTGCGCGGCGGCATCGCGGCGGCCGGCATCGCGGCGGCGATGCTGCTGGCGCCGCTGGTGCAGGCCGCGCCCTTCACCTTCACCTTCTCGACGCTGCCGGGCGGCGGCGTCCTGACCGGCAATGCCGGCCAGCTGGTCGGCTGGGGCTACAGCCTGACCAATACCGACACCGCCAACTGGTTCGTGCCGACCGAGCTGTCGGCGTCGTCGATCGCGCTGGGCACGCTGGACGGCGCCTACTTCGACTTCCCCGTGCTGGCACCGGGCGCCACGCAATCGGTCGCGTTCGATGCGGCCCTGCTGGCCGGCCTGTACGGCATCGAAATCGATGCCGGTGCCACGCTGGGGCAAAGCGAGAACGGCCTGTTCACCCTGGCAGGCGAATGGTGGAGCGGCGATCCGCTGGCCGGTGGCGTGTTCCTGCAGGCCGGCGAGGCCGTGGTGGCGCCGTTTGCCGTGCAGGTAGGCGCGACGGCGGTGCCGCTGCCCGGTACGGTGGCGCTGTTCGCGATCGGGATGCTAGGGCTGCTGGCGGCGCGCCGGCGCGGCCAGCTCCGGTAACGCGGCCAGCCAGGCAGCCAGCTCGGCGGCGGCGGCTGGCGACGGGGCGGCGGGCCGGATGTCCAGGTAGCGTCCCGGCCCGGTCCGCCCCAGCAGCCGGAACGACTTGCCGTGCAGCGTGCGCGCGCCGTACTGCACGATCACGATGTCGCTGCCGCCGGCGGCTGGCGCCACGTGGACGATGAACGTGGCGCGGTAGTCGTTGCCGTCCTGGCGCCAGTGGTAGTCGCTGGCGGGCAGGATGACGACATCGTGGCGGCGTTGTGCCGGCGGCAGCGCCAGCCAGGCGGACAACGCCGGCGTCGGTGTTTCGCCGCGCAGCTCGCCATCGGGCGGGAATAGCGGATGGGAAAAGGGGTAGGCCTGGCGGTAGCGCAGCGCCAGCGGGTGGCTGGACGGCACGCGTGCCACCCCGGCCAGGATGGCGGCGGACACGCGTTCCGGCGCCAGCGCGACGTGCAGCCGCGGCGATGCGTCCGATGGGAATGACGGGCTGGCGTACAAGCCCGTGCAACATGCCAGCGCGACGATTGAAATCATGCGCGCGCCGGTCATCGCATCACGGCCGCATCAGGCCGCGCACCGTCTCGTTCAGCGTTTCCATGTTGACGGGCTTGGTCAGGTGGCGATTGAAGCCGGCCGCCATCGCGCCGGCGCGGTCCTTGTCCTGGCCATAGCCGGTCAGCGCCACCAGGATGGTCTTTTGCAACTGCGGATAGCCGCGCATCTTTTCCGCCACTTCGACGCCGCTCATGTCCGGCAGGCCGATGTCGAGGAAGATCACGTCCGGCGCCAGCCGCAAGGCGGCCTCGATGGCGCCGGCGCCATCGTGCGCCATGTGCACGTCGTGACCGGCGAACTGCAGCAGGGCGGAGACGATTTCGGCCGAGTCGATGTTATCGTCCACCACCAGGATGCGGTAGCTGTCGGCGCGCTTGTCCGGCTCCACGGCGGGGCTGTCGACCGCCTCGTCCTGCGGCGTGCGCACCAGCATCGGCAGGTGTACCTCGAACGTGGCGCCCTGGCCCAGCCCGGGGCTCTCGACCCGCACTTCGCCGCCGTGCAGGTTGACGAGCGTGCGCACCAGCGAGAGGCCAATGCCCAGGCCATCCTGCACCCGGTCGGGCGAATGGCCGGCCTGCGCGAACAGGTCGAAGATCGACCCGGCCTGATCAGGATCGATGCCGATGCCATTGTCGCTGACGCGGATCACGGCCTGCGCATCTTCCACGCTGGCCGCCAGCGTGATCCGCCCGCCCGGCGGCGTGAATTTAGCAGCGTTATTGAGCAGGTTGCCCACGATCTGGGCCAGGCGCACGCTGTCGCCGTCGACCCAGATCTCGTGGTCGGGCAGCTGCACCGTCAGCACGTGCTGGCGGCCGGCCATGTTGGGTTCGGCCGTTTCGACGGCGGTGCGCAGCAGCGCGCACAGCTCCAGCGGCGCGCGGCGCAAGGCGATCTTCCCTTGCGAGATGCGCGAGACGTCCAGCAGGTCGTCCACCAGCCGTACCATGTGGTCGGTCTGGCGCAAGATCACGCGGCGCGCGTTTTCCTGCGCGGGCGTAGCGTGCGGATCGAGACTGCGCAGCAGCTCGACGGCATTGCGGATCGGTCCCAGCGGGTTGCGCAGCTCGTGCGCGAGGATGGCCAGGAACTCGTCCTTGCGGCGGTCCATCTCGCGCAGCTCCCGTTCCACCCGGCCCAGGCGCAGCAGCGCGCGCACGTTGGCGACCAGCTCCTCCGGCTCGATCGGCTCGAACAGGTAATTATCCGCGCCGCTGTCCAGCGCGCGCACCTTGTCCGGCGACGACAGGTAGGAGGCGGACGTCTGCAGCACCAGCACCATCGCCGTGAGCGGGTCCTGCTTGAGCTGGCGGCACACCTCGAAGCCGTTCAGGTCGGGCAGCTTGGTGTCGAGCAGTACCAGGTCCGGCGCCTCGACGTGTGCCTTCTCCAATGCCTCCGCGCCGCTGCCGGCTTCGGTGACGCGAAAGCCGGCGCGCTGCAGGATCCGCGTCTTGGCGTAGCGGGCCGCATCGGTGTCGTCGACGTTCAGGATCAGGGGGGAGCGCGGGTACCTTCATGATTTCTCTAGTGTACATGACACAGGGCGTTCAATTGTGCCAACAGATCCTCCCGTGCGACCGGTTTCGCCAGGTAGGCGTCGGCCCCCAGCGAGAACGCTTTCTGGCGGTCGGCGACCTCGGAGGCGATGATGACGGGAACGTGCTTGCGCCGCTCGTCGTTCTTGGTCTGCGCCAGCCAGCGCCAGCTGTCCTCGCCGTGCAGGTAGAGATCGAGGATGACGGCGGCCGGTTCCTGCGCGGCCCAGGCTTGCTCCGCTTCCCACATGCTGCGCGCGCAAACGGCGCGGTAGGGCGTGTTGCGGAAGAAGCTGCGGTACAGCAGCATCGTCGAACGATCGTCCTCGACCACCAGCACGGGAATACCGGCGGTGTCGGCCGGCGCCAGCGTGCCGCGGAACGCCAGCGGATCGGGCATCGTGTCGTACGCGAGCGGGATGGTGGCGGAGAACGTCGAGCCCTTACCTGGCGCGCTGCGCAGCGTGACGGAACCGCCCAGAAGTCCGGCCAGGCGGCGGCACAGCGGCAGGCCGAGGCCCGTGCCCTTGACCTTGTGCTGCAGGCGGTTCTCGACCTGCGAGAACTCCTCGAAGATGATCTGCTGGTGCTCTTCGGCGATGCCGATACCGGTGTCCTCGACGTCGAAGCGTACCGCGTCGCCTTTCGGCAGCACCGTCGCGCCGACCTTCACGTAGCCGCTTTCGGTGAACTTCAGCGCGTTCGAGATGAAATTGCGCAGGATCTGCGACAGCTTGGCCTCGTCCGTCATCATCGTGATGGGCGTGGCGAGTTCGTCGAACAGCAGTTCGACCTTGCTGCTGACCAGCAGCGGGCGCAGCATGCCGCGCAGCGCCGAGAACATGTCGCCCACCTCGAAAGCGACCGGGCGCACGTCGATCTTGCCCGCCTCGATCTTCGCCAGGTCGAGCAGGTCGTCCACCAGTTCGGTCAGCGACTCGGCGCCCTTCAGGATGAACTTCACCTGCTTTTCCTGTTCCGGCGTCAGCTCGCCGTCGACCCGCTCCAGCAACAGCCGCGACAGCGCGCGGATCGAGCTCAGTGGCGTGCGGAACTCGTGGCTCATATTGGACAGGAAACGCGTCTTCATTTCGTCCGCGCGGCGCAGGTGGTCGGCCTTCTCGTCCAGCTCCGCGTACAGCGCGACGACACCGCGGTTGGTGTCCTCCAGCTCGCGCGTCAGCTGCACCAGTTCGTCCTGGCGTGTCTTCAGCTCGGACAGGGTGGCGAGCAGCTCCTTGTTCTGCTGCTGCATCTCGGCCAAGGTCACGTTGGGCGAGAGCGCCACCAGCTGGGCCCCCATCGCGCCGATCGCGACCGGGGTGACCAGCGGCGCATCGTGCGGCAGCAGCTTCTTCAGCGTGACGACGGTGCCGCCGCTGCCCGTGCGGATGTCGAACTGGTCCATCAGGCGGCGCGCGCCCAGGATGCCCATGCCCATGCCGGTGCGCGACTGGTAGCGGCCGGACAGCACCAGGTCCACGTCGGCGATGCCGGGGCCCTGGTCTTCGATGCGGATCACCAGCAGCTGCGGCACCGTCTCGCCCTCGATCGAGAATTCGACGCGGCCGCTGCCGGCGTAGTTGTAGACGTTGCGTGCCAGTTCCGAGACGGCGGTGGCGATGCGGGCCTGATCCTGGTTGGCGAAGCCGCACAGCTGGGCGATCTGGCGTGCGCGCTGGCGCGACGTCACCACGTCCAGCTCTTCTCGCACCGCCAGGTTGAGGATGCGCAGGCTCATGGCGTCCACCCCTGGCGGTCGCGCAGTGCCAATACCGTCACGTCATCGCGCCCGCGCGTGAAGTCGCGGTACAGCACCCCGGCGATGACGGCCGGGTGGCAGCGCGCCAAGCCGGGGTAGTCGCCCAGGTTCCAGCGCGCCGTCAGGCCATCCGAATGCAGCACCAGCAGGCTGTCCGCATCCCACGGCGCGGCGAATTCCTGCACCTTGCGCATATTGCTGCCGACGATGCCGTTGTGCGACAACAGCTGGCGCCGGTCGTCGCCGCCGAACAGGTGCGCGCTGATGTTGCCGATGCCGGCGAACGTCAGCTCGTCGCGCAGCATGTCGAAACGCACCGCTGCCACGGCGGCGCCGCGCGTGGCGCGCAGTGCCGCATGGGCGTCGTCCAGGATGATGGCGGCGCCTTGGTGTGCGCCTTGCATCGCCACCGCGCAGGCCAGTTCGGAAGCCTCGGCGGCCAGCGGGCCGTGGCCGAGGCCATCGGCCACGATGGCGGTGGCGCTGGTGGCGTCGCCGGCCAGCGCCCAGCTGTCGCCGGCCACTTCCTCGCCGCGCATCGGCAGGCACACCGCGCCGCAGTGCAGCGCGCGTTCGGGACGCACGGCGCCGCGCTGCCACAGCGCCATCATGACGACGGTGCCCTTGCCGGGTGCGCTCCAGATGTCGAACTCGCAGGCCAGGCGCTGCATGGCGCCCATGCCGACGCCGTAGCTGCCCGCCGTGGAGGTGCCGTCCGCCATGCTGTCCGCCAGGCTGGTGATGCCGGGGCCGCGGTCCAGTGCCAGGATTTCGATGCCGTGCGCGTCGCCGCAGCGCAGTGGCCGCAGCAGGATCTCGCCATGGCCGGCATGTTTCAGCACGTTGGTGGCGGCCTCGCTGACGACGATGGCGACCTCGCCGGCGTCGGTCTCGTCGAAGCCCAGGCGCGCGCACAGGTCGGCCGCGGCGCGGCGCACCGAACCGACCTGGCTCGCCTCGGCCACGGGATGACAGGTCTGCCTGCCTTGTGCCGCTAGAACGGTTTCCATTTGCTGATCTTTACTGTCGTGCCTTGGCCGGGTGCCGATTCGATGTCGAATTCGTCGGCCAGCCGCTTGGCGCCGGACAGGCCGAGGCCCATGCCGCCGCCGGTCGTGAAACCATCGGTAAGCGCCTGCTTCAGGTCCGGAATGCCGGGCCCGTGGTCGATGAAGGTCAGGCCGATCCCCTGGCGCATGCCATTCATCAGTTTCATCATGTGTGCTTCGCCGCCGCCGCCGTAGCGCAGCGTGTTGCGGGCCAGTTCGCTGGCCGCCGTGATCATCTTGGTCTGGTCGATCAGGCTGAAGCCGGCGGCGATCATCTGTTCGCGCACGGACTGGCGCAGCCGTACCACGTCCTCGTCGGACCGGATCGGCAGCACCAGCGCGTCGACGTCGTTATTGCTCAAGGAAGCCGCCTTTCGATGAGGTTAGTCCGCCTGCCGCTGGAGAAGGGCGACGCCTTTTTCCACGTTCAGTGCCGTTTGCACGCCATGCAGGGTCAGGCCCAGCTCCACCAGCGTGATGGCGACGGCCGGCTGCATGCCGACCAGCACCGTGCGCGCGTCGAGCACGCGCGCCATCGCCGCCGTGTTGCTGATCATGCGGCCGATGAAGGAATCGACGATGTCCAGCGCCGAGATGTCGATCAGCACGCCGCGCGCGCGGTCCTTGACGATGCGGCTCGTCAGGTCGTCCTGCAAGGTCATGGCCAGGCGGTCGTGCATGTCGACCTGGATGGTGACCAGCAGCAGGTCGCCCATCTTCAGAATGGGGATGCGTTCCATGCGGGCCTCAGGCTGCCTTGTCGGTGCGGGTGACCGTCGCACCCACGCGCTTCAGCGCCACCAGGAAGGCATCGGCCAGCGTCGCCTTGGTCGTCACGTCTTCCAGGTTGACGCCCAGGTGCACGATGGTCTGCGCGATCTGTGGGCGGATGCCGCTGATGATGCAGTCGGCGCCCATCAGGCGGGCGGCTGCCACGGTCTTGAGCAGGTGCTGGGCGACCAGCGTATCGACGGTCGGCACGCCGGTGATGTCGATGATGGCGATCGACGCGCCCGTCTCGATGATCTTCTGCAGCAGGTTTTCCATCACCACCTGGGTACGCGCGCTGTCCAGCGTGCCGATCAGCGGCAGCGCCAGCACGTCCTTCCACAGTTGCACGACGGGCGTGGACAACTCCAGCAGCTCCTGCTGCTGGCGCAGGATGACGTTCTCGCGGCCCTTCTGGTATTGCTCGACCGTGTACAGGCCCATGCGGTCGAACAGGGCGCCGCTGTCGGTCAGCTCCGCCGCCAGCGCGTTGGCGTCGCCGGCCAGCGCCGTGCGCAGCAGCGCGAACACCGGTTCCTTGAGGGCGAAGATGAACGTGGCCGTTTCGGTCGGCGAGTAGCCCTGGCGCACGCGCGCGGCGGACATCTCCGCCAGTTGTGCGCGCACGTCGGCAAACGCGGAAGCGTCGAAATCGTAGCCCTGGCCCTTCTCGACGGCCTTCACGACGAGCGGCAGGAAGCGGCTCGCATGCTGGCGGATGTCCGCTTCGGCGGCCTTGTCACGGCGCACCAGGCGGGACAGCATTCCGCCCAGCCAACCTTCCAGCAGGGCCTCCTGATTGTCATTGAGGATTTTGGCCAGGTGGCCGGTCGTTGCCATGCTCATACGGTCTCCAGCGAAGAGGGAAAATTACAGTGAACGAGCAAGTGTAGCAGGTCGGAACGGCAACGAAAGAGACGATTGGAAATATTTCCTTTCAATACAGCTTTGATGGCACTTTGGTAACGCTACCGTGGCGTGGTAGCGTCAATCATGCCGGTCGAAGAACAGCGCCCGGTGCAGCGCGGCCAGCTCGTCGGGGTCGAACTTCGGCTGGCGGTCGTAGGTCAAGAGGCCGTTCTGCTCGTGTTCCACGTCGATCAGCTGGGTGTAGCAGATGCCGGCCAGCGCCGTCAGTGTGGCGATGCCTTCCATCAGGTCGCGGTAGCGCAGCCACAGCTCCGCCGTCGTACGGGCGTTGCCGTAATAATCGAACAGGCGGTCGCGTTCGGCTTCGGGCACGCCGGCCGGCTGCATCAGGAAGCCGCCCACTTCGCTCAGCACGATGGGCTGGCCGCGGTAGGCACCGCCGGGCAGGAACAGCGGCTTGTCCTTGTACCAGCCCTTGTCGGGCGGCTGGCCGGTCTGCTGGGTGGTCGCATAGCGCGCCACCAGCTTCTCGGCCGGCTGCGAGTAGTCGTGGATCGAGCAGACGTCGGTCAGGTTGGTGTGCTCCCAGCCGTCGTTGTCGATCACGTCGCGGCTCGGATCGAGGCGGCGGGTGCGCATCACCAGGCGTTCCAGGAAGGCCTGCTGGCTGGCATGGCGCTTCAGGGCGGGGAAGCCGAAGCTCTCGACCACGGGCACCCAGGCCACGATGGAAGGATGGTTGACGTCGCGCGCCACGGCGCGCTCCCATTCGGCCAGCAGGGCTTCCTCCGCGTCGAGCGACCAGTTGCGCGCGTTCGGCATTTCCTCCCACACCAGCAGGCCAAGCCGGTCGCACCAGTACAGCCAGCGCGGCGCCTCGATCTTCTGGTGCTTGCGCACACCGTTGAAGCCGAGCCGCTTGATCCATTCGACATCGGCGCGCAGC
Organism: [Empedobacter] haloabium; assembly: GCA_008011715.2. Taxonomy (NCBI): domain Bacteria; kingdom Pseudomonadati; phylum Pseudomonadota; class Betaproteobacteria; order Burkholderiales; family Oxalobacteraceae; species [Empedobacter] haloabium. The sequence goes on from CP136508.1 coordinate 1,068,301, forward strand.
GCCTCGTCCGACGGCGGCGCCAGCAGCGTATCGGGCCAGTAACCCTGGTCCAGCACCATCAGCAGGAAGGTCTTGCGCCCGTTCAGGTAAAAGTGTGCGTCGCGCGACGCGAAGCTGCGCAGGCCCACGTAGGCCTGCACGCTGTCGAGCGTGGCGCCGTCACGTACCAGTCGCAGGCGCAGGCCGTACAGGTGCGGGTCGTCCGTCGACCAGGGCCTGGCGTTGTCGATGGCGACGCGCAGTGTGGCGCTGGCACGCGCCGCCGCGGTGCTGGCGCGGGCAACGACCGGCGCATCCTGGTCCAGCGACGCCAGCACGTCCAGCTGCACGGTCCAGCCGCCGGCCGGCGCGTGCAGCTGCACTTCCAGCGCCAGCGTGCCGTCCGGGTCGGCCGCGGTCAGGCGCATCGCGTCCAGCCGCATGGCCGGCACGGGTTCGAGCCACACCGTCTGCCAGATGCCGGTGGTGCAGTAATAATAGATGCGCACCGGCTTGCCGGAGGACGACTGCTTGCCGCGCGGCTGGCAAGGGTCCTGGCGGTCCTTGACGCGCAGGGTGACGCGGTTGCTGCCGTCGCGCAGGAACGGCGCGATATTGAACGAGAACGGCACGTGGCCGCCGCGGTTGCGGCCGGCCAGCAGGCCGTTGATCCACACCTCGGTGGCGTAATCGACCGCGCCGAAGTGCAGCAGCAGGTCGCCCTCATCCGCGCGCCAGCCGGGCGGCACGTCGAAGCTGCGGCTGTACCAGACGATTTCGTGAATGTCCTTGCTGCCGATGCCGGAGCGTTCGCTCTGGTAGGGGAAGGGCACCTCGATGGACAGCGGCAGCGCGCGGCCGTCGTGCCAGCCTTCGCTCTTGCCGATGTCGGCATCGTCGAAGGCGAATTCCCAGGTGCCGTCGAGGCTCAGCCAGGCGTCGCGGCGCCACTGGGGGCGGGGGTGCAGGTCGCGGTCGGAAGCGTTCATGTCCGGCATATTAGCGAAGCTTGCTGTTGCTTGCAGCAGCGGTGCGCGGGGTAGCGTGGCTTCTTTCCGCGCGCAATTTACGGCATACTGCGCGGATGTTGCACAAAAAATCACTCCTGTTGGCGCTGTTCGGTCCTGCGCTGCTGCCCTTGACCTTGTCTTTGTCCTGCGCGGCCGCGCCGATCGTGCTGACCAAGGGCGAAACCTCCGATTCGATCAACCGCATGTACGCGAGCCCGGCGGGCGACCTGTGCCTGGCCGGCCAGCGCTTCGATCCGGAAGGGGATGCGCGCACGCGCGGCCTGATCCTGCTGGTCAGCCTGAGCAAGCAACGCGTGCTGTGGCAGCGCACGGTCGAGCCGCCGGATGAGAACGAAGGCAGCCGCTTCATGGCCTGCCGCACCGACGGCCAGCTGACCTATGCGGCGGCCAATGTCGATACCAGCACGATCCGCACCGATACGCATGGGCTGGTATATGTCTACCAGTTCGACACGGCAGGCAAGATGGCCAAGCCGGTCAGGCTGGCGACGACGGCCGACAACGCCTTTGTCTACGACCTGGACGTGGATGCGGATGGCGTCAGCGTCATCGGCATGGCGCAGGACGGGCGCGCGCAGCGCAGGACCAATGGCATCTTCCTGGCCCGTCTCGATGCCGGGATGCGCCCGGCCGGCACGACGAAGCTGCCGACCGGCGCCTATGACTGGAGCGCGACCGGCCGGCTGAGCGGCCGCACCGCGCTGTTGGGCGGCAATTTCGCGCCGGCCGCGATCTCCGGTGGCGACTGGCCGCACGACTACGCCGTCTCGAAGATCGTCGCCGGTAAGTACAGTTTCAGCGTACGGCCGCAGCGCGGCAAGCGCGGCGAGATCGCCACCACGATCACGGCCGCCAACGAGATCGTCTCGCTGGGCGTGCAGGGGACGGCAAGCCGGCTGACGGTGGTGGGGGCCGATGGCAAGGTAAGCACCGACACCGCCGTGCGCAGCACGTTGTGCGAGGTCGGCTCGCTGGCCGCGACCGCGAGCACCGTGTATGCCGTGCGCGCGCCCTGCGGCGACCCGACCAGGCCGCACCGGCTGGTTGCCATCGACCGCGCCAGCGGCAGCGAGACCGCCGTCGGCGCAATCGTGGGGGTGCCGCAGGAGGTGTTCGTGGCTGCCGACCGGGTGCTGGTCGTGACGAAAAAGGGCGACGACACGCTGCTGCTCGAGACGCTGCAGCGCTGAGCCTGCCGGCCGCTATCTGGCGTGCGCCAGCCGCGCCTGCAGGGCGGGCGACACATGTACCCTGCGTTCCGTATCGACCAGCAGCACCTCGCGCAGGCCGAGCCGCCGCGCCATCGCCTGCCAGCCCGCCGCGCCCGTGATGAACAGCGGTTTCGAATTGCCGTCCGAACGCAGCCCCACGTCCTGGCCGCCCGAGGTGACGATCGTGACCGACGCCACCAGGTCGATCGGGTAGCCGGTGCGCGGGTCGATGATGTGCGGGCGCCGCTTGCCGTCCTTCATGAAGTAGCGCTCGTAGTCGCCGCTGGTGCCCATCGCCTCGTTGTCGCGCAGCGGCACCATGACGAGCGTCCCGGCGCCGCGCGGGTCGCGGATGCCGACCTGCCACGGCCTGGCGCCGGGCTGGCCGATCGCCAGCACGTTGCCGCCGATATTGACCAGCGCCGCGCGCACGCCGCCGGCGCGCAGGATGGCGGCGGCACGGTCCAGCGCATATCCCTTGGCGTAGCCGCCCAGGTCGATCATCACGGCCGGATTGACGCTGCTGATCGTGGTGCCGGCGTAGCGCAGGTCGTCCAGGGTCGGATGGGCGTCGACCCAGCGCCGGATTTGCGCCGCGGGCGGCGCCTGCGGGCCGAACGTGCTGCTCTGGAAGCCCCACAGCCGGATCAGGTGGCCGATGGTGGGATTGAACAGGTAGTCCGACTGGGCCGACAGCCGGGCGGCCGATTGCAGCAGGCCGACCATCTCGGCATCGGCCTGGAACGGTTCGCCCCTGGCAATGCTGTCGTTCAGCGCCGTCAGCATGCTGGGCTGCCAGGCGTGGTACTTGCGGTGCAGCCGGTCGAATTCGGCCAGCACGGCGCCGGCCAGCGCGTCGGCGCGCGCGCGCGAGCCGTCGTAGATCGTCACCTCGACCGTGGTGCCGAACACGTGGCCGCTTATCTTGTGGCGCGGCGGTTCGCGCGTGCAGCCGCCCAGCAAAATGACGAATGCGATCAGCAGCAGCCGCGCCATGACATTGCTCCTCAGCTGCTCTTGGCGACCATGAAGTCGACCACGGCCTTGACTTCGTCGTCCTTCAGCGCCGGGTTGCCGCCGCGCGGCGGCATCATCTTGAAGCCGTTGATGGCGTTGGTGTAGACCGTTGCCTTGCCCTTGGCCAGGCGCGGCTTCCACGCGGCCTTGTCGCCCACCTTCGGCGCGCCCAGCACGCCGGCACCGTGGCAGGACATACAGGTGGCCTTGTAGGCCGCTTCGGCCTTGGCATTGTCGGCCGCGCCGGCCAGGGAAGTGCCGGCGCCCAGCACCAGCGCCGCCAGCAGTTTGTACTTGTTCATCATCGCTCTCTCTTCATCATTGGGTCGGCAACAGCCGACAGGGTTGGGGGCGGACTGGCCGCCCGGATCAGTGGCCATGCGCCGGCGCACCCAGCGTGGCCGGCGACAGGTCGGCAAAGGCCAGCACCCGGCCGCCTTCGCGGCCGGCAAAGGCCTCGGCGTCGGCGCGCTGCGCGAACGGCACCACGGTCGGGCCCATCGAGCCGACCGCGCGGCTGCCGACCACGTAGACCGCCGCGCGCGCGGCGATCCAGTGCCCTTGCGGGCGCCGCCAGTCGGCCTTGCCCATGTCCTGCACGAAGGGCACCGCGGCACCGCGGGTCTGTTCGGGCGCCAGCATGGTGCGCAGCAGCTCGACCACGTCGCAGAAATAGTCGGTCTTGCCGTCGCCGTAGCGGATCTGCGCTTTGGCGCCGGGATAGTCGCGCAGCACCATGCCGTCCAGGGCACAGGCGCTATCGGCGGCCGGCTCCAGCGCCTGCAGCGAGGCAGCCTGGCCGCAGCCGGCCAGCAGCGCCGCCAGCAGCAGGCGGCGCCAGCGCGGCGTGGATGTGATCTTGTTCATCGAAATCTCCAGTAAGCGAAAGTAAAGGGCAGGGCGATCCAGGCGGCCATGACGGCGCACAGCGCGGCCGGCCGGGTCCAGCCGGGCGGCATCACGGTGGCGAGGCCGTACATGCCCTGGGCCTGATCGGAGCCGAACACGTTCAGCAGCCGGAACACGTCGGCCGGGTTCAGCATCAGCAGCGCGGCGAAGACGCCGCTGTCCAGGCCACCGTTGCTGGCCACCAGGGCGCCCATCAGCAACAGGTCGAACACCAGCACGAAGAAGAACCACAGCGCCAGCGCGGCGCCGCTGGCGCGTACCCGGTCGCCGGCCAGCACGGATACGCACAGTGCGATGCTGAGGAAGGCCCACCCCATCAGGATGGCGCTGCCGACGAAGTACGCGTAACGCCAGCCGTCGGCCACCGTCAGCTGGGCGGAGAGCGGCAGCACGCCGACGCCGAAGCCCAGCGCCGTGGCGCTCGCCAGCGCGGCGGCCAGGCCGAGGTATTTGCCGCACAGGATCTCGAAGCGGCTGATCGGCATCGACAGCAGCAGCTCCAGCGCTCCCCGTTCGCGTTCGCCGACGATGGTGTCGTAGCCCAAAATCAGCGCGATCAGGGGCACGAGGTAGATCACCAGGCTGGCCAGACTGGCGATGGTCGGCTCGATGCCGTGGAACCCGACCTGGCCCTGCTGGGCGGCGCCGAAGTAGCCGATCGCCAGCGCGAACACGGCGAAGATGGCGGCCACCGCCAGCAGCCAGCGGTTGCGCAGCCGGTCGCGCCATTCCTTGGCGGCCACGATGGCTGCCTGGCGCCATTCAAACGTGTTCGACATGGCGTGCTCCATAGCCTAGAAATACCTGCTCGAGGGTCGATTCGTGCACCGCCACGTCGGCTGCGTGCGGCACCAGGGCGGCGAGCACCGCCATCTTGGCCGCGGCCGGACAGCGCACGGTAACGCGACCGGAAGCTTCGTCCCATGTGAGGCCGTTGTCGGTACGCGCAGCGAGCAGCAACAATGCCGCCACCGTCGCGGCCCGGCGTTCCGGCGCAACGGTGGCGTCGATCCGCAGCGGCAGCGCGACGGCCGTGCGCAGCTGAGGCAGGGTGCCATGCGCCACCACCCGGCCAGCCTGCAGGATCGCCAGGTCGTCGACCCGTTCCTGGATCTCGGCCAGGATGTGCGAGGTGATGACGATGGTGGTGCCGCCGGCCTTTGCCGCGGCCAGGATCGCGTAGAAATCGGCGATGCCGCGCGGGTCGAGGCCATTGGTGGGCTCGTCCAGGAACAGCAGCGCCGGCTCACCCAGCAGCGCCTGCGCCAGCCCGAGGCGCTGGCGCATGCCCTTCGAGTAGGTGTGCACGGGCCGCGTGGCGGCCGCGGCATCCAGGCCCACGCGCTCCAGCAGCCCGGCGCATTCGGCGCGCGGCACGCCTTTCAGGTCGGCGAACAGCCGCAGCACCTCGTTGCCGCGCAGGTTGTCGTAGGTGACGAAGTTCTCGGGCAGGTAGCCGATGCGGCGGCGGGCCTGGCGGAATGCGGCGGCGGCGGTGGCCTGGCCCAACACACGTACGCTGCCGTGCGTGGGCACGATCAGGCCCAGCATCAGGCGGAACAGGGTGCTCTTGCCGGCGCCGTTATGGCCGATCAGGCCGAACATGGCGCCGCGCGGGATCGCCAGCGAGACGTCGTGCAGCGCCTCCAGCGTTTGAAAGCGGTGCGTCACGCCGTCGACGGCGATGGCGGCGTCGGCAGGAACATCAGTGGGGGAACAGGTCATGCCATTTCTTCCAGTGGGTCGAGGCGGGCCGCATGCGCGGATGGCGGTCGACGACGCTCGGCGCGCGCAGCAGGGGGAACTGGCGCGCGACGAAGCGCAGGGTTTGCAGCGCCGGGCTGGCGCTGAGCAGTTTCATCAGCGGGTAACGCCAGCTGAGCCGGTCCACCAGGTCGTTCGCTTCGTACGGCACGTCGCCGCTGGCGTCGCCGTCCTGGTCCCAGCCGCTGTAGTTGCTCCAGTAGTTGCCGCGTTCGCGGCCCCACAGCACGTCGCGTGCCGCGACGAAGCGCACCTGTTCTTCGTTGCCGATGAAGTCGTTGTCGTCGACCCGGTTGTTGGACGAGCCGGCCGACAGATGCACGCCGGTGCGGTTGTTGATGACGAGGTTGCGCCGCACCACGTTGTATTCGGCGTCGTAGATGAAGAAGCCGCGGTCGTTGCCGGCGACGACGTTGTCCTCGATGACGGAATCCTGGATCGTGCGCAGCATGATGCCGTGGTCGGCATGGCCCCAGGCCACGTTGCGCCGCACGACGATGTCGCGCACTTCCATCAGCGCCAGGCCGGCGCGGCTGCGATACACCTCGTTGTCTTCCCAGGTGCTGTGATTGGTGTTCATGTAGTGGGTGCCGTAGCGCACATCGTGGATGCGGTTGCCGCGGAACAGGGCGTCGCGCGAGACGTCCACGTAGATGCCGTCGCGGCTGTCGCTGACGCGGTTGCCGATGACCTGGGCGCCGCGCGTGGCATATACCTGGATGCCGTTGCCGCGCGCGGCGGACAGCAGGTCGGCACGGCCACGGATCACGTTGCGCAGCAGGCGGGCGTCGTCGCTGCCTTCCAGCCAGATGCCGAACAGCGAGGCGAGGATGTCGCAATCGGCGATCGTCACGCGGTGGCTGCCCGGGGTCACGTAGATGGCGGCGTTCTGCGCGGTCAGGTCGATACCGCTGTCGCGCACCACCAGCCCGGCCACGGTGACGCCCGCGGCCGTGATGCGAATGGTGTCGCCGCTGCCGCCGGCGCTGATCGTCGGCTTGCCCTGGCCCTGCAAGGTCAAGGGCTTGTCGATGCGCAGGTGCTCGCGGTAGGTGCCGCGCGCCACCAGTACCGTGTCGCCGGGCCGCGCTCGCTCGATGGCGGCGGCGATCGACTGGCCCGCCGCCACCGGCACGACGGCCGCGCTGGCGCTGCCGCATGCCAGCGCGAGGAGCGTGGCAATGCGCCGGGCGATGCGCTGGGCCGCAAGCCGCGTGTTCACGGCGCTTCCTTGCGCTCGCGCAGCGAGGCGCGCAGGCTGTCCAGCGGCACGAAATAACCGTCGCTGCCGATCCGGGTCAGTGCCTGGCCGCGGGCCGCGCGCGCCTTGCGTTCCTTCACCAGCGGCGGGCAGGCGTGGTCGTCGTAGTACATCACCATGCAGTCCAGGCACAGCATGCATTCCATCTGGTCGATGCGGCCATGGGCGTCGATCGCATGCGAGCCGCAGCCGGCCGCGCAGGCATGGCAGCTGGTGCACTCGGCCTTGCGTTTCAGGCCGAACAGCCGGAAGCGGCCCGGCAGCGCCAGGCCCGCGCCCAGGGGGCACAGGTATTTGCAGTAGGGCCGTTCGCTGAACAGCGACAGGCCCAGGATGCCGCCGACGAACAGCCAGAACGGCCAGGTGCGGTTCCACACACCGACCAGGAACGTGCTCTTGAACGGCTCGATCTCGGCCAGGTGCTCGGCCCGTTCCATCGAGAACAGCGAGACGCCGATCAGCACGAAGAACACGCCATACTTCACCCAGCGCAGCTTGTCGTGCAGGGCTTTCGGCAGCAGCCGCTGCCAGCGCTTCAGGCCGACGGCAGCGCCCAGCTTGAGCATCAGCTGCTGCAGCGAGCCGAATGGGCACAGCCAGCCGCAGAACAGGCCGCGGCCCCACAGCAGCACGGTAATGATGATGAACCACCAGAACAGGAAGATGAACGGGTCGGACAGGAACAGCTCCCACTTCCACTGATGCAGCAGCGAGTGCAGCCACGTCATCACCTGCGTCACACTGGGCTGGGCTTTCAGGTAGAAGCCGAAGAAGGCCACGCTGCACAGCCACAACAAAGTGCGTGGACGGCTGATCCACGGCTTGTGCTTGCGGTTCGACGTGCGCACCAGCCGGTCGCGCTGCGAGTACAACGCGGCGGTCGCGGCCAACAGCGCCACGAACAGCGCAATCTGCGGCCAGCGTTCCAGCCAGATGGCCTGCCAGGCCGGGCGTGCCTGCACCACCTGCGGATGGCCGCCCTCCAGGTAGCGCGCCGGTACCCAGTACTGGGCGTCGAAGTGGGCGAAGCTTTTCACGCCGTCGGCACCACGCTGGTTCGCCAGCAGTTGCAGGGTCCAGGGCCAGGCCGGATTGAAGTTGGCGGAGCGGACAATGAAGATGCCCGACTCGCCATAGGCGGGCGTGTCGGGCGGCTGCAGGCGGTACAGGTTCAGGTAGTCGGTATCGCGGAACGTGAACGTCTGCGCATCCTGGCGCACCTGGATGCGGTCGTAGATGCCGCCGCGCACGAAGCCGGAGCCCTTGAACGAAGTCTGGCCGTTGCCGATGACGAACAACGCATGGTCGTTCGGGCCCAGGTCGGCCATCAGGCGGCGGTAGCCATCGTCGCCCAGCAGGCTTTTACCGACCGCCGGCACGTTCAGGTAGCCGAAATACAGGTCGAGCCATGGGCCGTTGGCCGGGTCCGCGCCCACGTCGGCGGCCGCTACCAGCAGCCGCATGACGCTGCCTTCGTCGACCAGCTTGCGCCAGCCGAGCGTTTCGTCGATCGCGGTGAAGCGGGCCGGGGGGCGCGCGTCCTGCTGGAAGATGCCGACCTGCCGGCCGATCTCGTAGGCGCTGCGCGAGATCACCTGGTTTTCCGCGATGGCGGTGACGGTCGCGCCGCTGATCGCATCCAGCCCCGCGCTGCCGTCGCCGCCGTGGCCGATTTCCAGCCTGGCGTCGCCGCGCCGGCCCACGTATTGCCGGATGAAGTCGAGCAGCGCCGACTCGGGAATCCCGGCCAGCAGGATCGGCTCCGAGTGCTTCAGCACGCGCACGCCCGTGATGATGCCCCGGGTGTCCATGCCGATCAGCGTGACGACCGGCTTGCCGGAGTAGGCGGGGATGTCGACCACGTCGGTGGACAGGAACACATAGCCCTGCAGCCGCTCGGCGCCGTCGGGCCCCTTGCCGAAGCCCTGCACGTATTGCGGGGAACCCATGCGCTGCGAGAAGCGCGTGGCCTGCGGCAGCACGTCGGCGCAGGCCGCGTGGGCGCACAGGTCGGGCCCGTGCAGCAGACCGGCCGGCAGTTCGGCGTCGTAGACGGCGGCGCGGGCGGTTGCGAGGCACAGCAGCATGCAGGCCAGCAGTGAGCGGAGGATGAGGGAAATCGGCGTCATGGAAAAAATGCCCGCGCGCGCGGCGCGGGCCAAGGCTGATGGGGTCAGGCCTCCACCAGGAAGCGGCTGCGCATTTCGAGGTGCAGCGCGTGGCAGAAGTGCGTGCAGTACATCCAGAACGCGCCCGCATGGTCGGCCTTGAACGTCACCGACTTGGTCTCCTGCGGGTTGACGATGAAGTTGATGTTATAGGTCGGCAGCGCCAGGCCGTGCGTCAGGTCCTCCACCTTGTCGTGGTTGGTCAGCGTGATCGTCACCTCGTCGCCCTTCCTGACCTTGATGACGGGCATGCTGTAGGCGGGCGCCTGCGACATCAGGCGCACGTGCACCTTGTTGCCATGGCGTTCGATGCCGGCGTTCTCGGGCTTGACCGCGTTGGGGAAGTCGTCCATGTTGTAGATCTGGCGCGTCTTGACCAGGTCGCGCTTGACGATGATGCCGTCGTGCGGCTCCGAGTAGGCCGTGTGGTCGGCGATCAGGCGCATCTTGTCGCCGCTGATGTCGATCAGCTGCTCCGTCTCCACGTGCAGCGGCCCGACCGGCAGGAAGCGGTCCTTGGAGAACTTGTTGCCCGAGTTGAGATACTTGCCGTCCGCCTCCCTGGTCTCGCCCATCGAGGCGTAGTTGTGGCCGGGCTGGTAGTGCACGTCCATCTTCTCCAGGATCACCTTGGCGTTCTTGTCGCCCTTGAACTGGGCGATGGCGGCGTCCACGTTCCACTTGACGCACTGGCTGTCCAGGAACAGCGAGGTATAGGCGTTGCCGCGGCCGTCGAAGGCCGTGTGCAGCGGACCCAGGCCGATTTCCGGCTCCGCCACGACGGCGTCGCGCGCGTCCTTCAGGCCGCCGTCGAACCATTGCAGCACCTTGGCCAGCTCGATCACGGTGGCGGTGGGCGAGAGTTTGCCGGAGCAGACGAAGTACTTGCCGTCCGGGCTGGCGTTGACGCCGTGCGGGTTCTTGCTGACCGGGACGTAGCAGGTGACCGCCGTCTTCGGGTCCGGATTGGCTGCCTTGCGGCCGTCGATCACCGGCACCTTGGAGGCGCCGATGGTGGTGAACTTGCCTTCCTTGACGAGGCGCTCGATGCGCTCGACGTGGAAGAACACGCAGGCGTCGCGCTCGGCCGACATCATGCCGTTCAGGTCCGCCGCGTTCTCCACGTTGTACTGGTTCGAGGCGGCCAGCTTGCCATCGTAGCTGGTCGCCACCAGGTCCATATTGCCGTCCACGCGGCACTGCCACAGCACTTCCATCGTCTCGGCGCTGACGCACGAGAACAGCGCGCCCCATCTGCTCGGGTCGTCCAGGTCATGGCCGTCGTTCGGCAGCGGGATGTGGAACTCGGCGCCGCAGAACACCCGCGTGGTGTAGTTGATCTTCGGGTCGACCGGGTCGCGCTTGTCGGTGAAGATGCCGTGGAAGCCCATCACATTGGGCAGCTGGGTGATCTTGTCGCACTCCATCGTGTCCATGCGGATGCGTGCCAGGCGCGAATGGATTTTGTCGTTGACGAACAGCCAGCGGCCATCGTAGGTGCCGTCCTTGTAGCTGCCGTGCACGTGGTGGGTATCGCCCGTGTTGTACAGCAGGCTGCCGTCCGGCTTGGTGCCGATGATGGCCTTCGATTCGTTGGTGATGCCCCAGCCCACCATGCAGTCGACATTGAAAACGGGGATGCGCTTCAGCGTGCGGCCGGAGGGGATGCCGAGGATGCGCGCCTCGCCGGCATGGCCGGCGCTGATGAAGGCGTAGTATTCGTCCAGCTGGCCCGGCGCGATTTCCGAACCGCCGCCAGCCTGGTGGGGCTTGGCGGCGGCGGCCTTCTCGCTCGCGCCCTGTTCCTTGCAGGCGGCCAGTCCGAGCGTGACGCCCGCCAGGCCCAGTGCCGCGCCCTTGCCGAGGAAACCGCGCCGGCCGTGTTCGACCGCCGTAGCGCTTCCGTTCTTGTTGTTGTCATTGCTGCTGTCCATCAGAGACTCTCCCGCTGGTTGTTGGCTTCATGTCGGGCCACACGGCATATCGACCCGCGCATTGTGTTGGCGGACAGCAAAAAATCACATGATCTGCATCATGAAAAAGCTGTTTCATGAGTGAATCAAAAATAATACATAAGCGCTTATGTATTGCGGTATGATCAGATCATGAAACAAGGACTCGGAACCCAGTTGCGCCACCTGATCGAACTGCTGGACGGTGCGGTCGCCGCATCGTACGAAGCGGCCGGCATCGATTACCGGCCCCGCTACACGCCCGCGATGCGCGCGCTGGCGCAGGGCGGCGCCCGGACCGTGGGCCAGATCGCCGAGGCGGCCGGCATCACGCAGCCGGCCGCCACGCAGACGGTGGCGCTGATGCTGAAGGAAGAGCTGGTAACGACGACGCCATCGCCGACCGATGCGCGCCAGAAGCTCGTGCAACTGGCGCCGCGCGGCCAGGCGCTGCTGCCGCGGCTGCAGCGCTGCTGGACCGCCACCGGCGCGGCGGCGGCCAGCCTGGATGCCGACCTGGCCTATCCGCTGTCCGAGCTGCTGGCGCAGGCCATCGAGGTGCTGGACCGGCAGCCGTTCGGCGAACGGATCCGCGTGGCGCGCGAACGCCTTGACAAGAACAGTGACAACAACAACGAGGAGCCAACATGAGCACGACCACCACGTCCGCCATCGCCGCCGCGCCGCGGTCCCTGCGCAGCCGCATCTTCAACCATCCCTTTACGCGCGCCGTCGTGGCCGTGCTGTGCGTGCAGGTGACGTTCTTCGCCGTGCTGATCCCGACCGGCATGCTGCCCAAGCCGTACCGCCAGGGCTGGCCGATGCTGCTGACGGCGGTGGCCGTGGTGGCGGCCTATCGCTGGTACGTGCGCAAGCTGGAACGGCGCGACGTGCCGGAACTGGCCTTGCGCGGCGCCGGCCGCGAGCTGGGGCAGGGCATCGGCCTGGGCGCGCTGCTGGTGGTGTTCTGCAGCGCCGTGCTGCTGGCTGCCGGCGCCTGGACGCCGACCGGCACGGTGGCATGGACCGTGATGCTCAAGCCGTTGCCGGAGCAGATCATGGTGGCGTTCTTCGAGGAGATCCTGTTTCGCGCCGTGATCTTCCGCCTGCTGGAGAAGTCGTGGGGCACGACGATCGCGTTTGCCGTGTCGTCCCTGCTGTTCGCACTGGCCCACCTGTCGAACGACAGCTTCGGCTTGCTGCCGGCCGTGATGACCGCCGTCGCCTCGGCCACGCTGACGGGCGCCTGGCTCGTCACGCGCCGCCTGTGGCTGCCGATCGGCCTGCACTTCGCCTGGAACTACCTGTTCGACGCCGTGTTCTCGCCGCCCGTCTCGGGCCATCCGGGCCGCGGCTGGATCCAGATCGCCACCGCGGGCCCGGACTGGCTGACGGGCGGCGGCTACGGCGTGGAAGGCTCCCTCGTCACGCTGGTGGGCTGGGGCGTGGCCGCCATGGTGCTGGTGGCGGCCGCGCGCCGGCGGGGCCACTGGCTGCCCAAGCCATGATCACCGCGCCAGCGGGTCGTCACGGCGCGAGGCCGGCGTGGCGGGACAAGGCGTGGCGGGACAAGGCGGGGAACCGGCGGGTCGAAGCGGTCGCGCTTCTTATTCGCCGAGCTCGCGCAGCAGCTCGCTGAAATACATGGCCCGTTTCGAATGGTGTTGCGCGGCCTTGCCCTTGCCGGCGCTTTTCGCTTCCTGTGCCAGTTGCCGGTGCAGGCCGGCCGCGGCATCGCAGGCGGCGGCGTGGCCGCGCCGCCGCGTCCCGGGCGTGGCAACGGTCGCCAGTTCGAACAGGCGCAGCGCTTCGCTCCGATCGACCGGGCCACCGATGCCGTCGCGCCAGCAGCGGCCCAGGTGGTACTGCGCTTCGTCTGAGCCGTAGCGGTCGTCGCCAGCCGCCTGTTCGTAAAGCGCGCGGGCGCGCACCGGATCGCAAGCGTCGCCCAGTTCCCGTTCGTAGAGCTGGGCCAGCAGATTGGCGGCATCGCGGTAATCCGGATAGTCGTCGAGTGCCTGCTCCAGCTGCCGCCGCGCCGCATCCGGATCGGCCGGGCAGCCGGTGCCGTCGAGCAGGTAGCGGGCGTAGAGGTACTGCGCTTCCAGCTGGCCACCGGCGGCAGCCGTGGCGTACCAGCGGCAGGCCTCGGCCGCGTCGCCGGCGGCTGCATACGCCTCGCCCAGCGCCGCGCAGGCCAGGGCGTCGCCCACGCCGGCGATGACGTGGGGACCCAGCCGCGCGGCCGCAGCGGCGTCGGCGGCGATGGCAGGGGCCTTCCTGGTCTGTTCCAGTTGATAAGCCAGCTCGGTGACCTCGCTGCCGTCGGCGTACAGGCGCCAGGCCTGGCCGTCGCGCCAGGCGTAAGCGGCCTTGCCCGCGCTCCAGGCCTGTTCGATATCGCTGGCCGCCAGCACGCCGGCCATCAGGTCCGGCTGGCGCGCTTGGGCGGAAAAGCGTTCGTAGCGTTGTGGGACGAACGGCGTACCGTCCGGGTGGGCGATGCCCCAGCCCTGGTCGTCGCGGTACATCAGCAGCAGTGCGCGGCCGGCCGCCGCCAGGCTCCAGATGAAGCGGTACTCGCAGGGCAGCACGAGCTGCTGCGCGCGTGCGTCCCACAAACCCTTGCGGCCGTCCCGCGCATCGACGACGAACAGCGCGGGCACGCCGCTGCTGGCGTCCTCCGACGGGCGCAGCTCCTGCAGCACGTCGATCGCTTCGAATTGCGGCGGCACCAGCACCGTGCCGTCGTACAGCGTGGCGCCGACACCTTGCGCGCCCTGCGGCACGACCAGGTAGATGGCCCGCACCGTGCCGGAACCGTCGTCGTCCAGCTGGCACAGCAGTTCCAGCTCATTGTGGATCGCGGGTAGTCCCGGCTGGCCGTTGCGCCGGAAGGTGCCGTACGACTTGTCGATGCGGACCACCGCGTCGCCGCCGTCCACCAGGCAGCGCACTTCCTTGAACGGTCCGCTGATCCATGGCGTGCCGTCCGCGCACAGCAGGTCGACCCGTTTCGGCCCGTGCTTGAGCCGCCATGCGGCCAGGTCTTCCAGGTATTCCGCCTTCTTGTAGGTGGTCGCGGTCAGGGGCTTGCCGGTGCGATCGATCAAGCCGAAGCCCTCTGCCGTCGCGACTTTGGCGACGCCGGCCGCGTTGAAGTCCGAGCAGCCGTCCAGGAACCGGGCGGCGATCGCTACCCGACCCCGGGCGTCGAGATAGCCGAACTTGCCATCCTGTTCGAACAGCGCATGGCCTTCGCGCCAGTCGTACAGGTCGTCCAGCCGGGGCGCCATGATTTCCTTGCCGTCGCGGTCGTACAGTCCCAGCTTGTCATGACGCTCCAGGATGCCGAACGGCTGGCCGTACCCGATCGGATCGATCTCGTCGTAGTAAGCCGGGAGGACGACGGTGCCGTCCGCGCGGCGCAGGCCATACAGGCCGGTCTCCTCATCTTCGAAGACATACAAGCCTTCGCATGCCTCGTCGTCGGCGTCCCACCCGCCGTCGTCCTCCTGGGCGACCAGCCAGCAGCCGAAGCCCAGTTCGTCGGCCGCGTCGTGCGGCGTGAAGTCGTACAGCTTTTCGACGGCGCGATGGTCGTCTTCCTCGATGGCCGCGCAGGCATGCTCCCAGCGCGCGGCGCAGTCGCGCACGAAGTCGTCCATCATCGCTTCCGGCGAGCCGGTGCCGGTCAGCCAGAAGAGCTCATTGAGTTCGCCGTAATATGCCGTGCCGCCGGCAGCGGCCAGCGCCGCGCGCAACTGGTCCACCTGCGCCGCGAAGTCGTCCGGTTCGGCCAGCCCTGGGTGGGCGGCCACGAAGTCCAGCAGCCGGAACAGGCGCTGCTCGGCCAGCACGCGGTCGGCATAGATGCCACCGCAGACGGAGGGCAGGAAGACCTGCTGCGCATCCTGGCTGGGGCCGTGCATGGCGGCGCTGAACAGCACCTTCCACAACGGCGGCACGAAATTGTTGGCTTCGCCGATGGCGGCCTCGATGGCGGGAGCCGCCCCGCCGTCCGGCAGCTTGTCCACGGTGTACAGAAAGACCCGGTTGCCCATATGTCGCGTCAGGATTAAGAAATGTGCAACTATAACAGCGGCGTCATTCGATGCTGGCCAGCGTGGCGGCCCTGGCCGGGAGGATCGGGATGCGCGCGGCTGGCGGCGCCCAGCCGAACAGCTGTTCGCACGCGGCCGCGCAGGTGCTGCCCTGGCACGGGCCCATGCCCACCCGTGTGGCCAGCTTCGCCTCGCGCCAGTCGCGCCAGGGCGCCAGCTCGGCCGCTGTGACGTCCTCGCAGCGGCAAACGATGGTGTCGGGCTGGCACAGCGCGCGCCAGGCGGGGCGCGGCGCGAAATGGCGCGCCAGCAGGGCTGCGAAATCCTGCGCTCGCCGCAACGCGCGCAGGTCGGCCCCGGACGGCGCCAGCCCCAATGCATGCAAGGCGGCGACGCGGCCCTGGGCCAGCGCCTGGTCCACGCCGCCGCCCCCCGTGCATTCGCCGGCGGCCCAGATATGTGGGACGGTGGTTTGCTGGCGCTCGTCCACCCGCAACGCACCGCGTTCGACGGCGCAGCCGAAGGCCTGGCCCAGTTCCGTATTGGGCAGCAGGCCGAAGGCGGCGGCGAGCAGATCGCAGTCGTATGCCGTGCGCCCGCGCGCCGTCTCGACGACGATCGTGCGCAGCGTCGCGTCGCCTGTGGCCTCGACCACCAGCGCGTCCGTCAAGTAGGGTATCGGCCGCAGCTGCGCGAAGAGTTGCGCGGCCTGGCGCAGCTTGTCGTGGTGGCGCAGCGCAAGGCCCAGGCCGAAGCGCGCCAATGCCGCGCGCGGCTGGTGCTCGACGATGGCCACCACCTGCGCGCCCGCCGCCAGCGCGGTGGTGGCGCTGGCCAACAGGAGCGGACCGGAGCCGGCGACGACGACCTTGCGCCCCCGTACCGGCAGGCCGCCTTTGATCAGCGCCTGCAGGCCGCCGGCGCCCGTCACGCCGGGCAGGGTCCAGCCGGGGAACGGCACGAAGCGTTCGCGCGCCCCGGTGCACAGCAGCAGCCGTTCGAACGGCACGCGAGTGCCGCCCGCATCGCTTTCCAGCAGCAGCGTGCGCGCATCGGCCGCGCCGACGACGCGGGTGTCGCGCACGTGGATAAAGTCGGGATGATCCTGCAACGTGGCCCACAGCGCATCGGCGGCGGGCGCGTTCCAGGTACCGGGACCGCCGCGCCAGACCTGGCCGCCGGCGGCTCGGTGGTCGTCGATCAGGCAGACCTGGGCACCGCCCAGCACGGCCGCGTGCGCGGCTGCCAGCCCGGCCGGGCCGCTGCCGACGATGTGCAGCGTAGGGTTCATGCCAATGTCCCCGTCTGGATCTGCATGCCATCGCGGCAGGCGGTACGGCACGCCAGCACGTGGGGCTGACCGTCCACAGTGACGCGGCACTCCTGGCAGCGGCCCATCCCGCACAGGGCGAAGCGGCACTGGCCCGTCATGGAGGTGCGGGTGCGCAACGTGCCGGCCGTGACGATGGCGGCGACGACGCTGGCGCCGGCCGGGACCGTGACGGCGATGCCATCGATCGTCACGCTGCAGCTACGTTCAGTCATAGAGGAATCTCGCTGGTGAATAAGGGTCCGGGTCGATGGCGGTGGGCTGCCCGGCCATCAGGTCCGCCAGCAGCAGGGCGGTGCCGAACGCCGTCGTCACGCCCAGGCCTTCGTGCCCGGTCGCCAGCCAGGTGCGTGGCCGGCTCGGATGGGCGCCGATGACGGGCCGGCCGTCCGGACTGGCCGGGCGCATGCCGGTCCAGGAACGGATGACCTGCATTCGCGCCAGTTCCGGCAGCAGGGCGATGGCGCTGCGCAGCACGGCCGCCAGCACCTTGGGATCGACGGCGGCGTCGGCGATGCCGTCCTGCCGGCACGAGCCGATCAGCCACTGGCCCGTGGGGCGCGGCTGCACGTTGGCCGCCACCGCCAGGCCGTCCGCGCCGGCCGCCGCCTGCCCATAGCCCATGCTGACCACCTGGTGGCGCAGGCGGCCGGGATAGCGGTCCGTGATGGCCAGGTGGCCCTTGCGGGGGAACACCGGTATGTCCGGCAGCAGCGCCGTGGTGGCGCAGCCGGCCGCCACGACGACGTCGTGCGCGTCGAGGCGCTCACCCGTTTGCAGGTGTACACAGCCGGCGCCGATGCCGGTGATGGGGGCACCGAACAGCGTGGCGCCGCCCAGCGCCGTCAACTGGATCGCCAGGTCGCGCGCGACGGCCGGCGGGTAGACCACGCCGTCCGGCAGAACGCGCACGGCGCCGGCCAGTCCTGGCCTCAACGCCGGTTCCGCCGCCGCCAGCTGCATGGGTGAGAGCTGATCGGCATGCCAGCCGCGCCGCGCCAGCCGCTCCGCCCGGGCGGCGGCATGGGCCAGCTGGTCGTCGTCTTCCGCCACCCACAGCGTGCCGCAGCGCACGTGTTCGGCGCGCTGGCCGTGTTCCGCGACATAGCGGTCCCACAGGCGCAGCGACAGCAGGCACAGGTCCAGTTCATCCTCCGACTCGTCCAGCGCGACCAGGTGGCCCATGCCGGCGGCGGTCGTGCCGCCGCCGGGCCCGAGCCGGTCCACCAGCAGCACTTGCCGCCCGCGCGCCTGCAGCTCGACGGCGCACGCGGCGCCGACGATGCCGGCGCCGACCACGATCACGTCAGGATGCGTCACGCCAGCACGGGCAGAGCGGGGCGCTTGGCGATGGCGGTGCGGATGACCTGCTCGACCTGTTCGCGCCGTGCGCCCGTCAGCGGCAGGCGCGGTGCGCGCACGCGGTCGTTGGAGCCGATGGCGATCTGCTCGGCCAGCTTGATGTTCTGCACCAGGTAGGTCGACACGTCCAGGTCCAGCAGCGGCCGGAACCAGCGGTAGATGTCGAGCGCTTCGCGCTGCCGGCCGGCGCGCATCAGGCGGTAGATCGCCACCGTCTCGGCCGGGAAGGCCAGGCACAGGCCGGCGACCCAGCCGGTAGCGCCGACCGCCAGCGCCTCGAACGCCAGGTTGTCCACGCCCGTCAGCAGGGCGAAGCGGTCGCCGAAGTGATTGATGATGTCCGTGCTGCGGCGGATGTCGTCGGACGATTCCTTGACCGCGACGAACAAATCGATCTTCGCCAGTTCTTCCATGATCGGGATCGTCACGTCGACCCGGTAGGCCAGCCGGTTCGAATAGATCATGATGGGCAGCTCGCTGGCACTGGCGATCGCCGTCAGCGTCGCCACCGTCTCGCGCGGGTCGGTATGGTAGATCGTGCTCGGCACGACCATCAGGCCGTCGGCGCCGGCGCGCGCGGCCTTGCGCGCCAGTTCGCATGCGTCGCGGGTCGCGGCCTCCGCAATCGTCAGCAGCGCCGGCTTCGTGCCGCTGACCTGTTTGCACAGGCGCAGCACCTCGATGCGCTCGTCGTGCGACAGCATCGGGCCTTCGCCCAGTGAGCCGCAGGCGATCAGGCCGTCCACGCCCGCGTCCATCTGCAACTGGAAGCAGCGCAGCATCTCGTCCCGGTCAAGCGTGCCGTCGTCCGTGAATTTCGTCGTGACCGCTGGAAGTACTCCGTTCCACATGACTATTCCTTTCGTTTGAAAGCATCCATGCTACGGCGCCCGGCCGTGCGGGTCTTGCGCGCAGCGCGCCACCGACACGCCGAAATCGGCACAAGCGTGGCGCGCACGTCGCATGCCGCTCCCGCGCGTTTGCCAAGCCCCGCCAAAGCCACTATATTCGCCAGCAGGGAGGGAGAGATGATCGATACAGGAGGCTTGGCCGATCTCGCGACGGTCGGTATCGAAGCGGTGGAGACGATGTTCGACGGCTTGAACGATATCGCGTTCTTCATCAAGGACAGGGAAGGGCGCTACCTCAGCATCAACCACACGATGGTGCGGCGCTGCAGGGCGCGGCACAAGCACGAGGTGATCGGCAAGACGGCGCTGGAACTGTTCCCGCGCGCGCTGGCCGAATCGTATTTCGCGCAGGACCGCAAGGTGATGGACAGCGGCGAAGGGATCGACAAGCACCTGGAACTGCACCTCTATCCGGGCCGCAGCCGCGGCTGGTGCATCACGCGCAAGATGCCCTTGCGCGACCAGGATGGTGCGGTGGTGGGCCTGATCGGCACGTCGCGCGACCTGGGCCTGCCGGACGAGCTGCATCCCGCCTATCGCCAGATCGCCGAGATCGCCCAGTACATCCGCGAGCACTACCGGCAGACCGTGTGCCTGAAGGAGCTGGCCGCGCAGGCCGGCTTGTCGCTGTCGCGCGTCGAGCGGTTGTTCCAGAAGGTGTTCCATCACTCGCCCCGGCAGCTGTTGCTGCAGTGCCGGCTGTCCGCCGCACGCGAGATTATCGCCAGCAATCCCGGCATCCGCATCGCGGAGGTGGCGTACGAATGCGGCTATACGGACCACAGCGCTTTCAGCCGCCAGTTCAAGGCCTACGTCGGCATGAGCCCCACCCAGTATGGCCAGCAGGTCGAGCGCGGCCTGAAGTAGCTCAGGCGCCGGCGATGCCCCCGGCGAATGGGTCGTCGTCCTCGAACACGAGCCTTGCTTCGCCGCTGATCCATGCGCGGCCGCGGATGGTCGGCGCGATCCGTGCGCCGATGCGCCGGTAGCTGGCCTCGAACACGCTGCCGATGATGCTCTCCTGCCGCCACACCTGGCCTTCGGCCAGCCTGCCGTCCGCCGCCAGGCAGGCCAGCTTGGCGCTGGTGCCCGTGCCGCAGGGGGAGCGGTCGTAGGCCTTGCCGGGGCATAGCACGAAGTTGCGGCTGTCGGCCTGTTGCGAAGGGCCGAACAGCTCCACGTGATCGATCGCCGCGCCATCGGCGCCCGTGATGCCCTGTTCGTGCAGGGCCTGCATCACGGCCTGCGCGAACGCGGCCAGCGCGCCGATATTGCGCGCCTCCACCGCCAGGCCATGCTGTCCGACCAGGAAAAACCAGTTGCCGCCCCAGGCGATATCGCCGATCACGGTGCCGAAGCCGGGCACTGCCACAGCCCTCTGCTTGGCCAGCCGCCAGGACGGCACGTTGTCGACGCTGACGGAGCCGTCCGCATGCAGATCCGCGACCACCACGCCGACCGGTGTGTCGATGCGATGCCGGCCCGGCCCGATACGCCCCAGGTGCGCCAGCGATTTCACCAGGCCGATGGTGCCGTGGCCGCACATGCCAAGATAGCCTGCGTTATTGAAGAAGATCACGCCGGCCACGCAATCGTCGGCATGCGGCGCGCACAGCAGCGCGCCGACCAGCACGTCCGACCCGCGCGGCTCGCAGACAGTGCCGGTGCGTACGGCGTCGTGGCTGGCCCTGAAGCGCTCCAGCCGTTCGGCCAGCGGGCCGGTGCCGAGGTCGGGTCCCCCTTCCACGATCAGGCGGGTGGGTTCGCCACCGGTATGGGAATCGATGATCGTCAGCGTCTTGGTCATGTGGCCTGCAATGGTGAGTGTGTGGCGACAAGGCTACAGTCGGCACCCGTCCGGGTCTTGGCGGTTTGCGGGACGGTTCGCGGCGAAATCGGCACAGTTGGCCGGATGGCGCGCATGCCGTGCCGATTTGGGCGGCGCCTCTGGCGAAAGTGGCACAAGCGCCGCGATGACATTTCGCTACCATCTGCTGACCCGGCCGCATGCGTGTCGGGACTCATAACTAATCATCGGAGACACTATGTACTTGGCAAAGACAGCGGCAAGGCACCGGCATTGGCTATTGATGTCCGCATTCGCGGCGGCGGGACTGGCCAGCGTGGCGGCAACGGCGGCGCCCGCGCCGCAAACGGCGGACGAGATGCAACAGGCGCAGGCGCGGGCCGAACGCAAGGAGCGCAATCCCAAGGTGGCGAAGATCGAGGACCTGTACCGGGGCGGCCACCACCAGAAACGCGCGCTCGATGCGAGCGAGCGCAAGCCGAGCGTGGCGCCCAGCACCAACGCCTACCTGAAATACGGCGACGATCCGGACCAGCAGTTGGAAAGCCGGGCGCTGGTGCGGCCATCGCAGGCGCTCTCGCGCGGCGTGGCCGGCCTCGACGCCAACGCCACACTGGCGGCGTGCGACACGGGCCTGTTCGCGAACGCCAGCGGGTCCGCGTTGGTCAACGCCGTCAAGTCCAGCACGAGCGACTGCATCAACACGCTGTTCGGCGTGACCGGCACCACGGCCGGCGCCATCTTCAGCGAGGGCAAGATGGTCACGATCGCCAACGCCTTCGCCAGCGCCGCCGCGTCCTACGACGGCACCAACGCCGGCAGCACGCTGCAGCTGGTGATGTTCCTGCGCGCCGGCTACTACGTCAATTACTACGACGGTGCCTCCACCGGGCCGTACGGCACCAGCTTGAAGACGGCGATCCGCGCCGCGCTCGACGCCTTCGTCAACAACCGCAACTTCGGCCTGGTCAACGACGCCCATGGCGAGACGCTGGCCGAATTCGTCACGCTGATCGACAGCTCGTCGGAAAACGCGCGCTACCTGAACACCGTCGTCAAGCGCCTGCTGAACGGGTTCGACAGCCGCGCCGCCGACTCGTGGTGGATGCGTTCGGCCACCAACAACGCCTTCACGGTGCTGTTCCGCGGTCACCAGAATGCCGACTTCCAGGCGCTGGTGAAGGCGGATGCTTCGATCATCGACACGCTGTACAACTTCGCCAACGCGCATTTCGACCTGCTCGGTAGCGATGACGGCTACCTGGTGGCCAACGCGGGCCGCGAGCTGGGGCGCTTCCTGCAGTATGCGGACAACACGGCCGCGAAGCCGCTGGCGCGCTCGCGCGCCAAGGCGCTGATCGACCGCAGCAGCATCACCGGTGCCAGCGCCGCGCTGTGGGTGGGCCTGGGTGAGCAGGTCGACTTCTACGACAAGGCCAACTGCAGCTACTACAATATGTGCAATTTCAGCACGCGCCTGGCCACGGAGGTGCTGCCGATCAGTCATAGCTGCAGCCCGACCTTGCGCCTGCGCGCCCAGGCGCTGACGCGCGCCCAGCTCGTCGAGGCTTGCACGATCGTCGGCGGCGAGGAGTCCTACTTCCACAATGCCGTCGCCTCGGGTGCCGTGCCCGTCGCCAACGACAACAACGCGCAACTGGAGATGGTGGTGTTCGCGAGCAGCCAGGACTACGCCACCTATGCCGGCGCCATCTACGGCATCGACACCAACAACGGCGGCATGTACCTGGAAGGGAACCCCAGCGCGGCGGGCAACCAGGCGCGCTTCATCGCCTACCAGGCCGAGTGGCTGCTGCCGAAGTTCGAGATCTGGAACCTGACGCACGAATACATCCACTACCTGGACGGCCGCTTCGACATGTACGGCGACTTCAATGCCGCCATGAGCGTCAACTCGGTGTGGTGGGTGGAGGGCTTTGCCGAGTACATGTCGTACGGCTACCGCAACGTGTCGTACGACGCGGCCAAGAGCCAGGCCGCGGCGGGTACGTATGCCCTCAGCACGATCTTCAGGAACGACTACAACTCGGGCCAGGCGCGCGTCTACAACTGGGGCTACCTGGCGGTGCGCTACATGTTCGAGAAGCAGCGTGCCAAGGTGTCGAACGTGCTGGGCTACTTCCGGCCCGGGAACTACCAGGGCTATGCGAGCTACATGAACAGCGCAAGCATGGGCTCGAGCATGGATGCCGACTTCCGCAACTGGCTGCCGTGCGTGAACGATCCGTCGCTGCCGCAGTGCGCGGGCAACGCGGCGCCGGTGGCGGACTTCACCACGACCGTGTCCGGCCTGACGGCGAAGTTCACCAGTACCGCGACGGACAGCGATGGGCGCGTCGCCAGCTGGTCGTGGCATTTCGGCGACGGCACCACGTCCACCGCCGCCAATCCGTCGAAGACCTACACCACGGCCGGCACCTACACGGTGACGCTGACGGTGACCGACGACAAGGGCGCCAAGTCGGCCGTCAAGTCACGCACCGTTACCGTCAGCGGTGGCGCCACCTTGCCCGAGTGCCCGGGCGTCGCGGCGCAGCTGGGCCGCAACTGCGTGCGCTCGAACCTCTCGGCCAGCGCCGGGAATTACGCCTACATGTACCTGCTGGTGCCGGCCGGCACGCAGCAGATCCGCTTCACCAGTTCCGGCGGTACGGGTAACGCCGACATGTATGCGAGCACGCTGGGACAATGGGCCACGCGCGACTACTACAACTATGGGTCGTACAACCCGGGCAACAGCGAATCGGTCGTCGTCTACAACCCGCCGGCCGGATATATGTACATCAGCCTGTACGGCCAGTCGGCATTCTCGGGAGCCCAGTTGAAGGTCGAGTTCTGAGCGTTGCTTCAGAAGCAATGGAAAAAGCGGGCTGTTGCCCGCTTTTTCTTTCTGTGGCGCCTCAGCCGCGGTCCGCGGATCGATGCACAGAGGAATTTGTTGTATTTAAGCCATATTTTGCAATTGAGCAGCGTCAAATGCCATTCTGCATTAGCAAATCGCTATAGTATTTCGGGTTGCTGAACAAATTGGCAACGACCTCTCGTTGCGGTGCCGGGAACCTCAAGTAGCAGTCAGACCGATGACAAAATTTCAATGCCATTACGAAGTCCTGAAAGTGACGCGTGACGCCCCCGCCGAGGTGATCCGGGCGGCCTATCGTTCCCTGTCCCAGAAACATCATCCGGACAAGAACGTCGGCAACCCCGAGGCCGCGCGCGTGATGGCGCGCCTGAACGCCGCCTACAGCGTGCTGTCGGACGCGGAGCAACGGGAACTGTACGACTACCAGATCCTGCACGGCCATGGTTCCGGCCAATACGAATACCACGAGTCCGCCAACGCGGGCGACTTCAATGGCGAGCCGGGGCGAGCCAGCGAGACGGCCGGGGGGCGCAACGGCAAAGCGCCCGATTCGCTGCTGAACCGGGTCCGCGATTATGTCGCCGGACGGCACGGCCGGATCGCGGCCGTCCTGCTCGGATCGACCGCGATCGTGCTGGTGATCGTCGGGCGATCGAGCTGGCAGGAGCAGCAGTCGATGCGCTTGCTCGAACAGGCGGCCACTTATACGCCGGGCGCCGCGAGCGCGCCGCCCGTTGCCAGCGTCCCAAGCGGTCAGGCGGAAGTGGAACTGGTGGGCAAGGGCGCAGGCCAGGGCCGCGAGATCCCTGTGGCCCGCGCGACCGGGGACGAGCCGGCGCCAAAGGCGGAGGCGCCTGCCGCCGCACCGAAGGCGTCCGATTTCGAGCGCCTGACGGCCATGTTGAAGAGCATGGGCCTGGGCCTGCACAAGCTGGACCTGCCTGCAAAGGAAGCCAAGCCGAAGGAGACCGCGCCGAAGGAAACGACAGCGAAGGAAGACGCGCCCAAACCCGCGCAGGCGGAAAAGGCCGTCGTGGCGGCCAAGGCTGCCCCGACTCCGGTGGCACAACCTTCCAAGGCGGTGACGGAGGCCGGGCGTGGCCGCGACGAAGCCGAACGTGCCGCGCCGGACACCGCGCGCGTCGAGCCAAAGCCGCAAGCGGAGCCAAGCCGCGCCAGCGCCGCGGCATCGGCCAGCGCCAACGCGACGAGCAGCGCGCCGCGCCAGGCCCCCGTCGCCGACATGCGCACCTGCGCGCCGCCGACGTACCCGCCGAAGGCGCACGCCGCCGGCGAAACCGGCACCGTGCAGGTGGCCTTGCTGGTGGCGGGCGACGGCCGCGTGATCGAATCGAAAGTGCAGAAGTCGAGCGGCTCCTCCGAACTGGACAAGGCGGCGCGCAAGGCGTTCTCGCAGTGCCGCTTCAAGGTAGCGAGTGACGACAAGGATGCCGATCCGGTGTGGGCGCGGCTGGAATACGTGTTCTCGCTGGACTGACGCCGGCGCACTGCCGAAAAAAAATCCCGGACGAGTAATCGTTCGGGATTTTTTTCGGCAGGACCCATCAGCGGACTGACCGCCCGCCAATGTTGCGCATCAGCGACAACGCTACAGAAGAGCCGCTATGTCCGTTTCCGCACTGAACGCTTCGATTCCTGGGCATATGCTGGTCCCATGGCTGAGGTTATCGCACTCATCGCCATCGCTGTGCGCCTCGAAGAAGCGGGATCAATCCTGCCGCGGAGTGCGAAACCTGGTCGTTACAAGGAATAGCAAAATGAACAAGCCCACCTCCACCGCCGCCGCCCATGACGACACCCCGGCGCCGCCGAAAAAAAGAGTGCGGGCTGCGCCGCTTTCCCTCGCTGCCTGGAAGCAGTTCATCAGTGTGGCCAAGCCTTACTGGCTGGAGGACCAAAAAAAGAAGGCCTGGTTCCTGCTGCTGCTGTTGATCGCCCTGATGCTGGTCGAAACCCAGCTGGCCGTGATGCTGAACGACCAGACCGGCGAATTGACCTCCGCGCTGGCCGGCAAGAACCGCGACCGCTTCTGGAACGCGGTGCGCGAGTGCCTGCTGATCCTGGCCTTCGCGGTGCCGGTGTACGCGTTCTATTACTATATGCGCGACCTGTTCGCCAACCAGTGGCGGCGCTGGCTGACGGGCCGTTTCCTCGATGGCTACCTGAAGGGCCGCAAGTATTACGAACTGGGTTCCGATGCCGACATCGACAATCCCGACCAGCGCATCAGCGAAGACGTCAATACCTTTACCGGCAAGTCCATCCACTTCCTGCTGATCTTCCTGGGCTCGATCATGCAGCTGGTCGCCTTTTCCGCCGTACTGTGGTCGATCTCGCACCTGCTGGTCGGCGTGCTGGCGGTGTATGCGCTGGTCGGTACCGTCATCGCCCTGTGGGTGTTCGGTACCCCGTTGATCCACTTGAACTTCTGGCAGTTGCGGCGCGAGGCGGATTTTCGCTTCAGCCTGATGCGCGTGCGCGAGAACGCCGAGTCGATCGCCTTCTACCGCGGCGAAGCCCAGGAACGGGCGCACATCGACAACAAGCTCGACAAGGTGATCCAGAATTTCTCCCGGCTGATCAGGAAGCAGCGTTCGCTGAACTTCTTCCAGCGCACGTTCAGCCAGCTGACCCTGGTACTGCCGTTCGTCATCCTGGCCGACGGCGTGCTGTCGGGCGAGCTGGAAGTGGGGCGCGCCGTCCAGGCCGCCGGGGCCTTCACCGCCGTGCTGTCGGCGGTTGGCATCATCGTCGACAATTTCGAAAGCCTGAGCCGCTTCGTCGCCGGCATCGGCCGCCTGCAGGCCATGGCCGACCTGATGCTGCCGCGGCCGGACGCGCAGAGCGCCAACGAAGACCAGCCTCCGCGCATCGAGCGGCGCCCGGGCCAGCACCTTGCGCTGGAAGCCGTCACGCTACATCCGCCGCAATCGGAGCGCGTCCTGATCAAGGAGCTGACCTTGAAGCTCAAGCCCGGTGACGCCCTGCTGATCACGGGCGACAGCGGCTGCGGCAAGAGTTCGCTGCTGCGTGCCATCGCCGGCCTGTGGCACAAGGGCAGCGGGGTCATTCATCATCCGCCGATCGAAGACTGCTTCTTCCTGCCGCAGCAGCCTTACCTGCAGCAGGGCAGCTTGCGCAGCCAGCTGATCTACCCGAGCGCCGAGTCGAGCCTGAGCGACGCGGAGCTGCTGGAGATACTGAACCAGGTGCACCTGCCGTACCTCGCCGAGCGCGTCGGCGGCCTGGACGCCGTGCAGGATTGGGACAAGCTGCTGTCGGTGGGCGAGCAGCAGCGCCTGGCGTTCGGCCGGGTGCTGGTGCACGCCCCGAGCATCGTCATCCTGGACGAAGCCACCAGCGCCCTCGACTGCCGCAACGAGGCCTCGCTGTACGGGCGCCTGCGCGCGTGCGGCACCACCCTGATCAGCATCGCGCACCGGCCCGCCGTGCTGCGCCACCATACGCATGTGTTGCACTTGACGGGCGATGGCGCGTGGGAGATTCACGAGGCGAGCGGCTATCGGTTCGCTGAGGCGGATGCCACGACGGATGCCGAGCCGGTGACGCCGAAGCCGTCGCTCAAGGTGGTGGTAGCGGCAGGGTAGATCGATGGAGATTGCGGCCAGCTGTCAGACAGCTGTCAGACAGCTGTCTAAGACAGCTGCGATGGTCGAAGCCATTGCCAGGAAAAGAATGGTCGGGGTGAGAGGATTCGAACCTCCGGCCTCTACGTCCCGAACGTAGCGCTCTACCGGGCTAAGCTACACCCCGACTGGTAGGAGGCATTATTAAACCAGAACTTTTCGGGTTTTTCAACTATGTCGAGTTATCTAGACAATAAGAAGGTGCCGCTTGCCGCCGCGGGGTGGCTTGACTATGATGCGGCGACGTAAACTTGTGGCTGCCCCATCATGACCATCACCATCTACCACAACAACGCCTGCAGCAACTCGCGCGGCGCGCTGGCGCTGATCCGCGAGGCGGGTGTCGAGCCCGTCGTCATCGACTACCTGAAGGAGCCGCCCACGCGCGCGCGGCTGGCCGAGATGATCGCGCAGGCCGGGCTGACCGTGCGCGGCGCGATGCGCGACAAGGGTGACTTGTACGAAGAGCTGGGATTGGCCGATCCGGCACTGTCCGACGATGCGCTGCTGGACGCCATGGTGGCGCATCCGGCCTTGATCAACCGGCCGTTTGTCGTAACGGACAAGGGTGTGCGCTTGTGCCGCCCGCCAGCGGTCGTGCACGAGATCCTCTAGCGGCGCGATAAAAACCGGGGTCAGTCCCTGCAGGGACAGACCCCAAGCCTTGACACGTCAACACCCTCTACGCGCCAAGCAAGCTTCGGCGTCGTCCCGGAGGGACAGACCCCGAGACCTGACACGTCAACATCAGAACTTGTAGCGCAACCCCAGCAGATACTCCCGTCCCGTCACATGGTTGACGACCACGCTGTTGCGCTGGCGGCTGATGAACTGGTCGTTCTCCTCGTCGGTCAGGTTGACGCCCTCGAAGGTCAGATCGAGCTTGTCGTTGACCTTGTACGACAGCGACAGGTCCACGTTCAGCGACTTGTTCTTGCCTTCCACGTCGTTGTTGTTCTGGCCCGGCACGCGGGTCAGGAAGGCGTCGCGCTGCGAGGTCGAGACACGGGCGCTGAAGCGGCCGTCGTCGTAGTAGAACGTGGCGTTCCAGGATTTCGGCGACAGGTTCAGGAGGTCGTCCGTGATCGTCGCGCCGCCGTTGGGCGACACCAGGTACTCCATCGTCGACTTGACGTAGGTGTAGTTCAGCAGGGCGCCGAAGTTCTTGCCGATCCCCGGCAGGAACGTGAACGGCTGCTGGTAGTTGATCTCGAAGCCGCGCAACTTGCCGCCTTCCGTATTGATCGGCGCCGTCACCGCGAACACCTCGTCGCCCGTGAAATTGGTCGGCAGCAGCGACAGCGGCAGGCCCGTGTCGCGGAAGCGCACGTCGGTGCGCAGGCTTTGGATATACGTGTCGATGTTCTTCTGGAACAGGCCCAGGCCCAGGAAGCTGTTCCTGGCGAAGTACCACTCGAAGCTGGAATCGAACGTCTTGGCGCGGAACGGCTTCAGGTTCGGATTGCCGCTGGTGATCGACAGGGTGCCGGTGGTGGCGATGGTGCCGCCCGGCGACAGGTCGTTCAGCTGCGGGCGCGTCATGACCTTGGATGCGCCGAAGCGGACGATGAAGTCGGGCCGCAACGTGGCCGCCACGTTAAAGGCCGGCAGCGTGTCCGAATAGCGGTTGTCCACCGTGACGGCGGTGCCGCCGTTGGACGCCACGTAGCCAGTGGACGACAGGTCGGTGCGCACGTAGCGCACGCCCACGTTGCCGCGCAGCGGGATGCCGGCCAGTTCCGTGTTGAAGTCGCCCATCAGGTACAGGCCCTTGTCCTCTTCCCGCACCGAGCGGTTGTTGCCGCGCGCGTTGGCGTTCTCGATCGACGACAGCGTGAAGTCGCCGGGACCGCCGGCCGGGCCGCTCTTGATGCAGTTGCAGTAGATGTCGTAGGCCTGCGCGATCGCCGGCAGGTTCGGCATCGCCCAGCTGGTCGGCGTGCCCGCCGGCAGCCCGAGGCCCTTGCCGAAGCCCGTCAACGTGGTCGTCAGGCTGGCCACCGAGGTGCCGGCCGGCGGCGCGAAGATCGTATCGCCCTGGTTCACGCGGCGGAACTCGTACGAATCGAACGTGTACTTCTTCGCGCTGGCGCCGGCTTTCAGGCTGAAGCGGTCCGGCAGCACGTCCCACGAGACGTTGACGTCCGCCACGTCGGTCGTGTTGGTCGTGCCTTGCGGGCGGATGCGGATCTCGCTGGCCGTCGTGTTCGGGATCGAGGATGGCTGCGTGCCGCTTGCCACCTGCGGCACGCCGACGATCGTCAGCGCGCCGCCCGCCTGGGTCGGATCGAACGGGTAGCCGATCGTCGGCAGACGGTCGTTGTCGCGGAAGTCCATCGTGTAGCCATTGACGTTCAGCGCGTCCAGCGTGGTGGTGGTCTGGATCGGGTTGCGGAACTTGGACTTGGCGCGGCCCAGCTTTGCGTTCAGGCGCCAGCCTTCGGCCAGGTCCTGCTCCCACGTCAAGGTCGGCTGGGTGAAGGTCGTCGTCAGCTCGTCGTAGCGCGACTCGGCGCGCACGTCGACGCCATTGAACTTGCCGTACAACAGCGCGCCGTTGGGCGCGTACAGTGCCTCGACCACGCTGGTCTGCGGCTTGCCGCCCTGGGTGCCGCCGCGCGAGAACGAGATCGCCTCCAGGTAGTCTTCCTGGCGCGACGCATCCAGCTTCGAGTACAGCATGTCGAAGGTCAGCAGCGCGCCGCGCATCGGGCGCCACTGCACCGAGGCCGTCAGGCCGAGGCGGTCCTGGTCGTGCGCCAGGCGGCCGTAGCGCGGGATGCGCGGCGTGAAGTTGGCGGCGCTGCTGGCCGCGTTGTAGGCGTCCACCGCGCCCTGCGAGAACGGCAGCCGTGCCACGCCTTGCGCGGCCGGGCCGCAGGTGGCGGCGGTGGAGTTGGCCGGGTTGGCGGCCACGCCCTGCGGCGCACACCAGCCGCCGGACGACGGGCCGTTATCCCAGCGCACGGTGGAGAAGCCTTCCTCCAGCACCTGCCGCTTCGAGTAGGCGCCCGATACCAGCACGCCCAGCTTGCGGTCCATGAAGGTGTTCGACAGCAGGAAAGCGACGCGCGGATCGGTCTTCTCCGAGAGGTCGTTGTACTTGCCCTTGGCGGTGATGGTGGCGTTGAAGCCCTTCAGGTCGAACGGACGCATCGTGGTCAGGTCGACGGTGGCGCCCAGCGAGCCTTCGTCGACGTCGGCCGAGGAGCTCTTGCGCACCGTGAGTGAGCTGAACAGCTCGGACGCGAACACGTTGAAGTCGAAGCCGCGCGAGCGGTTGGCACCGCCCGAGGAATCCGTGCCGCCCGTCGTCGCCAGGCCTTCGATGCCGTTGATGCGCACGCGCGTAAAGTCCTGGCCCAGGCCGCGCACGGTGATGTTGCGGCCTTCGCCGGCGTCGCGGTTGATGACGACGCCGGGCACGCGCTGCAGCGATTCGGCCAGGTTCGTGTCGGGGAACTTGCCCATGTCTTCCGCCTTGATGACGTCGACGATGCCGTTGTCCTCACGCTTCTTGTTCAGGGCGGACTCCAGCGACGCACGCAGGCCGGTGACGACGACCTTGGTCGGTTCGTCGGCGGCAGGGGTGGTCTGGGCGGTGGCATGACCGAGGACCAGCAAGGCGGTGGACGTGATGGCGCAGCGGGCGGCGGCGTGCGCGCTGCGACGCTTGTGCGCACGGCGGGAAGTGGTGGGATGCATCGTATCTCCAATAATTTTTATTGCTCTGGTATGCGGACCGCCGGCCAAAACTGGTCAGGCCGGTTGGTGCATTCTAGGGCAGATTTTTGATTATTGGTCAGTCCGCAATAAAGATTTTTTGCTAAGTGGCCGGACCGCAGGGGGAGGGGCGTGGAGGGGTGTGGCGGGATTGCTACAGTTGAGACCCATGGTGTCAGGCACCTGTTTCAGGGCGTTTCGCCCTGAAACAGGTGCCTGACACCGGTGTTTTCCTCCGTTACGGCTGCGCCTGCAGCGCCACCTTGACGGGATGGCGTGCCCGTTGCGCCATGTCGGCCACGTAGGCCTTCCATTGCTCCAGGCTGGTGATTTCGCCGGCGCGATTCCAGGCGCCGCCGGCGTAGTAGCGCAGCGGCTGGCCCGCCTTGACGGGCGCCAGCACCAGGTGGTTCAGCTGGTCCTGCGCGTACTCCGTCGCCCCCGGCAGGATGATGGCCGTGCCGAATTCGCCCTTGGTCTTCTGCTTGACCCACTGCAGCAGCACGCCGTCCTTGACCTCGCGGTACACGTCGATGTCCGGCTGTTCGCCCTTGTCCGAAGGCGTCTTGTTCAGGCCCACGGCGGCAAGCAGCGACGCCTTGTCCTTGAACTCGAACGTGCTGTCGATCCGGTCCAGGTAGTGGCCGGCATCCACCGTGAAGCGCTTGACCTCCGTGACGGGCGTGCCGGCCGCGTCCCAGGCGTCGTAGCGCAGTTCGAACACGCTGCGCACGGGACCGTTGGCCAGCACCTTCCAGTTGGCGTAGTTGACGCTCGTGTACAGCGTCTTGCCGTCCCAGATGCCGGTGCCGCCGGCGCCGCGCGACTTGCCGACGTTGTACATGTCCATGCCTTCGCCCTCGTCATGGTGATAGTGGTCGTGGCCCTTGTTGTACCAGCGGTCGACGATCGGGTAGGACACGCGCTTGAACCACAGATCCAGGCCGCTGGTCTGCAGCACTTCCTTGCCGCTGCCCGGCGGCGCCGGCGCCATCAGGGCCGGACCGTAGGTGCGGTGCGCCAGCTTGTCGTTTTCCCACGCGAAGTCGTCCAGGCGCTCGGGCACGTAGCGCGCGAATGCCTGCGCCGGGAACACGGGCGCCACGCCGTCGATGGACTCGACGGTGTAGGTCGCGCTCTTCTCGCCGGCCTTGAAGCTGTGCTGGAAAATCAGTTCGCCATAGGCCGCGCCGACGTTGTGCGGGTCCTTTGCCAGCGGCGCCACGTTCGTCACCTGGTAGGGCACGGCCTTGCCGTTGGCGTCCTTGACGGCAATGCGCTGGATCAGCGCGCCGGGCATGGCCTTGTTGACTTCAAGCCAGGGAATCGTCACGGTTTCCGACGGCCGTGCCGTGGACAGGTCGTGCGACAAGGTCACGCGCAGGCTGGCCGCGTGCGCGGCAGGGAGCAACAGCGTCGCCAGCAGGGCGGCGGCGGTCGGGCGGTGCAAGGTCATCGGGTCCCCTTTCAATGGTGTTCGCGGTAGTCGGTCTGCCCCGCGCCTTTCGGCTGGTAGTGATAGGTGCGGACCTTGTATTCGATGTTCACGTTCGGGTTCTTCAGCAGGCGCAGCATCTCGGCGCCGGCCAGCAGCATGGGGCCATAGCCGTGCAGCGCATGCACGCTGGTCGGGCGATGGTAGTAATACACCTGGTCGGAGGCGAGCGTGGTGCCGACGCAGGTGCCTTCCACCTGGCCCTGTGCGTTGATCTTCGTCGCCAGCCCCGCCCAGCCGGCCTGCGCCACCGAGCCGTACACGGTCGGGCTGATCCAGCCCTGGTTGACCGCGTGCGCGATCGTGTAGACGAACATCGCGCTGGCCGACGTCTCCAGGTAGGAGTCGCTGCGGTCGATCATCTGGTGCCACAGGCCCGTGCCGGACTGGCGCTCGGCGATGCCCTTCAAGGCCGCGCGCAACTGGTCCAACACCTTGGCGCGGCCCGGGTGGTCCTGCGGCAGCACGTCCAGCAGGTCGCTCATCGCCAGTACGGCCCAGCCGTTCGCGCGCGCCCAGTAAAAGCGCGGCGAATCGGGTGCGTGCGCATGCCAGCCGTGAGTGTAGATGCCGAGCTGCGGGTTGAACAGGTACTTGCTCATATTGAGCACGTTGTTGACCGCGTCGTCGAAATACTTGCGTTCGCCCGTCATGCGACCCATCTCGGCCAGCGCCGGAATGCTCATGTACATGTCGTCGCCCCACAACGAGACGGCCTGCGGACGCTTGCGCGCCAGCGTGCCGTCGGCCAGGCGGAACTGCTTGTTGGCGACCCAGTCGCCACACGTGGCGATCATGCCCGCGAGGTCTGGGCCGACCTTGGCGGCGCGGGCGCGCATCAGCGCCGCGCACATCGAGCCGGCATCGTCCAGCGCGCGCGGATCGAGGAAGCGCGAGAAGCTGTTGGCACGCTCCAGGTGGAACTTCTGTTCCTGCGCGCGGAAGTAGGGCAGCTTGTCGGCGAAGAATTGCAGGTGGCGCCGCGTCATCGTGGTGAAACCCTGGTCGCCCGTGACCTCGGCCGCGCGCAGCAGGCCGGAATGCACGACGCCCATTTCGTAGACCAGGATGCCGTAGTCGCCGGCGGCGTCCTCGAAGGCCGCTTCCGGCACGGGGTTTTTGAAGTCGGTGATCGGCGCGCCGGTCTTGCGGTTGACCACGCGGGTCGGCGTGGCCTGGTCCATGTAGGCGCGAATGCGGTGCAGCGCCTCGGTGATCTCGGCCGCCACCGGCATCTTGTACGGCACCGGATACGTGCCTTCGGAAGGGTCGTTCAGGTTCTTGTTGTCGGGATTGCGGAAGGGGCCCTCCGCATGGGCGGCGCCCAGCAGGGCGCAGCAGGCCAGCGCGGCCAGCACGTTCGTCTTGACGTTCGTCTTGAGTTTCACCTTGTCTCCGTCGCGCATGGCGTGCGCTTGCTGTTTCACTACCATTATTGGTCAGACCATTCTAAATTGGTCCGGCCAGTTACGCAAGGTGGGCTGACCAGCAGCGAGAAGCGCCCGGGCGTGACGCGGCTTTACTATAATCGCAACATCACCCACGATTGAAGAGGCGCAGTAGATGAGCAGCAGCACCGCAGAGGGCGCACGGCAACCGGGCCTGCAGCGCCTGTTCGACGACACGCGCCGCCGGCTGGTGGAGACGGGCACGCGCAACCGCCTGGTGCACGTCAACCGCGCCAACACGCGCGGCAACGTGATCGCCATCGTCAACGAGCGCGCCGACGACACCTACGCGCTGCTCGCGGCCGGCAAGGCGCTGCGCTTTCGCGCGCTGGGGCACGACGCGGACGACACGGCGGCCGACGCCCTGCGCCTGGCCGACGTGGGCGAAGAGGGCTTCGATCCGGAGCGCCAGCGCGACGGCTGGCTGGAAACGCGCCTGGGCCCGGACGCGCTGCAAAAGCGCCTGCTGAAGATCGCGCGCGAGGCACGCACGGCGGAAGAGGAGTCCGGCGTCAACGTGCTGTACCTGGCGCTGGGCTTCCTCACCTGGCTGGAGCAGAAGCCCGGCACGCCGGCGCGCGAGGCGCCGCTGGTGCTGCTGCCGGTGGAGCTGGTGCGCAACGCGCGCACGTCCACCTATGACGTGCGCCTGCGCGACGAGGACGTCGTCACCAACCTGCCGTTGCAGCAGCGCCTGAAGGAGGATTTCGGCATCGTGCTGCCGGAGCTGGAGATCGAGGAAGGCTGGACGCCGGCGGCCTATTTCGCGCAAGTCGAAGCGGTGATGGCGGAGCGCGCCGGCTGGCGCGTCGAGCGCGACGGCATGCAGCTGGGCTTCTTCTCGTTCTCCAAGCTGCTGATGTACCGCGACCTCGCGCCGGAGGCGTGGCCGGACGGCGCCATCGCGGAACACGCCCTGACGCGCGGCCTGCTGTATGAGGGCTTTACTCCGGCGGCACCGCTGGCCGGCCCGGCCGACCGGCTGGACGACGTGCTGCCGCCGGCGCGCCTCTGCCACGTGGTCGATGCGGATGCCTCGCAGGCCGTCGTCATCGAGGAGGCGCGGCTGGGCCGCAACCTGGTCGTGCAGGGGCCGCCCGGCACCGGCAAGTCGCAGACGATCGCCAACATCATCGCGGCTGCCGTCCACGACGGCAAGCGCGTGCTGTTCGTGGCCGAGAAGATGGCGGCGCTGTCGGTGGTGCACGACCGGCTCGTCAAGGCGGGCCTGCGCGACGTCTGCCTGGAGCTGCATTCGCGTAACGCCAACAAGAAGGCGGTGCTGGCCGAGCTGGCGCGCACGCTGAACGCGGCGGCGGACGTGCCGGCGATGCCGCCGTCGCCCGACGCGCTGGCGCAGGCCGTGACCACGTCGAACGCCATCGCCGAGGCGCTGCACCGCCCCATCGGCAGCAGCGGCGAAACGCCGTTCTCGGTGCTCGCACTGCAGGCGCGCCTGATCGGGCAGGGCGTGCCGGCGCCGACCATCGACGGCGCCGCCGTCGCGGCGCTGGCGCCGGCCGCGCTGGAGCGCCTGCTGGCGCACGTGGAGCGCTTCGGCGCGCTGCTGGCGGCCGAGGGCGATTTCGACGCGCACCCGTTTGCCGGCACCCGCAACCTCGATCTGCAACCGGTGCAGCTGACGCGCCTGGTGCCGCTGCTGGAACAGGGCGCGCAGGCGGCCGAGGCGCTGGCGCAGGCGCTGCAGGCGGCGGCGGGCACGCTTGGCGTCGCGCTGCCGCCCACGCGCAGTGCCAGCCAGCCGCTGGCCGGCACCCTGGCCGTGCTGCGCGGCCTGCCGTCGGACGGCCACGCCGTCGCGGCACGGCTGCTGGCCTGCGCCGACCTGCCGCGCCTGCGCCAGACCTTGGCCGCCGGCCTGGCCTGGCGTGCCGCGCACGATGCGGCCGCGGCCACCTTTGTCGATGCGGCCTTCGGTGCCGCCGCGCCGCTGCACCTGCGCGCGCCGCTGCTGGCGGGCACGGCATCGTTCTTCACGCGTTGGGGCGGTGCCTACCGCGGCGCGTCGCGCGAGCTGGCCGGCCTGCTGCGCGGCGCCTTGCCGAAGCGCGCGGCCGAGCGCGTCGCACTGGTCGACACGCTGCTCGACGTGCACGCGCGGCGCGAGCGCTGGCAGGCCGACGAGCCGTTCGCCGCTGCCGCGCTGGGCGCCGCCTGGCGCGCCGGCCAGACCGACTTCGGCCGGCTGCTGGCGCTGGCCGACTGGTGCGGCGCGGCGCAGGCGGCGCCGCTGCGGCTGGCGGCGGATCGCATGCTGGCGGTCGCCGCCCAGCCGGCCCAGGTGGACGCGCTGCTGATCGCCATCGCCACGGCCGAACGCGGCATGGGGCCGCTGGACGAGGTCCTGGCCACGCTCGATGCCGATTTCGGCGCCGACTACCGGCTGGACGACGCCACTCGCCGCCTGCGCCGCATGGCGCTGGCCCTGCCGCGCTACGGTGGCTGGGTGGCGCTGCGCCAGGCCTACCAGGCGCTGGCCGATGACGGCGTGCCCGAGGTGGCGCGGCACATGCGCGATGGCACGCTGGAGGCCGGCGCGGCCGCCATCGAAATCCGCTTCGCCCGCGCCGAGCACCTGTGGAACGCGGCGCGCGAGGCCGAACCGGTGCTGCGCGCACTGGGTGGCCAGGACCGCCATGCGCTGGCGGCTCGCTTCGCTGCGCTGGAACGGCAGCACCTGAAGGACAACGTGACGGCGATCGTCGCGCGCCACCTGGCGCAGGTGCCGCAGGGGGCGCAGGGCAATATGAAGGTGATACGCGGCGAGATCGGCAAGAAGCGCGGCCACATGGCGCTGCGCAAGCTGTTCGCCAGTGCGGGCGACGCGCTGCAGCGCATCAAGCCGGCCATGCTGATGAGTCCCATCTCGGTGGCCCAGTTCGTGCCGCCCGGCGCGCTGGAATTCGACCTGCTGATCATCGACGAGGCCTCGCAGGTGCGGCCCGAGGACGCGCTGGGCGCGATCGCACGGGCGCGCCAGATCGTCGTGGTCGGCGACCAGAAGCAGCTGCCGCCGTCGTCGTTCTTCGACCGGCTGCTGAGCGACGAGGCGGAGGAGGAAACCGAGGATGCCGAAGCCGACGCAGGCCTGCTGGGCAGCGCCGCCAGCGTCGGCGCGCTCGAGAGTGTGCTGAGCCTGTGCGAGGCGCGCGGGCTGTCCGGCCGCATGCTGCAGTGGCATTACCGTTCGCGCGACCCGTCGCTGATCCGCGTGTCGAACGCGGAGTTCTATGGCGACGCCCTGGTGCTGCCGCCGTCGCCGCTGGAACGCAATCGCGCTTTCGGCCTGTGCTTCACGCGGGTGGCGGGCGTGTACGACAAGGGCGGCAAGCGCGACAACCGCATCGAAGGCGACGCCATCGTCGCGCGCGCGGCCGAACATGCGCGACGAAATCCTGCGCTGTCGCTGGGCATCGTCACGTTCTCGTCCAGCCAGCGCAACCTGATCACGGAATTGCTGGAGCTGGCGCGCCGCGCCGATCCGGTGCTGGACGCGTTCCTGCGCGAAGGGAAGAGCGAGGACGTGTTCGTCAAGAACATCGAGAACGTGCAGGGCGACGAGCGCGACGTGATCCTGGTCAGCGTCGGCTACGGCCCGACCGAAGCAGGCGGCTGGCTGGCCAGCATGTCGTTCGGCCCCGTCAACGCGGAGGGCGGCGAGCGCCGCCTGAACGTGCTGTTCACGCGCGCGCGCCTGCGCTGCGAGGTGTTCGCTTCGTTCGACCCGGCCGACATCGATCCGGCGCGTACCAGCCGCGCCGGTCCGCACATACTGAAGCGCTACCTGCAGGCGGCGCAGGCACGCGGTGCGGCGGACTTGCCGGCTGCCGGCGCGCCGTCCTCCGTGCTGGCGCAGGACGTGGCGGAAGCCATCCGCGCCCTGGGCTACGTGGTGGATGCGCAGGTGGGCTCGGCCGGCTTCCATCTGGACCTGGCCGTGCGCCACCCGGAGCGGCCGGACACTTACCTGCTGGCGCTCGAATGCGACGGCCCTGCCTGGCGCGACGCGCGCTGGGCGCGCGAGCGCGAGCGGCTGCGCCAGGAGGTGCTGGCGCACCTGGGCTGGCGCCTGCACCGCGTGTGGAGCACGGACTGGTTCTACCGTCGCGACGGCGAGATCGAGCGGCTGCGTGCGGCGCTGGAGCAGGCGCGCACGGCGGCACACGACGTGCCGCCGATCGACGGCGCCAACAACGGCGTGGCAATCCCGGTGCCGCAGGACGAACCGGTGCCTCCGCTTGAGGCGGCGCCCGCGCCTGTCATGCCGCAGATGCCGCTGTACCAGCGCTGCATCGTTCCGATGGGCGAAGGCGAGCCGCACGAGCTGGCGCCGGCACGGCTGGTGGAACTGGTCACCACCATCGTCACGGCGGAGGGGCCGATCCACGTGGAGGAAGCGGCGCGGCGCGTGGCGGCCTGCTTCGGCAAGGACAAGGCGGGCGCGCGCATCCTGACCGCGGCGCGCACGGCGCTGGAAACGGCGGATTTGCTGTCGGACGGCACGTTCTGGTTCACCCAGGCGCAGCACGACGCAGCACCGGTGCGTGACCGCTCGCAGGAGAGCGGCGCCACCGTCAAGGCAACCAGTATCTCGCCACTCGAACTGCGCGCGGCGCTGCGGCTGGCGCACGAGCAGAATGGCGGCGGCAGCGCGGCGGAGATGATCCGCTGCGCGGCACGGCTGCTGGGGTTCAAGCGGGTGGGGGCGGAGTTGAGCGAGCGGCTGGCCGCGGCGCTTGAGAACGGCTGACTGCCAGCGCAACCCTTTTCACCCCACGGCAACGACCGGGGTCAGACGGGGACGCCAAGTCCCGCCGGGTCTGGCCCCAGCTCTTGCTTCTGCGGTTCTGGTTGAAGCTGGTGGCGCTCCGAAAAAAACGACGGTCCCGGTCAGCCGCGCGAGAACGTGCGGGTAACCCGCTCCAGGTGCGCCCGCATCGCATGCCGCGCCCCGGCCGGATCGCGCGCGGCGATGGCTTCCAGGATCTTGCGGTGGTCCGGCAGCGTCTCCAGGCGCAGTTCCTCGGTCTGGTAATGTTCCTTCAGCTTGTGCCACAGCGAGCCGCGGTTGTTCCACAGGTACTCGATGACGCCGACGAAGGCCGTGTTGCCGGTGGCGCGCGCGATGGCCAAGTGGAAGTTGCGGTCGGCCTGTTCGTTGCTCGCGCGGTCCTCGTGGCGGCGCTCCATCTCCTCGACGGCGCGCAGGATGGCATCGACCTGGGCGGCCGTGGCGACCTTGGCGGCGATCGCCGCGATTTCCGATTCGATCAGGCGGCGGGCGGCCAGCACCTCGAACGGGCCCGGTCCCGTTTCCGGCACCTCGGCCGGCAGCGGCTGTTCGCACACGTACACGCCCGAGCCACCGCGCACTTCGACGACGCCCCCCAGTTCCAGGGCGATCAGCGCCTCGCGCAAGGAAGCGCGGCTGACCGACAGCTTGGCCGACAGCTCGCGCTCGGCCGGCAGGCGCGCGCCCGGCGCGATGTTCTCGTCCTGGATCATCTGCTGGACGCGCTCGGCGACGACGCGGTACAGCCGCGGTTCGGGAGCGCCGTTGTCGCCGTTGGGCTTTTTCATGGCCGGCTTGGTCTTAGTGATTGCGGTCGACGGCGAAGCGGGCCAGCTGCAGCAGCGAGTCCTTGTAGCGGCTGTCCGGCATCGCCGCGATGGCGTCGATGGCGCGCTGCGCCGCCACCTGCGCTTCGCGGCGCGTGTAATCGAGCGCGCCACTGCTGGTGATGGCGGCCAGGATCGTATCGAAATGCTGCTCGTCGCCGTTCTCGATGCAGGCGCGCACCAGCTGGCGCTGTTCTTCCGTGCCGTGCTCCATCAGGTAGATCAGCGGCATGGTCGGCTTGCCCTCGCGCAGGTCGTCGCCCACGTTCTTGCCGATCTCGCTGGCGTCACCCGCGTAATCGAGCACGTCGTCAATCAGCTGGAAGGCGGTGCCCAGCGAGCGGCCGTATTCGCCGGCGGCGGCGATCTGCTCGTCGTTGGCGCCGGCGACCAGTGCACCCAGTTCGGCGGCCGCCTCGAACAGCTTGGCCGTCTTCGAGCGGATCACCTGCAGGTAGCTGTCCTGGGTGACGTCCGGGTCGTGCATGTTCAACAGCTGCAGCACCTCGCCCTCGGCGATGACGTTGGTGGCGTCGGACAGGATGCTCATGATGCGCATATTGTCCAGCGAGACCATCATCTGGAACGCGCGCGAGTACAGGAAGTCGCCCACCAGCACGGAGGCCGCGTTGCCGAACAGCGCGTTGGCGGTGGCGCGGCCGCGGCGCAGCGACGATTCGTCGACGACGTCGTCGTGCAGCAGGGTGGCCGTGTGGATGAATTCCACGACGGCGGCCAGCTCGTGGTGCGCCGTGCCCTTGTATGAGTAGGCGTTCGCCACCAGCAGCACCAGCACGGGCCGGATCCGCTTGCCGCCGGCGCTGATGATGTATTCCGCGATCTGGTTGACCAGCGCCACCTCCGAGTGCAGGCGCTGGCGGATCACGCCATTGACGGCGTCCATGTCGGCGGCGATGGTGCTGATGATGTTATTCTGGCTGGCTGGTTGGGTGGACAAGGCGGACCTGCGTTGGACGGATTGAGGTGGTCCGAATTATACGACATGCACGCTTCACGTTGCCGACATACCACGAGCCGATGTCTTTGTGAATACTTTTTGACGCGATTTATCCATCCATGTATAATCATTGGTTCCCCGGCCTCCGTCCAGGCGCAGCAGCACCGCGCCAGGGTGTCGAGCAAGGGATTTTTAATAACATTTGATGAGGTTTCAAATCATGTACGCGGTCATAAAAACCGGTGGCAAGCAATACAAAGTTGTCGCTGGCGAAAAACTCAAAGTAGAACAGATACCTGCTGACATTGGTTCCGAACTCACCATCGATCAAGTTCTCGCCGTTGGCGCGGGCGACAGCATCAAGTTTGGTGCTCCACTGGTTGAAGGTGCAAAGGTTCTGGTGAAAGTGGTTTCCCAAGGTCGTCACGACAAGGTCAAGATCTTCAAGATGCGCCGTCGTAAGCACTACCAGAAGCACCAGGGCCATCGCCAGAACTACACCGAAATCCAAATCGTTTCGATCAACGGCTAATCGCTGTTATCTGAATTCAGCAATCAAGGAGCATTAAATGGCACACAAAAAAGGTGGCGGCACTACCCGCAACGGCCGCGATTCCGAATCAAAACGCCTGGGCGTTAAGGTTTACGGCGGTCAGACGATCAATGCAGGCGGCATCATCATCCGTCAGCGCGGCACCCCAGTGCGCGCCGGCGAAGGCGTTGGCACCGGCAAGGACCACACCCTGTTCGCACTGGTCGACGGCGTGGTCAAGTTCGTGACCAAAGGCGCTGGCAACCACAAGTTCGTCACCGTCGTTCAAGCTGCACAGTAATCCAACGGATTACGACAGGCCCTGGCTCCGCGGCGTTCGCGCCGCAGGGCGGTGCCTCACAGGCGAAACGCTTGTGGATAGAGGGCTCTGCCACCGGTGGAGCCTTTTTTGTTTTGGCGCTGTCCTCGGTAAGGACTGATGTTGTCAGTCCTTACCGAGTGCAGGGCCCACTTTTCAGGCGGTAGATTATGAAGTTCATCGACGAAGCACGTATCGAAGTCATTGCCGGCGACGGCGGCAATGGCTGCGCCTCCTTCCGGCGCGAGAAATTCCGCCCGTTCGGCGGCCCTGACGGCGGCGACGGCGGCAAGGGCGGCTCGATCTGGGCCGTGGCCGACCGTAACGTCAACACGCTGGTCGACTATCGTTTCTCGAAGATGCACCGCGCCAGCAATGGCGAGGCGGGCCGCGGTTCCGACTGCTACGGCAAGGGCGCGGAGGACGTCACCCTGCGCGTGCCGGTCGGCACGCTGATCATCGACGAGGTGTCGGGCGAGATCATTGCCGACATGACGGAGCACGGCCAGACCGAGCTGCTGGCCAAGGGCGGCGAGGGCGGCTGGGGCAATATCCACTTCAAGACCTCGACCAATCGCGCGCCGCGCCAGAAGACCGAAGGCAAGGAAGGCGAACGCCGCGAACTGCGCCTGGAGCTGAAGGTGCTGGCGGACGTGGGTCTTTTGGGCATGCCGAACGCCGGCAAGTCGACCTTCATCACGGCCGTGTCGAACGCGCGCCCGAAGATCGCCGACTACCCGTTCACGACCTTGCACCCGAACCTGGGCGTGGTGCGCGTATCGCACGAGAAGAGCTTCGTCATCGCCGACATTCCCGGCCTGATCGAAGGCGCGGCCGAAGGTG
The DNA here is from genome assembly GCA_008011715.2 of [Empedobacter] haloabium. NCBI lineage: Bacteria > Pseudomonadati > Pseudomonadota > Betaproteobacteria > Burkholderiales > Oxalobacteraceae > [Empedobacter] haloabium. Next base: position 1,110,577 of record CP136508.1, read on the forward strand.
CCGGCCTGGGGCACCAGTTCCTGCGCCACCTGTCGCGCACCGGCCTGCTGCTGCACATCGTCGACCTGGCGCCGTTCGAAGCGACCGTCGATCCCGTCAAGGAAGCCAAGGCGCTGGTGAAGGAGCTGGAGAAGTACGACCAGGAGCTGCTGGACAAGCCGCGCTGGCTGGTGCTGAACAAGGTGGACGTGATCCCGGCCGAGGAGCGCGCCAAGCGCGTCAAGGACTTCGTCAAGAAGTTCGGCTGGAAGGGCCCCGTGTTCGAGATCTCCGCGCTGTCGCACGAAGGCACGCAGGAGCTGGTCAACGCGATCTACCAGTACCTGGAGCAGAAGCGCCACAGCGAGCAGCGCGCCGAGGAAACGCAGATGACGGAAGAGGCGCGCGGCATCTCGTCGATCGACCCAGACGACCCGCGCTTCAAGGTTCTCGATTAAAATCGCAGTACCTGTGACTTGCCGGACTTGCCATACGCAGGTCCCGGCAACGTCTGCGGCAAAGCCGGGCGACACGCCGGGTGACACCAGATCCCTCATTCGACAAGAGATTGGCCGCACATGACTTCCTCCTCCCTGATTCAAAAAGCGAACCGCCTGATCGTCAAGGTCGGCTCCTCGCTCGTGACCAATGACGGCCGCGGGCTCGATCACGCCGCCATCGCGCGCTGGGCCGCGCAGATTGCCGCCTTGCGCGCGCTGGGCAAGCAGGTCGTGCTGGTGAGCTCCGGCGCCATCGCCGAAGGCATGCTGCGCCTGGGCTTCGAGCATCGCCCCACCGACATCCACGCGCTGCAGGCCTGCGCCGCCGTGGGCCAGATGGGCCTCGCGCAGATCTACGAAACGAGCTTCCGCGCGCACGGCATCGGCACCGCCCAGGTGCTGCTGACGCACGCCGACCTGGCCGACCGCGAACGCTACCTGAACGCCCGCTCCACCCTGACCACGTTGCTGAGCCTCGGTGTGGTCCCGATCATCAACGAGAACGACACGGTCGTCACCGACGAGATCAAGTTCGGCGACAACGACACGCTGGGCGCACTGGTGGCTAACCTGATCGAAGCGGACGCGCTGATCATCCTGACCGACCAGCGCGGCCTGTTCTCGGCCGATCCGCGCAAGGACCCGGCGGCCTACCTGATCGAGCGCGCCAGCGCGGGCGATCCGGCATTGGAAGCGATGGCCGGCGGCGCCGGCTCCAGCCTGGGCCGCGGCGGCATGCTGACCAAGATCCTGGCCGCCAAGCGCGCCGCCAAGTCCGGCGCGCACACGGTGATCGCGTTCGGCCGCGAGGAGGGCGTGCTGACGCGCCTGGCCAACGGCGAGGCGATCGGCACCGAGCTGCAGGCGCAGACCGGTCACCTGACGGCGCGCAAGCAATGGATGGCCGACCATCTGCATACGGCCGGCCAGGTCGTCATCGATGCCGGCGCGGTAGCCAAGCTGTCGCGCGAGGGCAAGTCGCTGCTGCCGATCGGCGTGACCGAGGTGCGCGGCGAATTCGGCCGCGGCGCCGTCATCACCTGCGTCAGCGAAGGCGGCGTCGCGATCGCGCGCGGGCTGACCAACTACACCAGCGGCGAAGCGCGGCGCATCCTGCGCAAGCCATCCAGCGAGATCGAAGGCATCCTCGGCTTCGTCGAGGGCCCGGAGCTGATCCACCGCGACAATATGGTGCTGCTCTAAACCTACCCACGACCGAAACTCCGGGGTCAGACCCGGCGGGTCTGACCCCAGTTCTCCGCTTTTGGGTGAAAAAAAGCTTGCGGCGCGCGCGGGAGCGTAGGCCTCAGACCACCGCCGGCGCTGGGGTTTTCTGCTTGAACTCGCACAGGTCGGCGATCATGCAGTTCCAGCATTGCGGCTTGCGCGCCACGCAGGTGTAGCGGCCGTGCAGGATCAGCCAATGGTGGGCGTCCTGCAGGAACTCCTTCGGCACGAACTTCAGCAGCTTCTGCTCGACGATGTCGACGTTCTTGCCCGGCGCGATGCCGGTGCGGTTCGAGACGCGGAAGATGTGCGTGTCCACCGCGATCGTGGGGTCGCCGAAGGCCGTGTTCAACACCACGTTGGCAGTCTTGCGGCCCACGCCCGGCAGCGACTCCAGCGCTGCGCGGTCGTGCGGCACCTCGCCGCCGTACTGGTCGACCAGGATGCGGCAGGTCGCCATCACGTTCTTCGCCTTGGTGCGATACAGGCCGATGGTCTGGATGTACGTCGTCAGCTCGTCGATGCCCAGGTCGAGGATCGCCTGCGGCGTGTTCGCCACCGGGTACAGCTTGCGGGTGGCCTTGTTGACGCCGACGTCGGTGGCCTGCGCCGACAGCAGCACGGCGATCAGCAGTTCGAACGGCGTCGTGTATTCCAGTTCCGTGGTGGGGTGGGGATTGGCTTCGCGCAGGCGGCGAAAGATCTCGTGGCGTTTGGCGGCGTTCATTGCTCTTTCGGTTTGTCTTCCACGGCGGCCTTGGCCGCTTGCGCTTTCAGGCGGGCCCGTTCCATCGCGGCGGCGATGATCGCGCGCTTGCGCTCCTTCTCGGCCAGTTCGGCGGCATTCTCGGGATTGAGGCGATCGACGGCTTGCATCTTGGCTTGCGCCTTGGCGGCCAGGCGGGCGTCGTTTTCCTCGCGCTCGCGTTGCAGGCGCGCGTTGCGGAAGTCGTGCCGGTCGCGCGCGGCATCGGCGTCCTGCTGCGTCCAGGCATCCCAGCCCGTCGTTTCCGTGACCGGGTACATGACGATGCAGTCGACCGGGCAGGGCTTCACGCACAGGTCGCAGCCGGTGCACAGCCCGGGAATGATCGCGTGCATCTGCTTGGCCGCGCCGGCGATGGCGTCCACCGGGCAGGCCTGGATGCACAGGGTGCAGCCGATACACAACGCTTCATCGATGAAAGCCACGGCGCGCGGCCGTTCCAGCCCGTTGACGGGGTTGAGCGGGATGACGGGAAAGCCGGTCACGGCCGACAGCCGGCGAATGCCTTCGGCGCCGCCGGGCGGGCACTGGTTGATCGGTGCCGCGCCCGCCGCGATGGCTTCGGCATACGGCCGGCAGCCGGCATAGCCGCACTTGGTGCACTGGGTCTGCGGCAGCACGTCCTCAATGCGGTCGGCGAAGGTGGTCGGTTCGGTCACTGGTGTACGTAGCAAAAACAAGACAGACCGACATTATCCCCCATCCGCGCCGGACGCGACCACCATGCGGCGCCCGGCTAAGCGGCGGTAGGAGATTGCCGACCCGCACACGGCTGGGGGTGCCTGGCATTTGGGCAGCCATTGTGGGAGCATATTGCATGGACGAAGCCAGGCAACAATTGCATGGAAGAGCAGGGTGGCGATACGCCGTCGCCATGGCTGTGCTGTGTGCCACGCCGCTCGCATGGGGGCAGTCGCAGACAATCCGCGTGGCCGGGGAGGCATGGGCGCCGTACCTGACCCCCGCGTTGCCGGAGGATGGCCTGACGGGCGCGATGATGCGCGCCGTGCTGGGCCGGCTGGGCTACAACGCCACTGTCGATTATTATCCATGGCGCCGCGCCATGGAGATCGGCCTGCGCGATCCGCGTTATGCCGGATTCCTGCCGGTGCTGCGCACGCCCGAGCGCGAGAAGCTGTGCCATTTCTCGACGCCGCTGGCGCGCACCAGCTACGTGCTGGTATTCCTGAAGGACCGTCCGGTGCGGGCCGACAGCCTGGCCGACCTGCGCGAGCTGCGCGTCGGCACCGTCTCCGGTTATTCGTACAGCGAGCAGTTCGACACGATGGCGGCGCAGCGCCAGATCGAGGTCGAGGAAGCCGTCAACGACGAGACCAACCTGCGCAAGCTGCTGGCGCGGCGCTTCCCGTTGACGATCATCGACCGCCAGGTGCTGCGCTACCTGCTGGCCACGCAGCGCTTCACTCCGGCCGACCGGGAGCGCATCGCCACCAGCGATGGCTTGTTCCGCGACCGCACGATGCACTTGTGCTTCCGCCGCACGGCCGTGGGGCAGATGCAGCAGCAGGCGTTCGACAACGCGGCGCGTGAGCTGGATCTGCCGAAGCTGGAGAAGGAGTACTGGCGGCGGATCGGCTACGACGGGTAGCCAGGAGAAGAGACCCAGGGTGACAGGCACCGCGGGTTCGCGGTCGCTCCGGGAAGACCCATGGTGTCAGGCACCTGTCTGCGGGTCAGAGACCCGCAGACAGGTGCCTGACACCGTAGGGCTACGGACAGGTGCCCGACACCGCAGGGTTATGCGTGCTGGCGGATGAATTCCGTGATCTTCGGGCAGACGATCTCGCGCCAGCGGCGGCCCGAGAAGATGCCGTAGTGGCCGGCCTGCGGCACCACGAAGTCTTCCTGCTTGTCGGCCGGGATGCCGGTGCACAGCTCGTGCGCCGCTTGCGTCTGGCCGGCGCCGGAGATGTCGTCCAGCTCACCTTCGATCGTCAGCAGCGCGACGTTGGTGATGTCCTGCGGGCGCACCAGCTGGCCGCCCACTTCCCACGTGCCCTTCGGCAGGCTGAAGTCCTGGAACACGGTCTTGATGGTGTCGAGGTAGTACTCGGCCGGCATGTCCAGCACGGCGTTGTACTCGTCGTAGAACTTGCGGTGGCTTTCCGCCGGCTCGTCGTCGCCGCGCACCAGGTGCATGTAGAACTCGCGGTGCGACTGGGCGTGGCGACCCGGGTTCATGGCGATGAAGCCGGCATGCTGCAGGAAGCCCGGGTAGACCTTGCGGCCGAAGCCCGGATAGTTCGGCGGCACCGGATAGATCACCGTGTTCTCGAACCAGGAGAACGGCTTTTCGGTGGCCAGGTTGTTGACGGCCGTGGGCGACTTGCGCGGGTCGATCGGACCGCCCATCATCGTCATCGTCTTCGGCAGTTTCGGATCCTTGTTGGTCGCCATCAGCGAGATCGCGGCCAGCACCGGCACGGTCGGCTGGCAGACCGAGATCACGTGCACGTCCGGGCCCAGGTGGCGGATGAAGTCCTGCACGTAGTAGATGTAGTCGTCCAGGTGGAACGCACCTTCGGACAGCGGCACCATGCGCGCATCGGTCCAGTCGGTGATGTAGACGTCGTGTTCCGGCAACAGGCCGCGCACGGTGTCGCGCAGCAGCGTGGAATGGTGGCCGGACAGCGGCGCCACCAGCAGCACGACCGGCTGTGCCAGTTCCACGGCTTCGGCCGTGGAGACGTCCTTGCGGAAGTGGATCAGGCGGCAGAACGGCTTGGTGACCGTGGCATGCTCGAGGATGCCGACGGGCTTGCCGTTGACGGTCGTCGTGTCGATGCCGAACGCCGGTTTTTCGTAGTCTTTGCCCAGGCGATACAGCAACTCGTAGCCGGCCGCGATCCGTTGCGAGAACGGCGTGTGCGCGAAGGGCGAAACGGGGTTGCTGAACAATTTGGACGACGCTTCCGCCCACTGCATCAGCGGGTTCAGGAAGGTGCGTTGCATTTCATGAAGTTGGTAAAGCATAGGGAATCCTGGGTCGTGAAGCGCCGCAAAAAAGGCTGCGGGCGGGAAATCATGAGCCCATTATAGGCCGTTTTTTCTTGACGTAAAGCATTTTGCGATGCAAAAAAGTCGGCTTGAAACCCGCTTGTTTACGTCGTTTTTAAAACGATAAACGTGCCCCGGAAACAAAAAAAGCAGCGTTTCCGCTGCTTTTGTGTAGGACAGGTCCGAGCAAAAAGTCGGATCAGTCGAACACCGGCGACTCGACGCCCAGCACCTTGTGCAGCTTGGGCGACGTCGTGGTGTATTGCATGTGGATCTTCTTGTCCGGGAAGATGTACGGCGCAGCGCCGAACGCGGCCAGCGCGGCTTCGTGGAAGCCCGACAGGATCAGCTTCTTCTTGCCCGGGTAGGTGTTGATGTCGCCCACGGCGAAGATGCCCGGCACGTTCGTCTCGAACTTCTCGGTGCTGACGACTTTCAGCTGCTTGCGCTCGATGTCCAGGCCCCACTCGGCGATCGGGCCCAGCTTCGGCGACAGGCCGTAGAACACCAGCAGCATGTCCAGCGGCACGCGGCGGGTCACGCCGTCGGCGCCCGTCACGCGCAGTTCGGACAGCTTGCCGTCCTTTTCCTCGATGCCCGAGACCTGGCCGATGATCAGCTGCATCTCGTATTCTTCGCACAGCTGCTTCATCTTCGCCACGGAAGCCGGCGCGGCGCGGAAGTCCTCGCGGCGGTGCAGCAGCACGACCGACTCGGCCTTGCCGACGAAGTTCAGCGCCCAGTCCAGCGCCGAGTCGCCGCCGCCGCAGATGACCAGGTTCTTGCCTTCGAACTGGGCCGGGTCCTTGACGCGGTAGAACAGCTGCGAGCCTTCATAGGCCTCGATACCGTCGACCTTCATCGTGCGCGGCTGGAACGAACCGACGCCGGCGGCGATGAAGATGGTCTTGGTGATGAACTTGGTGCCCAGGCTGGTTTCGACGTCGAAACGGCCGTCTTCGCGCTTGTGCACGACGGTGACTTCCTGGCCCAGGTGGAAGGTGGGGCCGAACGGTTCGATCTGCTTGAGCAGGCCGTCCGTCAGTTCCTGGCCCGTGCAGGACGGGATCGCGGGAATATCGTAGATCGGCTTGTCCGGATACAGTTCCACGCACTGGCCGCCGACGGCCGCCAGGGAGTCGATGACGTGGGCCTTGATTTCCAGCAGGCCCAGTTCGAAGACCTGGAACAGGCCGACCGGGCCGGCGCCGATGATGACGGCATCGGTTTCGTAATTGCCACCGGGAGGGGTGCTGACGATATTCATAGCGATTTTCTATCCTGTGATTGCAAAGGGAACGTCGATCTCTGCCTGCCGACCGCGACATGCAAGACGGCGTACCGGGGCCGTGCGGTGGCGCGAACCGCGTGCGCCACCTGTCACGGCAGGTGGATCAGCGCACCAGCAGGTGCGTTTTTTCCTTGACGTCCTTGAACTGCTCGGCTTCCGGCAGGGCTGGCTTGGTCTTCGTGATCGAAGGCCAGTTGCGGGACAGGTCCGCGTTGATCTTGATGAATTGCTGCTGGTCCGACGGCACGTCTTCTTCGGCGAAGATGGCGTTGACCGGGCATTCGGCCACGCAGACGGCGCAGTCGATGCACTCGTCCGGGTCGATTGCCAGGAAATTCGGGCCTTCACGGAAACAATCTACCGGGCAAACATCGACGCAGTCCGTGTAACGGCAGCTGATGCAAGATTCGGTGACAACGTGGGTCATAGCGGTCCTATTTATGTTGGTGCGCTGGAATGCGGAGTTGACAACGTGCGGGGCGCCGCCGCGTGTCCGGGGCCGTGGATTGTGCCTGCGGCGATGGCGATCGGCGTCCCCTCCAGCAAAAGCACTGTATTTTAGGGCAATTCGCTCTTTCTCACAATTCAGGCTTAGACACAATACAAATAAGCAAATGCGCGCAGCGGCCGCACGGTCGCCGCGCGCGGGTGCACCCGCTCAGGCCGCCAGGATGCGCGCCAGCAGCCGCTCCCAGGGCGCACTGGCCGGGCTGCCGTCCTGGGTAAACGTGACGCTGTGGCGCCGGCCGTCCGCCTCGACCGTGATGGTCCAGCGCAGCAGGTCGGCGCCGCTCGCCTCGCTTCGCGGCGCCGGTCCGGCCTGGAAGAAGCCGCTGGACGCCAGCGCCGCCTCCAGCAGCGGTCCATCCGGGCTGACGGTCGTGTCCACTGCGTGGCGCTGGGGCAGGCCGGCGAAGCCGCCGCTGCTGGTGGCGACGATCTTCACGGTGCCTCCCGGCCGACGCCGTAATCCGCCGCCGCCAGCTCCTCGCTGCTGGCCGGTTCGAGCGCGCCGCGCGCCAGGTAGCCGTGGCACCAGCGCGCCAGCGCCTGGCGCTCCTGTTCCAGCAGATCGGCATGGTCGCGGTATTCCGGATGATTCATCGTGCCGCAGCAGGCGCGCCGGTCCTGCACGGCGCCCGGGGCGTCGACGACGGCCGCGGCCAGCTCGGCCGGTGCATCCTGGGCGCCGAGCACCACCTCGCGCAGCGTGAAGCGGTTGCGAATGAAGCCGGCATAGTCGGCTGGCCGGCCGTCGGCCTGCGCCAGTTTGAGCATCGCGTTCGCGACGTCGGCATACGTCGCGTTGCGCTCCGGCGCCGCGATCAGCGCGCGCAAGGTCAGGCCGCACAGGTAGGCGCCGACCCGGTGCAGCACGGCGGCATCGTCCTCCAGCCCGGGGCGGCGCTCGAATGCGAAGATGTCGGCCAGGATGTCGTAGACCGCGCCGGTAAAGACCTGCGAGATGGCATGCACCTCGGTGCCGGTCTGCGACAAGGTCAGGTCGTTGTCGGCGTTGCGCAGGCCGTTCGGGCGGCCCAGCGCCAGGCCGAACTGCTCGGCCATGTCGGCCAGGAAGGTCTTGTCGTGCAGGTCGGCGCGGGTCTGGGCGATGATGGCTTCCACCTGGTCCATCTGCGCCAGCGCCAGGAAGATGGCCGTCAGGTCGCCGAAGGCTTCGTGCAGGCCGCCCGTCTGCGGCGGTGCGGAGGACAGGATCCAGCGCGGTTTCAGGCCGTCGAGCACCGCGTGGCCCGTCTCGTGCGCAACGATGTCGAACGAGCGGCAGGTATGGATGCGGGCGGCGGCCGCCTCGTTCGTCTGCACGAAGTCGCCGAACTTCAGGGCCCGCTCGTTGCGGCTGTAATAGGCGTTCATCACGTTCGGCAGCCCGTGCGGGTAGACCTGCAGCGGATCGGTATTGCTGCCGCTGTTCCAGGCCCATGGCACCGGGCCGCCGTCATGCGCGGCCAGCACGCGCTGGAACATCGTCAGGGTCTGGCGCACGACGGCGAAGGTGTGTACGGCGTCGAACTGGTCGGTGTCCGGCGGCACGATGAAGTCGCCGAACGCGTTCGGCGCCACCGGTGCGATGCCGGGCTGGCCGGAGGCGATGCGGGCGTCGCGCGGGCCTTCCAGCAGCACGCCGGGCAGGAAGGCCTTGCGCGTGCCCATTTCCGTCACGGACGGGTCCTGCTTCCACATCAGCACGCGCGCGCCGGACGGCGGGGTGGCGGCCTTCGGACGCGGCCGGCCGGGCTGCTGCGCCAGCCCGACGATCTTGCGATGCATGCGGTACGCGGCGGACGGCGTCGGGACGAACCCGACCGGCAGCGTGGGCGCCCGGGCGGGCAGCGCCGCGACGGGGACGATGACTTTTTGTTCCATGATGTTCTCCTCGGCCGGCGCAGGCGCGCCGCGGTTCATGGTCGCGCCGAGCGCAGACAGAATGTTTGATGCGGCACAAGCTTTGGCGCTTGCATTGCCGTCGTACAATGCACTCAACCAATAACGGAGACCCTCGTGAGCCCCAGCACCATCGATATCGCCGGCGCCATCCTGTTCGCCATCGCCATCCTGCACACCTTCAGCGCCAAGGCGTTCGAGCGCGTGGCGCAGCGCTTTCCTGCCCACGCCGGCATCTGGCACCTGCTGGGCGAGGTGGAGGTGGTGTTCGGCTTCTGGGCGCTGGTACTGGTGATGTTCATCGGCGCGACGGCGGGGCGGGGCGACGCCATCGCCTACCTGGACAGCCGCAATTTCACGGAGCCGCTGTTCGTGTTCGTCATCATGGTGATCGCCGCCACGCGGCCCATCCTGCAGACCACCAAGGCCGCCGTCGGCCTGGCCGCACGCGCGCTGCCGCTGCCGGGCAGCATGGCGTTCGTGCTGCTGGTGCTGACCGTGGTGCCGCTGTTGGGCTCGTTCATCACCGAGCCGGCCGCGATGACCCTGGGCGCGTTGATCCTGGCCGAGCGGCTGTACGCGGGCGGCATCTCGGAACGGCTGAAGTACGCCATCCTGGGGGTGTTGTTCGTCAACGTCTCGATCGGCGGCACCCTGACCCCGTACGCCGCGCCGCCGGTGCTGATGGTCGCGGCCAAATGGCAGTGGGACCTGCCGTTCATGCTGGCCCACATCGGCTGGAAGGCCGCGCTGGCGGTGCTCGTCAACGCGCTCGGCGTGACGCTGCTGTTCGCGCGCGAGCTGAAGGCGCACCGGCCAGCGGCGGCGGCGATACAGGAGCGCGTGCCGCTGCCGCTGGTGCTGGCGCACGTGGCCTTCCTGGCCGGCGTCGTCGTGTTCTCGCACCATCCGGCCGTGTTCCTCGGCCTGTTCCTGTTCTTCCTGGGCGTGGCACAGGCTTACGAGCGTTTCCAGGACCGCCTTATCCTGCGCGAGGGTTTATTGGTGGCGTTCTTCCTGGCCGGCCTTGTCGTGCTGGGCGGCAAGCAGCAGTGGTGGCTGCAACAGGTTTTGATGAGCATGAGCAGCGACGCCGTCTACTACGGCGCGACCGCGCTGACGGCCATCACGGACAACGCCGCGCTGACCTATCTCGGCTCGCTGGTAGAAGGCCTGAGTGACGAATTCAAGTACGCGCTGGTGACGGGCGCGGTGACGGGCGGCGGCCTGACGGTCATCGCCAACGCGCCCAATCCGGCCGGCATGGCCATCCTGAAAGGCCATTTCGAGCTGGAGACGGTATCGGCGCTGGGCCTGTTCCTGGCGGCGCTGGCGCCCACGGCCGTGGCGATCGCCGCGTTCCGCTTATTGTAGGGCTGTGGCATCATTGCGCCTTTTACCCATCACAGCATGATCAATATCATTCAGGAACATAATCTGACGCCGGACGCGGCCCGCGCCGCGGCGGAACAGGTGGCGCAGAAGCTGGCCAAGGAGTTCGACCTCGTCTGCAACTGGCACGGCGACGTGCTGCGCTTCGAGCGCAGCGGGGTGGAAGGGGCGCTGACCCTGCTGCCGCAACAGGCGCAGATGCAGATCAAGCTGGGCATGCTGTACGGCGCGTTCGCGCCGGCCATCCAGAGCAAGGTGGCGGAAAAGATGCGGAAGGTGTTTGCGGCCGCGTGATGCGGCGGTGACGTAACCCAATGGTGTCAGGCACCTATCTGCGGGTCTTCGACCCGCAGATAGGTGCCTGACACCGGGAGTTTGGGGTTTATCAGCCCTTCAGTTCCTCGATCAAGTCGATGTACTGCTGCTGCGCATCCTCCTGCGACGTGCCCTTCAGGCCAGCCCAGGCGTCGTACTTGGCGCGGTTGACGAAGTCGGTCATGCCCGGGCGCTCGCCCGTCACGTCGCCGGCCGAACCCTGCTTGTACAGCGCGTAGATCTTCAGCAGGGTCATGTTGTCCGGGCGTTCCGGCAGGTTCTTCGAATCGGCCATGGCCTGGTCGAATTGTGCTTGCAGACTCATTGTGGTCCTCTTTTGGTTGGCGATGCGCCATCATACAAAATCCGCACGGGCGTGCTGTAGAGGACTTGTTCCAAAGTGGAAACCAGAAACGCAAAGGGGACAGGCACCTGTCCCGAGGCGTTACCGCCTCGAGACAGGTGCCTGTCCCCGGGGTCTGAAGCAGCTTACTTCTTCTTGGTCGGATTGACGGCCGCCTTCAGCGTGGCGCCAGCCGAGAACTTCGGCGTCTTCGATGCCGCGATCTTGATCGCTTCACCGGTTGCGGGATTGCGGCCTTTGCGAGCGGCGCGCTTGGCGACGGAGAACGTGCCGAACCCGGTGATGCCGACCGTGTCGCCTTTTTTCAGACGTTCGGTAACGATGGCAATCAGGGTGTTCACTGCGTCGTTGGCGGCGGCACCGGACATTTCGGTACGTTTCGCAAATTCTGCAATCAGTTCGCCTTTTTTCATTACTACCTCCTTCGTTAATAGAGGCCGCAGATTAGCATAATATTTGCCGAAAGTAATCCTTTCTCGCGGAACTAACCCATATGGCGACAGGGCTCCGTAAAAATGAGCAGGTTGGTGAGCACCTGCCGCAACAGTGCGCGCGCATGCTGCACTGCACAGCCCTGCAAGACGGGCGCGGTGCCGGCCCGGCGCGGTGCTAATATGAAGCGGCGCGCGGCAAGTTTGCCGGTGGGACTCATGGGCCCGCACCACATGCCGCATGCGGTCGCCATACTAACTGGGCGGGGAACGATCATGACCTTTTCCGATGAAACCCTGATGGCCTATGCCGATGGGGAACTGGACGCGGCTACCCGGCACGCCGTCGAAGCGGCTTGCGCCCGGGATGCGGCGCTGGCCCGCCGCGTCGAACACTACAAGATTCGCCGCGCCAACGTCTTTGCCGGCTTCGCGCCGGGTGACGACGGCGCCGGCCGCATGCGGCCCGCGCGGCCGGAGCGCACCGCCACGGTCGTCAGCCTGGATGCCGTGCGCGCCCGGCGCGAAGCGTCGCAGCAGGCCGCGCGCAAGGCCAACCGCGAGCGCGGCTGGTCGTGGAAGGAATGGAGCGCCCTGGCCGCCGTGCTGGCGCTCGGTATCGTGGCCGGCAAGTTCGGCCTGACCTACCTGCAGGAGGACGACATCCGTGCGGACCTGGTCGCCAGCCACGATGGCATGCTGGTCGCCCAGGGCCGCCTGGCCACGGCACTGGAGCAGCAGTCCTCGGGGCAGGCGGCCTTGGCCGCAGCGGGGACGCCGGCCAGCGTGGCGGCACCGGTCCGGATCGGCATGTCGTTCGTCTCGACCGAAGGCAGCTATTGCCGCAGTTTCGCCAGCAGCAGTGGCGGCCAGCAGATCGACGGTCTGGCGTGCAAGGCGGGGCAGGAGTGGCGCATCCCCGTACTGGTGCAGAATCCGCGCCCGGCCGGCAGCGAGCGGGCCGCACGGCCCGATGCGATGCCGTCGCAGGTGGAGTTGTCGATCGAGCAGCGCATGTCCGGCGAGGCGCTCGACGCCAAGGCCGAGCAGGCCGCCATGCAGAAGAACTGGCAGCGCTGAATCGGCAGCGTCGACCGCCAAAGAAAAAGGCACCGGAAGGTGCCTTTCTTGCGTGCGCTTACTTTTTTTCGTCGTCGTCGTCGTCGGAGCCGAGGGCGGCCTTGCCGACGTAGACGACGCCTTTGCCGGCCGCCACGCCGACGTCGACCGCGGTCGAGGCGACGGTCACGCCGGTGCTGACCACGGCGCTCGTCACGGCAACCACCGCGCAACCCGACAGCAGGCTCGACGCCATCAGCATGGCAACCAGCGCGCGCATCACACGCCCAGCAGTTCGACGTCGAAGATCAGGGTCGCGTTCGGCGGGATCACGCCGCCGGCGCCGCGCGCGCCATAGCCCAGGTCGGCCGGGATGATCAGCTGGCGGGTGCCGCCCACTTTCATGCCCTGCACGCCTTCGTCCCAGCCGCGAATGACCATGCCGGCGCCCAGCGCGAACTCGAACGGGTCGTTGCGGTCCTTGCTGGAGTCGAACTTGGCGCCCTTGCTGCCGTCGTCGTTGCGCAGCCAGCCGGTGTAGTGCACGGTGACGTTCTGGCCGGCTTTGGCCTCGGCGCCGCTGCCCACGACGACGTCGTCGTACTGCAGGCCCGATGGGGTGGTGGTGATGGACATGATGTTCCTTTGTTGTGTCAGTGAGCTGCCGATTGTAGTGCAAGCAAGGTCAAAGCGCCATGCAGGCCGGCGCCGTTAGAAGTCCTGCAACAAGGTGCGGAAAGAGGCCGATGACGTTATGGAAAGGGCGTTGTTTTTCGCTTGAAACCGCGCCTTAATCGCCCCTTAAATCTTGTCCTCCGTAACTATTGCTCAGGCGTTTAACCGTAAAATGGAGTCTTCTTCCCTCACTTGCGCCCCCATCATGTTCCGCAGTTTCCGTCGCGTTATGCTATCCGCCTGCCTGCTGGCCGCGTTCCCGGCCGCGCAGGCCAATGTCGCCCCGTCCAGCCAGGGCAATGTCGTGGTCGTGCTGAACTCGCGCGATGCCACCGTACAGCTGCTGGACCAGGCGTCGTACAAGAGCCTGCAGACGTTTGCCGTCGGCAAGGAACCGCACCACCTGATGGCGACGCCGGACAACAAGTCGCTGATCGTGGCCAGCTCCGTCGGCAACGAACTGGTGTTCCTGGACCCGAAGTCGGGCCAGGTGCAGCGCCACATCAAGGACATTCTCGACCCCTACCAGATCGGCTTCACGCCGGACCAGAAGTGGTTCGTGGCGACGTCGCTGCGCCTGGACCGTGTCGACCTGTACAAGTACAACGGCAAGGATTTCACGCTGGCCAAGCGCCTGCCGATGGCCAAGCTGCCGAGCCATATCGCGTTCGACGCGAAGAGCTCGATGGCGTTCATCACGCAGCAGGGCAGCGACCAGGTCAGCGCCATCGACCTGGCCACGCAGACGGTCAAGTGGACCATCCCCGTCGGCAAGCTGCCGGCCGGGATCGCGATGACGCCGGACGATAAGTACCTGCTGGTCGGCATCATGGGCAGCGACTACGTCGAGGTGATCGATTGGCGCACGCGCAAGACCGTCAAGCGCATCAAGGCCGGCGCCGGCACGCACAATTTCCGCGCGCAGGGCGACAACCGTTACACCTATGTGTCGAACCGCGTGTCGAACTCGATCAACATCATCGACCAGAAGACGCTGGAAAACGTGGGCCAGATCAACGTGCCGGGCGGCCCGGACTGCATGGAGATCACGGCCGACGGCAAGACCATGTGGGTCACGCTGCGCTGGATCAAGAAGGTCGCCGTGATCGACCTGCCGACCCGCAAGGTCGTCAAGTACATCCCGGTGGGCCGCTCGCCGCACGGCGTGTTCTTCGCCAACTCGTCCGCCCGCATGTAAGGTCCATGACCGCGTCCGCGCGTTTCACCGCACTCTGCATCGCCACCGCCCTGGCCCTGCCTGCCGCCGCGGCCGCGCCGGCGGGGCAGTGCGGCGGCACCCTCTACCTGACGTTCGACACCGGCAGCCAGTCGCAGGCCGAACTGATCGCCGCCACCCTGAAGCGTCACGCCATTCGCGCCACCTTCTTCCTCGCCAACGAGAGGACGGTACGCGGCGACTACTCGCTCGATCCGTCCTGGGCCGCCTTCTGGAAGGCGCGCGTGGCCGAGGGCCATGCGTTCGGTTCGCATACCTTCGACCACGTCTACTTCACCGGCGACGGCGCGCGCGGCACGCTTGGCGTCAAGCCGCAGTTCGGCGCGAATGCGGGCCGGCGTTTGCAGTGGACGCCGGCGCAGTACTGCGCGGAGATCGAACGGGTCGACGCGCGTTTCGCCGAACTGACGGGCCACCACCTCGATCCGATCTGGCGCGCTCCCGGCGGCAAGGTGTCACAGCGTACAATAGCGGCCGCGCACAGCTGCGGCTATGCCCACGTCGGCTGGGCCCCGGCCGGTTTTTCCGGCGACGAGCTCTCCAGCACCGCGTTCCCGAACGCGGTATTGCTGAAGAAGTCGCTGGACAAACTGAAGGATGGCGACATCTTCATGGCGCACATGGGGATCTGGTCGCGCCAGGACCCGTGGGCGCCGGCGAACCTGGAGCCGCTGATCGCCGGGCTGGAAAGGAAGGGCTTCTGCTTTGCCACCTTGCGCGAGCATCCCGGCTTCGGCAAGGGCGCTACCATCAACGTAACGAAATAAGAACAATATGATTCATCTGCTGACCGAATGGTTCGCGCAGGCGCAGGGCTGGCTGTTCCAGTCCGTGATCGAACCGGCCATGTTCTACGCCGGCCTGGCGGACTTCCTCGACGATGCCTTCGAAGGCACCGAATGGTTCCTGATCGGCCTGTGCGAACTGCTGCTGATCTTCCTCGTGCTGCGGCCGCTGGAAGCGCTGGTGCCGGTGCACGGTTTTGCCGACCGGCGCGCGCGCTGGAACGATTTCGTCTACACCCTGCTGCACCGGCTGGGTTTTTTCCCGCTGCTGATTTTCTTTACCGTCGATCCGCTGATGGACCACGTGGCCGGCTGGCTGCGGCTGGAGAACGTGCGCCCGTTCAACCTGGAGAACCTGGCGCCGGACATGAGCCCGCTGGCCAGCTTCGCCATCTATTTCGTCGTGCTGGACTTCTTCGATTACTGGTTCCACCGCGCCCAGCACCACTTCCGCTGGTGGTGGGGCTTGCACAGCCTGCACCACAGCCAGCAGAACATGAACCTGTGGAGCGACGACCGCAACCACCTGCTGGACGACCTGCTGCGCGACGTCTACCTGGCCCTGATCGCGCTGGCCATCGGCGTGCCGCCCGGCCAGTACGTGCTGCTGGTGTCGCTGTCGCGCATCCTGCAGAGCCTGCAGCACGCGAACGTGCGCATCCACTTCGGCCGCGTGGGCGAATGGCTGCTGGTATCGCCGCGCTACCACCGCATGCACCATGCGGTCGGCGCCGGCCATGAATCGAAAGGCAAGGGCAGCCTGGGCGGCTGCAATTTCGCCGTGCTGCTGCCGATCTGGGACATCGTGTTCGGCACCGCCAACTTCGCCGCCGGCTTCGCCCACACGGGTGTGCGCGACCAGCTGCCGCGCACGGCGCCGGACGGCACCATCGTGCCGGGCCGCGACTATGGCCGCGGTTTCTGGCGCCAGCAGTGGCTCGGTTTGCGCCGGATGGTGGAATTCTCGCGCCGGAGGGCCGGCTGATGCGCGCCGTCGCCAATGCGTACGGCCGCGCCGTACTGTCGCAGCTGCACCTGCGCATGCTGGTGCTGTCGGCCATGCCGCTGGTGCTGTCGCTGCTGCTGTGGGGCCTGCTGCTGTACTTCGGCCTGCAGCCGCTGCTGGACTGGCTGCACACCAATTTCGTCGACTACGAGATCTTCCGCACCACCAGCGACTGGCTCGAGCGCCTGCACCTGGGCTTCCTGAAGTCCGTCGTGGTGCCGTTCTTCGCGCTGCTGTTGCTGCTGCCCTTGATGATCCTGTCGGCGCTGCTGTTCATGAACATCGCGGCGATGCCGTTCATCGTGCGCCACGTGGGCGGGCGCCATTACCCGAAGCTGGAACAGAAGCAGGGCGGCAGCATGCTGGGCGGCCTGCGCGCGGCCTTGTCCTCGTTCGCGGTCTTCATCGTGATCTGGCTGGCCACGCTGCCGCTGTACATCGTGCCGCCGCTGGCGATGATCTCGTCCA
Source organism: [Empedobacter] haloabium (assembly GCA_008011715.2). Classification (NCBI taxonomy): domain Bacteria; kingdom Pseudomonadati; phylum Pseudomonadota; class Betaproteobacteria; order Burkholderiales; family Oxalobacteraceae; species [Empedobacter] haloabium. The sequence goes on from CP136508.1 coordinate 1,127,496, forward strand.
CGTTGCTGTGGGGCTGGCTGACCAGTCGCGTGATGTCGTATGACGCGCTGGCCGACCACGCCAGCGAGGAAGAACGCCGCACCATCCAGCGCGAGCGCCGCCGCGACCTGCTGGTGATGGGCCTGGTGTCGGGTGCCATGGGTTCCTTGCCGCCGCTGCTGATGGCGGCCGGCGCAGTGCTGTTCGTGGCGCTGCTGCCGCTGGCGCTGGCCGTCATGATGTGGCTGTATGTGCTGATCTTCATCTTCACGGCGCTGTGGTTCCAATACTATTGCCTGGAGGCGCTGGCGCAGTTGCGCGCGCGCGAGCAGGCTGTCATCGTGGAGCAGGCATGACCATCGGATTGATCATCATCGGCGACGAGATCCTGTCGGGCAAGCGGGTCGACCAGCACTTCCCGAAAGTGGTACAGCTGCTGGCCGCGCGCGGCCTGCAGCTTGGCTGGGCCGAATACCTGGGCGACGACCCGGCGCGCATCACGGCGACACTGCGCCGCACGTTCGCCACCGATGACATTGTGTTTTCCTGCGGCGGCATCGGCGCCACGCCGGACGATCACACCCGCCAGGCCGCGGCCGCCGCGCTGGGCCGGCCGCTGGTGCTGCATGAAGAAGGACGTCGCAATATCGAGCAGCGCATCGTGCAGGTGGCGCGCGAGGCGGGCAAGCAAGCCGACCTGAACGCGCCGGAAAACCTCCAGCGCCTGAAGATGGCCGAGTTCGCCGAAGGCGCCACCCTGATCCCGAACCCCTACAACAACGTGGCCGGCTTCGCGCTCGGCACGCATTACTTCGTGCCGGGCTTTCCCGTGATGGCCTGGCCGATGATCGAATGGGTGCTCGATACGCACCATGCCGACCTGCACAACCGCGAACCCCGCACCGAACGTTCTGTGCTGGTGTGGGAAGCGGCGGAATCGGCATTGACGCCGCTGATGGAGGAGCTGGAAAGCGCCTGCGCCGGCATCAAGGTGTTCAGCCTGCCCAGCGTGGGCGACGCTCACACGCGCCGCCATATCGAGCTGGGCGTGAAGGGCGCGCCCGACCAGGTCGAGGCCGCTTTTGCGCGCCTGTGCGCCGGCCTCGATGCCCTGCACGCGCAGTACTCGCCGCCCCCTGCATGACAAGCGTGTGACCGTTGCGTGACAGCTTGCCGGCGCGTCAACCGACCATGCGGATGACCCGTTGTTTTTTTGCGAAAAACTCCGGGCCGCGTCAAATATTCGCCGGGTTGGGCTGTGCGCATGGGGCCGATGTGGTGCAATGACGTTAGCGCGCTGCAACATGAGCCGCCGACGTGCCTGTCGCCGCCGCCGCAAGCAATTGAAAAATGATGAGTAGTAAAACTCGCGTAGCAATCAAACCATGTCTTCCCAAACCGATCACGAGAGCCCGCGCCTGGACGACGAACAGCCGGCGACGCCGCCCCCCTCCGAACCCCGCAAGAGCAAACGATCCCGCAACGCCTTCATCGTGCTGATGCTGGTGCTGCTGTCGCTCGCCATCTGGTGGCTGGTGCAGGAGGTGCGGACCTCGAAAATGCAGGCCAGCTATTTCAGCGGCATCGTCAAGCAATTGCACTACAAGGTCGAGCCGGGTCCCAGCAAGTCGATCCGCTTCCCCAAGGACAGCCCGTATGACGAGCGCCTGGGCTACGCCAACATGCCGGACTACCTGGCGCGCCTGAAGCAGCGCGACTACGAGGTCACGGCGCAGGCACGCTTCTCGCCGAAGATGCTGCAACTGGCCGACATGGGCGTGTTCACCACGTTCCGCGAAAAGACCCGCACCGGCCTGACGATCTACGACTGCCGCGCGCAGCCGCTGTTTACGGCCAGCTACCCGGAACGCATCTACCCCGGCTTCGAGCAGGCGCCCACGGCGCTGATCCACAGCCTGCTGTTCATCGAGAACCGCGAGCTGCTCGACAACAAATACCCGACCCGCAATCCGGCGGTCGAGTGGGACCGCCTGTCGAAGGCGATCCTGGAAAAGTCGGCCAGCGCCGTCGGCCTGGCCGGCAGCCGCGCCGCCGGCGGTTCCACGCTGGCCACGCAGATCGAGAAGTACCGCCATTCGCCGGAAGGGCGCACCGGTTCGATGAAGGACAAGCTGCAGCAGATGGTCTCGGCCACCCTGCGCGCCTACCAGCAGGGCCCGGATACGACCGCCGTGCGGCGCCAGATCGTCGTCGACTACCTGAATACCGTGCCGCTGTCGGCCAAACCCGGCTACGGCGAGGTGAACGGCATCGGCGACGGCATGTGGGTCTGGTACGGCCGCGACTTCAACGAAGTCAACGAACTGCTGTCCGGGAACATGGACAAGCCGGGCAGCGCGCTGGCGTTCAAGGAAGCGCTGTCGCTGCTGATCGCGCAGCGCCGCCCCAGCTACTACCTGGGCGCCGGCGACGAGGACCTTGAGGTGCTGGCCAACAGCCACCTGCGCCTCTTGGCGCAGGCCGGCATCATCACGCCGGCGCTGCGCGACGCGGCGCTGAAGGAAAAGCTGCACCCGGCCCAGGGCAATGGCCTGCAGTCGGCGCCGCCGATGAACTACGTGACGAAGAAGGCGTCCAACGCGGTGCGCGTGCACCTGGCCAACCTGCTGGGCGACAACCGCATGTACAACCTGGACCGGCTCGACCTGTCCGTCGTCAGCACGCTGGACGCCAGCGCGCAGAAGGCCGTCACGTCGATGCTGCGCCAGCTGCGCGAGGCGGATGCGGCGCAGCAGGCCGGCCTGACGGGCAAGGGCATGCTGGGCAACGGCGATCCCGCCAACGTGGTCTACAGCTTCACCTTGCTGGAGAAGGGCGACAAGGTCAACTATCTGCGCGTGCAGACCGATAACTATGACCAGCCGCTGGACATCAACGAAGGCGCCAAGCTGGACCTGGGTTCGACGGCCAAGCTGCGCACGCTGGTCACCTACCTGGACATCATCGCCCAGCTGCACAAGAAGTACGGCGGCATGGGCGCGGCCGAGCTGCAGAAGCAGATGGTCGATCCGAAGGACCGCCTGAGCGCGTGGGCCGTCGAGTACCTGGCCGGCACGCCGATGGACAAGCGCGACCTGACGACGATGCTGAACGCGGCGATGGAGCGCACCTATTCCGGCAATCCCGGCGAAGGCTTCTTCACCGGCGGCGGCCTGCATTACTTCGGCAACTTCTCGAAGGAAGACGACCATCGCATCCTGACGGTGCGCGAAGGCCTGCGCCGTTCGACCAACCTGCTGTTCGTGCGCCTGATGCGCGACGTGGTGCGTTATTACTCGTTCCAGATGCCGGGTTCCTCGGCCAGCCTGCTGGCGGATGCGGACGATCCGCGCCGCGCGCACTACCTGGCCCGTTTCGCCGACAAGGAAGGCAAGGAATTCCTGTACCGCTTCTACGCCAAGTACAAGGGCAAGCCGAAGTCGCAGCTGGACAAGATCCTGGTCGACAGCATCCGCCCGACGCCGCTGCGCCTGGCCAATATCCACCGCACCCTGTTCCCGGATGCCTCGCTGGGCGAGTTCGCGATGTTCGTCAACGGTAACCTGACGTCGCAGAACGAAGTACCGCAAGAGCGCCTGGAAAAGATGTACGAGCAGTACGCGATGGACAAGTGGAACCTGGCCGACCGCGGCTACCTGGCCAATGTGCACCCGCTGGAACTGTGGCTGGTGGCCTACCTGCGCCAGCACGAAGGCGCCACCTTGTCGCAGGCGGTGGCGGCTTCCGAGAAGGAGCGCCAGGAAGTCTACCAGTGGCTGTTCAAGACGCACCGCAAGCACGCCCAGGACAAGCGCATCGCCGGCCTGCTGGAGATGGAAGCCTTCATGGGCATCCACAAGCAGTGGAAGAGCATGGGCTATCCGTTCGATTCGCTGGTGCCGTCGTACGCGACGACGCTGGGCGCGTCGGCCGACCGGCCTGCCGCGCTGGCCGAGCTGATGGGCATCATCGTCAACGGCGGCGTGAGGAAGCCGACGCAGCGCATCGACACGCTGCACTTCGCCGCCGGCACGCCGTACGACACCAAGGTGGCGCGCGCCAAGCAGGTCGCGGCCGAGCAGGTGCTGGCGCCGGAGGTGGCGCGCGTGGTCGCCGACGAGATCCGCGGCGTCGTCTCCGACGGTACCGCCAAGCGTGCCAAGACCGCCTTCACGGCCGCCGACGGCAGCAACATCCCGGTGGGCGGCAAGACCGGCACGGGCGACCAGCGCTTCGACGTCTACGCGGCCGGCGGCCGCCTGATCGAGTCGCGCTACGTGAACCGTTCGGCCACGTTCGTGTTCAACATCGGCGAACGCTTCTTCGGCAGCATGACCGCCTACGTGCACGGCCCGGAATCGAAGAACTACGACTTCACCAGCGCGCTGCCGGTGCAGCTGCTGACGGTGCTGGCACCCAGCCTGATGCCGTTGATCGAACCGAACCAGCAGGCCGTGGTGCCGGCCGATTCGACGGTGGCCGCGGCCGCCGCGGCGCTGGGCGCGCCGCTGAAGGCCTGCGGCGGTTGATGTAAGAAAAGCAGCAACACCGGGGACAGGTACCGACCTGGAGGTCTTCGACCTCCAGGTCGGTACCTGTCCCCTTGGGTTTCCCCTTGCACAAGGAGCGAAAAGTTGGCAAGGTAGCCAGCCATGAAACCCGTCCTCCGCTCCACGATGAACCGCATTCGCAAGTTCACCAGCTTTTCGCTGCGTGACCTGGTCGCCTCCGCCGCTCCCACCATCCTCGTCATCGCCGCCGTCTGCGTGCTCGCCTACGTCATCGTCGACCCCGCGCCGCCGCGCCAGGTGGTGCTGGGCACGGGGCAGGACAACAGCGCCTACGACATGTTCGGCAAGCGCTACGCGGCCGCGCTGAAAAGCGACGGCATCGCCGTCACGCTGCATGGCTCGCACGGTTCGCGCGAGAACCTGCGCCTGCTGAAGGAAGGAAAAGTCGACATCGCCTTCATGCAGAGCGGAACCACCGACGAGGCGGCCGCCGAGCGCGACGGCCTGGTGTCGCTGGGCAGCCTGTTCACGGAGCCAGTCTGGTTGTTCCTGCGCGAACGGCCCGGCCAGCCGGCCGTCACCCAGCTGACGCAGCTGCGCGGCCTGAAGATCAATATCGGCGCCAAGGGCAGCGGCGCGCCCCGGCTGTTTCGCCAGCTGCTGGACGTGAACGGCGTAGCGCCATCCGAGTTGCAGACCAGCCAGCTCGACAACACCCCGGCCACCGTGGAACTGCTGGAAGGGCGCAGCGACGGCCTGGTGTTCGCGGCCGCGCCGGACGATCCGCTGATCCAGATGCTGCTGCAGACGCCTGGCGTCTACCTGTTCGACTTCACCCAGGCCGAGGCCTACACGCGGCGCTTGCCGTTCCTGACGCACGTGACGCTGCCGCGCGGGATCGTCGACCTGGGGCGTGACCTGCCGGCGCGCGACTACCACCTGATCGCACCGACCGCCACGCTGGTGGCGCGCGAGGACCTGCACCCGGCCCTGATCGAATTGTTCGTGCAGGCCGCCGCCAGGATCCATGGCGGGGCAGGGTGGTTCTCGCAGCAGGGCCAGTTCCCGTCGGCGCGCTACACGGAGATCCCGGTGGCGGGCGAGGCCGCCAAGTTCTACAAGGACGGGGCGCCGTTCCTGCAGCGCTACATGAGCTTCTGGCTGGCGAACTTCCTCGATCGCATGTGGGTGCTGGTGGTGGCGCTGGGCGCGCTGATCCTGCCGTTGTCGAAAGTGGTGCCGCCGCTGTACGTGTGGCGCATCCGCTCGCGCATCTACCGCTGGTACGGCCAGCTGCGCACGGTGGAGCAGGCGCTGGAGGATGCCCCGCGCGACGGGCCCGAGGCGCAGCGCACGCAGGTGGCGCGCGCCCAGCTGGCGCGCCTGAACGACATCGAGGATCGCGTCAACCAGGTCTCCGTGCCGCTGTCCTTCGCCGACGACCTGTATGGCCTGCGCAGTCACATCCAGTTCGTCAGGCAGCGCATTCTTAGCCAGACGCCCGGTTTGGCACAAGAAAATACGGTCATTCCGGAATAGACCGTTTGTTTATCACCACAACTTGCCCTTTTTGCCACTGATAGATTTGACATCGAGGCCGCATCGCCGGGAAGATGAAGCGGACCGACATCAACAGGAAGGGATCGAGATGCACCGTAATCGCGTACCTCAGAAGCTGCTCCTCGCCGCCGCCGTCGCCTCGCTGTTCGGCCAGGCCGGCGCCCAGACCCAGGCCGCCGACAGTCCCGCCGTGGACAGCGGCGCCACCGCCACCGTCATCGTGACCGGCACCCGCGTGTCGAACCGCACGGTGCTCGACACCTCGTCGCCGGTGGACATCATCTCGGCCGACACCATCAAGAACACCGGCGTGCCGGAGATCACGCAGGCGCTGTCGGTGGCGCTGCCGTCGCTGAACTTCCCGCGCCCCGGCCTGGCCGACGGTACCGATACCATCCGCCCGGCCACCTTGCGCGGCCTGGCGCCGGACCAGACGCTGGTGCTGGTCAATTCCAAGCGCCGCCACACCTCGTCGCTGGTGAACCTGAACGGCACCATCGGGCGCGGCTCGGCCGCCGTGGACATGAACACGATCCCGACCGGCATCGTCAAGAACATCGAGGTGCTGCGCGACGGCGCCTCGGCGCAGTACGGCTCGGATGCCATCGCCGGCGTCGTCAACATCCGCCTGCGCAACGACCGCAGCGGCGGCGAGGCCGTCGTCAGCTACGGCAAGCGCATCACCGACTACAGCTTTGCCCCCGTGGCCGGACCGGCCGGTTCGACGTGGACCAGCGAGACGGAGCGCTCGCGCCATGACGGCAGCGTCGCCACCGTCAGCCTGTGGAAAGGCCTGGCCTTCGGCGAGACCGGTTTCGTCACCATCGCGGCCGAATACAAGGACCAGGAGCACACGGAGCGCGGCGGTTACGACACGCGCCAGCAGTACCCGCTCGTCAATGGCCAGTTCGACCCGCGCGAGAACACCATCAACCGCTTCAACGCCTGGTACGGCGAGCCGGAACTGAAGCAGTCCACCTTGTTCGTCAACGCCGGCACGGACCTCGGCCGGGTCAAGCTGTACGGCTGGAGCAGCTACCAGAAGCGCGAGGCCCGCTCGGCCGGCTTCTTCCGCCGCGCCCTGGACGACCGCAACGTCATCGCAATCTACCCGAACGGCTTCCTGCCGATCATCGCACCGGACGTGGACGACTTCAGCATCGCCGGCGGCGTCACCTGGAACCTGAACGGCTGGGACATGGACAGCTCGCTCAGCTACGGCAAGAACAAGATGGACTACACCATCGAGAACACGCTGAACCGCTCGCTGGGCGCGGCCAGTCCTACCTCGTTCGACGCGGGCGGCTATTCGTATGACCAGCTGACCTACAACCTGTCGGCCGTGCGCGAATTCGACGTGGGACTGAAGTCGCCGCTGAACGTGGCGCTGGGCGCCGAGGCGCGCCGCGAGGGCTACGAGCTGACGGCCGGCGAACCGGATTCCTACCGCAATGGCGGCGCGCTGCTGCCGTCTGGGCTGCCGACGGCGTCCGGCGCGCAGGTGTTCCCGGGCTTCCGGCCGACCGACGAAACGGACAGCCACCGCAACGCATTCAGCGTGTTCGGCGACATCGAGGCCAACCTGACGCCGGAGCTGCTGGCATCGTTCGCCGTACGCGGCGAGCATTACTCGGACTTCGGCAACAACTGGTCCGGCAAGCTGGCGGGCCGTTACAACTTCACCCCGGCGTTCGCGCTGCGCGGCTCGGTGCAGAACGGCTTCCGCGCGCCGTCGATGCAGCAGCAGTTCTTCACGTCGACGTCGACCAACTTCATCAACGGCATCCCGTTCGACATCACGACGTTCAAGCCGACCGACCCGGCCGCCGTGGCGCTGGGCGCCAAGCCGCTGGACGCCGAGAAGTCGACCAACTTCTCGCTGGGCGCGGTGGCAAAGCTCGGCCGCGGCAGCGTGACGGTGGACGGCTACAAGATCAACATCCGCAACCGCATCGTGCTGTCGGAGAACCTGACGCAGGCGAACGTGCGCAACTACCTGACCGCCAACGGCTTCCCCGGCGTGGGCGGCGGGCGTTTCTTCATCAATGGTGTCGACACGACGACCAAGGGTGTCGACGTGGTGGTGAACTATCCGTTCGCGCTGGGCGACGCCGGCCGGCTGGACGTGACCGTGGCGGGCAACTACACGGACACGGAAGTGACGAAGGTGCCGCAGACGGCGGAGCTGGCGGCATTGTCGCCGGCACCGGTGCTGTTCGACCGCGTCAACGTGCTGACGTTCGAGCAGGGCACGCCGAAAACGAAGCTGACCGCCAGCGGCACCTGGACGCGCGGCGCGCTGGGCGCCACGTTGCGCGCGACGCGCTACGGCAAGGTGTTGACGCCCAGCTCGGCGCCGTTCCCCGATCACATGATGTCGGCGCGCACGCTGGTGGACCTGGAAGGGCGCTACACGATCTCGAAGGCGATGACGTTCGCAGTCGGCGCCGAGAACCTGTTCGACCAGTACCCGGACCCATACCCGGCGGTGCTGAACGCGACGGGCAACGCGCCGTTCACCAACTACTCGCCGTTCGGGCGGTCGGGGCGGTATGTGTATGCGCGGCTGAGCTATTCGCTGTGATGTCGTTGGGGTCGGTCCCCGCAGGGGACTGACTCCGAAGTTCGTGCGTGGTCAGCGGATCTGCTGAACTCCAGGGTCAGTCCCTTGCAGGGACAGACCCTAAGCCCCCACCCAAGGCAAGCCCGCCTTGCACCAACCCCCCACCGTCTTGCGATGCCCCTCGGCATCCTTATCCCCCTCGAAGCCTTCCAGGATATCGAAGCTGTTGGCAAAGCCGTTCTCGGTGGCCAGCTTGGCGGCATGGCGCGAGCGCACCCCGGAGCGGCACAGGAACAGCAGCACGTGGTCCGGCGAAGCCTGTGCCGACAACTGCGCCACGAACTCGGGATTAGGCACGCCGCCCGGATAGGTGCTCCACTGCACCGCGCCATGTTGCGTCTCGGGAATGGCGACGCGGCCGACCCAGTCGCGCTCGGCGTTGGTGCGCACGTCGATCAGCCGCACGTTCGGATTTCCCAGCAGCAGCTGATGCGCTTCCTGGGGCGTGACCGCGCCAGCATAGGGCAGGCCGGCGCCGCGCTCGCGGGCGCGCTGGAGGATGTCGTTGTCGGTGCTCATTTGGCGGTAATTCCTCTGGATCTTCGTTGAACGTGGCGCACACTCCGGCGGCCCACAACGCTGTGGCCTGGGCGCGATGCACCAATTTCTACACATTTTGGGCCGCTGCGCCCAAAACAGGTGCAAAATGCGCTTTTCGCACCAAAGCAGTGCGCTCAGCCGGTTGCGCCAGCGTGGTGCAAAACAGCGCGCGAGCGGGGCTCGAACGATTTTAGTTTCCGTAGGCAGCAAGATCAATGAAGCAATTCGTTATTGCTTAGTCGATTCCTGCTGGCACGCTTTCTGCTTTACATAGCTGGAGTTTCCGCCGCACCATGGTGCTGGCAGCCCTTTCACTTAGGAGATACGCATGGCAATGACCGCCGAAGAAGTTTTGCAGATGGTAAAAGACAACGAAGTCAAATTCGTTGATTTCCGTTTTGCCGATACCCGTGGCAAGGAACAGCACGTGACCGTGCCGGTTTCGCACTTCGATATCGACAAGTTCGAAAGCGGCCATGCCTTCGACGGATCGTCCATCGCCGGCTGGAAAGGTATTGAAGCATCCGACATGATCCTGCTGCCGGATCCAAGCACCGCGAACATCGACCCGTTCATGGAAGAGACGACGCTGTTCATGCAGTGCGACGTCATCGAACCATCGGACGGCAAGGGCTACGACCGCGACCCGCGCTCGATCGCCAAGCGCGCCGAAGCCTACCTGAAGTCCTCCGGCCTGGGCGACACCGCCTACTTCGGTCCGGAACCGGAATTCTTCATCTTCGACTCCGTCAAGTGGAAGATCGACATGTCCGGCGCGATGGTCAAGATCGACTCCGACGAAGCCTCGTGGTCGACCGACAAGGACATCGAAGGCGGCAACAGCGGCCACCGTCCGACCGTCAAGGGCGGCTACTTCCCAGTGCCACCAGTGGACTCGTTCCAGGACATGCGCTCGGAAATGTGCCTGATCCTGGAATCGATGGGCATCCCGGTCGAAGTGCACCACCACGAAGTCGCTGGCGCCGGCCAGAACGAAATCGGCACCAAGTTCTCGACGCTGGTGCAGCGCGCCGACTGGACGCAGAACATGAAGTACGTGATCTGGAACGTGGCGCACAGCTACGGCAAGACCGCCACCTTCATGCCGAAGCCGGTCGTGGGCGACAACGGCTCGGGCATGCACGTGCACCAGTCGATCTGGAAAGACGGCAAGAACCTGTTCGCCGGCGACGGCTATGCCGGCCTGTCCGACTTCGCGCTGTACTACATCGGCGGCATCATCAAGCACGCCAAGGCGCTGAACGCGATCACCAACCCGGGCACCAACTCGTACAAGCGCCTGGTGCCAGGCTACGAAGCCCCGGTCAAGCTGGCTTACTCGGCCCGCAACCGTTCCGCGTCGATCCGCATTCCGCACGTGGCGAACCCGAAAGGCCGCCGTATCGAGACGCGCTTCCCGGACCCGCTGGCGAATCCGTACCTGTGCTTCGCCGCGCTGATGATGGCCGGCCTGGACGGCGTGCAGAACAAGATCCACCCGGGCGAAGCGGCGTCGAAAGACCTGTATCACCTGCCGCCGGAAGAAGACGCGCTGATCCCGACCGTCTGCGCCTCGCTGGAAGAAGCGCTGGATCACCTGAACAAGGACCGCGAGTTCCTGACCCGCGGCGGCGTGTTCACCGATTCGATGATCGATGCCTACATCGAACTGAAGATGACGGAAGTGACCCGCATGCGCCAGACGACGCACCCGGTCGAGTTCGACATGTACTACTCGCTGTAACAGCGGCATGCCGGTCTTGAAACACCGGTAACCAGGACGCGAGGATGGCGGCAAGCCCTCCTCGCGTTTTTTTTCGGATGTTGTATAGTCGGGGCATGAAGATCTGCCGCATTTGCCCAGCCGTTGTCCTGTTGTCCATGTCTTGTGCTGCCGCCCAGGCGCAGATCTACCGCTGCGTGGACGCCAGCGGCCACAAGGAATACACGGACCGCAAGAAGGGCAATCACTGCGTGGCGCTGGACCTGCCGGATCCCGTGATCGCGGCGCCGCAGAAGCGGGAAGGGCAGCCACGGCCGCGGCCCGCCACCACGGCGGCAGCGGCCACGCCGGCACCGCTACCTGCGGCCTTCCCGCGCGTGGACAGCGCGGAGCAGAAGGCGCGCGACGCGGACCGACGCCAGATCCTCACCGACGAACTCAACGCCGAAATGCAGAAGCTTGGCGAGCTGCGCCGTGAATTCAACAACGGCGAGCCGGAGCGTCGAGGCGACGAGCGCAACTACGCCAAGTACCAGGAACGGGTGGCGAACCTGAAGACCTCGATCGCCCGTTCGGAACAGAACGTCGAAGCGCTGAAGCGGGAAATCGCCAACATACGATGAAAATTGTGACCAATATCGCGCGCGCGGCGGCTGCCGCGGCGGCGGTCTTTCCACGCCCGTCCGCGCTGGCGGGCCTCGACCTGCTGGCCTCGGCCGTCGTGATCGTCGACGGGGAGGGGCACATCACCTACGCCAACGCGGCGGCGGAAAATCTGCTGGAAAGCTCGCTCAAGGCCTTGTCGCGGCAGAAGCTGTGCAGCCTGTTCACCAATCCCGCCGAGCTGGAAAACGTGATCGCGCAGGCGCGCGCGCACAAGTTCTCCGACCTGCGCCAGGAGCTGGCCTTGGAGCGGGCCGGGCGCGAGCCGCTGCACGTGCACACGATCGCCAGCGCGCTGGACGAGCCGTCCGACCATGTGCTGCTGGAGCTGCGCGAGACGGTGCAGCAGATGAAGCTGGACCGCGAGGAGCGCCTGCTGGACCAGAGCCAGGTCAACAAGGAGCTGATCCGCAACCTGGCGCACGAAATCAAGAATCCGCTGGGCGGCATCCGCGGCGCCGCGCAACTGCTGGAGATGGAGCTGCCGCCGCTGCACCTGCAGCAACTGCGCGAGTACACGCAGGTGATCATCAAGGAAGCGGACCGGCTGCAGACGCTGGTCGACCGCCTGCTGGCGCCGCACCGCCGGCCACACATCGTCGGCGACGTCAATATCCACGAGGTGCTGGAACGTGTGCGCAGCCTGATGATGGCGGAGTTCCCGGCGGGGCTGGCGATCGTGCGCGATTACGACGCGTCGCTGCCGGAGTTCCGCGGCGACAAGGAACAACTGATCCAGACGGTGCTCAACATCGCCCACAACGCGGCGCAGGCACTGGCCGAGCGCATCGAGGCGGGCGATGGGCAGATCGTTTTCAAGACCCGTGTGGCACGCCAGGTCACCCTGGCGAAGGTCCGTTACAACCTGGCATTAGATTTGCATATCATCGACAATGGACCGGGCATCCCGCCGCAGATCCGCGACCGCATCTTCTATCCGCTCGTCTCGGGCCGCGATGGTGGCAGCGGCCTCGGGCTGACGTTGGCGCAGACCTTCGTGCACCAGCACATGGGCGTCATCGAGTGCGAGAGCCGGCCCGGATATACGGACTTCAGGATCCTGATCCCGCTGCCTTGAGCCGGGACGCCTGGAGCAGTCTCGATCCACATTGCGGGAAGCACAACACACATGAAGCCAATCTGGATAGTCGACGACGACGAATCGATCCGCTGGGTATTAGAGAAAGCATTGGCGAGGGAAAATCTCGCAACGAAGAGTTTTGCCAACGCGCGCGACGCCATTGCCGCGCTGGAATATGAGACGCCGCAGGTGCTGGTGTCGGACATCCGCATGCCGGGCGACTCCGGCCTCGACCTGCTGCAGGTCGTCAAGACGCGCCACCCGGGCCTGCCCGTCATCATCATCACCGCGTTCTCCGACCTGGATTCGGCCGTCGCCGCGTTCCAGGGCGGCGCGTTCGAATACCTGGCCAAGCCGTTCGACATCGACAAGGCCGTCGAGCTGATCCGCCGCGCGCTGGACGAGAGCCTGCGCGAGGCCAATGTCGAATCGGGTCCGGCGGAAACGCCGGAAATCCTCGGCCAGGCCCCCGCCATGCAGGAGGTGTTCCGTGCCATCGGCCGGCTGTCGCAGTCTAACGTCACGGTCCTCATCACGGGCGAGTCCGGCACCGGTAAGGAGCTGGTCGCACGGGCGCTGCACAAGCACAGCCCGCGCGCGGCGCAGCCGTTCATTGCGCTGAACACGGCCGCCATTCCGAAGGACCTGCTGGAATCCGAACTGTTCGGCCACGAGCGTGGCGCGTTCACCGGCGCGCAGGCGACGCGGCGCGGCCGCTTCGAGCAGGCCGAGGGCGGCACCCTGTTCCTGGATGAGATCGGCGACATGCCGTTCGACCTGCAGACGCGCCTGCTGCGCGTGCTGTCGGACGGCCACTTCTACCGCGTCGGCGGCCACCAGCCGCTGAAGGCCAACGTGCGCGTCATCACGGCCACGCACCAGAACCTGGAGCAACGTGTGCGCGACGGCCTGTTCCGCGAGGACTTGTATCACCGCCTGAACGTCATCCGCCTGCGCCTGCCCAGCCTGCGCGAGCGGCGCGAGGACATTCCCATCCTGGTACGCCACTTCCTGCTGCAAAGCGCCAAGCAGCTGGGCGTGGAAGCCAAGCGCATGAGCGACGCCACGCTGACGTTCCTGCAAAGCCTGGACCTGCCGGGCAATGTGCGCCAGTTGGAAAACCTGTGCAACTGGATTACCGTGATGGCGCCGGGCCAGACGGTGGAGGTGAAGGACCTGCCGCTGGAACTGTCGGAAGGGCAAAGCGCGCTGCAGGCGGCGCCCGAGCTGCCGGCGGCCACGCCACACGCGCCGATCGCGGCAGCCGCCGCGCCGGCCGCGCCACGCCCGGACGGCTGGCTGGCGCTGCTGGAACTGCAGGCGGCGACGATGCTGTCGGACGGCCAGCAGGACGTGATGGACGTGCTGGGCCGCCAGTTCGAATCGGCGCTGATCCGCACGGCGCTGAAGTACACGCACGGCCGCAAGAACGACGCCGCCGTCCGCCTGGGCATCGGGCGCAACACGATCACGCGCAAGATTGCCGAGCTGGGCATCGACGGCGCGAAGGAGGATTGACGCCCAGTGGGCGTCCATCCAAAGCCGAGCCCGTGTCCCACCGCGGGGTCAGTCACCAAGTGGGACACGACCACAGCCATGACTAGCCGGGCGAGTCCATGTCTATCATCAAGGCAGACACTAAAGCACACACCAGCCCGGCAGCGCTCAGGCTGTACGCATGTGCTCGTGTCCCGTTTTGGTGACTGACCCCGCGGTGGGACACGAACTCATCAGTAGACGGATTTCGGGTAAGCTCTCGGCTTCATGCCTGAGCTTTTATCTGGAAACTGTATGCTGATCAATTGCGTCGCCTACCAACATGGCCACAAGCTGGCCGACATCCCCGTGGCCGACATCAGCGACCATATCGCCGTCAAGGACACCTTCGTCTGGGTGGCCCTGAAGGACGCGCAGGCCGACGAGCTGGCCGTGATGCAGGAGGAGTTCGGCCTGCACGAGCTGGCCGTCGAGGATGCGCTGCGCGGCCACCAGCGCCCCAAGATCGAGGAGTACGGCGACTCGCTGTTCGTCGTCGTCAAGACGGTCGAGATGGTGAAAGACGAACTGGTCGTCGGCGAGATCGACATTTTCGTCGGTGACAACTATGTGCTGTCCTCGCGCCAGAACAGCGCGCAAAGCTTCATGGGCGTGCGCGCCCGCACCGAGCGCGAGCCGCACCTCTTGAAACACGGCTCCGGCTTCGTGCTGTACGCGCTGATGGACGCGGCCGTCGACCGCTACTTTCCCATCGTCGATGCTTTCGAGGAGGAACTGGAGGAGATCGAGGAACAGATCTTCCTGCAGGAGGCGCAACGCGCCAACATCCAGCGGCTGTACGAGTTGAAACGCAAGGTGATGACGTTGCGCCACGCCGTGGCACCCCTGCTGGACGCCATCGGCAAGCTGCATGGCGGCCGGGTGCCGTCGATGTGCGTCAGCAGCCAGGAATACTTCCGCGACGTGCACGACCACCTGGCCCGCATCAACGGCACGCTCGACACGATCCGCGACACGATCGGCACGGCGATCCAGGTCAATCTGTCGATGGTGGCGCTGGACGAGGGCGAGGTCAACAAGCGACTGGCGGCCTGGGCTGCCATCTTTGCCGTGCTGACGGCCTTTGCCGGCATCTGGGGCATGAATTTCGAATTCATGCCGGAGCTGAAGTGGCGCTACGGCTATCCCGTCGCGCTGACGGCGATGGCCACCACATGCCTGCTGCTGTACCGGCGCTTCAAGCGCGCCGGCTGGTTGTAGACCTTACTTCTTCGCCGCCATCGACAGCGCGACGGCCTCGGCCACCTTGATGCCGTCCACGCCGGCCGACAGGATGCCGCCCGCATAGCCGGCGCCTTCGCCGGCCGGGAACAGGCCGCGCGTGTTCAGGCTTTGCAGGTCGTCGTCGCGGCGCTTGATGCGGATCGGCGAGGAGGTGCGCGTTTCCAGCCCCGTCAGCACGGCGTCGTGCTTGAAGTAGCCGCGTACCTGCTTGTCGAAGGCGGGGAAGGCCTCGCGCAGCGCTTCCACCGCGTAGTCCGGCAGGATCGTGGCCAGGTCGGTCAGGTGCACGGCCGGCTTGTACGACGGGATCACGGCGCCGAATTCGGTGGACGGCTTGCCGGCGACGAAGTCGCCCATCAGCTGGCCCGGCGCGCTGTAGTTGCCGCCGCCCAGCTCGAACGCTTTTTCTTCCAGCCGGCGCTGGAACTCGATGCCGGCCAGCGGATGGCCCGGATAGTCTTCCGGACTGATCGACACGACGATGGCGCTGTTGGCGTTGCGCTCCGCGCGCGAGTACTGGCTCATGCCGTTGGTGACCACGCGGCCCGGCTCGGACGCCGCCGCCACTACCGTGCCGCCCGGGCACATGCAGAAGCTGTACACGGCGCGGCCGTTCTTGGCGTGGTGCACCAGCTTGTAGTCGGCCGCGCCCAGGATCGGGTGGCCCGCGTTCGGGCCGAAGCGGCAGGTGTCAATCAGCGACTGCGGGTGTTCGACGCGGAAGCCGATCGAGAACGGCTTGGCTTCGATGTACACGCCGCGGTCGTACAGCACCTGGAACGTGTCGCGCGAGCTGTGGCCGATGGCCAGCACCACGTGGTCGGTGACGATGCGCTCGCCCGAGGCCAGCAGCAGGCCGCGCAGCTGGCGCACGCCGTCTTTCTCCTCGATCTCGAAATCGGTGACGCGCTGCTCGAAGCGGATTTCGCCGCCCAGCGCGACGATCTCCTCGCGCATCGCCTCCACCATCTTGACCAGGCGGAAGGTACCGATGTGGGGCTTGCTGACGTACATGATTTCCTCGGGCGCGCCGGCCTTGACGAACTCGGTCAGCACCTTGCGGCCCAGGTAGCGCGGGTCCTTGATCTGGCTGTACAGCTTGCCGTCCGAGAACGTGCCTGCGCCGCCTTCGCCGAACTGCACGTTCGATTCGGGATTGAGCACGCGCTTGCGCCAGAAGCCGAAGGTGTCCTTGGTGCGCTCGCGTACCGTCTTGCCGCGCTCCAGCACGATCGGCTTCAGTCCCATCTGCGCCAGGATCAGCGCGGCAAACAGGCCGCACGGGCCCATGCCGATCACGACCGGACGCGGCTGGCTGCCGTCCGTGTTGACGCCGTGGGCGACGAACTTGTACTCCATGTCCGGCGACGGCATCAGGTGCACGTCGTGCTTGCGCCGTTGCAGGACGCCGGCATCGTCCGTCGTCGCCACGTCGAGCGAGTAGATCAGGATGATGTTGGCCTTCTTGCGCGCATCGTAGCTGCGCTTGTGGACGGTGAAGCTGAGCAGCATCTCGGGCGCGATGTCGAGGCGGGCCAGGATGGCCTCCGTCAGCTCGGGCTCGGTATGGTTGAGGGGAAGTTTCAGTTCGTTCAGTCGCAGCATCTTCGTGTCCAGAAAAAAACGGTGGGGCGCGCAACGGGCCCAATCCGCCATTCTACCTGTTTCCGCCCGTGCCCTAGGCGCAACGGCCGCGTTCCCGATACCCTGCCTGAGCAGGGAAGTGAGGCGTTTACGCCACGAAATCAAAAGTTCAACGATGCATTGCTGTACATTTCGTCGGCGGGACTGCATTATCTAGGACGATATTTGAAGTTCATTTCTTCAACGCAACTCCATATGTCGGCGGCCCTGCGCACTCCGGCACGCGCCGATTTGCGCGGTCAAATTGAATAGCTGATTAATAGTCGCTGTTTAAATGGCGCCTGGTTTTATTCGCGCTCCGGCATGATTAACAGCGTCGCCCATCCCCATGGCCCCTTTCTGGTCGCCTGATTATCTCTTCCTCTCCACTCGTATTACCAGGACGATCCCGCAAGGTCTCGTTAGCGCTCCCTCGATCGCAGCAGTATCGGGATTTTGCACCCATTTGCCGAGCGAAGCGGTCTATTGGTGCATGCTTGCACCATAATAGTGCCGATTAACAATATTGTTGTTTTTTGCTCATAGTAAATGTCGCGTGCGTTGACACTTGCGTATGCGCTATGGTCTTATCTTACGCTGTACTCGATTGTTGCAATCGGGTTCTATGGTCGCCCAAAAAGCGATTGAAGGGTTTTTTGGTTTAGTTGGGACGAAATTATTAATGCAGTAGAGGCGCGAGTAACTTTACCCAAGCTTACTACCAACGCATGCTTACTTTAGGAACCAAAATGTTGAGAAAAACTATTCTTGTTCGTTCGCTGACCGTGGCGTTCGGTGCCGCGGCCGCGCTGCCAGCGATGGCACAGCAGGCCGAGCCGATCCAGAAGGTCGTCGTGACGGGCTCCCTGATCAGCCGCGCCGACAAAGAAACGCCGAGCCCGGTCCAAGTGCTGACGGCCGACGATATCGCCAAAACCGGCTACACGTCCGTGGCCGAAGTGCTGAGCAACCTGTCCGCCAACGGCCAAGGTGCCCTGGGTACCGGCTTCTCCGGTGCGTTCGCCGCCGGCGCCGCGGGCGTATCGCTGCGCGGTCTGTCCGTTGGCCTGACGCTGGTCCTGATCGACGGTCACCGCATGGCGCCGTATCCGCTGTCGGACGACGCCCAGCGCCAGTTCGTCGACGTTTCCTCGATCCCGTTCGACGCAGTCGAGCGCATCGAAGTGCTGAAGGACGGCGCTTCGGCGATGTACGGCTCCGACGCCGTTGCCGGCGTGGTCAACATCATCCTGAAGAAGAAATTCAACGGTTTCAACCTCAACGCCGATGCCGGCAATTCCCAGCACGGCGGTGGCAAGAACTACAAGATCGCCGCGACCGGTGGCTATGGCGACCTGGAAAACGACGGCTATAACGCCTTTATCAGTGCCGAGTACCGTCATGCCGACGCCATCAAGCTGTCGCAGCGCGACAGCGAGGACTGGGCCAGCGGCGACTGGACCCGGCGTGGTGGCCTGAACCTGACGCGCGGCGTACCGAACGCCGGCAACAGCTTCCTGACCGCGGCCAGCAGCCCGTTCCTGTACAACCCGGCTGGCGGCGTCAACAACGCGTCCAGCTATCAATTCCTCGACCCAAGCTGCAACTTTGTCAAGTACCGTGCCGGTCAGTGCACGATCCGCGACGAAGTGTCGAACCTGCAGCCCGAGTCCGATAAATTCAATGTGATCGCCGGCTTCACGAAAAAGCTGAACGAAGACTGGACGCTGGCGCTGAAGGCGTCGATGTTCAAGCGCCAGAGCACCAACAGCCGCGGCCTGACCGCCGGTAACGCCTTCTCGCCGATCACCTTTGCCGGCTATACGGCGCTGGTGCCGGGCCAGACGCCTGCGATCGTCAACCGCGTGCCGAGCACCCTGCTGGCTGCGAACAATCCGCTGAACCAGCTGGGCGTGCCGGTGCGCCTGTACGGCTACATCCCGGGCGTGCCGACCGCCAACCAGCAGGACAACAGCTCGACGGCGACGCGCTTTGCCGCCGACCTGAACGGCTCCTGGATGGGCTGGGACATCGCTGCCGCCGCCGGCTTCGCCAAGGTGAAGACGGAAACGGAATACAACGGCTACATCAACCGTACGGCACTGTACAGCGCATTGAACCGTGCGACGCCGTTCAATCCACTGGGTGGCAACTCGGCCGCCGACATGGCTGCGATCGCGCCAACGTTCAGCAACGAAGCCGAGTCCAAGCTGACCTACGCGGACATCCACGGCTCGCGCGAACTGATGCAACTGGCGGGCGGCCCACTGGCCCTGGCAGCCGGCGTCAGCTGGTACAAGAAAGAACTGAACGCGCCGCCACCTGACCTGCTGGCCCAGGGTGTCGCAGGCAACGGTTCGGCTTATGTGTTCGGTGAGGAAACCAATACCGCGGCATTCGCCGAATTGAGCGCAATGCCGATCCGCGACCTGGAGCTGAGCGCTTCGGCCCGTTACGACCACTACGACACCTACGGCAATTCGTTCACGCCAGGCGCCAAGTTCAAGTGGAAGGCACATCCGATGGCAACGCTGCGCGGCACGTTCGCCAAGGGCTTCCGTGCGCCGAACGCTGCCGAGGTGGGCAATGCGTCGTCGACGTTCTCGTTCCACGCGATCAACGATCCGATCCTGTGCGCGAACGGCGATCGCACGACCCCGGGTAACGTACCTGCCGGTTGCGGTTTCACGCCAGCGTTCGTGCAGATCACCAATCCCGATCTGGAGCCGGAAAAGTCGAAGTCGTTCACGCTGGGCCTGATCGTCGAGCCGCTCAAGAACCTGACGGCAACCATCGACTACTACAACATCAAGGTGAAGAACCAGATCAACACCGAATCGGGCTTGCCTGACTACGTACCGAGCTATGTGCGTAATCCGGCTGTCCCGACCGACGTCGCTGGTCCGAACGGCACCCTGATCACCGCGACGCCATCGGTCGGTTCGATCGCCTACGCCACCTCGTCGTACGTCAACTCGGGTTCGACGCAGAGCCGCGGCGTGGAACTGGACCTGGCATACCGCTTCCGCGCGGGTGACATCGGCAATTTCCGCGCTCAGCTGACCTTCAACCACATGATCAGCTACAAGCTGGAACAGCTTGGCGACGAGTATGAACTGGCCGGCACCCACGGTCCTTCGGTAGTGTCCGGCAATACGGGCAACCCGAAAAACCGTGCTCAGCTGACCCTGGGTTACGAGAAGGGCCCACTGAACTTCACCACGACCCTGAACTGGGTCAGCTCGTTCAGTGCCCTGGATCCGTCGATCGGCGTGAACGATTGCGCAGACGTGGCCATTGGCGTGGGCGGCCGTACGTACTTTGCCAACAACAACAACATCACGCCGCCGGAGTACTGCAAGATCCGTTCGTTCATGTCCACCGACCTGAACGCGACGTACAAGCTGAGCAAGAACCTGACGCTGCGTGCGTCGATCCTGAACGCGTTTGACCGCGCGCCACCGATCGACGTTGCGACGTACGGCAACGCGGGTAACCTGACCAGCTACAACGCCACCCTGCACCAGGCTGGCGCTGTGGGACGCTTCTTCTCGATTGGCGCGTCCTACGCGTTCTAACAGATGGAGCATGAAAACGGGCAGCCTCGGCTGCCCGTTTTTTTTACCGGCGCATGAAGATGGCTGCCTGACGCCAAGGGTCTGTTCTGCTACATCCCGCCCCAGGCCGCTGCCAAGACCGCCAGTACCGCCAGCGCCGCCGTTTCCGTGCGCAGCACGCGCGGCCCGGCCGACAGCGCGAGCGCCCCGTGCTGCATGGCCAGCGCTTCTTCCTCATCCGTGAAACCGCCTTCCGGCCCCACCAGCAAGGTGACGGGCTGCGCCGGCTGCGCCCGCGTCCATTGGGCCAGCGACGTGCTTGCGCGCGGGCTCAACAGGATGCGCTGGCCATCGGCCGGTTGCGCCAGCCAGTCGCGCAATTCCAGCGGCGGCGCCAGCCGTGGCAGGCGGTTGCGTCCACTCTGCTCGGCGGCCGCCTCGATCACGCCTTGCCAGTGCTCCAGCTTTTTTTCGGCCCGTTCGGCCGACAGGCGCACCACGCAGCGCCGCGCCGCCAGTGGCTGCACGGCCGTCACGCCCAGTTCGACAGCCTTTTCGATGATCCAGTCCATCTTGCTGCCTTCCGGCAGCGCCTGTGCCAACGTCACGGGGAAGGGCAGTTCCGCTTCGCGCGGGTCGAACGCCTGCAGCTCGGCCGTCGCGCGCTTCTTGCCCACGTCGCGCAACACAGCCGGATATTGCCCGCCTTCACCATTGAACAGGGTAATGGCCGCGCCCGGCTCCAGGCGCACGACATTGATATGGTGGGCCACGGCGGGCGGCAGGTCGACCAGCTGGCCGGCGGCCAGCGGCTGGGCGATATAAAAACGGGGCATGACGGTCCTGGAAGGTGAAATGCACTAATTTTAAGCTGCCACCTCATGCTCTGGTAAAATAACGGGCTACGCAGTCTGGAGTCGTTTCAAAATGACCATGCACCCCCGCGCTCCCTGGTCATTCTGAAACCGCTTCGCCAGCAGTTCCGTGTCGCGGCTCAGTCTCCAAACCTCCCTCGATAGACCACGATGAAATCTACGCTTCCCCACACCCAGATGGCCAACGCAATCCGTGCGCTGGCGATGGACGCTGTCCAGAAGGCCAACTCCGGCCACCCCGGCATGCCGATGGGCATGGCCGAGATCGCCGTCGCCCTCTGGAGCGGCCATCACCGCCACAATCCGGCCAATCCGAAGTGGGTCAACCGCGACCGTTTCCTGCTCTCCAACGGCCACGGTTCGATGCTGCACTATGCGCTGCTGCACCTGTCCGGCTACGACGTGTCGATGGACGACCTGCGCAACTTCCGCCAGCTGCACTCGAAAACGCCAGGCCACCCGGAAGTGGACATCACGCCGGGCATCGAGACGACCACCGGCCCGCTGGGCCAGGGCATCGCCAACGCCGTCGGCATGGCGCTGGCCGAGTACCTGCTGGCATCCGAGTTCAACAAGCCGGGCCATGACGTCATCGACCACTACACCTACGCCTTCGTCGGCGACGGCTGCCTGATGGAAGGCATCTCGCACGAGGTCTGCTCGCTGGCCGGCACGCTGGGCCTGAACAAGCTGATCGCCCTGTACGACGACAACGGCATCTCGATCGACGGCAAGGTGGAGGGCTGGTTCACGGACGACACGCCGAAGCGCTTCGAATCCTACGGCTGGAACGTGATCGCCAACGTGGACGGCCATGACGTGGCCGCGGTGCACGCCGCCATCGAGGCCGCCAAGAAGGCCGACAAGCCGACCCTGATCTGCTGCAAGACCATCATCGGCAAGGGCTCGCCCAACCTGCAAGGTGGCGACAAGGTGCACGGCGCCGCGCTGGGCGACAAGGAAATCGCCGCCGTGCGCGAGTACATCAGCTGGGGCCACGAGCCGTTCCTGATCCCGGACGAAGTGTCGACCGCCTGGAACTTCAAGGACCAGGGCGCCGCCTTCGAGACCGAATGGAACAGCAAGTTCGACGCCTACGCCGCCGCCTATCCGAAGGAAGCCGCGGAGCTGAAGCGCCGCATGAACGGCGAACTGCCGGGCAACTTCGAGCAAACCCTGCAGGCCGCCATCGCCGCCTGCGTGGAGAAGAAGGAAACCATCGCCACCCGCAAGGCGTCGCAGAACGCGATCCAGGCGCTGGCCCCGATCCTGCCGGAATTCCTGGGCGGCTCGGCCGACCTGACCAGCTCGAACCTGACCAACTGGAAAGAGTCGGTCGCCGTGCGTTCGGGTAAGCCAGGCAACCACATCAACTATGGCGTGCGCGAGTTCGGCATGAGCGCCATCATGAACGGCGTCGCCCTGCACGGCGGCTACATCCCGTTCGGCGCCACGTTCCTGACGTTCTCCGACTACTCGCGCAACGCGCTGCGCATGGCCGCGCTGATGAAGCAGCGCTCGATCTTCGTGTTCACGCACGACTCGATCGGCCTGGGCGAAGACGGCCCGACCCACCAGTCCGTCGAGCACGTCTCGTCGCTGCGCCTGATCCCGAACCTGGACAACTGGCGTCCGGCCGACACCGTCGAGTCGATGGTGGCGTGGGGCGAGGCGGTCAAGCGCAAGAACGGTCCGTCCACGCTGATCTTCTCGCGCCAGAACCTGCCGTACCAGGAGCGCACCGAGCAGGCCATCGCCGACATCGCCAAGGGCGGCTACATCCTGGCGGACGCGGCCGATGCGAAAGCCGTCATCATCGCCACCGGTTCCGAAGTGGAGCTGGCCATGAACGCCGCCGCGACCTTGAAGAACGAAGGCATCGCGGTGCGCGTCGTGTCGATGCCGTCCACCGACGTGTTCGACCGCCAGGACGCCGCCTACAAGGCCAGCGTGCTGGGCAAGGGCCTGCCGCGCGTGGCGGTGGAAGCCGGCGTGTCCGACTTCTGGTACAAGTACGTCGGCCTGGAAGGCGCCGTGGTCGGTATCGACACCTTCGGCGAATCCGCCCCGGCCAGCGTGCTGTTCAAGCACTTCGGCTTCACGGTGGAGAACGTGGTCGCCAAGGTGAAATCTGTCATTGCTGCATAAGTTTGCATTTCCTGGAGCGGGCCCCGGCCCGCTTCGCTGTCGGCTGAAAAAAGATTCTTAATCAAAGGAGCACATAGTATGACGATCAAGGTAGCAATCAACGGTTATGGCCGTATCGGCCGCAATGTCCTGCGCGCTTTCTACGAAGGCGGCAAGAAGCAGGACATCCAGATCGTGGCCATCAACGACCTGGGCAACGCGCAATCGAACGCGCACCTGACCCGCTACGACACGGCGCACGGCAAGTTCCCGGGCACCGTCGAAGTCGAAGGCGACAACATGATCGTGAACGGCGACAAGATCCGCGTGTTCGCGCAGCGTAACCCGGCCGAAATCCCATGGGGCGAGCTGGGCGTGGACGTGGTGCTGGAGTGCACCGGCTTCTTCACCACGAAGGAAAAGGCCTCCGCGCACCTGAAGGGCGGCGCCAAGAAAGTCATCATCTCCGCGCCGGGCGGCAAGGACGTCGACGCGACGATCGTCTACGGCGTCAACCACGACGTGCTGAAAGCTTCCGACACCGTCATCTCGAACGCCTCCTGCACCACCAACTGCCTGGCCCCGCTGGTCAAGCCGCTGAACGACGCCATCGGCCTGGAAACCGGCCTGATGACGACCGTGCACGCTTACACCAACGACCAGGTGCTGACCGACGTGATGCACGAAGACCTGCGCCGCGCCCGTTCGGCCACGCAGTCGATGATCCCGACCAAGACCGGCGCCGCCGCCGCCGTTGGCCTGGTGCTGCCGGAACTGAACGGCAAGCTGGACGGCTACGCCATCCGCGTGCCGACCATCAACGTGTCGATCGTCGACCTGTCGTTCATCGCCAAGCGCGACACGACTGTCGATGAAGTGAACCAGCTGATGAAGCAGGCTTCGGAAGGCGCGCTGAAAGGCATCCTGACGTACAACACCGAGCCGCTGGTATCGGTCGACTTCAACCACAACCCGGCCTCGTCGAACTTCGACGCGACCCTGACGAAAGTCTCGGGCCGCCTGGTCAAGGTGTCGTCGTGGTACGACAACGAGTGGGGCTTCAGCAACCGCATGCTGGACACCACCGTGGCGCTGATGAACGCCAAGTAATCTGCCGCTGCTGCGGTAAGTGAAAAGGCGCCTGCGGGCGCCTTTTTTGTTTCCGGGGCTGGGGTCTGTCCCCGGTAAGTGGATACTGCCGAGGCACCCGTTAGCGCATCGAGGGGACTGACCCCGGTTTTCATCCGCGACCGATAAAAGCCGGGGTCAGTCCCCTAATACCGCTAACGCGTGCCTCGGTTGTTCACACTTACCGGGGACAGACCCCAAGCCTGATGCGCTAATGCTTCGCGCAAATAAAAAGCCCCGCCGGCGCGAGCCGGCGGGGCTTTTTACGAAACGCGACAGCTTAGAAGCTGTACGAAGCGCGCACGTAGAAGGTGCGGCCCGTCACGTCCGTGAAGCGCGGGTCGAAGCCGGCCTGGAACGTGGTTTCCTGGTACGACAGCGGAGGCGTGCGGTCGAACATGTTGCGGATGCCGAACGTCAGGGCGACGCCCTTCGGCTGCGTGTACGACACGTAGCTGTCGAACGTCGTGTACGAGGCGACGCGATGGTTCTCGACATAGTCGTTTTCCTGGTCCAGGTAGCCCGACTTGAAGTGACCCGTCACGCCGGCGCTCAGCTCCTTCATGTTCCAGCGCAGGCTGGCGGTGTTCTGCCAACGGAACACCGGTGCCGAGCCGGAGTAGATGCCCACGTTCTGGTGCCACTCGCCGCCTTCGGTGTTCTGGTACTTGTACTGATGTACCCAGGTGCTGTTCAGCGAGAAGTTGTACGTGCCGTAGGCCGTCGTGCGCAGGCGGTATTGCGCGCCCAGGTCGATACCGTTGGTCTTGATGCCGCCCAGGTTCTGGGTGCGCAGGTCGACGTAGCCGCAGTTTACGCCAGGGCACTGGGAACCGTCGATCGACAGGTTGCCGGCCGCATTGCGGTGGAACAGCGATGCGTACTTGACCGGATCGCCGAACGCGTCGGGTTCGGCCATGTTCGCGATCTGGTGCTCCAGCTCGATCGCCCACACGTCCGCCGTCAGGGTCAGGTCCTTCACGCCTTCGTAGACGATGCCCAGCGTGGCGTTCTTCGACTCTTCCGGATTCAGGCTGCGGTTACCGCCCTGCAGCTTCTGGAACTGCATGTCGCAGTTCGTTGCCCGGCTCTTGCCCGGTGCCGGCTCGCCGTTCGGGCAGTTGACCGGATCGTTCAGCGTCGACGTGTTGGTGTACGTGTTGGCGGCGTTGATCTCGTACAGCGACGGCGCGCGGAAGCCCGTCGAGTAGGAACCGCGCACCATCGTCGTGGTGCTCGGCTGCCAGCGGAAGCTGACTTTCGGGTTGGTCGAATTGCCGAAGTCGCTGTACTTGTCGTAACGCACGGCGGCGGTCACGTCCAGCGTCTTCACGATCGGCACGTTCAACTCGGCATACGCGGCGTACACGGTGCGCGAGCCTTCGTTGTGCGTGTTCGGGTCGATACCGGTGCTGGCCACGACCTTCTCGGCGTATGGGGTGTTGGCGGCCGACAGGAATTCCTCACGGCTTGCCTGGCCACCGATGGCCAGTGCCGCGTTGCGGCCTGCGCCCAGCCAGTCGCTCAGCTCGCGGCTGGCGTTCAGGTCGAAGGTCTTGGTGGTGCCCTTGGCGTTCTGGATGTTGCCGTCCAGTGCCGCGCCCATCAGCAGCGCCATGCTGGCCGCGCTTTGTTCGCCGAACGGATTGATGATGCCGTCCAGGACGCCCTGGGTGATCTTGTCGCCGTCGCTGTAGCCGCGCAGGTTGACCTTGACCTTGTTTTCGCCCCACGACAGGCCGGTACGGTAGTCCCAGCCGGCGATGTTGCCGGACAGTTCAGCCACGAAACGCTGCTGGCGGTTGATGTTCTCGTCCGCGCGCACGCCGTTCGGCAGGTCGCGCCACATGACGTTGATGTAGCCCGGTTGCGCGCCTGGAGGCAGGTCGCCGGCGCCGAAGTTCGGATCCAGCGGGATGTTCGGCGTGAAGTTGCCGTTGCCCGGGTAGTACGGGTTCAGGGCGCCATTCGCCAGGCGCGGGTTCATGATCAGGCCGCCGTATGGCACCGGTGCGATCTGGCTTTCCACCTTGCTGCGGCTGTGCAGGTATTCCAGGCTCAGCTCATGGTTGTTCGGCAGCTTGATCGTGCCCTTGAACAGGCCGGTGGCACGCTCGGAGCGCGGCACGTAGTCGACGAAGCTCGACGTGGTCATCTTGCAGCCGGTGCCGTTCGACACCAGGTTCGGCGAGCTCGTGCAGTTCGGCGCTGCCGGGTTGCCGACGTCGCCGTCCTGGTAGTAGTTGGCCGGGAACGTGCTGCTGGACAGGCCGCCGGCAAAGCGGCGGTTGAAGTCGCGCTCGGTACCGCCGATGGCGCGCTGCTTCTGGAAGTCGCCCATCGCGTAGAAGTTCCAGCCGTCCTTGTCGACGTCGCCGTAGCCATAGGCGATGCTGCTGTTCAGGCCGGTGCCGCCTTTATGTTCGGGCGAATCGCCACCGACGCTGACGACGCCGCCGGTGAAGTCACGCTTGGTGATGAAGTTGATGACGCCGCCGACGGCGTCCGAGCCGTACAGCGCGGAAGCGCCGTCACGCAGCACCTCGACGCGCTCGATGGCTGCGAACGGGATCATGTTCAGGTCGGGCGCGGAGCTGTCGAACGCGTTGTTCGCCAGGCGGCGGCCGTTCAGCAGGACCAGCGTCTTGTTGGCGCCCAGGCCGCGCATGTTGGCGAACGATGCGCCGCCGGTGGACAGGCCCACCACCTGGCTCGTGCCCTGGGTCGCCTGCATGGCGGCCACGGTCGACAGTACCTGCTCGACCGTGCTGATGCCTTCGGCCTTCAGGTCCGACATCTTCATCACGGTCACGGGTACGGCGGTTTCGGCATCGATCCGCTTGATCGCGGAACCGGTGATCTCGACGCGCTGCATCGGCGCATCGGCCTGTTGTGCGAAGGCGGGGACCGCCATCAGCGAGGCGCCCAGGGCGCCGGCCGAGCAGATCAACCTGACGGATTGCGCCAGGGTGGTTTCTTTCATCATGTTTGCTCCAGTGTTGTCGTCACAAGGGCGTTCTGTGCGAGGCGGGGACCTCAGGCAAAGAACGACCCGACATAAGACACCGGAACTTGCATCGTGGTCAACCGTATAAATATTTCATAATGTTATTTGTAGGTTATGCGCAACAATATTGCAAGAAAACTGTGGTATAGACAGGTTGAGGCAAGAAAGTTCTAAAAGTTAACAAAAAAACCTGCCGATCTTGCAACCGGCAGGTTTTGGCGCGGTGCGGATTACAACGTGGCGCGCAGCCCCAGGTAGTAGCGCCGGCCGATCGGATCGTAGGCGCCGGCTTCCGTCTCGGCGCCGGTGGTATTGCCCGGCAGGCCCGTTACGATCGGTGGCGCCTTCGTATTGAAGGCGTTGTCCATGCCGAAATACACTTCCCATTTCTTGCGCAGTTCGTACGTGAGCTGGAAGTCCTGGTAGGTGCGCGAGCCGACGCCGACCGCATTGCGCGGCAGGTCCAGCTGGGCCAGGAACTGATCGTCCAGGTAGGACTTGCCGATATAGGTGGTGGCGGTGGCGATGCTGAACGGGCCCCATTTGTAAGCGAGGTTGATCGAGGCCTTGTTTTTCGGGCTCTGTGCGATTTCGCCAGCCCAGTAGTCGCGCGCGGCGCCCGGGGTCGGGGTGTCGTAGCCTTCGCGCAGCCAGGTCCATGCCAGGCGGGCACTGAGCCGACCTGGGCCGACCGCGCCAGCCCACGATGCCGTCACGTCGACGCCCTCGGTCGCCTTGCTGCCGGTATTGCTGACCAGGGAGTCGATGTATTCCAGCGAACCGGCGCTGTTCGGTCCCATCGCGGCCGGCCGGCGGGTGATCACATTGCACAGCGAACCGTCGCCGCCGTAGCAGTTTTCCAGCGCGTACTGGCGTGGCATGAACACGATCGCGTCGTCGATCTTGATGTCGAAGTAGTCCAGCGTGAAGGTGATGTTCTTCAGCGCTGCGATCGAGCGCGGCGTCCACACGACGCCAATGGTCGTCGACCAGCCTTTTTCCTCGCGCAGGTTCGGGTTGCCGCGGTCGTAGCCACTGATGCCCTGGAGATCGGACTGCGACAGCGTGAACGCGCCGTTCTCGGCGATATTGGCGGCCACGCCAGGCGCGGCGCGGCACGCGTCGCCGCGGGCGCCACCGCCGGTGGCCGTGATGCCCTCGCATGGGTCCACGATATCGGACGGGAAAGTCTGCTGGGCGGGCTGGAACAGTTCGTTGATGTTCGGCGCGCGCGTGGACAGGGCGCGCGTCGCGCGGAAGCGCACGTCGGCAATCGGCGACCACTCGGCGGCCGCGTTCCAGCTCGTCGCGTAGCCCACAGTCGAATACTTACCGCGACGGAAAGCGCTGGACAGGTTGAGTTCCTTGACGAACGGCTTGTCCTTCAGGACCGGAATCCGCACCTCGCCGAACAGCTCCTTCACGTTGAACTTGCCATACGTCGGCGGCAGCGCGTTGCCGGCGTTCAGGCCGGCCTGCGTCAGCGCATCGGCTTCGCTGGACGATTCCTCGCCGCGCCATTCGAAGCCCACCGCGACACCGACCGCACCCGCCGGCAGGTCATAGACCTCGCCGCTGATGGAGCCGCCCGCCAGTTTCTGCGTAACCTTGGTTTCCAGGCTGCCAGGCGCATTCACATACTTCAGCGCTTCCGGGGTGATGCTGCCATAGCCGAACACATTGATCGGCACGCAGCCGAGCGCGCGCGCGGTCGCGTCGGCGCAGATCGTTTCCGTGCGGTTGTTGTTCTGGTTCAGGTCGTCGATGTCGGTGATGGCTTCCAGGGCGTGGCGGAAGTTCAGCACGTTGACCTGGCCGTTCGAGCTTTGCGATTCCTTGGTCTGGCCGTAGGCGATATAGGTCTCATAGTTCCACTCGCGCAGCAGATTGAAGTTGCCCTTCAGGCCGGTGGCGAGGCGGAACGTATCGCGGTTGGCCTTGCTGCCGCGGTTGCCGACCTCGGCCAGGCGACGCGTGAAGAAATAGTCGCGCAGCCCATCGCCGTTGGTATCGCTGATGTTGTCGAACAGGCGATCCGGTACCAGCGGATTGCGCCGCAATACGCCGTTGATCAGCAGTTCGGCCGGAACCTGGCCACCGGTGTCGCCCTTGTAGATGTCGTCCGAGCCGAGGGCGAACGGTTCCAGCATCGTCGTCACGCGGGTCGATGCGTAATTGCCTTCGAAGAACACCGAGTGGTTGTCGTTCAGGTTCATCGTGCCCGTGGTGGCCAGCAGGTAGCGGTCGGTCGGCACGGCGATCGAGCGGAATTCGGAGCGGTTGAAGCCCGTCGCGGCCTGGCCGTTGGTGCCGTTGGTGTTCCACGGGATGACCGTGCCGTTGCGATCGTAGGTGAAGCTGCCGTTGTCGTCGAAGAAGCGGCCCTGCGGCGCATAGCTCGAGTAGAAGGGGCGGGTCACGCGGAACAGATCTTCCGGGTCGCCTGCCGAGGTCTGGTCGATGGCCGAGGCTGCGCGGTCTTTCGAATACACGGCTCCCTGTTTGGAGTAGCCGAAGTGCACCATGATGTTGCTGGTGGCGTCCGCGTTGCTGGTGCCCCAGGTGGCGGAAAATTTCTTCTTGGTGTCGTCGTGCTTCGTGCTCTGGCCGCCTTGCACGTCCAGGACCAGGCCGGAGAAATTGCGCTTGGTGATGATGTTGACGACACCGGCCACGGCGTCCGAGCCGTACGTGGCGGAAGCGCCGCCGGTCAGCAGTTCGACCCGCTCGATGAAGTCGGTCGGGATCACGTTCAGGTCGACGGCCGAGTCACCCGGAATGCCGGAGACGAAGCGGCGGCCGTTCAGCAGCACCAGGGTGCGCGAGGTGTCCAGGTTGCGCAGGTTGACGGTCGAAACACCTGCGCTGGACGTGGAAAAGTTCGAGTTCGTGCGGCTGACGGTGGGCGTGCCCAGCGTCGGGTTCTTCGACAGCAGTTCCTGCAGATTCGTCGCGCCGGAGGCGGCGATGTCGGCCGACGACAGCACTTGCAGCGGAGACGGCGACTCGGCGCCGGGCGACGCGATGCGCGAACCCGTGACCTGCACCGTCTGCATCGGTGCCTCGGTGGCGGTCTGCGCCCCTACCTGCATGCTGAACACTGCACTGCCGAGCCCGATCAGTCGCACGGCGCGCGAAATGACTTTTTCTCTCATGGTTGCTCCCTGTGGTGTTGAAAGCCGCGAGTGGCGCCCCGCGGCGGGGCGCCAAACCATGAATGTTAGACATGCCAGACCGGCGCACGAACCGGATTCGTCACGAAAACGGAACGTTGTCTTTTATTTACCACGCTTTTCTTTATTGGAAATCCTTTTTATCTTCGTGTAATTTTTCCCTAATTAACGCTAAGTTGCATAACTGAATTTTCATCTATGCCGCACCGAATATGGCCCGCCACAACGTGACCACCGAGGATGCGTGCTGGGCGACGCGACGCGGTTCGACGCGCGACGGCTCGCCCTGCAAGCGCAGCTGGTGCTGCAGCTTGCGCATGGCGCGGTAGGCGTCGCCGACCTTGCCGGCCAGTTCGGCGTCGATCAGCCCCAGCTCGCCGCTGATGCGCAGCAGCGCGATGTTGCCGACATTGCCGGTCAATTGCGGGTAACGCCCGGCATATTCCAGCACGAGGTACTGGACGATGAACTCGATGTCGATCATGCCGCCTTCGTCCTGTTTCAGGTCGAACGTTTCGGCCCGGCTGGGATAGGCGTCGTGCATCTTGCCGCGCATCGCCAGCACTTCGCGCTTGAGCTCGTCACCCCGGACTCTCGGGGCGCGCAGCACTTCGCAGCGGATGCGCTCGAATTGCGCGCCGATCGCGGCATCGCCGGCGCAGAATCGGGCGCGCGTCAGCGCCTGGTGCTCCCATACCCAGGCCGAGTTGTGCTGATAGCGTTCGAACGCCTGCACCGACGAGACCAGCATGCCGCTGGCGCCGTCCGGGCGCAGCGCCGTGTCGATGTCGAACAGGATGCCGGCCGACGTGTGCGAGGTCATCCACGTGATGAAGCGCTGCGCCAGCTTGGCATACAGGCCGGGCGCATCCTGGTCGTCGTCGTCGAACAGGAAGATCACGTCGAGATCCGACACGTAGCCCAGTTCCTTGCCGCCCAGCTTGCCATAGGCGATCACGGCAAAGCGCGGTATCTCGCGGTGCCGCTTGGCCACGGTGGACCAGGCCGTGCGCACGACGGCCGCGACGATGACGTCCGCCAGTGCCGACAGGTGGTCGGCCAGTTTCTCCACCGTCAGGTCGCCGGCCAGGTCCTGCGCCAGCAGGTGGAACAGCTGGGCGTGGTGCACCTCGCGCAGGATGTCCAGCTGGCGCTCGGTATCGTCCGCCGCCACGGCCAATTGGGCGTCGAGGTCCTGCGCCAGCGCGACCGGGTCGAACATGGCGTTGCGGATGCGCTCGTCCAGCAGCTCGTCCAGCAGGATCGGGTGCTGCGTCAGGAACGTGGCGGCCCATGCGCTGGCATGCATCATGGCGATCACGCGTTCCAGCGTGTGCGGGTATTCGGTCAGCAGCGACAGGTAGGCCGAGCGGCGCGCCACCGCCTCCAGGAAGTCCAGCAGCCGGCCCAGCGTGCCCAGCTGGCTGCCGACACCGTTCTGTTCGGCAGTGCGGGCGATCAGCGGCAGCGCCGCGTTGATCAGCGTGACGAGACGCTGCCGGCTCGCTTCCGGCATCGACTGCAGGCGCGGCGCCTGCCAGGTCGCGGCGAGGCGGCGCGCCGCGGCCTGCGGGTCGTCGTAGCCCAGCGCGGTAAAGCGGGCCTCGATGGCTTCCAGGTTGTCCGGGTCGGCGCAATCGGTATCGTCCGCGTCGTCGCCGCCGCCCTTGTCGGCGAACATCGCGTCGAACTGCTCGGCCACGAAGCGGCGGTGCGTGTCGAGCCGGGCCAGCAGCGTATCGCTGTCGGGCAGGCCCATCATGCGCGCGATGGTGGCGCGGTCGGCCTCGTTGGGAGGCAGCGTGTGGGTCTGGGCGTCCTCCAGGTATTGCAGGCGGTGCTCCAGGTTGCGCAGGAAGGCATAGGAATCGAGCAGGCGCTCGACCAGGTCGGGCGCCATCAGGCCCTTGTCCGGCAGCTGGCGCAAGGTGGCGCGGGTGGAGCGGTCGCGCAGGCTGGGGTCGCGCCCGCCGCGGATCAGCTGGAACACCTGGGCCAGGAATTCGATCTCGCGGATGCCGCCGCGGCCCAGCTTGACGTTGTGGCTGCGCTCCGGGTGCAGCCGCTCCTGCCGGTTGACCTCGGCGCGGATCTGCGCATGCATGTTGCGGATGGCGTCGATCACGCCGAAGTCCAGGTAGCGGCGGAAGCAGAACGGCCGCACGATGGCGTCCAGTGCGGCGATGTCGTCCGGACGGCCCGTCACGGCACGCGCCTTGACCCAGGCATAGCGTTCCCACTCGCGGCCCTGCACCATCAGGTACTGCTCGACCATGCCGAGGCTGGCGGCCAGCGGCCCGGAGCCGCCGTTCGGCCGCAGCGCCATATCGACGCGGAACGTGAAGCCATCTTCCGTGATCTCCGCGATGGCGGCGATCAGTTTCTTGCCCAGGCGGATGAAGTACTCGTGGTTCGATAGCACCCGCTGGGCCGCCGCCGTCGGCACCGTGTCGCCGTCCTCGGGATAGACGAAGATCAGGTCGATGTCGGACGACACGTTCAGCTCGAAACCGCCTTGCTTGCCCATCGCCAGCACGATCAGCTGCTGCTCATGGCCGGACTCGTGACCGGTCGGCACGCCGTGCGCCGCGCGCATTTCCGCGTCGAGCTCGGCCAGGTGGCGGACGATGGCGAAATCGGCCAGCCGGGTGACGGCCGTGACCACCTCGTCCAGGTCGGCCCGGCCTTCCAGGTCGCGCCGGATCAGGCCGGCAATCAGCAGGTTGCGCAGCCGGCGCATGCCGCGCGCCAGCGGCAGCGGGGCGCCGTCGCCACCGACCTTGCCTGTACTGCGTTCGCGTTCCAGCAGTGCCTCCAGGTCGGCTTGTGCCAGCGACGATTGCACCAGGGCATCGATGCGCTCCTGTCGGCCGGGCTCCGCGGCCAGCCAGCGTTGATAAAAGCGGGAATCCTGGGCGGTGGCGGTCGGCACGGGCATGGGCGGTTTCGTCGAAAATGAATGTCGTAAATATATCGTAACGTTCTGTAAGAGAATGCGTTACGGAACTTAGTGTAACCGGCCGTTGCGGTAGAATGTGGCCGCTGCCCGCAGGGCGGCTGCGGAAGTCGAGTTATTTTACGCCGGGCATCCGGCCAGGCCCGGGGTAATGAAGTGTTGACGGAAAAATCGGCAGAAGACAAGTTGGCGCCCGGGCCATCGCCGCGGGAGGCGCAGGAGGCCGAGCCGCCGCTGGTGGCGCGCTGGCACCGGCTGCAGGCCGCCTACCGCCTGTGCAACCGCGCCAGCCACCATCTGCTGGGCTTCACCTTGAAGCTGGCGCTGGGCCTGTACTTCCTGTTCGCCATCGTGTTCCTCGTGCTGCGCTGGGCCGTGCTGCCGCAGATCGACACCTACAAGGGCGATATCGAGCGCCTGGCCAGCCGCGCCGTCGGCAATCCCGTCACGATCGACCGCATCTACGCTTCCTGGTCCGGACTGCGTCCGAACCTGTTCCTGGGCGACGTGGTGCTGCGCGATCGCGACGGCCGCCAGGCCCTGCGCCTGCCCAGCGTGTCCGCCACCCTGTCATGGTGGAGCCTGGCCGCGCTCGATGCGCGCTTCGAGTCCATCGAGCTGATCCGCCCCGACCTGCAGGTCTCGCGCACCGCCGACGGCCGCCTGTTCGTGGCCGGCATCCTCATCGACCTGAACAAGAAAGACGACGGCCGCGGCTCGGAATGGGTGCTGGGCCAGCGCGAGATCATCATCCGCGAGGGCCGGCTGGAATGGCTGGACGCCCGGCGCGGCACGCCGCCGCTGGTGCTGCAGAACATGAACCTGATGCTGCGTAACCAGTGGCGCCGCCACCAGTTCGCCGTCCACGCGACCGCCACGGCGGGCGCGCACGACACGCTGGACCTGCGCGCCGACTTCAGCCATCCCGCCTTCACCCGGCGCGTGTCGGACGTGCGCCAGTGGCAGGGCACGATCTACGCCGCCGTCGGCGGCAACGACCTGGCCGCCTGGCAACCCTACAACCCGTTCGGCGACGGCGCACCGGCCCGCCTGCAATCGGGCCGCGGCAGCCTGCGCGCGTGGCTCGACATCGACCACAGCCGCCTGTACGGCGTCACGGCGGACGTCAACCTGGAGGACGTGCGCGCCACGCTGGGCCGCGACCTGCCGGCGCTGGACGTGGCGGCCCTGCGCGGCCGCATCGCCTTTGCCGAGGACAAGCCGCCGCGCAACCGCCGCCGCGACCTGGCCGCGGTGCCGTTCGGCGCGCTGGGCCACCGCGCCAGCGTCACCGGTTTCACCTTGCGCACGCGCGACGGCATCGTGCTGGCACCGACCACGCTGGCCGAGCGCTACGTGCCCGCATCCGGCAAGGAGCCGGCCCGCACCGAGGTGACGGCCCGCTCGCTGGACCTGGGCATGGTGGCCGCGCTGGCGACCCGGCTGCCGCTGGCGCCGGCCCAGCGCGGCTTGCTGGGCGAGCTGGCGCCGCGCGGCCGCGTGCTGGACCTGGACGCACGCTGGCAGGGGCCCGCCAGCGCGCCGCGGGCCTGGCGCGTCAAGGCCGACCTGGCCGACCTGGGCATGAATCCGCTGGCCGCACGCGCCGCCACGGCCGGCATGGGCAAGCTGCCGGCGCTGCCCGGTTTCGATCACCTGTCCGGCAGCATCGATGCCGGCGCAGAGGGCGGCAGCGTACGGCTGGACGCGCCCAACCTGGTGCTGCGCATGCCGGCCTGGCTGGCCGAGCCGGCCATGGCCTTCCAGCAGCTCAAGCTGAAGGCCAGCTGGATCCATGAGGACACGACCACCCGCATCGACGTGGCCGATTTCACGTTCGACCAGGACGGCCTGACGGGCTGGCTCAAGGGCCGCCACGTGCTGGATGGCAGCGGCCCCGGCAGCGCCGACTTCGAAGGCAAGCTGGACGGCTTCGTCGTCAACCGCATCGGCCGCTACCTGCCGCTGGCCACGCCGCAGCACCTGCACCACTGGCTGACGGGCGCACTGGAAGCCGGCACCGCCACCGACGCCACCCTGCGCCTGCGCGGCGACCTGGCCCATTTCCCGTTCGCCGCCGGCACGCCGGACGAGGCCAAGGGCGAGTTCCGTGTCGCCGGCCGGCTCGTCGATGCCAAGCTCAATTATGAACCGGGCGTATACGGCAAGGATGGCAAGGCGCCGCTGTGGCCGCAGGCCGAGCAGATTCGCGGCAGCTTCGTGTTCGACCGTGCCAGCATGGAAATCAAGGCGGACACGGCCAAGACGGGCAACGTCAATCTGCACAATGTGAAAGCCGTCATCGCCGACCTGATCCACCACGACAGCGTCCTGGAAATCGACGGCAGTGCGTTTGGGGCCATGCAGGACTACCTGCGCTACGTGGCCAACAGCCCCGTATTGGAATGGATCGGCCATTTCACCGACCAGACCACCGCCACCGGCAACGCCAAACTGGGCCTGAAGCTGAGCCTGCCGCTGGCGCGCCTGCGCGAAAGCAAGGTTCAAGGCACCCTGGCCCTGCAGGGCAATGACGTGGTGCTGTGGCACGACATGCCGCCCGTGCTGCTGGCCACGGGCAAGATCGAATTCAACGAGCACGGCGTCAACCTGAACGGCCTGAACGGCACCCTGCTGGGCGGCCAGCTGACGGTGGCCGGCGGCACCCAGCGCGACGGCACGATCCAGGTACGCATCGGCGGCAACGTCACGGCCGACGGCGTGCGCCGCACCTGGCCGACGCCGGTGATGCAGAAACTGGCCGAGCGCTTCAGCGGCGGCACCCGCTACCACGGCGTCATCACGGCCGCCAACCACCAATACCAGGTCTTTGTCGAGTCCGCGCTGACCGGTGTGGCGCTGGACTTCCCGGCGCCGCTGGCCAAGCCCGCGGCGGACGCGCTGCCGCTGCATTTCGTGCTGAACGGCGGCGCCGCCAACGAGGCCGGCCAGGCGCATGACGAGATCAGGATTACCCTCGGCAGCGCGATCGAGGCGCGCTACCAGCGCCAGCGCCAGGACAAGGGGCCGTGGCAATTAGTGCGCGGCGGCATCGGCCTGAACGTGCCGGCGCCGCAGCCGGACAGCGGCATGGCGCTGCACGCCAGCGTCAAATCGCTCAACGTGGACGACTGGATCGGCCTGGTGAGCACGGTGACGGAAGCGGCCGGGCCGAAGAGTGCCGACAGCGTGGAGGAAGGGCCGGGCCTGGCCCAGTACGTCGCGGCCGACCTGCTGGCCGCGCGCGCGGACGAGCTGACGATCGCCGGGCGCAAGGTCAACGACGTCGTCGTCGGCCTGACCCACCGCAATGGCGCCTGGCAGGCCAACGTCGATTCGCGCCAGGCCAATGGCTATGTCACGTGGAACGAGTCGCCCACCGGGCGCGGCCTGGGCAAGGTGACGGCGCGGCTGTCCAGCCTCCTGATTCCGGAATCGGCAGCCGGCGACGTCAAGGACCTGCTGGAGAAATCCGCCTCGGCCAGCGCGCCGGCCATTCCCGCGCTGGACATCGTGGCCGAGCGCTTCGAGCTGTTCAACCGCCAGCTGGGCCGGATGGAACTGCAGGCCTACAACGCGCTGATCACGTCCTCGCGCGAATGGCGCGTCTCCAAGCTGACGCTGGAGAACCCGGACGGCGCCCTGCACGGCACGGGCCGCTGGGTCAGCCGCAACGGCAATCACGATTCGTCCCTGAACTTCAGCCTCGACATCGTCGACGCCGGCAAGCTGCTGGACCGTTTCGGCTTCGTCGACACGCTGAAAAACGGCAAGGGCAAGCTGTCCGGCGACATCTCGTGGAAGGGCTTGCCGTATGCGCTGGACATCCCCACGTTGTCAGGCAAGCTCGTCATGAGCGTCGAGAAGGGCCAGTTCCTGAAGCAGGACCCGGGCGCGGCCAAGCTCCTGGGTGTGCTCAGCCTGCAGACCTTGCCGCGCCTGCTGAAATTCGACTTCCACGACGTGTTTGCCGAAGGGCTGGCGTTCGACGGCATCAGCGCCACGGCCCAGATCGAGCGCGGCATCGCGAAAACGGATAACCTGAAGATGCATGGGGTGCAGGCGACCGTGCTGATGTCCGGCAGCGCCGACATCGCCAACGAATCGACCAACCTGCATGTCGTCGTGATCCCGCAGGTGAACCTGGGCACGGCGCCGCTGGTGTATGCGCTGGCCGTCAACCCGGTGATCGGGCTGGGCAGCTACCTGGCCCAGCTGTTCCTGTCGGCGCCCGTGATGAAGGCGCTGACGTACCAGATGCAGGTGACGGGGCCGTGGAAGGCGCCCGTCATTACCAAGCTCGACGCCGAGCCGTCCGTTCGACAACAATAAGGAGCAGAGATGACGATCGTTGCCGCCGTACAAATGGTCTCCACCCCGGTCGTGGAGGAAAACCTGGCCACGGCCGCCCGCCTCGTGGCCGAAGCCGCCGCCCGGGGCGCCAAGCTGGTGTTGCTGCCCGAGTACTGGCCCATCATGGGCATGAGCGATAGCGACAAGGTCGGCAAGGCCGAACCGCTGGGTACCGGCCTGATCCAGACCGCAATGGCGATGATGGCGCGCGAGCACGGCATCTGGCTGCTGGGCGGCACCTTGCCGCTGGCCAGCGACGACCCGGAAAAAGTCATCAATACCACGCTGGTGTACGACCCGGAAGGCCGCCACGTGGGCCGCTACGACAAGATCCACCTGTTCGGCTTCACCAAGGGCAGCGAGTCGTACAACGAATCGCGCACCATCGTGCCGGGCCGCAGCGTCGGCACGGTCGAGACGACGGTGGGCAAGGTCGGCATGTCGGTCTGTTACGACCTGCGCTTCCCCGAGCTGTACCGGGCCATGGGGCCGGTCAACCTGATCGTGGTGCCGGCCGCGTTCACCTACACGACCGGGCGCGCGCACTGGGAGATCCTGCTGCGCGCGCGCGCCATCGAGAACCAGTGCTACGTGCTGGCGGCGGCGCAGGGCGGCGAGCATGTCAACGGCCGGCGCACCTGGGGCCACAGCATGCTGGTCGACCCGTGGGGCGAGGTGAAGGCGGTGCTGGCGGAAGGCGAGGGCGTCATCCATGGCGAGCTCGACCTGGCCTACCTGGACGGCGTGCGCGAGAGCCTGCCGGCGCTGAAGCACCGGACGATGTAAAACGGCGCAATCCACTACAATGACGTCAAAAGCAACCGTAGAAAGAGCACCATGAAACCATTCGAACCGAACCTGTCTTCGCTGGCGCTGGCCCGCGACGTGCTGCTGACCCCGTTCGGGCTGGACGAGGGCAAGCTGATCAAGACGCTGGGCACGATGTTCACCCACAAGGTCGATTATGCCGACCTGTATTTCCAGTTCACCAAGAACGAGGGCTGGAGCCTGGAAGAGGGCATCGTCAAGACGGGCAGCTTCTCGATCGACCAAGGCGTCGGCGTGCGCGCCGTGTCCGGCGAGAAGACGGCGTTCTCGTACTCGGACGAGATTTCGGAAGCGGCGCTGCTGGATGCGGCGGCGGCCACGCGCACCATTGCGCGCGCCGGCGCCGGCAAGATCAAGGTGGCCGGCAGCATGACGCCGGTCGGCGGCCGTTCGCTGTACCTGCCGCATGACCCGCTCAATTCGCTGGACGCGGCGGCCAAGGTCAAGCTGCTCGAGCGCGTGGAAAAGATCGCCCGCGCCAAGGACCCGCGCGTGGTGCAGGTGATGGCGGGCCTGGCCGGCGAATACGACGTGGTGCTGGTGGTGCGCAGCGACGGCGTGCTGGCGGCGGACATCCGCCCGCTGGTGCGCGTGTCGGTGACCGTCATCGTCGAGCAGAACGGCCGGCGCGAGATGGGCTCCTCCGGCGGCGGCGGGCGCTACGACTACAACTACTTTACCGACGAGCTGCTGCAGCAGTACGCCGAAGACGCCGTCAAGGGCGCGCTGGTCAACCTGGATTCGCGTCCGGCCCCGGCCGGCCCGATGACGGTCGTGCTGGGCCCGGGCTGGCCCGGCATCCTGCTGCACGAGGCGATCGGCCACGGCCTGGAAGGCGACTTCAACCGCAAGGGCTCGTCCACGTTCTCCGGCCGCATCGGCGAGCGCGTGGCCGCCAAGGGTGTCACGGTGGTCGACGACGGCACGCTGGCGGACCGCCGCGGCTCGCTCAACATCGACGACGAAGGCAACCCGACCCAGTGCACGACCTTGATCGAGGACGGCATCCTGCGCGGTTACATCCAGGACACGATGAACGCGCGCCTGATGAAGATGCCGGTGACGGGCAACGCCCGCCGCGAATCGTTCGCGCACCTGCCGATGCCGCGCATGACGAACACCTACATGCTGGCCGGCGACAAGGACCCGGAAGAAATCCTCAAGTCCGTCAAGAACGGCCTGTACGCGGTCAACTTCGGCGGCGGCCAGGTCGACATCACGAACGGCAAGTTCGTGTTCTCGGCCAGCGAGGCCTACATGATCGAAGACGGCAAGGTGACGTACCCGGTCAAGGGGGCGACCCTGATCGGCAACGGCCCGGACGTGCTGAACCGCGTCTCGATGATCGGCAACGACATGAAGCTGGACCCGGGCGTGGGCGTGTGCGGCAAGGAAGGCCAGAGCGTGCCGGTCGGCGTGGGCCAGCCGACCCTGCGCATCGACGGCGTGACCGTCGGCGGCACCGCGTAAGCGCCGCCAGCCAAAACAAAAGGCGCCCGCGGGCGCCTTTTTTCTTGCCTAGAAAATGGGGTCTGTCCCCATTTTCCAGGCAATGTTTCCCGAAAAATGGGGACAGACCCCATTTTTCGGGCAACATTTAGAACGAGTACGAACCCCGCAGGTACAGCG
The DNA here is from genome assembly GCA_008011715.2 of [Empedobacter] haloabium. NCBI lineage: Bacteria > Pseudomonadati > Pseudomonadota > Betaproteobacteria > Burkholderiales > Oxalobacteraceae > [Empedobacter] haloabium. The sequence continues at coordinate 1,168,213 of CP136508.1, forward strand.
CGCGGCCGATCGGATCGGTGTAGCGCGGATCGTAGCCCTTCTGGAACACCGTGCCCTGGTTGCTGAACGGCGGTTCCTTGTCGAACAGGTTCTTCACGCCCGCCGTCAGGCTGACGTTCTTGAAGCCCGTGTAGGTGCCCGACAGGTTGACCAGGCTGTACGACGGCACGCGGTTGCGGTACTGCTCGTCGACCAGGTTCTGGTCGTCGTAGCCCGTCTTGAAGTTGTGCGCCAGGGTCGCGCTCCACACTCCGGAACGCCACGTCAGGGCGGCGTTGTGACGCCAGCGGAACACCACGTAGTTGTCGGCGTAACGGCCCACGTTCTGGACGAATTCGCCGTCACGCTCGTTCTGGTACTCGTAGTTGTGGATGTAGGTGCCGTCCAGCGTGAACGTGAAGCTGCCGTAGTCGCTGCGCGGCGCGCGCAGGGTCAGGCTGACGTCCACGCCATCGGTGCGCACCTTGCCCAGGTTCTCGTTCAAGTCCAGGATCGCGTTGGGCGAGCCGTCCGGGAAGCGCAGGAAGCGGTCGGCGTACTTGGTGTAGTTGCCGTAGATGGCCTGCTCCGGCAGGGCACCGATCTTTTCGCGCAGGCGGATGTTGAAGTAGTCCAGCGCCAGCGTGACGGCCGGCGTCGGCTCGAACACGGCGCCCAGTGCGAACGTGCGCGATTTCTCCGGCTGCAGGTTCGGATTGCCGCCTTGCAGCTTGAACTGCTGCAGGTCGCAATCGCGCAGCGGGTTCGATCCCGGTTGCGGCACGCCGTTCGGACACAGGATCGGGTCGTTGTACGAGTTGCTGGTGTCGTTGCGCGACAGCGGCGCGTTCTTCTCGAACAGGGTCGGCGCGCGGAAGCCGGTGCTGGCCGAACCGCGCAGCACGAAGGTCTTGTGCGGCTGCCAGCGGAAGGAGGCTTTCGGATTGGTGGTGCTGCCGACGTCGCTGTAGTGGTCCCAGCGGGCCGCCAGCGAGGCTTCCAGGTTCTGCATGAACGGCAGGCTGATCTCGCCGAACACGGCCTGGATGGTGCGGCTGCCCGACTTCGGCAGCGAGCCGGACAGACCCGAGCTGGCGGCCTGGCCGGCGATGTCGCGGTTGACGTTGAACTCGGCCTTCTCATGGCGCAGTTCGGTGCCCAGCGCGACGGCCAGCTTGCCGCCCGCCATGTCCATCAGCTCGCGGCTGGCCTTCAGGTCGAACGCGGTCTGGGCGTTCTTCGCATCCTGTACGCGGCCGCGCAGCGCGGTCGTGGCCAGGTAGGCGCGGCCCGCTTCGTTCTGCAGGCCGAACGGGTTCAGGATGCCGTTGGCGACACCCGCCGCGAACGAGGCATCCTGCACGTAGCCACCGGTGAACTCTTCCGACGAGCGGCTGACGGAATGCGACAGGCCACCGGCGTAGTCCCAGCCGGCCACGATGCCTTCCAGCGAGCCCAGGAATCGGTCGCCCGAACCGCGCGACAGGATCTGGCGCTGGCCCGCCTCGGTCGGACGCCAGTTGACGGACAGCGGGCTGCCCGACAGCCCGGCCTGGGCCGGCACGCCGCCCGAGTTGCCCGGGTAGTAGGGGCTGGTGGCCGGCAGGATCAGGCCCGTCTGCGGCGGCGGCGCCGTGCGCGAGTTGACGCGGTTTTCCGAGTGCAGCACTTCGAAGGTCGCGGTGTGGTCGGCGCCCAGCTTGAAGCTGGCGCGGCCGAACGCGGTGGCGCGTTCCTGTTCCGGCAGGCTGTCGATCTGGCGCGTATAGTCCTGGCGGCAGGTGCCGTCGCTGGCGCGCGGGATGGACAGCGGTGCCAGGCAGCCGGTGGCGAAGCCAGGGTTGCCGGCCTTGTCGGCGACGGCATCGTAATAGTTACCAGGGAACGTGGTGCCGGACGTTTCGGACAGCCCGCGCGACGGAATCACGCCGGTCTGCGAGAACGGCCGCTGCTGCGACGTCAGCACGTCCTGCTTGTGGTAGTCCAGCACGCCCAGCACGGCCCAGCCGTCGCGCGCCAGGTCGCCGCTGCCGGTGGTCAGGTTGCCGCGGCGCTCACGGCCGCCGGTATGCTGCGGCAGCACCGTCTCGATGGCGACCGTGGTCTGCTGCACCGAGCGGCGCGTGATGAAGTTGATGACGCCGCCGATGGCATCGGTACCGTAGATCGCGGAGGCGCCGTCGCGCAGCACCTCGACGCGCTCGAGCGCGGCGACGGGGATCAGGTTCAGGTCGACGCTGGCGCCATCGTACGGATGGCTGGCCAGGCGGCGGCCGTTCAGCAGCACCAGGGTCTTGTCCCCGCCCAGGCCGCGCAGGTCGGCCGTGGCCTGGCCGCCGGTCGGCAGGCCGCTGGCGTTGCCGCCCACGGCGTTGGCCGAACCGAAGCTGGTCTGGTTGGCGGGAATGCGGTCCAGCACTTCCTGGGCCGTGGTCAGACCCTGCTTGACGAATTCCTCGGCCTTGAAGACCGTCAGGGGCGTGGCGGTCTCGTTGACGAGCCGCTTGATCGACGAGCCGGTGATTTCCACGCGCAGCATCTGGCCTTCGCCAGCCTGGTTGGCATCCTGCGCGAAGGCCGGCGCGATGGCGGACAGGGCGGCGATGCCGAGGCAAATCGGCCGCAGGCGGCCGAAGCGTGCGTTACTTTTGTTAGCCAAAACTCTCTCCCGATGTTGAGAAAAAATGGTGCAGCTGAGACAAGCCAAGGTGAACGTTCGGTCACGCCGGCTGCACGCACACTTTGACACGGCATTGACTATTTGCAAACTGAGCGGCGAAGAAAATGCGGCGAATGGCCGCTTTGTGTTGTATCTACCGCAACTGGACTGGTCAAAACGCATGTTCGCTTGCGTTTTGCACGCGTCGCCATTCCTGCCGACAATGTGCTTGCCAAACCTTGCACCTTGTTGTTATAGTGATTCTCAATCACCAGGACATCTCATGCACCGTTTCGTTTTCTTTACCGGCTTTTATTTTTGGCTCCCTGCCCACAAGGCGGTTGAGTAGAGGCCGGTTCACGTAGCGACAAACACGAGACTCCAGCAAATGCCCAGAAGACCGCCAGAGATGGCGGTTTTTTTTTACGCGAAATTTTTGAACGAATTTTTGAAGATTGAGGAGAGCACCATGCAACGCACCGACGACCTGCGCATCCGCGAAATGAAGGAACTGACGCCGCCATCGCACCTGATCCGCGAGTTCCCCTGCACCGAGGCGGCTTCGCAGACGGCGTCCGCCGCCCGCATCGCGCTGCACCGCATCCTGCACGGCCAGGACGACCGCCTGATGGTCGTCGTCGGCCCCTGCTCGATCCACGATCCGAAGGCGGCGATGGAGTATGCCCGCAAGCTGACCGAGGTGCGTGCGCGCCTGCAGGGCGACCTGGAAATCGTCATGCGCGTGTATTTCGAGAAGCCGCGCACGACCGTGGGCTGGAAGGGCATGATCAACGACCCGTACATGGACAACAGCTTCCGCATCAACGACGGCCTGCGCATGGCGCGCGAGCTGCTGCGCGACATTAACGAGCTGGGCCTGCCGGCCGGCACCGAGTTCCTCGACGTGATCAGCCCGCAATACATCGCCGACCTGATCGCCTGGGGCGCGATCGGCGCGCGCACCACGGAATCGCAGGTGCACCGCGAGCTGGCCTCCGGCCTGTCGTGCCCGGTCGGCTTCAAGAACGGCACCGACGGCAATACCAAGATCGCCGTCGAGGCCATCAAGGCCGCGTCGCAGCCGCACCACTTCCTGTCCGTCACCAAGGGCGGCCACTCGGCCATCGTCTCGACCAACGGCAACGAGGACTGCCACATCATCCTGCGCGGCGGCAAGACGCCGAACTACGACGCCGCCAGCGTGGAAGAGGCCTGCAAGGCCATCGCCAGCCACGGCCTGGCCTCGCGCCTGATGATCGACGCGTCGCACGCCAACAGCTCGAAGAAGCCGGAAAACCAGGTGCCCGTGTGCGCCGACATCGCCGCCCAGGTGGCCGGCGGCGACGACCGCATCGTCGGCGTCATGATCGAGTCGCACCTGATCGCCGGCCGCCAGGACCTGGTGCCGGGCAAGGAACTGACCTACGGCCAGTCCGTCACCGACGGCTGCATCGACTGGGACACCACCGTGCAGGTGCTGAACAACCTGGCGGACGCCGTGCGCCAGCGCCGCCTGCGCGGCGAATAACCCCCAGGCCGGCCGGCGCGTGCCGGCCGCGCCGTCAACACATGAGGCTGCATCATGGGACTAGCGATACAAGAAGACGTCGCGGCGCTGCAGCGCCAGATCGCCGCGGCGATCCAGGCCGGCCGCGATAACGAGGCGGGGCAGTTGTGGCAGCGGCTGCTGGACGTCGATCCGGACAGCACCAAGGCCCTGTTCGCATTGAGCCAGCGGGCGTTCCGGGCCGGCGATCTGCAGCGGGCGCGCGAGCTGCTGCGCCGGCTGGTGGCGCTCGACGGCCAGGACCTGCAACAATGGATCAACCTGGCCGTGGTGTGCCGCGGCCTGCACGACGACGAAGGCGAGGCCGCGGCCCTGACGGGCGCGCTCACCGTCGATCCCACCGACATGCTGGCGCAGCTGCTGAGGGGCGAATTGTTCGAGCGTCAGGGGCGCCGCCACGAGGCGGTGCGGGCCTATGGCGCCGGCGCCATGGCTGCACCGCCAGTGGAGCGGCTGGAACCGTCGCTGCGCCCTCTGCTGCAACGCGCGCTGGCGTTCCAGGACGCCTACCAGCGCGACTACGGCGACTGGATGGACGCGCACCTGGCGCCGCTGCTGCGCGACCTGCAGGGCGAACCGCTGGGACGCTTCCGCGACGCCGTCGACATCATGTTCGGCCGCAAGCGCCGCTACGATCCGCAGCCGGCGCTGTTCTATTATCCGGGCCTGGCGCCGGTCACCTTTTTCGACCGTGCGCTGTTCCCGTGGATGCCGGCGCTGGAAGCACAGACCGACGCGATCCGCGCCGAGTTCCTCGCCGTGCTGGAGCGGCAGGACGGCTTCGTGCCTTACCTCAGTTATCCGCCCGACCAGCCGCACTTCCAGTTCGCCCAATTGAACAATTCGCCCGACTGGAGCGCGTATCACCTGATCGAGCAGGGTCGTGTCGTGACCGGGCACGCGGCGCAATGCCCCGTGACGATGGCCGCGCTGGCCAATGTGCCGCAGCCGCACCAGCTCAATCGCACCCCCAGCGCGATGTTCTCGCTGCTGCGTCCGCGCACGCGCATCCCCGCGCACACGGGCGTCAGCAACGTGCGGCTGGTGGCGCACCTGCCGCTGATCCTGCCGGGGCAGTGCGGCCTGCGCGTCGGCAACGACGTGCGCGAGTGGGAGATGGGCAAGGGCTGGGTGTTCGACGACACGATCGAACACGAGGCGTGGAACGACAGCGACGCGCTGCGCGTCGTGCTGATCTTCGACGTATGGCATCCGCACCTGTCGGAAGCCGAGCGCACGATGGTCAGCGCGCTGGCCGAAGGGATCGTGCGGTTCGGCGCGGGCAGCGGCGGGTTCGAGCTGTAGCGGAGGGCTCCGCGGGGGGACAGGCAGCTGTCCCCGGGCTCATACCTTGGCCGGGTTATCTCAGCGGCACAACGCGTCCAGGTCGATGCCCCGTTCACGATTGGCGGGCAGGTGGATGCGCTGGCGCACGGCGGCCCGTTCGATGACGTAGCCGCCACCCGGCTGTGCATAGGCAGGATCGGACTGGGCCTGGGCCAGCGTGACGTAACGCGCGCCCGCTTGCTCCAGCCGGTCCAGCACTTCGGGCAGCATCACGGCGCTGAAGGCGGCGACGTGCGTCAGCAGCACCTGCGGCACCACGCGGCCGAACACCTGGCGCGACGAGGCCTTGGCGTAGGCGATCACGGCATCGACGTGGCGCAGGTAGTCCGCCTTCAGGGCCTGCAGGCCCTCCTGATCGTTCCTGGCCATGCAACGGCCGTACGGTTCCGCATAGGCCCAGTCGGTAAACGACATCGTCACTTCGGCGATGCGGTAGCCGCGCTGCGTCAGCCAGGCGCGCGCGGCGGCCTGCTGGGTTGCGTCCTTGCCCGCGGCCACGTTGGGGAAGCGCAGCCAGCGCCAGTCGGCGCCCTGCATGCGGCTGGCGACGGCCGGCTCGCCCGCGATCACGTCCGCCTGCCAGGCTTCCAGCGACGCCGCCTGGTTCAGGTTCATGTGGCTGTACGTATGGTTCCCCAGCGGGAAGCCGCCCTTGCGCCAGACGTCCAGCGCGGCCGCGTTCTCGGCCGAGCGGTCCACCAGTTTGCCGTTGACGAAGCCATAGGTTTCCGGCACGCCATGGGCCTTCATGATGCGCACGTGATCGGCGATGATGGACGCACGGGTCGTGCCGGCCGGCACCGGGCCGTGGGCGGGCAGGTCGTCCACGGTGATGGCGATATTGAAGGGCGTGGCGTCCGGCAGGCCGCGTGCGGCGGCCGGCCGTGCCAGCACGGCGCTGGCGCACAGCAGCCCGGTCAGGGCGATCGTGAGATGTTTCATATGAGTTCCTTGTAGGGTGCGCCACGATGACGTCGTGCTGGCAATTATCCGGGTTGCTCGTGTGTTGTCCAGCTTGACACGATACCGCGATGAAACCCGCGCCCCAAAAAAAACCGCCCGGCGAACCGGGCGGCAAAGTTACAACACAACAATCGTTATCAGAAGCGTGCGGTCGCGCTCAGGAAGATGCGGCGGCCCAGCGCGTCGTAGGTGGACGGATAGGTATTGCCGTTACCCAGGCCGGTGGCCAGCTGCGACGTCAGCGGCGGATCGCGGTCGAACACGTTGTTAATGCCCAGCATGAGCGTGTAGTTGCGCTTGTACGTATAGGTCGCGGCGAAGTCCAGGTAATCGCGCTTGCCCAGTTCGCGGTCGACCGGGTTGGTGCCGTGGCCTTCGGACAGGTCGCCGTCGTTCAGCAGCGGGTTATCCGACAGGTTCTGCAGCTTGACCGCGTTGATGTGGCGCCAGGTCAGGGCCACGTCCACGTTCCAAGGGGTGGACCAGGTGCCGCGCAGCTTGTGGCGCCATTTCGGGTTCGGCGATTCGCACTTGTTGGCGCCGTAGTAGCCTACGCAGTCGTAGCTGCCTTCGCCCTTGATTTCCTCGGTGGTCAGCTTGTCCAGGTAGGTGCCGTTGAAGGCAATGCCGAAGCGGCCCCACTCGCCGGCGCGCAGCGCGTAGTTCGCGCCGATGTCCACGCCGCGGGTGTGCTGGCTGCCGATGTTCTGCTGGGTGCCGATGATGCGGCCGTTATCGAACAGCCACAGCGAACCGGTGCGGTCACGCGTGATCAGCGAGCAGAAGCGGGCTTCGCCGGTGGCCAGGCACTTCGACAGCGTCGTGGCCGGGTCGATCTTGTCGATCTTGTCGTCCACCTTGATATCGAAGTAGTCCACCGTCAGGGACAGGTCGCGCATCGGGGTCAGCACCACGCCGAACGTCTTCGACTTGGACTTTTCCGGCGCCAGCGCCGTGCTGCCGCCTTGCAGGTAGTTGTACTGGCCGGCCGGGCTGTCGGAAATCGAGCCATACTGCGCGGCCGTGACGCCCGTCTTCTGGCATGCGGCGAGCGATGCGCTCGGCGTTTCGCCCGCGCAGGGATCGGCGTCCATGTCGAACAGGTTGTTGCCTTGCGGCGTGTACAGTTCGATCAGGTTCGGTGCCCGCACGGCTTTCTGGTAGGTGCCGCGGAAGCGTACTTCGTCCAGTGGCGACCACACCAGGCCGAGGCCGAAGGTGTTGGTCTTGTTGCCAGTGCTGTAGTTGGAGTGGCGGTAGGAGCCTTCCAGCTGCAACTGCTTGGCGAACGGCATGTCTTCGATCAGCGGAATCTTGGTTTCGCCAAAGTAGTCGCGGACGGAGTACTGGCCCGATACGCCGCCGGTCGGACCGCCCGAGCCGGACAGGTCGCCCGCTTGCGTGGCGGCGTCCGTCATCAGCTCCAGCTTCTCGCGGCGGTGCTCGAAGCCGAACGACACGCCGATGCCGCTCTTGGCCGTCGGCAGCTTCCAGCCGTATTCGGACAGGTCGGCGCCGATCGTCGCGCCCTGGAACTGCTGTTCCGTCGAGCCCTTGCGCATGCCCGGGATCTGCAGGTAGGCCAGCATTTCCGGCGTCACGGCACCGGTCTGGTAGACGTTGTACGGTACGCAGCCGGCATCGCCGGACGCGCACGCGGCCTTGCCGTTGACATTGATGACGTCCAGAGCCTTGTCGATGCGCTGCGACGAGAAGTAGTTCTGTTCGCTCTGCGAGTAGATCACCTTGGCCGACTGCGCGTACACGTCGTAGGACCAGATGCCCAGCTCGCCCTGGATGCCGAACAGTTCGCGGAACGACGTGTTGCGGTATTCGGACTGGCGCCCGCCGCCTTCGACGTTGCGGCGGTTGACGACCACTTCGACCGGGTTGGTCGGCGTGATGCCCAGCGTGTCCTTCAACTGCTGCGACAGGAACGGGTTGTCGTAGCGCAGCGTGGCGGAGTTGCCGAAGATGCCGCCCGGCGCGATCTGGCCCGTGGTGCGGTCGTCATGGAACGAGAAGTCGGAGTACAACCGCATCTTGTCGTTGATGTCGTAGTGGATGTTGGCATTGAAGCCATAGCGCTCGGACGGGCGCTGGTAATGGTTCAGCGGGCCGAAGTTGTACTGGTCCAGCGCGTTGTTGAAGACGCGCGCGTTGCCGCTGCCGTCCACCGTGTAGACCTTGCCCTTCTGCGGGCCGTCGAGGGCCTGGATGCGGCCGGTCGCATTGGTGCCGGAGCCGCCGCAGGCGAAGCCGGTGGCGGTGGAGCTGACGGTACAGGCGGAGAAGTCGCGGTCGGCCTGCAGCAGCTCGTCTTCCTTCTTGTAGCTGAAGAAGAGGGTGGCGTTACCCTTGTTGTCGGCGAAGTTCGAGCCCATCAGGATACTGGCATCGCGCGACTTGCCGTCCCAGCCCTTGTCGCCAGGCACGGCGAACTGCGAGGGGTTCGATGCGCCGCGCTTGGCCACCAGCTCCGCGACCTCGCCGCCGTTCTGCTGGTGGTTGAAGCCGCTGACGTTGGCCTCGACCTGGATGCCCTGGAAGTCCCTCTGCATGATGAAGTTGACGACGCCGGCCACGGCATCCGAACCGTACACGGCGCCGGCGCCGCCGGTCAGCACTTCGACGCGCTTGATCAGCGGGGCGGGGATCTGGTTCAGGTCGGCTGCGGTATTGGTCGGGCTGCCCATCGGCAGGCGCTTGCCGTTGACCAGCACCAGGGTGCGCTCGGCGCCGAGGCCGCGCAGGTTGACGGTGGCGGTGCCGGTGGCGCCGTTGACGACATTGCCGCCCTGGTCGGCGAACACCTGCGGCATGTTGTTCAGCAGGCTTTCGACGTTGCGCACGCCGTCCGTCTTGATGTCCTTCGCGGTGATCGTCGTCACCGGGCTGGTGCCTTCCAGGTTCGCGGTCGGGATGCGCGAACCCGTCACCTCCACCTTGACCATCGGGGCTTCGCCAGCCCCGGGCGCCTGTTGCGCATGGGCCTGCATGCCCAGTACCGCGCCCGATGCGCAGATCATGCGGATCGAGCGGGACAAGATCTTTTCCATCGCCATATCGTTTGTTTCCTATCGCCGAGTGATTAAACGGATGCTCGCCGGTGCTGCCATTGCGAACACGCCAATGCGTGTTCTTGCCTATTCATCAAACCATTCGGTGGAATTTCCTGTCAATCAACAATGTTGCTCGATGCTGGAGCATGATTGCGCAATCAGGGTGCGCCGGAGGTGCATGTAAGGATGTGCTCACTCAGCAATATGACGTCACGTTCGATACGGATGAGTGTTAATTGCAGCTCGATAGTGACGTTGGTGCGCGCACCGAAACGGTGCGGGACGGCGCGAAGGCGCCAATAAAAAATCTCTGGCGTCAAGCTGTCAGATTTCGCATTCGTGTCATTATTGAGACAGTTGTGACACAAATGAAGTAATAATGTGCGATGTTGAGGCGGCAGTCGCGCCGCATGCGCCTGCCTGCCGCCACCTCGTCAAACTTGCAGACGAAAAAAAAGGCGGCGCAAGCGCGCCGCCTTTCAACCTTGATCCGAAGCCTGCGGCTTAGAAGCGGTAGGCGCCGGACAGATAGAACTGGCGGCCCAGCGCGCTCGAGTACGACGGGTTGTAGCCCACCTGGTGCGGCCCCGCGGTACGCAGCGAAAACGGCGGATTGCGGTCGAACAGGTTGATCACGCCGACCGTGATCTCGGTCTTCGCCATCGGGCGGTACGCCAGCTGGTAGTCGAACGTCGTGTAGCTCGGCACGCGCAGGGTCACGGCGTGGCATTCGTTCGGCGAGCCGGCCACGATCACAGCGCAGTCATCGACAGTCTGCTCCTTGTCGATGTAGCCGTTGCGGTAGGCCGCCGTCAGCGTGTGCGTGAACTGCTTCGTCTCGAACGACGACGACGCCTTGACGATGTGGCGGAAGCTGACCTTGTCGTCGATGCCGTAACGGTTCAGGCTGGTGGTCCACTCGTCGCTGGTGCCCGGCACGGTGTAGCGCGAACGGATCAGGTAGGTGCCGGCCAGGCGGCTGGTCAGCTTGCCGCCGTAGACGTTGAGCTTGTGCGTGAAGTCATAGTCGATGCCACGGTTCTCGCGCTGGCCGATATTGATCGGCAGCAGCTTGACCGCCAGCACGTCCTGGCCCGTCGCGTTCAGGTGCTTGGTCGTGTACAGGTCGGCGTACTTGCCCGGATTGTCGAAGATGTCGGCCTCGTTCACTTCGGTGACCTGGTCGCTGATCTTCACGTTCCACAGGTCGATGGCCATCGAGATGCTGTTGGTCGGCTCCCACACGGTGCCGATCGACCACTGCTTCGACTTTTCGGGCTTCAGGTTCGGGTTACCGCCGCGGAACGCCTCGAACTGCTGGCGGCCGACATTGTTGCAGTACGATGCCAGCGGGTGCGTCGTGCCCGTCAGCGGGCACTGGTAATTGCCGCCGGTGACGCCCCAGTCTTCCTGCACGCCGGCGATTTCCTGCATCGACGCGGCGCGGAAGCCCGTGCCAGCGGCCGCGCGGAACATCAGGCTCTTGGTCGCCGAGTACTTGCCGGACAACTTCCAGGTGGTGGCGTTTTCCTTGTTGCCGATCTTCTGGCCCGACAGCCTGTCCTTGACGGCGCCGATCTGGTCGTAACGCACGGAACCGGTCAGTTCCAGCTGCTTCGACACCGGCATCATCAGTTCGGCGTAGGCGCCGGCGTTGTCGCGCTCGTAGCCGCTGTCGACGGCACCGCCGTCACCCAGCAGCGCGGCGTTCAGCGCCACGTCTTCCTGCGCCATCGTGTAGGCCGTGTTGCGGTAGTCGACGCCGACGCCCAGCATCGCCGTGCCGCCCGGCAGTGCGAAGGCGGAGCGCGAGCCGCGCGCATCCCAGCCCTTCATCGTCACCGTCTGCGTGTTGTACAGGCCGGAGAAGTCGCTGGCGCGCAGCGCCGCGCGGGTGGCGTCCGAAACGGTGCCGGCGAACGGATCGATGGTGCCCGCTTCGATGGCGGCCTGGAACTTGTCCGCCCATGGCGTGCCGCTGACGTAGTCCGTCTTCTGCTTGTTGCGCGACCAGGTCAGTGCCGAGTTGACGTCCCAGCCGAACGCGCTGCCGTCGACGCCGACGACCAGGTGCGTGGCCTTGGTGCCGTAGTCGTAGACGCGGTTGCCAAGGCCGGTGGCGCGGTAGTTGGCGACGACGTCGGCGACGTTGGCGGCTTGGTCCGCCGTCAGGTTCGGCAGGATGTACTGGTTGTACAGCGAGGAACCGGGCGTGATCGAGAACTGCGCCGGCAGCGGCGCGATGCTGGCGCGCACGGTCGCTTCCGTGTAGGCGAAGTCATAGAAGGCGTTGAAGCCGCTCTGGCCCAGCTTCATGCTGCCGGAGCTGAACAGCGCGTCGCGCCTGGTTTCCGGGTTGATCTCGATGGTGGACGCGGAGTCGAACCAGCAGTTGCCGTCCGCGTAGAAGTCGTGGTTCAGCGGCGCGCAGCCGCCGTGGGCCAGCGCGTAGGGGTTCAGGTTGACCGATTCCGTGGCGTCGCCGGTCTTGTACTTGACGGTGGCGTTGGCAGGGATGGCGCGCGCCGAGCCGTTGATGAACTGCAGCGCGCGGCCGGTGACCGGATCGGTGAAGTTGATGATGCCGGTCCTGGCGAAGTCGCGCTGCGAGGCCTTCAGCGCCTTCTGCTCGTCGTGGCTGGCGGAGAAGAACACGCTGTAGCCGTCCTCTTCGAGGTCGCCGAAGCCCTTCGAGATCGACACCGAATTCGAGGCGCCGCCGGCTTCCTGCGGGCGATTGTACTTGGCGTTGATGTCCCAGTCGGTGGCGCCTTTCTTCAGGATGAAGTTGATGACGCCGGCGATCGCGTCCGCGCCGTACAGGGCGGAAGCGCCATCCGTCAGCACTTCCACGCGCTCGATGGCCGACAGCGGAATGGCATTGAGGTCGATGGTGGTGCCCGAGTTGGCCGGCGCCACGCGGCGACCGTTCAGCAGCACGAGGGTGTAGGCCGAGCCGATGTCGTGGATCGACGCGGTGGTCACGCCGCCACCGCCGCCGCCGACCGAGTCGGCCGCCACGGAGAAGCCCTGCATGGCGGGAATCTGCTGGATGAAGTCCGTCACGGTGGAGACGCCGGACTTCTTGATGTCCTTCTGGTTGAACGACTGCACCGGCAGCGACGCCTCGGCGGCGATGCGCTTGATGGAGGAGCCGGTAATTTCGATGCGCTGCATGGGCTGTTCGGCGGCTTCCTGCGCGGACGCGGCATGCATGCCCATGGCCAGGCCACCCGCGAACATCATGCGCAGGGAGCGAGACAGTACTTTCTCAATCATTGCTACTTCTTTCGGTAAATACCAACAACAAAACAACTTCGCCGGGTCGGCGGAGGAGGCGCAGCCCACTGCTGCTTAACTCGTGGTTACTTTCGTGTAGTGACTTCGAGCCCGCGTAAATCCTTGCAAATTCTCACCAAAAATCACGGGGCCTGTATCAAACCATCACGAGCGTTGTTTTGTCAATTTTTGTTTGGTTAAGGAAAGAAAAGCTGGCAATTTTTGCCAAAGATTTGTGTCATGGCAGCGACGTTGCTTCTTGGAATTGGTATATACATTAACAAAAATTACGGAGCTGAAGCAAAAAAAAAGCGGCCCGAAGGCCGCTTGCCAGATGCGCTACCCCAACTGCAATGGCCGGGGGCGGACCCGCCGGGTCCGACCCCAGTTCCTGCCGTGGGGTAAGCAATCAGAAGAACTTGTACTGCGCGCCGAACTTGAAGTAACGGCCTACCGCGCCGGAATTATCCAGCGGGTTGAAGCTCATGCCGCCATAGGTCAGCGGATCGAGCGGCGCCACCTTGTCGAACACGTTGGCGACGGATGCGAACATCGTCAGCTGCTTCGACACGTTCCAGCGGGTCGACAGGTCGACCGTTGTGAACGAGGCCAGCTTGCAGCCGTTCGGCGCCACGGTGCCGTCGGCGAACTGGCTGGCGCACGGTGCGCCTTCGTAGCGGATGTTCTTCATGCTGTCGCGCCAGTTGGCCGTGCCGCTGAAGTTCCAGGCGCCGATGTCCCACGAGGCGGTCAGGTTCAGCTTGTTCTTCGGCGTGCCCATGCAGTTCGACGTGTCGCAGTTGCCGTGCGTGCCGGCGAACTGGTAGCGCAGCGTGTCGGACTCGGCGCGCAGGAACGAGGCGATGTGCGTCCACGTCAGGCCGATGGTGGCCTTGCCGTATTCGCCCAGGCGCAGGCGCTGCTTGATTTCGACGTCGACGCCGGAGACTTCCGTGAACGACGAGTTGCGGTAGGCACCCTGTACCACCAGCAGCGTGCCGCTGTTCGGGATGACGTTGCCGGCAGCGTCCTTCAGGTTGTTGTCGTTACGCACGGCGCCCGGACGGGTGGCCGCTTCCGCGTACGAGACCGGGTTGATCTCGTTCTCACGCTTGATCTTGAAGCCGTCCACCGCCAGGCTGGTGCCGTCGAACGGGTCCCATACCAGGCCCAGCGTGTAGCCTTTCGACTCTTCCGGCTTCAGGTCCGGGTTGCCGATCTTGATCGAGCTGATCGAGATCGAGCAGTCGCCCTGGCTGGCGCCGGCGATTGGCGTCGGCACGCCGGCCGCGTTGGTCGGGCAGCGCACCGGGTCCTGCACGGAAGCCGAGCCGGTGGCCTGGCTGCGCGTGTTGTTTTCGGCGGCGCTCGGGGCGCGGAAGCCTTCCGTGTAGGTGCCGCGCAGCGCGAACGTCTTCACCGGGGTCCACTTGATGCCCAGCTTCGGCGTGGTCGAATTGAACTTGTCGTAGTGGTCGTAGCGCAGCGCGCCCGTCAGCTCGACCGATTTCAGGATCGGCGCCAGTGCTTCGATGTAGACGGCGGAGACCTTGCTGTCGCCGAACGCGGCCGTGTAGCTGGAGTTGATCGAGCCGTCTTCCGATCCGCCGAACGATGGGTTGTTCAGCTTTTCCTGGCGGTGTTCGCCGCCGATGGCCAGGCCGACGTTACCGCCCGGCAGCGCCAACGGCAGCTCGCGGGTGGCCTTGAAGTCGACGATGTCCAGCTTGGTCGTGGAATGCGACGTGGCGGTACGGGTCAGCGCGGAATACAGCGCCGGCGAGTTCTTGCCGGCCTGGGCGCCGATGTAGTACGGGAACAGCGAGCTGGCCGGATTGGACAGCGCGTCGTTCAGCACCTTCATGTTGATCATATTGGTCCACGCCAGGTCCAGCTTGGACTCGGAATGCGTGTAGCCGGTTTCCCAGTCCCAGCCCGCGTTGTTGCCCTTCAGGCCGACGACGAAGCGGTTGAATGTGTTCTTGGCGTTGCGTACCGAAGGACCGACGTCGAACATCGAGTAGCGCAGGCGCACGTCCTGGCCGTAGGGATTCTGCGGGTGGCTCGCGTCCATATTGATCAGCGAGCCGTAGTTGATCAGCTGCGGCACGTTGTTCGCGCCCGGGAAGATGATCGTGCCCGACGTCGAACCCGGCGTCATCGTGAACGAGGAACGACGCTCCGAGTAGCCCAGCTCCGTGTAGGCCTGCAGGTTCGGATTGATCTGCCAGGTGCCGCGGGTGTACAGGTTGAGCGACTCGATTTCAGGCTGCATCGAGCGGAACTGGTCCTGGTGCCAGACGCAGCCGCCGCGCGGGTCGCCCTGGACGGACTTGGAGAAGTTGGCGCAGCCTGGCAGCGAGACGTACTGGCCCGTGGCCGGGTTCAGCAGCGAGCCGGTCGGGGAGGGCGACGCGGCGCCGTTGCTGATGTAGCCGGCCGCATACTGCGTCGGCAGGCCATAGCCCCATGGACGGATGTCGCCGTGGCCGATCCAGTCGCGGCCGGCGCGCTGGGACGCCTTCAGCTCGTCCGACTGGCTGTACTCGGCGTTGACGACCCAGTTGTACTTGTCTTCGTCCAGGTCGCCCTGCCCGTAGGTGATCGAGGCCTTGTTCTGCTTGGCGTCGTCATAGCGCGACCAGCCGGTCTCGCCACGCACTTGCAGGCCCGTGAAGTCCTTGCGCAGGATGATGTTGACGACGCCGGCAATCGCGTCGGCACCGTACAGCGAGGAAGCGCCGTCCTTCAGGATCTCGATCCGCTCGACGATCTGCATCGGCACGGTGGAGAGGTCGGTAAAGCTCTTCTGGCCGTCGTCGGCGCGGGCATACGGCGCCATGCGGCGACCGTTCAACAGCACCAGCGTCGAGGTGGCGCCCAGGCCGCGCAGCGAGATCGCGGTGGAGCCGGCGGCGAAGCCGGAGCCGAAGCTGGTCGGCAGCGAGCCGGCGCCATCCACGGTCAGGGTCTGCAGATATTCGGCCACGGTGGCCTTGCCCGAGCGCAGCAGCTCATCGCTGTTGATCACGGTGACCGGCGAAGCGGTCTCGGCGGTCGCGCGCTTGATGCTCGACCCGGTGATTTCCACGCGCTGCATCGGCGCATCCTGCGCCAGCGCGGGCAGGGCGGCACCCATCCCGGCTGCCGCGAAGAGCAGTCGCACGGAACGTGCCATCATTTTTTCCATCATCATGTACTGCCTCCAAGATTGAACGAACCTGTAACAAGCGGTATTGCTTGAGGTGACGTTGTCTGAAGGAACTGTCTATGCAGGCCCTTCAGGGAGGGCATCAGAACAGAGGGAAGTGGCGGGCGTCAATCGTAAAGTTGTACTGGAGAATGTAACTGGATGTAACGGTTGCGGGAGGGATGGAAGCGTTTCCGAATTTTATTTGCAATATTGCGATTATGTCGCGATATCGTACGCTGTGGAGTTGCATCGCCGTATAGATGGGAGGCGGCAGGGTGTGAGATCCGTATTTCTGCGTATGTGGCACATCCGCTACAAGATGAGAGCTTAGGGTCTGTCCCCTGGGGACTGACCCTGAAGTTTGGCTTCCATGTGCTCGGTCGGTATGAAAACTTCGGGGTCAGTCCCCGTTGGGGACAGACCCCTGCCGCTTAGAAGAACTTGTAGTGCGCCCCCACCTTGAAATACCGCCCGATCGCGCCGGAAGCATCCATCGGGTTGTAGCTGATGCCGCCATACGTGAGCGGATCGAGCGGCGCCACCTTGTCCGTCACGTTGTTGACCGAGGCGAACAAGGTCAGCTGCTTGCTGACGGCAAAGCGCGTGGACAGGTCCAGGGTCGTGAACGAGGCGATCTCGCAGTCTTTCGTGCCCGGCTGGCCGTTGGCCAGCGTGGACCCGCACTCGCGGCCCTCGTACAGGATGTTCTTCATCTTGTCGCGCCAGTTTAGGTTGGCGTTGACGTTCCAGGCGCCGATGTCCCACGTGGCCGTGGCGTTGACCTTGTTCTTCGGCGTGCCCGCGCAGTTGGACGTGTCGCAGTTGCCGTGCGTGCCGGCGAACTGGTAGGAGGTCGTCGCCGATTCCTGCCGCTTCCACGAAGCGGTATGGCTGATGACGACGCCCAGGTTCAGCCGGCCGTAGTCGCCCAGGCGCAGGCGCTGGCGCACGTCCAGGTCCACGCCCGACACTTCGGTGAAGCTGGAGTTGCGGTAGGGCGCTTGCGTCATGATCAAGGTGCCCGAGTTCGGGATCACGACACCGTTGACGACCAGGTTGTTGTCCGAGCGGATCGCGGTCGGCAATGCGGCCGCCTCGTTGTACGGCATCGGGTTGATCTCGTTGCTGCGCTTGATCTTCCAGCCGTCCAGCGCGATGCTGCTGCCGTCGAACGGGTCCCACACGAGGCCCAGCGAGTAACCCTTCGACGTTTCCGGCTGCAGGTTCGGGTTGCCGACCTTGACGGCCGCCACCGAGAAGCCGCAGTCGGTCAAGGTGGCGCCGCCGGCTGCCGGCTTGCCGCCCGGGCAGCGCACCGGATCGCTGACGGTGGAGTTGCCGGTCGATTGCGACGGGGCGCTGCTTTCCGCCGGACCTGGCGCGCGGAAGCCTTCCGTGTACGTGCCGCGCAGCGCGAACGCCCTGGTCGGGGTCCACTTGATGCCCGCCTTCGGCGTGGTCGAATTGAAGTTGTCGTACTTGTCGTAACGGACGGCGGCCGTCAGCTCCAGTCCTTTCAACAGCGGCGCCAGCAACTCCGCATACACGGCCGATACCTTCGAGTCGCCGAACGCGGCCACGTAGTTCGAGTTGATCGAGCCGTTTTCGGAACCGGACAGCGAAGGATTGGAGAGCTTCTGGCGCCGGTGTTCGGCGCCGACCGCCACGCCCAGGTTGCCGCCGGGGAGGGCGAACAGTTCGCGCGAGGCCTTGGCGTCGAACGAGGACAGGCTGCTGGTCGAATCGGACGTCGCATCGACCGCCAGCGCCGCGTACAGCGATGCCGGATTGCGATAGGCCTCGGCGCCCATGTAGTACGGGAAGTACTGCGAGGTGGGATCGCTCAGCGCGGCGCGCATCACGTTCATGTTCAGCATGTTCGTATAGCGCAGCTGCAGCTCGGACTTCGAATAGGTGAAGCCGGCGTCATAGTCCCAGCCGAAGGCGTTGCCCTTGATGCCGGTGACGAAGCGCTTGAACGTGTTGTCGGCATGGCGCACGCTTGGGCCGATGTCGGCGGCCAGGTAGCGGATACGGGCCGGGGCGCCGAACGGATTCTGCGGATGGGTGGCGGCCAGCAGGTTCAGGTTGCCGTAGTTGATGAAGCCCTGCGGGTTCTGCGCATTGGGCGGGAACGCCACGGTCGGCGTGAAGTGTGGCGGGATCATCGTGAACGACGTGTCGCGCTTCGAGTAGCCCAGCTCCACATAGGCTTGCGTGGCAGGGTTGACCTGGAAGGTGCCGCGTGTGTACAGGTTGAGCGACTCGATCTCCGGCTGCATGTCGCGCCACTGGCTGTGGTGGTACAGGCAGCCGCCGTTGGCGCCGGTCTGGTCGGTGGTCGGAGTCACGCTGGCGCAACCGGGCAGGCTCACGTAGTTGGTCGTGACGGGATTGCGGATGCTGCCGGCCGGGCTCTGGTTGGCATTGTTGGTGCCGGAGATGTAGCCGCCCGCGAACTGGGTGCCGACCGGGAAGCCCCAGGGACGCAGGTCGCCCATGCCGATGTGGCGCCGGCGGCCGGCGCGGTCGCTGTTGGCGATGCTGTCCGACTGGAAGTACTCGGCGTTGGCGACCCAGTTGTAGCGGTCCGCCTCCAGGTCGCCCCGGCCGTAGGTGATCGAAGCCTTGTTCTGCTTGCCGTCGTCGTAGCGCGACCAGCCCGTGTCGCCCTTGACTTCCAGGCCCTGGAAGTCCTTGCGGAGGATGATGTTGACGACGCCGGCGATGGCGTCGGCGCCATAGGTGGAAGAGGCGCCGTCCTTCAGGATCTCGATGCGTTCGACGATCTGCATCGGCACGGTGGAGAGGTCGGTAAAACTTTTCTGGCCGTCGTCGGCACGCGCGAACGGCGCCATGCGCCGGCCATTGAGCAGCACCAGCGTGGAAGTGGCGCCCAGCCCGCGCAGCGAGATGGCGGTGGAACCGGCGGCGAAGCCGTTGCCGAAGCCGGTCGGCAGCGAGCCGGCGCCGTCCACGGCCAGCGTTTGCAGGTATTCGGCGACGGTGCCCTTGCCCGAACGCAGCAGCTCGTCGCGGCCGACGACCTGCACCGGCGACGCCGTTTCGGCCGTCGCGCGCTTGATGCTGGAACCGGTGATCTCGACGCGCTGCATCGGCGCTTCGGGCTGCGCCTGGGCCAGGCCGGCCGCTGCGACCAGGCCGCCGGCACACAGCAGGCGTACGGAACGGGACAATCTTTTCTCTACCATTTGCTGCCTCCACGTTGATTTGGGTTGCAATGCCAGGGGGCGAGGGGCGGAAGGCTCCTCGCCATCGCATGAAAGCACTGGTCGAGGATGTTTGTATAGATGCATCGACTTGCGGCTGAAAAGTTGTGGAAAATATACGACATCGTGCCGGGGCGCGACGTTCTCGCCGTGCGGCTGCAATTTCCTGCCTGGATGCGATATGATCCTGTGCCCCGCGTTACGTCTTTCGCAGCCGTTTGGAGCCCGATGCTAGCCTTCGTTTTGCGCCGCCTGTGGCAGATGCTGCCGACCATGCTGGGCGTCGTGCTGCTCGTGTTCGTGCTGTTCAACTGGGTGGGCGGCGATCCCGCCTATATCCTGGCCGGGAAGATGTCCAGCCTTGATGCGATCGCCAACATCCGCCACCAGCTCGGCGTGGACGAGCCGTATCCCGTGCAGCTGTGGATCTTCGTCAAGCAGGTGATCACGTTCGACTTCGGCCAGAGCTGGGCCACCGGCGAACCGGTGCGGCAGGTGATCGCCAGCCGGCTGGGGCCTTCGCTGACGGTGCTGGTGCCGCTGACGGTGCTGGAAACGCTGATCGGCGTGGCGCTGGCGCTGGCGGTCGCTTTCGTGCGCGGCTCGCTGACCGACCGCGCCGTGATGGTGGCGTGCACCGTCGGCATGTCGATCTCCATCCTCGTCTACATCATCGTGTTCCAGTATGGCCTGGCCTACCGCCTCGGCCTGTTTCCCGTGCAGGGCTGGGGCGACAGCTTCGCCGTCAACCTGCTGCGCTACGCGCCGCTGCCCATCCTGATCGGGCTGGCCGTGTCGCTGGCGCCCACCCTGCGGCTGTATCGCAGCTTCGTGCTGGACGAAGTCAACCAGGATTACGTGCGCACCGCGCGCGCCAAGGGCCTGCCGGAGCGGCGCGTGATGTGGGTGCACGTGCTGCGCAATGCGGCCATCCCCATCATCACGCACGTGATGGCCAACCTGCCGGCGCTCCTGATCGGCGCCTTCCTGCTGGAGCGCTTCTTCGGCATCCCCGGCATCGGCCGCGAGGTGATCCTGGCGGTGGAGCGCAGCGACTTCCCCGTCATCAAGGCCGTCACCGTCTGCGTGGCCGCCGCCACGATGGTGTTCAACCTGCTGGCGGACCTGCTGTACCAGGCCGTCGATCCGCGGGTGCGGCTGGCATGAGCGCGCTGCCCGACGACGCCGGCGCGGCCGGCCTGTGGACCCTGGCGTGGCGCCGGCTGCGCGCCGACCGCGTGGCCATGGTGGCGCTGGCGGTCGTCGCCGCCTTCCTCCTGATGCTGGTGCTGTCCGCGGCGGGACTGGTCGCGGCCGACTGGGAGGAGGAGGTCGGCGTCAACTACGCGCCGCCCACGTTCGTCGGCGCGGCGCCGGCCGCGATCGCCGCCGCCGCGGCGCCGGCGCTGCCGGTGCCGGACAATCCGTTCGACCCGCTGGCCGCCGAGATCGGCCTGCTGCGTGCCCAGCTGGGCGCGGAGCAGGCGGCGCCGCGCCGCGCCACCTTGCCGTTCGGTGCCGACAAGTGGGGCCACGACGTGATCAAGAAGACCATCAAGGGCGGCGAGACCTCGATCGTCGTCGGCCTGGTGGCTGCAACGGTGGCGGTGAGCCTGGGCACGCTGTTCGGCGCCGTCTCCGGCTTTTATGGCGGTGTCGTCGACGACCTGTGCAACTGGTTCTACAACGTGTTCACGTCCATCCCGTCGATCCTGATGATCCTGACGGTGGCCGCCGTGCTGCAGCACAAGGGCGTGACCACGATCGTGCTGATCCTGGGCCTGACCGGGTGGACCGGGCCGTACCGCCTGATCCGCGCCGAGTACCTGCGCCACAAGGCGAGGGAATACGTGCTGGCGGCCGACGCCATCGGCGCATCGAACCTGCGCAAGATGTTCGCCCATATCTTCCCCAACGTCAGCCACGTGGCGCTGGTGCAGCTGTCGATCCTGGCGGTGGGCTTCATCAAGGCCGAGGTGATCCTGTCGTTCCTGGGCTTCGGCGTGCCGGTCGGCGTGGTGTCGTGGGGCTCGATGCTGAACGAGGCGCAGAACGAGCTGCTGCTGGGCAAATGGTGGCAGCTGAGCGCCGCCGCCGTCGCGATGGCGGTGCTGGTGACGGCGTTCTCGCTGCTGGCGGATGCGCTGCGCGACGCCCTCGATCCGAAGGTGAAGGCATGAGCGCCTTGCTGGAAGTGCGCGACCTGCGCATCGCCTTCCGCGTCGACAAGCGCAACACGGTCGAGGCGGTGAAAGGCATCTCGTTCACGGTACCGCGCGATGCGACGGTGGCGCTGGTGGGCGAATCGGGCAGCGGCAAGTCGGTCAGCTCGCTGGCCATCATGGGCCTGTTGCCCCGTCACACCACCCTGGTCGATCCGGCCGGCAGCGTGCTGTTCGAGGGGCGCGACGTGCTGCACCTGCCGGACGCCGAACGGCGCGCGCTGTGCGGCAACGATATCGCGATGATCTTCCAGGAGCCGATGTCGTCGCTCAATCCCGTGCTGACGGTGGGCTACCAGATCGGCGAGGTGCTGCGCCGGCACATGGGCATGAGCGCGCGCCAGGCGCGCACGCGGACCTTGGCATTGCTGGAGGAGGTGGGCATTCCCGACCCGGCCGCGAAGATCGACGTCTATCCGGGCCAGATGTCCGGCGGCCAGCAGCAGCGCGTGATGATCGCGATGGCGCTGGCCTGCGAGCCGAAGCTCCTGATCGCGGACGAGCCGACGACGGCGCTGGACGTGACGATCCAGAAGCAGATCATGGAGCTGATCGCCAGCCTGCGGCGCAAGCACCGCATGTCGGTACTCTTCATCACGCACGACCTGGGCCTGGTGGGGGAGATCGCGGACGAGGTGATCGTCATGCGCCATGGCGAGACCCGCGAGGCGGGTCCGGTGCGCCAGATCTTCGGCGCGCCGCGCGACAGCTACACGCAGGCGCTGCTGCATTGCCGGCCGCCGCTGGATGCGCGGCCCTGGCGCCTGCCCGTCATCGCCGACTACCTGGACGGACGCGCCACGGCCGACCAGCGCCAGCGCCAGCGCGGCTACCGCCCGGACGACGACATCGTGCTGGACGTGCGCAACCTGAAGAAGAGCTTCTGGCTGAAGGAGGGCCTGTTCGGCAAGCGCGAATTCCAGGCCGTGAAGGACGTGTCGTTCCAGCTGGCGCGCGGCCGCACGCTGGGCATCGTCGGCGAATCCGGCTCCGGCAAGAGCACGCTCGGACTGACCCTGCTGCGCCTGCACGAGGCCAGCGGCGGCAGCGCCGTGTTCGAGGGGCGCGACCTGCTGGCGCTGTCGAAACGCGACTACCACCCGTACAAGCGGCGCATCCAGATCGTCTTCCAGAACCCGTACGCTTCGTTGAATCCGCGCTTCACCGTCGGCCAGATCCTGCTGGAGCCGATGCGGCTGCACGGCATCGGCGCCGACGAGCGCGAACGGGTGGCGCTGGCGCAGGCGCTGCTGGAACGGGTCGGCCTGCCGCCGGCGGCCTACCAGCGCTATCCGCACGAGTTCTCCGGCGGCCAGCGCCAGCGCATCGCCATCGCGCGCTGCCTGACGATGAAGCCGGAGATCCTCGTCTGCGACGAGTCGGTGTCGGCGCTGGACGTATCCGTGCAGGCGCAGGTGCTGAACTTGTTGCAGGAGCTGCAGGACGAATACGGCCTGTCCTATATCTTCATCTCGCACGACCTGGCGGTGGTGCGCTACATCTCCGACCGCGTGCTGGTGATGAACCAGGGCGAGGTGGTGGAGATGGCCGATGCGGACGAGCTGTATCGCAACCCGCGCCACCCTTACACGCGCTCGCTGCTGGGGGCGATCCCACGGGCGCCGGGCGCCGGTGCTACCATGGCGGAATAATGGCAAACCTGATTTCGCTGCTGCAGGAGTATGGCGTCCTGATCGTCTTTATCGTCGTGCTGGTCGAGCAGATGGGCTTGCCCCTGCCGGCCTATCCGATCCTGATCGTATCCGGCGCGCTGGCGGTGGACGAGGGCGGCACCGCGCTGGCCGGCGTGCTGGCCGTCAGCCTGGGCGCCTGCCTGCTGGCGGACTTCTTCTGGTTCCGCGCCGGCCGCCATTACGGCACGCGCGTGCTGCGGCTGCTGTGCAGGATTTCGCTGTCGCCCGACTACTGCGTCAGCCAGACCGAGGACAACTTCCGCAAATGGGGCCCGAAGTCGCTGATCGTGGCTAAATTCATCCCCGGCTTCAACACGATCGGGCCGCCGCTGGCGGGCGCGATAGGCACGCACTCATCCGTGTTCTTCAGCTTCAGCGCGCTGGGCGGGCTGCTGTGGAGCCTGACCGGCATCTCGATCGGGGCCTATTTCCACGCCAATGTCGACCAGGTGCTGGACATGCTCGCCACGATGGGCAGCACGGCGCTGACGGTGCTGGGCATCCTGCTGGCGCTGTTCGTGCTGTTCAAGTACATCGAGCGGCGCCGCTTCCAGCGCGCCATGCAGACCGAACGCATCAGCGTCGAGCAGCTGAGGGCACTGCTGGCGGACGGCCACGAGCCAGTGCTGGTGGACGCGCGCAGCGCTACCGCGCAGCAGATGGAGCCGCCGGTGCCGGGGGCGCTGCTGCTGAACGGCGATCCGGCGACAATCCTGGCCGCGCTGCCGCGCGACCGCCATATCGTCGTGTACTGCAGTTGCCCGAACGACGTGACCGCTGCCAGCGTGGCAAAGCAACTGCAGGAGCAGGGCTACACGCTGGCCAAGCCGCTGCATGGCGGCCTGGACGCCTGGAACAGCGCGTTCGGCAGTTAAGCACTGAGGGGGGGCGGGCGCAACTGAGAGAACCCCGAAGCAAGAGCCGGGGTCAGACCCGCCGGGTCTGACCCAAGGGTTTGCACTTTGGGTTTGCCCATGATCGAGCGGCCCGCCCCTGGCAAGTTGCCGCCCGGAACGCTCCGGCACTATTCCGATGTGCGACAGTGTGGTAACGTTTCCTCAAGATGGGCAACTGTCGCAGCTTCCCGAGCGCGGTAGTCATACTACGGCTTGGTTTATGTGGTTTTCCGTTGCTTTTGCCGAAGATGTACCAAAACTACACTCATCTCTTGCGTCTACGCTAAGATATCCGATAGGATTAGGCCTCGACTATTTTTTGGCCGCACCATGAACGTCATGTCCGATTCCGCGTCGCTGATCACTCCTTCCGTATTCCCCGGCGGCGCGCGCCTGCTGGCCGATGTTGGCGGCACCAATGCCCGCTTCGCGCTGGAGACGGCGCCCGGCCAGATCGGTCACATCCACGTGCTGGCCTGCGCCGACTACGCCACGCTGGCGGATGCGATGCGGGCCTATCTGGCCCTGCCGGACGTGGCCGCGGCATCGCAGGGCATCCGCCATGGCGCCATCGCGATCGCCAACCCCGTCACGGGCGACCTGGTGCGCATGACGAACCACCACTGGGAATTTTCGATCGAGGCGTTGCGCCGCGACGTCAACTTCGACGTCCTGGCCGTCGTCAACGATTTCACGGCGCTGGCCCGTTCGCTGCCGCATATCCCGGCCGCGCAGAAGCGCCAGGTGGGCGGCGGCTCGGCCGTCGAAGGTACGCCGCTGGGCCTGATCGGCGCCGGCACCGGCCTGGGCGTTTCCGGCCTGATCCCGTCGGCGTCGGGCTGGACGGCGCTGCTGTCCGAAGGCGGCCACGTCAGCTTTGCCCCGATGAACGAGACGGAAGTGGCGATCCTGCAGTTCGCCTGGAAGGAATTCGAGCACGTGTCGGCCGAGCGCCTGCTGTCCGGTGTCGGCATCGAGCTGATCTACCGCGCGCTGGCCGATTACCGCAAGGTGGACGCCGAGGTGCTGGGCGCGCCCGAGATCGCGCGCCGTGCGCTGGACGGCAGCTGCCCGCTGTGCGACGCCACCATCGAGGCGTTCTGCACGATGCTGGGCACCATTGCCGGCAACCTGGGCGTAACGCTGGGTGCGCAGGGCGGTATCTATATTGGTGGCGGCATCGTGCCGCGCCTGGGCGAGCGCTTCGACCGTTCGGGCTTTCGCGCCCGCTTCGAGGCGAAAGGCCGCTTCCGAAATTACCTGGCGGAAATTCCGACCTTCGTCATCACGGCGGAGTACCCGGCATTCCTGGGCGTGTCGGCCATCCTGGCGGAGCGGCTGGCGGCCGCCTGAGGCCGGCGTCCGATACGGTCGCGCACGCAACCCTAGCGCGGAGTTGCACTTTTCCCGATTTTATCGGGTACAATGACCAGAGTTGGATGAAACGGCAGCGCGCGTTCGCGATTTTGTGTTGGCAGCGCGCGGTCCTGAGAAACCTTGGGAAGCCCATGGCAGGCCAACGCCCGCATCGGAACGGATGGGGCGGCATGGCGGCACGAGGGCGACAGGCCTCCCCGGAATTGCCGGCCGGTTTTCTCCCCGAAAACACATCTCTCCATCTGTGACTCACCGCCCGGCGCGCAGCGGCCCGGCGGCTTCTTGCATGGATGTGCGACCACAAGATTGCTTATGGATACAGCTGAGGCCAAGAAAGTCCTCGAAACCGCGCTGCTTTGCGCTCGTGAGCCGTTATCGATTCACAGCCTGAAAAAGTTATACGTCGACACCGACGACCAGGGGCGCCCGCTGGGCACCGGCGTCGGCGCCGACACGATCAAGCAATTGCTGGAGGAGCTGCGGCAGGACTGGCAGGGCCGCGGCATCGAGGTGGTGGGCCTGTCCTCGGGGTGGCGCTTCCAGAGCCGGCCGGAGATGAAGCAGTACCTGGACCGGCTCAATCCGGAAAAGCCGCAGAAGTACTCGCGCGCGACCCTGGAAACGCTGGCGATCATCGCCTACCGCCAGCCGGTGACGCGCGGCGACATCGAGGAGATTCGCGGCGTGGCCGTGAACTCGCAGACGATCAAGATGCTGGAAGACCGCGGCTGGATCGACGTGGTCGGTTATCGCGACGTACTGGGCCGCCCGGCATTGCTGGGCACCACCAAGCAGTTCCTGGATGACCTGGGCTTACAATCGCTGTCCCAGCTGCCGCCGTTGCAGCAAATCAGCGATGTGCAGAACGCCAATTCGATGGAAGTACTCGAAGCCGCGCTGCAGGAGAATTTCGAGAAGGCGGCCCATGCCGCCGCAGTCCCTGACAATGTAGCGCCCGAAGATGCACCCGCCGCAGGCGCGGTGCCGCAAGTAGCGCCTGACGCTGACCCCACGCAAGAACGAACGAATGAACAACACTGACAAGACCAACGAGACCGGCGCGCAGGAAGTCGCCGCCGCAGCCGTCAAGCCGAAGCGCCGCACCAAGGCCCAGATCGAAGCGGACAACGCGGCACTGCTGGCGGCCGGCGAGACGCCGAAGCCGAAGCGCACCCGCAAGACCGCCGCCAGTGCCGAGGGCGCTGCTGCGCCGGCCGCGGTGGCCGCGGTGGCCGATACCGCGCCGGCCGCTGCCGAGGCGGCTCCCGTGAAGAAGCCGCGCAGCCGCGCCGTCAAGCCGGCCGCCGCGCCGGTGGATGCCGCACCGGCCGCCGTCGAGCCGCGGCAGGCTCCGGCACCTGGCGCCGATACCCCGGCCGAGTCGACGCCGGCGGACGAGAAAAAAGCTCGCGCGCCGCGCGGCCCGCGCCAGATGCGCGCACAGCGCGCGCTGCGCGAAGTGGAGAAGGCTGAGCGCGCCGAAGCGACGCCAGCGGTCGAGCCGGCCCAGGAGGTCGCCGTGGCTGCCGAAGGCGCCGCGGCGCCGGAGCGGACCGCGCGCAACGAGGCTCGTGGCGAAGCGCGCAACGAGGGACGTGGCGAGGGTCGCAACAACGGCAAGCGCAAGGGCAAGCAGGGCAAGCCGGGCCAGCAGGCCCAAGGTCAGCAAGGTCAGCAAGGTCAGCGCCGCCAGGGTGGCAACGGCGGCGGCAAGGTCAGCGAAGCCGATGCGGTGTTCTCGTTCGTCACGTCCGACGCGTTCGACCGTGACGAGGGCGCCCGTGGAAAGGGCCCGCAGAAGGCGGTGCGCCGCGACCTGACGGCCGAGGACGACGCGCCGAAGCTGCACAAGGTGCTGGCCGAAGCGGGCCTGGGTTCGCGCCGCGACATGGAAGACCTGATCATTGCCGGGCGCGTGTCCGTCAATGGCGAGCCGGCCCACATCGGTCAGCGCATCCTGCCGACGGATGCCGTGCGCATCAACGGCAAGCTGATCCAGCGGAAGGTCAGCAAGAAGCCGCCACGCGTGCTGGTGTACCACAAGCCGGCCGGCGAAATCGTGTCGCACGACGATCCGGACGGCCGTCCATCCGTGTTCGACCGCCTGCCGCAGATGAAGGTGGGCAAGTGGCTGGCCGTCGGCCGCCTCGACTTCAACACGGAAGGCCTGCTGCTGTTCACCACGTCCGGCGACCTGGCGAACCGCCTGATGCACCCGCGTTACAACATCGACCGTGAATACGCCGTGCGCACGCTGGGTGTGCTGGAAGAGGGCATGCGCCAGAAGCTGCTGGCCGGCGTCGAGCTGGACGACGGCATGGCGCAGTTCTCCAAGATCGCCGACGGCGGCGGCGAAGGCGTCAACAAGTGGTATCGCGTGGTGATCGGCGAAGGCCGCAACCGCGAGGTGCGCCGCATGTTCGAGGCGGTCGGCCTGACGGTGTCGCGCCTGATCCGTACCCGTTACGGCGCGCTGACCCTGCCGAGCAACCTGAAGCGCGGCCGCTGGGAAGAGATGGAAGAAAACACGGTGCGCGACCTGCTGGCGATGGTCGGTGTCGAGAAGAAACAGTCCGGCGACGGCGCCGCCAAGGGCGGTAACGCCCGGGGCGAACGCAACGGCAATGAGCGTGGCGGCGAGAAGCGCGGCCGCGAGCGCGAGCAGAACTTCAACCGCCTGGACGTCAGCAACAAGAACGCCGACCCGTTCCCGCAGCCAACCCGTGGCGCGCGTGGCGGCCAGGGCCAGGGCAGCTACTTCGGTGCCGCCGGTGTGGGCCGGCCGGGCAGTGCCGGCCGTGGCCAGGGCTTCGGCCGGGCCGGCCTGGGCGACCAGGGTGGCGGCCGTCCGGGCCAGCCGGCCAAGGCGCGCGCTCCAAAGCAGCCCGATCCGCTGCAGACGACGTTCGGCTTTGCCGCCCAGCCACGCCGTGGCGGCCAGCCGCGCGGCGGGGCGATGGATCATGGCATGCCGCGGCGGCGCAAGGGTTAACCCGCGGCTGTTGAGGGCTGGGGTCTTGGTGCTGGCTGGTAGGCCAGCACCGCTACGCAGGCGAAGAGCGGTGCTCTTCGAAACCCCTGCTGCCGCTCCCTTCAGGGACTGACCCCGAAGTTCTGCGTGCTTCGCTAGCGGCAATGGCAAACTTCGGGGTCAGTCCCCGTTGGGGACAGACCCCAAGGGCAGACCCCAAACGCCAACTTTGCCACTGTTGTAACTACGTTCCGCTTCATTATGCGGCATTGCAGCGAAATCAATAAGCCGCTATAATGAGCGGCCTAGTAAAAGTTCTTCGCAGGTAAGTTTGCTGAGAGTGCTTTCATCTGGCTGGCAGGACAAGAAGATGGGCAGTTGCCCATTTTTTTTTTGGTGATTCGTTTTAGAGGGTCTGGAAATTCGCTTCCCGGCCCCGATCTGGAGATTTTTCTTTGCAACTGCTGGATTTGATTGAGAAGACCGTTGGCGGTCTGGGCTACGAGCTGGTCGATTTCGAACGGGCCGAGCGTGGATTGCTGCGTGTGTATATCGACTTCCCTGCCGCGGACGCAGAAGAAAAAGGTCCGATCACGGTGGAAGACTGTGCCACGGTCAGCCATCAGCTGTCGCACGTGCTGACGGTCGAGAACGTTCCTTACGAACGGCTCGAAATCTCGTCGCCCGGCCTGGACCGGCCGCTGCGCAAGCTGAGCGATTTCGAGCGCTTTGCCGGCCACGAAGCCATCGTCAAGCTGCGCATGGCGCTGCCGGGCACCTCGAACCGCAAGTCCTACCAGGGCATTCTGCAACAGCCCGAAGGCGAGCAACTGGGTATTGAATTCGAAAGTAAAGATGGTCCTGCGGTGCTGAATTTCACGCTCGCGGATATGGATAAGGCACGCTTGGTGCCACAGGTGGATTTTAGGAGCCGCAAAGCATGAGTCGCGAAGTATTGTTATTGGTGGATGCGCTGGCGCGCGAGAAGAACGTCGACAAGGACGTGGTGTTCGGCGCGCTCGAGTTCGCACTGGCGCAGGCCACGAAAAAGCGCTATGAAGGCGAAGTGGACATCCGCGTTTCGATCGACCGCGATTCCGGCGAATTCGAATCGTTCCGCCGCTGGCACGTGGTGCCCGACGAAGCCGGCCTGCAACTGCCTGACCAGGAAGTGCTGCTGTTCGAAGCCAAGGAACAGATCCCCGATATCGAAGTGGACGAATACATCGAAGAACCGATCGAGTCCGTCGAATTCGGCCGCCGCTTCGCGCAGGACACCAAGCAGGTCGTGCTGCAGCGCGTGCGCGATGCCGAGCGCGAACAGATCCTGGCCGACTTCCTGGAGCGCGGCGACTCGCTCGTCACCGGCACCATCAAGCGCATGGAACGCGGCGACGCCATCGTCGAATCGGGCAAGATCGAAGCGCGCCTGCCGCGCGACCAGATGATCCCGAAGGAAAATCTGCGTATCGGCGACCGCGTGCGTGCCTACATCCTGCGCGTGGACCGCAATATGCGTGGCCCGCAGGTGATCCTGTCGCGCACCGCGCCGGAATTCATCATGAAGCTGTTCGAGCTGGAAGTGCCGGAAATCGAACAGGGCATGCTGGAAATTAAATCGGCCGCCCGCGATGCCGGCGTGCGCGCCAAGATCGCCGTCTACACGGCCGACAAGCGCATCGACCCGATCGGTACCTGCGTCGGCATGCGCGGTTCGCGCGTGCAGGCTGTGACCGGCGAGCTGGGCGGCGAACGCGTCGACATCGTGCTGTGGTCGGAAGACCCGGCGCAGTTCGTCATCGGCGCGCTGGCCCCGGCCAACGTGTCGTCGATCATGGTCGATGAAGAGAAGCACGCGATGGACGTGGTGGTGGACGAAGAAAACCTGGCGATCGCCATCGGCCGCTCGGGCCAGAACGTGCGTCTGGCTTCCGAGCTGACCGGCTGGAAGATCAACATCATGACGGCCGAGGAATCGGCCGACAAGGCAGCCCAGGAAACGGCCGCGATCCGCGCCCTGTTCATGGAAAAACTGGATGTCGACCAGGAAGTGGCCGACATCCTCGTCGAGGAAGGTTTCGCCAGCCTGGAAGAGATCGCCTATGTGCCGATCTCCGAAATGCTGGAAATCGAAGCCTTCGACGAAGACACCGTGAACGAACTGCGTACCCGTGCCCGCGATGCCCTGGTGACCGAGGCGATCGCTTCGGAAGAGGGCCTGGAAGGCATGGAAGAAGCACTGGTTGGCCTGGAAGGCATGGACCGCATCACCGCGGGCAAGCTGGGCCTGGCTGGCATCAAGACCGTCGAACAATTCGCCGGACTGGCCTATGACGAATTCGGCGCCATCCTGGCGTTGTCGTCCGACCGTGCACGCGAACTGATTAATACTGAATTTGCAGATGTGACCGACGATGAAATGAAGCTGGTCGACAGCAAGTACGACGACCGTGCCAAGGCCCTGCAGGCCAAGGCGTGGGCCCTGGCCGAAGCGGCCAAGGCCTGAAGTAGCAGAGCATTCTTATCATCACCGCGACACATAGAAAAGAGGACTGAATGGCGAGTAACAACGTAGCCCAATTTGCCACCGAACTGAAGATGCCTGCAGACTTGCTGCTGACGCAGCTGCGTTCCGCGGGCGTCGACAAGCAGTCGGCGTCAGACCCATTGTCGAAAGATGATAAGGATAAGCTGCTGGAACACCTGCGCCGCACGCACGGCGCAACCGAAGGAACCGAGAAGAAGAAGATCACGTTGACCCGCAAGGAAACCACCGAGATCAAGCAGGCCGACGCCACCGGCAAGTCGCGCACGATCCAGGTCGAGGTGCGCAAGAAGCGCACCTTCGTCCAGCGTGACGACCTGACCACGACGGCAGCTGCCGCCGCGTCCGCGCCGGCACAGGCCCCTGTCATCGACGAAGCCGAACGTGCCCGCCGCGAAGAGGAAGCGCGCCGCCAGTCGGAGCTGATCGCCCGTCAGGAAGCGGAACTGCGCGAGAAGCAGGAACGCCTGGCCAAGCTGGACGCCGAGAAGGAAGCCCAGGCCAAGGCCACGGCTGCCGCCGAGGCGGAAGCGAAGCGCCGTGCCGAGGAGGAGGCCGCGAAAGCCGCCGCCGAGAAGGCCGCCGCCGAGAAAGCCGGTGCGGCGGACGCGCAGAAGGCGGAAGCCGCCGCTGCCGCCGAGAAGAAGCGCCAGGCCGAGGCCGAGGAAGCGAAGAAGAAGGCCGAGGAAGCCGCCAAGGAAGCCGCCGCCCGCGCGGAAGCGACCGAGCGCGCCCGCAAGGCCGTGGCGGACGAAGTGGCCCAGATCAAGGCCATGATGAGCCAGCCGCGCCGCGTCATCAAGGCACCGGAACCGGCGCCTGCGCCGGTCAAGCCGAAAGTGGCGGAAGGCACGCTGCACAAGCCGGCGGACAAGAAGCCGGCCGCCGGCGCGACGACCGCCACGACGGACAAGAAAGACGACAAGAAGGGCGACAAGAAATCGATCAAGTCGGCCAACGTGTCGTCGACCTGGTCGGACGACGCCAAGAAGCGCGGCGCGCCGGGCGGTGGCCTGAAGGGCCGTGGCAATGCCGCGCCGACGGGTCGCGACGGCTGGCGTGGCGCCGGCGGCAAGGGCCGTGGCCGCAACTCGCACGACGACCGCGAATCGAACTTCCAGGCACCGACGGAAGCCATCGTCAAGGAAGTGCACGTGCCGGAGACGATCACCGTCGCCGAGCTGGCGCACAAGATGTCCGTCAAGGCTTCCGAGGTGATCAAGCAGCTGATGAAGCTGGGCCAGATGTGCACCATCAACCAGGTGCTGGACCAGGAAACGGCGATGATCGTCGTGGAAGAAATGGGCCACAAGGCCTTCGCCGCGGCGGTGGACGATCCGGAAGCGCTGCTGGCCGACCAGGGCGAACACGCCCACTTCGAAGCGACCCCGCGTGCGCCGGTCGTGACGGTGATGGGCCACGTCGACCACGGCAAGACGTCGCTGCTGGACTACATCCGCCGCGCCAAGGTCGCGTCGGGCGAAGCCGGCGGCATCACGCAGCACATCGGTGCATACCACGTCGACACGCCACGCGGCATGATCACGTTCCTGGACACGCCGGGTCACGAGGCCTTCACGGCCATGCGTGCCCGCGGTGCCAAGGCCACCGACATCGTCATCCTGGTGGTGGCGGCCGACGACGGCGTCATGCCGCAGACGAAGGAAGCGATCGCCCACGCGAAAGCGGCCGGCGTGCCCCTGGTCGTGGCGATCAACAAGATCGACAAGCCGGGCGGCAACCTGGAGCGCGTGACGCAGGAGCTGATCGCCGAGCAGGTCGTGCCGGAAGAATACGGCGGCGATTCGCCGTTCGTGCCGGTGTCCGCGAAAACGGGCCAGGGCATCGACGCGCTGCTGGAAAACGTGCTGCTGCAGGCCGAAGTGCTGGAGCTGAAGGCACCGGTGGAAGCGCCGGCCCGCGGCCTGGTGGTGGAAGCCCGTCTGGACAAGGGCCGCGGCCCGGTCGCGACGATCCTGGTGCAGTCGGGTACCCTGAAGCGCGGCGACGTCGTGCTGGCCGGTTCGTCGTACGGCCGTGTACGTGCGATGCTGGACGAGAACGGCAAGTCGGTGAACGAAGCCGGTCCGTCGATCCCGGTCGAGATCCAGGGCCTGACGGAAGTGCCGGCCGCCGGCGAGGAAGCCATGGTCATGGCCGACGAGCGCAAGGCACGCGAGATTGGCCTGTTCCGTCAAGGTAAGTTCCGCGACGTGAAGCTGGCCAAGCAGCAGGCCGCCAAGCTGGAGAACATGTTCGACCAGATGGCCGAGGGCGAAGTGAAGAACCTGCCGCTGATCGTCAAGACCGACGTGCAGGGTTCGCAGGAAGCGCTGGTCGGCTCGCTGCAGAAGCTGTCGACCTCGGAAGTGCGCGTGCAGGTCGTGCACGCCGCCGTGGGTGGCATCTCGGAATCGGACGTCAACCTGGCGGTGGCCTCGAAAGCGGTCATCATCGGCTTCAACGCCCGTGCCGACGGCCAGGCCCGCAAGCTGGCGGAAGCGAATGGCGTGGACATCCGTTACTACAACATCATTTACGACGCGATCGAAGAGGTCAAGGCAGCACTGTCGGGCATGTTGGCACCGGAGAAGCGCGAGACGATCACCGGCCAGGTCGAGATTCGCCAGGTCATCCTGGTCTCGAAAGTCGGCGCGATCGCGGGCTGTCTGGTCACCGATGGTGTCGTCAAGCGTACCTCGTCGGTCCGCCTGCTGCGCAACAACATCGTCGTCTGGACGGGCGAGATCGACTCGCTCAAGCGTTTCAAGGACGATGCGAAGGAAGTGCGCGCCGGCCTGGAGTGCGGCCTGTCGCTGAAGGGCTACAACGACATCGTCGTGGGCGACGTGCTGGAAGTGTTCGAAGTCACCGAAGTGGCGCGTACGCTGTAATCGCAACGAATGCGGTATCCGTGGCGGGTGCCGCCCGCTCCGCGCAAGCGGGGTGGGCGCCACCCGCCACATTTTTATTGGTAGGACATCATGGCTAAACACAGTAAATCCATCCCGGCACGCGGCCTGCGCGTGGCCGACCAGATCCAGAAAGACCTCTCCGAGCTGATCGCCTTCGAGCTGAAGGACCCGCGCGTGGGCATGGTCACGCTGGCCGAAGTGCAGCTGACCCCGGACTACGCGCATGCGAAGATCTACTTCACGATGCTCAAGGACGATCCGGAATCGGTAAAGAACACCTTGGCCGGCCTGCAGGCGGCCGCCGGCTACCTGCGCAACCAGCTGGGCAAGCGCCTGCACATCCACACCTTGCCGCAGCTGCACTTCGTGCACGACACGTCGGCATCGCGCGGCATCGCCATGTCGGCGCTGATCGACAAGGCCAACGCGTCGCGCGCGGCGGACTACGAAGAAGACGACAAAGAAGCCGAATGACGCAGCAAAAAGTAAAACGGGTGCGCGACCTGGTGGACGGCGTGCTGCTGCTGGATAAACCGGTGGGGCTGTCGTCCAACGACGCGCTGATCAAGGCCAAGCGCATCCTGAACGCGAAGAAGGCGGGCCATACCGGCACGCTCGATCCGTTCGCCACCGGCCTGTTGCCGCTGTGCTTCGGCGAAGCCACCAAGTTCTCGCAGGACCTGCTGGAGGCGGACAAGACCTACGTGACGACCGTCCACCTGGGCGTGCGCACGGACACAGGCGACACCGAAGGCCAGGTGCTGGAGACGCTGCCGGTGGATGTGACGGTCGAGCAGATCGAGGCCGTGCTGGCCCGTTTCCGTGGCCTGATCGCGCAGGTGCCGCCGATGTACTCGGCGCTCAAGCGCGACGGCAAGCCGCTGTACGAGTACGCCCGCGCCGGCGTGGTGCTGGAGCGCGAGGCGCGCAACGTCACGATCCACAAGCTGGAGCTGCTCGGGTACGAGGCACCGTTCCTGCGGCTGGAGGTCACGTGCAGCAAGGGCACTTACATCCGCGTGCTGGGCGAGGACATCGGCGCCGCACTGGGCTGCGGCGCGCACCTGAATGCGCTGCGGCGCATCGGCGTCGGCGCCCTGCGCGCCGAGCAGATGATCACGGCGGAGCAGCTGGTGGCGCATCCGGCGCCGCTGGAGTTGCTGGCACCGGTCGACGCGTTGCTGCGCTCCTTCCCGAAGGTCGACCTGACACCGGAGCTGGCCAGGCGCTTCCTGCAAGGCCAGCGGCTGCCGCTGGGGAAGGAGCCGGAGGTCGTCACGCCGGCGCCTTACGAGGGGCGGGTGCGTGTGTACCAGGGTACTCGCTTGCTGGGCACGGGCGTGCTGGGCGAGTGGGCGATTCTGGCGCCGGAGCGCTTGATCGCGGCGGGATAAGGCGCGGGGGCGGATGCACGGGGCCACGCTTTCACCTACTTAGCCTTGTAAATCTCCTGCCGCCAGCTATGCTGAAGAGGTAATCCACATCATTGGAAGTCCCTGCGGAGGTTGCAATGAGCCTGCTTACTGTGCAAGCCCAGTTGTCAGCGGCGTTGCGCGCCACTGTCCTGCTGGCCCTGTTCTGCCTTGCCGGGGCCACGGCGGTCGCGCAGGAGACTGACCGGCGCTCCTACGCGCAAATCTCGGTCGAGGTGCTCGAGATGACTGCGACTCCTCTCCACTCACCGTCGGATCCCGCCAGCGTCGAAGTGCGTTGGGCCAACATCGCCGAAACCATCGTCGACCTGGATGGCGTTCGAAAGGGCATCGAGCGCGACGACGGCGTGCAATTTCCCTGGCGCGTCGAGCTCGGCGACGAAACATCGCGCACGGTGGCCTCGGCGAGCGATTCGCTGTTCAGCAACGCGATGGCGATGAGTGAACTGCACGGGGCACCCCCCACCCACAGATCGGCGGGAGCAAACTGGTTTTCCAGCCTCGATACATTGCTGAGCCCCAAATCGAGACTGACGGTCAAGCTGCATCTAAGCGCTGATGCGTCAGGGTGGGGGGAGCATGGCGACGGCTTCTACGACTACTTCTTTTGGCTCACCGATATCTCGTGGGACGGCGAGATGGACCAGGCATACCGGCAGGTCCTGCCACTCGATCGGGTCGTGACGTTATCCTACGCAAATGGCGGCACGGAGCCGCGGCGTGTGATCCTGTCCTCGGCGGGATTTACGCACGTCTCGCTGGCACCGGTGCCGGAACCTGCGAGCATCGCCCTGCTGGCCCCGGGTCTGGTCGTCGTTTTCGCGCTGCTACGGCGCCGCAAGCTGGTCCTCGAATGAATGCCCCTGGCGCACCGACGATCCCTTTCATTGTTGTGGGAGTCTTCATGCCCGGCGCAAAAGCTCTTTAGCCAGGGCGTTGTATGGCGTGCTGTCCCCGAAGTTTACATCCGCCGCGATACCGCATGCAAAACCACCGGTGACAGGCACCATGGGTTGCTTCCAGCGCTAGCCGCGGCGCAAGCCAACTTCGGGGACCGTCCGCAGGGACAGACCTCAGTGCCTCACTCGCTAGCAAAACTGTCCAGCACCTGCGCCAGCGCCTGCGTATCGACCGGCTTGAC
This sequence comes from [Empedobacter] haloabium, assembly GCA_008011715.2. Classification (NCBI taxonomy): domain Bacteria; kingdom Pseudomonadati; phylum Pseudomonadota; class Betaproteobacteria; order Burkholderiales; family Oxalobacteraceae; species [Empedobacter] haloabium. The sequence goes on from CP136508.1 coordinate 1,204,686, forward strand.
GAAGTGATGATCGAAGCCGGCGGCGGTGGACAGCACCCGGTCGGCCGGCTGCCCGTAGCCCGTCAGCGCGATCAGCAGGGCCTTGGCGATGGCGGGGCGGGAACGCAGATGCCGCGCCAGCGTGTAGCCGTCCATGCCGGGCAGGCCGATGTCCAGGATAAAAGCCTGCACCGTCTCCAGTGCCGGCTCGTACAGCGCCATCTCGGCATCCTCCGCCACGCTCACGCGGTGGCCCTGCGCGCGCAGCAGCTCGGCCAGCGACAGGGCGCCATCGATATTGTCGTCCACGATCATCACGTGCAGATGGTGCCGGGCCGTGCCAGGCACGTGCTGGGGCGCGGCATCGCTGCAGGCGCTGTCGTCGGCGGCCAATGGCAGCGTGATGGTGAACGTGCTGCCCTGGCCCTCGCCGGCACTGTCGGCGGTGGCACTGCCGCCATGCAGCGCGGTCAGGCTGCGCACCAGCGCCAGGCCCAGGCCCAGACCGCCCTGGGCCCGGTCCGGGCTGCGTTCGCCCTGCACGAACAGGTCGAAGATGTCGGGCAAGAGAGCGGGGGCGATGCCGTTGCCGTTGTCCGTCACGGCGACACGGGCATGGCCGTCGTCCACGTCCAGCGTCAGCTGGATGCGCCCGTTCGGCGGTGTGTACTTGGCTGCGTTGTTGAGAACGTTGGCGATCACCTGCACCAGGCGGGTGCGATCGCCACGTACCTGTGCCCGCTGCGGTGGCGTGCGCACTTCCAGCGCGTGGCGGCGCGCCTCGATCAGCGGCAAGGCCTGTTCGATGGCGCTGTTGATCACCTGCTTCAGGTCCAGGGTCGCCATGTCCAGCTCCACCAGCCCGCGCGTCACGCGCGAGACGTCCAGCAGGTCGTCCACCAGCGCCGTCATGTGGCGCACCTGGCGCACGATGATCTCGCTGGCCATCGTGCGCGCCTTCTCGTCCGCCTGGCGCACGCGCAGCAGCTGGGCCGCCGTGCTGATGGGGGCGAGCGGATTGCGCAGCTCGTGCGCCAGCATCGCCAGGAACTCGTCCTTGCGCTGGGCCGCCTCGCGCAACGCATCCTCGGCCAGCTTCTGCGTGTGGATGTCCGTGCAGGTGCCCATCCAGCGCACGATGCGCCCAGCCTCGTCGCGGATCGGCAGCGCGCGGCCCAGCACCCAGCGGTACTCGCCGGAGCGGTGGCGCAGCCGGTATTGGATCTCGTAGGTATCGCCCGTTGCCAGGCTGTGGCGCCAGGCCTGCCAGGCGCGCGCCTGGTCGTCCGGGTGGAACACGTCGTTCCATGCGGCGCCGTCGGTCGAGCCGTCCGGTACGCCGGTGTAGTCGTACCATTGCTGATTGTAGTAGTCGTGGTAGCCGTCCGGCAGGGTGGACCAGACCATTTGCGGCATCGCGTCGGCGATGGTGCGGAACTTCGCCTCGCTTTCGCGCAGTTTCAGCATGCTGGCCAGCCTCTCGGTCGCGGTGCGGGCCCGTTCCGCAACTTCGCGCATCAGTGCGCAATCCTCGGCCGACCAGGCCCGCGGCGTGGCGCTGTTGACGAACAGGATGCTGGTCAAGCGGCCATGCTCCGTCAGCGGGATGTTGACGAAGGCGGTGGCGGCGTAGGCACGCAGCTGTTCCGCCGCGGCGAGCGTGCGGGGATCGTTCGCGGCGTCGTCGACGATCACGGTACGGCCTAACTTCATGTCGTCGACGTAGGTGCCGAAGTCGCCCATGTCGAGCGTACCGGCAAGCGACTGCACACCCGGCGCGGTCCAGTCGCGTTCGAAGCGCAGCAGCCCCGAGGTCTGCTCGAACGCGCCGTAGCCCACCCGGCTGACGCCCAGCGTCTCGCCCAGGATGCGCGCGGCCGCATACGCGATCTCTTCGGGGGTGCGCAGGTCGCGCAGCGCGTCGGTCAGGCGGATCAGCGCGTCGCGCCGGGCATTGGCCTGGACCCGGTCGGTCACGTCAACCCCCTCGACGAAGATGCCGCGCACGCCGCCTTCCGGCGTGCGGATGGGCTGGAACACGAAGTCGATGTAGCGCTGCTCGGTATCGCCGCCGGCCACCGGCTGCACCGCATACAGGGCACTGCTGGCGGCCAGCGGCCGGCCGCTGCGGTACACCTCGTCCAGCAGGGCGACGTAGGCGCGGCCGGTGGCGCCGCCGAAGCATTCGGCCACGCTGCGGCCGATCACGTCGCGGTGGCCGGTCAGGCGCATGAAGCCCTGGTTCAGCAACTCGACGTGGTGCTCGGGACCCGACAGCATCGCCATGAACGTGGGCGCCTGCTGGAACAGGTCGGCGAACTGCTGGCCTTCGCGCACGTGCTGCGCCTGGGCCAGGAGTTCGGCCTCCATGCGCACCGTGTGGGCGCGCGCCTGCACGGCCGTCGTCACGTCCTCGACGCGGTGGATGATGTGCGTCAGCTCGCCCTGTGCGTCCAGCACCGGCACGTTGACGGGACTCCAGTGGCGCTGTTCGAAACCGCCCGGTATGGCAGAGATGGGAATGTCGTACTTCTGCACGGCCATCGTGTCCGCGGTCCTGGTCTGGCGCACCCGCATCAGCGAGGCGCGCAGGTTGGCGACGCCGTTCGCGTCCGGATCGTTCGGGTTATCCGGGAACACGTCGAAGATGTTGCGGCCAACGATCTGCTCGCGCACCGTCGCGGTGGCGCGCAGGTAGGCCTCGTTGACTGCGGCGATGGTGAACTCGGGTGTGAGCAGCAGGTACGGCGTGGGCGTGGCCTCGAACACCTGGCGATAGTCCGGCATGGCCGTGGGCGCGGCCGGAGCATGTCGCTGTTGACGGCGGCGGTGGCGACCGGCGCCGGACTGGCTGGCAGCTTGATTGTCGGGTTGGGCCATGGTTGTGGAATGTCTGCTTTGTCACAGCATGCCAGATTTCCGCCCGCCGTTGTTTATCGATGATGGCCGCACGCCTTTGGTCGCGCCGGCGCCGGCATGGTATACTAGTGGGTTCAGTGCAGCCGCACTCGCAGTTTTTCTGTAAACACAACGACTATGTCTAATACTAAACGCGCAATTCGTAACATCGCCATCATCGCCCACGTCGACCACGGCAAAACCACCCTCGTGGACCAGCTGCTGCGCCAGTCCGGTACCTTCCGTGAAAACCAGCAGGTCGACACCCGCGTCATGGACTCGAACGACCTCGAGAAAGAGCGTGGCATCACGATTCTGTCGAAGAATTGCGCGGTCGAGTACGAAGGCACCCACATCAATATCGTCGACACCCCGGGCCACGCCGACTTCGGCGGCGAAGTCGAGCGCGTGCTGTCGATGGTCGACTCCGTGCTGCTGCTGGTCGATGCGCAGGAAGGCCCGATGCCGCAGACCCGTTTCGTCACGCGCAAGGCGCTGGCGCTGGGCCTGAAGCCGATCGTCGTGGTCAACAAGATCGACCGTCCGGGCGCGCGCGCCGACTGGGCCATCAACCAGACCTTCGAACTGTTCGACAAGCTGGGCGCGAACGACGAGCAGCTGGACTTCCCGATCATCTACGCCTCGGGCCTGAACGGCTACGCCGGTATGGACGAAAGCGTGCGCGGCGGCGACATGAAGCCGCTGTTCGAAGCGATCCTGAAATACGTGCCGGTGCGTGACGACAATCCGGATGGCCCGCTGCAGATGCAGATCACGTCGCTGGACTATTCGTCCTACGTCGGCAAGATCGGCATCGGCCGCATTTCCCGTGGCCGCATCAAGGCCGGCCAGGACGTCGTCGTGGTCGACGGCCCGGGCGCGACCCCGATCAAGGGCCGCATCAACCAGGTGCTGAACTTCAAGGGCCTGGAGCGCGTGCTGGTCGACGAAGCCGTCGCCGGCGACATCGTGCTGATCAACGGTATCGAAGATATCGGCATCGGTTCGACCGTGTGCGCACCGGACAATATCGACCCGCTGCCGATGCTGACCGTCGACGAGCCGACCCTGACGATGAACTTCATGGTCAACACCTCGCCGCTGGCCGGCCGCGAAGGCAAGTTCGTCACGTCGCGCCAGCTGCGCGACCGCCTGGACAAGGAACTGAAATCGAACGTGGCACTGCGCGTGGCACCGACCGACGACGACACGATCTTCGAAGTGTCGGGCCGCGGCGAGCTGCACCTGACCATCCTGCTGGAGAACATGCGCCGCGAAGGCTTCGAGCTGGCGGTGTCCCGTCCGCGCGTGGTGTTCAAGATGGTCGACGGCGTGCGCCATGAGCCGTACGAGATGCTGTCGGTGGACGTGGAAGAAGCCAACCAGGGCGGCGTGATGGAAGAACTGGGCCGCCGCCGTGGCGACCTGCAGAACATGGAATCGGACGGCAAGGGCCGCGTGCGCCTGGAGTACCGCATTCCCGCGCGTGGCCTGATCGGCTTCCAGGGCGAGTTCATGACGCTGACGCGCGGCACGGGCCTGATGAGCCACGTGTTCGACGCCTATGCGCCGGTCGACAACTCGAAGGGCGAACTGGCCGGCCGTCACAACGGCGTGCTGATCTCGCAGGATGACGGCCAGGCCGTCGCCTACGCCCTGTGGAAGCTGCAGGATCGCGGCCGCATGTTCGTGTCGCACAACGACCCGGTCTACGAAGGCATGATCATCGGTATCCACTCGCGCGACAACGACCTGGTCGTCAACCCGATCAAGGGCAAGCAGCTGACCAACGTGCGCGCATCGGGCACCGACGAAGCCGTGCGCCTGGTGACGCCGATCCAGCTGTCGCTGGAATACGCGGTCGAGTTCATCGAGGACGACGAACTGGTCGAGATCACGCCGAAGTCGATCCGCCTGCGCAAGCGCTTCCTGAAGGAGCACGAGCGCAAGAAGGCTTCGCGCGAAGCGTAAGCATTCCGTCGGACCGACCGACCAGAACCGCCGCCTGCGTTTGCAGCCGGCGGTTTTTTTATGGGATCAGAGGTGCCTGTTCCCTTGGGGTTTCTGCTCAATACAATGCGCAAAACGCGCAGCTAATCATCATCCTGATTCTTTCGAATCACGCGACTTTTTATCCGTATCCCTCCCCTAGAATAAAAAACAGCTGATCAAGCAGCAGGGCAGAAAGCCCCAGAACACAGGCCATCGAAGGCCGATACCGGAGGAGACCCATCGTGATTGAGCATCCGAATACCCCCCAGCGTCAATGCCGCCTGACCGCCTGCGCATTGGCCGCGGCGCTGCTGGCGGCCCAGGCTGCGCAGGCCCAGGACAGCAGCCAGGGCGCCACCCCGGCCGCCAGCAGCGCCGGCGCCAGCAGCGGCGCCCGCCAGGCCGGCGGCGGCGACCAAGGCAACGTCGTCATGGTGGTCGGCACGCGCAAGTCCGTCGCCTCCGCGATCGACCGCAAGATCCGCAACGCCACCGTGTCCGATTCGCTGGTGGCCGAGGACATCAACCAGTTCCCCGACAAGAACGTGGGTGAGGCGCTGTCGCGCATCACCGGCGTGCAGCTGTCGCGCTCTTTCGGCGAAGGCTCGCAAGTGGCGATCCGTGGCGTGGAGCCGGACCTGAACCGGGTCGAGATCAACGGCATGTCGGTGCTGGGCACCAGCGGTGGCGCGGGCCGCGGCGCCGAGCTGCGCGAGCTGGCCTCCGAGCTGATCGCCTCGATCGACGTCTACAAGGGCACCACGGCCGACATGACCGAAGGCGGCGTGGGCGGCACGGTGGTCATCAAGACGCGTAAGCCGCTCGACTTCAAGAAGCCGACCGTCGCCACCACGATCTCGGGCGAGCATTCGACCAGCCGGGGCGGCGTCGATCCGCGCGCCAGCCTGCTGCTGGCGGACCGCTACTTCGGCAACCGCCTGGGCCTGATGGCCAACCTGGTCTACGACAAGGTGCTGACGCAGAACGACTATGCCCGCAATACCTCGTGGCGCTTCCTGCGCGACTGGGACATGAGCGCCGAGAAGACAGTCGTCAGCAAGAATCCCGCGTTGGCGGCGATCGGCACCAAGGCCGGCTGCGACGGCCTGGCCGCAGCCGACAAGACCGCTTGCCTGGCGCAGTGGAACGATTACTCGCCCGGCCTGCCGCGCTACGGCATCTGGACGCGCGACCACAAACGCTCGTCCGCCGAGCTGACCGCGCAGTACGAGTTCGCCAAGGACTTCACGGCCTTCGTCAGCTACCAGGACAACAAGCAGGACCAGCGCCTGAACGACCGCAACTTCGGCACCAGCTTCGAGGCGGAGAGCCGGCTGTTCAACGCCGGTACGGCGCCCGTGTATGACGCCAGCGGCAGGCAGACCACGGCGGGCAGCTGCACGCCAGTGACCACGACGGGAACGCCGCCCGGCATGACGGTGCGCGACCATTACGTCACCGAGTACACGGTCGGCGATTGCCTCTACGCGTCGGGGCAGGGCGGCCAGGGCGCGTTCCTCACGTCGGCGCGCGACTTCTCGCTCAACATCCGCTCGAAATACTATTCGACCGGCTTCAGCTTCAAGCGCGACCGGCTGGAGGCCGAGGGCTTGCTCGGCAAGTCCAAGTCCGAGTACATCAACCAGAGCAACAACGTGACGATGACGATGAACGCGCCGGGCCTGAAGGTCACGCTGGACCAGCAGGGCCTGCCGCACTTCGACTTCCCCGCCGCGTACTCGCCCGAGAACAGCAGCTCCTACACGCAGGTGCAGTTGCAGTACCGTCCGGAGGAAGTCAAGAACACGGAAGACCAGGCCAAGCTGGATTTGAAGTACCGCCTGGAGACGCCGTTCTTCACCAAGGTGTGGTTCGGCGCGCAGGCGCGCAAGAGTACCGGCTACCAGTACAAGGGCGGCGGCTTCCTGCGCAGTAACGGCGCCGACCTGGCCGGCGTCGGCGACGACGTCATCGTCCCCAGCGCGAACGTCAACCAGACGCTGATCTGGGACCCGGGCTGGAGCGGCACGCCGCGCGCGCCCGATCCGAAGTCGCTGCTCAACCCGAACAACGCCACGCAGTACGTCACCGCGGCGCAAATGGCGCAGCTGATCGACACCATCCGCACCCGCTCGCCCGGCAGCTTCTTCAAAGGCTTCGACAACGTCCGCAACCTGCCCACCAGCTGGGTCGCGCCGGACTTCGCCAAGGCCGCGCCGTTCTTCGACACGTCGCACTTCAACCACGACCTGGTGCGCAGCGCGCGCGCCAGCGACGGCAACGTCTATCCGCAGATCCCGGTTTACGGCGCCGAGGAGCGCGTGCGCTCGGCCTACGGCCGGCTCGATTTCGACACGGAGCTGTTCGGTTACGCGGTCAACGGCAATCTCGGCGCGCGCTACACGCATACGCGTGCGGTGGCGACGGGCTCGTACCAGAACAAGGTGCGCGTGGCCACCGGCACCGGCGCCACCGGCTGGGTCGACTACATCGTGGAAAACGGCATCGCCAGCGTGGCCAGTTCGTACCACGACGTGCTGCCCAGCGCGAACGCGATGGCATGGCTGGTGCCGGACGTGTTCCTGGCGCGGGTGGGCTGGGGCAAGGTGATGTCGCGTCCGCGCATCGACCTGCTGGCGCCGAACGCCACCTGCACCCTCAACAGCGGCCGCAATGAATTCGGCGGCGACGGCACCGACGACTGCACGGCCGGCAATCCGGACCTGAAGCCGTTCCGCGCAACGAACACGGACCTGTCGCTGGAATACTATCCGGGCCCCGATACGCAAGTCAGCGTGGCCTTCTTCAAGAAGGAGATATCCAGCTACATCCTGGAGAAGCAGCTGGTCAAGCAGGTCGACGTGTTCCACGACGGTACCCGCTGGGACGTGACGCAGCCGATCAACGGCAAGGGCGCGACGACGAAGGGCATCGAGATCACGGCGCGCACCGCCTTCACCTTCCTGCCCGGCTGGCTGGGCGGCTTCGGCGGCGACGTCAACTACACACGCATGACGTATAAGTACGCGCCCGGCACGGAGCGCCTGAATGTGCTGGACAACACGGTGCTGCCGTATCCGGGCCTGTCGAAGAACAGCTACAACGTGGCACTGTGGTACGACCGCGGCCCGATCAACGCCCGCGTCGCCTACAACGCGCGCGACCGCTACTACACGGGCGGTAACGACGTGTCGGGCAATCCCAACTTCCAGGAGAAGACGGGCTACCTCGACGCCAAATTCCAGTACCGCTACAACGACAACATCACCTTCTCGATCGAGGGCAAGAACCTGACCGACCAGGAGGAGATCACCGACGCGGGCGATCTGTTCCGCGTCAACGAACTGGCCTTCTCGGGGCGCCGCTACTACGCCAGCGTGTCCCTGAAATTCTGATCCGTGCCTGTGCGCAGTCGATCGCTGCGAAAACCCCAGGTGTCAGGCACTCATCTTCAGGTCGGAGACCTGAAGATGAGTGCCTGACACCTTTGGTTAACGCTTATCCCAGCCGCGAAAGCCAGGCCAGCCGATAAGCCGCCAGTCCTTCCAGCGGGAGCGGCTGCGCGACGTTTGCCCGCACGGCGGGCACGCGGCCCCAATGCGCCAGCATCCAGCCGCCGCACGTGGTGCCGCTGGCATCGTCCGTCACGGCGACGCGCCGGCCCGGCCGCAGCGCCGCCAGCAGTGGCGCGAAATACGGGTTGCCGGTGAAGCTGCCCTCGACCACGACATCGTCGCCGGCGCCCAGCGCGTCCAGGCAGTAGTCGCTCATCAAGGCGAGGTACAGTGTGGCCAGCGCACTGCGCTCGGTATCGTTGACGGGCGCCGGGCCGACGATGCTGCCGTGCCGCCCGGCGAACGGCCCGCCCGCGCCGGCAAAGCCGGGCAGGGCATAGGTGCCGCTGCAGACGATGCGCTGCAGGGCCGTCGTGTGGAACGCGGCAGGCCGCGACCCCGCCAGCTCGGCGAACTCGCGCCCGCCCATGAAACGCATGCACGGTACCGGCTGGCCCAGCGCGCTGGTGTTGGCCAGCATGTCGAACTCCTCGCGCAGGCCGTCCAGCGTCCGGCCGGGCGCAGCCGCGATGACCCAGGTGCCGGTGGACAGTACCGCCGGCGTGGCGTCGCCGCCCAGGTGGCGCAGCAGCGAGGCATTGCTGTCATGGATGCCGCACACGATGCGGCACGAGGCGGGCAGCCCGGTTTGCGCGGCCAGCGCCGGCAGGATCGTGCCCAGCGTGTCCCAGGCGCGGCGCAGCGGTGGCAGCAATGGCTGCCAGCCCATCTTCGCGACGAGGGACGAGTACTGCTGGCGTTGCGGGTCCCACAGGTCGGTATGGCAGCCCAGCGACGTGACCTCGCCAGCGGCGATGCCGCACAGCCGCCACGCCCAGTACTGCGGGTACATCAGGATATGGCGCGCTCGGGCGAAGGCGGCCGGTTGCGCCTGCACCAGCCATGCCAGCTGGCGGCCCAGGTTCAGGCCAGCGGGCAGGCGCGGCGAGCGCGTCTCGGCATAGGCCGGCCGCACCGCCAGGTACGCCGCCGGCGCGGCGGCCGGGTCGTGCTCGTAGTCCGGCACCGGCAGTACCAGACCGGCGTCGTCCACCAGCGCCGCCGTCGCGCCATGCGTGACAGGCACGATGGCCTCGACGTGCGCCATGCCGGCGAATTCCGCCAGCGTGGAGAGCATCCAGTGCCAAATGCCTTCCGTGTCGTGGTGCGGGTAAGGCCCCTGGCGCAGCGGCGCGTTCGGCCGGCGCCGTTCGGCCAGCAAGGTACCGGCATGGTCGATCAAGGCCAGCTTGACGTTGGTCTTGCCGATGTCCAGTACGACGACCGCGTTCATTCGGCCCTCACTTGGCCACCCTGCGGCCGCCCAGCAGCCGAGGCAGCGCGATCGTCACGAGCAGCAGCAGGCCGACTACGATCGTCATGTAGATACCGGGTACGTTCAGCAGCGACAGCCCATACGTCACGGTGCCCAGGGTCAGCACGGCCAGCAGCACGCCGCCGATGGTGCCGGCGCCGCCGGCGATGCTGACGCCGCCCAGGATCACCATCGTGATCACTTCCAGCTCCCAACCCATCGCGATGTTCGGCCGGGTGCTGCCGATACGGCCCGTCAGCAGCCAGGCCGCCAGGCCCGCCATCGCGCCGGTCAGCATGAACAGCACCAGGCGGTAGCGGTTCACTTCGATGCCGGCGAAGCGCGCGGCCACGGGATTGTTGCCGATGGCGTAGATGCGGCGCCCCCAGCGCGTGGCATGCAGTACCACGGCGAACAGCGCCGCGCACAGCAGCAGCACGACGAACTCGCGCGGAATCACGTCGAAGAAGTAGCCCTGGCCCCAGTCGGCCATCAGTTGCGGGTAGCCGGTGAAGGCCTGGTCGCCCAGGACCACGCTGGACAGTCCACGAAACAGCGAGACGGTGCCGATCGTGACGACGATCGACGGCAGCGCGAAGCGTGTCACCAGCACGCCGTTCAGCAAGCCGCATGCGCTGCCCGTCGCCAGCGCGACAGGCAGCAGCAGCGCCGGCGGCACGCCATGGGTGTGGGCCAGGCCGACGGCGACCGAGGACAGCGCCAGGATGCCGGACACGGAGATGTCGATCTCGCGGCAGATGATCAGCAGCGCCATCGGCAGCGCGATCAGCGCCTTCTCGCTGAAGTTGAAGGTGCCGTCGGCCAGGTTGTACGGATCGAGGAAATTCGGCACCAGGATGCCGTTGGCCAGGAACGCGGCAATGCACAGCAGCGCCAGCAAGGACTCCCATTTGCCCAGCAGGGCGCCCAGCCGGAAGCCGGGACGGTCGTGGATCGTGTAGCGCGAGGTGTGGGTGGCGGTCATGTCGGCGCTGTTCATGCGGTACTCCGGTCGGGCTGGTGCAGCGGCAGGATCTGGCGGCCGCCATGCTTGCCGTCGCGGGCGTTGATCAATACGGCGGCCAGGATGACGATGCCGGTCAGCGCGCTTTGCCAGAACGGCGAGACCTGCACCACTGGCAGCGCATTGCCGATCACGGCCAGGAACAGCGCTCCCAGCACGGCGCCCAGGACGGTGCCGCTGCCACCGGCGATGCTGATGCCGCCGATGACGCAAGCCGCGATGACGGTGAACTCGAAGCCATAGGCGATCTCGGTATAGGCCACGGCATAGCGCGCCACCCACAGGTAGCCGCACAGGCCCGCCATCAGCCCGGACAGGCCATAGGCCCACAACAGCCGGCGCGCCATCGGGATGCCTACGTAGCGCGCGCACGACGGTGCGTTGCCGATGGCGTACAGGTCGCGCCCGAAACGGCTGTGGCGCGTCACGAACCACGCCGCCAGCGCGACGGCGGCGGCGATCCATACCAGGTGCGTAATGCCCAGCAGCCGGGTGAGCGGGAAGGCGATGAAGTGCTGCGGCATCTGGTGCGACGAGACCCAGGCGCCGCCGGACAGCACGAACACCAGTCCTCGGTAGACGCTCATCGTGCCCAGGGTGACGACGATCGGCGGCAGCTCCAGCCAGCCGATCAGCCAGCCGTTGACGAGACCCAGCGCCAGGCCGATGGTCGCCGCCGCCAGCATGACCGCGACCAGCGGCAGCGCAGGGTAGCGCGACGCCAGCAGCGCGGCCATCATGCCTGACAGGGCCAGATTCGAGGCGACGGACAGGTCCACGCCGCGCGTGACGATCACCAGCATCTGCGTCAGCGCCAGCATGACCAGCAGGGTGCTGTCGGTCAGCAGGTTGCCCAGGCTGGCCGGGCTGACGAACACCGGCGAGCGCAGGCCCACCAGGAGTATTAGCACGACGATGGAGCACGCCAGCAGCGTCTCCCGGCGTTTCAGGATCGTCATGCGGCCTCCCTGGCGTGCGGTTCGCTGCCGGAAGCGGCAGCGACGACATTTTCCGGCGTGGCTTCGCCGCGCGCGAATTCGCGTTGCACGCGGCCTTGGTGCATCACGACGATGCGGTCGGCCAGGCCCAACACTTCCGGCAGTTCGGACGACACGAGGATGACGGCCAGGCCCTGGCCCACCAACTGGCCGATGAAGCGGTGCACGGCCGCCTTGGAGCCGATGTCGATGCCCTTGGTCGGTTCGTCCAGGATGATCACTTTCGGCTCGGTCGCCAGCCACTTGCCCAGCACGACCTTCTGCTGATTGCCGCCGGAGAGTTCAGCCACGTGCTGGTACAGGTGGCTGGCCTTCAGTTCCAGCTGTTCGGCGTAGTGGCGCGCTACCGCGTTTTCGCGGGCGCGGCGCCCGCGCAGGAAAAAGCCGATGCGGTCGAGGATGGGCAGGGTGATGTTGTGCAGGATCGGCATCGTCAGGTGCGCGCCCTGGTGCTGCCGGTCTTCCGGCACATAGGCGATGCCGTGCGCGATGGCATCCGCCGCGCAGCTGATGCGCACCGGCTGGCCCGCCAGCGTGACCGTGCCGCGCGCCAGCGGCGTCAGGCCGAACAGCGCCTGCATCGCTTCCGAGCGGCCGGCGCCCACCAGGCCGTAGAAGCCCAGGATCTCGCCCCGACGCAGCTGGAAGCTCACGCCGTCGAATTCGGTCGGGTGGCAGAAGTCGCGCACCTCCAGCACAACTTCGCCCGGCGGTACGTCCACCTTCGGGTAGGCCTGCTGCACGGTGCGGCCCACCATCAGCGCCACCAGCTCGGCCTCCGTCACGTCGGCGATGCGGCCCGCCGCCACGTACTGGCCGTCGCGCAGCACCGTGTAGCGGTCCGCCACCGCGAAGATCTCGTCGAACTTGTGCGTGATGAAAATGATGGCCGTGCCGGCCGCGCGCAGCTGGCGCACGATACGGTACAACTCGACGATCTCGCGTTGCGACAGCGCGGCGGTAGGCTCGTCCAGGATGACGACCCGGGCCTGTTGCGACAGCGCCCGCGCAATCTCGACGAAGTGGCGCTGCGCCACCGACAGGTCCTTGACCCTGGCGCGCACGGGCAGCTTGACCTCGAGCCGGGCGAACAGCTGCTCGGCCTCCCGTTCGATCCCGGCCCAGTCGACGCGCCCGCCGCGCAGCGGCTGGCGGCCGACCCAGATGTTTTCGGCCACCGTCAGCTCGTCGAACATTACGCTTTCCTGGTGCACGGCCGTGATGCCGGCCGCCATCGCGTCCTGCGCGTTGGCGAACGAGACCGCCTGGCCGCCCAGCGTGATGGTGCCTTCGTCCGGCTGGTAGATGCCTGTCAGCGTCTTGACCAGCGTGGATTTGCCGGCGCCGTTCTCACCGATCAGCGCCAGCACCTCGCCGGCGCTTGCCGATAGCGCTACCTTATTGAGCGCCACGATGCCTGCGAAGCGCTTGCTGACGCCGGCCAGCTGCAGCACCGGCGTCGCGTCTGGAGAAGTGGCCGTCATGTCAGAAGATCTTCGCGAACTGGTCGACGTTGGCCGCGTTGTAGAGGAACGGTTCGGCCATCGCGGCCTCGCCCTTGGCGTCGATGGCGATGCTGCCCATGCGGCCCGCGTCCACCTTGCCGCCCGCTTTCGCGTCCGGATGACCCTTGACGAAGTCGTAGGCCGCATAGGTGGCGGCGTAGCCCAGGTCGATCGGGTTCCAGATCGCGAATTCCTTGACGGCGCCGCTCTTGACGTGGCCCGCCATCTCGGACGGCAATCCCAGGCCCGTGACGTAGACCTTGCCGACCAGCTTCTCGTCGACGACGGCCTTGCCGGCCGCGTTGATGCCCACCGTGGTCGGCGCGATGATGGCCTTCAGGTTCGGGTGGCTGCGCAGCAGACCGAGCGCTTCGCGGTAGCTCTTGTCCGACTGGTCGTCGCCATACACGGTGGCGACCAGCTTCAGTTGCGCGAACTCGGGCCTGGCCAGCTCGCTCTTCATGACGGCTATCCACAGGTTCTGGTTGGTGGCCTGGGCCGAGGCGGACAGGATGGCGATCTCGCCGGCACCGCCGATCGCGTCGCGCGCCATCTCCAGCTGCTTGCGGCCGATCAGTTGCGCGCTCGACGGGTTCAGGTGCATCAGCCGGCCCTCCGGCGCCAGGCCGCTGTCGAACGACACGACCTTGATCCCGCGCTGCATGGCCTTCTTCGCGATGGGCACCAGCGCGCTCGGATCGTTGGCGGAAATGACGATGGCGTCGACCTTCTGGCTGATCAGCGAGTTGACGATCTCGATCTGGCCTTCCGCGCTCGGCGTGGTGGGACCGGTGTAGATGATCTCCACGTTCTTCAATTGGGCCGCCGCCTCCTTGGCGCCCGCGTGGGCGGCGTCGAAGAAGCCGTTGCCGAGGCTCTTGACGACCATGGCGATGCGGACCTTGTCACCGGCCTGGGCGGCCGGCCTGTCGCCGCAGGCGGCCAGCGCCAGGGCGGCCGTGGCCAGCACGGCGAGGGTGCGGCGCTTGTACTGGTTCGGGTTCAATGGGAGACCTCCGCCTGGAACATGCCCTGGGCATGCAGCTCGAAGCCGTACGGGAACGACATCGGCGGCTGCGGCGCCGGCACCGCCTCGGGCGCGACGGTGACGACCTTCACGCCGGACTGCTCGAGCAACTGCACGGCGCCATCGGACGCGTTGGTGTCGGTGATCACGGTGGAGACGCGATCGAGGCCGCACAGGATCAGGCCCGCCTTCTTGGCGAACTTGGAGCTGTCGGCCAGCACGATCAGTTCCTCGGCCTGGCCGATCAGGCGTTTCTCGGCCTGGATCAGCAGCGGGTCCGCTTCCATCAGTCCCAGCAGCGACAGGCCGTACACGCTCATGAACATCTTGGCGGCGTAGTGGTGCTGCGTGATGTCGTTGTCGAACGGGGACAGGATCACGTTCTGCTCGCGGTACACCTTGCCGCCCGGGAGAATGATCTCGTTCTCGCTGGAGACCAGCAGGCGCTCGGCCATCAGGAAGGAATTGGTCAGGATCTTCAAATGCTTATCGACCAGGAACTCGGCCATCATGAACGTGGTCGTGCCGCCGTTGATGACGATCGTCTCGCCTTCGTCGCACATGCCGGCCGCGTAGCGGGCGATGGCGCGCTTGCGCTCGGCGAAGCACTGGATATTGTGCTCGAAGGTCTCGCTGGTCAGGGTGAAGTTGCGCTTCTTCTGGGCCAGGTTGGCGGCGCCGCCGCGGGTGCGGGTCAACAGGTTGCGCGCGGACAGCCAAGCGATGTCGCGGCGCACGGTGGCGGGGGAAGCGCTGAGCCATTCGACCAGCTGGGGCACGCTGGCGCTCTGGTGTTCGGCGAGCAGTTTCAGCAAACGTTTACGGCGCTTGTGATTGACCATTGTCGTCTCCTTTGTTGTGAACCTACTGCGCGGGCGAACCCGGCGTGGTCTGTTTGTTAACGCTAGAGGCTAAACACTTCAATTTCGGCAGTCAATCACCGAGTGCTCAAAACCGTGATTATTTCCAGGGCGCGGCACCGCGTGCTGCGCGTTTCGATCATCCTTATGATTAATTCGTTCTTGGTCACGATGTTGAGCGGCGGCGCATTGACACCCCGAGGGGCCCTGCCTTCTACTGATCGCGCTGCCGGGTGGTGCACCACGCCGGCTCAACCCATGCGGCGGAAACGAACACTCAACGACGGAGAACACATGACGGCATCGCACGAATCGAACCAGCCAACCGACAGCCCGGCGCGGCACCGGCAGCCCATCGCCTCGCGATGGGACGACGCCAGGGCGGCCGCCATGAGCGAGCCGGAACTGCTGCTGTACCGCTCCAACCTGCTCGGGTCGGACCTGCGCATCACCAACTTCGGCGGCGGCAACACGTCGGCCAAGGTGATGATGGCAGACCCGCTCAGCGGCGAGCAGGTCGAGGTGCTGTGGGTGAAAGGCTCGGGCGGAGACCTGGGCAGCATCAAGCTCGATGGCTTCTCCACGCTGTACATGGACAAGCTGCGCGCGTTGAAGGGGCGCTACCGCGGCCTGGCGCACGAGGACGAGATGGTGGCCTACCTGCCGCACTGCACCTTCAACCTGAACCCGCGCGCGGCCAGCATCGACACGCCGCTGCACGCCTACATCGACCGCAAGCACGTCGATCACATGCACCCGGACGCCGTGATCGCGATTGCCGCCTGCGCCAACAGCAAGGCGCTGACGCAGCGCATCTTCGAAGGTGAGCTTGGCTGGCTGCCGTGGCAGCGGCCCGGCTATGACCTCGGGCTGAAGCTGGAGGAGCTGTCGCGCGCCCAGCCCACCCTGAAAGGCATCGTCCTGGAGGGGCATGGCCTGTTCACATGGGGCGACACGGCCAAGTCGTGTTACGAGACGACGCTGGCGATGATCCAGCGCGCCGAGGAATGGCTGGCCGCGAACATCGAGCAGCCGGTATTCGGCGGCGCCGCCGTGACGCCGCTGCCGGCCGAACAACGTGCCGCGCTGGCCGCGCGCCTGATGCCGCTCCTGCGCGGCAAGATCAGCAAAGGTGAATACAAGCTGGGGCACTTCGACGATTCGGCGGCCGTGCTGGAGTTCGTCTGCAGCCGTGACCTGCAGCCGCTGGCGGCGCTGGGTACGTCCTGCCCCGACCACTTCCTGCGCACCAAGATCCGGCCTTACGTGATCGCGTTCGATCCGGCCAATCCCGACTTCGAGCAGGTCGCCGCCAGCCTGGACGAAGGCCTGGCGCGCTACCGCGCCGACTACGTCGCCTATTACGAGCGTTGCAAGCATGCCGACAGCCCGGCCGTGCGCGATGCCAATCCGGTCATCTACCTGATTCCCGGCGTCGGCATGCTGTCGTTCGCCAAGGACAAGGCGACGGCACGCATCGCCGGCGAGTTCTACGTCAACGCCATCAACGTGATGCGCGGCGCGAACGGCGTCGACAGCTATGTCGGCCTGCCCGAACAGGAGGCGTTCGACATCGAATACTGGCTGCTGGAAGAGGCCAAGCTGCAGCGCATGCCCAAGCCGAAAAGCCTGGCCGGGCGCATCGCGCTGGTAACCGGCGGCGCCGGCGGTATCGGCCAGGCCGTGGCAAGGCAGCTGCTGGCCGAAGGCGCCTGCGTCATGCTGACCGATATCGACGGCGAAGCGCTGGAACAGGCGCGCGAGGGGCTGGCCAAGGCGGCCGGCAAGGACAACGTGGCCGGCTTCGTTGCCGACATCACCAGCGAGGCCGCGGTCGAACAGGTGCTGTCGGCCTGCGCGCTGCGTTTCGGCGGCATCGACCTGCTGGTCTCGAACGCGGGCATCGCCTCTTCGAGCCCGCTGGAGGACACCACGCTGGAGGTGTGGAACCGCAACCAGGACATCCTCGTCAAGGGCTACTTCCTGGCCAGCCGCGCCGCCTTCCGCACGATGAAGCAGCAGGGCCTGGGCGGCAGCATGGTGTTCGTGGCCAGCAAGAACGGCCTGGTCGCATCGGCCGGCGCTTCCGCCTACTGCACGGCGAAGGCGGCGGAGATCCACCTGGCGCGCTGCGTCGCGCTGGAAGGGGCGCCGCACGGCATTCGCGTCAACGTCGTCAATCCCGATGCCGTCATCCGCGGCTCGCGCATCTGGGACGGCAAGTGGAAGCAGGAACGCGCCCAGTCGAACAAGATCGACGCGGACGACGTGGAGAACTTCTACCGCGAACGCAGCATGCTGAAACGCTCGGTGCTGCCCGAGGATATCGCCGAGGCGGTGTACTTCCTGGCCAGCGACAAGGCGGCCAAGAGCACCGGCAATGTGCTCAATGTCGACGCCGGCAATGCGGCCGCGTTCACACGCTAGAATAAAACCAGAACAGGTATCGAAGGAGACAGGATGAGTGCAGTGAATATGCCGATCGACAGCGGCCGTGTGGCCGAGTACAACGCGAGCCTGGCAGCTGAAGTACAGGCGGATTACGAAGCGCTGGCCGGCATGCTGGCACGTCGTGGCGCAGACATCGAACGGCTGACGGCCCTGGCCCAGACGTTTGCCGTGGCCGTGCCCAGCTGGGGCGTGGGCACGGGCGGCACCCGCTTTGCCCGTTTCCCGGGCCGTGGCGAACCGCGCGACGTGTTCGAGAAGATGGAGGACTGCGCGGTCATTCACCAGCTGACGCGGGCCACGCCCACGGTCTCGCTGCACTTCCCCTGGGACCGCACCGACGATCCCGCGGCGCTGCGCGAGATCGCCCGGGGCTATGGCCTCGGCTTCGATGCGGTCAATTCGAACACCTTCCAGGACCAGCCGGGCCAGGAACAGACCTATAAACATGGCAGCCTGACGGCGCACAGCGGCGCGGTGCGCGCACAGGCCGTCGCGCACAATATCGCGTGCATCGAGCTGGGCCAGGCGCTGGGCTCGAAGGCGCTGACGGTGTGGGTGGGCGACGGCGCCAACTTCCCCGGCCAGCACAACTTGCGCGGCGCGCTCGAACGCTACCTGGACAGCATGCGCGACATCTACGGCGCACTGCCGGCCGACTGGCAGCTGTTCATCGAACACAAGCTGTTCGAGCCGGCCTTCTACGCGACCACCATTGCCGACTGGGGCACCAGCTTCGCCTGCGCCACCGAACTCGGGCCGAAGGCGAAGTGCCTGGTCGACCTGGGGCACCATGCGCCCAACACGAACATCGAGATGATCGTGGCGCGGCTGGCGCAATTCGGCAAGCTGGGTGGCTTCCACTTCAACGACAGCAAGTATGGTGACGACGACCTGGACTCGGGCAGCATCAATCCGTTCCAGCTGTTCCTGGTCTTCAACGAGCTGGCCGACGCCAGCCAGCGCGACCCGGCGTTCCGCCCGGCCTACATGCTGGACCAGTCGCACAACGTGACGGACCCGATCGAGAGCCTGATGTCCTCCGCGATCGAGGTGCAGCGCGCCTTCGTGCAGGCCGCGTTGGTCGACCGCGAGGCGTTGCGGGCGCACCAGGAAGCGAACGACGTGCTGCAGGCCGCGCAAACCCTGAAGGCCGCCTACCGCACGGACGTCAGCCCGATCCTGGCGATGGCACGCCTGCGCGCGGGCGGCGCGGCCGATCCGGTCGGCGCCTACCGCGCCAGCGGCTACCGCACGCAGGCGGCCGAGCGGCGGCCGGCGCGCGCCGGCGCTTCCAGCAGCGGCATCGTCTGACCCGTGCGGCGCGGCCTGCAGGCGCTGCTGGCGCCGCTGATGCTGATGTCGATGCTGGCCCTGGCGGCAAACGTCGGCGCGGCCACGTTCAGCGTGGCACGCTTCGGTGCCCGGCCGGATGGTGTCACGCTGAACACGCGGGCGATCCAGGCCGCCATCGATGCGGCGGCGGAGCAGGGCGGCACCGTCGTGTTCCCGGCCGGGACCTACCTGAGCGGCTCGATCTTCGTCAAGAGCGGCGTCACGCTGCGCCTCGACAAGGGCGTGACCCTGCTGGGATCGCAGGACATCCGCGACTATCCGGTACTGCCGACGCGGATTGCCGGCATCGAAATGGCGTGGCCGGCCGCGCTGGTCAACGTCTACCGCCAGCAGGGTGCCGCGATCGAGGGCGAGGGCACGGTCGACGGCGACGGCAAGGTGTTCTGGGACAGTTACTGGACCCTGCGCAAGGCGTATGAGCCGCGCGGCCTGCGCTGGGCCTCCGACTACGACGCGCGGCGCCCGCGCCTGATCCAGATATTCGAGTCGTCCCGAATCAAGGTTGGCGGCGGCTTGTTGCTGCGCCGCTCCGGCTTCTGGACGCTGCACATCTGCTACTCGGAAGACGTGACGGTGGACGGCGTCGTCATCCGCAACAACTCGGACGGGCTTGGCCCCTCGACGGACGGCATCGACATCGATTCGTCGCGCCAGGTGCTGGTGCAGCATGCCGACATCGACGTCAACGACGACGCGCTGTGCCTGAAGGCCGGGCGCGACGCGGACGGCCTGCGCGTGGCGCGGCCCACGCAGGACGTGATCATCCGCGATTCCATCGTGCGTGCCGCGGCGGCCGGCATCACCTTCGGCAGCGAGACCTCCGGCGGCTTTCGCAATATCGAGGCGTACAACATCACGGTGGCGGGCAAGGTCCCGGTCGGCATCCTGTTCAAGTCGGCACGCACGCGCGGCGGCTTCGGCGAAAACCTTCGCCTGCACGACATCACGATGAACGACGTGCCTGTCGTGCTGCGCATCACGATGAACTGGAACCCCAGCTACAGCTACGCGACGATCCCGCCGGAGGTGCGCGAAGTGCCGCCGGTGTGGCGCGTGCTGGCGACAAAGGTACCGCCGGAGCGGGGCCGGGCGCGCTTCCACGACGTCAGCCTGTGGAACATCAGGGCCACCGGCGCCACCCGCGCCTTCGAGGTGGACGGCTACCGCGAGGTGCCGCTGCGGCGCTTCAGCTTGAAGAATGTGTCGATCGAAGCGCGCGAGGGCGGCTGGCTGTACGACGTGGACGGCTGGCGCTTCGACGACACGCGCCTGACGCTGGGCAGTCCGATCGACCTGGAGGATCGCGCCGCGGTGCAGGGATTGCCCGCTGGTGCCGCCGTGGTGCGGCCGCGCCAGCCGAAGGCCGACCCGGCGCAAAAGAGCTTCGAGGAACAGGACAAATCATGAAGGAGCAGGAAATGACGCAGCAGGGCTTCAAGATGCGGCTCAAGCCGGGCATGGCGGAGGAGTACCGGCGCCGGCACGATGCGCTGTGGCCGGAGCTGGCCGAGGCCCTGACGGCGGCCGGTATCCATGATTATTCGATCTTCCTGGACGAGGAAACGCTGATCCTGTTCGCCGTCCTGAAGCTGCACCCCGGCCATACGGCGGACGCGTTGCCCGGGTTGCCCGTGATGCGGCGCTGGTGGGACTACATGGCCGACATCATGGAGGTGGAACCGGACAACCGGCCGTGCCAGTGGCCCTTGCGGCCAATGTTCTATTTCGCTTGAACCACGCCGGATGGCGTCAGCAGGCCGCGGCTGCGCAGCCATTCCTCGGCGCGGCGCGGCCAGCCGGACGCGTTGGCCAGGCCGTCGCGCATGCCCATGCCGTGGCCGCCCTGCTCGAACAAGTACATTTCGGCCGGCACGCGCGCACGCGTCAGCGCCTGGTAGAACAGGATGCTGTTCTCGACCGGCACCGCTTCGTCGGCCTGGGTATGGATCAGCAGGGTGGGCGGCGTGCGCGGCGTCACCTGGTGCTGCAGCGACATCAGCCGCACCAGTTCCGGCGCCGGGTTGGCGCCCAGCAGCGCCTTGCGCGAACCGGCGTGCGCCGCCGCGCCGTCCAGCGTGATGACCGGGTACAGCAGCATCAGGAAGTCCGGCCGGGCGCTGACCTGGTCCAGCGCGTTGCCGGTGCGGCCAAGCGGATGGTCGAACAGCGTGCCGGCGCTGGCGGCCAGGTGGCCGCCGGCCGAGCTGCCCATCACGCCGATGCGGTCCGGGTCGATGCGGAATTCGGCGGCGCGCGAACGCAGCAGCCGTACCGCGCGCAGCACGTCCTGCAGCGGCGCGGGGTGGCCATACTCCTGCATGCGGTACTTCAGCACGAAGGTGGTCACGCCCAGGGTGCCGAGCCAGTTGGCATACTGGATGCCTTCGCGTTCGTAGGCCAGGCGTACATAACCGCCGCCCGGCGCGACGATGACGGCGCTGCCGTTGGGACGGTCCACTGCGGGCCCGACACGCAGCAGCGTCGGCTCGCCCACGTTGGCGACGTAACCGCCGTCGACCCGTTCGGGGCCAATGGTGCGTGCGCCCGGCACGCCTTCGGGCCACAAGGGCAGGACGGTTTGCGCGAGGGCGGAGCAGGTGGTGGCGGTCATCAGCAGGGTGGCGGCAAGGGCCTTGGCGGTCATCTTCATGGTCAGGAGTGTAGCGGATCGAGGTTGGCATCGATGGTATCTCGCGGCACCGCGTCACGGGCGCCGGAGTGACCGCGTCACTTGCGCGCCAGCCAGTCCGGCGGCACGGGCACCACCACGATGTTCATCGAGCGCCCATCGGCGGCCAGCATGGCCGACTGGATCTGGATCCTCGTGCCCTCGGCATTGAAGGTCGGATGCGGATGATCGGCTGCCGTGGTCTTGTGCCCAGTTGTCAGCAGTTTCATCTCGCGCGTGCGGCGGTCGATCAGCCACACACTGCGTGAGAAATCGTCGCCGACCGCGAAGCGGCCGTCGGCCGAGCCGTGCACGTGCCACAGGCCGCTGCCGGATGGCGTCTGGCCGGCGATCGTCATCTCGCGCGTGCGCAGGTTGACGATGCCCAGGCCGCTGGGCTTCTCGCGCGTGCCGGCCGGGCCCCAGGCCGCATCCTGCCCCGGGTTGGCGCCACCCACGTCGGTGGCGGGACCGCCCACCGCCGCCGCGCCGCCCGGAATCGGGCGGTGGCCCATGATGGCGAACGCCACCTCGTCCGGCGTGATCACCGCTTCGTGCGTGACCCACTCGTAGGGCGCCTCGGGATACAAGGGCCGCAGGCCGCTGCCGTCGGCCTGCACGGTCCAGGTGCGCTGCGGCGACTTGCCGCCGGTCTCCCAGCTGAATACCAGCTCGCCCGGACGCCACAGGTTGGCCTGGATATGGCCGACCTGGAACGGTACCGACACCACGTGCCGGATCTCGCCCGTGCGCACATGCATGCGCGCGATGCCGTTCGGCCCGGCGCCCATCTTGCGCGGACCGAAATCCGGCTCGATCTTCGTGCCGGGCGCCAGATGGCGCGCCGCTTCTTCCTTGCCGACGCGGAAGTAGACCCATTCCTCGTCCGCGTCCAGCGCCATGTCGCCGCCGGCGCCCAGCGCGGCCGGCATCACGCCGCACAGGCGCTGGTAGGCCTCGGCCCGCCGCATTTTGCCGGCTGCGCTGTCGGCCAGCACCGCGCCCAGGTCCACCTCCACCACTTGCAGCCGGCCCGGCTCGCGGTCCTGGCGCATGAAGTACAGCTTCATCGATTTGCGTGCCAGGTTCAGCATGCCCGTGTAGCCGCCCTCCGTCACCTGCACGATGGCACCACTCGCCTCGTTGACGGCGAGCGCCTCGTTGCCGGCCAGTTGGGAGCGGAATACGAGCCATTGTCCGTCCGCCGTCCATTGGGGGTGGGTCGGATAGATCTTCGAATCGCCATGTGCTTGCGTGGTCAGGAAGGTCAGCGGCGTGCCGGTGACGGGGTCGGGAACGATCTTGCGCTCCGACGGGAAGCGCTGGCCGATGCCGGCGTGGGCGGAGGCGGCATACAGCAGCAGGCACAGGGCGACGCGGGCGGGCAGGGTCATGGTTGCGGTGGCAAGTGGGACACGTGACCATTGTGGTGGCGATCGTGCGCATCGTTCGCTCATCTTCCTGATTCTTTGCGGCCGCGCTGCCGGCTTAGAATGGACGGCATGAACCGATACCTGCGGGCGCTGGCCGGCGCCGTCCTTCTCCTCCTGTTCTGCGGCGCGTACGGCCAGACGCTGCCCGCCGCCGTCAACACCGATCCGGCTCGCGCGGTCGTCACGCTGCCGGAGCCCGCCAACCCGGCGCTGCCTTCCTTGATATTGATCGGCGACTCCACCGTCCGCAACGGCAAGGACGATGGCCAGGACCTGGGACCGGCCGGGCAATGGGGCTGGGGCCGGCCCATCGCGGACTACTTCGATCCGGCCCGCATCAACGTCGTCAACCGTGCCGTCGGCGGCCTGTCCAGCCGTACCTACCTGACCAGCGGTCACTGGCAGCGCACGCTGGCGTTCGTCAAGCGGGGCGACGTGGTCATCATGCAGTTCGGCCACAACGACGCCAGTCCCGTCAACGACGATCGCCGCGCGCGCGGTACCTTGCGCGGCACCGGAGAGGAAAGCGACACCATCGACAACCTGCTGACGGGGCAGCGCGAGACGGTGCATACCTACGGCTGGTACCTGCGGCGCTTCATCGCCGACATTCGCGCCCGCGGCGCCACGGCCATCGTCTGCTCGCCCGTGCCGTTCAAGCGCTGGGATGCCGACGGCCGCACCCGGCGCGCGCGCGCCGACTATGGCGGCTGGGCGGCGCAGGTGGCGCGCCAGGAACTGGCGGGCTTCATCGACCTGAACGAAGCCGCCGCGGCGCGGTACGACGCGCTCGGTCGCGACGCCGTACTGCGGCTGTTCCCGCAAGTGACGCCGGACGAGACGGTGCACACGAACCTGGCGGGCGCCCGGCTCAACGCCGAGGTCGTGGTGGCCGGCATCCGTGCGCTTGGCGTGCCCTTACTGGTGGGTGCGTTGAACGACAAGGGCCGGGCCATCGTGCCCCTCGACGATGCGCGGCCCGTCGTTACCGGGCCACCGGGTCCGCCGCGGCCGGCCAACGACCTGCCGGCGTTGTTCCTGGTCGGCGATTCGACGGTGAAAAGCGGCGGCAAGGATGGCATGGTGGGCTGGGGCGAGCGGATCGCGCCGTACTTCGACCCGACCAGGGTGAACGTCGTCAACCACGCCATCGGCGGGCGCAGCAGCCGCACGTTCTACACGGAAGGGCGTTGGGCGCGCGTGCTGGAGCAATTGCGGCCGGGCGATGCGGTGCTGATCCAGTTCGGCCACAACGACGGTGGCCGCATCGGCGATCCCGCCATGAAGGGCCGCGCCTCCGGTGCCGGCACGGGACCGGAGACGGTCATGGAGCGCAAGGCCGACGGCAGCGTGGAGGCGGTGCACACCTTCGGCTGGTACATGGCGCGCTACGTGGCCGACGCGCGCGCAAAAGGCGTGACGGTCGTGCTGCTGTCGCCGGTGCCGCATCGCGACCGCTGGCAGGAAGGCCGCGACTTCGCGGAGTTTGCCGCCTGGGACGAGGAGGTGGCGCGTCAGGGCGGGGCGCTGTTTGCCGACCTGACGATAGTGGTGACGGAGGGCTATCGGGCGCTTGGCGCGGCGGTGGTGGATGGGTTCTTTGCCGACGCGCGCACGCATACCAACGATGCCGGGGCGGCGTTCAATGCGCGCCAGGTAGTGCTGGCGCTGCAGGGATTGCCTGGCAGGCCTTTCGAACGCTGGTTGAAGGCGGGCATGTAGCGCTACTGGCTGCTGGCTCTCTTGCACCCAGAAGCGCAGAGCCGGGGTCGGACCCGCCGGGTCCGACCCCAGTCTTCGGTCTCGGGGTGAGGTGCACGAGGCGCCGGGGCTGCGTCAGCAAACTTCGGCGACAGACCCCAGCGGCCCCGCCTCAGCGCGGCCCCTGGTACATGAAGCCGCTGTCGTTGACGCCAAAGCGGTATGTGCGGTTCATCTCGATGACCTCGGCGCCGGCCAGCAGCACGGGACCGTAACCGTGCGCGGCGCGCACGCTGACGGGCCGGTAATAATAGAACGCCGGGTCGAACGCCATGCCGGTGCCGACGCAGGTACCTTCGACTTCACCCTTGGCGTTGACCTTGGCGGCTACCGCGTTCCAGGCCAGGTTGGCCATCGGGCCATACATCTCCTTGTCCAGGTAGCCGCGGTTGACGGCGCGTGCGATGGCGTAGGTGTAGATCGCGCTGGCCGACGTCTCCAGGTAGGAGTCGGGCCGGTCGATCAGCTGGTGCCACAGGCCATCCTTGTCCTGGAAGCTGGCCAGGCCGCGCGCGTGGGCGCGCAACTGGTTGACGACGGCCTGGTAGCCCTTGTGCGTCTTCGGCAGCACTTCCAGCACCTCGACCATTGCCATGATGGCCCAGCCGTTGGCGCGCGCCCAGTGCAGTTCCGGATGGTCCTGCATGCCCTCGACGTAGCCGTGCATGTAGATGCCCAGCTTGGGATTGAACATGCGCTGCGAGAACTGCAGCACCTGGCGCACGGCGTCGTCGTAGTATTTCGTGTTGCCCGTTTCCTTGCCCATCAGCGCGATGGTGGGCACGCCCATGAACATATCGTCCAGCCAGAGCGTATCGGGCAAGGGCCGCATCTTGACGCCGCCCTTGCCATCCGGCCCACCGCGTGCCAGGGTGCCGTCCTTCAGGCGGTATTCCTTGCGCGTGACGAAGGTGGCGCAGATATCGATCATCTGGCCGTAGTCGACCCGTATGCCGGCCTGCTGCGCTTTCAGGAAGCTCATGCACAGGGCGCCCGCGTCGTCCAGCGCGTGCGGGTTCAAGAAGCTCTTGATCGGCGCTTGCGCGTTGGCCGCATCGGCCTTTACGGCGGGATGGTAGAGGCGCGTCAGGTCGGACAGCAGCTGGTGGCGACGAACGGTGTAGTCGGTGTAGCGCCGGTCGCCGGTGGCGGCGCCGGCGGCCAGCATGCCAGCATATGTGACGCCCCACTCGTAGCTGGTCAGGCGAAAGTCGCCCGGTTTCAGCACCGCGTCCGGATCGGCCCGGTCCAGCCGCGCGATCGGCGCGCCGCTGCTCTTGCTGACGAGTTCCGCCGGCGTGCTGGCATCCAGATAGGCCAGCACGCGATCGAGCACCGCCTTGACCTCGGCGGCCTCCATCGCGCGGTAGGGATTGGGATACTGGACGGCCAGCGCATGCAGCATGGCGTCCTTCGGGGCCGGGCCTTTTTCCTGTGGCGGCGGGGCTGCCTGCGCCCGCGCCTGCGGCGGCAGGCAGGCCAGCAGCGTTGCAAGCAAGGTGGCGGCCAGGGTGATCTGCGTCTTGTTCGACTGCTTGTTCTGCGATTGATTCATCTTCGCTACGTCTCCACGGTTATGGCCGCATGCAGGCCATGGCCACAGTAGCTCATCATTCGGCGGTCCGCAATGCACCGCGCGGCGCGGCCGCACATCACTCGTATTGTTGATCGGAGCAGGACCTGGAGGCAGGGTTTGCGCAGCCGATCGAGCGGTCGTGGCGGATCTTCAAGGATGCGTTTCGTCGCCCAGCGGCCGTTCGTTGGTGAAGTTGGGACTGGCCGGTACGGCAAACGCGTCCAGCGGATCGGGCCGGGCCGGATCGAACGTGAAGCCGTCGATCACGTGGGCGGCGGCCGGCACGCCGGCGGCACGCATGCCGGCGACGACGGCCTTGGCCAGCTGGTAGGCGCCGTAGTTGTTGTGGTGCGTGTTGTCCACCTTGCCCGGCGCCGGCTGCGCGAACGCGGCCTTCGAGCCCTCCGGTCCCAGCGCCTCGTACAACGGCTTGCTGGCCGCGTTCAGGTCGATGAACGGCACGCCCAGCTCACGCGCGGCTTGCGCGGCCGCGGCGGCATAGTCGGCCAGCGAGCCAACCACCTTGCCGTCCGCATCGAAGGCACGCCGCTCCATCGGCGACAGCACGACGGGCACGCCGCCGCGCGCGCGGATGGCCTCGACGTGGACGCGCAATTCCGCCCTGTAGGTGGCAGGGCTGCCGCTGCCCTGTTTGAGCTGCTTCTGGTCGTTGTGGCCGAACTGCAGCAGTACCGTGTCGCCGGGGCGCAGCAGGCCGACGATCTTGTCGAGCCGGCGCCGCGCCAGCGCGTCGCGGTAGGTCTCGCCCGACTCGCCATGGTTGGCCACCGCGATGCTGGGCTGGAAGAAGCGCGGCAGCATCTGCCCCCAGCTGGCGTATGGCTCTTGCGGCTGGTCGCAGACGGTGGAATCGCCCAGCAGGTAGACGGTCGGCACACGCGCAGGCCTGACTTCGATGGTCCGCACGGGACCGTGTACTTCCAGCGTCAGGCGGGTGTCCCAGTTCCAGGCTTCCTGCACCGTCTCGCGCGGCGCCTTCAGATCCACGCTGCCGCCACCGGCGATCCGCGGCGTGCGGGTGTTGACAATGAACGTGCGCGTGACGGTGGCGCCGGCGGGCACGGGCACGCGTTCCAGCATCAGCCGGCGCAACTCCGCCTTGACGGTGGCGCTGGCGGGCTCGCGCACCGGGCCGAACGTGACGGTGACGGCGTGGTTGCCTTCCGGGACGTCGGCGGAGAAGAAAAAAGGTTGCGAGCCCGGTGCGGGGGATGGCTCGAAACCGAAACCGCGGGTGCTGCTGTAAGCCATGCCCGGCCGCACCGCGATGCTGGCGGCGGATGGGGCATCGGTAAAGTCGAAGCGCCAGGTATCGCGCGGCGCGGCCGCGCCGCCGCCTGCGGCTGCGCACAGGGCCGCGAACGTCACGGCACTGCGCGAGGCGGAAAAAATGGTGACTGTCACCGCTTTTTCAGCGCGGGCGGATCGGCGCCGGCATCACCGGCTTCATGCCTTCGCCAAGGTGGAAGCTGGGGTGTGGCGGCTGGTTGTAGCCGGCGTTCTGGCCCGCCACCTGCACGCGGTACTGCGGGTCGTGCATCAGGGTCGGAATGCGGTAGGGCGTCGGCGCGGTCGTCGCGAAGACCAGCAGGGCCGTGTTGTCGGCGCTGCGCAGCACCACTTCCTCGCGCCAGTCGCCCAGCAGGTCGGCCGACAGCACGGGCGTGGCCTTGGTGCCGTTGTTCGAGGCCGCGCCATCCGTGGCGCCTTCCAGGATGCGCTGGAACGCCAGGGTGGCCGGGTCCCACTTGTCGATGCCGGTGCCGTCCAGCGATTCGCGCAGCAGGTCGCCGTCCCACCAGGCGGCGAAGTTGATGCGGTTCGGCCGCGTCGTCGAGATCTGCTGGCCGCTCGCGCTCATCAGGCCACCGACGGAGGCCCAGCATTCCTCGCCCGGGAAGGCCGGGTCGATGTCCATGCAGACGCCGCGGCCCACGTCGCGCCCGTTGCCTGGCACACTCCACAGCAGCTTGCCGGTGGCCGCGTCGTGCATGCCAGCGCCGACGGTGCCGTAGCAACCGGGGCTTTCGTGCACCATGAAGACCTGTTGGCCGTCGCGTGCAGGATCGAGCTTACCCACGTGAAGCGCGTCGCCGTGGCACAGGTTGGTGCTGTACAGCAGGTGGCCGTCGCTGCCGATGGTGGCGGCGCCGTAGACGATGTCGTCGCGGCCGTCGTTGTCCACGTCCGCCACCGAGAACCAGTGCGCGCCTTGGCCGCGCGCCGCGGCGCCCTCGACGTCCGTGTCGAACACCCAGCGGCTGCTCAACACGCCGTCGCGCCAATCCCAGGCCGCCACCACGGCGCGCGTGTAATAGCCGCGCGCGAATACCGCGCTGGGGCGCGAGCCGTCCAGGTAGGCCACGCTGCCGGTGAAGCGGTCGACGCGGTTGCCGTACTTGTCGCCCCAGGCGGCCACGTCACCGCGCGCGGGCAGGTAGTTGGTGGTGGCGAGGGCCTTGCCGGTGCGGCCGTCGAACACGGTCAGGAACTCCGGCCCTGCCAGCACGTAGCCGGCGCTGTTGCGGTGATCCGCCGCCGCGTCGCCAATGACGGTGCCGCGCCCGTCGATAGTGCCGTCGGCCGTCTTCATCATCACTTCGGCGCGGCCATTGCCGTCGAAGTCGTAGGCCAGGAAGGTGGTGTAGTGCGCGCCGGCGCGGATATTGCGGCCCAGGTCGATGCGCCACAGGCGCTTGCCGCTCCATTCGTAGGCGTCGACATAGGTATTGCCGGTGTAGCCGGACTGCGAGTTGTCCTTGGCGTTGGTGGGCTGCCACTTGACGACCAGTTCGTACTTGCCGTCGCCATCGAGATCGGCGGCCGAGCCGTCGTTCAGCTCATAGGTGTAGGCCACGCCATCGGGCGTGACGCCGCCGGCCGGGGCCTGCACGGGAATGCGCAGCACGGCTTGCGGCCAAGTGGCGCCGGCGCTGTCCTTGTCCTTCTCGCTGCCCTTGACGACGGTGCGCACCACGTATTGCGCCGCCGCCGTGCCGGCCGGGTCGACGAGGTTGCTGGCTTCCAGTGGCGCCGCGTTCAGGCGCGCGCCATCGCGGTAGACGTTGTAGCGGGTGTCGGCAGCGTCCGTGCCCAGCACGCGCCAGCCGACAAACACGCCGCCGCCGGTGGCGATGGCGACGACGCCGCGATCGAGTTTTTCCACCTGCTTGCCGGTGTCGGCGGCGGCTGGCTGCAGCAGGGTGGTGGCGAGGAGGACGATGGGGGCCAGGCGCAGCGCAGGCGGGACGGCTCGTGTCATGGGATCACCGGTTCGTGGAAGAAGGCAGTCGAGTATCGACAGCGGCGATGGCAGTGTCAACGGAGCGGCCCCATGTAATCACGTTGATGAGCGTTGCGCGCTCGCCCGCACGGTCCGACACGGCGCCGCCGCCGGCTCGCCGCTTGTGGCACAATCGTCGGAACGGCTGCTTTTCCGGGGCCGCGTCTTCAGACGATGGGCTGCTCGACTGAGGCGTTATTGCAGGTACGAAGGCATTGCGGGACGGCTTGTACGTTGTGGCGATAGCGAAGGGGTGTCAAGTGGCTACCGATGACCAGTTCAGGGCTTGCCGCCGCAGTAATTACGTGCGTGCGGCCTATGTCGAGGCTGCGATCCGCGTCAACGATATGTTCGGTTCCGATCGGGCGTATTGGATACTGATTCGTGAAAGAGTCCCCGCTCCCGTCATCGAACGAATCCTGAAAGGTGGCAAGGAACACGTTCGGTGCAAGGACCGCCGTTACGCGACCCGCGTGGCCGGCACACGCGAACGCGACCGGGACTGCCCCCCTGGCAACGTCCGCTCGGACGAGCTGACCTCGCAACGCATCGAGGTGGCACTGGTGTTCCAGGCGATGCTGGGGACGGACGCGGCGGCACATTACCTGCGCGATGCCGGGATTCCGGTATGGATCACGGCCCGCGTGCTGGGATCGACCAAGCGCCGGCCGTCGCCGGACCTGGTCGAGGCCTGATCCGTGCGCGCCGAGGGCTGCGGCCCACCGCTTGCGCCTGCTTGCCCGGTGCGGCATTGGCGGAGCCGCTGCAGCCGGTTCTACCTGCATATTGCCTGTATAATGTGCGGCCCCGCGTTTCCCGCCCTTCGTCATGACCGCCACTCCCGCTACCCCTGCCACCAAGCCGCGCGGCCGCCGCATCAGCGTCGCCCCCATGATGGACTGGACCGACCGCCACTGCCGCCTGTTCCATCGCCAGATCACCAAGCACACCTGGCTCTACACGGAGATGGTGACGACGGGCGCGCTGGTGTACGGCGACGTCGAGCGCCACCTGCGCTTCAACGACGAGGAGCACCCGGTCGCGCTGCAGCTGGGCGGCAGCGACCCGCACGACCTGGCCGTCAGCGCGCGCCTGGGCGAGAAGTGGGGCTATGACGAGATCAACCTCAACTGCGGCTGCCCGTCCGAGCGGGTGCAGAAGGGCGCGTTCGGCGCCTGCCTGATGGCCGAGCCGGAACTGGTGCGCGACTGCGTCAAGGCGATGCGCGACGCCGTCAGCATCGACGTCACCGTCAAGCACCGCATCGGCATCAACGAGACGGAAAGCTACGACTTCGTGCGCGACTTCGTCGGGCAGGTTGCCGATGCCGGCTGCCGCACGTTCATCGTCCATGCCCGCAATGCCATCCTGAAGGGCCTGTCGCCCAAGGAGAATCGCGAGATCCCGCCGCTCAAGTACGAGTATGCGTATCGCCTGAAACGCGACTTCCCGGAGTTCGAGATCCTGATCAACGGCGGCATCAAGACGGAGGCGGAGATCGACGAGCACCTGCGCCACGTCGATGGCGTGATGCTGGGACGCGAGGCATACCACAATCCCTACCTGATGGCGACGTTCGACCGGCGCTACTACGGCGACGACGCGCCCGTGAAGTCGCGCGAGGAAGTCCTGCGCGCGATGATGCCGTACATCGCGGCCCAGCTGGCACAGGAGGGCGGCCGTGGCCTGAAACTGAACACGATCACACGCCACATGCTTGGCCTGATGCAGGGTTTGCCGGGCGCAAAGAACTTCCGCCAGACTTTGTCCGATTCGAAAAAGCTGGCGTCCGGTGACCCGGCGCTGCTGCTCGACGCGATTCCGCGCGGGCTCTGAGCGGTACCTCTTCTTCCAGAAATCCGTAAGGGATCAGGTGCCTGAAGCCGAGCGCGCGCTCGACTTCAGGCGCCTGTCCGAGCGACCTCATGCGCTACGGCGTGTCTGTTTTTCCACAAAGAATCAAATTTGCTTAGTTCTTAGGCAATATTTCCTTGCCCCTTGGCAACCTCGCCAACTATAATTTCCGCAGAGACATAACTTTCACCGTTAACAATACGGTGAAAAGGGATGAAAAACGACAACTTCTCGGCGTTTCGCTCCGCTTGTTTTGCATTCGCAGTCAATGTTTGTTACTGTCATTACTTGCGTGACAGCAATGATTAGTGAGTTGCATCAACGTCAAGCACTCTTGGGCAGTCGATAACAACCGTCATTTTTACGAAGAGCCGAAATGAATTTAAGCAAAATGAAAGTAGGGACCCGCCTTGGTCTCGGGTTCGCACTGGTGCTGCTGTTCCTGGTCGTGGTCACCGTGGTCGGCATCTTCCGCATGGCACAGATCCAGGACCGCCTGGATCACGTCGTCAGCGTCAACAACGTTGTGACCCGCCTGGTCGTCGATATGCGTCATAACGTGCAGGACCGTATCGGTTCGCTGCGCGTGCTGACCCTGATGTCCGACCCGGCCGATATGGAGCCGGAGTTCACCCGCCTGAAAGAGCAGACCGCGAAGTACGAAACCGCGCTGAAGAAGCTGGAAGCGCAGTTCGCCATCGAAGCGCTGCCGGAAGAGAAGAAGCTGCTGGCGCAGATCAAGGAACATGAAGCCGTCGCGATGCCGGCCATCGAGCGCGCCTCCGCGCTGTGGCTGGCCAACGACGCCATGGGCGCCACCAAGATCCTGATCAAGGAAATCAAGCCGGCCCAGAAGAAGTGGATGGACGCGCTGGACCAACTGGGTGCCTTCGAGGACAAGCTGAACAACCAGGTCAAGATCGACGCGGCCGAAGGCTTCAACAGCGCGCGCACCTTCATGATCGGCATGGGCGTGCTGGCCGTGCTGATCTCGCTGTCCGCGGCCTGGGCCATCACCCGCGGCCTGCTCAAGCAGCTGGGCGGCGAGCCGGAATACACGGCGGCCATCGCCGGCAGCATCGCCAACGGCGACCTGTCGATCGCGATCGACACCTCGTCCACCGACAAGGGCAGCCTCCTGGTCGAGATGAAGGAAATGCGCGACAGCCTGGTGGGCATCGTCGGCCAGGTGCGCGTGGGCACCGAGACGATCGGCACCGCCTCGCGTGAAATCGCCGCCGGCAATATCGATCTGTCGTCCCGTACCGAAATGCAGGCGTCGTCGCTGGAGAAGACCGCGTCGGCGATGGAAGAGCTGACGTCGACCGTCAAGCAGAACGCCGACAACGCCCGGGAAGCGAACCAGCTGGCCGCCAGCGCCTCCGACGTGGCCCGCAAGGGCGGCGCCGTGGTGTCGCAGGTGGTCGACACGATGAGCTCGATCAACGAGTCCGCCAACAAGATCGTCGACATCATCGGCGTGATCGACGGCATCGCGTTCCAGACCAACATCCTGGCACTGAACGCCGCCGTCGAGGCGGCCCGTGCCGGCGAACAGGGCCGCGGCTTCGCCGTGGTGGCATCGGAAGTGCGCAACCTGGCCCAGCGTTCCGCTGGCGCCGCCAAGGAAATCAAGGCGCTGATCGGCGACTCCGTCGAGAAGGTCGAGCGCGGTTCGAAGCTGGTCGGCCAGGCCGGCGTGACGATGGACGAAGTGGTCGCCTCGGTGCGCCGCGTGACGGACATCATGAGCGAGATCGCCAATGCCAGCCAGGAGCAGAGCGCCGGCATCGAGCAGGTCAACCAGTCGATCATCGAGATGGACAGCATGACCCAGCAGAACGCCGCCCTGGTGGAAGAAGCCGCCGCCGCCGCGCAAAGCCTGCAGGACCAGGCCGCCGAACTGGCCCGCGTCGTCAGCATCTTCAAGCTGGAAGCGGGCGAGGAGCGTGCCGTGCTGGCCGCCACTTCCGCCGTGCCGGGCAAGCAGGTCGCGCTGGTCAAGCCGGCCGCGAAGGCGCCGAAGGCACCGGTGAAGGCCGTGGCGGCGCAAGCGCCGGCCAAGCCGAAGAAGGTCGTGGCCGCCGCCACCTCCGGCGCGGACGAGTGGGAAGAATTCTAAGCCTGACCGGCCGCGGCGCGGCCGTCGCAAAACCTTAACACGATAAGTTGGAAAGAAAAATGAACAAGCGTTTCATCGGTTTTATCGCAGCAACCTTCGTCTCCGGCGCCGTCGTGGCATCGGAAGTCCCAGCCTCCGTCGATGCGCGCAAGTGCAAGGCGGAGTACCCGAAAGCTTCCCTGCTGAACGAAGAGCAAGGCGCCGTCTCGATGGCGTTCCTGGTCTCGCCGGCCGGTGACGTGCTGGATTCGAAGGTCGAAAAATCGAGCGGCTACAAGAACCTGGACAAGGCGGCGCTGAAGGCGCTGGCCGCGTGCAAGTTCAAGCCGGGTACCAAAGACGGCGTCGTGGCGCAGACCTGGACCAAGGTCGACTACGTGTGGTCTCTGTAATCAATCGATTTATCAATTTACTGGGGAGAATCTGATGTTCACGAACAAGCGTGTAATGAGTGTGGTGGCTGCGGTGCTGGTATCGGGTGCCGCGTTGGGTGCCGAAGTGCCGGCGTCGTTCGATGCGAAAAACTGCAAGGCCGAGTATCCGAAGGCCTCGCTGATGAACGAAGAGCAGGGCACCGTGTCGATGTCGTTCCTGGTCTCCGCTTCCGGCGACGTGAAGGATTCCAAGGTCGAGAAGTCGAGCGGCTTCAAGAACCTGGACAAGGCAGCCATCAAGTCCCTGTCGGCCTGCAAGTTCAAGCCGGGCTCGAAGGACGGCGCGCCGGCCGAAACCTGGACCAAGGTCGACTACGCCTGGAAACTGGACTGATTCGTCGTCGTCCCCGCAAAAAAGCCGGCTCTTCTGGGCCGGTTTTTTTATGGGCGGTGCGCGCCGGGCGCCGTCCCCTGTTTGTCGTCGCGGACATCTGTTAATCTGCTGGTATCGCTTGCATTGTTTCCACTCATGAAATACCTGCATTCCCTACCGCTGTCGCTGTCCGTGTCCACCCTGGTGCTGTCGACGCTGTCCGGCTGCGGCATGATGCGCAATGCGCACGATCCGGCGCGTGACAAGCTGACCGTTTCCGTCGTCAATGCGATGACCTGGACCAATCCGCTGTCGGGCAAGCGCGACGGCATACGGACCGCCTGGCCGCTGGCGCAGCTGGCCAATCACGAGGAAATCTTCCCGCTGGCGCAGATCAAGCACTGCGACGGCGCCCAGTTGCCGTGCAAGTGGGGCGTGCTGAGCGCTTCGCGCAGCATCACGCGTTACGAGTACATCGCCGGCGCCGTCACGCTCGACCTGGGCCTGCTGGTGGATGTGCACCGGCGCCAGCAGGACCGCCGCCGTAACTTCCATACGTCGATGGCGATTCCCGCCGATGTGGCGGCGCTGACCTACCGCAAGACCGCCCAGGAAGGCGTCGTGCTGCCATACGGGAAGGTCTACCGGGTCGAGATGGAATACGGCCTGCGCTACGAGATCTGCGCGCAACGTGTGGATGCCAGCGGCCGTGCGCTGGATAAGTGCGATATCCCGTATATTTAGTCGCCGGAGACGTGGGTCTCCAGAGCAAACGGGAGAGTTCAGATGGCGCAGTCGAAATCGTCGGGCAGTCAGAACAAGCAGTCGGCCACGCAGGCGGAGCAGGAGTCGACCCCTTCCAACAAGAAAGCCAAGAGCGGCAAGGAAGCGGCCAGCCACACCAAGGCCGGCAGCGACAAGGGCGCAGGCGGCGGCAAGAAGCAGGCGCGTCATCATTGATGACGCCAGGGCCGGGCCAGCCCGGCCCGCCGCCTTGTATGCTGTTGTTCTGTGCTGTAACGATGTGTAAAACCGCGGCAGCGCCACGCAATTTTCCCTATCATGTTTGATCGGGAAGGAGATTTGCGATGAAAACTTTATTTGTGGTCCCTGCGATGGCGGCCTTGCTGGCGGGCTGTGCCGTGCCCGGACCGTACTATGCCGCGCAGCCAGCCGATCCATACCAGTGGCGCACCGTTTCGGTAACGCCCGTACCGCTGGGCACCGGCGCCCGCGCACCCGCTGGCGGCGAATATACGTCGCGTCCCGTGC
The DNA here is from genome assembly GCA_008011715.2 of [Empedobacter] haloabium. NCBI lineage: Bacteria > Pseudomonadati > Pseudomonadota > Betaproteobacteria > Burkholderiales > Oxalobacteraceae > [Empedobacter] haloabium. Next base: position 1,240,379 of record CP136508.1, read on the forward strand.
CCACGACGACCTATGTGCAGCAGCCGGTCTACGTGCCGACGCCTGTGTATGCACCTGCCCCGGTGTATGCGCCGGCACCGCTGTACGCGGCGCCGCCGGCATATTATTGGCCGCCGGTGTCGATCGGACTGGATTTCGTGTTCAGCCGGCACAGCCACCGTGGTGGCTGGGGTGGCCGTGGCTGGGGGCGCGGCAGGCGTTGATGGCAAAGGGGCCGAACGGCCCCGCCTCGTTAATGCAGCAGGAAGAACGTCGCCTCGGTCAGCAGGTCGGCAGAGCACAGCAGGTAAGTCGAGGTGCCGACGAACCCCAGCACAATCGAGCTCAGCGTAAGTGGAAGGTGGCGTAACATGATGTGCTCCTGATGACCGTCGCGTTGGGTTGGTGATGGTGTCATCTTAAGCAACGCTTAAGGAGCGGTCATCGGCAAAAGGTGCGAGCAGTTGTAGGAATAATGCTCGCCGCGATGCGCAGGCAATCCGGCCTGCGTTTTTTTTGCCGGAACGGGAAGATGGCCGGGCACGGCGCCCGGCCGTCGGGATTACTTGCGGCCGAACGTGATCACGGCCGATTCCGGTGCCGTGTCCAGCGCATTCGAGATCGTCAGCCAATGCGTCAGCCGCTCCGGATGGCGCAGCGTGATGCCGACGCCGTCGATATAACCGATCAGCTCGAGCGTGCGCGCATCCATCTTTGCCTTCGACACCGTCGGCGCCAGCGCGATCAGGCGGTCATACGCCTTGCGGATCTTGTTTTCCCACTTGTGCAGGCTGGTCTCGTCGAAACGGTTGGCCTCGAAATAAACGGTCAGCGAGCCGTCCGGATTGCCGAAGCCGACGATGCCCGCGCCCTTGCGGATCGTGGTGGAGGCGCCCAGGTCGAACGCTTCGGTGGGAACGAACACGCCTGCGCGCCCGCCGAAATTGGGGTGGCCGACCGGGGTGTCCTTGCTGTAGGTGCTGAGTTCCTTGACTGGAGTATCTTCTGCCATGATAGGTTGCGGTTGCAAAGATCGATGTCTTTATTTTAGCGCTAAATTAGTTCCATGTGGAAATAATCGCACACTCTGCAGCTGAAAATGTCGACATGTCGCAACTTCATGGCGCGGTGCGCCGCGCTCGATCGTCGATCGCCTCGAGGCTCTCCTGCATGCGGCCTCCAGGGAGGGCGTCAAGCTTAAGTAAACGTGCGCCGGTGTTCAAGGCCGCCAAAACAAAAAGCCCCGTGCGGACACGGGGCTTTTCATCGAATTCGGTGGGGTGGCTGATGGGGCTCGAACCCACGACAACAGGAATCACAATCCTGGACTCTACCAACTGAGCTACAGCCACCACTGAACTACTTCTCTGTTTCTGCAACACCTTCTGCATGACAGAGGCCGCATTATACATAGCCGATTTGCTTCTGGCAAATCTAAATGCATGTTTCTCAAAAAATGGGGACAGACCCCATTTTTCAGGCAACTTCCACGGCTTCGACGTGCGGCGCCAGCCCCAGCAAACCCTGGAAGGCGGCGGCCAGCACGGCGGCGTCGGCCGTCGTGTAGCCGCGCAGGTGCGCCATGCCGGCGGGGCGCAGCAGGCCCGCGCCTTCCAGCAGGCGCGCCAGTTGGCGCGCCACGGCGTCGCCCGTGTCCACCAGCGTCACGGGCCCGTTGGCACGTGTGCTCACGATCTGGCGGATGGCGTCCTCGACGAACGGGTAGTGCGTGCAGCCCAGCACCAGCGTGTCCGCGCCTTGTTCCAGCAGCGGCACCACGTACTTTTCCAGCATGGCGACAGTGCCCGCGGAGCCCAGCTCGCCCAGCTCGATCTGATCGACCAGGCCGATGCAGGGCTGCAGCAGGAACTGCGCGCCCGTGCCAGCGGCGATCTGGTCGCGCAACTGCAGGAACTTTTCGCCGCGCAGCGTGCGGTCCGTCGCCAGTACGCCCACCTTGCCGGACTGCGTGACGGCGGCCGCGGGCTTCAGGCCCGGCTCGACGCCGACGATGGGCATGCCGGGCCACTGTGCGCGGATGGCCTTGATGGCGGCCACCGTCGCTGTGTTGCAGGCGACGACCAGGGCCTTCGCACCCTGGTCGAACAGGAAGCGCGCCACCGCCAGCGAACGGGCGATGAGCCATTCCTCGCTGCGGCCGCCGTACGGCGCAAAGCCGGAGTCGGCGAAGTACAGCAGGTGCTCGTGCGGCAGCTGCGCGTGGATATGGCGCAGTACCGACAGCCCGCCGACGCCGGAATCGAAGATGCCGATCGGCGCGTCAAACGGGGCGTTGGCGACGGGCTGGGTCATGGCTGCCTCAGGCCGGGACGGCGTTCTTCAGCGACTCGATCTTGACCGACCATTCCTTCGGGCCGGTCTGGTGCACCGAGGTGCCGGTCGAATCGACGGCCACGGTGACCGGCATGTCGACCACGTCGAACTCGTAGATCGCTTCCATGCCCAGGTCTTCGAAGCCGACCACCTTGGCGTGCTTGATCGCCTTCGACACCAGGTAGGCGGCGCCGCCAACGGCCATCAGGTAGGCCGACTTGTGCTTCTGGATCGATTCGATGGCGGTCGGGCCGCGTTCGGCCTTGCCCACCATCGAGATCAGGCCGGTTTTTTCCAGCATCATGTCGGTGAACTTGTCCATGCGCGTGGCCGTGGTCGGACCGGCCGGGCCCACCACCTCGTCGCCGACCGGATCGACCGGGCCCACGTAGTAGATCACGCGGTTGGTGAAGTCCACCGGCAGCGGCTCGCCCTTGGCCAGCATGTCTTGGATGCGCTTGTGCGCGGCATCGCGGCCCGTCAGCATCTTGCCGTTCAGGAGCAGGGTCTGGCCCGGCGTCCACGATGCCACTTCTTCCTTCGTCAGCGTGTTCAGGTCGACGCGCTTGGACTTCTCCGTGTCCGGCGCCCAGCTGACGCTCGGCCAGTCCGACAGCTTCGGCGGCTCGATATAGGCCGGGCCGGAGCCGTCCAGCACGAAATGCGCGTGGCGCGTGGCGGCGCAGTTCGGGATCATCGCGACCGGCTTGGACGCCGCGTGGGTCGGGTACATATTGATCTTCACGTCCAGCACCGTCGTCAGGCCGCCCAGGCCCTGGGCGCCGATGCCCAGCGCGTTGATCTTGTCGCACAGTTCGATGCGCAGTTCTTCCAGCTTGTTTTGCGGGCCGCGCTGCTTCAGTTCATACATGTCGATGTCTTCCATCAGCGACTCCTTCGCCAGCAGCATGGCCTTCTCGGCGCTGCCGCCGATGCCGATGCCCAGCATGCCGGGCGGGCACCAGCCGGCGCCCATCAGCGGCACGGTCTTCAGCACCCAGTCCACCAGCGAGTCGGAAGGATTCAACATGACGAACTTGGTCTTGTTCTCGGAGCCGCCGCCCTTGGCCGCCACGGCCACTTCGACGGTATTGCCCTCGACCAGTTCCATGTGCACCACGGCTGGCGTGTTGTCCTTGGTGTTTTTGCGCTCGAAGTGCGGGTCCGCCACGATCGACGCGCGCAGCTTGTTGTCCGCGAAGTTGTAGGCGCGGCGCACGCCTTCGTTGACGGCATCCGTCACGGTGCCCTTGAAGCCTTCGAAGCGCACGCCCATGCCGATCTTCAGGAAGACGTTGACCATGCCGGTGTCCTGGCAGATCGGGCGCTTGCCTTCCGCGCACATGCGCGAGTTGGTCAGGATCTGCGCGATCGCGTCCTTGGCGGCCGGGCTCTGTTCCGCTTCATAGGCGCGGGCCAGGTGCTGGATATAGTCGGCCGGGTGGTAGTAGCTGATGTATTGCAGCGCTGCCGCCACGGATTCGATCAGGTCGTCTTGCTTGATGATGGTCATGTTAAAAGCTCACTAGCGTTTGGCTGGATTAATGCTGCTTGGTTGCTTGGTGCGTCAGGGTGGTCAGTCGGTCGGTGTAGGCGATCGCCATGGCCGATACGAGGAAAGCAACATGGATGCCGGTCTGCGCGAGCAGGGTACGGCCGTCATACACCTGGGCGTTGATGAAGGTCTTCAGCAGGTGGATCGACGAGATGCCGATGATGGCCGTGGCCAGCTTCGTCTTCAGCACGGAGGCGTTCACGTGCGACAGCCATTCCGGCTGGTCCGGGTGGCCTTCCAGGTCCATGCGCGAGACGAAGGTCTCGTAGCCGCCCACGATCACCATGATCAACAGGTTCGAGATCATGACGACGTCGATCAGGCCCAGCACCACCAGCATGATGGTGGTTTCATTCAGCTTGGTTGGCATCGCCGCCCCAGGCACCGCGACTGCCTGCAAGATGTGCTGCAGCGCGGCCTCGTTGCCCAGCGCGGCGCCGATCAGGTCCTTCAGCTCGACCCAGAAGTGGAACACGTAGACGCACTGCGCCAGGATCAGGCCAATGTACAGCGGCAGCTGCAGCCAGCGCGACATGAAAATGAAGGCGGGCAGGGGCCTGAGGCGGTGCGGCTGCTTCGGGTCGGTCATCGTGTTGCGTCTCCTCTTGAATGATGCGGACAAAAACACCCGACATTCTACACCGGTCGTATCGCTGCCGCAGCGGCCCAGCGGTACTTCCGCGGCCCCATGCAACACGGCCGTCGATTGTGAGTAGAATGACAGGATTGCCATTTGCCGCCCGGTGTGGCACCCGGCTGTAAGGACGCTGTAAGCGCGGCGCCTTACTGTCTTGGCAAACCAATACCATGATGGAGACAAGCATGAGCGCTACCGCAGCACAGCAGGGTATCGAACAACAAGGTCCGGCCGAATCGCGCGTGTTCGCGCCACCGGCACCGTTCGCGGCCAAGGCCGCCGTTGCCGGCATGGAGGCCTACCAGGCCCTGTGCGACGAGGCCGCGCGCGACTACGAAGGCTTTTGGGCGCGCCTGGCGCGCGAACACGTCGAATGGCAGACGCCGTTCACCCGCACGCTGAACGAAAGCGAAGCGCCGTTCTACAAATGGTTCGAAGACGGCAAGCTGAACGCGTCGTACAACTGCCTGGACCGCAACCTCGCCAACGGCAACGCCGACAAGACCGCCGTCATCTTCGAAGCCGACGACGGCGCCGTCACCCGCGTGACGTATAAGGAGCTGCACGAGAAGGTGTGCAAGTTCGCCAACGGCCTGAAGTCGCTCGGCATCAAGAAGGGCGACCGCGTCGTCATCTACATGTCGATGTCGGTCGAGGGCGTCGCCGCCATGCAGGCCTGCGCGCGCATCGGCGCCACCCACTCCGTCGTGTTCGGCGGCTTCTCGGCCAAGAGCCTGCAGGAGCGCATCATCGACGCGGGTGCGGTGGCCGTCATCACGGCCGACGAGCAGCTACGCGGCGGCAAGCAGCTGCCGTTGAAGGCCATCGTCGACGAGGCGCTGGGCATGGGCGGCTGCGATACCATCAAAAACGTCGTCGTCTACAAGCGCACCGGCGGCAACGTCAACTTCGTGCCGGGGCGCGACCTGTGGCTGTCCGAGCTCGTTGACGGCCAGAGCGCGGACTGCGAGCCGGAGTGGGTGGAGGCCGAGCATCCGCTGTTCATCCTGTACACGTCCGGCTCGACCGGCACGCCGAAGGGCGTGCAGCACTCCACCGGCGGCTACCTGCTGTGGGCCGCGCTGACGATGAAGTGGACCTTCGACATCAAGCCGGACGACGTCTACTGGTGCACCGCCGATATCGGCTGGGTCACGGGCCACACCTACATCGCCTACGGCCCGACGGCGGTCGGCGCCACCCAGCTGATCTTCGAAGGCGTGCCGACTTTCCCGCATGCCGGCCGCTTCTGGGAAAACATCGCCAAGCACAAGGTCTCGATCTTCTACACGGCGCCCACCGCGATCCGCTCGCTGATCAAGGCCTCGGATGGAGACGAGAAGGTCCATCCGAAGAACTTCGACCTGTCGTCGCTGCGCCTGTTGGGCACCGTGGGCGAGCCGATCAATCCGGAAGCCTGGATGTGGTACTACCGGAACGTGGGCCAGGAAAAATGCCCGATCGTCGATACGTTCTGGCAGACCGAGACGGGCGGCCACATGATCACGCCGCTGCCGGGCGCGACGCCGATGGTGCCGGGCTCCTGCACCCTGCCGCTGCCGGGCATCATGGCGGCGATCGTCGACGAGGCCGGCGCGGACGTGCCGAACGGCCAGGGCGGCATCCTGGTCGTCAAGCGCCCATGGCCGTCGATGATTCGCACGATCTGGAACAACCCGGAGCGCTTCCGCACGAGCTACTTCCCCGAGGAGCTGGGCGGTAAATACTACCTGGCGGGCGACGGCGCGATCCGCAACAAGGACACCGGCTACTTCACGATCACGGGCCGCATCGACGACGTGCTGAACGTCTCGGGCCACCGCATGGGCACGATGGAGATCGAGTCGGCACTGGTGGCGAACCCGCTGGTGGCGGAGGCGGCGGTGGTCGGCAAGCCGGATGACACGACGGGCGAATCGATCTGCGCCTTCGTCGTCCTGAAGCAAGCCCGCCCGACCGGCGAGGACGCGAAGAAGCTGGCGACGGAGCTGCGCAACTGGGTCGGCAAGGAGATCGGTCCGATCGCCAAGCCGAAGGAGATCCGCTTCGGCGACAACCTGCCCAAGACGCGCTCGGGCAAGATCATGCGCCGCCTGCTGCGCGTGCTGGCCAAGGGCGAAACCATCACGCAGGACGTCTCGACGCTGGAGAATCCGGCCATCCTGGAGCAGCTGAAGGAAACCGCGTAAGGCCTGCCCGTCGCGTTCGAAAAGCCACCTGCGGGTGGCTTTTTGTATTTTTGGCTTGCATTGTCATCGCGCCGTCACGCGCCTGTCATATAACAGTGGCCACCATCACAATATGAGGAGCCACCGCATGCCGTTCGTCCCATCCCTGTCCCGAACCGTCATCGCCGCCGCCGTGTTGGCGCTTGCCGCCAACGCCAATGCCGCGTCGTTCACGATCGCCGGTACGTCGAACACCGCGCAAACGCTCGGTCCTGGCGCCGGCCAGACCGGCACGATCGCCGCCGGCGGCCAGCTGACGGTGGGCGGCTCCACCGTCGCCGTGACGATTTCGGGTGGTAACGCGGTGCTGGGCAACCTGGGCACGATCGACCAGACCGGCTCGGGCCGCGCGGTGCGCGACAACAAGGGCACGACGGGCCTGGTCATCAACAACGGCGCGACGGGCCTGATGCGCACGGCCGACGCGGACGTGATCCAGGTCGGCGGCAACGGCAGCGTCACCTTGCACAACCACGGTTCGCTGTTGTCGCTGAACGCGACGGCCGGCGGCGCGCAGGCGGTCGATTTCTCGTCCATGACGGGTGCGAACATGATCAACAATTACTTCGGTGCCGTGATGACGGCGCACGAGGCGGATGCCGTGCGGCCTGGCGCCAACGGCCTGTTGTCGAACGCGGGCACGATCCAGTCGCTCACAAGCGCCGGCGCCAGCAGTGACGGCATCGACGGCCAGGCCAACTCCGGCATCCGCATCGTGAATGCGGGGTCCGGCCTGGTATCCGGCGGCCGGCACGGCATCACGGCGGAGCAGGCCGACGCCGGCAGCGCGTTCACGCTGCACGTGACGAACGACGCGGGCGGCACCATCCGCGGCACCGGCGGCTCCGGCATCAACGTCGATGGCTTCAATGGCCGCCAGGTCGTCACCATCGTCAATGCCGGTGCCATCTTCGGCAATGGCGTGACCGGTGACGGCGACGGCGTCGACGTGGACGGCCTGGTGGACATCACCAACGCCGGCACGATCCGCTCGTTGAATGCCTTCAGCGCACCGGGTGCCGGTCTCGCGTTCAGCGAGGGCATCTCGGCCGGCGGCGGCCGCATCGTCAACACAGGCATGATCGAGGGCCTGGTCAACGCGGGCAATGGCAACGCGGTCGGGCGGGGCATCACGCTGGCGGGCAACGACATCGCCAGCGGACCGCTGGCCGGCACGCGCGAGGGCTTGTACGGCAACGCCATGATCGTCAACCAGGGCCTGATTCGCGGGCAGGGCGGCAGCGCCATCGTCGCGGTGGGCGCCGCCAGCGGTCACACGGTCACGATCGACAATCGTGCGGGTGGCCGGATCGTTGGCGGTGGCTTGGGCTCGGCCGCGATCCAGGGCGGTGCGGACGGCACGTACATTACCAACGCCGGCACGATCGACGGCGGGGCTGGTGGGCGGGCGATCGCGTTGGGTGGCGCGGTCAACATGGTGACGATCAGCGGCGGCAGCGCTGTCGTGGTCGGCGATATCGATGGTGGCGGCAATGCGGGCAGTGCTCTTGTCATCGACGCCGGTGCCGGTAATGCGTTCGCGTACGGTGGCGCGGTTTCCGGTTTCGGCAGCGTCGTGCTGCGCAGCGGCGTCATGACGCTGGTTGGCGCCAACCGTATCGACGCCAGCAGCGCGCTGGTGCTGGCGGGCGGCACGCTGGACCTGTCCGGCGCACCGGAGCAGACGTTCGCGCGGTTGTCGTTAACGGACAGCTCGACGATCCTGCTGGGTTCGTCGGCATTGACGTTCAATGGTTTGAGCGAAGTGGGTGAGGGCGCTGCGTTGGCGGTGATCGGTTCCGGCGGCACGTTCCGCTTCCTGGGCGACTACGCAGGGAACGCCATGTTTGCCGACCTGATGCGGGTAACGACGGTGGATCACATGGCGGTGACGTACAGCTTCGACGGTTTGTATACCAATGTGCAGGCGGTACCGGAGCCATCGGCGCTGGCGTTGCTGCTTGGCGGTTTCGGCGTGCTGGGCCTGTTCGCACGGCGGCGGGCCCGGGTGGTGTAAGGGCTTCAAGAAGTCTTACGCCAAAAAAACTTGGTACTCAACGGCTATCCTTGCTATAATCTGCGCCTCTCGCGATGCGGGAGAAGCAGGAGAGATGGATGAGTGGTTTAAGTCGCACGCCTGGAAAGCGTGTATAGGTTCATAGCCTATCGGGGGTTCGAATCCCCCTCTCTCCGCCAGAACAAAAAACAAAGCCGCCCACTGGGCGGCTTTTGTTTTTTGGGCTGGCGGAGAGAAGGAGAGCCCCTGCGGGCTCTCCGCGGGGGATTCGAAGGGCTGCGCCTGCAGGCGCAGCCCTCTCCGAATCGGCCATCTGTCGTTTGGAAGCGCTTCGTCGCTGCGCGGCGAAGCGTTTCCAAACGGCGCCGCGCGCCGAGGGCGCGCGTTCCACACTCCGTTCAAACACCCTGTGCGCTCCCGCGCCCGTAAGCCCCCGGCAACGAGCGAAGCGACGTTGCCGGGGCCAGCGGCCGCAAAAGGATGACTTCAAACCGGAGCGCCTCTATCTCAGCTGAGGAGCCAAGGTACGCTACCGCTGCGCGAAGAACGTTCTTGAGCTCCACAAGGGGCTTTGCGCTCGCCTCTACCCCCACCCAGTCGACGACCGAGCCGCGAACCACAAGCCCATCAGGGAGCTTCCCGAACCGTTCAGACAGTCCTTGCCGCGACATGGGCGCGCGACCGTGCGCAGTCGCATACTCGCCGTACGTGGTTTGCGCAGCCATTCCAGCCCGGTGGATGCAGTGTCCGATGGATGAACGTCGCCCCCGCCACGCCTACGATGTCGCGACCAGGTGCCCGACCGCTTCGCGGCTGGGGGCGGGGCTAGCGCCCCCACCAACGAGACAAGCCTTGGGGCTTGCCCGGCCTTGGACCGGCCTTATCGTTGGCGGCTCCCCGACCGCCGCGCGTTGGGCGTCGGAACTGCCGGGCTGGGGCAGCGTCGGGCTCAAACTACATTAATCGCCCTCACGCTTGCTGGATGCTTCTTCGTATGCATGAGCAAGTTCCTCAAGCAAGCGACGCTCATCATCATCCAGCTGACTGGACATATCCGTGATGATGGCCACCACAAGGTAGTACTCAGTTTCGTTGCTGATACGCCGCTTCTTCAAGACTGAGCGGTACTGGCCCGAGAATCGACGTCGCACTTCGGAAAGAGTGAGCACGTCATTTGCAAGGCAGGCCCGGTCCAATGCGGCAGTTTGTTCTTGCGTAAAGCTCGATGCATCCTCGACAGTGTCGTTCGCAGCCTGCCTAAGCCCAGATAACAACTGAGATTTCGTCACCTTTCCCGGAACCGGCGTCAAGAAATGTGAAGGGTGCTCTGGCGCCTCAGGCGAGACACGCCAAACATGTGTCGTGTAGAAATTGACGTACTTGGCCAACTCTTCGAACTCTTTTTCGTTCTCTGGTGATAGTTTTCTCATGACTAGTTGTATCTTGTTACGCCAAGGCAGAAGGTAGTGGTGTTCCATCTTCGAACGGCCCAAGCTCCTCTCGCGCCAGCCTGAGTAATCGTTCGACTTGCACGAAAGGCAAGTCAATCTGGAAGAGAGAGACCTCTAGCGAATTAGTCGCGTCGCGACGAAAGACCTCTGCGACAACTTCTCCTTGTTCGTTCAGAAGCTCCAGCCCCACCCCATCTCGCTGAACGTCTGAGGCAAATTGCAAACGGAAACTCATCCCCATCCCCCTATTGATACTTCCTGCCTGTTCTCGAATCGTGCGAACTCGAGAATCCTATCACGTGGTGTTACCCCCTTCCTCGAACGCCCGCGCTGAGTTTAGCCGTCGCTCTTGAATGATGAGCCGGTCAACCGCGTTCCCCATCATGCGTGAGGTTGAGCTTGCGTCGCCGAGCGGCGATATCCAAAGTCGCCTGCAGCCGATTTTGAATGTCGGACGCAGGCGATACGGATGTATTATCTTAAAGAAGAAGTATTTTTATAAGAGAATAAAAGAAGTTTAAAAGAGCAAGGTCGCCCGAAGGCTGTTTTATAAGGCGCCGCGCGCCGAGGGCGCGCGTTCCACACTCCGTTCAAACACCCTGTGCGCTCCCGCGCCCGGACCCCCGGCAACGAGCAAAGCGACGTTGCCGGGGCCAGCGGCCACTGAAGACCCAGCGCTCCCGCGCTAGCAAATCCCGGCAAGCGCATCAACGCCAAGTGAGCCGACCAAAGCAGACGCCGGCACATCGATAGCGAACCCGTCACATGCCCGCGATAAAAACCGGGGTCAGTCCCCATGCGGGGACAGACCCCAAGCCCGGAAGCTTTGCCACCACGCAAAAAAGGCCCCCTGAAAAGGAGGCCCCCACCAACCCAACATATCAACCAACCATCAGGTCAGGCCAGTGTAACCATCCGCCTGCTCAGCAACCCTGCGCCGTGCAAAGCGGCACGATATTGCTGCTGGTGAAGCGCGGTCCGTTGAACGTCTGGCCGAACGTGCCCGTGCAGGCGGCGCTCTGGTAGCCGTGCACCACGGAGTTGACGTAGTTGCCGCGGCGGTATTGGCGGATCCATGGGCCGCCGCTGGAGCCGTAGGTCATGTTGCAACCCATGTTCAGGATGGCGGCGCCGCCGCAGGCAGAGCTGGCCCCGAAACTTTCGGACGTGCAGGCCTGCAGGGTTTGGCCGCTGCCGATGTTGCCAGGATAGCCCAGCGCATGGTGGTTCTGGACCGTGCCCCAGTCCCACGAACGGCCTAGCCAGCCGGTGTAGTAGGTCACGGGGCGGCCCGCCGTGTTGTTGCCCAGCGTGATCAGGCAGATGTCGGATGCGGTGTCGCCGTTGTTGATCCAGCTCACCGGCACCCGCGCGGAGGTCCAGGGGAACATGCCGTAGGGCGCGCTGCCGCTGTTGTACGCCGGAGCGAACGACCAGCCGTAGACCCAGTTGTTGGTCGAGCGGTTGTAGCAGCAGTGGGCCGCTGTGACGATGATGTTGTTGCCACTGATGACCGAGGCGGAGCAGGTGCCGCTGTTGCTGAACAGTTTGCCGATGGCGCGCGGCGTATTCGAATTGCCGGTTTCCTGGTATTGCGTATAGACGTCCGGCGTGCCGGCAAAGGCCTGGCCCGACAGGCCGACACAGATGGCGAGGACGCTGGAACGCAGCAGCGGCTGACCGAGGATTTGTTTCGTGATCATTTCGGAACTCCCTTGCTTGGTGTGATTAGCGATCCTGCTGGTCCATTACTTTCCATTCTTCGGAAAAGTCGCGGCGGGCTTCGTCGTCCGCGCTGCTGTCCGGCGCGCCGCCTTCCAGCATTTGCGGTTTCGCGGCAGCCAGCAAGGCTTTGTCCTCAGCCGACAGTTCCGCAACCTTGCCCGGCTTGCCGATCGTCGTGGACGGATCGAGCGGTTTTGCCGCAAGGCGCTGTTCGCGCGTCATCGAAACGGGGCCGGCCAGGCCGCGCGCCATATTCTGTTCAGCCTTGACCGCGACAGTTTTGTCCTGCACGGATTTCACCTGGGCGGTGGCCACGGCACTCAATTGCAGCAGTGCGACACCGGAAGCGATGAATACAGCTTTCGTTAAAATCTTTGACATCTTTTCCTCCTGATTCATTTGAATGGCCCTGGCATTATTAGCCTCAGCCCAGCGATATGCTGTTCCCCGGATAACCTGGCGATGACGTCGAGTTAATCTCGTATCGATTTCGTCTCTCGGTTATCAGTCTCCAGATTAAGGGAATGCCGGGTCCATTGATATCGGCAGTTCGTATCCTTTTGAAAGCAAATTGTCGCCACTATGTATCTCGCTCAGCGATAAAGATGCTCATCAGTCATTCAACGAGAGCGCGACAAGGGTCATGGCGAAAAATAAAAAAGCCCCGCAATTTCAGCGACTTGCGAGCCCTCGTTGCGCCAAATTCCGGCGTGGTCGCACCAGATCGCAGCACGGGAGAATATGTAACTCATCAATTGGGCAGAAAGTGCTTTGACGATGGAATTCACAACGCCACCGTGTCGCCGGTGGGTCGGTGCGATCCGCTGATTTGCTTGCGTTCTGCATGAAAGATCCCGTGCGTAAGCCGGGCCTGCGCCAGAGTCGAGCATCATTTGGCGGACGATACTGGACCGTGGCGCCATTTGCCGGGCTTGCCGGATGAGCCGTTGCGATTAACGCAGCTGGCCCGACTCATCAAGGAGCGGCCGGCCGCCTGAATCCCCCCGGGCATTATGTCGGGCCGATGGATAAACTGCCGCGTCCGGTGTCGATTTCACTTTTGCGCGGCAGTCGTGCCCGCGTGCGCGCCGTCGCGATGGCGCCAAGCAACCCAGCATAGTTGTATATATGCCCAAACATAGTGTGTGCTATTGAGAGGCGTATGCGCCCGTGCTAGGATCGTCAACAACCGTTGAGTTCAGGCAGTGCAGCGGTCGGCTTGGCATCGCCGAAGTCGCTTACCCATCATGACAAACCCTGTATCGATGCCAGACCTGTTAAGGAAGTTACACCACCATCCGGCTACCGGCTGGCTCGCCAGAGCCGCCGGCTTGCCCGACCCTGTGGAGCTGTCGCGTGCGGCTGGGCCGACCGGTGCCCAGCCCCTGACCGGCAGGCGTACTGCGATTCGCGCCGCCGAAGGCGGGTACGCCGCAGATGTTCTTACCGCTTGCGCCGTCGGCGCCGGCGGCGTCATCGATCCGCAAGCGTCGGCCATCGACATCCTCATCTTCGACGCGACGGGCTGCCGCGCCCCCGCCGACTATGCCGCGCTGTACGACACCTTCCACGCGGCGGCATCCCGCATCGCCGTGAACGGCCGCGTGCTGCTGGTTGCGGCGCCGCCGGACGCGACGCCGGACCCCGTCGCGGCTGCGGCGGCGCGCGGCATCGAAGGATTCGGCCGCTCGCTGGGCAAGGAGCTGGGCAAGACGGGCATCGCCGTCAACCTTGCCTATGTGGCAGCGGATGCGCTCGACCGCCTCGATGGCCCGGTGCGCTTCTTCTGCGGCGCGCGCAGCACCTACGTTTCCGGACAAGCAGTCCGGCTGTCGACGACGGCAATCGGTGGAGATACCGCTAGCGCCGGCCTGAGCGGCAAGGTCGCCGTTGTCACCGGCAGCGCGCGCGGCATCGGCCTGGCCGCCGCCCAGCGCCTGGTGGAAGAGGGCGCCACCGTTGTCTGCGTGGATGTGCCGGCCGCGTCGCAGGCGCTGCACGACAGCTGCCGGGCCATCGGCGCCACCGCGCTGGTGCTCGATATCGCCGCGGCCGATGCGCCGGTGCGCCTCACGCAATGCCTGCGCGAGCGCGGCGGCGCCGACATCGTCGTCCATAACGCCGGCATCACGCGCGATCGCACGCTGGCCCGGATGGCCCGGCAGGACTGGGAGCTGGTCGTCGACGTCAACTTCCGGGCCATTGTCGCCATCGACGAAGCCTTGCTGGCCGGGCAAGTGTTGCGCGACGGCGGCCGGGTGATCTGCCTGTCCTCCATCAGTGGCGTGTCCGGCAACTTCGGCCAGAGCAATTATGCGGCCAGCAAGGCGGCGCTGATCGGCTACGTGGCGGCGCGCGGTGCCCAGCTGGGGCCGCGCGGCATTACCGTCAACGCGGTCGCGCCGGGCTTTATCGAAACGCCGATGACGCAGCGGATGCCGTTCGTGCCGCGCGAGCTGGGCCGTCGCCTGAACTCGCTGAAGCAGGGCGGCCAGCCGCGCGACGTGGCCGAGTTGATCGCGTTCCTGGCCACGCCCGGCAGCGTGGGCATCACGGGCAACACGATCCGGGTGTGTGGCCAGGCGCTGATCGGCGCCTAAGGAGACGCAAGGCCGCACAGAACAATGCGACGCCAGCGTCGCCGCAGTACGCAAGGGTTTCAGCAGTTTGCTTGCATGACGTATCACCACACCTATAACAATGGAGGAGATTCATGAAGAAAGCAGTGAAACAGTCAACGATGCAGCGCGCCATGGCGATGTCGGTCATGGCGCTGGCCTGTGGCGGCGCGTGGGCGCAGTCCTCGGTGACCGTGTACGGCCTGCTGGACGCGGGCGTGGACACGGTCAAGAAGGGCCAGGGCAATGTGCAGGGCACGCTGTTCGGCCTGTCCGGCACGACGCCCGTGCCGAATGCGATCGCGTCGCCCGAAAACCGCACCACGCGGATGGCGCCGTCGCTGTCGGCGCAAAGCCATTTCGGTTTCAAGGGCACGGAAGACATGGGCGGCGGCTACAAGGCCGGCTTCACGCTGGAAGGCGGGCTGCAGATCGACAACGGCGTGCTGGCCAACGACGGCCGCCTGTTCGGGCGCCAGGCGTTCGTCAGCCTGACCACGCCGGTCGGCGAGGTCCGCCTGGGACGGCAGGCATCGCCGATGCTGATCGGCTATTACCTGGCCACCACCGAGCGCCTGGGCAGCACCGACCTGATGGGTGCCGGCCTGGTCGTCAACACCTTGCAGACCTACCAGGACAATGTGGCATCGTACCTGGTGCGCAAGGGCCCGTGGCTGGGTGTGCTGTCCTATTCGACCAACGCCGGCGTCGCCAGCCGCGTCAGCGCGGCACGCAACGGCGCCACCAGTGCCACGCCGGCCGCCAATGCGACCACCGGCCAGATCGTCGGCGGCCTGACCGCTGGCGCGGAAAGCACGGACGAGCGCGGTCGCGCCCAGGGCGCGCTGCTGGCCTACAACGGCACGCCGCTGGCCGTCATTGCGGCTTACCACCGCAACGACTTCCGTGGCGCCCAGGTCGGTGTCGCGTCGCCGGCCGGTGGCGGCACGTTCATTCCGCTGTACACGGCCGACACGTTCACCGGCGCCATGATCGGGGCGAAGTATGCTTTCCCGACCGGGACCTTGCTGGTGGCGAACTTCCACCGTGGCCAGTACAAGAATGTTGGCGCGCTCGACCCGAAGGTGCACACGGCATCGATCGGCATCAAGCAGACGCTCGGCGCGTTCGAGCTGGGCGCGCAGTACATGCAGAGCCGCTTCAAGAATTTCACGCGCGGCAAGGACACCGGCGTGATGCTGGGCGCCGACTACAACTTCTCGAAGCGTACCGCGCTGTACAGCCGCATCGGCTACGTGGATGACGATCGCGGCGACATCGTGCGCGGTACCGTGACGCCGCTGCCGATCGCGGGCGGTCCCGGCGCGCTGCTGGTACCGCTGGGCGCGCAGGAAGTGCCGCTGTTCTCGGGTGCGGGCCAGAATGTCGACGCGCGCACGAGCATCGTCAGCATCGGCCTGCGGCACTTCTTCTAGGTCGACGTGCCCGACAGCGGCTGCAGGAACAGTTTCTTGGCGAAGTTCAGCTGCCGCTTGCGCGCCTTCTCGTCGTTGACGTCCCACAGCAGGGCCTGCGACATCTGGAAGCTGTAGATCAGGAAGGCGCGGTTTTCGGCCTCGGCCTTTGAAAAGCCGCTGTTGCGCAGCGCGTCCGTGTACAAGCCGAGCCGTTGCTGGTCCACTTCCAGCACGGCCTGGCGCGCCATCTCGTCGCGCCGGGCCCAGGCGCGGATGGCGAATTCCACCATGGCCGCGTGGCGCGCCGTCAGCCCGTGCAGGGGCAGCGCCATCAGTTCGTACGCCAGCTCGTCGATCGGCATGCCGGCGTACTCTTCCATCACCTGGGCGGTGGTGCGCTCGTGCCACTGGCGCAGCACGCTGGCCAGCAGGTCGTTGCGGTCCTTGAAGTGGTAATAGAAGCTGCCGATCGTGATGCCGAGGTCGCGCGCCAGCGTGGCGGGGTGGATGGCATCGACGCTCTTGCTGACGAGGATCTCGGTGGCCGCGTCGATCCAGTCCAGCCGTGTCAGCGTGCGCCGGGGCGCCTTGCGGGCCGGGGTCTCCTCCGGCGTTGCATCGTTATCGTTCTGTTTTCTCACACCGTACCTTGTGGGTTGCTGCAAAGTGGCGGCCACGCGCGTGGCGTGGCCCGGTGCCGATTATAAAGCGTGCAACGCCCGCTTGCCGATGACCTCGCAGGCCATCAACGCCGCCGGCCCAGCACCTGCGTCCAGTAGACGCGGCCGCGCTCGGGGTTGACGGCATACGCCAGGCCCATCTCGTCGAAGCCTGGATTCATGATGTTGGCGCAGTGGCCGGGGCTGTCCAGCCAGCCCGCCACCGCTTCCGCCACCGATTTCTGCCCGGCGGCGATGTTCTCGCCGATGCGCGTCCACGCGTAACCGGCACGGGTGGCGCGGTCGTCCACCACGCTGCCATTCTTCTGCTGGTGGCTGAAGTAGCGGTGGGTTGCCATGTCGCTGCTGTGCGCCAGCGCCGCCTGCGTCAGCGCCGCGTTCCAGCGCAGCGGCGGCGCGGCGTGGAATTGCTGATCGCCGCAGCGACGCGCCTGCGCGCGCGCCGCGTTGACGGCAGCCAGTACTTGCGCGTCCAGCACCTCCGGCGCCGGCAGTGGCACCTCGTGCAACGGCCGCGCAAACAGCACGATCCAGTCGTCGCCCGTGCGCACGGTGCCGGTCGCCGCGAAATCGGTGCTGAGCAGTTTTTCGCAGAAATTCTGGCGCAGCAGCGTCATGGCGGCAGCGGCATCGTCGACGTTGGACAGATAGACCGCCTCCGCATGCTCGACCGGATAGCCGGCCCGTTCCAGTGCATGCTCGAGGAAGGTGCCGGCGCCAATGCGCACCCGCGCCATTGCCGCCGGGGCTTCGAGCGGCGGCAGCGGTGCCACGCGCTCGCCGCCGCAGTGCTGGGGCGCGGCCCGGTAAGCGTTGATCAGGCCGACGAGATCCTGCCGGCTCGCGTGCGCGGGCAGGGCCGTCAGCAGGGCGGCGGCCAGCGTCGCCGCCAGCAGGCGATAGCGATGGATGAGCATGGGAACGGTGTGCGGTCCCGGAACCGGGACGTGAATGTGACTTGAGCAGAAGAGTGTGTCACAAAACGCGGAGCGGGGCAATTGTCAACACGTCATGCCGGGTGCCGATTACCTGGCGCGTAATTGGCGCGTGGCGGGCCAGGGCCGAGACTGACGTCACTGCCAACCCATCGAAGGAGAAGATCATGAAGACGATCGTACCATCCCGCTTGCTGCGCAATGCGTTCCTTGCCGACGCCGCCGCCAGCGGCGCCATCGCCGCGCTGCACTTGTTCATTTCGGGCGAGCGCACCGGTCCGGTTGCCGCCACGCTGGGGCTGCCCGCGCCATTGTTGGAGGGAACCGGCATTTTCCTGGCCCTGTACGCGCTGTTGCTGGTCGTGCTGGCGCGCAGCCGCGTGGTCTGGTCGGCACTGGCCTGGTTCATCGTCCTTGGCAATGTGGGCTGGGCGGCGCTGAGCGGCTTGCTGCTGGCGACCGGCGGGCTGGCGCCCGCGCCGCTGGGCGGGGCGTACGTGGTCGTCCAGGCGCTGGGCGTGCTGCTGTTTGCCGGGCTCGAGTGGCGGGGCGTGCAGGTGTCGCTGCCGGGGGCGCGGGTGACCGCGCAGGCAGGCAAAGACCTGGCCCGCGGACACGCCGGTTGAACGCTCGCTCGTGCTGGGCGGGAGCGCATCACCGGGCGCGGCCCACTGCGCGATTTCACTCGCCGCTGGCGGCCGGCTCCTGCTGCGCACCGAAGCGCTTGCGCCACCGGAAGCTGGTGTTGCGGTGGATGCCCACGCTGGCCGCGGCGCCGCGCACGCTTTCGGCGCGCAGCGCGCACTCCAGGAAAGGCAGCCACTTGCCGCGCAGGCGCAGGAAGGCCAGCGGCGTGTTGGTTAGCGCATTGCAGGTCTTGCGGCAGAGCCGGCAGCGATAGCGCTGCAGCCCACCGCCGTAGCCGTGGCGGTACAGCCGCTCGTGGCCGCAGTGCGGGCACTGGTGCATGCCCTTGCCGCGGTCTTCGATGGCCTGCAGGCACTGTGCCAGCGGCGTGCCGCTGTCCAGCAGGGCGCGCAATTGTTCACTGTACAGTTCGGAAAAGCGCAGTTGCTCGTGTGCCGCGGCGCGTGTGGCGATGGCGTTCCGGTCCATAGGTCGCTCCCTTGTCCAGGTTACACAGCGTTGGACAATGGCCGAGCGGGAAAGTTCGCGTCGCGACGCGGCGGGAACAAAAAAAAATGGCCCGCACGGGGCGGGCCATCCAGGCGGCGACATCGCCGGCACGAAGCCGGCCCGGTCGTCAGAAGCGGTACTCGGCGGTCACGCGGACCGAGCGGCCCTGGACGTCTTCGACGTCCTGGGGGATGATGCCGCTGCCATCCGAGCCGAACTGACGCAGGTCCACTGGTGGACGATGATTCAGCACATTCCGCACGAACAGCGACAGCGTCAGGTTGCGAATGCCCGTATAGGTGAGGTTGTAGTCCCACCGCACGTACGAGGCCACGCGGCACTCGTTCGGCTCGTAGCCGCTGTCGGCGCAGCCAGCGGGGGTGTACTGCTCGTCATAGTAGTCGTACTGCAGCTTCTGCGGGCTGCGCAGCGTGGCACGCAGGCTGTGGCTGAACGCGCCCAGGCCCAAGGTACCCATCAGGTTGGCCGTCAGCTTCGACGTGCCGTGCTGGCCGGCCAGGTCGTCGCCCCAGCTGCCGCCGTTGCGGTTCGGCGCGAAGATCTTGTAGTCGAGCAGGTAGGTCGCGTTGCCGATCACGTCGACACGGCCGATCGGCGTCGGGATGCGCGACGTCAGCGACAGGTCGACGCCGCTGGTCTTCGTCTGAGCCGTGTTCTCGAACATGCCCGACGTCGAGGCCAATGGACCCACGTTGCCGACGCCATAGTCGCTGCGCTCCTGTGCCGTGAACGTACGATCCAGCGCTACCGGAAGGCGATTGACGATGCCGGCGGGCAGCGAATCCTCCGAAGCCAACAGTTCGGCGGTGCTCTTCAAGCCGATCTCATCCTTACGCTTGATGTGCCACACGTCCAGCGAGAAACTGGTGCCTTTCACGGGCTCGAGCACGAAGCCCAGCGTCGCGCTACGCGACACTTCCGGTTTCAGGTCCGGATTGTTGCGTACCGTGTTGGCAAGACTGGCCGTGCATTCGCGCGACTCGACGGTGTCGGCACGTGCCGACAACAACTGCTTGTTCGGGTCCGTGGCCGGCAGCGCGTCGGACTGCGCACGCAAATCGTTGGCCAGCCGCTGCGCTGGATCGCAACGTTTTGGATCCGCCTCGCCGTTGCTGAACGAGAACTTGGTCGACTGGGCGCTTTCGGTCAGGTTCGGTGCGCGGAATCCGGATTCCCACGTACCGCGTACCATCAGCTGCGGCGTCGCTTCCCAGCGGGCGGACAGCTTCGGCGACGCGTGAGCCTTGACGTCCTTGAACTTGTCGATGCGCACGGCGCCGGTCAGTTCCAAGCTGTTGAACGGCTTCAGATTGGCTTCGGTGAATACGGACGAGTTGGTACGGCTGGCATTGGCCATGGAGGCGCCGTTGCTGACGATGTCGCCGGCCATCAGGTTTGCAGTCGGATTGATGGCGAATTTTTCGTGACGGATTTCGCCGCCAACTGCCACATTGACGGGATTGCCCATGAACTTGCCGACTTCGCCGGAGATCTTGCCGTCGACAAAGGTCTGCGTGATCTTGCCGTCGTAGCCGTTTTCAGGGAACAGCAGGTTCAACACTTCCGGCGTGTTGGTCTGGCCCAGCCGATATCCGCGGTTGAAGAACTGTGGATCGACCGTGTCCTCATCGGTGGCACCGATTACCTGCTGGAAGCCGGACAGGCTGAAGAAGCCGCCACGGCTGCGGTCCTTGGTCTTGCTGCCCATGACACCGGCTGCCGCTTCCCAGTCATAGTTGCCGAGGTTGCCACGCAGACCGGCCAGCACGCGATACTGGTCGCTGCTGGTAGTACGATAGCCCGGGTCGTCGGCGAAGCGATAGCGCAGCGGCGCTTCGTCGCCGGTCGTGTTCAACGGGTGCGTGGCCGGCAGGTTGCGATACGTGAAGGTGCGTTGTTCGCCAGTGCGCGGATCACCCCAGATCGACGTCGATCCGGTCGAGTCATAGGTCGCGTACGCGGACATGTAATCGGTCTTCGTATGCGAGTACAGCACCTCGGCAAAGCCTTCCAGCGTGTCGCTGATGGCCAGCTTGCCCGATACCAGCGCATTGACGCGGTTGGCCGACGGTTGCGCCTGGAAGCGCGAGAAGCGGTCGTAGACGCACAGGCCGGCGGCGTTTTTCGTTTCGCAACCCGGCAGCGCACCCTGGCCGATGATGTTGCCAGGGTAGCTGAACGTGGATGGCGCGCCGCGCTCGCCGAACATCTGGCCGCTGCCGGGCGCCACGGCGGAGAACTTCTCGCCGTAGGCCGGATTGATGTCGTCGACCATCGAGCGCCAGTTGGTGGCGTTGCGGCGGTACACCTCGACGTTTGCCAGCACGTTGTAGCGGTCGGTGCTCAGGTCGCCCATGCCGCCCGTCAGCGCGACGGTCGATTCGTGGATCTGGCTGTTCTTCGTGGACTGGTTGTGCGAGGCACGTGCCTGCACGCCCTTGTAGTCGGAACGGGTGATGATGTTGATGACACCCGCCACCGCATCGGAACCGTAAATGGCGGAGCCGCCGTTGCGCAGGATCTCAACGCGCTCGACGGCGTCCAGCGGCAGCGTATCCAGGTTGGTGAATACCTCGTTGTAGTCGGCCAGCGCATACGGCGCCACGCGGCGCGAGTTCAGCAGCACCAGGGTGGATTGCTTGCCCAGGCCACGCAGCGAGACCGACGAGGCGCCGCTGGCAAACGAGTTGCTGCCGCCAACGTCCGACAGCGCATTGCGGTCGGCCGACGTCAGCGTGTCCATCAGTTCCTTGACGGTATTCACACCCATGCGGGTGATTTCTTCCTTCTTGACGACCTGCACTGGCGTCGCCGTTTCGCTGTCGATGCGCTTCAGGTTCGAGCCCGTGATGACGACACGCTGCGGTGCCTGCGTGTCGGTAGCGGCGTCCTGCGCCAGCAGCGGCGAGGAGCCCAGTGCCAGCGCGACGGCCAGCGAACATTGTTTCAGTACCAGCTTGTGCTTCAAGATTCTCTCCGAATTCCCTGTGCCGCCGGGCGGCCCAGCAAGATCGCGGGACCGGGCCAACTGCCGGGCTTACGCGGCGGCAATGTCTATGCACTGCTCGCAAATTCGAAGGTAGCGTTTTGTCACTATTTAGGTCAAATGAACATTACATAAATGACGCGTGCGCGCAACGGTTTGGTACGGAAAATTGTGCCAGGCTGCCAAATCGTCGATGGATATCCGGATGAGGCAGGCAAATGCCATGTGTTGTGTGACATGGACGGCGAGGGCCCGAACAAACCGTGCCGGCAACGTCGCGCCAACAAAAAAGCCCGCCAAAGCGGGCCTTGTTCACGGCATCAGCCGATCAACGCTTGACCGATTGGTCGTCTGCATTGCTCGGGTTGCTGGGCGAGGTGCCTGGGGTGCCGCTCGTCGACGAGGACGAGGTGCCGGTCTGGCCGCTGGTGCCGGAGGTGCCGGTGGCGCCGCTGGTCGAATCGGTCGAGCCGCTCGTCGCGCTCGAGCCCATCGTGGAGCTGTCGCTGCTGCCGCTGCTCGTGTCGGTGGTGCTGCAGGCTGCCAGGGCGGCGCAGAATGCCGCGGCGAACATCGTCTTCATAATTGCCATGATTGTTCCTTTTATAAGCGGGTTGAAACGATAAAGCCAGAAAGTTGATCTTATAAAAAGCCCCAAAGTTACGGCGCGCGATTGAACTATGGCAATTTTTTTCGTGTTCAAAACGCCACATCCGGCCAGCGCCCGGTGCGGGCGTCGCGTTGGCGCCAGCCCGTGTACCATGAGACCACTTTCAATCGTGTGCACATTGACAGTACCTTTTCCGCATGTCAGCATCAGTTTCTTGAAAACAACAGACACTCACCGTGGAGCGTTCTATGAGTGCACTCAGCTTTGAGCAGGCCGACCTGGCGCAGCGCCTCGGCGCGGCCAGCGCCGAGGATCTCGATGCCATCGATTTCGGCGTCATCGGTTTCGATGGCGATACCATCGTGCGCCAATACAACCGTTTCGAATCGCAGGCGGCCGGCCTGTCGCCCGCCAGTGTGCTGGGCCTGCCGCTGTTCACCACCGTCGCGCCTTGCATGAACAATTTCATGGTGGCCCAGCGCTTCGAGGACGCGGCGGCCGACGGCGGCGCGCTCGACGAAACCATCGGCTACGTGCTGACGTTGCGGATGAAGCCCGTCAAGGTCCTGCTGCGCCTGCTGGCGCTGCCCGGCGCTCCCATGCGCTACGTGCTCGTGCAGCGCCGCCTGTGAGCGACACGACAGGCAGCCTCGCCGCCGAACACGAGGCACTGATGCAGTTCCTGTACCTGGCGCCGGTCGGCCTGGTGCAGGCCGCGCCCGACGGCGAGATCGCGATGATCAATCCGGTCTCCGCGCAGCTCTTGATGCCGCTGTCGCGCGACGGCGGCCTGGCCAACTTGTTTACCGCGCTGCAGGACGTGGCGCCCGAGCTGCGCACGCTGGTCGCGCAGTTCGCGGCGCCCAGTGGCGTGATCTGCGATGGCCTGCACCTGCACCTGCACGGCGGTGCGGGCCGCGGGCCGCAGATCCTGTCGCTGTCGCTCGTCAAGCTGGACGCGGCGCGCCTGATGGCGGTGCTGGCCGACGTCACGCTGCAGGTCCAGCGCGAACGGCAGCTGCGCCGCAGCGACGCCTGGCTCAACGCGCTGCTGGCCAGTGGCACCGAGTACGCCCTGGCCAGCCTCGATGGCCAGGGCCGCATCGAACGCTGGCACGACAGCATCGCCCGCGTCACTGGCCATACCGAAGCAGTGGTGGGGCAGCCCTACACGGCCTTGCTGGCGCCGGCGTCCGGTGCCGGCGACCAGCGCCTGCGCGAGGCCGACGCCACCGGCTGGAGCGGCGCCGAGCAATTGTGCCGCCGTGCCGACGGCAGCAGCTTCCGCGGCAGCTCGATCATCGCGCCGCTGCCGGCGCAGGACGCCGACGAACCCGCCTATTGCATGGTGCTGCGCGACCTCGGCGCCTGCCAGGGCGATGCGGCGGCGGCCGGCCAGCGCGTGCCGACCCAGGGAGGTGCCGATGGCGGTTGACGACAGCGCTTACGAAGCCCTGATGCAGTTCCTGTACCGTACGCCCATCGGGCTGGTGCAGACGACACTGGACGGCACCATCGAAATGCTCAATCCGATGTCGTCGCAGCTGCTGATGCCGCTGGCGCACGACGGCGCGCTGGAAAACCTGTTCGCCGTGCTCGATCGCGTCGCGCCACAGCTGCGCCAGATGGTGGGCGCCTTCGCGCCGGCGTCCGGCGTGGTCTGTGAAGGCCTGCGCCTGGACGTGGATGGCGGCGCCCAGGTGTTGTCGCTGAACCTGCTCAAGCTCGATAACGCGCGGCTGATGGCGGCCGTATCGGACGTCACGCTGGAGACCCAGCGCGAGCAGGAACGGCTGGCGAACCGGCTGTCCAATGCGGCCCGCACGGATGCGCTGACGCGCATGCCGAACCGCAGTGCCGTGCTGGAGCAACTGCGGCTGGTGCAGGGCCGCGATGCGGGGAGCGACGACGGTGGCGGCTTTGCCGTGCTGTTCATGAACTGCGACCGCTTCCGCCAGGTCAACGACGCGCTGGGGCAGCGTGCCGGCGACCAGTTGCTGATCATGATCGCGGACCGCATCCGCAGCGTGCTGCGCCCGCCCACGGACCGCATCGGCGTGCACGGCGGCCAGCTGGCGGCGCGCGTCGGCGGCGACGAGTTCATCGTCGTACTGGACGGGCTGCGCCGGCCGGAGGACGCGGAAAGCGTGGCGGCGCGCCTGATCGCCACCGTCGGCCGCGGCTACACGGTGCAGGGGCACGACGTGGTGTGCAGCGTCAGCGTCGGCATCGCCTGGGGCGGCGCGCCGGCGCAGGACCCGGACGAGCTGCTGCGCGACGCCAGCATCGCCATGGTGGAAGCCAAGCGCGCCGGCGGCGGACGGCACGTGCGCTTTGCCCAGGCCATGCGCGAGCGCGCCGCGCGGCGCAGCGACATCGAGGCCGACCTGCGCCTGGCGCTGCAGGAAGAGCAGTTGTTCGTCGTGTACCAGCCGGTGGTGGCGCTGCGCACGGACGGTTCGACCGATTACGCGGCCGGCGTCGAGGCGCTGGTGCGCTGGCAGCATCCGGTGCGCGGCGTGGTGCCACCGTTCGAATTCATCGGCATCGCCGAGGAGTGCGGCCTGATCGGCGCGCTGGGCGACTTCGTGCTGCAGCGGGCCTGCACCGATTTCCAGGCCTGGCGCCAGTCGCTCGGCGACACGGCGCCGCGCCTGCTGGCCGTCAACCTGTCGCGCGCCCAGCTGGGCCAGGCCGGCTGGAGCGAGACGGTGGCGCGCATCCTGGCACAGACCGGCGTCGACGCGCGCCAGGTGCAACTGGAGGTGACGGAAAGCCTGGCCGCGCAGGATGCGCAGATCCAGCAGCGGCTGCACGAGCTGAAGGCGCTCGGCATCACGCTGGCGCTGGACGATTTCGGTACCGGCTACTCGTCGCTGGCCAGCCTGCACCTGCTGCCGGTCGATACCGTCAAGATCGACCGTTCCTTCGTCAGCCAGAGCGAGAGCAGCGAGCATCACCGCGTGCTGATCGAGGCCACCGTCAAGGTCGCGCAGAGCCTTGGCATGAGCACCGTCGCCGAAGGGATCGAGACGACGGCGCAGGCCGAGGTGGTGCGCGCGCTGCGCTGCGACAAGGGGCAGGGTTATTTGTACAGCAAGCCGCTGACGTCGGACGCGCTGCTCACGTGGCTCGCCACGCACCGCACAGCCGGCTGAAGACGGAGCGGGGCAGGTTGGTGCGCTCATGCGGCGCGCGCAGGAAGTCCTGCAGCACCGTGTCGTACAGGGCCAGTGCATTGCCGTACTGGCGCTGGCGCATCGCCTGCGGCGCCAGCAGGAAGCGCAGCGCGAAGTAATCGGCCAGCAGGTCGCCCTGCGCTTCCATGTTGAAGTCGCACAGGCGCTTGTGCGGCGCCAGCGCGTAGGCATAGGGCAGGCCGATGCGCAGGGCGCCGCGCCATTTGACCGGGTAGCCCAGCTGGTGCTGCCACACGTGCGTCATCTCGTGCACGAACCACAGCAGGCGCCAGGCATGCTCGCGCGCGAAGTCGGGGCTGAAATCGGCGCGGTTGAACCAGATATGGCCGTCCGGCGCGACGGCCGTGTGGCGCCGCTGCAGGTTGAACCAGAAATAGCTGCCGGCGTGCACGCGCACCGGTGCGTAATCGATGGCGTCGCCGAACAGCCGGCGGCACCAGAAGACTTCGCCGCCCGTCAGCGGCCGCGTTGCGATGGCGATAATGGCTCCTGTCTGACAAAACCAACAAACTGCTGGGCTGGGCGCCTTTCGTGCGTCGCGCCTGCCGCCGCGTACTAGAATCGACGCATGTCCTTCCGTGGAGAACACGATGCTCGCACGCCTCACCCTGCCTCAGAAATTCCTGCTGCTTGGCGCCATCGCGGTGCTGATGATCGCGATTCCCACGTGGCTCTACCTGCGCACGGCGAACGAGGCGATGACGACCTACGAGGCCGAGCAGCGCGGCCTGCCCGCCGTCGTGCGGGTGCTGCAGGCCGTCAAGCTGACGCAGCAGCATCGTGGATTATCCGCCATCGCGCTCAATGGCGGCGGCACGGAAGGACGCCGCGCGGAACGTCAGAAGGACGTCGATGCGATGTTCGGCGAGCTCGATGCCGTCGTGACGGCGGCGGACAACGCCGACGTGGCGGCACTGTGGCGTGACGCCAGGCGCGACTGGGAAACGGTGCGCGATGCCGTGGCGGCGCAGCGCATCAACGCTGCCGACAGCTTCGCCACCCATACGGCCGTCATCGGCCGGCTGCTGCGTATCGGCGAATTGGTCGGCGACATCTACGGCTTGAGCCTCGACCCGCACGTCGATTCCTACCAGCTGATCCAGGCGATGTACTACCAGATGCCGGCATTGACGGAGGAGCTGGGCAAGCTGCGCGCGCGCGGCGCGGTGCTGCTGACGCGCAAGGAGGGTTCGCAGGACGATCGCTTCATCGTCGCCCAGCTGCTGGCCCGGGCCGAGGACCGGTTGGGCCAGATGCGCAACGCGTTCGACAAGTCGGCCCACGCCAACCCGCGCGTGGCCAGCGAGCTGGGACCGTTGATGCAGGCCGCGTCCAGCGCGACGCTGGCGCTGGCCCAGCGCACCCAGTCGGACATCGTGCGACCCGTCGCGCTGACGGCATCCGCCGACGAGTACTTCGCGGCCACGACCCAGACCATCGAATCGCTGTACGCGGCAAACGACGCCGCCAGCCGCCTGTTGGGCAAGCAGCTGGGCGAACGGGTCGATGCGTTCGAGCGCGACCGCATCCTGATGCTGCTGGCGCAGCTGGCGCTGGTGGGCGGCGCCGCCTGGACCGGCGTGCTGGTGGCACGCTCGATCACGCGCCCGCTCAACCAGGCGGTGGACGTGGCGCAGCGGGTCGCGGGCGGCAACCTGGTCAACGACTTCGACGTGGGGCCGCCGACCGAGGTGGGCCAGCTGCTGCGCGCGCTGCGCGACATGAGCGAGAGCCTGGGCCGCATCGTCGGCGAGGTGCGCGGCAGCGTCGATACGATCAACGCGGCCACGCACGATATCGCCAGCGGCAATGCCGACCTGTCGGCCCGGATCGAGTCGCAGGCGTCCAGCCTGGAAGAGACGGCATCGTCGATGGAGCAGCTGACCGCCACGGTGCGGCAGAACGTCGAGCATGCGCAGCGCGCCAATACGCTGGTGCAGGAAGCCACCGCGGCCGCCGGCAGCGGCAGCGAGGTGGTGCAGCGGGTGGTGGCCACGATGGGCGAGATCGACGCCAGTTCGCGCCGCATCGTCGACATCATTTCCGTCATCGACGCGATCGCGTTCCAGACCAATATCCTGGCGCTGAACGCGGCGGTGGAAGCGGCCCGGGCGGGCGAGCAGGGCCGCGGCTTCGCCGTCGTCGCCAGCGAGGTGCGCACGCTGGCGCAGCGCTCCGCCACGGCGGCGCGCGAAATCAAGGAGCTGATCGACCACAGCGTCGCCAAGGTTGGCCAGGGCAACGCGCTGGCCGGCGGCGCCGGCACGGCGATGGCGCAGATCCTCGACAGCGTGCGCCGGGTGGCAGGCCTGATGCAGGACATCGCGCTGGCGTCGAGCGAGCAGAGCGCGGGTATCGAGCAGGTCAACCAGGCCATCACGCAGATGGACGACGTCACGCAGCATAATGCCGCGCTGGTGGAGCAGACGGCGGCCGCGTCGGCCAGCCTGGAGCAGCAGGCCGAGGCGCTGGCGCGGGCGGTGGGGATCTTCACGGTGGCGCCGGGCGGGCAGAAACCCGTCGGGACGACAGGCACAGGCGTCAGGGCGATCGCGTCCTGACACCTGCGGGTTCAAGCAGGCGGCTGCTCGAAACCGACAGCCGTCACGCGCCGCCGACAAAGGCCGCGATGGCCCGGTTGACGTCCTCCGCATGGGTGATCGGCGCCATGTGGCCGCCCGGCGTGCGGCGGATCGCGGCGCGCGGCAGCGCGGCGGCCAGTTCCTCGGCCACCGTGCGCGTGGACATCGGGCCGTGCTGGCCGAACAGCACCAGCGTCGGAATGTCCAGCGTGGCCAGGTCGGCCAAGGTGGTCGGTTCGCCCAGCAGCGCGACGAAGTCCAGCTTCACCTTGGCGATCTGCGCCGTGAAGCGGTCCTGCATCACGGGTGGCAGCGCGGCGAACGCACCTGCGCCGTTCCAGTAGTCGATGAAGGCCTGTGTGGCGTCGCGCGGCGTGACGGCCGCGTCGATGCGGGCGATCACCTTGGCGATGTCCACGCGGGCCGGATTGTCAGGCGGCAGCAGGTGGAAGGCGACCGGTTCGAACAAGGTCAGGGACAGGATGCGGCCGCTGGCGGCCAGTCGGCGCGCCAGCCGCAGCGCCGTGGCACCGCCATACGAATGGCCGACCAGGTGGAACGGCTCGCCGGCGGCCAGCTCGTGCTCCAGCGCGGCCAGCACGGCGCTCACTTCGTGTTCCAGCGAAAAGGCCTGCTGGGCCTGGGGATCGGGGAACGGCGCCTTGCCATAGCCCAGCAGGTCGAGGGCGATGCAGCGCAGCCCGGTGTCCGCGCGCGCAGCCAGTGCGTTCCACTGGCTGCGCGAACTCATCGAACTATGCAACAGGACACAGGCGGTGCGCCCGGAGGACGCGGTAACGGAATCGATCATGGCTGGGCCCGCTATAAAAAGGCGCAATTATAGCGGCCTCATCCATATCAAAGGCGTCAGGAACTGTCTCCCTTTTGTCGTGGATTGGTCGAAAATTGCGCGCGGCCGACCATCACCTCAGGCGGTTCTGGCGGCGCGCCGCCTGGCCAGCACGGCAATGCCGGCCAGCCCCGCCGCCAGCATGCCGCCCTGGGCCGGTTCCGGCACCGGGCTGACGCTGATGTTGTCGATGGCGATGTCATAGTCCGTAAAGCCGTACATCTGACCCGGCACGTAGGTCGTGAAGGCGATCTCGTCCACGCTGGCCAGCACGCTGGCGAACGTGCGGTCGGCCGGCAGGTAAGGCATGCCGCTGGCGTCTTCGGCGCCGTAGCCGCCCCAGCCCGAAGGCAGGCCGGTCGCCGAGGTGTCGCCGATTGTCACCGAGAGATGTTGCCAACCCGGCTTGCTGGCATCCAGCGTACCCAGGTTGTACCAAACGCTCGTGTACGGCAGGCCGTTGCTGGCATTGTCATAATCGCGCAGTTCGAGCACGAGGTTGCGCGTCACTTCCTGGTTGAAGTAGCGGATGCTCTGGGTCGAGACGTCGATGCCGAACGTCACGCCCTTCATCGCCGTGTAGTCGCCGACGAAGCTGGCATTGGTCTTGTTGGTCCAGGAAATGCCGAAATTTTCCATCGCGGTGCGCAGCGCGGGTGCGCCGTTGCCGAGCGAGTGATCGATGCCGGAACCGCCATTGCCGTCGAGCGGCTGCATGGCTTCCCAGCCCTCCAGCCCGTTGTCGAACGTTACGGTCGAGCCCCCTGGCGCCGCGTGGGTGGCCAGTGGTACGCAAGCCAGCAGCAACATCGTCAAAGTCTTGTTCATGGTGATCCTTCTGTCGTTGAACATCGGATGAACCCGTATCGCCGCCCGCCGATGGCGGGCCGGCCCGGTGCGTGGTGGAAGCACCGAAGCTTATTGAGGTAATAAGGGATACGTTTCCATTCTCGACAGACGAATAACGCTGGCAAAGCACACATTTGTTAAAGTTGTAACAATGTGCTCACGACAAACGATTGTGACTCGACAGTATCGTCTTTCCACGAGCAAGGTTGGCGTCCGCTTCGCCCGCGAGCTGCGGCGGAGCGCGCTCGGCCAGGCGTGCGGCGCCGCCGCAGTAACGACTCTGTTCGGTGCGGTAGCTGTCGCCGCGAAACGACAGTCAGCGCAGCGAAGCCGTTTTTTCGCTCAGTTCCAGGTTGAGCTTGGCGGCTTTCAGCGTGGCCACGTCGATTTTCGGCGCCACGCTGGTGGGCGGCTTGCGGTTCCACTGGCTGCGATCGAACTCGGCGGGCGGCAGTGTGTAGCGTTCCTTGACGATCACGCGGCGCGGCGCTTCCTCCTCCGGCGCGGCGGCGATATCGGTCGGCACCTCCGTCACGTCCTCCTCTCCGGAGGGGCCCGAGGTGTCCGCGGCCACGCTCAGCACGACCGCGCACGGTTTGTCCGACAGTAGCAGGGTGCCGTTGCTGTCCACGCATTTGTAGAGTTGATCGTTGGCGAGCGCGCCCGAGCCGGCCAGCGCGGCCAGGCACAGGGTGGCGGAAATGGCTGAGCGTCGCATGATGCACCTCCTGTTCGAAACGATGGCGCCAGTGTGCGCGCCCGGCCATGCCCGGGTCTGTTCGGCATCTCACGATCGCCCGGAGGACCAGTCCTACAGCGTCGTCAGCTATTTTCCGGCGGCCTTCACGTCGGCCACGCCCGGGATCGGGGTGGTCGGCCGGGCGAACTTGCCCTTCAGGTCGTCCACGCCCGATTGCGGCTGCGCCAGCACGCGCAGGTCGGCACGGTCGCGCCGCTTGGCGGCCGTGTCGGTGCCCAGCTTGCGGTCGCGCTTCTGCTCCAGCCCCGGCAGCGCCTCGCCGTCGCGGTTGAACGACCAGGCCAGCTTGGCGTCGCCCAGCGGCAGCGCCTCGCCCGTATGGCCTTCATGGCCCGTGTTCCAGGTGTGCCAGGTCTTGCCGTAGCTGTTCATCTTCGATTTCATCAGCGACTTCTCGGCCGCTTCCGGAATGCCCGGCGCGACCAGCTGGCCGGACAGGATCTCGCCGTTGTGCGGGTGCCAGAACTTGCGCTCGGCCTCGGGCAGCAGCGCGAAGGCCTTTTCCGAGATGATGTACTCGACGCCGTTCATGTTGGCGTCGGCCGTATTGCCGTCGAACAGGACGCACTGCGCGAAGTCCTCGTTGCGCTGGTGGCAGTAGTGATGGGCTTCCATCTGCAGTTCGGGAGCGTCCTTCATCGGGTGGAACCCGACCAGGTAGATGTCGAAGCCGCGCATCGGCGCCGCGCCCTGCAATACCTTCGCGCCCACTTCGAGCACCTGGGTCTTGGCCGATTTCGGGGCGCCGGCCGGGCCGACGGTAGGCGGTGAGTCGCGTTGGGCGAGGACAGGGGCGGCGGTGGCCAGCAGGGTCGCGCCGAGGATGAAAGTCAGGGTAGATCTTTGCATGTTACCTCCAGTAGCACAGGGGCGCCCATGCTACCGCTGCCGCCGCGGCGGCGGCGCTCAGAACGCGCCGCGCTCGCGCAGCAGCCGTTCCCAGGCTGGCACCGTGGCCTGCCAGAACCCCGCAATCGAATCGGCAGTCACGTGCAGGCCGAGGAAGCGGGCGGCCGGCAGCAGCGCATGTGCCAGCAGGTCGGCCGGCCCGGCGCCGTTGTCGAAGGCCGCCGCACCGGTCTGTTTGGACAGCTTCTCGCCAGCGTCGTTCAGTACGACAGGCACGTGCAGGTAGCGCGGGTGGGGCAGGCCCAGCAGGTCCTGCAGGTACAGCTGGCGTGGCGTGGAGTCCAGCAGGTCGGCGCCACGCACGATGTCGGTGATGCCCTGGGCGCCATCGTCGACGACGACCGCCAGCTGGTAGGCCCAGAAGCCGTCGGCGCGGCGGACCACGAAATCGCCGACCTCGCGCGTGATGTCCTGCTCGACCCAGCCGTGCCAGCGGTCCTGGAAGCCTACCACGTGCGCCGGCGCGACGGGCGTGCGCAGGCGCAGCGCGCGCGGCACCTTGCCCGGCGCCAGGCCGGCGCGGCAGGTGCCGGGATAGACCAGGCTGGCGTTGGCGCCATGCTGCGCGGCCAGCCGGGTCTGCGAATCGGCGATCTCGCGGCGCGAGCAGCCGCACGGGTAGACGCTGTCGGCCAGTTGCGCCAGCGCCGCATCGTACAGCGCGGTGCGTTGCGTCTGCCAGGTGACGTCACCGTCCCACTGCATGCCGCAGCGCTGCAGCGAAGCGAGGATGTGGCGGTCGGCGCCGGCCACGTTGCGGTCGCCGTCGACGTCCTCGATGCGCACCAGCCACTGGCCGCCGTGCGCCTTCGCGTCCAGGTAGCTGGCCATGGCCGCGACGAGGGAGCCCAGGTGCAGGGGGCCGGTGGGGGAAGGGGCGAAACGGCCGATGTAGGGGACTGGCGCTGTCATGCGCGAGAGTATGGGCGAGCGGCCGCGGCGCCGTCAACATCGCATACAATGCCCGCGCGGCATACCTGCCGCCCCGAGACAACCGCACACGGACAACAAGACCATGCACAAACCGATCCCCACCGCGCGCACGCTGGCCATGAGCCTGGCGCTGGCGCTGGCACTGCCCGCTTTCGCCGCCCCCAAATCCCTGCATCAGGTACAGGAAGCGCCCTTGCGCGCCCACTTGGCCTTCCTGTCCAGCGACCTGCTGGAAGGCCGCGGTACCGGCCAGCGCGGCGGCGACCTGACGGTCGCCTACCTGGAGAACCAGGCCATGGCGGCCGGCCTGAAACCGGTGCGCGACGGCGGCTACCGCCAGCTCGTCAAGATCGCCGGCGTCAAGGCGGTGCCGGAAACGTCGACGCTGCACCTGGCCGTCAACGGCACCGCGCAGCCGTTCGCCTTCGGCAAGGACTGGGTGTGGGGCACCGGCGACGCGCAGGCGCGCCACCAGTTCGATGCGCCGCTGGTCTTCGTCGGCTACGGCATCGCCGCGCCGGAAGAAGGGTGGGACGACTACAAGGGCCAGGACGTGACGGGCAAGATCGTCGTCATGCTGGTCAACGATCCCGCGCCCACCGCCGAGGCACCGGAACGCTTCGGCGGCAAGGCGCTGACGTACTACGGCCGCTGGACCTACAAGTTCGAGGAAGCCAGGCGCCGTGGTGCCGCCGGCGCGCTGCTGATCCACACGGATGCCTCGGCGTCGTATGGCTGGAGCGTGATCCAGAACAGCTGGAGCGGCGTGGAGCGCTTCCAGCTGGCGCAGGGCGCGCCCGGCACGCCGATGCAGGGCTGGATCACCAACGACGCGGCCGTCGCACTGTTCAAGGCCGCCGGCCAGGACCTGGACGCATTGCGCGCCGCGGCCGAGCGCAAGGACTTCGCGCCGGTGTCGTTGCAGGCGAAGCTGAGCGGCACCTTGCAGGCGGCCGTGCGCACGGTCGACCAGTACAACGTGGCCGGCATCGTGCCCGGCACCGACCCGAAGCTGAAGGACGAGGTGGTGATCTACAGCGCGCACTGGGACCACCTGGGCAAGCAGGGCGACGGCAAGGACAATATCTTCAACGGTGCCGTCGACAATGCCTCCGGCACGGCCGCGCTGCTGGCGATGGCGCAGGAAGCGGCCAAGGCGCCGGCCAAGCGCAGCCAGATGTTCCTGTGGGTGGCGGCCGAAGAGCAGGGCCTGCTGGGCAGCGCGGCCTACGCGACGGACCCGCTGTGGCCGCTGGCGAAAACGGCCGCCAACCTGAACCTGGACAGCCTGAACTGGATCGGCACGGCACGCGACATCGGCACGCAGGGCAGCGAACGCACGGAGCTGGGCCGCATGGCCGCGGCCACCGCCAAGGCGATGAACCTGCGCATTGCCGAGGCCCGGCCCGACCTCGCTGGCGGTTACTTCCGCAGCGACCACTTCAGCTTTGCCAAGGCGGGCGTGCCCGCGTTCTCGATCGAAGGCGGGCGCGATTACGTGGGCGACAAGGAAGCGGCGGCGGCCGAGCGCAAGGCGTATGGGGCACGCTATCACCAGGTGGGCGACGAGTACGATCCGAAGTGGGACCTGTCCGGCATGACGCAGCAGGCCCAGTTCACCCTGAACCTCGGGCGCATGGTGGCCGATGCGCCGAAGATGCCGGCATGGCGGGCGGGCGATCCGTTCGGCAAGGCGCGCAAGTAAAGGTTGAAGACACCCTGAACGAAGACCGGGGTCAGACCCGCCGGGGCGTAGCAGGGGTTTCAAGGAGCACCGCTCCTTGCCTGCGAAGCGGCTATGGCATGTATGCCATAGCTCCTTACTGACCCGCAGCCCCCGCTCTCGTGTGTAAAACATCCGTAGCCGGCGAAAGCAACCGGCCGGTGACAGGCGCCTATCTGCGGGCAGGAAGGCCCGCAGATAGGCGCCCGTCACCATGGGTCTCTTCCAGCGCCCGCTCCCGCACCGCCGCCACCGCCCGCGGCAGGCTGCGCTTGCTCATCATCTCGACGATCCAGCCGAACCCGAACGGCACCGGCCCTGGGTCGGCATACACGCGATAGCGTACCTGCGAGCCGCTGCCGTCGGGCAGCGCCGTGAAATCCCAGTAGCCGGCCGTGTCGGCGATCGTCTGCCCCGGCCGCAGGTCCGGGCGCGGCACCAGCTGCCAGGCCAGCCGACAGCCGTCCGCGCTGCCGGTGGGCTCGAGCCGCAGGCGGTACTGCTTGACCTGGCCCAGCGGCAGGTCCAGCGTCATGTCCACCAGCACGTAGCCGGAGCCTGTGCCGACCGGTACGGCGCTGCGCGTGTTCGGCATGAAGGCGCCATAGTTGGCGTAGTCCTGCACGATGCGGCACAGTTGCGCGGGCGAGGCGGCGATCACCGTTGTCGCCGTAAAGGCGCGGCCGGGCGTGTTGCCCGGCTCCTCGACGACCTCGATGGGCGCCGCCGCCACCTGTGCGGCCACGAGCCAGGCCGCCAGCATTTGAATCCGTCGCATCGCGTCTCCTCAGGGCCGCAAAGCCAGCGTGATCGTCGTACCGGTCAGATCGATGCCGCGCATCGTGATGCTGCCGAAGCTGGGGCCAGCCGGGTCGGCACCGCGGATGCGAATATTCGACAGGCTCAGTTCCCCGATCGTCGTCGGCAGCGCCAAGGTGATCGAGCCGTCCGCGTTCATGCGTGTCACGGCATTGGCAGGATCGAAGGTGACACCGCGCAGCGCCAGGTCCGATTCGAGCAAGCCCAGCACCGGATTGACCAGCTTGGCCATGTCGCCGATCACATCGACGCCGTTGCCGCGCAACTGCTGGCGGATGTGGCGTACCAGCTCGTCCTGCAGGCCTTGCCCACCCACTTCCTCCAACTGCCGGTCGTCCAGCGGCCGCAGCGCGGGCACCGTTGCCACTGCCGCGGCGGTGGCGACGGGCTGCATCGCCAGCGCCTGCAATGGCGCCATCAGCGCGCCGATGAACGCGGCGGTCGTGCGCAGCCGCCGCTGGCGGTGCAGCACGTCCTGCACGTGCTGGTGGGTGATCAGGTTCCACTCGGCCAGGATCTCGCCCAGCAGTTCGCCGGTACCGCGCTGGTGCGCGATGGCGCGGTCCAGCTGTTCCTGGGTGATCAGCCGCTGGCGTACCAGCAGTTCGCCGATCAGCGCGCGTGGACTGCCGTGGTGTCGTTCAGGTGCCATCGCAACTGCCTCCCTTCACTGGTGGGTGCCGCTCGCCATGGTGGGCCAGGTCGGAGGGCGTGGTGCCGAACCAGCGCTTGCAGGCCCGGTAGAACGCGCTGGGTTCGGAAAAGCCCAACTGGAAGCTGAGCATCTTCAACGACTGGTCGCCGCTTTCCAGCGAACGGCGCGCCAGTTCGCGGCGGGTATCGTCCACCAGGCTGGAAAAGCTGGTGCCTTCCTCGGCCAGGCGGCGCTGCAGGGTGCGTTCGCTCATCATCAGCCGCGCGGCGACGGCGTCGCGGTGCGGCGGGCCCTTCGGCAGCATGGTGGCGACGATGTCCTGCACGCGCGCGCTGAAGCGGGGCAACTGGGCGCGCGCCAGGCCGGCCAGCATGGGCCGGGCGTCGCCGGTCGGCGGCATCTGCGCCTCCGGCAGCGCGGCCACCAGGTCGGCGTCGGCGAATTCCATCACGTTGTAGGGCCGGTTGAAATGCACCGGGCAGCCGAACGTCTCCTCGTAGTAGCTGGCGTTGGCCGGCTCCGGGAAGGCGTACTCCACCTGGACCGGCGTGGCGTCGTCGCGCCCGGCCGCGCTGCGCAGTGTGCGCAGCAGGACGCACCAGACGAAGTCGTAGCGCTGCAGCGGCACCGCGCGGCGTGCGCCCGGCAGCAGGATGCCGACGCGGGTGTGGCCGTGGCAGCGCTCGATCGTGCTTTGCACGGTGGGCGAGACCAGCATGATGTGGCCCATCACGCCCAGCCAGCCGAGCCGGTGCGGCGTGGAGACCTTCAGGCCGATCAACGGGTCGCCGGACTGCTCGACGACGAGCTCCCACAAGTGGCTGAGGCGGTCGGACAGGGTCAGCGCGTCGCAGGCGAGGCCGTCCTCGGTCAGGCCGGCCTGTTCGAACAGCGCATCGGCGGCAACGCCGGAGTGCGCCAGGCGCGACTTCACGCCGCGCACCAGATGCAGGGCGGAGGAATAAGGCATGGCTGCCTCGCTCAGGGCGTCACCGCCGCGCGCAGGCGCAGGCCGATGCGTTCCTGCAAACCCTTCAGCTTCGGATCGATGACGGCGCGCGTGTCGGCGGCCACGCTCTCGCCCAGCTTCTTCTGCAGTTCCGGCACCATGGCCTCGAACTTCTTCTTCACCGGCGACTCCAGGATCGTCACCATCTGCTTCAGCTCTTCCTCGGAAAAGCGCTCAGCCAGCAGCGGTGCCACGGTGGTGGGAATCAGCTTGTCGGCGCTGGCGCGGGCGATCGGCGTGGTCTCTTCCATGAACTTGCGCGCTTCGCCGACGATGTCCGTCATCGCGGCATCGCGCTTTTCCGGCGCGGCGCGGCCCTGCAGCATCGCGCGCGCCTGCTGCACGGCGTCGCTGACGGGCGCCTGCAGCATCGACTGGCCGATGCTGTCGATCTGCCACAGCTGCAGCACGCGATTGACGAGGGCCTGCTTGGCGGGCGAGATGGCGTCGGCGGCGCGGGCGGCGCCAGCGGCGAGCGTGCTGGCGACGATGATGGTGACGGCGAGTCGTTTCATATGGTCTCCTCAGAATCGGTGGGTGAAGCTGAGACCGGCGTAGCGGACCTTGATGTCGCCCGCCACGTCCAGCCCCGCATAGGGGTTGTAGATCACGTTCAGGAACTTGTTGCAGTTCATATTGCAGTCGGTGTTGGCCGGCGTGTCGAACTTGCCGGCCATGTACGAAGCCGTCAGGCTGATGTCGCTGTGCGGCGAGAACTTGTAGTTCAGGCCCACGCTGTACAGCTTCGTGTCCGGCAGCGGTGCGATCAGGTCGACCTTGTCGCCCGGGATGGAGCTCTTGCGCGGCTCGTAGCCCAGGCGCAGCGCCAGCTTCTCGGTGGGGAACAGCTGCAGTCCGAAGCCGTAGTTGACGAGGCTCTTGTAGCCGCGCGGGATCTTGAGTTTTGTCGAGTCGGCGATGCCGTACAGGCGCGCCACCTCCAGCAGCTTGACGCTCTGGTCGAACTCGAACGTCAGCGCGTTCCAGTCGCTCCACTTGGCGATGCTGGCGTCCACGTTCAGCTGCACGTAGCGGATCGGGCGCAGCTTGACGCCGACCTGCAGGTGCGCCGGGAACGGAATCGTGGCCGACAGATTGCCTTTCTGCGTTTCCGGGATGGAGGAGGGCAGTCCCAGCACGGCACCGGCGACGGGCCCGAACAGGCTGGAATTCAGGCCCTTGACGAAGTTGCGCAGCATCGGCTGCGTGTCGAACTGGTATTTGCCGGTGTAGCGCGTCTTCGAGCCGCCCTGGTAGACGGCGCCCAGCGCGAACCACGGCCGCGGCTCCCACAGCACGCCCAGATTCAGGGTCGGATCGAACGGCGCCGTCATCTGTAGCCGCATCGAGGCGGCATGCTTGAACGGCGTGACCATGCCTTCCTTGCCGCCGCCGCACAGGCCGAAACCGAACGTGTCGATGATGTTGCCGCCGCTCTCGGGGCACCAGCCCTGCTGCAGCTTGCCGAACACGCCCAGCAGCTCGTTGGGGAAGCGCATGTGCGTGTCGACGACGAACGCCGAGTGCGCGATCGGTACCGAGAGGCCGAAGCGCAGCGTGTCCGAATACTTCCAGCCGATCGAGGGCGCCGCGTAGACCAGGCGCTGCAGCTGGATCTGGCGCCCGTCGAAGCGGGCCGGATCGTTCGGATCGGTGGTGCGGTCGATGCTGATGGCCTGCGACATGTAGCTGTTGGTGGCGAACGTGAAAGCCGAGCCGGGCTTGTTGAACGCCATGCCCAGGCCGGGGATGATGACGCCGGGCAGACGCCAGCCCGGCATGCCGTAGCCGGGCACGTACATCGCCTGGCGCACCGGCCCGGTGCGCTGGCCGGCCACGGGATCGTCGGTCCAGCCGCCCACGTCGAACCCTTCCGGCTTGTGGAAGGCGGCGCCGGTACGGATCGAGGCACCGAACGCCGAGTAGATCTTGCTGTCGCCCGTCAGCCGCGCCAGACCGGCCGGATTGAAGTGGATCGAATCGATGCCAGGCGGGTCGGCCGTGACGGCGTTCCCCAATGCCATCGCGGTGACGCTGGTGGTCAGGTTTTCCACCAGCGCGGCCAGCACCGGCTGCGCCGGCAGGGCGGCCGCGAGCGCGGCGACGAGGGTGCGGAGGGCGCTCTGCATGGTGCCCCCGTCAGAACGCCAGCGGCAGGTTCAGGCCCACCGACAGGTTCGGCGAATCGTTGGTGAGACCGATGCCGACGGACAGGTTGACGGTGGTCTTCGGCGATACCCGGTAGCCCAGGCCCAGGTTGACGATGGCCGACGTCTGCGTGCTGGTCTTGACCTCCAGGCCATCCTCGAAGCGCAGCTTGGAGCCGGCCGAAATCGCTTCCTGGAACGACAGCGTGGTCGAGATCCCGTACGACAGCGCGTAAGCGAAGCCGATGCCGAAACCGACCGAGGTGCCCGGCTTCACGCGCGTCAGCACGCGCGTGCCGTTGAGCTGGTGCAGACCGTTGGCGGCCGCGCTGACGGTCATGTTGAGGGAGCCGAACAGCGCGACCGGATCGACGATGCGGTTGACGTTCAGGCCCGCCGTGACGGCGGTGACGCCGCTGCCGGTCGCCTCGCCGCTGCCGGCGATGACCTTGAACGGGCTGCGTCCGGATGGCAGCCGCACGTTGCCGGTGACGGTGAAGTTGGGGCGGTCGCGGCGCGCCTCCAGCGGCTGCCAGCGCGCGCCCACGTTGATGTCGCCCAGCGAATTGGACAGGCCCGAGTGCTTGGTCGAATCCGTGTACTTCGAGATCACGGGGAAGGTCACGTTAGCGGTCAGGTTGTTCAGCACCCCGTAGTCGGCCGACAGCGTATTGGTGATCGTGTGCGAGTTGGTGTTCTCGATGTCGAACAGGGTCAGGCCGTCCGCCGTGTAGTCGGTGACGATGCGTTCCTGGCCGATGTAGGTGTAGGTGAGGTCGTAGGTGAACTGCGAGCGGCCCTTGCGGATCAGCGAATACTGCTTGTCGACGGCCGTCAGCGTTTCCTTCAGCAGCTCGGTCTGGTCGCCTTCGCCTTCCTTCCTGGCCAGCGCGTCGCGCGCGGCGTCGCTGCTGGCGGGAGTCTGTTGCGTTTCCTGGGCGCGGGCCGGCAGGGCGGTCAACATGGCGAGGGCGGAGGCTACGGCGAGGGCGGCGACAGGCGCGGTCTTCAGGATCATGGACTTTCCTTTTTTGCGGGACGGGACAGAAAACGATGGAGCTGCCGGGGGACGCTGAATGCGGCTAGCGGCTGTGCATCCAGGTACCGGACGCGCCGGAGTTGACGGCGCGCTGCAACAGGTGCGCGGCGTGATTGAGGGCATCGAGCCGGCCACCGTTGGTGACACGGTCCATGTCGACGACGCCCAGTTCGTTGTCGCTCAAGGCCAGCCTGGCCGGCGCCTTCTGGCCGGCCTGAGGCGAGACGATGAACAGCGTGTTCTGGTCCCACAAGGTGGCGAATTCCTCGACGGAGAAGGCGATATTGCCGGCGGAGGGATCGGCGATGAAGACAACGCCATCGCGGATGCCGCGCAACACCACGAAGTGCTTGGCGCCCGCGTAGTCGATCGGCACGATGGCCGGTTCCGTCAGGCTCAAGAGGTCCTTGACCTCGGCCCGATAGCCGGCGCCGGTCACGCCCAGCGACGCCACGTAGCGCTTCATGTCCAGCAGCGAGAAGCCGCGCCGCTCGATGATCTTTTCTTTTTCGCCCTTCTCCAGCATGCCTTCCATGGCCTGCTGCTCGGTGACCGGAAGACCCAGGTGATACGTCAGGATCGTCACCAGCGCGGCGGAGCCGCAGCTGTAGTCGTAGGCCTGGCGCACGATGTGGCGATACTTCAGCTCCGAGAACGGTTCGATGCTGACGTCCTGCGAATAGCTGCCGCCGCCCAGCATGGTCTGCGGCATCTCGAACTGGCCCTTGGGACGCTCCCGCACTTCGTGACGCGACAGCAGGCCGGCGCCGCCGACCGCGATGGCCAGCACACTCATCAGCAGCATCAGCATGATGGCCTCTGGCGACGCGCGCGCGTGCGTGACAGGGTGGAGGAAAAAGCAGCGGGCAAAGCTTCGCCCGGGGGCGTCGCGCGCCCCATTGTCAACATGCCCATGACGTCTCCTTTTTTTATCGATCTCGCAGCAAGCGATGCCGGAAATTCGTTTATGTGAACGACCGTGCTTTTTCGCTGGGCGGTCATCCCTTGCTTTTTTGTAATTTATTAACGCACGCTTTGTCCGGCGGAAGGAAGCGGAAAAATTAGATGTGCAGTTCTAATCTCTGCGCAAAATTCTGTGATATCGCGCGAAAGAGTGTCGTAAATCCGCCAATGTGCAAAAACCACGACAGTGCGGCCGCTACGCCCAGGGATGGCCTGAACGGACATGCGTTTGGCCTGAACGGTCAGCGCGCAAGGCTGGACCGGGCCCAGCCAGGGACGCGATCATAAATTTAATTAATATTGAAAAAATATTAAGAGCAGCGCCGTGTCGACCGGCCCAGGAAGCGGGCCGGCACGGCATGCAAGGGACAGCGGCCTGGCCGCTTCCCGCAGGGAAGCCCAACCACCATAACGAACGGAGATAACCATGAAACGCATCAGCATCGCAGTCGCAGCAGCCCTGTCCTCCCTGGCCCTGTCCGCATCGGCCATGACCCCGATCAAGGACGCCGATCTGTCCGCCGTCACCGGCCAGGACGGCGTGTCCATCGCCGCCAACCTGAACGTCAAGGTTGACTCCTTCGTCTACACCGATACGGACGCGGTCGACGCCAGCACCGGCCTGGGCGGCGGTTCCGTCAGCTTCAACGGCATCAAGGTCAACGGCCTGATCGCCGCCAGCATCGACATCCTGTCGAAAAACTCGTTCCTGGCCGCCGCTGGCGCCGCCGGCGTGACGAACCCGGGCACCTTCTACGACGCGACCAACGGCGGCGATGTGGTACAGATCGCGATCCCGGCTGATGTGCAGGTGGCTGCCGGCAAGTTCCTGAACGTCTCCGTCGATGCGATCAAGATGGGCAACAGCAACGCGTCGTACGGCTCGATGGCGATGAACCAGCTCGACCTGCGCGGTACGCAAGTCTGGATCTGGGCTCACTAAAATCGGCGCACGTTGCGCGGCGCCCGCCGCGCAACGCCGATACCTCTTGCGTGCAGGCGCATCGCCCGATGGCCTGACCGCATACGAAAGTAGTCTGCTTTACCCCGGTTTGCCGGCCTTCATCCGGCCTGCCGGGTTCTCACTTCGTTCTTCATTACCATGAAAAACGTGCTCCTTTTTGCGGCCGCCTTGCCGGCCGCCTTTTTCGCCTGCCACGCCCATGCACAGCTGCGCGCGATGTCCGACGACGACCTGGCGCAGACCCGTGGCCAGGGCCTGATCGCCGTCAGCAACAGCCGCCTGGGCGAGTTCGACTTCACCCGCATCGCGCTGGACGCGGACGTGACGTTGTCGGCCAACCTGCGCAATCTTCGCCTGGGCGACTACCGCTACGCGGCGCGCGAAGGCCTGGGCGCGGACATCGACATGCCGCTGCTGCAGTTCGGCCGCAGCGACGGCACGGCGGCGCAGCGCACCGTGCAGATCGCCAATCCGTACTTTGAATTCGTCTACCGCGCCACCGGCGACGCGGCCACGCCGCGCGAGGTGATCGGCATGCGGGTGGGCTTCGACGCCATCAGCGGCGACGTCGGCCTGCGCATCAACAGCCTGTCCGGCTCGATGCGCGTGACGGGTACGGCGGCCGACGGCAGCGCGCTGGTGCTCGATTCGCGCAGCGACCCGCTGGGCGGCAAGCGCTGGGACGGCGCCTGCACCGCGCCGTGCCTGTCGCTGGCGCAGCTGGGCGGCGTGCGCGCCGGCGACGCGACGGGACCGAGCCGCGACTTCTGGGTATCGCTGCTGAAGACCGGCGTGCAGTTCCAGGCGCCCGCTGGCACGACGCAGCTGCCGGACGTGGCGCAGGCCGGCGTGTGGCTGAACTGGCGCGACAAGCTGGCCGCCATCAGCACCAACGGCACCGTACCGCCGAACCTCGCATCCGGTGCGCCGCCGCCGGCTGCACTGACGCTGGGCGGGAAGCACTGATGCGGCGCGCCTGCCTGCTGCTGGCGTTGAGCGTCGTGCCATCGGCCCATGCCGCGCCACTGCGGCCTTTGAGCGACGCCGTGCTCTCCTCGGTAAGGGGCGGCGATGGCGTCAGCTTCGACCTGTCCGGCTTCTCGATGAACGGCGACGTACGCATCACGTACACACCGCAGCCGGGCCGCAGCGCCTGGATCGGCAACCTGTCGGCCGCGCGCAGCGACAATGCGGTGCCGTTTTCCGATCCCTACCGCCTCGACATCGGCAACGGCCCGGCGGGGCTGGCCGACATCGTCAGCTTCGCCTTTCCCGCCAACGTGGACGGCGAGCAGCGCTGGCAGTTCGCCTACGACTGGGGCGTGGACGCGGACGGTATCGTGCGCGACGGCGGCAGTGTCGTGCTGACGGACGTGGTCCATCGCGGCGGCGGCCTGCAGTTTTCCACGCCGCGCCTGGAAGATGGCGTGGCGTTCGGGCTGGCGCTGAACATGCACGTGGGCGAGATGGCGTGGCGCCCCAACGGCCGCGCCGCCATGGGCGGCCAGCTGGCGTTGCAGGGCATCCGGCTGGGCGCCGTCGATGCGGACGGCAATTTCACCGGCGCCCCTTGGGCCATTGCCGACGTCGCGGCGCAGCCGGCCGTGGTCAATGCGGTGGCCGACGCCGCGGGCGCGCACCTGCACGTGGGCATCGGCTGGCCCGATCGTCAGTACGGCAGCGGTAGCGCGGCGACGGGGGGCCTGCAGATCGACAGGGTGACGTTCACGAATCCGGGCGGCACCACGACCGACCTGG
Source organism: [Empedobacter] haloabium (assembly GCA_008011715.2). Taxonomy (NCBI): domain Bacteria; kingdom Pseudomonadati; phylum Pseudomonadota; class Betaproteobacteria; order Burkholderiales; family Oxalobacteraceae; species [Empedobacter] haloabium. The sequence goes on from CP136508.1 coordinate 1,283,870, forward strand.
GCTCCTCGCGCATCGGCGCGATCCAGATCCAGTACCTCGACGTGAAGTTCCGGCCATGAAGACGTTCCTGCTGCTGGCCCTGGCCTTGGCCGCGTTGCGCGCGCATGCCGCACCGCTGCGCGCGCTGGCCGACGAGGAGATGGCGCGGGTGGCGGGCCAGGATGGCGTCAGCTTCGCCGCCCACATCGTCATCAACGACCCGACTTTGGTGGGCGCGGTCAGCGACAGCCGACTGTCGCTGGGCTTCGCCGGTGCCGATGGCCACAGCCGCTACCTGGTGCTGCGCAACGTGCGTGGCACGATCGACATGTCGACGATCGCCATCGACGTGCACAGCCGCCCGGATGGCGGCGACTACCTGGCGCTGTCGCTGCCCAACACGGTGAGATTCGAGCGCTTCGGTTTCGAGTCGATGAGCGTGCAGAACGATCCGCTGGCACCCGTGACGGCCAGCATGGGTAGCCTCGACATCACGGGTTCCGTCAACATGACGGGCCAGCTGCGCCTGTGGGCGCACTGAACGTGTACTGAACGTTATTTGACGTTATTTGCGGCGCTCGCTGGCGAACAAGGCCAGGCCGAGCGCGGGGAACGCGAGGCCCGTCAGCAGCACACCATGCCAGCCGTGGTGGGCGAACATCCAGCCGCCCAGCACGGAGCCGAGCGCGCCACCCATGAAGAAGATCGCCATGTACAGGCCGTTCAGGCGGCTGCGCACGTCCGCGCCCAACGAATAGATGGCGCGCTGGCCGACCACCAGGCTGCCCGAGACACCGGCGTCGAGCACGATCGACGCCGCCACCAGCAGGCACAGTTCGAACGTGCGGCCGCCGTGCAGCAGCAGCGGCACGGCGAACGACAGCAGGCCAGCCGTCAGCGCGATGGCCGTCGTCGAACGCGACTTGCCCAGGTCGGCGCGGCGCCCGGCGATCGGCGAGACGATGGCGCCGGCCACGCCGGCCAGCGCGAACAGCGCGATGCCTGTCTGCGACAGGCCGAACGCGTCGCTGGCCAGCACCAGCGGCACCGTGGTCCAGAACAGGCTGAAGGCGCCGAACATGCAGAACTGGTAGCCGGCGCGGCGGCGCAGGATCGGCGTCGTCTTCAGCAGGTGCCACATGGAGCCCAGCAGGGCGGCGTAGGTGCTGGTGTGGTCCGGCTCGCGCAGCGGCAGGCGGCGCTTCAGCAGCAGTGCCAGCGCGGCCGTCCAGACGGCGGACAGCACGAAGATGGCGTGCCAGCCCAGGGCGTCCGTCACCAGGCTCGATACCGGGCGTGCCAGCATGATCCCCAGCAGCAGCCCACTGACGACGGTGCCGACGGTCTGGCCGCGCGTTTCGGGCAGGGACAAGTGCGCCGCGAACGGCACGATGATCTGCGCGGCCACGGAACCGAGGCCGATGCAGAACGCGGCGGCCAGGAACACGGCCGCGTTGCTCGCAAACGCGGCGGCGCCCAGCGCGCAGGCGGTGGCGGCCAGCGCGGTGACGATCAGGCGGCGGTTCTCCACCAGGTCGCCCAATGGCACGATGAACAGCATGCCGAGGCAGTAGCCCATCTGCGTCAAGGTGACGATCAAACCGGCGGCGCCGGCATCGAGACCGGTGGCGCGGCTGATCGGACCGACCAGCGGTTGGGCGTAGTACAGGTTGGCGACGATCAGGCCGGTGGCGGCGGCCATCAGCCAGACCATGGCGGGGGAGATATCTTGTTGTTGGTGCGAGCTCACGACGGCTCCAGTTGCAAAAAAGCCGAACATTGTACGCACTATCGGGGAACTCTGCTGGAGCGTGCACAAGGGTCTGTCCCCGCGGGGACTGACCCTGAAGTTTGCTGGCGCTTCTCGAACTTCGGGGTCAGTCCCTTGCAGGGACAGACCCCAGCAACCGGGAGACCCGTGGGGCAGCGTGCGAAAGGGTCTGTCCCCGTGGGGACTGACCCTGAAGTTTGCTGGCGCTCCTCGAACTTCGGGGTCAGTCCCTTGCAGGGACAGACCCCAACAAGCGGAGACCCGTGGGGCAGCGTGCGAAAGGGTCTGTCCCCGCGGGGACTGACCCTGAAGTTTGCTGGCGCTTCTCGAACTTCGGGGTCAGTCCCTTGCAGGGACAGACCCCACGGTGGTGTTCAGAGCCGGCGGTGCACGTCCGCCAGGATCTCGTAGGAGCGCAGCCGCGCGCTGTGCTCGAAGATCTGCGAGGTGATCATCAGCTCGTCCGGCTGGGTGCTGGCGATGAAGCCTTTCATCTGCGCCGCGACCGTCTCGGGCGAGCCGACGGCGGAGCAGGACAGCACCGAGTCCAGCATCGCGTTTTCCTGCGGGCCCAGCGCGTCGCGGTAGTTCGTCACCGGCGGCGGCAACTTTCCGGGCCGGCCCGTGCGCAGGTTGACGAAGGCCTGCTGCATCGACGTGGCGCGCCACTCGGCTTCCTCGTCCGTTTCGGCCGCGAACACGTTGTAGCCCAGCATGACGTAGGGCTTGTCCAGCTGCGCGGACGGCTTGAAGTTGGCGCGGTAGAGGGCGATCGCCTGCATCATCATCTGCGGCGCGAAGTGCGACGCGAACGCGAACGGCAGGCCCAGGTGGGCCGCCAGCTGGGCGCCGAACAGGCTGGAACCGAGTATCCACAGCGGTACCTTGGCGCCGTGGCCTGGTACCGCCAGCACGCGCTGGCGCGGCTGGTCGGACAGGTAGTCCTGCAGTTCGACGACGTCCTGCGGGAACTGTTCCGCGTTGGACTCCAGGTTGCGCCGCAGCGCGCGCGCCGTGGTCTGGTCGGAGCCGGGCGCGCGGCCCAGGCCCAGGTCGATGCGGCCGGGGAACAGCGCCTCCAGCGTGCCGAATTGTTCCGCGATGACGAGCGGTGCGTGGTTCGGCAGCATGATGCCGCCCGCGCCGACGCGGATCGTCGACGTGCCGCCGGCCACGTGGGCGATGACGACGGCGGTGGCCGCGCTGGCGATGCCCGGCATGCCGTGGTGTTCCGCCAGCCAGTAGCGGTGGTAGCCCCACCGTTCGCCATGCCGGGCCAGGTCCAGCGTATTGCGCAGCGACGCGCCGGCATCGCTGCCCTGCGCGATCGGGGAAAGATCGAGTATGGAAAATGGAATCATGGCGTGTCATGTCGGGACGAGCCTGGCCGTTTCAAGCAAGGCCCTGCCGCCGCCATGGGTTTAACGCCGTGCTTACTGGGCCTCGGCCGGCGCCAGCGCGCGGGCGCGCAGCAACTCGTTCAGTTGCGCCAGCTGCAGCGGCTTGACGATGTGATGGTCGAACCCGGCCGCGCGCGAGCGTTGCTGGTCCTGCAACTGCCCCCAGCCCGTGACGGCCACCAGCGTGCAGTCGCGCAGTTGCGAATTGGCGCGCAGCCGGCGCGCCAGCTCGTAGCCGTCCAGTCGTGGCATGCCGATGTCGAGGAAGGCAATCTGCGGTTCGAACGCCTCGGCGCAGCGCAGCGCGGACAGGCCGTCGTAGCACACCTGCACCTGCTGGCCGGCGGCAAGCAGCAGGGTGCGCAGGGTATTGGCGTGGTCCACGTTGTCGTCCGCCACCAGCACGCGCAGGGGCGGAATCGGCGTGCCGGCATTATTGTCGGCCACCGGCGCGGCCGTGGCTTGCGTGGCCAGCGGCAGCTCGATGGCGAAGGTGCTGCCCAGGCCTTCGCCGGGGCTCGCCGCCGTCAGCGTGCCGCCGTGCAGCTCGACCAGGCGCCGCGCCAGTGACAGGCCGATGCCCAGGCCCGCCTGCGAGCGGCCCAGCGAGCGGTCGGCCTGGAAGAAGATGTCGAACACGTGCGGCAGCGCGGCCGCGCCGATGCCGATGCCGTTGTCGCTGATCTCGATGCGCACCTGGCCGTGGTGCTGCGGCTCGCCCGCGTGCGGGCGCAGCACGAACACGTCCAGCGCGATGCGCCCGCCGTTCGGCGTGTACTTGGCGGCGTTGTTCAGCAGGTTGGAGAACACCTGCGCCAGCCGGGTGGCGTCGCCCGTCAGCGCCACCGGCTGGTCCGGCTGGTGCACCGACAGCGCATGGCGGCGCTGCTGCAGCAGCGGGCCGGAAGTCTCCAGCGCGTGCCCGATCACGTCTTGCAGCACCAGCGGCTCGTGCCGGATGCCCAGCTTGTTCGTCGTGATGCGCGAGACGTCCAGCAGGTCGTCCACCAGCCGCACCATCTGCTTCAGCTGGCGTTCCATGATGTCCAGCACGTTGCTGGCCGGGACGGCGGCGCGGCCGGGCAGGCGCAAGATCTGCAGCGCATTGACCAAGGGCGCCATCGGGTTGCGCAGCTCGTGCGCCAGCGTGGCCAGGAATTCGTCCTTGCGCACGTCGGCCGCCTGCAGCGCTTCCTGGGCGGCACGGCGGTCGCGTAGCTCCTTGGCGGCCCGGGCGCGCGCCTCGTCCAGGGCCAGCGCGGCGCGCTCGAGCGAGTCGGCCACCTGCTGGGCTTCGCGGAAATCGACCCGCGGCGGCTGCACCGGCCGGCCGGCACCCAGCGCGGTGGCCGGGTCGATCAGCGCATGCACGGAATGGGCGATACGGCCGCCGACCAGCCAGGCCATCGCGAAGCCCATCGCCAGCAGCACGACGGTGGCCACGATCAGCGACTCCAGGGTGCGCAACAGGCCCGCCGTCAGGTTCTTGTGCGGCACGCCCAGCATCACCGTCCAGCCGGACTTGGGCGAGCGGCTGTACAGCGTGACCACCTCGACGTCGTCCACCGTCAGCGAATCGAACGTGTCCTCCAGTTGCTGGCGCACGCGCGCCACCACTTCGGGGCGCGGCTGGCGCCCCTGGAACTGTTCGATCTGCAGGTTGCGCGCGACGATGGCCGCGTCGCTGTCGAGGATCGCCGCGCGCCAGCTGTCGGGGATCTTCTGGTCGGTCAGGATGCCGTTCAGCGCGGACGGCATGACCTGCGCCGCCAGCACGTAACGCACGGCGCCGTCGCGCAGGATCGGCACGGCCACCGTGATCGTCATGGCACCGTTGGCGGCGCGGTACAGGCTGGAGACGCCCGGCTGGCGCATGCGCACGACCTGGCGCAGCAGCGCCGCCGGACCGACGCCCTGGCCGGCAGCGGCCGTGTTCATCAGTTGCCGGCCGCTGGCGGGGGCGTACAGCACGATCTCCGTGATGGGCAGGATCGCGTGCACGTTCGAGGCCTGGCGCCGGAACTCGGCATGGTCTGCGCTGTCGATGTCGTCGGAGATGGACAAGGTGCGCAAGGCGGTGACGACCGTGTCGAAATCGCGGTCCACCACGGAAACCATCGAACGCGCCGTCGACATCGCTTCGGCCAGCAGGCTGGAGCGCTCGACCCGGTAGTGGTCATAGATCAGGAAGCCGGACACGATGGCGGCCGGCAGCACGCAGCTGAGCACCAGCAGCGCCAGCCTGAACCGGATCGTGGGCAGGCGCGCGGCCGCGCTGTGGCGGGCCGTGCCGTTCAAGCCGGCAGGGAGAGGAGTGGGCTCCACGGAGGATCGCTGTCGTTTGGGAAAAGATGTAAACTGGTAATTGTTGTAACACGTTACCATAGCTTCGCCGCCCAATGGCGGTGCGGCGTTCGCGACGACTGCCAGGCCGCGCACGCTGTTGTTCAGGAGCAGCAAGCTGTACCCTCTCGTCCCGTGCCGTTACCCATACAGGTGTGCCATGCTGAAGAAAGCCGTGCTGTTGTCCATGCTGCTGTCCGCCCTGTCGCCCGATGCCCTGGCGGCGCCCAGCCCGCTGGCCGTGGCGACGGCCGAGCACGCGCGCAATGCGTATGCGGGCAAGGTCGTGGACACGCTGGCCGGCCTGGTTGCCTTCAACACGGTGGCCGATCCGCAGGTGCCGTTCGAACGCAATCCCGCCCATCTCGGCTTCAAGGCCTACCTGAAGAAGGAGGCGCACCGGCTGGGTTTCGACTATCGCGATGACGGGTACGTCGTCGTCATCGGTCATGGCCGTGGCCGCGAACGCGTCGGTGTCATCACGCATGGCGACGTGCAGCCAGTCGATCCGGCCAAGTGGCGCCAGTCGCCATTCCGGCTCGACCGCACCAGCGAGCCCGGCTTGCTGCTGGGACGGGGCACGGAAGACGACAAGGGGCCGATCGCCACTGCGCTGTATGCGATGAAGGCCATCAAGGATCGCAAGGTGCCGCTGCGCAAGCGCATCGAGCTGTACGTCTACATGGCGGAGGAATCGGACTGGGCGCCGCTCGAGGCCTACCTGAAGACGCATACGCCACCCCAGGTCAACATTACGCTCGACGCCGAGTACCCGGCCGTGACGGCCGAGAAAGGCTGGGGTCTGCTCAGCGTGGCGGTGCCGCTCGGTACCGCGCCCTCGGCGCCGCCGGACGGGGCCGTGCTGACCAGTTTCGCGGGCGGCTTTTTCGACAGCCAGATCCCGGAAGACGCGAGCGCCGTCATCGACGGCGCCAGCGTCGAACTGGAACAGGCGATCCGGACGCGAGCGGCCGCCCAGCCGGGCATGCGCTATACGTTCCAGCGTTCGGGCCAGCGCCTGACAGTAGAGGCGCAAGGCGTGTCGGCGCACTCGTCGAAACCGGAGGACGGCGTCAACGCCATCGCCATGCTGGCCGATGCGCTGGCCGGCCAGACCTGGCGCGGTACGCCGGCCGCGGCCATGGTGCACTTCCTGAACGACCTCGTCGGCACCGGACTGTACGGCGAGAAGTTCGGCGAAGCCGCCTACCGTGACGAATTCATGGGGCCGATGACGGTCGCACCCGTCGTCCTGAAGGAGGCCGAAGGCGCGCTGCGGCTGAACATCAACCTGCGCCGCCCGCGCGGCAAGCCGGCACCGCTGCTGGAAGGGCAGTTCAAGGCCGCGTTCGACGCGTGGAAAGCCCGTCAGGGCAACGTGGTCGCCGGTGCGACGCTGGTAACGCAGCTGGGCGAGCCCTGGGTGCAAAACGACGCGCCGCAACTGCCCGTGCTGCTGGACGTGTTCTCGCACTATACGGGCATCGCCGACGCGAAACCGGTATCGATCGGCGGCGGCACCAATTCGCGGCTGTTCCCGAACGCGGTGAGCTTCGGCCCCAGCATGCCTGGCGCCGTCTATACGGGCCATTCGGAACATGAATTCATCAGTGAGAAGCAGCTGCTGCTGAACCTGCGGATGTATACGGCCGTGCTGGTCGAGCTGGCGCGCTAGGCACGGCAGCACGCCGTCCCGGCGACCGGCGGGATGGCTGGGAGCGATCGCCCTGGAAGGGCGCTGCCCGTGGTGGCGATCCCGACCCTGAGGAACCGCGCAAAGCGGCGTCCCGTTCGCGTCTTGCCGGCACGGTTGTCATGACGCTTCTCATCCATCCGCAATCCGTCGCCGCTACCGTGAAAACCCGTCGCCATAATCCTTGTCGATTTATCACGCGGCGCTGCAATAATATTAACGATGGCAAGCAGATAATATCGAGACGGGCTGTCAATTATTTGTTGTAACGCGCAAAAATAATCTGCCAAAACCGCGAAAAAGCAGTTTTCTCTCGTCCTCAAATCATTTACCATGGGCAACAAGTCGCTCTGCAAGCGGCTTCCAGCCCATGCCCGGCTGTCGTCGACGGGCATTCACATTCGGTTTTCATTAGCGAAAACACCAATCCATTAAAAGATTGGCAAAGGAATCTGCATGCCGCGTTATTTGACTTTCGTTATTGCCCTATTCATTTCATGGTCGGCCAATAGTATGGAAATGAGCATCCCCAAGGAAGTTACCTCGACGGTAGCTTCCGCGGTGCCCGCCAGCGCCGCCGCGCCGATTCAACTGCAGGCCGGGCCGCGAGAGGCCGGGCCGCGAGAGGCCGCGCCCCGCCGCGGCACCCTTTACAAGGTACGCCACGATGGCAAAACCAGCTACCTGTTCGGTACCATCCACGTCGGCAAGCAGGGTTTTTTCCCGCTCGAACCGGAAGTTACTCGCGCACTGGCCGATTCCAGCGCTCTTGTGCTGGAACTCGACACGCGTGTCCACAAGCCGTTCGAACAAGCCCTGGCAAAATACGGCAGCTATCCGCCTGGAGATTCCATCACCCGGCACCTGTCGCCGCGCGCGCTCACCCAACTGAACAAGGCGCTGGCCAGGGCCGGCCTGGCGTTGCAGAACGTCGCCATGTACCGGCCGTGGCTCGTCGCCAACATCCTCGTCGGCACTGAGATCGAGAAGCACGGATATCACCGCAGCAACGGGGTCGAGGGCTTCCTGCTGACGGCGGCAGTGGAACAGAAAAAGGAAGTGCACGAGCTGGAATCGGCAGACTACCAGCTCAGCCTGTTCGCATCGCTCGACGACGCCCAGCAGGAGCGCTACCTGATGGAAAACCTGGAAGAACTGGAAAACGGCAGGGCGCTGCAGAAGTCGGCCGGCCTGATCGACGCATGGAGCAACGCGGACGCTGCCCGTATCGACGTGATGGCACGCGAGCTGACGTCTGGCGATACCGTGTCCGCCACATTCATGGACCGCACGCTGCTGGGCAAGCGCAATCCGGAAATGGCCGCGCACATCGAGCGCATCATGCAAAGCGATCAGGTGGCCTTCGTCGGCATCGGCCTGCTGCACCTCGTGGGCGATAACGGTATCCCGGCATTGCTGCGCCAGCGTGGCTACGACGTCGAAAAGGTCTACTGAACGCTCTGCTCCTGCCTGCAACCGCGAACGACGCGTCGATTGCGGCGCGTCGCGACTGCGCGGACTATCCCTGTACCGACGCTGGCGCCGCAGACACCGTTGCGCGACAAAGCCGTGCCGTTTCCGGCACCGACCGTGGATCGGCCTGCTTCAATACGTGTCGCGCGAGGCGCCGGCCTTGCTATTGCCGCTGGATGATCCCGTTGCGATACGTGACGCTGTCGCCGATCCGGTAGGTCGGCGCATTCTCGACGATGACGGCTTGGCTGCCGCCATCGTCGGTGCGCAGCGTGACGCGATAAACGGTACCCATCGCCGCGCCGGTGCCAGGGACGACACCCCCGGCGGCTGCCGCGCCGGGCGCGCCGCTGATGCCGATGCCGGTGTGCGCTTCCTGCCGCGACAGCGGTTCGATGGCGAGCACGGTTCCGCGCCAGCTCATCTGCGTGTCGCCCTTGGCGCCCCCGGGCATGCGGTCGTCCGTTCTCGTGGCCGAGCTGCCCGTCGTGCCCGTGCTGGCGCTGTTGCCACTGGTCCGGCCCGTGTCGTCTCGTTGCTGGCGCTGTTCCTGTCGACGGTCCTGCCGACGGTCCTGCCATGTGCCGCCGGACTTGTCCGGCTCCATCGCCTTGTCCTGCGCGTCGTAGCTGCGGGCGCCATTGCCTTCCAGGCTGTTGCCGGACGTGCCCACGTTCGACGCGCCGGCGCTGCCGGCCCTGTTCGCCATGTTGCCACACCCCGCAGCAGCCGCGCAGAGCAACGCCATTCCACAAAGCGTGATGATGCCTGTTCTTGATGTCATGATAAGTCTCCGGAAGCGAGCGACTTGCCCGTACACCTAAGACGCGGCAGCGGGCTGGATCGTTCAGCCAGAGTGGTCGGCGCTTGATATGGATCAAACGCAGCGCTGTGGGACCCGGAAAGGGCCGAGCGACTCGTGGCGGCGCGCGCCGCGTAACGCCGGTGTGCCGGCGCCTCGTCATCCTGCCACTCTCGGCTTGCAGGAGCAATCTCAGCGGCCGGCAATAAAGCAGCGCTTCCCTAGGAAGCGACCTTGCGCGTCGACCACAGCGTCCACATCAAGCTGGCCGTTACGACCGCGGCGGTACAGTCGACCAGCCAGTCGCGTACGGCGCCGTGGCGATACGGCAGGAAGCTCTGCACGCATTCGTCGATGGCGCCCATCGCGGCGATCGTCAGCACGGCCTTCACTGCGCGCTGGGCCGGCGTTCCGCGGCTGCCGGTAAAGATGAGAAATGCGAGCACGGCATAGGCGCAAGAGTGCAGCACGACACCAGAGGCAACCTCGGCGGCGTCCGCGCGGGCACCCGGGATCGAACCGACGATGACGATCAGGGCGAACATCGTCCAGGCGCCCCAGTAGCGCAGGCGGGCATGGGAAGGTTGCAGCAGCAGGATGTTCAGCAGGTTCAGCACGGCAGTTATGACAGTTGCGGGAAAAACAAGACGATAACACGAGCTGCCGGAAAAAACGCCCGCCGTGGTGGCGGGCGCGAAACCCTGTACGGGCCAAGAGATCGAGCGATCGGAATTCGGAGCGGTGTGCCAGCCGGCACACCTGTTCTGCCGCCACGCATATCGGTTGCGTGTGCAGCAGATGAGTCAAGTATAGGACCGCATTGTGACGGGCTCATGACACCTCGCAACAACACCTCACTGCTTTTCAAACAATCTTTTTTCGCTCAGTAATCGTTGGATTGTAACCAGTAGTTACGTTACTCAACAATTGTCCGTGAAAAAACTTTCAGCAATGTACCTTGCGGCAAAATTACATTTTGCAATTTCTCTGTTATAAATTATTTCCTATCAATAAGTTGTATTGGTGGAAACGACAGTGAGCGTGCGTTGTTGTTTCGCAACAACATCTGTCCTTAACTGACTTTACTACCTGGAAATGGTCTGATACCGGCCCTTAAAAGGGCAATTCGCGCGGCTGGCGGCAGGCGGCAAGCTGCCAGCAGCGTGGACGAATCACATTGAGTGACCACTAGCAGGAGAGAGTCTTGAATCAGAAGTTGGTTTTGAAGCGCAGCGTGATCGCTGTCGCGATGGCCGTTGCCGCGCAGGCAGCGTTTGCCCAGGAGGCGCAAGCCCCGATCCAGAAGGTCTTCGTGACCGGTTCCAATATCAAACGCGCCGACAAGGAAGGTTCGTCGCCGGTGCAGACCGTATCGGCCAAGCAGATCGCCGCGACGGGCGCGAATACCGTGTCCGAACTGCTGCACTCGATCCCTGCCTTTGGCTCGGGCGCGTCGGTGGACGGTTCCGATGGTGGTTTCTCGAACGGCGCCAGCACCGCGTCGCTGCGCGGCCTCGGTTCGTCCTCCACGCTGATCCTGCTGAACGGCCGCCGCATCACGGCATCGGCCTACGCCGACCCGAACCAGGGCAAATCGGCCGTTTATGACCTGAACACCATTCCAATCTCCGCGATCGAGCGCGTCGAGATCTTCAAGGACGGCGCATCGGCCGTGTACGGCTCCGACGCGATCGCCGGCGTCATCAACTTCATCACGAAGAGCGATTTCAACGGCCTGCAACTGTCGGCCAACATCAGCGCCAACGACGACGGCGAATACAAGCGCGAGAACGTCAACGGCGTGTGGGGCTTCGGCGACCTGGAGCAGAAGGGCTGGAGCGGCTTCGTCGCATTCGACGCCGCCAAGCGCCATCGCACCACGGTGAAGGAGCAGAAGGACGTCGAGAACGACCTGTACCGCGACATCAATACCCGCCTGAATCCGTTCTCCAGCTCGCTGTCGGCATCGCCGTTCTTCTACAAGGAAACGAAGCCGGGCAGCATGGCGTTCTACAACAACTACGCCAACCGCGCCAGCGTCATCAACCAGGTCAACTGCGACAAGTCGCAGCAGCTGGTGGGCGACCGCAACCTGCACAACCTGACGGCCATCGACACGCTGGTCGGCCGCACGTTCTGTAACTTCGACACCAACGACTACAACGAAGTGCAGGGCAAGGGCGAGGACGCGAACGTGCTGTCCAAGTTCACCTTCAAGCTCAACAACGACATCACGGCCTTCGTCGAAGCATCGGTCAGCCGCACCGAGCGCTACTTCACCGCGGCACCGCGCGCCATCCGTTCGACGGCGCCGACCACCGTGTTCACGAACGGCGGCATCCCGTCGCAGTTCCAGATCGTGCTGCCGGTGGGCCATCCGGACAATCCGTTCACGGATGCCCGTTCCGCTGTCGGCTTCCGCCTGGTGAACTCGACCAACGCGTCGGAGAACATCAACGAATCGTACCGCCTGGTCGCCGGCCTGCAAGGCAGCGTCAAGGGCTGGGACTGGGAAACCGCCCTGCTGTGGAACCGCGGCGAACGTACCGAGCGCGGCTACGGCTACCTGTACCTGCCGACGATGCGCCGCATCATGACGGAAAACCGTACGCTGGCCGCCACGATGGCCGACCCGACGGCGACCCGCGACACCGAAAACCGTGGCTTCGCGCAAGTCAAGCAGATCGACGCCAAGGCGTCGACGTCGTTCGGCAAGCTGCCTGGCGGCGAAATCGGCCTGGCCCTGGGTGGCGAGATCCGCCAGGAGCAGATCGGCCTGACGCCTGACCTGGCAGTCCAGCGCGGCGACATCATCGGCTTGGCCAACTCCACGGCCGATGGCTCGCGCGTGGTCAAGTCGGCCTTCGTCGAACTGCGCACGCCGTTCTTCAGCAACTTCGAGATGGACTTCGCCGGCCGTTGGGACAAATACCCGAGCGCCAGCAACTTCGTGCCGAAAGTCGGCGCCAAGTGGACCGCCAACGAACACTTCACCTTCCGTGGCACCTTCGCCGAGGGCTTCCGCGCTCCGGCCCTGACCCAGGTGTCGCCAGGTGGCGTGCAGTCGTTCACGACCGTGACCGACACGCTGCGTTGCCCGGACGGCGTCAACCCGCTGGATGGCGCCGACAAGGTCGACTGCTCGAAAGGCGTGTCCAGCCTGTCCGCCGCCAACCCGAACCTGGCCAACGAGCGTTCGCGCAGCCTGTCGTTCGGCATGATCGTCACGCCGACGAAAAACCTGGACATCCTGATCGACTGGTACCGCATCAAGAAGGTCGATGAAACCGCGCTGCTGGGCGCCCAGACCGTGATCGATCACGAGTCCGAATATCCTGGCCTGGTCGTGCGCGACACCAACCCGAACAACTGGGTCATCGGTGCCGACGGCAAGGTCATCCCGAATTCGGGCGCGATCACGCAGGTGAACCGTTCCTACGTCAACCAGGGCAGCACCGAAGTTTCCGGTATCGACCTGGAAATCACCCACCGCCTGCCGCTGGGCGACCTGGGCAAGGTGACGACGTCGCTGAACTGGGCCTACCTGGCCGAGTTCCGCCGCGCCGAGCACTACGGCGACGTCGCGCACAACCTGGCCGGTACCCGTGGCGGCCTGTCCGACTGGAACACCTCGGTCGACGACAACCCGCGCAACCGCGGCTCGCTGTCCGTCAACTGGCAGCGTGGCGACCATTCGTTCACCGCGACCGGCAACTACGTGGGCGGCGTCTCGCTGCTGCGCCGTTACGACAACGACGTGACGTATGGCCAGCCATACTGCCACTACGGTTCCGGCCAGCCGAAGGGCGCCTATTCGCTGGGTGGCCTGCCGAAGTACACCGACTACTTCGGCAACAACTGCTCCGTGGCAGCCTGGACGACGTTCGACTTCAACTACAGCTACTCGGGCATCAAGAACCTGGTGCTGACGTTCAACGTGAAGAACGCGTTCGACCGCAAGGCGCCGTACGATCCTGCCTACGGCAGCACGAGCGACTTCCAGGGCTTCAACGACCAGCTGCACAATGGCAAAGGCCGTTACTTCCGCCTGACCGCCAGCTACAACTTCTGGTGATCTGACTGATGTGCCGGCCGAAGGGCCGGCGCAGCGCAAAGCCGCCGCATCGCAAGGTGCGGCGGCTTTTTTCATGGCCGCGCAGGACAAAAAAAAAGCCCGCTCGGTGGCGGGCTTGAAACTATTATCTTGGAGGAGAATAGTGGAGACAGGTGAGATTATGCTGCACCGCTCGATATTCGTCCAATTGCGGTTTTCGATAATCGACATAGAAAAATTGTATATCTATGCGGTTCGGAACAACGGGGATTCGGACGGAGCGGTCGGCGGGGGCAATCGCGCAAAAAAAAAGCCCGCTCAGAAGGCGGGCCCTAAACTATTATCTTGGAGGAGAATAGTGGAGACAGGTGAGATTATGCTGCGTCGCCACATATTCGTCCAATTTTCGTTTTCGATAAGCGTTATAAAAAAGTCATATAACGAGCGTCAGTCCTTGACCGGCACCGTGTAGTTCAGCGCCATCCGGCCGCCGTCCACGTACAGCGTCTGCCCCGTCATGTAGCTGGCGTCGTCGCTGGCCAGGAAGGCGGCGATCGACGCCACCTCCTCCGGCTCACCGCAGCGGCCCAGCGGCGTGCGCGACAGGATCGTATGGCGTGCCTGTGCACTGGAAAGCACCGCTTCCCGCGCCAGCTCGGTCAGGATCGTACCGGGGCCGATGCCGTTGACGCGGATGCCGTGCGGTGCCAGGTTCAAGGCCATCACCTTGGTCAACTGGTTGATGCCGCCCTTGGACACGACGTACGGCACCTGGTTCGGAATCGCCAGTTCGGCGTTGACGCTGGACATGTTGATGATGCTGCCGGACTGCTGCTTCACCATCACGCGCGCGGCCGCCTGGCCGCACAGGAACATCGATTTCAGATTGATGCGCAGTACACGGTCGAAGTCTTCTTCCGTCAGGTCGAGGAAATCCGCCGCGTGCGTCACGCCGGCGTTGTTGACGAGGATGTCGATGCGGCCGAACGCTTCCAGGGTGGCGGCCACCAGCGCGTCCACGTCGGCCTTCATGCCGACGTCGGCCTGGAAAAAGCGGGCGCCGTCGCCCAGCGCCTCGGCAGCCTGAGCGCCCTCGGGGCGGATGTCCGCCAGCATGACGCGTGCGCCTTCGGCGCTCAGGCGCTGGGCGCAGGCCAGGCCGATGCCACGGCTGGCACCGGTCACGATGGCGGTTTTATTGGTCAGTCTCATGCGCTGCTTTCGTGCGGTGGAAAGAGCGCATGATAGCAGGGCGTGCCTACAGGATCACGGCCTCGTTGGGCAGCTGGTTGGGCCGGGCGCCGCCGGCGGGGAAGTGCCGCTGCAGCAGGTCGGACAGCTGGTGCAGGGCCGCCAGCGTGCTGTCGTGGAAATCGCCGCGCGCGAAGCCGGACGTCATCGTGCGGCACACGGCCTGCCAGTCGCTGTCGGCAATCAGGCGCCCGACGTTGCGGTCGGCCACGATGTCCACTTCGCGCGCGGCCAGGTTCACGTAGATCAGCACGCCGCAGTTTTCTTCCGTGTCCCACACCCCGTACTGGGCGAACAGGGCGCGCGCACGATCGCGGTTGCTGACGTTGGCGAAGGCGGCGCCGGCCGGCAGGGCGGGCTCGACGATCAGGCGCACTTCGGCGCGATGGCGTTGTTCGCCTTCGGCGATCGCGGCCGCGATGGCCTCCAGCGTGCGTTGCGGGAAGCAACGCCGGCCTTGCGACGATCCCGTCATCAGGTGGCGCAGCGCGCGCCGGCAGCGGCCCGCAAAGCTTGTGGGTAATGTGCTCATCACCAGTCTCCCGAGGCGCCGCCGCCGTCGAACGTGCCGCCGCCACCGCCGCCAAAGCCGCCACCGCCGCCAAAGCCACCACCGCCGAATCCGCCGCCACGCCCCGCATTGCCGAGCGCGCTGCCGATGGCGCTTCCGATCAGGATGCCTGCCGCGTCCGAGCCCCAGCCGGAACGGTGCAGGCCGCGCCGGCGGCTGCCACCACGCAGGATCGGCAGCACGACGAACAAGCCGAACAGCAAGGCCGGCCACCAGGGGAAGCCGCTGTCCTGCTGCGCCTGCTGCTGCGCCGGCGCCTGGCGGGCCGGTGCGGGGAACTGTTCCTTGTCCAGCAAGGTGGCGATGGCGCTCACGCCTGCGGCGAGGCCGCCGTAGTAATCGTTGTTGCGAAAGTGCGGCGCGATGACATCCTGCAGCACGCGCTTCGATTGCGCATCCGTCAGCGAGCCTTGCACGCCCCGGCCCGCTTCGATGCGCATGCGTCGCAGCGACGATGGGTTGTCCTTGGCAACGAGCAGCAGCACGCCGTCATCGACGCCCTTGCGGCCCAGCTTCCATGCGTCCGTGACGCGAATGCTGTATTGCTCGATCGGTTCCGGCGCCGTGCTGGACATCAGCAGGACGGCGATCTGGCTGCCTGTCTTCGTTTCGTAGTCAGCCAGCACCGCTTCCAGCGCCGCGCGCTGCTGCGGCGTCAGCAGGTTGATTTGATCGGTCACGCGTGCCTTCAGTTCCGGCACGGGGACGAAGCCTTGCGGCTGCGCCGTGCCTTGCGCGCGCGCCGCCTCGACGACCAGCAGCGCAAAGCACAGCAGCAGCACGACGATCGTGTAGCGCACCAGCCAGTGGCCGAGCCAGCCGCCGGACGGCCGGCGCGGCGCCCATGCACGCAAGCCGCGCCGGCGGCCACGACCGCGTACATCGCGCTCGTTCGTGACTTCGGCGGTGCCCAGCCACTTGCCTTCGGAAGGACGGTCGCTGCGGCGCCCCCGCCCGCTGGCAGAAGGCGGTGTCACATGATCCGATGGGCCGGAGGCCATGGGCATTCCTTATTTCTTGTTGAAGTCGACAGTCGGTGCGGACGAGATGGCTTTCTCGTTCTCGACCTGGAAGCTTGGCCGCACTTCATAGCCGAACATCTTGGCCGTCAGGTTCGTCGGGAAACGACGCGCCAGGACGTTGTAATCCTGTACCGAAGCAATATAGCGCTGGCGGGCCACCGTGATGCGGTTTTCCGTGCCTTCCAGTTGCGACTGCAGGTCACGGAAGCTCGTGTCCGCCTTCAGTTCAGGGTATTTTTCCGACACGACCATCAGGCGCGACAGCGCGGACGACAGCTCGCCCTGTGCCTGCTGGAATTTCTGGAAGGCGGCCGGGTTGTTCAGCGTCTCCGGCGTTACCTGCATGCTGGTGGCCTGGGCACGGGCCTTGGTGACGGCCTCCAGCGTTTCGCGTTCATGCGACGCATAGCCTTTTACGGTATTGACGAGGTTGGGAATCAGGTCGGCGCGGCGCTGGTACTGGTTGACCACTTCGCCCCAGGCCGCCTTGACGGCCTCATCCTTGCTCTGGAATTCGTTGTAGCCACAGCCGGACAGGGCAACGGCCGTCAGCACCAGTGCAATCCATCGTTCAAACCTGTTGCGCATGATTTCTCCTTATTGTTCGCAGAAAGCCCGCGCTGACAGGTCAACGCGGGTGGTTCGACTATACCCGTATTGCAAGAACCGCTTTGTTCGGTGCAGCACACAGCGTCCCGGCGATGGGCCCTTGCAACAGTCCTTTATAATATCGGGTTTGCAACGAACAGATTAAAGGGGCCGGCGTGACTTTCATTAACAAACTGGATGCTGCCTGGGCGGCCAACGACTCCCTGCTGTGCGTGGGCCTGGACCCGGACATGGCGCGCCTGCCGGCGCAGTTCCAGTCGGCGCCGGACGGCATTTACCGCTTCTGCACCGAAATCATCGACGCGACCGCCGACCTGGCGTGCGCCTTCAAGCCGCAGATCGCGTACTTCGCGGCACTGGGTGCGGAACAGCAACTGGAACGCATCTGCGCCTACCTGCGCGACAAGCACCCGCACATCCCGCTGATCCTGGATTCGAAGCGGGGCGATATCGGCGCGACCGCGAAACAGTACGCACGCGAGGCCTACGACCGCTACGGCGCCGACGCCGTCACCGTCAGCCCCTACATGGGCGGCGATTCGGTCGAGCCTTACATGGAATGGACCGACCGCGGCGTGATCGTGCTGTGCCGCACGTCGAACCCGGGCGGTTCGGATCTGCAGTTCCTGGAGGTGAACGGCCGCCCGCTGTACCAGCACGTGGCGCAGCTGGTGGCGGACAAGTGGAACAGCAACGGCCAGTGCGCACTGGTCGTCGGCGCCACGTTCCCGGAGGAACTGGCGCAGGTGCGCGCCATCGTGGGCGAGATGCCGTTGCTGGTGCCCGGCATCGGCGCGCAGGGCGGCGATATCGTCGCGACCGTTACCGCCGGCAAGACCACGGCCGGCAAGGGCATGATGATCAATTCCTCGCGCGCCATCCTGTATGCCACGGCGCAGGCGGGCGAGGACTTCGCCGCCGCCGCGCGGCGGGTGGCGCTGGAGACGCGTGACGCGATCAATGCGGCGCGCTAAGACATTGACATCGGCGCCGTACCGGATAGGGTCTGCCGGGGCGCCGGACCGCCCCGGCGGGGACTGACCCTGAAGTTTTGGGGCAGCATCCCGCGCCTCAGGTAACATCGAATAAACTTCGGGGTCAGTCCCTTGCAGGGACAGACCCCAGCGACCCCAGCGGCTCAGTACGGCTGCGGCACGATCATCTCGGCGTACTCGTAGAGCGCGCCCAGGATCTGCTCGGCCCGCTCGTCCGCCTCGCCGGACAGGTGGTCGATCTCGCCGAACAACTGGTCGATGCTGCGCGCGCCGTCCGCGCCTTCCAGCAGGCGCGCCGCGCGGTGCTGCTCCCAGTGCTCGAATTCGTGTTCCGACAGCGTTTCCGGGAAGTTGCGCGCGCGGTAGCGGAACAGCAGTTCGCCCAGCCGCTCATCTTCGAAATGCGGTGCCATCGTGGCGAGGCGTTGCGGGCTCTCGCGCCGCAGCGAGTCGAGCAGGCGGCGGTCCGCCGAGCCGATGAAGCCGCCGTACAGGTCTTCGTCCACGTCGCCCGGCTCGCTGGCGGGGCGGTGGAACACCTGCGCCCAGGTCGATGCCATGTCCGGCCCAGCCTTGGCATAGCCCGCATGCGCATGGGCGCGCTCGAGGTCCATGCCCCAGCGCTCGGCCATCTGCGCCGTCAGCGTTTTCAGGTTGGACACCAGCATCGGCGATTTGTTCAGGTGGATCGTCTTGATCGGCAGGCGCGTCATGCCCTCCGGCAGGTCGGCGGCGCGGCTGAACATGCGCAGCCGGATCGTTTCCACATCCAGTTCGAACAGCTCGCGCGGGTCGTGGTGGCAGTCCCACACGATCAGCTCGTTCTTGTTGGTCGGATGCGGCGCCAATGGCCACACCAGCGCCATGCAGCCCCGTTCGGCCGGGAACATGCCGGACACGTGCAGGAACGGCTGGCGCATCTCGCGCGCCAGGTGCATGCCGATCTCCTCCGCCACGCGGTCCTTCTTGTGCAGCGCCAGGCAGAAGTCGAACAGGCGCGGCTGCTTCGACCGGATCAGGCGTGCCAGGCCGATCGTGGCGCGCACGTCCGACAAGGCGTCGTGCGCGGCCTCGTGCTGCAGGCCGTTGGCCGCCGTCAGCAATTCCAGCTTGAAGCTGGGCTTGCCGTTTTCGCCCACGGGCCAGTTGATGCCGTCCGGCCGCAGCGCATAGCACATGCGCACGACGTCCAGCAGGTCCCAGCGGCCGCAGCCGTTCTGCCATTCGCGCGCATACGGGTCGATCAGGTTGCGCCAGAACAGGAAGCGCGTGACCTCGTCGTCGAAGCGGATCGTGTTGTAGCCGACCCCGATCGTGCCGGGCTCGGCGAACGCCGCTTCGATGACCTTGGCGAACTGGTGTTCCGGCACGCCTTCCTGCAGGCATTGCTGTGGCGTGATGCCGGTGATCAGGCAGGACTGCGGGTCGGGCAGGTAGTCGTTGGCCGGCTGGCAGAACAGCATGATCGGCTCGCCGATCTCGTTCAGTTCCGCATCCGTGCGGATCGCGGCGAACTGGGCGGGACGGTCGCGGCGCGGCACGGCGCCGAAGGTTTCATAGTCGTGCCAAAGGAAAGTGTGATTGCTCATGGTCGCAGGGTTGGTCATCGGGCCCCGTCGGGGGGCGCCCGTCGGGGTGGATTATCGCGGCAAACCGTGTTTCTCTCAATGCAAAATCCATACTCGGGCCGATGACCGCAAACAGGCACCAGCCATGGGTAGACTCGACCGCGCGGGAAAAGTTCGGTGGCGGCGCGAGAGCGCGTCGCTACGCCGCCGCCGTGGCGGTGGGGAAGGAAGTGGCCGCGCTGGCATCGACCTCGACGCGGTCGCGCCCGGCCGCCTTGGCGCGGTACAGCGCCGCGTCCGCCGTGGCGACCAGCGCCTGCTCGTCCTGGCCCGGCTGCAGGCTGGCGACGCCGAACGACGCCGTGATGTGGGGCAGCGGCGTGGCATCCATGAACACGGCGGCCAGACGCATCCGTTCGCACAGGCGCTGGCCAACGGCGGCGGCCACGCTGCCGCACGTATCCGGCAGGATCACCATCATTTCCTCGCCGCCGTAGCGCACCGCGTAATCGGTGGGACGCAGCGCGCCGGCCAGAACCTGGGCGGCGGTGCGCAGCGCCTGGTCGCCCTGCGGATGGCCATAACGGTCGTTAAAATGCTTGAAGTGGTCGATATCGAGCATGACGAGCGACAACGGCCGATGCGTCTGCAGCGCCGTGCCGACCAGCCGCGGCAGCATGTCGTTGAGCCAGGCGCGGTTGTGCAGGCCCGTCAGGCCGTCGTTCATCGACAGCTGCCGGTAGAACTCGCCCAGCTTCTGCCGCTTGCGCAATTGCACATTGGCGGCGCGGACGCGGAACGACAGCAGCCGCAGCAGGTTGCGCGCGACGCCATCCGATTCCTCGATCAAACGCCACGCCACGTCGGCGCTGACCAGCAGCAGTTCGCTGGGTTCCAGCGCCGTCAGCACGGCCGGGTCGGGTTCATCGTCCAGTACCGACTGTTCCCCCACGCTTTCGCCCGGCAGGATCTTGGCGGCCACTGTCGACGGCCGCCCCGGCGCGTCGCCGTCGGCCTGCACCGCCAGGGCGCCACGCAGGACGATCGTCAGGCGCGGCCGATGCGCATCCGAGACGATCTCGCCTGCATCGGCCAACATGACCGGGCAAGCCGCCAGCAACGCGCCGGCCGTATGCACGTCCGCGTCACGCAGCAGTTGCAGGTCGGTCACGCGGTGGGGGGAGGCGGCAAAATTGCTCAGGAGCTTCATCGTTGGCTTTCGGCAAGACTGGCGTCATCATAGCGCAATGGCCCCTGGATATGCTTCAATCGGGGAATTTCTCACAGATCTTTACAACACCATGCCATTCACCGACGCCCTCGGCCAGCAGCACGCCGCCGACCCGCATGCCCGCATCGTTTCCCTGGTGCCCTCGATCACGGAATTGCTGTGCGACCTGGGGCTGGCGCAGCAGCTGGTCGGCCGCACCGGGTTCTGCATTCATCCGGCCGACGTGGTGCGTGAGATCCCGAAAATCGGCGGCACGAAGGACGTCAATCTCGACAAGATCCGCAAGCTGGCGCCGAGCCACCTGGTCGTCAACATCGACGAGAACGAGAAGCCGACCGTCGACCGGCTGGCCGAATTCGTGCCGCACATCGTCGTCACGCACCCGCTGCGCCCGCAGGACAACCTCGAACTGGCATGGCTGATGGGCGGCGTGTTCGGCGCCAGCGCGCGTGCCGAGGCCTGGTGTACCGAGTTCGCGGCGGCGCTGGCGGCGTTGCGCGCGGCGCCGAAGGGGCCGCCGCAGCGGGTGCTGTATTGCATCTGGCAGGACCCGTGGATGACGGTGTCGCAGGATACCTATATCGCCGCCATGCTGGCCGAGCTGGGCTGGACGGTGCCGGCGCTGGGCGACGTGCGCTATCCGCGTTTCGAGTGGAACGCGGCACTGCTGGCGCAGGTCGACCTGGTGCTGCTGTCCTCCGAGCCGTACCGCTTCACGGAGGCGCACGTGGACGCCCTCGAGCGCCAGATCGGCAAGCCGGTGCTGCTGGTGGATGGGGAAATGATGTCGTGGTATGGCAGCCGTGCGCTGCACGGCGTGCGATACCTGATGGGGCTGCCCGCGCTGGCGGGGCGTTGAACCCCGCCGTGGCGCTGCAACTTATTCGGCGGACGGCTCGACGAGGTCGGCCACGGGCACGGCCTTCTGCTTGTCGTGCAGCTTGCCCAGGGCGCTGTCGAGCGCACGCTTGAGCTTGTCCGCGGCGCGGTTGATGGCCTGGTGCAACGATTCGGCATGGTCCGTCACGACGACCGGTTGGTAGCCGTTGACGCGCGCTTCCATCATGCAGCGGTTGTCGCCATCGGCCGATTTCTGCGCCACATTGTCGCTCAAGTGGACTTCAACGCGGCCGATCTGCTCGCCGAAACGGCCGATCGCGGCCTTCACCACCTCGGCCACGTGCTCGTCCAGCGCGGCGGTGTGGTCGATGCTTTTGTCGGTATTCACTTGAATCTGCATGGTGAGCTCCTTTTCGTTATCGGTATTGCCCCATCTTACGCCTGCCACGCTTAGGTGGAGGTTAAATGCAGCACATTGCTCAGGAATAAGTCCGAAAACCTTGATGCAGATTACTTTTGCGCTGTCCACGTTCGAACTTCCGTCCCGCCGTGTGGTCTGATCTTCTGTTGAGATATCTCATGCAGATTGGAGGTCGACAATGGGTGCGACGGATTTTTAGGCGGCCTTGCAGGCGCTGAGCCTGCGCCAGCTGACGTTCGAAGAGCTTACTGCGCTACAGGCCTACCTGGCCACAGCCCTGCAGGGCGGCGAATGCTTTTCATTGATCGAGGCCGCCGCCGGCAGGCCGCCCTGTCCCCGTTGCACGTGTCATCGGTGCCACCGCAGCGGCGCGGCCAACGGCCTGCAGCGCTATCGCTGCACTGCCTGCGGTCGTTCAATGCGCTGACGGGCACGCCATTGGCGGGGGGCGACTGCGCGACAAGTGACTGGCCTACCTGGGATGCCTGCTGGAAGCGACGACGGTGCGCGCGGCTGCCGAGCGCTTGGCGGTCGCGCCATCGACCAGCTTCCGCTGGCGCCACCGCTTTATTGCCGGGGCGCGCCGCGAACGCCGCGCGACATTGTCCGGCGTCGTCGAGGCCGATGAGACCTACCACCTCGAATCGCAGAAGGGTTCGCGCCACCTGACCCGGCCCGCACGCAAGCGCGGCGGCAAGCCCAGTCGGCGGGGCATAAGCCATGAATTCGATTGCATTCTTGTCGCCTGCGACCGCACCCGCGTCACGCACGAGTTCGTCACTGGTCGCGGCCCCGTCAGTGCGGCGCAATTGAAAGCGAATCTGCTGCCGGCGCTGGCGCCGGATGTTTTGTTGATCAGCGACGCGGCCATCGCGTATCAGGTGTTGGCGCGGGTGGCGGCCATCACTCATGAGGCTGTCAATATGCGCGCCGGTATTAGGACGCGCGGCGCCATCCATATCCAGAACGTGAGCGGCTGGCACAGCCGCTTCCAGCGCTGGCTGGGCCGGTTCCACGGCGTTGCCAGCCGCTACCTGGCCAATTACACCGGCTGGCACCGAGTGCTGGATGCGGGCTCTCCGGTGGCGCCGTCGGACTGGCTGCGCAACGCGGTGGCGCCGGCTCGGTGTGGCACAGGCTGCCTGTGACAGCGGCGAGCTGACAAGTTCCGTGACGGCCGGCAAAGACCAGCTAACGCGAACAGCGCCATTACTTTTGCGCTGGTCGCTTTACGGCATCGCCCGACTGAGGCAGAGGTGGGTATGCAGCCATAGCTCATGTTGCTCGATGAGCTTGACCGGTGCATAGCCCAGGCTTATGCAGGTATTTGACGAGGAGCACCGTCCAGCCATGAATGTGGCCCCTTGAAGCAATGGAGAGCGCGCTTAAGCCAGGCCGTTGGGGCATCCTCGCTGGGCCGGCTGGCCGACTTTGAGTCAGACAACGGGAGTGGAAAGCCTAAAGGCGCTCATGGGCGCGTCGCGCGGATCAGTGTATATTGGACGACTCTACGTCAACTTCGGTCCATACGTGCGGAGGCTCATGCATTCCCGCATGACGTGCAGGTGTGCCGCGAACAGTGCTGCAGGGAGAGGGCTGGCAATCGGCAAACCAGCATTAAGAACTTCTCATTGTAGAGCCCAGAGCCGCAAGTATGACAGAACCTTTTTTACCTTCCAGCATGAATAACGAAACCCGCAAGAAACTCTGGAAAATACTGGGTGTGATAGCTCTAGGTGTGCTAAGCTCTGCAGTCTGGGATTTATTAAAGCCAATGATTGGAGGTCTTTGGTTCGCAGCGCTCTCCCTTACTACACTAGGTATTGATTCTCTGAAAGACGCTATCTACGCTAGGGGCGGTGGTACAGAATTAGCCGCGCGGATAAACGGCGCCACAACAATTTTGTTCGCAGCAGTTTTTAGTGGTACCAGCATACTGATAATGTTTTTGCGTAGCGCAGGCATAGGGCGCGGTCGTTATCCAGGCTTGGTACTGATTATATGCATTCTAGGTACTTATGTTGGCATAGCTCAATCGATGTCGCAGAGGTATGTCGGAACTCTTGTTAAGCACCGACTGCGGATTGAGGAACTTGCCGAAAGTACGCTCGACTCGCAAGGCTATAGGGCCTTGGTACTTCAGCGGCACGAAATTGTAGATAAAAAGTCCTATCTGAGCTACTTAAAGACTGTATCTAGCGAGCTCGCGAAAAAGGGCATTCAAACGCCATCGCGAGAGTTTTGGTAATCAGGTTGGAGCTCCAAACAGTACCAATTTGCAATAAAAGACTGTCATTCCAGTCGAGTTCTTGCAATGGATCCGCGCTAAGATACCCCAACAAATGGCACCGTATGATTACCAATTATTAGATTCTAAGTAATTTAGTTGCGGTGGCGGTGGGAGTATCCAGCCTCCAGCATCTATTCCGTTAACTCTCTAGTTCTACTAGGTATCTTAAGTGTCGCGCTTTAAATGAGCTCCGCTTGTGTTGTAACATGGAGTTTCGCGTTGCTAAGGTGCCGGTGCGGGACGTAGCGCATATGTCACTCATCATAGCTCACTGCGTTAGACTTGGTATTAACACTGCCTTACATGGCGCTAGCGATGGGGTAAATCCATGTTGGCGAAAGAAATCGCGTAATGAGCGGCATTTCGGTGCGGTCCGTAACTTGCTGCAATTCAACTGTAATATCTTGCTCGTTACCATTTTCCAAGTGCTTGATCAGCTCATCGTAGGTTTGGGTATGGCGTTCAACATATGCATGCAGCAAAGGGCCATACTCGGCACCCTGGAGTTGAATTGACTGATAGCGCGCTTTCTTGTCCGCAAATTCATAATTGTAGTAATTGCTAAGCTCAGCCTTGACGCGAGCCACGATTGGTGCGTGTGAACCTAGGGCTAGGTATGTCTTCTGAGGAATACTCCAAAGACCTACGCTAGCTTCCCACTCAACCAATATCGACCGATCCACTATACGAATGTACATCAGGTGCGGATTAGCCCCAGAAACCTCCACACACCACTGGTTATGTGAAACGGCCTTCATGCTTAGTACTCGGACCTTCTTTATCGTTCGATGCATTTTTCCCCTGTAGAAGGATTCCAGCAAGGGCGCGAGGTCGGGACCAGTAGTTGTGAAGGAGGCGCGATCGTTAAAGGGAGTGTTGAAGTAGGCATCAAGAACTCGCTCGATCTCGGGCACGTGAGCACAGTAGGCGAGAACTCTTGGCGCAAGATGTGAGCCAGTCATGAAAATCGGTACATCTGAGTCAGGCATCCCATTGAGATCAAGGGCTGTGCAACCTAAACTGAAGGCGGCCTGAAAGTCCGTTCCTGCAAAAATCGCGTCATAGAATGCTACGGCAAACTTTGCAGCGGACTCATCCTCTACCGCGTCGGTCATCCCAACGACATAGTCAATCTCTTTGCTGATAGCTTGGGCCTGAACTTCCGAATAGCAGGCATTTAACACAACGCACTTTAAGCTGTCCTTAAAGTGGTGAAATAGTTGAGCAAGTGATTCGCCGTCCGTTAAATGAGTGTTCCCGTCACGATCCTCAAAACATAGGCCAGTAGTCCCGCCACCGTGACCGGAGAAGTGAACTATGGCGGGACGATGGTCTAACAATGCACGTCTTAGGTCGTCAACAGTGACAGCCTCATTGCTTTCAATAGTCCATTCCTCACGCTTACGCGCCCGCTGGTGCGCATGGCGAATGTCACGGAATTCAGCACCAAGCCGGAGCCGGTTCTCATCGTTCGGACTTGCAGAAACCATCAGAATACTGGGCATATAACTAACCTATAGATTAGTGGGAAGTGCTAACGCAGAAGAACTTGTCGAGAAGCTTTTGAGAGACCAATGTTGCAGATTTCTCTTGGTTTCGACTAAAATTTAAGCCTCGAGCAAGGTAAAGGAAATTCTAACATTTGCGCTACCGCCGTCAAACATTATTTTCGTCAGTTTACTCACCATCAGTTATAGCAGTTTGTCAGCGACGGCTTCACGATCGTCCAGCCGCAGGCTAGGTCCGATGACCTCGAAAGTGTTCTTGATTGACGCTGAGTACGCGATAGCTGCTCGCGTCACCAACATGGCTTCCTACAGGCTAGTCGCCTTTAGCTGCTTAAAAGAATGGGCAAGGTCTTCGCCATGAAGGGTGCCATCCTGACTTGGATGGATTCAAAGCACGTTCTTCGGGCAGTTAGGTCGCTTTTAGCTCGCTGTAGCACTTTACCCTTGACTGCATCTACCGCGTCCCCTTGTTCACGGAATATGCTGGTCAGGTACTTCCTAACGCGACGATAAATTCTGTCTCTGCGATTTTGCGATCGTAGGCCTGGGTAACAAATTAGCCAATGCAGAATGCAATCGCTCGCAGTTGTAGCAGCGATGCAACTGGCCATGTCAAGTCTGGCTTCTACATGGTTCGCATAATTTCTCTGCGAGACGCATTCCATTTTCAGCTTAACGAAGAAGGCTTTGACGATGGCGTTGTCCCAGCAGTTACCGCTATGTTTCTGCTGTTCGTTTGATCAGCATGGGAACGTTATTGGCCTCAGGTATCATCGCCTTACTTATGAGTCGACGCTAACTCCTTGTCATGGTGCGGGAAGCGATCCATCTTCGCCAGCACCGGGAACAGCCTGATCCAGCCGGCCGTGACGGCCAGGGTGACGGCGCCGCCGAACACGACGGCCCGCTGCAGGCCGAACCAGCCGGCCGTGACGCCCGATTCGAATTCGCCCAGTTCGTTCGAGGCGCCGATGAACACGGAATTGACGGCGCTGACGCGGCCGCGGATCGCGTCCGGCGTTTCGAACTGCACCAGCAGGTGACGCACGTAGACGCTGACCATGTCACCCGCGCCCATCACCAGCAGGCAGGCGAGGGCGATGGCGAAGCTGTCCGTCGCGCCCAGGACCACGGTGCCCAGGCCGAACAGGGCGACGCCGCCGAACATCCACAGGCCGACCCGGCGCGTGATCGGGAAGAATGCCAGCGCCACCGAGCACAGCGCGGCACCCGCGCCGGGCGCCGTGCGCAACAGGCCCAGCCCCGTGGGGCCGATGTGCAGCACGTCATGGGCCAGCGCGGGCAGCAGCGCGGTGGCGCCGCCGAACAGCACGGCAAACAGGTCCAGCGACATGGCGCCCAGCACCACCGGGCGCGAGAATACGAAGCGCAGGCCCTCCAGCACGCTGTGCCAGGTGGGCGGATCGCGGTGCGTCACCTGCGGCGGCGACTTTGTCAGGGTCATCAGGATGGTGGAGGCCAGCAGCAGCGCGGCCGCGACCGCATACACGACACCCGGACCATAGAGATACAGCAGCCCGCCCAGCGTGGGACCAAGAATCACGGCCACATGGAAGCTGGAGCTGGACAGCGCGACCGCCTTGCTGAAATCCTGCTGGGGCACCAGGTTGACAAGGATGGCCTGCGTGGCCGGGCCCATGAAGGCGCGTGCGCTGCCGAACAGCACCAGCACGGCGAAGACGGGCCAGACCGCCTGCATGCCGCTGAGCGTGAAGGCCAGCAAGGTCAGTCCGACCAGCAATTGCAGGCCCAGGCAGATGGTGATGATGACGCGGCGGTTGTAGCGGTCGGCCGCGTGCCCGGCCAAGAGGATCAGCAGCAGGAATGGCGCGAACTGCGCCAGCCCGATCATGCCCAGGTAGAACAGGTTGTGCGTCATCGAATACACCTGCCAGCCGATGGCGACGTTCTGCATCTGCACGGCCAGCGTGCCGAGGATGCGGGCGCTCAGGTAGAACGAGAAATTACGGTGACGCAGGACGGCGAAGCCGTTTGACGATGCGGGCATGGAAACAAGCGGTAAGCCCGGCGACGGCAGGCCGCCGCCGGGCGGATCAGGTCAAGGCTTGGCCAGGTCGGCCTCGGTGGTGAACGAGTCGGCGTAGAACTCGTCCTCGGGCAGGCGGCATTGCGCGGTGAAGTCACGCTTGGCCGATTCGACGACGATCGGTGCGCCGCAAGCGTACACCTGCCAGCCGGACATGTCGGGCAGGTCCGCCACCACGGCCTGGTGCACGTAGCCCGTGCGGCCCGTCCAGCCATCCTCCGGCAGCGCGTTCGACACCACCGGCACGTAGCTGAAGTTCGGCAGCTCCTGCTCCCACTGGCGGCACAGAGCGTCCATGTACAGGTCCTGCGGGCGGCGGCCGCCCCAGTACAGCACCATCTGGCGCTGCGAGTCGGTGGCCCGCATCTGTTCGACGATGGCCTTGATGGGAGCGAAGCCGGTGCCGGAAGCGAGCAGCACCATCGGCTTGTCCGAATCCTCGCGCACGAAGAACGTGCCCAGCGGCCCCTCGAAGCGCAGGATGTCGCGCTCCTTCATCGTGCCGAACACCTGGTCGGTAAACAGGCCGCCCGGCATGTGGCGGATGTGCAGCGTGATGGCACCCTGGCCCGGAGCCGTGGCCATGCTGTAGCTGCGGCGCTTGCCGCCCGGCAGCAGGAATTCGATGTATTGGCCGGCGCGGTAGTCCAGCACCTCGTTGGCCGGCAGCTGGAGCGAGATGACGATGACGTCCGGTGCCACCCGCTCCAGCGTGGCCACGCGCGACGGCATTTTCTTCAGCGGGAAGTCGCCGCTGCCGGCCACTTCGCGCGCTTCGATCACGAGGTCGGAATGGGGCAGGGCGCAGCAGAACAGCGACATGCCGGCGCTTTCCTCTTCCTCGGTCAGCGCGCGGCGCTGGTGCGGCTTGTGGGTGATCGAACCGGACACGACCTTGCCCTTGCAGGAACTGCAGGCGCCGTTCTTGCAGCCGTATGGCAGGCCGACACCGGCCCGCATCGCAGCGGCCAGCACGGTTTCGTCCTCGTCGCATGCGAACTGGTGGCCGCTGGGCTGAACAGTGATCTGAAACGTCATACAATCCTTAAGATGAATATTCCAAAAGAACAAAAGACCGGCAGGCCGCGCCTGTTGATCCTGGGCTGCGGCGATGTCGGCATGCGCCTGTTGCCACTCTTGCGGGCACGCTATCGCGTCTTCGCCGTCACCAGCCAGGCGGCCCGCCTGGCCGAACTGCGGGCGGCCGGCGCCGTGCCCGTGCTGGCCGACCTGGATCAGCCGCGCACCTTGCGCCGGCTGGCCGGCCTGGCGCACACGGTGATCCACCTGGCGCCGCCGCAGCCGGAAGGGATGCTGGACCGCCGCACCCGTCATGTGACCGCCATTTTACCCGAGGGCGCGCGTGTCGTTTACATAAGCACCACGGGCGTTTATGGCGACCTGCAGGGGGCATTGGTGGACGAGACCCGGCCTGTCGCCCCGCGCAACGCGCGCGCGCACCGCCGGGTGGACGCGGAACGGGTGTTGCGCGCCTGGGCCCGGCGCGCGCACGGCCACCTGGCCATCGTGCGCGTGCCCGGCATCTATGCGGCCGACCGCCTGCCGCTGGCGCGCCTGCACGCGGCCACGCCAGCGCTGGCGCCGGAGGACGACGTCTACACCAACCATATCCATGCCGACGACCTGGCCGCCATCGTGCTGGGCGCGCTGCGGCGCGGCCAGCCGGGCCGCATCTATCACGCCGTCGACGACAGCGTGCTGCGCATGGCCGATTATTTCGATGCCGTGGCGGACGCGTTCGCGCTGCCACGGCCGCCGCGCCTGCCGCGCGCGCAGCTGGTGGCTGCCGTTTCGCCCGCGCTGCTGTCGTTCATGTCGGAATCGCGCCGGCTGGCCAATGGCCGCCTGAAGCGCGAGCTGGGCGTGCGGCTGGCCTATCCGACGGTGGCGGACGGCCTGCGCGCGGCACGCCAGGAGCCGCCGCCCGCCTAGTGGCGGCAATCCGACAAGGCCACGCCATTTGCGGCGCGACAAGCGCGCCGCCCTTCCACGGGACTAAGGTAGGCGGACACGATCAGGAGGTCATATGGACGCTTACCCGCATCCCGACCCGCGGCCGGAGGCAGCCCCGACGCCGCCCTATCCGCAACCCGGCAAGGAGGCCGTGCGCGCCTGGATGGAGCGGCGCGCCCGCACCCGCCTGCCGCCGCCCGGGCCGGCCGAGATCCGGCGCGAGCTCGGCTGGGACCGCCGCCGTTCTCCACCTCTTCCGATGACACCAGCCGCGCTGTTGCTGCCTGCCATGCTGGCCGAGCTGGCGGCAACAACGATGCTCGCATGGTGCTGGTTCGCCTTGTGTCCCGGACGCGCGCTGCCGTTGTCAAATAAAAACGAGCGGGGAATTTCCTAGCACAACAAAACGCGTTAGAATCTCACACATTCTCACAAAAGTTGCCGAGACTTGTTCTCGAAGCAACAAATACGGCGGTTTTTTCCTGAAGTGCGCTCGTCAGCCCGTGGCTGCGTCGTGCATCGTGGCTGCCGCCGTCGATAATTTGTCCGCAATGTCGCATTTTCGCAAACGCGACCGCTAACGTAAGATTGATCATGCTACTGAAAGAAGTGACGGCCTCGCCGACTTACAACCCGAATCGCGTCCTGGACGCCATCATCGAAAAACTGCAGCTCAAGAACGACGCCGCGCTGTCGCGCGCGCTGGAGGTGGCACCGCCCGTCATCAGCAAGATTCGCCACAACACGCTGCCGATCGGCGCGACGATCCTGATCCGCATGCACGAGATCAGCGACTTCTCGATCCGCGAACTGCGCGACCTGATGGCGCACTGACGCACCGCGGCCGGCCGTCATCGGTCGAACGAAAAAAACGGCCGGTCCCTCGCGGGAACCGGCCGTTTTTACTGGTGCGGCGTGCTTAGTCGGCGGCCAGGCGCGGACGGGCGCTGTAGAACGCGTCCTGGGCGGGCGCGGTAGCCTGCACGCGGCCGGAGTAGGCGGCCTGCGAGCTGACGCGGCCGGAGTACGCGGTCTGGTCGGCGACCCGGCCGGAATAGGCGGTTGCGCTGGCTACCCGCCCCGAGTAGGCGGTCTGGTCCGCTACGCGCCCCGAGTACGCCGTGGCGCTGGCAACACGGCCCGAATACGCGGTCTGGTCGGCGACCCGGCCGGAATAGGCGGT
This sequence comes from [Empedobacter] haloabium, assembly GCA_008011715.2. NCBI lineage: Bacteria > Pseudomonadati > Pseudomonadota > Betaproteobacteria > Burkholderiales > Oxalobacteraceae > [Empedobacter] haloabium. The sequence continues at coordinate 1,314,916 of CP136508.1, forward strand.
CTGGTCTGCTACCCGGCCGGAGTACGCGGTGGCCACGCGGCCGGAATAGGCCGTCGCGCTGACGTCCGGTGCGCTGACGCGGCCGGAATAGGCCACGGCGGCACCGGTCGTCGGCGCTGCCACGCGACCGGAGTAAGCCGTCGCCTCCGCGCTGACCCGGCCGGAGTAGGCGGCCTGGTCGCTGACCCGGCCGGAATACGCCGTCTCCGGCGTCTCGCCACGCGCGCCGATGCCGTATGGCTCGCCGAAGGTTTCCTCGTACAGTTCCTTCATGCGGTCGCCGACGCGCCGGTGCGCCTCCTCGTCATCCTCGCCGCGCAGGCCGATATACGGGAAGTGGTGCAGGAAGTAGCCGAACACGGCCTCGCAGTCGATCGCGTACTTCATCGTGTCGAGGATGTGGTAGTGCCAGAAGATGTCGACGTCCATCAGCGGCGCCGTCTGCTCTTGCGGGAACATTTTCATCAGGTACAGGAAGCGGCGGTACTCGAATTCGACGGCATCGACCTTTTCCAGCGACCAGCCTTCGCCGGACTCCACGTGCATCAGCTTGACCTTGATCGGCTCCAGGTCCAGGGCGGCAATGGCGTTGAATTGTTCGGATGAAATCATGGGTGAATCCCTTCTGCGTAAAGATGAACAAGAGGCGTCGGAAACAGCCGGGCGGCTGACGCCGGAGCACACGTTCAAGAGCTGGGAACGAGTGTTGATGCGAGACAACAGCGACTAGTATAGAGCTAGTGACTGTGATTACAAGCGGCAATTTCAATCGTGCGGAGGAAACACAATTGCCCTAGAGGGAACGCGGCGGAAGGGGTGTTGCGGCGGGGGTACAACGTTGCCTGAAAGGCTAGCCGGAATGGCGTGCGGTCGTGGCGAGCAACGCCAAAAGTGGGACAAAACGGCAAAAACAGTGACGGTCACCGCTTTGAAAAGCGCTGACCGTCACTGTTTTTTGGGAGGCGTGCAGCGGGAATGCGCAGGGAGCCGGTGAGCGACAGCCCTGCGCAGACCGTCCCCGACCAGGAGCGTCAGGCGGCGCTGGAGGCCAGGCTTGGCCGCTCGGCGTAGAACTGCGCCGGGACGTGGGTCGGGCTGCCGGAAAACGCCGTGCGGACGGGGGCGCCCGAGAACGCCACCTGCGCACTTTCGGCGTTACGCACGGGGGCGCCCGAGAAGGCCGTACGCACCGGCGCGCCCGAGAATGCCACCTGGGCTTCACTGCGCACCGGCGCGCCCGAGAATGCCACCTGGGCCTCACTGCGCACCGGCGCACCGGAAAACGCCAGTTGCGCGCCATCGCGCACGGGGGCGCCGGAGAACGCGGCGCGCGCTTCCCGCACCGGAGCGCCGGAGAACGCCGCGCGTGCCGCATCCTTGACGGGCGCGCCGGAGAACGCGACGGTGCTGCGCCCATACGGCTCGCCGAACGTGTCCTCGTACAGTTCCTTCATGCGCGCGCCGACGCGTTCATGGGCTTGCTCGTCCGCCTCGCCACGCAGGCCGATGTAAGGGAAATGGTGCAGGAAGTAGCCGAACACGCGCTGGCAGTCCGTCGCGTACTTCAGCGTGTCCAGGATGTGGTAATGCCAGAATGTGTCCACGTCCTGCAAGGGCGCCGTTTGCTCGTTGGGAAATTTCTTCATCAGGTAGAGGAAGCGACGGTATTCGAACTCGACGGCATTGGCCCGTTCCAGCGTCCAGCCTTCGCCCGACTCCGCATGCATCAGCTTGACTTTGATGGGTTCCAGGTCCAACTCGGCAATAGCCTTGAGATCGCTTGCATCCATGGTTGTTTCCTTTCGTGGTTGAGGCTGAAGGATTGTCACAGACCCTCCAGCAATTCACTTGATATGGCGCAACGCTTGCGGGAAAACTCCTAATGTTCAGCGAATTGTCCGATAAACGGCATCAGTGCTCCTTTGTAAGAAACTGCGACGGAAACGGTAATGGTCGTGCCGCCATCCGGCACGCTGCTGATGGCGCAGGTGCCGCCCAGCAGGTTGATGCGCTCCTCGATGCCGACCAGGCCGAAGGAGCCGCTCTTGTTGCGGCTGGCCGCCTGCAGGCCCACGCCGTTGTCGGTAATACTCATCTGCAGCAAGCCCTGCTGCTGGTGCAGCTCCACCTTGACCTGGGTGGCGCGCGCATGCTGGCAGATATTGCTGAGCGATTCCTGCAGCACGCGGAAGAATGCGGTGGCGCAGCGGTCGTCGATGTCGACGTCGCCGCCGTGCTCGATCAGTTCGCAGGCGATGCCGGAGCGCTTGCGGAACTGGGCCACCTGCCACTCGACGGCGGCGTTCAGGCCCAGGTCCAGCACGTTCGGGCGCAGGTCGTTGATGATGTGGCGCACGCTGCGGATCGTGTTGTCGATCTGGTTCAGCGTGTACTTGGCGCGCGCGTGCAGGTAAGGGTGGCGCTTGGCCGTGCGGGTGGCCAGGATGTCGGCCTCGATGCGCAGCGCCAGCAGGTTCTGGCCCAGGTCGTCGTGGATTTCGCGCGCGATGCGCTTGCGCTCCTCTTCCTTGATCTGGTCCGCATGCGCCGCCAGCCGGCGCAGGCGCTGGTGCGACAGCTGCAGCTTGGCCTGGCTGTCGCGCAGCTCGCGCGTCATCGCGTGGGCGATCTTCAGCGCGCGCTTGCGCGACGACGCCAGCGTATGGAACAGCGCGTACAGCAGCAGGCAGCTGACCGAGCCCGCCAGTCCGGCCAGCCACGGCAGGTAGGCATCCAGGCGCGAATACAGCGCGGTCTTGGGCGCGCTGAAGTAGGCCGTCCAGATGCGGCCGTTGAAGTCGATCGGCAGCATGTGCTGGAAGGTTTCCGTGGGCGCGTCGACCCGGCCCGTGTCCACGCTGTCGAACAGCAGCAGGCGGCTGTCACCCAGGGTCGTGGTCCCGTCCGCTCCCCGGCGGCCCACGTCGTACAGCTGCAGCCGCACGTTCGGCACCGGCATCTCGTCCAGCGCGCCCTGCAGCAGGCGCGGCACGGAAAAGCCCAGCCCCACCGAGCCCATGTACGCGGCACGGCGCTGGAGCACGGTGTCGATCGGCATGTCGCGCCGGTAGACGGGCAGGCGCATGCCCAGGTCGGCGCCGGTGGGCCGGGCCAGGATGCCGATGGGCCGGCCGGACGAGGCGATCTCGCCCGTGTCGCGCGAGTGCGCCAGCACGGTGGCCACATGGGGCTTGGCCGTGATGTCGTTGCCGTATTTCTCGCCGAAGCCGGCGATCGGCTCCAGCAAGGTCAGGATTTCGTACGTGGGCCGCCGCGAGGCGGGCCGGATGACGAAGTCCGGATAGCCTTCCAGCCTGGCATCGTCGTCGCGCATGGCGCGCTCGAAGCCGTCGCGTTCCGCGTCGCGCACGAACTGGGCGAAGTTGATATTGTCGATCGCGGGGAAATTGTGCTGCAGGTCGAGGCCGCGCACGAAGCGCTGGAAGCTGTCGCGCGGTGTGTAGTCGTTGGCCTGGAAGAAGCTGGCCGCGGCCCGCAGCACGTCCGAATAGGTCTTGATGCGCGAGGCGATACTGAACTGGGCCGTGCGTGCGTGGTTGCTGAAGCGTTGGCGGGCATCGGTCTCGATCGAGCGGGCCGCCGCGCCGAAGAACAGCGCGCCGGCACCCAGCGACAGCAGAATTCCCGGCCACCATTGCGGATTTGCCGGGAGCGCATGGCCGATGGGGCGAAATAGTGCATGCATGGTCGAAAAAGCCCGGGGTGAAATGTGCTGTCTTAAATATATGAACTAACGGATTAGTTCGTCAAGTACCTTTCCATCGAAAAGAACCTTAAGTTATTCAAATCTGGTAACTGATACATAATCGCGGCACGTTAATTGCTCGGCTATTCGACCAAATTGCACGCTGCTATCAGAAAATTCCTAACGTAACCAGCTGAGAAGTATGTCAGCTGATAGTTTCCGCAGGTGAAAGGGCGTTGCCATACACGAGCCCAGCGGGTTCTCGGGGGACCTGTTCTTCAGCCGCCGTAAAGCGAAATGAAAATCTTTACGCGGGCGAGATAATCCTGGAGACGTAATTGTCCTGTACAAAGGCGAAAAAAAACCGCCGGGGTGGCGGTTTTTTATTCGCATATGAATATGCTTTATTTTGCGGCCCAGCTGTCTTTCAGCGTGACAATGCGATTGAACACGGGTTTACCCGGCTGCGAATCGACGCGATCGGCGACGAAATAACCGTGCCGTTCGAACTGGAAGCGCTGCTCCGCTTGAGCGTCCTTCAGGCTCGGTTCCAGGTAGGCCGTGACGACTTCCTTCGAGTGCGGGTTGAGGAACTGCTTGAAGTCCTTGCCGCCGGAGTCCGGCTGCGCGTCGGTGAACAGGCGGTCGTACAGGCGCACTTCCGCTTCCAGCGCGGCGGCCGCGCTGACCCAGGTGATGGTGCCCTTGACCTTGTAGTTGTTGGCGCCTTCCGTGCCGGACTTGCTGTCCGGGAAGTAGTTGACGTGCACGGCCGTAACCTTGCCGTTTTCATCCTTGTCGTAGCCCGTGCATTCGGCCACGAAACCATATTTCAAGCGCACGCGCGCGCCCGGCTGGCCGTCGATCGGCGGATAGAAGCGGAAGTAACCCTTGCTCGGCACTTCCATGAAGTCCTCTTCCTCGATCCACAGCTCGCGGGTGAACGGGAAGCTGCGGTTGCCCAGCTCCGGGTGGTGCGGGTGCACGGGCGAGCTGCACTCGACGCTGTCGTTGGCATCGAAGTTGTCGACGATCAGCTTCAGCGGGCGCAGCACGGCGATCGCGCGCGGCGCTTTCGGATCGAGGTCCTCGCGCACGGCGCCTTCCAGCACGCCGTAGTCGATCCAGCCGTCCGACTTGGTCACGCCGGTGCGCTCGGCCATCAGCTGAATGCCTTCCGGCGTGAAGCCGCGGCGGCGCATGCCCACCAGGGTCGGCAGGCGCGGGTCGTCCCAGCCGTCGACGATGCCTTCTTCCACCATCTGGCGCAGCTTGCGCTTGGAGGTGACAATATAGGTCAGGTTCAGGCGCGCGAATTCGTACTGTTTCGGCACCGGCTGCTGGAAGAAGCCGCCGGCCGACAGGGTGGCCAGCAGCCAGTCGTAGAACGGGCGGTGGTCCTGGAATTCCAGCGTGCAGATCGAATGGGTGATGTTTTCCAGCGCGTCCGAGATTGGGTGCGTGTAGTCGTACATCGGGTAGATGCACCACTGGTCGCCGGTGCGGTGGTGGTGCGCGTGGCGGATGCGGTAGATGGCCGGGTCGCGCAGGTTCATGTTGGGGGACGCCATCGCGTCCTCGCTGATCTTGGCGCGCAGGATGTGTTCGCCATCCTTGTACTTGCCGGCCTTCATGTCGCGGAACAGCTGCAGCGATTCCTCGGCGGGGCGGTTGCGGAACGGCGAGTTGGTGCCCGGCGTATTGAAATTGCCGCGGTTGGCCGCCATCTCGTCGGCGCTCTGGCTGTCGACATACGCGTAGCCGGCCTTGATCAGGTACTCGGCCATCTCGTACAGCTGGTCGAAGTAATCGCTGGCGTAATACAGGTGGGTGCCGGCGCCGACCGGGCCCTTGTGCTCCCAGTCGAAGCCCAGCCATTTGACGCTGTCGATGATCGAGTCGACGTATTCCTGTTCTTCCTTGGCCGGGTTGGTGTCGTCGAAGCGCAGGTGGCAGCGGCCGCCGTAGTCGCGCGCCAGGCCGAAATTCAGGCAGATCGATTTCGCGTGGCCGATGTGCAGGTAGCCGTTCGGCTCCGGCGGGAAGCGGGTGATGACGGAGGGCAGGCCGTCGCGCTGGTGCGCGCCGGTGGCCAGGTCCTGTTCGACGATGTTGCGCAGAAAATTCGGTGCGGGAGCGGCGGTAGCGGCAGTTTTGTCGTTGCTCATGAAAAAAGGCAGAAATTAGAGTCGAATAGGGCCCATTTTACCGTACGCGCGCCCAGGCGTCGGGACGGCGCGCGCATTTATATAGGATAATTCGTCCTTCGCCCGGAGCGCGCGCACCCGTTCATGCGCAGCGTGCGTTCCCGCACCAAGACGACCCAGGAGATTTATGGACAATTTGTACAACGTGCTCGGTGTCGCGCCCAACGCCTCGGAAGAGGACATCAGGAAGGTCTACCGTTCGCTGGCCATGCGCTTCCACCCGGACCGCAATCCGGAGCCGGGCGCCGCCGCGCGCTTCCAGGCCATCGCCAAGGCCTACGAGGTGCTGTCCGACCCGGTCAAGCGCGAGGAATACAACCAGAGCCTGAACCACCGCATCATCATCGACCCGGAAAGCGAGGCTTACCAGCTGTGGCGCTCCGTGTTCGGGCTGCACGGCGTGACCCTGCCGGCCGAGTAACAGCAATCAGAGAAAGTTCGCAATGAGAAAAGTACACCCCGAGTTCGCCTACCAGTCGCGCGAACTGGCCGCCCAGATCGAAGGCATCCTGGGCGATCCGCCCGACCGCAAGAACTACCAGAAGATGCTGGACGCGCTGATGGACGAATACGCCAGCGGCGGCGGCATCGAGGACCTGAACATGATGGCGTTCGCGCTGGTCGACGTGATCGAGTTCCACGATCCGAAGGCGATCCTGGCCGATGCCGGCGACTTCGAGTACGGCGACCCGGCCCGCGTGTTCGGCGCCGCCAGCTGCCCGGCGGGCAAGCCGGCGCAGATGCTGGCCGCGCTGGAAGAGAACCATCCCGACCTGGCACGCCAGGCAATCATCGCCGCGTTCCTGCACAAGCACCCGCGCCTGTGGGACGACGACGACATGTCGCTCGACCAGCTGGCCGAGGGCGACGAGGGTGACGATGAGGAAGACGACAACATGGTGAGCGACGATTTCGCCCAGATGTTCGATCAGGAAGGAGAGCAGAATGGCTGACAACGATAAAAACCTCCCCGCCATCAGCAAGCAGGTGACGGAGCTGGTGCTGGCGGGTTCGCTGAGCCACGCCGAGCAGGCGTTCGCCGAGGCGGCCGAGCAGCATGGCGACCTGGCGGTGGCGGAAGTCTTGGAGACGATCCCGCCGCACGTGACGGCGCTGCACATGGCCGGCTTCGACGGCGGCAAGATGTCGCTGGCGACCTTGCTGGTGCCGCCCAAGGCCTGGGCCGAAAGCCTGGCCTACATCGCCGCGACGTGGAACGAAGACATGATCGAGGACGATCCCGAGCGCATCGCCGAGTCGCTGTTCGCACACATCCACGGTGTGGTGTTCGCCACCGACGACGAGGAGCGTCGCAACGAACTGCTGCAGGAAGCATCGGCCACCGACTGGGGCTGCACGGCCTTCGCCACGGTGTTCTCGCTGGCGCCGAAGGAAGTGCTGGAGCTGGCCGGCGAGATCATCTCGAAGGGCCAGTACATCACGGCGCAGACCTCGTCCGACAACGACATCGCGCCGCTGGCCGTGGCGCTGGCCAAGGCCAGCGAGGATGGCTGGGACCGCGCCCTGTTCGAGCTGTTCCCGGAATTCCGCCACAGCGCCGACCTGGCCGACGCCGAGTTCTCCGACGATCCGGACGAGGAACCGGCCTTCCTGCAGCGCTCCACCAAGGAGCTGCTGTACCGCATGCGCAAGCAGGTGCCGAGCACCCGCAACGCCAGCGGCCGCACCGGCCGGCGCAGCATGGGCACGGGGATCTTCAACTGATGCTGCCGGCACTCGTAGGGGAAAACCTGCCGCGGCTGACGCGCGCGATCAAGCTCCTGGTCGGCGACACGCGCCCGGACGCCGCCGTCGTGCTGGCCGACGAGCTGTCCGGCATCACGGCCATGGTGGCGGAAAAGTTCACCAACAACCGCACGTCCGAAGGCATCCAGAAGGCCGTCAACCTGACGGTCGGCGGCGTCTCGCTGGGCCTGGAAAAGGAGCTGACCCTGGACAGCGACGAACAGGCGCTGGACTACCTGGTCGACAACGGCGCCGAAGCCGCGTTCCAGGTGGGCTTCCGCCTGCTGCGCGAACTGGCCGCGCTGCCGGAGGATACGCTGGTGGGCGAATACGACCAGGACCCGGTCTACGCCCAGCGCCGCCTGCGCGACATCTTCTTCGACCTCTGCCTAATCGACCCGAACCAGAACTGGGACGGCCCGGCGCGCTACCAGCAGCAGCTGAAGCAGCGCCAGGAGGTGCAGGCGGTGGTGCGCCTGGCCAACTGGCTGCGCCGCCACAACAGCGAGGGTCCCGTGACGGACACGGACCTGAACGCCGAAGGCGTGATCGCGCTGGCGATCATCTTCGCGGTGGAGGGCGGTGGCCGCATCGTCGCGCGCACGGGCCAGAAGGAGTTCGAGCGCTTCGTCAAGTCGGTGCGCAAGAACAAGCCCGACTACGAAGAAGGCTGGGCCGCGCTGGTGGCCGCGGTACCGGCGCAGCACCACCCGGTGCTACTGCACCGCATCGACCTGTACCGCCGCACCTGCACGGTGCTGCAGCATATTCCGGGGCGGACGGCGATGAAGACGCTGTTTGCCGAGCTGGAGAACTATGCGGGCTCGGAGCTGGAAGCCGACTACGACTGACAACCCGGGACGGACCCCTGTCTTGAGGCAATCTTTCCTCGAAACAGGGAACTGTCCCGGGTTTTCGATCTCAACATGATTAGCCACCCACCCATCTACGACGTCCTGTCCGAGCTGATGCGGCTGACGCGAGGGCTTAACGATGTCTGCCCGATCGGCTACCTGACGCGGATGCAGGCCGCCACGACGGCCTCGGCCTTCTATGCCGAGGCCCTGCGCCTGGGCTATGCTGTCAACTCCAAAGAGTTGCGCGATACCGGTGACGAGCGCGTTCACCATTGGTGTAACCTGATCTGGCGGCACATGAAGGAAGTCAGGTCGCACCTGACCTTGATCCTGTTTCCCCATACGCCCGAGCAGCGGAGCGAATGGCTCGACAGCTTCGCGCGATCGCCGGGCGGAAGGTTCGCTTTCCGCGACGATGGGTCGCTCCACGTCGATCTGGTGCACGCGACACTGAACGGCACGGCGCTGCACATCCGGCGCTTGTGGACCCATGTGGGCGGGGTGAATGATCCATTGCAGAGCTTTACGATCCGTCTCAACCCGATCCAGTGCGGCGACTTCGAAGCGCGGGCGCGGGAGGCCCGAGCGATGCAGGACTGGATCGACCTGAAACCGCATCATCCTTCCGTCAACTGACGGCATCAGCTGGCGGCGATTTCCTTCGCCGTCCCTCAGCCAATCCCTCTAATGCCTCCACGTGCGGATTCCGCTCCGCTCGATTGTTGTTGCCTGTCGCCATCATCTGCAGGGAGCTTTAGGCACGTCAAAGAACGGCCGATGACTCAACCGTATCCTGTGGGCCTGTAACTGAAGCAAAGCAACGTCGCCTGCTCGTAGGTTCGACACTCGTCAATGGGCGGGCTGCACAGCGCGATTTGCTTGCGTTCAGTCATGCACTCGATATGCGAGGGAGTCGCCGCATGACCAGTCCGATCCATTCATCAGCCTCCGTCCTTGTTGCCGCCAGCCAGCATGATCGCTTGCTGAAGCTGGATACGCCCCTCGGCGACGACGTGCTATTACCGTTGCGTGTCGCAGGGCAGGAACGGTTCAGCAGTGCTTATGAGTTCATCGTCGATTGCCTGTCGGTCGAAGGCGATATCGAACTAAAACGGCTCATCGCCCAGCCCGTGACGCTGTGGCTACGGCGGGACGATCGGAGTTACTTTCCCGTGCACGGCTACGTGCATCGCATGACGCGGCTTGGCAGCGATGGCCAGAGTACGTTTTGCCAGTTGTCCTTGTCACCCTGGCTGCACTTCCTCAAGTTCCGCAAAGACGCGCGGATATGGCAGGACAAGACGGCGGACGACATCCTGTGCGACGTCTTCAATAGTTACCCGCAAGCGCAGGGCAATTACCGCTTCGACATCCGCGACCCGGCAACCCGGCGCTCCTACTGCACGCAATACGAGACCGACTGGCATTTCACGCAGCGTTTGATGGAGGAGGAGGGCTGGTACAGCTATCACGAGCAGCGGGAAGATGGCGCAGGACATGTGCTGGTCGTTACCGACAACCTCAACCAACTCAAGGCGATCGCGCAGGAACCGATCCGATTCCATCGTGCCGGGACGCGCGATGAACTGAACAGGATTGTGCACTGGAGCGCGGTACGAAGCCTGGGGTCCACGCAGTATTCGGCGCGGACCGATGACTACAAGGCCACCTTTTCTCCGAAGCAGACGAATACGATCGTGCGTCCCGAGCATGGCCAGTTGCCAGGGCAACTGGAGGTGTACGAATACACCGGCGCCTACACTTACTCGAAGCACGAGCAGGGCGACAAGCAGGCGCGGCTGCGTATCGAGCAGATCGAATCGGGCCTGAAGCGATACTTCGCCGTTTCCGGCGTCCGGTCGCTGCGGGTTGGGGGCTGGTTCACGCTCGAAGATCACCCTGCCCACGCGTATGACCCTGACGACGACCGCGAATTTGCGGTGATCGCGATCGAATGGAGCATCGAGAACAACTTGCCATTCTCGAGCGGCGCACAGCGCTTTCCCGGCAGTCTGCAATCCGATCTTGCCGCCTTCGGTATCGACACGTCCGGGCAAGAGTCAGCCGGCAACGGGCACTGTTTCAACCGCGTCGAAGTACAGCGCCGCAATGTGCCCTATCGCAGCGCCTTCGAGCACGCCAAGCCCACGCTGCATCCGCAGACCGCGGTCGTGGTCGGGCCTGCAAGCGAGGAGGTACACACCGATCAGCTCAACCGCGTGAAAGTCCAGTTCCGGTGGGACCGGCAGGGCCAGGACGACGAGCGTTCGTCGTGTTGGGTGCGCGTCAGCTATCCCAACGCCGGGCAGGGCTGGGGCGCGCTCAACGTGCCGCGTATTCGCCAGGAAGTGATCGTCACCTTTCTGAATGGCGATGCTGACCGTCCCGTGATCACGGGGCGCCTGTACAACGAAGAGCAGGTGCCGCAGTGGCACACCAATGGCCTGCTGTCCGGCTACAAGTCGAAAGAGTACAAGGGTGCGGGCTTCAACCAGCTGGTCATGGACGACACGACCGGGCAGAACCGTATTCATCTGTACAGCACCAGCGCCAACGCGCAGCTCAATCTCGGCTATTTGGTGAGCCAGAACGGCAATCAGCGCAACGGCTTTTTCGGTATGGGCTTTGCGCTCAGCACCGACGATTCGGGAGCGGTCGTCGCGCCGAAAGGCCTATACCTCGGTACGTTTGGCCGCCCGGGAGCGCAGGGAGTGCAGTTGGCTGCCAACGAAGCGACCAGCCAGCTCAAGGCCGGTGCCACGTTGACGAAAACGCTGTCCGATACCGCCTCCAAGGCCGGTGCCGAGGTGCTGGCCGGGCAGGGCGCGCTCAACGACTTTATCGAGGCCACGCAGGATCGTTACGACGGCCAGGGGCAGGGCGGCGCGAACCGCTTCAAGGAACCGGCGCTGCTGGCCGGTTCCCAGGCCGGTATCGGCCTCGTCAGTACCAAGGGCACGCATGTGCACGCGGGCGCGGAGGTGACCGTGTCGTCGGGGCAGGACACCAATATCGCCGCCGGCAAGAGCCTGCTCGCCAGCGTCGCCGAGAAGATCAGCATGTTCGCCCACAACGCTGGTATCAAGCTGTTCTCGGCCAAGGGGAAAGTCGAGGTACAGGCGCAAGGCAACGACCTGGACCTGATCGCGGAAAAGGTGGTGCGTCTGCTGTCGACCACCGCACGTGTCGAGATCCATGCCCAGGAAGAGGTGCTGATTTCCGCTGGCGGCTCGTTCGTGAAGATCAACGGTTCCGGGATCACCAGCGGCACCTCCGGCACATGGACGTCGCACGCTGCGAAGCATTCGATGCCGGGACCGGCCACGCAGCAATCCGTAATGCCGCATATTGCAAAGCCGGAACTGGAGAAGACGGACCTGGAATTCCGACACCTGACGGACTGGGGCGAGCCGCTGGCTGGCGCGGCGTACAAGGCCATCCTGAGCGACGGCAGCATTCGCAAAGGGATCCTCGACGCGGCCGGCATCGCCCGCATCAGCGGTGTGCCGCCGGGAGTCGGCGCCAAGATCGAGTACGACTATCGCCCGCTGCAGGTCATCTCGACTGTCAGCACGGAGCTCGATGCCGACGTCCACGAGCTGCTCAACTGGGCGGCGGGTGCGGCGAGCGGGAAGGGGCAGGCATGACGCAGCGGCCACCGGATCACCACAACATCGTCGAGGATGCCTGGAGCGAGGTCGTCGGCGGCCTACATTGGCTAAAGTCGGTGTTCATCGGCGAGTTCGCGGACCATCGGCCGATGTCGGTGCTGATTGCCGACATGCTGCTGAGCTTTTTTCCAGGCGTCGTCATCGTCACCAGCGCGCGCGACGCCGTCGCGGTGATTCTGCGCCTTGCCAACCATCCCGAGAAGCGTGAAGAGCTGATGGAATGGGTGCTGTTGAGCGCTTGCCTGATCGTGATCGCGCTGCCGGTCGCGATGGCCGCGGGCGGCGCAGCCGCGGCCGGTGTCGGCGCGATCGTCGGCGGCATCGCGGGTTCCGAGCTGGGTGCGGCGCTGCGCGCAATGATGCTTCTGCTGATCAAGGAAGCTTCCAAGCTGGTCGAGGTGGTGGAGTTTCTGCAGAAGTTCATGAAGGGCGACGTCCTCAAGTTCGTCCGCGCAGTGAAGTTCGCAAAATATGAACAGGCCTTGCTGCAGGCATTGAATGCAATGAGCGGCAAGCTGCTCGAGATCGTCAAGTCGCTCCGCCTGCACCTGGAAAGCCTGCGCTACTTCGACGCCGTCAAGGCGACGATCGCCCAACTGGCCGCTTGGGAGAAAAAGTTCTACGATTTGCAGCGGGATGCGCTCAGGCAGATTCCGAGAGCGCTGGCTGAGCTGGATGCCCGGCTGGCGATGGTGATTGCGCAGACAGGCCCCAAGGAGGCGCATACGGTGGCCGCGGGCGTTCAGGCTGACAAAACCGCGGTGGCTGTGCCGGCCAAGCAGCGGGTTAGGGATACGCCGGGGAATGTGTTCGCGAGTGTGGCCGATAATGTCGTAGCGCACGGGGAACAGAAGGCCACGCCTAGCAGCGGCAGCTCGCCGTCGAAGTCACAGTCGATACCAGGAACAAAAGCTGCTGAGAAACCGAAACCTCCTGCTGAGCCGCTAAAGAACAAACCCGAGCCACCCGAACGGCAGGAGCAGGGAGCGAACACGAAAACGCAAGCGGTGGTCGATGCGGTGGCGGCGGCGGATAAAGCGCGCATTACTCAGTTGTCGAATGAGGCGCTGGAGGCTGAGAGAGCCGGAAATATAGAGCTGCGCGACAAAAAAATAGGTTTGGCGCAAGATATACTTAGGCCATATTTTCCTAAAAAAAATTCAAATGAAACATGGGATGAGGTCGTAAAGAGGCTGGATGTGTCGTCGCCTAAGGATGGGGCAGTCTTTTGGTCGGGCACTGCAAATTTGGCCAAAGAGACAGGAAAACCCGACGCGGCAAGGGTGTTCGCGGAGAAGATCGGAGGGGTAACGTTAGAGACGACCCCAGGAGGACGTATTGTAGACGGCTGGGAGGAAATTAATGTCGACTACCCATGGAACCAGAAGGATGGATCGAGACCATTTGCTAGCGAGTTGTGGCAAGGGATATCGACCAATTATGCTCAATCTGCAATAGGCAAGGTAACGTTGTTCAGACAGCCGATAAGTTACGCGCGGACTACACTGTTTGGTACAATTTTGAAAAAGGTGAACTTGTCAGCCGTAGAAGGAATGGGCTCATAGGTGAAATAGACATTCATGTGGCACACCCGGATTCTTCGCTTACCACGCTAGGAAAAGACGAGGTCGAGGAACTATTGTTCTATAGGAAATAATTATGAATACATATCAGAAGTTTTTGGATTTTTTTTCGATGCATAATAAGGAGCGACTAGACGGCCTTACTTCAGCCTACTTCGATGGGATGGCCCAAGATGAGCGGAAAAGGGCATACGACTTTCTCTTCGCACGCGTCGTGTCTGGTGGTGTCGAGGAAGATGTGAATGGTATTTTTATGGCGGACTCCGGCAAAGCGATGAAGGATATGGCTGTGCTTTTGAATGCAAAGCAGCTCGGCAACATTGCAGAGATTGTTGTTGCTGGGCACATGGCTGCTGCTGGTGTGAATATGGACCTACTTCCAATTTTCATCAACGCAATGTCCAGTCCGGAAAGAGAGCTGCGTGAACTTGGTGCTCGTTATGTGCCGGCCACTGTTGAGCCAAATGTGCTAAACGGTTTGCAAGGAATGGTCAGAACTGAAACGGATAGACGATTACTTATTCAGGCCGCAACTAAGCTCCTGCAATGCTTCGATCTTAGTGTTCATACGATTGATAAGGACGAATATATAGATCTGTTCAATGATTTGTTGAGTAATGAGATTGAAAAAAAGGAACGCGCTCTTGCGAAAGCAAAAGCCCTCGCTCAGAGGTAGCAATACGCTAGCCTGAGAGAGTAAGCGTCACTGCAACGTTGAATGGCTTTATGAAATTGATTTGGTTTTGCTTTGGAAGGTTGTGATTTCCAAAAAAAAGTGATATGACATCGCCATCCCTGGGTGAGGGTTTAATGCGAACGGCGAGGAATGGGGTTGTGCCATGCCAACAGACAATGAGCTGAATGCTCGGGGTGGCGATAATATGGCCGATTTCTATGGGTTCTTTAAGCAGTGCAATAAGGAGCGCCTGGATGGTCTGAACGAATGCCATTTCAGCGCGATGTCACTTCAGGAGAGGGCGCGAGCGTTCGACTTCTTGATGGAGCGGGCCCGGGGCAGCGGGGGTGCTGAATCCATACACGGCCTTTTCGTGGCGGACGCCTCGAGGGCGGTTGAACCTGTAAAAGCACTGCTGAGGGCTGGCACGCTTACGCAGTCCGGACAAATTGCAGCAGCCTGGAACTTGTACTGCTTACAGCCAGACAAAGCGCTGATCGATGTTTTTGTCAAGGCTATGACGGGTTCTGACAGTCGTGTCAGGGAAGAAGCAGCGTATTTTGTCCCAGATGCCTACCTGACAACCGAGTTGAAATTTGCTCTTCAAGCGATGATCGTTACGGAAGAGGAGCGGCTGCCGCGTATCCACGCCGTAAACAAACTTCTCGCATGCTATGGTGTTACCGAGGATTCCGTAGGTCGCAAAGTGTATAGGACGATATATCGGGGGCTCCACAGTGACGATCTAGTCGAGAAGGAAAAAGCGTTTCGGACTCTAGACGAGTTGTTCGATTGCCGCGACGATAGCGTGAACTGGATTATCTGAAACGGCTGGCACTTCCCAGCGCCACCTCACCGCAGCCCCCGCGCCGCCGCCTCCGCCAACCCCACAAACGCCTCCACCCGCGGATTCCCATCCTCGACCCGCTGCGCCAGCATCATCGTGGTGGTGGCCGCAGGGTCTTCCAAAGGCCGGTAGACGACCCCCTCCATCCTGATCCGGTCGAACGAGCTGGGCAGCACCGAGATGCCGATGCCTGCCGCCACCAGGCCGATGATGGTGGATGCCTCGCCAGCCTCCATCGCGATCTGCGGCACGAAGCCGGCCGCGCGGCACAGCCGGAAGATCTGCGGGTAGATGCCCGTGCCCGCGTTCTTCGGGTACATCACGAACGGCAGGCCTTCCAGGTCCTTGATGGCCACCGTGTCCTGCGCCGCGAGCGGCGAGTCGGCCGGCAGCACCAGGCGCAGAGGTACGTGCTGCAGGGTGGTCAGCCGGATCGTATCCGGCACCGCCACCGAGACGGCACGGACGAAACCCAGGTCCAGTTCGCGCGCCTCCAGGGCCGCCAGTTGCGGTAACGTGGCCATTTCATGCAAGGTCAGCGCGACGCCGGGGAATTGCTGGCGGTACTGGCGGATGACGGTCGCGAACAGCGGCGTGAACGGCGTCGAGAACGTGAAGCCGACGCGCAGCTCGCCCGCTTCGCCGCGGGCCGCGCGCCGGGCCGTTTCCTTCGACTGCTCGGCCAGTGCCAGCATGCGGCGCGCGTCGGCCAGGAACAGCTTGCCCGCTTCCGTCAGCCGGACCCAGCGCTTGCTGCGCTCGAGCAGGCGGGCGCCCACTTCGGCTTCCAGTGCCTGGATCTGCTGGCTTAGCGGCGGCTGGCCGATGTGCAGCCGCTCGGCCGCGCGCGTGAAGCTCAGCTCTTCGGCGACGGCGACGAAATAACGCAGGTGACGCAGCTCCATGTTATCGCTTTGAAGTATTAATGACGCTTCAAATATATATTGGACTGTAGGGAAACGCCAACCTAACATGGCTCCACTGTCTCACGAGGTTTCGCCATGTCCCGCATCGCCGTCGGCACGCCCGACTTCAAACGCAGCAACCGCGCCATGTTCTTCGGCGGCTTTTCCTGCTTCGCCCTGCTGTACTGCGTGCAGCCGCTGATGCCGCTCTTGGCGCACGAGTTCGCGCTGACGCCGGCGCAAAGCAGCCTGTCGCTGTCCATTTCGACCGGGGCACTGGCGCTGTCGCTGCTGGTGTCGTCGGTCATTTCCGACCGCTTCGGGCGCAAGCCCATCATGGTTGCCGCGATGGCGGTGGCCGCGCTGATGACGCTGGCCTGCGCCTTTGCCGACGGCTACGGCCAGCTGCTGGCGCTGCGTGCATTGCTGGGGCTGGCGCTGGGCGGCATGCCCGCGATCGCGATGGCGTATCTCGGCGAGGAGATCGAGCCGGCGTCGCTGGGATTGTCGATGGGCCTGTATATCAGCGGCAGTGCGTTCGGCGGCATGTTCGGGCGGCTGTTCGCGTCGACGTTGTCCGATTTCCTGTCGTGGCGGGTGGCGATGGCCGTCATCGGCGTGACGGGCGTGCTGGCAGCGGCTGAATTCTGGCGCAGCCTGCCCGCATCGCGACATTTCCGGCCCGGTGTCGGCGGCCTGCGCGGCCTGGCGGGCGGGCTGCGCCAGCATTTCGGTGACGCCGGCCTGCCGTGGCTGTTCGCGCTGGCCTTTCTGTTGATGGGCTGCTTCGTCAGCGCCTACAACTTCATCGGTTTCCGGCTGCTGGGCGCGCCGTTCGGGCTGCGCCAGGGCGTCGTCGGCGCCATCTCCTTCCTCTACCTGCTGGGCATTTTCAGCTCCGTCTGGGCCGGCAAGCTGGCCGACCGGCTGGGGCGGCGCGGCGTGCTGTGGCTGGTCATGTCCGTCATGGCGGCCGGGCTGGTGTTGACGTTGTCCGGCTCGCTGATCGTCATCGTAGCCGGCATGGCGCTCTACACGTTCGGCTTTTTCGCCTCGCACTCGATCACCAGCAGCTGGGTGGGCCGGCGCGCGCGGCCGCCGCAGGCGCTGGCCTCGGCGCTGTACCTGTTCTTCTATTACCTGGGCTCCAGCGTGGTCGGCTGGCTGGCGGGCATCCTGTGGGCGTGGGGCGGCTGGAACGGTGTCGTCGCCTTGCTGGGCGCACTGCTGGGCTGCGCCTTGCTGATCGCGCGGCGGCTGCGCTGCCTGGCGCCCCTCGAGCCGGCGCAGGCGCTGGCGCCGGCCAGTTGACAGGCCGTTTGAGCGAGCGCAAACGACGGCCGGGCTGACGCAACCATCGCCAGCGGGACCGCTCCAATGTTCATCGGCACAAGAGGTGCCACATCAGACAGAGGAGGAAGCCATGTTGCCGGAACAGGAAATCCGCAATCGTCTCAGCAGTCTGCAGCTGGCCGTCGGCCATGCGGCCCAGGCCTTGTCCGCCGAGCGCTGCCTGCCTGGAGAGCTGCGCGACTATATCCAGAAGCTGGACCGCCAGTCCGATCGCATCAGCGAGATCCTGGCGTTGCGCGATCCGCGCCGCATCGTCAAGCTGATCGAGGACATGGAAGTGCTGGGCGCGCGTGCGCGGCGCGTGTGCAGCAGCGGGCTGCCGCTGTCGGGCCAGATGAAGTCGGCGGTCAACCACATGCATAACGAGCTGGTCGATTTCAAGCAGCGCTTGCATTGACGGGCAGGCGACCGGGCGCCGAGCTGGCACGACAGCCGGTGCGCGTCTCTTACCGGCGCCAACTGCTATATTGACGGTCCGGTGGCCGCGGCTCGGTAGCATGCCGCGGTCCCTGACGACATTCGGATAATTTGCAGGCTGCGTTGCCGGGCCTGTACGAGCGAAAGCGAGGAAGCGTACGATGCAGCAGTATTCAGTAGGACTCGTAGGCTATGGCCTGGGCGGCGCCACGTTTCACGCGCCGGTGATAGCAGCTGTGCCTGGATTGCGGCTGGCCCGCATCGCCAGCCGCAGCGCGCGGCCGGAGACGCTGGATGCCTACCCCGGAGTACAGCTGGACGATACCCCGCAAGCGATGCTGGACGATCCTGCCATCGAGCTGGTCGTGGTGTGCACGCCGAATGCCAGTCATTACGCGTTGGCCAAGGCCGCCCTGTTGGCCGGCAAGCACGTGGTGGTGGACAAGCCGTTCGTGCTCTCTTCCGCCGAGGGCGAGGAGCTGGTCGCCCTGGCGCGGCAGCGCGGCGTACAGCTGAGCGTGTTCCAGAATCGCCGCTGGGACGGCGATTTCCTGACGCTGCGCCATGTGATCGAGTCGGGCCAACTGGGTGCGGTCCATACCTACCGCGCGCATTTCGACCGCTATGCACCGCAAGTGAAAGCGCGCTGGAAGGAAGCGGCGCAGCCCGGCGCCGGCGTGCTGTGGGACCTGGGCTCGCATCTGATCGACCAGGCGCTGGTACTCTTCGGCATGCCGCGCTCGGTCACGGCGCACCTGTCGATGCAGCGCGACGGCGCCCAGGTGGAAGACGCGTTCGAGCTGCAGCTCGATTTCGGCGCCACCAAGGCCATGCTGCATGCCGGTGCGCTGGTGCGCGCGCCTGGTCCGCGCTACCAGGTCCACGGCACCAACGGCAGTTTCGTCAAGCACGGCATCGATCCGCAGGAAGCGGCGCTGAAGCTGGGCGCGCGGCCTGGCGATGCCGGCTGGGGCATCGACGCTCCCGCCGACTGGGGTACGGTGTTCGCGGCCGATGGCTCGTGCAGCACGGTGGAAACCATACCGGGTGCCTATGAGGCGTTCTATCGCGGCATGTACCATGCCATCGCCGAAGGCGTGCAGTTGCCCGTGCAGCCGGAAGATGCGGTGCAGGTGGTGCGGGTGATCGAGCTCGCACTGCGCAGCCACCACGAACGCAGGACGATCGATTTCACTGGAGGGGAACACGGTGCAGGATGAGAATTTAGCCCTGTTGAGGGAACTCGAGCTCGAGGAACAGCAACTGCAATTCACCGCGTTCTCGAACGCGGACGCGCTGCGGCTTGGCATCGCGCTCGTCGAGCGCGCCCGCGCGCTGGGCAAGGCCATTACGGTCGACATTACCCGCAACGGCCACCAGCTGTTCCATCACGCCATGGACGGCACGTCGCCCGACAACGCCAACTGGATACGGCGCAAGAACAACGTGGTGCAGCGCTTCGGCCGCAGCTCCTGGCACGTGGGCACGCGCTACCGCAGCAAGGGCAAGTCGTTCGAGGCGGACAGCGGCCTCGATACTACGGACTTCGCCGCGCATGGCGGCGCTTTCCCGCTCACGATCCGCGGCACGGGCGTGATCGGCACGATCACCGTCTCCGGCCTGCCGCAACAGGAAGACCATGCGCTCGTGACGAGCGTCTTGCGCGCATACCTGGAAACGCTGCGATAAGCGTTGCAGCCCGCGCTCCCGTGCCCAGCGGCCGGGAGCGGGACCGGACCGTTACGGCTACAACACCCCGGCCGCCCGCAGGGCCGCGATGTCCTCGGCCGTATGCCCCAGCAGCTCGCCCAGCACCTCGTCGGTATGCTGGCCCAGCGTCGGCGGGGCCGTGCGCACGTCGGCAGGGGAGGCGGACAGGCGCATCGGGCTGCGCACGAGCTTCGTGCTGCCGGCCGTCGGGTGCGGGACGTCGACTACCATGCCGCGCGCCTGCACCTGCGGGTTCTTGTAGACGTCGTCCAGGTCGTTGATCGGGCCGCACGGCACGTTGACGGCTTCCAGCAGCGCGATCCATTCGTCGCGCGTCTTGGTCGCCACCATCCCGGCCAGGATCGGCACCAGGATGTCGCGGTTCTGCACGCGCAGCGGGTTGGTCACGAAGCGCGGGTCGGTCGCCAGCTCCGGCCGGCCACCGGCCTCGACGAACTTGACGTACTGGCCGTCGTTGCCGGTGGCGACGATGATGTGGCCGTCCGCGCAGGCGAAGGTCTGGTACGGCACGATGTTCGGGTGCGCGTTGCCCCAGCGCTTGGGCGCCTTGCCGCTGTTCAGGTAATTGCTGCCCATATTGGCCAGCATGGCGACCTGCACGTCCAGCAGCGCCATGTCGATGTACTGGCCTTCGCCGGTGCGGTCGCGGTGGATCAGCGCGGCCTGGATCGCGATGGTGGCGTACATGCCCGTCATCAGGTCGCACAGCGCCACGCCGGCCTTCTGCGGGCCGCCGCCGGGCAGGTCGTCGCGCTCGCCCGTCACGCTCATCAGGCCGCCCATGCCCTGGATCAGGAAGTCGTAGCCGGCGCGGTGCGCGTAGGGGCCGTCCTGGCCGAAGCCGGTGACGGAGCAGTAGACCAGGTCCGGCTTGACGGCCTTCAGCGCTTCGTAGTCCAGGCCGTAGCGCTTCAGCTGGCCGACCTTGTAGTTCTCCAGCACCACGTCCGACTGCGCCGCCAGCGCGCGGATCAGCGCCTGGCCCTGTTCGGTCGAGATATCGACGGTAACGGAGCGCTTGCCCCGGTTGGCGGCCAGGTAGTAGGCGGCCTCGCGGGTGTCGCGGCCTTCGGCGTCCTTGGCGTACGGTGGGCCCCAGGCGCGGGTGTCGTCGCCGGCGCCGGGCCGTTCGATCTTGATGACGTCGGCGCCCAGGTCCGCCAGGTTCTGCGAGCACCAGGGGCCGGCCAGCACGCGCGACAGGTCGAGCACGCGGATGTGACCCAACGCTTTTGGCTTGGGTGCCGAGGTGGAAATGGTTTGCATCGATGGTCTCGTTGTTGTTCGAAGGGCCACAGCTTAGCCTATCTGTACCCCGGCATCCACTCATGCTACTGTAATGGGCATGTGGCCCTATCCGACAATGATCGCCCACCGGGGCGGCGGTACCACGGCGCCGGAAAACACGTTCGCGGCGCTGGCGGCCGGCCTGCGCCATGGCTATCACGCCGTCGAGTTCGACGTGATGCTGGCCCGTGACGGCGTCGGCGTGATCATGCACGACCCCGACTTCGGCCGCACCGTGCCCGGCCCGGGCAGCGTCGCCGAGACCGACTCGGCCGTCCTTGCCGCGCTCGATGCGGGCAGCTGGTTCGGCCCCGACCATGCGGGCGAGCCGGTGCCGCTGTTCGTACCCTTCGCCGAGTACTGCAAGGGCCACGATATCTGGATGAATGTCGAGCTCAAGCCGGCACCCGGTCACGACGAAGCCACGGGCCGCTGGGTGGCCGAGACCGTGCGTCGCCTGTTTCCCGACGAAAGCGACCTGGCGCGGCTGCCGCTGCTGTCCTCGTTCAGCGCCGCCGCGCTGCGCGCCGCCCGCGCCGCGGCGCCGGGCCTGCCGCGCGCGCTGGCATTCGGCGCGCTGCCGCCGGACTGGGAAGGGCAGGCGCGCGAATTGGGCGTGCTGTCCGTGCACGTCGACCACAATGAGCTGACACCGGCGCTGGCGCAATCCGTCAAGGCGGCCGGCTTCGGCCTGTTCTGCTATACCGTCAACGATCCGGCGCGGGCGCGCCAGCTGCTGGGCTGGGGCGTGGACGCCCTCTGCACCGACCGGATCGACCTGCTGCCGGCCGATTTCCGCTGAGCCGCTGGCCCGTGCGACCGCCCACCGGCGGCGCATTGGTATACCGTATAATCAATCTTTTGCCAAATCCGCCTGGTTCTACCGCCAACACGACATGAAATCATCTGAAATCCGCGAGAAGTTCCTCAAATTCTTCGAGTCCAAGGGTCACACGATCGTCCGTTCCAGCCCGCTGGTGCCAGGCAACGATCCCACCATGCTGCTGACCAACTCCGGCATGGTGCAGTTCAAGGACGTGTTCCTGGGCCTGGATACGCGCCCGTATTCCCGCGCCACCTCCGTGCAGCGCTGCGTGCGCGCCGGCGGCAAGCACAACGACCTGGAAAACGTCGGCTACACGGCGCGTCACCACACGTTCTTCGAGATGCTGGGTAACTTCAGCTTCGGCGACTACTTCAAGCGCGACGCCATCGCCTACGCCTGGGAGCTGCTGACCAAGGTGTACATGCTGCCGGCCGAGAAGCTGACCGTGACGGTGTACCAGGAAGACGACGAAGCCTACGACATCTGGGCCAACGAAATCGGCGTGCCGCGCGAGCGCATCATCCGCATCGGCGACAACAAGGGCGCGCGCTACGCGTCGGACAACTTCTGGCAGATGGCCGACACCGGCCCGTGCGGCCCGTGCACGGAGATCTTCTACGACCACGGCGCCGAAATCTACGGCGGTCCTCCCGGCTCGCCGGAGGAAGACGGCGACCGCTTCATCGAGATCTGGAACCTGGTGTTCATGCAGTTCAACCGCGACGAAGCCGGCAACATGACGAAGCTGCCAAAGCCGTGCGTGGACACCGGCATGGGCATGGAGCGCCTGGCCGCCGTGCTGCAGCACGTGCACAGCAACTATGAAATCGACCTGTTCCAGAACCTGATCAAGGCAGCCGCGCGCGAGACGGGCGTGGAAGACCTGGAAAGCAAGTCGCTGCGCGTGATCGCCGACCACATCCGCGCCGCCGCGTTCCTAATCGTCGACGGCATCATCCCGAGCTCGGAAGGCCACGGCTACGTCCTGCGCCGCATCATCCGCCGCGCGCTGCGCCACGGCCACAAGCTGGGCCAGACCAAGCCGTTCTTCTACAAGCTGGCTGCCGACCTGAACACGGAAATGGGCAGCGCCTATCCGGAACTGACCGAAAAGCTGGCCTACGTCCAGCAGGTGCTGAAGACGGAAGAAGAGCGCTTCGGCGAGACGCTGGAAAACGGCATGAAGATCCTGGAAGCGCAGCTGGCCAAGGATGCCAAGAACCTGGACGGCGCCACCGCCTTCACGCTGTACGACACCTACGGCTTCCCGCTGGACCTGACCGCGGACATCTGCCGCGAGCGCGGCGTCACGCTGGACGAAGCCGGCTTCGCCGAGGCGATGGAAAACCAGAAGAAGACGGCGCGCGCGGCCGGCAAGTTCAAGATGGCCGCCAACGTCGAGTACAGCGGCGCCAAGACCAACTTCGTCGGCTACGAGCAGCTGACCTTCGACTCCACGGTGATCGCGCTGTACAGCAACGGCGCGCCGGTGCAGGAGCTGCAGGCGGGCGAGCAGGGCATCGTCGTGCTGGACACGACGCCGTTCTACGCCGAATCGGGCGGCCAGGTGGGCGACCAGGGCGTTATCCAGAGCACGGGCGCCAAGTTCAGCGTGGAAGACACGCTGAAGATCCAGGCCGACGTGTTCGGCCAGCATGGCGTGCTGGAAAACGGCACGCTGAAGGTGGGCGACAAGGTGTCGGCGCTGGTCGATACGGAGAAG
This sequence comes from [Empedobacter] haloabium, assembly GCA_008011715.2. Classification (NCBI taxonomy): domain Bacteria; kingdom Pseudomonadati; phylum Pseudomonadota; class Betaproteobacteria; order Burkholderiales; family Oxalobacteraceae; species [Empedobacter] haloabium. The sequence continues at coordinate 1,338,451 of CP136508.1, forward strand.
CGCAACCGCACCATCCGCAACCACTCGGCCACGCACCTGATGCACAAGGCGCTGCGCGAAGTGCTGGGTGGCCACGTGGCGCAGAAGGGCTCGCTGGTCGATCCGGACAAGACCCGTTTCGACTTCAGCCATAACGCGCCCGTGACGGCCGAGCAGATCGCCCAGGTCGAGGCGATCGTCAACCGCGAGATCCTGGAAAATCACCCGACGAAAGCGCAGCACATGTCGTTCGACGACGCCGTCAAGCATGGCGCGATGGCGCTGTTCGGCGAGAAGTACGGCGACCAGGTGCGCGTGCTGGACATCGGCTCGTCGAAAGAGCTGTGCGGCGGCGTGCACGTCAACCGCACCGGCGACATCGGCCTGTTCAAGATCGTCTCCGAAGGCGGTGTCGCGGCCGGTATCCGCCGCATCGAAGCCGTGACGGGCGAGGGCGCGCTGGCGCTGGTGCAGTCGATGACGCGCCGCCTGAACGAAGCCGCGGCCGCGCTGAAGGCGACGCCGGAAGAGATCACCAGCCGCATCGGCCAGGTGCAGGACCAGGTCAAGGCGCTGGAGAAGGAACTGAACGCGCTGAAGTCCAAGCTGGCCTCCGGCCAGGGCGACGAGCTGGCGACCAAGGCCGTCGACGTCAAGGGCATCAAGGTGCTGGCCGCGACGATGGAAGGCGCGGACGTGGCCGCGCTGCGCGAGACGATGGACAAGCTGAAGGACAAGCTGAAGACGGCCGCCATCGTGCTGGCCAGCGTGGCCGACGGCAAGGTCAGCCTGATCGCCGGCGTCACGCAGGACTCGATCGGCAAGGTCAAGGCCGGCGAGCTGGTCAACTTCGTCGCCCAGCAGGTGGGCGGCAAGGGCGGCGGTCGTCCCGACATGGCCCAGGCCGGCGGCACCAACCCGGCCGCGCTGCCGGAAGCGCTGGCCGGTGTGGCAGGCTGGGTCGAGGGCAAGCTGTAAGCTCGTAGCGACCTGGACAAAGGCGGCTTCGGCCGCCTTTTTTGTTGGCCGCCGAGACCTTGGCAAGACCCTTGGTGTCAGGCACCTGTCTCCGGGCGTTACCGCCCTGAGACAGGTGCCTGACACCGGTGTTTCCGGCGTCATCGATTGCCCCTCGGCACCGCCCCGGTGCGGCACTGCACCGTCATGACGCAGTGCGTCAGCGACGGTTTTTGGTCTATACTCCGCACCTTGCGCGTCAGATCAGGGACTCGTTGTCTTACTTGATACTGGCGTTGCAACTTTGCAACGACTAATGAACAATTTTGGTGCAGTGCGTCACGGCGGGGAAATTGGAGTAGACTGTGGCGACTCTGCACAAAAATTGGCGAGAATCTGATGAGCGAAACTCTACTCGAAACCGAAATCATGGAATTTCATAAGGAACTCGATGCACGCGGTTTGAATTGCCCGCTGCCGATCCTGAAGGCGAAGAAAGCCTTGGCCGAACTGGAAAGCGGGCAGGTGCTGCGCATCATGGCAACCGATCCGGGCTCCGTGCGCGACTTCCAGGCCTTTGCCAAGCAGACTGGCAACCCGCTGCTGTCGCATGTCCAGCATGGTGCTGAATTCACCTTCCTGATGCAACGCAAGTAAGAGGCGGCTGGCAGCGCGTCGTGCAGGCACGGCGCGTTCTCAGTGCGTTGTCACGGCAAGCTGCGCGGTTCGCGGCCGGCAGAAAAGGCTCGAACCGCAGGCTCATCGATGGGGTCGTCTTCCCGCATGAAGCACGAAAAAACAAGGACAGTTCTGCGAATGAACTGTCCTTTGTCGTTTTAGAGCGCTACCACTAACAAAAAATCGCACGATCGTGCTTTAATTCTGTACCAGGCTAGAAATACTCATATAATCTAGCCCACATTTTTCACCATCACCACTATCACTTTTCCAAAGGCATCCCATGAAAGTCCTGGTACCTGTCAAACGCGTGGTCGACTACAACGTCAAGGTGCGCGTCAAGTCCGACGGCACTGGCGTCGATATCGCCAACGTCAAAATGTCGATGAACCCGTTCGACGAGATCGCGATGGAAGAAGCGACCCGCCTGAAGGAAGCGGGCAAGGTGACCGAAGTGGTGGCCGTCTCCTGCGGCGTCACCCAGTGCCAGGAAACCCTGCGCACCGGCATGGCGATCGGCGCCGACCGCGGCATCCTGGTCGAGACGACCGCCGACCTGGAGCCGCTGGCCGTGGCCAAGCTGCTGAAAGCGCTGGCCGACAAGGAACAGCCGCAGCTGATCATCCTGGGCAAGCAGGCCATCGACGACGACTCCAACCAGACCGGCCAGATGCTGGCGGCCCTGCTGGGTTGGCCGCAGGCGACGTTCGCGTCGAAAGTGGTACTGGAAGACGGCAAGGCGACCGTGACCCGCGAAGTGGACGGCGGCCTGGAAACCGTGGCCCTGACCCTGCCGGCCATCGTCACGACCGACCTGCGCCTGAACGAACCGCGCTACGTGACGCTGCCGAACATCATGAAGGCCAAGAAGAAGCCGCTGGAAACCGTCAAGCCGGAAGACCTGGGCGTGGACGTGGCGCCGCGCCTGAAGACGCTGAAGGTCGTCGAGCCGGCCAAGCGTTCCGCCGGCATCAAGGTACCGGACGTCGCAACGCTGGTGGCGAAGCTGCGCACCGAAGCCAAGGTCATCTAAGGCCAGCCTTTAACGCATACATTTACCCCAGGCGCAAACCCGGGGTCGGACCCGCCGGGTCCGACCCCGGCCCCTGCCCCTGGGGGTAACAGACAAGGATAGAAATCATGGTCGCACTCGTCATCGCAGAACACGACAACGCCAGCCTGAAAGGCAGCACCCACCACACCGTCACCGCGGCTGCGCAAGCCGGCGGTGAAGTCCACGTCCTGGTCGCCGGCGCCAACGCCGGTGCCGCGGCGGAGCAGGCCGCGCAGATCGCCGGCGTCACCAAGGTGCTGGTCGCCGACGCGGCGCACTTCGCCGACGGCCTGGCCGAGAACGTCGCCGAGCAGATCCTGGCGATCGCCGGTTCGTACTCGCACATCCTGGCGCCAGCCACCGCCTACGGCAAGAACATCCTGCCGCGCGTGGCCGCCAAGCTGGACGTCGCCCAGATCTCCGAGATCACCAAGGTCGATTCGCCCGACACGTTCGAGCGCCCGATCTACGCCGGTAACGCCATCGCCACCGTGCAGTCGTCCGACAAGGTGAAAGTCATCACCGTCCGTACCACCGGCTTCGACGCCGCCGCGGCCACCGGCGGTTCGGCCGCCGTCGAGAACGTCACCGCTGTCGGCGACGTCGGCAAGTCGTCCTTCGTCGGCCGCGAACTGGCCAAGTCGGACCGTCCGGAACTGACCGCCGCCAAGATCATCGTCTCGGGCGGCCGCGGCATCGGCTCGGCCGACAACTTCAAGCTGCTGGAACCGCTGGCCGACAAGCTGGGCGCGGCCATGGGCGCCTCGCGCGCCGCCGTCGACGCCGGCTTCGTGCCGAACGACTGGCAGGTCGGCCAGACCGGCAAGATCGTCGCGCCGTCGCTGTACATCGCCGTCGGCATCTCCGGCGCCATCCAGCACCTGGCCGGCATGAAGGATTCGAAGACGATCGTCGCCATCAACAAGGATCCGGAAGCGCCGATCTTCTCGGTGGCCGACTACGGCATCGTGGGCGACCTGTTCGAAGTGGTGCCGCAACTGGTCAAAGAGCTGGGCTGATAACACGGGCCAAGCGCCGAACCGACTGTACGAGCCACGCTGGCCAGGCACCGAACGCCGGCCACCGTGGCTTTTTTCTTGGAGAGACAAAGATGAGCTACAACCCACCACTGAAGGACATGCTGTTCGTGATGAACGAGCTGGCCAACCTGCAGGTCGTCAGCGCGCTGCCGGGCTGCGAGGACGCGACCGCGGAAACCGCCGAAGCGGTGCTGGAAGAGAATGCGAAATTCGTCAGCGGCGTGATCGCTCCGCTGAACCATCCGGGCGACAAGGAGCCGAGCTTCTGGCACGACGGCCAGGTCACCACCAGCAAGGGCTTCAAGGAAGCCTTCCGCCAGTTCGCCGAGGCGGGCTGGCAGGGCCTGCAGCACCCGCAGGAATTCGGCGGCCAGGGCCTGCCGAAGCTGGTCGGCACGCCATGCGTGGAGATGCTGCAGGGCGCGAACATGTCGTACGGCCTGGTCGCGCTGCTGTCGGACGGCGCCATCGAAGCGCTGCTGACGGCCGGCAGCGACGAGCAGAAGGCCACCTACCTGGAGCCGCTGGTCACGGGTAAATGGACCGGCACCATGAACCTGACGGAGCCGCAGGCCGGCTCCGACCTGGCCGCCGTGCGCACGCGCGCGGTGCCGCAGGGCGACGGCACCTACAAGATCTTCGGCACCAAGATCTTCATCACGTGGGGCGAGCACGACATGACGGAGAACATCGTCCACCTGGTGCTGGCGCGCACGCCGGACGCGCCCCCGGGCGTGAAAGGCATCTCGCTGTTCATCGTGCCGAAGTTCCTGGTCAACGCCGATGGTTCGCTGGGCGCGCGCAACGACGCGCACTGCGTGTCGATCGAACACAAGCTGGGCATCAAGGCCAGCCCGACGGCCGTGCTGCAGTTCGGCGACAACGGCGGCGCCATCGGCACGCTGGTCGGCGAAGAGAACCGTGGCCTGGAATACATGTTCATCATGATGAACGCGGCCCGCTTCGGCGTCGGCATCCAGGGTATCGGCCTGGCCGAACGCGCCTACCAGCAGGCGGTGGCCTTCGCCAAGGACCGCGTGCAGTCGCGCGACCTGGCCGGGTCCGCCGGCCCGGTCTCGATCATCCACCATCCGGACGTGCGCCGCATGCTGATGTCGATGCGCGCCCAGACCGAGGCGGCGCGCGCGCTGGCCTACGTGGGCGCCGGCTTCTCCGACATCGCCCACTACCACCCGGACGCGGACGAGCGCGCGGCCCACATGGCCATCTACGAATACCTGGTCCCGGTCATCAAGGGCTGGTCCACCGAGATGAGCGAGAACGTCACGCGCGACGGCGTGCAGGTGCACGGCGGCATGGGCTTCATCGAGGAGACGGGCGCCGCCCAGCACTACCGCGATGCCAAGATCCTGCCGATCTACGAAGGCACGACGGCGATCCAGGCCAACGACCTGGTGGGCCGCAAGACCGTGCGCGACGGCGGCAAGGTGGCGCAGCACCTGATCGCCCAGGTGCGCGCCACGGCCACCCAGCTGGGAGAACTGGAAGGCGAACACTTCGCCGCCATCCGCGCGCAGCTGGAAAAGGGCGCGGCCGACCTGGAGGCGGTAGTCGCCTTCGTGCTGGCCAACGTCAAGAGCGACGTGAAGGCGGTGTTCGCGGGCAGTGTCCTGTACCTGAAGCTGGCCGGCGTCGTGCTGGGCGGCTGGCAGATGGGCCGTGCCGCCATCGCGGCGCACAAGAAGCTGGCCGAGGGGAACGGCGACGCGGCGTTCTACCAGGCCAAGATCGTCACGGCGCGCTTCTTCGCCGACCACATCCTGACGCAGTCGGCTGGCTTGAAGAGCGCCATCGTCGACGGCCATGCCGGCGTGCTGGCGCTGTCCGAAGACCAGTTCTGACGCAAGCGATGTGAGAGTGGAGGGCGGGCCATGCGAACGACGATCCTGTTGTTGCTGGTTCCGCTCTTCCTGTTCGCTCCGGCCGCGCGCGCGGAACCGGGCATCGTCTACCTGCACCGGCCGTGGGTGCACCCGGACGTCACGGAAGTAAAACGCCAGGAAATGTTGCGCCGTGGGGCCGACGACGCCCGCCGGGCCGTGGCGGCGGGACGGATGTACTGGTTCGACGGCCGTCCCAGCCTGATCGACGACAGCGGCGGCATCACCGATGGCGTACGTGCCGAGGTGCTGGCGCGCTACGGCATCACCGAACAGTGGCTGATCTGCCCGTTGCCGGGTGGTGTGTGGGACTACCAGCAGGCCTATAACGAGGTCGTGGCAGCCTGGCTGCGCCAGCGCCACGGTGCGCGCTTCTGGCAGCGCATCGAGCGCGAAGTGAAGGCGGGCGTGCGCCAGGAGCGCCGCCGCAAGCCGCCGCGTTTTCGTCCCGACCCGGCCTCGCAATACTTCATATGCTAGGCGGGCCGATCTCCGCCGTCGCACGTCGGCCGCATAATTGTCGGAAAACTGTCAGCGTGTTCAGCGCATTTGTAAGGGAGCGCTCACACGGGCCGCATGGTGGAGTACGCTGACCATGTGGTTCACGGGAGCGTTGAAGGGAGCCTCGCCCGAGGCATCATCTTCTTGCCTTTACCCCGCCGGCACGTCCCTGCCCGCGGGGCTTTTTTTGTCTGCTGGGCGAGAACGCGACAGTAAGCACATCGCGATATTGACGTAGGGCAATTTTCGCGGCATGATTGCCATGAAAACCTGATAACGTCACACCGCCCCTCCCCAAACTTCGCAGGGCACCGTCTGACATTGCGCCACCGGCCAGCGCTGTATCCGCGCCGATGGCGCTCATGACATCGAGTGCACCATGCTGAAAAAAATCACACTGGCCCAGGCACGCACGGGCATGTACGTCCACAAGATCGAAGGGTCGTGGCTGAACTCGCCGTTCTGGCAGAGCTCCTTCGAGATCGACAGTGCCGACGTGCTGGCAACGATGCGCACCACCGGGATCAAGGCGCTGTGGATCGACACGGAGCGCGGGCTCGACGTCGCAGTGCCGCCCGCCGCGCCCACCGCGGTCGCCCCCGCCGCTGCCCCGCCATTCGCGTTCGCTCGCGTCGAGCGTGCCACCACGCGCGAGGAAATGGCGCGCGCCGGCAAGGTGATCGCGCGCGCCAAGGGTGCCGTCATGACGATGTTCAACGAAGCGCGCATGGGGCGGCTGGGCGACCTGACGGCGGCGACCGACCTGGTGGACGACGTGGCGGCCTCCGTCATGCGCAACCAGGGCGCGCTGATCAACCTGGTGCGCCTGAAGCAGGCCGACGACTACACCTACCTGCATTCGGTCGCCGTGTGCGCGATGATGATCGCGCTGGCGCGTCAGCTGGGGTTGCCGGACCAGGAGGTGCGCGACTGCGGCATGGCAGGGCTGCTGCACGACCTGGGCAAGGTGGCCATCCCGCCGGAGATCCTGAACAAGCCGGGCAAGCTGACGGACGAGGAATTTCAGCAGGTCAAGCGCCATCCGGTGGCCGGGTTCGAGGCGCTGGGGGGGTGGCAGGACGTGCCGGACATCGCCCGCGACGTCTGCCTGCACCACCACGAGCGCTACGACGGCAAGGGCTATCCGCATGGGCTGAAGGGGGAGCAGATCAGCCGGCATGCGCGCATGGGCGCCGTCTGCGACGTGTACGACGCGATCACGTCGAACCGGCCCTACAAGGAGGGCTGGTGTCCGGCGGAGTCGCTGCGGCGCATGGCCGAGTGGACGAAAGAGGGGCACTTCGACCCGGTGCTGTTCGCCGCGTTCGTCAAGTGCATGGGCATCTACCCGGTGGGCACCTTGTTGCGCCTGAAGTCGAGCCGGCTCGGCGTGGTCGTCGACAACAGCAAGTCGCTGTTGAAACCCATCGTCAAGGTGTTCTTCTCGGCCAGGTCGATGGGCTATATCCAGCCGGAGGAAGTGGATCTGTCGTTGCCCGGCCTGACCGAAGCCATCGCGACGCGCGAGGAGGCGAGCGCCTGGGGCTTCGGCGACATCAGCCGCTACTGGGCCAACGCCTGAGTGGAAAATCCGGGACAGTCCCGGACCATTCTTACCGCTGCGTGCAATCAGGAACGGACGATGGTGCGATCCGTGCGGCGCACGCGATCGCCGTTCTGCATGCGCGGGTTGTCGCGGAAGTAGAACGTGTCGGTCTTGCCGTTGTCGAAGCGCACCTTGACGTTCCACGTGCGCACCTTGTTCATGCGGCCCTCGATATGCTTGCCCGCATACGCACCGCCAACCGCGCCGGCCACGGTGGCCAGCGACTTGCCGGTGCCGCTGCCGACCTGGTTGCCCAGCAGGCCGCCGGCCAGGCCGCCGACGATGACGCCTGCCGCGCCGCCCTTGCCGTTCTGCTCCGTCACATACACATTGGTGACCTTGCCGCAGGTATTGCACACCCGATGCTTGTGGTGCGGGTCGGCTTGCGCGCCGGCCGCGCTGGCGCTCAAGGCAAGGGCGAGGAGGGCGGCTTGGATGTTCTTCATGTTCTGCTCCAGTGGTGACGATGGCCGCAGTATAGGGCGCCACCCGGGCGCATGGCTGGGCAAATTGTAATCGCTTGTGACAGGCCGTCTAGCCGTAGGCGCCACCCGTGTAGAGCAGGTCGAACAGGCGGGCGATGGTCGCGATCAGCATGCCGGCGCCCACCATCGACGTGGCGACCAGGACGATGGCAAGCGGCCAGCGCGAAGCCGAGTGCCGGCCGGACCCGGCGTTGTGGCGCGCATCCCATTGGTCGTCCGGCGTCAGGCCCAGCACCAGGGCTTCGAGGCAACCGGCCAACATCGACAGCGTCAGCGGCAGGTACCAGAAATACCAGTCGGCGCCCGGCGCGGCCGTCATGACGATGCCGCAGGCCGGCAGGGCAGCCGCATGCAGCCAGCCCCAGCGGTCAGTCGGTCCGCTCAGGTAGAAGCGGTGCGCGCCGATGCCGCCCAGCAGGAAGGCCAGCAAGGTGGCGACGGTCTTGTTTTTGTGTTTGGTTTGCAACATATCGACCATGCAAGGTTCCTCGGAGTACACAGTAAATGCGCAGTATCTTGCATAATCGTCGTCCCGTGTGGCGTGGCGAATCGTCAATTAGCGATTGCCGCCAACGCGAGAGTAGGGGATAATGCCGGATTGCCCCAACACTCACCCCATTGTTACTAATGCTTTGCAGTCGGCAGGAAGCACGCTATAATTTGCGGCTTTTTCCGACTCAGCACACTTTTTGGAAATATTATGGTCGTTATTCGTTTAGCTCGTGGTGGCGCCAAGAAGCGCCCTTTCTACAACATCGTTGCAACCGATTCCCGCAATCGTCGTGACGGCCGCTTCGTCGAGCGCATCGGTTTCTACAACCCGATGGCATCGGGCAAGGAAGAGCCATTCCGCGTTGCAGCAGACCGTCTGGCCTACTGGCAAGGCGTTGGCGCACAGCTGTCCCCAGCCGTTGCTCGCCTGGTCGCTGGTCAAAAAGCAGCCTAAGTTTTCAGTTTGTCCGTTAACGCAGCATCCGGGGTGCAAGTCCCCGACGATCTGGTACAGGTAGGCTTTGTCTCCGGTGCCTATGGCGTAGTTGGCGGAATCCGGGTACGCCCGTTTTCCGACGACGCCGATGCGCTGCTGCACGTTAGAACGTGGTGGCTGGACAAGCCGGGCCTGCGCGACGTCGACGTCAAGCGGGCCAGGTTGCATGGTGGCGACGTTGTTGCCCAGCTGGTCGGCCTGACCGACCGGGACGGAGCGGAAGCGCTCAAGGGCGCCGCGGTCTTCGTGCCGCGCAGCCAGTTCCCGCAGCTGGACGATGAGAACGAGTTTTACTGGGCCGACCTGATCGGCCTGGAAGTAGAGAATTTGCAGGGCGAACGTCTCGGTGTCGTGCACGACATGATGAGCAATGGACCGCAATCGATCCTGCGCATCACGTCGGCGCCTGCAGCCGATACGCCGGAAGAGGTGGCCTCCGAGCGCCTGATTCCGTTCGTCGACCAGTTCGTCATCAAGGTGGACAAGGACGCGAAGAAGATCGTCGTGGACTGGGGCCTGGATTACTGATCCGGCACATGCATCCATGCAGTTCGACGTCGTAACCCTGTTCCCCGAGATGTTCGCCGCGCTGACGCAGTCCGGCGTAACCCGCCGTGCGTTCGAGCAGCGCCGGTGGGGTTTGTCGTTGTGGAATCCGCGCGATTTCACCACCGACAACCACCGTACCGTCGACGATCGCCCGTATGGCGGCGGCCCCGGCATGGTCATGCTGGCCAAGCCGCTGGAGGCGACGATCGCCGCTGCCAAGCAGCGCCAGGTCGTGGCCGGCCTGCCGGCGCCGCGCGTCGTGTTCATGTCGCCGCAAGGCCGGCAGCTGACGCACGAACGGGTGATGGCGCTGAAGGACGAACCGGGTCTCGTGATCCTGTGCGGCCGCTACGAGGCGGTGGACCAGCGCTTGCTGGACCGCTGCGTCGACGAGGAAATCAGCCTGGGCGACTTCGTGCTGTCGGGCGGCGAACTGCCCGCGATGGCGCTGATGGACGCGGTGGTCAGGCAATTGCCCGGTGTGCTGAACACGGATGCCTCGGCGGTCGAGGACAGTTTCGTCAACGGCCTGCTCGATTCGCCGCATTACACGCGGCCGGAAGTGTACGAAGGCGTCGCGGTGCCGCCCGTCCTGATGGGCGGCAACCATGCCGAGATCAACAAGTGGCGCCGCGAGCGGATGCTGGAAGCGACCGCGAGGAAGCGTCCCGACCTGCTGGACAAGGCCCGCGCGGCGGGCCTCTTGTCGAAGCAGGACGAAAAGTTTTTGGCGGGTTTGTAAATCCGCCGGGCCGCAGGCAGTGCAAGCTGCGAGCGACCCTGTAATACCGTGCGAACAATCGTGTTCGCGTGTTTAACCCCATCCTCTACCGGGCAGTCGTGGCGACACGCGAAGCGCCGGCAAGATGGTTATTGGAGTCATTCAAAATGAACCTGATTCAGCAACTCGAGCAAGAAGAAATCGCTCGCCTGGGCAAGAACATCCCTGATTTCGCGCCTGGCGATACCGTGGTCGTGAACGTGAACGTGGTCGAAGGCACGCGCAAGCGCGCCCAGGCTTACGAAGGCGTCGTGATCTCCCGTCGTAACCGTGGCCTGAACTCGAACTTCATCGTTCGCAAGATCTCGTCCGGCGAAGGCGTCGAGCGTACCTTCCAGCTGTACTCCCCGCTGATCGCTTCGATCGAAGTGAAGCGTCGCGGTGACGTCCGTCGCGCCAAGCTGTACTACCTGCGTGAGCGTTCGGGCAAGTCCGCACGTATCAAGGAAAAGCTGCCGAACCGTCGCGCCACCGCGGCGAAGGAAACCGCGTAATCGCGTTTTCCCGGCATTGGAAAAGGGCACCGCGAGGTGCCCTTTTTTTTCGTCCGCGCGCCCCCAACTCGTCGTGTACCGGGTCGGACGCGGCCCGTGCTATGGTCTGCGTCAGACCATCATGGAGGACTCCCTTGGCCACACCGCAGTTCGATCCCACCCGGCTTCCTGTCGATGCCATCGCCGGCGAAGCGCCCGTACCGGCGCACCGGCTCACGCCTGCCTGGCTGCGGGAGCGCTTTGCCGCGCCGCCGGCCTGGACGCCCGAGGCGTCCGACGAAAACTGGAGCAGGCGTGCCGCGCCGCCCACGCCCGCATCCGTCCTCGTGCCGCTGGTCGAGCACGAATACGGCCTGGCGCTGCTGCTGACGCAGCGCACGGCGCACTTGAACGACCACGCTGGCCAGATCGCCTTTCCGGGCGGGCGCGCCGAGCATTTCGACCGCGATGCCGTCGACACGGCGCTGCGCGAAACGGAAGAAGAGATCGGCCTGCACCGGCGCCATGTCGAGGTGCTGGGCACCCTGCCGCTGTACACCACCGGTACGGGCTATGTGGTGACGCCGGTGGTGGCGCTGGTCAAGCCGCCGTTCGAACTGAAGGCGGACCCGTTCGAGGTGGCCGAGATCTTCGAGGTGCCGCTGGCCTTCCTGATGGACGGTGCTCACCACGAGCGCCGCGCGGTGGCGCTGGGGGAGGTGCGGCGCACGTTTTACGCGATGCCGTACGAGCGCTATTTCATCTGGGGCGCCACCGCCGGCATGCTGCGCAATCTGTTTCATTTCTTGCGCGCTTAGGCTATCGTAGCGCACATTGCGGTATCGCTATCCAAAGGACTTAGATGACATTTCTTTCCATTCTCTGCGCATTGCTGCTCGAGCAGATGAAGCCACTGCGCGCGGACAATCCGATCTACGCCGAGATCAAACGTCTCGCAGTGCGCATGGAAACGTGGTTCAACGCCGGTGACCCCAGCCATGGCCGGATCGGCTGGTTCGTCATGATGGCCGCCCTGATCGTGCCCACGGGCCTGATCTACTGGGTGCTGCTGCGCTATGACCTGATCCTGGCGGCCTTTGCCTGGAATGTCCTGATCGTCTACCTGACCCTCGGCTTTCGTCATTACAGCCACTATTTCACGTCGATCCAGCTGGCCCTGAACGCGGGCGACGAAGCGGCCGCGCGCGCGCTGCTGGCCGAATGGACCAAGCAGGACACGGTGGGCATGGAAGTGAACGAGATCTCCCGCATCGCCGTCGAAAAGGCCCTGATCACCACGCACCGCAGCGTGTTCGGCGTGTTCTTCTGGTTCCTGATGCCGCTGGGGCCCGCGGCCGCCGTCATGTACCGCGTGGCGGAATACCTGGCGCGCGCCTGGAACGAGCCTGAGCACATGCGCAACGAGGCCTTCGGCCTGTTCGCGGCGCGCGCGTTTTATTGGATCGACTGGATTCCCGCGCGCCTGACGGCGGTGGCCTTTGCCATCGTCGGCAACTTCGAGGACGCGATCTACGCCTGGCGCAATTTCGCCTACCGCTGGCGCGACGAAGCCATCGGCATCATCCTGGCCTCGGGCGGCGGCGCGATGGGCGTGCGCCTCGGCACACCGCAGGAAAACGCCGCGAAAGTGGTGCCGGCCGACGCGGGCACGGTCGACATCAGCGACGTGGAAGTGGAGACGCTGCCGGGCGACGAGCCTTCGGTGCGCGCGCTGCAAAGCACCGTGGGCCTGGTGTGGCGCGCGCTGCTGCTGTGGATGCTGCTGCTGTTGCTGCTGTCCGGCGCCGTCTACCTTGGCTGACCGGCCTTGGGCGGGGCACGCGCGTGCGTGCCGCGTGTCCTTCCGAAGCCGTTTACAATGCTGCCATTGGGGCCGGCTGCGCATGTAGTATTCCTTCATCCGCCTTCAGGTACTTCGGCGCTCAGGTCTTCTATAAGATATAATACCTGAGGTTCCTCCACGTATCTTTGTTCAAGCCTATGGCCAGCGAGTTCTTTATTCTTGGGCTTACCACCGACGGCAAGCAGTTCCGGCCCAGCGATTGGGCGGAGCGCCTGTGCGGCGTGATGTCGTGCTTCCGGCCTGCCGGAACCGGTGGCCGCAATGCCCATCTGCAGTACTCGCCGCTGGTGCGGCCCACGATCACGAACGGCGTCAAGGCGGTGGTCGTCAACGAGACGTTGAAGGAGATCGAGCCGATGGCGTACCACTTCGTGCGCCAGTTCGCCACCGATAACAAGCTGCAGATGGTCGACGCCTGCCACGTGCCCCTGCCTGGCGACAAAACCTAGTCATTCCCCCTCCCGGCCGAAAAGCGTACGATACGGTTTTGCCAACGCTCGTTGCGAGACCAAATGAATCCACGCTTTTGCGGTACCAAGGCAGTCCTGCTGCTGTCCTGTTTTTCCCTCACCTGTTCCGTCACCTTCGTTCCCGCCTACGCCGCTGACAAGCCGGTCGCCGCGAAGCCAGCCTCGCTTGTGTTGCCCGCGGGTGTCGCCAAGGGGCCGTCGATCGAAGGCATCACCGAATACCGGCTGGCCAATGGCCTGAAGGTGCTGCTGTTCCCGGACGCTTCCAAGCCCACCGTCACCGTCAACGTCACCTACCTGGTCGGCTCGCGCCACGAGAACTACGGCGAGACCGGCATGGCGCATTTGCTGGAACACCTGATGTTCAAGGGCGCGCCGAAGAACCGCAACATCCCGCAGCAGTTCGCCGAGCGCGGCATGGACTTCAACGGCACCACGTCGACCGACCGGACCAACTACTACGAGGTGTTCCCGGCCAGCGGCGACAACCTGAAGTGGGCGCTGGAGATGGAGGCGGAGCGCATGACGAAGTCGTTCATCGCCAAGAGCGACCTGGCCTCGGAGATGACGGTGGTGCGCAACGAATACGAGAACGGCGAGAACAGCCCGTTCGACGTGCTGATGAAGCGCATGGAAAGCGTGGCCTACGACTGGCACAGCTACGGCCGTTCGACGATCGGCAACCGCAGCGACATCGAGAACGTGCGCATCGAGAACCTGCAGGCGTTCTACCGCACCTGGTACCAGCCCGACAACGCGGTGCTGCTGGTGGCCGGCAAGTTCGATCCGGCCCAGACGCTGGCGTGGATCGGCAAGACCTTCGGCGCCATCCCGAAACCGAAGCGCAAGCTGCCGCCGTTCTGGACGGTCGAGCCGACGCAGGATGGCGAGCGCCAGTACGTGGTGCGCCGCAAGGGCGACGTGCAGATCGTCCTGGTCGGCTACAAGGTGCCATCCGGCCTGCATCCGGACAGCGACCGCCTGTCCATCATGAGCCAGATCCAGAGCGACACGCCGAACGGGCGCCTGCACAAGCTGCTGGTGGAGACGGGCAAGGCGGCGCAGGTGTTCAGCTACGGCATGACGGGCTATGCGCCCGGCCTGCAGCTGTTCGGCGCCGTCGTCAAGGCCGGCCAGCCGGTCGAGCCGGTGCGCGACGCGCTGGTCGAGGCGGTGGAAGGCTTCGCCAAGACGCCGCCGACGGCCGAGGAAATGGCGCGCACGCTGCGTACCTATAACAACGCGATCGAGAAGTCGCTGAACGATCCGCAGCAGGTCGGCATCGCGCTGTCCGAACACATCGCGCTGGGCGACTGGCGCCTCCTGTTCCAGGGCCGCGACGCGCTGCCGTCGATCACGGCGCAGCAGGTGGCGGAGGCGGCGGGGCGTTACCTGAAGCGCGACAACCGCACCGTCGGCCTGTTCCTGCCGGACGACGCGCCGCAGCGCGCCGTCATCGCGCCGGCACCGGAAGCGGCCGAGGTGCTGAAGGACTACAAGCCGAAGGACAGCACGCTGACGTCGGAGAATTTCGAGCCGAGCCAGGACAACATCATGGCGCGCACCGAAGTGCGCCAGATCGGCCCGATCAAGGCGGCGCTGCTGCCGAAGAAGAACCGTGGCGAGGCGGTCTCCGTCAACCTGCGCCTGCACTGGGGCGACGAGAAGAACCAGTTCGGCAAGTCGCTCATCGCCGCCGCCACCGGCGAGATGCTGACGCGCGGCACGACGAAGTACACGCGTGCGCAGCTGGCGGACGAGATGTCGAAGCTGAAGATTTCGGGCAGCCTGTACGGCTTCGACACGACGCGCGAGCACCTGGATGCGGCGCTGCGCCTGGTCGCGCACGTGCTGCGCGAGCCGAGCTTCCCGGAAGCGGAGTTCGAGCAGATGCGCCAGCAGTGGATCGTCGCCATCGAAGCGAACCGCAACGAACCGCCGGCACTGGCGAACCAGGCACTGGAAGAGTACTTCGACCACTGGCCGAAAGGCGACCCGCGCGCCGTCATGACGGTCGACGAGCAGCTGGCCGGCATCAAGGCGCTGACCCTGGACGACATCAAGGCCTACCACCGCGAGTTCTACGGCGCCTCGCATGCCGAGCTGGCGATCGTCGGCGACTTCGACAAGGAAGCGGCCGCGAAAACGGTGGCGCAGGCGCTGGGCGGCTGGGACAGCAAGGCGAACTACGCGCGCATCCTCGACGCCAACGTGGACAAGCCGGCCGTACGCAAGGCCATCGTCACGCCGGACAAGGAGAACGGCTTCTACACGGCACGCCTGAACCTGGACCTGGGCCGCGACGACCCGGACTACCCGGCGCTGGAACTGGCCAACTTCATCTTCGGCGACGGCGGCCTGAAGTCGCGCCTGATGGACCGCATCCGCCAGAAGGACGGCCTGTCGTATGGCGGTGGTTCGGCGCTGAGCGTGAACGACATCGACCGCGCCGCGCACTTCTCGATCAGCGCCATCGCGGCGCCGCAGAACCTGGCAAAGCTGGAAGCGGCCGTGCGCGAGGAGCTGGAGCGCGCCGTCAAGCAGGGCTTCACGGCGGCCGAGGTGGCGGGCGCCAAATCGGGCCTGCTGCAGCAGCGCATCCAGAACCGCTCGAAGGACAGCGTGGTGGCAGGCGGCTGGACCAACTACCTGTACCTGGGCCGCACGTGGGAGTGGAGCAAGCGGCACGAGCAGAAGCTGCGCGCGCTGACGGTGGAGCAGGTCAATGCCGCGTTCCGGCGGCATGTGGATCCGGCCAGGCTGGCGGTCGTGGTGGCCGGGGACACCAAGGGCAAGTGAGTGGAACCCCTGGTGTCAGGCACCGATCTGCGGGTCTGCGACCCGCAGATCGGTGCCTGACACCGGCGTTTTCGATTTGCGGCCCGCGGCACAAATTGCACCGGTGTCAGGCACTCATCTTCGCGTCGAAGACTCGAAGATGAGTGCCTGACACCTTGGGTTTCCAGTCTCCGCACCCGCCTCAGGGCGTACTCAACTCCGCCACGAAGTCATACATATCGCCCCGGAAGATCGACCGGCAGAACTCCACCGCCCGCCCGTCGCGCAGGAAGCCCAGGCGTTCCACCGCCAGGCCCGCGTCGCCCTGCTGCGCCTGCAGCAGCTGCGCCTGTTCCGCGTTCAGGAGCAGGGCCGACAGCCGCTGCAAGGCCCGTACCGGCCGGTTACCCGACTTCTCCAGCGCCTCGTACATCGACACGTCCACCGCCTCCAGCGAGGGGAGGGCGCCCGCCACGATGGTGGCGTACTCCAGGCACATCGGGATCTCGTCCGCATAGCGGATGCGGTTGAAGCGGTAGACCGGCGCGCCCGGCGACAACCGCAGGCGCAAGGCTTCCTCGGGCGTCACCGTACCTTCCGAGCGCTTCAGCCACACGCTGCGCGGATTGCGCCCGCGCGCCCGCATGTCTTCCGAAAACGAGGTCAGCTTGGCGAAATTCTTCTCGATGCGTGTGTTGATGAAGTTGCCCGAGCCGGGCCGGCGCACCAGCAGGCCTTCGTCGACCAGGCCGTCGATCGCCTTGCGCACGGTGATGCGGGAAATCGACAGGTCGGCCGCCAGCTGGCGTTCCGCCGGCAGCGCCTCGTCCGGACCGAAGATGCGCTTGTCGATCGCCTCGCGCAGCGCCCGCTGCAATTGCTGGTACAGGGGCAAACTGGTCTGCTCCATGCTGCGCATGATCTCTGCGAGCGAATTCATTGGTTCTCCCGGGCCGGTCGCGTCGCTGCGCGCCTGTCGTTGATGTGGATGCGGCATGAAAATGCGGCGTCGATAATACCAAAAAAAGACCATGCCCCACCGGTCCACCTCAGCCTTTCGCAAGTCCTCCCTCTGCGATAGCGCTATCTAGCAACGCTTGTAACCAAAGTGGTATGTATTTTCAATACAACATGCGAAAAAATTACGGAAATTGGTAGTGTTCTGGTATTGGTTGGGGGTATATTGGCGCTCGATTGGTTTTGTAAGTGGCATGACGAGACCAAACCAGCCTGGGCAGGCAACAACCGGGTTCGGTCTTTCGTAGGTAAAAATCGGCACGAGCCACCACGGCACCGTGGGGCTCATCTCTAGGGGGAGTACATGAAGCGCAATTTGACACCGATCGCGGCCGCTGTCGCGATCCTGATCACCGGCAGTGGTATGGCCTACGCCCAGCAAGCCAGCGACCAGAACAAGGACATGACCGTCATCACCGTGACCGGCGTACGGGCCGCACTGGAACAGTCGCTGAACCAGAAGCGCAACGCCGACTCGCTGGTCGAGGTGATCACGGCCGAAGACGTGGGCAAGATGCCCGACAAGAGCGTCGCCGACTCGCTGCAGCGCGTGCCTGGCGTTTCCGTCGCCACCGCCGGCGGCACCGAAGGCGGCTTCGGCGAGAACGACCGCGTCAGCCTGAAGGGCACCCCCTCGAACCTCGCGCTGACGACCCTGAACGGCCATACCGTCTCCAGCGGCGACTGGTACATCTCGAACATCACCAGCGGCGGCCGCTCAGTCAGCTACTCGATGTTCCCGTCCGAGCTGATCGGCCGCGTTACCGTCCATAAGAGCTCGCAGGCCAACCTGATCGAAGGCGGTGCCTCGGGCAATGTCGACATCGAGACCCGCAAGCCATTGAGCTTCAAGAAGCCGTTCACCCTGATGGGTTCCATCGAGGGCGTGTACAGCGAAGGCTCGAAGAAGAAGGACGCGCAGTTCTCCGCGCTGGCGAACTGGAAGAACGAACAGAACAACATGGGCGTGCTGGTCCAGGTGTTCGACGAAAAACGCACCCTGCGCCGCATGGGCCAGGAATTCCTGTGGTGGGACAAGGTCACGCCAGGCATCGCGCCGGACTGGATCAAGGCCAACCCCGAGGTGGAAGGCAAATGGCTGTCGCTGCTGACCGGTTCCTCGCTGTTCCAGCAGGAGCGCGAGCGCAAGGGCGGCATGATCGACGTGCAGTTCAAGGTCAACAAGGACTTCAGCTTCGACATCAACGGCTTCTACACGCGCCTGGATGCCGACAACGTCAACGCCAACTTCATGATGGCGCCGTACCAGGCGCTGTCGAACAACTGGTCGGGCGTCGGCGGCGTGGTGCCGTCCAGCTACACGATCGCCGGCAACCAGATCACGTCGATCACGTTCCCGGCCGCCTGCCCGGCAGGCCTGAACTGCGCCAACATGGGCCCGTCCGTGCAGGACATCATCGCCCGCCCCGGTTCCTATTCCGATTCGAAGTTCGTCAACTTCGACTGGCAATGGCGCGCCAGCGATTCGCTGCGCTTCACCGGCCAGATCGGCACCACGCGCGGCACTGGCTACGCTCGTGACTACGGCTACGAAGCCTGGCTGGCCTATGCGGGCACCAGCCTGACGATGCATGGCCTGGGTGCGCCGGCCAACGTCACCGTCGACAATGCCGCCACGTTCAATCCGCGCACGGGCGCCGACTTCTTCGGTGGCTGGGCTTCGGACACGACGGCCAAGGACAAGGAAACCTACGGCCAGATCGATGGTTCCTGGCAGGCGCCGTGGGCGGCCGTGCCGACCCTGCACTTCGGTGTGCGCGCGGCCAAGCATGACCGCGACCTGACCTGGCTGCAGGGCACGATCGCACCGGCCGGCGGCCTGCTGGCCAACCGTCCGAAAGGCCTGACGAACTACCCGACGAGCCCACTGGCCAACGTGCTGCAGGGCGGCTGGACCTTCACCGGCGACTCGATGAAGGAGTGGGGCGATACCTACGTGTCGTTCAACCAGCATGCCTACCAGAGCGAATTCCAGATTCGCGAGAAGGCGACGGCCGCCTACGTGATGGGCGACCTGGAACTGGGCCGCTTCACGGGTAACGTGGGCGTGCGCTTCGTGCGCACCGAGATCGACGTGGCCAACGGCTCGCCGAACAACGTATGGAATCCGGTGCGCTCGTCGAACACGTACAACGACTTCCTGCCGAGCATCAACCTGAAGACCAACGTGACGGACAACGTGGTGGTGCGCGCCGCCGCAAGCCGCACGCTGGCGCGGCCGGACTTCGGCGCACTGGGCGCGCTGTCGCTGAACGACCTGACGTACTCCGGCTCGGGCGGCAATCCGAACCTCAAACCCATCATGTCGAACAACGTCGACGTGGGCGCGGAGTGGTACTTCATGCCGAAGTCGCTGCTGGGCGTGAACGTCTACAACATGAACATCGGTTCCTATGTCACGTACGGCGCCTCCACGGCGCAGTTCTACAACAACTCCGTCAAGGCCGTCACCACGTACAACATGAGCGCGGCGCTGAACACCAAGGCACGCGTGCGCGGCGTCGAGCTGCAGTACGTGCAGGACCTGGGCAACGGCTTCGGCTTCAACGTCAACTACACGTATGCGGACGGCGAGGAACGCGCCAAGGCGCCGAAATCGGCCTGCGCCGACCTGGGTGACTGCAATATGATCGGCACGTCGAAGAACTCGTACAACGCCAGCGTGTTCTATGAAAACGAGCGCTTCAGCGCGCGCCTGAACTACAGCTTCCGGTCGGCGTTCCTGAATGGCCTGGATCGCAACAGCGCGATCTACCAGGACGATGTCGGCACCGTCTCGGCTTCCGTCAACTACAACCTGACCGAAAACCTGACGCTGTCGCTGGAAGGCAAGGACCTGAACGATCCGCTGCTGAAGTCCTATGCCTCGTCGAAAGAGCAGCCACGCGCGTTCTACAAGAACGGCAAGCAGATCTTCTTCGGCGTGCGCGGCAAGATGTAAGCAGCCACCGCGTCAACGGGGCAGGGCCGGTTTCGCCGGCCCTGCCTTTTTTCCTTTCTGGAGTGCAGCATGCGTCACCTTCTTTCCTTCCTCGGCGCGGCGATGCTGGCCGGCGCGGTTCACGCCGCGCCGGCCGTCGTCGTCAGCCCGTACAAGCACCTGCCGCAGTACTGGCCTGACGACAGTGTCATCACCGTCGCGCAAGGCGCCTTCCTGGCGCAGGCAGGCCGGCCAGCCGCGCTGACCTGGGCCTTCGCCACCGGCGAGTGCGGCAGCGAGACCTGGAACGGCCGTCCCGGCCAGGCCGTGGCGCACGCCAACACGAAAGCCTTCGAGCGCGCCGGCGTCGATTACATCGTCTCCACCGGCGGCCAGGGCGGCGTGTTCACGTGCGCCAGCGACGCCGGCATGGAGGCGTTCATCGCCCGCTACGACACGCCGCGGCTGCTCGGCTTCGACTTCGACATCGAGGCGGAGCAGACCCCGGCGCAGATCCGCGCGCTGACCGACCGTATCGCCGTGGCCCAGCGCAAGCATCCGCACCTGCGCTTCAGCTTCACGGTGGCGACGCACGCGGCGTCCGACGGCAGCCAGGCCAGCCTGAATCCGATGGCCGAGCGGGTGCTGGCCGCCGTGCGCGCCAGCGGCATCAAGGATTACTTGCTGAACCTGATGGTGATGGACTACGGACCCGCCAGCAGCAAGGTGTGCGTGCTGCGCGGCGAACGCTGCGACATGGGCGCTTCCGCCCTGCAGGCGGCGCGCAACGTCCATGCGAAATACGGCGTGCCGTTCGCGCAGATCGAACTGACGCCGATGATCGGCGTGAACGACGTCGTCGAGAACGTCTTCACGCTGGCGGACGCCGCCACCGTCGCACGCGGCGTGCGCGAGCTGGGGCTGGCCGGGCTGCATTACTGGTCGCTGGATCGCGATACGCCATGCGAGGCGAAAGGGGCGGATGCGCGATGCAGCTCGATGCCTGGCGTGCCGGCCGGCGCCTACTGGCGCGCCTTCGAGCAGGCGGTGCGGCGTTGAGCGCGCAGGCCCGTTTCCTGTCGCTGGACGTGCTGCGCGGCCTGACGGTCGCGCTGATGATCGTCGTGAACACGCCGGGCAGCTGGAGCCACGTGTACGCGCCGCTGCTGCACGCAAACTGGCACGGCTTCACGCCGACCGACTGGGTCTTCCCGACGTTCCTGTTCGTGGTCGGCAATGCGCTGGCGTTCGCGCTGCCGAAGTACGCCGCACTGGGCCACGGCGCCGTGGTGGCGAAGGTCATCAAGCGCAGCGCGCTGATTTTCCTGCTTGGCTTCCTGCTGTACTGGTTTCCGTTCTTCGGGCCCGATGGTGCCGGCGGCTTCAAACCGCTGCCCCTGGCGGACACACGCATCCCGGGCGTGCTGCAGCGCATCGGCCTGTGCTTCGGCAGCGCCGCGCTGGTGCTGCATTTCTTCAAGGGGCGCGGCGCGGCAATCTTTGCCGTGCTGGCGCTGGCGGGGCACTGGCTGGTGCTGGCGTTGTGGGGCGACTATTCGCTGGCCGGCAACGCCGCGGCCAAGGTCGACCTGTGGCTGCTGGGCGAGCGTCACCTGTACCACGGCGAGGGCATTCCGTTCGATCCGGAAGGGCTGCTGGGCACCTTGCCGGCCACCGTCAACGTCATCGCCGGCTATTATGCCGGGCGCCTGTTGCTGGCGCGCGGTGCCGGCTGGGAGACGCTGGCGAAGCTGATGATGGCGGGCGTGGCGTGCGTGGCGATCGCGCTGTGCTGGAGCGGCGTCCTGCCCATCAACAAGAAGCTGTGGACCGGGTCTTACGTGCTGCTGACGGTGGGGCTGGACCTGCTGGTCCTGCCGTTGCTGGTGTACGCCATCGAGCTGCGTGGCATGCGGCGCGGGACGTACTTCTTCGAGGTGTTCGGCAAGAACACGCTGTTCATTTATCTGCTGTCGGAGGTGCTGGTGATCGTCATGGTCAAGACCTTCGTCGGCTCCGCTACCGTGTATGACTGGCTGTACGCAACGCTGTTCGCGCCGCTGGCCGCGCCCAAGGTGGCTTCGCTGCTGTTTGCCGTGATATTCATGCTGGGGTGCTGGCTGGTGGGGTGGTGGCTGGACCGGCGGCGCATCTACATCAAGGTGTAGCGTGGCGCGGTTCAGCCGCGGTGCTTGATGGGCCTGGGGTCTGTCCCCGGTAAGTGTTCGCCTCAGCGCTGGTCCCCGGCGGATCGAGGGGACTGACCCCGGTTTTTATCCGCGGCGCCAAGCTGTCGCGATCAAAACCGGGGTCAGTCCCCTAACGCCGCCGCAGGCAAGCACCGAAGCGAACACTTACCGGGGACAGACCCCAATGCATCGAGCGTCAACGCGCGCTAGAACTTCAGCCGCAAG
This sequence comes from [Empedobacter] haloabium, assembly GCA_008011715.2. Classification (NCBI taxonomy): domain Bacteria; kingdom Pseudomonadati; phylum Pseudomonadota; class Betaproteobacteria; order Burkholderiales; family Oxalobacteraceae; species [Empedobacter] haloabium. The sequence goes on from CP136508.1 coordinate 1,360,927, forward strand.
CCGATCCGGTTTGCCAGCGCCGTCAACCCCAGCATCGCTACCGTCATGACGACCGCATTCAGCAACCCGGGTATACCGCCGCTGGCAAGATACGGCCACCACCAGCGCGGCAGATGCAGCACCGCGGCCAGCTGCTCCCACAAGTCCGGCGCGATGTAGGCGAACAGCGCATTGGTCCCGGCAGGCAGCACGACCACGGTCCAGCGCCGCCAGCCCCACACGTCCACCAGCACGTAACATAGCAGGAACAGCGCCAGCACGATGCCGGCGCATACCAGCGTGTAGGCCGCCGTCGCGTGGATCTTGTTGATGCCGTGGTAGGGCCGCAGCAGCAGGCCGCAGATGAACAGGCCCAGCGCGAACCAGGCCATGAAGCGGATGCGCTCGCGGTGGCCGCCAGCGGCACCGCGCACGAACAGCCGCCCGACGATGGTCCCGGCCAGCACGTTGGCGGCCGTCGATCCCAAGAGCTGGGGCACGTTGACGAAGGCGCTCACCGCGGCCGGCAGCCAGTCCAACGCGCCGGCCGTGCCGCCCAGGTACAGCGCCAGCAGGCCGGCGAGGGCCGCCATCAAGGCCGTGCCGTCGCCCCGCGCGGCCAGGTAGACCAGGCTGCACACCAGGTAGCTCCAGCCGATCATGCCGAGGATGCCCCACCACGTGTGCTGCAGGTAAGGACTGTCGAATTCCGCGTTGAGCGTGCCGCGGAACGACACCAGCAGGAACAGCATCAGCGCGGTACCCAGCCAGAAAGGCCAGGCGCGCGCCCCCTCGTCACGCTGGCGCCACAGCAGCATCATGGCCGCATAAAACAGCAGAAAGTACCAGGGGCGGGACAGCGATGCGCTGGCCGCGTCGTAGCGGTAGGCGTTGGCCAGCACGACCCCTGCCACCATCAGGCTGGCGGCTCGCCACAGCAGGCGGCCCAGCAGGGCGGGCGTTACGTGGCCGACGGCGCGCTGCAGCGCCAGGGGGATGGCGATGCCGACGATGAACAGGAACGCGGGGAAGACGATGTCGGGCAGGGTGATGCCGTCCGCGCGCGGCCCGGCGTGCTCCAGCCAGTAAGGGATGCCCGGCATGCCGGCGATGTAGTTCACCCAGATCATCGCCGCGATGACGCAGCCGCGGAAGGCGTCGAGGCTGACGAGGCGGTTAGCGGGCATGCCTGTCCCCAGGAGTTAAACGGACGTAAAAAAAGCGGGTCAGGCCAAGGCCGTTCCCGCTTTCGCGAAGTACTGCAAAGGCTTACTGGGCAGCCTGCGCCGGTGCGGCGGCGCCGCCGGCCGGACGGTTCACCCACATGATCCAGTAGCGGGCCAGGTCGCCGCGGCCGTCGGTGCCCTGCACGGACTGCAGCGTCTTGATGGCGTCGTCCTTCTTGCCGGCCAGCGCGTACGAGTAGCCCAGGCGCAGCTTGGCGTCTTCCGCGTTCGGCAGGCCGCCCTTGGCGATGCCTTCCTGGATCAGCGCGATGCCCTTGTCGTACTGGCCCATCGTCACGTAGGCATAGCCCAGGTTGATCAGGCCCGTGCCGTTCTTCGACTTGCGCGCCGAGGCTTCGCCGCTGCCGATGTTCTTCATGTCGTCCGCCGCCTGGCGGTCGGCCTGGGCGCGCAGCTTCTTGTGCTTGTCCGCGTTCGGACCCTTGCCCAGCACGCCCGCGTTGAAGCCGGCGTCCAGCGCCTGCTTCGCTTCGATCGGCTGGCCGGCCAGCAGGGCCAGGTCGGCCATCTCGGCATAGTCTTCCGCCGACATCTTCGACACGGCGGCTTTCTGCAGGCGGTACACGTCCAGCGCGAAGCGGGTCGAGTAGGTGGCCTTGCCCTGGGTGCGGCTCAGGAGGTCGATCCAGTAGTCGTCGTTCGGGTAGTAGCGCACCAGGTTTTCCACGGCCAGCAGGTAGGTGGCCTGGTCCTTGGTCTTGGCGCCGGTATTCGCCAGCAGCTGCAGTTCCTCCAGCTTCGGCGCCTGGCCGGCCTTCTGCGCCGCCTCCAGGTCCTTCATCAGCTCCGTCTTGGCGGTGGCGAAGTCGTTGCTGAAGTAATGGGCGCGGATGATGTAAGGACGCATCTTGTTATCGCCGGTCTCCGTCTGGTAGCGGTTGAACCAGGTGATGGCCTTCTGGTAGTCCTTGGCGTTGTAGTACATATTGCCCAGCGCGGCGATGAAGTCGCGCTGCTCGGACGGCTGCAGCTTGCCCGAGTTGATGACGGCTTCCAGCGCGGTCGTCGTCATCTGGTTGTTGTTGGTGGCCGAACCCAGCGAGATGCGCATGCGGTTCAGCACGAAGTTTTCGTAGACGGTCTTGTTGGGCAGCGCCTCGGCCTGATCCAGGCGGCTCTGCACCTCGGCGTAGTTCTTCGCCTCCAGCAGGGCCTTGATCTGGGCCGGCTCCACCAGCTTGTAGATCTCCGGGCGCACGGAATCCTTCGGCGCCTCGGCGGCCGGAGCCGCGGCCTTGTCCTGGGCGAGGGCGGCAGGGGTCAGCGCGGGAACAGCGGACAGGCCGATGGCAGCCAGGAGCAGGCTAATGCGAGCGATACGGAACTGAGGCATGATGAAATGATCCTTCAATCAAGTAGACAAACACTTATTGTCCCATAAAATTGCCCGCAACCGTGGTTCAAATGGACAGTTTTGTAACACCCTGTTTCAGCGCGCGTCCCTCCGCGTCGAACACGTGAACGGCCCCCGGCGGCAGGTGCAGCGCAATGGCGTCGCCGGGCCGCGGCACCGGCCCGTCGGCCGCGTGCCGCAGGGCGATCGGCGCCGTCGCGCCGGGCGCGGTGGCATGTACCAGCAGTTGGTCGCCCAGGTACTCGACGTGGCTGACGACGCCCTCCAGGCGGTTGCCCGCGTCCGCGCCGGCCACCCGCACGTGCTCCGGCCGAATACCGATGGTTACAAGGGCGCCAGGCGCCGCAGCGTCCGCGTGGATGCCGGTGGCTAGCTGCGCGCCGTCGGCCAGCCGCACGGTCAGTGTGTCCGCCGCGGCGGCCACGCTGGCGTCGATCCGGTTCATCTTCGGCGTGCCCAGGAAGCCCGCGACGAACAGATTGGCCGGCTCGTTGTACAACTGCCGGGGCGTGCCGACCTGCTCGATGCGGCCGCCGTTGAACACGACGATGCGCTCGCCCAGGGTCATGGCCTCGACCTGATCGTGCGTCACGTAGATCATCGTCGTCTTCAGTTGCGCGTGCAGGCGCGCCAGCTCCATGCGCATCTGCACGCGCAGGCTGGCGTCCAGGTTCGACAGCGGTTCGTCGAACAGGAACAGGCCGGGCTGGCGCACGATGGCGCGGCCGATCGCCACGCGCTGGCGCTGGCCGCCCGACAGCTCCTTGGGACGGCGCGCCAGCAGGTGGCCGATCTGCAGCACGTCGGCGGCCTGCTGCACGGCGGCGCGGATCGCATCCTTCTTTTGTCCCGCCAGCTGCAGCGCGAACGCCATGTTGTCGTACACCGTCATGTGCGGATACAGCGCATAGGACTGGAACACCATGGCGAGGTCGCGCCGTGCCGGCGGCACGTCGTTGGCGAGGCGGCCGCCGATGTGCAGCTCGCCGCCGCTGATTTCCTCCAGCCCGGCGATCATGCGCAGCAGGGTGGACTTGCCGCAGCCGGATGGGCCCACGAAGACGACGAATTCGCCGTCGCGGATGTCCAGGTCGACACCGTGGATGACGGCGTGCTCGCCATAACGCTTGGCGAGCTTGCGCAGCGACAGGGCCGCCATCAGCCGGCCGCCGCCTGCCTGGCCTCGACTTCGGCCGGCGGTTCGGGCTGCGCGCGCGGCGTCAACGGAATGAACAGCGCCAGCACCGTCACGGGGATGGCGCACACCAGTACCCAGATGAAGAAGTGCTGGTAGCCCAGCGCGGCCTGGATCGCGCCGCTGAAATACTTGAACAGCACGAAGCCCAGCTGCATCACGCCGGTGGACAGGGCATAGTGCGCCGTCTGGTATTTGCCTGGCGCGACCACCTGCATCATGTACAGGATGACGCCGACGAAGCCGAAGCCGTAGCCGAACATCTCCAGGCTCAGGGCCGCGCCGATCACGGTCAGGTCGGTCGGCAGCCAGGTGGACAGGAAGTAGAACACGAGGTTCGGCAGGTTCACCGCCAGGATCAGGAAGATCATCGCGCGGCGCAGGCTGAGCCACGAGGTGAAATAGCCACCCGCGATCGAGCCGACGATGAAGGCGATCGTGCCACCGGTACCGTACACGGTGCCGACCTGCCCGGTCGACAGGCCCAGGCCGCCCTTGTCCAGCGCATCGCGCAGGAACAGCGGGCCGATGGTCTGTACCTGCGCCTCGCCGGCGCGGAACAGGATGATGAACAGGATCGACATCCAGATGCCCGGCTTCCTGAAGTAATCGACGATGACTTCCCACAAGGTGCCGGCGATGCCAGCCACGGTGGTGTTTTCGCTGACGGGATTCTTCGCCAGCGGCAGCACCCAGCTGTGATACGCCGCCAGCGCCACCATCGTGATGGCCAGGATGATGAAGATGGTCGTCCATGCCGCCACGATGCCCTGCGACTTTTCCAGGTGGCCCGCCAGGATGACGAGGCCGCCCAGCGCGATGAAGCGGCCGGCGTTGAAGAAGGTGCCGGTCCAGCCGGCATACTGGGCCTGCTGCTTTTGCGTCAGGCTGGTGATGTAGACGCCGTCGCAGGCGATGTCGTGGGTGGCCGAGCTGATGCCCACGCAGGCCAGCATCGCCACGCTGGCCGCCAGCCAGAAGGGCAGGTGCAGGGCGAGTGCCACCAGCGCGAAGAACAGGCCGCAGGCCAGCTGGAACGTGACGACGACGAGCTTCTTGCTGCTGGCCAGTTCCAGGAAGGGGCTCCACAGCGGCTTGAAGATCCAGGCCATGCCGATGTAGGCGGTCCAGTGCGCGATGTCCTCGTTGGGCACGCCCATGCTCTTGAACATCATGCTGGCGATCAGGGCCACCGAGAAGAACGGCAGGCCCTGGGCCAGGTACATCGTCGGCACCCACGTCAGCGGGCTCTTTTGCTTTTCCATGTTTTCCTCGTCTCGTCTGCGTTTTTCTTGTCACTTATTTGACCGCGCCGTCCATGCCGCGCATGAAGAAGCGCTGCGCGAACAGGAAGGCTGCCAGCGTGGGCAGGATCGTCAGGATCGTGCCCGCCGCGACCACGCGGGTGCTGCTGCCGAACGTGCCGCGCAGGTACAGCACGCCCACCGACAGCGGGAACTCGTCGGGTTTGCTCATCACGATGGACGGCCAGATGTACTCGTTCCATGACTCCACCGCCGTCAGGATGCCCACGGTAGCCAGCCAGGGTGCGACCAGCGGCAGCATGATGCGGGTGAAGATCGTCCATTCGGAGGCGCCTTCCACGCGCGCCGCGTCGATCAGGTCCTGCGGCACTTCCTCGAAGGCCTGCTTCAAGAGCAGGATGGCGACGGCCGTCACCACGTTCGGCAGGATCACGCCGGTGTAGGTATCGACCAGCGACAGCTTGGTCACCGTGATGAAGTTGACGAGGAAGTTGACCTCGGACGGCAGCACCAGGGTCGCCAGGATCAGGCCGAATACCAGCTTGCGGCCCCTGAAGTGCATGCGCGCCAGCGGATAGGCGGCCATCGAGCAGAAGAGCAGCTTCCACAGCACCGTGCAGGCGGCGATGAGGACGGAGTTGCGGAAGAAGTCCCACAGCGGGATCACGCGGAACACCTCGGCGAAGTTGGCCAGCGACGGCGCCTTCGGCCAGAACGTGGGCGGGAACGCGAACACATTGCCCTCGGTGGACAGGGCCGTGACCAGCGTCCACCAGAACGGAAAGACGCACAGCAGCGCGATGGCGACCAGCGCCAGGTAGTGGAGGGTGGTTTTCATCGGTGCTTGGGTTTGAGCCAGCGCAGGCAGCACAGCGCCACGCCTATGCACAGCAGCGAGACCACGAAGCTGGCCGCCAGCGCGCGCGGCAGCTTCAGGTGCTTCAGGCCCTGGTCGTAGGCGTAGTACAGCGCCGTGAAGGTCGAGTTCATCGGGCCGCCCTGGGTCAGCACGTCCACCTCCTGGTAGGCCTTCAGCGCGGCCAGTACCGACAGGATGGTGCAGACGGCGATCGTCGGGCGCAGCATCGGCACGGTGATCTTCCAGAAGCGCTGCCAGCGGTTGGCGCCGTCCAGGACGGCCGCCTCCTGCATGTCCGCCGGCACGGCCTGCAGGGCCGCCAGGTACATCACCATGTACCAGCCCAGGCCGCGCCACATCGTCACGAACATGATGGCGAACAGCGCGATGCCATCGTGCGACAGCCAGCCGACCGGCGCGTCCACCGCGCGCATCAGCAGCAGCACATAGTTCAGCGTGCCCTGTTCGTGGAACATGAAGCCCCACATGATGCCGACCACGGAGACCGTCGTCACGACGGGCACGTAGAAGGCGGCGCGGAACAGGCGGATGCCGGGCAGCTGGTTGTTGACGAGCACCGCCAGCGCCAGGGCGCCGACCTGCACGCACGGCACCATCAAGAGGAACAGTACGGAGTTGACGAGGCCCATGACGAACATCTCGTTGCCGAAGATGTAGCGGAAGTTGTCCAGGCCGACCCAATGCGTGGGGCGGATCAGGCTGTAGTCGGTGAACGCGAGGTAGGAGCCGAAGCCGACGGGCCAGAAGGAGAACACGGCCAGCAGCACTAGGGCCGGGGCCAGGAACAGCCAGGCGGTGAGGGTGGTGCGGGAAGTCAAGGTGCCACCATCATGTTCGAGACCCCAGAACCGAAAACTGGGGTCAGACCCGACGGGTCTGACCCCGGCTTTAAGCCGTTGGGTGTGTAATGCGTCTGCGGCACTTGTTGTCCGAACTGTTTGGTCAGCTTGCGATTCCAGATCGCGACAGCCTGGTCCAGCGCCTGCTGGATATCCTGCCGCCCCGTGACACCGGCTTCGACGGCTTTCACCAGCGTGCGCCGCAATTCGTCGTAGTCGGTCACGCCGGCTACGTACAGGGTGTGCGAATGCGGCATCGAGACGGCGCCGGCCGCCACCGCCTTTTCGGCCGCGCCGGCACCCGGCGGCACCGTCGTGAAGAACGGATCGGACGCGGCGCGTGCGGCGGCCGGGAACACACTGGCGGCCTTGGCAAAGGCCAGTTGGTTGGCATCGTTCGTCAAGTAGCGCGCGAACTTGCCGACCGCTGGCAGCAACGCCTTGTCGACGCCGGCCGGCACGCCGAAGTGGATCAGCCAGCCGCCGTCGGCGATGCCGGTCGGGCCCAGCGGAGCCGGCGCGACGTCGGTCACGGCATAAACATCCTTGGCGTCGAGCGCGATGCGGCCGACGGCCGTCGGTGGCGCCAGCAGCATGCCCAGGCGCCCGCCCTTGTAGGCGTCGATCGCGGCGGGGAAGTTATCCTCGGCGAACAGGCTGTCCTTCAGCAGGCCGCCCACCTTGTAGGTGTCGGCCAGCTTGCGGATCAGCGCCACGTGGGCGGGCGAGTTGAACACGGCGCGGCCGTTGCGAATCACATCCAGGCCCTGCTGCATCATCAGGCCGTCGATCTTGGCCAGGGCGGGGCACAGGCCGGCCTTGCCGGTGCGCTGGGCGATCTGGCGCGCAAACGCCAGCTGCTCGTCCAGGCTGCGCGGCGGATGGGGAATGCCGGCCGCTTGAAAAATCGTCCGGTTGTAGGCGATGACGGCCACGTTGCTGTACAGCGGGAAGCCGTAGGTCTTGCCGCCGAACGTCAGGTCCTGCAGGGTGCTGGGCAGGTAGCGCGCGCGCTCGGGCACCAGCAGTGCATCGACCGGCTGCAGCAGGCCGTCGCGGGCGAATTCGTCCGCCCACGGCACGTTCAGGTTGACCAGCGCCGGCGGCGTGCCGGCGACGATGCGGGTCACCAGTTTGGTCTGGATGATGTCCCAGGGGAAGTCGACCCATTCGACCTTCACGCCCGGGTTGGCCGCCTCGTAGCTGCGCACGATGCCGTCGAAGTAGGGCGTGAATTTCGGCTTCATGCTGAACGTCCAGAATTCGATCTTCTGGACCGGGGCCGCCAGGGCACCCGCCGCGAGCAAGGCGCCGGCGAGGATCAGCATGCGCTTCATCGTCGGTTGGCTCAGTTGGCTCAGTTAGTCTTTGTGACTTTCGACAGATGCCTTGGCCGGTCCGGATCGAGCCCGCGTGCGGCCGACAGCTGCGCCGCCATCACGTAGAACGCCTGGATCGCGACGATCGGATCGAGGTCCGGCGTGGCCGCCACCGGCAGGGTCAGGTCGCGCCTGGCCACGTCGGCCGGCGCCGCCAGCAGCACGCGCGCGCCGCGGCCGCGCATCTCGTCGGCCAGCGCCAGGAGGCCGGCCTGGGTCGGGCCGCGCGTGGCGAAGATCAAGAGCGGATAGCCTTCCTCGATCAGCGCCATCGGGCCGTGCTTGATCTCGGCGCCGGAGAAGGCCTCGGCCTGCAGCGCGGAGGTTTCCTTGAACTTCAGCGCCGATTCCAGCGCGATGGGGAAGCTGATGCCGCGGCCGACGACCATGATGTTGCGGGCCGGCGCCAGCACGTCCAGCGCGGCCGACCAGTCGGACTGGCCCGCCGTGTGCAGCGCTTCCGGCAGCGCGGCCAGGCCGTCCTGCAGTTCCGGGTCGTTCTGCCACTGCGCCACCAGGCGCGCACCGGCCACCAGCGAGGTGATGAAGCTCTTGGTCGCGGCCACGCTCTGCTCCTTGCCGGCGCGCAGCGGCATCGCCCATTCGGCGGCCTGCGCCAGCGGCGAATCGATGTCGTTGACGAGTGCCACGGTGGTGGCGCCGCCGTCGCGGAAGTAGCGGATCGGCTCGACCACGTCCGGACTCTGGCCCGATTGCGAGACGGCGATCGTCAAGGTGTCGCGCGTCATCAGCGGCGACTTGTGCAAGGTGACGAGCGACATCGGCAGCGAGGCGACGATGCGGCCGAGGCGCGCCATGATCAGGTAGGCGATGTAGTTGGACGCATGGTCCGAGCTGCCGCGCGCCACCGTCAGCGCGGTGGTGAACGATGTGCTCCTCAGTTTGCGGCCCAGTTCCGCGTAACGCTCCACGTCGTGCGCCAGTTGCAGCGCGACGCATTCGGACGCGGACAGGGCTTCTTTAAGCATCATTGAGGTCACAACGTTCTCCTTCGATATAGACGGCTTTGAGTTTGAGTTCGCGGTCCAGCACGACGAAATCGGACCACGCTCCCGGCGTGATGCGGCCACGGTCTTCCAGGCCCAGGTAATCGGCCGCGTGCGTGGACACGCGCGCGGAGGCGTCGGCCAGGTCCAGGCCCAGGCCGACCAGATTGCGCAGCGCCTGGTCCAGGGTCAGCGTGCTGCCGGCCAGCGTGCCGTCCGGCAGGCGCACGCCGCCCATGCATTTGTGCACCGTGTGCCGGCCCAGCATGTACTCGCCGTCCGGCATGCCGGTGGCCGCGGTGGAATCGGTCACGCAATACAGGCGCGGGATCGCGCGCAGGGCCGTCTTGATGGCGCCCGGATGCACGTGCAGCAGGTCGGGTATCAGTTCGGCGAACTGCGCATGCGCCAGCGCGGCGCCGACCATGCCGGGCTCGCGGTGGTGCAGGCCGCTCATGGCGTTGAACAGGTGCGTGAAGCCGGAAGCGCCGTGCTCCAGCGCGGCCACGCCGTCGTCGTAGGAACCCAGCGTGTGGCCGATCTGCACGCGCATGCCTTCGTTGGCCAGCTCGCGCACCAGGCCCAGGTGGCCGGCGATCTCCGGCGCCACCGTGATCACGCGCAGCGGGGCCAGCGTCTCCAGGCGCTGGACTTCGGCCAGGGTGGCGGCGCGCGCGTAGTTGGGCTGCGCGCCCAGCTTGCCGGCATTGATGTACGGGCCTTCCAGGTGTGCGCCGAGCACGCGCGCCTCGTTCTTGCCGCGCTCCTTGACGGCCTTGCCGATGGCGGCCAGCGCCACGTCGATGTCTTCCGGCGGCGCCGTCATCGTCGTCGCCAGCAGGCTGGTGGTGCCGTGGCGGGCGTGGATCGCCGCGATTTTATGGATCGCGTCGCCGCCCTCCATCACGTCCTTGCCGGCGCCTCCGTGCACGTGCAGGTCGATGAAGCCGGGCAGGACGTAGTCGTCCGCATTGCCCTTCGGGTCGGCGCTCGCGCCATGGATGTCGGCCACCCGGGTGCCGAAGGTGACGGCGCCGTGGATCCAGCCGCCCGGTGTCAGTATGTTTCCTTTGATGGCATCGTTCATCGACGCGACTCCGCTACGAATTCATAGTAATCACTGCGGCACCACGAGTGGGTCAGTTCCACCGCGGCCCCGCTGTCCAGATAGCTCACGCGCGTGATGTGCAGCATGGCGGTGCCAGGGGCGATATTGGCCAGCCTGGCCTGTTCGATATTGGCGTTGATGGCGCGGATGTGCTGCAGTGCGCGCATCGGCACCGTGCCGTTCGCTTCCAGGTAACCGTACAGCGAATCCGTCACGTTGTGCGGGTTCGGCATGTAGGCGGCCGGGATCGTCGACGTCTCGATGGCCATCACCACGTCGTCGGCCGTGCGCAGGCGTTTCAGGCGCGCCACCGGCATGTTCGGCGACAGGCCCAGCGACAGCAGCTCCAGCGGCGCGGCGATGCCGATCTCGCGTTGCAGCCAGCGCGAGCCGGCCGTGAAGCCGCGCTGGCGCAGCTCCTCGGAGAAGCTGGTCAGGCGCGACAGCGGCTGCTCCAGCTTGGGCGTGATGTAGGTGCCCGAGCCGCGCCGGCGCGTCAGCATGCCGCGGTCGCACAGCATGTCGATCGCCTTGCGTGCCGTCACGCGCGAGATCTGCAGCATCTCCGACAGCACGCGCTCGGACGGCAGCGCCTCGTTGGCGCGCCAGTCGCCGCTGGCGATGCCGTCGGACAGCTTGTTCGCCAGTTGCATGTAGAGAGGGGTATCGCTGGACGCATCGGGACGGAAATCGCGCAACTGGGCTAGCACGGCTTACTCCTTCAGTTGTTGTTGGATCAGGCGCAGGGCGCCTTCGGCCGAATCGCCATGGGCCGGTACCACGGCGGCCAGCAGCTCGGGCGGCAGGAAGGGCCGCATCGGTTCGCCCAGGCCACCGCACAGCGCGATCGGCAGGGTGCCGGTGTCGTCCAGCGCCTGGGCGATCAGCGCGACCTGGCGGCCCGCTTCGAGCATGATGGCGCGCGCCGGCTCGGCGCTGTCGGCGAACTGCAGCACGATGCGCGCCAGCTGGGCGTATTGGGTCTGGCTGGCGTTGGCCAGCCACACCTGGATGCGGTCGCGGCTGCCGCCGCAGGCCTCGATGACGGCATCGGCAAAGGCGTTGCCGGGCACGCGGCCGTCCACCACCTGCTGCACGTGGTTGACGGCGCGCAGGCCGATCCAGGCGCCGCCCGCTTCGTCGCCGGCCGGGAAGCCCCAGCCGCCGACCTGGCGGCGGCTGCCGTCCGGGTACAGGACTTCCCCCACGCTGCCGGTGCCCAGCGCGATGATGGCGCCGGGCTGGCCGGCATGCGCGCCCAGCACCGTGGAATAGGCATCCGTTTCCAGCGCCACGGCGGCATAGCCGGGATTGGCGGCAATGAAGTTGGCGGCCCATTGCGGATTGTGCACGCCGGCCAGGCCCAGGCCCACTGCCAGCGCGCTGCGCCCGGGCTGGGGCAGGGCGGCGGCGGCGAAGGCGGCCGCGATCGCCTCTTCGACGGACTTCCACGCGTTCTGGATGCCGTGCAGCAGGCCGGACGGGCCGGCGCTGCCTTCGGCCAGCAGCGTGCCGTCGGGGCGGGCCAGGCGCACCCGCGTGCCGCTGCCGCCGCCATCGACACCGATGAGATATTCGATCATGTTGACTGTGGTTGTGAGGAGCTGTGGGGCACTATACGGGCGTGCAAACCAGCTTGTCAACAGGTATTTAACTGGTATTGAAAGATGTTGTTAATACGACTAACTGCTGTGCTTGGATGCTGAGATAAGCCATTGATCCTTATGGGATTAGCGCAAAACGTAATGGTATTGAAGTTGGTATTCGATGTGACCGGTTGAGCTAATACCAGCGGGCGCGCCGGCAAAACTGCCCGGTCGCGACCGGGCATCGTGCGGCCACGGCGCGGCGCGGTCAGTCGGCGGCGGCGCCCTCGTGGATGCCGCGGCGGTCCACCAGCACCAGCCGCGCCTGGCCCGGCTGCCCTTTCGGGGCCGCCTGGCGCGACTGCGTTTCGATCTTGCCGCGCACGTTCACGGTAGCGCTGCCGGGGCCGCGGACCGTGATGTTGGCCTGGTCCGCCTGCAGGGCACGGCCGTCCAGGCTGCCCGAGCCCGTCAGCTGCGCGGCCAGCGTGCCCGTCCTGCCGTGCAGCGTGACGGCGGCCGGGCCGTTCATCGTCAGCCTGGCGCTGCGCGTTTCCAGCCGCGCCGCCAGGCCGCCCGAGCCGTTCAGCTCGCCATCGAGGCTGTCGCTGACGCGCTGCAGTTCGATGTTGCCGGGGCCGGTCGCGCGCAGCACGGCACGGCCCACCTGCAGGTCCTGGCCGTCCAGGTCGCCCGAGCCGCTGACGTCGGCATCCAGGCTGTCCGTGCTGCCGGCCAGGGTGGCGCTGCCGGGGCCGCTCAGCACGACGCGCAGGCGCTGCGTCCGCAGGCCGCGCGCTTCCAGGTCACCCGAGCCGTGCACCTCGGCCTGCATCTGGCGGATGGTGCCGCTGACGCAGGCATTGCCGGGGCCGGACAACGTGGCGCTGGCCGCCTCGACGGCCAGGTCGCAGGCCTCCAGATCGCCCGACCCTTGCACCGTCGCGCGGATTTCCTTGCTGCGTCCATGCAGGGACAGGTTGCCAGGCCCGCGCACGGTGGCCGTCACGACGTCGGTGCGCAGCTCGGTCGCGTCCAGGTCGCCCGAGCCGGTCAGTTCCGCGGCCAGTTCGCGGCTGACGCCGGCCGCCGCCACGTTGCCGGGACCGCTCAACTGCGCGCGCAGGGTGGTCGGGCGCAACTGGCGCACGTCGACGTCGCCGCTGCCCGTCACGCGCAACGTCAGCTCGCCGACGATGCCGGCCGCGCGCACGTCGCCCGGGCCGGCCGCGGTCAGCAGCAGGCGCTCGCCCTGGAAGTGCGTCAGCTCGACATCGCCGCTGCCACCGTTCTTCAGGCTGCGCAGTTGCGGCGCGCCGATGACGAGCGTGACCGCTTCGCGCCGCTTGCCGAAGCTGAAGTGCCAGCCGTTGCGCTGGCGCGGCCGCACCACCAGCGTGTCGCGCTCGGTGATGGTTTCCACGTCGGCCAGGTCCGCCGCGGGTCCCGTCAGGCGTATGCCGCGCGGGGCCTGGGTGTCGACCAGCACGTCGAACGGACCCGCCAGTTCGATCGCGCTGAATGCGCCAGGCTGGCGAGTCTCGGTGGCGGTGCGGGGGGTGTCGGCGCCGGCCGGGGCGGCCAGCAGGCAAAGCGTCAGGGGAAGGGCGGTGGCAAGCAGCTTGGTCATGATGTCGGCCATGTCGATTGATGAGTGATGTCAATACGATATGCCAAACGGACCGGCCAGGTGGCCGCCGCGAGATGGACGGCTGGAAACGGGCGGTGGACGGCGCAAAAGCGCCGCCAGGCGGTGCGCTGTTACTTGAAGGTGTCGTTGCGGCCTTTGCGACCGAGGCGGAGCCCGACCAGGACGATGCCGATGGCCAGCATCGGCAGCACGCCCGGTTCCGGAACGGCCGTGGCCGGGCTTGGCGCGGCGGCCGCTGTCACGGCGGAGGTGTCGGCGGCGGCCGGGGTGTCGTCCGCCTGGGTCAGGCCCGGCTGATCGATCACCGGCACCGGTTCGGCGCCCTGGGCGGCGGCGCAGGCGAGCGCCAGGCTGAGAGAGGCGAGCAGGGTTTTCATGGGCGGAAAATGATTGAAGATATTTCTATTATGACACAGATAGTGCAATCATGATAATCAAAACGTGAAAAATGTTGCGTCCAGAAGTAACAGACGGGTGTCCCGGGCTGTCGGGCGCGCGCGGTGGTGTCATAATGGTCGCTGGAGATGCGAGAACATGATCAAGTACTTAGGGACCAGGAAAACCGATGAGGGCGTGACGCTCTACGTCTTCCTGATCAATGGTGCGGAAAAGCAGATACGCGAAAGCGCCCTGAAGCAGTATCCGGGCTGCTACGAAGCGCTGCCAGCCGCCGCCAAGGCCAGGATCAACGCCAATCGCGCATGGCTGCAGAAGCTGTAGTGCGCGCATTGGCGTCGCTCGCGTTCGCCGGCGCGCTGCTGGCGGCCGGCACGGCTGCCGCGGCCGTTCCCACCCACTTCGGCACCGTGCTCGGCAACGGCCTGCTGTGCCGCGACGAGACCTCCAACCGCTACTATTTCGATTACATGGTGCGCTTCTTCGGCCAGCCCTACAAGCGCGAAGGCGGCGCCTACTGGTTCCGCACGCCCGAGGCCACGCTGTGGGGCTTCCCCATCCGCGAGGTAATGGTCAGCGACGAAAGCTGGCCCTACAGCTTCGTTGGCGCACTGGCCGACGCGACGCCGGAAAAGCTGGAAGCGGCGATTGCTGCCCAGGATGGCGTGCGCTATGCGAAAATCGACCGTTCCAGGTACCCGGTGCGCGAAACGCGGACGGGCGGTCGCATCGTCTATGCCAACCGCCAGGCAAAGATCTACTGCGCCAAGTTCAAGCCGTTGCCGCTGCCGCCCGCGCTGCGCTAGGGACCCCCAACGACAGGGTGTTCATGTACACGCAACATTTTCAGCTGAAACAATCCCCGTTTTCCATCGCGCCCGACCCGCGCTACCTGTTCATGAGCGAGCGCCACCGCGAGGCGCTGGCCCACCTGCTGTATGGCGTCGGCAGCGGCGGCGGCTTCGTGCTGCTGACCGGCGAGATCGGCGCCGGCAAGACCACCGTGTGCCGCTGCTTCATCGAGCAGATTCCCGCCAACTGCCGGCTGGCCTATATCTTCAATCCCAAGCTGTCGGTGGAGGAGCTGCTGCTGTCGATCTGCGACGAGCTGGGCATCGAGCTGCCGGCCGACGGCGGCGACAAGGTCAGCATCAAGGGCTACGTCGACGCGATCAACCGCCACCTGCTGGCCAACCACGCCCAGGGCCTGAACAACGTACTGGTCATCGACGAGGCGCAGAACCTGGCGCCCGCCGTGCTGGAGCAACTGCGCCTGTTGACGAACCTGGAGACGAGCGAGCGCAAGCTGCTGCAGATCATCCTGATCGGCCAGCCCGAGTTGCGCGCGATGCTGGCCCGGCCCGAGCTGGAGCAGCTGGCGCAGCGCGTTATCGCGCGCTATCACCTGGGTTCGCTGACGGTGGACGAGACGGGGCAGTACATCGCGCACCGGCTGGCTGTCGCGGGCGCGACGGGACCGTCGCCGTTCCCGGCTGGATTGAGCGGACTCGTGCACCAGCTGACCAAGGGCGTGCCGCGCCGCATCAACCTGCTGTGCGACCGTGCGCTGCTGGGTGCCTACGTGGAGAACCGGCGCCAGGTGACGGCCCGCATCCTGCGCCGCGCCGCCACCGAGGTGTTCGGCGGCGAGGCGACGCGCACCTTGCGCCGGCCCTGGCTGATCGGCGCGGCCGGTGTGCTGACCGGCGCGGTGCTGACGGCCGCCGCCGCGTGGCAGTTGGCGCCGGCGCCGGTGGCGCAGCCGGCCAGCGTCAAGGGCGCCCCTGCCGTGCCGGTGCTGGCGGCGGACGACTACGACGGCCACCTGCACCGGCTGGCCGGGCTGTGGGGTGTCACGCCCGGCCACGGCGAGCCCTGCGCCACCGCGGCGCGCGAGGACTTGCGCTGCCTGCAGGGTAGGGCCAGCCTGGACGAACTGCGCCGGCTCGACCGGCCCGCCGTGCTGCGGCTGGGCAGTGCCACGGCGCCCACGTATGCGCTGCTGACGGCGCTGGACGGCCAGCAGGCCACGCTGGAGCTGGGCGGGCGGCGCCAGCGGCTGCCGCTGGCGGAGCTGGAACGCCGCTACGACGGCAGCTACACGACGTTCTGGCGCGCCCAGAGAACGTGGCGCGACGAGCTGGGCGCCGGCGCACGCGGGCCGGACGTGGACTGGCTGGCGCGGCGGCTGGCCGAGCAGCGTGGCGAGAGCGCGCCGCGCGAGGGCGCGGCGCTGGACGGTGCCGTGCTGCGCTGGCTGCGCGAATTCCAGGCCGCCCAACACCTGAAGGCGGACGGGGTGGCCGGGCCGAAGACGTTCATCCGCCTGAGCCAGCTGGCCGGCGTGCGCGAGCCGCGCCTGGCCGCCGGAGGAAAATAATGTCCTATATTCTCGAAGCCTTGAAAAAAGCCGAGGCGGAGCGCCAGCTGGGCGCCACGCCGACGCTCCATGCGCCCGTGCTGGAGGGCGGGGCGCCGCGCGCCACCATGCTGCGCAAGCCGCTGGTGGCCGCCGTCGGTGCGCTGGCCGCCGCGATCGCGGTGCTGGCCGCGGTGCTGTGGCAGCGGGCCCCGGCCGTTACGCCGCCGGCGCCCGTGGCCGCGGCCACGGCGGCGCCAGCGGCCGCCCCTGCCAACGTCGTTGCAGCCAGGGGCGCGGCGACCGCCACCGTGCCGATTGCCGCGCCCGCAGCCGCGCCGGGCACGGTGCCTGCCGCGCCTCCCGCTGCGCCGGCCGTGCCGCCGTCCCCCGTCGTTGCCTCCGCGCCGCCAGGGCCGCCATCGCCCGTCGTCGCCGCGCCGCCGGCCGCCGCACCGGCAGCACCGGCCAAGGCCGAGCCGGCCGCACCGGCGGCGAAGCCGGCCGAGGAACCGGCGCAGGCGCTGGCCGACCTGCCCGAGCCGATCCGCCGCGCGATCCCGCCGTTCTCGATGGACGGCTACATGTACTCGGCCAACCCGGCCGACCGGCTGATCCTGATCGACAAGGTACTGCGCCGCGAAGGCGACGAGGTGGCGCCCGGGCTGGTGCTGGAAAAGCTGCTGCCGAAAGGGGCGGTGTTCAGCTTCCGCGGCTACCGCTACCGCGTATCGTTCTGACCACGCACGATTGCGCCGTCATCGGGCCGTCATAACAGTTCGTCATGCTTGTCGTATTGGCAAATACGACAGGAGTTTTCGATGAAGCTGAACATGTTGTCCCTGCTGGTCGCCGCCGTGCTGCCCGCCCACGCCGCCGCCATCTCGCCCGATCGTGCCGCCACGGAGCCCGGCAGCCTGATCGTGCTGCTGGCCATCGTCGTGCTGATCTGCCTGGCCACCGGCGGCGGCAAGGACGGCCCGTTCCGCCCCGAGTGACGCCGCGCGCCCGGCGCGCCCTTCCGTGCTCGGTATAATGGCCGGCAAACCAACAGGGAGGGCAGATGCATCGCGAACAATCGCCGGCACGGCGCGTCATCGGCGTCGTCGGGCGCTCCGGCAGCGGCAAGACCACGCTGCTGGAAGTCGTCGTCGCCGCGCTGGCGGGACGGGGACTGAAGGTCAACGTCATCAAGCACAGCCACCACGACCTGGAACTGGAGCCGCCACGCAAGGACAGCGCGCGCATGCGCCTGGCGGGCGCGGCCGAGGTGATGGTCGCTTCCCCGTATCGCTTTGCCATCGTGCACGAGTTGCGCGGCGCTCCCGAGCCCGGCCTGGACGAGCAGCTGGCCCGGCTGGCTCCCGCCGACCTGACCCTGGTGGAAGGCTTCAAGTCCTGGCCGCTGCCTAAGCTGGAGGTATACCGCGCCGCCGTCGGCCAGCCGCCGCTGTACCCCCACGATCCGCTGATCGCGGCGGTCGCCTCCGACAGCCCCCGTCCCGCCGACGCGCCTCCCGAGCTGGCTTGGCTGGACCTGAACGCGTCGGCAACCGTGCTGGCCTGGCTGGACCGGCAGCTGGACCTCAAGTTTTCCGCCAACCTGCCGTAACCGATACAGGGCACAAGGCAAACGGAGGCGATCATGGATGTAATGGGTATTGCAAAGCTGGCGACGTCGATCGCCGAGACGGGCGTCAAGCAGGAAGTCGGCATCACGATGCTGAAGAAGGCGCAGGAGGCCCAGGCCGCCAGCGCCGCCGCGCTGATCGCGGCCCTGCCGCAGCCGGCCGCCAACCTGCCGCCGCACCTGGGCAATCACGTCAACACGACGGCCTGACTTTTCATTAGAATCGCTCTTCCTGGGCAGCATCCGCCGCCCGCCACGAGAGGAAAACGATGAACAAGCAAGCCCTGCTGGCCGCCGCGCTGGCCACCGTTTGCGCCAGCGCGAGCGCCCATACCCCGACGGCCGACAACGCTGAAAAGGAACGCTGCTACGGCGTCGCCAAGGCCGGCCAGAACGATTGCGGCTCGGCGGACGGCGCGCACGGCTGTTCTTCGCAAGCGAAAACCGACAACGCGCCGACCGAGTGGAAGTGGGTAGCCAAGGGCACCTGCGAGAAACTGGGCGGCAAGACCACGCCGCCGCCAGCGCAATAAGATGGCGGCGCTGCCCGCGTGGGCCGGTGTCGGCCTGCGTGTGCCGCACTACCGTGACTTCCTGGACGGCCGCCCGGCCGTCGGCTGGCTCGAAGTCCACACGGAAAACTACCTGGAGCGCGGCGGCTGGGACGCCCATGTGCTGGCGACGCTGCGGCGCGACTATCCGGTCAGCCTGCACGGCGTCGCCACGGGCCTGGGCAGCGCGCACGGCATCGACGCCGCCCACCTGGCCCGCGTGCGCGAGCTGGTGCGCCGCATCGAGCCGGTGCTGGTCTCCGAGCACCTCAGCTGGACGGGCGTGCCCGGCCGGCACCTGCACGACCTGCTGCCGCTGGCGCTGGACGACGCGATGCTGAACCTGCTGAGCGAGCGGGTGGCGCGCGTGCAGGATGCACTGGGGCGCCAGATCCTGGTCGAGAACGTGTCGAGCTACGTGCGCTTCCACGCCGATACGATGAGCGAGGCCGCTTTCCTGGCCGCGCTGGCGCGCCGCACCGGCTGCGCACTGCTGCTCGACATCAACAACCTGTACGTCAACCAGTGCAACCACGGCGAGGACGCGCAGGCGGCGCTGGCAGCCATCGAGCCTGGGCTCGTCGGCGAGATCCACCTGGGCGGCCACCGCGTCACGCCGGGCGCCGTCATCGACGACCATGGCAGTGCGGTCGCCGAGCCGGTCTGGCAATTGTACGAGGCGGCGCTGCGCCGCTTCGGTGCCGTGCCGACCCTGGTCGAATGGGACAACGACGTGCCGCCGCTGGCGGTGCTGCGGGCGCAGGCGGAGCGGGCCGACCGGCTGGCCGCGGGTCACGCGCCCGCGCGCACGCAGCCATGGCGGCCGAGCCCGTCCGTACAGGCGGCAGCTACGATGCCGGACGGACTGCAACAACGCTTTGCCGCCGCCGTGCTGGAACCGGCGCGCACCGAAGCGGTGGCTGCCGACCTGCGCGCCGCCGACGTTGCCGCCCGCATGGCGATCTACCGGGGCAACCTGCTGGGCAGCTGGCACAAGGCGCTGGCTGCCGCCTATCCCGTGATCGGTCAACTGGTCGGCGCCGAGTTTTTCGCCGCACTGGCCGCCGAGTATGGCGCGGCCCATCCGTCGGCGCAGGGCGACTTGAACGCTTTCGGCGCCGGCTTCGCCGCATTCCTGGAGACCTTCCCGCACGTGGCGGACCTGCCGTACCTGCCCGACATGGCCCGGCTGGAATGGCTGCTGCACCGGGCCCACTACGCGCCCGATGCTCCGGTACTCGACGGTGCGGCCTTTGCCGCGCTGACGCCGGAGCAGTTCGCCGCCACGCGGCTGGTGCCGCATCCGGCCGCGCACGTCTTTACCTCCCCCTGGGCCGTGGTCCCGCTGTGGCTGGCGCACCAGCCCGACGGCGGCATGCCGTTGCCGCAGATCGATGCGCCAAGCAGTGCTCTGGTATGCCGGCCCGGCTGGCGGCCAACCGTGTGGCCGGAGCAAGCGGCCGGGCATGCCATGCTGGCGCGGCTGATGGCCGGGGAGGCGATCGGACCGGCGCTCGATGCCGCGCTGGCACTGGACATGGCTTTCGACATGGGCAGCGCGCTGCGGCACTGGATCGCGGCCGGCGCCTGGAGCGGGCTGCGCCCACCCGAACTTGCCTGAACATGGCGAACACATTCCGTCCCCTGACCTATAATCCGGGATTGGAAATATTGAAAGGATCCGTCATGCAGGCCAGCTCCATCGGCGCGCCGCCCCTGGCCGACGAAGCGATCGCGATCCTGGAAGGCATTTCGGAGGGATTTTTCGCCGTTGCGGCGGACTGGACCTTCACCTATGTCAATCGCCAGGCCGGCCAGTTCCTCGGCGCCGACCCCGGCCACCTGGTGGGCCGCAAACTATCGGACCTCGACGTCGGCCTGCGCGGCAGCGCCTTCGAGGCGCTCTGCCGCACCGCGATGGCCGAGGGCGCGCCGGCCGGGATGACGGCCCGTCATCCGGTGCAGGGCGGCTGGCACGAAATGCGCGTGCAGCCCATGCCTGCGGGATTGGCGGTCTATCTGCGCGACGTGACGGCGCAAGTGCAGGCGGAGCAGGCCTTGCGCGAAAGCGAGCGCACGTTCCGCATGATGGCCGATTCGATCCCGCAGATCGTCTGGATCGTCGAGGCCTCGGGCGAAGCGGTCTACTTCAACCGCCAGTGGCGCAACTACACCGGCGTGCACATCGACTCTTCCACGCCCGCCAGCGTGGCGGGCGAATTCGTGCATCCGGCCGACCGGGAGGCGACGCTCGTCGCATGGGAACGGGCGTACCGGGACGGCGGCGTCTTCCACGTCGAGCATCGCATTCGTTCCCGCGACGGCGACTACCGCTGGTTCCTCGTGCTGGCCGAGCCATATCGCAATTGCGCCGGCGTCATCGAGCGGTGGTTCGGCACGTCGACCGACATCCACGGGCAGAAGATGGCGAAAATGGCGTTGGCGGAGAGCGAGCTGCGCTTCCGGGCGCTGACCAATGCGACCTCGGACGTCGTCTTCCGCATGAGTCCCGACTGGAGCATCATGCACGAGCTGGATGGGCGCGGCTTCCTGAAAACGGCGAGCGGGCTGGGCGAATATCGCATCGAGGACTACGTGGACCCGCAGGACCTGGGCATCGCACGCGCCGCCATCGACGCCGCGATCCGTGGCAAGGCCACGTTCGCGCTGGAACACCGCGTGCTGCGGGCCGACGGCAGCAGTGGCTGGACTTACTCACGCGCGGTGCCGATCCTCGATGACGCCGGCGCGATCCGCGAATGGATCGGCATGGCCAGCGACATCACCGCGCGCAAGGCGGCGGAAGAGCAGTTGCGCGAGGCGGACCGGCGCAAGGACGACTTCCTGGCCATGCTGGGGCACGAACTGCGCAATCCGCTGGCGCCGATCAAGGCCGCGACCCAGCTGCTGCAGACGCGCATGCTGGACGAGCCAGCGATCCTGCGCACCAGCCAGGTCATCGAGCGCCAGATCGGCCACATGACCAACCTGATCGACGAGCTGCTGGACATGTCGCGCGTGTCGAAGAACCTGATCAGGCTCGACAAGATCCCGGTCGATCTGGGCGACGTCGTGCACGACGCTGTCGAGCAGGCCGCGCCGCTGGTGCAGGCGCGCCGACACCAGCTGGACGTCCTGGCGGGCCCGGACGCCATGCTGGTGCTGGGCGACAAGAAGCGTCTTGTCCAGGTCGTGACCAATCTGCTCAACAATGCGGCCAAGTTCACCGACCAGGGCGGCCATATCGCGCTGGCGCTACGCGCCAGTGCCGACGAGGTGCGCATCGAGGTGGCCGACAACGGCATCGGCATGACGCCGGCGATGACGCGCCAGGCATTCGAGCTGTTTGCGCAGGCCGAACTGAGCGCGGACCGGACGATGGGCGGGCTGGGCCTTGGACTGGCACTGGTCAAGAGCCTGGTCGAGCTGCATGGCGGCACCGTCAATTGCCACAGCGACGGCCTGGGCCGGGGCAGCCGCTTCACGATCGTGCTGCCGCGCCTGCACGCGGCCGCGCCGCCCGAACCGGCGCCCGTCGCGCTCGCGCTGCCGGCGCAGCAGGCGCTGCGCATCCTGGTCGTCGACGACAACGTCGATGCGGCGCAGATGCTGGCGATGCTGCTGGAGTCCAGCGGCCACGAGGTCGCCGTCGAGCACTCGCCGAGCCGCGCGTTGCGGCATGCGCTGGCCCGGCCGCCGCAACTGTGCCTGCTCGATATCGGCCTGCCGGAGATGGACGGTTACGAACTGGCCGCGCGCCTGCGCGCGCGCAGCGAGACCGCCGGCGTGGTACTGGTCGCCGTCACCGGCTATGGCCAGGCCAGCGACCGCGAGAAATCGCTGGCCGCGGGCTTCGACCACCACCTGGTCAAGCCCATCGCCATGGACAGGCTGCGCGACATCCTGGCGCAGGTGCGCGGCGGCGCCGGGCCAGCCTGACCATTGCATCGCCTATCGGAAAACCCCGTGTACAAACTGACCGGACGGTGCGCATTGCGGCGCTGCGCGCGGCGCTGGCGACCAGCATCGGTCCTGCAAAGGTCGAGGCATGGAGCCAAGTGGCGCACTTCATCTGGCCACGGCCGGATGAAGTTTCCTGCCTGGGAGGCGCTCCGCTCAGCGCGCGGCCACTTTCGCAGACACCGCCGCCGCGGCGGCCTCGCGCATCATGGCGG
Organism: [Empedobacter] haloabium; assembly: GCA_008011715.2. Classification (NCBI taxonomy): domain Bacteria; kingdom Pseudomonadati; phylum Pseudomonadota; class Betaproteobacteria; order Burkholderiales; family Oxalobacteraceae; species [Empedobacter] haloabium. Next base: position 1,383,528 of record CP136508.1, read on the forward strand.
CTTCTGCTTGCTTGAAGCGCGCCGTCTCCAGGCCGCGCGCCAGCTGCGCAGCCATGTCCGCCGGGACCTTCTGCTTGAACCACGCCTCCAGTTGCTCCGGCGGCGCGGCGCGCCAGAACAGTTCGGGCGCTTCCTGCGACAGGAACGTCAGCCCGAACGGCGCGTAAGGCTCCAGCAGCGCATCGACGTTCTGCTGGAAGAGGTCCCACGCCAGTCGAGGGTGCTCGTCCACCATCCGCGCCAGCAGCGGCAGGCGGGCCGTACCGGCCTGCTTCGGAATCTCGTCGGAAATCAGCATGGCGCCGACCTTCTGCGCCAGCGCCGGGTCGCGCACCAGCGTCAGCGCCTGGTAATAGCGCCGCAATTCCGTTTCGTTGCGCGCGCCCTTGGCGATACCATGCAGCTGCTCGAACTCGGCGGGCGTAGCGCTCGACGCGACGATCGACATGACCATGAACTGGTCATCCGGCGCGACAGCTTCGCGGTCGGCCACGAACGCGGCGAAGCGCTTGCGCGCCTCGGCCATCGTCGCGGCATCGCCCCAGATGCCGAGCTGGCCGAGCAACGTGCGACGCAGGTTCTGGACGGCGGGCGTGTCGCCCGGACGTAGGTCCCAGCCCAACTGCCGCGCCAACGGCCCGACCAGTTCGCGCGCATACGCCGTGAATGCGGCGTGGCTGGGCGCGCCACGCTGGTACGATTCGAGCGTGGCCAGCACGCCGGCGATCTGCTCCCACGAACGCGGGTTCTGCACGCCGCCCATGGCCCAGGCCAGATCCAGGTAGCTTTGCAGCGGGGCCGCGCCGGCTTGCGCCAACGCCCACTGGTCGTCCAGCATGGCGATCCGGTCGCCATCGGTCAGCGTGGTGAACCTGCTGGTATTGCGTGCCAGCGTGGCCGGGTCATAGGCGACGCGGAAGTAACCGATCGCGTCGGCGTTCACGGTCAGCGTGTCCTGGCAGGTGCCAGCTTCGATCTGCTGCCTCGCCCTGCTCAGGAGCACCGCCTGCGCCGGGCCGCTGCCGCTGCGTACCTGCAGCGGCACGTGCCAGCGGCCCTTGCCTTGGCCTGCCTCCAGTCCCTGCAGCAGGAAGCGCTGCTGCGTCAGCGCGGCGGTGCGCTTGCCGTCCGCGCCGCACGTCGCCGTCACCGACACGAGCGGGAAGCCCGGCTGCGTCGTCCACGACGTGGCGATGGCGCTGATCTTGCCGCCCTTGCCGCCTTTCATGCCGACGGCATCGAGCGCCAGCCACAAGTCGCCGCCGAGCGTGTTCGAATAGGCATGTTTCTTCATGTAGTTGCGGATGCCTTGGCGGAAGTTGTCCGGCCCCATGTAGTTTTCGAGCATGCGCAGCACCGCCTGGCCCTTCCTGTATACGATGGCCGGATCGAAGGAGTTCAACGCATCGAGTTCGTTGACCACGTGCTTGAGGATCGGCTGTGCGCTGGCGCGCGCGTCCGCGGCCATCGCATTTTCCTTGCTCTCGTCCTGCTGCTCCCACCAGCGCCAGGCGGGATTGCGCAGGTCCGTCTCGCGCGCCGCCATCCAGGACGCGAAGCTCTCGTTCAGCCACACCTCATCCCACCAGCCCATCGTCACGAGGTCGCCGAACCACTGGTGCGCCATCTCGTGCGCCTGGATCGAGAACACTTTCTGGCGGGCGTTGAGGGTACTGGACGGCGTGATGAGCAGCGCCTGGTCGTTGTACGTGATCGCGCCCCAGTTTTCCATCCCGCCGCTGAAGCCGCCCGGCAGCGCGATCGACGTCAGCTTGGGCAGCGGATACTTCACGCCGAAGTAGTCATTGAAATCGTCGAGGATCTGTTGTGCCGTCGCCAGCGCGAACCGTCCGCCTTCTTCCTGGCCCTTGACCGTCACGACGTTGAGGTACGTGCCGTTGTGGTCCGCGCCGATCTCGCCCAGGTTCCCGCCTGTGAATTCGACCAGGTAAGTGGGCATCTTCGGCGTTGCGTCGAAACTCGTGGTGGCAAGGGCGCCATCGACCGTACGTGAAGCTTGCGGCATGTTCGAGTACACCGCCCAGCTGGCGGGCACGGTCACCGTCAGCTTGAACACGGCGCGAAACGCCGGCTCGTCCCAGCACGGGAACATGCGGCGCGCGTCGGTGGCCTGGAACATTGTGCTGAGCAGTTCGCCATGGACCCCGTCAGGCGTCTTGTACTGCTGGGCGAACAGGCCCACCGGCTTGGTCTGGATCTTGCCGGTGTAGTCGAACGTGAGCGTGTGGCGGCCGCGCGATGCGGGGGAATGCAGCGTGACGGTGGTGAGCTGCCGTTCGTCGCTGGACGCCACCGCCTTGACAGGCTTGCCGTCGAGTAGGACGTTGCTCAGCTTCTGGTTCAGCGAGTTGAACTGGATGGTCGCAGTGGGCGCCATGACGTCGAGCACGATCGACTCATGTCCGGCAAGGGTGCGCGCAGCGGTATTCGGGGTCAGGGCGATGTCGTACCGGATCGGAACGACGTTCTTGGGCAGCCGCCCAGGCGCTTTGGCGAAGCTGAAGGTGGCTGGCACGGCCGATTGTGCCAGGATAGGGGGCGACGAGAGCGCCGTGGCCACGGCCAAACTCAACAGGCTGATTCGCATTGCGCGTTCCTTGCTCGAAAAACGCCGATGCTACAGCCTTCTTGCTGCATTCGAATCGCTAGAAAGAGCTATGCCGGCGCACCGAAAACGGCGCGCCTGGCGTGGTGCCCGGCATTGCAAGGGTTGCCGGCGCAATCCGCGTTACCGAATCGCTTGCAGAGATAGGGGGGGCAAGCATGGGCAAGGAGGGCAAGCCGGGAGCTACCGGCCACGCCGAGAAGTCGGGCCAGGCGTCCTTAGTGGAATGCCCGCAATACCTTCTGCTCGCCGGTGCGGTCGCCATGCAACCGGCAGGCCTGCTCGGTCGCATCCAGCATGCGCACCAGCTGGGCTTCCTCGCAGCGTTCGAGTTCCTCGTTGGCAACGGCCAGCGCCTGGGCCAGCTTGTTGCGGGCCGTGTGGTACAGGCCGTGATCGTAATGTCCCGTGTTCTTCAACAGGTCTTCCGCGTTCTCGATGACCTGCCGCAGATCGCCGATCAGGCGCTGTTGGGTGACGATTTTGGTGTCGGAGCCTTCCATGATGTTTCCCCGTGTTAGCTGCTGGATTGTAAATATAGCTGCGACAGGGCTGCACGGGTTGCGGCAAATCAAGCCCCGTCGGCACCGCTTTCACCGATGACGACGATGCGCACATCGCCCAGCGTCACCTGCTGGCCGGCGCGGATCTTGGCCGTCTTGCGCAGTTCCTGCTTGCCGTCCACGCGGACCTGACCGCTGGCGACGATCTGCTTGCCGGCACCACCGCTGTCGCACAAGCCAACCACCTTCAGAAGCTGGTTCAGCTCGATGTATTCAGATGTTAATTCAAATTCTACTTTTTGCATTCTATCCTCGTTGAAACTGATCCCGCGCACGCAAAGTTTGACAGGGGAATGTTGTAAATATGTTACTAACTGACGTGCCTATGCGGTGCGCGGGGCGGGCCGTCAGCCGCTCGCGCCCGGTTGCGTCATCGCCAGCGGGACGATCCACTGCTCGAATTGTTCGGCCGTCACGTAACCCAGCGCCAGCGCGGCGTCGCGCAGCGTCGTGCCCTCGTGCTGGGCTTTCTTGGCGATCTGGGCGGCGCGATCATACCCGATGTGAGGCGCCAGCGCGGTCACCAGCATCAGCGAGCGTTCCATCAGCTCGCCGATGCGCTCGCGGTTGGGCTCGATGCCGCGGGCGCAGTGCTCGTCGAAACTGCGCATGCCATCCGCCAGCAGCCGCGCGCTCTGCAGGAAATTATGCGCCAGCAGCGGCTTGTAGACGTTCAGCTCGAAATTGCCGGAAGCGCCGCCCAGCGTGATGGCGACGTCGTTGCCGAACACCTGGCAGCACAGCATCGTCACGGCCTCGCACTGCGTCGGGTTGACCTTGCCCGGCATGATCGAGCTGCCCGGTTCGTTCTCCGGAATCGTGATCTCGCCCAGGCCGGAGCGGGGGCCGGAGGCCATCCAGCGCACGTCGTTGGCAATCTTGAACAATGCGCCGGCCAGCGTCTTCAGCGCGCCGTGCGCGGCCAGCAGGGCTTCGTGCCCGGCCAGCGCGGCAAACTTGTTGTCGGCGCTGCGGAACGGCAGCGCCAGGCGGGAAGCCAGCTCGGCCGCGATGCGCGTCGCGTATTCGGGATGGGCGTTCAGGCCCGTGCCCACGGCCGTGCCGCCGGCGGCCAGTTCCAGCACGGCGGGCAGGGCGTTGGTGAGCGCCCGCTCCGCATGGTCCAGCTGGGCCACGTAGCCGGAGAATTCCTGGCCCAGGGTCAGCGGCGTCGCATCCTGCAGGTGGGTGCGGCCGATCTTGACGATGTCGGCGAACGCCTTTGCCTTGGCGTCCAGCGTGGCGCGCAGCTGGCGCAGCGCCGGCAGCACGTTCGTGGCGACAGCCGTGGCGGCGGCGACGTGGATGGCGGTCGGGAAGATGTCGTTGGACGACTGGCCCTTGTTGACGTCGTCGTTCGGGTGCAGCTTGCGCTCCTCGCCGCGTACACCGCCCAGCAGTTCGGAAGCGCGGTTGGCCAGCACCTCGTTCATGTTCATGTTCGACTGCGTGCCGGAACCGGTCTGCCACACGGCCAGCGGGAATTCTTCGGCGTGTTTGCCGGCCAGCACTTCATCCGCCGCCTGGGTGATGGCGTCCGCCTTCACCGTGTCCAGCACGCCCAGGTCGACATTGACGCGGGCGGCGGCGCGCTTGACCTGGGCCAGCGCGGCAATCAGCTCGGGGGGCATGCGTTCCGTGGAAATGTGGAAGTGGTGCAGCGAGCGCTGCGTCTGCGCTCCCCACAAGCGGTCGGCCGGCACGTCGATGGGGCCGAAACTGTCGCGTTCGATTCTGCTGTCCATGCTGTTCCTTTATTAATGTTGTGTTTTGCTCGTTCCAGTGTAGCGCAGTGAAGAAATTCCGGCGGAGCACTACAAAAATCGCGAATCCGGCCGTAATAGGGTTAAGTCTTACCAGCGGGAAAGAATTTATTGCCATGCCGATCACGTTCAAGCTTCTGCCCCTTGCCGCCCTGGTCCTTGGATTGGGAGCCAACAGCGTTTGCGCCGCCGAGCTGGGCGATGCGACGGTGCGTTCGCACATCGGGCAACCTCTGGTGGCGGATGTGGAACTTGCCGACCTGACGCCGCAGGACCTGGCCGACCTGCAGGCCCGCCTCGCCAGCCGCGACGTGTTCCAGGGGGCGAACGTGCCCATGAATCCGGCGCTGGCCGGTATGACCATCGGCATCGTCAAGCGCGACGCGCGCCGTACGCTGCACCTGACGACCAGCGCTCCGGTCCAGTCGGAACTGCTGCACCTGTATTTCGAGCTGTCCAGCGGGGGACGCCAGAGCGTGCGCGGCGTGACGCTGTGGCTGACGCCGGCGCCGCCCGCGCCGGTACCCCAGCCGACGCGCATCGTGACCGCGCCGCCGGTACCCGTACCCGAGCCCGCTGCCGTGTTGCCGGCACCGGAACCGAAACGACCGGCCACCCGTCCAGGCGGCATCAGCATCCAGCTGGCCGCCGCGGGCGTACCGGGCAAGCAGGCCACGCGCGCCGATGCCGAGTTGCTGGGGGCTGTCGAGCGCGCGTTTGCCGCGCGGGCCGCGAAGCCGGCACCGGTGGTCAAAGCGCCGGCGGAGGAGAAGCACGCCACCGAGCCGGCGACCAAGGATGCCGTCAAGGCCGACAAGCCAGCGGTAACAGAGAAGAAGACGGACAAGCCGGCGCAGACCAAGGCCAAGGCCAAGGCCGAGGCCGAGGCCGAGGCCGAGCCGAAAGACAAGCCAGTGGTGTCGAAGCCGGTAGAGAAGGTGGCCGAGAAACCAGCCGAGAAGCCAGCGGAGAAACCGGTGGCGCAGCGGCCTGAACCGAAGCCGGCGCCCGCCAAGGCGGCGCAGCCTGTGGAAGACAAGGCCATGCTGAAGAAGCTGGCCGAGCTGGAAGCCAAGCTGAAAACCTTGCAGAGCATGGTAAAGAGTTCCCAAGTGGCGGCACCCGCGGCTGCGCCGGTAGCGGCACCAGTCGCGCCGAAAGCCGCCGCAGCGGCACCGCCCGCGGCGCCGGCGCTGCCGGTCGCGGAAGCGCCCGGCCGTACTGCCGCCGGCAAGATCACCGATGCCCGGAGCTCTACGGAAGCGAAGCCGAAGAGCGAGGCGCATCCGGCCGTGGCAACGGTGGAGGAGCCCGTCGCCGCCCAGCCGGCGCATGCCAAACCGGAGGCCAAGGCCGCCGAGCCGAAGCCGGCACCGGCGCCAGTGGAGGAGCCCGTCAAGGACAAGAAGATGTCGCGCCCCAAGGTGCTGACGATGATCGCCGGCGGCAGCATGGCGCTGCTGGCGGTGCTGGGCGTCATCATCCACTTCGTTCGGCGCCGCAACGCCAAGAACGCGAAGGCACAGATCAAGGTATGGCAGAGCTGGCGCAAGAAGGCAATCGCCGAGGCGGCCGCTGCGGAGGAGGATGGCCCAGAAGCGGAATCGGCGGAGGCCGCAGCCGAGGCAAAAGCCGCGTGATGCCGCGCGGGCAATAAAAAAAAGCGCCCGGCGGGCGCTTTTTTTTGGAAGGAGGGAACTTAGCCGTTCAGCCGGCCCATCCATGGTTCGGTCACGTCGCGCACGGCGCGGTCGTTGGCGAGAATCTGCTTGAGCAGGTCGATCTTGCGCTGGCGTGCCGCGCCTTCCAGCTTGGTCACGCCGCCGATGGCCGGCACCGCAGCCGCAGCGCACTGATTCTCCAGCCGGTCCAATGCGTCGAAGTCGCCGATCTGCGCCGCCACCGCCATCTTGCCCGTCAAGCCGGCAATGTTTTCGTACATGGAGAGAACTTCGGTGGAGGTCATGGCTAGCCTTCAAAAACGTCGATGGAGTACCGCTTGTCTGGATTAACGTCAGGCCTTGGCGGAACTTTAGGGTTTTTGAAAAAATTTTTTGAATTATTTTCGGGCTTGCCTTTTAGGCATTGAAAGGGGCACGCGCAGGGCGGGACGGCCTCGCGCCGAGGCGGCAGCCGGAGTGCGCTTTGTCATCCCGGCATGCTATAGAAAACCCTTGTTAGCGGAACATCTCTTCCAGGCCCGCGCTCAGCTCGTCCAGGGGCGGCATCTCGTCCAGCAGCAAGTCGGGATCGAGGCCGATCGCCTGAGCCACGTCGCGCGGCAGGGACGCGGCCAGTTGCTCGCCGGTTTTTTCCTCCAGCAGCGCACGGGCGCGCCACGCACCCAGGTGCACGACGGCGGCCAGCCGGTCCACGGAAGGATGCGCCAGCGGTGCGGGGATGGCCTCGATCGCGTCCGAGAAGATGGCCGGGAATTGCCAGCGGCGCGCCAGCTCCGCGCCCACGTCCGCATAGCCGAACCCGAACGCTGCCTTTTCCACGTCGAGGCGGCGCGCGTCCAGCGGTGGCGTATCGCGGTCGAGCGCCTGGGCCTGGTCCGGGATGGCCGAATGGATCAGCAGCTCGCCGATCGCATGCATCATGCCGATGGTGAACGCCAGCTCCTGGTTGTCGCGTGTCTTGCGGGCGATCCATTTGGCGGCAACGGCCGTATGCATGCTGTAGCGCCAGAACTGCTGCAGATCCAGCCCCCTCACGGCCTTGAAACCGTTGACCAGCCCGGAACTGATGACGAGCGTACGTACCGCAACGAAGCCCAGCATCAGCACGGCATCCTCGACGGTGCCGATGCTGCGCGACACATTGTAGTAAGCCGAGTTCGCCAGACGCAGCAGCTTGGCGCTCAGCACCGGGTCCAGCGCGACTTTCTTCGCCACGTCCTCGGTCGAGACCGAGGCCTTGTCGAAGCTCTGGATCAGGTCTTGCACGACCTTGGGCGCTGTCGGCAACGCGGTCGGGTTATCGAACAATTCCTGCAGTGTCATCGCGCGTCTCCTGTCTTCGATGTTGCCGTACGTGAATATTTAACTGAACTATATAGGGAATCCGAGTCCGGCAGAAGCAGTTTATGCCTGGAGGTGGCAAGATGCTTCCAGCCGCGCAGTATCACTTTACAGCGGTCTGTCGGCCCATGGCGCAGCCTGTCGCACACGGCCGCCGGCCAGCCCGCCGATACGCTACAGTGCAAGCTGGCTTCCTGCGCCTCATGCGCTCCTCATCAACCGGATTTCTTCGATGTCTGTCATCCCCGCTTTTTCCCGCCGCCGGGCGTGCCTGTCCCTGGCCGCGCTGGCGCTCTGTACCGCCTTGTCGGTCGCCTCCGCCACCGCTTCCAGCCAGGTCCTGCCCGGCGACGATTTCTATGCTTATGCCAACGGTGACTGGCTGGCCGCGACGACCATCCCGCCGGACCGGGACGGCTGGGGTGCCGACTATGCGGTCAGCGCCGAAACCGACCGGCGCGTCGCGCGCCTGATTGAGCAGGCCAGTGCGCGCGAAGCGACGGGCGACGTGCGCCGCGTCGTCGATTACTATCGCGCGTTCATGGACGAAGCCGGTATCGAGGCGCGCGGCACGGCACCGCTGCGGCCGCTGCTGGAGGAGATCGCCGCCATCCGCGACCGCCACCAGCTGGCCCGGGCGTTGGGCGCGAGCCTGCGCGCCGATGTCGATCCATTGAACGCCACCAACTTCCAGACCGAGAATCTGTTCGGCCTGTGGGTCGCCCAAGGCCTGACGGATCCGGACAACTATGTGCCGTACCTGCTGCAGGGCGGGCTGGGCCTGCCGGACCGCTCGTACTACCTGGAGCGGGGCGCGCGCATGGCGCAGCTGCGCCGCGCCTACCATGGCCATGTCGCCAGCATGCTGCGCCTGGCCGGGTATGCGGACACGCAGGCGCGCGCGGCCCGTGTGGTCGAGCTGGAACGGCAGCTGGCGCGCGCCCATGCGTCGCGCGAAGCCTCGGCGGACGTGCAAAAGGCCAATAATCCGTGGACGGCGCGCGATTTTGCCACCCGGGCGCCCGGCATGGACTGGCCGGCCTTCTTCGACGCGGCCGGGCTGGCCGGGCAGCCGCGGTTCATCGTCTACCATCCGGGCGCGGTCAAGGGCGCGGCCGCCTTGGTGGCGCAGGCGCCGCTGCAGGCCTGGCGCGACTGGCTCGCCTTTCATGCCGTCAACCGGTATGGCGGGAAGCTGCCGCGCGCTTTTGTCGAGCAGCGCTTCGCGTTCTATGGCCGCACGCTGGAGGGCACGCCGCAGCTGTCCGAGCGCCGCCGCCGCGCCCTGGCCGCCGTCAACGACGCGTTGCCGGAAGCGGTCGGCAGGATGTACGTGGAAACCCATTTCCCGCCCGAGGCGAAGGCGCGGGTACAGCAAATGGTCGGCAATATCGTGGCCGCGTTCCGCCGCCGCATCGAGCAGCTGGACTGGATGGCCCCTTCGACCAAGCGTGAAGCGCAGGCCAAGCTGGACGCGCTCTACGTGGGCGTCGGCTACCCGGAGAAATGGATGGGCTACGAGGGCCTGGTGATCCGTCCCGACGACGCCTTCGGCAACGCCGTGCGCAGCGAGCAGTTCCACTACCGCCGCCAGCTGGCCAAGCTGGGCACGAAGGTGGACCCGACCGAGTGGTCGATGCCGCCGCAGGAGGTCAATGCCGTCAACATGCCGATGCAGAACGCGCTGAACTTCCCGGCCGCGATCCTGCAGCCGCCGTATTTCGATCCGGACGCCCCCGATGCACGCAACTATGGCGGCATCGGCGCGACGATCGGCCACGAGATCAGCCACAGCTTCGACGACCAGGGCGCCCAGTTCGATGCGAAAGGGCGCCTGCGCGACTGGTGGACGCCGGCGGACGCGGCCCACTTCAAGCGGGCCTCGGCCCGGCTGGTGGCGCAATACGACGCCTACCGCGCGTTTCCCGACCTGAAGCTGAACGGCCAACTGACCTTGTCGGAGAACCTGGCCGACCTGGCCGGGCTGGCCGCCGCGCTGGACGGGTTCCACGCCTCGCTGGGGGAAGGCAACGCGACCGCGGCGGCCGACCGCGAGTTCTTCCTGGGCTATGCGCAGAGCTGGCGCAGCATGACGCGCGAGGCGGCGCTGCGCAACGAGATCGCCACGGACGGCCACGCGCCGCCGAAATGGCGCACTTATACCGTGCGCAATCTGGACGCCTGGTACCGCGCCTTCGACGTGCAGCCGGGCCAGGCCCTGTACCTGCCGCCGGAACAGCGCGTACGGGTCTGGTAACCCGGCCGTGGAAGTTATCGCTTCTCAATGTTAGGAAACGTACGGACGGAAACACTTGCTGTCCGTATCATTTACTCAACGACTCGCGCTACGCAGCGCAAGCCGCAAAAGGCGCGGACCGCCGTGGTCCGCAGGCCGCAACATTGAGGAGTTTGACCATGAACAGCGATCAGATCAAAGGCAAGGCAAAGGAAATCGGCGGCAAGGTGCAGGAAGAGGCCGGTGAGCTGGTGGGCAGCTCGAAGCAGCAGGCCAAGGGCCTGAAAAACCAGGCTGAAGGCAAGCTGCAGAAGAAGGTGGGCGACGCCCGCGAAGCCGTGGATGACGCACTGGACGACGATTCGACGATCGACCGCGGCAACCGCATGTAAGGTGGCCCAGGCCGCAATGAAAACAGCCGCGTTTGCGGCTGTTTTTGTTGGTGCTGTTGCTGTTGGGGTCTGTCCCCGGTAAGTGATGGCCGACGAGGCAGCCACTCGCGTGTCCAGGGGACTGACCCCGGTTTTCATCGCTGACGCATGCGTACCGGCGGTTTGGCGCAACCGATGATGTAAGGTCGCTGCCGAAAACCGGGGTCAGTCCCCTGGCAGGGCCTGCGACCTTCGTTACCGCCGTCACTTACCGGGGACAGACCCCAAGCCCTCAAGCGCCGCCGTCAGTCCGACTCCGGCCGCAGGTTCTTGCGGAAGAACGCATCGATATACTTCTGCACGTGCCGCTTCTGCGCCGGGTTCGACACCCCGTGCTTGGCGCCCGGGTAGGTCATCAGTTCGAACTGCACGCCGCGGTTGACCAGCGCGTCGATCATCTTGGTGCTGTTGGTGAACAGCACATTGTCGTCCGCCATGCCGTGGATCAGCAGCAGCTTGGATTTGAGCCCGTCCACGTGGGCAAATACCGTGCTGTCCCGGTAGCCTTCCGGATTGTCGGCCGGGCGGTCCATGAAGCGTTCCGTGTAGTGCGTGTCGTACAGCTTCCAGTCCGTCACCGGCGCGCCCGACACGCCTGCCGCGATCTTGTCCGAAGCCTGCGACAGCAGGCGCAGCGTCATGAAGCCGCCATAGCTCCAGCCATACACGCCGATGCGTTTCGGGTCCACGAAGCCCTGCTTGCCCAGCCACTCGATGCCGGTCAGCTGGTCTTCCACCTCGACCTTGCCGAGGTTGCGGTAGATCGCGTCGGCGAACACGCGTTCGCGCCGTGACGAGCCGCGGTTATCCAGGCGGAACACCACATAGCCCTGCTGCGCCATGTACTGGTCGAACGTGTCGCCCCAGCGGCGCGTCACGTGCTGCGCGCCCGGGCCGCCGTAGGTGGACAGGTAGACCGGGTACTTCTTGGCCGCATCGAAGCGGTACGGCTTGATCATCGACCAGTACAGGGTCTGGCCATCCTTCGCCTTGAGCGTGCCGTACTCGGTCGGCAGGTGATCGGACTTGTACTTGTAGTAGGGATGGGACGGCGTAACCTCGTTATGCTGCAGCCACGTCACCATCGAACCGTCCGGCTTGCGGATGGAGACCTGGGGCGGGTTGGCCGGATCGGACCACGTGTCGACGAACACCTCGCCGTTGCGGGCGAAGCTGGTCTCGTGCCAGCCGTCCGCCTGCGTCACGCGCTTGGGCTGCGCGGCCGTGCTGCCATCGAGCTTGACGACGTAGGCCTGCTTGTCCGGAATCGCGTCCTTGTTCGACGCGAAGTAGACCTTGCCGGCCTTTTCGTCCAGCGCCAGCAGGTTGTCGACGCGCCAGTCGCCCTGCGTCAGCGCATGCTTCACCTTGCCGTTCATGTCGAACAGGTACAGGTGATTGCGCCCGCTGCGCTCGGACGCCCACACGAAGCCGGAACCGTCGGCCAGGAAGCGCAGGTCGTCGTTGATGCGGGTCCAGGTGCTCGCCGTTTCCGTCACCAGCACGCGCTGCGCCAGGGTGGCCGCGTCCACGGCGATCAGCTCGAGCTTCTTCTGGTCGCGCGTCTGGCGCTGGAACACCAGCTGGCGGCTGTCGGCCGTCCAGTCGGCGCGCACCAGGTAGATGTCCTGGTCCGGGCCCAGGTCCACCTCGCGCGTGGCCCCGGTGCTTGGCGAGACGATGCGCAGGCCGACGATGGCGTTCTTGTCGCCGGCGGCCGGATAGCGTTGCTCGACGACGTCGGTGCGGTCGGCATAGATCTCGAAGCGGCGCGCCACCGGCACTTGCGCCTCGTCATAGCGGCGGTAGGCGATGGCCGAGTCGTCCGGCGCCCAATAGTAGCCGGTGAACTGGTGCATCTCCTCCTGCGCCACGAATTCCGCCTCGCCGTTGTGCAGCGTGCCCTTGCCGTCCGTCGTCAGGGCCTTTTCCTTGCCAGTGGCCAGGTCGATCACGTACAGGTTCTGGTCGCGCACGAACGACACGTATTTGCCCTTGGGCGAGATCTTCGGATCCGTCACGTTGCCCGAGGCGACCAGCCGCGCGGCATCGGGCTTGGCGACGTCGATCAGGTACAGGTTGCCGGCGATCGGCACCAGGAGGCGCTTGCCGTCCGGCGACCAGCTGTAGCTGATGATGCCTTTCAGGCTGGCGGTGCGCTCGCGCTCGCGGCGGGCCTTCTCCGCATCCGACAGGTTCTCGCTCGGTACCAGCGTCTTCGAGTCGACCAGGCGGCGGGTCGACTTGTCCTTCATGTTGAACTCCCACAGGTCCAGCTGGAACTGGTTGTCCTCGCGGCCGCGCAGGAACGTCACGCGCGCGCCATCGGGCGCGACCTTCAGCGCGCGCACGCCGGGGCCGGCCAGCGCGGGATCGTCATAGATGCGGTCGAGGGTGAGACGCTCGGCCGATGCCGAGCCGGCGGCCAGCAGGGCCAGGAAGCTGAGTATGAAGCGCATGGGTGAACAAAATATGGATGAGTGAGGACCGCGAGACAATACCAGACTCGGCCCCCGCTGACCACGCGCGAACGTTCGTATTACAGCCCGCTGTGCCGACTATTGTTCGGCGCCCGCCAGCGCGCGCCGCTGCGACAGCCGCAGCAGGTAGGTCGACAGCAGCACGGCCGCCACCGTCAGGCCCAGCACCAGGCCGATCCAGAAGCCGGCGGCCGACATCGGCGTGGCCGGGGCGAACGGAATCCACTGCGGCGCCAGGCCCAGCACGCAGCCCAGCGGCAGGGCCACGCCCCAGAACGCGATCAGCTGGATCACCATCGGCGCGCGCGTCACCTTGTAGCCGCGGATGGCGCACGATGCCGCCACCTGCGCCGCGTCGGACAGCTGGAACAGCGCGGCGAACAGCAGCAGGTGCGCGCACAGCTCGCGCACGGCCGGGTCGGACGTGTAGATGGCCGCGATCTGGTGCCGGAACAGCGCGATGAACACGGCCGACAGCACGGCGAAGCCGACCGACATCGACAGTCCGACGATGGAGGCGAAGCGCGCCCGCTGCGGATTGCCTTCGCCCAGCGCCTGGCCCACGCGCGCGATCATGCCGATGCCGAACGAGAGCGGCACCATGAACGTCAGCGACGAGAAGTTCAGCGCGATCTGGTGCGCCGACACGGTGACGACGCCGAAGCGCGCGATCAGCAGGCTGACGGCGCCGAACACGGAGACCTCGGCGAAATAGGTGACGCCGATCGGCACGCCCAGTTTGAGCATGCTCCAGATCTCCGGCCAGTGCGGCCATTCCCAGCGCGTGAACGGGTAGGTCTGGCGGTAGGCCGGTGCAATGCGCACCCAGACCAGCATCGCCAGCAGGTCGAACCAGACGACGGCGGCGGTGGCGATGGCGCAGCCCAGCGCGCCCATCTTGGGCGCGCCGAAGTGGCCGAACACCAGCACCCAGTTTATCGCCACGTTGAGCAACAAGCCCAGGATGGCGATCACCATCACGGGCTTGGTGTGGTTGATGCTGGCGCTGTAGCCGTACAGCGCGCGGTAGGCGGCGAACGGTATCAGGCCGACGCTGATGATGTGCACGAACATCGAAGCGCGCGCGTTCACTTCCGGCTCCAGGTACAGGTGGTCGAACAGCAGCGTGGACAGGTTGGCCAGCAGCGCCGCGATCAGGCCGACGCCGGCCGCCTTCCACAGGGCCTGGCGCACCGTGTGCGGAATCCGCTCGAAGGCGCCGGCGCCCACCTCGTGTGCGACCACGGTATTAATCGCCATCATGGTGCCGCTGACGGTGAGCAGGACGATCGACCAGACCGAGGCGCCCAGCGACACGGCGGCCAGTTCGGCCGCGCTGGTGTGGCCCGTCATCGCCACGTCCGCCGCCGCCATGCCGACGGTGGCCAGCTGGCCGACCAGCACGGGCCAGGCCAGCTGCCACAGGCTGTAGGCTTCGCGGCGGATATTGGGGAGCGTGAACGAGTAAGGCATGGGGCATCGGTGACTGGACAGGGACATGATTTTACCCATTCGGCGCGATCCGTGGCGGCCGCGCCGCGGCGCCGCCCTTGCGGTCGCGGTAGGAATTTGTTACAACGCCGCGTCCACGCGTGGCGCGACTGCCGCGTTCTGTGCCTGTCACCCATAACAATACCGATGGAGTTCCTGATGAAACGCCTGTTCGCCGCGCTTGCCACCACCACGCTGCTGTCCCATGTCGCCCACGCCGGGGAGTTGACCCTGTACGAGCGCCACGGCTTCCGCGGCAACGAGGTCACCTTGCGCAACGACGCTTCGGACTTCCGCGATTTCGGCTTCAACGACCGCGTGTCCAGCATCGTCGTCCATTCCGGCGCCTGGGAAGTGTGCGAACACAAGAATTTCGGTGGCCATTGTGCCGTGTTCCGTCGTGGCGAATACGCGCGCCTGGAAGGCTTCAACAACAGCATTTCGTCGGCGCGCGAAGTGCAGATGCGCGGCGGCTGGCGCGACCGCGACGGCGACGGCCGTGACGACCGCCGCGAAGGCTGGAACGAAGGCGCGCGCGAAGGCCGGGACGACTGGCGCGACGGCGACCGCGGCGGCCGCCGCGACGATACCCGCCGCTGGGGTGGCCAGCGCGAGGCCGTCGTGCTGTATGCGGGCCAGGGCTTCGAAGGCCGCGCGGTCGGCATCAACGGCGACGTGCGCACGCTGAACGACGCCAGCTTCAACGACCGTGCCGGTTCGCTGATCATCCGCGAGGGCACCTGGCAGCTGTGCGAGCATGCCGACTTCCGCGGCCAGTGCCTGGTGTTCGGGCCGGGCCGCTACGAATACCTGGAAGGCCTGAACAACCGCCTGTCGTCACTGCGCCGGGTGCGCTGAAACACCAGCCGTTTTGTTGTAACCTATGCTCTTCAGGAGCCTGACCTGGAGAGCATATCGTGGAATACAAGGACTACTACGCGACGCTGGGCGTGCCGAAGACGGCCAGCGACGACGACATCAAGAAGGCCTACCGCAAGCTCGTGCGCAAGTACCATCCGGACGTGAGCAAGGAAGCCAACGCGGATGCGAGAACGAAGGAACTGAACGAAGCCTACGGCGTGCTGGGCGACCCGGAAAAGCGTGCCGCCTACGACGAACTGGGCAAGGCGCCGCGCGGCGCCGCCGGCCAGGGCTTTCGCCCGCCGCCCGGCTGGGGCGCCGGCTTCGAATCTTCCGGCGCCGACGACAGCGACTTCTTCAAGGACCTGTTCGCCCACGTGGGCGGGCGGCGCCGCCACACCGTCCACTCGCGCGGCGAAGACAGCCACGCCACCATCCGCATCACCCTGCAGGAGAGCTACCACGGCGCCACCCGCACCGTGACCCTGCGTGTGCCGGAACACGACCGCCAGGGCCGCGTGATCACGCGCGAACGCACGCTCGACGTCACCATCCCGAAAGGCGTCACGGCCGGCCAGCAATTGCGGCTGGCGGGGCAGGGCCAGCCCGGCGCGGGCGGCGGCGCCGCCGGCGATGTGTACCTGGAAATCGAGTTCGCGCCGGATGCGCGCTACCGCATCGACGGTCGCGACGTGCACGAGACGGTGCCGGTGGCACCGTGGGAAGCGATGCTGGGCGCGCAGATCGACGTGCCCACGCCGTCCGGCCGCGTGACCGTGACGGTGCCGCCAGGCTCGCAGACGGGCCGCAAGCTGCGCCTGAAGGGCCGCGGCATTCCCGCCGCCGGCTCGGCCACGGCGGGCGACCTGTACCTGGTGCTGGAAGTGGCGCTGCCGCCGGCCGACACGGCCGGCGCGCGCGCGCTGTACGAACAGATGGCACGCGAACTGAAGTTCGACCCGCGTGCCCGCTTGGGGAGCTAAGCCATGGAAAGGGAAACTCTGATCCGCGGCGTGCTGCTGGAAGACGCTGCGCTGACACTGGAAGAACTGGCGTGCGCCTGCGCCGTCGAGCCGGACTGGATCGTGCAGCGGGTCCGCACCGGCATCCTGCTGGGCGGCAGCGAGGCCGCGCCGGAAACATGGCGCTTCACCAGCGTGGACCTGGTGCGCGCGCGCCGGCTGCTGCAGGTGGAGCGCGATTTCGACGCGAACGAGGAGGTGGCCGCGCTGGTGGTCGATCTCACCGAGGAGATCCGGCGGCTGCGGCGGATGCTGGGGTCAGTCCCTGCAAGGGACTGACCCCGAAGTCTGGCTGAACCGCCAGCGTGGCACAAACACCGGTGTCAGGCACCTGTCTTGGGGCCGCAGGGCCCCAAGACAGGTGCCTGACACCACGGGTCTAGCGAGCGTCCCAGCAAAGCCAGGAAACACCGGTGTCAGGCACCTATCTCGGGGTCGGAAGACCCCGAGATAGGTGCCTGACACCACGGGTCATCAACGCTGATCGTCCACGTCCCCACCACGGGAGCCGCCACCGCCCGACTGCCGGCTGCCCACGTCATCGACATCGTGCCCGCGCTCGCCGCCAGCCCCCTGCATCCCCAGGTGGCGGTCGGCCTGCTCGTTGTCAGTGCGGTTGTTCGGCGTGGTCTGGTTGCCGCTGCCGCCTTGCGTGTTGGCCGACTTGTCGGACTGCTGGTTGCTGCCGCGGTTGCCCATGCCGGTGCGCTCGCCGCCCATCTGCGTGCCCGCGTCCAGGCCCAGGTCGTCGCTTGATGCCTGCAGGTTGCCGCTGGCATCGCCGTTGCGGCTTGGCGTATCGGACTGCATGGACCCCTCGTTGCCGCCCATGCCGCCGCGGCCCGTCATGCCGCTCTGGCCCGTGCCCACATTGTGCAGGTCGCCACCCCGTTCGCCGCCCATGCCGCCCGAGTGCTGGCCGCCGTGGCCGTGACCCTGGTGGTTCTTGTCGACGTGCGACTGCTGGCTTTGCGACTGGTCCTGCGATTGCCGGCTGCCCGGACCGCCTTTCTGGTCCTGCACGCGGCTCAGCGCATCGCGGCTGCCCGGGCCACCCTGCAGGCCCTGGCCGGAGCCCTGCTGGTTTTCCGGCCCGCCCTGCAGCTTCTCGGCGATGTCGCCGGACTGGCTGCCCGACTGGTTGGTCGACATCTGGTTGCCCGAAGGCTGGCTGCCGACGCCGCCCTGGCCCTGCGGCGAGCCGCCGAGATAGTCGGACTGGCCGGACTGGTTCCCGCCTCCCTGTGCACTCTGCTGGCTGGCGCCGCCTTGCTGGGTGCCTTGCTTGTTGCCTTGCTTATTGCCTTGATTAATGCCTTGGCCGCTCTGGCCGCCTGCTGTGCCCGACGGCGTACCGCGAATGCCGTCCTGTGCGCCTTCACCACCGATCGATTGGTCCGTTGCCATGTCCATTCCTCCCGAGCTGCCGGCGGCGCTGCTCTGCAGGTTGCCGCCGTGGTTGCCGATATTCGGTTCGCGGTTGACCGCGGGGTTGTCGTTGGCCTGGATGCCGGCCGCATGATTGCCGCTTTCGGCCTTGTAGCCCGCATCCTCCGCTTTTCCCGAGTGATAGTTGCCGCCGACCTTGTCCAGATTGTTCGTCATGTCATCTCCTTGTTTGCATGGTCGTTGCGGGGCGGCGCGCGCCCCGGCAGAGGTCCATGCTAGGCCGCGCGATGGCCGGGGAGAGTAGGCGCACGCGCCGTGCCGCTGTAGGAACGATGGCGTCAGTAGGCGCCGTGCGGCAGGCTGTAGTCGAGTTCGAGGAACTGGTGCTTCAGCCAGCTGGCGGCGGGGCCCAGCTGGTCGTCGGTGCGATGGATGACGAACAGCGGATACTGCAGCGAATCGCCGTCCTGGCCGCGCAGGCGCACCAGGCGGCCCTGCGCCAGGTCGTCGGCGATCATCGCCTCCGGCATGCTGCCCCAGCCCAGGCCCCCGCGCAGCAATGCGTGCTTCGAGTGCAGGTCGGCCAGGCGCCAGTTGGCGCGGCCCAGCACGCCGAAGTCCTGGCCCTGCGTCAGCGGGCTGCGGTCCGTCACGACCAGTTGCAGGTGCTCGCGCAGCACGGCCGTCGGCACCACGCCCTCGATCGCCGCCAGGGCGTGATGCGGCGCGCACACCGGCATCATTGCCACATGGCCTGCCAGCTGGCGCTCGATCGTGTCCGGCATCGCCACCGGCATGCCGGACACGCCCAACTCGCAGGCGCCGTCCAGCACCATCTGCGTGACGGCGCCGAGCGCTTCGGTGTGCAGGCGCAGCGAAACGGTCGGGTATTCGCGGCGGAAGGCTTCCAGCACCGTCACCAGGCGGCACATGGGGAACATCACGTCCACGACAAGGCAGACCTCCGCTTCCAGCCCGGCACCCAGCGCCTTGGCCCGGGCGCGCATGTCGTCCACCTTGGCCGATACGGCGCGCGCGTCGGCGAGCAAGGCCTTGCCGGCTTCCGTCAATGTCGGCTTGCGCCGGCTGCGGTCGAGCAGTGCGATATCGAGCTGCTCCTCCAGGTTGGCGATGGTGTAGCTGATGACGGACTGGGTACGGTGCAGCGCGCGCGCCGCGTGCGCGAAACCGCCGTGGTCGATGACGGCGATGAAAACGCGCAGCTGGTCGAGCGAAGGGAGGCCGGGGTCGCGCATATCGGAAATTTCGATAGAATCTATCGTTATAAAGTGGATTTTCTCGATACTAAACCTGTTCTAAGATGGCCGCAATCACCCAACATTTTCCAAGGAGCCCATCATGGCAACGGTCCTCAACATCAACAGCAGTGTACGTACCACCGGTTCGCTGTCGCGCCAGCTGACGGCGGAGTTCATCGCCAAGTGGCGCCAGGCGCACCCGGATGACGTCATCGTCGAACGCGACCTCGCGGCCGAGCCGGTGCCACACCTGGACGAGCAGACGCTGAGTGCATTCTTCACGCCGGCCGAGCAGCGCAATGCCGAGCAGGCCTTTGCGGCGAAGTTGTCCGACCGGCTGGTGGACGAGGTGGCCGCGGCCGACGTCATCGTCATCGGCGCGCCGATGTACAACTTCTCGGTGCCGTCCGGCCTGAAGGCCTACATCGACCAGATCGCCCGCGCCGGCCGTACCTTCAAGTACACCGAGACGGGGCCGGTGGGCCTGTTGACCGGGAAGAAGGTCTACATCGTCACGGCCAGCGGCGGCGTGTACAGCGAAGGCCCCGGTGCCGGCTTCGACTTCCTGGCGACCTACCTGCGCGCCGTGCTGGGCTTCCTGGGCCTGACGGACATCACGTTCATCCGCGCCGAGGGCGTGGCGCTGGGCGAGCAGGCGGTGGCGGACACGCTGGCGAAGAGCCGCAGCGCCATCGACGAGCTGGCCGCGGCGTAAGCGCGCAGCGGGCAGGGCGGCGGCCGCAATTTTCGCCGCCGTCCTGAAGGAATCCGTTGCAGCCGTTATCATATCGGCATGCCCGCAACGGAGCCTTGAATGAAACACCAACTGCATTTGCTGATCATCGACCCGCAGAACGACTTCTGCGACTTGCCGCCGGCCTACCGGCCGCTCAATCCGGCCACCGGCGCGGCCGTCGCGCCGGCGCTGCCGGTACCGGGCGCCCATGCCGACATGCGCCGCCTGGCGGAGCTGATCGAACGGGGCCGCCACGGCATCGAAGCGATCAGCGTCACCCTCGATTCGCACCACCGCTACGACATCGCCCACCCGACGTTCTGGGTCGGCGCCGATGGCGGTCCCGTCGCGCCATTCACGCAGATCTCGGCCGAGGACCTGCGCGCCACGCGCTACCTGCCGCGCCACCCGCAAGCCCGCGCCCGCGCCCAGGCCTACCTGGACGCGCTGGAAGCGGCCGGTCGCTACCAATTGATCGTCTGGCCCGTCCATTGCGAGATCGGTTCCTGGGGCCACAATGTGCACGACGACGTGCGCGCCGCCTACAACCGCTGGGAAGACGCGGCGCTGGGCGTGGTGAAGAAGATCGCCAAGGGCTCCAATCCCTGGACCGAACACTACTCCGCCGTGATGGCGGAAGTGCCGGACGATGCCGACCCGGACACGCAGCTGAACCGCAGCCTGATCGACAGCCTGCTGCGATCCGACCGCGTCTACATCGCCGGCGAGGCCGGCAGCCACTGCGTCAAGGCGACCACGGAACACATCGTCGAGCAATTCGAGGCGCACGATCCCGCTGCGCTGGCGAAGCTGGTGCTGATCACTGACTGCATGAGCCCCGTCACGGGCTTCGAAGCGCAGCAGCAGGACTTCCTGGCGCGCATGCGCGCCAAGGGTGTGCAGATGGCGCAGTCCGGCGACGTGCTGCAGGAACTGCTGGTCAATGCGGGGCGCTGAGATGACGAACCTGACCGCTACCCCGACCGCTACCCCCTTCGTGCCTGTCGTACGCAGCCTGCTGGAGACGGACCTCTATAAATTCTCGATGTGGCAGGCCTTGCTGCACTGGCACCCGGGCGCGCAGACCGAATACGAATTCCGCTGCCGGAACAAGCCGGCCTATCCGCTGGCCGAGCTGAAGGAAGAGGTCGAGCGCCAGCTGGACCACCTGTGCACCATGTCGTTCACGGAAGAAGAGCTGGCCTACCTGCGCTCGCTGCGCTACATCAAGAGCGACTTCGTCGACTTCCTGACCGTGTTCCGCTTCCAGCGCAAGTTCATCACGGTGACGACCGAGGGCGACGAGCTGGCGATCCACGCGATCGGCCCGCAGGTGCATGTGATGGGCTTCGAGATCTTCGTGCTGTACATCGTCAACGAGCTGTATTTCCGCCGCTTCGACCAGGCCGCGGCGCTGGCGGAAGGGCGCCGCCGCCTGGACGCGAAGATCGCGGCGCTGAAGGAATTCGGCCAGCAGCCGATGCAGCGCAATCCGTTCGAGTTCTCCGACTTCGGCGTGCGCCGGCGCTTCTCGGCCGCGTGGCATGACGAGGTGGTGGAGCGCCTGGCGGCCGAGGTGCCGGAGTTCTTCAAGGGCACGTCCAACGTCTACCTGGCGATGCGCTATAAGATCCACCCGATCGGCACGATGGCGCATGAGTACATGCAGTCGTTCCAGGCCTTCGGCGTGCGGCTGCGCGACTTCCAGAAGGCCGCGCTGGAGGACTGGGTGCAGGAATTCCGCGGCGACCTGGGCACCGCGCTGACGGACGTCGTCGGCATGGACGCCTTCCTGCGCGACTTCGACCTCTACTTCGCCAAGCTGTTCGACGGCCTGCGCCACGATTCGGGCGACCCGGTCGTATGGGGCGAGAAGGCGATCGCGCACTACCTCAAGCTGCGCATCGACCCGAACACCAAGCGCCTGGTCTTCTCGGACGGGCTGGACCTGGACAAGGCCATCGCGCTGTACCGCCACTTCGCCGACCGCATCACGACCGGCTTCGGCATCGGCACCTGGCTCACCAACGACCTGGGCATCCAGCCGCTCAACATCGTCATGAAGCTGGTACGCTGCAATGGCCAGTCGGTGGCCAAGCTGTCGGATTCGCCGGGCAAGACGATGTCGAAGGACGAGACCTTCCTGGCTTATCTGCGCCAGGTGTTCGAGATCCAGCAGTAACGCCAGAGGCAACGGTGACAGGCTCCGGCAGGTGCCTGTCACCAAGGGTCAAGCTTCCACTCCGCCAAAGCGCAGCATGATGGTATTGGCCTGCTCGCGTTCCTGCTCGGTGTCGACGTCGACGCTGAGCAGCGCGGCCGGGCGGGCGACCGGGTGATCCGTGTCGTCGGCATCGTCCGGCGTCAGCGAATCCATGATGTTGTCGACGGCATTCGTCGTCGTGTCCTGCGCGCGCGCGTCGTGCAGGTTCAGCTGCACGGCCGAACCGTGGAAGCCGGCCTGCAGCAGCGCGGCGCGGGCGCTCTCGGCGTCCGCGACCTGTTTGAAATTGCGATGGATCGTGTCGGGCATGGTGCTTCCTCCTCTATGAACTTGGCTCCATTGTGCTGCAAAAAAGGCAAGCATGTCGTCCCGATGGGACACCGCGCCCGATGAAAGGAAGGAATATGCTGGAAACCGAACGGCTGCTGCTGCGCCCCTGGCGCGCCGGCGACGTGGCGCCGTTTGTCGCCATCAGCGCCGATCCGGCCGTCACGGAATTCCTGCCGGGTCCGCTGTCGGCGGACGAGGCGAGGGCGCTGTTCACCCGGCAGAACGCACTGTATGAGCTGTACGGCACCTGCTATTTCGCGGCGCAGCTGAAGGCGACGGACGAGCTGGTGGGCTTTGTCGGCGTGAAGTACGTCGATGCCAGGCTGCCGTTCGCGCCGTGCTACGAGGTCGGCTGGCGGCTGGGTTCGCAGTGGTGGGGCGCCGGTCTCGCGACCGAGGGCGCGCGCGCGGCGCTGCGCCATGGCTTCGACAAGCTGGGGCTGGATGAGATAGTGTCGTTCACGGTGCCGGCCAACGTGCGTTCGCGGCGGGTGATGGAGCGGTTGGGGATGGTGCGCGATGTGGCCGGAGACTTCGATCACCCGGCGCTGCCCGCGGGGCATCCGCTGGCGCGGCATGTGCTGTACCGCCTGGGTTGCGCGAGGTCGCCAGGGCCTGTCCCCGCCTAGCGGCCGACCCTGAAGTTGCGCTGAGCCGTCGATACGCGACGGACTTCGGGGTCCGTCCCCTGCGGGGACTGACCCTAATGCCGCTAAGTTAAGAGAAAAGTAGCTGGGTTAGGGTCTGTCCCCGCAGGGGACTGACCCTGGTTTTAATCGCAGAACCATGCGACTTGCGCGATGAAAACCGGGGTCAGTCCCAAAAAACGGGACAGACCCCAAGCGAGCGTCTGTTCTCTGCGCGCCAAAATTCCTTAACTTAGCGGCATTAGGGACTGACCCCAACCACCGTCAGCGCGACTGGTCCTTGTTGTACAAGTCGCGCTGGTCCGCGCCCGTGCTGCCGGCGCCGGACGGGCTGCCGCGGCCTTGCTCGCCGCTCTGGCGGTTCTGCTGGGTCTGCTGGTTTTGCTGGTTTTGCTGATTCCCACCCGAGGCGTTGCCATGGCCGATCAGGTCGCCCGAGCGGCTGTCCTCGACGCGCTGGCCGCCCGATTCCGGCACGGCGGCGGAGCCCATATTGCCGCCGCCCGCATTCTGCAGCCCATCCGGGTCGGATGGCCGCATCGAGCCGCCCAGGCCGCCCGGCTGGGCATCGCCTTGCTGCTGGCGGTTGCCCCCGCCGCGACTCAGGCTGCCCATGCCGCCCATGCCCGGGTCGAGATCGCCGCTGCGATTGCCGCTGGCGAAGCCGCGGTCGTCCAGTTGCGAATCCGAGCCATCGGACAGCAGGTCGTCCGTGCGGCCGCCCGATTGCTGGTTGCCGCCCGCATGCGCTGCCTCGTCGTAACCCTCCTTGGTGCCGACGTGGCCGGTGGCGCCGGTGCCCATCGAGCCGGCGCTCGTCGTGCCGTCATGGGTTTTCTGGTACAGGTCGCGGCCTTTTTCTTTTCCTTCGTTCTGCATGATCGTCTCCCTAACGAGGTTGAATACCCGTACATCGTAGGGGGAGCGGTCGCCGCATGGCATAGGTGCACGGGTAGACGTCCTGTAGGACTATGGCGGACGCAAAAAAAACGGCGGAGCAAGCTCCGCCGTTCTTGTCGAGCAACAGCCCCGATCAGCGCTGCATCTTGCGGCGCTGCGCGTAGCCGACGGCCAGCAGACCCATGGCCAGCATCATGTAGGTGGCAGGTTCCGGCACGGCCGTGATGACGCCCGGGCCGCCGATCGTCACGCTGTACTTGCCGGCGTCGCCATTGGAATAAGCCGTGAACACCAGCACGTAGTTGCCGGCTTCCAGGTCGCCGTAGAAGCCGGAGGTGGTGCCGCCGAACAAGTCGTCGCTGCCACCCAAGCCGTTCGTCAGCGGATCGGCCGCGTCGAACGAGTTCTGGTACAGGAACATCATGCCATCGTAATCCGAGGTCAGCAGGAAAGTGTACTCGCCGCCGGCGTCCAGGTTGAACGCGAACGTGCGGTAGGCCACGTCGGTGCCGACTATGGACAGGTCGGACAGGTCTTCCAGCGGACGGTTGTAGGTAGGCCCGCCAGTGGTGTCGCCGGTGTGAGTGTAGATATCTGCCTGCGCGGACTGGGCCATGCCGGCAAACAGTGCACCGATCACGAGCACTGCACGGAAGAATTTGCTGACGTTCATGGGTGGCTCTCTTTCTGATAGTGGAAAACCTGACAAACTCATCAGGGTCTTATAAGTATTGCATGGTATTTCCACAAAAAATCTGCTGCCAGCCAAGAACTTGCGGTAGTGTTGTGTAAACGTAAATTGCTTCCTTTGTCATGAAAGTTATGCTAGTCCGCATCAGCGTTCGCGCATGCTTTCGCTGGTATGCACGATCAATGGCGACAGGAAATAGTCAATCACGCGCCGCTTGCCGGTCTTGACCTCGACCGTCACCGCCATGCCCGGCGACAGGTTGACGGCCGTGCCGTCCACGTCGATGCTGGCCTTGTCCATGCGCACCCTCGCCGAATAGACGAGGCCGCGCTTTTCGTCATTGATGGCGTCGTGCGACACGGACGTGACGTGCGCGTGCACCGTGCCATATTTCGTGTACTGGAAGGTTTCGAACTTGACCTCGGCGTCCTGGCCCGGCTTGACGAAGCCAATGTCCTTGTTCTCCAGAAAGGCCTCCACTTCCAGCGCGTGATCGCGCGGCACCACCACCATCAGCGGCTGCGCCGGGGTGACGACGCCTCCGACCGTGTGCACCGCCAACTGCTGTACGGTGCCATCGACCGGCGACGTCAGCCGCATCAGCTGGCCGCGCGTGCTGGCCTTGCGCAGCTCCTGTTCCAGGGCGGCGACCTTCTGCTGGCCATCGGTGATGCTGTCCAGGCTCAGGCGGCGGGTTTCCGCCAGCAGTTCCGCGCGTTGCCCGCGCGCCTCGCGCAGGGCCGCCTCGATTTCCTTCTTCCGGCTGGACAGGTTGGCCAGGTCGCCCTCGACCTCGATGCGGGCCTGCTCGCGTTCCAGGTAGCCGTGCTTGGAAGCGAAGTTCTGCTCGACCAGGCGCTGGTAGTCCTGGGCGCGCTGGCGCGCGATCGGCAGGGTCTGTTCCAGCTTGCGCACCAGCTCCTGCGCCGAGCGCAGCTCCGCCTCGCGCTTGGCCACCTCCGCGTCGATGCGGGCCTGGCGCGCGCCCAGCTCCGCCATCTGCGACGCCAGCAGGCGCTGTGCCTCGACGTAGCGCAGCTCGTCCACGCCGCCCGGGCGCGCCAGCCGCGGGCTGCCGCCATGGTCCAGTGCCGCCAGCAGCGCCTGGCCGCGCGCCACCTGCAGCCGCGCCACCGCCAGGTCGCTGGCGACGCGGTCCGCGTCGGCCGTGGCCGTGGTGGCATCGAGTTCGATCAGCACGTCGCCGGCCTTGACGAGCTGGCCGTCCGTGACATGGATCGCCTTCACGGTCGCCGTCTCGAAAGGCTGGATGGTCTTGGTGCGGTCGTTCGGCACGACCTTGCCCTGTGCCGTCGCTACCAGGTCGACGTGACCGAAGCAGGCCCACAGCAGGGCCAGCGCGACGAAGCCGATCAGCAGCCACATCGCCACGCGCGGCGCCGGCGAGACCGGCGTCTCCTGCAGCGCCAGCGCGGCCGGCAGGAACTGCGCCTCATGGGGCAGGCGCGGCACCGGTTCCATCCGGTGCCGCTGGGCCCAGGCCTGGCGCCATACGGCGCCGTAGCGTTTCGACAGGTCGCCGAACGCCTGCAATGTCATCGTGATGCTCATGTCTGTGCTCTTTCCTTAACCGTGCTGCATGCCGTGCAGGCGCGCGTAGTGGCCGCCCTCGATCGCCAATAGCTCGGCGTGGCGGCCCGTCTCCACTACCTGGCCCCGTTCCATGACGACGATACGGTTGGCATCGCGCACGGCCGACAGGCGGTGGGCGATGACGATCACCGTGCGGCCGCGGCAGATCGCCTTCATATTGTTCTGGATGATGCGTTCGCTCTCGTAGTCCAGGGCGCTGGTGGCCTCGTCGAAGATCAGCACGCGCGGGTTCGTCATCAAGGCGCGCGCGATGGCGATGCGCTGGCGCTGGCCGCCGGACAGCGACGAGCCGTGCTCGCCCACCAGCGTGTCGTAGCCCTCGGGCAGTTCGAGGATGAACTCGTGCGCGCCGGCCAGCTTGGCGGCCTCGATCACGGCCGCCAGCGGCGCGCCCGGATCGGCCAGCGCGATGTTGTCGCGGATGCTGCGCGCGAACAGCACGTTCTCCTGCAGCACCACGCCGATCTGCCGGCGCAGCGACGTCGAGTCGGCCAGCGCCAGGTCCATGCCGTCCACCAGCACGCGGCCCCGTTCCGGCACGTACAGCCGCTGCACCAGCTTGGTCAGCGTGCTCTTGCCGGAACCGGAGCGGCCGACGATGCCGATCACTTCGCCCGGCGCGATCTGCAGCGACACGCCCTTCAGCACCTCCGGCCCGTCCGGGCGGTAGCGGAACACCACGTCGTCCAGCGTGATCTGGCCGGCCAGCGCGGGCAGGGGGCTCTTGTTGCCGGCCACCTCGGTACGCGTGTTCAGGATGTCGCCCAGGCGCTGCACGGAAATACCGGTCTGCTGGAAATCGGTCCACAGCTGCGCCAGCCGCATCACCGGCTGCGCCACCTGCGCCGCCAGCATGTTGAAGGCGATCAGCTGGCCGACAGAGAGCTGGTTGTCGATGACGAGGCGGGCGCCGACGTACATCGTCGCCACCGTGACCAGTTTCGACACCAGGGTGACGCCGCTGCCGGCCAGGGTGCCGATGGTCGCGGTGCGGAAGCTGGACGACACGTAAGCCGCCAGCTGGTTGTCCCACTTGCGCGTCCAGTGCGGCTCCACGGCCATCGCCTTGACGGTATCGATGCCGCTGATGGTCTCCACCAGGAAGGCCTGGTTCTCCGCGCTGCGGGCGAACTTCTCGTTCAGGCGCGCGCGTAGCACGGGCGTAAACAGCGCCGACAGGATCACGTAGCAGGGCAGCGACAGGATGACGATGAGGCTGAGCCAGCCGCTGTAGCTGAGCATGACGGCGATGAACACGACCGAGAACAGCAAATCCAGCACCAGTGTGATCGCATTCCCGGTCAGGAAGGAGCGGATGTTTTCCAGCTCGCGCACGCGCGCGACCGAGTCGCCCACGCGGCGCGCCTGGAAATAGGCCAGCGGCAGGGCCAGCAGGTGGCGGAACAGCCGCGCGCCCAGTTCCACGTCGATGCGGCTGGTGGTGTGCGCGAACACGTAGCTGCGCAAGGTGGTCAGCGCCACTTCGAACAGCATCACGGCGACCAGGCCGACGGCGATCACGTCCAGCGTGGTGAAGCCGCGGTGCACCAGCACCTTGTCCATCACCACCTGGAAAAAGAGGGGCGTGATCAGCGCGAAGAACTGCAGCACGAAGCTGACCACCAGCACTTCGCCCAGCAGCTTGCGGTACTTGACGATGGCGGGGATGAACCAGGTGAAATCGAATTTCGCCAGCTCGCCGGCCAGCGAAGCACGCGACGCGATCAGTACCAGCTCGCCTTCCCAGCGCTGGCGCAACTGCTCCAGCGTCAAGGTCTGCGGCCGCCCTGCCGTGGGCGACTGGATCAGCACCTGGGTGCCATGCTCGTTGCTGTCGACGCGCGCGAGGATGAAGTATTCCGGCTTGCCATCGGCGTCGCGGCCCAGCGCGATCGCGGGCAGCGGCGTCTTGTCCAGCCGGCTCGCATCGGTGCGCACGGCCTTCGCCTTCAGGTCCAGCTTCCTGGCCGCCAGCAGCAGGTCGGCCGTAGCGAGCGTGCCGCCGGGCGGCGCGAATTCGTGCGCCAGCTGGTCGGGATCGGCCGCCACGCCGTGCAGGCGCGCCATCATCACGAGGCAGGCCACGCCGCTGTCAATGCGCGGCGGCAGTGGCGGTTCGGTGCCGGGGCAGGGCGGGGGCGTGCGATAAGGAGCGTCGTCGCGCATGAGGTCCTCGATAGTGCGAAACAAAAATGACCTGCCCCGGCCACGCGGGCCGGGTGCAGGGAAAAACGATGGAGCCAGGGCGGCAGGCATCCCGGCCGGAGCCGGGATGCCGCGCGCGCTTATTTCCAGTTGGCCGCGATGACCGGGTTCAGCGCCGCCTGGTAGTCGGCGGGCAGCGAGGTCTGGCCCGGCACCGGCGGCGCGAACGCCGCCATGGCCGACACCAGCGCCTCCACCTGGCCTTCCAGCAGGTGCTTGCCGTTGGCGAGATCGAAGCCGTCGACACGGTATGCGCTGCCGCTGTACCAGTTGCGGATGGTCAGCTTGTCGTTGGTCTCGATCAGGGTCAGCTGCAGGTCGCTGCCGCTCTTTTGCAGCCAGATCTGGCCTTCCGCCACACCCGCCCCGAAGGCGACGCGGTCGTCGCTGGCGCCGCCGTCGTAGCTGCTGATGCTGTCCGCACCGGCACCCTTGCCGAACAGGTACTTGTCGCTGCCGGCGCCGCCGTCCAGCGTGTCGTTGCCGGCGCCGCCCTCGAGCGTGTCGTTGCCGGCCTGGCCGGACAGCGCGTCGGCACCCTCGTTGCCCAGCAGGCTGTCGTTGCCGGCGCCGCCATCGAGCTGGTCGTCGTTCAGGCCACCTTTCAGCACGTCGTCGCCGTCCTCGCCGTACAGGTTGTCGTCGCCCGCGCCGCCGTCCAGCGTGTCGTTGCCGGCACGGGCGCGCAACGTGTCCTCGCCGCCCAGGCCGGCCAGGCTGTCGGCGCCCGCGTAGCCGATCAGTGTGTCGTTGTCGGCGCCGGCCGCCAGCACCTTCTGCTTGACGGTGGCCACGTTCCAGGTGGTGCCGTCGGCGAAGCGGATTTCCTCGACCTGGTAGCCGTAGGTGGCATCCTGGCTGAAGTAGTTGTTGACGCGCAGGCTGTCGCTGCTGCCGGCGAGCGACAGCACCAGCGTGTCGCCGTCGCGCTGCAAGACCACGTCGGCGGCCGCCACGCCATTGGCCAGCTGGATCCGATCGAGCTTGCCCGCCGTGCTTTCGTGGGCGCTGATGGTGTCCTTGCCCGCGCCCCGGCCGAACAGGTAGACGTCGTTGCCGCTACCGCCGTCGAGCGTGTCGTTGCCGGCGCCGCCTTCCAGCGTGTCGTTGCCGGCCTGGCCGTAGAGGGTATCGTCGCCGTCGCCGCCCTGCAGGCTGTCGTTGCCGGTGCCGCCGTCCAGGCGATCGTTCTGCAGCCCGCCGCGCAGCACGTCGTCGCCATCCTCCCCAGCCAGCTGGTCGTCGCCCCAGCCGCCGTCGAGGGTGTCGTTGCCGGCGCGGCCATACAGCGCGTCGTCGCCCAGCAGGCCGACCAGGCTGTCGTTGCCGGCGTAGCCGTACAGGCTTTCGCTGTCGTTGCCGCCGGCCTGCACCTTGGCCTTGATGGCGGCCAGGTCCCAGGTGGTACCGTCGGCAAAGCGGATCTGCTCGACCTGGTAGCCATAGGTCGCATCGGCATAGAAGTGGCTGGCCACGCGCAGGGTGTCGCCGCTGCCGGCGATCGACAGCACCAGCGCGTCGCCATCGCGCTTGAGCGTGACGTCCGCTGCCGCGATGCCGGCGCCCAGCTGGATCACGTCCAGCTTGCCGGCCGTGCTGTCGTAGCCGCTGATTGTGTCCTTGCCGGCGCCGCGGCCGAACAGGTAGGCGTCGTTGCCGGCGCCGCCGTCGAGCGTATCGTTGCCGCTGCCGCCGTCGATCGTGTCGTTGCCGGCCTGGCCGTGGACGGTGTCGTCGCCGTCGCCGCCTTGCAGGTTGTCGGCGCCGTTGCCGCCATCGAGCCGGTCGTTGTTGGCGCCGCCGCGCAGCACGTCGTCGCCGTCATCGCCGGCCAGCTGATCTTCGCCCGTGCCGCCGTCGAGGGTGTCGTTGCCGCCCTTGCCGGATACCGTGTCGTCGCCGGCCAGCCCGGCCAGGTTGTCCGCCGTGGCGTAGCCGTACAGCGTGTCGCTGTCGGTGCCGGCGGCCTGCACGCGCGCCTTGACCGTGGCCAGGTCCCAGGTCGTGCCGTCGGCGAAGCGGATTTCCTCGACCTGGTAGCCATAGGAGGCGTCGTTGTAGAAATAGCTGCCGACGCGCAGCGTGTCGGCCGTGCCGTTGATCGACAGTACCAGCGCGTCGCCGTCGCGCTTGAGCGTGACGTCGGCAGCCGCGATGCCGGCGCCGAGCCTGACGACGTCGACCTTGCCCGCCGTGCCGTCGTGCGCGCTGATCGTATCCCTGCCGGCGCCCCGGCCGAACAGGTAGACGTCGTTGCCGGCGCCGCCGTCCAGCGTGTCGTTGCCGGCGCCGCCTTCCAGCGTGTCGTTGCCGGCCTGGCCGTAGACGGTGTCGTCGCCGTCGCCGCCCTGCAGGAGGTCGGCGCCGTTGCCGCCGTCGAGGCGGTCGTTGTGCAGCCCGCCGCGCAGCACGTCGTCGCCGTCCTCGCCGGCCAGCTGGTCGTCGCCCCAGCCGCCGTCCAGCGTGTCGTTGCCGGCGCGGCCGGACAGCGTGTCGTCGCCCAGCAAGCCGGCCAGGTTGTCCGCGCCCGCGTAGCCGATCAGCGCATCGTTCTCGCCGGTGGCCGCCGTGACCTTGGCCTTGACCGCGGCGACGTCCCACGTGGTGCCGCTGGCGAAGCGGATCTGCTCGACCTGGTAGCCGCCGGCGCCATCGGTGTTGAAGTAGCTGGAAACGCGCAGCGTGTCGCCGGTGCCCTTGATTGCCAGCACCAGCGTGTCGCCTTCGCGTCCCAGCACCACGTCCGCCTCCGCCACCTCGGCGCCCAGCACGATGGCATCGACCTTGCCGGCCGTGACGTCATAGCCGCCGATCGTGTCGCGACCGGCGCCCTTGCCGAACCTGTAAACGTCGCTGCCGTCGCCGCCATACAGCGCGTCGTTGCCGGCACCACCGTCCAGCGTGTCGTTGCCGGCCTGGCCGTACAGCGTGTCGTTGCCGGCGCCACCTGCCAGGTTGTCGCCGGCTGGGGTGCCGTTGATGCTGACGCTCGGCGCTGGCGTCACCGTCACCAGCTTCGACTTGACGGTGGCGTAGTCCCACGTGGTGCCGTCGGCGAACTTCAGGTGTTCCATGACGTAGGCGGAAGCGCCGTCGTTGTAGAAGTAGCTCTGCACGCGCAGCGTGTCGTCGCTGCCATTGATGGCGATCAGCAGGTCGTCGCTGACGCGCGTCAGCGTCACGCCGCCCGCCGCGATGCCGGCGCCCAGCAGGATCGCGTC
Organism: [Empedobacter] haloabium; assembly: GCA_008011715.2. Taxonomy (NCBI): domain Bacteria; kingdom Pseudomonadati; phylum Pseudomonadota; class Betaproteobacteria; order Burkholderiales; family Oxalobacteraceae; species [Empedobacter] haloabium. The sequence continues at coordinate 1,415,240 of CP136508.1, forward strand.
CGCATTGGTGCCGACGGCGTCGCCATCGTGGTTGTTGATCGTGTCCTGGCCGCCGCCCTTGCCGAACTGGTACAGGTCGGCGCCGCTGCCGCCCTGCAGGTAGTCGCCGCCGGTGCCGCCGTCGAGGGTGTCGTTGCCGGCATCGCCGTACACGTTGTCGTTGCCTTCGTTGCCGTGCACCAGGTCGTTGCCGTTGCCGCCGTAGACGGTGTCCTGGCCGACGCCACCACGCGCGCTGTCGTTGCCGTCGCCGCCCTGCAGGTTGTCGTTGCCGGAAGCGCCGGTCAGCGCGTCGTCGCCGGCCTGGCCGTACAAGACGTCGTTGCCCTCGCCGCCGGCCAGCGTGTCGGCCGTGGCGTAGCCGTGCAGCGTGTCGTTGTTGGCGCTGCCTGCCTGCACCTTGGCCTTCACGGCCGCGATGTCCCACGTGGTGCCGTCGGCGAAGCGGATCGTCTCGACCGTGTAGTTCGACGCGGCCTCGCCGTGGAAGTAGCTTTGCACGCGCAGCGTGTCGCCGCTGGCGGCCAGGGTCAGCACGAGGTCGTCGCCGGTCCGCGTCAGCGTCACGCCGGCCGGGGCGATGCCCGCGCCCAGCTGGATCGTGTCCGCATTGGTGCCCAGCGCGTCGTTGTCGTAGTTGTACAGCGTGTCCTGGCCGGCGCCGGTGCCGAACAGGTAGACGTCCGCGCCGGCGCCGCCGGCCACGTAATCGTTGCCGGCACCGCCATCGAGCGTGTCGTTGCCCGCTTCGCCGTACAGCGTGTCGTGCTGCTCGTTGCCCTGCAGGTTGTCGTTGCCGGCGTCGCCCGACAGGGTGTCGTTGCCGATGCCGCCGCGCGCGATGTCGTTGCCGTCGCCGCCCTGCAGCCGGTCGGCGCCGGCGGCGCCATCGAGCACGTCGTCGCCGGCACCACCGTAGACCGTGTCGTTGCCTTCGCCGCCGTTCAGGGTGTCCGCGCCGGCATAACCGTACAGCAGGTCGTTGTTGCCGGTGCCGGCCTGCACCTTGGCCTTGACCGTCGCCACGTCCCAGGCGGTGCCGTCGGCGAAGCGCAGCATCTCGACCGCGTAGCTGGAGGCGCCGTCGCTGTTGAAGTAGGCCTGCACGCGCAGGGTGTCGTCGCTGCCGTTGATGGCGATGACGAGGTCGTCGCCGGTGCGGCTCAGCGCGACGCCGGCCGGCAGGACGCCGGCGCCCAGCTGGATCGTGTCGGCATTGGTGCCGGCCGCGTCGTTGTCGGCGTTGTAGATCGCGTCGCGGCCGGAGCCCTTGCCGAACAGGTAGACGTCTGCGCCGGCGCCGCCTTGCAGGTCGTCGTTGCCGCTGCCGCCATCGAGCGTGTCGTTGCCGGCTTCGCCGTACAGTGTGTCGTTCTGTTCGTTGCCGTACAGGCCATCGTGGCCGCTGCCGCCGTACAGCACGTCGTTGCCGAGGCCCCCGCGCGCCGTGTCGTCGCCGTCGCCCGCCTGCAGGTAATCGGCACCGCCGCCGCCGCGCAGGCTGTCGTTGCCGGCATAGCCGTACAGCGTGTCGTTGCCTTCATTGCCGTCCAGCGTGTCGGCGCCGGCATAGCCGTACACGGTGTCGTTGCCCAGCGTGGGCACCTGCACCATCGTCTTGATGATCGCCGTGTCGAGCATGCTGCCGTCGGCGAAGCGGATGGTCTCGACGACGTAGCTATTGGCGGCGTCGCCGTTGAAGTAGCTTTGCACGCGCAGTACGTCGTCCGTGCCCTTGATGGCGATGAGCAGGTCCTCGCCGGCCCGGTGCAACGCCACGTCGGCCTGGGTGATGCCGGCGCCCAGCTGGATCGTGTCGGCGCTGGTGCCGACCGCGTCGTTGTCGTGGTTGGCGACGGTGTCCTGGCCCGAGCCCTTGCCGAACAGGTAGACGTCGGCGCCGGCGCCGCCGCTCAGGTAGTCGTTGCCGCTGCCGCCATCGAGCGTGTCGTTGCCGGCTTCGCCGTACAGGTTGTCGTTGTGGGCATCGCCGCGCACGCTGTCGTTGCCGTTGCCGCTATAGACCGTGTCGTTGCCGGCGCCGGCGCGCACCGTGTCGTTGCCTTCGCCCGCCACCAGGTAGTCGGCGCCGTTGCCGCCGTCGATCGTGTCGTCGCCGCCGTAGCCGTAGACGGTATCGTTGCCGTCGCCGCCGCCGATGCTGTCGGCGCTGGCATAGCCGAGCAGGGAATCGGCACCGGCGCTGGAGGCGAGCACCTTGGCCTTGACCGTGGCGACATCCCATGCGGTACCGTTGGCGAAGGCGATCTTCTCGACCGCGTAAGGTGCGCTGCCGTCGCTGTTGAAGTAGCTCTGTACGCGCAGGGTGTCGTCGGTGCCGTTGATGCGCACGATCAGGTCGTCGCTCACGCGGCTCAGCGACACGCCTTCCGGCGCGATGCCGGCGGCCAGCTCGATGGTGTCCGCATTGGTGCCGGCGGCGTCGCTGTCGTGGTTGTACACCGTGTCCTGGCCGGCGCCCTTGCCGAACAGGTAGACGTCGGCGCCGGCGCCACCGCTCAGGTAGTCGTTGCCGCTGCCGCCATCGAGTGTGTCGTTGCCGGCTTCGCCGTACAGGTTGTCGTTGCCGCCTTTGCCCAGCAGGAGGTCGTTGCCGTCGCGGCCATACAGCGTGTCCGCGGCGTCGGTGCCGGTCAGCAGGTCGGGGCGCGAGGTGCCCGTCAGGTTGTGTTCCGTAGCGGCGGCAAAGCGCACCGTCCAGCTGCTCAGCTCTTCGCTGAAGCTGGCCAGCTCCGGCGCGGCGCCGATCTGGCGCGCCAGGAAAGCGCTGGCATTCCAGCCCAGCTTGGCCAGCTTGACTTCGCCGAACGCGCTGAGGAACTCGACCAGGTCGACGATGCCTTGCTGCGGGTTGGCCTTGATGGCCTGGGTGAAGGCCGCTTCCAGTTGCGTGAACGAGAATACCGGGAACTCGCCCTGCATCGTGGTGCCGATCTTGTCGTAGTAGGGCTTCAGGCGCGTTTCCAGCAGCAGCGATTCGTAGATGTCCGTCTTGAAGCGCTCGTAGGCCAGCGTGATGCTGGTGACCTGCTCGGCCGCCAGCGCGACCGTCACGTTGCCCGACGTCGCGGTCAGCGGCGTGAAGCGCGCCTGGCCGTTGGCGCCGCCATAGGTGAAGCCCATGAAGCGTTCCACCACGCCCAGCTTGCGCACGAACTCGTCGTAGGCGGGCGTGCCGGCGGTCAGGCCGGCCAGGGTGTAGGTCAGTTTGACGCCGCTGGATGCCAGCGCGTCCGCCTGCGCCTTGAGCGGCTTCAGGTCGGCCGTATTGGCCCACTTCTCGATGAAGGTGTCGAGCTGGCCGATCTGGCCGGCGCGGGTGGTTTGCGCCACATAGCCCTGCACCGTGTTGCCCAGGTCGGACGACAGGCTGATGGCCTCGTCCAGGTCGCGCACGCGGCCGGAACCGCGCAAGGTCGGCAGCGCCTTGGCCTGGGCGGTCAGCGGCACGTGGTCGGTGAACTGGCGGTAGAAGGTGTTGACCAGCAGGTCCAGGTTGGCGGCCGCGCCATTGGTCTCGCCGGTGGTGCCCGTGGTGCCGTTGGAACGGATGAAGGTGCCGGCGGCCGTCTGGATATTGCCGTTGCCCAGGTCCGTGCGCACGGCCGTGGCATTGACGCCGATGCCGACGATGCCGTTCGCACCCAGCGTGGACAGCTCGCCCGCCTGGGTGACGCCGTCCTGGTTCAGGTCGCGCCAAATGCGCAGGTTGGCGAACACGCTGTCGCTGCCATCGAGCTTGCCGTCACGGTTGGCGTCCAGGTCGCGCAAGGCGTCGAAGCCGTCGCTGGCGAACTGGCCGTTCGATTTGATGGTGTCCACGCCGAACAGCTCGCGGCCCGAGTCGATCGTGCCGTTGCCGTTGCGGTCCATGACCAGCCAGCCATCGTCCGGCTTGACCCAGCCGGTGCCGGTGCGCACGCCGTCGGCGTCGTGGTCGAACAGCACGACGGTGCCGTTGCGAGTGCTGGTGGTCTCGATGCCGTCGCCGTCCAGGTCCAGCACGAGCGGATCGCGCCGCGGTGGGGTGGTGCCGTTGGCACCGGCGCCGCCGCCGCCACCGCCGGGACCGCCGGAGGAGCCGCCGCCCGTGCCACCGGTGCCGCCCGAGCTGCCGCCGGAGCTGCCGCCGGGGCCGTCGGGACTGCCGCCGCCGGCACCGGGCGCGCCGCCGCCGCCGCCCGGGCCGCCCGGTGCGGAAGGATCGCCGCTATCGTCGCCGCCGGCCGGCTCGCCGGGCGCCGGCAGGTCGGTATCGGAACCGGGCGACCAGTTGTCGCCCAGGTCGTCCTGTTCCGGCTCGTTCAGGCCGGCACGCTCGAGCGCCTCGTCCACCGTGGCGTTGGAGTTGGTGTCGAGCGGATCGTATGCATGGTGTTCGTTGCCGATGGCGTCCACGGCATCGACGATATTGTTCCAGTCTTCGGACAGGTCGTCGCCCGACTTGATGATCTCGCGTGGATCGTCGTTTTCGGGATCGAAGTCGGGAAAGCGGGAATCGTACGGGCCGACGGTGGTGCGGATGTCGCCGAAGGAGCCGTCCGGCTGCCTGGTGGGACCGCCCCGGGCGCCCCACTGGTTGCCGGCCGAATCCGTGTAGACGATATATTTGTGGTAATAGCCGAGTGGGCTGAGGCGGTAATACCGTACCTCGATGGTTTCTGCCATGTTGTTATTCCCTAATTTTGTATGGAGATTGTTTTACAGCGCGCGGTAAATCAGCAGGCCGCTGGCGTGTTTCACTTTATCGTTGTCGAAAATAATGACGACGCGGATCTCGTCGTGGAAGCCGAGGCTCGCGATCAGGCCTTTTTCCTTGCGGACGGCGATCAGCGTGCGGGTCTTGTCGGCGGCTTCCGGTTGTTCGTGCAGGGTGAAGCCCTGCTGTTGCAGCCGGCGTTCGACGTCTTTCCTGCCCGTGCCCGTGGCGATATGGGATTGCACGGTCGTGGAAATGTCGATTTGGTCGGATTTGTCGGTCTGGCGGATACGCTCGATATCGGTAACGAGATTGCTGGCCATGGCGGCTCCTTGAAACAGGGCGAGAATGAGGGTCAGGAATGCGGCGGCGAGAGTGGGCATTTTTGGTGGTGAACCGTGAATGGCGCAGCGACGGTCGAGGCTGCTAAGGGCAGGGGCTATTATGCAAAAGACATCACTGTGGTATTAGGGGGTTTTGGTAAGAATATGTCGCAGATTTGTAGGAAAGCGACCGGCGCCGCGCATGGCGCACGTCAAACGCGGCGCGTGCCGTAAGTTGCAGTTCGTCAATTTCTTCTTCAGGCCCGGCATGCAAGATGCCTGGACCTGCCCGCGCATGTGCGAGGGGACAGGCCGTTACCGTCGTCCACCTCACCAGGAGCACTGCCATGCGTCGATCCATCCTTGCATTTGTTGCCGTAACCCTGTCTCTGTCTGCAGCGACTGCGCAGGCCGACGATCACAAGCTCATCGTTACCGCCGACAGCGATGCCCGTGCGGTGCTGCGTAGCGTTCCCGCGGAGGCCGCGACGGAACGGTTCGAAATGCAGCTGCCGGACGCCGCGCCGGTGAGCTATGTCGGCCTCACCGATGGCCCGGTTGGCGGCATCGTTTTCCAGGGAGGACAGCTGGTCGGGACACTGAGCCGCCCGCAGGCGGAGATGTTCTACGCCTGCCGCGGCTATGCGACGGCGCAGCAGCGTCACTGGGCGCAGGAAGGGGCCCGTTGGGGCGAGTCCTTGTTGCGTATGGCGCAGCCGGCGACGACGGTGGAGCTGGCGTTCTCTGGCATGTCCACCAGCCGCAGCCTGCGCGCGGTGCTCGACAATCCTGCACTGGGCCAGGTCCAGGCGCTGGTCGAGATGGGCACGAACCCCTTGAAGGTGGTGCGCGCATTGTCGAAGGCAGCGCGTGAGCAGAAGCGGCGCGATGCCGACGAGAACACGGCGCGTGAGCTGGGCAAGCTGGTGCCCGGCGATAGCGAAAAGCGCCTGGTCGAGGTGTCGCCGCCGGAGGACCTGGCCTTCACCGGGCAGGGCCTGGTGCTGGCATATCCGAAGCACTCGGTCGACTTCGTTGTCAACGGCGGCCGCATCGAGATCATGCAGCAGCCGTCGTTCCTGCAGCTGGCGCGCACGCGGCCTGCGGTGTTCTATGTGCCGGATGTGGTGTGGGCGAACTGCACGCCGGAGTTGTGGAGTGGGGCGGCGGCGGCGATCGCGAGTACTGGCGCAGCTGAATGAGAGGGGCATAGACATCTATCCCCAACTTGGGCACACTTGATGAAAGCTATTTTTGTCGAGTTGCCGCCATTCCAGCGCGTGCGCGATGACTATTTGGATCTGGAATCGTTCCGGGCTTTCCAGAATATGTTGATGAAGGCCCCGGACGGTGGTGACATCATTCGTGCGCTGGTGGGTTGCGCAAGGTCCGGTTCGCCGACGAGCGCCGCGGCAAAGGCAAGCGCGGCGGCCTGCGCGTCATCTATTACCGGCACGAGGCGGGCCGGTAGTTCTGGTTGTTCACCGTGTACGACAAGGATGAGGCCGGCGATCTGACCGTGCGCCAACGTGAGCTGCTGCGCGAACGGCTGGGCATGGAATTGCAGGGTAGAGGGGAGGGGTCATGACGAAACGCGATATTTTCGGCGAGGTGATGGAGGGGTTCGATGCGCTGCAGGATGCGCGGGCTGGCAAGCTGACGTTGCGGACCACCGAGGTCGAACGCAAGCCGCCGTCCGAGATGACTGCCGCCAAGGTGCGGGCGCTGCGCGAGAAGTTGCGGGTGTCGCAGCCGGTGTTCGCGCGCAAGCTGCGGACGGAGGAGCGGACCATTGCCAACTGGGAGCAGGGGGTGTCGAAGCCGAATGCGCAGGCGGCGATTTTGCTGGCGTTGGTGGAGCGGGATCCGGCTTTGTTGGAGGTTATTGCGGGGCTTTGACGGTGGCTTTCGGCGTGGAGCATTCCAGTCAGAGCAATCTGTCACCTGTCAAAGTATGTATACAAGTCTACGACGACCGGGTCTGAGTGCATCTGAAGGGCGTACGTGGCCCTTAGGTGGAGCCTGTTCCGGCATGGACAGAAAAGGTATTACAGGACCTCTTGATTACCTTGGAAGGCGCGAATAGCGCCTTCTCTTGAAACAACAAACTGCCTGCCATGTGTAACCCGTGCCTGTAACGGGAGTCACCTTTTCGAGTGTTCGGCCAAGAGAGAGCGAAACAATACGGCGCCATTAGATGCGGTAACTATAGATAGCAGTGCAACGGTGCTATTGTCCAGCGAATATGTCAGCTGGAGTGGTGCCACTGCCAATGATATCAACAGTGTCAGGTGAATGTTGATCCACTTGAGTGTCTGTTGCCAGATATGCCCAATTTTGATCGAGTTCTAGCAAAATTTCCAGTTCCGGTCGAGTTGACGGACCAAGTGTTTCCAAGTTGCTGGGATGTAATGGGACCGGTTGCCAGTAGCCGCCAGGTGTGGGGGCCCAATCGTACACCTGTCTGTATTACACATCCAGAGCCGGGGGAAGCCCCTCCGGTTTGAGGAGGCTCAGGCGGAATATAGTGTGGCTTGTTCCATTTAGTGGGATCACTGCAATAGTTAACGTATTTCGGGTCAGCGGCCCACGCTGCCTTAGCTGCCGCGATGCCGACTATTTCATACATGCTCGAGCGAGGATCCACAGCGGTGATAATTCGGTAGTGGCCGCGAGATTGTCCACCGCATATGTGCCGATGTAAATCGTGCCGGGCTGGACCAAACCATTGACTACGGGACCTTTAACATATATGGAGCCAGTGGCTTCCACGAGCCGAATGGTGCCGCCATTGTCAAAAAATCTCGATTCTTGGGCGTCTGCTGTAGGCGTATTAACATTCCTCAGAATACTAGTGATATTGTTCGTCACGGCGAAGTGGCCCATATCAATCCTTTGCTTTAATCAAAGCGTTGACTTCTACGCGGGTTAAGCATCCATTGTCAATCCAAGCGGTTACCCTTATCTGATTGTTCATCCCGGGTATTCTATCGAAGCTGGCAATTTGTTCTCTTGGCAGCGGCTCGTTCTCTTTGGTAAAGGCCTGAACTGCTGGCGGTTCCGACGAGAACGTCGGGCGAGTGCGAACTAGATTTGATATATCTTCTAGGTGCAGGCACGTATTGCGAGGAAATTCCATTAACATGTTACCGCCACTTTGGTATTTGCCGCTTCTGATATTCGGCAAATCCAGATTAGTCACGCTTGGTGCGTTTTGTAATACTTCTGCTCCCCAGCGACACGACCATTGCTTAGGGTCGCACGAATCTGGCTCCATAACGGCTCCGAACTCTGCCTGAATAGTACGTACGTCTATTCGTTGCGGGTCTCGTGCCAGAGAAAGCAGAGTTTTCAGTTTCGTCATTGCAGCTTTATTGCTGCTGACAGGCTCTTTCGTTTGGTTCGCACGGGTTTCTATAGCAAACGATGGTGCCGTGACCATGAGGAATGCGGCAGCGGTGTGGATGAGTCTTGTCTTGAACATTATTCCTCCCGACGAGTATTGTAGTTCTCGCCTCACCAATGTTTCTCACACATTGTAACAAGGATACAAAAACAACACTCCGATCTGGTAACCGGGTGGGAATATTTGAGCACAATTTTGGAGGTGGAATATTCCTGGAGGCGCTCGCCGTCCCTGATCGTCCGATATGTGAGGTAGCCCGGATATCGTAGCCAGGTTCAATCGGTGCCGGGGTCAGGTCTGTCAATCGGACATGCCATGGCGGCATCGACAATCCCTTCGGGCAGTAGCGACATCGCGCAGCGATGTCGTGAATGGGCGGATCGGGGCTGTGGTTAGGTCTGTGCATCGGACATGGCGTAACGGCTTACCGGGGCTGGGGTCAGGTCCGGGGCTGGGGTCAGGTCTGTCAATCGGACATGATGTGACGGCGTCAGCAAGCCCTCCGGGGGCGGGGGTCAGGTCTGTCAATCGGACATGATGTGACGGCGTCAGCAAGCCCTCCGGGCGGTAGCGACATCGCGGAGCGATGTCGTGAATGGGCGAATCGGAGAGCCCCGCGCTGGTAGGCGCGGGTCGGATTTGCGGCGGCGAGCATGCTCGCCGAAACCCCGCAAATCCCCCGCGTCCGTCAGGGACGGACGTGGAACCGATTCCCGCGGTCGGAACCAGAGAACAAAAGAAAAAGGCCCTGAGCGAGCTCAGGGCCTTTTTCTTTTGTTTGGTGGTGGAGACGGCGACTACCGAACGCGTAGCTGGGAGCCGCATTTTGACTGGACATGCTACGCCCTGGCGTGGCTTGTTACCCCCAAAGATACCCCCGCCACATCTCTGCTTAGCGCCCAGTTTTCCTCGGACCACGACGATGTCCCGATTTTTGGGACTGGGTTACTGGCGCGCGCCGACCTCTCAGATTTTCGGGAGATTGGGATGCGCTTGGACCGGACACATCGTTAGAGCAGGTGTCGGAGGAGTCGGGTCTGGCCTGAGCCTTCCCCATCAGTCCCAAGTTGCGCCTGAGCTGTGCTTCGCGCTCCTCCTTCTCCCTCATCTCCCGGAAGACTCGCGGCTCCCATTCCTTCACCGGCGGACTGGGCGATACGTTGCTGCCACCCTCGATTGCTGTTCGCGCGACGATGGGGTGGCCGATGGCATTGATGAAAAACGGAACTCCCATCCGACGTAGCGCTTCGATCTGGTAGCTCTTCAGTTTTCGGCCAGTAAGGGTGGCGAGTTCGTCTTTCGTCAGGAACATGTCGCTCATGGCGCTCCTATGGGTTGAGTGTATGCAGCCGCGCCTTTTGGCGGGTGTTGCTATTAGCCAGCTCCAGCGGATGCTCTATTTCCGGAAATCCCACCAGAGGAATGAAACGCCGAGCCGTCCCACACTGCGTCTGTAGCGAGAAACCCACCACAAGACCGGACGCCAAGTCTACTTGAAGATGGTCTTTCCGCAGCTCGGGAACGTGGTCCGGGGGCGCGCGTCATCCTCGACAATTTTTTTACTGCTGAGGAAGTCGAATTGTTCAGTGGGTAGCACCTGGGTGACAAGCCATCCGGAAATTCACGCTATACCCAAAGGGAATGGTCCCAACTAACTTGCAAGGATTGCATCACATGAAGTATTTATATCGCTTTCTCAAACGGTTCAATCTGTTCACCTCGACAGTGCGCAGCGTCTCCTGGTGGGTGGCTGCCATCAGCCTGGTTGTCGGCGTGAGCACTCCGACTCCGCTTCCCCTTCCACCCCTGCCCAGCAGCACTGCTACCGCGGAAGCTGGTAGCATGTTCAGCACGGTGTAGTATCGGTAGGCTTCGCGTACCGGCTAAGCATGAGCCCGTCGATGAGCACAAAATTGTGCCGGCGGAGGCCGGCGCAAAGTTGCGCTGGCTAACGGGCTGAAGTTCCAGCCGGTTGCCGCTCCAATAGGCAGGTCGGCTCTATATTGAGCTGACCTGATGCGGTAGGTTTGGCTGACGGCTGAAATCTCAGCCGCGAGATTCGAGCATGGTCGAAACATGCGCAGCTCAAAATTGAGCCGCGAATACGTCAGCACAGAATTGTGCCGACCGCCGCTGATCAGGGAGGTTTGGCTGACAGGTCAAAGGGGGTGTCAGTTCGACATACCCCCTTTACCGGGGTGCGGCTAAAATCGGCTTCGGTATCCAGCATCTTCGCGTGGCGGGCCGCTCCACGCTCAGTCCAGAGTGTCAGATTGCGGGTGCGCTTCGGAACTGCGTCAGGATCACTGATGCAGTTCTTGAAGTCCCGGAGGGCCTGCCCTTCGAGCTTGTAGAAGTGAGTTCCCTCTACGAGCGATACCCCTCCGTACATCACCGCAGATGCATCACCGGCGTCAGGTGCCAGTTGCCAGCGCCACCGTCCACGCCCGGCATTTCGTCCACCAGCCGGGCGATCATGGCCACGTCCTCCGCGCGCACGTCGGCCCCAAACATGTCGCGCCAGGCGACCACCGCGCCGTTCGCCATGCCTCAATGCGCCTGGCTGGCTTCGTCCAGCTGGCCGCGCGCCTCCTCGGTCAGCGCGCGGATCGTGCTGGCGAGGCTCTGGGTCGCGCGCTCGTAGGTGATGGCTGCCATAGTGTTCCTCTGTTGTCGTGCGGTCATCATCGCACTAGCGCGGCCAGGGCGGCACATGCATTCCGAACTGTTCGGAAACCGTTTCGAAACTCCAGGCTGAAAGCACGCTAAGCCATTGATCGGAAAGCACTTTCTAGTTGCTATTCTGTTCAGAAACTCTTTGTCTTCATTGGCCAAGTCACTGCTCGTGATGCTGTTGCAAATCGGGGCGATTGCGCCCGACCTAGAGCCGCATCAACGCTAGCCAAGGTCGATGGGCAGAATAGCGCCCAGGAGGCCAATGCAAACGAATACGTGGGGCCGGCGCGACCACCGCCGTGCCGAGCTGATAAACGACGTCCGGCGTGTGGACGTGGACCGCCGAGCTGTCGCCCAGTTCTTGGCCGAAGTCGGCGTGCCCTTCCCAGTGATATGCCGGGTGATCAATGAGCCAACTCGCCGGCGCACGCTTACTGATCTGCCACCCTGAGTCGCCGCAGCCGAGCTATAGTATGTCCGACGAACCGCCATCTGCCAGATGACAATGATGATGCAGCAGCGTGTACTGCTATGACAAAACACATGTTTTGGGAGATGCTACGCCAAAAGCTACGCCGTTCGACTCATGTTGATCCACATAAACTGGCGTATGATGAGCTTTTCCATCAAGGGCATTCAGGTGAACTTTACTTCTGGTCCAGACATCGAATATTGGCTTAATCAGCTGAAGCTTATGCAAATGATGAGGGAGTGTGAAGCACCAAGATTCCTGAAGCCATTTCACTTGGCAACGCTAGCGCATATTCTGCGTCAGGAGGGTGTAGGGGCGCTCGCGCTGCCTAAGAAAGTCGGTGACTATGCCGACACAATGCAGCTCTGGGATGCCCTTGAGATTACGTCACCCTTTGGCCCCAAGAACCGCCAAGCGGCGGGGCGGTACTACCCAATTCAGCTCCTCCGTGACGAGACTCTTATAGAAGAGTCAGCTGATGCCTTGAAGGAGCTTTTTCAGTCGGTATGCGATAGCCCGGAAACGTTAGACGGCGTCCACACGATGCTGCGCGAACTCATCGGAAATTGTTTTGCACACTCAGCGGTGAAAGACGGATTGTATGGTGTTATTTGCGCACAAGTTTGGCAGGGCGGGCGTAAAGCACAAATCGCGCTGTGTGACTCTGGTATCGGGATACGCGCCTCACTGTCCGAAAATGCGCTCTTGTTGGAAAAGCTGCAACACTCGAACAGTTGTGATTTAGCAACCGAATACGGCATCACAAGCAAACCTGGGAAGGGCCACTCTGGCTACGGATTGGCCGTTGCACGCGGCCTGCTCCAGCAAAACTTGGGCATGCTGTACGTTCGGTCGGGCAATGAGGTTTTCAGAGTCTGTCGTGGGCGCGCTAGTAGCGCGACAGTTGCAGATCAATGGGCTGGTACGTTGCTTGTGATAGAGTGGGACCTTGACAACCCTGTTGACATCTCAGCTTTATACGATAGTTTTCCGTTACCAGAGGGTGCCGATGATGACGACTTCGACTTTTAATGTAGACATAGCTCAGATAGCGTCCGAGTTGACGACTCGGCCTGTTGGTGCAGCAGCACGTCATCAGCTTTTGGCGCTCTTGAACGAGCACACTTCCCTTCACATTGACTTTCACCACCGAAGCCTTACCCCTTCTTTTGCTGACGAGTGCATTGGCCAACTTGCCGCTCAGTTGGGACTTGAGCCGTTTAAGCATAGAGTTAAGTTGAAAAATCTAGCTGCGGCAAGCAAGCCGCTTGTGAAGCATGTGATTTTGACCCGCTGCCATGCGAACTCGGCTTAATCGACCTCAGTATTATGTTACAGGGTCGTGCCCTTACAAACTCAGCTCAAGTTCCGCATGTGCGGACGATTGGACCAAAATGACCTGCCCCGGCTGTTGAACGATTTCGCGGGACGGATGAGCTAGTGAACCGCATCGCGGCGGCGCCGTTATGGAATGTCGTGCCCACGACCGCGTGTCCGCTCTTCGCCGCGACGGCGGCATGCTCGTCATCGACGACGTCCACTGGGGATATCAGCCGTGTTGGGCGAAGGGCAAGATCCCGGTCGCGATCAACACGCGCCGCGAGAAGATCACTGGGGAGTACTGGGCCGGCTTGCTGAAAGTTGGCTGTGTCATCGTTCCCGCCGATGGCTGGTACGAATGGACCGGTGACAATGGCGAAAAGCAGCCGTGGCATATCCACCGCGGCGACGGCGGCGCGCTGTACTTCGCCGGCCTGGCGGGCGCCACGCGACCGGACGACGAGCACAAGCCCGCTGAGGGCTTTACGATCGTCACCGACGACGCCCAGGGCGGCATGGTCGACGTGCACGACCGGCGCCCCATCGTCTTTACCGCCGAGGACGCGAAAGTCTGGCTTGACCCTGAGACCTCGCCCGAACACGCAGAGCAACTGGCGCGCGAGGCCGCGCTGGGACCGGAACAGTTCGAGTGGTTCCGCGTGAACCGGGCCGTGGGCAATATACGCAATCAGGGCCCTAAATTGGTCGAACGCGTGGACTGACCCGCCAGCGCGACCGTGCTGCAGACGTTGTACTGCACGGCCCGCTGGACAGGCTGGCCAGCTGTGCCCAAGTGAAGTCAAAGCATGGAAGGGAGGAAGCCAGTGGGAGAAATGAACAAGCAGCAGATATGCGCTGCCTTGGGCGTCAGCGAGTCGACGATCAGGCGGCTTGAGCAGGCGGGTTTGCCCTATACACCGGTAGGAAAGCGTGCAAAACGCTACGACCTTGACGAGTGCAAGACGTGGCTGAGACAGAATGAGTCTGCGCTAGCCGGCCCGGCAAAAATCTTGGGTCCGGCAGCAAGGATCAAGCCTGCGGACCCTGCATTTCTCGAGTCATGCGGCCGGATGCGGCTGCGCGTAACGCCCAGTCCCAAGTAGTCGCAGGTGTCTCGAGCCGGGCTAGTGTTTGTCACGGTATCCTTCTGTCCACTTGATGACTTCGACCGCGCGGTAGAGCGGATGCGTGCGGCCGTTCTTAGTTGGCAGCCGAATAGCCTTAGGGAAACTCGGCAGGCAGGCCATGCGCTCCCGGACAGTCTGCGGATCGCGCTTTAGGTAAGCCGCAATGGTCGCGATGTCCCACAAGTCGATAGACAGGGGGATGACAGGTTTCGTGTGTTCGGCCAATGCGGCGGCTAGGCGGTCAATAAGGTCTGCGTCTGACATTGCGGGCTCCTCTATATCACCCGCCTGCGGTCGCTGGCGGTGCTGGGAAGTGTCCGCCGGCCCGCACGGGTATGGCAATAGTGCCCTGTACGCGACGATGGCAGACATCAGCAGGGTCTGTAATTCTCACCATGCCTCCCGGTGTCCCAATGTCGACTGCATGCTCTGTTGATTGTGGGGCGAGTACGCAGCCTGACGCTTCTCTTGAAGAAGTTTGTCGACGTACAAACTGGCTATCCCTCCTGGCGTAACAATCACTCGGCTCGCGCAGCGAACGAGGCCTTCCTACGGACTTTGATTTACCTTGATGACTTCCTACGGTCTTTGAAACACCTTGAAATACCTTGATATACCTTGATGTCTACACCTTGCTCTTTTCGAACATTAGCCTTGCGCTGCTCACTTTCTCCTTTAAGCCTGCATGCCAGGCTCCAGTGTTAGCCGTGTGCGCACGCAGACGCATGCGAAAAATCCCAAACAACTCGGCAGACTTCTGATGTCGATAGACGGGTAGTACGTAGTCATGTTGCTCTAGTAGCGCTTCACCGCCGGGCAGGTTGGTTCCGACCAAATCTTGAGCGATCCAGTTAAGGCTGGACTCCTCTGGATCAGGGCCATCCACGGGAAACAGAATCTCCGCATCTGGCGATGCTGACTCGAATAGGTAAGCGGCTTCCTGGATCAGCCCCATTTCCTGCAGAATACTGACCCGTTGGAAAAATGGCCCGCCTCGATTATCGTCCTCACCTAGATGTGCCTTAGTTACTTCTGTGGACCATGAAACCCATGTATTTGCATCAGTAAACCCAAGATAGACCATGCTGCCGACGTCCCGGCAAACTTTCTTCTCGTATTTCCGGTAGTAAACGTCCCGCGAGATCCCTCCATCTGCTGCCAGGTTCTGGGCATGGTAAAGCTCAACGAACAGGCGAAGGGTCATAACGTCCTGGGTCTGGCGAACCCGATGCACGACCGGTTCCTCTCCAGCCAGCGGAATAACGATGTTCTTCGGCAGCCAGATCCTGTCTTCGGAGATATTCAGCTTGTAGCGCGGCCGGGCCTTAGTGGAACTCTCCGCCAGTGTGATCAGTCCTGCCTTTAGCAGTTGTTCAATGGCTGGCTTGGCACGCTCCCACCGAATGCCGCCATACTCTTGCACAGAGTTGGCGGACCAGGCCGTGGTCTGGTTATCCCGACCCGTCCCGCATGCCAGAACTAAAAAGGCAACGGCCGAATTTAATCCGACCCCGCAAGCTTGGCGCCACTCAGCCAAGCCGATAGCAAAAAAACCTGTCTTCATAGCGTTCCCTCAAACGCACCTTAAAGCTGGAGGCAATGCCAGGGTGGTAAGGGGACCACCTTTTCGCCCGCTAAAGCTAGGCATTGCCAAACCTTCATGCCGGATACCGGCCAGTGTCACTCTTCTGTATTCTGCGCTCGAGTATGCGCCTTGTCTTCAAGAAATGGGTCAGAACCGCGGCACACTTGATCAGGACTACTGCGCGAAGCTGCTCATTCTCGGCAGATTTTTGCATTCCGGTGCACAAGAGCTCCTGGCTGCGATGTCAACGGCAAGCCGCAACGCTTGGCGCGCTTGGTACTCGGCCCGCTGCAGCTGTTTGTCGCTCCTGTCGCCGATCGCCGCTTTCTCGGCATCGCGCCAGAGCTGCGCGTAGTGGGCGATCCGCTCGATGGCGGTAGCGTGCACGACGGCGCTCATGCGTACCTCCGAACCGCCGGGCGCAGCCGCAGCTGCTCGACCACCGCCGTCGGCGCGGGCATAGCGGCGCCCAGCATCCGGACGGCCGCCGTGGCCAGCTGCAGGAGCTGCTTCCGCTCGTTGGCCGCCATAGCTGGGCCCGGCCCGTGCACCAGCTGCATGCAGACGTCGAACGTGAGCGCGGCGAACTCGGCGCTGGAGGTGCTGACTGCACAATTTTCTGCAATCAGATCGCGGGGGCTCATGTCCGCCTCCCGGTCGTGGTGGCCTTTCGTGCCTGGGTCACGATCGCCAGCACCGGGCGCTGCGCCGTGGCCGCCAGCACAGGAACCGCGGCCGGCCCGCTGTCGACCAGCTGCAGGGCGGGGCGCCGCGCCCGCCGCACGCGGTCGAACTCGTGGCGCAGAATCGCCAGCACATAGCGCCGGCCATCCGCATCAATCGCGTCGAACATCTGGGCCATTCGCTCCCGCTGGCTCATCGCACACCCCCATTCGTCCCCGCCGCGGCTGTGCGTGCCCGGTCGTTCAACAGGTCGACGCTATCGGACGCGCGGTTGCCCAGCAGTCGTGCGGATGCTGTAGCCAGCAGCAACAGGCGTTCCCTCTCCGTGTTGCTAAGTAGTGGCTGATCTTCGCCTCCCCAGCTACGCGCGTGCAGCGCCAAGTCGGTCGTATGCACCAGCTGCAGGCAGGTCTGCACGCCGTTGCACACGTCCAGCACCAGCGCGGCGAAATGTGCATCCCGGTCGTGGTCGCCCACGTTCGGTACCCACGAGAATGGCTGATGGATCGGTCGGGCTTCCGCCGTCGGCTCGGCATTGCTCTCCGGGGCGTTCATGGTTGTTCCCCGGTTTGGGGTGCCTCATTGTAGCGGGCCGCCCGCAGCTCCACGTGGTCGCGCATCTGCTCGCAGATCGTGGCGGCCATGATGACCAGCTGGCCCTCGGCCGTTGCGCTGAGCGGCGGCAGGCTGCCCGCCACGCCTGGCTCGTATTCGTCACGGAGTGCGCCATTGCTGGCGACGATTCGCAGCACGACGCCCAGGCCGCTGAGAATCTGGTGCGCGCGGTTCAGGTCCTGCATCAGGCGGCCCGCATCGTTGGCGGCCGCGATCGTCTCATCAAAGAATATGCCGCACTCCTGCTCGAGCACGTGGACTGGACGGGCGCTCATTGCCGGCCCCCTGCCATGTCAGCAGCGATGATATCGAGCATTTCGTCGGCCTCGTTGGCCAGCTGGCGGGCCAGCCACAGCAGATTGTCCTGCTGCGCGGGCTGGAGCCGGGCGAAATGGGGATCGTCCACCCCGCCGATCAGCTGCAGCAGGCCGCTCAACTGGCTGCTGCGCATGCTGGCATGGTTCAGCGCCTCGCCGCGCTTGACCAGTTGGATGCCGTAGGGTGTGTCGACACCCCCGACGTATTGTGATGGCTCAATGCCATCTTTTTCCCCCACTACCGATGTTTTCGTGTTAATGTTCGCTTCGTGCATGTGTCTCTCCTAAGGGCGCACTTGTCCACACCGGTCAGCAACGTCTCGCACACGTTCTGGCCAGCAACTCCCGGTACCGCCGGGCGCGGTTGCAAAGAAACTCAAGGGGTCAGCCTGCCAGCTGGCCCTTTGTTTTTCTGGTCTTTGTCTACGTCATATCTGCCTTGTCTATGTTGGCTTCGGCCGTTACCTCGCGCGCTGCTCGTTCTGCTGTGCGATCTGAGTCTGCTGGTTCATTCGTTCGCGAAGAATGGCAACCACCTGGCCGTTCATGGACCGGTCGTTTCGCGCGGCGTCCTGCTCCAGCCAATCCCTGACGTCCGGCGGCAATCTCAGCTGAAACTTGATCCCTTGCATGATGCGGCTCCTCCGTGGTGATGTTCATCCATGATATGGCTCAAAGCCATCATCTGCAAGGCATTTTTATGGCTCAATGCCATCATTTCGTAAATGGCTCAATGCCCTTATGCTGTCTTTATGGAAACGGAAAAGACGCCGCGCAACCCGCAAACAGCCGACAAGTACATCGTGCGGCTGCCCGACGGCATGCGCGAGAAGATCAGCGAAATCGCCAAGAGCAACAAACGCAGTATGAACGCGGAGATTGTGTCCATGTTGCAACAAGCGATGGACGATCGGGCCAGCAGTGTGGCTGGGGCATCGCTCGACATCGACGCACTTGCCGAAGCGCTGGCATCGAAGCTTGCAGCCCGATTAAAGGACACACCATGAACCTGCTGCCAGCCGGCCTAGCTTTTGCGATTCTTTCCGGGTTCAGCGTTGCCGCGCCAGCCGCAGCGCTGAGCCAGGCGACCTACCTCGCTTGCATGGGAGCGCAGCCTTGGTGGGAAGGAAGTTGGGGAACGGCGGCGCGTGGGGTCAGCAACGACCAGGCGAAAACCACGATTAAGCTGAGTGCGGACAAAACGACCGCCACGGTCGTGCTCCCCAGCCTTGGGGAACAGGTCTTCGAAATCAAGGCCGACGAAGAGTCCTACCACGGCGGGAAGGAGATGAGTCAACGTGCATTAGACGGGGTGATCAGCAGCGCCTACATCTCCATCAATCGGATTACCGGTAGCACGCGCATCGGCTTCAAAGTGACGAACTCTCCGGCAGACGGAGGCCGGTGGGCATTTTCAGGCTCATGCGAGCCAGCTAGCGCCAAATTCTAGCGCGCCACATCGCTGACTGGCATGGAGTTCGAGCGCGAATCGCTGTATCGGGACGTCTGGGCGCAGCCAATCGCAACGCTGGCGAAGCGGTTCGGCATTTCAGATAACGGCCTCCGGAAGGTTTGCATAGCACTGGCGATTCCGCTGCCAGCACGAGGTCACTGGGCGAAGGTCGCGGCGGGCCACTTACTTCCTACCCCTCCCTTGCCGCCCGCAACTGGGCCGACGCGCTTCATGAGCCGGTTGGCCGCTGCTAAGGTGGCGTCGCCGGCACGTGTTGATGACTGGCTGCTGGAGCGTCTTGCCTTCGAGGCACGTCCCGAAAATGCCATCATTGTGCCGACGGCTCTCGTGAAACCCCACCCCTTGGTGAAGGCTACCGCGACAGCCGTACGCGCGGAGATCGCACTGTTGCAGCGGGCCCGGGATCAGGTACCCGTTGTGCGCAAGCCTGGCGAGCCCTGGGTAATGCCCAGAAGACGCGATATAGCTTGGCTTGACTATGAACGGCGCGGGGTTATGGAGCTAAACGAGAGCCTGATTCCTATGCGTGTCTCGATCGAGTCGGCCGAACGGGCGCTGCTAATCTGGGATGCACTACTCAAGGCATGCACGGCGCGTAGCATGGTCATTGTGGCTGCTCCCCGCCAAGTAAAGATCAGCGATGGCCAAGACGACGTTGGGTTGCGCATGTCGGAAAAGGTTGACCGAATTACCCGGCCAGCGCCGTGGGGTAGCGGCGAGGAGACCGCAAGGCGAAGCGCTACCGGTACCCTACGATTGTTCGCTATCCATTTGGGCGAAGCCAAGTTCCAAGATACCCCCGAGCGCCCGCTTGAGCTGCAGCTAAACGACGTAATGGTGTGGGTCCACCGCTCGATCGCGTCGCAACGCGCCGGGCGCGCGTTAGCTGCCGAACGGCGGATGCATGAGGAAGCGGCTGCTCAGGTGCGGGAGCGAGAGCGCACCGCTGCGGCGGAGGCGGCCCGAGTGCGCGAGGAGGAGGAGCGGCGACTGAAGGCTGAGCAGAATGCGATCGCCGAGCGGGAGCGCGTGCTGGTAGCGGAAGCGGGCGCCTGGCGCGATGCGATGGCAATCCGTGCGTACGCCGCGCATGTTGAAACTGCAGCGGTTAGTGGAGCTATCCTAACGCCGGTGCTCAGGCAATGGCTAGCGTGGGCCGACTCAGTCGCCGCGCAACTGGACCCTACAAAGGAGCGCCTCGGGATGTCCGCAGGGGAGCGGCCGCCCGAAAGCGGCCTATAATTGCTGGATCGACAACGGAGGACGCATGCACTACGACCCGATTCAGCTGGGCTGGATGATCGCTATGGCCATCAACTACTGGCTCTGGTCACGGGAGAAATAGCCCAGCCTCTCGCTGCCGGCGCCGCTCCTCCGTCTCGGTGCCCAGAAGCGCCGCCGGCGGCAACAGGGGAACCTGGCCCCGCGAGCCTGGCAGCATCGGCGGCGGCTTCATCAGCAGCGCGCGCGGCACGTTGAACGCTCGGCTGGCCTGCTGCCCGACCAGGATTTCATTCACAGACGGCTGCACCAGCGCTGCATACCCGGGGATTTTCGGCAGCATGCTGACCCCGGCATTCAGCAGCCGCTCCGCCGTCACAGCAAACGCCCCGCGCGTGTTCGAGTTGTTCACGGCGCTACCGGCTGGCTGTACCTGCTCGTACCGGGCCACGCGCCCGATTGCCTTGATCTGGGCGATTTCGGCCGGCTCGAAGAACAGGCGCAGCTTTCTGTCCCCGATCGCGTTCAGCGCCTTGTTGTAGCCGGCCTGGCTGAAGTTCGCGCCCTCGTCAGCGGCGCCGTTCAGCGCCTTGCTTTTCAGGTGCCCCAGGATCTGCTCGCGCACGGCCGTCATCGCTTCCGGGCTGGCCTTGATCGAGCTCTTCAGCTTGGCGACGTCCATCACGTTCGCCTTGCCGCCCTGGCCAAGGATGAAGCGCTGTACGAACTGGTCGGGCTCGATGCCGTCGCGCACAGCCTGCAGCGCCGGCGTGCTCTCGACGATCTGCATCCAGCTGCGGTTCATCGCGCGGGCCTTGTTGAATGCGTCGATCGCCTCCCGCCCGACGTTCCCCGTCTGCGCGCCGGCCACCGCCCCCGGCACCGTCAGCTGCTGCCCACCGAATGCCTGCGCCGGCGGCGCCTGCTGGAGCAGTGGCGTATCGTCCAGCGCCTGGCGCACAAGGCCCAGGGCGTGCCGGGCGTTGCCGTCGGTGCTGCTGCGCTGGATGCGGCCGAGCCCGGTCTTGAACTGTTCCGCGATGTCCACCGTCAGCGGTGTCTCCCCGGTTGCAAACGCGTTGAGCTTGTTTCGGATGTCGGGCGTCAGGAAGCTCTCGACGTTCGCGTCGTTCAGCAGGTCGCCGGCGCGCTGCGTGAAGGCGTGCGGATCGAGCGCGGCGCTACGGCCGGCCGAATCGCGTGCCCGGTCGTACAAGCTGCCGATGACCTGCTGCGCCCTGGCGTTGCGGTCGGCCAGCGCGCCCATGATGCGCTGCGCGCCGTCGTACGCATCCGGAGCGGCAACGGCGCCCAGGTCGTCCAGCCCCGCCGTGAGGGCGCGGTTGTTCTGGTGCTCGACCTGCGCCAGCTCCTGGGCGGCCCGGTCCTTCAGGTTGGCGCCGACCTTGGCCAGGTTCTTCTGTCGCGTGAAGATGCCCGGATCGTCCGCAAGCCCGGCCGCCGTCGGCCTGGCTCCGGTCAGGCGGTAGTCGACGAGCCGGCGCACGGCCAGCGGCGAGGCCTGGCCACCACCGCGGACCACTTCCGCTACATCGGCGCGGATGCGCTGGGCAACACCGGCCGGTAAGTCGTCCAGCTGCATGCCGGCGCTTTCCAGCGCGCTGTTGATGGTGCTGTCGATGCGGCCCGGATCGATCTGCGGCCCGCGCCCTGCGACACGTGCGGCGGCCTGGCCCACCCGTCCTGCGGCTCCCAGCGCGAACGGTGCACCGACACCCGCCACGATCGAAGCCAGCATCTGCTCCCCCGGGGTGCCTCCGGCTTCGCGCGTGTATCCGCCGGCAGCGCCTGCTGCAGCCGCGCCGGTGAGCTGCTTTGCCGGGCTGGCCGCCAGCGCCCGCCCGACTCCCGCGGTGATCCCGGTGCTGCGGCTGGCCAGCGACGCCCCCAGCCCGATCGGCAGCACGCCGCCGGCTACCGTGCTGGCGATGTCGCCAACGATGCGCTCGCCGGCCGTCTGCGGCTTGGGCAGGCCCACCAGGTCCGCCAGGGCAACGCCGGTGTCGGCGCGCGGTGCGTTGCCGAAGATTGGGCTGGCCAACGTGCGCAGCGGGTTGCCGATGATGGTGTCGAACGTCCTTCCGAGGCCCTCGATCGTGTGCCGCGCAGTCAGACCGCCTTGGCGTGGCAGGTCTGCGATCAGGTCGCCCACCCCTTGCGGCCTGGCCGTCGCCACCGACGCCGCACCGGCGACCGATCCGGAGAATTTCTGCGCCATCTGGTCGTACTTGTCGGGTGCGTCGCCAGCGTCGGCCGCCGAGCCCCCGAACTTTGCTGCGAGCTTGTCGTAATCCGGCATCACTTGATCCCCGTGCTGAGTTTGAAATTGTTCATCGCTTTGCGATCGGGGAAGGTGTACGTCTTCCCGTTCGGCGCGGTCACCGTGAACTGCTCGGCAGCCATCGGGTTCGGCACTGTCGGCGTGTCGTGGCTGCCGCCGCGGCCGTTGATCTGGCTGCGCAGGTTGTTGCGTACGTTCTGCGGCGCGCGCTGGGCTGCTGCGATTTCCTGCTGCATCTGGCTGACGGTTGCCTCATAGGCTGTCTGGCTCTTCGCCGTGCTCAGGATCTCGCGTGCGTGCTGCATGTCGCTGACGGTGGCCTTGCCGCCGCGCGCCATGGCGCCAGCGTAGGCGGTCGCCAGGCCAATATTGGCCGTCGCGAACTGGCTCATCGCCGGGTCGTTCGTCTGCGTGTCAAACATGACGTCTGCCTTACCGAACGGCAGCAGCCCGGAGCGTGCCACGTTGCGGCTCGCCTGGATCGCCAGGGGCGCCAGTTCGGCGGCTTCGGATGCGGCGTTCTCGATACGAGCGCTGATCGTGCCGGACGTGCGCAAGCCGGCCTTCTGGCCCTGATAGTCGGCGTTGATCGAGGCCAGGTCACCGCCGGTCAGGCCCTTCTCGACGGCTTTCTGCGCCACACGCGCGCGCAATTTGATCAGATTGGCAGCCCCCTGCGCGCCGCGCCCGAAGTTCTGGTACACGCTCGTGTCACCGCTCAGCGCCTGGTCGGCCAGCACGTCGAGGGTCGCGTTGTCGATCGACTGTTCACCGCCCGAACCCATGCCAGCTGCAGCGCGCGCCGCGAAGCGCCGATCAACAGCGCGAGAGTCGGGCGTCTGCCTTTTCTGGAACAGGCGCCCCGGCTGCGCCGTGTTTTTGTCGTACAGCTCATAGGCATCGCCCAGGTCTAAGCTGGCAATGTCAGGCTTGGCCCCGTACTGGCTGACTTCCTCGCGCCCATCTTTGTACGTGATCACGCGAACTGGCTTGCCCTCATGCGTGGCGATGTCAATCCGGTCTACCTGCGGCTGAAACTTGGCCACGTCTGCATAAATCTTGGCGGCCGATGCGTGGTCGCCCTCACTCGCGTAGATGTCCGCCCGCGCGAGCATTCGCTGCACGGCCTGCTGCGTCGCATTCTGGCGTGGCACCGCTCCGCCCTGCTGAATCGTCGGCGGCAGGAATGGTAGCTGCTGGCCCGCTGGCGCGGCGCCGTCATCCTGGCGCTTCGGCAGTCCGGGCAAGCCGGGCAATCCTGCCAGCAGCGCCGTCGTCGATGGGAATTGCGCACCATCGTCGGCGGCAAAAATCGAAGCCGGGCCGGGCGGCGCGCCTGCCGCCATCGGCTGCGGTGCACTGCCGAATACGCGCTGCGCAGCTTGATCGGCGCTCATCCCCTGTCGGGACAAGGCCATGATTTGATTCAGCCGTACAGGGTCGTAGCCGCTCATGCCGGCGGCGCTGGCGGCCGAGAAAGCCGCCTGGGCTTCACCATGGCTGTAGGGCGTGCCGTTGTAGGAGGTGTCGAGGCCGCCAGCGCCGGCTGCTTGCGGCGCGTTGTCGCGGAGCTTAGGCACCCCGTCCAAATTCTGGAGGCGTTCGAGAATGCGCGTATTTCGCGCATGCTCGCCTTCGGCATCCTGCAACTTCAGACCGTACAGCTTGAACTGCATATCCTGCATCTGCTTCTGCCGCTGCTGGTCAAGGTAATCGTCTCGGCCTTGCTGGAAGGCCTGCGCGCCCAGGCCGAGCGCTTGCATGGTGTTGACCGGCAGGCGCGATGGACCCGATGCCTGCATCATCTTCGTGCCCATGGCCAGCAGCCCAGCGCTCACTTCGGGGCTGGCATTGCCGGAAAGGATATCCGCGAGCAGTCCCATGATCAGCCCTCCGCCACATCGAGCAAGGGGGACATCGAGCTGTTGATGTCGCTGGTCGTGACCATCTCCGCAAAGGCCGCCAGCTTGGCATCAGCCACGCCCGGATCTTCCCGATCGAGCAACGTCACCAGCTTTTCGCCCAGCATGGTGCCGATCTCGTACAGCGAAATGTAGGCGTCGGCGCGCTTCAGCTCGCTATCGGTGGCGGGGCGAATCGTGACCTCCTCGCCGCGGCGGATTGCGTCGACGATATCGAGGAGCGTCAACCACTCGTGCCCAGGGTCAGCGCAGAAGTGGCCGATCACGTTCGGGGCGCGGTCGTTGAGCTCCTCAGGGAAGAATACAGCGCGCATGGGTCGTTCCTTTCGATGTAGTGGAACTGCCATTACACCGGAACGGAGTCCCAAAATCAGCGCTGTTTTGGGACGATTTGCAGCGCGGCCGCAATGTCGCGGTACGCTTGCGATTCCCCGACCTGGTAGCGACACATCAGCCGGTCGCGGATCTCGGCCCGGGCCCGGCCATCGCGCAGCAGCTGGTGCGCAAACTCGATGCGCTGAGCCTGCACCGGCGCCAGCAGCCCATGCCGAGCGCCGACAGCCTCGATCAGCTGGCGAAATTCTGCTATTGCTTCCGGCGGCGCGTCGCATTCGCCCAGGCCGGCGAGCAGGTCGGCCAGGACGTCAGCGCGCATCGGCAGCCCCTCGCGTGCGCATGCGCGCGATGTCGGACATAAATGCCGCGCCGGTCGCCTCGCGCGAGCGCGCGTACTGTTCGCAAAAGTCCCCCTTGCGTGCGTGCGCGTACCTGGTGCGGAAACAGCGCCGCCTCGCGCGCGTGCGCGATGTCGGAAGAAAATGCCGACCCGGCATCAGGCCGCCCCGTGCGCGTACGCGCGCGTACTGGTCCGAGATGGCGAGCCCTCATCGGCCTGCAGCGCCAGAACCTGGCCCAGTTCGGCCTCAGCTTTGGCCAGCTCGATATCGTAGATGCTGGTCGGCCGCGGCTTGAGGCCGAGGCATCGGCAAGTCAGCTCCGGCCGGGCGTCTTGAATGTAGTGCCACCGCAGCAGCTCGCGGCGCAGCGGCTGCAGGCGCTTCCATGCGCGCTCCACCAGGGCTGCATCCGCGCTGTCGATTCGATCACCGAACCCGGACAGCGAACCGGCCTCACCCTGCGCGGCGATGCGCATGCGGTCGCAGATGTAGCCCGTCATGGTCCCGTTGCCGCGCCTGGTACCCCCGCATGCCCAGCGTGCCCAGTTGATGATTCGGTCTTTCGTGGTCTGTTTCATGGACTCTCTTTCGTTGTTATTCTGATATTTCGTTACCAGTACGCGCGTGTACGTGCGCGCGCGGGCAATGCGTGCCGAAATTCCCCGCCTCACCCGTTCGGCGCGGTGCCAGCGCCGTACAGCTGGATCCACTGCTGGAGCCGCATGTAGTTGTTCTCGCGGGTCTGCCGGTAGCCAGCGCGGTGGGCGGCGGCCAGCTCCGACCAGTACCGGCGCATCTCGGCCGGGTTCGCCCTGGTCTGCGCCTTGGCGTCCTCGACGTCGGCCGCGTTCCACCCGTAGAAGTTGGCGATATAGGCGAAGTCCCGGAGGAATTGCTTAGATACCAACATCGGCCCAATCCTTTCCGACCTGGTGCGCATCCTGCTGATAGCCCGGTATCTGGATCTCGACGGCCAGCCCCTTCTGCACTAGCCGGCGCGCCAGCGCGAACGCGGCGGCCTGGCCGGTAAAGCTGGCGTCGTTGTCGCCGGCGATCAGCACGCGCTCTACGCCGACGGGCGGCACCCACGACTCCAGCAGGACGGCATTGGTAGCCGCCCAAACAGGCCCGCCAACGCGCTGAGAGGCCGCCAGAGCTGTTTCTATGCCCTCGGCTATACCGAGAGTCGCCCCGGCCGGTCCGAGCCTTACACAGCCCGTATTAAGCGGTTTGCCGGCCATGATCTTCTTCGGCTGTGGCACCGGCGCTTTCTGGCCGTCGTCCGTTAGGTAGGTGCGATGGATCGACGCGCCGGCGCCGTCTGGGTACCGGATGCGCGCCAGCATCGCCGGGAAGCGGCCCAAGTCTTTGCCGTCCTCGTCGGTGTAGCGCAGCGCCGGGTGCAGCCGCAGGTCGGCCGGCACCAGCTCGAGGCCGAGACGCCGATTCAGGTACCGCCACACTGGATCACCGTGCGTAACGGCCCGGGTCGCGTTCCATACCTGGGTGAGCGCGCGAACCTTGCTGTCCTCGTCGCGCTCCTTGACGATCGGGCCGGCCGGCACCGTGCCGACGATGCGGTCGACCTCCTTGGCGGCCTCGCGGAACGACCAGCCCTTGAGGTGCTGCAGCAGTCGGAAGCCGTCGCCGGACCCGCAATGTGAGCAGATCCACGTCCCGCGGCCTTCCTTGTCGTCGAACCGGTACCGATCCTTGCCGTCGCAGATTGGGCAGGGGCCGTGCTTCTTGCGCAGAAATGAGGCGTCCACGCCCAGCGACTGCAGAATGCCGGGCCAGCGGCCGACCGCTTCATCAGCCGTTCGAGGTTTCGTCGCCTGCATGGCTCGCCTCCTTCCGTTTCGCTGCGCGGATCTGCAGGTGCTTGAGGAACCCGATCACCTCCTTGCCCGGCGCCGCCGGCACGTCCTCCATTCCTCGTGGCCACACGCCGAAGTAATCCCTGTACCGGTGGGCGACCCACCCGGGCTGGCGGCCCTTCTCCTGCGCGAGCGCCAGCAGCTGGGAGTAGACGACCTGCTTTTCGAGCTTCGGCGCCTTGGCCTTCTTCTGCAGCGGCACCAGGTCGCCGTCCTGCACACGCACGTCGGCGCGGCGCTCCGGCGCAAACCCGCAGACCGGGCACTTGTGGACCGTCTTGACGTAGCTGCAGGAAGGACAGGCCTTCGGCAGCGGCTTTTCCTGCGCATCCTGGCCGCCCTTCGCGTCGCGGGGCGTGCCGTCGTCCAGCTCCAAGGGGAACTCCTCGGTGGGGAAGCCGAGACGCACGACGGTACCGGAGTGGTCGAGAATCAGCGCGCGGTCCTTGCTGGCGTGTGGGCGCAGCACCCGCCCGGCCATCTGGATGTAGCGGATCAGCGAGCGCGTGGGTCGTGCCAGGATCAGCGTGCGGCACGCTGGGAAGTCCCAGCCCTCCGCGAGGATGCCGACGTTCGATATCACCAGCGTGGCCCCTGCCTCGACGCGCGCCAGAATTGCGCGGCGCTCCTCCTCCTCGGTGTAGCAGTCGATGTGCTCCGCCGCGACGCCGGCACCCAGGAAGCGCTCGACGATGTGCTTGCTGTGCGCGATGTTCGCCGCGAAGCACACGGTCGGCGTGCCGGCGGCCAGGCGCAGCCAGTGCGTCACGATGTCGCCCACCAGCTCCGGCTTGTCGGCGGCGCGGCCGACGTCGGCATCGGTGTAGTCCAGATCCCCGAAGGCGTTACGGGCCTGCTTGATGCCGGTCATGTCTGGCTCGCTGGGGGCGTACACGTCGCAGTCGACCAGGTAGCCGGCCTCGATCAGCTCGGGGATCGTCGCGGCCACCGTCATGTGCTGGAACAGCGGGCCGCTCAGCTCGTCGTAGTGCTTGCCCAGGCCGCGCGCGTACGGCGTGGCGGACAGCCCGATAACTGGCGTGCCCTTGGCGGCCGCCAGCACGGCGCGATACTCGCGCGAACCGGCGACTGTATGCGCCTCGTCGATCAGGATCAGGTCGACGGCCGGCATGCCGCGGCGCGCGATCGTCTGAATGCTGCCCACCAGCACGTTCTCGTACACGCGGGTCGTGTTCTCGCCCTGGATGATGCCGTGCGAGATATCGGCGCGCTGGAAGCGGCGCGAGGTCTGGTCGACCAAGTGCACACGATTGCAAAGGAAGATCACGCGCTTGTGCTTCGCCTTCGCGCCGCGGACCAGGGCCATGCCGATCTCGGTCTTGCCGGAGCCCGTGGGGGAACAAAGCATTTCCCGCGTGATCCCCCCAGCCAAGGCGAGGCGGAGGTTCTGAACAGCTGCAATCTGATACGGCCGGAGCGTCAGGGGACCGGAATCGCCACCAGCCTGGCTGGGCGGGTTTTGGGGGTTAACTCTTCTCTTCTTAGCTGCATCCCAGTTGCTAGCGTAGTCTTCTGAGACGCGCGTCATTGGATAGCAAGGCGCTAGCATGCCGCTATCGGTTTGCATTTCTGCCATGTCCTAGCCTCCTGCTAGCGTTGCGCCAGCTCGGTGTCGATCAAGAAGCCGGACTCGATCAGGAGGGCGAGGTCCAGGCCAGTGATGGATAGCTTTCGCTCCAGGAAAGGGATGTCGTGGGGCACCATGCCGTTGTTCTGGCTAGCGAACAGCCACAACAGCATGAGGTGCCCTTTCGATAAGTCCGGAAGGGAGCAGAACGCGTAATCGTCCAGGATGGCGCGGTGCAGCTTGATCCACGGCGGATTGCGCTTGGCGTAGTGCTGGAACATGTTCCAGTTCTTTACGGCGAGGTGTCGGGCCCTCATGTGCAGCCCCTAGTCTGGCACTGGGCCGGCGCCGCTTTGTTCAAATCCTCGCGCCGGCCACGCAAGATGTAGCGGGCCACACCCTTGTGCACGAGGCCGTCAGGCGCGATAACGTCTTCCCGAACGGTGTAAATGTCCCAGTTCTCGCGCAGCTCCTTGACACGGGTCGCCATGCGCAGATAGCCGGCCGCCGTGCCCTCGTATGTGTTCAGGCCGTTCGGGCCGCGGAACTGCAGCGCGCGGCAAAGGGTGTCCAGCTGCGTCGCGCCATCGGTCGAGCGCAGCGACACGCCTGCTGCCGTGAGCTCCCGGCATACATCCGTGATATTCTGGATGCCGCAATCGATCACCTTTTGTGCCGATCCGAGCCCGCCAGCTTGATCGGATGGAACGCCCCCACCTCCGGGGGCGTTTGCTTTTGAGGATTGCTTGCTCATCGAGACCTCACGCGCTAGCAACTAAAGCGATGATGTCTTCTACCCGCCAAACAGTAGTGCGCGGGCCGAGTTTTACAGGAGGTGGGTACTTCCCGGCTTTTACGCCGGCCCACCAGGATGATTCACTTATCGGAATGATCGGCGGGATTGGCGGCGTGGCCCTTGGCCGGCCGACGATTTGCGAGACACGGAGAAAACCGGTCGAAGGGAGTTGGTGCATTTTGATTGCTCCTGTCTGAACTGGTCCAAAGTGGACCGACAGGGCAATCATGAGGTTTTCTAATGACCATTAATAGACCACCGCCAAGGAGGCTGTACAGCCTACCGGCAGCGTGTTCCGCCTGCCAGTAGGCATTACAGTCATCTAGTCAACGGTATTTTTGAAGCCAGATACGTATCGACTGAGAGTCCTAAACGTTAGCGGAAATTGCCGCATTAGTATTGAGGCGGCATCGTCATTACTCATCAAGGGGGAGATGTTATTTTTCCAAAATTCTCTAACTTCAGCTTTTAGCGCGTGGCTTTCAGCGTGAGCTGCAAGGCCAGCTTTTCTTGCAAGGTCCGATCTGACCTTGGATGCCAAGTCTTCCCTATCATGTTCTATCGCCATATTCCAGGCTTCGTCCCACATTGATAGGCCTTGCTCAAGTGTGATTGCATCGTAGGCTTCATGCATCAGGTCACAAGCTGATTCGACGTGCCCGTGCGTCATCTCGCTCGACGCTGCGTTGAGCCAATATACTGCCATACAGGTAAGTGCATCCGTAGCATTGAGTATCTCATGGCCAGTGAGCTGTTTTACGCCCTGCTTTCTCCCTTCTTTTGGTACCAGATCCGCGAATGCGTTGTAAAGGGTGTAAGCCCATCCTTCGCTATCTGCATATCCGGCTCCTGTTGCCATTGTCCGAGTAAAACTGTTGTTATTCATCGATTTGTCATCGATGCACGACTGCACGTAGGACGCGCACCGCCAACATTCAAGCCAGTAGTCATGTAGAGCTACCGAAATTACTTTTGGCAGGCTCGGGCCGTGCTTTTCCAGTAGCTTACTCAGTAATTTTTGGTAGAGGCTTTCCGCCTTGTATCCTAGTCCCGGAACGTTCGGGGCAGGGACGACCTCGGCGGGTAGGTGCAAATCGCGAACCTTCTGGATAGCTAACTCGGCGGTCAACCGGCTGCGTTGTTCTTCTTTTCGGATAAATTCATCGTGATCCATAAGTTCCTCTGAAGCGTTTTGCAATGCCATATTGGCAGCAGTTTTTCTTAGTTGGTATCCGTGTCCGTACTGAGCTGGTCCAGGTAGTCAGCCCATTGCTGCATCATCTTCCGGCGCTCAGGTAAGTGCGCGGTCCGGTTATAGGCCCGGCCGTTCGGATCTTTCACTGCATGCGCAAGCTGGTGCTCGATCAGGTCAGGCCTAAAGCCAAGCACCTCGTCAAGGATCGTGCGCGCCATGGCGCGGAAACCGTGGCCGCTCATCTCGTCCTTTTCGATCCCCATGCGCCGCATCGCTGCCAGAATCGCGTTGTCGCTCATCGGCCTTTCCCCAGTGCGGGCACTCGGAAATACGTACCGGCCATGCCCGGTCAACGCGTGCACCTCGCGCAGGATCTCTACTGCCTGCGTCGACAGGGGCACGATATGCGGGGTGCCGGTTTTTGTGACGGTATAGCGCCATTCACCGGCTACCAGGTCGATATGCACCCACTCGGCGGCGCGAAGCTCTCCAGGGCGGACGAAAACCAGCGGGGCCAGGCGGAGGGCGCAGGATACGGTGGGGGTCCCCTGGTATTCGTTCAGCGCGCGCAGAATGCCGCCGACCTTCGCCGGATCGGTCACCGCGGCAAAGTGCTCGCCGCGGACAGGGGGCAGGGCGCCGCGCAGGTCGCCAGACGGATCACGCGCGGCGCGGCCGGTCGCAACGGCGTAGCGGAAGACCTGGCCGCAGTTGCTGAGTGCGCGGTGTGCAGTCTCAAGGGCGCCTCGGGCTTCGATGCGCCTGATCACGTCCAGGAGCTCGGGCGCTGCAATATCGCTGATCGGACGCTTGCCCATCAGCGGGAAGATGTCGCGCTCGAGCCGGCGGATGATCCGATCGCCATGTGCTGCGACCCAGTTCGGCGCATGCTTCTCGTACCACTCCCGCGCCACAGTCTCGAAGCTGTTCGCGACTTGCAACTGGCGCAACGACTTCTGTGCCTTTCGGTTCAGGCTGGGGTCGATGCCGTCGGCGATCTGTTTCCGCGCGCTGTCCCGGCGCTCCCGAGCATCCTTAAGGCTGACATCCGGATACACGCCGAGCGACAGCAATTTTTCCTTCCCCTCGAATCGGTATTTCAGGCGCCACCACTTACCCCCGGCGGGGGTAACAAGTAGGAAGAGGCCACGCTCGTCGAAGAGCTTCGCCGGCTTTGGGCCGGGCTTGGCGGTGCGGATTGTGATGTCGGTCAGGGGCATTTGGGGTAAGTCCTTCGCCAGCGGGACGGTTACCCCAAAGAGTTACCCCCGCCGTGATTTGGATTTCGTTGGACTATGTTACCCCAAGTTGGAGCGTTCCCCATAGTAAAAAAGCCCGCACGAGGCGGGCTTTGGAGGCTGTTGGGCTAGCCTAAAGTGTTTTGTGGTGGAGACGGCGGGAATCGAACCCGCGTCCGCAAGCACTCCACAGACAGTTCTACATACTTAGCTCTGCCAATTAATTTAACCTGTCAGACGGGGACGAGCACCCTTCAGCCAGGCGAGTTACCTAAAATTTCGGAAGCAACCAAGTAACCCGGTTGAGTCCTAGCCTCTGTAAATGACTCCACAGCTTTTAACGGCCCACCCCAGAGGCGAGGTGTTGTGGAGCTAACAGCCCTTAGGCTGCCAGTGCGTACGAGTTATCGTTTGCAGTTAGTTTGTTTCTGGATGTATTTACGAGGTGACCAGCCCTCGGTATGCCCTGTTCTGCTTTGCAACCCACGTCGAAGCCAGGTCGTCCCCACAGAAGGAATGGGTATTGTACCCCAAAGCGCCACCAGCGCACAGCGTTTAAGCGGTTTTTAAGTGCCGCGTCAAGCCTTCAGTTCGACCAGCGGCCGCCCAGCCGCCGCCACCGGCGTCACCTCGGCCAGCCCTTGTTCGAACGTGCACTCGAACACATGGCGGCGCGATGCCGGCACGGTGTCGGTGCCGAGCTCGTAGAAGGCGTCCGCGTCCTTGAAACCGGTATCGACCGTCAAGCGTTCCAGCCAGTAGGTTTGCTGCAACTCGTGCAGATGATCGCGCCGGGTGCTCAGCTCGCTGTCGCGGCGGCCCGTGGGCGTCGCACCCTCGAAGTAGCGGATCAGCGCGCCCTCGACGATGTCCGTGCGGGTGCGAGTGGACGGCTCTTCCAGCAGCTCGGTCGACGTCGTCTCGACCTGCACCTCGTAGCGCTGCACCAGCAGGAAGCTGTCGTATTCCTGTTCGGTGGCTTCGCGCAGCCGGTTGACGGCGGTCACCATGCCCTTGGCCAGCTTGCCCGACGGATCGTGGGTCTGGCCGACGTACAGGATCTTGCCCGCGTTCGGCAGGCCTGTATCGTAGCGTTGCAGCAGGTCGTGGATGCTGAACGTTTCCGTCAGCGCACCCCAGTTCAGCAGCAGGTACTTGTCCTGCAGCTCCACCGTGGGTTTCTTCAACGTGGCCTCGAATGGCACATCCAGCTCGACAGTGATGGTGCTTTTGCGCGCTTCCGCGCCGATCAAGACGGGAATGGTCAGCTTCAGCGAGAAAAAGCCCCAGCTGACGCTGCGTTGCGGATCGATCCGCACGCGCGGACGCGCGACAAGGAAATAGATCAGCCGCTTCTCCATCGTACCGTCCAGCGCGAACTGCATGCGGCGCAGGTAGCGGCCGACCGGATCGCGGAAATCGGGCAACTGCGTGCCGTCGGCCAGCAGGTCGTACCAATAGAACTTGCTCTCTGCTACCGTAGCCGTCCAGGTTTGCGGGGCGGTACTGCGCGGTGTGAGGGACAGTTCGGTTGTTTCTTCACCAGGCATTCCTGTCTCCCTCGGGGAAATTGCTAGGTTATTATTTTAATTGCCATCCATGGTAAGCCCATTGTTGGGACCGAGCAATAGGAATTGCCTGAGTGCTCCTACTAACGTGCCGCGCTACAACGTCTACGCGGCCAGCGCGCCATCCTTCAACGTCGCCCGCAGCAGGGCCAGCAGATCCTGCGGCGTCGCCAGCAGGTGGTCGGCGTCCCAGCTTTGCGGCTCGACCGCGCCACAATAGCCCCATTGGCAGGCGATCGTCGGCATGCCCGCCGCACGGCCGGCCTGGATGTCGCGCAGGTCGTCGCCCGCGTACCAGCATTGCTCCGGTGCCAGGCCCAGCCGATTTGCCGCCTCCAGCAGCGGGGCAGGGTGGGGCTTCGCATGCGCCGTGGTGTCGCCGGAGACCACGCAGCTGGCGTGATCCAGGCCGATCAGCGGCATCAGCGGATCGGTAAAGCGGGCCGGCTTGTTGGTGACGATGCCCCAGACCAGGCCGGCGGCCTCGATGCCGTCCAGCAGTTCGCGCACGCCGTCGAACAGGCGGCTGTGCACCATCATCGCGGCCTGGTAATTGTCGAAAAAGCCCTGACGCAGCTCCTCGTAGCCTTCATCCGCCGGGGTCAGGCCGAACGAGGCGCCGATCATGCCGCGCGCCCCCGCCGAGGCGGTCGGGCGCAGGATCTCGTACGGCGTCGGCGCGAGGCCGCGCGCGGTGCGCAGCTGGTTGACGGCCGCGGCCAGGTCGGGGGCGGTGTCGGCAAGCGTGCCGTCGAGGTCGAACAGAATGGCGCGCGGGGCGGTAAAACTCATGGTGTGATCAAAAAGTAAAGAGGCGGCCGCAGCCGCCTGGATTGCCGGAAAAGCCGTTTATTCAGGACGCGTGCACGCCATCAGGTAATTGACGCTCGTGTCGTTGTTCAGGGAATAGAGCCGGGTCAACGGGTTATACCCCAGGCCCTTCAGGCTGTCCACCTGCAAGCCCGCACTGCGGACATATTGCGACAGTTCCGCCGGCGTGATGAACTTGTCGTAGTCATGCGTCCCGCGCGGCAGCATGCGCAGGATGTATTCCGCGCCGATGACGGCGTGTACGTAGGACTTGGCATTGCGATTGAGCGTCGAGAAAAACACGTGGCCGCCCGGTTTCACCAGGGTGGCACAGGCGCGCACGATCGCGCCCGGATCGGGTACGTGCTCCAGCATTTCCATGCAGGTGACGACGTCGAACTGGCCCGCTTCCTCGGCGGCCATGTCCTCGGCGGCAATCAGCTTGTAGCGCACCGGCACACCCGATTCCAGGCTGTGCAGATCGGCCACGCGCAGCGCCTTTTTCGACAGATCGATGCCCGTGACGGTGGCGCCCTTGCGCGCCATCGATTCGGACAGGATGCCGCCGCCGCAGCCGATATCGATCACGTGCTTGCCCGCCAGCGGCGCGCGCGCGTTGATCCATTCCAGGCGCAGGGGGTTTATGTCGTGCAGGGGACGGAATTCGGACGTGGGATCCCACCAGCGGTGGGCCAGTTCGCTGAATTTCTGTATTTCGAGAGGGTCGGCATTCGCATTCATGATCGGCATCATAGCGGTAATCGGGCGGGTTCCCAAGCACGCTTGCACGGCAAGCGGCAGGGAAAATGAAAACCCCGCCACGGGGGCGGGGTTTCGAGCTGCCCTGACGGGTCAGATCGCAGTCTGCGTATTACTTGCTGCGGGTACCGACGACTTCGATTTCCACGCGACGGTTCTTGGCGCGGCCTTCGGCGGTCTTGTTGTCGGCGACCGGCTGTTTCTCGCCCTTGCCTTCGGTGTACACGCGGTTGGCTTCCACGCCCTTGCTCAGCAGGTATGCCTTGACGGATTCAGCGCGGCGGATTGCCAGCTTGTCGTTGTAGGCGTCGGTGCCGACGGAGTCGGTGTGGCCGACGGCGATCACGACTTCGACGTTCATGCCGCCCAGTTTCGAGTGCAGCTCGTCCAGCGCCTGCTTGCCTTCCGGCTTCAGCACGGCCTTGTCGAAGTCGAAGAACGCATCGGCGTTGTAGCTGACTTTTTCCGAGGTCGGCACCGGTGCGGTCGGCACTGGGGTCGGGGTCGGCGCGGTCGGTGCCGGGGTGGCCGGTGCCGGCGGTGCGACGCACTTGCCATTTTCCAGGCGCTCAGGTTCCACGCAGATCGGCAGGTCGCAGCCTGGCACCGCGTCGGCCGGCGTCCAGTAGCCGGTGCGCCAGCAGAGGCCGAACGGATTACGGGCGATCACGCCGCGCTGGTCCTGCACATACGCGCTCTTCGGGGTCGGAGCGGGGATGTCCTGGGTCACTGGCGCGAAAGGCGGCGCGGTGGGCTTGTCCTGGGCGGCCACGGTGCCAGCCAGTACCGCCGACGCTGCAAAGAGGGATGCGATCAATTTTTTCATGTTTTTCTTTCCTTTCGGGGGTGATATCGGCAGAACACACTGCATTGTTCTTGGATGTAGTGCGTTGCGTGGTGCGAATACTAACACGCGCACCCCATGCACTACCATGGAGCGCTATGGGCCGCACCGCATGTGGACAGTACCGATTGCGAAACAGCCAAATTTGTTATTCCGGTCATTTTGCCATACGCGCGCAAAAGTCATGAGCGCGATCCAACCGGGCTCATTCTCTGATCCAAGAACAATGTTGTTTGGATGCAACCTGTTTTGCCGGCGCCCGGCGATAATAAACAGGAAATATTTCGGCACGATTACACGCGTCGGTCGCCATCAGTGTGCCTGAACGGTGCCGCCGGTGGCGCCACTTCGCCGTCGGGCAATGCTGCAATGCGGGCAAATAAGCCGGTGGGCATGCCAGCATGTTAAAATCGTGCGATTGTCTGCCCGCACCTGCGGCAGCGTGAAGGACTACCGGGGACCGCGCAGCACGTGCGCGCGGCGCCGTATGAACCGCCCTGGAACCAACGTCAGAGAACATCGACCCGCCAATGGATCAATTCGCAAAAGAAACAATCCCAATTTCCCTCGAAGAAGAGATGCGCAAGAGCTACCTCGATTACGCGATGAGCGTGATCGTGGGCCGCGCCTTGCCGGATGCGCGCGACGGCTTGAAGCCGGTGCACCGCCGGGTGTTGTTCTCGATGCACGAGAGTAATTACGTGCACAACCGTCCATACGTCAAGTGCGCGCGCGTCGTCGGCGACACGATGGGTAAATACCACCCGCACGGCGACTCGTCGATCTACGACACGCTGGTGCGCATGGCCCAGGACTTCTCGCTGCGCTATACGCTGGTGGACGGCCAGGGCAACTTCGGCTCCATCGACGGCGACGCTGCGGCGGCCATGCGTTACACCGAGTGCCGCCTGGACAAGATCGCCGGCGAGCTGCTGGCCGACATCGACAAGGAAACCGTCGACTTCCAGCCGAACTACGACGGCAAGGAAAAAGAGCCGACCGTGCTGCCCACGCGCGTGCCGAACCTGCTGATCAACGGCTCCTCCGGTATCGCGGTCGGCATGGCGACCAACATCGCCCCGCACAACCTGTCGGAAGTGATCAACGGCGCCCTGCACGTGCTGGCCAACCCGGCCTGCTCGGTAGACGAACTGATCGAACTGATCCCGGCGCCGGACTTCCCGACCGGCGGCATCATCTATGGCGTGTCCGGCGTGCGCGACGGCTACCGCACGGGCCGCGGCCGCGTCGTCATGCGCGCCAAGACCCACTTCGAGGAATTCGGCAAGGAAGGCGGTCGCACGGCGATCATCGTCGACGAGCTGCCATACCAGGTCAATAAAAAATCCCTGCTGGAGCGCATCGCCGAGAACGTGCGCGACAAGAAGCTGGAAGGCATTTCCGACATCCGCGACGAGTCCGATAAATCGGGCATGCGCGTCGTCATCGAATTGAAGCGCGGCGAAGTGCCGGAAGTGGTGCTGAACAACCTGTACAAGCAGACCCAGCTGCAGGACACCTTCGGCATGAACATGGTCGCGCTGGTCGACGGCCAGCCGAAGCTGATGAACCTGAAGGAGCTGCTGGCCACGTTCCTGTCGCACCGCCGCGAAGTGGTCACGCGCCGCACCGTGTTCGAGCTGCGCAAGGCGCGCGAACGCGGCCACGTGCTGGAAGGCCTGGCGGTCGCGCTGGCGAACATCGACGACTTCATCGCCATCATCAAGGCCGCGCCGACGCCGCCGCTGGCGAAGACCGAACTGATGGCGCGCGCCTGGGATTCGTCCCTGGTGCGCGAAATGCTGGCCCGCACAGGCGACGAAGGCCAGGCCGGCATCGAGGCGTTCCGCCCCGAGCACCTGCCGAAGCACTACGGCATGCAGCCGGACGGCCTGTACAAGCTGTCCGACGACCAGGCCCAGGAAATCCTGCAGATGCGCCTGCAGCGCCTGACGGGCCTGGAGCAGGACAAGATCGTCAACGAATACAAGGACGTGATGGCGCAGATCGCCGACCTGCTGGACATCCTGGCCAAGCCGGCCCGCGTGACCGCGATCATCGGCGACGAACTCAATGCGGCCAAGCTGGAATACGGCGCCAAGGACGAGCGCCGCTCGACCATCGAGCACAACGCGACCGACCTGGAAACGGAAGACCTGATCACGCCGCAGGACATGGTGGTGACCCTGTCGCACATGGGCTACATGAAGGCCCAGCCGATCTCCGAATACCGCGCGCAGAAGCGCGGCGGGCGCGGCAAGCAGGCCATGGCGACCAAGGACGAGGACTGGATCGACCAGCTCTTCATCGCCAACACGCACGACTACATCCTTTGCTTCTCGAATCGCGGCAGGATGTATTGGCTGAAGGTGTGGGAAGTGCCGCAGGGTTCGCGCACCTCGCGCGGCAAGCCGATCGTCAACATGTTCCCGCTGCAGGACAACGAGAAGATCACCGTCGTGCTGCCGCTGTCGGGCGAAAACCGCACGTTCCCGGAAGACCATTACGTGTTCATGTCCACCAGCCTGGGCACCGTCAAGAAGACGCCGCTGAAGGACTTCAGCAACCCGCGCAAGGCCGGCATCATCGCGGTCGACCTGGACGAGGGCGACTTCCTGATCGGCGCGGCGCTGACCGACGGCAAGCACGACGTGATGCTGTTCTCCGACTCCGGCAAGGCGGTGCGCTTCGACGAGAACGACGTGCGCCCGATGGGCCGCACGGCGCGCGGCGTGCGCGGCATGAACCTGGAAGAAGGCCAGAACGTGATCGCGCTGCTGGTTGCGGAGAACGAGCAGCAGTCCGTGCTGACGGCCACCGAGAACGGCTACGGCAAGCGCACGCCGATCACGGAATACACCCGTCACGGCCGCGGCACCAAGGGCATGATCGCGATCCAGACCTCCGAGCGTAACGGCAAGGTCGTCGCGGCCACGCTGGTCGACACCACCGACGAGATCATGCTGATCACGACGGGCGGTGTGCTGATCCGCACCCGCGTCTCCGAGATCCGCGAGATGGGCCGGGCCACCCAGGGCGTCACCCTGATCGCGGTGGAGGACGGCACCAAGCTGTCCGGCCTGCAGCGCATCGTCGAGGCGGACGCGGACGAAGTCGAGCTCGAGCCGGAAGGCGGCGCGGCGGCGGCAACGCCTGCGGCGGAGCCCGACACGCCAGCGGCCGACGACACCGCGGCCGAATGATCCATGCGGGCCCTGTTCGAGCGATCGGACCGGGCCCGCGGTGTTTCGGATCGATGAGAAACGCATAAGCTTAGAAGGAAAATCGTGAGCCGCATCGTGAGCAAGCCCGCTTGCGCGACACCAGGAAAGGACCAGCCGTGACGACGATCTACAACTTCTCCGCCGGCCCGGCCGTGCTGCCGAAGGAAGTGCTGCGGCAGGCGGCCGACGAGATGCTGGACTGGCAGGGCAGCGGCATGTCCGTGATGGAGATGAGCCACCGCGGGCCGGAGTTCATCTCGATCTACCGCGCCGCCGAGCGCGACCTGCGCGAGCTCTTGGCCGTGCCGGACAACTATCGCATCCTGTTCATGCAGGGCGGCGGGCTGTCGCAGAACGCCGTGATTCCGATGAACCTGGTCGGCCGTAAGGCGCAACCCGCGACGATCGATTTTGTCCGCACCGGTTCCTGGTCCAGCAAGTCGATCAAGGAAGCGGCGCGCTATGCCAACGTCAACGTGGCGGCGTCGGCCGAGGCCAATGGCTACACGGCCGTGCCGCCACAGTCGGAATGGCAGCTGACACCAGGCGCGGCCTACCTGCACTTGTGCACCAACGAGACCATCGACGGCGTCGAGATCGACTTCGTGCCCGAGCTGCCGGGCGACGTGCCGATCGTGGCGGACATGTCGTCGCACATCCTGTCGCGCGCCGTGGACGTATCGAAGTACGGCCTGATTTTCGGCGGCGCGCAGAAGAACATCGGCCCGGCCGGCGTCACCGTCGTCATCGTGCGCGACGACCTGATCGGGCATGCGTTGCCGATCTGCCCGTCCGCGTTCGATTTCAAGAACGTGGCCGAGAACGAATCGATGTACAACACGCCGCCCACCTATGGCATCTATATCGCCGGCCTGGTGTTCCGCTGGCTCAAGGAGCAGGGTGGTGTCGCGGCGATGGAACGCAAGAATATTGAAAAAGCCCGGCTGCTGTACGCGGCCCTGGACGCCGACGACTTCTACCAGAATCGCGTGGCGCTCGCCTACCGTTCGCGCATGAACGTACCGTTCTACCTGCGCGACGAGAGCAAGAACGAAGCATTCCTGGCCGGCGCCAAAGCGCGCGGCCTGCTGCAACTGAAGGGCCACAAGTCCGTCGGTGGCATGCGCGCATCCATCTACAATGCGATGCCGATCGAAGGCGTACAGGCGCTGGTCGACTACCTGAACGAATTCGCCGAGCGATAACCCCGCGCGCGATTCGACCCGACAGCAAAGGCCGGGGTCGGACCCGGCGGGTCCGACCCCAGTTCCTGGTTCCGGGTTGAAGCGTGCGCCGCCGGCCGCTTACAGATCACTAGCCAACCATGACAGACAAACTGAAACCCCTGCGCGAAAAGATCGACTCGATCGACGCGCAGATCCTCGCGCTCCTCAGTGAGCGCGCCCGGGTGGCCCAGGAAGTGGGCCACGTCAAGGCCGAGACCAACGCGCCCGTGTTCCGCCCCGAGCGTGAAGCCCAGGTGCTGCGCGGCGTGGCCGAGCGCAATCCCGGCCCGCTCGGCGGCGCCGAGGTGCAGACGATCTTCCGCGAGATCATGTCGGCCTGCCGCGCGCTGGAAAAGCGCGTCACCGTCGCCTATCTGGGCCCGGTCGGCACGTTCTCGGAGCAGGCCGTGTACCAGCAGTTCGGCCGCGCCGTCGAAGGGCTGCCGTGCGCCTCGATCGACGAAGTGTTCCGCGCCACCGAGGCGGGCACCGCCGACTTCGGCGTGGTGCCGGTCGAGAACTCGTCCGAGGGGGCGATCAACCGCACCCTCGACCTGTTGCTGCAGACGCCCTTGATCATCAGCGGCGAGGTGGCCATCGCCGTGCACCACAGCCTGATGTCGAAGACCGGCACGATGGACGGCGTCACCGCCATCTGCGCCCATTCGCAGGCGCTGGCGCAGTGCCAGGTGTGGCTGAACCTGAACTATCCCCACGTCGAGCGGCGCGCTGTCGCCTCGAACGCCGAAGCGGCGCGCATGGCGAGCCTGGACCCGACCATCGCGGCGATTGCCAGCGAGATCGCGGGCACGCAGTACAGCCTGGGCGTCGTCAAGGGCCACATCCAGGACGACCCGCACAACCGCACCCGCTTCGCCATCATCGGCAAGCTGCAGCCGGGCCCTTCCGGCAGCGATCACACCTCGCTGGTGCTGGCCGTGCCGAACAAGGCCGGCGCCGTCTACCAGCTGCTGGCGCCGCTGGCCAAGCACGGCGTGTCGATGACCCGTTTCGAATCCCGTCCCGCGCGCGTCGGCACGTGGGAGTACTATTTTTATGTCGACATCGAAGGCCACGTACAGAACCCGTCCGTGACGAACGCGCTTGCCGAACTCAAGGGAAACGCCGCCTTTTTCAAAGTGCTGGGCTCCTACCCGACCAGCCTGACCTGACCTTTCAATATAGAGAGAACTTATGTCCAAGCAATTCGGTCCTGAATACGTCCGTGCCATCGCTCCCTACCAGGCGGGCAAGCCCATTTCCGAAGTCGCGCGCGAGTTCGGCCTCGACGAGGCATCCATCGTCAAGCTGGCATCCAACGAGAACCCGTTCGGCGTGCCGGAATCGGCGCAGCGCGCGATGGCCCAGGCCGTGGCGGAACTGGGCCGCTATCCGGATGCCAACGGCTATGACCTGAAGCAGGCCCTGGCCAAGCGCTACGACGTGCCGATGGAGTGGATCACGCTGGGCAACGGCTCGAACGACATCCTGGAGATCGCCGCGCACGCCTTCGTCGAGCAGGGCCAGGCGGTGGTCTACTCGCAGTATTCGTTCGCCGTGTACGCGCTGGCGACCCAGGGCATCGGCGCGCGCCACATCGTGGTGCCGGCCAAGAACCACGGCCATGACCTGGACGCGATGGCCGACGCCATCGACGCCGACACGCGCCTGGTCTTCATCGCCAACCCGAACAACCCGACCGGCACCTTCGTCAGCGGCGCCGAGATCGAAGCCTTCCTGGCCAAGGTGCCGGCCAGCGTGGTGGTGGTGCTGGACGAGGCCTACAACGAGTTCCTGTCGCACGAAGACCAGTACGAGTCGGCCGAGTGGGTGCGCAAGTACCCGAACCTGCTGGTCTCGCGCACCTTCTCCAAGGCCTATGGGCTGGCCGGCCTGCGCGTGGGCTTCGCGCTGGCGCAACCGGGCCTGACGGACCTGATGAACCGCATCCGCCAGCCGTTCAACGTCAACTCGCTGGCCCAGGCGGCCGCCATCGCGGCGCTCAACGACAGCGAATTCCTGGAAAAGAGCGCGGCCAACAACGCGGCCGGCTACCGCCAGTTCGTCGAGGCGTTCGAGCAGATGGGCCTGGAGTACGTGCCGTCGCACGGCAACTTCGTGCTGGTCAAGGTCGGCAACGACCTGGCCGCCGGCGCGCGCGTCAACCTGGCCCTGCTCAAGCAAGGCGTCATCGTGCGCCCGGTCGGCAACTACGGCCTGCCCGAGTGGCTGCGCATTTCCATCGG
Source organism: [Empedobacter] haloabium (assembly GCA_008011715.2). Classification (NCBI taxonomy): domain Bacteria; kingdom Pseudomonadati; phylum Pseudomonadota; class Betaproteobacteria; order Burkholderiales; family Oxalobacteraceae; species [Empedobacter] haloabium. The sequence goes on from CP136508.1 coordinate 1,457,452, forward strand.
CCTGCCGCAGGAGAACGCGGTGCTGATCACGGCCTTGCAGAAGGCGCTGGCGGAGGACCGTGGATAAAGTCGTCATCATCGGCGTCGGCCTGATCGGCGGCTCGTTCGCGCGGGCGTTGAAAAAGGCCGGCGCGGTGCGCCACGTGGTCGGCATCGAGCGCTCGGCGGCATTCGCCGAGCGCGCGCTGGCGCTGGGCATCGTCGACGAAGTGGCGACCGATTTCGCGGCGGTGGCCGATGCGGACCTGGTGCTGCTGGCCGCACCCGTCGCGCAGACGGGGCGCATCCTGGCGACGCTGGCGCCGCACCTGGCGCCCGGGACGATCGTCACCGATGCCGGCAGCACCAAGGCGGACGTCGTCGCCGCAGCGCGCGCCGCGCTGGGCGACAAGGTCGCACAGTTCGTGCCGGGCCACCCGATCGCCGGGCGCGAGACCAACGGCCCCGATGCCGCCATCGACGACCTGTATGTCGGCAAAAAATTCGTCGTCACGCCGCTGGCGGAAAACGCTGCGGCCGACATCGACCAAGTGGCGGCAGCGTGGCGCGCCTGCGGCGCCATCATCCACCGGCTGACGCCGGAGGAACACGACAAGGTGTTCGCCGCCGTCAGCCACCTGCCGCACCTGCTGGCGTACGCGCTGGTGGACGACATCGCCAACAAGCCGCACGCCGGCCTGCTGTTCCAGTACGCCGCCAGCGGCTTCCGCGACTTCACCCGCATCGCCGGCAGCTCGCCCGAGATGTGGCGCGACATCAGCCTGGCCAACCAGGCAGCATTGCTGGTCGAGCTGGACGCCTATATGGCGCAGCTGGCGCAGCTGCGCGCGCGCCTGGCGGCCGGCGACGGCGCCAGCCTGGAAGCGGTCTACGGCAACGCGCAGCGCGCGCGGCGCCAGTGGATCGAGGCCATCGAGGCGGCCGAGGCGCCGCCCCCTACCGATACCGCAGAATAGAAAGAGCATCATGACCGAATCTACCGAACACCCGCCGTATATCGACCTGCAACCGGTCATGCACGTGCAAGGCGTCGTGCGCCTGCCCGGCTCCAAGAGCATCTCCAACCGGATACTGTTGCTGGCCGCGCTGGCCGAAGGGGAGACCAAGATCGTCGACCTGCTCGATTCCGACGACACGCAGGTGATGCTGGGCGCGCTGCGCGCGCTCGGTGTCGAATGGACCGAGGAGCCGCCCACCGCCGTCAACGGCACGGCGCGCACGATCCACCGCGTGCGCGGTGCCAACGGCAGCTTCCCCAACCAGCAGGCCGACCTCTTCATGGGCAATGCCGGCACGGCGATCCGCCCGTTGACGGCGGCACTGGCCGTGATCGGCGGCGACTACAAGGTGTCCGGCGTCGCGCGCATGCACGAGCGCCCGATCGGTGACCTGGTCGATGCGCTGAACGCCGTCGGCGCCGCGATCGAGTACACCGGCAATCCGGGCTACCCGCCGCTGCACATTCGCACCGGCGCGTTCAATACCAACCGGCTGTCCGTGCGCGGCAACGTGTCGAGCCAGTTCCTCACCGCGCTCCTGATGGTGGCGCCGTTGATGGCGCACTCGCATGCGGTCACGATCGACGTGGAAGGCGAGCTGATTTCCAAGCCCTACATCGAGATCACGCTGAACCTGATGCGCCGCTTCGGCGTCACGGTGGAGCAGGACGAGTGGGCGTCGTTCACGATCCCGTCCGGCCAGCGCTACCAGAGCCCGGGCAATATCCATGTCGAGGGCGATGCCTCGTCGGCGTCGTACTTCATGGCGGCCGGCGCCATCGCCGGCGGCCCGGTGCGCGTGGAAGGCGTGGGGCGCGACTCGATCCAGGGCGACGTGCGCTTCGTGCATGCGCTCGAGCAGATGGGGGCGCACATCACGATGGGCGACAACTGGATCGAATCGAAGTCGAAGGGCCCGTTGAAGGCCATCGACGCGGACTTCAACCACATCCCGGACGCGGCGATGACGATCGCCATCGCCGCCCTGTACGCGGACGGCACCAGCACGCTGCGCAACATCGCCTCGTGGCGCGTCAAGGAAACCGACCGCATCGCGGCGATGGCCACCGAGCTGCGCAAGCTGGGCGCGGAAGTGGAGGAGGGCGCCGACTACCTGAAGGTCACGCCACCGAAAGTGCTGGCCGCGGCCACCATCGACACCTACGACGACCACCGCATGGCGATGTGCTTCTCGCTCGCCTCGCTGGACGGCGCCGCCCGCAGCGGCGCCCAGGTGCGCATCAACGACCCGAAATGCGTGGCCAAGACCTTCCCGGACTACTTCACCGCCTTTGCCGGCATCGCCCACGAAGCCAAGTACTAATTTCCTCAAAAATGGGGACAGACCCCATTTTTGAGGAAATGTTGCCAAAAAAATGGGGTCTGTCCCCATTTTCTTGGCAACTATCCGGCGGCTCGTCAGCGGAGTAAAATCCGCCAATGCCTACTTCCAACATCCCCGTCATCACGATCGACGGCCCTACCGCTTCCGGCAAGGGGACCGTCGCCCACAAGGTCGCCGACAAGCTCGGCTTCCACCTGCTCGACTCCGGTGCCCTGTACCGCCTGACCGCGCTGCAGGCGCTGCGCCGCCAGACGCCGCTGAACGATGAACATGCTCTTGCGAAACTTGCCGAGCACCTCCATATCGGCTTCACCGGCGAGGCGATCTTCCTGTCCAACGAGAACGTCACGGATGCGATCCGGGCGGAGGAGGTGGGCAATACCGCCTCGAAGATCGCCGCGCTGCCCGCCGTCCGGCAGGCCCTGTTCGGCTTGCAGCTGGGCTTTCGCAAGGCCCCGGGCCTGGTTGCCGACGGGCGCGACATGGGCACCGTGATCTTTCCAAACGCGCAATTAAAAGTGTTCTTGACTGCAAGTGTCGAGGCGCGCGCGGATCGCCGATATAAGCAATTGATCGGCAAGGGAATTTCTGCTAACATGGACGACCTCCTGATGGATTTGAAAGCGCGCGACGACCGTGATACTCAACGGGCCATCGCACCTCTCGTCCCTGCAGAGGGGGCGCATGTGCTCGATACCTCGGACATGACGGTCGAAGCGGCCGTTGCCCAGGTGCTGAACTGGTATGCGGCCGTCGGGAAATAGTTTGGTGCCGCAGGCGCGCTCTGTCCGCTTGCGGTGGTGTATGAGGACGCTGTGTCCTCCAACCCTCAACCCAGTTGAAGTCGCATCGTGCGAGCCTTGCTGGTTAACATGGAAGTACTATGTCTAATATGGAAAGTTTCGCAGCCCTCTTCGAAGAGTCCCTGTCGCGTCAAGACATGCGCTCTGGCGAAGTGATCTCCGCTGAAGTCGTGCGTCTGGATCACAACTTCGTGATCGTCAACGCCGGCCTGAAATCGGAAGCTTTCATCCCTGTTGAAGAATTCAAGAATGACCAGGGCGAACTGGAAGTCAAAGTTGGTGACTTCGTTTCCGTGGCCATCGAATCGCTGGAAAATGGTTTCGGCGATACCATCCTGTCGCGCGACAAAGCCAAGCGTCTGGCTTCGTGGCTGGCACTGGAAAAAGCAATGGAATCCGGCGAGATCGTCACCGGTACCGTCAATGGCAAAGTCAAGGGCGGCCTGACCGTCCTGACCAACGGCATCCGCGCATTCCTGCCGGGTTCGCTGGTCGACACCCGTCCGGTCAAGGACACGACCCCATTCGAAGGCAAGACCCTCGAGTTCAAGGTCATCAAGCTGGACCGCAAGCGTAACAACGTCGTTCTGTCCCGCCGCGCCGTCATCGAAGCTTCGATGGGCGAAGAGCGTCAGAAGCTGATGGAAACGCTGAAAGAAGGCACGGTCGTGACCGGCGTCGTCAAGAACATCACCGACTACGGCGCGTTCGTCGACCTGGGCGGCATCGACGGCCTGCTGCACATCACCGACCTGGCATGGCGTCGCGTGCGTCACCCGTCGGAAGTGCTGTCGGTTGGCCAGGAAATCACCGCCAAGGTCCTGAAGTACGATCAGGAAAAGAACCGCGTTTCGCTGGGCGTGAAGCAGCTGGGCGACGACCCGTGGACCGGTCTGTCCCGTCGCTACCCGCAAGGCACCCGCCTGTTCGGTAAAGTCACCAACCTGACCGACTACGGCGCGTTCGTCGAAGTCGAGCAGGGCATCGAAGGCCTGGTGCACGTTTCCGAAATGGACTGGACCAACAAGAACGTCGCTCCGAACAAAGTCGTGCAGCTGGGCGACGAAGTCGAAGTCATGGTTCTGGAGATCGACGAAGAGCGTCGCCGTATCTCGCTGGGCATGAAGCAGTGCAAGGCCAACCCTTGGGACGACTTCGGCGTCACCCACAAGAAGGGCGACAAGGTCAAGGGCGCGATCAAGTCGATCACCGACTTCGGCGTGTTCATCGGCCTGGCTGGCAACATCGACGGCCTGGTGCACCTGTCCGACCTGTCCTGGACCGAGCCTGGCGAAGAAGCCGTGCGCAAGTTCAAGAAGGGCGACGAGCTGGAAGCCGTGGTTCTGGCGATCGACGTCGAGCGCGAGCGCGTCTCCCTGGGCGTGAAGCAGCTGGAAGGCGACCCGTTCAACAACTTCGCAGCCATGAACGACAAGGGCTCGCTGGTTACCGGTACGGTCAAGTCGGTTGAGCCGAAAGGCGCCGTCATCGCCCTGTCCGAAGAAGTCGAAGGCTACCTGCGCGCTTCCGAAATCTCCCGCGATCGCGTGGAAGATGCCGGTACGCACCTGAAGGTCGGCGACAGCGTCGAAGCCCTGGTCATCAACATCGACCGCAAGGCACGCAGCATCCAGCTGTCCATCAAGGCGAAGGACAATGCTGAAACCGCTGAAGCCATGCAGAAGATGGCAGCTGACAGCAGCGCCGCATCGGGCACCACCAGCCTGGGCGCACTGCTGAAGGCCAAGTTCGATAACAAGAACTGAGCAAGAACTGAGCAAGAACCAAGACGAACGCGAACAGCAGATGACCAAGTCCGAACTGATCAACCGCCTGGCCGAGCGTTATTCGCAGCTGGTGGCGAAAGACGCGGAGTATGCCGTGAAGACCATTCTCGACGCGATGACCACCGCCCTGGCGAGTGGTCAGCGCATCGAGATCCGGGGCTTCGGCAGCTTCGCGCTGAACAGCCGGCCACCGCGCATCGGCCGCAATCCGAAGTCCGGCGACAAGGTGATGGTGCCCGAAAAACGGGTACCGCACTTCAAGCCGGGCAAGCAGTTGCGCGAGCGGGTGGACGCGATGGTCGGGCAACCGATCATCGAGGACTGAAGATTCTGCCGTAGCATGCAGTCAGGAGGGGCGGGCGCGAGCCCGCCCCTTTTTTTCGGGTCGTCGCGGCGTGCCGACTCGCGGTATCATCGGGTTTTGCAAGCAACAGGAAAGTACAACGATGAAGATAATCTCCACGGTAGTTGGCGTCATACTGTTTATCCTGTTCTTCGGTTTTGCCCTGAAAAACACGCAGGAAGTGGACCTGCACCTGTTCCTCGATTACGAATTGCGCGGCCCCCTGGTGCTGATGCTGCTGGCCTTCTTCGTGGCCGGCGCCGCCCTCGGCGTGCTGGCGCTGACCCCCACCGTATTCCGCTACCGGCGCGAGACGACCCGCCAGAAAGCGGCGATCCAGTCGCTGCAGGCCGCCGCGCTGCAGGTCAACCGCGCGCCGGACAACGTCAACGCGCAGCAGTAAGCTCCCCCCAAAAGATAAGTACGACACATGGAATTTGAACTCTGGTGGTTGCTGGGTATCCCGGCCTTCTTCGGCCTGGGATGGATCGCCGCGCGCGTGGACATCCGCCAGCTCGTCTCCGAATCGCGCACGCTGCCGCGCGGTTATTTCAAGGGCCTGAACCACCTGCTGAACGACCAGCCGGACAAGGCCATCGATTCCTTCGTCGAGATCGTGCGACAGGACCCGGAAGCGGCGGAGATGCACTTCGCGCTCGGGAACCTGTTCCGCCGCCGCGGCGAGACCGAGCGCGCCATCCGCGTGCACCAGAACCTGCTGTCGCGGCCCGACCTGCCGGCCGACGAACGGGCCCACGCCGAATACGAGCTGGGCCAGGATTACCTGAAGGCCGGCCTGCTCGATCGCGCCGAGGAGACCTACCAGCGCCTGCTGGACACCGGCTATGCCGTGCAGGCGCGCCGCGCCCTGCTGGAGATCTTCCAGCGCGAGAAGGAGTGGGTGCGTGCCATCGAAGCCGCGATCGCGCTGCAGGAGGCGGGCGCCGGCTCGCGCCAGAAGGAGATCGCCCAGTTCTACTGCGAGCTGGCGCAGGACGCGCTGGTGCACATGCACCCGGACGACGCGCTGCCGCTGCTGGACCAGGCGCTGCACGCCGACCGCACCAGCGTGCGCGCGACGATCCTGGTCGGCGACGTGCAGCAGGCCAAGGGCGACACCGAGGCCGCGCTGGCCACCTGGCGCCGCGTCGAACAGCAAAGCGTGCCGCACGTGGCGCTGGTCGCCCAGCGCCTGATGGACGGTTACCGCAAAGTGGGCCGGCCGGAGGAGGGTGTCAGCCTTCTCAAATCCTATCTGCAGCAGGCCTCGTCGATCGACCTGCTGGAAGTGGTGTTCAAGGCGGTGCTGGAGCTGGAAGGCGTCGAAGCGGCCAAGCAGCTGGTGGGCGACGAGTTGCGCCGCACGCCGACTCTCCTGGGTCTCGACAAGTTCCTCGAGGCGCGCATGCTGGACGCGCCGCCGGCCGTGCTGGGCGAGCTGTCGCTGGTGAAGAACCTGGTGCACGGCTACACACAGAAGCTGGCGCGCTACCAGTGCAGCCACTGCGGCTTCAAGGCGCGCCAGTTCTACTGGCACTGCCCGGGCTGCAGCCGCTGGGAGACCTACCCGCCGCGCCGTACCGAAGAACTGAATGTGATGAACTGAAGCTGCCGTACGCCCGGCACACCCGAATGCAAGAGCTGGGGTCGGACCCGTCGGGTCCGACCCCCGATTTTGGTCCTTGGGTTACCTGACGTTACCTGGGCGCCAGCCTACAAGCAATAACGGGAAAATATCTTGAGCCTGACTACCTACACCGCCCCCGCCCTCGACAAAGTCCGCGTCCTCGTCGTCGGCGACGTCATGCTGGACCGCTACTGGTTCGGCGACGTCGGCCGCATCTCGCCGGAAGCCCCGGTGCCCATCGTCCGCATCGAGAAGCGCGAAGCGCGCCTGGGCGGCGCCGCCAACGTGGCACGCAACGCCGCGGCGTTGGGTGCGCACGCAGGCCTGCTGGGCGTCGTCGGTGCCGACGAAGCGGGCAGCGAAGTCGAACAGATGCTGCACGCCGGCGGCATCCACAGCTTCCTCAAGCGCGACGAAGCCATCTCCACCATCATCAAGCTGCGCGTGATCGGCCGCCAGCAGCAGATGCTGCGCATCGACTTCGAGGAGCCGCCCAGCGACGTCGTCCTGCGCAACAAGCTGACGCAGTATCGCGCGCTGCTGCCGGACTACGATGTGATCGTGCTGTCCGACTACGCCAAGGGCAGCCTGGTCAACGTGTCGGACATGATCATGTACGCCCGCGCCGAGAACAAGATCGTCATGGTCGACCCGAAGGGCGACGACTTCACGCGCTACACCGGCGCCACCGTCCTGACGCCCAACAAAGGCGAACTGAAACGCATCGTCGGCAGCTGGAACAGCGAGGAGCAGCTGACCGAAAAGGCGCAGAACCTGCGCGAGTCGCTGCTGCTGGAAGCGCTGCTGCTGACGCGCTCCGAGGAAGGCATGACCCTGTACACGCGCACCGACCGCTTCCACATCCCGGCCGACGCGCGCGAGGTGTTCGACGTCTCCGGCGCCGGCGACACGGTAATCGCCACCATGGCGGCGATGCTGGGCGCGGGCGCGGGCTGGAACGAGGCGGTGCAGACCGCCAACCGGGCTGGCGGCATCGTGGTCGGCAAGCTGGGCACGGCCACCGTCACGCGCGCGGAGCTGTTCGGCGCCTGAGTTTGCGCGGGCGCAAAGCGCTGCGGCCACGCTTGACCATCTGTCAACCACGGCTGTGACGGAACGTTACTGGAATCCGGGGCGCATGCCGGGCCCTGCATCCAACACATCCGGAGGACCACATGTTGAAGAAACTGATGCTGGCCGTCGCGACGATGGTCGCGGCCATGAGCATGGCATTCGCGCAGGTCGACGTGAACAAGGCCGACCAGGCCGCACTCGACACGATCAAGGGCATCGGCCCGGCCAAGTCGAAGGCCATTCTGGAAGAGCGCAGCAAGGGCGAGTTCAAGGACTGGGCCGACTTCCAGAAGCGCGTCAAGGGCATCGGCGGCAAGAACGCCGCCAAGCTGTCCGAGGCTGGCCTGCAGGTGAACGGCAAGTCGCTGGACGGCGCACCGGCCAAGCCGGCGGACAGCGCCAAGATGGCGGAAGCGAAGAAGGACGCCACGAAGAAATAAGCGGCCTGCGCCGCGTCAACGAAGCCCGGGCCCGGTCCCGGGCTTTTTCTTGCGCGGTTGTGGCTGGCGACACACAACAATACAGGCGTTGACGCATCGCAAACAATTGTTGTTCATAAATCTTTATTTCCTTGAATTATCGATGTATCCTCTTGGAATTACTTTTCGGGGAGCATCGTGATGCGTACATCGTTCAGGAACTTCGCCGCCGCCGCCGCGTTGACGGCAGCCGCCGCTGCCCAGGCGGGAAATGTCGGCATCAGCGCCGGCAGCTATTATTCGCCTACCCTCGCCAGTGCCCTGACGGCACAGGGCAATACCGTCAGTGCGGTGGACTGGTACAACGACAGCGTGCTGTCCCAATATCAGGTCTACATCCAGGATGGCAGCTCCTATGCCAACGCCGACGCGCTGGACCGCTTCGTCTTCAACGGCGGCACGCTGATCCAGCTGCCCTGGAGCTTCACGCATGTATCGTTCACGGAAAACACCGCCGTGTTCGGGCCGCGCTGGAGCGGCACGCTGCGCGAAGCCAGCCCCGCCATCGACGTGCTGGCAGCGGGCGACTGGCTGCTGAACGGCGTCACGCTGCCGGCGGCGGGCACGCAGACGATCGGCCGTGAAGTGGGCAACGAATTCGTCGAGGGCGTGACGCCCGTGCTGGCCTGGGAGGACGGTACCGCGCTGCTGGGCTACCGCCGCTATGGCGCCGGCCTGGTGGTCGGCTTCGACGTGCACCTGACCACCTCGGACGCGTCGCCGCTGTCGGCCGCCTGGTCGAACCAGGTCGTCTTCAATGCCGTCAGCGCGGTGCCGGAACCGGCCACCTGGGCGCTGCTGGTGGCTGGCGCCGGCGTGCTGCTGCTGCGTCGTCGCCAACCCGAGTAAAACGTCTCAGGCGCCCGCCGGCAGGTTCGCGAGAAACGCGTGGATCTGCGACACCACCTGGGCGCCTTCGCCGACGCCGGCCGCCACCCGCTTGGTCGAGCCGGCGCGCACGTCGCCGATCGCGAACACGCCCGGCACGCTCGTCTCCAGGGGCGAGCGCGCCGGCTGTTCATCCGGGGCGATGCCCTGTTCCAGCTTGGCGCGGCACTGCGCCTTCGTCACGTCGTGCCCGGTGCGGATGAAGCCCTGGGCATCGACGTCCACGCCGCAGTCGCCCAGCCAGTCCGTGTTCGGATCGGCGCCGATGAACAGGAAGACGCGGCCCACGTCGCAATCCGTCTCTTCGCTGGTCCGGTTGTTGCGCAGGCGGACCTGCTTCAGGCCATCCTCGTCGCCTTCCAGCGCCACGATCTCGGTATGCGTGTGCAGCTCGATATTGGCCGTGGCCTGGATGCGCTCGATCAGGTAGGTCGACATCGTCGCCTTCAGCCCTTCGCCGCGAATCACCATGTGCACCTTCTTGGCATGGCCGGACAGGAACACGGCCGCCTGGCCGGCCGAGTTGCCGCCGCCGACCAGGATGACTTCCTCGCTGCGGCACAGGTTGGCCTCGATGCGCGAGGCCCAGTAGTAGATGCCGCGGCCTTCGAACTGCTTGATGTTGGCCAGCGCAGGCCGGCGGTAGCGCGCCCCGCATGACAGCACCACGGTGCGGCCCTGCACGCAGCTGCCGTCCGCCAGCTCCACCCGCAGCGGCCAGGTGTCGCACAAGAGGCGCGCGGCAGCGGCGGGGACCGCCACCTCCACGCCGAACTTCTGCGCCTGCACGAAGGCGCGGCCGGCCAGGGCGCCGCCCGAGATCCCGGTCGGGAAGCCCAGGTAGTTTTCGATGCGCGCGCTGGCCGCGGCCTGGCCGCCGTAGGCGCGCTGCTCCAGCGCCAGCACGGACAGGCCTTCCGAACCGGCATACACGGACGTCGCCAGCCCGGCCGGGCCGGCGCCGACGACGATCACGTCCCACACCTTCGATGGATCCAGCTCCGGCAGCATGCCCAGGCAGCGGCCGATGTCGGCATTGCTCGGGTTTTTCTTGACGCTGCCGTCCGGGCAGACCACCAGCGGCCAGTCGTCCGCCGTCGGCTGGTAGTACTCGCACAGGGTGCGTGCCTGTGCATCTTCCTGCGGGTCGAGGATCGTGTGCGGATGGCCATTACTGGTCAGGAAGCTCTGCAGGTGGAACAGGCGCGGATGGCCGTGCGGTCCCACCAGCACCGGGCCACCGGAGCCCACCTCCAGCAGGTTGACGCGGCGCAGGATCAGCGCGCGCACGATGCGCTCGCCCAGCTCGGCCTCGGCGATGACGAGCGCGCGCAGGTTTTCCGGCGAGATCACCAGCGCTTCCACCTCGCCGACGGCGGTGGCGTTGACCAGGGACGGCCGGCCGGCCAGCTGCGACACCTCCGCCGTGAATTCACCCGGGCCGTGCTCGGTGATGAAGGCCGAATTGCCCAGGCCATCGTAGCGGTTGATGGCGATGCGACCGGCCAGCACGACGACCATGCCGAACGTCGTATGGCCCGCCTCCAGCACGCGCACGCCGTTGTGATACGTGCGCACGGTGCCGAAGCGGTGCAGGCGGCGCACCTCCGCGTCCGTCAGGCGCGGAAAAATCTGGTGGCGGCGCGATTCGATGGTGGCGCCGATGGCGGGAACTTCGTCCTCCTTGCTGGCTTCGGGAACGAACTGGGTGGGAGTAAGCGTCATGTTGGCCATTGCGGGTCGGTACGTGGATGGGTTGCGTGCGCCCTGCAAGTCTACCCGATGGCGTGCACGGCTTGGGGCCATCGGTGCGCCGCTCTCCCGCAAGGCAGAAGCACGGCTGCGTCGTGCGTGCCAGCGTGCGGCGAATAGGCTATCCTCGTGCCAGCACAACAGGGAGACGACAATGGCGGGGCTGGCAATCAGGGGCGTGCACAAGCGGTTCGGCGAACAGCGGATCCTGCATGGGATCGACCTCGATATCGCCGATGGCGAGTTCGTCGTGTTCGTGGGGCCGTCCGGCTGCGGCAAGTCCACCTTGCTGCGCACGATCTGCGGGCTGGAAGAGCCGGACGCCGGCACGATCGCCATCGGCGGGCGTGACATGACGCACGTGGAGCCGGCCAAGCGCGGCATCGCGATGGTGTTCCAGAGCTATGCGCTGTACCCGCACATGACGGTCTACGACAACATGGCGTTCGGCCTGAAGCTGGCCGGCACGCCGGCCGCGCAGATCCGCGAGAAGGTGCAGCAGGCAGCCAGCAGCCTGCGGATCGAAGCGCTGCTGCAGCGTAAGCCGAAGGAGCTGTCCGGCGGCCAGCGCCAGCGGGTGGCGATCGGCCGCGCCATCGTGCGCCATCCCGAGGTATTCCTGTTCGACGAGCCGCTGTCGAACCTGGACGCCGCGCTGCGCGTGCAGATGCGCATCGAGCTGAAGAACCTGCACCGCAGCCTGAAAAGCACGATGATCTACGTGACGCACGACCAAGTCGAGGCGATGACCCTGGCCGACCGCATCGTCGTGCTGCGCGGCGGCAAGGTCGAGCAGGTCGGCGCGCCGCTGGAGCTGTACAACCGGCCCGGCAACCTGTTCGTGGCCGGCTTCATGGGCTCGCCCGCGATGAACTTCGTCAAAGGCACGGTGCGCGCCGGTGGCGTGGACGCGGCCGGCGTGCGCCTGGCGGTAGCCGACGTGGCGGGCCTGGCCGACGGCGCCGCCGTCACGCTGGGCCTGCGCGCCGAACACGTGCAACTGGCGCCGCCGGACAGCGCCGGTGGCATCGCCGTCCAGGTCCAGGCTACGGAGCTGCTGGGCGACTTCAGCTACGTCTACCTGCAACCGGAGCAGGGCGGCGACCAGCTGGTCGCGCGTGCCGATGCGGACGCCACCTGGCAACCCGGCCAGCGCGCGACCATCACGGCCGATGCCAACCGCTGGCACGTCTTCGACGAGCAAGGCAACGCCCATCGTCCCAACCGCTGAGCCCGTGTCCCACCACGGGGTCAGACCCCAAAGTGAGACACGAGCTCAGCCGTGCCAACAGCCCAGCCCGTGTCCCACCACGGTGTCAGTCACCAAAACGGGACACGAACTCGACAGCTGCTGGACGATGCCGCACAATGCTTGGATGACCACACTGACCATCCGCGCCGCCACGGCAGCCGACCTGCCCGACTTTTTCCCCTACCTTGCCGACCAGCTGGCCGAGAACGGTGTCGGCGGCATGCCCCTGTTCCAGCCGATGCCAAGGGGCCAGCGCAGCGTGCCGCCTGGCCGTATCGAAGCTTTCACGAATGGCCTGGCGACGCCGCTGACGGCGCCGGGCTGGCGCCGCCTGTGGCTGGCCTTCGACGGCGCCGCAATCCGCGGTCACATCGACCTGCGCGCCCGGCCCGAGGCGGAATCTGTCCACCGTGCCTTGCTGGGCATGGGCGTGCACCGCGCCGCGCGCCGCTCCGGCCTCGGCATGGCGCTGCTGGACACGGCCATCGACTGGGCCGTGGCGCACGGGCCGCTGGACTGGATCGACCTGGAAGTGCTCAGCGTGAACGAGCCGGCGCGGGCGCTGTACCGCAAGCGCGGCTTCGTGCAGACGGGCGAGATCGCCGACCTGCTGCGCATCGATGGCGAACGGCACGGCTATGCCTACATGGCACTGGCGCTGCGACCGCAAGCATCGGGCTCCGAGTCGGATTAGAATGGTCGTTTTGGGTTAGAAAAAGCTGAGCGCATGACTTACAAGACCATCGCCGACACGATCGGCAACACCCCGCTGGTGCAACTGGTGCGCCTGCCGGGCGCCGACGCCGTCGCGCGCAACAACGTCATCCTGGGCAAGCTGGAAGGCGACAATCCGGCCGGTTCCGTCAAGGACCGCGCCGCCATGTCGATGCTGCGCCGTGCCGAGGAGCGCGGCGACATCAAGCCGGGCGACACGCTGATCGAAGCCACCAGCGGCAATACCGGCATCGCGCTGGCGATGGCCGCCGCCATCCGTGGCTACAAGATGGTGCTGCTGATGCCGGAAAACCTGTCCGAGGAACGGCGCCAGAGCATGGCGGCCTATGGCGCGCAGATCGTGCTGACGCCGAAGACGGGCGGCATGGAATACGCGCGCGACCTGGCCGAGCAGATGCAGAAGGACGGCAAGGGCATCATCCTCGACCAGTTCGCCAACGCCGACAATCCGCGCGCCCACTATGAGACGACCGGTCCCGAGATCTGGCGCGACACGGAAGGCCGCATCACGCACTTCGTCAGCGCGATGGGCACGACGGGCACGATCATGGGCGTGTCGCAGTACCTGAAGGAGAAAAACGAGGGCATCCGCATCATCGGCGCCCAGCCGGAGGAGGGCTCGTCGATCCCCGGCATCCGCAAGTGGCCGGAAGCCTACCTGCCGAAGATCTTCGACAAGGCGCGCGTGGACCAGATCGAGTCGGTGTCGCAGGCGGCGGCCGAGCGCATGGCGCGCCGGCTGGCGGCGGAGGAGGGCATCTTTTGCGGCATCTCGGCCGCTGGCGCCTGCGAGATCGCACTGCGCATTTCGCAGACGGTGGAGAACGCGACGATCGTGTTCATCGTCTGCGACCGGGGTGACCGGTATTTGTCGACGGGCGTCTTCCCGGCGTAAGCCCATGGGACAGGCACCGATCGGCGCCTGTCTCCCGGAGCTGCCGGCAATAAAAAAGCGCGCCCAAGGCGCGCTGATGACGGCGGACGCACCGCGTAACGCCCTGCCCGCAAGCGGGAGGGCGCCAGCGCTGGCGCGGCATCAACCGTTGTTGTTGCTGTTGTTGGTGCTGCTCTGTGGCGTTTCGCCTTCTTTCGGCTTGAACTGCTTGTCGCTGATACGGAACTTGTTGCGGCGGTCGCCCATCAGGTAACGCAGGTCGCGGATCGACAGGTCGCTGACTTCGTGCATGCGAATCAGCAGCGAGGCGCCGACCGGCAGGCGGTGGTGGCGGATCTTGCTGATGACCGGCGGCGCCACTTCCAGCGCGCGCGACAGGGCCGCGTCGTTCTTCAGGCGCAGGTTCTCGATCAGCGTGTCCAGCAGGCGATTGGGGTTGTACTGCAGCAGATCGTCGCCTTCCGAATCGTTGTTCATATCAATACCGACTTGATTTGTCATGATACGTCTGTTCCTTCTGTAAAGTTGTTCTGCAAAGTGAAACACTCGGAGCTCAAGCTGCGCTTCAGGGCCACGTTCCGGCCGTGCGCAAGGCTGCGCGCGACGTTTCCGAGACCCCTATGTTCTCCCTTCACTGAGGAACGATACGCGGATTCCGGGATAACAAGGTTTCATAATATATACACAATTGTACAACATTCCGCAATATTTTACTCACGAGCAATAGAAAAATGGTCCATCTTTTGCTCGCCGTTGTCCTATCGCAACAATGTGTGAGAATTCTACCTGAATTTTTGTGGTAGATAAACGCACAAGAGCGGACGCGGCTTTGTCAATCGTACAATTTTAAGTGTAATATAAAACTTACCACTACTGCTGCACTAAATGCAACAGTAACGGCAGTTTCCCACAAACATTACATTCTTGCAAGCAACGAACGGAGCTTTTTACGCTCCGTTACATATGCGCGCGTTACGACCCGGAACGGGTGATGCGGACTGCGCGGCCCAGTTCGACGACGGACATCGCATAGAAATAGCTGCGGTTGTATTGCGTGATCGCGAAGAAGTTGTTGCTTGCTACCCAGTATTCGGTCGGCTCCGAGCCGTTCTGGAGGTCCACCAGCCCGTAGAGCATGCTTGGCGGCAAGGAGGATGTGGTGACGATGCCGGCCCCCGTCAAGTCTTCCGGGCGAACTTTTGCTTCGAGGCCAAGATTCAGGTATTGCTCCCACGCGCGGCTGGGCGATACGGTGGCGTGATAAACGATGGGACCAGGCTGGTCGCGTTGCCAGCCATGGCCGACCAGGAAGGCCGCCACGCTGCCGATCGCGTCCGCTGCCGAGTTACGCAGGTCGATGCGGCCGTCGCCGTCGAAGTCCACCCCGTACTTGACGATATTGCTGGGCATGAACTGCGGCATGCCGACGGCGCCGGCGAACGAGCCTTGCAGCGAGAGCGGATCGATGCCGGTCTGGCGCGCGTACAGCAGGGTGGCCTCCAGCTCGTCGCGGAAGAACGCCATGCGCGCATCGCGGTTCGGTGCGACCGGGTAAGCGAAGGCCAGCGTCGTCAGCGTGTCGATGACACGGAAGCGTCCCGTATCGCGGCCGTAGATGGTTTCCACGCCGATGATGCCGACCAGGATCTCGGCCGGTACGCCGTACAGCGCCTCGGCCCGCGCCAGCGCCTCGGCATTGTCGTTCCAGAAGCGCACGCCGGCGTTGATGCGGATCGGTTCGATGAAGCGGCTGCTGTAGACCGTCCAGTTCTTCGGCTTGCCCGGCGGCGCCGGCTTGACCAGCTGCACGACGGAATCGAGGTAGCGCACATTCGACAGCAGGGAGGCCAGTTCGGTACGGCTGAAGCCGTGCTTGCCGACCATGTCGTCGACGAAGGCCTGCACTTCCTTCCACTGGCCGAAGTTGACGAATTCCCCGGTGTAGTAGTCGCTGGCGGGCGCCGCGACGGGCTTTTTCGCCGGCTTGGCCTTCGACTTCTTCACGTTCTTGTGGGGCGCCGCGAACACTTCGGGCGGGCACAGGCTGGTGGCGGCCACGAGGGCGGACAGCAGCAGGGTGACTAAGGGTTTGTTACGGAATCGCTTGGCAAATGTCATGGAAAATCGTGGATCAGCGCAATAGTGAGGCCAGCCTGGCGGCGGACCGGTTTCGTTCATCGTCGTCGAGTGCGCGATAACGGAGCGCACTATAGAGTTCCAGAAATTCCGCATAGGCGGCCTTCCGCTCTTCCGGCAGCGGCAGCGCCCGCACTCGGAGTACCAGGCTGTGCGGTCCCTCGCCGGTCGCGGGCACGAGTCCGTGACCGGCCAGCTGACGGCACAGGCGGGCGTAGGCCGCCTGCACCGGATCGGCCGCGCGAGCCCGTCGCAGGCGTCGCCAGCCCCAGATCAGCAGGCCCAGCAGTGCCGCCGCTGCGGGCGTGTGCCAGGTGCCGACCTTGTCCCATAGTTCCGCAAGGAAATTTTGCTGCCGTTCGGGATTGTAATCCAGGACCCATTGATTCCAAGCATTATTCATCGCATTGATGCGAAAACGCAGGCGCGAAAGCCACGAATCCTTGTCGTTCTGCAAAGCGATCAGCCCGGTCAGGCCGAACGGTGCCTGCGCCGGCAAGGCGCGCGCGAGGCTGGCATTGACCCGTTCCGGCGCCACTGCCGCGGTGGGATCGACGCGGCGCCAGCCCTGGCCGGCGATCCAGACCTCGGCCCAGGCGTGCGCATCGGACTGGCGCACCGTGACGTAGCCGTCCACCGGATTGAATTCGCCGCCCTGGTAGCCCGTGACGACGCGGGCCGGGACGCCGGCGGCACGCATCAGGAACACGAACGAGCCGGCAAAGTGCTCGCAGAAGCCCTGGCGGGTACGGAACAGGAACTCGTCCACGCTGTGGCGGCCCAGCAGCGCCGGCTCCAGCGTGTATTCGAAGCGCTTCTCGCGCAGCAGGCGCAGGACGGCATCGACGATTTCCGGCGTGCCTTCGCGCCGTTCTTGCGCCAGCGCCCGCAGTCGCGCGCCCAGTGCCAGCGTCAGCGGATTGAAGCCCGCCGGCAGTTGCAGCCACTTGCCTGTCAGCGCCGGGTCCAGGTCGGCCTGCAATGTGTACTGGCTATGCGCGGTGGCGCGGTAGCGGATGCGTTGCTGCAGTGGACGCAGGGTGAAGGTCTCCAGTTCGTCGGACGTGGCCACGCGCTGGCCCGGCACCGGCAGGTCCGGGCGGGTCAATTCCAACGTGAACAGGTAGCGCCGCTCGCTCGCTTCCATCGTGATCTCGTGGCGGATCGCGCGCCCGCCCAGGGCCATCGTCAGGCCGTCGGCGTTCCTGCGGTAGGGCGTGCCGCCAATGCGGGTCCAGGTGCGGCCGTCGTAGTTGCTGAGCACCACGCCGCGCCAGTACAGCCGGTTCTGCGCCGGTGCCGGATCGAGGAAGCGCACCCGGAACGCCACTTCCTCCGACAGTGCCAGGTTCGTCATCGAGCCGGGCGCCATTGTGTCCGAGATGCCGGTGCGGGCCGAGCGGGCATCGCCCGGCAGGCCCCATAACGGCCCCTGGATGCGCGGGAAGCCGATGAACAGCAGCGCCGCCAGCGGCGTGGCCAGCAGGGCCACCTTGCCGGCCAGGCGCACGCGCCGCGCCAGCGGCGGCACCGCGCCCGTGTACTGGAACGTCAGCTGTGCCGTCAGCAGCACCACCAGCGTGACGGCCATGCCCAGGGCGGTGAGCATCGTCTGCGAATAGAAGAAGTTCGTCAGCAGCAGGAAGAAGCTGAGGAACAGCACGACGAACAGGTCGCGCCGCGCATGCATTTCCAGCAGCTTGAACGCCAGCAGCAGCGCCAGCATGGCCACGCCCGGGTCGCGCCCCAGCAGCGTGCGGTAGGAGTACCACACGCCTGCCATCGCCAGCAGCGCGACCGGCAGCAGCAGCCAGACGGGCGGCAGGCGCCGGCCGCGCCACGTCAGCAGGGCGCGCCAGAACAAGGTGACGCAGACGGTGGCGCTGGTCCACAGCGGCAGGTGGGCGAAGTGCGGCGCGATCACGAGCAGCGCCGCCACGACCAGCAGCAGCGTGTCGGCCTTGTCGCGCGTCAGCACGGGCAGGCGCATCAAGTACCTCCCGCGTCGCCGTACAGCGCCAGCGCGCGCAGGCAGGCGGCGCGATGCGCATCGCCCAGCGCGGCCGGATAGTGGTGGTGGCCCAGCCGGAAGGCATACGGCAGCGCGCGTGCCTCGGCCTGCAGCACCCACTGCGTCATGCGCGCCAGCCGCAGCTCGAGGTCGAGTTGCAGCGGCAGGTCGGCGAAGTCGAGCAGCAGCTCGGCCACGGCGCCGCCGTCGAAGTGCTTGGTGACGAGCTGGCCGCCGTCCTCCGGGTGCAGGCGCGCGATCTGGCGCCAGGCCAGGTGGCGCATCGGGTCGCCGGGCTGGTAGCTGCGGATGCCGGCGAAGTTGTCCAGCCCCACGGTGCCGTGGCCTTCCGCGCTGGCATCGCCGCGCGAGGGCAGCGGCGGGGCATCCTGCTCGGGGAACGGGTAGACCAGCACGCGCAGGTCCGGCTGCCAGTTGCTCCAGGCGCCGAACAGGCCGAGCGGAAAGCGCGTCGTCAGGCGCACCGGTGGCGCCACCAGCCAGCCGCGCCGGCTCGCCGGCACCGTCAGCGTGACGGCGGTGCTGGCGCCGGCCGCCACGTCCACCGCATGGGCGGGCTGGGTGCGCCACGGCGT
The DNA here is from genome assembly GCA_008011715.2 of [Empedobacter] haloabium. Classification (NCBI taxonomy): domain Bacteria; kingdom Pseudomonadati; phylum Pseudomonadota; class Betaproteobacteria; order Burkholderiales; family Oxalobacteraceae; species [Empedobacter] haloabium. Next base: position 1,476,173 of record CP136508.1, read on the forward strand.
GCCGGCCGGGTGGAAGCCGATGCGGATGGCGCAGCGGTCGGCCTGGCCGTCGTTATGCAGCTGCAGCTCGAACTGCGCTTCCTCGCCCGCGAAAACGGGCTGCGCCCGTCCCGCGAGCAGGCGCAGGCCGGCCAGGTTGCGCACGGTGAGCACCATGTCGACGATGGCACAGGAGCCGGCAAAGAACGTCAGCGCAAACCCCAGCCCCAACGTGTAATTGATGGCGCCGACCAGCATCAGCACCAGCAGGGCGACATACGCCACGCCGGCGCGGCTGGGCAGCACGTAGACGCGGCGCATCGTCAGCACGGTCGCGGCGCTGCGTTCCGGCATGCGCGAGGCCGGTCTGGCCATGGCTAGACCGGCACGGACTGCTGCAGCCGCAGCACCAGGTCGCGGCTGGCCAGCGCCACGCCGTGCGCCGACTTCAGGGGGCGCAGCCGGTGCGCGCAGACGGGCACCAGCACGGCCTGCACGTCCTCCGGCAGCACATGGTCGCGCCCCTCCAGCGCGGCCCAGGCGCGCGCCGCCTGCAGCAGCGCGAGCGCCGCGCGCGGCGACAGCCCTTCGGCGAACGAGCCGTTCTGGCGCGACGCCTGGGCCAGCGCCTGCACATAGTCGACCAGCGCGGCCGACGCGTGAATCCGGCGCAGCCCCTGCTGCGCCGCCGCCAGTTCGGCGGGCGTCATCGCCGCCGGCAAGGTCTTGAGCAGCGCGCGCCGGTCCTCGCCCAGCAGCAATGCCCGCTCCGCGGCCGGGTCGGGGTAGCCCAGCGAAAGGCACATCAGGAAGCGGTCCAGCTGCGATTCGGGCAAGGGGAAGGTGCCCACCTGGTGCGTGGGATTCTGCGTGGCGATGACGAAGAACGGCTCGGGCAGCGGCCGCGTGACGCCGTCCGCGCTGACCTGGCGCTCCTCCATCGCCTCCAGCAGGCCCGATTGCGTCTTCGGCGTGGCGCGGTTGATTTCGTCGGCCAGCAGCACCTGCGTGAAGATGGGACCGGGGTGGAACACGAAGCCATTCTTTTCGCGCTCGTAGATCGAGATGCCCGCGACGTCGGCCGGCAGCAGGTCGCTGGTGAACTGGATGCGGTTGAAGCGCAGTCCCAGCGAAATGGCCAGCGCGTGGGACAGCGTGGTCTTGCCGACACCCGGCACGTCCTCGACCAGCAGGTGGCCGCCGGCCAGCAGGCAGGTCAGCGCCTGGCGGATCTGCAGGTCCTTGCCGACGATGATGGTCCCCACCTGGCGCGCGACGTCGTGCAATTTTGCATACATGGTGTCTGATATCATGGTGCCTGTGATGCAGGGGATTCTACCCTGCGCCATTGATCATGCGGTACGGAAACGAGCGGGTACAGACCACAGCACAATGACCACAGCCATTTACAGCCATCCCGATTGCCAGCGTCACGAAATGGGGCAATGGCACCCCGAATCCCCCGCGCGGCTGCAAGCCATCGCCGACCAGTTGATCAATGCGCACATCGACGACCTGCTGGAGCATCGCGAAGCGCCCCTGGTGGACTTGGCCGACGTGGCGCGCAATCACTCGCCCAACGCCATCGCCATCGTCAAGACCCAGCCGCACGAGGGCGACGACTACTATCCGATCGACGGCGACACCTCGCTGAACCGGCACAGCTGGCAGGCCGCATTGCGCGCCGCCGGGGCGGCGGTGGCGGCGACGGATGCCGTCATCGATGGTGAAATCGATAACGCCTTCTGCGCCGTGCGACCGCCCGGCCACCACGCGCGGCCGTCGGCGCCGATGGGCTTCTGCCTGTTCAACAACGTGGCCATCGCGGCGCGCCACGCGCTCGATGCGCGCGGCCTGAGGCGGGTCGCGATCATCGACTTCGACGTCCACCACGGCAACGGCACCGAGGAAGCGTTCCGCGACGAGCGCCGCGTGCTGATGGCGAGCTTCTTCCAGCACCCGTACTATCCCTACGTGGACGCGCTGCCGATCACGCCGAACCGGATCAACGTGCCGGTGCCCGCCTACACCAAGGGCGACGTGGTGCGCCAGCTGGTGCTGGACAAATGGCTGCCGGCGCTGCACGCGTTCAAGCCGGAGATGATCTTCATCTCGGCCGGCTTCGATGCCCACCGCGAGGACGACCTGGGCGGCATGGGCCTGGTGGAGGCGGACTATGCGTGGATGACGGAGCAGTTGGTGGCGGTGGCGAAAAAGCACGCCAGAGGACGCATCGTCAGTTGCCTGGAGGGCGGCTACAACCTGTCGGCCCTGGGGCGCAGCGTGGTGGCGCACGTCAAGGCGCTGGCGGAAATATGAGAGACCCATGGTGTCAGGCACCTATCTGCGGGTCGGAGACCCGCAGATAGGTGCCTGACACCGCAGGGTTACGTCCCATATTCGAATTCGACCATCGCATCGTCGCCCCAGCCCCCATCGGCCAGCGGCGGCGTGAAGCGGCGCGCGTGTTGCCGGTTGACGGGCAGGGCCTCGCGCCGCGAACCCTCGCGCAGCCAGGCCGCGCGCAAGGCCTGTGGCGCCTCGAAGGCAGTGTGCGCCAGCGGCGAGTGGCACGGCCCGCCGTTCGCTTCCAGCGCGCCGCGCGCCTGCGGCGTCAGCGCCTCGCGGTCGATCGCCCACTGCACCGCGCATTGCAGGCGCAGGTCGCCCAGCCGGCGCGCATTGGCCGGCACGCCCGGGCTGCGCACGTCCGGCCGCCAGCGGAACGAATTGCGCTTCTTGTTCAGTACCAGTTCGGCGCGGTCGGCCAGCGCCGCCGCGCTGCGCGGGAGCACGAAGCCGCCGTCGGCCGCCAGCTCGACGGGCAGGCTGACCGTGTCGCCGCTGATCGTCAGGGTCAGGCCGTCCAGCGTTTCGCCGGTTGCGGCGGGACGCAGCAGGAAGCGCAGCGCGGCTTTCGGCGCGTGCGCGCGCTCCAGGTCGAACGCGTCCAGCCCCTTGACCATCGTGCGGTAGGCCTTCAATTCCGGGTCGCGGATGCCTGCCACTTCGACAACGGGGGCAGCGTTCGCAAAAGCGTGGAAGGCGAGCAGAAGGGCGGCAAGTTTCATGGCGGGACGAATGGCGGGCAGGCGTCTATGGTACCAGCGACTTGCTGCCAAGAAAATAGGCGACACGCCACAGTCCCGGTAAAATAGCGGATTGATCCAACGATTTTGAAGGCAACAGCATGGCTATCCAATGGTTCCCGGGGCATATGAACGCCGCCAAGAAAAAGGCGGCGGAACAGATGGCGGACGTCGACGTCGTCATCGAGGTGGTCGATGCCCGCCTGCCGGCCGCCAGCTGCAATCCGCTGGTGGAGGAGCTGCGCAAGTTCCGCTCCAAGCCCTGCCTGAAGATCCTCAACAAGATCGACCTGGCCGACCCGGACGCCACGGCGGCCTGGGTACGCCATTTCGAGCAGGACAGCAGCGTGACGGCCTACGCGATGACGACCAAGAAGCCGGCGGACGTGGCCAAGGTCATCGACAAGGCGCGCGCGCTGGCGCCGCACCGCGGCGTGCCGACCAAGCCGCTGCGCATGATGATCATGGGGATTCCGAACGTCGGCAAGTCCACCTTGATGAACGCGCTGCTCAAGCGCCGCGTCGCGAAGGTGGGCGACGAGCCGGCCGTCACCAAGACGCAGCAGAAGATCTACCTGGACATGAACACCGCCATCATCGACACGCCCGGGCTGTTGTGGCCGAAGATCGAGATGCCCAGCGACGGGTTGGCGCTGGCGGCCAGCCACGCCATCGGCGCCAACGCCCTGATCGAGGAAGAGGTGGCGACGTGGCTGGCGGAAGAGCTGCTGCGCCGCTACCCGCAACTGCTGCAGGCGCGCTACGGCTTCAAGGACATCGCCAGCATGGACGGCATCGCCGTCGTCGAAGGCCTGGCGCAGAAGCGCGGCTACCGCATCCGCGGCGGCGACTGGGATTTCGAGAAGGCCTCGCACATGCTGCTGCAGGACTACCGCAGCGGCGCGCTGGGCCGCATCTCGCTGGAGACGCCGGAAACGCGCGCGGCCGCGCTGGCGGTGTTCCAGGAAGAGGAGCGCATCAAGGCCGAGAAGGCGGCAGCCAAGGCTGCCGAGAAGGAAGCGGAGCGGATGCGGGGCAAGCGCGGGACCTGAGCCCGCGGCGGCCGATCCGCAGGGGTCTGTCCCCGGTAAGTGGTGGCCGACGCGCTTGCCGTTGACGTCACTAGGGGACTGACCCCGGTTTTAACCGCCGCTATCAACCTGTTCTGTTCGCGCTCGAGCGATGCGATAAAAATCGGGGTCAGTCCCCTGACGAAGCCGGTGGCGAGCGCTGGGGCGACCACTTATCGGGGACAGACCCCAGCTGATCATCCGCCAACACTTACCTCGGCAAACCCTAGCCAAACCGGAAGCTCGACACCGCCAGCGCCCCGAAGAAGTCCTCCTCGTGATACACGACGCTGGCCGGCTCGTCCTCCGCCGCGCCCAGCGCCACCATCAGCGGCAGCAGGTGCTCCTCGCGCGGGTGCGCCTGGCGCGCTGCCGGCGCCCGTTCCCATTCCAGTAACGCCTGCGTGCGCTGCGCCGGCGGCAGCGCCATCGCCTCCCGTAACCAGCCGTCGAACGCATGCGACGCCGCCGCTCCCGCCGCATTGAACGCGCGCAGGTTGTGGTAACTGAGACCGCTGCCGACGATCAGCACGCCCTCGCGCCGCAGCGTGGCCAGTGCTCGCCCGGCGGCCAGGTGTTCGGCCGGGTCGAGACCGTGGCGCAGCGACAGCTGCACGATCGGCACGTCCGCCCCGGGAAATACGGGATACAGCGCCGAGAAGGTGCCATGGTCGAAGCCGCGCGCGTCGTCCAGCGCGGCCGGCAGGCCCGCACCCTGCAGCAGCGCTTGCACCCGGGCCGCCAGCGCAGGGTCGCCCGGCGCGTCGTAACGGATCTGGTAGGTGTGCGGCGGGAAGCCGCCGTAGTCGTAGATCATCGGCGGGCGGGCGCCGGACGACACCATGAAGTCACGGCCCTCCCAGTGCGCGGTGACCGCCAGCACGGCCCCCGGCTTGCCGCCGACCTGGCGCGGGATGTCGCGCAGCGACGCGTCCAGCGCGTCGTAGGCGCTGCCGAACTGCTCGCGCATCCACGGCCAGGGGCCGCCGCCGTGCGACAGGAAGTAAGTGGGAAGAGAAGTCATGCAGTGCTCCGTTCAATCGGGATCAGCACCGACTATAGGACCGCGCGCCTGCGATCGCAACGGCCAAAATCTCGATACTGACGTTCGACTTTTTCAGCCCTTGTCACGTTCGCCCAGCGCCAGGCGCACCAGCGCGAACAGCCGGGCCGCGCGCATCCAGCCGATCACCAGCGCGATCAGTTCCGTCAGCAACAGCGCGCCGAGGAACGGCGCCGGGCTGGCTGGCGTGAGCTGCAGGCGCGCCAGCGCCAGCAGTGCGGCCAGCAGCAATCCCACCAATGTCAGTGCGCCATAGGCGCCCAGCACCGCGCCGGTGCGCCGCGCCAGCAGGCCCAGGCCGCGCCACCAGCCCGCCACGGCGGACGGCCGTCGGCGATCGATGGCAAGGGCCGCGCGGCCGGCGTCGAGCGTCAGGTTCGCCAGCAGCACCAGCAAGGCCAGCGCCGCCGCGGCGGACCAGGTGGCCAGGCGTGCCTGCCCGGGCAAGATGACGTTGCGGCCATGTTCCTGCGCCAGGTCCAGCAGTGCCGTGCCGCCGGCCACCGCGGCGCCCAGCGGTACGATACTCCAGCACAGCATGCGCGCCATGCGCGGGTATTCGGCCAGTGCGCCGGCCAGCAGCGGTTTCATCCGCGGCGGCTCGGGCGCGCGCGCCGCCGTGACGACGGCGCCGGACAGCAGCGGGGACAACGCCAGCATCGCCAGCAGCGCGCCCAGCCCCGCCGTGCCCAGCGCCGCACTCTGGTGGCCCAGCACCGTGGCGAGATCGCCCAGGGCGACCATGTCCAGCGCACGGGCCAGCGCGGGCGCCTGCGTCGAGTAGTCCAGCTGGCCCGCCAGCAGGCTGTAGACCGGCAGTGCCAGCAGCAAGGTGGGCAGCAGCACGCAGGCTGCCCACAGCGCCAACAGGCGCCACTGCAGCGCGGCGCGGGCCGGATGGAGGAGGGAAGTGGTCATAGCGTCGCCAGCAGGGCCAGGAGGGTTTGCACGATGGTGCCGAGGTCGAGGGTCCAGCGCCGCGTGGCGCTGGCGTCGGCCGCCAGGGTGCGGCCGTCGTCCAGCTTGTTCGCATCCAGCAGGTGCTTGCGCTCGGGGTCCAGCTGGGCCGATACGGCCCGCACCGGCTTGACCCATTCGAAGCGCCGCCAGCGTTCCTGGCCCTGCCATTGCACGGTCTCGCGGCTGCCGTCGGCAAACGTGACCACCAGCGTCTGCGGCACGGCCGCGCCGCGCCGGCGCAGCACCACCGCGGTACGCCAGGGGAACGGCCCGGTGCCGGGCCTGGCGTCCGGGTGCTGATCCTGCCAGCGCCGGCGCGCCGCCTCGGCCTGCTCCTCGGCGGCCTCGTCGGTCACGTTGACGTTGGCGCCGGCGTAGCCCGGCTGCGGCAATACCTCGTCGCTGGAGAAGTCCGCGATGCGATCATCGACCGGCTGCGCCGCGTACACCTGCTGCTCGAATACGGTGTTCACCAGAGCGGCCTGGCCGCTGACTTCCGCCAGGGTTGCCTGCAGGTCGGCGATGCTGGGGTGGCGGAACTTCCAGCGCTGGTAGTAGGTGCGCATGGCGCGCTCCATCACGTCCTTGCCCAGTTGCGCCTCCAGGTCGCGCATCATGACGGCCGTGCGCGCGTAGACGGGACCGACGCCTTCCAGCCGCAGCCAGGCGTTCTCGCCCAGCGGATCGGCCGGCTCGGCCAGCGCCAGGCTGGCGCGCTCGCCGTCGAACACGTCGAAGGCGGGGGCGAAGCCGAGCCGGCGCAGCAGCGACGTGGTCGCATGCAGTTTCTGGCCGCGCTCGCGCAGCATGCGCTGGTTCCAGAATTCGTTCAGGCCCTCGTCCAGCATCGGTTCCTCGAACTCGTTGCTGGCCAGGATGCCCTGGAAGTAGCCGTGGCCGAACTCGTGGATCGTGACGAAATCCAGCGCCATGCCGCCCAGCGTGTCGCGGGCCGGGTCGGACACGCTGTCGGCCGTGAAGAACGTGGGGTATTCCATGCCGCTGGCCTCGCGCCCGTTGTAGGGCGGGATCACGGCCGTCACGGTGCGGTAAGGGTAGGGCCCGAGCGTGCGAGTGAAGTAGTCGAGCGAGTCCAGCGCGGCCTGCAGCACCGGCTGCGCGTTGGAACGGTACTCGGGCGGGAACAGCACCGTGACCTCGACCGGATGCGGGCCGCCACGCCAGGTCGCGCGCAGCGGCGGCGCCGTGCGGCTGTCGGCGGTCCAGGCGAAATCGTGCACGTCGCCCTGCACGTAGTGGTGCGTGACCAGGCCGCCCCGCTCGACCGGCTGGCCCTGCAACTGGCCGGTCGCACCGACCGTATAACCCTTGGGGACCGTCAGGCGCACGTCGTAGTGGCCGAAGTCGGCGTAGTACTCGGATTCGGCATGGTATTCGTGCACGTTCCAGCGCACCGCCGTTGCGCCCCGTTCGCCCGGCAGCTCCAGCACGCCGATCTTGGGAAACCACTGCGCCACCAGGTGGAAGGTGTCGAAGTAGCCGGTGCGCACCGTCACGCGCGGCAACTGGTCGAAGAACGCAATGTCGAGTGTCGTGCTGGCGCCCGGCGCCACCGGCTCCGGCAGGTCGAAGCGCACGACGGTGCGGTCGGTGGCGGGGCCGCCGTCCGGCTGGACGTAGCGCCATGGCACCGCGCGGCCGCCCTGGCGTACCGCACGCAGTTCCGTATAGCCGTATTTTTCCGGGCCCGCGTCCAGGCCGGAGCGGAACGACTCGCCGCCGTTGCGCTCCTCCGTATAGAACGTGCTGTTCTCGTTGCGGTGCGCGTTCAGGTACAGGTGCAGGTAGACACTCCTGACGGTCAGCGCGCTGCGATTGCGCCACGTGAGCTGCTGGCGCGCCTCGATCGTGTGGCGCAGCGGGTCCAGCGTGGCATCGATGCGGTAACTGGCGACGCGGTCCGACAGCGTTGCTTCGGTGCCGGTGCGCGGACCGCCCCAGGCGCCGGGTGCGCTGGGCGTGCGTACGGCGGCGGCGTTGGCAGGGGCGAACGGGATATCGGGTGTGGCAGGCGTGGCGGGCGCCTTGGCCGCCGGCGCGTCCTGGGCCAGGACAACGGCCGCCGCCAGCGCTGCCAGCGCTGCCAGCGCGGCTGGAAAGAGGGTCGAGCGACGGGGCTGCATATTGCTCCTGTCGGGAGAGGGATGCAGGAACTATAACGACTGCCGTGCAGGATTCGCAACACGTTTGTAGGCGCGACGCAGCGCCCCTGCGCTTAAAGCGGCCTTAATTTCGCGCCGGGGGTGAACCGGCGCCGCAAAAGATGGTAATCTCGCGGCGTTTACACCCGGGCCCCTGGCCCTGTTCACGCAACCAGACAAGAAGGAAGATCATGCGTTTTCTGCGCCTCATGCTTGCCGCCACCGCACTGCTGGCCTTTACCGCCACGTCCCAGGCCGCCGAACCCGGCTACACGACGCTGGCCCAGCCTGTCCGCACCGACAGCGGCAAGAAGGTCGAAGTCATCGAGTTCTTCATGTATACCTGCCCGCATTGCCACGCGCTCGATCCGATGCTGACCGAATGGGTCAAGAAGCAGGGCGACAAGATCTCGTTCCGCCGCCTGCACTTCCCGGCCGGTGGCGAGAAGGATCCGCTGGCGCATGCCTACATCACGCTGGAAGCGATGGGCCAGGTCGAGCAGTTCCACTCGAAGATCTTCAACGCCATCCACGTGCAGCGTGACCGCATCTACCGCAGCGACGAGCAAATCACCGACTTCCTCGTCAAGAACGGCATCGACAAGACCAAGTACCAGCAGGTCTTCAATTCCTTTGGCGTGCTGACCAAACTGAAGCGCCTGGGCCCGACGATCGGCGCCTACAAGATCGACACCGCGCCCACGCTGGTGGTGGACGGCCGCTACGTGACGTCACCAAGCCTGGCCGGCGCGCCGGGCATGCCGGAACTGCAGGCCGGCAAGCAGACGCTGGCCGTGCTGGACCAGCTGGTGGCCAAGGCCGCGGCGGAGAAAAAGTAAGTCAGGAGGCAGTACCATGAGCGACCGCGAAGAAGTGATCATGAAGGCGTACGATGCGCTGGAGCCGGACGAGAAGCGCCTGTTCAGCGTCAGCAACGTCAACCACCTGGCCTGGAGCCTCGTCGTCGTGCTGACGCTGGTGCTGGGCTGGTTCGCGGCGGCCCTGGTCAACGCGGAGAACCAGCGCCACGCGCTGCTGACCAGGCAGTGCCAGGACCGCGTGTTCAAGGAGGAGGTCGACAAGACCTGCCTCTTGAACGTGCGCTCGCGCGAGCACTGGTGGCAGCACCTGTCGTATGCGCTGGGGCATTTGTCGCCGGAGAAGTGAACCCGAGTCGCTAATGCCGCAAAGTCAGGATGTAACGTGTTTGGCCGCCGGCGCATACTTCGATCCGCGACCAAAAACCGGGGTCAGACCCGCCGGGTCTGACCCCAGCTCTACGCTTTTGGGTGAACTTAGCGGCATTGGTGCCTGTCGCCGGCGTTCTAACTCACCATCAGCTGCGTGGACTTCAGCTGCGCGCTGCTCGGTCCCACGTGAATGGTGAAGCTGCCCGGCTCCACCACCCGCTTCATCTCCATATTGTAGAACCACAGGTGTTCGGGCCGGATCTCGAACACCAGCGTGCGCCGCTCGCCCGGGTTCAAGGTCACGCGCTGGAAGCCCTTCAGCTCCAGCACGGGGCGGGTGGCGGACGAGATGTCGTCGCGGATGTACAGCTGCACCACCTCGTCGCCGCGCACCGGCCCCACGTTCGCCACGTCCACTTCCACCTGGGTCGACTCGCCCGCCTTGATGCTGGCCTTCCTCAGCCGCGGTGCCGCGATGTCGAACTTCGTATAGCTCAGGCCAAAGCCGAACGGGTATAGCGGCTTGGTACTGCCGTCGATGTAGCCGCGCCGCGCCGACGGCTTGTGGTTGTAGAAGATCGGCAGCTGGCCGACGTCGCGCGCAATCGACACGGGCAGCTTGCCGCCCGGGTTGGCGCGGCCGAACAGGATGTCCGCCGCCGCGTGCCCCGTCTCCTGGCCCAGGTACCAGCCCTCTACCAGCGCGTCGGCGCGTTCGGCCAGCAGGTTGACCGACAGCGGCCGGCCGTTCAGCAGGAACACGACGGTCGGCTTGCCCAGGGCGAAGATGGCGCGCGCCAGGTCGTTCTGCTGGCCCATCAGGTCCAGGCTGTCGCGGTCGCCCAGGTGGTTGTCGGCCCAGGCCTCGCGGCTGGTCTGCTCGTTGTCGCCCAGGACCATCACGATCGTGTCGGCATTCCTCGCCGCCGCCACCGCCTGCTCGATCAGCTGGGCGTTGACGTCGGCCGGCGTGAAGCGGATCTCGTCCTTGCCCCAGATGCGTTCCTCCGTGATGCGCACGCCCTCGCGGTAGTCGAAGGCGAAGCCCTGGGCCTTGGCTTCCGCCTGCAAGGCCTCATGGATCGATACCACGTGGCGCGGCACGTCGGAGTAGCCACCGATCGGCGTATCCTTCGCATGGGTGCCCAGCAGCAGCAGGCGCCCGACCTTCTTGCCGTCCAGCGGCAGCAGGCCCTTGTCGTTCTTCAGCAGCACGACCGAGCGCACGGCCGCCTCGCGCGCCAGCGCCACCGCATCCGGCGTGGCCGTCAGCCGGTCGGCCGCCTGCGCGTCCACGTAGGGCTGCTCGAACAGGCCGGCGTTGAACTTCAGCGTCAGGATGCGGCGCACGATGGCATCGATCTCGCTCACCTTGACCTGCTTGTCGCGCACCAGTTGCGCCAGCGCGCGGTAGCCGTGGCCGTCCGGCGTCTCGATGTCCACGCCGGCCTTGATGGCATACAGCGCGGCGTCGCGCGGCGTATCGGCCAGCCGGTGGCGCGTGACCAGTTCCTTGATGCCGAAATAGTCCGACACCATCACGCCCTGGAAGCCCCATTCCTCGCGGCAGACCTTGTGCAGCAGCCAGCGGTTGGCGTGCGAGGGCACGCCGCCGATCTCGTTATACGAGGGCATGATGGCGGCCACCGGCGTCTCGCGCACCAGCTTCTCGAATGGCGGGAAGAACTCCTCGCGCAGCGTGCGTTCCGACACCTCGGCCGGGCCGATATTGGTGCCCGATTCCGGCTGGCCGTGGCCCGTCATGTGCTTCAGCGTGGCGAGTACCTTGTCCTTGGCCAGCTTGCGCTCGGTGCCCGAGAAGCCCAGCACGGCTGCCTTGCCCATCTCGCCGCACAGGAACGGGTCCTCGCCGTAGGTTTCCTCGATACGGCCCCAGCGCGGTTCGCGCGCCACGTCCACCACGGGCGCCAGCGCGAAGTTGGCGCCACGCGCGCGCATCTCGCGCGCGGCCACCGCGAACACCTTCTGCGCCAGTGAGGGATCGAAGGTGGAAGCCAGTGCGATCGCCTGCGGGAACGAGGTGGCGTCCTTCGCCACGTAGCCGTGCAGCGCTTCCTCGTGCAGGAACAGCGGGATGCCCAGGCGGGTCTGCTCGACGGCCCAGCGCTGCACCGCGTTGATATACGTCGCCGTCTCCAGGGCATTGCGGTTGGGCCGGGCGCCGCTGTCGCCGGCACCGCCTGCGCCGGTGCCTGCGGCATTGTCCGCGCTGGCCTGGCCCTGGCGGTCCGATGGCCGCGCCAGCATGCCCAGGCCGTGTGGGTAGAGCTGCGACGCCTTGGCCGGTGCGAAGTCGCCGTTGGCTTCCTCGATCAGGTTCTTCTCCTGCCACACGCAGTCCATCTGGGCGATCTTCTCCTCCAGGGTCATGCGTTTGAGCAGGTCGTCGACGCGGCGCGCTACCGGCGCATTGGGATTCTTGTACAGCGGCGTCGTGGCGGCCAGCGCCAGGGTGGGCGCCGCGGCCAGGGCGGCCAGGCTCGATGCAGAGGCCAGGAACTGGCGGCGTGGGGGGATATGCTTGGTCATCGTGTCTCCGTCTGTTTTTTGTACTTGCCAAGGGCTGGCGTCGGACCCGGCGGGTCCGACCTCGCGTACTCTGCTGCTAACGCTTGCCGGCGCGCGTCGCCACGTCCACCCATACCGCGAGGGTCAGGATGAAGCCCTTGACGATCATTTGCCAGTAGGTGTCCACGTCCAGCATCGACATGCCGTTGTCGAGGCTGGCCATCACCAGCGCGCCGATCAGCGCGCCGTACACGGTGCCCGAGCCGCCCCGCATCGAGGTGCCGCCGATGAAGCAGGCGGCGATCGCATCGAGCTCGCCCGAGGTGCCGGCCGAGGGCGAGCCGGCCGCCAGCCGGGCCGTGTTGACGATGCCGGCCAGCGCGCACATCAGGCCCATGATCCCGAAGATCCACAGCTTGACGGCCTTCACGTTGATGCCGGACAGGCGGGTCGCCTCCATATTGCTGCCCACCGCATAGATGCGGCGGCCGAACACCGTCTGCGTCGTCATGTAGGTGAACACGGCCAGCAGCGCGAGCAGCAGCAACACCGGCAGCGGGATGCCCTCGTAGCTGTTCAGGGTCGTCACGAAGCCGGCCAGCACGGCGGCGATCAGCAGCAGGCGCAGGCCGTCGCGCCACAGCGGCGCCTGTGCCAGCTGGTGCCTGGCGCGGCTGATGCGCTGGCGCCACGTGAGGAACACTGCCACCCCGAACAGCAACACGCCCAGCAGCAGGCCCAGTTGCGGCGCCAGGTAGCCCTGACCCAGGTGCACCAGCTCGGGCGAGACGGGAGCGACGGTGATGCCGTCGGTCACGCCCAGCACGATGCCGCGGTAGGCCAGCATGCCGCCCAGGCCGACGATGAAGGAGGGAATGTGCAGGTAGGCCGTCAGGTAGCCGTTGAACAGGCCGATGAACAGGCCGATGGCCAGCACGGCCAGCAGGTTGACGGGCAGCGGCAGGCCGTGCGTGACGTCCAGCACCGCGGCGATCCCGCCCAGAAGGCCCAGCAGCGAGCCGACCGACAGGTCGATCTCGCCGGCGATGATGACGAGCGACATGCCGCAGGCGACGATGCCGGTGATCGCCATCTGCCGCATCAGGTTCGACACATTACGTGGCGTGATGAAGCCGCCATCCGTGTGCCATGTGAAGAAGCCCCAGATCAGCGCGATGGCGATCAAGAGGGCCAGCATCTTGTACTGGGTGAACAGCTTTTTCAGTTGGTTGCTTTTCATGGAGTCGTCGGGTTCAATGGGTGATGGCGGCGGTCAGCAGCGTTTCCTGCGTCAGGTTATCGTTGACGAAGTCGCCGCGCAGGCGGCCTTCGCCGATCACGAGCACGCGGTCGGAGATGCCCAGCACCTCCTGCAGCTCGGACGACACCATGACGATCGACACGCCCTGACTGGCCAGGTCGAACATCAGCTGGTAGATCTCGAACTTGGCGCCCACGTCCACGCCGCGCGTGGGCTCGTCCAGGATCAGGATCTTCGGCCGTGTCAGCAGCATCTTGGCCAGCACGGCCTTCTGCTGGTTGCCGCCCGAGAGGCCCGTGATCGGCAGGAACGGGCTGGCCGTCTTCAGCTTCAGGCGGCCGATCTCCTCGCCCACCGTGCGCAGCTCGCCCTCGGCATCGATGCGCGTGCCACGCGCGAACTGCTGCAGCACCGCCAGGGTCATGTTGTGGCCCACGCACAGGTCCGGCACGATGCCATGGTGCTTGCGGTCCTCCGGCACCATCGCCAGCCCGTTCCGGATCGAGCGCAGCGGCGAGGAGGTGTCGAGCGCGCGGCCTTCCAGCAGCACCTCGGCCTCGAACGGGCCGTCGTAGGCACCGAAAATGGCGGACACCAGTTCCGTGCGGCCGGCGCCGACCAGGCCCGCGATGCCGAGGATTTCGCCGCGGCGCAGGGTGAACGAGACGTCGTCCACGCGCTTGCGGCGCGGGTTGTCCGGATCGCGGCAAGTCACGTGGCGCGCCTCGAAGATCACTTCGCCCGGCGTGTGACGCCGCTGCGGATACAGCTGGTTCATTTCGCGCCCGACCATCTGGGCGATGATGCGCTCCACGCTCATGTCGCGCATCGGTGTGGTGGCGATGTGGCGGCCGTCGCGGATCGTCACGATGGTGTCGCAGATCGCCTCGATCTCGTCGAGCTTGTGCGAGATGTAGATGCAGGTGACGCCCTTGGCTTTCAGCGAACGGATGATGTCCAACAGGATCGCGATCTCGGCGGAGGTCAGCGAGGACGACGGCTCGTCCAGGATCAACAGCCGGGCGTTCTTGTTCAGCGCCTTGGCGATTTCGATCAGCTGCTGGTGGCCGCCGCCGTACTGCTTCACCGGCAGCACCACGTTGACGTCGCGGATATTCAATTCGGCCAGCAGCTCCACCGCGCGGCGGTTCATGGCGTCGTAGTCCATGCGGCCGCCCGGCAGCCGGATCTCGTTGCCGAGAAAGAGGTTCTCCGTCACCGACAGTTCCGGCACCAGCATCAGCTCCTGGTGGATGATGACGATGCCGGCGGCCTCCGTCTCGCGGATCGACGTCGCACGCAGCGGCGCCCCCTGCCACAGGATCTCGCCGTCGTAGGTACCGTGCGGGTAGACGCCGGACAGCACCTTCATCAAGGTGGACTTGCCGGCGCCGTTCTCGCCGCACAGGCCGACGCATTCGCCCGCGCGCACCTTGATGTCGATGCCGTCGAGCGCGCGCACGCCGTCGAACTGCTTGACGATGCCGCGCATCTCAAGGAGGTAGTCGTTCATGCATGTCTCCAGAAATCGGGCCTTCGCGGCCTCTGGTTCTAGGGTAAAAAGGTCAGTGATTATGCCGTGGCAGCGTGGCGGCCACGCCGCGGTATTCCACCGCCAGCTCCATGCAGGCTCCCGTGTGCATCTGGCCTACCGTGGCGCGGTACAGTTCCTGCCACGGCGTCTGGCTGGGCGGCACCGGCGGAATGCCTTGCTCCTTGCGGCGCGCCAGCTCGGCATCGTCCACCAGCATGTCGCAGGTGCCCGCGTTCAGGTCGATGCGGATCGTGTCGCCCGTGCGCACGTAGGCCAGGCCGCCGCCGACCGCCGATTCCGGCGACGCGTTCAGGATCGACGGGCTGTCAGACGTGCCGGACTGTCGGCCATCGCCCAGCGTGGGCAGGTTCTTGATGCCGCGCCGGATCAGCGCGTCGGGCGGTTGCATGTTGACCACCTCGGCCGAGCCGGGCCAGCCGATCGGGCCGGCACCGCGGATGACCAGGATGCAGTCCTCGTCGATGTCCAGGCTCGGATCGTTGATGCGGGCGTGGTAGTCGCCGGAGCCGTCGAACACGATGGCGCGACACTCGAACACGCCCTCGCGCCCCGGCTGCGACAGGTAGCGCGCGCGGAACTCGGGCGAGATGACGGAGGTCTTCATGATGGCGAAGTCGAACAGGTTGCCCTGCAGGACAAAGAAGCCGGCCTGTGTCTTCAGCGGCGCATCGAACGGCGTGATCATCTCGCGGTCCACGCTCGCGCGGCCATGCAGGTTGTCCGCCATCGACCTGCCGGTGACGGTGGGGCGGTCGGCACGCAGCTTGCCGGCCTGGTGCAGCTCCCACATCACGGCGGGCACGCCGCCGGCGCGGTGGAAGCGCTCGCCCAGGTACTTGCCGGACGGTTGCATGTTCAGCAGCAGCGGCACGTCGTGGCCATACTCCATCCAGTCCGACAGCTTCAGCTCCACGCCGGCATGGCGTGCCATCGCGATGATGTGTTGCTGCGCGTTGGTCGAACCGCCGATGGCGGCGTTGACGACGATGGCGTCGAGGAAGGCGTCGCGCGACAGGATGTCGGACGGCTTCACGTCCTGCTCGGCCAGCGCGACGATGCGCCGGCCCGTCTCGTACGCCATCTGGCCGCGCTCGCGGTAGGGCGCCGGAATGGCGGCGCAGCCGGTCAGCGACATGCCCAGCGCCTCGGCGATCGCATTCATCGTCGAGGCCGTGCCCATCGTGTTGCAGTGGCCGGCGGAGGGCGCCGAGGCGGCGGCGATCTGCAGGAACTTCTCGTTGTCGATCTCGCCCGCCGCGAGGCGGCGGCGGCCCTTCCAGATGGCGGCGCCGGAGCCGACCAGTTCCCCGTCCAGCCAGCCGTCCAGCATCGGCCCGCCGGACAGCACGATGGCGGGAATGTCCACCGTGGCCGCCGCCATCAGCTGCGCCGGCGTGGTCTTGTCGCAGCCGGTCGTCAGCACGACGGCGTCGATCGGATAGCCGTGCAGGATCTCGACCAGGCCCAGGTAGGCCAGGTTGCGGTCGATGGCGGCGGTGGGGCGGCGGCAGTTCTCGAAAATCGGATGCAGCGGGAACTCCATCGGGATGCCGCCGGCATCGCGGATGCCGTCGCGCACCCGCTTGGCCAGCTCCAGGTGGATGCGGTTGCAGGGGCTGATGTCGCTGCCCGACTGGGCGATGCCGATGATCGGTTTGCCGGAACGCAGTTCCTCCGGCGTGATCCCGTAGTTCATGAAGCGCTCCAGGTACAGCGCCGTCATGTCGATGAAGTCGGGATTGTCGAACCAGTCCTGGGAACGGTAGCGGCGGCTCATTGGACGTCCAATCGGAACGGTTGCGGTGCGAGACCGGGAACGGAAACGTCGAACGCGAACACGGCGCCGGCCAACGGATGGCGCGCGCGCGCGTCCTCGCTCATGCCTTTCCAGGCCGTGGTCGCGAACGCGGTGCGCAGGTCCGGGCCGCCGAAGGCGATCTTGGTCACGTTCGGGCAGGGGAATACGACGAAGTCGAGCAGCTCGCCGCTCGGTGCATAGCGCTCCACGCGGCCGCCGCCGAACGAGGCGATCCACACGCAGCCCTCGGCATCGACGGCGCTGCCGTCCGGATGGCCGGCGCCGGCGATGGTGACGAAGGTGCGCTTGTTGGACAGCTTGCCGCGCCCGTCCACGTCGAAGGCGTAGACGGTCTTGCCGAGCGTATCGGTATGGTAGAACGTGCGCCCGTCCGGGCTGAAGGCGGGGCCGTTGGTGATGACGTAGCCGTCGTCATGGCGCTGCAGGCCGCCGTCGTAGCGGTACAGCGCGCCCGTGGGCGCCGTTTCGCCATTGTCCATGGAGCCGAACCACAGCGCGCCATCCGGACCGATGGCGCCGTCGTTCATGCGGTTGCCGGGCCGGTCGCCTTCCAGCGACAGCAGCGGCTTGAAGCTGCCGCGGGCCGGATCGAAATGCACCAGCTGGCCGGGCAGCCCGCACACCAGGCCGCCACCATGGACGGGCAGGGCGAAGCCCGTTTCGTCCGGCAGCTCGAAGCTGTCGCGCGCGTCGCCTTCGCTGTCGCAACGGTGCAGCTTGCGGCCCTTGATGTCGACGAAATACAGCAGCTGTTCCTCGGCGTGCCACACCGGGCCTTCGCCCAGCTTGGCGCCCACGGGCCAGATGCAGCGCGGGGTGATGGCTTGTGCGTTCATGCGCCGTACCATCCCGCATCGACGAAGTAGTCGCGCCCCGAGCAGCGGCCCGCGTTGTCGGAGGCCAGGAACAGGGTCAGCGCCGCCACGTCCTCCGGCTCCACGCGCTCGTGCAGGCATTGCGCGGCCAGGATGTTGGCTTCGTCTTCCGGCGAATGCCACAGCGCCATCTGGCGCGGCGTCTTGACCGAGCCGGGAATGATGGTGTTGACGCGGATGCCGTCGTTGCCCAGGTCGCGCGCCAGGCCGCGCGTCAGGCCCTCGATGGCGGCCTTCGCCGTCATGTACAGCGACAGGCTGTCCAGCGCCAGGTGCCACGAGATCGAACCGAAGTTCAGGATCACGCCGCCGCCGGCCGCTTTCATCCCCGGCGCCACCGCCTGCGCGCAGAAGAACTGGTGGCGCAGGTTGACGGCCAGGCTGTCGTTCCAGTACTGCGGCGTCACTTCGTGCACCTGGTGGCGGTTGTCGTTGGCCGCGTTGTTGATCAGGATCTCGACCGCGCCGACCTCCCGCTCGATCTGCGCGAACGTGGCAGCCACGGCGTCGAGGTCCGTCAGGTCGCAGCGCAGGAAGCGGGGCGGGTGAGCCACGCCGGCGCCGGTCGCGACCTGCGCCGCCAGCGCGTGCGACGCCTCCTCGGCGATGTCCAGGAACACGACCTGCGCGCCCTGGCGCGCGAACGCGTCGACGATGGCCGCGCCGATGCCGGTGCCGCCACCGGTGACGACCACGCGCTTGCCAGCCAGGTTGGGATAGGTCGCGTACACCAGCGGCGCCCTGCTTGTCGTTGCTACGGTCATCGATTCGTCTCCGTTTGTGGTGTTGGCAGGTTGCGCCGGGCCAGGTTGCCGTACAGCGCACGCACGCCGAAGGTCCAGGGCGCGATGCGGTCGCTGCGCTGGACATGATTGACCAGGCCACCCAGCGCCGGCGTCGTGATGGTGACGCGGTCGCCCAGGTGGTGGGTAAAGCCGCCGCCCGCGCTGTCGCGGTCCTTGATCGGCGAGAACATGGTCCCCAGGAACAGCATGAAGCCGTCCGGGTACTGGTGGTGCCTGCCGCAGGTCTGCGCGACCAGGTCGAGCGGGTCGCGGCTGATCTGGCGCATCATGCTGGCGCCAGCGAGCACGAAGTCGTCGTCGGCGCCTTCGATGGTCAGGCGCACCTCGGCGTTGCGCACCGTGTCCAGCGTGAAGCGTTCGTCGAACAGGCGGATGAAGGGGCCGATGGCGCAGGAACCGTTGTTGTCCTTGGCCTTGCCCAGCAACAGGGCGCTGCGGCCCTCGATGTCGCGCAGGTTGACGTCGTTGCCCAGGGTGGCGCCCATCACGCTGCCGCGGCTGTTGACGGCCAGTACGATCTCCGGCTCGGGGTTGTTCCACTGCGAATCCGGGTGCAGGCCGACGTCCGCGCCGAAGCCGACCGCCGACATCGGCTGCGACTTCGAAAACACCTCGGCATACGGGCCGATGCCCACTTCCATGTACTGCGACCAGGCACCGCGGCTGATGAATTCCTGCTTCAGTTTTTCTGCTTCGGGCGAGCCGGGCTTGATGCTGGACAGGTCGGCGCCGATCGTGGCCAGCAGCTCGCCGCGCAGGCGCTCGGCGCGGGCGGCATCGCCGCCGGCCTGTTCCTCGATCACGCGTTCCAGCAGGCTGACGGCGAACGTGACGCCGCAGGCCTTGATGGCCTGCAGGTCGCATGGTGCCAGCAGCCGCGCCGGTGTGTGGTTGCCGGCGAGGGCATCGACGATCAGCCGCTCGGCGTTGCCCAGGTGCTCGCCGGGCGCCGTGCGGGCGATGGCCACGGCATCTTCGCGTTCCAGCAGGTCGGCGACGGTGGCCGCGTGGGCGGTGATGTCGTACACCTCGCCGGCGCGCACGGCGACGACGCAGGGGCCGTCGATGGCGCCGCCGCGCCAGACGCGCCCGACCAGCAGGGCGTCGGCCAGGTCGGCCGGCAGCAGCGACATTGCTGACGCTTCCTTCATGATTGTCTCCTTGTCGGTGTTGTATCGGTTATCGGCGGCCCAGGCTGGGCCGCTTGGGCGAATAGGTCCAGCCGGGCACCAGGTATTGCATGGCCATCGCATCGTCGCGCGCGCTGCCGCCCACTTCCTTGAACAGGGCGTGGGCCGCCATGATGCGTTCCATGTCCGGCTCGATGCCCAGGCCTGGCCGGTCCGGCACGGCGACCGCGCCGCCGATGATCTCGAGCGGCTCGCGGGTCAGGCGGGCCAAGCCTTCCTGCCAGATCCAGTGCGTGTCGATCGCCGTGATGCGGCCCGGCGCGGCCGCCGCCGCGTGGGTGAACATCGCCAGCGACACGTCGAAGTGGTTGTTCGAATGCGAACCCCACGTCAGGCCCCAGTCGTGGCACAGCTGCGCCAGCCGCACGGCGCCTTGCATCGTCCAGAAGTGCGGGTCGGCCAGCGGGATGTCGACGGCGTCCAGCCGGTACGAATGCGCCAGCTGGCGCCAGTCCGTCGCCACCATATTGGTCGCGGTGGGGATGCCGGTGGCGCGGCGGAACTCGGCCATGACCTCGCGCCCCGAGTAGCCGTGCTCGGGGCCGCACGGGTCCTCCGCATAGGCCAGCAGGTGGCCCTGGCCGCGGCACAAGGCGATGGCTTCCTCCAGCGACCAGGCGCCGTTCGGGTCCAGCGTCACGCGCGCCGCCGGGAAGCGGCGCTTCAGCGCTGCCACCGCCGCCATCTCGTCGGCACCAGTCATCACGCCGCCCTTCAGCTTGAAGTCCTGGAAGCCGTAGCGCGCCACCGCAGCCTCGGCCTGGCGCACGATGGCTTCGGGCGTCAGCGCTTGCTCGTGACGGATGCGGTACCAGCCGTCGCCCTCGCCCGCCAGATAGGGCAGGTCGGTGCGGGCGCGGTCGCCGATATAGAACAGGTAGGCCAGCATCGGCACGCTGTCGCGCTGCTGGCCGCTGCCGAGCAGCTCGCACACGGGCACGCCCAGGTGCTGGCCCAGCAGGTCGAGCAGGGCCGCCTCGATGGCCGTCACCACGTTCTCCAGGCGCAGGTTGATCTCGTGCGGCTGGCGCAGCACGGCTTCCTCGGCGGCGGACGTGACTTGGTGCTGCACCGTGCCTGCCGTGTCCTGACGCGTCAGTGCTGCGCGCACGGTGTTCAAGGTGCGGTTCCACCGGCCCGTCTGCGTACCCACGACCAGCGGCACCGCGCGTTCCAGCGCGCGCAGGATGCCGGCGCCGCCGGGCACTTCGCCGATGCCGGTGCGGCCCGCGCTGTCCGTCAGCAGCACCAGGGTGCGCGTGAACCAGGGAGCGTGGGCGCCGCACAGGTTGAGCAGCATGCTGTCGCGGCCCGCGACCGGAATCACCCGCATGGCGGTGATCGACGGAGAAGCGGGCGTGTCGGGTTTTGTTGCGTGTACCATCGGCTTAACCTAAAATGAATAGCGCTAACATTTTTGCAGTGTGCGGCAATTGGCGGGTCAAGTCAACACGTGCCGATGCAAAAAATGCCATGCACGGCGAGCGCGCCTGAACCGGCGCGGCGCCACCACGAAAGCGAAATCCTGGCAACGACACGCCCGACCGGACGCAGATTCCGGCGGGCCACAACGGAGACAACAGGTGAAAAACTACCGCAGCATGCTGGCCGCTTGCCTGGGCCTGGTCTTGTGCGCCGCCGCCGCGGCGCAGCCCACCCGCTGGGTGGCATCCTGGGGCGCGGCGCAGCAGGTGCCCGAGCCCCGCAACGAACTGGCCGCGCAGTACTGGCTTGACGCCACCTTGCGCCAGATCGTGCACACGTCGCTGGGCGGCACGAGGCTACGGGTGCGCATCAGCAATGCGTTCGGTCCCGAGCCGCTGGTACTGGACGGTGCCGGCATCGCCCGCGCCCGCGTGCCTGGAGACCCGTCGATCGATGCGGTGTCGGCGCGCGCGTTGACGTTCGACGGTCGCGCCGCCGTCACCATCCCGGCGGGCGCCGAGTACTACAGCGATGCCGTCGCACTGGCGCATCCGCCCGGCGCCGACCTGGCCATCTCGCTGTACTTCAAGGCGCCGCCGGCGCGCCAGACCGGGCATCCCGGTTCGCGCGCGACCAGCTTCGTCGGCAGCGGCAACCGGGTAGGACAGGCGACGTGGGACGATGCCGTCAAGGTCGAGCACTGGTATGCGCTGGCGGACGTCGAGGTGGAGGCGCCGCCCGGCACGCGCGCCGTGGTGGCCGTGGGCGACTCGATCACCGACGGCAATGGCGCGACCACGGACGCCAACAACCGCTGGCCCGACCTGCTGGCGCAACGCCTGCGCGCGAACGGAAGGCCGCTGGGCGTCGTCAACGCCGGCATTGGCGGCGGGCGCATGCTGCGCGACGGCCTGGGACCGAACCTCGTTTCCCGCTTCGAGCGCGACGTGCTGGGGCGCGCCGGCGTGTCGCACGCCATCGTCATGATCGGCGTGAACGACCTGGGCAACCTGCACCGCAACGTGTCGGACGAACCAGCCCTGCGCGCGCGCCTGCTGGAGGATCTGCGGCTGGCCTATCGCCAGCTGGTCGAGCGTGCGCACGACCGCGGCGTTTGCGTGCTCGGCGGCACGATCACGCCGTACGGCGCCAGCGACTACTACAAGCCGGGGCCTGTCAACGAGGCGGACCGGCGCCTGTTGAACGACTGGATCAGGACGTCCGCCATCTTCGACGGCGTGGCCGACTTCGACGCGGCGCTGCGCGACCCGGCCGCGCCCCATCTGCTGCGCAAGGAGTTCGACAAGGGCGACGGCCTGCACCCGTCCGGTGCCGGCATGCGCGCGCTGGCCGAGGCGGTGCCGCTGGAGGCGCTGCGCGGCTGCCGCTACGCTCCGCAGGGGCGGCAATGAGAGCCATCCTGGCGTTGGCGCTCGTGTGCGCGCTTCTGCCGGCGTGGGCGCAGGAGCCGGCACGCTTGGTGTCGTTCGACGCGCGGGGCGCCGTGACCCTGGCCGCGCACGGCAAGGCGGCACCGCTGTACCTGGACGGCGCCGACCACGCGGGCGTGCTGCGCGCCGCGCGCGACCTGCGCGAGGACGTGCGCCGCGTCACGGGGCTGGCGCCCGCGCTGCGTACCGAGGACGCGCCGGCCGGGCGCGACGTCGTCATCGTCGGCACCCTCGGCCACAGCGCACTGGTCGACAGCCTGGTGGCGGCCGGCAAGCTGGACGTCTCCGCCATCCGCGGTAAATGGGAGGGCTGGCAGGCGCAGACCTTGACGCGGCCGTTGCCCGGCGTCGAGCGCGCCCTGGTGATCGCCGGCAGCGACAAGCGCGGCACGATCTACGGCATCTACGAACTGTCGCGGCAGATCGGCGTCTCACCCTGGCATTGGTGGGCCGACGTGCCGGCCACGCGTCATGCGGCGCTGTCGGTCAGCGCGGCGCGGCCGGTTACAGACGCGCCGGTGGTGCGCTACCGCGGCATCTTCCTGAACGACGAGGCGCCGGCGCTGACCGGCTGGGCCAAGGAGAAATTCGGCGGCTACAACCACCGCTTCTACGAAAAGGTGTTCGAGCTGCTGCTGCGCCTGCGCGGCAACTACCTGTGGCCGGCCATGTGGGACGCGGCCTTCTTTGCCGACGATCCCTTGAATGGCAAGCTGGCCGACGAATACGGCATCGTCATGGGCACCTCGCACCACGAGCCGATGATGCGCGCGCACAAGGAGTGGCAGCGCGGCGGCCAGGGGCCGTGGGACTACAGCCGCAACGGCGGCGTGCTGCGCGAATTCTGGCGCGGTGGCCTGCGCGCCACGCGCGAGTATGAAAAGGTGATCACGCTGGGCATGCGCGGCGACGGCGACGAGCCGATGTCGCGCCAGGCCAACGTCGCGCTGCTGGAAAAGATCGTCGCAGACCAGCGCGCGATGATCGGCCAGGAACTTGGCGAAAACGTGCCGCAGGCATGGGCGCTGTACAAGGAAGTACAGGAGTACTACGAGCAGGGCATGCGCGTGCCGGAGGACGTGCTGCTGCTGTGGTGCGACGACAACTGGGGCAACCTGCGCCGCCTGCCGACGCCGGAGGAACGTGGCCGCGCCGGCGGTGCCGGCATCTACTATCACTTCGACTACGTGGGCGGGCCGCGCTCGTACAAATGGCTGAACGTGACGCCGCTGCCCAAGGTATGGGAGCAGATGCACCTGGCCTGGCGGTACGACGCGACGCGCATGTGGATCGTCAACGTGGGCGACCTGAAGCCGATGGAAGTGCCGATGGAATTCTTCCTCGACTACGCATGGAACCCGGCGCGCTGGCCTGCGGATCGCCTGCAGGACTGGCTGCGCGGCTGGGCCACACGCGAGTTCGGCGCGGCCCATGCGGCGGACATCGCCGACATCGTGGCGAAGTATGCCAAGTACAACGGCCGGCGCCGGCCCGAGATGCTGGAGCCGGGCACCTACAGCATGGTGCATTACGACGAGTGGGAGCGTGTGGTGGCGCAGTTCCGCGCCATCGCGGCCCGCGCCGAGCGCATCGCCGGCGACCTGCCGCGGCAACGGCGCGCTGCGTTTTACCAGCTGGTGCTGCATCCGGTGCTGGCCAGCGCCAACGTCAACGAACTGTATGCGACCGCCGCGCGCAACGCGCTGTACGCGAAACAGGGCAGGGCCGAGACCAACGCGCTGGCCGCGCGGGCACGGGCGCTGTTCGCTCAGGATGCGGCGCTGACGCAACGCTACCACGCGCTGAACGGCGGCAAGTGGAACCACATGATGGCGCAGACGCACCTGGGCTATACCTACTGGAACCAGCCGCCCGTCAACGTGATGCCGCCGGTCAGCGAGGTGCAGCCGAAGGCGGGTGCCGACCTGGGCATCGCGGTCGAAGGCAGCGAACGGGCCTGGCCCGACAGCGAACCGCTCGCGCTGCCGGCGCTGGACCTGCACGAGCGGCGCGCCCGCCATCTCGACATCTTCAACCGCGGCACGCGGCCGTTCGGCTTCACGCTGCGCGTGGTCGAGCCATGGCTCGTCGCGGACGTTACAAGCGGCACGGTACGCGCCACACAGCGCATCGAGGTCGATGCGCGCTGGGACGAGGTGCCGGCCGGGACGACGCAGGGCACGCTGATCGTCTCCGCGCTGGGCCGCGACGTGAGCATCCGCGTGCCCGTGCACAAGCCGGCCGGGCCGGCACCCGGCAGCGGCTTCGTCGAGACGCATGGTGTGGTGGCGATGGAGGCGCCGCATTACGCCCGCGCGCTGGCGCCGGCGGGACGGCAGTGGCTGCAAGTGCCCGATCACGGTCGCACCCTGGCCGGCATGACGACCTCGCCGGCCGACGCGTCCGCCCTGGCGCCGACGGACGGCATGCGCCTGGAGTACGACGTGCACACTTATACGACCGGTGCGGCCACCATCGACGTCACGCTCGCACCCACGCTGGATTTCCAGCCGGGCCGGGGCCTGCGCTACGCGGTAGCCATCGACGACGAGGCGCCGCAGATCGTCGAACTGCACGCGGACAAATCGCTGGCCGCGTGGGAGCGCCGCGTGGCGGACGGCGCCGCGACGTTCAGCACGCGCCACCGGCTGGCGCGGCCCGGCGCGCACGTGTTGAAGTTCTGGGCGCTCGATGCCGGCGTGGTGCTGCACCGGATCGTGCTGGACCTGGGCGGCCAGCGTCCCAGCTACCTGGGCCCGCCCGAGAGCCCGCGCATTCCCTGAGGAGACACGATGAGCATCTGGAGCAAATGGCTGGCCGCCGTGCTGGCGCTGGCCCTGCTGGCGCCGGCGTACGCGCGGGAAGAAGACGGCTACGACCTGTGGCTGCGCTACCGGCCGCTGGCCGGGGCGGAGCGCGCAGCCATGCTGCGCCATGCGCGCGAACTGGTGGCGCCGGCGGCGCCATCGCCTGCCGTGCAGGCGGCGCTGGCCGAGTTGCGGCGCGGTGTGCAGGGCATGACGGGCCGCTTGCCGCTCGACGGCAAGCAGGCCAAGGCAGGCGCCATCGTGCTCGGCACTCCCGCCAGCCTGCCGCCCTCGCTGCGCCCCACCGGATTGGAGCAACTGGGGGATGAGGGTTACGTCATCCGGCACCGCGCCAGCGTGACGGTGATCGCGGCCAATACCGATGCCGGCCTGCTGTACGGCGCCTTTGCCTGGCTGCGCGCGGTGGGCACGGGCCTGGCGCCGGACCGCATCGACGAACGCTCGGCACCGAAGTTGCAGCGGCGCGTGCTGAACCACTGGGACAACCTGGATCGCACGGTCGAGCGGGGCTATGCGGGCGAATCGATCTGGGACTGGTGGGCGCTGCCCGGCGTGCGCGACGCGCGCTACCTGGACTATGCGCGCGCCAACGCATCGCTGGGCATCAACGGCACGGTGCTGAACAACGTCAATGCGAAGCCGGAGATCCTGACCGCGCCGTGGATCGCCAAGGCGGCCGCGCTGGCCGACGTGCTGCGGCCGTACGGCATCCGGGTTTACCTGTCGGTGCGGTTCTCGACGCCGCTGGAGCTGCGGGAGACGGCGACCGCCGATCCGCTGGCGCCGGAGGTGGCGGCCTGGTGGCGCGGCAAGGCGGACGAGATCTACCGCGCCATTCCCGACTTCGGCGGCTTCCTGGTGAAAGCCAACTCGGAAGGCCAGCCCGGGCCGCAGGACTACCGGCGCAGCCACGCGGACGGCGCCAATATGCTGGCGGCGGCGTTGGCGCCGCATGGCGGCATCGTCATGTGGCGTGCCTTCGTGTACGCGGCCGAGAATCCCGTCGACCGCGCGAAGCAGGCCTACGACGAGTTCGGCCCGCTCGACGGCAAGTTCGCGCCGAATGTGCTGGTGCAGGTCAAGAACGGCCCGATCGACTTCCAGCCGCGCGAGCCGTTCCACCCGCTGTTCGGTGCGATGCCGCGCACGCCCCTGATGCTGGAGGTCCAGATTACCAAGGAATACCTGGGCTATGCGACCCACCTGGCCTACCTCGGGCCCTTGTTCGAGGAGACGCTGCAAAGCGACACGGGCCACGCGCCCGGCCTGACGGTGGCGCGTGTCGTCCAGGGCGCGCAGGCGGGAGGGCGGGCTACGGGGATGGCCGGCGTCGCCAATATCGGCAGCTCGCGCACGTGGACCGGCTCGCACTTCGACCAGGCCAACTGGTACGCGTTCGGCCGCCTGGCGTGGGACCCGCGGGGCTCCAGCCGCGCCTTCGCGCGCGAATGGGCGGCGCAGACCTTCACGCGCGCACCCGGGGCGCTGGACGATATCGCGGCCATGATGATGGACTCGCGCGAGGCGGTGGTGAACTACATGACGCCGCTGGGCCTGCACCACATCATGGGCACCGGCCACCATCACGGCCCGGCGCCATGGGTGGCCGGGCTGGCGCGGCCGGAATGGAACCCGGTGTATTACCACAAGGCCGACCGTGGCGGCATCGGCTTCGACCGCACCGCCAGCGGCAGCGACGCGCTGGCGCAGTACGCCCCGGCCATCGCGCGGCGCCATGCCGATCCGGCCACGACGCCGGACACCTTGCTGCTGTGGTTCCACCACCTGCCGTGGGACTACCCGATGCCGTCCGGCCGCACCTTGTGGGCCGAGCTGGTGGCGCGCTACGACCTGGGCGTGGCGCAGGTGCGCGCCTTGCGCACGCGCTGGGCCGCGCTCGCGCCGTTCATCGATGCGCGCCGCCACGCCGAGGTCGCGCAACGGCTGGACGTACAAGTGGCCGAGGCCGGGTGGTGGCGCGATGCCTGTGTGGCGTATTTCCAGTCGGTGTCCGGCCTGCCGCTGCCGGCCGGCACCCAGCCGCCGGCGCAGACGCTGGAGTACTACCGGGCGCTGCGCTTCCCCTATGCGCCGGGGCACGGTTGAGGTGCCGGCGCAGGGAGGCTGTGGTAAAGTCCGCGGGTCCGATCGGACCTGAGACCAACAACAAGCTTGCAAAGCAGATGACGAGAACCAAGGCGAAAAGCGACCCGGCGCCGCCACCGAAAACTGGCAAGGCGCGCAGCGCCGACGGCGACAGGCCCGGCGTGCCCACGATGTCCGACGTGGCCCGGCTGGCAGGCGTTTCGCCGATGACGGTGTCGCGCGTGATGAACGGCGACCCGAACGTGCGCCAGAGCACGCGCCGCAAGGTCGACGAGGCCGTGGCTGCGCTGAACTACGTGCCGAACCAGGCCGCGCGCCGGCTGGCCGGCGCCCGCGCGATCCGCGTGGGTTTCTTGTACAGTAATCCCAGCGCCGGCTACCTGTCCGAATTCCTCGTCGGCCTCCTGAACCAGGCCAGCCTGCACAACGTGCAGCTGGTGGTGGAGAACTGCGAGGGCGAGCGCTGGGAGGCGCAGACGCGCCGCCTGATCGACAACGGCGTGGACGGCATCATCCTGCCGCCGCCGCTGTGCGACACGCCCGGCCTGATCGACCTGATCGACGCCGCCGGCATGCCCGCCGTGACGGTCGCTTGCGGCCAGCCGGACGAGCGGGTCGGCGCCGTCAGCATCGACGACTACCAGGCCGCCTACGACATGACCTGCCACCTGGTCGCGCTGGGGCACCAGCGCATCGGCTTCATCGTCGGCCACCCCAACCAGACCGCCAGCGCGCGCCGCCTGGCCGGCTTCAAGGCGGCGATTGCGGACAAGGGGGCGGAGAGCGCGCCGGAACTGCTGGTGCAGGGGATGTTCACGTACCGCTCCGGGCTGGACGCGGCGGAGATCCTGCTGGGACTGGAGCAGCGCCCCACGGCGATCTTCGCCAGCAACGACGACATGGCGGCGGCCACGGTCGCCATCGCCCACCGCCTCGGCCTGGACGTGCCGGGCGACCTGACCGTGGCGGGCTTCGACGACACGGCGCTGGCGACGACGATCTGGCCGGAGCTGACCACGGTGCGCCAGCCGATCACGCAGATGGCGGAGACGGCGGTGCAGTTCCTGGTGCGGCACATCCGCGGCCGGCGCGAGGGAACGGACGAGGGGCCGCAGCACGTGGTGATGGAGTTCGCGCTGATCCGGCGGCAGTCGGATGCGGCGCCGCGGCGGCGGCCGAAGCGATAGCTTGGGGTCTGTCCCGTTTTTTGGGACTGACCCCGAAGTTGGCCGGATGCGTCGGATACGCCGAGTAACTTCGGGGTCAGTCCCCTGCGGGGACAGACCCCAGGCACATCAGGCGGCCTTGTCCCGCACGATCGTCACGGTACACGTGGTCCCCGCCACCAGCGGCACCCCGACCGGCACCGCATCCAGATGCACCCGCACGGGAACGCGCTGGGCCAGGCGCACCCAGTTGAAGGTCGGGTTGACGTCCGCCAGCAGCTCGCGCCCCGTCGTCGCGTCGCGGTCGGTGATGCCGCGCGCGATGCTCTCGATATGGCCGCGCAGGGCCACGCCGTCCATCAGCTGCACATTGACCGGCGCGCCCGGCTTCAACAGCGGCAGCCGGGTTTCCTCGAAATACCCCATCACGTAGAACGAGGCGTTGTCGATCAGCGCCAGCTTGGCCGCGCCGACGGCGGCGAAGTCGCCGGCGTGCACGCTCAGGTTGGTCACGTAGCCGGTCACGGGCGCGCGCACGACGGTGCGTTCCAGGTTCAGCCGCGCCAGTCTCAGCGCCGCCTGCGCGGCGCGGTACTGCGCCGTGGCGGTGCCGACCGCATACTGCGCCGTCTCGCGGCTTTCGGCCGAAACCACGTCGTCGCCCAGCGCCGCGCGCCGTTGCGCCTCGCTGCTGCGCCGGCCCTTCTCGACACCCTGGGCCGCCAGCGCGGCCTCGGCGCTGGCCAGGGCGTTGCGATAGCGCTCGTCGTCGACGACGAACAGCACGTCGCCCTTGCGCACCAGCTGGTTGTCATGCACCCGCACGCTTGTTACGACGCCGGCGACGTCCGCGCCGATCGTCACCACGTCCGCCTTGACGCGGCCGTCGCGCGTCCACGGCGACGCCATGTAATGGTCCCAGCCGGTCTTGCCGGCCCACAGGGCGGCACCCACCAGCAGCAAGGTCAGGATCAGGCGGAAAAGCTTGGCGACAGCGTTCATGGTCTTGGTCAGAATTGAGGGTTATTGGTACAGCCAGGCGGTGACGCCGCCGACGATGCAGATCAGCAGGCACAGGCGCGCCAGCGCCGGGTGCCACAGGCGGCGATACACGCCGGCATGGCTCAGCACCCAGTCCAGCACGCCCTGCAGCAGCAGGCAGCCCAGGAACACGGGCAGGATGGTGGGAATCAGGACGCCCAGGATGGACAGTTCACGCGGCATCGTTCGCTCCGGTCGGGTCAGGGTGGTCGTCGGCCTGGTCGAGCAGCGACGTGTAGATGGCATGCAGGTCCGCCAGCGCCGTGCGCAGGCGGGCGGCGCGGGCGGCTTCGCACCCGCCGTCGGCCAGCGCGGCACGGATCGCGGTGCCGGCATCGAGCAGGGCGGCCACGGCGGCGGCATTCGTCCCGGCGACGGGCGCGCGCAGATAGGCGGCCAGCCGCGCCAGCGCCGCCTGCAACGCATCCCGCACCGGTCCGCCCATCGAGGCCGCCAGCAGCATGCGCAGCTCGATCACCGCATGGCCCAGCTCGAGCAGGGTCAATCCCTCGCGCACGACCGCGTGGACAGCAAGCGGCGGCGTGGGCCCGGCGGCGGCATTCAGTTGGCTGAGCAGGTCGCGCACGCGATTGTCGAAGCGGTGGCGCAGGCGCCTGCCGTCGCCCAGCCGGCCGCGGCAGGCCGCCAAGGCTTCGCGCCACAGCGCGGCGCGCACGTGGTCGCGGTTGCCCATGGTGTGCTCCGGCAGCAGCACGGCGAAGATCACCCAGGCCAGCAGCACGCCGGCGATCTGCGCCAGCATGCCGTTGGCCATGCCGACGGCGTCGTAATGCATCAGGTTGACGGGCGCGACGAACTGGCTGGAAAACATCGCCATGCCGATGCCGATGCCGGCCCGCTTCGGGTCCGTCATCAGCCACAGCGCCAGCGAGAACAGCGGCAGCGCCGCCAGCACCAGCATCGGAAAATCGCTGGCGCGGATCACCAGCAGGAACTCGGTGGCGAACGTCAGCGGCGTGGCGAGCAGAAAGCCGGTCATGACCTGTTGCACCATCGCGGTGGGGCGGGGCGAACTGGAGGCCAGCGCGCAGAACACGGTGGTCATCACCAGCGACGTCGCCAACTGGCCCCAGGCCAGCCAGTACCACACGGTGGCGGCGGCCAGCAGCGCGAATGCGGCGCGCGCGCCGCTGGCCAGCACGATGCCGGGCGGCGTCTTCGGCGCGTAGGCCTGCGGCTCGCTGACCTGCTGGCGCTTGTCCTGCGCCAGGCCGCGGTAGACGGCGTCGAAGGCGGCCAGCTGGGCGGCAAAGCGTTCGGCCAGCTCGATGGCCGTCTCGGCGTCGATGGCGGCGCCACGTGCCAGCCCGGTGTGCGCTGCCAGCGCCGCCCTGGCCGTGGCGGCGGCGGGTGCCAGGGCGGCCGGCAGTTGCGCCAGCGGCTTGGCCGCGCATGGGGCGAGCGCGCCGGCCAGCAGCCGGTGCAGCGGCGCCACCAGGGCGGGCACGGGCGAGGCGGCGTCGGCCCGGTGCAGCAGCCGGTGCAGCGTGTAGAGCGTGGTCAGCGCCGTCATGAACGCGCCGTTGAAGGCGTGCAGCTGGCGCGCCTGGCCGCGCGCGCCGGTCTCGAAGAAAGCCGCGGCGCGGCCCGATTCCAGCGCGGCGATGTCGGCGGCGTAGCGCAGGTGCGCCAGCTCCGCTTGCGCGGGCGTCAGCTGGCCGTCCAGTACCTGGCGGCAGAACGTGAGGAAGCTGTCGTAGCGTGCCTGCACCGTGCGCCGCACCTGGCGGCCGTGCGCGCGCGGGAACAGCACGTCGTGCACCACGGCGGCCACGATGACACCCAGCGCCACCTCGGTGGCGCGCGTGACCGCGGCGGCGAACACGCCGGCCGGGTGGTCGAGCGCGGGCACGGCGATCATGCAGGCGGTGTAGCCGGCCAGCACGAAGCTGTACGACTGCTGGTTGCGGTGCATCGCGGCGCCCGCCGTGCACAGGCCCACCCACAGGGCCAGGCCGGCCAGCAGTACGGGCGCCTGCTGCGGGAACAGCGCGATCAGCAGCAGCGCTGCGCTGCAGCCGACCACGGTGCCGAGCAGGCGATAGAAGGCTTTTTCCAGCACCATGCCGGAGGAGGGCAGGGCCAGGATGAAGGTGGTCGTCATCGCCGTGCCGGGCGAGTCGAGGCCGAGCCGGAAGGCGATCCACAAAGCGAGGAAGGCGGCGAAGGCGCTGCGGGCGACGAAGATCAGGCGTTCGCCGTCGCTGGCGGCCCAGCCGCGCAGCTGTGCTGCCAGCCAGGCCGGTTTGTCGGGAGAGGTGGTACTGCCTTGGGCCATTTTTTCGTTGGCCCAGCGGGCCTTATGTGTTGTCCAGATTGTCCAGCTGGCGCAGGAACAGCTTTTCCTGCAGGCGGATGTCGTCCATGCTGTAGCCGTCGTAGGCGCGGGTGGTGCGTTGCCACACTTCCGGCATCACCTGTTCGATCAGGCGGCGCCCGGCATCGGTCAGCGAGATCATCACGCAGCGCCGGTCGCCCGGGCGGTTGCCGCGCGTGACCAGGCCTTGCGCTTCCAGGTCGTTGCAGACCCGCGTCAGGTTGGCC
This sequence comes from [Empedobacter] haloabium, assembly GCA_008011715.2. Taxonomy (NCBI): domain Bacteria; kingdom Pseudomonadati; phylum Pseudomonadota; class Betaproteobacteria; order Burkholderiales; family Oxalobacteraceae; species [Empedobacter] haloabium. The sequence goes on from CP136508.1 coordinate 1,508,303, forward strand.
GGCTTTTCCATGCATGCCTCGCCCAGCGCGGAGGCGGTGGAGGTCTCGTTTTCCGAGCCGTACAGCACGGCCAGCACCATGTAGCTGGCGTCCACCAGGTCGTACTTGCGCAGCACGGCGTTCGACAAGTCCTTCATCCGCTTCTGCACGTGATATGTCAGGCGCAACAACCGCATCTGGTCTTCCGGGAAGGCCGGAATGCGGCTACGGATGGTTTGTAGGCGCTTGTTGGTAGCGTCAAAGCTGCTCATTCACGCACTCCTGTGCAGGGATATCGAAACCCTGATTGTACAAGCGGGTTGCACTAGGGGAAATGAATTTCCATGCCTCCCCCCAGTGCCGTCATCAGGCTGGCGTAGTTGTCCAGGCGCTCGCCGGCTACCCGGAGCAGCTGATCCTGTTCGGCCAGCAACGTCAACTTCGCCTGCAATACCCCGAGATAATCGGTCATTCCGGCCTTGTAAGCCTGTTCGGCGAGCATTTCGGCGCGCCGTGCGGACGCCAGCGCGCGCGCCGCCAGCCGTTCCTGTTGTTGCGCGGAGTGTATCTTTGCTACCACATTGGCAACATCAGCCAGGGCCTGCACGACCGTTGCGTTGTACTGTTCGACCGCCGCGTCGTAGGCCGCCGTCCGCGCGCGCAGCTGGCCGCGCAGCCGGCCGCCCTCGAAAATGGGCAGGGTCAGCGCGGGCGTCACGCCCATGGTGCGGGCCGAACTTTCCAGCAGCCGCGAGAACCCGAACGACTGCAGCCCGGCAAACGCGGCGATATTGATGTTCGGATAGAACGCCGCCCGCGCCGCGTCGATCTCGCGGGCCGCCGCCTCGACCCGCCAGCGCTGCGCGGCGATGTCGGGACGCCGCCCGACCAGTTCGGCCGGCAGCGCGCTCGGCAGCCCCAACCGGGTGCCGTTCTCGAGCAGGGCCGGCGCTGGCCGGACGATGGTGTCGCCATCGCCCGGTCCCTTGCCGACCAGTGCCGCCAGCTGGTGGCGCAGCACGGCGATCGATGCGCCGATCTCTTCGTGCTGGCGCCGGCCCGCCGGCAATGTCGTTTCGATGGCCGCCACGTCCAGCTCGCCCGTCAGGCCGGCCTGGTGCCGCTTGCGCGCGATCTCCAGGATGCGCTGGCGCTGGGCCAGGCTGTCGGCCACGCTGTCCTGCAGGGCGTGGCGGTACCACAGCTGGATATAGTCGCGCACGATCGCCGTCTGCAGGGCCAGCCGCGCCATCTGTGCTTCCGCCGCCGCCACGTGCGTCTCGTCGATGGCTGCCGCCAGCAGGTCGTGTTGGCGGCCCCAGACATCGAGATCGTAGGAGCCCGTCAGCGTTGCCGCGTTGTACCACTGCCAGCTGCCGGCGATCGCCGCCGGTGCCGAGCCGTGGCTGGCAAACAGCTCGCGGGTGCTCGACGCGCTGGCGTCCACCTTCGGCAGCGTGGCCGCGTTGGCGACGCCGGCCAGCGCCTCGGCCTGGCGCACGCGCGCCTGCGCCACCTTCAAGGTCGGGTTGTCGGCCAGCGCGGCCGCCATCAGGCGGTCCAGCTGCGGATCGCCGAACGCCTTCCACCACTCGTCCCGGGGCCAGGCGGCGGCGGGATCGGCTGCTCCTGCGATGACCTTGCCGGCCGCCAGGTCGGCAGGGCGCAGCGCATGGGCTTGCGGCTGGACGTTGCCCATGTCGGCGCAGCCGGCCAGGGCCAGCGCGACAGCCATGGCGGTCAGGGAAAGGCGCAGCGACCGCATTGCTTACCTGGCGTAGTGCTTCTTGGTTTGCGCAACGTCCAGGTCGGCTTCGTTTTCGATCAGCGTGCCGTTGCGGCGCGCTTCGATGGCCTGGGCGCGCACTTCGGCGCGCGTCAGCGCGCGCGAAGCGGGCACGTTGACCTGGGTGTGCGCCGTGGCGACGGCGGCGGCAGCCGGTGCGGCCGCCGCTGCGGCCTCGTTGCCTTCCGCGCCGAAAGCGGCACCGGCGGTCGCCAGGGCCAGGGCGGCGATAACGTAGTAAGCGGTTTTCATGATGACCTCCTGAAATGTCGAGTATGCAGGAAGTATATCGATGAATAGTACATTTGTGAAATAGATAGTTTAAATGAGTGCGATAAGGAAACTCTATCGCGTGGGGTGCGACGCCGGATCGGCGGCTTTGTTAGAGTAATTGCAAGGCCGCGTTCGCGGCGACAGCTAACAGGAGGCAATCATGAGCGGTACCAGCACACTCGATCCCGACAACTTCCCGCAGGCGCCCGACCGCGTGCTTGGCCGCGGCCACGGCACCGGCGCGCTGGGCCCCAGCGACACATCCGACTCCGGCAGCGACGTGCAGGGTGGCTCCGGCCTGGCCCAGCAGGTGGAAGAGAACCGGCTCGACCGGGGCACCAACGAGGATGACGACCTGGGCACGGCGGGCGGCACGGCCGGGCCGGACGTCGGCGACGCCGACCTGGACAGCGACACCGATGCGGGCGGCACGGGCGAACGCGCCGCCGTCGGCCGCGACACCACCTCGCCGGACGGCGCCGACATCAACGTCGACCATATCGAGACGATTCCGTTCGCGGGCGAGGAGGGACTCGACGAGGACGTGGAACGCGGTTGAACCCGTGGTAACAGGCAACTATCGCAGGGCGTTATCGCCCCGCGACAGGTGCCTGTCACCGGCGTGCTCAATGCGGCGGATTGATGCCGTCGCCCGTCACCCGTGTGGTGCCCGAGCGCGACAGCATCCAGGCGGCCACCAGCGCGCCGCCACCCAGCAGTGCCAGCTTGAGCGGCTTATAGCGCAGGCTGGCCTGGGTGTACGGCGACGATTCCGTCACGTCGCCCATGCCCTGGCGCTGGCGCAGTTCCTGGTTCGCGTCCGGCGCGTGCAGCGCGTCCTGGCGCCCTGAGCGGGACGCACGGTTGCTGCGCTGGCCGCTCCACATCATCGTCTCGCCCATCTTGTCGAACAGGCGCGGCAGGTGGAAGCCGCCCACCGAGTTCATCTTCGACGCGCCGCCCACGTGCACGTCGCGCTTCGGATGCTGGGCCGCATACAGGATCGCCTCGGCCACCAGCTCCGGCGCGTAGATCGGCGCGGGCAGCTTCGGTTCCACGTCCATGTAGTTCTTCGCGTGCACGGCAAACATCGTGTCGATGGCGGCCGGCTTGATCAAGGTGACGGAGATCGGCACGCCGTCCTTTTCCAGCTCCATGCGCAGGCTGTCCGTATAGCCCTTGACCGCGTGCTTCGATGCCGCGTACATGCCCTGCAGCGGCACCGACACGTCCGACAGCTCGCTGCCCAGGTTGATCAGGGCGCCGCCGCTCTTCTTCATGTGCTTGACCGCTTCCATCGAGCCGTTGACGACGCCCCAGAAATTGGTCTGGAACAGGCGGTGGTTGTCCTCGTCCGACACTTCCTGCAGGCGGCCGAAGATCGACACGCCCGCATTGTTGACCCAGGTATCGATGCGGCCGAAGCGGGCAATGGCCGCCTTGGCCAGGGCCGCCACGTCGTTCTTGTCGCCGACGTCGGTGGGCACGACCAGGGCCTCGGTGCCGAACGTCTGCAGTTCCTTCTCGAGCTGGTGCAGCGCATCCTCCGCGCGCGCCGCCAGCACGAGTTGCGCGCCTTGCGCCGCCGCCATGCGGGCGGTCGTCAGGCCGATGCCGCTGGTGGCGCCTGTGATGACGATGACCTGGTCCGACAATTTTTTCAGATGCATGCTGGGCTCCTTCTTGTTGTCCGGTTGGCTGAATGTGCGGGTTATCGTACTAGCAAGGCCCAGTGCGTGGCGTACGGTTCTTCCCGTTAACACGGGCGGCCGGCAAGGAATCGGTCGTGACAAACGGTGAGAATTTTCGGTGTACCTGGCAGGTATGATGTCGAAATCCCAACTATAAAGGTACTCCATGCGCTTCTTCTCTCCGCGCCGTCTCGGCCTCGCGGCCGCCATTGGCCTGCTGTTTTCCCACAGCGCCATGGCGCTGCCTCCCGTCACCAAGGCCCACCCTCGCGTCTATGCGACCCAGGCCGATTTCGATCGCGTCGCCCTCGAAGCCGGCATTCGCGCCGGCGCCTTTCCGTCCGCTGGCACAGTCAGCTTCGACCTGATCCCGGTGGTGAAGGGCCCCAAGGATGTGGCGGGCGCCCCCATCTTTGGCCAGGATCCCGATAACGGTTCCTCCGCCAACGGCTTCCTGATCTTCTACACGAGCGACGACAAAGGCCTGTATGTCGCGGCCAACTTGTACGGTGCGAACGGGGCATCGTTTGTATGGTTGAGCGAGCAACCATTGATCGAGGGCCAGCGCAACAGGATCTCGTTTACCTATGACGCCAACGCCCGCACGGCAAAGCTGGTCGTCAACGGACGCGAGTCGAGCGCGCGCAACTGGACGGACCCATGGCAACCGAGCGCGCAGCAATTCTCGTTCCGCAGCCACCGCGGCGACGTGATCGAGAACTTCAAGCTCGCCGGGCCGACGGCGACGGACGTGCTGTGGCAGAGCGCCAGGATCGATCCGGAGCTGCATACGTCATGGCGCGCGATCCTGGGTGCCGCCAAGACGGCGGCGGCGCAGATCAACGCCTGCGGCACCACGGCCAGCGACATCTGCAACGACATCCGCGAGAAAGGCCGCAAGGAGATCATGGAGCCGGCCCGCCATCTGGCGATGGCCTATCGCTACACCGGCGATCCGGCACTGCTGGCGGCCATCCGCGAGCACATCCGCCTGCTCAAGGGCGTCAGCCCGCTGACGACGGGCGGCGAGTGGAGCATGGGCGCGCGTGTCGGCACGCTGGGCCTGTACTACGACTGGCTGTACAGCTACCTGGATCCCAGCGAGCGCGACGCCATCGCCGCCCACATCAAGGCAACGATCCGCGCGGACAAGCTGGACGGCAACCCGAACCTGGACCTGATCTACTCGGCCTGCGGCCACCAGGGCCTGTCGGCCACCGTGCTGGACTGCGCCCAGAAGCCCGTCTTCCAGGACTGGAACCGCTACGCCACGCCGGCACTGCCGTCGACTTCCGACACCTACATCAGCGGCCATGCGGCCACTGGTGTGTCGTTGACGGCGGCAGCCCTGCTGGCCATCGTGGAAGACGGCGCGCAGCCGAAGCACACCGACGTGGTGCCGATGCTCGACACCATCTACAGCCATTTCAAGCTGGGCTACCTGCGCGCACGCGATCTGTACTCCGTCGATGGCGGCAATCCATCGCTGTTCTCCTATGCGAGCGCGGCGGGTGAAACCAGCGAACGCCTCGTCATGTGGCAGCGTGCCCTGTCCGGCAACTCGGGTTTGCAGCTGGCGTCGCAGCAGTACTATCTCTACCCCTACCTGTATGCACTGCGTGCGGACGGCTCGTTCCCGGCCCGGGGCGACTCCTACACGTTCCCGGTGGAGCTGGCCGGCGCCCTGGCGCTGGGCAGCCGCATGCTCAATCCCGACAACACCGATCCGAATGCCCCGGAGGACCAGAAATACATCATCGATCCGGTCGCCTATGCCTTCTACACCAACAAGGTCCAGCCGGTGCGTGCCGCCCGCAATACCGCGACGCTGTGGGAGCGCCTGATCTACCCGCAAAAGCAGCCGCGCACGCCGCTGACGATGCCGACGGAGCTGGCACGCCACTTCAGGACGGCGGGGAATGTGATCGTTCGCAACACCTGGGACAACGCCACCAACACGCTGCTGGAGTTCAAGTCGGCATCGTTCATCAGCGAAAACCACCATCACCTGGACCAGAACAGCTTCTCGCTGTACTACAAGGCGCCGCTGCTGGTCGATTCGGGCCAGTACGACGACTACAACACCACGCACTGGCGAAACTACTACCAGCGCACGATCGCGCACAATGCGATCGTCCTCGACGACACAAATAAGGACTATTACAAGCAGGACTACTATTACGACAACAAGTACACGAGCAGGGACGGCGGCCAGTGGTACGCCAACAAACTGGTCAAGCGCGCTACCTACCCGACCATCGAGGAAGCCCTGCTGCCGGGCGGCAGCAACCTGTTGCACGGCGTGACGGGCTTCGAGGACGGCGGCGACTACGTCTACGTTGCCGGCAACGCCAGCAAGGCCTATCCAAGCCTGGACTCCAGCGACAAGTATATCGTTGACCAGAACGCCGGCATGCAACGCAGCATCGTCTACCTGCGCCGGCCGGACAGCCGGCTCGACGTCACGCCACCGCTGGTCCTGGTCTTCGACAGCGTGCGCAGCAAGGTGAAGGCGACGTCGCTGCTGCATACGGTCGGCCAGCCGGCGGCGGACGCTGGCGCAACGCGACTCGGTGCGGGCCGCTACCAGTACGGCAGCGGCGCGGGCCTGTTCACGGTGCGCAATGGCGGCGGCATGCTCACGGTACAGACGCTGCTGCCGAAGAGCGCGACGCGTAGCGTCGGACTGGTGGGCGGCCAGGGCAATCCGAACGACGTGTGCAAGCAATACAAGCGTACCAAGGTAGGAAACGAGTACGTCGATGCGTTTGTCGCGGACGCCGCCGACTGCCGTTTCCTGGTGCGCCACTCGGACAATCAGTGGGTCAACTATCCGCCGCGCACCAACAAGGACGATCCGACCGATCCGGGTGCCGTCTCGATGCCGGCCAACGCGCCGGATATCGGCGCATGGCGCCTGGAGATCAGCGACAGCGCGGCCCTGCCGGCCGACGCCGCCGGCTACAAGACGCAGTACTTCCTGAACGCGCTGCACGTCGCCGACACGGACGGCGCCAGCGGCGGCGTGGCGACCCTGGCGCAGCCGGCGGCGCTGCTGCCGGTGCAAAGCGCGGACACGGCGGCGGTCAAGGTCAACAGCGACCTGGTCGTCGTCTTCAACGGCGGCGCGACGACCGGCACCACGTTGCAGTGGCAGCCGGGCAGCTACAGCGGCAAGACGCTGGTGGTGGGCCTGCAGAAGAACGGCTGCTATGCACTCGACAAGAGCGCGCCGATGTGGCAACTGAAGCCGGTGGCTGCCTCCTGCACGCATACGGCGTCCGCCAACGGCGTCGTGCAACTGCCGTAAGGGGCGAGTCGGGCGGTGCCTCAGTAGACAGGAGGCACCGTCCCGGTTTCCCCCATGACTTCCGCCACCCAATCCGCGAACACCCGGACCCGCGGCGACAGCTGCCGCTGGTACGGGTACAGCACGGTGACGGGTAGCGAAGGCGGACGGTACTGCGGCAGCACCTCGCGCAGCAAGCCGTCCGCCAGCAGCGCCTCGACGCGATAACGGGGCAGCTGCGCCAGTCCCATGCCGCCCAGGCAGCAGGCCACATAGGCCTCCCCCTCGCTGACGCTGACCTTGCCGGGCAAGGTCACGCTGCGGCGCGCACCGTCGATGTCGAACTCGAACGGCAGCATCCTGCCGCTCGACGCCGAATACCAGTTCACCGCCAGGTGGCCGCGCAGGTCGTCCAGCGTGGCCGGCATGCCGTGCGCGTCGAGATACGCGGCGCTGGCACACGTCACCTGCGGCAGGACGGCGACACGGCGGCCCACCATCGTCGAATCGGGCAGCTCGCCCACCCGCAGCACGCAATCGACGCCTTCGCCGACCAGGTCCACGCGGCGGTCGCCCAAGCCCACTTCCAATTCGATGTCCGGAAAGCGGGCGAAAAATTCGCTCAGCCGCGGCAGCACGAACACGCGGCCCAGGGTGGACAGGTCGATGCGCAGCTTGCCCTTCGGCGCGGCGCCGGCGTGGCCGAAGCCCGCCTCCGTCTCGTCCACATCGGCCAGGATGCGCAGGCAGCGCTGGTAGTAGGCCTGGCCGTCCGAGGTCGGCGTCACCTTGCGCGTGGTACGGTGCAGCAGTTGCACGCCCAGCCGCGCCTCCAGCCGGCGGATCGCGTGGGTGGCCGTGGCAGCCGGCAGCTTGAGGTCGTCGGCGGCCCGGCTGAAATTGCCCAGCTCGACGATCCGGGTAAACAGGCGCATCGCGTCGAAACGGTCCATGGGGTTCGATTATTGTTGGAGATTGCATAGTGTAGCTGGCGAACACCGGTTTATTCGGCGTGACGTCGAAGTCATACTGGCTCCATCGACAAATCACGGGAGCACATCATGCAAGACCAGCCAGTTGCCATCGTTACCGGTGCCTCGCGCGGCATCGGCGCCGCCATCGCACAGCGCCTCGCACGCGACGGTTATGCCGTCGTCGTCAACTATGCCGGCCGCGCGGCCGATGCGGAGGAAGTGGCCGCGCTCATCGCGGCGGGCGGCGGCAGCGCGATTGCCGTGCAGGCCGACGTGGCGGACGGTGCCGCGGTGACGCGCCTGTTCGACGCCGCCATCGAACGCTTCGGCCGGGTGGACGTCCTCGTCAACAATGCCGGCGTGATGCCGGCGCACTTGCCGCGCCTGGCCGATACCGACGACGCCGCCTTCGACTGGATGGTCGGCGTCAACCTGAAGGGCACGTTCAACACGCTGCGTACCGCCGCCACGCGCCTGGCGCAGGGCGGGCGGATCGTCAACCTGTCCACCAGCCTGGTCGGGCTGGCGCTGCCGGGATATGCCGTGTATGCGGCGAGCAAGGCGGCCGTCGAGACGATGACGACCATCCTGGCCAAGGAAATGCGCGGGCGCGACATCCGCGTCAACGCGGTGGCGCCCGGGCCGACCGCGACGGAACTGTTCCTCAACGGCAAAAGCGACGAGCAGGTGCAGCACCTGGCGCGGATGGCGCCGCTCGAGCGCCTGGGCCAGCCCGGCGACATCGCCGACGCGGTGGCCTTCCTGGTCCGACCGGGCGGCTGGGTCAACGGGCAGACGCTGCGGGCGAACGGCGGCATCGTGTAAGCACGCGGCGTGCAAAAAAATCTACTGTTTGTGACAATTGGTGAGAAGGATCGGGGGTTCCTGTCTCTACCATTATGGTTTTGTCCACCTGGAGAAACCATGAAGAGAGCTGCCATTGTCCGCAAGTCGGTTGCCGTCGCCATCTCGGCCCTGTTTGCCGGAAGCGCCCTGGCCGGATTGCCGTCCGGCGTGACCGTCAAGAGCGAGCACCCGCGCCTGTATGCCAGCGCCGCCGATTTCGACCGCCTGGCGCGCGAGGCTGCCGTGGGCCCGAAGTCCATGCCTGCGCGCAAGGGGGAACTGAAGTTCACGCTGACGCCGGTGCCCAAGGGCACCGGCGACGGTCCCAACGCGGCCATCCTTGGCCGCTGGGATGGCCAGAATTCGATCCTGGTCCGCTACCTGGACGATAACGTGCCGGCCGGCATGGTGCGCCTGCAGTTCGCCCTGCAACGTACGGCGACGTCGAATCCGCTGAACGCCTTCGCGGCCGGGGTCGACGTGGTGCCGGGGCAGCCGCACACCTTCGTGCTGACGTGGGACAGCGTCGCGAAGACAGCCAGCCTGACCGTGGACGGCGTGCTGCAGCCCGCGAAGTGGAGCGCGCAGGCCGCCGACTGGTCGCCCAGCGGCCAGCAATTCATCCTGGGCGAACGCGCCGGTGGCGTACTGACAAATCTCAGCGTGCGCGACCTGGAAACGGGTGCGGCATGGTCGACCGTGACGGACCAGCCGGTCGAGATGGCGCTGCACAAATCCTGGCAGGGCTACCTGCAGACGAGCAAGATCATCGCCGACAAGATCTTGAATACCTGCGACCTGAACAAGCCACTGGCCGAACAGGGCGAATATTGCAATACCACGAAGGGCGGCCGCGGCAAGATCACCGAGCCGGCCAAGTGGCTGTCGCTGAGCTACCGCTTTACCGGCAACCCGGACATCCTGCTGGCAGCGAAAAAGCACATCAAGCTGCTGCTGAAAGCCGAGCCCGGCGCGGGTGAGACCGACAGCCCCGAGTGGAGCATGGGCGGCCGTGTGGGCGCGATGGGCATTTATTATGACTGGCTGTTCGAGGCACTGAAAGGCGACAGCCCGGACGGCGTGCTGACCTACCACCAGGCACTGGCTCAACGCATCAAGGCGACCATCGCGATCGACGTGCCGAACGAGACCGACGACCTGCTCGGCTCCGTCTGCGGTGGCGCGGCCAAGGATGCCAGCGGCGTCTGGGTGACGCCGAAGATCACGGCCAATCCGTTCGATTGCGCGGTCAAGCCCAGCTACACGACCGCGCCCGGCCCGAACATCCGCACCAACTACCTGAGCGGCCACACGGCCAGCGCCAATACGGGCTCGCTGCTGGGCCTGCTGGCGATCGCCGACGCCAACCCCGAGGTCAAGCCGCTGATCGACACGCTGTACGACCACTTCAAGTTAGGCTACCTGCGCGCGCGCGATCTCGTCGGCGAGAACGGCGGCAACCAGACGCTGTTCGCCTATGCGATCAACTCCGGCGAACAGGCCGACCGCCTGGTGATGTGGAACCGCGCGCTGACGGGTGCCTCGGGCCTGCAAATGGCGTCGGCGCCGTACATGACTTATCCGTACATCTATGGCGTACGTGCCGACGGCAGCTTCCCGGCGACCGGCGACGACTTCAAGTTCGACCTGGCGGCGCGCGCCGTCGGCAGCATGGCCCTGGTCGGGGCGGCGTCGGGCGACCTGCACGCCGCCAAGTTCTACTGGAACGATGTGCTGCCGCAGCGCGCGTCCAATAATTACAGCACGTTCGAGGAACGCCTGCTGTATCCGAAGCCGAGCAAGGCCGCGCCGACCACTACGCTGCCGCTGTCGCGCCATTTCACGCGCTCCGGCAACGTGTTCATGCGCGACACCTGGGACCATGACCAGGCCACGCTGCTGGACTTCAAGTCCAGCTCCTTCATCAGCGAGAACCACCATCACCTGGACCACAACAGCTTCTCGCTCAGCTACAAGGCGCCGCTGCTGCTGGATTCCGGTCGCTATGACCGCTACGGCAGCGAGCACTGGCTGAACTACTACACCCGCTCGATTGCCCACAACACGATCACGGTGTTCGACAAGACCGAAACGTTCGGCAGCCGCGCCGCCAATGACGGCGGCCAGTGGTTCGGCAGCCGCCCCACCTACCCGACCATCGAGCAGATCGACGTCGGCGGCTCGAACGTCCTCGATGGCGTGGCATCGTACGAGGAGGGCGTCGACTACGCCTACGTGACGGGCAATGCCAGCAAGGCGTACGTCAACAGCAAGCTCGATGCCAACGCTGGCTTCCTGCGCAGCATCGTCTACCTGCGCCCGCAGGCGCGCAGCGAACGGCCGAAGGTACTGGTGTTCGACAGCGTGCGCCCGACCAAGCTGGGCGTGGAGATCACGTCGCTGCTGCACAGCGTGAACAAGCCGACCAGCACGATCGTGCCGAACGACGAGCACAATGGCCGCTACACCTTTAATTTCGCCGGCGCCGCCGAGCCGCTGACGATCCGCAATGGCGGCGGCATGGTCACCGTGCAGCCGCTACTGCCGGCGCAGAGCGATATCGCCCTGATGGGTGGCCTGAACGAAGGATCGAGCTGCACCCAGGCGGCGGTCCCGGAGGGCAAGCTGGATGAGCCGGCGCACGGCGAGTTCACGTCGCAGGATTGCCGCTTCCTGGTGCGTACCAAGCAGTCGGACGGTTCGTACGCCTGGCGCAATTACGGCATCCTGGAGAACCCGCCGGAAGACTCGCGCGGCACCGACATCGGCGCCTGGCGCATCGAGATCACGCCACGCACCGCACCGGCGCTCGGCACGGCGCAGTACTTCCTGAACGTGCTGCACGTGGATGACAGCGACGGCGCCACCAGCGGTGCCGCCGTCGTCGAGAAGGCGCGCCTGCTGTCGGCCGACGGCAACGCGGTCGCCGTCTCGATGGCGGATGGCCGCCTGGTCGTGTTCCATGGCGGTGTCGCACCGGGCGCCACGACGGACGAGATCAGCTGGAGTGTCGATGCCGCCAATCCGAAGCAGCCGACGCTGGTGGTGGGCCTGCAGAAGGGAGCGGCCTACACGCTGACGCAGGTCAGCAGCACGCGCGTCAAGCTGACCCGCAGCAGCACCGGCACGCTGAAGGCGACCAACGGCGTCATCAAGCTGAACCGCACCTAAGGGCGGCAGGAGCCCCGCTGGCGCGGGGCAAAAAAAACCCGCCGCGGCGGGTTTTTTTATTGGCTGGGCAGCGCTCAGGCGAACTGTTCGTTCACGAAGTTCCAGTTGACCAGGTTCCAGAACGTCTCGACGTATTTCGGACGGGCGTTGCGGTAGTCGACATAGTAAGCGTGTTCCCACACGTCGCAGGTCAGCAGCGGCTTGTCGGCCGTCGTCAGCGGGGTCTGCGCGTTGGAGGTGTTGACGATGTCGACGGTGCCGTCGGCCTTCTTCACCAGCCAGGTCCAGCCGGAGCCGAAGTTGCCCACGCAGGACTTGCTGAACTCTTCCTTGAACTTGTCGAACGAACCCCATTTGGCGTTGATCGCGTCCGCCACGGCGCCGGTGGCCGCGCCGCCCGCGTTCGGGGCCATGCAGTTCCAGTAGAACGTGTGGTTCCACACCTGGGCGGAGTTGTTGAAGACGCCACCGGACGACTTCTTGATGATCTCTTCGAGGGACATGTTCTCGAACTCGGTACCCTTGATCAGGTTGTTCAGGTTCGTTACATAGGCCTGGTGGTGCTTGCCGTAGTGGTATTCCAGGGTTTCCTTGGAGATGTGCGGCTGCAGGGCATCCATCGCATACGGCAGTGGCGGCAGGGTATGTTCCATATTTGTTTCCTTTTAGTTGAGACAACAATCAGTTTGCCAGATCGACCACTATTGTAATGCGTTGTCCCGGGCGTTGCCGAAATCCCCTGTAAAACGTGCGGCTTAGGAGGTAACGGCTGATCCGCCGAGCCCTATGGTGACAGGCACCGATCTGCGGGTCGTCGACCCGCAGATCGGTGCCTGTCACCACGGGGTTACTCAAGCGTTGCCTGCACGCCAGCCACCTGCACCGCCGCGCTGCCCTCGGCCAGCCGCACCGTCAACGTCCCGCGCGGCTGGATCTGGCCAGGCGAGCGCAGGATCGCCCCCTTCTCGTTGGTGACGATCGCATAGCCCCGTTCCAGGGTGCGCTGCGGATTGAGCAGCTCGAGCTGCGCGGCCAGCGCCTGCAGTGCCTCGCGCCGCTGCGCCAGGCCGTTGCCGATATTGACCGTGCAGCGATGCTGCAGCGCGGCCAGGTGGGCGCGCACGGGACGGGTGTCGGGACGGCGCGCCGCCAGCCGGCCGGCCAGCCGCTCGAGGCCGTGGCGCGACGCGTTCAGCGGCGCGCGGTTGGCGTGCATCATGGCGGTGGACAGCGCCAGCAGTTGCAGGCGCTGCTGGCGGATGCGGGCCGACGGACTCTGCAGACGGCGCGCGTGGTTGTCCAGAGTCTGTGCGGCGTCGTCCAGCGTGCGGCGCAGCGCGCGCCGCAGGTCGGCCGCGTCCGCCCGCAGCGAGGCCAGCCAGTCGCCGCGCGGCGTGGCGGCCAGTTCGGCGGCCGCCGTGGGCGTGGCCGCGCGCAGGTCGGCGGCGAAGTCGGCGATCGTGAAGTCGGTCTCGTGGCCGACGCCAGAAATCACCGGCATGCGGCAGTTGGCGATGGCGTACGCCACCACTTCCTCGTTGAAGCACCACAGGTCCTCGATGCTGCCGCCGCCGCGGCAGACCAGCAGCACGTCGCACTCGGCCCGGCGCGAGGCCGTGTCGATGGCCTCGGCGATGCGCGCCGCCGCCAGCTGACCCTGCACCAGTGTCGGGTACAAGACGACGCGCACGTGCGGCGCGCGCCGGCGCAGCGCCGTCAGCACGTCGCGCAGCGCCGCCGCCTGGGGGCTGGTGACGATGCCGATGGTGCGCGGGAACAGGGGCAGGGGACGCTTGCGCGCCTCGTCGAACAGGCCGGCCGCCGCCAGCTTTTCCTTCAGGCGCATGAAGGCTTCGAACAGCGCGCCCACACCGGCACGGCGGATGGCTTCCACATTGATCTGGTAGTCGCCGCGCGGGCCGTACAGCGTGACCAGGGCGCGCACCTCGACCTTGTCGCCTTCGCGCGGCACGAAGCCGGCGTACTGGGCGCGGCCGCGGAACATCACGGCGCGCACCTGGGCCGCGTCGTCCTTCAAGGTGAAGTACCAATGACCGGAGCTGGCGCGCGTGAAGTTGGAAATCTCGCCCGCGATCCACGTCAGCGGGAACGAGCGCTCCAGCAGGCGGCCGACGGCCTGGTTCAGGGCACTGACCGTGATGACGGCGGGCTGTTCGAATGCGGGATCGGGGCTATTGATGGTCATGGTGCTGAGGTTTCTTGGATGCTATCCACACTGTCATGGAGCGGTCATGCTTATGTCATATCTCGCCTTTTACCGCAAGGTGTTTTTGTAAACACTTGATTTGTAAACGTAAACCCAAATGCTGCATTCGCGTGCAGCGTAAGAATTCTCTTACAGATCAATGACTTTGCTGATGGCGGCAGGTGTTACGCACAAAGATATCCACAGAATTTGTGAGCAAACGGGGATAAGCGCCCGACCGCTGCCAAAAAATGCCGCAAAGATACATTTGTGATTGTTTTCAAGCACTTACCTGAGAGGTAGTCGCCTTCCCCACAAGATTATCCACAAAAGCTGTGCAGAAGACGCAACGGGGAAGCCCTGCCGCCCTGCCTGCCGAACGCCGCCGTGAACACGCCGAGGCCTGCCTAAAAACCGGGCACATTGTTTTTTCTGATTCAAATCAAGGGATTACGGCTACCCACAACGCTTGCGCACAATATTGTCCACAGTTTTTGTGCAGAAGCGGCAGTTTATCCTCGCGGCAGGGCACAGCGCGGCAATTTCTCACCCATGCACGAAATTTAGGCAGAGTAACTTTCATGAGCGAAATCAAGGACTTGCTCAGCCGTTCTGGCCATTGCCAACAGTTTTATCAACAGTTTATGTGCAGAACCGAACATGCGCCAAGACACGACCTGGAGCGTGGCTGCAACGAAAACGCGCACAGCCAAAATACTCAGCAATATCAAGCACTTGGGTGCGCGGCGTGGGCATTGCTAACAATATTGTCCACAGAAAATGTGAAAAAGCGCACAGACGAGCGACCTCGGTTCTGCTGCTCAAATTTAAGGCATCAAAATAAATTTGAATATAATCAACGGCTTACGACTATTTCTTGACGTTTATCACAATCTTTTCCACAGAAAATGTGAAGAAGAGCAGGCTTCGTGGACGGCCATGGCACCGCAGCCGGACCGTACTTGCCGAGCGCCGCCCAACACGCTACATTGCGCGTCTGGCTGTTGCCTGCCCATCATCCAAGGAGTTCGTTTTGCTTGCCATCTTCCAAGCCGCCGGCTGGCCCATCTGGTTGCTGCTGATCGCTTCCATCGTCGCCACCGCTTTGATCGTGGAGCGGCTGATGTCGCTGCGGCGCACCCGCATCCTGCCGCCCAGCACGCTGGACGAGGTAGTGCGCATCTACCAGAGCGGCAACGTCACACCGGACATCATCGCCAAGCTGGAGTCCAGTTCGCCGCTGGGCGTGGTGCTGTCCGCCGCGCTGCGCAACGTCGATGCGCCGCGCGAAGTCATGAAGGAATCGATCGAGGAGGCCGGCAGCGGCGTCGCCCACACGCTGGAGCGCTTCCTCACCACCCTGGGCACCATCGCCACCCTGGCACCGCTGATGGGCCTGTTCGGCACCGTCGTCGGCATGATCGAGATCTTCGGCGCCCAGAACCCCAGCGGAACCAATCCCGCCCAGCTGGCGCACGGCATCTCGGTGGCGTTGTACAACACGGGCTTCGGCCTGGCGATTGCGATGCCGACCCTGGTGTTCTACCGCCACTTCCGCGCGCTGGTGGACAGCTTCGTGCTGCAGATGGAGCAGCAGGCCGTGCGCTTCGTCGACGTCGTGCACAACTCGCGCAAATAACGGAGCCGCACGCCGTGAACTTCCGCAAAGGCCAACGCCGCGAGGACCCGGAGATCAACCTGATCCCGTTCATCGACGTGCTGCTCGTGATCCTGATCTTCCTGATGGTGACGACCACCTACAGCAAGTTCACGGAGCTGCAGATCACGCTGCCGACGGCGGACGCCGAGAAGGCCGTCGAACAACCGAACCAGATCGACGTGACCGTCGATGCCAAGGGCAACTACACCGTCAACGGCGCGCCCGTCTCCTTCCGCGACGTCGGCGGGCTGGCGCAGTCGTTGAGGAATGCGGCGAAGCCGGGCGCCAATCCGGTCGTCGTCGTCAACGCCGACCAGTTCGCGATGCACCAGATGGTCGTCAACGTGATGGAGGCGGCGCGCATCGCCGGCTTCGACCGGCTGACGTTCGCCGCCCAGTCGGGCAGCGGCAAATGACGCCGTTCCTGTCGCGCTGACGATGTCGCTGGAAACCACCCTCACGCGCGCCTGGCTGCGGCGCGGCCCGCTGGCCTGCGCGCTGTATCCCGTCTCCCTGCTGTTCCGCGCCTTGGCCGCGCTGCGCCGGCTGCTGTTTCGCGCCAAGGTGCTGCGTTCGGCCGCGCTGCCCGTGCCGGTCGTCGTGGTCGGAAATATCTTCATTGGCGGGACCGGCAAGACGCCGCTGACGATCTGGCTGGTCGAGCAGTTGCGCGCGGCCGGCCTGACGCCGGGTGTCGTCTCGCGCGGCTTCGGCGCCAAGGGCAGCGCGCCGCGCGCCGTCACCCCAATGTCCACGCCGGCCGAGGTGGGCGACGAGCCGGTCTTGATCGCCAGCCGCGCCGGCTGCCCCGTCGTGGTCGGGCGCGACCGCGTTGCCGCCGGCCGCGCGCTGCTGGCCGCCCATCCCGCAGTGGACGTCATCCTGACCGACGACGGCCTGCAGCATTACGCGCTGCGGCGCGACGTCGAGGTGGTGCTGTTCGATGCGCGCGGCACCGGCAACGGCTGGACCCTGCCGGCCGGGCCGCTGCGCGAGCCGCCGGGGCGCAAGCGCGACGTCACCGTCGTCAACACGCTCGCGCTGACGCCGGCGCTGGCAGAGCAGGTGGGCAATGGCGGTCCGCTGTTCCAGATGACGATGCGCGGCGACGTGGCCGAGCGCCTGGCCGACCGCGCCGAGCGGGTGCCGCTGGCGGCGCTGGCGGCGCGCGCAAGCAAGCTGGCGGCGGTGGCCGGCATCGGCAATCCGCAGCGCTTCTTCGCACTGCTGGCCGGCGCCGGCCTGCGCTTTACCGAGCTGGCGCTGCCCGACCATCACGACTTCCTCGACAACCCGCTCGCCGGGCTGGACGCGGACCTGATCTTGATGACGGAGAAGGATGCAGTAAAATGCGCACACATCGAAGAACTGAGAAACGATCCCCGGCTGTGGGTCGTTCCGGTCAGCGCGCAGATCGATGCTGCGCTGGCCGAACACATTGTGGAGAAATGCCGTGGACGCACGTTTGCTTGATATCCTGGTCTGCCCTGTCTGCAAGGGCCCGCTGGTGCACGACAAGAAGGCCCAGGAACTGATTTGCCGCGGCGACCGCCTGGCCTTCCCGATCCGCGACGGTATCCCGATCATGTGGGCCGACGAGGCCCGCACCCTGCAGGACACGGTCGAGTAAGCGGTGTCCTTCGTCGTCATCATTCCGGCGCGGCTGGCCTCGACCCGCCTGCCGAACAAGCCGCTGGCCGACCTGGGTGGCAAGCCGATGATCGTGCGCGTGGCCGAGCGCGCGCGCCTGTCCGGCGCGGCCCGCATCATCGTCGCCACCGACCACGAATCGATCCGCGCGGCCTGCGTGGCGCACGGCATCGAGGCGTGCATGACGCGCGCCGACCATCCGTCCGGCACCGACCGCATCGCCGAGGTGGCGCGCGCGCTGGCGCTGGCGCCGGAAGCCGTCGTCGTCAACCTGCAGGGCGACGAGCCGCTGATCGACCCGGCCCTGCTGGCCGCCTGCGCCGGCCGCATCGGCGCGGACGTGCCGATGGCGACCTGTGCCCATCCGATCGGCGACGCGGCGGAAGCTTTCAATCCGAATGTCGTGAAAGTCGTGCTGGACAAGGCCGGCCGCGCGCTGTACTTCAGCCGCGCCACGATTCCCTGGGCGCGCGACGCGTTCGCCGCCAGCCGCGACATCCTGCCGGCCGGGTATGCGCCGCTGCGCCACATCGGCCTGTACGCCTACCGCAACGATTTCTTGCAGGCTTACCCCGGCCTGGAGCAGTCGCCGCTGGAAACCATCGAGGCGCTCGAGCAGCTGCGCGTGTTGTGGCACGGCCACCCGATTGCCGTGCACGTCACCGATGCGGCGCCCGCACCCGGGGTCGACACGCCGGAAGATCTGGCGCGCGTGCGCCGTCACTTCGACTGAATAAAGTCCGATCAAATTACGTGGCTAAAACGCTCCCAAGGTGGCGTTGCGGCGGCGTTTTGTGGTAAGTTTCGTCACAACCCTGACACACTTACCATATTATTAAAAACGTTCTAGGAATTTTCATGCGTCTCATTCTGTTAGGAGCTCCCGGCGCCGGCAAGGGCACCCAGGCCAACTTCATCAAGGAAAAATACAATATTCCTCAGATTTCGACTGGCGACATGCTGCGTGCCGCCATCGCGGCCGGCAGCGAACTGGGCATCGCCGCCAAGAAGGTCATGGACGCTGGCCAGCTGGTGTCGGACGATATCATCATCGGCCTGGTGAAGAACCGCCTGAAGGAAGCGGACTGCGCCAATGGCTACCTGTTCGACGGCTTCCCGCGCACGATCGCGCAGGCCGATGCGATGAAGGATGCCGGCGTGAAGATCGACTACGTGCTGGAAATCGCCGTGCCGGACGAATCGATCATCGAGCGCATGGACGGCCGCCGCTGCCACCAGGGTTCGGGCCGCGTCTACCACGTCAAGTTCAACCCGCCGAAGGTGGAAGGGCTGGACGACGTGACGGGCGAGCCGCTGGTACAGCGTGACGACGACCGCGCCGAGACCGTGAAGAAGCGCCTGGACGTGTATCACAACCAGACCGAAGTGCTGCTGGGCTACTACAACGAATGGGCCAAGTCGGGCGACCCGATGGCGCCGAAATACCGCCGCATCGAAGGCGTCGGTCCGGTGGAGGAAATCCGCGACCGGGCGTTTGCCGCACTGGCGGAGTAACGCGACAAGGCGGACCTGCGGGTCCGCTTTTTTTTTCATGACTACTACACGCCGGTCCTCCGATCGGCGGTATCGCGATTTTGCAGCACGTGGTTTGGCAGGCCGCCCGCTTGGGCGGTTTTCTGAAAAGGCGTTGTTTCACTGAAGATCCGATAACATTGGGGGACATATGGCAGCTAGTCTGTGGTTTGCTGTGGCGTGCGGCGTCATCGCCGTCGTGTACGGGCTGTATTCACGCAGCTGGATCCTGGGGCAGGACGCGGGCAATGCGCGCATGCAGGAAATCTCCAATGCGATCCAGCAGGGAGCGGGCGCGTACTTGGCGCGGCAGTACCGGACGATCGGCATCGTCGGCGTCATCCTCCTGCTGGCCATCTTCTCCATGCTGGGCGCCCACACGGCGCTGGGCTTCCTGATCGGCGCGGTGCTGTCCGGCGCCTGCGGCTTCATCGGCATGAACGTCTCCGTGCGCGCCAACGTGCGTACGGCGCAGGCGGCGTCGATAGGGATGAACGAAGCGTTGAATGTCGCCTTCCGCGGTGGCGCCATCACCGGCCTCCTGGTGGTCGGCCTGGGGCTGTTGGGCGTGGCGCTGTTCTACTGGATGCTGACCACGTTCTCGGCCAGCGCCTACCCGGCACCGCAAATGACGCCGCATGACGTCGTCAAGCCCCTGATCGGGCTGGCCTTCGGTGCCTCGCTGATCTCGATCTTCGCGCGCCTGGGCGGCGGCATCTTCACCAAGGGCGCGGACGTCGGCGCCGACCTGGTCGGCAAGGTGGAAGCGGGCATCCCGGAGGACGATCCGCGCAACCCGGCCGTCATCGCCGACAACGTGGGCGACAACGTGGGCGACTGCGCCGGCATGGCGGCCGACCTGTTCGAGACCTATGTCGTGACCCTGATCGCGACGATGCTGCTGGGCGCCCTGATGATCACGGACGCGCCGCACGAGGCGATGCTGTACCCGCTGCTGCTGGGCGGCGTGTCGATCCTGGCGTCGATCGTCGGCTGCCTGTTCGTCAAGGCCAAGCCGGGCAAGAAGATCATGTCGGCGCTGTACACGGGGCTGTGGTGGTCGGCGATCCTGTCGCTGATCGGCTTCGCCGTCGTCACCTGGCTGTTGTGGACCGACGACACGATGCGCTGGAAGATGATGGGCGCCACTTTTGTGGGCATCGTGCTGACCGGCCTGATGGTCTACATCACCGAGTTCTATACCGGTACCGACTTTAAGCCGGTACAGCACATCGCCGATGCTTCCACCACGGGCCACGGCACCAACATCATCGCGGGACTGGGCGTATCGATGAAGTCCACCGCCTGGCCGGTGCTGGCCGTGTGCGTGGCGATCCTGGTGTCGTTCAAGCTGGCCGGCCTGTACGGCATCGCGGTGGCCGCCACGGCGATGCTGTCGATGGCCGGCATCATCGTCGCGCTGGACGCCTACGGCCCCATCACCGACAACGCCGGCGGCATCGCCGAGATGGCCGGCATGCCCGACTCCGTGCGCGCGATCACCGACCCGCTGGACGCGGTGGGCAACACGACCAAGGCCGTCACCAAGGGCTATGCGATCGGCTCGGCCGGCCTGGCCGCGCTGGTGCTGTTCGCCGACTACACGCACGCGCTGGAGTCGGTCGGCAAGACGATGACGTTCGACCTGTCCAACCCGATGGTGATCGTCGGCCTGTTCATCGGCGGCCTGATTCCCTACCTGTTCGGCGCGATGGCGATGGAAGCGGTGGGGCGGGCGGCCGGCGCCGTCGTCGTCGAGGTGCGGCGCCAGTTCCGCGACATCAAGGGCATCATGGACGGCAGCGGCCGGCCCGAATACGACAAGGCGGTGGACATGCTGACGGCGTCCGCCATCCGCGAGATGATCGTGCCTTCGCTGCTGCCGGTGATCGTGCCGATCCTGGTCGGCATGCTGCTGGGACCCGCGGCGCTGGGCGGCATGCTGATGGGGACCATCATCACGGGGCTGTTCGTGGCGATCTCGATGACCACGGGCGGCGGCGCCTGGGACAACGCCAAGAAGTTCATCGAGGACGGCCACCACGGCGGCAAGGGCTCGGACGCGCACAAGGCCGCCGTCACGGGCGACACCGTGGGCGACCCCTACAAGGACACGGCCGGCCCGGCCGTCAATCCCCTGATCAAGATCATCAACATCGTCGCGCTGCTGCTGGTGCCGCTGCTGCCGACCACCGGCTGGCTGGCCGTCACCGCCGAGCCCTTGCTGGCGCACGGGCCGGCCAAGGCGCAGGTGGCGGCGGAGGCGACGCCGGCACGGCCCGCGCCGGAAGTGAAGGCGCAGCGCTGAAGCACCGGTAAGCAGCACCGGGTCTCGCCAGCCAACAGTGCGATGCCAGGCCGCGCCCCCGGCGTATCATCTGGTACCGACCCGGAGCCTCCGATGATCCCAACCATCCGCCGCGGCAGCGCCTTTGCCATGTTGGCGCTGCTGGCAAGCCTGGCGTACGCCGAACCGCCCGTCACCTCGACGATCACACCCGCCGAGCGCGCCGCCTACGCGCGCCTGCCCGTCTGCAAGCTGCGTCCCGACGGGCGCGGCCTGGCCGTCGAGCCGTGCCGCACGGCGCCACCCAGGCGCCCAATGCCACGCCGGCCGGTACCGCTGCAGGTCGAGCCCACGCCACCCGTCACCACCGCGCCGGCCGAACCGCCCGCGCCGCTGTTCGCATTGACCCCGCGCACGAGCCAGGTGGCGCCGGCGCCCGGCACCTCGGTCACGCCGCCGCCGTCGCCCTACGTCAACCACGCGCCCGGCGCCTTTGCCGCGCCACCGCCCGGCGTCAGCCAGCCGGTCCCCGCTACCTGCGGCCCGGCGGGCTGCCGCGACGCGGCCGGCACGCAGTACAACGGCCCCGTGCTGACGAGCCCCAGCGGGCGCTTGTGCAGCAGCGCGGCCGGCGTCATCACCTGCATGTAAAGCAGCGCTAACCCGCAGGTGTCAGGCACCGATCTTCGGGTCGGAGACCCGAAGATCGGTGCCTGACACCACGGGTTCAGCCAGCGCGCTACAATAGTGGTTGACGTTAACGTAAACGTCACCCACTACGAAGGAGACACCAACAATGCAGATCAACGGTAACGTATTCATCATCACGGGCGGCGCGTCCGGCCTGGGCGCCGCGACGGCGCGCATGCTGGCGCAGGCGGGCGGCAAGGTCGTGCTGGCCGACGTGCAGGCCGAGGCGGGCGAGGCGCTGGCGCGCGAACTGGGCGCGGACGCGGCGCGCTTCGTGCGCTGCGACGTCACGTCCGAGGCGGACGGCCAAGCCGTCGTGGCCGCGGCCACCGCGTTCGGCACGCTGCGCGGCCTGGTCAACTGCGCCGGCATCGCGCCGGCCGTGAAGACCGTCGGCAAGGACGGCCCGCACCCGCTGGACGTGTTCCAGCGCGCCGTCAACATCAACCTGATCGGCACCTTCAATATGTGCCGCCTGGCGGCCGACGCGATGAGCAGGACCGAGGCCGCCGCGCAGAACGAGCGCGGCGTGATCATCAACACGGCCTCCGTCGCCGCGTTCGACGGCCAGATCGGCCAGGCCGCCTACGCCGCATCGAAGGCCGCCGTGGCCGGCATGACGCTGCCGATGGCGCGCGACCTGTCGCGCAGCGGCATTCGCGTGATGACGATCGCGCCGGGCATCTTCGAGACGCCGATGCTGCTGGGGATGCCGGCCGAGGTGCAGGACGCGCTGGGCAAGATGGTGCCGTTCCCGCCGCGCCTGGGCAAGCCGGACGAATACGCCCACCTGGCCAGGACGATCATCGAGAACGTCATGCTGAACGGCGAGACGATCCGCCTGGACGGCGCCATTCGCATGCAGCCGAAATAAGGTAGCATTGCCGCAATCAGGAGCGCGCGGGACCGCCCGCGCGTTTTGTTTTGCGAGAGAGTTCATGAACCGTTTCAAGAATCTGGCCTGGGCCGCCGCGCTGCTGTGCGCGGCGCCCGCGCTGCACGCCCAGGATGCCACGCAGGCGGCGCCGGAAATCGCCACCGGCTATACCGCCAAGACCGGATGGACCGCGTCGAAATACATGGTGGCCGCCGCCAACCCGCTGGCCACCGAGGCCGGCTACCGCATGCTGAAGCAGGGCGGCACGGCGCTCGACGCGGCGATCGCCACGCAGATGGTGTTGACCCTGGTGGAGCCGCAATCGTCCGGCATCGGCGGCGGCGCCTTCCTGGTGCATTTCGATGGCAGCAAGGTGCGTTCCTACGACGGCCGCGAGACGGCGCCGATGGCCGCCACCGAACGGCTGTTCCTGGACCAGGACGGCAAGCCGGTGTCGCGCGAGACCGGCATCGTGGGCGGACGTTCGACCGGCGCCCCGGGCGTGCTGCGCATGCTGGAGCTGGCACACAAGCACCATGGCAAGCTGCGCTGGGCGACGCTGTTCCAGCCGGCGATCGAACTGGCCGAGCAGGGCTTCAACGTCAGCCCGCGCCTGCACGCGCTGCTGCGCTACGACCAGAAGCGCCTGACGCGCGATCCGGTCGCCGCGGCGTACTTCTACGACGGCGCGGGGCAGCCGCGCCCGGTCGGCTACCTGCTGAAGAATCCCGAGCTGGCCAGGGTGCTGCGCGAGGTGGCCAAGGGTGGGGCGGACGCGTTCTACCAGGGCCGCATCGCGCGCGACATCGCCGCCAAGGTGAGGAACCATCCGACCAATCCCGGCCTGTTGACCGCCAAGGACATCGCCGACTACCGCGCCAAGGAACGCGATCCGGTCTGCAGCGACTACCGCAAGTGGACCGTGTGCGGCGCGCCGCCGCCTTCTTCCGGCGGCATCGCGATCGCCGAGATGCTGGGCATCCTGGAATCGACCGACATCGCCGCGCACCGTCCCGTGAACGGCGTGCCGGACGCGCAGGCGCTGCACCTGTTCAGCGAGGCCGGCCGGCTGGCCTACGCCGACCGCAATCGCTACGTGGCCGACACCGACTTCGTGCCGCTGCCGGGCAACGGCGTGGCGGCGCTGCTGGACAAGCGCTACCTGGCCCGGCGCGCCGCACTGATCGGCACGCAGTCGATGGGCAGCGCGCGCGCCGGCACGCCGCTGGGCATGCAGGTGGCGTGGGGCACGGACACGGCGCTGGACAAGCCATCCACGTCGCACCTGGTCGCCGTCGACCAGTACGGCAACGGCCTGTCGATGACGACCTCGGTGGAGGATGCCTTCGGTTCGCGCCAGATGGTGGACGGCTTCATGCTGAACAACCAGCTGACCGATTTTTCGTTCGACGCTGTGGACGAGAACGGCCCGATCGCCAACCGCGTGCAGCCGGGCAAGCGCCCGCGCAGCGCGATGTCGCCCACGCTGGTGTTCGACAAGGCGACCAGGAAACTGGTGCTGGCCACCGGCTCGCCGGGCGGTTCGGCCATCATCAACTACGTGGCCAAGGTGCTGGTCGGCACGCTGGACTGGAACCTGGACGTGCAGCAGGCCATCAGCCTGCCCAATTTCGGCAGCCGCAACGGCCCGACCGAGCTGGAAGCGGGGCGCTTCCCGGACGCCACCGTGCAGCAGCTGAAGGCGCGCGGCCACGAGGTGCGCCAGTTCGAGCAGAACTCGGGCCTGCAGGGCATCCAGCGCATCACCCGCGACGGCCGCGATGCGTGGTTCGGCGGCGCCGATCCGCGCCGCGAGGGGATCGTCAAGGGCGATTGAGCAGCAAACCCGCCGGTGACAGGCACCTGTCTGCGGCTCTCCGAGCCGCAGACAGGTGCCTGTCACCATGGGTCTCAAGATGCGAGTTACCGTAGGTCCAAAGCTGTTGCAATCTGGCCCCAGGCACCACCCGACCCAAGCCCCCTCGTGTTACCCTTAGTAAATGGGAATGAAAAAGAAGACCGGCCTGATACTGACCGGGGGCGGCGCCCGTGCCGCCTACCAGGTCGGGGTGCTGCAGGCGATCTCCGACATCTTGCTGGAAGCCGGTTGGCCGCCGGCCCGGAATCCGTTTCAAATCATCTGCGGCACGTCCGCCGGCGCGATCAACGCGACGGCGCTGGCTTGTCGCGCCGATAACTTCGGCGAAAGCGTGGCGCGCCTGCTGGACGTGTGGTCGCACATCGCCGTGGCCCAGGTCTACCGCGCCGATTCGCTGGGCGTGCTGCGCTCGGGTGCGCGCTGGCTGTCGCTGCTGTCGTTCGGCTGGCTGCTGCGCAAATGGCATGCGGCGCCGCCCAACTCACTACTGGACAACACGCCGCTGGTCAACCTGCTGCACCGCATGCTGGACCTGCCGCGCCTGGACAGCGTGCTGCAGGAAGGCCTGCTGCACGCGGTCGCGGTGACGGCGTCGTCGTACACCGGGGGGCAGCACCTGACCTTCTACCAGACCGCCGCCGAGATCGCGCCGTGGGTGCGCATGCAGCGCGTGGCGCTGCAGGACCAGATCGGCGTCGAGCACCTGCTGGCGTCGTCCGCGATCCCGTTCATCTTCCCCGCCACGCCGCTGTTCCTGGGCGGCCACCGCGAGTATTGCGGCGACGGCTCGATGCGCCAGCTGGCGCCGATCTCGCCAGCGATCCACCTGGGCGCCGCCAAGGTGCTGGTCGTCGGCGCCGGCCGGCTGACGGAGCCGGCGCGCGCCGCGACCGAGTCGGCCCGTTATCCCAGCCTGGCGCAGATCGCCGGCCACGCGATGTCGTCGATCTTCCTCGACAGCCTGGCGGTGGACATCGAACGGCTGAACCGCATCAACCAGACCCTGTCCGTGCTGCCGCCCGAGCTGCTGGAAAAGACGCCGCTGCGTCCCGTGCAGCTGCTCGTCATCGCGCCATCCGAGCGGCTCGACGAGCTGGCGCTGCGCCACATCGGCAGCCTGCCGGCGCCGGTGCGCACGCTGCTCTCCGGGATCGGCGCCACCGAGGCGCGCGGCGCCGCGCTGGCTTCCTACCTGCTGTTCGAGGCCAGCTACACCAATGAGCTGATCCGCCTGGGCCAGCACGACACCTACGCCCGCCGTGCCGACGTGCTGGCATTTTTCGGAGCGTGACGACGATGCCGCTCTTGCTTCGTACCTTGCTCGCCGTGCTGCTGCTGTTCGCCGCCATGGTGGCCAGCGCCGCGCCGGCGCGCTCGCTGCGTTTCGAACAGCTGGGCGTGGCGGACGGCCTGGCCCAGGAATCCGTGCTGGCCATCGCCCAGGACCGCCAGGGCTTCATGTGGTTCGGCAGTCAGGGCGGGTTGTCGCGCTTCGACGGCTACCGCACCGTGGTGTACCGCCATACCTTGTCCGATCCGCACAGCCTGGCCGAGAACTGGGTGCGCGTGATCCACATCGATGCCGTCGGCCGCATGTGGGTGGGCACCGACAATGGCCTGGACCGCTTCGATCCGCTGACCCAGCGCTTCACGCACTACCGGCCGGACGAGCCGGAACAGCGCGGCAACGGCAACCGCCACGTGCGCGCGATCATCGACGACGGCGCCGGCGGCCTGTGGGTCGGCACGGCGGACGGCCTGCAGCGCTTCGACCCTGTCACGGGCCGCTTCACCTTGTGGCACAACGAGGTGGCCAATGCACGCAGCCTGGCGCACGACCAGGTCAACGCGCTGGCGCGCGACCGCGCCGGCCGCCTGTGGATCGGCACGCCGGCAGGGGTGGACGTACTGCTGCCGGGCGCCCAGGCGTTCCGCCACTTCGCCGTGCGCTCGGCCAGCGGGCGCCCCGTGGCCGTGCAGGCGCTGCTGATGGACAGCGAGCAGACGCTGTGGCTGGGCACCCATGAAGGGGTGGAGCGCTGGCAGCTCGGTCCGGGCGGAATGGAGCCGCGCCGGCAGCGGCTCGATGCGACGCACGGCCTGCCGCCCGGCACCGTGGCGACCTTGTACCAGGACAGCGAAGGCACCGTCTGGGTCGGCATGCGCAACCAGGGCCTGCTGCGCTGGATACCGTCGGCGGGCCGCTTCGTGCAGTACCGCCACCAGCTCAGCGACCCGCACAGCCTGGCGGACGATTACGTGTCCTCGCTGTTCCGCGACCGCGTCGGTACCTTGTGGGTCGGCACGTGGTACAACGGCCTCAGTCGGGTCGACCTGGCCAGCGGCGGCTTCGCGCGCATCGTCAAGGACCCCGAGCAGCCGCGCTCGCTGAGCGACAATCGCGTGTTCACGCTGGCCGACGCGGGTGGCGGCAAGCTCTGGATCGGCAACAACGATGGCCTCAGCCTGCACGATCCGCTGACAGGCGAGAGCACGCTGTTCGCGCTGCCGCGCGGCGAGCACGCGCGCCATGAAGGCGCCGTCACGGCGCTGTGGCCGGGCGACGGCGGCCAGCTGTGGGTAGGCTCGCGTGCCGGCGTGCGGCAGTTCGACCCAAGCACGCGCACCTTCGGCCCCGCGCTGCTGGCGCGCGGCGACCCCGAGACGGACGTGGTGCGCTACCTGTACAAGGACCGCGGCGGCATGCTGTGGGTGGCCAGCAAGGCGGGCCTGGTGCGGCTCGATCCGGGCAGCGGCGGCGTGCTGCTGTTCCGGCACGACCCGGCCGACCCGCACAGCCTGTCCGACAATATCGTGCGGCCGTTGCTGGAAGACCGCTACGGCAACCTGTGGGTCGGCACGTTCAACGGCCTCGACCTGCTGGACCGCAAGACCGGGCAGTTCCGCCACTTCCGCCACGACCCCGACGACCCGGACAGCCTGTCGCACAACGAAGTGCATTACCTGTACGAGGACGCGCGCGGCACGCTGTGGGTCGGCACGGCCTCGGGCCTGAACCGCATGGAGCGTCACGCCGATGGCAGCGCCAGCTTCCGCCGCTACCTGCGCCAGGACGGCCTGGCGGACGACGCCATCGCCGGCATCCTGGCCGACCGCGCCGGCAAGCTGTGGGTGTCGACCAACACCGGCGTGGCCAGCCTCGATCCCGCGTCCGGGCGCATCAACAATTACTCCGGCGTGGACGGCACCATCGAAGGCGCCTACTTCGACGGCTCGGCGCTGTCCGCCGCGGACGGCACGCTGTACTTTGGCGGCTTCAACGGCGTGACGGCGTTCGACCCGCGCGAGATCCGCTCGAACACCGTGGCGCCGCCGGTCGTCATCACCGACTTCCAGATCTTCAACCGCTCGCAGCGGCCGGGCGAGAGCGGTCCCGATGGTCATGTGGTGCTGAAGCAGGCGATCGAATACACACGTGCGCTGACGCTGCAGCAGGACGATTCCGTGTTCGCGCTGGAGTTCGCGGCGCTGCACTTCGCCGCGCCGCAGCGCAACCGTTTCGCCTACCAGCTGATCGGCTTCGACCGCAACTGGGTCAGCACCGATGCCGGCAAGCGCTTTGCCACCTACACCAACCTCGATCCGGGCCAGTACGTGTTCCGCGTCAAGGCGGCCAACAAGGACGGCGTGTGGAGCGAGCCCGCCACCCTGACGATCACGATCCTGCCGCCGGTGTGGAAGACCTGGTGGTTCCGCACGCTGGCCGTGCTGCTGGCGCTGGGCGCCGGCTTCCTGCTGTACCGGGCGCGCGTGCGCGTGCTGCGCCACCAGCGCACCCGGCTGGAACAGCAGGTCGGCCTGCGCACGGCCGAGGTGGAACTGAAGAACCGCATGCTGCTGGAGCAGAAGCGCGAGCTGGAGCAGCGCGACGAGCGCCTCAGCCAGGCCAAGCAGAAGGCCGAGGACGCGACCCGGCAGAAGTCCGAATTCCTGGCCAATATGAGCCACGAGATGCGCACGCCGCTGGCGGGCGTGATCGGCATGCTGGGTTTCGCGCTGCGCGACGAGACGCTGGCCAGCACCACGCGCGAGCAGATCGAACGGGGCCAGGCCAACGCGCAGTCGCTGCTGTCGATCATCAACGACCTGCTGGACTTTTCCAAGATCGAGGCGGGCAAGCTGACCATCGAGAAGATCGACTTCGCGCTGGCGGCCACGGTGGAAAACGTGGTCAGCCTGTTCGAAGAGCAAGCCGCCGCGCACAGCATCGAATTCCGCGTCGAGTTCGGCCACGACCTGCCGCCGTTCGTGATCGGCGATCCGACCCGGCTGCGCCAGGTGCTGGTCAACCTGGTCGGCAATGCGTTCAAGTTCACCCAGCGCGGCCAGGTGACCCTGCGCGTGGAGCGCATCGGCGAGGACGGCACCGCGTGCACGCGGATCCGCTTCACGGTCGAGGACACCGGCATCGGCATTCCGGCGTCCGAGCTGCCGCGCCTGTTCGAGAAGTTCGAGCAGGCCGACGCGACGACCACGCGCCGCTATGGCGGCACGGGCCTGGGCCTGGCAATCTGCCGCCAGCTGGTCGAGCTGATGGGCGGCGAGATCGGCGCCGTCAGCACGCCCAACGTGGGCAGCGTGTTCAGCTTCACGTTGCCGCTGCCGCGCGGCATCGCGCCGCCGCTGGTGCCGCACGCACCGCGTGAGCCGCACAGCCACCAACTGCGCGTGCTGTGCGCGGAAGACTTCCCCACCAACCAGATCATCGTGCGCATGATGCTGGAGGACCTGGGCCACAAGGTCGACATCGCCGGCAACGGCGCGCTGGCGGTGGCGGCGTGCGCACACACGCGCTATGACCTGATCCTGATGGACGGGCGCATGCCGGAGATGGATGGCCCGACCGCGACCCGCCTGATTCGCGCCGGCGGCCCGCCGGATGCGCCGGTGCGCGACCAGGGTCTGATGATCATCGCGCTGACGGCCAACGTCAGCGAGGAAGACCGCAGCCGTTACCTGGCGGCCGGCATGGACGACTTCCTGACCAAGCCGATCGACGAGGCGGCCCTGCACTTCCAGCTGTCGCGCGCCATCGAGCGCCAGCTGCAGCGCGGTATCGCGCTGCCGCCGATGCCGGGCCGCGCGCAGCCGGAGCGGCCCAGCGTGGCGGAACTGGACGCGATGTTCGGCGTCGATACGCTGCCGCCGCCCGCGGCCGTGCCGGCGCCGCAGGGTGAGCCGGCGGCGGAGGCGGAGCGAGTGGCGGCAGAAAAAGCGGCGGCCGAAGCGTTGCGCCTGCGCCTGCGCGACGCGTTCATCGCCGACCTGCCGGGCCGGCTGGACGAGCTGGACGCCGCACTGGCGGCGGCCGACGCCGACGCGGCGGGGCGGCTGTTCCATGGCATGAAAGGCAGTGCCGCCTACCTGCAGGACGTGGAACTGCACGCCCTGTGCTCGGAGCTGGAGCGCGCCGCCGACCGCGCGCTGTGGCCGGCGATCCGGCACAAGCTGCCACGCCTGCACCAGATGCTGGGCCGGATCGTGTCGCCCGCGCGCGCCGGCTGACGGGCTGGCGTGGCCACCGTCCAGCCGTGCGCGCATTTACAGCGGCGCCCGATGCGGGCATCATGTGGAACCGCCCATCAACGGCACAGCCGATAGAGTCAATGAAAGTTCTGGTAGTAGACGACGACGTGGTGTCGCGCATGATGCTGATGCACCTGATCGACAGCAGTGGCAGTTTCGACATCACGGAGGCGGAAGACGGCGCCGATGCCTGGCGCCAGCTGAGCGCGGGCCTGCGTCCCGCCATTTGTTTCTGCGACCTGCGCATGCCACGCCTGTCCGGCATGGAGCTGTTGCAGCACGTGCGTGCCGACCCGGCGCTGGCGGAGCTGCCGTTCGTGCTGGTGTCCTCGGCCGGCGACCGCGCCACCGTGGAGCAGGCCACGCAGGCGGGCGCCTCCGGTTATATCGTCAAGCCATTCGAGGCGGGCCACGTGCGCGCGCACCTGGCGCGGCTGCTGGGCGGGGCAGGGCGGGCACTGCCGGCCGAGGCCCCCGCCGCCACGCAGGCCCGCCTCGGCATCGACGCGCGCCGCCTGCAAGCCTACCTGGCCGGTTTCGAGCAGCAGCTCGCCGCCGCCCCCGCCGACATCGACACCCTGCTGCAACGCGGCGACCAGCAGGGCGCGCAGGCGCGGCTGGAACGTCTCGTGACGGGCTGCGCCACCCTGGGCCTGCACGGCGCCGAGGCCGCGCTGCGTTCTCTGCACGGCACCGCGCTGGCGCCAGCGCGGTTGCAGGCGGTGCTGGCGGACGTGGTGCAGGCCGTGCAGCGGCAGGCGGCGCTGGTCGTTGGTGCCTGAGCCATTGCGGCGCTTCCAGGCTTGGGGTCTGTCCCTTTGGGACTGACCCCGGTTTTCCTCCGCGGCGCAAAGCTATCGATTAAAACCAGGGTCAGTCCCCTTCGGGGACAGACCCTAAGCCTTCAAGCGCCCACTCCAACCCCTTGCCATAAAAATACTTTAAGTTTAAAGTAAAGCATCGCCGGGCACCGGCAGCCATGACCTGACAGGGGTAACCATGAGCACAGATGCAAACAGCGCCAGCGGCCACGTCGATCCATTCGCGCGGACGCACCTGCCGCCCCGCGAGCAATGGCCCGAGCTGTTGTTCGAGCTGCCCGAGCTGCACTATCCCGCGCGCCTGAACTGCGGCGCCGCGCTGCTGGACGTCGCCGTCGCCCGCGGCCAGGGCGAGCGTCCCGCGCTGCACGGCGCGCACGGCAGCTGGACCTATGCGCAGCTGCTGGAGCGGGTCGACCGCATCGCCCACGTGCTGCGCGGCCCCATGGGCCTGGTGCCGGGCAACCGCGTGCTGCTGCGCGGCGCCAATACGCCGATGATGGCGGCCGCGCTCCTGGCCGTGTTCAAGGCCGGCTGCATCGCCGTGCCCACGATGCCGCTGCTGCGCGCGCGCGAACTGGCCACGATCGTCGCCAAGGCCGAGGTGGACGCGGTGCTGTGCGCGGCCGAGCTGTGCGCGGAACTGGAGCAGTTGCCGGCCTGCCCGCCGGTCATGCACTTCGGCAGCGCCGGCGCGCAGCTGGAAACGCTGATGGCAGCCCAGCCGGCCACGTTCGCGGCCTGCGACACGGCGGCCGAAGACGTCTGCCTGATCAGTTTCACGTCCGGCACCACGGGCGTGCCGAAAGGGACGATGCACTTCCACCGCGACCTGCTGGCCATCTGCGACACGTTCGCCCGCCACACGCTGCGCGCGCAGGCCGACGACCTGTTCATCGGCACGCCGCCGCTGGCGTTCACGTTCGGCCTGGGCGGGCTGCTGCTGTTCCCGCTGCGGATCGGCGCGGCATCCGTGCTGCTGGAGAAGCTGACGCCGGAAACGCTGCTGCAGGCGATCGAACGCCATCGCGCCACCGTCTGCTTCACGGCGCCCACGTTCTACCGCCAGATGGCGGCGCTGGCGGGGCGCTTCGACCTGGCCAGCCTGAAAAAGACGGTGTCCGCCGGCGAGGCGTTGCCCGTGGCCACGCGCCAGGCCTGGCAGGAGGCGACCGGCCTGCGCATGATCGACGGCATCGGCGCCACCGAGATGCTGCACATCTTTATCTCCGCCGCCGGCGACGACATCCGCCCCGGCGCCACCGGCAAGCCGGTGCCGGGCTACCGCGCCTGCGTGCTGGACGAAGCCGGGCGGCCGCTGGGGCCAGGCGTGGTGGGCCGGCTGGCGGTGCAAGGGCCGACCGGCTGCCGCTACCTGGCCGACGAGCGCCAGCGCGACTACGTGCAGGGCGGCTGGAACCTGACGGGCGACGCCTACGAGATGGATGCGGACGGCTACTTCATCTACCGTTCGCGCACGGACGACATGATCATCTCGGCCGGTTACAACATCGCCGGCCCGGAGGTCGAGGATGCGCTGCTGCGCCACCCGGCGGTGGCCGAATGCGGCGTGATCGGCCGGCCCGACCCGGAGCGCGGCCAGCTGGTCGAGGCGCATGTCGTGCTGCGGCCCGGCCATGAACGATCGGCCGAGCTGACCGCGCAGCTGCAGGACTTCGTCAAGCATCAGATCGCGCCCTACAAATATCCCCGCTCCGTGGTGTATGCGCAGGCGCTGCCGCGCACCGAGACAGGCAAGCTGCAACGCTTCCGGCTGCGCGCCGAGGCCGCGGCCAAGGAACCGTCATGAACATCGTCTGTATCGGCGGCGGTCCCGCCGGCCTGTATTTCGCCCTGCTGATGAAACGCCAGCAGCCAGCGCACCGCGTTGTCGTGGTCGAGCGCAACCGCCCGTACGACACGTTCGGCTGGGGCGTGGTGTTTTCCGACCAGACCCTGGGCAATCTGTCGGCCGCGGACGAGCCGACGGCGCGCCAGATCCTGCAGGCGTTCAACCACTGGGACGACATCGAGGTGTGCTTCAAGGGCGAGGTGGTGCGCTCCGGCGGCCACGGCTTCTGCGGCATCGGTCGCAAGCGCCTGCTGGGTATCCTGCAGGAGCGCTGCCAGGAACTGGGCGTGGAGCTGGTGTTCGAGACGGACGTGGCGGACGACCAGGCGCTGGCCGCGCGCTACCAGGCCGACCTGGTGATCGCGTCGGATGGCCTGAACAGCCGCATCCGCACGCGCTATGCCGACACCTACCGGCCGCAGGTCGAGGCACGCCAGTGCCGCTTCGTGTGGCTGGGCACGACGAAAAAATTCGACGCCTTCACGTTCGACTTCCGCCAGACGGAACACGGCTGGTTCCAGGCGCATATCTACCAGTTCGACGGCGCCACCTCCACGTTCATCATCGAGACGCCGGAAGAGGTGTGGCGCGCGGCCGGGCTGGAGGAGATGTCGCAGGAGGAGGCGATCGCTTGGTGCGAGCGGTTGTTCGCCGACCGGCTCGACGGCCATCCGCTGCTGTCGAACGCGGCGCACCTGCGCGGGTCCGCGATGTGGATCCGCTTTCCCCGCATCGCCTGCGAGCGCTGGGTGCACTGGAACGGCGCCGTGCCAGTGGTGCTGATGGGCGACGCGGCCCACACGGCGCACTTCTCGATCGGCTCCGGCACCAAGCTGGCGCTGGAGGATGCGATCGAACTGGCGCGCTGCCTGGCCAGCGGTGCCGGGCTGCGCGACGACCTGCCCGCCGCGCTGGCGCGCTATGAGGAAGTGCGCGCCGTCGAGGTGGTAAAGCTGCAGAGCGCCGCGCGCAACTCGATGGAGTGGTTCGAGAACGTGCGGCGCTACACGGCGCTGGACGCGCCGCAGTTCGCTTATTCCATGCTGACGCGCAGCCAGCGGCTGTCGCACGAGAACCTGCGCCTGCGCGATCCGCGCTACGTGGCCGGGTACGAGCAGTGGTTCGCCCGGCGCGCGTTTGCCCAGGCCGGTCTGCCTGCCCCAGCCGACCTGGCCATCCCGCCGATGTTCACGCCCTATAAAGTGCGCGACCTGGTGCTGAAGAACCGCATCGTCGTCTCGCCGATGGCGCAGTACAGCGCCGTCGACGGCACCGTGGGCGACTGGCACATGGTGCACCTGTGCGCGCGCGCACTGGGCGGCGCCGCGCTCGTGATGGCGGAAATGACGTGCGTCTCGGCGGACGCGCGCATCACGCCGTTCTGCCCGGGGCTGTACACACCGGAGCATACGCAGGCCTGGCGCCGCATCGTCGACAGCGTGCACACGCTGTCGGATGCGAAGATCGGCGTGCAGCTGGGCCATGCGGGCGCCAAGGGTTCCACCCGCGCCATGTGGGACGGCATCGACCAGCCGCTCGATGCCGGCAACTGGCCATTGGTGTCGGCATCGCCGCAGCAGTACCTGGAAGGCGTCTCGCAGCTGGCCCGTGAAGCGAGCGAGGACGACCTGCGCCGCATCGAGGCCGACTTCGTGCGTGCCACGGTGGCGGCGGAGCAGGCCGGCTTCGACTGGCTGGAGCTGCATTGCGCGCACGGCTACCTGCTGTCGTCGTTCATCTCGCCGCTGACGAACCGCCGCACCGACGACTATGGCGGCAGCCTGGAAAACCGCTGCCGCTTCCCGCTGCGCGTGTTCGCGGCGATGCGCGCGGCCTGGCCGATGCACAAGCCGATGAGCGTACGCATCTCGGCGCACGACTGGGTCGAGGGCGGCATCACGCCGGATGACGCGGTACGGATCGCGCGCCTGTTCCGCCAGGCCGGGGCGGACGTGATCGACTGCTCGTCCGGCCAGGTCAGCAAGCGCGAGAAGCCGGTATTCGGCCGCATGTTCCAGACCCCGTTCGCGGACCGGGTGCGCAACGAGGCCAACATCGCCACGATGGCGGTAGGTTCGATCTTCGAGGCCGATCATGCCAACGGCATCGTGGCGGCGGGGCGGGCGGACCTGTGCGCCGTCGGCCGGCCGCACCTGGCCAACCCGGCCTGGACGCTGGCCGAGGCGGCCCGCATCGGCTACCGCCCGGTGCCGTGGCCGCGCCAGTACCTGCCGGGCAAGCAGCAGCTCGAACGCAACCTGGAGCGCGAGCGCCAGTTGGCTGCGGCGGGCACGGGCTTGACACCGCAGCAGGTCGCGGCGAAGCTGCTGGAAGGCTAACGAGGACGAGCATGCAGTTGAACGAACCGGACGAAGAGCGCGACGACGAGGCGCTGGACCTGGCCAGCCGCCTGACGGACGACCATCACCAGTCATTGAAGCTGTGGCTGCGCATGCTGTCGTGCACCGTCAAGATCGAGAACGAGATCCGTTCGCGCCTGCGCGCGCAGTTCGGCATCACGCTGCCGCGCTTCGACCTGATGGCGCAGCTGGAGCGTCATCCCGAAGGACTGCGCATGGGCGAGCTGTCGAAGCGCATGATGGTCACCGGCGGCAACGTCACCGGGATCACCGACCAGCTGGAGAAGGAGAGCCTGGTGGTGCGGGTGCCCGACCCGCGCGACGGCCGCGCCTTCACGGTCAAGCTGACACCAGCGGGCCGGCGCGCCTTCGGCCGCATGGCCGCCGTGCACGAGAGCTGGATTACGGAGCTGCTGCAGGACATGCCGGCAGCCGACAAAAGCACGTTGATCGAGCTGCTGTCGCAGATGAAGGGGCAGCTGTACGCCCGCACGGAAAAAAACGAGGAGTCACGATGAAATACCTGCAGGGGCAGCCGCATGCGCTGCCGGGCCATGGCCTGCGCCTGGCCAGTTACGAAGCGCGCCACTTCCTGTTCGCCGTCGAGGAGGGCGTCGCCACCTTGACCTTGAACCGGCCCGAGCGCAAGAACCCGCTCACGTTCGATTCCTACGCCGAACTGCGCGACCTGTTCCGCGCGCTCGCCAGCTGCGACGACGTCAAGGCCATCGTCATCGCCGGCGCGGGCGAGAATTTCTGCAGCGGCGGCGACGTGCACGAGATCATCGGCCCGCTGACGCAGCTGGACATGCCGGGGCTGCTGACGTTTACGCGCATGACAGGCGACGTGGTGAAAGCCATGCGTGCCTGCCCGCAGCCAATCGTGGCCGCCATCGACGGCATCTGCGCCGGCGCCGGCGCGATGCTGGCGCTGGCTTCCGACATCCGCTTCGGCACGGAGCGCAGCAAGACGGCGTTCCTGTTCACGCGCGTGGGCCTGGCCGGCTGCGACATGGGGGCGTGCGCGTTGCTGCCGCGCGTGATCGGGCAGGGCCGCGCCGCGGAGCTGCTGTACACGGGGCGCTCGATGTCCGGCGGCGAGGGCGAGCGCTGGGGCTTCTTCAACAGCCTGCACGCGCCGGACGCCGTGCTGGCGGCGGCGCAGGCGTTTGCCGCCGACCTCGCGCGCGGGCCCACCTTCGCGCACGGCATGACGAAGAAGATGCTGCAGCAGGAGTGGAACATGGGCGTGGACGAAGCGATCGAAGCGGAAGCGCAGGCGCAGGCGATCTGCATGGCCACCAACGACTTCCACCGGGCGTATCACGCCTTCGTGGCGAAGCAGAAACCGGCGTTCGAGGGGGACTGAAATGGCGCACAAGGACTACCTGGACTGGCCGTTCTTCGCGCCGCAGCACGGGCAACTGGAAGCCGCGCTGGACGAATGGGCCGGGCGCGAGCTGGCGCACGTGCATGCGCAATACGGCAAGGACGTCGACGGCGCCTGCCGCGACATCGTGCGCCGGCTGGGCGAGGGCGGCTGGCTGCGCCACGCCGTCGGCGGCACGGCGTATGGCGGCGCCGGCGAGACGATCGACACGCGCGCGCTGTGCCTGATCCGCGAGACGCTGGCGCGCCATGAGGGCCTGGCCGACTTTGCGTTCGCCATGCAGGGGCTGGGTTCCGGCGCCATCAGCCTGTTCGGTACGCCCGCGCAGCGTGAGGGCTACCTGCCGCGCGTGGCGCGCGGCGAAGCCATCGCCGCGTTCGCGCTGTCCGAACCGCAGGCCGGCTCCGACGTGGCGGCCATGGCGTGTGCCGCCGAGGCGGACGGCGACAGCTATGTGCTCAATGGCGAGAAGACCTGGATCTCGAACGGCGGCATCGCCGACTTCTACGTGGTGTTCGCCCGCACCGGCGAGGCGCCTGGCGCGCGCGGCATCAGCGCGTTCGTCGTCGACGGCAATACGCCGGGGCTGACGATCGCCGAACGTATCGCCGTCATCGCGCCGCATCCGCTGGCGCGGCTGCGCTTCGACAACTGCCGCATCCCGGCCACGCGCCGCATCGGCGCGGCGGGGCAGGGCTTCAAGGTGGCGATGGCGACCCTGGACGTGTTCCGCACCTCGGTCGCGGCCGCGGCGCTGGGCTTCGCGCGCCGTGCGCTCGATGAAGCACTGGCGCATGCGACGGCGCGGCCGATGTTCGGCCAGGTGCTGGCGGACTTCCAGCTGACGCAGGCGAAGCTGGCCCAGATGGCGACCGGCATCGACGCGGCCGCGCTGCTCACGTACCGCGCGGCCTGGCAGCGCGACCAGGGCCGCAACGTCACGAAAGAGGCGGCGATGGCCAAGATGACGGCGACGGAAACGGCGCAGCAGGTCATCGACGCGGCCGTGCAGCTGTTCGGCGGCCTGGGCGTCGTCAGCGAGCATCCGGTCGAGCGGCTGTACCGCGAGATCCGCGCGCTGCGCATTTATGAA
Source organism: [Empedobacter] haloabium (assembly GCA_008011715.2). Taxonomy (NCBI): domain Bacteria; kingdom Pseudomonadati; phylum Pseudomonadota; class Betaproteobacteria; order Burkholderiales; family Oxalobacteraceae; species [Empedobacter] haloabium. Next base: position 1,546,157 of record CP136508.1, read on the forward strand.
GGCGCGACCGAGGTGCAGCAGCTGATCATCGCGCGCGAGCTGCTGCGCGGCGCGAAGGAGGCGACGTGATGCAGATCCTGCAGCCGCCGGGCTGGGCCCGCCCGAAGGGCTATGCCAACGGCGTCGCGGCCAGCGGCCGGCTGGTGTGCGTCAGCGGCATGATCGGCTGGGACGCGCAGGGTGTGTTCCACAGCGACGACTTCGTCGCGCAGACGCGCCAGGCGTTGACCAATATCGTCGAGGTGCTGGCCGAGGCAGGCGCGCGGCCCGAGCACATCGTGCGCATGACCTGGTACGTGGTTGACCGCGCCGAGTACCTGGCCGCGCAGCGCGAGATCGGGGCGGCCTACCGCGACATCATCGGGCGGCATTATCCCGCCATGACGGCGGTGGCGGTGACGGCGCTGATGGAGGAGCGGGCGCGGGTGGAGATCGAGGTGACGGCCGTGGTGCCGGAAGGCGGCCGCTAGCCGCCTTCCATGGCAATTCAGGCCTGGCGCTGGCGGCCGAAGCGCGCGGCGACGAGGGCGCCGATGCCCAGCATCAGCCAGCCGGAAGGTTCCGGAACCGGACTGGTGCCCGCATACGCACTGAACGATTGGGCGATCCACATCTGCTGACTGGTGTCCGTATCGTTGCGATACGTCACCGAGATCACGTCCTGGAACGTGCCATCGGTATCATGGTAGGCGGTGTAGCCGACCACGGGTGTGGTCCACCATTCCGGTGCCACGTCGAGGGCGTAGAACACCGAGCCGCCGGGCAGCGTGGCCGGATCCCTGACTGGCTGATCTGGCTGTCGAAGCGGGCGGTAAGCGTAAAGGCCGTGTGCGGCAGGACGATGACTGGCGTGTGCAAGCGGCCGTTGATCCCGGCGGTGCCCAGCTGCGTGCTGGTCAGGCTGGCTTGCAGTTCAAATAGCGGGTTGGCGCGCAAGTTCCAGGCCGCGCTGCCGCCCGCTGTGCTCAAATCTTTGGAACCGCTCTGCAGGCCCTGCAATGTTTGGTAGTGTTCCTGGTGATGGTCATGCCAGTTCCAGCTGCCGAAATCGATCTCGGTCGTGCTCCAGTCGACCGCGCTTGGAGTGTAGGCATCGGCAGGGTTCAGATCCGTGTGGCTGATGGAAAAGCCGGACAGCCGTGTATTGATAACGGTGCCCGCCAGCGCGGGAATCGTGCAGAGCGTCATCAGTGCGGCGGCGAGCGGGCGGGTCATGTGGCCAGTCAGATGCATGCGGTTATCCAGGTGAGGGGGCGGTGAGGACGAGGCTTTCAAATTGCAAGTAATTGTCAATAATGCAACCACGGAGCCTAGCACGACATTGGCATCGGGTTAGCTGGTGCGGCCAGCGTTCGGCACAAATTGTCTTCGGTCAATTTCAAGGCTCGTGATATATTGCCAACATATGCAACTCTGCAATTTGTGATATGACCTTCTCATTGTTTCGCGCCGAGTTCCCTGCCTGTTTCCTGTGCAACCCTGCCGTCACCAGCGCGAGGTGACCGGTGCTGTTTAATACGTTTGCATTCTTCGGCGTCTTCCTGCCGCTGACACTGCTCGGCTACTTCACCCTGTCGCGCAAGTCGCTGCGGGGCTCGATCGTCCTGCTTCTGGTGGCATCCGTCATCTTCTACAGCTATTGGGACATTCGCTACCTGCCGCTCCTGGCCGGTTCGATCGTCGGCAACTTCCTGCTGGGGCAGGCTATCGTCGGCGGCGTGCCCGGCACGCCGGCCGCGCGGCGCTGGCTGGTCGCCGGCATCGTCGCCAATCTGGCGCTACTGGTGTTTTTCAAGTACGCCAACTTCATCGTCGACAACTTCGCCTACGTCACCGGCTACGACATCGCGTCGCCCGGCATCGAACTGCCGATCGGCATCTCGTTCTTCACCTTCACGCAGATCGCCTACCTGGTCGACTGCTACCAGGGCAAGGTGCGCGAGACCCGGCCGGAAAGCTACGGCCTGTTCGTGACCTACTTCCCGCACCTGATCGCCGGTCCGATCCTGCACCACAAGGAGATGATCCCGCAGTTCGATGCGCCGGAAACGCATCGCTTCAACCGGGGCCGCCTGACGGTGGGCATGATGTTCTTCGCCATCGGTCTGTTCAAGAAGGTCATCATTGCCGACGGCGTGGCACGCTTCGTCGGTCCCGTATTCGACGTGCACTATGCCAGCCTGACCCAGCTCGAGGCATGGGCCGGGGCGCTGGCCTACACGTTCCAGCTGTACTTCGACTTTTCCGCCTATTCGGACATGGCGTACGGCCTGTCGTACATGTTCGGCATCATCCTGCCGATCAACTTCTTCTCGCCGTACAAATCGACGTCGATCATCGAGTTCTGGCGCCGCTGGCACATCACGCTGTCCACCTTCCTGCGCGACTACCTGTACATTCCGCTGGGCGGCAACCGCAAGGGCAAGGTGCAGCGCTACCTGAACCTGGTCATCACGATGCTGCTGGGCGGGCTGTGGCACGGCGCCAACTGGACGTTCATCGTGTGGGGCGCGCTGCACGGCTTCTACCTGATCGTCAACCATGCGTTCCGCGCCGTGGCCGGCGACCGTGGCGGCCTGCCGCGCGCGATCCTTGGCCTGGTGGCGACCTGGCTGGCCGTCGTCGTGGCCTGGGTCGTGTTCCGCGCCAACTCGATGCACATCGCCTGGTCCATCCTGGAAGCGATGGGCGGCGGCACGGCACCGGCCGTCGTCGGCGACGCGATGCTGGGCGCGAGCCGCATCATGCCGATGGCCGAATGCCTGGGGTGGCTGGCCGTGTGCGGCGTCATCGCGCTGCTGCTGCCGAACGCCTACCAGCTGCTGGGCAAGGGCGTGCTGGTGGAGCTGGAGGAGCGCATGCGCGGCCCGCGCGGCGGCCTGCTGCTGGGCGCCATGGTGATGGGCAGCCTGTTGCTGCTGGCGATCAGCGAGACCCGGGGCGTCTCGGAATTCCTGTATTTCAATTTCTGACGATATGCGATTCATACTTTCCGTACTTGGCGGCGTGGTGCTGGCGGCCCTCGGCCTCGAGGCGACGCTGCAATGCCTGCCCGTGCACTCGGGCGTGCGCATGGCGCAGTCCAGCGCGGCGACCCCGTACGCGCACTACCTGCCCGGCCAGTCCTACGTCTATTCGCATGGCTGGGCGCTGGCCAACATGCAGCGCGGCACGACCAGCCGCGATGGCTTCGTCCACTCGAAGGACATCGCCGCCGGCGCCAACGTGCTGGTCACCGGCGACAGCTTCATCGAAAGCTACATGCTGCGCTACGAGGACACGGTGCAGGGCCGCCTCGACACGGCGCTGGGCAAGGTCTATGCGCCGGCATCGTCCGGCAACGGCCTGGCCGACGCGCTGGTGCTGGCGCGCCACTTCCTGCCGCTGACGCATGCGAAGACGATGGTGGTGTTCGTCGAGCCCTTCGACCTGCGCCTGATCGAATACCCCGCCGGCCGCGGCCACAACTATTTCGGTTTCGACGACGGCAAGGTGGACATCCGCCACATGCCCTACGTGGAATCGAACCTGAAGGAGAAGGTGCTGCGCTCGGCGCTGCTGCGCTACGCCTACTACAACCTGAAGCTGCCCGACTGGGCCAGCGGCAAGGTCAAGCCGGCCGAGGCAGCGTCCGACAACAGTACCGCGCTGGCCCAGCACCGCGCCCGCCGCGACGCGGCGCTCGACTACTTCTTTGCCGAACTGGGCAAGCTGCAACAGCAGTACGGCACCCGCTTCGTGTTCCTGGTCGACGGCGACCGCGAGGCGATCTACTCGCAGGGCAAGAAGACGACGTGGCCGGCCGAGGACCGCGCCGCGCTGCTGGCGCGCCTGCGCACCGGCGGCTACGCGGTGGCCGACATGCAGCCGGTGTTCGAGCGGCACTGGGCGACCTATGGCGAGCGGATGGATTTCCTGCCGATGGATGGGCACTGGAACCGGGTGGCGCATGCCCTGGCGGCGAAGGAATTGTTGCCGTTGCTGGCGAAATAAACGCGCCGGGGCCGGCTTGACACGCCGGCCATGGTGCCGATCTCAGACGCCGGGATCAGGCAACAACGGTGCGGGAGTGAACAGCGGCCGCCGGGGAAGCGCGAAAATGAGGTGGGTGCGCGAGCTATGCGCGATGGGAAGTCTGGTCTTTGGTCCCCCCGACTGGAATCGAACCAGTATCCCACGCTTAGGAGGCATGTGCACTATCCATTGTGCTACGGGGAGGACGCCAAAGCGAGCGCAATTATAGCCGACCGGCCGGCAAATGTTAGTGTCCTTGCCAGTCTGTCGGTACAATGCCGGCTTCACGCATTGAAAAAGTCACCATGGCAGTCATTTCCCTCTCCCAGGCGCAGCTGGCGTTCGGCCACCACGCGCTCCTCGATCACGCCGAGTTCTCCCTTGAAACGGGCGAACGTGTCGGCCTGATCGGCCGCAACGGCACCGGCAAGTCGTCGCTGCTGAAAATCATTTCCGGCCGCCAGAAACTGGACGACGGCCTGCTCGTCATGCAGCAGGGCCTGCGCATCGCCTACGTCGAGCAGGAGCCGCAGTTCGAGCCGGAGATGTCGGTGTTCGACGCCGTCGCCTCCGGGCTGGGCGAGCTGCCGGCCCTCGTCAAGGAGTACGACCGCCTGACGGGCCAGTTCGGCCAGGGCGACGACGAGGCGCTGATGGAACGCATGCACGAGATCCAGGTCAAGCTGGACGCGGCCGATGCCTGGAGCATCAACAACAAGGTCGAGCAGACGCTGGACCGCCTCAACCTGGGTCCCGATGCGCTGATGAAGACGCTTTCCGGCGGCATGCAGAAGCGCGTGGCGCTGGCGCGCGCGCTGGTGGCGGGGCCGGACGTGCTGCTGCTGGACGAGCCGACCAACCACCTGGACTTCACCTCGATCCAGTGGCTGGAAGGGCTGCTGCGCGACTTCAAGGGCAGCGTGCTGTTCATCACCCACGATCGCTCGTTCCTGGACAACGTGGCCACCCGCATCGTCGAGCTGGACCGGGGGCGCCTGATGTCCTACCCGGGCAATTTCAGCACCTACCAGACCCGCAAGGCGGAGCAGCTGGCCATCGAGGAAATCGAGAACGCCAAGTTCGACAAGTTCCTGGCGCAGGAGGAAGTATGGATCCGCAAGGGCGTGCAGGCCCGCCGCACGCGCGACGAAGGCCGCGTGCGCCGGCTGGAGCGCCTGCGCGAGCAGCGCGCCGCGCGGCGCGACCAGCAGGGCCAGGTGCGCCTGGAGGTGACGTCCGGCGAGCGCTCCGGCAAGATCGTGGCGGAACTGGACAACGTCAGCAAGGCCTTCGGCGAGAAGGTCATCGTGCGTGACTTCTCCACGACCATCCTGCGCGGCGACAAGGTCGGCCTGATCGGCACCAACGGCGCCGGCAAGACCACGCTGCTCAAGCTGATCCTGGGCGAGGAGCAGGCCGACAGCGGCACCGTCAAGCAGGGCACCAAGCTGCAGGTGGCCTACTTCGACCAGATGCGCGCCCAGCTGAACGAGGAAGCCAGCCTGGCCGACACGATTTCGCCGGGCAGCGACTGGGTCGAGGTCAACGGCCAGAAAAAGCATGTGATGAGCTACCTGGGCGACTTCCTGTTCGCACCGGAACGCGCCCGCTCGCCGGTGCGCACGCTGTCCGGCGGCGAGCGCAATCGCCTGTTGCTGGCGCGCCTGTTCGCCAAGCCGGCCAACGTGCTGGTGCTGGACGAGCCGACCAACGACCTTGACATCGACACGCTGGAGCTCCTGGAAGAGCTGCTGGAAGATTACCCGGGGACCGTGTTCCTCGTCAGCCATGACCGCATGTTCCTCGACAACGTGGTCACGCAGGTGATCGTGGCCGAGGGTGGCGGTGTGTGGCGTGACTACATCGGTGGTTACAGCGACTGGGAGCGCGTGCGCGCGGCGCCGGCCGCCGCGCCGAGGAAGGCCGACGCGAAGGCCGAAGTGCGGCCGGCCAAGGCCGAACCCGCGGCCGCCCCGGCGCCGGCAGCGGCGGCCGCGCCGAAAAAGAAGCTCAGTTTCAAGGAGCAGCGCGAACTGGACGAATTGCCGAAGCTGATCGCCAGCCTGGAGGACGAGCAGACCGCGCTGAATGTCACATTGTCCGATCCCGACTTCTACAAAAAGACGCCCGGCGAGGCCAAGCGGCTGCAGCAGCGCATCGGCGAAATCGAGGAGCAATTGATGGCCGCGCTGGAGCGCTGGGAACAGATCGAGTCGCGCTCCTGAGGCGCGATGTAACAATTTTGTCATGGTAATTTTGCTACTGCCGGCAATGTAATTGTTGTATCATTGCCGCGGTGCAGCAATACGCGGTCCGGCGCCGGGGCAATCTGGCAGTAAATTGCCTTCGCGCACATTTTGTGCGCTACAGCCGGCGTTTGTTATTGTAAAATCTGCAAACCCTGGGGCCCGTGGGAGTGGCCCTCGTAACGACAGGAAGGCAGACTTCAATGACAGCCCAGCAGCAAAAACCTCCCACGCCACGTCGCGCGGGCCCGGCGACGCCAGCCACGGCGACAGGCTTCTTCGGACGCGAATCGAGCGCGCGGATACTGCCGTTCGCTACCTACATGGCCTTCATCGCCATTGCCGACCTGTGCGAGCGGTTGGGCATGACGGCCGACCAGCTGCGCTGGTTGTATCCCGTCAAGGCCCTGGCCGTGGTGGCGGTGCTGCTGGCGTACCGCCGTCACTATACGGAACTGGCCTGGCGCACGATGCGCCTGCCGCACGTCGTCCAGGCGGTCGCGGTCGGCATCGTCGTGCTCGTGTTGTGGGTCAATCTGGACGCGGCATGGATGCAGGTCGGTGTCTCGGCCGGGTTCAATCCGACCGATGCGAGCGGCCGGGTGGATTGGCTGCTGGTGGCGTGCCGCATCGCCGGTGCCGCCCTGGTGGTGCCGCTGATGGAGGAGTTGTTCTGGCGTTCGTTCCTGATGCGCTGGCTGGAACGCCACGATTTCCTCGACGTCTATCCGGCCAGGGTAGGGCTGCAGGCGATCGCCGTGACGGTGGTGCTGTTCGGCGTCGAGCACAACCTGTGGCTGGCCGGCATCGTGGCCGGCATCGCCTACAGCCTGATCTACATGCGCAGCGGGAATTTATGGTCGGCGATCCTTGCCCACGCCACGACCAACGGCCTGCTGGGTGTCTGGGTCGTGGTCACTGGCAGCTGGACTTACTGGTAAGATTGAATGTTCGCTAATACTTAAGAAGACGACACAATAATGTTGAGTTTCCATCCATCTGTCCGCATGGTGCCGCTGGCACTGGCTGCCGCGCTGGTCTGCGGCGCGGCCTCGGCAGAAATCAGCGATACCATCCATCCGTTCGTGGCCCTCGGGTACACGTACGACGACAACCTGCTGCGCCTGCCCGACAACGCCGGCGATGGCGTGCAGCGTTCCGACCGTGCCAGGCAGGCACAGGCCGGCGTCATCGTCGAGCGCCCGATCGGCCGCCAACGGCTGAGCGCCACGGCCAAGGTGTCGCGCGTCAATTTCGACCACTACAGCCAGCTCGACTACAACGGCAAGGACCTGAAGGCCGACCTGTACTGGCAGCTGGGCAACCGCCTGTCGGGCCTGCTGGGCGGCAGCTATGTCGAGACGCTGACGCCGTTTTCGGACTACAACTCGAGCGAGCGCAACCTGCGTACCACGCGGCGCGAGTACGTCAACGCCGCCTGGCGCTTCCATCCGAGCTGGCAGGTGCGCGGTGGCGTCACCCGCAACCGCAACGAATACGAACTGCTGGCGCAGCGCGTCAACAACCGCCAGGAAGACCTGGCCGAGGTGGGCGCGGACTACCTGGCGTCCAGCGGCAGCAAGGTCGGTCTGGTGGTGCGCCACTGGAAGGGACACTACATGAATCCGCGCCGCATCAACGGCGTGGCGCTGGACGACGACTACACCCAGGACGAGCTGAAGGCGAGCGTCAACTGGCGCTTCTCCGGCGTGACGTACATCGAGATGCTGGCCGGCTATGCCAAGCGCAAGCACGCCTTTTTCACGGGGCGTGATTCCAGCGGCGTGAACGGCCGTGCCGCCGTGACCTGGGCGCCACTGGGCAAGGTGCGCTTCAACGCGGACGTGTGGCGTGAATTCGCCGCCGTCGAGAGCTTCGTCGTCAGCAACAGCCTGAACAAGGGCGCCAGCGTGGCGGCCACGTGGACCGTGACGTCGAAGATGCAGGCCACGGCCAGCGTGCGGCGCGAGAACCGCGAGTTCGAGCAGCTGCCGTCGGTCAACTTCCGCGGCGAGGCCAGCGACCGCTCCACCAGCGCGCAGCTGGGCCTGACCTATGCGCCGACCATCGGCACCCAACTTGGCCTGACGGCCTTCCGTGAAAAACGTAACGGCAGCCCCCTCGCGGGCACCAACGACTACAAGGCCAACGGCCTGTCGATCAACGCCAGCGTGCAGTTCTGAGAAGTCAAGCAATGACCATCAATGATATTCCCCTGATATCGTTCTTCCAGCGCGTCCTCGATCCACTGATCATCATGGGCACGCTGTACGCGACGTCGATGTTGTACGGCGAGCCGTTTACCGGCTATTCGCTGGTGCTGATGATCCTGGCGTTCTTCATTTCGTCGGCCGTGTACCAGCACATCGATCCGTATCGCACGTGGCGCAGCGGCCGCATGCTGGCCTACTCGCGCGACATCTTCGGCGGCTGGCTGGTGACGGCCCTGATCCTGGTGTTCCTCGGTTCCGTCAGCGGCCTGGCCTACCACTACGAGGAAAGCGTCGTGCTGAGCTGGTTCGTCGCCACGCCGTTCGTGCTGCTGGCCAGCCACCTGGCCGCGCGCAAGGTCGGCTCGGACCCCTCCAAGGCCAGCGAAGTGCGTTCGGTGCTGATCGTCGGCGCCAACGACGTGGGCATCAAGTTCGCCCGCACCATCGAGCGCTATCCGAACCTGTTCATGAGCGTGCGCGGCTTCTTCGACGACCGCACGGAAGACCGCCGCCCGGCCGACCTGCAGCACCCGATCCTGGGCAAGATGTGCGACGTCGCCGCGTTCGTGCGCGAGAACAACATCAAGATGATCTTCATCAGCCAGCCGATCTCGGCCCAGCCGCGTATCCGCAAGCTGCTGGACGACCTGCAGGACACGACGGCTTCGGTCTACTTCCTGCCCGATATCTATGTGTTCGACCTGATGCAGGCCCGTTTCGACAACGTGGGCGGCATGCCGGTGATCGCCATCTGCGAGACGCCGTTCACGGGCTTCAACAGCCTCGTCAAGCGCGCCAGCGACATCGTGCTGGCCCTGATCATCCAGTTGCTGCTGCTGCCGATCATGCTGGCGATCGCCATCGCGGTGAAGCTCAGTTCGCCGGGTCCGATCATCTTCCGCCAGCGCCGCTATGGCCTGTACGGCGAGCAGATCTTCGTCTACAAGTTCCGCTCGATGACGGTGACGGAAGACGGCAGCAACGTCGTCCAGGCCAAGAAGAACGACCAGCGCATCACGCGCGTCGGCGGCTTCCTGCGCAAGACGTCGCTGGACGAATTGCCACAGTTCATCAACGTGCTGCAAGGGCGCATGAGCATTGTCGGCCCGCGTCCCCACGCGGTGGCGCACAATGAGCAGTACCGCAAGCTGATCAAGGGTTACATGTTGCGTCACAAGGCCAAGCCGGGCATTACCGGCTGGGCCCAGGTCAACGGCTTCCGCGGCGAGACGGAAACGCTGGACAAGATGGAAGCACGTATCCGTTACGACCTGGACTATCTGCGCAACTGGTCGCTGTGGCTCGACCTGTGGATTATCCTGAAGACGGTCAAGGTCGTTCTGGCCCGCGAGAACGCACACTGAAGCCAGGCTTAAATTGCTGTTGTTTCCAGATTGAATTGTATCGTGCGATGGCATTCCTTCGTTACAATGGGAGGATAAGTTGTAAATTTGTCCAGTCGCACGATACGGCACGGCAGTAAAAAAGTTGCTTTTGAGCCTATAGTCTGATATTTTTGTAAATACCTGAACCGCTGAACCGGCTATCCGCCACGGCGCTTAAAACATGGAACCGGAGGAGTCTTTGAAACATTTCGCAAAACCTAGCCTGACGCATCGTCAGGGGCATGTCCTTCACCGTCGGGTGCTGAGCGCCGGCCTGCTGGTGCTGGCTGCTGCCGCCATGTCCGCTTGCGGCGAGAAGGCCGAGAAGAAACCTGGGCAGGCGCTGGCAAGCGTCAACGGCGAAGAGATCACCGTGCTGCAGCTGAACGAAGAGCTGAGCCGCGTGAACCCGCAGATGGCACAGCAGGAAGCGGCCCGCAAGCAGCTGCTGGAAGCGCTGATCGACCGCCAGTTGCTGCAGAGCGAGGCAGCCAAGGAAAAGATCGACCGCGACCCGAAAGTGGTGCAAGCCATCGAGCGCGCCAAGGCCACGATCGTGGCCCAGGCCTACCTGCAGAAGCGCATCGGTACCGTGGCGCGCCCGACCAAGGCGGAGGTCGAAGCCTATTACAACCAGAATCCGCAGTTCTTCTCGAACCGCAAGCAATTCGACATGCGCGAGCTGGTGCTGGCGACGGCGGACGTGAACGATGAAGTCAAGCGCGCCATCGACGCCTCCAAGTCGCTCGAGGAAGTGGCCGCGTGGCTGGACCAGCACAAGGTCAAGTACGGCCGTGCCCAGCTGTCGCGCAGCACGACCGAGCTGCCGCCCGAGCTGAGCGCGCGTCTGCAGGCGATGCCGAAGGGCCAGCTGTTCATCATCCGCGAAGGTGCGCGCAGCATGCTGATCTCGATCACCGACATCAAGGATGCGCCGGTATCGCTGGAGCAGGCGAGCGCACAGATCGAGCAGTTCCTGTTCAACAAGAAGAACAAGGAAGCGGCCGAGGCGGCCGTCAAGCAACTGCGCTCGACCGCCAAGATCGAATACATGAACCAGCCGGCGGGCGGCACGGCGGCGGCGCCTGCGGCCGGCGCACCGGCGGCCGGCGCACCGGCGGCCGGCGCACCGGCGGCATCGGCCCCGCCGGCGGCACCGGCGGCAGACGATGCCACGGCACGCGGCGTGGCCGGTCTGGAAGTAAACGCCGACAGCGACCAATCAACCTCAGAAAAAAGAAGGAACGACCATGAAACGTTTGGTAATGTGGATGCTGGCGGGGCTGATGACCCTGGCCATGGGATGGGCCAACGCGGCCGACGCGACGCTGGGTCCCGGCGACGTGGTGAAGATCGCCGTCTACGGCAGCCCCGACCTGGGCACGGAAACCCGTATCAGCCAGAGCGGCAACATCACGTTTCCGCTGATCGGCCAGGTCAAGATCGGTGGCCTGGAAATTCCCGCGGCCGAACGCAAGATCGCCGGCATGCTCGACAGCGGTGGCTACATCAAGAAACCGCAGGTGACGATCCTCGTCACGGCGATTTCCAGCCAGCAGGTTTCGGTGCTGGGCCAGGTTAACCGTCCGGGCCGCTTCCCGATCGAGGGCAAGCGTACCGTGCTGGACATGCTGGCGCTGGCCGGCGGCATGAACGTGGACGGCGCGGACACGATCACGCTGATCCGCAAGCGCAACGGCACCGTGACGAAGGAGTCGCTGGACATCGTCGACATGATGCGCAGCGGCGAGCTGCAGCGCGACGTGGAACTGGCTGCCGACGACATCATCTATGTCGAGCGCGCACCGCGTTTCTACATCTACGGCGAAGTGCAGCGTCCGGGCGCGTTCAAGCTGGAGCGCTCGATGACGGTACTGCAGGCGCTGGCTGTCGGCGGCGGCCTGACCCCGCGCGGCACCGAGCGCGGCATGCGCATCAAGCGTCGCGATGCCCAGGGCAAGATCCAGGTCTTCGACGCCAAGCATGATGACCTGCTGCAGACGGACGATATTGTCTATGTCAAGGAAAGCCTGTTCTGACGCGGCTGTCGCGTCTCCTCAAGTGTAAGGTGTATTCATGAATCTCTCTCAACTCCTGCTGATCCTGCGGGCACGCAAGAAAATCGTCATCGGCGTGCTGGCGCTGGTCGTGCTCGCGACGCTGGCGATCAGCCTGCTGCTGCCCAAGACGTACAAGGCCAACAGCACGCTGCTGCTGAACTACAAGGGTGTTGACCCACTGACCGGCATGACGATGCCGGGCAACCTGATGCCCGGCTACATGGCCACGCAGATCGACATCATCGGCAGCAAGAATGTCGCGCTGCGCGTGATCGACCGGATGCAGCTGGCCAGCAGCCCGGCCGTCATCGCCCAGTTCAACGAGGCGACGGGCGGGCAGGGGACGGTACGCGACTGGCTGGCAGGTCTGCTGCTGCGCAAGCTGGACGTGACGCCGTCGCGCGAGAGCAGTGTCGTTGACGTCAGCTTCAGCGGTTCCGACCCGCAGTTCGTCGCCGCCGTCGCCAACGCCTTCGCCGAGGAATACATGCATGCGACCGTGCAGCTGAAGGTCGATCCGATGCGGCGCGCGTCGACGTATTTCGACCAGCAGACCAAGCTGCTGCGCGACAACCTGGAAAAAGCGCAGAGCCGCCTGTCGAAGTACCAGCAGGAACACGGCATCGTCAGCGTCGACAACCGCCTGGACGTGGAATCGAACCGCCTGAACGACCTGTCCGCGCAACTGGTGGCGGCGCAGGCCCAACTGATGGAAGCGACGTCGCGCCAGCGCATGGCGCAGGGCGGCGCCGCGTCGCCGGACGTGAACGCCAATCCGCTGATCCAGAACCTGCGCGTCGGCCTCGGTAACGCCGAAGCGAAGCTGGCCGAAGTGGGCCAGCGCCTGGGTCGCAACCACCCGCAATACCAGAGCGCACAAGCCGAAGTGGCCAAGCTGCGCCGCGACCTGAACGAGCAGATCAGCCTGACGTCCCAGAGCGTGGGCAACAACGCCACGGTGCTGGCGCAGCGCGAGGCGCAGATCCGTGCCGCCCTGGCCGAGCAGAAGGCCAAGGTGCTGGAACTGAACCGCACCCGCGACGAAATGGGCGTGCTGATGAAGGACGTCGAAAGCGCCCAGCGCGCGTTCGACGCGACCGCGCAGCGCGGCTCGCAGACCCGTATCGAAGGCCAGGCCGAGCAATCGGACGTGTCGATCCTGAACCCGGCCGTGGTGCCGTCGGAACCGGACGGTCCGAAAGTGTTCCGCAACCTGCTGCTGTCCGTGTTCCTGGGCGTGCTGCTGGGCTTTGGCGCGGCCCTGATCATCGAGCTGCTGGACCGTCGCGTGCGTTCGGAAAACGACCTGAGCGACTCGCTGGACATCCCGATGTTCGGCTCGATCGACTGGAACAATTCCGCGCGCCGCCGTCCTGGCATGCTGGGCTCGCTGATGCCGCGGCGCCCGCGTTTAACCTGATTTGTTGGAGATAGTGATGAACCAAGCAACCATTCCCCTGGCCGCCGCGAATTCTCCGCGCAACGCCGGCTCCAGCATTGGCGGCCTGCTGCTGGAATCGGGCAAGATCACGCCGGAAGGTGCGGAGCGCGTGCTGCGCATGCAGAAGGAACTGGGGATCCGCTTCGGCGAGGCGGCCCAGCGCCTGGGACTGATCACGGAGGCGGACATCCAGCAGGTGCTGGCGCGTCAGTTCGACTATCCCTACCTGCAGCCGGGCGAAGGCAAGTACTCGCCGCAGCTGGTGGCGGCCTACCAGCCGTTCAGCCCGCAGGTGGAGACGCTGCGCGCGGTGCGCAGCCAGCTGATGCTGCGCTGGTTCACCCGCGGCCATAAATCGCTGGTCGTGATGAGCGCGCGCCCGGGCGATGGCGCCAGCCTGTTCGCGGCCAACCTGGCCGTCGTGTTCTCCCAGCTGGGCGAACAGACGCTGCTGGTCGATGCCAACCTGCGCCAGCCGCGCCAGCACGATATCTTCAACCTGCCCCAGCGGCAGGGCCTGTCGGACATGCTGGCCGGTCGCGCCGACCAGGGCGCCATCACGCGCATCGAGTCGTTCGTCGACCTGTCCGTGCTGGGCGCCGGCACGCTGCCGCCGAATCCGCAGGAACTGCTGAGCCGTGAAGGGTTCGGGCAGATGAATACGCAACTGGAAAGCCGCTACGACGTCGTGCTGTATGACGTGCCGGCCGGCGGTACCGGTTCGGACGCGCTGGCCGTGGCCGCGCGCGCCGGCGGCGTGCTGGTGGTGGCCCGCAAGGACCACACCCCGGTGAGCGCCATCAGCGCGCTGAGCGACCAGCTGGCGCAGAACGGCGTCAAGATCGTCGGTTCGGTCCTGGTGAGCTTCTGATGGACATGGCCGAGAAACTGGGCGCGCCTGGCGCGGTCGACTGGCGCCGCGAGGCGCCGGAATGGCTGCCGATCGCGGCGGGTTTCCTGCTGTTGCTGGTGCCTACGCTGTACCGCCTGTTCACAGGCGCCTGGGCGACCGAGGAGCAGGCGCACGGACCGATCATCCTGGCGCTGTCGGCCTGGCTGATGTGGCGCAACTGGCCGCAGGTGCGGCAGGTGCCCGCCAAGCCCACGAACGCGGGCTGGCCGCTGCTGGCGTTGTCGCTGCTGATGTACATTCTCGGCCGTTCCCAACAGATCCTGTCGTTCGAGATCCTGTCGCTGCAGGGCGTGGCCGTGGCGGTCCTGCTGCTCAAGCGCGGCTGGCCCGCGCTGCGCGTGCAGTGGTTCCCGTTCTTCTTCATGCTGTTCCTGGTGCCGCTGCCCGGCCCCATCATCAGCGCGCTGACGATGCCGATGAAGATGGCGGTCTCGTTCGTCACGGAACACATCCTGTACGCGGCCGGCCTGCCGATCGCGCGCAGCGGCGTGATCCTGCAGATCGGCCAGTACCAGCTGCTTGTGGCCGACGCGTGCGCGGGCCTGCAGACCCTGCTGACCCTGGAAGCGCTGGGCCTGTTCTACCTGAACGTGGTACGCCATACGTCGCCGTTCCGCAACCTGGCGCTGGCCCTGCTGATCATTCCGATCTCGTTCACCGCGAACGTGATCCGCGTGATCGTGCTGACCCTGATCACGTTCTACATGGGCGACGCGGCGGGGCAGGGCTTCCTGCACGGTTTTGCGGGCATGGTGCTGTTCGTGACGGCACTGATATTGATTCTGACTGTAGACAGCATGTTGCAGTGGGTGGTGCGCCGGCGTGAGCGGCGCACGCTGGAAGGGGCAAAAGCATGAACAAGGCCATTACCAAGAGCATCGTACTGGCGCTGCTGATGGCGTCCACGGCGGCGGTCACCCAGGCGGTGGCGCCGACCAAAAAGATGGCGGACCAGCGCGCCAAGTTCGACCTGCAGACGCAGGTGCCGTCGTCCTTCGGCGAATGGCGCGTGGACCCCAACGTGGTGCCGCTGCAGGTCGATCCGAGCACGCAGGCGCGCCTGGACAAGATCTACAACCAGACCCTGTCGCGCACGTACATCAACAAGGACGGCGAGCGCATCATGCTGTCGATCGCCTACGGCGGCGACCAGGGCGACAATATGGGCGTGCACAAGCCGGAAGTGTGCTACGTGGCGCAAGGCTTCAACGTGCGCGACGCCCACATGAACGACTTGCCGACGCCGTTCGGCACGCTGCCGGTGAAGCAGCTGTTGGCAACGGCCGGCGCGCGCAGCGAACCGATCACGTACTGGATCAACGTTGGCGACGCGGTGCGCCGCCCCGGCTTCGACCAGCGCATGGAAGAACTGAAGATCGGCCTGACGGGCATGGTTGCCGACGGCATGCTGGTGCGCGTGTCCAGCATCGACACGGATACGGACAAGGCCTACAAGCTGCACGCGGCCTTCGTGCGCGAACTGGTGGCCGCCATGCCACCGCAGGATCGCGCGCGCCTGATCGGCGTCTTCCCGGGCTGATGCGCCGGTGGCGGAACTTACAGATGAGCGGTGACAGATGAGCAGTGACCTCAACCGGAAAAGCGTCAGCGCGGTCAAGTGGGCCGCCGCCGGCACGCTCATCAAGTTCCTGCTGCAACTATTGACCCAGGTACTGCTGGCGCGCCTGCTGGGACCGGAAAGCTACGGTCTGTTCGCGATGGGCCTGGTGGTGCTGACCCTCAGCACGTTCGTGGCCGACTTCGGCTTCTCCTGGAGCCTGGTGCAGAACCAGGACATGACGGAAAAAGACGTGCGCTTCGCCTTCACGTGGCAGCTGATCTCCGGCCTGGCCGCGACGATCCTGCTGTACGTGTTCGCACCGGCCGTGGCCGCGTATTTCCGCGAGCCACGGGTGGAGGAGGTGGTGCGCTGGCTCAGCCTGACCTGCCTGCTGACGGCCGTCACGGCACCCGGCACCAACCTGCTGCGGCGCCAGCTCAATTTCCGCGTCCTCAACATCATCCAGATCGCCAGCTATGTGATCGGCTACCTGTGCGTGGGCGTGACGATGGCGCTGCTGGGCGCGGGCGTGTGGGCGCTGGTCAGTGCATGGCTGAGCCAGGCCGGTTCGCTGCTGCTGCTGACCTACCTGCGCGCGCCGCACTCGGTGCGGCCGCTGCTGTGGTACGCCGGCGCACGCCGCTCGACGTCGGCCGGCACGGTCGTGTTCGTGACGAACCTTTGCAACTGGTTCCTCAATAATATCGACCGGCTGTTCCTGGGCCGCTTCCTGAACGCCCATGCGGTGGGTGTGTACACGGTCGGCTACAACCTGGCCAATACCCCGAACTCACTGTTCCTGACGGCCTTGCAGCCGGCCTTCCTGGCCGCCGGCACCAAGCTGCAGGACGAGCCGGAGCGGCTGCGCGAAGCGTACCTGTCCGTGCTGTCGTGCGTCTGGCTGCTGATCGGCCCGGCCTTCGTGTTGCTGGCCTGCGCGTCGAGTTACCTGATCGCTTTCCTGTACGGCGCGCGCTGGGTGGAGTCGGCGCCGATACTGGCCGTGCTGGCGCTGGCCATGCCGGCCTACGTCAGCTGGGGCATGTCGACGCCGGTGCTGTGGAATTCCGGCGGCCGCCACCTGGAAAGCCTGCTGCAGTTGCCGATCCTGGCCGCCGCGGGCGCCGCGCTGTGGCTGTATGCCGCGCAGGGTGCGCTGGCGGTCGCCATCATTGCCGCCGCGACGCTGGTGACGCGCGCGCTGGTCATCGGTTTCTGCGCCTGCCGGCGGGTGCACGTGAGCTTTGGCGCCATCGCACCGCTGGCGTGGCGTTCCGTGGTGCTGATGGGCTTGTGCGCCGTCGGCACGCTGGGCGCGGCCGGCCTGGCGCCGGTCGGCGCGCCGGCGCTGTTGAAACTGGTGCTGGCCGTGGCCGGCGGGGTATTGTTGCCGGGATGCGCCGTGCTGGCCGTGCCGCAGTTGCTGGGCGCGCGCGTGATCGACGTGCTGCAGCGCTTCAGCCCTCCTGTGCCGGTGCGCCTGCACGCGTACTTGCGCACCAGATGTAGCATTCGATGAGATTCTGATATGACCGAAACACTGATTGTACTGATCGTTTTCATGATCGCGCTGGGGGCGGTCGGTGCGCTCGCGCTGGCGATGCACTGGGGCCACAAGCGCGAGCAGGGCCTGGTGCCGTACTTCTTCTACCTTTCGCTGCTGTCGTCGGCGCTGGCGGTGGCGCTGTCGTCGCGCGACCTGTCGCTGCCGGACGAGCTGGTCAGCGTGGCCACCGGCAAGCATCCGATCGCCGCCTGGACCGGCCGCTTCGCGACCATCTTCATGTTGCTGACGTGCGCGGAGCGCATCCTGCACCGCATCACGACGCCGGGTCCGGGGCGACCGCTGCCGAAGCTTTTGATGTTCGGCTTCTTCACGTTCTATGTCGCGACCATCGTCAGTCCGGCGTTCTTCGCCCGCCATCCGAACTTCGCCCATGAATACGTGCACGTGCTGATCATCGCCACGGCCTTGATGCTGTTCACGCCGAAGGAGGCCGACCTGTCCGTGAAGACCATGCGCAACGCCATCTTCTGGTTCCTGCTGGCCAGCTTCGCCTTCCTGTTGGTGCGGCGCTCGCACGTGCTGATGACGGGCTATCACGGCATCATCCCGTTCCTGACCGTACGCTACGCGGGACTGGCGTCGCATGCCAACACGCTGGGGCCGCTGACGGTGATCTTCCTGCTGTGCCTGTGGCACCGGCCGTTCGACAACCGCAAGCTGACCTGGGCCGCCGGCGCGCTGGGGATGTTCTCGCTGATCCTGTCGCAATCGAAGACGAGCTGGATTTCGCTGCTGCTGGCGGGCTGCTGCTTCGCGTGGTTCCGCCACCGCGACGAGATCGCGGCACGGCTGACGGACCACCGGCGCCCGCTGGTGT
This sequence comes from [Empedobacter] haloabium, assembly GCA_008011715.2. Lineage (NCBI taxonomy): Bacteria > Pseudomonadati > Pseudomonadota > Betaproteobacteria > Burkholderiales > Oxalobacteraceae > [Empedobacter] haloabium. The sequence goes on from CP136508.1 coordinate 1,564,374, forward strand.
CCGTCGCGCTCGTGGGCGGCGCGATGCTGGCCATGCTGGGCATGGGCATGCTGATCATGTTCGGCGACGTCGGCAACCATATCGCGCAGGCCATGAATTCCAATCAGGGCGCGTCGCTCAGCTCGTTCAGCGGCCGCGATCAGATCTGGCGCGTGGCGCAGGAGGAGTGGGATCGCAATCCCGTGTTCGGCTACGGCCTGACCATCTGGAACCCGGCGTTCCTGATCGCCATCCGGATGCCGTTCGCCGTGCATGCGCACAGCCAGTTCTACCAGACTGCCGTCAGCGCCGGCTGGGTGGGGGTGATCGGTCTGATCATCTATGTCGCGGTGCTGGCTTACCTGGCAGTGCGCACGGCGCGCGCCAGCGGTGGCGTCACGCTGGCATTTTTCGTCATTGTCTTTATCCGCGGCATCAGTGAGGTTCCGCTGTCGATGACCGGTATCGCGATGGAAACCCTCGCGCACCTGATGCTGATCATCGTGCTGACGGCCTACTACGTGCCGTCCATGGCGAAACGGCGCGCTGCCGTGTCCGCAAACACGCCCGCAATCTACGCGAAAGGTCTAGCCTGATGTTGTGCTCCGTTATCATTCCTCTCTATAACAAAGCGGCCTACGTTGCCGCTGCGATCGAGTCGGTGCTGACGCAAACTTACCAGGATGTCGAAGTCATCGTCGTCGACGATGGTTCGTCGGACGGCGGCCAGGCCGTCGTCGAAGGCATCCGGGATCCGCGCGTTCGCTTCGTGCGCCAGCCGAACGGCGGCGTGTCGAAGGCGCGCAATACCGGGATCGATGCCGCCCGCGGCGAACTGGTCGTGTTCCTCGATGCGGACGACTGGTACGGCCCGTATTACATTGCCACGATGGTCGAGCTGGCCAAGCGCTATCCGGACAATTGTTTTTATGCTACGTCCTTCAAGCGCGTGCGCGGCTACGATCCGGCCGACTGGAGCACGGCGCCGCCATCGCCCGTGCCGGCCGAGCTGGTGGAGAACTTCTACGAACGGCGCCGGATCAACGGGGCCCTGCTGTGCACCAATTCGGTCGCGGTCTGGCGCAAACATCTGGCGCCGCTGCAACCGTGCTTCCCGGTCGGGGAGTCGCACGGGGAGGACCAGGACCTGTGGTTCCGTCTGGGCGAGCGGCTGCAGCTGGTATATTCGCCCGTCGAACTGGTCGCCTATCGTATCGCCGTTGCCGGCAGCCTCGTCACCACGCAGGCCTACGAACGCCTGATGCCGGTGTTCGAGCGCCTGGAGGCGCGGGCGCTGCGCGGCGAGCTCAAGGGCGCGGCGCGCACGGCGGCGCTGCGCGTGGTCGGCGACGCGCGCGTCAGCGTGGCCCGTACGCAACTGGAACGGGGCCGGCGCGGCGCCGCCTTGCACCAGCTGTGGCTGGCACGGCGGGCCCGGTCGAAGCACTGGGCGGTCGCACTGATGATGTGTCTGCTGTTCTCGCCGAAGATGGTGGGGCGCTGGAGCCGCTGGCGCATGGCGCAACTGGCCGAATAGGCACTGTGTTCCACCGCGGTGGCGAGGCGGGCCGGAGCCGGTCCGTCTCGGTCATGTGCGATTTGCGCCTTGTCGTCTTATTTGCAATACATCTTCTAATGCAGGCTCAGCAGTATTTAATGGCCTGCCTTACCGTCGGTCGGTAATAATCACCAGTAGTTTCTCCCTGCAAGTTTCTCTGCTTATCGAAACTGGCGCGTCAGCCATAGCGCAATATCGCAGCGCGCCATTGCCCGCGCAGCGGTAACGGTGCGCGCACGCCGATGCCGGTATAATCGTCAGCGCCTGAATGATAATGCGAACCCGGTCGGAGAGCCTGTGGCGGCGCCCGGGCCTCCTCGGTGACATATTGACCCACATTCAACGCCGATCGGGTATTGGCACCAGGCTCCAGGCAGGCCTGGCCGGTCGGTTTCGCTGTCGTGGATTGAATGCCGGTACGGCTGGTATAAATATCCTTTATTTTCTTGTACCAGGTATTGTGGGCTTGCCAATGTCGTACCGACAAAATGGCAGCACGGCGTTAGGAAAATTGCAGCGCCGGCTTATATTTCGTGAAACCGTTTTTCGATCTGGCGCAAGCATTTGTTGCGGGAACGCCGAAAGGCTCGAGAAAAATAAGGTTCCCGGGCGGAAATATGCCTATAATTGAGTCTTGCCAGACGGAAATCCGACGGCTTGCCCGGCGTGAGCTGCAATGGAAAGCAAACGCGCCCGAACTTCTCTGAATGACGAGGTTGTAAATATATGAACGTATCCATCCGCTCGGTCAGCGCTGCTGTTCTACTCGCCTGTGCCGTAAGCAGCCCAGCCCGCGCCGATTGGGCACAATCGACCGAGGTGCTCGCGGTCACGCCGACCCCAAGCAATCTGCGCGTCCAGGCACAGAATCCCCCGACGTTTGCGTGGTCGCGTTATAGCGCAACCGCGCCGGTTTCGTACGTGATCGAAGTCCGTACGGGCACCACGGTTTACAAGACGTTCACTTCCGACCGCAACTGGTACCTGCCTTCGCAGGCGCTGCCGGAAGGCACTTATACGTGGCGTGTGCGTCCGGCCACCTCGACCGACTGGTCGGCCGAACGCAGTTTCGTGATCACGGCGGCTTCGGTAAAGTTCGAGGTGCCGGAAGACGCGACGATCATCGCCAACCTGAAGAACAAGGCGCGTCCGCGCGGCCTGCAGACCGGCCTGCCTGTGTACAGCGCGTGGCCGGCGGACCTGCGCGCCGAGCGCGGCCAGTACATGACGTGGATGATCAACGAGGTGGTCCGCCTGATGACGGAACTGGCGCCTGTCAGCGATGCCAACTGGCCGCTGAAGACGGGTACCGTGCAAACGGCCGAGAACGCGGCCCAGAACTCGCTGGTGCGTTCGCAGATCAACAAGACCACGCGCCAGCTGGAAGCTTCGGCGCTGCTGTACCGCCTGACCAAGGAAACGCGTTACCTGACCGAGGCAGTGCGCCGCGGTGATGAGCTGGCCGCCCTCGACCCGACCGGACCGACGTCCTATGTCAACCAGGACCAGGCGGCGCGGCAGATCACGACCGGCCTGATGAAGGCGATCGACCTGCTGGCCGGCGACCTGGACGAGACGCGCCGCAGCCGCTGGCTGGGCATCGTTACCGTACGGGGCAACGAGATTTACACCCAGCTGCAAAAGGGCGGTGCGCGCCTAGACCAGTATCCGTTCGAATCGCACGCGGTGACCAATATCGGCTTCCTGGCCCTGATCTCGGCCCTGGGCGTGGGTGAGATTCCCGACGCCGAAAAATGGTTCAAGTTCTGCTTCCGTTACTACGTGAGCTCGCTGAGCCCATGGAGCGGTGCCGAGGGCGGCTTCGCCAACGGTACGGCGTACGCGGAGTATGCGCTGGACTACAACATCCAGATCTGGCAGCAGCTGGGCCGCGCCACCGGTGTCGACCTGTTCAAGAAGCCATGGTCGGCCGGCTTCCTGCGCTTCTTCCAGCAGTTCGTGCCGCCTGGTTCGAAGACGCACCTGTTCGGCGACGGCCAGGAAACGGCACCGGTGCTGAAGTTCATGAAAGCCTTCGCACTGCGCTTCGCGACGCCGGAGGCGGCCTGGTATGCCAACAACCTGTCCGGTAACGAGGATCCACTGAGCTATCTGCAGGGCCCGTATCCGATGCCGGCTCGTACTGTCGCGACGCCGAAACCACCGCCAAATGCGGCGCTGTTCGGCACCATCGGCTGGGCGGCATTCCATAGCGATATGGCCGACGCGAACCGCACGTCCGTGTACTTCAAGTCGAGCCCCTACGGGTCGTTCAACCACAGCCACGGCGACCAGAACGGTTTCGTGCTGAAGAAGGGCGCCACGCCGCTGATCGTTGCCGCGGGCTGGTACGACTGGTACGACTCGCCGCTGTGGAACAACTGGTATCGCCAGACCAAGGCTGCCAATGGCATCACGTACAACGGCGGCATCGGCCAGAACGTCACCGGCTATGCCGAGACGATGGCGCGCAACGGTCGCATCATTTCGTACTCGAGCTCGCCTCGGATGGAGTACGTGGCGGGCGACGCGACGCCAGCCTACGCCGGCGCGCTGTCGAACGCGATCCGCCGCCTGTGGTACTTGCGTGCCAGCGACGTGGTCGTGATCCACGACAAACTGTCGTCGAGCACTGCCAAGACGTTCGAGTGGAATATGCATGCCCAGGCGCCGATCACCGTGTCTGGCAACAACCTGACGGTGACGAAGGATGGTAAGAGTGTCTGCATCCGCCCGATCCTGACGAGCAACCTGCGCTTCGAGAAGCGTGCGGGTTCGACGCCGATGGCTGGCATCTACGAAGAACACGGCACTTACGTGAAAACGGTGGCTGCCACGTCCGACGAGTTCCTGGTCGTGCTGGACGTGGGCTGCAAGAACACGCCGATCACGTGGAGCGACACCAGCAGCGGCCGCGTGTTGACCGTCGGCCGCGATTCGATGACGATTCCGCGCTGAGTCAGACGACACCGCTCGAAAAGCCAACCGCCACGGCGGTTGGCTTTTTTTTTGGGCGGCGCTGTTCGCGCTGGGGGGTGGAACTTGCGTTCCGCCAGAGCCAGCACAGTCGACACAGCCGGTAAGGCTGCGTGCAGGGCGTCTGGCCCGGCCTCGGCCCTCCCGCCATGGCTGACGTCCAGCCGGGTTGCGGACTTCCCAGGGCGTTGACCGGACATCGCTGCGCCCGCCTTGAATCGCCCTGCATAGAGATACCGCTCTGTACCCTCCGGGTGGAGCGCGCGAAAGTGCCGCAGAGTTTGGCCATTGCTGCGGAATGCCGAACGTCGCATGCCCAACAGTAAAGCGCTACCTGCCGCGCCCGGGAAGGGTGACGCATTGCAGCCACACTGCAATGCGCCGTCGCGAACGCCACCGAACGTCACCCCTCAGCACGGCCAATCGGCGTGCGCCCTCTGGCAACCCCAGCATAGGAGTTAAATTTAAGGCAACTTTGTAGGAAAAAATATAAGACAGCCTCGAATGATTTTGTCCAGCCCTGTCAGGATGCGTGCGCCGTATCAAGGCAGCGCATAAAAACATGTGTTTTCCGTGCTTGTAGCGTGAAAATGCGCGCTATAGCTCGCTTACAGCGACATCTTGTCGCCAAATAGCGACAAGCATTTTTTCGTGAATAAGTCGCGGAAACAATCACACATCGAAAAAATAACGTTAAAAGAATCAGTAAACGTTGTCTATAAACGACATTCTTCAAAACAGTTGCGCTAGCATTTTGTTCACGTCGATTGCAAATGAGAATTATTGCGCTAACTTCGCGCAAAATCATTCGTACATCACCGAAAAAAGTGCTAAGTCATCAATATTCTCTTTGGAACATAAGGATTTCCTGACCTCAACACGATGTTGCGCCCTAGAATTCGGTACACCCAGAAATTAACTAGGGAAATAAGTTCATGCGACAACTCTATTCGATCAGCTTTGCCGTGCTGCTGGGCCTTTCCGGCTGCGGTGGCAATGGAAGTACCGATGAGGCTGCAAATACGACGACGGCGGCCTCCGCCAAACGTTCCGGGCTGCGCCTGGCCGCATCCGCCTCCGCGCCAGTGGAGGGCGAGGCCGACCTGAACGTCAATACCGAAGCCGCGAAAAGCGCGGCTTCCTTCCTGTCCCAGGCCTCGTTCGGCCCGACCATTTACGAAATCAACCGTGTCATGACGCTGGGCCCGAATGGCTGGCTGAATGAGGAGTTCCAGAAAGCAGGGCCGAAGCATCGCCTGCACATGGACGAGGCAGCCAAGCGGCTGCCGGCCGGGATGGTGCTCAACGAAAATCACTTCTTCCAGACGTTCTGGAAGAACGCGACGATCGGGCACGACCACCTGCGCGAGCGCGTCACCTATGCGCTGTCGCAGATCTTCGTCGTGTCGTTCGTCGACGGCGCCGTGGCCGAGTACCCGCGCGGCGTGGCCTGCTATTACGACACCCTCAGCGCAAACGCGTTCGGCAATTTCCGCCAGTTGCTGGAGGCCGTCGCGCGTCATCCGATGATGGGTATCTACCTGTCGCACATGCAGAACGAGCCGGAGTCGGAAACCAGCACGCCGGACGAGAACTTCGCCCGCGAAATCATGCAGCTGATGTCGATCGGCCTGCATGAGCTCAACGCCGACGGCAGCGTCAAGCTGAAGAACGGCGTGCCGATCCCGGCATACACCCGCGACGACGTGGCGGCGATGGCCAAGGTGCTGACCGGCTGGAGCTGGGGCGGTGGTGCCCGCAACGAGCATGGCTTCCATGGCCTCGTCGCCTACTCGGCGGCCGACCGCGATTGCCGGCCGATGGACAACTATCCGCAGTTCCACTCGACTGCCGAGAAGAAGCTGCTGGGCAATACGATCGCTGCCGGCGGCAGCGGCGAAGCCGACCTGAAGAAGGCGTTGGACATCCTGTTCAACCACCCGAACGTCGGTCCCTTCATCGGCCGCCAGCTGATCCAGCGTCTGGTGATGAGCAACCCGAGCCCGGCCTATGTCCAGCGTGTGGCCGCCGCGTTCGCCGACAACGGCGACGGCGTGCGTGGCGACATGAAGGCCGTGCTGCGCGCCGTGCTGCTCGACAGCGAAGCGCGCAATTACCAGGAAGTGGGCAAGCTGCGCGAACCGGTGCTGCGCCTGGCGAACTGGATGCGTGCCTTCAATGCGCGCTCGAGCAGCGGCAACTACCTGATGTGGAGCCTGGACGACCCGCTGGAAGGCCTGGGCCAGTCGCCGATGCGCTCGCCTTCGGTATTCAACTTCTATCGGCCGAACTACATCCCGCCGCACACGGAGCTGGCCAGTTCGGGCCTGGTCGCGCCGGAGATGCAGATCACGGCGGAACCGTCGGTGGTCGGCTACCTGAACTACATGCAGCTGGCGATCCCGCGTGGCGTCGGCGACGGCTATGACATCAAGCCGAATTATGCGGCCGAGGTGTCGCTGGCGGCCACGCCGGAGTTGCTGGTCGACCGCGTCAACCTGCTGCTGCTGAACGGCCAGATGTCCGCCGCGCTGCGCCAGCAGATCCTGACCGCCATCAATGCCGTCAGGATACCGGCCGGCAATCCGGCCTCGGCCAAGATCGTCGAGGCAAAGTACAACCGCGCCTACCTGGCCATCTTCCTGACGATGGCTTCGTCCGAATACCTGGTGCAGAAATAAGGGATACCCATGACTACTCCGTTCACCCGCCGTCGTTTCCTCGCTTCCATGGCCGGCGCCGCCGGCACCAGCGCGCTGCCGTTCGCCGCCACGCTGGCCGCGATGGGCAATGCCGCCGCCGCCGACAACGACGACTACAAGGCATTGATCTGCGTGTTCCTGACCGGCGGTAACGATGCCTACAACACGGTGCTGGCCACGGACCCCACGTCGTGGCAGCAGTACGAGCGCTACCGCAGCAGCGGCTCGACGTCGATCGCGCTGGCGCCCCCCGGCGCGGCCGGTGGCGTGCTGCCGATCACCCCGGCCGCGGCCCACGCCGGCCGCAGCTTCGCGCTGCATCCGAACCTGGGTGCATTGAAATCGCTGTTCGATGCCGGCCGGGTCGGCATCGTCGCCAATGTCGGCACGCTGGTCGCGCCGACGACGGTCGGCGCCTACCGCAGCGGTGCCGCGATGTTGCCGCGCGAGCTGTTCTCGCACAACGACCAGCAATCGGTCTGGCAATCGTCGATGCCGGAAGGCGCTTCCTACGGTTGGGGCGGTCGCATGGGCGACCTGCTGGCCAGCGGCAACAGCAACAATATGTTCACCTGCGTGTCCACGGCCGGTAATGCCGTGTTCGTCAGCGGCCGCAATGTGTCGCAGTACCAGGTCGACGCGGCGGGCGTGAAGCCCGTGCTGTCGCTGGACGGCTACCTGTTCGGCACGACGCGCCACCCGCTGCGCAACATCATCACCAACAACGCCACCAGCAATGTGCTGGAGCGCGAGTACGTCGCGATCGTCAACAAGGCGCTGCAATCGCAGGCTTTCCTCGGCAGCGCGATGGCGCCCAGCGGCGCGGCGGGCATACCCGCGCCGACCACGTACATCGACCCGAACACCCGGCGCGCCACGGTCAATCCGCTGGCCGTGCAGCTGCAGACGGTCGCCCGCGTGATCGCGGCCCGCGGCGCGCTGGGCGTGCGCCGCCAGGTGTTCTTCGTCAGCCTGGGCGGATTCGACACGCACGACAACCAGCGCACCCGCCATGCCGACCTGATGGCGCGGCTGGCCCACGGCCTGTCGTACTTCGATGAGATTTCCGCCAACCTGATGGGCGTGAACATGCGCGAGAAGGTGACGTTGTTCACGGCGTCCGATTTCGGCCGCACCCTGGTGACCAACGGCGACGGTACCGACCATGGCTGGGGCAGCCACCACTTCGTGATGGGCGGCGCCGTCAAGGGCCGCAACATCTACGGCAGTTTCCCCGCGGTCGGCCTGGGGCACGATTCGGACGTGGGCCGCGGCGCGCTGCTGCCGAGCCAGTCGGTCGACCAGTACGGCGCCACGCTGGCCAGCTGGTTCGGGGTGCCCGACAGCCAGCTCGCCACCGTCTTCCCGAACCTGCCCAACTTCGCCCAGCGCAACCTGGGCTTCATGGCGTAACGCGGTGGGGAGGGGTCAGGCCAGCAGGAAGTGTTCGATTTCCTGGCCAGGCCCCTCGCGCTGGTCCAGCTTGCGGCCGGCAACGCGGATCGCCGCCGCCAGCGTTTCCCGGAACGCCGCATCGTCCAGTGCACGCTGCAACGTCGTGCGCATACTGTCCACGTCGTCGTGCTTGACGAAGCCCGGATAGTCCGTCCCCAGGTAAGCCTCGATCGATTCGTGCCGCGTGGTGACGAGCGGCTTGCCGTTGCGCAGCACGCGCAGCAGCACGCTCTGGCCGCAGGCTTCGCCCTGGCTGCGCAGCGGCATCGCCACGACGCGGCTGCGGGCCAGCAACAGTTCGAATTCCGCCTCCGGCAGGTCGCGGTACACGGTCGTGGCCGGACGCAGCTGCTGGTCGATGGCATTGCGTTCGGACGCCACGATGTTCAGTGGCGTCGGCATGTCCTGCATCGCGCGCAGCAGCAGGTCGTAGTCGCGGTTCGAATAGCCGCCGGCGAAGACCGAGCCGTCGTCGGTGATCGAGGCCGGATCGGCCGCGCCGTACAGCGCCTGGCGCCACAGGTGGAAATACACGCTTTCCGAAGGAATGCCGACCGTCCCGGTCAGGTTGCGTGCTTCGCCTTGCGAGAACGTGATGAAGCCCATGCCCGGGAAGTACAGCTTGCGCCACAGCCAGTTGACGATGCGGCGGGCGCGCGCGCCATGGATGAAGCACGCCATCACGAGCACCTTCTCCGGCCGTGGCAGCAGGCCGCAACGGATCATCGCCAGGATCGGCAGCGCCTGCCAGCCGATGATCAGCACGCGGTCGTTCTTCGTCCACAGGCCGCGCGTGCGCAGCAGGGCCGGCGACAGCATGGCCTTCAGGATCGAGGCCTTGCTGCGGAACGCCGAAGGGGCGATGGTCGGGCCGATCAGCGTCGCCTTGGCGCCGCCGGCGGTCAGGTGGTCGACAACGTCGCGGTAGACGTCGTTTTGCGAGAGCAGTACGTGAATCATGCGGGATGCTTTCCGGGTGAAGGGTTGGGGCGGAACTGCTGCAGGATGCTGCGATAGCGCTGTGCCACGGCGGCCGACAGGACACGGTAGCTGCGCTGGTTCTCGATCCAGTCGGGACCGGCCGCGGCGCGCGCGCGCGCGGTGGCGCGGTCGGTCAGGATCGCCGCCATTGCCTGGGCGAAGGCAGCGGGCGTGCTGTCGGTCAGCAGGCCGGCCTGGCTGGAGGTCAGCAGGGCGACCTGGTCGGGATTGTCGTTGCCGATGGCCGGAATGCCCAGTGCCATGTATTCGAGCAGCTTGGTCGGCGACGCGCTGTCGAGCAGCGGGCCGCGCGGGAAATAGGAAATGGCGGCGTCGGCGCCGGCCAGCAGCGCCATCGCTTCCGCGCCGGGCAGCCAGCCGGTGATCGTGTACGCGTCCTCGGGCAGGCCGATGGCCGCCGCGTGCTCGCGCAGCTTGACGATGTCGGCCGGCGTGGCCGAGTCGCCGATCAGCAGCAGGCGCGCGGCCGGGTGTTCCTGGCGCAGCAGCACCACGGCATCCATGACCGTGTCGAGCTGGCGGGCCCGGTCGAGCGTGCCCAGGTAGGCGACGACGGGCACGCCTTCCCAGCCGGGCAGGCGCCGCGCCGCGATCGTTTCGGGCTTGATGGCCTCCGTGTCCACGCCCATCGGCACCGGCGTCAGCTTGTCGCGGGCAATGCCTTCCTGCGCGACCATCGCCTGCATCTCCGTGCTCTGCACGAACACGTGGTCGGCGCAGCGCATCACCACACTATATAAGAGCTTCTTTTCGACGAGGCCCTTCAACAGCACCAGGCGGTAGTGCAGGCTGGGGCGGGCAGCCAGTTCCGCGCGCGCGCGCAGGATGCGGCCTTCGCTCATCGGGAAGGACATCCAATAGACGAACGGCAGGCCTTTCAGGCGCGCGGCCACGAGGCCGGCCAGGCCGACCGTTACCATGTCGCGCACCTGGATCAGGTCGACGTCGCGCCGGCTGGTGCCCCACAGCTTGCGCAGGCACAGGCGGAAGAACGCGAATTCGCGCGCCCAGCGGCGCCCGCCCGGCGCCGGCCGTTCGGCGCTGACGAAGCCCGTGCCGTCGAGCGAGCCGGTGCCGGCCTTGCCGACGATGGCGCAATGCACGCCCTGGCGCGGCAGATATTTACCGAACAGGACCGCCACGTCGGCGCGGAAGGTGGGCAGCGGTTCGGGAACGAGTTGCAGGATGCGGATGTCGTCGTCCATGAGGTGTTTGAAGTGAGGGCGGTACCGACACGCGGAACAGCGGGTTGATCATGCAATTTCATCAATTATACCGGCTAAATGCTGCACTTGCGGTTATCGTGATGACAAGTCCGTTTCGTTTGCCCAGGCGGACGGCCGGCGTGTTACCATTGACACTTGCACAACATTCCCATCCCACAATCCGGCCCGCGCGCCTGCGCGAGCGCGGCCGGTCAAATCGGCATCAGACTATGAAAAAAATCGTCATGATCGGCACCCATTTCAGCACGATGGGTGGTATTTCTTCCGTGGTCAACGTGTATCGAGCGGCCAAACTGTTCGAGCGCTATCCGATCCGCTACATCGCCACGCACCGCGACGGCGGCCCGCTGACCAAGCTGCGCGTGGCCATTGTCGCCCTGCTGACGTTCCTCGGCCTGTTGCTGACCGGGCAGGTCGCCCTGGTCCACCTGCACGTGTCGTCGCGCGCCAGCTTCTGGCGCAAGCTGCCGTTTTTTGCACTCAGCAACACGCTCGGCATCCCGACGATTGTGCACCTGCACAGCGGCGAATTCCACCTGTTCTACGGCAAGCAGTCGGCGCGGCGTCAGCGCCTGATCCGCTACGTCTTCGACAACGCCAGCCGCGTCATCGTGCTGTCGGAAAAGTGGAAGGAGTGGCTGCAGACGATCAGCAGCAACCAGCACATCCATGCGATCTACAACCCCGTGCTGGTGCCGGACTGGTCGCGCGATGCGGCCGCCGCGCCCGCCAAGCGCCTGCTGGTGCTGGGGCGCCTGGGCAAGCTGAAGGGCAGTTATGACCTGATGGCCGCGCTGGCCCAGCTGGGCGATCCGGCCGTGCGCCTGTCGATGGGCGGCGACGGCGAACTGGACCAGGTGCGCCAGCGCGCGGTCGAACTGGGTGTCGGCGCCCAGCTCAACCTGCTGGGCTGGGTCGTGGGCGCCGACAAGGAGCGGGCCCTGCGCGAGGCCGACGTCTACCTGCTGCCGTCGTATAACGAAGGCCTGCCGATGAGCGTGCTGGAGGCGATGGCCTACGGCCTGCCCGTCATCACGACGCCGGTCGGCGGCATTCCCGAGGCCGTCACGGACGGTGTCGAAGGCTTCCTGATCCAGCCGGGCGACGTGGCCGCGCTGAGCGCGCGCATCGCCACGCTGCTGGCCGATCCCGAACTGGCCCGCCGCATGGGCCAGGCGGCGCGCCAGAAGATCGTCTCGACCTTCTCGACCCAGGCCGTGCTGCCGCGTATCGAACGGCTGTATGCCGAGCTGGGCATGCCCGGCAACGCGGCCGTGGCGGGAGCGTCCGTATGAGCTCGCTGGCCTGGAAAGTCAACCGCCTGCGCCTGATGGGCGTGCCGGAAATCCTGTGGCGGGTGCGCCAGCTGGCGCAGAAGAAGGCCAGCAAGATGGGCGTCGGGCTCGTCGGCCGGCCGCCGGCGCCGTCGCTGGCCCGCAGCGGCGCCTCCTTCCTCGATTGCAGCGCCGCCGGGGTCGACGTCGCCAGCGTGCGCGCGGCGGCGGACAGCGTGCTGGCCGGGCGCTGGAACGTGTTCGCGATGCGCGGCCTGAACCTGGGCTTCCCGCCGCAGTGGAACCGCGATCCGAAGACGGGTACCGTGGCGCCGATGAAGCTGGGCAAGGCCATCGATTACCGGCGCGAGTCCGTGGTCGGCGACATCAAGTACCTGTGGGAGCCGAGCCGGCACCTGGAGCTGGTGACGCTGGCACTGGCCTGGCGTGCCAGCGGCGAGCAACGCTATGCCGCCGGCGCGCGGCTGCTGCTCGAGTCGTGGTTCGATCAGTGCCCGTACCCGATCGGTGTCCATTGGACCAGCTCGCTGGAGCTGGCCGTGCGCCTGCTCAACTGGGCGTTCGCCTGGCAACTGCTGGGCGGCGCCGACAGCGCGCTGTTCAAGGGCGAGGAGGGCGGCCGCTTCCAGCGCCGCTGGCTCGACAATATCTATCAGCACTGCCACTTCATCCGCGGCTATTTCTCGCGCCACTCGTCGGCCAACAACCACCTGTTCGGCGAGTACATGGGCCTGTTCGTGGCCAGCGTCCAATGGCCGTGCTGGCCGGAGAGCGCACGCTGGCAGGCGCTGGCGCGGCACGGCCTGGAGGTCGAGGCGCTGAAGCAGAACACCGAAGACGGCGTCAACAAGGAACAGGCCATCTACTACCAGCATGAGGTGATGGACATGATGCTGCTGTGCCACCACATCGGCAAGGCCAACGGCGCCGGCTTCTCCGAGGCCTACCTGGAGCGCCTCGAGCGCCTGGCCGAGTTCGTGGCTGCGCTGATGGACGCCGGCGGCAACGTGCCGATGACGGGCGATGCCGACGACGCGCAGATGGTGCGCCTGTCCTACGAGCGCGACTGGAGTCCGTACCGCTCGCTGCTGGCCAGCTGCGCGCTGCTGTTCGGCCGTGGCGATTTCAAGCGCAAGGCGGGCCGGCTGGACGACAAGAACCGCTGGCTGTTCGGCGCCGACGGCGCGGCGCGCTGGGACGCGCTGGCGGCCGCGACCGAGGAAAAGCCCGTGATGGCGTTCCCGCAAGGCGGCTATTACCTGATGGGCAGCAATTTCGGCACGGAGCGTGAGGTGCGGGTCGTCGTCGATTGCGCGCCGCTGGGCTATCTGTCGATCGCCGCGCACGGCCATGCGGACGCGTTGTCGTTCACCCTGTCCGCCGCCGGCGAGGAGCTGCTGACGGACCCGGGCACCTACGCCTACCACACGCAAAAGGCCTGGCGCGACTACTTCCGCAGCACGGCCGCGCACAATACCGTGCAGGTGGACGGCCAGGACCAGTCGGAAATCGGCGGCAACTTCATGTGGTTGCGCAAAGCCAATGCGAAACTGCTGGCGCATGTGCCGGAAGGCACCGTGGAGGTGTTCGAGGGCGAGCAGGACGGCTACCGCCGCCTGGGCGACCCGGTGCTGCACCGGCGCAAGATCGATTTCGATCCGGCACGTAACGTACTGGTCGTGCTGGACACGCTGGAGTGCCGCGGCACGCACGACGTGGCCTTGCACTGGCACTTCGCTGAGACCTGCCGCGTGGAAAGCCGGGCCCAGGCCCTGTTCGCACTGGGCCGCCGCTCGCGGCTGGACATGCGCTGCTCGTTCGGCGACGGTCCGGAGCTGCTGCGCAGCAGCGAGGCGCCGCTGGGCGGCTGGATCTCGCGCCGCTTCGACGAGAAGGAGGGCATCACCACGGCCGTCTGGCGCGGCCGCATCAGCGGCACCACGCAAATCGAGACGACGATTGCGCTTTCCCTGGCGTAATCCCTTAGCAGGCTGAACCCACCGCCGCATTTGCTGTTGGCGTGAAGAATGTAATTGACATTTTTATATCGCTAGCGCTACCCTTGCGGCTGTTACATTGTCACAGCCATGGCGTGCGACGCCTCAAGCGGAGAAGCAAACAGGCGTGCGTTTTTGCGCTGCCGCAAAAGTTGCGTTCGGTTTCAATTGTCACGCTGTTGTTGTAAAACATATATTAGAATAGCGGATGCGACCGGCACTCTGCGGTATTGACGGGGACAGTAACACGGTACCGGAGGCCTGACAGGTCGCGACGACACGGCAGCCGCTCCACGCGACGGCCAGGCGGGGCACCGGGTCGACAGAATTGTTGCGTTGCAGCGAAGCGCTTGCGGCGGCTGGAACTAGGGCTGGCTGCCGACAGGCGGATGTCCGCGCGGCAGGTAAGCCGGCGGCGAAACACCAAACATTTAAGGAGCAGTATCTTGAAAATCAGTATCTTTGGCTTGGGCTATGTGGGGGCAGTGTCGGCCGGTTGCCTGGCGACGGACGGACATGACGTGATCGGTGTGGACCCGAACCGCACCAAGGTGGACCTGATCAACCAGGGCACCACCCCCATCATCGAGAAAGACATCGGCGAGATGATTTCCAAGACCGTCAAGGAAGGCAAGCTGCGCGCCACCACCGATGTCCGCGATGCCGTACTGAATACCGACATGTCGCTGATCTGCGTGGGTACCCCGTCCCAGCTGAACGGCAACCTGGACCTGTCGCACGTGCGCAAGGTGTGCGAGCAGATCGGCGAGGCCATCAAGGAAAAGAACAGCTTCCACGTCGTCGTGGCCCGCAGCACGATGCTGCCAGGCTCCATGCGCGCGGTCGTCATCCCGACCCTGGAAGCGGCTTCCGGCAAGAAGGCCGGCGTCGACTTCGGCGTCTGCAACAACCCTGAATTCCTGCGCGAAGGCACGGCGGTGTACGACTACTACCACCCGCCGAAGACCGTCGTGGGCGAGACCGACGAGCGCGCCGGCGAGATGCTGGTCAAGCTGTACGAGAAGATGGATGCGCCGCTGGTGCGCACCGACGTCGAGACGGCCGAGATGGTCAAGTACACCGACAACACCTGGCACGCCGTCAAGGTCGCCTTCGCCAACGAGATCGGCAACATCTGCAAGGCCGTGGGCATCGACGGCCACAAGGTCATGGAGATCTTCTGCCAGGATACCAAGCTGAACCTGTCGCCTTACTACATGAAGCCCGGCTTCGCGTTCGGCGGCTCCTGCCTGCCGAAGGACGTGCGCGCGTTGACCTACAAGGCCCGTTCGCTGGACCTGGAACTGCCGCTGCTGGACTCGATCCTGCCGTCGAACCGCAAGCAGGTGGAGAAGGGCGTCAACATGATCGTCGACAAGGGCAACCGCAAGGTCGGCATCCTGGGCTTCTCGTTCAAGGCCGGCACCGACGACCTGCGCGAATCGCCGCTGGTGGACGTGATCGAGCACCTGCTGGGCAAGGGCTACGAGCTGAAGCTGTACGACAAGAACGTCAACCTGGCCGCGCTGACCGGCGCCAACCAGGACTACATCCTGAACCACATTCCGCACATCTCGAAGCTGATGGTGAACTCGATGGAGGAAGTGCTGGCCTTCGCCGACACGGTCGTCATCGGCAACGGCGCCGCCGAATTCAAGGAAGTGCCGGCGCTGCTGAAGGACGGCCAGGTCATCGTCGACCTCGTGCGCATCAGCAAGGAGCAGAGCGGAGGTCAGTACGATGGCATCTGCTGGTAATCCAGTCCAGCGCGGCGGCCATGGCCGCCGGGTCCTGATCCTGGTCGAGAACCTGCCGTCGCCGTTCGACCGCCGCGTGTGGCAGGAAGCCACCACGCTGTACGCGAACGGCTACCAGGTGTCGATCATCTGCCCGACCGGCAAGGGGCACGAAAGCCGCTACGAGGAAATCGACGGCATCCACATCTACCGCTACAAGCTGCCGCTGGAAGCGGAGGGCGCGAAGGGTTATGCGATCGAGTATTCGGCGGCGCTGTTCCACACCTTCCGCCTGGCGTGGAAGGTGCTGCGCGAGCGCGGCTTCGACATCATCCATGCGTGCAACCCGCCCGACCTGCTGTTCCTGATCGGCGGCTTCTTCAAGCTCACCATGGGCAAGAAGTTCGTGTTCGACCATCACGACATCAACCCGGAGCTGTACGAAGCGAAGTTCGGCCGCCGCGATTTCTTCTACAAGCTGATGGTGCTGTTCGAGCGCTGGTCGTTCAAGACGTCCGACGTGTCGATCGCCACCAACGAATCGTACAAGCGCATCGCCATCGAGCGCGGCGGCATGAACCCGGACAAGGTCTACGTCGTGCGCAGCGGTCCGAAGCTCGATCGCCTGCGCATCCTGCCGCCGGTCGAGAGCCTGAAGAAGGGCAAGCGCTTCCTGGTCGGCTACGTCGGCGTGATGGGCGCGCAGGAAGGCATCGACCTGCTGCTGGAAGCGGCCAAATACCTGATCGTCGACATGGGCCGGAAGGACGTGCATTTCGGCCTGGTGGGCGGCGGCACGTCGCTGGACCAGATGAAGCAGCTGGCCGTGAAGATGGGCATTGCCGACCACGTCACGTTCACCGGCCGGGTGCCGGACCAGGACCTCTTGGAGATGCTGAACACGGCCGACGTCTGCGTCAATCCGGACGTGGCCAACGACATGAACGACAAGTCCACCATGAACAAGATCATGGAGTACATGGCGCTGGGCAAGCCGATCGTGCAGTTCGACCTGGTCGAAGGCAAGGTCTCGGCCCAGGAAGCGTCGCTGTACGCGCTGAAGAACGATCCGGTGGACATGGCCAGGAAGATCGCCGAGCTGCTGGACGACCCGGCGCGGCGCGAGCGCATGGGGGCCTATGGCCGCCACCGCGTGGTCAACGAACTGGAATGGGAATACGAGGCACCGAAACTGCTGGCGGCCTACGAGCGGCTGTACTCGGCCAACGCTCCGCTGCCCGGTGCCGTACCGCCATCATATAAAGGAAGCTGAATGAAAATCCTGGTTACCGGAGGCATGGGCTATATCGGCTCGCATACGGTCGTGGAGCTGGCGCAGGCCGGACATGACGTCGTGGTGGTCGATAACCTGTCGAACGCGGATCCGTCCGTGCGCGCGCGCGTGGCGAAAATCACGGGCAAGGAGTTTGAATTCGTCGAAGCGGACATCCGCGACCGTGCCGCCATGGAGGCGGCGTTCGCGGCCCACAAGGTCGACGCGGTGATCCACTTCGCCGGCCTGAAGGCCGTGGGCGAGTCGGTGGCGCAGCCGCTGCGCTACTACGACAACAACGTCTCGGGCAGCGTGGTGCTGTTCGAGACGATGGCCAAGTTCAACGTCAAGTCGCTCGTGTTCAGTTCCTCGGCGACGGTGTACGGCGACCCTGCCACGGTACCCATCACGGAAGAGTTCCCGCTGTCGGCCACCAATCCCTACGGCCGCAGCAAGCTGATGATCGAAGAGATCCTGCGCGACCTGTACAAGGCCGACAACACGTGGTCGATCGCCTTGCTGCGCTACTTCAACCCGGTCGGCGCGCACGAGAGTGGCCTGATTGGCGAAGAGCCGAGCGGCATTCCGAACAACCTGCTGCCCTACGTGGCGCAGGTGGCGGAAGGCCGGCGCGAGTTCCTGTCCGTCTACGGTGGCGATTATCCGACGCCGGACGGCACCGGCGTGCGCGACTACATCCACGTCGTCGACCTGGCCATCGGCCACGTCAAGACCCTCGACAAGCTGGCGACAGGGTCTGGCATTTATACCTACAATCTTGGAACGGGCCGGGGTAACAGTGTCCTGGAAATGGTCCGCGCCTTCGAGGCCGCCAGCGGCCGGAAGGTTCCATACAAGATCGTCGACAGACGACCCGGAGACATTGCGTCCTGCTATGCCGACACGGCGCGCGCCGAGCGCGAACTGGGTTGGAAAGCACAGTATGACATCGCGCGCATGTGCACCGATGCATGGCGCTGGCAATCCTCACCGAAATAATTTCCGAAGGGGTTACAGATGAAAGCAATGATCCTCGCTGCCGGCAAAGGCACGCGCGTTCGCCCACTGACCTATGAGCTGCCGAAGCCGATGATTCCGATCCTGGGCAAGCCGGTCATGGCTTACCTGGTGGAGCACCTGGCCCGTTACGGCGTGACCGAAATCATGGTCAACGTCAGCTATCTGCACGAAAAGATCGAAGAGTATTTTGGCGAAGGCCACCAGTTCGGTGTCCAGATCGGCTACTCGTTCGAAGGCTACACGAACGACGAGGGCGAGGTCGTGCCCGAGCCGCTGGGTTCCGCCGGCGGCATGAAGAAGATCCAGGAATTCGGCGGTTTCTTCGACGAAACCACCATCGTGCTGTGCGGCGATGCGCTGATCGACCTGGATCTGAAGTCCGCGCTGTTCGAGCACCGCCGCAAGGGCGCGCTGGCCACCGTCATCACGCGCGAAGTACCGCTGGACAAGGTCTCCAGCTACGGCGTCGTCGTCAGCGACAAGGACGGCCGCATCACCGAATTCCAGGAGAAACCGTCGCCGGAAGAAGCCAAGTCCAATTGCGCCAGCACGGGCATCTACATCTTCGAACCGGAAGTGATCGACCTGATCCCGGCCGACCGCCCGTTCGATATCGGCTCCGAGCTGTTCCCGCTGCTGGCCGAGAAGGGCATGCCGTTCTACAGCCAGACGCGCAAGTTCAACTGGATCGACATCGGCTCCGTCAAGGACTACTGGGAAGTGCTGCAGGGTGTCTTGCTGGGCGAAGTGACGAACATGAACGTGCCCGGCATCCAGGTCGACGAAGGCCTGTGGGTTGGCCTGAACACGAGCATCGACTGGAGCGAAGGCACCCGCATCGAGGGTCCGGTGTACATCGGCTCCGGTGTCAAGATCGACGCCGGCGCGACGATCATCGGCCCGACCTGGATCGGCCACGGCAGCCACATCTGTGCCGGCGCCACCGTGACGCGCAGCGTGCTGTTCGAATACACCCGAGTGTTACCGGATGTTACGCTCGACGAATTGATCGTCTTCAAGGATTATAGTGTGGACCGGTCGGGCGAAATGAAGCATATTTCACAATACGAGTCCGGTGAATGGGCCAATGCACGCGACCGTCGCGCCGCCCGCCGCCGTGAAGAACCGACTGCAGAATTACATCAATTACAACAGAAGAAAGCATGAAGATATATCCCGTCATCCTGTCCGGCGGCGCCGGCACCCGCCTGTGGCCCCTGTCGCGTGCGGCCCTGCCAAAGCAATTGCTGCCCCTGGTCAACGACAAGACCATGTTGCAGGACACGGCACTGCGCGTGACGGGCCGCCCGAGCGGCGCGGCCCAGCTGATGCAGCCGCTGATCATCTGCGGTAACGAACATCGCTTCCTCGTTGCCGAGCAGCTGCGCGAAATCAACGTCAAGCCGCTCGGCATCCTGCTCGAGCCGGAAGGCCGCAACACGGCACCCGCGGTCGCCGCGGCGGCCCACTTCCTGAAGTCGATCGATCCGGAAGCGGTCATGCTGGTGCTGCCGGCCGACCACGTGATCGCGGACACCGAGGCGTTCCACGCCGCCATCGCGCGTGCCGCCAACCTGGTGCAGAACGGTGCCCTGGCCACCTTCGGCATCGTGCCGACCGCGCCGGAAACGGGCTACGGCTACATCAAGAGCGGCGAACCGCTGCCGACCGAAGATCGCGGCTTCAAGGTCGAGCGCTTCGTCGAGAAGCCGGACCGTGCCACGGCCGAGGGCTTCGTCGCCGCCGGTAACTATTACTGGAACAGCGGCATGTTCCTGTTCCAGGCATCGAGCTACCTGAGCGAGCTGGAGCAGTTCCAGCCGGCGATCGCCAGCGCCTCCGCCGAGGCCGTCACCAAGGGCTACCGCGACCTCGACTTCTGCCGCCTGGACGAGACGGCATTCGCCGCCAGCCCGTCCGATTCGATCGACTATGCCGTGATGGAGCACACCCGTCACGCTGTCGTCGTGCCGGCATCGATCGGCTGGAGCGACGTGGGCTCGTGGTCCGCGCTGTGGGAAGTGCAGGAACGTAACGCGGAGGGCAATGCCTGCCGCGGCGACGTCTACCTCGATGGCGTGAAGAACTCGCTGGTGCGCGCGGAAAGCCGTTGCGTGGCCGTGATCGGTGTCGAGGACGTCGTCGTCGTCGAAACCAACGATGCGGTGCTGGTGGCGCACAAGGACCAGGTCCAGCGCGTCAAGCACGTCGTCGAGCACCTGAAGTGCCAGGACCGCACGGAACACCTGCATCACACCAAGGTGTACCGTCCGTGGGGCTGCTACGAAGGCATCGACATCGGCGACCGCTTCCAGGTCAAGCGCATCACGGTGAATCCGGGCGGCAAGCTGTCGCTGCAGATGCACCACCATCGCGCCGAGCACTGGATCGTCGTGTCCGGTACCGCCAAGGTGACGTGCGGCGACAAGGTCCAGCTGCTGACGGAGAACGAGTCCACCTACATCCCGATCGGCATGAACCACCGCCTGGAAAATCCGGGCAAGCTGCCCCTGCACCTGATCGAAGTGCAGTCCGGCAGCTACCTGGGTGAGGACGACATCGTCCGCTTCGAGGACGTCTACCAGCGCGCCTGATCCGCGCCGTTGGCACGAACGCGAATGCCGTACAGCATGAAGATGCTGTACGGCATTTCTACTTTTGCGCCCATGCAACGCAAAGATGATACATGGCAACTTTCTATTACTAATTTTTCATTTCTCTTGCGAAAGCTGCTACACTTCCGCTCAGCATTAATTATTGACTATGAGCCACTGGCGACGCCAGCAGGAGAACCCATGAAAAAAATCATTTTTGCAGCAACGCTGCTGGCCGCCTCGCTGGCCAACGCCGGTGCCGCCACCATCAGCTCGCCGGACGAGAGCCTGACACTGGTCACTGGCAAGAACTCGGTCAGCTTCGGCAACACCTTCGCCAATGCGAACGCAGGCGACATCTTCACCGACCGCTTCTACTTTACGCTGGCCAACGACGCCGACCTGTCGATCAACGTCACGTCCACGCGCGCGTCGACCGACACCGACCTGATCCTGACTGGTGTCAGCCTGTTCGATGCCGAGACCAACACGGCCATCAATGGCAAGCGGCTGCTGACCGGCGTCAAGGAGTACTGGAAGCTGACCGCCAACGACCTGATCGCTGGCGACTACTACCTGGCTGTCAGCGGCAAGACCGTTGGCGCGGGCGGCTCCTTCGCCGGCAACGGCGTGATCGAGGTGAGCGCCGTCCCGGAACCGGGCACGGGCGCAATGCTGCTGGGTGGCCTGGCCGTCCTGGGCGTGGCCGCGCGCCGCCGTCGCAACTGATATAGGGAGCTACCATGACCAAACTGATCAAATACTGCCTGGCCGCCGCGCTGGCTTTCGGCACCGCCCAGGCGCACGCCGGTTACATCGACCTGAGCCAGGTGCAAGACGTATCGGCCGTGCTGAACGATGCCAACTCGTACGACTTCGGCCACCGTATCGTGACGAACGCCGCCCCTGGCGCCGCCAACAACGGCTTTGCCGACCGCTACACGTTCGCGCTGAACACGGCTTACCAGACCAATGCGCTGATGACGTCGACGCTGTACAGCGATAACACCGGCCTCGTCATCACCGGTTTCAACCTGCGCACCGCCACTGGCGCGCTGGTGTTCGAGGGCAGCGTCAATCCGCTGTTCGACACCGCCGATCAGGCTTGGGGGTTCGAAGGCAACCGCGCGCTGGCCAGCGGCAACTACTACCTGGAAGTGACGGGCTATACGACCGCCGCCGACGCCAGCTACAGCGGCACCCTGGCCATCAACGCCGTGCCGGAGCCGACCTCGCTGGCCCTGATGCTGGGCGGCCTGGCCGTGCTGGGCGTGGCAATGCGCCGCCGTGCCTGAGCGATGACGCTATAATGAAAACGGAAGCTGCGGCTTCCGTTTTTTTTCGTCCGTTTTCGAGAGTGTCCTATCTTGCGTATCCTCCCATCCGCGCTGGCCTTGCTGCTGGCGGCATCCGGCGTCCAGGCCCAGGGGGCGATGCCCGGGCTGCAGCCCGCCCAGCTTGCCCTCGTCATCAACGACGACGAACCCAACAGCGTGGAGATCGGCGAGCTGTACCGCGTGGCGCGCGGCATCCCCGAACGCAATGTCGTGCACGTGCGCATTCCGAACCGGCCGCGCAAGCTCGATAGCGAGCAGTTCGCGCGGTTGAAGCAGGAGATCGACGCCAAACTGGGGCCGGACGTGGAGGCGGTGCTGATGGTCTGGACGGCGCCTTACGCCGTCGAGTGCAACGGCATCACGGCGGCCTACACGCTGGGCTTCGACCCCGACCAGTGCGCCAAACCCTGCGGGCCGGGCCACCAGAGCGCGTTCTTCAATGCCGGGCCGGCGGTGCGCCCCTCGGAGCGCCAGCTGCGCTTGTCGATGCTGTTGCCGACCGAGTCCGTCGACCAGGCCCGCGCGCTGATCGAGCGCGGCAAGGCGGCAGGCTTCCGCACACCGGCCGCCGGCGCGTATTTCCTGGTCACCAGCGAAGCTGCCCGCAACAGCCGTGCGCAGTTCTTCCCGCCGTCCGGCGCGGTACCCCAGCGCAAGCTGACCATACACACGCTGCGCGAAGATGCCATCGAGGGCAAGCGCGACGTCATGTTCTACCAGACCGGCAAGGCCCGGGTGGACAAGCTGGACACCCTGCGTTTCCTGCCGGGCGCGCTGGCCGATCACCTGACGTCGTTCGGCGGCGACTTGCTGGGAGAAGGGCAGATGAGCAGCCTGCGCTGGCTCGAGGCGGGTGCGACGGCAAGCTACGGCACCGTCAGCGAGCCGTGCAATTTCTGGCAGAAGTTTCCGAATCCGAACCTGCTGCTGCGCCACTACCTGAACGGCGCCAGCGCCATCGAAACCTACTGGCGCAGCGTCGCCTGGCCCGCGCAGGGCGTCTTTATCGGCGACCCGCTGGCGGCGCCTTACCGGCGCTGACGACGCGCCCGGGCGGCCAGCAAGGCGAACCCGCCCAGCAGCATGGCCCACGTGGCCGGTTCCGGCACCGGCGTCGTGGCGTCGGCGTCGTCGGCGCTCATGCGCCCGCCCGCGCGCGACGTCAGTGCGCCGCCCGCCAGGCCCGGATTGGCGGCGCCCTCGATGCCGGCCATCACCGAACGCAGCGTGAACTGGCCGGCAGCGAGGCCGTGCACCGTCTCCATCCCATACCCGGGCACCGCATTGCCCAACGGGCCCGCGATCGGTTCGAACGGTATTTGCTGGCTGAACAGGTCTTCGCCGTAGCGGTGTCCCCAGCCGCCCGCGCCGCTGCGCTGCATGTCCTGCGACAGGTCGACGGTCACGACCCGGCCGCCCGAGCGCAGCCGATGCGTGTCGGCCGTATCGGCAAAGCGGTGCGCCAGGCCCTCATCCGCCGTGGCGCCGTCCGCGTCGCCTGGCGTACCTCCGCCATTGCCACGGCTGGCCTGGCGGATGGCGCCATCCTGCAGGGCGCAGACGCCGCGGCCGTCGAGATCGGCCTGGCGGCGCTGCGCCCCCGCCTGCGCGTGTTCCTGCATGGTTTCGCTGCACGTACGCTGCTTGCGCTGCTCCGGCGCCGGTGCGGCGGCGGCGGGTAACGCCAGTACGCAGGAAATGAAGATGAGCGGGGCGAAGCGGGCGGGGAGAGCGGTCACGGCGGTCTTTCTAATCAAACATGATAGTTGTCAAACCGCAATTTACCATGAAATGATGCCGTTGATAATCTATTGTTGATTTTAGACATTTCGCCAGCCGTTGCGTCGGCGCCGCAGCGGTTAGTCCGTTCGGACTAATGCCTTGTCATTAAGGAGTCATAGCATCCCGATAATATGTAAGATGCAACAGGGGATGTGGGCGTCGTCGCGGCCGCATCCCTATTTCCATTAACAAAGTCCAGCCGGGCGCGCGCGCCGTGCCTGGGCTTCCATATCGCAGGGATTCACATGACCTTCCACGCTCCATCGCGCGCCGTGCCTGGCCGCCTGACCGTCCTGGCGGCGTTACTGGCCGGCTTTGCCGCGCCAGCGTTTGCCGCATCCGACATCGTCATCAGCCAGGCATACGGCGGCGGCGGCAACAGCGGCGCCACCTACAAGTCCGACTTCGTCGAGCTGTTCAACCGGGGCGCCACGGCCGTCACGCTGACCAACTGGAGCGTGCAATACGCCAGCGCCGCCGGTACCAGCTGGCAGGTTACGACCATCCCGAACGTTACCCTGCAACCGGGCCAGTACTTCCTGATCCAGCAAGCCTCGGGCAGCGGCGGCAGCGTGGCCCTGAGCCCGGATCTGACCGGCACGATCCCGATGGGCGGCAGCGGCGGCAAGGTCGCGCTGGTGCGCGGCACGACGGCGTTGACCGGTGCCAATCCGACCGCCAACGTGGCCGACCTGGTCGGCTGGGGCGGCAATGCCACGGGCTATGAAGGCAGCGGTCCGGCCGGCGGCACCGCCAACGCCACGGCTGCCGTGCGCAACGAGGCGGGCTGCGTCGATACGGACGACAACGCCGGCGACTTTACTGTCGCCACGCCGACGCCGCGCAACCAGGCCACGCCGGCGAACGTGTGCGGCGCACCCGTCGTCAAGCCGATCGTGCCGAACTGCCCGGCCAGCCTGGGCGTGGCGCAGGGCTATGCCGGCGTCGCGCTGCTGTCCGCCAGCGACGTGGACGGCATCGTCAACGGCGCCACCATCACGTCCAGCCCCGTGCCCGGCATCGCGCTGGTCGGTTTCAATGCCGCCGGCGCGGCGGGCGCCAGCGCCAGCGCGCGCCTGGAAGTGGCGGCCAGCGTGCCGCTGGGCAGCTATCCCGTCACGATCCGCTTCGTCAACGACCAGGCCCAGGAAGCGTCGTGCACCGTCAACGTGGCGGTGCAGGCGCTGGCCGCGGTGACCCGCACGATTCCGCAGATCCAGGGCGCCGGCGCGGCCAGCCCGGTCGCCAACACGACGCAGACGACGCAGGGCGTCGTCACCGCCAAGGTGGCCGGCGGCTTCTTCCTGCAGGATGCGGCAGGCGACGGCGATCCCACCACGTCCGACGGCCTGTTCGTCTACGCCACGGCAGCCGACAACGTGTCGGTGGGCCAGCTGGTGCGCGTTACCGGCACCGTGGTCGAATTCACGCCGACGGGCGCGGCCCGTTCGTACACGGAAATGAAGGACGTC
Source organism: [Empedobacter] haloabium (assembly GCA_008011715.2). Lineage (NCBI taxonomy): Bacteria > Pseudomonadati > Pseudomonadota > Betaproteobacteria > Burkholderiales > Oxalobacteraceae > [Empedobacter] haloabium. The sequence continues at coordinate 1,589,778 of CP136508.1, forward strand.
ACGGCGGCCGTGGCGCTGTCCGGCGGCCACAGCGTGGCACCGACCAATATCACGCTGCCGAACGCGCGCCTGGACCAGGTCGAAGGCATGCTGGTGCGCTTCACCAGCCCGCTGACGATCTCGCAGACCTCGTATGTCGGCAGCCGCGGCGAGCTGACCTTGTCGTCCGGCCGCCTGGAAATCCCGACCAATCGCTACGTGCCGCGTTCGGCCGAAGCGCTGGCGCTGGCGGCCGCCAACGCCAACAACCGCATCGTGCTGGACGACGGCCTGTTCACGACGCCGACGACCATCCCGTACATCGGCGAAGGCCCGACGGTGCGCGCCGGCGATACCGTCACGGACCTGACGGGCGTGGTGGACTTCGGCGCCATCGGCGGTGGCGGCGCCGGCTTCAAGCTGCAGCCGACGGCCGCCCCGCTGATCTCGCGCGAAAATGCGCGCGAAGGCGCGCCGTTGCTGCCGGGCGGGAACGTCAAGGTGGCCAGCGCCAACGTGCTCAACTTCTTCACCACGTTCACCAACGGCGTCAACCACCTGGGCCAGGCCACGTCCGGCTGCACGATCGGCAGCTCGACCAGCCGCAGCAACTGCCGCGGCGCGGACAACCTGGCCGAATACGTGCGCCAGCGCGACAAGATCGTGGCCGAGCTGAAGGGCATCGACGCGGACGTGTTCGGCCTGATGGAAATCCAGAACGACGGCGACTATTCGGCCGGCGTGCTGGTGGACAGCCTGAACGCCGCCTACGGCGCGCAGGTCTATGCCGTGGTACCGAAGCCGCCGGCGACGGGCACGGACGCGATCCGCGTGGCGATGATCTACAAGCCGGGCAAGCTGACCCTGGCCGGCCCGTCGATGTCGGATGCGGACAGCGTCCACAACCGTCCGCCGATGGCGCAAAGCTTCCGCGCCGTCAACGGCGAGAAATTCACGCTGGTCGTCAACCACCTGAAAGCGAAGGGCGGTTGCCCGGCCAGCGGCGCCAATGCCGACAACGGCGACGGCCAGTCGTGCTGGAACGCCACCCGCGTGCAGCAGGCGCAGCGTCTCGTCAACGGCTTCCTGCCGCAGGTCGTGGCCACGGCCGGCGACCCGGACGTGCTGGTGATCGGCGACATGAACGCCTACGGCATGGAAGACCCGATCCGCACGATCACGGCGGCCGGCTACGTCAACCAGCTGGAGCGCTTCGTGCGTCCGGTCGGCCTGCCGTACTCGTACGTGTTCGGCCATGAAGCGGGCTACCTGGACCACGCGCTGGCCAGCGCCGCGCTGAGCCCGCAGGTCGTCGGTGCGGCCGAATGGCACGTCAACGCGGACGAGCCGGAAGTCATCGACTACAACCTGGACGGCAAGCCGCAGGACCTGTACAACGCGCTGCCGTACCGCGCGTCGGACCACGACCCGGTCGTCGTCAGCCTGAACCTGGCGCCAAGCTACGTCGACGTGACGGCCGGCGTGCAGAAGGTCAGCTCCGGCCTGGTGTTCAACCGCGCCACCCAGCTGTTCACCGGCACGATTACCCTGGTCAATAAATCCGGCGCCGTGCTGAACGGCCCGCTGCAACTGTCGCTGGCAGGCCTGACTGCCGGCGTCACGCTGGTCAATGCCACCGGCAACAAGGATGGCGCGCCGTACATCACCGTCAACGCCGGCCTGGCGGCCGGCGCGCAGGTGGTGGTGCCGGTAGCATTCAGCAATCCGGCGAAAGCCGGCCTGAGCTACACGGCCAAGGTCTACAGCGGCAATTTCTAATCGATAGCATCGGCAACCACTAGGAATCACATCATGCACAAAGCAATCCCCCTGGCCCGCGTCGTTGCCGCGCTGGCCCTGGCCCTGGCGGGCGCCCATGCGGCCGCCGACACGACCTACAACGTGTCGATCGGCACCGGCGGCTTCGGCGTTTCGTCCGGCTGGCTGGACCTGCAGTTCAACGGTCCCGGCGTCGGCCTGGCGCCGGCCGCGACCGTCACGCTGACGGACTTCGTCGGCTTCGACGCCGGTGCCGAAGTCATCACGGCGGGGCAGGTCGGCGGTTCGCTGGCCACCGGCTACACGATCGGCAATGGCGATGCGTGGAACGACCTGTTCCATGCAGTCAGCTACGGCAGCGTACTGAGCTTCAAGGTGACGTTTGCCGGCGATGCCGACCTGTCCGGCGACATCGGTCAGTCGATCTTCAGCGTCTCGGCGTACGCGGCCGACCAGACCACGCTGCTGGGCGGTTCCTCCGCCGTGGATGGCAGCCTGGGAACCGTCACGTGGACGCCGGCCACGGTGCTGGGCGGCACGGGCAGCACGTCGTTCGCGCTGAACTCGGATGCGATCGCCATTTCGGCGGTCCCGGAGCCGTCAGCGTGGCTGATGATGGGCATCGGCGCGATGCTGGCCGCCGGCGCCGCGCGCCGTTCCCGCCGCGCTTGAGGTGAACCGATGATGGGGGCTGCCGGGTCGCCGTACCGCCCCGCAGGGAGCTGACCCCGAAGTTCGTTTCCGCTGCAACCCAAGGGGACAGGCACCTGCCTCGGAGCGTTACCGCTCCGAGGCAGGTGCCTGTCCCCGTTGCGTTTGCAGCCGCCGCTCGTTCATGGTTTTGTTGCGAAATAGTCGCGCAACGTCTGAATGGCCGAGCAAAATGATATTAGTCTGGACACTACTACTTCGTGCATAGTTAAATCCGCCCTTCATTTTGTCACGGACGCCAAAAGCGTCCTCGAGCGGAATATGCCAGTCCAGAGTGTCGACCATCCCGCGCCATCCCTGACCGAGCAGGCGCGGCAGCTGCCCCTGCTGCACGCGCTCGCCGACGCGCTGGACCTGCGCGAACTGCACCAGCTGCGCCGCTGGGCCCAGGGGCCGTTGCAGGCGGTACTGCCGCACGCGGTGCTGGCCTGCATCCGCCTGGGCTCGGACGGTGAGCCGCTGCGCATCGAGTGCCTGCATGACGGCGCGGCCATGCCCGCATTGACCGACGCGTTATGCGATCCCGCGCGCGGCCTGGCGATGGACGCGCAGCGCCTGTGGCGCCGCCAGGATGACGCGCCACTGCTGCTGCACCATGGCAGCGTCGACCATCACTACGAGGCGGCCCAGCTGCTGCGCCGGCTGGCCGCGCTGGGCCTGCACGACGCGCTGGCGCACGGCACGCCGACGCTGCCGGGCGGCAGCACCTTCTTCCTGCTGTGCGGCCTGCCGCGCCCACCCGAGGCGAGGGAAGCCGGCGACCTGCGCGTGCTGCTGCCGGCGCTGCACCTGGCCCTGCAGCGCATTTGCGTGTCCGGTGCCCAGCGCGCGCCGGTGACGCGGGCCTTGTCGCCGCGCGAGGCCGAGGTGCTGCACTGGCTGCGCGCAGGCAAGAGCAACGACGAGATCGGCCAGATCCTCGGCATCAGCGGCCTGACGGTCAAGAACCACCTGCAGCGGCTGTACAAGCTGCTGGGCGTCAGCAACCGGGCCCATGCCGTGGCGCGCAGCGACGCGCTGGCCCTGTCGGCTACCGCCATTCAATCTATTTCCAAATCTGGACGTAACTAATGGTTGCAAAAGCATCAGCAACCAAGGGTTTAGCAATTGCTCAACCGTTACCAGGCATGTCAATGGAAAACTCGACAGTGGTCCCTCTTGCAACGCTGTCATTTAAAAATTGTCTAAACCTTAAATGACGTGGTAGCCTTCGGTGTTCTCTCACCCGTTAGTGGGGCGTTGAAACACCATGCGCATGACAGATGTGCCGGCCGTTGCAGACGGCGGCAGGTCGCGGCCACAAGCCGAAGGCGCTGGGTTGCAAGGCTCCCCGGTAGTCGTGACTCGGAGGTTTGTTCGGATGCAAGCAGCAAAGGTTTATCGTAAGCAGTCCCGCGCCGCGCGCGGTTTTACGCTGCTGGAATTACTGGTCGTGATCGTCATCATCGGTTTGCTGGCGGCTTACGTCGGTCCGAAATATTTCTCGCAGCTGGGCAAGTCGGAAGTGACGGTCGCGAAGGCGCAGATCGAGGCGTTCGAAAAATCGCTCGACACCTACCGCCTGGACGTGGGCCGCTATCCGACCACGGAGGAAGGCATGGCTGCGCTGATGACGGCGCCGCCGACCGCGGGCGCCAAGTGGAACGGCCCGTACCTGAAGAAGGGCGTGCCGGCCGATCCATGGGGCCGCCCGTACCAGTACAAATCGCCCGGCAGCAAGGGCGACTACGAAATCACGTCGCTCGGCAAGGACGGCCAGCCCGGCGGTACCGGCGACAACGCCGACATCACCTCGCAGTAAGCCCCGCCTGCCGCTGCCGCCGATTCACGAAACGCTCATCCCATGCAGTTCGACGTACGTACCCTGTCGCCCGACATGGCGATCGGCCACATGGTGGTCGATGGCCGTGACGAAGCCGATGCCCGCCGGCAGGTGGAAGCGCGTGGCCTGTTCGTCAGCAGCATCCGCCCCGTGCGCGGCGCGTTCAAACCGGGCAAGGGCAAGGCGCTCTCGCTGGTGCTGTTCAGCCAGGAACTGCTGGCGCTGCTGAACGCGGGCCTGGGCGTCGTCGAGGCGCTGGAGGCCCTGCTGGAAAAAGAGGCGACCCCGGCCACGCGCGGCGTGCTCGAGCGCCTGCTGGCCGGCCTGCGCGAGGGCCAGCGCTTCTCCACCGTGCTGGCCGAGCAGCCGCAGCTGTTCCCGCCGCTGTACGTCGGCATCGTCAAGGCGGCCGAAGGCACCAGCGACCTGCCGCGCGCGCTGGCGCGCTACATCGACTACCAGCAGCGCATCGATACCGTGCGCGCCAAGATCGTCAGTGCCGCCATCTATCCCTGCATCCTGCTGCTGGTGGGCGGCGGCGTGTCGATGTTCCTGATCGGCTATGTGGTGCCCCGTTTTGCCGAGGTGTACCAGGGCGCCGGGCGCAACCTGCCGTGGATGTCGCAGGTGATGCTGTCCTGGGGCCAGTTCGCCGGCAACCACACGGGCGCCCTGCTGGGCGGCCTGGCGCTGGTGCTGGGCGGGATCGCCTACACGGTGCGGCGCCTGATGGCCAACGGCGGCTTCGTGCGCCTGCTGGGCCGGCTGCCCGCGGTGGGCGAGCGCGTGCGCATCTATGAGTTGTCGCGCCTGTACCTAACCCTGGGCATGCTGACCGAGGGCGGCATCACCATCGTGCAGGCGATCGAGACCGTGCAGGGCATGGTGTCGGCCAACGTCAAGAGCGGCCTGCAACTGGCGCGCCAGGCGGTGGAGGCGGGCCTGCCGCTGTCGACCGCGTTCGAGGCCAACGCCTTGACGACGCCGATCTCGCTGCGCATGCTGCGGGTGGGCGAGCGCACCGGCGACATGGGCCCGATGCTGACCCAGTCGGCCGCCTTCTACGACGGCGAGATCAGCCGTTGGATCGACCGTTTTACGCGCACCTTCGAGCCGCTGCTGATGGCCGGCATCGGCCTGATCGTGGGTGCCATCGTGGTATTGCTGTATATGCCTATTTTTGACCTGGCTGGAGAAATGTCGTGAACGATCCGGTCATCCACCCCGTCCCGGCCGCCGACCTTGCATTGGACCATGCATTGTTGGCGCGGGCCCGGGTCCAGCAGGCGCACTCGAAGCGCACGCTGGTGGAAGAACTCGAAAGCCTGACGGGCATGGAGCCGCGCCTCGTCGTGCGCGCGCTGGCCCAGCCGTTCGGCCTGGCCGTGCTGGAAACGGTGGAGATGCTGGCCTACACGCCCGCGTTCGAGCTGCTGCCGCTGGGCCAGGCGATGGCGAAGAAATGCGTGCTGCTGCGCGGCCATGACGGCGTGGTCGTCGGCGTCATCTCCGACCCGTTCGACCTGGACCTGCAGACGTGGCTGGGCACCCAGGCGCGCGCCAGCGCCCACGCGCCGCTGCAGATGCGCCTGGCGCTGCAGGCCGACATCGCCGCCTACCTGTCCAAGCAGGAGGAATCGGCGCGCGCGACCGACTCGCTGCTGCCCGGCGGCGACAACTCCCGCCGCGACGGCAAGACGGCCGCCGTGCTGTCGTTCGCCTCGGTGTCGGAGGCCGCCAGCCCGGCCGTCCGGCTGGTCAACTCCACCCTGTACGACGCCTTGAAGGCGGGCGCCTCGGACATCCACCTGGAAAGCACGGCGGGTGGCCTGGCGGTCAAGTACCGTGTCGACGGGGTGCTCGATCACGCCACGGCGGTGAACGGCATCGAGGTCGCCGAGCAGATCATCTCGCGCCTGAAGGTGCTGGCCGAGCTGGACATCGCCGAGCGGCGCGTGCCGCAGGACGGCAGCTTCCGTGTCGAATCGGGCGGCCGCGAGATCGACCTGCGGGTGTCGATCATGCCGTCGATCCACGGCGAGGACGCCGTCATCCGTATCCTGGACAAGCGCGCGATGATCGAGTCCTACGGCTCGCTGTCGCTGGAAGCGCTGGGCTTCGACGCGCCGTCGCTGGCCTCGCTGCGCACGCTGGCGCAGGAAGCCTACGGCATGCTGCTGGTGACGGGACCGACGGGCTCCGGCAAGACCACCACCCTGTACGCGGCGCTGACGGAAATCCACAACGGCCGCGAGAAGATCATCACCATCGAGGACCCGGTCGAGTACCAGCTGCCGGGCATCCTGCAGATCCCGGTCAACGAGAAGAAGGGGCTGACCTTCGCCAAGGGCCTGCGCTCGATCCTGCGCCATGACCCGGACAAGATCATGGTGGGCGAGATCCGCGACCGCGAGACGGCGGAAATCGCCGTGCAGTCCGCGCTGACGGGCCACCTGGTGCTGACCACGGTGCACGCCAACAACGTATTCGACGTGTTCGGCCGTTTCACCCACATGGGCATCGACCCGTACGCATTCGTGTCGGCCCTGAACGGCATCTGGGCCCAGCGCCTGGTGCGCATCAACTGCCCGCACTGCGCGGCCGAGTACACGCCGAGCGACGAGGAACTGGCCAGCGTGGGCCTGGCGCGCGCCGATGTATTCGACTACCAGTTCAAGGAAGGCAAGGGCTGCGGCGACTGCCGCGGCACCGGCTACAAGGGGCGCCGCTCGATCGCGGAGATCCTGACCCTGAACGACGAGATCCGCGAGCTGATCGTGGAAAAGCGGCCGATCCGCCAGATCAAGCAGGCCGCGTACGAAAACGGTACGCGCAGCCTGCGCCAGGCGGCATTGGAACTGGTCAAGCGGGGCGGCACCACGCTGACCGAAATCAAGCGGGTGACCTTGCATGCGTAGATTCCCGGGACAAGCCCTGCGGCTCGGCATTGCCGCCACCGCCGTCAGCCTGCTGCGCACCAGCCGCTGGCACGGCGACAAGGTCGCCGTGCTGGCCGAATACACGCTGCCGGAAGGCGAGCCGGACATCGCCTCCGCCGCCGGCGCCACGATTCTCGCGCAGGCATTGCGCACCTTGCTGGAGGGGCAGGACGTGGCCGGCTGGCCCGTCGCCGTCGTGCTGTCCGACGAGCTGTGCCGCCTGTGGCAGGTCAATCCGCCGCCGGGCGCCGCGCGCCTGGCCGATATCGAGGCCGCCGCCGCGCTGCGCTTCCACGCCCTGTACGGCGAGGCGCCGGCCGCGTGGGCGCTGTCGGCCGACTGGGATGCCAAGCAGCCGTTTCACGCCGCCGCGCTGCCGCGCGCGCTGCTGGCCGTGCTGCAGGCGCTGGCCGACGACAAGGGTTTCCACCTGGTCGAGATCGTGCCGCACTTCGTCACGGGTTGGAACCGCTGGCAGCGCGCGCTGCGCGCCGGCGCCTGGTTCGGCCAGTGGCACGACCGCCTGCTGACCCTGGCCGCCATCGATGAGCAGGGCTTGCGCGCGATCCGCGCCGTGCCGGTGCCGGCGGGTGCCGATCACTATTGGCTGACGCAGATCGTCAACCGCGAGGCATTGCTGCTGGGCCTGCAGCCACCCGCGCTGGTGCAGCTGGCCGGCGCGTTGCCGCCGGCGCTGGCGCGGCCGGCGCAGCAGGGGCAGGTCGCCTGCAGCCAGCTGGGCGCGGGGCAGGGCACTGGCCTGTCGCCGGCCAGCCAGCTGGCTTGCGCGGGGAGTGCCGCATGAACCGCCTGCGCCCCATCCGTATCGATTTCGCCCCGGGCGGCTGGCGCCGCACGCTGTACCGCCTGCACCCGGCGATGGCCGTGGCGGGTATCGCCGGCCTGCTGTTGTGCCTGGGCGGCGCGTGGAGCGCCATGGACCTGGCCGACCAGCGCGCCGCCCGCGCCGCCCAGCTCGAGCGCTTGCAGGAACGGGCCCGGGTACTGTCGAAGGCGCCCAAGGCCGTGCCGGAAACGGCGATCCCGGAAGCCCAGGCGACCGCCGTCAATGGCGCCATTCTCCAGCTGAACGTGCCGTGGCGCGAGCTGGAGGATGCGCTGGCGGCCGCCACGCCGGCCAATATCGCGCTGCTGGCCTTCGAGCCGGACGCGCGCAAGCACACATTGAAGATCACGGCGGAAGCGCGCAACAGCGACGACATGGTCGGTTACGTGCAGGTGCTGAAGCAGCAGGAGTTCTTCAGCGGCGCCGCGCTGGTGCGCCATGAAATCGAGGAACAGAATCCGGCCAAGCCGCTGCGGTTCCAGGTCGAAGTGCAGTGGAGGGGACGATGAAGGCGATGCCGTCGTATAACGTGGCCGCGGTGCTGCTGGCCATGCGCCTGCGCGTGCTGCGCGCGGGCCCGGCCGCCTGCCTGTGCGCCGCGCTGCTGCTGGCGGGCGCCGCCCTGTGGGCGTGGCTGCTGCCGCAGCAGGCCGCGCTGCGCGAGGAGCTGGCGCGGCCGCTGCCGGCGCCGTCCGCCCTGGTGCAGGCGCCGCCGCCGCCCAGCGCCAACGAGAACCTGGCCGCGTTCTACGCCACGCTGGGCGAAAAACGCCACGCCGAACAGCAGGTCAAGGTGCTGTTCGACCTGGCGGCGAAATCGCAGCTGGTGCTCGACCACGGTGAATACAAGTTCGGCTACGACAAGGCGGCGCGGGTGGCGACCTACCAGGTCATCCTGCCCGTGAAGGGACCCTACCGCAATATCTGGCGCTTCGCGATGCGCGCGCTGGTCGCGCTGCCGTTCGCCGCGCTGGACGAAGTAAGCTTCCGGCGCGACACGATCGCCGATCCGACGGTGGACGCGCGGTTGCGCTTTACCGTGTACCTGAAGGAGGCGCCATGAAGCCGCGCCACCTGCTGATGGGGGCCGCGCTGGTGGCCGCCGCCGGCCTGGTGCTGTTGGGCGATACGACCAGCCCGGAAACGGAAGTGGCCGAACCGGTCGAGCGCGCCGAGCGTCCCGCGCCGCAGCCGGCCGCGCCGGTGCCGGCCGCCGTGCGCGCCGCGCAGGCGGCGGACGCGGGCACGATCCTGCGGCTGGTACCTCGTTCCCAGCTGATCGGCGAGGCCGGCGAGGCGGCGTTCGAGGGCAGCGACCTGTTCGCGGGACAGAACCTGAACCCGCCGCCGGCGCCGTCCAGCGAGCCATCCGGACCGCCACCGCCGCCGCCGGCGCCGACGGCGCCGCCGCTGCCGTTCACGGTGCTCGGCAAGGCACTGGCGGACGGTGCCTACGAAGTCTACCTGGCCCAGGGCGAGCGGACCTACGTGGTGCGCACGAACATGGTCATCGACGGCATGTACCGCGTCGACGCAATCGCGCCGCCGACGCTGACGCTTACCTACCTGCCCCTGAAACAGGTGCAGCAGCTTAATATTGGAGTCATGGATTGATGTCTCGCCAAAAGCCCACCGCAACGGCCCGCCTGCGCCGCACGCTTGCATTGTCCACGATGGTGCTGGCGCTGTCCGGCTGCGCCGCCCAGATGGCGTACCGCGACGCCCGCACCCTGATCGAGAAGGACCAGGTCGAGGCGGGCCTCTTGAAGCTGCAGGAAGCGATCGCGGCCGACCCCGGCAACGCCCAGTATCGCGCCACCTACCTGCAGGCGCGCGACCGCGCGATCATGCGCTACCTGGACCAGGCCGAGCGCCAGACGATCGAGGGCCAGCGCGAGCTGGCGCTGCAGAACATCCAGCGCGTGCTGGCCCTGAATCCGCAGAACGAGCGGGCCCGCAACGCCCTGCGCGCGCTCGACATGGCCGAGCGCCACGAGCGCCTGCTGGCCGACGCCAGGGACCTCGTGGCGAAGGGCGAATTCGACCAGGCCCGCGCCAAGGTGGAGGTGGTGCTGACGGAGAAGCCGGACCAGCCGCGCGCCCGTGCGCTGCAGCGCGAGATCAGCGAGAAGAATCCGCCCGGCGGCGCCGAGAACCAGCTGGCCAAGACGTTCAAGCAGCCGATCACGATCGAGTTCCGCGACGCGCCGCTGAAGCAGGTGTTCGACGTCATCTCGCGCCGTTCCGGCCTGAACTTCGTGTTCGACAAGGACGTCAAGGCCGACGCCCGCACCACCATCGCACTCAGGAACAGCACGGTGGAATCGGCCGTCTACTACCTGTTGATGACGAACCAGCTGGAACAGCAGGTGATGGACGCGAACACGATCCTGATCTACCCGAACATCGCCGCCAAGCTGAAGGAGTACCAGGAAACCGTCATCAAGACCTTCTACCTGGCCAACGCGGAAGCGAAGCTGGTGGCCAACACCCTGAAGACGATCCTGAAGTCGCGCGACGTGGTGGCGGACGAGAAGCTGAACCTCGTCATCATGCGCGACAACGCCGACGCCATCAAGCTGGCCGAGAAGATCGTCGCGCTGCAGGACATGGCGGAACCGGAAGTGATGCTGGAGGTCGAGATCCTCGAGGTCAAGCGCTCGCGCCTGCTGGAGCTGGGCGTGTCGTGGCCGACCAGCGCCACCTTCTCGCCGCTGATCTCCAGCGGCGGCTCGACGCTGACGATCAACGACCTCGACACGCTCAATTCGCGCAGCATTGGCGTCTCGTCGCTGAGCGCGAAGATCACCGCCAACAAGACCGACGGCGACTCGAACCTGCTGGCCAATCCACGCATCCGCGTGCGCAACAAGCAGAAGGCCAAGATCCTGATCGGCGACAAGGTGCCGGTGATCACGACCACGGTCTCGCCCGGCACCGCCGGCTTCGCGCAGGAGAGCGTCAGCTACGTCGACGTCGGCCTGACCTTGAACGCCGAGCCGACCATCTTCCTGAACAACGAGATCGCCATCAACGTCTCGCTGGAGGTGTCGAACATCGTCAACCGCATCGAGACCAAGACCGGCACCACGGCCTACCAGATCGGCACGCGCCAGGCCACCACCGTGCTGCAGCTGAAGGACGGCGAGAACCAGGTGCTGGCGGGCCTGATCAACAGCGAGGACCGCAAGACGGGCACCAAGGTGCCCGGCTTCGGCGACGTGCCGATCCTGGGCCGCCTGTTCGGAACCCAGAGCGACGACAACCAGAAGACCGAGATCGTGCTGTCGATCACGCCGCGCCTGGTGCGCAACCTGCAGCGGCCGCAGGCCGATGCCTCCGAGTTCTCGGCCGGCACGGAAGCGAACTTCCGCCGCAAGCCGGACATCACGGTGCGCGCGCCGGTGCTGATGCCGGGCCGAAACGGCGGCACGCCGGCACTGGAGCAGCCGCAGGCGCCGCAGCCGCCCACGCCGCAGGAGACCGGAACGCCGACCGGCGTGCCGCTGTCGACGTCGCAGCCGGGGCCGGCGAGCAGCGTCACGCAGCCGCCCGCGCAGCCGCAACCGCAACCCCAGTCGCAGCCGCAGTCGCTGATCCAGCAACAGCAGCAACAGCAGCAGCCATCGGCGACGACGCCGACGCCGCCCGCGCAGAACCAGTGATGAACACGGCAGTCCATGCGCGCCGGCGCGGCTTCACGCTGATCGAGCTGCTCGTCACGCTCGCGATCATGGGCCTCCTGGGCGCGCTCGTGATCCCGACGGCGCAGGTGACGATCCAGCGCCGCAACGAGCAGGAACTGCGCGCCTCGCTGCACCTGATCCGCAAGGCGCTGGACGAATACAAGCAGGCCTACGACGACGGCCGCATCGCCAAGACGATCGGCAGCAACGGCTACCCGCGCACCCTGGAGACGCTGGTGGAAGGCGTGCCGGACCTGCGCAACCCGAAGCGCACCAAGGTGTACTTCCTGCGCCGCCTGCCGCGCGATCCGTTCAACAGCGACAGCGAGCTGACGGCGGCGCAGACCTGGGGCAAGCGCAGCTACGCCAGCGAGGCGGAAGACCCGCGCGAGGGCGAGGATGTGTACGACGTCTATTCGACGTCCGACAAGGTGGGCCTGAACGGCATACCGTACCGCAAATGGTGAATGTGGACATGAGCAAGCATAGGGCCAAGGGCTTCACGCTGATCGAACTGCTGGTCGTGCTGGGCATTATCGCGCTGCTGCTGACGCTCGCGGTGCCGCGTTATTTCCCCAGCGTCGACAAGACCAAGGAAACCATCCTGGGCGACAACCTGCGCAACACGCGCGCGGTGATCGACCAGTTCTATGGCGACACCGGCCGTTATCCCGATTCGCTGGAGCAGCTGGTGGAAAAGCGCTACCTGCGCGCGCTGCCCGTGGACCCGATCACGGAGCGCACCGACAGCTGGCAACTGGTGCCGCCGGAAGACCCGAGCAAGGGCGGCGTCGCCGATGTGAAGAGTGGAGCGCCCGGCAATGACCGCAGCGGCAGGCCGTATTCGGACTGGTAGCGGCGTGCGCGGGCCGCTGCGGCCGGCGCGCGGGTTCACCTACGTCAGCGTGATCATCCTGGTGGCGATCATCGGCCTGGTCGCGGCCACCACCATCCGCATCGGCGCGACCATGCAGCGCGCCCAGGCCGAACGCGAGCTGCTGTACATCGGCGAGCAGTTCAGCGATGCCTTGAAAAGCTATGCCGGCGCCACCCCTCAGGGCCAGCCGCAGCAGCCGCCCACGCTGAAGGAGCTGCTGCGCGATCCGCGCTTCCCCGGCACCCGCCGCCACCTGCGCAAGATCTTCATCGACCCGATGACGGGCAAGGCCGAGTGGGGCGTCATCTACATGGGTGACAAGGTCGGGGTGCTGGGCATCTACAGCCTGTCCACGGCCACGCCGATCAAGGTGGGCAATTTCCCGATGCGCTTCCAGGCTTTCGAAGGCAAGCAGAAGATTTCCGACTGGGTGTTTACGTTCAACGGGCAGGAACCGCCGCCGCCGGGCCAGCTGCCGGCCAAGCCGGGCGCCGGCAACCCCATGACGGGCAATCCGATGACGGGCAATCCGATGACGGGCAAGCCCGGCGGCACCGTGGTCGGCACGCCTGCCGGCACGCCGCCGGAGACACCGGTGGCTTCGCCGCTGACGGGCAAGCCGGTCGACCGGCCCGGCACGCCCGCGCCGCCGGTGCAGGAGCCGCCCGCCGAGCCGGAGGCGCCACCCGATCCGGAACCCGATCCGCCGGCCGACCCGACGCCGCAGGAGCCGCCGGAGCCGCCGCCGGCGCCGGCCGAGCCGGCGGAGCCTCCCAACAGCCAGTAGGACAAGCTCCGGGGCAGATGTAGGAATCGCACAACGGTAGTGTTGCGAAAATATCAGCAACGATAAGATTTTTATAACGTGCGTAGGGTTGCTGGAATTTTAATTGTGTTAGGATTCTATCTAGCAGTTGATCACCGACACAGCGACTACCTACTCTCACAAGGATAACTACTCATGAAACTGAAATTCGCCGTAGCAGGCCTGCTGGCCGCAGCATCCTTCTCCGCCCTGGCATCGGACCAGGCCATTGATCTGACCGTCGGTGGCGACAATTTCTTCAACTCCGCCGTTCCTGGCGGTGACGGCGTGCTGTCCGGCGGCGTGGACGTGATCACGTTCGGCGGCCTGGACGCTGGCGTGTACAACCTGGTCGTGACGATCAGCGGCCAGAAGCTGACGTTCGACGCCGCCCTGTCGAACCTGAACGGCGTGACCGGCACCTTCACGCAAGACGGCAAATACCGCTTCTACGGCGTGGAAGCCACCGGCACCAGCCCGTTCACGCTGACCCTGTTCGGCAACGCCGACATCGGCGCCAAGTACAGCGGCGAAGTGACGGTTTCGGCCGTACCTGAGCCAACCACCTACGGCATGCTGCTGGGTGGCCTGGGCATCATGGCCTTCCTGGCCCGCCGCAAGTCCAAGCAAGCGTAATTTCAGCTTCATGCGTAAAAAAACCGCTGCCCCGGCAGCGGTTTTTTTTCGTCTCCAGCGCCGGGTCCGTGTCCCAGCGCTGGGTCAGGCCCCGACCGGGACACGAGCCCGGCCGTATGGCTTCCGGCAGGTCATTTGCCGGTGCGCCGGAAGTCACGCACGCGGAACCCCAGCAGTACCAGCAGGCCGAAATAGACCAGGCCACATACCGCGATCACGCCGGCCAGCGCCCCGGCGCGCCACAGCGGCGTCGCGCGCAGCGCCAGCCAGTCGAACTGCTGGGCCGCGAACCAGCCCGTCACGCCCATCGCCGCCACGGCCACGACCAGCTTGACGAAGAACTTGCCCCAGCCGGGGGAGGGCACGTAGATGCCGCGCTTGCGCAGGCCGATGAACAGGAACAGCGCGTTCAGGCAGGCCGCCAGGCCGATCGACAGTGCCAGGCCGGCGACCTGGATGTAAGGCACGAACACCAGGTTCATCAGCTGCGTCGCCACCAGCACCGCCAGCGCGATGCGCACGGGCGTGCGGATGTCCTGTCGCGCATAAAAGGCCGGCGCCAGCGTCTTGACGAGGATGATGCCGACCAGGCCCGCCGCGTACGCGATCAGCGGGCGCGCCGACATCTCGGCGGCCCGGTCCGAGAATGCGCCGTAGTGGAACAGCGTGGCGATCAGCGGCAGCGCCAGCACGCACAGGCCGATCGCGGCGGGAATCGCCAGCAGCAGGGTCAGGCGCAGGCCCCAGTCCAGCAGCGCGGAATACTCCTCGCGGTCGCCGTCGACATTGGCCTTGGACAGGCTGGGCAGCAGGATCGTGCCCAGCGCCACGCCCAGCAGCGCCGTCGGGAACTCCATCAGGCGGTCCGCATACGTCAACCACGAGATGCTGCCCTGTTCCAGGCGCGACGCGATGCTGGTGTTGATCATCAGGCTGATCTGCGCGGCCGACACGGCAAACACGGCCGGCCCCATCTTCTTCAGTACGCGCCGCACGCCGGGGTCGGACAGGCCGGCGACCGGATTGATCGACAGCCGCGGCAGCATGCCGATGCGCACCAGCGAAGGAATCTGGATGCCGACCTGCAGCAGGCCGCCGACGAACACCGCGATCGCCTGCGCGTACACGGGCTGCTCCAGGTAGGGCGCCAGGAACAGCGCGCCGGCGATCAGCGACAGGTTCAGCAGCACGGGCGTGAACGCGGGAATCTTGAACTGGCGCCAGGTGTTCAGGATGCCGCCGGCCATCGCCACGAACGACATGCACGCGATGTACGGGAACATCAGCCTGGTCATCCAGACGGCCGCGTCGAAGGCGCCCGGGTTCTGCTGCAGGCCGCCGGCGATCAACAGCACGAACAGCGGCGCGCCGACGATGCCGATGGCGCTGACGATCAGGGTGGCCCAGACCAGGCAATTGGCCACGTGATCGGCCAGCGTCTTGCTCGCGTCATGGCCATGCTGGTTCTTGTACTCGGCCAGGATCGGCACGAAGGCCTGCGAGAAGGCGCCCTCGGCGAACAGCCGGCGCAGCAGGTTGGGAATGCGGAAGGCGACGTTGAACGCGTCGGTATAGGCGCCGGCACCGAAGGCGCGGGCAAACAGGGTCTCGCGCAGGAGGCCGGTCACGCGCGACAGCATGGTCATGCTGGAGACGGCGGCAAGGGTTCGGAGTAGATTCATGGTGCGCGATTATAGCCGCGTGGCCCGGCGTAATTGCTGAGATTGCCATTAATCCGGCGTCGCATTGCTGTGAAAGCGGCAAGATTCCCGTTTTTTGAATTGCCCTGACATCAAAAGCTGGATATAATTTAAGGCTGTACAGAATTCAGTGACGCAGACACAGCGAACGGCGGATGGATTGCCGGTTCGCGAGGCACCCGACTCAGGTGGTCTGTACTGAGTGGCCTGCATGGTCAGACAGCTGAACGCACCGGTTTGGCAAACGCTATTGTTTGCAAACGAACTTTGACAACGATTTAGGAAATTCCATGGCAAATACCGCACAAGCGCGCAAACGCGCTCGTCAAGCAGTCAAGCAAAACGCTCACAACTCGGCTCAGCGCTCGACGCTGCGCACCGCCATCAAGGCTGTCCGCAAGGCGATCCAGGCTGGCGACAAGGCTGCTGCAACCCAGGTCTTCCAGGCCTCCGTCTCGACGATCGACTCGATCGCCGACAAAAAGATCATCCACAAGAACAAGGCCGCTCGCCACAAGAGCCGTCTGGCAGCTGCCCTGAAGGCACTGTCCGCCTAAGTTCGCGTGCGGCGGCAATAGCCGCCATACAGGTGCTGAGAAGAGCCCGCCTGGCTATGCCAGAGCGGGCTTTTCGCTTTGCTCGGCCGGCCAGCCCGCCGCCTGCAATCGCCAATCGGGGATAGCCTCTGATTGCGCGATCTGCTAAGTGGAGGCTGTCTCCGGTTTCCAGATTTTGGCACGGTCGTGCGGCAGCCGCGCGGGCCTGATCGCTGGCAACGATTGCAAAGCTGGGGCATAATACGCGCCGTCTTATGTCTTATAGAAGACTTCGATAGCCTGGGTGACGCGCCCGGCGGACCGTGTGGCTGTCAAGGCCGCACGGGGCGGAGTAAAATGAGCGGGGTGTTGGGGTGCGCCACAAGCGTAGACCGGCGGTTATTAATTAGTCTGACAAGTCGCGATACCATTCGCGCAAACTGAGGAAAAATGCATGAGCAGTGAACCGACCATCATCTACACCCTGACCGACGAGGCGCCGCTGCTGGCGACCCACGCCTTCCTGCCCGTCGTCAGCGCTTTCACCAAGCCGGCCGGCATCCGCGTCGAGCAGAGCGACATTTCCGTCGCCGCCCGCATCCTGGCAGCGTTCCCGGAAAACCTGACGCCTGAACAGCGCGTGCCGGACGCCCTGGCCGAACTGGGCAAGAAGACGCTGGAACCGGACGCCAACATCATCAAGCTGCCGAACATCAGCGCATCCGTGGCGCAGCTGCAGAACGCCATCAAGGAACTGCAGGAAAAGGGCTACAACATCCCCGACTATCCGGCCGATCCGAAAACGGACGAGGAAAAGGCCATCAAGGCCCGCTACGGCAAGTGCATCGGCTCGGCCGTGAACCCGGTCCTGCGCGAAGGTAACTCCGATCGCCGCGCGCCGCGCGCCGTCAAGGAATACGCGCGCAAGAACCCGCACTCGATGGCGCCATGGTCGCAGGCTTCGCGCACGCACGTGTCGCACATGACCGGCGGCGACTTCTACCACAGCGAGAAGTCGATCACGCTGGACCGCGCCCGCGAAGTCAAGATGGAACTGATCACCAAGGGTGGCCAGAGCATCGTGCTGAAACCGAAGGTCGCGCTGCAGGACGGCGAGATCATCGATTCGATGTTCATGAGCCGCAAGGCCCTGCTGGCATTCTACGAGGCGCAGATCGAAGACGCGCACCAGACCGGCATGCTGTTCTCGCTGCACGTCAAGGCGACGATGATGAAGGTGTCGCACCCGATCGTGTTCGGCCACTGCGTGCGCATGTTCTACAAGGAAGCGTTCGAGAAGCACGGCGCGCTGTTCGACAGCCTGGGCATCAACGTCAACAACGGCATGGCCGACCTGTACAACAAGATCGCCAACCTGCCGGCCTCGCAGCGCGACGAGATCGTGCGCGACCTGCACGCCTGCCAGGAACACCGTCCGGAACTGGCGATGGTCGACTCGGCCAAGGGCATCACCAACTTCCACTCGCCGAACGACGTGATCGTCGATGCGTCGATGCCGGCCATGATCCGCTCCGGCGGCAAGATGTACGGCGCCGACGGCCGCCTGAAGGAAGTCAAGGCCGTGATCCCGGAAAGCACGTTCGCCCGCATCTACCAGGAGATCATCAACTTCTGCAAATGGCACGGCGCCTTCGACCCGCGCACGATGGGCACGGTACCGAACGTGGGCCTGATGGCCCAGCAGGCCGAGGAATACGGCTCGCACGACAAGACCTTCGAAGTGCCGGAAGACGGCGTGGCCAACATCACCGACCTCGCCACCGGCGAAGTGCTGATGAGCCAGAACGTGGAGAAGGGCGACATCTGGCGCATGTGCCAGGTCAAGGACGCGCCGATCCGCGACTGGGTCAAGCTGGCCGTGACGCGCGCGCGCAATTCGGGCATGCCGGCCGTGTTCTGGCTGGACCCGTACCGTCCGCACGAAAACGAACTGATCAAGAAGGTCAACACGTACCTGAAGGATCACGACACGACCGGCCTGGACATCAAGATCATGTCGCAGGTACGCGCCATGCGCTACACGCTGGAGCGCGTCGCGCGTGGCCTGGATACGATCTCCGTGACCGGCAACATCCTGCGCGACTACCTGACCGACCTGTTCCCGATCATGGAACTGGGCACCAGCGCCAAGATGCTGTCGATCGTGCCGCTGATGGCCGGTGGCGGCATGTACGAAACGGGCGCCGGCGGTTCGGCACCGAAGCACGTGCAGCAGCTGGTCGAGGAAAACCACCTGCGCTGGGATTCGCTGGGCGAGTTCCTGGCGCTGGCGGTCAGCCTGGAAGACCTGGGTCTGAAGACGGGCAACGGCAAGGCCAAGGTGCTGGCCAAGACGCTGGACGCGGCCACCGGCAAGCTGCTGGACAACCGCAAGTCGCCGTCGCCGAAAACCGGTGAGCTGGACAACCGCGGCAGCCAGTTCTACCTGTCGATGTACTGGGCGCAGGAACTGGCCGCGCAGACCGAAGACGCCGAACTGGCCGCCAAGTTCGCGCCGCTGGCCAAGACGCTGACGGAAAACGAAGACAAGATCGTCGCCGAGCTGCTGGCCGTGCAGGGCAAGCCGGCCGACATCGGCGGCTACTACAAGGCCGACGACGCCAAGGTGAAGGCCGTGATGCGTCCGAGCGCGACGTTCAACGCGGCGCTGGAAACCATCGCCTGAGCTTGAACGCGTAACAAAAAAACCGCGGCTGCGAGGCCGCGGTTTTTTTTCGCCTACGGGACGCCGGAAAGACCGGGGTCAGGCACCTATCTGAGGGTCGGAGACCCTCAGATAGGTGCCTGACCCCATGGGTCTCATCAGCCGTTAGTAGTAACCTCCACAAACTCCCCCGGCATCAAGGGATGCGAAGCCAGCGAAAACGCCCCGATACTGCTGCGCACCAGCCGCAGGGTAGGGTAGCCGACGGCGGCCGTCATGCGCCGCACCTGCCGGTTCTTGCCCTCGGCCAGCGTGATGGCCAGCCAGCTGGTGGGCTTGTCGGCGCGCGCGCGGATCGGCGGGTTGCGCGGCCACAGCCACTCCGGTTCGGCGATGCGCACGGCGCGGCAGGGCTGCGTGACGAAATCGCCCAGGTCCAGCGGCGCCTGCAGCCGTGCCAGCGCGGCGGCGTCCGGGATGCCGTCCACCTGCACCAGGTAGGTCTTGGCCTCCTTGTGGTCGGGATGGGCGATGCGGTGCTGCAGCTTGCCGTCGTCGGTCAGGAGCATCAGGCCTTCGCTGTCCGCGTCCAGGCGGCCGGCCGGATAGATGTTGGGAATGGCCAGGTAGTCGGCCAGCGTGGCGCGGCCGTCCTGCGGCGAGAACTGGCACAGCACCTGGAACGGCTTGTTGAAAAGGATGAGTGGCATGGAGGGCGTCAAACGGATTCGGAAAACACGGGCGCCGCGACCATGGCTGTCCGCTGCATAGTGGTGCATAATGCAAGACATGCCTGCTCAGTCTCAAGAGCATCGGCCGCGACTCGTGCTGCTGCGCGCATTGTAATCCAGGCGCCCGCGCGGCCGGGCGCGCGGCCGAGCCGCACCAAGCCCTGACTAATGGAGAACACGATGTACCAACATATCAAAGTACCCGCCGACGGCCAGAAGATCACCGTCAACGCCGATTTCTCGCTGGTCGTGCCGGACCAGCCGATCATTCCGTTCATCGAAGGCGACGGCACGGGTATCGACATCACCCCGGTGATGATCAAGGTGGTGGACGCGGCCGTGGCCAAGGCCTACGGCGGCAAGAAGAAGATCAGCTGGATGGAAATCTACGCGGGCGAGAAGTCGACCACCGTGTACGGCCCGGACGTGTGGCTGCCGGAGGAAACCCTGCAGGTGCTGAAGGACTACGTGGTGTCGATCAAGGGCCCGCTGACGACGCCGGTCGGCGGCGGCATCCGCTCGCTCAACGTGGCGCTGCGCCAGGAGCTCGACCTGTACGTCTGCCTGCGCCCGGTGCGCTACTTCGCCGGCGTGCCGTCGCCGGTGAAGGAACCGCACAAGACCGACATGGTGATCTTCCGCGAGAACTCGGAAGACATCTACGCCGGTATCGAATACCAGGAAGGTTCGGACAACGTCAAGAAGCTGATCAAGTTCCTGACCGAGGAAATGGGCGTCAAGAAGATCCGCTTCCCCGAAACGTCCGGCATCGGCATCAAGCCCGTTTCGCGCGAAGGCACCGAGCGCCTGGTGCGCAAGGCGATCCAGTACGCGATCGACAACGACAAGCCATCCGTGACGATCGTCCATAAGGGCAACATCATGAAGTACACGGAAGGCGGCTTCCGTGACTGGGCCTATGCGCTGGCGCAGAAGGAGTTCGGCGCGGAGCTGATCGACGGCGGCCCATGGTGCAAGTTCAAGAATCCGAAGACGGGCAAGGACATCGTCGTCAAGGATTCGATCGCCGACGCATTCCTGCAGCAGATCCTGCTGCGCCCGGCCGAGTACAGTGTCATCGCCACCCTGAACCTGAACGGCGACTACATCTCGGACGCGCTGGCGGCCCAGGTGGGCGGCATCGGCATCGCGCCCGGCGCCAATATGTCCGACTCGGTGGCGATGTTCGAGGCCACCCACGGCACCGCGCCGAAGTACGCCGGCAAGGACTACGTCAATCCGGGTTCGCTGATCCTGTCTGCCGAGATGATGCTGCGCCACATGGGCTGGACCGAAGCGGCCGACCTGATCATCGCGTCGATGGAAAAAGCCATCACGTCGAAGAAGGTCACGTACGACTTCGCGCGCCTGATGGAAGGCGCGACGCAGGTGTCGTGCTCCGGCTTCGGCGACGTGATGATCGAGCAGATGTAATTGGAACACCGGGCCTGAGCCTCGCAACAGCCCTGCGCCGTCACGGGAAGCAGGGCTTTTTTGTGCCCGCCGCATCTACACAGGAGAGCTGTCATGAAAACCATCGGACTGATCGGCGGAATGAGCTGGGAATCGACGGTGCCGTACTACCGTCAGATCAACGAGACCGTGCGCGAACAATTGGGCGGCCTGCACTCCGCGAAGATCGCGCTTGTCAGCGTGGACTTCCACGAGGTCGAGGCGCTGCAGCGCGCGGGCGACTGGGACGCTGCCGGCGTGCTGCTGGCGCAGGCCGCGCGCAACGTGGCCGCCGCCGGCGCCGACTTCATCGTGCTGTGCACGAACACGATGCACAAGGTCGCGGGCGCCATCGAGGCGGCCGTCGACATCCCGCTGCTGCACATCGCCGATCCCACGGCAGCGGCGATCCGCGCGGCCGGCTGCACGACGGTGGGCCTGTTGGGCACGCGCTTCACGATGGAGCAGCCGTTCTACCGCGAACGGCTGGGCGAGCACGGGCTGGAAGTGGTCACGCCGGAGCAGGAAGACCGCGAGATCGTCCACCGCATCATCTACGAGGAGCTGTGCCTGGGCCGCATCGAGCCGGCATCGCGCACGGCCTATCGCCGCATCATGGAAAACCTGGCCGCGCGCGGCGCCCAGGCCATCATCCTGGGTTGCACGGAGATCACCTTGCTGGTCAACGGCTACGACGCGCCGGTGCCGCTGTTCGACACGACGGCCATCCACGCCCGCCACGCCGCGCTGCACGCCATCGGCGCCGCGTGAGGCCCCGCTCGCGGGCATCTGTCGCGTGAAGCAGCGGGGACAGGTGCCTGTCCCCTTGGGTTTCCAGCCGGACGGGCAGTAAGCGCAACAACTGTTATTGTGCGATAGTCCCGCCCTTGCAAACCGCTATCGTCCACCATGCCCGATTTCGTTCCGTCCGCCGTCCCTGCCGATGCGGTCTACCGTACCTTCTTCGACCAGGCCACCCACTTCGCCGGCCTGATGACGCTCGACGGCACGATGATCGACGTCAACCGCATCTCGCTGGAGGCGGGCGGCCACCGCCGCGAGGACATCATCGGCCGCCGCTTCTGGGACTGCGCCTGGTGGCGCCGTTCGCAGGCCGTGATGGACGAGGTACGCGCCTGCACCCTGCGGGCCGCCGCCGGCGCCACGGTCCGGTGCGAGCTGCCGTATCACCGTGAAGACGAACGCACCTGCTGGACCGACATCGTGTTCGCGCCGGTCACCGACGGGGCCGGCGCGGTGCAGTACGTCGCCGCGACGGGCGCCGACATCACGGAACGGCGCCAGGTCGAGGCGCGCCTGCGCCTGCTCGACACCATCGGCGAAGCCACCCGCGTGGCGACCGATGCGCGCGCCATCATGGCCGAGGCCACGCGCCTGCTGGGCGAGCACCTGGGCGTGACGCGGGTCGCGTATGCCGACGTGGAGCCGGACAACGACCGCTTCACGATCCGCCATGACTGGACCGTGCCGGGCGCCATCAGCACGGCCGGCGTGTACTCGCTTGATTTGTTCGGCTCGCGCGCCACGTCCAATCTGCGCGTGGGCCGCACCCTGCTGATCAACGACGTCGACCGCGAACTGGCGCCGGGCGACGGCGATGGCATGTTCAACGCCATCGGCATCAAGGCCATCATCTGCTGCCCGCTGGTCAAGGGCGGCGCGCTGGTGGCGATGATGGCGGTGCACCAGCAGCAGCCGCGCAACTGGACGACGGACGAAATCGCGCTGGTGGAGGCCGTGGTCGAGCGCTGCTGGGCGCACATCGAGCGGGTCCGTTCGACCGAGGCGCTGCGACAGGCGGACCGCCACAAATCCGAATTCCTTGCCACGCTGGCGCACGAACTGCGCAACCCGCTGGCGCCGATCAGCAACGGTCTCGAACTGCTGCGCCTGGGCGCCGAGCGCGGCGCCGACATGCGCCACGTGCGCGACATGATGACGCGACAGGTGAACCATATGGTCCACCTGGTCAACGACCTGCTGGACATCGCGCGCGTCTCCAGCGGCAAGATCGTGCTGCGGCGCCAGGTGGCGGACCTGAAGGACGTGATCGCGTCCGCCGTCGAGACCAATCTGCCGGCCTTGCAGGCACCGGGCCACCTGCTGACGGTGGACCTGCCGGACCAACCGCTGCTGGTCGACGTGGACGTGGTGCGCATGAGCCAGGTGCTGGGCAACCTGCTGTCGAACGCGGCCAAGTACACGCCGGCTGGCGGGCGCATCGCCGTGGCGGCGCGCCGCGACGGCAGCAACGTCGTCATCACCGTCAGCGACAACGGCATCGGCATCGCATCCGCGGCGCTCGAAGCCGTATTCGAGATGTTCACCCAGGTGGGGCGCAGCATCGAACGCTCGAAGGGCGGTCTGGGCATCGGCCTGTCGCTGGTGCGGCGCCTGATGACGCTGCATGGCGGCAGCGCCAGCGCGGCCAGCGCCGGCGAAGGGCGCGGCAGCACGTTCACGCTGCGCCTGCCGGTCGCCGGCCAGCCCGCGCAGGCCCTTCCTGTCGGGGCGGCCGCAGAGAGCGACGCGGCACCGGCCGGTGGCACGGCCGGCGCCCCGCTGCGCGTGCTGATCGCGGACGACAATGTCGATGCGGCCAACACCCTCGATGCGCTGCTGCGCCTGGCCGGCCACGACACGCGCGTCGCGCACGACGGGGCGGCGGCGCTGGCACTGGCCGAGAGCTTCCGGCCCCAGCTGGCCTTCCTCGACCTGGGCATGCCGCGGCTGGACGGCTACGAGACCGCGCGTCGGCTGCGCGAGCTGCCGCATATGGCGGATTTGGCACTGGTAGCCTTGACAGGGTGGGGCGCCGCCGAGGACCGGGCGCGGGCCCGTGCCGCCGGCTTCGACCGGCACCTGCTGAAGCCGGCCGCGCCGGAAGAAGTCGCCGCCGCGCTGGCGCTGGCGCGGGTGGCGCGGGGATAGTACGGACGAAAAAAAACCCCGCGCGGCGGGGTTCTTTCACGTCTGGGGGAGCAGATCAGCTCGCCTGGATGTTGGAAGCTTGCTTGCCTTTAGGGCCTTGCGTGACTTCGAACTGCACCTTCTGACCTTCTTTCAGGGTCTTGAAGCCGTTCATGTTGATTGCGGAGAAGTGTGCGAACAAATCCTCACCGCCATCATCAGGAGTGATGAAGCCAAAACCTTTGGAGTCATTGAACCACTTAACGGTACCTGTTGCCATAAAAAGAACTTTCAAATATTAACGAATCACACGAGCCATAAAAGCAAGAAGCTTCCTGCCCCCTCCTCGACAACTCACTTCTTACCAACATGTACATTTCTGCACGAGTCGATATGGCATTGTTGGCGGAACAATTTTTAATGTCAAGCGCTTTGTACCCGGGCTAGTAAGATTTTTGCAACATGAAAATTGCCCCCAACACTTGATTTCACGGAAGACAGCGCCATCTGCGCCAAGTCGGGAAAGCGCGTAAGATTGAGCACAAACGGAAAGGCACGCCTAAACGGGCGTTGCATCGGTCACGAAAGCATTAGAATATAAGCGTATGGCAACCAAGCATGACACTGAGACCGTCCTGGAGCGACAAGCGCTGAAACCGCCACCCATGTACCAGGTGGCGTTGTTGAACGACGACTACACCCCGATGGAGTTCGTGGTCGCCATCATCCAGGAGTATTTCAACAAGGACCGTGAAACGGCGACACAAATTATGCTGAGCGTGCATCGCTACGGCAAAGGCGTGTGCGGTGTGTTCTCGAAAGATATTGCATCGACAAAAGTGGAGTTCGTTTTAACGCATGCGCGCAAGGCGGGGCACCCCCTGCAGTGCGTGATGGAGGAAGTATGATCGCGCAGGAATTGGAAGTAAGTTTGCACATGGCGTTTGTCGAGGCTCGGCAGGCACGGCATGAATTCATCACGGTTGAGCATCTGTTGCTGGCGCTGCTGGACAATCCGTCGGCGGCGGAAGTGTTGCGTGCCTGCGCGGTCAACATCGAGGACCTGCGCAAGACACTCACCAACTTCATCGGCGACAACACCCCCACGGTCCCTGGCACGGGCGAGGTGGACACCCAGCCCACGCTGGGCTTCCAGCGCGTCATCCAGCGCGCCATCATGCACGTGCAGTCCGCTTCCAACGGCAAGAAGGAAGTGACGGGCGCGAACGTGCTGGTCGCCATCTTCGGCGAGAAGGACTCGCACGCTGTTTACTATCTGCACCAGCAGGGCGTGACCCGGCTGGACGTGGTGAACTTCATCTCGCACGGCGTGCGCAAGGACCAGTCGGGCGACACGGCCAAGGCGTCCGAAGGCGTCGAGGAGGGCACGCAGGCCGAAGGCCAGACCAAGGAAAGCCCGCTCGACCAGTTCACCCAGAATCTGAACAAGTCGGCAGCCGAAGGCAAGATCGATCCGCTGATCGGCCGCGAGGACGAAGTCGATCGCGTGATCCAGATCCTGTGCCGCCGCCGCAAGAACAACCCGCTGCTGGTGGGCGAGGCCGGTGTCGGCAAGACCGCCATCGCGGAAGGCCTGGCCTATCGCATCACGCAGGGCGATGTGCCCGAAGTGCTGGCCAACGCCGTCGTCTACTCGCTGGACATGGGGGCGCTGCTGGCGGGCACCAAGTACCGCGGCGACTTCGAGCAGCGCCTGAAGGCGGTGCTCAAGCAGCTGAAGGACAACCCGAACGGCATCCTGTTCATCGACGAGATCCACACCATCATCGGTGCCGGTTCCGCGTCGGGCGGCACGCTGGATGCATCGAACCTGCTGAAGCCGGCCCTGGCCAACGGCCAGCTGAAGTGCGTCGGCGCGACCACGTTCACGGAATTCCGTGGCGTGTTCGAGAAGGACCACGCCTTGAGCCGCCGGTTCCAGAAAGTGGACGTGAACGAGCCGACCGTCGAGCAGACCGTGCAGATCCTGCGCGGCCTGAAGTCGCGCTTCGAGGAGCACCATGGCGTGAAATATTCGTCGTCGGCGCTGTCGACGGCGGCCGAGCTGGCGGCCCGCTTCATCAACGACCGCCACCTGCCGGACAAGGCCATCGACGTGATCGACGAAGCGGGCGCAGCGCAGCGCATCCTGCCGAAGTCGAAGCAGAAGAAGACCATCGGCAAGACGGAAATCGAGGAAATCATCTCGAAGATCGCGCGCATCCCACCGCAGACCGTCAACCAGGACGACCGCAGCAAGCTGCAGACGATCGACCGCGACCTGCGCAACGTCGTGTTCGGCCAGGACCCCGCCATCGAGGCGCTGGCATCGGCCATCAAGATGTCGCGCGCCGGCCTGGGCAAGCAAGATAAACCCATCGGCTCGTTCCTGTTCTCCGGTCCGACCGGTGTCGGCAAGACGGAAGTGGCGAAGCAGCTGGCCTTCATCCTCGGCATCGAACTGATCCGGTTCGACATGTCCGAGTACATGGAGCGCCACGCCGTGTCGCGCCTGATCGGCGCGCCGCCGGGCTATGTCGGTTTCGACCAGGGCGGCCTGCTGACGGAAGCGATCACGAAGAAGCCGCATGCCGTGCTGCTGCTGGACGAGATCGAGAAGGCCCATCCGGACATCTTCAACATCCTGCTGCAGGTGATGGACCATGGCACGCTGACGGACAATAACGGTCGCAAGGCCGACTTCCGCAACGTGATCATCATCATGACGACCAACGCGGGCGCGGAAGCGCTGCAGAAGGCGCCGATCGGTTTCACGAACACCAAGGAAACCTGCGACGAGATGGCCGACCTGAAACGGATGTTCACGCCGGAGTTCCGCAACCGGATCGATGCGATCATCAGCTTCCGCGCGCTGGACGAGGAAATCATCCTGCGCGTGGTGGACAAGTTCCTGATGCAGCTGGAAGAGCAGCTGCACGAGAAGAAAGTGGAGGCGATCTTCACGGAGAACCTGCGCAAGTTCCTCGCCAAGAAGGGCTTCGATCCGCTGATGGGCGCGCGGCCGATGTCGCGCCTGATCCAGGACATGATCCGCAAGGCGCTGGCCGACGAGCTGCTGTTCGGCCGCCTGGTCACCGGCGGCAAGGTCACGGTGGACCTGGACGAGAAGGACCAGATCAAGCTGGACTTCCCGGAGCCGGATGCCGCGCCGATGCCGCCGCCGGAAACCGTCGAAGTCGAGTAAGCCAAAACCCGCTCTCCCGAGCGGGTTTTTTTGGGGTCAGTCCCCTTCGGGGACAGACCCCAGGTATTTACCCCTGCCGCCGCAAGAACACCACCAGCATACCCAACAACATCCCCACGCCGAGGGGCACGGCCGCCCCCACGGCGTAGCGCCGCCGCCCGGCCCGCGCCTGCGCCGCCAGCGCCGCATCGTCCGGATGGATGTACGTCTCGAACACCGTGCGGTACGTCTCGAAGTCGTCGTTGCGGACCCGTGCTCCCAGCTCGCGCGCCAGCTCGATCATCATGCCCAGCAACTGAAGGCTGGGATTGCTGACCCACAGCTCGCCCACCTGCAGGAACAGCACGTCGGTGTCGCCGCCCCGCGTCGGGTCATACACCCGCGCATCCGCCCGCGCATCGGGCGCCAGCACATAAGGGCTGTGCAAGCGCTGCAACGCAAGCTCCACCTCGGTTGGCGCGATCGGGGCTGGCGCCGCAGCCTGGGTGCGGACGATCGTGATATGGGAACCCATGGTGTCAAAAATATAATATCGGCGAGCAGCTTAACGCTCTCTTAACTTATTCGCAACGTATCTGTTCCTGAACGGCACGGATGTGCAGATTTACAACTGTCGTGCGGCGAGCCGTCCGCGCAAGTGCTGTCGTAGGGCCAGCACTGCCACGCCAGCGGCCAGCAGTGTGGCGCCTGCCGGTTCCGGCACGGCCGGCAGCGTGCGTCCATCCAGTTCGATCGCGTCGAAGGCCATGCCCGTATCGGACGACGCGTCGACCCAGTTGACGACGCCGAACTCGAGCCGGTACTGGCCGCTGGCGGCGATCGTGTAGCGTGCGCCGATCCAGTCGGTCACCCCGCATGGCTCCACGTAACACGTGCCCGAGTCGGGACCCAGCGGGCTCCAGACCGGTGCCGGCCCCAGCACATTGCTGTAGGGCGGGTCGAGCGTGGCGGCCCCGGCCGGCATGCCGAAGCCGGGCACGGCGCCGCCGCCGGGCGACGTGCGCGCCGTGACCAGCATGGCGACCTGGTTGCCGCCCGCGTCCAGCAGGCGCACCCAGCCGTAGTCGCTGAAGTCGCCGCCGTCCGTCGTCACGTAGTTGAGTTGAAAGCTCAACACCTGGCCAGCGCCGGCGGAAAACGCATGCGAGCGCAACAGGCTGCCGTTGAAGGAATCGCGTGGAACGCCGACGCCGGGCAGGCGCACGCCCGCCACCCCATTGTGGTTCGACACCCAGCCGTAGCGCTCGCCGCCGCCGGGTGCCAGCCAGACATCGCCATCGGTTTCGGCGGTGCCGCAGTTGCCCTGGCATTCCCAGCTCGGCGGCAGGCCGGCGTCGAAAACCTGGGCCGCGGCGGGCGATGCC
The DNA here is from genome assembly GCA_008011715.2 of [Empedobacter] haloabium. Lineage (NCBI taxonomy): Bacteria > Pseudomonadati > Pseudomonadota > Betaproteobacteria > Burkholderiales > Oxalobacteraceae > [Empedobacter] haloabium. The sequence goes on from CP136508.1 coordinate 1,618,443, forward strand.
AGCGCCACGCCGGTCGCGACGGTCGCCATCAAACGATAAATGGACGGTTGCATGATCATTTCTCCACGGTGAATTGAGCGGGAACAAAACAATGCATATTTCGTGCCCTGTGCGTCAATATGCGTATTCCCAGGCATGTCGCCCATTTGGCAGACCTGAATGTAAAAATTACCGACAGCCGTGTAATGGCTACAACGTTGCCGACGTAAATGGTTATTTCCGCCTCGTAAAACTGTGCCAGAATCGCGTTTTCCCTTGCCCCGCCTACTGCCATGCAAATGCGCCGCCTTGCCATCTGTTTCCTCGCCGCCGGCCTCGTTACCATCGCAACCTCGGCCGCCGCACTCGAGCCCTATCTGCGCTACCCCGCCGTACGCGGCGACAACGTCGTCTTCACTGCCGAGGGCGACCTGTGGCGCGTGTCCCGCAGCGGCGGCGCGGCGCAGCGCCTGACGACCCATGCCGCGGCCGAGACGCATGCCGCCATCTCGCCGGACGGCCGCTGGGTTGCCTTCGCTGGCAGCTACGAGGGCGCCCAGGAGGCGTATGTGATGCCGCTGGCCGGGGGCCTGCCGCGCCGCCTGACGTTCGAGAACGGCAGCGTCACGGTGCTGGGCTGGACGGCGCAGGGCGAGGTGCTGGTCAGCACGCAGAATTCGGTCGGTCCCGGTGCGCACCGCATCGTCGCCGCGGTTCATCCGGCGAGCGGCGCGCGCCGCGTGTTCCCTGTTGCCGATGCCAACGACGCGGTGCTGGACGACGCCGGCAAGACCCTGTATTTCACCCGATACGGCCTGGTCATGACGAACGATAACGTGCGCCACTACCGCGGTGGCGCCCATGCCCAGCTGTGGCGTTTCGACCTGGACGGCAAGGCCGAGGCCCGGCCCGTATTTCCGGGCGACGCCGGCAACAACAAGCGGCCGATGTGGTGGCAGGGCCGCCTGTACTTCGTCAGCGACCGTGCCGGCACGGACAACCTGTGGAGCGCCAACGGCGATGGCGGCGAGCCGCGCCAGCTGACGAACTACAAGGACTGGGACGTGCGCAACGCGGCGCTGGGTGACGGCCGCATCGTGTTCCAGCTGGGCGCCGACCTGCACGTGTACGACATCGGTGCCGCCAGCGCCACGCGCCTGCCGGTGACCCTGGTGTCGGACTTCGACCAGCAGCGCACGCGCCTGATCCGTTCGCCGCTGGAGACGTTGACCAATGTGCAGCTGTCCGGCAAGGAGGAGCGCATCGTGCTGACGGCGCGCGGCCGCGTCAGCATCGCCGGCACCGGCAGCCAGCGCCGCGTGGAGATCGCCGTGCCGGAAGGCGCACGGGCGCGCGACGCGATCTTCTCGGCCGACGAGAAGTGGGTCTATGCGATCGTCGATACAACGGGCGAGAACGAGATCTGGCGTTTCGCCGCCGATGGCTCCGGGCATGGCGAGCAACTGACCCGCGACGGCAACAACCACCGCTGGGCGCTGTACCCGTCGCCGGACGGACGCTGGCTGGGCCATACGGACAAGAAGGGGCGCTTCTGGCTGCTCGACCTGGCGAGCAGGCACAACACGCTGATCGACGACGCCGGCAAGGCCGGCATCGACCAGCACGACAGCGTGGTGTGGTCGCCGGACAGCCGCAACATCGCGTTCGTGCGCAGCGCCAGCGACGCCCAGCGCGAGCAGATCGGCATGGTCAACCTGGCCACGAAGGAGGTGGCGTTCGTCACCAGCGACCGCTACACGTCGGGCGATCCGGCCTTTTCGCCGGACGGGCGCTGGCTGTACTTCCTGTCGGCGCGCCACTTCAAGCTGGACAACGGCTCGCCCTGGGGCGACCGCAACATGGGACCGGTTTTCAACAAGCGCACCGGCATCTTCGCGCTGGCGCTGCAGCCGGGTAACCGCTTCCCGTTCAAGCCGGACGACGAACTGAGTCGCGCCGCCGTCAAGCCGGCCGAGAGCCCCGAGGAGACGGCCGCCGAGAAAGCGCTGGAGAAAGCGGCCAGCAAGGACAAGGAAGCCAAGGACAAGGACGGGCGCCAGGCCAAGGACGCCAAGCCGGCGCCGCCGCCCAAGCCGGAGCTGCCCGCCGTGGCGTACGCAGGGCTGGCGCAGCGCCTGTTCGAGGTGCCGCTCGCGCCAGGCAATTACCGCAAGCTGGCGGTGGACGACAAGCGCCTGTACTTCCTCGACGAGGACGGCGCCGACGGCAAGCCGGCTTTGCGAACGCTGGCCATCGCCCGCACCGAGCCGAAGCCGGAAACGTTCGCCGCCAACGTGCGCGATTTCGACCTGGCGGCCGACCGCAAGCACCTGTATTACCGCACGGCCAGCGGCAATCCGGGCGAGATGCTGATCGTGGACGCGGGCGCCAAGGCGCCGCCCGACGTCAGCAAGGCGCGGGTCAAGGTTGACGACTGGAGCATCGTGTCGAACCCGCGGCAGGAGTGGAAGCAGATGTTCAACGACGCCTGGCGCATGCACCGCGACTTCCTGTATGACGTGAAGATGCGCGGCGTGAACTGGGTCGGCGTGCGCGACAAGTATGCGCCGCTGGTCGAGCGCGTGACGGACCGCGCGGAGCTGAACGACATCCTCGGCATGATGGTCGCGGAGGTGGGCGCGCTGCACTCGCAGGTGGCGCCGGGCGACATCCGCAAGAGCGCGCCGGAAGGCACGCCATCCGGCCTGGGCGCCGTACTGACGCGCACGGCCGCCGGCTACCGCGTCGATCGCGTCTACCGCAGCGAAAGCGAGCTGCCGGCGCAGCGCGCGCCGCTGGCGCAGGCGGACGTGGACGTGCGCGAGGGCGACATCATCACCGCCGTCAACGGCAAGTCGGTGCTGGAAGCGCGCGACATCTCGGACCTGCTGCTGAACCAGGCCGACCGCCAGGTGCTGCTGCAGGTGCAGCCGGCCCGCGGCGGCAAGCCGCGCGCTGCCATCGTGATTCCGGTGCCGATGGCGAAGCAGGCGGCGCTGCAGTACAGCGACTGGGAGCAGGGCAGGGCGGAGCAGGTCGAGCAGGCCTCCAACGGCCGCATCGGCTACCTGCACCTGCGCGCGATGGGCGCGGACGACATCGCCGCCTTCGCGCGCGACTTCTACGCCAACGTCAACCGCGAGGGCCTGATCATCGACGTGCGCCGCAACCGCGGCGGCAATATCGACAGCTGGATCATCGAGAAGCTGCTGCGCAAGGCCTGGGCGTTCTGGTCCACCCCGGTGGGGCAGACTTCGCCGAACATGCAGAACACCTTCCGCGGCCACCTGGTGGTGCTGGTGGACGAGCTGACGTACTCGGACGGCGAGACCTTCGCGGCCGGCGTCAAGGCGCTCGGCCTGGGCCCGCTGGTGGGCAAGCGCACGGCCGGCGCGGGCGTCTGGCTGTCCGACCGCAACCGCCTGGCCGACAACGGCATGGTGCGGGTGGCGGAGACGGGCCAGTTCGACAGCGACAAGGGCGTCTGGCTGATCGAGGGCGTGGGCGTGGTGCCGGACGTGGAAGTGGACAACCTGCCCAACGCCACCTTCAACGGCCAGGACAAGCAGCTGGAGACGGCGCTGGCGCTGCTGAAGAAGAAGATCGCGGAGCAGCCGGTCAAGCGCTATCAGGCGCAGCCGATCCCTTCGCTGAATTATTGAAGCGAACCCGCGTGAGGCAAACCCGCGGTGACAGGCTCCTATCTCAGGGTCTCCGACCCTGAGATAGGAGCCTGTCACCATGGGTCTCACAAGCCGGCGCTACGCAGCGCCGCGGCCCGCCGCCGCGACACCTCCACCCGCATCCCGTCCGTCATCTCCAGCACCAGCGCCCCGCCATCGCCCGCCGTCATCGTCCGCGCATGATCGAGGTTGACGAGGTGCTTGCGGCTGGCGCGCACGAAGCGCGGGCCGAGCCGTTCTTCCAATTGGTTCAGGGAGCGCAGCAGCAGCGGCCGTTCGGCATCGAAATACACCCGGGCATAATTGCCGTCCGATTCGAACAGCCGGATGCGGCCCGTCTCGACAAACCAGCAGCGTTCGCCGTCCTTGATGAACAGCTGGCGCGGCGCTGCGGCCGCCGCTGGCAGCGGGTGCAGCGACAGGCGCCGCGCCGCCCGCTGCAGCGCGGCCGCCAGCCGCGGCGCCTGGATCGGCTTTTGCAGATAATCGAGCGCGTTGACCTCGAAGGCCTGCAGCGCGTAGCGGTCGAACGCGGTGGTGAAGATCACCTCGGGCGGATCGTCCAGCGCCTGCAGCAGGTCGAAGCCGCTGGCGCCTGGCATCTGCACGTCCAGCAGCAGCACGTCCGGGCGCAACTGCGCCACCTGCTCGATGGCCTGCGCCGCGTTGACCGCTTCGCCGGCGATCGTCACCTCCGGATGCGCGGCCAGCAGCCGCCGCAGTTCCGCCCGCGCCAGCCGTTCGTCGTCGACGATCAGTACGCGCATCACACGGCCTCCGGCAGCGACAGCGTCGCGCGCACCCAGCCGGCGTCGGCACGCAGTTCCAGCGCGGCCTGCTCTCCCAGCGCAAGCGCCAGGCGCTTGCGCGCGTTGGTCAGCCCGACCTGAGTGGAACCGCCCGGTTCCGCCAGCGCGCCGGTATTGGCCACTTCGATGTGCGCGGCGCCGGCCGTGCGCCAGGCGCGGATGCGAATCTCGCTGCCCGCGGCGCTGGTCTCGACGCCGTACTTGACGGCGTTCTCCACCAGCGTCTGCAGCGCCATCGGCGGCACCGCCACGCCGTCCAGCCCCGCTTCGATCTCGGTCGCCACGCGCAGCCGCTCCTCGAAGCGGATCTGCTCGATGGCGAGGTAGGCTCGCACGGCCGCCAGTTCGGCCGCCAGAGGCACCGTCTGCGCATGGCCCGACTGCAGCGCATAGCGCATCAGGTCCGCCAACTGGTCGATCATGCGCGCGGCCGCATCGGCATCCTGGTAGATCAGCGCGCGCACGCTGTTCAAACTGTTGAAGAAGAAGTGCGGGTTGACCTGGGCTTGCAGCGCGCGCAGTTCCGCTTCCTTGGCGGCGAGCGCCAGGCGCAGCGCGGCGGCTTCGGCCTGGCGCGCGCGGCGCACGGCCTGCACGGCATGGTAAAAAATGGTCCACGCCAGGAAAGTGCCGACCCAGAAGATCATCGCGTTCGGCAGCCAGGCCAGGCCGTGCGGTTGCCCGAACGGCTGGAACACGAGGAACAGCGCCCACATCGCGGCCGTTTGCGCGCTGGCCAGCACGAGGATGCCGAGGGCAAGCGCGGGCCACGCCAGCGGCCGGCTCGCGGCCCGCCGCCGCAGCAGCACGCGGCGCCACTGGTGCGACAACGCGATGCCGGCGCAGCCGCCGCCGACGCAGACGGCCGTGATGGCGGCGCCCGGCCGGCTCATGAAAACAAAGGACAGGTTGAACAGCACGACGCTGCCCCAGCCGGCCAGCTGGCAAAGCCAGTACCAGTGGATGCCGCGCCGCGCCGGCAGTGCTGGAGTCATCGTCGCATCACTTCAGGAATCGGTCGATGCGATCATACATCCAGGCGGGGTCGTCGACCATGATGAAGTGGCGCGCCGTCTCCGCCATCTCGATGCGCACGCCGGGCAGGCGGGCATATTGCAGCGCGAAGTTGCGCTCGATGGCCTCGCGCGGCGCGAACTGCTTGTACGCGATCCAGGTGCCCAGCACCAGGGTCGGCGCCTTGATGCGGGCGACGTCCTGGCGCAGGTCCGTCGCCAGCAGCTCCGCCATCGCGTTCGCCACGGCCGTACGGTCGGAACGCTTGCCCCATTCGATGACCCTTTCGACGTCCTCCGGCCGCGTCACCATCGACGCCACCGTGTAGCGCTGCGACTGGGCGTGGCTGGCCTCGTCCTGCGCGAGCATGCGCGCGCGCGCGCCGGCCGCCATGGCGCGCAGCTGTTCGGGTGTGGCATCCGGCGCCTGCGCGGCGCCCAGCGCCGGCAGCGCATCGACGACGACCAGGCGGCTCAACTGGTCGGGATGGTCGATGGCGAACTTCAGGCCGAGGAAGCCGCCCAGGCTGTGGCCGACGATGACCGGTTTCTCGAGCTTGTGGGCGGTGATATAGGCGGACAGCTCCTGCTCCACTCGCGGCAGCAGCGGGCCGTCGATGGCCGGCTGGCCGGCAAACCCCGCCAGCGTCAGCACATGGCACTGGCGCGGCCCGCACAGATGCCTGACGGTGTCGTCCCACACCGCGCCGGACGAGGCCAGGCCCGGGATCAGGATGACGCTCTGGCCGCTCCCAGTCACTTCGGCCTTGAAGGCGCTGGCGGCGTGGGCGGACAGGGAGACGGCGAGGGCGGCGGCGCACAGCGCGGCCTTGTGCAGCAGGTTCTTGGTCATGGTGGTTCCTCCTTGGGACGTATCGTCACATGGAGGGAGCCACTGGGGCAGCGGATTGGGATGAGCGGTTCGATTGCGGGATGAGTGGTGTGGCTGGGGTCTGTTCCTTCAGGCTTGGGGTCTGTCCCTTCGGGACTGACCCCGGTTTTCATCGTGAAGCGCGCGCCGCGGACAAAAACCAGGGTCAGTCCCAAAAAACGGGACAGACCCCAACCTCAAGCGCCGGCGTCGGTCGCCCCATAGCCATGCACCCGCCGCCGATGCAGCGGATACACGAACCACAGCCCGATCAGCAGTGCGAACGACGCCACGGCGCTGGCGATGCTGAGCACATCGTCGCTCGTCACCGCGTGCAGCACCACGAACATGTCCAGCGACAGCCCGGCCGCCAGCGGCGCCAGCGCGTAGCAGATCGCGCGCGAGCACACCTTGATCGTTTGCAGCGTGGCGCGGTCCGGCGTGGCCAGCCGGTGGTAGGCGGCCGGCATCATGACAAGGGCGATGGCGACGACGACCAGCGCCAGCGCGACCATGTGGCAGGCCTGCACGCCGAACGGCAGGTCGGCAAAGCGTTCGTTGAACACAGCCACGGTCTGGAAGCCGAACAGGGCCTGGATGCCCGGCAGGACCATGCGCGCTTCCTCGATCAGGTGGCCCATCTGGTCCTTCAGCGAATCGCGCTCCGCCGGCGGTTGTTGTTCGTCCATGTGCTCTTTCCGAGGCGTATCGATTGTCGGCGCCTTCTCTCGTGCTACCCATTCTAGCGTGCTGCGCGCCTGGTCGGCGCGCAGCAGGTCAGCCCTCCATGCCTTCCTCGCGCAGCCGGCGCCACAGTGTCGTGCGGCTGATGCCGAGGTATTGCGCCGCCGCGTCGCGCCGGCCGCCGAAGCGGCGCAGCACGTCCGCCGTGCTCTCCCGCCCTGGCGGCAGGGCCGTCGGCGTTGGGGCGGCCGCCAGCTCGGGGGCCACCTGCAGCATGAACGCCGGCGTCAGCGCCTGCAGCGGCTCGGCCGCCAGGAACAGCGCCAGCCGCTCGGCCAGGTTGCGCAGTTCGCGCACGTTGCCAGGCCACGGGTAGGCGCGCAGCAGCGGCGCGCAGGCCGCCAGTTCCGCCGCCAGGTTGGGCGCGGCGCGCGTGCCCAGCGCGGCCAGCGCATTGCGCAGCGACCACTCGGCCAGCGGCACGATGTCTTCGTGGCGCTCGCGCAGCGGCGGCAACGTCAGGCGCAGCACCGCCAGGCGGTAGAACAGGTCGGCGCGGAAGCGGCCGTCGCGCACGCGCTGTTCCAGGTCGCAGTGGGTGGCGCTGACGATGCGCACGTTGATGGGCACGGGCCGGGTGCCGCCCACCCGCACCACCTCGCGTTCCTCCAGCACGCGCAGCAGGCGCGTTTGCAGCGCCAGCGGCATCTCGCCGATTTCGTCGAGGAACAGCGTGCCGTGGTTGGCCGCCTCGAACAGGCCCGCATGACCGCCCCGGCGCGCGCCCGTGAACGCGCCTTCCTCATGACCGAACAGTTCCGACTCCAGCAGCGACTCGGCCAGCGCGCCGCAGTTGACGGCGACGAAGGGCGCGCCGGCTTTCATATGGCGCGGGCTCTCACGGTGGATCGCCTGCGCCACCAGCTCCTTGCCGCTGCCTGTCTCGCCCTGGATCAGCACCGTGGCCGACGAGCGCGCATACAGAACGGCAGCCTGGCGCACCTTTTCCATCGCCGGCGACGCGCCGCGCAGGTCGGCCACGCCATGGCGGGCCCGCAGCGTGTCCGGCACCGCGCTGGCGCGGCTGCGGTGCCGCTGTGCTTCCAGCTGCCCCAGGCGGGCGATCTCCAGCGCGTCGTCGAAGGCCTGGCGGATCGAGGCCGCCGAGTAGACGAACACGCCGGTCAGCCCGGCTTGCTCGGCCAGGTCCGTGATCAGGCCCGCGCCGACGATGGCGCGCACGCCGGCCGCCTTCAGGTCGGCGATCTGCGCGCGCGCATCCTGTTCGGTGGCATAGGTGCGCTGCACGATGCCGATGCCGAAGGTGTCCGCGAACCGGCTCAGCTCGGGTACCGGCGCCTGGTACGTCACGACGCCGATCGGCCCGCCGCCCGCCGCCCGCCGTGCCCGCGCCAATGCCTGCAACATGTCGTAGCCGCTGGCCTTGGCCACGACGACCGGCACCGACAGCCGGCTTTTCAGCCAGGCCGCATTCGACCCGGCCGAGATGACGGCATCGCAGCGCTCCGTGGCCAGGCGCTCGCGGATGTGGCGCACGGCGTCGTCGAAGCCCAGGTTGATGGGTTCGATGGTGGCGAGGGCGTCGTACTCCAGCGTGATGTCGCGGAACAGCGCGGCCAGGCGCGAAACGGACACCGTCCAGATGACGGGCTTGTCTTGCTCGACAGGAAGAATAGGTTGGGCCATGTCGCAGATTATATTGCAACGCTGCGTTTCAATGTTTCAATCTGAAACACGACCTCAGCGACTAGAACGTTGCAAGTGCTTGATTTTGCTTGTTCGCAATCGCTGGCACGGCATTTGCAATATGGCAGCATCCGTTCTTCATTACCCGAAAGGTCACCATGAGTCAGTTTTCCGCCGGCGCCGCGTTCCGCCAGGCCGTCCGTGAAGAGTCGCCGCTGCAGGTCGTCGGCGCCATCAATGCCAACCACGCGCTGCTGGCCCGGCGCGCCGGCTTCCGTGCCATCTACCTGTCCGGCGGTGGTGTCGCGGCCGGCTCGCTGGGCCTGCCCGACCTGGGCATCTCCGGCCTGGAGGACGTGCTGGTGGACGTGCGCCGCATTACCGACGTGTGCGACCTGCCGCTGCTGGTCGACGTCGACACGGGCTTCGGCGCTTCCGCCTTCAACGTGGCGCGCACGGTGAAATCGCTGATCAAGGCCGGCGCCGGCGCGATGCACATCGAGGACCAGGTGGGGGCCAAGCGCTGCGGCCACCGCCCCGGCAAGGAGATCGTCAGCAAGGCCGAGATGGTGGACCGCATCAAGGCCGCGGTGGACGCGCGCACGGACGAGAACTTCGTCATCATGGCGCGCACCGACGCGCTGGCCGTCGAAGGCCTGGATGCCGCGGTGGACCGCGCGCTGGCCTGCGTCGAGGCGGGCGCCGACATGATCTTCCCGGAAGCGATGACGGAACTGTCGATGTACAAACAGTTCGCCAATGCGGTGAAGGTGCCGATCCTGGCCAACATCACCGAGTTCGGCTCGACGCCGCTGTTCACCGTGGAAGAGCTGAAGACGGCGGACGTCGGCCTCGTGCTCTACCCGCTGTCCGCCTTCCGCGCGATGAACAAGGCCGCCGAAAACGTCTACGGCGCGATCCGTCGCGATGGCACCCAGAAGGCCGTGCTGGACACGATGCAGACGCGCGAGGAACTGTACGAGCGCATCGACTACCACGCATTCGAACGCAAGCTGGACGCACTGTTCCAGGCCCAGAAAAAATAAGGAGACCCGTGAAATGACCGAAACCACCACCTTCAAGCCCAAGAAATCCGTCGCCCTGTCCGGTGTTGCCGCCGGCAATACGGCCCTGTGCAGCGTCGGCAAGACGGGCAACGACCTGCATTACCGCGGCTACGACATCCTGGACGTGGCCGACAGCTGCGAGTTCGAGGAGATCGCCTACCTGCTGGTGCACGGCAAGCTGCCCAACAACGCGGAGCTGCGCGGCTACAAGGCCAAGCTGCGTTCCCTGCGCGGCCTGCCGCAAGCGGTCAAGGCCGCGCTGGAAGCGCTGCCGGCCGGCGCCCACCCGATGGACGTGATGCGCACCGGCGTCTCGGCGCTGGGCTGCGCGCTGCCGGAGAAGGACGACCACAATGTCGCCGGCGCGCGCGACATCGCCGACCGCCTGATGGCCTCCTTCGGCTCGATGCTGCTGTACTGGTACCACTACAGCCATAACGGCAAGCGCATCGAGGTCGAGACCGACGACGACTCCATCGGCGGCCATTTCCTGCACCTGCTGCACGGCTTCAAGCCGTCCGACAGCTGGGTCAAGGCGATGCACACGTCGCTGATCCTGTACGCCGAACACGAGTTCAACGCCTCCACCTTCACGGCGCGCGTGATCGCCGGCACGGGATCGGACATTCACTCTGCCATCACCGGCGCCATCGGCGCGTTGCGCGGTCCGAAGCACGGCGGCGCCAACGAAGTGGCGCTGGAGATCCAGAAGCGCTACGAGAACGCCGACGAGGCCGAAAGCGACATCCGCGCCCGCGTGGCGAACAAGGAAGTGGTGATCGGCTTCGGCCACCCGGTCTACACGATCTCCGACCCGCGCAACAAGGTGATCAAGGAAGTGGCGCGCAAACTGTCGCAGGAAGGCGGCTCGATGAAGATGTTCGACATCGCCGAGCGCCTGGAAACCGTGATGTGGGACATCAAGAAGATGTTCCCCAACCTGGACTGGTTCTCCGCCGTGTCGTACCACATGATGGGCGTGCCCACCGCCATGTTCACGCCGCTGTTCGTGATCTCGCGCACCTCCGGCTGGGCCGCGCACATCATCGAGCAGCGCATCGACAACAAGATCATCCGCCCGAGCGCGAACTACGTCGGTCCCGAGGACCTGCGCTTCGTGCCGATCAGCGACCGCAAATAAGAGGTAGAGAAGTGACCATCCCCATGAACAGCGCGTACCGCAGAAACCTGCCCGGTACGACCCTGGATTACTTCGACGCGCGCGCCGCCGTCGAGGCGATCGAAGCGGGCGCCTACGACAAGCTGCCCTACACGTCGCGCGTACTGGCCGAGAACCTGTGCCGCCGCTGCGATTCCACCCAGTTGACGGCTTCGCTGCAGCAGATCATCGGCCGCAAGCGCGACCTGGACTTTCCCTGGTTCCCCGCGCGCGTGGTGTGCCACGACATCCTGGGCCAGACCGCCCTGGTGGACCTGGCCGGCCTGCGCGACGCCATCGCCCAGCAGGGCGGCGACCCGGCTCTGGTCAATCCCGTCGTGCCGACGCAGCTGGTGGTGGATCACTCGCTGGCCGTCGAATGCGGTGGCTTCGACCCGCAGGCCTTCGAGAAGAACCGCGCCATCGAGGACCGCCGCAACGAGGACCGCTTCCACTTCATCGACTGGACCAAACACGCGTTCAAGAACGTGGACGTGATCCCGCCCGGGAACGGCATCCTGCACCAGATCAACCTGGAGCGCATGTCGCCGGTGATCCAGGTGGACAACGGCGTGGCCTATCCGGATACGCTGGTGGGCACCGACTCGCACACGCCGATGGTCGATGCGCTGGGCGTGATCGCCGTCGGCGTCGGCGGCCTGGAGGCGGAAACGGTCATGCTGGGCCGCGCCTCCTGGATGCGCCTGCCCGATATCGTCGGCGTGCAGCTGACCGGCCGGCCGCAGCCGGGAATCACGGCCACCGACATCGTGCTGGCGCTGACCGAATTCCTGCGCAAGCAAAAGGTGGTGTCGGCCTACCTGGAGTTCTTCGGCGAAGGTGCCGCCGCGCTGACCTTGGGCGACCGAGCCACGATCTCGAACATGGCGCCGGAGTTCGGCGCCACGGCGGCAATGTTCTACATCGACCAGCAGACCATCAACTACCTGCGCCTGACGGGGCGCGACGACGAGCTGGTGGCGCTGGTCGAGCTGTATGCGAAGCAGGCCGGCCTGTGGGCCGACAGCCTGGCGCAGGCCGAGTACGAGCGCACCTTGACGTTCGACCTGTCTTCCGTCGTGCGCAATATCGCCGGGCCGTCCAACCCGCACAAGCGCGTGCCGACCTCCGAGCTGGCCGCGCGCGGCATTTCCGGCGTGGTCGAGAACGAGCCGGGCAAGATGCCGGACGGCGCCGTCATCATCGCCGCGATCACCAGCTGCACCAACACGAACAACCCGCGCAACATGATCGCGGCGGGCCTGTTGGCCCGCAACGCCAACCGCGCCGGGCTGCTGCGCAAGCCCTGGGTAAAAACCTCGCTGGCGCCGGGCTCGAAGGCCGTCACCTTGTACCTGGAAGAAGCCGGCCTGCTGCCGGAACTGGAAGCACTGGGCTTCGGCGTGGTCGCGTATGCCTGCACGTCGTGCAACGGCATGTCCGGCGCGCTCGATCCTGTCATCCAGCAGGAGATCGTCGAGCGCAATCTGTACGCGACCGCGGTCCTGTCGGGCAACCGCAACTTCGACGGCCGCATCCACCCGTTCGCGCAGCAGGCCTTCCTGGCCTCGCCGCCGCTGGTGGTGGCCTACGCCATCGCCGGCACGATCCGCTTCGACATCGAGAAGGACGTGCTGGGCACGACCGCCGACGGCCGTGAGATTCGCCTGGCCGACCTGTGGCCGAGCGATGCCGAGATCGACGCCATCGTCGCGGCCAGCGTCAAGCCGGACCACTTCCGCAAGGTCTACATCCCGATGTTCGCGCGCAGCGGCGACGCGGCCGCCGCGGTCAGCCCGCTGTACGACTGGCGCGCGCAGAGCACCTATATCCGCCGTCCGCCGTACTGGGAAGGCGCGCTGGCGGGCGAGCGTACCTTGCGCGGCATGCGGCCGCTGGCGATCCTGGGCGACAACATCACGACCGACCACCTGTCGCCGTCGAACGCGATCATGGCCGATTCGGCCGCCGGCGAGTACCTGGCGAAGATGGGCCTGCCGGAGGAGGACTTCAACTCCTACGCCACGCACCGGGGCGACCACCTGACGGCGCAGCGCGCCACCTTCGCCAACCCCACCTTGAAGAACGAGATGGTCGTCGTGGACGGGCAGGTCAAGGCCGGCTCGCTGGCCCGCATCGAGCCCGATGGCGTGGTCACGCGCATGTGGGAAGCGATCGAGACCTATATGGAGCGCAAGCAGCCGCTGATCATCGTGGCCGGCGCCGACTACGGCCAGGGCTCCTCGCGCGACTGGGCGGCGAAAGGCGTGCGCCTGGCCGGCGTCGAGGCCATCGTCGCGGAGGGTTTTGAACGAATTCACCGCACCAACCTGGTCGGCATGGGCGTGCTGCCGCTGGAATTCACCGGCGGCATCAACCGCCTGACCCTGGGCCTGGACGGTACCGAGACCTACGACGTGGTGGGCGAGCGCCAGCCGCGCGCCACGCTGACCCTGGTGATCCACCGCGCCAATGGCGAGAGCCTGACGGTGCCGGTGCTGTGCCGGCTGGACACCGCCGAGGAAGTGGCGATCTACGAGGCGGGCGGCGTGCTGCAGCGCTTCGCCCAGGACTTCCTGGCCGCGACCGTACCGGCAAGCGAGGCCGCATGATGGCGCACGTACCGCAAATCAAAATCCCCGCGACCTATATGCGCGGCGGCACCAGCAAGGGCGTGTTCTTCCGGCTGCAGGACCTGCCGGCAGCGGCGCAGGTGCCGGGATCGGCGCGCGATGCGCTGCTGCTGCGCGTGATCGGCAGCCCGGACCCGTACGGCAAGCAGATCGACGGCATGGGCGGCGCCACCTCCAGTACCAGCAAGGCCGTCATCGTGGCGCCGTCCACCCGGCACGGCCACCACGTCGACTACCTGTTCGGCCAGGTCTCGATCGACAAGCCGTTCGTCGACTGGAGCGGCAACTGCGGCAACCTGTCGGCGGCGGTGGGCTCGTTCGCCATCGCCAGCGGCTTGCTCGACCCCAGCCAGGTGCCGCGCGACGGCATCTGCGTGGTGCGCATCTGGCAGGCCAATATCGGCAAGACCATCGTCGCGCACGTGCCCATCACCGATGGCGCCGTGCAGGAGACCGGTGACTTCGAGCTCGATGGCGTGACCTTCCCGGCCGCCGAGGTGCAGCTGGAGTTCCTCGATCCGGCCGCCGAGGAAGGCGAGGGCGGCGGCGCCATGTTCCCGACCGGGAACCTGGTGGACGAGCTGGAGGTGCCGGGTGTCGGCAGGTTCCGCGCCACGCTGATCAACGCGGGCATCCCCACCATCTTCCTGGACGCCGAGGCGCTGGACTACACCGGCACGGAGCTGCAGGAAGCCATCAACGGCGACGCGCAGGCCCTGGCCCGCTTCGAGACGATCCGCGCACATGGCGCCGTGCGCATGGGGCTTGTCGCCAGCGTGGAGGATGCGGCCAAACGCCAGCACACGCCGAAGGTGGCATTCGTGGCGCCGCCGCGCGGCTACACGTCGTCCAGCGGCAAGGAAGTGCGCGCGGACGACATCGACCTGCTGGTGCGGGCCCTGTCGATGGGCAAGCTGCACCACGCGATGATGGGCACCGCGGCCGTGGCGATCGGCACGGCCGCCGCCATTCCCGGCACGCTGGTCAACCTGGCCGCCGGCGGCGGCTCGCGCACGGCGGTGCGTTTCGGCCACCCGTCCGGCACCCTGCGCGTGGGCGCCGAGGCCACGCTTGTGGACGGCCAGTGGAGCGTGACTAAGGCCATCATGAGCCGCAGTGCGCGCGTGCTGATGGAAGGCTTCGTGCGGGTGCCGGGCGACGCCTTCTAAGGCTGTTGTTTCGGCAACGACGGGGCGCCAGGTGCGCCCCGTTGTTATTTCCAAGGCATCGATTGTTGTACGGTCGCCCCGGCCGGGGCGTTCCGGCTGGCGCCAGGATGGCTATTGCCGGGCTGGTGGTTTATGATCGTCGGATGACGTTGCCATAAGGCAGCTGTTATTTCAACTGCCTGATTATGAACGCTGTCGTGACCCCTCCGGAGCTTGTTGCCGACGCCTTGCGGCTGATCGGCATGCCCGCGTGCGCGTGCGACGCGGATGGCCGCGTGCTGGCGGCGAACGACGAGCTGGCTGCGCTGCTGGGCCGCGACCCGCACGACCTGACGCCGTCCGGCCTGTTCGCCCGCCACGTGCTGGCCGACAGCGTGGTCACGCTGACGGCGGCGCTGTGCGGCATCCGCTCCGCCAGCTGGGAAAGCTGCGTGGCCACGAGCGATGGCCGCTACCTGCCCGTCCAGGTCACCGTCAAGCCGTTCCCGCCGGCGCTGGAGCAACGCGGCGCCACCATCGTCCTGCAGGACATCAGTGCGATCCAGCGCGACCAGCGCGCGCTGCGCAAGGCGCTGCTGGAGCAACAGGCGATCCTGGAGAACGCGGCGGTCGGCATCATCTACAGCAAGCGTGACCAGATCCACGAATGCAACCTGCGCGCGGCCGAGATGTTCGGCTACGAGCGCGGCGAGCTGGAAGGGGCGCCCAGCGTGGTCCTGTACCCGGACCCGGACGAGTTCACGCGCCGGCGCGCGCGCTGGCTGCCCGTGCTGGGGCAGGGCAAGTCCGTCACGCTGGACGTGCAGATGCGCCGCAAGGACGGCGGCCTGTTCTGGACCCGCTGCTACGGCCGCCTGATCGACCCGTCCGACGCCGACGAGGGCATGGTCTGGATCGTCGAGGACATCAGCGAGCAGCGCGCCGCCACCGAGGCCACGCGCAAGCTGCTGATGGAGCAGCAGGCCATCCTGGACAACGCCTCGGTCGGCATCCTGTTCACCAAGAACCAGCGCATGCTGAGCTGTAATCCGCGCATGGCGGAGATGTTCGGCTATGCGCCCGACGAGATGATCGGCATGCATTCGGGCGCGGTGTTTCCGTCGCCCGAGGTGTACGCGGCGTTCGGCCTGGAGGCCGGGCCCGTGCTGGCCGCCGGCCAGCCGTTCGAAAAGAAGGATTTCCGCTTCCAGAAGAAGGACGGCTCGCTGTTCTGGTGCCGCGTGCGCGCCAAGGCGGTGGACCAGGAACACAACGACGGCGGCACGATCTGGATCCTGGAGGACGTGACGCAGTCGCGCGAGATGCAGATGGACGTGGAAGCGATGATGACGAACGCGTCGATCAGCATTCTGTTCACGCGCAACCGCGTCATCACGCGCTGCAACCGCGGATTTCGTGACATGTTCCGCTACCACGACAAGGAATGCCTGGGCATGCCGGCGGCCGCGCTGTATCCGTCGGCCGAGGCGTATGCGGCGCTGGGCGCGCTCGCCACGCCGCTGCTCAGCCAGGGCAAGCCGTTTCAGACCGATGTCGAGATGCGCCGCAGCGACGACAGCACCTTCTGGGCCCAGCTGATCGGCTATGTCGTCAATCCGATGGACCCGACCCAGGGCACGATCTGGATCGTCGAGGACCGCACCGAGCACAAGGCCGCCGAGGCGTCGCTGCGCAACGCGCTGCTGGAAAACCAGGCGATCCTGGACAGCGCCGTGCTGGGCATCTCGATGGTCGAGCAGGGCCGCAACCTGCGCTGCAACCGCAAGATGGAAGAGCTGTTCGGCTACGACGCCGGCGAGTTGACCGGCCTGCCGATTCGCGGCCTGTACCCGGACGAGGCGGCGTGGCAAGCGGCCCGCCGCGAGACGGCGGCCGATTTCCAGGCCGGCCGTGTCAGCTCGTCCGAGCACCTGCTGGTACGGCGCGACGGCAGCCAGTTCTGGGCGCGCCTGTCGGGCCGGCCATACGACTGGGCCCAGCCGCGCGGCCGCTCGGTGTGGATGATCGACGACGTGACGGCACGGCGCGAGGCGGCCGATGCGGTGCGCCGCGCCCGCGACGAGCTGGAAGTGCGTGTGCTGGAACGCACGGCCGAACTGGCCGGCGCCAATGCCAAGCTGCAGGCCGAGATCGTCGAGCGACGCCAGGCCGAGGCGCGCGTGCACCACATGGCCTACCACGACAGCCTGACGGGCCTGCCCAATCGGGCGCTGCTGGCGGACCGGCTCGACCGCGCCATGCTGGCCGCACAGCGCTCGCAGCGCAGCCTGGCCGTGATGTTCATCGACCTGGACCGCTTCAAGACCATCAACGATTCGCTGGGCCACATGACGGGCGACCTGTTGCTGAAGGAAGTGGCGGTCCGGCTGTGCCGCGCCGTGCGCGCCAGCGACACGGTGGCGCGCCTGGGCGGCGACGAATTCGTCGTGCTGCTGCCGGGCATCCGCAACAACGACGAGGCGGCGCACGTGGCCGACAAGATCATCGACGCGCTGGCGCAGCCGTTCCCGCTGGACGGGCACATGTTGCACATCACCCCGTCGATCGGCATCTGCGTCTACCCGGACGACGGCCAGGACGTGGAAACCCTGATGCGCCACGCCGACGCGGCGATGTACCACGCCAAGGCGGCAGGCCGCAACAACTACCAGTTCTTCACGCAGAAGATGAACCTGGCGGCCGCGCACTTCGAGCTGGAGAGCAGCCTGCGCAGCGCGCTGGCGCTGCAGCAGTTCGAGCTGCATTTCCAGCCCATCATCAACATGGGCACGCGCAAGCTGCATTCGCTGGAAGTGCTGCTGCGCTGGCGCCGTCCGAACACGGGCCTGGTCATGCCGGACAAGTTCATCCCGATCATCGAGGACAACGGCCTGATCGTGCCGATCGGCGAATGGGTCATCCGCCGCGCCTGCGAGCAGAGCATGGAATGGCGCCGCCAGGGCCTGCGCCCGGTGCCGCTGGCCGTCAACCTGTCGCCGCGCCAGTTCATGCACAAGGGCCTGGTGCCGTCGATCCGCCGCATCCTCGACGAGACCGGCATCGAGCCCTCGCAGCTGGAATTCGAGATCACGGAGACGGCGTTGATGCAGCATGGCGATCACACCCTGGACATCCTGGACCAGATCAACGCGATGGGCATCCGCCTGTCGATCGACGACTTCGGCACCGGCTACTCCAGCCTGGCCTACTTGAAGCGTTTCCCGGTCAAGAAGATCAAGATCGACCGCGCCTTCGTCAAGGACCTGGAGCACAGTGCCGAGGACCGCGCCATCGTCTCGGCCATCGTGGCGCTGTCGGACAGCCTGCAGCTGTCGGTGGTGGCGGAAGGGGTCGAGACGGAAGGGCACTACTACCTGCTGCAACGGCAGGGCTGCCAGTTCGCGCAGGGCTACCTGTTCTCCAGGCCGGTGCCGGCCGAGCAGGCCGTCCATCTGCTGGAGCAGGGTTGAGTCTGCGGGGGCGGCACCACGGGTTCCTCGCGGGGATCAGGCCTCGGCCAAGGTCGCGATGACCGGCGTGTGATCGGACGGCTGCGGCCATTTGCGCGGCGCCCGGTCGATCGTGCAGGCCGTGCAGCGCGCAACCAAAGGCTGCGACAGCAGGATGTGGTCGATGCGCAGTCCCTGGTTCTTCTGGAAGCGCAGCATGCGGTAGTCCCACCAGCTGTACGACTTTTCCGGCTGCTCGAACAGGCGGAACGAATCCGTCAGGCCCACGTCCAGCAGGGCCTGGAACGCGGCGCGCTCGCGCGGCGACACGTGCACCTCGCCTTCCCACACGGCCGGGTCGTGCACGTCGCGGTCTTCCGGCGCCACGTTGTAGTCGCCCAGCACGGCCAGGTTCGGGTGCCGCGCCAGTTCCTCGGCCAGCCAGTCGCGCAGCGCCGCCATCCAGCCCAGCTTGTACACATACTTTTCGGAGTCCACCGCCTGGCCGTTCGGCACGTAGGCGCAAACGACGCGCAGGTCGCCGATGGTGGCGGCCAGGATGCGCTGTTGCTCGTCCGGGTAGCGCGGGTTGTTGCGCACCACGTCCGCCAGCGGCTGGCGCGACAGGATGGCCACGCCGTTGTAGGTCTTCTGGCCCGAGAAGGCGACGTGCCAACCCGCGGCCTCGAGCGCGGCCAGCGGGAACTTGTCGTCGGTCAGCTTGGTCTCCTGGATGCAGACGACGTCCACCGGGTTCTCCTCCAGCCAGCGCAGCAGATGCGACAGACGTACGTTGAGCGAATTGACGTTCCAGGTTACCAGCTTCATTAGCGATCTCGAGTGTGAAAATGAGTGAGAATCTTACAGGATTTGACAGGTGTTACAAGTTGCCGAAAGCGAATACAATGTGCGACAATGAATTGCACAAAAACATTGCTACCAAAACAAGTGCAACTCTCTCAGACGCAATTTCTGTTGCAAAATGCGACATCCCCCAAAAATAATTGCCGATAATGTCTCGGAGTTATCAAAATAGTACTAAGATTCGATTAACGTTCGAGGGAAAGCGCAATATACTTACGCTGTTCGGCATCGAACGATTTCCAACTGCATCTACCTTTGTAACTGTTGAGCAAAAAGATACTGCAAAGATATGTTGTCTTAGGTAAATTAGTGGTACTATACGGAAACAGTCGGATTAACGTGCAAAGCATTTGTAAAGGAAGAAAATGCGATCTGCATTCGAAGCATGGGCACAGCGGGACGGACACATCGTGCGCCGCCGCGAAGACAAGCCAGAAGAGTATCTGGTATATGAAACGCAGCGCCGCTGGCTGATCTGGCAGGCGGCTCTGGAACATGGCAAGACGCCGGCCGCCCGCAAGGCGGCCGCGAAGGAAGCCGGTGAGAAGGCCGTCGGCGCACGCGCTGGCGTGCAGCGCGCGCCCGTCATGGGCGCCGACGAAGCGGCGGTGCGCAACCAGGTGTTGAACGAGGTCATCGACGCGTTCTCCGGCCTGAACGGAACCACGGCGATGGAAGACATCGTGAACGTGATCCAGGGACTGAAGCAGAAGCAGAAGTCCGACAGCGGCGAGTAAGCCCGCCGTATGCCATCCTGGCCCAAGCCCGTCACCGGCATTGCCTGGCTGGCGGCGCTCGCCCGGACCATCAAGCCGTGCAATGCGACGCCATTCGTGCCGCGCAGCGTCCCGCTGCACGGTCGCGGTGGCGCTGCGCTTGCCGACGATAAGGGAACTGGCCTCCGGCCGGGCCGATGGCAGCTTGCCGGTCGAGTCGCCGCCGCGCTTGGCATGGCGGCATCGGCCGGCTGCGCGACGATCACCGAAAGCAGCGAGCAGTACGTCATGGTCGTAACCGTGCTCGACCACCAGCAGGTTGGCGGCATCGGTTGCGTCCTCGCCAACGACGCGGGGCGCTGGTTCGTCACGTCCCCCGGTCGCACCCAGATCAAGAAAAGCACCAAAGCTCTCACCGTCGACTGCCGCAAGGACGACGTGTGGGCCTATGACGAAATCGGTCCGCGTCAGAATGCCTCGCGCTGGGGCAATATCCTGCTGACGGCAGGGACCGGCCAATTCATCGACCGCCAGACCGGCGCCGGGTTCGACTACCCGCAGGTCCTGACCGTCGTCCTGCAGCGCGGCGAGCGCAGCGTCCAGCCGGCACGTCCGGCCGCTCCCGCGGCCACGCCTCCCGCCAACCCGCCGCCGACCGGCGGTGGTATCATTTACTAATTTAACAACAATAACCCCGTCTCGGGGCTGATCGACTTGGAATACCTTTATTTGCTGGTCACCTTCGTGGTGGCCATTATCGCTTTGCGCGCCGCGACGGAGGCCAGGAGCAAGGTGCGCGAGCTCGAGCGCCGCAACGCGCTCTTGCAGAGTGCGCTGAACGAGTTGCGCGGACGCGTCGACTACTGGGTCGGCCGTCAGGCGGCGTCAACCGAGCCCGCTGCGCCGGCCGCGCAACCCATCCCCGCCGCGGCAGCCCCGGCGCCCGAGGCCGCGCAGCCACCCGCAACGTCAACGCAGCCGGCGCCCGCGGCGGCGCCTGGAGCTGCCGCGCGCACTGCCGCGCCGGCGTCCATTTTCCCGGTCTTCGCCACCGGGACGCCCGCTGTCCAGATGCCGCAATGGCAGCCGCCGCCGGTGCGCGCACCGCAGGCGGAGCACACGCCCGAACCGGTCGCCAAAGCGGTGCCGGCCGCGCCACAGCCAACGCCGCCCGCGCCCGCCGCCAAACCTGAGCCGGCCCGCCCGGCCTCGCGCCCCGCGCCGGCCTGGGTGGAGGCCGCCCGGCGCTGGCTGTTCACGGGCAACCTGGTGGCCAAGCTGGGCCTCGTCATCCTGCTGATCGGCGTCAGCTTCCTGCTGAAATACGTGGCCAGCCAGATCGTCATCCCGATCGAACTGCGCATCGCCGCCGTCGCCGTGGCCGACATCTTCCTGCTGCGCTGGGGCTGGCGCATCCGCGACTCGCGGCGCGCCATCGCGCTGCCGGTGCAGGGTGCGGCCATCGGCATCTTCGAGCTGCTGACCTTTGCCAGCTTCCGCCTGTACGACCTGATCCCCGGTGGCGCCGCGTTCGTGCTGCTGTTCGCGCTGACCGTCTTCACCTGCCTCCTGGCCGTCATGCAGAACGCCGTGTGGCTGGCGCTGTTCGGCATCGTCACCGGCTTCGCCGCGCCGATCGTGACGTCGACCGGCGGCGGCAGCCATATCGGGCTGTTCTCCTACTACGCTCTGCTCAATGCCGGCATTTTCGCCATCGCGCTGAAGCGTTCCTGGCGCTCGCTCAACCTGGCCGGCTTCATCATGACCTTCGGCATCGGCACCGCCTGGGGCCTGCGCTCGTACACGCCGGCCGATTACCTGTCGGTACAGCTGTTCCTGCTGCTGTTCGTGCTGTTCTACACCGGCATCTCGCTGGCGTTCGCCGCCAGCAGGCAGGTCGGCCAGCGGCCGTATATCGACGCGATCCTCGTGTTTGGCACGCCGGTGGCAGGTGCCGGCCTGCAGTTCGCGCTGGTGCGCGACATGCCGTTCGGCGTCGCCTTTGCCGCGCTGGGCATGGGCCTGTATTACACGGCGCTGGCCGTGTACTTGTGGCGTCACCGGGGCGAGCACTTCCGCCAGCTGGTCGGCTCCTTCCTGACGGTAGGTGTGCTGTTCGGTACCCTGGCCATTCCGATGGCACTGGACGGCCGCGCCACGTCGGCGGCGTGGGCCGCCGAGGGGGCCGCCATCGTCTGGGCCGGCTTGCGCCTGCAGCGCCGCCGCACCTGGATGTTCGGCCTGGCCCTGCAGCTGGGCAGCTGGCTGGCCTTCCTCGGCAGCACGGCAAGGCTGACGCCGCAACAGGCGCTCGACGCGTCGATGTGGCTGGGCTTCCTGATCCTGGCCGCCAGCGCCGGCGTGATGGCGTGGCGCTTCCAGGCCGTGGGCGACCACGGCCGGGCCCGCAATGGCATCCGCATGGGCCTGTGGTGGCTGACGGCCGCCACCCTGCTGATCGGCGCGTGGATCGAGATCGGCCTGCGTGCCGACGGCACCGTTCGCGCCGCGCTCCTGGCCGGCAGCGCCTTGCTGCTGTGCGCCGCCGTCGCCACCGCGGGGCCGCGCTTGCGCGTGGCCGGCACGCGTGTCGTGGCGCTGGCGATCCAGTTGCTGGCCGCGCTGGCCGTGCTGTGGCAGATCCTCGGCTCCTGGACACTTGGCACCGGCAACTGGGCCGAACGGCCTGTCGTGGCGATCCTGATGATCACGGGCAGTGCGCTGTTCAGCGCATGGCGCCTGCGCGAGGACGCGCCGCGCTGGTCGCGCACGATGCTGGCCTGGAGCGCCGCCTGGTGGTATGGCAGCGTGGCGAGCATCGGCGCGGACCTGCTGGCAGACCTGATCGACATCCGCTCCGGCATCGTCTCGCTGGACTGGTGGTCCGCCTATGCGCTGTGCATCGCCGTTTCCGCGCTGCTGTTCACGTTGGCCGCGCGGCGGCTGGCCTGGCCGGCCTTGCGCTGGCTGGCCGCGCCGTGCTGGCTGGCGCTGGGGCTCGCACTCGCCACCGCATTGGTGATCCTGTACAGCGGCCACACACTGGCCTGGCGCGAGTGGGGCGTGTTGGCGGTGCTGCTGGTCGTCAGCGAAGTGCTGCTGCAGGGCTGGCCGCGCAACGGCTGGGAGCTGGGCCGCAAGCGCACGCTGGCGGTACACGCGCTGCGCACGGCTGGTCCGTGGCTGGTGATCTGGCCGGCGGGGTACGAGCTGCTCGTGCGCTGGCTGGCCGGTCCCGCGCTGTACCGGGACTTGCTGGCGACGGCCGGCTGGGATGCCGCCGGAGTGTGGGGCCAGTGCCTGCCGGCCTGGCTGCAGATGGGCGTGCTGGCCTGGCTGCTGCGCGCGGTGCGCCAGGAGCGCTGGCCGGTGGCGCCGTTCGGCCCCTGGTACGCGCGCATGCTGCTGCCGCTGGCGACCCTCTGGTGCGTGCTGCGGGTGATCTGGTGGAATCTGGTGCAGGACGGCGGCATGGCGCCGCTGCCTTATCTGCCCTTGCTCAATCCAGTGGACCTGTCGACCGCCTTCGCCGCGGCGCTGGTATTCGCGCACTGCCGCGTGGCGCTGCCGGATCTGGCCGCAGCGGCGCGTGGCCGGCTGCGCTGGCTGGCCGGCGTGGCGGCATTCGGCTGGCTCAACCTGATGCTGCTGCGCACGGCGGCGCACGTGCTGGATCTGCCGTACGAGGCTGGCGCGCTGCTCGCCTCGCGCGCGGTGGAGGCGATGCTGTCGCTGGTGTGGGCGCTGTCGGCACTGGTGCTGATGCGCTTTGCCGTGCGCCGGTCCTTGCGCGCGGCCTGGCTGGCCGGGGCGGCCATCCTGCTGCTGGTGGTCGCCAAGCTGTTCCTGGTCGATCTCGATGGCAGCGGCAGCATGGAGCGCATCGTGTCGTTCGTCGGCGTGGGCCTGCTGATGCTGGCAATCGGCTACCTGGCGCCATTCCCGACCGACAGATCGGGACCCGACGACAAACGCGATGGAGAAGCGGCATGAGAGGTTCGATGATTTCCGGCGTCGCGCTGGCCTGGCTGGCGCTGGGCAGCGCCGCGGCGGCCGAGAAGGCAGGCGACAAGGCGGACGACTACGGCTGGCAGCAGAAGCTGTCCACCAGCGGCCGCGAGGCTGTGGTGCAGTACCGTCTGCCGGCCGGCGTCTACCTGCACGCGCGCTCGGCGCGGCTGGACGACCTGCGCGTCTTCGACAGCCGCGGCACCGTGCTGCCGTTCGCGCTGCGGGCGCCGGCCGAACAGGCGCAGGCCAGCCGCCATTCGGTGCCGGTGCGGATATTCCCCGTCTTCGGCGCGCCGGACGACAGCGCCGCCAGCACCGCCATCGACATCCGCCGCACGGCGGACGGTGCGCTGGTCTCGCTGGGCACGCGCAACCCGGCGCGCGCCGATGCGCCGCTGGCCGCCCTGGTGCTGGACATGCGCCCGGACCAGCAACGCGACCCGCAGGCGCCCGGTACGTTCGACATGCTGCGCTTTACGCTGCCGCCGGGCACCCAGCGCTACCAGGCGCTGCTCGCCGTGGAAGCCAGCGACGACCTGAAGACCTGGCGCGAGGTCGCCCAAAGCCAGGTCAGCTGGATGGTCAGCGGCGATGGCGCGGCGCTGGCCGCCGACCGGATCGAGTTCGAGCCGCGCGAATTCCGCTATGCCCGCATCCGCTGGCTGGAGGGCAAGCCGCTGCAGTTCGCCGCCATCACGGGCGAAGCCGTGCATTACATGGGCCAGGCCGCGCCGCTCGACACGCTGGTGCTGCCAGCCACCCCTGGCAAGAACCCGGGCGAATGGCTGTACGCGGCATCGAGCGCGCTGCCGGTGCAGCGTATCGGCCTGGAGCTGGCCGAACGCAACGTCAGCCTGCCGGTGGAGCTGGGCCGCTACACCGAGCTGCCGGCATTGAAGGGGCGCAGCGCCACCACCTGGCGCTTCGATCCCATGCTGAAGGCGACGTTCTACCGCATCGAGCAGGGCGGGCGCGAGCGCCGCTCGGGCGACCTGGCGATCGAGCCGACGCACCAGCCGCACTGGGTGGTGCGGCCGCTGACGCCGACCGAGAGCAAGCCCTCGCTGCGGATCGGCTGGGCACCGGCCACGCTGGTATTCCTGGCCAGCGGCCATGCCCCATACACGCTGGCTTACGGCCGCGACGATGCCAGGCCGGCCACGCGCGACCTGGCCGAAGTGGCGCCCGGCCTGTCGGCGGCGGAGATCGGCAAGGCCGAGCAGGTGACGGCAGGGCCGGAGCAGGCCACGCCACGCGCGCAGGAGCGCGCGGCCAGCGCGGCCGAACAGGCCGCGACGGCGTCGCAGTATCGCAAGGCGGCCCTGTGGGCGGCGCTGCTGGCGGGACTGGCGGTGCTGGGAGGGATGGCGTGGCAGCTGCACCGGCAGATGAAGGCGGGGCAGAAGTAAAGGAAGATGCGTCTAGGGTCTGTCCCCGCAGGGGACTGACCCTGGTTTTAATCGCAGAACCATGCAAGTCAAGCGATAAAAACCGGGGTCAGTCCCAAAAAGCGGGACAGACCCCAAGCGAGCGTCTGTCCCCTGGGGTTTACATCAGGTACGGCCGATCAGGAAGTTGGTCAGCAGCGGCACCGGACGGCCGGTGGCACCCTTGGCGCCGCCCGACTTCCAGGCCGTGCCGGCGATGTCCACGTGCGCCCAGGTGTACTTGCGGGTGAAGTTCTCCAGGAACGCGGCGGCCGTGCACGAGGCGCCGCCCGGCGTGCCGATGTTGGCCAGGTCGGCGAAGTTCGATTTCAGCTGCTCGTTGTACTGCTCGCCGATCGGCAGGCGCCAGGTGGTGTCGCTGACGGCCTTGCCGGCGTTCGCCAGTTCCTCGGCCAGCGCGTTGTGCTGGTCGTCGTCACGGGTGAACAGGCCGCTGTGGTGGTGGCCCAGCGCGACCACGCAGGCGCCCGTCAGCGTGGCGATGTCGATCACGGCGGCCGGGTTGAAGCGTTCCGCGTAGGTCAGCGCGTCGCACAGGATCAGGCGGCCTTCGGCATCCGTGTTCAGGATCTCGATGGTCAGGCCGTTCATCGACGTGACGATGTCGCCCGGCTTGGTGGCGCGGCCGGACGGCATGTTCTCGCAGGCGGCCACGATGCCGATCACGTTCAGCTTCAGGCCCAGTTCGCCGATGGCGCGGAAGGTGCCCAGCACGGAGCCGGCGCCGCACATGTCGTACTTCATCTCGTCCATGCCGGGGCCCGGCTTGATCGAGATGCCGCCCGTGTCGAACGTGATGCCCTTGCCGACCAGGACCACCGGCGCGTCCTTCGGCTTGCCGCCCATGTGCTTCATCACGATGAACTTGGGCGGCTGCTCGCTGCCGTTCGTGACGGACAGGAAGCTGCCCATCTTCAGCGCTTCGAGCTGCTTGCGCTCCAGCACTTCCACGTTGAACTTGTAGTCCTTGCCCAGCTTCTTGGCCGTCTCGGCCAGGTAGGTCGGGGTACAGACGTTCGGCGACAGGTTGCCCAGGTCCTTGGTCAGCTGCATGCCGTTGGCGATGGCGATCGCCTGCGCCAGGGCCAGCTTGGTGGCGGCGTTGTTCGGCACGGCCAGGGCCAGCTTGCGCACGCCGGCGGGCGCCGGGTCCTTCTTCGACTTCTGCGCATCGCTGCGGTAGGCGGCGTCGCGCGCGATCTGCACCACGGTGCGGATCGCCCAGTTGACGTCGCGCTCTTTCACTTCCGTCATCGGTAGTGCGATAATGGCGTCCGCCGCGCCGAGGGTCGAGAACACCTTGACGGCGGCTTGCACCGCACCGGTAAAGCTTTTCTCCGTCACGCCTTCCACGTTACCCAGGCCGACCAGCAGGACGCGCTCCGCCGCCACGCCCGTGACGCCGCGCAGCAGCAGCGTGGAGCCGGGCTTGCCCGTGATGTCGCCGGATTTCAGTGCGGCCGTGATTTCACCGCTGCCGTCGAGGGACTGGGCCGCTTGCGAGAGCTTCTTGTTTTCGAAAACAGCAACTGCGACACAGCCGGTCTTGGCCGACGTGATGGTGTTCTTTGTGTCGAATGCTTTTATGCTAAAGTCCATTTGGTTCTCCGTAGGTATGCCGTGGTGGCCTTGCGCATGACAGTGTCTTCTGGACGCGGTCACCGCTGTAAACTAACTTGCTAAGCGAATTATAAACTTCGAATGATTTTTCAACGTGCCTTGAGGCGTGAGCTGGCCAGCTCCGCAGGGGCTACCTTTACGGTGCTGTTTACCATCATCGTCACGTGGACCCTGATCACCATCCTGGGCAGGGCTGCCGGGGGCAAGGTGGCATCGTCCGACGTGCTCGCGCTGATCGCCTTCGCGGCCCTGAATTATCTGCCAATGATACTGATACTCACCAGTTTTATTTCGGTGCTGATGGTCGTCACGCGCAGCTATCGCGATTCCGAAATGGTGGTATGGTTCGCTTCCGGGCAGAGCCTGACCAAGTGGATCAGGCCCGTGCTCACGTTCGGCTTCCCCATCATCCTGCTGACGGGCGTGCTGGCGTTCTACGCCACGCCCTGGGCCAAGCAGAAAAGCGCCGAATACGTCGAGCGCTTCGCCAAGCGCGAGGACCTGCAGAAGGTCTCGCCCGGCCAGTTCAAGGAATCGTCGTCGGCCAACCGCATCTTCTTCGTCGAAGGGAACGCGGGCCAGACCGCGTCCGTGCAGAACGTGTTCGTCAACCAGGTCGATGCGCGCGGCACCTCCGTCATCGTGGCCAAGGAAGGCGTGATCGAGACGGCGCCGAACGGCTACCGCTACCTGGTGCTGAAGAACGGCCGGCGCTACCAGGGCACGCCCGGCCAGGCCGATTTCCAGACCATGGAGTTCGACCGCTACAGCATGCGCGTGGCGCAGCAAGCGCAGGAGCTCGACGCCAAGCGCGACGCCAACGCGATCCCCACGCTGGAGCTGCTGGCGCTGCCGACCAACGCGGCCCGCGCCGAGATCCTGTGGCGCATCTCGCTGCCGATCACCTGCCTGATCCTGATGCTGCTGGCGATTCCGATGGGCTTCGTCAATCCGCGCGCGGGCAGTTCGACCAACCTGATCATCGCGCTGTTGATCTTCTTCATCTATAACAATACCGTCAAGATGTTCGAAGCCGCGGTCAAGCAGGGCAAGTTCAGCTTCGAGATGGCCTGGTGGCCGCTGCACCTGCTGGCGGCGCTGACGGTGCTGGCGATGTTCGCCTGGCGCCTGAACGTCAACCACCGCCTGCATCCGCGCGCGCTGCTGGCCGGCCTGCGCCGCAAGGGAGCGGCACGATGAGCGTATTGCAGCGTTACTTCACCGTCTCCATCCTGCAGGCGGTCGCGTTCGTGCTGCTGGCCTTCCTGGGCCTGTTGGGTTTCATGGACCTGACGGGCGAGCTGCCTGGTGTGGGCAAGAACGGCTACGGCATGCAGCACGCGCTGCTGTACGTGATCGTGATGGTGCCGCAGCACGTGTACGAGATCATGCCGGTGGCGGCGCTGATCGGTACCATCTACACGATGGCGCAGTTCGCGTCGACGTCGGAATTCACCATCATGCGCGCGGCCGGCATGTCCACCCGCACGGCCGGCTGGATGCTGTTCAAGATCGGCATCATCCTGGTGGCCGTCACGTTCGTGTTCGGCGAACTGATCGCGCCGCGCACGGCCCTGATCGCCGAGCGGCTGCACCTGACGGGCAAGGGCGCCACCGTGTCGGCCGAGTTCAAGTCGGGCCTGTGGACCAAGGACATCGTCAAGAGCGAAGGACTGAAGGGCACCGTGCTGGGCTCGCGCTTCTTCAATGTGCAAAAAGTGCTGCCGGACGGGCGCCTGGTGGGCGTCAAGCTGTACGAGTTCGACAACAGCTTCCGCCTGCGCACGCTGACGGTCGCCAGGAACGGCGTCTACCAGGGCGAGAACGTATGGCGCCTGTTCGACGTCACCGAGAACCATTTCAGCAATCCGGCGCTGCTCAAGGGCGAGGCGACCGCGCGCAACAACTTTGCCCAGGAGACCGGCGTGGTGGCCACGCAGCGCCATGCGAGCAAGGACCTGCTGTCCGAGATCACGCCGAAGATCCTGTCGGTATCGGCCTCGGACCCGGAGCGCATGTCGGCCAACGAGCTGGCCGTGTACACCCGCCACCTGCAGGAAAACCGCCAGCAGACGGAGCGCTTCAAGATCGCCTTCTGGAAGAAGCTGATCGACCCGCTGGCGATCTTCGTGCTGATGGCGCTGGCGCTGCCGTTCGCCTACCTGCACACGCGCAGCGGCGGCGTCAGCCTGAAGATCTTCATCGGCATCATGATCGGCGTCGGCTTCCTGCTGGTGAACACGCTGTTCGCCCACCTCGGCCTGCTGTCCTCGCTGCCGGCCTTCGTCACGGCGATCATGCCGAGCCTGATCTTCCTGCTGCTGGCGCTGGCCGCCTTGTACTGGGTCGAACGACACTAGGAACCTTCATGAGCACACAAGCACTGATCCTGTTCGCCCACGGCGCCCGCGCCGCCAGCTGGGCCGCGCCGTTCGAGCGCCTGCGCGACCTGGTGGCCGCGCGCACGCCCGGCGTGGACGTGTCGCTGGCCTACCTCGAACTGATGGAGCCGCGCCTGCCGGAGCGGGCGGCGGCGCTGGTGGCGCAGGGCGTCACCCATCTCACCGTGGTGCCCGTGTTCCTGGGGCAGGGCGGCCACGTGCTGCGCGACCTGCCGTTGATGATCGACGAGCTGCGCGCGGCGCATCCTGGCTTGACGGTGAAAGTGGTCGAGGCGGCGGGCGAGAACGACGCCGTGCTGCGCGCGCTCGCGGATTACTGCGTCGGCGCGCTGTGACGGCGCCTTGCGTCGCGGCGGCGCAGACGGTCGCCGCCCGTGGCGACATTGCGGCCAACGTGGCGCGCCATGTCGCGCTGGCCCGGCGCGCCGCGGCCGAGGGTGCGCGGCTGGTGCTGTTTCCGGAATTATCCCTGACCGGCTATGAGCCCACGCTGGCGGCGGAGCTGGCGCTGTCGCCCGGCGACGCGCGCCTGGCGCCCCTGCGCGACGTGGCGTCGCGCGAGCGTATCTCCGTCGTCGCCGGCGCGCCGCTGGCCAATGCGGACGGCAAGCCACTGATCGCGGCATTGACGTTTACGCCGCAGGGCGGGCTGCACGTGTACACCAAGCAGTACCTGCATCCCGGCGAGGAAACCGCGTTCGCGCCCGGCACGGGTGGCGCCGCGCTGGACGTGGACGGCCGCCGCGTCGCACTGGCGGTGTGCGCGGAGATCGCCCATGCGCGGCACGCGGCCGCGGCGGCGGAAGATGGCGCGCGGCTGTATGCGGCCAGCGTGCTGGTGTCGGTCAATGGCTATGCGGCCGATGCGGCGCTGTTGCAAGGGTATGCGGCCATGCACCGGATGCCGGTGCTGATGGCCAACCATGGTGGCATGACGGGTGGCTGGGAGAGCGCCGGGCGCAGTGCGTTGTGGGATGAGCGTGGAGAGTTGGTGGTCGCGGCGGCTGGCGGGGGCGAATGCCTGCTGGTGGCGCGCTGCGATGATGTGGGCTGGCGCGGGCGGGTCGTGAAATAGACTGAAGGCGATGACCCACAGGTGACAGGCTCCTATCTTCGGGTCGGAGACCCGAAGATAGGAGCCTGTCACCTCGGGTTGCCTCTGGAGTCAGTTCTGCTCCCGCCGCGCATGCGCCAGCATGGCGGCGATGGTGGCGCCCGGCGTGTCGAACTCGCGCTGCACGGCGTCGCGCAGCGCGAGGGAGCGCAGCTCGTCCAGCGCCGCCGTCGTGACCTGCGCCGCCAGCTCCTCCTCGTCCACGCGCGCCAGCACCAGCGCGATCATCCGCACTTCCTTCGTATAGTTCAGCACCGTGGCCAGCAGCGCGGGCGCGGACGACGTGCTGCCGCTTTTCGCCAGCTGCTCCGTGTAGGCGTTCAGGTGGGTGGCCAGGTGGCTGACGCGTTCCAGCGGCTCCGGCAGGTGGCGCCGCGCCAGCGCCCAGTCCTCGGCGGCCACCAGGGCCGGCAAGGCCAGGTCGGCGCACTGCTGCGCCAGTTGCGGCATCTGGATGTCGACCTGGACGAACAACTCATGCGTGGCGCGTTCCTCGCCCAGCGCGCCGTTGATGGCGCTGATGTCGCGGAACAGTTCGCGGCTGGCGGCGCCGTTCAGCATGCGCGCCGTGTCGCGGTCGCGCAGGCCCTGCAGCGCGCGGCGCGCCAGCGGGAACTGCTCGGCGAGGTAGATCCAGTCGCGCAGGGCGAACGACAGCCGCACTCCCGCCATGCCCGGCTCGACGGCCAGCGCATTCTCGTGGAACCACAGGTGATCGCGCAGCGCATCCTCGAACCGGTTCTCCAGCCGGGCCTTGCGGGCCCGCTCCAATACTTCGTGTGCTTGTCCCATGACGTCTTTCGGTTCAATCGTGCAAAGGCGGTATTTTAGCGCGCCACGGCCGCGTCTTGTGACTGTCAAAATGATAGCGATAGGCAAGGTGGCGCCCCTCTCGCGCTGAGCGACTTAGACTTTTGTCCATGAACCAGGACCGGAACCCGCCCATCGACCGTACCGGCACCGCCACGGTGCCTGTTGCCCACTCACAGCCCGACGGCACCGTCACGGTGCCCGTCAGCCAGGAGGAGGTGGCGATCACGACCCGTGTCGTCGACACGGGCCGCGGCGTACGCGTCAGCAAGACCGTCACGGAGCAGCCCGAGGAAGTGCGGGAGATCCTGTGGCAGGACAGCATGGACGTGCGCCGGGTCCCGGTCGACAAGGTGGTGGCCCAAGCCCCACCGTCGCGTTACGAGGGCGACACCCTCGTGGTTCCGGTCCTCGAAGAGATTCTGGTGGTGGAGAAGCGCTACCGGATCAAGGAGGAGCTTCACATCACCAGGGTACGCAAGCAGCATGAGCACCGGGAGACCGTGCCGTTGCGGGTCGAAGACGTGCGCGTGGAAGCGTTCGACGACGGCCGGCCGGGCGATCGCCATCATCCATCACAGCAAGAGGAGAACGAATCATGAGCCATACCTTAGCAGCCGTGTTCGACAACCGTGCCGACGCCGAACGCGCGCGCGACGCACTGACCGCCGCCGGCATCGGCGCCAACTCGGTGAAGCTCAATGCGGCATCGACGGGAACGTCGACCGCGACGACCACGGGCTCCACCGCGACGACGCACGACGAGTCGGTCGGCGACAGCATCAAGCACTTCTTTTCCAACCTGTTCGGCGATGACGACGAACGCGTGGTGTACGGCGAGGCCGTCAACCGCGGCAACGTCGTGCTGACGGTGCAGACGGATACACAGGACGAGATCGAGCGCGCCGCCGACATCGTCGAAGGCTTCGGCCCGGTCGATATCGACGAGTACAAATCGCAGTGGCAGGCCAGCGGCTGGACCGGCGCCGAGGCGCTGCGGTCTGGCAGCGGCGCGCAACTGTCGGCATCGCGCCAGAGCGAGAACCTGCAGAACGGCGGCGCGCTGCTGCAGGGCTCGCAGCAGGGCCTGTCGAACAGCGGTTCGATGCAGCGTGCCGAGGTGGACGAGCGCGTCATCCCCGTCATGCAGGAAGAGCTGAAGGTCGGCAAGCGCATGGTGCAGCGCGGCGGCGTGCGCATCTACCAGCGCCTGGTCGAGACGCCGGTGCAGGAAAGCGTCAGCCTGCGCGAGGAGCACGTCAACGTGGAGCGCCGTCCGGTGGACCGGCCGATCGATCCGTCGCAAGTGGGCGCCTTCCAGGAAACGTCGTTCGAACTGCGCGAGAACGCCGAGGAAGCGGTGGTGCAGAAGACCGCCCGTGTCGTCGAGGAAGTCGTCGTCGGCAAGGAAGTCACGCAGCGCACCGACCAGATCAGGGACACGGTGCGCAGCACGCAGGTGGATGTGGAGCAGCTGGGCAGCACGGACGACGACGAGTACTACCGCAGCCACTGGACGTCCAACTACGGCAACCTGGGCGGCAGCTTCGACGAGTACGCGCCGGCCTACCGCTACGGCGCGTCGATGCGCGGCAGCGAATCCTATCGCGGCCGCTCGTGGGATGAGGCGGAGACGACGCTGCGCAGCAACTGGGAGAGCCACTATCCGACCTCGGCCTGGGACAAGTTCAAGGCCGCCGTCAAGCATGGTTGGGAGCGCATGACGTCGTAAGCGCGCCGGTCAGGGTCAGTCGCCGCAGGGGACTGACCCTGAAGTTTGGCTGGCCCGTCTAGCGGGTTCGGACACACGGTGCTGGGCCGCATGCCAGCACCGCGGTGCCTGCGAGGAGCGATGCTGCGCGAAGCGCCTGCTGCGCCCCCTGTGCAAGGGCAGACCGCACAGCTTCAGATATCCTGGCTGCGCCGTATCCAGAACGGCAGCAACCACCACGCCAGCACGACGATTGTCCCCATCGTACCCGCCGCGACCAGGCCGACGCGGTGGCCGAACACTTCCGAGATCACCAGGTTCGTCCCCAGCACCAGCGCGATGCCGAGGGCAAAGGCGCCCGCGACGATCTGGCGCGTGGCGAAACACTTGAAGCGCTCGCGGTCCTTCAGCGGCCGCATGATGCGGTGCTGCACGGCCGGAGCGCTCAACAGGATCAGGCTCGACAGCGCAAAGAAGAACGTGGCCAGGAACACGTATTTCTCCGACTGTACGATCTGGCGAAAGCCACCATTGAACGGCAGCACGATCAGGAAGGCCGACAGCATCTGCGCCCCAGGCAGCAGGATGCGCATCTCGCTGAGCATATCGGAAAAGTCGCCGTCTTCCGGCATGTCGGGACGGTCCTCGACCTCCCGCTGGGATTGGGGATCGGCGTGCATGGCGCTCTTTCGTATCTCGGCACGGACTTTGCCGTGCCTTGTCATTGTGTTGTCACATTATACGAACGAACGCTGCTGTGCAGCGCAGCCGTGGCATGCGAGGCTCGGCATGCGCGCGTTACAGATGCTTTTTCACCCGAAAGCAAGCGCCGGGGTCAGACGGGGACGCCGAGTCCCGTCGGGTCCGACCCCGGTTTTCGGTTCAAAGTGGCTGATTGGGGCGCGCGGCCATCGCTTCGCCCAGCATCACCAGCACCGGACCCTTGCGCACGTCCAGGCCGTGGGCGAGGGTGGCCAGCGTGATGCGGCTGATGTGCTGGTCGGGGCGGCTGACGTTGTCGATGACGACAACCGGCGTCTCGGGCCGGCGGCCCTGGTCCAGCAGGCGCTGCGCGGTGGCGATGGCTTCGCGTCCGCCCATGTACTGCACCAGCGTGTCGGTGGAAGGGATGGCCGGTTCGTCCGGATGGCCGGGCGCCGTGCTGGAGGTGAAGAAGGCGACGCTGCGCGCGACGCCGCGCTTGGTCAGCGGTTGCTTGGTCGCTGCCGCCGCCGCGACGGCGGTGGTGATGCCGGGGACGACCTCGACCTCGATGCCCAGTTCCTCCAGCGCCGTCAGCTCCTCGTCGGCGCGGCCGAACAGCATCGGGTCGCCGCCCTTGAGCCGCACCACGCGGCCGTACTGGCTGGCGCAGGCAACCAGCTGGGCGTTGATGGCGCTCTGGTCGGCCGAGCGCTGGCCGGCCCGCTTGCCGACGGAGATCAGCACGGCCTGGCGGCACAGGTCCAGCATCTCGTCCGTCACCAGCGCGTCGTAGAGCACCACGTCGGCCTCGCCCAGGATGCGGGCGCCGCGCAGGGTGATCAGGTCCTGGGCGCCGGGACCGGCGCCCACCAGATAGACTTTTCCGACTGCAGCCATCGACTCTTTCGTGCTTGCGCGCCTGGGCAGGCGCGCCTGGGTTATGCGTCGGCCAGGCGGATCATCCCCGCGGCCACCGTCTGGTGCGTCACTTCATCGATCAGGATGAAGGCGCCCGTCGCGCGGATGTCGGCATAGGCATCGGCCGCCAGCGGCTGCTGGACGGTCAGCGCGATGCGCGCCACATCGTTCAACTTCAGCGCATCCGCATCGTGCCGCTGCTGGGTGTTGATGTCAAGGATCGAGTCGATCCGGTTGATTTTCGCCGCCGTCTGCTTGGTGCCGTGCTTGATCCAGTATTTGCGGCGCAGGTCCAGCGGCTCCTCGGACAACCAGCACACGTCCGCATTGACCTGTTTCAGCAGGGTGGCCGGCTGCGCGCTGGAGGACAGCACGTCGCCGCGCGACACGTCCACGTATTCGTTCAGCACGATCGTGACGGACTGACCGGCGCTGGCCGTCTGCAGGGAACCGTCGAAGGTGACGATGTCCTTGACCGTGGCGGCGTGGCCGGACGGCTGTACCACCAGCTGGTCGCCGACGGACACGCGGCCCGATTCGATGCGGCCCATGTAGCCGCGGAAGTCGTTGGCCTCATGGCCGTTGTGGCGTGCCACCAGCTGCACCGGGAAGCGCAGCGGCGCGGCGTGCGCCTCGTCGTACACGGACAGCGATTCGAGCAGCTCGATCAGGGTCGGCCCTTTGTACCAGTCCATCCTGGCGCTGGGTTCGACCACGTTGTCGCCGGCCAGCGCGGACAGCGGAATGGCCGTGATGTCCTTCAGGCCCAGGGTCCGGGCGAATTCCGTGTAGGCGGCGACGATGCGCTCGTACACCTGCTGGTCGTAGTTCACCAGGTCCATCTTGTTGACGGCGACGACCACGTGCTCGATCTGCAGCAGGTGGGCGATGGTCGAGTGGCGCTTGGTCTGGATCAGCAAATCGACGCCGCCATCCTCATGCAGCTTCACCTTCGACACGTCGATCAGGATGATGACGGCGTCCGCCGTCGAGGCGCCCGTGACCATGTTGCGGGTGTACTGCTCGTGGCCCGGCGTGTCGGCGATGATGAACTTGCGCTTGGGCGTGGCGAAGTAGCGGTAGGCCACGTCGATCGTGATGCCCTGTTCGCGTTCCGCTTCCAGGCCGTCCGTCAGCAGCGACAGGTCGATCGTGTCGCCCACCGTGCGCTTGTGCTTGGCGCGCGAGACGGCGGCCAGCTGGTCGGCGAAGATGCCCTTGCTGTCGAACAGCAGGCGGCCGATCAGGGTGCTCTTGCCGTCGTCCACGGAGCCGGCGGTAATGAAGCGCAACAATCCGCGCTGCGACAGGTTTTCGTTCATGGCGTTCATTAGAAGTATCCCGCTTTCTTGCGTTTTTCCATCGAGGCTTCGGAGGTCTGGTCGTCCATCCGCGTGGCGCCCCGCTCCGTGATCTGCGTAACGGCCGTCTCGGCGATGATGGCCGCGACGTCGGCCGCGTCGGACGACACGGGGCAGGTGCACGAGATGTCGCCGACGGTGCGGAAGCGCACCACCTGCTTTTCCACCGTCTCGCCTTCGCGCGGCGGCGTCAGGTCGGTCAATGGCACCAACAGGCCATTGCGCGGGATGACTTCGCGCTCGTGGGCGAAGTAGATCGACGGCAGCGCCAGGTTCTCGCGGGCGATGTACTGCCACACGTCCAGCTCCGTCCAGTTCGAGATCGGGAACACGCGCATGTTCTCGCCCGGGTGCACGCGGGTGTTATACAGGTCCCACAGTTCCGGGCGTTGCGCCTTCGGGTCCCACTGGCCGAATTCGTCGCGGAAGGAGAAGATCCGCTCTTTCGCACGCGCCTTTTCCTCGTCGCGGCGGGCGCCGCCGATGCAGGCGTCGAAGCCGTGTTCGGCGATCGTCTCCAGCAGGGTCACGGCTTGCGCGGCGTTGCGCGAGTCGGTTTGCGGATTGCGCAGGCGCACGGTGCCCTTCTTGATGGAGTCCTCGACGGAGCCGACGATCAGGCGTTCGCCCAATTCGGCCACGCGGCGGTCGCGGAACTCGATGACTTCGGCGAAGTTGTGGCCCGTGTCGATGTGCACCAGCGGGAACGGGAATTTGCCGGGGCGGAAAGCCTTCTCGGCCAGGCGCAGCAGGACGACGGAGTCCTTCCCGCCCGAGAACAGCAGGGCAGGGTTGCTGCACTCGGCCGCGACTTCGCGCAGGATGTGGATGGCTTCCGATTCCAGCGCGTCCAGGTGGCGCGCATTCAGGTCGCCGAGGATGCCGTCGGCGGCGGTGTCTGCTAGTGCGTTCATGTTCTCTTTCTGCGGAGTAGGGCTCATGTGGGGCTTACGCCGCCACGGATTTGATGCGTATCAGTTTGCCGTCCACGACGTGCAGGCCGCATTCCTTCGATTCCGGGTTCTCCCACCACCAGCGGCCGGCGCGCACGTCTTCGCCCGGCTCGATGGCGCGGGTGCACGGCTCGCAGCCGATCGACGGGTAGCCTTGCGCATGCAGCGCGTTGACCGGCACATCGTTGGCGCGCAGGTAGTCCCACACGTCTTCCTCGCTCCAGTCGGCCAGCGGATTGAACTTGTCCATCAGGTGGGCCGGGTCGTCCTCGTGCACGGCCAGGCTGGAACGGGTCGCCGCCTGGGCGCGGCGCTGGCCCGTGATCCAGGCCTTGTTGCCGGCCAGCGCGCGGCCCAGCGGCTCGACCTTGCGGATGCGGCAGCATTCGCGCCGCATCTCGACGCTGTCGTAGAACGCGTTCAGGCCGTTCTGCGTGACGTACTGGTCGACCGCGTCCTGCTGCGGCTTGTACAGGGCGATGTCATAGCCGTAGCGTTCCTTCACCTTGTCCAGCATCGCCAGGGTCTCCTTGTGCAGCCGGCCCGTCTCCAGCGAGAAGATGCCGATGGGGAGGCCGTGCCGCAGGATCAGGTCCGTCAGCACCATGTCTTCCGCGGCCAGGCTGGAGGCGAACACCGCCGGCGAGTACTCGGCGGCGATGTGGCGCAGCGTTTGCAGCGTGTCGGCGACCAGCGTGTCAAGCTTGCTCATGACCGCTCCTCAGATGCCCGCGCCGACGTCTTTGTGCTCGGCGGCCGTGGCCACGCGGGCATGGCGGCGGAACAGCGGGCGCTGGTCGTCCACGGATGCCTGGTAGGTTTCCGAGAACACCGTCAGGCCCTTCAGCGCGTCCTCGATGCTGCGGTCCGGCCGCGTGGCGTAGGCGTCGAAGCCGCAGCGCTTCATCTGGAACAGCTGGTCGCGCAGCACGTCGCCGATCGCGCGCAGCTCGCCGGTGTAGGCGAGGCGCATGCGCAGGTTGTAGGCGATCGAGTAGCCGCGGCCATCGGTGAATTTCGGGAAGTCGACAGCGACGACGGCGAATTTGTCCAGCTCCCCCTTCAGTTCCTCGGGACGCTCGCTGGAAGCCAGCCAGACGCCGATGGCCGGGCGCGTGGACAGGGTGTCCTTCTGCGCCTGCCAGGTCGCCAGCGGCACGATCACCTTGCCGTCCGGGACGGCGATGGTGGCGGCATCCTCGCCCTCGGCGGGGCGCAGCACGGTCCAGTCGTCGGCGACGATCTCGCGGCCTTTGATGATGCGATTGGTTTGATCAGGCATATTCGTCCTCTCCCACGAGCCGGCCCGCCGTTTCGATCGGGGTGGCGTATACAAATTCCTTGAATGGCGCGATGCCGAGGCGCTGCGCCGTGTCGACGAAGCGTTCTTCCGGCGTGCGCTCGCGCAGGTAGACCTGCAGCAGGCGGTCGATCACTTCCGGCATCTGCTGCGCCGAGAACGACGGGCCGATGATCTTGCCGATGGCGGACTGGTTGCCCTGCGCCCCGCCGATCGACACCTGGTACCATTCGCTGCCGTCCTTGTCGACACCCAGGATGCCGATGTGGCCGACGTGGTGGTGGCCGCAGGCGTTGATGCAGCCGCTCATGTTCAGTTCCAGGTCGCCGATATCGTGCAGGAAGTCGATATGGTCGAAGCGCTCCGCGATGGCGGCGGCGATCGGGATCGATTTCGCGTTGGCCAGCGAGCAGAAGTCGCCGCCGGGGCAGCAGATCATGTCGGTCAGCAGGCCGATGTTCGGCGTGGCCAGGCCATGCGCCTTCGCTTCCTGCCACAACTGGAACAGCTGGCGCTGTTCGACGTCGGCCAGCACGATGTTCTGCTCGTGCGTCACGCGCAGTTCTCCGAAGCTGTAGCGGTCGGCCAGGTCGGCCATGAAGTCCATCTGTTCGGCAGTGGCGTCGCCCGGCGGCACGCCGGTTTTCTTGAGCGACAGCACCACGGCGGCGTAGCCCGGCACCTTGTGCGGCTTGACGTTGCGCTTCAACCAGTTGGCGAAGGCCTTGTTGTCCGCATGGTCGGCCAGCGGGTCGATGGCCGGCAGCGTGGCGTAGGCGTGCGGCTGGAAGTAGGCGATGATGCGCTCCATCTCTTCCAGCGTCAGCGTCTCGGCGTTGCCTTTCAGGTCGGCCCACTCCTCTTCTACCTGGCGCGCGAATTCCTCCACGCCGATGGCTTTCAGCAGGATCTTGATGCGGGCCTTGTACTTGTTGTCGCGGCGGCCGTACTGGTTATACACGCGCATGATCGCTTCC
Source organism: [Empedobacter] haloabium (assembly GCA_008011715.2). Lineage (NCBI taxonomy): Bacteria > Pseudomonadati > Pseudomonadota > Betaproteobacteria > Burkholderiales > Oxalobacteraceae > [Empedobacter] haloabium. The sequence continues at coordinate 1,657,555 of CP136508.1, forward strand.
GTGTACGTCAGCAGGTGCTCGCGCGGCAGGAACTCGCGGATCACGCTGCCCAGGATCGGGGTGCGGCCCATGCCACCACCCACCATGACCTTGAAGCCGATTTCCCCGGCCTCGTTCTTCACGGCGGTCAGGCCGATGTCGTGCACGGCGATGGCGGCGCGGTCTTCCAGCGCGCCATTGATCGCCACCTTGAACTTGCGCGGCAGGGCGATGAACTCGGGGTGGAAGGTGGACCACTGGCGCAGCACTTCGGCGTACGGGCGCGGATCGACGATCTCGTCGGCCGCGACGCCGGCGAATTCGTCGGCCGTCACGTTGCGGATGCAGTTGCCCGAGGTCTGGATCGCGTGCATCTCGACCGAGGCCAGGTCGGCCAGGATATCCGGCGTCTGTTCCAGCTCGACCCAGTTGAACTGGATGTTCTGGCGCGTCGTGAAGTGCCCGTAGCCGCGGTCGTACTTGCGGGCGATGTGGGCGAACATGCGCATCTGCTTCGACGCCAGCAGGCCGTACGGCACCGCGATGCGCAGCATGTACGCATGGCGCTGCATGTACAGGCCGTTCTGCAGGCGCAGCGGCAGGAATTCCTCTTCCGTCAGCTCGCCCGCGATGCGCCGCTGCACCTGGTCACGGTACTGGGCGATGCGTTCGCGCACGATGAGATGGTCATATTGGTCGTATTGGTACATGTCGATCCTGTAGTTGGCTCGCTGGGTCCGGCCATGAAAGCTTCCCCAAAGTAGGCGTATGGTAATAAACTCACGCTTTATTCCAAACGACTTAGTCTTTATTTGCTTATATGCGTAAGGGGCATAAGCTTGCGCGTAAAATAACGACATCACAGTCGAGAACCCAATGAACCTCCACCAACTCCGCTTCGTACGCGAAGCCGTACGCCAGAACTACAACCTGACCGATGCCGCCAAGGCGCTGTTTACGTCGCAGCCGGGGGTATCGAAGGCCATCATCGAGCTGGAGGAAGAGCTGGGCGTGGACATCTTCACGCGCCACGGCAAGCGCATCCGCGGCCTGACGGAGCCGGGCCGGCTGGTGCTGGAGTCCGTCGAGCTGATCATGCAGGAGATCGACAGCCTGAAGCGGATCGGCAAGGAATACGCGGCGCAGGACAGCGGCAGCTTCACGATCGCCACCACCCACACGCAGGCCCGCTATACGCTGCCCAAGGTGGTGCAGGCCTTCATGCAGAAATTCCCCAAGGTGCGCTTGTCTTTGTTGCAAGGTAATCCGCGCCAGATCGCCGAGATGGTGCAACGCGACCAGGCCGACCTGGCGATCGCCACCGAATCGATCGCCGGCGTGGACGGCCTGGTCACCTTGCCGTGCTACCAGTGGGAACACGTGGTCGTGGTGCCGCCCGAGCATCCGTTGCTGAAGAACAAGTCGGTGACGCTCGAGGAGATCGCCGCCTATCCGGTCATCACCTACGACGGCGCGTTTGCCGGCCGCAGCAAGATCGACCATGCGTTCTCGCTGCGCGGCCTGAAGCCGGACGTGCTGCTGGAAGCGATCGACGCGGACGTCATCAAGACCTATGTCGAGCTGGGCATGGGCATCGGCATCATCGCCGGCATGGCGTTCGATGCCGAACGGGACCGCAACCTGCGGGCGATCTCGGTAGGACACCTGTTCGGCATGAACGTCTCGCGCGTGGCCGTCAAGCAGGGCGCCTACCTGCGCTCCTATATATATACCTTTATCGAATTACTGGCCCCCACGCTGAACCGCAAGCTGATCGAGCAGGCGATGCGGGGCGAACATGAGAACTACGAGCTGTAAGATATGAATCAAGAGTTAGCAAATTATTACGCCGCCAACGCGGCCGAGCTGGAAGCCCCTTATGAGATGCCGGAGCGCCAGGCCGACCTGGCCGCGGTCAAGGACCGCGTCGCCGAATTGCTGCGTGGCCACAAGGTGCTGGAACTGGCCTGCGGCAAGGGTTACTGGACAAAGGTGATCGCCGCGACGGCCGCCTCCGTTCACGCCATCGACATCAACGAGGACCTGCTGGCCGAGGCCCGGCGCGACGCGCCCGACAACGTCATCTACGCCCAGGCGGACGCCTTCGAGCTGCCGGCCTCCGTCGGCCGCTACACCGCCGTATTTGCCGGCTCCTGGTGGTCGCACGTGCGGCGCGAGAACCAGGACCGTTACCTGGCGCACCTGCGCGCCCAACTGGGCAAGGATGTGCTGCTGGTGCTGCTGGACGAGTGCTACGTCGACGGCACCAGTACCGTGATCGCGCGCACGGACGTGGAAGGCAACACGTTCCAGTTGCGCATGGCGGGCGGCGAGCGCGTCGAGGTGCTGAAGAATTTCCCGACCGACAGCTACCTGCGCAAGAAGCTGGCCAACGCCGTGCGCGAGATCCGCATCGAGCGGCTGACGCATTACTGGCTGCTGACGGCCCGGCTGAAATGACTACACCGTTCGTTGTATAGCAGCAACAAGTTGCAGATGTCATATTGTTGAAGTATTTGGAAGGCAAGATACGCCGCGGTAGATCCACGGCGCCCGGAACGCGGTAGTACGTGGTTCCTGAGCCTCAACCTGAAACTTCAATAAGAGAACATCAAGTGAAAAAACTTACTCTCGCCGCCATTTTCGCCGGCAGCTTCGCAGCGCTTACCGCCCATGCTCAATCGAACGTCACGATCTACGGCATCGTCGATGCCGGCATCGTCCGCGAGACGGGCGGTGCCGCGGGCGACGTGACGAAGGTAACGAGCGGCATCGGCAGCCAGTCGCGCATCGGCTTCCGTGGTGTCGAGGAACTGGGCGGCGACCTGTCCGCCATCTTCACCCTGGAATCGGGCTACAAGATCGACGACGGCTCCCTGGACAGCAGCAACACCCTGTTCAACCGCCAGGCCTTCGTCGGCCTGAAGAGCAAGACGATGGGTACGTTGACCATTGGCCGCCAGTACAACCCGCTGTACAACGCCATGAGCCAGGTGGCCGACCCGTTCGGCGCCGGCTACGCGGGCAATATCAAGAACCTGTTCCCGGCCGGCGGCGTCAACACCCGCGTCAGCAATGCGCTGGTGTACTCGACGCCGAACTGGTCCGGTTTCTCGGTGGACGGCCTGTACGCGCTGGGCGAGCAGCCGGGTGACAACACCGCCGGCCGCCAGTTCGCGATCGGCCTGAACTACTCGGGCAATGGCCTGAACGTGCGCCTGGTGCACAACAACCGCAACAACGACTCGGCGCCAACGAGCACCGCGGTAGGTGTGGACCGTGAAGACGGCAAGAACACGCTGCTGGCCGCCAACTACGACTTCAAGGTCGTCAAGCTGTTTGCCGCCTATGAATGGGACAAGGGCCTGAACAGCTCGCCGATCCCGGTCGCCAACGCCTACGGCCTGAAAACGGCGCCGAAACCATCGACGGACGCCAACGACGCGCTGATCGGCATCACCGCGCCATTGGGCAATGGCACGCTGATGGCATCGTGGATGAACAAGAACGACAAGACGGTCAACAACCAGGACGCGCACCAGTGGGCGATCGGCTACTCGTACGCGCTGTCGAAGCGCACCAGCGCCTACACGGCCTATGCGAAGATCAAGAACAAGAACGGTGCCGGCTACACGGTGGGTAACAACAACGAGGCGGGCAGCGGCGACGCGGCCTTCAACCTGGGCGTGCGTCACACCTTCTGATCGAGCTTGACGGGATCCGAGAGCCGCCGGTGCAAGCCGGCGGCTTTTTTTGTCAGTGGGGCAGGTAGATTTTCAGGACTGCAGGCAGCAGCTGCGCCACGAACACGGCGGTCACGACCCACATGATGATCGAGGCTTTCGCGTCGGCGATGTCCGCCTTGGTGGCGTAGGTCGCCTTGATCACGGCCAGATCGGCCTTGATCGTCGCGACATCCTCTTCAAGTTTTTCCACTCGTCTGATCATTGTTTCATCATAGGGCGGCCCGCCACCGCTTACAAGCCTTCTTTGCTTGCGCTCACTGGGCCCGGGTAACTGGTCGACGCTCATGGCTTACTCCGGCAATGGCAGATGGATGGCGATGCGGGTGCCGCGCGGGCTGCCCGTGATCGCAATATCACCGCGGATGGCCCAGACCCGCTCGCGCATGCCGAGCAGCCCGAACGAGGCGGGCTTTTCCATGTCGGACTGGGCGATGCCGCGACCATCGTCGTCGATCGTCACGTGCAGCATGCCGTGGGCTCGCCGCAGGACGATACGGACGTGGCTGGCGTTGGCATGACGGGCGATGTTCGTCAGCGATTCCTGCACGATGCGGTAGATGGCGGTACTGGTGCGGTCGTTCAGCACCAGTTCGCTTTCGCGGGCCTCGAGCTTGCATGCGACGCCGTGGCGCTGCTCGAAATCGTGCCGCAGCGACTGCAGCGCGAAGTACAGGCCGCCTTCGTCCAGCGCGCGCGGGCGCAGGTTGCTGGCGATGCGCCGCAGCGACGTGATGGCGGACAGCAGCCGCTCGTCCATGCCGGTCATCAGCTCGCGTATCGCCGGATTGGGGGCGGGTTGCTGCAACAGCAGGCTCATGTCCACGCGCAAGGTGGCCAGCAACTGGCCCAGGTCGTCATGCAGCTCGCGTGCGATATAGGCGCGCTCTTCCTCGCGGATGTTCTCCAGTGCGTAGTCGGTGGCGCGGCGGCCGGCCAGGCGCGCGCGCGCGTCGGCCTCGCGCTGTTCCGCCGGGGTCGCCTCGCACGCACTCATGCGCAGGGTCAGGCGGACTACCAGCAGCAAGGTCGCTGCCAGCAGCAGGGATGTGGGTCGCATGCGGTCTCCTCCGGCCGCCGCAGGGCGGCCTTACGCAAACGACCCTAATACGGGAGCGGGGCAGGGCGGTTGATCTGGCTCAGCAGTTACATCTGCTTGAACAGGTGCAGGAAGCTGCGGCTGACCTCAAGCTTGTCCGGGCGGCCCTTGATCATGACCAGGTGGCGGCCGCGGATGTCGCGCGTGACGCCTTCGATCGCATTCACGTTGACGAGCGTGGCACGGTGGATCTGCCAGAACAGCGACGGGTCCAGCTCCTCGGCCAGGTCGCGCACGGGCTTGCGGATCAGCGCTTCGAATTTCTCGGTCTGCACGCAGGTGTATTTCTCGTCCGAGCGGAAGAACAGGATCTCTTCGACGGGGATCATGCGCAGGTCCTGGCCGATGCTGGCCTGGATCCACTGCAGGTACTTCGGTTTCGGGGTGGCGATCTTTTCGGCCAGTTGCGACAGCATGGCGGTGACGCTGGCGTTGACGTCGCCGGCCGGCCTGGCCAGGCGGTCCTTCAGGCGCTCGGCCGTGATCTTCAGGCGTTCCTGCTCAGGCGGCTTCAGCACGTAGTCCACCGCGCCGCGCTCGAAAGCTTCGACGGCATAGGCGTCGTACGCCGTGACGAACACGACGTGACTCTTGTTGCCGATGGCGGCAGCCGCTTCCATGCCGGTCTTGCCAGGCATGCGGATATCGAGGAAGGTGAAGTCCGGCTTCAGTTCGTCGACCAGGCTGATGGCTTCGTCGCCATTCTTCGCCTCGCCCACGATGTCCAGGTCGGGCCACACCTGGCCCAGGCGCATGCGCAGCTGGTCGCGCATCAAACGTTCATCGTCGGCTAAGATCGCAGTAGGCATGTTCGGCTTAAGAAGAAGGCAACAGGCGTCAATTATTCAAGAATTTAGCGCCGGGTGCAATCATTTCGGGGCTTGTTGCGACAGCTGGTACGGCACCTCGATGGTGGCGATGACGCCGCTCGGGCTGTTCGGCTCGATGTGCAGCTGACCCTGGTCGCCGTGCAGCAGTTTCAGGCGTTCGCGGATCGTCATCAGGCCCAGGCCGGTGCCGTCGCTGGGCTTGGCGCCGAAGCCCAGGCCGTCGTCCGCCACGATGACGCGCAGCTTGCTGTGCGCCACCTCGGCACGTACCTTCAGCGTGCCGCCCTCCGGCTTGGCTTCCAGGCCATGCTTGATGGCGTTTTCCACCATCGACTGCAGCATCATCGGCGGGAAGGCCGCGCTGCGCAGGCCGTCGGGTATATTGAAGTCGATCGTCAGCCGTTCTTCCATGCGCATCTTCAGCAGAGCCAGGTAGGCGACCACCATATCGGCTTCCCGGCCCAGGTTGGTGATCAAGGTGTTGTCGCGCATCTGCGGCAACACGGCGCGCAGGTACTTGATCAGGCTGCGCTGCATCGCCGAGGCGCGTGGCGGGTCCGTCTCGATCAGATGCTCGACGGAGGCCAGCGTGTTGAACAGGAAGTGCGGCTCGACCTGCGCCTGCATCATCTGCATCTTCGCTTCCGACAGCTGGCGCTGCATGGATTCGCGCTCGGCGGCAGCGTTGGCATACTGTGTCTGGGCCTCGGCCTTCTTTTTGCCGCCCATCAGGGCCTTCATGCCGAACAGCGTCAGGACCAGCAGCGACACGAAGCTCTTGAACCACGTCGAGGCCTGCTCGTGGTAGCGCGAAACCTTCTCCTCGGCGGCGTTGTCGACGGCCTTTTCCAGGGCGTTCGACAATTCCTCGCCGATCTGCGGCGGTAACTCGATATGGACCTCTTCGCCAGGCAGGGCCGTGACAGCCGGCGCCGACTTGGCCGGCCTGGCGGGAGCCGCCGGTGCGGCAGGCGCGGCCGGTGCCGCGGGAGCGGCTGGTGCCACCTCCGGCGCGGGCGGTGCTTCCGGCGCATCGGGGACCTCGCCCGGTTCGGTCGCGTCGGGCGTTTCCGCTGTCTGCGGCGTGTCGATGTCCGGGCTCTTGCGCAATTTGCCGCCGCGCGGGTTGAAGCGGATGCCACTGTCGTCGATGACGATATTCGGTGCGTCGGCATCCGCCTTGGCACGCTTGTGGGAGTACATCTCCAGGTCCTCGTCCATATTTGGCGAGAACAGTTCCTCCTGGAGGATGGAGGCCGCGATCAGGGCCAGCGCGGCGAACAGGAAGAATTTCCACCAGGAGAGTTGCGTGACCCAGGTCGCCGTGCGGTCGAACGCCTTGTGCAGCCAGGCCAGTGCGGTTTTGAACGTCTCTTGTGCTTTGGGCGTGGGGAACATCTGCGGCTTTCGGTCTTAGGTGGTCAGCAAGTGTAGATAACCTTGCGCAAAACTGTCCACCGCAGCCAGGGCCATGCGACAGGTTGCACAAAGCCGGGAGTGGAAGGTCGATCGGCCCGACGGCCAGTTGCGCGAAATAGTGCTTGCGCAGGGCAAGTATCGTTTGCTATAGTTCTGTCCCTGCCGCAGCGTAGTAGTGAAAACGAAACGATGCGACAGAAACCGAGGGGTTGACGAGCTGCACGAAACACCGCATAATCTCATCTCTCTGCTGCTGACAAACACAACGATTTGTCGCCGGGTTTGACCGGATCGCAGCATGCCTTCAAAGGCAGAATTCTTTAACAATCAACAGTCGATAAGTGTGGGCGTTTGATGTGAGTGTGCCCGGGATTTCGGTCCCGATACTCAAAATATATAGCATCAAACGCTCGCAAGAAATTAAACGTGACCTCGCAAGAGGAACGTCAGTATCTTGAGAGTGACCATGTCAGCAATGACATAAAACAGAGATTGAACTGAAGAGTTTGATCCTGGCTCAGATTGAACGCTGGCGGCATGCTTTACACATGCAAGTCGAACGGTAACAGGGAGCTTGCTCCGCTGACGAGTGGCGAACGGGTGAGTAATATATCGGAACGTGCCCAAGAGTGGGGGATAACGTAGCGAAAGTTACGCTAATACCGCATACGATCCAAGGATGAAAGCAGGGGACCGCAAGGCCTTGTGCTCCTGGAGCGGCCGATATCTGATTAGCTAGTTGGTGAGGTAAAGGCTCACCAAGGCGACGATCAGTAGCTGGTCTGAGAGGACGACCAGCCACACTGGGACTGAGACACGGCCCAGACTCCTACGGGAGGCAGCAGTGGGGAATTTTGGACAATGGGCGCAAGCCTGATCCAGCAATGCCGCGTGAGTGAAGAAGGCCTTCGGGTTGTAAAGCTCTTTTGTCAGGGAAGAAACGGTCGTGGCTAATATCCACGGCTAATGACGGTACCTGAAGAATAAGCACCGGCTAACTACGTGCCAGCAGCCGCGGTAATACGTAGGGTGCAAGCGTTAATCGGAATTACTGGGCGTAAAGCGTGCGCAGGCGGTTTTGTAAGTCTGTCGTGAAATCCCCGGGCTTAACCTGGGAATGGCGATGGAGACTGCAAGGCTGGAATCTGGCAGAGGGGGGTAGAATTCCACGTGTAGCAGTGAAATGCGTAGAGATGTGGAGGAACACCGATGGCGAAGGCAGCCCCCTGGGCTAAGATTGACGCTCATGCACGAAAGCGTGGGGAGCAAACAGGATTAGATACCCTGGTAGTCCACGCCCTAAACGATGTCTACTAGTTGTCGGGTCTTAATTGACTTGGTAACGCAGCTAACGCGTGAAGTAGACCGCCTGGGGAGTACGGTCGCAAGATTAAAACTCAAAGGAATTGACGGGGACCCGCACAAGCGGTGGATGATGTGGATTAATTCGATGCAACGCGAAAAACCTTACCTACCCTTGACATGGCAGGAATCCCTGAGAGATCGGGGAGTGCTCGAAAGAGAACCTGCACACAGGTGCTGCATGGCTGTCGTCAGCTCGTGTCGTGAGATGTTGGGTTAAGTCCCGCAACGAGCGCAACCCTTGTCATTAGTTGCTACGAAAGGGCACTCTAATGAGACTGCCGGTGACAAACCGGAGGAAGGTGGGGATGACGTCAAGTCCTCATGGCCCTTATGGGTAGGGCTTCACACGTCATACAATGGTACATACAGAGGGCCGCCAACCCGCGAGGGGGAGCTAATCCCAGAAAGTGTATCGTAGTCCGGATTGTAGTCTGCAACTCGACTGCATGAAGTTGGAATCGCTAGTAATCGCGGATCAGCATGTCGCGGTGAATACGTTCCCGGGTCTTGTACACACCGCCCGTCACACCATGGGAGCGGGTTTTACCAGAAGTAGGTAGCTTAACCGCAAGGAGGGCGCTTACCACGGTAGGATTCGTGACTGGGGTGAAGTCGTAACAAGGTAGCCGTATCGGAAGGTGCGGCTGGATCACCTCCTTTCTAGAGTGGCACGGATCAGAAATGATCGTGCATCAAACGCTCACACTTATCGACTGTTGTTAGGGAAACAGCAATAAACAGAAGAAAGTCGCGGGTCTGTAGCTCAGCTGGTTAGAGCACCGTGTTGATAACGCGGGGGTCGTTGGTTCGAGCCCAACCAGACCCACCACAAACATGGGGGATTAGCTCAGCTGGGAGAGCACCTGCTTTGCAAGCAGGGGGTCGTCGGTTCGATCCCGTCATCCTCCACCATCGCTTCTGTTGAAAGTACAAACGTAAGTCTCGCACTGTCGAGGATTTAGGTTTGATCTTTTAGAGATCTAAGCTGTTTCGCTCTTTAACAATCTGGAAGAAGTAAAGTTTTATTAAGCGTGTGAGAAATCACACACTTAGGGTAGTGTTCGAAAGAACGCATACAAAAACTCATCAAACACAGTAGTAAATGCTTGAACCGATAGCCGTCAAGGTTATAGGGACAAGTGAATAAGTGCACATGGCGGATGCCTTGGCGATTACAGGCGATGAAGGACGTAGTAGTCTGCGATAAGCTACGGGGAGCTGACAAACGAGCTTTGATCCGTAGATTTCCGAATGGGGAAACCCACCCTTTTAGGGTATCACTCACTGAATACATAGGTGTGTGAGGCGAACGCGGCGAACTGAAACATCTAAGTAGCTGCAGGAAAATAAATCAACCGAGATTCCCAAAGTAGTGGCGAGCGAAATGGGAAGAGCCTGTACGTGATAGTCGGACTGATAGTGGAAGCCTCTGGAAATAGGCGCCATAGCGGGTGATAGCCCCGTACACGAAATCAGACCGGTGGTACTAAGCGTACGACAAGTAGGGCGGGACACGAGAAATCCTGTCTGAAGATGGGGGGACCATCCTCCAAGGCTAAATACTCGTAATCGACCGATAGTGAACCAGTACCGTGAGGGAAAGGCGAAAAGAACCCCGGGAGGGGAGTGAAATAGATCCTGAAACCGTGTGCATACAAACAGTCGGAGCGGACTTGTTCCGTGACGGCGTACCTTTTGTATAATGGGTCAGCGACTTACATTCAGTAGCGAGGTTAACCATATAGGGGAGCCGTAGAGAAATCGAGTCCGAACAGGGCGCTAGTTGCTGGGTGTAGACCCGAAACCAAGTGATCTACCCATGGCCAGGTTGAAGGTGCGGTAACACGCACTGGAGGACCGAACCCACTAATGTTGAAAAATTAGGGGATGAGCTGTGGGTAGGGGTGAAAGGCTAAACAAACTTGGAAATAGCTGGTTCTCTCCGAAAACTATTTAGGTAGTGCCTCAAGTATCACCATCGGGGGTAGAGCACTGTTATGGCTAGGGGGTCATCGCGACTTACCAAACCATTGCAAACTCCGAATACCGATGAGTGCGAGCTTGGGAGACAGACGTCGGGTGCTAACGTCCGGCGTCAAGAGGGAAACAACCCAGACCGCCAGCTAAGGTCCCAAAGATTGGCTAAGTGGAAAACGAAGTGGGAAGGCTAAAACAGTCAGGATGTTGGCTTAGAAGCAGCCATCATTTAAAGAAAGCGTAATAGCTCACTGATCGAGTCGTCCTGCGCGGAAGATGTAACGGGGCTAAGCCAGTCACCGAAGCTGCGGATATCCGCAAGGATATGGTAGGAGAGCGTTCTGTAAGCCTGCGAAGGTGTCTTGTAAAGGATGCTGGAGGTATCAGAAGTGCGAATGCTGACATGAGTAGCGATAATGCGGGTGAAAAGCCCGCACGCCGTAAGCCCAAGGTTTCCTGTTCAACGTTCATCGGAGCAGGGTGAGTCGGCCCCTAAGGCGAGGCAGAGATGCGTAGCTGATGGGAAGCAGGTTAATATTCCTGCACCGTCGTATGATGCGATGGGGGGACGGATCGCGGAAGGTTGTCTGACTGTTGGAATAGTCAGTTTCTGGTTCATAGGAGGTACTTAGGCAAATCCGGGTACGTAATCCAAGGGATCGGGACGAGCGCTCTTGTAGCGCGAAGCAATCGGAAGTGGTTCCAAGAAAAGCCTCTAAGCTTCAGTCATACGAGACCGTACCGCAAACCGACACAGGTGGGCGAGATGAGTATTCTAAGGCGCTTGAGAGAACTCGGGAGAAGGAACTCGGCAAATTGGTACCGTAACTTCGGGAAAAGGTACGCCCCGGTAGCTTGACCACTTTACTGTGGAAGGGTGAAAGGGTTGCAATAAACTGGTGGCTGCGACTGTTTAATAAAAACACAGCACTCTGCAAACACGAAAGTGGACGTATAGGGTGTGACGCCTGCCCGGTGCTGGAAGATTAAATGATGGGGTGCAAGCTCTTGATTGAAGTCCCAGTAAACGGCGGCCGTAACTATAACGGTCCTAAGGTAGCGAAATTCCTTGTCGGGTAAGTTCCGACCTGCACGAATGGCGTAACGATGGCCACACTGTCTCCTCCCGAGACTCAGCGAAGTTGAAGTGTTTGTGATGATGCAATCTACCCGCGGCTAGACGGAAAGACCCCATGAACCTTTACTGTAGCTTTGCATTGGACTTTGAACCAATCTGTGTAGGATAGGTGGGAGGCTTTGAAGCGGGGACGCCAGTTCTCGTGGAGCCAACCTTGAAATACCACCCTGGTTTGTTTGAGGTTCTAACCTTGGCCCGTGATCCGGGTCGGGGACAGTGCATGGTAGGCAGTTTGACTGGGGCGGTCTCCTCCTAAAGTGTAACGGAGGAGTTCGAAGGTACGCTAGGTACGGTCGGACATCGTGCTAATAGTGCAATGGCATAAGCGTGCTTAACTGCGAGACCGACAAGTCGAGCAGGTACGAAAGTAGGACATAGTGATCCGGTGGTTCTGTATGGAAGGGCCATCGCTCAACGGATAAAAGGTACTCTGGGGATAACAGGCTGATTCCTCCCAAGAGTTCATATCGACGGGGGAGTTTGGCACCTCGATGTCGGCTCATCACATCCTGGGGCTGTAGCCGGTCCCAAGGGTATGGCTGTTCGCCATTTAAAGTGGTACGTGAGCTGGGTTTAAAACGTCGTGAGACAGTTTGGTCCCTATCTGCCGTGGGCGTTGGAAATTTGAAGGGGGCTGCTCCTAGTACGAGAGGACCGGAGTGGACGAACCTCTGGTGTACCGGTTGTCACGCCAGTGGCATTGCCGGGTAGCTAAGTTCGGAAGAGATAACCGCTGAAAGCATCTAAGCGGGAAACTTGCCTTAAGATGAGATTTCCCGGAGCCTTGAGCTCCTTGAAGGGTCGTTCGAGACCAGGACGTTGATAGGTCAGGTGTGGAAGTGCAGTAATGCATTAAGCTAACTGATACTAATTGCCCGTACGGCTTGTCTCTATAACCTTGACGGTTACAGAGCATTTGCCTGTGTTTGAGTTTTACCAGTAACACCCAACTTACTTCTTCCAGATTAGTAGCCGCGTTGCCCAACAGGGAACGAGGCTACGTACAAGTCATGCCTGATGACCATAGCAAGTCGGTCCCACCCCTTCCCATCCCGAACAGGACCGTGAAACGACTTTGCGCCGATGATAGTGCTGCAACCAGTGTGAAAGTAGGTTATCGTCAGGCTGTTATATAGAAAAACCCCCGTCCAGTGATCTGGCGGGGGTTTTTTCATTTCTGCCCGCACATGACTGCACGCCGGCTCGGCGTAAGACGGACCAACGCCGTGCCGGCTCTTCGGCAAATCCCGATTTTTTCCAGATTTACCCTGCCTGGGTTTGCTGGCTATCCCGATGAAAGCTGCTATCGTGAAGAAGTAGGTTCTTGCGCCATCCAGTATCGACAGCTGAAAGGAGCGGGGTCCCATGCTGCAGTACTTCTCTTCGTTGATGCTCGAGATGTATGAGACGGCCGAGCAGGTTGCCTGCAGCGACTTTTCCGCCCGGGTTGCCGATCTGCTTGCAAGGGTACTGTCGTTCGATGTCGCTGAGTTGGGCTGTGGCGTCGTGCGCGAACGTCGGCAGAGCCTGCGGCAGGTGGTCGAAGGCGATTCCGTCGTGCTGTCGTCCAGCTTCCACCTCGATTTGCCGCCTCCTGCGCTCTGCAGCAGCGCGCAGCTGCGTCAGCTGTTCGATCCCGGCCGGCTGCTTGGCCATGCGCAACGACAGGGGCTGCGCCAGCTGCTGCTGATCGGTTCTGTCGAAACGCCGCTGCGTCCGCCCGATTGGCTGTTGCTGGGGCGCCGTGGGCGCCGGCCGTTCACGGCCGGCGCTGCCTTGTACGCCACGGCGCTGTGGCCGCATCTGTTGCGCTGCAAGCAGCTGTGCCAGCGGCGCTATCTTGCCGAGCAGGCCAGCGTCACCACCATGGGAGGATTCGCCCTCGTCAGCGCGTATGACGCAGTGGACGTCTGCGATGACGCGTTCAACGGCCTGGCCCGCCTTGAATGGCCGCACTGCCTGGCAGGGCAATTGCCAGGGGGAGTGCTGGTCACATTGCGCAGCCAGGGCCGTTACGACGGTCGCCTGACCCGGTGGTCGCTCGAACCGGGCCCCGGCGGCGCCTTCCTGTGCAAGGTCACCCAACGGCAGCCTTTCGACCTGCTGACGCCGGCGGAAGCAGTAACGGCCCGGCACTACGCGCAGGGCCGGACCCACGGCGAGATCGCCGCCCTGCTAGGTGTCAGCAGTAACACGGTGCGCACCCATCTCGCCCACGTGTTCTCCAAGCTGGACATCCACCGCAAATCGGAACTGCCGGCGCGCCTGCGCTAGCAGTTCCGCTCCACTCTGTCAGCCCAGCGGGACCGGCGTGATGTTCACGCCGATCAGCTCGACAGGGCCGAAGTCACCGTCGAAGTCGGTGACCTGGATCGGCAGGTTGAACGAGAACGGCTTGCCGGCCACCGCCTGGTCGACGCCGGCCGGCGCAATGTCGAAGCTGGTGCCGCCCAGCACTTGACCGCCCACCGTCTGGCCCGCGAAGTTCGACACCTCGACGCGGTTGAAGCCGGTCGCCGTGCTGACCTTGATGAGGGGATCGTCGCCGCCCGTGCCATCGCCGGTGGTGCCTTCGGACAGGCCCGTCAGCACGATGCCGCCGTTGTACAGCATGCCGGACACCACGCTGCCATTGATCGTCGCGCTGTGGAAGGTGCCGTCATAGATCGTCACGCCGTCGACCGTGACCTTCGTGATCGTATCGAGCACGTCGCCCGGGTCGTTGACCAGCACCTTGTCGTTGTCGGCATCGAACACCTGGATGTAGGCGGTGGCGGTGGTTCCGCTGGGCGTGTTCTGCGTCAGCAGGAAGGAGTAGCCGTTGACGGTCTGGTGCGTCCCGGCGACGAAGTCGCTGCCCAACGGCGAGCCGGCCAGCGCGGCGCCGGTGGCGAAGTCGATGCGCAGCGTTTCACCCAGCGTACCGCTGGCGTTCATGCTCTGGTTGTCCACCCCGGCGCCGTTGGTGCTGACGTTGACGGAATGCGCCGTCGGTACGCCGTGTCCCGTGTCGCCGCCCGAGAACAGCAGGTCGAGCGTCGTGCCGCCCACGTTGTCGATCAGGTTGTAGGTTGGATTGCCCGAGCGGATGGGTGCGGCACCCAGGAAGCTGACGCCGCTGCCGTCGTCGATGGCGCGGTCGAAGTCGATCGTGTACTGGTCGGTGGCGCTATTGAGTGTCGCGGTAAACACCGTCGCGCCGGAGACGGTCTTGGCCGTCAGCACATGGGTGCCAAAGCCGGACAGCACGATAGTTTCGCCGCCCGATTTCAGCAAGGTCGTGCCGTCGCTGGCATACAGGAAGTCATCGGCGGCGACCACGTCCACGAAGCGGGCGGTGCCGGGGATATCGGCGCCCACGCTGGCGGCCGCATGCATGGCCGCCGTACCCGTCGCGGTGCCGTTGTTGATCAGTGTGATCGACGCGGGGTTGAACGGACCGGGACCGTCATCGTCGAAGCGTACGTTGCCGCCCAGGTCCAGCTTCGCGGTGGACGTGGCGAAGTCGCCGTCGCCATCCGTGATGCGGACGGTGCCGTTCAAGGTGACCAGCCCGTTGGCCAGGATCGCTTCCTGGTCGGCGAAGTTCGAGCCGACGCCAGGCAGAGCATGGTCGATGCGGCTGTATTGTTGCAGCGTGACGTTGCCGTCGGCGCTCGCGCTCAGGTCGAACACGGTATTGCCGGCTGTAACGCCCGCAGCGGTCGCGGCCGTCGAACCGACGACCTTGCCGGCCACCGTGTACAGGAAGATCGTGGCGCCGCCGCTTTTCAGCCCGGAATTCTCGCCTTCGGCCGTCAGTCCCAGCGCATAGCTCCACGTGATCGTGCCAGGGCCATCGGTGTCATAGCTGCTCGAGCCGATCGCGAAGGCGGCGGCGAACGACTGGGTGGCGCTGTCCGTGGCGGGGCCGATCGTCTGTGCGTCTTGCGTGTTCAGGATCGTCGTGTCGAGCGCGACCGCTGCGCTGATGCGCGGGCCGGCGTCCTCGAAGTTCATGCGCGAGCCAATCTCGGCGGTATCGCTGGCGACCTGCAGCAGCGTGAAGCCGCCGATGTCGAAGCTGGCGCCATTGGCGCCCGTGCCGGTATTGTTGACCTGCAGGCGATTATGGTCGGTCACCGTGTGGTAATCGATCGTATAGCCTGCCTGGACTCCCGTGACGGTCGCGGTGCCGCTGCTGAAGGTAATCGTCAGCCCGGCCGTATTGACGCTGCCGTCCGAGTTTTCAATGATCGTGCCAGCGGCGTTGCGCACGATCACGTTATCGATCGCCACCGCCGTATTGTTGTTCAGGTTGTCGACATAATCGACGCCGCTGTGCACGGTCGTGCTGTAGGCGACCAGTTGGACCGTTGCGAGTTTGCCCTGTTGCATCTGGACGATGTCCAACGATGCCGCGCGGGCGTCCAGCATGCCGGTGAATTGGATATTACTTTCCAGTACCGCCTCGCCATGCGACAGGTTGGGGATCGTCAGCGCCGGGTTGGCCCCGGTCACGAACGAGAAGATCATGCCTTCACCCGCATCGACCATCTGGTTGTTGGCACCGATGGTCGTGGAACCGCCGCCTTGACTGGTGTTGACCGTGTCGCCGGTATTGATGCTGGCACCGGTGGACTGGTTGGCCGGCTTGGCACCTGTCACCACGATGGCGGCGGTCGCGTCGCCCATTGTCAGGAACAGGTTCTGGCCGGAAGGCGCATTGGCCAGTGAAAATTCCACTTCCTTGTCGACCGTCACGAATACCTTGTTCAGCAGGTTCAGCGACTCGTCGGGATTGGTGGTCGGGTCCTTGATGGCGGCGTATTGCACCATCCAGATTTTCGCCCCCGACAACGGCGTACCGGTTTCCTCCAGGTAGGCGGCAAACACCGTCGTGCCGTTGGCCTTGCCGTAGACGATATTGTTATTGACCGGATCGGTCCACAACGTGATCGGGATATTGCCGACGGTCGTGAACAGGCCGCTGGCGTCGCCATCGAGGGCGTTGCCGGCGCTGTCCGTGAAGCCGATGCCGACGGCCTTGGGAATGCTGAAGCTGAGGGCGTTGGCGCCCGTGTTGCTGCCGTTGTAGCCGCTGAGGGCGGCATTGATCGGCGTGGCCACGACGCCAGTCGCGCTCAGCCGGCTGGTGAAGGGTTGTGGCAGCGAGCTCGCCAGGATGTCGTTGTCATCGGCATCGCCGGGAACGGAGGGTGTGGCGAGCAGGTTCTGCAGACCAATGGACTCGTCGAGTGTGACCTCGGCGCCGTAAGTTACATTCAATATAGCCATGACGAACTCCTATCGTTATCGGAATCAAAGTTCTTGCCTGGCGCGCGCGCCGCGCGGCACCACCCACACCATAGGCGGGCGGACGCTCCCGCGAATCACGCAATTGCATGATCCGGTCCCAGCCGCAGGTCAGTCCGCTCCTACGCTACCGCGGCGCACGCTCCTATACAGCGCCCCAGCTGCCGCGCGCATGATCGATCTGTTCTCGCAATCAGCGACACCTTTCCAAGGAGGAGCAAGATGAGTTCGAAACAGCAGAAGCCGCCTGTCACCCGCCGCTCCGGCGATACCACCGAACCCACTGTGTCGCAGGACAGCATGCAGTCCAAGCCTCCTGGCGTGGTGGACCGCGGCGGTGGCAATGTCCAGTCGGCCTCCATCGAGGAGGGCGGCGCTTCGGTGCGTGACCGTGGTGCGATGCAGGGGGCGCGGCAGGACGACGTGGGCAGCGAGCGCGGTGGCGCCGGTGCCCAGCAGGCCGGCTGGAGCGCCCGGCAGCAGGCCCAGCAATCGGAGGCACGTGCCGAGGAAGACCGGCAGGGCTTGCCGCAGCAATCCGGCCACGGCGGGCTGGAACAGAAGCAGCGCGCCGGCTCGCAGGAGTCGCCGGTGGGGCCGCCGGGCTCGCGCCAGTCCGGTTCGCCCAGCAATGCCCAGCGGCAGGACAGTCCGGCACAATCCCGGACCGACTCGGGCAGCAGGACGGCCCGCTACGACGACAGCGGCGAAGGCGGCGGGACCCGCTACGATTCCGGCTCCAAGCGAGGCAAATGAGCCAGCACGGCCGGGCGGTGGCGGTGCGGGACGCCGCCCGGAACCGATGACATTCCCCTTGCCCGGCTGGTGCCGGCCAGGGACGGCATCGTTGCGGCCCGCGCGCAGCGATCGATAGCACGGCTGTACAATGCCACTTCGACAAGAAGGGAGCGGCATGAACGAACAGCTGGCCAGGGACGTGGTACTGGTGAAAGCCATCGAGACCACGGACCAGAAACGCGAAATCCTCAGCGACGACGACCGTCGCTACGCCAACCGCACGGCACGCGAGCTGGCCCAGTGGCAGGCGTCCGAAACGAAGTCGGCCGCCACCCCCGACCATTTCCTGCAGCAGCGTTCCGAACAGATCATCAAGAAGCTGGCCCAGCGCCATCCCGCCTTCGCCACGTTCGCCAAGCGCCGCACCGGCCTGCATGCGCTGGCCTGGCTGCTGCCCGTGCTGGCCTTCGTGCTGGGCGCGGGCCTCGACCGCATCACCGATCCGCACCGCGTCGACCTGCTGTCGGCACCGCTGCTGGCGATCATCGGCTGGAACCTGCTCGTCTACGCCATCATGCTCATCTGGCTGTGCATTCCGAAGGCCGGCGTCACACGGGCGCGGGCCGGCTGGATCCGGCGCCTGTCGGTCGGGCCGTCCTCCTTGCCGCGCAAGATGCCGCATGCGCTGTCGGCCGCGCTGTTCGCCTTCATGGCCGAATGGGGCCAGCTCAGCGCGCGGCTGAACGGGGCCCGGCTGGCCCGCACGGTGCACCTGTCCGCTGCGCTGTTCGCGCTGGGTGCGCTGGCGTCGCTGTACGCGCGCGGCATCATGGCCCAGTACGGCGCCGGCTGGGAAAGCACGTTCCTCGACGCGACCCAGGTGCACCAGCTGCTGTCGCTGCTGTTCTGGCCGGCGCTGACGCTGTTCCCACTGCAGGGCTTCACACTGGCGGAGGTGCAGGCGCTTCACTTCGCCAGCGGCGCCGGCGCCACGGCGGCCGGTGCCCGCTGGGTGCATCTGTACGCCGCCACGCTGCTGTTGCTGGTGGTGCTGCCGCGTCTCGTGCTGGCCGGCGTGGCTGCCCTGCGCGCCGGCTGGCTGGCGCGCCGCTTCCCGCTCGACGTGACGCAGCCGTATTTCCGCCAGCTGAGCGACGTTGCCGGTGGCGAGGCGGGCGTGCTGCGTGTGCTGCCGTACAGTTTCACCTTGGACGAGGCGCGCGCCAGGGGGCTGGAAACCGTCGCCGTCAGTCTGCTGGGCGAGCGCGCCAAGGTCCGGTTGCTGCCAGGCGTCGCATACGGCGCCGACGCGCCCGCGCTCGCGGACGACGCGCCCGTCACCCTGACGGCCGTGCTGTTCAACCTTGCCGCCACGCCGGAGAAGGAAAACCATGGCGCGTTCCTGGCCGCCGTGGTGCGCACCATCCGTCCGGCCACGGTATTGCTGGACGACTCCGCCTTCCGTGCCCGCACACCGGACGCGCAACGCGTGCGCGAGCGGGTCGAGCTGTGGCGCGAGTTCTGCATCTTCCATGGCGCCGAGCCTGCCGTCGTCGACCTGCTGGCGCCGGCCGGGGAGGTCGCATGAGCGACGACACGACCATCCAGCTGGCGTTGATTTCGCACACCAACAACGGCAAGACGACGCTGGCGCGTACCCTGCTGGGCGCGGACGTGGGCGAGGTGCGCGACGCGGCCCACGTCACCGCACTGGCCGAATCCCATCCGCTGCTGCAGACGCAGCAGGGCGACCGCCTGCTGCTGTGGGACACGCCCGGTTTCGGCGACTCGGTGCGGCTGATGAAGCGGCTGGCGATGTCCGGCAATCCCATCGGCTGGTTCCTGCGCGAAGTGCTGGACCGCTACCGCGACCGGCCGTTCTGGCTCAGCCAGCAGGCGCTGCGGGCGGCCCGCGACGCCGCTGACGTCGTGCTCTATCTGGTCAACTCGGCCGAACGGCCAGAGGACGCAGGCTATCTGCCGTCGGAGATGAAAATCCTGGAGTGGCTGGACAAGCCCGTGCTGGTCCTGCTGAATCAGATGGGGCCGCCGCGCCCGGCCCATGAGGAGCTGGCCGAACAGCAGCGCTGGCGCGCGCACCTGCGCCAGTTTGCCGGCGTCCGCGACGTATTGCCGCTGGATGCCTTTGCCCGCTGCTGGGTGCACGAGGCCGTGTTCTATGACGCCATCGCGCCGTTGCTGCCGGCCAGCAAGCAGGACGCTTACACGCGCCTGCGCGCCCAGTGGGACGACAACAACCAGCGCCGCTTCCACCAGTCGATGACGGTCACCGCGCAACTGCTGCTCGACGCCACCCGCGACCGCCAGCTGGTCGAGACGGTGGACAAGGGCGCGCTGGCGGCGGCGCTGAAACTGGTCGGGGTGGGCAAGGGGGACGAGCGCAAGCGCCAGGAGCGCGCGATGAACACGCTGGTGGCACGGCTGAACATGTCGATCAGCCAGGCCACCGTCGGCCTGCTGGCGCTGCATGGACTGGACGCCAGCGAGGCGCCGAAGATCAACGCCCGCGTCAGCAACCATTTCACCGTCAAGGCGCCGGTCGAAAAGACGCAGGCCGCGCTGCTGGGGGCGATCGTGTCCGGCGCGGCGACGGGGCTGTCGGCCGACCTGGCCGCCGGCGGGCTGACCTTGGGCACCGGTGCGCTGCTGGGCGGCGTCATCGGCGCACTGACGTTTGCCGGCGCCGCCTGGGGCTTCAATGCGAGCACGGACCGGCAGCATCCGGCGATCAGCCTGTCCGACGAGTTCCTGCGCACGATGCTGATTTCCAGCGTGCTGCGCTACCTGGCCGTCGCCCACTTCGGCCGGGGCCGCGGCAATTTCGTCGAAAGCGAGGCGCCGCCGTTCTGGCAGCAGGAGGTGGAGCAGGCGGTGGCGCTGCACGAGGACGAAGTCCGGCGCCTGTGGCCGGAGTTGCGCGAGCCGGACGAAGCCGACCTCGGCATCGCCAGCCGGCTGCTGACGAAGATCACGGCGCATGTGCTGGGCCGGCTTTACCCGGGCGCGAAACTGCCGGCGGCCACGGAGCCAGCCGCTAAAGGCTGAGCCCGTGTCCCACCGCGGGGTCAGTCACCAGAATGGGACACGAGCCCGGCTGTAAGCAGGCCGATGGCGCGGGTGTACAGATGAGGCCGTGTCCCGTTTCGGGGTCTGACCCCGTGGTGAGACACGGCCTGGACCGTATCGCGTCAGTCGCTCAGCGCAGCTGGATCGGCTTGAAGTACGGCGCCACCGGCGGTTTCGGGAACTGCACGCCGGCGTAGGCCTTACGGAAGCACTCGGCCTTGGCGTTCGATACGTCCGTGACGGAATCCGTGACCTTGCCGTCCGCGTCCAGGGTCAGCACGATCGTGACGGGGTATTTCGACTTGTCGTGGCAATTGCCGCGCTCGTCCAGCTTCTTCTCGTTGTTGAACTTGAGCGAGACGTCCTCGTACCTGGTTGCCTTGTCGCTGGGGAACTGGGCGTTGAATTTCGCCATGCTGCCGGCAAAGGCCGGGTTGGCCGGTGGCGGGGCTTCATCCCGCGAGGTGCCGCCTTGCTGGGGCGCCGTCTGGCAGCCTGCCAGCAGGGCGAGCGTGGCGATGGCGGCGGGACCGAAGAGTTGTTTGACCATTGAGATGCTCCTTATTGTTATCGGGATGAAGTTGTCTCAGTGTATATAAATTGCCAATTTGACAGCGCACGGCTGAGCTAGCCATAAAAAAACGGCGCAGGCCTTGCGGGCTGCGCCGTCGTCGTGGCTGACTGTCAGGTCACACGCAGGCCGCTTCCTCTTCCTTGGGCGGCAGGGCGATGCGGTTGTCCGTGCTGAACTGGTAGTCCTTGAACACGTGTTCGGCCGTCAGCAGCTGGTATTCGCCGTTGGGCAGCTTGTGCGTTGTGTCCTTCAGGCGGTAGGTGTAATGACCGCAGGTCCAGCAGTTGAAGTTGCGCATGTGCGTGCACAGGCAGGTCTTGTCCATCACCTTGATGCCCTTGTCGCTGCCGCCGTTGGCGACAACTTCGCGGTTGTACGAATTGATGTAGGCACAGTTGCCGGTGGCGTCCAGCAGGTAGCCATACGACTCGCAGCCCGGCCGCGTATTGGTGCCGATCGCTGGCGTGCTGCGCAGCATGCGCATCGGGTAGCCCGTCGGCGAGATGCCGTTGACGATGATGTCGTCCTCGGTGGCGCGGATGTATTCCTGCTTGACCTTGTCCGGCAGGCCGCATTCCTTGGTGATCGTGAAGCGGGTGGCGACCTGCACGCCGGCCGCGCCCATTTCCAGGAACGACACGGCATCGCTGCCGGTGAACACGCCGCCCGCGGCGATCACCGGGATGTCCAGCTGCTCGGCCTTCAGGTAGGCCAGCACCTCGCCGGTGATCGTGTGCAGGTCGTAGTTCTGCCAGTCGTCCAGGCCGAAGCCCAGGTGGCCGCCGGCCAGCGGACCCTCGACGATGACGTAGTCGGGCAGGCGGTCCAGCTTCTGGTTCTTGCGCAGGAAGATCTGCAGCGCGCGCACCGAGGAGACGATGATGCCCAGCTTGGCGTCGCGAAAGCGCGGATGGTCGGCCATCAGGCCGAAGGAGTTGAAGTGCAGGCCGGCGGACAAGGTAATGCCGTCGATGCCCGCGTCCAGCGCCGCGTTCAGGCGCACGCGCAAGGTCTCGCGCGGGCCGTTCATCGTCAGCTTTTCCATGCAGTTGACGAAGATGAGCCCCGGCCCCTTCTTTTGTTCCATCGTGCGGCCGATGTGCAGGCGCTGCGCCTCGGCCAGGCGGCCCAGGTCGAACTGCACCACCGCCTTGTCCATATTATTGATGTTGAACTTGTAGAGCTTCGTCTTTTCCTTGACGAACGTCGTATCGAAGCGGCGGTCCGAGACGTCTTCGACCATCGCGTCGGAGATATGACCGATGCCGCCCAGGCGCGCCGCTTCCAGCGCCAGTTCGGAAGTGGAAATGTCCACCCCCATGCCGCCGATCATGATCGGCACGTATTGCTTGTCGCCGAACCGCAGGCGGAAATCATCAACTCGTTTCATTGCTATCCTTAGACTGCCGGGCATGCCGGAAGGGTATCCCGGACCACCTGAATCAAGCGCTGCGAATTCGTCTGTCGCAGCTCAAAGCTCTGCCAACGTTACTTTCGACTCCGACATCAGTCGCGGAAGTTATTGAACTCCAGCGGCGTGTCCGTCACTTCCTTGCGCAGCAGCGCCATCGCGGCCTGCAGGTCGTCGCGCTTGGCGCCGGTCACGCGCACCGATTCGCCCTGGATGCTGGCCTGCACCTTCATCTTGCTTTCCTTGATGATCTTGGTGATCTTCTTGGCCGTTTCCGTTTCCAGGCCGTTCTTGACCTTGATGACCTGCTTGACCTTGTCGCCGCCGATCTTCTCGATCTTGCCTTCGTCCAGGAAGCGCACGTCGACCTTGCGCTTGGCCAGCTTGTTGGTCAGCACGTCCTTCACCTGGCTCAGCTGGAATTCCGAATCCGCGAACGCCGTCAGTTCGTGCTCCTTCTGCTCCACGCGTGCATCGCTGCCCTTGAAGTCGAAGCGGGTGGTGATTTCCTTGTTCGACTGGTCGACAGCGTTGCGCACCTCGATCATGTCCGCTTCGGAAACTACGTCAAACGATGGCATATTCTTTTTCCTCTCAACTTTTCTTAATCTTGTGCTTGCGCGTGCAATCCACCGCCCACGCAACAATCCGACATTTTAACGGACAACCAGGCGAACGCTCGGTCGTTTTTGTGCTTTACCCTCTATAATCGAGCAAATTACTCTGCCAGCTATGCATTCCGAACTAAGCCTTCAGCACGATATTTCCCTGCGTCCGTTCAATACCTTCGGCATCGAAGCGCACGCCCGCCATTATCTGCGCGTCACGGACGTCGAACAACTGCGGCACGCCTTGCTTGACCCGGCCCTGGCGGCCTTGCCCCGCCTGGTGCTGGGCGGCGGCAGCAACCTGCTGCTGACGGGCGACTTCGACGGCCTGGTGCTGCACATCGCCAGCACCGGCAAGGCGGTGCTGGCCGGGGACGCCGATCACGTGCACGTGCGCGCGGCGGCCGGCGAGAACTGGCACGAGTTCGTGCAGTGGACCCTGGCGCAGGGCCTGGGCGGGCTGGAAAACCTGGCCCTGATTCCCGGCACGGTGGGCGCGGCGCCGATCCAGAACATCGGCGCCTATGGCCTGGAAACCAAGGACGTGTTCCACAGCCTGACCGCCTACGATCCCGCCACGGGGGCCGAGGTGACGCTGGACGCCGCCGCCTGCCGCTTCGCCTACCGCGACAGCATGTTCAAGCACGACGACGGTCGCCACCTGATCATCACCAGTGTCACGTTCGCGCTGCCGCGCGCCTGGCAGCCGAACCTGCGTTATGCCGAGCTGGGGACGGCGCTGGCGGAGCAGGGCATCGCCACGCCGACGCCGCGCCAGGTCGCGGACACCGTCATCGCGATCCGCCAGCGCAAGCTGCCGGACCCGCGCGTGATCGGCAACGCCGGCAGCTTCTTCAAGAATCCGGTGGTCAGCGCGGCGCAGTGCGCGGCGCTGCTGGCACGCCATCCGGCCCTGGTGCATCATCGCCAGCCGGACGGCAGCGAGAAGCTGGCCGCCGGCTGGCTGATCGACCAGTGCGGCTGGAAGGGGAAAAGCCTGGGCGCCGCCGGGGTCTATCCGAAACAGGCGCTGGTCCTGGTGAACAACGGCGGTGCGACGGGAGCGGACGTGCAGCGGCTGGCGCGGGCGATCCAGGACGACGTCGAGGCGCGCTATGGGGTGCGGCTGGAGCCGGAGCCGGTGTTTGTCTGATTGTGAAGGGAACCCGTGGTGTCAGGCACCTGTTAGCGGGTCTTCGACCCGCTAACAGGTGCCTGACACCGGGGGCTCGGTGGCAGCCAACATTCGGTCGATTTCACTTCGGGGTCAGTCCCTTGCGGGGCGGTCCGGCGACCCGGCAGACCCCAAGACCCGAGCTACTCGATCTCGGCGATGCTGACCGCCCGGTTGCGGCCGTCGTTCTTGGCCACGTACAGCGCCCGGTCGGCGCTGTCGATCATGTCGCGTTCGACCACTTCGGCCGTCGGCACCACGGTGGCGATGCCGATCGACATCGTCACCACCTTGTGCGGCGACTGCGGATGCTCCATGCCGATCTCTTCGAGCTGGCGCAGGCACTGCTCGGCCACCTTGCGGGCGCCGGCAGCGTCCGTATCGGGCAGCACGATGGCGAACTCCTCGCCGCCGTAGCGTGCCGCCAGGTCGGTCGGGCGCTTCAGGCAGGCGGTCAGCACGGCCGCCGCCTTCTTCAGGCACAGGTCGCCGGCCAGGTGGCCGAAACTGTCGTTGTACAGCTTGAAGCAGTCGATATCGCACAGCAGCAGCGAGAGCGGGCGGCGCTGGCGCTGGCCGCGTTGCCACTCCAGGTGCATCGTCTCGTCGAAGCGGCGCCGGTTGGCGATGCCGGTCAGGCTGTCCAGCGCGGCCAGCTTCTGCAGTTCGATATTGGCGTCCGCCAGGTTTTTCTGGCTCTCGCGCAGGAAGCGGAAGGCCTCGTCGCGCTGCAGGCGGCTGATGTAGGCGCCCGAGTGGTAGCGCACCCGCGCCAGCAGCTCGAGCTTGTCCGGCAGCTTGACGAGGTAGTCGTTGGCGCCGACCGCGAAGCCGTGCGCCTTCAGCTTCGGCTCTTCCTTGGCCGACAGCACGATGACGGGCACGTGCGTCAGTTTCTCGACGCTGCGGTAGTGCCGGATCAGGTCGAAGCCGTCCGCATTGGGCATCACCAGGTCCTGCAGGATGACGGTCGGCTGCAGCCGCAGCGCGCAGTCCATGGCCTGCGCCGGATCGGTGACGAAGTGGAATTCGATGTCGGGCTGGTCGGCCAGCATGCGGCGCACGGCCTCCACCACCAGCAGCTGGTCGTCCACCAGCAGCACGCGCACCTTGAAGGCAGTGAAAGTCAGTTCCTGTTCCGCGCCTGCGGAGATAACCTGCGACATCGGATCTCTCTGGTTTGATCGTCCGACAGTGGCTGGTGCCGCGCGATCCGTTAATCAATCCGAACGCGGCGCCAGCGGGAGGCAACCACGTTCAGCTCCTGCCGCCGACGGTACTGCGCAGGAAAGGGCCGATCTTCGGCAGCGGCAGCACCAGCTGCGCCGCATCGAGCTCCGCGGCCGCGCGCGGCATGCCGTACACGGCGCTGGTGGCCTGGTCCTGCGCCACCGTCGTCTTGCCGGCCTGGCGCAGCGCCAGCAGCCCTTCGCCGCCGTCGCGGCCCATCCCGGTCAGCAGGATGCCGATGGCTTCGCCACGCCAGTGCTGCGCCACGCAGCGGAAAAAGACGTCGACGGAAGGCCGGTAAGCGTACTCCCTCGGCACCGCATCGTACCCCAACTGCAATTTTTCATCCAGTACCAGATGGTCGTTACTCTTTGCAATCATCACGGTGCCCGGCATCAGCGGGTCGCCTTGCTCGATGGCGCGCACGGGCATGATCAGCTGCTCGGCCAGCCACTTGGCGAAGTGGTCGGCGAAATTCTCGTCGATGTGCTGGACGACGACGATGCAGCAGTCCGCCGGTGCATGCCAGCCGCCCAGCGTGCGGGCGATGGCGACCGGGCCACCGGTCGAGGCGCCGATGGCGACCAGCGTCTGCACGCCCGCGCCGCGCCGCTCGACGGTGTGCAGGGGCGCCGGCCGCGTCATCGCCTGGTTGCCGCCGCTGTGGCGGATCAGTTTTTCCATCGTGCGCAGCTTGGCCAGCAGCTGGCCGCCGCCCTCGGCCTGGCCCGCCAGCATGGGCGTGGCCGTCACGTCCAGCGCGCCGGCGCCCAGCGCGCGGAACACCTGGTTGACGCTGTCTTGCGGGCGCCCCGTGACGATCAGGATCGCGCACGGCGACTCCTCCATGATGCGGCGGGTGGCTTCGACCCCGTCCAGCTCCGGCATGTTCAAGTCCATCAGCACCAGGTCGGGCCGGTTTTCCGCGCACATGCGCACCGCTTCCAGGCCGGTCCGGGCGATCCACAGCACCTGGTGGTGCCGGGTCGCGGCGATGACGCGCCGCAGCGCCTCGGCCGCCATCGGCACGTCGTTGGCGATGCCGATCCTCATTTGCTGGCATCCCCGATCAGGTCGTGCACGGCGTCGAGCAGGGTTTCGTCATGGAAGCTGCCCTTGGTCAGGTAGTAGTCGGCACCGGCCGCGAGGCCGCGCGCCCGGTCCTCCGGGCGGTCCTTGTACGAGACGATCATGACGGGCAGCTTGTGCAAGTGGATATCCTTCTTGATCAGGTTGACCAGCTCGATGCCGTCCATGCGCGGCATGTCGACGTCGGTGATGACGAGATCGTAGTCGCCCGAGCGCACCACGTTCCAGCCGTCCATGCCGTCGACGGCGATGTCGACCTCGAAGCCGCGCCCCGTCAGGAGCTTGCGTTCCATCTCGCGCACGGTCAGCGAATCGTCCACCACCAGGATGCGCTTCATTCTACGCCTTGCGGCAGAGTCGGCGCGCGCCAATTGGTGCAGGCCGCCTTCGGCCAATAGTTTCTCGATGGATAGCAAAAGGTCCGACACGTCCAGGATCAGTACCGGCTCGCCATCGTTGAGGAGGGCGGCGGCGGAGATGTCGCGCAGCTTGCCGAAGATGGGGTCGATGCTCTGCACGGCCAGGCTTTGCTCGCCGCGGATGCCGTCGACCACCAGGCCGTAACGGCGCGCGCCGGCGCCGATCACTATCACCGTCAGCAGCTCGTGGTGTTCCATGTCGCCCAGCTCCAGCACCTGGGCCGACGACACCAGCCCCAGGTGCTCGCCGTTCAGGTCGAAGAACTGCTTGTTTTCCAGCGTGTGGATGGCCGACTGCGGCACCTGCGCCACCCGTTCCACCTTGACGATGGGGATGGCATAGGCCTCGCCGCGTACGTCCACCACCAGCGCGCGCATGATCGACTGCGTCAGCGGCAGCGTGATCGCGGTATGGAAGCCCTGGCCAGGCTGCGACTCGATGCGCACCACGCCGTTCTGCTGGCGGATGGTGTCCTGCACGATGTCCAGCCCGACGCCGCGGCCGGAGATCTCGGTGATGTCTTCCTTCAGGCTGAACGCGGGCAGGAACAGGAACTCCATCAACTCCGCATGCGACATCGCCTCGGCCATCGCCGGCGTGGCCATGCGCCGCGCCACCACCGCGGCGCGGATGCGGGCCGGATCGACGCCGCGGCCGTCGTCGACGATGTCGATGTTGAGCATGCCGGCGCGGTGGCGCGCTTCCAGCACGATGCTGCCGGCGGCCGGCTTGCCCGCCGCGCTGCGTTCGGCCGGCGTTTCCAGTCCATGGTCGACGGCATTGCGCAGCATGTGGTTGAGCGGATTCTCGATGCGCGCCAGGATGTCGCGGTCGACCAGCGTGTCCTCGCCGCGGATCTCCAGCCGCACTTCCTTGCCGAGGGTGCGGGCCAGGTCGCGCACCATGCGCGGGAAGTGCTGCACGCCGTCGCGGAACGGGCGCATGCGCAGCGCCAGCACCTCGTCCACCAGCTGGCCCGCCACGTTCTGCAGGCGCCGCTCGAAGTTTTCCATGTCGGTGATCTGCGCCAGCGTCATCTGCTTGAGCGGATGGCTGCGCTGCAGCACCAGCGCGGCCTTTTCCTGCAGTGCCGGGTCGCCGCTGCGCGCCACGGCTTCCTGCAGGTCGTCCAGCGCGGCCAGCAGCGCCGACTGGCTGCGCTTGAAGCGCTGCATCGATTCGAGCAGCGGGTGCATCTGGTGCGCGCTGATGCGGCTCTCGCTGGCCAGCGACAGCAGGCGGTCGCCCTGTTGCCGGCTGGCCGCGGGGGCGGCGCGCCCGGCCGGTGCCGGCGCCGTTTCGGGCAGCGGCGCTGCCGCCGGCTCGGCGGCTTCAGGTGGCTGCGGCGCGGGTGCCGGGGCGGCGACAGCGGCGGGCCCCGGAGCCGGCACGGGAGCGGGCACAGAGGCGGGCACAGAGGCGGGCGCGGGTGGCGGCTCCAGCGGCTCGGGCAGGAAGGCGATGCCGGCGATGGCGTTCATCGTGCCGGTGATCGTCGCGTCGTGCGCACCCAGCCAGGCCGGCAGCTCGCTTTCCTTCAACTGCGAGCACTGCACGATCAGGTCGACGCCGGCCAGCAGCACGTCGACCCGGTTCGGCGTCAGGCGCAGCTTGCCGTGCTGGGCGGCGATGAACGCATCCTCCATGCCGTGCGCCAGTTGCACGATCACGTCCAGCCCGACGATGGCGGCGGCCCCTTTGATCGAGTGGGCGGCGCGCATCATCGGCTCGATCGCCGCGCCGTTGCTGCCCCGTTCCAGCGTCAGCAGGCCGTCCGTCAGGATCTGGGTCTGGCTGCCCGCCTCCATGCGGAACAGCTCCAGCATGGAGAACTGGCTCAGGTCTTCCGGCTCGCTCATCGCAGGATTCTCGCAAGTTGATGGCCGACCAGGCCGGCGTCCAGGCAGCCCACCTGCATGTCCTGTTCCGGCAGCACGCCAGTCAGGAAGCGCAGCAGGCCCTTGTTGATGGTCGCGGCGGGCGGCAGCACGCGGCCGGAGGCGTAACGCACGATGCCGTGCAGGTCCGCCACCGGCAGGGCGTAGGCCTGGTCTTCCCATTGCACCAGCAGCAGCCGGGCGAACGTATGGCGGCCCTGGCGGCTGCTGCCGCCTTCCTCCGCGATGCCCAGCAGCTCGGCCAGCGCCACGCAGGGGTACAGCCGCCCGGCGATATTGACGATGCCGCGCAGGCCGCGGCTGGTGCGGTGCGGCACCTTGTGCGGCAGCGTGTGCGGCGCGATGCGCAGGAACATGGCGGTGGGCAGGGCCAGCCATTCCCGGCCAATGCGGAACACGACGGCGGAGGCGTCCTGCCGTTCCTCGACCGCTTCGGGCGCGCGGAAATGTTCGGCCCATTCGCGCAGGTAGCCGGCATCGACCGGGCGCGCCAGGTGCTGCAGGGCGGCGCCGGCGTATTCGTCGCAATGGCGGCAGTGGCCATGGCCGGCCAGCAGTTCGCAGCTGCGGTCGCCCGCCACGCCGATGCGGCTCCAGCAGCCGGCACCGTGCGCGCCGGTCGCGGCGGCGGGCTGGTTGCGCTCTTCGTCAGGATTCATCGTCATGCCTTACTGGTGTGGTTGCGGCGCCGCCAGACCCGCGCGGCGCGGGCCTTCAGCATTGCCGCGGCGGTCGTGTCGCCATGCTGGCCCGCCAGCAGCGCCAGGTGGCACAGCGCGTCATAATGGTCCGGCTGCAGGTAGATGCAGCGGCGCAGGTGCTGCTCGGCTTCGTCCGGCCGCGCGCCTTCGGCCAGCAATCCGAGCAGGAACCACGCCTCGGCGTTGTCCGGCTGCTGCGCCAGCACGGCGCGGCAGGCTGCCTGGGCCTGGGCCGGACGGCCCTGGTCGGCCAGCTGGCGCGCCTGCGCCAGGTCGGCCACCGGCGCCAGGGCCGCGATGGCCGGCGCGATGGCCGGCGCGACTGCGGGCGCAACTGCGGGCGCAACTGCGGGGGCAGCGGCCGGGCGTGGCGCCACCGGCGCCGGGGCGGCGGCGCGTGGCCTGGCGCGCGCCAGCGTGGCCTTGGGTTTCGGCGCCGGCGCGCTGCCCTCGTCGCTGCGCGGCAGCGGCAGCCGGTTCCAAAGAGGTGCCTGCGCGCCTTCCGGTATGGCGGCCTTGCGCAGCGCGAACGCCTGCCGGTAGGGCAAGGGCACGAAACCGTTGCGGGTGAACGACGGCACTTCCGCGTAACCGGCCAGCATGACGCCGTCGTCCGCCAGCAGCACGGCCAGGCGCGCGATCGCGGCGGCGGTCGTCTCGGCGTCGAAATAGATCAGCAGGTTGCGGCAGAAGATCACGTCGTAGGTGCGCGGCGCGGCGATCTCGCTGGTCAAGAGGTTGCCCTGGCGGAAGCGCACGCGCCGGCGCAGGCCCGCGTCGATGGCGTACTGGTCGTCGCCCAGCGGCGCGAAGTGGCGGTCGCGGAACGACAGGTCCTTGCCGCGAAAGGCGTTGCGGCCGAAGATGCCCGCCTCGGCACGGGCGATGCAGGCCGCCGACAGGTCGATGGCATCGATGGCGAAGGCCGTCGGCGCGACGCCGGCGTCGGCCAGCGCCATCGCCAGCGAGTAGGGCTCCTCGCCGCCCGCGCAGGGGATCGACAGCATGCGCACCAGCCGCGCGCCGGCCGCCAGCCGGGCCTTGGCGAATGCGGTGGCGACGGCGAAACCCTGGGCGTCGCGGAACAACCAGGATTCCGGCACCACCACCAGCTCGATCAGCGCCGCCAGTTCGTCCTGCGTCAGCTGCGCGTGATAGGCCTGCTGGTCGTCGACCCCCAGCGCTTCCATGCGCTGGCGCACGGCCCGGTCCACCGTCGCGCGCGACAGGTTCAGGCCCGTGGCCTGGCGCAGCAGCGCCAGGGTTTTCATGGCGTGGCCGCCGCCGGCCCGGCGGGGAAGAGCGTGGCGCGCAGCGTCTCCGGCAGCAGACGTTCGGGATGCACCAGCTGCACCAGGCCATGTGCGTCGCCCGCCACCTGGCCCAGGAACGGCGCGGCCTGCACGCCGCTGGCGGCCAGCGCCGGTTCCGGCACGTCCTGCACGCCGACCACGCGTTCCACCAGCAGGCCCAGCGCGTAGACGCCGCCATCCTGGCCGGGATAATCGACCAGCACGATGCGGGTGTCGACCTGGCGTGCCGCCGGAGCGGCACCGCTGCTCAGCGCCACGTCGATCACGGGCACGCTGGCGCCGCGCAGGTTCATCAGGCCGGCCACCGCGGCGGGCGCCAGTGGCACCGCCTTCAGTTCCATCAACGGCAGTACCTGGCGGATGATGCCCAGCGGCAGGCCGTAGCGGTCGGCCCCGATGTGGAACACCAGCAGCTTCACGGCGCGCTCCTCGCCTGCCGCCTCAGACGGTCACCGCGAAGGTGGCGACCGAGGACTGCAGGTCGCTGGCGGCATACTGGAGCTGGTGCACTGCCTCGCTGGTGGCCTTGAGCGACTCCACCGTCTGCTGGGTGGCGTCGTTGAGCTGCATCATCGTCTCCGTGATCTGCTGGGCGCCGACCGACTGCGCCTGCATGCCTTGCAGTACCGCGTCGAACTGCGGTGCCAGCTTCTGCACCTGGTCCATGACGGTGGACAGCTGGTCCGTCACGCCCCGTACCTCGCCCACGCTGCGCCGGATCTCCTCGGAGAACTTGTCCATGCCCATCACGCTGGCCGACACGGCCGACTGCATTTCCTTGAGCATCTGTTCGATGTCCCAGGTCGAGACGGAGGTCTGGTCGGCCAGCCGGCGGATCTCGGTGGCGACCACGGAGAAGCCGCGGCCCGCCTCGCCAGCCTTCTCGGCCTCGATGGCGGCGTTCAGCGACAGGATGTTGGTCTGGTCGGCCACCTTGGTGATGGTGGTCAGCACGCTGTTGATGTTGCTGGCCTTTTCCGACAGCGCGGCCAGCTTGGCGTTGATGGAGTCGGTCGCCGAAACCATGTTCTGCATGGTCTGGTCCATCCGGCGCAGGTTGCCCTGCGCCTCGGCGGTGGCGCTGGTCGTGTAGTCGGCCACCGCCGTCGCGCTTTCCATGGTCTTCAGCAACTCGCTCGTGTTGGAGGCGATCTCCTTGGTGGTGCTGAGCACCTCGACGCTGGTCTGGGCCTGCTCCACGCCGGTGGCCTCCTGCTCCTTGGCCGAGGCGGCGATCTCGGTGGCCGAGGTGGTGACCTGGATGCCGGCCTTCTGCACGTTGTTGAGCAGGATGCGCAGGTTGTCGAACATGCGCGCCAGGCCATGGCCCAGCTGGCCGATGGCGTCGTCGCCGGTGATCGTGACCTTGCCGGTCAGGTCGCCCGACGCCGCCTTCGAGACGACCGCCAGCAGCGCGTCGACCTTGGCGCGCAGCTCGTCGGTGGCCGCACGCTCGCGCTCGCGGTTGTCCTGCACCGCCTGGGCCATGCGGTTGAATTCTTCCGATACCTTGCCCAGCTCGTCGCGCGAGACGATGTCGATACGGGCACCCTGGTCGCCGCCGGCGATGCGGCCGACGACGCCCGTCAGGTTCGTCAGCGGCGTCATGATGGCGCGCGTCAGCACGTAGACGATCGCCATCGACAGGGCGATGCAGGCCGCGCCGCCCGCCGCCAGCAGCGTCGTCATATTGCGCTGCTGCTCGGCGGCCGCTTGCGAACGCTGGGCCAGCAGTGCGTTCTCGTCGGCCCGGGCCTCGTCCAGTACCTTGTGCAGGGCCGCGATCATCGGGCTGCCTTGCTGCAGCTGCGGCATCTGGCCGATCGTGTCGGCCGCGCCAGGCGTCTTGCCCAGTTCCTGGCGGCGCGCCACCTGTGGCTCCAGCACGGTGCGCACCCAGCCCTGGATCATGCTGTCGAGTTTGCGGATACGGTCGACCTGGGCCGGGTTGTCGACCACCTGTTTCTGCAGTGCGGCGATGCTGGTCGGCAGCTCGGCCAGCTGTTCGCGCACCTTGGTCAGGCGCTGCTGGTCACCCGTCAGGTAATAGCCGCGCGTTTCCGACTGCAGCGACATGAGGTCGATGCTGACGCGGTCGATCGCGTGCAGCACCTGCATCGTGTGGCGGTCCCAGTTGTTGGCCTCGGACAGCCTGGCGAAGTTGGTATAGGCCAGCAGCAGGAGGACGAGAATGATGGCGAGGATGGCGCCGAACCCGGCGTAGAGTTTGTTCTTGATGCTCAGGTCTTTGATCATCGTGGCTCCGGATGAGGACGAGTTCGTATCGGTTGCAATGTAACATTTTGCGGTGACGGCAGCCACTTGCGCCGGGCAGGCGTGCGCCCCGGGCGTCAAACCAAGGGTCTTGCACGCGCTCCGGGACGCTCGAAAACACCGGTGTCAGGCACCTGTCCGAGGGTCGGAAGACCCTCGGACAGGTGCCTGACACCAAGGGTTGAGCATGCGCCGCCAGTAAACGACACCGGGGGCAGGCCCCGCCGCGCCAGCGCGACGGTGCCTGCCCCCGGAAATTATTGCTGGGCTTACTGTCCGCGCTTCAGCCGGGCATTGGCGGCGATGCGCATGCGCAGCGCGTTCAGCTTGATGAAGCCGCCGGCGTCGGCCTGGTTGTAGGCGCCGCCGTCTTCGTCGAAGGTGGCGATGGTCTGGTCGAACAGCGAGTCGGTCTTCGAATCGCGCGCCACCACGATCACATTGCCCTTGTACAGCTTGACGCGCACCCAGCCGTTGACGGTTTGCTGCGTGTGGTCGATCAGCGTTTGCAGCGCGACGCGCTCCGGCGCCCACCAGTAGCCGTTATAGATCAGCGAAGCGTAGCGCGGCATCAGGTCGTCCTTCAGGTGCGCCACTTCGCGGTCCAGGGTGATCGACTCGATGGCGCGGTGCGCCTTCAGCATGATCGTGCCGCCCGGCGTTTCATAGCAGCCGCGCGACTTCATGCCCACGTAGCGGTTCTCGACCAGGTCGAGGCGGCCGATGCCGTGCTTGCCGCCGATGCGGTTCAGTTCCGTCAGCACCTCGGCAGGGCTCATGCGCTTGCCGTTCAGGGCAACGATGTCGCCCTTCTCGTATTCGATGTCCAGGTACTCGGCCTGGTCCGGTGCCGCTTCCGGCGACACGGTCCAGCGCCACATCGATTCCTCGGCTTCCGCGCTGGGGTTCTCCAGGTGGCGGCCTTCGAACGAGATGTGCAGCAGGTTGGCGTCCATCGAGTACGGCGCGCCGCCGTTCTTGTGCTTCATGTCGATGGCGATGCCGGCGTCTTCCGCGTACTTCAGCAGTTTTTCGCGCGACAGCAGGTCCCATTCGCGCCACGGCGCGATCACTTTCACGCCCGGTTTCAGCGCGTAGGCGCCCAGCTCGAAGCGCACCTGGTCGTTGCCCTTGCCGGTGGCGCCGTGCGAGATGGCATCCGCGCCGGTCTGGTTGGCGATCTCGATCAGGCGTTTGGCGATCAGCGGACGTGCGATCGAGGTGCCCAGCAGGTACTCGCCTTCATAGACGGTATTGGCACGGAACATCGGGAACACGAAGTCGCGTACGAACTCCTCGCGCACGTCGTCGATGAAGATGTTTTCCGGCTTGATGCCGAACTTCAGGGCCTTGGCGCGCGCCGGTTCCAGTTCCTCGCCCTGGCCCAGGTCGGCCGTGAAGGTGACGATCTCGCAGTGGTAGTGATCCTGCAGCCACTTCAGGATGACGGAGGTGTCCAGGCCGCCCGAGTAGGCCAGGACTACTTTTTTAATGTCGCTCATTTCAATTTCCAGTCTGCTTCAAACAGGGTCGTGGCATACCGCTTCGATGTTGTGCCCGTCCGGGTCCAGCACGAAGGCGCCGTAGTAATTGGGATGGTAGTGTGCACGGATGCCGGGAGCGCCATTGTCGCGCCCGCCAGCCGCCAGCGCGGCGGCGTGGAACGCGTCGACCAGCGCGCGGCTGTCCACGCGCAGTGCCACGTGGACGGTGTTGCCGGCCGTGCCGCCGGACCTGGCTTCCGAGATCCAGAAGTCCGGCTTCGGCGCGATGCCGAAGCCCGCCACGCGAACGGTGCCCGTGATCTCCGGGCCCAGTTCCATCAGCATGGCATAGCCGATCGGTGCCAGCGCCTTCTCGTAGAACGCGCGGCTGTTTGAAAAATCGGTGACGACGATTCCAACGTGGTCGATCATGGCTTTGTCTCCGCGATAGTGGTTTTATTTGCCGTCGAGGCGGCCCAGCAGCAGGTATTCGATCAGGGCCTTCTGGATGTGCAGGCGGTTTTCCGCCTCGTCCCACACCACCGATTGCGGGCCGTCGATGACCTCGGCCGAGACTTCCTCGCCGCGGTGGGCCGGCAGGCAGTGCATGAACAGCGCGTCCGGCGCGGCGCGCGCCATCTTGGCGCTGTCCACGATCCAGCCGTCGAAGGCCTTCAGGCGTGCCGCGTTTTCCTGCTCGTAGCCCATGCTGGTCCACACGTCGGTGTTGACCAGGTGCGCGCCCTCGCAGGCATCCGACGGGTTGTCGAACAGCGTGAAGCGCTTGGTCGACACCAGCGACATGTCGATGTCGTAGCCCTTCGGCGTGGACACGTTCAGGTGGAAGCCGAACACCTCGGCCGCCTGCAGCCACGAATACAGCATGTTGTTGGCGTCGCCCACCCACGCCACCGTCTTGCCCGTGATGGGGCCGCGGTGCTCGTAGTAGGTGAAGATGTCGGCGAACACCTGGCAGGGATGGTGTTCGTTGGTCAGGCCATTGATGACGGGCACGCGCGAGTTGGCGGCGAAGCGCTCGATGATGTCCTGGCCGAAGGTGCGCACCATGATGATGTCGCACATGCGGGACATGACCTGGCCCGCGTCCTCGACGGGTTCGCCGCGGCCCAGCTGCGAGTCGCGCGTGTTCAGGTAGATGGCGGCGCCACCCAGCTGGTGCATGCCGGCCTCGAACGACAGGCGCGTGCGGGTCGAGTTCTTCTCGAACACCATCACCAGCGTGCGGTCGATCAGCGGATGATAGATCTCGTAGTTCTTGAACTTGCGCTTGATGACGTGGGCGCGTTCGATCACGTATTCGTATTCCTCCAGCGTGAAATCGGAAAACTGGAGGTAGTGCTTGATCGGTTTTTGGATAGACATGATCACTTCGGTTTTGTGCCGGGGGCACCCCGGGGGCCCAGCTTAGCGAATCAATTATATGATGTTTTTCAATAAATGGTGACCGGCTCGGCCGGGTCCGGGCTGGGCGCCACCAGCGGCAGCTCCAGGGTGAAGGCGGTGCCGCGCGGCCCGCTCGTCACGCCGATCTGGCCGCCCAGCAGCGAGGTGACGATGTTGTAGCTGATCGACAGCCCCAGCCCGCTGCCGCCCTGGCCCAGCTTGGTCGTGAAGAACGGGTCGAAGATGCGGGTCAGGTTTTCCGGGGCGATGCCGCCGCCGTTATCGTCGAACACGATGGTAACGCGCCCGTCCACGGCCGGGTGCGCCATCAGCCGGATGCGCCCGCCCTCGCGGCCGTCGAACGCGTGCAGCAGCGCATTGTTGATCAGGTTCGTGATGACCTGGCCGAACGGGCCGGGATAGCTGTCCAGCGCGATCCCGTCCGGCACCTCGACGACGATGCGGTGGCTGGAGGCGCGGATACGGTTCATCATCGTCGCCACGATCTCGTGCGTCACCTGCTGCAGGTTGAAGGTGCGGCGCTGCTCGGTGGTGCGGTCCACCGCGACCTGCTTGAAGCTGGCCACCAGGTCGGCCGCGCTGCGCAGGCCGCGCATCACCAGCTCGGACGCGCGGCGGGCGTCGGCGATGAAGGCGGTCAGTTCGGAGCGGCGCAGGCCCGGGCCGTTCAAGGTCCTCTCCAGTTCCTCGGTCTTCTGCTCCAGCGTGCTGGCGATCAGCAGGCTGTTGCCGATCGGGGTGTTCAGCTCGTGCGCCACGCCGGCCATCAGCGCGCCCAGCGCCGCTAGCTTTTCCTGCGACACCAGCGCCGACTGCGCCTCCTGCAGCTGGCGGTAGGCATGCGCGTTGTCCAGCGCGATGGCGCCGTAGGCGCACAGGGTGCGGAAGATCAGCCGTTCGCGCTCGCCGAAGGCGTGCGGCTGGGTCGACTGCACCGTGACGACGCCCAGCACGCGCTCGCCCAGCACCAGCGGCACGTACAGGGCGCTGGCGCTGGCGTCGGGCAGGGGACCGCGCACGGGTTCGGTCGCCGCATCCTGGACGTACACCTCGCTGCGCTCGCGCACGCAGCGCGCGCACCATGCCGTCGTGTGATCCAGTTCGATCCGGGTCGGCGCCATCGGCTGGCCGCCTTCCAGCGCGAACGCGGGCACCAGGGCACGCCCGCCGTCGATCAGGTAGACGGCAAACACGTGCGGCGCCAGCAAGGCCTGCACGTAGCGGTTCAGCACTTCGTACACGGCCGCCGCGTCGAGGTGGATCGTGATCTCCTGGCCGATGGCGGACAAGCGCTCCAGCGTGGCGCTGGTCTGCTGTAGCAGCTCGGCGCGGCGCGCTTCCGACATCGCCAGCTCGCGGTGGTGCATGCCTTCCGCGCGCGCCTGCTCGGTTTGCTGGTGTACCTGCATCGCAATCGCGCGGCCGGTCGCCTCCTGGCTGTGCGTCTTCTCGTGCGAGACGCTGGCCGCGCGCGCCATGTCGTAGGCGCGGCGGTAGTCTTCCAGCCGCGCGTATTCGGCCGCCAGCGCGTCGTACAGATCGCCCGGCACCGTGTAGCCGGTGATCGTCGAGGCGATCGCCAGCGCGCGGTGCAGATAGTGCAGGGTGGGGTTGGCCTCCGTCATGCCTTCCGGCGCCGGCAGCAGGTGGTGCGCGCCGGCGCGGCTGTGGATCAGCGCCAGCACGCGCAGCCCGGCGATGTGGTTGTACGTGTTGTCATGGCCGTGCGCCAGTTCGACCGCCTGTTGCGCCAGCACCAGCGCTTCGGCGGGGCGGTCCAGGAAGCACAGCGCGTGGGCCTGGCCGCGCCGCGCCACCATGCGGAAATCGGCCTGGTCCAGCACATCGGCGCGCACGGCCAGGCGCTCGAACGCATCGAGCGCGCCGGCATAATCCGCGCGTGCCAGGCACAGGTCGCCCTGGTACTGCAGCGCGATCGCGAACAGCCGGCTGGCGGCATACGGCCGCAGGATTTCCAGCGCCTCGTGCAGCAGCTCGTCGGCCGCGTCCAGCCGGCCCAAGCGGCGCACGGTGTCGGCCGTGTGCAGCAGCGCCGCGCCGATGCTGCGCGGCCAGCCGGTGGGGCGGGCCAGGTCGAGCGCGCGCTGCATCCATTCCAGCGCCGAGTGGTGATCGTTCAGGTTGGAGAATTTCTCGCCGATGTTCGAGGCGGCGATGATGGCGGCGCGCACCTGGCCGGTTTCCAGCGCGGCCTCGTAGGTGCGCAGGTAGAAGCCGGCGGCGCCGCCGAAGTCGCTGCCCTGGCTGGCGGCGATGCCGAGGAAGTCGTTGATCCAGCAGTCCAGCGCGGGCGGCACGTCGGCCGCCAGGTCGAAGCGGTCGCCCCAGCGTTCGCGCGCGCTGCCGATGTCGCGCAGCACGGCCCAGCGCGCGCTGGCCGCGTCCGCGATGGCTTCGCGTTCGGCATCGCCGGCATCGCGCGCGGCCTGGGCGCTGCGCGCCAGTTCGGCGTCGCGGTACAGGTGGTCGCCGTTGTCCACCGCGATCCAGGCGCGCAGCCAGTGCGTGTCGGCGCAGCCGGCGTGTTCGCCCAGTTCGCGGAAGGCCTGCAGCGCTTCGTCCGCCTGCGCCTGGGCTGTCTCCAGTTCGCCCATCAGCCAGGCCACCTCGGCGCGCAGCAACAGCAGGCGCGCGCGCGCCGGCCGGGCTTCGGGCGCACTGGCCAGCAGCTGCTCCGCCTCGTCGGCCAGCGCCACGGCGCGCAGGCTGTCGCGCTGGCGCAGGTGCCAGGCCAGCGGCAGCAGCACCGGCAGGCGCGCCGCGCCCTTCAGCGGCAGCAGGGCCAGCTCCCATTGTGCTACGTCGTCGTCGGTGGCGAACATGTCCATGGCGGGCCTGGCGGGAGGATAGGAAGGTCTAGTAAAGTGTCTGGGCCGACTCGTGCAGCAGCTGGCCGTACAGCTCGTGCCGCATGGGCGCGATCTTGCCGGCGCCGACGGCGTCGAGGATGGCGCATTGCGGCTCGGCCAGGTGGCGGCAGTTGTAGTACTTGCAGCCGCCGAGATACGGCGCGAAATCGCGGAAGGCCCGTTCCAGCATGCCTTCGGACAGGTGATAGAGCCCGAATTCCTGGAAGCCGGGCGAGTCGATCACGCTGGCGCCGCCGG
This sequence comes from [Empedobacter] haloabium, assembly GCA_008011715.2. Taxonomy (NCBI): domain Bacteria; kingdom Pseudomonadati; phylum Pseudomonadota; class Betaproteobacteria; order Burkholderiales; family Oxalobacteraceae; species [Empedobacter] haloabium. Next base: position 1,696,954 of record CP136508.1, read on the forward strand.
AAAGGTGGTACAGGCGGGTAAAGGTCGTGGTGTGCTTGCCGGTGTCGAGCTTGGCCGAGATCTCGCGCGTGGCGATGTCCGCATCCGGCACCAGGAGGTTGATCAGCGATGACTTGCCCATGCCGGACTGGCCGATCAGGATCGTCGACTGGCCGTCCAGCAGCGGCGCCAGCTCGGCCACCGTGTCGTCCGGGCGCTCCTTGGCCGACACCTCGTGTACCGGGTAGCCCATCGCCGCGTACACCTTCAGCCGCGTGCGCGCCTGCTCCAGGTTGGCCGTGACGTCCACCTTGTTCAGCACCAGCCGCACGGCGATGCCGGCCGCCTCGGCGGCCACGGTCGCGCGCGACACCAGGTCGTCCGAGAAGCTCGGTTCCGTGGCGACGACGATGAACAGCTGCGTCACGTTGGCCGCCAGCAGCTTGGACTTGTACTGGTCGGAGCGGTACAACAGCGTGCGGCGTTCCTGGATCTTGTCGATCACGGCCTGGTCGGGCGACGTGAACGTGACGTCGACGATGTCGCCCACCGCCACGTTGGTCTTCTTGCCGCGGGTGACGCACTGCACGTGGCTGCCATCGACGTCGGCCAGGTAGTGGCGGCCGTGCGCCGCGATGACGATGCCGGTCTTCTGCTGCTTCATTGGGCCGCCAGGTTCAGGTGCCGGATGCGGATCGAGGCCGGCGGGTGCGAGTCGTAGAACGCCGAGTGCAGCGGATCCGGCGTCAGGGTCGAGGCATTGTCCTCGTACAGCTTGACGAGGGCCGCCACCAGGTCGGCGCGGCTGGCGTGGCGGGCCGCGAACGCGTCCGCCTCGAACTCGTGCTTGCGCGAGCCCAGCGAGGCCAGCGGCGAGAACAGGAAGGTGAACACGGGCAGCGCCAGCATGAACAGGATCAGCGCCAGCGCGTCGTTCGACTGGCCCGGCGCGATGATGGGCGAGACGCCCAGGCCGGTGTAGAACCAGACCTGGTTCTTCAGCCAGCCCAGCAAAGCGAGGAACGCCAGCGACAGCGCGAACATCATGGCGATGCGCTTGACGATGTGTTTCAGCTTGAAGTGTCCCAGCTCGTGCGCCAGCACGGCCTCGATCTCGGCCGGCGACAGGCGCGAGAGCAAGGTATCGAAGAACACAATGCGCTTGTTGGCGCCGAAGCCGGAGAAGTAGGCGTTGCCGTGCGCGCTGCGCTTGGAGCCGTCCATCACGAACAGGCCTTTCGAGGCGAAGCCCACGCGCGTCATCAGGCCTTCGATGCGGCTCTTCAGCGACTCGTCGGCCAGCGGCGTGAATTTATTGAACAGGGGCGCGATGACGGTCGGGTAGAGCACCATCACCAGCAGTTGGAAGCCGGTCCAAACCAGCCAGGCGTACAACCACCACAGCTCGCCCGCCTTGTCCATCAACACCAGGATCACCCAGACTAGGGGCAGGCCCAGTGCGGCGCCGACCAGCGTGTTCTTCACCATGTCGCCGAAGAACAGGGCCGGGGTCATCTTGTTAAAGCCGAAGCGCTGCTCCAGGCGGAACTGGCGGTAGTAGTCGAACGGCACGTCGATGGCGCCGGACACCAGCGCGAACGCTACGACCAGGCCGATCTGGTAGGCCATGCCGCCGCCGGTGGCGCCGAACACCTGCACCGACAGCCATTGCAGGCCGCCCAGCAAGGTGAAGCCGACCAGCACCGCGCTGTTGACGAGCAAGGTGACCAGGCCGAACTTGGTGCGCGCCACCGTGTAGTCGGCCGCCTTCTGGTGCGCGTCCAGCGGGATCTTCTCGGCAAATTCGGCCGGCACGGCGGCGCGGTGGCGCAGCACATGGCGGATGTGGCGCGAGGCCAGCCAGAAGCGCACCGCCAGCATCAGCGCCAGGAAGGCGACAAACAAAATCGAAAACGCGTGTGAATACATTCTATGCCTGTGAGAAAATGGCGGTCTTGTTTAGGCCAAGAGATAATTATGTCACAAGAGAACGAAACTACCGCGGGGCAAGCAGCTCCGCAGCGTCCCAACGAAATGAACCTGGTGTGGGTCGACATGGAAATGACGGGCCTGGAGCCCGACACCGACCGCATCATCGAGGTCGCCATCGTCGTCACCGACATGCACCTGAACGTGCTGGCCGAAGGCCCGGTGCTGGTGATCCACCAATCCGATGCCACGCTGGACGCGATGGATTCCTGGAACAAGGGCACGCACGGCCGTTCGGGCCTGATCGACAAGGTCAAGGCCTCCACGGTGACGGAGGAGCAGGCCGAGGCCGAGCTGATCGCGTTCATGAAGCAATGGGTACCGGCGGGTAAATCGCCGATGTGCGGCAACACGATCGGCCAGGACCGCCGCTTCATGGTGCGCTACATGCCCAAGCTGGAAGCGTTCTTCCATTACCGGAACGTGGACGTGTCGACCATCAAGGAACTGTGCCGCCGCTGGAAGCCGGAAGTGATCGCCGGCTTCAAGAAGGCGCAGAAGCACACGGCGCTGGCCGACATCCTCGAGTCGATCGAGGAGCTGAAGTACTACCGCGAGCATTTCATAAAGCTGTGATGCGCAAACCGTAAGCCGGCGGCTTGTGTGTTGCTAGCGTTGCAAGAAGTTGACGCTGGCGATGCACGCCGTCACGGCGCATGGGATAGCTGGTTATAATTTTTGCCACGCCATCCGTCGAGGAATTTCCATGCGCCCGAAAACGCTTCCCGCCGCGACCCTGCTGTGTTGCGTGCTCGTCACCGGCCATGCCCAGGCCGCACCTTACCAGCTCACCTCGCATGTCGGCGGCGTGGCGACCTACTTCAACATCGACGGCTACGGATTCCACGATCTCGTGGACGGCAGCGGCCACACCGCCTTCGACATCACCTGGCGCGCCCTGATCGATTATTCAGGCAGCGGCGACTATGCGTCGCCTGGCTATGGCGCGGTCGAGTTGACCATCGCGATCAACGGCCAGCCCGCCCAGACCAGCACGATCGAGGGCCTATTCTTCGTCGATCGCAGCAATTTCTCCAGCACGCCCGAGGCCGGCACGGCCTTCGTCACGCAAAGCCTGATCATCATGCCGATGGGGTGGGGCAATGGCCTGAGTTTCAGGCAGGCGACGGCATTTCCCCCCGACCTGGCCAGCGACCCCGGCAGCCTGCCAGCGCACGTACCGGCCGGCGCCAGCAGTGGCCGGATCGAGTACTCGCTCTACTACAGCAACGAGGAGGGGGAATTCCGCTATGGCGGCATCGACGGCCAGGTGACGGACATGTCGTTCACACTGGTGCCGGTGCCCGAGCCGGCCGGCTGGGCCATGCTCGGTGCCGGCCTGCTGCTGACCGGCGTGGTGGCGCGCCGCCGCGTGTTCCAGCGCTGAAGAATCGCAAGCAGCAAAACAGCAAAACAGCAAAACAGCAAAACAGCATTATGCATGGAGCTTGCGCGCAGCACTCCTGGCATATTTCCAGCCCATACTCACGGAGTCCGACATGTATCGAAAAGCGATAGGCCCCGTTGTCCTGCTTTCTTGTGCGCTTGTAGCCGGCTTGGCCCACGCGAGGCCATACGAGATGACGTCGCACGTCTCCGGCGTGCTCGGTAGCCGAGCGGAGCTGCAGGATTATGGCTTCAATATTGTAGGCGCTCAGGGCGACCGTTTTGACATAACTTACCGGGCCGTGGTGGATTATTCCGGTTTCGGGCAATACGGGAGCTACGGATCTATCCCCGTCGAGATCACCTTCGGACTCAACGGGTTTGAGGGCCAGACCAACACGATCATGGGCGGATTGTCCATGTATCGAACCAGGTACACGAGTGGGCCTGACGTCGGCAAAACGTACCTGAGTTTCTCTTTCGTCAGTAACTTCCTGGTGGAACCGAACCGTGGCTTCGAATTCTATCACCTGGTTGAATTCGACGGGGCATTGGCGGCCAACCCGTACAGCTTGCCCTTCAATGTGCCAGAGACAGCCAGCAGCGGGGATATGATGGCTGTCTTTTATGAACGGGGCTGGTCGGAGACGCATTACTATGGCGAGGCTGGCGGCCCAATCGACAGCATCTCTTTTTCGCTGACGCCGCTGCCGGTCCCCGAGCCGGCCGGCTGGGCCATGCTCGGTGCCGGCCTGCTGCTGACCGGCGCGGTCGCGCGCCGCCGCCGGTGCTGAAGGCGGCGGGTACCGCGCGGATTACTGCTGCTCGGCGCCGCAGCACTTCTTGAACTTCTTGCCGCTGCCGCAAGGGCAGTCGTCGTTGCGGCCCACTTTCGGCTCGTCGCGCTTGACGGTGCCGACGGCGGCCTTGCGGCGCGGTACCCAGAACTTGTGGATCGCCGGCAGGTTGGCCTCGATCGCCAGCGCCAGCTTGTGCGCTTTGACCGGGTCTTCCACTTCCGGCAATTCGTCTTCGGCGATCTCGTCCGCGCCCAGCAGGTAGATCGGGCGCATCAGGTCGGCGATCTCGGAATCGAAGATCTCGTCCCACGAGCCTTCCCGCAGCTCCATGCCTTCCCAGAAGCCCCAGCACCACGCCTCGGCGTCGATCAGCATCTGGCCTTCGTGCTCGTGCTCCACGAACAGCGGCTCGAATTCCTTCGGCGCCACTTCGAACGTGACCAGCACTTCGTTCATGAAGCGCATGATCAGGTTGAGGATGCGTTCCTCTTCCTTGCCGTTCTTGAATTTCGGCGCCTGCTTGCCGTCCTCGCCCCACACGCGCGGCAGCCACTCGGCCGGCATGATGGTTTCCGGACCGATGGCGATGGCCGTCAGGTAGCCGTGCAGGTGGTCCATCGTCATCGAATCTTCCGGGCTGCGGTCGCCCAGCAGGAATTGGTCCAGTTCGTCGAATTCTTTTTCGGAAAGGGGCTGGTCGAGTTGCATGATAGTGCCTGTTCTGTTCAAAGTAATCCGACAGTATACGCGCTGCGCCTTACAATGGCGACATGACGCAACCACCACCCGCACCATCCCATCCGTTCGCAGCGCTGGACCCCGACCGCGTGCTGGACGCCCTGGCCAGCGTTGGCCTCTTCGGCGATGGCCGCCTGCTGGCGCTGAACAGCTACGAAAACCGGGTCTACCAGGTCGGTATCGAGGACGGCAAGCCCGTCGTCGCCAAGTTCTACCGACCCGAACGCTGGAGCGACGCCGCCATCCTGGAGGAACACGCCTTCATGGCCGAGCTGCGTGAGCAGGAAATTCCCGTCGTGCCGGCCCAGGTGCTGGCCGGGCGCACGCTGCACGAGTTCGCAGGCTACCGTTTTGCCGTGTTCGACCGCCACGGCGGCCGCGCGCCCGAGCTGGACCGCCCCGAAGTGCTGGAATGGACCGGCCGCTTCATCGGCCGCATCCACGCCGTCGGCGCCGCGCGGCCATTCGCGCACCGGCCGGCGCTGGACGTGGACACGTTCGGCGTCCAGTCGCGCGACTACCTGCTGGCCGAGGGCTTCATCCCGCCCGAGCTGGTCGAGGCCTGGCGCAGCGTGGCCGACCAGGCGCTCGATGGCGTGCGGCGCTGTTACGACCGCGCCGGCGACGTGGCGCTGCTGCGCCTGCACGGCGACTGCCATGGCGGCAACGTGCTGTGGACGGATGCGGGCCCGCACTTCGTCGACTTCGACGACGCGCGCATGGGCCCGGCGGTGCAGGACCTGTGGATGATGCTGTCCGGCGAACGGGGCGACATGGTGCGCCAGCTGTCCGATATCCTGGCGGGCTACGAGGACTTCATGGAGTTCGACGCACGCCAGTTGTACCTGGTGGAAGCGCTGCGCACCTTGCGCCTGCTGCATTACGCCGCCTGGCTGGCGCGGCGCTGGGACGATCCGGCGTTTCCTGCCGCCTTCCCGTGGTTCAACACGCAACGCTATTGGCAGGATCGCATCCTGGAGCTGCGCGAACAGGTGGCGCTGATGGACGAGCCGCCGCTGTGGCCCGTCTAGCGGGGCGTTGTCGAACAGGCATGCGAGCTCAACGGGTGAATTGACGGCAAAAAGCCACTCTGCTTGAACGGTTGACTGGACTGGAGGGGATCGATAATGGCAACTCGGAAACCAAACCCGCCCACGAGACCCGACATGCAAGCATTCGCCCAACCCCCAGCCGCCGATTATTCCGCCGACCTGCCGGAAGGGGATGCCTACGACGGCGCGGGCGACGGCAGCGCACCGCAGATGGAGGCGGACCGTGGCGAAAGCGGTCGTGCCGAGACCAGCCGTGCGGAGATGGAGATGCGCGCGATCCAGCAGGCGATTGCCCGGGTCGAAGCGGAGGCCAAGGCCGCGTGCGCCGCCGAGAACCGCGCCCATGCGGAAGCGCGTGCCCGCGCGCTGGCCGAGGACAAGGCCGCGATGGACGCCGCTGCGGCCGCCGTCGCGCTGCAGAACGCCCAGGCCGCCGAACAGGTGATCGCCGCCAACCGCGAGCGCCTGGAAAGCCTGCGCGCCGCGGCCCAGGCCAGCGTGGCGCAGCTGGAAGCGGTCAAGCAGGAAACGGCCGAGCTGCGCGCCCGCGTGGAGGCCGACAACCAGATTCGCCTGGCCGCCGAACAGCGCGCCCGCGCCGAGGAGGAAAGCCGGCGCCGCGCCACCGAGCAGATGGAAGCGGAAGCGCAGCTGGCCGAGCAGGCCGCGCGCGCCGCCGACGAACTGAAAAAGCATACCGAGCAGGCCCGCATGCAGGCCGCCGAGCGCGTCGCCGCCGTGCAGGCCGCCAAAGAGGAAGTGGTGGGCATCGCCAGTGCGGATGCGCGCATGGCGACGCTGGCGCGCGAGCGCGAACGCCAGGCCTACGGCGCGCGCCAGACCGCGCAGCAACTGGTCGAGGCGGAAGCGGAAGCATTGGAAGCGACGCGCCAGCGCGAGCGGGCCGACCAGGTCGCGCTGGAATCGGCCTTCAAGCGCGCCGCCGCCGAGGTGCACGCCGCCGAGGAGGCGCGCGCGCTGGCCCACCTGGAACAGGAGCGCGAGGCGATCGCGCTGGCCAAGGCGGAATCGGACCGCAGCGCGGCCATGTCCCTGCATTTGCGCCTGCAGACGGAAAAGGAAATGCGCGACGCGGCCCAGCACCGCGAGCGCCTGGAGGCGATGGCCGCGACGACGGCGCAGGCGCGCCGTGACGCCGACGCGCGCATCCTGGCGGCGACGGAAGCGCGCATCGAAGCGGACCGCCAGCTGCACGCGGTGGCACAAGCCCGCGCCGATGCCGAGCAGCAGGCCCAGGTCGAGACGCAAGCCCGCGTCGAGGCGGAAACCGTCGCTACGGAAGCGGCGCGCCAGCGTCGCGTGGCCGAACAGGCCGCCGCCGAAGCCGCCCGGGCCGACGCGGAAGAGCACCAGCGTGCCACCGTCATTGCGGAAGAGCAGGCGCGCCAGCGCCAGGCCGCCGTCGATCTGGTCAAGGCGCGCAACGAGGCCGAGGCACGCGAACTGGTGGCGCTGACCGAACAGGCGGCCGCCCAAGAGGCGGCCAACGCCATCGCCCAGGAGAAGGCCGAGCACGCGGCACGGCTGCTGGCGGCCGAGCAAGCCCGGGCGGCGGCCGAGCGCGCCGCCATCGAGGCGCTGAAGGCGCGCCTGGCGGAAGAGGAGCGGGCCACGGCGGCAGCCGAGGCGCGCGCCGCGGCGGAACGCGAGCAGGCCGAGGCCTTTGCCCGCAACGCGGCAGCCGATGCGCTGCGCCAGCAGGCCGTGCAGGAAGAAGCGGCGGCGCTGCGCGCGCTGGCCGAGCAGAACGAAGTGGAAGCACGCCAGAAGCAATTGGCAGCGCAGGCCGCCACGGCGCAGGCGCGCCTGGCGGTGGAGCTGTCGGAAGTGCACAAGGAACGCGCCCGCGCCGAGCAGGACAAGGCGGCCGCCGCCGAGGCGCTGCTGCAGGCCGAGCGCGAGTACGTGGAGAAGGAACGCCAGGGCCAGGCGCTGCTGGCCGCGCGTCTGGCGCAGGAGCAGGCCGCCGCCGCGGCGGAAGAGCGTGCCGCGCGCGCCATCGAAAGCCGGCTGGCGGCGCAGGCCGAGGCCGTGCGGGCGGCCGAGGAGCGGGCGCTGGCGGAAGAACAGGAAGCGGACGCGGCGCGCCAGCTGGCGCAGGCCGAACGGGAAGCCGCCGCTGCCGCGCAGGACAAGGCGGCGCGCCAGCAGGCCCTGATGGCCACGGCACAGGCCCACGCGGCGTTGCAGCGCAAGGCGGCCGATGCGGCGCAGTTGTTGCTGGTGGCGAAGCGGAAGTTGCTGGAAGCCGACGGCGGCGTGTGAGGTTTTGGGGACTGTCCCTTCGGGACTGTCCCCGGTTTTCATCCGCGACTCGAACGATAGCGATTAAAACCGGGGTCAGTCCCCGATGGGGACAGACCCCAAGACCGTAACGCTAAAGGCGTAGCGATTACTGCACCGTCACCTTCTCGACGTAATACTCGCTCTCGCCGAAGCAATTGGTCGGCACGCCCTTGTGCTGGGCGTACGACAGGTTGACGCGCTTGCCCATCGCCGCGCTCAGCTGCGCGGCGATGGCCTCGTCGCGCACGCTGAACTCGAATTTCTCCGGAATCGCGCCTGGCATCGAGGTCAGCAGGATCTCGCCTTCCCAGGTCTTGCAGATCCAGCCCCGTTTCGAGAATTTCTGCAGGAAGCCGGCCCGTTCGCCTTCCGAGTACGAGAAGTTGAGCGTGACCATGGCCCAGGCCCACAAGGCGAGGGCGACGGCCACGACGAGGCCGATCAGGATGAGGACGAGGCGCGAGGAGCGGGTCATAGGCTGGGCCGTGAGTTGAAAGCCGTGATATTACTGCATCACGCCACGGCCGTGCGCGCCTCGCGGCGGTACTTCAGCGAAGAGTACAGCGACACCACGATGAACGCCACGCCGGACAGCCCGGTGAACCATTCCGGGATGTGGTACTTGACGCTGGCGAACATGATCACGGCCAGGATGCCGATGGCCCAGTGGGCGCCGTGCTCCAGGTAGACGAATTCGTCCAGCGTGCCCTTGTGCACCAGGTAGACGGTCAGCGACCGCACGTACATGGCGCCGATGGCCAGCCCCAGCATGATGATCACGACGTCGCTGGTGATGGCGAAGGCGCCGATCACGCCGTCGAAGCTGAACGACGCGTCCAGTACTTCCAGGTACAGGAAGCCGCCGATGCTGCCGCGCTGGACCGCCTTGCCCAGCTCGCCATCGTGTTCCTCTTCTTCCAGCAGGCTGGACAGCCAGCCCACCGCGACGTAGATGGCGATGCCGACCACGCCGGCATACAGTACGGAGAAGCGCTTGACCTCGGGCACCATCTCAACGGCGACGCACACCGCCACCAGCGCCAGCAGGATCGCCAGCCCCTCCGTGCCCACCTTGCCGGCTTTCTTCTCGATCCACTCGATCCAGTGCAGGTCTTTTTCCTCGTCGAACAGGAAGTTGAGGAAGACCAGCAGCAGGAACGAGCCGCCGAACGCGGCCACCTCCTCGTGCACGGCCATCAGGTGGCGCGAGTACTCCTGCGGCGTGGTCGTCGCCATGGTCCAGACCTCGGACAGGCCCTGGTCCGTGGCGACCCCCACGATCGCCAGCGGGAAGACCAGGCGCATGCCGAACACGGCCACCAGGATGCCCACCGTCAGGAACAGCTTTTGCCAGAACGCGTTCCAGTCCTTCAATACGGAAGCGTTGACGACCGCATTGTCGAACGACAGCGACACCTCCATCACGCCCAGAACGGCGGTAATCCACAGCGCCGTCAGCGCTCCCTTGACGCCGCCATGGCTGTAGCCCCACCAGCCGCCCAGCACCATCAACACGACGGTGACGAGAATCGAAATACGGAAATGCTTCATGAATGGCTTCCCCTTGCTGTCTTGTTATCGGCAGGCCGATTCTACTTGACCTGCTTTTGCCGGGGAGCCGGCTTCTGCGATAATGGCGGATTGACAATCTGGACTTACCATGGACATCGCATATCTCGTCACGCCTTTGCTCACCTGGATCACCGTCGGCCCGATCAAGTTCCTGATCAACAGCATCAAGGCGCGGCAATGGGCGTTCAATCTCGTCGGCAACGGCGGTTTCCCCAGCAACCACAGCGCCGTCGTATCCAGCATGGCGACCCTGATCGCGCTGCGCGAAGGCATCGGCCACCCGGCGTTCGGCGTGGCCGTCGCGCTGTGCTTCATCGTGATCATCGACGCCAACAGCCTGCGCCAGCACGTCGGCCGTCAGGCCGCCGCCATCAACCGCCTGGCGGGCAAGGTGGTGGACGATGCGCCCGGCCACCAGCACCTGCGCGAACGGATGGGCCACACGGTGGTGGAAATCCTGGGCGGCCTGGCCACCGGCATCGCCATCGGCCACATCGTCTACGCACTGTTCCCCCGCGGCTGAGCCAGCCGCCTCCGGGGCAGCCGCGCCTGCCCCGTCCCCCGATTCCGCCACGCTGGCGTCCAGTCGCCCAATTCTGCAGTCCAGCCACAAAATCGGACGTTTCGTCACGCCGTGAATTGACCTTCGCCCCCCGCTCGGGGATACTCTTCGGCTGTTATCCTGATAACAAAAGTGTCCGTTTTTTACGGCCGAGCCGAAGCGCCGACGCCATCGATAATAAAAGCAAGCAGTAACGTCTGAAGCAGTCCAAAACTTCTCGGAGATCCTCTATGTTGCGCAATACCTTTACAGCCATCGCCATCGCCGCGGCACTCGTTGCCTGCGGCAAGCCGGACGGCGCCAACCCGGCGGGCGGGCCCGAAGCCGCCGCCAAGGATGGCAAGGGCGACGGCAAGAAGCAGGCCAGGCTGCTGATCGCGCCGGAGGATCTGCTGACCGTGCAGTCGAACGCGCTGGCGTCCGGCCCCGTGATCACGGGTTCGATCCAGCCGGAGCGCAAGGCCGACCTGCGCGCCGAGGTGGGCGCCGTCGTGCTGCAGGTGCTGAAGGAAAACGGCGAAGCCGTGCGCAAGGGCGACCTGCTGGTGCGGCTGGACGAGACGTCGATCCGCGACAGCGTCACGTCGGCCGAGGAAGCGGTGCGCTCGGCGCGCCAGGTGCTGGACCAGGCCGAACGCATGCTGGAACGTAACAAGACGCTGCGCACATCCGGCATGACGTCGATGCAGGCGCTGGAAGATGCCGAGGTGCGCCGCAACAGCGCGCAAAGCGAGCTGGTCGCGGCCAGGGCGCGTCTGGCCCAGGCCCGCCAGCAGCTCGAGCGCACCAACGTGCGGGCGCCGTTCGACGGCATCGTTTCCGAGCGCAAGGTGTCCAGCGGCGATACGGCGCAGATCGGCAAGGAGCTGATCAAGGTGATCGATCCAGGCAGCATGCGCTTCGAGGGCCTGGTTTCGGCCGACAAGATCGGCGTCGTCAAGGTCGGCCAGGGCGTGCTGTTCCGCGTCAACGGCTATCCGGGCCAGAGTTTCCAGGGCCGCGTCAAGCGCGTCGATCCGGCCGCCAACCCGGTCACGCGCCAGGTCGAGGTGCTGGTCGAGTTCGCCGACAAGCTGCAGCCTCGCGTGGCCGGCCTGTATGCGGAGGGACGTGTCGAGGCTCAAACGTCGAGCGCGCTGATGATCCCTGCCTCGGCGATGGTGCAGGCGGGCGACAGCAGCTACGTGTGGAAGATCAAGGACAACAAGCTGGCCAAGACCAACCTGGCGCTGGGCGCGCGCGACGAACGCACCGGCATGTGGCAGGTGACCAGCGGGCTGGCAGCCGGCGACCTGTTGCTGCGCACGCCCGGCTCGACCGTGCACGACGGCCAGGCCGTCCAGCTGACGGCGCCGAAGAACGTGGCGTCGGCCGCCCAGCCAGCCGCCGCAAGCAAGGGAAACTGATATGTTCCTGTCCAATTTCAGTGTCAAGCGGCCCATCGCGACGGTCGTGCTGATCATCGCGATGATGTGCCTGGGCCTCTTGGCCCTGAGCAAGCTGCGCGTCAACCAGAACCCCGACGTGGAGTTCCCGCTGATCGTCGTGTCGATCCCGTATCCCGGCGCCTCGCCCGAGACGGCCGAGCGCGAGATCACCAACCGCCTGGAGAAATCGCTGCAGAGCATCTCCGGCGTTAACGAGCTGACCAGCACGTCGGCCGAGGGCTCGGCCACGATCGTCATGCGCTTCAACTTCGGCAAGAACCTGATCGAGGCGTCGGACGAGATCCGCAACGCCATCGCGGCGGTGCGTTACAAGCTGCCAGTCGAGATGCGCGAGCCGATCCTGCAGCGCATCGATCCGTCGGCCCAGCCGATCATGCAGTTGTCGCTGTCGTCCAGGACGCAAAGCCATGCGGCCATTTCGCGCCTGGCCGAGGACGTGCTGGCCGACAAGTTCCGCGCCATCGATGGCGTCGCCACTGTCAGCGTGGACGGTTCGCTGCGGCGCGAGCTGTCCGTGCTGCTGAGCGCGGAGAAGCTGCGCGAGTACAACGTCTCCGTCAGCGACGTGACCAACGCGCTGCGCATGCAGAATACCAATGCGCCGGTGGGCAAGCTGCGCGGCACCCTGGAAGAGAAGAGCATCCGCCTGGTGGGCCGCATCGAACGGCCGGAAGACTTCCAGCAGGTGGTCGTCAAGCGCAACGGCGACGAGCTGGTGCGGCTGGCCCAGGTGGCCACGATCGAGGACGGTTTCGCGGAGAGCAACAGCGTATCGATGCGTTCCGGCCAGCCCAACGTGGGCATCTCGATCATCCGCTCGCGCGACGCCTCCACGGTGGCGGTCGCCAAGCGGGTGCACGAGGTCGTCAAGGAACTCAAGGGCACGCTGCCGGCGGGGACCTCGCTGGAGGTCACGGATGACCAGGGCGAGGATGCGCAAAGCAGCCTGAACAACGTGATCGAGGCGCTGGTGCTGGGTGCCGGCCTGACCATCTTCGTGGTCTACGCCTTCCTCAACTCGTGGCGCTCGACCTTGATCACGGCGCTGTCGCTGCCCACCTCCGTCATCGCCGCGTTCGTCGGCGTGTGGCTGTGCGGCTTCACGCTGAACTTCATGACCCTCTTGGGCCTGTCGCTGGCCATCGGCGTGCTGATCGACGACGCCATCGTGGTGCGGGAAAACATCGTGCGGCATATGCAGATGGGCGCCGACCGCCGCACGGCCGCGCTGAACGGCACGGCCGAGATCGGCATGGCCGTGGCCGCCACGACGTTCTCGATCATGGCCGTGTTCATCCCGGTCGCGTTCATGCCCGGCATCACGGGCGAATGGTTCCGGCCGTTCGCATTGACGGTGACGTGCTCGGTGGCCGTGTCGCTGTTCATCTCGTTTACGCTGGACCCGATGCTGTCGGCCTTCTGGGGCGACCCACCCAACCACCATGACGCGCCGCGCAAGGGTTTCGAGAAGTACCTGCAGCGCTTCAATCACTGGTTCGACCGCCAGGCCGACCGCTACGGCAACGTGATCGAGTGGGCACTGCACCACCGCCGCTGGATGGCGTTCATCGCGATCGCCAGCTTCGTCGGCGCGATCGCCCTGCAGGCCAAGTTCGGCGGCGCCAGCTTCGTACCGAAAGCGGACTTCGGCACGATCATGATCGATGTGCGCACGCCGTCGTCGTCCAGCCTGGATTATTCGCGCATGAAGGTGCTCAAGGCGGACGAGCTGGCCCGCACGCTGAAGGAAACCAAGGAAACCAATGCGTCGGTCAACCTGACGGGCGGCCGCGTCTACGTCAATATCGGCAAGAAGCACGAGCGCGACCGCAGTGCCGACGAAGTGGCCCAGGAGCTGCGCGAGAAGCTGGCACAGCTGGTGGGCGCCGAGTATACGGTGCTGGACGACCTCAGCAACAACGCCCGCAAGCCCGTGCAGATCGAATTCACCGGCACCGATTCGCGCAAGCTGATGGAGCTGACCAACCGCTTCATGGAAGAGCTCAAGCAGGTCAAGGGCGCGGTCGACGTCAGCCTGTCCGAGCTGGACCCGAAGGACGAGCTGCAGATCGAACTGAACCGCGGCCTGGCCAATTCGATGGGCATCGCCGCCGGCGACGCGGCCGCCGCGCTGCGCGTCGCGTTTGCCGGCATCGAGGTGGGCGACTGGGTCGACCCGACCGGCGAGACGCGCGACGTGGCCGTGCGCCTGGCGCCGGAAGACCGCAAGGCGGCCGAGAACATCGAGCGCCTGCCGATCGCCGTGGCCGGCACCAACCAGATGGTCCCGCTGGACCAGATCGCCACGATCACGATGGGCAAGGGCCCGTCCACGATCAAGCACAAGGACGGCAAGCGCATCATTTCCGTCTCGGCCAACGTCGAGGGCCGCTCGCCGGGCGAGGTCACGGCCGATGCGATGAAGCTGGCCAAGGCAATGGACTTCCCGCCCGGCTATGGCCTGGCGCTGGGCGGCTCCGGCAAGGACATGCAGGAAGTCTTCACGCAGATGGCCATCGCGCTGGTATCGGGCGTGGGCCTGATGTACCTGATCCTGGTGATGCAGTTCGGCTCGTTCACGGCACCGGGCGCCGTGATGCTGTCGCTGCCGTTGTCGCTGATCGGCGTCGTCGGCGGGCTGCTGCTGACGAACAACACGATCAACCTGATGAGCCTGATCGGCGTCATCATGCTGATGGGCCTGGTGGCGAAGAACGCGATCCTGCTGCTGGACGCGGCGCGCAAGCGCGAGGAAGAGGGCTACGGCCGCGAGGACGCGCTGATGTATGCCGGCCGCATGCGCCTGCGCCCGATCCTGATGACGACGTTCGCGCTGATCGCCGGCATGCTGCCCGTCGCCATCGGCGCGGGCGAGGGCGGCGAGTTCTACCGTCCGCTGGCCATCGCGATCATCGGCGGCACGATCACGTCCACCTTGCTGACGCTCTTGATGGTGCCGACGTTCTACGACAGCATCGAGATCACCCGCGACCGCATGGTGGCCAAGTTCGGCCGCCGCGCCGAGCGCTGGAACGTGGCCGTGGCCAGCGTGCTGACGGCGATCGAGGTGATCCTGGCGCTGACCTTGATCCGCCTGGTCTACCGCTTGCTCAAGGCACTGGTGATGAAGCTGACGGGACGGCGCCGCCGGCCCGCCCCACCGCTGGCGAAAGCTGCCTGACCGGCTTGCCCGTCGGCAGCATCAGCCGAACAATGTTCGACAAAGGCCGCTTCCCGCGGCCTTTTTTTGGCCGTCCGACGCCCGGCGGGTAGCGATTTGACAGCGTTGTTGACACGTGACATGTTGCTATGCACAAATAGCACACTCGTATCAAAACTTCCAGAGCTGTAGTATGCTTCGCCCCTCGTGGCCCATCTTTCGCCGGGCTGCGTGACGAAATAGCAATAAGACAGCAACGAATCAGATAACTATAGATAGTGAGACTCAAGTGACCCCAAAATACCTGACCCTGATCATCGCCGCGGCGCTGTCCGCCGCGTCCGTCTCCGCCCACGCTTCCGGCTACCGTTTCGGTTCCCAGAGCGTGTCGTCGCAAGGTACCGCCGAAGCCAATGGCGCCGAAGCCGCCGACGCTTCCACCGTGTTCGCCAACCCGGCCGGCATGGCACGCCTGGACGGCCGCCAGCTGATGGGCGGCGTGACCGCCGTCGTGCCGCATTCGACCTTCAACGACAACGGCTCGACCCGCTTCACGGGCACGCCGACCGGCGGCCTGACGTCGCAGGACGATTTCGTGCCGAAGGCGGTGGCGGCACCGTCGCTGTACTACACGCAGAAGGTGAACGACCAGTGGAGCGCCGGCATGGGCGTGTTCGTCCCGTACGGCACCAACCTGAGCTATGACTGGAACTGGTCCGGCCGCTACGCGCTGACCAATATCAAGCTGGTGTCGGTCACGCTCAATCCTTCGGTCTCGTTCAAGCCGAACGAACACCACGCCTTCGGTTTCGGCCTGAACGCAGAGTTCATGAAGGCCAAGCTGGGCCAGGGCGTGGACGTGCCAGGTTCGGTCGCGGCTGCCCGGGCAACGGGTTCGAGCGCGGCGCTGCTGCGCGCGATCGTGGCCGCCGGCGGCAACCCGGCCGTGCTGGCATCGGTGAATGACGCGCACGCCAGCGTGGACGGCAAGGACTGGGGCTTCGGCTGGAACGTCGGCTACATGTACATGCCGACCGAGAACACCCGCTTCGGTATCGCCTACCGTTCGTCCATCAAGCACGAGCTGAAAGGCGGCGCGGATTGGGACTTTTCCGGCGTGACGGCCGACCAGAAGGTCAACGCCGTGCTGCAGTCGGTCTCGCACCACGTGGATTCGGATGCCCTGGTCGAACTGCGTACGCCCGAGACGCTGTCCATCAACGGCTTCCACCAGTTCAACGACAAGTGGGCGGGCATGTTCGACGTGACCTGGACCAAGAACTCGCGCATGCAGAACATCAACATCCAGTTCCCGGGCACGGAATCGGGTGACGAGGTGATCCGCCAGCAGTGGAAGAACACCGTGCGCGTGGCGCTCGGCGCGAATTACAAGCTGAACGACGCGGTCACGCTGCGTGGCGGTATCGCCCACGACGACGCGCCGGTGCGCAACGAAACGCTGCGCCACGCCGCGCTGCCGGATGCCGACCGCCTGCAACTGTCGTTCGGCGCCAACTGGAAGGTTTCGCCGAATTCCTCGATCGACCTGGCCTACAGCTACCTGGACTTCAAGGAAGCCCGCGGCAGCTACGCCAACAACTGCCGTCCCGGCCTGACGGCCTGCACGGGCAACGGCGAGACCGTACGCGGCACGTGGAACACCCACCTGCAACTGGTCGGCCTGGCCTACAACTACAAGTTCTGATTCCGGAACACCTAGGAAAAAGCCGGCGCTCCGCGAGGAGCGCCGGCTTTTTTCATTGCCGTGGCGGCGCCCGCGGGCGCCGCTGGTCCGCTTAGCGGCCGGTGGTGCCGCCGGCCGGGGTCGTGGCGCCTTCCTGGGTGCCGGCCGTGCCCGCGCCGGTGGTGCCGGTCGCGCCCGTGCCGGAGGTGGTGCCTGCCGGCGGCGTGGTCGCGCCGCTGGTCGCGCCCGTGCCCGTCGCGCCCATGTCGCCGGTCGCACCGGTGGTGCCGCCGGTGGTGCCGGCCGCGCCGCCCGTTGCGCCGCTGTCGGTCGCGCCGGTGCCGCCCGTGGTGCCGGTCGCGCCGGTGCCCGAGGTGCCGGCGTCAGGCGTGGTGCCGGTGGCGCCCGTGGTGCCGCCGCTCGTTGCCGCCGGCGAACCGGTGTCGGCCGGTGGCTGGTCGGCATTGCGGTCCTTGCAGGCGCCCAGCAGTGCGGCGGACAGGGCTGCGGTCAGAATCATCGCGGTGGTTTTGCTCAAGGTTTTCATGTCGACTCCTTTTCCAAAGTGGTGGGATGGACGATGCTTCTATCGCCGACAACGCAAAGCTGCGGTGTCGATCGACTCTTCATGCCGTGCCGTTGTTGCTGATACTGCTGGCACGGTAGCAGCCTTGCTTGCAGCAGGCTGCGTCGCCGGTGCCGGGCGCTGTTCGCGTGACCGGGCCGGCGCGGGATTGCTCCTACGCGGCACATCGCTTTCCACTGCCGCCGTGGCAAACACCTCGATACTATGGACCGTGCGCAGGGGCGTCCGTTCGCTTGCGCACATCTCCATCATGTTTTTTGCATTTCAGGCCGGTGCCAGCGTACGCAGCAGGCCCGGCACCTCGGCCGAAATCTCGCGCGCCAGGTAGCCCAGCACACCATACTTGATGGACAGCTGCTCGCCGGCGGACGCGTGCAGCGCCACGCCCCAGGCCGCGGCCTGCTCCAGGCTGGCGCCGCGTGCCGCCAGCCCGACGATGATGCCGGCCAGCGCGTCGCCCGAGCCGGAGATCGCCAGGCCGATATTGCCGCCCTCGTGGCGCCAGTGCTGCCCGCCTGGCGCCGCGATGACGGTCGTTGCGCCTTTCAGCGCCACGACGGCGTTCCAGCGCCGCGCCGCCGCCAGCGCCGCAGCCTCCGGGGCGGCCGCCAGGTCGTCCTTGTCCTGGTCGGTCAGATGCGCCAGTTCCCCTGCGTGCGGCGTCAGCAGCACGGGTTCGGCGAAGCGGAAGTGCGCCATGTCCTTCGGCTCGTCCAGCAGGTGCGCCTCGCCGGCCATGCGCACGGCGGCCATCGCGCAGGCGTCGAGCACGATGGCGGTGCCGGCAAAGCGGGGCAGCAGGGCATGCACCAGTTCGGCAGTCGCCGCTTCGTCCTGCATGCCGGGGCCGACCAGCAGCGCGCCCGCCTTGCCGGCCAGTTCGCCCAGCTTGCGGGCCGCTTCCAGCGTGAAGCCGCCGTTCGCGGTCTCGGCCAGGCCGATCACGCGTGCCTCGGGAATCGCCATGCCGACCAGCGGGGCCACGCTGGCGGCGGTGGCGACGGTCAGCTTGCCCGCGCCGGCGCGCAGCGCGGCCGTGGCGGCCAGCATGACGGCGCCGGGCATCTCGCGCGCGCCGCCCACGATCAGCACGTGGCCGCGCACTTCCTTGTCGCCGTCGAACGAAGGCTGCGGCAAAGGCCAGTCGCGCAGGGTGCGCGCGGTGATATCGGTGCCGCCGTCAGTGGCGGCATGCATCGGTTTGCTCATGGCGATCCTTATGATTTGGGCGCGGCGGGCTGGTCCTTGCCGGCCGTGACCGGTACGCCGGTCTGCGTCAGCGGTGCAACGAAGTTGGCCATTTGCAGCACCAGCTTGCCGCGCTTGCCGGCAGCGGGGTCGAAGGCATAGGCGGTGACGCCGCAGTTGGGCACGTCGCCGGCCCGGTCGGTTTCCAGGATCTTCCGCTCGTCCATCCGTTCCAGCAGGTAGCGCAGGCAGTTGACGATGACCTGGTGGCCGACGATCAGCACGCGTTCGCCGCGGTATTCGCGGGTGATGGTGTCGAGCACGCTGCGCAGGCGCAGGATGACGTCGCACCAGCTCTCGCCCCCTGGCGGGCGGAAATAGAACTTGCCCACGTGGCGGCGCTGCTCGTGCAACTCGGGGTATTTGTCGGCGATGCCCAGCGGTGTCAGGCGGTCGATGATGCCGAATTCCTTCTCGCGCAGGCGCTCGTCGGCGACGACCGTCAGCAACTGCTCACGGTCGAGCTTGTTGACCACCGTCATGGCTGTTTCGCGTGCCCGCACGTAAGGCGAGAACAGCACGACGTTGGGGCGCTGCTCCGGCGCCATCGCGCAGAACCAGTCCGCCAGCGCCTCGGCCTGGCGGCTGCCGAGCTCGGACAGCGGGACGTCCATGTCGCGTTCGGCGATGTCGATGAGAAACTGAGAAGCGGCTTCCGCCGCCTCACGCGCCACGTTGCCGGCGCTCTGGCCGTGCCGCACTACCCAGATTTGTTGGGGCCATTTCTGTTCCATGGGAGTTCGTCGTCGTGATTCGGTGTGCGAATACTAGACGAAAGCGCAAAACGGTGGCGCAAGCGTAACCCGGGTGCGCGATGTTGGGGTCATGGTGCCGGCTGGCAGGCCGGCACCGCTGCGCAGGCGAGGAGCGGTGCTCCTCGAAACCCCTGCTGCGCTCCGCAGGGGACTGACCCCGAAGTTGGTTTCGGTAGCGGTCTGCTGGCAAACTTCGGGGTCAGTCCCCCCTGGGGACAGACCCCAGACTTCAAGCCGCCTTGGCGTCGGCGTCCACGTCCCCATCGTCATCGGCCTCGAACACGGCCAGGTCCGTCTCGCCCATGACCCGGCTGGTGACCGTGCCCGCCGTGATCGAACCGGACACGTTCAGGGCCGTGCGGCCCATGTCGATCAGCGGCTCGATCGAGATCAGGAGGCCGGCCAGCGCGACCGGCAGGTTCATCGTCGACAGCACGATCAGCGCCGCGAACGTGGCGCCGCCGCCCACGCCGGCCACGCCGACCGAGCCGATCATGACGACCGCCAGCAGCGGTACCAGGAACGCGGCCGTGTACGGGTCGATGCCGACGGTGGGCGCGATCATCACGGCCAGCATGGCGGGATAGATGCCGGCGCAGCCGTTCTGGCCGATGGTGGCGCCGAACGAGGCGGCGAAGTTGGCGATGCCTTCCGGCGTGCCCAGGCGCCGGGTCTGCGTCTGTACGTTCATCGGGATGGCGCCGGCGCTGCTGCGCGAGGTGAACGCGAACGTCAGCACCGGCAGGATCTTCTTCGCGAAGCGCAGCGGGTTCAGGCCGGTGCCGGCGACGATCGCCAGGTGCACGCCGAACATCAGCAGCAGCGCGCTGTACGAGGCCGCCACGAAGCCCAGCAGGTTCATGATGTCGGCGTAGCTGGAGGTGGCCACGACCTGCGTCATCAGCGCGAAGACGCCATACGGCGTCAGGCGCAGCACGATGGTGACGATGCGCATGACGATCGCGTGCGCCACCTTGACGAAGTGGTCGAACGAGACGAACAGCTCGGGTTTCTTGTCGGCGATGCCGTGGGCGGCGATGCCGACGAAGACGGAAAAGATGACGACCGCGATGGTGGAGGTCTTGCGTCCGCCCGTCATGTCGAGGAACGGATTGGCCGGCAGGAACGACAGGATCATGCCGGGCAGCGACAGCGCCTGGGCGTCCGCCAGCTTGCCCTGCAGGTAGGCGCCGCGCGCCACCTCGGCCTCGCTGGCCGTCAGCCCGACGGCCGTCAGCCCGAACAGCTTGGCCATCAGGATGCCCAGCGCGGCGGCGATGACGGTCGTGATCATCAAGGTGCCGATCGTCAGCGCGCTGATCTTGCCCAGCGAACTGGCGTTGCGCAGCTTCAGGATGGCCGCCACGATCGACACCATGATCAGCGGCATCACGATCATCTGCAGCAGCTTGACGTAGCCGCTGCCGACGATGTCGAGGTAGTCGCCGGTCGTCTTGAGCACGGGACTGGCGGCGCCGTACAGGCCCTGCAGCGCCGCGCCCAGCAGCACGCCCAGGCCGAGCGCCGTGAACACGCGCACCGTGAAGGTGGCGTGCTGCTTCTGCTGGCGGTACAGGAAGGCCAGAACGGCGAGGGCGACGGCAAGGTTGAGGACGATGGCAAGGGTGGGATTCATGGGTGCTTCCAGGGTTGTTGTCCCGGCGATTTTATCGGAATTGCCACGACTCTACCGGAAGGCGTGCGACTTGCTCAGCCGGAGTCTGCGAATATTCACGCATATCCATATGCAAGCAAAGCCGCATGAAAGCCCTGATCAAACTATTTGCCTTCGGTTATGTCGCCATCTCGCTGTTGTTCTGGATCAGCGGGCTGGCGCTGGTCGGCATGGCCGGGTTCGAAATCTGGGAGGCCGTGATGCCCGGCGACGAGGGGGGCACGCAGCCGCGCTTCGTCCGCATCCTGGAGTGCATCGGCCTGCTGACCATCGCCGTCGCCGCGTTCGAGCTGGGCCAGACCGTGCTGGAAGAGGAGGTGCAGCGCTCCGCCAATATCAGCACACCAACGCGGGTGCGCCGCTTCATGTCGCGCTTCATGATCGCCGTCATCGTCTCGCTGGCGATCGAATGCCTGGTATCGGCCTTCCAGTCGCTGCACGGCCATCCCGAGCTGTTGCCGCACGCGGCCGTCATCGGGCTGTGCGCGGCGGCGCTGCTGCTGGCCTGGGGCGGCTTCATCCGCCTGAACATTCCGGCCGAGCACCTGGAGCCCCAGGCCATGGAAGATGCCCAGGCCGAAGATGATAAGATCGAAACATAAATTACTCGGCGTAAATTATTTATTCTCATCACCAGGATAAACTGTCAACTGCCGTGCGCTTGCGTGTGGTAAGTCCGCCACACAACATTTGCGTGCCATGCCCCTGAGAGGGCTGTTGCCCCCACTTTGCAGATGCAAGTGTCTTTTCCCCATGGTAAATTGCCACATGGAAAAAATGCTTGGAGCGGAAAAATGACGGTCAAGATCAGCGGTCCCATCTTCTTTGGCAGCATGATCGACGAGGAACAGATCGGCACGGACGGCAACGACATCTTCGTTGGCGGATTCGGTGTCGATGGCGCCGGCGATGCCGGCAACGACACCATTCGCGCCGGCGCTGGCGACGACCTGCTCTTCGCTGCCGAAGGGGCCGATCTGCTCGACGGCGGCAGCGGCATCGACGAAGCCGACTATTCCGGCGTCGCCAGTGGGGTCACGGTCAGCCTGGCGAGCGGCAGCGCCTTCGACGGCGCTGCCACGGATACGCTGGCCGGCATCGAAAACGTCAGCGGCTCCGCGTTCGGCGACGCGCTGACGGGCGACGCCGGCTTTAATATCCTGACCGGCAACGGCGGCGACGACACACTGGACGGCGGCGCCGGCTTCGACATGGTTTCCTACCGCAACGCGGCGGGCGGCGTCAGCGTCAACCTGGCGCTGGGCACGTCCGGCGGTGCCGATGGCGCCGACTGGCTGTTCAACTTCGAAGGCGTGCAGGGTTCGCGCTTCGGTGACCTGCTGACGGGCGACGCCGGCGGTAACCTGCTCGACGGCCAGGCCGGCAACGACACGCTGACCGGCGGCGCGGGCAACGACACCCTGGCCGGCGGCAGCGGCGACGACACGGCCGTGTTCAGCGGCCTGCTGTCGGAGTACACGATCGCGACGGGCAGCGACGGCCGCGTCACCGTGACCGACCTGCGCAGCGGCCGCGACGGCACCGACATGCTGTTCGGTATCAGCCATCTGAAATTCGCCGACCAGACCCTGAACCTGACCCAGGTCGACCGCGAAGTGGCGTCGCTGGGCACGGCCACGGCGGGCGCCAGCGTCGCCAACCTGCTGGACGGCTCCTACGTGGTGGCCTACACGGCGACGGACGGCAGCGGCGACGGCATCTGGTTCCGCAAATTCGGCGTCGACGGCGTGGCCATCGACGGCGCCGCCGCGGCCATCAACGGCGCGACGGCGGGCGCACAGCGCGCTCCCGCGCTGGCCGGCCTGTACGACGGCGGCTGGGTGGCCGTCTACCAGAGCGCGACGGCCAACGGCTGGGACATCGTGCTGCAGCGCTTCAATGCCGACGGCAGCCGCGCCGGCGCCGAGCAGGTGCTGGGCAGTGCCGACGACCAGGTCCAGCCGGCGGTGGCGGTGACACCGGACCGCGGCTTCGTGGTCACGTGGCACGGCAAGGCGGCGGACGGCACGCAGGACGTGTTCGCGCAAAAATTCGACGGTGCCGGCCAGGCGATGGGCAGCGCGTTCACGGTCAACACGACCGTGGCGGGCGACCAGTCCGGCGCGGCGGTGGCGGAGCAGGAAAACGGTTATCTGCTGGCATGGCAGTCCGTCAACGGCAGCAGCAATGGCGTGATGGTGCAGTCGTTCCGCTGGGATGGCGAACGCGCCGGCACCGAACTGAAACTGGCAAGCACCGGCGTGGTGGGCAACGTCGAGGCGGCGTCCCTGTACAGCCCGGGCGCCGGTGCCGTCAACGGTGCCGTGGTCAGCTGGATCCAGGACGACGGCAACGCCGCGACGCCGGACGACACCGTGATGTTCCAGCGCTTCAATGCGGACGGCAACGCCGTCGGCGCCGCCGTGGCGGTCGCCAGCGCGGGCTTCCAGCAGGCCCAGTCCGTCACGGGCCTGGCCGACGGCAGCTTCCTGGTTGCCTGGGACAGCCTGGCCAGCGACGGCACCTCCACCGTCATGGCGCGCCATTACCTGGCCAGCGGCGCGCCCGCCGGCGCGGCGTTCCAGGTCAGCCAGAGCCCCGTGCAGGGTCGCGCCACGGTGACCGGCCTGGTCGAGACGGCCGGCGGCAACGTGGCAGTGAGCTGGACCGTCAAGGCGGCCGACGGCAGCGCGCGCGTCCATCAACAAGTGATCGGCTACGACGGCGGCGCCGAATTCGTCGCTGCCGCCAGCACGGGCACGGCGCCGGCCGCGCCCAGCCTGGAACTGGCGCAGACCGACGACGCCGTGAGCAGCGGCCGCGGCGACAGCGGGAGCGGCGAGACCTTGCTGGTCAGCGGCACGGCCGATGCCGGTGCCCTGATCACGCTGTATGACGCCGGTGTCGTGGTGGGCACGGCCACGGCGGACGGCAACGGCCGCTGGTCGAAGCAACTGGCCGATGTCGATCCCGGCAATCACGCTTTCACGGCCACGGCGACCGATGCGCTGGGGCAGGTCAGTCCCGCCAGCCTGCCGGTCTCGGTAACGGTCGCTGCCGATGACAGCAGTGCCGTCACCCCGGTACCGGTGCCGCCGCCCGCACCGGCACCTGCGCCGGCACCTGCGCCGGCACCAGCACCAGCACCAGCACCGGCACCTGCGCCGGCACCGGCACCGGCACCTGCACCAGCACCGGCACCGGCACCAGCACCAGCACCAGCACCAGCACCAGCACCAGCGCCGGCGCCGGCGCCAAGCAACCCCAGCAGCGGCAACCTGCCGACCGTGCCGGACAAGCTGCCCAACGGTGGCAACAGCGGCGATCGCGTCACGCTGTCGCTGGGCGCATCGGCCGCCTACGATGGTGGCGCCGGCCTCGACACGGCCGCGGTCGCCGCCCGGCACGAGAAGTTCACGCTGGCCAAGACAGGCGACACGTGGCAAGTGACGGACACCACCACCGGCAAGGTCAGCGCGCTGACGAATGTGGAGCGGCTGGCGTTTGCCGACGTGACGGTGGCGCTGGATACGAACGGCGTGGCCGGGCAGGCCTACCGCCTGTACCAGGCCGCGTTCGACCGCGCGCCGGACCTGCCGGGCCTGGGCCATTGGATCGGCAAGCTGGACCAGGGCGCAACGCTGGTCAGCGTCGCCCAGGCCTTCCTGGCGTCGCCGGAGTTCACCCGCCTGATGGGCACGACCGCGCCGACGGACGAGGCGTTCGTGACGGCGATGTACCGCAACGTGCTGCATCGCACGCCGGATGCGGAAGGCAAGCAGTTCTGGCTGGACAAGCTGAAGGCCGGGGTGTCGCGCGAGGTGGTGCTGACGGGCTTCTCGGAATCGGCCGAGAACCAGGCGGCTGTCGCGGACGACACGGCCGCTGGCATCGCCTACGTGCCGGACGTGACCACCAGCGCGGGCACGGCCGGCAACGACCGGGTCACGCTGTCGACTGCGGCACCCGTCAAGTTCGACGGCGGCAGCGGCCGTGACACGGCCGTGATCGGTGCCGAGCATGCCAGCTTCGCGCTGAAGAAGTCGGGCAGCGGCTGGGACATGGTGGACGCCGCGACCGGCAGCGTCAGCACGCTGACGAACGTGGAGCGACTGGCGTTCGCCGACGTGACGGTGGCGCTCGACGTCGACGGTGTCGCGGGACAGGCGTTCCGCCTGTACCAGGCGGCCTTCGACCGGGCGCCGGACCTGGCTGGCCTGGGCCTGTACATCGGCAAGCTCGACCAGGGAGCCTCCCTGGCCAGCGTGGCACGGGCCTTCATCGCCTCGCCGGAGTTCACCACGCTGATGGGCAGCGCCGCGCCAAGCGACGAGGCCTTCGTCGCCGCGATGTACCACAACGTGCTGCACCGCGACCCGGATGCGGCCGGCCTGCAGTACTGGCTCGGCAAGCTGCATGACGGCATGGCCCGCGAAGTGGTGCTGACGGGCTTCTCGGAATCGGCCGAGAACCAGGCCGCGCTGGTCGGCGTCACCGCGCAAGGCATCGAGTACATCCCGTTCGGGTGATACGGGCGACGACGGGCACCCGGCGTTGGCTGGGGGCCCGTCACCGCAGGTTGCTCACCGCAGCGCCAGTCGGCATGCCTGCAGGCAGCGCAGCACCCGTCCCAGCAGCAAGCCATTCAACAGGCCCAGCGCCATGCCGGCCGTCATCGCGAACAGCGCGTGGTCTTGCCAGGCCGGCGCCATGGCGGCCACGACGGCCAGCGCATAGCGGCCGCAGAACACCCCCAGCATCGACACCAGCGGCAGCCAGCTGCCGCGCTGCGTGACCGTGCCGGCCGCCCGGTCGACGGCGACGATGGCCTGTGCGCCCAACTGCCAGGCGATCGCCGCACCAACCGCCGCGCCCGCCAGCCAGGTGCTGGCCGATGCCGGCGTCAGGCCGAAGCGGCGCCCGATCTCCTGCAGCGCCAGGCCCGCCATCACGAGCGCAACGATGGCGACCGCGCGCACGGTCGTGGTGCGCTCGCGGCTGGCGGCGACGCCGCGGTTCACCAGGAAGGCCAGGATGGCCCAGACGTAGAGCGGAGTGTGGCTGACGATCTGGCTGATGGCATGTTGCATGTTGTTCTCCTGGTTGTCGATGGCGCCATGATGCCGGGCCGGACCGGGGCGGGCCAGCCGCTTGCGACGAAACCGGGGCCGGGCGGCGCGAAACGGTCCGGCACGGCGGCAAGACCGCCATTCGGGAGAGCCGGCGCTGTCCTGTCCAGCATGGCGACAATGACAAGGCGATTCTTTTATAGTTGGTCGACCTATGAAAGGAGCGTCATGCCTACCCTGAACATCAACGGCACCGATACCGCGCTGGACGTGCCGGACGACATGCCCATCCTGTGGGCACTGCGCGACGTGGCCGGCCTGACCGGCACCAAGTTCGGCTGCGGCGTCGCCCTGTGCGGCGCCTGCACCGTGCACCTGGACGGCCAGCCGGTCCGCTCCTGCGTCACGCCCGTCTCGGCCGCCGCCGGCAAGAAGATCGTCACTATCGAGGCCGTCGGCCAGGACCCCGTCGGCGCCAGGGTGCAGGACGCCTGGCGCCAGATCGACGTGGTGCAGTGCGGCTACTGCCAGTCGGGCCAGATCATGGCCGCCACCGCGCTGCTGCGCGCCACGCCGAAGCCGAGCGATGCGGACATCGACAACGCCATGTCGGGCAATATCTGCCGCTGCGGCACCTACGGGCGCATCCGCGCCGCCATCAAGATCGCGGCCGCGAAATAAGGAGACGCCATGGGTTATATGAAAGACGTGGACGGCATGACGTCGGCGGCGCGCCGCCGCTTCCTGCGCGTGGGCGCGGCCGCGGGCGGCGGCCTGTTGGTGAGCTTCCTGCTGCCCGGCTGCGAGCGCAAGGAATCGGATCGCAAGGAGCCGCCGTCCGAGAAGGCCGTCGGCCAGGCCGCCACCGCGGTCTCGGACCGGGCGCCGGGCCTGGCGCCGAACGCCTTCATCCGCATCGGCCGCGATGGCCTCGTCACCCTGGTCATGCACAAGGTCGAGATGGGGCAGGGCACCTACACGGCGATCCCGATGCTGATCGCCGAGGAGCTGGGCGTGGACCTGGCCAAGGTGAAGCTGGAGCATGCGCCGGCGGACAACAACCTGTACAGCGATCCGCTGCTGGGCGGCCAGGTCACGGGCGGCTCCACCTCGGTGCGCGGCGCCTGGAAGCCACTGCGCGAGGCGGGTGCGGCCGCGCGCCACGTGCTGATACAGGCCGCGGCGCAGCAGTGGAACGTGGCGCCGGAACAGCTGGCGGTGGCCAACGGCGCGGTCACGCATGCCGCCACCCGGCGCACCGCCCATTTCGGCGAGCTGGTGGACGCGGCGGCAAAGCTGCCGGCGCCCAGGACGGTGGCGTTGAAGGACCCGGCCACCTACACCCTGATCGGCAAGAAGCACGCCCGGCTCGACTCGCCGCCGAAGCTGGACGGCAGCGCGCTGTTCGGCATCGACGCCAAACTGCCCGGGATGGCGATCGCCACGGTGGCGGCGGCGCCGGTGGTTGGCGGCAAGCTGAGAAGCGTGGACGAGCAGAAGGCGCTGGCCGTCAAGGGCGTGCGCCAGGTGCTGAAGATCGACAATGCGGTGGCCATCGTGGCCGACCATATGTGGGCCGCCAGGCAGGGCCTGGCGGCGGCCGCGCCGCAATGGGACGACGGCGAGCACGCCAACCTGTCGACGGCGTCGATCGTCACCGAGATGATGAACGCGTCGCGCAAGACCGGCGCCGTCGCCACCGACAAGGGCGATGCGCTGAAGGCATTGGGCAAGGGAGGCGGGCGCAAGATCGAGGCGGTGTACGAGATGCCATTCCTGGCGCATGCGACGATGGAGCCGATGAACTGCCTGGTCGACCTGCGCGCGGATGGCTGCGACCTGTATTGCGGCACCCAGGTGCCCAGCCTGGCGCAGGGCGCGGCGGCGCAACTGACCGGGCTGCCGCTGGAGCAGGTCAGGGTGCACAACTTCTACCTGGGCGGCGGCTTCGGCCGCCGGCTGGAAGTCGATTACGTGACGCAGGCGGTGGCCTTCGCCAAACTGCTGGCCAAGCCGGGGCCGGTGAAGTTCGTCTGGACCCGCGAGGAGGACATCCAGCACGACATGTACCGGCCCTACTACATGGACCGGCTGGCCGCCCGGCTGGACGAGAAGGGCATGCCGCTGGCGTGGTTCCACCGCGTAACGGGATCGTCCGTGATGGCGCGCTTCGCGCCGCCGGCAGTGAAGAACGGCGTCGACCCGGACGCGGTCGAGGGCGCGGCCGACCTGCAGTATTCGATTCCGGGGCTGCGCGTGGAGTACATGCGCCACGAACCGCCGCTGCCGACGGCGTTCTGGCGCGGCGTGGGGCCGACCCACAACGTGTTCGTGGTGGAGAGCTTCATCGACGAACTGGCGCATGCCGCGAAGCAGGACCCGGTGGCGTATCGCCGCGCGCTGCTGGACAAGTCGCCGCGCCTGCTGGCGGTACTGAACCTGGCGGCCGAGAAGGCCGGCTGGACGACGCCCATGCAAGCGGTGGCCGGCCGCAAGGTGGGCAGGGGCGTGTCGGCGCAGTTCGCGTTCGGCAGCTACATGGCGCAGATCGCCGAGGTGTCGGTGGGGCCGGATGGCGACGTGCGGGTGCACCGGGTGGTGTGCGCGCTCGATTGCGGCCAGGCGATCAACCCGGACGGCATCGTGGCGCAGATGGAAGGCGGCATCGTGTTCGGCCTGACGGCGGCGCTGTGGGGCGAGATCACGCTGGAGCGCGGCCGCGTCAAGCAGTCCAACTTCGGCGACTACCGCATGATGCGGATGAACGAGTCGCCGACCATCGAGGTCCACATCGTCAACAGCCGCGACGAGCCGGGCGGCATCGGCGAGCCCGGCACGGCCGGTATCGCGCCGGCGCTGTCGAACGCCATCTTCGCCGCGACGGGGCAGCGGCTGCGCAAGCTGCCAGTGGCTTCAGTGCTCAAAAAAGCGTGATGTTGGGGTCTGTCCCCGTGCGGGGAGCGCAGCAGGGGTTTCGAGGAGCCCCGCTCCTCGCCTGCGCAGCGGTGCCGGCCTGCTAGACGGCACCAAGACCCTTGCACGCTGCCGCCACCAGCGCCAGCAAGCTGTCCGGCCGCACCGGCTTGACGAGGTATTCGTCGAACCCGGCCGCCAGCGCGCGCGCACGGTCCTCCAGCTGGCCGTAGCCGGACAGCGCGATGGCGAACAGGCGCCGCCCGCGCGGCTGTTCATGTTCCTGCGCGCGCAAGCGCGCGATCACCTCCAGCCCGTCCAGTTGCGGCAGGCCGATATCGCAGATCAGCACGTCGAAGTCCTCCGCCAGCGCCAGCGCCAGGCCTCCGCGGCCGTCGTAGGCGGCCGTGACCGCATACTGGTCCAGCATCAGGAAGCTTTTCAGCGTGTCGCACACGTCCACGTTGTCCTCGATCAGCAGCACCCGGGAGGCGCCATGCGCGAGGCTCTCGACCGTGGGCACGGCGGCCGGTGCCGCGCCGGCCGCGCCGGCCGGCAGCTCGAGCGTGAAACGGCTGCCCAGCCCGACACCGTCGCTGTACGCCTGCACCGTGCCGCCATGCATCTGGACGAGGTTGCGCACGACGTTCAGGCCGACGCCCAGGCCGCCCTCGGAACGCGCCAGCGAGCGCGGGCCCTGCGTGAACAGGTCGAAGATATGCGGCAGCACGGCCGGGTCGATGCCGGTGCCGTCGTCGCTGACCACCAGGCGCACGCCCAGTTCGCAGGCTTCCGAGCGCAGCGCGATGGTGCCGCCATCCTGGGTGTACTTGGAGGCGTTGCCCAGCAGGTTCGACAGCACCTGGGTCAGGCGCACCCGGTCGCCGTCCAGCGCCAGGGCGGGATCGTGCAGGGCGACACGCAGTTGCTGGCGCCGTTCGGCGATGCGCGGCTGCACCGTCTCCAAGGCCCGTTCGACGACGTCGCCCAGCGCCAGCGGCGCGATGGTCAGGTTGATCTTGCCGCTGCTGATGCGGGCCGCGTCGAGCAGGTCGTCCAGCAGGCGCGCCATGTGCTCGACCTGGCGGCTGATCACGCCGCGCAAGGCGGCCAGTTCGGGTGTCAGCTGCGGCATGCGTTCCAGCATGGCGGCCGCCATGCTGATCGGCGCCAATGGATTGCGCAGCTCGTGCGCCAGCATGGCCAGGAACTCGTTCTGGCGGCGGTTGGCGGCCTCGGCCTCGTCCTGCAGGCTTTGCGCGTTGACCGTGGCCATGACGAGGTGGGCGTTGGCCTCGCGCAGCTGGGCGTTCTCGGAACGGGCCTCGACCAGCGCGGCGCGCAATTGCGCTTCGCGCAGCGTCGCGTCGTCGGTATCCGGCTGATCGAGGTCCGCCATCGGTGCCTAGAAGTCGCCTTGCTGCGCCGAGGGACGGCCGGACAGCAGGCCGTCGAAATGCACGCGGGTCGCGTCCACCTCGATGCCGTCGTCCGTGATGCGGAACGTCCGCAGCGCGTGGCTGTGCGACACGCCGCGCATCTTGACGACGGCGATCACCTTGCGCAGCTCGCCTTCCATCTCGACGTAGCGCATGGCGATGATGCCGTCGGTCAGGAACGACACCTCCGCCTCGGAGAAGCGCAGCTCGGTGAAACGGTCCTCCATGCCCAGCGTGACGAGCACGGTGACGCCCACTTTCGCCAGGCTGGACAGGATGCGGAACACCGACAGGCGAAACTCGCGACGGAACTCCGGCGCCAGGTACAGCAGCACCTCGGACAGCGAATCGAGCACGACGCGCTTGGCGCCGGTCCTGGCGATGGCGTCCATCAGCTCGTGCAGCAGCTCGTCGACGGACAGGTCGAGCGAGCGGCTTTCGACCACCGTCACATGGCCGGCCTGCACCATGTCGGCCAGCGCGGCATTGCGCAGGCGCGACGTGCCTTTTTCGAAATACGCGGCCACGCCTTTCTCGCCCTGGCGCACGCCCTCGGCCAGGAA
Organism: [Empedobacter] haloabium; assembly: GCA_008011715.2. NCBI lineage: Bacteria > Pseudomonadati > Pseudomonadota > Betaproteobacteria > Burkholderiales > Oxalobacteraceae > [Empedobacter] haloabium. The sequence continues at coordinate 1,727,879 of CP136508.1, forward strand.
TTGCGTGCCCAGGATCGTCTTGCCGGAACCGGACGGCCCGGCCACCAGCACCGAATGGCCTTCCGGGATGCCGCCGTGCAGCAGGATGTCCAGCGACGGCACGCCGGACGAGATGCGGCGCTTGTCGCGGTCGACCGCAGCGCCTTCGTGGCGGTCCTCGGCCAGCGGCGGCAGCAGGCGCGGGAAGATGCGCAGGCCGTCGTTGCCCATGCGGAAGGTGTGCGTGCCCGCCATGTGGGCCTGGCCGCGCATCTTGACGATGCGGATCTTGCGCACGATCGAGTTGTCCTGTTGCGACTGCGACAGCGAGAACACGCCGTCGGCCACCGTCATGATCGGGTTGGCCTCGGCATCGACGTGGGCATACTCGCCGATCAGGAAGCTGGTGGCCTGCCAGCTCGTCATGCGCGTGCCCAGCTCCTGGATGAAGTGCTGCAGGTCGGCCACGCCCTCGCTGCCGGCGCGGGCGGTCTGCGCCACCGAGCGGAACGAGTCGACGAACACCAGGCTGGGCGAGAAATCCTCGACCTCGCGCATGATGCGCTCGAGCACGCCGGAGAAATCGCCGGCGCGCAGGTCCTCGGCCAGGTTGACGTAGCGGATCGCGCTGCCGACCTTGTCCAGGTCGAAGAAATCGTACTGCTGCTGGTAGCGCAGCATCTTCAGCGGCGGCTCGCCCAGAACGGTAAAGAACAGCGCGCGCCGCTCCGGGCTCGCCAGCGTGAACATGATCTGGTGCGCCAGGGTGGTCTTGCCGCTGCCGGGAGCGCCGGCGATGAGGTTGAAGGAATACTCGCCCAGGCCGCCGCCGAGCAGTGTGTCCAGTCCCGGCACGCCGGTTGCCAGCATTCCCAAGCTTACTTTGTCGGTCATTTACTTCTGCTCCCCTGCATTCTTTTGTGTCTGCGCGCCGTTCCAGGCAGCGTCCAGTAGCCTCGTCGTCAACGCCGCGCCGATCAGGTCGGACAGCAGTCCGGTGAAGGTCAGCAGCAGGGCGGTGTTCGCCTCTACGGCAAGCGCGGGCTCGACCCCGCGCAAGTCCCCGCTCAGTGTCTGGAACAGTGTGTCCAGCGGGGGCGAGGAAGGGCCGGCGGTCAGCCAGCCATAGCGTCCCGCCAGCAGGCGGGCGGTACGGCCATACAGGGCGGCCAGGCCGCTGTCGCCGATCAGGGGGCTCAGGTGCTGCGCCAGTGCGCGCCATGGCAGCAGGTGGTGATCCGCGATCCCGGCCGCGGCGCCGCCGTCGGGCTGCGCCAGCATCGCGTGGATCAGTTGCTGGCGCTTGTCATCTTTATTATCCATGCATGCTGATCGGTGTGGAAAGTTTGCTAGAGCGGCCATGCCGCTGTCCGGCGCCATTATAGCGGCCGGCCGGAAGCGCGGCGCTACTGCTGCGCAGCGCCGCGGGCATGCGGCTACCGTCATGGTGGCATCGACCGTGCAATTTAGCAAACGAAAGCTGCGGGCCGCACGGTCTCTGCAGGAAATGGCAGCGCGTGCTATCCTGCCCGGCTTCATTTTTAGCGGCCCCATCAACCGGGCTCCGTGTCATGTCCGCATCCGTCCCTTCCGATCCGCATCTTTCCGCCACGCTTCCCACCATCATCGCGCCGCGCGGCGCCGGCCTGGCCGAACTGGCGCTGGCCGTCGGCGGCCTGGCCATCGGCACCGGCGAATTCGCCTCGATGAGCATCCTGCCGCTGGTCGCCCAGGACCTGGGCACCACGCTGCCGGCGATGGGCCACATGATCAGCGCGTACGCGCTGGGCGTCGTCGTCGGCGCGCCGTTGATCACGATCTTCCTGGCGCGCATGCCGCGCCGCCTGATGCTGGTCTGCCTGATGCTGATGTTCGCCGTCGGCAATTTCCTCGGCGCGCTGGCGCCCACGCCGGGCCTCCTGATCGCCGCCCGTTTCGTGGCCGGCATTCCGCACGGCGCCTACTTCGGCGTGGCCGCGCTGGTGGCCGCCGCGCTCGTCACGGCCGACAAGCGCGCCCAGGCCGTGTCGCGCGTCATGCTGGGCCTGACCGTCGCCAATATCGTCGGCGTGCCGCTGGCGACCTGGCTGGGCCAGGTGCTGGGCTGGCGCTCCGCGTTCGTCATCGTCGGAGCCCTCGGCCTGCTGACGGCGGCGCTGGTGGCCGTGTTCCTGCCGCCGATCGCGGCGGGCAATGCCAGCCCGCGCGGCGAGCTGGGCGTGTTCCGCCGGCTGCAGGTGTGGCTGACCCTGCTGATGGTGGCGATCGGCTTCGGCGGCCTGTTCGCGCTGTACACCTATGTGACGCCGACGTTACAGCAGATTACCCATGCGTCGCCGCTGGCCATTTCCGTGCTGCTGGGCCTGATGGGCGTCGGCATGACGGTGGGCAACCTGGTGGGCGGCTGGCTGGCCGACCGCTCGCGCACCGCCACGATCTGCGGCGTGCTGGTGTGGAACGCGCTGGCGCTGGCCTGTTTCAGCTGGACCAGCGCGCACCTGTGGCTGGCCGGCCTGAACCTGTTCCTGATCGGCACCGGCATCGCCGTCGTGCCCGCCGTGCAGACGCGGCTGATGGACGTGGCCGGCGACGCCCAGACCGTGGCCGCCGCGCTGAACCACTCCGCCTTCAATATCGCCAATGCACTGGGCGCCTGGGCCGGCGGCCTGGCCATCGCGGCCGGCCTGGGCCTGACCTCGACGGGGCTGGTGGGCGCCGTGCTGGCGCTGGGCGGCATTGCCGTGCTGGCCGTGTCGCTGGCGCTGGAGCGGCGCGCCGTGGCGGCGCCAGCGCTGGCACCTGCCTGCAAATAAACGCGGCAGCCGGGGAACTTCGGCCGGCCCGGAGCGCTCCAAGCATGAAAGAAACGAGCGCGGCCGGCAATACGCGTGACGGCGCACGGGCTTGCGAGTACGATCAGCACGATACGATTGCATCCTGAAAGGCGGCGGGCACTGGCCCGCCGAGATCGCGTGGCGCGGCAGGGGACGTATGGACATGATGCATGATCCGCGAGACTGGCAGCTGGACCGTTATGCGGGCCTGCTGGGGCCTTTCCTGAACCAGTTGCGTGACTACGCGCTGTACATCCTCGATACCAGGGGCTTCATCCGCAGCTGGAACGAAGGCGCCGAGCAGCTGAAGGGCTATGCTGCGCAAGAGATCCTTGGCAAGCATTTTTCCATCTTTTACACGCCGGAGGACCGGGCCGCCGGCAAGCCGGCCCAGGCCCTGGCGGCGGCCGCCCGCGACGGCAGCTTCCAGGCCGAGGGCGAGCACCTGCGTGCGGACGGCTCGCGCTTTTGCGCGGCCATTCATATCAGCACCCTGCGCGATCGCGCCGGCCACCCGCGTGGCTTCGTCAAGCTGACGCGCGACATCAGCGCGACCAGGGCGGCCGAGGCCGCGCTGCGCGAAAGCGAGGCGCGTTTCCGCGCCCTGTTCGAGCACAGCAACGATGCCATCGTGCTGGCGTCGCTGGAAGGGCAGATCCTGTCCGTCAACCCGGCCGCCTGCCACCTATTCGGCTATACCGAGCAGGAATTCGTGCGCCGCCAGCGCGACGATATCGTCGACATGTCCGATCCCCGCGTCGAGCCGGCCTGCCACGAGCGCGCCCGCACGGGCGAGGCGACGGCGGAGCTGACGTTCATCCGCAAGGACGGCAGCCGGTTCCAGGGCAGCGTCACATCCAGCCAGTGGCAGGAGGGCGCAGGCCGCCAGCTCACCAGCCTGCTGATACAGGATATCTCGCGCCGCAAGGCCGAGCAGGAAGCCTTGCGCCAGAGCGAGAGCCGGGCGCGCCTGCTGTACGAATACGCGCCGGTCGGCATCGTGCTGTCCGACCTGGAAGGACGGCTGACGTTTGCCAACCGCAAGTTCGTCGAGATGTCCGGCTATGCGCCCGAGGAGCTGGCGGGGTTTTCCTACCTGAACCTTTCAATTCCGGAGGAAGCCCCGACCACCGCCGAACTGATGCGCAAGCTGTTCCACGGCGAGGTCGGTACCGTCTGCCGCGAGCGCCATATGCGCCGCAAGGACGGCAGCGCGTTCTGGGTGCGCATTACCGCCGGGGTGCTCCTGGACGAGGGCGGACGGCCGGAATACGCGATCGGCGTGTTCGAGGACATCTCCGAACACCGCCACGCCGAGGAGGCCGTGCGGCGCAGCGAGGAGCGCTTTCGCGCCACCTTCGAGAACGCGCCGCTGGGCATCTTCGAGGCCTCGCTCGACTGCCGCATCCAGAACGTCAACACCAAGCTGCTCGACATGCTGGGCTACCGGCGCGAGGAACTGACCGGCAAGTCGCTGCTGGACCTGACCCACCCGACCGACCTGGAACAGACGATGCAGATGTTCGGCCAGTTGCGCGCGGGGGCTATCAGCCAGTATGTGCTGGAGAAGCGCTACCTGCGCAAGGACCAGTCGTTCCTGTGGGTCAAGGTGACGATGTCGCTGCCGCGCCAGGACGGCCAGCCGCAGTACACCATCGCCATCGTCGAGGACATCACGGAGCGCAAGAAGGCCCAGGAGGACCTGCGCCGCGCGATGGAGCAGTCCTACCACCTGGCCAACCACGACCCGCTGACCGGCCTGGCCAATCGGGCCCAGTTCAACGACCGCCTGCGCGACGCGCTGGCCTATGCCCGGCGCGACGAGCACATGGTGGCGCTGCACCTCTTGGACCTGGACCGTTTCAAGTCGATCAACGACAGCATGGGCCACCATGTGGGCGACCTGCTGCTGCAGGCCGTGGCCGGGCGCATCACGTCGCATATCCGCGCCACCGACCTGGCGGCACGCCTCGGCGGCGACGAGTTCGTCGTGATCCAGACGCACCTGGCCGACCCGGCGGCGGCGGGCGCGCTGGCCGAGAAGCTCGTCGACGAGCTCAGCCGGCCCTACGTGCTGGAAGGCCAGGAAGCCCACAGCGGCGCCAGCATCGGCATCGCGCTGTATCCGAACGACGCGCGCGACGGGGAGGCGCTGATGAAACTGGCCGACCTGGCCTTGTACGAGGCCAAGCACCGCGGCCGCTACAACTACCAGCGCTACCGCGACGAAATGGGCGCGGCGGTGCGCGCGGCGCTGCGGCTGGAGCAGGAACTGCTGCGGGCATTGCGGGAAGACGAGCTGTGCCTGCACTACCAGCCCCAGTTCGACGTGCGCACGGGCCGCATCACGGGCGTCGAGACCTTGCTGCGCTGGCGTCACCCGCAGCGTGGCCTGCTGGCCGCGGCCGAATTCATCCAGGACGCGGAAAACGCCGGGCTGATGCTGCCCATCGGCGAGTGGACGCTGCACACGGCCTGCAGCGAGTACCGCGGCTGGCTGCGCGCCGGTTTCGACGCGCCGTTGACCCTGAACGTGTCGTCGCGCCAGCTGAAGCATCCGCGCTTCCTGCCCGTATTGCGGCGGGTGCTGCAGGAGACGGGCCTGCCGTGCGCGCGGCTGCAGCTCGAACTGCGCGAGAGCCTCTTGCTCGACCCGAAGTCGCCCGAGGTATTCCTGCGCCAGCTGAAAAGCAGCGGGGTACGGCTGGCGCTGGACAATTTCGGCACGGAACTGACGGCCTTGTCGTCCCTGTCGCGCTACCCGCTCGATGTCGTCAAGCCCAGCCGCGCACTGGTGCGCGAGTCGCTGTCGGGCGCACCGGCGAACTCGATGCTGGCCGCCATCGTCGGCGTGGCGCACGGCCTGAACATCCAGGTGTGCGCCGAAGGTGTCGAGACCGCGGCCGAACTGGCCTCGGTGCGCAGCCACGGCTGCGACTCGGCCCAGGGCAACCTGCTCAGCACGCCGCTGGAGGGGCATGAGATGGAGCGGATGATTGGCGAGCATCTGATGTGACGACACCATGGGTCTCGGCCATGCCGCCAGGAGCCCGGCGGTCCGCCGAGCCGAACGCCCCATCCGCCACCCGCCGCGCTATACTCGGGCCGTTTTTTTGACGACCCGAGCCCATGACCGCACAGCACGACGACGATGACGACCTGATCAATGAACTGGGACTGCCCGCACGCGGCATCGCCCTCGTCAAGATGGAAGGCCGCGTGTTCCTGCGCTTCGACGGCAGCGTCACCGAAGCCGGCCTGGTCGTGCCGTATTCCCTGGTACCCGCCCACGGCGTGCTGGCCAAGCCGTCCAAGTGGCGCAAGCTGGAGCGCGAGGCGCGCGCCCAGCTGATCGGCGAGCGCTCGAACGAGCGCGCATTGCGCGAACTGGACGACAGCGTGCGCGCCTTCGTGGTCGAGATGATCGAGGAGTGCGACGAGTTCGGCCTGCGGCCGATGGATTTCCTGCACACGCTGGCGGACCTGCAGACCTCCGAGCCGGCCGGGGTCGTGTTCGACCGCATCCGCCAGCGCCTGGGCCACGCGCTGGAGCGCCAGCGCGAGGAGCAGCATGCCGAGCGTACCCGGCAAAGCATCAACCTGGCCGAATATCCGGCCTCGTTCGACGTGGCGCGGCGCATGCCGCGCAAATTCATCGCGCTGCTGGGCCCGACCAATTCCGGCAAGACGCACAAGGCGATGGAAGCGCTCGCCAAGGCCCCCAGCGGCGTCTACCTGGCGCCGCTGCGCCTGCTGGCGCTGGAAAACTACGAGCGCCTGCTGGAGGTGACGCAGCACGGCAAGCCGCTGGCCGTCAGCCTTGTCACGGGCGAGGAACGCCGCATCGCCGAGGGCGCCACGCACGTGGCCAGCACCGTCGAGATGCTGGACACCCGCACGGCCGTGGACGTGGCGGTCATCGACGAGATCCAGATGCTGGCCGACCGCGATCGCGGCGCCGCCTGGACGGCTGCCGTATGCGGCGCGCCGGCCCGCACGGTCTATCTGGTGGGCGCGCCGGAAGCAAGGCGTGCCATCGAGGCGCTGGCCGAGCGGCTGGAATGTCCGCTCGAGGTGCACGTACTGAAGCGCAAGGGACCGCTGGCGATGGAGCCATCGTCGGTGCGCAAGGTGAAGAACCTGCGGCCGGGCGACGCGCTGATCGCGTTCTCGCGCCGCGATGTGCTGATGTGGCGCGACATGGTGGCCGAGCAGGGCCACTCGGTGGCGACCGTGTACGGCAACCTGTCGCCGGAAGTGCGGCGCGCCCAGGCGCAGCGCTTCCGCGACGGCAGCGCCGACATCGTGGTCGGCACGGACGCCATCGCGATGGGCCTGAACATGCCGATCGCCCGCATCGTGATGACGTCCACGGTCAAGTTCAACGGCTACGAGGAAGAGGAAATCCCCGCCGCACTGGCGCGCCAGATCGCCGGCCGGGCCGGCCGCTATGGCATCCACGAGGAAGGGCTGGTGGCCGGCATGGACCCGGAAACGCACGAAGTGATGCGCTCGCTGTTGAAGGAAAAGCCGACCCCGCTGAACACCAGCGGCTTTTCCGTCGCGCCCACGCTGGAGCACCTGCACCGGATTGCCGCCGTCACGGGCGAGACGTCGCTGGCGAAGCTGTTGAAGCGCTTCATCCACAATATCGACGTGCCGGATGGCTTCTTCTACCCGCGCATCACGGAAGACCAGAAGGACCGCGCCGAATGGCTCGATACGCTGCCGCTGACGGTGGCCGAGAAGTTCACGCTGTCGCTGGTGCCCGTCGCGACCAAGGTGATGGCGTTGCAGAGCGCATGGGAGCACTGGGCCGTGTCGCTGTCGAAAAAGCGCGTCACGCGCCTGAAGCCGGACGAGCACATGCTGTACCACATGAGCTTGCAGGAAGTGGAGGATACCTGCCGCATGTATTCGGCCTATGCGTGGCTGGGCTACCGCCTGCCGGAGTATTTCCCGGACGTGGAACTGGCCCAGCAGCTGTCGCGCGAGGCGTCCGAGCGGGTCGATTCGATGCTGCAGGACCAGAACGCGTCGGCCCGCCGGCGCCAGCCGCGCCGACGCTGACGGAGCGGCCGCCGCCAGCGCCGGGCACGGCACCATGATCTGTGATAACGTTTTCAGGAGAATAAAGACCTGGAGACCCCATGAGCCCGAGCGCTGCCCGCCTCGACCTGGTGGATGCCCTGCGCGGCTACGCCATCGCGTCGATCATGTTGTTGCACAATATCGAGCACTTCGACCTGATGCACATGCCCGCCGGCCAGCCAGCCTGGCTGAATGGCCTGGACCGCTACGTCTGGGACAGCGCGTTCTTCCTGTTCGGCGGCAAGTCGTATGCGATCTTCGCGCTGCTGTTCGGCGTCACGTTCCACTTGCAGTTCAGCGCCCGCGCTGCGCGTGGCGAGGATTTCCGGCCGCGCTTCGTCTGGCGCATGCTGCTGTTGCTGGCGTTCGGCCTGTGCAACTCGCTGTTCTACCAGGGCGACATCCTGACGCTGTACGCCGTGCTGGCGCTGGCGCTGCTGCCGGTGGCACGCCTGCGCGATGGCGCAGTGCTGGCTATCGCACTGCTGTTGCTGCTGCAACCGCATGCCTGGGTGGCGCTGCTGCAGGCGCTGCCGGCGCCGGCCGCGACCTTGCCGGACCCGGCTTCCTGGGCCTACTTCGGCAGGGCGAACGACTATCTGGCCAATGGCACGCTGTTCGACGTCTGGCATGGCAATCTCACCAATGGCAAGGAGGGCGTGGTCCGCTGGAGCTGGGAAACCGGCCGGCTGTTCCAGATTCCCGCGCTGTTCATGCTGGGCATGCTGGCGGCGCGGCGCGGCCGCTTCACGTTGTCCGACGAGAACCGCGCATTCTGGCGCCGGGCCCTGCTGCTGGCCGTGCTGGCCTTCGTGCCCTTATATGCGCTCAACGACCAGCTGGGCGCATGGCTGCCTGCCGAGGGGGTGCGCCGTCCCGTTGCCGTGATGGCGGCGTCGTGGATGAAGCTGGCGTTCATGGTGGTGCTCGTGGCCCTGTTCGCGCTGGCCTTCCACGCTGCCGCCGCGGCCCGGCTGCTGCGGGCGTTCGCGCCGCTGGGCCGGATGAGCCTGACCGGCTATGTGCTGCAGTCCCTGGTCGGCACCGCTTTGTACTACGGCTATGGATTCGGCCTGTACCGGACCACGGGGGCGACGATGTGCCTGCTGATCGGCATCGCCCTGGCACTGCTGCAGGGCGCCCTGTGCGCCTGGTGGCTGCGCCATTATCGGCAGGGGCCACTGGAGGCGCTGTGGCATCGCGTCACGTGGATCGGCGCGCCAGCGGCAGCCGTGGCGGCACCGCGTACCTGATGCGGACCCGCCATCCCCAAGGGGCTCAATCCGGCTCGCGCCAGCGCACGCGGCCGTTGCCCGCTTCGTTCAGCCGCGCCACCAGCGCCGGCGCGGCCGTCTCGGGCAAGGTGAAAGCCATCCGTACCTCGTCCCCATGCAGCACGTCGCCCAGCGTGGCGCCGGCGGCGTCCAGCTCGCGCCGCAGCAGGCCCTCCAGCGCATACGGCACGGCGCAGTGCAGCGTGCGCGCCTTGACGATGGCGATCCGCTCGGCCGCCAGCAGGGCCTGGGCCACGCTGTCCGTATACGCCCGCACCAGGCCGCCGGCGCCCAGCTTGACGCCGCCGAAGTAGCGCACCACCGTTGCCAGCACCCCCTCCAGGTCCTGGTGGCGCAGCACGTCCAGCATGGGCCGGCCGGCAGTGCCGCTGGGCTCGCCGTCATCGACCGCGGCTGACTGGCCACCCGCCAGCAGGGCCCAGCAGACGTGCGCGGCGCCCGGATGCTGCGCCTTCAGCTGCGCGACGACGGCCTGGGCGGCGGCCCGGTCGCTCATCGGCTGGACGCAGGCCAGGAAGCGGCTTTTCTTGATGGTCAGGTCGGCAAAGCAGGGCGTGGCGAGGGTATGCGGCATGGGGGAGCGTGAACGGATGGAGCGCCGATTGTACCGGGCCGCGGGCCTGACCGTGCAGTGGCGGGCGATCCGGTAGGCAATTCCAATCGCTCAGGCATGCGCCCGCGTGCTAAGGTGAAGGCCGCCCGTCAGTCATGAGAAGGGAGGCGACAGCATGGGAGTCATCGACGAACGACGCAGGGACAGCGCCACCGCCCACATCATCGACCATGGGGTATCGGTTGCCTGCACGCACGGCTGGCGCTACGCGGCGCATTACCTGGAGAACCAGGGCGTTGCCGCGGCCACGATCCGGCGCGTGCTGCTGGGCGACGGCAGCGCGCGTGCCGGTGCCAGCTGTGCGCCGCACTGGTACGGCGTGCCGGCGCGGGAGCGCGACAGCCTGCCCGGCGCCAGCACCTGACGGCGACTCAGGGCGCCAGCGCGCCGCTGTGTTCCGGCTGGCTGGCCGGCTGCCGGCGCGCGCCGCTGCGGCGCCGGTTCGGGTCGTACAACACGCGCATGATGGTGGCCGTGCCCACGCAGTGCATGCGCAGGAACTCTTCGGCGTAATGGCGGTCGTGGCGCTCCAGCAGCACGAGCGCCTGGTCGATGATCGTCGCCAGTTCCACATTGCTGCGCGGGCAGGGCGCGCTCGGGCTGCGCGCCGAAATACAAGGCATCGACCGTCGCAGCCGGTCCTCGCGCGTGCCGGGATGCCGGGCATCCGTGGCCCGCCGCGGCCCGCCCCGGGACAGCACGCGCAATGCCACGTGGCGCGGCACTTCGCGCATGCGCATATGGCGCCAGGCCTTGACGCAGCCCCACAGGAGGTCGATATCCAGTGCGGCCGCGACAGCCAGCGCGGTCTGTTGGTCCTTGCGCTGATCGATGGTCATCTGAGCCTCGCAACTGCCGTTGAAGTCTCGCGGAAAGTGTCGCAGGAAGCCTGGCAGCATCGTGCGGCGATCCTGCAGCCATGCTGCCGAAGGGATGGCATGACCTTAGCACGTAACCGGGCCGTTGGTCATTGAATTTGGCAATGGACCGGCGCGGCATGAAAAAAGGCCCTGCGCTGGCAGGGCCCGGTCATGACTGTGACGCTCAACCGATCCGGCGCCGCCGCAGCGCCGCCAGGCCGACCAGTCCGACACCGAGCATCAGGTAGGCACCCGGTTCCGGCACGGCCTGCAGCGGCGTCGACTCGATGCGCACGGCCACCTCGCCCAAGCGCGAGTCGAGGAACAGCGCGTCCGAGAACGTCAGCGGGGTGGTGCCGACGCCGATCACGTCGAAGCGGATGTGCGCCAGCGCGCCGCCGCCGCTGACGCCGGCCGACGGTCCCACCAGCGTGTTGTAGACGAACGAGACGGCACCGGTCGTATTGTCGATGCTGCCGTAGCCGCTGACCGTATTGCCGCCGGAACCCAGGAAGGCGCCTTCGGTGACGCCGGTTGCGCGCAGGACGCCCGGATCGAACGACAGCGAGAACTGATATCCATACAGGTCGCTGACATCGGCGATCAGCACGCTCAGGTCGACCGTCGAGCCGAGTACGGCCGGGTTCGGGGTTGCGCTGACGGACAACACGGGAGCGGCCAATGCCTGTGCGGACGCTGCGCCCAGCAGCAGCGCGATCAACAGGCGGTTATTCCAGGCTTGCCAACTATTCACATTAATCTCCTTTGCCCCAGGCGCGCGCGGCCCGCGGGCGTTGATGGACCCGCCGGCATGCCGGCGGGAGTCTGCCGATGCGGCGGGCCGGCTGGCCCGCCGCGCCGTGGTGCCGCATCAGCTGCAGGACGAGCCCTTGGCTACCAGCTGCGAGACGCCGCTCAGGTCGCGGATATCGACCACGCCGTCGCCGTTGACATCAGCGCGGGCGTCATACCCGGGCTGGCCGCTGCGCTTGCCCAATGCGCCGCGCACGATGGTCAGGTCGGCGCAATCGGCAGTGCCGTCGCCGTTGACGTCGCCCGCCAGCCGGATCGTGAAGTTCGCGTTCGAGACGTCGAAGAACACGTTGCCCACGGCCGCGACCTTGATGCGTGCCGTCTTCGAGGCGACGGCTGGCAAGGTGACCGCCGTGCTGCCGCTGTTCGGCGTGCTTTCCGCCAGCACGTGCGGGAACGTCTTGCCGCCGTCCAGCGACAGGGTGATGCGCACGTTCTGCGTATTCACCGGCGCGGCATTGGTGTTGGCGACGCTCCAGGTGACGGTCTGCGTCGAGCCCGCGTTGACCGTCGCCGCCGCGTTGTGCGACGTGACGCGGAACGGGCCCGCGTCCGGCGCCAGCGTCAGGCGCGTGCTGGCGCTGCCCACGCCGCCCTGGCCGTCACGCACGGTCAGGCGGAAGTTCAGCGCACGCGGATTGACACCCGGCAGGCCGACGTAGTCCGCGGTCGGCAGGAATTCCGAGAAGCAGTCGATGTCGGCCGCCGTCGGGTTCGAGGCCGGCGTCGCGCAGGCGCCCGTTTCCGCGTTCGTGTTGTTGGCCAGGATCTGCGCGATATCGGGGAACACCCGGGTCGGGTCGGCCGTCGTCTGGTTCTCGCCCGGCGAGTTGTACTGGATCGTGCCGCTGCTCGTCACGACGGCGCGCACGCCGAACTGGCGGAACAGGGGGCCGCTGGTCTTGGTGTTGTCCAGCAGTGCCGTGCCGCCGTTGCCGCCGCGGTCGGTCTGCTCCCACAGGTAGGTCAGCGGGTCGCCGTCGGCATCGGCCGCGCTGCCGGTCAGCGCGAAGGGCGTGCGCAGCGGGATCGCGTACCCGGCCGGCACCGTCACGACGGGTGCCGCGTTGCCGGTCGCGCTGACCTTGCCACCGCGCGCGGTCGGACCGCCGGCGGTGATCTCGCCCACGACGGCGCTGCAACCGCCCGTGCAGTTGACGATTTCGAGCTGCGCGACATTGGTGCCCGCCAGCGTACCGTTGAACGTGACGGTGAAGCCCGTGTCCGAGACGCTGCTGATGGCGGCGGTGGCGCCGGCCGGCCAGCCCTCGATGCTCTGGATGGCTTCCTTCAGCGCGCCGACGCTGTAGTTGCGGCCGCGCACGATCGGTGCGGACAGCTTGCCGTTCCAGCGGACCTGGAATTGCTGGCCGTCGGTCGCGAACTTGCGCAGCGCCACCATCTGGACTTCGTTCAGCACGCTTTCGGCGCCACTGACGTAGCTGACGATCTCGTCGAAGCTGCGCTGCGACCAGTACGGGTCGCTGTGCGGCTGCAGGTTGTCGGTGCTGCAGATGCCGGCGTAGGCCATGATGGACGAGCCGCTGCCCGGCTCGACCGACGTTTCCGGATTGCGGTTGCCACCCGAGCAGCTGGAAGTGACGCCGTTGAACGTGTGGTTGCCGGAGAACTGGTGGCCCAGCTCGTGCGCCACGTAGTCCACCGCGAACAGGTCGCCCACCGGCGTCGGTACGCCGGTGCAACCCTGCGCCTTGGCGCTGCCGCCCACCACGCCCAGGCTGGCGATGCCGCCGCCGTTCAGGCCCAGCCCGATGTGGCCGACGTCGAAGTTGCTGGCGCCGGCCAGCAGGCCCGTGACGATACGGTTGCGGCCCAGCAGGCTGCTGCTGCAGCCGCTGGCCTGGCTCGGCGTGTAGCAGGCGGTGGCGCCGCACGGGCCATCGGCGCCCGTCATCTCGGCCGCCGTGTTCAGGTTGAGCTTGTCGGTGGCGTCGATCAGCACCAGGCGGATCGACGTCTCGTCCTCGTACACCTGGCTGACGCGGTTGATCAGCGTGACCTTGGCGGCGGTGACGTTGGCCGCGCCGAAATAGCTGGCGTACGACGGGTCGGTCACGAGGGCCAGGCGGTAGGTGCGCAGCTGGCTGCCCGTGCTGGCCTCGACGGCCGCGTCCTCGCGCACCACGTGGTAGGCTGCCGCGCTGGTGTTGCGGCCGTCGCTGGCCGTGACCTCGTAGGCGCCCGGGTTGCCGTTCGGGTCGGCCGTCAGCGTCGCCTTCACCGTACCGTCCTGGTCGGCGGTGGCGGTAACGGTGCGCAGCGGTGCGCTGTCGCCCTCGGCGCGCACGGTCAGGTTGACGCTGGCGCCCGGCGCGAAGCCGACGCCGCGCACTTCCAGCGCGTCGCCCGCGCGGTAGAAGCCGCGGGTCAGCGTCAGCTGCGCTTCCGCCAGCGGTTTTTCCAGCAGCGGACCATGCTGGTTCGGCAGGTCGCGCCGGTGATAGCTGGCATACAGGCTGTCGTCCAGGTGATAGTACGGATCGACATACCAGCCGCCGTTCGGCGAGCGCACCGAGGCGTGCAGGCCCAGCGGCGTGATGTCCATGCGCAGCGTCGCGCCCGGGTCGTCCACGCCCTTGCCTTTATAAGTCTTGATATCCGGGTGCTTGGCGGCCAAGCCCGCTTCCATTACGGGCGACTCGACGATGACGAAGCGCTGGTAGCCGCCGTCCGGATGGGGCAGCGAAATGGTCTGCTCGCCGACGACGGCGCCGTCGCGGCGCTCCATCGGCGCGCCGGCCGTCAGCGACCGCATGCCGCCCTTGTCCAGGGTGGCCGCATGGAATTTGCGCGGCTTGACGGACAGCTGGCGGCCGCCGCCCACGGTCAACGATTCCGTCGGCACCGGCACGCTTTGCCAGTACGCGGCCGCCGCCTGGGTCGACACCGGCGCGCTCGCCTGCGCCGCGTGGGCCGGGGCGAGGGCGGCGGCCCATCCGAGGGCGATGCACAGGGCCAGCGTGGTGCGTGCGCCGGGGCCGCGCTTGGTCGGTCGGGTCAGCCCATCGGGTGCGGACGGGGGCGAAAGCTTGATTCTCATGCGGTGTCCTTTCGGGTATCGGATTCTCTACACTTCGGTGGCCGTTCTGTGTTGTGGTCCTGTCCTGTGACGGCCGGCGGTCGCGTGCCCGCCGTCCGTTGTACGGGCGGCATGTTTTTAAGGCAACGGCCAAGTATTGCTGAATTGTCTAGCTGTCACAACCGTATTTAGTCGGCTGTTGTAAAGAAGATAAAGCTATTGCGCCAGGGGGCGAGTTGGTCTAGGAAGGCGGTATGCGCCGGGGGCGCCGGCACGCCGGCAAATGGACGAGCATGAAGGGCCCGGGTCAGCCCGCCAGGCATGCTCCGCGTTATGTTAGATGGGCGCGCGACATCATCAGATGGGTCTGCTAAGCTGACTTATCACTTGCTAGTGTCGTGGAACTTTTTGTAAGGATGGGAGTCTGCCATGTGGACGAAACTATTGTGTGCTGCGGCGCTCGGCGCGGCGGCGGCCGGCGCGTCGGCCGAGACCTCTTGGGATTTCAGCTATACGGGCTTTCTGAACGGGGAAACCAATGTGTTCGATCCAACCCTGCGTTACAGCGGCAGCTTCGCAGGCGAGGACAGCGACGGTAACGGCGAGCTCGACATCACTGAGCTGACGCACTTCAGCTGGGACGACAAGCTCTACATCGACCGCGGCGGGCGGCCCTGTGGCCCGGGCCAGTGCGAGCTGCACAAGTTCACCTACGACCTGGGGCTGAGCAAACTCAACTTCGTCTCCGAGTGGACGTATGCCGACGACGCCTCGCGCTCATCGGGCTCGACCATCGCCGGTTCGCAGCTGAGCTTTTTCGGCTACACGCAAGGTGGCGGCACGATCGCGTCGAACCTGCTGTGGACGCCGGAAACGCGCTTCGTCATCAACGCGGTGCCGGAGCCGGCGACCGTCGTCATGCTGGGCGTAGGCCTGGCGGCGATCGGGGTGGTGGCGCGGCGGCGCCGGGCGGACTGAGGCCTGGTTGCGTCAGTCCGGCACGACGGCGCGGAACGTGATCTCGATCAGCTGATCGGGAAACGCCAGCTGGGAAATGCCGATCAGGTTGCTGGCCACGGCCGGCTGGTCGCTGCCGTATACCTCCTTGCGCACCGCGCCGGCGGCCTTGAAGGCCGCACCCACGTCCAGCACATACAGCGTTTCCTCGACCACGTGGTCGAGCGTCGCGCCGAATTGCGCCAGCAGCTCGGCGGCATTGCGATAGGTCTGGCGCATCTGCTCCGCCATATTGTCGAAGTCGCGCGGCCGCCCATGTTCGTCCAGCGCGGCGGGCGCGACCAGCTGGCCGTCCCTGTCGTGGCTCAGCTGGCCCGACACGTAGATCGTATCCTTGACCTTCACGGCCTGGCTGTAGCCGTATGCCTGTTCCCAGGCGACGCCGAAGTTGGCGGTGTTCTTTTCCAAAGTGGTGTGCATGTCTTCCCCTGTGACGGTTGATGGCACCGGGTGGCGCGAACCCGATGTGCTGCCGGCAGGATAGGCGAGGGGCGGCGCCGGCGCATCTACCCGTCAGCCGGGCAGGTAGTAGCCAATTTTGGGGAGGCGGCGCTGGCCGGAGCGCCAAAACGAAAACGCCAACCCGAAGGTTGGCGTTTTCGTGAATTCTTGGTAGGCCGTGCGGGATTCGAACCTGCGACCAACGGATTAAAAGTCCGCTGCTCTACCAGCTGAGCTAACGACCCAAGGTAAAACTTTTTTTGCAAGTGGTAGGCCGTGCGGGATTCGAACCTGCGACCAACGGATTAAAAGTCCGCTGCTCTACCAGCTGAGCTAACGACCCCTTGCAGTACAACAAACAACGATCTTTCGAGTGGTAGGCCGTGCGGGATTCGAACCTGCGACCAACGGATTAAAAGTCCGCTGCTCTACCAGCTGAGCTAACGACCCTCCGAAAGAAGCGGGATTATAGGATGCCCCGGCCGTCGTTGTCAAATGCTGTTGAGCAAATCCGTTAAGCCGGCGGCATGCTTTGCCCCGGCTCCGGCATCACTTGCTGCCCAGGCGCTCCTTGGCCGTGCGCGCCGCCGTCGTGTTCGGGTAGTTCTTGACGAGGTCCTGCAGCGTCTTCTTGGCGTTGTTCACCGCTTTCAGCTCGGTCTGGCAGCTGGCGATGTTCAGCATCGCGTCCGGCGCCTTCGGGCTGTCCGGGTAGTTCTTGATGACCTGCTGCTGGGCCAGGATGGCGTTCTTGCAGTCGCGCTGCGCGTAATAGGCGTTGCCCAGCCAGTACTGCGCGCCGGCGGCGTAGGCCGAGCCGGGGTATTTACGTACGAAGGCCTGCAGCGACGTGGCGGCGGCTTCGTAGTTGCCTTCCTTGAACTGCTGCATGGCCGCGTCGTAGGCGTTCTGTTCGCCCTGGTCGACGGAGGCGGTCTTACCGTCGATTTCCACCTCGCGCGGCTCCAGCTTGCGCAGGCGCGCGTCCAGGTCGGCATAGAAGTCCTTCTGGCGCTTGGTGGCGATGGTGATCTCGTTTTCCAGCACTTCCAGCTGGCCGCGCAGGCGGGCGATTTCCTGCATCGTCTGCTCGTGCTGGTTCAGCATGTCGAGCGTGACGCTTTTCTCGGCCTTGGTGTCGAGGCGGGCATTGATGTCCTTGCTCAGCGCTTCGACCTTGGCACGCAGATCCAGGATGGCGCGGCGCGCTTCGTCGTCGTCGAAGACGCCGGCGGTTGCATGCAGGGACAGGCCGGCAAACGCCAGCGCGAGGGCCGTCTTGGCGAATTTCATCATGTTTCTCTACGCTTTCCAATAAAAAACGGGACAACACGCAGTATAGCCGCGCATTGCCCCGTTGTACCCGTGAAAGGGATTTGTGCTGCCGGGATTACTTGTAGACGATGTCCGCACGGCGGTTTTGCGCCCATGCTTCCTCGTTGTGGCCTTCGGCCTTCGGCTTTTCCTTGCCCAGCGAAACGGCTTCGATCTGGCCTTCCGGTACGCCCAGGGCGGTCATCGCCTTGCGCACGGCTTCGGCACGCTTCTGGCCCAGTGCCAGGTTGTATTCGGCGCCGCCGCGTTCGTCGGTGTTGCCTTGGATCAGGATCTGGCGGTTGCTGTTCTTGGTCAGGTACTGCGAGTGGTTTTCCACGACCGGCTTGCCGTCTTCACGCACCACGTAGCTGTCGAAGTCGAAGTAGACGCTGCGGTTGGCCAGCACGCCTTTCGGATCGTCCAGCGGGTCGATCGACTTGGTTTCCACCGGTGCGACGGTGCGGGTCGGCTCGGCCTGGGCGGTCGGTTCCGCCGGCTTGCTTTCCACTACCGGTGCCGGTTCGGTCACTTTGACGGGCGACGAGCAAGCAGCGAGCAGGGCTGCGCTGGTGATGATGAAGGCGAGACTTTTTACGTTACGCATGTTATTTCTCCTGGTCGTTGTGAAAGGTATTGCTGCTTTACTTCATGAAAGGACCCCAGGTGGGCTCCTTGATTGCTCCCGCCTGGATCGTCAGGCGTTGCTTGACCCGGCCATCCACCGACACGACGGCCAGCGCCTTGCGTCCGCCCGATTCGGTCGAGTACAGGATGTACTTGCCGTTCGGGGCGAAGCTGGGGGCCTGGTCGTTCGTGTTGTCCGACAGACGTTGCTCCTGGCCGCTGGCCAGATCCATCACATAAAGCTGGAAGTTGCCGGAGCGCCGGGAAATATAGGCCAGCGATTTCCCGTCGGAGGAAATGCGCGGGCTGATGTTGTAGCTGCCGCTGAACGTCACGCGTTGGGCATCGCCGCCGTTCACGCTCATGCGGTAGATCTGCGGGCCGCCGCTGCGGTCGCTGGTGAAGTAGATCGACTGGCCGTCGGCGGAGAACTGCGGCTCCGTATCGATGCCGGTGCTGTTCGATACCCGGCGCAGGCCGCCGCCGGTGGCATTGGCGATGTAGATCTGCGTATTGCCCGTCTTCGACAGCGCCACGGCGATCTTGCTGCCGTCCGGCGACCAGGCCGGCGCCGAGTTGCTGCCTTTCTCGTTGGCGATCACGGTGCGCTGGCGCGTGACCAGGTTCTGCACGTAGATCACCGGCTTCTTCTGCTCGAACGAGACGTAGGCCACCTTGGTGCCGTCCGGCGACCACGATGGCGAGATGATCGGCTCGTTCGACGACAGTGCCAGCTGCACGTTCTCGCCGTCCGCGTCCGCCACTTCCAGGCGGTACGAGCGGCCCTGCTGCGTGACGTAGGCGATGCGGGTGGCGAAGATGCCGCGTACGCCGGTCAGTTTTTCATACACGTCGTCGGCGATCTTGTGGCCGGCCAGGCGCGTGAACTGCGGCGCGGCCTGCTGGTCCAGTTGCGACAGCTTGCTGTTCTGCACCGTCGACATCAGCTTGTAACGCACGGCAAACGTGCCGTCCGCCGCTTTCTGCACCGTGCCCACGACCACGGCGTCCGCGCCTTTCGATTTCCAGGCCGACAGGTCGACGTTGTTGACGTCGGCAATTGTGCCGGCGTCGATGACCTTGAACGCGCCGGAGCGCTCCAGGTCGGTCTTGATGACTTTTGAGATCTGCGTCGGCGAGACGGACTCGTCGGCAAACGTCGCCACCGCGACGGGAATCTGGTTGCTGCCCACGCCGGAAATTTCGACGCGCAGCTGCGCCTGGGCGGACAGGGCGGCCAGCAGGCCGGCGCTCAGTAATACGGTATTGAGTTTTTTCATAGTTCGCATCAAGGCAAGTCTTTCAGTTTGAATGCCGCGGTAATCTCCCGCTCCACCGTACCGTCTTTCTTCTTCGGCAGAGGCGACGACTTGGCGATCGCGTTCTCCACGGCGGTATCGTAGGCGGGAATGCCGCTGCTCTTGATCTTTCGGACCGAAATAATTTCCCCAGTTGGCAATTGCGTGATCTGGAACTCGGCACTCGGGTTGCCCGGCACGTCCTGGCTGCCCGCGTAGCTGATATTGCTCTTGATCTTCGCCGCGACGGCCGCCTTGTAACCGCTGTCCGACTTCGGCGCGGTCGATTTCTCGGCCGTGCCGGTGCCGCCGGCGGCGGAGCCCAGGATGCGGCGCATTTCCTCGGCGCGCTGCTTCTCCAGCTTGGCGGTCGCTTCGGCGGCGGCCTTCTTCTTCGCCAGTTCCTTTTTCTTGTCGTCTTCTTTCTTCTTCTCGGCCTGTTCTTTTTCCTCGGCCAGCTTCTGCTTTTCTTCCTCTTCGCGCTTTTTCTTCTCGGCGAGCTTCTTGTCCTCGAGTTTCTTCTGCTCGAGTTTTTCCTTGCGTTCTTGCTCCAGCTTGCGCTCCCTGGCTTCCTGTTCGGCCGCCAGCTTTTCCGCCTGCTTCTTCTCGCGCTCCTTCTTCAGCGCGATGTCCGGATCGACCTTCGGCGGCGCCACTTTTTCCGGCGGCGGGGCAGGGGTCGGCGCCGGCGGCGGCGTGCGCACCGGTTCCGGTTCCGGTTCCGGCTCGGGCGGCGGCGCCTTCGGCGCGGCCTGCTGCGTCGACAGGTCCCACACCTCCGCTTCCACGGCCACCGGCTCGGAGTTCTGCCAGTTGATCCCGCCCCACAGGAACAGGAACAACAGCGCATGCATGCCGATCGCCAGCGCGAACGCGCGCCCGCCGCTGTCGTGCTTCGGCACGCGGTAGGGGCTGCCTTCGGTGAACTGTGTCGCTGTCGTCATGCCGTCACTTCGTTGCCAGGCCGACCCGCGCGATGCCCATCTTCTTCGCTTCGGAGATCAGCTGGATCACGTCGTCGTATTTGCTTTCCTTGTCGCCCGCTATCAAGACCGGGTAGTCGGGATTGTCCTCGTGCAGCGCCTGCAGCTTTTTCACGAGCGCATCGCGATTGGGCGCCGTTTCCGGCGCATCCGCATTCTTGCCCGCCACGCCGATCGACAGCGCACCATTCGGCTTGATCGTCACCTGGATGTAGGCATCGGGCGGCCGCACGGATTTCTCCGCGTGCGGCAGGTCGATCGAGCTGGGGTTGTTCGAGCTGGGCATGACCATGAAGATGATCAGCAGGCACAGCATCACGTCGATGTACGGCACGACGTTGATCTCGGACTTGAGCTTGCGCCCGCGTCCGCCGCGCATGCCACCGCTGTTGAAGGAAGAGGCCATGCTGGTCTCCCGTTAGCGCGACTGCCGCTGCAGGATGTTGGAGAACTCCTCGACGAAGCTCTCGAAACGGATCGCCAGGCGGTCGATGTCGTGCGAAAAACGGTTGTAGGCGACAACGGCCGGGATCGCGGCGAACAGGCCGATCGCCGTGGCGATCAGCGCTTCGGCGATGCCGGGGGCAACGGCCGACAGCGTGGCCTGCTGCACGTTGGCCAGGCCGCGGAACGCGTTCATGATGCCCCACACGGTGCCCAGGAGGCCAATGTACGGCGACACCGAACCGACCGAGGCCAGGAAGGCCAGATGCGATTCCAGCGCATCCATCTCGCGCTGGAAGGCGGCACGCATGGCGCGGCGGGCGCCGTCCAGGATGGCGCCCATGTCCAGCGTTTCGCGCGAGGCGGACGCGGCCTGCTTGCCCTTGATGAACTCGCCCATGCCGGCCTCGAAGATGCGCGCCAGCGCGCCGCTGCTGACACGGTTGCTGCTGGCGTTCTGGTACAGCGCGTGCAGGTTGCCGCCGGCCCAGAAGGTTTTTTCGAAGTCGATCGTCAGGCGGCGCGCGGCGCGCACGTCGAACATTTTCTTGAAGATATAGGTCCAGCTGACAAGCGAGATGCCAAGCAGCAGCGCCATGATCAGCTGGACGATCAGGTGTGCGTTGGCGATGAGGGCGATAAAGGAAAGATCCTGGGTGGCGTTCATTGGGTCTCGGTCTGGTGGTTCGGTCTGTTTTTAGTCTGGGTCCGGCATCAGCGCGGCGCCGGTCACGCGGCCGGCAGCAGGGCGCGCATGCGCGTGGCGGCCGCTTCCGGCACGGCGCGCGGCCGCAGCGCCGAATCGACGCAGCCGACCTTGACGCGCGCCGTATTGAGGAGGGTCGTGCCGCACCACGCTTCCTGCCGGAACACGACGGAAGCACGGCCCAGCTTCTCGATAGTCAACGTTAAGTTTAGTACATCGTCCAGCTTGGCCGGCGCATGATAGTCCGCGCTCACGTTCTTGACGACAAACATCGCATCGTGCTCGGCCAGCAAGACCTGCTGACCGATGCCGACGGCGCGCAGCCACTCGGTCCGGGCCCGCTCGAAGAATTTGAGGTAGTTTGCGTAGTAGACGATGCCGCCCGCGTCCGTATCCTCGTAGTAGACACGGACTTCCCAGGTGAACTCTGATGGCATGGTTGAATTGCTAGTGTTATTGGGCAACATCATACGTCATTTTTTGAAAACGTTGCCGAAAGTTTTCTATTGCGAAACTGCTCAGGCGGGCATTAAAGCAAATCCCCGCCGCGCACGTGACGGCTGTAACAAAGGCTTACGAATGGCGCTTATGATGCCGTCCGCTTGATGGCGAACGGCGCGAAGCCCTGGCAGGTCGGCATCAGCTCGATCAGGTTGACGTTCACGTGCGGCGGCAGCGTGGCGATCCAGTAGGCGGTGGCGGCGATATCTTCCGCGCTCAAAGGCGTCGTGCCTTCGTAGACCTTGGCCGCGGCCGCGTCGTCGCCCTTGAAGCGCACGTTGGAGAATTCGGTGCCGCCGCACAGGCCCGGCGCCAGGTTGGTGGCGCGCACGCCGGTGCCGACCAGGTCGGCGCGCAGATTGAGCGTGAACTGTTCGACGAACGCCTTGGTGGCGCCATACACATTGCCGCCCGGGTAGGGGTAGTGGCCGGCGACGGAACCCAGGTTGATGACCAGGCCGCTGTTGCGGGCCACCATGCCCGGCAGCACGGCGCGCGTCATCGTCACCAGGCCGCTGCAGTTGGTGGCGATCATCGTCTCCCAGTCTTCCAGCACGGCCTCGTGCGCCGGCTTGATGCCCAGCGCCAGGCCGGCATTATTGATCAGCACGTCGATGTCGCGCCAGCCGGCCGGCAGCGCCGCCAGCGCGGCCTGGATGGCGGCCTTGTCGGTGACGTCCAGCGGCACCGTGCGCACGTTCGGGCCCAGTTCGAAGGCGAGGGCGTCCAGGCGGTCCTCGCGGCGGCCCGCGATCAATACCTTGTGGCCGTTGCCGGCGAAAACGCGCGCCATCGCGGCGCCGAAGCCGGCCGTCGCGCCGGTAATGAAGACGATCATGTGTGCATCCCGTATCAAATGGAGGGGCAAGGACAGACGACAAACCCGTCGATTGTAGCCGATCCGACAGTATTGTCATGAATTCTCACGGATTCCCACCAGCCACGCCCATCTCCACGGCGAATCTTGCTTTTTCCTCCACTTCTTGCTCTCCGGGAGCACTTCCCCTACAATCCTGACTCCATTTATGTCTCACGTAACTGGCGAAAAGCGGCGCGGTCCCCGGACTGGCGCGCGAAGGTGGGGTCCCACCGGGGAACGTGAGATTTCAACAGCCGTTCGCCTGGGCAGCCACGATGGAAGCGCGCGTTTGCGCGCCCGGGCTGCCGACGAAGTGCCGGCGGCGTCATTCGATCCTATCTGCCAGTCCTAATCGGAGTTAAACCATGTTCGCAAAAGATCACACCCTCGCCGCCATCGATCCCGAGCTGTTCGGCGCCATCCAGAACGAGAACCGCCGCCAGCACGACCACATCGAGCTGATCGCCTCGGAGAACTACACCTCCCCGGCCGTCATGCAGGCGCAGGGTTCGCAGCTGACCAACAAGTATGCCGAAGGCTACCCGGGCAAGCGCTACTACGGCGGCTGCGAATACGTCGACGTCGTCGAGCAGCTGGCCATCGACCGTGTCAAGCAGCTGTTCGGCGCGGAAGCGGCCAACGTGCAGCCGAACTCGGGCTCGCAGGCCAACCAGGGCGTGTTCTTCGCCGTGCTGAAGCCGGGCGACACGATCATGGGCATGTCGCTGGCCGAAGGCGGCCACCTGACCCACGGCATGGCGCTGAACATGTCCGGCAAATGGTTCAACGTGGTTTCCTACGGCCTGACCGCCGAGGAAGACATCGACTACGACGCGATGGAAAAGCTGGCCCACGAGCACAAGCCGAAGCTGATCGTGGCCGGCGCGTCCGCCTTCTCGAAGAAGATCGACTGGGAGCGCTTCGCCAAGGTCGCCAAGGCCATCGGCGCCTACTTCATGGTCGACATGGCCCACTACGCCGGCCTGATCGCCGCCGGCCTGTACCCGAACCCGGTGCCGCACGCCGACTTCGTCACGTCCACCACGCACAAGTCGCTGCGCGGCCCGCGCGGCGGCATCATCCTGATGAAGGCCGAGCACGAGAAGATCATCAACTCGGCCATCTTCCCCGGCATCCAGGGCGGCCCGCTGATGCACGTGATCGCCGGCAAGGCCGTCGCGTTCAAGGAAGCGCTGGGCGAGGACTTCAAGGCCTACCAGGCGCAAGTGATCAAGAACGCCGACGTGCTGGCCAAAACGCTGATCAAGCGTGGCCTGCGCATCGTTTCCGGCGGCACCGAGTCGCACGTGTTCCTGGTCGACCTGCGCGCCAAGAACCTGACCGGCAAGGAAGCCGAGGCGATCCTGGGCAGCGCCCACATCACCTGCAACAAGAACGGCATTCCGAACGACCCGCAGAAGCCGTTCGTCACGTCCGGCATCCGCCTGGGCAGCCCGGCCATGACGACGCGCGGCTTCAAGGAAGCGGAAGCCGAGGAAGTGGGCAACCTGATCGCCGACGTGCTGGACAACCCGCACGACGCCGCCACCATCGAGCGTGTCAAGGCCGCCGTCAAGGTGCTGGCCGACAAATATCCGGTCTACGCGGCCTGATCAGCGGTTCGAAATACGGTCAGGCTTTACGGGCCTGACCGGGGTTGTTACCATGCGAGCGCCGGACTGCGAGGTCCGGCGCTTTTTTATCCCTTGATTTGCTCTGTCCATGAAATGTCCGTTCTGCCAGCACGATGAAATCCACGTCCTCGATACCCGTGTATCGGAGGAGGGGGACGCCATCAAGCGCCGCCGGCGCTGCGGCAAATGCGACAAGCGCTTCACCACGTATGAGCGGATCGAACTTTCGATGCCCTTCGTGGTCAAGAAGAATGGCAGCCGCACCGAATTCTCGGAAGCCAAGCTGCGCGACAGCCTGATGCTGGCGCTGCGCAAGCGGCCGGTGGCGGCCGCGTCCGTCGACCTGGCGGTGCAGTCGATCACGGAAAAGCTGCTGACCAGCGGCAAGCGCGAAGTCGAGTCGAACCATATCGGCGAGCTCGTCATGCAGGAATTGAAGCGGCTGGACAAGGTCGCCTACATCCGCTTCGCCTCCGTCTACAAGAACTTCGAAGACCTGGCCGAGTTTCAGGACGCCATCGAGGAAGCGGGGCAAGAGCGCAAGCCGCGCGCCGACTGAGTTACGCCGAGTGACGGGGTCGGACCCGTCGGGTCCGACCCCAGCTTTCCGGCGATCCGGCTTTTCGCTCTACGCAATCCCGCTGCGCAACTTCCACTCGGAAATTCTCGCCATAAACAGCTCATCCTTGAGATAACTCAACCGTTGACCGGCATCGTCGCCTAACTTGTCAGCGGGAGGTGCGTCATGCGTGTCGCCGGGGGATTCACATTGATCGAAGTGCTGGTCGCCGTGCTGGTGCTGGCTGTCGGCCTGGTCGGCGGCACGGCCATGCAGCTGCACGCAATGCGCGCGCGCCAGGAATCGGCGCTGCTGTCGACCGCCGTGCAGGCTGCCGCGGCAATGGCCGAGCGAATCCGCGCCAACGCTGGCCAGCGCCCGGTCTACTTGAGCCTGGATTATGACGCCGCCATCGAACCCACTCCGGCCCCGCCGCGCAGCCTGTGCCAGGACACCGCCTGCGCACCGGCGGCCCTGGCGGCGCTGGACGTTTACGAGCTGAAGCGCATGGTCCGCACCAGCCTGCCTGCCGGGCGTGCCCGGGTATGCCGCGATGCGCATGCGTGGCATGCCGGCCGGCTGCGCTGGCCATGCAGCGCCGCGCCCGGCGCGCCTGTCGTGGTGAAGATCGGCTGGCGCGGCAAGAACCCGGACGGCACGCCGCTGGCGGACGACGACAGCGGTGTCGTCGCCGGTGTGGCGATGGCGGTGGCGGGAGTGGCGCCATGACGGGTCCGCGCCGCTGCACCGGCGTCGGTCTCGCCGAAATGCTGGTGGCCCTGGTGCTGGGCATGCTGGTCGCGCTGGCGTCGGCCGCCATGCTGGCCAGCGCCAATGGCGACTTCCTGCTCCAGGGCGCCAGTACGCGGCTGAACGACGGTGGCCGCTATGCGCTGGCGCTGGTCGGCCAGTCACTGCGCCAGGCCGGGTATGCCGACCCTGCCGGCCCCGGCGCATTGCCGGCGGAGGAGGGCGCCGCCATCGGCGGGCTCGATGCCCGCAGCGTCAGCCGCACGGGGCCGGGCATCGCGGCCGGGCTGCCGGCGGCCGTCAACGGCAGCGACGTGCTGGCCGTGCGCTTTGGCGGCTCGGGCAGCGGCGGCGGCGACGGCTCGGTCAGCGACTGTGCCGGCTTTGCCGTCGGCGCGGGCGCACAGGGCTGGAGCATCTTCTATGTGGCGCGGGGCGACGATGGCGAGGCCGAGCTGCGCTGCAAGTACCGCGCCGACAGCGGCGGCTGGAGCGCCGATGCCGTAGTGCGCGGCGTCGACAGCTTCCAGGTGCTGTACGGCGTCGATGCCGACACGCCGGCCGATGGCGTCGCCAACCGCTTCCTGAACGCCACGGCGATTGACGCGCTGGATGCGACGCTGGACGTTCGTGGCGACACGGCCAGCGAGCGCGCGCTGGACCGTCGCCGGCGCTCGCACTGGCACCGTGTCGTCACCGTACGGGTCGCACTGTTGCTGCACGGCGAGGCCGGCATGCGCGATGGCGGGCGGCCGCTGCGTTACGCGTTGTTCGGGGAAACCTACGCGGCGGCCGATCCGGGCACGCGTATCGACGAGGCGACGCTGCCGACCCCGTTGCGCGCGCGGCCGCGCCGCCTGTTCGAAACGGCCGTGACGGTGCGCAACCGGGGCGGGCTGTGAGCCGCGCCTGCAGGTGCCGGCAACGCGGGGTGACGTTGGTGGTCAGCCTGCTGATGCTGGCGGCCGTGTTGCTGCTGGCGGCGTCGTCCGCCAGCGTGGCACTGATGGGAGAAAAGTCGGCGCGCGCCGAGCGGGACCGGCACATCGCGCTGCAAGCGGCGGAGGATGCGTTGATGGATGCGGAACTGGAAATCGAAGGGCTGGCCGCCGTGCCGGCGGAGCGGCGCGCGCTGCTGCGCGCACCGGACAGCTTCGGAGCCGGCTGCGGCAGCGGCCTGGCATTGGGCCTGTGTGCCCGCGGCGCCGCTGGCGAGCCGCCGCCGTGGCAGGCCGTCGACCTGGCGGACGCCAGCCGCAGCGTGGCACTGGGCAGCTTTACCGGCACCGTCACGGAAAGCGCCGATGGCTTGCTGCCCCTGCGTAAGCCCCGTTACATCGTCGAGCGGCTGCCGTACCGGCCGCCCGGTGCGGAAGCCGGTGCCGCCGAGGGCTACCTGTACCGCGTGACGGCGGTTGGCTTCGGCAGCCGGCCCGGTACGCAGGTCGTGCTGCAATCGACCTGGCGTCCGGCGGACGAGTGAGGCCAGGATGCGGGCGCGAGCATTGACCCTGGCGCTGCCGCTGCTGCTGACGTTGTTCGCCGCGCTGATGGCTCGGGCGGCCGAGCGGGGCATGGGCGAGCAGGCTGCGTTGGGCTGCGACACGTATGCGCGTACGGTGCACGGTGCGGCATTGAGCGTGCCGCGCGGCAGGCTTGCGCCCACGGGCCCGGAAGAGGCCAGCGTGTTCCGCGCCGCCTATGAACTGGCCCGCGGCAGCGGCACGTTGACGCGTACGCCGCTGGTGCGCGACGCGGACGGGGCGTTGCGCCTGCAGGCGCCGTCGTGGGATGCCGGGATTCTGCTGGCGCGCACGGACCTGGCTGCGCGGCGCATTCATACGTTCGATGGCGGCCGCACGGTGCCGTTCCTGTGGGAGCAGCTGCCCGGCGCGTTGCAGGCGGCGTTGAGCTGGCCGCCGCTGGCTGGCGTGGATGCGGCCGGGCCGGCGCGGCTGGCGTGGCTGCGCGGCGAGCGCCGGTTGGAGGGACGCGGGCTGCGCGTGCGCAGCGGGGTGCTGGGCGACGCGGTGCACGGCGCTCCCGTGTTTGCCGGCGCTGCCACCAGTCTGCCGTCGCGTGTCGGCGAAGCGGCGTATGGCGCGTTCCGCCGGATTGCATCGCGCCGCGTCCCCGCCGTCTACCTGGGCGCCAACGACGGCATGCTGCATGCGTTCGACGCGCGCAGCGGCGCCGAGCTGTTCGCCTACGTGCCGGCCTTGCTGGCGCACGCGCTGGGTGCCCTGACGGCGCCGGACTACGTGCACCGGCCCTACGTGGACGGACCGTTGGCGCTGGGCGAAGCCAGCATCGACGGCGCCTGGCGTACCGTGCTGGTGGCATCGCCCGGCATGGGCGCGCGCGGCCTGTTCGCACTCGACGTCACGGACCCGGCCGAATTCACGACCGCCTTGTGGGAATTCGGCGAGCGCGACGATCCAGCCATCGGCAATGTGCTGGCCCCGGCCCAGGTGGCGCGGCTGCAGGTGCGCGAACGGGCCGGCGTGCCGCAGTACCGCGACTTTGCACTGGCCGGGAATGGCAGCGGCAGCGCCGCCGGCACGGCCGCGTTGTTCGTGCTGGCGCTGGACAAGCCACCGTTGGCAGCCTGGCGACGCGACGTCAGCTTCTATCGGCTCGATCTGCCGCCGGGGGAACCGGGATCGGCCAATGCCCTGTCGGCGCCAGCGCTGGTGCCGGACGCCGACGACATCGTGCGCCACGCCTATGCCGGCGACCTGCAGGGCAACCTGTGGCGCTTCGATTTCACGCGGCCGGCGCCCTGGCGCGGCGGGGTGCCGCGCCGGCCCGTGTTCGTGGCGCGCGACGCGGCCGGCACGCCCCAGCCGATCACGCAGCAGCCGAAGGTCGTGCACGCGCTCGGCGGCGGGTATTTGGTGCTGTTCGGCACCGGCCAGCTGCAGTCGCGCGCGGAGCGTGATCCGGCCCGCTTCACGCCGCAGTCGTTCTATGCCGTGTACGACGATCCGGCCTTGCCGCGGCCGGCCAGCGTGCTGACGCGCGCCGACCTGCTGGAGCGGCGGCTGCACCGTGCCGCCTCGGCCGGCAGCGGCTTTACCGTGGCGGGACGCAACCAGGCCGTGGGGGCCGGCGAGCGTCCGAAAGGCTGGTACCTGGACTTTGCCGACAGCGCGACAAGCGGCGAGCGCAGCATCGCCAGCGCGACGGTGACGGACGGTAACGTGGCCTTCAATACAGTATTGCCAGGCCAGGACCCGTGCGCCGACAGCGCCAGTCGCGCCTACGTGCTCGATGCCCTGTCGGGTTTCACGCCCGGCGATGGCGGAACTCCCATCAGCGGCAACGTAACGGGGTCGCTGCTGCCGGAATTCGCCGATGGCCCGCCGCTGCTGTTGGCGCGGCCGCCTGCCCATGTACCTGGGGCGCCGGCTCTGCCGGGCATGCGCCGGCAGGTAATGCGTACGACAGATCACCTGGCGTTGGGTGCCGCTGGCACGGTGACGCGTGGGGCGGCCAGCCGCGCCAGCCGGCCGGCCGGGCGCCTGAGCTGGCGCGAGGTGCTGAACTGGCGCCAGCTGCATGCCGCGGCCACGCGGCACGGTGGCGGTGCCGGGAGACCGCCATGAGTGCCGCAGAGGGCCGCCGGTACCTGCGCCAGCGGGCTTTTACGCTGCCGGAAGCGCTGGTGGCGTTGGCCGTCTGCGGCATCGTCGGTGCGGTGGCGCTGCCCACCTACCAGGAGCAACTGGTCCGGGCGCGCCGTACCGAAGCGCAGGCAGCATTGCAGCGCCTGATGCAGCAGCAGGAGCGCTACTACACGCTGCACAACCGCTATGTCGCGTTCGGGCCTGACAGCACGGACGGCGATGCGCGGCAGTTCCGCTGGTGGTCCGGCACGAGGCCGGAGCGCAGCGCGTATGAGATCGCGGGCCAGCCGTGCGACGACCAGCCGCTGGACGAATGCGTGCAATTGGTCGCCACCCCTGGTACGCGCCGGGTCGACGTTCACTTCAGGGATGCACCATGCGGCCAACTGATCCTGACCAGCTTGGGCGAGCGGCGCGCCAGCGGCGCCGACCCGCGCTGCTGGCGCTGAGCGCGGCGTTCACGCTGGTCGAAGCGCTGATCGCGCTGGCCGTGGCCGGCGTGCTGCTGGGCGCGGCCGTCCCGGACCTGCGCGCATTCGCCGCGCGCCAGCAGATCCGGGCCGCCGCGACCGACCTGCTGGCGGCGTTGCACCTGGCGCGGGCCCAGGCGCTGGGGCGGGGCGAGATCGTCGTCGTGGCGCCCGGCGAGGCGCGCGGAATCGCCTGGGAGCGCGGCTGGGTGGTGTTTGCCGACCGCGACGGCGACGGCCGGCCCGGGGCCGGCGACGAAGTGCTGTTCCGCCATGGCCCGGTGGCGGACGGGCTGCGCATCTGGGCGCGGCTGTCGGCCGCTGCGCCGCCCTGGTATGTCGCCTATAATAGTGCCGGCCGTTCATGCCGTGCCGGCAATGCCAGTGCCGCCAACTGGGGCACGCTGTCGCTGCGCACGGGGGACGAGGCACGCAACATCAAGATCAACATGCTGGGCCGCGCAAGGCTGTGCGATCCGACCCGCGACAGCGGCTGCGAAGCGGCGGCGGAATGACCTGGCAAGGCAGACAGGAAGCGATGAACGACACGAACATCGGCAACGACGGCGAAGGCATGCGCCTGGCCCTGCAATGGGCGGAGAAGGGCCTGTACACGACCTCGCCCAACCCCCACATCGGCTGCGTGATCGTCAAGAATGGCGTCGTCATCGGCGCGGGCGTCACGCAGCCCGTCGGCCAGGATCACGCGGAAATCCAGGCGCTGAAGGACGCGGCGCGGCGCGGCCACGACGTGCACGGCGCGACGGCCTACGTCACCCTGGAACCGTGCAGCCATTACGGCCGCACGCCGCCCTGCTGCGACGCGCTGGTGCGCGCCGGGCTGGGGCGGGTGGTGGCGGCGATGGAAGACCCGAATCCGCTGGTGGCGGGGCAGGGCATGGCGCGGCTGGCGGCAGCCGGTATCGAGGTGGCGGTGCTGTCAGGCCCGCTGGCGGACGAGGCCTATGAACTGAATATCGGCTTCTTCTCGCGCATGCGCCGTCAGCTGCCGTGGGTGCGCCTGAAGACGGCGGCCAGCCTGGACGGCATGACGGCGCTGCACGACGGCAGCAGCCAATGGATCACGGGCGCGGCGGCGCGCGCCGACGGGCATGCCTGGCGCGCCCGCGCCTGCGCGATCTTGACCGGCATCGGCACCGTCAAGGCCGACGATCCGCAACTGAACGTGCGCGCCGTCGAGACGCCGCGCCAGCCGCGCCGCATCGTGGTGGACAGCCGGCTGGAAATCGATCCGAACGCCAAGGTGCTGGCCGGCGGTGGCACGCTGGTCGTGGCGGCTGTACGCGATCACGACAAGGAAGCGCGGCTGCGCGACCTGGGCGCGGAGGTCATCACGCTGGCCAATGCGCATGGCAAGGTGGACCTGCCGGAACTGATGCGCGAGCTGGGCCGGCGCCAGGTCAACGAGCTGCACGTGGAGGCGGGCACCAAGTTGAACGGCTCGCTGGTGCGCGAACGCTGCGTCGACGAGCTGCTGGTCTACCTGGCGCCCACCCTGCTGGGCGACGCGCAGGGCATGTTCGCGCTGCCTGCGCTGGCCAGCCTGGAACACAAACGCACCCTGAAATTTCATGAAGTGCGCAGCGTCGGCGAAGACCTGCGCATCCTGGCCCGCTTCACGGACCAGGCCACCAACTAGACAACCCGGCGCCGCTGCGGCGCCGCCAACCACAGGAATCGAGCATGTTTACTGGAATCGTCGCCGCCGTCGGCAAGATCAAGACCGTCACCCCGCTGCCGGGTGGCCATGACGCAGGCGTACGCCTGGACATCGACGCGGGCCCGTTGCCGCTGGCGGACGTCGGCCTGGGCGACTCGATCGCCATCAACGGCGCCTGCATGACGGTGGTGGAAAAGACGGAGCACTCGTTCGTCGTCGACGTCTCGCGCGAGAGCCTGAACTGCACCGCCGGCCTGGACACGCCCGCCGAAGTGAACCTGGAAAAGGCGCTGACCCTGGCCGAGCGCCTGGGCGGCCACCTGGTATCGGGCCACGTGGACGGCCTGGGCACCGTGCGCAAGTTCGAGCCCGTGGGCGAATCGTACGAACTGGTGGTGGAAGCGCCGCGCGAGCTGGCCAAGTACCTGGCGTTCAAGGGCTCGGTCGTCGTCAACGGCGTCTCGCTGACGGTGAATCGCGTCGAGGACGTGGCCGAAGGCTGCCGTTTCTCGATCAACCTGATCCCGCACACGATCCAGGTCACGACCCTGAAGCACCTGAAGGTGGGGTCGAAGGTCAACCTGGAAATCGACCTGATCGCGCGCTACGTCGAGCGCATGCTGTCGGTGGAGCAGAAGAGCAGCTGAAGCGCTGCGGGCCTGGGTCTTTCCCCGGTAAGTCAGGACGTTGCGCTTGCCGGCGGCGCCACGAGGGGACTGGCCCCGAAGTTCGGCAGCGCTGCGCCGGATTACCCAACTTCAGGTCTGTCCCTGTGCAGGGACAGACCCCTGCCGGATTCTATGCCGGCACATCCGTACGCAATTCGATCAGCTCTGCAAGCGACTGGCGGAACTCGGCGATCGAGTCATCGAGCCAGGCGACGTGCGCAAGAATATCTTCCAGCCGTGCCGTGACGCCGCGGGCGCGGGCCTCTTCAGCCCTGGCCATCTCCGTGTCCCGCATCGCCTCGAGGTCCGCCAGCCGCTGGCGGATCTCATCGATCGTGCGCTGCTGTGGCGATGGCGCCGCCCACGCTTCCGGCCGCCGCGCCGCGCAGTAGCGCGCGACGACGTCCGCCCCCAGCCTGCCAGCCCGTACCGTCAGTCCTTCGGCGTGGGCGAACGCGCGGATATCGTCGGCCGCCACGTAGCTGACGTGCAGGCCCGCATCGTGCAGCTCGAATGCGATGGCCTGCGCCAGGAAGTCTCCCTGCACCACGCAAAAGTGCACTGCTTCCAGCCCCGTCTTCTGCTTGCGGAACCACTCGATCAGCTCGTCCTCCCCGTCGTGCGTCGCGTCAAGCGAGCGGGTCTTCCATTTGCCATCCACCAGCAGCGCGCCATCGAGCCTGCGCTTGCCCACCTCCACGCCGGCAACGGCGTTCCCCATCAATGTCACATCAGTCCTCTCAGGTTATTGCTCGACACGTGCGGGGGCCTGCCTCGTCCGCACCGCCGCGATAAAGCCCTCGGGATCATCCAGGCCCAGGTAAATCTGGTGCACCGGCCGCAATGGCCCGAGCAAGCCGGGCAGCCGTATGCCGGCCTGCAAGGTCAGCGCTACGTTCAGCGCGCCGCACTGCCGCAGCCGTATGACGCCGCGCCGGCGGCGCACGTCGTTGCCGCAGCGGTCGATCGCGACGATGCTGGACAGCGGGATCGCCTGGTCCGCCGCCAGCACGCCGTAGCGCAGCAGCAGTGTCGCGCCGTCCAGCGACACCGGGCGCCAGCGCGTGGTATTCGGCAACCAGATAGAGCAAGGTCCACAACTGCAGGCCATCGGCGGCCCAGGCCATCCAGGGCGCCGGCGCCACGAAGTGCAGCAGCAGGTGCACCAGCGGCAGCTCGATCAGCAGCACGAAGATGAACGCGGCCTGCGTCGAGGCATTGCCCTGGTTGGCATGGTACGTGAAATGCCGGTCGCCGCGGAAGCGCAGCGCCGCGCCGTCGCGCAGGAACAGCCCGTAGTACCAGGCGCGCGCCTCGAACAGGAACGCGGGTGCCAGCTTGCCGAAACGCGTGGTCAATTCGCTGGCGAGCGCCTCGTCGACGTTGCCGCGCGTGCGCACCAGGGCGCGCACGCGGCCGACCAGCGCGAGCACCAGCCATGCCTCCAGCCCGATCTGCAGCGCGGGCATCAGTGCCAGTTGTCCTCGAAGGTGTGCCACAGATCCTTGGCAGCCGATGGCACGACCGCGCTGCCGAACAGCAGCGGCCACTCGGGCCCGGCCCGGCCATGATCGTTCAGGATATTCGGCACGCGGTAGGAGGCGGCATGGCCGCCGGCCAGCACCAGCAGGGCGACGATGCACCAGGTTTTGCGCCGATCGAGCGATCTCATGGGATTTGTCCGGAAGCCAGTCCCGGAGTATAGCGAATTATCCGCTCTGCAATTGCCGCGGCCATCGACTGGATGCCGCTTTCTGGGCGTGCTTGGGTATCATGGCGACGAGATCAGCCTGGCGCCGTGGGCGGCCGCGTGGGCATGACCTCTCGCGACCTCGACCAATGCCTTCTTGTCGCCGTTCCATTGGGGCAGCTGAGCGGGTGGAAGCGGCAGGATGTTGTCCAGGTTCGGCAGGCGTAGGTCGGGATTCCAATGCAGGGCGTCGTCCAGTACAAGGTAGCGCTCGGACCGCGCCGTGTCCAGGTGCGGGACCAGCATGTCCGAGAGGTTAGTCGGACGCTCGAACTCGACAAACAGCAACCTGGCACAGTCCGCGCATCCCAGTCTGATTCCTTGTTGCAGCGTCTGGAGCGCCAATGCTTTGGTGGCGGCAGTCCGCGGCCCGGATGGGTTTCCATTGGCTAAGCGTGGCCACGCGTGCATCTCGAACAAGCTGTACGCTGCAGGGCCATATCCCTGGCCGAGAGCACATTCGAGCATCTTGGTAGCGATGGGAATATTGGCCCAGAACCCGTCCTTCGGGCTGTCCCACGTCGCCGATATTTTGTCGCCGAGGTACGCCATCGCATGCGGGCTACCCATCTCCGCCGCCTTCTGCCAGAACGCGAAGGCGCGGGTAGCGTCCGCCGGCACGCCGACACCTTCCATGTAGTACGTACCCATCCTGTCGTAAGCAGCAGGGATGCCAAGCCGCATCGCCTCTTCCACCAGCGCCAGGGCGTCGTCCGGGCCGTGGGGCGGGTCGCGCTTTTCCCGATAGAGGCTCGCCAGGTTGAGCATGGCTTTCCAGTGGCGCCGCTCGGTCGCAGCGCGTGTCAGCTGTACGATCTTCTTGTAATCGCGGTCTTCTTCCCACGTGTCCGGGCCTTCCAGCGCCCGCGCCTCGTGGAACCACGCGTCGGCCTGCGCATCGATGGGCGGCACCTTGGCAGCCTCGATCTCGCAGGTAAAACCAGTGCGGTGCGGATTGAAGAGGGCGAGTTCTTCGTTGCGCGGCAATGCCTGCTCGGCCTTGTAGCTGCGGTATGGCACCTGGAATGCCATGTACAGGCAGGCTGCGGCAAGCGCTGTCAGCATGCCGTAGGAGAGCTTGCGCAGTTTTGGGTGTTTCATTGTCGGCCATATCGGTAAGGGGTGCCGGGATGGCCCTGGAAGGCCGGGCGACGCCCGTCCTCGCTACCGAGGCGTGCCCTGCCGGCTGCCGTGCCGTGGAAGTGCCCAGGCATCACAGCGACGAGATCAGCTTGGCACCGCAGGCGGTCATATCGCCGTCGTATGCGTAGGGGCGGCCCTGATGCCTGGCACCGGCACCGTCCGGCTGGATAGGGTAGTCGCCCTTGCACTTCGGGCAGGTCGTCATGTCCCCGGCAAGTGCGGCTTCCAGGCCCATCACGAATTCGGGAAGGGCTGTCCCGCGGCCAGCCAAGCCTGGCGCCATGGCTGGCTGAGCGCGGCGCTTGCGGGATGCCCGGACGGGACGCAGGTCGTAGGCGGCGCCGAGGTGCGCGCGGCCGTTTGCCTGCGACGCCGCGCCCGGCTCGGCCTGGGGCCGCTTGAGCGTCACGCCTTTCGCGGCCTCGATCAATGCCTTCTTGTCGCCGTTCCACTGGGGAAGCTGGGCGGGTGAGAGGGGCAGGATTTTATCCAGGTTGGGTAGGCGCAGGTCGGGGTTGGAGCGCAGGGCGTCGTCCAGTATGTAGTAACGCTCTGATCGTGCCTTGTCTAGGTGCGGAACCAGCATGTCCGCGAGGTCATGCGGGCGCTCGAATTCAACAAATAGGAAGCGGGCACAGTCTGCGCAGCCCAGCCTGATTCCCTGTTGCAGCGTCCGCAGCGCCTGCGCCTTGGTCGCGGCGTTCCTCGGTCCGGACCGGCTACCGTTTGGCGAACGTGGCCATGCCTGAAGATAGTACAGAGTGGATGCTGCCGGGCCGTAGCCCTGGCCGAGAGCGCATCCGAGCATCTTGGTTGCGACCGGGATGTTAGCCCAGAACCCATCTTTAGGACTATCCCACGTCGCCGATATTTTGTCGCCGAGGTACGCCATCGCATGCGGGCTGCCCATCTCCGCCGCCTTCTGCCAGAACGCGAAGGCGCGGGTAGCATCCGCCGGCACGCCGAGGCCTTCCATGTAGTACGTCCCCATCCTGTCGTAAGCTGCAGGGATGCCAAGCCGCATCGCCTCTTCCACCAGCGCCAGGGCGTCGTCCGGGCCGTGGGGCGGGTCGCGCTTTTCCAGATAGAGGCTCGCCAGGTTGAGCATGGCTTTCCAGTGGCGCCGCTCGGTCGCAGCACGTGTCAGCTGTACGATCTTCTTGTAATCGCGGTCTACTTCCCACGTGTCCGGGCCTTCCAGCGCCCGGGCCTCGTGGAACCACGCGTCGGCCTGCGCATCGATGGGCGGCACCTTGGTGGCCTCGATCTCGCAGGTAAAGCCAGTGCGGTGCGGATTGAAGAGGGCGAGTTTTTCGTTGCGCGGCAATGCCTGCTCGGCCTTGTAGCTGCGGTATGGCACCTGGAATGCCATGTACAGGCAGGCTGCGGCAAGCGCTGTCAGCATGCCGTAGGAAAGCTTGCGCAGTTTTGGGTGTTTCATCGTCAGCCAGTTCGGTTAGAGGGGCCGGGATGGCCCTGGAAGGCGGGGCGACACCTGTCCTCGCTACCGAGGCGTGCCCTGCCGGATGCCGTGCCGTGGAAGTGCCCAGGCATCACAGTGATGAGATCAGCTTGGCACCGCAGGCGGTCATATCGCCGTCGTATGCGTAGGGGCGACCCTTGTGCTTTGCACCAGCACCGTCGGGCTTGATTGGGAAGTCGCCCTTGCACTTCGGGCAGGTCGTCATGTCCCCCGCAAGCGCGGCTTCGGCGCCCATCACGATCGTGCCCGACGACACGGAGGTCACGTGTCCGCCATGGTCGGTTTTGTCGTTCTTGCGGATCACACCGCGTCCCTGGTGTTTCATGTTGTCTAACACCCTAAGCGTTCGAGGACGTGCCGGCTTCCATCAGGTGCCACGTCAGTTCGGCGGGATCGAATGGCGGCTCGCCGCCATGCCATGGATTCGGGAACGGCTGTCCTGCAACCAGCCAGGCCTGGCGCCATGGCTGGTTGAGTGCGGCGCTTGCAGGATGCACGGACGGCAGCCATGGCTGCCACACGCCCGTCGCCGGGCAGGGCATGTCGGCGGCGCATGAGAGTCCCAGTTCGGCAGGGAGGATTTCGCGTGCGATGCCCGCGACGGCGAGCGGCGCGATTACTTCGTGGTCCCGATGCACCGTGATGAAACGCCGCCACACTAAGCCGGCAATCGGCGCGGCGCCTGCCACGCTAGGGTCGAACACCTTGTCGAACGGCTCGCCTGATTGGTACAGGCCCGGCGCAACGCTTGCGAGGTGCGTCTGCAATTGCGCCGACCCGCCGGGTGCCGTTGGCGCCCAATATCCCGCGCACGGCGCCGTGCCTGTGGTCGTCGTGTCGTCGCAGGGACGCAGCTCGTAGGCAGCGTCGCGGTGCGCGCGGCCGTTTGCCTGCGACGGCGCGCCTGGCTCGGCCTGCGGCCGCTTGAGCGTGACGCCTTTCGCGGCCTCGATCAATGCCTTCTTGTCGCCGTTCCACTGGGGCAGCTGGGCGGGTGGAAGCGGCAGGATCTTGTCCAGGTTGGGCAGGCGTAGGTCGGGATTCCAATCCAGGGCGTCATACACAACACGGTAGCGCTCGGACCGTGCCTTGTCCAGGTGCGGGACCAGCATGTCCGCGAGGTCGACCGGACGATCGAATTCAACTAACAGGAAGCGGGCACAGTCCGCGCAGCCCAGCCTGATTCCCTGTTGCAGCGTCCGCAGCGCCTGCGCCTTGGTCGCGGCGGTCCTAGGTCCGGACGGGCTACCGTTGGGCGAACGTGGCCAGGCCTGTAGATAGTACAGAGTGGATGCTGCCGGGCCGTAGCCTTGGCCGAGAGCGCATCCGAGCATCTTGGTTGCGACCGGGATGTTTGCCCAGAACCCATCTTTAGGACTATCCCACGTCGCCGCTATTTTGTCGCCGAGGTACGCCATCGCATGCGGGCTGCCCATCTCCGCGGCCTTCTGCCAGAACGCGAAGGCGCGGGTAGCGTCCGCCGGCACGCCGACGCCTTCCATGTAGTACGTACCCATCCTGTCGTAAGCCGCAGGGATGCCGAGCCGCATCGCCTCTTCCACCAGCGCGAGGGCGTCGTCCGCGTGGTGAGGCGGATCACGCCTTTCCAGGTACAGGCTGGCGAGGTTCAGCATCGCCTTCCAGTGGCGCCGCTCCGCCGCGGCGCGCGTCAGCTGGACGATCTTCTTGTAGTCGCGGTCCTCTTCCCACGTGTCCGGGTCTTCCAGCGCCCGGGCCTCGTGGAACCACGCGTCGGCCTGCACATCGATGCGCGGCACTTTGGTGGCTTCGATCTCACAGGTGAACGCCGGCCTGTGCGGATTGAAGAGGGGAAGTTGTTCGTTGCGCGGCAATGCCTGCTCGGCCTTGTAGTAGGTATATGGCACTTTGAATCCCATGAAGAAGCAGACGGCAGCAACCGCTGCGAGTACGGCGTAAGCGAGCTTACGCAAATGAGGTGCTTTCATCGTCAACCCAATCTCATCGTGCTGCTGCGGTTATCCCAAAGTGGCAGGAGAAACCCTACCATCGCTTTCGAGTTGCGCTTTGACAGCGCATTTTTGGCCATCAGCTCGGTCCAGAGAATAGAGGTCAGCGATATATCACCTCGCGTTCCAGCCATCCCATCGAAGCCACCGGCACTAAGCTGGCTAAAAATCCGCCGCCGCAAATCCGCCGCATGCCTGGCATCGTTCGTCGCAAAATTGATCTCGCTGTCCACGGCCATGCTGCGCTGGTTGAGATTGGCGCTGCCAAAACTGATGAAGGTATCGTCGATCAACAGCATCTTCGAGTGGATATAGATTTCGCGATAGCGCATGCGGCGCTGGCTGATGCCGCTCGTCTGCAGCATGGACACGACAACCTTCAGGCCAAACTGTTTCTCCAGCGCGTCGATCGTCGGCTTGTCGATACGGTTGGCATATTCGACCACTGCCGGTTTCGCGTAGACCGCGCCGGTAGGGCGCCCCATATCGTCGAGCCTGACACCCGTGTGCTGCTTCTTGTTTTCCCTGTCGATGAGATCGGACTGCCCGGCCATGGTGGATTGCTGGCCCAGTACAGCCAGGGTATCGTAGGTACGCGGCACCATTTGCGCCCGTTCCGGGACGGGAATCACGATGAACACGTGCATGAGCGGCATGTCGGCCTTGCTCTTGCCGGCCTTTGCCGCACCCGCCTTCCATGCGGCCATGACGTTCTTGCGTGCCCGGATCAGGCGTTCGGACCACTCCTGAT
The DNA here is from genome assembly GCA_008011715.2 of [Empedobacter] haloabium. NCBI lineage: Bacteria > Pseudomonadati > Pseudomonadota > Betaproteobacteria > Burkholderiales > Oxalobacteraceae > [Empedobacter] haloabium. Next base: position 1,767,100 of record CP136508.1, read on the forward strand.
ACTGGAAGTACTGGTTCTCGATATAGAGGTAACCCGAAGCCAGCGCCGCCTGGTCGGTGGCAAGGAAGTACAGCTCCTTGATCGTCTTGTCGTTTTCCTGCGGCTGGGTGCGGACGATCTGGACCGAAGAGTGCGTGCCGGGAGCGACGCTGCGCTTGAGTGCCGGTGGAACGGCCGGTTGGCCGCCCCCATCGGACGAGCCGGCACGCGCCCAGGCGCGGCGGAAATTCTCGAACACGGCGGCCAGCGCGCCGCCCGCGTCGATGCGGCAGGCATAGTCGCGGTACGGCTTGAAGGTCGCGAACCCCGCGTCCGGCTTCTGGTTTGCCTCGACCTGGATCGCTTCACCCGCTTCACGCACGCTGCCGGTCTCGCGGCGCGGGTCTTCGATGAGATGGGCTTCCGTGTCCCAATAATCGGTTACCGAATTGAGGCCCTTGACATACCCGGTAGCGTGGACCCCGTCGGCATGGCCGTAGTCGATGACGATCGTCTTCTGATGGTGGGTGCCGACCGCCAGCATGCCGGTGCGTTCGATCTCGAACTTGCCCAGGGTGCCGGGCTGATATTTTTCGCTCGCCAAGCTGGATCCGATGGCATCCGCGTCGCCGGCCCGCGTCCGGATCTCTACATGATCGAATGCGCCCGCGAAAGCAGCCTTGTACCACTTGTGACAGTACTCCGCCCGCGCCGCCAATCCGATCATCCCCATATGTTCCGGTCCAAACAGGCGCTGGCCTTGCGGTGTCTCGATCAGATGCTGGACGCCGGATCTCAGATAATAGTCTTCGGTCAAAGCGCGAGCCCGCTGGGCCGATATGTTGTTGCCATCGCTTAGTCCCGGCGCCGCGGGCCACGGGTTCGTAGCATGCGAATACCCGGGCATGTTCATCGCAGTACCGCTGCCAAGCTTGCTGTACCAGACCAGGATGCGAACCTTGACGCCGCGCTTGCCGGCGGCAACCAGGAGGTCGCCATAGGTGTCGCCGCGCGGCCACGTCGTGCCGGATCGCACCAGCTCGATGCCGGGATCGAAACCCCAGCAGATGATGTCGATCGAATGCTTCGCGCTGCGAAGGCGTTTGGCGATGTCCGCGAAGGCCGTTTCGCCGCAGATGAAGAACGTGAGCGCATTGTTGTGGGTAACCGGGTGCGTCCCCGTGCGGTTTTCAAGGAACCACTGGCCAGTGCTCCGGGCCTGGCGGCTGCGTTCATCGATGTGGACCTTTTCGGCGCGTGCGATCGGATCGGTCATGTGGCCTCGCTGGATCTGTGTAACGGTGTTCAGAGGTATTCGCGGCTCGCCGTCGTCCCTGCGAGCGCGCGAGCGCCTGCATTGGACAGACTCTGCTCGCGATGCGCCTCGGAACCCGCCGGGTCGAACTCTGGAACAGCGGCCAAGTCGTAGACGTGGCCATTCGGCAGCTGGACTTGATAGTTTGCGGCCCCGGTGCGGTGTTCGACGGCGATCCTGCCCAGGTCGTCCGTGATGCCGTCCTCCACCTTGGCGCCGTCCTTGAGCAAGGTGTAGGGGATATTGGACCAAGGCCGTCCGCCCGTGCTGCTGTGCAGCGTAAGCACGAGCTGCATCGGATCCGGCGGGGTCGGCGCGTCGGCGACCGTGACCTTGTGCTCGGCGCCCGGGTGCGGCATGTTCTTCGGTCCGAGCGTCTCGAGGTTGCCGTGAAACTGCACGGGTTTCGACGTGAACACCTGCACCAGGTCGCTGATCTCGACCATGGATGCCGACCCGTGCAGCCGGATGCCCTTTTTCCCCTTCAGGTCGATCCAGTCGGACTGGCTGATGAGCGAAAGCACCTTGTTGGCAATGATCTCGATCTCGCCGTCGTGCGCCAGCATCGTGATCTTGCCGGCGGCCGCGACGAGCTTCATGCCCGCCTTGTGCACGAACAGCCGGAAAGTCTCCTTCACGCTGGCAAAGAAGCTTTCGCCGGCGGCGACCGACAGGCTGCGGCCCGTCGTCAGCGCCGTGTGCTGGTCGCTCGCGATATGGGTCGAGCGCGCCGTGGTGGTCTCGATGCCGGCCGGGCTGGACAGCACGAGATGCGGCTCGCAGAGTTCGGGGAATGGTTCGCCCGCGCCGCGGATGGCGTCGTTCTGTGCCTTGAGCGCATCGGCCACCTCATGCTGGTGACCGCTCTCCTGCGCCTCGCCCTGCAGCGCTGCCGACGCACTGGCGTCGTGTAGGCCGTGCGCGGTCTTCAGGCGTGCGGCGGTCTCGCCCATGTCCTTGATGTGCGATTGTGCCTGCATGCGCGCTTCGGTAGTGACGAGCATTCCCTTGGCGGCGCGCAGCACGCCATGCCCGTCCGTACGCAGCTCCCAGCCTTCTCCCCGTGCGTCGAGCCGGCCCCGGTTGTCATCGATTCGCGTGACGTGCCCGAGCGAGAGTTGGCTGTGCAGGTGATCGCTCTTGAGCTGGGCCTGAATCTGGCCGCTCGTGTCGTCCAGTACCAGGTGGTTGCTGCGGCCGCCGGCGCGATTCCCTCCGCCCGGTACCAGCTCGCGGCTGCGCAGCCCGGTGAGCGCCTGTTGCGTGGGAACGGCCCAGGGCGGCATGTTGCGCTCGTTGAAAACGGCGCCGGTGATGAGCGGACGGTCCGGGCACCCGTCGAGCCACTGGACGATCACTTCCGTGCCGACGCGTGGAATCGCCGCCGCGCCGAGCTCCGCACCCGCCCAGGCACTGGAGACACGGATCCATGCCGAGCTGCGGTCGTCGTTCTCGCCGACCCGGTCCCAGTGGAACTGCACCCGCACCCGGCCGTATTTGTCGGTGTGGAGATTGTCATCACCGGCGGCACCGACCACGACCGCCGTCTGCGGTGCCAGAATCCTGGTCGGCGTGCTGTTGAAGCCACGGCCCGGTCGCCATGGCCAGCTCTTGCGCGTGCACGTCAGCCAATTGCGATAGTGGATCTTCTCCTCGCCGCCGGGCAGATAGTTATTCGTGGCCACGTGGCGCACCGACAGCACCAGGAACTCGTCCTTGGCGGGATCGCTGCTGCCGCTGTGGAAGTCGTGATTGAAATGATCCACGAGCCGGAACCAGCGGCCCGGGGCAATATGGCGGTTGTTGCCTTCGGCCGCGACAAGCCTGGCTGCCGCTTCGATCTCCTCGATCCGGATCCGGCTTTGCGCATCGCCGTCGCCGCGACCTTTCAGGCCGTATGCGCCGTTGTACTCGTACGATTCGATTATGGGCACGGCGCCCTGCTGGTTCAGCGTGGGCTGGGTGGCCTGCCGCGGGCGCGGATCCTTGAAATCGAAGGCGCACAGCGCGACGCTGCTCGACACGAAGCGGCGCTCCGGCGACCAGCTGTCGAAAGCGTCCTCTTCCCGCGCTCCGCCTGCGCCATGAAAGCGCACTTCCACGTCGCCATCGATCGGCGGTGCATACGTCGAATCGCTGCCGATGACCAGGCGGTGGCCATCAGCCTCGTGCTCGTACCAGTAGTGCCAGCCCGCCGCCTCCCAGCGCCGGCTGAGGTAGTTGAAGTCGGTCTCGTCAAACTGGCATGCATCCGTCATCACCGGATCATCGGCCGTGACCTGCCAGTCCCAGCGCGGATAGACGCCGTATTCCTCGAATATGCTCTCCGTCTGCTGGCGCAGGGTTTTCCCATGGAAGAGGTAGTTATCCTTGCGCACTCCGAGAAACTTCAGCCATGGCCCAAGGCTGGCCTCGTAAAAGGTGACCGAACCGTCCGAACGGCAGCGTCGGAAGCTGAACACATATCCGGAAAAATAGCGCAGGGTGCCGTCGCCGCGGACCAGTTCTATCGAGAGCAATTTTCCCTGCATCTCCTTCAAGGGAATGCTTGCGCTATCGGATAACAATTCAACCGTGAAATCGAAATCCCTGGACAGGCCTTCGCTCGCGTCGAGCTTGTTGACCAGGAATTGCGCAGCCGGTGCATCACCATTCGGAAATGAAAGACGCAAGATGCGGTTCGATTGCCTGTCGTAACGCAGGTTGTGGAAAGGGAGAACAAGATTGTTCATTCGCAGGGCCGGATAGTCCGATGAGTGGATCTGGGTTGCTTACCGAGAGTTGCCGGTCGGTAATAAGGTGCCGTACGTGTGCTGAGAAGATATGCCAACCGTTGGCGATGGTATTGAGAGGCGTCAGTCCGGCTGCGCTGTTGCCTGGCAAGGTAGCCGAGCTGGACTTGGATGGGCGGTCACCCCGCGAGCAGGCGGATTTGCCGGTTCGACAAACGGGGCATCGACTTGCCGCCGCTACCATGCATCTCTACACTGCAACCGAGCCGCGCGCGCCCGCGCTGCGACATCGCAACCACCACGCGAATCCATGACGATTGCCGATTTACGAGAAGTCCTGCTGTTCCTCCTGCTGGCCGGCCTGGCCGTGCCGCTGATGCAGCGCCTGAGGGTCAACCAGATGCTGGGCTTCCTGCTGCTGGGCCTGGTGTTCGGGCCGCATGGCCTCGGCAGTTGGACGGCCCAGGCGCCGTGGCTGGCCGACATCACGTTCCAGGATGTGGAAGGCGTCAAGCACGTTGCCGAGCTGGGGATCCTGTTCCTGATGTTCATGATCGGGCTGGAGCTGTCGCCGGCCCGGGTCTGGTCGCTGCGGCGCGACGTGTTCGGTACCGGCGTGCTGCAGGTCGGCCTGACGGCGGCCGTCGTCGGAGCGTTCGCGCTCGCGTTCGGCAATCCGCCCGGTACCGCGCTGACGATCGGCCTGACCCTGGCGATGTCGTCCACGGCCGTGGTCATGCAGTTGCTCAGCCGCGGCCAAGGCCTCGCATCGCCGCTGGGGCAGGCCTGCTTTGCCATCCTCATGCTGCAAGACCTGGCCGTGGTGCCGATCCTGATCCTGGTCGAGGGACTGGGCGGCAACGACACCGGCGCGTTGTGGTCGGTGCTGCTGCTGGCGCTGGCGAAGGCGGCGCTGACGATCGCCGCCGTCTACCTGATCGGGCGGCGGGTGGCGCGGCCCATGTTTGCCGCGTTTGCCGTGCAGCGGCAGCCGGAGGTTTTTGTCGCCCTGATCCTGCTGCTGACCCTGGGCATCGCCGCGGCAACGGCGGCGGCGGGATTGTCGATGGCGCTGGGCGCGCTGTTGGCCGGCCTGCTGCTGGCCGATACGGAATTCCAGTACGAAGTGGAGATGATCGTCGAGCCGTTCCGGGGCCTCCTGATGGGTCTGTTCTTCATGTCGGTCGGCATGGAGCTGGACCTGCGCACGGTGGCCGAGTATCCATTCTGGCTGCCCGCGTCCGTGGTCGGCCTGCTGCTGATCAAGGCAGCCGTCATCGCGCTGCTGCTGTGGCGCCTCGGCGCGGGCCAGGCCGTGCAGGCCGGGCTGCTGATGGGGCAGGGTGGCGAGTTCGCGTTCATCGTGCTGGGTTATGCCGTGATGGCCAAGCTGCTGCCGGCCGGGACGGGACAGTTCCTGCTGGTCGTCGTCAGCCTCAGCATGCTGGCCGCGCCGGGCGCCGCCGCGCTGGGGCAACGCTTTGCGCAGTGGTGGGAAAACACGCGCGGCGGCTTCACGGCGGCAAGCGCCGGGCCGGGCGCGGGCGAGCGTCCCCGCGCCGGGCATATCGTCATCGGCGGTTATGGCCGGGTGGGGCGGCTGGTGGCGGACGTGCTGGCGCGCCACGGCATCGAGCACGTCGCGATCGAGCGCGATCATCACCTGGTGGCGCAGGGCCGGCGCGATACGGAAAACGTGTATTCCGGGGATGCTTCGATGCCGCACCTGCTGGCCCGGCTGGGCATCGGCGAGTGCGCGGCCGTCGTGCTGACGATGGACGATCCGAAAGCGGCGCTGGAAGCGGTGCGGGCGCTGCGCCGGCATTATCCGGCGCTGCCCGTGTTCGCGCGGGCGCGCGACGAGAAGCATGCCCGGCTGCTGAAAGGCGCCGGCGCCAATGAAGTGATTTCCGAAACGGTGGAATCGGGCCTGCAACTGGCGCGCTTCGCGCTCAGTTCGGCCGGCATGCCGGAAGGGGCGGCCGGCTTCCACATCCAGGTGGAGCGGGCCGAGCGGATTGCAACGGCGGCCGCGCCATTGGACGGGCCGCCGGGATGATCAAACCAGCTTGGCGTCCAGCGTGATGTTGGCGTTGAGCAGCTTCGACACCGGGCAATTGGCCTTGGCCTTGCCGGCCAGTTCCTGGAACCTGGCGTCATCGGCGCCCGGGATCTTCGCTTCCAGCATCAGGTGTACGGCCGTGATGGCGTAGCCGTCGTCGAGCTTGTCCAGCGTGACCTCCGCCTTGGTGTTCATCTGCTCGGCCGTCAGGCCTGCTTCGCCCAGGATCAGCGACAGCGCCATCGTGAAGCAGCCCGCGTGGGCCGCGCCGATCAGCTCTTCCGGATTGGTGCCGGGCTTGCCTTCGAAACGGCTGGCAAAGCCGTACGGGTGATCCTTGATGGCGCCGCTCTGCGTGCTGATGGCGCCCTTGCCATCCTTGATGCCGCCGGACCAGACTGCCGAACCATGGGTCTTCATCGTATGCTCCTTTATCGTGTGGGAAAGTGCCGTCATGGTAATGCCTGCCGGGGCAATCCCGCGTCCCGCTTCGGGAAGAGCTTACGCCAGCAGCTCGCCCAGCAGCACCCCCAGCGTTTCGACAACGAAGAACAGCAGCAGGAACAGCACCATGCGCAGCAGTGCGCGCCAGCGGTGGCCGGCGGCGCGGCGCAGCAGGTAGACGGGCACCGCCAGCGGCGCCAGCAGGATCACGAACAGGTTGCCGGCGCGCGAGCGGCGGATGCCGTGCACATCCGTGTCGCGGCAATACCAGACGAAGATGGCAAAGTTCAGCACGCCGGCCGCCACGACCGTCCACCACAGCGGCTCGGGCCAGTGGCGACCGTCGTAGAAGCCGCTGACGAGGCCCATGACGGCCGTCAACGCCAGCAGGAAGTGGAAGGTCTGGCGCGGATTGCGCCGCGGCGGTTCCGTCATCGGCAGGGCTGCGCTCATCCGAACTGCGCGGCGGGCACGCCCGGCACGTCCAGCTGGACCGAGAACAGCGCGCCGGCCAGCGGATCGGCCGCCTTCCGGGCGTCGTCGTAGCCCTGCCAGGCGCTGGTGATGTACAGCGTCTTCAGGTCCGGGCCGCCGAAGGCCACGGACGACGGCTGCGCCACCGGCATCGGGATCGTCGTCAGCAGTTCGCCGGCCAGGCTGTAGCGGCAGACGCGGCCGCCGCCCCACTGGGCGATCCAGACGCAACCTTCGCTGTCCACCGTCATGCCGTCCGGCGAGCCTTCGCCCGGGCCGAACTGGCGCCAGACGCGCGCCGCGCCGAGGCTGCCGTCCGCCCGCACCTCATAGGCATAGGTGCGATCGAGCAGGCTGTCGTTATGGAACATCGTCTTGCCGTCCAGGCTGAACGTGGGGCCATTGCAGATGTGGTATTCGGTCAGCACCGTGTGCAGGCTGCCGTCCGGGTCCAGGCGGTACAGCTTGCCGTCGGGCCGCTTGACGTCGGCCGCGTTCATCGAGCCGGCCCAGATGCGGCCGGCCGCGTCCACCTTGGCGTCGTTCAGGCGCAGGCCGGCCAGGTCGAAGGGGCGGTGCAGGTACTCGATGCGCACGGCCGGTTCCAGCCACAGGCGCACGATACCGTCGCGCAGGCCGGCCATGAAGCCGTCGCCGTCCTTGCGCGGCAGCAGCCAGCATACGTAGGTCGGCAACTGCCAGGTGTGGCGCAGGCCGTCCGCGTCCAGCGCGTGCAGGGCGTTGCCGACCAGGTTGACGAAGAACAGGCGCTGCTGGGCGGCATGCCACAGCGGGCCTTCGCCCAGTTCGGCACCCAGCGGCCAGACGCAGGTCGGCGCAGCCGACTTCTCAGTTGCATTTTGTGCGGTCACGATGTCATTCAGGCAAAATTGATGGAGTTCGTTACCTTACCTGAATTCGCCCGATTGGTGTAGCGCTATCACAGCGTTTGGCGGTGCGGCGAGGCTTGCTGCGCCGGGTGGCGGAACGCGGCGCGCACGGCCTGCAGCAGCTCCTGCTCGTCCCATGGCTTGGTGAGGAAGCGGGCGATCACGCCGCGCTTGGCCGCCTCCGTCGCGCCGGCCAGGTCGGCAAAGCCGCACAGCAGCAGCCGCACCGTGTGCGGATACAGCTCGCGCACGCGGCCCAGCAGCTCGGTGCCGCTGAGGCCGGCCATGCGCTGGTCGGACAGGATCACGTGTACCTGGTGCGCGGCCAGCAGCTCCAGCGCCTCCTCGGCGCTGCCGGCCAGCAGGATTTGCCAGCCCTCGCGGCGGAACAGCCGCCGCAGCGCGCGCAGCATGCCGGGTTCGTCGTCCACCAGCAGCAGGGTGCGGCGCGGGCCCGGCGCTTGTGTCGCCTCCGGCAGCGGCAGGCAACGCTGCTCGCGCAGCAACGCCGCCAGCTCGTCGGCGGGCAGCGGACGGCTGAACAGGTAGCCCTGGATCTTGTCGCAGCCCATCGCATGCAGGTAGGCCAGCTGGCCTTCCGTTTCCACGCCCTCGGCCACCACGACCAGCTCCAGACCGTGCGCCAGCGCGGCGGTGGCCTGGGCGATGGCGGCGCTGCGCGGGTCGCTGGTGATGTTGCGCACGAAGGTCTGGTCGATTTTCAGCTTGTCCAGCCGGAAGCGCGACAGGTAGCCCAGCGACGAGTAGCCGGTGCCAAAGTCGTCCAGCGAGATCGAGACGCCCATGGCCGACAACTCGTTCAGCTGGGCCTGCACGTGCTCGGCGTCGTGCATCATGATCGATTCCGTCAGCTCCACTTCCAGGTAGCGCGGCGCCAGGCCGGTGGCGTGCAGCGCCGCACGCACGACGGCCGGGACGGTGCCGGCGGCAAACTGGCGCGCCGAGACGTTGACGGCCACCGTCAGCGGTGCCAGCCCGGCCTGCTGCCAAGCCTTGTTCTGGCGGCACGCTTCCTCGATGACCCAGTTGCCGATCGGCAGGATCAGGCCGCTGTCCTCGGCCAGCGGGATGAAGTCGCCCGGCGGCACCATGCCCAGCTGGCCGCTGTGCCAGCGCAGCAGGGCTTCCATGCCGCTGACGCGGCCGTCCGCCAGCGACACCTGCGGCTGGTAGAACAGGCGCAGCTCCTTGCGCTCGATGGCATGGCGCAGATGGATCTCCAGCGACATCCAGCGCAGCGCATGGGCATTCATCTCGCCGGTATAGAAGTGGAAGCTGTTGCGGCCGCTGTCCTTGACGTGCGACAGCGCCACGTCCGCCCCGATCAGCAGCGCACTGGCCGTGGTGCCGTCGCGCGGGTACATGCTGATGCCCACGCTGGCCGTGACGTACAGGTCCTGGCCGGCCAGCTGCACCGGTTGCGCCACCTGGTCCATCAGCTTGCGCGCCGTGACGATGACGTCGTCCACGTCCGGCGCCTTCGTCAAGAGCAGCGCGAACTCGTCCGCGCCCAGGTGGGCCAGCGTGTCGCCCGGCGTGACGATGGCGGTCACGCGCCGGGCCATTTCCTGCAGCAGCGCGTCGCCGACCTCGTGGCCCAGCGCATCGTTGATGCGCTGCAGGCGGTCGATGTCGAACAGCAGCAGCGCCAACTGGCCGCCGCCGTGCTCGGCGGCCTCGATGGCCAGTTGCAGCCGGTCGGTCAGCAGGTTGCGGTTGGGCAGCAGGGTGAGCGGATCGTGGTTGCTGAGGAAGTCCAGCTGGGTGTGCGCTTCCTTCAGCGCGCTGATGTCGCTCGACACGGAGACGTAGGCGCAGACCTGCTCGCGCTGGTCCTTGACCACGTTGATACTGATGCGCTCCGGATACACCTGGCCGTTCTTGCGGCGGTTCCAGATCTCGCCGCGCCACTGTCCCGTCGTCTCCAGGCTGTGCCAGATGGCGCGGTAGAACGCCGTGTCGTGCCGGCCCGACTGCAGCAGGCGCGGATTCTGGCCCAGCACCTCGCGCTCCGTGTAGCCGGTATTCTGTTCGAAGGCGCGGTTGACGGCGATGATGCTGGCCTGGGCATCCGTCATCGTGATGCTTTCCTGCGTGCTGTCGAAGACCTGGGCCGCCAGGCGCAGCCGTTCCTCCAGCGCGCGGCGCGCCGTGATGTCGCGCAGGATCGTCGTGAAGATCGGTTCGCCGTCCACATTCGCGGCCGACAGCGCCATCTCCGCCGTGAACTCCTCGCCGCCCTTGCGCTTGCCGATCATCTCGACGATGCGCCCGCTGTAGGTGCGTTCGCGGCTCTTGCGGTAGCGCGCCACGCGCTCGCGGTGCGCCGGCAGCGAGCGCTCCGACATCAGCAGCGTGATCGGCTGGCCCAGCATTTCCGCTTCCGTATAACCGAACATGCTTTCGGCGGCGCGGTTGAAGTGCACCACCCGCTCCTCGTCGTCCGAGCCGATGATGGCATCCGGCGCCGACTGCGTCATGGCGCGGTAGCGTGCCTCGCTGGCGCGCAGCGCGGCGTCGGCATGGCGCCGCGCGGACACTTCCATCTGCAGCTGGGCCGCGTGGCGCTGGATCACCTCGTACAGGTTCATGTTCTCGTACGCCACCGCCAGCTGGGCCGCCAGCATGCGCAGGAACTGCTCGTCGGTATCGTCGAAGCAGGACTCGTGGCGGCGCTCGGCCACGTACAGCCAGCCGTACAGGTGGTACTGGTCGCGCACCGCCATGCCCATCAGGTTGGTCACGCGCGGATGGCCGCCGGGCAGGGCGGGCAGGTCGCCGCTGGCGCTGCAGCGGCGCAGCACGTCGTTGCTTTTCATTAGCTCGCCCGGAAAGCCGGCCCGGTTCAGCAGCACCGGTTCCAGCAGCGCCGGATCGATGCCGCGCGTCTCGATGTGCTGGACGGCGCTCTCGTTGGCGTCCAGCAGGCACAGCACGACGATATCGGCCTGCAGGATGCGCGCGGCCGCCGCGCAGAACAGCATTGCCATCGTGGCGGCGTCGCGCTGGCCGTTCAGGCGCAAACTGAGCTCGTGCAGCGAGGCCATCCGCTCCACCGTGCCCGGCACCTGCGGCGGCGTCACGGGTGCAGCAGGCGGCGGCGCCAGCTCATCCGGCACGGTCACGTGTTGTTCCGCCGCGCCCAATTCCAGCGTGACGGCGTCCATGATCGACTGCGGGTCGGCCGGCTTGGGCAGCACGCTGCGCACGCCGCAGCTGGCCGCCATCGCGCGCAGCTCGGGCATCGAATAGGTGGCGGAGAAGAAGATCACCGGCGTGTGGCGCAGCTCCGGGTCGGCGCGCAGGCGCTGCACGAACTCGTAGCCGTCCATCGTCGGCATCAGGATGTCCGTGATGACGAGGTCGGGCCGGTGCCGGTCGCACAGCTCGAGCGCCTGCGCCCCGTCGGCCGCTTCCAGCAGGCGGTGCGGCGTGAAGCCGAGCAGGGTCAGCAGATATTCGCGGTTGGTCGGTCGGTCATCGACGATCAGAATAGTGGACATGGCCCCGATAATCCTTTGCCGACGATGCTACTCCGCCGCGCCGCCGCCGGGCGCACGACTGTTGCCCTGAAAATGGGGACAGACCCCATTTTCCCGGCAATGTCGGGTGAAGTGGCGCCAAATCCATTAAAATAGCGGGTTAGGAAACACGCCAAGGATGTAAAACATGTCTATCTCCAGCACCGAAGAAATCGTCGCCGAGCTGCGTGCCGGCCGCATGGTGATCCTGGTCGACGAAGAAGACCGCGAGAACGAGGGCGACCTGGTGCTGGCGGCGGACTTCGTCACGCCGGAAGCCATCAACTTCATGATCCGCCACGCGCGCGGCCTAGTCTGCCTGACCCTGGCCGAGGAAATCGTCGACCGGCTGGAACTGCCGCTGATGGCGACGCGCAACGGTACCTCGTTCGGCACCAACTTTACCGTGTCGATCGAGGCGGCCGAAGGCGTCACGACGGGCATCTCCGCCGCCGACCGCGCCCGCACGATCCAGGTCGCCGTGGCAAAAAATGCAAAACCGGACGACCTGGTCCAGCCGGGCCACATCTTCCCGCTGCGTGCCGTCAAGGGTGGCGTGCTGATGCGTGCCGGCCATACGGAGGCCGGATGCGACCTGACGGCGATGGCCGGCCTGACGCCGGCCTCCGTCATCTGCGAGATCGTCAAGGACGACGGCACGATGGCGCGCCTGCCCGACCTGCTGGAGTTCGGCAAGGAGCACGGCCTGAAGATCGGCACGATTGCCGACCTGATCCACTACCGCAGCCAGAAGGAATGCATGGTCGAGCGCGTGGCCGAGCGCACGCTGAACACGGCCTACGGCGAATTCAAGATGATCGCCTGGCGCGACACCCCGAGCGGCTCGGCCCACCTGGCCCTGGTGCACGGCGAGGTGGACCCGGAGCGCGAATCGCTGGTGCGCGTGCACCAGCCTGTGTCCATCCTGGACTTGCTGGAAACGGAAGCGACGACGCACTCGTGGAACGTGTCCGCCTCGCTGAAGGCCATCAAGGCGGCCGAGCATGGCGTCATGGTGCTGCTGAACTGCGGCGAGACGGCCGACCAGCTGTTCGGCCAGCTGGCCGCGCTGAACAAGCCGGACAGCAAGCCGCAGGGCCGCGCCGCCAGCATGGACCTGCGCAGCTACGGGATCGGCGCGCAGATCCTGCGTGCGCTGGGCGTGCGCCGCATGAAGCTCTTGGCCAGCCCGCGCAAGATGCCGTCGATGACGGGTTTCGACCTGGAAGTGACGGGCTACCTGGCCAAGCCGGACGCGGTGTAACCGGACGCGGTGTAACCGGACGGCGTGTAACGGACGCCGTGTAACGGCCCCGGGCCGGTATTCTTCCCCCAATTCATACACTATATAAGAGGCGAGTCATGACCGTAGGAAGCTACGAAACCAATCTGAACGGCGAAGGCCTGCGCATCGGCATCGTCCAGGCGCGTTTCAACGAAGACGTTTGCCACGGCCTGCTGTCGGCCTGCCTGGCCGAACTGAAGCATCTGGGCGTGGCGGACGAGGACGTGCTGCACGTCACCGTACCGGGCGCGCTGGAAATCCCGCTGGTGCTGCAGAAGATGGCCGAATCGGGCCAGTTCGACGCACTGGTGGCGCTGGGCGCCGTCATCCGTGGCGAAACCTACCACTTCGAGCTGGTCTCGAACGAGTCGGGCGCCGGCATCACGCGCGTGGGCCTGGACTACAGCATCCCTATCGCCAACGCCGTGCTGACGACGGAAAACGACGAGCAGGCCGAGGTGCGCATGGCCACCAAGGGCGCGGACGCGGCCCGTGTCGCGGTCGAGATGGCCAACCTGGCGATTGCTCTGGAAGAGCTGCACCAGGACAATTCGGAAGAAGAATAAGCAGTACGGGCGGCACCAGCCGCCGGAATCAATCAGGAACCACTATGAACGACAAATCCACGCACGCCAACCCCAGCAAGAACCGCACGCCCCGTCACCGGGCACGCGAGTTCGCGCTGCAGGGCCTGTACCAATGGCTGCTCAATAACGAGGACGCGAAAACCGTCGTCAACAACATCCGTGCCGCGCACGGTTTCGACAAGGCCGACGGCGACTACTTTGCCGCGCTGCTGTACGGCGCGATCGAGCAGTCCGTCGAGCTGCGCGAAGCGTTCGCGCCGCTGGTGGACCGCGGCATCGGCGAGCTGTCGCCGATCGAGCACGGCGTGCTGCTGCTGGGCGCGTACGAGCTGAAGAACCAGCTGGACATTCCCTACCGCGTCGTCATCAACGAGGCGGTGGAACTGACCAAGTCGTTCGGCGGCATCGACGGCCACAAGTACGTCAACGGCGTGCTGGACAAGCTGGCGCCGCGCCTGCGCGCCGACGAGGTGGCGGCGGACAAGAAGCGCTGATCTGCACGCTGCATATATATATGTAGAGGAAGCCACCTGCGGGTGGCTTTTTTTATTGCCTGCGGCCGCTGATCAGCTGGGGTCTGTCCCCGGTAAGTGGCGGCTGATGCGCTTGCCTGCGACGCGTCTAGGGGACTGACCCCGGTTTTTATCAGTTGGCATGAGCCGCCGATAAAAACCGGGGTCAGTCCCCTGAAGACTTTGCAGGCTAGCACCAAAGCAAACACTTACCGGGGACAGACCCCAGCGGAGCGACCGCCGCTGGCCAGAACAGACGAAAAAAAAGCCACCGCAAGGTGGCTCGATCTCGACACTGGTCCGGTCACAGGCCGGCCAGTTGCTCCGGTTCGCTCTTCGGCTCTTCCGGCTCGCGATGCTGTTCCGGCTCGGACTTCGCGGTGATCGTTGCCGGTAGCGCCGGGGCGGCAGGCGCCGCCGGGGCCGGCGTCGGCGTGAAGGTCGGCACCTTCTTGCCGGCCGAAACCTGCTTCAGTCGGTTGTATTCGGCCAGCACGCGGCTGCCGTAGCCGTCGTCCGTCTCGAAGGCGCCGGCGCCCACGTAGCTCTTCAGGCCGGCCTCGACGGAGCCGCCACGCGTCACGTAGTCCTTCAGGATCAGCGAGCCGACACGGATGTTGGCCACCGGATTGAGTGCCGCCTGCACGCCGCCCAGTTCCTGGAACTTGTCGTGGTGGACCTTCGACATCACCTGCATCAGGCCCTGCGCGCCGACCGGGCTTTCCGCGAACGGATTGAAGCGCGATTCGATCGCCATCACGGCCAGGATCAGCAGGGGGTCGAGCTTGATCTCGCGTGCCGTCATGTAGGCGGTGGAAACGAGCATGTTGGCGGCGTCGCCGGCCACGCGATAGCGCTTGGCCAGCCAGTCGGTGACCCATTGTTGCTGCTTGCGGGTACCCAGCAATGCCTTTTCCTCGGCCGCGGTGAGGGTGGGGCGTTCGGCGACCGTTACCGCCGGGGCTTCCATCAGCTCGTGCAGCGGCGGGGCCGCGACGGCGACCGGTGCGGCCGGCGCGGGGGCCGGCGCCAGCGCGCGCGACAGGTTGTGCGCCAGGTCGGGGCGTGCGTACAGCACGGCGATCGTCACGATCGCGGTCACGCCGAAGATGGTCAGCGCATGCTGCGCCGTGGTGAACAGGCTGCGCAAGGTGATACGTTGCGCGCCGAAGCGCGCGACTGGCCCCAAGGCCAGCAGACGGGCGGCCGGAGCCAGCCCAGTGAAGCGATTAATCATTCGATCTCCCTGAAATGTCCGTAAAAGCATGCCCCCGCCGCGCGTGAAGACCACGCGGCACCGTTGCTGTGCAATTGCCGTGCATCAGAATTGTTATCGCCTACCGCCGCCGGGAAGCGCGGTGGACGCCATCATTGCTTGCCAGAGCTGATTCAGTGTGAAACCAGTCGCAATACAACTTTTTTCGGGGAGGGCCCGAGGGCCAAGGGCAGACGCCCTGAGAAAACACTCCTTAAAATGTCATGTGGAGCCCCGACTCCGTGAATGAATGAGTGACAAGTTTTGTTGGCATTATTGCCATGTCCTCTTCAAGTAAGCGAATTGTAGAAGCCAGTTTATATCACGTCAATACTAACACCGACGTTCTTTATAACTTTTGAATCTGACATACACGGGCGAATGTTAGCAAAAACCAATAGAATCAACTACTTGTCCGGATTACTTGAAGCCGGCCGTCGATAGCGAAAAAAACGTAAAAAATGTATGAAATATTCAGATCTAAGAGATTTTATTGCTCAGCTGCAAAAAATTGGTGAGCTGAAGCCGATTTCCTTGCCAGTTTCGCCACATTTGGAGATGACGGAGGTGTGCGACCGGACCTTGCGGGCAGGGGGACCGGCGTTATTGTTCGAGAAACCGGCCGGTTTCGACATCCCGGTCCTGGCCAATCTGTTCGGCACGCCGCGCCGCGTGGCCCTGGGCATGGGGGCGGAAGACGTCAGCGAGCTGCGCCGCATCGGCCACGTGCTGGCGCGCCTGAAGGAGCCGGAGCCGCCCAAGGGCTTCAAGGACATCATGGACATGGGCTCGCTGGTGAAAGCCGTGTGGGACATGGCGCCCAAGGAACAGCGCAGCGCGCCGTGCCAGGAAATCGTCTGGGAAGGCAACGACGTCGACCTGGGCCGCCTGCCGATCCAGCACTGCTGGCCGGGCGACGTGGCGCCGCTGATCACCTGGGGCCTCGTCATCACGAAAGGGCCGAACAAGAAGCGCCAGAACCTGGGCATCTACCGCCAGCAGGTGCTGGGCCGTAACAAGGTCATCATGCGCTGGCTGGCGCACCGGGGTGGCGCGCTGGACTTCCGCGAGCACTGCCTGAAGAACCCCGGCCAGCCTTATCCGATCGCCGTCGCCCTGGGGGCGGACCCGGCCACGATCCTGGGCGCCGTGACGCCGGTGCCGGACAGCCTGTCCGAATACCAGTTCGCCGGCCTGCTGCGTGGCAGCCGCACCGAACTGGTGAAGGCCATCGGCAGCGAGCTGCGCGTGCCGGCCTCCGCCGAAATCGTGCTGGAAGGGCATATCTATCCGGACGAAAGCCATCCGTCCGGCTACGAGCATGCGCTGGAAGGGCCGTACGGCGACCATACCGGCTATTACAACGAGCAGGACTGGTTCCCCGTGTTCACCATCGACCGCATCACGATGCGGCGCGACCCGATCTACCACTCGACCTACACGGGCAAGCCGCCGGACGAGCCGGCCGTGCTGGGCCTGGCGCTGAACGAAGTGTTCGTGCCGCTGCTGCAGAAGCAGTTCAGCGAGATCACCGACTTCTACCTGCCGCCGGAAGGCTGCAGCTACCGCATGGCCGTCGTGCAGATCCGCAAGCAGTACGCCGGCCACGCCAAGCGTGTGATGTTCGGCGTGTGGAGCTTCCTGCGCCAGTTCATGTATACCAAGTTTATCGTGGTGGTGGACGAGGACGTGAACATCCGCGACTGGAAGGAAGTGATCTGGGCCATCACGACGCGGGTCGACCCGACGCGGGACACGACCTTGGTCGACAACACGCCGATCGATTACCTGGACTTCGCGTCGCCCGTCAGCGGCCTGGGCAGCAAGATGGGCATCGATGCCACCAATAAATGGCCGGGCGAGACGAGCCGGGAGTGGGGCACGACGATCCAGATGACGCCGGAAATCAAGGCAAAGGTGGACACGATCTGGCAGCAACTGGGGCTGTAGTAACGCTGCGTTACCACGAATCCGCCAGACCGGTTATAATGAGGTCTGGCGGGCCCCTGCGCATTGCGGCATGGCTAACCTGGTCAGGTCGGGAACGAAGCAGCCACAGCTGTTCACCGCAAGTGCCGCAGATCAGGCTCGCCTCCTCATCTCTCGAAAAAGCTGCCTCGGCAGCTTTTTTGTTGTCTGCTACAGCCGAGTTCGTGTCTCACTTCGGTGACTGACACCGCGGTGGGACACTCGGCAGCTGTTTTGTCGTCCGCTACAGCCGAGTTCGTGTCTCACTTCGGTGACCACTTCGGTGACTGACACCGCGGTGGGACACGAGCTCGGCCGTGGAACGTCACTCGCTGTCCAGCTCCGCCTCGCGCGGCCTTGCGCTCAGCACCATGGTCGGGTTTTCCTTCACCAGCGCCGCGTCCGGCTTCAGGCGGATCTGGTGTTGCGCATCCGTCGCGTACTGCTTCGCGCCTGCCTTGGACTGGATCGTCACCTGGGCCGGCTGGTCGAATTTCAGGATGACGGAGCGGATCGTCGGGGCGAACATGCTCAGTGCGCCCGCGATCTTGCCGATCGCGGCGTTGGACTGGGAGATGCTGCTCATGAAGGTGCCGTACGCCCATTGGGTACCGGCCGGCACGACGGCGTTCATGGCCGGCTCCACGCCAACCTTCGAGCTTTTCGGCTGATTGGTCATGATCTTCGCGTCCTCGGCCAGCCACTGCGGATTCGGCGTCAGCCGCAGGTTGCCGTCGGCATCGACCGGCAGCACGGTGCGCCCGCCCGCGTGCACGACCGTCAGCACCAGGTCGCGCGCCTTGACGTCCGGGTTGGTCGGCGCCAGGTGGACATGCATGTCCAGCTTGTCGCGCTCGGCTGGCGGCAGGGCAAAGAACTTGTCCAGCCGGCTGGTCTCCACCAGCTTCTTGTAGGGCAGCCATTCGCGCTCTTCGGCAAACGCGGGCGCTTGCAGCGCCAGGCAGGCCGGCAACAGCAGCGGCAGCAGGGGAAGCAGTCTCTTCATGTTGTACGTTATTATCAGAAAGATTATAAAAAGTCAGCCCAGTGTAGCCCAGGCATGCCTGGGAGAAAACCTGTTGTTGACCTCAGGGCCGCTCGTCTGCGGTAAAATCGCGACATGTCCTATCAAGTCCTCGCCCGCAAATACCGTCCCCGGAACTTCGAAACGCTGGTTGGCCAGGAGCACGTTGTCCGTGCCCTGACGCACGCGCTCGGTACCGGCCGGTTGCACCACGCCTATCTGTTCACCGGCACGCGCGGGGTGGGCAAGACCACGCTGTCGCGTATCCTGGCCAAGTCGCTCAACTGCACCGGGCCGGACGGCACCGGCGGCATCACGGCCACGCCATGCGGCGTGTGCGAGGCGTGTACCGCCATCGACGGCGGCCGCTTCGTCGACTATATAGAGATGGACGCGGCGTCCAACCGCGGCGTCGACGAAATGGCGCAGCTGCTGGAGCAGGCCGTGTACGCGCCGTCCAATGCGCGCTTCAAGGTCTATATGATCGACGAGGTGCACATGCTGACCAACCACGCCTTCAACGCGATGCTGAAGACGCTGGAGGAGCCGCCCGAGCACGTCAAGTTCATCCTGGCCACGACGGACCCGCAGAAGATTCCCGTCACCGTGCTGTCGCGCTGCCTGCAGTTCAACCTGAAGCAGATGCCGCCGGGGCACATCGTCGGCCACCTGGAGAACATCCTGGGCCAGGAAAACGTCACCTTCGAGCAGCCCGCCCTGCGCCTGCTGGCGCAGGGCGCGCACGGCTCGATGCGCGACGCGCTGTCGCTGACCGACCAGGCCATCGCCTACGCCGCCGGCGCCGTCACCCTGGAAGCGGTGCAGGGCATGCTGGGCGCGCTGGACCAGTCCTACCTGATCCGCCTGCTCGACGCGCTGGCCGAGCGCGACGGCGCCGACCTGCTGGCCGTGGCCGACGAGATGGCAAGCCGCTCGCTGTCGTACAACGGCGCGCTGCAGGACCTGGGCACCTTGCTGCACCGGATCGCGCTGGCCCAGACGGTGCCTGCCGCCGTGCCGGAAGACCTGCCGGAATATGCCGACATCGTCCGCCTGGCCGGCCGGTTCGACGCGGAAGAAGTGCAGCTGTATTACCAGATCGCCGTCCATGGCCGCAACGAACTGGGCCTGGCGCCGGACGAATACGCGGGCTTTTCGATGACGCTGCTGCGCATGCTGGCCTTTCGCCCCGGCGTCGGCGGGGCCGAGGGAGCGCCTGGCGCCGCCCCGGTAGCGGCGCGGCCGGCCGGCCCGAATCCCGCCCGCGCCGCCGCGGCGGCCGCCGGCGGCCAGGCGGTAGCGGCCGTACCGGCCCGTCCGGCGCCACCGCCTGTTGCCGCCATGCCGGCCGCGCAGGCACCGGTGGCAGCGCCGCCGCAAGTCGCGGCGCCAGTACCGGCCCGGATGCAGCCCACGGCGCAGCCGCCGGCCGCGCCGCCGGCCGCGCCGCCGGCCGCGCCGGCGCGGCCCGGTGGCGGTCCCGTGAGCCCGGCCCGCGCCGCCATCAACGCGGCGCTGGAGGCGGCCCGCGCCGCCACGGCCGCACGCACGGGTGCACGTCCGCCGGCGCGCCCGGCTGACGACAGCAGCGCCGCCGCCCCGGCCGCCGTGGCCGCACCGGTGCCGCCGCAGGCGGGCGGCAGCGCGCCGCAGGGCGCCCAGGCCAGGCAAGCTCCCGGCCGTCCCGCCCCCTGGGAGGACGATCCCGCCGGCCTGACGATGGGCGCGGCGGCCGTGCTGGAAGCGCCGCCGCCCGTGCAGCACGCCCAGGCGCAACCGCGCCAGGCGCCAGCACCGGCGCCGGCCCGCCAGGCGGCCGAGGAAGACGACCTGCCGCCCTGGGTCACCGAGTTTTCCGACGACAGCGCCGTGCCGGCGGCCCGCGCCGAACCGGCCCCCGTGCCGGCCCCCGCCGCGCCGGCACGCCAGGCCGCACCCGCGCAGGCTCCGTATGCGTACGTCATCACCCCGGTGCCGGAACTGGACTGGGACGGCAACTGGCCGCTGCTGGCCGCCCACCTGCCGCTGCGCGGCGTGGCCCAGCAGCTGGCGACGCAGGCCGAACTGATCGACTGCACCATCGACGGCAACGCCGCGCTGTTCCGCCTGCGCTGCCCGATCGACACATGGCGCACGCCGCCCAATGTGGAAAAACTGACGGCCGCGCTGGCCGAGCGCTTCGACCGCCCCGTGCGTGTCGAGACGGAGCTGGGACCGGTCTGGTATACGACGACGGCGGAGCAGCAGGTGCACCGCGAGGCCTGCCAGCGCAAGGCGGAAGAGGCCGTGCACGGCGATCCTTTCGTGCAAAGCATGGTGCGCGAGTTCGGCGCGTTCGTCGTGCCCGGCTCGATCGTGGCACCCGTGACCCCGGCCCATTAAAATAAGCATTTACCCCTTTCGGAGAACCACATCATGATGAAGAACCAGCTGGCCGGCCTGATGAAACAGGCGCAAGCAATGCAGGACAATATGAAGAAGGCGCAGGAATCGCTGGCGCTGATCGAGGTGGAAGGCCAGTCCGGCGCCGGCCTCGTCAAGGTCGTCATGACCTGCAAGAACGACGTCAAGCGCGTCTCGATCGATCCGTCGCTGCTGGCCGACGACAAGGACATGCTGGAAGACCTGGTCGCCGCCGCCTTCAACGACGCCGTGCGCAAGGCCGAAACCACCGCCGCCGAGAAGATGAGCGGCCTGACGGCGGGCATGAACCTGCCGGCCGGCTTCAAGATGCCGTTCTAAACGCCATGTTCGTCATCACGCTCACGTACGAGAAGCCCACCGAGGAAATCGACGCGCTGCTGGCCGCGCACCGGGCCTTCCTGCGCGAGCAGTATGACAACGGCGTGTTCCTGATGTCGGGCCGCATGGTGCCGCGCACCGGCGGCATCATCATCGCCACGGCGGACAGCCGGGCCGACATCGAGGCGATCCTGGAGCTCGACCCCTTCCAACAGGCGGGCGCCGCCAGCTACCAGATCACGGAATTCGTGCCGACGATGACGGCCGACATCCTGGCCACCTTCCGCCAGCACTGACATGGCCAAATCGCTGGAGTTCCTTACCGAGGCGTTGCGGCGCCTGCCCGGCGTCGGGCCGAAGTCCGCGCAGCGCATGGCCTTCCACCTGTTGCAGCATGACCGCGAGGGCGCCGCGATGCTGTCGCGCGCGCTGTACCAGGCCGTCGAGGCCGTCCATCACTGCGCCCTGTGCAATACGTTTACCGAACTCGAGGTGTGCGAGATGTGCGCCGACGAGACGCGCGACCGCCGCCTGCTGTGCGTCGTCGAGACGCCGGCCGACCAGATGATGATCGAGCAGACCCTGACGTACAAGGGGCTGTACTTCGTGCTGATGGGACGCCTGTCGCCGCTGGACGGCATCGGCCCCAAGGACATCCATCTGGAAAAGCTGCTGGCGCGCGCCGCCGACGGCACTGTCACCGAGGTGGTGCTGGCCACCAACTTCACCAACGAGGGCGAGGCCACCGCGCACTACATCAGCGAGATGCTCAAGGCGCGCGGGCTGCAGGTCAGCCGGCTGGCGCGTGGCGTGCCGGTGGGGGGCGAGCTGGAATACGTGGATGCCGGGACAATCGCGCGGGCGATGCTGGACCGGCGGACAACGTAGATGCCGAAGGGCAGTAACCCCATGGGGATTACAGCTCCATGGCCAGGGCGGCCGGGTAGACGTGGCTGATGGTGCCGGTGGCGATGGTTTTCCCCTCCCACAGCGTGACCGGCGCGCCGACACGCAGGCGCTCTTCGGCGTTCTCGCGCCGCAGGAATTTCACCGGCAGTTCGTACGATTTGCCTGGCTGCAGCACCTGTCCGTCCAGCAGCAGGCGGCAGTCGAAGCCTTCGCCCTCGATAAATAGCGGACAGCCGAACCAGCGGCCACTGGCGGGCTCGGCACGGCCGCCTTCGTCGGGCGGGAGGAAACGAATCGCGATCAAGGCATCGGGTTGCATGGCGTTCTCCTTCAGCCGACGTTGCTACGGATGACCACGGGTGTAAGCCCGGCCAGTTGCCGGCTGTTCAATAAAACGACACTGACGCCGCGGTCGACGTGGGCTACAGGAATGCAGTCTACACCGATTTCCACGCGAATGATTGCGTAAGGCGGGGCGCCGAACGCGGCGCTGGCCTGCCGCGCGAACCAGACCGCTTCGTCCTCGCTCAGCGTAAAGTATTTGACGACGATGCCGTCCGGATTGCGCAGGCGGTGGAACAGGCGCAGGTCGGCCAGCTCGTCCGCCCCGACGGCCCGGTACAGCTTCACCGTAACACCGGCTGCGCCCCGGCCAGCATCTGCGCGATGGCGTCGATCGACTGCGGCCGGCCCAGCAGATAGCCCTGCGCCATGTCGCAGCCGTACTGTTCCAGCAGCGCCAGCTGTTCGTCCGTCTCCACGCCTTCCGCCACCACGGCCATCTTCAGGCCGTGCGCCATGGCGATGATGGCGCGCGTGATGGCGGCGTTCTCGGAGTCCTGCGGCAGGCCACAGATGAAGCTCTTGTCGATCTTCAGCGCGCGCACGTCGAAGCGCTTCAGGTAGTTCATCGACGAGTAGCCGGTGCCGAAGTCGTCGATCGACAGCCAGATGCCGATCGCACGCAGCTGTTCCAGCGTGGTCAACGTGGCGCGGGCGTCATCCATCAGTGTGCCCTCGGTCAGCTCCAGTTCCAGCAGGCGCGGATCGAGGCCGGTATCGTGCAGCACCGCCAGCACCGTCTGCGCCAGGTTCTCGTCCTTGAACTGGCGCGCCGACAGGTTGACGGCAACGCGCACGGGGCGGCGGCACTCCTGCTGCCACGCGCGCGCCTGCAGGCAGGCGGTGCGCAGCACCCATTCGCCGATCGGCACGATCAAGCCGGTTTCCTCGGCCAGTGGAATGAAGTCGTTGGGCGGGATGATGCCGTGTTCGGGATGGCGCCAGCGCACCAGCGCCTCGACGCCGACGATCTGCGCGCTCTTCACGTCGATCTGCGGCTGGTACTGCAGGTACAGCTCGTTGTGCTGCAGCGCGCGGCGCAGGCCCACCTCCAGCTTCACGTGGCTCATGATCTGGGTCGTCAGCGCGGAGCTGTACAGCTTGGCGTTGTTCTTGCCGCAGTTCTTGGCGTGGTACATGGCCGTGTCGGCGTATTTCAGCAGCGAAGTGCCGTCCTCGCCATCCTCGGGATACAGCGAAATGCCGATGCTGGCCGTGACGAAGATCTCGTGGCCTTCCAGGTTGAACGGGCGCCGCATCGCATCCTTGACGCGGTGGGCGACGGTCAGCGCGTCCTGCACGTTGTCCAGGTCCGGGATCAGGATCGTGAATTCGTCGCCGCCCAGGCGCGCCAGGTTGCTGCCGCGCTTGTGCTCCGTGCTGTCGTTGTGGGCCACCATGTCGCTGGGCCGGATGGTGTCGTGCAGCCGCTCCGACACCACCTTCAACAGCAGGTCGCCCACGTCGTGTCCCAGCGTGTCGTTGATGCGCTTGAACGAGTCGAGGTCCATGAACAGGATGGCGAACTTGCGGCCGCCCTGGCGCGAGCGCACCAGTTCGCGCTCCAGCGTTTCCAGGAAGGCCTGGCGGTTCGGAATGCCGGTCAGGCTGTCGCAGTAGGCCAGGCGGCGGATCTGCTCCTCGGTGCGTTTGCGTTCGCTGATGTCGCGCACCAGGCCCAGCACCTCGCCGGCGCCGGTGCCCACCAGGCGCGCCTCGAAATGGTGGACCGTGTCGTCGGTTTCCAGTTCGTAGTCGATGGCGCGCACGGTCTGCGTGCGCAGCACGCCGTCCAGCTGCTCCAGCAGGCGCCGCGCGATCGGCTCGGGCAGCACGTCGCGCACGTGGCGGCCCACGCACTGCTGCTGCGGCGGCACCGCCGCGCGCTGCTGGCCGTGGCCCTGCTCGTAGTCCAGGTAGTAGCCGTCCGGGCTGAGGCGGAAGAACGTATCGGGAATGGCGGCCAGCACGGCGCGGTTGTGGGCATCGGCGATGCGCAGCCGGGCGATCGCGTCGCTGGCGCGCAGCACGTACAGCACGCGGTGGCCCAGGATCGGCCAGTTGATCGGCTTCGAGACGAAGTCCGTGGCGCCGCATTCGTAGGCCTGGGTGACGGCTTCCAGGTCGTCGCCGCCGGTCACCATGATGACGGGCACCGTCGAGTTGCGCTGGCGCTCCAGCGCGCGGATGGCGCGGCAGACGGCGAAGCCGTCCATGCGCGGCATCTCGACGTCGAGCAGCACCAGGTCCGGCGCCAGCCGTTCGAAGCAGGCGATGGCGGTCTGGCCGTCCGGCGCCTCGACGCCGTCCAGGCCCACCTGGGCCAGCATTTCCAGCATCAGCAGGCGCATGACGGGATCGTCGTCGGCCACCAGAACCGTGCCGCGGGAGGGGGGAAGCACTGCCATTCAAATCTCCTTGATGAGGATTGCGTCGAGCGATTGGCGCACTGCCTGGAACTCCCGTTCCATGCCCGCCAGCAGGGCGGCGGCGCCGGCCGTGCTGTCGTTGCGGCCCAGCTGTTCCATGTCCTTGCACAGCTGCGCGAGAGTGTCGGCGCCGACGTTGGCGCTGGCCGACTTCAAGCTGTGCGCGGCGCGGCGCATGTCGTCCGCGTTGGCCTGCGCCAGCGCGGCGTGCAGGGTCTGCAGGTGTGCCGGCGTGTCGGTGACGAAGGCCTGGATCACGCGCTGCAGCAGCGCCTCGCCCTTGTCCGCGCTGAGGGCGCGGATGGCATCCAGCGCGCGCCGGTTGATGGCGCCGCCGGCCACCGGTGACTCGATTGGCGGCGCGGCGCTGGCCGGCGCCGGCGGTGCCGGGACGGGCACCGGGTCGGCATGGTGCACCGTGGCCGCGCGGGGCAGGGCGACCCAGCGCGCCAGCGTGTCGGACAGGTTCTGCTGCGTGAACGGCTTGGACAGGTAATCGTCCATGCCGGCCGCCAGGCACGTTTCGCGGTCGCCCTGCAGGGCGTTGGCCGTGATGGCGATGACGGGCAGCTGGCGCGCGCGGCCTTGCTGCTGCTCGTAGCGGCGGATCTCCGCGGTGGCGGCCATGCCGTCCATCACGGGCATCTGGCAGTCCATCAGCACCAGGTCGAATTCGCCCTGGCGCACGGCGGCCAGCGCCTCCTCGCCGTTGCAGGCGCGCGCCACGTCCAGCCCCAGGCTTTCCAGCATGGCCGACGCCACTTCGACGTTGACCGGATTGTCCTCGGCCAGCAGCACCCGGTGGCGCCGGCGCGGCTGGCCGCGCTGGCCGCGCTGCCCATTCTCGCCGCGCAAGCTCGCGTGCTGGGGCGGCTGCGGCGAGGCGGTGCGGATGCCCTCGCTGGCGCGCAGCGGCGTGACGATGCAGTCGTACAGGTCGCACTCGCGCGCCGGCTTGATCAGCTGGAAGGCGACGCCGGCCTCGCGCCGCTGCACCGTGTCGGCGGCGTTGCGTTCGGTCGACAGCAGCAGCAGGCGCACCCCGGCCAGGGCGGGATCGGCCTTGATCTCGGCCGCCAGCGCCAGGCCGCTGAGCTGGGCCAGATCCATGTCCAGCAGCGCCACATCGTACGGCTGGCCGCAGGCAATCGCCGCCTTCAACAGGCGCAGGCAGTCGTCGGCCGTGGCGGCGCTGTCGGATTTCAGGTGCCAGCGCGACAGCAGCGCTTCCAGCCCGGCGCGGCTGTCCGGCTGGCGGTCGACGATCAGCGCGCGCAGGCCCTTGGTGGTTTTCTGGTTGAACGAGGCCTCGTCCGCGTCGACGCGGCGCTTGTCGAACTGCACGGTGAACCAGAACACGGAGCCGCACGTGCCGGCGCCCGTCATCAGGGCGTTGTCGACGCCGATCGTGCCGCCCATCAGCTCGACGAGCTGCTTCGAAATGGCCAGTCCGAGGCCGGTGCCGCCATGCTTGCGGGTGGTCGAGCCGTCCGCCTGCGAGAACGAATCGAAGATGCGGCTCCTGGCCTCGCGCGACACGCCCACGCCCGTATCCTGCACCTCCACCTTCAGCCGCACCGACTGCGCATCCTCCGCCACCACGCCCACGCGCACCGTGATGCCGCCCTTGTCGGTGAACTTGATGGCGTTGCCCAGCAGGTTGACGATCACCTGGCGCAGCCGGTTCGGGTCGCCGCAGATGGCGACCGGAATGTCGTGCGCGATGGCGAAGTGCAGGTCCAGGCCTTTCGCTTCGGCCTGTGGCGAGAACACGTAGTCGATGTCGTCCAGCAGCTCGCGGAAATTGAAGTGGATATACTCGACCGTCAGCTTCCCTGCCTCGACCTTCGAGAAGTCGAGAATGTCGTTGATGATCACCAGCAGGTGCTCGCCCGAGCGCTTGACCATATTGGTGTAGTGGCGCTGCTGCTCCGTCATCGACGTATTGAGCAGCAGCTCCGTCATGCCCAGCACGCCGTTCATCGGCGTGCGGATCTCGTGGCTCATATTGGCCAGGAAGGCGCTTTTCGCCTGGCTCGCCGCCTCGGCCGCGTTCTTCGCCTTCTCCAGCTGTTCGGTGCGCACGCTGACCTGGCGCTCCAGCTGGTCGCGGTATTGCGCCAGCTTGGTGTCGCGGTGCTCGATCTGGGCCAGCATGGCGTTGAAGCTGTCGATCAGCGTGCCCAGTTCGTCGCTGCGCTCGTGCTGTACCTGCGCATAGGTCTGGCTGGTGGTGACGCGCCGCGCCGCCGCGATGAGTTCCGCGATCGGATGGGCGATGCTGCCCTTGAAGCGGCCCGCCAGCACCAGGGCGACGACAAACGAGATGCCGGTCGCCGCCGTCGTGACGCCCAGGCTCTTCAGGATGCCCAGCCACATGCCGCCCAGGCTGGCCTCGATCATCACGGCGCCGATCACGTGCCCGGCCGCGCGCACCGGCCGGTACAGGCGCATGGCGCGCCGCCATGGCGCGCCGGCGCGACGAGGCGGCACGACCGCCGCCAGGTCCGCCATCTGGACGGGCGACAGCGCCGGCGGCGGCGGCTCCGGCCTGGCGGGAAAGCTGGCGAACAGCTGGCCGTTGCGGTCGAACAGGGCGGCCTGGGTGACGTCGTCCTGCACGGCCAGCGCGGCCAGCGCCTGCTCGGCCGTCACGCGGTCGGCAAACAGCAACGGCGCGACGCTGTTGGCGCCGATGACGTCCGCCAGCGACGTCAGCTGCTTGGCCTCGTTTTCCGTATGGCTGAACAGCGAAGTCAGCGCGAACGCGGCAAACACCAGCAGCAGTGCGCTGCCGGTGGACAGTACCGAGATGATCGTCAGCTTCTGGCTGAGACCCGAGCGTTCGAAGTTGAGCATGGCAGGTGCCGGGAAATAATTTCCAACTGGAAAAATATAAATGCTGGAATTATTTACACCTTGATCTACCGCTATGTTTGAAGCAGCGGGGTTTTGCATGCCAGTCCACGGGTGAAAAAAAGCCCGGCCGCAAAAGCGACCGGGCCTTTTCAGCCGGTAGGGCAGGGCACCGTCAGCAGCACCCACCCCGCTTGCCAGCCCCGCCATAGCGGGCCTCCTGGCGCTCCTTGAAGAACTCCTCGTAGCTCATGATGGGCTGGTCCGGATGGTTCGCCTCGCAGTGCGCCACGTAGGTGTCGTACTCGGGCAGGCCCACCATCAGGCGCATGCTCTGCCCCAGGTAACGGCCGGCCTTGACGATCTCGTCAAACATTTACGCTCACTGGATTCATTGCGCCGGCATCAGCTGCGCCGGCGTCTCCTGGTGGCTGGGCTGCGCGGCCGCGCGGGCGCGCAGGGCCGTGCGCACGCCGTAGACCAGCACGGCCAGCACCACGACCATGAAGAAGCCCGCCAGGGTGGCGTTGACGTAGTCGTTGAAGATCACCTGGTGCATCTGCTCGACCGACTTGGCCGGTGCCAGCACCTCGCCCTTGGCCAGCGCGGCCGAGTACTTGTCGGCGTGCGCCAGGAAGCCGATCTTCGGATTGGCGTGCCAGATCTTCTGCCAGCCGGCCGTCAGGGTGCACAGCAGCAGCCAGATCGTCGGCACGATCGTCACCCAGGCGTAGCGGCTGCGCTTCATCTTGAACAGCACCACGGTCGCGAGGATCAGCGCGATCCCGGCCAGCATCTGGTTGGCGATGCCGAACAGCGGCCACAGGGTGTTGATGCCGCCCAGCGGATCGACCACGCCCTGGTACAGGAAATAGCCCCAGGCGGCCACGCACAGGGCGGTTGCCAGCAGGCTGGCGAACACATTGTCGGTCTGCTTCAGGGACGGCACGAAGGCACCCAGCAGGTCCTGCAGCATGAAGCGGCCGGCGCGCGTGCCCGCGTCCACCGCCGTCAGGATGAACAGCGCCTCGAACAGGATGGCGAAGTGGTACCAGAACGCCATCATGGCCTGGCCGCCGATCGCGCTCGACAGGATGTGCGCCATGCCGACGGCCAGGGTCGGCGCGCCGCCGGCGCGCGAGATGATGGTGTGCTCGCCCACGTCCTTCGCCGTTTGCGTCAGCATCTCCGGCGTCACGTAGAAGCCCCATTGCGAGATGGCTTGCGCGGCCGATTCGGCCGTGGTGCCGATCAGCGCGGCCGGGCTGTTCATCGCGAAGTAGACGCCCGGCTCGATGGTCGACGCGGCCACCAGCGCCATGACGGCGACGAACGATTCCATCAGCATCGCGCCGTAGCCGATGAAGCGGGCGTGGGTTTCGTTCTCGATCATCTTCGGCGTGGTGCCGGACGAGATCAGCGCATGGAAGCCGGAGACGGCACCGCAGGCGATCGTGATGAACAGGAAAGGGAACAGGTTGCCGGTCCAGACCGGGCCGGTGCCGTCGATGAACTTGGTCAGCGACGGCATCTTCAGCATCGGTGCCACGATGACGATGCCCAGCGCCAGGCCGACGATGGTGCCGATCTTCAAGAAGGTGGAGAGATAATCGCGCGGCGCCAGCAGCAGCCAGACCGGCAGCACGGAGGCGACGAAGCCGTAGCCGATCAGCATCCAGGTCAGCTCGGTACCGGTGAAGTTGAACATCGCGCCCCATACCGGGTGCTCCTGGACGTACTGGCCGCCGAGGATGGCCAGCATCAGCAGCACGAAGCCGATGATCGACACCTCGCCGACGCGGCCCACGCGCACGAAGCGCGAGTACAGGCCCATGAAGACGGCGATCGGGATCGTGGCCATCACGGTGAAGGTGCCCCATGGGGATCCAGTCAGCGCCTTCACGACGATCAGCGCCAGCACGGCCAGGATGATCACCATGATCATGAAGGTGCCGAACAGCGCGATGGTGCCGGGGATCGGCCCCAGCTCGGACTTGATCAGGTCACCCAGCGAACGGCCGTCGCGGCGCATCGACAGGAACAGCACGAAGAAGTCCTGCACGGCGCCGGCGAACACCACGCCGGCCAGGATCCACAGCATGCCGGGCAGGTAGCCCATCTGCGCGGCCAGCACGGGGCCGACCAGCGGGCCGGCGCCGGCGATGGCGGCGAAGTGGTGCCCGAACAGCACGTTTTTGTTGGTGGGGACGTAATCGAGGCCGTCGTTGTGCTGGTACGCCGGCGTCATGCGGCGCGGGTCGAGGCCCATCACGTCGCGCGCGATGTACAGGCTGTAGAAGCGGTAGGCGATCAGGTAGACGCAGACGGCCGCGATGACGATCCAGATGGCGCTGATCGGCTCGCCCCGTTTCAGTGCGATGACCCCCAGCGCGCCGGCGCCGGCCAGCGACAGCGCCGCCCAGCCGAGCTTCTTGTAAAGCTGATTCATGGTTCCTCCAATGGTGCTGCTGCCAGCCGCCGACGGCGGTCTGCGCGCAACTTATCGCCAGTATTCATGAGGCGTATAACTGCCACAAGCGCAGCACTACGCAGTTCGCCTCCGTAGTACTACGTAGCAGCGGCCCCGCGCGCGCAACGTACAATCCGAGGATGAAACTGCGCCAGAAAGTCCTGTTCCTCGCCATCGTGCCGCTGGTCCTGGCGCTGTGCGCCATCGCGCTGGCGGTGCGCCACCAATCGAACCTGCTGGCGGCGCAGCAGAAGGCGGCCATCGAGCAGGCCTACCTGGCCAGCAAGGAAGCGGAGCTGAAGCACTACGTGACCCTGGCGCTGCATTCGGTCGCCCACCTCAGCGGCCGCAACGATCCCGCGGCGCTGGACGAGGCCAAGCGCATCCTGTCCTCGCTCTCGTTCGGCGACGACGGCTACTTCTTCGTCTACGACATGCAGGGCAACAGCCTGATGCACCCGCGCCAGCCGGAGCTGGTGGGGCGCAATCTGCTGGCCATGAAGGACGGCGCCGGCAACCCGACCATCTTGCGCCTGCTGGCGCGCGCCCGCGCCGGCGGCGGGCTGGAACGCTATTACTGGGTCAAGCCCTCGACCCACCGCGAGGTGGCCAAGCTGGGTTACGTGATCCCGATGAAGGAGTGGGGCTGGATGCTGGGTACCGGCATCTATCTCGACGACGTGGAGGGCGCGCTGGCCCGCATCGACGCCCAGCAGCGCGGCAATATCCAGAACACCATGCTGTGGATCGCCGGGATCGCGATCCTGTCGGCGCTGGCCGTCGGCGTCTCGGGCCTGGCACTGAACGTGTCGGAATCGCGCGTGGCCGACGCCAAGCTGAAGGCGCTGGCGCAGCGCGTGGTCGAGTCGCAGGAAGAGGAGCGGGCACGCCTGTCGCGCGACCTGCACGACGGCATCAGCCAATGGCTGGTGTCGATCAAGCTGCGCATCGAGGCCGGCATTGTGCGGCTGACCACCTCGCCGCCGCAGACCGAGAAGGCGGTGACGATGTTCGAGCACACGGCCGAACAGCTGAACAAGGTGCTGGGCGAGGTGCGCCGCATCTCGCACAACCTGCGGCCGGCGGTGCTGGACGATATCGGCCTGGCCGCCGCGCTGGCGCACCTGGCCGGCGAGTTCCAGCAGACCAGCGGCATGCCGGTGCAGTTCACGGCAACCGGCCGCACCGACCGCCTGCTGGACGTGGCCAACACGGTGCTGTTCCGCATCGCCCAGGAAGCGTTGACCAATATCGAGCGGCACGCGCACGCCAGCCGCATCGCCCTGGCGCTGACGGGCGACGCCGACGGCGTGACCCTGGCGATCAGCGACGACGGCGTCGGCTTCGACGCGGCCGGCATCGCCCAGCACCCGCAGCGCGGCATCGGCCTGCGCAACATGATGGAGCGGATGGAGTCGATCGGCGGCCGCTTCGAACTGACTTCGGGGGCGGATGGCACCGTCGTGCGCGCCCGCGTGGAGAACGGCAAATGACGCTGCAAAAGATGATCCGGATTCTGTTGGTGGACGACCATCCGCTGGTGCGCGACGGCCTGCGCGCACGCCTCGAGGCCGTGCCGGCGTTCGACGTGGTGGGCGAGGCCGGCAGCGCGGCCGAGGCGCTGGAGGTGGCGCGCCTGCGGGCGCCGGATCTGGTCCTGATGGACATCAATATGCGCGGCAAGAACGGCATCGAGGCGACGGCCGAGTTTCGCGCCCAGTTCCCCGCGATCGCGGTGCTGATCCTGTCGATGCACGACAAGCAGGACTACGTGGCGCAAGCCATCGCCGCCGGCGCGCGCGGCTACGTGCTGAAGGACGCGCCGGGCAAGGACATCGTCGTCGCCATCGAGACCGTGATGTCGGGCGGGATCTACTACAGCGCCGCGCTGGCGGCCCAACTTGCGCGCCCGGCCAACGGGCCCCAGGAAGAAGCGCTGACGGCACGCGAGCAGGAAGTGCTGCGCCATATCGCGGCCGGGGAATCGAACAAGCAGATCGCCCGCGCGCTCGACCTGTCGGTGCGCACCGTCGAGACGCATCGCCTGAATATCAAGCGCAAGCTGGGCATCGAAGGCCAGGCGGAACTGATCCGTTACGCCGTCCAGCACGCACCGGAGATGTAAAAGAAGCAAACTGGCTGGCATGTCAACGGTCGGGCGTAAACCGTTGTAGCGGGTGGACAAATGTTGGCTTGTGGAATTGGTTCTCTACCGTGCGTACATGTACTCAAGGCAATTTCTGCTATATTCCACCACGGCTACTTTTGCCTGATTGAAAATTTTTGACCGTTTTCCTGACCAAGATCGCTATGTCCGCTGACCAAAGTTCGTTCCCGCTGGCCGGGCTGGAAGCCGTGGCGAACGCCCAGCACCAGTGGGTGGCGCTGGCGCTGACCCCGGCGCCGGGGCCGGACGCATGGCAGGCCGTGCTGCGACTGCTGGGCTATCCGGACGTGGGCGCCGCGCTGGCGCCGCTGGACTGCATCGTCACGCTCGATGAGCCGCTGCGCCTGCTGGACGAGCATATGGGGGCGCTGCCACCGAGTCGCGTCGTGCTGCGCCTTCCGGCCGCGGTGCTGGCCGAGGCGCCCGTGCGCAAGCGCTGCACGGAGCTGGTCGAGCAGGGCTATCGCATCGTCGTGGATGGCGAACCGGGCGTGCATGGCAGCCAGGTCGGCGTGCGCGGTGTCACGGCCGATTGCGCCATCGGCTTGCCGTCCGCGCTGGCCCTGATGAGTCTCCCGGGGCCGCACTGGGCGCGCAACGTGCCCGGCGCGGCGCGTCTGGCCGTGTGCCGCGCGGCCGGCATGACGTGGTTCAGCGGCCCGTACGAGCGCGAGCCGATGCCGGAAAAAGGCGACGGCACGGCGCGCAAGCGGCTGCTGGCGCTACTGGGCCTGCTGGCGCGCGACGCCGATTCGCGCGAACTGGAGACGGTGCTGAAGCAGGACCCGGCGCTGTCGTATCACCTGCTCAAGCTCGTCAACTCGGCCGCGTTCGCGCTGTCGGCGCCGATCCATAACTTCGGCCAGGCCATCAATATGCTGGGCCGGCGCCAGCTGCAGCGCTGGCTGCAATTGCTGCTGTACGCGCGCCAGCAGGACGACAGCACGGCCAACCTGCTGCTGCCGCTGGCGGCGTTGCGCGCCGCGCAGATGGAGGCGTTGTGCAAGCAGCAGGGCGGCGACCGGGACCGGCAGGACATGGCCTTCGTGGTCGGCGTGTTCGCGCTGCTGGACGTGCTGCTGTCGATGCCGATGCCGGAGATCGTCGGCGCGTTGAATCTCGATGCCGACGTCGCAAGCGCCCTGATCGAACGCAGCGGCCCGCTGGGCGAGCTGCTGGCGCTGGTCGAGCAGCCGGTTCCCGAGGCCGAGCGCCTGGCGGCGCTGGGCCTGACGGCCGAGGGCTTCTGGCTAAGCCAGTTGCAGGGCTATCACTGGGCCATCCAGGTCAGCAGGAACCTGTAGATGCCGCATCCCGTCACCGAATTCCTGGGCAGCAGTGCCGCCGTATGCGACGCGGTGCTGCGCCTGCGCGGACCGGCGCTGACGGCGGAACTGGGGCGCATCGCCGCCGCCGTCACGCACAGCCCGTGGGGGCGCTACGTGCCGGAAGGCGTCACCCCGGGCAGCGCCGCGCCGCGCGGCGCGCTGGTGCAGGAGGTGGCGTACGAGCAGCACCGTTTCGGCCGTTTCGAGGTGGCGGGGCGCGACGATTACGGCGCGGTGGAGCGCGAGCACCTGGCCAGCCTGGCCGGCCTGGCCGGCAGCGTGCTGCAGGTACACGAGCGCGCCCAGCGCACCACGCATGCCTATGTGCAGGTGGAAGCGCAGCTGCAGCACCAGGCGCAGATCCTGGATCACCTGCACGAATCGGTCATCACGATGGACCAGAGCGGCTTCATCACCAGCTGGAACAAGGGCGCCGAGCGCCTGTTCGGCTACACCTCGGTGGAAGCGGTGGGCCGCAACATCCTGTTCCTGTACGACGACGAGGACCCCAGCTTCCACGACCCGTTCCTGGAGCAGGGCGGGCGGCTGATGGAAGTGCGGCGCAAGAAGAAATCGGGCGAGGTGTTCTGGGCCAGCCTGTCGCTGTCGCCGCTGTGCGACGTCGACAACCGCTCGATGGGGCTGATCGCCTACCTGACCGACATCACGGAGCGCAAGGAAGCGGAAGAGCGCATCCATCACCTGGCTTACTACGACGCGCTGACGCACCTGCCCAACCGCACCCTGCTGACGAAGCTGGTCGACCAGGCCATCGCGGTGGCGCAGCGCGGCGGCATGCAGGGCTGCGTGCTGTTCGTCGACCTGAACCGCTTCAAGTTGATCAACGACGCGCTGGGGCGCCAGGCCGGCGACCAGTTGCTGCTGGAAGTGGCGCAGCGCTTCCGCCAGGCGCTGCGCGAGCAGGACGTGGTGGCGCGCCTGGGCGGCGACGAATTCGCCGTCGGCCTGTTCGAGATCGGCCAGGACCTGGAAGCCTCGCTGGTGGCGCAGAAGCTGATGGCCGCGCTGGCCGAACCGTTCATTATCGACGGCCACGACCTGCGCGTGGGCGCCTCGATCGGCATCAGCGTCTACCCGCAGGACGGCACGGACGCGGAAACGCTGCTGCGCCAGGCGGACATCGCGATGTACCGCGCCAAGCAGGGCATGGAAGCGGACGGCGTGGCCTTCTACAGCCAGGACATGAACCAGGGCATGCACGAACGCATGCGCATCGAATCGGGCCTGCGCCAGGCGCTGGGCAACGGCCAGCTGCTGCTGCATTACCAGCCGAAGTTCTCGATCCAGGACGGCACCATCATCGGCGCCGAAGCGCTGGTGCGCTGGCAGCACCCGGAGCGCGGCATGGTACCGCCGGCCGAATTCATTCCGTTGGCCGAGGCCACGGGGCTGGTGGTGCAGGTGGGCGAGTGGGTGCTGGAGCAGGCCTGCGCCCAGGCGCAAGCCTGGAAGCGCGCCGGCCTGCGGCCTATTCGCCTCGCCGTCAACGTGTCGGCACGCGAGTTCACGCAGGCGTTGCCCGGGCGCGTACAGGAAACGCTGCGCCGCTACGGGCTGGAGCCATCGTGGCTGGAGCTGGAGATCACCGAGAGCACGCTGATGCACAACATCGACCGGGTGATCGGCATCATGGACCGCATCACGGCCTTGGGCGTGGCCCTGTCGCTGGACGATTTCGGCACGGGTTATTCGAGCCTGTCGTACCTGAAGCGCTTCCCGATCGACACCTTGAAGATCGACCGCTCGTTCACGACGGGCATCCCGGCGGACGCGAACGACTGCGCGATCGCCAGCACGATCATCAGCATCGCCCAGCAGCTGAAGCACCGGGTGATCGCCGAAGGCGTCGAGACGGTGGAGCAGCTGGCATTCCTGAAGAGTGCCGGGTGCAACGAGGTGCAGGGGTATTTGTATTCGCGGCCGTTGCCGGCGGCGGAGTTCGAGCGGGCGGTGCGGGAGAAGTGGATGGCGGGGGTGAAGGCGGCGTGACCATAAGGCTGCCTTGCTACCGACGTCTCCAGGCTTAGGGTCTGTCCCCGCATGGGGACTGACCCTGGTTTTCCAAGTTATCGTCAGCGTCCCGTGCCCTCATGCATCTGGCGGCCCAGCAAGGATTCTGTATAATGCGGGCACCTTGGTGCACAAGTGCACCAGAGAAGGAAGCGTGGCCGAGTGGTTGAAGGCAGCAGTCTTGAAAACTGCCGACGGTGTGAGCCGTTCGTGAGTTCGAATCTCACCGCTTCCGCCAGGAAATAAAAAGAGACCGCCGAGGCGGTCTTTTTTTATTTCCTGGCGGAAGCGAGGAGAGCGCCTGCGCGCTCTCCGTGTGAGATTCGAAGGGCTGCGCCTGCAGGCGCAGCCCTCTCCGAATCGCCCATCTGCTGTTGGGTTGGCATTTTTCCGCAGAGCGGAAAAATGCCAACCCAACAGCGCCGCGCGCCGAGGGCGCGCGTTCGTCTTCCGGCGGTGTATCAGCCTGAATGTCGCGAAACCTATCCGAGCGATCGAAGAGTTCAGACGCAACGAAGAACGGCGATATCAACGACGAATCCCGAAAATGACGCATGACAGCTGTTTGACGTGTTTACCGCAACCAGCATTACCGACAGATCAATCAGGTCGCGATAACATAGCTGCCCGTTACGCCGAAAGTCCGATTGCCAGACCTGACCCGGAGCCGCTGACCCCGAGCCGGACCCGCCGAAAGTCCGATTGCCAGACCTGACCCCGAGCCGGTTACGCCGAAAGTCCGATTGCCAGACCTGACCCCGAGCCGCGAGACCTGCCCCCGAGCCGCGGGACCCCGAGCCGCGCATTCCGGTGCCGAAGGGCACCGATCGCGGCCGACTAGGACCGTAATCGCTGGCCCGCCGCAGTGCGGCGTCCGCGGCCGGCGCCAGTGCGTTCGATGCTGCCAGGGCGGCGCCGTCGATCGCTTATTACCGCCCGGTTGGAATGACCTGATCAGGTCAAACCTGTGCCGGGCGTGTTCACTCAACGGACGTTTCATCTTCCAATGCTGAAACCGCCTGCGCCTCGAACTGCGCACGATTGCGATTGCCCCATTCACATAAGGGCTGCAGCGCCAGCGCAAGCGTTCGTCCGAAATCGGTGATCGCGTATTCCACCCTCGGTGGAACCGTCATGAAGTCATGCCGCGTGAGGATGCCATCTTCGGTCATGCTGCGTAACTGCTGAATCAAGACTTTCTCGCTGATGCCGCTCACCAAACGCTTGAGCTCGCCGAAGCGCCGCGGCGACCCCTGCAGATAGAACAGCAGA
Source organism: [Empedobacter] haloabium (assembly GCA_008011715.2). NCBI lineage: Bacteria > Pseudomonadati > Pseudomonadota > Betaproteobacteria > Burkholderiales > Oxalobacteraceae > [Empedobacter] haloabium. The sequence goes on from CP136508.1 coordinate 1,803,715, forward strand.
ATCGGCTTCCACTTCCCTCCAACGTAATGCAATGCCACGTCAAGACCACAAGTCGATTCCATGTCTTCGTCCTACTTACCTTTTGGTAGGTACTAGTATATCGGAAAGCTCCCGCCTACAATTGTTTTAAGCCGACAACGACTACGGCGATAGAACGCTAAATGTTGTCATACAGTCATATTCGATTGGGATGGTTTCAATTTCACAGGAGAACAGCATGTCAACTAACGAAGAGGTAATCAGGGAACTCTATGCCGTCGCAGAAGCCGCGAGCCTGAACGCGGAAAGGTTCGTCGACCTGTTCGCGTCAGACGGTTACTTCCTGGACATGGCTACAGGCCAAAAATGGACCGGCGCCGAGGTTCGCCAGCCGATCGAGGGTTTGGGATCCATCTTCCCAGACCTTCACCGTGAACTGCTGAAGGTCTATTCCGCAGCGGATGGCGTGGTCGTAGTTGAGCTCAGATTGCAGGGGACCCATGCAGGCGATTTCCCGACCCCGGGCGGCGTGCTGCGTGCCACGGGCAAGCGGTTCGACGTACCGTGCTGCGATGTGTTCGTCGTCGAGCAAGGAAAGGTAAAGTCCTTCCACTGCTATAACATGAGGTCCGTCTGGCTCAGCCAACTGGGCGATGGCAACGGCTGACTGCTGACACGCAAGCCTGACCGACGGGAAGCGGCTCACCCGAGCCGTCGAAGGCCGCAGGCGGTTCCTCCAGTATGCGTTCGACTTCAGACGGTTTCGCAGATTGAGCTATCCCAGCATAGCCATCCTGTGGCGCACGCACGAACGACCTATCAGGACATGAACCGTGTCACTGCCGCAACATGCCGTGCCATGCAAACTTCGTTGTTGTGCATCCCCAACCCCCTCCCGCCCCATCCCCGCAAAATGACCAATCAGTCATCCAAAGGGGCCCAGCATGTCCGCCGACCTATACCTAAGAATCGACACCGTAGCCGGCGAATCCGCCGACCGCGACCACCAAGGCTGGATCGAAGTAGACCATGTCTATTTCGGCGTGGCGCAGCCAAAAAGCGCCACCGCATCCTCCGCAGGCGGACACACCGCCGAGCGCTGCGAAATGGCCGACATCACCTTTTCGAAGCTGTCCGACATGTCCACGCCCTTGTTGCTCCAGCTGTGCGCCGCAGGCCGGACGGTACCCCGCGCCAAGTTCGAGTTCGTCCGCGCCGATGGCGGGCAGCCCGTCAAATATTTCGAGATCGAACTTGAAAATGTTCTGATCGCGCATGTATCGCCCAGTGTCAGTACTGGCTCCATTTTGGGCGAGAGCGTTGGGCTGAAGTTTTCCAAGGTGAGATGGCGCTACTCGCGGCAGAAGATCGGTGGGGGTTCAGCCGGTAACACAACAGGTGGCTGGGATCTTTCGATGAACCGGATCGTGCCATGAAACCGGACCGCGTCGGCTGTCCGTCTAAGGTGACGCGATGCGCCCTGACAGGACTCCTCGTCCTTCTGTCGCTTGTCGAGTCCGCGAATGCGCAGCGCGCCATACGCCCATGGCGCCTCACGGGCGCGCAACTGGTCCAACGACTCGGCAATGTGGACCCCAGCACAGTGCCCTGGAGCGCACAGAGTTCACTGCCCAGCCGCGCATTGGCGGCCCAATGGATCGACGCCAACAACGGTCACTTCGTGCTGGGCTATTTTCAGGCCGTGCGGGACCTTACTGAAGGGAAGAGCTGGTGCTGGTCGCCCGTCGAGACGAAACCGGACGAGATGTGGGACGCCGTACGCATCAGATTGCAGCGTATGACCGACGCGCAACTCAAACGCGATGGCGCGGATTTGATCGTGGAAGTTCTGCAGGAGCGGTGGCCGTGCGCCAGTCGGAGAAAGCCATGAGGACAACATCGTACGCCACACTGCGCATGCATTTCCCAGACCCCTACAATGTATCTGCCGAGGAGCTGTACCGCTGGGTCGGCCATCCGGATCTGATCAAGAATCCGAATTACTGGAATACCTGCGCATTGCGGTTGAGTCTGGCACTGCTTGGCGCGGGCTTTGCCGATTCAGGCGCGTTCCGCATTCGGGATGGCAAGCACAAAGGACGCTCGGTCGAGATTCGCCAGCATGCGCTCAGTACCTGGCTGCTGGGACAGGTAGGGCAGCCCGAGAAATTCAAAGGCGACAACGCCTATGAGGCGATCGGCCTGCGGCGCGGCATCGTATCCTTCTTCAACCTTTACGATGACAGCCGGGGGCAGGGCCACATCGCCATTATCGCGCCGGACCGCCGAGGCGCCTATTTGCGCTGCGGACGCGAGAACGATGGCGACACCTCGGGGTGTTATTGGACGTCGCGAGAAATCTGGTTCTGGCCGCTGCCATAGGGAGGGACGGTCCGGGCAGCCACAGTGATCATTTCCGCTTACCCTGAGAGCCCGACATGCGTTCCGATCACAGATGATCGTGCTGGTGGCGGTTATCGCCGGTCAGCCGCGCAGCCGGATCGCAAACGATCAATACGCACGACCGCTCATCGCCTGCATGAGCCCACCCTCTCTATGTAAAAATAGCAGCCTCAATTCCGCCTCCACCGATGCGAACCCCATGCCCCCACCAACCGCCAAACTCGACCGAATCTTCCTGATCATTAACCGCACCATCAGCCTGATCATCCTGCTGGCCCTGATCCTCGCGGTTGGCACGGCAGCCACCATGTTCCTGCCCAGCAAACCAACCCAACAACCCGGCGAACAAAGGGTAGCAGCAAGAACGGAAAGCCCGGACAAGACCGTGACACTGGGCTTCGGCAGCGCGGAAGCCATCGACGGCACCGGCACCGAAATGATCCGCCTGACCGCCAACACGGGCGCCAATTACTCCAGCCATGCCGGCGAAACGAGGAACGTGCTGTTCGTCGACGCCACCGACCAGCCGGCACGCTGGCTGTTCAAGGACCACGGCAACGCCATCCTCAGGCTGGACCAGCTGCGCGACAGCGCCGGACCACGCGAACCGGCAACAACGCGGGCGCTGTACGTCGAATTCAGGAAGCAGGCCAGCAAGGACGCGCCGACGCTGGCCGTCGCCCTGGCCAAGCCCGACGGCAGCGCCGTCACGACGGTGTTGCGGGACGTAACCAGGGTGTTGTCGTACCGCCGCATCGACGCGAAGCGCATCGCGATCCTGTTCCAGCGCGGCACGACGCTGTTCCAGGCCGATATTGCGCTGGAGGGTTTCGCCGTGCTGCGCCAGCGCCAGGTCGCACAAGTGCCAAGCGCGCTCTGACGATTTCAGCCAATTCCGCCCGCCACCTGGCCCAACCGTAGACGGACGGAGCAGCATCGATCGTGGGCGGTATCAGCGCTGACGGCACGGTCAGCGCTCTGGTTGCAGCTCGGCCAGCCTGATGGCGATCTTCTGCCGCAAAAACTCACTGTGCCCCACCAAGCCCAGCACGGCATCGCGCACGGCGCGGCCGGCCCCGGTGGACACCGTCGCCATCCGCGTCAACCCATCCGTCATCCGCACCACCTCCCGCGCCACTTCGTGCCGCCGCCGCGCCCAGGCCTCGATCCCGGCCAGGTCCCCCTCGCGCAAGGCCAGTGCCAGCGGCTCGGCCAGCTCGACGGCGTCCTGGATGCCGATGTTCATGCCCTGGCCGCCGGCCGGGCTGTGTACATGCGCGGCGTCGCCACACAGCAGGAAGCGGCCCTGGTGCACGTGCGCGGCCAGCCGGTGCTGCAGGTGGAACGCGGAGCTCCACAGCAGTTCGTGCACGCGCGCGGCCGGGCCGCGCTGGTCGACCAGGGCCTGCACATCGGCCAACGCCGGCTGGTCGGTGGTGGCGGCCACGGTGGCGACGATGCGATACCGGTCCGCCGAGCTGCCGTCGTCCTCCGGCAGCGGCGCCACCACCATCAGGCCATCCGGCGAGAAGAACAGGCTGACCTCGTCGCGCCAGGGGCCGTCCATGCGCACGTCCGCCAGCACGAAGGTCTCGCTGTAGTCGCCGCCCTCGAAGGCGATGCCGGCCAGGTCGCGCACGGCGCTGTGGGCGCCGTCGCAGCCGACCAGCCAGCGCGCGTGGACGGTTTGCGTGGCGCCGTCCGCCAGCGCCAGTCCGGCGGTGATGCCGTCCGGTCCCGCGCTGGCCGATACCAGCCGCGCCGGCCGGGCGATGGCCAGTCCGGCGGCGTCGAGCGCCGATTGCAGGATGGCCTCGGTGCGGTTCTGCGGGCAGAGCAGGGCGAACGGATAGGCCGACGGGATGGCGTCGAAGCCGATGTGCAGCAACACGTCGCCGCCGGTGCGGATACGGAAATCCTGTATTTTCAGGCCGTGCGCCAGCAGGTCCGGCACGACACCCAGGGGTTCGAGCACCTCCAGCGTGCGCGCATGCAGCACGGCCGCGCGCGACGTGTTCAGCCCGGCCGCATGTTTGTCGACCTGGACGGCCGCGACCCCCAGCCGCGCCAGCGCCAGCCGCAGCGCCATGCCGGCCGGCCCGGCGCCGGCGATCAGGATATCCGTGTGCAAGGGGGGAGCGGGCAGCGTCATGGCGATCTCCGTCGTAATGGTGCGCATACGGTGGCACGAAAGCCCGGGGTTGTAAACGCCGCCGCTGCCGCGGCGCCAAATAAGCGGCCCGCCGCGCACCGTTCCATGTACACTGGTTCCCTGGCCGACCGAGACTTGCGCCGGCAGACCGCCGCGCCACACCCGCCTCGCGTGCCAGGCAAACGCCCAACCGGGCGTCTGCCATCAGCACGGATGAAAGCGAGCGTGTACAGGTCCTCCCAACATTACCGCGGCCATGTCATCGACGTCACGTGTTTCCTGCTGGACGGGCGCATTGCCTACCAATACAAGGTGCGCGTGATGGCGACGGACGAGTTGCGGTGCGAGGACAGCAGCGTGAACGGCAACCATATCACCGACCAGGCGGCGCTGGACGAAGCTTTCCGCGCCGCGCGTGGCTGGATCGAACGCTATCCGCTGCCCTGGCCGTTTGCGCCGCAGGCCGCGGAACCGACCTGACCGCCGGCGCCGGTGCCGACAACGCGCGACGCATGCCGTCACCGTCCGCCATCTCAACCAGGGAGACGTTCATGGACCCATCCGCCCCGGCGGCGCAGGCCGCGGCCGCGCTCGAAGTCAGCTTCGACGGCCACCACTACCATTACCGCGATTACCGCTACGAATCGATGGACGATGCGCTGCGTTACGCGCGCTGCGAGCGCGCCCGCCCGGGCTTCGTGCCGGACCGGACGTTCCAGCCGCAGTGGCTGCCGGCCTGGCTGCCGGCAGCGGCGGACGTTGCGCTGATGCGCACTTTCGGTATCGCCTACGAACAGGGTTATTTCCGCCTGGGGCCGTACCGCTACGAGCGGCTGGCCGACGCCATCGGCTACGCCCGCCTGGCGCAGCGGACGCCCGCGGCCATCGCGCAATGACGCGCGAGCGCCAGCGGGAGCGCGGCGAGCGCCGCCGCGATGCCTATCGCGCCCGCGTGGTCGACGCAGCGCTGCAGCTCGATGCGCAGTGGGGGTGCGTCAGCGCCTGGCACTACCTGCTGCGGCGCGGTGTGGCGCAGGCGATCGCCGTGCGGGTGTTGTCGAAAGCAGGACCGCGCCGCGAAACGGACAGCGTGCATCCGGCCGTGCGCGACGCGCGGGCACGGGTGCCGGAAGTCGGCATCGCGCAGCGTACGGCAATCGAGACCCCGGCAAGCGAGCATGTCCGCACCAACGTGGCCGCGGCCTGGGCCGTCGAACGCGCCATCGACCACGCCTCCACCGAGGGACGCTACTATGCCGAGAGCCTGCTGCGCATGTATGCGCTCGATACCGCCACGGTGATGCGGGTGCTGAACGAGCCGCACCGGCGGCGGCGCCGGCATCCGCCGCGCCAGCCGCCGTAGGCGCCGCTCACGGCGCCGTGGCCAGGTCCGCTGGCCGGTCGAGGAACGCGTGGGCGAACTCGGCCGCGGCGACGGCCGGGCCGAAATAGAAGCCCTGGCCCAGCGGGCAGCCGGCATCGGCCAGGAACTGCTTTTCCGGCGCCGTCTCCACGCCTTCCGCCACCGCCGGCAGCGCGATGTTCTGCGCCAGCGTGAGCACGGCGCGCAACAGCGCCTGCCGCCTGGGCGCGGCGGTGTCGATGCCGTGCACGAACGCGCGGTCCACCTTGACGAGGTCGATCGGCAGCTCGGCCAGGTAGCCCAGGCTGGAGTAGCCGGTGCCGAAATCGTCGATGGCGATCGAGACGCCGATGTCCTTCAGGCGCTGCAGCGCCAGTGCCGAGGCGCGCATGTCGCGCATCAGCGCCGATTCGGTCAGCTCCAGCTGCAGCCGGCGCGGATCCAATCCCGCCGCGTCGATCTTGCCCGCCATGCGCTCCGGGAAGGCGGGATCCCTCAGTTCCAGCGCCGAGACGTTGATCGCGATCGCTTCCGGGCAGCAGCCGGCGCGTTCCCACAGCGCGGCCTGGCGGATGGCCTCGTCCAGCACCCATTTGCCGAGCGGGACGATCAGGCCGGACTCCTCGGCGGCACGGATGAAGCTGGCCGGGTTGACCCAGCCCCAGTCGGCATGGTGCCAGCGCAGCAGCGCCTCGCAGCCGCCCAGCATGCCGCTCGACAGGCTGAACTTGGGCTGGTAGAACAGGCGGAAGCCGCCCAGTTCCAAACCGCTGCGGATGCCGTCCTCGAGCTGCCTGCGTTGCACCGCGCTGGTCAGCAGTTCGGGGCGGAAGAAGCGCCAGGTATTGCGCCCCGAGGCCTTGGCGCTGTGCAGCGCCGTGTCGGCATGGCGCAGCAGCGACTCGGCGCTGCGGCCATGCTCCGGATACAGGGCGATGCCGATGCTGCAGCCCACGTGGACCTGTTCCGCCTCGATGGCATGCGGCTGGCCGACGGCCGCCAGGATGCGCTCGGCGGCGCGGCGCGCATCCTGGCCGCTGCTGCCCGGCGCCATCAGCACGACGAACTCGTCGCCCCCCTGGCGGCTGATCATGTCGACATTGCGCACGCAGCCGCGCAGGCGCGCCGCCACCGACACCAGCAGGGCGTCGCCGGCGGCGTGGCCGAGGGTATCGTTGACGGCCTTGAAACGGTCCAGGTCCAGGTACATCGTGGCCAGCGCGCTGCCGTCGGCGTGCGCCTCCAGCAGGATCTGGTTCAGGTGGCGCTGGGCGGCGAAACGGTTCGGCAGCCCGGTGAGGAAATCGTGCCACGCCAGGTAGTCCACCTGGGCCCGCAGTTCGCGCGCCTCGGTGATGTCGTGGAAGACCATCACGGCGCCGGCCAGCGTGCCGTCCGGATTGGCGATCGGCGCGCTCGAATCGTCGATCATGATTTCCGAGCCGTCCGGCCGCACCAGGAGGGCGCCCGCTTGCAGGCGGATCGGGCTGCCGCTGGACATGGTGGCCAGCACCGGATGGACAATGGGACCCAGCGTGATCGGGTCCTGCAGCAGCATCAGCGACGTGATGGGCAGGCCCAGCATCTGGCGCTGGTCGAGCTGCATGAGCCGCTCCGCCGCCGGGTTGCAGTAGGCCACCGTGCCGTCGGCCCGCGTGCTGATGACGGCATCGGCGATCGCCGCCAGCACCGCCGTGCCGCCCATGCCGGTCAAGCCGGACGCCAGGCCGGCCCGGCTGGCCGCGACGACACAGGCGATCAGCTCGCGCAGCAGCTGGCGCGACGCCTGCGCCAGCTGCACCTGCACCGTGCCGCTGGCGGCCTCGGCCGACAGCGTCGAGACGAGCAGGATCACCGGTGCCATCGTGTACAACGCCAGCGCGCCATCGGGCGCGCAGCCTTGCATATTGATCAGCAGGATGTCGGGAATGCGGGGCGCCTTGCCGTGGCGGCAGGTGAAACGCAGGGCGATCCGGTTGACGTCGCCCGGCGCGTTGGCCAGCAGCCGGCGCAGGATGCGGCGTTCCGTTCGGTCGGCCGTCACGGCCAGTACCCGGATATCCATGACAACCCTTCACATTGGAGACGCCTGCACCCACAGTAACACACGACTTGCATCCTTGCACCCGCTGTTCGCGCGCACCCGTGCCACAGCCGAGCCAACGCGGCAAGCGAAAACGCGCTAGCATCGAAAACTGTACATTTTCGACAACTGTCCGAAAGGGTCCCATGTCTTTCCTGATCGTCCTTGCCGCCCTGGTGTTCCTGATGCTGGCCGCCTACCGCGGCTACAGCGTCATCCTGTTCGCTCCCGTCGCCGCGCTGGGCGCCGTCCTGCTGACGGAGCCGGCCGCCGTCGCGCCCGTGTTCTCCGGAATCTTCATGGAAAAGATGGTCGGCTTCGTCAAGCTGTACTTCCCCGTGTTCCTGCTGGGCGCCGTGTTCGGCAAGCTGGTCGAACTGGCCGGGTTTTCAGAGGCCATCGTCGTCGCCGCGATCCGCTATATCGGCCGCTCGCGGGCGAACGCCGTCATCGTCGCCGTGTGCGCGCTGCTGACGTATGGCGGCGTGTCGCTGTTCGTGGTCGTGTTTGCCGTGTATCCGTTCGCCGCCGAGCTGTACCGCCAGAGCGGCATACCCAAGCGGTTGATGCCGGGCGCCATCGCGCTGGGTGCGTTCTCGTTCACGATGGACACGCTGCCGGGCACGCCGCAGATCCAGAACATCATCCCGACCACGTTCTTCCAGACCACGGGCTGGGCCGCACCGATGCTCAGCACGGTCGGGGCCATCGCCACCGTCGCCGCCGGCCTGGCCTACCTGGAGTGGCGCCGCCGCAGCGTGATGGCGACAGGCGAGGGCTATGGCGACGATGCCGCCGCGCCCAAGCGCGCCGAGGGGGCGAAGCTGCCGCATCCTTTGCTGGCGCTGGCGCCGCTGGTGCTGGTGGGCGTGGCCAACTTCGTGCTGACGGCGCTGATCCGCCAGTGGTATGGCGACAATTATGAGCTGACCTCAAGCCTGCTGCCCGGCCTGCACGCGCCCGTGCAGACGCCGGTCAAGACCCTGGTCGGCATCTGGGCCGTGGAAGGCGCGCTGCTGCTGGGCATCCTGCTGGTCTGCGTGACGGCCTTCGGCCGCATCCGCGCCTCGTTCGCGGAGGGCACCAAGCTGGCCGTCGGCGGCGCGCTGCTGGCCGCGATGAACACGGCGTCGGAGTACGGCTTCGGCGGCGTGATCGCGGCGCTGCCGGGTTTCGTCTCCGTCAGCGAAGCGCTGCGCGGCATCCCGAACCCGCTCGTCAACGCGGCCATCTCGGTGACGTCGCTGGCCGGCATCACGGGTTCCGCCTCCGGCGGCATGAGCATCGCGCTGGCGGCGATGGCCGACACGTTCATTGCAGGTTGCAATGCGGCCGGCATTCCGCTCGAGGTGCTGCACCGGGTGGTGGCGATGGCGAGCGGCGGCATGGACACCTTGCCGCACAACGGCGCCGTGATCACCTTGCTGGCGGTGACCGGGCTGACGCATCGGCAGTCTTATCGCGACATCTTTGGTATTACACTGATCAAGACTGCGGCTGTGTTTTTTGTTATTGCCGTTTATTACTTGACGGGGCTGGTCTGATGTAGGGCTCCTATTCAACGGCGGCGGCCGCGACGCGGTGCGGGTGGTACTCGTCGAGGCCACGCTGGCAGTGCGCGAACAGCGGGGCGCCGGGGCGGAGCACGTTGCGGCGTGAGGAGTTATCCGAGCAGTTGATTGCGCGGGTGCTGGCTGGAGACGGGGCTGGACGTAAAGCGCGTCCAGAGCTGGGGAGGGATGATTCGGTATAAGCCTATATCGTTCTCATCGTGTACAAATGAAGTATTAGCCTTCACCGCTCTGCTGTCTGGCAAGTTAGGTGAGGGCACGCTGATTACGGCTTGTAAGTGTTGTAGTCGCCGTGCACGGCGTTGACCCGCGCCGGAATGCGCAAGATATCACCCACCGTCAGCTTCGAGTCGGCCGTCAGCGCATTGGCATCGGCGATCAGGTACCACAGGTTGCCGTCGCCCCACAGGCCTTGCGCGATGCTTTGCAGTGTCTCGTTGGCGCTTTGCACGCTGTAGCTGCTGGGGGCCGCCACCATCGATGGGCTGGTGACGGGCATGTAGTTCGAGCCGAGCAGGTTGTCCGGACTCGCGCTTTCCTCGCCCAGCACATTGCCGTTGACGATCAGGTTGAAGCCGGCATCCTTGCCGTCCTTCTTGTACGACTGGACGTGGCCGTCCGCGTCGTACCACAGCCGGTTGCGCGTGGTGATCTTTTCCGGCTTGGTTTCGATGATCGAAATGCGGTTGCCGTTGACGTCATAGCTGCTCTCGACCACCGAGCCATCCTTCGCCAGCGTGGTCTTGAGTTCCTTGTACGAGTCGCGGTACTCGTACTCGATGCGGTAGATGCCCTTGTTCTTGCCATCGGCGGCCGACACCACGTCGTAGCCGGTCAGGTTGCCCATGGCATCGTAGCCGTTGAACCAGGTGTCCTGCATGCCGTCCAGGCTGGCGTTCGAGTCCTTCTGGCGCGTCATGTGACCGAAGACGTTGTACGTATAAACCCGCCGGGCCACTTCGATTCCCAGTTCCTTGAGCACGTCGGCGACGCCGCGTGCTCCCTTCTCGGCCAGGCCGGACTGGCTGACGCGGCCACCTTCGTCGTAGTGGCGCTCGTCGATCAGCAGGCCGTCGCGTTCGATCGACAGCAGGCGGCCGGCCAAGTCGTAGTGGTAGGTTTCGGTCGTCTCGGCGTTCTTCTGAATGCCGTAAGAGAATCCATTGAAGACCACGCGCGTGCCCGAATACGTGTCGCTCAGGCGGTTGCCCGAGCGGTCGTAGGTGATCGCGTGCCCGCTGCCGCGCACGGCGCGGCCAATGCCTTGCGCATCCACTTGCCAGTCGCCGTTGACGATGGTCTGGCGGTTCATCGCGTCGAAGGCGTTGAACCTCGTGATCGGTGCCGTACTGCCATAGCGGCTGACGATCTTGACGCGGTTGCCGTTGGCGTCGTACTCGTAGTCCAGCTGCATCTGGTCGTCCTGGATGCGCGTGACGCGATTCAGGTTGTCGAACGTGATCGTGTTGTTCTGCAGGCGCTCGGCGGCGTCGGCCTGCCGGCCCAGGAAGACCTGGCGCTCGCGCACGCGGTTGCCGGCGCTGTCGTAGGCGTAGACGGTGGAGAGCGACGTGCCCACGTCGTCGATGCGTACGAGGTTCGTGCCGCTGTAGGTGTAGCGCAGGTTCTGGCCGTAACCGGACGTTTGCGACAGCAATCGGCCAGACGCGTCGTAGCCGTATTCCGTCGCCTTGCCCCCCATGTCGATGCTGGTCTTCAGGCGGCCCTTGTCATACAGCCAGGACATCGAATTGCCCTTGGCGTCCTTGGTGGCGATCTTGTGGTTTTCGGCGTCGTAGGCGATCAAGGTGCGGCCGTGCAGGGCGCGGTCGCCGCGCTTGTCGACCGTGGCCGTGGAGATCACGTTGCCGCTGCCGTCGTATTCCTGCTCGGTGCCGGTCTTGTCCGAGCCGAGGCTGCGGATCAGGCGTCCCAGTTCGTCGTATTCGCGCTCTTGTACCAACTCCTTGTAGTCGACCAGGTTGGATGGCAGCGGGCCGTAGCCGGTGTCGATCGCCAGGTACACGTTCACCGCGGCGGTGCGCGTCGTCAGCAGGTGGCCCAGGTGGTCGTAGCTGTAGCGGGTGGTGACGCCGGGCAGCGTTTCGCCGGGCAGGACGGTGTCCGGCTGCGTGGTGGAGAGGCGGTTGCCGAAGGCGTCGTAGGTGTTGGTGACGACGCCGCCGTCGGCGTGGATCTCCTGCGCCAGGTTGCCGGCGGTGTCGTAGACGTATTGGTTCAATGCGCCGCGGCCGTCGATCGTGCCGACCAGGCGGCCGAGGGCGTCGTAGCGGCTCGTCTGCAGGGCCGTTTGGGTGCCCTTGGCGCCGGTCGCCATGCCCGAGGTCTGCTGGTTGGCCTGGTTGTAGGTGTAGGTCGTCTTCCAGTTCGGGTCGCGCGGATCGGTGATCGACAGCACGTTGCCCCAGCGGTCCAGGGTCAGCTGGTTGCCCTGGAAGGCGGGGTTGCCGCCGGCACGGGCGGTGTTGCCGTAGACGACTTCCTGCGTGTGGCGGGCCACGCTGTCGGGATCGGCGATGATCTGCTTGAGGCGCTGGACGGCCTTGTCCGTCGCCGCGACGTGCTGCGCGGTCGTGGCCTGCAGCGTGGCCATTGCCGCCGACACCTGGGCGTTGAAGCGTTCGAAGCGATCGCGGCGATGCGGCCGGAAGAGCAGGAAGTGGCCAAGGCGGTGCTCGACGCGATCATCGTCAACAGCCAAGTGGCGGGGCCGCTGGCCCGGGTGAGCGGGCAGCTAAGGAAAAATGACGCGCAGGCGGCGCTGAACAATTGACCGAACAACCGCACCCCACGCGCAACAGTGCCGGGGTTAGGGGACCTCTTTAGCTGCTAAAAAGAGAAAAGGCAGCGGCGGCTCAACCAACGAAGAGCCTCACACATCACAGTCGAACAGCGCATGGTCGGCAGCACGGTCGACCATGCCCTGTTTTCATTTGTAATCACCTAAAGACTTGATTCCACGACGGTTTTGCCATAGGTCGGGCCTCTTCGAGCGCGGCGAATTCCAAAGTGTAAACAGCAAATCGGCTTTGAATTCAACCACTTACGGCTGAGAAACGCCTGCACGTTCCGTGCGTAATGTGTGCACATGATGTCGGGCGCGGGTATCCCGCGAAACGCCGGAACACCGATTGCGACAGCCAAAGGCGCAGGCATTGAATCTGCGCGTAATCCACGCATCAACAAGATGCCCCCGCTATGACTGCCGATCACGAGCCGATCCGCCTCACCCTGATCATGTGTTTTAGCTCATTGGCTCTCCTTCCAATAATGCGCAAACTTGTAGCAACCACCCGCGGTAGGTTAATCCATCTGCTTGTGGGTTGTAATAGCTGCCAAGTTGATTCACGATGCGTGACAGATCATCTTCTACTGGTGCGTTGATCAAGAGGTTTCTTAGCTCCCTCGAAGCTTCCCTTACTTCATCTCTGGGAAATTCGCTTAAATATCGTTCAACGACCCCGGTTGCAGTTAGAGATTCCTCAGGCCAGTCTGGATGAAAGTATCCAGCAAAAAATTCATATAAATTTGGGTATGTAGTTTTCATTGAATAGGGAATCCAGTATGAATTCTGAAGCCACTAGGCATGCTCGTGTCTTGACGTAATATTAGTCGCAAGCTTGATGTGTCAACAGCATTTGTCATGCCTCGTTGAATTGTTAATCCGGCGTTATCCATGAATGTGTGCTCAAGTATCATTTGCGGCTTTGATGTGCCTAGCCAAGCATTGATTCTGGCTTGATTTACGTCTAAAGCATCGGAAATCGCGACCTCAGCCGTCGCACGATTATAAAAAGAAGAAGAACCTGTTATTTTCGGCTCTGCCGCAAGTCGATTAAGTAGCTGCGCTTCTGTTTGAGCGACGTGTTTAAGTAACAAATGCCCACCAGCTGCCTCGTGTGCAGCTAAGCCACCATCTGTAACTATCGGGCTAAACGCTGCTATCGTATTTTTACCAACTTCATTGCCAGGCTCGACGGCGTACGCTAAACCACCGGTGCGGTACATGTAGTTCTCGAGCAGCGAGCCAGCCTTTGGCGCGAGCCACCTCACTGTCGCTGTCGCCCCAGTAATCGCTCCGTCTACGGCAAGCATGCCCACTTTGCCAACGCCTACAGTCGCAAGCCCTCCTGCGCCGAATTTGAACACCGAATCAGCCTGCTCTGCAAACGGCTTGTTCGAAAAGTCCTTAAATCCTTGGATAGCATCGTTAACGATTACGCCAGGGTTATTAGCTGCGAACTTGAGAGCGTTGTAAGCAGCTGCCCGCGTATTCGAATCGGTCACAAGTTGGAAAGCACCTTGAGCCGTTTTTGCTAGATCGTAGCCTACCTCATTTAGCAGTCCGCCAATGTGCCATGCTGCGGCACTGTAACCATTGCTTGCGCCGGCTTCCCTAGACGTATAGAACCGGCGATCCGAAGCTGCCGCAGCTGCCAGGAAATCAATTTGCGTTGACTGCATCTGAACTGGGCCAATGTTTTTCGGCGTCAGGCCAAAGATAGCATTCAACCGCTGATTTACATCGCCGCCATCAACAACAACTTGTGGAATAGGTGCTTGGTAATTTGAAAGGCGTTCGTCGTTACCACTCTTTCCGTAAGGATCATCGTAAGTTTCCAAGGCACTGAGCCAGTCCTTAGCTCCGCCGAGGAACTGCCTTGAAGTGAGCCCGCCGTACATATTGCGCTCTGCCTGCTCACGGGAAATTGGCTTGGTTGCTCGGCTTGCCTGTTGTGCATCGCCGGATTGCGATCCCATGCCAGCCAAACTGTTCCCCAACGCATTGCCAAACGCATCCGCAGCAATCTGAACAATCTCGATCTTACCTCCTCGCGCGACCGCAGTCGCAACACCGGCTGCAAAACCAATTGCAGTGGCTCTTGTCACCGGGCTGCCCTTAAGGAAGGCCGCGACCGGATTACTTCCGCTCAGATATTGCGAGGTTACCTGACCCACTCCAGCACCGGCAGCTGAAGCCGCGACGTTACGCCACTCAAATTTTTCCTGCAGGCCCGTAGCTACCGCGACGGTCTGGGAAACCACGTTTGATGCCGCTGCACGTGCAGCTGCCGCCTGCCATGTATCACCCTTGAACAATTCTGGCATGCCTTGCAATTCCGACATGCCTTGTGTTACTGCGGCACTGATGGCAGCTCTACCAACGGCTTTCCAGTCGAATTTGTCTTGCGATCCCGTCGCCATGGCCGTGAGTTGGCTAGCGATCGACCCGGGGATAGCGCCCAGATAATGCGTTACGACCACCGCCACGATCACTGTCAAGATCTGACCTATGACACCACAACCCTTCTTCGCCGCCTGCGGCGGCGGCAACGCCATTTCCGGGGTGGTACTACCGATGACTTCGCTAGCATTGTACGGCCGGAACGTGTCCGCGCCGTTGTAAATGGTCGTGGCCTTGGCCGGCAGCACCAGTTGCTGGCCGGCCTTCAGTGGCGTGTCGATGGCGGTCAGGCCGTTGGCGTCGGCGATCAGGTACCACAGGCGTTCGTCGCCCCAGACGTTCTTGGCGATCGACGTCAGCTTCTCGTTGTCGCTTTGGACGACGTACACACCCGTGTTGCTGTCGTTCGGGCTGGCCGCCGACAGGACCTGGTGCACGTTGCTGAACGACTCGTGCGCCGCGCTGCTGGTGCCGATCATTTCGCCGTTGGCGATCAGCGTGTGGGTCTGGACGTTGTTCTGCGTCTTCTCCAGCACGTGGCCGTCGCGGTCGTTGATCAGTTCACGGGCGTTCTCGCCAGTGACGCGGATCATGAAGCCGTTGGCGTCGTATTCCATCTGGCTCGTCTTGGTCGGGCCGCCGTCGTTGGTCACGTCCGTGCGCGTCAGCAGGCGGCTGCCGCGCAGCGTGCCGTACGTGTTGGTCGTGGTCTGCCCCTGAGTGGCGTTGCCGGAGTAGGCCTTGTAGCTCGACAGGTTGCCGCCGTGGTCGTAGTTGAAACTGACCATGCTGCGCTGGTTGTTGCCTGTACCGTCCAGCGTGCGCTGGTACGCCAGATTGCCATGGGCGTCGTAGTCGTTGAGCTGGCGCTCGGCGTTGTCGCGCGAGGCGATCACGCGGCCGGCGCTGTCGTAGCGGCGGTAGCCCGATTCGGTGCCGTTCGTCAGGATCTGCGACAGGCGCCCCAACGCGTCGTACCGGTAGGTTTCCGTCGTCAGCGTCCCGTTCAGGTACTTGTCCTCGATGCGGTTGCCGGCGAAGTCGTACTTGATGTCGTGCGACGTGATGGTCTTGTTGTCGAACTCCTTCCAGTAGGACGGGACGTCGTCGCGCGGCATCGCGTAATCGTCCCGGCGCGGCCCGGCCGGCTGCTGCACGAGCTTGGGATCGCGATAGGTCGTCACCACCTGGCCACCAACCTTCACGACGCGGTTCATCTTGTCGTACGCATAGTCGACCGTGATGGACTTGGCATCGCCCACGTCGTTGACGTAGCTGGTGCTGACGGTGCCGCGGTTGCCGAACGCATCGAGTTCGTAGCGGACCTTGTAGCGTGCCCGGCGCACGTCCGAATCGATGCCGGTCAGGCGGTTGCGCGCGTCGTAGGTGAGGGTGTTGGCCTGGACCGCGCGCACCCGGCGGCCCTGGGCATCGAGCAGCCAGGTCTGTTCGGACACGCGGTTGCCCGCGCGGTCATAGCCGTAGCGCGCCAGTTGGCTGAGCGATGGATTGTCCAGGGCGACCGTCATGGCGGCGTCCCGGTAATCGATATCTTTCGTTTCCAGCAGTAGACCGGTACCTGTCTCGTAGCTGTACGTGACGCGCTGGTAGGCAGCCGGCTGCAGGTCAGTCTCTACCGTGACGGTGTCGGTGCTGGCCAGCTGGCCGGCACCGTTGTACGTACTGGACGTACGGTTGCCGCCCAGGTCGACGTGCAGCGTCACGCGGCCGAAGCCATCGTATTGCCACGACTGCGACTTGGCCAGGTCGGTCTCCAGGCCGGCGGTGCTGTTCTCCCGTTCCGCGACCTTCTGGTTCAGCGCGTCGTAGACGCGATAGGTCGCCATTTCGGCGTCGTAGAATGCCAGGATGGGCGCCCCGTCGTAGCTGGCGATGACATTGCCGCCCAGGTCGTAGCGGTAACGACGCACCTGGCTCATGACCGGCTGCGCGCCTTCCGTGTCGGCCAGGGTACCGTTGCCGACCGCGATGCGGCGGCCCAGTTCGTCGTAGCCGTAGGTGTCGACGATGCGTGCACTGATCTTCGTATCGTTGGTCGCGCTGCCAGTGGCGATGCCTTGCCAGTTCGCGATCTCGGTGACCGCGCTGGTGCGCCGCACCAGCCGGCCCAGGCGGTCGTAATCGTAGTTGTAGACCACCTTCTCGGTGCCATCGAGCATCTCGGTGCTGGCGATGCGCTGGCCGAACGCGTCGATCGTGTAGCTCACGGAGCCGCCGTCGGCATGGGTTTCGCGCGTGACGATGCCTTGCGCGTTGTATTCATAACCGGTGACGCGGGTGACGCCGGAGCCGCCTTCGGTGCTGCTTTGCAGGCGCCCCAGTGCGTCGTATTTGTTGGTCGTCTGCAGCGATACCAGCGTGGTCGTGCCGGCCTTGACCTGCGTCGTCATCGGCAGCGTGCTGGTCAACACGCGGTTGTTGCCGTCGTAGGTCATCGTGGTCAGCCAGCTGCTGTTGCGTGCATCAGCCACCGTGAGGATGTTGCCCCAGCGATCGACGGTGTACTTGTCTCTGGTGCCGCCGCTGGTGCGGATGCCGGAAACGCTGCTGCCGATCACCGGCGGCAGGGCCGCCAGCGTATGCGGCTGGATGGCTTTCCAATCCATCGCTCGCACTTTTTCGTCGGCCACACGCAGGGCACTGGCGTCGCGCTGGGCATCCTGTGCCAGCGACTGCAAGCCAGCCCCCACGCGCGACTGGAAGCGCACGCTGGTGGCGCGCGCCAGCAGGTCGTCGCCATCGGCCGCAAGGTCGGCGATCAGGTTCAGCACCACCTGCGCCCGGCTCTGGCTGGCCAGCTGCTGGCGGTATTTCAGCGTCTCGGCGGCGCCCGGCACGTGACCCAGGCCGTCCTTGAACAGCTTCGCCAGGAAGCTGTCGTTGTCCAGCGCGTCCGGATACAGCAGCTTGCCTTCCTCCGCCTGGCCCAGCATCGAGCGGGCCAGCGCCACCAAGTCGCCATTGGATTGCTTCAAGGCGTCCAGCCAGAAGCGCACGCCGGACGGCTCAGGGACGCGATTGTAGAGCAGCGTGTAGAGCTGCACGACACGCACGGCGTTGCCCGCCGCCGGGTCGGCGGCAAGCGCCCGCGCGCCCGTGCTGTCGTACTGGGCCGCGATGCTGCGCTGGCTGATATTGACCAGCGTCGTATAGGCCGCCAGATCCGCGGCACTCTCGCTGCCCTGGGCGAGGACGCCCAGACGGGCGGCGACGCGGTTGTTCAGGTTGGTCGCATCGGCGTTCACGCCGGTCGTCACGCCGGCCACGAAGCGGACGGCGAGGTCGGCCCGGCTGACCGTCGCGGACAACTGCCTGGTCCAGAATGCCAGTCCGGTGGGGTCGTCCTTGAAGTCGCGGCCCAGGCCGAAGTTGTACAGCTGCGTCACGAACTGGGCATCGCTCATGCCAGCGGGGTAGAGCGCATTGCGCTGCGCCTCCGGCGTTGCCATCAGCGTTGCCGCCAGCTGGCTCGTGTTTGCCGATCTGTCCAGCAGGCGGTGATGCCAATAGTGCAGCTCGCCCAGCAGGGGCGGGCGGTTCAGCAGCACGATATACAGCTGCACAATCTGCTGCGTATACATTGCGCCCCGAGTGGTGCTAATCCGTGTAGTCGCCACGCCGATGGCTGTGCGGGCCTCAGAGGCAACTGCCAGCAGCGCGTCGCTGATCACACGGCTTGGCGCGGCGGCGGCATTCATCGCCGCCAGCGGCTTGCCGTACACCTCATAGTCGGCTTGCGCCTTGCTCCAATCGCTGTTGGCAGCGTTGTAGCGGATACTGGTCTCGGCGGCCAGCTTGATGGCGCCATCGGCTTTGATGACGGCGTCGTTCGCCGAGATCAGTTCTTTCAGCGACTCCAGTTCGTTGGAAGTCGCCAGCTTCTTGGCGGTCGCCTGCTCGATGGTAATGCCGGCTCCGTTGTACTTCGCCAGCGGGGCCGCGACGGCTCGGGTGGCCTCGGCCGCCGCGTCGATCGCGGGCTGTTCGGCGTTGATGTCGGTTTCAGCACGCGCGATGAACTGCTTCTCCAGTAGCGTCGTCGTAGCGGCGTAAGGATGGCTCGCATCGTTCATGAACCCCTTGGCCACGGTCACGCGCGAGACCGGCGGCTTGGCGCGCAACTCGTTGGTCAGGTGCCAATCGACTTCCGCCCGCGTCGGATTGGCCTTGTTCAGTACCTTCAGGTACAGGCGGCGCACGAACGCCTCGTCGTCGGCCGGGTAGTCGACCGCGATCAGATCGGCCATCAACTGGTCGGTCGAACGGCCCGCGTGGATGTTGCGCATCTGGTCGACCACGCCCTTGTAGTCGGCGTCACCGCGCAGCGCAGCATAGATGTCGACGACCGTGTGGCGGGTCGGCAATTTGAGCAGGTCGCGGCCATAATCGCCCCACGTGACCGCAGCTGCCTTCGCCTTCAGCGCCGCGGTTTCTTTGCTTTTCGCCGTTTCGTAGTCGCGGTAAAGGGGCAGTACGCGCCCGTAGTCGTCCGAGGCCTTGTTTGCCGCCGCTTCGGCTTCCGCCTTCATGGTCAACAGGAAGCCGGCGACCTTGCTATCGAAGCGCTCCTTGTAGGCCACGCCTGCCGGGTGACCTTCCGAATAGCTGAGGAAGGCGGTGAGCAAGGTGACGGCCAGCTGGGCGCGCGCATAGGGATCGCCGGCGCCGCTCCTCAACTGCGTCGCGTACATGTCCACTTCGGCGGGTGTTACTTCGGTGCGGCCGAGGATGTTCTGATATAGCGTGCGCACGAACGCTTCGTCGGACAGGCCGCTGTACATCTTGCTACCGTCGGGGCCATTGAGCATCGCGTAGGCGATCGTCTTCAGCGCGGTATCCGGCTGGGCATGGTAGTCGACTTCCTTGAACAGCTGCGGCGCGATCGGGCGCTGCAGGAGCGATGCATACAACTGCACTACCCGCAGCCGTAGCGTGCCAAGCCCGTCGCCAGCCTTGTCGGCCCTGCCGAGCGCGGCGCTGGCCGCGGCGCTGTCGGTTTGCCGCTGCAGCTGGATGGCGTTGTATTCCTGCGTGAGCGCTTCCAGACTGGTCTTCAGTTCGTTGGCGCGCACCGACAACGGTGCCGCCTTGGCCGATAGCTCGGATACCTTCGTCGTGATGGCCTTGTCGACTTCGATATACGCATCGTAGACCCGTGCCGAGAACCCAGAACGGTCGCTCAGGAACGTCACGGTGCGCGCATCCGGTGCGCCGTTCTGGTAGCCGATCACCTCGTTCAGGATGCCCAGCGCGACGGTGCCCCGGGTCTTCGGCGCGGTACCGCCCAGGGCCGCCGTCCAGGCGTCCAGCGTGGCTTGCGGCACCACGTCGGCAATTCCACTCACCGGGCGCCCCAGCACGGTACTGTAGACGCGCCGGACGAAATCGGCCGGCGCAAGGCCGGCGTAAATGGCCTGGCCCTCCGGGCTCTCGATAAAGTGTTGCGCCGTCTGTTCCAGGGAAGCGTTGCCGATCCGGGTGGCGTAGTCGTTGATCGCGTCCAGGTCCGGCGACAGCCGGAACGTGGCGGCGCTGCGTCCCAGCAGGCCGACGTACATCTGCATCAGCTGCATCCGCACGCGAGCACTCGGCGTGGCCTCGACCTTCGCCAGGGCCGTGTCCCGGTTCGCCCCCGCGGTACCACCGTTCGCGCCAGCCTGCGCCAACTGCGCACCCTGCGCCGCGGCCGCCTGCACGCGTTGCGCGCCAGCCTGCATCTCCCGCAGTGCCGCGTCGCCGAGCATCCGGATGGCACTGGCGATATCGGTGGCGGTCACCTGGTTCAGCACGTCGCGCAGGACTGTCGCATTGCCGATGTCCAGTTGCGTCCCCATCAGCATCGCTACCGCCACCTTGTTGCCGAACGTCGCGCGCAGTCCAGACTGGTCGGCCGGCAGGCCGGGACTGTCCAGCATGCCGGTGGCCACGCGCCAGGCCAGCTCGGTACGCGGCATGCCCTTCGCCAGCATGTCGACATAGCCCAGCACCTCCTTCTCGGCCGCCGCCGGGCAGGTGCCCAGCGCGGCCACGTACAACTGTCGTACGAAGGTGTCATTGCTCATCGTGCCCCAGCCGCGCAGGGCCGGATGGAGCTCGTCGACCGCCAGGAAGCCGGTGGCGATGCGGGTCCAGTCCGCATCCGTCGCAGGCAGCTGCGTCATGTAGTTGTTGAAGCCAGCCTTGTCCGGTGCCCGGCCCAGCAGCACGACGTACAGCTGCGCCACGCGGCGCTGCATTTCTTCGTACGGCGCGCCAGAGGCCGCCACCGACGTAGTCTTCTCGTACAGCGTGGCGGCTTCCAGCGCGGCCTTGATGCCCAGCTGTGCGGCCTTTAGCGCCGCCTGCGGATCGCCGGCGGTGGTCACACCGGCCAGCATGGCGCGGCCCGTCGCTCCGTCGATCTGGTTGCCTTTC
Organism: [Empedobacter] haloabium; assembly: GCA_008011715.2. NCBI lineage: Bacteria > Pseudomonadati > Pseudomonadota > Betaproteobacteria > Burkholderiales > Oxalobacteraceae > [Empedobacter] haloabium. The sequence continues at coordinate 1,824,907 of CP136508.1, forward strand.
GTGACCGCCGATTCGTACGCCAGCGCGACCTTGTTGTTGAACAGGTTGCGCTCGGCCAGCGGGGCCTTGTCCTGGCCACGGTAGCCGGTGACGTTGTCGATCAGGTCCAGCACGAACTGGGCTGGCGTGATTGCGGGCGTGGCGGCGAACTTCGCCATCCACTTCCCCTGCTCCGTCGGTGTTGGTGGACGCCCCAGCATCACGTGGTGCAGGCGCGTCACAAGCTGCTGGTTGTAGGCGTCGGTACTGAGCTTATCCGACGGGTACATCCATGGCGCCTGTGCTTCGGCGCTGGCTAGGAAACCGGCGACGACGTCCGTCATCGCGGCGCCTGCCAGTTTTGCCAGCTGGTCGTTCACACCCTTAGCTTCGGGCACGCGGCCAAACAAGGCAACGTACAGCTGCACGATGCGGGTGCGGTTTCGCTCAGCCGCCGCTGCCTCCGCGCCAGCCTTCAGCGCGCCCGGCAAGTCCGTTACCGCCTGCTGCATCAGCTGGTCGGCCAGGAACTGATTGGTGCCGCGCTCTTTCACCATGTAGCCGTACAGCGCCTCGGTCTTTGCCGCGATCACCTTGGCCAGGTCGCCGCCGGCGCCGCGGATCGCGTCGAGCAGGTCCAGCAGCACCTGGCCGCGGCCGTCGTTGCGATCGCTCTTGGCGCGCGCATACAGACCGGCCCACTCGGCGATTTCCGTTTTATAACGGGTGTCGGTAGCGGCAACGCCAAAGGCCTGCTGGTAGATCGTCGTGATGGTCTTGACCGGATCGTCGGCGTTATAGCCGCGGCTGGCGGCTTCCTCGCTGAGCAGCATGGCCGACAGCAGTTGCGCCGTGTCGCGCCCCTCGTTGTAGGCATCCAGCCAGAAGTTCAGGCCATTGGCATCCGGTGCGCGGTTGAACAGCATCGTGTACAGCGCGACCAGCTCGCGGTCCAGCTTTTCGCGCTCCGTGACCTTGACCGTCAGGGTACCGGCCTCGCGCCGGGCCGCGGTGTCGCCCGGTGCCTGCACCCACACCTCATATTGCAGGTCGCCCGCATCGAGGCCGATGGTGGAAAACGCCAGGCTGTCGCCCAGCCAGTGCACGCGCTGGGGTGCAGCCGTCGTCCATTCCTGCGTGCCCTTGGCGCGGTAGCGCACCGTCACGACGCTGCCCCAGTCGTTGATGTCGCCGATCAGGAGCTGGCTGTTGTCGCTGACCTGCCCGGGTTGCTGCGGCTTGCGCACCCAGTTGCCGTCCTCGCGCACGAGCACCGTCAACAGGGGGTTCCAGACCGCGCTGTCGGCCACGTGGCCCAGCATGTCATAGCGCGTGTCGGTGCGGCGCACGTCCATCCGGCCCAGCGCCTGGCTGGCGTCCGTCAGGCCCGCCAGCGCGCCGATGGTTTCGCTGACGATGCTGGAGGTGGCATTGCCCTGCACGTCGAACAGCGTGACCTTGTAGACGCCGTCGCCCGCGTTGCTGAGCCAGGCATTGCCGGCGTTGTCGTAGCGCGTTTCCTCGCGCCGCAGCACCTTGCCGGCACTGCTGACGGTGTTGGCGATGGCTTCGCCGAAGGCGTTGTAGTCGGTGTGGCGAATGGTGTCCGGCGGGGTTGCCGGTGTGCCGGCGCCGTTTGCCAGCAGGTCGACGTTGCCCGGCTGAGTCACGTCCACCAGCCGCCCCAACGCGTCGTACGCATTGATCGTGAACGCCGTTTCCTGCGTGCCGGCGCTGGTCACGCTACGCCACTGCTTGGCGACCCGGCCGAAGCGGTCGTAAGAATAGTTGATCGTCTTGTTCTCGGCGTCGATCGTCTTCACTGCGCGGCCCAGCGTGTCGTACACGGTGGCGGTGATCCGGTCGAGCGCCGGGTTGGGGGTAAGCGCCGACGTGCCGTCGGCATACTCGATGCGCAGCACCGTGTTGCCGAAGACATCCAGGCGGAACTGGGTGTACGGATTCTTGGCACTGCTATTCGCTACGCGCGCCGTTCTGACAGTCCGGCCCAGCGCGTCGTACCAGATGAGATCGCGGGTGTTCGACGCGTCGGTGGTCGAATACAGGCGACCCAACTCGTCATAGGCATAGGTAGTGGCGGCATTGACCTCGGCGCCCTTGCGCAGTTCGCTTAGCTTGTTGCCGTTGGCATCGTAGGTGTACACCGTCGTGCGGTCCGCGGACGCGCTGGCGGGTGGTTGCGGCGAGGTTGCGGTCCACAGCGATTGGGCGGCGTCCCACTTCCCGATGGCCGTGGCGAATTCCTGCGTTTCGGTCAGGCGGCCGGCGTCATCGTATTTCCAGGTCGTCAGGTAGCCTTTTGGTGCCGTCGCGTCGAGCACGTCGACCTGTGCCCGCTTGTCGCCGCGCTGGTCATAGTAGTACAGGGTAGAGGCGGCTTGCGTCAGCGCCTTGCCGCTGGCGTCGGCGCCGTAGACGTTACGCTCGGCCACTTCGCCGAAGCCGTTGTAGCGGGTGACGGTCGTCCGCGCCGCCGTCAATTGCGGCTCGCCGGACAGGCTGTGCGTATCGTAGAGAGAGGAAGCCGGTTCGGTTACCTTGACGGCGCGGCCCAGCAGGTCGTATTCGGTGCGCACGACACGATTCGCCGGCGCCGCTTCACGCTGTTTCAATACCTTGGCGCGTTGTGCCGGATCGTACGATTCGATGCCAGGGATGGCGTCGGCATAGCGCGTCAGTGCGGCCACCTCCCCAAAGCTGTTGCGCTTGTGATGCGTGACATAGCCCAGCGCGTCGATCTCGTTGCTGACGCGACCGGCCAGGTCGTAGCTCTTGTAGCTGACATTGCCCGCCACGTCGCGGTTGCGCACTGCATTGCCGAGCGTGTCGTAGCTGACCTCGACGTACAGGTCCGCCAGCGTGGTTTCGTTGCGGACGGCGCGGCTGGACGGGCCGTCCTTGGCTGGATCGTACACAGTTGCCGGTGGCAGCAGGGTCTTCACCTGACGCCCCGCGAGATCGTATTCGTAGCGCGTGGAGCGCAGCATCGTTTCGGTGATGTGCTGTCTGATGCCTTCGCTACGCGTCTTCAGGTTGCCCAGTGCATCGTAAGCGTAGCGCGTGAGCTGGCTGACCGGTATGGGCGACATGAACGGCCCTTGCGCGATATTTTCCAGCCCAGCAGCCGAATAGGAATCCACGGTCGGCGTTTCTTCTTGCAACAGCCGCCCCGCAGCGTCGTACGTGTACGTCCAAATTTGGTTCAGCTTGTTCTTCAGGGTCAGGCGTCGCCCGATGGCGTCGTAGGTATACGACTCGGCTTTCTGCAGCGCGTCCGTCGTGCTCAGCACGCGGCCCAGGGTATCGTACGTGTACCCCACGGTACGAGGGCGCAGCACCGTGGTCGCCGCGTTCTGCCGGCCGGCCGATGCCAACAGCGCGGTGACGAGCGCGCTTTCGCTGCCGGTGCGTTCCGCCGGCGTCAGTTCCGTAGGGTAGCTGACCGTCGCAATGCGGTTGCCCAGCGCGTCGTAGCGTTGTTCGACGAAGTAGCCTGCGGCATCGACGGAGAAGCGCAGACGGCCGTTCTGGTCGTAGATGTAGCGTTCGCTGCGGTCTCCCGCCGCCGCTTTGACGAGTTTGGCGACGGCATCCGCGCCCGCTGCCGCCGGGAAGGCCGACAACGGCGTCTCGTAACGGACAAGCTGGACAACATTGCCCAGCGCGTCGTACCGGCGTTCGGTGACGGCGCCGGCGGCGTCGATCTCGAAGCGGGCCCGCCCGTTCAGGTCGTAGGCGGTGCGGCTCACCCGATCCAGCGGCCCTGCCAGCGGCAGCGTGCCGTCGGCGTTGGCCGCCGCGGCATACACGCGCGTCTCGACGCGGTTGCCCTTGGCATCGTAGACGAAGCCCGTGACCATACCGGTCGCGTCGATGGTCGCGACCAGGCGATTGCCCGCGTCGAAGATGCCGCGCGTGACGCGGTCGTTGTCCTTGTCCGCGCGTACCGTACCCAGCAGGTCGCCCGGTGGCGTGCCTTCCAGCGCCGTGGCGTACTGGGTCGTGCGTACCAGATTGCCGGCGCCATCGTAGACATTGCCGCTGACGGCCCAGCGCATGGCGCCGCCCGCAGGCTTGCCCTGGGCGACGGCCGTGGCGATGACACGCCCGGCGCCATCGTATTGGTAGCGCGTGACGGCGTCGCTGTCGCCCACTGGCGCCGCCCGCAGCAGCGCGCCAGAGAGCGCCTTGGCGGACAGCGGCTGGGCAAGCGCACGCCGCTCCAGCACGCGGCCGGCCGCGTCGTAGGTGGTGCGGGTGACGGACCAGTTGGGAATGCCGTCCGCGCCATTGCCCTGCAGCGCCGCGGTCACGTCCGGGCGGCCGGCGGCGTCATAGAACGTGTACTGCACGGCGTCGCTGGCGCTGGCGGCAGTGCCGGCCCAGGCCTGGATCGTGTCCACCGTGGGCGTCTTGTTCATCCTCGTCGCGAACGCGCGGCGCGACTGCACGTTGCCGGCCGCGTCATAGTCGACCGTTTCCACGCTCCAACCGTTGACATCGGCCTTTGCCGTGGCGTACAGCCGGCCGGACTGGTAGAAGTAGCGCACGTCCTCGTCCTTGCCTTGCGCGGCCCATGCGACGGTGTACACATTGGCGAGCGTGACCGCCGTCGTCACCGTGGTGGCATAGCGCAGGCGCCGGGTTACGTTGCCGTCGTTGTCATACGTGAAGGTCGTCAGCGTGCCGGCCGGGTCCAGCGTGCCGACCAGCCTGCCGTCGTCGTTGTAGACGTTGTACGCCGTGGTTGCCGTGACGAGTGTCGTGCCGGCCAGGGCCACGTCGCCAGTGGTGCGGGTCAGCAGCTCGCCGAACGCGCTGTAAGTACTGGCAGTGCTGGCGCCCTGGGCATCCTTGTACAGGATCACGTTGCCGCGCTTGTCGTAGGCGTAGCTCTCCACGCTGTCCGGCGTCGTACTGCCGCTGCTGCCGGCCCGGTTCGCGTGCAGCCGTTTCTCGGTCATACGGCCATAGGCGTCGTACGTGCGGCTTTCGACCGCGCCGCTGGTATCCGTCGTGTACGTGACGCGGCCTGTGCTCGTGTATACGTCCTTGACGCGTTGGCCCACCGCGCCGCTCAGCTGCGTCAACGCCGCCAGCGGCGTACCGACGACGGCCCCCGGCACCTTGCCAACCGCCGCCGTCATGTCGATGCCGGCCTTGCTGGTGTAGCGCAACGTCGCGGCTTGGCCGAAGGCGTCGTAGGTCGTCTCGCTGACGCCGCCGGCGGCGTCGATCGCGTAGCGCAGCCGGCCATCGTTGTCATAGCGGAACTGGCTGACCAGGTCGCCGTTCGACAGTTGCAGGGCAGCGCGTACTTGCTCCAGCGTTGCGTTCTCGGCAATGGCCTGGGCCGGGCTCAGGTAGCGGCGTACCGCGATGACCTGGCCGAAGGCATCGTAGATCTGCTGGGTGGCCTGGCGCATGGCGTCGATCGTGTAGACCAGCCGACCCGCCGGGTCGTAGAAGTACAAGGTCTTGTTGCCGTTGCCGTCGGTCATGCTCGCGCGTTGGCCTGCGGCATTGTAGGTGTACGTGGTGGGTGCCAGATTGGCGGCGGCGCGCTCGGAGACGAGGCGGCCCATGGCGTCGTAGGTGCGGCTTGCCGTCAGGCCGCTCGTGCGGACGACGCTCAGGACATTGCCGAACTTGTCGTAGGTATAGGTGGTCTGTTCGTAGCCCCCGGCGCCAGCGCCCTTGCCGTCCGTCACAGTCTCGTCCTTGACCTGTCCGAGCATGGTGTAGGTGTAGGTGGTGACGCGATCGTTAGCGGTGGGCCATTCGATCTCGGCCGTATCATTCCGCAGTACCGGCAGGGTATTGGAGACCCATTGAGCGGCATAGCGTATCCGACGCGCGACCCTGCCGTCCTGGTTATAAATTACTTCCGTCAAGTAATTATCACCGTCCAGCGTAGCGCGCAGGCGGCCATGACCGTCGTACAGCATGCGCTCTCGGATTGCCGCACTGGTATCGGCGGGTCGCAGTTGCGCTACCGCCGTCAAAGTGGCGGGAATCATCACCGGCATGCCGTAGGCGATCGTCTCGATCAGCTTGCCAGCGCCGTTGTAGACGTACTCTGTCAGCGTTGAGAGACTGCCGCGCGTCTCGACCTTGCCGGTCAGCAGGCCGTCGGCGTCGTAGACCATGCGCGTGACACGGTCGTCCGCCGACTGTGGATCGCCGGTCGCGTCCCAGGTAATGCCGCCGGCCAGCTGCCACGGCTCCAGCCGGGCCGCGCGGCGTACCGTCAGGACGAGCCTGCCGGCGCCATCGTACGTGTTGCGGGTGATGTAGCCCTCCGGGTCCGCGCTGGCAACCAGCCGGTCCTGGCTGTCGTAGCGCTGCCAGCTCTTGCGGTCGAAGTCGCTGGTGACGGCAAGCGGGCCAGTGCGCAACTGGTCGAGCGTGACGCCCAGCCTCAGCTGGCCGCCGTCGAACAGCGTGGTCAGGTCGGCCAGGTTGCCATAACGGACGATACAGGTCGGCAGGCTGGCGTCACCCGTATAGATGTGCTCCGTCAGCGCGCCATCGGGGCCGACTTCAGCAACCTTGCGCCCGGCCGTGTCGTACAACCATACGGTCTTGCTGCCGCCCGGCGCGGTCGTCATGCGCAGCCGGCCCGCCGCGTCATAGGTGTTGCGCGTGACAAGCATCTCGACCAGCTTGCCATCGCTGGCCGTGATCGACTGCTGTGTCGTCAGCAGCCGGCCAGCGCTGTCGTACACTTTGACGGTCGTGATGCCGTCGGGCGTCGTGATGGTGGCGCCGATCGCGTTGCCGGCATAGACGTAAGTAGTAACGCCGGAGGTCAGGCCGTCCGCCGTGCGTTTCGTCAGCACGCGGCCCAGGCCATCATAGGTGAAGCTTGTCTCGATGCCGTTTTCAGTCGAGCTGAGCAAGTTGCCCGCGTAGTCATACTTGTACCTGGAAGTCTGCGCACCGCTGGCACCGCTTGCACTGTCCGTGGCGGGCGCGCTGGCGTAAGCAATGCGGGACACCAGCAGACCCCGTTCATAGATATAGTCGGTGCGGCTGATGGCGCCAGCGCTGCCTGGATTGGCCCAGGTGGCGACATCTGCCTCGGTCGGCAAGGCCGTGGCAGCCAGTCGCGAGAGGTCGTATGCCTTGGACAGGAACGTCCACTCGCGCACGCGCTGGCCAGCCGCATCGTATCCGTATTCGGTGACGCGGCCCTGCGCCGTGATGGCGAAGCGCACCAGGTGGGCTTTATCGGCCGCCGCGTGGTAGACGTAGCGGGTCGTCAGCGGCTGGGTCGACGCCGTGCCCGCGTACGCGGTTTCCGTCAGCACGTCACTGGTGTAGCCGCGCGCGGGGTTGGCCGCGTCGACCAGGCGGAACGTGCGCGTGACCGTATTGCCATCGGTATCGCGCTGCTGGACGCAGTTGCCGTGCGTGTCGTATTTGAACTCGGTCGTGCGGTTGGCCGCATCCGTGACCGAGTGCACGTCGCCATTGGTCTCGTAGGCGAACTTCAGGCGCAGCGGAGGCGTTGCGCTGTCCGGGCCGGCGACCTCGACCAGGCGGCCTTGGGCATCGGCGGTATAGGTCGTGACAAGGCCGAGCGGGTCGGTGACGCGTGTGACCGACCGATCGCCGTCGGTCCGGTAGTTGAACGACGTCGTGCGCACAGGCATTGCCGAGTTGTCGCGTTCGGTAATCGATGCGACCTTGTCGCCTTCGTAGGCGATGTTGAGTGCCGAGCCGTCGTCTTGCACGATGCTGTTGATCAGGTTGGTATTGCCGACGTAGCCGTAGGTGACGGCATAGCTGGTGGCCGGCGCCCTGGCATTGGCTGGTTCATCACCAATGATGGCCGGTGTAAGGTCAGTGACGACCCGCACCAGTCGGCCAAGAGGATCGGTGATATAGGAAGCACGGAACGTCGCACCGGTAAACATGTTCTGCGTTACGAGCAGTTCAGTGTTGCCATCGGATAGGGTCCGATACGCGTACGACGTGCCGACACTGCTGGTATTGACCGAAATCAAGCGCTCCCTGGCGTCGTACTCGTAGGTGATGCGGGTGCCGAAGGGGGCCGCCGTCGTGGCTTTCTTGCCGCCTTCATCGCCGCTGGCTACCAACAGGCCCGCATCGTTGTACGACTCGTACAATTCCTTGTCGTCATCGCGGCCACCGGTCCAGTGCCATTTGGCGTCCGTGGCGCTCCAGCGAATGGTCTGGTAGGCGCCGCCGCCGTCGGTCGATACGTAGGCGCCGCGGGCCGTGTCATAGGTAAATGTCGAGACACTGCCATCACCAGCTGTGCGGGTGAACGGTACCAGGGGGGAGCTGGGCTGTTGTGCCAGCCGTGGCGCGCCGTTCAGGCGAGCCAGGCCGTTGCTCCAATTGTTGCCGGGTCCCTTGCCGAAGCTTCCCAGCGAATTGTAAGTGCGCGTGTAGGCGAGGTTGACACCCTCGACGGCCACGAACCCGTCCTTGTCCTGCAAGCTGAGGTTGCCATTCACGACGTTGAGGTAGACGCCTTCCTTGGAGGTACCGAACGCGGCTTCGCCAAAAATGCCGTTCTTGCCCAGTTCGCCCGCCGAGCCTGTTGCCAAGCCGAAACCCTTGCCGCCTACGATCGCTACCATATGTTTCTCTCATCATTGTTGTAACGGAACTTCCGTTCTATAACTAATGTATCCAGAGAAATTTCCAAGAGTTTAGGTGTTTCGACATTTTTTTTGCTACCCGCTGAAATCACTCAACAACATGAGCGGCGGGCGGCCGCAAGGCTGACCATCGCGGACTATGATTTGCCAGCTGGTCCGATCGTCGCCCGGCATGACTCAAAACTGCTTCCATGCCCTCATTTCTTCCCCTTTCCGCCGGCCGTGCCCTGTTCCTGCTGGGAACGTTCCTGCTGCAGGTAGTGAAGCCCGTCACCGCCCAGGAACTCGGCATCCCGCAGGCTTCCGATGTCATTCGCGTCAGCCAGGTGCGCGACGCGGACACCAGCACCACCTGGGTCATGGCCGCCACGACGACCACCTCGCCAGGCACCATCAGCCTGTTTGCCTCGACGGACGGCGTCACCTACACCTCGCTGGCGGCCGACGCCGTCCGGCCGACCGGCGCCAACCCGCGCGCACCGGCATTGCTGCGCCATGACGACGGCGCTTACTACCTGCTGTACGCGACAGCAAGCCACGACCTGACGCTGGCCCGCTCGCGCGACTTGCGCCATTGGGAAGCGGGCAGGCCGGTGCCGTTCGACGGCGGCGAGATCGCAACCCTGCGCTGGCAGCGCGGCGCGGACGGGGCGCCGCAGGTCGTGGCCGGCACGACCGCTGGCGCGACCTGGCTGCTGTCACCGGATGCGGCACTGGCAGCATGGCGACAGGCGCAAGCCGGCGCCGCCGGCGACGCGGGCGCGCCACGGCCCGACTGGAAGGGGGCGGCGGCCGGCGTGCGCGAAGCCTCGGTGCTGCGGCTGGACCGGCAGGCCTTCGAGGCGGCCACGCAGCCGCGCAACCGGCCGAAGCAGATCAGCTGGGACCAGTACTCGCTCAAGATCGACGGCGAGCGCGTCGTCATCTGGTCCGGCGAGGTGCACCCGTTCCGCCTGCCCAATCCTTCGCTATGGCGCGACGTGCTGCAGAAGATGAAGGCCGTCGGCTTCAATGCCGTCGCGTTCTATTTCGACTGGGGCTACCATTCGCCGGCGCCCGGCGTGTACGACTTCTCGCACGTGCGCAACGTCGAGCGTGCGCTGGAGATCGCGGAAGAAGAGGGCCTGTACGTGATCGCGCGCACCGGCCCCTACGTCAACGCGGAGCTGACCGGCGGCGGCTTCCCGGGCTGGATGCTGCGCCACCGCGCCGAGGCCCGCACCGACGATCCCGCCTACCTGGCCGCGGTGGACGAGTGGATGACGCAGATTAACGCCATCGTCGCGCGCCACCAGCTCACCACGGGCGGCGGCTCCGTGATCGCCTACCAGCTGGAAAACGAACTGGGCAAGGTCGAACCGAAGCACGTGCGCCAGATGGAGCACCTGGCCGCCAAGGCGCGGCGCGACGGCATCACCGTGCCGCTGTTCCACAACGCGGCCGGCCGCCTGCCCGACTGGACGCCGCGGGGCTCCAGTGCGCCCTGGGCCAACGCGGGGCCGACCGACCTGTACGCGTTCGACGGCTATCCGGGCGGCACCTGCAACGTCCACGCCGACCCGGCCGGCCCGAACCGCGCCCCCGACTGGGGCATCTACGGCAACGGCTTGCCCAAGACGGGCGCGTTGTCCTCGCCCGGCACGCCGGGCTTCGCGGCGGAACTGGGCGGCGGCTGGTTCGACTACTGGGGCTCGAACAGCACTTACGGCTGCACCGCCGAACGCCAGGGCAAGGGCTACCAGCGGGTGTTCTACGGCACCAACCTGATCAACCGCATCACGATCCACAATGTCTACATGACGTTCGGCGGCACCTCGTGGGGGTGGCTGGCCGGGCCGGTCGTGTACACCTCCTATGACTATGGCGCGCCCATCGCCGAGGACCGCGGCTTGCGGCCGAAGGCGCTGGCGCTGAAGCAGCAGGGCATGTTCGTGCAGGCGGCGCGGCAGGCGTTGGCGCAGATGGACAAGGGCCCGGCCATCGCCGCATCGTCACCCAACGTAAAGGTCTACCACAACGTCAATCCCGTGCTGGGCACGCACGTGCTGTTCGCCGTCCACGCTCCGTCCGACCGCACCAGCGACGATGCGTTCACGTTCGACCTGGCCACGCGCGACGGCACGTATCGCGTGCCGCTGCGCCTGAACGGCCAGGACGGCAAGCTGCTGCTGGCCGACTTTCCGCTGGCGCGCCAGCACCTGGTGTATTCCACGTCCGAGCTGCAGGCGCAGCTGGTGCAGGGCGAGCGCGACGTCGTTCTGCTGCACGGCCGCACCGGCGAGGCTGGCGAGACCCTGCTGCGCTATGCGACGGAACCCCGGGTCGAGGTGCTGGCGGGCCAGGTCGGGTCGCGCTACGAGAACGGCGTGCTGAAGCTGACATACGTGCACGACGGCCTGGCGCGCGTGCGCATCGCCGGTGGCGGCCACGCGCCGCTGCTCCTGCTGCTGGCGGACGAGCGCCACAGCCAGGATTTCTGGCTGCACCGGACGGCCGCCGGCCCCGTGCTGGCGCTGACGCCGGCGCTGGTGCGTGGCGCCACCGTCGCGGACGGACGGCTGGACCTGACGGGCGACACGACGGCCGCCAGCCCGCTCGAATTGTGGGCGCCGGACGTCGAGCGAGCAGCGTTCAACGGCGCGACGCTGGCGTTGACGCCGCAGCCGGACGGCAGCCTGCGCGCGGCGCCGCTGGCCGGTCCCGCCGCCGTGCGCCTGCCGGACCTGATGGCGCAGCGCTGGCTGCGCCGCATGGACAGCCCGGAATCACGGCCGGGCTTCGACGACAGCGGCTGGGCAAGGGCGGACACGCGCGCCTCGGCGGCGCAGACGTGGACGACGCCGGAGCGGGGCCAGCCCACGCTGGCGATGAGCGACTACGGCTTTCATCACGGCGACGTGTGGTATCGGGGTCGCGTGACGGTCACAGACCCGCACACCAACCAGCTGGAGCTGTTCTACGGCGCCGGCGGCGCCGGCATGCTGCAGGTCTGGGTGGACGGGCGCTTCGTCGGCCAGCACGAACTGGATACGGGCCGGCAGTTCCCCGAGACCACCGACAGCGCGAGGTTCAGCCTGGGGACGCTGGCGCGGGGCGAGCACGTCATCGCCGTCATGGTGCGCAACAACTCGCACAACTGGGATCTGATGGCGGACGACGCCCACCGCGAGGCGCGCGGCCTGATTGCCGCTTCGCTGACAGCGCGGGGCGGGCGGCGCTTCGCCGTGCCGATCGCGTGGCGGTTGCAGGGCAACCTTGGGGGCGAGGCGATCGCCGACCCGGTGCGCGGGCCGATGAACAACGGCGGCCTGTACGGCGAACGGGCGGGCTGGCACCTGCCGGGAGCGATGGCTGACGGTTGGCGCGCCAGCGCGCCGACGGCGCCGCCGCCCGCGCCAGGCACGTACTGGCTGCGCACCACGTTCGAGCTGGACCTGCCGCGCGGGCACGACGTGCAACTGGGCCTGGCCTTCGGCGACACCGCCCGGCCCCGCTCGGAGCGCGAGAACCGCGCGCTGTTGTTCGTCAATGGCTGGAACATGGGGCAGTTCATCGCCCACGTCGGCCCGCAGCGCACCTTCGTCATCCCGCCCGGCATCCTGAATCCGAACGGCGTGAATACGCTGGCGCTGGCCGTCACCACGGACGGCCAGCGTGGCAATGCGCTCGAGCCGGTGCGGCTCGTCAACCTGCGCACGGCGCGCGGCGGCGTGCCGCTGGAGCTGATGCCCGGCGCTACGCCATCATCAGTGCGTTGATGGCGCCGTAACCGAGCGCGCCTGCCGTGACCTTGCCGGTGGCGAGGAACTCACGCACCGATTGTTGTACCTGGCTCCACGTGGCTTCGCCGATCGCGGAGCCGGCCGACAGGCGCCGCACGCCCAGCTCGCGCAGCCGGGCCGGCGCCGGCAGCGACGGCAGCGCCATCACGTTCAGCGGCAGGCCGACGGCCTGTGCCACCGCCGCGATCTCGTCCTGTGCCGCCAGGCCCGGTACGAACAGGCCGCTGGCGCCGGCGTCCCGGTACAGCGCCGCGCGCCGCAGCGTTTCGGCCACGCGCTCCCCGGCCGGGGCCAGGCCGCGCAGGTAGACGTCGGTGCGCACGTTCAGGTACAGATGGACGTCCGCTTGCCGCGCCGCCGCGCGCGCGGCGGCGATCTTCGCACACAGCAGCTCGACGCTGCCGTTGCCGTCCTCGATATTGACGCCGACGACGCCCGCTTCGATCAGCTGGCGCACCAGCGCGGCGACGGCGGCAGGGTCGTCGCCGTAGCCGTCCTCGATGTCCACGGTGAGCGGCAGCTTGCACACGCGGCCGATGCCGCGCGCGGTCTGCAGCAGCAGGTCGACGGGCAGGTGGCTGCCGTCGGCATAACCATGGGCCCAGGCCACGGCCGCGCTGCTGGTGGCCAGGGCCACGGCACCGGCGCACGCCGCCACGCGGGCGCTGCCGCCATCCCAGCAGTTGGCCAGCATCAGCAGGCCGTCCCGGTGCAGGTCGTGGAACAGTTCATCGTTCTTCATGCGATCTCCTTGGTCAATGAAAGGTGGCGGGCGGCATAGGCGCACCAGGGCTGCCACGCTTCGCTGCGGGCGGCCAGCGGCGGCTCGGCGCAGGCGAAGGCATCGGTGCCGGTACCGATGGCGGCGGCGATCAGCCGTGCCAGGGCTGGGTCGATGCCTAGCAGCGCGCCCAGCTGCGCAGCGGCGGGCACCGGGCCGGGCGGCAGGAAAGCCGGGTCGCGCTCGACGGCGTGCGCCAGCACCTGCAGTGCCCGCACGCGCTCGGCAGGTGCGGGCAGGGCGGTCAGGTCGGTGGCGGCGATGCGGGCCGCGCTGGGGAACAGCTGCGTCAACCCGGGCCCCTGCAGCGCCGGCGCCAGCGCGTCGGCGCAGCGGGCCAGCAGGTCCGGCACGGCGGCCGGCGGCAGCAGGGCCAGCACGGCGGCTTCGAACGGGTCCCACGGGCCCGGCACGCGCAGGCCGGGCCGGGCGGCGACGAGCGGGGCCAGCAGCGGGTCCGCCGCCAGGTGCGCATCGATGGCCGCGCTGTCCGCCGCCGTGTCGAACGTGCGGGCCACGCGTGCCAGGGTGTCGGGAAGCGTGCGGATATCGTCCAGCCGCAAGCCCACGTGCAGGTTGTGGCGCGCCGGCTCGTGCCACACGCGCACGGTGCCATGCCCGGTGGCGCAACGCAGGCTGCGCCGGTACTCGCCAGCGGCCGTGACCGCGACGCCGGGTAACGCGGGCAGGGCCGCCAGCAGTGCCGGCCAGTCATACGGCGGCCGGTAGCGCAGGCGCAGCACGATTTCGCCGGCGCTGTCGGCAGCGGTGGCGGCACGACCGCGCAGCGCACTGGGCGGCCGCCCGTACAGCGCCTGGAATGTTTCGTTGAAGCGCCGGATGCTGCCGAAGCCGGCCGCCATCGCCACGGCTGTCATCGGTAGGCTCGTTTCGTGGATCAGCTGCTTGGCAACGAGGATGCGGCGGGTCTGCAACACCGCCACGGGCGAGGCACCCAGGTGTTGCTGGAACAGGCGGCGCAGCTGGCGCATGCTGACTTCCAGCCGAGCCGCGATGGCCGTCAGCGCCGGTTCGTCGTGCTGGCCGCGGTCGGCCAGCAGCGCGAGGGCGCGCGCGACCGTGGCGGAACTGCCGAGCCAGGCGCCGTCGCCGGGTGCGGACTCCGGCCGGCAGCGCAGGCAGGGGCGAAAGCCGGACTGCTGGGCCGCGGCGGCGGACGGGTAGAAGCGGCAGTTCTCGAGCTTGGGCGTGCGTGCCGGGCAGATGGGGCGGCAGTAGATGCCCGTCGAGGTGACGCCAACGAAGAAGCGGCCATCGAAGCGCGCGTCGCGCGTCTGCACGGCCCGATGGCAGCTGATGCGGTCGGTTAAGTCCATGCCGCCATGATGACACGGCGGCGCGCGCGTGGCTGGCGGAAAACGGCCTCGGTCAACCGCCGCGGCGGGCGCGGCGCCGGGCCGCCCATGCCGTCACCAGCAAGCCGGCGCCCAGCATGGCCCAGGTTTCCGGTTCCGGATTGGGCGATGCGATGACGAAGCCGGTGCGGTCCGTCCACAGCCAGGCGCGCCGCTCGTCGTGGCTGGCGCGGTAGCTGTACGTGTACTCGCCGTCGCCGGAGATGTAGTAGTGGCCGCTGCCCGCCCAGCCTTCCGGATCGCCGCCGTACTCGCCCGCCTTGAACGACAGGCCGCCGGCCTGCGAGTAGCTGAATGCCTCGGCGCCGCAAGTGTAATGCGTGGTGCTGTCCGGTTCGCATGCGACGAAGTCCTTGCCGTTCAGGATCAGCGACGTGATCTCGATGCGCTCGAGGATGCCGTTGCCGTTGCCGTCCGCGCCCGTGAAGCTGCCGTGCAGCTGGCGGTCGGGCAGGAACATGTCGTCGCCGGTGTCGTGGAAACCCGTGTAGGTGAAGGTCCAGGTGGCGTTGGCCTGGGCGGCGGCGCAGGCGCCGGCCAGCACGGTGGCACAAAGGTGTTTCAACATGGCGGCCTCGGGCAGCGGATGGCAATGCCACCATGTTATCCGAGTACTGGCAGGATGCAAGCGGCAGCATCCGGCCGCGTCCGCATTTTCCTGTGGCGGCGCAACGCCTGAGCGGTCACTCCGCCGGCGCCACCGTCAGGGGCGTAACTGGTTCAAGCTGAGCAGGATGGGGAAGTGGCGGTTGACGAGCGCCGCCAGCGTTTCGCCCAGCAACATGCCGGCCAGTCCCAGCGACGCGATGACGGCCATCGCCGCGGCGATCGCCAGCACGAAGCGCCGGTTCGGCACGCGCAGCACGAACGGCAGGTTGATCGCGACGCTGGCGAGCGAGGCGATGATGGCGCCGGTGGCGGCCGCGTCCAGGGTCAGCTTGCCGTCCGCGGCCAGGCTGGCGGCGGCTGCCACCGCACTGGCGCTGGAGACAGTACCGCCGATCAGGCTGACCAGGTAGAAGCCGACGTTGCCGAAGTATTTCTGCGTCAGCACCCCCAGGATGTGCAGCAGCAGGAACACCAGGCCGTACTTCAGCGCGCTCCACAGCGAGAACGGCAGCACGATCTGGTCGGACGTCTGCGCTTGCGCGACGATCCCGGTGGCGGCTGGCGTACGCGGGTAAAACACGAAGAAGGCGCTGGCGGCCAGCATCGCCAGGTAGGCGCCGGCGCCCGCCACGGCCACGCCCGGTGCCAGCAGCGCCAGGATGAGGGCGTTGCGCGTCACCATGGCGGAGGTGGCCAGCAGAATGCCGCGGTACGCGGCCGCCGCGACGGCGCCGCTGGCGTTGCGGCCGACCCGCGAGGCCAGTTCGTTGACGGTGACGCTGCTGTTGACGAGTCCGCCGAGGAAGCCCGCGATCGCCACGCCGCGCGTGCCGAACGCCTTCCACAGCACGTAGTTGACGAAGCCGATCCCGGCAATCAGGATGACCGTGGCCCAGGCGGCGCGCGGTTCGATCAGGCCCATCGGGCCGATGCTGCCGACCGGCAGGGCCGGATAGATCACAATGCCCAGGATGGCCAGCAGCAGGGCCGAGCGCAGTTCGCCTTCGGTCAGGCCGATGGAAAAGCCCTGCAGGATGTCCTTCCACGCCAGCAGCGCGGTGGAGCTGACCATGATCGCGGCCGGCGTCAGCGTGTGGCCCTTGCCGCACAGGATGCCGGCGATGCAGGTAACGAGCATCGCGGCGGAGGTCGTCAGTTCGGTGCCGGCATGGGTGCGCATGTCCTGGATGTTGAGGAAGACGGTCAGCAGGCCGGTCAGGCACAGCACGATGTAGGCGTACGTATCGCCCAGCGACGCGCCCACGGCGCCCAGCACGGCGATGAAGCCGAAGGTGCGCAGGCCGGCCTCCTTCTTGCGGCGCTCGCGCTCCAGCCCGATCAGCAGTCCGAGCGCCAGCGCCAGCGCGAAACGCGTCAGCATTTCCAGGTAGGTCCACTCGCTCGCGGCGCCGTGCAGCGGCGCGCCAAGGGCCGGGACAGTCGTGCTCAGCAGGCTCATGGCTTACTCTACTCCCGAACGCGGCGGCACGCCCACACGCTGACGTGCTCATCTTGTGGCGCGGCAACGTGGTGCGGCGAAACAGGGCGTTGGGCTAAGATGGCCATTCGATACAGCAGAAGGAGGCATCATGCAGAACGACGATCAGAAACGACCGGGCCAGCCGACGATTCATACGCACTTGCCCGATTCGATCCCAGCCGAAGACGCAAGGAAAATTGTCGGCGAGGCCGTGCCGCGCGGCGCCGACTACAACTCGCCGCCGCCGCAGGGTGCCGGCAAATCGATGGGCAGCGGCCTGGACGACGTGGGCGGCCCGGCCATGGGCGCGGCGTCGGGCGCAGGCGGCGAACGGGCCGCGACGATCCGCGACCGCGACGTGCGGGCGGACGACCGGCACATGGGGAATCTGCAGCAGGGCGGCGGCACGCCGCTCTCGGCCATGGGCCAGGGCGGCCAGGGCGGGCGTGACAAGGGCAGCGTGCAGGGCGGCAACCAGGCCGGCTCGCCGTCCGGCTCGCCGTCCGACACCCAGTCCGGTAACCAGTCCGGCAACCAGCAGCGCGGCGACGTGGCGCGCTCGGAAGGCCTGCTGCCGGGCCAGGGCGAGGACGATGGCCGCTACGACGTGGCCGAAGAAGTCAGCCTGGACCAGCAGTCGGACCGGGCCCGCAACGTGGGCAGCATGGCCGATGCGGCCAAAGGGCCGCATGGTGACAAGCTGCAGGACGCCGTGGCGCGGTCGCTGGGCAAGCAGGGAGATGACAAGCAGCAGTAGGCGCCTATGCCACGCCTGGAACAGCCGCCTGCGGGCGGCTGTTTGTTTTGGCGGCGCCGGCTTCGCTCCGGCCCTCTACGGCCCGGTCCGTTTCGCACTTTGGGGGCAGGTACTAATGCCGCTGATATGTATTGGACCTGTCAACGCTTTTCGTAAAAAATCCTTTTAGCACAGCGTGC
Organism: [Empedobacter] haloabium; assembly: GCA_008011715.2. Taxonomy (NCBI): domain Bacteria; kingdom Pseudomonadati; phylum Pseudomonadota; class Betaproteobacteria; order Burkholderiales; family Oxalobacteraceae; species [Empedobacter] haloabium. The sequence continues at coordinate 1,842,507 of CP136508.1, forward strand.
TGGTAGCAGAACGGGCGGCATTCCGACGGTTGATCAGTCTGATATGCGCGGGTTGGGTACCGCATGACAACCGATTCGTCGGGGAGCTGCCTCGCTCTAAGTTGGAGGATCAGTTCATTGCTGGCTGCCTCATAGCGGCACCGAGGGTTCTCCCACCGTTGCCCATTCTGCTACCACCACGCTGTACGTTCACGATCGGCTCCGTTACGTCGTTGGCCTGACGCGCGGCGTCACTTGGCCAATGGCCCAGATGAAGCCTGCCAGCTCGCGCGCCACCGCCGTGCATGCCTGTACTTTGAGTTTGCCCCTCTCGCCCATCGCGCGATAGCGCGCACAGAGCCGCTTTTGGGCGTTCCAGGCGATCTCCTGGACCTCGTCTGACGTCTTCTCGGCACGGCGCTGCAAGTGAGCTGTCTTACGGGCTGGGTACCGGTAGGTCCATGCCGACTCGATGAGCACCTTACGTACGTGCCCGTTCCCGGTCTTGGTGATGCTGCCTCGCGATTTGCTTGCCCCACTTGAGTGCTCGCTCGGCACCAGTCCCAAATAGGCCATAAATTGCGGTGCGGTGGCAAAGCGATGCAGGTCGCCGATTTCCGCCATCACGGTGGCGGCGGTGAGCAGATTGACACCCCGTAGCGCCATCAACGCTTCGATCATTGGCCAGAGTGCCGATGCCGTGGCTTCTGCTTCCAGTTGCTGATCTAGTCCGTCAACGCGCTTAGTCAGCGCCTTGACCGTATCGACGTATTCCTGGAAGACGATTTGCTGCGTCCGACTCGCAAACTTCATTTGCTCCAGCCAGCGGAAATGCGCCTGCGTCCAGTTGCTCTTGCCATCGTAGCTTTTCCCATGACGCAACAGGAAAGCGGATAACCGCTGCTTAGCCTTCAACTGCAGCGCCTTCATATCCTCGCGTGCCCGTGTCAAGTCGCGTAATCCCTCCTGCGCATCATCGGGTACCCACACTGGAGTGAGTTCACCGGCACGAAGCAGGCGAGCCAACATCATGCTGTCACGGCGATCGGTCTTGACGCGGTCACCAGCTTTCTTCGGAATCAGCGACGGTGCCACCACCAAGCACTCCAGACCCAGTCCCCTAAGCTGGCGGAAAATCCCATAGCCACAAGGGCCAGCTTCGTAACAGAACACCAGTTTCGCGCCATCCTTGCCGAGCTGCTTTACCAGCTTAGCAATCGCCTCGGATGTGTTCGGGATTTCACCCATGTAACGCAGCTCGCCTTCTGAATCGGCAACCGAAACGGCGATCGTCGCCTTGTGGGTATCGAGTCCGACATTCTTGATAAACTGTTCCATGACCTGCCTCCTCAATTTCGGCTCTGCGCCCATGGTTCTTCGGAACCTAAAGCTTAACCCGCGTTGTTTGAGGTCGGCAGGTCCAATACATGATGTCTAAGTTAAGAGAAAAGTAGCTGGGTTAGGGTCTGTCCCCGCAGGGGACTGACCCTGGTTTTAATCGCAGAACCATGCGACTTGCGCGATAGAAACCGGGGTCAGTCCCAAAAAACGGGACAGACCCCAAGCGAGCGTCTGTTCTCTGCGCGCCAAAATTCCTTAACTTGGCGGCATTAGGGTCAGGCACCAAAGCTGACACGGGCTCGGCGTTCGCAGCCATCCGCGACCCTGTCGCCCGCCGGTCCGGGCCGAAGGCTGTGCGGTCAATGCAGAGCCGCCCGCAACGCGGCGGCGTCGAAGTAGACGTGGCGGATGGCCGGGTGCTCGGCCGCGATGGCGGACTGCAGCCGGGCGATGGCCTGCTCGACCTCGTCGATGGGCATGCCGCGCCGGAACTGGACGGACGCTGCCAGCAGCACCTCGTCCGGCCCCAGTTGCATCGTGCGCAGGCTCGCCACGCTGTCCAGTGCGCGCTCGCGGGCGAACAGGGCGCGCAGCGCGGCCAACTGCTCGCGGTCGATGCTCTCGCCCACCAGCAGCCCGCCCGTTTCGCGCGCCAGCGTGAAGGCGGCACCCACCAGCAGCAGGCCGATCACGATCGACGCGGCCGGGTCGAAATAGGGGTTGCTGCAATAGTGTCCCAGCGCGATGCCGGCCGCCGCGATCACGAGCCCCAGCAGCGCGGCCGAGTCTTCGATAAAGACGGTAAACACGGCGGCATCCTTACTGGCGCGCACGGTCTGCCACAGGCTGGTACCCGGCCTGCGCACCGCATTCAAGGCCTTGCGTGACACATTCCAGCTGTAGCCTTCGAACAGCGCGGCCACGCCCAGCACGACATAGTTCCACAGCGGGTCTTCCAGTGGCGGCGGCGACCGCAGCGCGGCGATGCCGTGGTAGATCGACAGGCCGCCGCCCAGGGAAAACACCGACAGCGCCACGATCAGCGCCCAGAAGTACAGCGATTTGCCATAGCCGAACGGATGGCGCCGGTCGGCCGGGCGCGCGCCGCGGCGCTCCCCCAGCAGCAGCAATAATTCGTTGCCCGTATCGACGGCGGAGTGGATCCCTTCGGCCACCATCGACGCGCTGCCGGTGACGGCGGCCACGATGAACTTGGCGGCGGCGATACCCAGGTTGGCGGCGATCGCCGCGTAGATGACTTTCTGCGAGCCGGTGCGGGTGCCGCCGGCGGACAGGGCGGGCGCTGCCGGCGTGCTGCCGCCGCCGGCAGCGTCGTGTGACGTGTTCTGCATAGGGGCTCCTGGTGATAGGGCCGTCCAGTATGCCGCCGGCATGAGCCGACATCTGTACGAGCACGAACCGTCGCCGGCGCTTCGCACTGCGTTAGGGCGTCTGGCCAGTGCAAAAGATGCTTTTGATCACTTTATATTGGTCAGGTTTAACATGGATCAAACCTGGAAGCGACCGCGATGGCGCGGGCGCTGCCTATACTGCTGGGTATTGCGCGGCGCCTGTGCCGCCTTGCCACGGAGGCTGTCATGCGCCAGGACCGATTGTCCGCCCACATCGGCATCACGCTGCAAAAGCTCAGGAGGATGGAAACGCGCCTGTCGCGCGCGGGCATGCCCGCCGTCCTGGCGCGCTTGCCCATGTGGATGCTCTGTTTGATCTACTGCACGATGATGCGCGGCAAGACCGCCCGCATCGGACGGATCGAGCAGCGCATCCACAGCTGGCTGGACACGATCAGGGAACTGTCGCGCCACGAGAAAGGGCGCACGGAACTGGTCGACCTGGACAGCAGCATGCGCAACGACATCGAGACGACCAAGCGCACGCTGCTGGCATTGCGTGAGGTCTGCCTCGATATCGGCACGATGTTCGGTAGTATCGGTTTTCGCTCACGCCTGCTGACCTGCACGCAACAGGCGTTCGTTACCGTAGTCGACGATTCCTGCGCCACCGCTACGGCCTTGCAACTGGCCCTGCAGTCCCATGACCGTCACGCACTGGCGCTGCTACGCGCCATGGACCAGGAACACGAGCCTGCACCGGCGGCACCAACCACCCAGCCTGCGACCGCGGCGCAGGGCAGCTAAGCTCGCCACCCGTCGGCCAGGGCCTGTTCCGACAACCGAAGGGCGGGCACAGCCCCGCGATGACCGATACCGGTATTTGGCACCAGCCAACCTCACCCTCGTTTCTGCCTGCTTACCAGCTGCTCACCGTTCAGTTAGGGAGGGGCGGCTCCATCCACTCCATCACGCCCCGACGCAGGCCCCGGCATTGCTGCCGGTTGCCGCATGACGACCCTGGAGCAGCGGGTGAAGAGTGGGCCGCTGCCCCGTGCCGCCATGCCGCCGGCCGCGCCTGTCGTGATGGTGCGCGCGCTGCGAAGCGCGCATATTGCGTTGACTGTGCGAAACTGCACAGATGGATCAGTGCGCTTTCGACAAGATCAACAGCCAGCGGCCGAACAGCAGCACTTCGATGTGCCCGGGCTGCACGCCGGTGTCGCATTCGATGATCGGGTTGACCGCATAGAAGCGCTTGCGAAAATCGCGGCACACCAGCATCTCACGTTTGCCGAAACGGACCAGGAAGGACATGGGAGCATATTCAAGGCCAAAGCGGGATTCGAAACGGTGGGAGCCGACGCCGGAGTTGATGGTTGCCATGACAATTCCTTTAGTTTGGTTTGCTGATACGTGTTGTTTGACTGCGATCCGGTTCCACCAGCCGGCCAGGCCTGACGCGCGGAAGAACCTGTACTGCACTGGATGAAAGCTTACCATAACTACTGTACAAAAACACAGTTCTGTATAAAAACTCAGTAATTTTTGCTAACCGTTGTATTCATGCACTCATCATGACGCGAATCGCTTACGGCAAACTGATGCGTTTCCTGACCGCCCGGCTGAGCCCCGGCGGCGAGCTTGGCTTGCACCTGACCGCAGGTGTCATCATGCTGGTGGTCGCCGTGGCGGCCTTCGGCGAGATCGCCGACGCGGTCGGCGAGGGCGACGATATCGCCCGCTACGACGAGCAGGTCTCGCAATGGTTCTACGCGCACGCGTTCGAGCCGCTGACGACGATCATGTTCGGTATCACCCATCTGCACGGCATTCCGGCGATGAGCGTGCTGTCCGCCTTGCTCGGCCTGTGGTTCTGGCGCCGCCATGCGCCTTACTGGCTGCTGGCGACGGCGATCTGCGTCCCGGGCGGCATGCTGCTCAACGTGCTGCTGAAGCACGTCTACCAGCGTGCCCGGCCGGCCTTCGACGAGCCCTTCGTCACGCTCGCCACCTACAGCTTCCCCAGCGGCCACACGGCGGCCGCCACGCTGTTCTACGGCCTGCTGGCCAGCTATGTCGTCACCACCAGTGCCAGCTGGCGCGTGCGCGCGGCGGCAGTGGCCGGCGCGGCCGCGATGGTGGCGCTGGTGGCCCTGAGCCGCGTTTACCTGGGCGCGCATTTCGTCAGCGACGTGCTGGCCGCGATGGCGGAAAGCCTGGCCTGGCTCGCGGTCTGCATCACCTCCGTCTCGACACTGCGGCGGCGGCGCGCGGCCCGGCAGGAACAGTGATGACGGCGCTGGTCGCCATCGTCAATGCCGCAGCGGGTGGCGGGTATGACGATGCCTGGGCCGGGCAGCTGCGCGAGCGCTTCGCCCAATGCGGCCTGCAGGCGGAGGTGATACTCGCCGGCAGCGGCCAGGAGATGATCGAGACGGCGCGGGAAGCCGTGGCGCGCGGCGTACCCATCGTCGCGGCGGGCGGGGGCGACGGCACCGTCAACGCGGTCGCCTCGGCGCTGGTCGGCACTGCGACCAGCTTTGCCGTGCTGCCGCTGGGCACGCTGAACCATTTCGCCAAGGACCTGGGCATCCCGCTGGGCCTGGACGAGGCCATCGCCACCATCGCGCGTGGTCAGCGGCGCCAGGTCGACGTGGGGGATGTCAACGGCCGCGTCTTCCTGAACAATTCCAGCCTCGGCCTGTATCCGGACATCGTGCGCGACCGCGAAAAACAGCAGCGCCGTCTAGGCCGTGGCAAATGGCTGGCATTCTGCTGGGCGACGCTGGCGGCGCTGCGGCGCTTTCCTTTCCTCAGCATCCGCCTGCGGGTCGGCACGGAAGAGCATGCGCGACGCACCCCCTTCGTCTTCATCGGCAATAATGAGTACCTGATGCAGGGCCTGAACATCGGCGAGCGCGCGACCCTGGACCGCGGCCAGTTGAGCCTGTACGTGGCCCAGCGGCCGACCCGGCGCGGGCTGCTGCGCTTCGCCTGCCATGCCCTGCTGGGCCGGCTCGGCATGTCGCGCGACTTCGACGTGCTGCTGGCCCGCGAATTCGAGATCGATACCCGCCGCAAGCTGATCCGCGTCGCCACCGACGGCGAGGTCACCTTGATGGCGCCGCCCCTGCGGTACCGCTCGCGTCCCGGCGCGCTGACGGTCATCGTGCCCCGCTGACAGGAGAACGCATGCGCACCATCGTACATTTATCGGACATCCACTTCGGCAAGGTCGACGACCAGCTGCTCGACCCGCTGCGCGCCACGGTCGAGTCGGTCACGCCGGACGTGGTCGTCGTCTCCGGCGACCTGACGCAGCGTGCCCGCAGCGCGCAGTTCAAGGCTGCCAAGGCCTACCTCGACACCTTGCCGCAGCCCCAGATCATCGTGCCGGGCAACCACGACATCCCGCTGTACAACGTGGCGGCCCGCTTCCTGACGCCGCTGACGAAGTACCGCCGCTACATCACGCCCAACCTGGCACCGGAATACGTGGACGACGAGATCGCCGTGATGGGCCTGAACACCGCCCGCTCGCTGACGATCAAGGACGGCCGCGTCAACCGCGAGCAACTGGGCCGGCTGGCGGCGCGGCTGGCCGGCGTCGATCCGAAGCTGACGCGCATCGTCGTCACGCACCACCCGTTCGACCTGCCGGAGCACCATGACGAGGACGACCTGGTCGACCGCGCGCCGATGGCGATGGCGGCATTCTCCGAGTGCGGCGTGGACCTGCTGCTGGCCGGCCACGTCCACACCAGCAGTTCGGCCAGCAGCGCCAAGCGCTACAAGATCGCCGGCTATGCCGCGCTGGTCGTGCAGGCGGGCACGGCCACGTCGACGCGAGGCAGGGGGGAAGAGAATTCGTTCAATGTGCTGCGCATCGACCTGGACGAGATCCAGGTCGAGCGCTACAGCTGGAAGGAAGCGGCGGGAGCCTTTCAGGTCGCCACCGTCGAGACGTTCCGGCGCCAGGGCAATACTTGGGAACCGTGGCTGGGCGACTGAACCAAGGCCGGGTTCGTGTCCCACCGCAGGGTCAGTCACCGTAATGAGACTCGAGCCCGGTCAAGAAGCCACGCCAGTGGGCGCCATTACGGCCGAGCTCGTGTCCCGTTTTGGTGACTGACCCCGTGGTGGGACACGGACTGGGCAGTAATAGGGCTTACAGCCAGTAGTCCCACCACTTCGCCGCCCACTCCTTCATGCGCGTGACGACGCCGCGGTCCTTCCAGGCCGCCAGCGTGACTTCCTTCGAATTGCGCAGGTCCTCGCGGAAGGCGTTTTCCATTTCCTTGCCGAAGGCGTCGCCCAGCACGATGACGTTGACTTCGCTGTTGTGCAGGAAGCTGCGCGTGTCCATATTGGTCGAGCCGACCGTGGACCAGACGCCGTCGATGACGACCGTCTTGGCGTGCAGCACGGCCAGGTTCAGCTCGTGGATGCGCACGCCCGCTTCCAGCAGGCGCTGGTAGAAGGCGCGGCCGGCATGGAACACGAGGCCGCTGTCGGACACGCTGGGCAGCACCAGCTCCACCTTGACCCCGCGCCTGGCGGCGTCGATCAGAGCCTGCAGGGTCTGCTCGTCCGGCACGAAGTAGGCGCAGGTGATGTGGATCGACTTCTTCGCTTCCTGGATCGCCAGCAGCATCGCCTTGTAGATCTCGAACTTGCCGCCCGGCTCGCTGCCGAGGATGCGCACCAGCTTGTCGCCGGCGATGACGGGTGTCGGGAAATAGTCGGCTTCGCGCAGGTCGTCCGCGTCCTGGCCCGTCCAGTTCTGGATGAACAGCCACTGCATCGCCTGCACGGCCGGGCCCTCGATGCGCACGTGGGTGTCGCGCCAGCCCACGTCCTTCTCGCTTTTCGGGCGCGACTTGGAGCGGAACGGCGAGCTCTTCGAGTACGTGTCGCTGATGTTGATGCCGCCGGCGAAGCCGATCTTGCCGTCCACGATCAACATCTTGCGGTGGTCGCGGTTGTTCACCTTCCAGCCGTTGCCGCGCACCTTGGCGGGGTTGACCGGATTGAAGGCGATCAGGTGGATGCCGGCCGCCTTCATGCGGTCGAAGAACTGCTGCGGCACGGTAAGGGTGCCGACGCTGTCGTAGATGATGTTGACGGTCACGCCCTGGCGCTGCTTTTCCATCAGCAGGTCGGCGAACTTGTCGCCCAGCTCGTCCTGGTCGAAGATATAGGTCTCGAAGTTGATGTTGTTCTTGGCGCCGGCAATGGCCTTCATCATCTCGGCCATCGTGGCCGGGCCGTCGAACAGCAGCTTGACCTGGTTGCCGGCGATCAGCGGCACGCCGGTGGCGGCATCCTCCAGCGCGGCCTGCGCCTTCAGGTCCAGCGTGGACTTGGACCAGCGCTTGGCCAGCAATGCCTTGGCCTTGTCGGCGGGCAGCGTGCCGTTGGCGGACTTGACGACGGGCGCAGGCGCGGCCTGGGCTTTCGTCTTGTCGGCATCGACCGTGGGCAGCGACGCACACGCCACCAGGCTCCACAGGGCCAGCACGGCGGCCAGCCAGGTTTGCGCACGCGGGATTTTCATTTGTTCTCCTTACTGCCGATAAAGAAGTCGACCGGGGCCTTGCGCAGCCGCCGGAACAGGGCACGCACCAGCAGGAAACCGTGCTCGAACGGGATGCGCCGTGCGCGCAGCGCCACCCACAAGGCCAGGCCGAAGCTGACGACGAGATTGACCACCCCGATCGCCAGGAAGCCCGTAACGGATTTCACTACCAGTTGCCAGCTTACATTGTGATCCAAGCCGACCAGGGCTGTCGCAAAATTGGCAGCAGAGAAAGTAACGTGGCGGATGTCGAGCGGCAGGCCCATCAATGTACCCAGCGTGCCCATCGTGCCCAGCATGATGCCGAACCAGAAGTTCCCCATCAGGCTGCCCAGGTTGTTCTCCAGGTAGTTGCCCAACCGGATGGTCCGCTCGCGCCCCAGCAGCGCGTTCAGGCCGCGCAGCTGGGCGACGCGCCGGCCCCAGCGGGTGTACAGCGCCTGGTTGTCGTAATAGCCCGAAATCAGGCCGGCCAGGAACAGGCAGACGCCGGCAATGGCCGCGTAGAAGAGTGCCGGAGTGTGGATCGGGTCGATATCGTGCAGCAGGTGCATGGCCTTGTCGCGGCTGACGAGGTGGTGGCCCGTGACCTGCAGCCAGCACCAGGCGATCAGCCAGGCGGTCGGCAGGGCGGTGGCGATATTGCCCAGCACGGCGGTGAGCTGGGTGCGCAGCACCTTGTTGATCAGCTCGGCGAGGCTGTCCAGGTCGATATGACGACCGTCCGGGCTCTGCAGGCCGGCGGCGATGCGCGAGGCCGTCATCGCCGGCTGCTTGGTCGCCACCGTGAAGTGCAGCACGTGGATCAGCATGAAGCCCAGCGAATAGTTCATGCTGAACAGGAAGGCTTCCACCAGCGGCGCCGCGCGCAGGGTGCCGAACAGCAGCTTGCACAGCGCCATGAAGCCGACCACGACGCCGGCGCCGGCGGAAGACAGGAACATGCCCGCCATCTCGCGCCGATTTTCGGCAATGTAGTGCTCGCCGGTGCGGCTGGCGTTTTCCGTCACGTTGCGGGCCAGCAGGTGGATATTGTCGGCAAACAGGTCGCGGACCGTGTATTTGTCGCCGTGCGCCTGGATCAGCTCCAGCGCCAGGGCCAGCGCGGCGGCGCGGTGCCCGCCGCCCTGCGCGCTCTTGACGTCGACCAGGTAGAGCAGCTTGCGCAGGCGCTCGATGCTCTGGTTCAGGGTGACCAGCAGATAGGTCAGCGCGATCGTCGTGCCCTGCACCAGCGCCTTCTTGCGGATCTTGGCGATGACCGACTCGCACTGGTCCAGCATCACCAGCAGGTGCCGCACGTCCAGCATGACGTCGGCCCCGGCCAGCATGCGTTCGTAGTCGTCCAGGTATGCGACCACCTCGCGGTTCTGCACGATGAACGGCGACTCGAACTCCTCCATCTCGGTATGGAAATTGGTCAGCTTCGGTTCCAGCCCGACGGCCGCGACGCGGTAGCTGAGGGTGCGGATGGCTTCCAGCAGCCCGGGCAGCATGACGTTCGGGCCAGGCCGCGGTGTCATGACCGTGTCGAACAGGGCCAGCCAGTCGGCCGCCGGCACGGCGCTGATCCAGCAATAGTCGGTGCGCTTGTACAGCACCTGGTCGAGCGCGTCGGTGAGGTACTCGTCGCCGAACGCCGGCGGCAGCATGCGATAGGCGATACGGCGCTTCAATTCGGTAAAGAAGCCGTCGTTCGACAGCACGCCCACTTCGCTGTACAGGCTGGCATGGCGGCGTGTCTCCAGCAAGCGGATCAGGTAATCGCGCAACTGGCGGGCGTGCTCCGGATTGCCCTTGAGCAGTTGTGTCAGGGTGCGCACGTTGGCGGTGGCGCGGATGGTGTTGCCCGGACGGCGCGGGCGCAGGGTGTCGACCAGCGCCACCAGGGGCTCGATGCCCGTCGTGTGCTGGTCGATGCTTTCGAGAATGGCTAGCATGCGGTTGATACGGACTGGCCGCATTGGACAAAACGCCAGTGTAACCGCTCAGCAAGTTTTGCTATGTACGCCAGCGTACCAAGCAGCCGGGCAGTGGCGGCGTCAACACAGGTGGATCGCCGCCGCGGCGCGCCGCAACTCGGCGCGGAAATCCGGATGCGCCACGGCGATCAGCGCCTCGGCGCGCTGCCGCGCCGACTTGCCGCGCAGCTGTGCCACCCCGTATTCGGTGACGACGTAGTTGATGTCGTTCTTGCCGGTGGTGACGTGGGTGCCCGGCGTCAGCGTGGGCACGATGCGCGAGATCGTGCCGTCCTTGGCGGTGGAAGGCAGCACGATGAATGCCTTGCCGCCGCGCGAGCGGTTGGCGGCGCGCACGAAATCGACCTGGCCGCCGGTGCCGGAATAGGGCAGGTGGGCGATGCTCTCCGAGCCGCACTGGCCCAGCAGGTCCACCTGCAGGCTGGCGTTGATGGCCACCAGCTTGTCGTTCCGGCCGGCGATGTACGGATCGTTGGTGAAGCTGACCGGGTGCATTTCCAGCATCGGATTGTGGTGCATGAAGTCGTACAGCTTCTTCGAGCCCAGCGCGAACGTGGCCACCATCTTGCCCGGCATGAAGGTCTTGCGCCGGTTCGTCACGACCCCCTCCTCGACGAGCTTGAGAATGCCGTCGCCGATCATCTCCGTGTGGATGCCCAGGTCGCGCTTGTGCGACAGCTGCATCACCACCGCGTCCGGGATGCCGCCATAGCCGATCTGCAGGGTCGAACCGTCCTCGATCATGTCCGCCACGTAGCCGGCGATCGCCTCCTGCACGGGGCCGATCTTCGGCAGGCCCACTTCGAACACAGGGTCCTGGCTCTCCACCACGGCCGCCACCTGGTCGATGTGGACGTGGCACTGGCCGTGCGCGAACGGCACGTTCGGATTCACCTCCAGCACCACCGCGCGCGCCTGCGCCACGGCCGCCATCGTGTAGTCGGCCGCCAGGCTGAGGGCGAAGAAGCCATGCTCGTTCATCGGCGAGGCCAGCGCGAACACGACGTCCGCCGGTATCTGGCCCCGCTCGATCAGCACGGGGATCTCGGAGAAGTAGGCTGGCACGAAATCGGCCCAGCCGGCCTGGCCGGCGGCGCGCGAGGCGCCGCCAAAAAACAGCGCCAGGTGGCGAACGTTTTGCGTCGTCTCGCAGTCGAAGTAGGCGTATTTGCGCAGCGCCAGGATCTGCGCCACCTTGACGTCGCGCAGCTCGCGGCGCCGGTCGGACAATGCCGTCAGCAAGGCCGGCGGCTCGCCCGCGCCCGATGGGACGATGATGCAGTCGCCGTCGCGCAGCAGCGTGATGGCATCGTGGGCGGAAACCTTTTTGCTTTCGAACAACGCTTGCGGGGACTGATGTTGCATGGATGCAGCCTTTCTCGATAAAAAGGGGGAACACCTGCTGCGCCACTATACGCCGCCCGGCCATTGCGGTATATCTATGTCGTACCGCAGAGTATCCGCAAGGGTCCGATTGTGAGGCTCCGCACAGAAATCGCGGGTGTGCACCCTTACACTTTACCCAAGCTTTAGGAAAAGCACGCAATGTGGCAGAGCCGAGCCGATCGGCGATTTGTTGACTTGACCTAGAGACGTATCATGAAGACCCGTTTCATGACGCGCCCGCTGTGGGCGCTGGCGTGTGCGACGCCCCTGACCTTCGCACCGTGTGCCTTGGCCCAGAACCAGACGCCGGCCCCCGCCGCCGGCTCCTCCGTGCAGGTGTACGGCACGCTCGATGCGGGCGCCGTATCCGAACACGACTGCCGAGGCGGCAGCTGCGTGTCCACCAAGATCTCGCCCGGGGTATCGACCGGTTCCGTCATCGGTTTCACGGGCCGCGAGGCCCTCGGCAAGGACACCTCCGCCATCTTCACGCTGGAAGCCGGCATCCGCAACGATACCGGCCAGTCCGACCAGAATGGCCGCCTGTTCGGCAGCCAGGCCTATGTGGGCCTGGCCAACCGCTGGGGCGCGGTGACCGTGGGCCGCCAGTACGACGTGGGGTACGAGACGCTGGCCGAAGTGGCCGACCCGTTCCGCGGTGGCATGGCCGGCGCCGCCACCAACCTGATGGGTAACGGCAATAAGCGCTCCGACAACACCGTCAAGTACCGCTCCGCTTCCATCCATGGCTTCGTCGCCAGCGCGATCTACAGTTTCGGCGAATCCGCCTTCAGCACGTCGCGCAACCGCGCCTATGGCGCGATGATCGGCTACCAGGGCGGCCCGTTCACCTTGCGCGCCGCGCACCAGCGCAAGAACAATTTCCTGCAGGGCGCCGGCGCCACCACGCCGGTGGACCTGTCGTCGCGCAATTCGCTGGTGGCCGCCAACCTGCACGTGGGCCAGGCCACCACGCTGTATGCCGCGTATGCGGTCAACCGCGGGGTCGGCAGCTCGCCCTGGGACCAGGACAATCCGTATGGCGCGCTGGTGCTGGCATCGCCGTCCACGCGCAGCAATGACGCGCTGGCTGGCGTGTCGTACGCCAGCGGTGCCGCGACCTACATGGTGTCGTACATCCGCAAGGACGACCGCACGCTGGCCAACCAGGACGCGAACCAGGTCGCGGTCGGCATGACGTACTCGATGTCGCGCCGCACGGCGTTCTACGCGGCGTATGCGCGGATCAAGGATCACAACGGCGCGCCCTACACGGTCGGCAACTTCAGCGAGAAGGGCCAGGGCCGCAGCGCCGTCAACATCGGCCTGCGCCACGCCTTCTGAGGGCTGCTTGGCCGGTATGCTAGATTCTGTGCTTTTGACAAGCACGGAGCGAGCATGTACCTGACTTATTTCAACGGCGCCTGGAACGAAGGCAATACCCCCCTGTTCGGCGCCATGGACCACAGTGTGTGGCTGGGTTCCTCGGTCTTCGACGGCGCCCGTTCGGTACGCGGCCACATGCCCGACCTGCGAGCGCACCTGCAGCGCGTGATCCACTCGGCCGAGCGCCTGGGCATGCAATGCCCGCTGTCGGTGGACGAGATGGAAGCGCTGGTGCGCGAGGGCGTGGCCAAGTTCCCGCCGGAAGCGGAACTGTACATCCGTCCCCTGGTGTTCGCCACCGACGGCCTGCTGGTGCCGGTAGCGGAAAAGAGCGCGTTTGCGCTGACCCTGTTCGATGCGCCGATCCCGCCGTTCACCGGCTTTACGGCCTGCCTATCGGCGCTGTTGCGGCCGGACAGCCGGATGGCGCCGACGGACGCCAAGGCTTCCTCGCTGTACGCCAACACGACGCGCGTGCTGCGCGAGGCCAAGTCGAAGGGCTTCGATAACGCGGTCGTGTGCGACATGGACGGCAACGTGGCCGAGTTCGCCACCGCCAACCTGTTCTTCGTCACGCCCGCGGGCGCGGTCGTCACGCCGGCGTTGAACGGCACGTTCCTGGCCGGCATCACGCGCGCGCGCGTGATCGCGCTGTTGAAGGAAGACGGGGTGCACGTGGAGGAGCGCACCGTGCGGCCGGAAGAGCTGACGACGGCGACCGAGATCTTCAATACGGGCAATTTCGGCAAGGTGACGCCGTGTGTGCGCTATGAGGAGCGGGCGCTGCCGGTGGGACCGGTGGCGACGCGGGCGCGTGATCTGTACTTTACGTTCCTGGAAGCGAATTGAGCTGAGTTAACCCCGCTGTCACCATGGCTTGGCTTCGGTCTTGCGGTGGCGCGATAAAGGCCAACTTCGGGGTCAGTCCCTTGCAGGGACAGACCCCAGCGGCAGGCGCTATTGAACCGCCTTCACCGTCCCGCAATCGCGCGCCAGCCAGCGCCCGCTGCTCTCCACCGTCATGTGACGCGGCTGGCCCAGCGCCGCGCTCTCGACAGCCATGCGCATCGAGAAGCCGCTGTCGCCTTCGAAGATGACCTGGCCGTTGCCGCTGGAAGCTGGATTGCTGCACTTGAACTGCAGCGCCAGCCCGCCGGGAATGGCACTGCGGGTACTCTTGCACTGGCCCGGCTGGCCGTGCGGCATGGTCGGGTTGGCGGCCTGTTCGGGCGTCACGCAGAACTGCACCTTGACACCGCCGCCCTCGGCCAGCGCCAGGGTCACGCCCTGTTTCGCCAGCGCCTGCTCGAGGGCGCGGCGCTGCTCCGGCGGCATCGCCGCCATCTGCTGCTGGGCCTGCGCCATCGCCTGCATCGCGGCGGGATCGGCGGCGGGAACCTTGCTGGTCATTTCCCACAGGCCGGGCTTGATCGACGCGGCCAGGGCCGGCAACGTCAGCGCCGCCGACAGCAGGGCCGCACGGCAGAACGTGGTGAGGGCAGGGGTGGCGCAGGTGCTCATGGTGTCTCCTGTCGGAATGCCGGCCGCGCCGGCGGCCGGGTAGTGGATCGTGCCGGCGGACCTCAGCTGCGCGGAGCCGCCTCGGCCACGTAGATCTCCACGCGGCGATTGCGGGCACGGCCGCTGTTGTCGTCGTTCGATGCGATCGGCTCGCGCGCGCCGCGGCCTTCCACGACGATGCGGGTGGGCGACACGCCCTTGGTGGCCAGATAGTCGCGCGTGTGCGAGGCGCGCTCGACCGACAGCGGCTGGTTGATCGCGTCGTTGCCGGTGCTGTCCGTGTGGCCGATGATCGTCACGGTCGTGGCCGGGTTTTCGTTCAGCGTGGTGGCGAAGCGGTCCAGGATCGGGCGGAAGTTGGACTTGATGTCGGCCCGGTTGGTGTCGAACGAGATGTCGCTCGGGATTTCCATCTTGAGGCGGTTGTCTGCCGTCTGCGTGACCTGCACGCCGGTGCCCTGGGTGGCCTGTTCCATCGTTTTCTTCTGCGCTTCCATGCGCTTCGACCAGATATTGCCGGCCACCGCGCCCACGGCCGCGCCCAGCACGGCGCCGCCGGCGGCGCGGCCACCGCCGCCGCCGCTCGTCGAGGCGCCCAGGATCGCGCCCAGGCCGGCGCCGATGCCGGCGCCGGTGGCCGTGCCGCGCTGTTCGGGATTCATGTCCGCGCAGCCGGTCGCGCCGACCGTCATGGCGAGCGCGACAGCGCCTGCCACTGCCTTCTTGCAGGTTTCATTCAGGATGTTCATGGGCCTGTTCCTCCTTGTTATGGTGTGCCACAAAAAAACACAGCGGCGTGCATTCTCATGCAGCGCCGCTGTCGGTGTCGCTAATCAAGCTAGACGCCGCGTCCGCTGATCAGGCGCAGCAGGATCATGATGACGGCCACGACCAGCAGGATATGGATGAAACCGCCGATGGTGTACGACGTGACCAGACCCAGCAGCCACAGAATGATGAGTACTACAGCAATAGTGTAAAGCATGATCGGATCCTCTCGTCTCAAGTTGAAATTATCCGGCGGTATGATGCGTCGCCGTCGTGGAAATCATTATCGGCGTCGCCACTGCTGGCTTCTGTTCGGTGCCGTACACTGGCGAAAAAAGCATTGGCAATTTTCCAACACAACAGCAATTACTTGTCGCCCAGCCGCGGTACCCAGCCGAGCAAGCCCAGCAGCCCAGTCACGCCGAACAGGCCGATCACCAGCCCGCCCGTCAGCAGCAGCATGATGGTCCACTCCGGCACGGCCGCCTCGGCCGTCTCCAGTTCCACGAAGCCCATGCGCGCCAACAGCAATCCCAGCGCGATCAGCCAGCCCCAGGTCATCCTGTTCATCGTTTCCTCCCATTGATGGTTGCGCTTGTTCGTCGTACGCGATGCCGCAGCGTGAAGCCATTGTGTCGGCGGCTGTCGAGCGGGCTCTGTTCGCTGCCGTACACAGCAAAAAAAAGCCCCGTGGCACGCCACAGGGCTTGGACCGCTGTCGGTCGGCGAGGTTCAGCGCGACTGCAGCATGCCGTTCACCACTTTCACCTGGTCGCCCTGGCGCCACACGGGCGAATCGGTGTGGAAGGTGCGCAGTTCGCCGTCGTTCATGCGTACCGTCACGTCGTACTTCTTGGTCGCTTTCATATTGCCTTCGACCTGGTTGCCGACCACGGCGCCGCCGATGGCGCCGGCGATCGTCGCCAGGTCGCGGCCCTTGCCGTCGCCGACCTGGCGACCCAGCAGGCCACCGACGACGGCACCGCCGGCCGCGCCCATGCCGCTGCCGGCTGCGCGGGCCTTCGTTTCGCTGACGCTTTCCACCATGCCGCACGACTTGCAGACGGGCGTGGCCGCATGCTTGCGTTCGGCGGCGCGTTCCTGTGCGCGCTCGCGCTCGCGTTCACGCTGCAGCGCTTCGTCGCGCACCGGCGCCGCACGGCGCGGCTCGGAGGCCGGCACGACGGGCGAGGCGATCACGTCGCCCGAACCGCCGCTGGTGCCCAGCGCGCCGCTGCCCGATGTGGAGACGCCGTTGATGGTGCCGGCGCCGGCGGCGTACTGGCTCGATTGCGTGGCCGGGCCGGGCGGCGAGTACGGTGCCGTGGCCAGTTGCTCGGCCGGTGGTGTGACCAGCTGGTCGGGCCGGCCGGCCTTGTCGGAAGAGGGCAGCCAGCCCATGAAGGCGGCAATGCCGACGCCGCAGAACAGGATGAACACGACGGCCGCGATCAGCAGCACGGGGTGCAGGTTGTGACGGGTCGGTGGGGTGCTTGGATGGTTCATGATGGGTCCCTTTTTGTGGCGGCCGCGCGCGGGTGAAACGCAGGAAAGACGCAGGAAAGCGTGGGGTGAAGGATCGCGCGAGCCTTTGCTGGCATTGTCCTTCCCGTCATCAGCATGTTCCGTGCGTCACCGTACATACATGGGAATTGAGAGTCGTTACGCTCTTTCCTAACTTGTGCACATGCCAACCTATCAGGCTTACCGATGAATCTGAACTTTGACACCGCGCACAGCAGCCACGCTTCGATGGTCACGCCCGGTAACCGATTGCTGGCCAACCTTCCCGAGGACGACCTGGCCCAGCTCGAAGCCTGTTGCGAGACGATCGATGCCGAAGTGGGCGATGTCCTGTTCGAGCCCGGGCAGACGATCCAACACGTGTATTTCCCCATCGACGCCCTGGTCTCGCTGCTCGCCGTCGCCGAAGGGCGCATGACGCTCGAGGTGGGCTCGGTCGGCCGCGAAGGCATGATCGGCGCTTCCGCCGCGCTGGGCAACGACGAGGCGCAGGTGCGCGCCGTCGTGCAGCGCGCCGGCCGCGCCCTGCGCATGAGCGCGGCCGAATTCGCCGCCCGCGCCGGACGCATGGAATCGCTGCAGCACCTGCTGCACCGTTATACCGATACGCTGCTGGCGCAGGCGATCCAGATCGCCGTCTGCAGCCGTTTCCACGTGCTGGAGGCGCGCCTGGCCCGTTCGCTGCTCGTCACGCGCGACCGCCTGCAATCGGAGAAATTCCACCTGACGCACGAGTTCCTGGCGCACTCGCTGGGCGTGCGCCGCGTCGGCGTCACCAAGGCCGCCAGCGCGCTGCAGAACCAGAAGCTGATCTCCTATAGCCGCGGCAATATCGAGATCCTCGATTCGAACGGGTTGGAGGCGGTGTCATGCCGCTGTTACGACCTCGTGAAGGATCGTTGAGCGCGCACTGATCCCCTGATCGGCTCTTCCTGCCTGCTACCATGGCGGTCTTGAACCCTGTGGAGGTGGTAGTCATGTACAAACGTGTGGAAACCTGGCCGGACGATGCCGATGGCGAGGTGTTGCGCTTGCTGGCGGAAAGTGGATTCGACTTCTCCGCCGAGGTGCCGATCGAATTCAATGTGGACGTGGAAGAGTGGCCCCCTGAGGAAGCGCTGCTGGCCGAGCTGCGCAAGCATTACGATGACGTCGAATGCGTGGAGGCGGAAGATGGCGACCGCTTCGTCCAGTTCGTCGTCACGAGCCGCGTCAGCTATGAGCTCGTCACGTCGGTGCAGCGCGCCGCGACCGAGCTGGCGGCGCCGTTCGGCGGGTGGTGCGATTCGTGGGGTGCAAATGCTTGAGTAAAAACCCAAGGGGACAGGCCGCGGCCTGTCCCCGGTGTCGATACGTGGTGGTATCAGCGGCTCGGCTTGCTGGTCTGGTTGCCGATGACGCCGCCGACGGCCGCGCCGCCGACCGTGCCCAGCGCCGAGCCGCCCGACAGGGCCGAGGCCGGCCACGGCGCCGACGCCGGCGCCGATGGCCGTGTTGCGGTCCTGCGTGGACATGCCGGAGCAGGCGGTCAGGCCCATGACGGCGCCGGCGATGGTGAGACGCATTGCGATCTGTTTGGCATTCATGATGTTCTCCTTGGGTGAGCGGCCCGTTGCACGGGCACTTGAGTCATTGCGTTAAGCAGGGTGGATTACTTCGCGGCGTCCTTGAGCTTCATGTCGTTCCTGACCACCTTCACGCCGGCCACGCTGCGGGCGGCAGCCACGGCGGTGTCGATCTCCTGCTGGCTGGCCGCGAAGCCGGACAGGCGTACTTCGCCGTCATAGCTTTCCACGGCGATGTCGGCCGGATTGATGCCTGGCTGCTGGGCCAGGCCCGCCAGCACGCTGTTCGTCAGCGCCGCGTCGGTGACGGCGGCGCTGTTGGACGAATTGGCCAAGGCGCCGGTGGCCGGCGCCGGGGCATTGGTCGAGGCGCATGCCACCAGCGTGGCCAGCACCAGGCCGGACACGATGGTCGGCAGGGAAGTCAGGTTGTTCATTGCACGCTCCTTGTCTCGAATGATGTTTTCGCTGCGCAGCCGACGCTGCTGCATCAACGGTTTCAGGATAAGAAAAGGGTATAAACCGTTCTGTTCGCCATCGCACCCAGTAACGGTTTGTTACCCTTTTGTCGCGCTTCGGCTCGCTTCGGTGCGCTTCATTTGCCTTTCACCTGCTCGGCGGTCGGCCGCTTCGAGGCCGGCAATTGCTTGCCCGGCGGCGGTGCCGAGGGCTTTGCTGTCGACTGCGCCAGCAGCTTGGCGCAGTCCACGCCGCCGCCACCGCCGTGGATCAGCGGAATCACGGCGGCCACCGGCGCCGCCAGCGTGGCCAGCGCGATGGCGCCGCCAGCACGCATCGCCAGCACGCCCTTGTCGATGGCAACGTCGGGCTGCTTGAAGCTGCCGCGCACGTAGATCGGCGAACGCAGCGAGACGATGCGCAGGCCCTTGCTGTCCGGCTTCAGGGTCAGGTCCATCTTCTCGTCCGCCAGGCTGACGGCGCCATTGATGTGCAGGGTGGCGTCGGTCGTGTCGACGATGAACGAGCGCGTCTGCGCCACGCCGTTCGTCACGGCGAAGTCGCCGGCCAGGCAGTTCATCTGCACCGGCTTGTCGCCCACCAGCTTCGTCACGACGATGCTGCCCACGTTCAGGCCCATCTGCTCCAGCAGCATCTTGCTGATCGTGCCCTGGCTGACGGTCGCCTTGACCTCGCCGTTCGACGCGGCCAGCAGCGTGGCCACCGAGTTCCCCGTGGCGGACAGCCTGGCCTCCGCGTTGATTTCGCCCACCGTGGCCTGCTTGATCTGCTCCACGTTCGGGAACAGCTCCTTGATCTTGATGTGGCGACCCTTGACGTCCAGGTTGGCCGCGATCGCGTCCTTGACCTGCTTGCCGCTGCCGTCCAGCTTGACGGTGGACGCCATGCTGCCGCCGGCGAAGTCGAAGTTCAGCGGCGTCAGTTTCAGCACGCCGTCGTTCAGGTGGAACTCCGTGTACAGTTTGCTGATGGGCAGTTGCGCCGTGCGCGTGATGCGGTCGGCCTTGAAGCTGACGTCGGCGTCGATGCTGGTCCAGCGTTCGGTGCGGAACTTCTCGACCGGCAGCACCTTGTCGGCCGGCTGCACGGCCTCGACGCCGCGTTCCTTCTTCTTCTCGTTCGAGTCGGCGCCGATCAGCGGACCCAGGTCGGCGAACTGCAGCAGCTTCGAATGCACGGTGCCGGTCAGGTGGCCGCGCGGCTTCTTTTGCTGGTAGGCCAGCTTGCCGCCGATGTCGGACGAGCCCACCTTGCCGACGAAGTTATCGTAGGTCCACTTGCTGTTGCCCTTGGCCAGCTGGCCGACCAGGTGGCCATGCGTGGAGAACGGCGGCGTCTCCGGCAGCACCAGGCCCGTGATCGGGTACAGCCGCGCCATGCTGGCGCCGGACACCTTCAGGTTCATGTCGATGCCGGCCAGCTTGGCAGGATTGACCAGCGTGCCTTCGGCGGCCACCGAGACCAGGCCGATCTTGGCATCCGCCAGGATGGGGAAGGGCACGCTCGCATCCTGCAGCGACAGCACGGCGCCGGTCTTGCCGGTGCCGCTGATGGGCGCGTCGTTCCATTGGCCCGACAGCTTCCAGCCGACACCGTACTTGCGATCGTTGTCCAGCGTGTCGACCTGCGCGGTGGCGTCGATGTGCTCGACACCGTCGACGAAGCGGATACTGCCCTTGCTGAACACGACGCGGTCCAGGTCCAGCTCCCACTTCGATTTCTTTTCCTTTTTTTCGAACGTCCAGTTGTTGCTGCCGTCGGCCGTGCGGCGCAGGTAGACGCTGGGCGAGCGGAACGCCAGCTCGGGGATCGAGATCGTCTGGTGCAGCAGCGCGAACGGGTTGAGCGAGAACGACACGGCGTCCACGCTGGCCATGTCGGCCGGCACGCCATCCTTGCCCACCATGGCGGTCGGATTGCCCAGGTGCACATCGCGCGCCACCAGGTGCGGCCAGGGGATCCAGTCGCGCCAGCTGCGGTCCTGTGGCGCGCGCGGCTGCTTTTCCCACGTCAGGGAGAGGTCGCCGCGGATGGCGAACGGGCGCTCGATGGCTTCGCTGGTCTTCGCGTTCAGCCAGGGGCGCGCCTTGTTCCAGTCATAGTTGAGCAAGACGACGAGGGCGATGGCGGGGATGGCGACGACGGTGCCGCCCACGGCCAGCGCGATCTTGGTTCGACGAGGCATTGTCATGGCAGAGCCTTTCTGTTTTGGATACGCCTGACGACCTTACACGATGGCTTTCGCAAGCAATGTGCGGTTCCGCACCGTAAGTAGCCACACTTTGCGGCGTGCGCACGCTTGCTGCCATATGTGCGGCAGCGTACTGAAGGGATGTTGTCCGTTAGGCTATAACTTCACCATCACGACCGTTCAACTTCAGAGGAGAAAAAGAATGAGCCCTCGTCTTACCCTGCCGGCAGTCGCGGCAACCGTGGTTTCCGCATTGTTGCTGTCGGCTTGTGCCAGCCAGAAAGCCCCCGCGACGGCCGACGTGGCCGTCTCGCAGGCCGCCGTCGAAAGCGCGGCCCAGGCCGGCGCCGCCGAGCTGGCACCCGCCGAGCTGACGTCCGCCCGCGAGAAGTTCGCGCGCGCCAACCAGGCCCTGAAGGAACGCGACTACAAGCTCGCTTCCGAACTGGCGACGCAGGCCCAGGCCGAAGCGAAGCTGGCGCAGAGCAAGGCGACGTCCGCCAAGGCCACCAGCGCCGCCGATGCCGTCCAGGAAAATATCCGCGTGTTGCGCGAGGAACTGGATCGCGCCAACAGCGCCAACAAGTAAGAAGGAGAGCACACGATGAACAAGACCTTCACGCAAAAAGCCGTCACGCCGCTGGTGCTGTCGATGGTACTGGCCCTGTCGGCCTGCAGCTCCACCCCTGTGACGACCAGCACGCTGGACCAGGCCCGCAGCGACTACACCGCTGCCCAGAACAGCTCGGTGGCGCAATACGCGCCGAACGAGTTCAAGGCCGCGACGGAAGCGCTGAACGCCGCCAACACAGCCGCGTCGAACCGCGAGGACCTGACCAAGATCGACCAGCTGGCCAGCCTGGCCAAGACCAAGATCGCCACCGCGCAGGAAGTGGCGCGCACCAAGCAGGCCGAAGCGAACCTGGCCAGCTCGGCGCAGGAACGCGAGAAGATCCGCCTGCAGGCCCGTACCGCCGAGGCCGAAGCTGCCCGCCGCAACGCCGAGCAGGCCCAGCGCGACGCCGAGGCCGCCAAGGCCCAGGCGGAGCAGGCCACGGCCGCCACGCGCGATGCGCAGGCCCAGGCGTCCGCGTTGGCCGCCCAGCTGGCCGAACTGAAGGCCAAGCAGACCGAGCGCGGCATGGTCGTCACCCTGGGCGACGTGCTGTTCAACACCGACCAGGCCGTGCTGACGTCGAGCGGCATGGCGACCGTGCAGAAGCTGGCCAACATCCTGCGCGACAACCCGGACCGCACCGTGCTGGTGGAAGGCTTCACCGACAGCACCGGCTCCACCGCGCACAACCTGGAGCTGTCGCAACGCCGCGCCGAAGCCGTGCGCGCCGCGCTGGCGCAGATGGGCATCGAGCGCAGCCGCGTGGACACGCGTGGCTATGGCGAAGCGTATCCGGTTGCCAGCAACAACTCGGCCGGCGACCGCCAGCTGAACCGCCGCGTCGAGATCGTGCTGTCCGAAGCCGGCAAGCCGATCCAGGCCCGTCGTTAATTTTTACTTAGGAAGATCATGTCCGACAACACCCCTACCCAGGCCAGCGGCATCGATACCGCGGCCATCCGGGCCGCCGCGCAGAACATGGCGGACGGTCCGGTCACGGCAGGCTACAAGGGCGACCGCGAAGCCGTGCTGAAAATGCTGAACGACGCGCTGGCCACCGAGCTGGTCTGCATCAACCGCTACAAGCGGCATTACTACACGGTCAGCGGCCGTGCCAACTCGGGCATCAAGGCGGAGTTCCTCGAGCATGCCAACGAGGAAGAGCAGCACGCCGACTGGCTGGCCGAACGCATCGTCCAGCTGAACGGCCAGCCCGACTACAACCCCGCGACCTTGCTGGCACGCAGTCACGCCGAGTATGATGAGTCGATGGAAGTACAGTCGATGGTCCGTGCCAACCTGATCGCCGAGCGCGTGGCGATCGAGGCTTACCGCCAGATGATCGAGCAGATCGGCGAGACCGATCCCGTGACGAAACAGCTGTTGATCAAGATCATGGCTGAAGAGGAAGAGCACGCGGACGACATGCGCGATCTGCTGGAGTAAGCACTTGCGGGAACGCCAGCGCGAGCCGATACTCGCGCTGCCCGGTTTTACCTTCAGTTTTCACTTAAGGGAGGCGAGCCTCCCATACTGCCAATAAAGGAGCATCATCATGCTGGAAAATAACATCAGTACCGTAAACAACGACGTGAAAACGCTGGTCAAGGATGCACAGGCCCTGTTCACCGCCGCCACCGCGCTGACGGGCGAGAAGGCCGAGGAACTGCGTGGTCGCGGCATGCGCGCGCTCGATTCGGCCCTGGCCCGTGCCCAGGAAGCCCAGGTGAAAGCCGTCGAGACGGGCAAGCAGGCTGCCGCCAGCACCGATGCCTACGTCAAGGAGAACCCATGGCGTTCGATCGCCGTGGCAGCGGGCGTCGGCCTGCTGGTCGGCGTGATCGTGGGCCGCAAATAAGTGGCCGTGGCTGGAGACGACATGGAACACTCCGAGCCACATCCGCCCGGCCTGATCGCCTCGCTGGCCGGGGTAGCGAAAAACAGCCTGCGGCTGGTCTTGTCGCGGGTCGAACTGGCCGCGCTGGAACTGTCGGAAGTGCGCAATCACCTGGTCCAGCTGTCGGTGCTGTTCGCGCTGTCGGTGCTGGCCGCGTGGTTCGCCATCGCCTTCGGGACCGCCACGCTGATCTACCTCGTGTGGGCCGAGCTGGGCTGGAAGATCCTGCTGATCCTGGCGGTCGTCTTCGTCATCATCGCGGCGGCTCTGATCATGTCGATCAAGAAGCTGATCCGGCAAGGCCGGCTGGCGCTGTCCGCCACGATGGCCGAGCTGAAGGCTGACCGCGACATGTTGCTGTGAAAGGATAGCGATGAGCGACAAATACGAGAACGAGGCGGGCTATGCGGCCGCCAAGGCCAGGCTGATCAAGGAGGGCGAGCTGCACCGCCTGGGCGTCGCGCACTCGAAGCACATGGTGGCGCAGAACCTGCATCCCGAGGTGCTGCTGCACGGCGCCGTCGACATGGCCATCGCGGCCGTGCAGGCGCGCTTCGCGGGCATTTTGGCGGCCAAGACGGCCGGCATGAGCGGCGGCGACGGCTCCGGCCTGGGCGGCATGCTTGGCGGTATCAACTACAAGGCCCTGATGCCGGTGGCGATCACGGTGGCGTCCTTCATCTCGAAGCGCCGCCTGACCAAGCCGGCCTTGGCTGTTGGTACCGTTGCTGCCGCCGTGGCAGGGTGGTACTACCGCAGGAAACGCAAGGTTACCGTTACGTACTGAGCGCCGATGGCCTTGGCCGTTGGATGAAACGCTGCTTCGGCAGCGTTTTTTTATGGCGCTCTCAAGAAGAAGGCGGCGGCTTGTTTTGCTTCCCGTGGCTTGCGGTCAGAAGCGTGTTTGTGCTCCGAGTCCCCTCTGAGTTACAGACACACGTAATCCAGCCTGCCTTAAGGCTAAGTCAGTTCGCTCAACGACACCGCTAAGTTTCCTTCGATAAATTGAACGGCTTGTTCGAAAGTGCCGCCGGGGTGTCCAGCCACGTCTCGTCGTAGCGAAAACTCAGCGGCTCTGTCGGCAGCAAGGTGCCGATCAACCCTGCCGGGCCGAACACCGACAAGGCGGCGGGGAGTGACGCGGTGTTCATCGTCAGGCTTTCCGCACGATCAGCTCGAGCCCCAGCAACCGCATGACGTCGAGTGCCTTCTGCATCTGAATCGTCTCCTTGCCGCGTTCCAGGTCGATAATGAAACGGTTGCCCAGCCCAGCCAGGCCGGAGACGTCTTCCTGGGTCATTTGTTGTTGCTTACGGGCAGCTCGGACGAGCTCGCCCAACTGGCGTACCGATTCGATGGACGTATCGTCATCCCTTTTGTTATCGTTCATCCGCCGCCTCCGAATATGCTAGATCGGTAAGATTAAAGCCGAAAGAGTGAGGGCGAGGCGGAAACTGATCGAGCGGTAAGAAAGGTGAAAAATTCCACTGGATCTGTTCAGAAGCTTCCCGGTCGGTAAGAAGAAGGGCACGCGCCATGTCCCAACCTTGCGCGCTACAATCCACTCATTTGCCGACATTGCGAAAGGAGCACCCGTGGCGGAAGGAGCGGAACACCGGCTGAACCCGGCCGGCCTGCGCGTCGTGCTGGTGCTGCAGGGCGGCGGCGCACTGGGCGCCTACCAGGCCGGCGTCTATCACGCGCTGCACGAGCACAACCTGACGCCGGACTGGGTGGTCGGCACCTCGATCGGCGCCATCAATGCGGCGCTGCTGGCTGGCAACCGCCAGCCCGACCGTCTGCGCCGGCTGCGCCAGTTCTGGGACAGGGTGGCGCACCGCGATGCCGTCGATCCGGTGCGGCTGTCGGACGACCAGCGCCGCGCCAATATCTGGCTGTCGACCCTGGACACGCTGTGGCGTGGGGTGCCCGGTTTCTTCAAGCCGCGGCCATTCGGCATGTTTGCCGCCGGCCTGCCGGTCACACCGGAGGAGGCCAGCTTCTACGACACGGGGGAGTTGACGGCCACGCTGAAGGAACTGGTCGATTTCGACTACCTGAACAGCCCGGAAGGCATGCGCCTGACCGTCAACGCGCTGCGGGTGCGCTGCGGCTCGCTGGTCAGCTTCGACAGCCGCGACGCCAATATCTGTGCCGAGCACATTCGCGCCAGCGGTGCGTTGCCGCCGGGCTTTGCACCGGTGCGCATCGATGGCGAGCTGTACTGGGACGGTGGCCTGTATTCGAACACGCCGCTGGAAACCGTGCTGGACGACCGCTCGCAGGTCGATACCCTGTGCTTCATGGTGGACCTGTGGAGCGCCGAGGGGCCGGAACCGCGCACGCTGGAAGAGGTGCAGACGCGCCAGAAGGACGTGACGTTCGCGTCGCGGTCGCGCCGCCACCTGGAGGATTACGTCAACACACGGCGCCTGCAGCACAAGCTGCGCGAGCTGTACGCGGCCCTGCCGGACCGGGAGAAGAGTGCGCAGGGCGCACGCGAGCTGGACGCGCTGGGTTGCGGCAGCACGCTGCACGTGGTGCGCTTGCCATACGCGGGACGCGACTGGCAGATGGCCATGAAGGACATCAATTTTTCCAAGGGCTCGATCGAGTGGCGCTGGGACCAGGGCTACCGCGACGCGCTGCGCGCCATCGAGGCCGCCGGCTGGCTGCACTGGGTGGCGGACGATACGCCGCTGGTCGTGCACGAGCTGCCGCCCGTGGAACGGGTGGCCTGATGGCCGGCGGCGCCATCGCGCCGCCGGCAGGGCTTATTCGGACGGTCCGGTCGTCTCGACCTTGCCCGCCATCTGGTTCGATACCGTGACCAGTTCGCGCACGTGGGCCATGTCGTCCTTGTAGGTCTGGCGCGCTTCCTTGACGCAGCTGCCGCGCTCACCCGCCTGCATGCGCTTGCACTCGGCCAGCGCCTCGTTCAGGGCTGCGCCGATCTCCTTTTTCTTGGTGGCGATCTGGGCCTCGATGGTGCGGTCTTCCTTCATCCAGCGGGCCGGCTCGCCGCGCGCCAGTTCCTGTTTCTGATGCTGTGCTACCTCGGCCGGCGTCGTCTGGCCGGCGGCACCGGCACACATGCCGGCCGCGAGCGCGCCGGCCAGCAGCGCACCAATCAAGCTCTTGTTCATGTTGACTCCTTCCAAAAGTGACAAGGGGCGCTGACGCGCCCCCGGATGTGCTTACAACCTGCCGGTCAGTAACATGATCAGCAGGATCACGACAATCAGCCCTGCGATGCCGCTGGGCGCATAGCCCCAGTTGCGGCTGTGGGGCCAGGTCGGCAGTGCGCCGATCAGGACCAGGACCAGGATGATCAGAAGAATGGTGCCCATGGATGCTCCTTGTTGTGATTATGGGGGGATGGTCGAAGCGGCCGTCCCGGCGGCGTGCCGCGGGCCGCCGGGACGCGCCCTCGTCAGTACCGGTACACGCGGCCGTCGACCAGGCGCACCCGGCTGCCGGCACGCAGGTCGTACGCGCTGTCCTGGTTCACGGTGCGATAGTCGCCGTTGTCCAGGCGCACGTTGATCTGGTAGACATCGTGCGGGGCGTTGCGGTTCGATTCGACCTGGTTGCCTACCAGCGCACCGCCGATGGCGCCGGCTGCCGTGGCGGCCGTGCGGCCGCTGCCCGAGCCGATCTGGTTGCCCACCAGTGCGCCGACCAGGCCGCCGGCAACGGCGCCCGCGCCGCTGGTGGCCGGATCGACGCGCACCACCTGGATCGATTCGATCGTGCCGTAGGTGGACGCGTCGGCGCGGGTGGAATAGCTGGTATCGGTCGGATTGCTGGTGCTGGCGCAGCCGGTCGTCAGTGCGGCAACCGCGACCATCACAGCGGAAAGTGCTTGTGTGGTTTTCATCGTGTCCTCCTCGAGATTTGTGGTGACACTTTATCCACGTCGGCTGGCAGAGGTCTGTGCGATGCCGCACCTTGTCCCGCCGGGTGTGCTGTTGCAAAAAATGCAGCTATGTTCGCCAGCGAACAGAAACGCTAGCGCAACTGTTGCACACTGTTGTCATCGCAGCAAAACAACACAGGATTGGTCGGAGAGAACATGAAGTCCACATTTCGTGCCGCGTGGATGCTGGCGGCGGCAAGCGTGCTGATGCATACGAGTGCCATGGCCGCGGCCACGCCGGAGGCAAAAGCGCTGTACCGCAACGCCAAACAGGCTGCCGCGAGCGAGTACAAGGCGGCCAGGGTGCGCTGCGATGCGCTGGCGGGCAATGCCAAGGACGTCTGCGTGGCCGAGGCGAAGGCCGCCCGGGTGCGGGCCGAGGCGGATGCAACGGCGCAATACAAGAACACGCTGCGCGCCTACACGAAAGCGCGCAAGGATATCGCCGAGGCCGACTATGCGGTCGACCACAGCCGCTGCGAAGCGCTGGCCGGCAACGCCAAGGACGTCTGCATCCGGCAGGCCAAGGCGACGCGCACGGCGGCGCTGGCCGACGCGCGGGCCGACAAGAAAGTGATCGAGGCGCGCAGCAATGCGCGCGAAGACAAACGAATCGCCGAGTACAAGGTGGCCGCCGAAAAATGCGACGCCTTGTCCGGCACGGCCAAGGAGCAGTGCGTCTCGGCCGCGAAAACCCAGTTCGGTTACTGACCGGCTGACCACAGCTCGTTCCCGGGCATTTTTTGACCACACCAAGAAGGAGAAACATCATGAAAATCGCTCAAAAAATCGTTACCGCAGTCTTCACCGCTGCCACCGTGTTCTCCGTCGTCGGTTGCGCCGGCAGCGCGACCAAGGAAGGCACCGGCGAGTACGTCGACGATGCCGTGCTGACCACCAAGGTCAAGGCTTCGATCTTCAACGAGCCGACCCTGAAGTCGACCGAAATCAACGTGGAGACCTTCAAGGGTACCGTGCAGCTGTCCGGCTTCGTGGCACAGCCTGGCGACATCACCAAGGCCGGCGAGATCGCCCGCGGCGTGAAGGGCGTGAAGTCGGTCAAGAACGACATCCGCGTCAAGTAAGAAGGACGCGGCCGGTACCGCCCACGGGCGGTTCCGGCGGCCGCAAGCCCTATGGACCGCCCGCCCCATCCTGGAACACCCGTCGACAGCACACCGTTTGAACCGTCGCCGGACGCCACGGAAGTCGCGGGCAAATTGCATTGGCCGCTGCACGTGCATGCGCGCGGCCTGGCCCTGGGCGTCATCGCCACGGTGGCCTTCCTGTACGCCCTGCAATGGGCCAAGAATTTCCTGGTTCCCCTGTTGCTGGGGATCTTCATCGCCTATACCCTCAATCCCGTGGTCTCGTGGCTGGAGCGCCTGCGCATCAAGCGCGCGCTGGGCGCCACCCTGGTGACGGCCGCGATCCTCGTCGCCTCGGCCGTCACGATGGACAAGGTGCATGGTGAATTCGAGAACATCGTCGACGAGCTGCCGACCATCACGCATAAGCTGTCGCGCCTGCTGGCCTCGACCACCGGTGGCAGCACCAGCACGCTGTCGCGCATCCAGGCGGTCGCCACCGAGCTGGAACAGGCCACGGCCGGCAGCCAGGCGCGGCGCGCCGCCAAGCGCCAGCAGCCGGCCACGGTAGAGTCCAGCAGCGGCGGCATCCGTGTGATGGACTGGGTCTGGGTCAGCGCGCGCGGCCTGGCGGGCTTCCTCAGCCAGGCCACGATGGTGATCTTCCTGGTGTTTTTCCTGCTGCTGTCCGGCGACACGTTCAAGCGCAAGCTCGTCAAGCTGACGGGGCCGTCGCTGTCGAAGAAGAAAATCACCGTCCACATCCTGGAGGACATCAATACCTCGATCCAGGCCTATATGTTCATGCTGCTCGTTACCAACGTGCTGCTGGCGCTGCTGATGTGGATCGTGCTGCGCGCGATCGGCCTGGAGAACGCGGGCGCGTGGGCCGTGGTGGCGGGGCTGTTGCACATCATGCCTTACTTCGGCCCGCTCCTGATCACCAGCGCCACCGGCCTGGTCGCCTTCCTGCAGTTCGAATCGCTGCAGATGGTGCTGCTGGTCACCGGTGCCTCGCTCGGCATCGCCACCCTGGTCGGCACCTTCGTCACCA
This sequence comes from [Empedobacter] haloabium, assembly GCA_008011715.2. Taxonomy (NCBI): domain Bacteria; kingdom Pseudomonadati; phylum Pseudomonadota; class Betaproteobacteria; order Burkholderiales; family Oxalobacteraceae; species [Empedobacter] haloabium. The sequence goes on from CP136508.1 coordinate 1,872,137, forward strand.
CCTGGATGACGGGCCGCATCGCCCGCATGAACGCCGCTGCCGTCTTCGTCAGCCTGCTGTTCTGGGGCTGGTTGTGGGGCGTCTGGGGGCTGCTGCTGGGCGTGCCCGTGATCGTCGTGCTGAAGGTGGTGGCCGAGCGGGTGGAAGGAATGGAAGTGGTGGCGGAGCTGCTGGGCGAGTAATTCGCACGACGCTGCCGGTGACGGGCGCCGATCGCGGATCGGTGCCTGCCACCGCGGGTGTCACGCCTTCTTGCTCTTGACGATCAGCCGCCCTTGCTCATCGCGCGGATGATGCTTCAGGCTGCCCAGCCGCAGCGCGTACTGGCGGGCGAACTCCGCGCCCAGGAAGAAGATCTGCGCCGAGTAATAGACCCACAGCAGCAGTGCGATCGTCGAGCCCGCCGCGCCGAAGCTGCTGGCGACACCGCTGTTGCCGATATAGGCGCCGATGCCGAATTTCCCCACCATGAACAGCAGGGCCGTGCCGATGGCGCCGATGACCACGTCCGTCCAGCCCAGCCGGATGCGCGGCAGCATTTTGTAGATGACGCCGAACATCGTCGCAATGACGAGGAAGCTGATCGTGTGGTTGACCAGCGTGATGATGAAGGTGGCATTCGGCCAATAGCTGTTCCAGAAGCGCTGGAAGATCTCCAGCGCGGCACTGACGACGAGCGAAGTCAGCAGCAGGAACCCCAACGCCAGCACCATGCCGAAGGACAGCAGCCGGGTGCGGACCGTGTCCCATACCGTGTTGTCGGTGACGGGCGGCAGTTGCCAGATGTCGTCCAGGCTCGTCTTCAGCTCGGCAAACACGCTGGTGGCGCCAAACAGCAGCAAGGCGCCGGCGATGATCGTGGCGATGCGCCCTTCCTCCTCGTTGTGGGCCCCGGCCAGGATCAGCTGGATCGCCTCGGCGCCTTGCGCGCCCATCATGCCGCGCAATTGATTGAACAGCTCGCCCTGGGCCGCTTCCTTGCCGTAGAAGAAGCCGGCAATGGCAATCACGAGCACGAGAATGGGCGCCAGCGAAAACAGGGTGTAGAAGGCGAGGGCGGCGCCCTTGCTGCTGCCGCGATGGTCGAACCATTCCATGACGGCGCAGTACGACAGCTCCGGCAGCTTTTTCGCGATATGGGGTAACTTTCTCCAGCTCAATTTTGCCTCCGCAAAAACAAAAAGGGGCAAGCGCCCCTTTTTGCATGGATGATCGCGGCCGGCCACGCGGACCGGCTGCGGCGTGTGTGCTTACTGCACGCGGCGTTCGATGGTGATCTGTTCGACTTCGACGCGGCGGTTCGGTTCCAGGCACTTGATCAGGTCGGCGCGCTTCTTGTCGTTGCACTGCACGACCGGCTCGTCCTCGCCCTTGCCCTGGGTTTCCAGGCGATCCGAGGCGACGCCCTTGCCGACCAGGTACTGCTTGACGGCGGCGGCGCGCTGTTCGGACAGCTTCTGGTTGTACTGCTTCGAACCGATACGGTCGGCGTGGCCGGTGATCGTGATGCCGGTCAGGCTGGTGTTTTCGTTCAGCACGCGCGCGATGTCGTCCAGCTTCGGCTGGTCGCCGCGCAGTTTCGCCTTGTTGAACTCGAACAGTTCGGTGGCCGACATCGTCACTTTCTCGAAGCGGGCTGGTGGCGGTGGCGGCGGAGCGACCGGGGCTGGCTGCTCGGCGATCGGGGTCGGTGCCGGCGCTGGTGCCGGGGCCGGCGCGGCTTTCGGCGACGGGCCGAACGCGAAGTTGAAGCCGACGTTGGCCACGACGTTGTTGGAACGGTCGTGACGGAATTCATCGGAGCCGATGAAGCCGTACACGCTGCGCACGTCCGCCTGGAACGAAACGCGGTCGTTGATGACGGACTGGAAGCCCAGGCCGGCGTTCACGTACGGCGACGTGCGGTGCGGTTCAGCCAGGCTGCCGCGGCGGTTTTCCTTGTCGCGCTCGGCACCGATACCGAACAGCACGAACGGACGGAAGGTCTTGCGCGAGAACATGTAGAGGGCGTCCACGCCCAGCGTCTGCTGTTCGTAGCGGGCGCCGTTCTCACGCGAACGGCCGTAGGTGTAACCCATCTGGATGTCCCAGTTCGGGGCCACGGCCTTGCCGAACTTCAGGCCGGCGCCGTAGCCGGTCTTGTCGGTGGCCCAGTCCGAATCAGGCTTCAGGCCCAGGACGCTGGGCTGGAAGTACCAGTTCGGATTGATGTCGGCTTCCTGCGCCTGGGCGGCGAACGAAGCACACAGCAGTGCTGCGGCGATAGCGATATTTTTGGTTTTGTTCACTGATAACTCCTGATGCGTTGAAAGGAAATCTTGTGCGACAGCAATTTTAAAAGGAGCGGCGATTTTTTGCTCTTCTTTCTTTATTGCGACAATTGCATTGCCGTTAGGTCAAGTGTAGGCGCCGCCCTCGGGAAGCTTCGGTGCGCTACCGCACAAACACATTGCGTTATATCAAAGGTGTTGGGAACTTACAACAGAACCAATCGTGCAGGCGGCGGTCCAAGTTGTCGGTACAGGCAGGTTTGACCGCGTCGGACGCCGGCAACGGTCGCACGAAACACTGCTGAGGTAGCTTTGCCCGGGCTGCGGTGAAAAGCCCAAGCGGCCAGAATTTTTTGTAGATGTTGCATTAAGGCACGCACATGGTTGCCGCCGCCAGCCATCGCCATCGCCCATGCCCACGGCGGAAATCCTGATGAGAAACAAGGGCTTAATGATCAGCAGCAGAGGAAGACCCGTCGGGCATGCGCCGTGTCTGATAAAAGTCGAGCGATAACGTTTAAACCATTTTATGTTCGTTGCCGCACAGACTCCTGTTCGCCAAGAGAGCAATCTACAACCTACAGATTACAGATGTGGCACGGCGTCCCTGGCTCTTCCGTGCCTTTCGGCTACCGTTATAAGGAGTGTTCAAATGCATGCAATCCGAGAAACTCACGACCTGTCGAACAGCGATGTGATGGCCGCCCAGGAAGTGCGCGAGCCGGCGGCCCCCGCCGCCAAGGCGCGCCTCGCACTGGTCGAGCGCCCCGGCCCGGGTACCGAGCGCAAGGCATTGTCGCTGGCTCCGATCGAGCGTGTACGTTCAACCTCGGCAACGCTGCGTCGTATCGAGAACATGCAGAAGTTGATCGGCGAGCTGCAGAACCACGAAATGCTGGCCGACGAAATCGCCTGGTTCCTGAAGTTTTCGCCGTCGGGTGCCCGCAAATACATTCGTGACCTGCGCGAAGCCGGCGTCATCGAACTGGCCCGTTACATCGAAGGGACCGCCACCTACCTGGGCAAGGCCGTGTACCGCCTGACGCCGGACGCCGAGCGCGTCCAGGCCTTCCTGGCAGCCATCGTGCAGCCGAAACGCGAAGGCGCGCCTCCGCGCAAGGAACGCCCGAGCCTGCGCGAGCAGAGCATGGCAGGCAGCGGCCGTCATTTCCACATCCTGGCAGACGATACGCACTACGCCATCCGCGTCAACCGGGGTCCCGTCACGCGCGATCCGCTGGTGGCCGCCCTGTTCGGCGCTCCGCAATCGCTGCAGAAGGCACAGCAGTAAGCCGCCGTCCCGGCTGGCGCCTGAAGGTGGCAGGCTTCGCTCGAGGCTGCCCATCGCCCGGCGCTACTGCTGTGGTACCGTTACCTTGTGCCGCCGTGTTGCAGTGCCTGCCGCTGCGCCGTTGAAATGTTGACCACACGCCCCATCTGAGGGGCACGTGTGACTTCGGGACGGCGAAATGGAAGCATTGCTCAGTATGACCCTGTTGGCGCTGGCCGTTGCCACGCCATTCTGGTACCCGCGCTGGACCCTGAAGCGGGCATTGGCGCGACCGCTGCCGCCCGCTGCCTTGCGCACGCTGTCCGAATATATCCCCGTCTACGACCGCCTCGAGCCCGCCTTGCAGCAGCAGCTGCAGCGCCTCGTCGTCCAGTTCCTGCACCAGAAGAAATTCGTCGGCTGTGCCGGCCTGGAAGTCACGGACGAGATGCGCGTGGCCATTGCCGGCCTGGCCTGCATGCTGTTGCTGAACCGTCCCACCAAGGTCTACCGCCCGCTGCACACGATCCTCGTCTACCCCGGTGCCTTTGCCGCGCCGCGCCAGGAAATCGGGCCCGGCGGCATCGTCACCGACGCGCGCCAGACCATGCTGGGCGAATCCTGGACGGATGGCCGCGTGGTGCTGTCGTGGGACGACGTGGCACGCGGCGCACGCGAGTGGAGCAGCGGCCACAACGTCGCCCTGCACGAATTCGCCCACCAGCTCGACAGCGAGTCGGGCACCACCAACGGCGCGCCTTACCTGGGCAGCGCGGACAACTACCGCAGCTGGTCGGCCGTGCTGTCGCGCGATTTCGCCCACTTGCGCCATGAAGCATGGACCGGTAATCCGGACAGCGTGCTGGATCACTACGGCGCGACCAGCCCGGCGGAGTTCTTCGCGGTGGCCACCGAAGCGTTCTATGGCAAGCCGTGGCAGCTGTGCGAGCGTCACCCCGCCTTGTTTGACGAGCTGCGCAAATACTACCGCGTCGATCCGCGCACTTGGCAGGATGCGCCGGTCGTGGCGCCGGTGATCGTCGACGTGCCGGCCGCGCCGGCCAACCGCTCATTCGCCTGGGCCAACTGGTAAATCCGGACGACGGCCTGGTTCGTGTCCCACCGCGGTGTCAGTCACCACAGCGGGACACGAGCTCGAGCACGGCTGCCCCCCGTCGGCCTGACACGGCCGTAGCGCCCGCTCATATGTGCGTCAACGAACGGAAGCGCGGCATCCGCGCGGGCAAGCTGACTGGGTTCAATCATGCGGGAGAAAACAATGACAACGATCATCGCAGGACATTTCCAGTTGCAGGAAGAGGTCGACAACGCACGCCAGGCACTCGTCGATGCGGGCTACCCGGCCGACGCGATCAGCGGCTTCTACGTCAGCCAGCCGGGCCAGCACGATGCCCATCCGCTGGGCGGCGACCGCGACAAGTCGCCGGGCGCCAAGGACAGTCCCGAAGGCCTGGCGAAGGGCGCTGCGACGGGCGGCGCGATCGGCGCCGCGCTGGGCGCGGCCACCGTGCCGCTGACGGGGCCAGCCGGGCCTGTCGTCGGCGGCCTGGTCGGCGCGCACGTGGGCTCGCTGTACAGCTTCTCGCACATGAAGGACAAGGGTGAGCCAGAGCGCGGCGGCGAGAACATGGCCGAGCCGCGCGCGCCGGGCATGATGATCGCGGTGGCGCTGCCGGACGGTGACACGAACCGCGCCATCGGCCTGCTGCGTGACCTGGGCGCCCGCCGCATCGAACAGGCGGACGGCACGATCACGGACGGCGACTGGAAGGACTTCGATCCGCTGTCGCTGCCGCGCTTCGTCGGCTGATCAGGCGCCGCGGCATTGCCGTCTGCGCCACGGGGAGGGGAGATGACACAGGCATGGCTGATCCTCACCGGGCCGGATGGCCGCGACATCGCCGCGCCGACGGAAGCGCAACTGGCGGCGACACTGGCGGACTTGTACGCCGGCCACACCCGCGCGGCGGATGACGGCCCGGGCTCGGCCGTGCTGCGGTTCGGCTATGACGACGGGCTGATGTACCAGTTGGAAGTCGGCGCCGGGGGTACCGTGCGCTACGAGGAGTGGTCGGACCGCGACTGCGAGATCGCGCTGGCCGAGCCGCGCCAGATGTCGGCCGGGCCGGACGAAGCGCTGCAGCTGTGGAAATGGCTGGCGCAGCGGCAGGTGGCGCGGATACGGGAGCAGGACTGGCTGGACGGATGAGACCAATGGTGACCGAGTTTTCCCCTACCTAGTGCGCCATCAGCACCGGCACCGTCATCCCGTCCAGCACCGCGCGCGTCACGCCGCCCAGCAGCGTCTCGCGGATGCGCGAGTGGCCGAAGGCGCCCAGCACCATCAGGTCGCAGCTGCGCTCGGCGGCCAGTGCCAGCAGCGATTCGCCCACCTGCGAGGGCCGCTTCAGCAGGCCGTGCCGCGGGCTGGCGTCCAGCGCCACCTGGGCCGCCACGCCATGCCGGCCCAGCCAGGCGACCAGGTCCGCGCCGGGCGCGTTGCCGAACAGCGCCGGATGCAACTCGGCATCGAGGATCGCCACCGTCACGCTGTCGGCGCGCCGCAGCAGCGGCAAGGCCTCGCGCACGGCACGCGCCGCTTCCTTGCTGGCGTTCCAGGCCACCAGCACGTCGCGGCCCGGCGCGGGCGCGCCCGGGCTGGCGACGCCGGCCGCGCTGACGGAAATCGATCCGCGCGGCCGCGCCGTGTGCGGCACCACGAGCACGGGACAGCCCGACTCCGTCAGCACCTCGGCAGGGAAACCGGCCGCGCTGCCGCGCTGGCCCGGCAGCGCCTGGCCGACGATGGTCAGGTCCGCGTGACGGGCCACCAGGGACAGGCCGGCACCGGGCTCGTCGTCCAGTACGCGCTCTTCGTACGAATGCACGCCGAGCGCGTGCAATTGCGGCGCGAAGCCGGCCAGGGCGCGCGCGGCGCGTTCGCGCAGCACGTCCAGGTGCCGTGCCAGGTTGGGGTCCTGCTCGTCCACCATCTCGTTCTGGTACAGGAAGCGCGACACGCCCGTCAGCGCCACGCCGATCACGTGGGCATCGTTCTGCAGGGCGAGTTCGGCCGCCATCAGCACGCGCGCGCCGGCGTGTGGGGCTTCATCGAGATGCACGAGGATCGTCTTGTAGGCCATGCGCCAATTATAGAAGTGGCGTGAACGGGTGTGCGCACGGCAGGGGCGTCAATGGCCGCGCCGTTCCATGCGCGTCTGGCAGCCGATGCACAGGCATGCTTCGGGACGCGCATCCAGCCGCGACGCGCCGATCGGCCCGCCGCAGCTTTCGCAGATGCCGTACTCGCCCTGGTCGAACTTGGCCAGCGCATGCCGGATGGCGGCCAGCTGCGCGAGCCGGTGCTCGTCCGCCTCCGCTTCCAGCTGGTTCAGCGTGCGGTTGCTGGCGCTGTCCGCCGGCGACGTCTCGATTTCCTCGACGGCTGGCGTACGGTTGAATTCGCTCGCGGTCCCGTCTGGGAACTGGCTCAGCAAGGTGCTCTTGCGCACTTCCAGCAACGCCTTCAGTGCCGCCAGCCGATCCGGTGTCAAGTCGTTCATCTGCGTGCTCTCGAGTGCGCGCGGACGGCGCGGGTTGGACACCGTTGCAACGCGTGGTATGGCGACGGCCGTGCCGGCTTCACGCATGCAACTCACGCTCCCATTGTATGCCCGTCGTCCGGTTTGCGCGAGTCGGCCCGGTAGGCATCCAGGTTGTCCCTCAGGTCTTCCAGCGCCGCGGCCGCTTCCTTGGCCTGCGCACCCACGATCGCGCCTGTGAGTCCCAGCAGTGCGGCGACGATGCCGGCGATGTCCTTGGCGCGGTCGAGCTTGCGGATCGTTTCACGCGCCCGCGCGGTCACTTCCAGCAGCTGCGCCTGCGGCACGACCAGACCGGCCGTGGCCAGGCGCGCGGCGTCCACGTACAGGCTGTTGGCCTGCTGGCGCAACGCCACTTCCTGCTCGAACAGCGCCTGCGCATCCGCATGCGTGATGCCGCCGCCATCGACGCCGTCCGCCACGTCGGCTGGCGCGTCGCCATCCGTCCTGTCCGCCTGCTGGCCGTTGCGCCGGATCGCGCGCATGATGCGTTCGTGCAGCGCGCTGGCGCTGGCGGACAGGCTGTCGGCCAGCGCTTCGATGTCGGCGGGCCTGGTGCTGGGGAATGAAGCGCTCATGGCTGGGCTCCTGTGGCGGTCGATGGCGGGGCGGGCGTGGCGACGCGCACGCTGGCCGCGGCGCCGTCGAGGCCCTGCACCAGCGCCTGGTGGCGCGTCTGGATCTCGTGCACGTGGCGCGCGGCCAGCGTGTGGCGCAGGCCCAGCAGGCGGTACTCGCTGGCCTTGTCCTGCCGGTGCGCCTTGGCCAGCACGGCCAGCAGGCGGTCCTTGGGCGTGTCCGCAAACGCCGTTTCCACGTCCAGCGTGCCCAGCACGATGGCGCGCTCGTTGTCGTGCGTCTTGTCGTAGTGGCGCAGTACCGTGCTCATCGCGTCCAGCGACGCCTGCATCGGCTCGTAGCCTTCGCGCAGCAGCGCCTGCACGGCCTTGTCCTGCTCGCGCGCGCCGACCAGGCGCGCCAGCAGCCGGGTCAGGCCCGCGTAAGCGCTGACGTGGCGGTCCGTGATGCCCGCGTCCGGCCAGGCCTTGATGCCCGTGGCCGCCCCCTTGAGCTGGTCGTCCACGCTGAACTGCTCGCCGCCGGCCAGCGTGCCGAGCGCCCGCATGTAGGCGACGACCGCCTGCCCGATCGCGATGAAGTCGGGGTAGGCGTCGCGCCGCTTCTCGTCGATGGCGCGCTCGCGCTGGTCGGCGGCGGCCGACAGGTAAGGTTGCTCGCGCTGGTAGGTGTCGCGGTAGCGCTGGCTCAGCTCCGCGTACGACGTCAGGGTGGGCGCCAGCGCGGCGAATTCGCGCACCTCGTCCAGCCGCCGCTGGCCCGCGCAGCCCGTCAGCCCGGCCAGCAGCAGCGCCACCAGGGCCAGCCGCCAGCAATGCCGCAACAGGGAGGGGAAAGCGGGGTGGACGGACAACGCGCGCATGATGAGCCTTTCTCGTGACCGGAATCAGTATGTTGCGGCAGGCGAAACGGCTGTCGTTTGCGCGAACGCAAACACAGTCACGGCGTTGTTGGCCGTCGTCGTAAGGTTAATGCATTTACACGACGGTGCGCCAGCCTAATCCCGCCACAGTGTTGTCGCGCGGACGGTATTCGCAGCCGACCCAGCCTTCGTAGCCCAGGTCGTCGAGCAGGCGCAGCAGCGGTGGATAGTCGATCTGGCCCGTGCCCGGCTCGTGCCGTCCCGGGGCGTCGGCCAACTGCACGTGGCGGATCGATGGCAGGCAGGCACGCAGGCTGTCCTCCAGCGGCTCTTCCATCCGATACATATGGTAGATGTCGTATTGGAGATACAGGTTGGGCCGGGCGCAGGCGGCGAGGATGTCGAGCGCATCGGCGCTGCGCTGCAGGAAATAGCCGGGCATGTCGAACCCGTTGATCGGCTCGATCAGCACGCCGATGCCGTGCGGCGCGAACAGCTCGGCCGCATACTGCAGGTTGACGATGTACGCCTCGCGGGCCCGGCGCGACGGCAGCCCGGGCGGCAGGATGCCGGCCATGCAATGCACGTACGGCACGTTCAACCGGGTGGCGTAGCGCAATGCCGTCTGCACGCTGGCGCGGAATTCGCTCATGCGGCGCGGATCGCAGGCGTTGCCGCGGTCGCCGTGCTCCCAGTCGCCCGGCGGCAGGTTGTGCAGGGCCAGTTGCAGGCCGTTGTCCTCCAGGCGGCGGGCGATGTCGTCCGGATCGTATTCGTAGGGGAAGAGGAATTCGACACCCTCGAAGCCGGCGTCGCGCGCGGCGGCGAAGCGGTCGAGGAAGCTGTGCTCGGTAAACAGCATGGACAGGTTGGCGGCAAAGCGGGGCATGGCGACTTCCAGGAGCAGAAAGTTGTCATACTATCAGTTTGGCGACGGATCGGGCACTGACAGTATGAGCAGGGCTCATATTCAGGGGCGCTGTTCGCGCGAACGGCGCGCCAAAAAAAACCACCGCGCGGCGGTGGTTCAACTCGATCGCCGCAAGCGACGAATCAAGGGGTAAGGCAGATGAATGGTTCAGCGGCCGCGGCCGCCGCCGGTGCGGGCCTGGGCCGGCGCGCCGGAGCGCTGGCCGCCGCCGCGCGCGACATTGCCGCCGCTGCGGCCGCCATTGCCGGCGCCGGCGCGGTTGCCGCCGCCGTTGCCCGCGGCTGCGCGGGGCTGGCCGTTGCCGCCCGGCTTGCCGCGACCGCCGCCGCCGTTGCCGCCGCCCGGGCGGGGGTTGCGGTGGTGGCCGGTGCCGCTGCGCAGCTGGATCGGCTGCGGGCGCGCGTTCGGGTCCGGCTCGAAGCCAGGAATCACTTCACGCGGCAGCGTTTGCTTGATCAGTTTCTCGATGTCCTTCAGCATGTCGTGCTCGTCCACGCAAACCAGCGACACGGCCTCGCCCTTGGCGCCGGCGCGGCCGGTGCGGCCGATGCGGTGCACGTAGTCTTCCGGCACGTTCGGCAGGTCGTAGTTGACGACGTGCGGCAGCTGGTCGATGTCGATGCCGCGCGCGGCGATATCGGTGGCGACCAGCACCTGCAGGGTGCCGTCCTTGAATTCGCTCAGCGCGCGCGTGCGCGCCGATTGGCTCTTGTTGCCGTGGATCGCCATCGCGCCGATGCCGTCCGCGCCCAGCTGTTCGACCAGCTTGTTGGCGCCGTGCTTGGTGCGGGTGAACACCAGCACCTGGGTCCATTGGTGCGTGCGGATCAGGTGCGACAGCATCGGGTGCTTCTTGTCGCGGTCGACCGGGTGGATCTTCTGGGCGATGATCTCGACGGTGGAATTGCGGCGCGCCACCTCGATCGTGGCCGGATTGTCCAGCAGGCCGTCGGCCAGTGCCTTGATCTCGTCGGAGAACGTGGCGGAGAACAGCAGGTTCTGACGCTTCGGCGGCAGGGCGGCCAGCACCTTGCGGATGTCGCGGATGAAGCCCATGTCCAGCATGCGGTCGGCTTCGTCCAGGATCAGGATCTCGACCTTGTCGAGGTTGACCGTGCCCTGCTGCATATGGTCCAGCAGGCGGCCCGGGGTGGCGACCAGGATGTCGACGCCGTGCTTGAGCAGCTTGATCTGGGGATTGATGCTGACGCCGCCGAAGATCACGGCGGAGTTCAGCTTCGTGTATTTGCCGTACACCTTGACGCTTTCCTCGACCTGCGCCGCCAGTTCGCGGGTGGGCGTCAGGATCAGAGCGCGGATGGGGCGGGGCGACGTGTTGTTGGTCAGCTTCGTGCCGAAGGCGTCAGTGGACAGGCGGTGCAGCACGGGCAGCGTGAAGCCAGCGGTCTTGCCGGTGCCGGTCTGCGCGCCGGCCAGCAGGTCGCCGCCGTTCAGCACGGCCGGAACAGCCTGGCTCTGGATCGGCGTGGGCGCCGTATAGCCCGTTTCGGTAACGGCACGCACGATCGCGTCGGACAAGCCAAGTTGAGAGAAGGACATAGGTACTCGATCAGTAATCCCCGTCAGGATTGACAGGTGAAAAATATTGCATCCGGGCGGAATTTCCGCACAGATAGTATAGCAGCGATTCTCAACGCTAATTTCGTGCTGGAAATAAAAAAAGGAGGCTTTCGCCTCCTTTTTTGTAACAATGTCACAGATTGTTAGCAGATCGATATGAGTTCGCCGACGTTTACGCGAATTCGGCCAGCAGCGGGACCATCTGGCCGAACACGCGCGGGCTGGCCGCGATGATGTGGCCGGTGGCCATGTAGTTCGATTCGCCGTTGAATTCGCCGGCGATGCCGCCCGCTTCCGTCACCAGCAGCGAGCCGGCGGCGATGTCCCACGGCTGCAGGTTCTTTTCATAGAAGCCGTCCAGGCGACCGCAGGCGACATAGGCCAGGTCCAGTGCGGCCGAACCGGCGCGGCGCACGCCGTGGCAGCGCTCGGCCATGATGCCGTACATTTTCAGGTATTCGTCCAGCGCCTTCGGGCTGCCGTTCTTGTAGCCCGTGCCCAGCAGGGCGCCGCTGATGCGGTCCTGCTTGCGCACGCGGATGCGCTTCTCGTTCAGATAGGCGCCGGCGCCTTTTTCGGCGGTAAACAGGTCGTTGGCGACCGGATCGTAAACCAGGCCGAGCGTGACGACGCCGCGCTGCTGCAGCGCGATGGAAACCGCGTACTGGGGGAAGCCGTGCATGAAGTTGGTGGTGCCGTCCAGCGGGTCGATGACCCACACGAATTCACTCTCGTCGTTCACGTTGCCCGTGGTGCCGGATTCCTCGCACAGGAAGGCATGGTCGGGATAAGCTTTTTGCAAGACTTCGATGATGGCCTGCTCGGCGGCCTGGTCGACGTCCGTCACGAAGTCGTTGTGTTGTTTTTCGGTGACAGTGACCCGGTCCAGGTCGAACGACGCGCGGTTGATGACGGCGGCGCCGCGACGGGCGGCCTTGATGGCCGTGTTGAGCATTGGATGCATTGCAATTCCCCAAATGGAAGCGCGACCCTGGCCCGCCGCACGTCGTGCGGCAGCGATAGGATCGGCAAGCTGTGAACAAGAATGAATTAAAGAGCGGCCGCGAGGCCAGGTGGTCAGGGTAGAATCCGCACCCACCGACTCGCGAAAACCGCTATTTTAAATGAAGCAGCCCGAAATCACATCGTCTCTTTTCAGCCGCCTGCGCGTGGTGCTGGTGGAAACCAGCCGGGCGGGCAATATCGGCGCGGTCGCGCGCGCCATGAAAACGATGGGATTTTCCGACCTGGTGCTGGTCAGCCCGCGCTTTGATGGCATGACGGCGCACGAGGAGGCGGTGGCGTTCGCCAGCGGTGCGCAGGACCTGCTGGCCGGCACGCGCGTCGTCGCCACCATCGCCGAGGCGCTGGAAGGCATCAACTACGCGGCCGCGGTGTCGGCCCGCCTGCGCGAGTTCTCGCCGCCCGTGCACACGCCGCGCGAGGTGGCCGAGCATGCCGCCGCCACGGCCGACCTGCACGTCGCCCTGGTGCTGGGCAACGAGCGTTTCGGCCTGCCGAACGACATCGTCGAGCGCTGCAACGTGCTCATTAATATCCCCGCCAATCCGGACTACTCGTCGCTGAACCTGGCCCAGGCGGCGCAGGTGCTGGTCTACGAATGCCGCATGGCGGCGCTGGCGGCCGGCAGCACGCCGGCGCCGAAGGCCGAGGTCGGCTTTCATGGCGAGGCTGCCTCGCTGGCCCAGATCGACGGCATGTACCAGCACCTGGAGCAGGCGCTGGTGGCCGTCGGCTTCCTGGACGCGCACAATCCCCGCAAGCTGATGCCGCGCATTAAGCGCCTGTTCGCCCGCACCCAGCTGGAAACGGAAGAGGTGAACATCCTGCGCGGCATCGCGCGCCAGATCCTGGTGCGCTGCAAGACGGAAAACTGAGGCCGGACTCTAATCGCACGGTCGTTCCTCTCGTACACTCGGCTTACAAAACCAACAGTACGGAGACGTATGACGACACGCAGAGCGTTCCTCAAATTCGGGGTGGGCGGCGCCTTGGCGCTGGCGGCCGGCGGCGCGCTGTACCGCGGCCTGGCGCACGGCGCCCCCGCCCGCTTCAATCTCGACGCCGCCGGGGGCGAGCTGCTGACGGCCGTCGTGCCGGCCCTGCTGGGTCCCGCGCTGCCCAGCGCGCCGGCGGCCCGACAACAAGCCGTTCAAGCGACCGTTGAACGCGTCTCGCTTGCCATCGCCGGCCTGCCGCTGGCCGCGCAGGGCGAGCTGCAAGACCTGTTCGGCCTGCTGGCGCTGGCCCCCACGCGGCGCCTGCTGGCGGGGCTGCCGGCCTGGCGCGACGCCACGCCGGCCCAGCTGGAAGCCTTCCTGCAAGGCTGGCGCCTGCACCGCTTCGCCAGGCTGCGCGCCGGTTACCAGGCGTTGCACGACCTCGTCATCGGCAGCTGGTATGCCGATCCGTCCAGCTGGGCCGCCATCGGCTACCCCGGTCCCATGCCGGAGCTGGCGGCATGAGCACGAGTCACAGCCCCATCGCGGATCCGATTGCCGCCGGCCTCGCGGCCGGCTGGAACGTCATCGACTGCGCCACGCTGAGCGCGAACCGGGTCATCGAGGCGGATGTCGCCATCGTCGGCAGCGGTGCCGGCGGCGGCGTCACGGCCGAGATCCTAACGGCCGCCGGCCTGAACGTGGTCATCGTCGAGGAGGGCGCGCTGAAATCGTCGCGCGACTTCAAGATGCGCGAGGCCGAGGCCTATCCGGCGCTGTACCAGGAGTCGGCCGCGCGCAAGACGCGCGACAAGGCGATCAACATTCTGCAGGGCCGCACCGTGGGCGGCTCGACCACGGTCAACTGGACCTCCAGCTTCCGCACGCCGCCGACCACGCTGGCGCACTGGCAGCGCCGCTTCGGCCTGACGGGTTACACGGTCGAGGCGCTGGCGCCGTGGTTCGAGCGGATGGAGCAGCGCCTGCACATCGCCGACTGGCCGACACCACCGAACGCCAACAACGACCTGCTGCGCCAGGGCGCCGGCAAGCTGGGCATCCACACGGCGGCGATCCGCCGCAACGTCAACGGCTGCTGGAACCTGGGCTACTGCGGCATGGGCTGCCCCACCAATGCCAAGCAGTCGATGCTCGTCACGACGATCCCTGCGGCGCTGGCCGGCGGCGCCACCCTGCTGACGCGGGCGCGGGCCGAACGCCTGGTGCTGCGCGGCGACAAGGCCGAGCACGTCCTGGTGGCGGCACTGGGCGCGGACGGCATCGCGCCCACCGGGCGCACGGTGACGGTGCGCGCGCGCCACGTCGTGGTGGCCGGCGGCGCCATCAACTCGCCCGGCCTGCTGCTGCGCTCGAGCGCGCCCGACCCGCACCGGCTGCTGGGCAAGCGCACCTTCCTGCACCCGACACTGGTCTCGGCCGGGCGCTTCGCCCAGCCGGTGGATGGCTTCGCGGGCGCGCCGCAGACGATCTATTCCGACCACTTCCTCGACACCCTGCCGGTCGACGGTCCCATCGGCTACAAGCTGGAGGTGCCGCCGCTGCATCCGCTGCTGCTGTCGACGACCCTGGCCGGCTTCGGCGCCGCGCACGCGGAGGCGATGCGCCATTTCGCCCGCACCCAGGGTATGCTGGCGCTGCTGCGCGACGGCTTCCACGACGGCTCGCAAGGCGGCCAGGTCCACCTGCGTGGCGACGGCACCCCGGAGCTGGACTACCCGATCACGGACTACCTGTGGGACGGCGCCCGCCGCGCCCTGCTGACGATGGCGGAAATCCAGTTCGCCGCCGGCGCCGAGGCCGTGCTGCCGCTGCACGAGATGGGGCGCCACCACGCCAGCTGGCCCGAGGCGAAGGCGGCGATCCAGGCGCTGCCGATGGCGCCGCTCTTGACCCGGGTCGCGTCGGCCCACGTGATGGGCGGCTGCACGATGGCGGCGGCAGAACGCGACGGCGTGGTCGCGCCCGATGGGCGCTACCGCGAGCTGGCCAACGTATCGGTGCACGACGGCTCGCTGTTCCCCACCTCGATCGGCGCCAATCCGCAACTGTCGATCTACGCCATCGTGGCCCGTCTCGCCACCGACCTGGCGGCCCGGCTGAAAGGATAGGAGCGCTTCAATGGTGGTTCGACTCCTGCTGGCGATCATGGCGGTGCAGGTGGTCTGCGCGCTGCTGATCTGGTACGCCGCCACGTCCTACGTGCCGGCCGACCTGGCATTGGTGCTGGCGCTGCTGGCCGTGCTGCTGGCGCGGCTGGCGATCGTCGGCAACAATTTCCTCCTGAGCCGACGCCATGGCAGCCCCGCGCCCGATCACCATCGC
Source organism: [Empedobacter] haloabium (assembly GCA_008011715.2). Lineage (NCBI taxonomy): Bacteria > Pseudomonadati > Pseudomonadota > Betaproteobacteria > Burkholderiales > Oxalobacteraceae > [Empedobacter] haloabium. Next base: position 1,887,557 of record CP136508.1, read on the forward strand.
CTGACGCCAGGTGGCAAGCTGCGCCTGCTGCTGGGGGAGTTTCGCGCCACGATGCTGGCGTCGTCCTGGCACATGCTGCGCCACCGGCCGGCGCCGTTCCTGGCGCCGCCGTCGCAAGCCTTGCCGGTGCTGCTGATCCACGGCTACGGCTGCAACGGCGGCTACTGGCGGCCGCTGCGCCGGCAGTTGGAGAGCGCCGGCATCAGCCACGACGCGGTGGACCTGGAACCCGTCACCGCTGCCATCGACGACTATGCCGGCCAGGTGGAAGCGGGCGTGCAGCGCTTGCTGGCGGCGACCGGCGCGCCGCGCGTCGTCATCGTCGCGCACAGCATGGGCGGCCTGGTGGCGCGCGCCTGGCTGCGCCGCCACGGCGCGGCCGCCGAGGCGCGCGTCGCGCGCGTGATCACGGTGGGCACGCCGCATTCCGGCACCGCGCTGGCGTCGCTCGGCATCGGCGCCAATGCCGCGCAGATGCGCCGCGACGCTCCCTGGCTGGCGCGGCTCGCGCAGGACGACGAGGGACGTCGGGCCATGTTCACCTCGATCTGGTCGTGGCACGACAACATCATCGCCCCCCAGCTCTCCTGCCAGCTCGCGGGCGCCCGCAACGTGGCGCTGGGCGGCATCGGCCACGTCGCGCTGGGCAGCCACCCCCAGGTGTTGCGCACGATACTCGACGAGATTTTGACGGCGTCCACACCATCCGCTAGACTGTATTGATTGCTGGAAACATGGTCACGCCGGACACAGAACCGGCGGTCCGTGCGCGCGCCGCTTTCGTGCTTCGCGTGCCGGCGGAATAAGGGATACTGACAGGACGGGGAGGGCGCATGCCCGCAAGAAGGGCCCGCACACCATGCCAGCGGCAGGGGCGTGCCCAGGTAACACTACAGGAGTGCGAACGTGTCGGCACGGATCCTCATCATAGAAGACAATCCCACCAATATGGAGCTGATGGTGTACCTGCTGCGGGCGTTCGGGTACACGCCGCTCAGCGCCAGCGACGGGGAGGAGGGCGTGGCCGTGGCGCGGCGCGAACGGCCCGACCTGATCATCTGCGACGTGCACCTGCCCAAGCTCGATGGCTACGGGGTGGTGGCCGCGTTGAAGGCCGATGCGGGCACGCGGGCGATTCCCGCGCTGGCCGTGACGGCGCTGGCGATGGTGGGCGACCGCGAACGGCTGCTGGCCGCCGGCTTCGACGGCTATATCGGCAAGCCCATCGAACCGGATAGTTTCGTCACACAGATCGAGTCTTTTTTACCGGGGGAGATGTCGCCCCCTGAACAAGACGACATCGCAACGATCCTCATCGTCGACGATCATGTGCTGAACCGCGAGTTCCTGATGACGTTGCTGGGGTTCTCCGGCTACCGCCTGATGGAAGCGGCCAGCGGCGCCGAAGCCCTGAAGCTGATCGAGCACGACAAGCCTGACCTGATCATCTCGGACATCCTGATGCCGCAGATGGACGGCTACGAACTGGTGGCGCGGGTGCGCAGCAATCCCGCCACCGCGCAGGTGCCGATCATCTTCTATACCGCCACTTACCGCGAGAAGGAAGCCGCCGCCGTGGCCGAGGCCTGCGGCGTGCGCTGGGTGCTGCCGAAACCCTCCGACCCGGACATCATCCTGGGCACCGTGCACGAGGCGCTGGGTGCCAAGGAAGCGCCGCCGGTGCTGGACTTCGCGCCGCGCCCGTCGGACGATCCCAAGCTGGGCCAGATCGGCAACAAGATGGTGGAATACCTGGACGAAGTCGAGTCGTCCAGCCAGCTGTTGACGCAGCTGGCGCACCACGACGGCAATCACGCGCGCGACGGCGAGGCCGAGCGGCTGCACACGATGACGCAGCGGCTGTCGAACAGCCTGTCGAGCCTGCAGGCCGTCAGCCTGCGCCTGACGGCCCTGATCGAACTGGGCATCGACCTGGGTGCCAAGCGCGAGCCGCAAGGGCTGATCGACATCGGCTGCAAGGTGGCGCAGAACATCTGCGTGTCGCGCTATGCCTGCATCGGTGTGCTGGACGAGGATGCCGGCACGCTGACGCATTTTTCCTGCTGCGGCATCGGCGAGAGCGCGCGCGTGCTGTCCAGTAACCCGGATGCGGGCGTGCTGCGCCAGGTCATGCATGCGCGCCAGCCGGTGCGCATGGGCGGCCTGCCGGGCCACCCGTCCCACATCGGCCTGCCGGAGGAACACCCGCCGGTGCATTCGTTCCTGGGCGTGCCGATCATGACGAACGAGCGGGTGCACGGCTGGCTCTACCTGGCCGACAAGATGGGCGCGCCGGAATTCTCGGAGGTGGACGAGCGCGTGGCCGTCACCGTGGCGGCGCAGGTCGCGGTGGCCTACGAGAACCTGCGCCTGTACGACGAGATCCGCCGCCACCACGCGCAGCTGCAGGCGGACCTGGACGCGCGCACCAAGCTGACCGAGGACCTGCGCCGCTTCCGCATGGCGATGGATGCAACGGCCGATGCAATCTTCCTGGTCGACCGCGCCAATATGTGCTTCGTCGACGTCAACGTGACGGCTTGCCGCATGCTGGGCTACGAGCGCGAGGACTTCCTGCTGGTGGGCCAGCGCGACCGTGGCAGCGCCCCGGCCCAGCTGGCGGAGCTGTACGACAAGCTGCTGGCGGGCGACCAGAGCGGCGCGATGGCCGAGCTCCTGGTGCACCGCCGCGACGGCTCGCTGCTGTCGGTCGAGGTGCAACGGCGCACCCTGCGCTCGGGCCAGAACTGGATCCTCGTTGCCGTGGCGCGCGACATCACGGAACGCAAGGAAGCGGAGCGGCGCCTGCTGAAGCTGGCCCACTTCGATACGCTGACCAACCTGCCCAACCGCAGCCAGCTGTACGAATCGCTGACCCACTCGCTGGTGCAGGCGGCCGAGCACCGCTGGGCGCTGGCCGTGCTGTTCCTGGACATGGACCGCTTCAAGAACATCAACGACACGCTGGGCCACACCATCGGCGACGAGCTGCTGCGCCAGTTCTCCAGCCGGCTGGTGGACTGCCTGCGCGTGCGCGACACCATCGGCCGCTTCGGCGGCGACGAATTCGCGGCCATCCTGATGCTGCCGGACGGCGTGCAGAGCGCGCTGCCGGTGATCGACAAGATCCGCGAGGCGATGCGCCAGCCGTTCGACCTGAAGGGTCATGAGGTCACCGTCACGGCCAGCATCGGCATCTCGGTGTTCCCGGACGACGGCACCGACGCCGACACGCTGATCAAGTATGCCGATACGGCCATGTATCGCGCCAAGGAAGCGGGGCGCGACGCGTTCCGTTTCTTCACGGCCGAGATGAACGCGCAGTCGCTGGCCCGGCTGGACCTGGAGAACGCGCTGCGCCGCGCCATCGACAACGGCGAGTTCGTGCTGTACTTCCAGCCCAAGGTGCACCTGTCCACGGGCCGCATCAGCGGCGCCGAGGCGCTGATCCGCTGGAACCGTCCCGGCCACGGCATGGTGTCGCCGGCGCTGTTCATCCCGCTGCTGGAGGAGACCGGGCTGATCGTGCGCGTGGGGGCCTGGGTGATCCACGAAGCCTGCCGCAAGATCGCCCAGTGGAAGGCGTCCGGCGCCGGTGCCGTGCAGCTCTCGGTCAACGTCTCGGGCATCCAGTTCTTCGTGGGCGGCCTGCAGGAGGAGGTATTGAAGGCCTTGCGCGAGCACGACATCCCGCCCGAGCTCCTGGAGCTGGAACTGACGGAAAGCTCGCTGATGTCGAACGCGGAAGAGACCATCACCGTGCTGCAGACCTTGAAGGAGCTGGGCATCAAGATCTCGATCGACGACTTCGGCACCGGCTATTCGTCGCTGGCCTACCTGAAGCGCTTCCCGATCGACAAGCTGAAGATCGACATCGCCTTCGTGCGCGAGGTGACCAGCAATCCGGACGACGCGGCCATCGTGCTGGCCATCATCAACATGGCGCACAGCATGAAGCTGAAGGTCATCGCCGAGGGCGTCGAGAAGGATGCCCAGCTGGCCTACCTGCGCCGCCACGACTGCGACGAGATGCAGGGCTACTATTTCAGCCGCCCGGTGCCGGCCGACGATTTCGAGGCCATGCTGCGCGAGGGCCGCTACCTGCAGACGCCGGCCGACGAGGCACAGGACCGCGAGCAGCCGACCTTGCTGATCGTCGACGACGATGCCTTCATGCTGGACGTGCTGTCGGACTTCCTGGCGCAGGACGGCTACCGCATCCTGACGGCGCAGACGGCGGCGGAAGGCTTCGACATCCTGGCACGCTACCGTGTGCAGGTGATCCTGTGCGACCAGTGCATGCCGAAGATGAGCGGCACCGAGTTCATGGAGCGGGTCAAGAACCTGGCCCCGGACACGTTCCGCATCATGCTGTCGGCCTACGCGGACCTGACGCCGATCATGGCCGCGATCAACCGTGGCGCCATCGACCGCTTCTACACGAAGCCGTGGAAGGGCGCCGTTTTGCGTGAAAACATCCGCGAGGGCTTCCGGCTGCATGGCCTGGCGCGCGCGCGGATGCAGGCGGCGTGAGGACAGCCATGGCTAAGAAAGCGAAATCGCAGAACATCTGGCAGGCCGGCGTGGACGCGTTCGCGGCGCGGCGCAAGAAGGTCGAGGCACTGCGTGCGGCCGTGCGCAGTGCGCGCGACGAGACGCCGCGGCCGCGGCCACGCCTGGTTGCCGCCAACGATGGCGGCCTGGACGAGCTGGTGCGGCATGCCGCGCTGGCGGCTACCTTGCCGCTGCGGCAGGAAATCGAGGCGCTGAAGGACGAGGTGGCGGGGCTGCGCCGGCAGGTGGCGGAGCTGTCCAAGCGGGGCGGCTGAGGGGTCGCTTATTCCAGCCTCGGTGCCATCGGTGTTATCCTTGCAGGAGCAATAACAGAAATAACAGGAAACTCTCTCGCCCCATGCTACAAAAAGCCCCAAGACGCACACGCGAACGGATACTGGAGTTGTCGCTGCGCCTGTTCAACGAATTCGGCGAGCCGAACATCACCACGACCGTGATCGCCGAAGAGATGAACATCTCGCCGGGGAACTTGTACTACCATTTCCGCAACAAGGACGACATCGTCAACTCGATCTTCGTCCAGTTCGAGCAGGAGATCGAGCGCATCCTGCACGTGCCCAGCGGGCGCCGCTCGAACATCGAGGACGTGTGGCAGTACCTGCACCTGATGTTCGAACTGATCTGGCGCTACCGCTTCTTCTACCGCGACCTGAACGACCTGCTGTCGCGCAACCGCAAGCTCGAGCTGCACTTCAAGCAGATTCTGGCGCACAAGATCAAGGTCGCCACCCAGCTGTGCGTGGACCTGCGCAGCGAAGCCTCGCTGGAGGCGTCGGACGTGACGATCGAGGCGATGGCGACGAACATGGTGGTGGTGGCGACGTACTGGCTGTCGTACGAATACGTGCGCAACCCGCGCAAGTACACCGAGCAGCAGTCCATGGCGGACGCGCTGGCGCGCGGCTGCTACCAGGTGCTGACCCAGGTCGAACCCTATCTGCGCGGCGAGACGCTGCAGCGCTTCCGCAAGCTGTCCGACGATTACCTGAAAAAGCTCAACAAGTGAAAACGATCTGTGTCTATTGTGGCGCCCGTCCCGGCGCCAGCCCCCTGTACGCCGACGGCGCCCGTGCGCTGGCCGCGGCATTGGTCGAACAGAACCTGGCGCTGGTCTACGGCGGCGGCAAGGTCGGCCTGATGGGCGTGGTCGCCGACGAGGTGCTGCGCCTGGGCGGCGAGGTGACGGGCGTGATCCCGAACGCGCTGGTCGAGCGCGAAGTGGGCCACACGGGCCTGACGCGCCAGTTCATCGTCAAGGACATGCACGAGCGCAAGGCCATGATGGCGCGCCTGTCGGATGGCTTCATCGCCATGCCGGGCGGCATGGGCACCCTGGAGGAACTGTTCGAGATGCTGACGTGGGGCCAGCTGGGCATCCACGACAAGCCGGTGGGCCTGCTCAACGTGGGCGGGTTCTACGAGCGCCTGGCCGCCTTCATCGGCCACGCCCGCGACGAGGGCTTCATCGGCGCCGACCACGCCGCGCGCATGCTGGTGGCGGACGAGCCGCAGGCGCTGCTGGCGCGCATGCGGGCGCTGGCGCCGGCGCAGCCGCTGTACACCTGAGCTGGTGGGAGGCGGTCGGCGAGCTGGCGCGGCAGCCCGGCGCAACGGCGCTGGCCTGGGGATGGTAGTATTGACGATTCACTAACACCTTCCAGGAGTTGCGATGCTGTTATACGTCGACAGTCAGTACACCAGTCCCTACGCCATGTCCGTCTTTGTCGCGCTGAAGGAGAAGGGCATCGGCTTTGAAGAGCGAACGCTGGACCTGGAGGCGGGAGCGCGGCATGCGCCGGCGTTCGCCGCGCAGTCGCTGACGCAGCGCGTACCGACGTTGGTCGACGGCGAGTTCCGGCTGAGCGAGTCGTCGGCCATCACGGAATACCTGGACGAGGCCTATCCTGGCACGCCGCTGTATCCGGCCGATCCGAAGCTGAAGGCGCGCGCGCGCCAGGTCCAGGCCTGGCTGCGCAGCGACCTGCTGCCGATACGCCAGGAGCGCTCCACGCTGGTCGTGTTCTACCAGCCGAGCGACGCGCCGCTGTCGGCCAGCGCGCAGGCGGCCACGCACAAGCTGTTCGCCGCCGCCGAGGCGCTGCTGCCCGAAGGCGCCGAGCACGTGTGCGGCAATTGGTCGCTGGCGGACGTCGACCTGGCCGTCATGCTGCAGCGCCTGATCCGCAATGGCGATCCAGTACCGCCGCGCCTGCGCGCCTATGCCGAACGGCAGTGGCAGCGCGCTACCGTGCAGGCCTGGGTCAAGCGCGCCCGCCCGCCGCTGTAAGCGCCGGCCGGCGCCACGGGGCTCACCAGAGCTTCTGCCCCGAGTGCTCCATCACGGTGAGATAGACCCGCACGTCGAACTCGTACTGGTGGTAGTTCGGCTCCATGTACGTGCACAGCTTGTAGAACGCCTTGTCGTGCTGCTTTTCCTTGACGTGCGCCAGCTCGTGCACGGCGATCATGCGCAAAAACTCCAGCGGCACGTCGCGGAACATGGCGGCCACCTTGATCTCGTGCTTCGCCTTGAGCTTGCCGCCCTGGACGCGCGAGATCGACGTGTGCAGCCCCAGCGCGTGGTTGATCACGTGGATCTTGTTGTCGAAGACGACCTTGTTGATCGGCTCCGCGTTGCGCAGGAACTCGGTCTTCAGGTCCTGCACGTAGTCGTACAGGGCGCGGTCGTTGCGGATGTCGTGGGCTTTCGGATAACGTTGCAGCAGCACGTCGCCCAGGCGGTCCTGGGCCAGCAGCTGGGCCACCTGGGCGCGGGTCTGGTCGGAATAGGCGCCCAGGTATTTCAAGGGCGGGTCAAACGGGTGCTGGACGGTCGAATTCATGGCGGCGAGACTGTACCACAGCCGCGCCAGGCCGTATCATGGCCGCATGCATACCCACGTCAATTCGGTGGGGCTCCTGGTCTGCTCCGATCCGGCTCTGAACTACAGCACCCCCTCGCATATCCCGCGCGCCTGCCTGGACGCGCTGCCCCAGCAACCGGGCGTCTACCTCTTTCGCGACGAGGCCGGCGTTCCCGTCTACATCGGCAAGAGCGTCAACATCCGCCAGCGCGTGCTGTCGCACCTGCGCACGCCCGAGGAGGCGCAGCTGCTGGCACGCACCCGCCATATCGACCACGAACGCACGGGCGGCGAGATCGGTGCGCTGCTGCGCGAGGCGCAGCTGATCAAGGCGCACCAGCCGGTCTTCAACAGCAAGCTGCGGCGCATCCGCGAGATGTGCTCGATCCGCCTGGGCGGCGCGCTGCCGGAAGTGGTGTTTGCGAAGGACGTTGACTTCGGCCGCACCGACAATCTGTTCGGCCTGTTCCAGACGCCGCAAGCGGCGCGCGAGACCTTGCGTGTCATGGCACAGGAGGCCGGACTGTGCTCCGTCATGACCGGGCTGGAGAAGGGTGCCCCGGGCCGGCCGTGCTTCGCGCGCCAGATCCGCCGCTGCCAGGGCGCCTGCACGGGCGAGGAGAGCGCGGCGGGCCATGCCGCACGGGTGCGGGCCGCGCTGGCGCCGCTGCGCGTCACGCCCTGGCCATATCCGGGACCGATCGCCATCGTGGAACGGTCCGATGGCCTGCGCCAGCGCCAGCTGGTCGACAACTGGAGCTACCTGGGCACGCGGCGCCCGCGCGGCAAGGCGCCGGCACGTTTCGACGTGGACGTCTACCGCATCCTCGTCAAGCCGCTGCTGGCCGGCGCGCTGGCGATCGAGCAGCTGGCCTAGCGGGCGCCACGATACGGTTGGGCTCGTTACAGTGGCGTGGTTGACAAATCATTCACATCAAAGGAGCCCGACCAATATGCCCAGCCTGCTTTCTTCCGCCTTGATCGGCGCCGTCGCCAGCGCCCGTTCGATGACGCCGATGGCCACCATCGCCGCCGCCCGGCTTGCCAAGCGCGACACCCCGGGCGAACTGTTCCTGCTCGATCGCCCCTTGTTCAGATACGGTGCCCTGGCCATGGGCGTGGGCGAACTGGCCGGCGACAAGATGAAGACGGCGCCTGACCGCACCGTCTTTCTCGGCCTGCTGGCGCGCGTGATGAGCGCGGGGATCGCCGGCGCGGCCCTGGCGCCGCAGGGCCAGGAGAAGACGGGCGCCGCGCTGGCGGTCGCCACGGCCGTGCCGCTGGCCTACCTGACCTTGGCCAAGCGCAAGGACGCGATGGCGCGCATCGGCCAGACCAAGAGCGGCCTGATCGAGGATGCGCTGGTGGTGGCCGCCGGGGCGGCCGTGGTGGCGCTGGCGACGCGGTAGGGAGTAAACCCAATGGTGTCAGGCGCCTGACACCGGGGGCTATGCGGCGTCGTAGCCGACCTGCTGCAGCGAACGCTCCAGCTCCGCCGCGCCCGCCGGCAGGTCGACCTGCGCGCCCAGGTCGCGCATCGTCGAGCCGAACGCGTGCAAGGTGCGGAACAGGTGGTGCGCGCGGCACTGCTCGCCCATCTGGCCGATGCGCACGATGTCCAGGCCGAACGAGCCCGAGATCTCGACCCGGTAGCGGCGCGAGATGTGGGCGCAGACTTGCCGGCGGTCGATCCCGGCCGGTACTTCGATGCCGATCACCGAATGCAGGCGCGAGTCGGGCCGGCCGTACAGCGCCAGGCCGAGCGCCTCGATGGCGCGCTGCATGGCCGTGGAACAGCCGGCGTGGCGCGCGAAGCGGCGTTCCAGTGTCTCCTGGCACACCAGGTGCAGCGCCTCGTGCAGCGCCAGGATGCCGGAGACGGGTGCGGTGTAGTGGTAGGAGGCGTGGTGCCAGAACTGCGCGGCCAGCTTGGCATCCAGGCACCAGTGCGGCGGGTCGGCCGGGCGGTTCTCGATACGGTCCCAGGCCCGTTGCGACAGGGCGATCAGCGACACGCCGGGAATCGACGACAGCCCCTTCTGCCCGCCGGTGACGACGACGTCGATGCCCCATTCGTCCATCAGGAGCGGCGTCGTGCTGAGCGTGCAGACGGCATCGGCCACGACCAGGCAGCCGGCCGCGCGTGCCAGCCGGGCGATCTCGGCCAGGTGGTGGTTGAACGTCGTGGACGAGGTCTCGCCGTGGGCCACCGTCAGCACGGCCGGCCGTACCCGCGCCAGCGTGGCCTCCAGTTGCGCCAGGTCGACGACCTCGCCCAGCGGCACTTCCAGCGTTTCGACGTCGCCGCCGACGCGGCGCGCCATGTCGGCGAAGCGCGAGCTGAAGTAGCCGTTGCAGACCGACAGCACCTTCGTGCCGGGCCAGACCAGGTTGGTGATGCTCATCTCCATCGCGGCCGAACCGGGACCGGCGACGCCGATGATCCACGGCGACGCGGTCTGGAACACGTAGCGCGCCATCGACTGCACCTGGCCGATGATGCGGGCCATCGTATCGCCCAGGTGGTTGATGACGATCGAGTTGGCGTGCGCCACGCGCGCCGGGATCGGCACCGGGCCGGCTCCCATCATCAGCAGCGGTTCGGCCGGCAACAGGGAGTCCAGTGTCTCGATCACCGGCTGCGCAATGGGCATCGCCGCTCGCGCCGCCGCGGCATCGGCCGCCGCGGCATCGGCCGCCGCGGCATCGGCCGCCGCCGCATCGGCCGCCGCGGCCGCGCTGGCGGCGGAACGGGTCGTGTCGGTGGTGCAGGCTTCCTGCAGGGCGTGGTGAGTCGGGATGGGCATGGCGATCCTTTGCAAGGCGGTTGAAAGACGAGGCGGGGGACGGGAGGGCGCTGGTAGGCCGACTGGTTGCAAGGGCCAGCGGGATGGGCTGGCGGCGGCCGGCTCCCGGCGGGAGCGCGACGCAGCAGGACGACGGCCGGGGATGGTGGCGGTCGGGTACGATCGATTCTAGCAGCGTTGTTGCAATCCGGGCAATGGCGCCGCGAGCCAATCGGCTGGGCGCCCCGGCTGCCCGCGCTCGGCCGAAGTGACTACAGCGCCCCGCTATATAATCAGGTATATTGCGCTTTCATTAACCAGGCTTGCTGTTCACCATGTCCAGTCTTCCGTTCACGTTCGCGCCTTCCGCCTGGCCCGTCAGCCGCGCCAGCCAGCCATGACCGAACCGGCACTGACCGCGCTGGGCCTGTCGCTGAAGGTCGCCCTGTGGGCCACCGGCATCGATCTCGTGCTGGGCATGGGCGTGGCCTACCTGCTGGCGCGCGCCCGCTTTCCCGGCCGCGAGTTGCTCGATGCGCTGCTGACCCTGCCCATGGTGATGCCGCCGACGGTGCTGGGCTACTACCTGCTGGTCGTCATCGGCCGCAACGGCCCGCTGGGCCGCTGGTTGCACGACAGCTTCGGCATCAACCTGATCTTCACGTGGCAGGCGGCCGTCATCGCCGCCGCCATCGTCGCCTTTCCCCTGGTGCTGAAGGGCGCCCGCGCGGCGTTCGAGACGGTGGACGTGCAACTGGAGCAGGCCGCGCGCGTGCTGGGCGTCTCCGAGATCGGCGTGTTCCTGCGCGTGACCCTGCCGCTGGCCTGGCGCGGCATCCTGGCCGGCACCTTGCTGGCCTTCGCCCGTTCGATGGGCGAGTTCGGCGCCACCCTGATGGTCGCCGGCAGCATTCCCGGCCGCACGCAGACACTGTCGATCGCCGTCTACGAAGCCGTGCAGGCGGGGCAGGACGACACGGCCAACTTGCTGGTGCTGATCACGTCCGCCACCTGCGTGCTGGTGCTCGTGCTGGCCAGCCGGCTCGCGCCCGGCCGGAGCGTCTCAGCATGAGCATCCACGTCGACATCGCCAGCACCCTGCGCTCGGGCGCGCGCACGTTCCAGCTGCGGGCGCGCTTCGCCGCGGCGGGCAAGCGCGTCGTCATCTACGGTGCCTCGGGCGCGGGCAAGAGCCAGATGCTGAAAGCCATCGCCGGGCTGACGCGGCCCGATGCCGGCCGCATCGAGTTGTCCGGCCGCGTGCTGTTCGACCGCGCCGCGCGCATCGACGTGTCGCCGCAGCGGCGCCGGGTCGGCTACCTGTTCCAGGATTACGCGCTGTTCCCGCACCTGAACGTGCGCCAGAACATCGCCTTCGGCCTGCAGCGGGGCTGGCGCAATCCGCCGCGGCGCGGCGACAGCGCCGCCGTCGATTACTGGCTGCACGCGTTCGAGCTGGACGCCGTGGCGCAGCAGGCGCCCGAGCAGCTGTCCGGCGGCCAGCGCCAGCGCGTGGCCCTGGCGCGCGCGCTGGTGGCGGAACCGGCCGCGCTGCTGCTGGACGAGCCGTTCGCGGCGCTCGACCCGGCCCTGCGCGTGCGCATGCGCGCCGAGCTGGACGCCCTGCAGCGCCGGCTGGACATTCCGATGCTGTTGATCACGCACGATCCGGACGACGCGGCCCACTTCGGCGGCCAGGTGCTGACGATGGCGGACGGCGTCATCGTCGGGGAGCGCTTCCTGTGAGCGCCGGCAAGCTGGCCTTGCAGGGCAAGCTGTGGCTGACGACGGACGGCCAGCACCTGGGCGGCCCGGACCGCATGGCGCTGCTGGCAGCGATCGGCGCGCACGGTTCGATCACGCAGGCCGCCAAGGCCGTGGGCATGAGCTACAAGGCGGCGTGGGACGCCGTCGAGACGATGAACAACCTGGCCGGCACCGCGCTGGTGGAGCGGCTGGCGGGAGGCAAGGGCGGTGGCGGCACCCGGCTGACGCCACGCGGCGCGCAACTGGTCGAGAACTTTCGCCGGCTGGAGGATGCGCACCGCCGCTTCGTCGACTACCTGGACCGCCAGCACGACGGCCTGGCCATGGCACTGCCCGACCTCGACCTGATGAGGAACATGACCATGAAGACCAGCGCACGCAACCAGTTCGCCGGCACCGTCACGAAGCTGGTGCCCGGCGCCGTCAACGACGAGGTCACGCTGGCCATCGTCGGCGGCCAGCGGATCGTTGCCATCGTCACGCACGACAGCACCGTCAGCCTGGGCCTGGCGCCCGGTGTGGCGGCGTTCGCGCTGGTGAAGGCGTCGTCGATCATCGTGGCGGTAGAGGGCGATGGCGGCCGCTTGTCCGCCCGCAACCGGCTGACGGGCACGATCGCGCGCGTGCGCGCGGGGGCCGTGAATACGGACGTGACGATCGCGTTGGCGGGCGGCGGCACGGTCGGTGCGACGGTGACGCGGGACAGCGAGGAAGCGCTCGAGCTGCGCGAGGGGATGGAGGCTACGGCCGTGTTCAAGGCCAGCAGCGTGATTGTCGGGGTATAGGGTCGGTCCCTTCGGGACTGACCCTGAAGTTTGCTTATTGGTCAGCGAAGCCGAACTTCGGGGTCATGGTGCCGGCCTGCATGCCGGCACCGCTACGCAGGCGAGGAGCCATGCTCCTCGAAACCCCTGCTGCGCTCCCCTGCGGGGACAGACCCCAACTGCTCAAGCCCCGCGGGTGGACTCGAACAGGAACCAGATCCGTTCCTCGGCTTCGTCGATCCAGTTCTCCAGCAGACTGGCGGTGGCGATGTCGTTGTCCTCGTCGCATACCTCATGCACCTCGCGCATCGACTTGACCAGCGCCTGGTTGTCGTTGCGCAGCTCTTCCAGCATCGCCGTCGCGTCGACGAATTCCTTGTCGTTGTCCTGGATGCGCTGCAGCGAGGCGATGTGCTTGATCGAGCGGATCGTCGTGCCGCCCAGCTTGCGCACGCGTTCGGCGATCGGGTCCAGCATCGCGTAGATCGCGGCCGCCTGCTCGTCCAGCAGCAGGTGGTGCGAGCGGAAGTGCGGGCCGCTCACGTGCCAGTGGAAATTCTTGCACTTGACGTACAGCGCGAACGTGTCCGCCAGCAGGGCGTTCAGGCCTTCGGCCACGTCCTTGCGGGCCTTCTTGCCCAGGTCGGTCGGGGTCTTCAGCGCGTCGACCGGGTTGCGCTCGGACTTCTGTTCATTCGATTGCTTGTCGTATTGTTCGTTCATGTCTGCCTCTTCGTTTGTGAGTGTTCAGTAGTGAATGAATCTGAAATTCATTGTATCGCAGACAATAAAAACACGTCCTGAACGGTGCGCCCACCCCCGGAAGGGCCAGCCTCCCTCTAAAGGCAGACGGAATGCGGCTTCGCCATCGTTGATCGGGCACCGGGCGGGAGCGCTGCCGACCCGGCAATGAACCGGCGACATGCGGCCCGGACGCCGCACCGCCCCGGCACGGGGCGGATGCGACGACGGGACGTGCGCAAGCCGGCCGGAATGGCCGGCCCCGGCATGATTGCTGGCGTCAGCGTTTTTCTTCCTTGGCGCCCTGGCGGGCACTGCGGTTGGCGGACTGGCGGCTTTCGCCACCCTTGCGGCCGATCTCGGCCATGTGTTCCCGGTCGCGGCTGACCGCCTCGCCGCCTTTCTGGCCGGCGCGGCGTGCTTCCTCGGAGTCGAACTCGTGTGCCGTTCCCTTCTGGTGCGCGGCCTGTCCACCCTTGCTGGCGATCTGGCGCTGCGTGGCCTCGTCCATCGCGGCAAAACCACGTTTGGCGGTGCTTTTCTGACCCGTGCCGCTGTCGGCGCGCTGGCTGTTGCCGCTGCCGGCACTGCTGTTCATATTGCTGCCCGCGTCCGTGCCGCGGCCCTGATCGACCTGATTTGTAGCCATGTTCCACCCCTCTCGCAAGATTGCGGGCCGGACGACATGCCCGGCCCGCGAAGCGGCATTGCGCCGCTCCGCTTGTTTAGAGAAGGGGGGCCGGCTTAAGTTCCGCCGGTCGCGGGCGAGTTCAGGAATCGGCCTTGCCCACCGCCGAGCGCTCGCCGACCGCCTCGCGCGTGCCGCTGCGCAGCGGCGCCGCGCCCATGTCGTGCTCCAGCTGCTCCTTGCGGTCGGCCAGCTGCTCGCGCAGCCGCGTCAGGTCGACATCGGACTGGCGCGCCTTTGGAAACATCTCGCGCTCTTCTTCCGTGACATGATGCTCGATGGCACGGCGCAGCAGCGCCATCGTGCTGTCCAGGTCCTGGTCGTCGCCGGACATGCCCTGGATGTGCGCGATCAGCTCCTTCGCCTCGGCATGCTCCTGGATCGCGTCCCGCACCAGCTCGTCCTCGCCGGTTTCGTTGCGGAACGCCGGGTAGAACAGTTCTTCCTCGATCTGCGTGTGGATCGTCAGTTCCATGCAGATCTGCAGCGCCAGGTCGGCCTTCAGGCTGATGTCGCCGATGCGGGCCAGCCGCTCGTATTCGCGGAACAGCTGCTTGGCCTTGTCGTGGTCGCTCGTCAGCAGGGCGACGGCATCGTTGACGGTGGAATGTTCCGCGCGCGGCATGCGGGCGGCGGGATGGTCGTCCGCCGTCGGCAGGTCGATGGCGTTCTTGTCGGCTTCGTTGCTCATGGGTGGCTCCTTGAAAAGGTTGATCGCCGCATGGCGCGGCAGCTGCCTGGTGTCGTCGGTCCAGTATAGAAGTATTGCCATTGGAGGGGCGCGCCGCTCGGCCGACCGGCTGGCGCTTTGCCGCCGGCCGCGCCGTTCGTGCGACAATACTGTCCCTTATTGATGACCTGACAAGAACCGAGCACGGCCATGACGCACCCCGAATACATCCTGACGCTTTCCTGCCCCGACCAGCGCGGTATCGTGCACCGGGTTTCCGGCTTCCTGGCCGAACACGGTTGCAACATCCTCGACTCCGCCCAGTTCGGCGACCAGGAGACCGAGCGCTTCTTCATGCGCGTGCATTTCGCCGCGGAGGACGCGGCCATCGGCGACGCCACGCTGCGCGCCGAATTCGCCCAGCTGGGCGAGGCGTTGCGGCTGGACTGGAACCTGCATGACGCGCACGCCAAGCCGCGCGTGCTGCTGATGGTCTCGAAAATCGGCCACTGCCTGAACGACCTGCTGTTCCGCTACAAGAGCGGCCTCCTGCCCGTCGAGATTCCGGCCATCGTGTCGAACCACATGGACTTCTACCAGCTGGCGGCCAGCTACAACATCCCGTTCCACCACCTGCCGCTGGCCACCGGCGCGCCGGAGTCGGCCAAGCTGGCGCAGGAAGCGCGCATCGTCGAGCTGATGGAGACGCACCAGATCGACCTGGTCGTGCTGGCGCGCTACATGCAGATCCTGTCGCCGGACCTGTGCGCGCGGCTGAAGGGCAAGGCGATCAACATCCACCATTCCTTCCTGCCCAGCTTCAAGGGCGCGCGGCCGTATGCGCAGGCGCACAAGCGCGGCGTCAAGCTGATCGGCGCCACCGCGCACTTCGTCACGGGCGACCTGGACGAAGGTCCGATCATCGAGCAGGACGTCGAGCGCGTCGACCACGCGATGGACGCGGAGACGCTGTCGGCCATCGGCCGCGACGTCGAATGCGTGGTGCTGGCGCGCGCCGTCAAGTGGTTCGTCGAGCACCGTATCCTGCAGAACGGCGACCGCACCGTCATCTTCAAATAAACCAATCCGATTTCAATGGCACTCAAGGCAACGATCTACAAGGCGGAACTGTCCATCGCGGACATGGACCGCAATTACTACGGCACCCATGCGCTGACGCTGGCGCGCCACCCGTCCGAGACGGACGAACGCATGATGGTGCGGCTGCTGGCCTTCGCCATCCACGCCAACGACTCGCTGGCCTTCACCAAGGGCATGTTCGACGTCGAGGAGCCGGACCTGTGGGACAAGGACCTGACCGATGCGATCCAGCTGTGGATCGAGGTGGGCCAGCCGGAAGAGCGCCGCATCCTGAAGGGCTGCGGGCGCTCCGAGCACGTGATCGTGTACTGCTACAGCACGGCCAGCCCGATCTGGTGGAAGAACATCGCGGGCAAGGTCGAGCGGGCCAAGAACCTCTCGGTCGTCAACCTGCCGGCCGAGGCCACGGCGGCGCTGGAGAAGATGGCGCAGCGCACGATGCAGCTGCAGTGCACGATCCAGGACGGCCAGATCTGGCTGACCGACGGCGTCGAGACCGTGCAGGTCGAGCGCGAGGTCTGGAAGAGCGAGCGCTAAAGGTTTGTCATGACCCCGCAAAGGTCCGGTACAGCGCATTGCGCAGGTCGCGCGGGAACGTGCCGGACATTCCTTCGAACGACGTATTGGTCATGCTGACGATGGCAAGGTCGCGCACCGGGTCGTAGCACCAGTAATGGCCGTAGGCGCCGCCCCACTGCAGCGTGCCGGGGTGCTGCGGCGTGTGGGTCGGCGCCGGGTCGACCAGCACGGCGCCCAGGTAGCCGAAGCCCCAGCCGGCGCCCTGCGTGGCCGCCGCCGCGCCGGTGCGGTCGATGCGGGCGATGTCGAGCACGTCGCGATTGGTGTCGCGCAGCGCCAGCACGAAACGCAGGAAGTCCGGCGCGCTGCCCGCCATGCCGGCGCCGCCGGACGGATACGAGGCGGGGTCGAAGATCCGTCGCGGCGCGAAGCGGGCGATGCCCACGCCCGAGCGGGTGGCGGCATCGTCCTCCATCGGCCGCGGCCGCGGCTTGTCGTTCAGGTAATGCACCACCAGCCGGGCCGGGTCCGTCACCGCGAAGCCGGTGTCGGGCATGGCCAGCGGCGCCGTCACATACTGTTCCACCAATGCCGGCAGCGGCTTGCCGCTGGCCGCTTCCAGCACGCCGCCCAGCACGTCCATCGCCACCGAATAGCGCCAGCCCGTGCCCGGCGCGAACGCCAGCGGCACGGCGGCGATGCGCGCGAGGTTTTCCGCCAGGGCCAGGCCCGGCTGGTCCAGTCCGGACGATACGCCGGCGCGCCGGTACGGGCCGTCCTCCGCCTCGATGAACGCATACGACAGGCCGGCGGTATGCGTCAGCAGGTGGTGCAAGGTGATGTCCGGCACGGTGCCGTCGGGCAGGGCGGGGCGGAAGTCCGGCAGCCAGTGCGCCACCGGGTCGTGCAGTTGCAGGAAGCCCTGTTCGATCAGGCGCAGCGCGGTGGTGGCCACCAGCGGCTTCGTCATCGACGCATACAGGAACAGCGCATCTTGTGTCATGGCGCGGCCGCCGTCGTGGTCGGCCCAGCCGGCGGCGCGCTGGTAGACGATCTCGCCGCCGCGCGCGGCCAGCACGACGGCGCCGACGATCTTGTGGCGTTCGATGGCGCGGTCGATGACGGTATCGGGATGGTCAGGCATGGCGTTCCTTTCTTCGAGCCCGGCATCTTACCGCCTGCCTAGGCATTTTGCAGCAGGCCTGGCGCGCGACACACCGGCCAGGCCGGACTATAATCGTCGCCATGAAACCCCGCGCCCGCCGCCTGCTGAGCATCTGGATCGCCTGTGGCGCGATCCTGCTGAACGCGCTCGCGCCCGCCGTGTCACACGCGCTGGCGCTGGCGGAGGGCCGGCCCGCCTGGGAAATCTGCCGCAACGACGGCACCCGCCTGACGGGGCACGGCACGCTGGACCAGGCCACGTTCCTGGCCCTGACGGACCGCAACCGTCCGCTCCCGCCGCCGGCCGACGATGTCGTACCGATGACCGATTGCGGCTACTGCCTGGCCCATGCCGGCGCGCTCGGCCTGCCGCCGGCGCCGCTGCTGCCATTGCCGTTCGCCGCGCTGCCGGCCGAGCGGCCCTTCCTGTTCTATCACGCCCCCCGTCCGCTGGAGGTTTGGGTGGCCGCGCATCCGCGCGGGCCGCCCGTCGACGCCTGATCTGTGTTCGCGTTTTCCACACATTTTCGGAGTCAAGCATGAAGCAATTGTTGAAGTTGACCGCGGCCGTGCTGGCCGCCGTCGCCATCCCCGCCATCGCCCAGGTCAGCGTGACCGAACCGTGGGCCCGCGCCACCGTCCCGGCCGCGAAATCCTCCGGCGCGTTCATGCGCCTGCAGTCGAAGCAGGACGCGCGCCTGGTCGGCGTGCGCAGCCCCGTGGCCGACGTGGCCGAGCTGCATCGCATGTCGATGGAGAACAACCGCATGATGATGGCGCCCGTGGCCGCCATCGATCTGCCGGCCGGAAAACCGGTCGAACTGGCCTCCGGCGGCTACCACGTCATGCTGATGGGCCTGAAGCGCCAGCTGAAGGAAGGGGAGAGCGTTCCTCTCACGCTGGTGGTCGAGGCCAAGGACGGCAAGCGCACGGACGTCGATGTGCAGGTGCCCGTGCGGCCCCTGACCTACAGTCCGCACGCCGCGCACTGACGGAGGCCCCATGCAAACCCAACGCAAGATTGCCGCCGCGGCGGCAAGGGCGGCGCTCGGCCTGACGATCCTGTCGTCGGCGCCGTTGCAGGCCCAGACCATGAACGTGGTAATGGTCAACGGCGGCCGGCCCACGTCGCTGCCGGCGCAGATCCCCACCACGATCGAGGGCATCACGGCGGCGCAGCTCGAGGAGCGCATCAACGCCACCGACAGCGAGGACGCGCTGAAATACCTGCCCAGCCTGAACGTGCGCAAGCGCTTCGCGGGCGATTACGACCACGCGGTGCTGGCCAGCCGCGCCTCCGGCACCGGCAACAGCGCCCGTTCGCTGGTGTACGCGGACGGCATCCTGCTGTCCAACCTGCTGGGCAACGGCGCCAGCTACACGCCACGCTGGGGCATGGTCACGCCGGAGGAGATCGAGCGCGTGGACGTGCTGTACGGCCCGTTTTCGGCCGCCTATCCCGGCAATTCGGTGGGGGCGGTGGTCGACTACCAGACGCGCATGCCGAAGAAGCTCGAGGGGCACGTGCGCGTTTCCGGCTTTGCGCAGCACTTCGATCAATACGCCACGCGCGACAACTACTACGGTCGCCAGGCCAGCGCGGCGCTGGGCGACCGCAGCGGGGCCTTCTCGTGGTGGCTGGACGTGTCGCGCCTGGACAATGACGGCCAGCCGATCGGCTTCGCCAACAAGCTCGTTTCCACCGGGACGGGCACCGGTGCGGCCACCGCGGTGACGGGGGCGCTGGCCGACCGCAATCCGTCCAACCGCGACTGGCTGATCCTGGGCGCGACCAACCAGGTGCACACGGTGCAGGACCATGCCAAGGTCAAGCTGGCATACGACGTCTCGCCCGTGCTGCGCGCCAGCTACACGCTGGGCTGGTGGCACAACGATGCCGAGCGGCGCAGCGAGTCCTACCTGCGCGACGGCGCCGGCAACGCCGTCACCGGCGGCACCATCGCCGTGGACGGGCGGCGCTTTAAGCTCCTGCCGTCCGACTTCGCGCCCGCGCGGGGCGAGCTGGAGCACCTGATGCACGGGCTGTCGCTGAAGCGCCATGCGAAAGACGTGTTCGACTGGGAAGTGGCGTACAGCCGCTACGACTACCGCAAGGACCGGGCACGCGTGGCGACCGATTTCGTGGCGGGGCCGGACAGCCCCGGCGCCGGCAACGTCACGGACATGCACGGCAGCGGCTGGAACACGACGGCGCTGAAGGGCACCTGGCGCCCCGATGGCGCACATGTGATCGACATCGGCGTGCAGCGCGACGCGGCGAAGCTGCGCACGCGCGTCGTCAACAGCGCCGACTGGATCGGCGGCACCTCCGGCCGGCCGGTGTCGACCTTCAACGGCGAAACCCGGCTGGAGAGCCTCTACGCTCAGGACACGTGGCGCATCGACGAGGCGTGGAAGGCGACGCTGGGCGCGCGCCTGGAACGCTGGCGTGCCTTCGGCGGCGAGCTGTCCGCGGCCGGCGGTGGCTTGCTGCCGTTCGGTGCGCGCAGCGAGACCAGCTGGTCGCCCAAGGCAGCGCTGGCCTGGCGCGCCAGCGACGAATGGACCGTCAAGGCATCAGGCGGGCGCGCCGTGCGCAACCCGACGGCCGCGGAGCTGTTCCAGGGCTCGATCGTGGACGAGCGCATCGTCAACACGGACCCGAACCTGCGCGCCGAGCGCTCCTGGACCGGCGAGCTGACGGCCGAACGGCTCACGAGCAGTGGCAGCCTGCGCGCCACGCTGTTCCACGAGAGCACGCGCGACGCGCTGTACTCGCAGCCGCTGACAGCCACCGTCAACACGGTGCAGAACGTGGGCCGCATCCGTACCAAGGGGCTGGAGCTGGCGCAGCAGGCGCAGGATGTGTGGTCGCGCGGCCTGTTCTTGCAAAGCAGCCTGACGTATGCCGACTCGCGCATCGTCGCCAACGACGCGCTGCCGGCTTCGGTGGGCAAGCGCCAGCCGCGCGTGCCGCGCTGGCGCGCCAACGCGCTGGCCTCCTACCGTTTCGGCGAACGCTGGACCGGTACCCTGGGCGCACGGTACAGCGGCCGCCAGTACGGTTCGCTGGACAACAGCGACCCGAACGGCCAGACCTACATGGGGGTGTCGGACTACCTGGTGGCGGACCTGCGGCTGCGCTACCGCTTCGACGCGCACTGGAGCGGCGCGCTGGGCGTGGACAACCTGGGCGCCGAGAAATACTGGGCGTTTCATCCCTACACCCAGCGTACGGTGGTGGCCGAGCTGAAGTTCGACTTGTAGAAGTGACGTAACCCCTAGTGAGAGGCACCGATCTCGTGGTCTTCGACCGCGAGATCGGTGCCTGTCACCACGGGTTTGAAAGTTCAGGCCCGCAACGGCGCCAGCGCTGCTGCGCGACCTGGATAAGGGGAGAAATCAGCGGGCGTCGCCGACGCGGCGCACGGTGCCCGAGCCGGCCACGGAGCGGCTGACCTGCGGGTCGCCGTAGTAGGACACGGTGCCGGAGCCGGCCACGCTGCCGGCCAGCGACTGGCGCGCCGTGACCATGACCTGGCCGGAGCCGGCCACGTCCGCCTCGACCTGGCGTGCCGCCAGGCGGGCCGCGTCGGCGTGGCCGGAACCGGCTACCGAGGCCTCCAGCTTTTCGGTGTTGCCAGCTGCCTGCAGCTTGCCGCTGCCGGCCACCTCGATCGTCACCTCCCGGGCTTCGATGCCCGTGGCGTCGAGCGTGCCGGAACCGGCCAGTTCCAGTTTCAATTTCTGGCTGTGCAGCTTGTCCGCGCTCATGCTGCCGGAGCCGGACACGCCCAGGCTGTCGATCTCGCGGGCCGGTACCACGAGCTTCAGGCGGCGCGCATCCAGGCGCAGCCTCTTCTTCGCCGGGCGGATCTGCAACACGCCGTTCTCGACGACCGTCTCGACCAGCGGCAGCACGTTGTCATCGCCTTCGATGCTGATCGGGCCGTCGCTGCCCGTGCGCACTTCGACATTGCCCGGCAGCGCCAGTTCGACGCCGTGGAAGCGACCCACCTGGCGCGTCTCCTGCACGATCTTGCCGCTGCCCTGCACTTTTTCGCTGCCGGTCAGCCAGCCCAGCGGCGAGGCGTGCGGCGCGGCCAGCGGAACGAGCAGGGCAATCGTGGCGATCAGCTGGCGGGGCAGGGCGGTGGTCATGGCGTTCTCCTGGTGCGATGTGGCGATGACTGCATCGTAGAGCAGGGCGGCGCGCGGCGCATGTGCGGTGCGACGGATTGCGGCCAGGGTGGGACAGAATGCACTGGGGCGGTGCAGAATGCAGCGGCAGCGACAACCGGGCAGTCATCGCAGTCAGGTATGATGCGCGTCCCCTCATGAAAGTCACCCATGCTGATCATTACCATCAAACAGGGCAAGGAAAAAAGCCTGCTGTCCGGCGACCCCTGGATCTACCCGTCCGCGATCGAGAAGGTCGACGGCAAGCCGCAGGAGCGCAACCGCCCCGGCGCGACCGCCATCGTGCAGTCGTCGGCGCGCCAGTTCCTGGCCCGCGCCGCCTACAACGCCAAGTCGCAGATCGCAGCGCGCGTGTGGACCCTGCGCGAGGACGAGCCGGTCGATCACGCCATGATGAAGCGGCGCGTGCAGGCGGCCGTCGCCGGCAAGGCGCGAGCCGCCGAGCCGCAGGCGCTGGTGCAGCTGGTCGATGGCGAGAAGGATGGACTGCCTGGCCTCGTCGTGCACGCCTACGGCGGGACGGCGGGCTACCTGGTCTGCCAGTTCAACGCCGGCGGTGTCGAGTTGTGGAAAGTGCCGATCGTGCAGGCGCTGCTGGCCGCTACCGGCTGCGCCAACGTCTACGAGCGCTGCGATCCGCTGGTGCGCAAGGGCGAGGGCCTGCTGGTCAAGCCGGGCGCGCTGGCCGGCGACGAGCCGCCGCAGCGGTTGATGGTGCGCGATGGCGGGCGGCTGGTGCCGATGGATATCCGCACGGGGTTCGTCTATCCGCGATGAACGCGGCGTTTGAAAACCCGTGGTGACAGGCACCGATCTGGGCGCCGGAGGCGCCCAGATCGGTGCCTGTCACCTGGGGTCACTCCAGCGGTACGGACCGGTAACGATTCACGTCCGCGCTCGTCACCGGCGCCGCATCGTTGCCCCAGGCGCTGCGCAGGTACGACACCACCTGCGCCACCTCGACGTCGTTCAAGGCATGGCTGAACGGCGGCATGCCGTACGGCCGCGGATTGCCGCGCGTGCCGGGCGGGAAGCCGCCGTTCAGCACGATGCGGATCGGGTTGACCGCGTCCTGCATCGTCAGCGCACGGTTGCCCGCCAACGGCGGATAGTGCGGCGGCGCGCCGCGGCCGTCGGCGCCGTGGCAATCCACGCAGTGCTTGTCGTACAGCCGCGCGCCGGCCTGCAGGAACGCCACCGCCTCCGGGGCATTCGAGCGCTGGTACGGCGGCGCCGGCTCGGCCGCGCGCGGCAGCGCCTTCAGATACACGGCCATGGCGCGCACGTCCGCCGGCGCCAGGTGCTGCAGGCTTTCGCGCACCACCTCGGCCATCGGCCCGAACACGGTGGCGCGCGGCGCAACCCCGGTGTGCAGCAGCTGCGCGATGTCGGCCACGGGCCAGTCGCCCAGGCCCGCTTCCGCATCCGACGTCAGCGCCGGCGCGTACCAGCCCAGCACCGGCACCAGGCCGCCCGCCAGCTCGTCGCTGCTGCCGCCCAGCGCATTGCGCGCGCTGTGGCACGCGCTGCAGTGGCCCAGGCCCTGCACCAGATAGGCGCCGCGGTTCCAGTCCGCCGGACGGGCCGGCTCGGGGCGGAAGGTGGCGGGGCGGAAGTACAGCGCGCGCCAGGCCGCCAGCGCGACCTGGCGGTCGTACGGGAAGCGCAGCCGGTGCGGCGCGTTCGGTTGGCGTACCGCCGGGATGGTCTTGAAGTAGGCGTACAGCGCGTCCGCGTCGTCGCGCGTGATCAGTGTGTAGTTCGGATAGGGGAAGGCCGGGTACAGCAGCCGGCCGTCGCGCGAACGGCCGTTGTGCAGCGCGTTCCAGAAGTCGTCCGCGCTCCAGGCGCCGATGCCGGTCGCCACGTCCTGCGTGATGTTGGGCGCGACGACGGCGCCGAACGGCGTCTGCAGCGCGCGCCCGCCCGCATACTGCGCGCCGCCGCGCACCGTGTGGCAGGCCATGCAGTCTCCGGCCCGGGCCAGGTAGGCGCCGCGCGCGATCTTCTCCGACAGCGGCAGGGCCTGGAATGCCGCGCTGGGCGGCGGCCCCGCGTCGTGCCGGGGCCACAGCAGGCCAGCCAGCAGTGCCAGCAGCAGGGCAGTCAGCGCCAAGGGCAGGGCGACACGCTTCTTCATGGCTTGCCTCCCTGCGCCGGCACACCGCCGCAGGCCAGCGGCAACGGCGCGGGCAATGCGGTGGCGGGGCGGGCCGCGTCGTCCACCGGCTGGCTGGCCAGCCAGGCCGAGACGGCCGCCACGTCCTCCTCGGCCAGCCGGCTTGCCACGGTGGCCATGCAGTCGGGCGCCTGCGCCTTGCGCACCTGGTTGCGCCAGGCGCCGAACTGGGCGTTGATGTAGTCGCGCGGCAGGCCGACCAGGCCCGGGATGGCAGGCGCCACGCCTGTCAGCGCCTGGCCGTGGCAGGCCACGCAGGCCGGCACCTTGCGGGCCGGGTCGCCGCGCAGCACCAGCGTGCGGCCCCGTTCCAGCTGGGCCGGCGTGGCGTTGATGGCGGGTTGCGGCAGGTGCGGCGGATGCTGGTTGGCGAACCAGCCGGCGATCTCGCGCAGGTACGGGTCGGGCAGCTGGTCGACCATATACGTCATCATCGGGAACTGGCGGCGGCCGTCGCGGAAATTGCGCAGCTGGTTGTAAAGATAGCCTTCCGGCTTGCCGGCGATGCGCGGGAAGAACGCGTCGTTGCGGTCGGGCGCCTGGTGGCAGGCCAGGCAGGGGGCCAGGCGCTGCCGCAGGGTGTCGGGCGGGGCGGCCGTGGCCGCGGGGAGCAAGGCGGCGCCGGACAGCACCAGCGCTGGCAACAACGAACGATGCAAACCGGGCATGGCAACTCCAGTCGGGAACAGCGTTGTACGGCGGCGTTGTACGGCGGCCTACGTCTCCACGGTCTTGCGCCGGCGCGGTGCCTTCGGGGCGCGCGGCGGCGGCAGTACATTGCCCAGTGCCAGCCAATGGCGGCAGATGCGCAGGGCCACCTGGGCGTCGTCGGCCGCGTACAGGATCTGCTTGTCCGTCAGGCGCGCGGCGGCCCAGTTGGTGGTCGAGATCTTCTTCGATTTGTGCAGCGCGCGGCCGAAGAACCGGGCCACGGCGCTTTTCGCGCCCAGGTCGTGCTTCTGGCCCGGTGTGCGCAGCGCCACCGCCAGGTCCACCACGCGCACGGGCTCGATGCCCAGCTTGGCGCGCACCCGGCGCATGTCGTCCGAGAGGCCGAAGCCCACCTTCAGCGTGCCTTCGTCTTCCAGGATCGCCTTCAGCGCGGGCAGCACGGCCGACGCATCGGCGCCGATCGGGAACAGCCAGGCGTGCGTGTCGGTGGCGAACTGCACCAGGTGCGGTCCGTCCGAACTCTGGCCCTTGACGAAGGTGGGTTTGGATTCGGTGTCGAAGCCGACGATGTCGGCCGACAGCAGGGCCTCACGCGCGGCTTGAGCCTGCGCCGCCGTGTGCACCAGGTGCACGGCGGACAGGGCAATGCCGTGGTAGGGCGGCAGCGGTGTACCCGGCACGGCAGAGTGGGCCAGCGCAGTCATCAACCCTTGCGGGAGAACTTCGCGGTCAGCTGTTCCAGCTTTTCCTGGCGCCGGCGGTTGGCTTCCTCGGCGGCGGCGGCTTCGCGCTCGGCCTTCTTGCGTTCGGCTTCCTTGCGGAAGCGTTCCTGCAGCGTGTCCTTGGCGTGCTTGCGGTGCACGTCGGTGACTTCCGCGCCCGTGCTGCCGTCCAGGTTGTAGCGCACGGTGGCTTTTTCCATCGTGCGCAGGTAGCGTTGCGAGCCGGTGTGGATGCCCAGCGCGGCGCGCATCAGCTTGCGGTCGATGCCCGGCATCTGGGCCAGGATCTGCTTGTCGATGCCGATCGACAGCGGCAGGCAGTCGCGGAAGGGCACGAATTGCTGCTGCAGCTGCTTGAGCAGTGCGCGGGCGCTGGTGGCGCCGGCCGGCGCGGGCGCGGCGGGAGCGCCGGTAGGCGCCGTGGTGCCCTCGGCAGCATCGGATTGCGTCGGCTGTTCGGACGCGGTGTTTTCCATGTCGGCGGCGCTCTCGGCAGACTGGGAGGTAAGGCTAGTGTTCATCGACTTCACAGGTTAAGCTAAGAGGCGTCAGCATACCACGCGAGCGCGGCGCACGCGTTGCATTTTCCGTCATCATGGCATTTTTGCCAGGGTGCTTTGCCGCCGAATATCAGGTGGCCTCATGTAAAACCGTCGCGAAACCGTGTATAATGACCGACGCACCAGAGTGATGGCGGTGCGGATTCAGATTGGCAGAGTTGTTTGTATAGAGTTTTGCGCGGTCCCCCGCACGGGGTTTTCCGCATGCGGACCGGACCGTCCGCCACAGCGCCGACATCGGCCGGGCATGTGCCCGCTCTTCTTTTGCTCTGAATCGTGACTGTTCCGGATTGAAGCCACGTACCGGTAGCGCGCATGACGCGGCTGCCCGCGCGGCGCCCAAGCCCCAAGTTCATCGCTTGCGGGCTTTTTTCATTCCGGATGATCCCCAACTACGTGCCAGCGGGGCCGCGACTTGCGGCCGCGATGGATTGTTCACTTGCGCCGTGCCCGCCTGCGGGCAGGGCACCGAGAGATATTTGATGACGACGAAAACGCCGAAAACCTTAACGCTGTCCGCCAAAAAACCGCGTACCGAAGCGGCTCCGCTGGCTGTTCCTAAGACGACCTTATCTTATGTGATCGACAATGCGCAAGAGGCTGCCGGCAAAGTGACCGTCGTGAAGAAGACCACGCGCGCGCGCCTCGTCGCCGTGCCGGGCGCCGAGGCTGCGCCTGCCGCCGTCGAGACGCAGGCCGCCGCCGTGGCCGATGTCGCCTCCGCCACCGTCGAAGCCACCCCGGCCGCGCCGAAGGCGCCGGTGGTGCGCGTGCGCAAGGCCAAGCTGGACAAGTCCGCCGCCGCCGGCGCGGCTGCCGACCCTGCGCTGCCGCCGACCGCGCCGGCCGCCGTCAGCCAGGTGACCGATGCGGCCACCCTGGCGTCGATCGACACCTCCGGCTACCTGCTGCCGTCCGTGAAGGTACCGGGCCGCCGCGGCCGCAAGCCGAGCGAGTTCACCCCCGAGAACGACGAAGTGGCGGCACTGAACGCCGTCGAGCGCGCCGAACTGAAGGCCGCGTCGAAGGCGCGCGAGCGCAAGGCCAAGGGCCTGGACGCGCTGGGCAGCGAAGCGGGCATGTCGCAGGAAGACCTGGAAAAGCGCCGCCAGCAGTTCAAGAACCTGATCAACATGGGCAAGGAGCGCGGCTTCCTGACCTATGCGGAGATCAACGACCAGCTGCCGGAAAACATCGTCGATCCGGAAGCGATCGAAGGCATCATCGCCACGTTCAACGACATGGGCATCGCCGTCTACGAGCGCGCGCCGGACGCGGAAAGCCTGCTGCTGTCGGACAGCGTGGCCACGGCCGCCAGCGACGACGAAGTGGAAGCGGCCGCCGCGACGGCGCTGTCCACCGTCGATTCCGATTTCGGCCGCACCACGGACCCGGTGCGCATGTACATGCGCGAGATGGGCGCCGTGGCGCTCTTGACGCGTGAAGGCGAGATCGAGATCGCCAAGCGCATCGAGGAAGGCCTGCGCGACATGATCCAGGCGATCTCCGCCTGCCCGACCACGATCGGCGAGATCGTCACGCTGGCCGAGAAGATCGAAAGCGACGAGATGAAGGTGGACGACGTGGTCGACGGCTTCGTCGATCCGGAAGAAACCTCGGCGCCGGTCGCCCCGGCGCGCGCCGTCGCGGCCAGCGACGACGATGAAGAGGAAGAGCTGGAAGAGGAAGAGGAAGTGGACGGCGACGCCAATGGCGGCGCGGCCGGCTTCTCGACCGAACAGCTGGCGCAGCTGAAGTCGGACGCGCTGGAGCGCTTCGCCGTCATCTCGGCGCAGTACGACAAGATGCGCAAGGCCGGCTATGGCAGTGCCGCCTACCAGAAGGCGCAAGGCATCATCTCGGCCGAGCTGCTGTCGATCCGCTTCACGGCCAAGGTCGTGGAAAAACTGTGCGACACCCTGCGCGGCCAGATGGAACAGGTGCGTTCGATCGAGCGCGCGGTGCTGGAGCTGTGCGTGAACCGTTGCGGCATGCCGCGCGCGCACTTCATCAAGGTCTTCCCGGGCAACGAGTGCAACCTGGACTGGGTCGACGGCGAAGTGAACGCGGGCCACCCGTACAGCATCGTCCTGGGCCGCAACGTCCCGGCCATCAAGGAACTGCAGAACAAGATGATCGACCTGCAGGAGCGCGTGGCGCTGCCGCTGGCCGACCTGCGCAAGATCAACAAGCAGATGGCGGCCGGCGAGAAGCGCGCCCGTCACGCCAAGCGTGAAATGACGGTGGCCAACCTGCGCCTGGTGATCTCGATCGCGAAGAAGTACATCAACCGCGGCCTGCAGTTCCTCGACCTGATCCAGGAAGGCAATATCGGCCTGTTGAAGGCGGTGGACAAGTTCGAATATCGCCGCGGCTACAAGTTCTCCACCTACGCCACGTGGTGGATCCGCCAGGCCATCACGCGCTCGATCGCCGACATGGCGCGCACGATCCGCGTGCCGGTGCACATGATCGAGACGATCAACAAGATGAACCGGATCAGCCGCCAGATCATGCAGGAGACGGGCAGCGAGCCGGACATGGCGACCCTGGCCGTCAAGATGGAGATGCCGGAATCGAAGGTGCGCGAGATCATGAAGATCGCGAAAGAGCCGATTTCGATGGAAACGCCGATGGGCGAGGACGGCGATTCGCAGCTGGGCGACTTCATCGAGGACAACACCACGCTGGCGCCGCTGGACGCCGCGCTGCACGCCTCGATGCGCAACGTGATCAAGGAAGTGCTGGATTCGCTCACGCCGCGCGAAGCGAAGGTGCTGCGCATGCGTTACGGCGTCGAGATGTCGAACGACCACACGCTGGAAGAAGTGGGCAAGCAGTTCGACGTCACGCGCGAGCGGATTCGCCAGATCGAGGCGAAGGCGATGAGCAAGCTGCGCCAGCCTTCGCGTTCGGACAAGCTGAAGACGTTCCTGACTCAGAACTGATCCTGCAGAACTGATCTTCCCCGCGAGGGCGGAACCCGTGCCAGTCACCCGGTTGAAAAACCGGTGACTGTCACGGGTTTTTTTTTGCGTTATCATTTCCGCCACATTGGAGGAAAGATGAAAGCATGTATCGTGGGCGCCGGCGCTATCGGCGGCTTTATCGGCACGCGGCTGGCGGCCAGCGGCGTCGCCACCAGCGCGCTGGCGCGCGGCGCCACCCTGGCGGCCTTGCGTGAGCATGGCTGGCGCCTGAACGAGGGCGGCGTGCTGCTGCAGGCGCCGGCCACGGCGGCGCAGGATGCGGCGGAGCTGGGCGTGCAGGACCTGGTCATCATTGCGGTCAAGGGCCCTGCATTGCCGGCCGTGGCACAGGCCATCGGCCCGCTGCTTGGCGAGCACACGGTGGTGCTGCCGGCGATGAATGGCGTGCCGTGGTGGTTCGCCGAGGGGCCGGGCGCCGTGCCGGGCGGGCCTTTGGCCAGCGTCGATCCGGGCGGGCGCATCGCCGCCGCGATTCCGGCGGCGCTGGTGCTGGGCTGCGTGGTGCACGCGTCCACTTCCACGCCCGAGCCGGGCCTGGTGCAGCACAAGATGGGCCACGGCCTGATCGTCGGCGAGCCCGATGGTGGCGAGTCGGCGCGGGCGCGCGGCGTGGTGGCGGTGCTGGCGGACGCCGGCTTCAACGTCACGCTGTCGGCGCGCATCCGCTACGACATCTGGTACAAGCTGTGGGGGAACATGACGATCAACCCTGTCTCGGCGATCACGGGAGCGACGGCGGACAAGCTGCTGGACGACCCGCTGGTGGCATCGTTCTGCATCGCCGCGATGCGCGAGGCGGCGGCGATCGGCGCGCGCATCGGCTGCGCCATCGACGAGACGCCGGAGGACCGCCAGCAGGTCACGCGCAAGCTGGGCGCGTTCCGCACGTCGATGCTGCAGGACGTGGAGGCAGGCCGGCCGATCGAGTTGGACAGCATCGTCGGCGCGGCACGCGAGATCGGCCAGCGCGTCGGCCTGGCCACGCCCAACATCGATGCGCTGCTGGGCCTGACGCGCCTGTTCGCCCGCACGCGCGGGCTGTATCCGGCCGCGTGAGCCTGGATTACACCTTGCGCACGAACTCCGACTTCAGGCTCATGGCGCCGAAGCCGTCGATCTTGCAGTCGATGTCGTGGTCGCCGTCCACCAGGCGGATGTTCTTCACCTTTGTGCCCTGCTTGATGACGCCGCCGGAGCCCTTCGGCTTCAGGTCCTTGATGACGGTGACGGTGTCGCCGTCCTGCAGCACGTTGCCGGCCGCATCGCGGTACACGCGCGCCGCGTCCGGCGCCGCCTCGGCAGCGGCGGACCACTCGTGCGCGCACTCCGGGCAGACCAGGCTGGCGCCATCCTCGTACGTGAATTCGGAACCGCATTGCGGGCAGGGTGGCAGGGAGCTCATGGTCGGTCCTTGGAAAAAACCGGAAAGTATACTGCATGGCTATCGCAATCCCTGATGCCACCGCGCCCGACAATCCCGTCTGGACCGCGTTGACCGGCGCGCAGCGCCACTTGGCCCATGCGCTGGGGGACATGCTGCGCTTCCCGTCGGACGTGGCGCCGTTCTGCGCCGTGCCGGAAGAGGGCACGTTCGTGCCGGCGACCGACCTGGAGTACCTGACGGAAGATGCCTTCTTCCTGGGCGCGTTGCCCGCGGTGCCGGAGGGATGGCAGCTGCAGGAGCTGTCGACAGTGACGCAGATGGTGTACGCGGGCGAGGCCGTGGCGGCGCCGCCAGCGGCCGGCGTGACGGTGCTGGACGCGCTCGATCCCGCCATGCAGGCGCTGACCGCGCTGGCGTTCCCCGGCTACTTCCGCGCCCGCACCGGCATCATGGGACGCTACGTCGGCATCCATGACGGCCCCCGGCTGGTGGCGCTGGCCGGTGAGCGGATGGACTTCGGCGCGCTGCGCGAGGTCAGCGCCGTCTGCACGCATCCGGACTACACGGGACGGGGCCATGCGCGGCTGCTGATGCGGCATGTGATGCATGGCATGCAGCGGGAAGACGTCACGCCGATGCTGCATGTGGGCAGCGGCAATGCGCGGGCGATCGCGTTGTACGAGGCGTTGGGGTTCGTGCGTACGCGTGTGTTGCGGCATGCGCGGCTTGTCGCAAAAGGCCGATCCGCTTAGGGTCTGTCCCCTTGGGGACTGACCCTGAAGTTTGACTTGGGTTTCCCGGCAATGCGAGCGAACTTCGGGGTCTGTCCCCATGCGGGGACAGACCCCAGCTTGACGAGTGCCGCTGCCTCAGTCCCCGGCCTTGATGCCGCCCAGCCCCGAAGCGGACTTGTTCAGCACCTTCGGATGGCCGTAGTAGACCAGGTTGCCCAGGCCGCGTACGACGGCGTTCAGCGTCTGGCTGGCATGCACCGCCACCTCGCCGATGCCCTCGAAATTGACGTCGGCCCGCTCGGCCTGCAGGCCCTTGGTGTCGACGTGGCCCACGCCCTGGGCCTTCAGCCGCAGCCATTTCGTCTTGCCCTTGGCGGAAAGCTCGCCGGCACCCTGGAACTGCAGGTCGATGCGTTCCTCGTTGACGCCGTCGATGGCCACCTCGCCGGCACCTTCGACGATGCACTTGACCAGGGTCGGCATCGTCACGACGATCTTGCCGGTGTCGGTGGTCTTGTTCGCCTTGCCGGGATAGTCGATCAGCAGCTCGCCGTCCTTGACCGTAGTGCGCAGCTTGCCGATGAATTCGTCGTTGCCGCTGACCTTGACCGACTGCGCCTTGCCGGCGTGGATCTCGATGTCGATCGGGCCCTTGATCGCGATGGCGCGGAAGGCGGCCAGGGTGCGGTTGTCGTCGGCCGCGTGGGCGGCGGGGAGGGCGCAGACCAGCAGGGCGGCGGCGGAGAGTGCGGCGTACAGGCGGACCATCGGATGACCTTTTGTTGATGTTGGTAATAGGGCAGCACGATTCTACGTCGCGACGCCGCCGCCGGACGAAAAAAAGCGGACCCGCGGGTCCGCTTCGGCATCGATACAACAATGCCCGTCAGCCGGTATTACGCAAGCCGGCCGCGACGCCGTTGATCGACAGGTGAATCCCCCGATGCACGCGCGGGTCCGCCTTGTCCGGCTGCGCCGACAGCGCGCGGTGCCGCTTGATCAGCTCGACCTGCAAGTGGTTCAGCGGGTCCAGGTAGGCGAAGCGGTTGGTGATCGAACGGGCCAGCAGCGGATTGCCGACCAGGCGCTCGGACGTGCCGGTGATCGTCTCCAGGCATTCCAGCGTGTGGCGGTATTCCTCGCAGATGCGGCGGAAGATTCGCTCGCGCAGTTCCTCGTCCGCCACCAGCTCGGCGTAGCGCGAGGCGATGGCCAGGTCGGTCTTTGCCAGCACCATGTCCATGTTCGACAGCAGCGTGGCGAAGAACGGCCAGTGCGCGTGCATGTCGCGCAGCTGGGCGATGCGCTCGGCGCGGTCGCCGCCATCGATCCACTGGCCGATGGCGCTGCCGAAGCCGAACCAGCCCGGCAGCAGCAGGCGGCACTGGCCCCACGAGAAGCCCCATGGAATCGCGCGCAGGTCTTCGATGCGCTTAGTCGACTTGCGCGAGGCCGGGCGCGAGCCCAGGTTCAGTTCCGCGATCTCGGCGATCGGCGTGGCGGCGAAGAAGTAGTCCGTGAAGCCGGGCGTCTCGTAGACCAGGTTGCGGTAGGCCTTGTATGCCAGGTTCGAGATCTCCGCCATCACGGCCTCGAAGCCGGCCAGTTGCTCCTTCTGCGCCGCCTCGGCGGGCGGCGGCAGCAGGCTCGCCTCAAGGGTGGCCGCGACCAGCAGCTCCAGGTTGCGCCGGCCGATCTCCGCGTTGGAGAATTTCGACGCGATGATCTCGCCCTGCTCGGTCAGCCGGATCTGGCCGTTGACGGTGCCTTTCGGCTGCGCCAGGATGGCCTCGTAGCTTGGACCGCCGCCACGGCCCACCGTGCCGCCACGGCCGTGGAACAGGCGCAGCTTGACGCCGGCCTTGCCGAACACGTCGATCAGCGCGATCTCGGCCTTGTACAGCTCCCAGTTCGAGGTCAGGAAACCGCCGTCCTTGTTCGAGTCCGAGTAGCCCAGCATGACTTCCTGGATGCGGCCCTGGCGTTCGATCAGCTGCTGCACCAGCGGCAGTGCCATCACCTCGGCCATGATGCCGGCCGCGCGCTGCAGGTCGGGGATCGTCTCGAACAGCGGGATCACCATCAGGTCGGCCGTCGCGTTGCCGTCGGCGTCCTGGCGCAGCAGGCCGGTTTCCTGCTGCAGCACCAGCACTTCCAGCAGGTCCGACACGGTTTCCGTGTGCGAGATGATGTAGTTGCGGATCGCGCGCGCGCCGTAGCGCTGGCGGATCTCGCGGGCGGCGCGGAAGATCGACAGTTCCGATTGCGTCTCCGGCGTGTAGTCGATGTACGGCGAATACAGCAGCCGTGGTTGCGCCAGCTCGGCCAGCAGCAGCTTGACCTTGGCTTCCTCGTCCAGGCCGGCGTAATCGGGCTCGCCGCCGGCGCGCGCGAACAGCTCGGCCAGCACGCGCTCGTGCACGTCGGACGACTGGCGCATGTCGAGCGAGGCCAGGTGGAAGCCGAACACGTCGGCCGCGCGTTTCAGGGTGGTCAGGCGCGGGCGCGCCAGCATGCCGCCGTGGTTGGCATCGAGCGAGTCGATCAGCACCTGCAGATCGGCCGAGAACGCGGCCGCGTCGGCGTACGGCTCGGCGTGGCCCACTTCCTTGCGCAGGATGTTGGCGGCGCCCAGCGCGCGTGCGGTGGACGCCAGGCGCGCGTAGATGCCGATCAGGGCGCGGCGGTACGGCTCGTCGGCGCGGTGGTCGGACTGGTCCGGCGAGGCGTCGGCCAGCGCCTGCAGTGCCGGGCTGCAGCCCACCATCAGCGTCGAGACCGACAGGTCGGCGCCCAGGGCGTGCGCCTCGTCCAGGTAGAAGTCGATGATTGTGGTGGCGTGGCGCGCCAGCGCGTGCTGCATCGTGCCGGCGTTGACGTTCGGGTTGCCGTCGCGGTCGCCGCCGATCCAGCTGCCCATCTGCAGGTAGGGCGCCGGGATCTGCGACGGTTTCTCATGGCCGTACTGGGCGGCGATGTCTTCCTCGATGTCGTCGTACAGGCCCGGCACCTCGCGCAGGAACGTGATGCGGTAGTAGGACAGCGCGTTCTCGATCTCGTCGGCCACGGTCAGCTTGGTGTAGCGCAGCATGCGCGTCTGCCACAGGGTGGCGATGCGCACGCGCAGCATGTGCAGGTTGGCGGCGCGCTCGCGCGGCGTCAGCGGCAGGTCGCGCTCGGCCAGCAGGCGGGCGATGTCGTGCTCCGCGTCCAGGATCGATTTGCGCTGCACTTCGGTCGGGTGGGCCGTCAGCACCGGGGAGATCAGCGCGTCGTGGAAGAACCCGTCGACCGTTTCCTTGTCCACGCCGGCGTCCTTCAGCTTGGCCAGCGCGTAGCCGATGCTGCCGCGCTGCGCCTTGGAGCCGGCCAGCAGGTGGGCGCGGCGGCGGCGGATGTGGTGCTGGTCCTCGGCGATATTGGCCAGGTGCGAGAAGTAGGAGAACGCGCGCACGACGGT
The DNA here is from genome assembly GCA_008011715.2 of [Empedobacter] haloabium. Classification (NCBI taxonomy): domain Bacteria; kingdom Pseudomonadati; phylum Pseudomonadota; class Betaproteobacteria; order Burkholderiales; family Oxalobacteraceae; species [Empedobacter] haloabium. The sequence continues at coordinate 1,922,097 of CP136508.1, forward strand.
GATCGTCTGCTCGCGCGTCAGGATCTTCAGCATGCCGTCCAGTTCCTTGGCGGCGCCCGCGTCGGCCTCGCGGCGGAAGCGCACGGCGGTCTGGCGGATCGTCTCGACCACGGCGAACACTTCCTCGCCTTCCTGTTCGCGCAGCACGTCGCCCAGCAGGCGGCCCAGCAGGCGGATGTCTTCCTTCAGCGGCGCGTCCTTGTCGTCGGCCGGGGTGTTGCTTTGCTCGATCGTCGGTTCGCGGAGTTGTTCGTCTGTCGCACTAGCAAAATTTACCATAGTTGTTTCAGCAAGGATGATGGATGTCGGTGCAAAGGCTTTTGGCCCACGGTCTGCGGGAGAGCGCATGCTAAAATTTGTGGTCTTGAAGCATGCGCGGGTAACTGGCAAACGCCGGTCAGCGTCGGCAACAGCGAAACTCGGTTTAAATCGGTTGAAAGCTCAGTTGGAAACTCAGTTGGAAAGTCCTGTCTTGAATACATCGGAAAACGCAGTGCAAACCCCTTCCAGACTGGTGATCGCCTCGCGCGAAAGCCGGCTGGCCATGTGGCAGGCCGAACATGTCCGCGCGCGCTTGCAAATATTATATCCGCACTGCGCCGTCGAGATTCTCGGCATGACGACGCGGGGCGACCAGATCCTCGACCGCAGCCTGTCCAAGGTCGGCGGCAAGGGCCTGTTCGTCAAGGAGCTGGAAGTGGCGATGGCGGACGGCCGCGCCGACCTGGCCGTGCATTCGCTGAAAGACGTGCCGATGGACCTGCCCGAGGGCTTCGCGCTGGCCGCCGTGCTGGAGCGCGAGGACCCGCGCGACGCTTTTGTGTCGAACGACTACGCCACGCTCGATGCGCTGCCGGCCGGCGCCGTCGTCGGCACCAGCAGCCTGCGCCGCCAGTCGCTGCTCGCCGCGCGTTATCCGCACCTGGTCGTCAAGCCGCTGCGCGGCAACCTCGATACCCGCCTGGGCAAGCTCGATCGGGGCGACTACGCGGCCATCATCCTGGCCGCCGCCGGCCTGAAACGCCTGGGCCTGGAGCAGCGCATCCGCGCGCTGCTGGAGCCGGCCGTCAGCCTGCCGGCCGCGGGGCAGGGCGCGATGGCGATCGAGATCGCCCATACCGACACGCCGCGCGCCGACGGGGTCGACCTGCTGGCGCTGCTGGCGCCCCTGAACGACGTGGTGACCAGCCAGGCCGTCACGGCCGAGCGGCGCGTGTCGAAGGTATTCGGCGGCAGCTGCCAGGTGCCGCTGGCCGCGTACGCCACGATCGCCGACGGCACGATGCACCTGCGCGCGATGGTCGCCACGCCGGACGGCCGGCGCGTCGCCAGCGCCGAGGTGCACGGTCCCGCCGTCGATGCCAGCCAGCTGGGCGACCAGGTCGCCGACAAGCTGCGCGAGCAGGACGCGCTGGCCATCCTCGCCGAGGCGAAAGCGGCCGCCGACGGCGCCGCCTGAGGATGCCGGGCGCCGTCGTCATCACCCGTCCGCTGGCGCAGGCGTTGCCGCTGGCCGAGCAGGTGCGTGCCATCGGCCGCACCGTCGAGGTGCTGCCGCTGCTGGAGATCGCGCCGCTGGCCGACCAGTCGGCGCTGGCCGCCACGCTGGCGCGGCTGCACGAATTCGCGCTGGTGGCCTTTGTCTCGCCCAACGCCATCGATGCCGCCTTTGCGCACATCGACGCTTGGCCGCCCGGCGTGACGCTGGCCGTGCTGGGGGAGGGCAGCCGCGCCGCGCTGGCGGCGCATGGCATCGCGCCAGACAGCGTGAACATCGTCAGCCCGGCCGACGCCGCCCACAGCGATTCCGAGCACCTGCTGCAAACGCTCGACCTGGCCGCGCTGCGTGGCCGCCGCGTGCTGATCGTGCGCGGCGAGTCCGGCCGCGAGCTGATGGCCGACGGCCTGCGCGCGGCCGGCGCCGACGTCACCACCATCGCGGCCTACCGCCGCGGCGTGCCGGCCTTGACGCCGCTGCTGGCCGAACGGCTGGCGCGCCTGCTGGCGGTGCGCAACGACTGGGTCGTCACCAGTTCGGAGGCGCTGCGCGGCCTGCTGCAGCTGCTGGCCGCGGTGCCGGGCGTTGATCTTGTGGCAAAGATGCAACAACAGCAACTGATCGTGCCGCATGCCAGGATCGCCGCGACCGCGCGGGAACTGGGCCTACTCCACGTAACGCTGACAGGATCCGGCGACGAGCGTCTGCTCGCCGCGTTACAATCTACGCCATGAACGAATTACCTACTGTTTCCCATCCCGCCGACCCGGGCGCCCCGGCCAGCGGCGCCGCGAGTCCACCAGTTGCGCCGCCCGTCGCGCCACCCGTCAGTCCACCGCCGCCGGCGGCCGGCACCCCGCTGGGCACCGTGCTGAAGCGGCCGTTGACGATCGCCGTCATCACGCTGGCCGTGCTGCTGGCCGCGCAGTCGATCAGCACCAACCGGCAGATCCGCCACCTGCGCGAGGAAATGGCGCGCCGCCTGCAGACGAGCGACGCGACGACTACCCAGGCGTCCCAGCTGGTGCGCGCCACGCAGGACGCGACCCGCGAGCTGCAGGTCAAGGTCGGCGTGCTGGAAGGGCGTCAGCAGGAAGCCCAGGCGCAGCAGCTGGCGCTGGAACAGCTGTACAACGACATGTCGAAGAACCGCGACGAGTGGGCGCTGGCCGAGATCGAGCAGGTGCTGTCCACGGCCAGCCAGCAACTGCAGCTGGCCGGTAACGTGCCGGGCGCGCTGATCGCGCTGCAGAACGCGGATCGCAGCCTGTCCCGTTCCGACAAGCCGCAGTTCATCACCATCCGCCGGGCGATCGCGCGCGACACGGAAAAGCTGAAGGCCTTGCCGTCGGTCGATTCGGTCGGCCTGGCCGTGCGGCTGGATAACGTGATCGCCCAGGTGGACGCGCTGCCGATGCTGGCCGACGCGACGCCGACCCTGCCGGCCGCGCCGGCGCGCAAGGCCGCGGCGCGACGCAAGGGCGCGCCCGAGCCGGCGCCGGCGCCAGCCGAACCGGCCGCCGACACCTGGCTGGGCCGCGTGGAGGGCGCGTGGAGCAGCTGGACGGGCGAGATGTGGACGGACGTGCGGCAGCTGCTGCGCGTGCGCACGGTGGAGCATCCGGAAGCGATGATGCTGGCGCCGGAACACGCCTATTTCCTGCGCGAGAACCTGAAGCTGCGCCTGCTGAACGCGCGCATGGCGCTGTTGTCGCGCAACGAGGCCGCGTTCCGCGCCGACCTGTTGGCCGCGCAGGAGCAGCTGGTGCGCTACTTCGACACGCGCGCGTCGCAGACGCAGCGGGTGCAGGCGCTGCTGCGCCAGGTCCAGGGCAGCAACCTCGCCATCGAGATGCCGACCCTGGCGGACAGCCTGAACGCCGTGCGCAACTACAAAGCGAAGCCCTGATCCATGCGTCTATTCCTCTGGTTACTCGCACTGATGGCGGCGGCGATCGGCATCGCCGTGACGGCCCGCTTCAATCCCGGCAACGTGGTCCTGTTCTATCCGCCGTACCGGATCGACCTGTCGCTGAACTTCTTTGTCGTGCTGATGGTGGCGCTGTTCGTGCTGCTGTATGCGGTGACGCGCGCCGTGCGCGCCACGATGCGGATGCCGGCGCGGGTGGCGGAATACCGCCAGCGCAAGCGTGAGCGCGACGGCAACAAGGGCCTGCGCGACGCCTTGAAGGCACTGTTCGAAGGCCGCTTCGGCCATGCCGAGAAGGCCGCGCTGCGCGCTGCCGAGCTGCCGGAAAACGCCGGCGTGGCCGCGCTGATCGGCGCCCGCGCCGCCCACCGCATGCGCCAGCACGCCCGCCGCGACCAGTGGGTCGCCCGCATCGCCGACGACCCGGCCATGAAGACGGCGCGCCTGATGACGATGACGGAGCTGCTGGTCGACGACCACCAGCCGGAAGCGGCGCTGGCCGCGGTGCGCGAACTGAACGCCAGCGGCACGCGCCACATCCACGCGCTGCAATGGTCGCTGAAGGCCGAGCAGCAAGCCAAGAACTGGCCGGAGGTACTGCGCCTGGTGCGCTCGCTGGACAAGCACAAGGCGCTGCACCCGGCGCTGTCGGCGCGACTGCGCGAGCTGGCCTACAACGACCTGCTGTCGGACAAGGCACATGATGCGGAGTCGCTGATGCGGGTATGGTCGACGATCCCGTCGAACGATCGCGTCAAGCCCGTCGTGGCCTGCCGCGCGGCGACGGCGCTGAACGCGCGCGGCCTGCACGACGAGGCGCGCCTGGTGGCCGAGGAATCGCTGCAGGCCAACTGGGACGAGCGCGTCATCCGCGCCTACCGCGACGCGGCGGCGCCGGCCGGTTCCGGCGCGCTGCTGGCCCAGATCGAACACTGCGAGGCGTGGCTGCTGGAGCGCCCCAACGACGCCGAGCTGGCGCTGACCTTGGGATCGCTGTGCCTGAAGCAGAAGCTGTGGGGCAAGGCGCAGCGTTACCTGGAGCAGGCGCTGTCGGACGCGACCGATCCGCCGATGGTGCGCGAGGCGCACCTGAAACTGGCCCAGCTGCACGAGGCGCTGCAGCAGCCGGAGGCGGCCGCGAACCACTATCGGCAGTGCGCGCTGGCGACGATACTTTGATTGCGTTGAACTTGGGGCCCGCTTTGCGGGCCTTTTTTTTCGCCGATGCGAAGATGACCCATGGGGACAGGCACCTGTTTGCAGGTCTGCGACCTGCAAACAGGTGCCTGTCCCCGGTGCCTCAAATGGCACGGGGAGGCTATAATTGCGCGGTTTGCACGATAGTGTTTGTACAACTGAACTGAATCACTGAGGAAAACCATGAGCCTGAACAAAGTGTCCGCCGGCCGCGACGTGCCGAACGATTTCAACGTCATCATCGAAATCCCGATGAACGCCGATCCGATCAAGTACGAAGTGGACAAGGAATCCGGCGCGATCTTCGTCGACCGTTTCATGGGCACCGCGATGCACTACCCGTGCAACTACGGCTACGTGCCGAACACGCTGTCGGCCGACGGCGACCCGGTCGACGTGCTGGTGATCACGCCGTTCCCGCTGATCCCGGGCGTGGTCGTGCGCTGCCGCGCCATCGGCGTGCTGAAGATGACGGACGAAGCCGGCCAGGATGCCAAAGTGCTGGCGGTACCGGTCGACAAGGTCCTGCCGATCTACAAGCACTGGCAGAAGCCGGAAGACCTGCAGGACCTGCGCCTGCAGCAGATCCAGCACTTCTTCGAGCACTACAAGGACCTGGAGCCGGGCAAGTGGGTCAAGGTCGACGGCTGGGAAGGCCCGGAAGCGGCCAAGCAGGAAATCCTGGACGGCGTTGCCGCCTACGGCAAGCAGGGCGCCTGAGCCCGGGCAATGAGTACCGCCCTACGGGTATGAAGCGGCCGGTTGGCCGCTTTTTTTTTAGGGGTAGCCGACGTCTATTGGCGGCTGTCCGCAATTGCTCAATTGTTTGCGGTATGCGTCAGCAGGACCGTACCAGCATACTGCGCAATCTTCTGATCACCAGTTGCGGACCGGTACATACAAGCGCTCCGCTACGCACGACAATCGTGACATCACTATCACCCCAGCGCAACAAGGCGGGTAGTTTCTGTCCAAACCGTTTTTCCTGGCCCACCGGCTTTTGCTCGATATATAGGCAGTCGGTCAAAATCCTTTCGATTTCAGCCTTTTCCGACGTCGCGGGCCCACGAATCGAAAACTGCGCCTTGGTAGCGAACAGCAGCGACCACGTTCCTCCAAGTAGTCCACAAGCTATTGTTTCAGGAATTAGCCGGGGATCGCCGAGGAGCCATATGACCAGTGCCACAAGGCTCAATGATGCACCCATTACTCCGGCCCATGAAAAGAGCTGGCTCCACGACTGGAACAAGATGAGATACCGCCACACAGGGTCGGGCAGGACAACACGTGATATCCGTTGGGAAGCAGCGCTTTTCATTTTCCCCTCCAAAAAATAAGGACAGCAGGTGCGGGGCACCTGTTCGCGTGCGATTAGTCTGAGGGGTGCTTGCTATTCCAATAATAACAAACGGCTGTGGTGATCATGGCGCCTGCAATGGCTCCTAGTGGGCCAGCAGCCGAGCCGAAGGTGGCTCCCAGGCGGGCCGCCGCCAAGTAAGAACCAATTTGCGCCCCACCAGTTATGGTGGCGGCATTACGATAGTCCTGGTCGCGCCACCGCCAGAAACATATTCAATCTCATCATTGTTCAGGATGTGCATGTTTTCCTCTTCTAGAAATTATCACGTAAGGGAACTGATCGCTGGTGACACGTCAACTTGTATGTCGTTAGGTTCAAATTGCGTGTGAGAAGTATATTGCCTGAATAAAAATATAAAACAATGATGAAAATCAATTTAAGTTGACTCGATTGGCATGTTGTTCGCTTTTATAAGCTATAAAGATCAGTTCAGCCAGCGTATCGCATCGCTGATCGATAAATTGTTCGAGTTCCGCATGCTACGGCTACATGGCGAACGCGTTGCTGACATTCTCCTGGTCGAGCCGGAGAAGTCGACCGTGGACGGCGAGATACAGACAGAGCAGTTGGAGGCATCGTTCGAACTGCGCAATGTTAGCTTCCGCTACGCCGACGGTGAACCCTACGTCCTGCAACGTGTAAGTCTGACGATCCCAGCAGGGCAGTGCATTGCAGTGACTGGCGGCTCAGGTTGCGGTAAGACGACGTTGGTCAAATTGCTTCTGGGCCTACTCGAGCCGACGGAGGGCGAGATATTGGTCGGAGGTATGAAGCTCAATTCGCTCGGTTTGACGAACTACCGAAACTTGCTCGGTACAGTCATGCAGGACGATTACCTGTTTGCTGGCTCCATCGCGGACAATATTTCGTTCTTCGATCCTTCGCCGAAGCAAGAGCGTATCGAGAAATGTGCGCAGATGGCTGCAATCGATAGCGAGATAAACGCCATGCCAATGTGCTACAACACTCTGATCGGTGACATAGGGACTGGCCTCTCGGGTGGTCAGAAGCAGCGCATATTGCTGGCCCGCGCACTCTACAAGGAGCCAAAAGCCCTTATCCTGGATGAGGCGACGAGCCATCTCGACGTCTGGAATGAGCAACTCGTGAACGCGGCAATCGAGCACATCAACATGACCCGAATATTAGTGGCACATCGGCCGGAAACGATCGCGATGGCTCAGCGCGTTCTAGTTCTTGCCGAAGGACAGATCGTCCAGGATCTCTCGCAGGCGCAGGTTCGCGAGGCGCGGGAAGCCGCAATGCGACAGCACTTCGGGGCGGCTGCGTAAGTGGGAGTCGCCGACGAGCTATATCAACAAAGTCACAAGCTCGCACTCATCTATCCGTGTCATAAGGCGAACACGTCCTATGGGGGAACCGAAATTAGGTCGGCGAGCGGGGCGCCACGTGAGCTGAAAGGGCTTTCGCTCATCCCGGTACCACGGTTTGTTGCCTGCAACGAACAGTCGCCACCACCTGCCACCAAGATTCAAAAACCGGTAGCCGTCCCCGCTTTCCATTTTATGATATGGAAATAACAAGAAAAATGGGATAGCGGCAATGCGACGACACTTCGGGTTTCTCCTCCTCACGCTGCTGGCAGGCTGCGCGACCTACCAGCCGCCACAACCGGCCGAGCAGCAGGCCACGCTGGCGATCGACGGCCAGGTCGGCGGCACGGCCGCCACCAGTTTGTGGTCTACGACAATGCCTGCCAGCGCCGCAACGACGCCAGTGGCTCGGTCGCCGTCACGACGCTGCTGGGTCAGCTCAAGCAGGCCTCCATCAAGTCAGGCGCGCCCCTCTACCTCGTTGCGACCACCAACGAGAGCGGGCGGGTGACGTCGGCTATAGAGGCTTCACGCTGGAGATGAACCAGTGCGCCGTCGCCGTGCGCTTCACGCCGGAACGGAACAAGCTGTACGACGTCGCGCTTGGCGCCGACCGCTGCAGCGTCGTGCTGGTCGAGCACGACACCGGGTTGCCGCCGGCGGGTGCCGAGGCGTGGGCGGTGCGCACTGGCGAGGGCAATTGCGTCGAGCCGCAGCAGCCATTGCCCTGCAGGCGCGCGCGCAGCCTGCGCTGGCGGCCGCGCACGTCCCGACTGTCGACGAACAGGTGCCGTACCTGCCGGCGAAGGGCCAGGAACGCTTCCGCAGCTTCCTGACCAAGCCGCTGCCGCGCGCGTTCGCGATCCCGCAGAACGGCTACTCGGTCTCCGTCAGCGGCACCCATCCGGAAGACCAGCGCTATCCGGTCGATCCGGTCCAGCGCGCGCTGCAGATGTGCCGCGAGTTCGCTGGGCGCGATTGCGAACTTTACATGGTGGACGACCGCATCGTCTTCCACCGTCCACAAGAGCAAGCCACCAACGCGCACTGATCGCCGAACCGCATCCTGATGCGGCCGTATTTGCTCATGCGGCCGCGCCAACTAACCATATGCGGATTTGTTCGTGGTGCGTTTCATAACCCATCCTTATGATGGCGTCTCGGATATGCGCAAAACGCATCTAAAAGGACGAGGCTGACCGAGCCTCCGCCCAGGTCCCGCCTGCGCCGCGCGGGACCGTTTCCGATCCACCTTGACGTAGTCGCGCTCCCTGCCGGGGCAGGGCGCCGCTTTGCCATACATCCCATAAAAACAGAAGAGGAATCACGTGCGTCACACCAACCAACGGGCCTGGCCCACCCTGAACGCGGCGGCACTGGCCGTGCTGGCGACTTTGCCGGGCTGGGCGCAAGCCACCGACAACGCCATCGCGGCCGCACCCGCCGCCATTGCCAGCACGGCGGCGGCCGACATCGACACCATCGGCGCCGTCCAGACGGTGCTGGTGACCACGCGCCGCCGCGTCGAAAGCTCGCAGAACGTGCCCACGCCGATGACGGTGCTGGGCGACGATGCCCTCGACGGCAACCGCCTGTACCGCGTGCAGGAACTGCAGCAGCTGCTGCCCAGCACGACGATCAACTACGTGCACGCGCGCCAGATGAGCTTTGCCGTGCGCGGGCTCGGCAACAATCCGGCCAGCGACGGCCTGGAAGGCTCGGTCGGCATCTACCTCGACAACGTCTACCTGGCGCGCCCCGGTATGGCCGCCTTCGACGCGCTCGACCTGCAGCAGCTGGAACTGCTGCGCGGCCCGCAGGGCACCCTGTTCGGCAAGAACACGACGGCCGGCGTGCTCAATATCGCCACCAAGAAGCCCAGCTTCACGCCGGAGCGCAGTGTCGAGCTGGCGGCCGGCCGCTTCGGCTACGGCCAGGGCAAGCTGGTGCTGTCCGGACCGTTGACGGAGACGCTGGCGGCGCGCCTGTCCGCCTACAAGACGCACGACGACGGTTACATCACCAACCGCCACAACGGCGACAAGGTGCAGGGCGGCGACCGCCAGGGCGTGCGTGCACAGACGCTGTATGCGCCGGGCCAGGCGTTCAACCTGCGCGTCATCGCCGACTACAACGAGGAGCATTCCAATAACGGTACCCTGGTGTTCTACAGCGCCGGGCCGTCCGGCCGCGCCATCGCGCAGGCGCGGCTGGTAGGCGCCTCGCCGGTGCTGGACCCGAACGAACGGGCCGTGGACCTGGACAGCGGCTCCTCCGTCACCGTGCACCAGGGCGGCATCTCGGCCGAAGCCAACTGGACGCTCGCGGACGACACGCGCCTGACCGCCATCTCGGCCTGGCGCTACTGGAATTTCACGCCGCATAACGAGGACGGCCTGCCGGTGCCGATCACGCTGGACGTCGGCGCCTCCGCCCGCCACAAGCAGTTCTCGCAGGAGCTGCGCTGGGCCACGCCGGCCGGGCGGCCGGTCGAATCGGTGTTCGGCGCCTATTACTACTACCAGGAGCTGGACAACAACTCCTTCACCCGCAACGGCCCGCTGGCCGACATCTACAACGGCAACCCGGCCGGCGCCTGGGCCAACGTCGCCAGCGACGCGCCGGGCCGCCTGCGCGTCAACAGCTATGCGCTGTTTGCCCAGTCCACCTGGCATGCGACGCCGCTGCTGGACCTGACCGCCGGCATACGGGCCAGCTACGAGGACAAGTGGGCGCGCGTGGTGCGCACGGCGCCCACGGGTGGCGCGGCCGTCACCGGCGCCGCGCTGGCCGCGCGCAACGGCCGCTTCGGCGCGTTCGATTCGGCCGACCTGACCTTGACGCAAGCCAGTCCGACAGCGCTGCTGTCGGCCGGCTACAAGGCCGCGCGCGACGTGCTGCTGTATGCCAGCGTGTCGCACGGCGAGAAGTCCGGCGGCATCAACCTGGCGGTGCCGGGCAGCGGCAGCGGCGGCGTCGCGTCGATGCTGGTCGGCGCCGAGCGCGCCAACGCGCTGGAGCTGGGTGTGAAGAGCACCTTGCTGGGCAACCGCCTGCAACTGAACGGCAACCTGTTCGCAACCGTGGTGCATGGCTACCAGAGCAATGCGTATGACCCGGTCGCGCGCAGCTCCTATTTGACCAACGCGGGCGACGTGCGCACCCGCGGCGTCGAGGTCGAAGCCATCGCCACGCCGGTGCGCGGCCTGACGATCCGCGCCAACGGCGCGTTCAACGACGCCAGCTACCTGAAATACACCAACGCGCCGTGCGCGCCGGAGCGCGCCGGCACGTTCTGCGACCTGTCCGGCCGCAATGCCCTCGTCAACGCGCCGCGCTGGACCGGCAACGTCGCGGTGCAATACGGCCAGCTCGTCGCCGCCGGCCTGCAGGGCTACGTCAACGCCAACTGCGCCTACCGCGCCAGCACCTACGGCACGCTGGACGCCTCCGAGTACGCGCGCATCCCGGCCTATGGCGTCACCAATGCCTCGCTCGGAGTACGCACGACGAACGGCGCCGCGTGGGACGTGTCGCTGTGGGTGCGCAACGCCTTCGACAAGCAGTACTACACCAGCCTGTGGAACAGCGGTTTCGGTTCCTACAACGCCGTCATCGGCACCCCCCGGACCGTGGGTATCACGGGCCGCCACGACTTCTGAAAGGAGAGAGCAATGAGCCAACCGATCGACCGCAAGCGCCGCGCCGTGTTCAAGGGACTGTCCACCCTGGCGCTGGCGCCACTCGTCACGCCGCAAGCGGGTCATGCCGCCGACATCCGTGACAAGGGCCAGCCCAACATCCTGTTCATCCTGGCCGACGACCTGGGTTACGCCGACCTGTCGGTGTACGGCAACCGCGACTTCAAGACGCCCAACCTCGATCGCCTGGCGGCGCAGGGTGCGCGTTTCACGCAGGCGTATTCGAATTCCGCGGTCTGCTCGGCCACCCGCTTCGGCCTGATCACGGGGCGCTACCAGTACCGCCTGCGCGGCGGCCTGGAAGAGCCGATCGCGGGCGCCTCCGATACCATCGGCCTGCCGCCCGACCATCCGACCCTGCCGTCGCTGCTGAAGGCAGCCGGCTACCGCACCGCGCTGTTCGGCAAGTGGCACCTGGGATCGCTGCCGAACTTCGGTCCCCTGAAGAGCGGCTACAACACCTTCTACGGCAACTACGGCGGCGGCATCGACTACTTCACGCACAAGGCCGGCTCGGGGCCGAACGCACGGGGCGACCTGTACGAAGGCGAGGTGGCGGTCGAGGAGTTGGGCTATTACACCGACCTGCTGGGCGACAAGGCGGCCGCTTACATCCGCAAGCAAAGGAAAGGCCAGCCATTCCTGCTGTCGCTGCATTACACGGCGCCGCACTGGCCGTGGGAAGGCCCGCAGGACGAGGAGGTGTCGCGCCAGATCGACAACATCTTCCACTACGACGGCGGCAACCTGGCGACCTACGCCAAGATGGTGACGGCGCTGGATGCCTCGATCGGCCGCGTGCTGAAGGCGCTCGAGCAGCAGGGCCTGGCCGAGAACACCATCGTCGTCTTCAGCAGCGACAACGGCGGCGAGCGCTTCTCGCAGACCTGGCCGTTCACGGGCCAGAAGACGGAGCTGCTGGAAGGCGGCATCCGCGTACCGGCCATCGTGCGCTGGCCCGCGCGCATCAAGCCGAACCAGGTCAGCTCGCAAGTCGCGATCAGCATGGACTGGCTGCCGACCCTGCTGGCGGCGGCCGGCACCGCGCCTGCCGCCTCGCACCCCAGCGACGGCATCAACCTGCTGCCGGTGCTGGCCGGCGGCGCCGCGCCTGTCGAGCGCACGCTGTTCTGGCGCTACAAGGCCAACGCGCAGAAGGCGGTGCGCTCGGGCGACTGGAAATACCTGAAGCTGAACGAGAACGAGTTCCTGTTCAACCTCGCGCAGGACCAGCGCGAGCGGGCCAACCTGGCCGCGAAGCACCCGGACAAGCTGGCCGAGCTGAAAGGGCAGTGGGAAGCCTGGAATGCCGGCATGCTGCCGATCACGCCGGACGTGCGCACGCATGGCGTGTCCGGCAAGGTGCAGGCCGACCGCTACGGCCCGCAACTGGACTGACGGCTCCTGTAGCGCCGAGGCCGTGTCCCACCGCGGGGTCAGTCACCGAAATGGGACACGGCTTCGTCAGTTCGCGGCCGTGCCGCTTCCCGCCGCCTGCGCGCGCGGCGCCAGGGCGCTGTAGCGCAGCGGCAGCCAGTCGTACCCGCCGCCCTGCGCGCGCACGTAGCCGATACCGGGGAAACCGATGTGGGCGGCGGCCACCAGGTAGCCACGCGCGGCGGCGTCGGCAAACACCGCCCGGCGCCGCGCCGCCGCCGCGCGGCTGTCGACGTCGAAGCGTATCGTCACGCCCGGCTCCGGGAACTGCACGTCTTCGGCATGCAGCAGGTCGCCCCAGAAGCGCAGCTCCTGGCCGGCGCTCTTGAGCACATAGATCGTGTGGCCGGGCGTGTGCCCGGTCGCGGGAGCGGCGGACAGCCCGGGCAGCAGTTCCGTGGCCCCGTCGAACGGCTTGACCCGGCCGGCCGCGAGGTAGGGCGCGAACTGCGCCGCCGCTTCGTCGAAATTGCGCTGCTGGCCGGGCGCCGCCGTTGCCTTGTTGGCCGGGTTCAGCCAGAACCCGGCATCGCGGCGGTGGACGTGGATGGTCGCGTTGGGGAACAGCATGCGGCCCGCTTGCGCCAGTCCTCCCGAGTGGTCGCCGTGGATATGCGTGAGCAGCACGGCGTCGATGTCGTCGGCGCGATAGCCGGCCGCGCGGATGCTGTCCTGCAGACGGCCGGCGCCCGCCCCGAACAGCGCCCCGGCGCCTGTGTCCACCAGCACCAGGTGCGTGCCCGTATTGACGAGGAAGGCGTTGATCGAGGTCTCGACCCGCGTGCCCAGATGGCTGCGCGCCAGCCGGGCGGCGACGCGCACCGGCGTCGTCCGCGTGAGCAACTGGTCCAGCGGAATCGTCACCGTGCCGTCGGACAGCGCCGTCACTTCGGCGTCGCCCACCATGGCGCGGTACCAGCCGGGGGCCTGCGCGCGCTGCTGCGGCGCGGCCGCCTGCGCGGCCGGCAGCAAGGCCGGGCCGCCCGCCAGCAGCAGGGCGGCCAGGATCGTGGGAAGTGTCTTCATGTGGGTCTCCAATTGCGCAGGTGCCCGATGCACCCGATCGACGCGGATGATGAGGTCCGCCGCCTTATCGATCAAATCGATTGTTATAATTTTCGATATCGAAAGCGATGATGGAGAGAGCGTGATCAACGAACGTCAATTGCGCCATGTGGACCTGAACCTGCTGGTGACGTTCCTCGTGTTGATGCGTGAGCGCAGCGTGTCGCGCGCCGCGGCCTGCCTGTTCATCGGCCAGCCCGCGGCCAGCGCGGCGCTGGCGCGGCTGCGCGAACAGTTCGGCGACGAGCTGCTGGTGCGCACCGCGGCGGGCATGGTGCCGACGCAGCGCGCACTGGCGCTGGAGGCCGCGCTGTCACCATTGGTCGCGCAGATGCAGGCGAGCTTGTTCGCCGCGAGCGGCTTCGATCCGGCCAGCGCGCAACATACGTTCACCCTGGGCATGCCGGACTGGGTCGAGATCTGGCTGCTGCCACGCCTGTTCGAGCGCGTGCGCACGCAGGCGCCGGGCATCCGCCTGGCCATCAAGGCCAGCGACCCGTTTTCGTTTACACGCATGCTGGAAGAGGATGCCATCGACGTCGCCGTCGGGCCGGCCGTGCAGGGGCCGCGCTGGCAGAAGACACGCGCGCTGCGTACCCTGGCGTTCCGCTGCCTGTACGATCGCCGCCGTACGGGTATCGCAGGCAAGCTGACGCTGGCCCGCTACCTGGCCCAGCCGCACGTGCTGGTCAGCTACCGCGCCGTGTTCGACAGCGCCGCCGACGCGCTGCTGGCGGAGCAGGGCCTGCGCCGCGAGGTACTGCTGACGACGCCGCGCTTTGCCACACTGCCTGGCATCCTGCGCGGCAGCCGCGCCATCGCGACGGTGCCGGAAGTGCTGGCCGAACGGTGGGCTGACACCACGCTGGCCGCGGCGCCGGTGCCGTTCGCGCTGCCCGGTTTCGTGGCCATGGCCGCGTGGCATGCGCGGCGCGACAGCGATCCGGCGCTGGCTTGGCTGCTGGACCAGATCGAGGCGGCGGCGCAGGCGGAGCCCGGCGGGCGCGACTGAACGCGCGCCCGGTAGTAATGTCGGGCTCGTGTCCCACCGCGGTGACTGACACCGCGGTGGGACACGAGCTCGTCAGGCGCTCAGGCGCGGCACCAAGGCGCGGCTCGCGCTCGCTGCCGGCGCGCCGCCCGCCACCGTAAATACCTTGACGACATCGGCCAGCCGCGTCGCCTGTTCCTGCATGGCGCTGGCGGCGGCCGAGGCCTGTTCGACCAGGGCGGCGTTCTGCTGCGTCACGTTGTCCATCTGCGTGATCGCCGCGTTGACCTGCTCGATGCCGGCACGTTGTTCCTCGCTGGCGCTGGAGATGTCGGCGATGATCGTACCGACGTCGCGGATGCTGCTGACCACCTGCTGCATCGTCGCGCCGGCCTGGTCGACCAGCGCCGTGCCGGCGTTGACCTTTTCGACCGAGTCGCCGATCAGTTCCTTGATCTCGCGGGCGGCGGCAGCGGCGCGCTGCGCCAGGTTGCGCACCTCGCCCGCCACGACGGCGAAGCCGCGGCCTTGTTCGCCGGCGCGCGCCGCTTCCACGGCGGCGTTCAACGCCAGGATATTGGTCTGAAAGGCGATGCCGTCGATGACCGTGATGATGTCGACGATGCGCTGCGCCGACGCGTTGATCTGCGCCATCGTCTGCACCACCTGGCCGACCACGGCGCCGCCCTGGGCCGCCACTTCGGTCGCGGCGCCCGCCATCTGGCTGGCCGTGCGGGCGTTATCGGCGTTCTGCTTGACGGTGGACGTCAGCTCCTCCATCGACGACGCGGTTTCCTCCAGCGCGCCGGCCTGCTGCTCGGTGCGGGCCGACAGGTCCAGGTTGCCGGTGGCGATCTCGCGCGAGGCAGTGGCGATCGTGTCGGTGCCTTCGCGTACTTGCGTGACGATGGCGGCCAGGCCGGCGTTCATGTCGCGCAGGGCGGCCATCAGGGCGCCCGTTTCGTCCTTCGAGCTGGCGTCGATGCGCGCCGTCAGGTCGCCGCCGGCGACGCGTTGCGCCAGGCTGACCGCCGCGCCCAGCGGGCGGGTAATGTTCTGCGACAGGATCCATGCCATCACGGCGGCGATCGCGGCGGCGAGCAGGCCACCGCCGATCAGCACCGTGGACGACTGCGATTGCAGCGCAGCCGCCTGGGCGGCACGCTCCTTCAACAGCGCCTCCTCGGTGCCGCCGATATCGGCCAGCAGGGCGCGCATCGCGTCCATCGCCGTCTTGCCCTTGCCCTGCTGTTCCAGCGCGACGACGCTGTCGATGGCTGCCGTGCCCGCGATGACGGCGCGGCGCTGCGCCAGGGCCGGCTCGATGGCGTCGCGCAGCCACTGCTGCTGCGCCTGCTCCAGCTTGGTCAGGCGCTCCTGCTGGGCAGGATTGTCCGAAGTCAGGCTGCGCGCGGCCGCCAGGTGCTCGGTGAACGTACGGCGGCCGTTGTTCAGCGGCTCCAGCGAAGCGTCGTTACCCGTCAGGGAAAAGCCGCGCTGGCCCGTCTCGATATTGACCAGGCTTTCCAGCATCGCCTTGGCCTGCGCCATGACCTGGTAGGTATGGATATTCATGTCGTTGGCCATGCCCAATGCCGCAAAATTGCGGTAGGCGATCACCACCATGATCAGCAATACAATAATTACCGCCGCGAAGCCGGCATATAAACGGGTACCGATCTTCAGATCAGCCAATTTCATTCCTGTCTCCTGAGGGTGATATTCGATGGGCGGCCCGACGATTGAACGGCCGCCCTCTTGAAGATTAACGTAGATCAGCCGGCGTTTCGTTTATTCCACAGCGGGAACAGCGCGTTTCAAAGGCACGGTGTCGTATCCTTGCAAATATGTTGTATCAATGTCGAGACATTAATGCACGCCAATACCACTTGAGCGCATGCGCAAAGCGGTATTCACCATTTAACAAAATGTCCTGTTTTAAACAGGCGCAATGCCCGTGAGATTGCGCCGCCATTAGCGCGGCGGCTGATGCAAAGCTGCAACTGGTATTAATTAGATTGAAATTATTAAAACCACTTGACTACCAGTTGCCGGGGCGCCATCGTATGGCGCCGTCCAACGCAGGCGGCTCACCCATCGGAGACATCATGCAAAAACTGACGATCGTCGCGCCCTCGCTGGCGCTGTTGCTGGCCGCCTGTGGAGGCGGCGGCACGGAAACCCCCACGCCCGGCGCGCGTACCCTGGCTGGCGCCACGGTCGCCAGCTGCGCCGCCTGGAGCAGCGCCCAGGTCTATACGGCCGGCATGTGCGCCACCTACCAGGGCAAGCAGTACGAGGCCAAGTGGTGGAACCAGGGCAGCGCGCCGACGTCCGATCCCTACGGCCCATGGAAGTACGTCGGCGATGCGACCGGCACGCCGCCCGATCCCGACCCCACCACGCCGCCGCAGCCGGGCGGTGTGCCGACCAAGGCGCAGGCCGAGGCGCGTGAGGTACAGCTGACGGACAACGACTTCTTCAGGAAAGTGAAAGCCTCGGTGCGCACGCTCGACAACGCCGCCGTCGAAGCGGTGGTGCCGGGCCGCGCTGCCAATCCGGCCAATGTGCGCCGGGTCGAGCGGCTGCTGCCGGCCGCGAAGTGGGACTTCTATTTCCCCGCGCGCGAAGCCAGCTATACGTACACGCGCTTCCTGCAATCGGTGGCCAAGTTCCCGGCCGTGTGCGACGACTACACGGACGGCCGCAACGCGGATGCCATCTGCCGGCATTCGCTGGCGACGATGTTCGCTCACTTCGCCCAGGAGACCGGTGACCACAATGCCAGCATCCCGCTGCCGCAGTGGCGCCAGGGGCTGAAGTACCTGCGCGAGATGGGCTGCGACGAGAACGGCACCAATTGCGGCTACAACGCCGAGTGCGCCGACCCCGTGTTCAACCAGGTCTGGACCTGCGGGAAGAACGCCGACGGCAGCTACAAGAAATACTTCGGGCGCGGCGCCAAGCAGCTGTCGTACAACTATAACTACGGTCCGTTCTCGCAGGTGATGTACGACGGCGACCAGTCGGTGCTGCTGAAAAATCCCGACCTGGTGGCATCCACCTGGCTGAACCTGGCCTCGGCCACCTTCTTCTTCGTGTTCCCGCAGCCGCCGAAACCGTCGATGCTGCACGTGATCGACGGCACCTGGGTGCCGAATTCGGCCGACATCACGGCCGGCGCCGGCAACAACTTCGCCACCACGATCATGATCATCAACGCCGAATGCGGCACCGGCACGGAAAAGGCGGCGGCGCAGAATCGCATCGACTACTACAAGCAATTCGCCGCGGACCTGGGCTGGAACACGGCCGGCGAGCAGCTCTCGTGCGCCACCATGCAGCGCTTCGGCCCGGCCAGCTCCGCCGCCTACCCGATCTACTGGGAGAAGAACTGGAACAGCGGCGGCGATTACCAGTGCCAGCTGGTCAGCTACCAGACGCCGTACAGCGCGCTGGTCAAGGGCAACTACGTCAAGTGCGTGGAGAAGAACTGGGGCGTGGCGCTGAAGTAAGGGGCAGTCCCATGAGCGTCAGGCCTTGAACGGGTTGCGCTCGTTCAGCTCGTCCATATAGGCCTCGATGCCGCCGCTCTCGCGCGCCAGGAAGCGCTCGATGGCGTCGGCAAAGGCCGGATGGGCGAGCCAGTGCGCCGACCAGGTGCGCGTGGGCAGGAAGCCGCGTGCCATCTTGTGTTCGCCCTGGGCACCGCCCTCGAACGTGCCGATGCCGCGCTCGATGCAGAACTCCAGCGGCTGGTAGTAGGCCGTCTCGAAATGCAGGCAGGGCACGTGCTCGATGGCGCCCCAGTAGCGGCCGTACAGGGTGTCGGCCGTGTGCACCAGCAGGGAGGCGGCGATGGGGCGGCCGGCGCGCTCGGCGAACACCAGCAGGATATTCTCCGGCATCGTGGCGCCGATGCGCTGGAAGAAGTCCAGGTTCAGGTAGGGCGAGGAGTGGTGCTCGGCATAGGTGTTCTTGTAGCAGCGGTGGAAGAAGCGCCAGTCGGCGTCGGTGGCCTCGACGGCCGGCACGCGCCGCAGCGTCACGCCTGCCTCGGCTACCTTGCGCCGCTCGGCGCGGATGTTCTTGCGCTTCTTCTGTTCCAGGGTGGCGAGGAAGGCGTCGAAGTGCTCGTAGCCCTGGTTCAGCCAGTGGAACTGCACGTTCGAACGCAGCATGAAGCCGGCCGCCTCCAGCTGCGCCGCCTGCTGCTCGGGCGGATACAGCACGTGGGTCGACGACAGGCCGGTGGCGCGCTGCAGCTGGCACAGCGCGTCGACCAGGGCCGCACGCGCCGCGTCATCGCGCGCCAGCAGGCGCGGGCCCGTGACGGGCGTGAACGGAATGGCGGATAGCAGCTTCGGGTAGTACTCGACGCCGTTGCGGTGGTAGGCGTCGGCCCAGGCCCAGTCGAATACGTACTCACCGTACGAATGCGACTTGGCGTACAGCGGCATGGCGGCCGCCAACTCGTCGCCGTCCCACAGCGCCAGGTAGTGCGGCTGCCAGCCCGTCTTCGCGCTGGCGCTGCCCGATTCATGCAGCGCGTGCAGGAACGCATAGGACAGGAAGGGATTCGGATCGGTGCCGGGCGCCTGGCGCGCCAGCAGCGCGGTCCAGGCGTCCGCGCCCGCATCGTGAAGGGAGGAGAGCACGCCGGTTTGGTAGGTCATCGAGCCATTGTACGCAAATTCGGCAACGCGCGTGGGCTGCTACAATCGGCGCCTTTCGTTATCACAAACCTATCATGACCAAGCTTGCCGCCGCCGCGCTGGCGCTGCTGGGCGCTTTGGGGCTCACCTCCTGCACACGCTCCACGCCCGCCCAGTTCTACCTCGTCGACATCAATTCCGACCACCAGGGCCAGTTGCACACGACCGGCGCGGCGGCCCAGCCGGGCGGCAAGCTGCCGCTGGTGTTCTTCGATGACGTCGCCGGCACCTGCTGCTTCGTGCCGGGCGCCCCCGTCAAGGGCGACGACGCGGCCGCGCGCGCGCTGACCCGGGAGGGCGAGGAGAGCCATGCCTGGAACGGCCGCTACCAGCCGGCAAAGAAGCGCAAGGACGACGAATGGGGTGGCATCGCCTTCGGCTTCGCCACGATGCAGGCGGCGCGCCGCATCGATGCGCGCACCCACGAGGTGACGTTCGGCGACGGCGCGCCGCCCGTCTACGTGCGCAGCTGCACGACGGGCGAGGGCATGCGCATCGAGCTGCTGCACGGCGCCAAGGACGCCAAGCCGTACGCCGACTATTACTACTCGCTGGGCATCGACATGGAGCCGGACTGCCCGGACATGCAGGCGGAATAAGCAGCCTGGGGCGCGCCGCGCCGTCGGCGGCAGCGGTGCCGGATGGTCAATGTTAAAATCTTCGCCATTCACGTCGAACTAGCTCGTCTCCCATGCCGCAACCATTCCACAACCTGTATTCCCACGACTTCGTCCGCGTGGCAGTGGCCGTGCCGCGCTGCCGCGTGGCCGACCCGCTCTACAACGCCGAGCAGACGATCCTGCTGGCCGAGCAGGCCGCCGCCAAGGGCGCGCTGCTGGTGGCGTTTCCCGAGCTGGGCCTGTCCGCCTACACCTGCGACGACCTGTTCCACCAGCGTGCACTGCTGGACAGCGCCAAGGCCGCGCTGGCCAAGGTGGTGGAAGCGTCGATCCGCATCCCGGCCGCGCTGGTCGTCGGCCTGCCTTTGATGGTGGATCACCGGCTGTTCAACTGCGCCGTGGTGGTCGCGGGCGGGCGCGTGCAGGGCGCCGTGCCGAAGATCTACCTGCCGAACTACAACGAGTTCTACGAGGCGCGCCAGTTCAGCAGCGCCGACGACGCCATCTCGAGCGAGATCGAGCTGCTGGGCCAGCGCGTGCCCTTTGGCGCCAACCAGCTGTTCCAGGTGGCGAACCTGCCGTTGATGAAGTTCCATGTGGAGACCTGCGAGGACCTGTGGGTGCCGGTTCCGCCGTCGTCGTACGCGGCATTGGCCGGCGCGACGGTGCTGGTCAACCTGTCGGCGTCGAACATCGTGGTGGGCAAGTCGGACTATCGCCACCAGCTGGTGGGTCAGCAGTCGGGCCGCTGCATGGCGGCCTACCTGTACTCGTCGGCGGGGCGGGGCGAATCCTCCACCGACCTGGCCTGGGACGGCCAAGCCCTGATCTACGAGAACGGCGAGTTGCTGGCGGAAGCGGAGCGCTTCCAGGACGAGTCGCACATCATCTACGGCGACGTGGACCTGGAGCGGCTGTCGCGCGACCGCATGCGCACCAATACCTTCGGCCAGTCGATGCGGCGCCACGCCGGGCAGGTCGCCGGCTTCCGCACTGTCAGCTTCGCGCTGGAGCTGCCCCTGCGCGACGTGCTGCCGCTGCAGCGCAACGTGGCGCGCTACCCGTACGTGCCGGCCAATCCGCAGCTGCGCGACAAGCGCTGCATGGAGGTCTACAACATCCAGGTGCAGGCGCTGGTGCAGCGGCTGTCCGCCAGCGGCATGCAAAAGGTGGTCATCGGCATCTCCGGCGGCCTCGATTCGACCCATGCGCTGCTGGTGTGCGCCAAGGCGCTCGATCGCCTCAACCTGCCGCGCACGAACATCCTGGCCTACACGATGCCGGGCTTCGCCACCAGCACGCGCACCCTGGAGCAGGCGCGCCGGCTGATGGCCTTCGTCGGCTGCACGGCTGCGGAGATCGACATCCGCCCCAGCTGCATCCAGATGCTGCAGGACATCGGCCACCCTTACGCGGAAGGGAAAGAGGAATACGACGTCACGTTCGAGAACGTGCAGGCGGGCGAGCGCACCAGCCACCTGTTCCGGCTGGCGAACCACCACAACGGCATCGTGATCGGCACCGGCGACCTGTCCGAGCTGGCGCTGGGCTGGTGCACGTACGGGGTGGGCGACCATATGTCGCACTACAACGTCAACGCCAGCGTGCCGAAGACACTGATCTCGCACCTGGTGCGCTGGGTGGCCGAGAGCCACCAGTTCGGCGACGAGGACTCGCAGGTGTTGCTGGACGTGGTCAACACCGAGATCAGCCCGGAACTGGTGCCGGGCAAGGCCAACGACGACAAGGCACCGGCGCAAAGCACGCAAAGCGTCATCGGCCCCTACGAGCTGCAGGACTTCAACCTGTACTACACGCTGCGTTTCGGTTTCGCGCCAACCAAGATCGCGTTCCTCGCGCACCACGCGTGGAAGGACCGCACGGCTGGCGCGTGGCCGGAAGAAGAACACGTGGCGCGCAACGAATACGCGCTGAAGGACATCAAGCACAACCTCGGCATCTTCCTGCGCCGCTTCTTCCAGACCAGCCAGTTCAAGCGCACCTGCGTGCCGAACGCACCGAAGGTCGGCTCGGGCGGTTCGCTGTCGCCGCGCGGCGACTGGCGCGCGCCGAGCGACTCGGAGGCCGTGGTCTGGCTGGACAACCTGAAGACGGTGCCGGACGCCTGAACACCCATTATCGATAAGGAGAATGCCATGAAACAGATTACCGCCGTGATCAAGCCCTTCAAGCTCGACGAGGTACGCGAGGCACTGGCCGAGGTCAACGTCACCGGCCTGACCGTCACGGAAGTGAAGGGCTTCGGCCGCCAGAAGGGCCACACGGAGCTGTACCGCGGCGCCGAATACGTCGTCGACTTTCTGCCGAAGGTGAAGGTGGAAGTGGTGGTGGACGATGGCGTGGCCGAGCAGGTGGTGGACGCCATCATCAAGGCCGCCCGCACCGGCAAGATCGGCGACGGCAAGATCTTCGTGCAGAACGTCGAGCAGGTGGTGCGCATCCGTACCGGCGAGACGGGGCCGGATGCCGTGTAACCTGGTGCGGTCCGTGACTGCCGCCGAAGACCGGGGTCAGACCCGTCGGGTCTGACTCCAGCCCTCTGGATTGCCGTCCAGGCGAGGGCTCAAGAGGGCCGGCCGATGCGCATGTCGAATTTCCACGTCAAGAGGCGCAGCATCGAGATCGTCGCGGCGCTGAGCCACAGGGCGAAGTCGTTCGGAATGTCCACGTGCTGCAGCGTGATGTACATCCAGCAGCCGGCGAACGCGCAGATCGCGTAGGGTTTGCCGTCGCGGAACACCATCGGCACCTCGTTGCAGACGATGTCGCGCAGCACGCCGCCGAAGATCCCCGTGATCACGCCCATCATCGCCGCGATGAATACGGGCATGCCCGCCGCCTGCGCCTGCGACACGCCGGCCACGGCGAACAGCCCCAGGCCGACGGCATCGGCCACGACGATCAGCCGCTCCGACACGATATGGCGCAGGTGCTTCATGAACGGTGCCACCGTCAGGGCCAGCACGAACAAGAGAATCGTGTATTCCTGGTGCTCGACCCAGAACAGCGGGCGCTTGTCGAGCAGGATGTCGCGCAGGGTGCCGCCGCCGAACGCCGCGATGAAGGCGACGATGATGACGCCGACGATGTCCATGCGCTTGCGCCGCGCCTCGACGAACCCGGAAAACGCCCCGACCATGATGGCCACCACTTCGATGACGGTGACGAGGGAGACGTGGGGAACGATTTTCATGCGGCGCGCGGTAAGTGGGTAGTTCCCACAGGTTAACATGTGCTGCGCCGCGCGCAAAGGGGAACTATTGCCTGAAAAATGGGGTCTGTCCCCAATTTCCTTACACCCAAAAGCAGAGGCCAGGGTCAGACCCGTTGGGTCCGGCCCCAGACTTCGGTCCTGGGGGGAGTCGGCTTCTAGCGTTCCGGCCGCAGCGCCGCGCGCAGCAGCACGATCAGGGCGCCTTCGCCGCCCTCGGACGCACGCGCCTGGCTGAAGGCGATCACGCCGTCGGTCTGCACCAGCCAGCTGTGCACCATCGATTTCAGCACCGGCTCCTGGCCTTTCGAGCCGAAGCCGCGGCCGTGGATGACGCAGACGCAGCGGTGGCCGCGCCGGTTCGAGCGCATCAGGAAGGCGCCGATGGCGTTGCGCGCCTCGTCGCGGCGCAGGCCGTGCAGGTCCAGCTCGTCCTGCACGGGCCAGTAGCCCTTGCGCAGCCGCTTCATCACGTCGTTGCCGACCCCGGGCGCCAGGTAGTTCAGCGCCGGGTCTTCCTCCATGTAATGGTCGACCTCGAACAGGTCGGACAGCATGGCCTCGCGCAGCACGGCCGCGTCGTCGTCCTTCTGCTCGGCGGCCGTCAGCTTGCGCTTCGGTGCCGCCGCGGCGGCGATCGGCTTGGGCGCCTGCGGCACGTAGCGGTTCGACTCGGGGAGCTTCTTCACGCCGCCCAGGCTGCCACGGAACACGTTGGCCTCGGCCTGTTGTTCCTTTTCGCGCCGGATGCGTTCGGCCTCGGCGGCCGCGCGCGCCTCGCTGTCTTCCTTCAGCTGCTTGCCGAGCCCCTTCAGGTCCGCAAAGCTTTTCAGTCCCGCCATCGTGCCTCCAGCTGCTTTTACTCTTGCGCTTCCAGGTAGCGCTGGGCGTCCAGCGCGGCCATGCAGCCCGTGCCGGCGCTGGTGATGGCCTGGCGGTAGACGTGGTCCTGCACGTCGCCGGCGGCGAACACGCCCGGAATCGAGGTGGCCGTGGCCATGCCTTCGGTGCCGGCGCGCGTCTTCAGGTAGCCGTTGTGCATTTCCAGCTGGCCTTCGAAGATGCCCGTGTTCGGCTTGTGGCCGATCGCCACGAACAGGCCGTGCACCGAGATCGTCGACAGCTCGCCGTCGTTCGACTTCAGGGTCAGGCCCGTCACGCCGCTGGTGTCGCCATTGACTTCGTGCAGGTTGTTGTTCAGCTTCAGCTCGATCTTGCCTTCGGCGACCTTCGTCATCAGGCGGTCCACCAGGATCGGCTCGGCGCGGAACTTGTCGCGGCGGTGGATCAGCGTGACCTTGCTGGCGATGTTCGACAGGTACAGCGCTTCCTCGACGGCGGTATTGCCGCCGCCGATCACGGCCACTTCCTGGCCGCGGTAGAAGAAGCCGTCGCAGGTGGCGCAGGCGGACACGCCGCGGCCCATGAATTCCTCTTCCGACGGCAGGCCCAGGTACTGCGCCGACGCACCGGTGGCGATGATCAGCGCGTCGCAGGTGTATTCGCCGGCGTCGCCGATCAGGCGGAACGGTTTTTCCGACAGCTTGGTCGTGTGAATGTGGTCGAACACGATCTCGGTATTGAAGCGTTCCGCGTGCTGCAGCAGGCGCTGCATCAGCTCCGGACCTTGCACGCCCAGCGGGTCGCCCGGCCAGTTCTCGACGTCCGTCGTGGTCATCAGCTGGCCGCCCTGTTCGACGCCCGTGATCAGCATCGGCTTCAGGTTGGCGCGCGCGGCATAGACGGCGGCACTGTAGCCGGCTGGGCCGGAGCCAAGAATCAATACGCGGGCGTGTTTGGTAGTGGTCATGGAGCTTGTTCTCGCGAAATGGGATACGACGGATATTGGGGCATTGCTGTGGGGCACAAGAGCGCACGGCGGCGCGGGCTGGGCGTTCACGGCAGGCAAAACGGGATTATAAGTGAATGCCGCGTCGCCCGTCCTGCCACCGTTCCGGAGGCGTTATTGCCGGTTTTACATCCGGAGCGCACATGTTTAACAGCCGAGGACGCAAGATGAGCCGAATCCAGCGCAAAAAGCGCGCAATTGCCGCGAACAGAAAGGCCGGCCGCCCCGTGGATGCCTTAGAATATGCGCAATAGAAATAATCACCTGCGCGCAATACCCGAAGCAACACAACATGAGCAAAACGAGTCAATCGACTGGCAACAGTTACACGCGCACGGCCACCGAACGCCAGCCGCTGCCTAACCGGCTGGTGCGGCTGCTGTCCGAGGCGCGCTGGTTCGCGCTGGCGGCGCTCTGCCTGTATTTCATCCTGATCATGGCGAGCTATCACAAGGTCGATCCGGGCTGGTCGCATGCCAGCCTGGTGCCGAAGGTATCGAACCTGGGCGGCCGCGCGGGGGCGTGGATCTCCGACCTGATGCTGTACATCTTCGGCTTCTCGGCCTGGTGGTGGTGCCTGTACCTGGTGCGCTACGTGTGGCGCGGCTACCGCCGCCTGACCCGCACCTTCCTGCTGGAGCAACCGGCGGACGAGGATCCGGAGCACAGCCATGAAGGCATGATCCGCCTGATCGGCTTCGTGCTGCTGCTGATCGGCAGCATGGGCCTGGAATACCTGCGCATGCGCTCCCTGCACGTGGAGCTGCCGCGCACGCCCGGCGGCGTGCTGGGCCAGTTGTTGGGCAACGCCGCCCAGGTCGGCCTGGGTTCCACCGGCGGCACCTTGATGCTGCTGCTGTTGTTCGGCATCGGCTTCTCGCTGTTCTTCCATGTGTCGTGGATGGCCGTGGCCGAGCGCATCGGCGAGGCGATCGAGCTGTCGATCGAGTGGGTCATCCTGCGCTACCAGGATCGCGAGGACCGCCGCCAAGGGATGGCCGCCACCGTCAAGCGCGAGGAGGTCGTCGTCAAGGAGCGCGAGAAGCATGTCGAGCGGCATCCGGAACTGCTGCAGAAGCTGGCCGCCAAGGCTGTCAAGGCCGTCAAGGGCGAGGACAAGGGCAACGGCAAGATCGAGCCCGTGGGCGAGCCGATGACCGCCGCGCCCACGCCGGCGCCGATCATTCGCGTCGAGCCGCCGATGGTGTCGATCCCGCGCTCGGAGCGTGCGGAGAAGGAAAAGCAGGCGCCATTGTTCGGCGAGCTGGAAAACACCGATATGCCGCCGCTGGCGCTGCTGGACGAGGCGCCGCTGGCGCAGGAGACCGTGGCCGTCGAGACGCTGGAATTCACCAGCCGCCTGATCGAGAAGAAGCTGTCCGACTTCGGCGTCGAGGCCAAGGTCGTCGCGGCGTATCCCGGTCCCGTCGTTACGCGCTACGAGATCGAGCCGGCGACGGGCGTGAAAGGCAGCCAGATCGTCAACCTGGCGCGCGACCTGGCCCGCTCGCTGTCGCTGACGTCGATCCGCGTCGTCGAGACCATCCCCGGCAAGAACTACATGGCGCTGGAGCTGCCGAACGCCAAGCGCCAGATCGTGCGCCTGTCCGAAATCGTCGGCTCCAAGGTGTACGCCGACAATGCCTCGGCGCTGACCGTCGCGCTGGGCAAGGACATTGCCGGCAAGCCTGTCGTGGCCGACCTGGCCAAGATGCCGCACCTGCTGGTGGCCGGCACCACCGGCTCGGGTAAATCGGTCGGCATCAACGCGACGATCCTGTCGCTGTTGTACAAGTCCGACCCGCAGGACGTGCGCATGATCCTGATCGACCCGAAGATGCTGGAGATGTCCGTCTACGAGGGCATTCCGCACCTGCTGGCGCCCGTCGTCACGGACATGCGCCAGGCCGGCCATGCGTTGAACTGGGCCGTCAACGAGATGGAGCGGCGCTACAAGCTGATGTCCAAGCTGGGCGTGCGTAACCTGGCCGGCTACAACGCCAAGATCGCCGAGGCGGCCAAGCGCGAGGAGCACATCCCGAATCCGTTCTCGATCACGCCCGATTCGCCGGAGCCGCTGGAGAAGCTGCCGACCATCGTCATCATCATCGACGAACTGGCCGACCTGATGATGGTCGTCGGTAAGAAGGTCGAGGAACTGATCGCCAGGATCGCACAAAAAGCGCGCGCAGCAGGCCTGCACTTGATTCTGGCCACGCAGCGCCCATCTGTGGACGTGATCACGGGGCTGATCAAGGCCAATATCCCGACGCGCATCGCGTTCCAGGTGTCCTCGAAGATCGACTCGCGCACGATCCTGGACCAGATGGGCGCGGAAACGCTGCTGGGCATGGGCGACATGCTGTACATGCCGCCCGGGACCGGCCTGCCGATCCGCGTGCACGGCGCGTTCGTGTCGGACGACGAGGTGCACCGCGTCGTGGCCCACCTGAAGCTGCAGGGCGAGCCGAACTACATCGACGGCATCCTCGAGGGCGGCACGCTGGAGGATGGCAGCGGTGGCGGCGAGGGTGCCGCGGCGGGCGAGGGCGGCGGCGAGGCCGACCCGATGTACGACCAGGCCGTGCAGGTGGTGCTGAAGAACCGCCGGGCGTCGATCTCGCTGGTGCAGCGCCACCTGCGCATCGGCTACAACCGCGCGGCGCGCCTCTTGGAACAAATGGAACAGAGCGGCGTGGTCTCGGCCATGCAATCGAACGGCAACCGGGACATCCTCGTCCCGGCCGCCTCCGCGGAATAAGGAAAACAGGATGCATCGTATTAGCTTTGCCATCGCGGCCACCATGCTGTGCGCCGCCAACGTCCACGCCAGCGCGCTGGAGCAGTTCAAGACCTTCGTCGGCTCGACCAAGGCCGCGCGCGGCGAATTCACCCAGACGCTGACCAAGAACGTCGACGGCGCCAAGAAAACCTCGGCGCCGTCCACCGGCACCTTCGTGTTCGCCCGCCCCGGCAAGTTCATCTGGCAGTACCAGAAGCCGTACGAGCAGCTGCTGCAGGCCGACGGCGAGCAGCTCTACATCTACGACAAGGACCTGAACCAGGTCACCGTGAAGAAGCTGGGCGACGCGCTGGGCTCGTCGCCAGCCGCGATCCTGTTCGGCAGCAACGACCTGGAGAAGAACTTCACCCTGGCCGAAGCCGGCACGCGCGACGGCCTGGAATGGCTCAAAGCGACGCCGAAAGCCAAGGACACCAGCTTCGAGCAGATCACGATCGGCCTGAAGAACGGCCAGCCGGAAGCGATGGAGCTGCGCGACAACTTCGGCCAGACCTCCGTGCTGGCGTTCAAGAAGTTCGAGAAGAACCCGGCATTGAGCGCCACGTCGTTCAAGTTCGCGATGCCGAAGGGCGCGGACGTCGTCAACCAGTAAGCCCGGGAAGGTAAGCCGCCCTATGGCCGACTTGTTCTCCGCCGAACCGCGCCAGCCGCTGGCCGAGGCCCTGCGCCCGAAAACGCTGGACGAAGTGATCGGCCAGGGCCACCTGCTGGGCGAGGGCAAGCCGCTGCGCCTGGCCTTCCAGTCCGGCACGCCCCACTCGATGATCCTGTGGGGCCCGCCCGGCGTCGGCAAGACCACCCTGGCACGCTTGACCGCCAACGCCTTCGATGCCGCGTTCATCGCGCTCTCGGCCGTGTTCGCGGGCGTCAAGGACATCCGCGCCGCGATGGAACAGGCGCAGCAGAACCTGGACCAGTACGGCCGCCACACGATCCTGTTCGTCGACGAGATCCACCGCTTCAACAAGGCGCAGCAGGACGCGCTGCTGCCGTTCGTCGAATCGGGTCTCGTCACCTTCATCGGCGCCACCACGGAAAATCCCAGCTTCGAGGTCAACTCCGCATTGCTGTCGCGCGCCCAGGTCTATGTGCTCAAATCCCTGACGGACGCCGAGATGCGCCAGTTGCTGGCCAAGGCGCAGAAGGCCGTGCTGTCGCATTTGCAGTTCGACGAAGTCGCCATCGACACGCTGGTCGGCTTCGCCGACGGCGACGCACGCCGCTTCCTGAACCTGCTGGAGCAGGCCGACACGGCCGCCCGCTCTTCCGGCACGACGAAGATCGACGCCAGGTTCGTCGAAAACGCGATGACCCTGAACGCGCGCCGCTTCGACAAGGGCGGCGACAATTTCTACGACCAGATCTCGGCGCTGCACAAGTCGGTGCGCGGCTCGCACCCGGACGCCGCGCTGTACTGGTTCTGCCGCATGATCGACGGCGGCGCCGACCCGCGCTACCTGGCCCGCCGCATCATCCGCATGGCGTGGGAGGACATCGGCCTGGCGGACCCGCGCGCGCTGACCATGGTCAACGACGCCGCCGAGACCTACGAGCGCCTCGGTTCGCCCGAGGGCGAGCTGGCGCTGGGCCAGGCCGTCGTCTATCTTGCCATCGCACCGAAAAGCAATGCCGGCTACAACGCCTTCAATGCCGCGATGGCGCACGTCAAGAAGGACAAATCGCGCGAGGTGCCGGTTCACTTGCGCAACGCGCCCACCAAGCTGATGAAGGAGCTGGGCTATGGGCACGAATACCGTTACGCGCACGACGAGCCCAACGCCTATGCTGCCGGCGAGACCTACCTGCCCGATGGCATGCCCGAGCCGCGCTGGTACCGGCCGGTACCGCGTGGGATGGAGGCCAAGATTGCGGATAAGCTGGCTTGGTTGCGGGAGTTGGATCGGGCGGCTGGGGAGGACTAGTTCATTCCTCCGCGGCCGTGGACGGCGAATCGCGCGGCCTTGTGCCCAGCTGTCGCCTCAGCGCTCGCGCCCCCTTGGCGCAGGCCAGCCAGCGGTGCAGCTCGGCAATCAGATACACCAGCAGTACGGACAGTATGCCCAACATCCAGCGCTGTTCCTGGATCGACGTGCGGATGAAGGGGGCGTTCTCGGGTGCCCCGAACGCCTGGCAGATCGCTGCAGCGTCTTCGGAAGAGAAGCCGCCCGTGTCCGGCGGAAGCGACGCCGGCTTGCACGCGTCGAGCCGGAATCCCTTGCTGTCGGACATCGGTTTGGCATAGTTCGTGTCGAGTGTCAGCCAGGTTCCCGTGGCCGTGATCCGCAGGAAGGCGCGATCGACCGTTAGGGCGACGAGCACGGCCACGAGCGACCAGACAGCTAGCGCATACCCCAGACTGGCACAGACCATGCCGAACAGCCGCGGCAGCCGATCCTGCGGGCGTAGCTGCATGGCATCGAGATCGAAGTGCGGGCCGGCCGCGGCAATCCTGTTCAGCATTTCACTGTCCGCACGGAACAAGGACGCCAGCCGCCGGGCTTGTTGAACATTACGAATCTGTATGCCGGTCGTGAAGCGGAATTGATGAATGGCGGTCTGTTCATCCAAAAAGTCTCCGATCGCCGGTACTTTGCAGTCGGCTTTGCCGTGGAAAAATCGCCATAGCCTGGTCAACAGGATGTGGCTGGAGCCCGTGCGACGCCAAATGACGAGCGCCGTGAGGGCGAGCGCCAGCACGGGCAGGCCGATGCCCCAGCTGGCCAGGTAGCCGAAGATGCCGGCTATCGTTGATTGAGAATCCATGCGTGCCTTTCGAGTCGATGTTGGCGGTATGAGCATCAGATCCGTTAGCTCGTCGATGGTTCCCGGTGCGTCCACGGTGTTATAGTCCTTTTGATATCAATCAAACGAAAGGGGCCCAAGTGCAAGTCAAAACCATCAACGGCACAGAAGTCCTAATCGAAGGCAACGGCAGCGAAACGATCCTGATGCTGCACGGCTGGCCCGACAGCCGCGCGCTGTGGGAGAAGCAGGTCGAGGCGTTCAAGCCGCACTTCCGCTGCGTGCGCTTCACCTGGCCCGGCTTCGAGCCCGGGGCCGCCAATGTCGAGCATTCGCTGGACGCCCTGATCGGCCTGTGCGAGGCGGTCGTGCGCGAGGTCAGTCCCGACAAGCCCGTGATCCTGCTGGTGCACGACTGGGGCTGCCTGTTCGGCTACCACTTCGCGATGCGCCACCCGGAGCGCGTGTCGCGTGTCGTCGGTGTCGATATCGGTGACGCCGGCTCGCGCGACTTCAAGAAGGCCACCACGATTCCAGCGCTGCTGGGCATTGTCGGCTACCAGCTGTGGCTGGCGGCCGCGTGGCGCATCGGCGGCGGCGTCGGCGAGAACATGTCGCGCTGGTTGTCGCGCCAGATGGGCGTGCCCACGCCGCCGGAGCAGATCACGGTGGCGAAGAACTATCCCTACTATTCCACCTGGACGGGCAAGTACAAGGCCGTCAGGACCTTCCGCCCCGACTGCCCGATGCTGTTTATCTATGGCACGCGCAAGCCGTTCATGTTCCACTCGCCGCAGTGGGCAGCTTCGCTGGACGCGCGACCGGGCAGCAAGGCCGTGGCGATGGATACCGACCACTGGCCCATGCTGCGCCGGCCCGACGAGTTCAACACGCTCGTGCTGCGCTGGCTCTTGTCCCACCAATCGAACGAGGAAAAAAATGCATCACCTGCTGTCCTATGAACTGGCCGACGATTACCTGCAGCGCCGCGAGCAGTACCGCGCGGAGCACCTGAAACTGGCGTGGGACGCCGTCGAGCGCGGCGAGCTGCTGCTGGCCGGCGCGGCCGGCGATCCCATCGACATGGCGCTGCTCATCTTCACGACGGCCGATCCGGCCATCGTCGAGGCCTTCGCGCTGGCCGATCCCTATGTGCAGCACGGCCTCGTCAAGCGCTGGACGGTGCGCAAGTGGCATACCGTGGTGGGCGAGCAGGCCGCCAATCCGGTGCGCTGAGGTACGCCGCCGCAGCCGCGCGTCGCCTTCGGCGGCCAGCGGCTGCTCATCGTGCCGGCGCCCGCCATGAAGGCCGTCGTCACGGCGGGCAATTACGGCTGGCCCGAGCTGGGGCTGGCCGCCATGCGCCTGCTCGACAGCGCCGCCGCCGTCGAGGCACCCTGGCGGCAGCGCCTTCGCTACCGCTTTTTTGCAGTTCATTCCGCGTTTCGTGCGCTCCGTCGGAACCCGATGGCTGCGTATATGCCCTTTAGGTACAGTACAACCATCGCAGAACACGTTGTCACCACTGACCTGAAGGAGAGCATCATGAACGCACTGAAACACATGGAAGCCATCTTCGTCGTCGCCGCCGCCGTTGCGCTGTCCGTGACATTCGCCACCACCGAGACGAAGCCGCTGACGGTGGCCGCGGACCCCGTCGTGAGCGTGCAGGGCGATGCGCCGATGCCCGTCGTGACGATCGCCGCGAAGCGCCTGACCGCCGCCGAGAAAGCCGCCCTGATCTGATGGGCCGGGGCGCCCGGGTGCCCTCGCAAAACCCGGGAGGAGTAGGCGTCGTCTTGGTACAATTGCGGTTTCGACATTCCCGGCAATTCCCATGATAGACATCCAACTGCTCCGCAAAGATATCGACACCGTCGCCGCCCGGCTGGCGACGCGCAAGTTCCAGCTCGACGTGGCCGCCTTCAACGCACTGGAATCGGAGCGCAAGGCGATCCAGACGCGCACCGAGGAACTGCAGGGCAAGCGCAATTCGCTGTCCAAGCAGATCGGCATGCTCAAGGGCAAAGGGGAAGACACGACGGCCGTGATGGCGGAAGTGGCGGGCCTGGGCGACGAGCTGAAAGCCAACGAGACCGCACTGTCGGCCGTGCAGGAAAAGATGAGCGCCTTCATGCAGGCGGTGCCGAACCTGCCGCACGAGTCGGTGCCGGCAGGGACGGACGAAAGCGGCAACGTCGAGGTGCGCAAGGTCGGCACGCCGCGCGCGTTCGAGTTCGAGGTGAAGGACCACGTCGACGTCGGCACCCCGCTGGGGCTGGACTTCGACACGGCGACCAAGCTGACGGGCTCGCGCTTCGCCGTCATGAAGGGCGGCATCGCCCGCCTGCACCGCGCGCTGGCGCAGTTCATGCTCGACACGCACACCGACAAGCATGGCTACACGGAGTGCTACACGCCGTACATGGTCAACGCCGACTCGCTGCTGGGCACCGGCCAGCTGCCCAAGTTCGAAGCGGACCTGTTCTCGGTGAAGAAGGGCGGCGCCGAAGGCGAGGGCGAGAACTTCTACCTGATTCCGACGTCGGAAGTAACGCTGACGAACACGGTGCGCGACGAGATCGTGGCCCTGGACGCGCTGCCGCTGAAGATGACGGCGCACACGCCATGCTTCCGTTCGGAAGCGGGCAGCTACGGCCGCGACACGCGCGGCATGATCCGCCAGCACCAGTTCGACAAGGTCGAGCTGGTCCAGGTGGTCCATCCGGAGAAGTCGTACGAAGCACTGGAGGAAATGGTCGGCCACGCCGAGACGATCCTGCAGCAACTGGGCCTGCCGTATCGGGTGATGTCGCTGTGCACGGGCGACATGGGCTTCGGCGCGGCCAAGACCTACGACCTGGAAGTGTGGCTGCCGGCGCAGAACACCTACCGCGAGATTTCGTCGCTGTCGAACTGCGAAGCGTTCCAGGCGCGCCGCATGCAGGCACGTTTCCGCAATGCGCAAGGCAAGCCGGAACTGGTGCACACGCTGAACGGCTCCGGCCTGGCGGTGGGGCGCACCCTGGTGGCGATTCTGGAGAACTACCAGCAGGCCGACGGCAGCGTGGCGATCCCGGCGGTACTGCAGCCGTACATGGGCGGCCTGACGCAGTTGAAGGCGTAAGGAAAAAAAAGCCCTTCACATTTGCTGAAGGGCTGCTATAATCTTGCCTTCTCGCAGCAATGTGAGAAAGGAGAGGTGGCAGAGTGGTCGAATGTACTTGACTCGAAATCAAGCGATGGGGCAACCCATCCGTGGGTTCGAATCCCACCCTCTCCGCCAGAACAAATAAAAACGGCGTCCCCTGCGGGACGCCGTTTTTATTTGTTCGGACGGAAGGGTGGGATTCGAAGACCCTGCGCCTACCGGCGCGGGGGCTCTCCGAATCGCCCATCTGCTGGCGCTTCGCGCCAGCGCCGCGCGCCGAGGCGCGCGCTCCACACCTTCACTTTTTCTTTCAGTCTCCGCCATGGCAACGGCATCCCCTGCGGGATGCCGTTTTTTTTTCATATGTTAGGACGTGTGCGTTTCTATCGTCGAGATATACGAGCGCGGAGCGCAAGGCTCTCGCACGCGCGAGGCGCGCAAGTGACTTGGTGACGCGCCTCCTGTGGACTTTTCATTTGTGGTCGCCCCAGACGTGAGATTCGAATGCATCGGGCTTGTCTAGATGATACCATTCGAGCGTGTCCAGCCAGCCTGATAGCATTGTCATAGTATTGTCATTAGTCAGTCAACCAGATTGTCGAAACGCTCCAAAGCGTTCAGTGACCCGTTCCATACAGAAAATCTGACAGGCTCAGTTTCTCGTTTAAAGCAAATCAAGTAATGGGCTTGCTGTCGATCCATAGTCCCCGCCGTGACTCCGTACCGGACTTCATCACGAACTCACATCCAAGCAGCCTGTCACTCAGCACATAGCAGGTGCCCAGGTGGCTCGGAGTGGATATAACGTAATAGTCCAACGTCACATCATTATCCAGGTGACGCAGCTCCTCTATTAAGCCCTCGATGCCGAACGTAATCTTTGCTAGCGCACGCGATGTTTCCAGGCGTCTTAACGCCTGGTTTAAGGCGAACTGGACTGTGCAGTGTTGAGCATGAACCGTGGTCCCTGTCGCCTCGGCTGAACATAATACAAGGCGCAAATCTTCTGCCCACTGAGCGCTCACGTGGTCGAGCAGCTCCCTCAGATAGGTAAGGATATTTTTCATTTACATCCCTCACGGGAAACAGTCACGCCAGTTCTCGTTCCTTCCTGAAGCATTTCTCGCTCACCCCACTCGTTGATGTGCGTCCAGCCCCAGGTCCATGTATCGTTTGGGCCGGGTGGGCCTACTGGAACGCTTAATAAAACACCTCCAGCACCATCCTTGTTCGCATGCTGCAGAGCTATTTCTCTGTCAGGCGTCCAGGAAACGTATTGGCTATGACCTGTAAGGCCGCCCTGTGCATGCTGCTCTGGAGATATCTTTGCAGTGGGGTTTGCCGGCTTAACAATCCCGAGCTTCGCGTCCTCAAGCGCAGGGTGCTTTGCACTAACCCCACGGTACAAGTGCGCACAAGAGGAGAGGCCAAGCGGATCGATCCAGCTTACAGGATTGATCGTGTACCGATAGACATTGGTTCCGCCGGCCAAACCAACCGGATCTTGTGCATAATACCTCCCAGAGTAGGGATCGTAGTACCGATATCTGTTGTAATGAAGTCCCGTCTCATCATCATAGTACTGTCCTGGGAAGCGTATCGGATTTCGCATCCCGACCCTCTTGGCTGTTTCGCTGATCGCCTGCTTCGCATGCCCCCACGCCTTGTACTGCGCCGACCACGCAATCCTGCCCTCATGATCCGTCAATTCCTGTGGGGCACCCAACTGGTCGCACTGATAAAAGGCGATCTCATCCTTACCAAAGGGCTCGGCTTCTTGCTCGTGCTCTCCGTTCCATAATGGATCGAGCGCGATTTCATACCTGCCGTAGTTGGCTGCTATTAGTGCCTTCACATCGCTAGTAGGTGCCAGTCGTAGCGCCTGGCTTCGCGAGGCCTGTATTAGCGGCACGAAGCTGCCACGCTCGTACATATAGTGCATTGTGCGTTCGGCAGGCGCATAGCCCTGATGCACGCTGCTCTCCAACGCCAGCCTGTCGCCATCCCAGCAGTATATGGTCTGGATCGTTGTCCTCAGTGTCTTGCCTTCTATCGCCAAGCTGTGCTTGGCGATACGTCGGCCCAGCGGATCGTAGGCAAATGTGGTGTTGCCGTAACGGGTTGTCGCACGCGTCATTCGATTGAAAGCATCCCATTCGAACGTGTCACGCTGCCCATTCCGCAGGCGTTCGATGAGGTTGCCGCGATCATCGTAACGGTAGCTGGTGCCGGCGTATTCCTTCAGAAGGTTGTCCAGCACCTTTGGCAGCGGGACGCGGGTGGCAATGCTCTGGTGCTGTTGCGCGGTATTGGGCACCTGGATATTGCCAGCCGGGTCGAATGCGAAGGTTTCGTGGCCCATCGCGCTGGTTGCCGCCAGCAGCCGGCCGATCGGATCGTAGCGGTATTCGATATGCCCGCGCCGGGTGTCGTCGATGCTTGTCAGTTGGCCGGAGCGGTCGTAGCGGTAACGCCGCTGAATTGCCGCTTGCATGCCGACCTGCGCGTCAGGACGATATTGGTCAGGGCGGAACTCCAGGTTCTTCCGGCCCAGTTGCTGTTCGATCAGCCGTCCGACTGGATCGTACTTCATCGTTTGCAACAGGCCGTTGGCCTGGGTGCGGCTGGTTTCCTGGTACAGCGCGTCGCGCTCGAAGGACACGACTTCTTGCCCGTCGAGCAGCAAGCCGTGCACGTGGCCGGAGCCGTAGGTCAGCCAGTCGATGCGGTGGCCGTCGGGACGGGTCGTGCCGATGCGCTGGTTCAGCTCGTCGTAGCGGTGGTGCCAGACTGCCGTGCGTTTGTCTGGATGGAATGGACAGTGGTAATGCTGGTGTTCGCGCACCAGGTTGCCAGCGGGGTCGTAGAACCATTGCAGCCGGGCGTGTTCGTTCCTTGCGTCGGCCAACTGGCCGCTGGCGTAATAGGCGAAGGTTTCGATTTGCTCGGGCTGGCCAGGGGCGGCAGCACGGCGCTGCATGAGCCGGCCCATGGCATCGAACTCGAGGCGTGTGGTCACGCCTGCCTCGACCGTCTCCGCCAGCACGCCGGTACCTTCGTGGTAGCGGTACTCGGTGGTCTTGCCATCGAACCCTTGTTCCTGCAGCAGGCGGCCGACCGGGTCGTACTGGAAGCGGTAGACGCTGCCGTTCTCGTTTTCCAGCGTGGACAGGCGGCCCAGTGCGTCCCAGCGGTAGCGCAGGCTGTGGCCCAGCGCGTCGGTGCGCTGCGCGATCAGGCCGGCCGCCGTGTAGCAGTAGGCGGTCATGCGTTGCAGGGCGTCGATGTGCGCCAGCAGCCGGCCTTCGGCGTCGTGGCGCAGTTGCTCTTCGCTGCCGTCGGGGTGGATCACGGCTTCCAGCTGGCCGGGGTGATTGCCGGTTTCTTCGCTGAGTGCCAGCGTCAGCGTTTCGGCGCTGACTGGTGTGTAGCGATAGCGCGTGATGTTGCCGGCGGCATCGAAGCTTTTGATGAGGCGCTTGCGCTCGTCGTATTGCCACTGGGTGCTGTGGCCGGAGCAGTCCGTGTAGCTGGCGAGCTGGCCGTCCGGTGTATAGGCGAGCTTTTTGACCCCGCCCTTGGCATCGGTGACTTCGACGGGGCGGCCGGCCTTGTCGTAGGCGTATTGCGTCTTGTTGCCGAGCGGGTCGATTTCCTCGACCAGGTGGCCTTGCGCATCGTAGTCGCGCTTCCAGGTGCCGCCTTCGGGATCGAGGATGCTGGTGATGCGGTGCTGGGCGTCGTATTCGAAGTGCACCTGGCTGCCGTCGGCGCGCGTGTGCGTGAGCAGGTTGCCCTGATCGTCGTAACGGAAATGCTCGCTGTTGCCGTCGGTGTGGATGTGGCGGATGACGTTCTTTGCGTTGTCGCGGTAGAACCATTCTTCCAGCCCGTCTGGGTAGATGGTGCGGTAGGTGTAGCCGGCGATGTCGTAGTAATAGCGCGTTTCCTGGCCGAGCGCGTCAGTGACGTAGGTCAGGCGGATGTTCTTGTCCCATTCGAGACGGGTGTCGTGGCTGCCGTCGTCGGCCCACTCGCGAATCGCTTTCGCATTCGCGCCGCTGTCGATGCTGGTGTCGTAGGCGAGGTTGATGCCGCGCCCGGTGCGGTCGGTGTAGCGGGTGACAAGGTGGCGGTCGTACTGGTAGTGCCAGGCAGCCGCGTTTTCGTCCTGGGCGTAGATCAGGTCGCCGTGCTCGTCGTAATCGTAGGCGGACAGTTGGCGCACCAATTGTCCATCCTTGATTTCCCACAGCGCGACAATGTGGCCGGTTGCGGCGTCGACCTGCGTACCGGCGTGGGCGACGATGGTGTCGCCTTGCTTGCTGATGATGTCGCTCAGCACCGCCTCGCCATTGCCCACGT
The DNA here is from genome assembly GCA_008011715.2 of [Empedobacter] haloabium. NCBI lineage: Bacteria > Pseudomonadati > Pseudomonadota > Betaproteobacteria > Burkholderiales > Oxalobacteraceae > [Empedobacter] haloabium. Next base: position 1,960,087 of record CP136508.1, read on the forward strand.
GGTCGTAGCGCAGGCCGAGGGCGGCGCCGTCCTTGGCGTGAATGGCGATCAGGCGGAAGTGCTGCTTGCCCATCTCGGTCACTTTGGCGCGCACCGTGTCGGTCAGCTCGTAGGTTTCGCGCCAGGGACTGGGTGCGCCTTCCGGCAGCGGCTTGCCGAAGTCGAGTGTCAACAAGGTGATGCTTAAGCGCGTCAGCGTGATCTGCTCGACCGGATCGTGGTGCTTCTGGCCGACGGCCAGCCATGGGTAGCGGTGGCTGCGGCCGTCGGCGGCGTGGTAGAGCAGGGCAGTCGGCTTGCCCTGACCGACCACGTCGATACGCGTGCTGTACGGTGTCAGCCAGCGTGCGCCGAGGTTGCCGCGGTCGTAGGCGATCAGCTGGCTGCGGTAGGTGCGGCTCCATTCGATCGCCAGCGGGGCATCGAGGACGAAGTCGGTATGGGTGAACGTTTCAGCGCCGGTGGCGAAGCTGATCGAGTGGGCGGTGGCGGCCTTGGCCGGGCACAGCTTGCAGTTGTTGGCGTCGCCGGTAGCGGGGCTTTGATGGCTGGAAGCACCCAGCTCGTGGCCGGGATTGTCCTTCTTGTGCCGGGCGCCCTTGGGGGATGGCATCAGCACCGCATAGTCCTTCTTGTGCTTGACGACGGCGTCGCGCAGGCGCATCAGGATCCACTTGATGCTCATTTGCGCCTGCTCGTCGGCCAGGGCGACCAGCTTGCCGCGAAACGCCGGCTTGAAATTGGTCAGGTGCGTGATGATCGCTGTGACGCCAGCTACGGCGCTTTCCGGCAGCTGGCGCGCCACCGTGGCGGCGGCGTAGTTCGCGGCCCGCTTGTACTGCCGGTCGATGGCGCCCAGCATGCGGCGCCAACTGCTTTGCACCTTGGGGTCGTGCAGCTTGGTCTCCGCCTGCGCCGGCGGCGCCAAATCGAACAGCGGTTCCTTGCCGATGCAGCGCTTGAGGATCTTGACCAGGTCGTCGACGATGCCGTCGGCCACCTTGGCGCATTCGTCCAGGATGCCGGACAGCCTGCTCGTCGCGCCGTCAATGAAAGTTTCGAGCTCGCCGGCCAGCCGGGCATTGAGGTGCACGACCAGCACCTCGACCACCGTCGCGCCGATATCCTTGGCGCTCGCCAGCTTCTGCCGCGCCAAATGCAGGGCAGGGCGCAGGCTCATGCGCGCCGCGCTCGATGCCGGCAGCGGCACCACGCCGATCAGGTTGATGCCCAGGCTGACCCATTGCAGAAGATCGACTTCCTTCTTGGCGATGTATTTCTGGATTACGCCGACCACGTCCATGATGGCGTCGATCAGCGCCATGATGTTGCCGATGACCGGCAGGCTGCCGGCCACGGTGCTCAGGCGCTCCAGCGTGACGTAGTCGTGGCTGATCTTGCGCAGCCATTTATCGAAGGCGGCGGCAGAAGCGCCGACGTCTTGCTGCTCAATCGTGTTGAGCGGCGCGACGGCGACCTCGGGCGGGCGCTCGCCAAGTTTATGCGTGGGTTCGGACATGAAACAGTATGCAATGTGATTTACAGGCGCGAACGCGCGGGAATAACCCTGGGTTCGCTGATGCAAGTGCGCCGACTCGGAGGCGGTGGGGCGACCCCTTCCGTATGTATCCTAGGCCGTTTGCCAGGCTCGCAACGGAAGATTGCCGTCCCATTGGTCAAGGTCAAACAGATCGCGGCTTAACGGCCACGACGCTTGCAGCGCGAGCACCTATCCGCGAATGCAAAGCGGCAAGGCAAATACAGCCGAGATTTGACGCGACAGCTCCCCTCCGCTACCACCGTTCCGGTCGAGTTCCCTCGCGGCGTGCGGCGCACGCAGGCGCGGCAACGCTCGCCGCCAGGCCGCGCATGCGAAGCCCAACGGACAGGCACCGATCTCGGTACCCGCCCCGGCACTCCCGCGCTCCGCCTGCTGCAACCCCGACACACCGCCCGTCTCTTTCCACTTGATCACGATCATTGTCCCCGCCGGACCGCGCCGCCTATAGTAGCCCTGCGCCCGCATGTTGCGCCGCACAACCGTCCAGCCCCAGCCAATGCACCGTCACCCCGCTACCCGACCCGCCGCATTCCTGCTGGCCGCCGCGCTGGCAGGATGTGCCGGCCCGCGCCAGCCAGTCATCCCCGAGCCCGTGCCGGCGGGCTGGCCGGCCGACGCCCCAGCCGACAGCGCCGGCGCCAGCGCAAGTACGCTGGGCTGGCGTGATTATTTCGCCGACCCGCCACTGCAAGCCCTGATCGCGCGCGGCCTGGCCTGCGGCAGCGATGCGCGCATCGCGGCGGCAAGGGTGCGCGAAGCGGCCGCGCTGGCCGGCCTGCAGCACGCGAACCTGTTTCCCGCCGTCGGCATTGGTGCACAGGGCCAGCGCGGCAAGCTGCCGCACGACCTCAGCCCGACCGGTCGCGAGCTGCTGAGCTCCCAGTACCAGGCCGGCGTGTCGGTCAGCTGGGAAGCGGACTTGTGGGGCCGCCTGGGCGCACTGGACGAAGCCGCCGCGCAGGCCTGGCTCGGCAGCGAAGCGGCCCGGCGCGCGGTGGCGCTGGCGCTGGTCGGCCAGATCGCCGAGCGTTACCTGGCGCTGCGCGAACTGGACGAGCGCATCGTGCTGGCCGAACGCACGCTGGCCAGCCGCAACGATTCCTTGCGGATTTTCCGCCGCCGGGTCGAGGAGGGGGCCACCGCGCGGCTCGACCTGGCGCAGGTGGAAACGCTGCAGACGCAGGCCGAGTCGCTGCTGGCGCAACTGCATCAGCAGCGCGCGCTGCAGGCCCATGCGCTCGACGTGCTGACAGCCGGCGGCGGCGAGCCGCCGCCGGAAAACGGGCGCTTCGACGACCTGCTGATCCTGGCGCCGCTCGCGCCCGGACTGCCGGCCCACGTGCTGCTGGCGCGCCCGGACGTGGCGGCCGCGGAGCGCCAGCTGCAGTCATTGCGCTACCAGGTCGACGCGGCCCGTGCCGCCTTCCTGCCGCGCATCACGCTGACCGGCAGCCTGGGCAGCGCCAGCGCCGAACTGGCCGGCCTGTTCGAGGCCGGCAGCAAGGCCTGGACGGTGGCGCCGGCGCTGGCGCAGCCGCTGCTCGACTTCGGCCGCAACCGCGCCAACCTGCGCGCCGCCGAGGCGCGCACCGAGGCCGCCTTGGCGACCTACGACAAGACCGTACGCACCGCATTGCGTGAAGTGGCCGATGCGCTGGCGTCGCGCCACTACCTGGCCGCCCAGGTGCGCACCGGCGAACGCGCGCTCGGCGCGCAGCGCGAGCGCGAGCGCCTGGCCCGGCTGCGTTACGACAACGGCGCCACCACCTATCTCGACGTGCTCGACGCGCAGCGCGACCTGCTGCAGGCGGAGCAGCAGCAGGTGCAGGTCCGGCGCGCGCTGCTGTCGGCCCAGGTCGCGCTGTTCCTCGCGCTGGGCGGCGGCAGCGACGCGGCGGCCGGCGCATGCAATCAACCAGGACCGGATCATGGATAAGAAAACCTTGACACGCTGGCTCGTCATCGCCGCCGTGCTGCTGGCCGGCGGCGCCGGACTCGCGTGGGGCTGGCACCGGCTCGGCACGGCGGCGACGCCGGGCCCGGGCTTCATCAGCGGCAATGGCCGCATCGAGGCGACCGAGATCGACGTCGCGACCAAGCTGCCGGGCCGCGTGGCCGACATCCTGGTCGACGAGGGCGAGTTCGTGCAGGCGGGCCAGCCCTTGGCACGCATGGACACGCAGGCGCTGGTCGCCCAGCGCGACGAAGCCGCGGCACGCGCCCAGCAGGCGCGCGACGCGGTGGCGGGTGCCGCCGCCCAGCTGGCCGTGCGCGAAAGCGACCGTGCCGCCGCCGCCGCGGTCGTGGCGCAGCGCGAAAGCGAGCTGGATGCGGCGGGACGGCGCCTGCGCCGCTCGACGACGCTGTCCGCCGACGGCGCCGCGTCGGCCCAGGAGATGGACGACGACCGCGCTCGCGTGCGCGGCGTGCAGGCCGCGCTGGCGGCGGCGCAGGCGCAGGAACGGGCCGCCGTGGCGGCCATTGCCGCGGCCCGGGCCCAACTCGTGGGGGCCCGTTCGGCGGTGCTGGCGGCCGAGGCCACCACGGCGCGCATCGAGGCCGATCTCGCCGATGCCACGCTGCTGGCGCCGCGCGCGGGCCGGGTGCAGTACCGGGTCGCCCAGCCGGGCGAAGTGCTGGGCAGCGGCGGCAAGGTGCTGAACCTGGTCGACCTGCGCGACGTCTACATGACCTTCTTCGTGCCCGAGACGGCGGCCGGGCGCATTGCCCTGGGCAGCGAGGTCCGCATCGTCATCGACGCGGCGCCCGGCATCGTGATCCCGGCCCGGGTGTCGTTCGTGGCCAGCACGGCGCAGTTCACACCGAAGACGGTGGAGACGGCCAGCGAACGGCAGAAGCTGATGTTCCGCGTCAAGGCGCAGATCGACCGTGCCCTGCTGGAGCGTCACCTGTCTCAAGTGAAGACGGGCGTGCCGGGGGTGGCGTGGTTGCGCACCGATCCGGCGCAGCCATGGCCGGCCACGCTGACGTCGCGGCGGGCGCTGTGATGGAGGCCCCCGCGGTCGCGACGGTCGCCGGCCTGACGCTGCGCTACCGCGGCATCGCCGCGCTCGACGATGTCAGCCTGGCGCTGCCGGCGGGGATCCTGGCGGGCATTATCGGCCCGGACGGCGTCGGCAAATCGAGCCTGCTCGCCGTGCTGGCCGGCGCGCGCCGCATCGTGCAGGGGCGGGTGCAAGTACTGGGCGGCGACATGGCGCAGCGGCGCCACCGCGCCGCCGTGTGCCCGCGCATCGCCTACATGCCGCAAGGGCTGGGGCGCAACCTGTACCCGACCTTGTCGGTACGCGAGAACCTGGTGTTCTTCGCCCGCCTGTTCGGCCATGGCGGCGCCGAGCAGCGCCGCCGCATCGCGCTGCTGACCGAGGCGACCGGCCTGGCGCCGTTCCTCGAGCGCCCGGCCGGCAAGCTGTCCGGCGGCATGAAGCAGAAGCTGGGACTGTGCTGCGCGCTGATCCACGATCCGGACCTGCTGATCCTGGACGAGCCCACGACCGGCGTCGATCCGCTGGCGCGGGCGCAGTTCTGGGACCTGATCGGCGCCATCCGCGCCACCCGGCCGCAATTGTCGGTGCTGGTGGCGACGGCCTACATGGACGAAGCGGCCCGCTTCGACTGGCTGGCCGCGATGGACGGCGGGCGCGTGCTGGCCACCGGCACCCCGCGCGAACTGCTGGCGGCAACCGCCAGCGCGGACCTGGAACAGGCCTTTGTCGCGCTGTTGCCGGCGGCCCGGCATGGCCACGCGGCGCCGGCGCTGCCCGCGCGCGCCGGCGGCAGCGAAGAGGTCGCGATCGAGGCACGCGGGCTGACCTGCCGCTTCGGCGATTTCGTCGCGGTCGACGATGTCAGCTTTCGCATCCGCCGCGGCGAGATCTTCGGCTTCCTGGGCTCGAACGGCTGCGGCAAGACCACGACGATGAAGATGCTGACCGGCCTGCTGCCGGCCAGCGCGGGCAGCGCCACGCTGTTCGGCCAGCCCGCGCAGGGCGGCTCGGTGGCGATGCGGCGCCGGGTCGGCTACATGTCGCAGGGCTTCTCGCTGTATGGCGAGCTGACGGTGTTGCAGAACCTGGTGCTGCACGCGCGCCTGTTCGGCGTGCCGGCGAGCGAGATCGGCGGCCGGTGCGACGAGATGCTGCAGCGCTTCGGCCTGCGCGACGTGGCGGACACGCTGCCGGCGCACCTGCCGCTCGGTGTGCGCCAGCGCCTGTCGCTGGCGGTGGCAATGGTCCATCGCCCCGAGCTCTTGATTCTGGACGAGCCCACCTCGGGCGTCGATCCGGTCGCCCGCGACGCGTTCTGGCAGCTGATGCTGCAGCTGGCGCGGCGCGACGGCGTGACGATCTTCATCTCGACCCACTTCATGAACGAGGCGCTGCGCTGCGACCGCATCTCGCTGATGCACGCGGGGCGGCTGCTGGCCAGCGGCGCGCCGGCGGAGCTGATCCAGGCGCGCCAGGCGGCCACGCTGGAGCAAGCCTTCATCGCTTACCTGCGCGACGCCGGCGGCGCCACGGCGCCGCCCGATCCGCAGGCGCTGCGCCCGCCGCCCGCGCCGCCCCGGCGCGACGGTGGCGCCTCCCGGCTGCTGGCCTGGCTGTGGCGCGAGGCGCTGGAGCTGCGCCGCGATCCCGTGCGGGCCACGCTGGCGCTGTGCGGCTCGCTGATCCTCCTGGTCGTGATCGGCGTGGGCATCAGCATGGACGTGGACAGCCTGCGCTTCGCGGTGCTGGACCGGGACGGCACGGCGCTGAGCCGCGACTACGCGCTCAACCTGGCCGGCTCGTCCTACTTCATCGAGCGCGCGCCGCTGGCCGACGACGCGGAACTGGACCGGCGCATGCGCTCGGGCGAACTGGCGCTGGCGCTGGAAATCCCGCCCGGCTTCGCCCGTGCCGTCGCGCATGGCAGGCCGGTGCAGATCGGCGCCTGGATCGATGGCGCGATGCCGATGCGGGGCGAAACCGTGCAGGCTTACGTGCAGGCGATGCATGCGCAGTGGCTGCAGCAGCGCGCCCAGTACCGCCAAGGCAGCGCCGGCGCGGCGGCGCCGGCCGGCATCGAGACGCGCTTCCGCTACAACCCGGACGTGCGCAGCCTGCCGGCCATGGTGCCGGCGGTGATCCCGCTGCTGCTGCTGATGCTGCCGGCCATGCTGGCGGCCCTGGCGGTGGTGCGCGAGAAGGAAATGGGCTCGATCGTCAACCTGTACGTGACGCCGGCGCGGCGCGCCGAATTCCTGCTGGGGAAACAAATCCCCTACGTGCTGCTGGCCATGCTGAACTTCCTGCTGATGACGGCGCTGGCGGTGACGGCCTTCGACGTGCCGCTACGGGGCAGCTTTGCCTCGCTGTGCCTGGCGGCGCTGCTGTATTCGATCGCGTCGACCGGCATCGGGCTGTTGTCCTCGGCCTTCACGCGCAGCCAGATCGCGGCGATCTTCCTGACGATGATCGGCACGATGATCCCGGCGATCCAGTTTGCCGGCCTGCTCAACCCTGTCGCGTCGCTGGAGGGTGCCGGCCGCGTGATCGGCGCCGTGTACCCGGCGTCGCACATGCTCACCATCAGCCGCGGGGTGTTCAGCAAGGCGCTCGGGCTGACCGACCTGGGGGCCGACTTCGCCGCGCTGGCGCTCGCCGCGCCCGTCATCGTCGGCCTGGCCATCGCGCTGCTGCCGAAACAGGAGCGCTGACATGGAAGCCGTCAAACGCGTGCTGCGCCTGGGCGTCAAGGAGCTGTGGAGCCTGTGGCGCGATCCGATCATGCTGGCGCTGATCGTCTGGACGTTCTCGGTGGCGATCTGGATCGCCGCCACGGCGCGGCCCGATACGCTCACGCACGCGGCGCTGGCGATCGTCGACGAGGACGTGTCGCAGCTGTCCTTGCGGCTGCGCCAGGCATTCGCGCCGCCGCAGTTCAACCCGCCGGCGCTGCTGACGCACGACGCCATCGACGCCACCCTGGACGCCGGCCGCCACACCTTCGTGCTGGTGATCCCGGCCAGCTTCCAGCGCAATGTGCTGGCCGGGCGCCAGCCCGCCCTGCAGCTCAACGTCGATGCCACGCGCATGAGCCAGGCGTTTACCGGCAGTGCCTATATCCAGCAGATCGCCCAGGGCGAGATCGCCGAGTTCCTGCAGCGCTACCGGGGCACGCCGACGGCGCCCGTCGAGCTGGCGCTGCGCGCGCGCTTCAACCCGGCCTTGTCCGAGCGCTGGTTCGGCGGCGTCATGGAGCTGGTCAACAACGTCACGATGGTGTCGGTGATCCTGGCCGGGGCCGCGCTGATCCGCGAACGCGAGCACGGCACCGTCGAGCACCTGCTGGTCATGCCCGTCACGCCGCTCGAGATCCTGCTTGCCAAGGTGTGGTCGATGGGGGCCGTCGTGCTGCTCGCCGCGCTCTTGTCGCTGGTCTTCGTCGTACGCGGCGCCTTGGGCGTGCCGGTGGAAGGATCGGTGGCGCTGTTCCTGTGCGGGACCGCGCTGCACCTGTTCGCCACGACCTCGCTCGGCGTGCTGATGGCCACACTGGCGCGCAGCATGCCGCAGTTTGGCCTGCTGGTGATCCTGGTACTGCTGCCGCTGGAAATGCTGTCCGGCGCGACCACGCCGCGCGAGAGCATCCCGTTCGCCGTGCGCCAGCTGATGCTGCTGGCGCCCACCACGCATTACGTGGAGCTGGCGCAGGCGGTGCTGTACCGCGGTGCCGGCCTGGAGGTGGTGTGGCGGCCCTGCGTGGCGCTGGCCGCGATCGGCGCCGGCTTGTTCGTGCTGACCCTGACGCGGTTCCGGCATGCGATGGCGACCGGCCTGTAGCGCAGCTGCTCGACCGTGATAACCCGAGAGGAGAACGAAATGACGATGGACGACTTGTCACATGCGCGCGCTCGCGCGTGGCGGGAGCGGTCATGACGGCGCGACGCATCCTGCTGGTGCAGGGCCATCCCGACCCGGCCGGCGACCACCTCTGCCATGCGCTGGCCGCGGCCTATGCCGCCGGCGCCACCGCCGCCGGTCATACCGTCACGACGGTGACGCCGGCGCTGCTCGAGTTCCCGCTGCTGCGCAGCGCCGCCGAGTGGGAGCACGGCGGCGTGCCGCCCGGGCTGGCACAAGCGCAGGCCGCGCTCGGGCAGGCCGATCACCTTGTACTGGTGTTTCCGCTCTGGCTGGGCGACATGCCGGCGCTGCTGAAGGGCTTCCTGGAGCAGGTGGCGCGGCCCGGCTTCGCGCTGGCGCCGGACAGCCGCAACCCGCTGCGGGCCGGCCTGCTGAAGGGCAAGAGCGCGCGGGTGATCGTCACGATGGGGATGCCGGCCGCGTTCTACCGCTGGGTGTACCGGGCCCACAGCGTCAAGTCGCTGGAGCGCAATATCCTCGGCTTCGTCGGCTTCGCGCCGGTGCGGCACACGCTGGTGGGCACGGCCGGTCAGCTCGACGAGGCAGGCGTGCGGCGCTGGTGCGCGCGCCTGCGCCGGCTGGGGGCGCAGGCGCAATAGGACAGTTCAGTGTGCCAGCAGGACCGGCAGCACCGCATTGTCGAGTAAGGTGCGCGTGGTGCCGCCGGCCACCCATTCGCGGAAGCGGCTGTGGCCGTAGGCGCCCGCCACGACCAGGTCGGCGCCATGGCGCAGCGCGTGGGCCAGCAGGGCGTCGCCGACGTCCGGCGCGCCATCCGTTTCGACCGCCACTTCCACGTCGATGCCGTGGCGCGCCAGGTAGGTGGCGAGATCGGCACCGGGTTCCTCGCCGTGGCGGATGCCCAGCGGTTGCGGATCGATGACGACGACGCGTACGAAGCCGGCCTGGCGCAACAGCGGCAGCGCCGCGAGCACCGCCCGGCTGGCTTCCGCGCTGGCGTTCCAGCCGATCACGATGCGGTTGCCCACGGCCGCGCTCTGGCTGCCGTGCGGCACCACCAGCACCGGCCGGGTGCCGTGCAGCGCCACGTAATCCGGCACCCCGCTGACGATTGAGGTGCCGATGGCGCCGACATTGTCCTGGCCAACCACGATCAGGTCGGCGTAGGGCGACTGCAGCACGAGCGCGCGCTCGGCGTCTTCCTCGATCAGGCGCGTCTCCAGCGACGCGACGCCGAGGCGGCGCGCCTCTTCGGTAAAGCGTTCCAGTGCCGCGCTGGCACGCTCGCGCAGCTCGCTCAGGTCGACCAGCGGCAGGGCGCCGAACGGCGTGGCGGCAGCCATCGCATAGTCGCGCGCGGTGCTGCCGGTGACGGCGCTGCCGATCAGGTGGGCGCCGTGGCGTTCGGCCAATGCCGCGGCGATGCGCAGGCGGTCCAGGAAATGGCTGCCGTCGTCGACGTGCAGCACGATGGTCTTGTACATGATGGCTCCTTGGTTGGGCCGGCGTCAGCCGGGGTGGCGGTGCGGTACGCGTTCGGTGGACTCCTGGCACGCCACGCAACTGTCGGCGGTGGGCACGGCCAGCAGGCGTGCGGCGGGAATGGCGGCGCCGCAGTGGACACAGGTGCCGTAGCGGCCCGTGGCGATGCGGTGCAAGGCGCCGTCGACCTGGCGCAGGCCACTCGTCTCGTGGCCCAGCCAGGCCAGGTCGTCGGCCATTTCCTCATAGGCTTCGCTCGGGTCGACGCCGTCGGCGAGGTGGGCGGCCAGCCCGGCGGGAACGTCCTGGCCGCCTTCGTGCAGGCGCTCGCGCAGTTGTCTGGCGATCAGGTCGCGGCGCTGCCGCAGTTCGCTGCACAGGGCATCGCGCTGCGCGGTGGTGAGTGCCATGCTGGTCTCCGTTTGTCGTTGCATCATGTGCCCACTGTATTGTGACGTGGCAGTGCTGTCAGCCAACCGGTTTGACTGAAGTCAAAAATGCACCGATCATATTGTCTGCCGCGCCGTGTGGCAGTCCCAAGGAAGGAGCCCGCTTGAACATACCCGTCGCCGCCCGCAGCCTGGGCTGGCTGCTCGACGCGGCCAGCGATGCGATGCTGATCTGCGATGCCGGGGGCCGCATCGTGCTCGCCAACCAGGCGCTGGCCACGCTGTTCGGCCACGCGCACGATGCGCTGGCGGGACAGGCGCTGGAGGTCCTGCTGCCCGAGGGCACGCGTGCCGCCCATGCGCGCCTGCGCGACGCCTACATGGGCCGGCCAAGGCCGCGGCCGATGGGCGGCGGCCTGGCGCTCGAGGCGCGGCGGGCCGACGGCAGCGTGTTCCCGGTCGAGGTAAGCCTGTCGCCGCTGCGCGACCCGGACGGCGCGGCGCTGGTGCTGGCCACGATCCACGACATCAGCGAGCGCAAGCGCGCCGAGCACGCGCTGCAGGAAAGCGAGGCGCGCATGCGCGCCATCTTCGACACCGCGGTGGACGCCATCATCACGATCGACCAGCGCGGTCGCATGGAGCGCCTGAACCCGGCGGCGGAACGCATGTTCGGCTGGCGCGAGGCGGAAGTGGCCGGGCGCAACGTCTCGCTGCTGATGCCCGAGCCGCACCGGGCGCGGCACGATGGCTACCTGGACCACTACCTGCGCACGGGCGAACAGCGCGTCATCGGCCAGGGCCGCGAGGTGCAGGGCCTGCGCCGCGACGGCAGCGTGTTCCCGATGGAGCTGGCGGTCGGCGAGATGTGGATCGGCGGCGCGCGCATGTTCACCGGCCTGGTGCGCGACATCAGCGCGCGCAAGGCGGCCGAGGACGAGGCGCGCCGGCTGCTGCAGGAACTGACCGCCGCCAACGAGGAGCTGACCAGTTTCGCCTACGTCGTCTCGCACGACCTGAAGGCGCCGCTGCGCGGCATCGGCTCGCTGGCCGACTGGATCGCCACCGACCACGCCGACAAGTTCGACGACGAGGGCCGCGAGCACATGCGCCTGCTGATCAACCGGGTACACCGGATGGGCGCGCTGATCGACGGCATCCTGCAGTATTCGCGCGTCGGCCGGGTGCGCGAAACGCTGGCGGCGGTGGATCTGGACCGGCTGCTGGCCGAAGTGATCGACCTGCTGGCGCCCGCGCCCGGTGTCACGCTGCACGTGGCGACCGGCATGCCCGTCGTGATGGCCGAACCCACCCGCATCCGGCAGGTGTTCCACAACCTGATCTCGAACGCGCTGAAGCACATGGACAAGCCGGCCGGCGAAGCCAGGATCCGCGTGACGTGGGCGGACGAGGGCGAGCACTGGCGCTTTGCCGTGACGGACAACGGCCCCGGCATCGATCCGCGTCACTTCGAGCGCATCTTCCAGCTGTTCCAGACCCTGGCGCCGCGCGACCGCGTGGAAAGCACGGGTGTCGGGCTGGCGCTGGTGAAGAAGATCGTCGAGATGTACCACGGCACCGTCAGCGTCGCTTCCGCGCCCGGCGCCGGCGCCACCTTTTCCTTTACGCTGCCGAAGCTGGCGCCCACCCATGGAGCAACCCTGCGATGAAGATACCGAACCGACCGATCCTGCTGGTCGAGGACGACCAGGTCGACGTGATGACGATCCGGCGCGCGCTGCGCGAGATCCATGTGACGAACCCGGTCGTAACGGCCGAAAACGGCGAGGATGCGCTGCGCCTGCTGCGCGCCGGCGCAGGCGAGCCGCCCTGCATCATCCTGCTCGACCTGAACATGCCGATCATGAACGGCATCGAATTCCTGCAGCATGTCAAGGCCGACGAGACGCTGCGCCGCATCCCGGTGATCGTCCTGACCACGTCGGAAGAGCAGCAGGACAAGGTCAGCAGCTTCGACCTGGGCGTGGCGGGCTACATGGCCAAGCCGGTCGATTACCGCCGCTTCGTCGAGATGATGCGTTCGATCGACCTGTACTGGACCATCAGCGAAATGCCATGAAAGCCGGCCCGATCCGCATACTGGTGGTCGAGGACGACCTGGTCGATCGCATCGCCTGCCGCCGCACGCTGGCCGCCGCCGGCGGCACGTTCGAGCTGCTGGAAGCGGACAACGGCACGGCCGGCCTCGAGATCGCCGCCAGCGCCGCGCCCGACTGCATCCTGCTGGACTACCGGCTGCCCGACCTGACCGGACTGGAGTTCCTGGCGCGGCTGGCCGACTTGCGCCCGGGCCCGGGCCAGCCGCCGGTACTGATGCTGACGGGCGCCGACAGCGCTGCCGTGGCGGCCGAGTCGATCCGGCGCGGCGCGCGCGAGTATCTCGTCAAGGATGTCGAGGGCGCCTACCTGCAGCTGCTGCCGGGCGCGGTGGAACGCCTGCTGCGCGAGCAAAAGCTGATCGACGAGCAGCGCCGCATCGAGGCGCGCTTCCGTACCCTGGTCGAGCAGGTCCACGCGATCAGCTATGTCGTGGCCCTGGCGGCGCCGGACCGGCTGCAGTACATCAGTCCGCAGATCCGCATGCTCGGCTATACGGCCGAGGAGTGGCTGGCCGATCCCGCCCTGCACGGCGAACGCATGCTGCCGCAGGAGCGCGCCGCCTTGCTGCAGGCCATCCATGCCAGCCGCGTCGCGGGGCTGCCGCTGCGCCTCGAGTACCGGCTGCTGGCGCGCGACGGCAGGGTGCTGTGGTTCCGCGACCAGGCCGACCTGGTGCTGGCGGACGACGGCCAGGCCTTGCTGATGCAGGGCCTGCTGGTCGACATCACGGCCAACAAGGCCGCCGAGCAGGAGCTGGAGCGCTCCCATGGAGAGCTGCGCCGCCTGGCCGCCCACCAGGAATCGATCAAGGAGCAGGAACGCCAGCGCATCGCGCGCGAGATCCACGACGAACTGGGTGGCCTGCTGACCGGCATCAAGGCCTATATCTCCGTGGCGGCCGAGCGGGCCCGCACGGGCGAATCCAGCGCGGCGCTGCTGGACGATGCGGCCGGCCTGGCGCAGACTGCCATCGAGACGGTACGCCGCGTCATCACCGACCTGCGTCCCAGCGTGCTGGACCAGTTGGGCATCTGGGCCGCCATTGAATGGTATGCGGCCCAGGTGGCGCAGCGCTCGGGCCTGGCCTGCCACTGCGCGATCGAGGACGACGCGGCCGCGCTGGCACCCGACGGCGAATGCAGCATCATGCTGTTCCGCATCGTGCAGGAGGCGCTGACCAACGTGGTGCGGCATGCGCACGCCGGCCGCATCGACGTGCAAGTGCGGTTGGCCGGCACGATGCTGCAAGTCGCCGTGGACGACGACGGCAAGGGCATCGACGCCGGCGACGATCGCCGTGGCACCTGGGGCATCCTGGGCATGCAGGAACGTGCGCGCCGCTACGGCGGTGAAGTGACGATCGCGCGCCGCGCGGGCGCGGGCACCCAACTGCTGCTGCGCGTACCGGTGGAGGAACTGAATGGATAAGAAGATCGCGGTACTGCTGGTGGATGACCACACCATCGCGCGCAGCGGCGTGCGGCTGATGCTGGGCACCTGCGACGACATCGACGTGCAGGGCGAGGCGGCCAACGCGCAGGAAGCGCTCGAGCTGCTGCGCACGCGCGCCTTCGACGTCGCGCTGCTCGACATCACGATGCCGGGCAAGAATGGCCTCGACCTGCTGAAGTCCTTGCGCGCCGACTGGCCGCGCATGGCGGTGCTGATGCTGTCGACGTACTCGGAGGAGATCTATGCGATCCGTGCCCTGAAGCTGGGTGCGGCCGGCTACCTGACCAAGGACGTTCCCACCGCCGTGCTGACCGGGGCGGTGCGCAAGGCCGCCGCCGGCGGCAAATACATCAGTCCGGCACTGGTGGACAAGCTGGCCACGCTGATCGGCGGCGGCGCCGGCACCGCCACGCACGAGGAACTTTCCAATCGCGAATTCGAAGTGTTCAAGCTGATCGCCGCCGGCGAATCGCTGGTGCGCATCGGCGAGCTATTGCACCTGTCGCCCAATACGGTGACGACCTACCGTACCCGCATCCTGGAAAAAATGGGCATGGCCAGCAACGCCGACATGACGCGCTACGCCATCGAGCACGGCATCGTCTGATCCGACAAGCCGTGTAGGGGATCCCCGACAGCGATTTGTCGGCCTGCACCTACGCGAGCCTTCCGCCTTGCCCGATGTTGCGGCGCAGCGCCGCGCGCGATACTGGTTGCATTGCTTACGAACCAATATTGCGAGCCCAGCATGCACATCGTCCTGCATAATGAAGCCCCCGTGTCCCGCCCGGCAGCCGTGCGCTGCGCCCAGTGCGCCTTTCGCGAGCTGTGCCTGCCCGAAAGCCTGTCCGACGGCGAAGTAAACCGGCTCGAACAGCTGATCGGCCGCCGCCGCCGCGTGCTGCGCGATGACGTGCTGTTCCGTGCCGGCGCAACCGGCGGCATGCTGTTTGCCGTGCGCTTCGGCCACTTCAAGAGCGTGCAGCGCGACCGCCGCGGCGTCGAGCACATCACCGGCTTCCAGATGGCGGGCGACATGCTGGGCATCGATTCGATCGGCACCGGCCAGCACGCTAGCACCGTGATCGCGCTGGAGGACAGCGAAGTATGTGAGATTTCCTATGAAAAGCTGCAGGACCTGCTGGCCGAGATGCCGCGCCTGATGGCGCACTTCCACCGCATTCTCGGCCGCGAGATCCTGCGCGAGCAGGGCGTCATGGGCATGCTCGGCAATATTCGCGCCGACCAGCGCCTGGCCACCTTCCTGCTCGACCTGGGCGAGCGCTATGCCTCGCGCGGCTATTCGTCGCGCAGCTTCCAGTTGCGCATGTCGCGCGAGGACATGGGCGCGTACCTGGGACTGACGATCGAATGCATCAGCCGGCAACTGGCGACCTTCCGCCGTCACGGCTGGATCGCGCTGGACAAGCGCGCCATCGAGCTGATCCGGCGCGACGCACTGGTGGCGATCGCCGAGGGCCTGCAGCCGGACCAGCCGCACGATGCCCGCGCGGCCTGAAGCGCGCCGCCACCGATCCACTTCACTCACTTTACGCCCCACCGGGCAAGGAGCCGTCATGCAAGCACTGGTTTATCGTGGCCCGGGCCGCAAGGGCCTGGAGGAACGGGCGCGGCCGACGCTGCAACAGCCGGGCGACGCCATCGTGCGCGTGACCCGCACCACCATCTGCGGCACCGACCTGCACATCTTGAAGGGCGACGTTCCGGAGGTCGCGCCGGGCACGACGCTGGGGCACGAAGGCGTCGGCATCGTGGACGCGGTCGGCCCGGCGGTGTCGGGCCTGCGTCCGGGCGACCACGTGCTGATCTCGTGCATCACGGCGTGCGGCCGCTGCGCCTGGTGTCGCAAGGCGATGTATTCGCACTGCGCCGACGGCGGCTGGCTGCTGGGGCACCGCATCGACGGCACCCAGGCAGAGTACGTACGCATCCCCCATGCCGACACCAGCCTGCACCGGATTCCCGCCGGCGCGGACGAGGAAGCGCTGGTGATGCTCTCCGATATCCTGCCCACCGGCTACGAGTGCGGTGTCCTGAACGGCAAGATCGCCCCCGGGACCAGCGTTGCGATCGTGGGCGCCGGTCCGATCGGCCTGGCGGCGCTGCTGACGGCGCAGTTCTTCACGCCGGCCTCGATCGTCATGATCGACCTGGACGAGCACCGGCTGGCGCTGGCGTCGCGCTTCGGCGCCACCGCCGTCGTGCGGGCCGGCGCCGACACGGTGGCGCGCGTGATGGCGCTGACCGGCGGCCTGGGCGCCGATACCGTCATCGAGGCCGTCGGCATCCCGGCCACGTTCGAGTTGTGCGAGGAACTGGTGGCGCCGGGCGGGACGATCGCCAATATCGGCGTGCATGGCGAGAAATGCGACCTGCACCTGGAGCGCCTGTGGTCGCACAACATCACGATCACGACGCGGCTGGTCGACACCGTGACGATCCCGCAGCTGATGCAGGCCGTGGGGGCGGGGCGCCTCGATGCGGCGCAGCTGATCACGCACCGCTTCCCGCTGGCGCGCGTGATGGACGCCTACGATACGTTTGCCCGCGCCGCCGATACCAGCGCCCTGAAAGTCGTCATCGAGGTTGCGGCGCCCTGATGCCGGGCTGGCGGCGTGCCGTGGCCAGCTTGAACAGCTCCAGGGCCGCCACCGTGGCAAGGCCGATCGCGCCCGCCATCGCCAGCGTCGCGGGCGCCGGTGCCGCGAAGCGGAACAAGGCGGCAGCCGCGGGCACGTACAGCACCACCAGCAGCATCGCCAGCGCCGTGCCGGCAATGGCCCAGAACACCGGATTGGCGACCTTCAGCGCCGCCAGCACGCTGCCGTCGCGGGCCCGGTTCGACAGCAGCAGCGCCAGGTTGGCCAGCACCAGCGCGGCAAAGCCGAACGCGCGCGCCTCGGCCTCCGGCAGGTGCGTTACCGCGTAGGCATAGGCCGCCGCGACCATGACCAATACGCCCAGCCCTTCCAGCAAGGCATGGCCGATGGCGCGCCCGCCGAACAGCTGGCTCGAGCGCGCGCGCGGCGGCTTGCGCATGGCGTCGGGTTCGGCCGGTTCGTTCTCGAACACCAGGGCGCAGGCCGGATCGATCACCAGCTCCAGGAACACGATGTGCAGCGGGTACAGCAGCACCGGCCAGCCGAACAGCGCGGGCAGCAGGGCCATGCCGGCGATCGGCACGTGGATGGCCGCGACGTAGGCCATCGCCTTGCGCATGTTGGCGAAGATGCGGCGGCCAGCCGCGATCGCCTCGACGATGGAGGTGAAGCGGTCGTCCAGCAGCGTCAGTTCGGCGGCTTCGCGGGCAACGTCGGTGCCGCGCAGGCCCATCGCGATGCCGACATCGGCCGCCCTGAGCGCCGGCGCGTCGTTGACGCCGTCGCCGGTCATCGCCACCACGGCACCGCCGCGCTGCAGCGCCTGCACGATCGCCAGCTTCTGTTCCGGCACGATGCGCGCGCACACGGCCACCCCGGCCAGCCGTTCGGCCAGCGCGGCCGGATCGCCCAGTTCCAGCTCCGGACCCGTGGCAACGGCGCGCGCATCCAGGCCGGCCTGGCCGGCGATCGCCGCCGCCGTGTCGGGATGGTCGCCCGTGATCATCACCACGCGCAGCCCGGCGGCGGCGCAGGCCGCCATGGCGGCGGGGATTTCCGGCCGCAGCGGGTCCTCCAGCGCGCACAGGCCCACCAGTTCGAATGGCAAGCCGGCCGGATCCTCGGGCCAGGGGCCGGCGTGACGGGCCTGCGCGACAGCCAGCACGCGCAGCCCTTCGGCCGCCATGGCGGCGGCGGCCGCCAGCGCGGCGCCGCGCACGGCCGGCGGCGCGTGGCACAAGGCGATGACCGTTTCCGGCGCGCCCTTGGCGGCCAGCAGCGCCGCGCCGCCCTCGGGCGGCTGCCATGCCTGCATCAGTGCGCGCCGGTTCGAGCTCAGCCCGTATTCGTGCACCAGCAGCGCACCCGGCGCTGCTGGCGGTGCCAGTGCCGCATGGCGCTGCAGGGCGTGTTCGAGCGGGTCGTGCGAACGTTGCGGCGTGGCCAGCAGGGCCACGCGCAGCACCTCGGCCAGCGCCGCCGGCAGGCCCGGCGCGGGTGCGGCGGCGCTGCCGGCGCACCACAGGCGCCGCAGTGCCATGCGGTTTTCCGTCAGCGTGCCGGTCTTGTCGACGCACAGGACCGAGGTGGCGCCCAGCGTCTCGATCGCCGCCAGCCGGCGCGTCAGCACATGGCTGCGCGCCAGTCGCCACGCACCCAGTGCCGGGAACACCGTCAGCACCACCGTGAATTCCTCGGGCAGCACGGAGATGGCCAGGGCGACGCCGGCCAGCAGGGCCTGCAGCCAGTTGCCGTCGCGCCAGCCCACCAGCAGGACCAGCAGCGCGCTGGTGACCAGCCCGATCAGGGCGAAGCGCTTGGCCAGCAGGGCACTCTGGCGCTGCAGCGGCGATGGCGGGCGCCGCACCGCGCCCAGCGAGGTGCCGATGCGGCCGATTTCGCTGCGCGCACCGGTCGCGGTGACGCGGGCACGGCCCTGGCCCTGCACGACCAGAGTGCCGGAGTAGACCCAGGGCTGGTCGTCGCCACCTGGTCGCGCCGGGCCGGGCAGGTCCGGCGCGACCGCCTTGCGGACCGGTACGGATTCGCCCGACAGCAGCGACTCGTCGGCCATGATGCCGTGGCAGGACAGCAGCAGGGCATCGGCGGGCACGCGGGCGCCTTCGGCCAGCAGGATGATGTCGCCTGCCACCAGGTCGCGCGCCGGGATGCGCTGCTGGCTGCCGTCGCGCAGCACCAGCGCGAGCGGGCTGCCCAGTTCGCGCAGGGCCTGCAGGGCACGCTCGGTCTTGCCTTCCTGGTACAAGGTCATGCCAACGGTGGCGGCCACCATCAGCATCAGGAAGCCGCCTTCCAGCGGCTCCCCCAGCAGCAGGTACAGCAGGGCGGCGCCGCACAGCAGCAGGAACATCGGTTCGCGCGCGGCGTCGGCCGCGATCTTCCAGGCGGTGCGCGCCTCCCGTTCGGGCAGCGCATTCGGTCCGTCGCGCGCCAGCCGCCGTGCTGCCTCCGCGGCGGACAAGCCGTCCCGATCGGCCGCGCCGCCGCTCATGTCTGCAGCACGTAGCGGCCGGGAGCGGGCTCCAGGCCCACCGGGAGCGGTGGCGCGGCCACCAGCGGACCGGCCTGCCGGGCCAGCCAGGTCTCCCACGCCGGCCACCAGGAACCCTGCTCGACGGGGACGCAGGCGTGCCAGCGTTCGGCATCGATAAAGGCGGTGTCGTGCCGGTGCGTGGCGACCTGGTAACTGCGGTTGCTGCTGTCCGGCGGCGCCACCACGCCCACGTTGTGTCCGCCCGAGGTCAGCAGGAAGGTCACGTCGGTATCGGCCAGCAGCACGATCTTGTACACCGAGCGCCACGGCGCCACGTGGTCGGTCAGCGTGCCGACGGCGAACACGGGCACTTCGATGTCCGTCAACGCGACCGGACGGCCGCCGACCAGGTAGCGGCCATGCGCCAGGTCGTTGTTCAGGAACAGCTGGCGCAGGTATTGCGTGTGCATGCGGTAGGGCATGCGGGTGGCGTCCGCGTTCCACGCGATCAGGTCGGAGTCGCGGTCCGGCAGGTTCAGCAGGTATTGCTTGAGCCGGCGCGACCAGATCAGGTCGTTCGAGCGCAGCAGCTGGAAGGCACCGGCCATCTGGCGCGTGTCCAGGTAGCCCTGGCTCCACATCGCCGCTTCCAGGTAGCTGACTTCGCTCTCGTCGATGAACAAGGAGAGCTCGCCGGGCTCGGTGAAGTCGACCTGGGCCGCGAGCAGGGTGATGCTGGCCAGGCGTTCGTCGCCGTCGCGCGCCATGGCCGCCGCGGCGATCGACAGCAGCGTGCCGCCCAGGCAGTAGCCGCAGGCATTGACCCGGGCCGCCCCGTTCTGGGCGCAGATCGTGTCGAGCGCGGCCATCACGCCGAGCTTGCGGTAGTCTTCCATGCCGAGCTCGCGGTCGCTGGCGGTCGGGTTCTTCCACGAGATCATGAAGACCGTGTGGCCCTGGTCGACCAGGTAGCGCACCAGCGAATTATGCGGCGACAGGTCGAGGATGTAATACTTCATGATCCATGCCGGCACGATCAGCAGCGGCTGCGCGTGCACCTGTGGCGTCACGGGGTCGTAGCGCAGCAGTTCGATCAGGTCGTTGCGCAGCACCACCTGGCCGGGCGTCACCGCCACGTCGCGGCCCGGCAGGTAACGGCTTTCGGGCCGCACCGCGCCGCTGGCCGCGGCCCAGTCGGTGGCGGCGCGGATCGCGCCGGCGACCAGGTTGGAGCCGCCGGCGGCCAGCGTCGCACCCTGCACCACCGGGTTGGTCGCCGGGAAGTTGGACGGCGCCACGCAATCGAGCAGCTGGCGGGTCACGAAGGTAACGACCTCGCTGTGGTGGCGCGACACGCCGCGCACCCCCATCGTGGCGTGGTGCCACCACTGCTGCTGCAGCAGGAAGCCTTGCGACAGCACGTTATAGGGCCAGCGTTGCCAGGCCGGATCGGTGAAGCGGCGATCCTGCGCCAGCGGTTCGATCACGTGCGACGGGTCGAGATGCGGCTGGGCGGCCGCGGCCGCGTAGCGCCACCAGCGCGCCAGGCTGGTGGCGCCGTGCAGCGCCAGTTCCTGCTGTTTCGATGGGGCCAGCAGCAAATGGCTGGCCCAGTCGAACCAGGCGGTGGCCAATGCCGCCGGCGAGACCGAGCCGGTCATGCGTGCCAGCAGGGCGTTCAGCAGCAGGTCGGCGGCGGCGCTGTCGGTGCCCTGTTGCGGGGCGTCGTGCAGCGCGCCGCCCTGCCAGGCGCTGCCTTCGGGCTGGTAGGCGCAAACGGCGGTGAGAGGGGCGCGGGTCATGCGGTGTTCCTTATGATGGCGGGCGCTTCAATGCGCCAGCAGCAGCGGCATGGTCGTGCCGGCGAGCAGGTCGCGGGTGGCGCCGCCGGCGATCCATTCGCGATAGCGGCTGTGGCCGTAGGCGCCCGCCACCAGCAGGTCCGCGCCGATTTCGCGGGCCAGGCCGAGCAACGCCGGCGCGGCGCCAACTTCGCTGCGCTCGCATACGACCTCCACCTCGACCCCATGGCGCGCCAGCCACGTGGCCAGGTCGGCGCCCGGCTGTTCGCCGTACAGGCCGTCCGTCTCGTCCGGATTGATCAGCGCGACCTTGACGGCGCGCGCCGAGCGCAGCAGGGGCAGAGCGCCGGTCACGGCGCGGGTCGCCTCCATGCTGCCGTTCCAGGCCACCACCACGGTGCCACCGGCCGCGTCGCCGGGATAGTCTTCCGGCACCACGAGGACGGGACGGGTGCCGTGCAAGGCCACGAATTCCGGCAGGCTGGCGCCCAGGTGCAGGCGGGTCGGCGCGGCGCGGCTGACGACGATCAGGTCGGCATAGCGTGCCTCGAGCAGCAGCGCATGGCCGGCGTCGTCCTCGATCAGGCGCTGCTCCCAGGAGGCGATGCCGAGCCGCTCGACCTCGCGCGTGAACGCCGTCAGCTGGGCCTGGCCGTGTTCGACCAGCCGGTCGAAGTCGCTGTCCGGCAGTGCCGCCATCGGCGAAGTGCCGAGCAGTAAGTAGTTGCCGCGGCTGATGCCGGTCACGGCGCTGCCGACCAGATGGGCTTCATAACGGGTGGCAAGGCCGGCCGCCACCGCCAGGCGGGAACGCATCTGCGGCTTGTCGTCGACGTGGACCACGATGGTCTTGTACATGGTGTGCTCCTTGATCGGGCGCCGCGTGGCGGCGCCGGGGTTGGTGGGTCTGCAGGGCCAGTGTACGAACCGCGTTGACGCGCGTCTGCGCTTGCGTTTGACCTGGGTCAAGTAGCCTGCAAAGAAGCCGTGTCAGCCCGGATACAGCCCGCCGTTGACGTCGATCGTCGCACCGGTGATGTAGCCGGAGGCCTCGTCGGCCAGGAAGGCGCAGACGCGCGCGACCTCCTCGGGCCGGCCGAGCCGGCCGAGCGGTATGCCGGCCACGATCTGCTCCAGCACGTCCGGCCGTACCGCGGCGACCATCGCCGTGTCGCAGTAGCCGGGCGCGACCGCATTGACGGTGATGCCGCGCCGCGCGTTTTCCAGTGCGAGCGCCCTGGTGAAGCCGATCACGCCGGCCTTGGCCGCCGCATAGTTGACCTGGCCGGCCTGGCCCCGGCGCCCGTTGACCGAGGACAGGTTGACGATGCGTCCGTAACCGCGCGTGCGCATGCCTTCGATGACGGCTCGCGTCATGTTGAACATCGAGTCCAGGTTGGTGTGGATGACGTCCTGCCATTGCTCCTGGCTCATGCGGTGCAGCGGGCCGTCGCGCGTGATGCCGGCATTGTTGACAAGGATATCCACCGCGCCCAGTTGCTCGACGACGCGCGCCACGCCGCGCTGGCACGCCGCCTGGTCGGCCACGTCCCAGCGCAGCACGCGGATGCCGTGCTGCTGCGCGAACTCGGCAGCCGCCGCTTCGTTGCTGTGATACGTGGCCGCGACCCGATGGCCGGCCTGCTGCAATGCCACCGAAATCGCCGCGCCCAGCCCGCGCGTGCCTCCTGTCACCAATGCGACCTTGCTCATGGATTCCTCCTTGTCCAGTGCGGGGCTCGATTGCCGCCGTCATGGCCAGCATACGGGCGCGGCGGCCAGCCGGCCGCGCGCCCGGCGGGAAAATTGCCGTGTCGTTTGATCCTGATCATGCGCGCCGCCGCGGCGGGCGCAAGGCGTGCAGTACAGTTGTCGTGGCCCGATGCGGCATCGGCATGGGCGGACGCGGGCATGACGCCGCGGTACTGCTGAACAACTGGAGAATGCAATGGTTCGCGCACACTGGAGCCCCGACCTGCTGTTGGGGGAACCCGTCATGGATACGGCGCATCGCGCCCTGTATGACACGCTGGGCAAGCTGACCTTCGTGCCGGCGACCGATTTCGCCGCGGCCTACCATGCCTGCGTGGCGGCGCTCGAGCGCGACTTCCGCGAGGAAGAGGAGGCGATGGAACGCATGCGCTACGCCGCGCTGCGCGGCCATCGCGAACAGCACGCGCGAGCGCTGGCGGGGCTGCACCACGCGGCGGCCGCGCTGGCCGAAGGCGATCCGCAGCCGGCGCACCATGCCGTCGACTTGCTGGCCGAATGGTTGCAGCTGCATATCACGACCATGGACCGGGCCCTCGTCATGGCCCTGCGACGGGCCCAGGGCGTGACGGCGCAGCCGGAATGACGGGAACGTCCTGGCTGTCGCGGGCCTTGCCGTGGCGCGCCGTCCGGCACGGCGCTCTGCTGCTGCTCATCTGCGTGGGTGGCGGCGCCGTCGCGCAAGAACAGGACCCCGGGCAAATCCGCGCATTGCTGGCTGACCAGGCGGCGCAGGCGCCGGCCCGGCGCGAGGATGCCGCCGTGCTGGCGCGCTTCTACGCGGAGCGCGGCTACCGCCTGGCCTGGCGCGCATCCGCCGACGTGCAGGCCGCGCTGGCCCTGCTGGACGGCGCGGCGGACCATGGCCTGGAGCCGGCCGATTATGCGGCGGCGCGGGATGCCGTGGCGCGGCTGGGTGGCGGCGACGCGAGCGCCGCCACGGGTGCCGACGTCATGCTCAGCCGCGCTGTCCTGCGTTATCTGGTCGACCTGCATGCCGGCCGCACCCGCGGCACGGTGCTGTCGTCCGACGCACGGCCCGAGCAACGTTTCGACGCGGCCGCGCTGCTGCAGGAAGCGCTTGCCGGTCATGGTCTGGCCGGGCTGGAGGCCCGAGCCGTGCCGCATTTCGGCTTGTATGGCCGGCTGCAGGACGCGCTGCGCCGCTACCGTGCGATGGCCGCGCAGGGCGACACGGCGGTGCCGGCCAGTGTCGCGCCGCGTACCGCTGGGGCCGACGCACGCGACAGCGCCGCCTTGCGACGCCGGCTGGTCGAGCTGGGCGACCTGGCCGACGGGCCAGGTGACGACGGGCAGCTGGTCGCGGCGCTGCGGCGCTTCCAGCAGCGTCACGGCCTGGGCGCGGACGGCATTGCCGGTCGCGCCACGCTGGCCGCGCTGAACGTGCCGCTGCGCGAGCGTGTGCGCCAACTGGCCTTCGCGCTGGAACGGCTGCGCTGGCTGCCGGCGTTGCCGGAACGGCGCGTGGTGGTGATCAACCTGCCGTCGTACCGGCTGTGGGCGGTCGACCGTCACGCCGGGGAGGCACGGCCGGTGCTGGACATGCCGGTCATCGTCGGCAAGGCCCTGCGCACGCCGACGCCGGTGTTCATCGGGACGATGCGCCAGGTCGAGTTCAATCCGTACTGGAACGTTCCCCCCAGCATCCTGCGCAACGAGTTGCTGGCGCACGTGGCGCGCGATCCGGATTATCTGCGCCGCAACAATATGGAAGTGGTTCTGGCTGGCGCCGCGACGCAGGACGTCGATGCCGCAATCCTGGGCCGCCTGCGCAGCGGCGCGGCGCGGGTGCGGCAGCGCCCGGGGCCCGACAACGCGCTGGGCGCCGTCAAGTTCGTGCTGCCGAACTCGATGAACATCTACCTGCACGGCACGCCGGCGCGCGCGCTGTTCGAACGTGCCCGGCGCGATTTCAGCCACGGCTGCATCCGCGTGCAGGACCCGGCCGCGCTGGCCGGCTTCGTGCTGGTCGAGCAGGGCTGGGACGCGGCCGCGGTGGCGCAGGCGATGGCGCCGGGCACGACGCGGGTGGTCCGTCTGCAGGCGCCGTTGCCGGTAGTGATCTTCTATACGACGGCGATCGCGGAAGCCGATGGCACGGTAACGTTCCTGGCGGACGTGTACGGGCTGGATGCGGCGCTGGCGCGGCGCTGGGATGCGCCCTGATCGGAAGAATGTGGCCCGGATTTGACGCGGCAGTAACTCTTCGCTAGAATGGCGCCTCTCGCGTTGCATGGCAGGGCGGGGTTCTACAGCGTTCGCTCTGCGCGCGGTGGAAAAAGGAGAGGTGGCAGAGTGGTCGAATGTACTTGACTCGAAATCAAGCGATGGGGCAACCCATCCGTGGGTTCGAATCCCACCCTCTCCGCCAGAACAAATAAAAACGGCCTCCCCTGCGGGAGGCCGTTTTTATTTGTCTGGACGGAAGAGGGTGGGATTCGAAGACGAGCGCCTACCGGCGCTCGGCTCTCCGAATCGCCCATCTGCTGGCGCTTCGCGCCAGCGCCGCGCGCCGGGGGCGCGCGACATGTGCATCGTCTGTCATCAAACCCAGGCGCGCCTCCCCTGCGGGACGCCGTTTTTATTTGTCTGGACGGAAGAGGGTGCGCCAAGGCGGCAGTTTCGAAGACGAGCGCCTACCGGCGCTCGGCTCTCCGAATCGCCCATCTGCTGGCGCTTCGCGCCAGCGCCGCGCGCCGAGGGCGCGCGATGTATGCGTCGTCTATTGCCGAGAGAGACGAGCGCAACGCGCAAGGCTCTCGCAGCGTGCGGCGCACGCCAAAACCGGTGCAAGCGCGCCAGCGCGCAGCCCGGCCCCGCGCAGCGCAGACCCGCGCAGCGCAGACCCGCGCAGCGCAGACCCGCGCCGCCACGACCCTGAACCCGAGCACCCCCGCACGGCCAACCGCGTGCCGCGCCAATACGACAGTCCCTTAACCTCCCAAGTCGCGCAGGCGTTCATACCCACCCGCCCTGTGCGTGTACAGCTTCGCCAGGTCGGCCGGCACCCGTATATGCTCGAAGTGCTTCAGCTCGATGGCGAGAAACGCCAGCTTGCTGTCGGTCGCGGTTCGCGTCATGCCCACCTCGACGGCCTTCAGCGCGCTGATCCAATACCAGCCGTCCATGCCCGCGTCGCAATCCGAAAACGCATACCACAGCGGAAGGCGGAACAGCCGTTCGAACGCCACGGCCTTTTTCAACTCCGTCTCCAGCTCCAGCGTGAAGCCGTGCGAACACTTCTTGTTCTTGGCGTCGATGGCCAGCAAGCCGACGCCCTCGACCAGCATCAGGAAATCCGGGCGCTTGACGGCGCCCCGGAACAGCGGGGCGAACGAACCGGGTGCCTGGCAAATCGCGACGTATGGCAGCAGATGCCGGCTGAACCAGTCGTTCAGCTGGCGCTCGCCCTCCGCACCCTTGTCGATACCATTGCGCTCCGGCGCTTGCGTCACACTGTCCTGGCTGCGCCCTGTTGCCGTTTTAGCTTGCATGGTGCCTCCGTCCGCGCTGAACACATACGCCAGTCTAGCCCACGGACGGTTGGCGTCGCGTGACACCTGTCGCGAGCGGGGCCGCATACCACAAGCGCTGCCGGCTGGTTTTGTAAAGAAACAACAAGTCGTTAAAAGATTGATCACGAACGTTGTAAAACTGGCTTTACTTTACAAAATCTGCAACAATAATGTTCTTCAGGATATAAAAGTTAATAACGCGTAAGGAGCATCACGCGACAGTTGACCGCCGCTGGCCAAGACCTCGCCACGCCATCCTGTCCTTTCATCTACCCTTATTTGAACTGCCGGCCACGAGCCGGAACGACAACGCATGAGCGATCTTTCACTGGCCAGTACCATCCACGTCTACGAGGACACTTCCGTCAACCTGGCGCTGCGCGACATCCTCGCGCAAGCCGGCTACACCAGCGCCCAGGACGTCACGATTTCCGAGTTCGTCGCCATCCTGCCGGACGGCACCCGGGTCTTCGACAACACGCCGCTGTTCGGCACGGTTGACGAGCAGACGCTGTACGTGCGTCCCGGCGCCTGGCAGCCGAACTACAACGGCGGCTTCTCCACCTATGAATTCCTGGTCGCGGGCGAGGACGGCGACCTGGTCACCCTGACCCTGAAGATCGTCGTCGATCCCGTCAACGACGCGCCGTTCGGCGCCGACCGTTCCTACGACCTGGCCGACCGCACCCCGGTCGTGCTGGGCGAGGACGCCTTCGGTTTCCGCGACCCGGTCGAGGGCGACGCTTTCCAGTCCGTCATCATCACGGCGCTGCCGCTGGCCGGCCAGGTGCTGCTGCGCGGCGCCGCGATCGCCGCCGGCACCGAAGTGACGGCGCTTGAGCTGCGCGCCGGCGTGCTGACCTTCGTGCCGTCCGCCACGACGGGCGGGGTGGTCGAAGTCGGCTTCCACGTGCGCGACAACGGCGGCACCGTGGGCCCGGGGGCGCAGGACACCAGCGTGGCCGAGAACCACCTGACCTTCAAAGTGCCGGTTCCCACGCCGCCGGACAACCCGCCGCCGACCGGCGGCGAGGGCGCACTGGCCCAGCTGGGCGACACCATCTGGGAAGACGGCAACGGCAACGGCATCCAGGACGCCGGTGAACGCGGCATCGCCGGCGTGACGGTCGAACTGCTGGACGCCAGCGGCGCCGTCGTCAAGACCACCACCACCGGCAACGACGGCCAGTACTTCTTCAACGTGGCCGCCGGCAGCTACACGGCGCAGCTGCGCGCCCCGAGCGGCTACGTCGTCACGGCCAAGGGCCAGGGCAGCGACCGCGGCGCCGACAGCGATTTCGATGCCAGCGGCCGCACCGACGCCATCAAGCTGGCGCAGGGCGAAGTCAATAACGCGGCCGACGGCGGCCTGTATCGTGCGGCCTCGCTGACCAGCCAGGCCTGGCTGGACGCGGACCGCGACGGCGTGCGCGACGCCGGCGAGACGGCCGTGGCCAATGTGAAGGTCGTGCTGCTCGACAGCGCAGGCCAGGCCGTGGCCAGCGCGGTGACCGATGCCAATGGCGGCTACACGTTCGCCAACCTGAAGCCGGGCAGCTACAGCCTTAAGTTCGACAGCGCGACCTTGCCGGCCGGCCTGAAGTTCACCACGCCGGGCCTGGACTCGGCCGCGCGTGACGACGGCAGCACGGCCTCCGTCACGCTCGCTTCCGGCGCGCACGCCACGCTGGCCGCCGGCCTGGTGGACGAGATGGCCACCATCGGCGACCGCGTATGGGAAGACCGGAACGGCAACGGCACGCAGGACAGTGGCGAGACCGGCATCGGCGGCGTCACCGTGCAGCTGAAGGACGCCACCGGCAAGATCGTCGCCAGCACCACCACCGACGCGGCCGGCGCCTACAGCTTCAAGGCGGCCGCCGGCACGTACAGCGTGGCCGTGAAGGCGCCCACAGGCTACCTGGCCACGACGGCCGACGCGGGCGACGACGCCACCGACAGCGATATCGGCGCCAATGGCGCCACCGCCCAGTTCACCGTGCGTGGCGGCGACAAGCTCGCCACCATCGACGCGGGCCTGTACCGCGCCGCCTCGCTGGGCAACAAGGTCTGGTACGACTGCGACGGCGACGGCATCCAGGACAGCGGCGAAGCGGGCATCGGCGGCGCCAGGGTGACGCTGCTGGACGGCGCCGGCAAGGCGCTGGCGACGACGACGACCGACTGCAACGGCCTGTACCAGTTCGCCAACCTGAAGCCCGGCAGCTACAGCGTGCAGTTCGACAAATCGGCACTGCCTTCGGGCTACGTAATCACGCGGCGCGACGCCGGCAGCGACGACGCGCGCGACTCCGACATCGGCGCGGACGGCCGCTCGCACCAGGTCACCCTGGTCTCGGGCGAGAACAACACCAGCGTGGACGCGGGCGTGACGGCGGCGGCCTCGGTCGGCAATCGCGTATGGGAAGACAGCGACTTCGATGGCGTGCAGGATGCCGGCGAGGCGGGCGTGTGCGGCGTCACCGTGCGCCTGTACGATGCCGCCCACAACCTGCAAGCTTCCACCGTCACGGCCGCCGATGGCAGCTATAAGTTCGGCAACCTGCAGGCCGGCAGCTACAGCGTCGAAGTGGTCAAGCCGAACGGCTGGTATACGACCAAGGCCAACATGGGCAGCGACAGCCTGGATTCCGACTTCCGCGACCTGGCCGGCGGCAGTGCAGGCAACACGTCCAGCAGCGGCACCTTCACGCTGGCCGCGGGCGAGCAGAACACCAGTATCGACGCGGGCCTGTACCGCAAGGCCAGCATCGGCGACAAGGTCTGGCGCGACGCCAACCACAACGGCGTGCAGGACCGCGGCGAGGAAGGCATCGGCAAGGTCAAGGTCGCGCTGTACAACGCCGCCACCGGCACGCTGGTCGGCAGCACCGTCACGGACGCCAAGGGCGCCTACCTGTTCAGCAACCTGGACCCGGGCAGCTACTACCTGAAGTTCGACAAGACCAATGTGCTGTTCACCGACCTGAGCAACCGCACCTACTCGATGAACGACTGGAAGTGGGGCGTCAAGAACACCGGCAGCAACGACGCGATCGACTCCGACGTCAACGGCGACGGCATCAGC
The DNA here is from genome assembly GCA_008011715.2 of [Empedobacter] haloabium. Lineage (NCBI taxonomy): Bacteria > Pseudomonadati > Pseudomonadota > Betaproteobacteria > Burkholderiales > Oxalobacteraceae > [Empedobacter] haloabium. Next base: position 1,989,293 of record CP136508.1, read on the forward strand.
AAGGTCGGCGTCAGCTACACCGACACCACGTTCCTGTCCTCCGGCGAGAACGACATGAGCTGGGACGCGGCCATCACGCCGATCGCCATCGACCTGAACGGCGACGGCATCCACACGATCGCCCGCGCCGACTTCCACGGCAGCTTCGACCTGCTGGGCACCGGCCGCGCCATCCAGTCCGGCTGGCTGTCCGCCGGCGATGCCTTCCTGGCCATCGACGCCAACGGCAACGGCAGCATCGACGGCATCGGGGAACTGTTCGGCGGCGCGGCCAAGGGCAGCGGCTTCGCCAAGCTGGCCAGCTTCGACAGCAACGGCGACGGTGTCGTCGACGCGCACGACGCGCAGTTCGGCGCCTTGGCGCTGTGGCAGGACGCCAACAGCAACGGCCGCACCGATGCCGGCGAGCTGATCTCCCTGGCGCAGGCCGGCGTCACGGCCCTGGGCGCAACGTTCGAGGAGCTGCCGTTCCTGGATGCGAACGGCAACCTCCACCTGGAGCGCAGCAGCGCCGTCGTCAACGGCCATGCGGCCGACATGACGGACGTGTACTTCAACGTCGCCGCCGCCGACGCGGCCGCCGCCGGCATCGCGGCGCCGAACATGGCCCAGCTGGTCGGCCAGCCGGAACTGCAGCAGCCTGTCCTGTAATCGCACTCACTACAACGAAAAGAAGACACCATGAAAACCATCAAACCCATCGTCCAGATCATCGCCGCCGCCACCCTGGCCATGGCGGGCGCCGCCCACGCCGGCGTCATCGTCAACTCCGTCGCCTCGCAGGGCCTCACGACGCAGGCCGGCGCCAACTTCGGCAGCGCCAGCATCGCCCGCACCGTGCCCGTGTGGAGCGTGACGGACGACGCCACGCTGCTGGCCTTCTGCATCGACCCTACCACGCCGATGTTCACCACCACGACGACGTATGCCGGGACGACCAACGCCGTCTTCGACGACGACGTCAAGCGCCTGTACTCGCAGTACTACTCGAGTATCGACTATTCGGGCATGGGCCAGGTGACGGGCGCCAAGCGTGTGACGGCACTGAGCTTCCAGCTGGCGCTGTGGGAACTGATTGCCGACGACGGCAACCTGGCCAGCGGCGCGCTGGCCGTTGTAATGAGCGACAACGGCCCCAAGGCGCAGATCATCATCAACGGCGCGGCCGCCATGCTGGCGACTGCGCAGGACGAGAGCCTCGCCATCGAAAACAAGTACCGCTTCACCACCTACGCGGCGGCCGGTTCGCAGAGCGTGGTGACGGTCAGCGCCGTGCCGGAGCCGTCGTCGCTGGCGATGTTCGGCCTCGGCCTGGCCGCGCTGGGCTTCGTCGCGCGCCGCCGCCGCGGCTGATCCGGCAACGCGGCGCCAGCGCCCGCGATCGTTGCGCCGGCGCGCAATCGTGCGCCCGGCGCCAGCGTGCTACATTCGCCCTCACCGAAAAGCAAGCGGCGAGGGCAGTGCATGTTGGGATTTACCGCACTCGAACTGGCCAGGATCCAGTTCGCGTTCACGATGGCGTTCCACATCGTATTTCCGGCATTGACGATCGGCATGGCCAGCTACCTGGCCGTGCTGGAAGGCTGCTGGCTCGTCACGCGCCGGGCCGTCTACCTGGATCTGTATCATTACTGGCTGCGCATCTTTGCCGTGACGTTCGGCATGGGCGTGGTGTCCGGCATCGTGATGGCCTACCAGTTCGGCACCAACTGGAGCCAGTTCTCCGAATTCGCCGGCGGCATCACCGGGCCGCTGCTGGCCTACGAGGTGCTGACCGCCTTCTTCCTGGAGGCGGGCTTCCTCGGTGTGATGCTGTTCGGGCGTACGCGCGTCGGGCCGGGCCTGCATTTCTTCGCCACCTGCATGGTGGCCCTGGGCACGCTGATCTCGGCCACCTGGATCCTGGCCTCGAACAGCTGGATGCAGACGCCGCAGGGCCATGCAATCGTCAACGGCCGCGCCGTGCCGGTGGACTGGCTGGCCGTCATCCTGAATCCTTCCTTCCCGTACCGGCTGGCCCACATGGGCACGGCGGCCTACCTGTCGACGGCGCTGTTCGTGGGCGCTGCCGGCGCCTGGCAGCTGCTGCGCGGGCGCGACGGCGCGGCGGTGCGCAAGATGCTGTCGATGGCGATGTGGATGGTGCTGCTGGTGGCGCCGCTGCAGGCGGTGATCGGCGACCTGCACGGCCTGAACACGGCGCGCCACCAGCCGGCCAAGCTGGCGGCGATGGAAGGGCACTGGGACAACCGTCCCGGCGAGGCGCTGCCACTGCTGCTGTTCGGCATCCCGGACATGCAGGCGGAACGGACCCGCCATGCCGTCGGCATCCCGCACCTGGGCAGCGTGATCCTGACGCACAGCTGGAACGGCCAGGTGCCCGGCCTGAAGCAGTTCCCGGCCGACGAGCGGCCGAACGCCCTGATCGTATTCTGGAGCTTTCGCGCGATGGTGGGCCTGGGCCTGGCCATGATCGCGCTGGGCGTGTGGAGCCTGTGGCTGCGCCGCGGCGGCCGCCTGTATGGCCAGCGCCGGTTCCTGCGTGCGGCCGTGGCGATGGGGCCGGCCGGGCTGCTGGCCATCCTGGCCGGCTGGGTCACGACCGAGGTGGGCCGTCAGCCGTGGGTCGTGTACGGCCTGCTGCGCACGGCCGACGCGGTGTCGCCGCATGGCGCCGGCACGCTGGCGCTGACCTTGGCGCTGTTCGTCGTCAGCTACCTGTTCGTGTTCGGCGTCGGCATCGCCTACGTGCTGCGGCTGGTGCGCAAGGGGCCGCAGGCGGCCGACCTGCAGCAGGCGCCGCAGGGCGGCCCGGGCGCCGGGCGCACGCCGGCCCGGCCGCTGTCGGCGGCGCAGGAGGGGGCGGACGAGGGATTGCCGTTGCCGCCTGACCGGGGAGGGGATTGACATGGACGTCGACATCACCGTGATCTGGGCCGCCATCGTCTTTTTCGGCGTGTTCATGTACGTCGTCATGGACGGCTTCGACCTGGGCATCGGCATGCTGTACCCGTTCGTGCCGGCGCGGGCCGACCGCGACGTGATGATGAACACCGTGGCGCCCGTGTGGGACGGCAACGAGACCTGGCTGGTGCTGGGCGGCGCGGGTTTGCTGGCGGCCTTTCCGGTGGCGTATTCGATCGTGCTGTCCGGCCTGTACCTGCCGCTGATCTTCATGCTGCTGGGATTGCTGTTTCGCGGCGTCGCGTTCGAGTTCCGCTTCAAGGCGCGCGAGCGCGAGCGCCACGTCTGGGACAAGGCCTTCATCGGCGGCTCGCTGGTGGCCGCGTTCTTCCAGGGCGTGGCGCTGGGTGCCTTCCTGAGCGGCATTCCGGTCTCCGGCCGCAGCTTCAGCGGCACGGCGCTGGGCTGGCTGTCGCCGTTCGCGCTGGCCGCCGGCTGCGGCACGATGATCGCCTACACGCTGCTGGGCGCCACCTGGCTGATCATGAAGACGGAAGGGTCGTTGCAGCAGCGCATGCTGCGCCTCACGCGGCCGCTGACATTCCTGATGCTGGCGGCCATCGTCGCGGTCAGCGTCTGGACGCCGCTGCGCTACCCGCAGGTGGCCGAGCGCTGGTTCAGCTTCCCCAATATGGCGCTGCTCGCGCCGGTACCGGCGCTGGTGCTGCTGGCCGTGTTCGTGCTGCTGCGCTCCCTGTCGCGCAACCCGCACCGGCTGCCCTTCCTGATGGCGCTGGCGCTGGTGTTCCTGGCCTACGCGGGCATGGCGATCAGCATCTGGCCGCACATCGTGCCGCCCTACATCACGATCTGGGAAGCGGCGGCGCCGCCATCGAGCCAGCGCTTCGCGCTGGCCGGCACGCTGTGCATCCTGCCGTTCATCCTGATGTATACCGCCTGGTCGTACTTCGTCTTCCGCGGCAAGGTCAAGGCGGGCGAGGGCTACCACTAATGGCGCCGCGCTGGCTGCGCCGGCTCGGCTGGCTGCTGGTGTTCTGGTGCGGCGGCGTGGCGGCGCTGGCCGCGGTGGCGGGGTTGCTGCGCCTGCTGATGCACGCGGCCGGCATGCGCTGAGCGCCCGCTTGCTTGCCAAAAACATAAGGTACGGGTAATCTGGCGCCGTCGGCCGTGCCCTGGCACGCCGGCGCCTGTCATTTCACTCTGCCAGATATGGGACCTGCATTGATCACGACCGTCAAGCGGCTGGCCGTCGCCGGCCTGCTGTGCCTTGCCGTCAGCGGCTGTGCCGCCTGGGAATCGGCAACGAAATGCCTGCCGACGACGCCCGGCTTTCCGCTGTGCGGCCTGTGACGCGCGGGCGCACGGCGCTGCTGCTGGCCGGCGCCATGTCGCTGACCGCCGCCATCGGCCACCTGGCCTGCATCGCCGGCGGGCCGCGCTGGTACCTCGCCATGGGCGCGGGCGAACGCATGGCGGCCGCCGTCGCACAAGGCCGGTGGCAGCCGACGCTGGTCACGCTGGCGATCGCCGCCGTGCTGGCGCTGTGGGGCCTGTATGCCTGGTCCGGCGCCGGGCTGATCGGCCGCCTGCCGCTGCTGCGCTGGGCGCTGGCCGGCGTCACGACCGTCTACCTGGCGCGTGGCCTGCTGTTCGTTCCGCTGCAGGCGCACTTTCCCGGCAACAGCCCGGCATTCTGGTACGTGAGCTCCGCCATCTGCGCCGCCATCGGCCTGGTCCATCTGGCCGGGCTGTGGCAGGCCTGGCCGCGCCTGGCAGGGCGCTGACCGGCCTATACCGCCGAGCCCGTGTCAACATCGGGGTCAGGCACGAAAGCTGACACGGGCTCGGCGGTAGCGGCGCAGGTCCCGGCCGCTTTCGCGCTGTTCAACCGTGCGCCCGGCATCCCCATGCGCAACGTACACTTCTCCTATGATTTTGCTAACGGGAGACCACTCCGTGCCGGGCCAGTCAGCGTGTTGTTCCGCCAGCCAACCCACCGTCGCGCCCGTCGCGCCGCCGCTCGGCGCTGAAGACCAGGCCCGGGCCGACCTGTACGCGTTGGCCGCGCGCCTGCTGCTGGCACCGCCGGACGCGGCCTTGCTGGCCGACCTGGCAGCGGCCGATCCGATCCTCGGCAGCCACGACGAACGGCCCCTGGAGGATGCGTGGGAGCGCCTCGTGCTGGCCGCTGGCGTCGTCGATGCCGCGGCGGTGGCGGAAGAATTCGATGGCCTCTTCATCAGCCTGGGCACGCCGCCCGTCAATCCCTACGGTTCCCTGTACCTGTCCGGCTTCCTCAACGATACGCCGCTGGCGCGCCTGCGCGCCGACCTGGCCGCGCTGGGATTGGCCCGGGTCGCCGGCGTCGCCGAGTTCGAGGACCACCTCGGTGCGCTGTGCGAGACGATGCGCGTGCTGATCCTGTCCGGCCGGCCGCTGACGCGCCAACGGCAGTTGTTCGACGCCCATGTCGCGCCCTGGTTCGAGCGCGGCCTGGCCGATATCGGGCGGGGACCGGGGGCGAACTTCTATCGTGTCGTGGCGGACTTCGTCGCGGCGTTTCTCACCATCGAAGCGCAGGCCTTCGCCGTCGACGGCACGGCCGATCTGGCGCTCGCTTGAAGGATCAACCATGACCGACATCGACTCCACCGCCACCGGCGACGAGCAGTTGCGCGCGCGGCGCGCCTTCCTGAAGGTCGCGCCACTGGGCGCCCTGGCGCTGGTGGCCGGGCCGGCTCCGGCCGCCGCAGCGGCGGCACCGGTGGCGGCAGCGGCGCAGCCGGCCCAGCGCGGCTATCACGAGACGGAGCACATCCGCCGCTACTACCAGACTGCCGCGTACTGGTAACCGAGGAGCACCATGTCCCTGCAAAAGATCACGCCCGACGAAGGCCGCCGCCGGCGCCGCTTCCTGGTCGGTGCCGGCATCACGGCCGGTGCGGGGGCGCTGGCGCGCCACCTGCCGTTGAACATCATGCAGCCGGCGGCAGCGGCCGACCCCGTGCCGAACGCGCCCGTCAAGACCGAGATCAAGCACACCGTGTGCAGCCACTGCTCGGTGGGCTGCTCGGTCGAGGCGGTGGTCAGCAACGGCGTCTGGGTGCGCCAGGAGCCGGCGTTCGATTCGCCGCTGAACATGGGGGCCCACTGCGCCAAGGGCGCGTCGGTACGCGAGCACGGCTTCGGCGAACACCGGCTGCGCTATCCGATGAAGCTGGTCAAGGGCAAGTACCAGCGCATCTCCTGGGACCAGGCCATCGACGAGATCGGCGAGCGCCTGCTGGCTTTGCGCCAGAACGCCGGGCCGGATGCGCTGATGGTGATCGGCAGCTCGAAGCACAACAACGAGCAGGCCTACCTGCTGCGCAAATGGGTCTCGCTATGGGGTTCCAACAACGTCGACCACCAGGCCCGCATCTGCCACTCCACCACCGTGGCCGGCGTCGCGCAGACCTACGGCTACGGCGCGATGACCAATTCCTTCAACGACCTCCATTACAGCAAGGCGGTGCTGTTCATCGGCTCCAACCCGGCCGAGGCGCACCCGATCTCGATGCTGCACTTCCTGCATGCGAAAGAGCTGGGCGCGAAGATGATCGTCATCGACCCGCGCTTCACGCGCACGGCGCGCTTCGCCCACCACTACATCCGCATCCGTCCCGGCACGGACATCGCGCTGGTGTGGGGCATCCTGTGGCACATCTTCGCCAACGGCTGGGAGGATAGAAAGTTCATCGCGGACCGCACCTACGGCATGGAGGAGGTGCGCAAGGAAGTGGCCAAGTGGACGCCGGAAAAGGTGTCGGACGTGACGGGCGTGCCGGAAGCGGCGGTGCGCACGGCCGCCGAGATGCTGGCGCTGAACCGGCCGTCGTCCGTGGTGTGGTGCATGGGCATCACGCAGCACCACGTGGGCACGGCCAATGTGCGGGCGCTGTCGATCCTGCAGCTCGCGCTGGGCAATATCGGCGTGCCGGGCGGCGGCGCCAACATCTACCGTGGCCACGACAACGTGCAGGGCGCCACCGACGTGGGACCGAACGCCGATTCGCTGCCCGGCTACTACGGCCTGGCCGAGGGCGCGTGGAAGCATTTCGCCACCGTGTGGGACGTCGATTATGAATGGTTGAAAGGGCGCTTCGGCTCCAAGGAACTGATGGAAAAGCCGGGCATCACGGTTTCGCGCTGGTACGACGCGGTCAACGAGCAGGCCCAGTACATGGACCAGCCCAGCAACCTGCGTGCGGTGTTCTACTGGGGCCACGCACCGAACAGCCAGACCCGCCTGCCGGACATGAAGGCGGCCATGCAGAAGCTCGACATGCTGGTCGTGATCGACCCATATCCCAGCCTGACGGCAGCCATGCACGGCCGCCAGGACGGCGTCTACCTGCTGCCGGCTGCCTCGCAGTTCGAGACACAGGGCTCGGTGACGGCGTCGAATCGCAGCATCCAGTGGCGCGAACGGGTGATCCAGCCGCTGTTCGAATGCAAGACGGACCATGAGATCATGTACCTGTTCGCGCGCAAGCTGGGCTTCGCCGAGCAGCTGTGCAAGCGCATCAAGGTGGTCCACAACGAGCCGGTGGTGGAGGACATCCTGCGCGAGATCAACCGCTCGTGCTGGACGATCGGCTACACGGGCTGCTCGCCCGAGCGCCTGAAGCTCCACATGGAAAACAAGCACACCTTCAATCCCACCACGCTGCGCGCCGAGTCGGGACCCTGCAAGGGCGACTACTACGGCCTGCCCTGGCCGTGCTGGGGCACGCCGGAGATGAAGCACCCGGGCACGCCGATCCTGTACGACCTGTCCAAGCCGATCGCGCAGGGCGGCCTGCCGTTCCGCGCGAACTGGGGCGTGGAGCACGACGGCCAGTCGCTGCTGGCGGCGGACGGCTCGACCAACCGGGACAGCGAGATCGATACCGGCTACCCGGAGTTCGACCACGTGTTCCTGAAAAAGCTGGGCTGGTGGGCCGAGCTGACGCCGGCCGAGCAGGCTGCTGCCGAGGGCAAGAACTGGAAGACCGACCTGTCCGGCGGGATCATCCGCGTGGCCATCGCGCACGGCTGCGCGCCGTATGGCAATGCGCGGGCGCGCTGCCACGTGTGGAACTTCCCCGATCCCGTACCGGTGCACCGCGAGCCGCTGCTGTCGCCGCGGCGCGACCTAGTGGCGAAGTATCCCACCTACGACGACAAGGCCAACTTCTGGCGCCTGCCCACCCTGTACAAGTCGGTGCAGGCGGTGGACTTCTCGAAGGACTATCCGCTGATCATGACGTCCGGCCGCCTGGTCGAATACGAGGGCGGCGGCGAGGAGACCCGTTCCAATCCCTGGCTGGCCGAGCTGCAGCAGCACATGTTCTGCGAGGTGAACCCGCAGGACGCGGCGCAGGTGGGCGCGAAGCTGGGCGAATACATCTGGATCGAGACGCCGACGGGCGCGCGCCTGAAGATGATGGCGATGGTCACGCCGCGGGTGCCGCCCGGGACGGTGTGGATGCCGTTCCACTTCGGCGGCTGGTGGATGGGCGAGGACCTGGAGAAGCATTACCCGGAGGGCGGCGCCCCGGAAGTGCGCGGCGAGTCCGTCAACACCGGCTGGACGTACGGCTACGACGCCGTGACGATGATGCAGGAAACCAAGGTCTCGCTGTGCCGGCTGGCGCGGGCCTGAAGGAGGAACAAGCATGGCCGCACGCATGAAATTCATCTGCGACACGGAGCGCTGCATCGACTGCAACGGCTGCGTGACCGCCTGCAAGAACGAGCACGAACTGCCGTGGGGGATCAACCGCCGCCGCGTCGTGACGATCAACGACGGCGTGCCGGGCGAGCGCTCCGTCTCCGTCGCTTGCATGCACTGCACCGACGCGCCCTGCCTGGCGGTCTGCCCGGTGAACTGCATCTACCACACCGAGGACGGCATCGTCCTGCACAGCAAGGACCAGTGCATCGGCTGCGGCTACTGTTATTACGCCTGCCCGTTCGGCGCGCCGCAGTTCCCCGAGACGGGTCTGTTCAACCACCGCGGCAAGATGGACAAGTGCACCTTCTGCGCCGGCGGGCCGGAACCGGATACCTCGGACGCCGAGTTCAAGAAATACGGCCGCAACCGCATCGCCGAGGGCAAGCTGCCCGCCTGCGCCGAGATGTGCGGCACCAAGGCGCTGCTGGGCGGCGATGCCGATGTCGTCGCCAACATCTACCGCCAGCGCGTCGAGACGCGCGGCTACGGTCCCGAGCTGTGGGGCTGGAAGATCGCCTACGGCCGCTCGAAGCGCGGCGAAACCCAGGTGCGGGGCGACCTGCCGCGCGAGAACCAGCAGGTCGGCGACAGCCAGAACGATCCATGGAGGATCCCGTGAGGGCGCGGCGGCTGGCAGTACTGCTGTTGCCCGTGCTGCTGTGCGGTTGCCTGGAAGTGGACCAGCACCCCGGCTGGAAGGAAGGGCAGTACGCGGGCAAGCGCGACAACCGGCATTTCCAGACCCGCTTCCACGGCGACCGCTTCGCCTGGATGGCGACGATCATGAACCGCAACGACAAGCAGAACGAATACAACCGGGCCAACCCGTAAGGACTTCATCATGGGACCTCTCATCTTCGCGCGCGCTCGGTCATGGCTGGCCTTCCTGCTGCTGCTGTGGGCCTTCGCGCAATTCGCCCACGCCGCCGTTCCCAACAAGGACGCGACGCCGGCCTATGCGGAAGAGCAGACGATGCTGCAGGTCGAAGCCGACTCGCGCACGCCCGAACCGGGCCTGGCCGACCCGGCCTCCGGCCGCGTGCACGTCGACCGGCACTACCTCGGCCAGTACGGCGCCACCGAGGGCAACGTCATCGTCCAGCGCGGCGGCAATACCTGGCGCGAATGGCGCAACGGTCCGCTCGCCACGACGGCCGGCATGATCCTCGTGCTGGCGCTGCTGGCGATCTTCCTGTTCTACAGCGCCGTCGGTCCGGCCCGCCTCGATGCGCCGGAATCGGGCCGGCGCCTGCAGCGCTTCAACCGCTGGGAGCGCTGGGTGCACTGGGCCACGGCCATCAGCTTCCTGCTGCTGGCGGCAACCGGCCTCGTCATCCTGTTCGGCAAGGTGGTGCTGCTGCCGCTGCTGGGACACGACATCTTTTCGAGCCTGGCCTACGTGTCGAAGTACCTGCACAATTTCGCCGGGCCGCTGTTCATCGTCTGCTCGGTGCTGATGTTCGTCACCTTCCTGCGCCGCAACATCCCGCGCCGCGTGGACTGGCAATGGGTCAGGCAGGGCGGCGGGCTGGTGACGCACAAGCACGTGCCGGCCGGCTTCTTCAACGCCGGCGAGAAGGCGTGGTTCTGGTTCGGCGTGACCTTGCTGGGCCTCGTCATGTCGGTCAGCGGCCTGGTGCTCGATTTCGCCGTCGGCCAGACCCGCTACGTGATGCAGATCGCGAACTACCTGCATCTGGCGGGCGCCACCTTCTACATCGCCGCCGCGATGGGCCACATCTACATCGGCACCCTGGGCACGCCCGGCGCCTACCGCGCCATGCGCGAGGGCTACGTGGACGAGGAATGGGCGCGCGCCCACCACTCGCTGTGGTACGAGGAAGTGCAGGCAACGGGGCAGGGCGGCACGCGGCCACCGCCGGCCGGCCACCCGCATCCCCGGCCGGGCCCAGGCAACGCACCGCGGGGGCACTGATGACAGCACCGGTCTTTCTGCGCTGCGCGCTGGTGCTGCTGCCGCTGCTGCTGGCCGGCTGCGAGCGCGAGCACGCGGCGGCCAACGGCGTGGTGCAGACGAAGTTCCCCGGCCAGGTCTCGGCCGGCGGCGGCACCAGCGGCGAGGTGATCGCCCGCAGCAGCCGGCCCGTCACCGATGCCACCTATGCCGGCGGCACACCGGGCATTGCCGGCGGCTCCGGCGGCAACACGTCGGGTGCGGCGACCGGCGGCACCGTGCAGGAATCCGGCCAGGGGCCGTCGCGCGGCACCAGCCAGCCGGACAGCGCGGGCCGTCCCGGCGCCACGCTGCCGCCGGGCGACATGGGCAAGCCGGCCGCGCCGACTTCGACCGAACCTGGTGCCGGCGGCGCGGCCGTCCACCGCGATCCGGGAGGGGCAAGATGAAGAACGTCATGCCGGGCGCTGCCCTGCTGCTGGCGAGCGCGCTGGCGCATGCCACCTTGCCGCCGCCGACGCCGCAACAGGCCGCGGCGGCGGCGGCCAAGAAGGCCCAGGCCGACGCCCAGGCGCAGCAGGACAAGGCGGCGCTGCTGCAGTCGATGGACGCGGTCAGTGCGCGCTGGCGTGCCCGCGCCGCGAAAGAAGGCTGGAGCACGCATCCGCCGGTAGCGGTTGCGGCGCCTGCCGCGGCAGTCACCGCGCCGGCAACGCCGGCCCCGCCAGCGGCGCCAGTGCCGGTGCGCAGCGAGAAGCTGGGTACGGCGCCGGCCAGCGAGGACGTCAAGGCCCGGCCCACGCAGCCGGTACCGCGTGGCACGCCGCCCACCGTCAACAAACCGAAACGCGAGATGCAATGAAACTGGGAAGCATGCCGATCGCCGTGATCATGCAGCGCCGCACGCCGCGCCACCGCTGGGCCGGCGAGGCCTGGGCCGCCGTCGGCATCGTGCGCGACAGTGGCAGCCTGCCGCCGCTGCGGATGCTGTCGCAGAGTCCCGAGGGCGACGACTACCTCGTCTCCGGCCTGGAGCTGGAGCTGTACCCGGACGAGAACGAGGGCTACTACGAGAACTTCATGGCGCCGGAAGCGAAAGTGTTCGTGCTGTGGCGCATGCAGGACGGTCGCGCGATGCCGGTGCGCGCTTCCGTCAGCTACGTCGAGGGCACGCGCATGTTCGACTCCGGCGAGAACGCCGACGGGGTGGCGATGCCGCCGGAGGTGCAGGCCTGGCTGCGCGCCTACCTGCACGCGCATTACCAGCCGAAGCCGAAGCGGGGGCGCCAGCATGGCTGAAACATCGCAGTCGGCCGGTTTCCTGCGGCGCTGGTCGCGGCTGAAAAGCGGCGTCACCGAGGAGGCGGTCGCGCCAGCGCCGGCCGTCGCCGAGCCGGCCCGGCCGGCACCGCCCACGCTGGCCGACGTGGCGCAGCTGGGCGCGGACGCGGACTTCAGCCGCTTCGTGACGCCTGGCGTGGACGGCGCGGTGCGCCGGCTGGCGCTGAAAAAACTGTTCGCCGACCCGCACTTCAACGTGCCGGACGGCCTGGATATCTATATGGGCGACTACACGCAGGCCAGTCCGATCCCCGCCGCGATGATGGCCGCGCTGCAGCACGCGCGCAATGTGGTCGGCCGCGTGGCGGACGAGGAGGACCCTGCCGCCACGACGCACCCCGACCCGGCCGATACCAGCAAGACCGATCCGACCGAACCGGCCGGCGCCGATCCTGGCGTCCACGCGCCATCAGCGGCGCCGGACCCCGCGGCCGACCCCGACCCGGACGACATCACCGTATGAATATTGCGTATTTCCCCGCGGCGCAAACCAGCCCGGACGCCACGACGCAGGCGGCCCTGGCCGCGCTGGCGGCATTGCCGGCTGCCCAAGCGCAGGACGCCGTCACCTACCGCTCCGCCGGCAATACCGTCGTCATCGGCGCCGGGCCGGAAGCGCTGGCGCTGGCCGATTACCTGGCCCGTGCGCTGCCCGTCACGCTGCTGCTGCGCGACGGCGCGGTACCCGAGCGCACGTATCCGGTCTTTGCCGCCGAGCGCATCGCGCTGAGCGGCTGGCTGGGCGCGTTTGCCGTGCGCTGGCAGGGCGGGGCGGACGAAGCGCGTTCCGCCGCGTTCGACCTCGTGCTGGACCTGGGCGGGCAGCCCCTGATCGGCACGCACCAGGCGCCGCACGGCTACCACGCGCCCGGGCCCGACCCGGCCGCGCGCCAGGCCGCCGCCGACGCGCTGCTGGACCTGGTGGGCGACTTCGAGAAGCCGAAATACTTCGCGTACAAGGAACGCCTGTGCGCGCACGGCCGCAACACGCTGACAGGCTGCAGTGCCTGCGTCGAGATCTGCTCGGCCGGGGCGATCGCGGGCGCCGGCGACCGCATCGAGGTCAATCCCTACCTGTGCGCCGGCTGCGGCGCCTGCACCACGGTGTGCCCGACCGGCGCGCTGTCGTATGCCTATCCCACCGCCACGCAGCTGGGGCGGCGCCTGAAAGCCGCGCTGCAGGCCTACCGCGGCGCCGGCGGCACGGCACCCGTCATCCTGTTCCATGACGCCGCCACGCCGCCCGCAGCCGCGCCGGGCGTCATCCCGCTGGCGCTGCACCATTCGGCGGCGACCGGCATCGACGTGTGGCTGAGCGCCCTGGCGTATGGCGCCGCCGGCGTCGCCGTGCTGCTGGCCGGGACCGAGGCGCCGCAGTATCTGGCCGCGCTGGAACGGCAGATGGCGCTGGCGCAGGCGATCATGGACGGCCTGGGGTATGCCGGCCCCCATTTCACGCTCGGCGACACGGGCCGCTATGCGCGCGGCGAGGTGCCGCTCGAGCCGGCCACGTTCGACATCGCCGCCAACAAACGCGATACGCTGGAATACGCGCTGGATCATCTGCACCGGCACGCCCACGCGCAACCGCAGACGGTGGCGCTGGCGGCCGGCGCGCCGTTCGGCGCGATCGCGCTGAATACGGCCGCGTGCAGCCTGTGCATGGCCTGCGTCGGCGCCTGTCCCGCTTCCGCGCTGCAAGGCGGCGACACGCTGCCGCAACTGCGTTTCGTCGAGAAGAACTGCGTGCAGTGCGGCCTGTGCGCCAATACCTGCCCCGAGCAGGCGATCCGGCTGGTGTCGCGCATGTCGTTCAAAGCCACGCGCAACACGCCGTTCGTGCTGCACGGCTCGCAGCCGTTTCACTGCATCCGTTGCGACAAGCCGTTCGGCACGGTGCAGATGATCGAGACCATGTTGGCGCGCCTCGGTGGCCACGCGGCCTTCGCCGGCAACCTGGAGCGCATGAAGATGTGCGGCGACTGCCGCGTCGTCGACATGATGGCGCCGCAGGACGAGATGCGCGTGATCCCGCTGCGGCGGGGCTGAAACCCCGCAGTGTATGAAGCACCGAACACTGGTGTCAGGCACCTATCTGCGGGTCTTTGACCCGCAGATAGGTGCCTGACACCGGGGGATCATGAACGCCGCCGAATCGTCCACCCCACCAATGCCAGCCCCGCCAGCGCCATCGGCAGCATGCCCGGTTCCGGCACCGGCGCGATGGCCGTGGTGCCGATCGCCAGCAACGCCACGTCGCCCGTCAGGCTGGCGCCCGTGCGGTTGCTGTAGTCCACCGTCAGCTCGCGCGTAAAATCCACCGCGACCGGGTCGCCCGGTGACGGGCTCAGCGTGACGGCCACGTAGTCCGTGAACACGGACTCGCCCGGCGCCAGCCCGTCCAGGCTGACGGTCAGCGTGCCGCTGGCCAGCCAGGCGTCGTAGATGCCCGGCTCGCTGCCGCGCTCGCCTTGCAGCAGCACCGCGCTGTGGAACGTTACCCCGGTATTGGCCGACAGGACGAACGGCAGCGTGCCACCGTGCAGCCAGGCCGTCGCCGAGGCCCCGTTCGGCTCCAGCGTCGCCACCGTGTCCAGGCTCAGCGACAGAGTGGCCGGGTCGGCGCGGCCGTCGACCCGGGCGGACGTGTGGGCGGCCGGGCTGTAGTCGAGCTCGGCCAGCAACGGATCGCTGCCGGTGGCCATCACATTGTCCTCGTGCAGCACGCCAGCCGCGAATGCGGACACATAGGCGCGCGCCGCGCCCAGCGGGCCCGCCGGCGGCGGCAGGAACCGCAGCGACGGCGCGATGCCGTCGGCCGGGTCGAGGTCGACCAGCGTCCACGTCAGGTTGCCGTGGCTGACATGACCCGTGGCGGCGCCGGCGCCGCCGGCCAGCGATTGCAGCAATAGTGCGGCGGCCGCGCAGGCGGCGCTACGTCGTTTCATGGCGATACTCCCGTCAGAGTGGTAGGGGAGGCAGGTCCGGCCCCGGCTTTCAGCATAGCAGCCGCGGCCGCCAACGGAAGCCGTTTCGGCCCGGCGCGCGCCAGGTGTGGCGCGGGCGATACCACACGGCGCGGCGCGCACGCCACTCCGTGAAACCGCGCACAGTTCGCCCCGGCCACGCCGGGCATACTCGGAACTGTCGGGACCAGCTGGCACATCGATACGGCGGGGCACATCATCCGCCGGCAGACCAATCAGACAGGGGGAGGCAATCGTGCGGGGAGCAGAACTGATGCAGACCAATGCGGTCCAATACAAGGGTTATGAAATCTGCCTGGGATCGGTATACAAGGACGGCGAGCCGCTGTTCCACTATTACGTGCCGCTGGGAGAGCGCGACGGCGGCGTCGAACAGGGCAAGCGCATCATCGACCAGATGGGCCAGGAGCGCGACTGAAGCGGGGCCGGCGTCGGCCGGCCCGCCAGGCGGCAGCGTCAGCGGAACGCTTCCTGGCGCACCCATTTCGTCAGTACCCACTTGTCGCCGGCGCCCACGGGCGCGCCGCCGTGCAAGGTGGCTTCATCGAGCTGTCCCTCGTCGTTCATGTACTCGAAATACACCGCGGCGCCTTTCTTGGGCACCACGGACAGGCCGAGCTTGGGGAACACCGTGTCGCCGGCGTCTTCCACATCGTTCAGGTAGACGATCAGCGTGGCGGTGCGCTGGCCGCCGCGCTTCAGCGTCGCCGCAAAGCCGGGGCTGGTCGGGTCGAAGTAGTCGGGATGCGGCTTGTATTCGGCGCCCACCTGGTAGTGCAGCACGTGCAGCGCCTCGCCATGCGTGACGGGCGTGTTGGTGATCTCGGCGATGCGGCGATTCAGGCGCCGCAGCAGCGCGTTGTCGCCCTCGGGCAGGAAGGCGCCGCGGCTGGTGCGGGTCTCGCGCACCTGGTGTTCGCCGGTGGCGGGGCTCAGCGTGGCGGACGGGGCCAGCTGGTCACGCGCCAGCGCGACGACGGCGTCGCATTCCTCGTCGGACAGCACGTTGTCCAGTACGGCGACGACGGGCTGTTCGAGCCTTACCAGCACCCGCACGTCGCGGTCGCTCGTGCGGATCAGGTTGCCGCGGTGGCGGATGCGTGGGGTACCGTAGCGATAGGGTTCGCGTTCCTTGCGCGCAACGCCGGCGGCGCGCGCCGCGATGCGCTCGCGCACGACCTGCTCGGCAAAGGCGGGGTCGAAATTGGCGGCCGTCATCGCGGCCAGGATATCCTGGGGCCGGCAATGCTTGTCGACGCTGTCGTCGAGCCACCGGTCCCATTCCTCGGGCATGTGCTTGTATTGGTCCATGGCCGCGGAGTATACATAAACCGGGCGGTCAGCGTGCCGGATCGCCCGGGGGCGCCGGCGGCGGCAGCGGGACGACCAGCACGCGCGGGTCCTGGCGCTGCGTGACCTGTTGCTGGACCACCTGGGTGACGACGGCTCGGGGTGGCGGGACGGGGCGGGGCGGCTTGGGGAACATGGTTGGCTGGCGCGAGTTGGATAGTGTGGTGAAAATGAGGCGCAGGCGCCGATTTGCAAGCCTGTATCTCTACGGTGCGGAGAACGCGCGCCGGATGTGTTTATAATTCTTCGAGACAATCTGCAAAGGGACGGCAGCGAGCGTTCGCCCACCGCCATGCATATAACGACAATTCGTCCACTCGTCCTTGCCGTGCTGGCCGCGCTGGCGGTATCCGCCGGTACGGTCGCGTCCGCGGCGGCTGCGGAGCCGCCCCAGCCGGGCGCGGGAGCGCAGACGGGCGACCTGGCCGACCTGTCGCTGGAACAGCTCAACAACGTCGTCATCACCTCCGTGTCGCGCCAGGAGGAACGGCTGGCCAACGCGGCCGCTTCGGTCTTCATCATCAGTGCCGCCGATATCCGGCGCAGCGGTGCCCGCTCGGTGCCGGAAGCGCTGCGCCTCGCTCCCAACCTGCAAGTCGCGCGCCAGACCGCACGCGACTACGCCATCACGGCGCGCGGCTTCAACGGCCAGTTCGCCAACAAGCTGCTGGTGATGATCGACGGCCGCAGCGTCTATTCGCCGCTGTTTTCCGGGGTGTTCTGGGAGACCCAGGACGTCGTCATGGAAGACATCGAGCGGATCGAGGTCATCAGCGGTCCGGGCGCGACGATCTGGGGCGCCAACGCCGTCAATGGCGTCATCAACATCATCACGCGCTCGGCCAAGGATACCCAGGGAGGCCTGGCAACGGTCAGCGCCGGCAACCGCGAGCGCGACGCCACCGTGCGCTACGGCGGCGTGCTGGGCAATGGCGGCCACTACCGGCTGTACGGCCGCTACACCGACGTGGACGACAGCGAGCGCGCCAACGGCACGCCGGATGCCTCCGGCCTGCGCCGGCGCCAGGCCGGCTTCCGCGCCGACTGGGACCGGCCGCTGGGCGGCCTGACCCTGTCCGGCGACGCCTATGCCATCGACCTGGCCCAGCCTGGCCGGCCCGACGCGCCACTGTCCGGTGCCAACCTGATCGCGCGCGTCACGCGCAAGCTGACGGACGACTCCGACCTGCGCCTGCAACTGGTGCTCGATCACGTCGAACGCAACCAGCCGTTCGCCTTCATCGAGCGGCTCGACGTGGTGGACCTGGATGCCCAGCACAGCATGCGCGTCGCCGGGCGCCACAACATCGCGTGGGGTGCCGGCTACCGCTACGCGCGCGACCGCCTGACGCCCAGCCTGGTGTACGGCTTCCTGCCGGCGGAACGCTCGATGCACTGGGGCAGCCTGTTCGCGCAGGACGAGTGGGCCCTGCGCGACGACCTGCGCCTGACCGTGGGGGCGAAGGTCGAGCACAACAACTACACGGGCGCCGAATACCTGCCGAACCTGCGCCTGGCCTGGAGCGCCAGCCCCACCCAGCTGGTGTGGGGCAGCCTGTCGCGCACCGTGCGTGCGCCGTCGCGCATCGACCGCGACTATCACACGCCGGCGGTGCCCATTTTGATCGGCAAGGTGCCGCGTTTCACGGTCGGCGGCGGCCCGGATTTCCAGTCGGAGACGGCCAACGTGGCGGAGCTGGGCTACCGCATCCAGCCGTCGCTGGAATGGTCGTACGCGGCCACGGCGTTCTACGCCGATTATGACCGCCTGCGCACGCAGGAACCGAACGTCAACGGCCCGGCCTACAGCGGGCTGCTGGAGGTGCGCAACATGGCGGCGGGCCAGACCCGCGGCATCGAGATGTGGGCGCGCTGGCAGCCGGTGCAGAGCTGGCGGCTGAACGCCGGCCTGGTCGTGCAGCAGGTGCGCACGCACTTGAAGGAGGGCAGCCGGGACAGCAGCGGCAGTGCCGGCGTCGCCACCAGCGATCCGAACCACTACTGGCAGCTGCGCTCCTCGCACGACCTGCCGTACGATATGCAGCTGGACTGGACCTTGCGCTACACGGGGGCGCTGGAGAAGCCGGCGGTGCCGTCCTATTATGAGCTGGACGCGCACTGGCTGTGGAAGCCGCGCCCGAATGTGGACGTGGCGCTGATCGGCCAGAACCTGCTGCACCGCTCGCACGCCGAATTCGGCGCCGCCCCCAATCGCAGCGTCGTCCAGCGCAGCGTCGTCCTCAAGCTCACGCTGCGGTTCTGACCATGACACGATACGCCAACCTCACCGTGCCCAAGCGTCGCCTGCCCGTGCTGGCCGCGCTGGCGGCCGCGCTGCTGTGCGCCGCGCCGCTGCCGGCGGCGGCCGCGGGCGGACCGCAGGCCGCGCTGGGCGTGGCCAACCTGGAGCGCGGCGTCAAGGCCGCCTACCTGTTCAAGTTCCTCGGCTATGTGGAGTTCGCGGCAGGCGCCGACCCGGCCGCGCCACTCGTCGTCGGCGTGATGGGCGCCGATGACGTGGCCGCCGAGGTCACGCGGCTGACGGCCGGCCGCACCGTCAACGGCCGGCCCATCACGGTGCGCACGCTGCGCGACGGCGATCCCAGCGCCGGCCTGCACATGCTGTTCCTGGGCGCGGCCGCGGAACGGCCCGTGCAGACCTTGCGCGGCGCGGCCCAGAACGGCGTGCTGACGGTAACGGAGGACGAGAACGGCCTGCAGCAGGGTGCCATCATCAATTTCCGCCTGATCGAGGACCGCATCCGCTTCGAGGTATCGCTGCCGGCGGCCGAGCGCAGCAACCTGAAACTCAGTTCGCGCCTGCTGTCCGTCGCCTACCACGTACAAAAGGGGAATTAGGTGGCGCGCCTGCGCAAGAGCGCTACCGTGCGCGCCAAGTTGATCGTGATGGCGCTGGCGACCACGTTCGCGGCGCTGGTGACGATGTCGGCCAGCATGCTGGTGTATGACCTGACCACCTTCCAGCAGAACTGGGTCGACGACCTGACGACGCAGGCGGAGATCGTCGCCACCGTGTCCGCGCCCGCCGTCAGCTTCAACGATCCCGTCGTGGCGCGCCAGAATCTGGCGCTGCTGCGGGTGCGGCCGCAGATCGAGGCGGGCGCCATCTACGGCGCCAACGGCGTGATGTTCGCGTCTTACGCGCAGTCGGCGCTGGACCCGCCCGTGTTCCCGTCGCGCCCCGGCCCGGCCGGCCATGCGATCGCAGGGGGCCACATGATCGTGTTTCATCCGATCGTCGAGAACGGCGAGCGGCTGGGCACCGTCTACCTGACGGCCCGCTACCGCCTGCTGGACCGCCTGGTCAGCTATGCCATCATCCTGGGCGCCGTCATGGTGGCCAGCCTGCTGCTGGCGGCGATGGTGGCCAGCCGGCTGCGCCTGGGCATCACCAATCCGCTGGAGGCGGTCACGGACGTGGCACGCGCCGTCATGCAGAAGCGCGACTTCTCGCTGCGCGTGCGCGAACGGGCCAGCGGCGAGATCGGCACCCTGGTCGACGCCTTCAACAATATGCTGGCGGAAGTGGAGCGGCGCGCCGACGCGCTGCAGGAGGCCAATCGCACCCTGGAGCACGAGATGACGGTGCGGCAGGGCGCGGAGCGCGCGCTGCTGCTGGCCGATCGCCGCAAGGACGAGTTCCTGGCGACGCTGGCGCACGAGCTGCGCAATCCGCTGGCGCCGATCCGCACGGGGCTGGACATCATGCGCCTGAACCGCAGCGACCCGGCCGCGACAGAGCGGGCCCGCGCGGTCATGGAGCGCCAGCTCAAGCAGATGGTGCGCCTGGTCGACGATCTGCTGGACGTCTCGCGCATCAATACCGGCAAGCTGACGATCCGGCACGATCCCGTCGAGCTGCAGGCGGTGGTCGCCAACGCGCTCGAGATCGTCCGCCCCGTGATCGACGCCCAGGGGCACACGATCGAGGTAGCGCTGCCACGCGAGCCGGTGCACGTGCTGGGCGACGCCACCCGGCTGGCGCAGGTGCTGTCGAACCTGCTCAACAACGCCGCCAAGTACACCGACCGCGGCGGCCACCTGGCGCTGGCGGCGGCGGTGGAGAGCGATGGCCAGCTGCGCATCCGCGTGACCGACAACGGCATCGGCATCGCGCCGGCCATGCTGGGCGAGATCTTCGACATGTTCGTGCAGGCCGACTCCTCGCTGGAGCGCACGTCGGCGGGCCTGGGCGTGGGGCTGTCGCTGGCGCGCCGGCTGGTCGAGCTGCATGGTGGCGCGATCGAGGCACACAGCGGCGGGCCGGGCCTGGGCAGCGAATTCGTCGTCACGTTGCCGGTGCTGCGGGAGGCGCAGGGCGCCGGGCCGCGCGAATCGGCCCAGCCGGCGCAGGGCACGCCGTACCGCATCCTGCTGGCGGACGACAACCTCGATTTCGTCAACGCCATCGGCGCGCTGCTGCGCACCCTGGGCCACACGGTGCACATCTGCCACGACGGCGCGCAGGCGCTGGCGGCGGCGGAAGCGTTCGCGCCGGACTTCGCCTTCCTGGACATCGGCCTGCCGCACCTGAACGGCTACGACCTGGCCCGCGCGCTGCGTGCACTGCCCGGCCTGCAGCGCACGGTGCTGGTCGCCGTCACCGGTTGGGGCCAGCAGAAGGACCGCGAGATGGCCTTCGACGCGGGCTTCGAAGCGCACCTGGTCAAGCCGGTCAGTGTCGAGCAGATCCTCGACATCCTGGCGGCGGGGCGGCAGGGGATGCGGGCGGGGGCGCCGGTGGCGGGGGCGCCGGTGGCTGGCGCGTGAGGCCGGGGTCTGCCGGGTCGCCGTACCGCCCAGCAGGGGCCGACCCCGAAGTTTGGCTCCGGCCGCGGCGAAATGCGACTGACTTCAGGGTCAGTCCCCGTGCGGGCTCAGACCCTCGGCGCCTTGGCGCCAGGGGTTCAGTCAACCGAAAAAAATGGTACGCACGTGTCGATTTTCCCCGCCGTGGTTCGTCGTACGGATGCAGACCCCGCAATTCCACCTACCGATAACCTGAGAATAGACATGAACAAGCAAATTTTTCTGAACCTGCCGGTCCAGGACCTGGCCAAATCGAAAGCCTTTTTCGAAGCGCTCGGCTACCGCTTCAATCCCCAATTCAGCAACGAGAACGGCGCGTGCCTGGTGATCGCCGAAGGCAGCATCCATGCCATGCTGCTGACCGAGGCCTACTTCAAGACGTTCATCGACAAGCCGGTCGCGCGGGCAAGGGAGGCGACCGGGATGCTGATCTGCCTGAGCTGCGACAGCCGCGAAGAAGTCGATGCCTTGGTGGCGAAGGCGATTGCCGCCGGGGGCAGGGCGCCGCGGCCGCCGCAAGACCATGGCTTCATGTACGGCCATGCCTTCGAGGACCTGGATGGTCATCTCTGGGAACTGGTGTGGATGGCGCCGCCAGCGTAGGCACGCAAGCCGGTGCTGGTGCCCCCGGCAGGGGCCATGCATAATGCTGTTATCGCAACAACGAGCCCCAGCGCTACGACCTCATGCCCATCGCCAGCTACCTCGACACCACCCCGCAACTCGCCGAGCGCGTCTACCTGCACCCGTCGGCTCAGGTGATCGGCAGCGTGCAGCTGGGCGCCGACAGCTCCGTCTGGTGCAACGCCGTGCTGCGCGGCGACGTCAACGACATCGTCGTCGGCCGCTGCTCGAACGTCCAGGACTTCACGATGGGCCACGTGTCGCACCGCTCGGCCGGCAAGCCCGAGGGGGCGCCCCTGATCATCGGCGACTACGTGACGATCGGCCACAACGTGATCCTGCACGGCTGCCGCATCGGCAACGAGTGCCTGATCGGCATGGGCAGCATCGTGATGGACGACGTGATCGTGCCCGAGCGTGTGATGATCGGCGCCGGCAGCCTGGTGGCGCCGGGCAAGGCGCTGGAGAGCGGCTATCTGTATATGGGGCGGCCGGCCCGCAAGGTCCGACCGCTGACAGTGGAGGAAATCGCCTGGCTGCGCTACTCGGCCGAGCACTATGTGCGGGTGAAGGATAACTACCTGGGGACGCCCGGGTGACCCGGCTTATGACAGGCTGGGGTCAGACCCGTCGGGTCTGACCCCGAAGACACGGCCCGGCATTGCGTCCGGGCCGTTTTCATTTCCTGTGGGCACCGGCGGCGAAGCCTGCGCCGCCTTGCAAAAAAATTTGCTAAGGTTTTGTCAACATTTACGGAGGAGCATCGTTATGGTCTATATAGCCGAGCAAAACGCAGGTGCCGACAACACGATCCGGGCGCATATCACGCCCGATCCCGAAACGCCGACGCCCGAGCAGGACCCGCCCGTGCAGCCGCCGCCCAGCGAAGTGCCGCCGTCGGAAGTGCCACCGGTCAGCGAGCCGACGGCCCCGCCGCCGCCCATCAAGGCGGTCTGACCGGCTGGCGGCGGGCGATCAGGGCTTGCCGGGTTCGCGCGACTGGTCGGATTGGCGGTTGGGGGAGATCTGGCGGATCTGTTCGTCCGTCTCCCGTTCGCCTGGCGTTTTTTCGCCGCTGCCGATATCGGGCTCGTTCATCATGTGACGGCCTTTTTCGGACGGGTCCGGCTGCTGCGGGGTGTTGGGTTGGCTCATGGTGCTCTCCTGCGTTGGTGGGTGATGCAACCATGCTAGCAGGGCAACGAAAAGCTTGGCGCCTAATTGGTCTAGGGTAATAAGTGTTGCTTTAAGGATTCACTTTGTTGTATTTGTGGCGGCTGTCACAACCGCGTAACTGAACTGTTTTTATAATCGAATCACAGGATTTTTATTTGGAGAGCGCCATGGGCAATTCCTTACACAACAAGATTTATCTGGGCCGCCGCATGCACCACGTGCGCATGGCGTGGGCGGGCATCGTCGCCGGCGTCGGTCTGTTGTGGCTGACCGTGCGCGCGTTCAAGTGAAGCGTCTGGACCGGTCCGGCGCCCACGCCGGATCGGCCCCTTGCTTGCCGCCGTTGCGCCGGACGCGTACCATGATGGCCGCAATCGCCCTCATGGAAGCAAGCAATAATGAAAAACGAGAAATTCAGTACCGATGAATACAATGCGCTGGCGGAAGTCGCGCGCGGCATCAAAGGCCGCCCCAGCGCCTGCGTCGGCCGCAACACCAAGCGCCTGTCCGGGCTGAAGCTGCTGTCCATTGCACGCGACGGTCGCTACAGCCTGACTGACAAGGGCAAGGAACTGCTGTTCCTGCGCCGCTGCGTCGTCAGCCTGCGCGCGCTGGCCGACGATCCCGCCGCGCAGCTGGATGCCGACGTAGCAATGTTCCTGGGCAAGAAATCGCACATCGCGCCGGTCGAAGGCGGCTTTACCGTCACCGACAAGGGCCGCGAGACCCTGGCCGATATCGAGGCGCAGCAGGGCTGACCTGGCCCACGTCCACCATCACTTTCCCTTTTGCCCGTCCCTGTTCGACGTAGGCCAGTGCCTGCGCTGCCGCGTCGAGCGGGAAGACCCGGTCCACGACGGGCCGGATGACGCTTGCCTCCACCAGTTCCGCGATCTGCGCCAGCTGCGCGCCATCGGCGCGCATGAAGACAAACGAGTAGTGCACGCCGTGGCGGCGCGCCTTGCGCCGGATGCCCAGGCTCAAGAGGCGCATGACCTGCCGTAATGGCCAGGCCAGTCCTCGCGCGCGCGCGAATTGCGGCGTGGGCGGCCCCGAGATCGAGATCAGGTGCCCGCCTGGCTTGAGCACCTGCACCGACCTGGCCAGATCGGCGCCGCCCTGGCTGCTCAGCACCACGTCATAGTCGCGCAGCACCGCGGCGAAGTCCTGCCGCTGGTAGTCGATGACGATGTCCGCGCCCAGCGCCTTGACCCACTCGACGTTGGCCGTGCCGGTGGTGGTGGCGACATGGGCGCCCAGGTGCTTGGCCAACTGGATGGCCACCGTGCCCACGCCGCCCGATCCCGCCTGGATGAACACCTTCTGGCCCGGGCCCAGCCGCGCCGTTTCGACCAGCACCTGCCAGGCCGTCAGCGCCACCAGCGGCAGGGCGGCCGCTTCGAGCATGCCGAGGTTGCGGGGCTTGCGCGCCAGCGCGCTTTCCTTGACGGCGACAAGCTCGGCGAACGTGCCGATACGATCGTCGTCCGGGCGCGCATAGACCTCGTCGCCCGGCTGGAAACGCGTCACGCGCGCGCCCACCCGCAGCACGGTGCCGGCCATGTCGTTGCCGAGGATGAGCGGCAAGCGATAGGGCAGGATCAGCTTGAATGCGCCGCTGGCGATCTTGTTGTCGAGGACATTCACGCTGGCCGCGTGAATGCGGACCAGCACGTCGTCGTCGCCGACCGCGGGTTCGGGCACGTCGGCAACGCGGCCGGTGCCCGGCTTGCCGTAACGCTCGATGATGAAGGCCTTCATGGAGCTCAGCGGGCGCGATAGCGTTCGGCTGCCTGCTCCTGCCGGATGTCCGCCAGCAGCCCCTGGCGCGCGCCTTCGAGCGCGTCCCAGCGTGCGGCCACGTGCAGCGGCGGGATGGTGACGGCCTCGCGGCGGTCGAAGCCGCCGAGCGCCGCGTCGACCAGCTCCTCCACGTCCATCATCGGCGGCAGCGTGGCGGCGTCGATGCCGGCGCGTTGCCAGATCTCGGTGCGGGTGCCCGCCGGCAGCACGGCCTGCACATAGACGCCCTTGGGCGACAGCTCCAGGTGCAGGCCCTGCGACAGGAACAGCACGAAGGCCTTGCTGGCGCCGTACACCGACATGCCGAACTCCGGCGCGAACCCCACGACCGAACCGATATTGACGATCGCGCCGCTGCCGGCCTGCGCGAAGCGTGGCGCCACGGCCGCCGCGAGCCGTGTCGGCGCGGTGGTGTTGAGTGCGATTACGCGTTCGATCGCCGCGCCGTCCTGCTGGACGAAACCGCCCGACTGCGCCATCCCGGCGTTGTTGACCAGGATGCCGATGCGCTCGTCCTCACGCAGACGCTGCTCGACCCTGGCCACGTCGGCCGCCTGCGTCAGGTCGGCCGGCAGCACATCGACCCGGACATTGCCTTCTTCGCGCAGCCGCGCAGCCAGGTTCTCCATGCGGGCCTGGTCGCGCGCGACCAGCACGAGGTCGTGGCCGCGGCTGGCGAAGCGCCGGGCATAGGTGGCGCCGATGCCGCTGGAGGCGCCGGTGATGAGGACAGTCGGAAGCGTGGTCATGGGGTATTCCTTCGTAACAGTGGCTGGAGTTTTAATGATGATGGTCGTAATCTAAAAAGTCAAGGCTTTGATTACGGTCGTCATCAATGTATAGTGAGGCCTGCGCGCGGGCGCAACGACACAGGGGCAGCACATGAAAGTGACCAAGGCACAGGCGCAGGCCAACCGGGCCCGCATCGTCGAGACGGCATCCACGCTGTTTCGCGAGCGTGGATACGATGGGGTAGGGGTGGCGGACCTGATGGCCGCCGCGGGCTTTACCCACGGCGGTTTCTACAAGCACTTCGGCTCGAAGGGAGACCTGATGGCGGAGGCGGCGGCCTGCGGCATCGCCCAGACCGTGGCGCTGAGCGAAGGGGCCGACCTGGCGCGGTTCGTGCGCGTGTATCTGTCGCGGGAACATCGCGACGCCCGGGCGACCGGCTGCACATTGGCTGCGCTCAGCGGCGATGCGGCGCGCCAGCCGGAAGCGGTCAGGGCCACCTTCGCCGCCGGTATCGAGAACCTGCTGGCCGCATTGGGTGCGGCAACCGCGCCGGACGATGCCGGCGCAACCGAACGGCGTGCTCGTTATCTCGACGTGCTGGCGCACGCGGTGGGGGCGCTCGTCATGTCGCGCGCCTGCCCGGACGATGCGCCGCTGGCGGACGAGATCCTGCAGGTCTGCAGCGACAGCATCCTCGCGTCGTTGCAGGATCTTGCCACGCCATGAAAAAAGGCGCTCCTCGGAGCGCCTCGGTATTTACTTCGCCGCCGGCTGGAAGCCGTCGGCCGTGATGTCCAGCTCCGTCACCTCGCCATACTTGGCGGCGAGCTTGCGGATCTCGTCGGCCTTGCCGACCAGGACCATCTGCAGGTTCTTGCGCGGGAAGTGCTTGTCCACCAGCGCCTTGGCCTTTTCCGGCGTCAGCGAGTCGACGTCGCGCGTGAAGTTGTCGATCTGCGTGCGGCCGATGTCCAGCGCGTACATGTCGCCCAGCAGGCTGGCCAGCTGCTCGCTGGTCTCGTAGCGCGGCGGGAACTGGCCCTTGACGTAGGCCTTGGCCGAGTCCAGCGTCGCCTTGTCGATTCCACGGCTCCACAGCCGGTCGTAGGTCTTCAGCGCCAGGTCCAGCGCCGCTTCCGTCTTCGGCAGCGCCGTGAAGCTGGAGATCGAGAAGGTGCCGGCCTGCGACAGCGGCGCGAACCCGCTGTTGGCGCCATAGGTCAGGCCGGAATTGACGCGCAGCTCGTCGTTCAGCCACGACGTGAAGCGGCCGCCCAGCACCGTGTTGAGCACCTGCAGCGGCACGTAGTCGGCGTCGTTGCGGGCGATGCCGGCGCCGCCGATCAGGAACGTGGTCTCGATCGCGTCGGCCTTGTTGACGAGCCAGACGCGTGGCTTGTCCGTCAGCGGCTTGCCGTAGTCGGCGCGCTGCGGCGCCGGGCCCTCCGCTTTCCACTGGCCGAACAGCGTCTCGATCTGACGCTTCATCGCGGCCGGATCGAAGTCGCCGACCACGACGATGGCGGCGTTATCGGGGCGGAAGTAGCGTTGGTGGAAGCGCTTGACGTCGTCCTGCTTCAGCGCCTGCAGGCTGCCCACGGTGCCGCCTGGAGGGTTGGCATAGGCGCTTTGGCCGAACAGCATGCTGCGATAGTAGTTGCCGGCTACCTGGCGCGGGCTTTCCTTGGCCTGTTTCAGGCCGCTGACCTTGCGCGCACGCAGCTTGTCCAGCTCCGCATTGTCGAAGCCGGGCTGCTGCACGATCTCCGCGAACAGCGGCAGCAGCGCCGGCGCATCGGCCTTGGCGAAGTTGGCCTGCACGGTGGTCTGCTCGACGCCGCCGCCGCCCGCCAGCACGGCGCCGCGGAAGTCGAAGGCCTCGTCGATGGCGGCCTTGTTGTGCTTCGTGCTGCCCAGCAGGATGGCGTCGCCGGTCAGGTTGGCCAGGCCGGCCTGGGGTCCGTCGTTGACGGCGCCGGCCTTGACGACGGCGCGCACGGCGATCAGCGGTACTTCATGGCGCTCCATCAGCAGCACCGTCAGGCCGTTCGGCAGCTTGGTCGTCTCGAATTGCGGCAGGCGGAATTCGGCGGCGCCGGCCGCCGTCACGGCCGCCAGCAGGGCCGTGCTCACTACGATCTTCTTCATCATTGCTCCTTCGCCGCCAGCACGCCGATGGTGCGCTGCGATTTTTTCAGGTACTTGGCCGCCACGGCCTGGATGTCGGCCGCCGTCAGCTTCTGGTAGGCGGCCGGGGCGTCGAACAGCTTCCTGTAACCGCCGTAGAACACCTCGTAGTTGCCCAGCATCTGGGCCTTGCCGTTGATGGTCTCCTGCAGCCGGTACAGGTTGACCAGCTTGGTGTTGCGCACCTTCTGCAGCTCCTGGTCGGTGATGCCGTTCTTGACCACGTTGTCGATCTCGGCCAGCAGCGCCTGTTCGACCTTGGCGCTGTCCACGCCATTGGCCGCGACGGCGAACACGTACAGCAGGCCGGGGTCGAAGCCGTCGGTGGTGTCGGCGCCGACCGAGGTGGCCAGCTGCTGCTCGACCAGCGCCTTGTACAGGCGCGAGGTCTTGCCTTCGGTGAGCACACTTTGCAGCACGTCCAGCGCGTAGTGGTCGGCGCTGTCGGCCTGCGGCGCCTTGTAGGCCACCATCAGGTTGGCCGACGTGGCGGACGGCTTGGCGACGAACAGGCGCCGCTCGCCTTTCTGCTCCGGCTCGACCGTCTTCACGGCCGGCGGCAGCGCGCGTTTCGGGATGGCGCCGAAGTAGCGCGTGGCCATCGCCTTGACCTGGTCGGCCTTGACGTCGCCCACGATCACGGCCACCGCGTTGTTTGGCGCGTAGTAGGTGCGGAAGTAGTTGACCAGGTCCTGCTGGGTCCAGGCCTTGATGTCGGACTCGAAGCCGATCACGGGCCAGGAATACGGGTGGGCGCTGAAGGCGACGCTGTTCAGGTCTTCCATTAACATCCGGATATTGGAGTTCTCCAGCCCCGTGCTGCGCTCGGACAGCACGACGCCACGCTCGCTCTCGACCATCTTCGGATCGATCGTCAGGTGGGCGATGCGGTCGCTTTCCAGCTTGAAGATGGTCTCCAGCGACGAGGCGGGGAACCAGTCCTGGTAGACGGTGACGTCGCTGCTGGTATAGGCGTTGTTGCTGCCGCCGTTCGCTTCCATCGTGCGGTCGAACATCTTCGGACCGTAGTTTTTCGAGCCGTTGAACATCATGTGCTCGAAAAAGTGCGACAGGCCCGTGGTGCCCGGCGCCTCGTTGCGCGAGCCGACCTTCCAGAACGTGTACATATTGGCGTTCGGGATCGTGCTGCTTTCCAGGACGATGAACTTCATGCCGTTGGCCAGCGTGAACGTCTTGACCTGGTCGGCCGTGAACGCGGCCTGTGCCGACGTCGCCATGCCCAGTGCCACGACCGCCGCCGCCAGCTTGCTCCTCAGTTTCCACCTCATGCTGAAACCTCTCCTTGTTATTAACCCGGCAAGGATACGTGATGGCGGCAATGTTGTTAAGGTTAGAATGCTCTAAGGCACTTATTTTTTTATTCTGACGGAAGGCACTATGGATAGCGCAATGCACTGGTCGGCCCACGAGCTGACGATGACGGTCCTGATGACACCGGACATGGCCAACTTCTCCGGCAATGTCCACGGCGGCACGATCCTGAAATTCCTCGACAGCGTGGCCTATGCCTGCGCCAGCCGCTACTCCGGCAGCTACGTCGTCACCTTGTCGGTGGACCAGGTCATGTTCCTGCAGCCGATCCACGTGGGCGAGCTGGTGACCTTCCTGGCTTCGGTCAATTACACGGGGCGCACGTCGATGGAAGTGGGCATCCGCGTCGTGACGGAGAATATCCAGCAGCGCCTGGTGCGCCATGCGAACAGCTGCTATTTCACGATGGTGGCCGTGGACCAGGACCGCAAGCCGGTGGCGGTGCCGCCGCTGGTGCCCGCGACGCCAGAGCAGAAGGCCCGCTTCGAACAGGCCGAGGCGCGCAAGGCGGCGCGGCTGGCGTTGCATGGGGCGAAGAACAAGGCGAAGGGGCAGTAGGGGAAACCCCGTCACCGGTGCTATGTACGGAGCAGCTGCTCGAACTCCGCGGCCGGCACCGGCCGGCTGAAGTAATACCCCTGCACCTGGTCGCACTCGTGCGCGCGCAGGAAGTCCAGCTGCTCGGCCGTCTCGACGCCTTCCGCGATCACCTTCAGCTGCAGGTTGTGCGCCAGCGCGATGATGGAGACGACGATCGCGGCCTGGTCGGAGTCGCCGTCGATCTGGCCGACGAAGGTGCGGTCGATCTTCAGCACGTCGATGGGGAAGGTGCGCAGGTAGGACAGGCTGGAGTAGCCGGTGCCGAAGTCGTCGATCGACAGCGCCACGCCAAGGTTCTTCAGCTCGTGCAGCAGCGCCACCGCGCGCGCCACGTCGTCCACGAACAGGCTTTCCGTCAGCTCCAGTTCCAGGCCGGCCGGTGGCAAGCCCGTTTCCGCCAGCACGGCGGCGATCGATTGCACCAGGTCCGGCTGGGCAAACTGGCGTGCCGACAGGTTGACGGCCATGCGCAGCGGCGGCAGGCCCGCCGCGCGCCAGGCCTGCGCCTGGGCGCAGGCGGTGCGCATGACCCAGGCGCCGATCGGCACGATCAGTCCCGTCTCTTCCGCCAGCCCGATGAAGCGCTGCGGCGACACCATGCCGAGTTCGGGATGCTGCCAGCGCAGCAGCGCCTCGACGCCGACGATGGCGCCGCTGGCCAGGTCGAGCTGCGGCTGGTAGTGCAGCACGAACTCCTGCCGCACCAGCGCGTTGCGCAGCGCGCTCTCGATGCGCAGGCGCTCCTGCGCCTCCTCGTTCATCGAATGTTCGAAGAACTGGTAGCAGTTGCGGCCCAGCTTCTTGGCCGAGTACATGGCGATGTCGGCCTGCTCGATCAGGTGCCTGGACGGTGCGCCGTCGCCCTCGTACACGGCCACGCCGATGCTGCAGGTGACGATGAACTCCTTGCCCTCCAGGTCCACCGGTTGCGCCAGCGCGCGCATGATGCGGCCGACGACGTCCGGCGACAGCGACTGCTCCGGATATTCGCTGAGGATGGCGACGAATTCGTCGCCGGACAGGCGCGCCACCGTGTCGCTCTCGCGCACCGAGGACTGCAGCCGCGCGGCGATGGTCTTGAGCAGCTGGTCGCCGGCCTTGTGGCCCAGCGTGTCGTTGACGAACTTGAAGCGGTCCAGGTCGATCAGCAGCACCCACAGCGACTGGCCGCCCCGGTTGGCGTAGGCGACCGCCTGGGTCAGCCGGTCTTGCAGCAGCACGCGGTTCGGCAGGCCGGTCAGCGCGTCGTGGTGGGCGATGTGCTGGATGCGCTGCTCCGCCAGCTTGCGCTCGGTGATCTCGGCGCCGGTGCCACGATAGCCGCGGAACTCGCCCTGCGCGTCGTACACCGGTTCGCCGTTGGTGGTGAACCAGCGCGTGATGCCGTCCTTGCCCGTGATCGGGTACTCCAGGTCGGAGAAGGGCAACCGTGCTTCCAGCCGCGCCATGTGGGCGCGGCCCCAGGCCGTCTCCAGCATCTCGGGATGGTTGTGCCAGCGCGGGTGGCCGATGAAGTCGGCGCGGTCGAGCCGACCCTTCTCGAAGAAGCCGTTGGTGATGCTGGTGAAGCAGAAGTTGACGTCCTGTTCCCAGTACCAGTCCGACGACAGGGCCAGCAGGCGCTTGAAGCGGTGTTCGCTTTCCTGCAGCGCGCGCTCGGTGCGCTTGCGCGCGGCCACGTCGGCGTTCAGTTTTTCGTTGGTTACCTGCAGGTCGGCGGTGCGTGCGTCGACCAGCCATTGCACGCGGCGCGAGCGCTGCGACAGGGTCTGCATCAGCGTCGCCGCCAGGATGCTGAACAAGGTGCCGCCCAGCAGCGTGGAAACGGAGCCCAGGTGGTCGCTCAGGAACGGGCGCGGCAGCGCGTCCACGCGTACGCGCCACTCCAGGCCCAGCACCTCGAAGCTGCGCGTTTCCTGGTCGCGCGACCAGACGTCCAGCCAGCGCGGCAGCCACTGGGCCAGGCCGGGCGCCGGCGCCGGCTCCGGGCCGCTGGCATACACCAGCATCCCGGCGCGATCCTGCGCGCTGCCGGCATAGACGCGCAGGGCCAGCTGCGGATCGTCCAGCAGGCCGCCGGATCGCAGGATCTTGTGTACCAGCTGGGGCGCGTGGATCATCGCGGCCGTGTCGCCGACCCAGGCGGCGTGGCGCTGCGCCGGGGTGGCGGTGGGCGCGCCGGGGCGGTAGACCGGCATCAGGATGATGAAGGTATGGCGCTGGGCCGGGTTCTCGGCCAGGCTGATCAGCGCCGTCGCGGCCGGTTTGCCGGTGCGCAGCACGCGCTCGATCGTGATCCCCGTCTGCGGCAGCGGTCCCACGTCGAAACCCAGCGTGGCGCGGTTCGGCGCGAACGGCTCGAAGTAGTCCAGCACATTGTAGTGGGAGCGTACGGCGGCGGGCACGAAGCCGGCCGGGCCCAGGTCGCGCACCGTGACACCCGGCCAGGTGCGTTGTACATCGCGCTCCCAGCCGGCCCGCTCGTCGTGGCGCAGCACCCGGTGGTAGGCGAAGGACTGGATGAAGGGGTAGCGCTGCAGCAGCGGCCGGGTGAAGCTGCCGAACTGTTCGCGCGTGACGGATTCCGGCGGCAAGGTGCGGAACAGCTGGTTGGTGACCGTCAGCACCTCGACGGCATCGTCCAGGCCGCGGCGCAGGGCCGCCACGCGCTGGTTGGCGCGCTGCTGGAACCCGAGGGCGTGCTTGCCATACTCCAGGGCGCTGACGGCGTAGAACAGCACGCCGGTGACGGTCACGCCCGCCACGAGCGTCAACACCGCCGCCACGGACACGCGAGATGACAAACGGCGGCGCATGCGACTCCCAGGAAAAGTACGTTAGCCCGTTAGTGTGTCACAAAACGCCGGGCTTGCCGACACAAAATATATCCAAAAGGAATTATTTGTTGTCGTTACGCACCATCTCAGGGATCTCGGCCGCCTGGCGCAGTCCGTCCACGATGTGGTGCGCCAGCAGCCGGTTGAACGGACCGAAGCCCAGCCCCGGCCACGGGCTGCCCCAGGCGGCGACACGCCGCATCAGGGCGGCGGCGCGCGTGCGCTCGCCCGGCGCGCGCCGATGGGCAAACACGATGCGGTTGTTGCCGGCAATCCCGCGCAGCTGGCCCACGTGCCCGTCGAAGGCCTGGCGCAGGCGCCGCAGCATCGTCCCGAACTGCGGATCGTAGCTGAAGATATTGGTCACCAGGAGCCCGTCCGGCCGCAGCGCGCGACGGCAGTCGGCATAGAAGTGCGCGCTGGCCAGCGCCGGCGGCAGGCCGCCGACGTCGAAGCCGTCCAGCAGCAGCACGTCGGCGCTGCCGGCCAGCGCCGGCATGTGCGCGGCCGCGTCCACGTGGACGATGCGGAACCGGTCACTGTCCGGCGGGATGGCAAAGCTGTCGCGCAGCGCGATGACGTCCGCGCGCAGCTCCAGCACCGTGATACGGCTGTGCGGCAGGTAGCGGTGGCAGAACTTGGCGAGCGAACCGCCGCCGAGCCCGACCATGACGATATGGGCCGGTCGCGGCTTGAACAGCACGAAGCACATCATGGCGCGCGCATAGGCCAGCACAAGCCGGTGCGGGTCGCGCAGGTCCATTTCGCTTTGCACCTCGCCCGGGGCGAATTCCAGGGTCAGCCGGGTTTTGCGGCGGTGCAGGAGGGGGCGGTGGTCGGTGGCCGTGGGCATGGGCTAGGGTGGGGAATGGCGCTTGCGCCATCATAACGTACCCGTCCATCGCCGCGGCGCCGGCCGTCCCGGTTCGTCAACCGCGCCCGCTGCCCGGCACGGTAGTGATCAGTGTGGCACCGCAACTGGTCTTGTGGCCGTCGAACGCCACCGGCACGCCGTCGACCAGCACCTTCGGATCGCCCTCGGCAATGATGCACACGGTGTGGCCCGGCAGCGGGCAGACGCACTGGTCACCCTTGCGGGCCACGGCGACGCCCATCACCGTGCTGTTCGGCGCGGCGCTGATGACTTTGCCGCCGTGGCTGGTCGGATCGTTCAGGCGGATGACGCCACGCATGTCCTTCTCCTTTGCTTAGCGTGAATAACCCTGCGGACCCGGCTCGGCATCGTGACGCAGGCCCCACCACGGCAGGAAAGCGGCGTTGCCGCCACGGGCGCGGAACCAGGGGCCGTCCGGGTTGAACGGCCGGACCTTTTCGGGCGGCACGACCACGACGGCAGTCGGCTGGGCAGCGTCGGTGGTGCCGGCCACCAGCACGTTCTTGCCGATGTGGTTGGCGTAGGCGATGCCCAGTGCGACGTTGGTCAGCGCCGTGCCGGCACCCATTTCGCCCAGCAGGGCTGGAGTGTTGAAAGTCTGCTTGGCGAAGTCGAATTCGACCAGTTCCGTCGTCAGCGTCTGGGCCAGGCTGGCGATACGGTCCGGTGAGTCCGGGTGCTTGTTATTGGCGTCGTGGATGACGTAGCCGATGTCGGTGTCTTTTTTGCTGGCGTTGGTCGCTGCGGCTTCGATCGTTGCTTTCCACGCTTGCACTTGGCGGGACGGCTTGCCTTTGGCCGCCTCGAAGTCGGTCGTCTTGCGCGTGGCTGGATAGCCGATCCAGGCTAGCGGTGCGCGTTCGGTTTTGTAGTTGGGGCCGGCCAGGACGAGCAGCACCATATTCTCGTTGAGTTGTTTGTCCTTGGGCGGAAAGCTTGGCGCGTCCCAGTTCATGACCCAAACTGTTTCCTCGGGGTGAGTCTGCAGGTACTCAAGGCCGGCAGCCAGCGACCGGAAGCCAGCATTGGGGCCGCCAGGCGCGACGTGTACGTCCGGGGGAGTGCTGCGTGTCCAGGAATTGGGGAAATTCACATTACCAATGTCGAAGTATTTGCGTATCGAATTGCTCACGAACTTAGCAGCCCCAGCTGGATTTAGTCGGCTCTCAGGAATGGCGTACTCAACCCTTATCCCAGCGAGTTCCCGCCACGTAGTTCGATCCTTGGTCGAATGCGCATTGTAGAAATAAGTTGAACTTTTAAAGTAGATATCCCGGAATCTGTACAGCAGCTCTTCCACATATTTTTCGTGAAAGCCCTCGAAACTCTCCTCCCCGTCATTTCCGGTCGCGATGACGCCAATTGGTTGCAACCTACCAAAACGCTCTGGTTTCGATTTGACCATATCGTCGTCTAGGTTTGGTCTGGCTAATCCCAGGGTCCAGAGGAGTTGCCACTCCGTTGGGTAGTCGCGGCGCTGCAGCGGGTTCAGCCACTGAAGACCGACGACCTGCGCCCTGTAGGGTTTTGCCGCCTCATGTGCAGCAAGTCCAGTCGCGGGGGCGGATGAATGAGCGTGAGCGGACCCAGTCAGCCCAACTAAAAGGTACGCGCACGTAGCGAGTACAGCAGGCATTGCAAAGAAGCGGGACATAATCTCTCCATCGGTTAATGGGCTGGTCTCTGCTGAGCCGCCAAGTACGGTAAACAATAGAACGGTGGCGATCGTTAGTGCCAACGTCAGCGCAGAGAATGCCAGCCGGCGGAGTAACGTACGGCTGAAAAAATGCAGTATATTAGCCATTATAGAAATTTCCGTTTATTTATTATCGTATCGGGCATTGATCCCTCATGTTTGCCTTCGGTTGCCCAATGGCTTACGGATTTTTCGAGGTAGAGGCCGGTTGCGAAGTATTCAGAGAATCCCTTTGCAGGATCGGATTTCGGTAACCCCTTAGCGTATCGCCAATCTGCTGCCCAGCGAAGCTTGTTGATTTTCGCTTTGCTGATCTGACAAACCCCAACTGCCACGTCGTACGAAAGTGCCAGCCGAGCATGCTCCGCATTGGTCATGATAGTCGAGTGGTCCGTGGCATGGGTATCGATACATTTCGCAAGCGTTTCCTTGATCTTCTCGGAGCGCCAAGCCAGGTACTCCGGGCTGGCGGCCGACAAATTGTCTTCCTCCTTGACCGGATCCCGCGGCTTGTAGAGACCCTCGCGTCTTGCCTGCATGCGCAGCAGCGCATGATGCTCGTAGCGCAGCGACGCTTCGCTGCTGCTGTCTCCACGAGGGGCGTCGGTCGCTGCGGAGCCGGGGAGCTTCTTCTTACGCGCGGTGATCTCGCCATAGGGATCGTTGGCGTCACGCTCCCTATCCTTGTCACGTGATTCGCCCGGAGCATCGAAGCCTTCGTCGAACTGGTCGCTGGCTTTACCAAACTGGATCGATTGGGGCTTGAATGACTTGGGCAGCGACGGCGCAGCAATGGGTGTTTCCCACTCGTCCGGCGGTGACGCGTTGATAGGCGGTCCGAAGAGTTTCAGGCCGACGATCGCCAGCGGAGCGGTAACGACCGTCATGACCTTCCCGACGATATTCTTGTTCGCGACGAGACCCTTGGACAGCGAAAACGACGCGGGAGGCGAGCGCGGTACCCAGAAGTCCTTTTTGCTGGTGCCGGCATTGTGGCGCTTGTTCCAGAAATCATAGGTTTCGTTCTTGCCCACCTCCCACCCTTGCGCGAAGACGCGCTGGCTGAAGACACCTTTGCCGTTGGTGCGCCCGATTTCATCCTTGCTCAAGCCGCGCCAGCCAATGCCTTGTATCGTACTGGAAGAGATCACCTGATCATGCGGATTGAAGTACAGCGTGACACGGCCCGTCGTGGACTTTGGTTCACCGTACCCGTACGATTCACGATCGGACTGCGCGTCGAACTTGTGCAGCTCGTTCTTGATGTATCTGTCGATCAGTTCCGCGCTCTGCCGGGTTGCCTGCCGCTTGCGAATGATGTCGAAGAAGTTGGACAGTGTCTTGAACCGCGCTTCAGCCGTTATCCGGCCGCCATTACCATCGGCATCCTTCATCCCCAGTTCAGTCCAACCCTGCGCGACGTTTTTCGTCACGAGGCTGTACGGCGGATTACACAGGACGTAGGTATCGGCGACACAACCGTCCGGTGCATCCGCAGACTTGATCTTGTCGCCGAGGAAGGCTGCCGCCATCGCTACCATATTCCCCTGGCTGTGGCATACGATCGTAATCGGCGCATCGGCCTGCTCGTTGCGGATCGACTCGATCAGCTTGGCCAGCCGTAGCGCCGCCAGAACGTAATACGCGCGCGGCGGGCAGGAGAATACGAGCCGGTCATTCGTGGGATTGATATGCTGCACGTGGAGCCAGAGGAACAGCGTATCGTCGATGCCCTCCGACCACAGATCCGGCAGCGAGGTGCAGCCGTTTGCGAAGGGACCGCCACCCCAGTAGTCTTCTTCGTTGAGGTAGATGCTGTCACCGTAGTCCTGCAGCTCTTTGGCACTTGCCTTGTAGCCCCATCGAAAATGGATCACGGGCGAGAAGCTGCCTTCATCCGAAAGAAAGGTCTCCGGAGTCAGTTCTGGATTGATGTATCCGTCTGGCGTCAATTCCGGCATATACGTCGCCGGCCTCAGCTGCCCGCCCTCGGGCGTCGGATGCGCCATATGCTCGTTACAGCGCTTGAGCCGCTCGTTCAGCCCTTTGCACAGGCCTTCCTCGGCCTGCTTGTACCACTCGCCATCGGAGTTGACGCCGTGGACGAAGATGACGATACCCGGCAGGGGCAGCTGCATCACCACGTCCAGGTGCTTGGGGCTGAGGAATGAAATGCCGGACTTGGCGCCCACCATGAAGTTGTCAGGGCTGAACGCGGGATTGTCGAATGTTGCGGTAGTCATGGTCTATATTGATAGTTTGCGTCACGAGCGCGGCGTATAGAAGAACGCCTTCAAGCGCTGCAGCGTGTCGCCCGTAATCTTCTCGCCCTCGCCAGCGCCATTGCTCTGGCCAGAGAGCGGGCTGTCGCCATCGCGCTCCACGTGCAGCTTCATGCCCTCGACCGGCTTGCCGTCCGTCGGCCGCAGCAGGCGGGGAATCCGGCTGAAATCGCCCGCCTCGAACTTCGGCATTTCGGTGCTGGCGCTGGCGGGGCCGTTCCAGTGGTGGCCATCCGTTTTCACCGTCAGCGTGCCCGGACCGCCCAGCTCGACGTTGCCGCCCTTGAGCTTCAGGTAGGCGCCGCCGCCCACGATCAAGGTCACTTCCTCTTCCGCCATGACGATGAAGCGCTTGCCGGCCGTCGCCTTGACGTCCTTGGCCGAGTCGATCTGCATGTCGTCGTGCTGGCTTTGCATCAGGAACTTGCCGTGGTGGGCGATCTGGGCGATGCCGTCCATGTGCGAGAACAGCGAAATGCCCTTGCCCGCGTTCAGGTTGAAGCGCTGGCCGCTGGTTAACTGCATGTGCTGTTGGGCGACGGTGTCGACGTTGACGCCGGCGTAGCTGACCAGCGTCTTCGGCGTCGTCATGGCGATGCCTTGCGGCGCCGTCAGGCTGACGGTCGGCTTGCCGCTCGACGCGGCGGCGGCCACGTCTTCCTTCAGTTCGGACTGGCCGGCCGGGTCCAGTGCCAGGCCCTGGTGCTCGGCCGCGTACTGTCCCAGCGACTTGAACAGGTCCAGGCAGTCCTGCATCAGCGCGACGTGTTCTTCGTTGCTCAGTTGATTGCCGCTGGCGTCCAGCCGTTTCCAGGCCGAGATCAGCAGCGATTTCGCGGTGCGCAGGGCGCCGCTGTCGTTGGTCGTCAGCTCGAAGCCTTCGCCGCGCGGCGTGGCGGCGCCGTTGCTGCGCGGGTGTGTCAGGTAGCCCAGGTTGAGCTGGGCGTGGCCGTGCGCGCTTTCCAGCTGGGCGCTGATCTGGCCGGGGGTGTCGTCCAGGCGCAGCTGGTTGTAGCGCTGGCCACGGCCTTCGTGGCTCTTGATGCCGGACAGGTAGCGGTCGCCCGGCAGCCGGCTGACGTCGCTGAACGAAGGCGGCGTCTTGGTGGCGTCGTGGACGCGGCCGACGATCAGCGGCTTGTCCGGATCGCCGCCCAGGAAGACGCAGATCACCTCGTCGCCGATGCGGGGCAGGGTGATTGCGCCGTACTGCGCGCTGGCCCAGCCGCTGGCGACGCGCACCCAGGCCGAGTCGCGCTCGCTGTCCGAGGCGCCGGCGCCCTGGGCATGCGCGTGGTCCTTGTCGCGGCAGCCGGGGAAGCGTACCTTCACGCGGCCCAGCTCGTCGCAGTGGATCTCCTCGCCGGCCGGACCGACGACGAACACGCTTTGCGGTTCCGCCCGCGGCACGTCCGTGCGCGGATCGAAGCTTGGTACGATGGGCACGCCGCGCCGCACGCAGGTGAAATGGTTGGTGTAGCGCACGCCGCGCTCGGCGCTGGCCTCGCCCAGCTTGCCGTCGGCGGCGTGCCAACGGTTCAGCGCGAACAGCCGCCGGGCCCGCTCGTCGAGCGTCTTGGGCAGGTTGTTTTCCGCCTGCACGCGCAGTTCCGTGATGACGAACTCGCGCTGCTCCGGCGGGTGCGCGTCGATTTCCGGATGGCCGGTCAAGCCGATCCATTCGCCCACGCACAGCTCGCGCACACTGCCTTCGCCCTGGAAGTACTTCGATTCGTATTCGTGGCGCCGCATGCGTGCCGTGCCGAGCTCGCGGTAGTCCGCGCTGCTGTCGTCCGCGTGCGGCACGTCGACCAGGTAGTCGTCCAGGCTGGCCGCGAACTGGTTGCCCAGCGGTCCCTGGTCGTGGTTGCCGAGATCCTGGCTGTCCATCGCGGCCACCCGGGCATAGTCCCAGCTGCGCCGCGTGACGACGCCGGCCGTCAGCTGGCGCACGGCGTGCCAGCCGGTGATCGTGTCGCGTGTTTCGGTCGCGTCGTCGCGGTGGTAGCGCACCGTACCGGCGCGGTTTTGCGGCAGCGCCATCGCGTCGTCGAACAAGACGAGCGTGTGTACCGGCACCTCGCTCGAACCCCGCTCAGTCGGACTGCCCGGGCGGATGGTCCAGGCGATGCCGCGGCGCTTCCAGAGCCGGCGCAGGAAGGCGCCGGTGGGCTCGTTGCACTGCATCGTGAATTCGCGCGTGGGGAACGACTTCAGCTGCCCCAGGTCGAACTCGAACGCGCGCGCGGCGACCGGATTGTTTTCGCGCCATTCCCGCAGCAGGATATTCGTGATGTGAATTTCGTCGGCGTTGCGGAATACCCGCGTGTTGACCACCTTGTCCAGCAGGGAGAGCGCGTCGCGCACCAGCAACTGGTAGGTCGCCAGGCCGCCGTCGCTGCCGCCCTCGGTGATCGCCGCGACCACACCGCACACGGCGCGCAGCTCGCCACGGTCGGTCACGAACTGCAGTTCTACCGGGCTGGCGACAAAACGTTTCAGCGGCATGCCCGCTTCCAGGGCGACGCAGGAGACGCGGTAGTCGATCCCGCCGCACAGCGATTCCACGCCGTCGACATATTTGACCAGCAGGACGTCGTCCAGCACCGCCTTGCCGTCGAACAGCCGCAGCCGTATCGGACGGTTCGCTTCGGTCAGCGCGGCGCCCGGCAGCCTGGGAGGATTATTCGTCATCTGGCTCTGCTATTAATTTTTTGAAAGCCGGAATTATATAGAAGATAACTGTCGAGTATTTATTTTTCATCAACAAATATTTGAGTCGCCATTCGAAATGAATATTCCTGCGCCGTTCGTTGTGTTATCAAAGAGTATTGCTGCTTTCATGAATGTTAAGGCGCGACAATGTGCCGCCAGCGCCCGCGCGCCCATCCGTTCGCTTGTTCTCCCACTGGATGTTCTGCTAAGCTCTCGGGCTCGCCGGTGCATGCCGCCCCGGCCCGCTTCAATTGTCACGCGCGATTTGTCACTGGCGCGATTTGCCGGTACATTGGCTCAACCAAGTGCCTCAACGGCAGCGCCGTGTCGCCCGATGGAGATCATTCATGTTTCTGGACCACCCGACCATTACCGCCACCAACAGCCTGACGGAGCCGGACCGCATCGAGCGGCTGAACCGGGTGTATGGCTACGTGGCGGCGCTGGCCGACGCGGCGGGCCTGCAGCCGTTCATCGAGAAGGTGGCCCAGCTGCACGACCACAAGGGCACGCTGATCGTGTTCTGGCATGACGCCCCCAGCGAGCAGGAGAAAGGCTTCTTCCTGCAGGCCTGGCGCAGCAAGATCGGCGACGGCAGCGACAACGTCGAACACGAAATCTGATTGTCATGGACGGCCAGACGCTGATCGCCACGCTGGCACTCGCTAACCTCGCGCTGTACGCGGCGCTGCTGTGCCACGGAACGGGGCGGCGCCGGCCCTCGAACCTATCCGCCTTCACGATCGCGCGCCTGTGCCAGGGCATGGGCTGGCTGATCCTGGCGCTGCACGCGTTGGTGCCGGCCACGGTCGGCGGGCCCGTCGCGTTCATGCTGCTGATCGGCGGCGCTGCGATGGACGCCGCCGGCTGGTGGGAGAGCGCCGGCCACACCGGCGCGCGCGCGCGCCTGCTGCGCGGCGTCGCACTGGCCATCGGTGCCTATATCGCCGTGCATCTGGCGTTCGGCCGCAATCCCGATGCGGCCAGCGCGGCCGCGCCGTGGGTGGCCGTGCTGCTGGCCGCGATGGCGGCCGCCTTCAATTTCTCGTCCAGCGCGGCGCTGGCGCGCGGCTGGCTGGGCGCAACCTTGCTGCGCCGCCTGCTGGCCGTCGTCAACGCGGTGCTGGCTGCGCTGCCGTTGGCGATGGCGCTGCTGGCCGCGGCCAATCCCGGCTGGCTGCCCGTCGCCCCGGCGCAGTTGCTGCCTGCCGTGCTGTTCATCCTGCTGGGCGCGCTGGTCCTCAACGGCGCCGGCTGCCTGCTGCTGGGCCGCGATGCGCTGCAGGCCGAGCTGGAGCGCCTGGAAACGGTGGACGCGCTGACGGACGTGCCGAACCGCCGCGGTTTCTACCAGGGCCTGGCGCCGTGGCTGGCGCTGGCGCGCCGGCCCGGCCAGCCGACGGCGCTCGTCATCGTCAACCTGGACGGCTTCAAGCGCGTCAACGACCATTATGGCCACGCCGTCGGCGACGTGGTGCTGAAGACGCTGGTCGACGCCGTGCGCCGCCAGTTGCGCGAGGCCGACATGATCGGCCGGCTGGGCGGCGCCGAGTTCGCGCTGCTGCTGCCGCGCACCGGCCTGCCGGAGGCGACGCTGGTGGCCGAGCGCATCCGCGCCGCCGTGGCCGCGCTGCCCGTCAAGGCCGAGCGCGCCGTCATCAACCTGACGATGAGCATGGGCGTGACGACGATCCGCGCCGAGGACAGCACTGTCAGCCTGTTCAAGCGCGCCGACGAGGCGCTGCAGGCGGCCAAGCTGCGCGGCCGTAACCAGGTGGTGGCGGCCGAGCCGCCCGCCGCCGCGCCCGACGACGAGGCGGTGGCTGCGTCTGCCGCTCAGTCTGCCCATACCGCGCGCGGCTGACGGCACGATGTCATCATCCCGTCATCAACGGGTTCTAATGTGGTAGGATTTTCAATATAAACGATATAAATGGAATCCTCCATGTACGCAGCGGTCGACCTGGGCTCGAACAGTTTTCGATTTTCCATAGGCAAGCACGACGGTGATCAGATCCGCGTGCAGAAGAGCGTGCGCGAGCCGATCCGGCTGGCCGCCGGCCTGGATGCGGACGGCAACCTGACGCCGGACGCCATGCAACGCGCCCTCAACTGCCTGAAGAGCTTCAGCGCCACGCTGGCGACCTGGGAGCTGGAGGCGGTGCGCGTCGTCGCCACCTCGACGATGCGCCAGGCGAAGAACATCGCCACCTTCCTGCCGCAGGCCGAGCAGGCCATCGGCTATCCGATCGAGATCATCTCCGGCGAGGAGGAGGGGCGCCTGATCTACATGGGCGTGGCCAACGCGCTGGCGCAGCCGAGCGAGCGGCGCCTGGTCGTGGACATCGGCGGCGGCTCGACTGAGCTGATCCTGGGCCGCGGCCTGGAGATCGAACGGGTCGAATCGTTCAGCGTGGGCAGCGTGCGGCAAAGCCTGTCGTTCTTCATCGGCGGGCGCGTCGACGCGCCCTCGTTCGAGGCCGCCATCCTGTCGGCGCGCAGCATCTTCGAGGACGGCGCACCGCCATACCACCCGCAATTCTGGAAGCGCGCGTACGGCTCGTCCGGCACCATTCGTGCCATTGCCGACATCATCGACAAGAACGGCCTGGATCGCACCTGCCCGGAACGGGGCGTGACGCCGGCCAGCCTGGACCTGCTGAAGGAGCGCTTCATCGCCTGCGGCCACGTCAGCCGTATCGACCTGCCGGGGCTGCGGCCGGACCGCGCCGGCACCATCATCGGCGGCCTGGCGATCCTGATCGGCGTGATGCGCGAACTGGGCATCGGCCAGATCGAGCCGATCGAGGCCGGCCTGCGCATGGGCGTCATGTGGGACCTGTACCAGCGCTCGATGCGGCACGACCGGCGCGAGGAATCGGTCGGCGCCTTCCAGCGCAAGTTCAACGTGGACATGGCGCGCGCCAGCCGTGTGGCGGACGACGCGGTGGCGCTGCTGGACCAGCTCAAGCCCGCCTCCGATGCCACCTCGCGCCTGTTGTACTGGAGCGCGCTGCTGCACGAGCTGGGCATGGCCGTGTCGCAGACCGGCTACCACAAGCATACGGCGTACATCATCGAGAACGCCGACCTGCCGGGCTTCACCACGCGCGAACAGCGCATGATGAGCCGCCTGGCGCTGGCCCAGAAGGGCAACCTGCGCAAGGTGGGCGAGTTCCTGGCGGACGCCGACTTCGCCCGCGCCGTCGTGGCGCTGCGGCTGGCGATCGTGTTCATGCACGCCCGCATCGACGTGGCGCTGGCCGCGCCGAAGCTGCGCATGAAGAACCGCATCGAATTGGAGCTGCGGCGCGAGTGGGTCACCGACCACCCCACCTTGTCGTACTGGATCGAGAAGGAACAGGAGCACTGGGACGAGGTCGGCGTGGACCTGGGGCTGCGCTATGCGTGAGCGTGGCGATGGCGTCGGCAAAAAATATTGTCGATAAGAATGTACCCCTGCCTTGTAATTTTGCTTACACTATAGCTTTCACCTTCTGTCGTGCGGCGCCACCGGGCCGGCACGGCAGCGGGGCGTTCGTGGAGGCGTGATGGCGGTACGGGGCAACAAGGGGTTGATGATGGCATTGGCGGCAAGGCGCGGGCGTGGCTGGGCCGCGCGGCTGGCCGGCCTGGGCCTCGCGCTGGCCGCGCCATGGTGTGCCGCCGCTCCGCTCTCGGCCGAGCCCACACTCACGCTGTGCTACGAACGCGCCAACGTGCGGCCCTGGCGCACGGAGGCGGGCGAGGGCCTGAACTTCGACCTGCTGCGCATGGTGGGCGAACGCGAACGCATCGTCTTCGTGTTCCAGAGCATGCCGTTCAAGCGTTGCCTGGCGCAGTTGAAGGCCAACGCCGTGGATGGCGTGTTTGCCGTCAGCTTCAAGCCCGACCGGCTCGAGCTGGGCGCTTATCCGGGCGGCGCCACGCCGGACGCCTCCAAGCGCATGCACATCGACCGCTACATCCTGCTGCGCCGCAAGGGCGGCACCCTGGACTGGGACGGCAAGACCTTGCACAACGTGGACGGCGCCATCGGCGCCCAGCTGGGCTATTCGATCACCGACCAGCTGCGCAGCCTGAACGTCACGGTGGACGAGGGCAGCCAGAAGTCCGAGGAACTGGTGCGCAAGCTGCTGGCGGGACGGCTGGCCGGTGCCGCCGTGGGCGGCAGCGACGCGCGCACCCTGCTCGACGGGCCCTACGGCCGGCAGATCGAGGCACTGCCCGTGCCCCTGGTGGAAAAACC
The DNA here is from genome assembly GCA_008011715.2 of [Empedobacter] haloabium. NCBI lineage: Bacteria > Pseudomonadati > Pseudomonadota > Betaproteobacteria > Burkholderiales > Oxalobacteraceae > [Empedobacter] haloabium. The sequence continues at coordinate 2,033,530 of CP136508.1, forward strand.
GTATTTCCTGATGCTGTCGCACCAGCTGGTGGCGCGACAGCCGGAACTGGCCTCGCGTATCTGGTCCGCCGTGGAGCAGGTGCGCAACAGTCCCGCGTACAAGAAACTGGAGCGTACCGGCAGCAAGGGTGCGCGCCGCTGATGCAGACGTTCCTGACCTGGCTGGCCGCGACACCCGTGGGCCGCCTGCGCGATACCTGGCGGCGCGACATCCTGCTGCGCCTGGCCGTCTCGATCTTCCTGGCCGTGCTGTTGTCCACGGCGGCCTATACCACCTATGCGCTGTACACGCTGCGCGCGCAGGCCGACCTGCGCCTGCAGGAGCGCTCGGAGCGGCTCGCCACCGTGCTGTCGCAGGCGCTGGCGCGGCCCCTGTTCGACATCAACGGCGCCGCCGTCACCAGCGTGGTCGATGCGATGCGCGGCACGCCGGAAGTGCTGATGCTGCGCGTGTCCGCACCCGGCGGCCCGGAGCTGGCGGGTTTTTCGGCGCCGAAGATCGACCCGCGCAAGGCGCTGGCGGTGCACCGCGACATCCGCTTCCAGGACGGCACCCGCAACTACCTGGTGGGCGCGCTGGACATCGCCTATTCGCGCATGGAGGTGGAGCGCGACCTGCGCCGCCAGCTGACCCAGGCCCTGGTCGTCAACCTGTTGCTGGCGCTGACGATCGTCACGTCGATCTTCCTGGTGGCGCGCAAGGTTGCGCGGCCGTTCGCCGACATCCAGAAGTCGCTGGAAAAGCTCACCCAGGGCAAGACCGACATCCAGCTGTCCGGCATCGGCCGCGCCGACCAGGTGGGCCGGCTGTCGGGCGCCGTGCGCAGCTTCCGCGACACCCTGACCCGCCTGCGCGACGCGGAAAGCGAGCTGCGCGAGCTGAACGGCGACCTGGAACAGAAGATCGACGTGCGCACGCACGACCTGAAGCAGACCATGCAGATGGCGCGCGACAGCGAGCGCAAGGTGCAGGCCATCATCGACACGGCGCTCGACGCCGTCATCACGATGGACCGCAACGGCCGCATCGCCGGCTGGAACCGGCAGGCCGAGCTGATCTTCGGCTGGAGCCGCGACGACGCGCTGGGCCAGCAGCTGGACGCCCTGATCATCCCGCCGCGCTACCGCGAGGATCACCGCCGCGGCATGCGCAAGTACCTCGCCGGCGAGGGCCGCGGCGAAGTGTTGGACCGCCGCATCGAGGTCGAGGCGCTGCGCAGCGACGGCAGCGAGTTCCCGATCGAGCTGTCGATCACCCGCATCGCGCTGGACGGCACCGACAACTTCGAGTTCTGCGGCTTCGTGCGCGACATCAGCGACCGCCGCGAGCGCGAGCAGAAGCTGGTGGCGGCCAACGTCAAGGCGGAAGCGGCCAACCTGGCCAAGTCGGAATTCCTGGCCAATATGAGCCACGAGATCCGCACGCCGATGAGCGCCATCATCGGCATGGCCCACCTGGCGCTGCGCACCGACCTGTCGCCCAAGCAGCACGACTACGTCAGCAAGATCCACCGCGCCGCCCTGGGTCTGCTGGGCATCATCAACGACATCCTCGACTTCTCCAAGATCGAGGCGGGCCGGCTGGAAGTGGAGGAGGTGCCGTTCTTCCTGGACGACGTGCTGTCGCACGTGGCCAGCGTGACCAGCCAGCAGGCCGCCGACAAGGGCCTGGAATTCCTGTTCGACGTGCCGCCCGCGATTCCACGCCACCTGTGCGGCGACCCGTTGCGGCTGGGGCAGGTGCTGATCAACCTGATCAACAACGGCGTCAAGTTCACCCAGGCGGGCGAGCTGGAACTGTCGTGCCGCCAGCTCGATTGCGCCACGCCGGATCACGTGCTGCTGCGCTTCGCCGTGCGCGATACCGGCATCGGCATGTCGGCCGAGCAGAAGGTCAAGCTGTTCCAGGCGTTCAGCCAGGCGCTCGGCTCGACCACGCGCCAGTTCGGCGGCACCGGCCTGGGACTGTCGATCTCGCAGCAACTGGTGCGCCTGATGGGCAGCACCATCGTTGTCGACAGCACCGAAGGCAAGGGGTCCGTGTTCAGCTTCGACCTGCGCCTGAAAGTCGCCGCCGTGGCGATTGCGCCGGTGCTGCCTGCCGCGCTGACCGATGCGCGGGTATTGCTGGTGGACGATCATCCGCTGGCGCTGGACGCCATGTGCCAGGCCATGCGCGGCCTGCCGCTGCGGGCCGACCGTACCGGCAGCGGGGCCGAGGCCCTCGACGCCGTGCTGGCGGCCGACGCGGCCGGCGATCCCTACGCGCTGGTGCTGACGGACTGGCTGATGCCGGACGTCGACGGCATCGCACTGGCACGGCGCCTCGGCACGGCGGCGCTGTCGCGCCGGCCGGCGCTGGTACTGGTGACGGCCTTCGGCCGTGACGAGACGCTGCGCGAGGCCGAGGCCAGCGGCTTTGCCGGCTTCCTGTTCAAGCCCATCACGCATGCCGCGTTGCTGCAGACGTTGGTGAGCCTGTTCACGCCGGCGCAGGCGGCCGGCCAGGCCGCGCCGGCCGCGCTGCCGGCTGTGCCGGCGCGCGTGCTGCTGGTGGAGGACAACCCCGTCAACCAGCAGGTCGCGGCGGAACTGATGCAGGTGCGCGGCATCGGCGTGGACACCGCCGGCAACGGCCGCGAGGCGCTGGACCGGCTGGCGCAGGCGGGCCCCGAGCACTACGACCTGGTGCTGATCGACCTGGAAATGCCACTGCTCGATGGCCATGAGACCACGCTGGCGCTGCGGCGCGACAAGCGCTTCGATCGCACGCCCGTGATCGCGATGACGGCCCACGCGCTGGCCGACGTGCGCGAGCGCTGCCTGGCCGAAGGCATGCAGGACTACCTGACCAAGCCGATCGACCCGGCCAAGCTGTACGCCACGCTGGCGCGCTGGCTAGGCCGGCCGATGCTGCCGGCGCCGCCGGCGCAACCGCGTCCACGCGGCGGCGCCGGCCTGCCGGAACTGGCCGGCATCGATACGGGACGCGGCCTGCGCCACGTGGCCGGCAACCGGGTCCTGTACCTGCAGCTGCTGGAGCGTTTCCGGCATTCGCAGCGCGATGCCGCCGAGACGGTGCTGGCGGCGCTGGGCGCCGGCCGGCGCGAGGAGGCGCGCCAGCGCGTGCACACCCTGCGCGGCGTGGCCGGCAACGTGGGCGCCAACGCGGTGGAAGCGGCCGCGCGCGAGGTGGAAGCGGCGCTGGCGGACGGCGCCAGCGTGCCGCCGGTGCTGCTCAACGAACTGAAGGTGGCGCTGGACATGGCCGTGACGGCGCTCGACGCCCGCTTCGCCGCCGGACGCTGGGACGAGGCGACGGCCGGCGCGGACGAGGACGCGCGCACGGCGGCGGTGGCGCCGGCCGAGGCGGTGGCGCACCTGGCACAACTGCTGGCGGGCTTCAATGCCGACAGCGTCGAGTATTTCGACAGCGTCAAGCCGGCACTGGCCGCCGTGCTGGCGCCCGCGCTGCTGGAGCAACTGGCGCAGCAGATCGGCCGCTACGATTTCGAGCAGGCGCACCGGCTGCTTGCCACCGGCATGCTGGCCGAGGAAGCGGCCGACGGCGCCGCGGCGCCGGGAGCGCTGCCATGACGGCACGCCGCCGCACCATCCTGGTGGTGGACGACACGCCCGACAGCATCATGGTCCTGTGCGCGCTGCTGAAGGAGGCTTACGACACGAAAGTGGCCGTCAGCGGCGAGGTGGCGTTGCGGGTGCTGGGCGCGGCGCCCGTCGACCTGGTCCTGCTGGACGTGATGATGCCGGGCCTGGACGGCTACGAAGTGTGCCGGCGCATCCGCGCCATGCCCGCCACGGCCGCGCTCCCCGTCGTCTTCCTGACCGCGCGCGATACCCCGGAGGATGCCGCGCTGGCGCTGGCCGCCGGCGGTGACGGGCACCTGGCCAAGCCGGTCGATCCGGCGCGCCTGCACGCCATGCTGGGGCGCCTGCTCGCGCCCTGATGTAACGTAAAAATGTAAGGATTGGTGCCTCACGGCCAGAAATAGTATATATTGTTTATATTATTCAACTTCCCTGCGGAGTCAGCATGAACGCCCTCAAATCCGTCAAACCGGCCGCCGCGACGGCCAGCGAAACCACCCACAACGAAGTCGTCCCGGCAGGCGATGCCGCCGCCGTGACCCCACCGGCAGCCAAGGCTCCGCGCAAGGCGGCGGCGCGCAAGGCGGCGGTACCGGCGCAGGAAGCCGCCGCGCCGGCGGCCGCACCGGCCGCGCCGGCGCCGGCCGCCCCGAAGGCGCGCGCCGCCAAGGCCAAGGCGGCAGCAAGCACCGAAGCCGCCGTGCCGAAAGCGCCGAAGAAAACGCCGGCCAAGGACAAGGCCCCGGCCAAGACGACGAAGGCGAAGGCGGCGGAAGAGGCCGCACCGGCGGTGAAGAAAGCCGCCGCCAAGGCGCCGGCCAAGGCACCGAAAGTGGCCGCGAAGCCGGTCGCCAAGGCAACCGCGCCGAAGGCCGCCAAGCCGTCCCGCGCCGCCGCGGCCGCCGAAGTAGTGAAGGAAAAGCCACGCAAGGAACGCCTGGTGCGCGACAGCTTCACGATGCCGGAAGCGGAATACGCCGTGCTGGGCCAGGTCAAGAAGGCCTGCCTGAAGGCCGGCTTCGAGATCCGCAAGAGCGAGCTGCTGCGCATCGGCGTGGCGCTGATCAGCCAGATCGACATGGCCACCCTGCAAAGCGTGCTGGCCTCGCTGCCGCAGCTGAAGACGGGCCGGCCGAAAAAGGACTGATGAGGGACTGATGTCACCGAATCGACACGGCGCTGTCATCGCCTTGAAGTAAAGCGCCGGTAGTCTGGCTTCGTCTTAACTCTGGAGACGAAGCATGCAAGTTACCACCACCTTGGCGAATGCGACCGCGGCGGCCGGCACCCGGCCGCAGGCGAACGCGCCCCGCCTGGTGCTCGGCATGGCGACCACGCCGCAGGAACTGCGCGCGGTGCAGCGCCTGCGCTACCGGCTGTTTGTCGAGGACCTGGGCCTGACGGCGCTGCGGCGCGCCGACGGCCTGGACCGCGACGAGTTCGACGACTACTGCGACCACCTGGTCGTGCGCGACGCCGACACGCTGGAGGTCGTCGGCACCTACCGCCTGCTGAGTCCAACCGGCGCACGCCGGCTGGGGCGCGTCTATGCCGAGAACGAATTCGACCTGAATCGCCTGAACCGCCTGCGCGGCCGCATGGTCGAGGCAGGGCGGGCCTGCATCCACCCGGATTACCGGGGCGGCAGCGTGCTGATGCTGCTGTGGTCCGGTTTGCTCGACTACATCCGGCGCCAGGGCTGCGAATATTTCGCCGGCTGCGCCAGCATCAGCCTGGCCGACGGCGGCCACAACGCCGTCGCGGTCTACGACAAGCTGCGCGCGACGCACCTGGCGCCAAGCGAATACCGCGTCACGCCGCACCTGCCATTCCCGTACGACCAGCTGGCGCCGGCGCGCACGGCCGCCGTGCCGCCGCTGCTGAAAGGCTACCTGCGTTCGGGCGCCTGGATCTGCGGCGAACCCGCCTGGGACCCCGACTTCGACAGCGCCGACCTGTTCGTGCTGCTGCCGCTGGCCAACCTCGATGCCCGCTACGCGCGGCATTATGGCGTGGCGCAGATGCCGGTCGCTGCTTAGTCATCAGCGGCTTAAACCCACTGGTGTCAGGCACCTATCTGCGGGTCTTCGACCCGCAGATAGGTGCCTGACACCGCGGGTCTGCTCAGCGCCCGTCATCCCGCCCCAGCCGCGTCACGACCGCCGTACCACCCGGATCGCCAGCTCCGCCCAAGCCGGTATCGGCATGATGTCGCTTGTGCGGCGTGCTGTGCGACAGCCGCAGCGCCAGGGTGCGCAGCAGCACGTAGAACAGCGGCGTCAGGAACAGGCCGAAGAACGTCACGCCCAGCATGCCGGCAAACACGGCCACGCCCATCGCGTGGCGCATCTCCGCGCCCGCGCCGCTGGAGAACACCAGCGGCAGTACCCCCATGATGAACGCGATCGACGTCATCAGGATCGGCCGCAGCCGCAGCCGGCAGGCTTCCAGCGCGGCCTGCACGACGGTGCGGCCGTGGTCCTCCAGCTCGCGCGCGAACTCCACGATCAGGATCGCGTTCTTCGAGGCCAGGCCCACCAGCACGAACAGGGCGATCTGCGTGAACACGTTGTTGTCGCCGCCCGTCAGCTTCACCCCCAGCAGGGCGCACAGGATCGACATCGGCACGATCAGGATCACGGCCAGCGGCAAGGTCCAGCTTTCGTACTGCGCGGCCAGCACCAGGAACACCAGCAGCACGCACAGCGGGAACACGTACACCATCGTGTTCCCGGCCAGGATCTCCTGGTACGTGAGGTCGGTCCACTCGAACGAGATCCCCTTGGGCAGCGTCTCGCGCGCCAGCCGCGTCATCGCTTCCTGGGCTTGGCCGGACGAGACGCCCGGCGCGGCGCCGCCGCTGATGTCGGCCGCCAGGTAGGCGTTGTAGCGGTTGACCATGTCCGGGCCGTAGGTGTCGGAGATGCGCATCAAGGACGACAGCGGGATCATTTCGCCCTTGTCGTTGCGCACCTTCAGCTGGGCGATCTGCTCGCGCTGCGAGCGGAACGGCGCGTCCGCCTGCACCACCACCTGGTAGGTGCGGCCGAACTGGTTGAAGTCGTTGACGTACAGCGAACCCAGGTTGATCTGCAAGGTCTGGTAGACGGTCGCCAGGGGCACGCCCAGTTGTTTGGCGCGGGTGCGGTCGACGTCGGCGAACAGCTGCGGCACGTTGATCTGGTAGCTGGAGAACACGCCGGCCAGTTGCGGGTTCTGCCAGGCCTTCATCTGCAGTGCCTGGGTGGCCTTGTACAACTCGTCGTAGCCCAGGTTGCCGCGGTCCTCGACCATCATCTTGAAGCCGCCGATCGTGCCCAGGCCGTTCACGGGCGGCGGCGGGAACACCATGATGAACGCGTCCTGGATCGCGCCCAGCCGCTTGTTGACCTCGGCCGCGATGGCGTTGCCGGACAGCTCGGCCGAACGCCGCTCGTCGAACGGTTTCAGGCCGATGAACACGATGCCCGCATTGGGCGCGTTGGTGAAGCCGTTGATCGACAGGCCGGGGAAGGCGATCGAGTCCATCACGCCGGGCACGCCCTTGGCAATGTCGGACATGCGACGCACCACGGCGTCGGTGCGGTCCAGCGAGGCGGCGTCCGGCAGCTGGGCGAAGCCGACCAGGTACTGCTTGTCCTGGCCCGGCACGAAGCCGGACGGCACGGCGCGGAACACGAACACCGCGGCCACCGTCAGCACCAGGTAGACGCCGATGCCGAGGCTTTTCCTGACCATCACGCGCTGTACGCCGCGCCCGTACGCGTGCGAGGCACGGCCGAAGAAGCGGTTGAACCAGCCGAAGAAGGGGCCGAACACGCGGTCCATGCCACGCGTCAGCGCATCCTTGGGCGCGTCGTGCGCGCGCAGCAGGGCGGCCGACAATGCCGGCGCCAGGGTCAGCGAGCACAGGGCGGAAATCACGGTGGAGATGGCGATGGTCAGGGCGAACTGGCGGTAGAACTGTCCCGTCAGGCCGGAGACGAAGGCGATCGGCACGAACACGGCGCACAGCACCAGGGCGATGGCGATGATGGGGCCGGACACTTCCTTCATCGCCTGGATCGTCGCGTCGTGCGGCGAGAGGCCCGCCGCGATATTGCGCTCGACGTTCTCGACGACGACGATCGCGTCGTCCACCACGATGCCGATGGCCAGCACGAGGCCGAACAGCGACAGCGTGTTGATGGAAAAGCCGAACGCCAGCATGACGGCGAAGGTGCCGACGATGGAGACCGGCACCGCCAGCAGCGGGATGATCGATGCGCGCCACGTCTGCAGGAACACGATGACGACGACGACGACCAGCGCCACCGCTTCCAGCAAGGTGTGGATCACCGCGCGGATCGATTCGCGCACGAACTGGGTGGGGTCGTAGACGATCGAGAACTCGACGTCCTCGGGGAAGTCCTCGGACAGCGCAGCCAGCGTGTCGCGCACGTCCTGCGACAATTGCAGCGCGTTGGCGCCGGGCGCCTCGAAGATACCGATGGCGGCGGCCGACTTGTTGTTCAAGAGGGAGCGCAGGGCGTACGAGTTCGAGCCCAGCTCGACCCGCGCCACGTCGCGCAGCAGGGTCACGGCGCCATCCGCATTGGTGCGCACGATGACGTTGCCGAAGTCGTCCACCGTCTTCAGGCGGCCGGTCGTGTTGACCGTCAGCTGGAATTCCGAGCCCTGGGTGGGCGAGGCGCCGACGACGCCCGCGGCGACCTGCACGTTCTGCTCGCGGATGGCCTGCACCACGTCGCCGGCCGTCATCGAGCGTGCGGCCAGCTTCTGCGGGTCGATCCACACCCGCATCGCATAGTCGCCGGCGCCGAACAGGATCACCTCGCCCATGCCGGGAATGCGCGACAGCTGGTCCTTCACGTTCAGCACCGCGTAGTTGCGCAGGTAGACGTCGTCGTAGCGGCCCTTGGGCGACGACAGGTGGGCCACCATCGTCAGGTTGGGCGAGCTTTTCGCCGTCGTCACGCCGATCTGGCGCACCTCCTCGGGCAGCCGGGGCAGCGCGCGCTGCACGCGGTTCTGCACCTGGGTCTCGGCCTGCTCGGCGTTGGTGCCGATCTTGAACGTGACGGTCAATGCCAGCGCGCCGTCCGACGTGGCTTTCGAGTCCATGTACAACATGTTCTCGACGCCGTTGATCTGTTCCTCCAGTGGCGCGGCCACGGTCTCGGCGATCACCTTCGGATTGGCACCAGGGTACTGCGCGCGCACCACGACGGACGGCGGCACCACTTCCGGGTACTCGGAGATCGGCAGGCGCACGATCGCGATCAGGCCGGCGACGAAGATCATGATCGACAGCACCGCCGCGAAGATCGGCTTGTCGACGAAGAAGCGCGGGAAGTTCATGTCAGCCTTTCTGGGCCGGAGGCGCGGCTTGCGCGGCGGGGTCGGCATCCATCGCCACCAAGGTCGGCGCCAGCGGCGCGCCGGGACGTACCCGCTGCAGGCCGCTGACGACGATCTTCTCGCCCGGTTTCAGGCCGTTGCGCACCACGCGCAGTCCGTCCACGGCCGGTCCCAGCGCGACGGGACGGTATTCGGCCTTGTTGTCCTTGCCCAGCACGAAGACGTATTTGCGATCCTGGTCGGTGCCGACAGCGCGGTCATGGATCAAGAGTGTCGGCACGGCCGCCTGGCGCAGGCCGCCGGCCGCCAGCTGCACGCGCGCGAACAAGCCCGGCACCAGCAGGTGGTCGCGGTTGGGCAGCACGGCGCGCATGCGCACGCTGCCGGTGGCGGGATCGAGCCGGTTGTCGACGAATTCGAGCTTGCCCTCGTGCGGGAAGCCGCTCTCGTTGGCCAGGCCGACGCGCACCGCCACATCCTTGCCGGTGCGGACCTGGTTGCGCACGCGCAGGAAGCTGTCCTCGTCACCGTCGAAGCTGGCGTAGATGCGGTCGGTCGACACGACGGAGGTCAGTACCGCGTTGCCGTCCACCAGATTGCCCAGCGTGATCTCGGCCTTGCTGACTCGGCCGTCGATGGGCGCGGTGATCTTCGTGTAGTTGACGTTCAGGCGGGCCGATTCGACGGCGGCGCGCGATGCCCGCGCCGCCGCGTCCAGGTCCTTCACGGCCGAGGCACGCTCGTCGAACTCGCGCCGGGCGATGGCGCGGTCGGCCAGCAGCCGTTCGGCACGTTCCAGTTCGACCTTGGCCAATGCCGCGCGGGCGCTGGCGGAATTGGCGTCGGCCTGCGCCTTTTCGAGTTCGGCCTGGTAGGGGCGCGGGTCGATCGTGAACAGCGGCTCGCCCTTGCGCACCAGCGTGCCGGGCGTGAAATGGACGGCGGTGATGTAGCCGGACACGCGCGGCCGGATTTCGACCCGCTCGACCGCCTCCAGGCGGCCGGAGAATTCCTGGGTCTCGACGATGTCGCGCTGGACGACGACGGCGGCGGAGACCGGGGCCGCGGCGGGTGGCGCGCTGGCGCCCTCCTGGCTGGCGGCCTTGTCGCACGCCGCCAGCGGCAGCAGCAGGGTGACGCCCAGCGCGAGGCGCGGCAGGATGGACACGAATGCCGCTGGCGGGCGGTACGAGGGAGCGGTCATGGTTTTCCCTGTGGCAGTGACGAAACCGGGCATGAGCCCGGTGGCCCAGTGTAAGCATGGCGGGAGACGCGTACCTCTCCCAATGGAGATAGACGTTGCCCGGAAGACCCGTGGTGTCAGGCACCTGTTTGCGGGTCGGAGACCCGCAAACAGGTGCCTGACACCGGTGTTTCAAGCGTCACGAAACGATCAGGCGCAGCAGGGCCAGAGAAGGGGGAACGAAAGTCGGAGGGGGAACGAAAGTCGGAGGGGGAACGAAAGTCGGAGGAAGGTAAAGCGGGGAGAACGACGGGCGCCGGGGCTGCGATGCCGGCGCCAGGCATTGCACCATTCAGTGCACGGACGCAGTCGACAATTCCTTCAGTTCACGGATGCTCATGTCCGATTTCTCGTGCATGCGCAGCAGGATCGTCGCCCCGACGGCCAGTTTGCGGTGCCGGATCTTGCTGATGATGGGCGGCTGTACTTCCAGCACCCGACACAGCTCGGCGTCATTCTTCAGATTCATCCGCTCGATCAGCGTATCGAGCAGCTTGTTGGGGACAAAGCTCGACGGTTCCATTGCTCGGGCACGATTCATCGCTTCGATTAATTCCAGCTTTTTTTGCCTCACGCTCATTTGCTCCTCCCTGATATGAAAAACGCGTGGTAGTCAGCGAACCCCGATAATCGCCATGATGATCCGGCATCGCGCGCGAAGCGCGATGCCTGGCGGTGTTCCGAGGTTCCCTTTCAGGCGCCTGCTGGCTGTTCGAATATGTCGTTATTAATAACCAGGCAAGTGAGTTAAATCATACTACGGCTGAAAAAAAAGGCGCGCTTTACTCGCGTAAAACACACGTGTTTATGGCCGGGAACGTGTCGACTGTGGCGCCTCGCATAATCCGGCGCGCGTAAGGATGAGTGTGCGGTCCGCCATGGCGGCGGCGGCTTCGCTGTGCGTCACCATGATGGTGCAGGCGCCGCTGGCGCGGATTTCCGTGCGCAGCAGTTGTAATACCGAATGGGCCGTGTCCGGGTCCAGATTGCCGGTGGGCTCGTCGGCCAGCACCAGGGCCGGGCGGTGCACCAGCGCGCGGGCGATCGCCACCCGCTGCATCTCGCCGCCCGAAAGCTGGTGCGGGTAGTCGTGGTCGCGGCCACCCAGCCCGACAGCCGCCAGCATCTCGGCGGCGCGCCCCTGCGGCAGGCCGTTCAGCAGCAACGGCAGGGCCACGTTTTGCAGCAAGGTCAAGTGCGGCAGCACGTGGAAGGCCTGGAAGATAAAGCCCATCCGTTCGCGGCGCAGCCTGGTGGCGGCGTCGTCGTCCAGCGCCGCCATCGCCACGCCATCCACCAGGATCGGCGCGGCGCCGCCCGGATCCGGGTGGTCGAGCCCGGCGATCAGGTTCAACAGGGTCGACTTGCCGACCCCGGAGTCGCCCATGATGGCGACGAACTCGCCGGCTTGGAAGGTATACGACAGTTCGCTCAGCACCGGATGGCCGTTGGCATAGGATTTGGTGAGGCGGCGCAATTCCAGCATGGGGACCTTATTGTGTTGTGGAGACGACATCATGAATCGCGGATCAAATAATGGCGGGTCAGGCTCGGGTCAGCGCGTGAGCAGGCGGCGCAAGCCGAAGCTGGCGGCATCCACCAGGGCCACCAGCAGCAGCATGGCCAGGATCACGGTGGCCGCCTTCGGCATCTGGAACAGCGAAAGATGATATTTCAGCATCTGCCCCAGCCCGCCGGCACCGACCACGCCCAGCACGGCGGCGGCGCGGATATTGTTCTCCCAGCGGTACAGCGCATACGACAGCATCTGCGGCAGGGTCTGCGGCAGGGTGGCATAGAAGAACGCCGCCAGCGGACTGGCGCCGTTGGTGCGCAGGCTCTGTTCCGGCAGGGCGGGCGCGTTCTCCAGCGCGTCCGCGAACAGGCGCCCCAGCACGCCGGCCGTGTGCGCCGCCAGCGCCAGCGTGCCGGGGAACGGCCCCAGGCCGGCGGCGATCAGCAGCACCGAGGCCCATACCAGTTCCGGGATCGAGCGCAGCACGTTGAGCAGGGCGCGCACGGCGCCGCGCGCCACAGGGCCGAAGCGGCCGGCGGCGGGGATCGCCAGCAGCAGGCCGGCCAGCACGGCCAGCAGCGTGCCGAGGGCCGACATCGACAAGGTCTCGGCGGTCGCCATTGCCGTCTTCGCCAGGAAGCCGGTGCCCAGTTCCGGCGGCGCGAAGCCGGCCAGGAACTCGGCCACGCTGGCGGCGGCGTCCAGCGAAAACAGGGCGGACAAATGCAAGGGCAGGCTGGCGAAGCTGGCGCCCACCAGGGTTACCAGCGCCAGCGCGAACAGGAGGCCGGACCAGCGGCGCGGCGGCGGCGACGGCATCGTCATCCCAGCCTCCGGCGCAACTGTTTCGAGACCACGTCCGCGGCCGCCACCAGCAGCACGAACACCAGCAGCATCGACGCCACTTCCCCACCGGCCAGCATCTTCATCGACTCGTCCATGCGCTGGCCCAGGCCGCCGGCGCCGACGAAGCCCATGACGACCGAGCCGCGGATCGCGCACTCCCAGCGGTAGACGGTATACGACACCAGTTCCGAGGCCGATTCGGGCAGCGCGCCATACAGCAGGGCGGCCAGGCGCGAACCGCCGTTGGCCAGCAGCGTGTCGCTGGCATGGCGTTCGGACGATTCCAGGATCTCCGCATAGACCTTGCCCAGCATGCCGCAATAGGTCAGCGCGATCGCCAGCACGCCGGCGGTCGGGCCCAGGCCGATGATGCGCACGAACAGCAGCGCCCACACCAGCTCCGGCACGCTGCGCAGCAGCACCAGCAGCCAGCGCACCAGCTGGCGCACCAGCGCCGGCAGCGGCGCCATGCGGCCCGTGCCCAGGCGCGAGATCGACAGGCGCTCGGTGACGACGAGGGTGGCCGGGAGCGCGCCCAGCAGGGCCAGGGTCAGGCCGGCGGTGGCGATGGCCACCGTCTGCCACGTCTCGCGCAGCAGCATGGCCAGGAATTCCGGCGAGTGCGCCGGCGGCACGAACGCGGCCAGGAACTGGCCGGTGGCCGCCAGGCTGGCGCCGTCGAACAGCAGGGCCGGGTGGAATTCGCTGACGACGGCCATCGGCCACAGCACGACCAGCAGCAACAGCGTCCACGTGACGCGGCCGCGCCAGGCCGGGTCGGGATGGCGCTCGGCTGGGGAAACAGCGGGGATATTGTGCATCGTTACAGGCAGGCGCCGACGGCCAGCGGCGTGGCCAGGTCGTCTTGCCGCGGCGCGTTGGCGGGCGGCTGCTCGTTCAGGTACAACTCGTCGATCATCGCCTGGGTGACCTGTTCGCGCGGCAGGTCGAACGCCACCTTGCCGTCCTTCAGGGCGACGATGCGGGGAAAGTGCGCCAGCGCCAGCTCGACCTGGTGCAGGCTGCAGACCAGGGCCGCGTTGCGGGCCGCCGCTTCCTGCTGCAGGGTGGTCAGGGTCAGTTGCGACAGGGCCGGATCGAGCGCGGACAGCGGCTCGTCCACCAGCAATGCCTGGGCATTCGACAGCAGCAGCCGCGCCAGGCCGCAGCGCTGGCGCTCGCCGCCGGACAGGCGGTCGACGCGGGCGTACAGCTTGTCGCCCAGGTTGAAGCGCACCAGTGCGCGGTAGGCCGCTTCCGGGTCGCGCGGCCTGATCAGCGAGACCAGCGCCTGCCACAGGTTCCACTGCGGCAGCCGGGCCGCCAGCACGGCCGTGACGACGCGCTGGCGCGGCGGCAGCGGCGGCGTCTGCGGCGCCAGGAACAGGCGCGCGCGCAGGCGGTGGCGCTCGGCGTCGGACAGGTCCCAGGGCCGGTGGCCGAACGCCTCGAACGTGCCTTCCACGGGGCGGTGAGCGCAGGCCAGCGTGGCCAGCAGCGTGGTCTTGCCGGCCCCGGAAGGGCCGATCAGCGCCACCTGCTCGCCGGCGTCGACGCGCAGCTCGATACCCTGCAACGCCAGCGCACGCGTGCCGCCGGCGTGGCGCGCCACCAGGCGTGCCAGGCGGTAGACAGGGGTGGAGGCGGGCTGCTTCATCACTTACTCGTCATCGTTTACTTCTTCAGCAGGCCGGCGTTCTTCGCGGCCGCTTCGATGGCCGTGTAGTTCTCCGCGCGGGTCGGAATGAACTTGCTGGCGCGCTGCAGTTCCAGGATCTGCTTGCCCTCCGGGGTGCTGGCGTCCAGCGCCAGGAAGGCATCCGTGATCTTCTTCTTCAGCTCAGCCGGCATGTCGGCGCGTACGGTCCAGTTATAGTCGTAGTAGGGTGGCGTCGTGTAGAACACGCGCACCTTGCTTGGGTCGACCTTCTTCTCGCCGACCAGTTTTTCCCACACGGAGATATTGAGCGCGCCGGCATCGACCTTGCCGCCGGCGACCGCCGCCACCGTGGCGTCATGCGCGCCCGAGAAGGCGATGCGTTTCAGGTCGCTGTCCGGATCGATCTGGGCGGCCAGCAGGAACGAGCGCGGCATCAGGTGGCCGGAGGTGGACGATTCGGAGCCGAACGACAGCGTCTTGCCCTTCAGGTCCGCCAGCTTCGTGATGGCGGGCGACGTGGTGACGAAAACCGAGCGGAATTTTTCGTCTTCCACGCGCTGCACCAGCGGCACCACCTGGCCGCGGCTGCGCTCCTTCGCCTGCACGAACGTGAAGCCGCCGAACCACACCATGTCCAGCTTGCGGTTGATCAGGCCCTCGACCGAGGCGGCGTAGTCGGTCACCGGCGTGAACTCGACCTTCATGCCGGTCTTCTTCTCCAGGTATTCGCCCAGCGGCTTGAACTTGCGCTGCAGTTCGGTGGGCGCTTCGTCGGGAATGGCGGAGACGCGCAGCACCTGTTGCGCTGACGAAGAGCCGGACACCAGCAGCAGGCCGGCGGCGAGGACGGAGATCAGTTTCATGGGATTTTTCTTGGATGATGATTGTTGGAAACGAAGGCGGCACGACTGACTGAGCTGGGCGCCGCGCATCGTCGATTCGGCTATGATAGCAAAAATGTTGCTGGCGGCTTGCCCGCCGGCTACGTGGTCAGTCCCATCGCTGCGTGATTCACTTAAGCAACAAGGCCCGCAACCGCGCTGTCGCGCGCTACCGGCGCACAAGCCAAGAAAGAGACGCCATGTCCATGACCCGCACTGCCGCGCTGCGCGCGCTCCCGCCGTCCCCCATGCCAACACTGTCCGATATCGCCCATGGCGACGCCGCCACGGTGGCCGAAATCGTGGCCGGCCTGTTGGCGCCGCAGGCGCACACATCGCCCAAGTACCTGTACGACAGCCTCGGTTCGCGCCTGTTCGAGGCGATCTGCGAGCTGCCCGAATACTATCCGACCCGCACCGAGGCGGCCATCTTCGCGCGGCACGGCGCGGACATCGCAGGCCGCATCGGTGTCGGCGCCACCTTGATCGACCTGGGCGCCGGCAACTGCGCCAAGGCGGCCAGCCTGTTCCCGCTGCTGCGGCCGAAGCAGTATGTGCCGATCGATATCTCGCGCGAGTTCCTTAATGAAGCCGTCAGCCGGCTGCGCCAGCGCTTTCCGGACATCGCCATGACGGCGCTGGCGCTGGACCTGTCCGGCCCCTTCGTGCTGCCGGCCGAGGTGGCGGCGCGGCGCCGCGTGTTCTTCTACCCCGGTTCCTCGATCGGTAACTTCGCCCCGCACGAGGCGATCGCCTTCCTGCGCCGGGTGCGCGAGAACGCGACGGCCGACGGCGGCCTGCTGATCGGCGTGGACCTGATCAAGGACGCCGCGGTGCTGGACGCGGCCTATGACGACGCGATCGGCGTCACCGCCGCCTTCAATCTGAACATGCTGCGCCATCTGAACCACCTGATCGGCAGCGACTTCGACGTGCGCCAGTGGCGCCACGTGGCCTTCTTCCATGCCGAGGAAAGCCGCATCGAGATGCACCTGGAAGCGCGCACCGCGCTGACGGTACGCTGGCCTGGTGGCGAGCGCCACTTCGCGCGTGGCGAACGCATCCACACGGAAGACAGCTATAAATACACGCGCGACAGCTTTGCCGACCTGCTGGCCCAGGCCGGCTTCATGGCGGACGACGTGTGGACCGACGCAGCGGGCTGGTTCGCCGTCATGCACGCGCGCGCCGCCAGCGCTTAAGCGGGGGGACGGCATGCTGATGACCGATCCCGGGTTGTGGGCGGCGCGCTACCAGGCCGTGCGCGGCCATACGCTGGCGCTGGCCGCGCCGTTGTCGGCCGAGGATTGCGGCGCCCAGTCGATGCCGGATGCCAGCCCGGTCAAGTGGCACCTGGCGCACACCACGTGGTTCTTCGAGACCTTCATCCTGGAAGCGCTGGAGCCCGCGTTCGCGCCGTTCCATCCGGCGTTCCGGGTGCTGTTCAACTCCTACTACAACGGTGTCGGCGACAAGCACCCGCGCCCCAAGCGCGGCCTGCTGACGCGGCCGTCGCTGGACGAGGTCAAGGCTTACCGTGCCAACGTGGACGGGCGCATCGTGGCGCTGCTGGGCAGCCTGGCGGATGGCGCGGCGCGCGAGCGGCTGGCCGCGCTGCTGACCCTGGGCCTGCAGCACGAACAGCAGCACCAGGAACTGATCCTGACGGACGTGAAGCACCTGCTGGCACAGAGCGCGCTGTATCCGGCGTACCTGGAGCGGCCGCTCGCGGCGGCGGCGGCCAGTCCGCTCGAGTGGGTGGCATGCGAGGGCGGCGTCGTTACCGTTGGCCACGACGGGGCTGGATTCTGCTTCGACAACGAGCTGCCGCGGCATCGCCAGTTCGTCGAACCGTTCGCGCTGGCCGCGCGCCTCGTCACCAATGGCGAATACCTGGCCTTCATCGAGGCCGGCGGCTACACGACGCCAGCGCTGTGGCTGGCCGAAGGCTGGGACTGGGCTTGCGCGCAGGCGCTGCGCCAGCCTTTGTACTGGCAGCGTGACGATGCCGGCAACTGGTACGAATTCACGTTGGCAGGGCTGCAGCCGCTCGACCTGCACCGGCCGGTCACGCACGTGTCCTTGTTCGAGGCGGATGCGTATGCCCACTGGGCGGGGGCACGGTTGCCGACGGAAGCGGAGTGGGAATGCGCCGCGCGCATGTACGGCGCGCAGCCGGGCGATGCGCCGGCTTTTGCGCATCCCGGTGAGAGCGTCGGGGCCGGCGCATTGCGGCAGATGTTCGGCGATTGCTGGCAATGGACCAGCAGCAGCTACGCGCCGTATCCGGGCTTCCGCCCGGCGGCGGGCGCGATCGGCGAGTACAACGGCAAGTTCATGGTGAACCAATACGTGCTGCGCGGCTCGTCCTGCGCGACGCCGGCGGGTCATGCCCGGGTCAGCTATCGCAACTTCTTTCCGGCCGGGGCGCGCTGGCAGTTCACCGGGATCCGCCTGGCGCGATGATCCGCTGGCTTGCCGTCACTTACTTCATCTTCTCTTCATCCGTCAAAGTCATGCATCGCGCCCAGTCGCCGACACTGGGCAGTGCTGGCGGGGCCGGGCGCCAACTGTCCGACGGCACTATGGTGATCCGGGCCGTGGATATTCGTCGCGAACGCGCGGCTGGCCAGTATTTTCCACATCGATCCCGCGAGCGGGCGGCAGCGAACGGTGGCGGCACCATCCTTGACTGGCGCAAGCTGGTCCTGCCGTGTTCGCGGCCGAGGTGCGGGCGTCAGGAGCGCCCGTCCAGGGCGGCACGAACCACGTCCTGCGGCCGCGCGTTGCGGAAATGCGGGGCCGACTCCGAGCACTGTGCCGGCACGTTGGTATAAGCCATCAGCCGAATCGTCTCGGACCTGTTTGCGTCAGGGATTGGAACTCCCATCCGGCCCGCCGCGCCATCCTCAACGCGAACTCAACTTGTGCGACCAGAGCTGCGCGTCCTCAACGCGAACTCAACTTGTGCGACCAGAGCTGCGCGAACGGGGGCTGGACACCGCGCGGGCCTTTTGCGCCATCCAGGCGTTGACACGGCGGCCAACGCTGCCTTCGCTGCGTCAAACGCAAGCACGGGTCGCCAATGCTGCAGGCATCAGCGCCACGGCATGCGCAGTACCGTCTCTTATACGCAGCCCGGCGCGGCGAGAGGCAAGAATGCTCATCAACCCGAGGGAAAGCATGAGCCAGCTGCCCGGTTCCGGCACAGCTCCTGGCGCCCCTGTAATGGCGAACCATCGAGCACGATAGGCGACCAGGTTTGGCTGGCCGTGACGGTATCGTTGATGGGGAGACCCAGATGCTCGAAGGTGCGGACCACGCAGTCGTCCCTGGTGGCGTCGCATGCACCGTTCAGTGCCATGCTAAGCGGCTGCATGCAGCCGCCACTCACTGTCTGCCCATCGATCGTGACGCCGATCGGGCCAAACGCCACATGCGCCGAAAATCCTGCGCGTGAGCCGTCCTCCCGTTGAATAATCCCACGAGGACAGTAAGCCAAACCATTGCCGAAGCAGCCTGCGCGCTGGCAGCAGGCGATGCGCGGCGCGCTTGCGGAGGTGGAGCCGCGTGGGGAACGCGAGGCACGTGATGCATCTCGCCACAACCAACTGCCAGATGGGCGGTTCCGGCACGGGCGTAACGGGCGCTAGCGAAACGCCGCCATATGCATAGGTGTACATCCATAACGGCGACGCTGTCTCGTTACGGTATGTGACGTGCAACGCTTTGACCATGACCGGCTCATCCTCATTGACCTCGATGCTGTCATTGACCGCATACAACTTACCGGTACCCGACCCGCGTGCCGATTCGTATTGCCCGTCGCGCTAACAGCACCAGCAGGCCCAAACCCAGCATCATGCCTTGCGAGGCTTCCGGTATGCCGCTAACCAGCGCCCTGGCGTGGCTACTCCCGTAAAGCATCAATGTGTATGGATCCGACGGCTGGGAATTCAGAGTGTTGTCGAAGTAGGTGGTATAGCTCAGTACGCCGCGCGAAGGCAGCTGGCCGGAGGTCGACCAGGTGCTGGGCGACCCGGATGAGCCGGAGAGGTTGAGAACAGCCTCGTAAGGCGTATCGCTCATGCCTTCCGGACGCACGTCGACCTCGGCAGTGAACGTTGCCGACGCGGACGAAAAAGGCGGCACGACCAAGAAGGCCGTTGCCTGGAGTTCAGTGAATGTCATCGAGCGTTCGCTTGCGTACGCAATCGCGCCAGGCTGGAGGTTAGCCGAAAACAATGCCCCGGCCGCAGGTTCCGCTATCCCGAACGTTACCCAACTGTTACCCGAATCTCGAGCGATCTCGAGTGCAGTCGGGGCAGGGGCTGTGGTAACTATCTCGCCGCCTGCGTACTGCTCGCCCCCTTCCCAAACGTGTGCAATCATTCGTAGCTGTTGCCATGGCTGGTTGTAGGTCCTGATCGTGCCATCCTGCGCGCGTATTTCTATGGTGATAGGGCCGAAGCGGCCGTTGATGTCGAGGCTTTGTGCCTGCGCGGGGGCTGCAGCGAACAGCATCAGGCTCGCGCAGAGGCACCAGCCGCCAGCGGGATGCGCCTGGCGCACGCACCGCGGCATCGCCGGTCCAGCGCCATTGTGAGCGCGATATCGCGCGACCAGCGCCGCCGTGATAAGGCCCGCCAACAGCATCATGGCACCGTTTGGCTCGGGTACGGCGGCTGCAGGTGGCAGGAAAACCGACGCGTTTGTGGCGCTTTCAAGCCTGAAGGACATTGGTTGCAGCGTTGAATTGCTGATTTCCAATTGCAGTGTTTCGTCCCAGGAGCGCACGAACGAATAGTCCGAGTTCAAGCTGATCTGGCTGGCCAAGCCTTGGCCACGGTCGTCATACCAGGTCAGCATCGCACTGACTTCGGCGTGGAACAGATCGCTGGTGAGTCCGGACGCATCGAACATGCCGGACGTGTGGGTCGATACGGTCAGTACTGTTCTCGGGCTCAGCGTCAGCCACATTGCCACCGATGTGCGAGCATCCGACCGCCAGGCACTGCCAGGCAGCGCGGCGGGACGTGTCAACAGGACATCCACGCTGCTCTTGAGAGTTTCGTCGACGATCTGCGCGCCGGCAGTGCTCGCATCGAACGACCTTCGTGCCGTCACGGGATAGGAGCCCTCACCAACCCATGCGCCGAAGCTCCACAGTGTAATCGTATCGCCGGCGATGGCGCTCTGGACTTCCGGGCGGACAGCCGTTTCGTTCAACGAGACAGGCACGGCATCGTCGAGCGCAGTTAATTGCCACCGCAGGCCATCGATCCTGGCCTCGGCCGAGAGGGGCCCGGCCTGGGCGCCGTTGCAATACAGCCCCATGAGCGCTGCCAGCATCAGTCCCATGGCACGCAGCAGGCAATACCAACGCTGACAATGTTTCGCGGGACAACTTGGAATGTACGTGACCATTGGAGTCTCCAGCAGCTGTGCGGTAAGTACGTTCCAGTTTAGCCGGTCACTTGACGGTTGCAAGAAGATCAATCGGGCAAGTGGCGGCGGCTTGCCGGCCGCTGCCGGGACTGCACCGCCCCATCCGTGGTGGCGGGCCGGCAATGCGTTGACCTTCGACTACCTCACGCGTGCGTGTCAGCCGCGCCCGCAATAACTTCTGCCCTCTGCTTCAGCTGCCGGTTTACCGCCGACAGCACCGCCTTGAACGAAG
Source organism: [Empedobacter] haloabium (assembly GCA_008011715.2). Classification (NCBI taxonomy): domain Bacteria; kingdom Pseudomonadati; phylum Pseudomonadota; class Betaproteobacteria; order Burkholderiales; family Oxalobacteraceae; species [Empedobacter] haloabium. The sequence goes on from CP136508.1 coordinate 2,054,326, forward strand.
CCGTCACGATATTGCTGTCGATGCCGGCGCCGAACAGGGTCGGGCCATTGTCCAGGCGCAGTTCCACGTAGCAGGCCGCCTTGGCGTTGGCACCATGGCCGATCGCGTGCTCGTGGTAATCCATCAGCTTCACGTCCAGCCCCAGCGCATCGACGAAGGCGTCGATCGGACCGTTGCCGCCGCCCTGCAGCGCCAGCGGCGCCTTGTGGTGCAGCAGCGCGATGTCGATCTGCACCGATTCGTCGGCGCTGCTGTCCTCGACCATCTTGTGCGACACGTAGGCATACGGCGACGTTTGCGCCAGGTACTCGCGCTCGAAGATCTGGTGGATGCCTTGCGCCGTGATCTCCAGCCCCGTCTCGTCGGCCACCGCCTGCACCGCGCGCGAGAACTCGATCTGCAGGCGGCGCGGCAGCACCAGGCCGTAGTCCTGCTCCAGCAGGTAGGCCATGCCGCCCTTGCCGGATTGGCTGTTGACGCGGATGACGGCATCGTAGCTGCGGCCCAGGTCCTGTGGGTCGATCGGCAGGTACGGGATCTCCCACAGCGCGTTCGGCTGCTGCTGGGCGAAGCCCTTCTTGATCGCGTCCTGGTGCGAGCCGGAGAACGCGGTGAACACCAGGTCGCCCACGTAAGGATGGCGCGGGTGCACTGGCAGCTGGTTGCATTCCTCGACCACCTTGCGCACCGCGTCGATGTCGGAGAAATCCAGGCCCGGGTGCACGCCCTGGGTGTACAGGTTCAGCGCCAGCGTGACCAGGTCGACATTGCCGGTGCGTTCGCCGTTGCCGAACAGGCAGCCCTCGACGCGGTCGGCGCCCGCCATCACGGCCAGTTCGGCCGAGGCCACGGCGGTGCCGCGGTCGTTGTGCGGGTGCACGCTGATGATCAGCGAGTCGCGGCGGGCCAGGCGGCGCGACATCCACTCGATCTGGTCGGCATACACGTTCGGCGTGCTGCATTCGACCGTCGAGGGCAGGTTGATGATCATCTTCTTGTTCGGCGTCGGCTGCCAGATGGCGGTGACGGCGTCGCAGATGTGCTTGGAAAAGTCCAGCTCCGTCGTCGAGAACGATTCGGGCGTGTATTCGAAACCCCAGTCGGTTTCCGGGTGCTGCGCGATCAGCTCCTTGACCAGCTTGGTGCCGGTCGTGGCGATATTGGTGATTTCTTCGCGCGACATGCCGAACACCACCTTGCGGAACACGGGCGCCACCGAGTTGTACAGGTGGACGATGGCCTTCTTCGCGCCCGCCGCGGCCTGCACGGTGCGGCGGATCAGCTCCTCGCGCGACTGCGTCAGCACGATGATCGTCACGTCGTCCGGGATGCGGTCCTCGTCGATCAGCTTGCGCACGAAGTCGAAATCGGTCTGCGACGCGGACGGGAAGCCTACCTCGATTTCCTTCAAGCCCGTCTTGATCAGGAGGTCGAAGAAGCGCAGCTTCTTCTCGATGCTCATCGGCTCGATCAGCGCCTGGTTACCGTCGCGCAGGTCGGTGCTCATCCAGATCGGCGGCTTGGTGATCGTGTTGTTCGGCCAGGTGCGGTCGGTCAACTGGACGGGCGGGAAGGCGCGGTATTTGGTCGAAGGGTTCTGCAGCATCATGGTGTACTCCTGGGTTCTCGAATTTTTTGGAAAGACGCGCGGGCCGCTGCCGGCGCGGGACTGCTGTGGCGACGGGCTGCCTGGTGGCCACGGGGCGCTAGACCAGGCAACCGGTCGGTAGCGCTAGCGCGAGCAGTGCCGGACGTGCGAGGACGACAGCGGGTGCGGATGGACGATGGATGGCCGTGATGAACATCGGTGCAATCTTTCCTGGTGTGAGACGGTGCGGCTTGTGGCCGGCTTGGGGTACAGCGTGCGACGCGCGAAGTGAGTGAAACGAATCAGGCGCGTGCTAGTAGGCGCGTTGCCAGCGGTAGGCCGGCAAGCGATAGCAGGAAAGCGGATAGATGCGGATGCATGAACATGCATCCAATGTAAGGGTTGCTGTTGGGCGTTGTCAAGCTTTATCGTTGGGCCGGCTGGACTTCAGAAGACCCATGGTGACAGGCACCTGTCTGGAGGTCGGAGACCTCCAGACAGGTGCCTGTCACCGGTGTTGCTAGCGTGCCCGGAGCTTCAAACGACTTCGACCCGCGGCGCGCCGGCAGCCATCGCGCCGATCACGGCGGCCTCGCCGAAGCCCTCGCGCGCGAACAGGGCCAGCACCTCGTCCACCGCTTCGGGGGCGCACGAGACCAGCAGGCCGCCGGACGTTTGCGGGTCCGTCAGCAGCGTGTGCTGGGCCGGCGTGACGCTCGGCGCCAAGGTCACGTCCTTGCCGTAGGCGTCCCAGTTGCGGCCCGAGGCGCCGGTGAAGAAACCGTCGTGCGCCAGTTGTTCCACACCCGGCAGCAGCGGGATGCGTGCCATCTCCAGCTTGGCCGTCAGGCCGGCGCCGCGTGCCAGTTCCAGCAGGTGCCCCAAGAGGCCAAAGCCCGTCACGTCCGTCAGCGCGTGCACGCCCGGCAGTTCAGACAGCGCCTTGCCCGGTTTATTGAGCTTGGTGGTGTTGGCGATCATGGCCGCATAGCCTTCCTCGCCCAGCACGTTCTTCTTCAGCGCCGCCGACAGCACGCCCACGCCCAGCGGTTTGCCCAGCACCAGCACGTCGCCCGCCTTGGCGTCGGCATTGCGTTTCACTTTCGACGGATGCACCAGGCCCATGACGACCAGGCCGTAGATCGGCTCGACCGAATCGATCGTATGGCCGCCCGCGATCGGGATGCCCGCTTCGGCACAGATCGACTCGCCGCCCTTGATGATCTGGCCGATCGTCTCGAGCGGCAGCTTGTTGACGGGCATGCCGACCAGCGCCAGCGCCATGATCGGCGTGCCGCCCATCGCGTAGACGTCCGAGATCGCGTTGGTGGCGGCAATGCGGCCGAAGTCGAACGGGTCGTCGACGATCGGCATGAAGAAGTCGGTGGTGGCGATCAGGGCCTGCTCGTCGTTGAGCTTGTAGACGGCGGCGTCGTCGGCCGTCTCGATGCCGACCATGAGTTCCTTCGGCACGGGGAAGCCGGCTGAATTCTTCAGGATTTCGGACAGCACGCCCGGCGCGATCTTGCAGCCGCAGCCGCCGCCGTGGGAAAAGGATGTCAGTTTGATCGGTTCAGTAGCCATGATAGCAATCGGTTGAGCGGAAAATCCCCAGATTATCCACCAAGTCCAGCAAGGCTGCCTGCTCGGTGGCCGGGGCGAACAGCGGTGCCCGGGCGGCGCACTGCGCCCGCAGCGTCGCGTAAAACGCGGCGTCGAGGATGCTGCGGTCGATCAGGCGCGCCAGCGCGGCCGCGTCGCCGGCGCGGAAATAGCCGGCGTAGTCGTCGCCCAGCATGCCGCGGTTGCCGGAAATGTCGCTGGCCAGCACGGGCACGCCGCTCGTCACCGCTTCGATGATGACGTTGGCGCCGCCCTCCATGCGCGAGCAGATTGCCATCGCGTGGCAGCGCCGCAGCCGCTGGCGCGCCTGTGCGCGGGGCAGGGCGCCCAGCCAGCGATAGCGCGACGTTTGCGCTTGCGTGGCGACGGCCTGCTCGCCCAGCGCCGCATCGAGCGCGCCGCCGATGTGCAATAGCCGCGCGCGTGGCGCCTGCACCAGCGCCGCCGCCCGCATGAACGTCAGCGGATCTTTTTCGTCGCGCAGGTGGCCGATCATCGCGATGTCCGCATGGCGGCGCGGCGCCTTCCACGGTTGCAGGCTGCGGGCGGACTGGTAGATGACGTGGGCATTGGCGCGCAGCGCGGGCGGCAGTTCGGCCAGGCCGGCGTCCTGCAGCAGCACCAGCCGGGTCGCCTGGCGCAGCGACGCTTGTGCCGCGTCGTCGGTATGGATGTCGCGATACAGGTCGGTGCCCGTCAGCACCAGCACGGTGGGACGGCCCGGATGCGCCACGTGAAAAGCGGCCAGCGAATCGGCGGAGCGGCGCGCATGCAGCGCGATCAGCAGGTCCGGCGCGGGCCGGGCGGGATCGGGCCGCCACTGCTGCACGACCGTCACGCGGCAGCGCGCCCGCAGGAAGCGCGCCCAGCGTGCGGCCGTCTGCCAGTTGCCGTTGTTGGCCGCCGCCAGCGCAGGGCTGACGATGCACACGTGGGGCCGCTCTGTCTTCTGCACGCTACAATCCCGGGATGAATTCGATTACCACTTCATTTCGCTACGCACGCACCCAGCAGTTGGCCGACGCCCTGACGAATGCGCGGCATTATACGCTGGCGCTGTTCGACTGCTTCGCGCAGGCCGGTTACGACGTCAACGCCAACGTGCCTTATCTGCCGATCGTCAATCCGCCGCTGTGGGAGCTGGGACATACCGCCTGGTTCGCCGAATGGTTCGTCCTGCGCGAGGCGCTGTCGAGCCATCCGGCCGACGCCCAGCGCCCCTCGTTGCTGACCAAAGGGGACGACTGGTTCGATTCCAATACGGTGCCGCACCGCAGCCGCTGGAACCTGGACCTGCCTACGCCGGGCGGCGTGAAGACCTACTGCCACGAGGTGCTGGACCGGGTGCTGGACAAACTGTCGCGCGAGCCGAACACGGACGAAGCCCTGTACCCGTACCGCCTGGCGCTGGCGCACGAGGACATGCACGGCGAAGCCTTCCTGTACACCTTGCAGACCCTGGGCCTGCAGGCGCCGCACCCGGCGGGTGGCGAGCCGATGCTGGTGGCCCCCGGCGAGATCGGCTTCCCCGGCGGCACCATCCAGCTGGGCTGCGGGCCTGACGCGAACGGCTTCGTGTTCGACAACGAGAAATTCGCGCATCCCGTCCACGTGGCGCCGTTCCGCATGGACGGCGCGCTGGTGACGAACGCGCAGTACCTGGACTTCGTGGCCGATGGCGGTTACGACAACCGCCAGTTCTGGAGCGACGCCGGCGCCGCCTGGCTGATGCGGCAGGAACGCTCGGCGCCGCGCTACTGGCAGCGCCAGGGCGGCGACTGGGTCACGCTGCGCTTCGGGCAGCCGGCCACGCTGGCGCCGCATGAACCCGTACGCCACGTCAGCCTGTACGAAGCGCAAGCCTGGTGCGCCTGGGCCAACCGGCGCCTGCCGACCGAAGCGGAGTGGGAGTACGCGGCGCTGTCCGGCCACCCCGCGCTGCGCTGGGGCCAGCTGTGGGAGTGGACGGCGTCGCCGTTCGAGCCTTACCCCGGCTTCGCGCCGGACCGCTACCGCGAGTACTCGCAGCCGTGGTTCGGCACCCACCAGGTGCTGCGCGGCGCCTCGTTCGCCACGCCGGCGCGCTTCGGCTCGGCCAAGTTCCGCAACTTCTTCAAGCCCGAGCGCGACGACCTGTTCTGCGGCTTCCGCAGCTGCGCCTGGAAGTAGGTCAGGCAGCGAGGCGCGCCTGGGCCTGGCGAGGCAGGCGCGGCGTCGCGCTGGTTTCCGCCAGCGTGAACTGGGCCACCAGGGCAGCCAGCTGCGCCGCCTGATCCTGCATGCTGGCGGCGGCCGCCGCGGCTTCCTCCACCAACGCGGCGTTCTGCTGCGTCACGGTGTCCATCGACGTGATGGCTTCGTTGACGTGGCCGATGCCGGTGCTTTGCTCGGTCGAGGCATCCGCGATCGATGCCATGATCTGCGTGACGCGGCCGACGCTGTCCACCACCTCGGTCATCGTGGTGCCGGCCTGGGCGACCAGCGTGGTGCCGACGCCGACGCTGTCCACCGACGCGTTGATCAGTTCCTTGATTTCCTTGGCGGCACTGGCGCTGCGCTGGGCCAGGTTGCGCACCTCGGAGGCGACGACGGCGAAGCCGCGGCCTTGTTCGCCCGCGCGGGCCGCTTCCACGGCGGCGTTCAGCGCCAGGATATTGGTCTGGAAGGCAATGCCGTCGATGACGGAGATGATGTCGACGATCTTGCGCGACGAGGCATTGATCGTGTCCATCGTGCGCACCACCTGGGCCACCACGTCGCCGCCCTGCTGGGCGACGGCGGAGGCGCGTTGCACCAGTTCGTTGGCCTGGGTCGCGTTCTGGGCATTCTGGTTGACGGTCGAGGTCAGCTCTTCCATCGACGCCGCTGTCTCTTCCAATGCGGAAGCCTGCGACTCGGTGCGCGAGGACAAGTCCATATTGCCGCTCGCAATTTCGGCGGAAGCGGTGGCGATGGTGTCGGCGCTGCGGCGGATCGCGCCGATGGTCTGCGCGAGATTGGCCTGCATCGTCTTCATGCCGAACAGGATGCTGCCGGTGTCGTTGGCGGCCGTCTCCACGGTAACGGACAGGTCGCCGGCCGCGATGCGGGTAGCGATCGTTTCAGCGTAGCCGGGGTCGCCGCCGATGGTGCGCTCCAGGCTGCGGTTGATGGCACCGACGATGGCGGCCAGCGCGGCGCACACGACCGCCAGGATGCCGGCGGATTTCAGCAGCGTGGCATGGAAGGCCTCTTCGATGTCGTCCATGTAGACCCCCGTGACCAGGTTCCAGTCCCACGGCTGGTAGGACGCCACGCGCGACAGCTTCAGCACCGGCTCGGTGCCGCCGGGACGGATCCACCAGTACTCCACGAAGCCGGCACCGGCGGCCGACTTGCCGGCGGCGGCGATATCGCGGTACAGGTAGTTGCCCTTCTTGTCCTGGAAGTCCCAGCGGTTCTTGCCTTCCGATTCAGGCTTGGTGGGATTCATGATCGGGGTGCCGGTGCTGTCGATGATGGACATGTAGCCGTCGGCCGCATAGCGTTCGGCGCGCAGCAGCGCCTTCGCTTCTTCCTTCGCGGCGGCCTCGGTCATCTTGCCGGCCTTGGCGCGTTCGGCGTAGAACTTCACGCCCGACATGGCGGTATCGACGAGGTTCTCGAGGTCGTGCTTGCGCTCCTCGATGCGCACGTTGCGCGTCTGGACCGCGTGGTACAGGAAGATGGCGGTAATGCACAACAGGCTGCAGACCAGCGGGATCCACAGTTTTTGCTTGAACGTGAGAGATTTCATGGCAAGGAGAGGGCAGGGCGAATGATCTGCCGAGCATAAGCCATCCTTGCGGCCGAACGGCCTTTCCTTGCCTTATGTTTAAGCGCGGGCGTTGCGTCCGCGCCGCGTGACGAATCGATAACGGCGTGACACCGGGGACAGGCACCTGTCTCAGGGCGTTACCGCCTTGAGACAGGTGCCTGTCCCCTCCGGGTTCCTTCCTCAGCCGGCGGCGGCGCCAGGCCCGCGCGCGATGGCGCGATCAAGGAGTCGGACTGGCAGCACGCAGCAGCACGCGCCCATAACCGGCGTCCGTTGGCATGCCGGGCACCTCAGGAGAATGCACAAATTTGCACGAGCCGACAAAGGCGATCGCCTCGGCCACCAGGTCCGCTTTTGCTGGCGTTTCGACCACGATGGCGCGCGGCATACCTGCGTCACCCGCCAGAAAGCGCACAAGCAAACCCTCGCGTGGCGGCCGAGTGAAATGGGAAAACTCGTCGAACCTGGCGGTCGGGGTGCAGCTTCCCGCCACCACCAGTGGGCGCACGCGCTCGGCGCCTTCCAGCCGCCATACGTGTTGCAGAAATTCGTGCGAGCTCTCGTCGCGCGCCTGGTCCGGACGCACGGTGCACTGGCCCACCTGCTGCACGGAGGCGGCGTCAAGGACGCGCCAGCCGCTGCTTTTCAGCACCCGGACGTTGCGCACGGAGCCATCCTTGCCAGCGCTGTATTCGACCGTGGTCGTGCCTTCGAGTTCAAAGCGCAGCGCTTCGCGAGGCCACTGCGGCGCCGGGCACTGCATGCCGGATGGCAGTGCAGCGGCGCCGGTGTAAAGCAGGGTGCCCGCCACAGCGAGCTGGGAGCGGATGGACGTCATATCGATCTCCTGAACAATGTGAGATGGCGATGCGCGGTCGCGCGGATAGTGGGTGCGGCAGCGAGCAATTATTCCTGCTTCAGTGCCGGTCGCGGCTCCCACTCGTTCAGGCACAGTGGCACGTCTTCTTCTTTTGGATAGCGCTGCAGCCCGGCCTGGATGCGCTCGGCGATTTTCTCTCCTGCTGCCTTGTCCTTGGCCGACAGGCGGTCGAGGATCGGCTTCACGCTGTCCGCCTCGCAGAACAATTCGCGGCCTGCGCATACCTTGATCCAGGCGTACGAGTCGGCCATGCTGTACATCTTGCCCTTCGGGTCCGCGTACCGGTGCACGAGATCGGCCTGGGCACGCGCAAAGCCCCGTTCGGCGGCCTCGATGACGAGCCTTTCCGGATGCTTGCTGCCGTCGCCGACCATGTTCAGGAAATACAGCGAGCGCGGATGCTTCTTGGCCGCGCCGCGCTTCAACTGGACCCGTGCTTTGTCCCATGCATGCTCGTCGGCGGAAGGACGCAGCAGCCGGGTGGCAAGCTGGTAGGAGGCACGGATGTCGCCCGCGTCGGACAGGGCCGCCAGCGCGTCGTCCGTGGCGATATGGCACGCCTCGCCGGCTGCGGCGGCGCTGGCGAAGAGAGCCGGGATGGCAAGCGCGATCAGGTGGCGGAAGGCTGTTTGCATATGATGAGTTCCTTGGCGTAGGGTGAGACATGAATACCGGGGACAGGCTGAGACAGGTGCCTGTCCCCAGGGGGTTACTTCTTCAGATGCTCATCGAGCCAGCCGATCACGGTGTGGTGCCACATGATCGAGTTGGCGGGCTTCAGCACCCAGTGGTTCTCGTCCGGGAACACCAGCAGCTTGGACTTGATGCCGCGGCGCTGCAGGGCGCTGAACGTGCCCAGTGCCTGCGCCGTCGGGATGCGGAAGTCCAGGTCGCCCTGGATCACCAGCATCGGCGTCTTCCACTTGTTCACGTGGTGGACCGGGTTGAACTTCTCGTAACCTTCCGGGTTGTCGTAGTAGGTGCCGCCGTTCTCCCATTCGGTGAACCACAGTTCCTCGGTGGAGTACGCCATGCCGCGCTGGTCGAACACGCCGTCATGGTTGACGATGCACTTGAAGCCGTCGCTCCAGTTGCCCTCGATCCAGTTCATCATGTAGCCGCCGTAGGAGGCGCCCAGCGCGCAGGCGTTGGCCGTGTCCAGCCACGGGAACTTCTGGGCCGCGGCCGCCAGGCCCTTCTTCAGGTCCTCCAGCGGCTTGCCGCCCCAGTCGTTGCTGATCGAGTCCGTGAACGCCTGGCCGTAGCCGGTCGAACCGTGGAAGTCGATGAACACGGTGGCATAGCCGGCGCCGGCGTACACCTGCGGGTTCCAGCGGTAGCTCCAGGAGTTGCCAAAGCTGCCCTGCGGGCCGCCGTGCACCAGGAAGGCGACCGGATACTTCTGGCCCGGCTGCGCGTTCCAAGGCTTCATCACGTGGCCATACACCGTGTCGCCGTTGGCGCCCGTGAACGAGAACTGCTCGTACTCGCCCATGCGCACGTCGGCCAGGCGGGCCGCGTTCAGGTTGGTCAGCTGCACGCCGGTCTGTTCGCCGGCGGTGCCGAGCGCGCGCTTGTACAGCTGCGCGCCGCCGGACAGCGACGCGTGCGCCAGCACGACCGTGTCGCGGCGCGTGTCGAAGTCGGCCACGTAGCCCTTGCCCGTCAGCGCGCTGACCTTGCCGCTGGCCGTGTCGATGGCGAACAGGCGGTGCTGGCCGACGTCGTCGGCATTGGCCAGGATCGCCTTGCCGTCCGCGCGCCAGCGGTAATCGGCGATCGAGCGATCCCAGTTCTCGGCCACCACGCGCTTCCTGCCGCTGGCGACGTCCTGCAGCACCAAGTGGAAGCGGTCGGCCTCGAAGCCCGGCCGCTTCATGGCCAGGTAGGCCAACGTCTTGCCGTCCGGGGAGAACTGCGGTTTGGTGTCCCAGGCCGGATTGTCCGCCGTCAGGTTGCGCGGCGCCGCGCCGCCGGCGGCCGGCACTTCATACAGGTCGAAGTTGGTGGACCAGGCCTCGCTCTTGCCGGCCACGCGCACGGCAAACACGACGCGCTGGCCGTCCGGGCTGAAGGCGTATTCGCCGCGGTCGCCGAACGGCTTCGACGTGACGTCGCCATCGAGGGTGCCGGACAGGCTGACGGGTACCCCGGCGGCCTTGCCGGCCGCGTCCAGCGGCACCGTGTACAGCACGTTGCGGCGGCCGTCGGCCCACGTATCCCAGTGGCGTGCGAACAGCGCGTCGTAGACCTTGCCGGTGGCCTTGTTCTTTTCCTGCGCGTCGGCGCGCTGCTTGCTGCAGGCCAGGTCGGCGCAGTCGCGGAACACGGCCAGGGTGACGGCCAGGCGGTCGCCCTTGGGCGAGACGCGGAAGCTGTCCACGCCCAGCGGCAGATCGGTGACCTTGACGGCTTCGCCGCCGTTGGCCGGCAGGCGCCACACCTGCGGCGAGCCGGAACGGCTGGAGGTGAAGTAGATGGCGTCGCCGCTGGCCGACCACTCCGGGTCGGTGGCGCTGGCGTCGTGCGACGTCAGCTGCTGCGGCGCCGGCCTGGCGGCACGCAGGTCGATCATCCACAGCTGCGTGTTGCCGCGGTTTTTTTCCAGGTTGGTGCTGCGCACGGTGTAGACGACGCGGGTGGCGTCGGGCGACAGCACGGGGCTGCCGACCCGTTCCATCGTGGCCAGGTCTTCGACGGTCAGGCCGCGCGGCGCGGCCATGGCACTGGTGGCGGCCGCAAGCGCGGCGCCGGTGACCAGCAGGCGTAAGGTCATTCGGTATCTCCGATCGGTCGGCGCCGCGACCGGCCTTCGTGGGACCCGTGCGCGCCCGGTTATAGGAAAACAGCCGGTGCGCCGTCGGTTGACGACGCACCGGCTGGCGCGCATTGTAGCAAGTCGGCCGGGCTCACGGCCCGAAGGGCAGCTCGTCCAGCGAAGCCGGTTCGACGGTCGGGGCGCCACGGCGGCGCGCGCGCAGCCGCGCCGACATCTCATAGGCCGCCTTGCGCACGCGGTTGACGGAACCGAGCGGGCGGTGCGCCGCCAGCCCGTGCCACGGGGTGAACGACAGGCCCTCGTCGATGGCGGCGGACAGCGCCTCCGTCCAGCCGGCTTGCGGTGGCGCGACCAGGCGCGCCACCGGCACGTACGGACTGACGCTCTCCGGCCATTCGGCCGCCGCGTCCTCGATCGGCATCTCCTCGATGTTGGTGCACAGCTGCACCCGCAGCTCCCACTCGCCGCCCTGTTGGGCGAAGTAGTCGCACACGGCCTGGCGCAGCGCATTCGGGGTTCCTTTTACGTCCAGCGGCTCACCGTGCAGCTGGGTCAACCCGACGGCGACGGGCGCCAGCGCGACCTTGGCCATGTACGGCCCGTACAGGATCGGCGTCTGGCTGTAGTAGGTGTCGCCCAGCGGGTGGGTGGCGGGATGGCCGCCGATTGCCTTCAGCGCGGCGCTGTCGGTACCGCCGCGCTCCAGCAGTCCCTCGGCCTTGCGCAAGGCGGCGGACAAGGTACGCTTCAGCGCGGGCGCCTTGTCCGTGGTGGCGGCCAGCATCTTCAGGCCACCCAGGAAGGCCTTCGGCCCGGCATTCAGAAACGTGGTGGCGTTGACGAGCACGAAGTCCTGCGTGCTGTCGTGCTCGCTGCCGGGCAGGCGCTCGCCGCGCACGCCGAGCACCTTGACGGCCAGCCCGCGCGGCGTGGAGACGCTGTCGGCCAGCACGTCGCCCGGCGTGGTCGACAGGCGCAGCACGACCGGGTAGCTGCCGGGCTGGGCGAACAGGCCCTGCGCCAGCGTGCGCGGCAGGCCGGGCGCCACCCGCAGCTCGGCCTTCAACAGGCCGTGGCTTTTCGCGTGCACGCTGCGCAGCGGCTTGCCGCTGTCGCGGAAGGTAGTGTCGGCGATGCCGTGCAGCACGTCGAGCAGCTCGGCCTGCGTGTCGCCTTCGTACTCCTCGAGGATTTCAAAACGCGGATCGTATTCGATGGGTGGTGGGGTGGAGGCAGGCATGGCGGTTCCCTCGCTGGTGGTGGAACGCGCATTGTCGAACGGTCAAGGGCGGCTGTCTGTGGGCCAGCCAACCCTGGAAAAAAACACGCGGCAGCGGATGGGCTCCACTGCCGCGTTGTCTCCTCCGTGGCAGGCCGCTCGGGGGCGGCCCGTCTTCTTCTGCGAGGACGGTGCGGGGACCGTACCGGAACAGGCCGGGACAGTCCCGGTCTGTTCTTACGGGTACAGGCCGCGCACTTCGCGTGCCTGCAGCACGCGGGTGCAAGCGAGGATGAAGGTCGCGGTACGCAGCGACACCTTCTTCTCCTGCGCCACCTCCCACACGGCGTTGAACGCGTCCTGCATGATGCGGGTCAGGCGGGCGTTGATCTCTTCCTCCGACCAGAAGAAGCTGGAGAAGTCCTGCACCCACTCGAAGTAGGAGACGGTGACGCCGCCGGCGTTGGCCAGCACGTCCGGCACCACCAGGATGTCCTTGTCGTTCAGGATGTCGTCCGCTTCCGGCGTGGTCGGGCCGTTGGCGCCCTCCAGGATGATCTTGGTGCGGATCTGCGGCGCGTTGGCGGCCGTGATCTGCTGCTCCAGCGCGGCCGGGATCAGGATATCCGACTCGATGCCCCAGAACGCGTCGCGGTCCAGGAACGCCTCGGCGCCCGGGAAGCCCTTGACGCCGCCCGCTTCGGCCACGTGCTTGTGCAGCAGCGCCACGTCCAGGCCGCCCTGGTGCACCACGGTGCCGGTGTGATCCTGCACGGCGACGACTTTCGAGCCTGCCTCGGCGAACATCGTGGCGGCGACACCGCCCACGTTGCCGAAGCCCTGCACGGCGACACGGGCGCCGGCGATCGAGACGCCGCGCTTGGCGGCCGCTTCGCGACCGACCACGAACACGCCGCGGCCGGTGGCTTCGCGGCGGCCCAGCGAGCCGCCCAGCGAGATCGGCTTGCCGGTGACGACGCCGGTCGACAGGTTACCTTCGATCATGGCGTACGAGTCCATCATCCAGGCCATGACCTGTTCGTTGGTGTTCACGTCCGGTGCCGGAATGTCCTTGGTCGGGCCGATGATCAGGCTGATCTCGCTGGTGTAGCGGCGCGTCAGGCGCTGCAGTTCGCCGCGCGACAGCGTCTTCGGATCGACGCGGATACCGCCCTTGGCGCCGCCGTACGGCACGTTGACGGCGGCGTTCTTGACCGTCATCCACGCCGACAGGGCCATCACTTCGGACAAGGTCACGTCCTGGTGGAAGCGCACGCCGCCTTTACCCGGGCCGCGCGACATATTGTGCTGCACGCGATAGCCTTCGAAGTGGGCGATGGTGCCGTCGTCGCGCTCGATCGGCACGTCCACGGTCAGGATGCGCTTGGGACGCTTGAGCGTCTCGACCCAGCGCGACAAGCTGCCCAGGTGGGGCGTGACGCGGTCGATCTGTTGCAGGTACTGGCCCCATGGGCCGAGATCTTCGGCGTTGAGGTAGGAAGGCAGTGCGTGGTTCGTCATCGTTTCGGCTCCTCGTTATGGGACGCCGCAGCCGGTGGCGCGTCGTGTGCGCCACCGCTCCGCGGTCGTCCTCGTTACGCCGCGCAGGTAGCGGGGCGCTGGACGGAGCGAATCTTAGGTCCGTTTGTCACGGATGAGCCAATGCCGCTTGCGCATCCGGCTATGCAAAAAATGCATAACGTGGCGGAGGTAGCGATACCAGTGCCGGGTGCGCGGTCAGCGCTCGGATGCGGGCACGCGGCGCTTCTTCGACGCCGGCTGCAGCCGCTCGGCGAGGAAGTCCCACAGTTGCGCGACGATCGGCTTGCCGGGCCGGCTGGCGGAAGGGCGTTCGCGGTACAGCCGGATCTCCATCTCGATCTCCCAGTTGCCGCCGGCATCGGCGCGCGCCAGCAGCTTCTGCTTCACTTCGCGCGTCACGGCCGATTCGGGCAGGAAGGCGATGCCGCGGCCTTCCAGCGCCATCATCTTCAGGCCCTCGGCCATGTCGGTCTCGTAGCGCTTGTCCAGGTGCAGGGCCGGCTTGGCATCGGCCAGGATCAGGTCCACCATGCGGCCCAGGTAGGCATTGGTGGTGTAGGACAGGAAGGGCAGCGGCGCGCTCTTGCGGCCGGGCAGCGTGAGTTCGGGCTGGCGTGCCTTGTCGCAGCGGGCGTAGGCGCGCAGGGCTTCGCGGCCCATCACCAGCATGTCGTAGCGGCCCGGGTCCAGCTGCACCGGTTGGCGCGGATGGTGGTAGCACAGCAGCAGGTCGCAGCCGCCGTCCACCAGTTGCAGCACGGCGTCGTGCACATTGAGCGCCATCAGGCGGCTGTTGATGACGCCGAACTCCTGCTCCAGCTGGGTGATCCACTTCGGCACGAAGGTCAGCGACAAGGTGTGCGGCACCGCCAAGTCGATCGTCGTGCGCGTGGCCGCGCGCTTGTGGCGCAGCAGCTCGCGCACGCCGTTGATCTGGCCCAGCATCTCCAGCGCCTGCTCGTAGAACACGACGCCCGCGGGCGTCAGGCGCGTGGGGAAGGTGGTGCGGTCGATCAGGTCCGTGCCCAGCCAGTTTTCCAGCGACTGGATGCGGCGCGAGAAGGCCGGCTGGGTCACGTGGCGCAGCTGCGCCGAGCGGCTGAAGTTGTTGGTCTCCACCAGCGAAATGAAATCCTCCAGCCACTTCGTTTCCATGCTTGCTTCCTGTACGGTCGGTCAGGCCGTCATTCTAGCGGCTGGCGCGGGCAAGGACGAAGCAACGGCCGGGCCCGTGTCGCACCTCGGGGTCAGGCACAAAAGCTGACACGAGCTCGGCTGTTAAGCCGATGAGCCCGTGTCAGCAATCGTGCCTGACCCCATTGTTGACACGGGCTGCGCTGTATTAGCCCGGCTGGCCGGTGGGCGGCTCCAGCGCGACGGTGCGCATCGGCGTCCACAGCCAGGCCAACATGGCGCAGGCGACCAGGATGGCGCCGCATGCGGTGAACAACGTCGCCAGGCTCATGTACTTGAGCAGCCAGCCCGTGGCGGCGGCGGACAGCGGTGCCAGTCCCATGAAGATGAACAGGAAGATGCTCATCGCCCGGCCCAGCATGCGCGGCGGTACGCGGCGCTGGATCCACGTGAAGATCGCCACCTGCAGGAAGCCGCCGATCACGCCAAGCGGCGCCAGCAGCGCGCCGCCTTGCCAGGCCGCGTCGATGGCGCCCAATGGCATCAAGAGCAGGCCCGCCAGCGCGTCGCCTGCCAGCAGCAGCGCGCCGAACGGCACGGCCTTCAACTTCGGCAGCAAGGGGGCGGCGGCCATGCCCAGCAGTGTGCCGGCGCCGTGTACTCCGATCAGCACGCCAAAGGCTGGGGCGCTGCGCAAGGTGTCGCTGGCCAGCAGCGGCAGCGCCACCTGCAGGGCGCCGCCGACGAACAGCGACACCAGGCCCCAGTACAGGAAGCAGGTGCGCAGGGAGACGTCGCGCCAGACCATCGCCAGGCCGTCGCCCACCGCCCGCAGCACCGGCTCATGCGCGAGCGCGCCGCCATCGGCCGGCAATGGCAGCATGCGCACCTGTGCCAGCGTCCATGCGGACAGCACGAAGCTGAGGCAGTCCACCGCGAAGGCCAGCGCCAGCGCGCGCAGGTCGGCGCCAGCGCCGGCAGGGCCGGAGGACAGCGCCAGCAGCAGCGCCGCCAGCAGCGGCCCGGCCAGCATCGACAGCTGGCGCAGCCCCATCAGCATGCCATTGGCGGCCGGCAGCAGCGCCGGCGGCACGGCACGCGGCAGCATCGCGGTGCCCGACGGCATGGCGAACGCCTGCGCCAGGCCGATGCCGAATGCCAGCACGTAGATGACGGGCAGCGTCGCCTGGCCGCGCCAGGTCAGCGCGGCCAGCGCGCCCAGCAGCACGACGCTGGCATATTTGGACAGCATCATCACACGCTTGGGCGAGTAGCGGTCCACCAGTGCGCCGCCCAGCAGGATGAAGACGGCCCGCGGCACGCTCATCAGCGCGATGACGAAGCCCAGCGCCAGCGCGTCCCCCGTGACCTGCAGCACCAGCCAGGGCAGGGCGATCATGGTGAACTGGTCCCCCACCAGCGACAGCACGCTGCCGCTCATCAGCCAGCGCAGGTTGGGATCGCGCCACGCGGCGGCGCTCATGCCCCCGGTCCTGCGATATTGCCCAGCACCAGCGTCAGCGCATCCAGACCGTCCTGCGGCGCATGGCGCAGCAGTTCCGCACAGGTCTCGCGCGCCGTCAGCATGGCGTTGTCGAGCAGCTCGTGGCCGGCCGGCGTGATGGCGGCAAAGCCCACGCGGGCGTCGCGCTCGTCCGCCAGCCGCGCCACCAGCCCGGTTTTCTCCAGCGGCAGCAGCGTACGCGTGACGCCGGATGCGGTCAGGCCCTGGCGCTCGGCCAGGTCGACGCGGCGCAGCCGTCCGCCCGGCGCCTTCGACAGGTGCTGCAGCAACATGAAGTCGCCGAACGACAGGCCGTGATGGCCGCCCAGCACCGTGTCGAGCCGGCGGATGATGGTGGCATGGGCGCGTGCCAGGCGCAGGCAGAAGTCCAGGGCGGCGTTTCCCGCCGGGTTGGCTTGATCGATGCTCATCGGTTATCCTTGTGAGGTGCTTGAGTGATCAAGTATAACGCAGCTAATTTCCGCGCGCCACAAAAACATCGATCAGCGGACGGGAGTATCATGACGCCATGGACAATCGCAGATCATTTCTCAGAAAATCCGTGGCCGTCGCATCCGCCTTGAGCATGCCGGCCCTGGCGCGGGCCGCTGTGGCGGCACCGCACGAGCGCAGCCTGCGTTTCTACAACACGCACACAGGCGAGACCCTGCGCACGCTGTTCTGGGCGGAAGGTCAGTTCATTCCCGAAGCGTTGCAGGACATTAACAAGTTGCTGCGCGATCACCGCAGCAACACGATCGCGACGATCGACCCGGAGCTGATGGTGCTGGTCAACAAGGTCAGCGCCCAGTTCGGCAGCAACAACGTGATCCATATTATTTCCGGGTATCGCTCGCCGGAAACCAACCAGAAGCTGGCGGCTGCCAGCGGCGGCGTCGCAAGGCACAGCATGCACCTGGAAGGGAAGGCCATCGACCTGCGCATCCCGGGCGTGGATTTGCGCCAGGTGCACAAGGCGGCGCTGGCGCTGAAGGGTGGCGGGGTCGGGTATTACCAGGACTCCCAGTTCGTCCATATGGACACGGGGCGGGTGCGGCACTGGTAATGGAACCCATGGTGTCAGGCACCCATCAACCGCTCTCCGACCGGTGCCTGACACCGGTGCTTCAGCGGCTGGGCGCCGCGCCCGTCATGTAGGGAAACGGATTGACCGGCGTGCCCTGCCACCAGTTCTTGTCCGCCCCCAGCTCGAAAATGGCGAAGTGCAGGTGCGGTGCGTTCGGGTCGGAGTTGCCGGTCACGCCCACGTAGCCCACCATCTGGCCACGGCGCAGTTGCTGGCCTTCCTTCAGGTCCGGTGCGTAGCTGTCCAGGTGGGCGTAGTAATACGCGTATTTCTCGGACGGATCGAACTGGTACACCGTCAGCCCGCCTTGCTTGCTGTTGAACAGCTTGACGACCTTGCCGTCCGCGACGGCCAGCACGGGCGTGCCCTTGACCGCCATGATGTCGAGCGCCTCGTGGCGCCGTTCGTTGCCGCGCGGTTGGTTGTAGGTATCCGTCAGCTCTTTCGCGCTGACCCCGGCCACCGGCACCAGCAGTTGGCCGATGGCTGGCTTGACGTTCATGTCCACGCTGGTCGCGGCCGGAGAAACGGGCGCCGGCGGCACCACTTCCGGCAGCTCGCCGGGCGGCAGCGGCACGCCGCCCGCGTTGGCATTGGCAGGTGCCGCCGCAGCAGGTGCGGCCGCTGGCGGCGCCGTGGCGGGCGCCGGCGTGACAGCCGGGCCCGGTGCGGGCGTGCCCGTCGCGGCGACGTCACGCCCCAGGTACAGCACGGTGCCCACGACGCCCAATACGATACCCAGCAGTAAAGTCAGCAGCCATTTCATCGTGCGCTCCTCTCAAGTGATCAATCCTGCAGGATGACGGGGAAGCCCGGCCCGACCATGTCCGCCACCTTGGCGGCGTCCCAGTTGGTCAGGCGGATGCAGCCGTGCGACTCCGTCTTGCCGATCATGCCGGGCTCGGGCGTGCCGTGGATGCCGTAGTGCTCCTTCGACAGGTCCATCCACACCACACCGACCGGATTGTTCGGGCCCGGCTTGATCATCGCCTTGCCTTCGCCCGGTTTGGCGTCCCAGAACAGTTCCGGGTTGTAGCGGTAGTCGGGATTGCGGCCCACGCCGTTGATCTTCCACTCGCCGATGGGCAGCGGATCGTGTTCGCTGCCCGTGCTGGCGGGAAATTGCGCGACGACCTTGCCGGCCGTATCCACCAGCGACAGCGTGCGATCCGACTCGTCCACCACGATGCGGGCGGCCGGCGGGATCGGCCCGGCCGCGTGCACGTTCGGCACGATGATCTGTTCGCCGACGCGGTTGAAATCCTTGCCCGGGTTGAGCTCGCGCAGCAGCTTCGGGCTGGCGTGGAAGCGTTCGCCCAGCGCTTCGTCGATGCTGGCGAATCCCAATGCCGGCAGTTTCGCCTTGTCCGCCATCGATTCCGGCACGGGGCGGTAGGGGCCCTGCACGTCGGCGTCGGTAATCGAGTAGGTGGCGAGCACGGGTTGGCGGTCTTCCAGCGCCGCCAGCGTCTGCGGGTCCAGCTTGCCGGTCGCCGCCAGGCCGCGCGATTTCTGGAAGCCCAGCAGCGCATGTTTCATATTGCTGCCGTACTGGCCGTCGATCTGGCCCGCCGAGAAGTGGGCGCGGTCCAGCAGGATCTGCGCGCGCAGTTCGGGTGACTCGGCGGGCGTGGCGGGTACCTGCGGCTGGGACGGCGCGGCCTGCGGCGGCGCCGCCTGGACGGGCGGCTGGGGTTGGACTTGCGCGGCCTGGACCAGCGGCGTGGCGAGGAGTAGGGTGAGGAGTGTCTTGTTCATGCGTCCAGTGTGCCCCCACTCAACAGCGCACTCTGTACGGCAGCGAACGTAACAACGGCCGCCCGGTTGCCCGGGCGGCCGTTGTTGTCATGCCATCGCTACTGACGCTGGATCAGCGCTCGCCCCACGGGCGACGCGGTGCTTCCGAACGTGGCGCGGCGCTGCCTTCACGACGGAAGCTGTCGCCATCGCGACGGAAACCGCCGCCTTCCTTGCGGAACGGCTGGCCTTCCGAGCGGAATGGCGTGCCTTCGCTGCGGTAGTGGCCGCCGCCTTCACGCGGCGCGCCCGGCTTGCTGAAGCTGCGCTGGCCCGGCTTGCCGCCGCGGCCTTCGCCTGGCTTCCAGCCCGGACGGGCGGCCGAACGCGGTGGCGCGCTGCGCTTCGGCTCGAAGCCCTCGATCACGTTGACCGGGATCGTCTGCTTGGTGAAGCGTTCGATGCGCTTGACGTTCATGCCTTCGGCATGGTTCACCAGCGAGATCGCCAGGCCGTTGCGGCCGGCACGGCCGGTACGGCCGATGCGGTGCACGTAGTCTTCCGGGAACTTCGGCAGGTCGTAGTTGAACACGTGCGTGATGTTCGGCACGTCGATGCCGCGCGCCGCCACGTCGGTGGCGACCAGCACCTTGACGTTGCCGCGGCGCAGGCCATCGAGCGTACGGTTACGCGCGCCCTGGTGCATGTCGCCATGCAGTGCGGCGGCCGAGAAACCGGCGATGTTCAGGCGGTCGGCGATCGTGTCGGCATCGCGCTTGGTCGCGGTGAAGACGACGGCCTGGTCCAGCGACTCGTCGCGCAGCAGGTGATCGAGCAGGCGGTTCTTGTGCGACAGGTCGTCGACGAAGTGCACGCGCTGCGTGATGTTCTCGTGCTTGTTGGCGGCCTGCATGATCTGGATGACCAGCGGGTCTTTCGTGATGCGGCGCGCCATGTTGCCGACCACGCCGTCCAGCGTGGCCGAGAACAGCATCGTCTGGCGATTGTCCGGCGTGGCCGCCACGATCTTCTCGATATCGTCGATGAAACCCATGTCCAGCATGCGGTCGGCTTCGTCCAGCACCAGGATCTGCAGCTGGGAGAAGTCGATCTTGCCCGATTCCATATGGTCGATCAGGCGGCCCGGCGTCGCCACCAGGATTTCAGGGTTGCGCGACAGCAGTTGCATCTGCTTCGGGTAAGGCATGCCGCCCAGGATCGAGACGGCCTTGATGCGGCGCAGGTTGACGCTGTACTTGTCGGTATTCGTGGTGACCTGCAGAGCCAGCTCGCGGGTCGGCGTCAGCACCAGCATCTTCGGCTGGGCTGGCTTGAAACGTGGACGCTCGCCGCGTGCGAACGCGGCCTGCTTTTCCTGGTTGGGGGTGCGACCCTGCGCAGCCGCCGGCTCGCTGTCGGCGAGGCGGTGCAGCGAAGGCAGCATGAAGGCCGCGGTCTTGCCGGAGCCGGTTTGCGAGGACACCAGCAGATCCTTGCCCGCGATCGCAGCCGGAACGGCCTGCTCCTGCACGGGCGTCGGCTTGGTGTAGCCGGCGTCGAGGAGGGCTTTCAGGATGGACGGGTTCAGACCTAGTGCTTCAAAACTCATGTATATCTTTCGTAAAAATCAGCGTTCGTGCAAAAACGCAGAACGCAACATAGCAACGCCAACCAAACGAAATGACTCTAAACAGCGAGAATAGAAATTTCGGCACAAAAGCTTTGCGCCGGGACGGTGTCAGACATCGACACACTTGGGCGGGGGGCTTTTAATAAGCGTCATCCGGCGGTATCAGTCGACCCGGTAGGGATGCGCGAAGGCTTGCGAAGCTGCTTTGTTGTTGTATGTTGTTGGTACATCGCGCGCCGCCTGTTGCAGCGCACAAACAACATCATACCTGAAATTACGTCACCCTGCACGCTTATCTGAAGCGTGCAGGGTGACGTTCGTGCAGTTACTGATAATCGCTGGCGTTCAGGCCCATGACGTGGGAGAAGCCGCCATCGACGTAGATGATGTCGCCGGTGATGCCGGAGGCCAGGTCGGACAGCAGGAAGGCGGCCGTGTTGCCCACTTCCTCGATGGTTACATTGCGGCGCAGCGGCGCGTGGCTGGCGGCAAAGCCCAGCAGCTTGCCGAAGTCCTTGATGCCGGACGCGGCCAGCGTCTTGATGGGGCCTGCCGAGATGCCGTTCGAGCGGATGCCTTTCTGGCCCAGGTTTTCCGCCAGGTAGCGCACCGATGCTTCCAGCGAGGCCTTTGCCAGGCCCATCGTGTTGTAGTAGGGGATCGCACGGACGGCACCCAGGTAGGACAGCGTCAGCAGCGACGAACCTTCCTTCAGCAGCGGCAGCGCGGCCTTGGCCATTGCCGGGAAGCTGTAGGCGGAGATGTCGTGGGCGATGCGGTAGTTCTCGCGCGTCAGGCCGTCCAGGAACTCGCCGGCGATCGCCTCGCGCGGCGCGAAGCCGATCGCGTGCACCAGGCCGTCTAGTTGCTGCCATTCCTTGCCCAGGTCGGCAAACAGCGCGGCGATCTGCTCATCGCTGGAGACGTCGCAGTCGAACACCAGTTTGCTGCCGAACTCGGCGGCGAACTCCGTGATGCGATCCTTGAAGCGGTCGCCCACGTAGGTGAACGCCAGCTCGGCGCCTTCGCGCTGGCACGCCTTGGCGATGCCGTACGCGATCGAGCGGTTCGACAGCAGTCCGGTAATGAGGATTTTTTTGCCTTGCAAGAAAGCCATGTTTACTCCAGTTGCCTACGGCGTGCCGGGGCGGCCGCCATCAGTGCAGGTTGTTGTTCTAATTGGTAAAAAAGGACGCGCCAGGCGCGCCGCTCCCACTACCGCAAGTCCGAGATTGTATGATCTGAATGGCAGGGCTGCAAGCTTGGCAATGCCATTATCGGGCGCGCAGCCTGCGCCCATGCGGGTTGCAAAAGAAAAGGCCGCGCCACCGGTGCGGGGGCGCGGCCTTGCTCGCGGCAAAAACTCAGTTGCGCGTGCGGCGCGCCTTGCCGGCATCGGCACGCGACACACGGGCCTTGACGAGCTTGATCGGCGACTTCGTGTTGCTGCTGCCGGCCTTGGCCTGGCGGTAATTGCTGCGCTTGGTCACGCGTTCGGTCGTGTCGATGGCGACCGTGGCGTTCTCCGCGATCTCGGCCGGAATGTCGACGTTGGCGCTGGTCGACAGCTTCGGTACCAGGATGGTCGAGCCGGCCTTCAGCACGCCGCGCGAGGGGATATTGTTGGCCTGGCGGATCACATCCGGCGTGGTGCGGAATTTCGACGCCAGCGAGGCGATCGATTCGCGTGCGCCAGTGACCTTGTGGGTGGTCCAGGTGGACAGGGCGCGGCCCCACTGGGCCAGGTTCAGGTGGAACTTCTCCGCGTTTTCCTTCGGCAGCAGGATCTGGGTCTGCTCGCCGCCCGTGATGACGGGGCGCTTGAACTGCGGATTCAGGGCCTTGAATTCGTCGACCGACAGCTCGGCCAGCTGGGCCGCGATGGTCAGGTCGATGTCGCTGGTCTTGTCCACGGCCGTGAAATAGGGCTCGTTGTGAATCAGCGGCAGGGTCTGGCTGTAGCGGGCCGGGTTGGCCACGACGTTCTTCAGCGCCTGCAGCTTCGGCACGTAGTTGCGCGTTTCCGCCGGCATCAGCTCGGACAGGCCCTCGAAATCGGTCGGCTTGCCGGCCGCGCGGTTCTTCGCGATCGCCTTCTGGACGGAGCCTTCGCCCCAGTTGTAGGCGGCCAGCGCCAGCTGCCAGTCGCCGAACATGTCGTACAGGCGCTGCAGGTAGGTCAGGGCGGCATCCGTCGAGGCCAGCACGGAGCGGCGGTCGTCCTTGAACGCGTTCTGCTTCAGGTTGAAGTCACGGCCCGTGCCGGGCATGAACTGCCACATGCCGCCCGCGTTGGCGCTGGAGACGGCGGTGGGATTGAAAGCGGACTCGACGAACGGCAGCAGGGCCAGCTCGGTCGGCATATTGCGCTTTTCCAGTTCCGACACCACGTGGAACAGATACAGCGAGGCGCGCGCGCTGGCGCGGGCCATGTAGTCGGGCCGCTCGGCATACCAGTTGGTGTGCTTGGCGACCAGCGAATTGTTCAGGTCGGGAATGGCATAGCCGGAACGGATGCGGTTCCAGACGTCCGTTTCACGGAACGCGTCTTCCGCGGCGGTGGCCTTGGCGACGTTCTTGGAAGGGGAGGCGAGTTCGGGTGCAGGAGCCTTGGCGGCGGGGGACAGCGGGATCAGCGGCAGGTTGGCGCGTTCCGCGGAGGATGCGGATTCGACCGCCTGGCCGATCGCCGGAGCCGCGATGATCAGCGCCGCCAGCAGGGGGGTGTACTTGAGTCGCATAGCATTCCATTGTTGTCGTCGATGAAGATCGGACAGGACTTCGAGGCGAAAGTTGCATTGCCTTGAAGGAACCTTCCGGACGGACTACCAATTTAAAGGTGGAGTGTACGGACGTTGTCGGGTCGCCGTCAAGAAATATGTCGGCACGGTTACAAAAAACTTTGGCAACATGGTTGCGCAAAAATAGCCGATAGATATGCGCGAGATAACAAAAGAAGACGGAAGATGGCGAAACGACAGGGTTGTGCGTAAAATGCCCGCTTGCCTGTCGCACGGCGCTGTCCAACAAGGAAGTTTCCCATGAGTACCCCCAACATCGACCATGCCGCAGCCATTGCCGCGACCGAACAATGGCTGGAAAAGGCCGTCATCGGCCTGAACCTGTGCCCGTTCGCCAAGGCCGTGCACGTCAAGAAGCAGATCCGCTACGTGGTGTCGGACGCCACCACGCCCGAGCAATTGCTGGAGTTGCTGATGGACGAGCTGCAACTGCTGGCCGACACGCCGGCCGAGCAGATCGACACGACCCTGATCATCCACCCTGGCGTGTTGACCGACTTCGAAGACTACAATGAGTTCCTCGACGTGGCCGACGCGGCGCTGGACGATATGGAGCTGGTGGGCGAGCTGCAGGTCGCCAGTTTCCATCCGGACTACCAGTTTGCCGATACCGACAAGAACGACATCGGCAACTATACCAACCGTTCGCCGTACCCGACGCTGCACCTGCTGCGCGAGGACAGCGTGGAGCGCGCCGTGGCCGCTTTCCCGGAGGCGGAAGAGATTTTTGAAAAGAATATCGAGACGATGGAAAAGCTGGGCCACGACGGCTGGGACAAGCTGTTCCCGCAGGGGAAGTGATGGCGGACCAGGATTTGCCGGAACGCCCGGACACGCCGTGCGTGGCCGTCTGCTCCACCACGTTCGACGAAATCTGCCGCGGCTGCGGCCGTACTTATATCGAGGTGGCACACTGGGTGTCGATGACGGCCGAGCAGAAGGAGGTCGTGTGGCAGCGCATCACCGCGCAAGGATATCCTCGCCGCAATGGCTGATGGCTGGGGTCTGTCCCCAGCGGGGACTGACCCCGAAGTCTGGTCGCGTATCGATGCGCTGGCAAACTTCGGGGTCGGTCCCCTGTGGGGACAGACCCCAATACCTCAGCCGTCCGTGGCCTCGCTCGGGTCGCCATACTCCAGCGCAAACTGCCCATCCTCGGTCGGCGTGGCGATCACCGCCCGCCGCACCCAGCGGCCGTCGACCCGCGTCAGCAGCGCTGCCGGCGGCGGCACGTTTTCCTCGTCGTCGAGCGCCGCGGCATCGGCCCACTCATACGCCACGCCCTGGGTGACGTCGCCCGACTCCCGGATCAGCGCGTCGGCGCGGCGGCCCAGCGTGGCCAGGTCGGCGAAGCGCTCGTCGGCGCCCAGTTCGGAAAGAATGTAGAGCATGCTTACCAGCTCCCGATGAAGTCCTTCTTGCCGATGTCCAGGCCGTTGTGACGCAGGATGTCGTAGGCGGTGGTCGCGTGGAAGAAGAAGTGCGGCAGCGCGTAGTGCAGCAGGTAGGTCTGGCCGTCGAAGTGCCTGGTCTTGTCGCCGCTGCCGGTCGTGATGGCGCGGCCGGCACTGCCTTCGATCTCGTGTTGCGGCAGGCTGTCCAGGAAGGCCAGCGTGCGGGCGATGCGCTGCCGCAGGTCGGCGAAGCTCTTTTCGGTGTCCTCGAAGGACGGTACTTCCTGCCCGGCCAGGCGGGCGCCCGCGCCCTTGGCGAAGTCGGCCGCGATCTGGATCTGGCGGATGAACGGCAGCATGTCCGGATACAGGCGATACTGCAGCAGCGCGGCCGGGTCGATCTTCTTCGCCTCGATGTGGGCCTCGGCCTTGGCCAGGATCGCGGCCAGGCTGTTCAGGATCTGGCGGAAGACGGGAACGGACGCGGAATACATGGAAAACGACATGACGGGGCTCCTTGAAAGAGTGGCGATCATAACAAGTTCCCCGCCACCGTGCCGGCTGGCGTTGTCAGCGCGCCCCGTAGAGGCCGCACTCGGGCCCCGCACGGGTGACTGCGCCGGCCCTTTCCGTGCATAATTGCACGACGAAAACAACACATCCTCTCTCCGCAATGCCTCCGAAACCACCCGGCTGCCGAACTGCATGACCAACACGCCACATCGCAGCGTGCGCGAGCGGCTGTCCGCGCTGTACGGCTCGTCGATCTACGGATCGCTGCTGCTGGTCGTGCTGGTGGGCCTCGTGTTTCCCGCCATCGTCGGCAGCTACTTGCTGATCGGGGTGCGCGAGCACCAGGCCGCGCGCACCGCGCTGAACGAAGCGCTGCAGCGCAACGCCGACATCCTGGCGCTGGGCATGCAGGAATCGTTGTGGAACATGAATGCCGATTCGGCCCAGTTGCTGGCCGAATCCGTCATGCGCGACCGCTCGGTCGTGCAGGTGGCGGTGACGGGGCAGGGCGATACGCCGTTCATCCACCTGGCCGCGCCCGCGCGCGCACTGGGCAATGTGGTGCGGGCCGAGCGCGACGTCAACGTGCGCGGCGAACGCATCGGCCATATCGTCGTCGAGATGGACGACGCCCGCAGCCGCCAGGAACTGCGCGGCAAGCAGCGCTCGACCATCTTCGTGCTGGCGGCCCAGCTGTCGGTGTCGTTGGTCCTGATCATTTTGCTGCTGAACCGGCGCGTCATCCAGCCGCTGCGCAAGCTGATGCGCTTTTCGTCACGGCTGTCGCAGGGTGACTTCGAGACCCGGCTGGACGTGCACGGCAGCGACGAACTGGGCCGCCTGGGCAGCCAGCTCGAAACCACCCGCGCCGCCATCCGCCGGCTGTTCGACGACGTGCGCCAGCGCGAGGAGCGCTTCCGCACCATCGTCACGCAGGTGCCCGGCGCCGTGTTCCGCTACCGGCCGGACGGGCCGATCGAATTCGTCAGCGACGCGATCGAGGAAATCTCGGGCTACACGGCCGCGCAGCTGATGCGCGGCACCACCCATGCGTGGGTCAACCTGATCACGCCGGAGGACCGGCGCGCCCAACGCCACGCCGTCAAGCAGGCCATCGCGGAAAACCGGCCGTACGAGTCGGAATACCGCATCGTCGATGCCACCGGCACGCAGCGCTGGGTGCTCGAGGTGGGGCAGCCGCAGATCCCGGCCGACGGCAGCTCGCCGTGGGTGGACGGCATCCTGTCCGACATCAGCGAGCGCAAGGACAACGAGATGCGCATCGAGGCGCTGCTGGCCGAGCAGAGCGCGATCCTGGACAACGTGATGTTCGGCGTCAGCTTCGTGCGGCACCGCACGATCATGTCCGTCAACCGGCGCTGCGAGGAGCTGTTCGGCTACGGCCCCGGCGAGATGGTCGGCAAGTCGACGTCGATCTTCTTCCCGAACGAGGGCGACTTCGAGCAGGCCGGCGCGCGCCAGTATCCGACCCTGGGCCGTGGCGAGTACTTCAGCGAGGAGCGCCAGTACCGCCGCCGCGACGGCAGCCTGTTCTGGTGCCTCGTCAGCGGCTGCGCGATCGACCAGAACCGCCCGAACGACGGCAGCATCTGGGTCTACGCGGACGTTACCGAGCGCAAGGAGGCGGAAGAGAAGCTGCGCCTGTCGGCCAC
Source organism: [Empedobacter] haloabium (assembly GCA_008011715.2). NCBI lineage: Bacteria > Pseudomonadati > Pseudomonadota > Betaproteobacteria > Burkholderiales > Oxalobacteraceae > [Empedobacter] haloabium. The sequence continues at coordinate 2,081,226 of CP136508.1, forward strand.
GGTGCTGGAGCACATCGGCGATGCCGTCATGGTGGTCGACGCCAGCGGCCGCATCGTCGCCGTCAATCCCGCCTTCACGCAGATCACCGGCTACACCGAAAGCGAGGCGCTGGGCCAGGACCTGTACCTGACGCGCTCGAGCCGCCACGACGATACGCTGCGCGAGGAGCTGTGGCGCGAACTGGTCGAGACCGGCTACTGGTACGGCGAGCTGTGGTGCGTGCGCAAGAACGGCGAGCAGTTCCTGCAGGAGCTGACCATCACCGCCGTGCGCGGCACGGCCGACGCGCCCGCGGAAAGCGACGACGACCACGCCAGCGCGCCCGTCACGCACTATGTCGCGGTGTTTTCCGACATCACGCAGGTCAAGCAGTCGCAGGAGAAGCTGGACCACATGGCGCACCACGACCCGTTGACGCAGCTGCCCAACCGGCTGCTGTTCAACGACCGCCTGCAGCACGCGATCGACCGCGCCGCCCGCACCGGCGACCAGCTGGCGCTGCTGTTCATCGACCTGGACCGCTTCAAGACGGTCAACGACACGCTGGGCCACCATATCGGCGACGAGCTGCTGGTGCAGGTGGCGCGCGCGCTGGCCGGCAAGCTGCGCGACGGCGACACCCTGGCGCGCCTGGGCGGCGACGAGTTCGTCGTGCTGCTGGAAGACGTCGAGGGCCAGTACGGCACCACCCTGGTGGCCGAGAAGCTGGTGACGATGTTCGAACAGCCGTTCCTGGTGGCGGGCCACGAGCTGTTCGTCACGTGCAGCGTGGGCGTCAGCCTGTACCCGCACGACGCGACCGACCTGAACATGCTGATCCGGAACGCCGACGTGGCGATGTACCAGGCCAAGGCGCGCGGCCGCAACGGCTACCGCTTCTATGCGCCGGAGATGAGCGGCGAGGGCGTGGCGCGGCTGCAGCTGGAAACCTACCTGCGCCGTTCGATCGAGAAGGACGAGATCTTCCTGCACTACCAGCCGCAGGTGGAGATCGACACGGGTCGCCTGATCGGCGTGGAAGCGCTGGTGCGCTGGAACCACCCGCAACTGGGCCTGGTGCCGCCGTTCCGTTTCATCCCGCTGGCCGAGGACACCGGCTTCATCAACCAGCTGGGCCAGTGGGTGCTGGGCGAAGCCTGCCGCCAGATGGTGCGCTGGCAGCAGGCCGGCCTGGACGTGCCGAAGATCGCCGTCAACCTGTCGGTACGCCAGTTCGAGCGCGGCACCATCGTCGACGTGGTCGGCGCCATCCTGCGCGAGACCGGCCTGGCGCCGCACCGCCTGCAGCTGGAAGTGACGGAGTCGCTGATCATGAACACCGGCGACGCGCTGGCCTACATCAACGGCCTGCACGCGATCGGCGTCAGCCTCGCCATCGACGATTTCGGCACCGGTTACTCGTCGCTGGCCTACCTGAAGCAGATGCCGGTGCAGACCCTGAAGATCGACCGCTCCTTCATCAAGGACATCTCGACCGATGTCAACGACGAAGCCATCGCCATCGCCATCATCCAGCTCGGCAAGAGCATGAACCTGTCCGTCATCGCCGAGGGCGTGGAGACGGACGAGCAGGCCGCCTTCCTGCTGCGGCATGGCTGCAACCGTGCGCAGGGCTACCTGTACAGCCGCCCCGTGGCGCCGGACGAACTGCTGCGACACTGGCAATCCTAACCTGGACCGATACCGATGCTTGGACCCAAGAAGATCTCGCGCCGACGTTTCCTGCTGAGCGGTGCCGGCGTGGCCGGCGCCCTGCTGGTGGGCTGGGGCGTGGCGCCGCCGCGCCAGCGCCTGAAGGCACAGGCGGCGCTGCCGGTGGCGCGCGATGCCGTCGCCCTGAACGGCTGGGTGGCGATCGCGCCGGACAACACCGTCTCCATCGTCGTGCCGCGCGCCGAGATGGGGCAGGGCGTGCACACGGCGCTGCCGATGCTGCTGGCCGAGGAGCTGGACGTGCCGCTGGCTGCCGTGCGGATCGCCCCGGCGCCGCAGGACAAGATCTATGCCAATCTCGCCGTGATGCGCGAGAACTTGCCGTTCCATCCGGACGACACCGGCTACACGAAGGCGGCGACGCAGTGGGGCCTGGCCAAGGTGGCGCGCGAGCTGGGGATCAACCTGACGGGCGGCTCCTCCAGTGTCAAGGACCTGTGGCTGCCGATGCGCGAGGCCGGCGCCACCGCGCGTGGCCTGCTGATCGCGGCTGCCAGCCGGGCCTGGAAGGTCGCGCCGGAGCAGGTGCGCAGCGCGGACGGCTGGCTGTACCACGACAGCAGCGGCCGCAAGGCCAGCTATGGCAGCCTGGCCGCGGCCGCCGCGCAGGAAACCCCGTACGAGGTGCCGCTGAAGGAACCGCACGCGTTTCGCCTGATCGGGCGCGCCCAGCCGCGCCGCGACGCCCGCATCAAGAGCGACGGCACGGCGCGCTTCGGCATCGACGCGCGTCCCGAAGGCATGGTGTATGCGGCGCTGCGCATGGCGCCGACCATCGGCGGCACCATTGCCGGCATCAACCCCGCCAGCGTGCTGGCCATGCCGGGGGTGCTGAGCGTGATCGATTTTTCCGGCGCGCTGCGCGGCCAGACGGGCGCGCAGGCCGGCGTGGCGGTGGTCGCGCGCACGTTCTGGCAGGCCAGCCAGGCCGCGGCCGCGCTGGCCGTGCGCTGGGAGGCCGGGCCGCACGCGGCGTTGTCCACGCAGGGGCTGTTCGACGGCCTGGCCGCGGCGCTGGACGGCGACGACGAGCATGTGTATCACAGCCGCGGCGACCTGGAACAGGCCGGCACCGGCGCGCGCGTCATCCGCGCCGAGTACCGCGCGCCGCTGCTGGCCCATGCGGCGATGGAACCGGTCAATTGCACGGCCCAGGTCAGCGGCGGCAAGGTGCGCCTGTGGCTGTCCACGCAGGCGCCGTCGATCGTCGTCGCCATCGCCGCGCAGGTGGCGGACGTGGACCCGGCCGACGTCGAGCTGCACGAGCACCTGCTGGGCGGCGGCTTCGGCCGGCGCCTGGAAGGGGACATGGTGGCGCAGGCCGTGGCCATCGCGCGCGAGTGCCAGGGCCGTCCGGTGCAGATGATCTGGTCGCGCGAGGACGACGTCATGCACGACGTCTACCGGCCGGCCGCGCTGGCGCGCTTCCAGGCCACGCTGGACGCGGCCGGCACGATCCTGACGTGGCAGTGCCGCGCCGCCAGCGGCGCGCTGGGGCACCAGTTCGCCCGGCGCAATCTGGGCCTGCCCGCGGGCGGGCCGGACAAGAGCACCGTCGAGGGCGTGTACGACATGCAGTACGAGATCCCGCACCAGCGCATCGCCCACGTGGCCGTGGACACGCCCGTACCGCTGGGGAACTGGCGCTCCGTCGGCCACTCGCAGAACGCCTTTTTCAAGGAGAGCTTCATCGACGAGATGGCCCATGCGGCCGGCAAGGACCCGGTCGCGCTGCGCCGCGCGATGCTGCTGGAGCACCCGCGCGACCTGGCCGTGCTGGACGCGGCCGTCAAGCGCGCCGGCACGCCGCCGCCGGGCCGCGCGCACGGCGTGGCGCTGCACCAGAGCTTCGGCTCGATCGTGGCGCAGGTGGCGGAAGTGTCGGTCGAAGGCAAGGAAATCCGCGTGCACCGGGTGGTGTGCGCGATCGACTGCGGCCTGGCCGTCAACCCGAACCTGGTGGCGCAGCAGATGGAATCGTCCGTCATCTTCGGCCTGTCGGCCGCGCTGGGCGGGGAGATCACGATCGAGGACGGCAAGGTCGAGCAGACCAATTTCGGCGACTATCCGGTGCTGCGGATGCACCAGGCGCCGATCGTCGAGACCATCATCAACCTGTCCACCGAACCGCCCGAAGGGGTCGGCGAACCCGGCGTGCCGCCGGTGGCGCCGGCGGTGGCCAATGCCGTGTTCAAGCTGACCGGGCAGCGCTTGCGCAGCTTGCCGCTAAGATTGGCGTGAACCGAACGCCTCAGGGTTTAGGGTCTGTCCCCGCGGGACTGACCCTGGTTTTTATCGCAGGCCTTGGCGTAAGCCTGCGTTGACGCGTACGCGGTGCTTGACACCGGTGTTGCAAACGCTAGCGGATGTAGTAGCCCGACACCCGCCAGCTGCCATCGGCCTCGCGCATCGGCGTGACCGTCTCCACCGCCTGCTCCTTGTTGGCGAACTGGGTCGTGTACTGGATCACCACGTACTGGCCGTCCGGCAGCCCCGGCAGCGTCTTCGTGAACGAGGCGGATTTGAGCGCGCGGTCGCCTACCGAGCCGAGCCCGCCGCGCAGTTGGCGCATCGTCGCCTCCCACTGCTGCTGCGGCACGGCGGTGCGGAACGACGCGGCGCCGTCGCGCCAGGACGAGGCGTAGTTGCCGGCGTCGACCTGGGCCAGCCAGCGCTCGGCCGCTTCCTGGGCGTCCGCCACGGATTCCGGTTCCTGCGCCCACGCGGGCGCGGCCAGCAGCGCGGCCGCCAGGACCGCACCATGCCACCGGGACATCGTCGCCATTGCCGTTCGCATCACTACCTCCACCAGGTCGTTGACATGGTGTCATTGTAGCAACCGGCGGCGGGCCTGTCGCCCGCCAACACTTCAGTGCTTCAGTGCCAACTGCTGGCGCGGCGTCGCCACGCAGCCGGAAGCTGCCGACCACCCGGGACAGGCGGCAATGCCGCCAAGTTAAGGATGCAAGACTTACTGGGCCGCAGGCGTATCCTTCAACCCCAGGCCAAAACCGGGGTCAGACCCGCCGGGTCTGACCCCAGCGCTCCGCTTTTGGGTGCAAAGACGTCTGCGGCCGGCTGATAATTAGTCGGCCCGTCTTTCATCCCAGGAAAGCTGTGGTGAAAGTGTGCATTCCGGCAGCCGAAATGGGGCGTCGCAGCGGCGATTGATTGATTTCCATGCGGCAATGGAACATACTGAATCATAATTTCCGACAGCGCCAGGCCAGCCGGCAGCGCCAACTCCGCGCCAGCCGGCGTGTAAGCCATGACCGTTCTTTCCTCGTTTGCTTTTTCGCGCCGCAGGACCCTGGTGAGCGCCGTGCTGCTCGCGGCAATGCTGTGCGCGGCCCCCGTGCGTGCCGACGACGCCGCAGTGCTGGCGGAACTGCGCGCCATCGCGGATTTGTCGTACAGCGCCAATCCGGCCGCCATCAAGCGGCTCGAGGAGCTGCGCGCGACCTTGCCGCCCAACGTGTCCTACCGCGTACAGCGCGAGCTGCTGCTGACGCGCCATTCGCTGCAGCGCGACGCCGGCCAGGCCGAGCAGGCCGGCGAGACGCTGGACACGCTGCGCGAACTGGCACTGGCCAACAATGACCGCGACACCGTGCTGCTGGCCCGGTTGGGACGGGCCGACCGCCTGCTGGACCAGGGCAAGCCGATGCAGGTGCTGGCCTTGCTGGACGCGCTGCGCCCGCAACTCGGCGCGCACCCGCCCCGTCAACTGCAGAACTGGCTGGACCTGGCGTATGGCGACGCCTACAGCGGCACCAGCCAGTTCGACAAGGCACTGAGCCGCTACCTGGCCGTGCTGAGCCGCACCGAAGGAGACGATGTCGCCACGTTGCGCGAGCGGCTGCAAATCATGATGCTGATCAGCCGCTTGTACGTCAACATGAACAATCCGGAGAAGGGCCTGGCGATGGCGACCAACGCGCTGGAGACGTATCGCAGCGTGATGCCGGCGCGGCCCATGGCCTGGCTGCTGTTCGCGCAGGGCACCGCGTATATCTCGCTGGAGCGCAATGCCGAGGGCCTGGCCGCCTTCGAAGCCGCGCTGGCGACGGCCGAGCGGGCCGGCCTGGTGGCAATGGAGGGCGTCATCCTCGGCAACGTCGCCGATCACTACCTGCGCACCAGGCAATACGCCAAGGCGGAGGCGGCGGCGCGCCGCGCGCTGGTCAAATCGGTGCAGGTCAACGACGTCAGCTCGGTCCTGATGGCCAAGGCCAACCTGGGCTTCGCGCTGGGCGGCCAGGGCAAGCTCGATGCCGCACTGCCCTACGTGCGCGAGGTGATCGACGACCTGCGCAGTTCGAATTCGCTGGGCGACCTGGTCAACATGCTGGACGAAACCAGCCGCATGTTCGAAGCGGCCGGCCGCTCGCAGGAGGCATTGCGCTTCGTGCGCGACCAGCAGACGGTGCAGAAAAAGCTGCTGGTGTCGGAACGCGACCAGGCCGTGGCCGCGCTGCAGGAGAAATTCGAGGCGGACCGGCGCCAGCGCCAGATCGACCAGCTGGCGCGCGACAACCAGGTCAAGGACACGGTCATCAGCAACAAGCGCCAGGAGCAGCTGATCATCGCCGTGGCGGCCGCGCTGCTGCTGGTGGCCGGCGTGTTCGTCTACGTGCAGTACCGCCGCGCGCGGCGCGCCAACGCGGAACTGGCGCGCCTGAACGTGCAGCTGGAGTATCACGCCACGCGCGATCCGTTGACGGGCTTGTTCAACCGGCGCGTGTTCACGGAACGCATGCAGCGCCGTGCCGGCCTGCCGGAAGCGGAACGGCGCCAGCAGCGCGGCAGTGGCGTCGACGTGCTGACGATCATCGACATCGACCACTTCAAGTCGATCAACGACCGCTGGGGCCACGCGGTGGGCGACCGCACGCTGGTCGAGGTGGCGCGCCGGCTGACGGAGGCGGTGCGCACCAGCGACATGGTGCTGCGCTGGGGCGGCGAGGAATTCCTCGTGTTCGCGCCGGGCGTGCCGCCGGACCAGGTGGACGGCATGGTCGAGCGCCTGCTGGCGGCGGTCGGCACACTGCCGGTCGACTGCGGCGACGTGCAGGTGCCGGTGAAGATCAGCGCCGGCGCCGTGCCGATGCCGTTCTGCGATCTGCCCGAAACGCAGTTCAGCTGGGAGAAGGCGGTCCAGCTGGCGGACATGGGGCTGTACCACGCCAAGACGCACGGCCGCAACCGCGCGGTGGTCGTCGGCGGGCTGGCCGAACCCGTGCGCGGCGCGCTGGCGCAGACCGAGAGCGATTTCGACGCCGCCGTGGCGCAGGGTGTCGTGCAAGTGGCCGTGGTGCCGGGACCGGACAGCGCGGCCTGAAACGAGCGACCGTTCTGTGCAGCCCGGAAATCCTTAGCTTGGCGGCATTTCGATCACGCCCCCATCAACACCCGCAAATTGCAGTCGCGCTGCCAGTCGCGCCGCTCGGCGCTGCTGTCGGCCAGCCGCCGCAGCTCGGCGGGATCGGTCGCGGCGATGGTCTGGATCAGCCGGTGCGCCACGTTCGGGTCGGGCAGCATCGTGCCGAAGAACGCGACGGTTTCATGATGCTGGATCAGGAGGGTAGGGAAGTTCTCGACATCCAGGTCGCCAACCAGATCGGCGTGGTCCTCGATGTCGACCCACAGGAAGTATTTCTCGGGATTGCGCTGGGCCAGTTCCTCGAAGGCGGTGCGGTAGCTGGCGCACGTGCCGCACCAAGCCGCGCACAGGCAGGCCACGATCAGGTGGTCCTGCGCCAGCGCGGCGGCCACTTCGGCGCGGTTGTCGGCTTGTAGGGTAGTGCTGTGCATGCGCCTATTGTACAGCGAACGCGCGGCGCTAACCGCCCGGCGCCGCGGCCGCCGCTGGCAGGCGGACGATGCCCAGCCGTACCTCGTGCAGCTGTGGCGTCCCGGCTACCGGCGTCACCTGCAGCGTCTCTTCCCACGGATGGCCGTCGCCGTCGGTGAAGCGCCAGCGGTGGCCCGGCGACGCCGTGAACGGCGGTTGCATGCCCATCTGCTGGCGCTCGGCGGCCAGCGACGTGTCGATCCGCGCCGCCAGTGCCGTGCTGTCCAGGCTCGAGCGCACATGCCAGACGTACTGCCAGCGTCGCTCGTCGCCTTCCGTGCTGACCAGCGTTTCGATGCGGCCGGCATCGCCCAGGTCGGAATCGGCCACGGTCTGGTGCATCAGGTGGAACGCCCGCAGGCCCGGCAGGAAGCTGCCCTCCGGTTGCCAGTTGTATTCCAGGGCCTCGGCCACGAATTGCGCCTTGCCGCGGCCTTTCAGTCGCGTCACCACGTGCAGTGCGCCGTCGATGCCGGCGGACAGTCCACCCGTCGTCACGACACGGCCGCTGTCCACGACGCGCGCATCGCGCACGACCTGGATGCGCGGGTGGGCCTGGCGCAGTTTGTCGACGTTGTCGGCCGTGGTGGTGGCGCGCAGGCCGTCCAGCAGGCCTGCATTGGCCAGCGTGAAGGCGCCGTTGCAGACCCCGAGCAGCAGCTCGCCGCGCGCCTGGCGCGTGCGCAGCCAGGCGTGGGTCGCGGCATCCTTGACGACGGGGCCAATGCCCCCGCCCGGCACCACGATGGCATCCACGGCAGGCGCGTCGGCGTAGCTGTAGGTCGGCGCGATCTTCATGCCGCCGCCGCTCGTCACGCTCTTGCCGTCCGGGCTGACGGTAACGACATCCATGCCGGCGGTCAGGAAGATCTCGAAGGGCCCCGAGAAATCGATGATGTCGACACCGTCGAACAACACGATGGCGATCTTCTTGTCCGGATTGGGCACGACCGCCCCGGCATGGGCGCTGTCTTGCGTCAGCCCGAGCACGGCCAGGATGAGCAGCAGCAGATGGCAAATGGAACGCATGAATTCCCCTTGAGCAAGCAATATGATGTGCGCACAGGGTAGGGCAAGCGGCGCCTGCCGCCAATGACAATCAGCCCAGCTTTTCTGCCAACCGCTCGTTCGCGGCGGCGCTGCGAAAACGCGCCCTGAACGCCGTCGGGGACGTGTTGACGTGCCGCTGGAATGCGCTGCGCATCGCTTCGTCCGACTGAAAGCCGCAGCGCTTGGCCACCTGCGTCACCGGCAGGTCGCCTTCGGACAACAGCCGGCGAGCCTCGTCGATACGCAGCATCAGCACGTATTTCCCGGGCGTCGTGCCCAGCGCCGCGGTGAAGCGGCGCACGAAGTTGCGTGGACTCATGGCCAGGCGCGCGGCCAGCACGTCCACGCACAGGTCGTCGGCCAGGTGCTCGGCGATCCATTGGGTAAGGCTGGCGAAGCGCTCGGCCGCGCTGCCCGTGGTGTCGTGCAGCAGCCGGGTGCTGAACTGGGCCTGGCCGCCGGGCCGCTTCATGAACACCACCAGCTCGCGCGCGACGGCGCGCGCCAGTGCGGCGCCCAGGTCGCGTTCGACCAGGGCCAGCGCGAAATCGATGCCGGCCGTGATGCCGGCCGAGGTATGGTACTTGCCCGCGCTGACGAACAGCGCGTCGCGCTCGATGGCGACCGCCGGGAAGCGGGCCGCCAGCTCGTCGAAGTGCGCCCAGTGGGTGGTCACGCGCTGGTGGTCCAAGAGCCCGGTCGCGGCCAGCGCAAAGGCGCCAGTGCAGATCGAACCCACCCGCTCCGTGCGGGCGCACAGCGTGGCCAGCGCCGCGATCAGCGCCGCGTTGCCGGCCCACGCGCGCGCGCCGCGCCCACCTGCGACCAGCAGGGTATCGGCCTGCGGCGCATCGCCGATCCCATGCGTGGCGTGCAGCGCAATGCCCGATGTCGTCATCAGCGGCCCGGCCTCCGGCCCGGCCAGCGTGACGACATAAGGCCTGGGCCGGCCGCCGGCTTCCACGATGTCGCTGGCGATGGTGAACACGTCCAGCGCGCCGGTGACGTCGAGCATCTGGGCAGGCGGCAACCCGAGGATGACGATGCGGTGCGGCGGCTGGTGCATGGGCGAGGCGGGCGAGAGGAAGGTAGCGGCATTCTAACGCGTCCACGTGCCGCTGGGCCATGGCGGCCGCGCAGGGTAAAATAGCCGGATGTCTGCCTCCACCGTTACCTTGATTGCAATTGAAACGTCGTCCGAACCCGCCTCCTGCGCGCTGCTGCGGGGCGGCACCGTCACGTGGCGCGAGTCGTCCGGCGTGCGCACCCATTCGCAGGCCGTGCTGCCGATGATCCAGGAGCTGCTGGCCGAGGCGGGCATCGCGCTGGCCGATTGCGACGCCATCGCCTACGGTGCCGGTCCCGGCTCGTTTACCGGCGTGCGCACCGCCTGCGGCATCGCCCAGGGCCTCGGGTTCGGCGCCGGCAAGCCACTGCTGCCCGTCGTCACGCTCGATGCGATGGCGCTGGCCTGCCACGAAAAACACGGCGCTGCCGACGTGCTGGCGGTGCTGGACGCGCGCATGAACGAAGTCTACTGGGCGCAGTACCGCATCGACGGTGGCGTGCCCGTCGTCACCCAGGCAGCCGCGCTGTCGGCCCCGCAGGACGTGCGCCCCAGCGGCGCCCCTGCCGTCTGCGGCAACGGTATCGCCGCCTATGCCGAGGCGTTCGGCACGGCATGCGCGGGCGCCGACACGGCCATCGTGCCGCATGCCGTGCAGGTGGCCCGGCTGGGCGCCATCGCACTGACGGCGGGGCAGGGCGTGCCGGCGGCCGAGGCGCAACCGCTCTACCTGCGCAACAAGGTCGCCTACACGAAGGCCGAGCGCGCCGAGATGAACGGGGCGGCGGCATGAGGGCGCCGCGATGAAGCATTCGCCTGCCTGGGACCTGGCGCGGCTGGTGTACGAGCCGATGCAGGTGACCGACCTGGCCGACGTCGTCGCCGTCGAGCAGAGCGTCTACCCGCATCCGTGGACACGCACCAATTTCGCCGACTCCCTGAAGAACGGCTACCAGGCCTGGGTGCTGCGCAATCCCGCACGCGAACTGCTGGGCTATTTCCTCGTGATGGGGGTGGTCGACGAGGCCCATCTGCTGAACGTGGCCGTGGCCGCGCCGTGGCAGGGTCAGGGCCTGGGCCGCTTCCTGCTGAACCAGTCGGCCGCCTGCGCGCGCGGGCTGGGCATGGAATCGATGCTGCTCGAGGTGCGCCCGTCCAATGTGCGCGCGCTGGAAATCTACCGCCGCTACGGCTTTACCGAGATCGGCCGGCGCAAGGGCTATTATCCGGCCGCGAACGGCACACGCGAGGATGCCATCGTGATGCGGATCGCGCTATGAGCGAGCTGTCGCAGCGCAGTGCCGTGTTCCTGGATGCGATGGGCGTGGGGCCGCAATGGCTGTTGCGCGACCGGCCCGCGCGCGTGCCGGAGATGGCCGATGAAGTGATGGCCGATGAAGTGATGGCCGATAACGTGAGGACCGATGACGTGATGACCGGCGGCGCGATGGCCGAGCAAGTCGACGTCGCGGCGACCGAACCCGTGCCGGCACCCGCGGCGATGCCGCCATCCGTGGCGCCGGCGGCCGACACCGCCTGGTTCGACAACGCGCCGCCGGCGCCCTCGACGGCGCCGGCACTGAAGCAGCCGGCCAAGAAGATCGAGCCCGCCCGCACGCAGGTTCCCAGCGCCAGCGAGGACACGGCCTGGTTCGACGCCGTGCCGGCGCCGGCCGCGCGTCCCGCCGCCACGAGCGCGGCCCGCGCCGCCACGGACGAGGAAATCGCATCGATGGACTGGCGCGAGCTGCAGTCCGCCGTGCGCCGCTGCACCCGCTGCGACCTGTGCCACACGCGCCGCGCGGCCGTGCCGGGCCGCGGCGACGAGGCCGCGCGCTGGCTCGTGCTGGGCCCCGCGCCGACGACGGCGGACGAAGACGAGGCAACCGCGTTCGCCGGCGACCCGGGCCAGCTGCTGGAGAACATGCTGCGCGCCGTCGACCTCTCGACCGGCGGCGGCGCCTACGTCACCACCCTGGTCAAATGCCGCCCCGCCGATGACGCGGGCGTGGACCGGCTGCCGACCCCAAGCGAACTGGCGGCCTGCCGGCCCTACCTGCAGCGCGAACTGGAGCTGACCGAGGCCGGGCTGGTGCTGACCCTGGGCGGCGTCACGGCCAAGGCGCTGCTGGGCGCGGCCGCGCGCGGCAAGGTGCTGCGCCATGGCGAGCTGCCCGTCGTGGCGACATTCCACCCGGCCGACCTGCTGCGCCGGCCGGAAGACAAAGCCCGGGCCTGGGCCGACCTGTGCCTGGCCCGCTCCGCCCATGCCGGCCGGCGCTGACGCCACCGATTTCACATCCTACCAGGCGCGCTTCGCGCGCCGCTGGGGCCACCTGACGCGCCCGCACGTGCGCGCGCTGGCCTGGCTGCTCGATTCGCCCGACTTGCTGGACCCGGCGGCACCGGCCTGGCAGGGGCGCGTCGCGGCAGGCGGGCCTGCCGATGCGGCGACCGCCGCGTGGCTGGCGCAACTGGAAGCCGATCCGGCCCCGTTGGATGCGGCACTGGGCGCGCGCCACTATTCGCGCCTCGGCCTGTACGCGGAAAAGCTGATGGCCTTCTATTTCGCCCAGCGCGGCGACCTGTTCGCGCATGGCCTGCAGGTACGGGCCGCCAATAACGGCACCGTGGGCGAATTCGACTTCCTGCTCGACACGGGCGCCGGCCTGCGCCATCTCGAGTTCGCCACCAAGTTCTATTTGCTGGACAGCGACGACCCGGGCGGCGATTTCGACCAGCTGGTCGGGCCGAACCTGGCCGACACGCTGGGGCGCAAGCTGCGCAAGATCTTCGGCCAGCAGCTCGAGCTGGCGCGCCATCCGGCCGCGCAGGCGCTGCTGCCGCAACCGGTGATCGCGGCGCAAGCCCTCGTCAAGGGCTGGCTGTTCTATCCGGAAGGGGCGGCGCCGCCGCTGCCCGGCATCGGCCCCGGGCACTGCCGCGCGCGCTGGCATACGCTGAGCGGACTGGCCGCGACGGCGGCAGAACGCCATATCGTCATGCCGCGCCTGCAGTGGCTGGCGCCGTTGCAGGCGCCGGCGCGGCCCGCGCGGGACGGCTCGGTGCCGCCCACGCCGCCGGCGCTGGCGCGCGCGGAACTGCTGACGGTACTGGAACAGAAGTTCGCGCAGGACCGCTCGCCCGTGATGGTGGCGGCGGTGCGCGAAGAAGGGGACTGGCTGGTGGAACAGACGCGCGCGTTCGTGGTGCCGGACGACTGGCCGCAGCGCGCCGCGGAACGGCGCCCGGGACGCAGGGCGCCCTGATCGGTCAGCGCGCCCCGATCAGTGTTTGTGCTCGCCGATCAGCGCCAGCGAATCGTGCTCGCGCTGGTTGGCCGCGTGCAGGCGCATGATGAAGACCATGGTCCCGGCCAGGAACAGGCCGAACAGGATGATGATGACTTGCAGGTCCAGGTGCAGCCGCAGCATCAGCGAATACACGGCCAGCATCGTCAGGATCGACAGGTTCTCGTTGAAGTTCTGCACGGCGATCGAATGGCCGGCGCTCATCAGCACGTGGCCGCGGTGCTGCAGCAGCGCGTTCATCGGCACCACGAAGAAGCCGGACAGGATGCCGATCCCGATCAGCATCGGGTAGGCGATCCACGTACTGTGCACGAACGCCATCGCCATCACCATGAAGCCCATCGCCACGCCCAGCGGGATGACGGACAGCGAGCGGCGCAGCGTGATGAACCTGGCCGACAGCACGGCACCCACCGTGACACCGACGCCGACCAGGCCAACCATCGTCGTCGCCTTTTCATATGTCATGTGCAGGTACTGCTTGGCCCATTCCAGCACGATGAACTGCAGCGTGGCACCGGTGCCCCAGAAAAGCGTGGTGACGGCCAGCGAGATCTGGCCCAGCTTGTCCTTCCACAGGATCACGCAGCAATTGGCGAAATCCTCGATCAGGCGCGCGGGGTTGCGCTCCTGGTGCGGATAGACGCTGCCCGTCAGCGGAATGCGCAGGTTGAACAGGGCGGCGGCGATGTACAGCACGGCCACGACGCACAGCGCCGCTTCGGCGGCGCTGTCGATGCTGGTGTCGAGCAGGGGGAAGTCGAACGAGAGCATCATGGCGCCTACCTTTGCCGACACCAGCGCGCCACCCATCACGGTGCCGAGGATGATCGACGAAATGGTCAGGCCCTCGATCCAGCCATTGGCCGCGACCAGCTTTTCCGGCGGCAGCAACTCGGTCAGGATGCCATATTTGGCGGGCGAGTAAATGGCGGCGCCGATGCCGACGATGGCGTAGGCGGCCAGCGGGTGAATCTGCACGAACAGCAGCGCGCAGCCGAAGATCTTGACCATGTTCGCGATGAACATGACACGACCCTTGGGCAGCGAATCGGCGAAGGCGCCGACGAACGCGGCCAGCAGGACATAGAACAGGACAAACAGAAATTTCAGTAGTGGCGTGATCCACGCTGGCGAGTGCATCCTGGTGAGCAGGTCGATCGCGACGAACAACAATGCGTTGTCCGCCAGCGACGAAAAGAACTGCGCTGCCATGATGGTATAAAAACCACGGTTCATTCTGTGAGCCTGAAAACTGATATCGGCTTGCTTTATACCATGAAAGGTAGGCTTTCCAAAGAAAAGGGGCTGCGCTTTGGAGCGTGCCTTCGAGCCTGCCTGCGGTAACGTCCGGGGGGCTGCCTGCGGTACAATCCGGGCTTCGAAATTTTGCTGGAATTGCCATGCCAAGGCCCATCACCGCCACCGTCCACATCGCATCGATGCAGCACAACCTGGAACGCGCGCGCGCCTGCGCCCCTGGCTCGAAGGCCTGGGCCGTGGTCAAGGCGAACGCCTACGGCCACGGGCTGGAACGGGCCTTGCGCGGCTTCGCCGCCGCCGACGGGCTGGCGCTGATCGAGTTCGACAACGCCGTGCGGCTGCGCGAGATGGGCTGGACCAAGCCGGTGCTGCTGCTGGAAGGCTGGTTCGACGCGGCCGACCTGGCAACGATGGCGCGCCACGACCTGAACGGCGCGGCGCACTGCATGGAGCAGATCGCGCTGCTGGAGGACTTCTGCGCGCGCACGCCGCCGGCGCGCCCCCTGAACGTGCACCTGAAGATGAACACGGGGATGAACCGCCTGGGCTTCAAGCCGGAGCAGTTCGGCGCCGCGTTTGCCCGCCTGCGCGCGATCCCGCACGTGGGCGAGATCACCTTGATGACCCACTTCGCCAATGCCGACGAGGCGAACCACCCGTGCGTCTCGCTGCACCAACAGCTGCGCCGTTTCGCCGAAGGCACGGCCGGGCTGCCGGGACCGCGCAGCATGGCCAATTCGGCCGGCGTGTTCCAGATGCCGGGCATGGGCGATGCGCTGGTGTCGGACTGGATCCGGCCCGGCATCATGCTGTACGGCGGCACGCCGGGCGGCCGCACGGCGGCCGAGTACGGCCTGCGGCCCGCCATGACCTTGGCCTCCACCCTGATCGGCGTGCAGGACATCCAGGCGGGCGACTTCGTCGGCTACGGCAGCCGTTTCGAGGCCGAGGGCGCGATGCGCATCGGCGTGGTGGCCTGCGGCTATGCCGACGGCTACCCGCGCCACGCGCCCACCGGCACGCCGATCCTGGTGGACGGCGTGCGCACCCGCACCGTCGGTCGCGTGTCGATGGACATGCTGGCCGTCGACCTGACGCCGGTGCCGGCGGCTGGCGTGGGCAGCCGCGTGGTGCTGTGGGGCGAGGGCCTGCCGATTGACGATGTGGCAACAGCGGCTGGCACGATCGGCTACGAGTTGATGTGCGCGGTGGCGCCGCGCGTGCCGGTGCTTGAGGATTGAGCTTGCGCCCTCATATATAAAGACACTCAACGATCCAGGACCGCCGCATGGCAAAAGCAAAGACCAACTACACCTGCAGCGAATGCGGCGGCACCAGCACCAAATGGACGGGCCAGTGCCCGGCGTGCCGGCAGTGGAACACGATGGTGGAAACCGTCGTCGAGACGGCCGGCGTGAACCGCTTCTCGCAGGGCCAGCACCAGGCACTGGCGCAGACGGCGCCGGTGCTGTCGCTGCACGAGATCGAGGCGCTCGACGTGCCCCGTTTCGGCACGGGCATCGATGAATTCGACCGCGTGCTGGGCGGTGGCCTGGTGGCCGGCGGCGTCGTGCTGATCGGCGGCGACCCCGGCATCGGCAAATCCACCCTGCTGCTGCAGGCGCTGGCCGAGATGTCGCGCCTGCGCAGCGTGCTGTACGTGTCGGGCGAGGAATCGGGCGCGCAGATCGCGCTGCGCGCCAAGCGCCTGGCCATCGACGCCAGGGATTTCAAACTGCAGGCCGAGATCCAGTTGGAGAAGATCCTCGGCACCTTGGCGGACGTGCGGCCCCAGGTGGCCGTGATCGACTCGATCCAGACCCTGTATTCGGACGCGCTGACGTCCGCGCCGGGCTCGGTGGCGCAGGTGCGCGAATGCGCGGCGCAGCTGACGCGCGTGGCCAAGCAGACCGGCGTGACGATCATCCTGGTCGGCCACGTGACGAAGGAGGGCGCGCTGGCCGGGCCGCGCGTGCTCGAGCACATCGTCGACACGGTGCTGTACTTCGAGGGCGACAGCCATTCCAGCTTCCGCCTGGTGCGCGCCATCAAGAACCGCTTCGGCGCCGTCAACGAGCTGGGCGTGTTCGCGATGACGGAGAAGGGCCTGAAGGGCGTCTCGAATCCGTCCGCGCTCTTCCTGTCGCAGCACGACAACCAGGTGCCCGGTTCCTGCGTGATGGTCACGCAGGAAGGCACCCGGCCGCTGCTGGTGGAGATCCAGGCGCTGGTCGACGCCAGCCATCTGCCGAACGCGCGCCGCCTGTCCGTCGGCCTGGAGCAGAACCGGCTGGCGATGCTGCTGGCCGTATTGCACCGGCATGCCGGCATCGCCGCGTTCGACCAGGACGTGTTCATCAACGCGGTGGGCGGCGTCAAGATCACGGAACCGGCGGCCGACCTGGCGGTGCTGCTGGCGATTAACTCATCGATGCGCAACAAGGCGCTGCCGCGCGGCTTCGTCGTGTTCGGCGAGGTGGGCCTGGCCGGCGAGATCCGGCCGGCGCCGCGCGGGCAGGAGCGTTTGCGCGAGGCCGCCAAGCTGGGCTTTTCCATCGCCATGATCCCAAAGGCCAACGCGCCCAAGCAGCCGATCGAGGGCATGACGATCATTGCCGTCGACCGGATCGACGACGCTTTCAATCGCTTGCGCGAGCTGCAGTGAACAGTTTCCTTCGGGCACGTTAGAATGGCGGTGCTTCCTTAACGAACGTTTGTACAGGTAAAAATAGTGTCAGTCGAACAAAGACAGAGTGCCCGCAAGATCATGCGGACGCGGGCGATGGTCGTGCTGGACGGTGGCCAGCCGATGGGCGCGCGCACCTACGACATCAGCCTGGGCGGCGTGTCCGTCACGACCGAAAAGAAGCTCAATCCGGGCCAGGCCGGGCAGGTCGTGTTCGAGATGCTGGTCGAGGGCAAGCCCCAGCTGATCACGGTGCGTGCGAAGGTCGTGCACTGCATCTTCAGCGGTGACGAGTTCAAGGTCGGCTTCATGTTCCAGCCGCTGGCGCCGGACGTGCTGGCGGCCATCACGCGCTTCATGAAGTAGCAGTAGAAGTAAATAAGGAAAGTGACCAGCGGTATGGATTGGCAATTGATTGCCTGTCTGTTCCGCGCTTTGATTTGCCGGCGGCATGCGATGATGCCGTATTCCGCCACTGGAGCTTGCCCATGAATACCAACGCCAGCAATATCCTGTCTTCCTTGTACGGCAAGACGCCGTCCGCTGCCAGCACGACCTTGTCGCCGACGGTGGCGGCCCGCGTGCAGCAGGCGCTGCAGGGGCAGAAGGGCACGATCGACAAGCTCAACGCCGGGCTGACGCAGGACCAGACGAAATTGTCCGGCCTGGGTCAGCTGCAGAGTGCGCTGGCGGCGTTCGGCGCGCTGGCCGAGGGTATCGGCGGTGCCGGGCTGGCCACGTCGGCCACGGCGTCGGCCCAGGGCGTGCTGACGGCCGCCACCGGCACCGGCGCCAAGGCGGGCACCTACAAGGTGGACGTGCGCCAACTGGCGCAGCACCAGGTGCTGAACAGCGCCACGCAGCCGCTGGCGGACACGAAGATCGGCAGCGGCACGCCCGCCACCGTCCGGATCGACATCGGCACGCTCACGGCGGACGGTTTCAAGGCCGCCGGCGGCAGCGGCAAGACGATCACGATCGACAGCAGCAACAATACGCTGGACGGTATCGCCAAGGCGCTCAAGGAAGCGGGTGTCGATGCGGCGGTGGTCAAGGGCGAGGGCGGCTACTCGCTGCAGGTCAAGGGCAAGGACGGCGCGGCGCAGGCGATCCGCATCGGCGTGACGGGCGACGCGGCGCTGAAGGCGGCCATCGGCTTCGATCCGGCGGCGCCTTCGGGCACCGGCATGCAGCAGGCCCAGGCCGCACAGGATGCGCTGCTGACGGTGGACGGCAAGGAGATCGCCAGCGCCAGCAACAGCGTCGGCACGGCGATCGCCGGCACCACGCTGACGTTGACGGCGGCCGGCAAGACGGATGTCACGGTCAGCCAGGACACGAGCCAGATCGGCAAGAACGTGGCTGCCTTCGTGCAGGGCTACAACGACCTGACGGCGCGGCTGGCCACGCTGCAGGCGGGCGCGCTGAAGGGCGACGCGACGCTGGGCAATATCAGCAGCCAGCTGAGCCAGATGGTCAAGATGGGCGGCGGCCTGGCTGACGCCGGCGTGACCCTGGACGCCAAGGGCCAGATGGTGCTGGACGAGAAGAAGCTGAAAGCGGCGATCGCAGCGGACCCGTCCGCCGTAACGAAGCTGTTTACCAATGAAGGGCGCGGCCTGGCGGACAAGCTGGACAAGAAAATCGACGCGTTCTCGGCCGACGGCGGCGCGCTCGCCCGTTCGCGTACGCAAGTCACACGCGACTACGAGCAGCTGACCGACCGCAAGGAGAAGCTGGCCAAGTCGCTGACGGTGCAGGCGCAGGCGCTGGCGCAGCTGTACACCTGTCTCTTATACACATCTAGATGCAGGAGCAGTCTGGTGGGACGGGGTCGTTGCTGGATTTGCTGGGGTAAGCGTTTCGGCCGTACTGCGCAGCTGGCCTCCCGAAATGGTAGCGATTTGCCTGTCGTGAGCCTGAGACGTATCAAGGCTTGGGGTCTGTCGCTCCGGGACTGACCCCGGTTTTAATCACATACGCCGCGGAGGAAAACCAGGGTCAGTCCCCTGCGGGGACAGACCCTAAGCCTGGAAATTGCGGCGACGCGTTGCCGATGACGCAGTTGCCATTCGCGGCGCGGCGCAGCGCCTTCAGTTCCGTCGCACTCAAGTCTTGTCCAAACAGCCCACAGTATGCGCGGTAGCGTTCGTGCGGATTATCGCCGAGCCCGCTATACAGCGCGTGAGGCGTGAGCAACCCATCCGGCCGCACACCCGCGTTGCCCAGATAACTCGACCAACAATAGTCTTCAGGTCGCCCGACAATCCCTGCACGCACTGGGTTCAGTTCGATGTAGCGCTGACAGACAAGCAAGTAGCGTCCATCGGCAATGGGACTGGATCGATAGCGTCCATCCCACACCGTGCTGCAACGGCGCCGGCGCCGGTTGAGGTATTGGCCGTATTGCTGACCTAGGCCACGGATGAAGTCTGGCAAGCGGTGTACGTCGCGGAACGAGGCTAACAAGTGCACATGATTTGTCATTAATACATATGCATGCAACGAGCATTCCGTACGTCGCGCCTGTTCACCCAGTGTGTCGAGGTAGACGCGGTAGTCCCACTCCCTGAAAAAACACGCTTCCCGATTATGCCCCCGCTGAATCAAATGCAAAGGCACTCCCTGCAGCAACAAGCGTGGCTGGCGCGGCACGACGGTCTCCTGAAAACGACGACCATCCATTCTCCCGCCGCCGTGCAGCCAGCCCTATGCGTCCCCTCAAGCCCGCAACCCCCGCTCCGCAAAGAACACCGGCCCCGTATCGATCGTGGAACGTACGCCGAGGTTGTGGCCGTGCTCGCTTAGCCATTGCTCGGCCGCGGCCACGCCCAGGTCGTGCAGTTGCTCGAGGAACGGCAGCTCGCCGTTGAACTTGCTGGAGACGCCGTAGGTGCCCAGCGTGTCCGTACCGCTGATCAGGTGCAGCCGCAATGGCTCGATGCGCATCGTGGCACCGCGCTGTTCGTCCGGCACGCCGCCCGCGTGCATCAGCGCGCTGATCTCACGCGCGAAGCTGATGTTGAAGGCGATCTCGTGGGCGCGGTTGCTGATGTCGGCCAGGCTGCGCGGCATGCCGGCGCGGGCGATCGGGTTGTTCTGCACGACGAGCACGTCGCGCGTGGCGCGTTCCTGCAGCGGCGCCAGCGGCGGGTTGGCCACGAAGCTGCCGTCCCAGTAGCTCTCGCCGTCCACCTCGACCGCCGCGAACACCGTCGGCAGGCAGGCCGACGCCAGCAGCCGTTGCGCATCCATTTCCTCCCGGCGGAACAGCTTGCCCGTGCCCGTGCGCACATTGGTCGCGGCCACGAACAGCTCCAGCTCGGTGCAGGCGCGCACCCGGCCGAAATCGATCAGGCTGGAAAAAACATTGCGCAGCGGGTTGTGCGTGAGCGGAGTCTGCAGCACCGGCCCCATCAGTACGCCGGCCGCTTCCATCAGGTGGTAGGCCGGCGAGTGCTGCAAGGAGCCGCGACCGGCCAGCAGGTCCAGGGGCGTGGGGCGCAACGGCCCCAGGGCGGCCACCTGGGCCAGCCCCGTCCAGAAGCGCCGCAACGCGGCCTGGGCGCCGCGCCGGCCGCCGCCAAGGGCATAACCGTCGGCCAGCACGGTGGCGTTGACGGCGCCGGAACTGCTGCCGCTGACACAGTCGATGATGACATCCTCGTCCAGCAGGCGGTCCAGCACGCCCCAGGTGAACGCCCCGTAGGTGCCGGCACCCTGCAGGGCCAGGCTGACGGTCCGCGGGCCGTTGGTTTTGACGATATGCAAGGGAACCTCCGTAGTCGGTTGTGTCACGCAAGTGCGTGGAGTTGCCGAAATACTAGCGGAGTTGTCGATGTTGCGGCGCAGCATACGAGCGCAGCGGTGGCACCAAAAATTAAGGCTCCGTCGGCAAACCGTGCGCGGACACGGGCTGCTGCGGAGCCTCGCTCTGGTCGAAGCGTTCGCTATTCTTCGTGATAGCGGTCGGTCAGCTTGTGGTGCGCCCCACGGCTTTCGGACACGATTTCAAATGCGATCAGCGCCACGGTCGCAATGGCGATGCCGATCGTCAGCAGAGTAGGCATGGTATTCCGGGCCACCTTGCGACAGCCCGCTCCCTTGGTTGATACAGTTAAACTGTAGCAGGCCCGATGGCCTTTGCAAGGGCGCCGCGACACATTTTTTACAGCCGAGAATTCACATTCTCACTTGACCAGGTCGGCCGACATCGCCGCCTTCAGGACCACCGGCTCGTCCGCGTCGCGCTGGGTGAACCACCAGGCGCTGGCCTTTTTCATTTCGATGTCCAAGGGTTCGCCCGTCAGCAGCAGCGACGCGACCTGACCGAGAGTCGGCTGGTGGCCGACGATCAGCACCGTCTCGCGGCCGTTCGGCCAGCCCGCGGCCTGCAGGATCGCTTCCGGCTCGGCGCCCGGCACCAGCTCGGCGTTGGTCTTGTACTTGCGGCCCAGTCCCTCGGCCGTCTGCACCGTGCGCACGGCCGGGCTGACGAGGATGCGGCAGTTCTCCGGCAGCTGCGAGTCGAGCCACTTGCCCATGCGCTTGGCCTGCTTCAGGCCCTTGCCGGTCAGGGCCCGTTCCAGGTCCGGCAGGCCTTCATGGCCAGGTTCGGCTTCGGCGTGGCGCCATAAGATCAAGTCCATCCATTCTCCTTGTGGTCGGGGTCACGCGGCGGGCGGGGTCGGCCGCGTGGCCTCGGCCGTTGTCGTGCCCAAGGTCTGCATCAGGTGCTGTTGCGCGCCGAACGGCTGCTGCTTGGCGCGCGGCTTGCGACGCTGGTAGTGGCCGTCCGGCTCCAGCTCCCACGCATTCACATTGTCCTTCAGGTAGGGATTCAGCCCCTCGGCCATTACCCGCCGTTTCAGGCTGCGATCCAGGATCGGGAACGCGACCTCGATGCGGCGGAACAGGTTGCGGTTCATCCAGTCGGCACTGCCCAGGTAGATGTCATGCTGCAGGTCGTTGCGGAAATAGTAGATGCGGCTGTGCTCGAGGAAGCGGCCGATGATCGAGCGCACCCGGATGTTTTCGGACAGGCCCTCGACACCCGGCCTGAGCGTGCAGGCGCCGCGCACGATCAGGTCGATGCGCACGCCGTCCTGCGAGGCCGCGTACAGCGCGCGGATGACCGATTCGTCCACCAGCGCGTTGACCTTGACGATGATGCGCGCCGGCTTGCCCGACTTGGCGATCTTCGCCTCGTTGCGGATCGCCTTGATGATCTGGTCCTGCAGCGCGAACGGTGCCAGCCAGATGTGGTTCAGCTTCTGCGGCTTGGCCAGGCTGGTCAGGTGCATGAACACCTCGTTGACGTCGCGGCCCAGCTCCGGGTTCGAGGTCAACAGGCCGAAGTCCGTATAGAACTTGGTCGTGGTCGGGTGGTAGTTGCCCGTGCCGAGGTGGGCGTAGTAACGCAGCACCGGGTTGTCGTTGCCGCCTTCGCGGCGGATCACCAGTGCGATCTTGGCGTGCGTCTTCAGTCCGACCACGCCGTACACGACCTGGGCGCCCGCCTGTTCCAGCTTGTCGGCCCAGTTGATGTTGGCTTCCTCGTCGAAGCGCGCCATCAGCTCGACCACCACCGTCACTTCCTTGCCCAGGCGCGCGGCCAGGATCAGCGCTTCCATCAGGTCCGAGTTCATGCCGGTGCGGTAGACCGTCTGCTTGATGGCGACGACGCACGGATCGGTGGCGGCCGAGCGGATGAAATCGATCACCGTCTGGAACGACTGGAACGGGTGGTGCAGCAGCATGTCGTGCCGGCGCAGGGTGGCGAAGATGTCGTTGTTGACGGTCTTGTTCAGCACACCCGGGATGAATGGCGGGAAGCGCAGCTCGGGCTTTTTCGTGTGCTCGGCGATCTCGTTCAGGCGCACCAGGTTGACCGGCCCGTCCACCTGGTACAGCCGGGTCTTGTCCAGGTTGAACTGGTCGAGCAGGAACTGCGACAGCTCCGGCGGGCAGTTCTTCGCTACTTCGAGCCGCACCGAGCGGCCGAACTGGCGCCCGGCCAGTTCGCCCTTCAGGGCCTGGCGCAGGTTTTTCACTTCATCCTCGTCCACCCACAGGTCGGAGTCGCGCGTGACGCGGAACTGCGAATAGGCCAGCACTTCGCGCCCGGAGAACAGGTCGGCGACGTGGGCATGGATGATGGAGGAGAGCAGGCAGAACGAGATGCCGGGTTGGTCGGACAGGCCGGCGGGGAGGGGAATGATGCGGGGCAGGACACGGGGCGCCTTGACGATGGCGATCGCGGTGCCGCGCCCGAAGGCATCCTTGCCGGACAGCGCCACGATGAAGTTCAAACTCTTGTTGACCACTTGCGGGAACGGGTGGGCGGGGTCGAGGCCGATCGGTGTCAACAGCGGGCGCACTTCCCGTTCGAAGTAGTCCTTGACCCAGGCCCGTTGCGCCTCGGTGCGCTGGCTGTGCCGCACGATGTGGATGCCGTTCTGTTCCAGCAGGGGCAGCACCTCGGTATTGAGCACTTCATATTGCCGGTTGACCAGCGCATGGCACTCGGCGCTGACGCGGTTCAGGTTGGCTGTCAGCGCCGGGTGTTCCGACAGCACCCCGTCCACGCTGGCCGCCGCCAGCAGGCTCGCCACCCGCACTTCGAAGAATTCGTCCAGGTTGCTGCTGACGATACATAGATAGCGCAGGCGCTCCAGCACGGGAATCGACGGGTCCTCGGCTTGGGCCAGTACGCGGCGGTTGAACGCCAGCTGGGACAATTCGCGGTCGAGAAACAGAGCATGGCGCGCAAGTTCCGCACGAGTTTCAGGCTTCATGGGCTTGTCATTTCTTCTATTCATGTCTACAACTATTTTACCGCCACCGGTGCACGCGTGGGCTGCGTGACAGTGTAGAGATCAAATATGACAACTTCATGACTGCAAGGCTACCGATTATGACAACGGATTCATGCGCCTTCCCAGCTCAGCAATAAGTGCGGCAAGCCGGGCTGTCACGAAATATTTCAGAGAGCGCCATCGATGTCATAAAGCTGTCATATTGAGTCATTACACTCCGTCGCATTCAAACCCGTGGTACTTGTTCAACCTCCCTAGAGGAACTTTGATATGCGTATGAAACAGTTGATGGCCTCCCTCATCGTAGGCGTGTCCGCAGCAATGGCCTTCACGACCGCCGCCGCGGCGGACATTACCGGCGCCGGTGCTACCTTCCCATATCCGATCTACGCCAAGTGGGCCGAAGCCTACAAGGCCGCCACCGGCAACGGCCTGAACTACGCTTCCGTCGGCTCGGGCGCCGGCATCAAGCAGATCAAGGCCAAGACCGTCGACTTCGGCGCTTCCGACAAGCCGCTGAAGGCGGAAGAGCTGGACGAAGCAGGCCTGATGCAGTTCCCCGCCATCATGGGCGGCGTCGTCACCATCGTGAACCTGGACGGCATCGCGCCGGGCCAGATGAAGCTGACCGGCCAGGTCGTGGGCGACATCTACCTGGGCAAGATCACCAAGTGGAACGACCCCGCCATCGCGGCGCTGAACCCGGGCGTGAAACTGCCGGCCGAGGACATCACCGTCGTGCACCGTGCCGACAGCTCGGGCACCTCGTTCCTGTTCACCGACTTCCTGGCCAAGACCAATGCCGAGTTCAAGACCAAGGTCGGCGCCGACGCGGCCGTGAAATGGCCGACCGGCGTGGGCGGCAAGGGTAACGAAGGCGTGGCCGCCAACGTGCAGCGCATCAAGGGCGCGATCGGCTACGTCGAGTGGGCCTACGCCAAGAAGAACAAGATGGCGCACACCCAGCTGAAGAACAAGGATGGCGTGTTCCTGCAGCCGGACGACGAGAACTTCAAGGCCGCCGCCGCCAATGCCGAGTGGACCAAGGCCCCGGGCTTCGGCGTGGTGCTGACCGACCAGCCAGGCAAGGCTTCGTGGCCGATCACGGGCGTGTCGTACATCCTGATGTACAAGCAGCAGGCCGACGCCGCCAAGGGCAAGGAAGTCATCAAGTTCTTCGACTGGGCCTTCGCCAACGGCGACAAGTCGGCCGTCGAACTGGACTTCGTGCCGATGCCCGACACGGTCGTCAAGCAGGTCCAGGCCGCCTGGAAGCAGAACCTGAAGGACGCCTCCGGCAAGGCTCTGTACTAAGTCTCCTCCCGTCCCCTCGTCCCCGAGGGGGCTAGCAGGGCCTCTCGGCACGGTCTCCACCCCCGCTGACGGCAACCGAGATGCCCTGCTAGCTACCTCCACCGAAATCATAAAAATGTCCATGAGTGCAGAAATTTCCACCGTCCCCGTGACGGAGCCGCCGGCCGCGAATGCCGTCTCGCAGGCGGCCATGCTCGGCGTCATGCGCCGCCAGCGCATCCAGGATTTCATCTTCCACAAGGTGACGATGCTGTTTGCGCTGTCGGTGCTGTTCGTCCTGATCGGCATCATCGTCTCGCTGGCGATCGGCGCCATGCCGGCCCTGAAGGAGTTCGGGCCCGGCTTCATCACCCGCGTCGAGTGGGACCCCATCAACGACCAGTATGGCGCGCTGATCGCCATCGTCGGCACGCTCTCGACCGCCGCCATCGCGCTGGTGATCGCCTTCCCCGTCAGCTTCGGCATCGCGCTGTTCCTGACCGAGATCTGCCCGGTGTGGCTGCGCCGCCCGCTGGGCACCGCCGTCGAGCTGCTGGCCGGCGTGCCGTCGATCATCTACGGCATGTGGGGCCTGTTCGTGTTCGCGCCGCTGTTCGGTGACTACGTGCAGCCGTTCCTGAAGTCCACCATCGGCCTGTTGCCGATCATCGGCGAGCTGTTCCGCGGCCCGACGATGGGCATCGGCATCCTGACCGCCGGCCTGATCCTGGCCGTGATGATCATCCCGTTCATCTCCTCGGTGATGCGCGACGTGTTCGAGATCGTGCCGGCCGTGCTGAAGGAGTCGGCCTATGGTCTCGGCTGCACCCGTTGGGAAGTGGTCCGCAAGATCGTGCTGCCGTACACCAAGACGGGCGTGGTCGGCGGCGTCATGCTGGGCCTGGGCCGCGCGCTGGGCGAGACGATGGCCGTCACCTTCGTGATCGGTAACGCCAACAAGCTGTCGGCCTCCCTGTTCGCACCGGGCAACTCGATCGCCTCCACCCTGGCCAACGAATTCGCCGAGGCCGCGACGCCGCTGCACGTGTCGTCGCTGTATTCGCTGGCCCTGATCCTCTTCGTCATCACGTTCATCGTGCTGTCCGCCGCCAAGCTGATGCTGGCGGGGATGTCGCGCAAGGAAGGCGTCAAATAATGCATGCTCCAGTCAACAAGGTTTATCGCAAGCGGCTGCTGCAGCACCGCGTCGGCATCGCGCTGTCCGTATTCGCCATGTCGCTCGGCATCGCCGTGCTGCTGTGGATTCTCGCCACGCTGCTGATCAACGGCTTCCAGGCGCTGTCGCTGTCGCTGTTCACCGAAACCACGCCGGCACCCGGCAGCGAAGGGGGCGGTTTGATGAACGCCATCGTCGGCAGCCTGATGATGGTCGGCCTGTCCACCCTGGTGTCCACGCCGATCGGCATCCTGGCCGGTATCTACCTGGCCGAATACGGCGAGGAGAACAAGCTGGCGCAGGTGACGCGTTTCGTCACCGACATCATGCTGTCGGCGCCGTCGATCGTCATCGGCCTGTTCGTCTACACGCTGTACGTCGCCAACGTGAACCACTTCTCCGGGTATGCCGGGTCGATCGCGCTGTCGCTGATCGCCGTGCCGGTCGTCGTGCGCACCACCGACAACATGCTGCGTCTCGTCCCCAACAGCCTGCTGGAAGCCGCGTTCGCGCTGGGCGCGCCGCGCTGGAAGGTGGCGATGATGGTGCGCCTGCGCGCCGTGAAGGCGGGCGTGGTGACGGGCGTGCTGCTGGCCGTGGCCCGCGTCTCCGGCGAGACCGCGCCCCTGCTGTTCACGGCCCTGAACAACCAGTTCTTCAACGCCGACATGAACAAGCCGATGGCCAACCTGCCGTACGTGATCTACCAGTTCGCGATGAGCCCCTACGACAACTGGCGCGCACTGGCCTGGGGCGGCGCGCTGCTGGTGACGTTCTCCGTGCTGGCGCTGAACATCCTGTCGCGCACTGTCTTCACCCAGAAAATCCCGAATTGATCGTATGCTGAACCAAGAGACCACCCATATGAACGTTACCAAGCCGGTGCAGGCCGTCGCACCCCAGGCCCGCGCGGCCAGCAAGATCATCGAGATCAAGGGCCTGAATTTCTACTACGGCAAGACGCGCAGCCTGACCAACGTCAACCTGGACATCCACGAGAAGCAGGTCACGGCCTTCATCGGTCCATCGGGCTGCGGCAAGTCGACCCTGCTGCGCACCCTGAACCGCATGTACGACCTGTACCCGGGCCAGCGCGCCGAAGGCACCATCGCCTACCGCGGCCGCAATATCCTGGACGCGGACCAGGACGTGAACATGCTGCGCGCCAAGGTGGGCATGGTGTTCCAGAAGCCGACGCCGTTCCCGATGTCGATCTACGACAATATCGCCTTCGGCGTGCGCCTGTACGAGGACCTGTCCAAGGGCGAGATGGACGAGCGGGTGGAATGGGCGCTGAAGAAGGCCGCGCTGTGGACCGAAGTGAAGGACAAGCTGGGCAAGAGCGGCCTGTCGCTGTCCGGCGGCCAGCAGCAGCGCCTGTGCATCGCGCGCGGCGTGGCGGTGAAGCCGGACGTGCTGCTGCTGGACGAGCCGACCTCCGCGCTGGACCCGATCTCGACCTCCAAGGTGGAAGAGCTGATCAGCGAACTGAAACAGGACTACACGATCGCCATCGTCACGCACAATATGCAGCAGGCGGCGCGCTGCTCGGACTACACGGCCTATATGTACCTGGGCGAACTGGTGGAGTTCGGCGAGACCGACCAGATCTTCATGAACCCGGCGCGCAAGGAAACGCAGGACTACATCACCGGCCGCTTCGGCTGATCGAAAAAGAACAACGGGAGAGCAGCCATGATGGGCGAACATTCATCCAAACAGTATGACCACGACCTGGAAGCGATCCGCTCCAAGGTGCTCCTGATGGGCGGCATGGTCGAGACGCAGTTCCTCGATGCGATGACGTGCTTCCGCATCGGTAACGTCGAGCGCGCCGAGCGCGTGATCCGCGAGGACGACGCCGTCAACCAGCTGGAAGTGCAGCTGGACGACCAGTGCAGCCACCTGATCGTGCGCCGCCAGCCGGCCGCCAACGACCTGCGCACGATCATGGCCACCATCAAGGTGATCACGGACCTGGAGCGCATCGGTGACGAGGCCACCAAGATCGCGCGCACGGCGAAAAGCCTGCATTCGCGCGGCGCCGTGACCGTCAACCATTACGAGATGGTGCGCACCATCGCGACCGCCACCAGCGACATGCTGCACGACGCACTGGACGCGTTCGCCCGCAATGACCATAACCAGGCCTTGCAGCTGATCGCCCAGGACGCCGTGATCGACCACGAGTTCCGTTCCATCATGCGCAACCTGATCACGTTCATGATGGAAGATCCGCGTACAATTTCGGCTGCGCTGGACACGATGTGGGTGGCCAAGGCCATCGAGCGCATCGGCGACCACGCCAAGAACATCGCCGAATACGTCATCTATGTGGTGGAAGGGCGCGACATCCGGCACAGCAAGCCGGCCAGCGTGGCCATCGGACCCGAGGAAAATTAAGTCAGAAACATGGCAGCCGACAAAACGACCGTACTGATTGTGGAAGACGAACCAGCCATTGTCGAGCTGGTGACGTTCTCGCTGCGCGAGGCAGGCTGGAACTGCTGCGCCGTGCAGAGCACCGCCGAGGCCTGGGATTTCATCCATGAGCGCAAGCCGCAGCTGATCCTCCTGGACTGGATGCTGCCCGACCAGAGCGGCCTGCGCCTCCTGGCCCGCATCCGCGGCGACCGCCACTTCGCCGACATTCCCGTCATCATGCTGACGGCGAAAAGCATGGAAGAGGACAAGCTGGCGGGCCTGAACAGCGGCGCCGACGACTACATCACCAAGCCGTTCTCGCCGCGCGAGCTGCTGGCCCGGGCGCGCGCGCTGTTGCGCCGCAAGAGCCCCGAGCATGCCGATTCGGCCATGCGCGCCGGCCCGATCACGCTGGACCCGGTCAGCTGCACCGTCACGATGGGCGAGAACAAGATCGACATCGGCCACGCCGAATACAAGCTCTTGAAGTTCTTCCTGGCCCATCCGGAGCGCGTATTCTCGCGCAGCCAGCTGCTCGACAAGGTGTGGGGCGACCACGTCGTCATCGAGGAGCGCACGGTGGACGTGCACGTGCTGCGGCTGAGGAAGGCCCTGAAGGAGGCGGAGCACCTGATCAAGACGGTGCGCAGCGTGGGCTACATGCTGTCCGAGAAAGCGTAAGGGCGGGCGATGAATCCGAAGCTGCTGTTCTGGGTACCGGTCACCTTGCGCCTGGCGTTCGGCGCGCTGGGTGTGGGGGTGCTGTGGTGGTGGCTCGGTCCCATGACGGCATTGTGGTCCGCGCTGGTGCTGGTGCTCGGGATGGCGCTGGTGCAGCTGCACTACCTGTTCCAGCTGTCCGGCTGGCTGGACAACCCGCAAAGCGCCAAACTGCCCGATGGCTGGGGCGAATGGACCCCGGTGTTCTCACGGCTGTACCGGATGCGCCGCGACGACGAGAAAAACCAGGCCGAGCTGACCGAATGGCTGGCGCGCTTCCGCCAGGCGATGCACCTGCTGCCGGACGGCGTCGTCATCATGGACGACGTACTGTTCCTGGAGTGGTGCAACCCGGCGGCGGAAGAGCACCTGGGCCTGCGCCAGGAGCGCGACAAGGGCATGCGCGTGACGAACCTGGTGCGCAGCCCCGATTTCATGGACTACCTGATCCTGGGCCGCTACGACCAGCCGCTGACCCTGTCGTTCCGCGGCCGCAAGCTGATCGTGCACATCATCCCGTTCGAGAACCGGCGCCAGATCCTCGTCACGCACGACATCACGGAAACCGAACGCACCGACATGATGCGGCGCGACTTCGTCGCCAACGCCTCGCACGAGTTGCGCACGCCGCTTACCGTGATCGTCGGCTTCCTGGAAATCGCCGCCTCCGAGCAGCTGGACAAGGAAACCCGCCAGGCCCACCTGAAGCTGATGATGGAACAGGGCCACCGCATGCAGCACCTGATCGAGGACATGCTGACGTTGTCGCGCCTCGAGTCGCTGGACCACCCGATGCGCTCCGAGCGGGTCGACATCGGCAAGCTGCTGCTGCGCGTGCAACGCGACGCGCAGGCGCTGTCGGCCGGCAAGCACGAGATCACGCTGGACGTGCAGGGCGGCGACCTGATGGGCAGCGGCGAGGAGCTGTACAGCGCCTTCGGCAACCTGGCCGCCAACGCGGTGCGTTACACGCCGGCCGGCGGCACCATCCACCTGCGCTGGGAGGACACGGCGTCCGGCGTGCGCTTCGTGGTGCGGGACAACGGCATCGGCATCAGCCCGGAGCACATCAGCCGCCTGACGGAGCGCTTCTACCGCGTCGACAAGAGCCGCTCGCGCGAGACGCAGGGCACCGGCCTCGGCCTGGCCATCGTCAAGCACGTGCTGCTGCGCCACAGCGGCACCCTGACGATCGAGTCCGAGCCGGGCAAGGGCAGCACGTTTACCGTCAACCTGCCGAAATCGCTGGCGGCCGCGCCGCAGCTGAGCCACGCGGCTTGAGCAGCGCGAACGACCGCGATAAAAACCGGGGTCAGTCCCCAGGCGGGGACAGACCCCAAGCCTGACGCTCCGTCACGGTATCAGGGATTGGGGTCTGTCCCTTCGGGTGTTTGGGCGGGAGACATAGGTAACACTTGTCGGGAGACATAGGTAACACCTTTTATGATCATTGCACAGCAACTAACAGGAGCGTGCAATGCCTTGGAAGGAGTCCACCACTATGTCGTCCCGACTCGAGTTTGTCATGCTCGCCCAAGCTCCGGAAGCTAACATCGCTGCCCTCTGCCGGGCGTTCCAAATCAGCCGGAAGACTGCATACAAATGGCTCGATCGATATGCCAACCATGGTGCGGAGGGGCTGTTCGAGCAATCGCGTAGACCCCACTCATCGCCTGCAAGCTCGTCGGATGAACTAGAGCTGCAGGTGCTAGCGCTGCATTTGGAGAATCCATGCTGGGGCTCACGCAAGCTGCGTGAGCTCTTGCCCGAGCATCTGCCACGCCCCCACCACAGCACTGTTGACGCGATCTTAAAGCGCCATGGCTGCCAGGTTATTGGGGCGCCGGTTAAACAGGATTTGGCCTCGACACGCTTCGAGCATGACCTACCGAACTCGCTTTGGCAGATGGACTTCAAAGGACATTTCGGGCTGACCACAGAGGCCGCAGGGCGATGCCATGCGCTGACCATCCTTGATGACCATTCCCGCTATAGCGTCTGCCTTACCGCTTGTTCTAACGAGCGATTCAGCTCTGTCCAGGCAGGGATGCAAGCGACGTTTGAGCGCTACGGGCTGCCTGATCGAATTACTGCTGACAACGGTCCACCTTGGGGAAGTACTGGTCTCAAAGGGCTGACAAAGCTCAAGGTGTGGCTCATTCGACTCGGTATCCGCATCAGCCATAGCCGTCCGTATCATCCGCAAACGCAAGGTAAAGATGAGCGCTTCCATCGTACTCTAAAGCTAGAGCTGCTTGATCGTCGCGGCTTCGGTTCGATTGCTCAGTGCCAGTTGGCCTTCGATGAGTGGCGTGACAAATACAACATGCTTCGCCCCCACCACGCTTTAGGCATGAAGCCGCCGATCACACGGTATGAGCGCAGCGGACGCGAACTGCCCAGTGTCTTGCGGCCCATCGAGTACCTATCCAGCGATATTGTGAGAAAGGTCGATGCGAAGGGCTACATCTCGTATGCCAATCAACGCCACTACATCGGAGAGGGCATGCAGGGACAGCCGGTCGCGATCAGGCCCGATCCTGACAACGACGGCCTTCTTGAGGTCCGGTTCTGCCATCACAAAGTAATGGAGCTGGACCTCAAGGCCGTGACGTAAAATGCAATTTCATGTGTAACCCATGTCTCCCGACATGTGTTACCTATGTGTCCCGGCTATACACCCTTCGGGACTGACCCCGGTTTTCATCCGCGGCAGTGAAGAGCTACTTCACAAACTGCTACAATCTGGACGGCCGCGCAAAGCGGCCGCAGTCATTTCCAACCGAGCAGATCGAGTACATGTATCCAAAGCGCCTCACCGCGTGCATCCTGGCCGCAGCCCTGCTGGCCGGCTGCGCCACCACCGGCACGACCCCCACGCCCACCGCCGGCACGCCACCCGGCGCCGGTACAGCCGCAACGCCCGCTACCCCGGCAACGCCGCTGCCGCCCGTCATCCCGCCCGCGCTGGGCGACTCCACCGCCAACGTCGTGCCCACGCCGGCACCGCAGCGCAAGGTGAAGATCGGCTTGGCCCTGGGCGGCGGCGCCGCGCGCGGCTTTGCCCATATCGGCGTGATCAAGGCGCTGGAAGCGCACGGCATCGTGCCCGACATCGTGGTCGGCACCAGCGCCGGCAGCGTGGTCGGCGCCCTGTACGCGGCCGGCAACAACGCCGGCACCTTGCAGAAGATGGCCTACGACATGGACGAGGCCGCGATTTCCGACTGGGCGCTGCCGCTGTTCGGCACCAAGTCCGGCGTGCTCAAGGGCGAGGCGCTGCAAAGCTACATCAACAAGGCGGTGAAAAACCGCTCCATCGAGAAGCTGAAACTGCCGTTCGGTGCCGTCGCATCCGACCTGAAGACGGGCCAGCCGATCCTGTTCACGCGCGGCAATACCGGCATGGCCGTGCGCGCCAGCTCGGCCGTGCCGGGCGTGTTCCAGCCGGTGACGATCGGCAGCCGCACCTACGTCGACGGCGGCCTGGTCGCGCCGGTGCCGGTGCGCTTCGCCAAGGAAATGGGCGCCGACTTCATCATCGCCGTCAACATCTCCACGCAGACCGAGGCCCAGGCCGCCGTGTCGTCGCTGGAAGTGATCATGCAGACGTTCTCGATCATGGGCCAGCGCATCAACCAGTACGAGCTGCGCGATGCCGACGTCGTGATCCAGCCGCCGCTGGGCAATATGGCCAGCAACGACTTCAACAGCCGGGCGCGGGCCATGAGCGCGGGCGAGAAGTCCACGCTGGCAGCGATGGCCCAGATCAAGCAGAAGCTGAAAGCCAAGCGCGAGGCACCGACCGTCGCCGCCCAATAAGCGCAGTTCGACACCCATTTTCACCACGAGGAACACCATGCAATCGAAGCCGTACCTGAGTCTTGCCGACGTCAAAAAAATCGCCGCCGCCGCGGAAGCCGAAGCGCTGGCCAACAACTGGGCCGTGTCCATCGCCATCGTCGACGACGGCGGCCACCTGCTGTGGCAGCAACGCCTGGATGGCGCGGCGCCGCTGACGTCCTATATCGCCCCGGCCAAGGCCAAGACGTCGGCGCTGGGCCGACGCGAGTCGCGCGTGTACGAGGAGATCATCAACAACGGCCGCGTCGCGTTCCTGTCCGCACCGGAGGTCGAAGGGCTGCTGGAAGGCGGCGTCAACATTGTGGTCGACGGCCACACGATCGGCGCCGTCGGCGTCTCCGGCGTGAAATCCATCGAGGACGCGCAGATCGCCAAGGCCGGTATCGCCGCACTGGGCTGAGCTGTTCTGCTGGCGTATGGAAGTTGCCGAAATTCGGGGACAGTCCCCGAATTTTGGCAATTTTCTTGCTTTTTCGTGAAGCGACGGGCCACCGTTCGTCGCGAAATTGCAAAAAACGCTAGCCGAACCGACAATATTTTTGCGCCCGCGCGGGTGCAGCGGGTAGACTCCTTGGCTTTCCAATACCCGGATCAGTCATGCAAGCAACTCTCATCCGTACCGCGTTCGCCGCCGCGCTCCTGTGCAGCGGCGCCGCCCAAGCAGGTACCATCGACACGCACGCCTTTACCCTCGACAGCGCCGGCGACGGACCAGCCGCCGACATCGCGCTGATCGGCGACGATGCGCACCGCGCCACGTTCTCGCTCGAAGGCCTGATGCGTGACATGCACAGCAGCGTGGACTCGGCGGGCGTACCGTCCGCGTCCGCCGACAGCCCCGTGCAGGCCGGCTACGGCATCGGTGTCAAAAGCGGCTACCGCATCACCGGCCTGACGATCAGCGGCACGTTCAGCGGCAGCCTCGCGCCAGCCGATGGTGGCGCGGCCAGCAACGACATCGGCCTGTCGTTCCTGGCCTGGCCGCCCGGCCAGGTGCCGCTGTGGTCGAATTACGCCCACGCGGTGGACCTGGACGGCGAGCGCACCTTTTCCGTGACGCTGGGCGCGCAGGCGCTGCGTGGCGAATTCCTGCTGGGTGTGCTCGGCAGCGCTACCGCCAGCGCCGACAGCGCGTTGTTCCATGACGATGCCACCGGCACGGACAGCTGGCTGGGCTCGGCCGCGCAGGTGCGTGTCGGCAACCTCGTGCTGACCGTCGACGTGGCGCCGGTACCGGAACCGCAGGCATGGTTGTTGTTGCTCGGCGGCATGGGTGCGCTGGGCGCGTGGCGCCGCCGGGTGTCGGTGGCGCGCAACGCCGGTCAGCAATAACGGCCCGGACGCGCTTAACCAGCAGTAATGAACGCTGCCGCGGCGGACGTCGGTGCTACACTGTTTTCGATGACCCGTCTTGCGGCAGGCCAGTCGAAACGCTCATGTACACCAACACGTACACCAGGGAGGAAGGCATGAAAGGCACAATGGCCGGGCTTGCGCTCGGCGTGGCATTGTTCGGTACGGCCGCGCACGCCGAGCCGATTCACATCGAATCGGCGGCACTCGTGTTCGACAACTTGCCGTCCTATGCGGACGACCGCGTCAGCATCCTGGCCAACAGCGCGGATGTGCTGCAGTTGTCGCTGAACGAGATGATCAGCCGCAACAGCAGCGGCGGCGCCGGCTGGTCCGTCTATGACGACCAGGGCAGTTTCGCGCAGACGTCCAACCGCTACGACACGGGTTACCAGCTGAGTGTGCGCGACGGTTACCGCATCACGTCGATCGAGTGGAACCTGACCTTCGACGGCCAGCTGCAACAGGCCGTGTCGCCGATCGACCCGCCCGGCCTGGCGAACAATCTCACGTCGAACAATATTCAGCTGACGAGCGGCGGCGCTACGCTGCAGGCCGACAGCCGGGCGCTGCAGGACCTGAACGGTTCGCAGTCGGTGCAGGTGACGTTCAACGATATCGGCTTCGCCAGCCAGTACGGCCTGCTGTTGCAGTCGGAGGTCTGGATGGGCGCGCAGGGCATTCCACCCAACGGCATCCTGCCGGGCATTCCGTCGTTCGCATCGATGAACCTGACGGGGGCCACGCTGACCATCCACACGGCGCTGGCACCGGTGCCGGAGCCCGGCACGTATGCGATGCTGCTGGGCGGCCTCGCACTGATCGCTGGCGTGGCGCGGCGGCGGCGCTGAAATCGGCCGGCAGTCATGCGAAACGGAGCGGCTTGCCGCTCCGTTTTCTTTGCTGCGCTGCACGGCCCGGATTGTCAAGCTGGCACAGGTAGGGATAAGTGGGGAGGATTGTGACGGTCCATCACAATCGGCAGAATACCAGCTCGGTATTCGACTGCGGATGGTACGTCCGCCTTGATCACTTCATCCATTGGGAGGACACCATGAAACGACTGGCAACCGGGCTCTTGCTCGGCGCACTGATCTGGCATGCATCGACGGCCCACGCGGCCGCGACGATCGAAACGGCGGGCTTCAGCCTGGCCTGGACGGAAAGCTCCGCCAACCCGCTCGACATGCAACTGCTGTCCGACACGGATGGCCTGGTGCGTATCGGGATGGCCATGGGCACCTGGGGCGAGCGCTGGGACACCAACATGAATGGCGATGGCGGCATCGGCAACGCGGCCGCGCACCT
This sequence comes from [Empedobacter] haloabium, assembly GCA_008011715.2. NCBI lineage: Bacteria > Pseudomonadati > Pseudomonadota > Betaproteobacteria > Burkholderiales > Oxalobacteraceae > [Empedobacter] haloabium. The sequence continues at coordinate 2,117,127 of CP136508.1, forward strand.
GTTGACGGGTATCGTCCGGCAAGGCTACCGCATCACGTCGATGACGCTTGGCGCCGTCGTCAACGGTTCCCTGTACCTGGAAACACGCGACTGCGAGCAGTGCGAAACTGCGCCGGGCACGGTGGACAACAGCGCCACCCTGAACTGGTCGATCCTGCGTGCCGGCGAGCACGCGGTGCTGCCCGCCGCTTACGCCAGCCATGTCGACGGCGTCCAGGCCATTTCGGCGACAAGCCGCCTGCCACTGGAGGGCCCGTTCCAGCTCGCCCTCGGCGCGGAGAATACCGTCGCGGCCAGCAGCCCGGTGCAGTACGTCTGGAATGGCTGGAACTGGGACCAGACCATCTTGCAAGCTAGCGCGGCCGTCGAGCTGTCGAATGTCGTGTTGAGCGTGCAGGTGGCGCCGGTACCCGAGCCGTCGAGCTACGCCATGTTGCTGGCGGGCCTGGGCGTTGCCGGCTGGATGGCACGGCGCCGCCGCATCTGACGCGACGTTACAAAACAAGACATATTTGCAAACAATCAACGACGGTTTTCTCCGGATGAGCTCGCTACACTGCGTGCCTCGACAACTCATCCGGAGCAACCATGCAACTGCTGTCCCGCGCCCTGTGCGCCGCCGCCATCCTCGCCGCCACCGGTTCCGCCCAGGCCTTCGAGCCGCTGATCGAAACGACCGGCTTCACCTTGGGCACGAATGCCTCCGAGCCGGTCCCCGGCATCGCCCTGATCGGCGAGACCGCGAACTCGGCCAGCTTCTCGCTGTACGGCATCACGGAAGGCTTCCCGTTATCCGTCGACTCCGCCTTTAAGGCGTTCGCCAGCGACTACCGGTTCTGGCAGAATGAATACGAGATCGGCGTCAAGGCCGGCTACAAGATCACCGGCATCACGCTGACGGGGTCGTTCTACGGCACCCTGGCGCCCGCCCAGTGGACGATGCCGGGCGACGCGGGCAACGACCTGGGCTTCGGCTTCGGCACCTATCACACGGAGCATCCGCTCGAATCGAACTGGGCGACGGCCAAGGACCTGAACGGTCGCAAGGACTTCTCGCTAACGCTGGGCAAGACGGCCCTGGAAGGAGAGTTCACGGTGTCGTTCAACGGCCGCAACGAGGTGACGGCGGAAAGCGTGTGGTACCTGGACGAGCTGAGCAACGAGCAGTACTGGCTGGGTTCGTCGGCCAGCGCAGGCCTGGGCCAGCTGACGATGACCGTCAACATCGCCGCCGTGCCGGAACCGCAGACGTGGGCGATGTTGCTGGGCGGGCTGGCGCTGGCCGGCGCGGTGGCGCGCCGGCGACGCCAGGACGCTTGAGCGACTAGCGCTGGCGCCAGCGCGCGGCCACGCCCAGCAGGGCCAGGCCGCCCAGCAGCATGGCATACGTGCCGGGTTCCGGGACAGGGCTGACCTGCACGGTCAGGATCATGTCGCCAAACCCGAGCGATGCGCGGCTCGGCACGTAGGAGATATCGCCAAGGCGGTCCTCGACGCCGGCAGTCGCAAACGCCACGCCATAGGTGTCGACCGCCAGCGCGAACTCGCCCGTCAGCGGCTGGTTCGCCGTCAGCGCGTAGGAATGCGTGCCCTGCGCGTTATCGAGGCGCCACAGGGCCGGCCCGGTCGCCGTGCCATTGCGCAGCACCGACATGTCGACGGTAGCCTGGTTGGCGGCCGTGCCCTGTGCGCAGGCGAGTTGCGCGCTGCCGCACTGGCTGTCCAGTGCCGCCGTTTCCAGGGTGCCGGTAACGGTGCCGGTGAGCGTCATCGACGTGATGCGATAGCCGGCGGTGACGCTGGCTTGCAGCAGGCCGCCGCCGATGTCCCACTCGGTCTGCGGCAGTTCGTCGGCCGCCACCACCCACGCGGGATTGATCTGCGGCTGCCAGCCGCGCACGGCGATGCGGACTTCGCCGCCGACGGCCGACAGGATGGCCATGTCGACGGGAGAGGGCGTGTCGATGTGGGCAAGGCGAAAGCCGTCGGTCTCGATCGTGGTGGCTGCATGGGCAGCCGATACCGCCAGCAGGGCAGCGCCCAGCAGGGCTTGCTTGAGTGTCATTCGGGGACTCCGGTGAGTGCACGGCAGGGGGGCAGCCTCCCGGCGGCCGTGACGGCGGGATGGTTGCCACAATATCACTTTGACAGCCGTCCATTTCTATCGAATTGTCACGAATGCAATATGCGGCGGGCGGCACCCCTCTTGGCGCGTGCCGAGGGAGGCGGGCGCGGTCGCCGCATGGCGACGCAGCCCGGCCCACGCATTGCCGAAACAGCTCCTTTGAGTTATAATTCAAAGGTTTAGCCAATTCATATCCGTCGTAGCGCCTACCTCTTCCATCCATTCTCATCTGACCCGCAGCCAGGCACCGCCCGGCTTATTTTTTATGTGGGTCGTCTGACGTGGCGCTGCTACGGTAACTTTACAGGAGTTGCCCTTGCCGCCGTTTTTTTCAGGCCCAGCCGTTCCAGCCATCCTGGCTCTTGCTGACGGAACCATCTTCAAAGGTATTTCGATCGGCGCCGCCGGTCACACGACGGGTGAAGTCGTGTTCAATACCTCGATCACCGGATACCAGGAAATCCTGACCGATCCCAGCTATTCCCGCCAGATCGTCACGCTGACGTATCCGCACATCGGCAACTACGGCATCAATGCCGAAGACGTCGAAGCCACCAAGGTCCACGCTGCCGGCCTGATCATTCGTGACCTGCCGCTGCTGGCCTCCAACTTCCGCTCCACCCAGTCGCTGGCCGACTACCTGAAGGCCGAGAACGTCGTCGCGATCGCCGGCATCGATACCCGCAAGCTGACGCGCCTGCTGCGCGAAAAAGGCGCGCAGGCCGGTGCCATCCTGACCGGCACCCTGGGCAACGAGCCATCGGTACAGCAGGCCATCGAGCTGGCCCGCTCGTTCCCCGGCCTGGCCGGCATGGACCTGGCCAAGGTCGTGACGACCAAGGCGCCGTACGAGTTCACGGAAACGGAATGGAAGCTGGGCGAGGGCTACGGCAAGGTGGAGAACCCACGCTTCCACGTGGTGGCGTTCGACTACGGCGTCAAGCGCAACATCCTGCGCATGCTGGCCGCGCGCGGCTGCAAGGTGACGGTGCTGCCGGCCCAGTCGACGGCCGCGGACGCGCTGGCGCTGAACCCGGACGGCATCTTCCTGGCCAACGGTCCCGGCGACCCGGAACCGTGCGACTATGCGATCGCCGCTACGCGCGAGCTGATGGCGAAGAAGATCCCGACCTTCGGCATCTGCCTGGGCCACCAGATCATGGCGCTGGCTTCCGGCGCCAAGACCCTGAAGATGAAGTTCGGCCACCACGGCGCCAACCACCCGGTACAGGACCTCGACTCGAAGCAGGTCCTGATCACGTCGCAGAACCACGGCTTCGCGGTGGACGCGGCGACCCTGCCGGAAAACTGCCGCGTGACGCACGTGTCGCTGTTCGACGGTTCGCTGCAGGGCTTCGCCCGCACCGACACGCCGGCGTTTTGCTTCCAGGGCCACCCGGAAGCCTCGCCCGGCCCGACCGACGTCTCGTACCTGTTTGACCGCTTCATCTCGATGATGGAAGCCGCGGAGAAGAAATAAAAATGCCAAAACGTTTAGACATCAAAAGCATCCTGATTATCGGCTCCGGCCCGATCGTGATCGGCCAGGCCTGCGAATTCGACTATTCCGGCGCCCAGGCCTGCAAGGCCCTGCGCGAAGAGGGGTATAAGGTCATCCTGGTCAACAGCAATCCGGCCACGATCATGACCGACCCGGAAATGGCCGACGTCACCTATATCGAGCCGATCACCTGGCAGGTGGTCGAGCGCATCCTGGACAAGGAGCGCCCGGACGCGATCCTGCCGACGATGGGCGGCCAGACCGCGCTGAACTGCGCGCTCGACCTGCACCGCCACGGCATCCTGGAGAAGTACAACGTCGAACTGATCGGCGCCACGCCGGAAGCGATCGACAAGGCCGAGGACCGCGCCAAGTTCAAGGACGCGATGACCAAGATCGGCCTGGGTTCGGCCCGTTCCGGCATCGCCCACTCGATGGACGAAGCGTGGAGCGTGCAGCGCGAGCTGGGCTTCCCGACCATCATCCGGCCGTCGTTCACGATGGGCGGCTCGGGCGGCGGCATCGCCTACAACGAGGAAGAATTCGAGCAGATCTGCAAGCGCGGCCTGGAAGCCTCGCCCACGTCCGAGCTGCTGATCGAAGAGTCGCTGTTGGGCTGGAAAGAGTACGAGATGGAAGTGGTGCGCGACAAGGCGGACAACTGCATCATCATCTGCTCGATCGAGAACCTGGACCCGATGGGCGTGCATACCGGCGACTCGATCACGGTGGCGCCGGCACAGACGCTGACGGACAAGGAATACCAGATCATGCGTAACGCGTCGCTGGCGGTGCTGCGCGAGATCGGCGTGGACACGGGCGGCTCGAACGTGCAGTTCTCGATCAATCCGAAGGACGGCCGCATGATCGTCATCGAGATGAACCCGCGCGTGTCGCGTTCGTCGGCGCTGGCGTCGAAAGCCACCGGCTTCCCGATCGCGAAAGTGGCGGCCAAGCTGGCCGTGGGCTTCACGCTGGACGAGCTGCGCAACGAGATCACGGGCGGCGCCACGCCGGCCTCGTTCGAGCCGTCGATCGACTATGTCGTCACCAAGATCCCGCGCTTCGCGTTCGAGAAGTTCCCGACTGCCGACCACCACCTGACCACGCAGATGAAATCCGTCGGCGAGGTGATGGCGATGGGCCGCACCTTCCAGGAATCGTTCCAGAAGGCGCTGCGCGGCCTGGAAGTGGGCGTCGATGGCCTGAACCAGAAGACAGTCGACCGCGAGAAGCTGGAAGAGGAACTGGGCGAGCCGGGTCCGGAGCGCATCTGGTACGTGGGCGACGCCTTCGCCCAGGGCTTCACGCTGGAGGAAGTGCACCAGCTGACCAAGATCGACCCGTGGTTCCTGGTGCAGATCAAGGAGATCGTCGACCTGGAACTGTGGCTGGACACGCAGAAGCTCGATAACCTGGACAAGAACACGCTGTACCGCCTGAAGCAGAAGGGCTTCTCGGACCGCCGCCTGGCCTACCTGCTGCAGACGACCGACACCGAGGTGCGCAAGCGCCGCCGCGAACTGGGCATCCGCCCGGTGTACAAGCGCGTCGACACCTGCGCGGCCGAATTCGCCACCAACACGGCCTACATGTACTCCACGTACGACGAGGAGTGCGAGTCCAACCCGACCGACAAGAAGAAGATCATGGTGCTGGGCGGTGGCCCGAACCGGATCGGCCAGGGCATCGAGTTCGACTACTGCTGCGTGCACGCGGCACTGGCGATGCGCGAGGACGGCTACGAGACCATCATGGTCAACTGCAATCCGGAAACCGTGTCGACCGACTACGACACCTCCGACCGCCTGTATTTCGAATCGCTGACCCTGGAGGACGTGCTGGAGATCGTCGACCTGGAGAAGCCGGTCGGGGTGATCGTGCAGTACGGCGGCCAGACGCCGCTGAAGCTGGCGCTGGACCTGGAAAAGAACGGCGTGCCGATCGTCGGCACGTCGCCGGACATGATCGACGCGGCCGAAGACCGCGAGCGCTTCCAGAAGCTGCTGCACGACCTGAACCTGCGCCAGCCGCCCAATCGCACCGCCCGTACCGAAGAAGAAGCACTGCGCCTGGCGCAGGAAATCGGCTACCCGCTGGTGGTGCGTCCTTCCTACGTGCTGGGCGGCCGCGCGATGGAGATCGTGCACGAGCAGCGCGACCTGGAGCGCTACATGCGCGAAGCGGTCAAGGTGTCGAACGATTCGCCGGTGCTGCTGGACCGCTTCCTGAACGACGCGATCGAATGCGACGTGGACTGCATCTCCGATGGCGAGACCACCTTCATCGGCGGCGTGATGGAGCACATCGAGCAGGCCGGCGTGCACTCGGGCGACTCCGCCTGCTCGCTGCCGCCGTACTCGCTGGCGCAGGACACCATCGATGAACTGAAGCGCCAGACCGCGCTGATGGCCAAGGGCCTGAACGTGGTGGGCCTGATGAACGTGCAGTTCGCGATCCAGAAGCAGGACGTGGACGGCGTGCAGAAGGACGTCGTGTACGTGCTGGAAGTGAACCCGCGCGCGTCGCGCACGGTGCCGTTCGTGTCGAAGGCCACCGGCCTGCAGCTGGCCAAGATCGCGGCGCGCTGCATGGTCGGCCAGACCCTGGCGCAGCAAGGCATCACGCGGGAAGTGGTGCCGCCTTACTACAGCGTCAAGGAAGCCGTGTTCCCGTTCGTGAAGTTCCCGGGTGTCGACACGATCCTGGGCCCCGAGATGAAATCGACGGGCGAGGTGATGGGCGTGGGCCAGACGTTCGCCGAGGCGTTCGTCAAGTCGCAGCTGGGCGCCGGCGTCAAGCTGCCGAAGTCGGGCAAGGTGTTCCTGTCGGTGAAGGGTTCGGACAAGCCGCGCGCGGTGAAGGTGGCGCGCGACCTGGTCGATGCCGGCTTCACGCTGGTGGCGACCAAGGGCACGGCGGCCGTGATCGCGGCGGCGGGCCTGCCCGTCACGCCGGTCAACAAGGTCGTCGAGGGCCGCCCGCACGTGGTGGACATGATCAAGAACCACGAGATCGCCCTCGTCATCAACACGGTGGAAGAGAAACGCAGTGCGATCAACGACTCGCGTACAATCCGTACGTCGTCGTTGCAGTCGCGCGTGACGACGTTCACGACGATCGCCGGCGCGGAAGCCGCGGTCGCCGGCATCCGCCACCTGGACGAGTTGCAGGTGTACGATTTACAAGGTCTGCATAAAACACTACACTAAGCTACTAACGTAGTTGGCTGTATCCATTTAGCAGGACCCAAGCAGAGCCCGCGCCATTGGCCCGGGCTCTGTGCTTTTTTCAATTCACCAAGAGAAGAAACATGAATTCTGTTCCACTGACCAAGTACGGCGCCGAGCTGCTGAAGGAAGAGCTGCACCAGCTGAAGACTAAGGAACGCCGCATCGTCATCGATGCGATCGCCGAAGCGCGGTCGCACGGCGACCTGTCGGAGAACGCCGAATACGACGCGGCCAAGGAGCGCCAGGCGTTCGTGGAAGGCCGTATCGCGGAACTGGAGGGCAAGCTGTCCTCCGCCCAGATCATCGACCCGGCCACGCTCGACGCGGACGGCCGTGTGGTGTTCGGCGCCACCGTCGACCTGGAAGACCTGGAGTCGGGCCAGAAGGTCAGCTACCAGATCGTCGGCGTGGACGAGGCGGACATCAAGCTGAACAAGGTTTCCGTGACGTCGCCGATCGCCCGCGCGCTGATCGGCAAGTCGGCCGAGGACGTGGTCGAGGTGCAGGCGCCGTCCGGCCCGCGCGAGTACGAAATCCTCGAAGTGCGTTACGTCTGATGCTGGCGAAGGTCCGGCTGCTGGTCGCGGTGATCTGGGCCGGCAGCCTGTGGACGGTCGGTTACCTGGTGGCGCCGACCCTGTTCGCCACCTTGTCCGACCGCGTATTGGCCGGCACCATCGCCGGCAGCATGTTCCATGTGGAGGCATTGCTGTCGCTGGGCTGCGCGGCCGCGCTGCTGGTGTTGCTGAAGTACGGCACGGAAGGCTGGACGGCGCAGCGGCGCCGCACGGTGCTGGCGCTGATCGCCGCGATGGCGCTGTGCACGGTGATGAGCCATTTCGGCCTGCAGCCGATGATGGCCGAGCTGAAGGCCGCGGCAGGCCCGGACGGGGTGATGGCGTCCGCCGGCAAACAGCGCTTCGGCATGCTGCACGGCATCTCGAGCATGATCTACCTGGTGCAGAGCGTGCTTGCGGGCTGGTTGATCCTGAAGCAATAGTTGCTCTGAAAATGGGGACAGACCCCATTTTTCAGGCAATAAAAAAGCGGGCAGTGCCCGCTTGGTCCGAAGCTGCTTGGATCAGCCCAGGATGGTTTTCTTGGTGCTGGTCTGGCGCTTCTTGGCGCGCTTGATGGTGCCGCCTTCGGTGACGCGCTCATTGCCTTTCAGCATGACCTTGCTGATGGTCGGCTTCTTGGTGCCGGAGGCGCTGGGCTTGACGATGGTGACCATGCGCATGCCCTTGCCGGCCTTGGCGCTGCGTGCTTTTTCCACTTCCTTTTTCGGGCGGTACAGGACGAGCAGCTTGCCGATGTGCTGCACGGGCGCCGCTTCCAGTTCGGCGCAGATGCGTTCGTACATCTCGATGCGGGCTTCGCGGTCGTCGCCGAAGACGCGCACCTTGATCAGGCCGTGCGAATCGAGGCCCAGGTCGATTTCCTTCATCACGGCTTCCGTCAGGCCGGCTTCGCCAATGAGGACGATGGGCTTGAGCGCGTGGGCTTCGGCGCGCAGGGCGCTGCGCTCAACGGGTGTCAGTTTCAACATATAAATTTCTAGTGGTTCTCTTAAAAGCAGTATTCTACGCGAATGGCAAAGAACAAATTAAACAAAAACTGGTTGCACGACCATATTAACGATCCGTACGTCAAGGCCGCCCAGAAGGACGGCTACCGCGCCCGTGCCGCCTACAAGCTCAGGGAGATCGACGAGGATGAGAAGCTGATCAAGCCCGGCCAAGTCATCGTCGACCTCGGCTGCACCCCCGGCAGCTGGGGCCAGTACACCCGGCGCAAGCTGGCCGGCAAGGAGGGCGGCGGCATCAACGGCACCATCATCGGCCTGGACATCCTGCCGATGGAGCCGATCGCCGACATGCATTTCCTGCAAGGCGACTTCCGCGAGCAGGAGGTGCTGGACCGGCTGGGCGAAGTGTTGCAAGGACGCAAAGCGGACCTGGTGCTGTCGGACATGGCGCCCAACCTGTCGGGCATCGCGACGGCCGATGCGGCGCGCATGGAAGACCTGATCGACTTGGCCATTGAGTTTTCGCAAATGCACTTGAAACCGGGTGGCGCATTGTTGGTGAAGTGTTTCAAGGACATGGGGTTTTCCCAGATCGTCGAGAAGTTCCGTCATGAATTCAAGACCGTCACGCAGAAAAAGCCGAAAGCGAGCCGCGATAAATCGTCCGAAATCTTCCTGTTGGGGCGGGGATTGAAACATCCCGTCGAAAAAAGCAGCGAAATCGCCTGAACGGCCCTTGTAATCGGGGCGGGCACCCGCACATCCAAGCGGACAGCGGCGTGTGCCGCCGGGGCCGACGCCGGCGGGCCAGGCAGGCCCGGGTGGCTGGCACGCGGCAAGCGGCGCATCCAGGCGACAAAAGCGGTATATTTGACGCGTTTGCCGGGTGTCCCGATGGGCAGGTTTGTAGCATGGCCTGCGCATTGCGAGTAAAATCGGAATTCTGCTACAGGTAACAGGTGCGCGAGCATCCAAGGAGTTTTCGTGAATAACATGTTTTCCAAGTCCGCCATCTGGGTCGTCGTCGCCCTGCTGTTATTTATGCTGTTCAAGCAATTTGACAGCCACAGCATTTCCGGCGGCAGCAAGACCATCGCGTACTCCGACCTGCTCGACGAGATCAAGGCGAAGCGCATCAAGGACCTGGTCATCGAAGGCAACAGCATCACCGCGACGAAGGTGGACGATACGCGCGTGCGCACCACGTCCACGTACCTCGACCGCGGCCTGATCGGTGACCTGCGCGACAACGGCGTGCGCTTCGACGTGCGTCCGCCGGAAGAGCCGTCGTTCCTGCAGCAGGTGTTCGTCTCCTGGTTCCCGATGCTGCTCCTGATCGGCGTCTGGATCTTCTTCATGCGCCAAATGCAGGGCGGCGGCAAGGGCGGGGCGTTCTCGTTCGGCAAGTCGAAGGCCCGCATGCTGGACGAAACCAACAATACCGTCACGTTCGCGGACGTGGCCGGCTGCGACGAAGCCAAGGAAGAAGTGACGGAGATCGTCGACTTCCTGCGCGACCCGACCAAATTCCAGAAGCTGGGCGGCCGTATCCCGCGCGGCGTGCTGATGGTCGGTCCTCCGGGTACCGGCAAGACGCTGCTGGCGCGCGCCATCGCCGGCGAAGCGAAAGTGCCGTTCTTCTCGATTTCCGGTTCCGACTTCGTCGAGATGTTCGTCGGCGTGGGCGCCTCCCGCGTGCGTGACATGTTCGAGAACGCGAAGAAACACTCGCCGTGCATCATCTTCATCGACGAGATCGACGCCGTCGGCCGCCACCGCGGCGCCGGCATGGGCGGCGGCAACGACGAGCGCGAACAGACGCTGAACCAGCTGCTGGTCGAGATGGACGGTTTCGAGGCGTCGTCCGGCGTCATCGTCATCGCCGCCACCAACCGTGCGGACGTGCTGGACAAGGCGCTGCTGCGCCCGGGCCGTTTCGACCGCCAGGTCTCGGTCGGCCTGCCGGACATCCGCGGCCGCGAACAGATCCTGAACGTGCACATGCGCAAGGTGCCGATCGGCACGGACGTGAAGGCCGACATCCTGGCCCGCGGCACCCCGGGCTTCTCCGGCGCCGACCTGGCCAACCTGGTCAACGAGGCCGCGCTGTTTGCCGCGCGCCGCAGCAAGCGCCTGGTGGACATGCAGGACTTCGAGGATGCCAAGGACAAGATCTTCATGGGTCCGGAGCGCAAGTCGATGGTGATCCGCGAGGAAGAGCGCCGCAACACGGCCTACCACGAGTCCGGCCACGCCGTCGTCGCCAAGCTGCTGCCGAAGGCCGACCCCGTGCACAAGGTCACGATCATGCCACGCGGCTGGGCCCTGGGCCTGACCTGGCAGCTGCCGGAGCACGACAAGATTTCCGGCTACAAGGACAAGATGCTGGAAGAAATCTCGATCCTGTTCGGCGGCCGCATCGCCGAGGAGATCTTCGTGGGCCAGATGTCCACCGGTGCCTCGAATGACTTCTCGCGGGCCACCAAGTTGGCCCGTTCGATGGTGACGCGCTTCGGCATGTCCGATTCGCTGGGCGTGATGGTGTACGAGGACGAGCAGAACGAAGGCTTCCTGGGCGGCAGCAACAAGACGATCTCGGAAGCCACGCAGCAGAAGGTCGACGCCGAAATCCGCAACATCCTCGACACGCAGTACGCCCTGGCGCGCAAGCTGCTGGAAGAGAACCGCGACAAGGTCGAGATGATGACGAAGGCGCTGCTGGACTGGGAAACTATCGATGCCGACCAGATCAACGACATCATGGCCGGGCACGAGCCCCGTCCGCCGAAGGCCGGCGTGACCTTGCGCAAGAAGCCGAGCGACGACGGCCCGACCGCGTCGCCCAACGTCACCGCCCCGGCCTGAGGTCGCCAGCGTGGCGTGAACGAAAGGGTGAGGAGCGATCCTCGCCCTTTTTGTTTGGTCCGTCGTTCGCGACGTCAATCCTGATTCTCACTACCGTATGCCGCATTTCCCGTTTGGCCGCTTCAATCTCCCGCGCGAGCGCACGCTCGTCATGGGCATCCTCAACGTTACCCCCGACTCGTTTTCCGACGGTGGCCAGTTCGCCGCGCTCGACTTCGCGATTTCGCACGCGGAGCAGATGATCCGCGACGGCGTCGACATCATCGACGTCGGCGGCGAGTCCACCCGGCCGGGTGCGCCGCTGGTGCCGCTGGAGGAGGAGCTGCGCCGCGTGCTGCCCGTGCTGTACGCGCTGCGCGACTGTGGCAAGGCGATCTCCGTCGATACCTACAAACCGGAGCTGATGCGCGAGGCCGTGCTGGCCGGCGTGGACATGATCAACGACATCAATGCCTTCCGCGCCCCCGGCGCGGTCGAAGCCGTGCGCGACAGCGATTGCGCGCTTTGCCTCATGCACATGCTTGACAAACCTGCAACAATGCAGGATAAACCTGTCTACGCCGACGTGGTGCGCGAAGTCACATGCTTCCTGCGCGAGCGTATCGAAGCGCTGACATCCGCTGGCATTGATCGCAGTCGCCTGTGGATCGATCCTGGCTTTGGCTTTGGCAAGACGGTCGAGCATAATTATGCCTTGTTGAAGGCCGGCAGCCAGATGGTGGCCGAGCTTGGGGTGCCATTGCTGGCGGGGCTGTCGCGCAAGTCGATGATCGGTGCCGTCACCGGCAAACCGGTCGAGCAGCGCCTGGCCGGCAGCCTTGGCGGCGCGCTGGCGGCGGTGGCCCATGGCGCCGGCATCGTGCGGGTGCACGATGTGGCCGAAACGGTCGATGCCCTGAAAGTGTGGCACGCGGCCCAGTGAAACAGCGGGAACGATGGGCCAGGCCCGCGTTCCCTTAACGAGTAAAGAGAGCAGACTATGGCACGCAAATATTTCGGAACCGATGGTGTCCGTGGACTCGTCGGCGAAGCGCCGATCACGCCTGATTTCGTCATGCGGCTGGGCTATGCCGCCGGCAAGGTGCTGGCGAAGACGGCGACTCCCGGCATGGCGCGCCCAACCGTCCTGATCGGCAAGGACACGCGCATTTCGGGCTATATGCTGGAAGCGGCGCTCGAAGCAGGGTTTGCCGCCGCTGGCGTGGACGTGATGCTGGCCGGCCCGATGCCGACGCCGGCGATTGCCTACCTGACCCGCGCGCTGCGCCTGTCGGCCGGTGTCGTGATCTCGGCATCGCACAATCCGTTCCAGGACAACGGCATCAAGTTCTTCTCGGAACGCGGCACCAAGCTGCCAGATGCCGTCGAGCTCGACATCGAGGCACAGATCGACCTGCCGATGGAGTGCGTGCCGTCCGAGAAGCTGGGCCGCGCCAAGCGCCTGGAAGACGCCCAGGGCCGCTACATCGAATTCTGCAAGAGCACGTTCCCGAACGAGCTCGACCTGCGCGGCCTGAAGATCGTCGTGGACAGCGCCCACGGCGCCGCCTACAACATCGCGCCGCACGTATTCCACGAGCTGGGGGCCGAAGTGATCCCGATCGGCAACAAGCCGGACGGTTTCAACATCAATGAAGGCCATGGCGCGACGGCACCGAAGGCGATGGCCGCCGCCGTGCTGGCGCACGACGCCGACCTGGGCATCGCGCTGGACGGCGATGCCGATCGCCTGATCATGTGCGATGCCAATGGCCGCCTGTACAACGGCGACGAGCTGCTGTACGTGATGGTCATGGATCGCCTGGCGACGGGCGAGGTGAAGGGCGCCGTCGGCACCCTGATGACGAATATGGCGCTGGAAGTGGCGTTTAAGGAAAAGGGCATCGGCTTCGCCCGAGCCAAGGTGGGCGACCGCTACGTCCTGGAAGTGATGCAGGAGAAGGGCTGGATCCTGGGCGGCGAGGGCAGCGGCCACCTGCTGGCGCTGGACAAGCATACGACCGGTGACGGCATCGTCTCGGCGCTGCAGGTGCTGTCGGCGCTGAAGCGCGCCAACAAGACGCTGGCGCAGATCGCGGGCGAACTGGAGCTGTTCCCGCAGACGCTGATCAACGTGCGCGTGCCGGCCGGCTTCGACTGGCAGAAGAACGCCGCGATGGTGGCCGAGAAGGAAGCCGTCGAGCGCGAGCTGGGCGACACGGGGCGCGTGCTGATCCGCGCATCCGGCACCGAGCCGCTGATCCGCGTGATGGTGGAAGCCAAGGACGCCGCGCGCGCGCAAAGCCTGGCGCGGCGCATCGCCGACAAGGTCGAGGTGCCGCTGGCCGCCTGAGCCGCCGTTCCGGGCCCATGTCGATAGATTTGACGCTGCATGCCTTGACCGAGTATGATGTCTTCATCGGAGTGTAGCGCAGCCCGGTAGCGCACCTGGTTTGGGACCAGGGGGTCCAAGGTTCGAATCCTTGTACTCCGACCACTCCTTCTAAAAAGCCGGTTGTCTTCGACAACCGGCTTTTGCTTGAGCAGCCCGTTCATCCACGTCGCGGCGCCTGCCGATCTTCCTCTACTGCCCATAGCTCAGTTGGATAGAGCATCAGCCTTCTAAGCTGAGGGTCGCTGGTTCGAACCCAGCTGGGCAGGCCAGTAATCATCTCCCGCCGTGCAATACATTTCCCATTTGCTTCCGTGGCCTGCCTGTATGGCGGCGCGATAAATCTGCGCGGTCACCTGATTATTTTTGCCAGACCTGTCAGATATAGCAGGCTTCCCGTGACCATTGGATAGAATTCCTGTCATATACCCCGGATAGAATGCCCCTGCATTTTAATCCACCATCAACCAGGGGAATTGCATGAATTCGTTTATTAAGTCCATCAGTGGCGCCGCTATTGCCGCCGCCGCTTGGTTCGGGTTCGCAAGTGCTGCTCAGGCCGCTGAAGCGACCGTCGTCTCGCCAAACACCGAGATGGTCGTCAATCATCCATACAAATCGCCGAACGGCGTGTACTCGATTATTTTCCAGAGCGACGGCAACCTCGTCGTTTATAAAGGTTCGAATTACACGTGGCAGAACTCGCTGTGGTCGTCCGGCACGGACGTCAAGAAAGGCAAGCACGCGGTCTTGCAGGGCGATGGCAATTTCGTGATTTATGACGGCCTGATCGCATCCGGCGGCAAGGCCGTGTGGGATTCGCGCACGGCGGGCAAGGCGCCGTCGGCCACCATCAGCGACACCGGCGTGTTTGCCGTCAGCGGTGGCTTCAAGACCAATGCCGACCCGGCCGCGCCGAGCACGAACCCTCCTTGCACGCCGCGCCAGATCGGCCTGTGCATGTACCGCGGCACGCCGACCCAGTTCAGCACCTGGGTATTCGCCTGCACGAACGCCGAAGCGGTGCGGATCGCCGGTCCGGGCGCCAGCCTGGGCGCGTGCATTCACTGGAACTGATGCCCTATGACGTCAGCCCGTAAAACGGTAGGGCTGATCGGTGCCGCGGCCGCCTTGGCGGCAGCGGCATGGTTCGGCAGCGATCCGGCCACGCAGCAGGCAGCTGCCGCCTCGTCGACCCGTGGCGCCGAGGGCGTGGCAGCCGGCGCGCCGGCCCGGGGCGATGCTGGCGACCGGCTGTCGTCCCGGCCGGGTTCGTCGCTCGATTCGCCGTTTGCCCGTGGTGGCGCCGGCCGGCCCGATCCGGAACAAATGATCCGGGAGCGGGCCGCACTGATGAAGCAACTCGGCTTGGCGACGCCGCCCGAATATGACCGCATGTCGCTGGCCCAGCTGAAGGAGAAGGCCCACGCCAAGGATATTTTCGCGCTGCTGCAACTGGGCGTGCAGTACCAGTACCAGAATAACGGCCTCGAATTCGATCCGGATTACGACTTCGGCAAGGACCCGCAGCTGGAATCGAAACGCTACCTGACCGAGGCCGTCAATGCTGGCCATATTCATGCGTCGACGATCCTGGCGAAGCAATATGCCGAGAGCGGCGATACGGTCGAGGCATATGCGTGGAATACCCTTGCCGAACGGCTGTGGGATACGTCGAATAAGGAATGGAGCAAGACCGCCTTCGCCGGCCTGACGCCGGAACAGCGCATGCGCGGCGAACAGCGGGCCAATGAACTGTTTATCGCGGCGTCGCAGCGATTTTTACCGGCATCACAGGTCGCCAGCGAGACTGACAAATAGCCAGCCCATTTTATTTTTGTTATAGAGTTCTCGCATTAGAAAGGTATATTATGCGTTTCAATCTGCATCGCCTGGCAGCGTTCGCGCTCGCCAGTGGCGCAATGCTGGCCTCTGTGTCGGCATCGGCTCAGCTGGTCAACCAGCCGCCAGTTGCGCCATTCAAGGTCGTTCTGACGGCTCCACAAGAGATGGTGGTGAACCAGCCATATGTGTCGGCGAACGGTGTGTACACGCTGATCTTCCAGAGCGATGGCAATATGGTGATTTACAAGGGACCGCCACCGTACACCTGGCGCACTGCGATCTGGAGTACGGGTTCCGACGTCAAGCAGGGCCGCAAGGCCGTCATGCAAACGGATGGCAACCTGGTCGTGTACGATGCCAATAACGCGCCAGTATGGGATTCGAGAACGGGTCAAGCCCAGCAAAACTACGCGCCGTTCCTGACCCTGAACAACGACGGCTCGATCCAGATTACGTCCAGCAATCCGAAGAGCAACTGGTCGTCGCCACGCGACCCTGCGGCGCCGAGCACCAACCCGGGCGGCTGCACCACGGCGCGCCAGTACGGCATTTGCGTGTTCCCGAACTCGCCGAGCCGGTTCACCAGCTTCGTGCTGGCCTGCAGCATGGCCGAGGCACAGCGGATGGCTGCCGCCTCCGGCGCGGCCTTCGGCGCCTGCCGCTGAGCGACCGACACATCCGAAAGGAGCGCCGCGTGCGCTCCTTTTTTCATCCCGGCGCAAGCACCAGGGTGAGCGCCAGCGTCACCATCACCGCGCCAGTCAGCGCTTCGATGACGCGCCACACCTGCGGTCGGCCAAGCACGCCAGCGAACCGCGCCGCACCAAACCCCAGCCCGGCAAACCACAGCAGCGAGGCCGTCATCGCGCCGGCGGCGAATACGGGCCGTTGCTCCACGGAATAGCGGCCGCCCACCGAGCCCAGCAGCACGACGGTGTCGAGGTAGACGTGTGGGTTCAGCAACGACAGCGCCAGCACCGTGACCAGCGCGGTGGTCGTGCCTGTCGTCGTCGTGCCCATGTCGGCCGACAAGCCGCCGGGCCGCCGTACCCGCGCCCAGCTCTTCAATCCATACCACAGCAGGAAGGCGGCGCCGCCCCAGCGCGCCAGCGCCAGCAGGGCAGGCGACGATTCGATCAGCGCACCGGCGCCCGCCACGCCCAACCCGATCAGCAGCACGTCGATGCCGACACAAGCGGCAACGGTCAACGCCACATGCTGGCGCCGCACGCCCATGCGCAGCACGTGAGCGTTCTGCGCGCCGATCGCCATGATCAGGCTGGCACCAAGGCCGAGCCCGCTGAGATAAACCGCTGTGGTCGTCATCGTTGTTCTCCTTAAAGCAAGGATTGTGATGAGCACCAGCGTCAAAGTGAAGCTGGGTTAAGATATTTCAACTTCCATTAGTTTTCCTTAACTTAGCAATGACGCTCGACCCACGCCAATGCAGCGCCTTTATTGCCGCAGCCGAGACCGGCAGTTTCGAGCTCGCGGCCGCCCAGCTCACTGTCACGCCGTCCGCGATCTCCCAGCGCATCGCCGCCCTGGAGACGGCACTGGGCGCGCCGCTGCTGATCCGCAGCCGGCCGTGCCGTGCTACCGCGGCGGGGCAGCACCTGCTGCAATACCTGCGACGCAGCCGTTTATTGGAAGCGGAATTTCTAGCCGAGATCGGAGCGGACGATCGGCAACCTGTCCAGGTGGCGATCGCCGTCAACAACGATACGCTCGGCACCTGGCTGCTGCCGCCATTGATCCAGATACTGGCCGAGCAGAATATGACGGTCGAAATCCTGCTGGACGACCAGACCTTTACCTATTCGCTGCTGGAGAAAGGCGAAGCCTTGGCCAGTGTCTCGAGCGAGGCACAACCGATGCGTGGTTGCACGGTGCAGCCATTGGGCGTGATGCGTTACCGGCTGCTCGCCAGTAAATCGTTTGCACAACGCTGGTTTGCCGACGGATTCAACCGCGAAGCGGCACGGCGAGCGCCCGTCATGTTTTTCGACCGCAAGGACAAACTGCAGTCCGATTTCATCGAACATCGGCTGGGCCTGTTGCCGGGCGCTTATCCCGTGCATTATGTGCCGTCCAGCGATCCATTCGTCCGCGCCATCCGCCTGGGAATGGGGTACGGCATGCTGCCGTCGCAGCAATATGGCGATGGCCTGGAAACGGGCGAGCTGGTCGATTTATGTCCGGGGGAATATATGGACGTGCCGTTGTACTGGCACGCATGGCGTGTGCAGTCGCCGAAGCTGGAACGGTTGGGACAGCGTATCGTGGACGCCGCCAGAGGAGAACTGCTGCAGGCCTCGGACTGAAAGCTGGCGCTATCGCGCCAGGGCCTGGCTTATTTGCTGCCGGGCTCGTGCCCAAATTGGGGCCCTGGCCCCGAGTCGACACGGCCCCGGCTTTATGAACAATCAATAGGTGTAGAACATGCGCTGGATATCGCGCGTGTTATTGGTCTTGGTCAGCGCCAGCATCAGCAGGATACGGGCTTTTTGCGGGCTCAGGGTATCGGACGCGACGAAATCCAGCTCGTCGTCATTCGCTTCGCCGTTGCGTGCCAAAATGCCTTGGCCGACGCGGCTGGAGCGCACGATGATCGTGCCCTTTTTACGCGCGGCGATCAATCCTGGCTTGACCCGGGCGGCAATGGAACCGTCGCCAACGCCGGCGTGGATAATGCCTTTCGCACCGGCGGCGACAAACGCATCCAGCGCCACGGTATTCATATTGGCATAGCCGTACACGATATCGACTTGCGGCAGGGCCGTCAGGTTGGCGATATCGAATTCGCTGTCAGTCGTATGCTTGCGGGTCGAAGCGCGGTAAAAGAACGGCTTGCCGCCTTGTACGTAACCCAGCAGGCCCAATTCCGGCGTTTTGAAACTGTCCGGGGTCGAGGTATTCGTTTTCGTGACATCGCGGGCGGCGTGGATCTGGTCGTTCAGCGCCAGCAGGACGCCCTTGCCGACGGCTTCCTGGCTGCCGGCGATCGACACAGCGTTATACAGGTTGATCGGGCCGTCGGCCGACAGGGCGGTGGACGGACGCATCGCGCCGACCAGCACGACCGGCTTCTTGCTCTTCACGACCAGGTCGAGGAAATACGCGGTTTCTTCCATCGTGTCGGTGCCGTGCGTGATGACGATGCCATCGACATCGTTCTGCGCCAGCAGCGCATTGACGCGCTTGCCCAGGGTCAGCCAGTGTTCGTTCGTCATGCTTTCGCTGGCGATCTGGAATACCTGCTCGCCCTTGACGTTGGCGATCTTGGCCAGTTCCGGCACCGCGTTGATCAGTTGCTGCACGCCGACGGTCGCGGCCGTGTAGCCGACAGTGGTCGTGCTGGTCGCGCCTGTGCCGGCGATCGTGCCGCCGGTGGCCAGTACCGTCACATTCGGCAATTTTGTCGTTTGCGCCTGCGCGGCCGTGATGGCCGTCAGCGCGCAAAACGTTGCTACCAGCCAGCGTGACACTGTTGTGCTCTTCATATGCTCTCCTCTCAGGACGTTGTAATACGCGCATCTTAATACACAGACAAGGTGCTGTACCAGTGCAACTTGGGGCTTTTACTGATGGAAATACTCAGCAGTTTCAGGCATATTGGCAGGCTGACGATTAACGATCGTTGCCGATGTGCACGAACTGCCGGATGAAATTTTGGAAACAGATAGCCTGAACATTGCCGTTGTCATGCACCGCAAGCCGCTGGCCAGCCGCTGGCAGCCGTACCAATGGCAGCCGCTGGAGGTACTGCTCGAGCCAGGCCTGACGGGCGGTGCGGCCCCCCGTTGCCTGCGCGACGACCCGGCCGACCTGCGCTGGCTGTTCGGCGGCTTCGAGCTGCGCCTGTACAGCGACGAGGCCGAAGGCTACTTCCTCAACGTGGACACGGGCGCACCTTGCTGGTTCGTCATGTGGCGTCTTGATGAGATCGACGGTGTCGAGGTCGCGGTGCCGCGCACCGTCACGCTGTCGTACAACGAGGCGGCCCGGCTGATGGATGGCGGCGAGCAGGTCGACACCGTGCCGGCGCCCGCGCTGATCGCCGAACGCCTGCGCGAATTCGTGCAGGCCTACTATCGTCCGGAACCGAAACGCAAGCGCCGCAAGCCATCCTTCGAAGGCGGCGCCGGTGTTGCCGAGATGGCCAGGGCGGAGCGGACGGGCCATGGCGGCTGAGACCTTTTTCGCGCGCTGGTCGCGCGTGAAAGCCGGCACCAGGGCCGAGGCCAGCGAGCCGGCCGCGCCCGTGCTGGCGGAAGCGACCGGCTTGCCCGTTGCGCCGGCTGCTGATAGCGCTGTCATCGCCCCAGCCGAGCCGGCGCCGACCATCGAGCAGGTCGCGCAGCTGCGGGCGGACGGCGACTTCCGCCCCTTCGTCGCGCGCGGCGTGGACGAGGGCGTGCGCCGTGCCGCCATGAAGAAGCTGTTCAGCGACCCGCACTTCAACGTGATGGATGGCCTGGACATCTATATCGACGACTACTCGAAGCCCGACCCGATGCCGGCCGCGATGCTACTGGCCCTGAACCATGCGAAGGACCTGCTCGACCCGCTCGGCACGCTGGCGCGCGAACACGCGAAGCGCGGCCTGCTGACTGCCGCCGACCAGGCCGACCACGCCGACATCGTCGACGAGACGCCCGCGCCGGAACAGTGGCCCGTTGCCGAGCCAGAGCTTGAAGAGACCCCGGCGCCGGAAGCGCCCACCGCCAACGCCGCAGCGGTAGACGACGCGGCGACCATCGACCCAGCCAATCGCCAGGAAGACCATGAACAGCCGAATCAAAGTATGTAACTGCAACCGCACGATGGCCGTCGACGGCGCCGCACTGGGCGCCGCCCTCGACGCGGGCGCCTTGCCCGTCGCCACGCAGCTGTGCCGCCGCGAGGTGGGCGACTACCTGGGCACCCTGGACGGCAGCGAGAAGATCGTCGTGGGCTGCACGCAGGAGCAGCCGCTGTTCACGGAGCTGGCGCAGCAGAAGGGGACCGTGGCGCCGCTGCGCTTCGTCAACCTGCGCGAAACGGGCGGCTGGGGCCAGGACGCCGCCCAGGCCATGCCGAAGATGGCCGCGCTTCTCGCCATGGCGCGCCTGCCGGACCCGGAACCGGTGCCGGAAGTTGAATATCACTCGGAAGGGCGCGTGCTGATCACCGGTCCGGCCGCGCGCGTGCTGCCGTGGGCGCGCCGCCTGCAAGGCCAGCTGGAAGTGTCGGTGCTCCTCACCGACACGGCGGGTGCGGTGCTGGCCGGTGGCCAGGGCTGGCCCACGTTTGCCGGCGGCGAAGTGGTCGTCAAGGGCTGGCTGGGCCGGTTCGACGTGACGTGGCGCCAGGCCAATCCGATCGACCTGGACCTATGCACGCGCTGCAACGCCTGCGTCAAGGCCTGCCCGGAAGGCGCCATCGGCCTCGATTACCAGGTCAACCTGGACGCATGCTCGTCCCACGGCGACTGTGTCAAGGCCTGCGGCGCCGTCGGCGCCATCGATTTCGAGCGGAGCGACACGACGCGCGGTGGCCAGTTCGACCTGGTGTTCGATCTGCACGAGCAGCCGCTGCTAACCATGCACCAGCCGCCGCAGGGCTATTTCGCACCCGGCGCCTCCGAGGCGAAAGCGGCCGAACAGGCGATGCAACTGGCCAGCCTGACGGGCACTTTCGGCAAGCCGAAGTTCTTCCAGTACAAGGACAGCATCTGCGCGCACGGCCGCAACAAGAAAGTAGGCTGCAACGCCTGCGTCGACGTGTGCTCCGCCGAAGCGGTCAGCCATGACGGCGACAAGATCCGCGTCAACCCGAACCTGTGCGTGGGCTGCGGCGCCTGCACCACCGTGTGCCCCACCGGCGCGCTGTCGTATGCCTACCCGCGCGTGGCCGACCAGGGTGCACGCATCCGTACGCTGCTGGCGACCTTTGCGAAAGCGGGCGGCAAGCGCCCCGCGCTGCTGCTGCATTCGCAGGAGGAGGGCGCAGCCCTGGTCGAAGCGCTGGGGCGTGCGGCCGGTGCGGGCCAGATGCGCGGCGTGCCGGCCCGCGTGCTGCCGCTGCCTTTGCACCACGTGGCCTCGGTCGGCATCGACGTCTGGCTGGCCGCCGTCGCGTATGGCGCGGCCAATGTGCTGATCCTCGCCACCGGCGCGGAAGCGCCGCAGTATGCGGCGGCGCTGGCGCAGCAAGTCGAGATCGCGCGCACCATCCTCGCCAGCCTGGGCTATGGCTCCGGCCACGTGCAGCTGGTACAGGCGGGCGACGCCGCCGCACTGGATGGCGCGCTGCGCCGCATCGAGGCCGGCCAGGTGCCGGCCGTGCCGGCCACGTTCGCCATCGGCGGCGGCAAGGGCGGCGACAAGCGCACCACCCTGGACTTCGCGCTCGACCACCTGGCCCGGCACGCGCCGGTGCCGCAGCGCGAGATCGCGCTGCCGGCCGGCAGCCCGTTCGGCGCGGTCAACGTCAACCGCGATGCCTGCACGCTGTGCATGGCCTGCGTCGGCGCCTGCCCGTCGTCGGCGCTGGCGGACAACCCGAACGCGCCGCAGCTGCGCTTCACGGAGTCGAACTGCGTGCAGTGCGGCCTGTGCGAGAAGACCTGCCCGGAAGGCGCCATCGACCTGGTGCCGCGCCTGCTGCTGGCGCCCGAGGCGAAGCAGCCGCGCGTGCTGAACGAGGCGCAGCCCTACCACTGCATCCGCTGCGCCAAGCCGTTCGGCACCTTGCAGATGGTGGAAAACATGGTGGCAAAGCTGTCCAGCCACGGTGCGTTCGCGGCCAACCTGGACCGCCTGCGCATGTGTTCCGACTGCCGTGTCGTCGACATGATGCAGCCGGCCAAGGAAGTCTCGATCTTCGAGGTGAAGCGATGAACGAAACCCGACTCCAGTTCGAAACGCCGGACAGCGGCGAGGAAGCGGCGCGCGCCGAGTTGTATGGCCTGCTGTCGATGCTGTTCTACCAGGCGCCCGATGCGCCTCTGCTGGCCGCCATCGCGGCCGCGCCGGCCGAAGGCGAGGGCGAGCTGCCCGCCGCGTGGCGCGCCCTGCAGGCCGCCTGCGCCGCCGCCGACCCGGCCGCCGTGCGCGACGAGTACGACAGCCTGTTCGTCGGCACGGGCAAGCCCGAGGTGTTCCTGTACGGCTCGTACTACATGTCCGGCTTCCTGATGGAGAAGCCGCTGGCACTGCTGCGCGTGGAGCTGGCAAAACTGGGCCTGGAGCGCAGCGACGCCATGCCGGAAACCGAAGACCACATCGCCGCGCTGTGCGACGTGATGCGGGTACTGATCACGTCGGACGACGTGCTGCATGGCAGCATCGCCACACAGCGGCAGTTCTTCGGCGCTCAGATGCAGCCCTGGGTGCAGCAGCTGTGCGACGCGGTCGCCGCGCATGCGCAGGCGCATTTCTATCGTCATGTGGCGGCGCTGGCCGGGGCGTTCTTCGCCGTCGAAATGCAGGCGTTCGACATGAGTTGACGTCAAACCCGGCGGGTTATCGCACGTGCTCGTGTTGAGGGCGTGAAAATGTGTGAGAATGTCGAGTAGTTCTATTAAGCAATAAGTGTTACTAATACTGTCTGAGGAGACCAGCTTGTCTACCCAATCCAAACCCACGCGCAGGGCGTTCTTTGCCGGCCTTGGCGCCGTCGCCGCGGCCGGTGTCGCCGTCAAACTGGCCGGCAAGCCCGCCGAACCTGTCGCCGCCGAGCCGGCGCCAAGCGAACCGGAAGGCACCAGCTACCGGCTGTCCGAACACGTCAAGAAGTACTACCGCACCGCCAAGATCTGACGCGGGGAAAGGACCACTATGTTATTAACTCGTAAAAACGGCGACGCCGGCCGCCAGTCCGGCCGCGCCGGCCGCTTTGCCGCCGGCCTGTCGGAAAGCCTGGCGCGCGCGCTGCCGACCATGGATCGCCGCGCCTTCCTGAAGCGTTCCGGCATCGGCGTGGGTGTCGGCATCGCCGCCTCGCAATGGCAGCTGGTGAAGAAGGCGCAGGCCGCCGACAAGCCGGCCGAAGCCTCCGGCCTGAAGCGCGAAGTGCGCCGCACCGTGTGCAGCCACTGCTCGGTGGGCTGCGCGGTCGACGCGGTCGTGGAGAACGGCGTCTGGGTGCGCCAGGAGCCGGTGTTCGATTCGCCCATCAACCTGGGCGGCCATTGCGCCAAGGGCGCCGCGCTGCGCGAGCACGGCCACGGCGAGCACCGCCTGAAGTATCCGATGAAGCTGGTCAACGGCAAGTACCAGCGCATCAGCTGGGACGTGGCGCTGGAAGAGATCTCGCAGCGCCTGCTGGCGGTGCGCAAGGACAGCGGGCCGGACTCGGTGTTCTTCGTCGGCTCCTCGAAGCACAACAACGAGCAGGCGCAGCTGCTGCGCAAGTTCGTCTCCTTCTTCGGCACCAACAACTGCGACCACCAGGCCCGCATCTGCCACTCCACCACCGTGGCCGGCGTGGCCAACACGTGGGGCTACGGCGCCATGACGAACAGCTACAACGACATGGCGTTCTCGAAGGCCGTCATGTACATCGGCTCGAACGCGGCCGAGGCGCATCCCGTGTCGATGGTGCACATGATGCATGCCAAGGAAAACGGCTGCAAGATGATCGTGGTCGACCCGCGCTTCACCCGCACGGCGGCCAAGGCCGACCAGTACGTGCGCATCCGTTCCGGCTCCGACATCCCGTACCTGTACGGCATGCTGTACCACATCTTCAAGAACGGCTGGGAAGACAAGGAATACATCCACGACCGCGTGTACGGCATGGAAGCGGTGCGCGAGGAAGTCATGAAGTGGACGCCGGAGAAGGTCGAGGAAGCCTGCGGCGTGCCGGAAGCGGAAGTGTTCAAGGCCGCGCAGACGATGGCACTGAACAAGCCGTCCTCGGTGGTCTGGTGCATGGGCCAGACGCAGCACTCGATCGGCAACGCCATCGTGCGCGCCTCCTGCATCCTGCAGCTCGCGCTGGGCAACGTCGGCAAGTCCGGCGGCGGCACCAATATCTTCCGCGGCCACGACAACGTGCAGGGCGCCACCGACGTGGGCCCGAACCCGGACTCGCTGCCCGGCTACTACGGCCTGGCGACCGGCGCATGGAAGCACTGGTGCACCGTCTGGGGCGTGGACTACGAGTGGGTCAAGGGCCGCTTCGCCTCGCAGGCGATGATGGAAAAGTCCGGCACCACGGTGTCGCGCTGGGTCGACGCCGTGCTGGAAAAGAACGAGCTGATCGACCAGGACAACAACGTCCGGGCGATGGTGTTCTGGGGCCACGCGCCGAACTCGCAGACGCGCGGCCTGGAAATGAAGAAGGCGCTGGACAAGCTCGACACCCTGGTGGTGATCGACCCTTATCCGTCGGCCACCGCCGCGATGGCGGCGATGACGGTGGACGGCCAGGAGCTCAATCCGAACCGTGCCGTCTACCTGCTGCCGGCCGCCACCCAGTTCGAGACCTCCGGCTCCGTCACCGCGTCGAACCGCTCGATCCAGTGGCGCGAGAAGGTCATCGAGCCGCTGTTCGAGTCGCGCACCGACCACATGATCATGTACCAGCTGGCCGAGAAGCTGGGCTTCGCCAAGGAGCTGGTCGCGAAGATCAAGCTGGTGCCGGGCAAGGGCGGCATGCTGGAACCGGAACCGGAATCGATGCTGCGCGAGATCAACCGCGGCACCTGGACCATCGGCTACACGGGCCAGACGCCGGAGCGCCTGAAGGCGCACATGCGCAATATGCACAAGTTCGACGTCAAGACCCTGCGCTGCAAGGAAGGCCGTGACGAAGAGACCGGCTACGACCTGTCGGGCGATTACTTCGGCCTGCCGTGGCCATGCTTCGGCACGGCGGAGCTGAAGCACCCGGGTTCGCCGAACCTGTACGACACCAGCCGCCACGTGATGGACGGCGGCGGCAACTTCCGCGCCAACTTCGGCGTCGAGCGCGACGGCGTCAACCTGCTGGCCGAAGACGGCTCGCACTCGGTGGGCGCGGACATCACGACCGGCTATCCAGAGTTCGACCACGTGCTGCTCAAGAAGCTGGGCTGGTGGGACGACCTGACCGAGGACGAGAAGAAGGCGGCCGAAGGCAAGAACTGGAAGACCGACCTCTCTGGCGGCATCCAGCGCGTGTGCCTGAAGGTGCACGGCGTGCACCCGTACGGCAATGCCAAGGCGCGTGCCGTGGTGTGGAATTTCCCCGATCCGGTGCCGCTGCACCGCGAGCCGATCTTCGGCACGCGCCCGGACCTGATCGCGAAATACCCGACCCACGACGACAAGAAGGCCTTCTGGCGCATGCCGACCCTGTACAAGACGCTGCAGCAGAAGAACGTCGAAGCGGGCCTGGCGGAGAAGTTCCCCATCATCCTGTCGTCCGGCCGCCTGGTCGAGTACGAAGGCGGTGGCGAGGAAACCCGTTCCAACCCGTGGCTGGCCGAACTGCAGCAGGAGAACTTCGTCGAGATCAATCCGCAGGCGGCGGCCGCGCGCGGCATCCGCAACGGCGACTACGTGATCGTCTCCACGCCGACCGGCGCACGCATCAAGGTGCGTGCCCTCGTCACGCAGCGCGTGGCGCCGGACACGGCGTGGATCCCGTTCCACTTCTCCGGCTGGTGGCAGGGCAAGGACATGCTCGAGTTCTATCCGGAAGGCGCGGCGCCGGTCGTGCGGGGCGAGGCCGTCAACACGGCCACCACGTACGGCTACGACGCCGTCACCATGATGCAGGAAACCAAGACCACGATCTGCAATATCGAGAAATTTACCGCCTGAGGACCGACATGGCACGCATGAAATTCATTTGCGACACCGAGCGCTGCATCGAATGCAACAGCTGCGCCACGGCGTGCAAGAACGAACACGAAGTACCGTGGGGCGTGAACCGCCGCCGCGTGGTGACGATCAACGACGGCATCATCGGCCAGGAGAAATCCGTGTCGGTGGCCTGCATGCACTGCTCGGACGCGCCCTGCATGGCCGTCTGCCCGGTGGACTGCTTCTACCGCACCGACGAGGGCGTCGTGCTGCACAACAAGGATGCCTGCATCGGCTGCGGCTACTGCTCCTACGCCTGCCCGTTCGGCGCGCCGCAGTTCCCGTCCAACGGCACCTTCGGCCTGCGCGGCAAGATGGACAAGTGCACGTTCTGCGCCGGCGGCCCGGAGGAAAACGGCTCGCAGGAGGAGTTCGAGAAGTACGGCCGCAATCGCCTGTCCGAAGGCAAGCTGCCGGCCTGCGCCGAGATGTGCTCGACCAAGGCCCTGCTGGGCGGCGACGGCGACGTGGTGGCGGACATCTTCCGCACCCGCGTCATCACGCGCGGCAAGGGCAGCGAAGTGTGGGGCTGGGGCACCGCCTATGGCAACAAGCCGCAGCAGGACTCGGTGCCGCAGGAGCTGGCCAAATGAAGCGCCTCGTCATCGTGACGGCGGCGCTGCTGCTGGCGGCCTGCGGCGAAGTGGACCAGGCCAGGCCGGGCGTGGCCGTCGAACGGGGCGACCAGGCGGCCTACACGGGCGCGCACGGCACCATCGCGGCCAAGGGCTGGGAGGCGGGCAACCGCACCTCGTGGCAGCAGCAGGTGCGTAACCGCGGCCAGCTGCAGAACGAGTACAACCGGATCGCCCGGTGAGAGGGGAGGCAAGCATGCAACGATGGCTAGCCATGCTGGCGCTGTGCTGCGCCGCGCTGGGTACCGGCAGCGCGCTGGCGCAGCAGGAGACGCCGGCAGCTGTCCCCGCGCCCGCGGCGGCGCCGCAGGTGCAGTCGGTCGACATCCTGAAACAGGACCAGGCCGAGCGCACCCGCGTCCAGCCGGGCAACGCGGCGCCCGTGTGGCGTTCGGTGAACGCCGGCACGGAGCACTATTCCAGCCTGCCGTATCGCGAGGCGGGAGTGCTGATCCAGCAGAAGGTGCAGTACCCGGGCCAGGAACGTGCCGTCTCGGCGGGCGAGGCCTGGCGCCGCTTCCGCAACGGCCCGCTGCTGCACGTGGGCGGCTGGCTGTTCCTGGCGGCGATCGCCGCCTGCGCGGCGCTGTACTTTATTGCCGGACCCCTGAAGATCAAGGGACCGCTGACCGGCCGCCTGATCGAGCGCTTCACCCCGGGCGAACGGCTGATCCACTGGTCCGTCGCGATCACCTTCGTGATCCTGATGCTGTCCGGCCTGACGATGGCGTTCGGCAAGTTCGTCCTGATGCCGCTGATCGGGCACGGCCTGTTCGGCTGGCTGACGTATGCGCTGAAGACCGTGCACAACTTCGTCGGTCCGCTGTTCGCCGTGTCGCTGCTGGCCATGATCGTCAAGTTCGCGCGCGACAACCTGCCGGTGAAAGCCGACGTCAAGTGGCTGCTGTCGTTGGGCGGCGCCATCGGCGGCAAGCACCCGCACGCGGGCCGCTTCAACGGTGGCGAGAAGATCTGGTTCTGGGGCGGCGTGCTGGCGATGGGCGTGCTGGTGACGGCGTCCGGCTTCGTGCTGGACAAGATCGTGCCAGGCCTGGACTATACGCGCCACCTGATGCAGCTGTCGAACGTGGTGCACCTGGTGGCGGCCTCGCTGGTGATGGCCGCGTCGCTGGGCCATATCTACCTGGGCACGCTCGGCATGCAGGGCGCCTACCGCGCCATGCGCGACGGCTACGTGGACGACCAGTGGGCCAAGGAACACCACGACCTGTGGTATGACGAGGTGGTACGGGGCGACGTCCCGCGCGTACGCTCGCAGGAACCCGTGCCGGCCGCCAAGCCGCGCACCGTTTGAGGAGAGAATGATGAAACCTAGTGTATTGGCCGCGCTGCTGCTGGCCGGCGCCACGCTGGCGCAGGCCAAGCTGCCGGCCCAGACGGAAGAGCAGAAGGCCGCCGCCGCGGCCGCGAAGGACAAGGCGGCGTGGACCGACAAGGTGTCGGCCTTCCAACTGTGCAAGGCGCAGGACCGGGTGGCGGCGTATTATGCGAAGCACAAGGCCGACGGCAAGCCTGTCACGCCGACGGCGACGCCGGCCTGCACCGATCCGGGGCCGTACGTGGCCCAAGTGGCGGCGCAGGCCCAGGTGGGCGTGGCCGATTCGAAGCCGGTGCCGGCCGCCGGCGCGGTCCAGCCGGGACCGGCCGTACCGAAGAAATAGCAAGGAACCAGCGCGATGTCGTACCGCCCCCAGTTGTCGAGCGCCAGCGCCGTGCTGACGCGTGAAGTCGAGGTGCTCGACGAGCGGGGCCGCGCGTCCGTCATCGCCATTCCCGCCGAGCGCCCGCTCACCGTCTACGTGGACAAGCGCGAGCTGGTCACCCTGATGACGCTGGGCGGCGCGCCGGAAGCGCTGACCCTGGGCTACCTGCGCAACCAGCGCCTGGTGACGGCGCTGGAGGACATCGTCTCCGTGCAGGTGGACTGGGATGTCGATGCCGTCGCCGTCACCACGCGAAACGGCATCGCCAGCCTGGCCGAACGCACGTCCAAGCAAGTCGTCACGACCGGCTGCGGCCAGGGCTCCGTGTTCGGCGGCCTGATGGACGACGTCGACCGCATCGCGCTGCCGCCCAACGCACGGCTGGCGCAATCCACGCTGTACCGCATCGTCGATGCGGTCCGCATCCAGCAATCGATCTACAAGCAGGCCGGCTCCGTGCACGGCTGCGCGCTATTTTCCGCCAGCGGCGAGATGCTCAGCTTTGTCGAGGATGTCGGCCGCCACAACGCGGTGGACGCGATCGCCGGCCAGATGTGGCTGGACGGCACCGAAGGCGCCGACAAGGTGTTCTACACAACCGGCCGGTTGACCTCCGAGATGGTGATCAAGGGTGCCCAGATGGGCATTCCGTTCCTGCTGTCCCGTTCCGGCACGACGCAGATGGGCCATATGGTCGCCGAGCGCATCGGCATGACCCTGCTGGCACGCTGCACCGGCAAGCACTTCCTGCTGCTGACGGGGCAGGAGCGGCTGGTCTACGAGCCTGGTACCGCGGATGTGCTGCGCTACGCTTGAACAGAAATCCGCCGATGAGCGAAAAAAAACCCGCCGAAGCGGGTTTTGGTGAAGCTAACTCAGCTGAAGATCAGCCCAGTTTGTTGTTGGCTTTGCGGCGAGCCGTGAAAGCCAGCATGCCCAGGCCCAGGCCCAGCATGGCGTAGGTGGTTGGCTCAGGAACAGCCGACACCAGGTTCAGGTTGCCAGCGTAGGAACCGCCTTTGCCGCTCAGCAGCGTGTTGCCGGTGACGGTGAAGCCGTAGTTGCCGGCGACCAGGTCAGCTTCCGGGAAGAACGAGATGCTGCCGTCGGCATCGAAGGTCGTTGCCAGGTTGGTGCGCACGCCGCCCACTTCCGAGAAGAAGGTGATGTCGGTGATGCCATAGTTGGCCAGGCGAGCCGTGTCGATCTTGGTTTTGCCAGCCACTGCCGTGCCGGAGGCCGACGCCAGGGCGTCCGAAACCGAGAACAGGAAGGTGTCGGTGTACGAACCGGTCGTTGCGTGGGTCATGCCGAACGTTGCGTTGCCAGCGGCATCGAACGTCAGGGTGGTGTCTGCAGCGGCGACGCCGCTGGCCAGCAGGCCGGCGGACAGCAGGAGGGAACCGGCGACCTTGCTGAACAGTGCTTTTTTCATCTGAATTACCTTATTGGTTGTTAGGGGTTGGTGAAACTCGATTCTGGCTCAACTTCGGGCTATCTCGGGTATCCATCGTGACACAAGGTTACCCTCGGTGGCCCGACGTCTTAAAGAAATCATAACATAGCAATGCTAGAGTGCGACGCCTGTTACAATTTAGCATTGAAACAGTAGCAATATTCTGTTGCATTGCGGAGTAAAATTCCTGCAAGCAACTCAAGCGAATTGCAGAATGGAATTCACTGTTTCCTAAGCGCTAGACTAGCGTTTGCTTGCCGCAGCGCCAAGGCAAGTTGTGCTTGCATGAAATTTCACTACAGTATCGCTGTGGAAATTGGTGCAATGCAGCATTATTGCGTCAGGCTTCCAGTTTGTAACCAAGAAGCGCTTTCCATGCCGCGCAGTCGGCTTCCACGCGCAAAAAAACCCGCCGAAGCGGGTTTTGGAAACT
Organism: [Empedobacter] haloabium; assembly: GCA_008011715.2. Classification (NCBI taxonomy): domain Bacteria; kingdom Pseudomonadati; phylum Pseudomonadota; class Betaproteobacteria; order Burkholderiales; family Oxalobacteraceae; species [Empedobacter] haloabium. The sequence continues at coordinate 2,147,681 of CP136508.1, forward strand.
GGACCGCGCGTTCCGATCAGCCCAGCTTGTTGTTGGTCTTGCGGCGGGCGGTAAAGGCCAGCAGGCCGATACCGACGCCGAGCATCGCATAGGTAGCTGGTTCCGGCACTGGCGCCGTCACGTTCAGGGTCCCTGCATACGAACCGCCGGATGCACCGTTCAGCACGTTGCCGCTGACGGTGAAACCGTAGTTACCTGCGCTCAGGCCTTCCACTGGATAGAACTCGATGTGGCCGTCCGAAGTGAAGGACGTTTCCAGGTTCGTGCGTACGCCACCGACGTCCGAGAAGAACTGGATGTCCGTGATGCCGTAGTTGGCCAGACGGGCGCCATCGATATAGGTCTTGCCGACGATGGCGGTACCGCTGATCCATGCCTGGGTGGCTGGGTCCACGGAGAACAGGAAGGTGTCCGTGAACGAGCCGGCGGAGTCGTGCGTGATGCCGAACACGGCATTGCCAGCGGCGTCGAAGGTCAGGGTTTCGTCTGCCGCTGCCACGCCGGAGGCGAGCAGACCAGCGGACAACAGGAGGGAGCCGGCTACCTTGCTAAAGAACGCTTTCTTCATTTGTATTACCCCTTGATTCGTTTGTTGTTACGAAAGTAGTAGCTTGACGTCAGCCGTTGCACAGCCAATACTTTCCTAGCCTGCAGAAAATATAAGTTTACGCAACTGCTAACATTGTCAATATAACTCTGCCGGCTTCGAAGATACTTCATTAATGAAATGTGTTTGTTCACATCCGGCCACGCCGTTTTCCCGTCCAGGGGCGCCGGAAAAAGATCAGCTAAAGTCAAGGACTATATTTTTTTCTTTTTTGCGAAAGAACTGCGTTGGCTAGCGGCAATGCTGCGCCGGGCCACGCGGGCAGCCCATCTATAATGTGCCGATGGACATTCATTCCGACGACCTGAGAACCTTTGTCGCCGTGGTCGACAGCGGCTCGCTCAGTGCGGCGGCCGTGCACCTCGGGCAGACCACGTCCGGCGTCAGCCGTGCCCTGTCGCGCCTGGAAGAAAAGTTGCAGACATCGCTGCTGACGCGTACCACGCGCCGCATGGAACTGACGGAAGAGGGCCAGCTCTTTCTCGACCGGGCCCGCCAGATCCTGGCGGCCATCGAGGAGGTCGAGGAGTGCATCCGCATTCGGCGCCAGCGACCGGCGGGGCGCCTGTGCGTGGACGCGGCGTCGCCGTTCATGTTGCATTGCATCGTGCCGCACGTGGCGGAATTTCGCGCGCTGTACCCGGAGATCCGGCTCGAGCTGACCAGCAACGACCAGATCGCCGACCTGATCGAACACCGCACCGACATCGCGATCCGCATCGGCACCCTGCAGGATTCGACGTTGCATGCCCGGGCGCTGCCCGCCAGCGCCCTGCACGTGCTGGCCAGCCCGGAATACCTGGCCCGCCACGGCAGCCCGGCCGATCCGGGCGAGCTGGCCGCGCACGCCTTGCTCGGCTTCGTCCAGTACGAGCCCGGCAACCTGTGGCCGCTGCGCCATGCCGACGGCAACTCGCTGCAGGTGACGCCGGCGCTGGCCGCATCGAGCGGCGAGACACTGCGGCAACTGGCGCTGGCGGGGCAGGGCATCGCCTGCCTGGCCGACTTCATGACGCGCGCCGACATTGCCGCCGGCCGCCTGGTGCCGCTCCTGGCAGCATTCAACAGCGGCTACCGCCAGCAGATCCACGCCGTGTATTACCGCAACACGCAGCTGGCCCAGCGTATCAGCTGCTTCCTCGACTTCCTGCAACAGAAACTGCTCCAGCATCAATCGTAGGTGCAGTCCCACAGTAACGAGAGCCGAAGCGCGACGTGCCTTTGTTCGCTGGCGCACGGAGGCCCGGCCTGCGCGACCATAAGATGGAGTTGCGTGATTGATGCGCGATGCAACGAATCATAAGAAGCGAAGCAAAGCCGCTCGTCCGCAGGCAAGCCGGTCGCCTCAAGCGCCGGCACCAGAATTCATGGCCAGACCCGCGCCCGCGTACTTCGAGGCAGAACCCCTGGCTGACAATCGTACTAGGAGGTCATCATGACGACGCCGCAAACGAATCATCCTTCGAAGGAAATGGTGCGTGAGTATCTGGAACGCAGGACGCAGGACGTGCAGCCGCCACCCACTCCGGAGGAGATCCGCCGGCAACTGGGCTGGGGCCTCGTCATGTTCGATGAAAAACCGGATTACCGGTCCTAACCACAAGGAGAACAGCATGACCAAACGTATCGGCAACAAGGATATCGCCCAGCATCGCGGCAAGGAGGAAAAGCAGCGCGTGCGCGCCTCCAACATCGCGATGGAAGCCGAAAAGAAAGCCATCGCCGCCGCCAAGTACCGCAACCAGGTAAAGGGCCGCCCGGCCCCGGCCGCCCAGGCCTGAGCGCGCCGCCGGCACCCGCCAGCCCACTCCCCGGAGTGGGCTGTTTGTTTTATGGGGCCGCGCAGCGACGCGGCACCGCCGTTCACCGCCCCCGCCGTCATTCGCCGGTACCGGCCCGCCGTCCGCCGAAAAGCGGTTGGCACCGCTGTCGCGTCGGCGTATCGTTGCCGCATCGTCAAGCGACTCCGGAGGGCATCATGCACGATACCACTCACCATGCCTTGCAGCGCCAGCGCCGCCAGGTGATCTGGGGGCTCACCCTGATCGCCTTCGGCGTGGCCTACCTGCTGCAGCGCGACGACGGCGACGCCGTCGTGCGCCTGTGGCAGTACTGGCCATGGGTGCTGGTCGCGTTCGGCGTCAACAACATGCTGCCGCCGACGGACGGCCGGCGCTTCGTCGACGGCCTGTCGCAAGTACTGTTCGGCGCCTGGTTCTGGATCACCATCGAAGGCTGGTGGGGCCTGAACTTCGGCAACAGCTGGCCCTTGCTGATCATCGTCGGCGGGCTGGGCATGGTGCTGCAGCCGCTGGCGCACCGGTATTTCCCGCGCCACCAGGAGGAGCGGTCATGAGCACCAGGTACCCTGGGCAGCACATGGGCGCGCAGGTCGTCGTCGGCCTGGCCGTCATCGCCATCGGGTTGCTGTTCCTGTGCGATAACCTGGGCTGGCTGGACCTGGACATGGGCATGCAATTCTGGCCCGTGGTGCTGATCGCGGCCGGCGTGCTGAAGATCTCCCAGTCCCGCTCCCGGCGCGGCGGCATCGCCGGCGGCGCGCTGCTGCTGGCCGGCGTGCTGCTGCTGCTGCGCGCGCTGGGGCTCGTGACGATCGGCTGGAACGTGCTCGGTCCCATGTTCCTGATCGGTGGCGGCGTGCTGTTGCTGTTGCGTGGCGCGACCCGGCGCGGCATCGCGGCAGGCACCGGCGCCCCGGCCGGCGTGCGCCTCGACAAGGACGCCGACAACGCGACCGAGGACGTCATCAACGTCACGACCGTGCTCGCCTCCTATCGTCGCCGCATGACCACGCAGCATTTCCGCGGCGGCGAGATCACGGCCATCACGGCCGGTTGCGACCTGGACCTGCGCGAGGCATCGATCGACAGTGTCGCGGTCCTGCACGTGTTCGCGCTGATGGGCGGCATCAACATCAAGGTGCCGACGGATTGGACGGTGGAACTGGAGGGAGTGCCGATCCTCGGCGGCTTCGAAGACTCCACCTTGCGTCCGCGCGACGCCGGCAAACGCCTGGTCGTGCGCGGCTATGCCATCATGGGCGGGCTGGAGCTGCGCAACTGATGCAGGGACCGTTGTCGACCCGGCGCGGCGCGCTGCTTTACCTGATCGCCTGGCTGTACCTGGGCATGGCGCTGGGCGTCGTGTGCGCGGCGCTGGCGCATACCCGGCTGGTCAACGGCCTGGTGTTCGCGCTGCCGACCACGCCTGCGTACGGCATCGCCGCCGGTTTTTCGACCTACTACCTGTGCCGCGCCAATCCGCTCGGCACACGTCCGGCGCCGCTGATCATCGTGATGCTCGCCGCGGCGGCGATCCTGGCCGGTTTCATGTGGCTCGCCGTGCTGCAGGGCTGGAACGAGTTGTGCCAGGGCCTGGGCGTGGCATGGGCCGGGGTGCCGGTCGGCACCGAGCTGTCCGCCTTGCTGTTCGCCCTGGGGGCGCTGCTGTATGGGCTGCTGGCCGCGATCAACTACCTGGCCATCGAGGCCGGCCGCGCGCGCAACGCGGAACGCCATGCGCTGGAAGCGCGGGTGGCGGCGCAGGAGGCGGAGCTGCGCATGCTGCGCACGCAGATCGACCCGCACTTCCTGTTCAACAGCCTGAATTCGATCAGCGCGCTGACGTCGCAGGACCCGCGCGCGGCGCGCGACATGACCTTGCAGCTGGCCAGCTTCTGCCGCCACAGCCTGGGCCTGGCGGGGCAGGACAAGGTGACGCTGGAGCAGGAGATGACGTTGATCCGGCACTTCCTCGCCATCGAAAAGGTGCGCTTCGGCGCGCGGCTGGTAACGGAGGAGGCGCTCGAGAAGGGCGCGCTGGCCTGCCTGGTGCCGCCGATGATCATCCAGCCACTGGTGGAGAACGCGGTCAAGCATGGCATCGGCCAACTGCCCGAGGGCGGCCTGCTGCTGGTGGCGGCGTGGCGCGAGGGGCGCGGGGCCGCCACGCGCCTGCGCATCACGGTCAGCAACGCCGTCGACGAGCACGCGAACAGCGGCGGTGCCGGCGGCATCGGCCTGGCCAACGTGCGCCAGCGCCTGGCCTGCGCCTACCCGAACGCGGCGACGATCGCCTGGAAGCGCGAGGACGGCACGTTCACCGTCGATATCGCGCTGCCGGGCGAGACCAAGGAGAGCTGACGTGAGCGCGCTCATCCGCACCGTCATCGTGGACGACGAACCGCTGGCGCGCGCTCTCGTGCGCGAATACCTGGCGGGGCATGCCGACGTGAGCATCGTGGCCGAATGCGGCAACGGCTTCGAGGCCGTCAAGGCCATCGCCGAACTGGCGCCCGATCTCGTCGTGCTCGATATCCAGATGCCCAGGCTCGATGGCTTCGAGGTCGTCGAGTTGGCCGGTACGCGCGCGGGCACCCGCTTCATCTTCGCCACCGCGTTCGACCAGTACGCGATTCGCGCGTTCGAGGTGCGCGCGCTGGACTACCTGCTGAAACCGTTCAGCCAGCAGCGTTTCGATCAGGCGCTGGACAATGTGCGGCGCGCCCTGGCCGCCGCCGTCGCGGCGCCCGCGCTGCGCGGCCTGGGGCGGGCGGCGGCGCCGGGCCAGCCGCTCGAGCGCGTGCTGATCCGCGATGGCGCCCGGGTCCACGTGATCGGCTGCGACACGATCGACTGCGTGCGTGCCCAGGACGACTACGTGGAAATCCACGCCGGCGGCAAGGCTTATCTGAAGAACCAGGCGCTGTCGGAGCTGGAAGGCCAGCTGGACCCGCGCCGCTTCCTGCGCGTGCACCGTTCCTGGCTGGTCAACATCGAGGCCGTCGGCCGCATCGAGCAGGCCACGCGCGACAGCCACGTGGCCGTGCTGCGCGATGGCAGCCGCATTCCCGTCAGCCGCGGCGGCTACCAGAAGCTGCGCGCCGTGATCAGCTGACGGCCGGGCCGATGCGCCACCAGGCCGGCAGCAGCGCCTGGATCTCCGGCCGGCCGAAGCGGTCGTCGATCAGGTGCACGGTGCCGCGGTCGGTGGTGGTGCGGATCACGCGGCCAGCCGCCTGGACGACTTTCTGCAGGCCTGGGTACAGGTAGGTGTAGTCGTAGCCGGCGCCGAACATCGCGTCCATGCGCCGGCGGATGCCTTCGTTGACGGGGTTCAGCTGGGGCAGGCCCAGGGTGGCGACGAAGGCGCCGATCAGGCGCGCGCCCGGCAGGTCGATGCCTTCGCCGAAGGCGCCACCCAGCACGGCGAAGCCGATGCCCTGGCCGTCGGCCGTGAAGCGGGCCAGGAAGGCGTCGCGCGCGCCTTCGTCCATGCCCCGTGCCTGGCGCCACACCGGCACGCCGGGATGCCGCGCCTCGAACAGGTCGGCCGCCTTTTCCATGTAGTCGAAACTGCTGAAGAACGCCAGGTAGTTGCCGGGCTGGCGCTGGTACTGAGCGCCCATCAGCGCCGCGATGGGCGCGAGCGAGCGGTCGCGGTGCTGCCAGCGCGTCGAGATATGGCTGGCCACGTGCACTGCCAGCTGGTCGGCGGCGAAGGGCGAGGCGACGTCCACCCAAGCCGTATCGGCCGGCATGCCCAAGGTGTCGGCGTAGTAGTTCCAGGGGCTCAGGGTGGCCGAGAACAGCGCCACCGAACGGGCCGCGGCAAAACGCGGCTGCAGGAACGGCGCCGGCACGATATTGCGCAGGCACAGCGTGGAGCCGCGCTTGCCGGCACGCGACGTGGTCAGCGTCACGTCGAACAGCGAGTGGTCACCGAAGCTTTCCGCCAGCCGGGCGAAGTGCAGGCCCTGGAAATAGAAGTCCAGCACGTCGGCGTCGAACCAGGCCGGGTTCTCGGCCAGGTAGTCGCCGATGGCCGTCGTCGCCGTCTGCAGCGCGCCCATGAATTTTTCCGGCAGCGCCGCCAGCGCGCGGTACTCCTCGTCCTGTTCCTTTTCCAGGGCGAGCCACTGGCGGTGCACCCGGTCCAGGGGCTTGGCCAGCGCCGCCGGCGCCGTCTTCTTCAGCGCGCGCAAGGTGCCGTGTTCCAGGTCGGCCGAGTACATGGCGCGGGCACGCGAGACCATATTGTGGGCCTCGTCCACCAGCACGGCCACGCGCCAGTCGTTTTGCACCGTCAGGGAATGCAGCAGGGCGGAGAAGTCGAAGTAGTAGTTGTAGTCGCCCACGATCACGTCGGCCCAGCGCGCCAGTTCGCTTTGCAGGTAATACGGGCAGACGTCGTGCGCCAGCGCGGCCGCGCGCACCGAGGCCCGGTCCAGCAACGGCAGCGCCAGTGCGGCGGCACGCGCGGCCGGCAGCCGGTCGTAGAAGCCGCGCGCCAGCGGGCATGCTTCGCCATGGCAGGCCAGGTCCGGATGCTCGCAGGCGCGGCTCTTCGCCGTCAGCTCCAGGGTGCGCAACGGCAGCAGCGGCGCGCTCTCGCGCAGGCGCGTGACGGCGTCCAGCGCCATCTGCCGGCCGGAGGTTTTCGCGGCCAGGAAGAAGATCTTGTCCAGAGCGTGCCTGGGCGCGGCCTTCAGCAGCGGGAACAGGCTGCCGATGCTCTTGCCGATCCCGGTCGGCGCCTGCGCCAGCAGCGCGCACGAGCGGCTGCTGGCCTTGAACATGGCCTCGGCCAGTTCGCGCTGGCCGGGCCGGAACGTGGGATGGGGGAACGCCAGTGCCGCCAGCTGCGCGTCGCGCGCCGTGCGGTGCGCCAGCTCCTGCTCGGCCCAGCCGACGAAGGCGGCGCAATGCGCCTCGAACACGGCGCGCAGCGCGGCGGCGTCGTGCTGCTCGGCCAGCACCGTTTCCTTCTGGCTGCCGATGTCGAAGTAGACCAGGGCCAGGCGCACGCTGGCCAGCCCGCGGGCCTGGCACAGCAGGTGGCCGTACACCTTCAGCTGCGCCCAATGCAGCGCGCGGTGATTGGCCGGCATGCGCGCCAGGTCGCCGCGGTAGGTCTTGACCTCTTCCAGCTGGTGGTTGCGCGGATCGTAGCCATCGGCGCGGCCGCGCACGTGCAGCGGGCCCCACTGGCCGGACAGGGCGATCTCGCGTTCGTAGTCGTCGTCGCGCCGCGCGCTGACGACCGCATGGCCGGCGATGCCTTCCTGCGCCGTGGGCGAGGGCGTGAAGCGCAGGTCGAGGTCGCCCGTCTTGGCCGTGAACTCGCACAGCGCGCGCACCGCCACCGTGTAGCGCGCGGCAGCTTCCGTCACGCCTGCCATTGCAGGTAGCACACCGTGACGGGCATGCGGTGCTGGGCGCAGTAGTCGATCCAGCGCAGCTGGTTGTCCTGCAGCCGGTCGCCCGGTCCCTTCACCTCGATCATCTGGTAGCGCCGCTCCTGTGGCCAGAAGCGGATCAGGTCCGGGAAGCCCGTGCGGTTTTCCTTGACGTCGGCCAGGATGCGCTGGAACGACACCTTCAGGTGCTCGGGCGGAATGCAATCCAGCGCCAGCGCCAGCAGGGTGTCGTCCAGGCCGTCCCAGTAGACGAACGGCGACGAGATGCCGTGCTTGGCGGCGCGGGTGGCGCGGATCGCGTCGCGCCAGCTGCCGTCGTCCAGCCGGGCGAAGCAGGCGGCGAAGCGCTCGGCGCGGCGGTGCCCGAAGTCGGCGCTGTGCAGGTCCGCCGGGCCATGGTGGAACGGGTGGAAGAAGGCGCCCGGCACGGCGGCGAAGATGGCGTCCCAGCACAGCAGGCCGAACAGCGAATTGATCAGCGTGTTCTCGACGTAGAACACCGGCGCCCCGTCCTGCGCCAGGTGGTCGCGCACCACGCCCTCGACCCACCAGCCGGGCGCCGGCAGCGGCAATTCCAGGTCGAGCCGGTCGATGGCGGGGCGCTTGCGCGGCGCGGCGCCGGGATGGCCCAGCCGGCGCGCCAGGCGCGGGCCGATGCGCAGCAGCTGCTGGCGTTCCGCCTCGCTTTCCGGCGCGGCCTGGGCACGCGCCAGCAGTTCCCACGCGGGGCCGTACTGCTCGTCCTTTTCCAGCACGCGGATGGTGCGGGCACGGGCCCCGGGCCAGGCGCAGTCGGCATACACGGCGAGCGCGCCGGGCCAGTCGCGCAGCTTTTCCAACTGCTGGCCCATCTGGAACAGCAGCTTGTGGCGGCGCCCGCGCAGCCATTCGTTGTCGCCGCTGGCCGGCGGCACGTCCGCCAGCACGGCCAGCGGCGCCTCGCCGGCGCCGAAGCGCTCGCGGCAGGCGTGCAGGCGCAGGTACTCGTCGATGTCGCGGCGCGACCGGAATGCCCGCGCAGCGGGGCCGAAATCGACTTTTTCAAAGCGGTAGACACCCAGGTCGGACAGCACGAACTCGGTCCAGTCCTGGTGGTAGTTACCGAAGAAGATCAGGCGCAGGCGGTCGCACAGGGGCTTGGCCAGCACGCGGTAGACGGCGTCGTCGCCGTCGGGCCACCACGCCGAGAACGGGCGCGCCTCCTGGTGGTTTTCGCGCAGCGCCGCCAGCTGGTCGGCCTTGCGCGCCGCGCGCAGCGCCCCTTCCAGGCCGAACACCTGGCACAGCTCGGGTTTTTGCAACAGCTCGAACAGCTCGTCCAGGGTCAGCTCCGGATCGGCGGCGATCCAGCCCTGTTGCGCCAGCGCCCCGGCGGCAGCGCGGCTGCAGCCGATTTCGTCGTAGCTCAGCTTGCTTGCGCGGAACAGCAGGCCCTTGCGCATGACCATGCGTACGAACAGCGCGCGGGCGTTTTGCGGCAGGGTGGGGAAGACGTCGATGAAAGCACGCTCGTCGGCATCGAGCAGGTCGCCATAGCGCTCGCCGATCCACGCCAATACCTGGTGGAAATTGTCGAGGTAATAAAAGGGGTTTTCCAGGACGGGCTTCATGGGACGGCGACGGCGGGGTGGTGCAATCAACTGTATCTTTATACAGTTTATCGCGTTGCCGTGCGCTTGCCCAGCAAATTCGTCGCTGGGGTCTGTCCCTGCAAGGGACTGACCCCGAAGTCGCGTGCACGAAAGCGACGGCAACTTCAGGGTCAGTCCCCTTTGGGGACAAACCCTGAGCGCGCGCCGCTGGTGGGCTTGTTGATCAGTGCTTGGTCTGCTGCTGCGCCTGCTGGTCCGCCAGCGCGGCGGCCTTGGCCAGCTGCTCCTCGAACGCGGCCACGGCCTGGCGCGTGGCGGTGGTGACCTGCTCATAGCCCTTGAAGGCATTGTCGATGGCGGCCTTGACGATCTCCACCGCGTTCTCCGAGCCGGGTCGGACGTTTTTCGTCACGTCGTAGATCAGCGCCGACAGGTTGCTCTTGGCTTCGGCCAGGTGGGCATCCGCCGCGCGCGTGAATTCATTGTGGATGTCGGCGATGATCTGGCTCAGTTGCTGGTTGTAGCCGACGATATTGGTCAGGTTGTGCATTTTTGCGCTGGCGGCGGCCATGGCGGCCTTGGGGTCGCTGGCCTGGCTTGCTTCGCGCCCGGCGGCGAGGCTGTTCTCGATGCCGGTGCGGGCCGTGTTCATGTTCAGCTGCACGACCTGCTCGAGGCCCTGGACCGCCTTGTTGGTCAGCGTATTGAACGTTTCGAGCTGGAACTCGAACAACGCCTTGGTGGCCTGGGCGAACTGCTCTGGATTCTGGAACATGTGTCTTCCTCCAAAAAGTGTGGCGCCGAGGGCCAACGACACCCTCGCGTGGGGTTGCAGCAATCGTATTATTGCCGAGTCATTATCTGGTACGGAAGGGTTTCTCGCAACGGGCATCACGATAGGGGCCCAGCAGCTTGCGCCAGCCGGGGCCGAGCGGGTGCTGCGCACACACCTTGCTGCCGCTGGTGACGCTCTCCCACAGCCACCAGGGCGCCGGCGCGGCCATGGCCGACAGGGCGAACACGCATGGCAGGAGCAGGAGGGCGGGGCGGAGCAGGATCATGGTGCGACGGCAGGCAGGGTGAGGGTGAACGTGGTGCCCAGGCCGGGCGTGCTGTCCAGGGCGATGCGCCCGCCCAGCACGCCGGTGACGATATTGTGCGTGATGTGCAGGCCGAGGCCGGCAGCGCCGGCGCCGGGCCGGGTGGTGAAGAACGGATCATACACCCGCGCCACGTGCTCGGGCGCGATGCCGGCGCCGTCGTCGCTGACCGACAGCGCGATGGCGCCGTCGTCCAGGCCGTGCGCGGCGATCGTGACGGTGCCGTCGTCGCGCCCCGCCAGCCCGTGCACCACGGCGTTCTCGAACAGGGCGGAGAGGGCCTGGCCCAGCGGGCCGGGGTAGCTGTCCATGACCAGGTCCGGTGCGATCTGCTGTCTCACCTTCGGGCGCGGTTGCGGCGTGGCGGCCAGCAGCGGCAGCACCAGTTCGGCGATGAATTCGTCCAGCCGGAAGCGGCGCCGCTGCGAACTGGCCGTGTCGACGGCGACCTGCTTGAAGCTGGCGATCAGGCGGCCGGCGCGCGTCAGGTTGCGCACGATCACGCCGTCCGCCTCGCCGGCCGCTTCCAGGTATTGTTCCAGGTCGGCGCGGCGCAGGCCCGCGTGCAGCCGGCTTTTCAGCGTGGCCAGATGTTCGCTCATCGTGCTGGCGACGGTCAGGCTGTTGCCGATCGGCGTGTTCAGTTCATGCGCCACGCCCGCGACCAGCGCGCCCAGCGCCGCCAGCTTGTCGCGCCGCACCAGCTCGTCCTGCGTCAGGCGCAGGTTGTCCAGCGCCGCCGCCAGGCTGGCGCTGGCCTGCTCGGCCTGCTCCTTGGCATGGCGCAGTTCGGCCGTGCGCGCCAGCACCAGTTCTTCCAGGTGGCCGCGGTGGCGCGCCAGTTCCGCTTCGCGCCGGGTACGTTCGATGGCGATGCCGGCCAGGTGCACGGCGACGTCGACCAGGCGTTCGTCCTCGGTTCGCGGCATGCGCGCGTCGCGGTAGTAGATCGCGAAGGAGCCCAGCACCGTGCTGGCGTCGCCCAGGATCGGCACGGCCCAGCAGGCGCGCAGGCCGTGGCGCAGTGCCAGCTCGCGGTAGCCTTCCCACAGCGGGTCGCGCGCGATGTCGGCCGCGATGACGGGTTCGCGCAGGAACATCGCCGTGCCGCAGGAGCCGGCGCGCGGGCCGACCGCGATCCCGTCCAGCGCCTGCAGGTACTCGGGCGGCAAGCTGGGCGCGGCACCGGGGCGCACCGTCTTGCCGTCCTCGTCCAGCAGCTGGATCGTGCAGACGACGCCCGGTGCCTGCGCTTCCATCAGCAACAGCAGCCTGTTCAGTGTCTCGGTCAGCGGCGCCCCGCGCGCCACCATCTCCAGCAGCGCGTTCTGGCCGGTGCGCAGCGCCTCCGCCAGGCGCTGGCCGGTGACGTCGACGAGACGCATGTGCAGCAGGCGCATGCCATGCTGTTCCAGCATGACCAGGCGGATCTCGCAGTCCACCGCGCGCCCGCTGCTGTGCTGGAACGTCATCGGGAACACGCGCACCTCGCCGCCCAGCACCTTGTGCAGCAGCGCGTCGATCGCTTCGCGCGAGGGCGTGCCATCGGGCTGCGCGGGCGGGCACAGGTCCGCCAGGCGCAGCCGCATCAACTCCGCGCTGGTGCGGCCGAACAGCCGTTCGGCGTTGCGGTTGACGTCGATCGGCGTGCCGCGCACGGCGTCGAACAGCAAGATGGCATCCGGCGAGCCGGCCAGCAGCGTGTGGTAGTTCACTTCCAGGGTGGCCACGTCCGGCAGCTCGCCGCGCGGCAGGTCGGGCCAGGCATGCCGTACCGTCAGCTCGATCTGGATTTTCTCGACGATTTCCTCCGGCGCGCACGGCAGGCGCAGGTAGCCGGCGGCCCCCGCTTGCAGCGCCCGTTCGCGTTCCTCTTCCGATGGCGCGGCCGACATGACGAGCACGGGCAATGCGCGGCCGGGCGCCGCATGCGCCAGCCGCGGCAACAGCTCCAGCCGCGCGCTGCCCGCCAGCGCCACGTCGAGCAGCACCAGCGCCACGCCGTCGTCGGCGATGGCGGCGAGCGCGCTGTCGCCCCGGTTGACGACCCGCACGCCCAGTTCCAGCCGCGCGAGCATGCGCGCCAGCGCCGCGTGCTCCGCCGCGCTGACGATCAGAATGGTGTGCAGGGTGTCGGGAAGGTTCAACTGCGCCATGCCAGGTCCGCTGATTGCCGATGGGCTCAGTGTAGACCATCGGCGGCAGCGTGGCGGCGCGGTTGCGCGTTGGCGACAGGCAAAGAAAAACGCCGCCGACCATGACAGTCGGCGGCGCTTCTCAGTATCCGGTAGAGTGGTGCCCACGGAGGGACTCGAACCCCCACACCTTGCGGCACATGGACCTGAACCATGCGCGTCTACCAATTCCGCCACGTGGGCACTGGTACTTCACAATGCATTGAAACTTCGTAAAACAAGACTTGGTGCCCACGGAGGGACTCGAACCCCCACACCTCGCGGCACATGGACCTGAACCATGCGCGTCTACCAATTCCGCCACGTGGGCCTTGTTTTACTGCTGTCTCGCTGCTTCGTTGCGGTGTTCAGCAACAGAAGGCACGCATCTTAAAGGACGAAACCGGATCGGTCAATGGTCATTTTGTGCTTTTGCGAAATAAATCGCGCCGGCGGCCCAGGAGCAGCAGTCCGCTGGTCAGCATGGCGGCCGTGGCGGGTTCGGGAATGGCCGGGACGTCCCAGCCGATGACGTCCATCGCCAGCAGGTCGTCCGGCGTGATCGCGAGCAGTTCGCCCATGCCGGCGGTGGGGTCCATCAGGCCGATGAACAGGTCGTCCTTCCAGTGGCTGGCCTGGCGGCCGTCGCCGTGCACGATGCCCGTCGCGAATGGCGCCACTGCCGTCAGGCCGCCGTCCAGCGACAGGAATTTCGCGCGCTCGTCGGCGGTCCAGTCGATCACGCCGGCCGCGTGGCTTTGCATGGAGTAGCGGAACATGTCCAGTCCGGAGACGAAGGTGAATTCGTCGTCGTTGTAGAAGTCGGGCGCGCTCGAGTTGTAGTCCAGCACGTCGACGCCGCTGATGAAGCCCAGCGAGTGGCCGATCTCGTGCGCGGCGACGCCGACGAAGTCGAAGGCGTCGGCGGAGATCCCGTCGTTCGGGTTGAAGTCGAACTTGTAGTTGCTGCTGAACTGGATGAAGCCGTCGCAGGGCCCGATGCAGTGCGTCAGCGACTGGGGGGCGGGGTTCAGGCCCAACGCCTTCGCTTCGGCCGTGGCGATGCGCACGAAGGCATTGTTGGCGTCGCCGTCGTGGTCGAGGAACGGCGTGGCATTGCCGGGGCCGCCGGGGCTGTTCAGTGTCCGGTTCAGCAGCATGTTGAAGGTGCTGCCGGTGGCAAGGCTGCCGACGGCCTGGGTGTCGTAGCTCGACCTGATGTCGTCGCTCAGCGCGTTGCGGAACGTGTCGTAGCTGTACAGCTGCTGGGCCGATTGCGCCTGGCCGAGGATGCCGGGCTCGAGCGGGTTGAAGCCGACGGTCAGGTTGACCGTCACGTTGTCGTCCAGCAGATTCGACCAGCGAGCCGCCGCGTCGATGAAGCCTTGCTGTGCCTGCATGGAGGTGCCAGGGATGAACGAAAAGTTGAAGGTCGGCGCGGCGGCGGCACCTCCGGCCGCGGCCGCCAGGGTCAGGGCGGAAAGCAGGGTTTTCATGGCGGACTCCCGTTGTAAGTGGTGACGGGAGGGCAGCACGCAAAAAGCGTGCACAGCTGTCAAGCCGCAGCGGGAGGGCGCGCTGGCGCATGCGCATGCAAGCGGTATCGTGCGCACGTGTCAGGAAGTCCGACGCATGGCGCCGGCCCAAAACAAAAAAACGCAGCAAACCTGAAAGATTTGCTGCGTTCCGTGCGGGCGATCCGCGTATCCGGTAGAGTGGTGCCCACGGAGGGACTCGAACCCCCACACCTCGCGGCACATGGACCTGAACCATGCGCGTCTACCAATTCCGCCACGTGGGCACTGATTACTGCTCAATACTACGTTACTGCAAACTACGATCTACAACCTTGCTGCGGTAGAGTGGTGCCCACGGAGGGACTCGAACCCCCACACCTCGCGGCACATGGACCTGAACCATGCGCGTCTACCAATTCCGCCACGTGGGCACTGCGTGCTGCTTTATTACCACCAACTACTGCGATTATAGTGCGACGAAGAGTTTTGCGCCAGATGAACTTTCATTCCACACTGCACATCCGCTCCGTTCTGCATTCCCGCATCGCTGCGAGAGCCGAGATTATAGAGCAATGTTTTCAAAAGTCAAAGGTATAAAAAAAGGAGATCGACATGGCGGGGCGCGCCACGATTGACGCCTTGTTAGGCAAACCGACGGACCTCCGGTACACTACCACTGACTATTTAACGAATGACCTCACAATAAGATCAAAGAACAAGTTTTGAACCAGACTACCCATATCATTCCCAGCCGCGAGGACATCCTCGCTCTCTTCCGCAGCGCCAACGCGCCGCTCGACCTGCGCACGGTCGCCATGTCGCTGGACGTCCCGACCGAATCGCACGCCGTGCTGACCCGCCGCCTGTCCGCCATGGAGCGCGACGGCCAGCTGCGTTCCGACAGCAGCGGCTTCTACGTGCTGGCGGACCACTCCGGCTTCGTGGCCGGCCGCGTCAGCGCGCACCGCGACGGCTTCGGCTTCGTCATTCCCGACGAACCGGGCGACGACCTGTTCCTCACCGAGCGCGAGATGCAGAAGGTGCTGCATGGCGACAAGGTGCTGGCGAAAGTCGTGGGCTTCGACCGGCGCGGCCGTCCCGAGGGGACGATCGTCGAGGTGGTCGAGCGCGGCAACACCCACATCATCGGCCGCCTGCTGAAAGATAACGGCGTGTGGATCGTGGCGCCCGAAGACAAGCGCATCGGCCAGGACATCCTGCTGGCCGGCTCGCCCGGCAAGGCCAAGAGCGGCCAGATCGTCAGCGTCGAACTGACCGAGCAGCCGGGCCGCTTCAAGCAGCCGGTTGGCCGCATCGTCGAGGTGCTGGGCGACATGGACGATCCCGGCATGGAGATCGAGATCGCCGTGCGCAAGTTCGGCGTGCCGCACGTGTTCTCCGACGCGGCGGTCAAGCAGGCGGCCAAGCTGCCGGACGTCGTGCGCGAAGCCGACTGGGGCGAACGCGTCGACCTGCGCGACGTGCCTTTGGTGACGATCGACGGCGAGGACGCGCGCGACTTCGACGACGCGGTCTACTGCGAACCCGTCAAGATCGGCCGTACCAAGGCATTCCGCCTGATCGTGGCGATCGCCGACGTCAGCCACTACGTCAAGCCGAACGACGCGCTCGATGCGGATGCGCTCGAGCGCAGCACGTCCGTCTACTTCCCGCGCCGGGTGATCCCGATGCTGCCGGAAAAGCTGTCCAACGGCCTGTGCTCGCTGAACCCCGCGGTGGACCGCCTGACCTTGGTGTGCGACGCCGTCATCACGGCCGCCGGCGACATCAAGGCCTACCAGTTCTATCCGGCCGTAATCCACTCGGCCGCGCGCATGACGTACACGGAAGTGGCTGCGATCCTGGGCAACACCAAGGGTCCGGAAGCGGCGAAGAAGCCGTACATCGTGCCGCACCTGCAGAACCTGTACGACGTCTACCATGCGCTGCTGAAGGCGCGCCTGGAGCGCGGCGCGATCGACTTCGAGACGACCGAGACGTACATCGTCTGCAACCCGGCCGGCAAGATCGAGAAGATCGTGCCCCGTTCGCGCAACGACGCGCACAAGCTGATCGAGGAATGCATGCTGGCGGCGAACGTGTGCGCCGCCGACCTGCTGCTGCGCCACAAGCATCCGGGCACCTACCGCATCCACGCGGCGCCCACCAAGGAAAAGCTGACGCAGGTGCGTGAGTTCCTGAAGCAGGTGGGCCTGTCGCTGGGCGGCGGCGATACGCCGGCCGCGCGCGACTACGCGGAGCTGATGAAGAAGGTCAAGGAGCGGCCGGACGCGAACCTGCTGCAGACGATGCTGCTGCGCTCGATGCAGCAGGCCGTCTACAGCCCGGACAATATCGGCCACTTCGGCCTGGCCTACGAGGCGTATGCCCACTTCACCAGCCCGATCCGCCGCTATCCCGACCTGCTGACGCACCGCGCCATCAAGGCCATCCTGCAGGGCAAGAAGTACGAGCCGAAGGTGGCCGACAAGAGCGTGCTCAATACCACGATCTCGAACGCGACGCGGCGCCAGCAGTTGAAGGACAAGGCGGAAGGCAAGGAGCCGAAACAGGCGCGCGACCTGACCGTGTGGGACGCGCTGGGCGTACACTGCTCGGCCAACGAGCGCCGCGCCGACGAGGCCTCGCGCGACGTCGAGGCCTGGCTGAAGTGCTACTTCATGCAGGACAAGCTGGGCGAGGAATTCTCCGGCATCATCACCGGCGTGACCACCTTCGGCATCTTCGTGCAGCTGGACCAGCTGTTCGTCGAGGGCCTGGTGCACATCACCGACCTGGGCGGGGACTACTTCCAGTACGACGATGCGCGCCACGAACTGCGCGGCGAACGCACCGGCAAGCGTTACCAGCTGACCGACCGCGTCAACGTGCAGGTCGTGCGCGTCGACCTGGAGTCGCGCAAGATCGACCTGCGCCTGGCCGACAGCGAAACGGCCGGCATGGGCGCCGCGCCGGCACCGAAGAAGGGGCGTGGCCGTGCCACGTTCGACGACGAGGCGGCGGCGGAAGTCGCGCCGCGCCGGTCCAAGGCGCGCAGCCGCGGCGACAAGCCGGGCAAGGCCGAGGCGTCCGGCCCGACCATCACGGTGCGCTATCCGGCGCCGGCCGAGTACGACGTGCCGCCGCCGCGCAAGCCGAAGGCGGCCAAGCCCGGCACCAAGACGGCCGCCAGCAAGCGCGGCCAGGCCGCCACGGCGGCCGCACCCCGGCCGAAGTCGCCCGCCAAGGGCAAGAAGAAGCGATGATGTAATATGTCGTCCGGCGCCGCGGTTCAACCGCGGCGCTGCGCTTGGGCCCCAGCGGCCGGCGCACCCCGCACAACAGCTCCACAGAAGAACCAGCACCATGTCCAAGAACAAAATGATTTTCGGCTTCCATGCCGTCACCTCGCGCCTGCGCCACGAAGCCTCGTCCGTGGAGGAGATCTTCGTCGACGCGGCGCGCGACGACCGCCGCATGAAGGACCTGATCACCAATGCCCGCGCGCTCGGCGTGCGCGTGATGCCCGTCGATTCGGCGCGCCTCGACAAGATCGTCGGCACGCGCCGCCACCAGGGCGTCATTGCGTTCGCCTCGCAGCTGGCGCTGGCGCGCAACCTGGACGAGCTGCTGGACGCCATCGATGGCCCGCCGCTGCTCCTGGTGCTGGACGGGATCACCGATCCGCACAACCTGGGCGCCTGCCTGCGCGTGGCCGACGGTGTCGGCGCCCATGCGGTGATCGTGCCGAAGGACCGCGCCGTCGGCCTGAACGCCACCGCCGCGAAAGTGGCCAGCGGCGCCGCCGAGACGGTACCGTACATCACCGTGACGAACCTGGCGCGCACGCTGCGTGACCTGAAGGACCGCGACATCTGGCTGATCGGCACCTCCGACGACGGCGAAAAAGGCCTGTACGAAGCCGACTTCACGGGGCCGACGGCGCTGGTGATGGGCTCGGAAGGCGAGGGCATGCGCCGCCTGACGCGCGAGACCTGCGACGTGCTGGTCAGCATCCCGATGTTCGGCACGGTCGAGAGCCTGAACGTGTCGGTCGCTTCCGGCGTGTGCCTGTACGAGGCGCGGCGGCAGCGGATGGCCCGCGAAGTTTGATGCTTGGGGTCTGTCCCTGCGGGACCGACCCCGAAGTTCGCTCGCGCGCCTGCAAGGCCGATAGAATAACTTCGGGGTCAGTCCCCTGCGGGGACAGACCCCCCTGCCAATACCGCTAACGATGTTCCACCACCTGCGCCAGGACATCCGCGCCATCATCGAGCGCGACCCCGCCGCCCGCAATGCCTGGGAGGTGCTGACCTGCTATCCCGGCCTGCACGCGATTGTCGCGCACCGCTGGGCGCACTGGTGCTGGCGCCGCGGTTTCAAGTGGCTGGGCCGCTTCATCGGCTATCTGGCGCGCATCGTCACCGGTATCGAAATCCATCCGGGTGCCGTGATCGGCCGGCGCGTCTTCATCGACCATGGCTTCGGCGTCGTCATCGGCGAGACGGCGGTGGTGGGCGACGACTGCACGATCTACCAGGGCGTGACGCTGGGCGGCACCTCGCTGGTGGCGGGCAGCAAACGCCATCCGACCCTGGAGCGCGGCGTCATCGTCGGTGCCGGCGCGCAGGTGCTGGGCGCTTTCACGGTGGGGGAGTACGCCAAGGTCGGCTCCAACGCCGTGCTGCTCAAGCCCGTGCCGGCCGGCGCCACCGCCGTCGGCAATCCCGCGCGGGTGGTGGTCAAGGAAGCGCCGGGCGAGCCGGCCATGCATGCGTTCGCCGCCTATGGCGTCACGCCGAACGGCACCGATCCGCTGTCGAAGGCGTTGCACGGCCTGATCGCGCAAAGCGCGGCGCAGGAAGAACAGATCGCCCGCATCGTCGCGTTGCTGCAGGCGCGCGGCATCGACTGCAGCGGGGTCGAAGCGGCGGCGGGCGCGGACGACACGGCCCGACTGAACAAGCTGGTTGATTAAGGAAACGAGATGAGCGACGACGCAGACGTACTGGACCCCTTTGAAATTCGCGTACTGGCCGTGCTGGCCGAGAAGGAAGCGCTGACGCCCGATAACTATCCGATGTCGCTGAACGCGATCACGAACGGCTGCAACCAGCTGTCCAGCCGCGATCCGGTCATGCAGATTTCGGAAGACACGGTGGCGGACGTGTTGAGCCGCCTGGCCACGCGGCGCCTCGTCAATGCCGTCACCGCGGCCGGCGCACGCGTGACGAAATACGAGCACCGCATGCGCATCAAGTGGACCTTGGAGCAGGACAAGCTGGCGATCCTGACCGTGCTGATGCTGCGCGGCCACCAGACCGCCGGCGAGATCCGCACCCGCACCGGGCGCCTGCACGAGTTCAAGTCGGTGGCCGACGTGGAAGCGGGCCTGCAGTTCCTGATCGACAAATACCCGCCGCTGGTGGCCAAGTTGGCGCTGGCGCCGGGCTCGAAGGAGCCGCGCTACGGCCAGTTGCTGGGCGGCGCGGCCGAACTGGCGCGGGAAGAGGCGGGCTACGGCACGTCGACGGTGGCGCCGGGCGGTGCCTCGCGCGGCGACCGCGTGGCGCAGCTCGAGCTGGAAGTGCAGCAGCTGCGCGCCGACTACGCGGCGCTGGCCGCGCAGTTCGAGCAATTCAAGAAGCAGTTCGACTGAGCCGCCATTTACTGTGGCGTTAGCGAGTGTTATAACAGCTGGACACTAACAGTCGAGGAAAACTCGTGGCGGAAATTACGCGAAAACGGACCGGTGAGCTGCTGCAGGAGCTCTTTGCGATCCTGTTGGCCAGTCCGGCCGGACTGCCTGCGCGAGAGGCGCTTCATCAGCTCGCAGCCAGCGTGACGCTCACGCCTTATGAGGCGGGAGAGTATGAGTCCGGAGGGCGTCGCTTCGAGAAAGTGGTGAGATTTGCGACTGTCGACTGCGTCAAGGCAGGGTGGCTCGTCAAGGACAAGGGAACGTGGTCGGTGACGGATGAAGGACGGCAGGCGTTGCAGGTCTACCCGCATCCCGAGGAGTTTTATCGACGGGCAGTCAAATTGTATGCGGAATGGAAAGCCTCGCAGCCCAATTCGGACACCGGCAGTGCTTCCACGATGACGAATGAGCTCAAGCCCGCCGACGAAATCTCCGCATCGCCGGATACCTCGGCCAAGGCTGTTAGCGTGACGTTCGACGAAGCGGAAGAGCAGGCGTGGTCGGAGATCTCCGCATACCTTAAGGCGATGAACCCGTACGACTTCCAGGACCTGGTTGCCGATCTGTTGCGTGCGATGTCGTATCACGTCAACTGGGTCTCTCCGCCAGGGAAAGATGGCGGCGTCGACATTCTTGCGTGGCCCGACCCACTCGGCACGCGACCGCCGCGCATCAAGGTTCAAGTCAAGCGCCAGCAGCAAGCGGTCTCTGTTGAAGGACTACGCTCGTTCATGGCAGTATTGGGTGACAATGACGTCGGGCTCTTCGTCTGCACCGGTGGCTTTACGAAAGATGCTGAATATGAGGCGAGAACGCAGGAAAAGCGGCGCATTACGCTGATCGGTCTTGAGAAGCTGTTTGATCTCTGGGTCGAACACTACGACCGATTGAGCGATCAAGCGCGCAGGCGGTTGCCTCTGCGGCCTATTCGTTTTCTTGCACCGCTGAACTGAATTTCGCTCCGCTGTCCGCGTACGCCCGCCCTGGTGCGATACGCGGCGCGCGCAATTACGCTGCAATCGGGATGGACGGCTGCGGCGCCGGCCCCGGTCCCGGCGTGCCGGCCGCCGCCAGCGCGCGCAGCTCGGCCAGGCCGGCTTCCAGGTCGAACGGCTCGTCGCGCAGCAGCGCGCCGATCAATGCGATCGACAAGGTCAGCGCGGCGTTGGCCACCATGCCGCAGCGGAACGGCAGGATCAGCCGGTAACGGCCGTTCATCTTCGGCACGCGGCCGACGAATCCCACCATCACCTCGTCGCCGGTCAGGCGGTGCAGTTCGATGGCGACGCTCTGGATCAGGCGCGCCAGCTGCAGGCCCTGGCAGGGCGCGTCCGGTTCCTCCGGCACCACCTCGTCGCCGACGATGCCGATCAGGCTGCGGCCGCGGCGCAGCCCCGGCAGCACTTTCGCCAGCCGCTCGCGCAGCTGCGCCATCGTGGCTGCGCAGGCGGGGGCAGGGTGGCCCAAGTCGAGAATACTCAGCAGGCAGGGTTCCGTGCTGTAGCGGTTGGCACTGTCCAGGTAACGTTGGTCGACAATTTTCATGGTCATCCTCAAAAAAAAGCTGCCAACGCAAGCCCCGGGGGTAGGCGGGGCGTGGCGCTGGCGGAATGATGACATTATCTTAAGCTTTTTCCTAGTCTGCCATCGGTACACCTCCAGAGAGGATGTAAGAAAAACCTTACACTGCTGAGCTGACCGTATTCAGCCTTCCTCGCGGCGCCGGCGCAGCCAGATCGCCACCAGGATCATGCCCACGCCGGCAATGGCACCCAACCACAGGTTCGGCGTCGCCACCACTGCCCAGGACTGCGCAAACAAGGCATCGACCACGCCGTGCACGTTGTCGGCACCCGCGGCGCCCCGGCCGGCATGCTCGACGGGAGCGCGCAGGGCGCCGTCGGAGAACCAGGAGCCGGGGACCACGCTGACCAGCAGGCGGCTGATGATATGCGAGAACACCCATTCCATGTCCAGCGCCAGGCCGAATGCCTTGGTGGCCCAGGCCAGCAGCGCGGCCGACAGCAGCGGCGTGCCGACGGCCCACAGGAACACCTTCGAGCGCGCCCAGCTCGACACCAGCAGCAGCCAGCCGACCGTGGGCAGGGCCCACAGCAGGTACACCGGCAGCAGCGAGAGCACTTTCAGTGGCGTCAGCCAGAACGTTCCGGACGTGAGCAGTGCCGGCAGCACGTTGGTGCCCTTCAGCGCCAGCACGCCCATGCCGAGCAGGATGATGACGAGCGCCGTCGCCAGTGCCAGCGCCACCATGCCCAGCGGGATCAGCAGCAGTGCCAGCAGTGCCTTCGACAGCACGGTCGCCGTGTCGGACACGGGCAGCGACTTCCAGAACAGCAGGCTGCGGTCGCGCCGTTCCTCGTACAGGGCGCCCAGGCTGTAGAAGAACACGATAAAGCCCAGCGTGATGTACAAAGGTGCCGCGGCCACCGGATAAGTGCCGGAAATGACGTCGACCAGCGCCTGCTGCTGGCGTTCGCCCATGTGCACGGCCACGCCGCCGGCGCGGCCCTCGGGCATGTCGATATGGATTTCGGCGTTGTGGCCCTTGATCGCCATCGCCAGCGTCACCACCAGCATCAGCGCGGCGATCGCCAGCGGCACCCAGACCAGCATGCCCTTGTGTTCCCAGTACTCGCGCCGGATCAGCCATTGCATCGTTTTCATTCGTAGGTCCCTTTCATGCTGGCGACGAACAGGTCGGCCACGCTGGGCGTGCGCAGTTCGCCAAGGTGTTGAAGTTGCTGGCGCGGCACGCCGTCGAACAGCATCACGCTCTTGCCGAACACGGTGCGCTGCGTCATCGGTTGCAGCGCATTGGCCGCCGCGGCCTGGTGCGGTTCCACCATCACTTCCGTGTAGCGCTCGCCGATCTCGTCCATCGACGCCGCCAGGGTGATGCGGCCGTCGCGGATGAACAGCAGGTCGGTCAGGATGTGCTCCACTTCCTCGATCTGGTGGGTCGTGATGACGATGGTCTTGTTCTCGTCGAAGTAGTCTTCCAGCAGGTGCTGGTAGAACTGCTTGCGGTACAGGATGTCCAGGCCCAGCGTCGGTTCATCCAGCACCAGCAGCCTGGCGTCGATGGCCATCACCAGCGCCAGGTGCAGCTGCACGATCATCCCTTTCGACATGGCCTTGACGCGCATGTTCGGTGCCAGCTTGGTGCTGGCGATGTAGCGCTCGGCCTTGCTGCGGTCGAAACGCGGATGCACGCCTGCGACGAAGTCGATCGCGTCCTTCACCTTCAGCCAGCGCGGCAGGATGGCCACGTCGGCGATGAAGCAGACCTGGTTCATCAGCTCGTCGCGCTGCTGGCGCGGGTCCATGCCCAGCACCGTCAGCTCGCCCTCGAAGCGGCACAGGCCGAGGATGGCCTTCAGGGTCGTCGTCTTGCCCGAGCCGTTCGGGCCGATCAGCCCGACGATGCGGCCCGGCTGGACATCGAACGAGGTGCCGTCCAGTGCCGCCTGCTTGCCGTAGCGCTTGACCAGGTTGCGCGCGCTGATGACGGCACTCATGATGCGCTCCCCGGCACGGCCGGATCGGCGACGCTGGCACGCAGCAACTGCTCGACATCCAGGCCGAGCCTGCGGATGCGTTCCACCATCGCCGGCCACTCCTCGCGCACGAAGCGTTCACGCTCGCTGGCCAGCAGTTTTTCGACAGCCCCTTCGGTAACGTACATGCCTATTCCCCTTCGTTTTTCTACCAATGTTTCGTCGACCAGCTCCTGGTAAGCCTTGGAGACGGTGATCGGATTGAGCTGGAAGTCGGCCGCCACCTGCCGCACCGAGGGCAGGGCGTCGCCGGGCTTCAGCGCGCCGTCGAGCATCATGCCGATCACCCGCTCCTTCAGCTGGCGGTAGATCGGCGTCTTGTCATTCCACATACATGGTTCCTCCAGTTGAGGTGATCTATTGGGCTGGTGTTGTAGTGAACTATAACACCGTTTCAGCGCTAGTCGAGTGGATTTTTTGTCGCATTGGCCTCGCAGCCATCCTGTCAGATCTGACAGTGCCACACGGTGGTGGCCGCTCCAGCCGTGGTGCGATCGATCGTCCGCCGCGACGCCGCTGGCGCATCCACATTGCTGCATTGCAATAGTGGCAACCGGCCGCGGGTGAACAAAGTTGCTTCGGCAAGGGTGCCGCAGTGCCTCTCGCCTTGCATGTCGCTAGCGGAGTGCCTGTAGTGGCGGGCCTGCTTGCAAGCCGCCCACGATATTCAGGGAAAAGATGATAATTATTTGAGATGATTATATCTTCGGACTGCGCTGCCTAATTGCTGTATAAATAATATGGGTTTATCCATAAACCAGGAAATTAATATATCCAGTGTGACATCGA
This sequence comes from [Empedobacter] haloabium, assembly GCA_008011715.2. NCBI lineage: Bacteria > Pseudomonadati > Pseudomonadota > Betaproteobacteria > Burkholderiales > Oxalobacteraceae > [Empedobacter] haloabium. The sequence continues at coordinate 2,171,958 of CP136508.1, forward strand.
TATTTCATCAGGGCTATTGTAACGTAATATTGCGATATTCCCGCAGCGCGAAAAACGCGTGTTATATTGGGCTTGCCGATGTCGCAGAACGTTACCGCCTATCAGGCACTTCGTTGACGCAGCTCATCGCACCGCTCATTGTCCATTTGTCGTGGATGAGCGATGATGAAATGCTCGTTGCTCACCCGCCGGCACAGCATCCGGCCCTCTGGTAACGCGTCATCGGCAAATTCCGTACTCGCCAACGTTTCCCCATGTGTTTCCGGGGAAAGCGCACTGGCGCGTGACTGATAACCTTCATTAGCCACGTCAAATCATGAATATCAAAGAGCTTAAATATGATATCCCGGCCGGTATTGTCGTATTCCTGGTCGCCTTGCCCTTATGCCTGGGTATTGCCCTTGCATCTGGAGCGCCCTTATTCTCGGGGATTATCTCCGGCATTATCGGCGGCCTGATCGTCGGTATGCTGAGCGGCTCCCAAACCAGTGTCAGCGGTCCGGCCGCGGGCCTGGCGGCAGTCGTGCTGGCCTCGATCACGAAGCTCGGCGCCTTTGAGATCCTGCTGGTGGCGATCCTGATCGCCGGCGTGCTGCAACTGGCGATGGGCGTGTTCCGCGCCGGTTTCATCGCCAACTACGTGCCGTCGAACGTCATCAAGGGCTTGCTGGCGGCGATCGGCGTGCTGCTGATCCTGAAGCAGATCCCGCACGCGGTCGGCTACGACGCCAACCAGGGCGACGACTTGTCGTTCGCCCAGGCCAACGGCGAGAACACGTTCTCGGCGCTCGTCAGCGCGTTCCAGGTCGTCACCCCCGGCGCCATCGTCATCGCCGGGCTGTCGATGCTGGTCCTGTTGTATTGGGACCGCACGCCGCTGAAAAACGTCAAGCTGCTGCCAGCGCCCCTGTTCGTCGTCGTCCTGGGCGTCGCGTTGAACGTGCTGTTCAGCAAATACGTGCCGGGGCTGGCCATCGAGCCGAGCCACCTGGTCGATATTCCGCCGGTCGACGTGAACAACCTGGGCGCCTTCGTCCAGTTGCCCGACCTGGCCCACCTGGCCAACAAGGACGTCTGGATCGTGGCGGCCACGATCGCCATCGTCGCCTCGCTGGAAACGCTGCTCAATATCGAGGCGGTCGACAAGCTCGATCCGCACAAGCGCGAAACGCCGCCCAACCGCGAGCTGGTGGCGCAGGGCGTCGGCAACATCTTCGCCGGCCTGCTGGGTGGCCTGCCCGTGACGTCCGTCATCGTGCGCAGCTCCGTCAACATCCACAGCGGCAACCGCACCAAGGCGTCCGCCGTCTTCCACGGCCTGCTGCTGCTGGCCAGCGTGCTGGTGCTGAGCCCGCTGCTGAACCTGATTCCGCTGGCCGCGCTGGCGGCGATCCTGATCATGACCGGCTACAAGCTGGCCAAGATCTCGCTGTTCACGGACATGTACAAGAAGGGCTGGTCGCAGTTCGTGCCATTCGTGATCACCGTCGTGGCGATCGTCGTGACCGACCTGCTGATGGGCGTGCTGATCGGCCTGGCCGCCAGCCTGTTCTATCTGATGCGCAGCAACTTCCGCAATCCGTTCTCGATCGAGCAGTATCGCCTGCATATTGGCGAAGTGATCAAGATGGAACTGCCGAACCAGGTGTCGTTCCTGAACAAGGCCACCATCAAGACGGCCCTGTGGGACATCCCGAACGGCGCCAAGGTGCTGATCGACGCCAGCAACGCCGACTACATCGACCACGACGTGCTCGAAACGATCGAGGACTACCGCGTGGCGGCCGCCGAGCGCGACGTCCAGCTCAACATCATCGGCCTGCGCGACGAGTACCAGCTGAACGACCCGATCCAGTTCGTGCCGGCGCTGGACAAGGAAACGCAGACGCGCCTGCAGCCGGGGGACGTTCTGCAACTGCTGCGCGACGGTAACGAGCGCTTCAAGGCCGGGCGCTGGATCAAGAAATACTACCTGCACCAGGTGGATGCCACGGCCAGCAGCCAGCACCCGATGGCGGTCGTGGTCAACTGCATCGACTCGCGCACCTCGCCGGAGATCATCTTCGACGCGGGCCTGGGCGACCTGCTGACGATCCGCATCGCCGGCAACGTGATCAGCAAGGAGATCATCGGCAGCCTGGAAATCGCCCACAAGCTGGGCGCCAAGCTGATCGTGGTGAAGGGCCACTCCAGCTGCGGCGCCGTCGGCCTGGCGCTGAAGAACGAGCATGCGCACAGCATCGGCTCGATCACCGGCAAGATCGGCGTCGCGGTGCGCCAGTGCCAGTGCGGCGATCACCATGCGCCGGCCGGCAGCAAGGAACAGCTGGAGCAGGTCACGCGCCAGAACATCGAAAACTCGCTGGCCGAGATCATCAACGGCAGCGAATACCTGCGCGGCTGTATCGAGCGCGGCGAGATGGGGCTGGTCGGCGCCTACCACGACATCGCGGCGCGCAACGTCGAGTTCGGCCCGATGGTCACGCCGGACCGTTTCGAGCGCTATCGCAGCAATCCGGGACTGGCGGCCTGACGCGCGCGACCGGCACGCACACTTAGCAAATGTATAATGCCTCGCCCGTCACCGGGCGAGGCATTTTTCATTTCATCGATACCACGGAGTGCGCGTGTCCCGACGTTCCCGCGGCGGCCCTGGCCGACCGCTGTTTTCAGTTGTTCCTCAGTTCCTTGCGCTGGCACTGCTGGCCGCGCCGGCCGCCGCCAACACGCGCGCCATCGCCCCGGGCGTCGTGCAAGGCGCGGCGGCCATCGCCATCGACGGCGCACTGGACGATGCCGGCTGGGCCGGTGTTCCTGCGCTGGAGCGGTTTCACCAGTACCAGCCGGAAGATGGCATTGCCGCGCCGCGGGCCTATCGCACCAGCGTGCAGCTCGTGATCGACGCCGGCGCGCTGCTGTTCGCCATCCGCGCCTGGCATCCCCCCGGCCACGCGGCCGCCGGCACGCTGGCGCGGCGCGACAAGGTGGCACGCGACCAGGACTACGTCGGCGTCTGGATCGATCCGGCCGGCCATGGCCGCTCCGCCCAGTTCGTGCGCGTCAACGTGGCAGGCGTGGTTGGCGACGGCATCTACAAGGCCGATGAGGATGAAGAGGATGCCGGCCCCGACTTCCCGGTCGAAACGGCGGTGCGCCAGCTGCCCGACGGCTACGCCGTCGAACTGCGCTGGCCGCTGTCGAGCCTGCGCTTCCCGCACGGCGAGGCGCGGCCCTGGCGCATGATGGTGGAGCGCTCCGTGCCCGGGGCGGGCGGCATGCTCCTGCTCAGCGCCCCGCTCGACAAGAACGCGCTCAGCTTCATCGCCGAGATGGACGAGCTGAGCCAGATGGAACGGATCCTGCCGGTCGTGCAGGACAAGGGCTTCTGGTCGTTCCGTCCGGAGCTGACCAGCCGGCGCACCAGCGTGGCGGGCACGACCAGTCGACGCACCGACCTGGGCCTCGACATTACGGCCCGCCCGCGCGCCGACTGGGTCTTCAATGCCACGCTCAATCCCGATTTCTCCCAGGTCGAGATCGACGAACCCACCAGTGCCGGCACCAACCGCATCGCGCTGAGCCTGCCCGAGAAGCGCGCCTTTTTCCTGGAGAGCGCGGACGTGCTGGGGATGCGTATTCCCGCGTTCTATTCGCGTGCGATCGCCGACCCGGGGTGGGGCGCACGCGCGACCTACCGCGGTGCCGACGTCGATGCGACGGCGCTGGCCGGCCACGACCGCGCCGGCGGCACCGTGCTGCGCGGCACCGCCTACGAGACCGTCGAACACGTCAACGCGGCGGACAGCAACGTCATGCTGCTGCGCGGCCGGCGCCATGATGAAGCCGCGGTGATGGGCGCGTTTCTCGCCGCGCGCGATTACCGCGCCGGCGGCCGCAACCTGGTACTGGGGACGGATGGCCAATGGCGCCGCCGCCACGAGGGCGGCGGCGACGTGCAGGCGGCGTGGACCCTGATGGGATCGGCGACGACGGCCACGTTCGACGACGCCGGCATGCCGCGCGCGGGCCGGCAGGCGCACGGCGCCTATGCCTGGGGCAGGCTCGATTACATGTCGCCGGACTGGGCCAACATGGCGCAGCTGGAAGCGATCGGTGCCGACTTCTTCAACGATAACGGCTTCGTGCCGCAAAGCGGCATCGCCAAGGCCGAAATCCAGCTCAATCGCCGGCTGGGCGCGCGCAACCTGCCCGGCGGCATCGACACGCATGAGACGGAACTGCACCTGGGACTGCACGAGCAGCGCACGCTGGCCCGCGGCCCTGCGGGCGCCGCCAGCGGCGAGGTGGTGCAGCGCTGGATCCGCCCCGGCTTCTGGCTGTATGGGGCGCGCCAGACCCGCTTCTGGGCGGACCTCGGCTTCGACCGCCAGCGCGCGCGTCCCGGTGGCCGGCTGCATCGTACGCCCGTGGTGTACGTGGGGATCGAGAGCTCGCCGTTGCCGTGGCTGGTGCGGCTGAACGGCGAGCTGACGGTGGGGCGCCAGCTGGACGTCGAGGCCGATGCCGTCGGCCGCGGCGGCACGCTGCAGGCGGAAGCAGGCCTGCGCTTCGCGCTGCCGGCCGGCTGGAGCCTGGAGTCGGATCACCGCTGGAACCGGGCCTGGGTGCGACACCGCTCGCGCCAGGATTTCGTGGATTACGGCTGGCGCTGGGTCGGCACGCTGCACATGAGCGCGCGCGACTCGCTGCGGGCGATCGTCCAGAACACCTCGGCCGCGCGTCTGGAAGGCACCATCGACGGCGAGGCAGTCCGCTTCGACTTGGTCGAGCCATGGCGCGACCGCGCGCGCCATCGTTCGCTGCTATACCGGCACATGCCGCGCCTGGGCCGCTCGCTGTCTCTGGGCCTGACGACGGATGTCAACGGTGCGCTGCCGGGCAAGAGCCGCGGCGTCACCGCCAAGCTGCAGTGGGAAAGCTGACGTCAGCCGAACATGGCCCGCAGCGCCAACGCATCGGGCACCGCCGCGCCGGAGGCCGTATTGTCGAAGATGCACCAGGACCCTGGCGCCTGCTGCGCCAGCCACGCGTGCACGTCGGCCAGGCGCTGCGGCGCATAGGCCGAGTAATAGATGCGCGGGCTGCCGTGCAGGCGCACGTAGGCCATGGGCGCGGTTGGTACGAACGGCCCGGTGTAGGCGACGACGGGATCGGCCAGCACGCGCGTCACGCCGGCGTCGCGCAGCAGTTGCGTGGCGCTGTCGCCGAACCAGCTGGCATGGCGCGCCTCGCAGGCAAGCAGGCAATCGAAGCGCCGGTGCAGGGCGGCGAACAGGGCGCGGGCCGGACCGGGGTCGAGCGCCAGCTTGGGCGGCAGCTGCACCAGGATGCAGCCCAGCTTGTCGCCCAGTGCGCCGGCCTCGCCGGCAAAGCGCGCCAGCGCGTCGTCCACGCCGACCAGGCCCGCCTCGTGCGTGATCGTCTTCGGCAGCTTGACGGCGAAGCGGAAGTGCGCGGGCGTGCTGGCGGCCCAGCGTTCGTAGGTCTTGGGCTGGTGCGGCCGGTAGAACGACGAGTTGATCTCGACCGCATCGAACACGGCGGCATAGCGTTCCAGATGGCTGCCTGCGCCGGGGAAGCTGGCGGCGACGGCGCTGGACAGGCTCCAGCCGGCGCAGCCGATGTAAGAGGTGAGCGTGGTCATGGCGTCACTCTAAGGGAAATGGACCCGGCGAGGCGTTCCGATAAGCTATCATGCGCCTCGATCACGCAACCACAATCACGCAACAACAATCACACAAGAACAGGAACAGCTACCATGACAGAACACACGCATGCGCGCCGTGCCCGCCTGGGCCAGTTTCTCGGGCTGGCCGTGCTGGCGGCCGGCCTGGCGGGCTGCGCCAGCCTGACGGGGCCGCGCGACGTCGACATCCCGCTGGCCAAGCTGCAGCGCGGCCTGGAGCAGCGCTTTCCGATCCAGCAGCGCGCGCTGGCAGTGTTCGACCTGCAGCTGGCGCACCCGCGCCTGTCGCTGCAGCGGGATAACGACCGTGTGGCGCTGGAGTCGGAGGTGATCGCCTCGACGCCACTGGTGCGCCGCGCGCTGACGGGCAATGTGATGCTGTCCGGCCGCCTGCTGGTCGACAACGTGCGCAACGCCGTCGTGCTGGCCGACGCGCGCATCGAGCGCTTCGCCATCGACGGCGTCGACGGCGCCTTGCAGGGCCAGCTGACGGCGGCCGGCAACGTCGTCATCGACCGCCTGGTGCGCGACGTACCGGTGTACACGTTCCGCCCGGAAGACCTGCGCTACGGCGGCGTGCAGTTCATTCCGACGGCGATCCGCACCACGCCGACCGGGTTGTCGGTGCGGGTCGAGCCGGCGAAATAATGTAACCGCAGACACGCACTAGTGCCGCAGGCTGTTTTTCACCCAACACCAGAAAGCTGGGGTCAGACCCGGCGGGTCTGACCCCGGTTTTTGGTCTTGGGGTTAACCATGCGCCAGCAGCACAACGAGTCCCGCTTCTCGTGGGTCTTGCTGGTGCCACTAGCATCGCGCAAGCCGCTCCGGCCATATTGTGGATAACGGGGCGAGTGCCTACAATGGCTGCCTGCGCGCTCAGCGCTGGTCTTTCGTCCCGTCGGAGTTATCCATGCCCATCTTCGGTATCGGCCTGCACGTGCTGGTCGCCCTGTTCTTCGCCGTGCACGCGGTGCGCAGCCGCCAGCAGATGTATTGGCTGATGATCCTGTTCGCCTTCCCGCTGCTGGGCAGCGTGGTCTATTTCTTCGGCGTCTACCTGCCTGATTCGCGCCTGCAGCACGGCGCCCGCAAGGCCGTCGCAGGCGCCGCGCGCATGCTCGACCCGACCCGTGAGCTGCGCGCCGCCCAGGCCGCGTTCGACTTTACGCCGACGGCGCAGAACCGCATGCGCCTGGCTGCCGCCCAGCTGGAGGCGGGCGACGCCACGGCCGCGGCGCAGACCTTCGAAGCCTGCCTGGAAGGGCCATTCGCGGGCGACCTGGAGATCCGCCTGGGCGCCGCGCGCGCCAGCCTGGCGTGCGGCCGGCATGCCGCCGCCTTGGCGCACCTGGAGGCGATCCGCCGTGCCGACCCGCAGTTCCGTGCCGAACAGGTCGGCCTGCTGCTGGCGCAGGCGCTGGCCGGCAGCGGGCAGGCCGACGCCGCCCGCAGCGTCTTCGAGGAGGTCGTCAAGCGCCATGGCAGCTTCGAAGCCAAGGCCGAATTCGCGATCTGGGCCGCCGGCGCGCGCGAATACCAGCTGGCGCACCGGCTGCAGAACGAGCTGCAATCGACGATGGACCACTGGAACCGCCATACCCACACGATGAACCTGCCGCTGGTGCGCCGGCTGGAAACGGCGTTCGCGGCGGTGCCGAAGCACTGATTACTTCACGATCTGGCCCGCGAACAGCCGGCGTCCGGCGATCAGGTTGGCCAGCGGCTTGAGCATGGCCAGCAGCACCCGGTCGGCCATCACCAGCGGCTTCGACTCCGGCAACACGCGCGTGACGAGGAAGTTGAAGTGGCGCGACAGCTCGAGCGTCGGCAGGATCGCCCGCACCAGCGCGATGTCGCGTTCCGACATCTTGCGCTCGTCCGCCGTGATGTAGGGCTTGCCGGGACCGTAGATCAGGCGCTGCATGCGCGGATAAAGAAAACCCTCGACCAGGCGCGAGCGGCGGATCACGTCGGTGACCGAATGGGAGTAGATCTCGTTGACGACGAACAGGGCGCCCGGTTTCGCCACGCGGCGAATCTCGCGCATCGCGGCGGGAATGTCGACGTGGTGCAGGATGTCGCGCGCGACGACGCAGTCGAACGAGTCGTCCGCATATGCCAGCCGCTCCGCCGGCATCTCGGCGAAGTCGATGTCCAGGCCCTCGCGCGCGGCCAGCCGGCGCGCGATCGCCAGCGAATCGGGCGACAGGTCGAACGCGTGCACGCGAGCGCCCAGCCGGGCGATGCGCAGCGCGTCCTCGCCGAAACCGCAGCCGACCACCAGCACCTGCTTGCCGGCGAGGTCGATGCGGGTCAGGTAGGCGTACATCTGCCAGTAGGCGTTCCACCAGCGCCGTTCCGGGCGGTCCAGCACGTCGAACGAGAAGGGCTTTTGCACCATGTCCTCATGCTCGCGGGCGTGCTGGCGGTGGTATTCCACCTCGTTGCGCTGGCGCTCGGTCAACGGCATTGCGGCATCGTCCTGCATGGCGGCTCCGGTCCGAATGGGTGGTGCGGCCAGCTTATGCCGGACGCGCAGCCGGCGCAAGCATCGCGTGGCGCTCGCTTGATTCTGCTATCGTGGCGCGTGTCGCGGCATCCACAGCCGCGCTGGAAAGGAGAGCGCCTTGACGACCGACCGCCTGGCCCGCCATTTGCGCGCGGGCGCCTACAACAATGCCTGGGCCAACCACCGGCTGCTGCGCGCCTGCAGTGAACTCGACCAGGAAGCCTTCGCCGCGACCGACCGCACCAATTTCTTCCCTGGCATCGGCCTGACCCTGAACCACCTCGTCACGGTCCAGCAGTTCTACGTGGACGCGCTGTGGCGCCAGGCGCGCGGCCAGCCGTCGCATCCGGATTACCGGGCCGAGTTCTTCGCCGTGGAGGTGCCATACGTGACCTGCGCCGCCGTGTGGCAGGCGCAGAAGGACAGCGATGCGGCGCTGATCGCGTATTGCGACACGCTGACGGACGCAGTGCTGGACGAGGAGGTGACGATCCTGCGCGTCGATCACGTCCAGCGCGACACGCGCGAGCGCCTGCTGGCGCACCTGTTGCAGCACCAGGTGCATCATCGTGGCCAGGTGCATGCGATGCTGGCCGGGACCAATGTGGCGCCGCCGCAGCTGGACGAGTTCTACGCCAGCGGCGAGGCGCCGCTGCGCGCGCGGGATTTCGCCGAACTCGGTTGGACCGAGCGGCAAATTTGGGGATAGCGGGTCAGGCGAGCAGCGCGCCGTCCAGCGCGTGGCGCGTGATGGCGCCGTCGTCGCCGATGGCGATCCAGCCGCCGCGCGGCGGCGTGCGTTCGGGTTCCCAGTCCGGCAGCACGTAGCGCAACTTGCCGTCCATGGCGTGCAGGGCAGGGCGGTGCGTGTGGCCGTGGATCATGACGGTGCTGCCGGTCTGCTCGAACACGGCGGCAATCGCCTGCGGCGTCACGTCCATGATGTCGTAGCTCTTGCCCGCCTGGTCCTTGCGGCTGTTGTCGCGCAGGCCGGCGATGATCTGCTTGCGCTGGGCCAGCGGCATGGCCAGGAACTGCTGTTGCCAGGCCGGTTGCCGCACCTGGGCGCGGAAGGCCATGTAATTGACGTCGTCGGTGCACTGGGCGTCGCCGTGCACCAGCACGATGCGGCGGCCGTGGTCCTCGATGACCCAGGTCTCGGGCAGCAGGGTCAGGCCGGCGGCGTGGGCGAACGCTTCCCCGACGAGGAAGTCGCGGTTGCCGGCGATCCAGAACAGTTCGACGCCACGCCCGGCCAGGCCGCGCAGGGCGGCCACGATCTGGCGGTGGAAGGGGGTGTCGAGGTCGTCGTCACCCGCCCAGTATTCGAACAGGTCGCCCAGCAGGTACAGCTGCCGGGCGTGCACGGCCCGCTCGTCGACGAAGCGCAGGAACGCTGCCGTCAGGGCGGGCCGGTCTTCCTGCAGGTGCAGGTCGGAGATGAACAGTTTCAACGGCGTTGAATTTACGCGGCTTCGATCTTCTCGATGATCACGTCTTCCACCGGCACGTCGGCGAACATGCCGCTGCGCGTGGTCTTGACCTTGCGGATCTCGTCGACGACTTCCGTGCCTTCGGTGACCTTGCCGAACACGGCGTAGCCCCAGCCGTCCTGGCCCGGGTAGTCGAGGAAGCTGTTGTTCTTGACGTTGATGAAGAACTGGGCCGAGGCCGAGTGCGGCGCCGACGTGCGGGCCATGGCCAGCGTGTACGGTTCGTTCTTCAGGCCGTTCTTGGCTTCGTTTTCCACGGTCTGCTCGGCGGGCTTCTGCTTCATGCCCGGCTCGAAACCGCCGCCCTGGATCATGAAGCCGTCGATGACGCGGTGGAAGATGGTGTTGTCGTAGTGGCCGGCTTTGACGTAGTTCAGGAAGTTCTCGACGGTCTTCGGCGCTTTTTCCGCGTCCAGCTCGGCAACGATCTTGCCCTTGTTGGTGGTGATGGTAATGGTGGTCATGGTGTTCCTGTATCTGGTTGGGTCAGGGGCCGCGATATTACAGCACGCGGCAAACGATGGCAAAATACCATTTTACTGCGCGATGGCCGGCTGCGCCGGTTCCACCGGTGCTTCCGGCGCCGGCGCTTCCTTTTTCGGCGCCGCCGGCTGGACCGGCGTCTTCAGGATCGTGGCCGACTTGACGACGATCGGCGTCACCGGCACGTTCTGGAAGATCGGCGATTTGTCGTCCACCAGCACGCCACGGATCTTGTCGACCACCTCCTGGCCTTTCACCACCTTGCCGAACACCGTGTAGCCGACACCGTCGAAGTTCGGGTAGTCCAGCCCTTCGTTATTGGCCACGTTGATGAAGAACTGCGACGTGGCCGAGTTCGGGTTGTCCATGCGTGCCATCGCCACCGAATACGGCTCGTTCCTGAGGCCGTTCTTCGATTCGCTGGGAATGGGCGGGCGGGTCGGCTTCGATTTCAGATCCTTGGTATAGCCGCCGCCCTGGATCATGAAGCCGTCGATCACGCGGTGGAAGATGGTGTCCTTGTAGAAGCCGCTCTTCACGTAGGCCAGGAAATTGGCGACCGTCTTCGGCGCCTTTTCCTGGTTCAGTTCCAACACGATTTCGCCGGCCGTCGTCTTCAGCGAGACCTGCGGGTCGGCGGCCAGGAGCGGGCCCGACAGCAGCACGGCAAGGGCGCCGCTCATGATGGAGAAAGATTTAGCACGCATGTTCTTTTACTTTCCTGAAGGTTGTAGTTTAGGCCAGCGGCATTTTATCAATGCTATACTTGGCGACGGCTTCCATTCTAGACCGTCTCGGATGGAAACCAGAACCATGTAAAAGCACACGGGCACCGGGTGCCCGGGCAAGACAAAAAACGATCAGGTCCGCACGTCCCAGGGAGGAGTGCCGGAACGCTGGCGCCAGGCAGGCGCGGCATCCAGATGCCGGCGCCCGGTCGGCGCTGGTGGGCCGGAACGTGGCGGACCACAGCACAATAAGAGTCCGATGAGCAATTTGAAGATCTACAACACGCTGGCACGCGAGAAGCAGGCATTCGTACCGATCGAACCGGGCAAGGTCCGCATGTATGTCTGCGGCATGACGGTGTACGACTACTGCCACGTGGGCCATGGCCGCATGATGATGGCGTTCGACGTCATCTACCGCTGGCTGAAGGCATCGGGCTACGACGTGCGCTACGTGCGCAACGTGACGGACATCGACGACAAGATCATCCGCCGCGCCGTCGAGAACAACGAATCGATCCACTCGCTGACCTCGCGCTTCGAGCGCTACATGGACGAGGACACCCAGGCGCTGGGCATCCTGCCGCCGACGGACGTGCCGCACGCGACCGACTACGTGCCGCAGATGCTGTCGATTATCGAGCAGCTGGAGGCGAAGGGCCTGGCGTACCAGGGCGAGGACGGCGACGTCAACTACGCGGTGCGCGGCTTCGAGGGCTACGGCAAGCTGTCCGGCAAGTCGCTGGACGACCTGCGTGCCGGCGAGCGCGTGGACGTCAACACGGGCAAGCGCGACCCGCTCGACTTCGTGCTGTGGAAGGCTTCCAAGGAATCCGAGCCGGCCGAAGTGAAATGGGATTCGAAGTGGGGCAAGGGCCGCCCCGGCTGGCATATCGAGTGCTCCGCGATGTCCTGCGCCACGCTGGGCGAGCACTTCGACATCCATGGCGGCGGCGCCGACCTGCAGTTCCCGCACCACGAGAACGAGATCGCCCAGTCCGAGGGCGCGTTCGGCCATCCGATGGCCAACTACTGGCTGCACAACGGCTTCATCCGCGTCGACAACGAGAAGATGTCCAAGTCCCTGGGCAATTTCTTCACGATCCGCGACGTGCTGCAGAAGTTCGATGCCGAAGTGGTGCGCTTCTTCATCCTGCGCGCCCACTACCGCAGCCCGCTGAACTACTCGGACGCGCACCTGGAAGACGCGCGCGGCGCGCTGACCCGCCTGTACACGGCGCTGGACGGCGTGGAAGGCGATGGCCAGCCGCTGGACTGGAACGAGGAGAATGCGAAGAAGTTCGCCGAGGCGATGGACGACGATTTCAACACGCCGATCGCCGTCTCCGTGCTGTTCGACCTGGCTTCCGAAGTGAACAAGTCGAAGTCGCCCGTGGCCGTGCGCCAGCTGAAGGGGCTGGCCGGCGTCATCGGCTTGTTGGAGCGCAGCCCGCAGGCATTCCTGCAGGCCGGCGCCACGGACGCGATCGGCGAGGCGATCATCCTGGAAGCCATCGCCGCGCGCGCCGCGGCCAAGAAGGCGCGCGACTTCGCCCAGTCCGACAAGATCCGCGCCGACCTGCTGGCGCAAGGCATCGTCCTCGAGGACAAGCCGGACGGCACGACGAACTGGCGCCGCGCATAATGGTGCTGCAGTCCAGGGACAAGACGGATGCCGGCGGCCGGCAGATGGCGGTGCCGCCCTACTGGGAGGAGGCCAAGGCCGAGCTGATGCGGCGCGACCGCATCATGAACAAGCTCATTCCGCAGTTCGGCGACCTGCACCTGGTCGGGCACGACGACCCGTTCACGACCCTGGCCCGTTCCATCGTCAACCAGCAGGTGACGCCGAAGGCCGCCAACGCGGCCTGGCAGAAGCTGTTGGACGCCTGTCCGAAATTCACGCCGGCGCTCGTCATCAAGGCGGGCGCCGCGCAGCTGGCCGCCTGCGGCCTGTCCAAGCGCAAGACCGAATACATCCTCGACCTGGCCGACAACTTCAAGGCCAGGAAGGTGCATGCCGGCGAGTGGCACCAGATGGACGACGAGGCCGTCATCGCCGAACTGGTGCAGATCCGCGGCATCACGCGCTGGACGGCCGAGATGTTCCTGATCTTTAACCTGTTGCGGCCGAACGTGCTGCCACTGGACGACCCGCGCCTGATCGCGGGCATCAGCCATAATTATTTTTCCGGCGAGCCCGTCTCGCGCAGCGATGCGCGCGAAGTGGCAGCCAACTGGGAACCGTTCCGCACCGTCGCCACGTGGTACCTGTGGCGCAGCCTGGACCCGGTGCCGCCGCCGTGATGCGGCAGCTTTGTCCGGTAGAATAAACACAACCGAACCCACGCAGCCTGGCCACATGCCGCCGCACGGGGACCATACTCTCGGAGGACCAATGACCAAAACTACTTTCCTCAATTTTGAACAGCCGATCGCGGAACTGGATTCCAAAATTGAAGAGCTGCGTTTCGTCCAGGACGATTCGGCCGTCGACATCTCGGAAGAGATCGACCGGCTGGCCAAGAAGAGCCAGCAGCTGACCAAGGACATCTACGCCAAGCTGACGCCATGGCAGGTCGCGCAGATCGCGCGCCATCCGCAGCGGCCGTACACGATGGACTACGTCAACGAGATCTTCACCGACTTCCACGAGCTGCATGGCGACCGCACCTACGCGGACGACCAGTCGATCGTCGGCGGCCTGGCGCGCTTCAACGGCCAGCCCTGCATGGTGATCGGCCACCAGAAGGGCCGCGACACGAAGGAGCGCGCGATGCGCAACTTCGGCATGCCGAAACCCGAAGGCTACCGTAAGGCGATGCGCCTGATGAAGGTGGCCGAGAAGTTCAACCTGCCGATCTTCACGTTCGTCGACACGCCCGGCGCCTTCCCCGGCATCGACGCGGAAGAGCGCGGCCAGTCCGAGGCCATCGGCCACAACCTGTACGTGATGGCGGAGCTGAAGGTGCCGCTGATCGCCACGATCATCGGCGAAGGCGGTTCCGGCGGCGCGCTGGCGATCGCCGTGGGCGACGCCGTGTTGATGCTGCAGTACGCCACCTACTCCGTGATCTCGCCGGAAGGCTGCGCGTCGATCCTGTGGAAGACCTCCGAGCGCGCCGCCGAGGCGGCCGAGGCGCTGGGCCTGACGGCGCACCGCCTGAAGGCGATGGGCCTGATCGACAAGATCGTCAACGAACCGCTGGGCGGCGCGCACCGCGATCCGAAGGAAATGGCGCGGCTGTTGAAGCGCGCGCTGGCCGACTCGCTGCGCCAGTTCCAGGGCATGAAGACCAAGGAACTGCTGGAGAACCGCCACAAGAAGCTGCTCAGCTACGGCAAGTTCAAGGAAACCACGCCGCAGGAATAAACCAGCGTTGCAGCAAAATCGGGGACAGACCCCATTTTTCGGGAAACATTGCCTGAAAAATGGGGTCTGTCCCTATTTTTATGGGTAACACATGAAGTCACGTCACACCAGCCTTTCCGACCTGTTTTCCACGGCCGTCGCGGCACTCCCGGGCAACGGCCCACTCGCCATCGCCTACAGCGGCGGCCTCGATTCGACGGCACTGCTGCATCTGGCGCAAGCGCTGCAACGGCCGCTGTACGCCTTCCACATCCACCACGGCCTGAGCGCCAACGCCGACGCCTGGGAAGCGCACTGCGCGGCCGAGTGCGCGCGCCTGGGCGTGACGTTCGCGGCGCGCCGCGTCACGGTAGCCGCGGACGGCACGGGCACCGAGGCGTCCGCGCGCATGGCCCGTTACGCCGCGCTGGGCGAGTTGTGCCGCGCGCATGGCGTGACGACCCTCTTGACGGCCCATCACCTGGATGACCAGGCCGAGACGATCCTGCTGCAGCTGGCGCGCGGCGCCGGGCCGGCGGGGCTGTCCGGCATGGACGCCTTCAACACGGCGCCAGGCCTGCTGGGCAGCGCCGACATCGTGCTGGCGCGCCCGCTGCTGCAGGCGTCGCGCCAACAGCTGGAGGACTACGTGCGCCAGCACGGCCTGGCCCACATCGACGACGAATCGAACGACGACACCCGCTACGCCCGCAACGCGCTGCGCCACACCGTGATGCCGGCGCTGGCGGCCGCGTTCCCCGGCTACCAGCAGCGCTTCGCCCGCAGCGCGGCGCATGCGCAGTCGGCCCAGCGGCTGCTGACGCAACTGGCGGCGCAGGACCTGCAGGCGTGCGAGCGCGACGGCGGCATCGACGTCGAAGCCTTGCGTGCGCTGGACGAAGACCGGCGCAACAACCTGCTGCGCCACTGGTTCGGTGTGTGCGGCATCCGCATTCCATCGGCCAGCTGGCTGGCCGAGATGACGGCGCAGCTGCTGGAAGCGCGCGAGGATGCCAACCTGCTGGTCACGCACCCCGACCGCGAAGTGCGGCGCTACCGCGGCCGCCTGTACCTGGCGCCCAAGCAGCGCGCGCTGGCCGGCACGCGCGAGGACATTTTCGAGGAAGCGCCGTTCCAGCATTTCCGCTGGCTGGGCGAGGCGTCGATCGCCTTCCCGGATTACGGCGGCAGCTTGCATTTCGACCGTGCGGAAGAGGGCTGCGCGCCCGAGTGGCTGCAGGCGCAGCTGCTGACGATCTCGTTCCGCCGAGGTGGCGAGCGGCTGAAGCTGGCGCCGAACCGCCCCACGCGCGGCCTGAAGCAGCATTACCAGGCATTGGATATCCCCGCGTGGGACCGCACCCGCCTGCCTGTGGTGGGCATCCCGGGGCAGACGGTGTTCGCTGCCGGGATCGGCATGGACTGCCGAAACGTTGTGCAGGGGCGGAACGATTTGATCGTCTTGCGCTGGATGGCCGAATAAGATTTGCCGGCGGGGCGTTTTTTCGCATGAGCTTATGCCTGAACTGTATGAGCTCCTTGGTTTTTTGACTTGTCCTTTTGCATTGCAGCATGTAGAGTAAAGGGCTCCCTTACTTCAACCGAGTGGAAAACGCAAGTTATGGCTTTAATCGTTCACAAATACGGCGGTACGTCGATGGGTTCGACGGACCGTATCAAGAACGTCGCGCGCCGGGTCGCCAAGTGGCACGACGCGGGACACCAGATCGTCGTGGTCCCGTCCGCGATGTCCGGCGAGACGAACCGCCTGATCGCGCTGGCCAAGGAAATCCAGAATCCGCCCGACCCGCGTGAACTGGACATGATCGCCTCGACGGGCGAGCAGGTCTCGGTGGGCCTGCTGTCGATGGCGCTGCAGGCGATCGGCAAGGATGCCGTGTCCTACGCCGGCTGGCAGGTGGGCATCAAGACCGACTCCGCGTTTACCAAGGCCCGCATCCAGTCGATCGACGACGCGCGCGTGCGCAAGGACCTCGAAGCAGGCAAGATCGTCGTCATCACGGGCTTCCAGGGCGTGGACGAGAACGACAACATCGCCACGCTGGGCCGCGGCGGTTCCGACACCTCGGCCGTGGCGATCGCCGCCGCGCTGAAGGCGGACGAGTGCCTGATCTACACGGACGTGGACGGCGTCTACACGACCGACCCGCGCGTGGTGTCGGAAGCCCGTCGCCTGAAGGCGATCACGTTCGAGGAGATGCTGGAACTGGCGTCGCTGGGCTCGAAAGTGCTGCAGACCCGCTCGGTGGAATTCGCCGGCAACTACCGCGTGCCGACGCGCGTGCTGTCGTCGCTGACCGACCCCCTGATGGACCTGGCCGAGGAAGCCAGCTCGGGAACCCTGATTTCGTTTGAGGAAGACACCAATATGGAACAAGCAGTCATCTCCGGCATCGCCTTCAACCGCGACGAAGCCAAAATCTCCGTCATGGGCGTGGCCGACCGTCCGGGCGTGGCGTACCACATCCTGGGCCCGGTCGCGGATGCGAACATCGAAGTGGACATGATCATCCAGAACCAGTCGGTGGAAGGCAAGACGGACTTCACGTTCACGGTCTCGCGCAACGACTACAACAAGGCCCTGGAAGCGCTGAATTCGCAGAAGGAAGCGATCGGCTACGCCACGCTGATCGGCGATGCGAAAGTGTCGAAGATCTCGGTGGTGGGCGTGGGCATGCGCAGCCATGTGGGCGTGGCGTCCGACATGTTCCGCACGCTGGCGGAAGAGGGCATCAACATCATGATGATCTCGACGTCGGAGATCAAGATTTCCGTCCTGATCGACGAGAAATACATGGAGCTGGCCGTGCGCGCGCTGCACAAGGCGTTCGAACTGGAAAAAGAGTAAATATTTCAAAAAAAAACCGCCGATTTCCTTGACCAAAGTGGGCCTGGCAATTACTATGGCGGTCGTCTGATGTGACGCAGAAATGTAGAGCAAAAGACGATAGTTGAGCGATCGACTAGGAGACGTGGCCGAGTGGCCGAAGGCACTTCCCTGCTAAGGAAGCATACGGGCAAAACCTGTATCGTGGGTTCGAATCCCACCGTCTCCGCCAAGCATTTTTAAAAAGCCCTTGAGATTCAAGGGCTTTTTTCATTTCTGTGCCTGTGCGCCGATCCATACCCACAAGGCTACCCACAAACCGTTCGACGCTGTATCCGGCTGTGGATGGCTCTCTGTCGAAAGGGCACAGGCCGACCGGCTGCTTCAACTTGCGAGCCGCCCAGGCTCCAAAGGCCCGTCCGTACTCCAGTGCTGGGCAGGGGGCGAATTGACCATCGTGCGACGGTATGTTTCGGCTGGTGCATGCAATGCTATCGGCCTAGCATGCTCCTGAGCCGTCCCACCGGTTGCTCTAAGGCCTGCGGCGTAGCGGCCGTGTGTAAAGGCCCTGGGCCCGAAAACTGTATAAATCGTATGTAGGGTTTCGCGGCTGCTGGGGGGGCGATGGCTGCGTCGCGCAAGGGGCGCGATGACACCCCTTGCGCGTGCGCGAAGGTGACAAGTAAGGCTCCACTGGATTCGAGCGAAATGATCGACTTCACGATATCAACACCGACAGAAGCGGACGCCGTTATTGCCCTTCGCGATGCGCTGCAAAAGATCAGCCGTGCACAGGAAGTGTGCGAGCGCGCCGGATTTGGGTGCCTCGTGCTGATGCCCTTGTCGGAATCGCAGCGGGAGCTGCAGTATGCTCTCGACACCGCGTTAGGCCGCAACTGAACGACCCTGCGACCTACGTATATGGGCCGTTTGCGGAGGACGGGCCAGACGCACCGCTACATTGTTGGCACTATCGGAACTGCTGACAGAGCGGATGTGTCACTGACTGCAGCATGGCTTCAACAGTCACGGGGTAATGGAATCAACTTGGTGCTGCACAGCACCCCGCGATGGCCGGTAGCCAAGCTTGGAGCAATCATGGACACATTGGATGCATGCTGGTTCCTCATGCTGTTTGCCGCCGCCGTGGCCTGCGACATTCGGTTCGTCATCCGCCAACGACAAAGGCCGGACGAGGATCATACCGACCTGTGGTTCTGGGCCGGCGTCTTTGGTACAGGTAGTTTGTATTTTGCATGGCCTGTCGTGGCCGTGCTGTATGACGCCGTCGCAATGTTTGTACCTTCCCCCGCCAATGCGATGCACACGCCTACCACCGTCTTGGTAGTTGGAGTAGTTCTGGTAGCTTATCTGGCGACCCTCATTCACGTGCCAGCCCAGCTGTATCATTGGCTGACTTCTCGTGTCCGTCTGGCGTCGGTCCGGGCAGCGCGTGCAGGTCAAAGTACAAGGCAACGGGACACGGCCGCAGGCGCGCGGTGGTTTCCACTCCGGCGCCGACCTGATTGACAGGGCGTCAGTCTCGCCGGCCGCGCCACTAGACCTTGTTTGACGAACACCTCCGCACTACCGGTGCTGCTCGGGTATTCCTAGTTTCAAGATTGTTGTTGTGTGTCCGAGCAGTATTCATATCTTGCCGTCTGGGGCTCGCCAGTGCCCCGGGAAGTCGGCGCGCTGGCATCGGCGAATACTTCCCATATTGGGTGGCCGCCAGTCAGCCTATAGCATGCGGCATCGAATACATGCGCAAGTGTCCAGTGCGCTAGCTTCGTCCAAGCTTGTCCCAAGCCTTGGCAACTTCGAGAAAAACCTCAAAGTGTAGTTACTTAAATCTTCTATCGATATTTGTATTTCTTCTTTTGCCACCAATAAGCCGGTATGATTGTAGGTACAGCTATCTTTTAGGATGACTATGAACGCACTCGAATTTTCGGAACGAGCACCGGGCCCGAGTAGCCAACCAGGAATGACTGGGATTATAGGGCTGGAAGAAAAAACCATCTTTTCTGATCCACATCACCTTGCAGCTTGGGTGAACAAATATTTCCTGGTAGATATTTGCCTGGAGCGGGATCGTCAGCTACTGCCGGTCGCGGAAATTTGCAAGCTGTTAGATCTTACAGCGGAGCAGCTCGAACCTTGTGCTCGCGAATATGCCTTGTTGCGAATCGCCGGCGTTGCGTCGTTCATCAAGAGCGCCTATGACGATGTGTTCTGGTCACGCTTCCACATCGATATTGTGAGGTTGCTTACCAAAAAACTCTGCGAACTTGAAAGTCAAGAACAAAGCAATGAAATTTCCATGGTGTTGGATCGTTATGTCCAATGCATGGTCCTCAAACAATGGGATGAATGCTCTGAGATCTATCTGTTGCGGATATTTGAAAATAGAGAGCTGGTGACTCGTATGTCAAAAACGGGCATAGGCGATATTGCAGCAGATGAGATAATAAATGCATACAGCATAATGCAGGACGCGTTTATGATCGCGCTTCACCCATAGCGCAACGGTGGCCTATTACGGTCACTCTTACAATGGGCATGTGGCGCACCAAGCCTGAATCCGTGGGCCGGAACCATTTTTCCATTATCCGCATATTCTCTGCATGCCAAGAATGGCTGGAGCGATTGGCGTCGCGGTCGGAGTAAGCTAGGGGCCGCGAAACCCACTGCGCCGCAACGCCCAAGGGCGAGCGTTTCTGCTCAGGCTTGCTGGGGGCGGCTCGTGCACAGTCACATCCTCTCCTCGTGTTACGCGAGAAGAGAATCGTTCGGCTCTCCTCACGGCCCCCGTATGGCTATGAGCAGTACAGCACGAGGTGCACGTACAGACGCCTACTCATTGCAGTTAATCAATTAGGCTTTCAATTTACCGCTCAGGTAGGAGGCAGTGTCGCCGCCACCTTCGCGCGCCACATACAAATGCAATTCTAGGTCCCGCAAGTGCGTTGCATTTCGAAAGTGCCGCTTCTGTATCAGCCCTGCCACCTTAGATCAGTGATCGAAAAATAATTTCGGACGTTTGTTGACCTTACCATTTGGGAAGGTTTAGCCTTGTTCAAAGATAAATAGAGCGCATAACGAGGCGCGGGCGAAACGCACGTCAATTCTGGCTTGCATCGAAAGGCCATTCGATTTGGCGTCTCATCGCTAGAAGTGCCTGGAGAACGCACTTTTGACCGTCTCTCCTTCTAGGGCCGCCTTGAATGTCGATTCTATTCATCATTAAAAATCTTCGTCGCTAAAGGGGTTTTCATGAGTAAAGTCCATAAAGAACAGGAGACAGGCGGTATGGCACTTCACGCCGTCCAGGCAGGAACGCCAACGCAGGATGCAGCTGGATTGCTGGCTGCGGCGCTGAAGCCAGGCGCGGATTATTCACAGGTCGTCAATGCCGTGGAGGCCGTGCTCCAGTGCACCCAGAGAGGCCTTGCCGGGGACGCGGCATCCTATGCGCAATACCAGTCATTGCTACTTGAGCTGCATCTGCCGGGCGAGCCACGTACGGAGCCGACCCGTCGCTGGATGGCAAGCCAGATATACCTGGTGGAAGACAAGTTCGCACCTGAGCTTCCCAATTTCACCGCACTGCCGGTAGACCAGTTTCGGGAGAGGGTGGATGCCGAGATCGCGGCCCGTACTCGCGTGAAGCATCCGATGTCGGTCCATCTATTCGAGGGGACGCCACCGCTGCGGGACGTCCGGTTCTTCCTGCAACATCATTGGACACGTTCATACAACTTCTACAGCCTGCTTGCGGAACTAGCGTTCCGCTTCGAAGCTATCGAAGACGCTTCGGTGTTCTATCGCAACCTGTATGGCGAAGCCGGTGCAGAGAGTCCCGACCGGTCGCACCCGGCGCTGCTTGCGCACCTGATGACGTATTTCGACATCCCGCTAAGTATCGATTTTGCGCGGCTCGATCCACTCGAGAAAGCCTATCTGAACAATCGAATTCGCTGTGTTCGCCATACGGACGTGGCTTGGGGCTTGGCACTGCTATACGCCGTGGAGTCGGTAAGTTGCGTGAACCATCGCCGCATCTATGAGTTGCTGCAGCGTTTGGACGTGCCGGCCGAGCCAAGCGAGTTTCACCGGCTGCATGGCACCCAGGACGAAATCGACACTGAAGAAATGTGGAATCTCATTGCGAAGCTGGCGCCGGGCGAATCGTTCCAGCGCATGTTCATGCAGTCGCTGGTACGCCACTTCGACATCAACAAAGCCTACTTCGACATGTTGTGGCAGGAAATGCAAGGCCAAGCCATCCAGAACGCTTGATCTACTCAGCAGACCAACCGAAAAGGGATACGCATAATGATTACTCGAAACTTCTCTCTACATCAGCTGCAGCAACTCGAAACCCCTGCCGCGCGCGTCGTCGCCGGGGCACTTGCGCCCAACGCCAGTCCTGCACAGATCGACGGCGCCATCAGGGCGCTAACGGAACTGACCGAGTCCGCGCACAAGGGCAGCGCGGGCGCGTTCACCGAATACCAGCAACTGCTGTACATCCTTTCGCTAAGCGACGACGTATCCACATCGCTGACTCGCCGGTGGTTGTCGAATGCGATCTATAAAGTTGAAGAGCGTTACATCCCGGCCGCGGACATCCACACGCCATTGTCCGAGTCACAGTTCCAGCAGCGGCTCGAACTGGCCATCTCCTCACAGTCGCGCGAGACACACCCGATGTCGCAATATGTATTTGCAGGGAAGGCGTCACGCGCGCAGCTTCAGGTTTTCCTGCGACACCAATGGATGCGCACGTTCCGTCTCTATCGCGACGCGGCGGATCTGCTGGTGAATCTTGTCGATGTCGACGAGGCCGCAGCGCTGAGCCGCTATCTCTACGGCGAACTGGGCGAAGAAGACGAAACACGTTCGCACCCGCGCCTGCTGGGCAAACTGCTCAAAGCCGTAGGCCTTGATGAAGACTTCCAAGCTGTCACTACGATGCCGGAGGAGATCGCTTATCTGAATAACCGCGCACGCAGCTTCCGAAATCCCGACGTCGGGTGGGGCCTGGCAGTGTTCTACGTCACCGAACTCGTTGTTCCGCGCAATCACGAAAAGCTGTATCAGGCGCTGCTGCAGGCGGGCGTGAGCGAGGATGCCGCCGAGTACTACAAAATTCACATCAGCCTCGTGCCGCCGCGAGCAAAGCGCGAGTGGCAGCTGATCTCGCGTCGCATTTCTGATCGCGCGTTCCAGGAATCGTTCCTGACGTCGCTAGCCCAGCATTTCCGTGTCGAGACAGCGTACTTCGACGCTGTGTGGCAAGAAATGCAGAGCGTTTAACCGCGCGGACAGGTCAAGCGGAGCCTTGAGTATGCCAACTCATATAACGGAATCTCGCATCCACGGGGGCGCTTACTCCGCCCCCGACTTTGCCGCGATCTTCTCCGACTCCAACCAGGTGCAAAAATGGCTCGACGTTGAAGTGGCGCTGGCCGCGACCCAGGCGGATCTGGGTATCGTTCCGAACGACGCAGCACTGGAAGTGGCCCGCGTAGCCCGGGTGGAACTATTCGATCTTGAAGCGTTGGGCCGTGAAAGCGTTGCGACGGGACATGTCCTTGTTCCCACTATCCGGGCACTGGCCAGACTATGCGCAAATGGCTGGGGTGAATACGTCCATTACGGCGTGACGACGCAGGACATTCTCGACACGGGCTTGGTCCTGCAGATCAAGGAGGCCTGGACCCTTGTCCTTGCCCGGCTGCATTCGATCCGCAGCCATCTGGTGACGCTGGCACGGCGCCATCGGCACACACCGATGGTCGCGCGCACGCATGGCCAGCAAGCGTTGCCGACCACGTTCGGCTACAAGGTCGCGATCTGGATTGACGAAATAGATCGACACTTCGAGCGTTTCAGTGAGGCGCGTGCCCGGGTAATGGTCGGCAATCTAACCGGGGCAGTCGGCACAATGGCGTCATTCGGTCGGCCGGGCTTCGACATCCAGCAGCGAACACTGTCCAGGCTTGGCCTCAACGTTCCGCTGACCAGTTGGCACTCTGCGCGCGACCGTATTCTGGAGGCAGCGTGGCTGATGGTTCAGACTTCGGTCACGCTGGGCAGGATGGCGAACGAGGTCTACCAGTTGCAGCGCAGTGAGATCGACGAGGTTCGCGAGGGGTTCCGACCTGGGCATGTGGGAAGCAGCACGATGCCGCACAAGCAGAATCCATCGACCGTCGATCTGATCAGTGCATTATCCCGCATGGTCCGGGCACAGATGGTCGCGCTCACGGACGCGGCATTCCAGCAGCACGAGCGCGACGGCACGACCTGGCGCATCGAGTGGGCTGCGTTGCCCGAGCTCTTCATCTATGCCGGCGCGCTGCTGTCCCGGATGGACGAGGTTCTGGCTGCCGGACTTGAAATCCGGGAGGACCGGATGCGCCAGAACCTGGACTTGTCGGGCGGTTTGATCATGTCTGAACGGGTCATGCTGGCGCTGAGCTCCAAGCTTGGCAAGCAGACCGCACACGAGCTCCTGCACGACGTAGCCCAGCAAGCGCGCCGAGACGATATGTCGTTCCGGGAAGCCTTGCTCAACGCTGGACGTCTGTCCGAATGCATCACGCGCGAGGAGCTCGCAAGTCTGCTCGACCCACTTAGCTATGTCGGGCTGGCAGCGGACATGGTCGATCTGGTGATACACAAGGGTGTACGTAACGTCTCGAAGGAGCCGGTAGCAATGGAAACAACTTCCGAACAGCCGCAGCTTGCAAAAGAGGAGACATGATGAATCCGCAGTCTTCAGGAATTACCGTTCATTCGCTCTTCAAAGGGCATCCGAAAGAAAGCAGGGCCTTTCAACCCAGCCCTAGGGACTGTTTGCATGAGCACAGCCATATCCTCGACTCCAAGATACACGGCGGTGGATATGCGGGGCCAATATCGAGAAGGATCTTCTGCAGCCATTGCCGCCTGCAGCGTTGGCTGGACGTCGAGGCCGCACTCGCCTTGGCTCAAGCTGACCTCGACATCATCCCGCGGCAGGCCGCGTTCGAGATTGAACGCGCCGCGAAGCTCTCGGCCATCGATTTGGACAGTGTCGCGGAAGGGGTGGCGGAAACCGGGCATTCGCTGATGCCTCTGCTGAGTGCGTTGAAGGCAAACTGTAGCGCGAGCGCCAGCGAATTTATCCACTATGGCGCGACGACCCAGGACATCCAAGACACCGCCCAGTCGCTCGAGATGCGCGACGTGCTCGATGCAATGGATGACGCACTGGATGTTCTGTTGCAGCGGCTCGCGGTGTTAGCACGCGCGCACGGCAACTCGCTGATGGTCGCCAGGACGCATTCGATTCCAGCCTTGCCCACCACGTTCGCACTGAAGGTGGCGGGCTGGATCGACGAACTCCTGCGCCACCGTGAACGCCTCGCAGAGGTGCGGCAGCGGGTACTCGTGGCCCAGTTGTTCGGGGGCGTTGGCACGATGGCGGCCTTCGGCAGCCAGGCCATGCTGCTGCTGGAAGGGTTCGCACGCAGGTTGAACCTGCAGGTGCCACTGGCGGGGTGGCACGTGGCGCGCGATCGCGTTGCGGAATTCGTCAGCACGCTGGCAATGGCCACTGCGTCGCTGGCGCGCGTGGCTGACGAGATCCGCACCCTGAACCGCTGGGAGATCGGAGAGGTCGAGGTAGGCTGGTCCGCTCAGCAGATCGGCAGCAGCACGATGCCTCATAAGCGCAATCCCGAAGGATGCGAGCAGGTCGTCGTCCTCGCGCGACTGGCGAAAACGCAAGTCATGCTCGCCCTGGATGCCATGATACTGGAGCATGAGCGCGACTATCGCGGAACCCGCCTGGAGTGGTGCGCCGTTGCCGATGTCTCGCACTACGCGCTGATGGCGATCTCGCTGGTCACGGACACGATCGGCCAGCTAACGGTCAACGACAAGAAGATGGAAGGAAACGCCCGCGCTTTTGCCGATTCCATCTGCACTGAGGCACTCGTGTTCGAGATGGCAAAAAAGCTCGGCAAGAGCAGTGCGTACGAGATTGTTTTTGAAATCAGCCAGGCATGTCAGCGCGATCGGGTGTCGATCCGCGATGCCATCGAGTCCGATCCCCGGGTTACCGCCGTCATGGAGAAGGAAGCCTTGGCCCGCCTGTTCGAGCCGAGGTCGCACCTCGGCATGTCGGAAAAGATCGTTGACAACGTGCTCACCAAGGTGGGTTGCCGTCATCAATGAGTTACCACCGCGTTACGCGGCCAACTGAAAACAATGGAGACGAAAATGTCAGAAACCACCACGATGGATGCAACGAAAGTAGAACAGTTTTCCGTACGAATCATGGAGGACTACGGCAATACGCTACGGGGCGCAATGCTCTATATCGGCGACCAACTGGGCTTGTTCAAAGCGCTCGCGCACAGCGAATGGGTGACCCTGGACGAGTTGGCACGGCAGACCGGCTTCAATGCCCGCTATCTGCGCGAATGGCTCGGCGCCATGGTCACCGGCAGCTACGTCACATACGATCGCGAGACCAGACGCTATCGGATGCCTGCCGAATTCGTCCCAGTGCTCGCCGACGAAGATTCGCCCTATTTCGCTGGCGGGATCATGCAGCTGAGCGTGCCCTTTGTAAGCATGGCCCCGAGGGTCATCGAAGCCTTCCGCAACGGAGGCGGCTGCCCTGAGGAAGCGTTCCCGATCGAGACCTGGCAAGGTATGGAACGGATGACGATGCCGTGGTATAAAAATTTTCTTGTGCAGCACTGGATTCCGTCGCTCGATGGCGTGAAGGAGAAGCTCGAAGCCGGTGGCAGCGTGTTGGATTTCGGTTGCGGCAGCGGCCTGGCAGCGATCACGATGGCCAAGGCATTCCCACGGGCGCGTATCGTTGGCTGTGACTTCCATCCTCCTTCGATCGAGCGGGCACGCGCGAACGCCGTCGCCGCCGGGGTAGGCGATCGGGTGACATTCGAGGTCAGCGACTCAGACGCCATCGTCGGCAAGAAGTTCGACTTCGTGACCACTTTCGTGGTGATCCATGATGCAACGGATCCTCAGCAAATGTTGAAGGACCTGCGCGCTTCGACTGCGGACGACGGCACCTATCTCATGGTGGAGCTTAACCTGTCGGAAGAGCTCCACGAAAACATGAATCTGTTCGGCCGTGTGATGTATCCGCAGAGTACGCTTTACTGCATGACGTGCTCGCTATCGCATGGCGGTGCGGGACTGGGGGCCTTCATGGGCGAAAAGCGTGCACGCCAGATGGCCGAGGTCGCAGGGTTCAGCCGCTTCCGCAAGGTGCCGTCCGATCGCCCTCCAATGCCGGCGTTGTTCGAGCTGCGGCCTTAAGGTAATTCGGTCCGGCATTGCAATGTCATGCGATGCCGGACCTTGGCAAGAGGCGCTACTGTCATCCTTGCCGGTGCTTGGGCACCTGTACAATCTGACAGGTTTACGAATAAGGCGTCTCGACGCATCATCGCTTCGGCTTGCATCGCGCCATCGACTTCCGGCACGGGCAGGTGCATGTTTGCGCTTGCGCTGCACCGGCTCATATGTGGTGACGCAGGCCTGCGGAGCGGGACCATGGGTAAGCTGTCGAGCGACTGGAGAATCGCTGCGCGTCCGACCAGCGAGGGTTTCTGCTTCGCGGCACTCACGCTGAGGTGTACCTGGTCATTGCAGCACAGCTTCGTGCCAATGCTACAGGTGGTATCTGGTGAATCGTTCAAGAGGAGGAATGATGAATATCGGTCAGGTGGCCAAGTCTTCCGGGGTCTCTGCGAAGATGATCCGCTACTACGAACAAATCGGCCTGATTCCGAAGGCCAACCGCTCCGATGCGGGGTACCGCAGCTACAGCTCGTCAGACGCCCACGCTCTCTATTTCATTCGCCGCGCCCGCGACCTGGGGTTCTCCGTCGAGCAGATATCGGAACTGCTGGCATTATGGCGCGACCGCGAACGCGCGAGCGCGGATGTCAAGGCAATGGCGCTCACGCACGTCGCAGGCTTGAAGAGCAAGATCGCGGAATTGCAAACGATGGTGCATACACTGGAAAAGCTGGCCGATACCTGTAGCGGCGACGACTGTCCAAATTGCCCTATCATCGAGGAGCTGGCGGAGCGCGCTGTCGCCCCGTCCACGCCGCGGCTGCCTCCGATTCCAAAGGCCAAGCCATGGCCTGTAGGCGAGATGGCGACCGAAGGCCGGTGAGTTCAATTGCACGACAAATCCAGAGCTGAAACCGTACCGCGTGGCGGTTCCGGGGGCTGTCTTGCAGGCGATTCAGTGAGAAGGCACCGCAATTTGCATATCGCTTCGCGGACTGAGCCGAACGCGCAAGGCACGCTTTAACTACCGATCAATTCCTGGGCGAGCTTGCGTCGCGCAATCGACGCCGGTGCCACTTTTGTAGTACCCGTGGCCGCTATGGCTTTGCACCGGGCGGTTCGGCAAATCGTTCATGGTTGGTACCCTCGTTCGTGCTCGCACTGCGCGGATGAGGGCACCATAATCGTCGCGGCCTGATTCCAGGCTCGCCGGCCGAGGACGACGACGGCGAACACGAGAGTCGCAACGATACGTGCCGCATCCGCATGGCTGCATCGCCGCTGCTATCGCGACAGTCGGCTATGTCATCCCCTCCATCACTCCAATCGATCAGTGCGATTGGCCGCATTCGCTTCTCAACGTTGTGTCGCATAAGGTGCTCGCAGCACCGCATCGAGGGACCTGCGTCCTGAGTGGGACGTCGACGTACGCCTGCCTCCAGCTCGGCGAGGGTAGGCCACTCAATTTAATAAATGCTTGACTTTCCAAACGTGGCAAGTCCGATAACTACGGTATTGCTGCTTTGCCTGCACAGACCAAGTCGACTCCACTCGTGAAAGGAAAAATGATGGAAGTCAAGCCTATATGCCTTATCGCTGCGGCGCTCGGCGTGGCGCTCGCCACGACCGGATGTAAGGACTCCGCGCGCGCCGCCACCGCTCCCGCATCCCAGCCGCCCGGCGTACCGGTGGCCGAAGTACTCGCGCGACCGGTAACGCCGTTTGTCGAGTACACCGGTTCGTTGACTGCGGTCAAGCGGGTCGAACTGCGTTCGCGGGTGGCCGGGTATATACAGGAAGTAAGTGTTCCCGAGGGTCAATATGTGAAGAAAGGCCATGGCTTGTTCCTGATTGACCCGCGCCCGTTCCAAGCCGCACTGGCCGCGGCGAAAGCGCGTCTACAAGAGGCCGAGGCCGCATCAGCGCTCGCACGGGAGGACTACAAGCGAGCCGAACAGCTGTTTGCGCAAAAAATCGTCGCGCGCGCCAAGTTGGATACCGCGACCGCGTCCCTGAACGCGAGCAAAGCACAGGTCGAAGCCGCGAAGGCGGCGCTCGACGCCGCGAACCTGGATCTGTCCTTCACGCGCGTTACCGCGCCGATCAGCGGACGCGTCGGGCATGCCGCCGTCACCGAGGGGAACTATGTCGCCAGCGGTGCGACGCCGCTCACCACGATCGTCTCGATCGACCCGATCCACGTGTACTTCGACGTGGATGAGCGCACGTATCTGCGCTCGCTGGCCACGGCACGCGACAGCGCGGGCGGGCGGGGAACCGCGACGGCAAACGTCAAGGTTGGACTCCTCACCGACCAGGCGTATTCCCGCAGTGGCCGTATCGATTTCGTCTCGAACAGTGCGGATCGCGGCACCGGAACCGTACGCCTGCGTGCCGTGGTCGATAATCCCGACGGGCACCTGACCCCGGGGCTGTTTGCCAAGGTTCGACTGGAGACCGGTGCGCCACAGACCAGGATACTCGTCTCCGACCAGTCCATCGGGACCGACCAGGGCCGGCGCTACGTGCTCGTCGTTGGCAAATCGAACAAGGCCGAATTTCGTCCTGTCGAGCTTGGGCCGGTGGTCGATGGACTGCGAGTGGTCGAGCAAGGACTGAACCCTGGCGAGCGCATCGTCGTCAAGGGACTGGTTCGGCCGGGAATGGTTGTCACGCCGCTGTCGGCGGCGATCGACGGCACGCCGATCACGCTCGCCCAGGCAGCCGGAGTGCCGCAATGACGTTCCCGCGCTTCTTCATCGATCGGCCGATCTTTGCGATCGTGCTTTCCGTCCTGACCGTGATCGCCGGCACGGTGGCGTTCTTCCGACTTCCTCTTAGCGAGTACCCGTCTGTTACACCTCCGACGGTTCAGGTGACCGCGTCGTATCCAGGCGCCAACCCCAAGGTGATCGCCGAAACGGTCGCGGCACCACTCGAGCAGGCGATTACCGGTGTCGAAGGCATGTTGTACATGTCGTCGCAATCGGCTACCGACGGCCGCATGATCCTGACCGTCACGTTCGCACAGGGGACCAACGCCGACATGGCGCAGATCCAGGTGCAGAACCGGGTGGCGCGCGCGCTGCCGCGCCTGCCGGAGGAAGTCCAGCGCCAGGGTGTCGTCACGCAGAAGACGTCGCCCGATATCCTGATGGTGGTGCACCTGCTGTCGCCCGACAAGCG
This sequence comes from [Empedobacter] haloabium, assembly GCA_008011715.2. Taxonomy (NCBI): domain Bacteria; kingdom Pseudomonadati; phylum Pseudomonadota; class Betaproteobacteria; order Burkholderiales; family Oxalobacteraceae; species [Empedobacter] haloabium. The sequence continues at coordinate 2,201,603 of CP136508.1, forward strand.
CTACGATCCCTTGTACATTTCGAACTACGCGTACCTGCAGGTACGCGATGAGCTATCGCGTATTCCCGGGGTCAGCGACGTGCTGGTCTGGGGCGCCGGCGAATACAGCATGCGGCTCTGGCTCGATCCCGATCTGATCGCAGCGAGAGGGCTCACGGCGGGCGATGTCATTGCCGCGGTTCGCGAGCAGAACGTTCAGGTCGCCGCAGGCTCCGTTGGCCAGGCTCCCAACTCGAACGCCGCGTTCCAGGTGACAGTGAATACGCTTGGCCGCCTGACCGACGAACAACAGTTCGGCGACATCATCGTCCGCGCAGGCAGCGACGGCCAGGTGACGCGGCTGCGTGATGTTGCGCGCATCGAGATGGGCGCTGACGCCTATGCGCTGCGCAGCCTGCTCGACGGCGAGCCGGCTGTCGCGCTGCAGATCATTCAAAGCCCGGGCGCCAACGCACTCGACGTAGCGCAAGCGGTAAGGGAAACGATGCAGCGCCTCGGCGCCAAGTTCCCCGCCGGTCTCAGTTCACGCATCGCCTACGACCCGACGGTATTCGTGCGTGCCTCGCTCCAGTCAGTGGCGGCCACTCTGCTCGAGGCAATCGTGCTGGTCGTCGTCGTCGTCGTGCTGTTCCTGCGGAACTGGCGGGCGTCGCTGATTCCCCTGATGGCAGTACCTGTATCGCTGATCGGGACGTTCGCCGTCATGCACGTGATGGGCTTTTCGCTCAACACCCTGTCGCTGTTCGGCCTGGTGCTTTCCATTGGCATCGTCGTCGACGACGCGATCGTGGTGGTCGAGAACGTCGAACGCCATATCGAGCAGGGGAAAGCGCCACTGCTGGCCGCGAAGCACGCGATGGACGAGGTCACTGGTCCGATCATCGCGATCACCTCGGTGCTCGCGGCCGTCTTTATCCCGACCGCGTTCCTGAGCGGCCTGCAGGGGGAGTTCTATCGCCAGTTCGCGCTGACGATCGCTATCTCGACCATCCTGTCGGCGCTCAATTCGCTTACGCTCAGTCCCGCGCTGGCAGGCTTGTTGCTGCGTCCGCGCCCGCCCGCCCGGGAGACCGACTCGCACGGCCTGCGCGGCCGTGCGGGCCGTTTGCTGGCGGCGTTCAGCCGGCCGTTCGGGCGCGCGCCGGGCGCTTACGGCAATGCGGTCCGCAAGGTGATCGGCGCCAGCGGCTTGGCCCTGCTGCTGTATGGTGGGCTGCTCGCGCTGACTTACCTCGGATTCAGAGCCGTGCCGCCGGGCTTCGTGCCAATGCAGGACAAATATTATCTGGTCGGGATTGCTCAACTGCCCAACGGTGCGTCGCTGGAGCGGACCGACGCCGTCGCCAGGCAGATGTCCAGGATCGCGCTTGCCGAGCCCGGTGTCGAAAGCGTCGTTGCCTTCCCGGGCCTGTCGATCAACGGCTTCGTCAACGTTCCGAACGCCGCGGTAATGTTCGTGATGCTCGATCCATTCGAGGCGCGCGCGACACCCGACCTGGGTGCGACCGCGATCGCGGGACGCCTGCAGGCGAAGTTCGCCAACATACCCGACGGCTTCCTCGGCGTGTTTCCGCCCCCGCCGGTGCCCGGCCTGGGCGCAACCGGTGGGTTCAAGCTGCTGGTCGAGGATCGTGGCGGCGCCGGACTCGATGCCCTGGTTCAGCAAGTCCAGACGCTGATGGCAAAGGCCACCGAGTCCGGGCAGGTGGCCGGATTGATGACCAGCTTCGACGTCAATGCACCGCAGCTCGACGTAGCGGTCGACCGTACGCAGGTCAAGGCGCAGGGCGTCCGTCTTGCGGACGTCTTCGAGTCGCTCCAGGTCTATCTCGGCTCACTCTACGTCAACGACTTCAACCGGTTTGGCCGCACCTACAAGGTGACGGCGCAAGCCGATGCCGCGCACCGGATGGAGGCCGAGGCCATTGGCCGCCTGCAGGTACGCAACGGAGCGGGAGAAATGCTGCCACTGTCGTCGTTCGTCACCGTCACGCCGGGTTCCGGACCGGATCGCGTCATTCACTACAACGGCTACCCCGCCGCGGACATTTCGGGCGGTCCGAACCAGGGCGTCAGTTCAGGGCAAGCGGTAGCGGTCATGGAGCGTCTCGCCAAGGAAGTCCTGCCGGAAAGTATGAGCTTCGAATGGACCGATCTCACCTACCAGCAGAAGCTGGCCGGCGCCTCCGCGCTGTTCATCTTCCCGCTTTGCGTGCTGCTCGCCTATCTCATCCTCGCGGCGCAATACAACAGCTGGCTGTTGCCCCTGGCGGTCTTGCTGATCGTACCGATGTGCATGTTGAGCGCCATCCTCGGCGTCTGGCTGATGGGCGGCGACAACAATGTTTTTGTGCAGATCGGGCTGGTCGTGCTTGTCGGGCTGGCTGCCAAGAACGCGATTCTCATCGTCGAGTTTGCCCGTAACCGGGAGGCAGAAGGAGCAGGGCCGCTAGATGCGGTGTTGGAGGCTTGCCGGCTGCGCTTGCGACCTATTCTGATGACTTCGTTTGCCTTCATCGCTGGCGCCGTACCGCTCGTGTTGGCGGACGGTGCGGGCGCCGAGATGCGACAGGCCATGGGCTGTCTCTTATACACATATCGCTGTTTTCGCGGGGATGCTTGGCGTGACGGTGTTCGGACTATTTCTGACGCCGGTGTTCTACGTGGTCATGCGCCGGTCATCGGCTCGCGTGGCGCAGCGCGACGCGAGCGCTCGGCTGCACATGGAGGAGCGCACGTCATGAGAACACCCCGTCGAGTCCTTGTGCTTTTCCTGGCAACGCTGATCCTGGGCGGATGCGCGGCGGTTGGCCCCGATTACACGCCGCCTACGCTCGCCGCCTCGCAGATCCCCGCCAACTTCGGCACCGTCCCGCCCGGCCTGGATATGCGCACCGTCGAGGTGGCGTGGTGGCAAGCCTTCGACGATCCGGCACTGACCAGTCTTATCGAGCGGGCGCTTGCAGCAAACCACGACATTGGCATGGCCGCGGCACGCGTCGAGGAGGCGAGGGCGCTGGCGGGCGAGGCTCGCCAGGGCTTCTTGCCGCGTGGTGCTGTCGTGTTAGGCCATGAGAACCGCCGCCGCAGCGACGTCGAGCTTATGCCTGGTCAGCCAAGGCGGACCGAGACCTACCGTGGTGCGGTGGACGCATCGTGGGAGGTCGATCTGTTCGGCCGTATCCGTCGCTCGGTGGAAGCCGCCGAAGCGCTGGCGGGCTCCCGCGCGGCGCTGCTGCGCGGCGTGCAGGCAGGTATCGCTGCGTCCGTGGCGGCCACGTGGTTCGAGCTGCAGGGCATCGATGCCGAACTTGCAGTCGTGGTCGAGATCAGCGCAAGCCAGCGCGACAGCCTTGGCCTGGTCGAACGGCTGCTGCAAGCTGGCGCCGCCACCGAGTTCGATCGTCTCCGTGCCGAAGCGCTGTTGCGCGATGCCGAAGCGGTGGTTCCTGAACTGAAGCGTCGTCGTGCCGCGTCCGTCAATGCGCTGGCCGTTCTTCTGGGGGAAGCTCCACAAACGTTCCGAGCGCCGCCCGCCACCCCGGCCCGCGAGACGTTATCGCTGCGGACCATCGCCATAGGCGATCCTGTCGCGCTGATGACGCGGCGTGCCGATGTCGCGGCAGCCGAACGTGACCTTGCGGCAGCGACCGCCCGGATTGGTATCGAGACTGCTGGTCTGTATCCGGATGTCCAGGTGGAAGGATCGATCGGCCTCGTCGCAGGCAGCCTCGATGCCATAAGCGGCCGCGCCGTGTCCGGCTTGCTCGCGCCAGTCTTGCGCTGGTCATTTCTGGATAGCGGGCGCGTGCGAGCGCGGATCGCCGCCAGCGAGGCACGCGGCAGGGAGGCGTTGATCGCATACGAACAGACGGTGCTGCGCGCGCTGCAGGAGGCCGACGATGCATTCGAAGCCTACGGCGCGGCAGGCCGTACGCTGGAGCTGCGCTTGAGCGAGTCGGCTGCCAATCGCGAGGTGGCACGTCTGGCAAGGGCGCGCTTCTCGGCCGGGGAGGGCATTTATCTGGACGTCCTGGAGGCCGAGCGGTCCGATTTTGCCAGCCGGCGTGCGCTGGTGGCAGCTCGCACCCAGCAGCGCCTGGCTGTCGTCAGCATCCACAAGGCACTCGGCGGCGGCTGGGAGGCCTGCGCGCAGGCGGGACTGGACTGTAGTGGCGCCAGTGGCACTCCCAGCTGGCGCGCCCCGAACTAAATCGTCGACGGTGCTTGACCTTCCCACGGAGGGAAGCACCAGACTTCACCTTAACAAAAACACTCGAGGGAGAAAATCATGGCTTCCGTTCCTCAGCAAGCCGGACCATCCGTGTCATCCATCAATCGCTTCAGCTTGCCAATCGAAGGCATGACGTGCGCCTCGTGCGTGGGCCGTGTCGAGCGCGCTCTGGAAGCGGTTCCCGGCGTGCTGACTGCCGCGGTCAATCTCGCCACGGAGCGTGCCGACATCACGGTTGCAGGTGTGCCGGATCCCCAACTGGCGGTGCAGGCCATCGAGCAGGCAGGCTACGCCGTTCCCGAAGCGATCACGGAACTGGCGATCGAGGACATGACCTGCGCGTCGTGTGTAGGTCGGGTCGAGAAGGCCTTGGCACGCATCCCAGGCGTGCTCGAAGCCACGGTTAACCTGGCAACCGAGCGTGCACGAATCCGCCATCTTGACGGGGCTGTCTCCGTGGGCGACCTCGAGGCGGCTGTTGTACAGGCTGGCTACAAACCCCGCCGTCTTGGCGCCGCGACCGCAGCAGGCGACCAGGGCGCCGAGCGGCGCGACAGTGAAACCCGAGCACTACGACGTTCGTTGCTCATCGCGTCGGTCCTGACGCTACCCGTATTCATTCTCGAGATGGGGTCCCATCTCATCCCCGCCATGCACCATTGGGTGATGGGTACGCTGGGCGAACAGAGAAGCTGGTATTTACAGCTCGTGCTTGCCACGCTCGTGCTGTTCGGTCCCGGTCTGCGCTTCTTCCGCAAAGGGGTGCCAGCCTTGTTGCGGGGCGCACCCGACATGAACTCGCTGGTGGTGCTGGGCACCGCCGCTGCGTACGGTTTTTCGGTGGTCGCAACGTTCTTCCCGGAAGCGCTGCCGCCAGGCACCGCCAACGTCTATTTCGAAGCCAGCGTCGTCATCGTTACCCTGATCCTGCTCGGACGAACCCTGGAGGCAGGCGCAAAAGGGCGGACATCGCAGGCCATCAAGCGGCTGGTCGGGCTCCAGGCCAAGACCGCGCGTGTCGAGCGCAACGGGCAGTCGGTCGAGGTCGCGCTCGACGAGGTGGTGGCCGGCGACATCGTGTTCGTCCGACCAGGCGAGAAAATTCCAGTCGACGGAGAGGTGGTCGAAGGCGCGTCCTATATCGACGAGAGCATGATCACCGGCGAGCCCGTGCCCGTTTCGAAGGGGCCAGGCGCCGCCGTCGTTGGCGGAACGATCAACAAGAATGGCGCTTTCAGTTTCCGCGTCACCAGGATCGGCGGGGACACCGTGCTGGCGCAGATCATTCGCCTCGTCGAGGAGGCGCAGGGGTCCAAGTTGCCGATCCAGGCGCTGGTCGACAGGGTGACCATGTGGTTCGTTCCCGCCGTCATGGCCGCCGCAGCGTCGACCTTCGCAATCTGGCTGAGCGTAGGACCGCCCCCGGCGCTGACGTTCGCGCTGGTAGCCGGGGTTACGGTACTGATCATTGCGTGCCCATGTGCGATGGGGCTCGCCACGCCCACCTCGATCATGGTGGGCACGGGCCGAGCGGCTGAACTCGGTATTCTTTTCCGCAAGGGGGAAGCGCTGCAAGCGCTCCGTGACGTAGGCATGATTGCGCTCGACAAGACCGGTACGCTGACGAAAGGGCGTCCGGAGCTGACCGATCTCGTTCCAGCCGATGGGTTCGAATATGACCAGGTCCTGGCGCTCGTGGCCGCGGTGGAAGCTCGCTCCGAGCACCCGGTTGCCGAAGCCATCGTCGCCGAGGCTGGGCAACGTGGCATCACGCTCGCTCCGGTCGAGGGCTTCGATGCAACCCCCGGCTTCGGTGTATCGGCCAGGGTCGCCGGCCGGACGGTCGCCGTCGGCGCGAACCGTTACATGACGCGGCTCGGTCTCGATGTAAGCGGCTTCGTCCAGACGGCGCAGCGCCTGGGCGAGCAGGGCAAGAGCCCGTTGTATGCAGCGATCGACGGGCGGCTGGCGGCCGTGATCGCGGTTGCCGATCCCATCAAGGAAAGCACGCCTGCAGCGATCGAGGCCTTGCATGCGCTCGGACTCAAAGTCGCGATGATCACTGGCGACAACGTGGCGACTGCCACGGCAATCGCGAGGCAGCTCGGCATCGATGAAGTGGCCGCCGATGTTCTACCAGATGGCAAGGTCGCGGCGCTGAAACGCTTCCGCGCCAAGGGCGCGCGAGTCGCCTTCGTAGGCGACGGCATCAACGATGCGCCGGCACTTGCGGAAGCGGACGTCGGCCTTGCCATCGGTACCGGGACCGACGTGGCGATCGAGGCAGCCGACGTGGTCCTGATGTCGGGCGACCTGCTCGGTGTACCGAATGCGATCGCGCTCAGCCAGGCGACCATCCGCAACATCAAGCAGAACCTGTTCTGGGCGTTCGCTTACAACGCTGTGCTGATCCCTGTGGCAGCGGGTGCGCTTTACCCTGTCAACGGCACCTTGCTGTCGCCGGTGTTCGCCGCAGGCGCGATGGCGCTCTCCAGTGTCTTCGTCCTCGGGAACGCGCTGCGGCTCAAGCGGTTCCAAGCGCCGATGGCGGCCGATACCCAAGCTGGAACGCAGCCAAACGCGGAGCGCATGGTCACGTCACGCATGGCGCACGAGCACTGACGCCTGCGTACGGCAGTTACTGATACCGGAACAATATTGAGGAGGCCAGATGGCACATGTATCTCATCGCCCGACAACGATCTACACGTCACCGGGTTGTCCCGATTGCCGCATGCTGAAGCAGTGGCTCACGCGAGAAGGCGTCGCTTTCGCCGAACGCGATATTTCCGATCCCGACATCATGGCGGAGGCGAAAGCACGCACCGGCGTGCGCGTCGCGCCGATCAGCATCGTCGAGGGGGCGGTGTTCTACGGTCCGTTCCACTCGCAACAGTCTCGGTTGCGGCGCTCGGCCTGTCTCCAGCCGCCTGAGAGGGAATCATGACGAAGCGGGTCGAGATTCGGCAGGCCGGGCGCACCATCGCCGTTCCGGAGGGAGTTACCATCCTGGACGCGGCGCTCGGCCAAGGGATCGACTATCCACATGGATGCCGCTCCGGGCGCTGCGGCTCCTGCAAATCACGTCTGGTCAGCGGCGCGGTCGAACTGCTCGAGCATAGTCGCTTCGCGCTGTCGGGTGAGGAGAAGGCGCACGGCCTGATTCTCGCCTGCCGGGCCACCCTGGTAACGGATGCGGCCGTCGCCTGGCTTGGGGACGGCGACGACGCGCCATCCCACCCGCGCCGCCGGCTGGCGTGCCGGGTGAGGGCGATCGAGAGCGTTACGCACGACATCAAGGTGGTCAGGTTGGTCACCGAAGGGACCGAGCCGCTAGCTTTCACGGCCGGGCAGTACGTACGGCTCACCTTCCCACGGGTCCCAACGCGCGATTATTCGATGGCGAACGCACCCGGCGGACGGGAATTGGAATTTCACATCCGAAGAGTGCCGGACGGAGAAACGTCCGGCCATGTGCATGCGCTGCTGGACGTTGGCGATCCGGTCTCGCTCGAGGGACCATTTGGCGCTGCTTACCTGCGTGAGCAGCACACCGGGCCGATTCTGTGCGTCGCCGGCGGCTCGGGGCTGGCGCCGATCAAGGCGATTGTCGAGGCGGCGATCGCGAATGGCATGCGGCAACCGATTCATATTTATTTCGGCGCACGTGGAGAACGCGATCTTTACCTGGTCGACCATTTCGAGCGCCTGGCGCAGCGGCATCCCAACCTGACGTACACGCCCGTGCTGACCGATGCACCTGTGGGGACGTATCGGCGCGGCGGATTTGTCACGGATGCGGTCGCGTCGGATCTGCAGGATCTCGACGGCTGGAAAGCGTACGTCGCCGGCCCGCCAATGATGGTCGAGGCAGCGATGCTGATATGCATGGCACGCGGGTTACGTCCCGACGACCTCCACGCCGACGTGTTCTTCACGCCTGGCACCACATCCGCACCCGGGTACGCCCCGGTATTCAAGTCATATCAAACCGAACTCTTGGGAGGAGGGAATGATGAACATCGGTGAAGCTGCGAAAGCATCCGGCGTCTCGGCAAAGATGATCCGATACTACGAACAAATCGGCCTGATGCCTCGCGCGCCCCGTTCCGGGGCCGGGTACCGGCATTACACGGCCTCTGAAGTGCAGAGTCTGCGCTTCATCCGTCGCGCGCGCGACCTCGGCTTTTCGGTCGAGCAGATTGCCGCCCTTTTGGCACTGTGGCGCGACCGCGATCGTGCCAGTGCCGACGTCAAGACCATGGCGCTGTCGCATGTCGCCGCACTGGAGGCGAAGATCGCTGAACTGCAGGCGATGGTGCAGACGCTGGGGCACCTGGCCGAACACTGTCACGGCAACGATCGCCCGGAGTGTCCCATTCTTTCGGATCTGGCCGAACCGTCGCCGGTCGTCAGGGCGGAATCCTGTTCGCCGGCGGCGCACAAGGCCCCCCGCTTCGGACTCGATACGCCGGCTTCGTCGCGCGAGCGTGCCGCTATTGCGACGCACTCGTGAGCTGGCTGCGCTGTTCGCTGACGTTCGTGAGTTCGTGCGGCCTTCGGCACCTGTGGTGCTGCACGCGCCGTCGATCCGACCGATCAAAACCGCTTGACCTTGCCACAGTGTCAGACGCCATAGTGGTGCGACACCCTAACCAACCAGGAGAAGAAAATGATGCGTTTCAACGTTGAAAACATGACCTGCGGCGGCTGCGCCAAGTCCGTTACCAAAGCGCTGATGAGCGTCGACCCGAAGGCGCGGATCGAAACCGACCCATCCAAACGCGAGGTCCGGGTCGACAGTGGGGCGGAGGAAAGCGCCTTCCTCGCCGTGCTCAGCGAGGCAGGGTACCCGGCACGCATCGCTTAGCGCTGATTTATACAAGAGAAGCTGATGCGCATGGAATCGGCGTCGGGTCCGACTGCGATTGCGAATCGCCTAGGTCGCTAGAGCGGACCTTCATTTGCGGACGCCTCCTGCGTCGCATTCATGCAATACGGAGAGATGGACATGAGTCACAGTAATCAAGTAGCCGTGGCGAGGGGGAACTCGGCTGCGGCGGCACACTTCCAGGTCACAGCGGATATGGGGATTAACGAGGTAACCTCGCGCGCCGGCGTTTCCGAACGGCTGGTACGTCATTGCGCGATGCGCGGGCTGCTGTCGTGCCCGGCGAACGCCGACGTCTCATGGCTCGCCTTCACGGAAGAGGACGTCAGCATCCTGCGATTCATCCGGCAGGCGCACGTGCTGGGCTTCGGCATGAATGAAAGCGCCAAGCTGCTGCGCCAGTGGCAGGCGCTGCAGGCCGACAGCATTGCGTCCGGCACCCCCGACCTGGGTCGTCGCCGCGAACCGCTCGCACCCGAGGCGCCTTCCCGCATCGTCGAAGCGCTCGTCGAGCGCCTCCAGAGTTCGCTTCCTGTCGAGCAGCAGCCGTCGTGTCCGATCCTGGAAGCGTTCACGGCGCTTGGTGGATCCAAGGCTGTGCTCGCAGAGGACGCTGCAAGCAGCTGTCAATAGCCTCGGCGCAACCGCGGCGCATCGTCTCCCCATGGTGTGCGGTGACGGCTCGGTCGCCCGGTTGCGCCTGGGGCGACTGCGGTTGCGGCCGGCGGCATCCTCATTTGGCGAAATGTTCGTTGCGCCGTTTATTGAACTCAAAGGGCTGCCAATCGATTCGGGCGATCGGCATGTCCTGTACCACTTGCAGCTTGCGGTCGATCGTCACCGATCCCTCCACCGGCAGAATCGCACCCTCCTTCGGTACTTCGACACCGACGAAGCGGTAGGCGAACGATTCGCCATCCTTGCGGCAAGCAGCCACGAAGCGGCCTACGAAACTCCCGCTGGCGTAGCTTCGGGCGAACGCGGTAGCGGAAATGTCGACACTGCTGCCGCCGGCCGTCAGCGTCAGCACACCGCTCTGCTCGATCAGCGTGATCGGACGTTGGTAACAAACAGCTTCGTACCGGGCCCGTTCCGTTGCCGGCACGTGGAACTCGTCATTGGCCGTCACGGCCACGGCGATGGTGGTCAGTGCAGCGAGCAGTAGCATTGGTATCTCCCGGACGGTAATTGTTGAGCAAAGCGTCATGCATTGTACTGACAATCCAACAGAAGATTAAGCTGCGAAGGGCACATATTCGGGCCGACCGAAGCAGAACCGTTCCGGCGTCACCATGTCTTTCCCGGGCGAACGGTGTGGCAGCGCCGCTCTTTCCAATGCTAGTCTAAAAGGCATGAAACGGACGTTCTCCACCTTCATATTGTGGTTGCTGATCGCCATCCTTCCGCTGAACGCGAGTGCGACGCGGTTGGCCTGCTGCTGGCCAGCTGGTGACGACGCTGCGTCCGAGTGCGAGCAGCATCGAAATATGACGCGAGCCGGGGATACGGCACTGGCCAAGCATCGGGCGCCCGTTGGAGAACGCTGTTCCCACTGCTCGCTCTGTTGCGCGCCTGCGCCGGCCCTGCAACGGCATGTCGTCGCCCTGACGATCGTCCTCAATATCGAGCGTGTCGAATCCCGCAGCCAGGCACGTCACAGCAGCCGCACGCGCGATCGGCTCGAACGCCCACCCAAACTCTTCTTCGCCTGAACCGCTGACTGCGCTGCCGCCAGGCATCGACTGCCTTGCCGCGTGATCCGCCTCGCACGGCGGTGGTGCTACCGTATTTTGCAAACAATTCAAGGAGAAGAATCATGCACCAGCAATTCCAAGATTGTATCGACGCCTGCAACGCCTGTGCTGACGCCTGCGACAACTGCGCGGCAGCCTGCCTGCAGGAAGGGCACGCGAGCGAGATGGCGCGTTGCATCGCGCTCAATATGGACTGCGCACAGGTGTGCCGCTTGAGCGCGGCACTGATGGCACGCGGCAGCCAGTTTGCCGCCGCGTTGTGCCGTGTGTGCGCCGATATTTGCCGGGCGTGCGCGGAAGAATGCGGCAAGCACTCGATGGATCATTGCCAGCGGTGCGCCGAGGCATGCCGCCGTTGTGCCGACGCGTGCGCTCGGATGGCCGCCGCCTGATGTGTTGACCCGTCCCGGCATGGAGCCGCATATTTCGCCGTCGCGCCGTATGCGGCGCTCACGCCGGGATTTTTCCTAACGAAGAAAGCAGACGATTCGGCAACCGTAGGCACGCTTATCGCTGCGTAGCTTGCACGGTCGCGTGCGCCCGTGCGACGGTCGGCCACCATTCTTAATGAAGGGGTACATGATGAACAAGCTGATGAAACAAGCCGCCGCCTGCGGCATCGCCCTGGTTCTTGGGGTTGCACCGGCATTTGCGCAGCAGGCGCAGCAGCAGTCGCACGACATGTCCGGACACAGCGGGCATGGCACGGCAGGCATGCAGATGACGGGTGACGCGGACCTGGACTTCGCGACAATGATGCGCTCGCACCACCAGGCGGGGATCGACATGGCCAAGACCGAACTCCAGAACGGCAAGGACAAGCAGATGCGCGAGATGGCACAGAAGATCGTTGACGCCCAGACCAAGGAAATCGCCAAGCTCGACGCGTGGATCGCCAAGCGTAAGGAGCAATCCAGGTAAGCGGCCGGTCGTTACAGACCTGTTGGCGTGCCGTTGATAAAGGCGCGTATCGGCGCGTGCGTCACCGGACCCTGGTCGGGAGGCGGGCAAGATGCCAGTGCGTATCTCCTCACCCTACACTTGCCGCCTTGGGAACAGCAGGCAAAACCGGGTTTCCCCATCAAGCCCGCTCGTCACTGCAACGCGCCCCCGTTGCAAGGTCATGATCGACTTGACGATCGCCAGGCCGAGGCCAGACGTTCCGGATGCACTCGAACGTGATGGGTCGGCGCGATAGAAGCGGTCGAACAGCCGGTCGATGTGTTCGGGAGCAATACCTCGCCCAGGGTTGGTGACGCTGATCGTGATCCACTCGCTCTCGTCTCCTGCGTCGAGGCGTACGGTATTGCCCCGCGGCGTGTAGCGCAGCGCATTCGATACCAGGTTGCTCACTGCCCGGCGCAGCAGATGGGCGTCGGCGACCACCATACCGACGGCGCTCACCTCGATCTGCACGCCGGCATCGAGGGCGGGGCCCTCGAAATATTCGGCAATGCGCGTGAGCTCCTGGTATAGATCGAGCCGCGCCAGCGACAGCGCGACCTCGTCATGGTCGGCGCGGGCGAGGAACAGCATGCTCTCGACCATCCGCGCCAGCCGGCCAAATTCTTCATGGTTCGAGTGGAGCAGGGTCTGGTAGTCCTCCACGGGCCGCGCTTGGGACAGCATCACCTCGGTCTGCACCATCAGGTTGTTGAGCGGGGTACGCATGTCATGCGCCAGGTCGTCTGCGAACTGCGACAGATTGTCGAAACTCGCCTCGAGACGGTCCAGTACTTCGTTGAAACTGTCGGCCAGCACACGCAGTTCCATCGGCGCCGCCGCCGCATCCAGCCGCACGCGCAGGTTCTGCGCCGAGACGTGACGGGCTTGTTCTGCCAGGGCAGTCACGCGTGCCAGACCGCGACGTATCAGCAGGGCGCCGAGCAGGGCGGTGATGGCCGCACCGAGCAGCGCCGCGCCGAGCACCCGCCAGCGATAGGTGGCCAGCAAAGCCGAGCGGTCCGCCGCGATGCGTGCCAGCGTGACACGCACCTCTTCGCCGCTAGCGGTGCGTCCCAGCACCGCGAGGACCCGCAACCGGGTGGACTGCTCTGCTGCTCCATTCACATCGGCTTGCACTGGCGGACGACTGAGCGGTACGACATGAGGTGCAATGGCGCGGCGTTCCGCATTGGCAGCCAGCACCGCGCCACCAGGCGCTTGCATGACCAGAAGTACATCGCCGTCCAGGCTTGCCGCGTCGAGGAAACGGTGCGGATCGCGGCGTATCTCGGCCGTGCTCGACGTCTCATCGAGGAAGTGGCGCATCAGCTCTGCGCGTTCGACCAGGTCCGCGTCATCCCGCTCCTGCAGCTGTCCAGCCAGCGAGCGATACAGGTAGATGCCCACGGCGGAAAACACGGCAAACGCCACCATGGCCACCAGGGCGCTGAGTCGCAGTGTGAGTGAGATGCAACGAACGCTCATCCGCGCGCTTCCAGTACGTATCCCATGCTGCGGATCGTATGGATGAGCTTTTGGTTGTAGGGATCGTCGATCTTCGCGCGTAGCCTTCGCACGGCCACGTCGACGACGTTGGTGTCGCTGTCGAAATTCATGTCCCAAACCTGCGAAGCGATCAGGGGACGGGACAGCACTTCGCCAGCGCGCTTGGCCAGCAGGTGCAATAGCGCAAATTCCTTTGCCGTCAGGTCAATGCGCGTGCTGCCACGGCTGACCCGGCGCTTGGGCACGTCGATTTCCAGGTCGGCGATGCGGATGACGTCCAGCTCGCGCATTGGGCCGCGGCGCAGTAGGGTCCGTACGCGGACGAGCAGCTCGGCGAAGGCGAACGGTTTCACCAGGTAGTCGTCCGCACCCAGCTCGAGTCCCTTGATCCGGTCGTTGAGTGCGTCACGCGCGGTCAGGAACAGCACGGGCGTTTCGACCTTGCGCCTCAGTTCGGTGACTACCTGCCACCCATCCATGTCGGGCAGCATCACGTCCAGGAGGATCAGGTCGTAATGGCCGGTCGTGGCGGCATGCAGTCCATCCGGGCCGGTCCGCGCCAGGTCCACCACGAAACCCGACTCCGTCAGGCCTTTCTGGATGTACTCGCCAGCCTTCTGTTCGTCTTCAATGACCAGTAATCGCATTGTATTCCTCATGTAATGGCCGCCGGCGTCGCGCCGGCGGCGGCTCATTCTAGCGCCGCGGTGTTACAGGCAGCGCCCGCGCGATCTGTTCAGGGCCCCTAGGGAGACACGCGATGCGCCACCGCGCGCCGGCGTGCGCGTTCGAGTTTCGCGACCTGCAGCATTTCCCATGCCGCGGGCAGCACGAACAGCGACAGCAGCGGTGCCGTGATCATGCCACCAACCATTGGCGCGGCGATGCGTGCGATCGCTTCGCTGCCGGCGCCTTCGCCAAACAGCATCGGCAGAAGGCCGGCGAGAATCACCGCCACCGTCATGGCTTTCGGTCGCACTCGCTGTACGGCGCCTTCACGTATCGCCTCGGCGATCAGCTCGCGCGACAGTACGTGGCCGGCGGCCAGGCGGGCGTCGAGGGCATTGCGCAAGTACACCATCATCACCACGCCGAACTCCGCCGCGACACCGGCGAGTGCTATGAAGCCCACTGCCGTCGCCACCGATACCGCATGGCCCAGCAGCCAGATGAACCAGAAGCCGCCGATCAGCGCGAACGGCACCGTCAGCATCAGCAGCGCGGCCTCGGCGGTCGAGCGGAAGGCGAAGTACAGGAGCATGAAGATGACGAGCAGTGTCAGCGGCACGACCGTCTTGAGCTTGGCCGTGGCGCGCTCGAGGTATTCGAACTGCCCGGACCAGCCGATCGCGTAACCCGGCGGCAGTTTCACCTGCTGCGCGACCTGCCGCTGCATGGCGCGCACCGCGCTGGCCAAGTCCGTGCCACGCACGTCTACATACACCCAGCCGGACGGCCGGGCGTTTTCGCTGCGGATCATCGGCGGCCCGTCGGCGACCGTGACCCGAGCGACATCGGCAAGACGGATCTGCGCACCTGTCCCGGTGACCACCGGCAGTTCGCGCAGCGCCTGGACGGAGTCGCGGTAATCGCGCGGGTAACGCACGCTGATCGGGAAGCGCTGGCGGCCATCGATCACTTCGCCCACGTTCTCGCCACCGATGCTCGATGCGATGACCGACTGCACGTCGGCGATCGCGAGGCCATAGCGCGCCGCGCTGGCCCGGTCGATGTCCACGTCGATATAGCGGCCACCGGCAAGGCGCTCGGCCAGCGCCGAGGTCACCCCGGTCACCGGTTTCACGGCGGCTTCGATCTGTGCCGCAATCCGGTCGATCTCGTCCAGCCGCGGGCCCGACACCTTGATGCCGACGGGCGTCTTGATGCCGGTGGACAGCATGTCGATGCGATTGCGGATCGGCGGCACCCATACGTTCGACAGGCCAGGCACCTTGACGACGCGATCGAGTTCCTCGACCAGCCTGGCCGGCGTCATCCCGGCACGCCACTCTTCGCGCGGCTTGAACTGGATCGTCGTCTCGAACATCTCGAGCGGCGCCGGATCGGTGGCCGATTCGGCCCGGCCGGCTTTGCCGAACACGGTGGCCACTTCCGGCACGGTCTTGATCAGACGGTCGGTTTGCTGCAGCAACTCCGAAGCCTTCGAAGCCGACAGCCCCGGCAGTGCGGATGGCATATACAGCAGGTCGCCTTCGTTCAACGGCGGCAGGAACTCACCGCCGAGGCGGGAAATGGGAATCGCGGTCAGGGCAAGGGCCAGGGCGGCGATGCCCAGCGTCAGGCGAGGATGGCGCAATGCCGTCTCGAGCAAGGGTCGATACGCCCGCACCAGCACGCGATTGATGGGATTGGCGGCTTCGCCCGGGATGCGGCCGCGGATCAGGTAACCCATCAGCACGGGTACCAGGGTGATGGCCAGGGCCGCGGCAGCGGCCAGCGTGTAGGTCTTGGTATACGCAAGAGGCGAGAACAGCTTGCCTTCCTGCGCTTCGAGCCCGAACACGGGAATGAACGAGAGCGTGACGATCAGCAGCGAAAAGAACAACGCCGGCCCCACCTCGGTCGCCGAGGCGGACATGATCTCCCAGCGGCGCGAACCCGATACCGGCTCGTCCGGATGGGCGTGCGCGTAGGCCTCCAGGTGCTTGTGGGCATTTTCGATCAGGACCAGGGCGGCGTCCGTCGCGGCGCCCACGGCAATCGCGATGCCGCCGAGCGACATGATGTTGGCGTTGACGCCCTGATAGCGCATCACGATGAAGGCGGCCAGCACGCCCAGCGGCAGCGAGACGATGGCAACAAGTGCGCTACGCAGGTGAAACAGGAACACGGCGCAGACGATCGCGACGACGACGAACTCCTCGACCAGCTTGTTGCGCAGGTTGGCGACCGATGCGCCGATCAGCGTGGATCGGTCATAGGTGGTCACGATCTCGACACCCTTGGGCAGTGAGGCCTTCAGGGACTCCATCTTGGCCTTGACCGCGCGGATCGTCTCCAGCGCGTTCTTCCCGGAGCGCATCACGATCACACCGCCGGCCACCTCGCCCTCGCCATTCAGTTCCGCGATGCCCCGCCGCATCTCGGGGCCGATCCGCACCGTGGCGACATCGCGCAGCAGCACGGGCGTGCCGTTTTCCGACGCGCTCAGCACGACGTGATTGAAATCGTCGAGCGAGCGCAGGTAGCCGTGCGAACGCACCATGAATTCGGTTTCCGCCATTTCCACCACGCCGCCACCCGATTCCTGGTTCGCCCTGGCCAGCGCTTCTAGCACCCGGGCATGCGACATGCCGAACGCGCGCAGGCGCGCCGGGTCGAGCACGACCTGGTACTGGCGCACCATGCCGCCGATGCTGGCCACCTCGGCCACGTCCGGCACCGTTTTCAGCTCGAACTTCAGGAACCAGTCGTGCAGGGCGCGCAGCTGACCCAGATCGTGGCTGCCCGTGCGGTCCACCAGCGCATACTCGTAGACCCAGCCGACGCCCGTGCCGTCCGGCCCAAGTTCCGCGCGCACCCCGGCAGGCAGACGGCCCTGCACCTGGCCGATCGCTTCGGTGACGCGCGAGCGGGCCCAGTACAGGTCCGTCGCGTCGTCGAACAGTACGTAGACGAAGGCATCGCCGAAGAACGAATAGCCGCGCACGGTTTTCGCCCCCGGCACCGAGAGCAGGGCGGTTGTCAGCGGATAAGTGACCTGGTCCTCGACCAGCTGCGGCGCCTTGCCGGGGTACTGGGCGCGGATGATGACCTGCGTATCCGACAGGTCGGGCAGCGCGTCCACTGGCGTTTGTCGTAGCGACAGCACGCCCCAGCCAGCCAAGAAGGCTGCCGCGAGCAGCACCCACACACGGTGCGCGATCGAGGCACGGATGATGCGGGCGATCATTTGGCCGCTCCCGCAGCCGGGGTCACGGTGTCGAGCACGTAGCCGTCCTCGCTCTGGTGGAACGTGAAGTCCACGCGCTGCCCTGCCTTGATGCCGGGGAAGGCGCCAGGATCGGGCTTCATGAAGTCCATCGTCATCGCCGGCCAGTCCAATGCAGGGATTGGCTGGTGCGACAGCGTCAGCGCTTCCTTGCTCACCTGTTCCACGACACCGACGCCATGCAGCGATGCGGGGCCGGCTTTTTTCCCGGGCGCTGGCTCCGCCGGTGCCGGAGCGGTCCCGAGCTTCGGTAACACGGACCGGAGGTTCGCTTCCGAGTCAATCAGGAACTGGCCGGATGCGATGACTTTCTGTCCCTCGGATAGTCCACTGACGATCTCGATGTCGTCACCGAACACGCGTCCCGTCGTGACGACGACGGGCTGGATGCTGTTCTCGGTGGCCGCGACCAGGACCACGGAACGCTTGCCGCTGCTGATCACCGCCTCGGCCGGGACAACCAGGCGCTGCGCATTCTCTGCTGCCGCCAGCTGGACCCGCATCAGTTGACCCGGCACGAGCATCCCGTCGCCGTTGTCCAGTTCCAGACGCGCCTGAGCCGTGCGCGTTGCACCGCTGACACCGGGAAGGATCTCGCTGACCCGCCCCGTATAACGGCGTGCCGGGTCGCCTTGTGGCGTTGCCGTCACCGCCATGCCGGAACGGACCGAGGCCAGGAGGGATTCGGGCACTTCCGCGAGCAACCACAGCTTGTCCATGCCGCTGATCTTGGCGATCGTCACACCCGGCGTCACCATCGCGCCTTCGCGTACCGCCAGCTCGGAGACCACGCCCGTGGCAGGTGCCGCCAGCTCGACGCGGCTTTGCGGCTTGCCGCTGCGTTCCGCGCTGGCCACCAGCGCGTCGGGAATCGACAAGGCACGCATCCGCTCCCGGGCCGCGCTGGCCAGCGACTGGTCGCCAGAGCGCCGCAGGGCCAGGTATTCCTCCTGCGGGGCCAGCCAGTCCGGCACGAACAGCGTGGCGACCGCATCGCCGCGCCGCACGCGCTGCAGCGGCGCACGGGTATGCAGGCGCTCGATATAGCCAGTGACGCGGGTTTGCACGACTTCGGCACGGCGCTCGTCGAACTGCGTGGTGCCGACCAGGTCGAGCGTATCGGCGAGGGCGGCGCGGCGCACGGTGGCGAAACGAATGCCCAGGTTCTGCCGCAAGGCAGGGGCGATGGTGACGCCGCTCCCGGCACCCGCCTCGTCGGCGTAGACGGGAACGAGCTGCATGTCCATGAACGGGCTCTTGCCCGGCTTGTCGAAGCGCGTGCCCGGCACCATGGGGTCGTGCCAATACAGCACCTTGCGCTCCGTTCCGGCGTGAGTCGCAGCGCCGTTGCCGGAGGCGGCTTGGCCGGCGCCATGACGCGTGCCTACCCAGTAGCCGCCGCCGGACAGTGTGGCGCCTGCCAGAAGCAGAATCAGCGTGGTCAGGATCTTGCGATTCATTGCGTCGCTCCTTCACCGTTGCCTGCAGCAGGTGCGAGCGCGGGAAGTTCCAACGCAGCCCAGGTCAACGCGGCCTGCTGCTCGAGACCATTGATCTGCAGCCGCTTCTCCAGCAGCGCGCGGCGCGCCTGGAAAATGGCGGCGAGGGGGCCACTGGCGGCGCGGTAAGCGGCAATGGCCAGCTCGACCTGCGCCTTCGCCGCGGGCAGCAGCTCGCCGTTCAGGCGAGCGATCCGCCCGGTCAGGTTGTCTAGCTCCGCCCGCAGGACCTGGACCTGCGTCTGCTGGTCAAAAACGGTGTCTTCGTACAGCAGCCGGGCCCGCGTTCCCTGCGCCGACTTCTCCGCCACGTCGCGGTCCTGCCGCTGCGCGCGGTTCACGGGCAGCGGGATCGTGACGCCAAACGAAACCATGTTGCCGTACTGGCTGCCGCGCTGGCTGAAGCCCGCTTCGAAGGACCAGTCCGGATGACGCTCGCGCGTGGCCACGGCGGTGTCGGCGTCGGCCAGGGCAATCGCACGACGGGCTGCCAGGACGGATGGCCGGGAGCGTTCCAGCCCTGCCGGCTCGACATCGGCCACCGTGACCGTCAACGCTGGCACCACGTCGTCAACGACATCGACCGGCCTGCGCAGCCAGCGGGACAGCCGCACGGCCGCGGAGCGCTGCTCCTGCTCGGCCCTGGACACATCGTCGCGGGCCTGGACCAGTGTCAGGCGGGTCTGCAATACCTCGACAGCGTTCGCCTTCGCACCCCGGTGAGCAGCTTCGGTGCCGGCCAGATCCTCGGCCATCTCGCGGGCCAATTGCCGGTACAGTTCAGCCGCGCGTTGCGCATACAACACCGCGAACCACGCCTTGCCGGCTTCCTCGCGCACCGTTGCCGCGTTCTGCGAGCGCGCCGCCTGCTCCATGTCCATGGCCTTGCCCGCACGGGCGGCCCTGGCCTGGCGTTTGTCGGATGAGATCCACTGCTGTTCGATGCCGATGCGACGCATCGTCATGAAGTCGGCCGACGTGCGCCAGCGGTCCGGACCTGACACTGGCAGGTTTTCGATTCCCAGCTTGAGCATGGGATCCGGTAACTGCGCGGCACGCGCCGCCGCCTGGATGCTCGCATCGACCGACGCTTGCGCGGCGCGGTTCGTCGCCGAGGCTTGGCCGGCGAGGCGCAGCGCTTCTTCGAATGTGAGACCGGGCTGCGCGGCAACGGCCAGGAGTGGCGCGAACGCCAGGGCAACCGCAAGCACCCGCGGTGCATACGGCAAATTTTTCAATAACATACGACCCCCAACGAGAATGGATGAGCACCGGCCAAGGACCGCAAGGGCCAGCCGGCAATACGAGTGGGGGAGGTGTCAGATGCGCAGACGCAGGGTTGCCAGATATGGCGGATCGGCACCGGCTTCCGGTAGCAGGCGCGTTGAGGGAACGTCAAGCATCGTGGGAACGCGCGGCCTTGGACTTGGAATCACGAAACCGATCGACAGCATGGCGAGGGCCGGGCTGGCGGCATGTTCCACCGTGGCTTTTGTAGCAGCTTTGTGTTCGGCGCAGTGCACCGGCTTTTCCCGATCCATTTCAGGGCAAGGGGTGCCTTCCGCCATTTGCAGGGCGGCCCTTGGCATCGCCTGCTCGGGGCAGACGTAGGCGGCCATTGCCAGTGCCGCGTTCGTGACGGTCACGAGCAGCAGCAGGGCAATATGGCGGAACAGCAAGGGAAAGACACGGCGCATCTCATTAGTGTAGTGAATAGTGCCGCCGTGCGATAGTAGTTCCGAAGGCGTAGCCCTGCGGGGTGCGCTTGCGGAAAAAAAACTGTTGACCTTCCCTCTGTGGGAAGGTGTAAGGTCATGCACGCTTGCAAGGTATTTCCGACCTGCGTACCATACGACCCTATGCCTGGATTTGTCCGTTACCTGTTGTGGCTGTTGATTGCGCTGCTGCCTTTGCAAGGCGGAGCGGTCGCGCTTATGCCATACGATAGCGCCCATGCATCCCGTGGCGCGGCAGTCGCCGACCGCCATGTGATGCCCCTTCATGGCAAGCATGCCGGCATGGAGCAGGCAGCCCACGCGTCCGCGCAGTCCTGTCACGACACCGGCGACAGCGCGACGGTGAAGGCGCATGGGCACAGCAGCCACTGCGGCAGCTGCTGCGTCGGCGCAACCGTTCCCGTGACCGTGCACGCACCGGACCGACCCTTTACGTTTGTTATGCCTGTGGCCATTGCCGCCGAGCCGGCAATAGTGGCCTTCATCCCTGCCACACCCGAGCGCCCGCCGCGGCGCGTCCTCTGATCTTCCACTGACGTCGTGGGCTTCGCGCCCGCTGTTGTTGTGCCTTCCACAAGGCACTGATCATCTATTGGAACTCACATGAACCGTTTCCGCATGCTGCTGCTGGCAGCCGCGGGCGCGCCCCTGTTCGCTTTCGCGCAATCTGCCCCTGCAATGGCCGATGCTGCGGATGCCAGGGTCGCGGTCGCACCGCCCGTTTACCGCTCCGCATTTGCCGGAGTCCGTCCCGCCGACGTGCCGTCCGCTTCGCCGGACAAGCTCTGGTTGCAGGCCAACCGCATTGTTGCCGGTGACAGCACGGCAGCCGCCGATCAGGGGCCGCCGTCGCCCGCTCCAGCTGCGGCAAAGAAAGGCACCGACAACGCTGGTCATGCCGGCCACGCGGGCCACCAGGGGCACCAGGGGCACCAGATGCCGATGAAAGGACAATGACATGCGCTCATTCATCTATCCTTTACCGGGCCGTCTGGCGGTCGCGCTAGGCGCGGTCGTGCTCACCGGCTGTGCCACCTTCACGCCGGATGGCGGTTTGAACGATGTGTCGCGCCTTACCCAGGAGCGCATCGGGCAGCCCGTCACTCTCGCCAAGCCTCAGGCCCGGCAATCCGAAGCCGCGGCGGCGCAAGTGCAGTCGTTGCTCGCGCAGCCGTTGACGGCGGAATCGGCCGTCCAGCTCGCCTTGCTGAACAGCCCGGCATTAAAGGCCTCGCTCGCCGAGCTGGGCATATCCGAAGCCGAGTGGGTGCAGGCTGGGCGGTTGCGCAATCCCGGCTTCTCGTTCGGCCGCGTGCGTGGCGGCGATGAGACAGAGATCGAGCGCAGCGTGACGTTCGACGTCATCGGCCTGCTCACCATGCCGGTCCGGCAGCGCATTGAGCGGCGTCGGTTCGAGCAGGCCAAGCTGCTGACAGCGGCGCAGGCAGTGCAGCTGGCGTCCGAGACGCGCCGTGCCTATTTCACGGCCGTGGCTGCCGCGCAAAGTGCCGCATTTGCCGACCAGGTGCGTATCGCCGCCGAGGCGTCGTCGGAACTGGCCGACCGCATGAGCAAGGTGGGTAACTGGAGCAAGCTCGACCAGGCACGCGAGCGGGCTTTCTATGCGGACGCGGTCACCGAGCTGGCCCGGGCCCGTCATGAAGCGACCGCCGCGCGCGAGCAGTTGACCCGCCTCATGGGTCTGTGGGGAGCGAAGCAGGGCTACCGCCTGCCGGATCGCCTGCCCGACCTGCCCGCCCTGGCAACGACGATGCAGGATGCCGAGGCACGTGCCTTGTCGCAGCGGCTCGATGTGCTGGCAGCCCGTCGCGATGCCGAGGCGACCGCCAGCGCGCTTGGGCTGACGAAGGCCACGCGCTTCGTTAACGTGTTCGACGTGGCGTACGCCAACACGAGCAAGTCCGGCTCGCCGCGTGAAAATGGCTACGAGGTGTCGCTCGAACTGCCGCTGTTCGACTGGGGCACGGCTGCACGTGCGCGGGCCGAAGCCGTGTACATGCAGTCCGTGCAACGCACCGCCGACACGGCAGTCAAGGCGCGGTCACAGGTGCGCGAGGCCTATTCGGCTTACCACACGGCCTATGACATCGCCCGGCATTATCGCGATGAAGTGGTCCCACTGCGCAAGAAAATCTCCGACGAGGTGCTGCTGCGCTACAACGGCATGCTGGCCAGCACCTTCGAACTGCTGGCGGACGCGCGCGAACAACTAGCCAGCGTTAACGGTGCGATCGCCGCACAGCGCGATTTCTGGATCGCCGAGAGCCAGCTCCAGTCCGCCATGAATGGCGGCGGTATCACTCAGTAAGGACACATACATGATTTCACGTAGAAACTTCTTCATGGGCGCAGGCGCTGTGGCTGTCGGCGCCGCCGCCGTCAGCAAGGCCGGCGCCGCGACGCTGCCTGAAGCGGCGACCGCCAGCGACGCCAGGACCCAGGTACCGCCGCCGCCGGCGAACGGACGCCCGTTCAACCCGGTGGTGACGCTGAACGGCTGGTCGCTGCCATGGCGCATGAATAACGGTGTCAAGGAGTTCCACCTCGTCGCTGAACCCGTCGTACGCGAACTCGCGCCAGGCATGAAGGCGAACCTTTGGGGTTACAACGGCCAGTCGCCGGGGCCCACGATCGAAGTGGTCGAAGGCGACCGTGTGCGTATCTTCGTCACCAACAAGTTGCCCGAGAACACCAGCGTGCACTGGCACGGCCAACGCCTGCCGAACGGCATGGATGGCGTGACCGGTCTTACCCAGCCTGCCATCCCGCCGGGCAAGACGTTCGTGTACGAATTCGTGGCCAAGCGGCCGGGCACCTTCATGTATCACCCGCATGCGGACGAAATGGTGCAGATGGCGATGGGAATGATGGGCTTCTGGGTCACGCACCCGAAAGACCACCGCCAATTCGCCGTCGATCGCGACTTCGTGTTCCTGCTGTCTGCCTACGACATCGAACCTGGCAGCTACGTGCCGCGCGTGAACACGATGCTTGACCAGAACTTGTGGACATTCAACAGCCGCGTGTTCCCGGGGATCGACTCGATGCCGGTACGGCAAGGGGACCGCGTACGGATCCGCGTAGGCAACCTGACAATGACGAACCACCCGATCCACCTGCACGGCCACGAGTTCGTTGTCGCAGGTACCGATGGGGGCTGGACGCCGCCGGCGTCGCGCTGGCCCGAAGTGACCACCGACATCGCCGTGGGGCAGATGCGCGCGATCGAATTCGATGCGACTGACCTGGGCGACTGGGCTTTCCACTGCCACAAGTCGCATCACACGATGAATGCGATGGGGCACGACGTGCCGACGATGATCGGCGTCGACCACAAAGGTATCGCGGAGAAGATCAACAAGATTGTCCCCGACTACATGGTGATGGGCGATAAGGGCGGTTCGATGGGCGGCATGGAAATGCCGCTGCCCGATAACACACTGCCGATGATGACGGGTGAGGGCCCGTTCGGTGGCGTCGAGATGGGCGGCATGTTTACGGTGCTGAAGGTGCGCAGGGACCAGAAGCGCGGCGACTATACCGACCCAGGCTGGTTCAAGCACCCTGCCGGCACCATCGCCTATGAATGGACGGGTGCATTGCCGGAGCCTGCCCGCTCCAGGAGTGCCGGCGGCCAACTGATGCCTGCGAAGAGCCGGCCGAACGTCGAGCTGACGGTGCGCAAGCCGACCGGCCATGGCGAACACTGATTTACTCCAACCGAAAAGAGGACCTTATGAAACAGCTGAACAACGTAATCCTGGCCGCTGGCGTGGCACTCTCCGCAGTGGCCTTCTCGCCGGCTTACGCGCAACATGACAACCATGCGCAGCATGCCCAGCATGGAGAACACGCAGCGGCGTCCGTCGAACTGACCGATGGCGAAATCAAGAAGGTCGACAAGGACGGCGGAAAGCTCACCATCAAGCACGGCGAGCTGAAGAATCTCGGCATGGCCGCGATGACGATGGTGTTCCGTGTCCAGGACGCGGCCATGCTCGACAAGGTAAAAGTTGGCGACAAGGTTCGCTTCGCGGCCGACAAGGTCAACGGCAGCACGACGGTCACGCATCTCGAACCCGCGAAATGACGTCGTGGGCGGATGGCACTGTAATGTATCTGTAATGTTCGGGTCATGCTGCGGTGCGCATCCGCTCCCTACAATGATGCAATGGATTCGGCAACGGATACTCATTTGGCTTACTGGAGGGAACACATGAAACACAGTCTCAACTACCTCGCTGCCGCCCTGATTGGCGCGGCGGCCCTGACCACCGGTCCTGTCGCCCATGCCCAGCAGGCCGCGGCAACCGCGCTGAATGCCGCGCTGACCGATGGCGAAATCAAGAAGGTCGACAAAGATGGCGGCAAGGTCACCATCAAGCATGGCGACATCAAGAACCTGGGCATGCCCGGCATGACGATGGTCTTCCGCGTTCAGGACCCGGCAATGCTGGACAAGGTACGGGATGGCGACAAGGTGCGCTTTACGGCCGAGAAGGTCAATGGTGCTTTGATGGTGACCACCATCGAACAAGCCAAGTAATCGAATACAGGATCAATACTGATGAAAGCAATCTCCAATGTAATGGCGGCCGCCGCCGTAGTGGCCGCTGCTCTGGCAAGTCCGCTCGCGGCCGCGCATGCCACGCTCAAGAGTTCCGATCCGCAAGCGGGTGCCACCGTTGCCGCGGCGCCGAAGCAAGTTGCCTTGACGTTCAACGAGAAGATCGAGGAAGCGTTTTCCAGCATTACCTTGACCGATGCCGCAGGCAACGTGGCCGCTACCGGCAAGGCAAAAGTCGACACCGCAAACCCGGCCATCGTGCGCGTGGACGCTCCGGCGCTGCAGAGTGGAACTTATACGGTGAAATGGGCCGTTGCCGGGCATGATGGGCACCGCCGCACGGGCAACTTCACGTTCACGGTGAAATAAGTTGGACGCGGTCGCGCTGCTGCAGGTCGGATCGGCCGCGCTGCTCAACCTGGGATTTACTTGGCTGGTGGGGACCTGGTTCGTACGACGTTGGCTACCTGTGAGCAGCGTGACCGGCGATTGGTTGATCGGCCTGCGCCGCCACGACACCGCGGCGATCGTGCTGACGATCGTCGCCAGTACCGCGGCGCTGTGGGCCGCGACGGCCGTGATGGCTGGCGTTCCGCTGGCTGACGCCGGCGGCATGTTCTGGACGATGCTGATCACGTCCGCCCATGGCCATGCGGGCTGCATCGCGATCGCCGTCATGTTCCTGCTGCTGGGTGTTCGCGGCGTTGGCAAAGGCAGCCGGGCTACCGAAGGGCTCGCGCTCCTGTTGCTGGTCGCCTTTGCCGCCACGCGCGCGTCGATGGGGCATGCGGGGGAGGAGGGCTGGTGGACAGGCCCGCATGTGGCAGAAACCATGCACCTGTTCGCCATTGCCGTGTGGACCGGCGCCGTGATCGTCTCGGCCGGGTACGCGTTGCGACCGTTGCGCGTGCAAGCATTGGAGAGTGCCGCGACGGATCATTACCTCGACCACATGTCGCAAGCTGCGATGGTTGCCGTGATCGCGATTGTCGCGACAGGCATCTACAGCGCCTGGCATCGGGTCGGCAGTTCCGAGCACTTGCTGCACACCCAATACGGCTACACGCTGCTGGCAAAGGTCGGACTCGTGCTGGGAGCGATCGCCCTGGGTGGCTATAACAAGTTCATCGGCTTGCCGGCGGCGGCGAGATCAGCGGCTGGCATCGCCGTGGTACGCCGCGTGCTGCAAATCGAAGCGGTACTACTGCTGGGAGCTTTGGCGGCCGCCGCGTATTTGACGGTGCAACAACCCCCGGCAGCCATGTAAACCGGTGTGGGGGATGGCAGGGGTACATGGCTCGCACGCTTGACTTTACCGCCGTGGTAAGGCTTAAGGTTTCGTTCAGTAAGGTGGCGCGGCGCGTAGCCGCGCCACCGCAACCCATCATGCCGCCAACGTAAGCGACAGGCATCGGCGAACCGTACAGGAGTTTGCAACATGCACAGCAGCGAGGGACAGCAGCACGACCACCGTCACCACGATCACCACCATGGCGGGGCACATGGGACCGCAGCGCGACCCGATGAGCAGGCGAAGCCGTTCACCGATCCAGTATGTGGCATGAAGGTCGGACCGGACCCTGATCGTGAAATCGTCCACCAAGGCCACGCCTACCACTTCTGCAGCAGCCGCTGCATGCAAAAATTCAGGGCCGCGCCCGCCAGTTACGTCAAAGAACAGCAATCAGGGGAGGCGAATTCCGTACCCGCGCCAGCTTCCGCCGGTACGGTTTATACCTGCCCGATGCACCCCGAGATACGGGCCGCGCAGCCTGGCAACTGCCCGATCTGCGGCATGGCGCTTGAGCCGCTCATGCCAACGACGGATGACGAGGAGAACCCTGAGCTGGCTGATTTTCGCCGCCGTTTCTGGTGGACTTTGCCACTGACGGCCGTCGTGTTCGTGCTGGCGATGTTCGGCCACGTGATGTTTCCACAGGGGCTGCCGTACCAAAGCCTGATCGAACTGGCGCTCAGTGCGCCGGTCGTGCTGTGGGCGGGCTGGCCGTTCTTGCAGCGCTGGTGGCAGTCACTGGTGCGCGTGAGCCCGAATATGTGGACGCTGATCGGCTCCGGAGTCCTGGCGGCATTCGGTTACAGCGTGGTGGCCACGCTGGCCCCGCAGCTGTTTCCTCCGGCGTTTGCCGCCCATGGCAGGGTGGGAGTGTATTTCGAAGCCGCCGCGGTGATCGTGTCGCTGACGCTCCTTGGGCAGATCCT
The DNA here is from genome assembly GCA_008011715.2 of [Empedobacter] haloabium. NCBI lineage: Bacteria > Pseudomonadati > Pseudomonadota > Betaproteobacteria > Burkholderiales > Oxalobacteraceae > [Empedobacter] haloabium. The sequence goes on from CP136508.1 coordinate 2,228,928, forward strand.
GGAACTGCGCGCCCGCTCGCAGACCTCGGCTGCCATCAAATCGCTGCTCGGGTTGGCACCCAAGACGGCGCGCCGCATCAACGCCGACGGTAGCGAAGAAGATGTGCCGCTTACTCATGTCCATATCGGTGACGCTCTGCGCGTTCGGCCAGGCGAGAAGGTGCCTGTCGATGGTGTCGTAGCCGAAGGCGACAGTTCGGTGGACGAATCGATGCTGACGGGCGAGCCGATCCCGGTGTCGAAGCGCTCCGGCGACCGGCTGATCGGGGCGACGGTCAACACTAGTGGCAGCCTCGTGATGCGGGCGGAAAAAATTGGCAGCGAAACGATGCTGTCGCAAATCGTCCAGATGGTCGCGCAGGCGCAACGTTCGCGTGCTCCGATGCAGCGCCTGGCCGACAGCGTCGCTGGCTACTTTGTCGTCGTCGTGGTCATGATCGCGGTGTTGACGCTGTTGGGCTGGGGAGTTCTTGGGCCGGAATCCGGCTGGGTGTTCGGTTTCGTCAATGCGGTGGCGGTCCTCATCATAGCGTGTCCCTGTGCCCTGGGGCTCGCCACGCCGATGTCGATCATGGCGGCGACCGGTCAGGCGGCCACGAAGGGCGTGCTGTTCCGCGACGCAGCGGCCATCGAAGCGCTGCGCAAAGTCGACGTGCTGATCGTCGACAAAACGGGAACGCTTACTGAAGGCAAGCCGGCGTTCAGCACAATCGTCGCCGCCGTTGGGTTCACCGACCAGGAGGTGCTGAGGATAGCGGCCAGCATCGACCAGGGCAGCGAGCATCCGCTGGCCCACGCCATCGTGGCCGAGGCGCGGGCGCGCGAGATCGCGCTATCCAAGCCCGAAGCATTCGAATCGGCAAGCGGGATCGGGGTGCGTGGTAATGTCGACGGTTTGAGAATCGCTCTGGGCAATACGGCGCTGATGGAGGCCGAGAGGATCGACTGGCGTCCTTTAGCCGACCGCGCGGAGCGGCTGCGCGGGGAGGGCGCGAGCGTGATGTACCTGGCCGTGGGAGGAAGGCTGGCCGGTCTCGTCGCCGTCTCGGACCCCATCAAGGCCACCACGCCGGAGGCGCTTGCCGAACTTCGCAGCGAAGGTCTGGATGTCATCATGGCGACCGGAGATGGGGGCACGACGGCGAAGTCCGTGGCCGGCCAGCTCGGCATCGATGAGTATCACGGCGAGGTGAAGCCAGCCGATAAGCTGGCGCTCGTCGTGAAGCTGCAACGGAAGGGCAAAGTGGTGGCCATGGCCGGCGACGGCATCAACGACGCGCCGGCGCTGGCCAAGGCGAACGTTGGCATCGCGATGGGAACGGGCACGGATGTGGCAATCAACAGCGCCCACGTTGCCCTCGTCAAGGGCGACCTGCGTGGTATCGCGCAGGCACGCGCCATCTCGGTCGCGACGGTACGCAACATGTGGCAGAACCTGGCATTTGCGTTTGTCTACAATGCCGCTGGCATCCCGCTGGCGGCAGGGCTATTGTATCCGCTGACTGGGCAGTTACTCTCGCCGATGATTGCCGCGCTGGCGATGAGTTTAAGTTCGGTGTCCGTTATCGCCAACGCGTTGCGGCTTCGATCCAAGGTCGGCCACGCAACATCGAGTGGTTGAACTGTAGAAGGCCGCCATCGTTCACAGACGCGCATGGTGGCGGCCAGCAGCGAGTATGCCATCGCTTTACCGCACGATCGGTAATGCTGCTGGAGCCTTGCTACGCCGCTGGGCCAGGCTTACTTCTCGACCGAGGCATGCACGCTGCCTATCACGGCTGCGGTACCGTGTCCTTGCAAAGGCGCCGCAAAGAACTCGACGTGGCATAGGCTCCTGGCGCCGTCCACACACACCTTTGATAGCCCGACGTTTTTTTGTCGCACGCATGTGCAAAGCGAACGTGGTGCTGCGTCGAGACGTCCGACGTCCAAGTGGCACTTGCAATGACGATATGCCAGGCGATCCTAGAGACCTCACAAGTAAGAACGGAGGTCGTTATGCAAAACGTTGTCGCAGTAGTAGCCGCCGGGAGGAACGCCGGTCCCACAGTCCTGGGCCAACGAAACATTCATATCCCCACAGCTGGCAAGATCCGTGCGGGCATTAAGGTGCTGACCCGCAAGGCCCAGGAGAATCCAGCAGCGCTTTCGATCTATGAGGAAGGACTCAGGGCAGGGCGCAGTTTCGACGACATCGAACGGTCGATCGTGACCCAGATACCTGACCTGGCGCGCCCGCTGGTTCCGAAAAACGTCCCGTATTTCACGGTCCGACCGGGGGACTTTCCCAACCCCGAAACCGCTGCCCAGATCATGAGACTCTACGCCGAGGATCGGGGCGATGGTGTTCCGAGACTGTACCGGTTTCCCGTCATCTTCCCCGCAGACGTCTGGCAAGCGGTGATGCCGCATGGCCTTGTGGCCTGGGGAGCAGGCGAGAAAAAATTCTGGAGCGAGTATGCCCCGGATGGCCGCACCCGGGTATGCAAGTGCTACGCCCCTGTACCACCTGATCGCTCCGGCCGAAAGCCAGCACGGACTTTTGGGGGACGGAAGACCCAACTGCGGCGCGAGAATAACGGGATGTGCGATCCCGAGAACTGCCGTGAGTTCCAGGAACGGAAGTGCAACCTTTCCGGACGATTCATCTTCTACATCCCAGGTGTGCAATCATGCGACGCGTTCGAGCTGCCGACCAACAGCGTGTACTCGATGACCCGAGCGATCCAGAAATTCGAGGCGCTGGCGTTCCTGCGCGGCGGCAGGATTTCCGGTTTCCTGGACGCGAAGCGTACGACGTTCTATATCTCGAAGGTCGAGCGTGACGTCCCGCACATCGACGAGCAAGGCCGAAGCGTGCGGACAAAGATCTGGCTGATCGAGCTCGAAGCGCCCATCGATGTCACTGCGCTGCTGAATGTCAGCGATGGCACCGTATTATCCGATACGACGCGAGAGACCCTGACGCTTGACGGTACTCAGCCTGGGCCTGGAGTGTCGGCCTCACCGCCATGCGATCAAGTCGGAGCGCCAGCAGATGACCGCGATCCGGACGACAAGCCGAAGCGGCAGTCAGGCGCGGACGCATGCGACCCTGCCGAGCCGATTCTGGCGGTGGTCGACGCGTTCGGTTTGGAACGGGGCCGCTTCGAGGTCTTCGCGAAGAAAAAATGGGGAACCGGCTGGAAGTTCAATGCAGGTGGGCGAGCGAGGGTTCTTGCCACGCTGGAGTCGTTCGAGGACCTAGCGGCCTTGAAGGCAGAAGTCGATAGTGTGCTTGGATAGTCCCGAACCAGCATCCCGCGGCGCGCCCTCGTCGTTTAGAGGGCGCACTGCGGTCCGTGGAAGACGGCATATTCGCGCGCGTCGTCGGGGTGGGCAGTGATTGCAACCAAGGCGACGCACGAACGTCGCCATCAGTCCGACAGATCCATGTCGCTCATGGATTCTGGTCCTACCGAAACTCCCGTCGGGTTCAAAGTCGCCCCCCCATGTCGACTGCAGACATCTCGAGCAGAACAGAGCTGGCCAGTCGCCAGATTGCAAAACCCGAAGCAGATCAGGTTCGTCCGAATGAATCGGCAACCGTCTCGCATCTGGAATTGCCGGCCTGGCGGCATCGCCTCCAGGTTGCAGATCATGTCGCCACAATCCGTGGGTATCCGATCGGACGCGGATGAAGACCTGCGACCGAAGATAGAGATTTTGGCGTGCATAGGACCTCCTACACTTCCGGTTGATATGTCGTAGTTGGGATCAATTCGTCCTTCGCGAGGACATTACGCTGACTTGCTCTCAGCCTTCGCATCATGATCATGTGAGGCAGGACGTAGCGGCGCCGTTTCAGCCGACGCTGCTTTACGCCGGCTTGGCGACGCCGCACGTCGTGGTCTCGGCCGTCCGCTCCGGGCGGACTGATGATGCCCATCACATGCATTCATAAAAACGTCCCTGCAGAAGCAGACGAGCGTATGAATGGGCGCGGCCGCACACGCAACGATGCTCATGGGAAGACGCAAGGCAGTGTCGATAAAACGTCGCGCAATCTCGCCACAGCGTGCTACGCGCATCTGGCGCTCCCGTTCGCGACGCAGCGACTGCCTGCACCGCACATAAAGCCCCGCGTAGCGATGGCGGGTATGAGGGTCGGCATCCAGATAGGCGACCAGTTCTTCCGCCAACGATGGATCCGATACCTGCGCGTAGAATGAAGCCCACGCGCTCTCTTCCTGGTCCGCCGCGGGAACGCGACGAAAATATGGGCGTTCGTTATTCATGGTGACCTCCCAAAGTCGAGAGGCCACCAGCCCCGCAGGGGAACTCGTGGCCCCACGGGTTTGCAATTGATTGATGAGACGCTTGATCAACGGACTAACGCCTCTACCAACGTTCGTGCTTCTGTGTGTTGACGTATCCGCAATCCGGACAGTTGACACTCCAGTGTTCCATAAGCTGTCCGTTCTCACGCGTCAGCCACTGATCATACTGAGCGCGTTCGCTCGGGCATTTCATGCAGTCACTGATCGTTGAGATCGCCGCCAGGACGTCGTCGCCGCCGTTGGAAAGCTGATCGCTATTCATCGCGGACTCCGTCTGGGCAATGCGCACCTGGCTGTTTTCTCGACTTCGCGCAGTGACGCCAAGCTGAAGAATCCGGGCTGGGCCGCAACAACATTGCAAGCTTGCTTCGGTTCTTCCCAACGCTGGCAGCCAGGGTCGGTCGCAGGCTCTTACTGAATTTTTCGCAAAGCGCCGTCAGCCGAGCAGGAGCGCGGCCGCACGTGCGTTGAACTGGGCTGCGAAGCAGAGCGCACAGCGGAACATGTGTGTTCGAGGTGCAAGTATTCATGATCTTCCATCCTTTTCAGTGCGGAAGCCGCACAGTTATACAGACGCAAAAAAGGCCCAGGGTTCACGAGGAACTCGGGCCTGGCCGGTCATGGCATACAGCAGGCATGACCTCACTGAATCGGGTTACGATGCAGTGTCCGTGACGCCGTTTAGGCATCACTATCAGCTATATCGCCTGGGCGATTTCGGTTGAGGCAACCGATCCAGAAGGCGGGTGACGTCCGCGGCGCCCGACATTGTTGCCAATGTCGGGTCCTGACATGTTCGCGATGAGCATTGTCAGGAGCAATGTGAGAGCGATTCTCACAAATAGCACGATCAGTTTTGCAGCGACAACCGGCGAATACAAGCTCTAGCGTCGAAACAAACACAAATTTTTGATATTATTTGTTAGAGAACTTTGGCGTACGTGAAACTCGCAGCCTCGACACATTACTGTGAGTTACTCCTCAGCACCATCTTTGCCATATAGCGTGGAATCAGTGTATCTTCGTTGAAATGAGGGGGCATCATTAGCTTTGAACGCGAATCTTTCCTGATTGATTAAATTGCAGGGTAAGCATATCAGCACCGATCGTCGCGTTAAGGGGCTCTCAGGCACCGGTTAATGACTACCGGATATTCGTCAGTATTCCCGCTCTAAAGCTGCGGCTAAGCAGAAAAAAATAAAAAATGTGAAGCCAAGAGCTAATATTGTAGTTGCCAAACTGTTTTTTTTCTAGTTGCGCGGCTACATAAAGAAGATATCCGCTATAGTTTCCGGTTTGAGAAAATGCACCGCTGAACAAATCCCAGATACCGAAGCCGACGGTACCGGCAGCCCAGTTCGACATCTTCTGTTGATCGGGCGTTCGGTTGCTATTAGAGTAACGGAAGTTACCGTAGTGCAAAAGAAGAGTAGTGTAGACATAGCGGAGAGCTGGAAATACGAGACACATAAGTACTGAGAAAATCGCTATAAAGCTCACAATTGTCCGCATATTCAATGCCTTGATTCGTATTATGGCTGAATCGATTGATAGTGCGGCCATGTCGATATTGGTCGCGATAAGCCAAATATCGAAGTATAGAATAAATGCAGCCCACAGTACTAACATTCTGTTGTCTACAAGCTTTTCAAGCGTGCCTGCTACCTTCTCGAAACCCTTCGCCGCGACTGAACTTTCTTCTGCCATGATTCCTTTTTACTGCGTAAATTTAGATAATGCCGAGAATAGGCTTAGTTTGGAACTGTACGTGACATTAGCGTTATTCGCGATGGCTCGCAACTGCCAAATTTCTCAGGTGCGGCTGCGGAATGGGCGTTGAATTGAAAGCGAATCCGATGTCATTCATCGGAACGGGAACGATATCAGATGTGCGGCGCGGCAGGTGATTTAGTAGCTCCTGGAACTTCACATGCACAAGCATCCGGGACCGCCGAACCCAAGTACGCACTGCTAATTTGTGATCGAGTGTGTCCAAGTTGGTGAGCTACTTCAGCATATGCAAGCTCAATTACGTCACGGTCATAACACAGGTCACCCCCGCGTACGGGCGCGTGATGAAGGGAGACATCGAAGTAGAGATCGCCGGCAAACTCATGCCGCAGTCCATGTGGAGTTACGCCTTGCACAGTCTTTGTGAGGCCAGCAACTCGCACCACATTGGAAAAGCGGTCCAGCGACTGTTTCAATGTAAGGCCAGGACGGCCAAGGTGCGATGTTGGATAACGAGCGATCTGCTGTGCATATGCTAGTGCTCCGCGCTGCGCCTCTGTGCGGATAGCGACATAACGCAATCTGCCGCCCTTGGTGCCGCGCTTCACGCGCAGGAAGCTGACATACCGGTCGATTGCAGCGCAAGTAGCCGGCAGGGCATATGACGGGACTTCCGACGCGTGCGGCCGAAACATGATCGCCTCCTTTCGTCGGAGGCCAAACGCCATCATCATACGCAGCTGTGCTGCGACATATTCGTCGAGCTGCGCGACCTTTTGAATCGATGCCTCGACATCGATGCCGTTCCCAGTCCAGCCATGCTCGTGCCGAGCAGCGTAGTGTCGCCTGACCTTTTCGGGCTTCGCCACGTAGCGTTCCGCGTCAAGCACGAGTCCGGGCTTGCCGATCCAGCTGGCGAATACACGAAGAAAGGAGAGCTGCTGCTGAATGTAAGCGGCGCTTAGAGCGCGGGTACGCAGAGGCACCTTAGGCTGGCTGGCAGCGAGACGTGCGCCGAGGGCAGGGTCGGCGGTCCAGTACTGCATCAAAATTTCGATGTGTGTACCGCAAAGGTTTTGCGGCGCTGGCTGGAACCCCAGCTCGCGAAGCGTTTTGAACGCGCGGAACAGTCCTTTGGCGCGCGCGGCCATAGTACTGTGCGAAACCAGTTTGCTTCGAAACGCGTGGTAACTGTTGTGCAAGGACAGTATCGTTTGCAGTTGTGCTTTCCAGTTGCTGTTGTTGGGCATGATCCGCCTCACGGTGAAAGTAGTCGGTTAGGGCAGGCGACAGAGCTGGTCCGCCCGTACCGCTGCAGCGACCTGTGATACGCCGCAGCATTGGTGCGCCAGTGACGATTCCGACAATGCATGGCAGGCACTGTCGTCACGAGTGCTGTCACGTGGACTAGTAAAGCGTTGGCGCTGCCCAGGCGCTATCTGGATAGGTTCTCGCTGCTGCGATGGCGTTCGTCAAAATGCTCCAGTGATGCGCCTGCGAGATTTCGCCCGCATGGCCCATCCCCGCTCCAGGCGGGCAGTGCGGACTGGCCGCAAAGACTCCGGTGTTACCGGTCCCACATATGGGGTGTTCTCGAACTCCCTTCCCGTCGATATCCCCGGCCCTGCCACCAGGCCGCCGTACGTTCCCACGCCAAGTACTGCGATCGATACGAGACCGTACCGATGCGCGATGCCATCCAGTTGCGATGTGCGCGCGGGTGAAGGGTGATGCTGTAAGAATGCCGTGCACCGTACTTCGGTGCAAATTGGCTCCGTCCTGCCGCGGCAATGACGACACGCGGCAATAAAAATGCGGATGCTTGGGCCTTGCCCTTGGAATGGCTGTCTGCTGCGGCGTTTCCGCAGCTGCTTGCTTGAAGACAGACGAGGACGCCTGGCTCGGCCCGCCGCGTCGCAGCGGGCTTATAGAATGTGCCGGGTGGGCGCAGCTTGTGCGGGACCATCACGGCGATTGGAGGCAGGTGACGACTGCGACGGCCGCTTCGGAACACGATGTTCCTGGTTGCGACTTCCAGACAGCGATTTCAGATTAGATCGACCATCGATCTTGTCAAGCCAACTCATGTTCAGAGCTGTGCCCTCAAGCTCGATTTCCAGACGCGCGGATTTTGTAGTTGACGGACCATTTATTTTGTAACCCCTACCATGCTCAAAAATTCGTAGGGACGCCACGTGCGCAAGGATTCCTCTGTTTGTGCCGTCTCGCGCTAGCGTGCCTGAAATCCCGTCTAACCGTTACATCGCGAACGCATGCAGTCGCATTCGGCACCGTGCCGGCATGCACACAGCTTCAGCGTCGCCGATGCTGGAATCCGAAAGCAGATCGCAGCGTTGCCGGGCCGGTACCGGTACGTTGCCGATCGCGAATGGCGCTTAAAAAAACGTGTCTTTGCGGCTGTCACGTTGCGGTGTCGCGCGGTATCGTTCGGGCGAATGCTGACGATGGAGGTGAACGTGAACCGGATAGTACGAGCTGTCGACGTTGGACGCGGCAACGTCAAGTTTATCGCCACAGTCAGCGGTGTCGATTTTAAGTGCGAAATGTTCCCAGCCGAAGCGCATCCTACCGAGGTGCTGCCTGAACAGGATGGCTGGAGCGCTCGACGCAAGACCGTTGGAATCCCGATCGGGAAGCTGATCTACGAGGTCGGCCCTGACGTGGCGCTGGCGGCCGACGTCTTCAATGCCGCCGTACTGCAGCACGACCGATACTGTGAGAGCGACGAATACCTGGCGTTGCTGCTTGGGGCCATCCATTACATGGACGTGCCCGTGATCGACCTGCTGATCGTCGGGCTGCCGGTGGCGACATTCAAGCTGCGCAAGGTCGTCACTGCACTGGAACGCCGGCTGACGGGGCAACATGCCCTCGGCGGCACTCGCAGCGTCACTGTCGCCAAGGCCAAGGCTGTACCGCAGCCGGTTGGAGCGCTAATGTCTTACGGGCTCTTGCAGAATCGCTTGGCCGAAGTGCGCAAGGAACGCAGCCTGATCGTCGATCCTGGACGTCGAACTTTCGACTGGCTGGTCACGCAGGGAATGCAGCAGATCGAGAAACGCAGCCACTCGGTCAACCGCGGCATGTTCGATGTCCTGCAATCGATAGCCGACGGTATCGGGCGCTCCACGAGCTCCCAGTTCCGTGATTTCGACGCGATCGACATCGCGCTGCGCACGCGCAAGCGGCCGGTTGTGTTCCAGTCCGAATACGATATTGAGCAGCACCTTCCGCTCGCGCGAAAGATTCCAGAGCAGGCCGTGGCCGAGATGATGCGCTATGTCGGCGACGCCGGGGACATCAAGAACATCCTCTTGGTCGGAGGCGGAGCCTTTTTCTTCAAGCCGGCGCTGAAAGCCGCTTTCCCTCGTCACGCCATCCACGAGATTAAAGATCCGCTGTTCGCCAACGTGCGAGGTTTTCAATACGCCGGCATCGATCTGGCACGTAGCTTGTGCTCGCAGCATGCCGAGGTGATGGCACTGCCAACGTTGGAGGCACCATGACGATGCCCATGCGAATCAGCTTTCTGCTGGCTCGGGAAGATAACGCACGTCTATACGACGAGCTTGCGCAGTTCCCCAAGGGCCAGCGCAGGGTGAACCGGTTACGCACGCTGGCGTATGACGGCCTGTTGACGCAGCAGGGCGCAGCCGTACCAGTTGTCGCCGGCACCGATCGCCTGCCAACCACGGCGTGCATCCCCGGTGTTTCTGCGGAGCGAACGGAGGCCGCCCTGGAACTTTTCAGCGACCCCATAGCGGAGTGAGACGACATGAAGCACATCCGATACACCTCTGCATCAGAGCTAACGGAGCAGGCGTTCTGCGAAAAGAAGATGTTGTTCGCCGTGCGCCTGGGACGTCGCGAATCTCGCTTACGACGGCAGGCCCAGGCCGTCGGCGATCGTGCACATGAGGCGTTTCACCGCGACGCCATGAGCAGTGAACCGCGGCTCAGCGGAGCAGCAGGGAAGCCGTGGTGCTTCATTGCGTCCGAAGTGTTTGGGACCAATGCAAGCGAAACTCGATTGCTGCGTGCGTTCCGCGACAGGGTGCTCCGCAGGTATGCCGCCGGTCGCGCCTTTGTCCGCCTTTACTACCGGCATTCACCAGTAATTGCGTGCTCCCTGCACTCGCATCCTATGTGGCGTGCCGCGACGTATTGGCTGCTCAAAGCCGTTGTCGCAGTCCTGGCTATGTGGCGCATCTAATCCGATACAGGGGAATGAAATGTTCAGTAACGTCTACTGGCTTGCCATCATCCTGGTCGGCATCGCCGGCTTTGTCCACGTGCTGGCTGCGCTCTGGCGGGAGCGTGGCTGGCTGCCTCCAGACCTGGCTCGTGGACAGCTGATCTACTCCGAAAGGCTGTTTCATGGCGACCGGGAGTTGCCTGTTGTCGCGCGGGTGGACCGGGCCTACCTGGTCGATGGTGTCATCCACCTTGTCGAGTTGAAGACCCGGCCGCGTGTTCGCGTGTACGAAACGGATGTCGTTGAGCTGTCTGTACAACGAGTCGCGGTCCAGATTTCGACCGGCAAGGCGGTAAGCCTGATCGGTACCGTGGTCGTCCAGCACACCCGCTCACGAAAGCGATTCGTACGAAGAGTTCAGCTGCTGGACACGGCTGCGGTTGCGCGGTTACTGAGGCGGCGCTTGCTCGTGCTGCAGGGTCAGGCCCAGCCGGCAGCAACGCCGTACCAGGGTCGCTGCCGGACGTGCGAGTATCGGATGGAATGCAAGGGAGTTGCGTCGGCGCGAGTGTATCCGATCGTTACAAGGTTCCACTAGCCGACCCCGTCGCGAACCCCGGCGGGCAGAGGGGAACCTGAGGGCTCCATATCATCCTTACCGAAGTACCGGTGGGCGCTCGATCGCTTGGGCGACCGGGACGTCACGAAGCGCCTCGGCAAGCGTCTGGCTAATGATGCTGGCCTGCGACGGATGTGGGCCAAAATTATAGGCTGGCTTCCCGCTGGCGGCTGTCAGTTCGTCGATGGTGCCTACCGAATCGACCAGTCCGATTTCCTTCGCCTGTAGCCCGGTCCAGACTTCGCCAGTCGAGTAATCAGTACCTACCTTGAGGCGCGCTCCGCGGCGACGTTGAAGTTCCATCATAAACGTCGCTCCGGCGTGGCTCACCAGCTCCTGCGCCTTTCGCTCTGCCTCGGGGCTTACGGGCGCAAAGGGGTTCAGAAAGGACTTCAGCTTGCCAGATGCATAGACCCGTTGCGTAACCCCGATCCTTTCCATGGCGCGGTTTAACTGCCACGGTGCCATGACCGCGCCGATGGATCCGACGAGGCTGTACTTCCCGGCAATGATGCTGTCTGCCTCCAGCGCGATCATGTATGCCGCCGATGCGCCAACATTGGAGATCACGGCAACCACTGGCTTGCGATAGCGCGTCTTGAGCAGGTGCACAGCACGGCCGATGCGCTCCGCCTCGACCGGGGCACCGCCTGGACTGTCGATGGCGAGGTAGACGTCTTTTACGTTACTGTTCTCGAAAGCCTGCTTGAGAGCGCGGATGATGCGGTCGGCCGATGCTTGACTGTTCGTCCCGATTTCGCCATCAATGTGGACCACGCCGTTTACGGTCTCGAACGGGCCCAGTTGGAACCCTACCGCGCTCGCATACGCAAACAGTGCCAGCCCAACAGGAAGCGCGACGACAAACGCACGGCCGGCCAGGTGCCATCGCCGCTCGCGCTTGTCACGCTCTGCACTGGCTTGCAAGTGCATCTCCTGGAGGTGTCGTTGTGCGGCGATCTCTTCAACGAGCCTGGCCAGCAGCGCGTCGTCACGGGGGAGAGGTAGCAATCGAGACGGCTTAACGGTGGGGCGGGTTCTCCTGGCAAAATTCATGATGTCTCCCTTGAGCGCTAATCGCGACATCCACCGCTGACACCGAGGAGCGCGCCATACGACATGGAGCCACCGCACTTTTCGCGACGGTCCTCGGCTCGTTCCGTAGTCTTCGGCCGGCCGGATGACGGGCTGGCGGCACCGTTCGCGATAAGGTGCTCGGTGCTTTGTGCCGCTTCGCTATCCCGCAACCACGCCCTGGCCGCAACGAGGCGTGTGATCCGGCATCGCACGCGGAACGCGTGCGGCTCGTCGGCGGTTCCGGACGCCTCGCGGATGGCGGCTCCGGGACCGCAAAGCGTAGAAGCCAGCTGCTCAAAATACCGGTCGTCCAGGCGGCTGCCGTCGTCCGAATGCAGCATCAAGGTTTGGCCCTGCCGGCATGCCGATACCACGAAGCGCAGCGCAAGACGTGTGTAGATTTCCTCGCTGTTGGGTGTCCTCGCCGGCACGAAGGTACGCTGGCTCAAGCGGGATGTTGTATACGGAGACAGGTCGCAGACGGAGTCGTCGCTGGGCTTACCATTGAGCGACACCGCGACCGCGGGACTAATGCCGATCAGAAGGATTGCGGCCGCGATGAGCGATCTTGGCATGGTTGGCCTCTTCAGGTTGATTGCGGCGTCAGACCGGATATGATGTGGAAAGAAGAAAGGATAGGACATGGCTCAATCGCGTTCAAGCGGATCGCTTCAAGCGCTGGCGCTTGGGGGGCTGGTCGGCATAGCGTTCGTGCTACGGGATGACTGGTTCACGCAGTTCGTTGCGGGTGTCATAGGAGCCGCCACAGCTTGGCTCGCATACCAGGTCATTCGTCTCTGCCGTCGCGGCGACTGGCCATGCCATATCGCTCGCAGTGAAATGAAAGACTGTCCTGGCCGAGATGCGGACCTCAGCGCATACCGTGTCGAGCGGGTTTTCATGGATGACGGCAAGCCCTGGTGAGGTCGCTATTTTCTGTCGCGGTGGGGACGGAGCTTCTCCGTGATCGCCCGGATCGTATCTCCTACAGAGTCCGAAACCGGATCGCGTGAATTTTCCATGTTCTTATACACCTTGCCGACCAAAGACTTTCCTTTTGCCGCGTGCGGCTGACCGTCGGCGTCTCGTTCGATGCCGTTGCGTTCGTCGAACTGCAGGTGCTGCCTCGTCACTTCGGTCTCGGTGTTGGTGCCTTGAATACCCATTTCCTTGCGCTGTTGGGCCAACTTTTCGGTTGTCGCGTCGTGCTCATCGGAGAACTGCTTTTCCACCGTCGTGCGGCTCGCAGCACCGTTGCGTACGCTGGGATGCGGGCCGGAATTTACTTTGCCGTCCACCGTTCCCTTCTGGGGGGCGTCAATGTGCAGCTCGCGCTTGTTCGCCGTGTGCTGCTTCGTCAAGCCGTCAAAGCCATTCGGCACGCTGTCTGGCGATACCCGTGTGGGCGGCAGCGCCTCGTTGCCGAGATAGCTCTCGAACCGCCTCATCATTGCACCGCTCGGCACTTGCTGGTCGCGTAGAAGTTCAAGGAAGAATGCGGAATGATGCGGGTCCTTCGCCATGTCCACGACGATATTGTCGCCGCGGGCAAACATGGACGAGATGCGTTCCGAGTATGCTTGTTCTGAACGCAGGGATGCCTCGGCGCGGGCGGCTCGTGCCGACGTGGTCGCGATGCGCTTGCTGTGTTCCTCGGCGACTTTGGTGTCGGAAAATATCGATGACAGCGCGCGGCTGTCCTTCGATAGGGACTGCGAAAAGTCTCGGAATTTGCTGATGTCCTGGGTGGAAAGCGAGCTGCGGACCTTCTGGTCCAACTGATCGAGCGTGGCTGAGTTTCCCGTCTGCGCCTTGAGCGCTCCGTGCCCACCCAGCATCGCTCCGGCACCCGCAGTAAGCGAACCACCGAGCGCGACCTCCGTGACCTGGCGCGTGGAGGCACCGGTCTGCTTGGACACGTTTGCGGCGATTTGCTGCAGCTCTCCCGCGCGCTCTGCTGCCGTACTGCTCTGGGACTGTACAGTGCCGTCGGAATGCATCACGCTATTGCCGGAGCTGTGCGCGTGCGCAATCACGTCCGCCACGGCAGTGGCGTGTTCGCGTGTCAATGCCAGGGATTCGGCCTTTGCTGCTGTCACGGAGCGCTGCGCATCGACGACCTCGTTCTTTGTCACCCCCACCGACATCTGCCGCGAAGCTGGGCCCTCGTTCATCAGGGCCTTGATGGCTGTCAGCCCGGAATTTACGTTCGTCGTGGCGACATTGCCTGTCACATCATTCTGGCGCGCGCTGAAGAAGGGCGACGACCGGTTGGGTGCAAGGGCCATCTGGTCCATGCTGACATTGCCCATGTTGGTGTTGCCGACCGCGGCGGCGTTCGTATTTGCGGTGAGCGTCGCCTGCAAGGTGGACCAGCCGGACACCAGGGCCGAGCCGAAGTTCTCCATTCGCTTCACGGCGAACCACGCGAACAGCGGAATGCTGGCCGTGAGGTAGCCGACCACTGCTTCGGTCGAGACGGCGTTGGAGTAGATCGCGCTGGACGTTGACAGAGACAGGGCTTTGAGGCCGCCCCCCACATCGGCCGCCGCTGCTAGTTCCTTGGCAGCGTAGATCGTCGCCAGGTAGTTGAGAATCGCGTACAGCACCGGCCACAGCTGGATAAAAATGAGCACTGCGCAGTAGTTCTTCAGGGCGACGATCGTATCCCTGCCGCTTGTCAGAAGGATCGCAAGCAGCAAGACAGGGAACAGGCCGTAGACGAAGGCCTCTAGCACGTTACGGATGATAGGCAGGCCTTGTTCTGCGACCTTGCCAGAATTGATCCAAGCCGCGTTTGTTTGCGCCAGGGCCTGCGCCCGACCCACGGCCAGCATCATGGCGGGAGCATCGTTGATCTTCTGGCCGACGAGAAGGCTGCTGTCGTTTACTGCGTTGATCAATGCGTTCTGCCGCACGATGTCGGCGGCGTTGGTCGCCGCGTCGGCTATGCGCGCCTTGATATACGTTTGCTCGATCTGCCCCGTCAGCACGGAGGCTACCACCGTCGCGGGCAGCGTCGGGTTGAGCTCCAGCGCCAGACCGCCATGCACGCGTTCCACCTGCGCTGGCATGTGCCTATCGAGCGTGCGATACACTTCGGGGCACGGCATCACGTGCGTCTCCCCGGATGCATCAGTGATCGTGCTGAAGCGTGCCGGATTCGGGTTTGCCATCAGGGGCCATACGTTACCGCTGTTTGCAAATGCCGCCGGCGATACAGTCCCATCGGCTAGGTCGTACATCGTGCAGCTGCCGATGAAATTGATCAGGTCGGTGCGGAAGCGCGGGTCGTTAAACACGACGGCCGACGCCTTGCGGATCAGCCGGTTGCCGAACATTAGGCCATTTTTCTGGTAGGTCAGCTCCGCAGTTAGCCCCGCGGAGCCTGGTATGGCCTGGAACGCGGTCTCGAATAGGCTGGTGACCGTATTGCCCACTGTACTGGTCAGCGAGGCCAGTACGGCCAGCCCAAGGGGGACATTATCGATCACACGCTCCGCGTCGCCACCAGTCTTGTCGATAATCCCGACCTGCACGCGCGGCACGAAAAGTACCGACATCGCCAGCGTCACCGATGCCAGCCATTGCCATCCGGCGAGCTTGTGCGGTGCGAATGCATATGCGCAGAACGCAGCGAAGAAACCACAAATCGCGCTGATCGCGAGAGCGCTCTTGAAGTCGTTGGCGCCGGCGATGGCCGCAATCGCGTTAAACACGCCGGCCAACGCATCGGCATCCTGGTACGCGTAGATTTCCCACATGGCTGGCTCCGAGTCTCCGCTAGCGAAGCCAGGCTACTTTCCGCCCGAGCATGTCGAGTACGTGTTGGGGCATGCCGCTGCGAAGCTGTCGCTCAAGCTGTTCGATCTGCGTGGAGATCGCTGTCATCGACGTGACTTTTTGGTAATACAACGATTTCTCGCGTGACAGTTGAGTGAGCAGGGCGATGGTTCGGTCGCGCAACTCGCGGGCCTTGGTCTCCTGCTTCTGGTCGAGTAAGAAGTCCTTGTCCAGGGCGTTCAGGCCCACCCGCAGGTTCTTGTCGAGGAACACGTAAGCGTAATCCGCGGCGATCACTTCCCGATAGCGCGCGATGAGGTCCTCGGACAGGTTCTTGGACTGGCTGATCGCCGCCACGGACAACATCCGATACACCGGTTCGGAGGTCTGATTGACGAAGCCAACTTCAGGCGAATCGTTCGGTATCGGCGTCCTGGTGAGGATCTTCTCGGCGATGGAGCGCATCAGCCTCTCGACGCGAGCCGTAAACGGGGTGTGCTTGTATGCTTCGTCGACTGTGACCACGTCGCAGGTGTCGTAGTTGTTGCACGCCAGGAGCTGCTGGGTGACCTGCCCAGCGCCGGCATCCGATTGCCCGTGCAAGAGGCTGGCAATCGAGAGCAATGTCGGTGCCACCGGTTCCGGATCCTGACCGTCCCTGTAGATGACGGTCCCAACCATGCTCATGATCAGTTCTCGCTCCTTGTCGTCGAGCTTGTTGCCCGTTCGCTTCAGTGCCTCCCACGTGAGGTTGCCCGTGAATGGGACTTTGTTCCGCACGCCCGGATTGTCGGATCTTTTGGCGGTGTCGAGGATCGACGATTTTTCGGTCTTGCATCGCTGCTCCGCATCCGCATAGTCCGACGCGACGCCGAGATTGACGGCGATATCCTGACATGCCTTGTTCGTGCTGAAGTTGGTCGCTTCCGCGGCGTTGCGCACCAGCGCGGTCGCGATCGAACACGAGTTCTTGTTCTGGCCGTTGATGATCTCCGCCAGATGATGGAAGCGTGAAGCGACGCTGCCTAGAAGTGGCGAAACCGAGTCCAGCGCGAGTTGGAAGGCGACGCCGGGCAGGGCGGAGGTCACGCTCTTCAGCATGTCTTTCAGCTGGGCCGACGAGATGTGGGAAAACGCTCCGCCGAACGCATCGATACCGCCGCACCCACCACGGGCCTCTGGCAGCGCTATCGCCACCAGCTGGTACGTCTTGTTGGGTGCCCGCAGCATCAGGTTGCCGCCACTGTATGTGTTAAACACCTGGCCGCGGAACGCGCCCGGCTGGGTGTAGTTGCCGATCATGCCCAGGTCCTTGAACATTTTTTCCGTCTCGGCGTTCAAGTCACCCGCAGCGAGCGGCAGATGGAGAGTGGCGGCTGCGGTCGCCGCCGCTATTTGACGAGAGATATGCATGTTCACTCCTGACGAGATGCGGCCACGGGTTTGTCAAGCTCCGGCCCAGACACCGTGGCGATGCGCTCCAGCAGTTCGCTTTCGGACAGCACACCGAAGCCCAGGGGCACGATCCGGCCGCTGGCAGGATGGGCCAGGAACAGCGCCGGCACCTGCTTCACGCCAAGCGTCAGCGCTATGCCGTTGTCCTTCCGTGGCCTGGGAAACTCGAGCAGGCTGCCGCCATCGGTACTCACGGCCGCAACCTGCAGGCCAAAGCGCTGGAACTCCTTTAGGACGGGCGCGAAAGCATGGCAATACGGGCAGTCGCTACGGAAGAAGAACAGGACGATGTGATCCTGGCCGAGGCTGGCGACACGAGCCTGCCGTGCCTCCATCTGCTGGCGCTCGTGCGCTTCTACGGCGTACGTTGCAGTTGGCCGGCTCTGCGCGCTCGGGTCCAGTTCGGGAGACATCCAGGCAACGCGTCGCGATACGTCCGCAAAGCGGGACGCCTTCCGAAGCACGCTGGCCTCCAGTTCGAGGTACGCTCGTACATTGCTTGCCGACGGCGCCATGATTGCGACAACCCGCGCGTCCTCGACAGCCTTCTGCAGCGCCTTATAGCGCGCAATGTGGGGGGCTAAGGAGCGTGCATCGCCTGCGAGAGGTCGAGGTGACGGCGGTTGTACAGGGTCCTCGTAGAAATGCCAGCCACGGCGTGGTTCGTCCATCAGCTGTTGGGCCACCGCTGGCATGCAACAGCACAACGGAACAAGTAGCAGCAGATGCCGGCTCATGGCTTGCTTTCGGTTCTAGAAGAGGGCGGACGGCCGTCCCTGCAGTAGTCGATGCCGAAATCGATCGGTTTTGGCGGCTCACCATCCGGTACGCTCAGGGCCGCGGGATCCGCCGTAAATCGCACATTGAGTCGGCGGCATCCTGCCTGGCGATATCGCTTCAATGTAGAGACCTCGATCTTCAGGGGCGCCCCGTGGGTGAAGGCGCGCGCAATCTCATCCGCCAGTTCGCCCACGAGTACGCCCCGCGCCGCGCCGTCGGGCGCGTCGATCGCCTCCACCATCAGTTCGCGCGGGCTGGCGACGCTCTTCAGCTCGGACGCTTCAGTCAGCGCGACGGGGATAGCTAGCAGCAGCGTCTTCAGCATTTGCCGCCTCCACGGATGCAATTCGCCGCCCGGCCTTTGTTCGTGGCACGCAACGCGGCGATGTCGGGCAGGGTGGGAACGATCGATGCATAGAATTCGGTCAGGTCCATCCGCGAGAAGTCGAGTGCCTGCAGCTGGGCAACGGTGAAGCCTTCACAGGCCGGCCTTTTTGGCTTGCCCCAGCCGATGCCCAGCTGTTCCCGGCCCTGCTCGTTGATTAGCCGTGCCAGCGTGGAGTTGAAACAGCACTTCGAAGTCGTCCTCTCGATGCAAGCGACGCATTTCCCTAGCACGCGGATGCAGCGCGAGCAAAAGCTGCCGATCCGATGACACAATTTGGCGCCTTCCTTCATCGCTAGCTTTCCCTCTTCTTCATTGCAGGACATCATGGACAGCGCCACGTACATCACAATGGCGATCGCCAGAGAGTACGGGTCAACCGCAATGCTGATGCCAGGGCCGCTATACAGCGGAACGGTGCCGGCCGGCAGGGGCGTCCCGCTTACAGCAATCGACACGCCGTAACTCTTGAATGTGCCCGAGAATCCCGCTCCCGTGAACAGGGCATTGAGGCCCTGCGTGAGGAAGCGGCGATTGTTCGAGTTCATCAGGATATCGAAGACGAGCCTTGATCCGATGCCGAACAGTGACTGGTTCGTAAAGCCGGCGCCAGCGCTGTCCGCATGGCAGCAGTTCTTGAGCAGGCGTTCCCTGCAGCGGTTGTCTTCACCGGTGAATACCCGCACCGTGGCGGGGTCGATATAGACTGCTGCCTCGCGCGCGGCCTCCATGTACGTCATGGCCTGCGCGAAATCGGGATCGTTTTTGTTGGTGATGTCAAAGCAGCGCTCGCCCACGCAGAATAGCCCGGGCGTGCAAATGCCGGTGGATGCGCAGCCGCTGTACAGGTCTTGCAGGCTGCTCGCCACGCCGAACGGGTTTCGTCTGATCGCTGTCGCCTGTTCGACTGCGGGGTCGGTCGGAGCGATCGTTTCCCGGGGGGCGTTGGCCAGCGCCGACGCGGCGACTTGGGCCTGGCACACGGGGTCCTCAACCGACACCGCGCAATGGGCGAGCCGTGACCGCGCCGCCGCGCGCAAGTCTGGGTCGCCGCTGAAGGCGGCCTCTGGAGGATTGGCGGTATAGCCAGGAACGACGGCCTGTGCGCGTTCCGTGGTGACCTGCCCATGGGCGAACGCGTTAGCCGCGCGTGCTGCGCCCAGGTCGTCAACCTGGCCGGCCGCTGTCGCCTGCTGTTCGAACAGCATGGCGGCCGCGGTGGCGACTACGATCAGCGTGCGCATCATTTCTCCATCTGCAGGCGCATCGTATCTGTCAGAGGCTTCCATCCTGGCCGCACCGCAGCGATCTGCTCAAGGGCGTAGCCGACGGACACGTCGCCAACAGCCATGGCGTATTCATCAGCAGGGCACTGCTCGGTCGCGCACGGCGGCTGGCTGACGCTGGCCCGCCGTAATAAGAAAGCCGGCACGGCTGTCACCCCATAGTGCTTGAACACCCGGGGATCGATCTGAAGCGGTGCCCCGGCGGCGCCGAAAACCTGACGGACGGCTTGCGCGGTCGCTGTCAACGAGTCTTCTTTCAAGCCGTTCAGCACGAGGACCGCACCGACTCGCCTGGCTTGCTCGGCCAGCCTTACCAGGGAGGCCGGGGGCATCGAGAAGCTCACCAGGATTAACAGGGCAGGGCCCGTTTCTTGAGATGCCACCGTGCCAGCAGCACGTTCATATACCGCTGCCAAAGCGGAAAGGTCGGTCGAGGACACACGTGCGGCATCGGCTGAAGATTGCTGCGAAGAGTCGTTGTACTGACGCGTGAGTCCCGCCTGTGCGCGTGCTGATTCGCAGATAACGACGGAGGCCGTTGTGAGAAGTGTGGTGAGCAGGTTGGCGGCTGCTGCCCGCATGAGCCTAATATCCAACACAGCAGTTCCTTTTACGAAAAAGCATGAAAGCGAAGTCTTCGCCCTTGATCGGATATTCTTTGCCAGCACCCCACAGCACCGTTGTTCGTCCGAAAGGCTGACAGCATTTCCCGCCGAGCTTGCCCGTATCGGCAATCGGATGGGTGAGCTGCAGTTTGTACGCGGTCTTGTCCATGATCGGTAAAAAGTACGGCCCGCACAGGCCCCGTTTGCCATGCCATCCCCAAGCCAGGAGCTCCCGGTGCATTTTCGCCGTCAGCCTCTGGGTAAGCAGCTCGCTTGTACGAACGCCGCCACCGTGCGTGCGCACGTGCCCGTCCAGCGGTAACACACTGCCTTGGCATCCAGCACACCAAAACAACTGTGGTAACGAAAAACCCGTAGTCGCGGCCACGCAGTCGGCGGCGCAGGCTGCGACGGCGACAGGGTTTGCGAACAGCACCGCTTCCGGGTTGAGGATCAGTGACAGCTCGTCGTCGTTCCACAGCGGATCAACCTCCGTCAGGTAGGCGAGATCGAAACTGCCCCGCTCCATGCACGGGAAATCAGCGATCACTCTCAGCCAATACATCACCGGGTTGGTGTAGAAGTGTGCCTGGTAGAAGGAGGAAGACTGGCCGCCGGCATCGGGCACCAACGCGGCGCTGGGCGACGGGATGCCCGGGTTCAGGTCAAGTCCTCCAAGAGAGACCAGGCAGAAGGGGCGGCGCACGACTTCCACATGCCGAGCCGGTTCCCAATACCCGATGGACAGTCCGATGGCCGGATTGACACCGCAACTGCAGACAGGATTTGACGGGTTGGCGATATCCTCCTGCTTTGCCAGGTTCGCCATCGTAGTGCCGCCAAGCGAGATGGGCAGGATGCAGCTCCAACAGATATCCGTGACCGGATTGGGGAACTTACCAATACACGTAGTGGCCAAGTCTCCAGCCACGCCATGGCAGTGGATAATGGCCGCCGTCCAGAAGGCGATCAAGTGGGCGCGCTTCATGGCACCACCTTCAGTTCTTCGATCCGCAGCCGGCTGCCGTCCTGGGCGACCAAGGCGGGTACCTGCTTGAGCCCGAGCTGGCGCGACAGCAGGCCGCGCTGGTCGTAGAACACTGGTATCCGCCACTCGCGCATGAGCTCCACATAGGATCCGCCGACCAGCACGACCTTCGGCGGTATCGGTTGCTGCAGCATGAGGCGGGCGATATCGCGCTGTCGTATATCTCGCGCATCGAAAAACAACAGCGGTCGGCGCATAGAGACCAGATCCAGCGGATTCTTGCGTGTTCCCCTGGCGAACAGCAGCCGGCCTGCGTGGTCCCGGACATCCTGCGAAAGCACGACGGACGGATCGAAGAAAAACGTGCGAGGCTGGACGCATGCGACGAGGCCAGGAACTGGTGGCGGATCATTGACGCTGCTTCTGGCCCGCGCACCGGCCTCATTGAAAAGTCGGGCTATCTCGCCCGTGGCGTCCTTCGCCTTCAGTCTCGATTCGATCATGACAAGAAGGTCCTGCTCGATGACAGGGTACGTCGGTCCCAGCGGCTGCGTACTGGCGGATGCCGCAGCTGACGGGAGCGTGATCACAGCACTCGCCAGGGCGGCGATCAGGATCTGCGCTCCCGGGGGCGGGAGTACGGTTCCAGTAAAAGTCATATCACACCTCACAAAAGTGGTCGAACGCGCGCCAGGATCTGTCGCCGTGCGACCAGTCCTGCGATGGCATAGCGCGAGTCGAAGCTGTCCGCATGCGTGCCGACGACGTAGAAGAACCCTGGCGGGATGGTGCCGGGCGATATCGGCTGCAGCGCCATCCGCGTTGAAGTCTGGCGCTTCGCATATCCGACTGGCCGGCCATTGACCAGGACCTGGCGCCCGACGACACTGACGGTGTCGCCCTGGATGCCGACGATCCGCTTGAACAGCGCTTGCCGGCGCAAACCTGGAAAGTACGCAACAGCCCTACCGTCGCACGCATAGATTATGTAGTCGCCGCGATGTAGTTCTGTGACCGAGTAGTCGGCGAGCACGATCATGAATGGCAGGCTGGGGCTGAAATTGAACAGGACGGGCAACCGTGGCATGGGATCCGCAAACAGCCTGACTAGCGCGAATGCCCAGGCGATGAGCATGGCAAGGAATGCCACCCAGGAGTTCCGGGCGTGTGTAAGCAGGGCCTTCATTGCTGTCCCATCCTCTTCCTGAGTTCTGGCGTCAGGTCCACCAGGTGGGGCGGCGTGCCGATGAGGGCAGTGCGCTCGATCACGACGCAACGACAATGTGCGGCGATCTGTTCCAGCGCTGCAGGGAACGCGCTCGCGAATCGCTGCGCGTCCGCCGAAATCCGTTCCCGCTGCTGGGACGACATTTCGCTTGTCATCAATGCGGCCAGCCTTTCTTCCTCAGCTCGGAACACGGCCAGCGTGTCGACCACGCCGATGGTACGGGCGGGACGCGCCACGAGGGTGTCATACGCTGCCAGCAGTCCGGCACTGCACGCAAGCGACGCGGCAATGCAGGTAAGGTGCGCATTCATGCCAGGCCCCTTTGCAGCAGCAGTTGCTCGATTGCCTCGTCGATGGAATGGCCTTGCCGTCGCAGCTCGTCGATCGGCTTGTTGTCCTCGAGCCGGTTGGAGAAAAGAAGGTGCGTGGCGGGATCGAGCACCAGGCGCATTATGCCTTCGCCAACCGGCGAGGACACGTACATCTCGGAATAGGCGCCGTCTTCTTTTCGCAGCGAGTTGAGAAGACGCTTCTTTGCCTCGTCGATGCAAAGCCGCTTCTTTTCCGCCAGCAGATTGATGGACTCCGGCTTCTGCCGCAGTAGGAAAATCCAGTCCGCGCATTTGAATGCGGCCTCCATCTGTACCGAGCCATAGTAGTCATCGCCATCTTGGGTCGCAGTCACGAGCCCGCCGCCGTATTTGCGGGCCCGTCTCGAAGCCTCGTCCAGTACGGCAGCCAGCACCGGGTCGTCCTGCCCTGTGTCGGCGAGCTGCTGCTTCAGCTCGTCGACGATCAAGAGCTTCTTTGAATTCCGTGTCAGGTACATCTGGCCGGTGATCTGGTACAGCAGCAGTATGCTGGCGACCACCTGCAAGTCGGGCTTGCGCTTGAGCCATTCGGTTTCGATCACGACGAGTGGGTTGGACAGGTCGATATTGTTGCGACCTTCGAAGAACCGCTCGTACTGGCCGCCGCGGCAGAATGGATTCAACATGACCGCCAGGTCGCGCACCCGCTGGTCGCTCTCGATGCCCAGCTCCCTGATCGTTCCGCTGACGAGTCGGTCGCGCAGCGCCGTGACCGTCATGTCCCGCCCGTATTGCGACCACAGCGACAGGATCGTCTTCGAGATTGCCTTGTACTGGACCTCTTCGAGCTGACGCGTGCGCGAGCACATCTTCGAGATCGCCGGCACGAGCATGTCCATGTCCTCATGGATGTCGATGACGTGCGTGAAGGGATTCAGGTTCGGATTGGCGTCCGGGCAGAACTCCACGAAGCAGCCATTGGCCTTGCGACACAGCTTCTCCGTGGATCGGCCCAGATCAAGAAAGCTGACGTGTGCCCCGATCGATAGATAGGCCGATGTCATCTCCTGCAGCAGGGTGGACTTGCCCGAGCCGGAAGTACCGGCAACCGCGGCGTTGTAGTTACCCTGCTCGTTGTCATACAGGTCCAGCTTGATGACCTGGCCCCGTCGTCCTACCCCTATGAGAACTGGCGTTTTGGTGCCACGCCACTCGCCTATGACAGGCGCAAGATGAATGGCGTTCGGCGCGAGCTTGCGCGAGACCCGCCGCATGCGCTTCAGGTCCTCATGAAGGCTGGGCGAGAGCGTCATCGGTAGACTAGCGAGGAGTGCTTGCCGGTGCATGTACACGTCGGCGTTCAATGTAAAGCCGCGTGCGCGCCAGATCGCCTTTGCCGTTTCGGTCGCTGCGGTCATCTGGTCAGGGTGGGTAAATAGACCCAATTGGTGATACATCGATACCAGTGATGCTCCCTCGTCGCTTGCATCGGCCGCGGCACTCCAATCCTTGCGCTTCCTCTCGACATCCGGCATCACTTTCGCCAGCTTGCTTTCCGCATTCTGGGTCGCGCGCATGTGATTGCCGGTGATGGCCGTCTTGACTTCGTTCGCGTCGAGTACGTGCACACCCAGAGTGAGCATGAATGGGCCGTCGAACTGCAGCGCGGGCTGCATCAGGTCGCCGATCAGGGCGCCCATCCGCCACAGAGGGAACTGTTTCGGGTATGCCTTTACCGATAAGAAGCAGGCGTCAAGTTCGCCGGCGGCGCCCGGCTTGGAGAATCTCAGCCGGTCGGGAAGCGCCTCCTGCACGGTATCGAAATCGACGATTTGGTCGCGTATCTCGCGCCCCTCGTCGTGCGACTGTGTAGAGCTGGTGCACGTGAAGAGCCGGTCAGGGTTGGTCAGTGCGGCGCACCAGTTGATCAGGTCATCGGCTGAAAACACAATGTTCGGCATCGATGCGGCCCGCAAAGTCGCCGACATTGCATCCCGCAGGCAGAGTGCATCGTCGCACTTTCCGCGGTCCTCGGGGGTGCCGTCGACGTTCACGCTGATCAGGAGCCGGAAGTCGCGCACGCCGCAGTAATAGCCAGCCGTCAAAGACCTTTGGGTGCCTCGCTGCAAGTGCTCGAAGCGATGCCTTGCCAAGCGACGGTAAAGATTGCTGTTGCGGACGGGGCGGCCAGTATCACGTGATTTGGTGAACTGGTCTTCGTCCTCGGGCCGCAGATTGGCGTAGTCGACGAGGACATCCCGCACATGCGGCGAACCGAAGAGGTTGATCTGGATGCCCGTGCCGGCCTTGCAGTTGGCATACAGGCTGGCCAACACGTCGATCATCGCCTGGTCCGCTCCGGACTGCGGCATGGCCTCCAGAACGAAGCCGAGGCGCCTTCCCGCAAGTCGGAACAGGCCTTCATTTTCCATGTAGGCGAGGTAGGGCAGCCAGGTGCCGAATCGCGTGGGGTCGCCGTCGTCCCCGTGGGGAAGGCCGACCAGAGAGCGCAGGCCGAATATGGTCTGCGACCAGGTACGGCCGGTTTCGTGCAGAAGTCCAAGCATGGCGCGCGCTCCGCTATTTGCCCGAACTATCGAGCTCTTGCACCTGTGCAGGGCTTGTTGGTAGTTCGTCCCGTGTGATAGCGGGCTCGCCCGACGGCGAGACCGGAGCTTTAGGTGCTGTAGTAGACGAATGCAGCGACGGCGGCGGCTTGATCCGAGGTGTCCTCGCGCTCTCCCTGCGCTGCACGTGCGCCAGCCGCCACTGCGGCTCCGATACCACGACATAAACAAAGGACTGATCGACCAAGTCTTTGTCTTCGTCCTGCCATGCCTTGATCCAGATACGCAGCTCACGACCGGGGCTGCGCAGGGGCGAAAGCTGATTGCCTGCGTCCGTAGTGGGTAACGCAAAATGTGCTGGGTCAGCGATGGTGCCAGCGCGTCCCGCCCTCCCAGAACCGGTCTCATTGCGTTGCGAAGGCAGCTTGTTCGCTAGCGAGTTGTAGTAAGTTCCGGACAGCGACTCGCAGTGCACACCCTCGGGAGCCTTGCATGCGAACTTGGTCGAACCCCCAAGTCCGGAAAGATCGCTGCAGGCGGTAAGAGCGGCCAGGACCAACAGTACGCGTGCGCTATTCATGGTTCACTCCGTCGCGACACGGCCGCGGTTTTCCGAATGGCAGCAAGGCTTCGCTTAATGTCTGCAGCGGTAGCGAATCCCTCCATGCGCTCGCCTGAAGGCAGAATGATCGTGGGCGTACCCTGAATGCCCATGCGTGCAGCCAGCTCCTGGTTCCGATCAAGCGGATCGGCGCACCGTCCTGCGGACGACGAAGGTAACTTGCCAAGCATCGCGGCCTGCAGCGAAGCGAGGCGGTCGGACGTGCACCACACTTTGCGCGGCAAATCCGCTCCGAGGAAGGGAACCATGAAGCGGTAGATGGTCACGTCGGCGAGCGTTGACAATTCGGCCTCCAGGCGCTGGCAGAACGGGCAGGCGGGATCGGTGAAGACGACTAGGACATCGGTACCTTTGCCGTGGCGGCTCGCGATCGCATCGCTCAGGGGCAGGTCAGCTATGCCGAGGGCAGCCTGCTGGGAGCTAGGCCCGAGGCGTACCGCGATGGCACCGGTAAGGTCTTTTCCGTTTAGCGTATCGTACAGGTGCCCGAACAGAAAATACCCAGGCTGTTTTGCTGACACGTAAGCCACGCTCGGGCCCATCCTGACTTCATAGAGGCCCGGGATTGGCGAGGGATGAATTGTGTCGAAGCGTGTGGACGGATGAGCGTGCCGAAGCTTGTCAAGCAGGACGTCCGCTTCTGTGCCCTGTGCGGTTTGGCCGCATACCAGCAGGGCGATGCCGACGGCAATAAAATCAGTTTTCCTCATGATCCTGTTCCTCCATATCGGCGGTATCGATGTCGTCCACGGCCGGCATGCCGGCTCCCTTGGTGATCGCTACTTCGATCGACCGGCCCGCATCCACTTCGATAACGGGGAAGGTCTGCTCTGCCAGGCGGATGTAGTAGTTCGCGAGGTTATCCAGGGCTCGCCCGACGCCACCGGCCATCCCGCGGCGAAACTGCTCGGCGGTGCCATTCGGTCCGGTCGCGAGTGTGCCAAAAGGGGACGTGGTGTAAGTGGTGCCGCCTTGCGCGAAACCTTGGCCGATGCCGCCGACGATGCCCGCTCGCAGCGCATTGGCGAGAATCTGCCCCTGCTTCGTCACAAGCCGGCCGCGTATGCCGAGCTTGCCGTCCTCGCCGAACAGATTGCCCTGGATCGGGATTTCAAGTGCCGACCCGTCATGCCGTACGCAGGAGAGCGAGACCGTCCTAGCATATACGCGTTCCGAGCTGATGTCGCCATAGCCAGAGGCCACCACAAAGCATTCCTTGATTTGCGATCGGAAGCGATTAGGCAGCACGGCGTTGTCGGTGAGCCGCACCAATATTGGCAGGGGATTGCTCTGAGCCTGCCCGCCGGTTGGGGCATCGATACCGCCGAGCAGGAGCCCCGGTGTGAAGCCGACTGGAAGGAAGCTGTCGATCCTGAGGTCTTTTTCGCCGGTAGCAGACGGCGCCGGGGAGTCGGCGGCGCCGGGTTTGACCGGTGCACCCTTGGCAGCGGTGTCGGACAGACTTACCTGAACGATCGCTGCGTCCAAGGCGGCCGACGCTGGGCCGGCCTCAGTCGCAGTACGGATTGCCGGGACGTGGGCGGTGACCGGCGTGGCGGGCGGGAAGGTAGTCACTTGCGTCGGATTATGGTACTCGCCGGAGGACATAGGCGTCCCCGCGTTTGTCGGTTCGTGCTTGTGGCGATCAGCGGACGCGTTTGACTCACTGGCACCTTCTTCTAGTTGTCTAAGCCGCTTAAGCAACGCAGCCTCCGTCGCCGCGCGTTCCCTCTCCTTTCGCTGCTGGGCCTCGACGTCGGCCTTGAGGATGGCCACGTCACGGCCCGCAGTCCCAAGCCAGGCTTCGCGCGGGTCGATCTCCCCCTGAACTTTGATACCGAGGTTGGTGGGCGTAAGCTTGGCGGGCTTTCGTTGTCGGTCCGTCCGCGGCTTGGAGTCGCCGATGGCGAAAATCATCCATAGAAGGCTGAAGCCCAAGACCAATACGACGCCCAAGTGGATGAACTGTCTGCGCCGGTGGGGCATCTCTTTGTATGCGGACCGTAGCCGTGTCATGATGCTCATGGCTGCACCTCGCTTCGCACGATGTAGACGGCGGTGGACTCGTATGGTCGCAGGTTATGATTCGCGATAGCGATGGCGAGTACCTCCGAACCAGTGCGATCGAACTCCTGCTCGGCCAGTGAGAGCGTGGTCTCGCTCGTATTGGTCAGCACATACCGCTCGCCAATCAGATTCCTTCCTTGATATTTGTTCACCATCCTGAGGGAGGCTTCCTGCCATAGTGGCAGTACCAGATTCACGCTTTCCGAGCGCACATCGTCGGGAGTGCGGTCGCCCACCATCGCGCGCATAAAGGTCTTGATCTTCTTGATATAGCTATCGTGACGTGATCGTGTGGCGGATTGAGACGCGGCCGTGCGTCCAGCCAAAGCATCCACCAGTACGATGGTGTCGGATGGCACATCGGCCTTGCGCAGTATCAGCGCATAGGTGGCGCGGTTAGTCGAAACAAAGAGATTGATGGGTTTCTTGTCGCGGCCTTTGACCTGGAGGTAGATCTCGCCCTTCGTCATGTCGCAGGTGACGATTGCCTCGGCGGCAGTTGACACTGCTGCCAGTTGCGCGGTGGCCGCCGCGCTGGACTCCCGGGGCGCGCCGCACCCGCTCGCCGGATGGACTTTGCCGACCACGCCCGTGATCATGCTGTCTTCGACTCTTATCCGAGTTATTTCACGCAGCGAGACGACCGCTTCGACCGACAGGCCGTCGTGCACTTCCTTGCGTTGCACGGCGCAGCAGTCAACGCTCGCCATCATCGATGTGGCCAACAGCATCGGCGCCAGCCAGGCTCGATTTTCCATGGTCCTTTACCTCCTCAAATCCGGTCAGGTGCAGCCTGCCTCCGTTGCTGGCGAAGGTCGCCTCGTAGGTCTTCGGAACCGGTGGTGTGTCTTGTCCGTTGATCTGCGTGCGGAGCAGTCCTATGATCCTGACGCGCTGGTGCTCTTCGTCGGGTACCAGCTGCCTGGGAAGAAAGTAGGTGCTGGCATTCAGCCTCTTCAACCGCGCCGCCTCGATTTCCTGGCGCTGCTTCAATTTGCCGACCAGGTCAGGTGCGACGAAGCCGAGGAGCGCATTCTTCTTCCAGTCCAGTGACGAGGGGGCCACGTCAAGAATCAACCAGGCAACATAGCCACCCATCTGCTCCAGGTAGGCGTTACTGTACTTGTCACCCTTCACGGAAAATGGCCCAGTCAGATTAGGCGGGGACACAATCGTCCGCTCGGTTCCGATGACATGGTAGAGCGCCGACAGCGCGAGCAGTAGGGCCGCCGAGAGCATGCCTATCACGGTGGATCGGCTCCGAATCGCGCGGCGCAGATCCGACAGCGTCGCTTCGTAGTCATCATTTCTCATGCTGCACCCCGCTAGCCGATCATGCGCAGGATGTGCGCAGGTGGCGTCACCCGCAGCGCCGTCAAAGGAAGCGGAGGCAGCATCCAATACATCCAGTGGATGGCATAGGCGTGATGCTTGTCCGCCTTTACTTTGTTCAGTTTCCTGCTGAGATAAATCCCCCCGGCCAGGCAGGCGCCGAATGCTAGGTAGTTACCCGCAAGCCAGCCGAGAAACAGCGCCAGCATGACTGGCGCGGCGACATCGACGTCCCACAGGCCGATCTTCCATTGGTCGTCGAGCCGGCGTGGAATATATGTATCGTCGTCGGACATGCTTGCTCCACCAGGATCGGTCAGATCACCGCGCCGAGGATAGCCCCGCCCATTACCAGTCCGACAGAACCGAAAATCGCCATGCCGATGTAGTAGAGGACCGGGCTAAAGTTGCGCAACGCCGCCAAGGAAATGAAGGCAACGGCGAAGCCGATGAATCCAACGAGCGCCTTCAGGCCGGGCGTGAGCTCCGCCAGTTTTGTTAAGGCGGACAGGAGCGGGCCTTCCAGGCCTGTGAATGCTTCCAGGTCTACCGCAAGCGCGGTGCCCGTCATAAGGCTTGCGAATAGTACGACTGCCGCTCTGTTTGTGACCACCGAGCGGCCACAGAAGCGGCAGAGATGGGTAACTGCGGCGGGATTGTTCAAGGTGTTCATGCTGGCTCCACGGGGGCTGGAAGATTGGAAATCGAGCGTCTATTTGGACGATCTGGTGGGCCCCTGGCATGCGC
The DNA here is from genome assembly GCA_008011715.2 of [Empedobacter] haloabium. Classification (NCBI taxonomy): domain Bacteria; kingdom Pseudomonadati; phylum Pseudomonadota; class Betaproteobacteria; order Burkholderiales; family Oxalobacteraceae; species [Empedobacter] haloabium. The sequence goes on from CP136508.1 coordinate 2,259,046, forward strand.
AGCGCGGGCGCGACTGGCGCGAGTGCGCCACGTCTCGCCGGTAGCGATGGCGCGCGCCCGTGGGCCGCTTCGCGGGCGCTGCCGCTGTCGGGGGGATTGTGTGTTCATGGCGAAGGACTGGCACTCGGAAAGGTCAGTTGGATGTCCACGCGTCGATCGCGAGAACGCTCGGACGGCCCAGTCTTGCCGGTGCGCTGGCAGCACAGAACCGCGGTATCGATAGCGACAGACGCCAACGGTACGATCGCACGCTCGCGAAGATAGGTGGCCACACGTGCAGCTCGCAGTTGTGCGATATGTTGGTTGACGCGCGCGGAACCGCTTGCATCCGTTCGCGCAACCACGTTCACTCGTGCTGCCGGTTTCCCGGTAAGGAACGCATCAATCGAGCGCTGGCGGGCCTCGTCCAGCTGGGTATCACCCGGACGGTAATAGAGTGACAGGTGGGCGGGGGGAGCAGGTTCAGGCGGATACGTAAGTGCCCAATCGACCCTACTATGCGTTTGCCAGGGTAAGCCCGACTGACTAGATGCTGCGGCCACGATTGACCGCTTAGTCGTCGGTAGGGGGCAAGTGGGCTTTCGACAGATCGCGAAGCGCGCACTCGAACCAAAACCCGTCTGGACGATACTGTAGTCATCTCTTACCGGCCGAGGTGGAGCGGGCGAGTCGTCCGTTCGTAGCCGGTTGAGCGAACATCCGCCCAATTGAGCAAGGGGCGCGATGACGAGGATGGCGGTGAGCAGTGGGTTCATCGCAGGCTCATGATCGATGCAGGTGATTCGATGGTATTGGCGCGAGCCCTAGCCGTGCTGGCGATGTGGCGTGGGCCGCCTGCGTTTGCGTGCTTGCCCATGGCTCGATAGACACGCCAGGCGTACGCTGCTCGCGCTGCGCGACATTCGTCGCCCTTGAGCCGTGTGCATGAAACGCAATATGCACCGACGGCTTCCCAAGTCATGCCGTGCCGGGCGATCTTTTCACGAAGTATCCGCGCACCGGCCCGCAAGTTGATGCATGCATCGAACAGATCCGATTCCGAGACGCCGAGGTTGCGCAGCACCCGGGGAGCGGTGTTGATACCGACGAGTCCGATGTCGCGTGTGCCCGTCTTGTGCCTGTGCGTGTCGTTGACGGCGCTCGGATTCATGGACGATTCTGTCCAGGCGATCGCCTGTAGCAGTTCGACGGTAACACCGCCTTCGATTGCGGCGAGATGCCAGCATGGGGCCGACGCGTGCGCGTGCAGAGCGACAGGGGCGAGAAGCAGGGCGAGCAAGATTCGCATGACGAACGGTTAACCCGAGAGCGGCGACGAAGCCGCGTTCACCCGCAGTTGGCGGGACACTGGTCAAACGGGTGTGGCGGGCGGCGCGAGCGGTCGGCCAATTGTTCGGGTTTAGGTGATCGCGGATGCGCGTTTGGCAGTGTTTCGCCGCGCATGTTCGAAGATCGTGTGCTTTGCGTCGCTGCGATCGAGCGCAAGATGAACGCAGGCGGTAGTGAAGTGATCCAGGTTGAACTGAGGGTTTGGCTGGCGGTTCCGAGGCGATCGCTGTAGTGCCAGCAGCAGCTCGTACTGAGAGCGCCAGATCGCGGCAGTGTGTTTCGGGGTATCTGTAGGACGTAGAAGAAGCGCCGTGTGGATGTAGTGGAAGATCCGGTCTGCGGCGGCGACGTCATCGAAGACGACCGATACGCACGCGCTGATCAGATCGGGCGTATGAAACCGCGGCGATTGGTTCTCGGGTTCGTGATACAGCTGCTCCAACCGTCCAAATTCCGTCATGTGAACGAGTGTCACCACGGTTGGACTTGCCGCCTGGGTAGACGGCGAACGAGGCCCTTGAGTACGTCCCGAGTCTCTAGGTTCGGATGGCTGGCGATCGGCGTTCATGGTTTAGCACTGGGATGACGGAAGCTGGAAGTATCCTACGCCCCTGGAACCCACTGCGGCACGCCGGTATGCCGCGTAATCAGTGCACTCATTTCGAATCGGCTGATACCAGCCTTTGTTTGGCGCGCGCACTCTTGCGAGCTGATGAAATTCTGGCGCGCTAAACGGGCGAACAGCGCAGCCGGGACCTGATCGAACGCGTCAGCATCACCTAACGACATCAGGCGTCGCAGGAAGACAAGCATCTGCACGCGCGCGAGGTGCTGGAAAACTTCCGCACTGCAGTGAAAGAGCAGCGCCAACAGGAGGCCAGGCCGCGTGAGCACCAGCTGCAAGCGGGACAGGCCGAGTTCCAGCAGGTCCAGCAAGCCGCGGCGCTCAGGCAGGGGCAGATGACCCGATTGAACAAGGAGGCAGGCGCCGTGGCGGCCGACTGGCAGCGGGCAAGCAAGGCGTATATCTGGATACTGAATCAGTCGCGGTCTGCAGCGCAAGATCGAGCAGTTGGATATGGTCGAGTCGCATCCTGCTACTATCGGAAGCCAAGCGGCCGATGTCCGGCGGCGCTCCGAGCTCGCCGAAGCGGCATCGGCCGCCACCCTGGAAGCGTGCAGTGTGCCACGCGAACGGAAGGCAGGCCAGGAGGCCCAGTTGACCGGCATGGGCCCCGCCAGCGCATTGGCACGGCAAATCAGCGAACTACAGCTGGCTGTTTTAGGCCCGCCTGGGCCAGCGTCGGCGCCCGCGCCCAGGAGATGCGACCTGCGGCGGCGGGACCCCGTCAGGATCAAATCTTGCTGATCTGCCGGTCGATCGCTTTCATCGCGCGCTCGCTGCGTTCGCTGTAGCGGTCGGTCAGGTAGGCGCTACGCCCACGCGTCAACAGCGTGAACTTGTACAGCTCTTCCATCACGTCGACCATACGGTCGTAGTAGGCGGAAGGCCGCATGCGGCCGGCATCATCGAACTCCTTGTACGCCATCGGCACCGACGACTGGTTCGGAATGGTGAACATGCGCATCCACCGCCCCAGCAAGCGCAGGGTATTGACCACGTTGAACGACTGCGAACCGCCGCACACCTGCATCACGGCCAGGGTGCGGCCCTGGCTCGGCCGCACTGCACCCTGTTCCAGCGGAATCCAGTCGATCTGGTTCTTCATGACCGCCGTGATGGCGCCATGGCGCTCGGGGCTGCACCAGACCTGGCCCTCGGACCACAGCGAAAGCGCGCGCAGCTCGACGACCTTGGGGTGGTCCTCAGGCACGCTACCGGCCATGGGCAGCTCGGTCGGATCGAAGATTTTGACCTCGCCGCCGAAGTGTTCGAGAACGCGCGCCGCCTCTTCGATAAGAAAGCGGCTGAACGAGCGTTCGCGCAGCGACCCGTAGAGCAGCAGGAAGCGCGGCGGATGGTCCATGTCGCCGGCCGGTTCCAGCCTGTGTACAGACGGTATGTCGAGCTGGTCCGCGCGAATATTGGGCAGGTCCGGGATATTAGTCATGGTGAATACGCTTTCCTTGTTCATCAATCACCTGTTCGCCGTCTTCCTTGGTGAACGCTCCGCGTTGAGGCATGGAAAGAATGTCGAGCACCACCTCGGAAGGGCGGCACAGCCGCACGCCGTCAGGTGTGACAACGAAAGGGCGGTTGATCAGGATCGGGTGCGCCAGCATCGCGTCGAGCAGCTGGTCGTCCGTCATGGCGGGATCATCCAGGCCCAGTTCGGCGTATGGCGTGCCGTTCTGGCGGATCGCCTGCCGCACAGTCAAGCCGGCTTGTGCGATCAGCCCGGCCAGCGTGGCGCGGTCCGGCGGGTGCCGCAGGTAGTCGATGACGAGCGGCTCGATGCCGGCGTTGCGGATCAGGCCCAGCGTGTTGCGCGACGTACCGCAGGCGGGATTGTGATAGATGGTAACGCTCATGATGTCTCCTTAAGCTAAGCGAACGGCCAGGGCGGCCAGGGTAACTAGCAGGACCGGCAGGGTGAGCACGATACCGACGCGGAAGTAATAGCCCCACGAGATATGGATGCCTTTGCTGTCCAGCACGTGCAGCCACAGCAAGGTGGCCAGGCTGCCGATCGGCGTAATTTTCGGCCCCAGGTCGCTGCCGATCACGTTTGCGTAGACCATCGCCTCGCGCACGATGCCTTGCGTGCTCGTCGCATCGATCGACAAGGCGCCGACCAGCACGGTAGGCATATTGTTCATGATGGACGACAGGATGGCGGTAATGAATCCTGTCCCCAGTGCGGCACCCCAAACGCCATATTCGGCGCAGCGGTTCAGCAGCGTCGTCAGGTAATCGGTGAGGCCCGCATTGCGCAACCCGTACACGACGAGGTACATGCCGAGCGAGAAGATGACGACCTGCCAGGGCGCGCCGCGCAGCACTTCGCGGGTAGAGATGCGATGGCCGCGGGCGGCGACGACCAGCAGCAGCACGGCGCCCGCTGCCGCAACTGCGCTGATGGGCACACCCATCGACTCGAGCCAGAAGAAGCCAATCAGGAGCAAGGCCAGCACCCACCAGCCGGTCACGAACGTGGCGCGGTCATGGATGGCCTCATCAGGGCGCTTCAGTTGCGCCAGGTCGTAATCTGCGGGGATGTCTTTGCGGAAGAACAGCAGCAGACCGCAGAGCGTGGCAGCGACCGAGACGAAGTTCACCGGCACCATGACGGCCGCGTAACGGGCGAAGCCGATATCGAAGTAATCGGCGGAGACGATATTGACCAGGTTCGACACGACCAGCGGCAGGCTCGCCGTATCGGCGATGAAGCCGGCCGCCATCACGAATGCCAGGGTCGAGCGGTCATTGAAGCGCAGTGCGCGCAGCATGGCGATGACGATCGGTGTCAGGATCAGCGCCGCGCCATCGTTGGCAAACACGGCGGCGACGGCCGCGCCGAGCAGGACCAGCATCGCGAACAGACGCCTGCCATTGCCCTTGCCCCAGCGTGCCACGTGCAGCGCAGCCCATTCGAAGAAGCCGGCCTTGTCGAGCAGCAGGCTGATGATGATCACCGCCACGAAGGCGCCGGTCGCGTTCCAGACGATGTGCCACACCACGGGAATATCGCCGACGTGTATAACGCCCGCCAGCAGGGCGAGGAGGGCGCCGGCGGCAGCGCTCCAGCCGATGCCGAGGCCGCGCGGCTGCCAGATGACGAAAATTAGTGTTGCGAGAAAGATCAGAAACGCAATCAGCACGGGTGCATCCTAAAAGAAGGTCGGTAAAGGCGCACACGGGCGCCCGTAAGAAAGAGTCAGCGGCGGTGGGCCGGTATCAGGGCACAAGGGTGCCGATGCGGTCCAACTCGGCTTTGAAGCGTGCCTTGTCATTGCGCAGCTCTTGCAGCGGCAGCGCAAGGAACGCCTGCAGGCGCGCGATGATGATGTCGTAGGTGCGCTCGAATGCCGCCTCGATTTCTGCCTCAGTACCGACCACGTGGCTCGGATCGTCCAGCCCCCAGTGCGCGCGCAGCACAGGCCCCAGGTACGCCGGGCACGTCTCGCGGGCTGCGCTGCCGCACACTGTGATGACGATATCGGGCGTGACCGGCAGGTCGTCCCACGACTTGCTGTAATAACCCTCGGTGGAAATGCCCTTGCGGTGCAGTATGGCGACGGCGCGCGGGTGCAATTGGCCAGCCGGCTGGCTGCCCGCGCTGATCGCCTTCAGGCCGGCTGGCGCGAAATGGTTGAACGTCCCTTCGGACAGGACGGAGCGGCACGAATTGCCGGTGCAGAGAAACAGTACGTTCATGGTGTCGTTCGGGTGGGTAGGTAGATAGTCAGACAGCGGTACGGCCGATCGCCGCCACTTCATGCTGGATTGCGTTCTTCTCGAGCATATGCAGTGGAAGACTCACGAAAATGCTCATGCGGGCGCGGATCTGGCGGAACACCTTCTGGAACACGGCGCGTCGTTGATCCGCCGTGCCGACGAAGGCTGCAGGATCTTCAGAACCCCAGTGGGCCGACATCGGGTGCCCGGGCCAGTGGGGGCATACCTCGCCAGCGGCGTTGTCGCAGACCGTGAAAATGAAGTCCATCACCGGTGCGCCTGCCTGGCCGAACTCGTCCCAGCTCTTGCTGCGCAGCTGTTCGAGCGGATACCCTGTTGTGGCAATCTGCTCAAGCGCCAGCGGGTTGACTGCGCCGGTAGGGTGGCTGCCGGCAGAAAAGCCGCGGAACCGGCCTTGCCCCATCGTTGTAACCAGTGCTTCAGCCATCACGCTGCGCGCGGAATTGCCCGTGCATAGAAACAGCACGTTATAAACCTTGTCTTCCATAAGGACTCCTAGTTAGCTGGACGAACTTCAGTGATTGCAGTGTTCCCTTGGCGGCGTTAGCCGCGCTTGGGCGCGCATGGGATGCCGCCGCAGCAGTTTTCAGTGAGAAAGCCGATGAGGCCATTCATGGTTTGGATGTCTGCGGAGTAGATCACGAAGCGACCGTCTTGCTTAGACGTGAGCAGTTTCGCGTGCGTCAGCTCCTTTAAGTGGAACGACAGCGAGGAGGGCGCGATGTCGAGCTGCTCGCCGATCTTGCTGGCTGCGAGCCCGTCGGGTCCGGCCTGTACAAGCAATCGGAACACTGCCAGCCTGCTCTCCTGGGCCAACGCCGCCAACGCCGCCAATACATCATTCGTCTGCATGGTCGCACTCCATTCGATGTTTCGAGAATCGTGGAAATATAATACCGTAGTCGGTGCGACATTTCAAATAATCTCGAATCACCTTGACGACTTGATGACACACGTCGCGAGGTTTATTGCCAAGCGGAGAACCCTACTGACCGACTAGGGTGCTGGCGGCAGAGTCGCAAGTCCACGCAAGATTTCGCACTCCCGTACCGATGCACCGTGGCGACAGCTTGCACGCAAGCGCGCGAGTTCCTCCTGTAAAGCCAGGAGCTCCGCCATTTGTTGCTGGATCTGACTCATGTGCTGATCCACCAATGCGTCGACGCCTAAGCAAGGCTGATCCGGGTTGTCCTGGAATAGCAGTAACGATTTGACTTCGCCCAGCGACATGCCGAGCGACCGGCACCGGCGGATAAAGGTCAGACGGGCCTCATGCGACCGGTCGTAGAGCCGATAATTGCCGGCGGATCGCCCCGGCGCGGGCAATAAGCCTTGCTGCTCGTAGAAGCGAATCGTCTCCGGCAGGCACCCGGCGCGAGCCGCCAACTCACCAATTTTCAAGTACATCGCCGTCTCCGCTTGACCTTGTAGTTACTAGAGGAATTCTAATCGGATTTTGGAAGGAGAATGCCATGGCCGATTGCTGCTCGAACGCATGTGGCGCAGCCCAGGTCTTGAACAGGCGCTACCGGCGAGTCCTGTGGATTGCCTTGTTGATCAATGTCGTGATGTTCGGAATCGAGCTGGCAGCAAGCTTGCATGCCGGATCCGCCGCGCTGCTTGCCGATTCTATAGACTTCTTTGGCGACGCCGGCAACTACGCAGTGTCGCTCTTCGTACTGACTATGGCAGCGGTATGGCGTCCCCGTGCGGCATATGCGAAGGGCATCGTGATGGGCAGCTTCGGCGTGCTCGTCTTATGCAAGGCACTGTGGGCGGGCCTCGAGGGACAGGCTCCAAGCGCAATCACCATGGGCACGGTCAGTATCGTAGCCTTCATGGCGAACGGTGTGGTGGCGATCCTTTTGTACGCCTTTCGCGAAGGCGATGCGAACATGCGCTCTGTGTGGCTTTGCACGCGCAACGATATGATCGGGAACTTGGCCGTGCTACTGGCAGCTGGCGGCGTGTTCGGTACGGGCTCCGCATGGCCGGATATAGCCGTCGCGTCCATCATGGCAGTGCTCGGGCTGACCTCCGCTTGGGAGATCGTCCGGCACGCACGGGTCGAGCTCGATATGTTGCGGGCGCAGCCGCTAGGCGCGTAATTCAATGGTTGCCTCATGCCCTGGAAAGCCATATTGGCGGCCCGGTTGGCGGGTTTGCTATGCCTGCACCGCAGGCGCTCGGTTCTGCTGAGGCCGTCTGCAGGGGCTGCGCAATTCGTGCAAGAGCTCAAAAGTCGCTAGAAGGAGGCCATGAAAGTCATTCTTTTGCTGATCCTGGCCATGGCCCTGTGCACCAGCGCGCTCGTCGCACGACTGCCGTCCGGATCGGCACTGTTCACTGCCATGTCTTAACGTGGGCTGCGCGCCCATCGGGCTGGCCATCGCGCCGCCGCCGGTGCCGGTTGGCTGGATTGCGAGCCGATGCCGGCAGTGCGCAGATGTCCGAAGTCAGCGCGGTCTTACCGTCGCCTAATCCCGCCATTTGGGTTCCGCCCGACTGAAAAATGCGATAGCTCACCGCATTTTTCTAATACTACAGGAAGAACCCATGAAATCCAAACTCATCAAAATCACGGTCGCCGCCGGCTCGCTGCTCACGTCGGCCGACGCCCTCGCTGCGGCGAACGCAGAGGCTACACCGGTGCAAGGGCCGTACTGTTCGACGGCGGTATCGATGGTGAAAGTATCGCTCTATATTTCGAACTCTGGCATTGACATTGGAGTTTCAGCCAGCGCTATGGTGATAATTCGCCAACACGACACACAAGAAGTAGATTATTGTAGCTATAGCAGACCATGCAAATGCTGGGTGTAAATGCAGAGGCGCAACAGTGTACGCTACAAGAGCTGCGCAGGCTATCAGTCCGCCAGCCAACCCGAAAGTGCATCGTTCAGGACAATGTCGCTGGAACTGATGGGTACGAACGGTTCGCCGCACAGCTGCGTCCAACAGGGCTGGACAGAGCAGAATTAACGTTCCAATGACCAGTGAGCGCAGTAGCGCCAGGCGATAGAAGGCGAGAGTCATCATTGCGTTCAGCGCCTTGCTGTAGCGGCCATTGCTAAGACGGGTGCCGATCGCCTCCAGGCCGGCCGCCAGACGTTGTTCCGGCTTGCTCATGCCAACGGTATTCGTCGACGTAGACCGCGCTGCGCTAGACTGGTTCGATGAGAGAGCAAACGCCAAGGCTCGATCGCTGTATGCCTTGCCAAGAGCTGCCCTGCAAGTCATATGGTCAAGTTGGACGGTCTGGTAAAAAGCCTGTGCAGGATAACTGGCCGGTAGCCAGAGCACAAATCCAAGTAGCGCCGTCATCAACGTGACCGCGAGAATGCGGATCATTTCGATAAACCTTGTACGGGGCTCGTAAGGCTGGGGGCGGTATCAAGCAGACGTAACCGACCTTTCATGAGCCTACCGCCCGATACCGAAGCGAAGTATTGGATGTTCGGTAGCTTGCCGAGAATGTCGGCAGGAACCGTCTCTTCCAGCGCTTCGGACAGCTGCGTCGAGGTCGTGGCGGTGAAGTCGCCGACGTGCGTGTCGCTGGCCATTGTTTGTGCCACCCGAAGACTGTGGATTCCAGTCTTGCCGAACGTCTCGACGATGTAATCTTGCGTCAACCTGTCTTTGGTCCTGAACGCAAATATGTTGTTCAGGTTGCCCAGCGCCATGCGCGCCGCGTTCTCACTGCCCAGGCGCTGGGCGAGGTCCGCCAGCGTCTGCAACGCGACGGTCGTGTAAACCCCGCCCTCGGCGCCCTTGTTCAGTATCTCGATCAGTGGCGTATTGATGACGTTTGAGACCTCGTCCACGAATAGGGCAACGCGGCGATATTGGCCTAGGTTGTACAGCATGCCGGCCCGCGCCGCGAAGTCGGCCAGGGCGAGGGCGCCTATAGCCGACGCGACGGAGGAGTCAGGTAATGAATCGAGGCACATATAGAGCACGTGGCCGGCACGTTCGATCTTCTCGAAATTCATGATCGGGCGCTCGTCGTCGCGATCAAGCGGATCAGGCGACAGGGTGCGGCCAAGATCGCCCGAAGTCAGCATTGACAAAATCGGCAGCAGATTGGCCGTGATCTTCTGGTAGTGCTCGCGATTATGACGGAAGACGCGCAGCTGTGAATCGATGACTTTCTCGCGTTGCCCAATGGGGACGTAACGTTCGTAATACTCGACAAGACCCAGCAGTTCCGCAGTTGCCACTGGCGAAGTCGACTTAATCTGTCCCTTATGCCCCCTCTCCAAATGCCTTGCCACCTCGCTCACTTGTCGCCACTGCGTACCGTGCAGCTGCAACATGAGGCGGCGCAGCGTCTCCTCCAGCACTGGTTCGATACCGCCTTCGATATAACGCGTAAGCTTTACCAGATTGGGCCGTTCTTCCAGGTCGACGAGGCCTTGGACGACGACATTGATTGCGTCCCAGCCGAACGCGGAGAATGCCCCCGCCGTGTCGGGCGGAAGAATGGCCTGAATGCGGGAGGCGATCTCGGTCGGCTTTTGCCAGTTGAAGGTGAAGTCGATACGTATCCCAGTTTCGGGAAACGCGGGGTGAAACCACAGGAATGTGTCAGGGCCGCGATAGACCCGGCAGGCGTGCTCCACGATACGCTTGAGGCGCTTCGAATTCTTCGGATCCAGAATGATGACGATGTCACCGCGGCGTATCGCTTGCGCAATCAGCCAGCTGAACATGACGCCTTTGCCGGCCTGCGTCGTGCCGACGACCAGGGTGCCGCCTTCCAGGTTCTGCAGCGGGCGATAGAGCGGTTTTTCGGTTTGCTCGACTCCGTGCACATAGGGCATGCCGATCTCTGCGTCAGGCTGTGCATCGAGTTCGTAGCCGAACAAACGAACCAGTAACGGGGACACCGAGAAATCGCGATAGTCGACCTTGCACAGCTCGTATAGACGCTGCGAGTGCTCCGGTTTCCATTCGAAGCCGTAGCCGAGGAACACCTGGTCGGGATCGGTCGTCAGCCGGTGAAAGTGGCCAAAGCTGATACGCGCCATAGCACGTCCCGATAATGCCGCACGCCGGCGCAGAATGTCTGTGCCTTGAGAAAATCGCCAGGTCGCCATTGTCGCTGCAACAGTACCAATCGCCGCAGCCACGACGTTAGGAATGTAGCCGGGTGAGAGTGCCAGGCAGCCGCAGGCCGATCCGAGCCAGCCGGCGGCGGCATAGAACTCGAACGCCTTTCGCCAAGGCGTTTCAAGTTTGCGCGCCAGCATCGCTACCTCCGCCAGCCGTATCGAGCGGTCCGAGACCCGTTACCGCATCCGTCTTTAGTACGAGCCCCTGGAGTTCGGCACCCTCCAGCACCCTTGTGTGTACCGGGGCGTCCCCTTCCCCTGGGACGAGCATCCCAACCTCGGCGAGGCAGCGGGCTGCGAACCTGACATCGACCTTGGCGGATCGGAACAGTGGCAGAGGAATCAGTATCCCAATGTCCAGCGCATGCGCGCCACCGGCAGCGGAACCCGTTGCCAAGTTGCGCAATGCGGAGCGGATCACACTCGCTACCGCTGCAGGTAGGCGCATGCACGAATGCCGGTCAGGCATGCGTTCAGCCAATTGTCCAGAGAATGCACTCAGGCCCTTTGATCGCTGCGACGGGGCTGTTGATGGGGCGTTCTCCTGCGGCGCCTGAGGGCATTCCTCGATGGAGCATTGAGCGTGAGGAGCCTCGTCGAGCGTTGAGAGCGCGATAGGTGAGAGCACGCTACACGTGACGAGTTGGTTCACCAGTACAAACTCAGGGGCTGCCAGCTTGATCGACTCTATCGGCCCGGAGCACCCCGGAGGTTCGATGTGCCAGATACATCCCGCTTCGTTTTGCACGAGCCAATGTTGCTTGTCCAGAGCAGCCAGCATCTCGTCCGGATCACGCGGCATGCCGTAGAGACGCTCGCGGTCGGCGTAAGCCGACAAGTCGTGCGCGGCGCCTGGCCATGCAACGAAGGTGCCATCTTGGGCGTGCCAGACCCGCGACTTGCCGCTGTTCGGTAGCCAGGTCGCCGAACTGTGGACAAGGTCATGCATACAGTCGATCAGGAGCCTTGCGACGTTTTCGCCTATGGCCGTACCGCCGCGGGCGGCCGACAATCTGCGAATATCTTTGCTGATCGCGCACGCGGCAGCTTTGCGTACCAAAGTGGTGAGGGTATCCGGACAGCCAGGCAGCGGGAGTCTCGCGAGTGCCGCCAGCATCGCTGGGATGACGACGCTATTGTCCGCGCCCAGGTATTCGATGGCTGTAGCAGGCACGATAAGCGGCAAAGCGTAGAAGTTCTGTATGCCATCCAACCTGGGCCGCTCCGACCATACGATATGACAATGGCCGCCGGGGTACCTTTCGAGCCAATCCGATAACGGCAACGAGCAAGGTTGCCAGCAGGAGCCGTCTTGTGCCGTGACCTTTGCGATATTGAGCAGCGGCTGCAGCTCTATGCAAAGCCCCGCGATCAGCGCAGCCAAGCGCCACCTCGGCTCCAGTCCCCGGCGCTTGGTAATGGATGCTCTTCCTTCGAAGATCTGCGCATCGGTGGACTGGAGCGCAAAGAACGCGCATTCCAGCCCTAAGCGAAAGAGTCCGCCCGGCCACGAGAAGTAGTTGTCCGCGGTCGCAGGTAGCCCGTTCACATAATTCGCATATCTCGCGATCACGGTCATGATTTCACTCTCGAACTGACCGTCCTCTCGGCCGTAGCAAAGCTTGAGCCTGCGTAACGCTTCGCCGTTCGCTTCGATGAGCTTGGAGGCCTTGATTGGCGCAAACGGCACGCCTGCTGCCATGTTCTCGCCTGCAGCGGCTTCAGACGGCTGCGGCATACGCTTTCCGCTCGTTTCATCATCGGCTCTGGCAACACCACGCTTGAATATGAACGCCATGAATTTCCCCCGGGAGGAACCTTGATCATCGCGTTAGTCTTGATGGGGCTCCACCCGGAATGAGCGTAGCGGCATATGCTGATTACGTATCTGCTTTCACATGCGCTAACGCGCACACGCTGTGACGAGAGCGTACTGGAACTCGTCGGCAAGGGAACATGGCCTGTATCCGCGGGTCCCTGTCGTACCTTGCGAGCAGTCGGCAAAAGACACATCCGTCCGATGCTGCGCTGAGATTCCCAATGCTCGACAAATAGAGCGAATGGCACTGCGGGCACGGGTAGAGGGCAATGCTTGCCGTCGGATGGGCCCAGATTCCCTTGAGGTGACAAGCCACGTCGAACGCGCGATCAAAGGAGATGCGGGAAGGGCCCGCACACATATTGGCATACATCTTGTAGCCTGCGACAACGGCGTCACTCAGGCCGAAATCGCTGTCGATCAGGCGACAAAAGATGGCTGCGAAGATCGAGAGTTCGGCACGAACCAGTACATTGGTCTTGTCTATTAGCCAGTCCGCAGAGGCGGGCAGGCGGCCGCACTTGAATACTCGTTCGCCAGAAGGGTAGAGCTTTGCGAGCTCAGTGTGCGTCAGACCGGTAATGTATGAGATGGTGCGCATTCGCGCACCGAGCTGCACGCACGCGTGAGCGAGAGAAAGAGCGTGGATATGCCGCTCGACGTATGGGCGGGCCATGCAGTCAGCCTCAGATCGACGCGCGGTTAATCCGACGCTCCACGCGTGCCACAGCAGAGTCGCCCCGGATTTGGCTACTAACGGCTGCAAGTGCGATGGATAGGCCCGGTGGCGCGTCGAGCAGGCGGTCCAAATTGGCGCGGGGAGCGAAGAGGCATTCGGCATGCATGGCAGTCGCCAGCAATTCCAGCCCCTCCAGTGACAGCGATTCGAGCTTCTCTGTTTGGGATCGGGATAGATGAAACTGGTAAGCCGCTGAGATCGGGTCGCGCTGAACGTTGGCATGAATCGCCATCAGCAAATTGAAGTTCACGTACTGTACGTTCGTGAGGTTGAGTTGGTTATCCATGGTTGAGTCCTGTAGCTTGTTGACGCGGTATTCCGCATCTTGGGTGTAAAACGGTTCAAGTCAGAGACAGCACGGTGCTGCTTGTGATTAGGCTAGGCCATGGCTCCTACAATCGCAATAGCAGTTGCTAGCATAATGAAAACTTGGCCGTTTTATTTGTATGAAGACATCAGGACTGCCTGTGGTTGTGGCGTCGAAGCGGATTGGTCTTTGCGCACCGTAGGGTAGCAAGTGCTATGCTATGGGCGTCAAGGGGAACGACATGGTACGAACACACGTGCAGTCCTCGTCGCGGCAGTTGTCCGCGACACTGTCGAAAGCGCCAGACCTTATTCCCGGTTTACGACAGCGGCTGGTCGCCGAACTCGATCGGAGCGGGATCGACGCCACGGAGCGTGTGCGTTACCTGTCGGTAGAGACCGGTCGCGCAGCGCAATCGGTCATGCGCTGGCTGTCGGATCGCTCCCCCGGCCTTCCCGATCTGCGCTCGTTGGCAATCCTGTGCCTGCGACTCGAAGTGGACGCGAACTGGATGCTTGGCCTGGTGCGGCTGCGCCGGCCCTTTCCCAAGGAGAGCGCCCATGCCACCGTGCGCGAACTCGTTCCGCGGATGCCATCGGCAGACTGGACCTCTCGCCTGGACTTTCATATGGACAGACTGGCTCAAGGCTACGATGTGTACCTGATGAAAGGCGATGACATGGCGCCCGTCATTGGTGACGATATGCCGTTTCTGGTCGACGGCAGCGTCAGCGCTATCACTGGAAACGGCATTTACTTTCTCACATTGTCCGGCGTATCAATGGTGCGCTTCGTCGAACGGACCGGAGACACGAAGTATCGCTTGCGTTGCGCGAACGAGCGTTACGAACAAATGACCGTCGACATAGGGAAGTGTAAGAAGGCAGAGTTCGAGGTCATTGGCAAGGTGACGATGGCTTTCGAGCTGAAGAGATTTTAGCTGCTTGGTCACACACGGCGAGAGCCGTGCGTGACCAAGTGTGCTTCAGGCCGGGTCGGCGATCTCGCGCCATTCGCTGTCGCTTAGCGAGACGAGCCGGCCACCCACTGTTTCGAGTTCGGTAGCGCGGTCGTAGTCGAGAACGTCCTGCGAATAGCTTGTGACCGCATTCACGAGTCCGTATCCGGATAGCTGGCTGCCTTCGATCAGGCTGCGCAATACCCCGGAACGTTCGTCCTCCGATAGCGCAAATCGGTGGGCCAGCACTTCCACCGACTTGACGGGATCGTCGGCGAGCTTGATGCCAGCGGTACGGCGCAGCTTGTCCACGATCAGCCTGAACGTCACATCGGATACCGCGGCTTCGACCATGTCGCGCACCTTGAGCAGGATCGCCCGGTCATCTGCCTGCAGCGTGTCTTCCTTGTATAGTTCGACTGCTGCTTCCTGCAGCTGCATGGTCTTACCCAAGTGCTTTTTGCGCAGAACCAGGTCCTTCGCGATCAGACCATTACTGCAAACGAGCCGGTAAAGTAGCGGTTCCACTGTGAGGTGTCCCCATCCGACTTCCGAGTTGCTCACGACGACGCCCGCACAGACCATATCGCCGGGTGCGACTTCGCACTGCAGGCGCCGGCAGATGTACTTGATATACATCCGCGATTCGGTAAGTTCGGTCGAAGCCGGCACCGCCCCAGGCAGACGCTCGAGAATGGGCAGAACAAACTCCGCGACATCGTAGTTGTCCAGCCGGCGATATCGGTCGGACAGGAATGCGCGAACCCTGCCATCGAGCGTCCGGACGAGCCTGTTCTCGTTTCCCGAAGCCTGCAGCCAGGTGTTGACGTTTTCGTCAAGTAGTTCTGGCCGCTCGCGGCGCATGCGTTCGAAATAGCCGAAGGGGATCTTCAGCTTTTCCGCGAGCTGGTGCATCGCAATGTCGCTGACGATATACGCGCGCCGATCTCCCGCCACATCGAGCGCTAATTCGCACGTGCCACCCGGTCCGGTATCGCATTGAATCAGCCGGGATGGTGCAAGCAGGTCCTGTTTGGCGTTGAGCTGACGGCGCAGCTCCACCGCCAAGTCACGCAGATTGCGTCCTGATTTCATTTGATTCTCCTGGAAAGGATTAATAGTGCCAAGCCGGTGAGACTTGGCTATACGGCTCTCGGACGAGCGGATGCGCGTACGGAGCGTTACGGATAGCTCAGACGACTCTGACGAGATGCGCCGAGCGGGCATACCACACATCGGCCCAGTCGCTGCCGGCTCGATGTGGGACAAAAACCTTGACGTCGATCTTCCGCTTACGGGCTGCGCGTGCCAATGTGAATGCTGCCACCTGGCCAGCAAAATCAGAGTCGGCATCGTTATCCGCGTAGATCCTGAGGAAGCGAACACCTGGGGGTATCCATAGGCTTTGCATATTGCTCGCTGATATGGCCGACCACACTGGTTCGCCACTACTGCGCTTAAACACCGCCAGCGCGTTCTCGAGCCCTTCGCACACGTTCAGAACTTCCGTGGCCGGGGCCAGACGAATCGCGCCACCTTCAAAGTTCGCGCACAGGGTCTTTTTCGGCGCAGCGACACTCGCTTTCGAGCCATTCTCCAGATAAATTCTGTGGAGAGCCACGAGCGCGTCGGTCGGGCTGTCTATCCTGGCCAGCAGGGCAGGGTAGTCCCTTACGTGAACGCATCGGTCATCACAAGTGCGCTCGTAGTATCCCAGCGCCGCATGAAACCGCAACGTTGCGGGATAGGTATCCAGCTGCAGCCTGCGTGCGAGCAGGTAGCGATGTGCTTGGTCCGACACTTGTATCGGCCGCGCTTCCGACCAGATCCGGTGCGCCATGTCCAATGCCTTGGCATTGGGCCGCGACGGATCGTGTCGAATCCCGTTTGGGAGCATGCCGATACATTGTTCAACTCGCTCAAGGGTCTCTACAGCGCTCCAACCCATGGTGCCACGCAGAAGCTTGAAACCTCCACCAGCGCCACAGTACCGGCAGTGATAATTCCCCTCGCCGAACTTGTCGGTGTACTGAAAGCGGTCGCGTCCACCGCATCCCGGCAGCGGGCAAGGCTGGTTACGCTTGTTGAGAATCCGCTCGTTCACACCGAGCTGTCGCAGAATTGTGGTCCAACGGCCGTGGGCCAACTGGAGCATCTTCCGATACCTGGTCTCGAATTCGAGCTTGTCCATAAGGTACCTCCAACCAGCTACGTGAAAAGGTCGCCTTCGACATAGCTGCGGCGCAACTGCTCATTGAGCCACTGCGGGTTTCGTTCCAACTGCGAAGCGATCCAATCCGGGCGGGCGGCGATGGCTTGTTGCACCCATGCCGGGTAGGAATCCACTGAAATAGTGAGCCAAACGCCGATCCTTCGGCGAATCCAGTCGCGCACCTCTTCCGAATCGACCATGCCGATGAAGTAGGGTGCCGGGGACAGGGGGCTCAAGCTGACGACTTTCACGCAGTTGACGAAGGAAAATGGCTGCGTATCTAGCGCTGGGTCAGTAAATACCCAGCGTAGCAGGTCCAGCTTTTCTTCGAGCGGTGTTCGCGCGTCTGAAAGGGCCTCAATGCGCTTCAACAGGCGCCAGTGCAGCGAGACGATTTCCTCCTCGGACCATTCACCATCTGGTGAGTCATCGGCGGCTGCTGATTGCAGCAGCGAGCTGTGCTGTGATGCCGCAGCTATTTTTAATGGCCTAAGCCACGCGCGACGCACGAGCTCCTCACGGAATTCTCGGCGCCACGATACCTTGGATGTCATGCTGTTCTCCTTTGTATGGAGGAACGGCAGTCCCCTGCAGGGACCGCGTCCCGGCTTGGGAAATGCGCCGTGTGTGAACGGTGCGTGTGAATGCTGGCGAACTGTCGGCGCGTGCCGATCGGACGGGGTGCCAGCTACCGTCGCGAAAACGCTTCTTGATGCACGCTTGCTGCAGCAGGAATGTTCTCGGAACGACGAAGAGCGGATGGATGCGTGGTGCCGCGAGGAGGGTTCGAAGGCTTGCCTTGATACGCAGGGCTAGCTGCTGCCATATCAAATTATGCCGCCGGTGCACGGTTGTCAATGATTCGCGGGAAACGCGGGTTGGATCCGCCGCGCTGACGCTATGGCATACGATGCGGTCCGGCCCCTCGGACCACTGTTGACGAATTCCGCGCGCACTGGTTCTGATTTCGGGTGGCAAATCGAATAGGACGAATTGAAGATGGATCCGCATACGGCCCATGCGGGAGGAAAAAATGAGCGAGCCCACCAATGCCGAGCCGATCGGTGTCACTACGACGCAGAGCGATAACGGCGAAACCAACCAGCGGCTCTTGTCGAGAGAAGTCAAGACTGACTTCCGCAGGGTCGAGTCTGCTAGCCGCAAGATCCGCACGACATTGCAGAGCCCCGAAGGAAAACGCCTCTTCCTGAGGTTTTTCGATGGGGCCTCGCTGAACATGCACTTCATCACGGTAATCGCGCCGATCAACCTGCCCTCTGCTGAAATCGAAAGCGCAGTGGCCGCACTTGAGGAATTGGTGGAGAAGAACACTGCGCTTCTCAACGATGCATTGGTGCATGCCGAGCAACTCTGTCACCGAAATGGGATCACTGATCTAGCCACTTACGACATCGCTCCGCTGATAGTCGATGCCCGGGTTCACTCGCGCTTCGGCCGACGCTACCTCGAACTCATTTGCAAGGTCGACCAGCTGATGCAAATTCTCGAGACACTCGTTATTGACGAGGTGATGCCGAATGGTGAAATGGCTGTGCGGAAGGCCAAGGCGAAGCGTGCTGTAAGGTCGATCGGTAGCGCAATGCGTCAGACGCGTTTCGGGTTACACAAGCGGATCAACGCACAACAGCTAAAGCAAGGGGCTGCCGAGACTGTCGATCAACAGGATGCAGCGCAGACTGACTCCGAGCAGTTATCGTCCGAAGTAGTTACCGAAGTCTCTGCTGATGCACCCCAAGCCGAGGTCGAGGGGGCGCGGCAATTGGAAGCCGTAGCAGAAAAATAGCAGTCGCAGCTGCAGCGCTCGGCCAGCCTTCGCATCTGCGACGGCTATGGACCAGCGCGAAAAGCATCGTACACAGACAGGCTTTGACTTCAGGAAGATACAGACTAGATTGTACATAGCAGCAGCTGGCCCTGCGTTTCCCGGCCAGCCATCGATCACGGTGCGGCTTCCCGCTGTCACCGTCCCCCTGCAGCAGTTCCATTCCAGTGTGCCAGCTGCGGCTGTGCTCTCAAATCACCATCGAGTATCGTGATCTGAGAGTGCATCCCAACGCGAGCTGGCGCGTGATCACTTCGCAACCAGTCATCTACATAGGCCATCCTGGCCTGTAGGCGCATAGCGCGCCATTTCCATCTTCTTTACGACCATCCGGAGCTGCGCCTACGCGTTGGCACGGCCAAGACTCGCGCGAGCGCGTCACACTCATTTGTTATCACAGGAGGCAACAATGAACAGCATCTTTATGGACGATGACGACGGGTATTTCATGTCGATGGCTGTCTTCTCTGCGTTCATCGACCGGGGCATCCGCACATCGCCTGCGTTCTATGTACTTGGACATACTGGCTCACGCGCGCGTGACCTGGTAGAACGCACGAGCGCGTACCTGCCGATGGCCGTGCGTATCGAACGTGCGATCCTCGAGCTTGACGGCCCGAAACCGCAGTCTGGCAAGACCTTGGAAGAAGCGGTGTGCGTGCCTTTCGGCGCGTGGTTCGTACAGCACTGTTACGACCAGAACAGAAGCCCGTCCGACGCCGCTTGCCGGCACCGACTGGCGAACAGTATCGTCGAACACTTTGCCAAAGGGCAGACGCCGGCACATGCATGGGCTGTCGTCCGCGCGGCAAAATGCGTCGAACCCAGCATCACCTTGCCTGAGGTTGTGGTCAAGGAATCGATCAACTGGGAATGGACCCATGGGATGCCGACCTTCAGCGGTACCCGGCCTCCCGCGGAGCACCCACAATATCCGCGCGCGGCATGGCTCGCGCAAGGGGAACTTTTACATGTTCGCGACTATTGGTCCTGGGTCGACTATCGGCTGCACGCAGCACACGTCATGGCCCAGTATGAGGAGTTGGCAACAATGTCGAACGTATTCGTCGATCTGCTACAGGCGTCGCAGGTGCAGGTTGACGGCCGCGAGGTTACCGACATGATCCGACGCATGGATTTGATCGGCCAGGAGTGCATCGATATCCTGCCAAGCAGTACGGCTTTTACCGCCGGTCTCTTCTCTGCATTGCCGTACATGCAGGGAGTTTTCGCCGCCCTTGACATCAATTTCGAGATGGCGACCTGGATTGCGCGGCCTGTCGCGGATTTCATATCCGAGCACGTCAGGAGCGCCGATCCCGACAACGAGCCGATCATGTCTGGCGCCATCGCAGACTGCGGCGCTTCGTTTCCGATTGTTCTGACGCTGCGCCAGCTATGGCGTGCTGAGTGGCAGGGGGCTGGCGTCTGGGTGCTCGAGGATGGAACCGCGTTGCGCTGTTCCTCGACACGGGGCGGCTCGCCATCCGTTGTTCAGGAACTGTTAGCGATGATTCGATAACGCGGTCCTGTAGTGGTCACGATGGTAAGGGTTACGGTTGCGGAGTAAGACTTCGCAACCGTGACGTTTTGATGGCGCTTTGCACGCCGAAAGGTAAAACCCATGCCGCCTGGCTGGCGGTCAACGATAGAATTGTCGGAGGTCGCAATGAATTCACGCCCAAGCGCTCCCACCGAACTGAGCATCATGAGGCTGCCGGAGGTTGCCGCGGTTTGCGGCAAATCGCGGGCGGCAATCTACAAGGCGATTCGCGCTGGCGAGTTCCCGAAACAGGTAAAAATTTCCGCTCGGTCCTCGGGGTGGGTTCGCTGCGAGATCGAAGAGTGGGTCCGTTCACGCATGGCGTCGAGGTAAGCAGCGGGCGATTCTGTGCGGCTACGGCCGCGAGGGTGGCGCAGTGCTGGAGGCGAAGAAGGACACAGCTCCACCGCGAAGGTGCGCTCACTCAGCAGGAGGCTTCGTTGCAGCCTGGGTCTCGGCGACACAATATGCGGCCCACGCTCCCATCAGCTCGCGCCTCTTGTCAAACAGATCGCTGCGAAAATATGCTGCTTCGGTGGGATTCTTAAGCGCGTGCGCCAGCGCTGCCTCGCAAACTTCCGCGGGAAAAGCGGTCTGCTCCGCGGCCCAGTCTCGGAAGGTCGATCGGAAACCATGCATGGTAAAGGCCAGTCCCAAGCGCCGGAGCTGCATCGTGAAGACCATATCGCTATGAGGCTTGTTGCGAGGAGTGGGGAAGATCAGTCCTTCAGGCTCCGATTTCTGACGTTGAGCTTCAAGAATCTCCATGGCCCGATGCGGTAGCGGAATCCGGTGTTCAACCCCTGTCTTCATACGTTCTGCGGGTATTGTCCACTGGTGTTTCGACCAATCGATTTCTTCCCATCGCGCCATCCGTACCATACCCGTTCTTGCCGCAGTAAGAACGATGAATTCCATAGCGCACCTGACGCACATAGACGCGCCGCAAGTTCGAATCGCAGCAAGAGCCATACCGACGCGCTCATAGGAGCAGGAGCGATAGTGCTTCGGCTTACGAAGTTGCCTGGTCTTCGGAAGGGCAGTAGACATTTGGTCCCAGAGGCCGTGCTCGCGTTCGGTTCGATACTCGCGCGCCGAGGCCCAGTCTAGTACAAGCTTGATCCGCTGGCGAACCCTGCTGGCAGTTTCGTGCTTCGTCAGCCAGATAGGTTCAAGAACCGTCAGGATATCGGCTCTCGTCACCTCGTCAACGTCCCTGTCGCCAATGGCAGGGAAGACATAGAGAGCAAGTGTGTTGATCCACTGGGCCACGTGCTTCACATTGCGCCATCCCTCGCTATGCATTGCATGGAATTGCTCGGCGCACTCGCGAAAACTATGCGCAGTTCTGGGCACGGTCGGCGCCTTTAGTTGCAAGCCGCGTCGATGCTCTATGGGATCGATTCCTTCGATGAGTAGCTGTCTGTAGCTTGCCACGTCAGCTCGTGCCGCGGCTAGCGACTTGCTTTGAACCGAACCCAATCCCATCTCGCGAGCGCGTCCGCGCAGCATGAAGCGAAAGATCCACGACTTCGACCCGCTAGCGGAAACTTGCAAATACAAGCCATTACCGTCGGCATAGTAGCCCTTCGTCTTTTTCGATGTCACGCTTACCGTCGTAAGCATGTGCTTGCCTCGGGTGTTCATTGAAAGCTCCCTCACGAACAAAGTATATAGCGGTAATGCCAACCGGCCCGCGAGTTATGGGTGTCGTAGTTGCCGTCACGGGCCTTCGTCGCTGAAGCATTGTTGCTACGGCTAGTGGGCGGCTAAAACAAAAAGGGAGCGTCTAATAAGACGCTCTCAGGCACATCGATGCATCAGTCCAGTGCATGCCAGTTTGCAGAGAGCCGGCGCGAATCAGCGAATTCCTCGTCCAGCGTGCCGAGGAATTCGCCGCAATTGAAGTTGGGTTCCCCGCCCATGCGAGAAATCGTTAACTGTGCCCTGAACGCGTCCCCCGACTGGACGACTTCACGCCGGGTTTCATAGTCTCCATCGCAGTTGGATTGCCAGTCGCCTCGCCACACAACCGGCGGGTGGTCGTACTCGTATGATTCTGCCCACCGCCGGTCACTGCGGCCGGCAGAAAAAAACGACATCAGTTCTGGCTCGTCCAGAATGAAGAGCGAAACCGCTCTTCGACTGGAGTGCGCCATCCTAGTTCGAGTGCGATATTGCATGCCTGTTGCCGCAGTAATTCGGCCGCTTCGGTATCGAATAGCTCATAGACGTTCGCTGTTGCATAGAGGGCTCTAGCGTTGAGAGGCGTGACGCGGCCGTCAAACCAGTGCATGATTTGCTCCGTAATTGATGAGTTAAAGTCTGTACGTCAAACATCGATATCCCCGACGCCATATGGCCAAGTGGATGTTTGATGTAGGTGTCTGGCCCGGTAGGCCAATCGAGGCGTCACTATGCCCGCGCATCGGTGAGCGGATGGGCGACATGACGCAGCATTGAGGTACTGCGATACGATCATGCGTTAGACGAGGAAGGTCGCGTCCCTGTGTGCTTACCTGCAGCGATATCGATTTACTCTGAGCAACAAGCTGGATCGCGAGCAAATGATGAGTTGACAGAGGAGATGGGGTCCTCAACTGAAGAGGCGCGTTACGTGCGCGACGCTTACGCCGCAAGTAGCGTAAGTTGGAAGCCAGACTAAATGCGCAGTGTGTTGCTGCATAAAGATTTTGGAAATTCTTGCACTTGGAAGTTTTTATTGCAAGCAGCCTGTACGGCTATAAGCTCTCCTTCAGCGACGGCAAATATATCGACTTGCGATTCGTAATCGTTCTTTATCTTGTCCTTCGATTGTCGCATGCTGAGCCGCGTTGATGACGTCGAAAAGGCACAACGATATTTCGCGGAAGCCAGCAATCGAAATGCCGGCCTGGCTCATGATAACGACAGACTACGCACCGAGACCGAGAAGCTCGAAGCTGGCCAGCGGGGCAGCCAGTGAAGCCGAGCAGTTGCAGGTGAACCGCAAGGGAGTAGTGGTACGCGTACGGCCCAAGCCTTGACCATTGCCATGTTCATCGCCGGGTTGATCCCGGTAATCGTCGGCAGTCACATGGGGCTCGTAGCAATGCAGCGCATCGCGGCCCCTACCGTGGAGGCCACGCTCTCAGCGCCGCGGTTGTCGACGCTTGTCGTTCCCGGCGCGTGTTCGCTCTTGCGCAAACGTGCGTTGCTTCCGGCGTCGAGTAAGGCGATATCGCCGCAAGTAACCAGAGGCTGAGCCAAAGCCTGCTGGATGTGACGGTAGAGACAGCATGTGATACCACCAGCAGCTGCTACAGAACTGCGGTATTGCCAGCTATGATGACTGAATCGATGGAACCAGACGTTGTCTGGCGGCGGTTCGCCACACGCCCCTCAGAGGAACCAATTACCGGGCTGCCCATAGCATTCAGCACGATAGGCATCACACCAGTCGTCTGTTCCTCTTCTCGGGATACTCGCGTATCAGAGATAACTGCCCCGACAGGCTGCGTTGCAGCACCCAAGTCAGGAGCAGGGGATTTCGGTCGCGCAGCGGACAGGTAGCGCTCAGCGACCATGGCTGGCGACAAAAACGATCGAGCAGCAAGATCGAAGATCTTATCTGCGGAGCAGATCGTCTCAGGGCGGTGTGCAATGATAATCCTCGTGATCTTCATCTCTTTCAAGAACGCATTTATCCGCTTTTCGTTTAGTGTATCCAAATGCGATGTGGCCTCATCAAGGAGCAGAATGCAGGGATTCTTATAAAGTGCTCGAGCTAACAAGAGACGCTGCTTTTGTCCTCCGGATATGGAGCCACCCATATCCCCAATGAACGTATCCTCTTTCATAGGCATCGACAGTACTTCATCCTTCATTCCGACTGCATCTAGAACCTTAAGGACAAGATGACGGTCGCAGTCAGAAGAAAAAAATGTCACATTTTCCAGTACGGTGCCTGACAGGAGCTCATCGTCTTGAAGGACGACACCAATGTTTTTGCGCACCGCTTTCAATCCCCAGGTTGCGATAGGTCGCTTGTCGAGTCTAACCTCCCCGGTCGCGGGCATGTATAACCCAGCAATTACTTTCATGAATGTGCTTTTGCCGATACCAGATGGCCCAACAATCGCCAGAGACTCGCCTGGCTGGATGCGAAGGCTAACATTTCTCAGCACAAAAGGTTCTGTAGGCCCATATCTGAACGATATGTTATCGATCTCGATATGCCCGGAGGGACGAACGCCGCTATCTTGAATTTCCAGTCCAGGCTCCACTTGGCTTAGAACAATGTCTGCGAGCCGGTGGGAATAAATGTCCGTCAGTCGCCATTGGATGATTTGCGCTATGAGACTGGACGATGCGTTCTTGAACTGCGTTTGGTAAGCCACGAACGCGAAAAGCAGCCCCACTGTCATAGTTGCATCCATGACTTGACGGGCACCGAAATATACAATGATTGTCGAGACGATAACGTGAACTGCCTGCTGTAGGGACGTTATGGCTATCGTATAGCGACCATTCGCGACGTTGGTCCTTAACACCTCGTTATACCTGTTCGACCACTGCTGCTCTAGGACGCCCTCGGCGGACATGGTTTTGACGGTTTGGATAGAGCGGAGTATCTCCATTCTCTTCTCTGACTCGGCAATCTTTGCCGTCAGTGCCTCTCCTCCCATTCGAAGCGAGTTGGGTAAGCTGAGCAACGAGATGCATATGCTCGCGAACACACCGACAATAGCGATCAATGCCAGCATAGGTGAAAAAACCAGCATCATAATGGCAGTGGTAATCGCTAAGACGCCATCGATGAGTGAGGCGATCAATGACCCAGATATAAGATCGCGAATTGGGTTCACAGCCTCAAAGCGGGAAATAGAATCCGCAAGTCGTCTTTTCTGAAACCACGGGAGCGGAAGCCGGATCATGTGCCGAAACAGGCGGACACTCATGTCCCAGCTCATCCAAGCGGACATCTGTTGAGTGACATATCCCCGCAATAGCATTGCTACTGCATTGAAAAGACCGTATGCGCCGAACCCGATCGCCAGCAAAGATAACAGGCCCAAGTCGCCCTTGAGTGCCGCTTGGTCCATCGCGAGCTGCATATAAAATGGGCTCGCAAGAATATACAGTTGGAGCAGGATCGAGAGTACTGCAACTTGGATCATTCCGCGGTAGAGCTCGGGTCCCAGCCGTACCCAGGACAGTATGGATAGCGGACTAGGCTCCTTGCGACGTTTGAAGCCCTGGGCGCGGCTGATCTCCAGCGCGACACCAGTGAAGCACTTCGAGACTTGTTCATATTTGAGTGTTTGCCGCCCCTTGCTAGGGTCAAATATACGTACGGTATTTCGAGAAACACGTTCCAGGACGACGAAATGTTTCAAGCCCCAATGTAGGACAGCCGGCAGCGCCAAATCCTTGAGTTCATCGACGCTGCACTGTACACCGCGAGCATGAAGGTGGAGGCTCGCCGCCAACTCCGCCATTTGCTGGAAATTAAGTCCGCGACTGGATGCATCGAAGCGACGCCGCAAATCGATCAAGTCATGTTGCGCCCCGAGCTTTGCTGCCGCGTAGGCGATACACACCAACCCGCACTCTGCGACTTCGACCTGTTGATAGTACATAGTGTTCTTATCCGTGGGGCCGGCGCGATTGCTCGCGCCGGCGATAACGAGGTATTACTTGGCTCGACTAGAATTCAATCTGTTGCTATTAAAGTCAACGAGATTTACATCTTCAACCTTGATCGGGGCATCGGATATTACTTCGACGCTCTTGTCAACGGTAATCGTGCCAATCGCCGTCCTAACTGGGCCGTTAGCTGGAATCGCTGCGCCGAAGAAGTTAAAGATGAATTTTCCATCATCCTTCGCGCATGAGGCAACAAACCGGCCTAAATAGCTACCAGTGAGATACGACTTATAGAACTGCGTGCTCGAAAGATCGCGCTCTTTCTTTCCTACTACAAGCGTCAATCGGCCATTCGCCTCGATTGCTCTTAGTGTGTTATCTCGACATTTTGCTTCATATGTCATGGATTCAACGCTGGGTATATAGTAGCCATCAGCGCTGGTGACGGCGACTTGAACAACTTGAGCAAGTTCTAATAGCATGACGGGCCCTCAAGACGGTTCATGAAGCATTAGGAAATGTACTCCCTTACCAGCCACAGGATACGCCCCACTGTTTCAGGTCGTCCGTAATATTGTTGCGGTTGTTGACGCTGATGTTGAAGGGGTCGTACTCATGCATTTGCCCGGAAGCATTGTCAATGATGTAGACTAGACCGTTAGGATCCATGAAGCCTTGAGCAATCAGATCTTTCGTACTCTTCTCATCATTCGGTTGATTACCATTGGACTGATAAGTAGATGGCAAGGACTGGTCAGTTCCAGGAGTCGATGGATGCGAATGCACTGTCGCTACGATCTTGTCCCCAGGGGCGAGTCCACCTTGCATTTTGACCTCACCCTTGTCACCCTTGTTTATCTCACCAACCCGTACGTCGCCGTACTGATTTCGAATGATGAGCGCACCCCATTCGATACTTTGATCTTGTCCCTTGATATAGTCCTGCACCATCAGCGCTGCCTGGCGAATGTCGGTTACATCCGCACCAGGGGCATGCTTCAATCCTGGATCGCCGTTCACCAGGAAACAAGCATGATGGTCATCGTTGGGATCACTTGCATCTGGCGGTACATAATACAGGCGCTCCATCAACAAATCCCACATGCCGGTATCGTAACTGTCACGGGTACGCTGTCCCTCGATAATAACCCTCGGCATTTCAATATCTTTCTTCGGGTTATCTGGGTCGTGGCCGCCCGCGATGAATGTCATTTCCGCTTCACATAATGCACGCATGATATCTCCAAAAAATACTTATAAAAATCACGAACCATTCCGTTTAGTCACGGCCGTGAGGGGCTCCAGCACCCAGTCGAGGAGTGACCTCTCCATGAGTACGAGATCTGCTGATAGACGCATTCCTGGCGATAATGGCCATTTACGTCCAAATGCTGTAAGTGAATCCTGATGCAGTCCTACCACGACTCTGTAGAGCTGCTCTCCCTCCTTGATCGGCATTGGTACTTCTGCTGGCATTAACGGAGCAGTTGCGACCTCGGTAACAATGCCGTTGACGACACCAAAGGTCTGATACGGGAATGCGTCCAGCATCAAACGAACGCGAACACCTTTCTCAACGAAGCCGATAGCCTTCGAAGGCACCCAAAGGTGTACTTGTTGCATAGACTTTGAAGCGTGCGGTACGATGAAGCCCATGGTTTGGCCGGCAGAAACTAGATCTCCCTCCCGCACCTGTACCGCCGTCACTTGTCCCGATTTTGGGGCTATGAGTTGTGTTGCTTGAGCAGACATGGCTTGCAATCGCCTTTCGGCAAGCTGCGCTTTACTTATCTGGAGGCTATTTGTCGTATCCTGAATTTCAAGCTCGACATCAGGGAGTTGTGCAGTGGCTGCAGCAATAGCGCTTTTGGTCTTCGCTATGTTTTGGCCGATTTGCACGAGTTCTAACTTGGCCTTGATAAGATCATCCTCACGCTGCCGCACTTGCGCAGGGCTGATGAAGTTCTGCATTTGAAGTGATTTCAAGGATGCTTGCGTTTGCTCTAATAAGGTAACCCGTTCAGCTTGTAGTTTTTGCTGCTGTGTATATTGCTCTGCCTCGGCAAGCAGCCCGGCAATACGTTCCGTGATCTGCGCTTTGGACTGTGCCAATTGCTGCTTTTTTATCTGCGCCTGTCGGTCGACAAACCCACTCTGCCGTGCTGTCACATCCGCGATTCCCTCGGAAAATGCGGACCCGTTCTCCAGAACGCTATCATAGGTCAGTAGGAATAGGGATTGCTCGGCGGCCACCGTATCCCCACTTTTAACGAACACCTTTTTTACCACCCCGGCCTTTAGTGGTGCAATTCGCGCAACCCCTTGTGCGGGGACGACAAGACCCAAAACTGTTTCGCGTTTTGCATAGTGGGCATTTGCGACAAATATTAAGGCGCTTGCAAAAACGACAGCCAGAAACGCTGTGATCACCCAACTGGGCACGCCGAGGATCGCTGACGGTGCTCCATAGCGATTTTTTGCCGCTTCGAGCGCTTCATTTCGAAAGATGCTGCTCAGATCCAATTGAATTGCTCTCTTATTACTCAGTGCGTGCAAGTTGGTGCTTCGGCCGCAGCCTCAGAGCCAGCCACCGTAGTGGAAGGCTCAATCGTTGCTGGCTGTTCGTTTGATATTCTAGGGGGCTTGCCGATACGGTTACTGCCCGGGCCAGGTGTACCGTGGCAGTGTCGGCGGTAATGGGCCTATGACGATAATGATGCTTTCGCCTGCCGTGATAGGCATTAACACAGGGTCATCTAGATACTCTGCTACTCGACCATTATTCACACGGAAAAACCTGATCTCATCAGATTGTAGGTATGCAACGTTTTTTCTTGATAGTGGCATGCCCCAGACGGAATAAAACTGGCCTAAGGTGAACTGCTTTTGACGATCGGTCTCCACGTGGAGAACGCCCGACCAGTCGTGGGTGTGCAGCTCATAGGCGCATCCAGTTAGTCCTATATTCTTAGGAATACGTAAGGTCTCACCGTTATAGATAATAGTAAGGTGAGCATGTATGTGATAATCCTCGTTTAAAAGACAGCCGACGCCATCTAAGGTCTTGCCGGCGCCACCATTAATCGTTGAACGGTCCGGCCATTTCATCTGAGCACCTTGGCTCGCTGGGCCAATCACTACTTCCGTTTGCGCAAGTGGTGGAATGAGTGGTGCCTTTGCTTGGTCTGAATCGTCTCCTCCCCCGCAACCTGTCAATAGCAGACTAGTAAGGATGGGAAGCGTGAAGATTGATTGCAACTTGGAAGTCATCGTAACTTTATGCATTTGAATGGTTGGCGGCCCTTCGAGTAAAGGGCGGAAGACTGAATATCAGGTACCCAGAACTTAATGAAATTTTAACATCGACAGATCGTTAAAAACTCACCAAATATCACGACTGTCAGATTTGACAGTTCGGCTTCGTCTTGAAATAAATGGAATCTGTGATAAATGCCCTATGGACTGTATGGGTATAGCGGACTAATACAGCCGACTAGGGGTTATCGCGTTGGCATGGTTGGCGTTTAGGGGATGGATGCAATTTCTTAGCCGAGGAACCTTCGCATCGCAGTGTAGAAAGCTTGGAACTGGATAGAACAGACCATCAGTATGGTCATGCTGGCAGTCAAGGATGGCAAGCAGGTCGCGACTGACAACGCAAGTCAATGCAGTGTCCATGTGATCATGCCCTGCCTGTGGGCACTGGGGCCTGGCGACGCCGATGTCCGTCATAGTGGCAGCCACGGGCCCTGGCGCAACGCAAGGCATACTGTTCAGGGATGCTGCGGCGATCGAGAGCTTGCGCAAGGTCGATGCGCTCATCATCGACAAGACGGGCACGCGTCCCTAACCCTTGCGCGTACATGTCGAGGTGTAGTGGAAACCAGACCGCCAAATTCGACGGTGCGCAGTCGAATGCCTTCTTGAAAGGTGGGGTTTTTTGTCCGATTACAGCTCAGTATCTAGCTTTGCCCGACAATGGCAATGGGCATCGGGCAGCAGCGGAGCTACGAGGCAAGGCGCACTTGCGGCTGTTGGCGAAAGCACCGCCGCAGCGGGTTGCTGAAGTCATAAATTCTGTGGCGACTGCGCCGGGGAATCAAACGAGATTCCTGTCGCCATAACGGTACCGCTACTTCCTGAAGAGCCCGTGGCTCGCCATGGTTGGCCCTCACTGCAAGTCATGAGGCAAGAAGGAACAAGTGACGGTTCCGATACCGATAGATTACGGGCATAGTCAGCAACGAGATTTAACCGTTGAACTTTGACTGCGGCGGGCCCTGAGAGGGGCAATCTGTCCAATACGCAGATCTGGCATAGCCGAAGCACGTGCCGCCGCTGGCTACCACGTTAGCCATGTGTTCGTACGCCATGATGGCACATGAGCAGGATGACGGCCAGCACGACACGGTCTCGTAGCATACCGGTCACGTCGCCGCGTTGGTGCAAAATCCTCACTACCGTCTCCCAGAGCAGTTAGGACGACGCCTGCTCTAACGGACTCAGCTTGATCGGCTGGGATCGTCAGCGGGTCGCACACTGCCAGCTGCGGATTGCCGGCGAGGTAGCGCACTCGCTCCAGGTAGTTGTTAGCCGTCGCGCACAATCCTGAAGACGCATCGCAACGAGTGCAGCTACAGCACCCTCAGGTCGTACAGCTCAAATTGATTTGGCGAGCTTGTCTGTTTGTCAAAGTAGACAACCGCCGTTAGGTCGGAGCGGTTTCCATCTACCCATAGGTCGACGTCGGCCCGGAATCGCCCCTCTTGCTTGGTCGGGTACAGCTCAATATTTTTTAACACTGCTTCGGGTATTGCTGTAACTGATTGCCCACTGAGGTAGTCGTTCAAAGCCGTTAAGTACTCGGCCGCAGTGCTTGGGTCAAGAAAACCGGACTTTTCTAAGGCAGCGTGATCTTTCTTTGCTAGGATTTCTGTCAAGCGTCGAACTGCTGCCACAAACGTTGGAGCTTCTTCTGCTTTCATTTCCGATTTCCTGGAATCCGAGTTGTTGTTGAGCCACTGACACCGATGCTCGAGAAGTGAGCATCAGCCCCCATAATGAGGCATCTTGATTGTTCGGAATTCAAACCCGCTCTGCGCATCGCCTTGTAGCCTATACGTCTCTCGCTCGCGTAGTCGCCGCCCCCTGCTTGACGCTGCGTTTGCGTTGCCGTGTAGTGCTCTGACCCAATCTTTGTTGAAGGCCCTAGCAGCTGAACCGCAGGTGCGCTTGATCGGCTATAACCTGGTAGATCGCGAACTGCGGCGTCCTGGATAATGTGATGCGAATCAGGGTCCACTTTGGAATATGGCCCAAAGTCGCGGCCCGATTTGCGCATTTCTTCAAGGATGCGCTCGCAGTCTTGCGGACATACACGGCACCGTTGCAAGCCGCTGGGATCAATCCAGCCAGTTGGGTTTGGCGCGTACTGGTGAGAATTCAGTCCGCCAACAAGGCCGATTGGATCTCTAGAGACGAAGCGCCCACTGATTGGGTCGTAGTACCTGAATCGATTGTAGTGCAGCCCAGTTTCGTCGTCCAGATACTGGCCTTGAAACCGAATTAGACTCCGGATCCCGGCCTTGTACGCCGCGTCGCTGATCGCTTCTTTTGCCTTCCCCCACGCCTTGTACTGCGCCGACCAGGCGACCTTGCCCTCGCAATCCGTCAACTCCTGCGGTGTACCCAACTGGTCGCATTGATAGAAGGCGATCTTCTCCGTTTCGAACGGCTCGGCTTCCTGTTCGTATTCACCGTTCCATAGCGGGTCAAGCGCAATATCGTACCGGCCGTCGTTGCCAGCCATTAGCGCTTTGATGTCGGTGGTGGGTGCCAGCTGAAGTGCTTGGTGTCGCGTTGCCTGTACTAGCGGGACGAAGCTGCCTCGCTCGTACACATAGTGCACCGTCTGCTCGTGGTGCGCATGGCCGTAGTGAACGCTGCTCTCCAATGCCAGTGTGTCGCCATCCCAGCCGTACATGGTGTGGGCTGATTTACGCAGCGTCGTGCCTCCTGTCGCCTGACCATGCTTGGCAATGCGCCTTCCAAGCGGATCGTAGGCAAACGTGGTGACGCCAAGCCGGGTTATGGCGCGAGCCATCCGATTAAACGCGTCCCACTCGAACGTATCGCGCTGGCCGTTCTGCCGCCTTTCAATAAGGTTACCGCGATCGTCGTAGCGGTAGCTGGTCCCGGCGTATTCCTTGAGCAGGTTGTCCAGAACCTTTGGCAGCGGGGCGCGGGTTGCTATGCTCTGGTACTGTTGCGCAGTGTTGGGCACCTGGATGTTGCCAGCCGGGTCAAATGCGAAGGTCTCATGACCCATCGCACTGTTTGCCGCAAGTAGCCGGCCGATCGGATCGTAGCGGTATTCGATATGCCCGCGCCGGGTGTCGTCGATGCTTGTCAGTTGACCAGCAGCTTGTCCATCTTGAAGAACTCGGCCGCAGGTCCTTCCAGCGGAATCTGCAATGTATAGCGCCGCGCGATTGAGGTGCGCATTGTACAAGCCGTATTGCCAAACGACGCTCGAAATAGCCCATGCCGCTGGATCAGCTCGATCGCCGCAGACGGGCCCACTAGGAGCAGTAGTACACGTGCAGCGGAAAGCGCTCGACCGACGTGGTGGCGCGTGATCGCGTTCGATAACGCCATGATTGCTTCGCGTTCAGCCTGTTTATCGCGCAAATGGCTGGTTCGCTGCAAATGTGCAAATACAGTAATGGGGGCCCTGGCGCCATGAATCTGCCGAAATAGGTTTTGGAAGGTCACTGCTTCATTCCTTGCCGCCCGGAGCCTGGCATGCTCGTGAAGCGGCCGAGCTGGGCGCAAAATGCCAGCTTGAAATTGATCGGGTGCATTATTACGCATGTCACGCCAACGAGGGCGCTCTGCGGCAGGTTGGGGTGTCTGCACTGGTGAGGGTGTTTGCTCGGCAGATATGGTGCTGGACCGCGGCGAACGCGGCGCCGTCCCGTCGGCGAGCGGCGCACTATACTTTCATCAAGAGTGATCTAAGGCAGTCAAAGACCATACTTTCGCTTGCGGTTCTTGAACGCGGGTTCCGTTCCCTCAAGGATCTCGACAACGCATTTCTTGATCTCGGGCGATTCTACCGCACCGGCCACGTAGGCGAAACGATTACTTGCCTTATCGTGAGTCGCATAAATGATTTGCTCGGCGTCGCAGACCACTGCCAAGTTGGGATTGTGCGTGACCATGATGACTTGGCGGCGCTGCTTGGCTGCCTTGATGCAGGTAACGAGCACTCGATAGATCGTTTGGTTGTCGAGGTTCTCCTCGGGCTGGTCAATCACGAGCGGAATGTCGTCCTTGTCCACCAGGAGATAAAATACCAGCAGGAGTAAGCCCCGCTCGCCAGGCGAAAGCTGGCCGATCTCTTGTCCGTTGTAGGTCAACGAATACCGCGGCGCCAAGTAGCCAAGCCCGTGGATGAAGTCCAAGACCTCGTTCGGCTGGCGCCCTTTTTTCAATTGATCGGCAAACTTCGTCGGCCGCTGCTCGCCGATCTCCCGGTAGTCGGCTCGGAGCATGCGATCGATCTTGTCCACGAACTCGACAGCCCCTTCAGCCGAGGAGAAATCGGCCTCGCGCAGTAAGCTGCGCACCAGCGCGGAGCTCTCGTCCACGCCGGCAAACGAGCCGCGGGATTGGCGGTTGACGTTGTCCAAAAAATGTTCTTGGAAGCTCGCTTCTTCGATCCTCACGTCGAAACCGAGGGGAAGGGGCATCTCCATGCTTTCGATGGACTTTACGAACGCCTGGACGGGCGCGTAAAGCCGCCGGTATTCTTCGACCGTCCGCGCGATGAGCGCGTGAATGGCCTTTGTCGTCTCGCTTCTGGCAGCAGTCTGCGCGTGAAGCCGAGCGGGCAAGTCGACGAGGCCGTCGAGCTCAGCCTGCAGGCCAGTCCAAGTGCCCGGTCTGTCGGGGGCGCCAACCAGTTCGGCGCGGCGGCGCTCCCAAGAGCCAAGCTCTTCCTTGTAAAGAATGAAGAGTCGCGCGCTTTCGCCGAGTTTGCTCTTTGCCGCTTGGATGTCGCTCTCCAAAGCCTCTTTGCGCTTCGGGATGCTGTCCGCCGAGTCGCCGCCCAATTTCTTGTTCAGCGCGTTGGTCTCCTCTTTTGCCGACGTTAGCAATCCTTGGAGCGGCGCGGCGTTGATCGAGAACTCGACCATGTCCGCGGCATGCAAACGTGCGTCCGCTTCTCCGAGCAGGCGGTCCAACTCCGCCACGAATTGAGCGTGGGCGCTGCGATGGTTGTCGATCGCCTGCTCAGCCCTGGACAGTGTGGCGTGTTGTTTCGCCAAGGCCGCCTTGCGGTTTCGCGCTGCAGCCTCCTCTTCGCGCAGGTTGGCGGCGAGCTCCTCCAGCTCTTGGATACGCTTGGACGCGGCGCTGGACTCGGCTTGATGGGCCTCTGAGGTGCTCGGATCTTCGACCTCGGCGGGTCTGGAAGCGTCGTGGGCCGCCAGCTCACCCTTCTTCGCGGCGAGCTTGGCAAGGAGCGCTTCTCGGAACTCGTCTGACATTCGCGCCTCGGTCGCCATGATCTCGGCGTTCGCCTTGGCCAAGTCTCGCAGCAAGCGTGCCCTCTCTTGTTCGATCTCCGCGACTTTGAACGCGAGATAGTCGTCCATTGACGTGTGACCCAGGCGGTCCTCTTCCGGAATGTGGGTGTAGATGATCTTGCGAAGCTCCGTGTCGAACGTACCGGAGCCCAGCTCTCCCAATTCATTGCAGAGCGTGTCCACGTATTTCTGCGGCAGGTACTTGACTCGCTCGACTGCGGCGCCTGATGGGTCGAGATCCAGATGCTGCTCGGTGGAGGTTCCATCGTGCCAGACCAGCTCCGTAGTGAAATGCGCCGCGAACTTAGTCTTGGGGTTTCGAAAGCGATCGGGGGTCAGGAACGAAAACCCTGCGCCATTCTTTGTCCCGCCGGCCAAGGACAGGATGTCCACCATGGCGCTCTTGCCGCTTCCCTTGTTGCCAATAATGGCGACCAGGTCGTGGCTGAGGGGGATATCCGCGTCGAACCAGCGGTGAGCGGCAGTGGAGTTCGGTTTCTTTCCGATCTTGATCCTCGACACATACTTAGTGCGGTGCTGATCGGTCAAGCGCAGCTTCGGGGGCCGGTCGCCCACGTAGACGCGGTCGTTAAATTCGGTGAGGGCGTGTCGAAGGCCCTCGAAGGTCGCGTCCGCCTTAATCCAGGTAAAGCAGTTACCAACACGGTCCTTGTGCTGGTTGCCGCTAGCGGCGTGGGCATCCGAGCAATCCAGCAAAAGATCGTTGACGTTGGCCTCGGTCAGCTTGCGGCGCGCCTGCGCGTATTTGGCCGGGCTTTCGGCGGCGGTGAAGACGATGTTCGCGCGATTGATTACATGCTTCTTCTCGGCGATCGACTGGTCGTCCCACTTCATGTTGTCCCACTCGGTTTTGCCCACCGCGATCAGGTGACGATCCTGCAGATTGTGGTTGTTCAGCGCACCCAAGATTTTTTCCATGCTCACGCACAGGTTGTTGAAGCCCTCATGCAAGGCGGAACCGTAGGCCGATCGCTTGTCCTCGGGCACGGAGTCGATGATCAGTTGGCCGAGCTCGGCGATGCTCTGCGGCGTGATCACGGCGTTCCAGCGGCCGCGGTACTCCTGCGCCGAAGGTATCAGGTCATACGACGGCGCCAAGGCAGACAGGAACTGCTGCCGGATCGTGTCAGGTTCGAGCTCGTCGAAAATCACGTGCAGGTTGATGCGATTCCAGTCAGATTTGGAATATAAGCCGTCCTCGCCCTTTTTAACCACACCGGCGAATTTGTCAAGCCGTAGTTCGATTACTGGTAGGAACAGGTCGATGTTGGACAGGCGCCCATTGGCCTTCTCGCGACGGATACGCTCGTAGCCATCGACGAACAGGTAGTCATTGACGCCAATCACTTTGAAATCCGACGGGAGCGCCTCAAGGTCGGCCAGAAACGCTTCCCATGCCTCCTCCTGATTTCCCTCGTAGTTGTGCACGATGGAGGAGGGGGTGTGGACGTGTAGATCCCACTTCTTCCAAGTCGAGCCCACAGAAAGGTTGCCCATTTTTTCTCCGAGAAGGCGACCATTCGCGCGCGGTCACATCGGAGCGACGCACGAATATTGATGGAAGTAAACTATTCGCTTGATTATATATTCATATCTTTCGGAAAATGCGAGAAATGGCAGGGGTATGTAAGTTCTCTACAACGCCGCCATACTCGGGAGCACGGCTTCAGTCCTTGCCTTGTTGCGCGCATGTCGTATTCCGAACGATTGCAGATCCGAAGCGATGCTCATCGGAGTGCGTTGCGGAGGTTTCTGTGCAATCTCGACTTTGTCTACCCACAAAGCTACCCACAAATGCCTGCGAGCTGTCCGAACACGGCGGGAGACTTGGGGAGACGATCCACAGTTGCATAGCCGCTTTGCCCTAGGAACGGTGGCCTCGCTTGGACGTACGGAGACGCAGGTGGACAACCAGTTCGACAGACACCGTCTCCGCCAGAACAAATAAAAAAGCCTCCCGTGCGGGATGCTTTTAACAGTCTGGACGGAAGACGGTGGGATTCGAAGCCCCACGCCGGCCAGTGCGGGGGCTCTCCGAATCGCCCATTTGCTGGCGCTTCGCGCCAGCGCCGTGCGCCGAGGACGCGCGACGTAACCCACTCCACCGCGAGAGACGAGCGCGGCAGCGCAAGGCGCTCGCAGCGCAGGCGCCTGCGCAAGAGCCTCCCCTGCGCAAGAGCCACCCCTGCCGCAGGCCGCAGTGCAGCCCGATTGCGAGAACGTACCCCTATTGGACAATAGGCGCAGCCGTCAGCAATAAGGAACGCCAACCGTATGCGTAGCAAGTCCACGAAGTGGTCAGTCGCAGCGAAGCTGTTGCCGCCAATCGCAGTGTGGCTGACAGGCGAGGCAGTCGGCTATCCGCTGTGGGACCGAAAGGTCATGCAGACCGGGAGCCCGGATGTGTTGGCGGCGATGCTGATTACGATCGTCACGTTGGCAAGGTTCGCCGCTGCGATCTGGTTGCTGTTGTCTGTGATCGTACTTCGGCAGGGACCTCACGAAAAAACGCCGTGCTGGATGAAGCGGCCCACTTCAAACGGCCGGGATAGGTAACTCAAGCGGAGTCGATAGGCCTGTCAGCAATTGCGCGTGTGGCGCTGGAATATTGTTCTCGATGGCGCGATATCCGTCGCGGGGCAACGAAAGCACGGGCTGAGAACGGAGCGGCTGCCGGAGCTGGCCTGAGCTGGAACACGGCGCCGCACACAAATCCCCAGACCAATGTATCCTAGTCAATTCCGCAATCTTTTCCAGAACACCATGACCACGTCAGCACAAACCACCCCCGGCCTGCCCCTCGACATGATCATCTTCGGCGGCATGGGCGACCTCGCGGTACGCAAACTGCTTCCCGCCCT
This sequence comes from [Empedobacter] haloabium, assembly GCA_008011715.2. Taxonomy (NCBI): domain Bacteria; kingdom Pseudomonadati; phylum Pseudomonadota; class Betaproteobacteria; order Burkholderiales; family Oxalobacteraceae; species [Empedobacter] haloabium. The sequence goes on from CP136508.1 coordinate 2,296,395, forward strand.
CTACATGGCCCACCTGCACGGCAACCTGCCGCCCGGCACGCGCATCGTGTCCACCGGCCGCCAGGAGTTCGACCGCGCCGCCTACCTGGCCTTCGTCGAAGAGAAGTCGCGCCCCTTCATTACCGACGCCAACTTCGCCGAGGAAGCCTGGCGCGGCTTCCTGCAGTTGCTCGAATTTGTCCGTGTCGACGTCCAACAGGACGACCTGACGGCGCTGGCCGCCGCATCACGTGCGGGGGCCGAGCGCGTGTTCTACCTGGCCACCGCGCCGTCGCTGTTCACGACCATCTGCGACAAGCTGGCCGCCGCCGGCCTGGTCGATCGCCATGCCCGCGTCGTGCTGGAAAAGCCGCTGGGCCGCGACCTGGCATCCGCGGTGGAAATCAACGAGGCGGTCGGCCGGCATTTCGAGGAATCGCAGATCTACCGCATCGACCATTACCTGGGCAAGGAAACGGTGCAGAACCTGATGGTGCTGCGCTTCGGGAACTCGATCCTGGAACCGCTGTGGCGCGCGCCGAACATCTCCAGCGTGCAGATCACCGTGGCCGAGGAGGTGGGCGTGGGCAGCCGTGCCGGCTTCTACGACAGCGCCGGCGCCATGCGCGACATGGTGCAGAACCACCTGCTGCAGCTGCTGTGCATCGTGGCCATGGAGCCGCCCACCTCGCTGGCGCCGGACGCCGTGCGCGACGAGAAGCTCAAGGTGCTGCGCTCGCTGCGACGTTTCAACCTCGCTTCCATCGCCCGCGATACCGTACGCGGGCAGTACACCCGTGGCGTCAGCGGCAACCAGGAAGTGCAGGGCTATCTGGAGGAGCCGAACGTGCCGGCCGACAGCGCTACCGAAACCTTCGTCGCGCTGCGCGCCTTCATCGACACGTGGCGCTGGTCGAAAGTGCCGTTCTACCTGCGCACCGGCAAGCGCATGGCGCGGCGTTCGTCGAAGATCGTCATCGAGTTCGCCAACCCGCCGTTCTCGCTGTTCCCCGAATACCAGCATGGCGGCGCCGCCAACCGGCTCGTCATCGAACTGCAACCGGAAGAGGCCATCAAGCTGCAGCTGATGGCCAAGGAGCCCGGCAGCGGCATGCACATGCAACAGGTGGCCCTGAACCTCGACCTGCAATCGGCGTTCTCGCAGCGCCGTGCCGAGGCCTATGAGCGCCTGCTGATCGACGTGGTGCGCGGGCGCCTGACGCACTTCATGCGCCGCGACGAGCTCGAGGCGGCGTGGGAGTGGGCGGACCCGATCATCGACGGCTGGAGCACGCTGGCCGAGCATCCACGGCCGTACGCCGCCGGCACATGGGGGCCGGCCGAGTCGTTCGCGCTGCTGGCGCGTGACGGAGCGAGCTGGGTGGCCTGACCGGCACCCATTGGCGGTCACGCGCTGTCCGTCTACCTGACGACGCGACAGCGTGATCGCCGATCGGCCGGGCTGGCCGGGCACGGTGCCCGGTCGTCTGACTCGGGCGCGTCGATCAACGGCGCCCTTATGCGCCACGCGCAAAAAAACTGATACGCCGATTGCGCGCCATTCGTTCGATAAGGCGCATCAATCCATCGTGCGCTGCACGCGTCACATTATCCCGGCTGCGTAAATCGCCGCATTCCAATTCATTCTCCTATCGAGCCGGTCGCGTCCCCACGCCTCTGATACCAGTAACGTGCCGGGCCGGCCTCCAGGCTGCCGGAAATGGCAGTCCGTGCGCATTATTGCGCCCGGCGCGTCAATACCACTTCTTCGATAAACAGGCCGTGCCAGTTAATTCGATGCAGGGGTGATTGGCTTTGCAGCAGGCTGATAAGGGATTATGTCCACATTACCTCCATATTTCGAGAGTTAGCTTATCCCGACGGTCCATCTCCACGGAACGCCCGTCTCCGGATCGCCGCGGATATTGATCAAAGGAACTTTACTTCCGCGAAGCGCAGCATATGGTTCGGCCAGCCAACAGCGATGTAGCGGGGGTACTGCCCCGTCCTGCTGGGGAAAGAGGATCGCCGCACGGCAAGCCCGGTCTGCTCGGGAGAAACCTGACAAAGATATCAGGTTGAAATCCATTTCACGGCATATTCGATCTTGAAACGATGACATGTCACAGTAGCGTAATGTCCATTGCTTAGGATCGGCGCATCTTCACAGCCAGCGCCATAATCGGACGCCTGGGGAAAAAGAGAGTTACTGAAAATAATTGCGCCTGTTCCTGAAAGAACATTGCGTCTCCTATCTTTATATTTCTCTGCGCCACATAATCGCCATCCTTCATTTGCAAATGCGGTTTTAATGGTTGCGAAGACTTTAAAGTTTGTACTATGCTTCACGCCGAAAACTGAAAGACTTTCACCATTGCAGCTGAACGCCGCAATGGTTGTTTCCACGCGATAAAGGAATTGGCACCCTTATCGCCATCTGAAAAAGCGATTTTCAATGAGCGGATCGGTCAATGAATTGCGTGAAATCAGCCCGGCGTCCCGTGCCATCGGGGCGGACGGGCAGGGCGATGCCGCGCTGCCAACCGTGCCGGCCGCCGACAAGCCACGCGACCCGGTCCGCCTGACCTTCGGCCTGCTCTGGCTCAGCGAAGCCGCCTTCGATTTCGGCTCCACCTTGATCAGTTTCGCCATCGGCGTGTGGATCTACGGCCAGACCGGCTCGGTCCAGGACTATTCGTTGTCGGTGCTCGCCGCCGCCGTGGCCTCGATGCTCGTCATGCCGTTCGCGGGCACGTTCGCGGATCGCTACGACCGCCGCGCGGTGGTCGCAGGGTGCGACCTGGCCGCGGTGGCGGCCACCGCCGCCATCGTGCTGTTCTTCTTCGTCAGCCGCCTGGGTGTCGAGGTGCTGTACCTGTACACCGCACTGTCCGCCGCCATCGCATCGTTGCGGCGCTGCGCGATCCGCGTCGTCGTCAGCACCATCGTGCCCAAGGAGCGCTTCACCCAGGTCAGCGGGTTCTCCGGGATGTCGCGCGCTGTCGTGCAGGTCGTTGCCCCCAGCGCGGCCGGCCTCCTGATGGCGCGAGCAGGATTGCCCGGGGCGATGACGCTGCACCTGGGATTGCTGGTCGGCGGTGCCTTGCTGGCGTTCGCCGCCCTGGCGCGGGCGCGCGCCGCGCTGCGCGGCTGCCATGCGTCCGGACGCTCCTTCGCGCACAGCGCACGCGCCAGCTTCCTCGGCGCGCTGGGCTACCTGAAGGACAGCCCCCTGATGCGCAGCCTGCTGCTGTACGGCGCGCTGGTGCAGTGCCTGTTGGTGCTGGCGACCGTGATGCTGACGCCGATGGTGCTGGCGACGCATTCCTCCAGGGTGCTGGGCCTGGTGATGTCGATCGGCGCCGCCGGCGCTCTGGCCGGCTCGCTGCTGGCCGCCACGGCGATCATCAGGCGCCACCTGATGCTGTGGGTGCTGGTGTGCGACGCCATCCAGTCCGCCGCCATCCTGGTGGCCGGACTGACGACGACACCGCTGGTGTGGTGCGTCGCCGCGTTTGCCTGCCTGTTCTGCGGCAGCGCTTCCGTCGCCTGCTCCGGCGCGCTGTGGATGCGCAAGGCTCCGCTGGCGCATCAGGGCAGCGTGTTCGCGCTGCTGTCGGCGTCGAACCTCCTGGTGATGAGCCTTGTGCTGCTGGTCGGCGGCTACCTGGCCGACGCGGTGCTGGAGCCTGCGCTGGCCGACGGCGGCGCGTGGCGCCACACGGTCGGCGACTGGTTCGGCACCGGCAAGGGGCGCGGCATCGGCTTGCTGTTCTTCGGTGCCGGTGCCTGCGGTCTGCTGGTGAGTGGCCTGGCCCTGGCCAGTCGCGATTTGCGCCGGCTGGAGCAACTCGTGCCGGAGCGTCCGGACGATTGATCGCGCAGTGGGCGCAGCCAGCCATCCGCCCCCTGCGTCTGTTTTCAATGAACCATCGATAAGGAAGTCTCAGCCCATGAGAAGCGAAGTTCTGTATCAGTTGAGTTCACCCCAGCACGCCGTCTGGCTGGATCAGTCGCTGGCCCCGTCTTTGCCGTGCTGCAATATCGGCGTCGTTGTCCAGGTGGATGGCGTGCTCGATCTGGCGCGCTTCGAGGCGGCCATCGCCCACGTGGCGCAGACCAACGATGCCTTGCGCATCGTGCTGGAGCAGGGCGCGGACGACTGCCGCCAGCGCTTCAGCGGCGCTGCCGGTCAGTGGCTGCAGCGCTTCGACTTCAGCCAGCTGGACGATGCCCAGGGCCAGGCCTGGGCGCACGTCAAGCAGGTCTTCGGCACGCCGTTCGACGTGTACGGCCCCCGCCTGTGGTGCATGCACTGGATCGACGTCGCGCCCGGGCAGGCGTTCTGGCTGTTCTGCTTCCATCACCTGGTCGCGGACGGCATGTCGATTTCCCTGATCGGCAACGCGGTGGTGGATGCCTACAACCGCCTGATGCGCGGCGAGGCGCTCGCCACGCAGGACGGGGATGCCTCGTACCGCAATTTCGTCACGCGCGATGGCGAGTATTTCGCTTCGCCGCGCCACGACAAGGATCGCGACTTCTGGGCCGAACGCTTTGCGCGCCTGCCTGAGCCGCTGTTCCAAGCCAGCGCCAGGAAGGCCCGCTCCGACCGGCCCTGCGGGCAGGTGGTGTGGCAGCTCGACCGGCAGGCCTATGCGCGTCTAAGCGAGGTCGCAGCTGCGGAAGGGGGCTCCAGCACCAACTTCCTGATGGCCGTGCTGGCCGCCTATTTCGCGCGCGTATTCCAGCGCAGCGACGAGGTGGTGATCGGCATGCCGGTGCACAACCGCACCGGCGCGGCGCAGCGCCGCACGATCGGCATGTTCTCGTCGGCCATCCCGGTCGGCATCGCGGTGGACCCGGAACAGCCGTTCACCCGCATCCTGCAGGACGTGGCGGCGGAACTGAAACGCTGCTACCGGCACCAGCGCTACCCGCTGGCGGAGATCCACCGCCGCCTCCTGGCGGGCGCCAGCGACCGGCGTGGCCTGTTCGACGTGGCCCTGTCGGTGGAGGGCTTCATCGGCGACCTGCGTTTCGACGGCGACGTGCGCACGACCGTCCACCCCCTGCACAATGGCTATGAGCGGCAGCCGCTCGGCATCTATGTGCGCGACTACGAGCAGGAAAAGCCTGTCTATATCGAGTTCAACTACGATCCGGACGTGCTGGCGCCGGACGAGGTGCGCAACCACGTCCGGCGCATCGAGTGCCTGACGCTGGCCGCCATCGCGGCACCGCGGACCCGGGTGCGCGACCTGCCCGCGATGGACGACGCCGAACGTACGCTGGTGACGGCAGGCTTCAACGACACCGCCCGCGACTACGGCGCCGACGCGCTGGTGCAGCAGCTGTTCGAACGACAGGTCGCGGCCAGTCCCGACGCCGTCGCGCTGGAATGCGACGGGCAGCGCCTGCGCTACGCGGAGCTGAACGCGCGCGCCAACCGGCTGGCGCTGCACCTGCGCGAACTGGGCGTGCAGCCGGATGACCGGGTGGCCGTGTGCCTGGAACGCGGCCTCGACCTGGTGGTCGCCATCGTCGCCGCGCTCAAGGCCGGCGCCGCTTACGTGCCGCTGGACCCGGTGCTGCCGGACGAGCGCCTGGCCCACATGCTGCGCGACAGCGCGCCGGTGGCGCTGCTGACGCAATCGCAGCTGCGCTCGCGCCTCGCGCTGCCGGAAGGCGTGACCTGCGCCGAACTGGATGCGCCGGCGCCATGGTCGGACTATCCGGCCGACGACCTGCCGGCCGGCGCGCAAACGCCGGCCCACCTGGCCTACGTGATCTACACGTCCGGCTCGACCGGCCAGCCGAAGGGCGTGTGCATGCCGCACCGCGCGCTGGTCAACCTGCTGCGCTGGCAGCGCGACGACCTGCCGCTGCCGGCGCGCACCCTGCAGTTCGCCGCGCTCGGCTTCGACGTGGCGTTCCAGGAGATCTTCTCGACGCTGACCAGCGGCGGCACGCTGGTGCTGGTGAGCGAGGCGGTGCGCCAGGACCTGCCGGCATTGGCCGACTGGATGCGCGGCCAGGACCTGCAGCGCGTCTACCTGCCGTACATCGCGCTGAACGGCCTGGCCGAGCTGTGGTCGCAGCAGGAGCGCCCGCTGCCGGCGCTGCAGGACCTGATCACGGCGGGCGAGCAGCTGCGCATCACGCCCGCGATCCGCCACCTGTTCCGCCAGGCGCCGCAGGCGCGCCTGCACAATCACTACGGCCCGACCGAGAGCCACGTCGTCACGGCGCACGTGCTGGCCAGCCCCGCCGACGATTGGGAAGACCTGCCGCCGATCGGTGCGCCGATCGCCAACAGCCGCATCTACCTGCTGGACGGGCACGGCCAGCCGGTGCCGCTGGGCGTGACGGGCGAGATCCACATCGGCGGCGTGCAGGTGGCGCGCGCCTACCTGGGCCGGCCGGACCTGAGCGCGGAGCGCTTCCTGGCCGATCCGTTCGTCGAGGGCGGGCGCCTGTACACGACGGGCGACCTGGGGCGCTGGCGCGCCGACGGCAGCGTCGAATACCTGGGCCGCAATGACTTCCAGGTCAAGATCCGCGGCTACCGCATCGAGCTGGGCGAGATCGAGACGCAGCTGGCGCGCATCGCCGGCGTGCGCGAGGCGGCCGTGCTGGCGCGCGAGGACGTGCCGGGCGAGAAGCGCCTGGTGGCTTACGTCGTCATGGAAGAGGGCATGCAACCCGATCCGGCGGCCTGGCGCGATCGGCTGGGCCAGGCGCTGCCGGAATACATGCTGCCGGCCGCCTTCGTGGCGCTGGAGGCGTTGCCGCAGACCCCGAACGGCAAGCTCGATCGCAAGGCGCTGCCGGCGCCCGATGGGGGCGCGTTCGTCCAGCGCGCCTACGTGGCGCCAGCCGACGACATCGAACGCGCGCTGGCGCGGATCTGGTCCGAGCTGCTGGGCGTGGAGCGGGTGGGCCGGCACGACGACTTCTTCGAGCTGGGCGGCCACTCGCTGCTGGCGATCCGCCTGATCGAGCAGATGCGCCGGCGCGACTGGTTCATCGACATCCGCTCGCTGTTCGCGCAGCCGCAACTGGCGAGCCTGGCGCAAGCCATCCGCCAGGGCCGCGAGGCGGGAATCGCCGAGGTGGCCGTACCGGCCAACGCGATCCCCGCCGGCTGCACGGCCATCACGCCGGACATGCTGCCGCTGGTGCGCCTGGACGTGGCACAGATCGCCGCGATCACCCGCGCGACACCAGGCGGCGCGGCGAACATCCAGGACATCTATCCGCTGGCGCCGCTGCAGGAGGGCATCCTGTTCCATCACCTGATGCAGCGGGGCCGCGACACCTACGTGCTGCCGACATTGCTGCGCTTCGACAGCCAGCAGCGCCTCGACGCCTTCCTGGCCGCGCTGGACGAGGTCATCGCACGCCATGACATCTTGCGCACCGCGGTGCAATGGGAAGGTCTGGACGAGCCGGTGCAGGTGGTGTGGCGCCAGGCCCGGCTGAACGTGGAAGTGCTGGCCTTCGATACCGCCGCCGGCGCCATGCCGGCGCCGCTGCAGGCCCACGTCGAGCGCCTGCATGCCCGCATCGACGTGCGCCAGGCGCCCATGCTGCGCGGCTTCGCGGCGCCCGATCCGGCGGGGCCGGGCTGGTGGCTGCAACTGTTGTACCACCACCTCGCGCTGGACCATACGGCGCTGGAACTGGTCGTGGCCGAAGTGGCCCTGCTGTTGCAGAGGCGTGGCGGCGAGCTGCCGGCGCCGGTACCGTTCCGCAATTTCGTCGCCCAGGCCCGCCTCGGCCTGGACGCGGCCGCGCACGAGGACTTTTTCCGCGCCATGCTGGCCGACGTCGACGAACCGACGGCACCCTTCGGCCTGCTGGACGTGCAGGGCGACGGCTCGCGGCTGGCACAGGCCCGGCTCGCGCTGGCGCCGGAGCTGGCCCAGCGCCTGCGCCGCGCGGCCAAGGGCTGCGGCGTCAGCGCGGCCAGCGTGTTCCACCTGGCCATGGCGCAGGTGCTGGCCGCCAGCACGGGCCGTACCGACGTGGTGTTCGGCACCGTGCTGTTCGGCCGCATGCAGGGTGGCGCCGGCGCCGACCGGGCGATGGGCCTGTTCATCAATACGCTGCCGCTGCGCGTGCGGATCGGCACGGAGGCCGTGGCAGAGAAGCTGCGCCAAACCCATGACGCGCTGGTCGGCCTGCTGCGCCACGAGCACGCGCCGCTGGCCCTCGCGCAGCGCTGCAGTGCGCTGCCGCCGGGTACGCCGCTGTTCTCGGCACTGCTCAATTACCGCCACAGCCAGATTCGCGGCCACGATGTGGAGCTGCTGGAAGGCGTGCGTTTCGTCGGCGACCGCGACCGAACCAACTATCCCCTCAGCCTGTATGTGGACGATTTCGGCGAAGACTTCGGCCTGACGGTGCAGGTGCACGACAGCGTTTCGGCGCAGCGCGTGGCGGCCTTCCTGCTGCGCGCCCTGGAAGGGCTGGTGCAGGCACTGGAACAACAGCCGGCCCTGCCGCTGGCCGCGCTGGACGTGCTGCCGCCGGACGAGCGCCGGCAGGTGCTGCACGACTTCAACGCCACCGCCACCGGGTATCCGGCGGCGCTGCTGCACGAATTGGTCGAACGGCAGGCGGCACGCACGCCGGCCGCCACGGCCGTGCGCTTCGAGGGCATCGAGCTCGCTTACGCGGAACTGAACGCCCGCGCCAACCAGCTGGCACGCCACCTGCGCGGCCTGGGCGTGGGTCCCGACCGCACGGTCGGCGTGCTGCTCGAGCGCAGCGAGCACCTGGTGATCGCGCTGCTGGCGGTGGTCAAGGCGGGCGGCGCCTACGTGCCGCTGGACCCGTCCTATCCGGACGAGCGCCTGGCGCACATGCTGCGCGACAGCGCGCCGCTGGTGCTGCTGACCCAGGCAACCCTGGCGGACCGGCTGGCGGCCCCGCGGCTCGTGCTCGATACGGCGGCGACGCAGGCCCTGCTGGCCGCTCGCGAGGACACCAACCTGGACCCGGCCGGCCTGGCAGCGGACCACCTGGCGTACGTGATCTACACGTCCGGCTCGACCGGCCAGCCGAAGGGCGTGATGAACACCCACCGCGGCATCGTCAACCGCCTGCAATGGATGCAGCAGGCCTATGCGCTGTGGCCACGGGACGTGGTGCTGCAGAAGACGCCGTTCGGCTTCGACGTCTCGGTCTGGGAGTTCTTCTGGCCCCTGATGACGGGTGCGCAACTGGTGCTGGCACGGCCGGAAGGGCACAAGGACCCGCACTACCTGGGCGCGGTGATCGAGGCGGCGGGCGTGACGACCTTGCACTTCGTGCCGTCGATGCTGCAGGTGTTCCTGAGCCAGCCGGACGCCGTGGCACGCTGCGCCAGCGTGCGGCAAGTCATGTGCAGCGGCGAGGCGCTGCCGGCCGCGCTGGCGCACGCCGCGCGCGCGCAGCTGCCGCAGGCGCAACTGCACAACCTGTACGGGCCGACCGAGGCGGCGGTGGACGTCACCGCCTGGACCTGCACGGGCGAGGAAGGCACGGCGGTGCCGATCGGCCGGCCGATCGCCAACACGCGTATGTACGTGCTGGACACGCACGGCCGTCCGGCGCCGCTGGGCGTGGCAGGCGAGCTGTATATCGGCGGCGTGCAGGTCGCGCGCGGTTACCTGAACCTGCCGCGACTGACCGAGGAACGCTTCCTGGCCGACCCGTTCGTCGCGGGTGGCCGCATGTACCGCACCGGCGACCTGGGACGCTGGCGCCCCGATGGCGCCATCGACTACCTGGGCCGCAACGACTTCCAGGTCAAGCTGCGCGGCCTGCGCATCGAGCTGGGCGAGATCGAGGCGCAACTGCTGCGCCAGCCTGGCGTGCGCGAGGCGGTGGTGCTGGCGCGGCCGGACGGCGCCGGCCTGGTGGCCTACCTGGTCGCCGCCCCGGCACCGGAACCGGCCGACCTGCGCGCGCAACTGGGCCGGCACCTGCCGGACTACATGATCCCGGCCGCCTACGTGACGCTGGACGCGCTGCCGCTGGGGCCGAACGGCAAGCTCGATCGCAAGGCCTTGCCGGCGCTGGACGGCGCCGCGTTCGGCCGCCAGGCGTTCGTGGCGCCGCTGGGCGAGGTGGAACAGGCGCTGGCGGCGATCTGGAGCGAGCTGCTGGGCATCGAACGGATCGGCCGGCACGACCACTTCTTCGAGCTGGGCGGCCACTCGCTGCTGGCGATCCGCCTGCTCGAGCAGTTGCGCCGGCGCGACTGGTCGCTCGACATCCGCGCCCTGTTCGCCCATCCGGCGCTGGCCGACATGGCCGCGGCCATCGGCGCCAGCCACGACGTGGCGCAGATTCAGGTGCCACCGAACGCCATCCCGGCAACGTGCGAGGCGATCACGCCAGCCATGCTGACGCTGGTCGAACTGACGCAGGCGCAGATCGACACGATAGTGCGCGCCACCCCGGGCGGCAGCGCCAACATCCAGGACATCTATCCACTGGCGCCACTGCAGAAGGGCATCCTGTTCCACCACCTGCTGCAGGCCGAAGGCAACGCCTACGTGCTGCCCACGCTGCTGGCGTTCGATAGCCAGGAACGGTTCGAGGGCTTCGTCGCCGCGCTGCACGCGGTCATCGCCCGCCACGACATCCTCCGCACGGCCGTGCACTGGGAAGGACTGGCCGAGCCGGTGCAGGTCGTGTGGCGCCAGGCGCAGCTGCAGGTGGAACTGCTGGAGTTCGATCCGGCCACCGAAACGGTCGAGGCGCAACTGTTGCGGCACGCCGATCCGCAGCGCTATCGGCTGGACGTGAGCCGCGCGCCGATGCTGCATGGCTGCGCCGCCTTCGACGCGGCCGGCGAGCGCTGGCTGCTGCAACTGCTGTACCACCACCTGGTAATGGACCACACCACCCTGGAGGTGCTGACGCAGGAAATCGCCCTGATCCAGCAGCGGCGCGAGCTCGAATTGCCGATGCCCGTGCCATACCGCGACTTCGTCGCGCACGCCCGGCTGGGCACGAGCGAGGCGCGGCACGAGGCATTCTTCCGCGCCATGCTGGGCGACGTGGACGAGCCGACGGCGCCGTTCGGCATCCTGGACGTGCAGGGCGACGGCTCGCAGGTGGAGCAGGCCAGGCTGACCTTGCCCGCCGAACTGTCGGCCCGGTTGCGCCGCCAGGTGCGCGTACGCGGCACCAGCGCCGCCAGCCTGTTCCACCTGGCGTGGGCGCAGGTGCTGGGCCAATGCACGGGCCGGGACGACGTGGTGTTCGGCACCGTACTGTTCGGCCGCATGCAGGGCGGCGCCGGCGCCGACCGCGCCGTCGGCATGTTCATCAATACCCTGCCGCTGCGGGTCGCGCTGGGTGACGTCGGCGTCGAAGCGGGCCTGCGCCAGGTGGGCGCGGCCCTGGCCGACCTGCTGCGGCACGAGCATGCGGCGCTGGCGCTGGCGCAACGCTGCAGCGGCCTGGCGGCCGGCACGCCGCTGTTCTCGGCCTTGCTGAACTACCGCCACAGCCAGACGGCGCAGACGCACGACGTCGAGGTGCTGGAGGGCGTGCGCTTCCTCGGCGTGCGCGATCGCACCAACTATCCGTTCGGCCTGTACGTGGACGACCTGGGCCAGGACTTCGCCTTGACGGCCGAGATCCATCGTTCGGTGTCGGCGCAGCGCATCGTGGGCTTCGTGGCGCAGGTGCTGGAAGGGTTGGTGCGCGCGCTGGAGCAGGCTCCGGATACACCGCTGTACGCCGTGGGCGCGATGCCGGCCAATGAGCGCGACCTGGTCCTGCGCGGCCTCAACGCCACGCAGGTCACCGAAGATGTGCCCGCGCTGGTGCATGAATTGGTCGAGCGGCAGGCCGCCGCGGGCCCGGCTCGCGTCGCCCTCGAGTTCGGCGACGAGGTGCTGACGTACCGCGCGCTGAACGAGCAGGCCAACCGGCTGGCCCGGCACCTGCGCGACCTGGGTGTACGTCCCGATGAGCGGGTGGCCATCTGCGCCGAGCGCAGCCCGGCGATGGTGGTCGCCATCCTCGCCACGCTGAAGGCGGGCGGCGCCTACGTGCCGCTCGATCCGACCTATCCGGACGAGCGCCTGGCGCGCATGCTGGCGGACAGCCGGCCGGTCGCACTGCTGACCCAGCGCACACTGCGCGACCGGCTCGATGCGGGCGCGGCCACGGTCGTGTTGCTGGACGAGCCGGCGCCCTGCTGGTCCGGCGCGGCGGGCGCCGACCTGCCCGCGGACGGCCTGCGGCCGGAGCACCTGGCGTACGTGATCTATACCTCCGGCTCGACCGGCGTGCCGAAAGGCGTGGCGATGCCGCACCGGGGCCTGGTCAACCTGCTGGCCTGGCAGCAGGAGCAGTTGCCGGAGCCGGCGCGCACGCTGCAATTCGCCGCGCTGGGCTTCGACGTGGCCTTCCAGGAGATCTTCTCGACGCTGGCCGGCGGCGGCACGCTGGTACTGTTGCGCGAGGCGCTGCGGCAGGACCTGCCGGCGCTGGCCGACTGGCTGGGCGGCCAGTCGATCGAGCGCATGTTCCTGCCATATATCGCGCTGGACAGCCTGAGCGAGCTGTGGTCGCAACGGACCGCGCCGCTGCCGTCGCTACGCGACCTGGTCACGGCGGGCGAGCAGCTGCGCATCACGCCGGCCATCCGGCGCATGTTCGGCAAACACGTCGAAGCCCGCCTGCACAATCACTATGGCCCGACCGAAAGCCACGTCGTCACCGCGCACGTGCTGGCGGGAGCGGCGGACGGTTGGGAAGACCTGCCGCCGATCGGCCGGCCGATCGCCAACAGCCGCATCTACCTGCTCGACAAGCACGGTCAGCCGGTGCCGTTGGGCGTGCCCGGCGAAATCCACATCGCCGGCGTGCAGGTGGCGCGCGGCTATCTGGAACAGCCGGCGCTGAGCGCGGAACGCTTCGTCGCCGATCCGTTCGTCGCGGGCGGGCGCATGTACAAGACCGGCGACCTGGGGCGCTGGCGCGACGATGGCTCGCTCGACTACCTGGGCCGCAACGACTTCCAGGTCAAGCTGCGCGGCTACCGCATCGAGCTGGGCGAGATCGAAGCGCAGCTGGCGCGGCTGCCTGGGGTGCGGGCGGCGGCCGTGCTGGCGTACGGCGACCGGCCGGGCGACAAGCGGCTGGTGGCCTATGTGGTGGCGGAACCGGACGCGCCGCGGCCGGACCCTGCCCAGTTACGCGCGCAACTGAGCGCGCGCCTGCCGGACTACATGGTGCCGGCGGCATACATGACCTTGGACGCGCTGCCGTTGACCCCGAACGGCAAGCTCGATCGCAAGGCGCTGCCGATGCCGCACGACGATGCGCGTATCCAGCAGGCATACGAGGCGCCACTGGGCCCGGTGGAGCAGGCGCTGGCGCACACCTGGTCGGCCCTGCTGGGTGTCGGGCAGGTGGGCCGGCGCGACAGCTTCTTCGAGCTGGGCGGCCACTCGCTGCTGGCCGTGCGGCTGGTGTCGCAGCTGCGTCAGCAGCAGGGCATCGAACTGCCGCTGGCGACGCTGTTCGCGCACCCGCGCCTGGCCGACCTGGCCGCAGAGCTGGCCGGCGCGGCGCGCAGCACGCTGGGCGCCATCGTCGCGCTGGACCGCACGGCGCCATTGCCGCTGTCGTATGCGCAGCAGCGCCTGTGGTTCATCGACCGGATGGACCGCGCGGCCAGTGCGGCCTATCACATCCACGCCGCCTTGCGCCTGCGCGGCCCGTTCGACGCGGCCGCGTTGCAAGCGGCGCTCGATGGCGTCATCGCCCGCCACGAAGCGCTGCGCACCCGCTTCGTCAGCATCGACGGCCAGCCATGGCAGGCGATCGATCCGCCGCGCGCCTGCGCGCTCACGCTCGAAGACGCCGCGCCGGACACCCTTGAGCAACGCTGTGCCACGCTGGCGGCCTTGCCCTTCGACCTGGCCGAAGGGCCGCCGATCCGCGCCCACCTGCTGCGCCTGGCCGGCGACGAGCACGTGCTGGTGCTGGCGCTGCACCATATCGTCGCGGACGGCTGGTCGCTCGGCGTGCTGATGCGCGAGATCGCGGCCGGCTACCGGGCCGCGCGCCAAGGCACGTCGGCCACGCTGCCGGCGTTGCCCATCCAGTACGCCGATTACGCGGCCTGGCAGCGTGCATGGTTGCGAGAACCGCTGGCGCAAGCCAGAGCTGCGCGACTGCGCGGCGCAGTTGCAGGGCGCGCCCGAGCTGCTGTCGTTGCCGACCGACCGGCCGCGCCCGGCCGTGCAGGATTATCGCGGCGGCAGCATCGACATCGAACTGGACGCGGACCTGACCCGCGCGCTGCGCGAACTGGGCCGGCGGCAGGGCACGACCTTGTACATGACCGTGCTGACCGCGTGGGCTGCCGTGCTGGCGCGGCTGGCCGGCCAGCCGCAGGTAGTGGTCGGCACGTCGCACGCCGGTCGCACCCGCGCCGAGGTCGAGGCGCTGATTGGCTTCTTCGTCAACACGCAGGCGCTGAAGATCGACCTGGAGGGCGCGCCCACGGTCGCCGACTTGCTGGCGCAAACGAAGCAGGCCGCACTGCGCGCGCAGGACTGGCACGACGTGCCGTTCGAGCAGCTGGTCGAGGCCCTCAATCCGACGCGCTCGATGGCCTACCACCCCGTATTCCAGGTGATGCTGACGTGGCATAACACACCGGCCGTGGCGCTGGACCTGGCCGACCTGTCGGTCGAGCGGCTGCGCGGTGCGCAGACCAGCGCCACCTTCGACCTGGCGCTCGATTTCGAAGAGGTCGGCGAGCGCATCGTCGGCCAGCTCAACTACGCCACGGCGCTGTTCGACGCCGCCACCGTGCGGCGCCATTGGGGCTACCTGCACGCCATGCTGCGCGCAATGGTGGCAGACGAGCGCCAGCGCGTGCACGACATCGCGCTGCTGGACGAGACAGAGCGCACGCTGCTGCTGGAAGGCTTCAATGCCACCCGGCGCGAGCGTGGGCCGGCCGAACCGGTACACCGGCTGTTCGAACGGCAGGCGGCCGCGCGACCGGATGCGCTGGCGCTGGTACACGATACCCACCAGCTGAGCTACGGCGCCCTCAACGAACGCGCCAACCGGCTGGCCCATCACCTGCGCGCGCTGGGAATCGGGCCGGACGCGCGGGTGGCCTTGTACATGGAGCGCGGCATCGACGTCATCGTCGCGATGCTGGCGACGCTGAAGGCGGGCGCCGGCTACGTGCCGCTGGATCCGTCCCAGCCCGCCGAGCGGTCGGCGCACCTGCTGGCGGACTGCGCCCCCATGGCGGTGCTGACCCACGCCGCCTTGCGCACCAGCCTGCAGGCGCCGGCGGGCTGCCACGTCGTCGCCGTCGGCGGCGAGGACTGGGCCGGCCTGCCCGGCCACGATCCGGACCCCGCCACGGTCGGCGTGGAGGCGTCGCACCTGGCCTACGTGATCTACACCTCCGGCTCGACCGGCACGCCGAAGGGCGTGCAGGTCGAGCACCGCCAGCTGTGGCACCAGTTGGCGGCGCTGCACGAGCTGTACGACGTGACGCCGGCCGATCGGGTACTGCAGTTCTGCGCGCTGACCTTCGACGTGTCGGTCGAGGAGATCTTCGGCACCCTGCTGCATGGCGCCACGCTGGTGCTGCGCACCGAGGCATGGGTCACGGATCCGGCCAGCTGGTGCCGGCTGTGCGCGCGGCACGGGCTGACGATCGCCAACCTGCCGACCTTGTTCTGGCAGCAGCTGGCACTGGAGCCGGACGCGCGGATTCCCGCGCACCTGCGCCAGATCGTCATCGGCGGCGACGCGGTCGCGGCGAGCGCGCTGGAAGCGTGGTGGCGCCGGCCGGGGCATCGCCCGGCGCTGGCCAATGCCTACGGGCCCACGGAAACGACGATCAATGCCACCGTCGCCCGTTGCGCGCCGACGGACGCGCCGGGCAGCATCGGCCGGCCCGTGCCGGAAGGCCGCATCTACGTGCTGGACGGCGCGCACCAGCCGGTGCCGCTGGGCGTGGCCGGCGAGATCCATGTGGGCGGCGCGCACGTCGCGCGCGGTTACCTGAACCGCCCCGAGCTCGATGCCGAGCGCTTCCTGCCCGATCCGTTCGTGCCGGGCGGCCGCATGTACCGCACCGGCGACCTGGGGCGCTGGCATGCCGACGGCACCGTCGAGTTCCTCGGCCGGAACGATTTCCAGGTCAAGCTGCGCGGTTACCGCATCGAGCTGGGCGAGATCGAGGCGCACCTGGCGCGGCTCGACGGCGTGCGCGCGGCGGCCGTGCTGGCGCGCGAGGACCGTCCCGGCGAAAAGCGCCTGGTGGCCTACGTGGTCGGCACGAGCGACGCGGCACGCCTGCGCGCGCAGCTGGCCGAGCAGTTGCCGGACTACATGGTACCGGCGGCCTACGTGACGCTGGACGCGCTGCCGTCTACGGCCAACGGCAAGCTGGATCGCCGCGCGCTGCCGGTGCCGGACGAGGGGGCGCTGGTGCAGCGTGTGCACGAGGCCCCGCAGGGCGAGATCGAAACGGTCCTGGCCCGGATCTGGGCGGAGCTGCTGGGCATCGCGCAGGTGGGACGCCAGGACAGCTTCTTCGAGCTGGGCGGCCACTCGCTGCTGGCCGTACGGCTGGTGTCGCAACTGCGCCAGCAGCTGGGCGTGGAGCTGCCGCTGGCCGCGTTGTTCGAATCGCCGCGGCTGGCCGAGCTGGCGCGCGAGGTGGCCATGGCCGCGCGCACCACGCTGGCGGCGATCACGCCGGCCGACCGTACGACGCCGCTGCCGCTGTCGTATTCCCAGCAGCGGCTGTGGTATGTGACGCAGATCGATGCGCAAGCCCACACGGCCTACCATATCCCGGGCGCGCTGCGCCTGCGCGGTGCCCTCGACCAAGCGGCATTGCAGGCGGCCGTGGCCCGCGTCGTCGAGCGCCACGAGATCCTGCGCACCCGTTTCGTCACCCTGGCCGGCCAACCACGCCAGGTCGTCGACGCGGCGCAAGGCTTCACGCTGCAGTACAGCGACGTGGCCGGCGTGCCGGCCGAGACGCTGCGCCAGCTCTGTCATGACGAGGCCACCGCACCGTTCGACCTGGCACACGGCCCGCTGCTGCGCGGCCGCCTGCTGCGCCTGGCCGACGACGACCACCTGCTGCTGGTGACGCTGCATCACATCATCGCCGACGGCTGGTCGCTGAGCGTGCTGGCGCGCGAGGTGTCGGCGCTGTACGAGGCGTACCTGCGCGGCGCGCCCGACCCGCTGGCGCCATTGCCGATCCAGTATGGCGACTACGCGGCCTGGCAGCGCGAGTGGCTGCAAGGACCGGTGCTGCAACAGCAGCTGGCGTATTGGGTGGGGCAGTTGCAGGGCGCGCCGGCACTGCTGGCGCTGCCGACCGACCGGCCCCGACCCGACACGCAGGATTACCGCGGCGCCACGCTGCCGGTTGCGCTGGATGAAGGGCTGGGGCGCGCGCTGGCCGTGCTGGGCCAGCGCCACGGCACGACGCTGTACATGACGGTATTGGCCGCGTGGGCCGCCGTGCTGGCGCGCCTGTCCGGCCAGGCCCAGGTGGTGATCGGCAGCTCCGAGGCGGGGCGCAACCGCGCCGAACTGGAGCCGCTGATCGGCTTCTTCGTCAACGCCCAGGCGATCCGCTTCGACCTGGAGGGCGACGTCAGCGTCGCGGCGCTGCTGGCGCAAGCGCGGCAGCTCGCCCTGCAGGCGCAGGCCCATCGCGACGTGCCCTTCGAGCAGGTTGTCGAGGCCGTGAATCCGCTGCGCTCGATGGCCTACAACCCGATCTACCAGGTGCGGCTGGCCTGGCAGAACACGCCCGAGGTGCGCCTGGACCTGGCAGGGCTCGGCCTGGACAGCGTGGGCAACCAGGCCGGCAGCGCGCAGTTCGATCTGTCGCTGGACCTGGAGCAGGCCGGTGACCGGATCGTCGGCCAGTTGAACTACGCCACGGCGCTGTTCGACGAGGACACGATCCGGCGTCACTGGGGTTACCTGGAGGCGATGCTGCGGGCGATGGTGGCGGACGACGGCCAGCAGGTCGATCGGATCGCGTTGCCGGACCAGGCGGAACGGCAGCTGCTGCTGCATGGCTTTAACCAAACACGCCGCGACTACCCGGCCGAAACGCTGATCCACGCGCTGTTCGAAGCGCAGGCGGCCCGCCAGCCGGAGGTGCTGGCGGTGGCCTGCGAAGGCACTGAACTGAGCTATGGTGCCCTCAACGAGCGCGCCAACCAGCTGGCGCACCACCTGCGCAGGCTGGGCGTGCGGCCGGACGAGCGGGTCGCCGTGTTCGTGGAACGCAGCGTGGACATGGCGGTGGCGCTGCTGGCCACGCTGAAGGCGGGCGGCGCCTGCGTGCCGCTCGATCCGGTCCACCCGGACGAGCGCCTCGCGCACATGCTGGCGGACAGCGCGCCGGTGGTGGTGCTGACCCAGGCCGGCCTGCAAGGGCGCCTGCCCGCGGCGCGGGGTGCCGTCGTGCTGGACGCCCAGCCATGGCAGCACTCGGCCTGGGCGGCCGAGCCGGCGAGCGATCCGGCGCCGGCCACGGTCGGCCTGCATGCGGCGCACCTGGCCTATGTCATCTACACGTCCGGCTCCACCGGTACGCCGAAGGGCGTGATGGTCGAGCACCGCAACGTGCTGACGTTCCTGCGCGGTCTGGAAGAACGCATCCACGGCGTGGCGCCCGACTGCCGCCGCATCGCCTGGAACTCGTCGTTCGGCTTCGACATGGCCGTCAAGGCCTGGGGCCAGCTGGCGCTGGGCCGCAGCGTCCATATCGTACCGGAGCGCACCCGCCTGGACGCCGACGCGCTGCTGGCCTTCATCGAGCGGCACGCCATCGAGGCGATGGAATGCACGCCGTCGCACCTGCGCATGCTGCAGGGCGCCGGCTTCCCGCAGCAGCGCGGCCGCACACTGCGCAAGCTGCTGCTGGGCGGCGAGGCGATCGACGCGGCGACGTGGCGCGCGCTGGCGGCCCACGACGGCATCGGCTTCTTCAATATGTATGGGCCGACCGAGTGCAGCGTGGACGCGGCCTGCGGTCCCGTGGCCGGAGACGTGCCGCACATCGGCCAGGTGATGCCGAACGCGCGCATCTACCTGCTGGATGCGCACGGCGAGCCGGTACCGCTGGGCGCCGCCGGCGAGATCTGCATCGGCGGTGCCGGCGTGGCGCGCGGCTACCTGCACCGTCCCGAACTGACGGCGGAGCGCTTCGTGCCCGATCCGTACGCCGGCATCGACGGTGCGCGCATGTACCGCACCGGCGACCTGGGGCGCTGGCGCGCGGACGGCACCATCGAATACCTGGGCCGCAACGATTTCCAGGTCAAGGTGCGCGGCTTCCGCATCGAGCTGGGCGAGATCGAAGCGCGCCTGGCGCGCCTGCCCGGCGTACGCCAGGCGGTCGTGCTGGCGCGCGAGGACAGTCCCGGCGACCAGCGCCTGGTCGCCTATGTCGTGGCGGACCCGCAGGTGCCGGCGCCCGACCCCGCCGCGCTGCGTGCCCAGCTGGCCGCGCAGCTGCCGGAGTACATGCTGCCCTCGTCCTATGTGGCGCTGGAGCGGTTGCCGGTGACGCCGAACGGCAAGCTCGATCGCAAGGCCTTGCCGGCGCCGGAAGGCCAGGGGCTGGTGCAACGTCCGTACGAGGCGCCGGCCGGCATGGTGGAGCAGGCGCTGGCGGCCATCTGGGCCGAACTGCTGGGGGCCGAGCGGGTGGGCCGCCACGACAACTTCTTCGAACTGGGCGGTCATTCCGCCCTGGCGATCCAGGTGATTTACCAGATGAGCGCAAGGCAGTTGCAGGCCGACGTGCAGATGGTCTTCAACGCGCCGAGCCTGGCGCACCTGGCCGCCGCAACCATTCAACTTGAGGAGGTCGAGCTGTGAGTGCACTGGAATTGCTGGACAAGCTCGATGCCCGTGGCATCGCGGTGCGGGTGAAGGGCGACAAGCTGGCGCTGATCGGCGACCAGCGCCAACTGGCCGACGATGGCCTGATGGCATCGCTGCGTTCGCACAAGGAGGACCTGATCGCGCTGCTGAAGCGGCGCGCCGGCAGCGACGCGCAGGGCGGCATCCCGGCCGGGACGCAGCACATCGTGCCCGACATGCTGCCGCTGGTGGCGCTGGCGCCGGCGCAGATCGAGCGGCTGGTGCAGGCAACGCCGGGCGGTGCGGCCAATATCCAGGACATCTATCCGCTGGTGCCGCTGCAGGAGGGCATCCTGTTCCATCACCGCGTGCAGAGCGCGGCCGACACCTACGTGCTGCCCACCTTGCTGCGCTTCGACAGCCGCCAACGGCTGGACGGCTTCATGGCGGCACTGAACGAGGTGATCGCCCGCCACGACATCTTGCGCACCGCCGTGCACTGGGAAGGCCTGGCCGAACCGGTGCAGGTGGTGTGGCGCCAGGCGCGTGTGGAGGTACGCACGCTGGAGCGGGCGCCGCAAGGTAGCGACGCGGTGACGCAGCTGCAGGCGCATGCCGATCCGCGCCGCGAGCGGCTCGACGTGCGCCAGGCGCCGATGCTGCGCGCCTACGCGATGTTCGATGCCGCCACCGGCACCTGGCTGATGCAATTGCTGCACCACCACCTGGTGCTGGATCACACTGCCTCCGAGCTGTTGATCGGCGAGATCGCGCTGCTGCTCCAGGGCCGGCGCACCGAGCTGGAACCGCCGGTCCCGTTCGGCCGCTTCGTGGCCCAGGTACGGCAAGGCATGGGCGCGGCGGACCATGAGGCGTACTTCCGGCGCGAGCTGGGCGACGTGGCCGAACCCACGGCGCCGTTCGGCCTGATGGACGTGCAGGGCGACGGCTCGGCCGTGCTGCGCTATGGCGCGCGCATGGAACCGGCGCTGGCGGCACGGCTGCGGCGGCAGGTCAAGTCGCGCGGCGTCGGCGCCGCCAGCCTGTTCCACCTGGCGTGGGCCCGCGTGCTGGCGTGCTGCGTTGGCCGCGACGACGTGGTGTTCGGCACCGTGCTGTTCGGCCGCATGCAGGGCGCGGCCGACACGGCGCGGGCGCTGGGCATGTTCCTCAACACGCTGCCGCTGCGCGTGCGCATGGCCGACACCGTCGAGCAGGGCCTGAAGCGCACCCAGGCCGCGTTGGCCGAACTGCTGCGGCACGAGCATGCGCCCTTGACGCTGGCACAGCGCTGCAGCGCGCTGCCGGCCAACGTGCCGCTGTTTTCCAGCCTGCTGAACTACCGCTACAGCCATGAGGGCGAAGGCGAAGGTAAGGTACTGGAAGGCATCGAGCACCTGGGCGGACATGACCGTACCAATTATCCGTTCGTGCTGCACGTGGACGACCTGGGGACAGGCTTCGAGCTGACCGCGGAGGTCGATCACAGCGTGGCCGCGCCACGCGTGGTGGCATTCATGCTGACGGCGCTGGAAGGGCTGGTGCGGGCACTGGAACACGACCCGGCCCTGCCGCTGGCCGCGCTGGACGTACTGCCGCCGGACGAGCGCCGGCAGGTGCTGCACGACTTCAACGCCACCGCCACCGGGTATCCAGCTGCGCTGCTGCACGAACTGGTCGAACGGCAGGCGGCACGCACGCCGGCCGCCACGGCCGTGCGCTTCGAAGGCACGGAACTCGGTTATGGAGAACTCAATGCCCGCGCCAACCAGCTGGCGCGCCACCTGCGCGGCCTGGGCGTGGGTCCCGACCGGACGGTCGGCGTGCTGCTCGAGCGCAGCGAGCACCTGGTGATCGCGCTGCTGGCGGTGGTCAAGGCGGGCGGCGCCTACGTGCCGCTGGACCCGTCGTATCCGGACGAGCGCCTGGCCCACATGCTGCGCGACAGCGCGCCGCTGGTGCTGCTGACCCAGGAAGCCCTGGCGGACCGGCTGGCGGCCCCACAGCTCGTACTCGATACGGCGGCGACGCAGGCCCTGCTGGCCGCTCGCGAAGACACCAACCTGGACCCGGCCGGCCTGGCAGCGGACCACCTGGCCTACGTGATCTACACGTCCGGCTCGACCGGCCAGCCGAAGGGCGTGATGAACAGCCACCGCGGCATCGTCAACCGCCTGCAATGGATGCAGCAGGCCTATGCGCTGGGGCCACGGGACGTGGTGCTGCAGAAGACGCCGTTCGGCTTCGACGTCTCGGTCTGGGAGTTCTTCTGGCCCCTGATGACGGGTGCGCAACTGGTGCTGGCGCGGCCGGAAGGACACAAGGACCCGCACTACCTGGGCGCGGTGATCGAGGCGGCCGGCGTGACGACCTTGCACTTCGTGCCGTCGATGCTGCAGGTGTTCCTGAGCCAGCCGGACGCCGTGGCACGCAGCGCCAGCGTGCGGCAAGTCATGTGCAGCGGCGAGGCGCTGCCGGCCGCGCTGGCGCACGCCGCGCGCGCGCAGCTGCCGCAGGCGCAGCTGCACAACCTGTACGGACCGACCGAGGCGGCGGTGGACGTCACCGCCTGGACCTGCACGGGCGAGGAAGGCACGGCGGTGCCGATCGGCCGGCCGATCGCCAACACGCGCATGTACGTGCTGGACACGCATGGCCGTCCGGCGCCGCTGGGCGTGGCGGGCGAGCTGTATATCGGCGGCGTGCAGGTCGCGCGCGGCTACCTGAACCTGCCGCGACTGACCGAGGAACGCTTCCTGGCCGACCCGTTCGTCGTGGGTGGACGCATGTACCGCACCGGCGACCTGGGGCGCTGGCGCCCCGATGGCGCCATCGACTACCTGGGCCGCAACGACTTCCAGGTCAAGCTGCGCGGCTTTCGCATCGAGCTGGGGGAGATCGAGGCGCAACTGCTGCGCCAGCCGGGCGTGCGCGAGGCGGTGGTGCTGGCGCGGCCGGACGGCGCCGGCCTGGTGGCCTACCTGGTCGCCGCCCCGGCACCGGAACCGGCCGACCTGCGCGCGCAACTGGGCCGGCACCTGCCGGACTACATGATCCCGGCCGCCTACGTCACGCTGGACGCGCTGCCGCTGGGGCCGAACGGCAAGCTCGATCGCAAGGCCTTGCCGGCGCTGGACGGCGCCGCGTTCGGCCGCCAGGCGTTCGAGGCACCGCTGGGCGAGGTGGAACAGGCGCTGGCGGCGATCTGGAGCGAGCTGCTGGGCATCGAACGGATCGGCCGGCAAGACCACTTCTTCGAGCTGGGCGGCCACTCGCTGCTGGCGATCCGCCTGCTCGAGCAGCTGCGCCAGCGCGGCTGGTCGCTGGACATCCGCGCCCTGTTCGCCCATCCAAGCCTGGCCGGGATGGCCGCGGCCATCGAACTGGCCCGCGGCGCCGAGACCCCTGCCATGGACGTGCCGCCCAATGCGATACCGGAGAGCTTCGCGGCATCAAACGAACCACACGACGACATCGAGGAATTCAGACTATGAATATGGACGTAGCAAGCAAGAGCGCAGACGCACAGGCGTTGATCGAGCTGTTCGACGCAAACAAGGTCGAGGTGCGGGTCGAGCAGGGGGAACTCGTCGTCAAGGCGCCCCGTGGCGTGATGACGCCGGCCGTGGTCACCTCGCTCAAGCTGCACAAGCGCGAGCTGCTGGCCTGGGCCGCCGGCCTGCCGGCGCAGGGCCAGCGCCCGGCCGCGGCGGCGCCACGCATCACACCGGACATGCTGCCGCTGGTGCGCCTGGAGCAGGCGCAGATCGACCGGATCGTCCAGGCCACGCCTGGCGGGGCGGCAAACATCCAGGACATCTACCCGCTGGCGCCGCTGCAGGAGGGCATCCTGTTCCACCACCTGCTGCAGCAGGAGGGCGACGCCTACCTGAACCGCCTGCTGATGAGCTTTGACGACCGTGCCTTGCTGGACCGCTTCGCCGACGCGATGAACCAGGCGGTCGCGCGCCACGACGTGCTGCGCACCGCGCTGCAATGGGACGGCCTGGAAGACCCGGTGCAGGTGGTGTGGCGCAAGGCGCGCCTGGAAGTGCAGACGCTGACCTTCGACGGCGAGGACGTGCAGGCGCAGCTGCAGGCCCACGTCGATCCGCGCCGCTTCCGCATGGACGTACGGCAGGCCCCGTTGATCCAGTGCTTCGCCGCGTTCGATGGGGCGGGCGGGCGCTGGCTGCTGCAGCTGATGTACCACCACCTGGTCATGGACCACATCACCCTGGAACTGCTGGTGGGCGAGGTGGTGCGTATCCTGCAGGGACGCGCGGCGGAGCTGCCGCCGCCTGTGCCGTTCCGCAATTTCGTCGCGCAGGCCCGCCTGCACAACAATAATGTCGAACACGAGCAGTTCTTCCGCCGCATGCTCGGCGGCGTGGACACGCCGACCGCGCCATTCGACCTGCTGGACGTGCAGGGCAACGGCGCCAACACGGTGCAGGCGCGCCAGCAGGTCGATGCCGCGCTGGCCGAGCGGCTGCGGCGCGTCGCGGGCCAGCGCGGCGTCAGTGCCGCCAGCATCTTCCACCTGGCGTGGGCCCAGGTTCTGGCGGCGTGCACGGGGCGCGACGACGTGGTGTTCGGCACCGTGCTGTTCGGCCGCATGCAGGGCGGGCCGGGTGCCGACCGTGCGATGGGCATGTTCATCAACACGCTGCCGCTGCGGGTGCGGCTGGGTGCGCACGGCGCCCAGCACAGCCTGGAGGAAGTGAACCGCACGCTGGTCGAGCTGCTGCGTCACGAGCACGCCCCGCTGACGCTGGCCCAGCGCTGCAGCGCGCTGCCGGCCAGCACGCCGCTGTTCTCCGCCTTGCTGAACTACCGCTACAGCCGTCCGGAAGAGCTGGACGAGAGCGAAGTCATCGCCGGTATCCGCCACATCGAGAGCCGCGACCAGACCAACTACCCGTTCGTGCTGCACGTCGACGACCTGGGGCAGGGCTTTCGCCTGACCGCCGAAATCGTCGATACGCTGTCCGCCGAGCGCATCCTCGGCTTCGCGCAGCAGGCACTGGCCGGCCTGGTGGCCGCGCTGGAAAGCGCGCCAGACACGGCGCTGCAGGCGCTGCCGGTGTTGCCCGCGCGTGAACGCGAGCAGGTGCTGAACACCTTCAATGCCACCGGCCGGGAGGACGCGGACGACCCCACGGTGCACCAGCTGTTCGAGCGGCAGGCGGCGCAGACGCCGGATGCCATCGCGCTGGAATTCGACGGGCAGCGCCTGCGCTACGCGGAGCTGAACGCGCGTGCCAACCGGCTGGCACATTACCTGCGCCAGCTCGGCGTGGGGCCGGACGACCGGGTGGCCGTGTGCCTGGAACGCGGCCTCGACCTGGTGGTCGCCATCGTCGCCGCGCTCAAGGCCGGCGCCGCCTACGTGCCGCTGGACCCGGTGCTGCCGGACGAGCGCCTGGCCCACATGCTGCGCGACAGCGCGCCGGTGGCGCTGCTGACGCAATCGCAGCTGCGCTCGCGCCTCGCGCTGCCGGAAGGCGTGACCTGCGCCGAACTGGATGCGCCGGCGCCATGGTCGGACCATCCGGCCGACGACCTGCCGGCCGGCGCGCAGACGCCGGCCCACCTGGCCTACGTGATCTACACGTCCGGCTCGACCGGCCAGCCGAAGGGCGTGTGCATGCCGCACCGCGCGCTGGCCAACCTGCTGCGCTGGCAGCGCGACGACCTGCCGCTGCCGGCACGCACCCTGCAGTTCGCGGCGCTGGGCTTCGACGTGGCGTTCCAGGAGATCTTCTCGACGCTGACCAGCGGCGGCACGCTGGTGCTGGTGAGCGAGGTGGTGCGCCAGGACCTGCCGGCGTTGGCCGACTGGATGCGCGGCCAGGACCTGCAGCGCGTCTACCTGCCGTACATCGCGCTGAACGGCCTGGCCGAGCTGTGGTCGCAACAGGAGCGCCCGCTGCCGGCGCTGCAGGACCTGATCACGGCGGGCGAGCAGCTGCGCATCACGCCGGCGATCCGCCACCTGTTCCGCCAGGCGCCGCAGGCGCGCCTGCACAATCACTACGGCCCGACCGAGAGCCACGTCGTCACGGCGCACGTGCTGGCCAGCCCCGCCGACGAGTGGGAAGACCTGCCGCCCATCGGCGCGCCGATCGCCAACAGCCGCATCTACCTGCTGGACGGGCACGGCCAGCCGGTGCCGCTGGGCGTGACGGGCGAGATCCACATCGGCGGCGTGCAGGTGGCGCGCGCCTACCTGGGCCGGCCGGACCTGAGCGCGGAGCGCTTCCTGGCCGATCCGTTCGTCGAGGGCGGGCGCCTGTACAGGACGGGCGACCTGGGGCGCTGGCGTGCCGACGGCACCATCGAATACCTGGGCCGCAATGACTTCCAGGTCAAGTTCCGCGGCTACCGCATCGAGCTGGGCGAGATCGAGACGCAGCTGGCGCGCATCGCCGGCGTGCGCGAGGCGGCCGTGCTGGCGCGCGAGGACGTGCCGGGCGAGAAGCGCCTGGTGGCCTACGTCGTCATGGAAGAGGGCACGCAGCCCGATCCGGCGGCCTGGCGCGATCGGCTGGGCCAGGCGCTGCCGGAATACATGCTGCCGGCCGCCTTCGTGCCGCTGCAGGCGCTGCCGCAGACCCCGAACGGCAAGCTCGATCGCAAGGCGCTGCCGGCGCCGAGCGGCCAGGCCTTCGTGCAGCGCGCCTACGAGGCGACCATCGGCGCCATCGAAACCACGCTGGCGCAGATCTGGTCCGAGCTGTTGGGCGTGGAGCGGGTGGGCCGGCACGACAACTTCTTCGAACTGGGTGGCCACTCGCTGCTGGCCGTGCGGCTGGTGTCGCAGTTGCGCGAACGGCTGGGCATCGAGCTGCCGCTGTCGGTGCTGTTCACCCATCCGCGCCTGGCTGACCTGGCGCTGGACGTGGCGCAAGCGGGCCAGCAGACCCTCAGCGCGATCGGCAGGGCCGACCGCTCGGCGCCGCTGCCGTTGTCGCTGGCGCAGCAGCGCCTGTGGTTCATTGCGCGGGTCGATGCGCGCGCCAGCAAGGCCTACCACGTGCCGGACGCCGTGCGCTTGCGCGGCCCGCTCGACAAGGCCGCGCTGAAGGGCGCCCTGGACCGCATCGTCGAGCGGCACGAGGTGCTGCGCACCCGCTTCGTCGGCATCGGCGGCCAGGTGCGTCAGGTGATCGACGAGCCGCGCGGCTTCGCCCTGGTGCAGCAGGACCTCGCCGGCGCGGGCATGGCGGAAGTCGAGCGGATCGGCAGGGAGGAGGCCAGCCTGCCGTTCGACCTGGCCCTGGGCCCGCTGATCCGCGGCCGCCTGCTGCGCCTGGCCGACGAGGACCACGTGCTGCTCGTCACCACGCACCACATCATCTCGGACGGCTGGTCCGCCGGCGTGCTGGCGCAGGAGTTCTCGACCTTGTACGAGGCCTTCCACGCCGGCCGTTCCGACCCGCTGCCGCCGCTGCCGATCCAGTACGCGGACTTTGGGGTGTGGCAGCGCCAGTGGCTGCAAGGACCGCTGCTGCAGCAGCAGTTGCAGCAGTGGGTCGAGCAGTTGCGCGGCGCGCCCGCGCTGCTGGCCGTGCCGACCGACCGGCCGCGGCCGCCCATGCAGGATTATCGCGGCGCCAACGTTGCCATCGAGCTCGATAGCGCGCTGACGGAAGGCCTGAAGGCGCTCAGCCAGCGGCACGGCACGACCATGTACATGACGCTGGTCGCGGCCTGGGCCGCGGTACTGAGCCGCCTGTCGGGCCAGGAGCAGGTCGTCATCGGCAGCTCGCACGCGGGCCGCAACCGGGTCGAGGTCGAGCCGCTGATCGGCTTCTTCATCAATACGCAGGCGCTGAAGATGGACCTGGCCGGGCGCCCGAGCGTGCACGCGCTGCTGGCCCAGGCCAAGCGGATGGCCGTGCAGGCGCAGAGCCTGCAGGACGTGCCGTTCGAGCGGCTGGTGGAGGCGCTCAATCCGCCCCGTTCGCTGTCGTACCACCCGGTATTCCAGGTGATGCTGTCCTGGCATAACACGCCCAAGGTGCAGCTGGGATTGCCGGGGCTGACGGCCGAAGCCATGGCCAATGCGCCGGACTTCGCCCAGTTCGACCTGTCGCTGGAATTGCACGAGGTGGACGACCGCATCGGTGGGCAGCTGAACTATGCGACGGCGCTGTTCGACGAAAGCACGATCCGGCGCCACTGGGGCTACGTGCACGCGATGCTGCGCGCCATGGTGGCGGACGACAGCCAGCAGGTCGACCGCATCGACCTGCTGGACACGGCCGAGCGCCGCCTGGTGCTGGAGACGTTCAACGAGACGCCCGCGACGCCGGCGCAGGGTGGCCTGATCCACGCGCTGTTCGAGCGCCACGCGGCCGCGCAGCCGGACACCACGGCAATCGCCTGCGCGGGACGCGCGCTGAGTTATCGCGAACTGAACGCCCGCGCCAACCAGTTGGCCCGGCACCTGCGTGGCCTGGGCGTGGGACCGGATGCGCGCGTGGCGATCTGCGCCGAGCGCAGCCTGGAGATGGTGGTGGCGCTGCTGGCCACCTTGAAGGCGGGCGGCGCCTGCGTGCCGCTCGATCCGGTCCACCCGGACGAACGGCTGGCCCACATGCTGCAGGACAGCGCCCCCGTCGCGGTGCTGGCCCAGGCGGCGCTGCGCGCGCGGCTGGCCGTGCCGCCGGCCAGCGCCTGCGTGCTGCTGGACGAGATGCCGTGGCAGCAGGCCGCCTGGGGCGCCGCACCGGTGGACGACCTGGACGCCGGCGCCGTCGGCGTGACCGATGCGCACCTGGCCTACGTCATCTACACATCCGGTTCCACCGGCACGCCGAAGGGCGTGATGGTCGAGCACCGCAACGTGCTGACCTTCCTGCACGGGCTGGAGGCGTGCATCCACGGCGTCGCGCCGGATTGCCGCCGGATCGCCTGGAACTCCTCGTTCGGCTTCGACATGGCGGTCAAGGCCTGGGGCCAGCTGGCGCTGGGCCGTACGGTCTTCCTGCTGCCCGAAGAGACGCGCCTGGACGGCGCCGCGCTGCTGGACTTTATCGAGCGGCACCGCATCGAGGCGATGGAATGCACGCCGTCGCACCTGCGCCTGCTGCAGGGCGCCGGTTTCCTCAAGGGCCGTGCGGCCACGCTGCGCAAGCTGCTGCTGGGCGGAGAGCCGATCGACGCGGCCACCTGGCGCGAATTGGCCGCGGTGGAAGACACGCTGTTCTTCAATATGTACGGCCCGACCGAATGCAGCGTGGACGCCACCTGCGGTCTGATCGACGGCCGCACGCCGCATATCGGCCACGTCATGCCGGGCGCGCGCGTCTACCTGCTCGACGAGGAGCGCCAGCCGGTGCCCATCGGCGTCGCCGGCGAGATCCACATCGGCGGCGCGGGCGTGGCGCGCGGCTACCTGGACCGCCCCGAACTGACCGCCGAGCGCTTCCTGCACGATCCGTTTGCCGGGGCTGCGCAGGGGCGCATGTACCGCACCGGCGACCTGGGGCGCTGGCGTGCGGGCGGCACCATCGAATACCTGGGCCGCAACGATTTCCAGGTCAAGCTGCGCGGCTTCCGCATCGAGCTGGGCGAGATCGAGGCCCAGCTGGCGCGCGAGGACGGCGTGCGCGAGGCCGTCGTGATCGCCCGCGAGGACACGCCGGGCGACAAGCGCCTGGTCGCCTACGTGGTGGCGCGGCAGGGCGCCGCGGCACCCGATCCGGCGCTGCTGCGCGCCCGTCTGGCCGGCAGGCTGCCCGACTACATGGTGCCGTCCGCGTTCGTGCCGCTGGAGGCACTGCCGCTGACCGCGAACGGCAAGCTCGATCGCAAGGCGCTGCCGGCGCCGGAGGGGCAGGGCCTGGCGCAACAGGCTTACGAGGCGCCGCAGGGCGAGGTGGAACAGATGATCGCCGCCTTGTGGGCCGAGCTGTTGGGTGTGGAGCGGGTCGGCCGGCACGACAACTTCTTCGACCTGGGCGGCTATTCGCTGATGGTGTTCCAGGTGATCGAGGGATTGAAGCAGAAGGGCTACAACGCGGCGCTTCAGGACGTGCTGCTGGCGCAGGAGCTGAGCGCGCTGGCCCAGCTGATCACCGCCAACAACGGCGGCGCGCCCGCATCGAGCCAGTGGGTGACGATCCGCCGCGGCGGCACCCGGCCGCCGCTGGTCTTCATCCATGAACCCAGCGGCGAAGTGCTGTCCTACGAGCGCCTGGCGCGCCATATCGACGACGAGGTGGGGCTGTACGGCATCCGCGCCGACCGTGCCGCCGTCACGGCCCAGACCACCTACGAGCAGCTGGCGGAGAGCTACGTGCGCATCCTGCGCGAGGCGCTGCCGCAAGGGCCTTACCGGCTGGCCGGCTGGTCGGCCGGCGGCGTGCTGGCCTACGAGGTGGCGCGCCAGCTGGTCGCACAGGGGCAGGAGGTGCAGTTCGTCGGACTGATCGACAGCTGGCTGCGCGGCACGGCCGGCGCCACCGCCGGCGCGATCGGCCTGGCCGACAAGCTGATGCTGCTGGCATCGTACATCGAATACCAGGGCTACCAGCTGGCCGACGCGGAGACGGCGCAGCTGATGGCCGCGGCCGACCTGCCGGCGGCGCTCGACCTGGCCCGGCGCCAGCGCTGGCTGGGCAAGGACATCGATGCCGCCGACTTCGAAGCCAGGATCGCGCTGGCGTACCACCTGCGCCAGGCCGCGCATGCCTACGTGGCGCAGCCGGTCGACGCACCCGTCCACCTGTTCACGGCCGACCCGCGCGAAGCGGCCGATCCCGCCAACGGCTGGGGCACCGTGCTGCGCGGGCGCTTGCAGGTGTACCCCATCGGCGGCGACCACTGGAGCTTGATGATGGAGCCGGCACGGGCCGGCCGGCTGGGCGGCGCGATGGCCGCCGTGCTGGCCGGGATCGACGGCACCGTGACGCTGGCCGAGCCGGCGCTGCATCCGGCGGCCGTCATCGTCCGCACCGGCAGCGCGCGCGGACGCAAGGTGTTCTGCATACCGGGCGCCGGCGCCAACGCCACTTCCTTCCTCGACCTGTGCGGCGGCTTCGATGCCGGCGTCACCGTGATCGGGCTGGAGGCGGAAGCCCTGCTGGGCCGCGACGGGCCGGTACCCACCGTGCCGGAGGCGGCCGCGCGCTACGTGGCGGCCATCCGCGCGGTGCAGCCCGCCGGGCCATACCACCTGGCCGGCCATTCCTTCGGCGGCTGGATCGCCCTGGAAGCGGCGCGCCAGCTGCTCCAGGCGGGTGCGGTGGTGGCACCGGTAGTACTGATCGATACCGAAGCGCCGCGCGCGCAGGGCCATGCCAGCCGCGCGCAGGCGCTGCGCCAGTACATCAGGCTGGTCGAGCAGGGCGGCGGCGCGTCGCTGCACATCGACGCGGCCGACCTGGCCCGGCGCGACGAGGCCGCGCAGGTGCTGCTGGTGTGCGAACGCATGAAGGAGGCCGGCCTGCTGCCCGCCAGGGCGCGCGCGGCGGACCTCGAACCCGTCATCGCGATGTTCTGCCGCCAGTGCACCATCGGCTACCGGCACGAGCAGCCCAGCGGTGCCGACGTGCTGTTGTTCGTGGCGCCCTCCGGCGGTGCCGGCGATGCCGTCGACGTGCCCGCCTGGCGCCAGCTGGAACCGGGACTGGCCGTCGTCAACGTCGCCGGCAGCGACCATCTGTCGATCCTGAAACCGCCCCACGTCGCCATCGTGGCCACTGAAATCCTCAAACACTGGTATCTCGGCTGATGATTACACTACTGGACGAACACACCATGGAGAGCCTCTGCGCGGACGCGCCTTTCGAGGTGACGGCCACGCCCGGCTTCCCCTACCTGATCGAGGCCGGCGCCGGCGCCACCCACTGCCAGCGCTGGTTCGGCGCCGCGGCGTCCGGGCTGGTCGGGCAACTGCGCCACACGGGGGCGCTGCTGCTGCGGGGCTTCCCGTTGCGCAGCGCCGCCGACTTCCGCGCCGCGGTCGGCGCGATGGCGCCGCAGCTGCGCGGCTATGCCGGCGGCACGTCGCCGCGCAGCCAGGTCGCCGAGGGCGTCTACACCTCGACGGAATACCCGAAGCAGCTGGAGATCCCGCTGCACAACGAGATGTCGTACAGCTGCCAGTGGCCGGAGTTGCTGTACTTCTTCTGCGCCGTGGCGCCAGCCACGGGCGGCGAGACGCCGCTCGCCGACTCGCGCGGCATCCTGGCGCGCATGCCGTGGGACATCGTGGAGGAGTTCGAACGGCGCCAGTTGATGTACGTGCGCAACCTGGCCTCGGCCCAGTCGCGCTACAACTCGTGGACCAAGGCCTTCGAGACGACCGACCAGGCCAGGGTCGAGGCCTACTGCCGCGACATGGACATCGGCTATGCATGGCAGCCCGACGGCGGCCTGCGCATCCAGGAAGTGCGGCCGGCGCTGCGCACGCATCCGGTCACCGGCGAGCGGGTCTGGTTCAACCAGGTCCACCTGTGGCATGCGTCGAACACGCCGATGGCCAGCAACGTCAGCGCGCAGATCGAGGCGGGCCTGCCGATGGCGGCCTACTACGGCGACGGCGGCCGCATCGACAACGACACCCTGGCAACCGTGCGCGCGGTCATGAACGCGGAAAAGCGGCTGTTCCGCTGGCAGCAGGGCGACCTGCTGATGGTGGACAACGTGCTGGCGGCGCATGGCCGCATGCCGTTCGACGGCCCGCGCCAGATCCTGGTGGCGATGTCGTGACACGCCACCCCTAATCCATCAACCATGAACGACGGGAATCCATGAACATCAAAGGTACGCAAGGCGAGTCCCTCGCCAACTGGATCAAGCACAATCGCGGCGACATCGACGCGGCGCTGTGGAGCGACGGCTACGTGCTGTTCCGCGGCTTCGACGTGGGCGGCCTCGCAGGCTTCGAGGAGTGCGCCGGGGCGGCGTGCAACACCCTGTACAAGCATTACGGCGATTTGCCGCTGGCCAGCGCCAGCGAGAACGTCTACTTCGCCACGCCCTATCCGAAACACCTGGAAATCCAGTTCCACAACGAGGCGTCGCACACTCACACCTGGCCGTCGCGCCAGCTGTTCTTCTGCCTGGAGCCGGCACCGCAGGGCGGCGAGTGGACGCTGTCGGACGGGCGCAAGGTGCTCGAGGCCATGCCGGCCGAAATGCTGGCGCGCTTTCGCGAGCAGGGCCTGGTGTACCGGCGCCGCTTCATCCGCGGGCTGGACGCCTCATGGCAGCAGTTCTTCAAGGTGAACGACCTGCAGGAGCTGCGCGAGAAGATGGCGCCCACCGGCCACGAGATCGACGCACCGTCGGAAAACGACGTCACGGTGTCGTTCCGCACCCATGCGGTGCTGCCGCTGCCGGAGCGCGGCACCGAGGCGTGGTTCAACCAGATTCTCTTGCACCATCCGGACGCGCTGCCGCAGGAGGTCGGCGACCTGCTGCGCAAGCACTTCCCGCGCGACAAGTTCCCGCGCACGGTGTTCTTCGGCGACGGCAGCGCGATCCCGGCGGAATGGGTCCGCAAGGTCGACGAGGTGCTGACCGAGTGCTCGATCCGCATCCCCACGCAGGCCAACGACGTCCTGCTGGTCAACAACCTGCTGATGGCGCACGGGCGCCTGCCGTATGCCGGCAACCGCCAGATCCGGGTCGCGCTGGGCGACATGCGCACGCACGGTACGGCCTGAGGCGGCCGGATGACCGATCACTTCAACCCATTTTCCCGGAGAGCGGCATGATTCAACGGCAGCACGTCGTCAACGATTTCTTTGCCGAGGCGGAAGCGATGCGCTCGGCCTACGACCTGAAGGTCAAGGACCCCTACCGCCAGACCGTCAGCTGGCAATACTTCTGCGCGCCGCAGATGTACACCTACCTGCGCACGGTGCCGCAGCAGGTGATCCCGGAGCCGCTGTTCGCGCGCTTCATGCAGCACATGAAGCAGTGGTGCATCGAGCACGTGGGCCTGCTGCCGATGGGCGTGCCCAACCTGCACCTGATGGTGAACGGCTGCACCCTGGGGTTGCACAGCGACTTCCAGAACGGCACCTTGGGCTACGTCTACTCGCTGACGCGCTGGCAGACCCGCAAGTTCGCCGGCGGCGAGACGCTGCTGCTGCGCGACGGCATCCCCAGCTACAAGAAGCACCACGTGCAGGGCGAGTCGCTGTACGAGCTGGTGCCGGCGCAGTTCAACCAGCTGCTGCTGTTCGACGACCGCATCGTGCACGGCACCCAGACCATCGAAGGCAGCATGGACCCGCGCGAAGGCCGCATCGCCTTTGTCGGCCACCTGCGGCCGACGTCGCCCGTCGTCAAGGGCGCGCTCGATGCGACCGCCGCGCGCAGGGTCATCCTCGACCTGCAGCGCGACCTGGCCGGGCAGCTGAAGGACCGCGAGGACTGCAAGGACGTGCAGGGCACCGTCACGTTCCGGCTGGAGGTCGGCGCATCGGGCCAGGTCGAATCGGTGACGGTCTTGATCGACCACCTGGTGACGCCCGCCGCCGGCTACGCCGCGTCGGCGCCGGTCGACGAGGTCCGGCGCATCGTCCAGCAAGGCATCGCCGCGCTCAAGTTCCCCGACGGCGCCGGCAAGTCGACCGTGACAGCGGCCGTGCTGGTGCCGCTGCCCGACCTGCGGCCCATCGAGATCGCCGTGCCGCATGCGGGTCGCGCCGCGATGCTGCGCGAGGTGCTGCGGGCCCAGCTGAAGGAACTGGAGGCGCAGGGCTTCCAGATCGAACAGGCGGGCGACGAGTTCCTGATGCGCGAACCGCTGGCGGGAACCATCCGCATCGAAGCAACGCGCATCGTGGCGGCGTTCGATCCGCCGATGTGGGTGCCGTCGCAGCGCGAGCACTTCCAGGCCAACCTGAGGGACAGCCTGGGTATGCTGGCGCGGGCCGGCGGTTGAGACCCGCGCATGGGCTGGCTCGATAGCGTGCTGCTGGGCGGTGCCGTCCTGTTCGCCCTGGCGGCGGCGCCGGGGCGGGCGGCGCGACCGGCTCCCGCCCTGGCGATGCTGGGGGTGTTGGCGGCAGGCTGCGTGCTGCAAGTCCTGGTGGAAGGCTGGTACTGGCAGTTCCTGCCGGCCTACGCGCTGATCCTGTTGGCGGCGGTGCGCATGGCAAGGGGCAGCACAGGCGGGCGTCGAAGAGAATGGGCACTGCGCGCCACCCAACTGGCCGGCGCCGGCACCCTGGCCGCCAGCTGGGTATTCCTGCCGGTGCCCGAGCTGCCGGCGCCGCGTGGACCGTATGCCGTCGGCACCCAGGTGTTTCGCTGGGTCGACCCGACGCGCCCGGAACCGGCCACCGACGCTCCTGGCGACCGGCGCAACCTTGTCGTGCAGGCCTGGTATCCGGCCGCGCACGGCGCCGTCGGCGCACGTGCGGCCTACATCGATGGCCTGGGGCACCTGCCGGACTTCGTCGCGGCGGTGCCGCGCCTGTTCCTGGCGCACTACGACCGCATCGACACGCACGCCATCGTGCGCGCCCCCGTACCGGGCGGGCGGCACAAGTGGCCCGTGGTGCTGTTCTCGCCAGGGTATGGCGCGTCGCGCGCGTTCTACACGACGCTGGTCGCCGACCTGGCCAGCCACGGCTTCGTGGTCCTTGCCGTCGACCACCCGTACGAAGCGGCGCTGACGCAGCTGGCCGACGGACGCCTCGCCACGCCGGTCGAGCGCTTCGTCGCCAACGATCCCGAGCGGCTGGCCTATATGGGCGAGCACCTGCGGACCCGCAGCGCGGACCTGCGCGCCGTGCTGGATCGCCTGGACCGGCCGGACGGCCTGGGCAACCTGTCCGGACGGCTCGACCTGGCGCGCATCGCGGCGGTGGGGCACTCGTTCGGTGGCGCCGCCTCGGTCGCCGTGATGGCCACGGACGCGCGCGTCGCGGCGGCGGCCAATATCGACGGCACGCTGTACGGCGGCCTGGCCGAGCGGCGTCTGGACCGGCCGTTCCTGCTGATCGAGAGCGATCATGGCGAGACGGGCCATTCGGCCAGGTACCTGCAGGGCAACCGGCGCCTGCTTGCCAATCTGCGCGCCGCCGGCTTCCGCTACCAGATCGGCCACGCGAACCACTACAGTTTCACGGACGTGCCGTTGTTGCTGTCGCCGCCGGCGCGCTGGCTGCTGGCGCGCTTCATGGGCGGTTCACGCGGTCCGGCCGAGAGCGTGCAGGCCACCGGCGACATCCTGGTGGCATTCCTGCGCCAGGCGGGGCAGGGCCAGCCGGCCCTCGTGCAGGCCGCAGTGCGGCGCCACCGCGATATCGAGGGCGGACGCACCGGTCCGGCCGGCGGGTGACGGGACGCCGCGGCGCGCTGGCTGGCCGGCCCGGCTGGCCGGTGGCGCAAGCGCTATATAGTCGTGTATATTGCGCTTTTGACTACTTGCGACGAGGCGACGATGCACAAGAATATCCTGGCTGCCGCGCTGCTGGCCGTGCCGCTGTGCGCGGGCGCCGCCGATCTGACGGTGTCCGCGGCGGCGAGCCTGAGCAATGCTTTCAAGGAGCTGGCGCAGGCCTTCGAAGCCGCCAATCCGGGTGACAAGGTGCTGCTGAACTTTGCCGCGTCCGATCCGCTGGTCCAGCAGATCGCCAAGGGTGCGCCGGTGGACGTGCTCGCGGCGGCCGACCAGGACGCGATGGACAAGGCCGAGCGCGCCAAACTGCTGGCGGCCGGAACGCGGCGCGACTTCGTCAGCAACACGGTGGTGCTGGTCGTGCCTGGCGGCAGCAGGATCGCGACCCTGGCGGACCTGAACGGCGCGGCGCGCCTGACCACGGGCAACCCCGCCAGCGTGCCGATCGGGCGCTACACACGGGAGGCGCTGGAGCAGGCCGGCCTGTGGCAGGCACTGGCGCCCAGGTTCGTGTTCGGCGCCTCGGTGCGCCAGAGCCTGGACTACGTGGCACGCGGCGAGGCGGATGCGGGCTTCGTCTACGCCACCGACGTGATGGCGCAGAAGGACAAGGTGAGGGCGGTGCTGACGCTGCCGACCGTCACGCCGGTGCGCTATCCGATCGCCGTCACCGCCAACGCCGCGCAACCGCGGCTGGCCCTGCGCTTCATCGACTTCGCCGCTGTCGGGCCGGGCCAGGCGATCCTGCTGCGGCACGGCTTCGGCAAGCCCTGAGACGCGCGGCGGGCCCGCTCGCTGCCCTGTCCAGCCTGCGCAGCTCGAGCGCGCGGCGCAGGCTGCGGACGTCATGCGTCCACGCGGGCAGCACCAGCGAAATCAGCATCCCTTCCAGCTCGGACACGACGCCGATCGCCAGCGCGAGCCACAGCCATGGCCCGGCATCGTCGAACATCACGATCGCGCTGACGGCGACCAGCAACGATACGCCGAACAGCTTGGCGCTCTGCGCATGGTAGCTGGCGCCGCGGCCGAAGCGCCACCAGTCGAGCGGATAGCGCGCCGCCTCCAGCGCGATCACCAGCGCGATTCCCCAGCAGTGTGCGAGCACGATGTCGCGATGGCTGAACCACAGGCTGACCACGATCGCCAGGGTATAGACGGTGTCGGCAATGCTGTCGGCCTGGCGCAGGCCGGGCGTGGCGGTGCCCCAGCGGCGCGCCAGCTTGCCGTCGAACCAGTCGGACAATGCCGCGGCCGCGAACTGGCACATCCACAGCCAGGCCGGCAGTCCCTGGACGGCAAGCCAGATCGCGACCGGGGCCAGCACGATACGGCTTAATACGAGCAACCATGGTATGAGTTTTTTCATCGGGCATTTCCGTTCACGAAAAGCCGCAGTGTAAACACCTGGGGCCGTATTCGGCGGCATGCCGGATTATTTCGAGGTCAAGCTCTAAATTAATAATAAATTATGTGTTTCAATTGGCCCGCCTGATCAGTCATCAGCATCGGAACAATATAAAGGAGGGGCCGGATGATATTGGATGATTTTCGTTGCGCGCTGCCGGCTGCGATGCCGATTGAGCCTGATCGTACTGGGGGGCCTTGCCAGGAACGGCGAAGCGGTCAGCATCGTGGGCGGCCGCGACCGGCCCTGCAGCATGATCACTGACGAGAGCGGCCAACCCTTGCTGTTTCTCGACGGTCCGGACGCGCGACAACTGGTCGGCGTGAGAAAAAACGATATCGTCACGGTGGACCTGGAAAAGGCAAGTTACTCGGTGATTTATTCGCACGACAACCTGAGCTGGTATCCGCGCCGTTATGGCACTTCGCTCTTCTTCAGCGATTCGGTCGGTTATTCTCCCCGTTCGGTCAATCGGCATCCGGTGCGCAGGTTATTCCACGATGACCTGGCCAGGAAACGGCTGCGTCGCCTGCTGGCGCCCTGGCAGGCCAGCGACATGCGCACACCGAGTCTGCTCGACGGCGGGCGACCGTCAGTACCTTCGCGGTGGCGTTCGCCGCGATTCCACGCCAAAGGCTGACGAAAGCCTGTTAGCCGGGCAATCGGCGCAGGTTCGTCACCGGCCGTTGCCGCACTGGTCCGTTTTTATGGTTAAATCCGGCTTTTGCCCGAGCCGCCCGTGAACGCCGCCGTCACCGCCACCTGCCTACTCGCATTGCTGCATTTCGGCCGCCCCGTGCTGCAGCCGATCGTCCTGGCGTTGATGCTGAGTCTCGCGGTGGCGCCGCTGATCCGGGCATTGGCCGGGACGGGCCTGTCGCGCCTGCATGCGACCTTCGCCACATTGGGACTGGTCTGCGCCGCGCTGGTGGCGGGCGGCATGCTGCTGGGCGCGCAACTGCTGACGCTGTCGGACGACCTGCCGCAATACCGCAGCGAGATCCTGGTCAAGCTGCG
Organism: [Empedobacter] haloabium; assembly: GCA_008011715.2. Lineage (NCBI taxonomy): Bacteria > Pseudomonadati > Pseudomonadota > Betaproteobacteria > Burkholderiales > Oxalobacteraceae > [Empedobacter] haloabium. Next base: position 2,335,085 of record CP136508.1, read on the forward strand.
CGACGTGCAGCGCCTGGCCGAACGGCAGCCGCTGGCCCGTTTCCCGGTCGACCTGCTCGGCGACGAAGCCTTCGCGGCGCCGGAAGAGGGCGCCGAACCGCGCCTGCAGGCGGACGGCACGCGGCCGATTCCCGTCGAGATCCGCGAGCACACGTCGGCCAAGGACACGCTGACGAAGTTTGTCGCGGCGATCTCCGGCCCGCTGGGCGAGGCGGGCCTGGTGTTCGTGCTGCTGGTGTTCATCCTGCTCGACAGCGAGAACCTGCGCGAGCGCGTGCTGCGGCTGACGGGCCAGCGCACCGTCAGCCGCACGCTCAAAGGGCTGGAGGACGCGGCCCATGGGGTGTCGCGCTTCTTCTTTTCGCAGTTCGTCGTCAACCTGGTCTTCGGTGCCGTGCTGGCCGTGCTGCTGTGGGTGCTGGGCCTGCCCCACGCGGCCTTGCTGGGTGTCCTGTGCGCGCTGCTGCGCTTCGTGCCTTACATCGGCGCGCTGATCGCGGCCAGCGGCATCGCGCTGTTTGCCGCCGCCTGCGGGCCGGGCTGGGCCCTGGCGGTGTATGCCGTCGTCATCTTCGGCGTGCTGGAAGTGGTGCTGGCCAATGTCATCGAGCCGCGCGTGTATGGCCACAGCTCCGGCATGTCGCCGCTGGCCGTGATCGTGTCGGCGCTGTTCTGGAGCGCGCTGTGGGGGCCGGTCGGGCTGTTGCTGGCCACGCCGCTGACCTTGTGCATCGTCGTCGCCGGACGCTACATCAAGGCGCTGGAACCGGTCAGCATCCTGCTGGCCGAGGCGCCCAACGCCAGCGAGGCGCAGCGCTTCTACCACCGCCTGCTGGGCGGCGAGGCGGCCGCGATCGTGCAGGACGCGCGCGCGTTCCTGCGCAAGTACACCCTGGCGCGCTACTGCGACCAGGTGCTGCTGCCAGGCGTCGAGCTGGCGGTGGCCGACCTGCGCGACGACAGCGCCGAACCGGGCCAGCAGCAGCGCGTGCGCGCCACCATCGCGCTGGTCACGGAAACGCTGGGGCAGCGCGCGGCGCCGCTGCGCTCGCACCGCCGGCGCGTGTCGATGCTGAACGAAAGCATCGGCGCCCACCTGCGCCACGCGCGCGAGGAGCGGCTGGGCCGCTGGCAGGGCTCGCTGGAGGTGCCGGAGCGCTCCATCGTGTTGTGCGCCAGCCTGCCGACGGTGCGCGAGGAATTCCTGTGCGAGCTGCTGGTGGTCAGCCTGCGCGAGGCCGGTATCGACGCGCGCAGCCTGGTGCTGGGCGGCCTGGACGACGACAGCCGGCCCGACGCCGAGCACCTGGTGTCGAGCGTGCTGGTCGTGCATCCTGCCGACAGCGCGCCGGATGCCTGGCTGGAAGCCGTCGGCCGGCTGCGCGCCAACCTGCCGGACGCGCCGCTGGTGGCCATCGCGCCACGCGAGCCGGCCATGCCGCAGGCGCTCGGCCAGCATGTGGACCTGGTGCTGAAATCGTTCGAGGAGGCACTGGCGTTCGTCACGCCGGCCAAGGCGGGCGCCGCGGGCGGCTAGAGCGGGGAATGGGCGTCCGGCCGCGGCGAGCGGATCAGGTCTGCCGCATGGCGGCGGCCGGCTTCCGTCAGGTAAGGCCACAGCAGGTCATAAGGGATCGTGAAGGCGACGGCGCACAGGCGGTCGGCATCGCCGCGTGTTTCGGGGGCGACACCCAGGCCCTCCGCCTGCGCCCACATGTGGGCACCATCGAACTTGACTGTGACGGCGTCGCCGCATTCTTCCCTTTCCTCGCGGCCGCTGGTGTCGAGGAAGCGGCTCAACGCCGATCCGCGTGGTTCGACCGGCTGCTCCTCGTCCTGCTCCGGTGCTTCGACGACGGTGGCCCGTGGCTCGGCGGCAGGCCCGCCCTCGGGGTCCAGCTCACCGGTGGACGCCAGGGTCAGCCAGTCGGGAAGCAACCACTTGCTGACGTCCTCCCACTCCTGCGTGACGAGATTCCACGTCCGGACGCTATTGCCAACGCCGCCGTGGGCACCGCCGCAAGCGCCTTCATTGTGGTTGCTGATCGCTACCAACGCATCGCCATAGGCTATGACCTTGCTCTCGTCCTCGCGGTAGTTGTTGTGGTCGGGGCCTCGATCGATGAAGCCGAGGACGCGACACCACAGCGCCTCCTCGAGCTTGTCCGTGAAGTGTTTCAACAGCTTCTCGTTCAGCGCGGCAACCCCCGGCCCGTCGCCGAGAAAGCGCAGTCCTTGCAGGCCGCTTGCCCCCGGCACGGTGAATTCCTGCCAGGCACGGCGCTCGTCCAGCACGACCAGCCGCGTGATCCGCAGTTTCAGGCCGGCGAGCCGGGTGGCGCCGTAGGCGTCGCGCTCGATAGCGCCGGCTGCCAGTCGGTCACTGGCGCCGCCATGGGCCGCGGTGCGCACGCCCGCCAGCCGACCGTCCGCGCAGGTGAGCCTCAGTACACCGGTAGGATGCCCGCGCAAATCGCTTTCCTGCCATGCATCCGGATGTCCCGCCAGCGGCGTGAGGACCAGCTCGTCCAGGCTGCCGCCACGGTAGTAGCGGCCGGCCAGCGTATCGCCGCTGGCGAGCGCCTTGTCGATCTCCAGGCTGACGGCCTCCTTGCCCAGCGTGCCGCGCCAGACGCCTTCCCCGCAGGGTGCGGCCGCGGCCCGGGCGGAGAGGGCCAGCGCAACGCTGAGCACCAGTAAGTGATGACAATGGTGGCGGGGCATGGACGCTCCTGGTGGTAAAGATGCGCCAGTGTAGCGTGCACGACCGTGCCGCGCCGCCTCAGACCAGATTCACGCCCAGCACGAAGCGGATCTTGCCCACGTTCGCGCCTTCGCGCTCGACCTCGACCGAGCGCAGCACGGGCAGCACCAGCGATGTGCCGCTGCCGTATACCTCGCCATGCCGCTGCAGGTAGCGCAGCTCGGTTTCCGCGACCTGGAAGGGTTCCACCGAGTAGGGGGTGCCGGCCGCGTTGCAGCCGTGCTCGACCAGCTTCTTCATGATGCGCCGGCAGCCCTCGTCGACCGGGGCGTCGGCGACTGCGATATCCAATGTGATGTTGCCTGTTTTTCTCATGCATCGTCCTCCTGCGGCCTGTCCTGCACGGGCAGGCCGACACGGCCCGCTGGTAGCGATATCAGCCGTATTGGTTATTGCTGTGGAGATACCGCTAATATGACAGATTGATGACATTTCGTAAAGGTGGACAGCCGCGGCCGCACAGATCGGCGCTGGCGTTGCCGGCCGCCTGCACCGCCACGTACGCACTGGACGCCACGGTAGACGCGCGTGCCCGGCTGTGCCAGTATCGTCGGCACATCCGAGGAGACGCCATGACGCTCGATCCGCAATCCACCTACGTACACCTGGGCGAGGACGGCGCGGCCACGCCGTTGTCCGCCGCCGGCTTCTGGGACATGCCGGCAGCGGACGCCGCCCGCTTCGGCGGCGGCTGGACCATTACGGAATTCACCTTCAGCGACGATTGGTCCAACTGGGAGCGGCATCCGGCCGGGGACGAGTTCGTCTACCTGCTGGCCGGCGCCGCCGATCTGTGGCTGGAGCAGAACGGCGCCCTGCGGATCGTCGCGCTGCAGGGCAGTGGCGCCGTGCTGGTGCCGCGCGGCACCTGGCATACGGCCCGGATCAAGGCGCCCAGCCGGATGCTGTTCGTGACGCGGGGCGAGGGAACGGAGCACCGGCCGGATTGAGCGCGCCGCTGCGGCCGCTGGCTCGCACCCGGCGGTCGCAGGCGACTGGCGGTTTGCTACTGCATGAAATGACAGTCGCGCTCCCGACACGGCCGTTTTTGCGTTATCGTCACTTGCCTGATGCCGGGGCGCGCCGTGCGCGGCCCGACCTGCCTGGAGATATCGACCATGATCAGCATGAATCAGCTGGCCGCGCCCTTCGTTGCGCTGTCGGTACTGGCCGGCCTGGTGCCGGGCACCGCGGCCGCCGTGCCGCAGGAGGAAGCGATCGCATTGCGGACGCCCAGCGGCACCCTGAACGGCACCTTGCGGCTGCCGGCGGGCGGCAAGCCGGTGGGCGTGGTGCTGATCATCGCCGGTTCCGGTCCGACCGACCGTGACGGCAACAATGCGCTGGCCGGCCGCAACGACAGCCTGAAGCTGCTGGCGGAGGCGCTGGCCGGGGCTGGCTACGCATCGGTGCGCTACGACAAGCGCGGGATCGGCCAGAGCAGCGGCGCCGGCGTGGATGAGGCGGCGCTGCGCCTGGAAATGTACGTGGACGATGCCGCGGCCTGGGTGAGCAAGCTGAACGGCAGCGGCCGCTTTCCCGCGGTCGTGATCGCCGGGCACAGCGAGGGGTCGCTGATCGGCATGCTGGCGGCCCAGCGTGCCAACGTGGCGTCGTTCATTTCCCTGGCGGGCAGTGCCGACGGTCTCGGCACGTTGTTGCGCAAGCAGCTGGCCAGCCAGCTGCCGCCCGCCCTGGCGGCCGACAACGAACGTATCCTGCAGGCCATCGAACGTGGCGTCACCACCGACGCCGTGCCCGCGCCACTGCAGGCGTTGTACCGGCCCAGCGTCCAGCCCTACCTGATCTCGTCGGTGCGCTACGTGCCGGCGCGCGAGATCGGCAAGCTGAAGGTACCGGTATTGCTGGTGCAGGGGACAACGGACCTGCAGGTCGGGGTCGAGCAGGTGCGGGCGCTGCAGGCGGCCAAACCGGACGCTTGCCTCGCCCTGCTGCCGGGCATGAACCATGTGCTCAAGGAAGTGCCTGCGGACCTGGCGGCGCAGCAGCGCTCCTATGGCGATCCCGCCTTGCCATTGCACCAGGCGCTCCCGGCTGCGATTGAACGCTTCCTGCGCAAGCCCTGTGCCGTGCCGGCCGCGCCGGCTCCGGCCGAGGCCAGCTGACGGCGCGCTGCCGTTCGGAACAAGGAGAAAACAATGACGAAGGCCGAACTTCCGGTATCGCGGCGCCAGCTCGGCTGGCTGGCCGTCATGCTGCTGACACCGATCCTGCTCGTCAGCGTCGCCGTGACCCAGGTGCCCCCGAAGCCCGGCCATACGGCCATGGACGCCTTGCTGGGCTGGAGCGTGCTTGGCGCCGTGACGCTGGTGCTGCTGACCATGCTGGTCATGATGGCGCGGCGCCACGCGATCGACATCGACGACAACGTCCTCGTGGTACGTCACAGTCTCTACACGCTGCGCCTGCGCCGGGCCGACGTCGGCGCGCTGCACCTGCGCCGGGTCACGTCGCGCAACGAACTGGGACTGGGCCTGCGCACGAACGGTATCGCGGCCTGCGGCTATTATTCCGGCTGGTTCTCGGGCCAGCGCGGCGAGCGCGTCTTTTGTGCCGTGTCCACGTGGCCGGCCTACCTCGTTACCGTCGAGGGCAACGCGCGCTGCCGGCGCCTCGCGCTGAGCATGTCTGCCGAGGTGGCCCAGCGCGTTGCCCGCTGGGCGCCGCCAGCGTAGTCGCCAGCGCACGCAGTTGTCAATAAGGTATCATGCGCGGTTTTGACTGCCGCGACCCCATGATGCCTTGTCCCCGATTTCTGTTCCGCCTGTTCCTGATGTGGTGTGCCCTGTGCCTGTGCATGAGCGCCAGCGCCGCGCCGAAAGACCCGTACGACCCCGGCAGCCCGGCCGCCGCCGTGCTGCCCGTGCTGCAGGCGCTGGGCGCCGTGCCGGCCGACGCGGCCGATGCGGTGCAGCGTTACGACGCGATCCTGGCACCCCAGGTCAATATGCACATGTTCCTCGATGCAGTGCTGCTGCGCGCGCCGCAGGGCATGCGCGCGCTGGACGAGGCAAGCCAGGAGCGCCTGGGCACCCTGGTGCGCCGGCATCTGATCGCCAGCCACCTCGACCTGCTGCGCCAGCTGGGCCGCGCCATCGTGCCGCGCAAGGTCGGCGACATGGTGGACGTGTCGATGGGCTCGGTGGTGTTCGACGCGCGGCGCGGCAAGGCCAAGCCGGTGCGCCTGCAGGTGCTGACGGTGCGCGGCTGGAGCGACTGGAAGATCGGCGACCTGGCGCTGGGCGACACGCTGCTGTCGGACCGTTGCCGTGCCGCATACGCCAAGGAGATCCAGGCCGGCGGCGCGCCCGCGCTGCTGGCGCGGCTGGAGGCCGAGGCCGCGCGCTGAACCCGCAATGGACAAGGCGCCGTGCCCCGGTCCTGATGAACTTTCCGATTTCAGAAGGAAACTTCATTGGGACGAGGGCACAGCGCCATGGAGAACGCCCGCCAGCATGCAAAGCACACTGGCGGGCGTGGAGAAGACCGGCCAGTCGGCCGGGCTTACAGGTAAAACGCTTCGACCTTGCCTTTCAGCTTGATCAGCATCGGCTGGCCCTTGCGGTCCAGCGCCTTGCCGGCCGGGACCTTGATCCAGCCTTCGCTGATGCAGTATTCGGAGACGTCCTGGCGTTCCTTGTCGTTGAAGCGGATGCCGACGTCGTGTTCGAACACGGCGGCCACGTGATGCGGGCTGCGCGGGTCCGTCGACAGACGGTCCGGCAGGGGAGGGAGTTGTTTGGTATCGTTCATGGGCGCCAATTATCCGTCAACTGGGCGTTTGCCACAACCCGCGCACGCCGCGTCAGTCCTGCATCCAGCGGGCGAACGGCGCCGCGTCCACGCCGGCCGGCACGTACCACTTCTTGATCGCCGCGTCCCAGCGCGCGCCCAGGGCCTTGGCCTCGTCCTTTTCCGCGAACGGCACCTTCAGCACCGCGACGGCCTGCGCCGACTTCGCGCGCGCCGGGGCGGACGGGCGGGCGACGGGCGCCGCGGCGCCCGCGGCGGGCCACACGGGGGCGGTCGTCTCGACCTGCGAGCCGTCTGCCCGCACCTCGACCCAGCGGGTGTCGTCGAGCTTCAGTTTGTAGGGCGGCGCAAAGGGCAGGTCGGGCGTCATGACGATACTGGATGAGGAAACCGGGCCGGCATTATAACAAGGGCTCAGCCGGCCGGCGCGAGGGCGCGGCGCAGGTCGTCCGCGCTGGCCGGCTTGGTCAGGTGCACGTCGAAACCGGCCGCGCGGGCCCGCTCCACGTCCGCCTTCTGGCCGTAGCCGGTCAGTGCCACCAGCCGCAGCGGCGCGGCGCCCGCTTCCTCGCGCAGCGCGGCGGCCAGCGCATAGCCGTCCATGTCCGGCAGGCCGATGTCGAGGATCGCCACCGCCGGCGGATGGCGCCGGCCCAGCGCCAGCGCCTCGGCCGCGCTGTGCGCCACGTGCACGTCGTGGCCGATCTGGCGCAGCAGCGCCGCGCTGGTGACGGCAGCGTCCTCGTTGTCGTCCACCAGCAGCACGCGCTGGGCGGGCATCGGCGCGTGCGGCGCGCTGTCGGCCGGGCTGGCGGACGATTGCGTCAGCGGCAGCTCCACCTCGAAGCGGCTGCCCTGGCCGGGCCCGGCGCTGTGCGCGCTCACGCGGCCGCCGTGCAGCTCGACGATGCGGCGCACGATGGCCAGGCCCAGGCCCAGCCCGCCGGTGCGCCGGGCCAGCTGCTGCGGCGCCTGGAAGAACGGATCGAACACGTGTTCCAGCAACGCCGCGCTCATGCCGACGCCCGTGTCGCTGACGGTCAGGCAGGCATGGCCCGGCGTCGTCGTCAGCGTCACCTGCGCGCTGGCGCCGCCGAAGCGGGCCGCGTTCGACAGCAGGTTGTTCAGCACTTGGGTCAGGCGGCTGTCGTCGCCCCGCACCCAGACGTCGATTGGCGCGGCCAGCGCGATCTGCTGGCCCGGGAACGCGGCCACCGCCTGGCGCACGATGTCGGCCAGGTTGACGGGGCGCAGCTCCAGCTGCAGCTTGCCGGAGGTGATGCGCGACACGTCCAGCAGGTCGTCCACCAGCCGGCGCAGGTGGTTGACCTGGCGCCGCAGCACGGCGCGTTCGCGCTTGGTCGTCGCCTCGTCGCGCAGGTCCATCAGGTCGAGCGAGGCGACGATGGGGCTGAGCGGATTGCGCAGCTCATGCCCCAGCACGGCCAGGAACTCGTCCTTGGCGCGGCCCGCCTCGCGTGCCCGGGCCAGCGCCTGTTCCTGCTGGTCGAGCGCCTCGCGCAGCGACGCCAGCAGGCGCGAACGTTCCTCCTCGTGCGCCGTGTGCTGGCGCGCGGCCGCCGTCAGCGCCTCGCCGATCGTGCGGAGCTCGCGAATGCGCGAGGGAGGCACGCTGACGGCGGCGCCGGCGCCCAGCGCGGACGCGGCCGATTGCAACTGGCGCGTGGCGCGCACCATGCGCGCGGCCAGCAGCGAGGCCAGCGCGATACAGGCCGCCAGCGAGCCGGCGATGCCCATGCCGTACATGGCAAAGCTGTGCAGGAAGGCCGAGCGCAGCAGGGCCGTCGGCGTGCCCACGGCCACGGTCCAGCCGTAGCGTGACAGCCGCGTATAGGCCGCCGTCACGTCCATCCCTTCCAGGGTGGTGCTGGCACCCACCCCTTCCGGCAACGGGTGGTGCAGCAGGCGCGTCAGGCTGGGGCTGGGCGGGCCGCCCACGCGCGCCCGGTGATCGGCGGAGCGCGCCACGATCAGGCCCGAGCTGTCCAGCACCGAAATGACGGCGCCGGGCGGCACCACCTGGCGCTGAATCACGCGCAGCAGCCGGTCGGGGCGGATCACGGCCGTCAGCACGTACAGGCGCCCCGCCGCGTCGCTCACCGGCACCCGCACGGGCAGCGCGACGCGGCCGCCGGCACCGCGTGCGACGTGGCCGACCACCGCATGACGCACGGCCAGCGCCTGGCGCAGGCTGGCCGGGTCGGCGATCGGCACGGCCGGCGCGCCATAGGGGGCGGTAGTGCGGAACAGCATGTTGCCGTTGCCATCGGTCAGGATCACGGACAGCCACTCGGGCTGCGTTGCGGCCTGCAACCGGGCCACGGCGTAGAAGGCGGCGACGTCGCCTGCCGCCAGCGCGGGCGTGCGCGCCATGCCGGTCAGCGTGGCGACGACGCCGTCGAGTTCCGCGTCGGCGGCGCTCGACAGTGCCCGTGCCAGGTCCAGCATCGAGCGTTCCTGCTCGCGTTGCTGGTACTCGCTGGCGGCATGGATGCTCCACACGCCCAGCAATGCCAGCGGCAGCAGGCCGAGTCCCGTCAGGAGGATCAGCAGCGTGCGCAGTGCAATGGCTGTCTCTTATGAACGGCCGGCGAGGGCGCATGGGTGTCCTGTCGAAAAACCCATTATACGGGCTCGGCGTGCCCATGGATGGGACAGCGGCCAGGCGAGCGCCGCCGCGGCCGCCGCTGTGGCAAAAACGTAATTCGACCGTGACGGAGGCACCGATGCATATCGCCTTGCTGGGGGATTCGGTATTCGACAATGCCGCCTACGTGGCGCCGGGAATGGACGTGGCGGCGGCGCTGCGACGGCGGGCGCCTGGCTGGCGCGTGACCCTGCTGGCGCGCGACGGTGCCGTGCTGGCTGGCGTGCCGGCCCAGCTGGAGCGCCTGCGCGCGCTCGAGACGGTGCCCGACGAGCTGGTCGTCAGTTGCGGCGGCAACGACATCCTCGGCCTGCAGGCCTTGCTGCACGGCCCGGCCGGCACGCTGCTGGCGGCACTGGAGCAGCTGGCCGCCTGGCGCGACGATTTCCGGGTCCGCTACGCCGGCATGCTGGAGGCGCTGCTGGCCACCCGCCTGCCCGCCACGGTCTGCACGATCTACGACGCGGTGCCGGGCCTGAACCCGGCGCTGCGCTGCGCCGTCGGCATCTTCGACGACGTCATCGCTTTCGAGGCCGGACGGCGCGGCGTGCGCGTGCTGGAGTTGCGGGCCGTCTGTACCGGGCCCGCCCACTACTCGGCCCGCTCGCCGATCGAGCCCTCGGCCGAGGGCGGCGACCGGATCGCCGCCGCCATCGCCGGCCTGGTGGGCATGCCACGGATACAATAAGCGCCCATGGAACTACAATTTCTCGGCACTTCTTCCGGCACCCCCAGCAAGACGCGCAACGTGGCCGGCCTCGCGCTGCGCCTGGACGGCGGTGGCTGGGTCCTGGTCGACTGCGGCGAAGGCACGCAGCACCGCATCCTGCACACCACGCTGTCGCTGCACGCGTTGCAGGCGATCTGCATCACCCACCTGCATGGCGACCACTGCTACGGCCTGCCCGGCCTGCTGGCCAGCGCCGGCATGGGCAACCGTGTCGAGCCGCTGCTGTTGATCGGCCCGGCCGGGCTGCGCGACTACGTGGCCGGGGTGATGGCGACGACGGAGCTGCGCCTGCCGTTCGAGCTGCGCTTTGTCGACGTGACCGCGCTGGCGGCGATGGCGCCGCTGCCGGCCCTGGAGATCGCCGCGGTGCCGCTGTCGCACCGGCTACCGTCATGGGCCTACCGTTTCGCCGAGCGCGGGGTCGAGCGGCGGCTGGACGGCGCCAGGCTGGCCGCGGCCGGCGTGCCGCCCGGCCCAAGCTGGGGCCAGCTGCAACAGGGGCGCACGGTCACGCTGGCGGACGGCCGCGTGCTGCACGGCGCCGATTACCTGCTGCCGGCGCGGCGACCGCGCGTGGTCGTGGTGGCGGGCGACAACGACTGCCCGGAGCTGCTGCGCGACGCGGTGCGCGACGCCCACGTGCTGGTGCACGAGGCCACCTACACGCAGGCCGTGCTGGACAAGGTAGGGCCAGGGCCGCAGCACAGCTGCGCGCGCATGGTGGCGCGATTCGCCGCGGCGGCCGGCCTGCCGCAACTGGTGCTGACGCACTTCAGCCCGCGCTACCTGGACGTGCCCCGCCCGGGCCTGCCGGCGATCGCGGACCTGGAGGCGGAAGCGCGCGCCAGCTACGGCGGCGCGCTGTTCATGGCGGCCGACCTGGCCCGTTACCGGCTGGACCGGCAGGGCACGCTGGCGCCGGTCCATCAGGCATAATGCGCGGGCGTGCCCGTGCCGTGCAACCAGTGAAAGCCATGTCCAACGACAGAAAAGAAGAACTCAGCAACATAGCTTCCTACATCCTGATCGCGCTGTTTCTGTTCATCGCGCTGCTGAAAGGCCTGCTGGGCGCCCTGTTCGCCGGCCTGCTGATGTACTCCCTGATCCACGTGATCGCGCCCACCCTGGGCCGCCGCATCAGCGACGCGCGCGCCCGCACGATCGCGGCCGCGGCCATCGGCACGATCCTGATCGTGCTGGTCGGCCTGGCGATCTGGGGCCTGGTAACGCTGTTCAAGATCGACGCCAACAGCCTGACCAACGCCTTCCGCAAGCTGGCCGACGTGATCGACGCCTCGCGCGACCAGATTCCGCCGTGGCTGAGCGCGCGCCTGCCGGTCGGGGCGGAGGGATTGCGCGAGACGGTGACGACATGGCTGCGCGAGCATGCCGCCGTGGCCCAGGCGTTCGGCGCCGAGGCGGGCAAGGCCCTGACGCGCATCCTGATCGGCATGATCATCGGCCTGATGGCATCGCTGCGCGACACGGTGCCGCCGGGACCGCGCCGGCCGCTCGCCGCGGCGATGGTGCAGCGCCTGACCTTGCTAGCCGACTCGTTCCGCAACATCGTGTTCGCGCAGGTGTGGATCTCCGGGATCAACACCGTGATCACCGGCATCTTCGTGTTCGTCGTGCTGCCGCTGGCCGGCGTGACCTTGCCGCTGTCGAAGACCGTGGTGGCCGTGACGTTCATCGCCGGCCTGCTGCCGGTCATCGGCAACCTGATCTCGAACACGGTCATGGTGGTGGTGGGGCTGTCGTATTCGCTCAACGTGGCGGTGGCGGGGCTGGCGTTCCTGGTCGTCGTGCACAAGCTGGAGTACTTCCTCAACGCCCGCATCATCGGCTCGCACATCAACGCGCGCGCCTGGGAGCTGCTGACGGCGATGCTGGTGGGCGAGACCTTGTTCGGCATCGCCGGGGTGATCGCCGCGCCGGTGTTCTATGCGTATGCGAAGAAGGAGCTGGCGGCGCGGGAGTTGATTTGAGGCTGGGGTCTGTCCCTTCAGGGACTGACCCCGAAGTTGTTCGAATCCGTCGAAACGCTGCCTGAGTTCGGGGTCGGTCCCCTGCGGGGACGGATCCCAACCGCTACAGCCGGTAAATCACGAAATCCGTGACCCGCTGGCGCGACTTGGTGGTGCGCAGCGCGAACCAGCCCGATTCGGCCACCGCGCCGGCGGCGCCGAAGAACTGCACGCCGTCCACGTACACCCGCGTCCCCGCGCCATCGACGACGATGCGGATGCGGTACGGCCGGTTCGGCCGCAGCAGGTACGGTGCGGCCGTGTATTCCTGCAGCAGTTGGCGCGTGCCGCTGCCGTCCAGGCGCCGGAAGCGCGTGGTCGTGTTGCCGTTGCCGCCGATGCCGGCGTAGTACATCGGCACGCGGTCGTAATCGGCCAGCCTGCCGGACAGCGCCCGGCCACCGGTCTGCGCCTGCCAGAACATGTTCAGGTCCGACACGCGGTCGTGCGGCCCGCCGTCCTCCAGCACCGTGCGCGTAAACGCGATCTCGTAGTGCCCGTGCAGCGGCTGCGCCAGCCACACCGTCAGCCCCGCCGTGGCGGCCAGCTCCAGCGCCCCGTCCCGTACCACCGCCGCGGCCTGCGGCGGGTCGCTTTCCGCCTCGACGCGCCAGCGGCGCGGGTCCAGGCGGGCAAAGTCGTCGCGCAGCAGCACCGGCCCGGGCGGCCGCGCCAGCGGCTCGAGCGCCAGCAGGCCCATTGCCCCCAGGCCCCACTGGGCGGCGGCGTTGGTGGAGATGCCGGGCGCTTCGTCCACGTCCGCCAGCACGGCGGGCGCGCGCACGCGCCGCACCGCGAAGTCGCTGTCGACGAGGCCCGCCTTGCCGGCATCGAACTGGCGCCAGGCCTGCGCCATCAGGGCGGGATCGCGCGCCAGCGCGGCCGCGTAGCCCAGCAGGCGCGCATGGCCCTGGCTCAGATTGAGCTTGCCGAGGTCCTGGCCCAGTGCCGCGCGTTGCTGCCCGGGCGTGGCGTTGTACAGGCGGCAGTAGTCCAGCCAGGCGGCGCGAAATGCCGGCTCGGGCAGATTGCGCAGCAGCTCGGCGCAGATTTCCGTCAGGCCGAACACGGCCGACAGGTGCGACACCGACAGCCGGCCAGCCGTCTCGCGCAGGAAGGCGCCGGTGTCCAGGTTCATCACGGCGCCGCCGGTAAAGAAGCCGTGCGGCTGGGCCGCGATCGAGGCCATGCCGGCCAGCAGCCGGTCGCGCAGCGCCGGCTCGCCGTGGCGTTCCCAGGCGATGAACCAGGCCGAGGCGATGGCACCCCAGTCGGTGCCGAACGACACGCTGGCATGGCCAGCTTGCGTGGCCGCGACCTGGCCGACCTTGCGGCCCGGGACCACGTCGCGCAGGCGGCGCACGGCCTCGACCTGCTCGTCCAGCAGGTCGCCGATGCGCTCGTCCGCCGCCAGGTAATACAGGAAGCGCCGGTTCAGCGCCGTCGAGATGCGCAGCTGCTTGGCGCTGTCGCCCCAGTGCTGCACGCCGTGGCGCGTGCCGAGCGGGGCGAAACGGCCGATGTGGTACACGTCCACCTCGCCGGTGTGGCGCGTCATCGCCTCGGCCAGGCGGGAAGGCGTCGGCGCGGCCGGAGTGCAGGAAGTAATGCCACAGCCAGATGTCGGTGCTCAGTTCCGAATTGTCCCAGGCGTAGCCGCCCACGTCGTAGCGCCACATGTGGCGCGGCGCATCGTAGGTGTGCATCACGTCGCCGTAGTCCCAGAAGCCGTACCAGCGGCGCTGCTCGACCTGGTCGCGGTAGAACTCGAACAGGCCCGCCAGGCGCGCCTGCAACCGGCTGGTGCGGGCGTCGCCAGCGGCGGCCGCTGGCGCCCAATACGGACCGAACGCCTCGGCCGCATGCAGCCGTGCCGGCGGCGGCACCAGCCGGGGTGGCGCCTCGATGCGGGCGGCGATGTGTATAAGCGGCCAGCTGTACATCGTCCGGTGTGGCCGGCAGCAGCTGCAGTTCCAGTTCGCTGGTGCGGGCAATGCCGTGCGGCGTGCCGAAGCCCGGTTCGTAGTCCTCGTACGTGATGTCGAGCCCGGCGCGCTGGCTGGCATGGTTGTCCTGGCCCAGGCCGTCGTGGTAGAAGCGCAGGTCCAACGGCGGCGCCTGCGGCGCCCACAGCCACAGCGTGACGCTGGCCGCATCGGTGGCGGCACCGGCGATGTCGATCTGGCCCGGGTAGCTTTGCCAGAAGTGCCGGATGCCGAACGCGACGCCGCCGGAGCGGCCGCCCAGGTAGCCGGTGCCAGCGGCGCGGGTGCCGCTGGCGGCGTGCACCCAGCCGTGTCCGGGCGCCGTGCGCTTGTCGATCGAGAAGCCGTCCGCACTGGACTGCAGCAGGCGGTAGTCGCCGAATGCCGGGACATAGCGCAGGCCGGTGGACAGCGGCGCCGGCAGGTCGGCGGCGGGCGGCAGCGGCTGGCCGGCGCGCTGCGCGGAGGTCAGCGCGGCGCCCGGGTCGCGCCGCAGGCCCGTCACGCCGCGCACGCTCTCGGCAAACACGCCGCCGTTGGCCCCGACGAAGCGCACGTAGCGTTCGTGCGGCGCGCCGTCCAGGGCCGCACCGAAGCGCAGGCCGACGCCGCGCACGAACTGGTGCGCCGGTTCGATGTCCACGACCAGCGTATGCAGGATGCGCACGCTGTCCGCGCCGCGATGGAAGTACAGGCGCACGATGAACGGCAGCAGCGTGGCACCGTCGGCATGGCGATGGGTGCCGGTGGCTTTCAGCACGGCGCGCACCGGACCGTCCTGCTCGACCTCGACGCGCTCGATCTCGCCGCGGTAGCGCCGCCGCGTGGGCGTGCCGCTCTCGTCGTCGCTGGCATCGTCGGCCAGTACCACCAGTTCGCCGTCGCGCAGGACGGGGCGCTGCGCCAGCGCCAGGCTGGCGAACAGGCGGCCGCCCTGGCGTGGCAGGCGGCATTGCAGCGCGCCCGTATCCACCACGATGTCGTCCGCCTCTTGCGTCGTCATGCCGGGTGCCGCCGGCGCGGCAGGTCCGGACACGGGTTCCAGCGCATAAGCCGGCTGCAGGGCGGCGCCGGGGCCCAGCGCGTGCGCGCTCCACTTGACGGAGCCGTCCGGCCAGTGCGCCAGCGGCCACGATTGCAGCGCCGGCGCGCCGCTGCCGGCCAGCCGGAAACCGCTACCCCGCGGCACGTGGCCCTGCGGCCACGGTACGCCCCAGGCAGTGCCGGCGAAACTGGCCGGCGGCGTGCCGTCCAGCCAGCGCAGCGGCGTTTCCAGTGCGGCCGGAGCGCCGCCGCGCGGGGCCGCGCGCGCGTGGGCCGGCAGCACCGGCGCCGCGGCCAGCAAGCCGGCCAGTTTCAGGATGCTGCGTCGCCGCGCGTTCGTCGTCTTCAATGCCACGTCTCCCGTCAGTAGTTGTAGGCGAGGGTCGCACCCACCGTGCGCGGCTCGCCGCGCCAGCCGGCCACGGAGCCGTAGTCGCCATTGACCAGCCGGCGCCAGTAGGCCCGGTCGAAGGCATTGTTGACCCACACGGTGGCGCTCCAATCGCCGTGCGCCAGCCGGCCACCGGTGCCCGCCGTGAACGACGCCAGGCCGTAGCCGGGCAGGCGCGTGAACGCGGAGTTGTCGACGGTGCCGTAGGTCCAGCTGCGGTACGCATAACGGGCACTGACGAATGAACGCAGGCCGCCGGCAGCGGTCCAGCTGTAGCGCGCGCTGGCATTGTAAGTCAGCCGGGGAGCGTTAAATACTCGTTCTCCTGAGAGATTGCAGGAGGGCGGCGGCTTCGGTGCCAGCGTCACCTCGGGCGCGCAGCGCGCGTGCGCGTAATCGGTGTAGTAGGCGTCGTTGTAGACCGCGCCGGCGTCGATCTCCCAGGCGCGCGTGGGCGCCAGCCGGATGCTGGCCTCGACGCCGCGCGCGCGAAACGAACCCGCGTTCATCAGGTAGACCTGCTGGTCCTCGGGGTCGTAGCCCTGGGTCTGGAAGTCGCCGACCGCTGTCAGGAACACGTCGCCCTGCAGTGCCACGTGCCCGCCGGCCAGCGTCGCGCTGGCGCCGATCTCGCCCGAGCGGGTGCGCTCCGGCTTGACGAACAGCGAATCGATGCCGGCCTGGCGGGCGGCGCCGGCCGAGATGTTCAGGCCACCGGACTTCTCGCCGTACGAGACCGCCGCGTACGTGCGCCATTGCGCCGAGGGGCGCCATGTCGCGACCAGCGTGCCGGAAGGCAGCGTGTGATTCTCGGTCAGGTGGCCCGTATTGAACGGCACCCGGTTGTAGCGCACGAAGCTGCCGCTCTTTTCCTGCACATTGGCGCGCGCGCCGGCCATGATGTCCAGCCGTGGCGTGACGTGCCAGGTACCCTGGGCGAACGGCGACAGCATGCGGTCGCGCAGCGTGCCCAGGCGGATCACGTCCAGCCCGCGGTAGCTGGCGCTGTCCAGGAACAGGCCGGGCAGGGCGGTGGCCGCATAGCGGGTGTGCGCCACCGTTTCCATGTGCTGCCCCAGGTATGTCAGGCCGAGCGCGTAAGCGACAATACCGCCGGCCGGCGAGTCGAGCCGCAGCTCCTGCGACCAGCTGCGGTCGCGGACGGCGGTGCCGGTGTCGGCGTAGATGCGTACCGACAGGCCGTCAGCCATCGACGGCTGCGAGCGGTAATAGCGGTACGACGTGACGGAACGCAGCTTGTAGCCGCCGCCGACCAGCCAGTCGGCCTGCGCCGACAGGCCGCCTTGCACGATATGGATGCGATTCTCGTCGTCCAGGTCAACGTCCGGGCCGAACACGACATTGCCGCCGACCGCCGCCACGTGGGCCAGGTAGTTGTCCTTGCCGTCGAACGCATGGGTGGCCACCAGCACCGGTGTCGGCGTGTTGTTGCTGTTGTTGTAGTCGGCCGACAGGCGCAACGCGAAGTCATCACGCTGCTTGAACAGCAACTGGCCCCGGCCGCCCGTCGCCGTGCCGCCATTCAGGCGGTGCCCGGTGCGCAGGTTGGTGACAGCGCCGTCGTTGCCGCTGCGGACCAGGTTCAGTCGCCCGGCCACGCTGGCGCCGAGCGGGCCGGACAGCATCGCGTTGACGCGCTGGTAGCCACGCTGGCCGGCCGCCCAGGTGACGCTGGCCTCCGGCGTGAACGAGGGCGGGCGGGTATGGATGTCCAGCACGCCGCCGGTGGCGTTGGCGCCGAACATCGTGCCCTGGGCGCCGGACAGCACCTCGATCCAGTCGACGTCGCCCAGGCCGTTGGCCAGCATGCCGGGGCGCGCCAGGTAGACGTTGTCGAGGTAGACGGCGACGGAGCTGGGCATGCCGATATTGGCGTCGCCGCTGGCCTGCCCGCCGCCATCGCCCACACCGCGGATGCTGATCTGCATGTCCGACGGGTCGGTGCTCTGGATGTGGATGCCGGGCACCAGCTGCTGCAGTTCCTCCAGCGTGCCCACGTTGTTGCGTTGCAGCTCGTTACCGTCGACGCGGTAGGCCGACGTGGGCGTGCGTTGCGGGTCGGTCGGCTCGGCGGCGCGCCCCTGGCGCACACCGTTGACGGTGACGGTGGCGATCGCCACCTGCGACGCCTGCGCGGCGGCGAGGTCCTGCGCCGGCGCGCTGGCCGCCGCGGTCAGGGAGAGGAAGGGCAGGGCGGCCCGTACGGCCAGGGATGTCGTCGTATGCAATCGTAGCCTCGTGTCGTGATGTCGATACAGGCCATGTGCAACGAGAATGGCCGAGCGTCAGCGCCGGCTTCGGATTTTTTTGTTGCCTGAAAAATGGGGTCTGTCCCCATTTTTCAGGCAACAAGGCAGGCGGTCCGTGCCTGCGCCACGTACTTGCGCACCATGCTGGCGGAGACGCCCAGCCGTGCGGCGATGTCGGCGTAGGCCAGTTCGTCGTACTGGCTCAGGAGGAACGCGGTGCGCACACGCGGGCCGAGCCGGTTCAGCGCGGCGTCGATGCGGGCGACCTCCTCGACGCCCAGGCAGACGTCCTGTGCCGATGGCGCGTGGCATTCGGGGCGTTGCGCCAGCTCGGCCAGGTGGGCGCGTTCCAGGTCGCGCCGGCGCCACAGCTCGAACGTGAGGCGGCGCGCGATGGTCGTCAACAGCGCGCGCGGCTGGCGCACCTGGCTGACGTCGTCCAGCGCGACCAGCTCCGTAAAGGCCGATGCGGCCAGGTCCTCGGCGTCGTGGCGCGAGCCGGTCAGGCGGTGCATGCTGGCGGTCAGCCAGCCGTAGCTGTGGCGGAATTCATGATGCAGGAATTGCTGGCGAAGTAGCGTTGGGGCGAGAGTCATCGTGCGTGCTGGTCATGCGGCTGGGTGCGCCCCACGCGACAGGAGAGAACACGCGGGGCGCTGCGGCCCGGCTGGCCGTATGGTCAATATAGACAGCACGGCCGCGGAAGAAAACAAAGCATTTCGACTATGCTTCGTCGGATTTCTCAGCCTGGGCCAATTGTGAAATCGCAGACAACGTTGCACGGTGCCGTGCCCGGCAAATCCGCTGCCGGGGCGGCTCGCACGGCCATCGTTGTTAAATAACACTGGATGTTGCCGTACGGAATTGTTATACTGGCCCCCCACTTTCGCATCGGGAGGCGCGCACCGGCCTGCCGTTCGATGCCAACGCCAACCCCGGATGTCCTGCCATGATGCGCGGTCGTAGCCCTGTTGCCTTTGCTGTCCTCTGCCTGACCGCGCCGCTCGCGCCGCATGCCGGGGGCGCCACCCCCGACGACCTGACGGCGCTGCCGCTGGAGCAGCTGCTGCAGGTGCCGATGGTGACGTCCGCCTCGCGCTTCGAGCAGCCCGTCAGCGATGCACCATCCGCTGTCGTCGTGCTGACCGCGCGCGACATCCGCGAGCACGGCTGGCGCACCCTGGCCGATGCGCTGGCGTCGGTACCGGGGCTGTACGTGACGCAGGACCGCAACTACAGCTACCTGGGCGCGCGCGGTTTCCTGCGCCCGGGCGACTACGACAGCCGCTTCCTGCTGCTGATCGACGGCGTGCGCCTGAACGACGCCGTCTACGACCAGGCCCTGATCGGCAACGAGGGCCTGCTGGACATGGACCTGGTGGCACGCATCGAGTACGTGCCGGGTCCCGGCGCCGCGGTGTACGGCTCCAACGCGCTGTTCGGCGTCATCAACGTCATCACGAAGGCGGGCAGCGCGCTCGCCGGCGCCCAGGCCAGCGCCACGCTGGCGGGTGCAGGCGAGCGGCGCGTGCGCGCCAGCTATGGCTGGCATGCGCAGAACGGCGATGACCTGCTGCTGTCGGCCAGCGCCTATCGCCGCCGCGGCGACGACCTGTATTTCGCCGAGTTCGATACGCCGGAGCAGAACGGCGGGCTGGCGCTCGGCCTGGACGGCGAGCGCGCGCACAGCGTGTTCGCCAAGGCGGCGGGGCGCGGTTTCACGTTCTCCGCCGGCTACGTGGCGCGCACCAAGGACATCCCCACGGCCTCGTTCGGCGCCGTGTTCAACCTGCCCAACTACACCCACGACACCCAGGCGTTCGCCAACCTGGGCTACACTCGCCAGGCCGGGGCCGGCGTGCTGCTGGCCGCGAACGCCTTCTGGGGCCGGGCCGACTACGAAGGCGCCGGCTGGTATCCGGACGAGGAGGCCGCCGCCCGCCGCAACGTGGACGGCGCCCACGCGGCCTGGTATGGCGCCAACCTGCACGCGACGGTGACGGCGTTCGCCGGCCACAAGCTGGTGGCCGGCATCGAGGCCCGGCGCAATGCCCGGCGCGAACAGTACAACTACAACGAGGCGCCGTACGAGCTCCTGCTGGACGAGCGCCGTGCCGACAGCCGCTGGGGCGTGTACCTGGACGACGAGATCGTGCTGCGCCCCGGGCTGCTGCTCAATGCCGGCCTGCGCTACGACCGCGACAGCGTGATCGGCAGCCGCGTCAGCCCGCGCGCGGCGCTGATCGCGCAAGCCGGTCCGCGCGATACCGTCAAGCTGATCGCCGGCAACGCCTACCGCTCGCCCAATGCCTACGAGCTGTATTACGGCATCGCTGCCGCGGACGGCATGCTGGCCAATCCCGGCCTGCGGGCCGAGGTGATCCGCACCAAGGAGCTGGTGTGGGAACGCCGCCAGAATGCCTACGGCAAGATGACGGCGTCACTGTTCCACTATCGGATGGACGAACTGATCACGCAGCAGCTCGATGCCGATACGGGCATGCTGGTGTTCCGCAATACCGACCGCGCCTCGGCGCGCGGCGTGGAGCTGGCCGGGGAACGTGCCTTCCGCTCGGGCGCGCGCGTGCGCGCCAGCTATACCTGGCAGCTGGCGCGCGACGGCGCGGGAGCCTGGCTGGTCAGTTCGCCGCGCCACCTGGCCAAGCTGGCGGCCGCCGTGCCGCTGGCCGGGCTGCCGGCGCGACTGGCCAACGAAATGCAGTGCAGTTCCGCGCGCCGCACGGAACACGCGCTGGCCGCCGGCTACTGCGTGGCGAACCTGACGCTGACCACGCTGCCCGGAGCATTCGGCCGCGGCATCGGCGTGGCCGTCAGCGCCTACAACCTGTTCGACCGCCGCCATGGCGATCCGGCCGGCCCGGCCTTCGTGCAGGAAGCCGTGCCGCGCGCCGGTCGCACGCTGGCGCTGCGGCTGGACTACGAATTCGGACGCTGACCGTGACCGCTCCGTTGTCACGCATATTGTCACGGGCGATGCTGCCGGCCGTGCTGCTGTACGCAACCGCCTGCGACGCGCAGAACGACGACAGCCGCCTGAAGGCGGCGTTCATCTTCAACATCGCCCAGTTCACGACATGGCCGCCGGCCGCCGCTGCGCGCCCGCTGGCCATCTGCGCCAGTCCGGCCCACAGCCTGTGGGCCGGACTGCGCGAGCTGGATGGCAAGATGCTGGCCGGGCGTGCGCTGAGCGTCATCGACAGCAGCACCGGCCGGCCCTGCGACATCGTCGTCTACAGCGCCACCGCCGCGCCGGCCCTGGCGCCGGCTGCCGTGCCAGGCACGCTGACGATCGTCGATGGCGCGCGCAGCGGGCATTACCAGGGCGCCGTCACGCTGGTCGAGGAAGACCCGCATCTGCGCTTCGACATCGATACCCGCGAGGCGGCCCGGGCCGGCCTGAGATTCAGCTCGCGCCTGCTGCAACTGGCCAGGAACGTACTCTGATGCCGCACCGCAAACAAGCCGTCGCACCCGGCCAGCAGATCACGCGCACGCTGGGCGCGGGCCAGCTGGCGGCCGCCATCTCCGCGCTGGTTTTCGTCGGCGCCATCCTGCTGGCCTGCGAATGGGTCGCGCTGCGCGGCGCGCTGGCCGACGAGACACGCATGCAGGCCGCCATCGTGGCCGACAACGTCGCCGCCTCGCTGATGTTCGGCGATCAGCAGGCCGCCGGCGAGATGCTGGCATCGCTGCGCCAGGCCGGGCACTTGCGCACGGCCGCGCTGTACAGCCGCGACGGCCGGCTGTTCGCCCGCTACGTGGCGCCCGCGCATGCGCACCGCGCCGGCCTCGAGGCGGCCATGCCGGCCGTGGGCACGCTGGCGGTGACGCATCCGGTCAGCTATCGCGGCCAGGCGCTGGGCCGGATCGAGCTCGTCACCGGCGCCGACCGCATCGTCACGGGCCTGCTGCGCTATGCCGGGCTGCTGGCGCTGGCGTCGCTGGGCGGCCTGCTGGTGGTCGCGGTCGTGATGTACCGTACCCGTGCACGCGTGGCCGCGGCGGAACGGGAGCTGCACTACCTGGCCAATACCGACGCGGTCACCGGCCTGCCGAACCGGCGCGCCACCTACCAATGGCTGGAACAGGCCATTGCCGACCATCGCGACGGCCAGGTCGCCGTGCTGCTGGTCGACCTGGACAACTTCAAGCTGGTCAACGACACGGCCGGCCATGCGGCCGGCGACGTGCTGCTGCGCCAGGTGGCGGCGGCGCTGGGCGGCGTGGTGCGCCCGCCCGACCTGGTGGGGCGCATCGGCGGCGACGAATTCGCCGTCATTGCCGAAGTGGCCGACACGGCCGGCGCCCAGGCCATCGGCGAACGCCTGCTGGCGGCCCTGCGCACGCCGTTCGCCTTGGCATCGGGCGAGGTGTTCGCCACCGCGAGCGTGGGCCTGTGCCTGTATCCGCAGGATGCGCCCGGCATGACGGAATTGCTGAGCAGTGCGGACGCGGCGCTGTACCGTGCCAAGAGCGCCGGCCGCAACCGGCTGGTCGCCTTCGTGCCCGAGATGACGCTGGCCGCGCAGCGCCGCGCGCAGCTGGAGGCGGAGCTGCGCCGTGCCATCGAGCAGGAAGCGCTGCTGCCGTATTATCAACCGCAGTTCGATTGCCGCACGGGCGCGATGGTGGGCGTCGAAGCGCTGCTGCGCTGGCCGCACCCGGAGCGCGGGTTCGTCTCGCCGGCCGAGTTCATCCCGGTCGCGGAGGACACGGGCCTGATCGTCGAACTGGGCCGCTGGGTGCTGCGGCGCGCCTGCGCCGACCTGGCCGCCTGGGACCGGGCTGGCGCGCCACCGCTGACGGTGGCGGTGAACGTCTCGGCGCGCCAGCTGAAGGAACCGGACTTCCTGGGCGACGTGCTGGCCGCGCTGCACGCCAGCGGCCTGGCACCCGGCCGGCTCGAGCTGGAACTGACGGAAAGCCTGCTGATGGACGACGTGGAGTGCGCCGTCGCGTTCATGCACGCGGTGCGCGCGGCCGGCGTGCGCCTGTCGATCGACGACTTCGGCACCGGCTACTCGTCGCTGGCCTACCTGCAGTCGTTCCCGATCAACCAGTTGAAGGTGGACCGCAAGTTCGTGCAGTCGCTGCCGGTGGCCGGCCACACGATCGCCACCGCCGTGATCGCGCTGGCGCGCGGTTTCGGCCTGGCCGTGGTCGCGGAGGGCGTGGAGCGGCAGGAGCAGCTCGACTGGCTGCGCGCCGCCGGCTGCGATCATGCGCAGGGCTTCCTGCTGGGGATGCCGATGCCGGCGGCCCAGCTGCTGGCGACGGCAACGGCACCCCGCACCGCGGCGCTGACCTGACTCAGGCGCCTTGCTTGCGCACGCGCGCGGCGAACGACTTCTCGAAGAACTCGCCCAGCGTGGCTTCCAGCCATTGCGGCGTCAGCTCGGAGCAGGCGATGGTACCGCCTTGCTTGCCGCTGCCGTCGCGCGCGCGCAGGTCGAACGCGCTGGTCCACTCCAGCAGGCAGCTGTTCTCGATGGCGGCAAAGGTCAGCATGCAGGCATCGCGGCCCGCATGCGCGGCCAGGCGGTTCTTTTCCGGCACGAAGATCAGGCGGATGAAGTCGTTCCAGCCGTCGTTGCCTTCCTCGACCTTGCCGTCGTAATCGTGTTCGTACATCTGCTTGCGCACGGCGGCGAACTGTGGCCGCACGACGTTCTCCAGCGTGCGCCGGTATTGTTCCCGGAAATCCAGGCGCGCCTGGCGCGCGGCCTGCTCCTGCGCGGCCTGCCTGGCCGCCGCCAGGTCCGCCTCATGCTTCAGCGCGGCTTTAGAGAAGATCGACATCGCATCCTTACCTGAAAAACATCAGTGTACACGCAAGCCGTTGCGTTCTTGCGCCAGAAAGGGTAGCGCAAGCGCGTAAAACGTGGCCTGGCGGGTTCACCCATGCTACCATTGATTCCACATGGCAATATCACTTGTTGCCTTGCCCCTTCGGCCCCCATCCCCGCCCGAATCCGCGACGTCCCGTCGCCAGACTCATTCACATCCAGACAATATTATGAAGCTTGCTAATCTGAAAATCGGCGTTCGCCTGTCGCTGCTGGGAGCATTCTTCCTGGTGACCCTGCTGCTGGTCGGTATCACCGGCTGGTCGGCACTGCGCAGCATGAACGAGCGCAACGCGGCCGGCTTCGCCGAGGCGGAGCAGCTGCTGCGCGCCGTCGACAACGCCCGCATGGCCCAGGTGGATTTCAAGATCCAGGTGCAGGAATGGAAGAACATGTTGCTGCGCAGCTACGATGACGAGCACGCGACCAAGTACCGCGAAGCCTTTGTCAAGGCCGGCGCCAGCACGCAGGACAAGCTGAACAAGCTGCACAAGCAGATGACGCAACTGCAGCTCGATACCGCCCTGGTGGACGACGCCGTGCGCCTGCAGGGCGAGCTGCAGCAGCGCTACGTGAGCGCATTCAACGAATATACGGTGGGCGACCCGGCCAGCGCCAAGGGCGTGGACGCGGCCGTCAAGGGCATGGACCGCCCGCCGACCGAGCAGATCGACAAGATCGTCGCGTTTATCCAGAAGGCGGCCGACGAGCGCATGGCCAAGGTGGCGGCGCAGAACACCAGCGAGTACGAGCGTTCCGTGTTCATGCTGCTGGCACTGCTGGTGGCGGCCGTCGCCATTGGCGCCGTCATCGTCGTGATGCTGGTGCGCGGCATCACCGTGCCGCTGGCCCGCGCCCTGGACATCGCCCGTGACGTGGCCGACGGCGACCTGCGCGCCGAAGTGCGCTCCAACCGCCAGGACGAAATCGGCGACCTGTTGCGTGCCCTGGGCACGATGAGCGGCAACCTGGCCCGTATCGTCACCCGCGTGCGGGGCGGAACCCAGGCCATCGCGGCCGCCTCCGCCGAGATCGCCCATGGCAATGCCGACCTGTCGGCCCGTACCGAGGACATGGCCGGCTCGCTGGAAGAGACGGCGGCGTCGATGACGGAGCTGACCAGCACCGTGCGCGCCAACAGCGACAACGCCAGCGAGGCCGCGCGCCTGGCCGGCCAGGCCTCCAGCGTCTCCGGCCGCGGCAGCGAGACGGTGGCCGAGGTGGTGGCGTCGATGGGTGCGATCGGCGAGAGCTCGGGCAAGATCGCCGAGATCATCGGCGTCATCGACGGCATCGCGTTCCAGACCAACATCCTGGCACTGAACGCCGCCGTGGAAGCGGCCCGCGCCGGCGAGCAGGGCCGCGGCTTCGCCGTCGTCGCCAGCGAAGTGCGCAACCTGGCGCAGCGCTCGTCGTCGGCCGCCAAGGAAATCCGCGAGCTGATCACAGCGTCCGTTGCCGAGGTGGGCTCGGGCCGCGCGCTGGTGGACCGCGCCGGCGCCACGATGCGCGAGGTGCTGACGTCGGTCGAGCAGGTCACGGCCGTCGTCACCGAGATCTCGATGGCCAGCACCGAGCAGCAGGAGGGCATCGAACAGATCGGCACGGCGATCTCGCACATCGACAGCGTGACGCAGCAGAACGCGGCGCTGGTGGAGCAGGCCGCGGCGGCGGCGGAATCGCTGAAGCAGCAGGCGCGCGAACTGGACGAGGCGGTGGCGATCTTCAAGCTGGCTGCCTGAGTCACGGCAGCTCGATTGAAACGGCCGGGGCGTGCGAGCGTCCCGGCCGTTTGCGCATTCAGCGCGCCAGCACCATCCCCAGCCGCAATGCCGTGTCGCTGACCTCGTCCAGCGACGGCCGATAACCCTGTTCGATCCAGCGCAGCGCGATGTGGATGACGCCGCCGACGACGCCGGCCTGCAGCAGCGCGTCGCCGGGGCGGCCGGGCGCCAGCAGCCGCGCCACCATGGCGCCGGTGGTCCGCAGCGCCGCGTCGAACGCGGCGTCCACGGCAGGGCTGACGCCGCGGATTTCGACCAGGAACACGCGCGCGCAATGCGGCTCGCGCTGCAGTGCCGCGAAATAGGCATGCAGCATCGCTCGGGCGCGGCGGGCGCGCGCGCGGCCGGCGGCTTGCGCGGCCGCGGCGATTTCCGCGCCCACGCTGGCAACCACCGCTTCGAAACTGGCCACCAGCAGCGCCTCGCTGTTGGCGAACGATTCGTAGAAATAGCGCTCCGTCAGCCCGGCCGCCGTGCACACGGCTTTCACGGTGGCCTGGCGGTAGCCCGTGGCGCCGTACACGGCGATGGCGGCCGCGATCAGGCGGTGGCGCCGCTCGGCGCGTCGCTCCTCGGGAGGAAGGCCGCGGTAGGCGCGGCGGGATGGCTCTGCAGTCATGGCGTATTTTGGCACAGCGATTGTGTTTCCTGCATGGCTGGGCTATTCTGACAACGCGCGGTGTCAGAATGCCGCGACAGGAGACCGTATGTCACATGCCACCGCAAGCGGCGCCACGAACGACGTGCTGGACGTGCTGATCGTGGGCGCCGGCCTGTCCGGTATCGGCGCCGCCTGTGCCCTGCGCGCGGACAGCCCGGAGCGGCGCTTTGCCATCCTGGAGGCGCGCGATGCGATCGGCGGCACCTGGGACCTGTTCCGCTATCCGGGCGTGCGTTCGGACTCCGACATGCACACGCTGGGCTACCGCTTCCGCCCATGGGCCGACCCGCGCGCCATCGCGGACGGCCCGGCCATCCTGGACTACATCCGCGCCGCCGCGCGCGAGGGCGACGTGGAACGCCATATCCGCTTCGGCCACAAGGTGCTGCGCGCCGACTGGTGCAGCGCCAGCGCGCTGTGGACCGTGCAGGCCGAGCATGCGGGCGTCCCGGTGACCTTCAACTGCCGCTTTCTCTATCTGTGCGCCGGCTATTACGACTACCAGGCGGCGCACCGGCCCGCGTTCGACGGCGAGGCCTCGTTTCGCGGCACCGTCGTGCAGCCGCAGTTCTGGCCGGGCGAGCTCGATTGGCGCGGCCGCCGTGTCGTCGTCGTCGGCAGCGGCGCCACCGCCGTGACCCTGGTGCCGGCCATGGCACGCACGGCGGCGCACGTGACGATGCTGCAGCGTTCGCCCACCTACGTGGTGACGCGGCCGGCGGTGGACCGCTTTGCCGACACCGTGACGCGGCTGCTGCCGGCGCGGCTGGCCTACCGGGTGGTGCGCTGGAAGAACGTGCTCGAGAGCATCGTGCTGTACCGGCTGGCGCGGCGCCGTCCCGAGCTGGTCAAGCGCCACATCGTCGCGCAGGCGGCGCGCCAGCTCGAGCATGCCTGCGACGCGCGCCTGCACTTCACGCCCAGCTACCGGCCGTGGGACCAGCGTGTCTGCGTGGCGCCGGACGGCGACCTGTTCCAGGCGATCCGGCAGGGCCGCGCCAGCGTGGCGACCGACGTCATCGAACGCTTCACGCCGTGCGGCTTGCGCCTGCGCTCGGGGCGCGACCTGCCGGCCGACATCGTCGTGCTGGCCACGGGCCTGCAACTCAAGCTGCTGGGGGGCATGGCGCTGACGGTGGACGGCCGCCCCGTGCGGCCGGCCGACACGCTGGTATACAAGGGCATGATGCTGAGCGACGTGCCGAACCTGGCGCTGGCGTTCGGCTACACCAACGCCTCGTGGACGCTGAAGGCCGACCTGACGGCGCAGTGGGTATGCCGCCTGCTGCGCCACATGCGCCGCCACGGGCACGCGATCGCGCTGGCACGGCGCGAGCCGGACGTGGCCCCACGCCCGTTCCTGGACTTCACGTCCGGCTACGTGCAGCGCGGCGCGGGCCTGCTGCCGCGCCAGGGGGAGCGCCGGCCCTGGCAGGTGTACCAGAACTACCTGCTCGACCTGCTGACGATCCGCTGCGGCAGGCTGGCCGACGGGGTGCTGCGCTTCGGCGCCGCCGGCACCTTGCCCTGAGCCCCCATCAACCTGGAGGAGTACACGATGATCGGACCTGTAACGACGGCGCTGCTGGCCACGCCGGCCCTGGCCGCCGCCGCCCTGGCACTGCTGACCCAACGCGTGGCACGCAAGGTGGAGACGGCGCTGCCGCCGCGCGGCCGCTTCATCGACGTGCCAGGTACCCGGCTGCACGTGCGTGAGCTGGGCAGCGGCCCGGCGCTGCTGCTGGTGCATGGGCTGGGCGGGCAGATGGCACACTTCACCTACGGCCTGGCGCAGCGGCTGGCCGACCGCTACCGGGTGATCGTCGTGGACCGCCCCGGCTCAGGCTATTCGCAGCGCCATGCCGGCGGCGCGGGCCTGCGGACACAGGCCGCTGCCCTGGCGGCGTTGATCGATACGCTGGGATTGGAGCGCGCCATCGTGGTAGGTCATTCGCTCGGCGGCGCGGTCGCGTTGACGCTGGCGCTGGAGCATCCGGACCGGGTCGCCGGCCTGGCGCTGCTGGCACCGCTGACGCAGGCCCAGGACGAGGTGCCGCCGGCGTTTCGCGCGCTGACGATCAAAAGCGAGGCCGTGCGCACGGCGCTGGCGTGGACGCTGGCCACGCCGGGCGGCATGGCGCGCGGCGCCGCCGTGCTGCGCGAGGTGTTCGCGCCCGAGCCGGTACCGCAGGATTTCGCAGTGAAGGGCGGGGGGCTGCTCAGCCTGCGCCCGAGCCAGTTCCTCGCCGCGGCGGCCGACCTGCAGGCGCTGCCGGACGAGCTGCCGGCGCTGCATGCGCGCTATGCGGGCCTGCGCCTGCCGGTGGCCGTGCTGTTCGGGCGCGAGGATCGCATCCTGGACTGGCAGCGGCACGGTGCCGGGCTGACGGCCGCGGTACCTGGCGCGGTACTGGAAACCGTCGCGGGCGGGCACATGCTGCCGGTCACGCAGCCCGACGTGGCGGCAGCATTCGTCCACGCCGCCGCGCAACGCGCCCTGGCGCCAGCGAGGCAGGTCGCGTCGCCCTGATCAAGCCAGCGCATGGCCGGCGCCCGCCGGCAGGCGCGCATCCACCCCCCGCGCCAGATCGGCCAGCGTCACGCGGCCGAAGCGTGCCAGCAGCAAGGCCTCGGCCTCGCGCAACGCCTGGCCCAGTTCATCGTTGACTGCCTGCTCGACCAGGCAGGTGCTGCGTTCATTGGCCGCGCCGATCGCGAATACCGACGGACTGCCCAGCGCCGCATGGATGTCCAGCAGTGTGATCTCGGCCAGCGGGCGTGCCAGTACCCAGCCACCGCCGTGGCCTTTCTCCGAACTCACATAGCCGGCATCGCGCAGGCCGGCCATGGTGCGGCGTACCACGACGGGGTTGGTGGACAACATCTGCGCGATCGCTTCGGACGTCGCCCGTCCCGCGTGCGCATCCATATGAATCAGCACATGCAGCATGCGCGATAGTCGGCTGTCGGGTCTCATGCCGGCATTGTACGATGCCGCTTCCTGTAACTTCATGAGTTGCGTGATTTGGCTACTTATGTAACACTGTGAGTTACATAAGGAGGATTCCATGGATGCCATCATCATCGGCGGCAGCTTTGCCGGCCTGTCGGCCGCGCTGCAACTGGCCAGGGCACGCCGGCGCGTGCTCCTGATCGACGCGGCCGAGCCGCGCAACCGTTTCGCCGCGCACGCGCACGGCTTCCTGGGACAGGACGGCGTGCCGCCGCACGTCATCCGCGCCGGCGCGCGCGCCCAGCTGGCCGCCTACCCGACGCTGCGCTTCCACGACGGCGCCGCCACGGCTGCGCAGTGCGGGCAGGGCGGCTTCGTCGTCACGTGCGCCGACGGCAGCCTACATCGGGCAGCGCGGCTGGTGCTGGCCACCGGCGTGCGCGACACCCTGCCGAACCTGCCGGGATTGGCCGAGCGGTGGGGCCGCACGGTGATCCACTGCCCGTACTGCCACGGCTACGAGCTGGACGGGGCACCCGTCGGCGTGCTGGCGGGCCATGAAAAATCGGCGCACCAGGCGCTGCTCCTGCCGGACTGGGGGCCGACGACGTTCTTCACCGACGGGACCCACGAGCCGGACGCGCAAGCGCTGGCCTTGCTGGCGGCGCGCGGCGTCGTCGTCGAACGCACACCGGTGGTGGCGCTGCTGGGCGATGCGCCGGGCTTGACGGGCGTACGGCTGGCGGACGGCCGCACGGTGGCGCTGGGTGGCCTGTTCGTGGCGCCGCGTACCGACCCCGGGCCACTGGCGCGCCAGCTCGGCTGCGCGCTGGACGATGGCATGACGGGGCCGCTGGTGCGCGTCGACGCCCTGCAGCAGACCAGCGTGCCGGGCGTGTTCGCCGCTGGCGATGCGGCGACCCAGATGCACAACGCGACGTTGGCCGCGGCCGCAGGCGTGATGGCCGGCGTGGCGGTACATCAGTCCCTGGTGATGGCCGCCGCTACCAGATGATGGCGGTCAGCAGGTCGCCATCCTCCAGCACGCGCCAGTGCGCCCGTACGCCGGCGCCCACCGGCCACTCGGCGCACAGCGGTTCGGCCACGACGAAGTCCAGCCAGCCCTGGCCGAGCGCGCGCACGCGCACGGCGGAGAAGTCGAAGAAGCGGCCCACGGCGCCGTAGGCGGCCTTGTAGAAGCTCTCCTTGGCGGAAAATACCAGCGGCAGCAGCGCGTCGCGCGCCAGCACGTGCTCGTGCGCCGCCAGCAGCGCCAGTTCGGCCGCATCGACCGCGAGCGCGGCGATGCTGTCCTGCAGCTCGGGCGGGGCGGGCGACTCCAGGTCGATGCCCACGCCGTGCCACGCGCTGGCGCGCAGGGCGACGGCGCCGGCGCGGCGGCTGTTGTGGCTGATGCTGCCGATCGCGCCGGCCGGCCACAGCGGCTCGCGGTTGGGGCCCTTGCCGACGTCCGCCACGGGCAGATCGGCCTGCGCCAGGGCCAGGCGCGCGGCCAGCCGGCCATGGAAGTATTCGGCCTGGCGCTTGCGCACGCTGCGCGCCACGTCCGGCGGCAGCGCGATGGCGGCGCCGGCGAAAGCAGCAGGCTCGAAGGCGGCCGGGTTGAAGTCCAGCAGGTGCACGGCCAGGGTGACGGGCGTTGCGCTGCCGGCGGCGGTCACGGGCCAGGACAGCACGGCATGGCCGGCCGGCGCGGTGGGCATGGTCAGGTCGGCGCTCATGATGGTCTGAAAAATTGGCACGATACCCCTACAATAGGTTTTCGTCCACTTCGCCGCCGCCCATGCAACCCGAGATCCTCGTCATGGCCCCCAGCCCGTCGCCCGCCGTCATGGCGCAATTCGACGCCCGCTTCACTTGCCACCACGTGTGGCGCCTGCCGGCCGATGAGCACGAGGCGTTCATCGCCCGCGTCGGCGCGGGCGTACGCGGCCTGGCGACGACCGGCACGATCGGCATGGACGCGGCGCTGGCGGCGCGCTTGCCGCGGCTGGAAATCGTCGCCGTCAACGGCATCGGTGTCGATGCCGTCGATTTCAGCGTCACGCGCGCGCGTGGCATCCGCGTCACCAATACGCCTGGCGTGCTGACCGACGACGTGGCCGACCTGGCGGTGGCGCTGCTGCTGGCGGCGGCGCGGCGCATTCCGGCGCTGGACCATTATGTGCGCGGTGGCCAGTGGCAGGCACGCGTGCCGCTGCAGCCGGCCCGCACCCTGCGCGGCAAGACGGCCGGCATCTATGGCTTCGGCCGCATCGGCAAGGCCGTCGCCCAGCGGCTGGCCGGCTTCGGCATGGCGCTGCGCTATTTCCAGCCGAACGTGGTCGCGACGACGGACGTGCCGCGCAGCGCCTCGCTGCTGGCTTTGGCCGAGGAGAGCGATTACCTGGTGGTGTGCGCGCCGGGCGGCGCCGCCACCCGCGGTGTGATCGACGCGGCCGTGCTGGCGGCGCTGGGCCCGCAAGGGACGCTGATCAACGTGGCGCGTGGCTCGATCGTGGACGAGGCGGCGCTGGTCGCCGCGCTGGCGCACGGCACGCTGGGCGCGGCGGGGCTGGACGTCTTTGCCAATGAACCCGAGGTGCCGGCCGCGCTGGCGGCGCTGCCGAACGTGGTGCTGACCCCGCACGTGGGCAGCCTGACGGTGGAGACGCGCCATGCGATGGGCCAGCTGGTGATCGACAACCTGCTGGCGCATTTCGCCGGCGCGGCCCTGCTCACGCCGGTGCCGTAGGCCTCAGGGCGTGGTGCCGTGCAGCGCGCGCTCGCGGAACTGGCGCGGCGTGATGCCCATCAGCTTCTTGAACGCGCGGCTGAAATAGGCCGGGTCGCGAAAGCCCAGCTCCTCGCCCACGCTGGCGATGGAGGCCGGCATATAGGTCAGCTTGCGGCAGGCCTCCAGCAGCAGGCGGTCCTGCGTCATGTCGAACGCGGACTTGCCCGCCAGGCGCAGGCACACGCGGTTCAGGCGGGCGGCCGTGACCTGCAGTTCGTCCGCATAGCGGGCCACCAGCCACTGGGCGCGATAGTGCTGTTCCACCAGCGCGCGAAAGGCGCTGAACAGTTCGAAGTCGGACCGGCCCGATTCGTCGGCCAGGCGGCGCTCCGTGTCCAGCCGCACGACCAGCAGCAGGATGCTGCGCGCCAGCCACTCCACCATCAGCGGCTGCCCGTAGCGCGGTCCGCGCGCCTCGGCCGCCAGTTCGCCCAGCAACGCCGCCAGGCGCGCGCGCAGTTCCGGCGCCTCGTGCAGCCGCAGCGTCTGCGCGCGCTCGAACAGCGGCGTGAACAGGTCCACCGAGGTCACGATATGGTGGTCCAAGGTCAGCACCCAGCCGGCCGCGTGGTCGGGAAAGCTGAACGCATGGGTGACCTCGGCCGGCACGGCGATGACGGTGGGGCCGTCGCACTGCCACAGCATGTTTTCGACCTGGGCACTGACCCGGCCGGCCATCAGGAATACGAGCTGGTACAGGCCGCGATGGCGGTGCGCACCGATGTGCCAGTCGTGCGGGCGGCTGTGCGCCTCGATCGGCTCGATGTGGACGAATTCGGCGTTGTCGATCGGCGCGTTCGCGCCGTACAGGGCAAAGCGGGGCAGTTCGCGGGGCAGGCTTTTCATGGGGACTCGCCGGTGAGGTCCCATAGTACAAGTTTTATTCCCCGGCGACCAGTTGTTCACCGGGAGCTTGCCAGCGCCGCCAACTGCTCCAGCAACGCCATCATCCTTTTTTACTTGTTGCGGTTGGCGATCTCGTTGCCGACATAGCCGCCACCGATGATGCCGGCCAGCGTCGCCAGTTTCTTGCCATTGCCGTCGCCGACCTGGTTGCCCAGCAGGCCGCCGACCACGGCGCCGGTACCGATGGCCAGGTAGTTCGGCTGGCTCGGTTGAGCAACGGGGGCAGGGGCGGGCGCCGGCTGGGGATGGCGCTGTGCATAGCTGCGCGTTGGCTCTTTGTGCACATGCTTGCGCGGCGCCGGTTCGCGGTAATCGCTGTCCCGTGCCGCTACGCGCTCGGGCGATGCCTGAACGGCGGGCTGCGGTACCGCGGGAGCCGGTTGCGGTCCGAATGCCGGCTGCTGCGGCCCAAGCTGTTGCGCGGTCAGCGGCGCCGGCGCCAATGGCTGCGCTGCGAGAGCCTGGCGAGCGGCGAGGGCTTGCTGTTCCTGCTGCTGATTCACGGGCATGGTGTACGCCGCGGGTTCGGCTTTGCTCGTTGGCAGTACGCCGGTCAGCGCAGCGATGCCGGTGCCGCTCAGGGCGATCACCGATACGGCCGCGGCGGCGAACAGCGGGTGGATACGATTGGCGGTAGCGACTTTTTCCATGATCTTGTTCTCCGTTGCGATGGTTTTGCTTGCAGAGACAGATTAAGGGTTGCACCGCGCAGCGGCTAGGCAGCGACCTGTATCACTCGTTACCGTTTGTAAAACCGGCGTGGGAACTATAAGGGCAGCGCCGTCTGGTACTTCACCTCGCGCAGCGCCACGTTGGTGTTGATTTGCGAGACGCCCTGCAGCTTGAACATCACCTCGTGCAGGAAGTTCTGGTAGGCCTCCATGTCCGGCACGATGACCTTGATCGTGTAGTCCGAATTGCCGGTCGTTTCGTAGCACTCGACCACCTCGGCGCGCGCCTGCATCGCGCTTTCGAACGCCTCCACCACGCCGGCCGAGTGCCGGTTCAGCGACACGTGCGCCAGGCAGCACACCATCAGTCCCACCTTGCGGCGGTCCACCAGCGCCGCGTAGCGGGTGATGTAGCCGTGGTCCTCCAGCTCCTTCTGGCGGCGCCAGCAGGGCGTGGCGGACAGGCCCACGGCCTCGGCCAGCTCGGCCGTCGAGAGCCGGCTGTTCTGCTGCAGCGCGGCCAGGATCTTCACGGAGGGGGCGTCAAGGGAATGGTTTTTCATTTTGTGCGCAAAATCGAAAGAAACTCACCTGAAACTTAGCATACTCGACAATAAATAGGGAAATTATTCCGCTTCCGCGCAACTATCATTTTCGGCACGGAGACAAGCCCATCGAGGCAAGGAACAAGAATGAACGCCCACACCGCGCACAGCGCCGCCGCCATCGAAGCGGCCGGCAGCCCCACGACCATCGTCGATCCCGATTACGCCCTGCAGGACAACCTGACCCGCGCCAGCGGCCGCGTGTTCCTGACCGGTACCCAGGCCCTGGTACGCCTGTTGATGATGCAAAAGCGCCTGGACGCGGCCAATGGCCTGAACACGGCCGGCTTCGTCAGCGGCTACCGCGGCTCGCCCCTGGGCGCGGTCGACCAGGAGATGTGGCGCGCGCAGCAGCAGCTGGCCGCGCATGCCGTCGAGTTCCTGCCGGCCATCAACGAGGACCTGGGCGCCACCGCCGTGCTGGGCTCGCAGCAGGTCGAGACCGACCCGACCCGCAAGGTCGACGGGGTGTTCGCCATGTGGTACGGCAAGGGTCCCGGGGTGGACCGCTCCGGCGACGCCATCAAGCACGGCAATGCCTACGGCTCCTCGCCGCACGGTGGCGTACTGGTGGTGCTGGGCGACGACCACGGCTGCGTGTCGTCGTCGATGCCGCACCAGAGCGAGCAGGCGCTGATCGCCTGGAGCATGCCGGTGCTGAACCCGGCCAATATCGAGGAGTACCTGGAGTTCGGCCTGTATGGCTGGGCGCTGTCGCGCTTTTCCGGCAACTGGGTCGGCTTCAAGGCCATTTCGGAAACGGTGGAGGGCGGCGCGGTGGTCGAAGTGCCGGAACCGCCGCGCTTCGCCGTGCCCGACTACAGCTGTCCGCCCGAAGGCCTGCACTACCGCTGGCCCGACCTGCCCAGCCTGAAGATCGAGCAGCGCGTGGCGGAAAAGCTGAACGCCGTGCGCGCCTTCGCCCGCGTCAATTCGATCGACCGCTTCGTCACCGCCGCGCCGCAGGGGCGGCTCGGCATCGTCAGCGCCGGCAAGGCCTACCTGGACCTGATGGAAGCGCTGGATCGCATGGGCCTGACGACGGAGCGGCTGGAGCGGTTGGGCATCCGCCTGTACAAGCCGGGCCTGACCTGGCCGCTGGAGCCGACCCGGCTGGACCGCTTCGCCGACGGCCTGGCCGAGGTGCTGGTGGTGGAGGAAAAAGACCCCATCATCGAGCAGCAACTGAAGAACCATTTCTACAACCGCCCGGCCGGGCAGCGCCCGCAGTTGCTGGGCAAGACCGACCTGGCCGGCCAGCCGCTGCTGGCCGCCATCGGCGAGCTGCGGCCGTCGCGCATCGCGCCGGCGCTGATCCGCTGGCTGGCGCCGCACCTGCCCGAGCTGGGGCTGGAACAGCAGTTGCCGCACTTCTGCGCCGCCCAGGTGAAGGCCGATCCGGCCAACGCGATCCGCACGCCGTACTTCTGTTCCGGCTGCCCGCACAACACGTCGACCAGGGTGCCCGAGGGCAGCCTGGCGATCGCCGGCATCGGCTGCCATTTCATGGCCACGTGGATGGGCCGCGAGACGGTGCAGCTGACGCAGATGGGCGGCGAGGGCGTCACCTGGGTGGCGGCGTCGCGCTTCGTCGACCGGCCGCACGTGTTCCAGAACCTGGGCGACGGCACCTATTATCATTCCGGCTTCCTGGCACTGCGCCAGGCCGTCGCCGCGCGCGCCAACATCACGTACAAGATCCTGTACAACGACGCGGTGGCGATGACGGGCGGCCAGCCGGTGGACGGCAAGCTGACGGTGCCGCAGATCGTGCAGCAGGTGCTGACGGAAGGCGCGGTGCGCGCGGTCGTCGTCACCGACCAGCCGGAGAATTATGAGGGCGTGGCGCTGGCGCCGGGCGTCACCGTGCATCACCGTTCCGAGCTGGACATGATCCAGCGCCAGTTGCGCGATACCCGCGGCGTGACGGTGCTGGTGTACGACCAGACCTGCGCGGCCGAGAAGCGCCGCCGCCGCAAGAAGAACACCGCCACGCATACCGAGTTCCCCGATCCGGCCCGCCGTGTCGTCATCAACGAGGAAGTGTGCGAGGGCTGCGGCGACTGCGGCGTGCAGTCGAACTGCCTGTCGATCCTGCCGCTGGAGACGGAGCTGGGCCGCAAGCGCCAGATCGAGCAGGCTTCCTGCAACAAGGACTATTCGTGCGTGGAAGGCTTCTGCCCCAGCTTCGTCTCGGTGCTGGGCGGGCAGTTGAAGAAGCCGGCCGCGGCGAAGCTGGACACGGCCCGGCTGGAGGCGGCGCTGGCCGCGTTCCCGCCGCCGGCGCCCCATGATTTCAACGGCAAGCCGTTCGAGATGCTGGTGGCGGGCGTCGGCGGCACCGGTGTCGTCACCATCGGCGCGCTGATCACGATGGCCGCGCACCTGGAAGGCAAGGGCGCTTCCACGCTGGACTTCATGGGCTTCGCGCAGAAGGGCGGCGCCGTCATGTCGCACGTGCGCCTGGCCGCCTCGCCACGCGCGCTGCACCAGGTGCGCATCGACCTGCGCCAGGCCGATGCCGTGCTGGCCTGCGACGCCGTCGTCGCGGCCATGCCGGACGCGCTGGCCGTGATGGAGGTCGGCCACACCCAGGTGATCGCCAACGAGCGCGAGATCCCTACCGCCACGTTCACGCGCAATCCAGACGCCAGCAACGACATGGGCGGGCTGTTCGCCCAGCTGCGCCGCGCCGCCGGGGAGCATAACGTGCATGCGCTGGACGCGCAGGAGCTGGCCAGCCGCCTGCTGGGCGAGCCGATCGCCGGCAATATGCTGATGCTGGGCTATGCGTGGCAGAAGGGCCTGGTGCCCGTGGCACTGCCGGCGCTGCTGCGCGCGGTCGAGTTGAATGGCGTGGCGGTGGCGATGAACAAGCAGGCGCTGCTGCTGGGCCGCCTGGCGGCCGCCGACATGGCGCAGCTGGACGTGCTGGCCGGCAACCGCGGCAAGGTGGTGCAGTTCGCGGCGCCGGCTTCGCTGGAGGAACTGATCGCGCAGCGCATGCCGCGCCTGGTCGCGTACCAGAACGAAGCGTATGCGCAGCGCTACCTGGCCGCCGTGCGCAAGGTCGAGCAGCGCGAGCGTGCCATCGATGGCGCCGACTCGAAGACCCCGCTGGCGAAGGCGGTGGCGCGGGCGCTGTTCAAGCTGATGGCCTACAAGGACGAGTACGAGGTGGCGCGGCTGCACACGGACGCCGCGTTCCGCGCCAAGCTGGACAGCCAGTTCGCCGGCGACTTCAAGCTGCAGTTCCACCTGGCGCCGCCGCTGCTGGCGCGGCGCAAGCCGGGCAGCGACGTGCCGGCCAAGATCGCCGTCGGCCAGTGGATCCTGCCGGCGTTCCACCTGCTGGCGCCGCTGAAGCGGCTGCGCGGCACGCCGTTCGACCCGTTCGGCTGGACGGCCGAGCGGCGCCACGAGCGCGCCCAGCGCGACGAGTATTTCGCCATGCTGGACGAGCTGTGCGCGACCCTGACGGCCGACAACAAGGGCACGTGGTTGAAGCTGGTCCAGCTGCCCGAGCGCATCCGTGGCTTCGGTCACGTCAAGGCGCGCAATGCGCAGGCGGCGGCGGAAGAGGCGCAGCGGTTGCGGTTCCAGTTGCGGCAGGGGGCTGCGGCGCGGGCGGCCTAGTTGGCGGCTGAGCCGCTGGGGTCTGTCCCCGGTAAGCGTTCGCCGTGACCACGGCCTGCGGCGGTGCGAGGGGACTGACCCCGAAGTTGTAGCGTCGCGACGGCGCTGCCGAACTTCAGGGTCAGTCCCCAAGGGGACAGACCCTTGGCCCCCGTCGGCTCAATGCATCATCAACACCGGCAACGTCATCCGCCGCAATACCGTCTCCGTCACCCCGCCCAGCAGCAGCTCGCGCAGCCGCGCGTGGCCGTAGCCGCCCATCACCAGGAAGCCGGCGCCCACGTCCGCCGCCGTCGACAGCAGTTCTTCCCCGACATCGTGCCCGATCGACAGCGGCGCCACCGTGACGGCGATGCCGTGCCGGCTCAGGTACAACGCCAGGTCGGCACCCGGCTGCTCGCCATGGTCGGCGCCATGGCCGGCATTGAATACCGCGACCGTGACCGACGCCGCCCGCCGCAGCAGCGGCAGCGCGGCGGCCACGGCACGGGTGGCTTCGATGCCGCCGTCCCAGGCCACCAGGGCGTGGCGGCCGAAGTCGTCGAAGCGGCCGGCATAGGGCACCACCAGCACGGGACGGGCCGCGTGCAGCATCACATAGGCGGGCAGCGACGTCACCGCGGCCAGCGGTGCATCGGGATCGGTCTGGCTCAGCACCGCCAGGTCGCAGTAGCGCGCCTGCAGGGCCAGGCCACCCGCCGTGTCGTCGCTGCACAGCTGCCGTTCCACCGACGGCACGCCGGCGCGTCGGGCCACCGTGTCGAAGGCATCGAGCGCCCGGCGCGCGTCGTCGCGCAACGCCTCGAGCTGTTCGGCGATGGCGCCGCCGCTGATGCCGGCCGCGCCGGGCTGCAGGAAGCGCGAAATGCCGGTCGTGGCCGCGCCGATCAGGTGCGCTCCCATGTCCAGCGCGATGGCACAGGCCAGCTCGACGCGGTGGGTGGCCGCAGGGGCCAGGTCGGCATGGACGAGAATGGTTCGGTAGGTCATGGCGGATCCCCCCGCTGGCGGCGCCGATTGCGCCAGATCGCAGTGTGAACGCGTCTATGCGCAGCTTCCTTGACGTAAATCAAACAATAAAAAATTATAAATTCTCTGGCGATGTTCCGACCGGCGGGCGGCGTCCAGTCCTACTTTGTCGTCCAACCCCGCATGGGAGAATTTTGTCTCGCCGTGGCAAGCACGGCCAAGACAGGAAAAAGGAGATATTCATGAAAACGAAACTGGCACTCATTCTTACGGCAATGGTCGTCAGCGCTGGCGTCGCGGCGCAGTCGACCAGCTCGCAGGGCACCGATACCGATCCGCAGAAGAACTCCGCAACAAAGAAGACCCACAAGTCCGACAAGCACAAAAAAGGCAAGCATGACGCGGCCACTTCCGGCGCCAGCGGCAGCGACATGAGCTCGGGCAGCGCGACCGGCACGTCGGGCACCACGTCGGGCACCACGTCGGGCAGCACGTCGGGCAGCACGGGCACGACCGGCGACTGGAACAGCTCGGGCGCCAGCGGCACCGGCGCGACCGGCAGCGGCATGACGGGTACGGGCACGGGCACGGGCACCGGCGCCACGTCGGGCAACCGCAGCGGCACGGCCGGCACCACGGGCACGATGGGCACGTCGGGCGCGACCGGCACCGGCACGGGCAGCAGCGCCACCGGCACGTCCAACAGCAGCACCGGCGCCAGCGGCACGGGCACCAATACGCCGACCACGCCACCGACCCGCTGAGGCGGCGCGCAGTCGAGCAAGCCGCCCGCGGGCGGCTTTTTCTTGTCGGAGTGCGCGCACGTTACCGTGCGCGTATCGCAATCGGCGCCGTTTTACTCTACCTTGAAGGCGTCGTCCCGGGAATCCTGATCGAACAATGTCGAACAATCCAAACAGGAGGTTTTATGCTGGCGATGAATTACCGCGGACCGTACCGCGTGCGTGCGGACCACAAACCCGATCCCGTCATCGAACACCCGGGCGACGCCATCGTGCGCGTCACCCGCTCGTGCATCTGCGGGTCCGACCTGCACCTGTACCACGGCCTGGTGCCCGACACCCGCGTGGGCACGACGTTCGGGCATGAATTCGTCGGCATCGTCGAGGAGGTCGGATCAGGCGTGACCAAGCTGAAGGTGGGCGACCACGTGCTGGTGCCGTTCAACGTGTTCTGCGGTTCCTGCTTCTTCTGCCAGCGCGAGCTGTATGGCAACTGCCACAATACCAATCCGCAAGCGTCCGCCGTGGGCGGCATCTACGGCTACTCGCACACGGCCGGCGGCTACGACGGCGGCCAGGCCGAGTTCGTGCGCGTGCCGATGGCGGACGTGGGGCCGACCGTGATCCCGGCCGACCTGCACGAGGACGATGCCGTGCTGCTGACCGATGCGCTGCCGACCGGCTACCAGGCCGCCGAGATGGGCGACATCGCCGAGGGCGACACGGTGGTCGTGTTCGGCGCCGGCCCGGTCGGCATCTTTGCCGCCAAGTCGGCCTGGCTGATGGGCGCGGGCCGCGTGATCGTCGTCGACCACGTCGAATACCGGCTCGATTTCGTGCGCCGCTATGCGCAGTGCGAGGTCATCAACTTCCGCGAAGTCGATGACATGGCCCTGCACATCAAGAAGATGACGGACTGGCTGGGCGCGGACGTCTGCATCGACGCGGTCGGCTGCGAGGCGGCCGGCAACGCGATGCAGACCATCGCCGGGCCCTACACGATGCTGCAGGCCGGGTCGGCGACGGCGCTGCACTGGTGCATCAACTCCGTGCGCAAGGGCGGCAACGTGTCGATCGTGGGCGTCTACGGTCCCACCTTCAATGCCGTGCCGATCGGCAATGCGCTGAACAAGGGCCTGACCTTGCGCATGAACCAGGCCAGCGTCAAGCGCCACCTGCCGCGCCTGATCGAGCACATCCAGGCCGGCCGCATCGATCCCAAGCAGATCATCACGCACCGCGTGCCGCTGGAGGAGGTGGCCGACGCCTACCACATCTTCTCGAGCAAGCTGGACAACTGCATCAAGACCGTCCTGATTCCGCCCAGCGCGCGCCAGACCCGCGCCGTCGCCGCCACCGCTTTGAACTGAGGAGGATCGCATGAGCCATCACACCCATGAGCACGGCCACGACCATGAGCACGGTCACGGCCGCAACGACCTGGCCGTGTTCCAGCACGGTCGTCCGCCGGTGGACCGCTCGGCCATCCAGGGCTGGGGCGCGGACCTGGACCGCAAGAACCGTCCCGCCTATCCGATGGAGCGGATGCCGCAGCGCCTGGATGCGCCGCTGACCCAGCCCGACCAGCAGCCGCAGCACGTCGAGGTGCTGGTGTCGCCCGAGCGGCCGCACATGACGCCGCTGTTCGGCAGCCCGCAGCCGCCGTCGGGGTTGTCCGGCATGCTGCGCCGGGCCGCCTTCAGGAGTACGGAAAACGACGTCCGCCACTGGCTGCTGTTGCTGCTGGCGGACCGCGTCAACGTCGTCGAGGGGCTCGCCGAGGACCTCGCGCGCGGGCACGTGCCGAACATCTTTGCCGAGATGGGCATCAAGGCGGAGTGGGAGCACAACCGCGTCGGCCTGGCGAAGAAGGTGGCGGTGGCGGCGGCCGTGGCCGGGGTCGGCTACTACCTGCTGAAACGTCGCAGCGAGCGCTGACGGTGGCGGCCATGCAGACCAACGCCGCCACGCCGTCGTTGTGGACCGCCACGGCCCAGGTGCCGTCCAACCCGCCGCTGCCCGGCGATACCCAGGCCGACGTGTGCGTGGTCGGCGGCGGCATCGCGGGCCTGACGGCGGCCTATCTGCTGCTGAAGGAAGGCCGCTCCGTGCTGCTGATCGACGCGCTCGACGTGGGCGCCGGCGAGACCGGCCGCACCACGGCCCACTTCTTTCCGCCGGACGAGCGCTACTTTGAAATCGCGCGCCGTTTCGGCGACGACAAGGCGGCCATGCTGCGTGCCAGCTACGAGCAGGCCACCGACCTGGTCGAGAGCATCGTGCAGAGCGAGCAGATCACCTGCGATTTTCGCCGGCTGGAAGGTTACCTGGTGCCGGCCGGCCCGGGCGGCGCCGAAGTCATCGACAAGGAGCATGCGGCTGCCGTCAAGCTGGGCGTGGACGTGGCGCGCCTGCCGCGCGTGCCAGGGCTGGAGTGGGACACGGGGCCGGCGTTGTGCTTCCATCGCCAGGCCCAGTTCCATCCGGTCAAATACCTGGCCGGCCTGCTGCGCGCGGTCAAGCGCCTGGGCGGCCAGGTGTACGGCGGCACCCGCGCGCGCGAACTGTCCAGCAGCGCGGACGGCATCACGGTGACGACGGAGCGGGGCAATATCCGCGCCCGCGCCGTCGTGGTCGCGACCAATACGCCGTTCAATACGCGCGTCGTCATGCATACCAAGGTGACGGGTTACCACAGCTACGTGGTGGGCCTGAAGGTGCCGCGCGGCGCGCTGCAGCCGTTCCTGCTGTGGGACACGGGCGACCCTTATTATTATGTGAGGTTGGACGCGCAGCATGACGAGCAGCCGTACGACATCCTCGTGGTGGGTGGCCAGGACCACAAGGTGGGGCAGGACGGCACGCCGCGGCACCGCTATGACGAGATCGAGGCCTGGACCCGCCAGCGCTTCCCGCAGGCACAGGAAGTGGCGTATCGCTGGTCGGGCGAGGTGATGGAACCGGCGGACGGCGTCGCCTACCTGGGTCGTGCGCCAGGCGAGAAGGGCGAGGTGTACCTGATCACGGGCGACTCCGGCAACGGCATGACGCATTGCACGGCCGGCGCGATGCTGGTGACGGACCTGATCCAGGACCGCACCAACCCCTGGGTGCCGCTGTACAACCCGGCGCGCAAGCCGGTGCGCAGCCTGGGCGAATTCATGCTGGAACAGGCCAATACCCTGGCGCAGTATGCCGACTGGCTGCAGGGCGGCGAAGTCAGCGCGCCGGACCGCATTCCGCCGGGGGAGGGCGCGTTGATCCGCGACGGCCTGAAGCTGATGGCGGTGCACCGGGCCGACGACGGCAAGCTGACCTTCCTGTCGGCCGCCTGCCCGCACATGGGCTGCGCGGTGCACTGGAACTCGGGCGAGAAGTCATGGGACTGCCCATGCCATGGCTCGCGCTTCGACATCGAGGGCAAGGTGCTGCACGGGCCGTCGGCGGCGCCACTGGCACGCCTCGAGAGCAAATAGCATTGCTGTCGCCAGGGTCTGGCCCTCCGGGACTGACCCTAATGCCGCTAAGTTAAGGAAATTTATCAGCCGGCCGCAGACGTCTTTCCACCCAAAAGCGGAGAGCTGGGGTCAGACCCGGCGGGTCTGACCCCGGTTTTGGACCTGGGGTTGAGGGATACGCCTGCGGCCCAGTGAGTCTGACACCCTTAACTTAGCGGCATTAGGGACTGACCCTGAAGTTCGTCGGTGCTCTGCAAACTTCGGGGTATGGTGCCGGTTGGCAGACCGGCACCGCGCCGCAGGCAAGCAGCGCTGATGCTCGCAAGCCCTGCTGCGCTCCCTCAGGGACAGACCCAGTGCCAGGGGTGTCGTCTTCTACCATCCGATCGCCAGCAGGCGCTCCGCCATCCGCGGCCAGCACAGGTTGCGCACCTCGTCCGCCGTCGCCCAGCGGTAGCCGTCCGCCTCGGGCGTCGGCTTGCCCGTGATCCGGTGCGCAAAGAAGCTGGTGCAGCGCAGGGCCGACAGGTCGCCCAGCTCGTCGCCAGCGTCCACCCGGAACAGGTGCAGGCGCTTGTCGCGGCGATAGTCGAACACGCCCAGGTCGACATAACGGTCCAGGTCGAACACCACGCCCGCTTCCTCGAACAGCTCGCGCGCGGCGGCCTGCAGCGGCGTTTCGCCCGCGTCCAGCAGGCCTTTCGGGATGTCCCAGTGGGCCGTGCCCGTCACATGACACAGCAGCAACAGGCCAGCGCCGTTGACGACCAGGGTTCCGCACGACGTTTCCAAATTCTCATCCTCTTTACAAGACAGCAGCAAGCATTGTAGGGCAGTGCCGGCGCGGACAGCGCCCGACTGTTGTTTCTGTTGATCCGCGTAAAGTTCCTTGCGGAAACTTATCGACAGTTACTGTTGCTTTGGGTAAAGTTGTACGCCTGGTGGCACCCCGCCCTCGTGCCCCCGCCATTCCGGCAACCCATGCGAGCTGATGCTCGCCTATGTCTGTTCCGCTTGCCGCCCATTGGCCGGCGCGGCGTTCTTTCAATCGTCATCGGATCTTGCACATGCCACGCAGCTGCCGCCCAGTCTGTCATCGTCATCGCCGCGCGCGCGCCGCCGCGTGCCTGCTCGCCGTCGCGGTCGCGTTACCCGGCGCCGCCTTCGCGCAGAGCGGACCCAAGTGGACATTCGGCGGCTTCGGCACCGTCGGGGCAGTGCACAGCAGCGAAAAGTTCGCCGACTACGCCGCCACCCCGCTCTCGCCCGGCCAGGCCGGCCACACGCGCGACTGGGCCTTCGATGTCGACAGCCGCCTGGGCGCGCAACTGGCGGTGCAGCTCGACAAGCGCTGGTCCGGTGTGATCCAGGTCATCTCGGAACGCACCGTGACGGCCGGGTTCCAGCCGCACGTGGAGTGGGCCAACGTGAAATACCAGGCCACGCCCGACCTGTCGATCCGGGTGGGCCGGATCGCCGCACCGATGTT
The DNA here is from genome assembly GCA_008011715.2 of [Empedobacter] haloabium. Classification (NCBI taxonomy): domain Bacteria; kingdom Pseudomonadati; phylum Pseudomonadota; class Betaproteobacteria; order Burkholderiales; family Oxalobacteraceae; species [Empedobacter] haloabium. The sequence goes on from CP136508.1 coordinate 2,379,277, forward strand.
CCTGGCGGCGGACTACCGCAAGGCCAGCTTCGCGCTGCCGTGGGTCCGACCGCCCGTGGAGCTGTACAGCACCATGCCGATCACCAACAGCGATGGCGTCGATGCCACCTATCGCTGGCATACCGGCGCCGTGCGCCTGACCACGCAGGCGTTCGTCGGCGGCACCCGCATCCATCTGGCGCGCGACTTCACGGCGCGCGCCCGCCATGGCGGCATCAACCAGACGGCCGCGCTGGGCGCGCTGACCTTGGGCGTCTCGCTATCCCAGGCCCGGCTCGAGGTGCCGAACGGCGGCGAGCTGTTCGACGTGCTGGACCGGTTCGGCCCGCAGGGCCGGGCGCTGACCGAGCGCTACGACGTGCGCTCGCGCCGCACCAACGTGTTCGCGGCCGGGTTCAACTACGATCCGGGCAACTGGTTCGTGCAAGGCGAAATCGGACGCGTCAACACCCGCTCGATGCTGGGCGATCAGACCGGAACCTATGTCAGCGGCGGCTACCGCTTCGGCGCGCTGACGCCGTTCGCGACCCTCAGTCACGTGCGCGCCAACATGGCCACCCGGGTGGAAGGCCTGGCCACCGCCCACCTGCCGCCGCCGGCGGCGGCGCTGGCCGGCCAGGCCAATGCCGTGCTGAACGATTTCCTGCGCGAGGTGCCGGACCAGAGCAGCGCCAGCGTGGGCCTGCGCTGGGACGTGGCGCCGAACTACGCCGTCAAGCTGCAGTTCGACAGCGCCAAGCCGCACAAGGACTCGGTGGGAACGCTCGTCAATGTGCAGCCGGGCTTCCGGTCCGACCGTGCCTTCCGCGTGTTCAGCGCGTCGCTCGACTTCGTGTTTTGAGGGGAGGGCGCATGCTGAAATCGACTCTCTTCGCAGCGCTGCTGCTGGGTGGCCTCACCGGCGGCGCCGCCGATGCGGCCGAACTGGTGGTGATCGTGTCCGCACGCGCGGCCGTCACGACGTTGCGCCAGGACCAGGTGGCCGGCATCTTCCTGGCCGAGGCCAGCAGCTTCCCCGACGGCGGCGAGGCCGTGGCGGTGGACCAGGGCGTCGGTTCGCCGCTGCGCGACGAGTTCTACCAGAAAGTGGCGAACCGCTCGCCGGCCCTGATGAAGGCCTACTGGACCAAGATGATCTTCACCGGCCGCGGCCAGCCACCGCGCGAGGCGCCCAACAGCGCGGCGGTGCGCCGGCTGGTGGCCGACAACCCCGGCATGATCGGCTACATCGAGCGCGCCGCGCTCGACCCGTCCGTGCGTCCCGTGCTGGTGCTGAAATGATGCGCGCCGCCAAAGCCCGGCTGGTCGGCCTGCGCTGGCTGCGCCTGGGTCTCGAGACCTATGTGTCGCTGCCGCTGTTCGCGCTGCTGTTGCTGGGCGTGATCTGGGGCGCCGCCTTCCACTTCATCGGCAACGACCGCATCGCCGCGCAGGGGGCCGCACGCGATTCCGTGCAGGAGCTGATGGAAATCTACGAGGCGCAGGTGGTGCGCAACCTGAACGGCATCGACCAGACGCTGAAGGTGATCAAGTATGCCGTCGAGCGCAAGGGCACCGCGGGCGCGCTGCCGGAGCTGGCCGAGCAGGGCCTGTTGCCGCCGGGCGTAGTGTTTGCCGTCAGCATCGCCGATGCGAACGGCCACATCGTCGCCAGCAGCCCGCGCTCGTCCCTGCATTCAGTGGCGGGGGAACGCTATTTCGCGGCCCAACGCGACAGCCGTGCCGACAACCTGTACACCTCCGAGGCGATGCGCGACGCCGCGCGCGACGACTGGCACCTGCATTTCACGCGCCGCCTGAACGATCGCGACGGCAGGTTCGCCGGCATCGTCATCCTGGAGGTCGATCCGACCTATTTCACCAGCGGCTACGAACGCTCGCGTCAGGGCGATCTGGGCATGGTCGCCCTCGTCGGCAGCGACAGCCTGGCGCGCACGGTGCGCATCGGTGAGCACAGCAGCTGGGGCCAGCGCATCGACCTGGAGCTGTGGCGCCATCCACAGGCGCAGCCGTGGCCGGGCCGGCTGGACGGCGTGCGCCGCTACACGGCGGCGCGCACGCTGCGCAACTACAACCTGACGGTACTGGTCGGCCTGGCCGAGGTGGAACAGCTGGCCGCTTTCGAGCGGCAGCGCCGCAAGTACCTGTGGGAGGCTGGCCTGGCTTCGGCCGCCACCGTATTCGTCATGGCGGTGCTGTGGATCTGGTCGTGGCAGGGCGCCAAGGCGCGCGCGCGCATCCGCCGCGCGCAGGAGACCTACGCGGCCGCGTCGGAAGCGAACCTGGACGCCTTCTTCGTGCTGCGCGCGGTGCGCGACGGCGGCGGCGCCATCGTCGACTTCCGCATCGCCTCGGCCAACAGCCGCGCCGAACAGATGACGGGCCGCAGCAAGGAGGAGCTGCGCAGCCACACGCTGTGCCAGTGGCTGCCGCAGGCGCGCGACAACGGCATGTTCGCGCGGCTGGCACAGATCATGGTGGCGGGCGGCACGCACCAGGAAGAGTGGCGCAACGAGATGCCGGAGTTCAAGGCCGAGTGGATGTACTGGCAGATCGTCGGCGTCGAGGGCGGCCTGGTGGCGATCGTGCGCGACATCTCCGAACGCAAGCGCGACGAGGCGCGCATCGTCCACATGGCGCACCACGATACGCTGACGGGCCTGCCGAACCGCAGCCTGATCGGCGACCGCCTGGAGCAGGCGATCCTGCTGGCCGAGCGCGAGAAGCACCAGCTGCTGGTGGCATTCGTCGACCTGGACAGCTTCAAGCTGGTCAACGACAGCCTCGGTCATGCGGCCGGCGACGAGCTGCTCAAGGTGGTGGCCAGCCGCATGGTGGACTGCCTGCGCCGCAGCGACACGGTGGGCCGCTTCGGTGGCGACGAGTTCGTGCTGGTGCTGCCGCAGCCGCAGGGCATCGACAGCGGCGGCATCGAGGCGGCGGCGCTGCTCGAAAAGGTGCTGGCGGCGGTGGTACGGCCGGTCGCGCTGGAAGGGCAGGAGGTCCAGGTCAGCTGCTCGATCGGCGTGGCCATGTACCCGCGCGACGGCAACGACGGCGGCACGCTGCTGATGAACGCGGATGCCGCGATGTACCGCGCCAAGGAACTCGGCAAGAACAACGTGCAGTTCTACGCGCAGGAGATGAACGCCTCGCTGGAAGAGAAGCTGGCGCTGATGGAGGGGCTGCGCAAGGCCGTCGACGATGAGCAGCTGCGCCTGGTCTATCAGCCCAAGGTGGACCTGGCCAGCGGCGCCGTGTTCGGGGTCGAGGCGCTGCTGCGCTGGCAGCATCCGGAGCGCGGCATGGTGCGGCCGGACCACTTCATACCGCTGGCCGAGGAGAGCGGCAGCATCGTCGCGATCGGCGAGTGGGTGCTGCGCGAGGCCTGCCGCCAGGCGCGCCGCTGGCAGGACGCCGGGCTGCCGCCGCTGGTGGTGTCGGTCAACGTGTCGCCGCGCCAGTTCGACGACCGGCGCCTCGTGACGCGGGTGGCGGACGCGCTGCGCGACGCCGGGCTGGAGGCGCGCTGGCTGGAACTGGAAGTAACGGAAAGCCTGATCATGCGCGATGTGCAGCAGGCGGTGGACAAGATGCGCGAACTGGAGGCGATGGGCGTCGCGCTGTCGATCGACGATTTCGGCACCGGCTATTCCAGCCTGGCCGCGTTGAAGTCATTCCCGATCAGCCGCCTGAAGATCGACAAGTCGTTCGTGCACGACCTGGCCCACAGCCCGGACGACCAGGCCATCGCCCGGGCCATCATCTCGCTGTCGCACCAGCTGCAGATGCGCGTGATCGCCGAAGGCGTCGAGACGGAACAGCAGCGCGCCTTCCTGGTGCAGTACGGTTGCGACGAGATGCAGGGCTACCTGTTCAGCCGCCCGGTCGCGGCGGACGAGGTTCCGGCGCTGGTGCTGCCACCCGCCGCGGCGGCCTGAATGCAAAGCTTGCACTTTGCCACCATGACGGCGTGCGGTACGATAGCGACCGTACTCGAGTCGAGCGCTGCTGCTACAATCGATGAGCCGACTCCAATCACGAGGACAAGCGCGCCATGCTGAACCGAACCATCATCCGGCGACCCGCCGGGCCCCCTAGCGCCGCGCCATCGGCCGGCCGGTGGGGGCGGTGACGTGCCGCGCCTGAACAGCCTGCGCGGCCGCCTGATCCTGCTGGTGGCGCTGGCCATCACGCCGATGGCCGCGATGACGGTGCTGACCGGCGTGCGCGAGCGCGAACACGCGATCGAGGTGGCGCGCGAGAACCTGCAGCGGGTGGCCAACCTGGCCGCCGCCAACGAGGCCCAGTCGATCGAAGGCGCGCGCCAGATCCTGCGCGACCTGTCGAGCGTGCCCGACCTGCTGGGCGACCCGAACGATTGCAGCGTGCTGCTGTCCGATATCCTCGCCAAGAACACCGACTATGCCAATTTCGGCTTGATCCGCCTGAACGGCGACGTCACCTGCAGCGCCGTCTCATCCGCCACGCCGGTCAACCTGGCCGACCGGCCGCACTTCCGCCGCGCCATCACGGAACGCCGTTTCGTGGCCGGCAACTACGTGTTCGGCCGCGTGATCGGCAAGCACACGGTCAACCTGACCTATCCCGTCACGCATGGCGACGACGTCGTGGCCGTGCTGTTCGCGGCACTCGACCTGGCAGAGCTGGACAAGTTCGTGCTGGACGTGAAGCTGTCGCCCGGCTCCGTGCTGTGGACGGCCGATGCCAACGGCACCATCATCTCGCGCCGGCCGGACCCGGGGCCGTGGTTCGGCAAGAAGGTACCGGCGCCGCTGCATGCCGCGCTGGCGCAGCGGCCGAAGGTACCCGTCGTGCTGGCGGATGCCGACGGCGTCCAGCGCCTGTACGCGTTCGCCCGGGTCGGCAGCCACGAAGTGTCGGACTACACGGTGATGATCGGCATCCCCTACCAGGAGATCGTGGCGGCGGCCACGCGCGACCAGCTGATCGCCATCGTCGGCCTGGTCGCCACGATCACGCTGGCGCTGCTGGCGGCCTGGTTCGGCGGCGACGTGCTGATCGTGCGGCGCGTGCAGGCGCTGGCGCGTACGGCCAACCGCATCGCTTCCGGTTCGCTCGAGACGCGCACCGGCATGCGCTACGAGAACGAGGAGATCAGCGACCTGGCCCGCTCGCTGGACGAGATGGCGCAGGCGCTGCAGAAGAAGGATCTGGAACGCGATGCGGCCTCCGCCTCGCTGCAGGCAGCCGACCGGCGCAAGGACGAGTTCCTGGCGATGCTGGCGCACGAGCTGCGCAATCCGCTGGCACCCATCAGCGCGGGCGCCCAGGTGTTGAAGCTGACCCAGGGCGACAACCCTGCGGTGGCGCGCACGGCCGACATCATCGCGCGCCAGGTCGAGCACATGACGCGCCTGATCGACGACCTGCTGGACGTCTCGCGTGTGACGCGCGGCCTGGTCAAGCTCAATCGCCAGCCGCTCGACCTGCGCGGCGTGGTCGAGGACGCGGTGGAGCAGGCCTACCCGCTGTTCAAGAGCCGCCGCCAGCAGCTCGAACTGAGCCTGCCGCAGGTGCCGGTCGGCATCGACGCCGATCACAAGCGCATGGTGCAGGTGGTGGCCAACCTGCTCAACAACGCGGCCAAGTATACGCCCGAATACGGCCATGTGCGTGTCGCCGTCGTCCGCGACGACAGCATCGTGCGCCTGACGGTGAGCGACGACGGGATCGGCATGGCGCCCGAGCTGGTGGCGCGCGTGTTCGAGCTGTTCACGCAGGCCGAGCGCACGTCCGACCGTTCGCAGGGCGGCCTGGGCCTGGGGCTGGCGCTGGCGCGCACGCTGGTGCTGCTGCACGGCGGCAGCGTGCGCGCGGAAAGTGCCGGCCTGGAGCGCGGCAGCACGTTTACCGTCGAGCTGCCGTGGCACGAGCTGGTGGCGCCGGCCGTCGCCGTCGCCCCGGCCGACGACGCGCTGGCCCGGCCGGGCCGGCTGCGCTGCCTCGTCGTGGACGACAACGCCGATGCGGCGCAGACACTGGCCCTGTTCCTGGAAGCGGCCGGGCACGAGGTGATGGTCGCCTACCGCGCCGCCGATGCGCTGGCCATGGCCGCGGCGGGCCGGCCGCAGGTGTGCTTCCTCGATATCGGCCTGCCCGACATGGACGGCAACGAGCTGGCCACGCGTCTGCGGGCGCTGCCGCAGACCGCCGGCGCGCACCTGATCGCCGTCACCGGCTACGGCCGCAAGGAAGACCAGGAAAAGGCCATCGCCGCCGGCTTCGACCATTATTTCGTCAAGCCGATGGACACGGCCAAGCTGGTCAACCTGCTGGGCGTGCTGACCGGGCAAGCCCGGCAGGTCGGTGAGGCGGCTACCTCGGCATAATGCCGGGTGGCGTTGCTGGCATAGTAAGATGCTGCCTTTTCATGCCGATCGCCTTGTGATATTGCCCTTCCTGTCCGCTGCGCCGGCTTGTGCCAGGCCGGCGCGCGTTGCGCCGCGGCGCACCGGTGGCTGGTTGCTCGTCGGTGCGCTGGGCGCGGCTGCCTGCCCCATCGCATGGGGTTTCGAGCACGAGCTTGGCGTACCGCTGGCGCTTGCCGCGCAAATCGGCCCGCTGACAGTGGCGCGTACGGCCGTCCGGCTCGACGGTCGCGCGGTCACGATCACGAACCTGCTGCGCAACGACAGCGCGGCAGCGCAAACCGCCGCCTTCTATGCCGCCACGCCCATCGTGGGCCAACTGGGTATCGCCGAAGAGCACGCCGACAAGCGATTCGCCGAGCTGGCGGTCCTGGTGCAAGGCCGGCCGGTACGGCTGCGCCGTGCGGCGACGACCTACTTCCAGGGGCGCGACATCACGCGCCAGCTGGCGCGTGCCGGCATCGATGCGCTGCGTCCGGACGCGGCGGCGCCGCGCCAGCTGGCCCGCCTGCCGCCCCATCTGCGGGTCAATGCGGACCAGTGGCGCAGCACCGTGACCTACGCCTGGCGCAGCACGCTCGCCGCCGGCGCCAGCATGGTGCAGGAAGTACGTTACCGCGCGCTGCCGCGCTTCAACCTTGCGCTGAGCCCGTCGGTGGAGCTCGACCGGCAGGTCGCGCAGTTCTGCGGCGCCGCCAGCGACGTGCGGCGGGCGATCGACGCGGCCGACCCGGGCGCCGCCGCCGTGCTGGTCGAGCGCTACGATGTCCCGCTGGACTACAGCATGCTGGGCGACGTCGAGGTCGCCGTTCACCAGCCGGCGCCCAACTGGCAGGGCGCCAGGCCGGTGGCGACGCTGGGCTGCGGCCTGTCAGCCCAAGCGGGCAACGCACTGGCAGGCACGGTCGCACCTGTCGATGCGACGCTCAGCTTCCTGGTCATTTCCGTGGTCGGTCCGGGTGAGGCGCATGCGCTCGCGGGCGATTAACGCACTGCCGGCGCTGCTGCTGGCACTGGCGTGGAGCGGGGCGGCCCGGGCGGACGATTTCCGCCTCGGTAAGCTCAGGGTGACCGAGCGGGACGATGGCCTGATCGTGCGGGCGAGCGAACCCGTCGCGCTGGCCGCGCTGGGCAGTGGACGGTACTGGCCGCCACTCGTGCTGGACAGCAGGGGCCGCCTGCACGCGGGCGCGGCCGTCGTCGACGCGGCCAGTGGCCGCGTTACGCGGCACGCCGGCGTCACCTTGGCGCTGCCGCACGGGGTCTCGGTGACGGTGCGCGGGCAGGGCTACCGCATCCGTCGCGGCAAGGCCGGCTGCACGGTACGGCCGGCGGCGCTGGGCCTGGGTGACGGCAAGACGGCAGCCGCGGCCCTGCATGACGGCAATGTGAAGTTCGTGCCGTCGGCGACCGGGCTGGTGGCCCTGGCCAGCTGGCTGGGATGGGACACGCGTGACACGCGGTATATGGCGACGGCGATCGACATCGAACGCTGTCGGCTGCGCGCCACGCCGCTGGGCAATCCCGACCTGCTGGTGGAACTGAACCATTCGCCCGGCGCCGGCTGGTGGATCACGGGATCGATCGAGCAGACCCTGCTGCGCTCGCGCGACGGCCGTCACTGGCGGCCCGTGCCGCTGCCGCAAGGCCTGTCCAGCCTGGTCAGCAGCTATGCCGTGGACGCCCGGGAAATCTGGCTGGCGGGAATCCACGACGCCGACCTGGAGCGCGACCCATTGCTGGTGCACTCCGCCGACGGCGGCCGCCACTGGCGCAATGTGCCGCCCGGCGACCCCTTGCTGGCGCGGCTCCCCGTCGGTTGGCTGGAGGGGCAACGGCGCCTGCCGCGGCCTTGATCGGCGCGCCGCGCGGCGTGCGCTGCGCCGGCGGCGCCCCTGGCATACTGCGGCCATGAAACGCTATCGCAACCTGGAAGGCCACTCGGGCGTGCTGGCCTACGACATCCGCGACACGGCGATCGCCGTCAAGTTCGTCGGCGGCGACGTGTATGACTACACCTATGCGAGGCCGGGCCGTACCCACGTCGAGGCGATGAAACGGCTGGCGCTGGCCGGGCGAGGATTGTCCACCTACATTTCGCAGCACGTGCGCGACGACTACGCGGCCCGTCACGAAGCAGGCTGACGCAGGCCGGTCGCTGCCACGCAAGGAAGCCGCCGGCTATAATGGCTGCGGGCGGCGCTGCCGCCGTGCCACCATGCCTCCCGATGAGACTGACTTCCTTTACCGATTACACGCTGCGTTCCCTGATCTACCTGGGAATGAACCGCGATCGCCTGGCCACGATCCAGGACATCGCCGACCTGCACAAGATCTCCAAGAACCACCTGACCAAGGTGATCCACCAGTTGGGTGCCAGCGGCCTCGTCGAGACCGTACGCGGCCGCAATGGCGGCCTGCGGCTGGCGCGCGAGCCGGAAGACATCAATATCGGCGCCGTGGTGCGCCAGAGCGAGCCGGACTTTTTCATTGCCGAGTGCTTCGACCAGTCCCGCCACGATTGCATCTTCACTGGCGCCTGCGCGCTGCAGCACAAGCTGGGCGAGGCCATGCGCGCCTTCCTTACCGTGCTGGACGGCGTTACGCTGGCCGATGTGCTGCCGCGTCCGCGCAGCGCGATGGGCCAGGCCCTGCACGAGCAGCCCGTCGTGCTGCATCGCCTGCTCAAGTAACCCGCTTGCCCGGCGCACTGCCGGGGCTGTGTCAGCTTTGGTGCCTGACCCCAAAGCTGACACGCGCTCGACTGTAAGCGCCTGAGACATTTTGTCCCGACACGAGCCGTTTCAAACATGTAAAATGAATGCATGTTTAATTCAGGCCATCACGAGGAGTCTCACATGCTGTCTGCCGAACACCGCGCCATCGTTTCCGCCACCGTTCCCATCCTGGAGCAGGGCGGTGAAGCGCTGACCACTCATTTCTACCAGCTGCTGTTCGCCGACTTCCCCGAGGTCAAGGCCTACTTCAACCAGGCCCACCAGCACGACGGCGGGCAGCCGCGCGCGTTGGCCAACAGCATCCTGATGTACGCGAAAAACATCGACCGGCTCGCGGCGCTGGGCGACCTGGTGTCCGTCATCGTCAACAAGCACGTGTCGCTCAATATCCTGCCGGAGCACTATCCGATGGTCGGTGCCAGCCTGCTGAAGGCGATCCGCGAAGTGCTGGGCGCCGAGACGGCTACGGATGCCGTGCTGGAAGCGTGGGGCGCCGCATATGGCCAGCTGGCCGATATCCTGATCGGTGCCGAGCGTGCCGCCTATGAAGGCCAGGCCCATGCGCCGGGCGGCTGGAACGGCCTGCGCCGCTTCGTCGTGGCCGAGAAGCGTGCCGAGAGCGAGGAGATCACCAGCTTCGTGCTGCGCCCGCAAGACGGCGGCGCCGTGATGGATTTCCAGCCAGGCCAGTACATCGGCTTGCGCGTGCTGGTCGACGGCGCCGAGCAGCGCCGCCAGTATTCGCTGTCGGCCGCGCCCAACGGCCAGACCTACCAGATCAGCGTCAAGCGCGAAGCGGGCGGCAAGGTATCGAACCACCTGCATGACAGCGTCGACGTGGGCGACGTGGTCGAACTGCTGCCGCCGTCGGGCGCTTTCACGCTCAGCGACAGCGCCAAGCCGATCGTGCTGATCAGCGGCGGTGTGGGCATCACGCCCACGCTGCCAATGCTGAACCGGGCGCTGGCCACCGGACGCGAGGTGCGCTTCATCCACGCGGCCCGCCATGGCGGCGTGCACGCATTCCGCGACCACGTGGATGCGCTGGCGGCCCAACACCCGCAGCTGCGCCGGCACTACATCTACGCGGAAACGCGCGACGGTCATCCGGTGCCGGATGCGGTGGGCCTGCTGGACCGCGAAAAACTGGCCGGCTGGCTGCCCGCGTCGCGCGACGTGGAAGCGTATTTCCTGGGGCCGACGCCGTTCATGCGCGCAGTGAAACAGCTGTTGCGCGAGCTCGGCATTCCGGAGTCGCAGACGTATTTCGAGTTCTTCGGCCCGGCCGCGGCGCTGAACTGAGCGCCGGGCCCGTACTGGGCCACGGGCCTCGAATGGGCGGGCGGCACGCGGCCGCTCGCCCGACATGTCAGCGGTCGCGGCGGCGACGGCGCACGGCTCCGGCGCTCAGCAGCAGGCCGGCCCCCAGCATTGCGCAGGTGGATGGTTCTGGTACCGAAGAGGTAATGGAGAACCTCGTCTGGACGGTCGGTCTCCGCTGGAAATCGCCGCAGCAAATGGCGTTGCTGGGATTGTCGTACCCATAAGTGGGCATGTCCCAGTAATGGAATTCATGGACCGATGCGGCAGACGAGTATTCCGAACTGGCGGCGAACGCCAACTCGCCGCCGATGGTGTACGTGAAGGAATGGATCTGGCAGCCCGTAAAGCCGTACGTATCCTGGCCGCGTTGCGGGCATCCGATCAATTCGACTACCCTGGAGCGGCCGAAGATGATGCCGAAACGCTCCAGTTCATTTTGCGAAATGACGTTATCGCCATCGAGGTTGTCAGCCTTGAAGTAACCCCAGACCGTTGCGTCGGGATTCCATGTGACCGGCGGCTCGCCCGAATCCCGATCCGGGGGGCTGGTTTCAGTGAATCCCTTCCATTGAAATTCATAATAGCGGGGCGCCGCGTCGACAGTCGGATCTAGTACAAGCGCGGCAGCGGCGATCAGCCAACTTTTTTAACATGTCTTCTCCTTTTCAGATGAAAGATCCTTGTGTGTTGGCCGATTCGGGAACGTATCGCACCGCCGCGCCGTATCGGATCGGAGCCAGTGCTCAGCGGTCGCGACGCCGCGCCACGCCGGCTGTCAGCAGCAGGCCGGCGCCCAGCATGGCCCAGGTCGACGGTTCCGGCACGGAAGCGGTGATGGTAAAGGTGGTCTCCGGCGTCGCGTTGGCCCAGGAGCTGCCGCAGCAGACGTCATTGCTGGTACGCTGGTAACCGCCGCCCGGCATGCTCCACGACCTGTAGCTATAGACGCTGCCGCTGGAGGACCATTCGCCGCTGGCCTGCAGGGTGAGGTCACCGCCCTTGACATAGGAGAAGGCGCCGATCGAGCAGCTTGTCAGGCCGCCGGTATTCCAGGCCGTATCGGGACAGCCGATCAGCTCGCTCGGGCGCCAACCGCCCGCATCGATGCCTAGACGCGAGATCTCGCTGAGGACGATGATATTGTCACCGTTCAGGTCTTCGCCCTTGAAATAACCTTTGATCGACGCCAGCGGGCTCCAGCCGCCATTGGTCTCGCCGGTCCACGGGTTGGTCGAGAACACGTCAAAACCCTTCCATTCGAATTCGTAATACATCGGTGCGGCGTTCGCCATACCCAATGCCGACAGTGCGGCAGCTGCCGCGAGGAGTTTTTTCAGCATATTAGTTCCTTCTTTATTGATAGTTAATATGAAAATACGGAACTTGATAATATATTATTTTTGGTGCTGATGGATTATCTCGGATTATTCACCGCTTGGCCGTCGATGCGGCGATGAACAGGTCGGCCACGGAGTCGGCCTGGGAAACGGCCTCGCGCAGTGTGGCCAGCAGCGACGCCACGGCAGAGAAGTGATTGGCCAGCAGCAGGGTAACGATTCGGCGGGCCATACCGTGACATGGTATGCCGGCTGGCTGCGACGCATGGGGGACGGCGGCACGGTGCTGAGCCAGCATGCGCTGGGCTATCCCGGCAATACGGCCCGGCAGGGCGCGCCCTGGAAGCAAGCGCAGACCGTGGACATCGGCGCTCGGACGGTATGTTCAAACCGTCGGGCAGGATCGGCCGCATGCGCGCGATCGCCGTCGCGCCGCGCCTGTTGCGACCACCAGTCCGGCTGCCAGCATGGTCCACGTCGATGGCTCGGGAACCGACGCGATCATGGTGAACTTCGTGTCCTGCGTTACGCTCAGCCAGGAATCGCCACAGCACACATCGTTGCTGAAATTGCTTCGACCGTGCTCGGGCATATCCCAGTAATAGACCCGGTAAACCGAGCCGGCAGAGGACCATTCGGCGCGGGCCCGGAACGACAGCGGGCCGCCGGTCTCATAGGAGAAGTGCTCGATCACGCAACCAGTCAGGCCGGATATATCCGAATCCCGTCCCGGGCAACCGATCATCTCGCCCTCGCCGGCATTGAATCGCTCCACCTCGCCAAGCGTGATGATGCCATCGCTGTTGACGTCATCGGCCTTGAAATAGCCGCTGATGACGGCTTCGGGCTCCCAGCGCGTGACCGGTTCCGGATCGATCGGCGTGGTGTAGCTGTAATTGAATCCCTTCCATTCGAAAGCATAATACATGGGGGCTGCCTGGACAGAGGAGAGCGTGAGCAACGCGGTCGCGGCGGCAATCAGGTGTTTTTGCATGATGGTACCTCTGGCGTGGACGTGATATCGCAGACGTGCGGCCCTGCCGCACTGCCGACCCGAGAGTGCGGTCTGGCTGGTATCAATATAGTCCAGCCATGCCGCCCCGTTCGGACTGCCGGAATCGCCTTGATGTACGTCAGAACCCAGTGCGGCGGGACGGCCGCGATGAGGCGCGACGTCCGCGGCACTGTGCCTTCAACCGACCCTGCCTGGGCGGCTCACACCAGCATCGCGCTGTTCATCGCGGCGGCATCGGCCTTGGCCTGCTCGACCAGGCGCTTGGCCATGTCCTCGTCGATGAACAGGTCGACCACGGAGTCGGCCTGGGGCACGGCCTCGCGCGGCGTGGCCAGCGGCGACGGGACTGGGGAAAAATGATTGGCCAGCAGCAGGGTATCGAGCAGCGTTTCCGGGGGCACGCCCAGGAAGCCGTCGCGCAGGCCCTCGATGGCGCTGGCGACCGGCTCGGGAATACCCAGCTTGTGCATGACTTCGCGCAGGATGATCTCCTCGCTGGCGGGCTGCCAGTTGTCCGGATCGGGATCCAGCAGGCCGGGGAATTCGTCGGCGCGCGACAGCAGGTAAAAGCCGCCGACCTCGTGCACGATGCCGGCGAACAGGGCGGTATCCTGGTTCACTTCCGTCACGTCGCGGGCGATCAGGCGCGCCAGGCAGGCGACGTGGATGGTGTGCTGCCACAGCTGCTCGGCCTTGGCGCGCAGCGCCGGGTCGCCGATCTTGCTGCCGAACTGGCGCACGACCATTGCCGCCGCCAGCGCGTACAGGTTGTGGTAGCCGATGCGCGTGATGGCCGCGCGCACATTGGTGATCGTGCCGCCGCCGCGGTTGAACATGGCCGAGTTGGACAGCGCGACGGTGCGCGCGGCCAGCAGGGGCTCGGCCAGCACGAGGCGGATCGCCTCGTCCATCGGGCAGTCGGGATCGTCCAGTGCCAGCTGGACCCGCAATGCGGCGTTGACGCTGGTGGGGAACACCAGGTCGCCACGTATCGCCAGCGCGGCGATGTGCCCGAAGGCTTCCAGTTTATTCATGCATAAAATTATACGCAGGGCGGCACGGCGACACAAACGTGCGCCGTGTGCCTGTCGCTCAGGCGCCCGCCAGCTGCGGCTGGCGCGCCGGGTCCTTGCTGCGATAGCGTTCCACGGACAGGTCGTCCGCATGGATCGCCGGGCGGCGGGCCGACATGATGTCGGCCAGCAGCTGCGCGGACCCGCACGACATCGTCCAGCCCAGGGTGCCGTGGCCGGTGTTGATGAACAGGTTGCGCAGCGGGGTGCGGCCGACCACCGGTGTGCCATCCGGTGTCATCGGACGCAAACCGGTCCAGAAGGTGGCATCCAGCGTATTGCCGGCGCCGGGGAACAGGTCGTTGACGACCATTTCCAGCGTTTCGCGCCGGCGCGGGTTCAGGCGCTTGTCGTAGCCCGCGATCTCGGCCATCCCGCCCACGCGGATGCGCTCGTCGAAACGGGTCACGGCGATCTTGTAGGTCTCGTCCAGGATCGTCGACGTCGGCGCCTTGGCCGCGTCCACGATCGGCACCGTGATCGAATAGCCCTTCAGCGGGTAGACGGGGATGTCCACCAGATTCTTCAGCAGCGGCGTGGAATAGGCGCCCAGCGCGACGACATACGAATCGGCCGTGACGATCTCGGCGCCGCAACGCACGCCGCCGATCTCGTCGCCCTGCGTGACGAGCCCGGTGATGTCGACGTTGTAGCGGAACTTGACGCCCAGCTCCTCGGCCATGGCCGTCAGCTTGGTCGTGAACAGCTGGCAGTCGCCCGTTTCGTCGTTCGGCAGGCGCAGGCCGCCGACCAGGCGTCCGGCCGCGATGCCAGGCTCGGCCGACAGCAGCTCGCGCGCGCCCAGCAGTTCGTACGGCACCCCGGTCTCTTTCAGCACTTCGATGTCCTTGGCCGCGTCGTCCATCTGCTTCTGGGTGCGGAACAGCTGGGTCGTGCCTTGCTGCCGGCCTTCATAACTGATGCCGGTGGCGGCGCGCAGCGCCTTGAAGCAGTCACGGCTGTACTCGGCCAGGCGCACCATGCGTTCCTTGTTGACGGCGTAGCTGTCGGCATTGCAGTTCTTCAGCATCTGCCACATCCACTGCAGCTGGAACAAGGTGCCGTCCGGCGTGATGGACAGCGGCGCGTGGCGCTGCAGCATCCATTTCATGGCCTTCAGCGGGATGCCCGGCGCGGCCCAGGGCGACGCGTAACCGGGCGAAATCTGGCCGGCGTTGGCGAAGCTGGTTTCCAGGGCCGGACCGGGCTGCCGGTCCAGCACCGTCACGTCATGGCCGGAACGGGCCAGGTAATAAGCCGTGGTGACGCCGATGACGCCGCTACCGAGAATGACTACGCGCATGCTTGCCTCGAATATAAGAATAGTTGTGTGCAGATTTTTACTATGATAATGTGGTCCAGGCAGTGTTTGTTACTATAAAAAATCGGGAATTCAGTAAAAAATCATGCGCACACAAAAGGAATCCGTTCGTACCCTGGACAAGCTGGACCGCAAGATCCTGCGCATCCTGCAGGAAGACGGGCGCATCTCGATGAAGGACCTGTCGGAGCAGGTGGGTCTGTCCATCACGCCGGCCATCGAGCGGGTCAAGCGCATGGAGCGCGACGGCGTCATCACGGGCTACCACGCCCGGCTCAATCCGGCCGCGGTCGGCGCGACCTTGCTGGTGTTTGTCGAGATCACGCTGAACCAGAAATCGGCCAGCCACTTCGAACAGTTCCGCCGCGAGGTATTGCGCATTCCCGAGGTGCAGGAGTGCCACCTGGTGTCGGGTGACTTCGACTACCTGATCAAGGCGCGCATCCACGAGATGGCGGAATACCGCAAGCTGTTGGGCGACATGTTGCTGAACCTGCCCGGCGCCGCGCAGTCGAAAAGCTATGTGGTGATGGAGGAGATCAAGGAAACGCTGGTGCTGGCGACGGAGCCCGGGTAGCGGTTGCGACCCGGATCTCGGCGATCATCTCGCCATCGGCGTCGATGCCGATCTCGGCGAATCCACAGGACCGGTACAGGCGCCGCGCCGCCAGGTTGTCCGGCTTGTAACAGATCGTGATGCGGCGCGCGTCCGGGCGGGCGCGCAGGTCGTCCAGCAGCAAGCGCAGCGCGCGGCGGCCGACGCCCCGGCCCTGGCGCTCGTGCGCGACCATGAAGCGGTAGATGCCGTAGTGGCCCGGCTCGTCGTGCGCCATGCTGTCGTACAGCAGGAAGCCGGCCGGTGTGCCGTCGCAATAGATGGCGTGCATGCGCCAGTCGGTATAGTAGTGCGCCTGCGCGATCGACTCGGCATTGTTCGCCAGCCAGCGATCCTGTTTGGGCGGCAGGCGCAGCGCGATCAGGTCTTCGAAGTTGTCGATGGTGACGGGTTCCAGCGTAACGAGCAAGGTTGCCTCCTGGCAGAAAAACGATCAGGCAAATCGCATCGCCGCCGCGCCACAGGCGATCAGGCCGGCCGCGGCCATGCGCCGCCGGCCTATGTCCTCGCGCAACAGCACACCCGCGATCAGGGTGGCAAACAGGATCGACGTCTCGCGCAGCGCCGCGACCAGCGCCACGGGCGCGCGCGTCATCGCCCACAGCGCCAGTCCATAGGCGAGCACCGTGCCCACGCTCCCGGCCAGGCCCACGCGCCAGTGGGCCCGCGCATAGGCCAGCATCGCGGCCCGGCGCGGCAGCACGGACAGCAGCAGCAGCGGCGCCGACAGCACGAACAGCCACAATGTGTAGCCGGCCGCGCTGCCGGAGCGGCGCACGCCGATGCCATCGATCAGCGTGTAGGTGGCAATGGTCAGCGCAGTGCCCAGCGCAAAGAGGGTCGCGCGACGTCCGGCACGGCCGTGGCCCAGGCTCATGGCCAGGACGCCGCCGCAGATGACGAGGGCCGCGCCATACTGTGCCGATGTCAGCGTTTCGCCCAGCAGGGGCGCGCTGGCCGCCAGTGCGAACAAGGGCGCGGCGCCGCGCATCAGCGGGTAGGCATGGCTCATGTCGCCGTGTGCGTAGGCGGCCGCAAGCAGTCGGTAATAGACGAGGTGGCAAGCGGCCGACGCCGTCAGCCATGGCCAGCTGGCGGGGGCCGGCGGCCGGACGAAACACAGCAGCGGCAGGGCCACCAGCGCGGCGCTGGTGGCGATCAGCACGGTGCCGAACAGCTTGTCGGGACCTGCCTTGACGACAGCGTTCCAGCTGGCATGCAGCAGGGCGGCGCACAGGACAACGGAGAGCAGAAGGATGGACATGGGCCTGATTGTTGCATTAATGGCAATCGAGGACAAGTGTTCCGCGCCAGGGCGGCGCTTTTGTAGTGCGGCACGCCCACGCTGGCGCGCACCGGCGCGAAGTCGGCCGGCGCCCCGCGCACCGCTGCGCGGCAGTTTCCGCCGACCCGCGCTTCCACTAGAATGCAAGAACGGCATTTTTTCTTCCAAACGGGAGCCATCGTGAACGACGCTACTTCCCATCCGCAACTGACGCCGGCCGCACCGGTCCTGACATTGAAGTTGCGCACGCTGGACGAACACCTGTGCTCCGACCAGAGCTTCGCCTCGGCGCTGGCGCGTGCCGTCGGCGCCGTCGCCGTCGGCGAGGATGGCACCGTCACGCTCGCCCAGTTCGCCGCGGTGACGGATATCGCGGGCGAGGGCAAGGCCTCCGCCGTGTTCACCGCGCTGGTGCTGAACGCCATCGAGTCCGGCGTTACCGTCGAGTGGGCGCTGAACGCATTGGCGCGCAGCAGCGGCAGCGCCGACATGGCCGCGCGCGAGGGCGCCTTCGTGCTGATGCGCCCGCTGCTCGCGCTGCACGGGACCCGGGCCCGGCCGCTGGCCCAGAAGGTGGCGCGCGCGCTCGGCATCCGCCTGACGCCCGAGCACTACTACACGCTGCCGCCGGAGCAGGAACGCCGCCTGCTGAACAACCTGGGCACGCAGGCGCGCAAGCTGGTCAAAGGCAGGGGGCTGGTCGACGCCATCGCCGATTTCGGCCGCAGCACGGGCCAGACCGAGTTGCTGGACCATGCGCGCGGCTTCAACGGCGGCATGATGGGCCAGGAGGAGCTGCGTGACGCCGTGCAGCGGGCCGTCGCCACGATCAGCCAGGGCATCGCTACCTACGAGGAAAGCGCCGGCGCGCCCCTGCCGGCCGAGGCCGGCGCTGCCGGGCTGTCCGCCACGGCCGAGCAATTGCGCCAGCAGGTGCTGCAGCGCCTGGCGCTGATCGACGCCCGCATCGCGTACGAGCGGCGGGTGCTGTGGCAGGACATCGACGATGCCGTGCACGACGCCGGCAACGCCGTCGAGCTGGCCATCGCGGAGCGGCTCGACAACGAGCAGTGGAAGGACGAGCAGGTCTGGTCCAGCATCGGCCGCCAGCAGTTTGCCCAGGAAATGGAGACCCGGCTGGAACGCGTCACGCGGCGCAAGCAGGAGGCGCTCGACCTGCTCAACAACGACCTCAAGCTGTTCCAGGCCGACATGCGGCTGTCCCAGGTCAATGCCTTCGAACGTCAACACAGTGCCGCGCTGGCGCGCCTGATGCCGCGGCTGCGTATCGGCACCCGGCTCGTCAACACGGTCGATACCGCTGCCAACCTGACGCTGATGGGCAGCGCCGTGGCCGCCGCCGGCACCAGCACCGCGGCCTACCTGTTCGGCGTGGCGGTCGTGGTGCCCGTCGTGGCGCCGGTGGTGCCCTTCGTCGGCGGCGCGGTGCTGCTGGCCAGTGCGTTCAAATGGGCCACCGACAGCAACAAGCGCAAGCGCGACGAGATCCGCGACAAGCGCCGCGCCTTCGAGGAAGAGCTGCGCCGGCGCATGAAGGAGGCGGAGGAATCGTTCGTCGTGCAGCTGGACCGGATCGGCACGGCGTTCTACGAATCGGCCAGCCAGTTGCTGACGCCGCTGATGCTGGAAGCGGAAGCCGCCGGCCGCATCCAGGGCATGCGCAAGCGCATTGCCGACAAGGTCATCGCCCAGGCGCGCGGGGCGATCGCCCAGCTGGAAGGCGCGCTGGCGCGTCCCGCCTGAGCCACCTTCGTGCGGTGGCGAACATACGCAATCGGAATTGACTAAGTACAATAAAGCCGTGCCGGCCACCCCGCGCCGGCCTTGGTCCTGACGAATGTGTATATGAAACAGCTTATCCTTGCCGCCAGCCTGCTGGCCCTCTCTTCCGTGTGCGCCGCCCAGGACGTCGGCGTGTCCATCAACATCGGCCAGCCCGGCTTCTACGGCCGCATCGACATCGGCAACACGGCGCCGCCGCCCGTCATCTACCGGGAACCGATTATCGTGCAGCGTCCGGCCCACTACGTCGCCGAGCCGCTGTACTTGCGCGTACCGCCCGGCCACGCGAAGAAATGGAGCAAGCATTGCGCCCGCTACCGCGCCTGCGGCAGGCCGGTGTACTTCGTCCGGGACGACTGGTACCTGAACGAGTATGCGCCACGCTACCGCGCCGAGCACGGCCGCGGCGGCCCGCACCGCGAGGAGCGCGAGCACGGCGGCGGCCACGGCAAGGGTCATGGCCGCGACAAGGACCATGGCCATGGCAACGGTCACGGCAAAGGTCACGGCCGTGACTGATTGAGCCGGCCGGCCGCCATTCAACCAGGGAGGAACGTTTGCACAGCAAATATGTCATCGTCGGAGGTGGGGCGGGCGGCCTGGAACTGGCCTGCAAACTGGGCCGCAAGCTCGGTCCGAACAAGGTCATGCTGGTGGACAGCCGGCTGTACCACATCTGGAAGCCGTCGCTGCACGAGGTGGCGGCGGGCACCCTGGACATCCACGCCGAGGGCCTGTCGTACCAGATGCTGGCGCACGACAACGGCTTCACCTACGTGTACGGCGCGCTGGAGGCGCTGGACGCGGCTGGCAACACGATCACCGTCAGCCCCATCGAGACCCAGTCCGGCGAGACCGTGTTGCCCGAGCGGCGCATCGGCTACGACTCGCTGGTGCTGGCCGTCGGCAGCACCTCCAACTACTTCGGCGTGCCGGGCGCGCGCGAACACACGATCTCGCTGAACGCCACCGAAGACGCGGAGCGCTTCCGCCTGACGCTGCTGAAACTGCTGGCCAAGGCCGCGACGGCCAAGCAAGACCAGGCCGGCAGCCAGGGCATCGACATCGTCATCATCGGCGGTGGCGCCACCGGCGTCGAGCTGGCGGCCGAGCTGCGCGAGGCCAGCGGCGTGTACGCCGCCTACGGTTTCGGCCACCTGCAACCGCTGCAGGACGTGCGCATCACGATCCTGGAAGGCGCGCCGCGCATCCTGGCGCCGCTGCCCGAACGGGTGTCGGCCGCGGCCGTCAAGCTGCTGGCCGAACGGGGCGTCAAGGTCAGCGCCGAAACGCGGGTGACGCAGATCGAGGCGGACCGGGTCACGGTCGGCAACGGCACCGTCTACCCGTCCGACATCACGGTCTGGGCCGCCGGCATCAAGGCGCCCGACTTCCTGGCCCAGCTGGGGCTGCCGACCGTCAAGGGCGGCCAGCTCGACGTCACCGGCGAACTGGTGGTGAAAGGCTTCCCGAACATCTACGCGCTGGGTGACTGCGCGCTGTGCCTGGGCGCGGACGGCAAGCCGGTGCCGCCGCGCGCGCAGGCGGCGCACCAGCAGGCCGATTACCTGCTCGACGCGCTGCTGCGCAAGGAGCGGGGCAAGCCGCCCAGCGGCAAGCCCTACGTCTACCGCGACTACGGTTCGCTGGTGTCGTTCGGCCAGTCGACCTCGGTCGGCAGCCTGATGGGCTCACTGCAGGGCAGCAACTGGTTCGTCGAGGGCACGTTCGCGCGCCTGATGTATACGAGCCTGCACCTGATGCACCACCAGGCCATCATGGGCACGCTGCGCACCGGCGTGCTGGCGCTGGCGCGCTTCCTGATCAAGCGCTCGACGCCGCACGTCAAGCTGCATTGAGCCGCTTGGCGGCGCGCGGGCGCAGCACCATCGTCAGGGGCGCCGGCGCCATCACGAAGCCCAGCACCTCGGCCGGCTCGGCGCCGTCCGCGGCTGCCACGCTGTCCAGGTCGAATTGCCCCAGCAGCGCCACCAGCGCGACCTTCATCTCCAGCAGCGCCAGGTAGCGGCCCGGACAGGCACGCGCGCCGGCGCCGAACGGCAGGATGGCCTGGCGCGCGGGCGCCGTCGTCGCATCCCCGCCGGGCAGCCAGCGCTCCGGCTGGAACCCGGCCGCGCAGGCCAGCAGCGCGTCGTCGACACTGGCGTGGCGCAGCACGCACCACAGCAAGGTGCCGGGCGGCAGCGTGACGCCCAGCACCTCGGTCGCGCGCAGCGCCTGCAGCGGGATGAAGGGCGCGGGCGGCTTCAGCCGCATCGCCTCCAGCGCGCAAGCCTCCACATAGTCCAGCGCGTCGGCCTGGGCCGGCGTGATGCTTGCCAGGTCGGGCACCTTGGCGCGCACCTCGTCCTGCGCCCGGCGCAGTGCGGCCGGGTGACGCGCCAGCAGCCAGGCCAGCCAGGCCAGCGCGCTGGCCGTCGTGTCCTCGCCGGCCATCAGCATCGTTGCCACGTTGCCGGCCACCTCGGCGTCGCCCAGGCCGCTGCCCGGTGCGTCGGCGGCGGCGATCAGCGCCTGCAGCAGGTTGGCCGGCCGCGCGCGCAAGGCCGGGTCGGCCGCCATGGCCGCGCGGCCGCTGGCGACGAACCCGTCGATGGCGGCCTGCAGCGCTGTCACGCTCGTCCGCAGCCGACGCTCGGCAGGGAGCGGCAGCCAGCGCCAGTAAGGCAGCGGCGCCAGCGAGCGGCGCGCCACGCCGGCCAGCACCGTGTCGATATGGTCCTGCAGGTCGCTCGTGCCGGCGTTGACGGTATC
The DNA here is from genome assembly GCA_008011715.2 of [Empedobacter] haloabium. NCBI lineage: Bacteria > Pseudomonadati > Pseudomonadota > Betaproteobacteria > Burkholderiales > Oxalobacteraceae > [Empedobacter] haloabium. Next base: position 2,400,976 of record CP136508.1, read on the forward strand.
GACGTCGGCGCCGAACGCGAGGCCGGCGACGACGTCCACGGCATAGCGCTTCAGGTCGGCCGACAGAGGGATCGGCCGGCCGGCCACGGCCGCCTGCTGCCAGCGCGCGGCCAGCCGCACGCCCACCTGGGCCAGGCGTGGCAGGTAGGCCTTGACGAAGCCTGGCGCGAACGCCTGCATCACCATGCGGCGCTGGCGGCGCCAGTCGTCGCCCTCGGCCAGCGTCAGCCCCGGCAGGCCGCCCAGCTCGCGCGTCACGTCGGCCGTGACGGCGGGGCGCCGGAAACCGTCCGGCCGGTCGCGCAGCACGCTGCCGATGGCATCCGGGTCGGCCAGCACGACGGCCGTGCGCGCGCCCAGGCGCACGCGGAACATCGGGCCGTACTGGCGGCTCCAGGCTTCCATCGTCCGGTGGATGGTGCGCGGGTGCAGCTGCAGGGCGCTGCCCAGCAGGGGCAGGCCGCGCGGGCCGGGCAGGGTGGCGATGAGGCGGTCGGGCATGGCGGCTCCTGGCAGTGTCATGACCCGCAGTATGGTGGCGTGCCGGCGTATCGTCTTGAACGTTTGCGACGGCGCTGTGCCCCGGTCCTGATTGGCACCCTTGGCGTCCCGGCCACGCTAGAATGCCAGTATGGAAGAGCCAACCTATCCCCCGACCGTTGCCCGCCTGGTGGCGCCCCGCGTCGCGCTGGCGTCGTGCGTGCGTGCCTGGGTGGTGCGCAGCACGGTCGGCTGCGCGCCGCTGGCCGCGCCGCAGCGCCTGAACCGCTTCCCGGCCACGCCGTTCTGCACGATCACCTGGATGTTCGAGGGCAGCGCCCAACTGGTCGTGCCGGCGGTGGACGACCCGGCCATCGATACCTGGCTGCGGCCGGGCCAGGCGCTGTTCTGCGGCCCGCAGTCGCGGCCGTTCGTCACGTCCAATCCCGGTCCCGTGCACGTCATGACGGTGATGCTCTTCGCCGACGCGCTGCACCGGTTGACGGGCCTGGACATGGCCGCGCAACTGGACCGCATGGCGCCGCTGGGCGAGGTGCTCGATACCTGGTGGCAGGACTTGTCCGCCAGCGTACTGGCCGCCGTCACGGACGAGGAGCGGATCGCCGTCTTCGAGACGGGGCTGGAGCGGCGCTGGCGTGGCGTGCGGGCCGACGGGGCGCTGGTGCACGCGCGCGACTGGGTGCAGGCGCTGGCCGTGCGCGCGGCCGCCGCCGGCATGGGCCGCAGCGCGCGCATGGCCGAGCGCCGTGTGCGCGCGTGGGCCGGCCATCCGCTGCGCACCTTGCGCCGGCTGGACCGGATCGAGCGGTCGATGGTGGCCGCACGGACCGCGTCGCAGGCCGAGCAGGGCAGGGTCAGCCTGGCCGAGGTGGCGGCGGCCGGCGGCTTCGCCGACCAGGCCCACCTGTCGCGCGAGGCGCGTGCCATCGCCGGTACCAGTCCCGCCGAACTGCTGCGCCTGGCGCAAACCGACGAGAGCTACTGGCTGTACCGGATCTGGCTGTGAGCGCAAGGCGCCGCTGGGCGCCGGCCGATCAGGGCGCCGGCGTCTTCGGCAGCACCAGCGTCAGCGCGCTGCCGCCATCGGGGTGGGCCTTCAGGTCGAGGGTGCCGCCCAGGTGGCGCGCCCGTTCGCGCACCAGGCGCAGGCCATATTTGTCGGCGCCCGCGTCGGGCGCGCCGGGCCCGCTGCCGTTGTCGCGCACGGTCAGCATGATCTCGTCCTCGTTATCGTCGACGATGACGTTCACCTCGGTCGCGCCCGCGTGGGCGGCCACGTTGCGCAGCCCTTCCTCCAGCGCGAACAGCAGCGCCACGCCGTGCTCGCGCGAGCAGGCCGGTTCGTCCTCGGGCAGGCTGCAGCGCGCCGCGACGCGGTAATGCTCGCCGAACTCCGTCACGGCCTCGCTGAAGGCAACCTTGATGCCGAGGAACTCGAGCTTGTCATTCCACAGCTTGTGCTGCATGCGGCGGTTGTTCTCGATAATCGTGTGCAGCAGGTTCTTCATCTGCACCGCACGTTCGCGCAGCGCGGGCGGGTCTTCCGGCAACTTCGCCGTCAATAGGCCAAGGTGCATGGTCAGCGCGGTCAGCGAGGAACCCACGCTGTCGTGCAACTGGCGCGCCAGGGAGCGGCGTTCGTTGTCCCAGGTGCTGTTGACGTGCCCCAGCAGGTCGCTGAGTTCGGCGACACGGGCTGCGTCGTTCTGATCTTCCGGTGCAATATCGGACATGGTGTTTTCTTATTGTATGCAGGCGGTAACGCCTGGATCATACATGAGGTTTTGCGGAAATGTCGCACCGGCACCATCGTGAAATGCCGCACATACACAGCGCTGCAAAAGTGACAAGCTGTGCCCATCATCCAACCGACACAAAAGGAGCAGCCATGAGTGCCACAGCCAAGCCGCAAGACGCGATCGCCCTGCTGAAGCAGGACCACGCCGAAGTGAAGGCGATGTTCAAGCAGTTCGAGGAGCTGGGCGAGCGCGCGTTTGTCGCGAAGAAAAAACTGGCCGACAAGATCTGCCTGGAACTGACCAAGCACGCGATCGCGGAGGAAGAGATCTTCTACCCGGCCGTGCGCCAGGAAGCCGAGGACAGCGATGACCTGGTCGACGAGGCGACGGTCGAGCACGCGTCGGCCAAGGACCTGATCGCCCAGATCAGCGCGATGGACCCGCATGATGACCTGTACGATGCCAAGGTGAAAGTACTGGGCGAGTACATCGAGCACCACGTCAAGGAAGAAGAGAGCGAGATGTTCCCGAAAGCGAAGCAGGCCGACCTGGACATGGTCGAGCTGGGGGAACGCATCCAGGCCCGCAAGGACGAGATCGACATGATCCCGCCCGAGCCGATGGTCACCGTGAAGGGCGCGCAGGCCAGCCAGCCGCGCATGTAAGCCCGCCGGGAGCGCGCCGCGCTCCCGCTTCCTGGCCGCTCAGGCGGCCGGCGCCGAGGAACTGTTCGGATTGGTCAGGCTGCCGATCGCCTTCATCAGGCTTTCGATGTCCACCGGTTTCACCAGGTGCATGTCGAAGCCGGCTTCCAGCACGCGACGCTGGTCTTCCGCCAGGCCGTAGCCCGTCAGCGCGATCAGGCGGATGCCGCTGGTCTCGCCGTTGGCGCGCAGCCGCCGCGCCACCTCGTAGCCGTCGATGCCCGGCAGGCCGATGTCGACCAGCGCCACGTCGGGCCGGTAGCCCTGCGCCGCCGCGATGCCCTGCAGGCCGTCGGCGGCGTGCTGCACCTCGTAGCCGTAACAGCCCAGCATCATGGCCATCATCTCGCGGCCATCGTCGTTGTCTTCAATCAGCAGAATGGTTGGCTTGCTCTGTACGGTCGTTTCCATGGTTTCAGGCTTCGTTTCAGTGATACGTTCGGTGCGGGGCAGGCGGATCGAGAACGTGCTGCCTTCGCCCGCTCCCGCGCTCTCGGCTTCGACGCTGCCCCCATGCAATTCAGCCAGGCGCCGCACCAGTGCCAGGCCGATGCCCAGGCCGCCCTGGGCACGGTCCAGCGTGCTGGTGCCCTGCACGAAGACGTCGAAGACATGGGGCAGCAGCTCGGCCGAAATGCCGACGCCGGTGTCGTGCACGGTCAGCACGACCTCATCGCCGTCCAGTTCCAGCACGATGTCGATGCTGCCACCCGGCGGCGTGTACTTGAGTGCATTGTCCAGCAGGTTGGAAAAGATCTGCTCCAGCCGCGTCACGTCGCCGTCGACCCAGCCCGGCTCGAGCTCCATGGTGACATGGTAATCCGCCGTGCGTCCGGTGGCACGGTAGGTTTCCAGGCTGTTGGCGATCAGGGCGGCCAGGTCGAGCGGCGCCCGGTTCAGCAGGATCTTGCCGGACATCGCGCGCGACAGGTCCAGCAGGTCGTCGACGATGCGGCCCAGGTGCTGGCTCTGGCGCTGGATGATCTTCTTGGCCCGCGCCGCGCCTTCGCCGGACACGCCGGGCAGGCCGATCAGCGAGGCGGCACTGCTGATGGCCGACAGCGGATTGCGCAGCTCGTGACCCAGCATTGCGAGGAATTCATCCTTGGCATGGTTTTGCCGCTCCGCCACCTTGCGCTCCTCGATTTCCTGCAGCAGCCGCTGGTTGCTGGCGATCAGGTCGTTGGTGCGCTGGTGCAACTGCCTGGCCTGCTTCTTCAATTCCTCGTTCTTCACGGCCAGCGCGACGAACACCGAGATCTTGGCATGCAGGATTTGCGGGATGACAGGCGTGAACAGGAAATCGGCGGCGCCGCGCTGGTAGGCCTTCAGGCGGTCCAGCTCGTCGGCCACGAAGGCCGTGATGAAGATGATCGGAATATTGGCCGAGCGCCCGCGCTGGTGGATCGCCTCGGCCGTCTCGAACCCGTCCATGCCGGGCATGTTCACGTCGAGCAGGATCACGGCGAAGTCGTGCCGCAATACCTGCCGCAGCGCTTCCTCGCCGCTGCGCGCGGCAATTACCTCATAGGGCTCTTGCTCGGCCCACTGTGCCAGCAGGCTCGTCAGGGCGAACAGGCTGTTGGCGTCATCGTTGACGACGAGGATCTTTGGTTTGTCCAATTTGGGTACTTTTAATAGTTTCAGATCACGTCGCGGAGAAACAGTTTTGTCAGGCAAACATCCTGACGATCATAGCAACCGCATATCGCAATGTCAAAAGTCCATGCGGCAACGGGAACAGCCCCGATATTGTTCGATTGCGCACATACATGTCCGTGGCAATCATGACATATTGAAAGCGTAGACACCACGCCACACAACGAAAGGACCCAATATGAATATCGATACCGTCGTAGACAAAAAACACCTGGGCAAGTGCTTCAAGGAACTGGCTGACGCGCCGCTCAGCGCACTGCGCGGTGTCAGTGAAAAAGATGCCAAGGCGCTGCAGCAGGCCTTCAACATCAGCACGGTGCGTGAGCTGGCGAATCTGAACTTCATCAAGTGGGCCGTGGCGATCACCACCCTGGCCGACGAGGAGCAGATGCAGCCGGCCGAGAAGGCCAAGGAAGAGCTGCTGGACGACGCGGTCGAGATGACGTTCCCGGCCAGCGACCCGATTTCCGTCGACTCGGGAATCACCCGCATCGAAGTGGCGCCGGACAAGGTCGACGCGCAAGCCGACCACCAGCATGCCAACAAGGTCGAGGAGTCCACCGAGACCGGCAAGGAAAAGGAAGCGGCGGCGCAGTAAGCGAGGCGAAACCCAGGCGCACCGGGGTCTGTCCCGCAGGGACTGACCCTAATGCCGCTAAGTTAAGAGAAAAGTAGCTGGGTTAGGGTCTGTCCCCGCAGGGGACTGACCCTGGTTTTAATCGCAGAACCATGCGACTTGCGCGATAAAAACCGGGGTCAGTCCCAAAAAACGGGACAGACCCCAAGCGAGCGTCTGTTCTCTGCGCGCCAAAATTCCTTAACTTAGCGGCATTAGGGACTGATCCCGAAGTTTGGCAGGTTCGCCGCGGCGGCTGACGGCAATCGCGTATCGAAAGGAACCTCATTCCTTACGATACGCGATTGCCTTCTTGCGCTATTGGCACGCAGCACTTCGGGGTCAGTCCCAACGGGACAGACCCCATTTCAGGCGGCGGTGGTGGCGACGCTTTTCAGCTGATGCGGCACGCTGGCCGCGGCGGCCTTGGTGCTGCCGGGCGCCGCGCAGAAGCGGTTCTTGCCGGCACGCTTGGCGTCGTACAGGGCGTTGTCGGCCGCGTGGATCAGGTCGCCAACGGTCGATGCGTCGTCCGGGAACAGCGCGATGCCGATGCTGGTGGACAGGCGCAAGGTGATGCCGTTCACGAGGTAGGGTTCGGACACCACCTCGATCAGCTTCGAGGCCGGTTCGCGCGCGTCCGGCAGGCCGCTCACGTCGCCCAGCACGATGACGAATTCGTCGCCCCCGACCCGCGCCACCGTGTCCTCCTTGCGCGAGGAGCCCACCAGGCGCTGTGCCACGAGCTTGAGGATTTCGTCGCCATAGGCATGGCCGTGGGTATCGTTGATGGCCTTGAAGCCGTCCAGGTCGAGGTACATGACGGCGGCCTTGCGCTGGTTGCGCATTGCGTGCTGCAGCGTGGTCTCGATGCGGTCTTCCAGCAGGCGCCGGTTCGGCAGGCCCGTCAGCGGGTCGTGCAGGGCCAGCTCCTGCTGCTTCTTGCTGTACTGCGCCAGCTCCTTGTAGAGCAGGCGTACCTCCAGCATATTGTGGATGCGCTTGTGCACCTCGAGCAGGTCGAACGGCTTGCTGATGAAGTCGCGCGCGCCGGCTTCCAGCGCGGCAATCTTGAACGCCGGCTGGGCCGTCAGCGCCAGCACCGGCAGGTAACCGTCCTGCTCGATTTCCTTCAGTCCCTTCATGACCTGGAAGCCGTTCAGGCCAGGCATCTGCAGGTCCAGCAGGATCAGATCGTAGCAATGTTGCCGATGCAGGGTGCAAACCTGGTCGGGCAGCATCGTCGCCGTGACGTCGGTGTAGCCGGCTTCACGCAGGATCTCGAGCATCAGGTCGACATTGTCCGCGCAATCGTCCACCACCAGGATCTTGGCATTCAGGATCTCATCTGGGCTGGGCATATCTCTTCTCGCCTCATCGTGCACACAGGCTCCGGCGTTTTTTCGGCCTGGAGCGGAATTCTAAGTGTAGCGCCGCAGGGTTTGCTGCGTCGCACGTATTGAAAAATTATTTTCCAAGGGAAGATTTTTCAGATATTGGAGTGTATCAAACTTGCACGAGTTTCTTGTAGGACATTGCCGCGTCCGGCAGTAGGAAGGCGGGAAAAATCATGTTTAAAGTTAATGCTTGTTGTATTTCGATCGTCGAGTGATCAAAAAACAACAGTCGGCTGAAGGTCAGTCGGCCCGGCATTGGGCCGCGACCAGCGCCACCGTGGCGATCAGTTCGGCAGGCTCGACCGGTTTCGTGATGTGGTCCTGAAATCCGGCTTCCAGGGCGCGCAGGCGGTCTTCGGACTGGGCGAACGCGGTCAGGGCAATCGCCGGCACGTCGCCGCCGGCGGCGGGGCCCAGCGCGCGCACGCGTTCGAGCAGCTCGAAGCCGTCCATGTCCGGCATGCCGATATCGCTCAGCAGCAGTTGGGCCCGTATGCGCGGCAGCAGGGCCAGCGCTTCGGCCGCCGTCTCGGCTGTCGTGACTTCGGCATTGCGATCGGCCAGCACCCGCTTGATCAGCTCGCGGCCGTCCGCCTCGTCGTCCACCACCAGCACGCGTAACCCGCGCAGGTCGGCCGGCTCGCCGTCGCGGCCGCGGGCGGTGCTGGCCGCGCTGGCGGGGCGGGCTGGCCGCTCGCCCAGCGGCAGCTTGCCGGCCAGCGGCAGGCGCACCGTGAACGCGGCGCCATGGCCCTCGCCGGCGCTGGCCGCGGCCACCGTGCCACCGTGCTGCTCGACCAGGTGCTTGACGATCGACAGCCCAAGACCCAGGCCGCCATGGCGGCGCGTGGTGGAGGCGTCGGCCTGGCGGAAACGGTCGAACACGTGGCCCAGGAATTCGGCACCGATGCCAATGCCGGTATCGGCGACGCCGATCTCGGCCTGGCCGTCGCGCTCGCGGATCGTCACGCGCACGCGGCCGTCCGGCGGAGTGAACTTGATGGCGTTCGACAGCAGGTTCCAGACGACCTGCTGCAGCCGGCCCGGGTCGGCCGCGATCGGCGCGCACGACGCGAAGTCGCGCTCGATGACGATGTTCTTGGTGCCCGCGGCCGGGCGCACCGCCTCGATCGCCGCGTCCACGATGGTGGCGGGCAGCACGCCCTGCAATTCCAGCAGCACCTGGCCGGACATGATGCGGCTCATGTCCAGCAGGTCTTCGATCAGCTGGGCCTGGGCGCGGGCATTGCGCTCGATCGTCTGCAGGCCCTTGTGCAGGTCGGCCTCGCCGCGGCTGCCGCGCCGCAGCACCTGCGACCAGCCGAGGATGGCGTTGAGCGGGGTGCGCAGCTCGTGCGACAGGGTGGCTAGGAACTCGTCTTTCATCTGGCTGCTGCGCTCGGCCTCGGCACGGGCGCTGCGTTCGCGGTCGAGCAGGGCGATACGTTCCTCGGCGGCCCGGCGTGCCGCTTCGTTCAGGCGCGCATTGTCGATGGCCACGCCGGCCTGGGCGGCGATGCCGCCGATGATGCGTTCCGAGCGCTCGCTGAACATGCCCGGCTCCGGATGGCCGAACAGCAGCGTGCCGACGACGTCGCCCGTGCGCGACGTGACCGGCGCGGCCAGCAGGCTGCGCAGGTGACGCCCCAGTGCGGGATCCAGTTGCGCCGCGCAGTCGGGCTGGTACAGCAGGTCGTCGCAGCGCACGATGCCGCCGGCGGCGCTGCCGCCCTGTTCCAGCAGGCCGTGACCGGACACCAGCGCCGCGCCTGGCGCGGCCAGGTCGCCATAGTCCGCCGGCGGCCGGCCGGACAGCGTGCACAGCTCCAGCGCGCTGCCGCCGCTGTGGTAGAAGAACGCGCCGAAGCGGGCGCCGACGATGCGCGTGGCCGCGTCCGTGACTTCCTGCAACAGCGGCTGCAGGTCGCGGTGGCGCGCCAGCGCATTGCCGGTGCTGTTGAGCATCTCCAGGATATTGGTCTCGTCGCGCAATGCTTCCTGGGCGCGCTTGACCTGGTCGACATCGGTGCTGGTGCCGAACCAGCGCAGCATCTGGCCGGAGGCGTCGCGTACCGGGTTGGCGCGCGTCAGGAACCAGCGGTACTGTCCATCGGCGCCGCGGATCGGCACTTCCATTTCGAAAGGCTCGCCCGATTCCAGCGATGCGCGCCAGTGCGCGATCATCGGTTCCACGCAATCCGGTGCATATACCTGCGACCAGCCGTCGCCTTCCAGCTCGCCGGGCGGCAGGCCGGTGTAGTCGTGCCAGCGGCGGTTGTACCAGACGATGCGGCCGTCGTGATGCGCGATCCAGGCCAGCTGCGGAATCGAGTCGGCCAGCGCGCGCAATTGCTTCTCGCTGTGGCGCAGCGTGTCCTCGGCGGCCTTGCGTTCGCTGATGTCCTGCACCATGCCGGTCATGCCGACCAGGCGGCCGGCGTCATCGTAGAAGCCATGCCCGGCCACGGACAGCCATGCACTGCCGCCGTTACGGACGATGCGGCATTCCACGCTGAAGTCGCTGCGCGCCGTGAACGCGCGCATGAACGCGGCCTGGGCATCGGCGCGGTCGGCCGCGACGATGCGCTCCTGCAGCGCGCTCCAGGTGGTCGCTTCCCCGGGCGGCAGGTCGAAAATGGCGGCCGCGCGCGGGCCACAGGTGACGACGTCGTTGGCGGCCGTCCAGGTCCAGTCGCCCAGCTTGCCGGCGGCCAGCGCGACCTGCAGGCGGTTGCTGTTCTCGCGCAGCGCCCGTTCGTGCTGCTTGCGCTGGTGGATGTCGTGCAGCATGCAAGTGATGCCGTCCTCGAACGGGAAGGCGCGCACTTCCAGCCAGCGCTGGCGCGCACCGTGGAACAGTTCGAAGCTGACGGCCTGGCGCCGCTCCTGCGCATGGCGCAGCTGCGTTTCCAGCAGCGTGCCGGCCAGCTGCGGGAAGGCCTGCCACAGCACCTGGCCCACGGCGTTCGCCACTTCTTGCGCCGGTCCGCGCAGCAGGTCGTCGGCCGGGCGATTCAGGTACGTGACGCGGCAGCCGCGGTCCAGCACCACCAGGCCGTCGCTGACGCCCCCCAGCGCCGCGACCAGCTGCCCGGGCGACAGGCGCGCGCGCTCCTGTGCTTCCTGCACGGCGCGGGGCTGGTCTGCTTGGGAACTTGGGCTGTCACCTGGCCCGGTTGGGAACATCATCGATTGGTCGCAGCGGTTAAAAGAATAGGCGAGAACAGGCGAGAACAGGGGAGAACAGGCGAGAGCGCCTGCAAGAGCGCGGGCACCGCCAGCGTGCTGCGATTGTAGCGTCAGGCAGCACGCTGCGCACGCACTGTTGACGAATTGCCAGCGCCTGGCCGGCCGGGCTGGCGGGTCAGGCCGGAATGCGCGCGCCCACCCGTTCCAGGATCGCCTGCAGTTGCTCGATCTCGTATGGCTTCTGGATCGCCTCGGTCTTGAAGTCGAGCTGCTGCGTCACCGCCGTGCCGTAGCCGGAGGCGAAGATCACCTGCAGGCCGGGCTGTGCGGCCACGGCGCGGCGCGCCAGTTCGATGCCGGAGATGCCGGGCAGGCTGACGTCGGAAAACAATACTTCGATATCGCCGCGCCGCAGCCGTTCCAGCGCCGCCTCGCCGCTGGCCACGGCGTCCACCTCATGGCCGAACGCGCGCAGCATTTCGCATACCAGGTATTGCGCGTCCAGGTTGTCTTCCACGACCAGCATGCGCAGCATGCGGGCGGCCGCCGGGGCGCCGGTCGCGGCCGGTGGCGCCAGCGTGCACAGGATGCCCTGCACGACGCGCTCCGCGTCGCGCAGCGGCGTATAGGTGAGGTCGAAACGCTGTTCGCTGATGCCGTCGTGGCGCCACAGGCGCAGCGTGGCGCCGGGGAAGGCGAGGGTGCGGCCGGCCCAGCAGCCCTCGATGGCGGCGGGGTTCCAGCTCCAGGCCGACGGCTGCATGGCCGGCACGCGGCCGCCGGGTGCCGGCTGCTGCGCCGGTCCCACCAGGTCGACGTAGGCATCGTTATACAGCATCACCTGCTGCCGGCCCCACATGACGAGCATCGGCAGCGGCACGCTGAGGATGATGTCCATGGTCAGGCGCAGCGCAGGCGGCCAGGTGTCCGGGTGGCCGATGGTCGCACGTGACCAGTCGTGTTCGGCCAGCGCGGCCAGGCTGTTGCAGGCTTGTGCAGTCATCGCGTCGGCCAACTCCGTGTCGGGCGTAATAGTATTAAGCTGAAAGCAAACGTGGTTTATCGTACACCAACGGGGCACGGCGCGGCGATGGAAATGCCCTCGGAGCGGGGCATGCATCGCCCATGCATTTTGCTCTGGACAATGGAGCGGGGCCGCCCTATAATCTTGCTCCTTTCGCAGCAAACGTTGCGAAGGACAGGCGGGAAAGCGGCAGTAGGCTTTTCGGTTCTGGAAACGTCGGGTTGGCGGCGCAAGCGGCAAACGAGACGATGGATAAAAAATCCAGCTTTCCAAACCGTAATAAATACTGTAAAATGCCGACTCGCTTGACAATGCGGCTGTAGCTCAGCTGGATAGAGTACTTGGCTACGAACCAAGGGGTCGTGGGTTCGATTCCTGCCAGCCGCACCAGAATTCGTCAGCAGATGGAAGTCTGCCGGCAAGCAGTATCGCAGTAAGCAGCGCGTGTGACGAGGTTTGCCGCCGGGCTGTTATAATTGAGGAAGTTTTGCGGCTGTAGCTCAGCTGGATAGAGTACTTGGCTACGAACCAAGGGGTCGTGGGTTCGATTCCTGCCAGCCGCACCAGTTGTACCGCGCAGATGGAAGTCTGTGCTTGAAGTTTGTAAGTGAGAAGTTTTGCGGCTGTAGCTCAGCTGGATAGAGTACTTGGCTACGAACCAAGGGGTCGTGGGTTCGATTCCTGCCAGCCGCACCAGATGTAAAGGAAAGGCCAGATCTTCGGATCTGGCCTTTTTTCGTTTGCGTTCCCGCTGCGTTGCGCTCAACGCGGTGATTCATCGCGCCCGCGCGCGCGCAGGCGGTTGGCAAACGGCGGCAAATGCCCGATGATTTCGAGCATGTCCATGTCACAGGCTCCCGCATGACCATCATCACCTCCATCGAAGACCTGCGCGTGCTGGCCAAGCGGCGCGTGCCCCGCATGTTCTACGACTACGCCGATTCCGGCTCCTGGACCGAGTCCACCTACCGCGCCAACAGCAGCGACTTCGCCCGCATCCAGTTCCGCCAGCGCGTCGCCGTCGACATGAGCAACCGCACGCTGGCCACCACCATGGTCGGCCAGGACGTGACGATGCCGGTGGCGCTGGCGCCGACCGGCCTGACCGGCATGCAGCATGCGGACGGCGAGATCCTGGCCGCGCGCGCCGCCGAAAAGGCCGGCGTGCCGTTCACGCTGTCGACCATGAGCATCTGCTCGATCGAGGACGTGGCCGCGCACACCAGCAAGCCGTTCTGGTTCCAGCTGTACGTGATGAAGGACCGCGATTTCATCAACCGCCTGATCGACCGCGCCAAGGCCGCCAACTGCTCGGCGCTGGTGCTGACCCTGGACCTGCAGGTGCTGGGCCAGCGCCACAAGGACGTGCGCAACGGCCTGTCGGCGCCGCCGCGCCTGACCTTGCCGAACCTGGTCAACATGGCCAGCAAGCCGCGCTGGTGCCTGGGCATGCTGGGCACGCGGCGGCGCTACTTCGGCAATATCGTCGGCCACGCACCCAAGGTGGCGGACATGTCGTCGTTGTCGTCGTGGACCGCGCAGCAGTTCGACCTGACCCTGTCGTGGCGCGACGTGGAATGGATCAAGCAGCGCTGGGGCGGCAAGTTGATCATCAAGGGCATCATGGACGCGGAGGACGCCCGCCTGGCCGTGGCCAGCGGGGCCGACGCGCTGATCGTGTCGAACCACGGCGGCCGCCAGCTCGATGGCGCGCCCTCGTCGATCGCGGCGCTGCCAGCCATCGTCGATGCGGTCGGCGACGCCATCGAGGTGCACTTCGATGGCGGCATCCGTTCCGGCCAGGACGTCATCAAGGCCGTGGCGCTGGGCGCGCGCGGTGTCTACATCGGCCGCGCCTTCCTGTATGGGCTGGGCGCGATGGGCGAGGCGGGCGTGACGCGCTGCCTCGACATCATCCGCAACGAGCTCGATATCACGATGGCCTTCTGCGGCCTGCGCGACGTGCGCGACGTCACGCGCGACATCCTGTTGCCGGGGACGTTCCCCCGTTAATCCGCGCGTGCCAGGCGCGCCGGCGCCAGCTCGCGCAGGGCGACGCTCGTGGCCTCGGCCACGCTCTCGCTGCGCGCCTCGGCCTGCTCGGTCGCCCCATGCGTGAATACCACCAGCACGATCGGCGCGCGCTGCGGCAGGTAGATCACGCCCATGTCGTTGGCGACGCCGTAGCTGCCGCTGGTGCCGGTCTTGTCGGCCACGACCGCGCCTTTCGGCACGCCGGCGCGGATGCGCGTGGCGCCGGTCGTGTTCCCCACCATCCAGTCCTTCAGCTGTTGCCGCTGCGCCGGCGGCAGGCCGTCGCCGACCAGCAGTTTTTGCAGGGTGCGCGCCATCGCCAGCGGCGTGGTCGTGTCGCGCTCGTCGCCCGGGATGGCGGAGTTCAGCTCCGTTTCCCAGCGGTCGAGGCGGAAGGTCGTGTCGCCCAGGGTGCGCGCATAGGCCGTGATGGCGGCCGGTCCGCCCAGCTCGCGCATCAGGATGTTGGCGGCCGCGTTGTCGCTGTACTGGATCGTGGCGGCGCACAGTTCGGCGGCCGTCATGCCGGCTTCCACGTGCTTTTCGCTCACCGGCGAATGCGGCTTGATGTCGGCCTGGGTGTAGCGCAGGCGCTTGCCCAGGAAGCCGGGTTCGGTCGCGCTGCGCGCCAGCACGGCCGCCGCGACGATGGTCTTGAAGGTGCTGCAGAAGGGGAAGCGCTCGTCCTGGCGGTTGCCGATGACCTTGCCGCTGGCGGTGTCGATGGCGGCCACGCCGACCCGCCCCTTGAACTTGCGTTCCAATGCGGCGAAAGCGGATGGGGCGGCCGGTGGCTTGGCCAGCGACAGGCTCGGCAGCAACGGCAGGGCGGCGGCGGCAAGCAGGAGCCGGCGGTGGCGGGACAGGGTCATGGCGGTTGGGCGGTAGTGGCTGGAGCCCCGTATTCTAGACGGTGTAGCCGATATTGCAACGCTCGCGCTGTGGCACGCGGGCAGCCATTTTTGGCCGCCCGCGTCGCCCGCGCCAGCGCGACGGTGTAAGCTGGCGGAGAGACGCGGCGACCCGTCCGCCGCCCACCGACGTGGGGAGAAGCGCGATGCCGGCCATCTTCTTGCATGCGTGTTGCTGTCTGCTGCTGGCCCTGCTCGGCGCCTGCGGCGACGGCAGGAGCACGTCCGCTACGGGCGCGGATGCCGACTTCGAACCGGCGCGCGCGGGCCCGGCCGCCAGCACGCTGGTCGTGTTCGTGCACGGCGTGCTGGGCGACGCCGTCACCACGTTCGGTGCCGACCGCGAGCACAACTGGCCCGTGCTGCTGGCCAGCGATCCCGCCTTCGCCGGGCAGCTCGCCGTGCTGAGCCTGGGCTACCGGTCGGCGCCGCTGGCAGGCGGCAGCAACGTCAACGAGATCGCCAACCGGCTGCTGGTGCGCTTGCGCGACAAGGACGTGTTCCGGCGCTACCGCCATGTGGTGTTCGTCGCTCACAGCATGGGTGGCCTCGTCGTCAAACGCATGCTGGTGCAACTGCAGGCCGACGGACCGGCCGAGCTGGGTGCCGTCGCGGCCGTGTTCTTCATCGCCACGCCGGCCGGCGGCGCGGACCTGGCGGACGTCAGCGCGTGGGTCAGCGGCAATCCCCAGTTCCGTGACATGCGCGGTATCGATGCCAACACGCTGCTGCAGGCCTACGAGGACGACTGGCAGGCGCTGTTGCGCGCGCGCCCGTCGCAGCGCCCTTATCCCCGGGCATTCTGCGTCTACGAAACGCGCGCGACGGGACCGTTTCACGTGGTCCCGCGCAGCAGGACGCAGGCCGGTTGCGACGAGCGGCCCAACGCATTCGAGGCGGACCATCTGGGTATCGTCAAGCCGGTCCGGCGTGACGGCGTGTACGAATACGTGGGCGCGCGCATTCGCCGCGTGCTTGCGGGCGACTACCTGGCATTGCAGATCCATGCGCAGCTGACCGCTGCCGACGACACGGTGCTGCCGCCGGACCTCACGCTGCGCTCTGGCCAGCAGTTCGCCTTGCGGCTGCACGCCAGCAAGCCGGCATGGTTTCTGGTTCTTGCCGGCGACAGCGCGGGCAAGCTGGTGCGGTTGTATCCCAGCGCGCTGGGTGGGCAGCAGGAGGTACCGGCGGCGCAGCTGCGCATCCCCGCCTCGGCCAAGGAAATGCTGCAGCTGGATCATGCCGTCGGCGTCGAGACGATCTACGTGTTCGCCTCCAGCGCGAGCCGGCTCGACCTGCCGCAGGCAACGGCGGAGCTGGCGCGGCCGCGTCCCGGCGGTACCGCGTGGCTGTCGGACGAACTGCGCAAGCGTGGCCTGGACATCGCACCCAAGCGTGCCGCGCCCGCTGGCGCGCCACGCCAGGTATCCTTCGACGCCGCCAGCATCGGCGCGCAGGCGGTACTGCGCGTCAGCATCGGTCACATCTGAAGGACGGGACATGCGTAGCGAGCGTGGATGGCTTGGCCCGCTGCTGCGAGCGCTGTGCTGCTGCCTGCTGGCCAGCGCCGCGCAGGCCCGGCAGGCGCCGTCGCCGGCAGTGCCGGCCAGCGCGCCTGCGCCCATCGGCCCCGGGGCGGAAGGCGAGCTGGCCGCGTTTGGCCAGCTGCTGGACCCGGCGCGGCCGCTGGCGGCCCCGGGGCCGTTGGATGCCTTTAACCGCGTGCTGGCCGGGGCGCGCTACCAGATCCTGGGCCAGTACGCCCAGGTGCTGCGGCTGTGCCGCTACGACGAGCGGGTCGCGACCAGCGCGGCCGCGCGCGACACTGCCCGCGGCTGCCAGCGCGCGGCACTGGTCAACCTGGAGCGCTACCGGGAAGCGGAGGAGCTCGCGCTGGCGCACGGGGCGCTGCTGCCGCCGTCCGGCCAGCCGCCGGAAGCCAGCGCGCGTCACTGGCACTGGAGCGCCACCCTGGCGCTGAACCTGGGCCAGGTGCGCGTCGCCGAGGCGGCATACCGGCGCGCCCTTGCGGACATCGCCCAGGCGCGGCGCGACGGCCCGTCCGGCCTGCCCAAGCAAGGGGTCGGGCCGGAACTCGAGAGCGCCGCGCGCGACCTGCATGACAGCATGCTGAAAGACGATGAACTGGCCGTGCGCAACGCGCTGGACGGCATCGCCTGGCACCTGCAGCGCTACCCCGAGTATTTGGGCGGTGCCCGGCACACGCTGGAGCGCGCGGCCGTGCTGGGCGGTCGCAATGGCAACCATGCCGAGCTGGCGATCGAGCATGCGCTGCGCCTGTGGCAGCTGGGCCGGCAGGACGAGGCGCGCGCACTGGCCGAGTCGGTACACCCGGCCTTGCGGGCCCATGCCGGCTTTCGCGATCAGCCGGAACCGCTGGTCGATCCGCGTCCGCTGTCCTCGGCGGTGGCGGCGCTGGGCGACGAACGCACGCAGCCGGCCCATGTCCAGGCCTGGCTGCGGCTGGCCAGCGCCTACCAGCTGGCGGGCCGGCTGGACGAAGCGGAGCGCCTGCTGGCAGCGACGGTGCCGCTGGCGCGGCGCTACATGCTTGCGCCGGAGGCGGGCAATACGCTGCTGGCCGAGGTGGAGGAGGCGCAGGGCCGGCTTGCCGCCAGCCGGGGCGTGCCGGCCGACGCGCTGCCGTTCCTGCGCCGGGCGCGGGGCCGGCTGCTGCTGGCGGGCGCGAGCGAGCGCGCGGCGGAGCTGGGACGGCGCCAGTTACGGCTGGACAGTCCGCAGTTGCGCGCAGGTGCGGCGATACTGGCGGCGCTGGCGGGTGGGGCGGCGGTCACGCTGCCTGCTGGCAGCGCGGAGGAGCGCGAGGTGGCCGAGATCGCGTCGGACTTCGCCGCCTCGCGGGCACAGCTGAGCAACGAGCTGGCCGACCGCGCCGCGCGCAGCGACCGCGCCGCCCTGGCCGAACGGCTGCGGCGCGACGGGGTGCTGGTCGACGAGCTGGTCGAGCTGCGCGGTGCCATCACGGCCGGACTGGCCGCCGGCCGCGCGCCGGACGAGCGGACGGCGGCGCTGACGCGGCGCCTGGCGGCCTTGCTGGACGAGCTGGCGCAATCGAAGGCCGGCTTGCAGGCGGACGGGGACGGCGCGGCCGGCACCGACAGCGCGGCACTGCGGCAGCGGCTCGGCACCGGACGCGCCTACTTCCAGTGGATTACCCATCCGGCCGGCAATTTCGCGCTGTGCTGGCGCGACACTGGCGTCACGCTGGCGCCGCTGCGGCTGCCCGTTGCGCGCATCCAGCAATTGGCACGGCGCGTGCACGCGGCCAGCAGCATGCGCGGCGTGGCCAGCGTCGCCGCGCTGCCGGCGTTTCCCCGCGCCGATGCCGCGGCGCTGTTCGATGCCTTGTTCGGCCCGGTGTTGCACAGCGCCGCGGGAACGCGCCACTGGCTGCTGGCGAACTCGCCGCTGGTCGACGGCATTCCGTGGGGAGCGCTGGTGACTGGTCCGCCAGCGGCGCCGCCGGGCTGGCTGGCCGAGCGCGTCGCGCTGACCGTCACGCCGTCCTGGCGCAGCGCGGTCGCGCTGGCGCGACGCCCCGCCGGCCCGGCCGACCGTACACTGCTGGTCGGCGACCCGCGCAACGCCGCGACGCTGGCACCGCCGGGGCAACTGAGCACCCGTGGTCTCTTCGTGGCGGCGGCGATCGGCCTGGCGCCGCCGCGCCTGGTCCGCACAAGCGCACTGGCGCGCGAGCTCGATACCCTGGTGCGCCTGTTTCCCGCTGCCGCGACGACCATGCTGCGTGGTCCGGACGCGACCAAGCACAAGCTGTTGCGACTGCCGCTGGAGCGTTACCGGCTGCTGGTGTTTACGACCCATGGCTACCTGGCGGCCAGCCATGCGGCGCTGCTCGGGCCCAGCCTCGAGCTTACCGCACCGCACGGCACCCTGGACGAGCGGCTGCTGACGGCGCGCGAGATCGCCGGCCAGCGCCTGCACGCGCACCTGGTGGTATTGAGCGCCTGCGATACGTCGGCGCCGGACGGCTACCCGGACTCGGAAGGCCTGTCCGGACTGACCAGTGCCTTCCTGCTGGCCGGTGCGCGCAACGTCGTCGCCTCGCTCTGGCCCGTGGAGACGGAGGCCACGCGCCAACTGGTCACGGTCATGCTGGCCCGGTATGCGCGCGACGAGGACGATATCGCGCTGGCCCTGCAGCAGGCAACCCTGCGCTACCTGCGCGCTGCCGACGCGAAGCGGCGCCACCCAGCCTTCTGGGCGGCGCTGCTGCATGTGGGCGGCTGAGCGTCAGGCGACCACGTTGCGCGGCGTCCCCGCGGCAAACGCCTCCACATTGCCGATCAACTGGTCGGCCAGCCCCTGCATCGCCTCGCGGCTGGCCCAGGCGTTGTGCGGCGTCAGGATGAAGTTCGGCAGGCGCAGGTTCAGCAGCACGTTATCCGCTGTCGGCGGCTCGCCCGCCAGCACGTCGAAGCCGGCACCGGCGATGACGCCGCGCGTCAAGGCGTCGGCCAGCGCCGCCTCGTCCACCAGGCCGCCGCGGGCGGTGTTGATCAGCAGCGCCGTCGGCTTCATGCGCGCCAGCCGGGCCGCGTCGATCAGGTTGCGCGTCGCGTCCGACAGCGGCAGGTGCAGGCTGACGACGTCGGAGCTGGCCAGCAGCTCGTCCAGGCCCAGGTTGACGACGCCGTCCACCGGCGTGCGCGTGTGCACGGCGATCTCCATGCCGAAGGCGCGGCCCAGGTGCGCCACCTGGCGGCCCAGCGCGCCGTAGCCGACCAGGCCCAGGCGGCTACCGTGCAGGTCGCGGATCGGGTGATCGAACAGGCAGAAGCGGGGCGAGCGCTGCCAGGCGCCCGCTTCCACGTCGGCACGGTAGGCCAGCAGGTTGCGGCGCAGGGCCAGCATCAGGGCGAAGGTGTGTTCGGGCACGGCGGCGCGGGCATAGTCGCGGATATTGCAGACGACGATGCCGCGCGCGCGCGCCGCCGCCAGGTCGACGATGTCGGTGCCGGTGGCGGCGACGGCGATCAGGCGCAGGTCCGGCAGCTGCGCCAGTGCCTCCGCGCGCAGCGGCACCTTGTTGGTGATGGCGATGCTGGCGCCCTGCAGGCGCTCTACGGCCTGGGCCTCGCTGCTGGCGTCATATTCGGTGCACGTGTGCGGGAAGGCGGGCCGGCGCACGTCGGCGACGAGGCTGGCGCGGTCGAGGAAGACGATCTGGTGCTGCTCGCTCATGCGATCTCCGGTTCGGCGGTGGGTTGCGGTTGGTTGACGTTCGGCGCCAGCGCGCGCACGCGCATGCTGGGGTGGCTGTCGAACAGCTCGGCCACCCATTCGACGAACACGCGCACCTTGGTCGACAGGTGGCGGTTCTGCGGGTAGACGATATTGATCGGAATCGGGTCGGACACCCAGTCCGGCAGGATCTGCACCATGCGCCCGCTGGCCAGGTGGTCGCGCAGCAGGTAGTCCGTCATCTGCAGCACGCCCAGTCCCGCCAGGCCCGCCTCGACGTAGGCGGTCGAGTCGTTCACGGCGATCACGCCGGGCAGCGGGATCTGGATCCGTTCGCCGTCGCGGGTGAAGTCCCAGTCGTAGATCTTGCCGGTCTTGGCGGAAAAGTAGTTGACGCAGCGGTGCCGCTCCAGCTCGCGCGGATGGTGCGGCGTGCCGTACTGCGCCAGGTACTCCGGACTGGCGCACGTCAGCATGTTGAGCACGCCGACCCGGCGTGCGATCAGGGTGGAGTCGGCCAGCGTGCCGCCGCGCACGGCGCAATCGACGCCTTCCTCGATCAGGTCCACCAGCCGGTCGGAGCAGCCCAGTTCCAGCTGGATGTCCGGATAGCGTTCGAAAAAGGCGGGCAGGGCGGGCACCAGGATGCTGGAGGCCAGGCCGGTGGGCGCGTCCACGCGCAGCCGGCCGCTGGGTGACAGGCGGGTGCGCGACAGCGATTCCTCGGCGTCCTTCACGTCCGTCAGGATGCGCAGGCAGCGTTCGTAATACGCCGCGCCGTCGGCGGTCACCGTGACCTGCCGCGTGGTGCGGTGCAGCAGCTTGACCGACAGCGCCGCTTCCAGCTGCTGGATCAGGGTGGAGACGGTCGCCTTGGGCAGTTGCATGGCGTCGGCGGCGCGCGAAAACCCGCCCGCGTCGACGACCTGCACAAACACTTCCATGGCCTGCAGCTTGTTCACCCTTGCCTCCTGACTAATGTTTTGAAAGCCACTAGCGGCTACTGAACAGTTAAATCCAGTAATCCGGCTGTCATTGTTCGAGGTTCTGAACAATCAATTCGTCATTGACGACTTTATCAGATTCTAGTTCAAAGTTATAGTTACTGCACTGCATCAAAGAGAAGACATTTTTCGAAGGGCTGACGGGAGGCGAACATGGGGATTCGGGACACTATTCTGACAACGGTTGCACTGGCGCTCTGCCTGCTGGCACTGGCAGTGATCGTCTCGACCGACGTGTATTCGCATACCGCGGGCACGGAAGCGAAGGGTTTGGGTGCACTGCAGCGTGAGGTGTTGAGCGGTACGCAGCTCGCGGCCGCCAGCGCAAGCGAGATGGCTGCCAGCGCCGGAGCGGCACGCTGATGGGTATCGCATCGAGCGCGGCCGCCGTTCCTGAACTGGCCAGCGACCTGGTGCTGCGCGACCTGGAAGTGAAGGGCGCCGAAGGCCAGCTGAAGGCGCGCCTGTACCAGGCCGGCCCGGTGGCCGCGAAGCGCGACACACTGGTGGTGTTCTTCCACGGCGGCGGCTTCACCTGCGGCTCGATCGACGAGGCCGACGATTTCCTGAGCCGCCTGGTCAGCGCCGACCCGACCCAGGTGGCGCTGTCGCCGGCCTACACCCTCGCCACCGAGCGGCCGTTCCCGGCCGCCGCCGAGGATGCCCATGCCGTGCTGGTGTGGGCCAAGAAGAACAAGGCCAAGCTGGGCTGGAGCGGCAAGCGCCTGGTCGTCGCCGGCATCGAGGCCGGTGCCAACCTGGCGGCCGTGGTGTCGCTGATGGCGCGCGACCGCGGCGGTCCCGCGCTGACGGGCCAGGTGCTGATCATGCCGATGCTGGACCCGGGCCTGTCCACCTGCTCGATGCGCGAGGTGCCCGTCTGCCCGGACAAGGCGGCGCTGGTCGACAAGGTCGCCGGTACCTGTGCGGCCGGCTATCGCGGCTACCTGCCCAACGCGGCGGACCGCACGCACCCGTATGCGTCGCCGCTGCAGTCGTCGCGGCTGAAGAACCTGCCGCCGGCCCTGATCCTGTCGGCCGAGGACGATCCGCTGCGCGACGAGGCCGAGCAGTACGGCGCCAAGCTGATCAAGTGCGGCATCACGACGACCGTGCGCCGCCTGCCGGCGCCACCGCTGGAGCAACCGGGTGGCCGCAACGATTGCGCCTGTTATTTCGCGCTCAATGAAATCGCCGCGTTCATCCGCGGCGCCGACGGGACGGAGGCCCCAGCAGTAATAAATAACTAAAAGCGTTTACATATTGTCGTGCCGACGATATAGTGAACCGCGTTCGTCAAGCAGTTCCTTAACCAAAAGTAGTTCTCGGTAGTTCCTGACGCTTCAACCGGAATCCCACGCCAGCGCTCGCGCCAGGGCGTGCCGGCACCGCTTTGCCCTTCGGCTTGGAAGGGCGCGCCACGGCGCGGCGGTAGCGCTCAGTTCCACATGTTTTCGTATAAATAGGGGTGAATAATGAAAAACGTACAAGCACTGACTCGACCAATAGTCGCTGCGCTGGCCGCCGCTGGACTGGCGCTTACGCTGGCCGGCTGCGAGGACGCGACCGGCAAGACGGCCGAGGCGCCCGCCGCCGGCGGCCCGCCCGTCTCCGCCGCCGTCGTGGTCGAGAAGGCCGTCGCGGAAACCCAGGAATTCTCCGGCCGCCTGGAAGCCATCGACCGGGTCGAGATCCGCGCTCGCGTGTCCGGCTTCATCACGGCCGTCAACTTCAAGCCGGGCAGCCAGGTGAAGAAGGGCGACGTGCTGTTCGTCATCGATCCGCGCCCCTATCAGGCCGAAGCCGACCGCGCCCAGGCGGCCGCCAGCTCGGCCAAGGCCAAGGCCGACCTGGCCCGGCTGGAACTGCAGCGCGCCGAGAAGCTGTTGGCCGACAAGGCCATCGCCCAGCGCGAGTTCGACGAACGCGCCTCCACCCAGAAGGAACTGGACGCCAACGCCCGCGCCGCCCAGGCGCAGTACGAGGCGGCCAAGCTGAACCTTTCCTACACCCGCGTCACGTCGCCGATCGACGGCCGCGTCTCGAAGGCCGAGATCACGCTGGGCAACCTGGTCGACGGCTCCGTGGTGCTGACCTCCGTCGTCTCGCTCGACAAGATCTACGCCAGCTTCGACGGCGACGAGGAAACCTACCTGCGCGTGGGCGGCCTGGCGCACAAGGGCGAGCCGGTCGTCGTCAGGGTCGGCCTGGCCAACGAGGAGGGCTTCCCGCACGAGGGCAAGCTGGAATTCGTCGACAACCAGCTCGATTCGCAGACCGGTTCCGTGCGCATGCGCGCCACGTTCCCGAACACCGACGGCACGCTGGTGCCGGGCCTGTTCGCGCGCGTGCAGCTGGGCGGCGGCAGCGCTACAGCCAAGGCGATCCTGATCAACGACCGCGCCATCGGCACGGACCAGAACCGCAAGTTCGTGTTCGTGGTCGGCAAGGACAACAAGGCCGAGTATCGCGCGGTGAAACTGGGCCCGACGGTGGACGGCCTGCGCGTGGTGCGCGAGGGCCTGAAGGCGGACGAAAAGATCGTCGTCAACGGCCTGCAGCGCGTGCGCCCGGGCGCGCCGATCACGCCGCAGCTGGTGCCGATGGACTCGAACGTGGCCGCCAAGCCTGACGACAACAAGAAGGATGCGAAGGTCGCCGCACTGTAAGCGGGGCCGGAGCCAACCAGTCAAGGAATACCCATGAACTTTTCACGATTCTTTATCGACAAGCCGATTTTCGCGGCCGTGCTGTCGATCATCGTCTTCGTGGCGGGGCTGATCGCGATCTTCAAGCTCCCCATCTCCGAATACCCGGACGTCGTGCCGCCGTCCGTGGTGGTGCGCGCCCAGTATCCGGGCGCCGATCCGAAGGTCATCGCCGAAACGGTGGCCGCGCCGCTGGAAGAACAGATCAACGGCGTCGAGAACATGCTGTACATGTCGTCGCAGAACACCTCCGACGGCGCGCTGGCGCTGACGGTGACGTTCGCCATCGGCACCAACGTCGAGCAGGCCGAGACGGCCGTGCAGAACCGCGTCCAGCGTGCGCTGCCGCGCCTGCCGGAAGAGGTGCGCCAGATCGGCGTCACCACCGTCAAGAGCTCGCCCAACCTGACCATGGTGGTCCACCTGAATTCGCCGGACGGCCGCTACGACGACCTGTACCTGCGCAATTACGCGGTGCTGAACATCAAGGACCAGCTGGCCCGCATCCACGGCATGGGCGAGGTCCAGCTGTTCGGTTCCGGCGACTACGCGATGCGCGTCTGGCTCGATCCGCAGAAGGTGGCGGCGCGCGGCCTGACCGCAGGTGACGTGGTCAATTCGATCCGCGAGCAGAACGTGCAGGTCGCGGCCGGCGTGATCGGCCAGGGCCCGTCCAAGGATGCCGACTTCCAGCTGACCGTGAAGACCCACGGCCGCCTGCAGTCGCCCGAGGACTTCGGCAACATCGTCGTCAAGGTCAATGCCGACGGCGCCACCACCTTGCTGAAGGACGTGGCGCGCCTGGAGATGGGTTCCAACTCCTACGCGCTGCGCTCCCTCTTGAACAACAAGTCGGCAGTCGCAATCCCCATCTTCGAGGCCCCCAATGCCAACGCGCTGCAGCTGTCCGCGGACGTGCGGGAGCGGATGAAGGAACTGTCGAAAGATTTCCCGGAAGGCGTCGAATACAGCATTGTGTACGACCCGACCCAATTCGTGCGTGAGTCGATCAACTCCGTCATCCACACCCTGGTCGAAGCGGTGGTGCTGGTCGCGCTGGTCGTGATCATCTTCCTGCAGACCTGGCGTGCTTCCATCATCCCGCTGCTGGCGGTGCCGGTCTCGGTCGTCGGTACCTTCGCCGTGATGCTGGGCTTCGGCTTCTCGATCAACACGCTGTCGCTGTTCGGCCTGGTGCTGGCCATCGGTATCGTGGTCGACGATGCCATCGTCGTGGTGGAGAACGTCGAGCGCAACATCAGCAACGGCCTGTCGCCGCGCGATGCCACCGTGCAGGCGATGAAGGAAGTCTCCGGCCCGATCATCGCCATCGCGCTGGTGCTGTGCGCCGTGTTCGTGCCGATCGCGTTCGTCTCGGGCCTGACCGGCCAGTTCTATCGCCAGTTCGCGCTGACGATCGCCATCTCCACCGTCATCTCGGCATTCTGCTCGCTGACCCTGGCACCGGCCTTGTCGGCCGCGCTGCTGAAAGGCCATGACGAGCCGAAGGACTTCCTGACGCGCGGCATGGACAAGCTGTTCGGCCGCTTCTTCGCCGGCTTCAACAAGTTCTTCAACCGTTCCGCCCACGGCTACGAGAACGGCGTCAAGGGCGTGCTGCGCCACAAGGGCGCCTCGCTGGTGGTGTATGCGCTGCTGACGGCCGCCGGCCTGTTCATGTTCAAGGCCGTGCCGCCTGGCTTCGTGCCGTCGCAGGACAAGCAGTACCTGATCGGCTTCGCCCAGCTGCCCGACGCGGCGTCGCTGGACCGCACCGACGCCGTCATCCGCCGCATGTCCGACATCGCCGAGGACATCCCGGGCGTGGAAAACTCGATCTCGTTCCCGGGCCTGTCGATCAACGGTTTCACCAACGCGCCGAACGCCGGCATCGTGTTCCTGGGCCTGGAGCCGTTCGAGAAGCGGCGCGACAAGAACACCTCCGCCGAAGCCATCGCGGCCGAGATGAACAAGCGCATGGGCGCCGTGCAGGACGCGTTCGTGATGGTGCTGCCGCCGCCCCCGGTCAATGGCCTGGGCACCACCGGCGGCTTCAAGCTGATGATCGAGGACCGGGGCAACCTGGGATACGACGAACTGTTCAAGGCGGTGCAGGCGGTGCAGGCCAAGGCCGCGCAGAACCCGCAGCTTGCCGGCGTGTTCTCGGGCTTCCAGATCAACGTGCCGCAACTGTTCGCGGACGTGGACCGCGTGAAGGCGAAGCAGCTGGGCGTGCCGCTGCAGACGATCTACCAGACCTTGCAGATCAACCTGGGTTCGCTGTACGTGAACGACTTCAACCAGTTCGGCCGTACCTACCAGGTACGCGTGCAGGCCGATGCGCAGTTCCGCTCGCAGCCGGAGCAGATCGCCCAGCTGAAGGTGCGCAACGACAAGGGCGAGATGATTCCGCTGTCGTCGCTGATGCGCGTGAAAGACACGTATGGCCCGGACCGGGTGCAGCGCTATAACGCCTACGTCTCGGCCGACCTGAATGGCGGCCCGGCCCCGGGCGTGTCGTCCGGCCAGGCGCAGGCGGCGATGGAGCAGGTGCTGGCCGAGACGCTGCCGAAGGGGATCGCCTACGAGTGGACCGAGCTGACCTACCAGGACATCCTGGCCGGCAACACGATGATCTACGTGTTCCCGCTGTGCGTGCTGCTGGTGTTCCTGGTGCTGGCCGCGCAGTACGAGAGCTGGACCCTGCCGCTGGCCGTGATCCTGATCGTGCCGATGTCGATCCTGTGCGCGCTGATCGGCGTGAAGCTGACCGGTGGCGACAACAACGTGTTCACCCAGATCGCCCTGTTCGTGCTGGTCGGGCTGGCGTCGAAGAACGCGATCCTGATCGTGGAATTCGCCCGCGAACTGGAAGACCATGGCCGTACCGTCGTCGAGGCCGCACTGGAGGCTTGCCGCCTGCGTCTGCGCCCGATCCTGATGACGTCGATCGCGTTCATCATGGGCGTGCTGCCGCTGGTGTTCTCGAGCGGTGCGGGTTCGGAAATGCGCCATGCGATGGGCGTGGCGGTGTTCGCCGGCATGCTGGGCGTGACGTTCTTCGGCCTGTTCCTGACGCCCGTGTTCTACGTGCTGCTGCGCACCCTGGCCAAGCGCCTGGAGAAGAAACCCGCGGCGGCGCCCGACTTCGCGCCCGTCGTCAAAATGGAAGGAACCCACGGATGAAAACCATGATTGCAAGAGGCGTCCCGGCGCTGCTGGCGGCGCTGCTGCTGGCCGCGTGCGGCGCGCCGCAACTGAAGCAGCCGGCCATCGACGTGCCGGTGGCCTTCAAGGAGTCGCAGGACACTGCGGCGGTGCGCACCGCCGCCGACGGCACCCGCTGGAAACAGGCGCAGCCGGCCGAGCAGCAGCCGCGCGGCGAGTGGTGGCTGGCCTTCAACGACCCGGCCCTGAACGAGCTGGTGCTTGAAGCGACCCGCAACAACGCCAACCTGGCGGTGGCGGCGGCGCGCGTCAAGCAGGCGCGCGCCATCGCCGGCATCGCCGAGGCGGACCGCATTCCGCAAGTGGGCCTGGGCGTCGGCGCCCAGCGCGCGCGCCAGTCGCCGCTGGAACTGGGCCTGCCGCAGGGCACCGAGGTCACGCCTGGCACGAGCTACTCGGCGCGCCTGACGGCCAGCTATGAAGTCGACCTGTTCGGCCGCGTCTCGTCCAATGTGGCGGCGGCGCGCGGCGACGCGGCCACGGTGGAGGCGAACTACCGCTCCGTGCTGCTGGCGCTGCAGGCCGACGTCGCCCAGACCTATTTCCGCCTGCGTGCCACGGACGCCGAACTGGCGACCGTGGCGCAGACGGTCCGGCTGCGCGAGGAGAACGTCAAGATCAACCAGCGCCGCTTCGACCTGGGCGACATCGGCGAGTTCGACCTGTCGCGCGCCAAGACCGAGCTGGCCACGACGCAGGCCGAGGCCATCGGCCTGGAACGCCAGCGCGCCAACGCGGAACATGCGCTGGCCGTCCTGCTGGGCAAGCCGGCCGCCGCGTTCACGGCCGGCGTCAACCCGCTGCAGGACTCGACCCTGCTGCCGGCCATCCCGGCCGGCCTGCCGTCGGCCCTGCTGGAACGGCGGCCCGACATCGCCGCCGCCCAGCGCGCGATGGAGGCGTCCAACGCCCGCATCGGCGTGGCCCGCTCGGCCATGTTCCCGGCCCTGACGATCAATGCGGCCGGCGGCGGCATCGGCCCGGCATTCGCCGACGTGTTCAAGTGGAGCAGCCGCTCGTGGGTGCTAGGCGCGCTCTTGAATCTGCCGCTCATCGACGGCGGGCGTAACCGCAACAACGTGGTGCGCAGCGAGGCCGCGCTGGAAGAGTCGGTAGGCCAGTACCGCCAGAGCGTGCTGACGGCGTTTGCCGAGGTCGAGGACAACCTGGCCGGCCTGCGCATCCTGTCCGGCCAGACCCAGCGCATCGACGAGGCGGTGGTGTCGGCACGCCGCTCGGCCGACCTGGCGCAGAAGCTGTACCAGGCCGGCCGCTCCAGCTACCTGGAACTGCTGGACGCGCAGCGCAACCTGGCGGCCGTCGAACGCAATGCCGTGCAGCTGCGCGGCGAGCGCGCCGTGACGACCGTGGCGCTGATCCGCGCGCTCGGCGGCGGTTGGGGCGATGCGCCTGCCGTCAACGTGGCGCAAGCGAACGCGCAAGCGCGCAACTGACGTAACGTCTTTCTCCAAGCCCTTGGCGGCGGTCCTCATCCGAGGCCGCCGCCTTTTTTATTGCCAAAAAAATAGGGACAGACCCCATTTTTCGTGCAACTTTCGCTATCATCCCGGCAGCAAAGGAGAATGGCTTGATCACCAGCGATTTACTGAACGAGATTCCCGGCATCGACCACGGCTTCGGCACGGCCGCGCAACTGGTGCCGGCCGCCTTGCAGCCGGCGTGGGACCAGCGCCCGGACAAGCGCCAGGTGCACGGCACGCGCGGCGTCGCCATCGTGCAGCCGCGCCAGCCGGTGGGCGACGCCGACGCGTTCCACACCGCGCTGCCCGGCGTGCCCGTCAGCGTGATCACGGCCGACTGCGTGCCGTTGCTGCTGGCCAGGCGCGACGGCCGCCGCGTGGCCGCCATCCACGCCGGCTGGCGCGGCCTGGCCGACGGCATCGTGCCGCAGGTGCTGGCGCAGCTGGAGGCGGGCGCGGATTGGACGGCGGCCGTCGGCCCGACGATCTGCGCCGCCTGCTATGAAGTCAGCGCGGAGCTGGCCGACACTTTTGCCGCACGCTTCGGTGCCGCCGCGATACCGGCTTACCGCCACCTCGACCTGCGCGCGGTCGTCACGCAACAGCTGGCCGCGGCCGGCATCCAGGTGATCGACCACGTGGGCGGCTGCACTTGCTGCGCACGCGACGCCGATGGCGCTTTTCGTTTTCGCAGTTACCGCCGGGGCGACCGCAACTCGCAGCAGCACGCCGGCATTCTTATCACTTCCACCGAGACTCCATAACAATGAAAAAAGCACTGCTGTCGTTTGCTATCGCCACGCTGGTCGCCCCCGCCTTTGCCGGCGACTGGGACGAGCCGCAAGACCCGTTCCCGATCTACGGCAACGTCTATTACGTCGGCCCGCACGGCATCAGCGCGCTGCTGGTGACGTCGCCGCAAGGGCATATCCTGCTGGACGGCGCCACGCCGAAGTCGCCCGACGCCATCGCCGCGCACGTGCGCCAGCTGGGCTTCAAGGTGGAGGACATCAAATACATCTTGACCTCGCACGAGCACTTCGACCACGCCGGCGGCATCGCCGCGCTGCAGAAGCTGACCGGCGCCACCGTCATCGGCAGCGCGAAAAGCGTGCCCGTGCTGGCCAGCGGCAAGCCCAATCCGGGCGACCCGCAGTTCGGCGGCCTGCCGGACATGACGCCGGTGGCCAATACCCGCGTGATCCAGGACGGTGACGTGATCAAGCTCGGGCCGCTGGCACTGACCGCGCATTACACGCCGGGCCATACGCAGGGTGGCCTGAGCTGGACCTGGCAGGCCAGCGAGAACGGCCGCACGGTCAATATGGTGTACGCCGACAGCCTGAATGCGTATGGTGCGAAAGGCTTCCGCTACGGCGGCGACCAGCGTTATCCGCAGGCCAAAGCGGACATCGAACGCTCGATCGCCAGGATTGCCAGCCTGCCATGCGACGTGCTGATCTCCGCCCACCCCGAGTTCAGCGGGCTGTGGGAACGCAAGGAGAAGGCGGCCAAGCAGGGCAACGCGGCCTTCATCGATCCGCAGGGCTGCCGCAAGTATGCGGAAAAGGGCAGGGCACGACTGGCGCAGCAGTTGGCCGACGAGTCCAAATAAGTCCGCCGCCAGCAAAAAAGCCCGAGCCAGGAGGCTCGGGCAAGGGAGGGAGGTACTACCGTTTTTCTTGGTTGTAGCCCTGAGAGTGGCGTTGTTATTTGGTTTGCGCGGCGACGCTTTCCTGCTTGTCTTCCTTGGCTTCGGCTTTCTTGTGCGCGGCCTTGCTGTGCGCCTTGGCTTTCTTCTCCTTCGCATCCGCCTTGGCTTCGGCGACGTCCTTCTTCGCCTCGGCGGTTTCCTTCGCGACCTTCGCGTCGGCCTGGGCTACTTCCTTGGCTTCCTTCGCCTCGGCCTTGGCCGCAGCCTTGGTTTCCTTGGCTTCCTGCTTGGCGACCTTGGTGTCGCCGTGGGCCGTGTGCGCTGCCGGGGTGGCTGGCGTGGCGGCGGTGGCAGGGGTGGCCGCGGTTTGGGCGAATGCGGCACCAGCGAACAGACCGGCGATCAGGGTAGCGATAATCTTCTTCATGGTGTGTTCCTTTAAGTGAGGTTGAGCTTGCGAATTACCTGGTGCATCCGGCCGATATTCCGGACGTCACTGAACCAGAAACGCGGCCAGTTTCGGCCCAGTTGACGGGTCTTACAAGTGTTACAAATACCAACGTCGTGTTACGAATCCGGCGCTTCGGGACTCTTCTGTTAGTTGACGAACCGATGCGCGCCACCGCGCGGCCTACAGTGGTCGCATGAAAGACTCCCTGAAGACCTACAAGGCCAAGCGCAACTTCGCCATCACGCCGGAACCGGCCGAGGGCGGCGAGGAGGGCAAGGACGCGCTGACGTTCGTCATCCAGAAGCACTGGGCGACGCGGCTGCACTACGACTTCCGCCTGGAGCTGGACGGCACCATGAAGAGCTGGGCCGTGCCGAAAGGGCCGAGCTACGACACGCACGACAAGCGCATGGCCGTGCACGTTGAGGACCATCCGATCTCGTACAACGACTTCGAGGGCACGATCCCGGAGAAGCAGTACGGCGCTGGCAAGGTCATCATCTGGGACAAGGGCACCTGGCATCCGCTGGGCGACCCACGCCAGGGCTACCGCGACGGCAACCTGAAGTTCGAGCTGCGCGGCCACAAGCTGCGCGGCAAGTGGGTGCTGGTACGGATGAAGCGCTCGGGCGAGAAACAGGAGCCCTGGCTGCTGATCAAGGAAAAGGACGAGTACGTGCGTTCCGCCGACGAGTTCTCCGTCATCGACGAGATGCCCGACAGCGTCAAGGCGCTGGGCATGCCGACCGACGAGCCGTTGACGCCGCAGGCCGCGACGGCCGAGGAAACGGCGCGCGCGCATGCGGCGCCGGCGCGCAAGAAGGCCGCGGCCAAGGGCACGGGCAAGCCCAAGGCCGCGCCGGTGGCGCCAGGCGTGCGCTGCGCCTTGCCGGAGACGTTCGCGCCGGAGCTGGCCACCCTGGTGGACGCGCCGCCTTCGGACCCGCAGGACTGGCTGTTCGAGATCAAGTTCGACGGCTACCGCCTGCTGGCACGGGTGGACGGCAAGGACGTGCGCCTGATCACCCGCAACGGCAACGACTGGACCCACAAGCTCGAACCGCTGCGCGCCGCCATCGAGAAGATGAAGCTGCCCAAGGGCTGGTACGACGGCGAGATCGTCGTGCACGACCAGAGCGGCCGGCCCAACTTCGGGCTGCTGCAGCAGGCCTTCGACGGCACCAGGACCAGCAACATCGTCTACTTCGTGTTCGACGCGCCCTATCTGGATGGCTACGACCTGCGCGAGGTGCCACTGGCGCAGCGGCGCGAATTGCTCAAGACCGTGATGGAGCGCGCCGGCAACGACATGGTGCGCTACTCGGCCGAGCTGGAGGCCCCGCCGGCCGAGATGGTGGCGGCGGCCTGCCAGATGGGCCTCGAGGGCATCATCGGCAAGCGGCGCGACTCGGCCTATGTATCGCGCCGCTCGCCCGACTGGATCAAGCTGAAATGCGCACAGCGGCAGGAATTCGTCATCGGCGGCTATACCGACCCGAAAGGCTCGCGCGTGGGCATCGGCTCGCTGCTGCTGGGTTACTACGGCGAGGACGGCAAGCTGCACTACGCCGGCAACGTGGGCGCCGGCTTCAACGAGACGACCCTGCGCGAGATCACGGCCAAGCTGAAGAAACTGGCCAGCGACAGCAATCCGTTCGCGCCGTCGAAAGCGATCGAGAAGCGCGCGCACTGGGTCAAACCGAACCTGGTGGCCGAGGTGACGTTCGGCGAATGGACGAGCAGCGGCTCGATCCGGCATTCCGTCTTCCAGGGACTGCGCGCCGACAAGAAGGCAAGCAGCGTCACCCGCGAGCAGGCGGCCCATATGGAAACGCTGGTGGAGGGAACCATGCAGACACAAAGTGCGGCAAAGACGACGAAGCCCAAGGCAGCGGCAAAGAGCGCGCCAGCGCGCGCGCCTGCGGGGTTGGACGCGGACAGCAAGCTGCCCGCATCGCTGAAGGTGACGAACCCGGACCGCCTGATCGACCCGGCCAGCGGCACCACCAAGATCGGCCTGGTGCGCTACTACGCGCTGGTGGCGGAACTGATGCTGGAGCACCTGAAGGGCCGCCCGGTGGCGCTGGTGCGGGCGCCAGCCGGCGTCGGCGGCGAGCTGTTCTTCCAGAAGCATTCGGAGGTCGGCAAGCTGCCCGGCGTGAAGCAGTTCCCGCAGGAGCTCGACCCGGATCACCCGTCGATGCTGGAAGTGGCGACGATGCAGGGCCTGCTGTCGGCGGCGCAGTGGAACGTGGTCGAGTTCCATACGCAGAACGCGTTCGGCAAGAACTACGAAAAGCCCAACCGGATGATCTTCGACCTGGATCCGGGCCAGGGCGTGACGTGGCCGCAGATCCAGGAGGCGGCGCAGCTGATGCGCGCCTTCCTGGCCGAGCTGGGCCTGCCGGCATTCCTGAAGACCAGCGGCGGCAAGGGCCTGCACGTGGTGGTGCCGGTCAAGCCGCAGCACGACTGGGATACCGTCAAGGGCTTCACCAAGGCGATCGTCGAGCACATGGCGACGACCTTGCCGGACCGCTTCGCGTTCAAGAGCGGGCCGAAGAACCGGGTCGGCAAGATCTTCATCGACTACCTGCGCAATGGCCGCGGCGCCACCACGGTCAGCGCGTGGTCGGCCCGCACGCGCGCCGGCCTGGGCATCTCGGTGCCGGTGGCTTGGGACGAGCTGGCACACCTGCGCGGTGGGGATCACTGGACGGTCGCTACGGTGCACGGCCGGCTGGACGAGGGCAATACGCCTTGGGCCGACTACGCCAAGAGTGCCGTCAGCATTACCAAGGCGATGAAGCAGCTGGGCTACACCGGCGCATGATGTCGGGGTCTGTCCCCAACGGGGACTGACCCCGAAGTTTCTCGGCGTGCAGGCAAACTTCAGGGTCAGTCCCGAAGGGACAGACCCTGCCACCTCAAGCAGCGCGGCGCCGCGTCGAGGTGGTCGCAGACTTGGCCGCCGTCTTCTTCGCCGCCGGCTTCGCCACCGCCTTCTTCGCCACCGACTTCGAAGCCTCCGCCTTGGCCGGGCTGGCCTTTGCCTTGGCCTTGGCGGCGACCGTGCTCTTGCTGGCCGTGCCCGTCCGGCTTGTGCTGCGCGCATTCACGCTGGCCGAACCGCGCGGTGCCGGCCGCCGCGCCTTGGGCGGCGGTTCGTCGTCGTCCGTGTCCTCGTCGGCTTCGACCTCGTCCTCTTCCTCGTCCTCGTCGGCCGCCGCGGCCTTGCCCTTGCCGGGCTTGGCGCCCAGCGACTGCTTCAACAGCGCCACCAGGTCGATGACGTTGGTCGACGGTGCGGCCTCGCCATCTTTCGACGGCATCGTGATGGTCTTGGTCTGCTTGGCCTTGATCTTTTTCTCGACCAGGGCGAGCACGTCATCCTTGTACGTGTCGTGGTACTGCTCCGGCGCCCAGTCCTCGCTCATGCCTTCCACCAGCGACAGCGCCATCTCCAGTTCCTTTTCCTTGATGCCGGTAGCCTTGGTGCCCTTGTCCGGCAGGTCCAGGCCCTCGGTGTCGCGGATCTCTTCGGCGTAGCGCAGGGTATTCATGATGATGCCGTCCTCGGCGGCCACCAGCGCGCACAGGTGCTGCTTGGTGCGGATCACCACCGTGGCGATGCCGATCTTGCCGGCGCGGCGCAAGGTCTCGCGCAGCAGCGCGTACACCTTGGCGCCGCCGCGGCCGGGCGCCAGGTAGTAGGGCGTTTCGTAGTACGTCAGCGGCACGTCCTCGGCATCGACGAAGGCCAGGATGTCGATGGTCTGGGTGGCCTTGACGTTGGCCTGGCGCAGGTCCTCGTCGGACAGCACCACGTATTCGCCGGGCTGGTATTCATAGCCCTTGATGATGTTGTCCCACGCGACTTCCTTTTCCGTCGTCTTGTTGTAGCGCTTGTAGCCGATGGGGGAGAAGTCGCGCTTGTCCAGCATCGTCAGGTCGAGCTCATTGCTCTTGACGGCCGAGTGCAGCTCGACCGGTATGTGCACCAGGCCGAAGCTGATGGCGCCTTTCCACAGCGCGCGTGCCATGATGGTCTCCTTGCATGTAAAAGGGCGGCCGCGCCGCCCGTGGTTCAGCCCACGCTGCCCGTGATGGGCAGGATGATGCCGGTGATGTAGCTGGCGCAGCTGGGCGCGGCCAGGAAAACGTAGGCCGGCGACAGCTCTTCCGGCTGGGCGGGGCGCTTCATGTCCGTGCTCTGGCCGAACTTGGCGATCTTGTCCGGCGTCTGGTCGGCCGGGTTCAGCGGCGTCCACACCGGGCCCGGCGCGACGGCATTGACGCGAATGCCTTTCTCCAGCAGGTTCGAGGCCAGCGACATCGTGAACGCATGGATCGCGCCCTTGGTGGACGAATAGTCCAGCAGCTTGGACGAGCCCTGCAGGCCCGTCACGGAGCCCGTGTTGATGATCGACGCGCCTTGCTTCAGATGCGGCAGCACGGCTTTCGCCATGTGGAAGTAGCCGTAGATATTGGTCTTCATCGTCAGGTCGAAGCGCTCCTCGGTCAGGTCCTCGAGCGAATCGGCGTGCTCCTGGAACGCGGCATTGTTGACCAGGATGTCGATCTTGCCGAAGGCCTGCAGCGTTTCCTCGACGGCGTGCTTGCAGAACTGCGGTTCGCGCACGTCGCCCGGGATCAGGATGCAGCGGCGGCCTTCGGCCTCGATGCAGCGCTTGGTCTCGACGGCGTCCTCCTGCTCGTCGGTCAGGTAGACCAGTGCCACGTCCGCGCCTTCGCGTGCATACAGCACGGCCACGGCGCGGCCGATGCCCGAGTCGCCGCCGGTGACGATGGCGCTCATGCCTTCCAGCTTGCCGCTGCCCTTGTAGCCGGGCGCCATGAACTGCGGCTTCAGTTCCATGTCCGCCTCGATGCCGGGCTTGGCCAGGTGTTGGCTGGGCATGTCGCCGTCCGGGAAGTCATGCGTGCCCGTCTGCACGCCTTGCGGCTCCTGCTGGCCGCCCCCGGTATCGCCCTGCTTCTGCTGGTCGCGCTGGTCCTGCTGCTGCTGGATCTCGCGCTGCAGGTTGCCCACATTGTTACTGTTCTGCGAATTCGACATTGCTTGTGCTCCCGTTGGTAGACATTGGAAAGACGAGCGACCAGTATTGACAATCGCCGCCGCCGACACCGTGCGCTCTCGCACAGATGCCACGCACACAATCTGACCACCAGGAAAAATATAGTGTATTTAGGTAAATAATATTGTTATTATTGAACAGTCTGGCAAACTGTCGGGATCTGATAACTAGAACAAACACGGGAGCTTTTGAGAATGTCGGAATCCGGTCTTGGCCGCACAGGCCTGTTCGTGCATCCGGATGCCAAGCGGTACGAGCAGTTTCGTGCCGCGTGTGGCGAAACTTTCGGTCGCCTGCATGCGGCCGTCAACGCAGGCGCGGCGATCGAGCGCATGACGCGCGGTCACGTCGACCTGCTCGTCATCGACCTGGCTGGCTGCCTGGTAGGCGACGCCGCGCTGCTGACGGGCCTGTCCATGTTGCTCCGTACCCGCAACGGCGCGCCCGTGCTGGTGCTGTGCCCATACGGGCACACGGCCTGGCTGCCGGAGCTGATGGCGCACGGGGCGCTGCACTATCGCATCAGCCCGGTCGCCGGCGCCGAGCTGCGCAGCGCCGTCGACAGCCTGCTGCGACCGGCGGGCGATATGCAGGCCAACGCCCAGCAGCAGCTGCTGGACAAGGAACGCGAGCTGCGCGAACTGCTGACGATCCAGCGCAGCGTGCAGCGCGCCATGGCCCACGGCGAGGACGGCGAGCGCCTGGCGGCCCAGCTGTGCGCCGCGCTGTGCAGCTTTCCCGGCGTGCGCCACACGGCGCTGCTGCGGCAGCATCCGGGCGGCGACCTGTGCCTGCTGGCGCAAGAGAGCCGCAACCACCTGGACCTGGTGCGCCTGCTCGGGCGGCAGGACAAGCTGCTGGCATCGCCACTGCGGGACACCTTCCCGCCGCTGCTGGCCGCCAGCGCGGGCGAACTGGTCTTGCTGGATGCGCCGGAAAAGATGGGCGACCCGGAACTGGCGCTGGCGCTGCATCGGCGCGACGTGCAGATGGTGCTGGCGCTGCCGCTGCGCGGCGAGCCGGGCGGGCCGCTGCTGGGGGCGGTCAGCCTGATGTTCGACCGTTCGCTGCAGTTTACGCGCGAGCAGTTCGCCTGCTTCGCCAGCCTGGCGCAGTACATCGGCTTCGGCCTGGCGATGGGCGAGCTGAAACAGCAGAACGATGCCCTGGCGGGGCGCCTGACGCAGATGGCCACGCGCGATCCGCTGACGGGCGCGATCAACCGCCGCGCCGGGGAAGCGCTGCTCGAGAGCGAGATCCGGCGCGCGCGGCGCTACGGCATCCCGCTGGCCGTCATCGCCTTCGACATCGACAACTTCCGCTCCGTAAACGACGTGTACGGCTATCCGATCGGCGACCAGGCGCTGCGCGCGGTGGCGGCGACGATCCAGGGCCGCCTGCGCGTCTCCGACACGCTGGCGCGCATGCGCGGCGAGGAGTTCCTCGTCATCGCCACGCATACCGCGGCGGCGGACGCGCGCAAGCTGGCCGAAAAGCTGCGCGCCACGATTGCCGGCACGGCGCTGCCAGGCTGCGAGACGGTGACGATCAGCCTGGGCGTGGCGCAGGTGGCGCCGGACGAGGGCGCGACCACCGTCATCGACCGGGTCGACACGGCGCTGCGGCGCGCCAAGCGGGGCGGGCGCAACCGGGTCGAACTGGCCGATTGACCGCGCTGCGATAACCATTCGAACGGCACCGATACCGCTCCCGGTATCGGGCCGGCAAGCGCATATAGTAATCAAAAAATAGAGCAGCAAACCCGCTGGTGCGACGCTAAGATGGCTCGGCTTCACGGGGCGGCCGCGTGGCCGCTCCGATCCATCCATCGGGAGAGCGCATGAAGAAAAACAGACAGCGGAAGGCAGTGATCGGAACCCTGGCCGCCGCCTTGGCCTGGTCGGCCCACGCGGCGGCGGCGACCTACTACGTGGCGCCGGCCGGCAACGATGGCGCGGCCGGCAGCAAGGCCGCGCCATGGCGGACGTTCGCGCGGGCGCAGGAAGCCGCCGTGGCGGGTGACACCATCTACTTCCGCGGCGGCACGTACAAGTACACGGCGGGGCTGAACGCCTGCGCCAGCACCACCGACGTCGTCAACGCCATCACACTGAACAAGAGCGGTACCGACGGCAAGCGCATCCGCTACTGGGCCTATCCGGGCGAGAAGCCGGTGTTCGATTTCGCGGCGATGAAGGACAACTGCCGGGTCAAGGCGTTCAACGTCAACGCCAGCTGGCTGCACCTGAAGGGGCTGGAGATCAAGGGCGCGCCGCAACAGCCGGGCAACCTGCAGAACAACGAGTCGTGGGGCATCTGGATCAAAGGCAGCCGCAATGTGTTCGAGGCGCTCGACACGCACCACCACATGGGTCCCGGCCTGTTCCTGGCGGACGGCAGCTACAATCTGGTCCTGAACGTGGACTCGCACCACAACTACGACCCGTACAGCAAGTCCGGCGCGGGCCAGAACGCGGACGGCTTCGGCGCCCACGTCAAGGCCAATCAGCCGGGCAACGTGTTCCGCGGCTGCCGCGCCTGGGCCAACACGGACGACGGCTTCGACCTGATCAACGCCTACTCGCCCGTGCTGATCGAGCGCTCCTGGGCCTGGCTGCACGGCTACCTGCCCGGCACCACGACGCCGATCGCGGCCGGCAACGGCAACGGCTTCAAGATCGGCGGCTTTTCCGGCAAGTGGGTCGCCGGCGCGCCCGTGCACGTCGTGCGCAACTCGGTCGCGCTGCGCAACAAGGCCAACGGCTTCTATGCCAACCACCATCCGGTCGCCAGCCAGTTCTTCAACAACACGGCGGCCAGCAACGGCATCGGCTACAACCTCTTGGGCATCGCGCCGGACGGCAGCGCCGTCAACCTGGGCGTGGCGCGCAACAACGTGGCCTACGGCGGCACGGCGGCGGCCAACACGGCCGGCGCCGACACGTCGCACAACAGTTGGGAGCTGCGCAGCGCGCCCGTCGCCGCCGACTTCGAGAGCGTCTCGACCAGCGGCTGGGATGCGCCGCGCCAGGCCGACGGCAGCCTGCCGGCGCTGCCGCACTTCCACCTGGCTGGCGGCAGCGCGCTGGTCGACGCCGGCATCGACGTGGGCCTGCCGTACGCCGGGCGGGCACCGGACCTGGGCGCCTGGGAAGTCACGGCCAAGCAAGGCGCGCTGCCGCGCGAGCTGGACGACGCGGACGAGGGCCTCGCGCCGGAAGCAGTGGAGGAGGCCGCGCCATAGCAATCCGCGGGGCCTGACTCGAGCACCTCAGCCGTGGTAGGCTTCAGCCTTTGATCGAGCAACGGAATTCGTAATGCTGCTTTGGCTGAGGCGCTACCGCCGTGCCGCGCTGCCGGGGGACATCGGCGCCGGCATCGTGGTGGCGATGATGATGATCCCGCAGGGGATGGCGTATGCGCTGGTGGCGGGCCTGCCGCCCGTGGCCGGCCTGTACGCCAGCATCCTGCCGCCACTGGTCTATGCGCTGTTCGGCAGCAGCATGACGCAGTCGGTGGGGCCGATGGCGATCGTCTCGCTGATGACGGCCGCCGCCATCGGCCCGCTGGCGCCGGCCGGCACCGCGCTGCATGGCGTGCTGGCCGCGCAACTGGCGCTGGTGGCCGGTGCGGTGCTGCTGCTGTGCGGCCTGCTGCGGCTGGGCTTTCTGGCCAGCTTCTTCTCGCGCCCCGTAATGAGCGGGTTTACCGTCGGCTCATCGCTCGTCATCGCCTGGGGCCAGGTCAAGCCGCTGCTGGGCGCGGCGCCGCCGCACTTTCACCTCCCCAGCGCCGCGCTGGGCTTGGGTTCCTTGGCGCTGCTCGTGCTGGCCCGTTCCTACCTGGCGCCGCTGCTGGCGCACTGCGGCATGCCGAAAGCGGCCGCCGACGTGGCGGCCAAGCTGGCGCCGATGGCCGTGGTGCTGGCGTCGATCGGCCTGGTCGCCGCGCTGGACCTGCCGGCGCTGGGCGTGGCCGTCACCGGTCCCGTGCCGGCCGGGCTGCCGCAACTGAACCTGGCCACTTCCAGCGCCCACTGGCGCGCGCTGCTGCAACCGGGCCTCTTGATCGGTTTCATCGTTTTCCTGATCAGCATGTCGGCCGCACAGACCCTGGC
This sequence comes from [Empedobacter] haloabium, assembly GCA_008011715.2. Lineage (NCBI taxonomy): Bacteria > Pseudomonadati > Pseudomonadota > Betaproteobacteria > Burkholderiales > Oxalobacteraceae > [Empedobacter] haloabium. The sequence continues at coordinate 2,439,739 of CP136508.1, forward strand.
GCAAAAGCGCGGCGAGAAGCTGGTCAGCAACCAGGAACTCGTGGGCCTGGGAGCGGCCAATATCGCCAGCATGGCGTCGGGCGGTTTCCCGGTTACCGGCAGCCTGTCGCGCTCCGCCGTCAATTTCGCCGCCGGCGCCAACACGCCGCTGGCCAGCGTGATCTCCGCCGTGCTGCTGGCCGCCGCGCTGGTGCTGCCGACCGGATGGCTGGCGCTGCTGCCGCTGCCGACACTGGCCGCCACAATCATCGTCGCGGTGCTGGGCATGCTGCAACTGGACACCTTGCGCACCGCCTGGCGCTACGACCGTGGCGATGCGCTGGCCTGGCTGGTCACCTGCGTCGGCGTGCTGGCGCTGGGCGTGGAGGCCGGCGTCATCGTCGGCGTCGTGCTGTCGATGGGCACCCTGATCTGGCGCGCCAGCCGGCCGCACATCGCCGTGCTGGGGCGCATCGCCGGCACCGAGCACTTCCGCAACGTCGACCGCTATGCGGCCACCACCTGCGCCACGGTGCTGATCCTGCGCATCGACGCCAACCTGTTCTTCGGTAACGTCGATGCGGTGGGCGAACGCATCGAGGACGAGCTGCGCGCCCACCCGGCCGCGCGCCACCTGGTGCTGGCCATGCTGGCGGTCAGCTCGATCGACACGACGGCGCTGTTCGCGCTGCAGGAACTGAACGACAGCCTGCGCGCGCGCGGCATTGGCTTGCACCTGGCTGAAGTGAAGGGTCCCGTGATGGACCGCCTGCGCGCCAGCAGCCTGCCGGAGCGCCTGAACGGCCGCATCTTCCTGTCCACGGCAATGGCCAGCGACTTCCTCAACCCCAACCAGGACCCAGAATGAAACGACTCAGCGCGGCCATCCTTGCCGCCGGCCTGTTGGCCGCCCAAGCCCAGGCTGCCCCGAAGGCGAATCCCACCGACGACCAGTTCCGCGCGGTCTACACGCAGGAATGGCAGTGGCGCCTGTCGCAGCGGCTGGAGGATGCCGAGGACGATACCAACGGCATCCGCGCCACCTTGCCGAAGATCGACCCGGCCACGCAGCTGGCGCGCCAGCGCTACTGGGAGGGCACCTTGCGCCGGCTCGATGCCATCGACGAGAAGAAGTTGTCGGCGCCCGAGCGCATCAACTATGCCGTCTACCGCACCCAGATCGCCGCGCTGCTGGACAACCAGCGCTTCCGCGAATACGAGAAGCCGCTGAACGCCGATTCGTCGTTCTGGTCGAACCTGACCTACGAGGCGCGCAAGCCGTTCCGCACGCTGGCGGAGTATCGCGCCTACGTGGCGCAGCTGAACGACGTGCCGCGCTACTTCGACGACGAGATGGCGAACATGCGCGCCGGCCTGGCGCGCGGCTTCACCCCGCCGAAAGTCACGCTGCAGGGCCGCGACCAGTCGCTCGTCGCCGTGGTCGAGGCCAAGCCGGAGGACACGCCGTTCTACCAGCCGTTCAAGACGATGGCGGCGACCATCCCGGCGGCGGAGCAGGCCAGCCTGCGCGAGGCGGCGCTGGCGGCGATCCGCACCCAGGTGATCCCGGCGCACGCGCGCCTGCTCAAATTCATGCGCGAGCAATACGTGCCGCGCGCTACCGACAACCTGGCGGCCGAGCGCCTGCCGGACGGCAAGGCCTACTATCAATCGAAGATCGTCGAGTACACCACGACGAACCTGACGGCGGACGCGATCCACCAGATCGGCCTGGCCGAGATGGCGAAGATCCGCGCCGAGATGGCGCAGGTGATGAAGGAGGTGAAGTTCGACGGCGACCTGCCCGCGTTCCTGCATTTCCTGCGCACCGACCCGCGCTTCTACGCCAGGACGCCGGAAGAGCTGTTGATGCGCGCGGCCTGGATCGCCAAGAAGTTCGACGGCAAGGCCGAGCAGTACTTCGGGCGGCTGCCGCGCAGCCGCTTCGCCGTCATTCCGGTGCCGCCGGAGCAGGCGCCGTACTATACGTCCGGCCGCGGCGGCCCCGGCGTCTACCTCGTCAACACGTACAACCTGCCGGCTCGCCCGCTCTACAGCCTGCCGGCACTGACCCTGCACGAATCGGCGCCGGGCCACGCGTTCCAGATGCCGCTGGCGCTGGAGCAGCAGGGCCGGCCGGCGTTCCGCAATGCCTACATCTCGGCCTATGGCGAGGGCTGGGCGCTGTACTCGGAGCGCCTCGGCACGGAGATGGGCATCTACGAGACGCCCTATGAAGTGTTCGGCATGCTCAGCTACCAGGCCTGGCGCGCCTCGCGCCTGGTGGTCGACACGGGCATCCATGCCAAGGGCTGGACCCGCGAGCAGGCCCAGCGCTACCTGATGGAGAACACGGCCTTGTCCAGCCACGAAGTCGAGACCGAGGTGGACCGCTACATTTCCTGGCCGGGCCAGGCGCTGTCGTACTACCTGGGCGAGATGGCGATCATCGATGCGCGTCGGCGCGCCGAGGCCGCGCTGGGTACGAAGTTCGACATCCGCGCCTTCCACGATACCGTGCTGGAGCTGGGCTCGGTGCCGCTGCCGGTGCTGGCGGCGCGGATCGAGCGCTTCATCGCCGAGGGAGGGAAGGGCCCTTACTGATCTGCGGCAACGTGCTGGGCGGCAACTTCGCCTACGCTCGGGTGGCATTCCACCACCCGAAAGGAGCCCAGCATGCACCGCATCGCCATCATCGCCGCCGCGCTCGCGCTGGCCGGCAGCGCAGCCGCCGAGGACGCCACCTACGCGTTCCGTGACCAGCCCCGCACGGGCAGCCACATCCGTCGCAACGTCGCGTTCGCCCAGATTCCCTTCGACAAGCGCTACGCCGACCTGTCCGACGCCCAGAAGAGCGTGCTGCGCGCGGGTTACGAGCGCATGGACGCCAACGACGAGCCGCCGTTTCCCGTCAACGGCTTGAGTCCGATGTTCCGGGCATTGGCGCGGCTGGAGAAAAGCGACATCCGTCCCGGCCCCATCAAGGCCGCCGTCAGCGTCGACCAGGCGGGCCAGCCGCTCACCGTGCGCATCCTCGCCGCGCCGAGCGAATACCTGGGCGACTACGTCGCCCGGCTGTTGCTGCTGGAGCGCTACAAACCTGCCCTGTGCGGCGGCCAGCCGTGCGGGCAGGACTTCCTGCTGGCGGCGACCTTGGCGGACGAATAGCGCGGCCGGGGCATGTGTGCATCGCTTGCTGTACGTTATGATAATGTACTGTTTTTCTGGAGCACTACATGCCTCTCTATCAGATCTGGTACAACGACCTCGACCAGCCACTGGTCGTCAACCCGCCTTACCGCCTGCGCGACGTCGAAATCGTCGGCGAAGTGCTGCGCCACGAGCGCCGCGACAACCGCCAGAGCGCCGACCCCAGCGGCCTGACGGTGCGCGAGCTGATGCGCGTGAACGGCTTGCGCAATGTGCGCTATACGATGGATGAGAGCGAACCGATCAGTTTGGCGGGCTGACGCACCAAGCCGGTCCAGGCTCCCCTTCGTCGCACCGAAAAGGTGCGCAGGCCGGCCGTAAAGTGCGTTCCGCCATTGGCACGTAACTTGCGTAGATGAGCAGGTCATCCCCGATCCTGCTCGTATGCCCGACTGCCACGCCAGCCTTACCGATTTCTCCCCGCACGCCGGCCCCGGCGCGTGGCAGGCCAGCCTCAAGCTGGGCTTTCGCCGCGACGGCGCCGTCACGCGCCTGGCCCAGCGCGAGCACCGCGGTCCGCTGCGCGTGCAGAAACCCCTGTATCCCGAAGAACCGGCCGTGTGCCATGCGATCGTCGTGCATCCGCCCGGCGGCGTGGTGGGTGGCGACTGCCTGGCCATCGACGTGCACGCGGGCGACGGCGCGCACGCCTTCCTGACCACGCCCGGCGCGGCCAAGTGGTACCGCGCCAACGGCCACGTCTCGCGCCAGCAGGTGGCGCTGCAGGCCGGCGCCGGCGCCATGCTCGAATGGCTGCCGCAGGAAACCATCTTCCATGACGATGTCGATATCGCCCTCGACCATCACGTGACGTTGGCGGCGGATGCAGCCTACCTGGGCTGCGAGATCTTCTGCCTGGGCCGGCGCGCCGCCGGCGAAACCTTCACCAGCGGGCGCATCGCCCAGCGCACCTCGATCCGGCGCGGCGGCCGGCTGCTGTGGTGGGAGCAGGGCGTGCTGACGCCGGTGCGCCAGCACAGCCCGCTCGGCCTGGCCGGCCGCGGCGTCTGCGCGACCCTGGTCGCGTGCGGCACGCCGCTGGGCGCCGACGTGCTGGCCGCCGTGCGCGCGCTGGACGATGGCGCGCATTTCGGCGCCACCCGCATGAAGGAGGTTTTCGTCGTGCGCTGGCTGGGCGACGACAGCGAGACCGCCCGCGACATCATGCTGGCCGCGTGGCGGCTGCTGCGCCCCGCCTTGCTGGGCCGCGTGGCCTGCGAACCGCGCAGCTGGCGCACCTGAGAGGACAGCCATGGACCTGACACCCCGCGAAAAAGACAAGCTGCTGATCTTCACTGCCGGCCTGCTGGCCGAACGCCGGCTGGCGCGCGGCCTGAAGCTGAACCATCCCGAAGCCATCGCCTTGATCACGGCCGCACTGCTGGAAGGCGCGCGCGACGGGCGCAGCGTGGCCGACCTGATGTCGTACGGGACGACCATCCTGACGCGCGAACAGGTGATGGAAGGCGTGCCGGAAATGATCCCGGACATCCAGGTCGAAGCCACTTTCCCGGACGGCAGCAAGCTGGTGACCGTCCACAACCCGATCGTATGAGGTGCGCCATGATCCCCGGCGAATATCAACTGGAGCAGGGCGACCTGCCGCTCAACGAAGGCCGCGCGACAGTAACGGTGGTCGTCGCCAACCAGGGCGACCGGCCGATCCAGGTTGGCTCGCACTTCCACTTCTTCGAAGTGAACAACGCGCTGTCGTTCGAGCGCTGGAAGGCCTACGGCCGGCGCCTGAACATCGCCGCCGGCACCGCCGTGCGGTTCGAGCCGGGCCAGCAGCGCACCGTCGAACTGGTCGACCTGGAGGGCGACCGCGAGGTGTACGGCTTTTCCGGCAAGGTGATGGGCAAGCTCAAGACCGACGGCGGGCAGGGCTGATGGCGACGATCCCGCGCCGCGCCTATGCCGAGATGTTCGGCCCCACCACGGGCGACCGGATCCGCCTGGCCGACACCGAGCTGTTCATCAAGATCGAACGCGATCACGCCATCTATGGCGAAGAGGTCAAGTTCGGCGGCGGCAAGGTGATCCGCGACGGCATGGGCCAGTCGCAGCGCGCCCATGCCGACGTGATGGACACCGTCATCACCAATGCCGTCATCGTCGACCATTGGGGCATCGTCAAGGCCGACATCGGCATCAAGGACGGGCTGATCGCCGCCATCGGCAAGGCCGGCAACCCGGACATCCAGCCCGGTGTGACGATGGCCATCGGCGGCGCTACCGAGATCATCGCGGGCGAGGGCATGATCGTCACCGCCGGCGGGATCGACAGCCACATCCACTTCATCTGCCCGCAGCAGATCGAGGAAGCCTTGATGAGCGGCGTGACGACGATGCTGGGCGGCGGCACCGGGCCCGCCACCGGCACGGCCGCCACCACCTGCACGCCGGGTCCGTGGCACCTGCACGCGATGCTGCAGGCGGCCGACGCGTTCCCGATGAACCTGGGCTTTCTCGGCAAGGGCAACGTCAGCCTGCCGCTGCCGCTGGAGGAGCAGATCCGCGCCGGCGCCATCGGCCTCAAATTGCACGAGGACTGGGGCAGCACCCCGGCCGCGATCGACAACTGCCTGGCCGTCGCCGACCGCTTCGACATCCAGGTCGCGCTGCACAGCGACACGTTGAACGAAGGCGGCTTCCTGCAGGACACGCTGGCGGCGTTCAAGGATCGCACCATCCACACCTTCCACACCGAGGGCGCCGGCGGCGGCCACGCGCCGGACATCATCGCCGCCGTCGGCCAGGCCAACGTGCTGCCGTCGTCGACCAATCCGACCCGGCCCTATACGGTCAACACGCTGGACGAACACCTGGACATGCTGATGGTCTGCCACCACCTCGATCCGGCGATCATCGAGGACGTGGCGTTCGCCGAGTCGCGCATCCGCCGCGAGACCATCGCCGCCGAGGACATCCTGCACGACCTGGGCGCGATCTCGATGATGTCGTCCGACTCGCAGGCCATGGGCCGCGTCGGCGAAACCATCCTGCGCACGTGGCAGACGGCGCACAAGATGAAGGTGCAGCGCGGCGCGCTGGAAGGGGACAGCGCCCGCAACGACAACTTCCGCGTCAAGCGCTACATCGCCAAGTACACGATCAACCCCGCCATCACGCACGGCATCGCCCATGCGGTGGGCTCGCTGGAGGTAGGCAAGATCGCCGACATCGTGCTGTGGAAGCCGGCCTTCTTCGGCGTCAAGCCGTCCATGATCCTGAAGGGCGGCATGATCGCGGCGGCGCAGATGGGCGACCCGAACGCGTCGATCCCCACGCCGCAGCCGGTGCACTACCGGCCCATGTTCGGCGCCTTCGGCGGCGGCCTGAAGAAATCGTTCACCTTCGTCTCCCAGGCCGCCTTCGACGCCGGCATCGGCGATGCGCTCAAGTTGTCCAAGACGCTGATCCCGGTGCGCGGCATGCGCCACCTGCGCAAGCACCACATGATCCACAACGGCGCCACGCCCGTGATGGAAGTGGACCCGGAAACCTACGAGGTGCGCGCGGATGGCCGTCTCCTGACGTGCGAACCCGCCACCGTGCTGCCGCTGGCGCAGCGCTATTTCCTGTTCTAGAGCGAGGACCCATGCTGACACTGCATACCAAAATACCGGAGACGAACGTCATCGACCCGCGCGCCCCCGTCGACGGGCGCCTGGTGCTGCCCTACGAGCTGCGCGAGAAGTGCCGGCTGCGCGCGCGGCTCGATTCGGGCGAGGAGGTCGCCATCTTCACCGTGCGCGGCACCGTGCTGCGCGGCGGCGACCTGCTCAAGGGCGACGATGGGCCGGGTGTTCGCATCGTTCGCGTCGAGGCGGCGCCCGAGGCCACCTACAAGGTCACCTGCGCCGATGCGCACGCGCTGCTGCGCTGCGCCTTCCACCTGGGCAACCGGCATACCCAGGCCCAGGTGGGCGAGGGCTTTCTGCGCATCCGCGCCGACGCCGTGCTGCGCGACATGCTGGCGGGCCTGGGCGCGACGGTCATCGAGCAGCTGGCGCCATTCGAGCCGGAGTCGGGCGCCTACGGCGGCGGCCATCACCATCACGACCATGGTCATGGTCCCCTGGCGCCGGTGCCGCTGCGCCAGCGCATCCACCGGCCCGGCGACCCGGCATGATAGGCGCGGCGCAACTGCTGCACCTGCTGCAGCTGGCCAGTCCCTCGCTGCCGATCGGCGCCTACAGCTATTCGCAAGGCCTGGAGGCGGCGCTGGAGCAGGGCTTGGTGACGGATGCGGACAGCGCGCGCCGCTGGATCGCGCGCCAGCTGCACGAGGTGGTCGCGCTGTGGGAGGCGCCGCTGTGCTGGCGCCTGATGGCGTCGTTCACCCGGCGCGACGCGCTGGCGGTGGCGGAGCTGTCGGAGCAGTTCCTGGCTTCGCGCGATACGGCCGAACTGCGCGCCGAGACCGTGCAGATGGGCTTTTCGCTGGCGCGCCTGATCGCCGAACTGGGCATCGCCGACGAGGGCGCGCTGGCCATGCTGCACGCGCATGCCGAGGTGCCGCTGCCGGCGGCATATGCCTGCGCCGTCGCCGCGCTGGGCATCCCGCACGAGGAAGCCCTGCTGGCGCTGCTGTTCGCCTGGGCCGAGAACCAGGTGCTGGTATGCGTCAAGTCGGTGCCGCTGGGCCAGGTGGCGGGGCAAAAGCTGCTGCTGTCGTTGCGGCCCGACCTGGAGGCGGCGGCGCTGTGCGCGCAGTCGCTGGCCGACCATGCGCTGTCGAACTGGGCGCCTGGCCTGGCCCTGCTGTCGATGCGTCACGAAGTGCAGTACAGCCGACTTTATCGATCCTGAGGGAACCATCATGCAACCATCTTCCAACCCGCTGCGCGTCGGCATCGGCGGTCCCGTCGGCTCCGGCAAGACGGCGCTGTGCGAAATGCTGTGCAAGGGCATGCGCGAGCGCTACGACATGGCCGTCATCACCAACGACATCTATACCCGCGAGGACATGGAGATCCTGCTGCGCGCCAACGCGCTGCCGGCCGAGCGGCTGATGGGCGTGGAGACGGGCGGCTGCCCGCACACGGCCATCCGCGAGGACGCCTCGATCAACCTGGAAGCGATCGCGCGCATGCAGGCCGACTTCCCGGACCTCGACCTGATCCTGGTCGAATCGGGCGGCGACAACCTGGCCGCCACCTTCAGTCCCGAGCTGTCCGACCTGACGCTGTACGTGATCGACGTGGCCGGCGGCGAGAAGATCCCGCGCAAGGGCGGGCCCGGCATCACGCGCTCGGACCTCCTGATCATCAACAAGACCGACCTGGCGCCGCACGTGGGCGCGGACCTGGACGTGATGGCGCGCGACGCCCGCCAGCAGCGCGGCGCGCGGCCGTTCGTCTTCACCAATCTGCGCAGCGGCGAGGGCGTGGCGCAGGTCATCGATTTCATCCGCACGCAGGGCTTGCTGGAAGCGCGATCATGAGGGCGCTCCGGTTGTTGCCGCTGGTCCTGTGCCTGCCGTTGCCGGTACTGGCCCATCCCGGCCACGCGCACAGCGCGGGTTTCGCCGCAGGGCTGCTGCATCCGCTGACGGGCCTGGACCACTTGCTGGCACTGCTGGCGATCGGCATCTGGAGCGCGCGGCAGTCGCCGCGGCTGCTGCCGCTGGCGCTGGCGGCGCTGGCTGCCGGCGCCGCCATCGGCCAGGCCGGCCTGCGCCTGCCCGCCCTGGAGGGCGGCATCGCGTTGTCGGTCCTGGTGGCCGGCGCGCTGGCCGCGGCGGCGGTACGGCTGCCGGGCCTGGCGGCAGGCGCCATCGTGGCCGGGTTTGCGCTATGGCACGGCAATGCCCATGGCCTGGAGCTGCGGCAGGCGAGCGCCAGCGCCGGGTTCCTGCTGGCCAGCGCTGGCTTGCTGATGACGGGGCGCCGGCTGTCCTGCTGGCCGCAGGCACGCATGCTGGGCGGCGCCGTGGCGGCAGCGGGTTGCGTCCTGTTGGCCGCGTAGGCCGGTTCAGTCGCGCGGCTTCTCGCGCCGCTCGGCCAGCACGATGGGGGCGGCGTTGTGCGGATGCTTGCCCTGTCGTCCGGCGTAAGCCGCGGCGATGGCGGCCATGTCGCGTTCCTGGTCGCCGGTCAGCCACAGGTGGTCGGTCATGTGCAGCGTCTTGTTGGGATAATCCAGCGCGACCAGGCACAACGGCACCTTGGCCTCGATGGCCAGATGGTAAAAGCCGCTTTTCCAGTTGGGCCTGTAGCTGCGCGTGCCCTCCGGCGTGATGGCGACCCAATACCACGGGGCCGCGTTCATGCGCTCGGCCTGGGCCCGGATCATGCCGTTCGGTGCGCTGCGGTCGACCGGCTGGCCACCCAGGCTGACGAACCACTTGCCCAGCAAGGGTATGCGGAACAGCGAATCCTTGGCCAGCCAGCGGAACGGCAGGTCGACGGCCCATTTGGCGAACAGGCCGATGAAGAAGTCCCAGTTCGACGTGTGCTGGTAGGTGACCAGGATGCCGCGCGGCCCCGGCAATGGCCGGTACATGAACTTCCAGCCGAAGAAGTGAAGGACGCGCAAGGCCATGCGCTGCTTGATCGTGGGCAGTTCGGCGACCGCCAGCCTGTGATTGGTCATACGGAGTTCCTGTTGGTGGCGCGGCTGCCGTCCGGTCGTTCCACCTTGTGAAAACCGCGGACGAAATTCTATCCGGGTCGGCAGGGCGCGGCAAGCATTGTTGCCGGTTGAGAATAGCATTCCTGCGCGCTGTGCGGCCTGTTCGCAACGCTCGCGCGCGCCGGCCCGCCAGCCCGATGATGCGGGCTGAGCAACAAAAACCGGGGCGCGACAAGGCGGAAGCCGCGCCAGCCGGGGCGCGTGCATCCCCCGGCGGAGGCAAGCGCAAACGGCGTTTTTGCGTTAACGTAGCGTTCCGTACATCTCAAGATAAAAGGAACAATACGATGTCCAGACAAATCGTACCCGCCCAGGCAGCCCTGCTGGCGGCGCTGGCACTGTCCAGCGCGATCGCATCCGCCGCCGCGCCGATGGTGAAAACCCAGGCGCCCGGTTTCTACCGCACGATGGTGGGGGACTTCGAGGTAACCGTCGTCAACGACGGCACGGTCGACCTGCCGATGGACAAACTGCTGCAGGCACCGAAACCGAAGATCGACCAGGCGCTGAGCCATCACTACCTGACGGCCCCGGTAGAGACGTCCGTCAACGCCTTCCTCGTCAATACAGGCAGCAAGCTGGTGCTGATCGATGCGGGTGCCGGCAACCTGTTCGGCCCCACCTTGGGCAAACTGGTCAACAGCATCAAGGCCGCCGGCTACCAGCCGGAGCAGATCGACGAGATCTACATCACCCATCTGCACCCCGACCATATCGGCGGCCTGAACACGGGCGACAAGCCGGCGTTCCCGAACGCCGTGGTACGTGCCGACAAGCATGACACGGACTACTGGCTCAGCAAGACCCAGATGGAATCGGCACCGGCCGACAAGAAGGGCTATTTCCAGGGCGCACAGGGCGCGCTGGGGCCATATGCGAATGCCAACCGCCTGCAGCCGTTCAACGGCAACACGGAGCTGGTGCCGGGCGTGCGCGCCACGTCCAGCTACGGCCACACGCCGGGTCACACCACTTATGTGGTGGAAAGCCGCGGCCAGAAGCTGGTCCTGATCGGCGACCTGATGCATGCGAAATTCATCCAGTTCGATGATCCATCGGTGACGATCGGCTTCGACAGCGACAGCAAGGCCGCGCTGGCCGCGCGCAAGGCGGCGTTCGCGCATGCGGCGAAAGAGGGCGCGCTGATCGGCGCGGCGCACCTGCCGTTCCCGGGCCTGGGTCACCTGCGCGGCAGCGGCAAGGGATACGAGTTCATTCCGGTCAACTACACCGTGCCGCGCTGAGCGCGGCAACCCGGTGCCGAGGGTCTGCCGGGTCGCCGGACCGCCCCAAAGGGGACTGACCCTGAAGTGTCATTCCTGACAACCAACAAAGTTCGGGGTCTGTCCCTAATGCCGCTGATATGTATTGGACCTGTCAACGCTTTTCGTAAAAAATCCTTTTAGCACAGCGTGCTGGTAGCAGAACGGGCGGCATTCCGACGGTTGATCAGTCTGATATGCGCGGGTTGGGTACCGCATGACAACCGATTCGTCGGGGAGCTGCCTCGCTCTAAGTTGGAGGATCAGTTCATTGCTGGCTGCCTCATAGCGGCACCGAGGGTTCTCCCACCGTTGCCCATTCTGCTACCACCACGCTGTACGTTCACGATCGGCTCCGTTACGTCGTTGGCCTGACGCGCGGCGTCACTTGGCCAATGGCCCAGATGAAGCCTGCCAGCTCGCGCGCCACCGCCGTGCATGCCTGTACTTTGAGTTTGCCCCTCTCGCCCATCGCGCGATAGCGCGCACAGAGCCGCTTTTGGGCGTTCCAGGCGATCTCCTGGACCTCGTCTGACGTCTTCTCGGCACGGCGCTGCAAGTGAGCTGTCTTACGGGCTGGGTACCGGTAGGTCCATGCCGACTCGATGAGCACCTTACGTACGTGCCCGTTCCCGGTCTTGGTGATGCTGCCTCGCGATTTGCTTGCCCCACTTGAGTGCTCGCTCGGCACCAGTCCCAAATAGGCCATAAATTGCGGTGCGGTGGCAAAGCGATGCAGGTCGCCGATTTCCGCCATCACGGTGGCGGCGGTGAGCAGATTGACACCCCGTAGCGCCATCAACGCTTCGATCATTGGCCAGAGTGCCGATGCCGTGGCTTCTGCTTCCAGTTGCTGATCTAGTCCGTCAACGCGCTTAGTCAGCGCCTTGACCGTATCGACGTATTCCTGGAAGACGATTTGCTGCGTCCGACTCGCAAACTTCATTTGCTCCAGCCAGCGGAAATGCGCCTGCGTCCAGTTGCTCTTGCCATCGTAGCTTTTCCCATGACGCAACAGGAAAGCGGATAACCGCTGCTTAGCCTTCAACTGCAGCGCCTTCATATCCTCGCGTGCCCGTGTCAAGTCGCGTAATCCCTCCTGCGCATCATCGGGTACCCACACTGGAGTGAGTTCACCGGCACGAAGCAGGCGAGCCAACATCATGCTGTCACGGCGATCGGTCTTGACGCGGTCACCAGCTTTCTTCGGAATCAGCGACGGTGCCACCACCAAGCACTCCAGACCCAGTCCCCTAAGCTGGCGGAAAATCCCATAGCCACAAGGGCCAGCTTCGTAACAGAACACCAGTTTCGCGCCATCCTTGCCGAGCTGCTTTACCAGCTTAGCAATCGCCTCGGATGTGTTCGGGATTTCACCCATGTAACGCAGCTCGCCTTCTGAATCGGCAACCGAAACGGCGATCGTCGCCTTGTGGGTATCGAGTCCGACATTCTTGATAAACTGTTCCATGACCTGCCTCCTCAATTTCGGCTCTGCGCCCATGGTTCTTCGGAACCTAAAGCTTAACCCGCGTTGTTTGAGGTCGGCAGGTCCAATACATGATGTCTAAGTTAAGGAATTTTGGCGCGCAGAGAACAGACGCTCGCTTGGGGTCTGTCCCGTTTTTTGGGACTGACCCCGGTTTTTATCGCGCAAGTCGCATGGTTCTGCGATTAAAACCAGGGTCAGTCCCCTGCGGGGACGGACCCTAACCCAGCTACTTTTCTCTTAACTTAGCGGCATTAGGGTCAGTCCCCGCCGGGGACAGCCCCCACGGATCAAGCCAGCGCTGGATAGTCGGTATAACCCTCGGCGGACGGCGCGTAGAACAGCTCCGGCCGCTGCGGATTGAGCGGGGCACCCTGGCGCAGGCGCTCCGGCAGGTCCGGGTTGGCGATGAAGTCCTTGCCCCAGGCGATGGCGTCGGCCGTGCCCTCGTTCAGCGCGCGCTGCGCGCTTTCCAGGCTGAACTGCTCGTTGGCGATGTAGACGCCGCCGAACTCCTGCTTCAGCAACGGGCCCAGGCTGTCCGGGCCGACGGCTTCGCGGGCGCAGATGAAGGCAATCTTGCGCTTGCCCAGCTCGCGGGCGACGTACGTGAACGTGGCCCTCGGGTCGGAGTCGCCCATGTCGTGCGCATCGCGGCGTGGCGCCAGGTGCATGCCGACACGATCGGCGCCCCACACCTCGATGGCGGCGTCCGTCACTTCCAGCATCAGGCGGGCGCGGTTCTCGACGGGGCCGCCGTACTGGTCGGTGCGCTGGTTGGTGCTGTCCTGCAGGAACTGGTCGAGCAGGTAGCCGTTGGCGCCGTGGATCTCGACGCCGTCAAAGCCGGCCTTCCTGGCGTTTTCCGCGCCCAGGCGGTAGGCGGCCACGACACCGGCCACTTCTTCCGTCGTCAACGCACGCGGTACCGGGTACGGACGCTGCGGACGCAGCAGGCTGACATGGCCCTTGGCCGGGATGGCGCTGGGCGCGACGGGCGACTCGCCGTTCAGCAGGCTGGGGTCGGAGATACGGCCCACGTGCCACAGTTGCAGGAAAATCCTGCCGCCCTTGGCGTGCACGGCCTCGGTGACGAGCTTCCAGCCTGCCACCTGCTCGTCGGACCAGATGCCTGGCGTATTCTCGTAGCCCACGCCCTGCGGCGTGACGGACGTTGCCTCGGACAGGATCAGGCCGGCGCCGGCACGCTGCGCATAGTACTCGGCCATCAGGGCATTGGGCACCCGGCCGGGCCCGATCGCGCGGGCGCGCGTCAGCGGCGCCATGATGACGCGGTTCTTCAGGGTCAGGTCGCCGATGGTGATGGGGTCGAACAGTGTCGTCATTTTCTCTTCCTGGTTCAAGGGGCTGTGCCGGCCGCGCGCTGCGCGGGACCGTTACAGGCCGAGGTTGATATGGTCGAGGAAACCCTGGATGACCTCTTCGTTGCGCTTGAACATATTCCACTGCCCCAGGCGCGTCACCGTCACCAGCCCGGCCTTTTGCAGGATCGCCAGGTGGCCGGACACGGTCGACTGCGACAGGCCGCACTTGTGGTCGATCATGCCGGCACACACGCCCATGGATACCGGGTGCAGTTGCTGGGCGAAGTGCGTTTCCGGCTCCTTCAGCCAGGCCAGGATCTGGCGCCGCACGGGGTTGGCGAGCGCCTTGTGGATCGCGTCGATGTCGAGTTCGGTCATGTTTCGGGTTTCTCCGATGCGGATATCGGCTATCGCCGATTCGCATATTGGTATTCTACGATATAAATCCAGCCCTTGCCGGCGACTGGCCCAGGCCGCGGCAACGGGGCCACCGGCCCGGCAGGAAAGCGTGAATGATATACTGCCGCGTCACCCGTGGGGACGGCCCCGCCGGCGCCGCGCGCCGCCCGGGTTCGCGGCAGGGACGGCCTTGCCACTCATTGGAGAGGCATATGTCCTGGATGTTCCTGTTTGTTGCCGGTTTGCTGGAAGTGGGCTGGGCGGTCGGCCTGAAATACACGGCCGGCTTCACGCGGCTGCTGCCGAGCGCGCTGACCCTGGCCGCGATGGCCGGCAGCGTCGGCCTGCTGGGCCTCGCGCTGCGCGGCCTGCCGCTGGGCACGGCCTATGCGGTCTGGACGGGTATCGGCACCGTCGGCACGGCCATTTTCGGCATGCTGGTGCTGGGCGAACCCGCCGGCGCCGCGCGGCTGTTTTGCATTGCCCTGATCGTGGCCGGCATCGCCGGCTTGAAGCTGCTGTCGCCGCATTGAGCGGCATGGATGACGTGTACGAAGGAGGCTTCGTGACCAAGTTCCTGATTTCGTTCCCGGCCAGCGCAATGGACGTTCCCGCCGAAGAGATGCCCGCCGTCGCGGCGGCATCGCACGCGGTGATCCGCGCAGCGAAGGCTGCCGGGGTCTATGTCTTTGCCGGCGGCATCAATGCCGGGGTCGCGCCGGAGAGGGTGGCGGCCGACGGCGGGCGTACCGGCACGACCTATCCGCAGACTGCGCGATTCGATGGCGGATTCTGCGTGCTCGAGTTGCCGTCCAGGGATGCCGCCGTCCAGTGGGCGGCCCGGCTTGCGGCGGCCTGCCGCTGTGACCAGGAACTGCGCGAGTTCCACTACGATCCGGAAAGCTGACCGGAACCGGCCGGCGGCGGGCTTGTCGGCAGCGAGGGCACGGCGCCCTCAGAATGCCGGATTGACGCGCGCCAGGTAGTACCACTCCGCATTGGCCCGTGCCGCGCTGTCCGGGAACAGCATCACCGCATCGAATGGCGCCAGCACCGGCGTACCATCGGCGCGCCGGCCGATCTCGGCGCCTGTCGCCACCCGGTCGAAGCTGGACCAGGGCCTGGTGAAGGCGTCGCCGTCGTGCAGCTTGTCGAACACCTCCACCATCGACAGCGCCTCGACGGCATCGGCCGGCACCGGCCGCGGCGCCGCTTCGTCCACCAGCCCCAGATGCGCCAGCGTGTTGCGGATGGCGCGATAGGCCACCTCGGGCGCCTGCGGATCGGCATGCTGGCCGCACTCCAGGGTCAGCGCGTAGCCGCCCGTCGTGCGCATGTATTCGGTCGTGCCCACGCCATAGCGCAGCACCGTTTCGAGCTGGCTGTCGCCGCGCAGGCGCCGCTCGACGCCGGCGCCATACGTGCGCAGCCAGCCGTCGACGAAGCGGCGCACGCCCAGTACCCGCGCCAGTGAACGCTCCGCCTGCTCGTGATGGAACGGCTCCAGCGGGCCATCGTTGTCGCGCGGTCCCATCATGACGAACGGCTCGCCCGGCGCATGGAAGGAGTGCAGGTCGAGCAGCACGTCGTGGGCGGCCAGCAGCGGGCACAGCCAGTTGGCGACGCGGTCTTCGAAATCCTCCGGCTGCGCTTTCGGGAACAGGTTGCGGTTCAGGTTGCGTTGCCCGGCGCGCTCGCCCCGTGCATACGCCAGCGGATTGGTCACGGGCACGAACGTGACGCTGCCGGCGGCAATGGTCAATGTACCGCTGTCGAGTTCGGCCATGACGCGCACGATGCCTTGCGTGCCCGCCGTTTCGTTGCCGTGCACGGCGCCCGTGACGATCAGGCGCGGCCCCGGCGCCAGGCCGGTGTAGGTGGTCGAACGGAAGTGCAGCGGCGTGGACGGGTTCATGCGGCGTTCCTGGCAAAGGTCGGAGCGCTATTCTAGCGGCTGCGCCGGGTAGAATGCCGCCATGATAGAAAGCCCGACCAAGCGCCTGTACGGCCTCGACACCCTGCGCGCGCTCGCGATCCTGCTGGTGTTCGCCAACCATTACGTCAACTTCGTCACGCACCGGCCCACGCTCGGTGCCGTCGGCGAGATCGGCTGGGCCGGAGTGGACCTGTTTTTCGCACTGTCCGGCTACCTGATCGGCAACCAGATCTTCGCCAGCCTGCGCCAGGGCACGTTCTCGCTGCCGGTGTTCTACGCGCGCCGGCTGCTGCGCACGCTGCCCAATTACTATGTCGTGCTGGCGCTGTACGCGTTCTGGCCGGTGTTCGCGGCCGGCTCGCCGCACGCGCCGTGGTGGCAGTACCTGACCTTTACGCTGAACTTCGACCTGAAGCCGGGCACGCGCTTCTCGCACTCGTGGTCGCTGTGCGTGGAGGAGCAGTTCTACATGGCCTTGCCGGCGCTGGCGCTGCTGGTGGCTGCCAGCCGGCGCTGGCGCTTGCCGCTGGCCTGGCTGCTGATCCTTGCCAGTTGCGTGGCGGGCATGCTGCTGCGGGCGCACGCGTGGGACGCGGCCCGCCCGCCGCAGGGGGGCAACGCGCTGTTCTACCGCACCATCTATTATTCGACGTTGTGCCGCTTCGACGAACTGGTGGCCGGGGTCGCGCTGGCGCTGCTGAAGAATTGTCATGCGCGGGCGTGGGCCAGGCTGACGGCCTGGGGCAACTGGACGCTGGCATCCGGGGTCGCCGTCGTCGGCTGTGCCTTCCAGCTGTTCCTGGCCAATCATTTCGGCCGCGCCGAAACAATCTATGGTTATCCGTTGCTGGCGCTGGGATTCGGCTTGCTGGTGCTGGCGGCGCTCAGCCCTGGCTCGCTGCTGTACCGGCTGCGGCTGCCGGGTGCTGCCAGCCTGGCATTGTGGTCGTATGCCATCTACCTGGTGCACAAGCAGCTGTGCATCGTGCTGGCACCGCTGCTGGCGCCGCTGGGCATCGCTGCCGATGAGCCCCTTGGCGTGCTGCTGTTGCTGCTGGCCAGCGTGTGGGCAGGCTGGCTGTTGTATGCGCTGGTGGAGACGCCGTTCATGCGCCTGCGCGCGCGCTGGTTCGACGCGCCGCGCAGGCAGCCGGCCGCGGGCGCGGCCGGCTCGCTGTCGCCGTCTTAAGCGCGGCGCTTGCGACGGGCCAGATAGCCCATCAGGCCCAGGCCGCCCAGCAGCATGCCGTAGGTGCTGGGTTCCGGTACGGCCGCCACCGACAGGTGCAGGTCGTTGACGGTGGCCCACACGCCCGGCTGGTCCTCGGCCGTCATCGTCAGCGAGACCAGGTCGTGGTCCGACACGAAGCCCACGAACGAGCCCTTGTCCGGTGCCGACAGGCGGTAGTCGATCTTGGCGCCGGTGCTGTCGGTGGCGGTCAGGATCAGGTAGTCCGCGTCGGTGTACGAACCGAACAGGTCGGAGCCGAAGAAGAAGCCACCGGCGCCGGCGACTGGCGTCTTGCTGCTGAAGGAGACGATGTCGATGCGGTTGCCGCCCGTCAGCCAGTAGTCGCTGAAGTCGTCGGTGGCGCCCCACAGCGACGGATTGGCGGGCCCTGCCGCGATCGTGTATGCATAGGAGCCGGCGGTGCGGTCCAGCGGGCCGCCGTATTCATCGATTTCCAGGTCGTCGAAGGTGTCGACGCCGGTCGTGCCCACGGCCGCCAGATAGGCGGACTGGCTGGTGTACGTGGTGATGGCGGCCTGTGCGCTGGCGGCGCACAGCAGGACTGCGGAAGCGATTGCGGTCGTTACGAAACGGGAAATACGCACAGTAAGCTCCTTTGCATTTGAGAGGGTCGCACCGTTGTGGGGTGCAGCTCTACTGTACTCCCGCCGCTTGTTAATGCAACAACAAAATTAAGCTAAGGTTAATTGATTTGCGCCTAACGGTCGGCCGGCATGTCATCGAACGGTCATGAAACGCTGAGCTGGCGCGGCATTTGAGCTCAGCCATAAGGTCCGGACAGTCGCTTCGGCGTGTTGTCTTTTCGTTACACCGGCGCTTGTCGCAGTTGACTTGGCTACTTCATCTCGATCACGTCGAACGGGGCATCGGAGCCGCCCAGGAAATCCAGCACGGCGGCGATGCGCTTGTTGCCGTCCAGGTGCGCGCCCGCGTCGATGGCCGCGCGCAGCCCCGGCACCGCCTCGGGGGTGTCGCGGCTGTGGTAGGCACGCAGCAGCAGGGCGGCCAGTTGCGCGGCCTCGCGCCGGTGGCCCAGCCGCAGGCGTTGCTCGAGCAATCCGAGCAACGTGCGCTGCATGCGTGGCGTGGGGTTGACGATGTGGCCGAATACCAGCGGCGTATTGGCGACGGCGTCGCAGATGCGCCGCTCCATCTCGTCGGGCGGGACGTTCGAAGCGATGTCGAAATAGGCCGCGTTCCAGCGCGTGCGCGCGTAGCGGTGGCCTGGGGGAAAGCTGTCGGCCGTGTCGAGCCCGAGCGCACGGCTCAGGCGTTTCAGCAAATGCAGGATGGGACTGGTCATCCGCGCATTCTAGCGTGCCGGCGGCCGCCTAGCGAGGGCGCCGCCGGCTGGCGCGATCAGCCGGCGGCAGGTGGGTTCCTCACCCGCCGCCGGGTGGGGATGGTTACCCGTCGCCGGGTGGGGTTGGTTGCCCGGCGTGGGCTTCCTCGCCCAGGCGGCCGGCGCGGAAGTCCTCCACCGCCTGCTGCAGTTCCTGCTGCGTGTTCATGACGAACGGGCCGTATTGCGCGATCGGCTCGTGCAGGGGCCGGCCGGCGACCAGGATGAAACGGGCCGGTTCGCCAGCCGGGCCGGCGATGCTGACGCCGTCGCTGTCCCCGTCGTTGGCGAAAATCGCCATCGTGCGCGTGGCGATGATGCGTGCGCCGGTCGTCACGCTGCCCCGGTATGGGTACAGGAAGGCATTGTGACCGGCCGGCAGCGGCTGGTCGAACACGGCACCGGGCGGCAAGGTCACGTCCAGGTACAGCGGCTCGGTGCCATCCCGCTGCACGGCGCCCGCGACACCATGGCTGCTGCCGGCGATGACGCGCACGCCGGCGCCGGCCGGCGTCGTGAACGCGGGCACGTCGGCGGCCTTGAAGTCGCGGTACCAGGGCGAGCGCATCTTGTCCCGCGCGGGCAGGTTCAGCCACAGCTGGAAGCCTTCCATGCGGCCTTCCTGTTGTTCCGGCATTTCCGAATGGATCACGCCGCGCCCGGCCGTCATCCACTGCACGCCGCCGTTCTCCAGCAGGCCTTCGTTGCCGGCGCTGTCGCGGTGGCGCATGCGGCCCTCGATCATGTACGTCACCGTCTCGAAGCCCCGGTGCGGGTGGTTCGGGAAGCCGGCGATGTAGTCGTTGGCCTCGTCCGAGCCAAAGTTGTCCAGCATCAGGAACGGATCGAGGCGACGCTGCAACGGCTGCGTCAGCACCCGGTTGATCTTCACGCCCGCGCCGTCCATGACGGCCTGGCCGGCGATCACGCGTTCCACGGTGCGCGGCCGCGTGACCGTATTGCTGTTGTCGATGTCTGCCATGATGGCCTCCTGGTTGTTGGTATCAAGCCAGCGCTTCGATCTGCTGGCGCGCCTCGGCCCGGGCCCGCGCCACGGCGTCCGCCCCCATGCCATGGCCTTCCGAGAACACGAACTGGACGTCGGTCAGGCCCAGGAAGGACAGGAAGGTGCGCAGGTGCGGCAGCTGGCTGTCGGTCGGACCGTCCTTGTGCATGCCGCCACGGGTCACGGCGACGTACACCTTTTTGCCCTTCAGCAGGCCTTCCGGACCGCTGGCGCTGTAACGGAACGTCACGCCGGCGCGGGCGATGGCGTCGAACCAGCTCTTCAGCTGCACGGTGATGCCGAAGTTGTACATCGGTGCGCCGATGACGATCACGTCGGCGGCCTGGGCCTGGGCGATCAGTGCGTCGTCCAGTGCCACCCGGGCCGCCTGCGCCGGGGTGCGCTGGTCGGCCGGGGTGAACAGGGCCTGCAGTGCGGATTCGTCCAGCACCGGATGCGGCTCGGCCGCCAGGTCGCGGCGGACCACGTTGGCCTCCTTGCCGGCCGCCACGCGGGCGACGATCTCGTCGGCCAGGCGGGTCGATTCGGAACCGCTGCTGCGGGCGCTGGAGTTGATCTGCAGGATATTCATGGTGTGCTCCTCGTGTGGGTTCGTCGTGTGCTGCGATGGGTGTACTTTATCCGTTCCATCTGCGCTAAAGAAGACGTTAAAATGGATAACATTGACCCACTCATGGAACAATCATGGACATCGATCCCGCCGACCTGCTGCTGTTCGCCCGCATCGTCGAATGCGGCAGTTTCAGCCAGGCGGCGCAGCGCCTCGACCTGCCGAAGTCCACCGTGTCGCGCCGGCTGGCGCTGCTGGAAAGGCAGGTCGGCGAACGGCTGCTGCAGCGCACGACGCGGCGGCTGGTGCTGACGGAATTCGGCGCCAGCCTGCTGGAGCATGCCCGCAAGGTGGCGGAAGAGACGGCGGCAGCGGGCGCGCTGGCGCAGCATCGGCAGCAGGCGCCGAGCGGCCACCTGAAGGTGTCGATGCCGGCCGACTTCGCCAACGAGGAGATGGCCAGCGTGCTGCCGGAGTTCCTGGCGCGCTATCCGGCGATCACGTTGCAGCTGGACCTGTCGCCGCGCCGCGTCGACCTGCTGGCCGAAGGCTTCGACCTGGCCGTGCGCATGGGCGCGCTGCCGGACGACGCCACGCTGGCCGCCCGGCCCGTCGTGCACAGCACGTGGTCGCTGTACGCCGCGCCGGCCTATACGGCGGCGCACGGGTTGCCCGAGCATCCGGACGAGCTGTTCCGCCACGACCTGCTGGGGCTGGGCGCCGTGCAGGCCGGGCTGGTGCGCTGGAAGCTGCTGCGCGACAAGACGGAATGGGAACGGGAGCTGCCGGTGCGACTGTCCGGCAACTCGCCCGAGCTGCTGGCGCGCATGGCCGCGGCCGGCGCCGGCATCGCCAGCTGCACCGACCGTTCCGTGGCCGGGCTGCTGCGCGACGGCAGCCTGGTCAAGGTATTGCCGGAGTGGGCGTTCCCGGCGGTCACGGGCTGGGCGGTGTTCCCCGGCCGGCGCCTGATGCCAGCCAAGACGCGGGTGTTCCTCGACATGCTGGAGCGCCACTACAACGCGACGATCGCCTGAAACGCCTAATGCCGCCAAGTTAAGAATGTAAGACTCACAGGGCCGCAGGCGGATCTCTCAACCCCCAGGCCCAAAACCGGGGTCAGACCCGCCGGGTCTGACCCCAGCTCTCCGCTGTTGGATGCAAAGACGTCTGCGGCTGGCTGATAATTTTTCCTTAACTTAGCGGCATTCGGGACAGGCCCGGGTTTTCAGGAAATACCGGCACCGTCACCGGTTTTGCAGATTGGCCATCATCTCGCCCAGCCGCACCGGGCCGGCCGGCTGCCAGTGCGGGTTGAACGCCAGCGTGTCCTTCGGGAACAGCATGACGACGGTCGAGCCCAGCAGGAAACGGCCCAGTTCCTCGCCCTTCTTCAGCACGATGTCGCGGTCATGGTAGGTCCATTCGCACAGCGTGGGCTGGCGCGGCGGGTTGACCACGCCGTGCCACACGGTCGCCATGCTGCCGACGATCGTCGCGCCCACCAGCGTCATGACGAACGGGCCGGCGGCCGTGTCGAACACGCACACCACCCGTTCGTTGCGGGCGAACAGGCCCGGGATGCCGCGCGCCGTGGTCGGGTTGACCGAGAACAGGTCGCCCGGGATGTAGATCATGCGCGTCAGCCTGCCATCGCACGGCATGTGGATGCGGTGGTAGTCGCGTGGCGACAGGTACAGGTTGGCGAAGCTGCCGTGCCGGAACTGGTCCGCCAGCGTGCGGTCGCCGCCGACCAGCGCCGTCGTCGTGAACTTGTGGCCCTTGGCCTGGAAGATCTGGTCGTCCTCGATGGCGCCGAACTGGCTGATGCGGCCATCGACCGGGCAGACGAAGTCGGCATCGGCCAGCGGTCGCACGCCCGGCTTCAGGGCCCGGGTAAAGAATTCGTTGAAGCTCTTGTAGCTGGCGATGTCCGGGTTTTCCGCCTCGTCCATATTGACGTCGTACTTGCCGACGAACCAGCGGATCAGCCGCGTCGTCATGGCGCCGCCTTTCGCCCCCGCCACGCGGCCGGCGAAATTGGTCAGCGCCCCTTTCGGGAGCAGGTATTGGGGCAGTACGGCAAGACGGTCGGACACGATGGAATCCCTGACATGATCAAGAACGCATTATAGCCGCGCCGGCAACGCGAGCGGGGCCGTTCGCGCACGAGAAATATTTCTGTGAGGCTAACAATTCTCGTGAAAAACATCTTACAATACTGCATCTTGCAAAATTACTAACCGCCAGATCCTTCCATGTCCTTCCCTTTACCGCTGCGCCCGCGCGCCATCGCGGCCGCCGTCGCGGCCACCGTTTGCACGGCATTGCCGGCGCACGCCCAAGTCCTGACCACCACGCCTGCCGTTGAGGAAAAACCGCCGGCCAAGGCCGAGACCGCACCCGAAAAAATCCAGAAAGTCGAAATCAAGGGCTCCAGCACGGCCTACGACCCGCGCCGCGACGATACCGCCAGCAAGATCGTCGTCTCGAGCGAGGAAATCCTGCGCTACGGCGACACGTCCGTCAGCGACGTGTTGAAACGGCTGCCCGGCATCACCGTCGGCGGCGGCGGGCGCGGCGGCAACGACATCCGCATGCGCGGCCTGGGCAGCGGCTATACGCAAATCCTGCTGAACGGCGAGCGCGCCCCGGCCGGCTTCTCGATCGATACGCTGGCGCCGGACTCGATCGAGCGCATCGAGATCGTGCGCGCGGCCAGCGCCGAGTTTTCCACCCAGTCGATCGCCGGCACGATCAATATCGTGTTGAAAAAGGCCGTCAAGACGGCCCAGCGCGAACTGAAGATCGGCACCGGCGAGAGCGCCGACGCCAGCAATCCCTTCGCCAACCTGCAGCTGTCCGACAAGCTGGGTTCGCTCAGCTATTCGCTGAGCGCCAATGCCTGGCGCTACCGCTACGACCGCGAGACGCCCACCGAGGAGACCCGGATGAGCGCCGACGGCCGTCTGGTCGAGGTGCAGCGTTCGCGCCAGCACGACCGCGGCAGCCCGGAGGGCGCGAGCCTGAACCTGCGCCTGAACTGGACGCTGGCGGACGGCGATACCATCACGTGGCAGACCTACGGCAACACGCAGCACAACGACTACCTGGGCGCCCAGGCCATCGAGACGCCGGTCGGCACGCCGCCGCGCTATACGGAGCGCACGTTGCAGGAGGATGCCCGCAACACGTTCGGCCGCAGCGACCTCAACTGGGTTGGCAAGTTCGCCAATGGCGCCAAGCTGGACGTCAAGCTGGGCACCCACTGGATGCGTTCGCGCGGCCTGTGGGAAGAACAGGACTATCGCTTCGCCACGCTGTGGCGCGACGCCGACATCCACAGCAGCACGCGCGAACGGGGCGTCAGCACCCAGGGCAAGTATTCGACGCCGCTGGTGCCGGGTCATGCGTTGTCGATGGGGTGGGACGCGGGCACCACCTGGCGCGAAGACGCGCGCGTCGAGCGCGACGCGGCGCTGCCCGGCACGCCGCCGGATAATGCCGACGAAGGCTACCAGGCCAGCGTCCGCCGGCTGGCGCTGTACGCCCAGGACGAGTGGGACGTGACGCCGCGCTGGTCGATGTACGTGGGCGTGCGCTGGGAAGGCATCGACACGACCAGCGAAGGCAGTACGTTCGATACCGTGCGTACCAGGACCAGCGTCTGGAGCCCGCTGGCGCAGACGTTGTACAAGCTCCCGGACAGCCGTGACCAGCTGCGCCTGGCCCTGACGCGCACGTACAAGGCGCCGGCCGCCAACAACCTGATCCCGCGCCGCTTCACGTCGACCAACAACAGCCAGACCGAACCCGACCGGCGCGGCAACCCGGACCTGCAGCCGGAGCTGGCGACCGGCATCGATGCTTCCTACGAGCACTACTGGGCCGAGAACGCGCTGCTGAGCGCAGCCGTGTCGATGCGCCGCATCAGCGGCTATACGCGCCAGGGCCTGTTCCTCGACGCCAACGGCCGCTGGGTTTCGGCGCCCGTCAACGACGGCAGCGCCGTCACCCGCAGCGTCGAGCTGGAGGCGAAATTGCCGCTGTCGGCCGTCATGAAGGAGGCGCCCGGCATCGACCTGCGCGCCAGCGTCAGCCGCAACTGGTCGCGCGTCGAAGCGGTGCCGGGGCCGGACAACCGGCTCGGCCAGCAGACGCCGCTGTCGGCCACGCTGGGCATCGACTACAAGACGCGCGACGCCAAGCTGACAACCGGCGCCAGCTTCGCGTTCCGGACCGGCGGCCCGGTACGCATCGATACCAACCAGACGGGCTACCAGTCGGTGCGGCGCGAGCTCGACGTTTATGCGCTGTGGAAGTTCTCGCCGCAATACCAGCTGCGCGTGGCCGTGTCGAATGCGCTGGGCCAGGATTATTTCTACGATAACGCCTACCGCGACGCCAGCGGCGTGCGCCGCCGTGCGGGCACGTATGCCGGTTATCCGCAGGGCAGGGCGACGCTGGAAATGCGCTTCTGAAAGGCGGCGCCCGGGCATGGCCGGCGGCCGCGAATGTCCGGGACAATAGCCGGGCCCAATTCACATCCATTCAAGTGGCGACGTCATGCGCGTCGCCGCCTTGTCGCCATTCAAGGCGGCACCCGTCTTTGTCCGGTATCAGTTAATCGGCCGAGCCACGCTTAATTACCCTGGAGGTTTCGTTGCATACTGCACGAATAAACCTGGAATAAGTTCTGCATCTTATGGTAAATTGGCGGTACATTCAATTCTCACAGATTGTCACACCCCCGGTTTTACCCGGTTTCACACCTACGAAGGATAAGACATGACGACCTACCAGGAATACCAGGCCAAGATCGCCGAATTGCAGAAAGCGGCCGAAACGGCGCGCAAAAACGAAATCGCGCAGGCCAAGGAACAAATTGCAAGCATCATGCGTGAATACAATCTCACGCTGGCCGACCTGGGCCCTGCCGTCAAAGCCGCGAAACCCGTCAAACCACGCGCTCCCGTACCGATGAAATACCGTGACGATGTTACCGGCCAGACCTGGACCGGCCGCGGCCGCGCCCCGAAGTGGCTGGAAGGCCGCAAGAAGGAAGATTTCCTGATCAAGCAGTAAGCGGTACCTGCCGGCGCGCGTTTCGTTGCGCAATATCGCGCCGGCATTTGCGTTGCTTCAACACGAGTAGCGCGGAGCGTTTAATCCGGACGTGCATCCAATAGCGGCCGCGCTCGTGATCGCGCAAAGCGGTCGCTGACGATAAGGCGGTAAATTTCCGCTACCGGCGGTAACACGTGCCGATGCGGTCGTCACGGCGTACGGCCAATCAGGCCGGCGGTGCATGGCCATTCCCATGGCGGCAATTGTGCGAGCAGGTCTGCGAGGCTGTCGGCTATTTGCCACATTCGCCCGGCGCGGGCTGCCGATATTCGCGAACTTATCCGTGCAGCGCCTTGACCCAGGTCAGCGGTCATTTCCAGATTTGTCGCTCACAGGCGACACCCGTCGTCCCGGCAATACCGCCGCGGCCACTCATATATATTCCGTCGCGATAAGCCGCTTCGTAATGACGGAGCGGCTGCCGTTCGTGCGCCGGGCGCTGTCCATGCGGGCGTCAGCGCTTTGCGATGTATGCGAAGATGGCCGCCATGATTCCTCTCTTCCCGCTCAACACGATCCTGTTTCCGGACGGCCGCCTGGCCCTGCAGGTGTTCGAGGTGCGCTACCTGGACATGATCAAGAAGTGCATCGCCAACGGCGAGGAATTCGGCATCGTGCCGCTGGCGCAGGGCGACGAAGTGCGCAAGCCGGGCCAGCACGAGGCGCTGTGCAGCGTGGGCACCCTGGCGCGCGTGGTCGAGTGGACGGCGCCGCTGCCCGGCCTGATGCAGATCACCTGCCTTGGCACGCAGCGCTTTCGCATCGAGACGGCCACGCAGCTGCCGCACGGACTGTGGATGGCCGAGATCACCCGCCTGCCGGACGACCTGGCCATTCCGATCCCGAACGACCAGCAGGACGTGGCCAACGCGCTGGGATCGCTGATCCGCACGCTGCAGCAGCGCGGCGTGACGGGCGCGCAGATGCCGATGCAGCCGCCTTACCGGCTCGACGACAGCGGCTGGGTCGCCAACCGCTGGTGCGAGCTGCTGCAGCTGGACATGGTGCAGAAGGAGCTCTTGCTGGCGCAGGAAAATCCCGTGCTGCGGCTGGAGCTGGTACAGGATGCGCTGACCGAAAACGGTCTCTTGAACTGACCTGGTCAGGCCGGATGCGGTGGCGGCGTGGCGTGCGCCCGCACCGACCACGTCACGCCGAGCACCAGCAGCGCGATGGCCGCCATTTCCAGCGGCCGGGGCCACTGCGCCCGCCAGATGAAGCCGTACAGCAGCGCGAACAGCGTCTCGAACAGGATCAGCTGGCCCGATAGCGTGACCGGCACGCGCCGGCTGGCCACGTTCCACAACTGGTTGCCGATCACCGAGGCGCCCAGGGCCAGCAGGCCGTTGAACAGCCAGAACTTGCCCCAGTCGCGCCCGGTGGCGATGGCGCCGGCACCTGTCACGTCGTCGTGCCACAGCGCGAGGGCCAGCGCGCCGATGACCAGCGCCAGCAGGCCCGACGTCAGGCCGTACAGCGCCGACCATTCGCCGCTGCTGAAATGCGGGTTGCGCTTCAGGTAGCGCGCATTGTCCACCGCGTACCACGTCCAGCAGGCCAGCGCGCCGGCTGCCGCCAGCACGCCGGCCAAGGTCTGCCACAGCGGCCGGCCGGCCGCTTGCGCGTGCAGGAAGGTATCGACATTGACGCAGGCGATGCCGGCGCCGACGATCAGCAGCGGCAGCGCCAGCTGGCGCAGCGGCACGGCGCCATGGTCCTTGCGCCCCATCAGCGTGACGGAGATTGGCAGCACGCCGATGATCAGCGACGTCGGCGCCACCCCGGCCAGGCGCACGCCCAGCGCCAGCAGCATGTAATACACGATGTTGCCGCTCAAGGCCTGGCGCAGCAGCGCCTGCAGGTCGGCCCGGTCCAGCCTCGTGGCCAGGCCACCCAGCTTGGGCAGCAGCAGCGCCAGCGCCATGGCACCGTAGGCCAGGTAGCGGCCCACGGCCAGTTCCAGCGGCGTGAATGCCGTCAGCAGTTCCGGCACGATGAACACCATGCCCCACAATGCGCCCGCCAGCAGGCCGCACGTCACTCCTTGCCACATGTTCGGTCTTTCTTGTCGTTAAAGCGGCGACAGTGTCGCACAGCTTGCGCTAACGTGTGCCGGACCAATCGGAGAGCATCATGAGCAGGAGGGCACCATGAATGACAGGAACGCCATCGCGGCGCTGCGCCAGCACGCGCGGCCGCTGGCCAATGCGGACGACTTCGACGCGGTGCTGGAAACCATCGGCGACGCTTCGATCGTGCTGCTGGGCGAAGCCACACATGGCACGCGCGAGTTCTACCGGCTGCGCGCGGAAATCAGCAAGCGGCTGATCGTGGAGAAGGGCTTCGACGCCATCGCGGTCGAGGCGGACTGGCCGGACGCGCTGCGCGTGAGCCGCTACGTCCAGCATGGCGGCGACGACATGACGGCGGAAGGCGCGCTGGGCGGCTTCAAGCGCTTCCCGCAATGGATGTGGCGCAACCAGGAGATCGTCGAACTGGTCAACTGGCTGCGCGTGCACAACGGTCACGTGGCCAGCAACGCGCGCCGCGTCGGCTTCTATGGCCTGGACCTGTACAGCCTGGCGCAATCGATGCACGCGGTGATCGACTATCTGCAGCAGGCCGACCCGGAGGCGGCCGAACGGGCGCGCCAGCGCTACGCCTGCATCGACCATATGGCGGAAGATCCGCAGCGCTACGGCTACGCCACCACGTTCGGCATGAAGGAGGATTGCGAACGCGAAGTGATGCGCAAGCTGACCGAGCTGACGCGCCAGGCCAATGCCCACCTCGCGCAAGGGGCCGGCCAGGTGCCGGACGAACTGTTCTATGCGCAGCAGAACGCGCGCGTGGCGCGCAACGCGGAGACCTACTACCGCTCGATGTTCCAGAGCCGCGACGAGTCCTGGAACGTGCGCGACTCGCACATGGCGGAAACGCTGGAAGCGCTGCGCGAGCACATCGCCCAGCGTACCGGCAAGCCGGCCAAGGTGGTCGTGTGGGCGCACAACTCGCACCTGGGCGACGCCCGCGCCACCGAGATGGGCGAGGGCGGGCAGCTGAACCTGGGCCAGCTGGTGCGCGAACGCTACCGCCCGGAGGACACCTTCCTGCTGGGGTTCACGACGCATACGGGCACCGTGACGGCGGCCACCGACTGGGATGGCCCGGCCGAGTTGAAGCAGGTGGTGCCGTCGCGCCCGGACAGCGTCGAGCGCCTGCTGCACGAGGTGGCGACAGCCAGCGGCATGCCGCAGTTCCTGCTGCCGATGAAGGGCCGCGACAGTGCCCTGGCGCGCCTGCCCAAGCGGCTGCTGGAGCGCGCCATCGGTGTCATCTACCGGCCGGACACGGAGCGCTACAGCCACTACTTCCATGCGGAGGTGGCGCAGCAGTTCGACGCGCTGATCCACGTCGACCGCAGCACGGCCTTGCAGCCGCTGGAGCGCTCGGCGCTGTGGCAGCTGGACGAGGTGCCGGAGACGTATCCGTCCGGGCTGTGATCAGACGAACAGGAAGGCGCCGAGGTTGACGGCGACCGTCAGCCAGAAGCGCAGCTGGAAGGAGGTCTTCGCGCTCTTGTGGCGCAGGCGGCGCTGCGCCAGCAGCGCGGCGGGCCAGCCGCCCAGCAGGCCCAGCAGCAACAGGGTGTTTTCCGGCGTGCGGCGACGGCCGGCGCGGGCGGCCGCCTTGTCGCGGGCGTAGGCCAGGTAGGTGAGCAGGTTCAGCGCGGCCAGGAGGGCGGCGCCTATGAGATAGTAGTTCAGCATCAGGCTTGGGGTCTGTCCCTTCGGGACTGACCCCGAAGTTTGTCAGCGGTCCGCGTAACAACTCAGGGTCAGTCCCCTGCGGGGAGCGTAGCAGGGGTTTCGAGGCGCGCCGCGCCGCGCCTGCGCAGCGGTGCGGGCCTACCAGCCCGCACCAAGACCCCGGAGTTCGTCAGCGCTCCACATAAGGGCTTACGGTCTTTCCCTGCATGGGGACTCACCCCGGTTTTCATCGCAATGGCCGAGCCGCCGATTAAAACCAGGGTCAGTCCCGAAGGGACAGACCCTAAGCCCGGTCAGCAGCGACGGGCCATAGTCCAGATCAAAAATACGACAGCCCCAAAGCCGCCTTCACCTCATCGGCCGTCTGCGCCGCCACCTCGCGCGCGCGCAGCGTGCCCTCTTTGAGCAGCTGCATGACGTAACCCTTGTCCTTGGCGAACTCCTCGCGGCGCGCGCGGATCGGGCCCAGCAGCTCCTGCAGCACCGCTTCCAGGCGCTTCTTGACGACCGAGTCGCCCAGGCCGCCGCGCACGTAGTGCGCTTTCATCTCTTCCAGCGCCGCCTTGTCCGGGTCGAACGCATCCAGGTAGATGAACGCCACATTGCCTTCCAGGTGGCCGGGGTCCTGCACGCGCAGGTGCAGCGGGTCGGTGTAGACCTTCTTGACGGCGGCCGTGATCTCGTCGGCCGAGGCGCCCAGGTTGATCGTGTTGCCCAGCGATTTGCTCATCTTGGCCTTGCCGTCGATGCCCGGCAGGCGGCCGATTTCCGGCACCAGCGCCTTGCACTCGACCAGCACGTCCTTGTTCGCCAGGCGGTTGAAGCGGCGCACGATCTCGTTGGTCTGCTCGATCATCGGGATCTGGTCTTCGCCCACCGGCACGATCGACGCCTTGAAGGCGGAAATGTCGGCGGCCTGGGAGGCCGGGTAAGTCAGGAAGCCGGCCGGGATGTCGCGCTCGAAGCCGCGCAGCACGATTTCCGCCTTGACGGTCGGATTGCGCTCCAGGCGCGCCACCGTCACCATGTTCAGGTAGTAGAACGTCAGCTCGGCCAGTTCCGGGATCTGCGACTGGATCAGGATGGTCGACTTGGCCGGGTCGATGCCGACCGCCAGGTAGTCCAGCGCCACCTCGACGACGTTGCGGTGCACCTTGTTGGTGTCGTCCATATTGTCCGTCAGCGCCTGCGAGTCGGCCAGCATGATGTACTGCTTGTACTGGTGCTGGTACTCGACGCGGCTGCGCAGGCTGCCGACGAAGTGGCCCAGGTGCAGCGGCCCGGTGGGGCGGTCGCCCGTCAGGATGACGGCGGGCGTGGTGCTCTTGGCCGCGTCGGCGGCGCTGATCACGGAAGACTCGGAGGTTGCGGCGACGGATTCGGTGGTGGTGTCGGTCATGGCGTTCCTGGTTCGGTTGCCCCGACCGGCCGCGCCAATGAAAACGCCACCTGGCAGGGGCGGCGTTGAGATGGGTATCACATCACTTTGCAGTGGCCGCGCGCTGGGAGCGGCGCCACCAGGGCGTGGCGGTGCGGTTGGCGTGATGGGATGGATGAAAATTCATGCCCGTATGTTTACAGGTTGGCGCCGCCCTGTCAAGCAGCGGGCGGCGCCAGCACTTTAGTGGCGGCGCGCATTGTCCGGGCGATCGTCGTGGCGGTTCGGCACGCCGTCGCCGTCACGGTCGCGGTCGTAGCGGTTCGGCACGCCGTCGCGGTCGCGGTCACCGGCGCGCCAGCCGCCACGCTCGAACGCCCAGCGGCCATCGCGTTCATGCCAGGCCGGCGCATTCCAGTGCTGGCCGGGGCGGGCGCGCACGTATGCGCCGCGATGCCAGCTGTAGCGTTGGCCGGTCCATTGCCAGTAGCCGGGCGTCCAGACGTAACCATGGCGGGCGGCCGGCACGTGTTCATGGCGCGGCGGGGGCGGCGCCTCGCGCACGACGATCACGGCGGCGCTGGCCAGGGGCAGGGCGGCGGCAAGCAGGGTGGCGATCAGCAGCTTTTTCATGATGGGCTCCTCGGGTTGCGATGGCTCCATCATGACGCCCAGGTGTAACGCCAGTGTGCCCGCTGCCATTTAGCTTGTAAGCAATTGTTTCGTTGCATACATGGCAACTGCACGGTAGTATGTTTATCTTCAAAACAATACCGGAGATTCCATGCGCCTGCGCACCCTTGCCCTGGCTTCGTCCCTGCTTGCCACATCCGCCCTGGCCCAGACCCCACCGATGGCACCCGATATCGGCGCCAGGTTCGAGGCGCCGCTTGATGCCCACGACTACGTCAAGCGCGTGGTCATGATCCCGATGCGCGACGGCGTCAAGCTGCATACGATCATCCTGGTACCGAAGGGCGCACAGCGCGCGCCGATGCTGCTGACGCGCACGCCGTACAACGCGGCCGGGCGCACCAGCCGCGCCGTCAGCCCGAACATGCTGGCGACCTTGCCGGCGGGCGACGAGACGATGGTGCGGGCCGGCTATATCCGTGTGTTCCAGGACGTGCGCGGCAAGTACGGCTCGGAGGGCGACTACGTGATGACGCGCCCGCTGCGCGGACCGCTGAACAACACGAAGACCGATCACGCGACCGACGCCTGGGACACGATCGAGTGGCTGGTCAAGAACGTCAAGGAAAGCAATGGCAAGGTCGGCATGCTGGGCTCCTCGTACGAGGGCTTCACGGTGCTGATGGCGCTGGCCGATCCGCACCCGGCGCTGAAGGTGGCGGTGCCGATGAGCCCCATGGTGGACGGCTGGCGCGGCGACGACTGGTTCCACAACGGCGCCTTCCGCGTCAACACGTTGCACTACATCGCCAGCCAGACTACGGCGCGCGGCAGCGGCAGCGAGCTGGCGACCGGCGTCTACGACGACTACGACAGCGTGCTGCGCGGCGGCTCGGTCGCGGATTATGCCAAGCGGTTCGGCCTGGACAAGCTCAACTACACGAAGAAGCTGTTCGAGCACCCGGCCTACGACAGCTACTGGCAGCACCAGGCGCTCGATCGCATCCTGGGCGCGCGCAAGCTGACGGTGCCGACCATGACGGTGGTCGGCCAGTGGGACCAGGAGGACATCTACGGCGCGTATGCCGTCTATGGCGCGCTGGAGGCCCAGGACGCGGACAACAAGCGCAACTACCTGGTGATCGGGCCATGGCGCCACAGCGGCGTCAATTACGACGGCTCCAGCCTGGGCGCGCTGAAGTTCACCGGCGACACGGCGCTGGAATTCCGCCGCGACGTCATGCAGCCTTTCCTCGACCAGTACCTGAAGGACGGCGCCCCGGCAGCCGACACGCCGCCGGTGCTGTCCTACCAGACCGGCAGCAACCGCTGGCAGCGGCTGCCGCGCTGGCCGCTGGCGGCATCGACGTCGACAGTTTACCTGCAGGGCGGATTCGGACTCGATTTCAAGCAGCCGGCCGCTGGCGCGGCCTATGACGAATACGTAGCCGATCCCGCCAAGCCGGTGCCGTTCGTACCACGCCCGGTGCGCATGGGCGACCGTGACGTCTGGCAGCCCTGGCTGGTGCGCGACCAGCGCTTCGTGGCGGACCGGCCGGACGTGCTGAGCTACGTGTCGGCGCCGCTGAAGGCGCCGATGCAGCTGTCCGGCGCGCCGGTCGTCAACCTGTTTGCCGCCACGTCGGGCACGGACGCGGACTGGGTGGTCAAGGTGATCGACGTGTATCCGGACGAGATGCCGAACCAGCCCGCCATGGGCGGCTTCCAGCTGCCGCTGTCGATGGACATCTTCCGCGGCCGCTACCGCAACAGCCTGGAAAGCCCGGCGCCGATGGTGGCGAACCGGGTCGAGCGCTACCGCTTCGCGCTGCCGAACGTGAACCACGTGATCCAGCCGGGCCACCGGCTGATGGTGCAGATCCAGTCCAGCTGGTTCCCACTGTACGACCGCAACCCGCAAAGCTACGTGCCGAACATCTTCCACGCCAAGGCGGCCGATTACGTCAAGGCGACGCAGCGGGTGTATCACGCGCCGGATGCGGCCAGCTCGGTCGAGCTGCCGGTGGTGGTGCATCCGCCGTTCTAAAAGGCGTAACCCATGGTGTCAGGCACCTATCTGAGGGTCGAAGACCCTCAGATAGGTGCCTGACACCGGTGTTTCGCCTGTCCCCCGTGCTTCTACTGCGCCGGCTTCAAATGGATGTGATGGTCGCGGAAGTACTTGCGCGCGACAGCGATGGCGATCGCCTGCATCGCCGCGCACACGAAGAAGGTGACGCCGATGCGCCAGTCCGATGGCGGCAGGTGGCTCACTTCGCCCAGCAGCACGCCGCCCACCAGCGGCATGATGATGACGCCCACGCTGCCGATCGACTGCAGTGAACCCATCAACTCGCCCTGTTCGTCGGCCGGCGTGGCCTTCGACACGATGCCCTGCAGCGCCGGGCCGGCGGCGAACGCCAGCAGGTTGCACAGGATGAAGACGTACATCATCCAGCCCTGTGTCGCCAGGCCATACAGCAGGTAGGTGATGGCGCCCGAGGTCAGCCCCAGCAGCGACAGCCGCACCTCGCCGAACTTGCGGATGAAGACACCGAGCAGGCCGGCCTGCACGACGGCGGCCGCCACGCCCACGCAGAACAGCGCCAGGCCGTTCTGGCTGGGCGTCCAGCCGAAGCGGAAGTTGGTGTACAACACCCAGGTCGAGTGCAGCATCATCTGCGCCAGCGTCACCAGGGTGTAGACGATGACGAGGCCGCGGATGTCCTGCCGGCGCGCCAGCTTGAGCAGGCCCGCCAGCGGATTGACGCGGGTCAGGCGGAACTTGCCGCGGCGCGCTTGCGGCAGCGACTCCGGCACGAAGAACCAGCCATAGACGAAGTTCGCCGCCGACAGCGCCGCCGCCACGTAGAACGGCAGGTGCAGGTCGATCCCGCCCAGCAGGCCCCCCAGCATCGGCCCGGCGATGAAGCCCAGGCCAAAGGCGGCGCCGATCTTGCCGAAGCTCTTGGCGCGGTTGTCGTGAGTGGAAATGTCGGACGCGTAGGCCGACGCCACCGACATGCTGGCCGACGACATCCCGCCGATGACGCGGCCGATGAACAGGCAGGCCAGGTTCGGCGCCCAGGCGGTGGCCAGGAAGTTCAGGCTCATGCCGGCCATCGAATACAGCAGCACGGGACGGCGGCCGATGCGGTCGCTGATCGCTCCCAGCATCGGCATGAAGATGAACTGCATCAGGCCGAAGGTGGCGCCGAGGATGCCGTACCAGAGCGTCTGCTCTTCGCGCGAGCCGACGTATTCGCCCACCAGGATCGGCAGCACCGGCACGATCAGGCCGATGCCCAGCATGTCGATGAAGACGCAGACGAGGACAAAGCCAAGCCTGCCGGGCGATGCGGCGGCGACGAGGGCGGGGTCGGGACGGGAATCGTTCATGGTCGGCAATCGGTCAATGTTGGGTCAGGCGCCTTGCCATTCGGCGATGAAGTCGGCGCGGAAGTCCTGCAGCTGGCGCAGGCGCGCCTCGCCCAGGCGCCGCCCGGCGGCGGTGCGCATCGTGCCGGGCAGCGTGGCCAGCTTGACGACGATGTGGTCGAGCGAATAGGCCTTGTCGTCCAGCACGCGGTGCAGCCCGGCCGGATCGCTGTCGTGCGCCAGCGCGCTGCCCATGCGCCCGGCCGTGTAGAACATGCGCGCCAGGCCGACGGCGCCGAGCGCGTCGAGCCGGTCGGCGTCCTGCACGATGCGTGCCTCGATGGTGTGCGGTTCGAGGTTGGCCGAAAAGCTGTGCGTCTCGATCGCGTGCGCCACGCCGGGCAGGAGTGCGGCGGGGAAGGCCAGTTCCGTCAGCTGGGCGCAGGCCAGTTGCGCCGCCTGGCGCGAAGCCAGGTGACGCTCCGGATGGTTCTTCGGCAGGTTGACGAGGTCGTGCAGGTAACAGGCCGCCAGCACGACGAGGGCGTCCGCCTCGGGATGATCCGCCAGCAGCCGGCGCGCATTGCCCCACACCCGATGCAGGTGGTTGAGGTCATGGGCGCCATCGTCGCCGGTGGCGGCGCATGCCAGCACTTCCAGTCGTGGTTGCCAAACGGATAACAGCTCGGTGTGCTTCAGATTCATCGGTGATCAGCATGGACGGCGGGGTGTTGCATTGTGCCACGAACGGCCGCCGGACAGTGCCGAGCCGACAAGATTGCTCTGGTTTCGATGTTGCTGTATGGAATTTCTGTCGCCAAATATCTTGGCTTACGGTAACATTTCGCCTGTTATTCAATTTCCGCGATCCACTTCCGGTCGCGCAGGCCCAAGGAAACGCCGCCATGTCCCATACCGAAACCGCCACGCCAACGTTGCCGTCCGAATACCTCGCCTTCACCCTTGGCAAGGAAGAATATGGCATCGACATCCAGAAGGTCAGCGAGATCCGCAGCTACGAGAACCCGACCCGGATCGCCAGCGCGCCCGAGTTCGTCAAGGGCGTGATCAACCTGCGCGGCATCATCGTGCCGATCGTCGACATGCGCATCCGCTTCGCGCTGGGGGCGCCCGACTACGGTCCGTTCACCGTCGTCATCATCCTCAATATCGGCACCCGTGTGGTCGGCATGGTGGTCGATGCCGTATCGGATGTGACGACATTGACGCCGGACCAGATCAAGTCGGCGCCGGACATGGGCTCGACGCTGAACACGGAGCACATCGTCGGCCTGGGCACGGTGGAAGAGCGCATGCTGATCCTGGTCGACATCGACAAGCTGATGTCGAGCGAGGAGATGGGCCTGATCGAGCGGCTCGCCGCCTGAGCGGGAGCGCTGCACGGCAGGGGGCAGCCTGTCGTGCAGCGCTCCCGCTCAGGCGCCGGACCGCTCGGGCGCAGCCACGCTGATGCCGTCCAGCGCCCGCTGCGACAACCGGTCCGCGTCGCCGTTGCGATGGCGCGGTACCCAGCGCAGCGCCACCTCCCCGATCCGCACCAGCAGCGCCGTCGCCACCGCCCGGTGGTGCGCCAGGCTGACCGCCGCGGCGCCGGCCGGCAGCAGCATGTCGTGCACGACGACCTGGCTGTCGCCATACACCGCCAGCGGCGCCAGTCCGCGCGCCGCGGCTTCCTCCAGCAATCCGATCAAGGCCAGGTATTCGGCATCGGCGCTGCTGCCTTCGCCGGCGCGGCGGCTGATTTCGATCCGCTCGCCATCGGGCCCGAGCAGCAGGGCGCCGATGCCGATGCGGCCCGGATTGGGCGTGGCGGAGCCGTCGAACCAGGCCTGCCACTGGCCTGGCGCGGGCGGCACGGCGCGGCGCGCCAGGCGGGCGGCGGCGGCCAGGGCTTGCAGGGCGGCTTTGCGGGACAAGGGGGCGGGCAGTGCGAAAGCCGGCAACGCGGCGGCAGGGAGGTCGGGCACGGACATCGGGCAGGCAAAGCGACGATTGTACGCAAGAAGGGCCATCCGTGGATGGCCCTGGTGATGCGGGTCGCTCAGTTGCGGTAGGGATTGCCTGGCCGGTAGTCATACCGGTTCGGCACCCCGTCGCCATCGCGGTCGCGGTCATAGCGGTTCGGCACGCCGTCGTGATCCTGGTCGCGGCCGCCGCGCTCGCGCCAGCCGTTGTGTTCCCAATGGCGGCGCGGGGCATGGTCCCAGCCGCTGTGCCAGCGCCGGTCGTAGCGGCCGTCGTGGCGATCGTAGCGATTCGGCACGCCGTCGCCGTCGCGGTCGCGGTCATAGCGGTTCGGCACGCCATCGTGGTCCATGTCGCCGCGCGGGCTCCGGCGGTTCCAGCGTGCTTCCTCGTAAGCCCAGCCGCCATGCCGCTCGACCCAGCGCGGTCCCACGTAAGCATAGCCGGCCCGTTCGCGCACCCAGTTGCCGCCATGCCAGATGTGGCGGCGGCCGTCCCAGCCCCAGTAGCCGGGCGCCCACACATAGCCGGCGCGCTCGTATGGCACCACTTCGTAGCGCACCGGTGGCGGCGGGGTGCCGATGATCAGGTTGACGTCCACCTGGGCCATCGCCTGCGTCGGCAGCAATGCGGCCGAGCCGGTGGCCAGGAGGGCGGCTGCAAGGATGGTTGGCTTGATCATGATGTTCTCTCCGTGTTCGTGGCGGCGCTCTGTTGCTGGCCCGATGAAGCCACTATAGCGCGCCACGTGGAGGAACATTGCGCCTGATTCAGTTTTTTACAAATGCGCGAGATTTGTCACAGCGCCGGCTTGTCCGGCGCTGCCTGGGCCTTCTCGTCCGCGCTGAGGCGCTTGCCGCGCACGATGACGACCGGTACCGACGGCACGCTCACCAGCTGACTGACGCGGTGCGGTTCCGCCCGGGGCGCCTGGTCGGGATGGGTGAGCCCCAGGAAGGGGGCGGCGGCGGCCACCGCGACGGCCAGCACGACGGTGCCGACAAACACAGCTTCCGCATTACGCACGACGTTCATGATGATTCCTTTCCAGAGAAAAAGTGCCCTTCATCGTGCCGGAGCGGGCGCATCGCGGCTTGTGCCAGGTCATTGCAATCCTGTATGTGCGGGGAAACAACGCCGTTTTGTCACGCCCCCCGCTAGCACCCGGCAGTACAGCTTGCGAGACCGCCATGTCACCTTTCCTCCTGCCGTTGCAGCGCCTGTCGGCCGCATGGTCGGCGCACCGCCGCGCCTGGCGCCGTGCCGCCAACCTGCGCCGGGCCGCGCCGCGCGGACGCTGGCGTGCCCTCGGCCTGCCGCTGGCTGCGATCCTGCTGGCCATGACGGGCGCCGCGCTGATCGGGGGACATGCGCGCCGCCTGGGCGACGCGGTGCCGCAGCCAGGGCACGCCGTGAGCGCATTGCAGCCCTATGTCCCGGGCGCCGCCTTTACCGTGCCGGCCGCCGGGGTGCGGCTGCTGGCGCGCAGCGAGGGCGCGCTGGCGATCGTGGCGGGCATGCGCGCCGCGCCGCCGGTGCGCGTGGACCTGTGCCGCCAGCTGCGCGATCCCGGCCGCGGCGACGCGCTGGTGCCGCTGCGGCTGGGCTACCGCGCCGGTGA
The DNA here is from genome assembly GCA_008011715.2 of [Empedobacter] haloabium. NCBI lineage: Bacteria > Pseudomonadati > Pseudomonadota > Betaproteobacteria > Burkholderiales > Oxalobacteraceae > [Empedobacter] haloabium. The sequence continues at coordinate 2,478,042 of CP136508.1, forward strand.
CGTGCGGCGCTGGGCCGCCGGCCCCGCGTCGGCCCCACGCAACGTGGTATTGGTGCCGGACGGCATGCCGCGCCTGGAGCTCAGCGGCAGCGCGACGGGCGACTTCGACGGCGCGCCCTTGCGGCTGTCGTGGCAGGGCACGGCGGTGGCGCACTGGCTGGGCGACGGCGCCGTGGTGACCGGGCCGGCCGGGCAGGGCGGGCTGGCGCGCCAGGGCTGGCTGGCCTGGCCCGGCGGCGCGCTGAGCATCGAGCGCCGTGCCAGCGCCACCTGCCCGGCGGCCGGCGAACTGCTGCTGCGGGCCTGGCAGCCGGATCAGCGCAGCGAGCGTGCCGCGGTGACGGCGTTCGGCGCCGGCGGCAGCATGACACTGGCGCTGCCGCCGGGCGACTACCGGGTCCCGGGCGCCCTGCCCGCCGCCCTGGAGGACGCCGCGCTGTTCGAAGCGCTGCGCCAGGCCGGCCTGTTGCGCCTGTCGCGCGACGGCGCCATCGGGCTGGCACCGCCCGACCTGGCCGCGTGGCAGGCCGCGCCGCCCGCCGCGCGTGCCGCCGCGTTGCCGGAATGGGCCGAGGTACGGATCGACGACGACAGCCGCAAGCTGCTGCGGCGGCTGTACCGCCAGGCCGATGGCGCCTACCTGCGGCGCCAGGTGGAGCTGTACAACAGCGAACGCAGCCTGCTGGCCTGGCGCGTGCCGGAGGGCGACGACGCGACCTGGCAGGCCAGCGGCGCGACCGGCCCGCTGGCGCCGATGGCCGCGTTGCCGCCGGCGGCGGCCCGGCTGTTCGAGACGCTGCCGCAGGGCTGGCGCCCGTGGGCACGGGTGGGGCGCTGGCCCGCCGGCGAGCAGGCGGTGCGGCTGACGTGGCTGCCGGGCCGTCCCGCTGGCGGGAGCGAGCGGGTACGCCTGATGGTGGCCGGGCGGGTGACGAGTGTCGCCGGCGCGGCCGTCGAGACGCGGCCCGCCTGCGACGGCCGCGCCTGTGGTGCCCGTGACGACGTGGTGGAGCTCGCATTGCGGCCGCATCCGGGCGTGCGCGCCGTCGTCGTCACCGCGCGGCCGCTGGCCACCGCACGGCTGCAGCGGCCCGGCGAGCGGCGCTACCGCCACCTGCGCGTCGTCGCCGGGCGCATCGAATGGCAGGCGCTCGGGCCGGCGGCGCCGTTGCCGGCCACGCCGCCCGCCGGGCCCGTGACGATCGCCGACCGTCACGGCACGCCGCTGTGGGCGGACGGCCAGCCGACCCGGGCCGCCGTGCGCGCGGGCCTGGCCACGCTGGTGGGCCTGCGGGCGGAACAGGACAGCGGGGTGGCGGGCCAGCTGCTGCGCGCCGGCGCCGGCACCACGGGCGCACGCCTGACGGTGGACCTGCCGCTGCAGGCGCTGGCCAGCGACGTGCTGGACTGCGTCGGCATGCGGCGCGGCGCGTGGGATGGCCGCCGCTGCGCCGGCGGTACGGCGCCGCCGGCCGGGCGCGAGGCCGGCGTCGTGCTGCTCGACAGCGAGAACGGCGACATCCTGGCCGCGGCCGGCGTCGGCAACGGCCGGGCCGAAGGCGCCGACTGGGCCGAGCTGCGCGATTTCGACCGTGCCGACCCCGCGCGCAGCCCGCTGCGCCTGCCCGCGCTGCAGCACGACGGCGGCGCCCGGCGCAGCCCCGGGTCCACGTTCAAGATCGTCAGCGCGCTCGGCCTGGAGATGGCCGCGCGCGACGATGCACGCCTGGACGACCTGCTGGGCGGCGCGCCACTGGCCCGGCTCGACGCCCTGGCGCAGCAGCGCGGCTTCGATTTCGCCACGAGCGCCGCCACCTATCCCGTCCATGCGGACGTGCACGTGACGAACTACCGCGAGCTGGGGCTGGGCAGCCGGGTGCAGGACGGGCGCCTGGGCCTGGCGCAGGCGCTGACGTACAGCCTGAACACGTGGTTCGCGTGGACCGGCGAACTGTCCGACGCCACGCTGTTCGGCCGGCCCGACGGCGGCGTGCCGGCCGCGCAGGCCCTGCAGCCGGGCGCGCTGGACGAGGTGCGGCCGATCCTGGCCGCGGCGCGCCGCCTCGGCTTCGAACAGCCGCTGCGGCTGGACGGCGGCCTGCTGCCGGCCGACTTCGACTGGCGCCAGTACGACGCCTTGCAGGCCACGCCGGCGCGGTTCGATCCGATCCGCAGCCGCCACGAGTTGCGCCAGATGAGCATCGGCCTGCGCATGCAGGCGACGCCGCTGCAGATGGCGCTGGCGGCGGGCGCCATCGGCCAGGGTGCGACGGTGGCGCCGCGGCTGCTGGCGCAGCTGGACGGGCGCCCGGCCCGCGCCGCGCCGGCACAGCCGCTGGACGTGCGGCTCGACCGCATCCGCGCCGGCATGAAGGGCGTGATCGAGCGCGGTACCGCCGCCGCCGCCTTCCGCTGCGCCGGCTGTGCGGCCCTGCGAGCGGGCCTGTACGGCAAAACCGGCACGGCGCCCGTGGCGATGGATGCCACCGTCTGGTTTACCGGCTGGCTGGAACCCGGCACGCTGCCGGGCCAGCGCCACCGGCTGGCGTTCGCCGTCTTCGTCAGCCGCTCGGAGGCGGGCGGTGGCGATCATGCGGCGCCGGTGATCGCCGCGCTGCTGTCAACGCTGGCAAGCCGTCAAACAGAGGGCGAAATGGCCATGTTAATCGGGCAATGAGGTCGCGCCGTTCGTGGCATGATGAGCATGCGGTTGCCGCCGGCGTTCCGGCGGCCCGCGTCACGAAGGAACGGGACAGCATGCGCTTGCCAGGAACGCGCTATCAGGAACACGGCTGGGAAGACGTGCGCAAGCTGCTGGGCGCCGGCTCGCTGGCGGCGCTGCGCGCCTGCGACCTGGACGCAGTGCTGGCACCGGCCCGGCACGCGGCGCTGCTGGACGACTATACGGACGCGCTGGCACCCCTGCTGCACGCCGCCGGCCGCGCCGCCCGCCTGCCGGGCAACAGCTACGGCGACAGCGTGGGCGCGCTGGCCATGACGCTGCTGTGCGAGCTGCAGGCGCGCCCGGCGTTCTGGCTGGCGTTCGCCACCGGCCTGGCCGGCGAGCACGCGAAGCAGGGGCCGTTCTGGCGCGCCGCCGCTGGCGATGCGCTGCTGCGCAAGAAGGTCAACGACATGTACGCCACCCTGCGCGACCAGGTCGATGCCGACAACTACCAGGCCGCCACCGGCCAGCCCTGTTCGGCCAACCGCATCTACACCTACCGCATGCTGGACACGGCCTGGCGCGCGATCGAACAGGTGTTTGCCGGCTGGCCCGGCACTGCCGCCCAGGTGGCCGCCATCCTGGACCGCCCCGCCGATGCCATGCCGATCGAACTGCGCCAGCTGACGTCGGCCGCGCGCTGCCGGCCCGAATGGGTGATCCGCTGGAGCGAGTCGCTGGAGCGTTTCGGTGGCAGCCCGGGGCCGCTGCACACGCGCTCGAAGCGCTTCGCCAGCCTGCGCAACCAGCCGGAGCGCATCGGCGCGCTGCTGCTCGAGATCGGCGAGTACGAGGCGCTCAGTGCGAATGCCGACGGCGCGGCCTGGCTGCACGACGCGCAGGCGGCCGCGGACTGGCTGGAGGACCTGGACCGGGTCGGCGCCGAATCGGCCCGCGCGGCCGGCGCTGGCGTGGACGCCGTTTGCCCCGCCCCCCGCCATGACACCGTGACGGCGGCGCTGGCCGCGCTCGCGGCCGAGGCGCTGCCGGTGCGGCAGGCGGTCTGCCTGAAACTGCTGGGGCCCGACGACGACAGCTATCCGGACGACTGGCGCACGGGCCCGGGCGCCGGCCTGCCCACGCTGGAGCAGCTGGCGGCGCTGGGCGGCATGTCGGTGCCGACCCTGCGCAAGCGCCGCAACGCGGCGATCGACCGGCTGGTCGGGATGGTCCCGGCCGCCCAAGGAGAATAATGTGACGAAAGACGATATGGTGCAGGCCAGGCTGCGCGAACGGCTGCTGCTGGCCGCGGCGGCGCACGACAGCCTGGTGCTGGCGGACGCCACGCTGCGCGCGGCACTGGACGGCAGCCGGCCCTTGCGCCCGGGCGAACTGGCCGCGCTGCAAGGCTCGCCATTGACGCTGCGGCGCTTCCGCCACCTGGCGCTGGCGCGGCGCCAGGCGCTGGCGCCGCGCTGGGCGGGCAGCACCGGGATGCTGCGCGCGGCCGACAGCGGCGGCGCGCCGGCGCGGCTGGTCACGGACGACGGCCACTGGACGCTGCATTTCGTGGCCCAGGACGGTCACTGGCAGGTCATCCTGCAGCTGGACCCGGGCGCGCCATTCGCTGCGGCGCTGCTGCGCGACGCCCCGCCGCTGCGGGTGACGGACGGCGCCGGCAACACGCTGCTGCAGGGCCGCCTGGACGCGGACGGCGAATGCGAGGCGCCGTGGCCGGGCGCGCTGGCGCCGGCGGCGCACCTGCAGGCGCATGGCGCGGCGTTCACGGTCGCGCCGGCGGCCGGCCAGCCGTGAGGCGCCAATGAATTGGTTCGGCCGATCCGCCGCGCTGCCCGACGCCGGCCTGCTGGGGCAGGCGTTGATGGCGCTGCGCTGCGACGACAGGCCCGTGCCGCCCGGGACTACCGTGACCGTGCTGGGCGCGGACGGCCGCGCGCGCCGCCCCCTGGTCCGCCCGGGAGCGCCCGTCACGTGCGGCGCCGGCGAAATCGCCTGGTGCTGGCACGCCGGCCCGTATGCGATGGATCTGGTGCCGTTCGCCGCCGCGCCCGAGGTCGGCCTGCGCCTGCAGGGCATGGTGGCCGGCGCCGATGCGGTGCCGGGCGGCGAGCGCTTCGAGCTGCTGCTGGCGGCCGAGGCGCCGCCGGAGCGATTGACGGTGGCCGCGTTCGCGCTGCTGGTGCAGGGTGCGTTGCGCGGCGCGTTGGCGCAGGGCCTGCTCGAGCTGCCGCCCGGCACGTCGCTGGAAGAGTGGCACGCGTTTCGCGCCGGCGTCAACGAACTCCTGTACACCCGCTTCGGCCTGATCGTCACCGACTGCCTGCCGGTGGACCTGGGCGACATCGTCGACTATGCGGCCGTGCTGCGCGCCCGGGCCGCGCGGCTCGAGCCTGTCGAGGTGCCGGCCGCGGCGCCGGCCAGTCCGGTTGCCGTCGCGGCCGGCACGCCGCCCGACGACGCGCAGGCGCTGCGCCGGCTGTTCCTGGAACTGCCGGCGCTGGCCGCGCAACTGCGCGTGCTGCCGCTGCCGGCCGGCGCTTTCGGCGCGCACCGCGCGCTGCTGCAACAACTGGCGCTGGCGGCGCTGCAGGTCAACACCATGCCGGCCCTGGGGCTGGCGGCGCCTGGTCAGCCGCTGCCAGCGGCCGGCCAGCGCGGCCGGGCGGGCGCCAGCGCGGCGGCCGTGGCGGCACTGGACGACGCCTGGAGCGTGCTGGCGCGCATGAAGCAGGACGGTTTCGCCGCGCTGCACGACGAGGCCGAACGGGTGCTGGCCAACCTGGCGCAGCATCTGGCGCGGCGCCGCTCGGGCGAGCATGCGGCCGAACCGGTCGCGCAACGCAGGGAGCCCACGCTGTGACGCCCGTCGTCGCCCACTGCCGTACCTTGCTGGCCGACGGCACCATGCTGACGGTAACCGCCACGCGCCGGCCGCGTGCCGGCCGCGCCGACGTCAAGTGCGCCGTGCCGGATGCCGCGCGGCTGGCCGAACGGATGGCCGAGGTGGTGCGACTGGCGCGGCTGACCGAAGCGCGCCTGGACGCGCGCGACCAGGTGGTGCTCAGCGTTGACGGCACGCCCGCCGCGGGAGAGCGCAACTGGGAGCTGGCCGCCGTGCTGGCCGACCGGCTCGTGCGCGGCGCCTGGCAGGCGGCGGATGTCCCGCTGGCGCTGGGCTGGTCCGACGCGTGGCAGCTGGGCCGGATCGACGGCCACGCGCCGCCGCCGGCGCTGCCGGCTGACGCGTTGCTGGGCGGCGCGCCGCGCGCGGGCGCGGTGGCGGCCGGTTACCTGCCGCACCTGGGCGCGCTGACGGGGCATGCCGACCCCGGCGCCGCCGTGTCGGCGGTGCGCGCCTGGTTCCCGCTGCACAGCGGCGGCGGCAACGACAGCCTGGCCTGGGTCGAAGTCGGCGTGTTTCCCCATCCGGCGGACGCAACGACGGACGAGGAAGACACGATCGCAGTGCCGGGCACCGACGCGGCGCTGCAGCAGGCCGTGCGCGCCGTGCTGGCGGGGGCGCGCCATTTCGACGGCCGCGGCCTGGGCCGCTGGCGCAGCGTCGTGCGCTTCAGCGAGGCGCGCTTCCAGGGCGATTCCTACCAGCTGGCGCTGGTCATGGCCGACCGGCTGGCGCGCGGCCGCGAGTTCGTGCCGCGCGGCCGGTTAATCGCCACGGGCAGCTCGACGGCGTGGCATGCCGGGCAGGTGGAGGGCGTGGCGGGACTGGCGGCCAAGACGCAACTGATCCTGGCCGAAGCGGCACCGGGCGACCGCGTGCTGCTGCCGGCGGCGTGGCAGGACGGGCTGCCGCCGGGTTTCGCGGCGGCGCTGCACGCGCGCGGCGCCAGCCTGGCGTGCATCGACCGGATAGGGCTCATCTGAATCGTGCGCCTGTTAAAATCGCACGGCAGGCCGTGTACAAAAAAGCAAGGAGTCTGACATGTTCAAGATGTTTGGTGCCGGTGGCGCCCGCTGCCCGCGCTGCGGGCAGAAAAGCGGCGGCGCGGACGGCTATTGCGGCGGCTGCGGCCTGTCGCTGGGCGCGCCGCGCAGCGCACCCGTGCTGCAGGAAAACCGCTGGATTCCGGCGCCAGACGAGCTGGCGGTGTACTTCGGCGTGCGCCAGCTGTCCGGCATCTTCAGCAAGACCTTGCGCGTGCCGGCCACCACCCGTGCCTATATATTGCAGGGCGAGACGGCCACCGAGGTCACGCAGGGCGAATACGAGCTGGAAGGCTTCTTCCAGCGCCTGAACAACCTGCTGCGCGACCAGCATGCGGAAATCCTGATCACCCGTACCACGCCACTGCCGGTGGCGTTCGCATTCGACGACCTGGCCACCAGCGAACACCTGCGGATCGCGGCCCGCTTCACGGTCGGCATCAAGGTCGAGCAGGTGGCCGCGTTCGGCCAGCATTTCATGACGGCGCCCGGCACCGTCACCACGCGCCACCTGGAAGAGCTCTTGGCGCCGATGGTGCGCCAGATCGCCGCCGAATTCGTCGGCGCCCGTTCGCTGCGCGAGATGCACGCCAATCCGGACCTGCGCCTGCAACTGGACGAACGCCTGCAGGCCGCGCTGAAGCTGCGCCTGGCCGACTTCGGCCTGGCCGCCGTGCAGGTCGAGACCCTGGCCCTGCGGCACGACAAGTTCGACGCCAACCGCGCCCGCGTGGGCAGCCTGTGGCTGGTGGCGGACGAGCGCCACGCCGCGCTGGAACACGTCAAGCACCTGGATCAGCTGTACGACGAGGAGGAATGGCAGGCCATCTGGCGCGAGGAGCAGAAGGCGCGCAGCGCCTACCGCCGCGTCGAGCTGCGCCAGGATGCCACGGTGGACCAGGCCGAGCTGGCGCTGCGCCAGGCCGAACGGCTGCAGGCGATCCGCGCGCGCGAAATCGACCTGTACGCCCGCGTCGCCGAAGCGGATACGCGCCAGCATGCGCTCGAGAAGGGCGCCGGCGCCACTGTCGCCGAGCTGGAACACGAGCTGGCCGGCAAGGCGGCCGAGTGGGCGCACGTGCGCCAGCTGGCCCAGATCCGCCTGCGCACCGAGCTGGAGGTGGCGCAGCAGGCCGCCGTGGAGGAGCGCGCGTTCGCGCGCCAGCGCTTCACCCACCGGCTGCACCTGCAGCAGATCCGCAACCAGATGGAGCAGGCGCTGGCGATCGAGGACGAGACGGCGCGGCGCGCGCAGGCGAAGCGCCTGCAGCAGGCCGAGCTGGACGCACAGCGGCGCGAGGCCGAGATCGAGGCGGAGCATCACCAGGCGCGCTTCCAGGGCGTGGCGCTGGCCAATGCGGCGCGCCGGCGCGAGGCGGAACGGGTGCAGGAATGGGAAGAGGCCCAGCACCTGGCGCGCCAGCGCGAACTGGCGCGCGGCGAGGGTGACAAGGATGCAGCGGCGCAGGCGCGGCTGGACGAACTGCGCCGCGGCGGCGCCTCGGCCGAGGCCCTGGCCCAGCACGAGAAGCTGCTGCGCACGATCGAGGCCGACGGCGCCCAGCAGCGCCAGGCCCAGGCCATCGCCATCGAGGCGGAAGAACAACGCCTGGCGCTGAAGCTGCGCGAGCGCGAGGCCCAGTGGCAGCAGGAGCTGCGCCGCATCGAGCACGAACGGGACGAGCGCTATGCGCGCTGGAAGCTCGATTACGACACGCTGGCCGCGCAGCAGAACCACGCGGCGGAGCTGGCGCGCATCGAGATCGAGCGCATCCAGGCCGTCGGCACGCTGTCGGACACCGGCAAGATCGCGCTGGCCGACACGCCCAACGCGCAGGCGCTGGCGCAGCTGATGAAAACGCAGGCCCATGCCGGCATGAGCGCGGAACAGTTGCAGGCGCTGGCCGGCGTGGTGGCGGCCGAGAACAGCATCAGCCAGCTCGATGCCATGCGGCTGGCGCAACAGGGCATCGGCGACGAACGGGCGCGCGCCGATGCGCAGCAGGACAAGGACCGCCAGCACCAGCTGGAGCTGCTGAAGCTGCAGAACGCCACGCATGCGAATGCGCTGGCGGCGCAGATGCAGCTGGGCGTGGGCGTGGCGCAGGCCGGGGCGCCGGTACATCACCATCATGCGCCATCCCCGGTCCCGATCCCGGTCCCGGTGCCGCCGCTGGCGTCGCGCGTGTGCGTCAACGGCCACCCGGTCCCGGCCGACCGTCCGGACGCGAAGTTCTGCGCCGAGTGCGGCGCGCCGCTGCAGCGCTAGAAGGAAGCGATGCAGACAGCCAGAGAAAAGATCCGCGAGCTGCGCGCGCTGCACGAGGACGGCCTGCTCAGCCAGGACGAATTCGACCGCCGCAAGAACGCCATCCTGGATGCCGAATACGCGCCGCCGGGCGCGACGGCGCCGCCGCTGGCACCGCGCCAGGGCACCGAGCTGGGGCTGATGGTGGGCCAGGAGATCGGTCCGCAGCACCGGCGCTACCGCCTAGAACGCCTGATCGGCATGGGCGGCATGGGCCAGGTGTGGCAAGCCACCGACCTGGCCACGCACGCGGAGCTGGGGCACAGCGAGATCGTCGCGGTGAAGATCCTGCCGCCGCAGTTGACGCAGAGCCCGGTGCACGCGCGCCTGCTGGTGGAAGAGGCCACGCAGGCGCGCCGCCTCGCCCACGACAATATCGTGCGCGTCTACGAATGGGCCCAGGACCCCGCCACGTCCAGCTACTTCATCATCATGGAATGCCTGGAAGGCGAGGACCTGGATGCCTGGCTGGCGCGCAACGGCCGGGCCGACCTGGCGGCCGTCGAACGCATCCTGCGGCCCGTCGCGGCGGCGTTGCAGTACGCGTGGGAACGGCACCAGCTGGTGCACCGCGACCTGAAGCCCGGCAACGTATTCCTGACGGCGGCGGGCCACGTCAAATTGCTCGATTTCGGCATCGCCGCGCAGGCGCGCGACGCCGCGTCCAGGCCCGGCAGCATGGGCGAGCGCATGCCGAATGCCGGCACGGCGGGCTACCGGGCGCCGGAGGCGGGCACGCACCGCGGCCAGCCCTCGCCCAAACTGGACGTGTACGCCGTGGCCGTCATGATCTACCAGTTGCTGGCTGGCGCCATGCCGTTCGACGACAGTCGTTCCGCCCGGATCGCGCCCGTTGCGCCACCCGGGCTGAACGAGGCCCAGTGGGCCGTGCTGCAGCAGGGTTTCGCCTTCGACCAGGACGAGCGCTTCGCCTCCGTGGCGGCGCTGCTCGACGCGCTGCTGCGCGCGGCCGGCCCCAGCGCCGCCGAACTGGCCGAGCGGGAACGCCTGCGCGCCCAGGCCGAGGCGGAACAGGCGCGCGCGCTGGCCGAGGCCGAGCAGGCCGCCCGCCAGGTGCAGGCCGAGCGACCGGCGCCGCCGCCGCCCGTCGATGCCAGGGAGCTGGAGCGGCAGCGCGCGGCCGAGGCGGCGGAACTGCGCCGCCTCGAACTGCAGCGCCAGATGGAGCTGGCGGCGCGGCGCAAGGCCGAGGCGCAGGCCGCCGCGCTGGAAAAGCTGAAGCAGGACCAGGTCCGGCGCGCGCTGGAGAAGCAGCGCCGCCTGGAGGCGGAGGCGCAGGCGGCCGAGCGCAAGGAAAGACTGCGCCAGCAATTGCTGGCGCGGCGCGAGGCCGACGCGCAGAAGGCGCGCCAGGCGGAAGAGGAAAAGCAGCGCAAGGCCGCGCAGCTGAAGGCGGAAGCGGCGTACCGCGCCGAGCAGGAACGGCACCGGCGCGAACAGGCCGCGCGCCACGCGGCCGAACTGGCGGCCCAGTTGCCGACGCCGGGCAGCCCCGTCGCCGACCCCAGCGGCGTGCTGCGCGACCCGTTCGTCGACGGCAGCGGCAACGGGCCGGACCTGGTGCTGATCCCGACCGGCCGCTTCGAGATGGGCGCGCACGAGTACGAGCATGCGCAGGCGCTCAAGGCCGGGGCGCAGCGCGCCTGGCTGGAGCGCGAGAAGCCGCCGCACTGGGTGGGCATCGAACGCTCGTTCGCGCTGGGGCGCTATCCCGTCACGGTGGGCGAATGGCGCCGCTTCGTGCGCGCCACCGGCTGGCAGCCCAAGCTGGACTTCGACTGGGAGCACCCGGGCTTCCGCCAGGACGACGACCATCCCGTCGTCGGCATCAGCTGGTACGACGCGCAGGATTACCTGAACTGGCTGTGCGTGATGACGGGCCAGGTGTACCGGTTGCCCAGCGAAGCGGAGTGGGAGTATGCCTGCCGGGCGGGCAGCAAGACCGCGTTCAGCTTCGGCAACGAGATCGCGACGACGCAGGCCAACTACGACGGCAATTTCAACTATGGCGCCGGGGTCAAGGGCGAGGCGCGCGGCGGCACCACCAAGGTCGGCAGCTTCCCGCCCAATCCCTGGGGCCTGTACGACATGCACGGCAACGTGTGGGAATGGGTGCAGGACCCGGTGCACGACAACTACGCGGGCGCCCCGGTGGACGGCAGCGCCTGGGAGCAGGGCGGCGATCCGTCGCGGCGCGTACTGCGCGGCGGCGCCTGGCTGTACCAGCCGCGCTACCTGCGTTCGGCGGTGCGCAATGGCTATTCGGCGTTCCTGTCGAACGACGTCGTCGGGTTCCGCGTGGCGCGGCGGATTGGCTAGGCATCGCGGATGACCCCTGGTGACAGGCACCGATCTTCAGGTCGACAACCTGAAGATCGGTGCCTGTCACCGGTGTTTGCTAATGCGCCGCGGACTTCGAGAACAGGTTCATCACAACCACCCCGGCCACGATCAACGCGATCCCCAGCAGCGCCGGCGCGTCGAGCCTCTGTCCATACATGAACCACCCTGCCAGCGAGACCAGCACGATGCCCACGCCGGACCACACGGCATACGCGATGCCGACCGGGATCGTGCGCAAGGTCAGCGACAGGAAATAGAAGGCGATACCGTAGCCTACGACGACCGCGACCGAAGGCCACAGGCGCGAAAAGCCGGCACTAGCTTTCAGGGCCGAGGTGGCGATGGTTTCGGAAATGATGGCGATGGCCAGGAACAGCCAATTCTTCATGGTGACTCCGCTTGCAGGTGAACGAGGCCGCAGTATGCCAGAGCGCATGCCCCATTCGGCCGATAGGCGACCCGGACGGAAAAGGTGTAGATTGCGGCAAGGCCATCCCGGCCGCCACACGCTACGAGGAATCCCAATGTCGACACCGATCACCGTCATCCGCGACCCATCCCAGCCCATGCGCCACATCGTCCATGTGCGCAACCATATCGTCTCCACCGACGTCTCCGTCGAGGAAGGCGGCCTCGATGCCGGACCGTCGCCGCACGACCTGTACGATGCGGCGCTGTCGGCCTGCAAGGCGCTGACGGTGCTGTGGTACGCCAGGCGCAAGCACATCCCGGTCGAGGACGTGCGGGTCAGCACCGAACGTGACGACAGCGACGAGCGCAAAGGCACCTACCGTCTCGCCGCCACGCTGCACCTGACGGGCGACCTGAGCGCGACACAGCGCGAGGAACTGCTGGGCGTGGCACAGAAGTGCCCGGTACACAAGCTGATGACGAGCGTGACCACCGAGGTGACGACGCGGCTGGCGGGGGAGGCGGCATGAGCGTCGCGCAACTGCTGAAGGGGCACGACAAGGACCTGGGCGGCGGCTTCGTCGTGCGGCGCTACCTGCCCGCGGCCGTCAAGCAGGCGGTGGGGCCGTTCATCTTCTTCGACCACTTCGGTCCCATCGACGTGGCGCCGGACGCCGACCACGACGTGCGCCCGCACCCGCACATCGGCCTGGCGACTGTCACCTACCTGTTCGAGGGCGCGATGGACCACCGCGACAGCATCGGCACGTTCCAGCGCATCGAGCCGGGCGCCATCAACTGGATGACGGCCGGGCGCGGCATCGTCCACTCCGAGCGCACCCCGCGCGACCTCGTCGGCCGCCCCCATCGTACCCACGGCCTGCAACTGTGGGCTGCGCTGCCGCAGGCGCACGAGGAGGACCCGCCGTCGTTCTCGCACACCCCAAGCGCCGCGATTCCCGAGCTGACGGTGGACGGTGCGACGGTGCGCGTGCTGATCGGCCGCGCCTATGGCCAGGTCTCGCCGGTGCCGACCTTCATGGAGACCTTGTACCTGGACGTGCAACTGCCGGCCGGGCGCGAGCTGGTGCTGGCCGACCTGCCGGCCGAGGCGGCGATCTATCCCGTCGCCGGCAGCCTGCTGCTGGACGATGCGCCGCTGGCAGCGCACCTGATGGCGCTGCTGGACACGGCGGCGCCGCAGCGGGTGCGGGCGCAGGAAGACGCGCGCTTCGTCGTCATCGGCGGCGCGGCGCTGGACGGCCGGCGCTTCCTGTTCTGGAATTTCGTGTCGTCTTCAAAAGAACGGCTGCTACGCGCGGCGGAGGATTGGGAGGCACAACGCTTCGACCCGGTGCCGGGCGAGACGGAGTTCATTGCGTTGCCGAAGAAGCCGGCGGGTGGAACGTATTTGTGAAGAGGGTCTGCCCCCATCGGGGGACCGACCCTGAAGTGGGGCGTTTCCGGTACGCTGGCAAACCTCAGGGTCAGTCCCGCAGGGACAGACCCAAGCCCTTACACGTGGTCGGCTTCGGCCGGCGCCGCCGTCTCGGTGTCATGCGCGAGCGCGCCGGTGCGGATGATCCAGCTCTCGGGATAAGCGTCGCTGGCGAAGCGCGTGTGCGGCATCACGCGCGACAGCTTGTCCGCCTGCACGGTCGGTGCCAGCGCGGTTTCCTTGCCGGTCACGGCGTCCAGGTGCCAGAAGCCGCCGTCCAGGTGGAACAGCAGGGGCAGCGCGGCGGCGGCCGGCGCCGTCTGCGCACGGCGCAGCGGATAGCCGGGGTGGGTGTCCGGTGCCAGCACGATGAAGCACTCGGCGCGCGCGCCATCGTCGATGCGGTGCAGGATGACGCCGTGCGGCAGCAGGCCCGTCACCTCCAGCACGGCGATGCCCTTGATGCTGGCGGACAGCTCGATGCGCATGCCCAGGCGCAGCGGCACGGGCTTGTGCTTGCCGGGCCAGACGCCGTCCAGCAGCAGGCCGTAGCGCGACACGTCCTCGATCTCGAAACCGTGCGAGCCGCGGCGGATGACGGCGTGGCGGCCTGACAGGCGCCGCGTCAGGCCGGCCGTGTCGATGCCGTCCGGCGTGTAGTGGTGCAGCAGCGCGTGCGCTTCCGGATCGAGCAGCTCGAAGCGGCCGAACACGCATTCGTCCAGCGCGAACAGGCGCACGTGACGCTGCGTGCCCGCTTCCGGCGCCGCGTTGACGAAGCTGGCCGCGCGGCTCGGATGCGGGTGGGCAGGGCCCGTGCGCGGCATGTCGATCTCGATCAGGTCCTCGTCCCAGGCGATGGTCGTGAAGCCCAGGTCGACCTTGCCGGCCGGTGCGGACAGGTCCACGTGGGCGATGCCCGCGTTGCGCGCGGTGACGTCGATGTCCATGCTGTCGCCACCCTGGCCCGAGACGCGCGCGATCGATGCGTCGTCCGCCATCACGCGCACGTTCTTGTGGGTGGACAGGAAGATGCGGTGGATCTCGGTCAGGCTGGCATCCAGGCGCGGCACCAGGATGATGAAAGTGCATTCCCACTTGCGCGCCGGCTGGCCCGGCAGCTGCGACAGGATCTGGGTGGTGATCTGGTACTGGCCGTGCTCGCGGTCGCGCGACGAGAACTCGACGAACACGGGGCACCAATCGCCATCCACGGAGCGGACGAACTGCTGGCGCGACGCGCCGTTCGGAATCAGTTCGGAAGTCAGTTGCAGCGCCAGTCGCGGTGCGCAGTCGCCCGGCATGCCGCGCAGTTCCATCTTCAGGGTCTGGCGGCCGCCGGCGGCACGCGGGTCGAAGCCGCTGATGCGCAGTTGCGGGCGCACGCGGATCGGTGCCGCCAGGCGTTCGTACGACGGTTCGGCTTCCTGGACCTGCGCCGGCGCGACCACACTGGCTTGCGGCGCGCGCTGGTTGCGCACGGCGCTCAGCAGGCCGTAGCTCTGTCCCATCGTTTGCCCCGGCGTGTCCGCGCCCGCGGCCGGCGCGGGTTGCGCATGGCCGCCTTCGCAGACGAGCTGGCCCGGCGCGACCCAGAAGGTGCAGTGCGGGTGATCGGTGTTACGGCATTTGTTCATGGGTTCGCCACAGGAGGGATAGGCGAACTTTACGCGCTTTTACGGTCCGTTGGCAATCGGGCTTTAGCCCGAACAGGGGGGTGTTTTGCCCTGTATTCAAGGGCTTTCCTGAAAGCCTGAACTTGCTGGCAAGTTTCGATGTCGCGCCGCTAACAGTGTGTCACGGTTCGGTGGCCTGGCGTAACCAAAGGCTGCTCGCCCAGCCCAGCCGCTGGGGCGCCGCGCCATAGCGGATGCGCCACCAGTCGCCGTCGCGCTCGCCGGTCGGCGTGACGAGCGCGCCGGCCGCGATCACCGTCACGCGTGCCGCGCCGACACCTGCCTGGGCGCGCACGTTGAGATCGCGATGGACGCGATAAGCTTGTCCCGCCGCTAACGTTCGTGGCGGCTCGACCACGGCATCGGGGGCCGCAATGAGCGGCGCCAGCGGCAGCGCCGCCAGCAGCAACGCGCCAAGGGCCCAGGTACCGCCGCCCAGCACGGCGGCGCCGCGCGCGGTCGGCCGGCGCCACCAGTGGCGCGGCGTCAGGGCGGCCGCCAGCGCCAGCGTCAGCGCCAGTGCCAGCAGGTAGGCCGGCGCGCCATGGCCGGCATGCAGCGTCTCGGCAAGCGTCATCGCGGCCCCCTCATGCGTCGTAGCGCAGCACGTAATGACCGGCCACCACGTGATGACCCGGCGGCAACAGGGCGGGCTGGTCGTCCAGCGTGCCGACATAGTGCAGCTGCTCGTCCAGCTGGTACAGGGCCTGGTTGGCCGACTGCCGCGTGACCAGCAGGCCGTGCGGCGCCGCCTCGCACAGGAACGCGCTGCGCGACAGGCCGAGGCGGTCCGCGCCGGCCTGCGGCAAACCGTCGGCACCGGCCAGGCAGCGCGCGCCGTCCAGGACGCGCAGGCCCGCCAAGGCCGGGCTGCCACGGCCGAACAGTGCCTGGCCGGCCAGCGGCACGGCCACCGGCTGCGGCAACGCGACCAGCGCACCGTAGCGTTCCGCCAGCTGTGCCGGCACGGCGTTCACCTGCAGCGCGCGTTCGCCCAGCGGCGCCAGCGTCGCCGGCAGCTGCAGCGGTTGCGTGCCGGCCGGCGTTGCGGCGTGCAGGGCATCGGCCGCGTCGACCGTCAGCGTCAGGGCGGGCGCGCCGCTGCCCGGTGCCAGGGCCAGCGTGCGGTCGAACGCCAGCTCCAGCCGGGTGACGCCGGTGCCCCGGTAGCGGCTCAGGCGCGGCAGGGCCAGCGCCGCCAGCGTCAGGCGCGCCCGCGCACCTGGCGCGAAGGTGGCATCGGTGCCGCCGGGGTGGGCGCTGGCGCGCCGCACCGGCATCGCCGTCGCTTCGTCCCCGAGCGGCGGCGCCGTGTCGCGTGCGCGCGGCTTCCACACGGCGGGCTGGCTGGCGCCGCCGGCGCGCGCCACCTTCAGCAGCAGGCGCTTGCCCTGGCGCGACGTCACCGTGTAATGGCCGGGGCGGGCGTCGCGCACGCAGTCGAACGCGCCTTTCGGGCGCACCTGCAACACGGGTTCCGCGTCGGGGCCATCGTTGATCAGCAGGATCACGCCGTCGCCGCCGAACGGCCAGCCGGGCGCGGCGCTGCCGGTGGCGCCGTCGCCGATCAGTGCCAGGCGCTGGTCGGGATAGACGGGGCAGACGGCATGCCAGTTGGCGCCGTCGCCAGAAGCGCTGACGTCGAACAGGACCTGCTCGCCGGGCGCCGGCAGGTAGACGGCATGGCCGAAGCGCACCTCGATCTCGCCGGCCGCCAGGTCGTCGGCGCCGGCCACGTGGTAGCGCACTTCGTCCTGGCCCAGCAGGTCGCCGAAGTCCTTGCGATGCAGCGCGGCCAGCGTCTCGGCCAGCTCGCGCGCACGGTTGCCGCGGGTCAGGTGGTAGTCGTCGTCGACGTCTTCCTGCGGCAGGCGCAAGGTCACGTGCGCGAAGCAGCGCGTGGCGGCGCGGCCGCGCTGCTCGCGCGGGCAGCGTTCCAGCAGGTCGCGCAGCAGCGGGCGCCGGGCGAACAGCGCCAGGCCGGCTGTCTGCCAGATGGCTTCGGCGTTGAACACGTCCGGGATACGGCCCAGGACTTCGTGTTGGACATAGGTGGGCATGATGGTCACTCCTGGTTCGATGGTGGCGCGGCGTGGATGCCTAGCAGGGGGAGGAGGAAAAACAGCAGGTGGCTGCCGCCGGCGGACAGGAAACTCATGGGCTGGCCCATCACGGGCACGATGGCGAGATTGGTGCCCCACGACAGCAGCAGGTGGCCGGCCAGGAAGGCCGCCCCGCCGCACAGCAGGAAGGCGCGCAGGCGCGCGCGCCAGGCCGGCCGGAAGCCGCGCGCGCCGCTGGCGCTGCGCGCCGCCGTCAAGGCCGCGCCGGCCAGTCCCGCCAGCACGGCGGCCTGCGCGGCCCACAGCAGCAGGCCGCCCAGCAGGCCATGCCGGTGCAGGAACAACGATGGCGCGAAGTCGTCCTGCACCGCCGGCAGCGCGAGCACGGCGCCGGCGCCGGTACCCAGCGTGCGCAGGCCCAGCATGCCGTCCGTGCCCAGCCAGCCGCCCTGGGCGATGGCGCTGCCACCCTGCAGCAGTTGCTGGCCCGTGTGTGGGTGCAGGGCTGGCGCCAGCCAGACCTGGAAGCGGTCGCCGTAGAACGATGCCGGCAGCTGATCGGCGCCGGCCGCATGCAAAGCCGGGACGGCGGCGCTGCCGGCCAGCGCGAGTGCCGCCAGCAGCGCGGCGCTCCAGCGCCGTCCCGCCGCCAACGCGTACGCCAGCGCCATCGCGCCGGCCCACAGCAGCAGCAGGATCAGCGGCGAGTAATCGTCCACCTGCACCAGCGCGACGGCCAGCAGGGCCAGGAACAGCAGCGCCGGCGCCAGCAGGCGCAGCCAGCGCGCGCCCAGGCCGGGGCGGGTGGCGCCGTCCGTGCTCCAGCCCAGCCGCAAGGCCAGGCAATGCGCCGCCAGGCCGGCCAGCACCAGCTTGGCCAGCTCCACCGGCTGCAGGTCGAACACGCCCGTCTCGTCGCCCCACAGTACCTGCGCCGCCAGCAGCGCCAGCGCGCCGGCCGCCAGCGCGGCCAGCAGGTATTCGACGTGACGCTGCGCCAGCGCGCGGCCGTGCGCACACCCCAGGCGCCACAGCAGCGCCGCGGCCGAGCCGATGGCCAGCAGGGCGGCGGTCTTGTGGTAATAGCGCAGCCAGCCGCTGTCCGGCGCGCCCAGGCCCATGTCCAGTTGCGCCAGCAGGCCGGTTGCCAGCAGCAGCTGGGCGCCATGCCCCGCCAGGCCGAGCCGCGCGGGCGGGACGAGCCAGGCGCCCAGCGCGGCCGCACCCAGCAGCCACGAACACAAGATGGCCGGCGGCTGGCCCTGGCGCTGCAGCAGCAGCGCGACCAGGCCGGCCGCCAGCAGCAGTCCTGCCGCGATCCAGCGCAGGGCAGCCTGCGGTGCCTGCCGCGTCGGGCGCAGGATATTGCCGCGCGCGGGCCGGCGCGCCGCCAGCAGCCAGGGCGCCAGCAGGGCAAGCGCCGCCACCAGCGCCCCGGCCCATGCAAGCGCGCTGCCTTGCCATGCTGCGCGCGTCTGCCATTGCCAGCTTACCTGTGGCGGCAGGTCCGCCTCCGGTACGGCGAACTGTGCTACCCGGCGTTGCGGCCGCAAGGTCAGCACATCGCCGGCAGTGGCAAGGCGGTAGCGAGTGGCGCCGACCGCCAGGGTGCCTGCAACGGGCAGGGGCAGGGATTGCTCACGCAGGTCGGCGCCGTCGGCCAGCACGGCCACGATGGCGTCGGCCGGCGCGGCCAGGCGCAACTGGCCGTCCGCACGGGCCACGGTGGCGGCGCCGGCGGCGATGTCGGCCAGGCCGAGGCGATTGTCGCAATACAGGTTGCCGCCGAATCGCAGCGGCTGCGGTACCGTCAGCGCGCGTGGTGCCATGCGGTTCCAGAGAGCGACGGCGCGGTGCCGCAGGGAGGCGTCCGGGCAGGCCGGCAACGCGGTGCCGTCGCGGTACAGGGTGGCGCCGTCGTAGTGCCAGGCGTGCGCCCCGTCGCGGAACGCGACGGCGTGGACGTCCGCCTGCGTGACGCGCCAGACATAGGCGCCGACCTGGATCGTACGCAGCCCGGCCACGGCGACCCTGCCCAACCGCACGTCGTCCAGCACGGGCGGGCGCACGTCCGGCAGCGTGCCTGCGAACCAGCGGCCTGCCACATCGCGCGCCAGCCGCAGATGGCGCGCCTGCGCGCCGACGGCCGCCAGCTCGGCACGGCCCAGCGTTACCTGCGCACCCGCGTCGAGGCGCACCGCGATGGCGCCGGGCTGCCAGGATCGTGGCGCGCGCGCGATGGCCAGCAGCTGCAGCGCCAGCAGCAGGCCGACCAGCGCGATGGTGGCGATGCGGCCGCGGTTCATGCTGGCTGCGCCAGCGCGCAGGCGCGCTCGACGAGCGTGGCCGGTAGACCGGCGCCCACCGCTGCCAGCAGGCGGCTGATCGCGAGCGCATGGCGCGGCCGGACCGCGGGCGCGGCGGCGAGCAACGCGCGCAACAGCGCCAGCGCGGCGGCGCGGACGCCGGGCGGGGCGGCTGCGCCGAAGCGCCGTGCCTCGTCATCCGTCAGCAGCGGGGGCAGGGTGCCGCCATGCGCGGCCAGCAGGTGGCGGGCGCCGTCCGCCAGGTGCTCGCGGTAGGCCTGGCCGCACGCGCTGCTCCAGCACAGGGGCGCGCCCGTCACGATGAAAAACCACAATGCGCCCAGCGCGAAATAGTCGCTGCGCTGGCTGGTCGCATAGCCGCCATCCGCGGCGGGAATGAACTGTTCGGGTGCCTGCCATTGGGCGGTGCCGGCGTAGCTGTGCGGTTCGGCACACGTGAGTTGGCGGTTGGTGCCGAAGTCGGCCAGGCGCAGCGTGCCCGTGGCCGGGTCGAGCAAGACGTTGGCCGGCTTCAGGTCCAGGTAGCGCCAGCCGTATTGATGCACTTTCGCCAGCGCCTGATTGAGCTGGGCGATCCAGTCCAGTGCCTGCGCGAACGAGGGCGGCGTGCCGGCGGCGCGGCAGTGCGCCAGGTGGCGCGCCAGGTCCGTCGGCAGCAGCTCCAGCGCCAGCACCGGCAGGCCGGCATGCCAGCCGCTGTCGACCAGGCGCACCAGGTGGCGGCTGTCCCACGGCGCCAGCGCGCGCAGGAAGGCGATCTCGTTGCAGGCGCTGGCAATCCAGCGCTCGCGCAGGGCCGGCTGGGCCTGGGCCATGCGCTCCTCGTTGACCAGTTTCAGTGCCACCTCCCTGCCGTCCGGCGCGGCGGCGCGCCATACGGTGCCGTAGACGGAGCGGCCGATCTGCCTGGTCAGGCGGTACGATCCGCGGTCGAGGGTGATGACGGTGTGGCTGGCTGGCATGGCATGCTCCGTGAGGGACATGCCGGTTTAGCGGGGGGCGGGGCAAAGCGCAGCTTGTCTGCATCTGCGCAAGCCCAATTGTCTACTTGTATGATGAACCGGTCGCATTGCTGACTCAGACGGTCACAGCCAGCGCTACTGGGCCCGTAATCGCTACGAATATCTACTATATTTACAGTGATCACCTGGGCGCCCCTCGATGGATCACCCAAGCGACTGACAACGCGGTACGCTGGCGTTGGGATCACGCCGATCCGTTCGGCCTGCAGCCGCTGAACGACAACCCGGCAGGGCTTGGTATGCTGGCGTTTAATTTGCGGTTGCCGGGACAGTATGATCGTGAAAGCAATCTGCACTACAACTACTTCAGGGATTATGATCCGCAGACGGGGCGGTATGTGCAGAGCGATCCGATCGGGCTGGATGGCGGCATCAATACGTGTGGCTATGCTCTGGGAAATCCTGTTTCTTATACCGATCCAAAAGGATTATTCGTACCGGCCTTGATCATTGCTGGCAGAGTCGCGTGGACGGGCTATCGTGCCTATCGCACCTATCAGGCAGCGAACGCTATGGCTAGCGCCATCAAGGCTGCAAATGCGGGCGCATCGACGGGGGCTCTTAATGGATGCCCGCCCAACCCCGGCAATAAGGATCCTTGCAAGGGGAAGCGTGATCAGCTGGCCGCTCATGAGCAAAAGTATCGTGATTACATGGAGAATCCGCATGCGCACGATAACAATGGCTGGCTATCGGCCGCCTATGAGTCGGGCAATATGACTCGTTACACTAATATCTTGAATGGTCGATACAAAGAACTGAACAAGCAAATTGACAATTTCCGCAAACAGCTTGAAGAATGCGAGGCAACATATGGAAAGAGATAAAAAGGTTTTAAATCTCGCGGAATTGCGAGAGGTTATTAATTCAATCTTTTTGCACATCGAGAATGATCTTGGCGTCAAAGAGGTGGAACTTACCGAAGACTACTACTGGAATATTGCAGATGAGGTGCTCTACATGGGCGACAATATCGAGGGAGAAGTGACGGTTGGGAGCCTGCATGCTGACCTCGATTTTTTGCATCCACTAGTTAACGACAAAGGGCAAGCTTTTCCTCTTATGCTGATACACGTCGCGCCGCTACTTCGCTTTATGGCGATGCGAACCTCGGCAAAAAAAACGATAGGGGCGGATGCATAGCTAAGCGGCGTCGCCAAGGCGAGGATCCGCAGACGGGCGGTATGTGCAGAGCCATACGATTGGGCTTGCTGGGGGTATTAATACCAGATGACGCCTCGGTCAGGGGACATCGATCTGCAAAAGACCGTAGTCGGACTTGACCGATTTGGGCTGCCACGGCGGATTGACGACGCGGATATTGCGCACGCCAAGTGCCGCGAAGCCGTCGAGCGAGAAAGTCCATGCCACCAACTTCTCGTCAGCGCGGAAACGCTGCTGGTATTGCGGCGCCTGCCCCAGCGTGGTGATGCGCTGTTCGACCTTGATCATGTCGAAGAATCGGCGTTCTTCCTGTGCCCGACCGGCAAGGTCCCGTCTCATCTCGGCGTCGTAGCGCTTGCGCGCCGCCGCCTGCTCGGCCGCCGGCATGGCCGCGAATCTGGCCTCCTGCGCCGGGTCGAGCGCAAAGGTGTCGCTGCTCAAACCGCCGTGATAGCCGATCATCGCGAAGTTGCTGACGATTTTGTACGGGGCCGCCGTGAATACATAATTGGCGCACGAGGACAGGCAATACTCCATGACCTTGACGGTCAGGCCGTGAGCGTGCACCAAGGTGCCGAGCGCCATGCCGGCCGCGGTGTCGCCGCCGCGGCTGCGGATGGCAAGGATGGTGGGCTTTCTGTCCAGGCGCGCGTACAGCGTGGACAGCTCTGTCGCGCCCGCCCTGGAGATGCTGCCTACGTAGTTGAGTTCATCGTTGTCGAGAAAAACCTGCGGGGCTTCCTCAGCCCGGGTCGACAAGGACAGGGCCAGCAATACCAGGCAAGCGGTCAAGCGTTTCATGTGGGGGATGGCGGTGGCAAGTGGGGCGTAAAAAAGCCCGGCATCGCCGGGCTGTCGCTTCATACGTTACCAGATCAGTGACCGTGGTGACGGTGGCCATGACCGCGGCCATGGTGGTGGTGATGGCGATGCCCGTGCGGGCGCTCGTAGTAGTACACAGGACGAGGCTCGACATAGCGCACGCGCGGTGCCGGTTCGTAGTACACGCGCTGCGGCTGTTGGTAGACGCGGGTCTCGACATAGCGGTCGCGGCGATGGCGGTCCGAGCTCAGCGCATTGCCCAGGGCCGCGCCGGCGATGCCGCCGACGACGGCGCCGGTGGTGCCGGCCTGCTGGCTGCCGATGGCGGCGCCGATCACGGCGCCGGCGGCGGTGTTGAACTCACGGTCGCCAGCGGCGAGCGCGGCGGAAGAGCTGGTGACGGCTGCACCCAGCAGCAACACGGTAAACAGTTTTTTGATCGACATGATTATTTCCCCCCGTTATTATCTACTCCACCCTGCGGCCAGTTCGGTCGCGGCATGGAAGTCAATATAACGAACCCGGCAGTACTCAACCACGTCTAATACAGTTTCTTACAATCGCGGGGCCGTCTGTAACAGATCACGGCAAGGTCATGCGTTCCCATTCCGGCCGCAGCAGGCTGAGGACCGTGACGTCCTGGTAGCGGCCATTGATGAAGAAGGCGCCACGCAGGGTGCCTTCGGGCCGGTAGCCGCACTTCTGCGCCACCCGCACGGAAGCGACGTTGGCGGGCGCCGCCAGCACCTCCAGCCGGTGCCAGGTGTGGGCGCGAAACAGGTGGTCCGTCAGCAGGCGCAGCGCCGCCGTCGTGTAGCCCTGGCCGGCCAGTTCGGGGTCGAACAGGCGGTAGCCGATCTCGCGGCTGGTCGGCGTGCGGCTCTTGAAGTGCGTGATGACGCCGACGATGTGGTGGCGCGCGTCCTCCACCACGAACAGTTCGCTGTCGTCCGTCACGAACGACGTCTGCATGAATTCCTTGCGCATCGCCTCGGGCGACTTGAAGTGGCTGGAGAAATAATCGCCCCGCGACGGCAGGTCGTTGACCAGCGCGATGAAGGTGTTCAGGTCGGTGCCGAGCAGGTGCCGCACCGTGCAGAGGGGGCCTTTGAGCATCGGTCCATGGTATGCCAACGGCCGCGCAGGGTCAACGACGGCGACCCCTGCACAACATTGTCAAATGCGTTATCGTGTCAGGTTTCCAGCGCTCTCCCGAGGACCCCAGCATGAACCTTCGCAAGCCCGCCCGCACCGTCGTCGCCATCGCCATTGCCGCCAGCCTGTTCATCTCCACCACCGCCCATGCCGCCCCCAATGACGCCGCTACCCTGGCGCAGGTGCGTGACACGGCGATGGCCAGCGACTGGGCCTACCGGCGCCTGGAAGACATGACGGACCTGATCGGCCCGCGCCTGTCCGGTTCGCCCGGCGCTGCCGCCGCCGTGCAGCAGGTCGCCGAAACGATGCGCCAGCTGGGCGCCAAGGTGACACTGCAGCCGGTCAAGGTGCCGCACTGGGTGCGCGGCGAGGAAAAGGCGCAGCTGGTCGAGTACACCGGCCGGCCGCAGGGCATCGTGCAGAACGTGGTGCTGACGGCGCTGGGCGGCTCCGGCGCCACGCCGGCTGCCGGCCTGACGGCGCCGGTGCTCATCGTGCACGACTTCGACGAGCTGAAGGCGCGCGCCGCCGAGGTGAAAGGCAAGATCGTGCTGATCGACGTGCCGTTCGACCGGGGCATGGCCGAGCGTGGCCTGGCCGGCAACGCCTACGGCCGCGGCTCGGCGGCGCGCACGCGCGGTCCGGGTTTGGCGGCGGAACTGGGCGCGGCGGCGGCGCTGGTGCGCTCGATCGGCGGCGCCGACTACCGCCTGACCCATACCGGCATGACGCGCCTGAAGGACGACCAGCGCATCCCGGCCGCCGCCATCACGGCGGAGGACGCGATGCTGATCGGCCGCCTGGCCAAGCGCGGTCCCGTCACGATGAAGCTGGTGCTGACCCCGAAGACGCTGCCCGACGCGGACAGCTACAACGTGATTGCCGACCTGCCGGGCACGGACAAGGCCGACGAAGTCGTCATCGTTTCGGGCCACCTGGACTCGTGGGACCTGGCCACCGGCGCGCACGACGATGCCACCGGCGTGACCGCGTCGATGGGCGTGATCGAGACATTGAAGAAGCTCAAGCTGCAACCGCGCCGCACGATCCGCATGGTGGCGTGGATGGCGGAGGAAAACGGCGGCAGCGGCGGCCGCGCCTACCACCAGGCCCACAAGCACGCGCTGGACAAGCAGTTCGCCGCGATCGAGAGCGACGGCGGCGTGACCGGGCGCACCTTCGGCGTGGTGGCCGGCGTGCGTCCGCAATACGAGAAGCTGTTCGCACCATTGCAGGCGGCGCTGACGAAGATCGGCGCCGGCGCGCTGACCCGGCGCGACGTGCTGGGCGAGGGCGACCTGCACTACATGGAGTCGGACGGCGTGCCCAGCTTCGCGCCGCACGTGGACACCAGTGCCTACTTCAACTACCACCACACGCCGGCCGACACGTTCGACAAGGTCGATCCGGACCACCTGAAGCGCCACGTCGCCGTGCTGTCCACCCTGACGTGGTATCTGGCGAACATGGATGAACCGATCGGCCGCGCGCCGGAACAGCTGAAATAAAGTTCAGAACTTGTCGATCGGGATCTTCAGGTAGCGCACGCCGTTCTCCTCGGGCGGCGGCAGCTCGCCCGCGTTCAGGTTGACCTGGATCGCCGGCAGGATCAAGGTCGGCATCGCCAGGGTGGCGTCGCGCGCCGTGCGCATCGCCACGAACGCCTCCTCGCCGACGCCGTCGCGCACGTGGATATTGTGGGCGCGCTGCTCGGCCACCGTGCTTTCCCAGCGCGGCTCGCGCCCGGCCGGCGGATAGTCGTGGCACATGAACAGGCGTGTTTGCGGCGGCAGGTCCAGCAGGCGCCGTACCGAGCGATACAGCGTACTGGCGCTGCCGCCGGGGAAGTCGCAGCGGGCGGTGCCCACGTCCGGCATGAACAGCGTGTCGCCGACGAATACCATGTCCTCGATGCGGTAGGCCATGTCGGCCGGCGTGTGGCCCGGCACGTGCAGGGCGGTCGCGGCCAGGCTGCCGATGGCGAAGGTCTCGTCCGGCTCGAACAGGTGATCGAAGGCGGCCTGCGCGGGCGGGCGGCCGAACACGTGGGCAAAGCTCTTCTGCACCGCGTGGATGTGGGCGCCGATGCCGATGCGGCCGCCCAGCCGCTCGCGCAGGTAGGGCGCGGCGGACAGGTGGTCCGCATGGGCGTGGGTTTCCAGCAGCCATTCGGTGTGCAGCCCATGGGTGCGCACGTAATCGATGATCCGGTCCGCCGACGCCGTGGCGGTGCGGCCGGACTTGTGGTCGAAGTCGAGCACCGGGTCGATCACGGCACAGGTGCGGCCGTCGTGGACGACGTAGCTGACGGTGGCGGTGGCGGGGTCGAAGAAGGCCTGGAGGTGGGCGGTCATGGCGGCGAAGTCCGTGAGTAATGCTTCAATTATAAAGAATCGTCATATGGGCGGCCAGCCTATGACGTTTTCCGAGTTAGGCGCAACGTGCCAGCCTGCCTCGTGCTACCATCATGGCCCATGAAGGCGCTGCTCCGTCTCCTCGTCCTCTGGCTGCTGCTGGCCGGCGTACCCTTGCAGGGGTTTGCCTCGGCCACGATGCTGCTGTGCGCCCCGCGCGCGGATGTGAGCGCGCACGCGGTGCCGGCCCATGACGAGCACGGCGAGCACCAAGCGCATGCCGATGCGCACGCCGGGATGGAGCACGACCAGGCCGCCACGCACCACGGCGGCGACATGAAATGCGCCAGCGCCGCGTTCTGCTGCGCCGGCGCGCCGCTGGCCGGCACCATGCCGCTGCCGCCATTGGCGCCCACCGGCAGTTGCGCCCCCATTCCCTTCGACACCACCGCGCCGCCCGCCGTCGACCTGGCCGGCCTGGAACGGCCACCCAAACACCTCGCCTGATCCGCTGGTCCCATCGCCACGATGGGTGTCGCCCGCGCACGCGCGGGCTCATTAGTCCACGAGGTTTTACCATGAAAAGAATGATCACGCTGGCCGCCGGCCTGGCGCTGGGCGCCTGCGCGCACGCGCAGCCCACCGTCAAGGATACGGCCCAGGACGCGGCACGCGCCGAAGCGCCCGTACCGCCCACCAGCTACGTCTCGCCGCTGGCCGGCTACCGCGCCGCGCCGCCGGCCACGCCGGCTACCCCGGCGGCCAACTGGGCGGCGTCGAATGCGACCGTCGCCGGCGGCGGCCACGGCATGCACGGCATGCACGCGGCACCCAAGCAGTCCGGCGCGCATGCCGGCCATCCGATGGCACCGGCGGCGCCGGCCGCCGATCCGCACGCGCAGCACAAGCAGCAGGAACAGCAACCCAACGCCCAGGAGCACCACCATGAACATTAAGCCACCGCTGCGGCGCACCGGCGGCATGCTGGCAATGCTGGCGCTGGCCGGCTGCGCCGGCTTTTCCGGCGACGCCGGCATGGGCGCCATCGATCCGCTGGTGCAGGCCCGCACCGGGGCGCCGGCACGCGTGCTGAAAACCGACGCCGACCGGCGCGCGCTGGACGAACTGCTGCAGGCGCGGCTGGCACAGCCGCTGACGGTCGACGGCGCCGTCGAGATCGCGCTGCTGAACAACCGCACCCTGCAGGCCAGCTACTGGGAGCTGGGCATCGCCGAGGCGGACCTGGTGCAGGCCGGCCGGCTGCAGAATCCGGCATTCGGTTTCCAACGCACGCGCGACGGCGACGACGTGTCGATCGAGCGCACGCTGACGTTCAACCTGGTCAGCCTGATCACGGCGCCGCTGGCGTCACGCATCGAGGGGCGCCAGTTCGAGCAGACCCGCCTGCAGGTCGCGGCGGAAGCCGTGCAGGTCGCGGCCGACACGCGCCGCGCCTGGGTCGAAGCGGTGGCGGCCACGCAGGCCGTGGATTACGCACGGCAGGTGGCCGGCGCGGCCGAGGCCAGCGCCGAACTGGGCCAGCGCATGCGCCAGGCCGGCAACTGGAGCGCCTACGACCAGGCCCGCGAGCAGGCCTTCTACGCCGAGGCGATGGCCGACGTGGCACGTGCCACCCAGGCGGCGACGGCCGCGCGCGAGCACCTGACCCGCTTGCTGGGCCTGTGGGGCACCCAGGCGCAGTTCCGCCTGCCCGATCGCCTGCCGGACCTGCCGGCGGCGCCGCGCGACATCGCCGACGTCGAGCAGCGCGCCGTGCGCGAACGGCTGGACGTGCAGGCGGCCAACCTGGCCACGCAGCGCACCGCCACCGCTTTGGGCCTGACGCGGGCCACGCGCTTCATCAATGTGCTGGAGCTGGGCGCCGTGCGCGAAAGCGACGGCGGGGCAAAGGCGCGCGGCTATGAAGTGACGCTCGAGATTCCGCTGTTCGACTGGGGCGGCGCCCGCACGGCGCGCGCCGAGGCCGTGTACATGCAGGCCGTCAACCGGCTGGCCGCGACGGCGACGGACGCCCGCAGCGCGGCGCGCGAGAGCTACCAGGGCTACCGCAACGCCTACGACGTGGCGCGCCACTACCGCGACGTCGTCATCCCGCTGCGCAAGAAGATCTCGAACGAGACGCTGCTGCGCTACAACGGCATGCTGCTCAGTACCTTCGAGCTGCTGGCGGACGCGCGCGAGCAGCGCGCCGCCGTCAACGCCTATATCGGCGCATTGAAGGAGTTCTGGCTGGCCGAAAGCAGCCTCGAAACCGCATTGGGCGGCCGCCTGCCGGCCGTCCCGCAATCGCAAGGAGCAGCACGATGAGTATCGACACGATGAAGCGCAGGTCCTTCCTGCAGGGCGCCGCGCTGCTGGGCGCGGGTGTGGTCAGCAAGGCCGGCGCCGCCAGCCTGCCGGAAGCGCCGGTGCAGGACAGCGCCGCCACCGCCGCGCCGCTGGTGCCGCCGAACGGACGTCCCTACAACCCGGTCGTCACGCTGAACGGCTGGAGCCTGCCGTGGCGCATGAAGGACGGCGTCAAGGAGTTCCACCTGGTGGCCGAACCCGTCGTGCGCGAGCTGGCGCCAGGGATGCATGCCAACCTGTGGGGCTACAACGGCCAGAGTCCCGGTCCGACCATCGAGGTGGTGGAGGGCGACCGCGTGCGCATTTTCGTCACCAACAAGCTGCCCGAGCACACCAGCGTGCATTGGCACGGCCAGATCCTGCCGAACGGGATGGACGGCGTGTCCGGCGTCACGCAGCCGTCGATCCAGCCGGGCAAGACCTTCGTCTACGAGTTCGTGGCGAAGCACGCCGGCACGTTCATGTATCACCCGCATGCGGACGAGATGGCGCAGATGGCCATGGGCATGATGGGCTTCTGGGTCACGCACCCGAAGGATCCGCGCCAGCACGCGGTGGACCGCGACTTCGTGTTCCTGCTGGCCGCCTACGACATCGAACCGGGCAGCTATACGCCCAAGATCAACACGATGCTGGACTTCAACCTCTGGACCTTCAACAGCCGCGTGTTCCCCGCCATCGATCCGATGGTGGTGCGCCAGGGCGACCGCGTGCGCATCCGCGCCGGCAACCTGACGATGACGAACCATCCGCTGCACGTGCACGGCCACACCTTCGAGGTGACGGGCACCGATGGCGGCTGGGTCAGGCCGTCGGCGCGCTGGCCGGAGGTGACGACGGACATCGCGGTCGGCCAGATGCGCGCCATCGAATTCGTCGCCGACAATCCGGGCGACTGGGCCTTCCACTGCCACAAGTCGCACCACACGATGAACGCGATGGGGCATGACGTGCCGACCCTGATCGGCGTCGATCATCGCGGCGTGGCCGAGAAGATCAACCAGCTGGTGCCGGGTTATATGGTGATGGGGGAGAAGGGCGGGGCGATGGGCGGCATGCGCATGGCGCTGCCGGAAAACACCTTGCCCATGATGACGGGCACGGGCCAGTTCGGCGAGATCGAGATGGGCGGGATGTTTACGCTGCTGAAGGTGCGCGAGGGCCTGCGGCGGGGCGACTACCGCGACCCGGGTCACTACCGTCATCCGAAAGGAACGGTTGCCTACGAGTGGACCGGGGAGAAGCCGCCGGCGCCGAGCGCGCCGGGCGGCAAGGCGGGGCGGGCCGAAGGGGCGCTGGACGTGCGCCGTGGCGGCGCTCACGAAGGGCACGAGGGCCACTGAGCCGGTCCGTCCGCATTGGCGGCGTGCTATATTCGCCGCCAATGAAGCCCTTGCCTCGCCCCCTGTCGCCGCTGCCTTATTGGCTCGCTTATCTGCTGAAATGGACGGCGCTGGCCAGCGTCGTCGCGCTGCTCGCGGGCAGCGCTTCCGCGCTGTTCCTGTTCGCGCTCGATGCCGCCACGCGCTGGCGCGAAGCGCATCCGGCCATTATCTGGGCCTTGCCGCTGGCGGGCTTCGCAGTGGGCTGGGTGTACTGGCGCTTCGGCCGCGCGGTGGAGGCGGGCAACAACCTGCTGATCGACGAGATCATTGACCCCACCAGCGCGGTCCCGCTGCGCATGGCGCCGCTGGTGCTGGCCGGAACGGTGATCTCGCACCTGTTCGGCGCCTCGGTCGGCAGGGAAGGGACGGCGGTGCAGATGGGTGGTAGCCTGGCCGACCAGCTGTCACGGCTGCCGCGCCTGGCGCCGGCCGACCGGCGCGTGCTGCTGATGGCCGGCATCAGCGCCGGCTTCGCGTCCGTGTTCGGCACGCCGCTGGCCGGTGCCGTGTTCGGGCTCGAAGTGCTGGTGATCGGCCGGCTGCGCCATGACGCCATCTTTCCCTGCATTGCCGCCGCCATCCTGGCCGACCAGGTGGGACTGGCCTGGGGCGTGCACCACACGCATTACGCGATCGGCATCATACCGGCCATCACGGTGTGGACGCTCGGCGCGGTCGTCGTCGCCGGTATCGCGTTCGGACTGGTCGGCATGGCCTTCGCCGGCGCGACGCATGCGCTGTCGGCACGGATGAAAGCATGGCTGCCGTATGCACCGCTGCGGCCGCTGCTGGGCGGCGCGGTCGTCGCCGTGGCCGTGTGGGCGCTGGGTACCCAGCGCTATGTCGGCCTGGGCATTCCCGTCATCGTCGAAGCATTCGCGCAACCGCTGCCGCACTGGGACTGGCTGGGCAAGCTGGCGTTCACCGTGGCCTCGCTGGGCAGCGGCTTCAAGGGCGGCGAGGTGACGCCGCTGTTCTACATCGGTGCGACGCTGGGCAACGCGCTGGCGCCGCTGCTGCACCTGCCATTCGGCTTGCTGGCCGGCGTCGGCTTCGTCGCCGTGTTCGCCGGGGCGGCCAACACACCGCTGGCCTCCACCGTCATGGCGCTCGAGCTGTTCGGACCCGCGATCGGGCCGTATGCGGCGCTGGGCTGCGTGGTGGCCTACCTGTTTTCCGGCCACTGCGGCATTTACCGAGCCCAACGCGGGGCGGCGTCCAAGACGCACGGTTGAGGCACGCGTGCGCTCACGCGCGTGAGCGTTTCTCCTGTCAAGTAATGTATTTCGAGAAATGTTGCATTTCGCATACGTTAACACGGCAATAAGTTGTATGATGTCAGGTGACTCCGGGGCGGTTCCCGGCAATGTATTAAGGAGACAATCTTGGCATCCAAGCGGATTATTCTGGCCAACGTGGTAGCGCTACTTTTCGCCGGCACTGCGCAGGCGGCGGACTGGCCGTCCGGTTACTCGAAATGCGCCGACCAGAACGGCACCTGCAAGGTGGGCAGCACGGCCCGTTCCGTGTCGTTCGGCATCAAGGACAAGTTCGTGGTCAAGACGTTGTCCGGCGACGTGGCCTGCACGGTGGCGACGTTCGGCAGCGATCCCTATCCGGGCGTGACGAAAAAATGCGCGATCGGTCCTGTGAGCGGTACCACGCCAACGCCAACGCCAACGCCAACGCCAACGCCAACGCCAACGCCGACCCCGACCCCGACCCCGACCCCGCAGCCGGTGGGCGACGCCAGCGTCGAGCCGGCGCCCGCAACCGGCTGGGCCAGTCGCAACGGCGGCACGACGGGCGGCGCGGCAGCCGCGTCGACGGCCATCTACAAGGTCAGCTCGCCGTCGCAACTGCTGGCGGCGCTGAAGGCGCAGGGCAACAATCCGAAGATCATCAAGCTGTACGGTACTGTCGACATGGCGGCGGCCGACAACGGCGGCCCGTTCAAGAGCACCAGCGACCAGGCGCTGCGCGGCCAGATCAAGGTGGGCAGCAACACGACGCTGATCGGCACCGGCGGCGACACGCGCCTCGTCAACGGCACGATCTCGATCTCCGGCGTGCAGAACGTCATCGTGCGCAACCTGAACATCGTCAACCCGTGCGACGTGGCACCGGTGTGGGACCCGAACGACGGCAGCAGCGGCAACTGGAACTCGGAGTTCGACAGTGTCGTCATCAGCAATTCGAAGAACGTCTGGGTCGACCACAACGTGTTCACGGACGCGCCGCTGACGGACGACAAGCTGCCGATTGCCAACGGCAAGATCAAGCAGTGCCATGACGGCGCGCTGGACGTGAAGAACGGCTCGGACTACGTGACGGTGTCGAACAACCGCTTCGAACTGCACACGAAGAACAACCTGATCGGCTCCTCCGACAGCACCACGAGCGACAACGGCCACCTGACCGTCACCTTCAACGGCAACCACTTCCTGCACGTGGCGGAGCGCGCGCCGCGGGTGCGCTTCGGCATGGTCCACCTCTACAACAACTACTTCGAGGGCAGCCGCTCGCACGCGGTCTATCCGCACCACTACAGCATCGGCGTGGCCTACCTGGCCAAGATCATCTCGCAGAACAACGCGTTCGACATCGCCGGTGCCAGTTCGTGCCCGCAGATCATGACCAACCCGGGCTCGTCCAGCAAGACCGGGGCGATCGTCGATTCCGGCTCGCTGCTGAACGGCGCGGCGCTGGACGTGGCGAACAAGTGCAGCTTCAGCTCGTCGGTGGGCTGGACGGTGCCTTACTCGGTCACGCCGCTGGCCGCGTCGGCCGTCAGGCAGTCGGTGCTCAGTAACGCAGGTACCGGCAAGCTGACGGTGCGTTAACGCTTGAAACACCGGTGACAGGCTCCTCTCTGCGGGTCTCCGACCCGCAGAGAGGAGCCTGTCACCAGGGGTCATTCCCGCGCGGCCTGCAAGTTTATCCCCGCCGGCCGCGCATCCCAACGCCGCGCCCGATGCGCCTCGGCCTGCGGATCGATCTCCAGCACGACCCGGTTCACCTCCGCATACAGGCTCGGCACGCGCATGCCGGCCACGTCGCCATACAACTCCAGCGCTCGCGCCAGGCCATAGCCGTATTTTTCCACCAGCAGTCCCGCCAGCTCGCGCGTTTCCGCGCCCCGGTCGATATCCTTGCGCCGGCTGGCCGCGTAGCGGCGCAGGTCGCCCAGCAGGCGCTCGTGCAGCTGTTCCACTTGGTCCATACGTTCTCTCCTTGCTAACCCGGGCATTCTGCCATCGCCCGCAAGCCTGGCGAAAACCGGTGACAGTCACCGCGTTTTCCGTCACCGCTTTCGCCTAGTCAAAAATAGTCATTGCGAACCTAAATGAGAATCAGTATCATTTGCGTTTCGGGAAGTGCTAGATTCATAACAATAGGCAGAATGCAATGTCCATAACAAGAAAGCTCCTCGCAGTATCCATCGCCGCCATCGGTCAGCAGGCCTTCGCCGCTGAGGCTCCCGAGGCCCCCGCGCCTGAAGCCGGCATCGCCGAACAGTCCATCGTCGTCGTCACCGCCTCGCTGCGCAACCACACGGCCGCCTCGGCGCCCGCGTTCACGACGATCGTCACCGAAGAAGACATCGCCAAGTCCCCCGTCAACAGCCTGCCGGACCTGCTGCGCGACACCGTCGGCGTCAACAACATGACCGACAGCACCGGCCGCGACGAGATACAGATCCGCGGCCTGGGTGGCAAATACACCCTGATGCTGGTCAACGGCAAGCGCGTGTCGTCCGGCGGCGCCCTGTGGCGCGGCGGCGACTTCGACTTCAGCTCGATCCCGCTGTCCTCCATCAAGCGCGTCGAGATCGTGCGCGGCCCGATGGCGGCGCTGTACGGCTCGGATGCCATCGGCGGCGTCGTCAACATCATCACCAAGGCGCCGACGCGCGAATGGAAGGGCAGCGTCAGCGGCGAATACCGCGTGGTGCAGCCGGGCGAGGAGGGCGACCAGTACCGCGTGGGCGCCTCCATCGCCGGCGCGCTCAACGACACGTTCGGCCTGTCGCTGTCCGGCGAATACTACGACCGCGATCCCTGGTACGCGACGTCCGCCAGCGATACCACGCGCCCGGCGCGCCTGGAGGAAAAGCGCGCCGCCAACGTGGCCGGCACGTTGTCGGTCAAACTGGCCGAAAACCAGAGCCTGGACATCGACGCCAGCTACAACCGCGACCACCGTCCGCGCGCGCTGTTCTACTACTCGTACAGCCCGGAATGGGACTGGACCACGCGCGACTACCGCGAGCAGCAGATCGAGCGCGGCACCTATGGCCTGACGCACAAGGGCGACTGGGGCTGGGGTAACACCACCGCGTACATCACGCAGGAAAACGCCCGCATCGAGGACTTCAACAGCCGCTATAACGCGCCGCAGGAGCGCGTGCTGCACGAGGAAAATACGTACGCCAAGGCCTATGCCAACGTCAACTGGGGCATCAACGCCATCACGGCCGGCATCGACCTGCGCCGCCAGGTGATCAAGGACGCCGCCACCTACCTGGAATCGGGCCGCATCAGCACCAACAGCCGCGCGTTGTTCGTCGAGGACGAGCTGGCGCTGGCGCCGAACCTGCACCTGACCCTGGCGGGCCGCCTGGACGACAGCAATACCTTCGGCAGCCACTTCTCGCCCAAGAGCTACCTGGTGTGGCAGGGCGCGGACGGCGTGACGGTCAAGGGCGGCATCAGCCGCGCCTTCAAGGCGCCGGAAGCCTATCAGCTCAGCCGCGAATACCGCACCGTCAGCTGTGGCGGCAAGTGCTACCTGGAAGGCAATCCGAACCTGACCCCGGAGACCAGCACGAACTACGAGGCCGGCTTCGAAATCCACCGCCCGAGCTGGGACTTCACCGCCGTCGTGTTCAAGAACGACGTCAAGGACATGATCGTCGCCACCTACAGCGAGGTCGGACCGTCGCGCGCCTGGGCCAACGTGGCCAAGGCCAAGACGCGCGGCATCGAGCTGCAGGGCGAGGTGACGCTGTCGCCGGCGTTCTCCGTCAGCGCCAACCTGACCCACCTGAAGGCCGACTACATC
The DNA here is from genome assembly GCA_008011715.2 of [Empedobacter] haloabium. Lineage (NCBI taxonomy): Bacteria > Pseudomonadati > Pseudomonadota > Betaproteobacteria > Burkholderiales > Oxalobacteraceae > [Empedobacter] haloabium. The sequence continues at coordinate 2,512,599 of CP136508.1, forward strand.
GACGAGACGGGCAAGGAGGCGAAGCTGGACAACCGCCCCGAGAACACGGCGGTCGCCACCTTGAACTGGAAGGCGACCGATCGCCTGACCACGTCGCTGTCGGCCCACTACACGGGCGAGCAGTACTACCTGACCAAGGACCTGCCGGGCTACACCCGGGTCGACCTGTCGCTGGCCGCCAAGGTGAACAAGCAGCTGACCGTGCGCGCCGGCGTCAAGAACCTGACCGACGTGGACCTGGAGAAGAAGGACCGCGCGTTCGACTTCTTCGAGTTGGGCCGCAATTATTACGTCAGCGCGACCTACAGCTTCTGACCTCAACCAACCCCCGGGGCGGAGCCCCGACGTAGCCAGCGTCTGCCAGCCAACGTGAACCTGTCCACCCAGTTTTGCGAGGTAACGATGGCTACATCCCTTTTCCTGTCGCGGCACCGCAGCGTGCGTGCCAGCGGCGTGTTCGAACGTATCGCCACGCCGGCCGCCGGCGGCGCCCTGCATGCCGAGCTGGCACGGGCGCTGCTGCGTGCGCGTGACGCCGGCATTGCCGACCCGATCGTCATCGGCGCGATCCCGTTCGACACCACGCAGCCGTCCGAGCTGCTGGTGCCCGAGCGCAGCGAGATTTTCGATCGCGATACGCTGCCGCAATTGGCGGCGCTGCCGCTGGCGCCTGTCGTCGCGTCCACCAGCATCCCCGGCGAGGAACGCTTCAAGCAGGGCGTGCGGCAGGCCGTCGCCAACTTCACCCACAGCGAGATCCGCAAGGCCGTGCTGTCGCGCGTGCTGGAAGTGGAGCTGGCCGGCCGCGCCGACCCGGCCGCGATCTTTGCCAGCCTGGCCGCCCAGAATCCGACCGGCTTCCAGTTCCGCATTCCGCTCGCGAGCGGCGCGGAGCTGGTCGGCGTCAGCCCCGAGCTGCTGCTGCGCAAGGAAGGCGCGCAGATCGTGTCGAACCCGCTGGCCGGTTCGGCGCGCCGGCAGCCGGACGCCGACAGCGATGCCGCCGCGGGCGGCGCGCTGCTGCAGTCGCCCAAGGACCTGCGCGAACACCGCTACGTCACCGACGACATCCGCCGCCTGCTGGTGCCGCTGTGCGCCAGCCTGGACGTGCCGGAGCAGCCGTCGCTGCTGTCGACGAACGCGATGTGGCACCTGTCCACCCGCATCGAAGGCACGTTGCGCGATCCGGCGCAAACGTCGCTGCAACTGGCCTGCCACCTGCATCCGACACCGGCCGTGTGCGGCTACCCGACCGACCTGGCACGCAAGCTGATCGACCTGGTCGAGCCGTTCGACCGCGGCCTGTTCGCCGGCGTCGTCGGCTGGTGCGACGCCCACGGCAACGGCGAATGGGCCGTCACGATCCGCTGCGGCACGGTGCAGGGCAATACCATCCGCCTGTTTGCCGGCGCCGGCATCGTGGCCGATTCCTGCCCCGAGGCCGAATGGGCCGAGACCCAGGGCAAGCTGGGCACGATGCTGCGCGCGCTGGGTGCCGCCCGGCCGGCCGTCAGTGCGAACGTCGAGACGGCGGCGGAGGCGGCATGATCGAATTCACCCCCTGGCCGCAAGCGGACGCCGAGCGTTACCGCGCGGCCGGCTGCTGGCTCGGCCTGCCGCTGACGGACATCCTGGAGCGCCAGTGCATCGAACGGCCGGACGCCACCGCGATCCTGTGCGGCGAGCGCGCGCTGACGTACCGCGGTCTGGACGCGCGCGCGGCCCGGCTGGCGCAGGCGCTGGCACGGCGCGGTCTCACCGCCGGCGACACGGCGCTGGTGCAGCTGCCGAACGTGGCCGAGTTCTACATCGTCTATTTCGCGCTGTTGAAACTGGGCGTGGCGCCCGTCAACGCGCTGTTCAGCCACCAGCGCCTGGAGCTGACGGCCTATGCGCAGCAGCTGCAACCGAAGCTCGTCATCGGGTGCGCTAGCCATGCGCTGTTCGGCACCAGCGAATTCGCCGACGCGCTGCGTGCGCAGGTCCCTGGTCTCGCCCACGTGCTGGTGCTGGACGCGCCGGACGGTGGCCTGGCCGCGTTGGTCGACGAGGAGGGCGCCGCGGTCGCCATCGCGCCGTCGCCGGCGCACCAGGTGGCGTTCTTCCAGCTGTCCGGCGGCAGCACGGGCACGCCGAAGCTGATTCCGCGCACCCATGACGACTACTACTACAGCGTGCGCCGCAGCGCGGAGATCTGCCGCCTCGATCCTGCCACGCGCTTCCTGTGCGCGCTGCCGGCCGGGCACAACTTCCTGCTCAGCTCTCCGGGCGCGCTGGGCGTGTTCTACGCCGGCGGCACCGTCGTGCTGGCGCCGTCGCCGGAGCCGCTGGGCTGTTTCGCGCTGATCGAGCGCCATGCGGTGACGATGGCCGCGCTGGTGCCGTCGGCCGTCGTGCTGTGGCTGCAGGCCGCCGCCGATCCCGCGCGCCGCGCGCAACTGGCCTCGCTGCGCCTGCTGCAGGTGGGTGGCGCCAGCTTCGCCGAGGCGCTGGCGCGCCGCGTGCCGCAAGAACTGGGCTGCGCGCTGCAGCAGGTGTTCGGCATGGCCGAGGGCCTGGTCAACTACACCCGCCTGGACGATACGGATGACAGGGTGTACACCACCCAGGGCCGGCCGATGAGCGAATTCGACGAGGTGCGCGTGGTGGACGCGGACGGCGTGCCGGTCCCCGATGGCGTCGAGGGCCTGCTGACGACGCGCGGCCCGTACACCTTCCGCGGCTATTACCAGGCGCCGGAACACAACGCGCGCGTGATCGACGCCGACGGCTTCTATGCCACCGGCGACCTGGTGCGCCGCAGCGCGGACGGCTACCTGACGGTGGTCGGCCGGGTGAAGGACCAGATCAACCGCGGCGGCGAGAAGATCGCCGCCGAGGAGGTGGAGAACCTGCTGCTGCGCCACCCTGACGTGCTGCACGCGGCGCTGATCTCGGTGCCGCACCCGCTGCTGGGTGAGATGAGCTGCGCCTGCATCGTGCCGCGTGCGGCCGGCGAGGAACTGCGCGCGCCGCTGCTGCGCAAATACCTGCGCGAGCAGGGCGTGGCCGAGTTCAAGCTGCCCGACCGCTTCCGCATGCTCGACAAGCTGCCGCTGACCGCCGTCGGCAAGACCGACAAGGTGCGCCTGCGCGCCGAGACCAACATCCAATAACGACCAAGACATCATGGCGATTCCTGCGATTTCCTCCTATCCGCTGCCGGCTGCGACCAGCCTCCCCGTCAACCGTGTGCAATGGCACGTCGATCCGCGCCGCGCGGTGCTGCTGGTGCACGACATGCAGGACTACTTCCTGCGCTTCTACGAGGCCGGCAGCCCGCTGCTGACCACCCTGATCGACCATATCGGCCGCCTGCGTGCCTGGGCCGACGCGGCCGGGGTGCCGGTCGTCTACACGGCCCAGCCGACCGAGCAGAGTAAAGAAGAGCGCGCGCTGCTGAACGATATGTGGGGCCCGGGCCTGACGACGGCCGACCCCGCGCTGCAGCAGGTCACGGCCGCGCTGGCGCCGGCGCCGCACGACACGGTGCTGGTGAAATGGCGCTACAGCGCGTTCCAGCGCTCCAACCTGCAGGACCTGATGCGCGAATGGGGCCGCGACCAGCTGGTGATCACGGGCGTGTACGCCCACATCGGCTGCATGACGACGGCGCTGGACGCCTTCATGCGCGACATCCAGCCGTTCATGGTGGCGGACGCCGTAGCCGACTTCTCCGAGCGCGAGCACCGCATGGCGCTGGACTACGTGGCGGGCCGCTGCGGCGCCGTCGTCACGGCCGCGCAGCTGCTGGGCGACGGCGGCACCGTCGTCGATATCGACTGGCTGCGCGAGCGCCTGGCGCCGGCGCTGGACGACCAGGGCTACGGCGCGGACGAGAACCTGATGGACTATGGCCTCGATTCCCTGGAGGTGATGAACCTGGTCGCGGAGCTCGACAAGCGCGGCATCAAGGTCTCGTTCGAGGAACTGGCCGGCACGCCGACGCTGAACGCGTGGTGGGCGCTGGTCGAGCGCAAGCAGGCCGCCTGAGGACAGCCGCCATGATGCTCGCAGACCAGAAGAACCTGGGCACGGCCAGCGCCGAGCGGCCGCAGGCGCCGCCGGCCCTGCAGTTCGAGGGCCGCCAGGTGTGGGTCACGGGCGCCGGCCGCGGCATCGGTCACCAGATCGCGCTGGCGTTTCGCCAGCTGGGCGCCCGCGTGGTCGGCATCGACCGCGCCTTCGACCGCGAGGAGGCCGGCCCCGCCGGCAAGCGCTACCCGTTCAAGACCGTCTGCATGGACGTGACGGACCGGGCCCGCATCGCCGTGGTCTGCCAGCAGCTGCTGACGGAAATGCCGCGCATCGACGTGCTGGTCAATGCCGCCGGCGTGCTGCGCCTCGGCACGCTCGACTCGACCACCGTGGAGGACTGGCAGGCCAGCTTCGACATCAACGTCAGCGGCGTGTTCTACCTGCTGCGCGAGCTGATGCCGCAGTTTCGCAAGCAGGGCGCCGGCTCGATCGTCAACGTGGCCTCGAACGCGGCGCGGGTGCCGCGCATGAACATGCTGGCCTACTGCGCCTCCAAGTCGGCGCTGGTCGGCATGAGCCACTGCGCGGCGCTGGAGCTGGCGCAGTTCGGCGTGCGCTGCAACGTGGTCTCGCCCGGCTCGACGGACACGCCGATGCTGCGCTCGATGCTGCCGGACGAGCAGGGCATGCGCCGCACCATCGAGGGCCTGCCGGAGCAATTCAAGCTGGGTATCCCGCTGCGCAAGATCGCCACGGCGCGCGAGGTCGCCAATACCGTGCTGTTCCTCGCTTCCGACCTGGCCAGCCATATCACGATGCAGGAAGTGGTCGTGGATGGTGGGGCCACCTTGGCCGCTTGAGGTTTGATTACCAGCACGCCACCAACGCCACAGGCTTGGGGTCTGTCCCTTCGGGACTGACCCCGGTTTTCCAGGTTGGCCGCTGAAAACCGGGGACAGTCCCCGCTGGGGACAGTCCCCAACCCTTGAAACGATAACGAGACACCAAGATGCAAAACTTCCCCCGCCACCTGCCCGCCCTGGCAACCCTGCTGCTGGCCGCCTGCGGCGAGCCGCCGGCCGCGCCGCCGGCGCCACCGAAGCCGCAGGTCGCCGTCGTCACCGTGCGCCAGGAAGCCGTGCCGCTGCGCGCCGAGTTGCCCGGCCGCGTCACCGCGCTGCGCGTCTCGGAAGTGCGCCCGCAGGTGGGCGGCGTGATCGTGCGGCGCCACTTCGAGGAAGGTTCCGACGTCAAGGCCGGCGCGCTGCTGTACGAGATCGGCAGCGACAGCTATGCGGCGCGCCAGGAGCAGGCGGCCGCCGAGCTGGCGATCGAGCAGGCCGCGCTGGTCAACCTGCGCATCATCGCGGAACGCTACCGCCGCCTGATCGACAGCAAGACCGTCACCCAGCAGGACCACGACCTGGCCCAGGCCAATTACGAACAGGGCCTGGCCCGCGTCAAGGCGCGCCAGGCGGCGCTGCGCACGGCGCAGATCGACCTGCAGCGCACGCAGATCCGCGCACCCATCGCCGGGCGCATCGGCCGCGCCGCCGTCACCGAGGGTGCGCTGGTCGCCAGCGAGCAGGCCGAACCGCTGGCGCGCATCCAGCAGGTCGATCCGATCCTGGTCGACGTCGTGCAGTCCAGCCAACAGCTGACGCAGCTGAAGCGTCGCCTCGGCAGCGGTGCCCTGCAGCCGGGCAAGGCCGCCGTCACCTTGCTGCTGGAGGACGGCCAGCCGTACCCGCACGCGGGCGTGCTGAAATTCACCGAGATGAACGTGGACGGCGCCACCGGTTCCGTCACCCTGCGTGCCAGCTTCCCCAACCCGGACGGTTTGCTGATGCCGGGCATGTACGTGCGCGCCCGCGTCGAGCAGGGCGTGCAGCCGGATGCCGTGCGGCTGCCGCAGCAGGCCGTGCGCCATAACGAACGCAACGAGGCCACCGCCCTGGTGGTCGGGAGCGACGGCAAGGTGGAGCAGCGCGTGCTCGACCTGATCGGCAGCGACGCCGGCCTGTGGTCGGCCCGCGCCGGCCTGAAGGCGGGCGACAAGGTCATCGTCGAAGGCGGCAACAAGGTGGCGCCCGGCACGGCTGTCAGCGTGACGGAATGGCAGGGCCGCCCGGCGGCGGCCAGCGCCGCGGTGCCAAAGGAGGGCTGACGTGCTGGCGCGCTTCTTTATCGAACGGCCCGTGCTGGCCTGGGTGCTGGCGGTCGTGCTGATGCTGGCCGGCGGCGTGGCGCTGTGGCGCATGCCGGTGGCGCAGTACCCGGACATCGCGCCGCCCGTCGTGCGCGTGGCCGCCATGTATCCGGGCGCCTCGGCCACGGTGGTGGAAAACGCCGTCACGCAGGTGCTGGAGCAGGAGCTCAAGGGCGTCGAGGGACTGCTGTACTTCGACGCGGCCAGCAATTCCTCCGGCGAGGCGGAGCTGATGCTGACGTTCCGCCAGGGCCTCGACCCGATGCTGGCCCAGCTGCAGGTACAGAACAAGGTGAACCAGGTGGCCTACCGGTTGCCACGCGCGGTGCAGCAGAACGGCCTGACCGTCAGCGCGCTGCAGAACAGCTTCCTGATGGTGGCGGTGTTCGCCGACCGCAGCGGGCGGCTCTCCGACGCCGACCTGGCCGACTGGATGAGCGGGCAGGTGGTCGATGCCGTCAGCCGCGTGCCCGGCGTGGGCCAGGTGCGCAACTTCGGCGCGCCGTATGCGATGCGCATCTGGCTCGACCCGCACAAGCTGCACAGCTTCGGCCTGATGCCGGGCGACGTCATCGCCGCGATCGAGGCGCAGAACACCGAGGTGCCGGTGGGCGAACTGGGCGCGCGCCCGTCCGCTGCGGGCCAGCAGATCAACGTCAGCGTGACCGCGCTGTCGCGCCTGCGCACGCCGCAGCAGTTCCGCTCCCTCGTCGTCAAGACGGGCGCCGATGGCGCCGCCGTGCGCATCGAGGACGTGGCGCGGGTGGAGATCGGCAGCGAAAGCTACGGCAGCACGTCGCGCCTGGACGGCCGGCCCGCTTCCGGCTTCGCGGTGCTGCTGGCGCCGGGCGCCAACGCCCTGACGACGGCGGCCGGCGTGCGCGAACGCATCGCTGCGCTGGCGCTGCCGCCCGGCGTCGAGGTCACCTATCCGGAAGACGCCACCCGCTTCGTCAAGCGCTCCATCGCCAAGGTGGCGATGACCCTGGCGGAAGCCGTGGTGCTGGTGGGCGCCGTCATGTTCCTGTTCCTGGGCGGCTGGCGTGCCACGCTGGTGCCGCTGGTGACGGTGCCCGTCGTGTTGCTGGGCACCTGCGCCGTGCTGGCGCTGTGCGGTTATTCCGTCAACACGCTGACCCTGTTCGGCATGGTGCTGGCGATCGGCCTGCTGGTGGACGATTCCATCGTCGTGGTCGAAAACGTCGAGCGCACGATGCACGAGCAGGGCCTGGACGCGCGCGCCGCCACGCTGGTGTCGATGCGCGGCATCACGGGGGCGCTGGCCGGTATCGCGCTGGTGCTGGGCGCCGTGTTCGTGCCGATGGCCTTCTTCCCCGGCTCGGTCGGCGTGATCTACCGCCAGTTCGCCGTCACGCTGGTGACCGCGATGGCGCTGTCCGTCCTCGTTGCCGTCGTGCTGACGCCGGTGCTGTGCGCCGGCCTGTTGCGTCCGGCCGCGCACGAACACGCGCTGGCGCGCCTGCAGCACCGGCTGCAGGCTCGTTACGACGGCATCCTGGCCCGGCTGCTGGGCCGTCCGCTGCGCTGGCTGCTGGTCTACGGCGCGCTGCTGGCCATCGCGGCGCATGCGTACACGCGCCTGCCGACGGCCTTCCTGCCGGAAGACGACCAGGGCACGGTGATGGTGCGCTTCGCGCTGCCGCCGGGCGCGCCGTACGAGCGCACCGCGGCGCTGGCGGCGCAGGTGGAGCAGTACTTCCTGCGCGAGGAGAAGGCCAATGTCGACAATATCTACACGATCGCCGGTTTCGGCAACAACGGCGGCGGCCAGAATGCCGGCATGGCGTTCGTCGCGCTGAAGGAGTGGGAACGGCGCGGGGCCGGCGAGCACACGGCGCAGGCCATCGCCGCGCGCGCCACCCTGGCGCTGGGACAGTTGGCCGATGCGCGCGTGTTCGCCATGGTGCCGCCGCCGATCGACGGCCTGGGGCAGGCCGGCGGCCTGGAATTCTGGCTGCAGGACGCGGCCGGCCATGGCGCCGCCGCGCTGAACGCCGCCGCCGCGAGCCTGTCGGAACAGGCCGGCCAGCTGCCCGGCATGCTGTACGTGGACGCCGATGGCGGCCTCGATGCGCCGCAGCTGCGCATCGATATCGACCAGGTGCGTGCCCGCACGCTGGGCCTGGCGCTGGACGACGTCAACCAGACCCTGGGCGCCGCCTGGGGCGGCAGCTACGTCAACGACTTCATCGACCGCGGCCGCATCCGCCGCGTGCTGGTGCAGGCCGACGCGCCGTACCGCGCCGCGCCGGAAGACCTGCAGCATTGGTTCGTGCGCGGCACCAGTGGTGCGATGACGCCGCTTTCCGCCTTCGCCAGCACGCGCTGGGACGCCGGCCCCGGCCAGCTGCGCCGCTTCAACGGCATGCCGGCGATCCAGCTGTCCGCCGCGGCGGCGCCTGGGGCAAGTTCCGGCCCGCTGATGGATGGGGTCGAGCGCCTGGCCGCCGCACAGCCGGGCATGGCGCTGTCCTGGAGCGGCTTGTCGTACCAGGACCGGCTGTCGGCCGGCCAGGCGCCGCTGCTGTATTGCGCCTCGGTGCTGTTCGTGTTCCTGTGCCTGGCCGCGCTGTACGGCAGCTGGTCGATTCCATTTTCCGTGCTGCTGGCGATCCCGCTGGGCGTGCTGGGCGCCGTGGCCGGCGCCTGGCTGGGCGGCATGCAGCGCGACATCTTCTTCCAGGTGGGCGTGCTGACCACCGTCGGCCTGTCGGCCAAGAACGCCATCCTGATCGTCGAATTCGCCGAGCATGCGCGCCGCGCAGGCAGCACTGCGCTGGCGGCCGTGGCCCAGGCCGCGGCGCAGCGGCTGCGCCCCATCGTCATGACCTCGCTGGCGTTCGGCGCCGGCATCGTGCCGCTGCTGCTGGCCAGCGGTCCGGGCGCGGCCGCGCAGCGCGCCATCGGCGCCAGCGTGCTGGGCGGCGTACTGTCCGCCACCTTGCTGGGCATATTCCTGATTCCGTTGTGCTACCTGCTGGTCGCGCGCTTCGCGCCATCCGCGGGCCGCGCAGCTTCCACTGTTTCCGTCATTCCCGCCTGAGCATGAACCTCCTTTTCCTGATTCTTGGCACGGCCGGCTGCGCCGTGCTGTATCTCTCCCACCGTCACCAGGGCTGGCTGCGCCAGCCGCTGCCTTCCGCCGCCCGAGTGGCAGGCGTGCTGCTGCTGGCGGCGTCGCTGGCCGCTGCGCTGGCCGCATGGACGCCGCTGACGGCCGTCTTCGCGTGGCTGGTGCTGGCCATGCTGGCCTGGGGCCTGCTGCCGTTCGCCGCGCTGTTGCGCCGGAGGGCGCCATGAACGCCGAGGTGAAGCGCGCGCCGATCCGGCCGGACTGGTGGTCGAAGACCTTTGCCGGCGCCGTGCTGGGCGTCACGCTGGCCTTCGCCTTGGCTGGCGTGTTTGCCTGGGCTGGCCCGGGCGGCATCGCCGCGCCGGACAAGTCGCAGTTCGTCATGTGGCTGATCGCGCCGCTGTGGTTGACCGTGTTCGGCTTCGTCTGGCTGTTCCGCAGCGGTATCCAGGCCATGCTGTGGCTGGGCGGCGCCAACCTGCTGGCGTGGGGCCTGCTGTTCTGGGTGAGGGGCTGACATGAAAATTCGCAGCGATATCCTGAGGGTCTACCAGGCCGTGCACACGTGGGGCGGCATCTGCGCCGGCATGCTGCTGTTCATCGGCTTCTTCGGCGGCGCCCTGACCATGTTCAAGGGCCCGCTGGAGCGCTGGGTCAGCGCGCCCGTGGTGCCGGTACAGCAGCTGGCGCCGGCCCAGGTGGACCGGGTGGTGGCAAGCGTGCTGGCGCAATACCCGGCCGCGCGCGAGGAATTCACCCTGCACGTAACGCGTCACGAGGATGCGCCGGCACCGGTCAGCTGGCAGGCCGGCGAATCGGGCCACGAGATCGACCTGGGCCTGGTGCGCTGGCAGGCCACGCTGGATGGCGACGGCAAGCTGGCCGTCACGCAGCAGCAGCCTTCGCTGCTGGCCGAGTTGATCGACATGCTGCACCGTACCGGCGGCATTCCCGGCACCCTGGGCGAGGAATACCTGGGCATCTACGTGATGGGCGTGGCGGGCGTGCTGTACTTCCTGGCGCTGGTCTCGGGCGTGATCCTGCTGCTGCCTACCCTGGTGAAGGATTTCTTCGCGCTGCGGCCGGGCAAGAACCGCAAGCGCTTCTGGCTGGACGCCCACAACATCCTGGGCATCACCAGCCTGCCGTTCCACATCGTGATCAGCTTTACGGTGGTCGTATTCGCGTTCCACGACCAGTTCTACGATGGCCTGCGCGGCATCGTCTACCGCGACCAGCCGATGTTTGCGCCGCCTGCCATCGGCGCCACGCCGCGCGACGCCACCAAGCTGCTGCCGGCCAGTGAACTGGTACGGCGCGTGCAGCGGCAGGCGCCCGGCTTCGAGGTGACGGAGCTCCTGTACATGGGCGTGGAGTCGCCGCGCCCCATCGTGCGCGCCGCCGTCGCCAGCCCGCGCCACCTGGTGCAGGCCGCCGAGACGGGCTTCGTCATCATCCAGCCATACTCCGGCGCGATCCTCAGCACCAGCATGCTGCCGGGGCAGGGCAACACGTGGAGCTCCCTGGTGGCGCCGTTCTTCGCGCTGCACTTCGGCAGCTATGGCGGCATGACGGTGCGCTGGCTGTACTTCGCCTTCGGCCTCGCGGGCGCCGCGCTGTTCTACACGGGCAACCTGCTGTGGATCGAGAAGCGCCGCAAGAACCAGCTCAAGAACGGTCCCTTGCCGGCGCAGCCGCGGCGCACCGCGAATATCGCCGCCGCCACGGTGGGCGTGTGCCTGGGCAGCATGGCCGGTGTTGGCGCCTGCCTGGTGGCCGCCAAATGGCTGCATGCGTTCGGCGCCCACGGCAATGGCGCCTACCTGACGGTCTATTACACCGTGTTCCTGGCTTGCGTGGCCTGGGCGTTCCTGCGCGGTGCGGCACGTGCCGGCAGCGAGCTGTTGTGGACCTGCGCGCTGGCGGCGGCGGCCATACCGGCCACCAGCCTGGTCGCCGCGCTGGTGCCGGCATCGGGCATGTGGGCCCATACCAGCCCCGCGACCCTGGGCGTGGATGGCACCGCACTCCTGCTGGCCGCCGCGTTCGCCTGGGCTGCGCGCAGGGCGGCACGCCGTGCGAGCGATGGTGCGCTCGACAGCGTCTGGTCGGCGGCGCCCGCGCCGGCGGTCGTGGCAGCGGAACCGGCCCGGCGGGTGGGCACGTGAACACGCTGCACCTGCTGGACCGGCCCGACCTGGGCAGCACCGCCTGGTGGCAGGACGTCGCCGCTGTCGGCACGCCGCTGCGCCGCGGACGAACCGACGGCGACGTCGAGCTGGCGTTCCTGTGGCGCGGCACCGCATGCGCGGCGGTGTGCATCGACGTCTACTCGCACACGCCGCACCCGGTGACGCAACGCACGCACCTGCAGCGCGTCGGCACGACCGACGTCTGGCTGTGGCGCACCGCATTGCCGGCGGACTGGCGCGGCAGCTATTTCCTGCTGCCGCTGGCGCCCGGGCAGCAGGCCCCGGACGAACGTGCCGCCGTCCGGCGCTGGTGGATCGACCTGATGGAACGCCAGGCCAGCGCCGACCCGCTCAATCCGCTGCCGCCGCACGGTACCGGCTGGGGCGTGCCGCTGTCGCCGTTGCTGCTGGCCGAGGCGCCGGTGCACGACGCCTGGCGCGACGCACCCGATACGGATGGCGTGACGGCGCAGCGCTGGCGCAGCGACCGGCTGGACACGGCACGCGACGTCTGGCGACTGCGCACCGGCCCGGACGACGCGGCTCCCGCGCTGGTCCTGCTGCTGGACGGCCAGTACTGGGCGCGCCAGATGCCGATCGCGGGCGCCCTGCGCCGGCTGACGGCGCAGGGCGTGCTGCCGCCGGCGGTCTATGTGCTGGTCGATGCCGTCAACCCGGCGCTGCGCGGCCAGGAACTGCCGTGCAACGAGGCGTTCTGGCTGGCCGTACGCGAGGAATTGCTGACCCAGGTCTATCCGTACGCCATCGACCCGCGCCGCACCGTCGTCGCGGGACAGAGCTATGGCGGCCTGGCCGCGCTGTACGCGGCGCTGCGCTGGCCGGACTGCTTCGGCTGTGCGCTGAGCCAGTCCGGCTCGTTTTGGTGGCCGGAGCCGGACCGCAGCGAGGGCGACGGCTGGCTGGCGCAGCAGGTCCGTGCCGGCCTCGGTGGCGGTGCCCGCATCCGCGCTCTGCTGGAAGTGGGCTGCTACGAGACCGAGATGACCGGCGTGAACCGCGCGATGGCCGGTGCGCTGGCCGATGCGGGGCACGCGGTCGAGTACCGCCAGGTGCGCGGCGGCCATGACTGGATCTGCTGGCGCGACGGGCTGCTGGACGGCCTGGCGCGCCTCTTGAACGACACAACGACACAACAGGAACTAGAACCATGAGCCAAGACTATGTGAACCCGTTCGACGACGAACAACACCGTTTCTCCGTGCTGCGCAACGCCCGTGGCCAATACAGCCTGTGGCCGGAATTCGCCGAGCTGCCGGCCGGCTGGGAGAGCCGTTTCGGGCCCGCCGCGCGCGCCGAATGCGTCGAATACGTCGAGCGCCACTGGCAGGCCATCAATCCGTTCGCGCCCGGCGTGGCCGGCCACGCGTGAGGGTGGCGATGAACGACATCAGCAATATCGACGTGCTGCCGCTGAACGGCAGCCAGCAAGGCATCTGGCTGGCCGACCAGGTGACGGAGCGGGGCGCCAGCGGCTACGTGATCGCCCATTGCGTGGAGCTGCGCGGGGCGGTGGACGAGGCGCTGCTGGCCCAGGCGATCCGCATCGGCCTGGCCGGCGCGGACACCGTGATGGCGCGCTACCGCGCCGCCGGCGCCGCTGCGGTACAGGAGGTGCCGCGCTTCGCCACGCCCGAGGACGTGCCGGCGCCGGCCTGCCACGACTGGCGCGCCGCGCCGGACGGCAGGGCACGTGCGCTGGCCGAGATGCAGGCCGATGCCGGCCGCGCGCTGGCCATCGGCGGCAGCGAGCGGCTTTATAAACACACACTGTACCGGGTCGACGACGCCGGCACCGCGGTGCTGCTGTGGTACCAGCGCTATCACCACGTGATGCTGGATGGCTTCAGCTTCGTCGCGCTGACGCGCCACATCGCCGCCGTCTACACGGCGCTGGCGCAGGGGGCGGACGTGCCGCCGGCGCCGTTCACCGGCGTCGCCGGCGCGGTGGCGGAGTACGAGGCGTACCGGGCGTCCGACACGTGCGTCGCCGACCGCGCCTTCTGGCGCGACTATGCGGAGCAGTTGCCGCCGGCGACGACGCTGGCGCCGCAGGCCGGCGGCAACGGCCCCGGCATTGTCGTGCACACACTGGCGCTGCCGGCCGCGCTGGCGCAGGCGGTGCAGGGTATCGCGCACGATCCGCGTGCGGCCGGGCAGCGCCTGGCCGTCGCCGACCTGCTGCATGGCGCGCTGGCGGGCTACCTGGTGCGCATGACCGGCCAGGCCGGCCAGAGCATCGGCGTGCCCTTCATGCGCCGCATGGGCAGCGCCGCCGTCGCCACCCTGGCGCCGCTGGTCAACGTGCTGCCTGTCGCCGTGACGGTGGCGCCGGGCGACGACTGGTTCGCCGCCGCGGCCGCGTTCCGCCAGGCGCTCAAGACCGTGCGCCCGCACCAGCGCATGGATGCCGAGCAGATCGCCCGCGATGCCGGCACCGTCGGCACCGGCCGCCGGCTGTACGGCGCGCTGATCAACTACAAGATGTTCGACTACCGGCTCGACCTGGCCGGCACGCCAGGCCTGACGCACCATCTGGCGACGGGCCCGGTGGACGACCTGGAATTCGCCTTGCAGGTGGACGGCGGCGGCATCGTGCTGGAGCTGCGCGCGGCGGGCGAACGCTACACCGCGGACGACCTGGCGGCGCACGCGCAGCGTATCGTCCACCTGCTGGAGGACTGGGCGGCACGGCCGGACGCGCCGCTGGCCCAGGTGGCGCTGCTGCCGGCGTCGCAACGCGCGGCACTGGCCGCGTGGTCGCGCGGCGCCACGGTCGCGCTTGACCCAACCCTGCGCACGATCGCCGACTTGCTGACGGCGCAGGCGCGCATCCAGCCGCAGGCCACGGCGCTGGTCTGCGGCGCCGCGCGCCTGACGTTCGGCCAGCTGGCAGGCCGCGTGGCCCAGCTGGCACGCCTGCTGCGCTCCTGCGGCGCCGCGCGCGGGCGCGTGGTGGCCGTGGCGTTGCCGCGCTCGATCGACTCCGTCGTTGCGATGCTGGCCGTGCTGGAATCGGGCGCCACGTTCCTGCCGTTGGACCTGGACTACCCGGCCGACCGCATCGCCATGATGTGCGAGGACACGCAACCCGTGCTGGCATTGTGCAGCACGAAAGTCGATGTGCCGCTGCCGGCCGGGCTGGCCTGCCTGCGGCTGGACGCGCCCGGCGTGCGAGCCGACCTGGCCGGCCTGCCGGCGCAGCCGCTGTCGCTCGAGGAGCGCGACCCGGCCGACGGCGCTGCCATCGCCTACGTCATCTTCACCTCCGGCAGCACGGGGCGGCCGAAAGGCGTGATGAACACCCATGCCGCGCTGCTGAACCTGATCGGCTCGCACCGCGGCACCATCTACGAACCGGCGCGCGCCGATGTGCGTGCGAAGTTCCCGGGCCGCGCGCTGCGCGCCGCCCACACCCACTCGTTCTCGTTCGACTCCTCGTGGTTGCAGCTGTTCTGGCTCCTGCAGGGCGAGGAGCTGCACGTGGTGGACGAGGAGCTGCGCCGCGACGCCCATGCGCTGGCGCGTTACGTCGACAGCGCCGCCATCGACGCGATGGACCTGCCGCCATCGTTCCTGGCGCAATTGCTGAACAACGGCCTGATGGCGCCGGGCACCCATCATCCGACCCTGATCCTGATCGGCGGCGAGGCGGCACCCGCCGCGCTGTGGCAGCAACTGCGCGCCTACCCGGCGCTGCAGGCGCACAACCTGTACGGGCCGACCGAATACACGGTGGACACGCTGCGCGCGCCGATCCACGGCAGCGCGCGCCCCGTCGTCGGCCGGCCGATCGGCAATACCCGCGTATATGTGTTGGACGCGCGCCTGCAACAGGTGCCGCCCGGCGCGCTGGGCGAACTGTACGTATCCGGCGCCGGCCTGGCGCTGGGCTACCTGGCGCGCGCCGACTTGTCGGCTGCCCGTTTCGTGGCCGATCCGTTCGGCGAACCGGGGGAGCGCATGTACCGCACCGGCGACCTGGTACGGTGGAACGGCGCCGGCCAGCTGGAATTCGTCGGCCGTTGCGACGACCAGGTCAAGGTGCGCGGCTACCGCGTCGAGTTGGGCGAAGTGGAGAACGCCTTGTCGCTGCTGCCCGGCGTGGAAAGCGTGATCGTGCTGGCGCAACCCGTCAACGGCAGCCACCGCCTGGTGGCGTATTGCGCCGTGCCGGGGGTGGCACCGGAGGACGCGCCCGCGCGCGGACGTGAGCTGCTGGCGCTGCTGGCACAGGCGCTGCCGGACTACATGGTGCCGGCGCTGCTGCTGGTGCTCGATGCCTTCCCGCGCAACGTCAGCGGCAAGATCGACCGCAAGCGGCTGCCGCCGCCGGAAGCCATCGTGATGGCGTCCGACAGCGATGCGCCCGCGGCCGGCAGTGCCGCCGCCCTGGTATGCGGCGCGATGGCGGCGGTGCTGAAACTGCCGCGCGTGGGCGCGGACGACGACTTCTTCGCGCTGGGCGGCGACAGCATCTCGGCCATCATGCTGTGCGGCGAGCTGCGCAAGGGCGGCCGGGAATTGCGGCCGTCCGCCGTGTTCGCACTGCGCACGCCACGGTCCATGGCCGGCGCGCTGACGGCGCTGGCGGGCGAGGTCGCCGCATGGCGGCTGGCCGACGGGGACGCGGCCGCGCTGGCGACTCGCCACGGCAGCTATGCAGCGGCCGCGCCCGCGCTGCCGCTGCAGCAGGGCATGCTGTTCCATACCCGGCTGGCGGGCGGCGCCGGGGCGCAAAGCTACAGCGCCTTCACCCGCATCCCGTTCCACGGCGCGCTCGATGCGGCCCGGCTGCGCCGCGCGCTGGACGCGGTACTGGGTCGTTACCCGCAACTGGGCGGCCTGTTCGACACCGAGACCGTGACGCAGCCGGTGTTCCTGCTGCCGCGCGCGGGCACCGTGCAGTGGCCGTGGCGCGAGGACGACCTGGTCGCGCTGGAGCCGGCAGCGCGGGCGCACCGCATCGCCGCCATCGAGACCGACCTGCTGGCCCGTTCCTGCCATACGGACCGCTTCGGCGGCATGCTGGCGGCGGGCCTGATGCGGACCGGCGAACGCGAACACGTGCTGCTGCTGGCGATCCACCACCTCGTGATCGACGGCTGGTCGACGCCGCTGCTGCTGCGCGACCTGCTGGCGGCCTATCACGCCGACGCGGCGCTGGCGCCGCTGGCGATCGACTACCCGGCCGTGGTCGGCACGCTGGCCGCGCGCGACCATGGCGCCGCAGCCGCCGCCTGGCAGGGCGCGCTGGCGCACGTGCAGCCAACGGTACTGTTCGGCGAACCCGCCGGCACCGTCACGGAAAGCCTGGCCGCACTGACGGTCGAGGAAAGCGCGCAGCTGACGGCGCGCCTGCGCGCCGCCGGCATCACGTTGAACGTGCTGATGCAGGCCATCTGGGGTGTCGTCATCGGTACGCTGGCCGGCCGCGAAGACGTGGTGTTCGGCACCCCGGTGGCCGGGCGCAGCGCGCCGGTGGACGGTATCGGCGAACAGGTCGGCCTGTTCCTGAACACGGTGCCGGTACGCGTGCGGCTCGAGGCCCACGTGCCCTTGTGGCCGCAACTGGCCGCGCTGCAGCACCAGCACGCGCAACTGCAGGAGCACGACGGCCTTGGGCTGGCCGAGATCCAGCGCGCGGCCGGTGGCGCCACCCTGTTCGACACCTTGCTGGTGGTCGAGAACTATCCGGACAACAGCTACCTGGCGCAGGCGCTGCCGGGCACCGACGGCCAGCCGCTGCGTGCCGGCGAGGTGCACAACCGCGGCTACAGCCACTACCCGCTGGCGCTGCTGGTGCTGCCCGGCGATGCGATCACGCTGCTGGTGGAAAACCGCGGCGCGCTGGCCGATGCCGACGCGCTGGCGGCACGCGTGCTGCAATTGCTGCGCACCGCGCTGGCGACACCCGAACTGCCGCTGGCCCGCTATCCGCTGCTGACGGCGGCGGAGACGCGCATGCTCGATGCCGTCAACGCCACCGCCCACCCGCTGCCGCCGGCCACCCTGCGCAGCGCGCTGGCGGCGCAGGCGGAGCGCACCCCGCGCGCGCCGGCGCTGTGCGATGCCGAGCACGCGCTCGACTACGGCCAACTGCGCCAGCAGGTGCGGGTGCTGGCCGGGCAACTGGCCGCACAGGGCGTGGGGCCGGGCGACATCGTCGCCGTCGCGCTGCCGCGCTCCGTGCGCCTGACCATCGCGCTGCACGCGGTGATCGAGGCGGGCGCCGCCTACCTGCCGCTGGAGTTGGCTTATCCGGACGAGCGCCTGGGCTATATGCTGGCCGATGCCGCGCCGCGGCTGCTGGTCACGTCCGGCGCGGAGCGGCAGCGCTTCGCCGCGCTGGCCGGCACCACGCCGCTGCTGGCCTTCGACGAACTGGCGCCGCCCGGCGCCTGCGGCAGCGAGCTGGACCCGGCACTGACGCCGGACCATCCGGCCTACCTGATCTACACGTCCGGCACGACCGGGCGGCCGAAGGGCGCGCTGGTGTCGCACCGGGCCATCGTCAACCGCATCGCCTGGATGCAGCACCAATATGCGCTGGGGCCGCAAGACGTGGTGCTGCAGAAGACGCCGTGCGGCTTCGACGTCTCGGTGTGGGAGTTCTTCTGGCCGCTGCTGACGGGCGCCAGCCTGGCGATGGCCGCGCCGGACGCGCACAAGGACCCGGCCGCGCTGCTGGACACGGTGGAAGCCTTCGGCGCCACCTGCATGCACTTCGTGCCCTCGATGCTGGCCACGTTCACCAGCCATCTCGCGACCCTGGAGGAACGCCGCGCCGGCTCGCTGCGGCTGGTGTTCTGCAGCGGCGAGGCGCTGACCAAAGCACAGGCGGCCGACTTCGGCCGGGTGCAGCGCGCCCAACTGCACAACCTGTACGGCCCCACCGAAGCGGCCGTGGACGTGACGTACATGCCGGCCAGCGGCCTGGATGCACGCGGCGGCGCCTCGGTGCCGATCGGCCGCCCGGTCTGGAACACGCGGCTGCGCGTGCTGGACCGCTGGCTGCGGCCGGTGCCGCCCGGCGCCGTCGGGGAGCTGTACCTGTGCGGCGTGCAACTGGCCATGGGTTACCTGGGCAAGCCGGGGCTGACGGCGGGCCGCTTCGTGGCCGATCCGTTTGCCGCGGGCGAACGGATGTACCGCACCGGCGACGTGGTGCGCTGGCTGGACGACGGCAACGTCGAGTACCTGGGCCGCGCCGACGACCAGGTCAAGCTGCGCGGCCAGCGCATCGAGCTGGGCGAGATCGAAAGCGTGCTGACGGCGCTGCCGCAGGTGGCGCAGGCCGCCGTCGGCGCCGTCTCGCTGGGGCAGGGCGGCGCCAACCTCGACGACCGCCAGCTGGTGGCGTGGCTGGTACCGGCGGCCGATGCGGTGCTGCCGGAGGACGCAAGCCTGCGCGCCGCGCTGCAAAACCGCCTGCCCGCCCACATGGTGCCGGTGGCCTTCGTGGCGCTGGAGCGGCTGCCGCTGTCCGCCAACGGCAAGCTCGATCGCAAGGCGCTGCCGCTGCCGGCCCGGCCGGAAGGTGCACGCCGCGCGCCCGCGCGTGGCCTGGAAAGCCGGCTGGCGCAAGTCTTCGCCAGCGTGCTGGGGCTGCCCGAGGTGTATGCCGACGACGATTTCTTCGCCATCGGCGGCCACTCGCTGCTGGCGATGCGCCTGGCCAGCGAGATCCGGCGCGTGCTGGAGCGGCCTGTGTCGGTGGGCCAGATCATGACGGCGCCGACGGTGGCGCGCCTGGCCGCGCGCCTGAACGACGACGGCATGCGCAACGACTTCGGCGGCGACGGCTTCGATCCGGTCATCGAGCTGCGCGCCGGCAGCGGCACGCCGCTGTTCTGCTTCTATCCCGGTTCCGGCTTCGCCTGGCAATACAGCGTGCTGGCGCGCTACCTGGACGAAGGCGTGCCGATCGTCGGCCTGCAGTCGCCACGACCGCATGGCCTGATCGCCACCAGTCCGGACATGGAAACGCTGGTGGAACGCCAACTGGCCATCGTGCGCGGCGTGCAGGCGGCGGGGCCATATCGCCTGCTGGGCTACTCGCTGGGCGGCACGATCGCCTATGCGCTGGCGGCGCGGCTGCGCGCGCTGGGCGAGGAGGTCAGCTTCCTGGGCCTGCTGGACACCTACCCGGCCGAGGTGCACGACTGGAACGACCCGCAGGGCGCGGAAGCGGCACTGGGCGCCGAGCGCGAACAGCAGCAGTTGCTGCAGGACGCCGGCGACAACGATGCCGGCGCGGCGGCCGAGCGCGAGGCGCTGCTGGCGCAGATCTTCGCCAACTACGGCGACGCGGTGCGCCTGCTGTCGCGCACCCGCACGCCGGACTACGACGGCGACCTGACCGTGTTCGTGGCCGAACAGTCGCTGCCCGGCTACATCGAACCGGAACGGGACTGGCGCCGCCACGTGGCTTCGCTGCGGGTGCACCGGCTGGCGCAGGCCTCGCACGAGAACATCATGTCGCCGCAGTCGCTCGAGACGCTCGGGCCGCTGCTGAACGACGCAATCAAGGGAAAAGCATGAAGAAAACAAAGGAAAATCATGAAGAAAAGAGAAGCATGAAAAAGAAACTGTTTGCCGATTTCGGCCTGTTGCGGCGCAATCCGGCGTTTCGCAGCGTGTTCATCGCACGCACCATCTCGCTGCTGGGCCTGGGCATGCTGTCGGTCGCCGTGCCGATGCAGATCCATGCGCTGACGGGCGATCCGCTCAAGGTTGGCACGGCCATGGCCGTCGAGGGCGCCGGCATGTTCATCGGCCTGCTGCTGGGCGGCGTGCTGGCCGATCGCTGGGACCGGCGCCGGCTGATCCTGGCCGCGCGCTTCATCTGCGGCCTGGGCTTCGTCGGCCTGGCCGCCAATGCCTGGCTGCCGGCACCATCGCTGCTGGCGATCTACGTGCTGGCAGCATGGGACGGCTTCTTCGGCGCGCTGGGCGTGACCGCGCTGATGGCCTGCATGCCCGTCATCGTCGGCCGCGAGAACCTGATGCAGGCGCGTGCCATCAGCATGGTGACGATGCGCCTGGCTACGGTGATCTCGCCGGCCGTGGGCGGTGCGTTGATCGCGCTGGCCGGCGTCGGCTGGTGCTACCTGATCGCCGCCATCGGCACCGGCCTGACCCTGCTGCCGCTGCTGGGGCTGCCGACGATGCAGCCGCAGGGTGGCGAGGACGAGCATCCGCTGCGGGCGCTGGCGCAGGGCTTCCGCTTCCTCGTGACGAACGCGGTGGTGGCCGGCACGGCCGTCGCCGGCACCATCGTCACCCTGGCGACCGCCGTGCGCGTGCTGTTCCCGGCGCTGGCCGAGGCCCAGCATGGCCCGGCCGCGGCGGCGATGGCGGCGGGCCTGATGTATTCGGCCGTGCCGCTCGGCGCCACCCTGGGTGCGCTGGTCAGCGGCTGGACCGAGGGGCTGCAGCGGCCGGGGCGGGCGATGCTGCTGGCCGGCGTCGGCGCCTGCACCTGCGTCATGCTGCTGGGGCTTTCGCCCGCGCTGCCGCTGTCGCTGCTGTTGCTGGTGGGGTTCGGCTACCTGGTGTCGGTCGCCTCGCTGCTGCAGTATGCGCTGGTGCAGGGGCACACGCCGGACCACTACCTGGGCCGCGTGAACGGCCTGTGGACGGCGCAGGAGGCCGGCGGCGACGCCCTGGGCAGCGTGGGCATCGGCATGGTGGGCAAGTTCGCCTCGGCGCTGTCCGGCGTGTTCCTGTTCGGCGCGACGGCCGCCGCGCTGGGGGTGCTGATGTTGCTGGGCTGCCGGCGCTTGCGCGAGGCGCCCTTGCATAGTCCGGCGTTGGCGGCGGAGCAGGCTGCGGCGTAGACTGACGCCAGTGGCATGCGATCCACAAGGGTCTGTCCCCGCATGGGGACTGACCCTGAAGTTCGTGCGCGGCTTCGTTCGATAAACTTCGGGGTCAGTCCCGTAGGGACAGACCCCAGCTAGCGCTGCGGGCGCGGACCCAGTGCCGTCAGTCCCTGGCCCAACCCCAGCCGCGCCAGCAGGGCGCGCGCATCGAACGGCGCGTGCACCTTGATGTCGTTGTCGAAGTAGCAGAACACGTCGCGGCTGGCCCGTTTCGGCGGCGCCGCCGTGGAGATCAGTTTCGCGTCCGCCAGTTGGCCGCCCGTGCTCCAGGCATGGATCTTCGCGGCCCAGCGGTCCAGCGCCGCGTCGGTGTAGCCGCTGGCGTACAGCTCCTTCTCGCCATGCAGGCGCAGGTACATGAAGTCGGCCGTCACGTCCTCGTAGTCGGGCCACTTGCCGGCCGTGTCGGCCACCACGAGCGCCACCTTGTACTTGCGCAGCAGCGTGATGAAGCGCTTGTCGTTGAAGCTTTCGTGGCGGATCTCCATCGCGTGCCGCAGCTTGCGCCTGGCATCGATCTCCAATACGGCACGGCCGTTCATGCGCGCCTCGTGCCGGCGTGCCAGCTCCAGCGCCGCCTCCGTGTCGTGCGGCAGCAGGCTGAGAAAATGCTCGACCAGCTCCGCGTCGAACTGGAAATTGGGCGGGAACTGCCACAGGAAGGGACCCAGTTTTTCGCGCAGGTTGAACACCCCCGAGGCGAACACGTTCGCCAGCGGCAGTTCCGGCTCGCGCAGCCGGCGCGTGTGCGTGATGAAGCGGTTGCCCTTGTGGCTGAACATGAAGCCTGCCGGCGTGGCGTCGTACCACTCCTGGTAGCTCTTCGGCCGCTGCAGCGAGTAGAACGAGCCGTTGATCTCGATGGTCGGCAGCGCGCGCGACGCGAACTCCAGCTCGCGCGCCTGCGCCAGGTCGCCGGGATAGAACTCGCCGCGCCACGGTTCGTAGCGCCAGCCGGAGATGCCGATGCGGATGGTGGAGGCCATGCCGTCGAGTATAGGCAAGCGCGGCCGTAAGCGGCGCATGCTTGAGGTGTTGATTGCTGTTGGGAAAACGAATTATCATGGCGGGCCGCCATCCCGCTTGCCACCATGACTGCCGCATTGTCGTTCCTGTTCGCCGCGCCAGCACTTGTTTTTGCATTGCTGGTCACGGCAGCGCAGCTATCCCTGCGCTATTGGCCGCATCTCGAGGACATCGGCGGCCGCGTGATGCTGTGCGTGCTGACACTCGATGTGCTGGTGGTCCTGTTTCAGTTGGCGCTCGGCGTCGACGGGATTGTTGCGAAACCGGCGTTGCTGCTCTTGCCGGTCTGCGCACTGCTGGCGTGCGTGCCGAGCGCCCTGCGCTGGTTGCCGCGCGGGCGGATGTTCGCGTGCGCGCCCGCTTGCGTGGCGCTGGTTTCACTGTCGGTCCTGGCGTTCAACCATGCGGGTGCGTGCGTGGCGCAGTGGCGCCACTACAGCGAGCCGGAATTGCTCGACGCTGCGATCGGTCACGTCGTGCGCTACTATTGTCCGGCGCTGGGGACCGACTGTTCGATCAAGCGCGGCCCAGCCACCCCGGCCGAGATTGCGCGCTTTCGCCGCCTCAACCCGGCTTGCTGCCGACTCGATGCCGTCGAACGCACGGATTGGCAATTGTTGACGGGACAGGCCCGCCACGTCGCCCACCTGCGCTTTGCCGTCATCGGGCCGACAGGGCGCGAGCTGGTTGACGCGTCGATCGGGATCGATCCCTGCGGCTGCATCCCGCACGAGCACTGAGCAGCGTTACCGGCGCGTTCTCATCATGCGGAGGCGGTAGCGCCGAACAGTTCGTGTCGTCAGGGGATTGCGGAACTGTCCCGGAAGCGGCCGCCCAGAAGTTGCCAAAATTCGGGGACAGTCCCCGAATTTTGGAAAGATTGCCTCAAAACAGGGGACTGTCCCGGGTTTTGCGCCAGCCCCAGTCGCGCAGGGCCAGGCAGGGTTTTTCGACCAGGTACCAGCTGGCGGCGCCCAGCGCGATCGCCAGCGGGGCGGCCAGGGCGAACAAGGTCCACGGCGAAAGCGCGGGCCAGTACCACAGCAGCAGCTTCTGCACGGGCCAGCCGTACAGGTAAACGCCATACGACACGTCCGGCAGCCGCCGCAGCGCGGCCAGCGCAGGCGCGGGGGCGTAGGCGGCACGCAGCAGCAGCCAGCCGCCCAGGGTGGCCAGCGCCGCTTCGGCCAGCACACGCGAGCCCAGTGCCGCCAGCAGCGCGAGCCCGACCAGCGCGATGGTCAAGGGACCCGCCGGCCAGCGCGCAACGCGCTCGCGGTACAGATAAAAGCTGCCGCCGCAGAAGAAGCACATCGCCAGCCGTGCCAGGTCCGGCAGGGCACGGCCCGCCAGCTGCCAGGCCAGCGCGCCCGCGACCAGCGCAACGCTGGCCATCAGCCACAGGTGACGGCGGCGCAGCATGCCGGCCAGGCCAGCGGCCAGGACCGTCAGGTAGCAGGCGAATTCCAGGCTGATCGTCCACATCGAGCCGTTCACGCTGGCGTGCGGCTGGCCCGCGAACACGGGTGGCACGACCGGCGTCTGCAGCAGCGCGACGCCGGTGACGAAGCCGCCGGGCCAGAAGCCGGCCGCGTAGGCCGAGGGATCGGCGCCCAGCGGTCCCACGACGAGGCCGCAGACGAGCGAAGCGGCCACGAAGCCGGGATAGATGCGCAGCACGCGCTTGCGCAGGTAGGTGGCGGCATGCGGTGCCGCCAGCCAGCTTTGCACGATCAGGTAGCCGCTCAGCAGGAAGAAACAGTCGACGGCGAACTCGCCGAACGACAGGGTGCCGAACAGCCGGGTCAGCGGCTCGCGCCGGCGGTCGCCGTCGACCAGCTCGGGCGCGTGCGCCAGCAGGACGAGCAGGGCGAGAAGCAGCCGCAGCGGGGTGAAGTGGTTGGCGCGATCGCGCCCGGGCACGGACATGCGGGCTGCTTCCTGTTGTGGTTTCTTGCCAGAATCCTAACAGGAAGCAGCCTGTGCTGCTGTTGCTTTTTAGTCAGCAAACGCCTCAGACACGCAACCGGCTGCGCCGCTCCACCCCGGCCGGCAGCGCCTGGCGCTGCACGGCGACGGTGCGCGCATAGCGCTGCAGCGCATCGTCCAAGGTCGGCAGCAGGGCGCCGCGCTCGGTACCCAGCAACGCCGGGGCCGGGTTGCCGGGTGGGGTCTCGTCGCGCAGGCCGGCCGTGTCGACGTCCAGCAGCCCGGCCGTCATGCGCACCATCGAGCCGGCGTCCAGGCTGCCCTGATTGGTCAGGTGCCAGATGCCGCGCTCGCCGTCGATCGCCAGGTCCAGGCAGGTGTTGACGAGGTCCGGCAAGTAGGTCAGCGACAGCGGCCGTTCGCCATCGAGCGCGACGATGCGCCCCTCGCCCAATTCGCGCAGGCTGCGCGCCAGCAGGTGGCCTTCGTCCCATGGGCTGAAGAAGCCGCTGCTGCGCACGATCAGCGCGCCCGGGTGGGCCAGCAGCACGCGCTGCTCGGCCTGCGCCTTGTGGCGGCCGAAGGCGCTGCGCGGCGAGACCGGATCGCTTTCCCGGTAGGCGCGTTCCAGCTGGCCGTCGAATACCTCGGCGCTGGAGAACATCAGGTACTGGATCTCGTGCTTCAGCGCGGCCAATGCCAGCACCGTCGCCCCCAGGCAGTTCTCGCGGTAGCAGCGCGCCAGGGCGTCGTCGGCGGCATCGTCTTCGCCCACGCGCGGCGGCGAGCCGGCCGCGTTGACGATGGCCCACGGACGGTACCGGCGGATCGCGCGCTCGACGGCGGCCGGATCGGTCACGTCCATCTCGGCCCGGCTGGTGATGCGGAACGGGATGTTACGGGCCGCGCACAGCTGCGCGAACACGGCGCCCAGCGCGCCGCTGGCGCCGGCGATCAGGATCGGTTGCACGTGGCGCTGGGCGTCGTCCTTGGCCTGCTGGCGCTCCGCCAGCGAGGCCGGGATGCTGCTGGTCGCCACCGGCGGGCACAGGAAGCGGCCCGGCCGGTGCCACCAGCCGACGCCCTGCAGCACCGGGTGCCGTGGCGGCGCGCCCGTCGCGAGCGAGCGCATCATTGTCGCGACGGCGGTTGGCCGCGGTGCCGGGCCGCGCACGTCGAACGGACCGGGTTCGTAATAGCCCTTGCAGGCCGTGACGAGACAGTTCCAGTCGTAGGAGCCGAGCAGAGCCCAGACCGTGACGGCGCGCATGTCGGCACCGGCTTCGCGCGCGGCTTGCGCGGCCTTCCAGACTTCCAGCAGCCAGCGCAGCTGGTCTTCCCGGTTGGCGTCGATATGGGCTTCAGTGATTGCCACCGGCCGGCGGTAGCGCTCCCATACCTCCATCAGCAACGGCCCGATGCCCGGCGTAGGGTTGGCCAGCACGCGCGCCGTCTCCATGTCGGCGTGGCGGATGCCGCGGTAGGTGTGGACGTGGCTGGCGGGGTAGCGTTCGACGCGGTGGTCCAGCCAGCGTTCGCTGGTGATGTAGTAGTTGACGCCGATGACGTCCGGTGGGCAGGGATGGTCGCGGAACCACAGCAGCTCTTCGGCCGTCGCGCCCGATTCCAGCAGGTAGTTCCACAACGCGTGCGATGGATCGACCATGCCGCACAACAGGTCCCACGACAGCCAGCGCCGTTCATTGAAGAACTCGACGATCTCGCCCATCTCCGGCGTGCCGTAGGTGCGCGACAGGTCGTCGGTCTGCACCAGCTTCGCTTGCGGATTGACGGCGCGGATGGCCTGCATCGACAGCACCACGGCACGGCACTGGTTCAGCAGGGCGCGCACGAACGTGGCCTCGTCGCTGCCGTGCGGGTACCAGACGCCGGCCAGGCCGGAAAAGCGCGCGGTGGTCAGCGGCTCGTTGACGGGCGTGTAGCAGGTCAACCAGGGATAGCGCGCCGCGACAGCGCCGGCATATGCCGCCAGCTTGTCCGCGAAGTCCGGATCGACCAGGCTGGTGTGCTGCGGCCCGCTGCCGTGGTGGATCAGGCCCACGATCGGTTCCACGCCCAGTTCGCGCAGGCGCGGCAGGCGCGCGTCGGACCACGACCAGTCGGCATCCTCGATGGACTCCGGCGCCGTGCATTCCCACAGCACCGGATAGCGGATGGCGCTGATGCCCAGCGAGGCGAAGCGGTCGATGTCCTCCAGCCGTTCGCGGTGGCCGTTGCGCTCCATCTGGCTGAAGTACGTGTCGGTCACCCGGTTGATCGTGCATTCGAGGCCGCCCCACAGTTGCAGCGGATCGGCCATATTGTTCTGCTCTGTCATGCGTAGCTCCTGAAGTGATTCCGGTTCAAGCTTAACGGCGTGACCCGCTGTGCCGTATCGGCCTGCGCCTACATCCATGTCGGACGGCTCGCCGTTGTCCTGGCAGGGATGTCCTATCCGGCCGCCCGGGCACCGATTGCCAGCCGCATGCGCCGGCGCCGGTCGCCCAGCACCCGGCGCAATTCGTCCACCGCGATGCCGCTGACGTCCTGGATGCGCAGCAGCAGCGAACCGCTCAGCGGCAGGCCGCGGTGGCGCAGGCGGGTCAGCAGCGGCGGGGCGATTTGCAGCGCCTTGGCGAGCGCTTTGTCGCTGTGCAGTTGCAGGCGCTGGCGCAGCAGGTCGAACAGGCGCGCGGGGTCGTAGGGCAGGGAACGGCTAACGGGAGGCAGGCGTGGCAGGGCAGGTGTCGAGGTTGCGGTCATCGTTCTCGTGGCTAATTCGTCAAGGCCGAGAGTCTGCCACCGAAGAGCAGGGTGCGGTGTAGGACGATGCCCCATGTGCCGGTCGGACCAAGCCTGATGGAACCAGATGCCCGTCGGGCAACTTTATGCGATAATAAGAATGATTCGTATTATTAGTTCGCGCGAGCGGCGCGTTCGCCAGCCACGAGCCAGCCTCAGAAAGCAAGCAATGACTAGCCGTAATCCGTACATCAAGACCATCAAACATCCCGCCGCCCTGGCCATCGCCACCCTGGCGATGCCCCTGGCCCTGCATGCCCAGACCTCCGAGCAAGGCCTGCCGGAAGTGCGCGTCGAAGGCCGCGCCACCAGCGACTTCCAGGTCCGCACGTCGGTCTCCGACAAGTTCACCGCGCCGCTGCTGGATACGCCCAAATCGGTGACCGTGATTCCGACCGCCGTGATCGCGCAGACCGGTGCCACGTCCCTGACCGACGCGCTGCGCACGGTGCCGGGGATCACGATCGGTGCCGGCGAAGGTGGCAATCCGGTCGGCGACAACCTGTTCATCCGCGGCTACAATGCCCAGACCGACACCTACGTCGACGGCATCCGCGACACTGGTTCGGCCTCGCGCGAGATCTTCGCGCTGGAGCAGGTGGAAGTGGTGAAGGGTCCAAATTCCGCATACGGCGGCCGCTCGTCGGCGGGCGGCGGCGTCAACCTGGTCAGCAAGACCGCGAAGGCGGAAAACTTCAACAACGCCACCGTCGGCATCGGCAGCGCGCAATACCGCCGCGTGACCGCTGACCTGAACCGCACGATCGGCAACAATGCCGCCGTGCGTTTGAACGTGATGGGCCACGACGCCCACGTGGCCGGCCGCAACGAGATTCACGGCGACCGCTGGGGCGTGGCGCCCACCGTCACGTTCGGCCTGACCGGCCCGACCCGCGTATCGATCGGCTATTACCACATGGAGTCGAGCGAGCTGCCCGACACCGGCATCCCGTTCAACAACCCGTTCAGCACGGGCGCGAACATGGCGAAGAATGGCAACGGCACCCCCATCGACGTGCCGCGCGACAGCTACTATGGCCTGCTCAACCGCGACTTCCGCGACACCCAGACCGATATCGGCACCATCGACGTCAAGCACGACCTGGGCAACGGCCTGACCCTGCGCAACGTGAGCCGTTACGGCCGCAACAGCAACGACTACGTCTGGACCCAGCCTGACGACTCGAAGGGCAATACGGTGCTGTACGGCACCGTATGGCGCCGCGCCAACACGCGCGTGACGGAAACCGATTCGCTGGCCAATACGACGGCCTTGTCCGGCTCGCGCGTGTGGGCGGGCATGAAGCATACCTTTACCACCGGCATCGAGATCGGCCGCGAGGAAACCGATCGCAGCAGCTACCTGTTCGCCCCGGGCACCAACAATCCGCTGACGAAAACGTTCACCTGCCCGACCTTCGGCGCCCAGACGCTGTACAACTGCACCTCGCTGGTCAATCCGAACGCCAACGATCCGTGGGAGTACACGCGCACCGTTTCGCCGGCACGCACCAACGTCCACACCAACACGCGCTCGGCCTATGCGTTCGACACCGTCGAGCTGGCGCCGCAGTGGCTGCTGAACCTGGGCCTGCGTTGGGACGACTACCGCTCGAAGCTGGACGTGCCGCAGTACACGCTGGACGGCAAGACCACCAATGCGCAGCACGCGGAAGTGAAGAGCAGCTTCACCAACTACCAGGCCGGCCTGGTCTACAAGCCGTCCACCAACAGCAGCGTGTATGTCTCGTACGGCACCTCGTCCACCCCGCCGGGCTACGACGGCGGCGACGGCTCGGACGGCCTGTCGGTCGCGGTGCAGAACCTGAAGCCGCAGGACAGCAAGAACTTCGAGCTGGGCACCAAGTGGGAAGTGCTGGCGCGCCGCCTGTCGCTGAGCGCCGCCCTGTTCAAGAGCGAGATGAACAACGCCCGCGTGACGGCGCCGGACGGCACCAGCCAGAACGTCGGCAAGAAGAGCGTGGAAGGCATCGAGCTGGGTATCTCCGGCAACCTGACGCCCAACTGGATGGTGTTCGGCGGCTATACCTGGCTGGACGGCCGCCTGGACGACAACGGCTACGTCAACACGGCCGCCGCGGGCCAGCCGGCGCTCTACCAGCCGTCACCGTACAACGGCAACGTGTTCCCGACCACGCCGAAGAACAGCGCGTCGCTGTGGACCTCGTACACGGTATTGCCCGGCCTGACGGTCGGCGGCGGCGTCAACTATGTGTCGAAGGTCTACGCCAACGTCAACAACACCAAGTACGCACCCGGCTACACCCGCTTCGATGCGATGGCCAGCTACGAAGTCAACAAGAACGTCACGTTGCAGCTGAATGTGCAGAACCTGACGGACAAGCTGTACTTCGACAAGGTCAGCTCGCCGCACTACGCCGGCGTGGCCCCTGGCCGCACGGCGGTCGTCACCGCTTCCTTCGCGTTCTGAGCGAATTATCAGCGTGAGTTCAGCGCCGCCTTCGGGCGGCGTTTTTTTTGGGCGCTGTTCGCGTTAGCTGGTGGTTGCCCCTCGTTACGGAACTTTTTCAGCGCGTCGGTGTCATTGGCAGCCTGGACTGTACTTGCCCGGCGCCACGCCGATGCGCAGCCAGTCCGATGGGGTTGCTGGCGAGCCGGCATCGAGTACCCGGCACCAGCCGGTGTAGTTGGCCAGGTAGCGGCTGGCAACACCGTGGAACCGGCCCAGCCAGCCCTTGAAGCGGCTGTGCCAGCCGTTCACGTTTTGAATATGGATGGTACCGCGCGCCCTGATGTCCGCACGCACGTTGATGACCTCGTGGGTGAGACCCGCCTCGCGTGCGAACGCCTGATAGGCCTTCGCCGCGTCGCTGATCAACAAGATGTCCGGCGCCAGCACCGGTAGTAGATGCGCTTGCAGTTGCGCGGCACTGACCGGCCCGCGCCCGGTTACGAAATCGTGCGTGACACGGCTGCGGTCACGCGCGACCAGAATGCAATCGAATTGCCTGCTCTGGCCGCGCCCGGAAGCCTTGCCGCCGCGCTTGCGGGCCGGCCGGGTCAGGTGGCGCGAGCCCTTCTGCGACTCGAGCAGGTAGGTCTCGTCCGCCTCGACGATGTTGGACAATGTCGGACGGCGTTCCCGCCGGACCCCGGCAATGAAGCGGTGGCGCCATCGGAAACTGGTCGATTGCGCTACCGCCACGCGCCTCGGCCGCAGCGCGTACCGTTGTCGATTCCAGCAGGCATGTGAGGTAGGCGAGCCACTTGTCGCGCAACCGGAGCCGGGCCAATGGCGTGCCGGTTAATGCGTTGAACGTGCGGCCGCACGCGGTACAGCGATAGCGTTGGAGGCCGTTGGCCGCGCCGCTGCGGTGACAACGAGCACATGTGCAGCGGGGACAAGGCGGCCTGCCGGCAGCGGCCTCGATCAATGAGAAACATTGATCGCCCTGCATGGCCGTTGCCAGCACGGCTTGTAATGCGGCCATTTCTTCGAACGTCAGTTGGCGCTGGCGCAGCGCCTGCAACACCGCCTGGAAATCCGTCGTCCCCATTGCCGGCCTCCGATCCGCATGAGATATCTCAACAGGAGATCAGACAGGCCGGCGCGAGGCGAGTTCCACTACTTAACGCGAACAGCGCCTAGCGATTTGGGCACCATCAGTAACAACGGACACCCCGACGGCATGCATTCCGACAAAACATCGGCTTCGATGCCGATGCATTCAGCAATCGTGCCGGAGTTCAATAGAGTCGGAGACCAGACATGGACAAAGAAACGCTGATGGGCGCTGAGCCGCACTATACGCTGGGACTGCGGGAAGTCGAGATCGACGCCGTCCTGGATGCGTGCGACCTGGTCGGTCGCGTGCTGCAGTCGGCGCCGGGGAACAATGCCCGTGCCGCCGCGCGGCTGCTGGCCGAGGCGTCGCGCGCGGAACACCGCGATGCGCCGCTGACCCGCTCCATCCTGGTCCAGGTGGCCCGTGCGCTGCAGCGCCGCGCGCTGCAGTAGGCCGCCTGCATATCATCTATATGGTGTGAAGACCGAAGGGGAGGAAGCGATGGACTACGAAGCGAACGACGAATTGCCGCAAGGCGAACAGGTCGGGGAATACAGCCCCGGCAGACTGCTCGACACGCTCGCGGCCAAACTGAATGCCCGCAATGACGCCGCCCTGGCGCGCGCGATCGAGGTGGCGCCCGCCATCGTCAGCAAGATCCGGCACGGCCGCCTGCCCGTGGGCGCGTCGATCCTGCTGCGCATGCACGAAGCGTCCGGGATCGGCATCCGCGAACTGCGCGACCTGATGGGCGACCGACGTGGCCGGCACCGCATGAGCCCGACCGAGTTCCGGCCGCGCCAGAACCAGCCGTCGCCGCAGGCGCACCAGGCGCGCCAGTCGGAAGGCCAGAGCAACGAAGGCTGACCGCCCGGCGCACCCGGGAACAGGCAGCCGCCTGCGACGCGCAGGCGGCTGCCTGTGCTCGTCTCGATCCCTGCCTCAGCCGCCGCAGCCCGCGTGATCCGGCCGCGCCGCACGCCGGCCGGCGCTGGCCGCGTGCAGCGGCAGCCGCACGGTAAACGCCGCGCCCTGGCCCGGCCCCGCGCTTTCGGCGGCGATGGCGCCGCCCTGCAGCTCCAGCAGTTGCCGGGCGATCGACAATCCCAGCCCCAGCCCCCCGTAGCGGCGCGTGGTCGACGCATCGGCCTGGCGGAACCGTTCGAACACGTGCGGCAGGAAGGCCGGATCGATGCCCACGCCCGTGTCGGCCACGCGGATCGCCACCCCTTCGGCCGTGCGGCTCAGGGTGACGACCACGTGGCCGCCGGCGGGCGTGAACTTGACCGCGTTGGCCAGCACGTTGCCCATCACCTGCTGCATGCGCGCCGCGTCGGCGCAGACGGGGCCGGCGCTGCGGTCCAGCTGCACGGTCAGCTCCACACCGGCGGCCAGCGCCACCGGCCGGATGGTATCGACGGCGGCGTTGACGAATTCGGCCGGCCAGGTCGGCGCGGCCAGCACCTCCACCTTGCCGGCCGCGATGGCGCTCATGTCCAGCAGCTCGTCGATCATGCGTGCCTGGGCGCGCGCATTGCGCTCGATGGCGGCCAGGCCGCGCTGCAAGGTGCCGCTGTCCTTGTCGCCCTGCTGCAGCAGTTGCGACCAGCCCAGCACGGAGTTCAGCGGCGTACGCAGCTCGTGCGACAGCGTGGCCAGGAACTCGTCCTTCTGTTCGTTCAGGCGCGCCAGCGCCAACCGCGCCTCGTGCTCGTGCTGGAACTGGGCGCGGCGCTCCTCGGCCGTGGCGAGCGAGGCCGCCAGGATATGGGTGCGCGCCTCCAGACGGGCGTCGTAGATGGAGACGATCAGCGCGATCGTCAGGATGCCGGCCGTGCCCAGCGTGACGGCCAGCGCCAGCGTCGTGTAATCCACGCCGCTGGCGGCGGCACGGCAGATCACCCCGATGGGGAAGTGCGCGGCGGCCATGCCGGTGTAGTGCATGCCGGCGATGGCCAGGCCCATCACGACGGCCGCGGCGCCCTGGATCAGGCTGGCGCGCGGCGTGCGCAGGCGCAGGCGGTAGGCGATCCACAGGGCGCCGGCGGCGGCCCCGATGGCGATCAGCACGGACAGCGCCAGCGCGAACGGCTCATAGCGGATGCCCGGGTCCATCCGCATCGCCGCCATCCCAGTGTAGTGCATGCCGGCGATGCCGAGGCCCAGCAGCAGGGCGCTGGCGGCCAGCCGGATGCCGGCGACGGTGCGTTCGCGCAACTGCCACAGCGCCAGGCCGGATACGGCCACGGGCAGCAGCAGCGACAGCAGCGTGATGCCGACGTCGTAGCCGAGCGGGATTGGCAGCCGGAACGCCAGCATGCCGATGAAGTGCATGGCCCAGATGCCGGTGCCCATCGCCAGCGCGCCGCCGCCCGTCCACAGATAGGCCGCCAGCCCGCGCGAACTGCGCACGCGGTCCGCAAGGCTGAGGCTGGTGTATGACGCGAACATCGCGACCAGGATGGAAACGATAACGAGCGTGGGGTCGAAATAACCGCTGTACATGATCTGGCTGAAACGTCGGATGACATGACCGACTATACCGGACTGTGCCGACCAGAGGCGCCGCCGCCGGGCAGAACCCCTGATTTAGATGCGAAAAAGCAACATCGCTTAATTCTGAGGCAACTCTTCCGAGCGCCAGCGCAGCAATGTCGCCACCATTTCCTCTTCCTCGACGGGCTTGGCGATGAAGTCGTCCATGCCCGCGGCGCGGCAGGCGGCCCGTTCGGCTTCCGTCACGCCGGCCGACATCGCGACGATGGGTATGGCCAGGCGCAGCGTGTCGCGGACGGCGCGGGCGGCCTGCAGCCCGTCCATTTCAGGCATCTGCACGTCCATCAGCACCACCGCATAGCGGGCCGGGTCGCGCCGCAGCGCGTCGACGGCGGCGCGGCCGTTGTCCGCCACCGTCACTTCGGCGCCAGCATAGCGCAGCATCGTCACGGCGACCGTCTGGTTGACAGGGTGGTCCTCTGCCAGCAGCACGTGCATGCCGGCCAGCGGCTGGGCGGGCGCCGGCGCGGTGCGCGGGACGGGTGTCGGCGCCGCGCTTGCCGCAGCCGGGGCCGGTGCCTGAGCCAGTTGCGCCAGCGCCGCATGCAGCGTGGCGCGGGTGGCGGGCGCATGGACCAGGGCGAATGGGAAGGTCTGCGCCGCGCCGGCCAGCGGCGGCGCGAAGCCGGCGCTGATCTGTACCAGGGCGAAGCCGGCCGGCAGGCGCTCGCGCCGCGGTGCCAGCAGGGCCAGCGGCGTCACGCCCTGGCTGTCGGGACCGATCAGGGCGAGGCGGTAGGGCAGTGGGCCGGTGCCGCCCAGCGTATCGCGGGCCTGGTCGAAGTCGTTGACGGGGTGCAGCCGCCAGCCCCACCGCCCGGTCGCGCGCACCAGGGCGGCCGCCACCTCCGGATCGGACTCGAACAGCAGCACGTCCAGGTCGCGCCACGGCGCCGCCAGCGGGTAGCGGTCGGCGGGATCGGGGACGGGCCGCACCGGCACCGTCAGGGTAAAGGTGCTGCCGCTGCCGGGTGCGCTGGTCACGTCGATGCGGCCGTCCATCCGTTCGGCCAGGCCGCGCGCGATGGTCAGGCCCAGGCCGGTGCCGCCGAAGCGCCGGCTCATCGACGCGTCGGCCTGCACGAACGGCGAGAACAGCCGCTGCAGCTGTTCCGGGTCCATGCCGATGCCGGTGTCGCTCACTTCCGCGACCAGCAGCAGGCGGCCATCGCGCTCGCCGCCGGCGCGCAGCAGGCAGTGCACGGCGCCCCGTTCGGTGAATTTCAGCGCATTGCCGATCAGGTTCGTCAGGATCTGTTCCAGCCGCAGCGGATCGGCCACCACTTCCAGCGGCAGCGCCGGATCGACGTCCACCACCAGCCGCAGCCGGCCGCCGCCGCTGACAGCCATCAGCGCGGCCGCCACCTGGGCCAGCGCATCGGGCGCCATCGGCACGGGATTGAGTTCGATCCGGC
Organism: [Empedobacter] haloabium; assembly: GCA_008011715.2. Lineage (NCBI taxonomy): Bacteria > Pseudomonadati > Pseudomonadota > Betaproteobacteria > Burkholderiales > Oxalobacteraceae > [Empedobacter] haloabium. The sequence goes on from CP136508.1 coordinate 2,547,292, forward strand.
CCGCCTCGATCTTGGAAAAGTCGAGCACGTCGTTCAGCACGGCCAGCAGGGTCTGGCCGGAACTCCTGATCATGTTGACGAAGTTCTGCTGCTCGCTGTCGAGCCGGGTGCGGCCCAGCAGCGTGGCCAGGCCCAGCACGGCGTTCATCGGCGTGCGCAGTTCATGGCTCATGTTGGCCACGAAGCTGGACTTGGCCCGGCTGGCGCTTTCCGCGTGCTCCTTGGCGCGCCGCATCTGCTCCTCGGCCGCTTGCGCTTCCGTGACGTCGCGCACGATGAAGGCAAACCCGGTCGGCGGCCCGGCGCCGTCGAGGCGCACGGCGGACAGCTGCATCTCGCCCAGGAAGGTCTGGCCATTCTTGCAGACGAAGGTGCGCAGTCCGGCACAGGTACCCGTGGCCGTTGCCTGCGCCAGCGCCACGGCGCCGGCGTCGGCGTCGTCCCAGACCGGCAGGGGCCGGCCGACAGCTTCCTCGTCGCCATAACCGAACAGGTTGGTGGCGCCTTCGTTCCACGCCTCCACGTTGCCGGCGCTGTCCAGGAAGATGATGGCGTGGCTGCGCACGCTGGCCGTGAACAGGCGCAGCCGGGCCTCGGAGCGCTGCACGGCGCGTTGCTGCCCGTGCAGTTCGTGCGTCATGTCCTGCGCCAGGCGCAGCGCGCGCGACCGCGTCATCGCCAGGCTCTTCACCACCTCGAACATCAACAGGCTGATCAAGGTACCCAGGCCGAGAATCAGCAGGCTGCTGTGGCGGTCGACGCTGGCCTCGAACGCGTCGCTCGCGGTCAGCTCCACTGTCCAGTAGCGGCCGGTCTCGTCGACCGCCACCGCCTGCGCCAGGCTGAGGGGGCGCTGGTAGCGGCTGGCACCGGCGCGGGGCGCATCGTTGCGGAAGATCAGGCGGCCGCGCGCCAGCGGGCCGTCCCAGATGCGCAACGTGAATGGCGTGTCGGGCCCGACCATGCTGCCGATCATGTCGCCCAGGCGGAACGGGCTGTAGACAAAACCGTGCAGCGCGGCCATGCGTTCGGCCGGTGTGTTGCGCGGCACGCCGCGGCGGTACACCGGTTCGTACATCAGGAAGCCCAGCTGCCGGTTGCTTTCGATTTCCTGCACCAGCACCACGACCGCCGTGCTGCCGATCCGGCCCAGGCGCGCCGCGGCCTGCATCGCGGCGCGCCGGACCGGCTCGGAGTACATGTCGAAGCCCATTGCCCGGTCGTTGCGCACGTTGTGCGGTTCGAGGTAGGTGACGATGGCGCCGTGCCCGTCGCGCGGCGGCGGCCACACCCGGAAGGTGGGCCAGTGCGGCCGGTGCATGCGCTCCAGCGCCGCCACGCCGGCCGCCGGGGTCCACATCGCAAAGCCCAGGCCCTGCGTGCCGGGGAAGGCGTGTTCGATATCGAAGCTGCTGGCAAAGGTGTGCCACTCGTCCGCCGTCACGTTTTCCGAGGCGTCGAAGAATGCCTTGCCGGCGCGCAGCAGGCGGCGGTAGTTGGCCAGGCGGTAGTCGATCTGGCGCCAGGCGGTATCGGCCAGGGCCGCGAACTGCTCATTGATGCGCCGTTCGCCGTAGCGCGCGGCCGCGTGCCAGGCGCCGATCGTCACCGTCAGGCACAGCGCCAGCATCAGCACGGGCCAGCGGCTGCTGACCGGCGTGTTGGCCGGCTGCCGGTGGCCGGCGCTGGTATTGGTGAGCACCATCCCGGTCACGGCCAGGATGGCGAGGTACAGGTCGAGCGCCACCAGCGAGTGCAGCTGGCTGCGCGTGGCGAACTGGCCGCCGCCCGACAGCGTGGCCAGCACGGCGCCCGTCGCGGCGATGGCGACGACGGCCGTCGAGCCGGCGGCGCCCAGCCGGATCGCCGCCCAGGCCACCGGCAGCAGCAGCAGGAACGGCGGACCGTAGCGCTGGGCGTCGCCCAGCCACTCCAGCTGGAACACGATCGCCACCAGGGCGCTGCTGGCCACCAGTACGAGCGCGGTCTCGGCGGCGTGGGCGCGCAGGCGGCGCCGGGCCGCGCCATCGGCCCAGGCCGACAACAACGGCGTCACCACCAGCATCGCCGTCATGTCGCCCAGCCACCAGACCAGCGCCACCACGCCACGCTCGGCCGATGGCACGACCCCGGCCGCGGCCAGCGCCATGCTGCCGCTGGCGGCGCCCAACGCGGCGCACACGGCCGTGATGCCGAGGTAGCCGTGCACGACGGCGGCGCTGTCGCGCTTGACGGCCTGGTCCAGGGCGCGGATGCCGCGCTGCGCCAGCAGCAGGGCCAGCACGTTGGCGCTGGCGATGACGGCGGCGGCCGCACCCGTCGTCGCGTTCAGGCCATGGCCCGCGCGCATCAGGTACAGGTTGAACAGCAGGCTGCCCAGCGCGACGCCGGGCCACAGCCAACGTCCCCAGCGCAGCAGCACGGCCAGCGCGACGCCGGTCGGCAGCCAGATCGGGCTGCCATTGCCGCGCGGGATCGACAGCGCCACGCACAGTGCGGCGGCGGCCAGGAAAACCAGCGCGCACAGCAGGTTGCCGGCCGCGTGGCCGGCCAGCGGCGGAAGGCGACGGGTAAGCATGAACAGTCCGGCTCCTCGGTCAGGGCGATAGCCGCATCATGCCTGACTCGGCGCAAGTGTGACGCCGCCGTCGCCGGCGCGCTGTGCTCGATCGTGACCACGAGTAATGCAGTGTAGGCGCCTGCCGACACACGCGCGAGCCGTGCACCCATGGTGCGCGGCATGGCGTCCCCTGATACTTCTTTGTCAACACTGTGAATAATGTCCATGCCGGGAGACACAATTGAGCCGTCCAGCCAAGCCCGCCGCCCTGATGATCGTCGGCGGCACCGAAGCCCCCGCCGAGGCCCCCGACGTGCTGGGCCGCTTCGTCGCGTTGTGCGGCGGCCCCGACGCCCGCATCGTCGTGTTGACGGCCGCCAGCACCGTGCCGGACGAGGTCTGGCGCGCCTACCAGGGCGCGTTCGCGGCGGCCGGCGCCAGGCGCTGCGAGCCGCTGCATGTGCGCGAACGCAGCGACGCCACGCACGCGGCGTCACTGGCCGCCATGCGCGATGCGCGTGGCATCTACATCGCCGGCGGCGACCAGAAACGCCTGCTCGCGGTGCTCGGCGGCACGGCGCTGCACCAGGCCATGCGCACCGCCGTGCGGGACGGCGCCTGCATCGCCGGCACCAGCGCGGGCGCCTCGGCCCTGGGCGTACACATGGTGACGGACGGGCGCGCCGAGTTCAGCCCGGAAAAGGGCGCCATCGGCATGGGCGCGGGACTGGGCTTCCTGTCGCACTGCCTCATCGACCAGCATTTCTCGCAGCGGCACCGCATCAACCGCTTGCTGACCTTGATCGCGGCCAACCCGGAACTGGCCGGGATCGGCGTGGACGAGGACACGGCGCTGGTACTGGCGCCGGACGGCGCCATCGAGGTCGTGGGCTCGGGCGCGGTCACGCTGGTGGACGGGCGCCACATGCGCAGCAACCTCGCCGTCGTGGAGCAGGGCGAGATTCCGCTGATGCTGGACGTGCGCGTGCACGTGCTGCCCACCGGCACCGTACTGGACACCCTGCCGGACGTGCTGCGGCCGATGCTGCAGCCCGTGCTCGCAGCGCTGTCCCATTGACCGCCGGGATGTGCCGCGGGTCCGCGCTCCGGAGCGTGCCGATCGGATCGCGCAGGCGCCGGTGGCGCAGGCCACCGACCCCGAAGTTCTGCTGCGCTGCCAGGGACACGTTCCACTTAGGGGTCAGCCCTGCAGGGAGCGGAGCAGGGGTTGCGAGGAGCATGCCCCTCGTCCGCGCAGCGGTGCCGGCCTATGGATCACTGCCGCTGGCCGCACTCGGTACAGAACTTGGTGCCCGGCTCCAGGCTGGTGTTGCAGCCCCGGCACTGGATCTGCTGCGCCATCTTGCAGCCGCACTCGGGGCAGAACTTGGCGCCGTGCGTCTCGGCCCGGCACTGCGGGCAGACCAGTTGCATGTCCTGGCGTACGTCATGGCGCACGCCGCGCGAGCGGCCCTCGTCGTGCGCGATCTCGGAGGCAGCCTGCACCTCGCCCTGGGCGCGCGAGCGCGTGATCGCCACCTTCACGTTCGGCGCGCAGTTGTAGCACAGGCCGTTTTCCGTATCGAAGCAGGTGCCGCAGACGTAGTCGTGGCAGGCGCCGCAGCGGTTGAAGTGCTGCTTGCCTTCGGCCAGCGCCTCCTTGAAGGCGGTGTCGCGGGCCGAATGCCAGCCCGCTTCGGCCAGGCCGTTCAACACGCTGCTGGCGTTGCCCAGCAGGCCGCCGAAGATGCTTGCCCCCTTGGACAGCCAGCCGGACGCCTGGGCGCTGCGGTAAGGCTTGAACGTCGTGCGCCAGCGGTCGCTGCAGCGCTGGCAATAGAACTCGAACTGGAAGCCGGCGTCCAGCCCCGAAGAGTTGCTGAGGTCGCTGTAGTTATTGGAAAACTTGTACGCTTGTTGATCGTCGGACATGACACTGCTCGGTGGACAAGGTGAAGGGGCCGATTATAGCGAAATGACAACGCCCTGTGCGGATCGCCGTTGCGCCGATGCGGCAGCGCTGCGGCATACTGTCGGCATCACTTTGCTGCGGAGACTGTCATGCCCATTCATTTCAACGTCTTCGGCACGCTGATCGATATCGAACGGCGTGGCCAGGCCTGGCTGGCCTGGCATCCCGGTACCGACGGCAAGCGCCGCCCGGCCGATATCGTCGTGCCGGCCGATCTGGACGAAGGAGAGCTGGCCTGCTACCTGGGCGACCTGCTGCACGAGGATGCCCGCCCAGGCCATGACGAGGTGGTGCGGCTGTAGCCGGGAACCGTGCTCACGCCAGGGTCGCCAGTAACGGCATCAGCGCCGGCAGGTCGACCGGCTTGACGAAGTGGTGCTGGAATCCAGCGCCGCGCGACTGCTCGCGGTCGTGCGGCTGGCCGTAGCCGGTCAGCGCCAGGAACAGCGCGGGACGCGCGCCGGGCATGGCGCGCAGGCGGCGTGCCAGCTCGTAGCCGTCCATATCGGGTAGGCCGATGTCCAGGATGAACACGTCCGGCCAGTGTTCGGCGGCGGCGGCCAGCGCCGCGGCCGGCCCGGACGCCGTACGCGCGTCGTGGCCGACCGACTGCAGCACCTGCGCCAGCGACTGGGCCGCGTCGAGGTTGTCGTCGACCAGCAGGATCGTGCGGGCCGGCCCCACCGCCAGCGACGGCGCGGGAGGTTCGGCGTCGGCCAGCGCCGGCGCCGCCGCGCGCGGCAAGGTCACCGTGAAGCGGCTGCCCTGGTCGCGGCCCGCGCTGCTGGCCTCGACCCGTCCCTGGTGCAGTTGCACCAGGCTGTGCACCAGGGCCAGGCCCAGGCCCAAGCCGCCCTGCGAACGGTCGGGCGTGCGCTCGGCCTGGGTGAACAGGTCGAATACGTGCGGCAGCAGGGCCGCGGAAATGCCGATGCCGTTGTCGGTGACGACGATCCTCACCTCGGTCGCGCTGGTCTCGACGGCCAATACGACGCGCCCGCCCGGCGGCCTGTACTTGACCGCGTTGTTGAGGATATTGGCGACGATCTGCACCAGCCGGGTACGGTCACCGACCACCCATGCCGGGGCAGCGGCCAGCTGCGGTTCCAGCGCATGGCGGCGTGCTTCCAGCAGCGGACGCACCTGTTCGACCGCGCTGGCGACGACGGTCTTGATGTCGACATGCTGGCGCTCCAGCTCCACCAGGCCGCGCGTGACGCGGGACACGTCCAGCAGGTCGTCGACCAGGCTCGTCATGTGGTGCACCTGGCGTGAAATGACCTCGCTGGTCTGGCGCACGCGGGCCGTGTCGGCGGGCGCCAACGCCAGCAACTGCGCCGCATTGCTGATGGGGGCCAACGGGTTGCGCAGCTCGTGCGCCAGCATTGCCAGGAACTCGTCCTTGCGCCGCGCGGCCGCTTTCAGGTCTTCCTCCGCGCGCTTCTGGTCGTGCACGTCCGTCAGGGTGCCCATCCAGCGCGTGATGGCGCCGTTGTCGTCGCGCACCGGCAGCGCGCGGTTCAGCACCCAGCGCCACTCGCCGGCATGGTGCGCCAGGCGGTGCTCGACCTCGAACGGGCCGCCGTCGGCCAGGCTGCGCCGCCAGGCTGCGTCCAGCACCGGCAGGTCGTCCGGGTGCACACAGGCGCGCCAGCCGGCACCGGCCAGTGCGGCGGCGCCATGCCCGGTGAACTCCTCCCAGCGGTGGTTCAGGTAGTCGTTGCCGTTTTCCGGCGTGGCCGACCATACCATCTGCGGAATCACGTTGGCGATCGAGCGGAACTTGCGTTCGCTCTCGGCGCGTGCCAGCTCCGCCTCCTTGCGCGCCGAGATGTCCACCGCCACGCCGGCGAAGCGGCGCCGCCCGGTGGAGGGGTCGGCGAACACCTTGCCGCGCGCGTTGACCCAGGCGTCCACGCCGGACGGCTGGGGGATGCGGTATTCGATGTCGTACAGGGTTTCGTCGCGGACCGCCGCGTCGATGGCCGCAAGCACGCGCGCGCGGTCGTCGGTATGGATCATCGACGTGAAGCGCTCCAGCTCGGTGCCGGCGCCGGCCAGCGCGGCATCGACCTGGAACAGGCGCGCGAAACGCTCGTCGACGTAGGTGGCGCCCGTGTCCAGGTCGTAGGACCAGGTGCCGATATTGCCAGACGCCTCCAGCGACAGCGCCAGGCGCTCCTCGGCCTGCTTGTGGCGCGCCAGGGCCAGCACCTTGGCCGTGTCCTCGACCACCAGGCAGACCAGGCCCAGCACCACGCCGCATTCGTCGCGCACGGGGCTGTACGAGAACGTGAACCAGGTTTGTTCCGGATAACCGTTACGTTCGAGCGTGACCGGGAAGTTCTCGAAGAAGCTGGACGAGCCGGCCAGCGCACCCTCGATGATGGGACGTACCGTCGGCCAGGCTTCCGGCCACACTTCGTGGAAGGGGCGCCCCAGCGCCGTGTCGGCGCGCGCCCCCAGTACCGGCCGGTAGGCATCGTTGAAGAACAGGTACAGGTCCTCCGACCAGGTGATAAACGTCGGGAACGAGGTGCCGAGGGCAATGCCGAGCGCGGTGCGCAGGGCCGCGGGCCAGCCCTCGACCGGCCCCAGCGGGTGGCTGTGCCAGTCGTAAGCCGCGATGCGCGCACCCATGGCGCCGCCATTGTTCAGGAACGCCTGGCTGTCTGTCTGCATGCTATGCACGGAAGAGTCTGCGATATCGATCCGCTATTTTACTCAACAACAAGGTTTTCCTCGGTCCGGTTGCGCGTTGCGCAAAAGCTACGCCCTGCTCAAGTCCTTGATTGATTGCAAAACGACACTCCTGGCGGCAACGTGCTGTCCTACCATCGGTACGCCTGGAGAAGGGGCTGACCGGATCGAAGCGGAGAGAACGCATGAAGACAAGCGGGAAGACAGGAATGGCGGCGCGGCCGACGGCACTGGCGCTGGCGGCGGCGCTGGTGGTGGGCGGCATGCCCGCGAGGGCGCAGGAAATGGCGGCGGGCGACCCCAGCGTGGTGGTGGTCACGGGCTTCCGCGCCAGCCTGAACAGCGCATTGAACACGAAGAAGAACGCGGACGGTATCGTCGACGTCATCAAGGCGGAGGACATCGCCAAGTTTCCGGACGCGAACCTGGCCGAATCGCTGCAGCGCGTGCCCGGCGTGGCGCTGGCGCGCGGCGACGGCGGCGAGGGCAAGCAGATCACCGTACGCGGCCTGAACGCCGGCTTCACGCGCGTGCGCATCAACGGCATCGAAGGTGTGGCGGCCACCGGCGCCTCCGACATCAACGGCAGCACCAACCGCTCGCGCGGCTTCGACTTTTCCGTGTTCGCTTCGGAGCTGTTCAACAGCATGGAAGTGCGCAAGACGTCCGAGGCGGCCGTGGAGGAGGGCTCGCTGGGCGCCACCGTCGACCTGCGCACGGCGCGCCCGTTCGACTTCAAGGGCCGCACCTTCAGCCTGGGCGGCCAGGAATTCCACAACACGCTGACCGAGAAGACCCAGCCGCGCGTGACGGCACTGCTGTCGGAGCGCTGGGAAACGCGGTACGGCAAGTTCGGCGCGCTGGTGTCCGGCGCGTATGCCAAGCGGCGCGCCACCGAGGAGGGCTATGAAGGCGTCGAGCTGCTGTCGGCCAGCTTCGACGGCGGCTTCTGTTCGCCCTTGGGCGCCACGCCGCAGAACCCCGCCAGCAGCGCGGTCAAGGGCATCGACGCGGCCAACTGCGGTTTCGGCGTGCCGCGCACGGGCAGCCTGGCGGCCTGGAACGAGGTGATGGGCCGCAGCGACGACTACGGCGGCACGGTGGCCGCGCCGCCGCCCGGCTCGGGCGCCTTCCATCCGCGCCTGCCGCGCTACCGCCGCTCGCAGACCGACTACGAACGCACCGGCCTGACGGGCGCGCTGCAATGGCGCCCCGGCGCCGCGACGGAACTGAACCTGGACCTGATGTACGGGAAGTTCGCCAACAAGCGCTACGACAACTACATCTCCGCGATCTCGTTCGCGCGCAGCCTGGCGCAGGCCAACGGCAAGCCGCAGACGTCCATCGTCGATGCCCACTTCGACCAGAACGGCAGCTGGGACTACGGCAAATTCAACGGCGTGGACATCCGCACCGAAGGCCTGCTGGACGTCTACACCACGAAGTTCCGCCAGCACGTGCTGGCCGGCAGCCACCAGGTCAACGATCGCCTCAAGCTCAACTTCCTGCACGGCACCTCCGACTCGGAACTGGACGAGCCGATGCGCGCCACCGTGCAGTTCGACGCGCCCAACGTGAACGGCTTCGCGTTCGACTTCCGCACCAACCGCAACGTGCCCACGCTGAACTTCGGCATCGACGTGGCCAATCCGGCCAACTTCACCTTCGGCCCGCAGGAGGCGGACGGCACCCTGCACGGCCAGTTCGTGGGGCGCTACCTGAACACCCGCAACAGGCTGCGCACGACGGAGCTCAATGGCAGCTGGGAAGCGAACGAGCACGCCACCGTCAGGCTGGGCGTGTCGCGCCGGGCGAACACGTGGAGCAACCTGGAGCTCGGCTCGGGCGGCAATGGCCTGGCGCTGCCCGCCGGCGTCACGCTGGCCAGCCTGACGCGCCAGATCACGGGCTTCGGCGCGGGCCTGGGCGGCACGGGCGTGCCGTCGTCGTGGACGGCGGTGGACCTGGACAAGCTGCGCGCCGTCCATGACATCGAATGCCATTGCGCGGCCGTGCCGGGTTCCGAATACAACGTGCTGGGGCAGGCCAACCGCCGCGTCGAGGAGAAGATCGATGCCCTGTACGGCATGGTCGATTTCAACGCAGACCTGGCCGGCATCGCCTGGCGCGGCAACGTGGGCGTGCGCGGCGCCGAGACCACGGCCACGTCGATGGCCATGATCAACGCCAACGGCACGCTGGTACCGAACGTCGTCACGAAAAAATACCGCGACTGGCTGCCGGCGCTGAACCTGACCGCACAGCTGCCGCGCGACGTGTTCCTGCGCTTCTCGGCCGGCAAGACCCTGTCCCGGCCGGAGTACGTGGACCTGGCCCCGTCGGCCACCGTCGCCCCGTTCGCGCAGACGGTCACGATCGGCAACGGCGAACTCGACCCGATCCGCGCTCGCACCTACGACCTGCAGGCCGAGTGGTATTACGCGAAGAACGCGATGGTGTCGCTCGGCGTGTTCCGCAAGGAGATCGACTCGTTCATCCAGACCGTGTCCGAGCGCGCCGTGTACTCGTCGCTGGGCCTGCCGAACGAGCTGCTGCTGGGCGGCGGCTGTTCGCTGACGGGCGGCACGCCGGGCTGCCCGACCCTGCCTTCGACGACGGTAGTGGTCAGCCGCAAGGTGAATACGCCGGGCGGACCGTTGAACGGGCTGGAGGCGAGCCTGCAGGCGCCGTTCAGCTTCCTGCCGGGCCGCTGGAGCAACCTGGGGCTGCTGGCCAACTATACCTACGTGAAGTCGAAGATCACCTACATCACGCGGGTGGACAACCCGACCACGGCGGCCAACGAGCAGCTGACGGTGACGGACAACTTCACCGGCCTGTCGCCGCGCGCGGCCAACCTGACCTTGTATTACGAGGACCCGAAGTTCAGCGCGCGCGTGTCGGCCGCGCACCGTTCCAGCTATTTGCTGGCGGTACTGGGCAATGTGCAGGGGCATGACAACACGATCGTCGATGCCTCCACCAACGTCGACTTTTCGCTGTCGTACAATCTGACGCCGCGGCTGCGCTTGAGTTTCGAGGGGCAGAACGTGACGGACGAGCCGCTGCGCTACGGGCGCGACACGGCGCGCGACGATACGCTGCTGTACGTGCATTCGGGGCGCTCGTTCGTGCTGGGGCTGAGCTACAAGTTCTAGAAGACCCACGGTGTCAGGCACCTGTTTGCGGGTCTCCGACCCGCAAACAGGTGCCTGACACCACCGGGTTTGGCGCCGCGGAGGTTGCAGACAGACCCCATGGTTTTTCAGGCAAGCCGATGCTATACTCGCCCGCAATCCAACGACGGCTTGCCCATGCACCTCGCCACCGAACAATCGACCGCCACCAGCCGCACGCTGCCGCGCGCCATGCGCGTGCTTGTGTGGCTGTGCGCGTTGCTGTTCACGGTGGGGCTGCTGCTGTCGTCCACCCACCACCATGACCTGGCCGACGTCAAGACCGATTGCGTCAGCTGCCATGCCGCTGGCAACCCGTTGTCCGACCTGCCGCCGGTGAACGCTGTACTGATGGCAGTGCTGCTGGCCGTCGCCTACGTACTGGCACGGTTGCCGGTCTACAGCTTCGCTCCCGCTCCCAGCTACCTGATCCCGGCGCGCCAGGCGCCGCCCGCCGTTCCCTCCCTTCGCTGATCGTCCGCCGCCTGGCTGACGTGCCGCCGCGCCGCTGAGGCGACGTCGCGGCGCGCCTGCTCATGCCTGCGCGTGCGGCGCATCGCGCATCCCTTTCCGTCCGCCGGCGTTGCCGTCGCGTGCGTCCGACCGGCGCGCGTGTGGCCGCGCACGCCGGCGGCGACCCCGTTCGCAACAACCAGAAGAAAAGCATCATGAAAGTCCATACCGTATACCTGGCCGGCACCGTGCTGGCCTTGCCGGCCGCGTGCGCGCTGGCGCAAAGCGTCGACGTCGTCGAAGTCGTCGGGCGCCGCTCCGCCGGCGCCTATCATGCCAGCGAGGCCGATGGCGCCAAGACCGACCTGCCGCTGCGCGAGCTGCCGCAGGCCGTGCGCGTGATGTCGCGCCAGTCGCTCGACGACCTGGGCGCCACCCGCGTCGACGACGCGCTCGACTACGTCGGCGGCGTCTCGCGCCAGAACAATTTCGGCGGCATGTGGGACAACATCGCCATCCGCGGCCTGGCCGGCGACTCCAACACCGGCATGGCGCTGCTGCAAAACGGTTTCGCCGGCAACCGCGGCTACCACGGGCCGCGCGATACGGCCAATATCGAGCGCATCGAGTTCCTCAAGGGGCCCGCGGCCGCGCTGTACGGTGCCAGCGAGCCTGGCGGCACGCTCAATATCGTGACCAAGCGGCCCCTGTGGCGCAGCGCCCAGGCGCTCGAGGCCTATGCCGGCAGCGACGGCTTCTACCGCACCACGCTGGATGCCACCGGACCGCTGGCCGACGCCGTGGCCTACCGGCTCAACGCGGCGGTGGAAAAACGCGGCAGCATGCGCGACTTCGTCACCACCCGGCGCACCTTGCTGGCGCCGGCGCTGACCTGGCGCGTGGCGCCCGGCAGCACCGTCGACTACCGCGGCGAGTGGCAGCGCCACCGCGGCCTGCTCGATCGCGGCGTGGCGGCCATCGGCGGCCGGCTGGACGCGCTGCCGCGCTCGCGCTTCCTGGGCGAGCCGGCGGACGGCGACCTGGAGGTGAGCAATACCACCCACCAGCTGACCGTGCAGCACGTGCTGCGCGAGCAGGGCGGCGAACGCTGGGCGCTGCGGGCCGGCCTGGCATGGAAGGAAGGCTCGATCCTCGGCTACGCCACCGAAGCGGCGGCAACGCTGCGGCCGGACGGGCGCACGCTGTGGCGCCAGCGCCGCTACCGCGACTACGATGCGCGCGACGTGGTGCTGCAGGCCGAGCTGGCGGGCCAGGTGCGCTGGGGCGGTGTCGGCCACGACGTCCTGATGGGCGTCGAAACCTACCGCTTCCGCAACGACCAGCTGATGATGCGCGTGCTGCCCAGTGCGGCCGCGCCCTACGCCATCGACGTGCTGGCCCCCAGCTACCGTCCGCGCGAGCAGCTGCCGCAGGTGCTGCCGGCCACCGACACGCGCGAGCGCCAGCGCAACAGCGCCCTGTACCTGCAGGATGCCCTGCGGCTGGGCGAATCCTGGCGCGTGCTGGCCGGTGTGCGCCTGGACCGCTACCAGCAGTCGTTGCACAACCGCCGCACTGGCGTGACAACGCAGCAGGACCCGCATGCGACGTCGCCGCGCCTGGGCGTGTCCTACCTGGCCACCCCGCACTGGACGCTGTTCGCCAACGCCGGCCGCTCGTTCCGGCCCAACAGCGGCACCGACGTAACGGGCGCCGCGCTGGCGCCGGAGCACGGCCGGGCCAGGGAGGCGGGCGTCAAATGGGAAGGCGCGGATGGCCGCGCCGGTGCCACGCTGGCGCTGTTCGACATCGACAAGCGCGACGTCGTCACCGGCGACCCGGCCAATCCGGGCTACTCGATCGTGGCCGGGGCCGTGCGCAGCCGCGGGCTGGACGCCGATTTCACGGGCCAGCTGGACCGGCATTGGCGCGCCAACGCCAGCCTGTCGTACATCGACGCCGAAGTGGTGCGCGATAACGTGCTGGCCGTGGGCAGCCGCCTCGTCAACGTGCCGCGCATCAACGGCAGCGTGCTCGTGATGTACGAGGGCGCGGCGGCGGGACGGCCGTTCGGCCTGGGCGGCGGCGTCACGTACAGCGCGCGCCGGCCGGGCGACTCGCGCACCCAGGCGCAGATCGCCGCCGGCACGCCCGTGTTCGAGCTGCCCGCCTACACGCAGGCGCGCCTGACCGCGTGGTGGCGTGTGACGCCGCTGGTGCGCGTGTCGCTCGACATCGACAACCTGTTCGACCGCACCTGCTACACCAGTTCCTACCAGTCCACCTGGGTCGCGCCCGGCGCGCGCCGCACGGCGGTGCTGGGCCTGCAAGCCAGATTTTGAAAGGAGTAAGCATGAGCAAGACTGCAACCATTACCGACAGCACCGCCCTGGAACTGACCGACGTGACGGTACGCTACGGCGCCGCCGACGTCCTGCAGGGCCTGTCGCTGCGCGTGCGGCGCGGCGAGATCTATGCCCTGTTGGGGGGCAACGGCGCCGGCAAGTCCACCACGATCAATGCGCTGCTGGGCTTCGCGCCGCTGGCGGCGGGGCGGGTGCGCGTGTGCGGCATCGACGTGGCGGCCGACGTACTGGCCGCGCGCGCGGCGCTGGCCTACGTGCCGGAAAACGTGGCGCTGTACGAACACCTCAGTGCGCGCGAGAACCTGGCGTATTTCCTGCGCCTGGCCGGCGCCGGCACGGAGGGCATCGATCACGCGCTGACGACGGTCGGCCTGGCGCGCGAGGCATGGGAGCGGCGCCTGGCGGGCTACTCGAAAGGGATGCGCCAGAAGGTCGCCATCGCGCTGGCGCTGGCCCGGGCCGTGCCGGTGCTGCTGCTGGACGAGCCGACCACGGGCCTGGACCCGCAGGCCACCAGCGAATTCAACCGCATGCTGCAGGACCTGCGCGGCCAGGGCGTGACGATCTTCATGGTGACGCACGACCTGCTGGGCGCGGCCGAGGTGGCCGACCGCATCGGCTTCCTGGACCGTGGCCGCATCGTCCAGGAACTGGCAGCCGAGGGCGCGGCCCGGTTCGACGTGCAGGCGCTGTATGCCCGCTATGCCAGCACGCGGAGGGCCGCATGAACGCGGCGGTACTGCCGCGCGCGGCCGGCGGCGCCGGCTTCGCCAGCGTCGCCTGGACCGTGTGGCGGGCCGAGTGGCGCGCGCTGCGCCGCAGCGCCGTGGCCGTCACGGCCGGCCTGTTGCTGCTCGCGCTGACCCTGGTGGCCACCTTCGTCAGCCACGAGCAGATGCGCGCCGTCGAGGCCGAGCGCGCGCACCTGCAGCACGAGGCGGACGAGCAGTGGAATGCCCAGCCGGACCGCCATCCGCACCGGGTGGTGCATTACGGCCACTACATCTTCCGGCCCGTCAGCCCGCTGGCGTTCTTCGACTTCGGCGTCGATCCGTACACGGGGCACACCTTGTACCTGGAAGGGCACCGCCAGAACAGCGCCAATTTCAGCGAGGCCGGCCAGTCCTCGGTGCTGCTGCGCTTCGGCCAGCTGACGCCCGCGTTTGTCGTGCAGACGCTGGCGCCGCTCGTCATCGCCTTCCTGGCCTTCGGCAGCGTGGCGCGCGAGCGCGAACGGGGCCAGCTGCGCCTGCTGGTGGCGCAAGGCCTGCCAGGCACGGCGCTGCTGGCGGGGAAGCTGGCCAGCCACGCGGCCGTGGCGCTGCTGTTGGCCGCCCCGGCGCTGGCGGCGCTGGCGACGATCGCCGCGCTGGAGAGCGCCGTGCGCGGGCATGCGCTGTGGATGATGGCCGGGTATGCGGCCTATGTGGTGCTGTGGGCGCTGGCCGCCGTGCTGGTATCCACCGCCGTACCGCGTGCGCGCGACGCGCTGCTGGCGCTGGTCGGCGCCTGGATCGTCACCGTGATCCTGCTGCCGCGCGTGCTGCCGGACGTGGCGGCGAGCCAGGTGGCGCGGCCCACCCGCATCGAAACCGAGGTGGCGATCCACCGCGAGGCGGCCGCGCTGGGCGACAGTCACGATCCGAACGACCCGCACTTTGCCGAGTTCCGCCGCAAGGTGCTGGCGAAATACGGCGTCGCACGGGTGGAAGACCTGCCCGTCAATTATGGCGGCCTGGTGATCGAGGAGGGCGAGCGGCTGACCAGTGCGCTGTTCGTGCGCCACATGCACGAGGAGTTCGCGCGCCAGGATGCGCAGGCCGGCATCGTCGCGGCGGCGCAGCTGGCCAGCCCGGTGCTGGCGTTGCGGCGGCTGTCGAACGCGCTGGCCGGCTCGGACCGGGCCAGCCACGAGCGCTTCCTGCTGGAGGGCGAGGCCTACCGCTACCGCATGGTGCAGGCGCTGAACCGCCTGCACGTCAACGAAGTGCGCTACCAGGGCGACCGCGACCAGCGGATCGGCAGTCATTTCTGGCGCGAGCTGCCGCGCTTCAAGCACGAGCCGATCGGGCTGCCGACGATCGTCGAACGGCAGGTGCGTCCCGCGCTGGCCGTGTTGGCCCTCTGGCTGGCCGCACTGGTCGGCGGCGCATGGTGGCTGGCGCGCCGGCTGGAGCGTGCCCCGCGCTGAATGAATGGAGAACATGATATGAATACCCTCAAGCTTGAACTGCGCCTGGCGCTGCATTCGCGCTTGGCCAAGGGCGCGCTGTTGCTGCTGCTGGCATTGAGTGCGCTGGCCGTCTGGAGCGGCCTGCACGCGGTGGACCAGCAACGGCAAGCACTGGTCCGCATCGCCACCGTGCAGCGCGCCGACGTGACGGCCGTCGCGCACAAGTACCGCGATGGCGGCGAGGCCGGTTACGCGGCCTATTCGACGCCGCACCTGACCGACCATCCGCCGGCGCCGCTGGCCTTTGCCGCGTTCGGCCAGCGCGACGTGCAGCCGTTCGCGCTGCGCGTGCGCCTGCTGGGATTGCAGGCCCAGTTGTACGAATCGGAGTCGATCAATCCGGAGCTGGCCGCGGCCGGGCGCTTCGATTTCGCCTTCGTGCTGGTCTACCTGGCGCCGCTGTTCGTCATCGCGCTGATGCACGACCTGGTCGCGGGCGAGCGCGAGGCGGGGCGGCTGCGGCTGGTGCATGCGCTGCCGGTGCCGGGCGCGCGGCTGTGGCGCCGCCGCATCGCGCTGCGCTTCGTCCTGGTGCTGGCGGCGCTGGCGCTGCCGCTGCTGTGCGGCGCCGCCAGCGCCGGCGTGGCGGCGGGCCACATGCTGCTGGTCTTGGCCATCGCGGCCTTGTACATGGCGTTCTGGTTCGGCATGGCGGCGGCGGTGGCCGCCGGCGTGCGCACGTCGGCCGGCGGCGCGGCCGTGCTGCTGGCCGTGTTCGTGGTGCTGACCCTGGTGCTGCCGACCCTGGTGAACGGCGCCATCGGCCGCGCCGTGCCGGTGTCGAAGGGCGCCGAGCTGGCGCTGGCGCAGCGCCAGGCCGTGCACACGGCGTGGGACCGGCCCAAGGAAGAGACGATGGCGCAGTTCTTCCGCACCCATCCCGAGTGGCGCGATACGCCAGCGCTGACCGGGAAGTTCCAATGGAAGTGGTACTACGCGATGCACCAGGCCGGCGACGATGCGGTGGCCGGCCAGGTGGACGAGTACCGCGCGGCGCTGACGGCACGGGAACGGTGGACCGGCCACAGCGGCTGGCTGCTGCCGTCGGTGGCGGTGCAGGCCGTGCTGCATCGGCTGGCCGACACCGACCTGCATGGGCAACTGGCGTACCTGGACCGGGTAGCCGCGTTCCACAAGCAGTTGCGCGGCTACTTCTATCCGTACATCTTCAATGAGCGCTCGTTCGGGCCGGCGCAGTTCGCCGGGTTGCCGCGATGGCAGCGCGGCGCGGCCGGCGGGACTGTCGCGCTGGGCGCGGTGGTCGCGTTGGCGCTGCTTGCAGCGGTGGCGGGTGGCGCCGGCAGCGCCGCGTTGCGGCGCGTGCGGCCATGACCGCGGGCCGCCGCCAGCGCTTGTAAACACCGGGGACTTTGTCAGCGTCCAGACGCAAAAAAGGCGGCCACGCGGCCGCCTCGATCGATGGCGATACTTTAACGCTCAGGCCGGCGGGAAGCGGCCGTCGACGTACGGCGCGCCCCAGCGCTCGAACAGGCGGCGCAGGCGCGCCTTCAGCAGCGGCATGTAGCGGCGGTAAGCGTCGGCGATGACGATCGCGGGTGCGTCTTCGACGCGGAATGGGGTGGCGGACATGGCGACTCCTCGAAATATATACCTCTGGCAATAGTTGTAGCTTACGCTTGCCCGAGTTATTCGTCCAATGACGAGTTTCGATGTCTGGTATTCTTAAATCGAATAATATGACGGGCGCCAAATAAATGCCGTGTGGGAAGTTTGCTGGCATTCCGGATAATCTCGGCTGATATGCTTTTGGGTGATTTCAGCCATCACTGGCGGCATGACATCGCTTGGGGTCTGTCCCTAATGCCGCTAAGGAATGTTATTAGCCTGCCGCAGACGGCTTTGCACCCAACAGCGAAGAGCTGGGGTCAGACCCGGCGGGTCTGACCCCGGTCTTGGGCCTGGGGTTGAGGGATCCGCCTGCGGCCCTGCGAGTCTTACATCCTTAACTTAGTGGCATTAGGGTCTGTCCCTGCGGGGGACTGACCCCGAAGTTCGCTCGCAACGCGGCGACAGCGTAGACAAACTTCAGGGTCAGTCCCCACGAGGGGACAGACCCTGTGCGAATCGACAGCTGTTGGCTGCCAGGACGACCTGCCCCCGGCGAGCCGCGAGCTTGTCGTCTCGATCACATCACTTCAGCCCGACCGGCAGGTCAGGATACTCGTCGTTCAACGCATACTTCACGCCGTTCACGGTGATCGTGTAGGCCGACGGCCCGCTGATCGGCAGCTGGTAGTTCAAGGTCAGCGACACCGAGGCGCCCGGTGCCAGCGACTGCCAGGCGGGAATAGTGAAGCGGGCGCGGTTGAAGTTGGCCTTGAAGCCGCCGATATTGTTCGGCCCCGTGTAGCCGGCCTTGATGACCGTCAGCCCGTAGCCCGACTGGTCGCTCATATTGGCCGGCGCCGACACCGGATAGTCGAACTCCACCACCGAGCCGCCCGGGATCGTCACGCTGCTGCGGTTGGTCAGCGTCATGACCGGATTGATCGGGTAATTGCTGTCGCCCAGCTTCCAGCCGCCCAGTTCGATCGACACCTTGGCGCTAGTGGCAGGCATGGCCGTCTCGGCACGGGTGGCGCCGTACGGCGCGGCCGTCTTGAACGCGTTGGCGATATTGGTCGTCAGGGTGTAGCCCATGAAGTACTCGCCCTTGCCACCGTTCTTCGCCGCGTCCCAGGCGTAGTCGCCGGCCAGCTCCCAGATCATGATGCCGCCGATGCCGTTGTCGATCACGTACTGTGTCTTGGCCGCGATCGACTGCGCCGTCTCCGTCGACAGGAACACCTTGCGGGTGGCGTTCCACAGCCATGGCGCCGCCAGCGTGGCGCTGTAGTGCGCCGTATAGGTGCCGGTCAGCGTCTTCTCGGTGATGCCGTAGGCGTCCAGGTAGTCCGGCACGATGGCGTTCTGCAGGTTCAGGGCGTGCCACAGCGGGTTGCCGCCGCCGGGGATCGGCTTGCCGTTCGGGTCCAGGTCATGCCAGACGTTGTCGATGCCGGTGGCGCCGGAGCCGCAGGTCTTGATGCCGGCGCAGGCGACCGGGTCGTTGACGGTCGGGCTGGTGCCCCACAGGCCATTGGTGCCGCCGGTGACGTCCTTCCAGCCGCGCGTGTAGTACGGCACGCCGATGTTGATGCGGCCGGCCTGCAGCGCGCCGCGGTAGTAGCGATAGGCCCAGTCCACGTTCAGGTAGCCGATGCCGCCGTACGAGTAGGCGTTGCCGGCACGCAGCTCGCCGTCGTTGCCGTCGTCGAACAACGCCGCGTTCGGGCCCACGTACTGGTTCCAGCCGCCGTGCAGGTCATACGACATCAGGCTGGCATAGTCCAGGTACTTCAGGCCGGACATGTTCTCCTCGCCGCGCAGCACCCAGCCCGAGGCCGAGCCGGCGATCGTCAGCAGGTAGTACTTCTTGTCGGCGACGGCGGCCGTGTCCAGCTTCTGGCGCACCACGCGCAGCAGCTCGTTGTAGCTCTTCATCAGGCCCGCCAGGCGCGGCTTCGAGATGGCGAAATCGAGCGGGTTGCCGGCCTCGTTGTTGGTGGTCGGGTGCTCGTAGTCGATGTCGATGCCGTCGAAGAACGGATACTGGTGCAGGAATGCCACCATCGAGTCGGCCAGCGTGTTGATGCCGGCCGCGTTCAGGCTGCCGTCCGCATTCGTCGTGGCGGTGTAGAAGCCGCCGCTGCCGGCCCAGCCGCCCACCGACAGCATCACCTTCACGGCCGGATATTTCTTCTTGTATTGCGCCAGCAGGTTGAAGTGGCCCTTGTACGGCAGCGAGGGGTCCATCGCGGCGCCCGGGATGTTCGGCCAGGTCAGGCCCGTATCCGGATTGTTCGCGCCGCTGCCGATGGCGACCTTGTTGGCGCTGTCCACCGTGGCGAACGCGTAGTTGATGTGCGTGACCTTGTCCCACGGGATGTTGTTGACCAGGTAGGCCGGGGCGCCGTTGGTGCCGGTGCGCCAGCTGGTGAAGTAGCCGACGATGCGGCGCTGCAGGCCATTGGCCAGCTTCTCGCGGCCGTTGGCGTCGTACACGCCGCAGTAGGGCACGTTCGGCACCGGCGAGGTCAGGCCATCCGGGCGGCATGGCACGCTCGGGATCGGCGTAGGCGTAGGCGTAGGCGTAGGGGTAGGGGTAGGGGTAGGGGTTGGCGTCGGCGTCGGCGTCGGCGTGGGAGTAGGTGTCGGCGTGGGCGTCGGCGTCGGCGTGGTGGACTGCAGCTGCCACGGGCCCCATTGCTCGGCGCCCGGTACGTTGTTCTGGGTCCACCACTTGGCCGTGTAGGTCTTGCCCTGGTAGGTCACGCACATGCCCTGGGTGTAGACGGCGCTGGCGCTCCATTCGGCGCATTCGGCGGCCGCGGTGACGCCGCCCGACAGCTTCTTGGCCTGCGGGCCGGCGTCCGCGCCGGTGCCGCCGCCGCAGCCCGCGATGGCGCCGGCCACGAGGGCCAGCAGCAGCGCGTTGGAAATTGGTTTCATGCTTGTCTCCTGGTTTTAAAAGTCATGGTTGCTCGGGTAACTGCTGTAGAAATCGTTATCCCAGCGGAAGTGCGTGGCCGAGACGGTGAGCGAGATGTCCAGCGCCTCGACGAAATGCCACCAGCCGACGGGCAGGAACAGGATCTCGCCGGGCGCCAGCTCGCACTCGGCGATCGGCATGCCGGCCAGCGCCGGGAAGCGCTGCAGGTCGATGGCGCGGCCGTCGACCGGGGTGAAGCAATGGCGTGTGTTGTACAGCTGCGGCGTGTGGCAGGGCGCGATCAGGCGCACCCGCTTGCGGCCCATCAGCTGCATCATGAAGTTGTTGGTCAGGTCGTGGTGGAACGGCGTCACGGTGCCGGCCGGGCCGAGCCAGAAGAAGCCCTTGCGTTCCTCGGTCAGGTAGTCCGGCAGCACCGGCATCTCGTCCCACAGCTCCGCCAGCGCGGTGCGGTTGCGGCCGTCGTTGTTGGCCGTCATGTAGAAGTCGTTGGTGCGGCCGGCCGCGCGTACTTGCGCCACGTAGTCGCCGAACGGCATCACGGCCTTGTGGGCGATGCTGTTCATCTCGTAGTCCGGGTCGGCCGAGCGGCCTCCTTGCACCTCCACCGTGCGGGCGCCGAAGCGTTCCGCCAGGCCGTCCAGGGTCCAGTGCCGCGCCGGGCAGTCGTCCAGCATGCCGGTGATGATGACGGGGCGGTTGGTCAGGTAATGCTCGCGCAGGAAGGTCGCGCCGTCCAGGCGGGCACGCCGTGGCACGACGGTCGTCATGTCCGGCGGCGCCATGCGTTGCAGGCGCGCCTCGATGCCCAGTACCCAGTCGCGCTTGGCCAGGCGGCTGTGCAGGCGCAGCACGCCGTGCAGATAGGGACTGGCCAGTGCGGCGTCGATCTCGGCGCGCGCCAGATCGGGCGGCACGCCGTTCTCGTGCAGGATGGCGGCCAGGGTGTCCGGATGGCTGCCCAGCACCAGGTTCTCGGCGATCCAGCGGCGCCAGTCGTTGTTGATGCCGGCGACGGGACCGATGGAATGGACGGTGGCGCGACGTTTCATGTCATGTCCTTCGTATGCGTAAAAAAGCCGGCGGCGACCGCCGCCGGCAAGGATGCGCCGGCGGCGGCCACCGCCGGCTTTACAGCAGGGTACAGCGGCCCTGCATTCGGGTGGCCCCGCCTTAACGGCCTTTCCAGACGGCGCTGGTCAGCGCGCCGCTGGCGTCGCCGTCGAGCTCCCACGAGAAGGCGCCACGCAGGCCCTGGTCGCGCACGTACTGCATCTTCGTGGCGATCACGGTCGGGTCGTCGTAGCTCCACCATTCGCCCGTGCTGGTGTACAGGAACAGCTGCTTGGTCTGCGGGTGGTACCAGCGCTGGCCGGCCTTGTTGACGAGGACCTTGTAGTCGTCGATGCCCGCCTCGTACGTGCCCGGTGCCGGGCCGCTGGCGCTCTGGTACAGGCCGTTGCCGTTCGGACCGGCCGGCACGCCTTTCCAGCCGCGGCCGTAGAACGGGATCCCCAGCAGGATCTTATTCTTCGGCATGCCGGCCGCCGTCAGCGCGATGATCGCGTCGTTGGCGTTGTACTTGGCCACGTTGCCGGTCGATGGATCGGCCGAGTCGCGGTACAGCGGCGCGTGGAAGTTGGTCGTGTTCTCCCAGCCGCCATGGAAGTCGTAGGTCATCAGGTTGACCCAGTCCATGTACTGCGAGTACTTGGCCGGTTCCGTGTTGGCGATCTTGTCGCCGCCGGCGCCGATCGCGGCCGTCAGTGCGTAGCGCTTGCCGTCGGCGGCGCCCTGCGCGTCCAGCTGGGCGCGGAATTCGGCCATCAGCAAGGTGAAGTTCTGCTTGTCGGCCGGGTCCACGGTGTTGTATTCCATGCCGCCGCCGCCCGGGTATTCCCAGTCGATGTCGATGCCGTCGAACACGCCCTTGGCCGAGCCGGGGCCGCCGCGGCCGTCCTGCACCGGCAGGTCGCCCTTGATGAACATCGCCACGCAGGATTTCGCCAATTGCTTCCTCAGCGCGTCGGTCTTGGCGGCCGCCGAGAAGTATTTCGACCAGCTCCAGCCGCCCAGCGAGATGAACACCTTCAGGTTCGGGTGCGCCTGCTTGAGCAGTTTCAGTTGCAGGAAGTTGCCGGACAGCGGCGCATCCCACGGCACCGCCTGGCCATTGACGGTACGGGCCGGCGAACGCTGGTAGTCGGCATAGGCATCACCGCCGGTGCCGTCGCCCGATTCGGCCTTCGTCACCATGCCGCATTCGTAGCCGCCGTTCTTCTGGTAGACGTTGCCGAAGGCGTAGTTGATGAACGTGAGCTGGTCGGCGATGCTGGTCTGTACGCCGTTGACCGGGGTCTTGGTGGTGTGGATGTCGGCCACTTCGTAGCCGCGGCCGTACACGCCCCACTGCGCGAAGTAGGAGCCGATCTCGCGGCCGTTCGGGGTGGGCGTCGGAGTCGGGGTAGGGGTCGGCGTTGGCGTTGGCGTTGGCGTCGGGGTCGGCGTCGGGGTAGGAGTCGGCGTGGGTGTCGGGGTCGGCGTCGGGGTCGGCGTGGCCGTCTGCAGCTCCCACGGGCCCCACTGCTCGGTACCCGGCACGTTATTCTGGGTCCACCACTTGGCCTTGTAGATGGCGCCATTGTAGGTCACGCACATGCCCTGCGTGTAGACGGCGCTGCTGCTCCAGGCCGGGCAGTCGGCGGCGGTCACGGCGCCGGCCAGCAGGCGCTTGGCCTGCGGCTCCGGTGCCGTGCCGTCGCCGCCGCAGGCGGTCAGCAGGGTGCCGACCAGGGTGCCGATCAGGCCGGCCATCAGGGTTTTACGGGGTAATGCACGTTCCATCGTCTTCCTCCATCTTCAGTGGTCGCGGGTGCGGGTGTTTTGAACCAGCATGGGCGCCGCTAAAGTGGTAGTCAAGTGGTTTTGCAAGATGCTGCCAATCTAAGACCAGTTGTAACTTTGCAAGTGATAGTATCTCGCCTTCGGGTGCGGCGGACAGCGCCCGCGCGCAGGCCGATTGCCTCTGCTGCGCCGGCATTCACCAGCGAAGAAGGGAATGTCTCAAATGAGACATTTTGTTATATCGTTAGTACCAGTTCGCATGAGAGCAGCAAGTGGTACGGTAAAACAAAGCCGCGCCCACCTCCCGATTTTCCTACCCGCGCAGCCGGAATCATTCGGTTTTGCTTCCGTTAAGGCAAGAGTATTAACCTGGTTGAAATGAAGCGGCCGGCGCGCGGCGCCGCGCCTGGGTCCACATCGCGTCCATACCGCGTCCAGTCAGCGTTCATTCGGCGCAACGCGGATTGTCATTCCTTGATGTTTATTCGTGATGCTGTACGGAAATAAAAAGCAGAATAGCGAAGTTCTTTCACGGCGACGCCCAAACCACGCGGCCCGTTACACAACCGACCGAACTCGCATCCGGGAAATCGCTGGCAGGCCGGCATTCAACGCACAGCGCTCTCCCTATTCAAGGGAAAACAAATGGCATTCAATTCGAAATACCGTCCCGCTCACGCGTTGCGCCCGTCGCTTGACCATCGCGGCGATGAGACCAATCTGACACCACACCAGGCGGCGCCCAGGAAAATGGGGGCCGCCAGCGGCCCGGGCGACGACCCGGGCACGCTGGTTCTGACCGAAACGGCCAGCGGCGCCGTCGCGCTGGCCCGTGCCGGGGACGACCTGGTGATCCAGTACGGCGACGCCGGGCAAATGACCGTGCTTGGCCAGTTCGCCGGCAGCGGCGTCGGTCGCATCGAGTTTGCCGGCGCCGTCAGCATCGACACCGCCGACCTGGCCATGCAACTGGTGCTGAACGGCACGGCCGGCGACGACCAGCTTGCCGGTGTCGCCGCCGCCTGGTCGGCCGACGACCAGATCCGCGGCTTCGGCGGCGCCGACCACCTGATCGACAGCGATGGCGGCAGCAATCTGCTGGACGGCGGCGACGGCAACGACACCATCTGCTACGCGGCCGACGGCGACAATGCCGTCGAAGGCGGCGCCGGCAACGACAGCATCGTCAGCCAGGGCGCGGCCGGCACCGCTCACGCCAGCGTGGTGGCGGGCGGCGCTGGCGACGATTGCCTGGTCGGCGGCGCCGCGGCGGAGACGTACGTGCTGCGACGCGGCGATGGCAACGACAGCATCCTGGGCGACCGCAGCGCCGACGGCGGCGATGCCGGCAGCGTGGACCGCATCGTGTTCGGCCCCGGCATCGCGCTCGACGACGTCGCGTTCAGTCAGGAGGCCACCATGCTGGTGCTGCGCCTCCGCGACCCCGACGACCCGGCGGCGACGCAAAGCGTGCGGGTCTTCGAATGGTTCGGCGAACACGGCAGTCACTACATCGAATGGTTCGAATTCGCCAGCGGCGTCGTGCTGGACGCGGCCCAGGTGACGGCTGCCGCCACCCGCATGTCCGGCACCGACGGCGCCGACGCGCTGCGCGGCTATGCCGAAACCACGTTGATCGAAGGCGGCGACGGCGCCGATTCGATCCTGGCCAATTCGAGCGGCGCCGTGACCGTGCGCGGCGGTGCCGGCAACGACTACATCGGCTACGTGCCGCGCGCGGCCACGCTGATGGAGGGCGGCAGCGGCGACGACACCATCGCCGGACAGGGCCCGGCCAATGCGTTCGAGCACGTGATCGCGGGCGGCACCGGCAACGACAGCCTGCAGGGCTCGGAAGGGCGCGAAGCCTACCTGTTCAACCGGGGCGACGGCAGCGACGTCGTGCGCGACACGGGCCCGGCATCCCAGGCCGACCGCATCGTATTGGGCGCCGGCATCGCCCGCTCCGACGTCGCCGCGACGCGCGAGGGCGACGACCTGCTGCTGCGCATCGCGGGCGAAGCGGGCAGCACCGACAGCATCCGCGTGCAGCAGTGGTTCTACAGTGCCGAGCGCCGCATCGAGAGCGTGCAGTTCGCCGACGGCGGCTCGCTGACGGCGACGCAGCTGTCGGCCCAGGCCAACACGCTGATCGGTACCGCCGGCAACGACACGCTGACGGGCTACTACGGCACCCCGCTGATCGACGGCCTGGGCGGCGACGACACGATCACCGGCGGCGGCACCGCTGCCGTGCTCCGGGGCGGCAGCGGCAACGACCGCGTGCTGTACGCCGGTAACGTCAACAACACGGTGGAGGGCGGCAGCGGCGACGACTACCTGGCGTGGACCTACGGTTCCAGCCCCTACGCGGGCAACCTGCTTGCCGGCGGCAGCGGCAACGACACGCTGGTCGGCGGCGACGGTGCCGACACCTACCAGTACAACCGGGGCGACGGCAGCGACGTGATCGGCGACGTCGGCGCCGCCTGGGTCGCCGACCGGCTGGTGTTCGGCGCCGGCATCGCGCGGGCCGACCTGCTCGACACGCGCATGGGCCAGGACCTGCTGTTGCTGGTGCGCGATGCCGGCAATCCGGACGCGCTCGACCGCATCCGCGTGCGCGACTGGTTCGCCGGCGACAGTTATCGCATCGAGCGCCTGGAGTTCGCCAGCGGCCCGGCGCTCGGCGGCAGCCAGCTGGCCACGCTGGGGGCGACGCTGAAGGGCACCGAGGGCAACGACACGCTGAACAGCCATGCCGAAACCCGCGCCATCGACGGCGGCGGCGGCAACGACACGATCACGGGCGGCGCCCTGGTCGCGTCGCTGCAGGGCGGCGCCGGCAACGACACGATCCGCTTCGCCGCCGAGGCCAACGCCGTCGTCGATGGCGGCAGCGGCAACGATATCCTGACGGCCTCCAGCGCCACCGGGGCGATGGGCACGACCCGCATCTCGGGCGGCAGCGGCGACGACACCATCACCGGCACCTACGGCGCCACGACCTACTATGTCAACCGCGGCGATGGCCGCGACGTCGTCACGGACAACGGCGACACCGCCAGCATTGACCGGCTCGTGTTCGGTGCCGGCATCGGCCAGGGCGACCTGGCGCTGCGGCGCGGCGGCAACGACCTGGTCGTCGCGGTCGGCGAGGACCCGGCCAATCCCACTGTGGGCGAGCGCATCGTGGTGACCGGCTGGTTCGCTTCCGCCGGCCGCGTCGTCGAGCGCATCGAGTTCGCCGACGGCAGCTTCCTGACGGCGGCGCAGGTGAACGGCATGAGCTTCGGCACGGCCGGCGCCGACACGCTGGGCACGCCGCAAGAGCAGTACCTGTTGGCCGGCCTGGGCGGCGACGACCGCCTGACAGCCGCCGGCCGCGCGACGCTGCTCGACGGCGGTGCCGGCAACGACACGCTGGCCGGTGGCGCGGCGGCCGACTTCCTGTACGGCGGCCGCGGCAACGACAGCCTGGCAGCGGGCGGCAACGACGTGGTGGGCTTCAACGCGGGCGACGGCGCCGACACGCTGCTGGCGGCCAGCGGCGACATCACGTTGTCGCTGGGCGGTGCGCTCGACCCGGCGCAGCTGCGCCTGTCCCAGGCCGGCAGCGACCTGCTGCTGGGACTGGGCGGCGGCGACAGCGTGACGCTGAGGGACTGGTATGCCGGCAGTGCCGCCCATGGCGTGGCGCGGCTGCAGCTGGTGGGGCCGAACGGCGCCGGTACTGCGCTGTACGATTTCCGGGCGCTGGCCGGCGCGTTCGACAGCGCCCGTGCCGCCGACGGCACGCTGGTCGCCTGGGATGCCGGCGCGGGCCTGGCCGGGGCCGCGCTGGCTTGCAGCGCCGGCACGGCCTATGGCGGCGCCATCGCGGCCGACGTGGCGGCGCACGGCAGCGTCACCTTGCTGGCGCCGCTGCTCGATGTGCTGCGCTCCGGCTTGTTCGGCATCGAGGCGCAGGGCGGGTAGGAGGCCCGCAGGGACAGGCTCCGCCATGCGGGCAGTGCCTGTCCCTCGAGGTTACGCTCAGAACTTGTAGCGCGCCCCCACCATGTAGCGCGGCCCCGACTGCGTGGCCGACAGCACCATCCGCTCGTGCCGGCCATGCACGCGCTGCGTCTCGTCCGTCACGTTGATCGCCTCGAACGACAGCGCCAGGCGCGGGCTGACGTTGTAGCCGATCGACAGGTCCAGCTGGCCGTACGGCTCCACGTACTGCGGGTTCGGCCCGACCGGATCGGTGACGGACGAGAGGAACTTGTCGCGCCAGTTCCAGGCCGCGCGGATCGACCACTTCGCGTCCTCGTAGATGCCGATCAGGTTGGCCGAGTCGGACAGACCCACCAGCGCGAACTGGTTGCCCTTGCTGGCGTTGTCGAACGTCAGGTCGGACTTGACGTAGGTGTAGTTGGCCTGGATACCGAAGCCGCTGTTGCCGAACATGTGCTGCAGGTTGATCTCGGCGCCCTTCAACGTGGCCGCCTTCTCGTTGACGAAGGTGGTGATGTCGTAGTGGACCAACGGATCGCCCGGGATGCCGGTGATCGTGCCGGTGGCGTTGCCGGCCGCGTTGTCCGGCCCCCGCGTCACCCCCGGCTGGCCGTTGTAGGTGCGGAAGATGAAGTTGCGCAGGCAATTGGTGTCGGTGACGATGCAGCCCGAGGCCAGCGCCGCGTTCCAGTACTTGCCGCCCACTGGCGTCGTCACGTTGGGCGAGGTCTCGTCCGCCACCGTCTGGCCGGCGTAGTTGTCCAGCTTCTTGTAGTACAGGCCCAGCGAGACGACGCTCTGCCTGTCGTAGTACCACTCGGCCGACAGGTCCAGGTTCTTCGACTTCACGGGCTTCAGGGCCGGATTGCCGCGCGAGCCCTTGCCGCCGTTGACGGTGCCGGTCGGGTCGATCGTGGTGCCGCCCTGTATCTGGTCGTAGCGCGGCCGGCCGATCGTGTGGCCGTAGCTGGCCCGCACCTTGAAGTCGGGGCGCAGGTCCATGTCCCAGTCCAGGCTGGGCAGCAGGTTGTGGTACTTGCCCTTCAACGTCGTGAACTCCTTGCCGCTGAAGACGAACGGGAACTCGTTCTGCGACACCCAGTTGATGCCCGCCACCGTCTGCGACAGGGCGGTGGAGGTGACGTCGGTCTTCTCGTAGCGCAAACCCAGGCCGGTGTGCATCGGCAGCGCCGTGTCCCACTCGGTATTGAGCTGGAAGTAGAGCGCGCGGCTTTCCTCCTTGGTGCGGCGGTCGTAGTCCGGGTCGGCCAGGCTGGGCGAGTACTTGTCCGGCAGGCCGGTCGCCTCGATGGCGCGCTGGCGCATGGCGGCAAAGTCGAACAGGTGGATCTGCTGGAACAGGGCCGGGTCGCCCGAGCCACCCAGCTTGCTGAAGTACTGGCCCAGCGTGTCGGCGCGCCACAGCGACTGCGGGTAGTCGCTTGGGGTGGTGGCACCGCCCCAGGTGTCGCGCTGCACCTGCTGGAACGCCGAGCGGTTCTCGACGTTGGTGGCGGACAGGCCGAAGTTCAGCGCCGAGCTTTCCATCAGGTTCAGGCGACCGCTGGCCTGCACCTGGTCGACCTTCATCTTCTGGTAGCCGTTCTTGAACCACGAGCCGGACACCTGCATCGGCGCGCGGTTGAAGTCCGCGCCCTCGATCGACAGCACCGGCATCTCGTTGCTGAAGTCCACGCGCGTGTTGCCGCGGCTGAAGCTGACGGTGGCCAGGTCGTTCTCGGAGCCGAACGGGCTGTCCGCCTTCGATTCGGCGGTGGAGTGATGCACGTCCAGGTTCAGTTTCAGGTCGCGCGACACCTTCCACTGGGCGTTGAAGCCGAGCGACTGGTTCTCCGACTTGGTGGCGTAGTCGCCGCCGTTCATGGCGATGTCCTGGTTCGCCACGTTCTCCTGGTAATACAGCGGCGCCGCGATCGGGCCGTCGGTCCACTTGCTGACGGACGGGCCGAAATTGAACCAGGCCGACAGCTCGTGGTACCTGGTCTGGATCTTGTTCTGCGAGTAGGTGTAGTCCAGCGTGGTCGTGATGTCCTTGTTGGGGCGGAACTGGAACGTCAGCTGGCCGTTGGTGCGCTGGCGTTGGGTGCCGCGCATGAAGTACGAGATGTTCTGCGGCACCGCGTAGACGTCGCCGGGACCGGGGCGGTTGATGATGTCGGCGGCGCCGGCGCTGCCCGGCTGCGGGATCGTGCCCCAGCTGTTCTCGTCGCCCCGGAACGGGCCTTGCCAGCCGTTGGTGATGGAGGCCGTGTTGACGCCCAGGTTGCGCTCCTGGTAGCTGGCGCTGACGGCCACGCCGAACATGCCGTCGTTCCAGGTGGTGCTGTAGATGCCGGAGATCTCGGGCGTGTAGGAGTGATTGGCCTTGTCTTCCTGGGGCAGGTGGTTGTTGGAGGTGTCGTACTCGACCTTCGCGCCGACGCTGGCCGTGTTGCCCAGGTCGAGCGGGCGGCCCGTCATGATGTTGATGGTGGCGCCGATGCCGCCCGGCGGCGTGTCGGCGCGCGAGCTCTTGTATACCTGGATCTGCGCGATCGATTCCGAGGCCAGGTTGGAGAAGTCGAACGCGCGGCCGGCCAGGTCGCCCAGGTTGGACGTGGGCATCTGGCGGCCGTTGAGCAGCACCATGTTCAGGTCCGGTCCCACGCCGCGCACGGTCACCTGGGCGCCTTCGCCGCGGTTGCGGTCGATCGAGACGCCGGAGATGCGCTGCAGCGATTCGGCCAGGTTGGTGTCGGGGAACTTGCCGATGTCGTCGGCGACGATGCCGTCGACGATGCCGTCCGAGTTGCGCTTCAGGTTCAGGGTCGATTGCAGGCTGGCGCGGATGCCCTTGACGACGACCTTCGGTCCAGCGTCGGCGTCGCCCGCCGGCGTGGCGCTCTGCGCCGCCGTGGCCTGGCCGGCCGGTTCGCCGCTGGCGCCGCTTGTACTTGGGCCCGCGCTTTGCTGGGCGCCCGCCGGGGCGGTCAGCGCGGTACAGGCGCCGGCGACGGCCAGTGCGATCAGGCGGCGGCGGGTGCGCGGATGGGGGGAAAGCCGGTTCGGGTGTGCAGCACAATGTCTCCTCTCGATTGGCGAATGGGCGCCGCCCTACGACGACGCATGTACGAATGGCACCGCGACCGGCGGCGTCGCTGTTGTGGTGGTCTGCACCGCCGGCCGCACGTCCGCCCGGCTGGCCCCGCGGTTGCCAAGGCGGCCGCGTGCGAACGTGCTGAGCTGAAGATTACGAAGCTCCCGGTTAATTGGTCAATCGAACGAACAAATTAAATAGTTCAGGGATAAGGCTTCCAGGCCGGCCGCGAGCGCCAACCTGACTGCCCACGGCCGTGGAACGACACCAGGCAAGCCTACCGGTCCGCAAGTCGAGAAAACGTTTTCAGAATCAAATCAACGACTTCCCGGCAGCGGCGCGGTTGCGCCGCCCATTACGTACTTTACGTAATCGCCGGGTGGCCGGGCGGTTCACGCCGGACTGTCGCGGAACGCCGCGGTGTTGCATAATCATCACAATGACATCGGAGCCAGAACCGCCATGCCCGTGACCGGCGACCAGCAACTGCTGAAACAACTCAATCGCATGGCGCTGGTGCGCCAGGTCAGCGCGCAACCCGGGCTGTCGCGCGCGGCGCTGGCCGATGTGCTGGGACTGACCAAGTCCACCGTCAGCCTGCTCGTGCGCGAACTGGTGGACGAGGGCTGGCTGGCCGAAAGCGAACTGCGCACGACGGGCGAAGTGGGACGCCGGGCGACCCCGCTGCACCTCGATCCCGATCGCCTGGCGCTGCTGGGGGCGGACGTGGGCGTGGACGAGGCGCGCGTCGTCGCCACCGACCTGCTGGGCCGGATCGTGGCTGGGTTGACGATCCGGTACGACGACGCGGCCGATCCGGCATCCTGCCTGCGCCAGGTGGCGCTGGGCCTGACGGGACTGGCGCGCCGGCTGGCGCGGCTGAATGCCGCGGGCGGGCAGCGCCGCGTGCTGGGCGTGGGCATCGGGCTGCACGGCGCGGTCGACGAGGCGGCGGGCCTGCTGCGCCACGCGCCGCACCTGGGCTGGCGCGACGTCGACGTGGCCGGCCTGCTGGCCCGCCAGTTCGGCACCGGCTCGCCGCTGGCCGGGGTGCCGCTGACGATGCAGAACGAGGCCAACGTGGCCGCGCTGGCGGAGTTCGAGTTCACGCCGCAGTCGGCCACCGATCCGCTGATCTACCTGTCGATCGGCTACGGCGTGGGGGCCGGCGTCATCGTCAACGACCGCCTGTTGACGGGACTGCGCGGCTTCGCCGGCGAGGTCGGCCACGCCATCCTGCAGGTGGACGGGCCGCCGTGCTCGTGCGGCCGGCGCGGCTGTGCCGACGCGCTGATCGGCCTGGGCGCGCTGCTGGGCGAACCCCGTCCCAGCGATGCCGCGCTGCAGGCGCTGTGCGACCGCGTCGGCCATGGCGAGGAGGCCGCCTGCGCGGCCGTGGCGGCGGCCGGCCGCCAGCTGGGCGTGCTGCTGAATAATCTGTGGGCCAGTTTCGACCCGATGGCCATCGTCATCGGCGGCGCCGCGCTGCGGCTGGGCGACGCGCTGCTCGGGCCGGCGCGCGCGGTGCTGGCCGACTATGCCAGGGCAGCGATGGTGACGGCGCCGGCAATCCGCACGTCGCATTTCGGCACCGATGCCGTGGCCGTCGGGGCCGCCGGACTGGCGCGCTACCGGCTGACGCGGCCGTTGGGCGGTTGAGCCGCCAGCGCGCGCAGCGGGCCGATCTCATCCGCGCGACGCCTTAACACAAAAACAACTATGATGGCAGGCGGGATGCCCCGGCGTGTCGCTGCCGGCGTTCACGCCCGGGCCGCCGCCGCGTCCGCACCGGCGCGCCGGTGTTTTCACATCTTTCCAAGGAATATACGTATGACATTGAATCGCCGTCAGGTTTTGGGTCTGTTGGCGGCCGGCGCCTGTGTGCCGGCCGGCTTCGCCAGCGCAGCGCAGTCGGGTCCGACGCTGAAGGAAGTGGCTGGAAAGAAGGGCTTGCGGGTCGGTAATGCGATGGGGAACGGCCGGACCACGTTCGGCGATCCCGCGTACCGGGCGCTGACGGCCAGGGAATGCAACGTCATCGTCTGCGAGAACGCCACCAAATGGCAGTCCCTGCACCCGCAGCCCGGCGTATTCGACTTCAAGCAGGCCGACGCCATCTTCGCGTGGGCGCGCAAGGAAGGCCTGAAACGGCGCGGCCACACGCTGGTATGGCAGGAGGACCGCTGGTTCCCGCGCTGGGTGGTGGAGCACGATTTCGGTGCGCAGCCGGGGCGCGAGGCCGAGCGCCTGCTGACGGAGCACATCACGACGGTCACCCGGCATTTCGGCGACGACATCTACAGCTGGGACGTCATGAGCGAGGCGGTCGACTCGCCCACGGGCGAATTGCGCGAGAGCGTGCTGACCCGGCGGCTGGGCGGCGCGCTGGCGCAGATCGACATGAGTTTCCGCCTCGCGCGCGCGAACGCGCCGCACGCGCAGCTGGTCTACAACGACTATATGGGCCCCGAGCGCGGCGCGGTGAAGCACCGGGCCAGCGTGCTGAAACTGCTGGAGACTTTGAAAGCCAAGGGGACGCCAGTGGATGCCCTGGGCCTGCAAAGCCATGTCGGACCCTGGAGCGACCTGGAGGCCAAGGCGGGCCGCTCGCCTTTCCTCGAGTGGCGCAAGTTCCTGGACGAGGTGACGGCGATGGGTTACCAGCTCATCATTTCCGAATTCGATATCAGCGATCGCGCGCTGCCGGGCGACGTGGCGGCGCGGGACGCGGGTGTCGCCGCGCGCGCCAAGGACTACCTGGACGTCACGCTGAGCTATCGCCAGGTTACCGATTTCATCATGTGGGGCATGGCCGACCACGTCAGCTTCCTGCGCAACCAGAAGACCACGATGCGCGAGCATGGCATGCCGACGCGGACGGCGCCCTTCGACGATGACCTGCGTCCCAAGCCGTTGCGTGACGCGATGCTGGCAGCGTTCCGGGCGATGCCGCCGCGGGCGTGAACGCTCGCGGAAATTATGGGCGCTGTTCGCGTTAAGTAGTGGAACTTCCGTCCCGCCGGCCTGTCTGATCTCCTGTTGAGATATCTCATGCGGATTGGAGGCCGGCAGTGGGGACGATGGATTTCCAGGCGGTGTTGCAGGCACTGCGCCAGCGCGAGCTGACGGTCGAAGAGGTGGCCGCATTACAGGCCCTGCTGGCAACGGCCATGCAGGGCGATCAATGTTTCTCATTGATCGAGACCGCCGCCGGCAGGCCACCTTGCCCCCGCTGCACATGTGCTCGTTGTCACCGCAGCGGCGCGGCCAACGGCCTGCAACGCTATCGCTGCACCGCGTGCGGGCGCACGTTCAACGCATTGACCGGCACGCCATTGGCCCGGCTCCGGTTGCGCGACAAGTGGTTGCCCTACCTGACGTGCTTGCTGGAATCGACGACGGTACGCACGGCGGCTGAGCGCGTGGCGGTGGCGCCATCGACCAGTTTTCGATGGCGCCATCGTTTCATTGCCGGGGTCCGGCGGGAACGTCGTCCGAAACTGTCCAATATCGTCGAAGCGGACGAGACCTATCTGCTCGAGTCGCAGAAGGGCTCGCGCCACCTGACTCGGCCGGCCCGCAAGCGCGGCGGCAAGGCCAGCCGGCGTGGCCTGAGCAAAGAATTCGACTGTATTCTGGTCGCGCGTGATCGCAGCCGTGTCACGCACGATTTCGTCACTGGTGGCGGGCCGGTCAGCGCCGCGCAACTGCAAGCGCATCTGCTGCCGGTCCTGGCGCCCGACATCTTGTTGATCAGCGACGCGGCGAAGGCCTATCAGGCGTTCGCACGCGAGGCGGGTCTCACCCACGAGGTCGTCAACCTGCGTGCCGGCATCAGGACGCGGGGTGCCATCCATATCCAGAACGTGAACGGCTGGCACAGCCGCTTCAAGGGCTGGCTGCAGCGCTTCCACGGTGTTGCCAGCCGCTACCTGGCCAACTACACCGGCTGGTGCCGGGTGCTGGATGCCGGGTGGCCAGCGACCCCGTCGGACTGGCTGCGCATCGGCGTGGCGCCGGGCAAGTACAGTCCAGGCTGCCAATGACCGGGACGCGCTGAAAAAGTTCCATGACAAAGGACAAGCACCAGCTAACGCGAACAGCGCCAAATTATGTTATGGCAATGGTCGCCGCTACATACTCCTGACACAAATCAACACTATCATGAACGATTTGTGGTGGTCGGTTCGTTTAAAATGGTGATTATCAGTTGCATGGTGTAAGCGGCGACAGCCGTCCAGCCGTGCTTGCCCCGGAGCTCATGATGGACTTTACCCATATTGCCGTGGCCGCGGGCGAGCGCTGGCAGCGCCGCGCCGAGGTGCGCGAACCCAACCTGGAAAAAATCCGCAACGGCAAGGCCATCGAGGCCGAGTCGCCGCAGCGCGTCCAGGCGCGGCTGGCCCGGCTGTCGCAGGCCGCCGTGATTCCCGCCGTGCGCCCGCCCGCCCTGATGGCGCCCCTGACGGAAGCGATCGGGCTGGAGCGGATCCAGGGCAATCCGGATTTCCTCGACATGAACTTCGTCGAGCTGGCGCTGGCCGTGGCCCGTTTCGTCGGCCGCATCAACATCCGCTCGAAGCTGGGCCGTTCGATCGGTTACGGCACCGGTTTCATGGTCTCGCCCACGCTGCTGCTGACCAATCACCACGTGCTGGAGAGCGCCGACGTGGCGGCCGCCAGCGAAGTGGAATTCGACTACCAGAACGACCGCGCCGGCCGCCAACTGCCCATCGTCGGCTTCAAGCTGGAGCCGCAGCGCTTCTTCATGACCAACGCGGCGCTGGACTTCACCCTGGTGGCGGTGGCGGCGCAGTCGGCGCGCGGCATCGCGCTGAACCGCTACGGCTGGTCGCGCCTGATCGGCACGGAGGGCAAGGTGCTGCTGGGCGAGCCGTTGAACATCATCCAGCACCCGCGCGGCGAGGCCAAGCAGCTGGTGCTGCGCTCGAACGAGCTGGTCGATCTGTTCGACGACTTCGCCCACTACGTGACGGATACGGAACCCGGCTCGTCCGGCTCGCCCGTCTACAACGACCAGTGGGAAGTGGTGGCACTGCACCATGCCGGCGTGCCCAGCCGCGACGCCGAGGGGCGCCTGCTGACGCGCGACGGCAGGGTGTGGGAAGACGGCATGGACCCCGACCTGATCGGCTGGGTCGCCAACGAAGGCATCCGCGTGAGCAGCCTGGTCAATTACATCCAGGCGCAGCCGTTGCCACCGGCGCAGGCCGCGCTGCGCGACGACCTGCTGAACTTGACGCCGCCATCGGCGCTGGAGGCGGCGGCGGCGGGCCAGGCGGGCGACGCCGCGCTGGCGCATGCCGCCGCGACTGCCGCCGCTGGCGCGGCCAGCGTGCCGACCGCGCCGGTGGCGCCCGGCCACGCCGCCGTGGCGCAGGCGGGGACCGCCAGCTGGACGATCCCGCTGACCGTCACGGTGCAGCTGGGCCAGCCGGTGCAACAGGGCGCGCTGGCGCCGCCCGGCGCGCTGCCGGCGATCGCCCCGCTCATCGCGCCCGCCGGGGCGCCGTCCATCGTCGTGCCGCCCGCGCGGCCGGCGCTGGCCGAGGCCCTGGCCGAGCTGGCGCGCGCGCCGCAGCGGGCCTACTACGACGCGGCGGCCGACGGCGCGGCCCGCGACGCCTATTACGCGCAGTTCGCGCTGCCCGCCGAGCCGGCCGCCGCGCACGCGGCCCTGCACGAGCTGCTGACCCGCACGCATACCACGCAGCCCGCCTACCGCCCGGCCAAGCACCTGTACCCCTGGGTGGAACTGCGCCACACCCGCGGCGGCGACGACATCGTCAGCATCTATTCCGGCAAGGGCTTCTCGGCGCGCGACCTGATCGAGAACGACTTCGCCATCGACGAGCAGCGCAGCCGGCTGCGTGCCGCGGTCGCGCTCCCGCGGCCGGGCGCGCTGGAGGCGGCGCCGGTGGACGAGGACTTCCTGGAGGCGGCGCTGCCGTACAACTGCGAGCACGTGGTGCCGCAGTCCTGGTTCGACAAGCGCGAGCCGATGCGCGGCGACCTGCACCACCTGTTCGCCTGCGAGATGGATTGCAACAGCTTCCGCGGCAATACACCGTTTTTCGACTTCGCCGATTTCGGCGAGATCATCCGCACCGACTGCGGCAAGCGCGAGCCGGGCAAGTTCGAGCCGGGCAGCGGCAAGGGCCCGGTGGCGCGTGCCACGCTGTACTTCCTGCTGCGTTACCCGGGCCTGATCGACCGCAGCGCCAGCGAATACAGCCCCGAACGCATCGCGACGCTGCTGGCCTGGCATGACGCCGATCCGGTCACCGACTATGAACGCCATCGCAACGCCGCCATCTTCGAGAAGCAGGGCAACCGCAATCCGCTGATCGATTTCCCGGACTGGGCGGCGCGGATCGACTTCGTGCGCGGCCTGGCCGCCTGACCGGGGGCGCACAGCGCCAAAGCGTGACGCCGGCGCGACAGTCGCCAGCCTGAGCGTAATAGTGCTGCGCGGCATTAACTATTTTCTTTTACAATCTGTGCAGCCGGGCCGCCAGCCCGCCCGGCCGTCACCCGGCCCAATCCCCGCCGTTTGTTTGCCCTTGCGGTAAGGAGCGGCCATGTCCGAACAACATCATTGCACCGAAGCGGCGCGCCTTGCCGCGCTGCGTCAGCTTGCGATTCTCGATACCCCAGCCGAAGAGCGCTTCGACCGCTACACGCGCCTGGCCGCCGCCGCGTTGCGGGTGCCGATCGCCGCGTTCGTCCTGGTCGACGCCGAACGGCAGTGGTTCAAGTCGCGGGTGGGCCTCGATGCCTGCGCCACGCCGCGCTCGATCGCCTTCTGCAGCCATGCGATCGCGGCCGGCGACACGCTGGTCGTGCCGGATGCCCGGCTGGACCAGCGCTTTTGCGACAATCCGCTCGTCACCGGTGCGCCCGGCGTGCGTGCCTACGCCGGCCAGCCGGTGTACAGCGTGGGTGGCGAGCCGCTGGGCACGTTGTGCGTGATCGACACGGTGCCGCGCGCGTTCGACGCCCAAGCGCTGCGGCTGCTGCGCGACCTGGCGGCGCTGGTGCAGGAGGAGCTGAACCGCGACCTGCTGGTGCGCGCACGCGATGCCGCCGAGGCCGGCCTGCGCGAACTGAACGAACACCTGGAAGCGCGCGTGCTGGAGCGCACGCGCGCACTGCACGACAACAACGAATTGCTGCGCCAGGAGATCGCGCGCCGCGAGCAGGTCGAAAGCAGCCTGCGCCACAACAAGCAGCGCGTGCGCAACGTCATCGACACCTGCCTGGCCGCCTTTGTCGGCATCGACGAGGAACAGCGCATCACCGAGTGGAACCCGGCCGCCGAGAAGCTGTTCGGCTGGAGCCGGGCCGAGGCGCTGGGGCAGAACGTGGGCACGTTGATCGTGCCGGCGCGGCTGCGCGAGCGCCATGACGCCGGCATGGCGCGCTTCCAGATCACGGGCGACGCGGCCATGTGCAGCCAGCTGCTGGAACTGCCGGCGCTCACGCGCGCCGGCGACGAGCGCATCGTCGAGATGTCGATCAACCATTTCGAGGTGGACGGCCAGCGTTTCCTGGCCGCGTTCCTGCAGGACGTTTCAGCACGCATCGCGGCCCAGCAAGCCCTGCGCGCCAAGGAGCAACTGCTCGACGCGGTGCTGGAGGCGGTCGACGTGGGTGTGGTCGCGTGCGACGCGGCCGGCGCCATCACGCTGTTCAACCGCGCCGCCCGCAAGCTGCACAACCTGCCGCCGGCACCGGCCGGGGTGCCGCCGTCGCTGCCGGACGGGCGCTGGTTCGGCAGCCACCAGCTGCGCCAGCCGGGCAGCCTGGACGCGCTGCCCGACGACATGGTGCCACTGCGGCGCGCGCTGCGCGGCGAGAGCGTCGTCAATGTGCCCGTCGAGGTGGTGGTGGCGGACATGAAGCCGCGCCTGACCCTCGTCAGTGGCCGGCCGCTGACCGGGCCGCGCGGCGAGCGCCTGGGCGCGGTGGTCGCCATCAATGACGTAACCGACCTGGCCGAGTCGCGCGGCCGCATCGTCGAGAGCGAGGAGCGGCTGCGCACGATCGCCGACAACGTGCCGGCGCTGATCGCCTACATCGGCCCCGACCTGCGCTACCGCTTCGCCAACGAACGCTATGCCGACTGGCTGGGCCTGGACCCGGCCGCGATGCTGGGCCGCACGGTGGCGGAGGCGATGGGCGAGTTGTTCTACGGCGAACGGCGCGCCGCGCTGGAAGCGTGCATGGCGGGCAGCGCGCGCGTGGTGGAAGGCGAGGTGCGCCGCTATGGCCACAGCCGCGTGATCCGGTCCAGCTACATCCCGCACGTGCGCGACGGCGTGGTGCTGGGCGCCTACGTGTTTTCGACCGACATGACGGCGGCGCGCGAGCACGAGCGCCAGCTGCATGCGCTGGCGCACACGGACCATCTGACCGGCCTGCCGAACCGGCGCGCCCACGAGCAGCGGCTGGCGCAGGCGATCGACCGCGCGCACCGCAACGGCAGCGCGCTCGCGCTGGCCAGCCTGGACGTCGACCATTTCAAGCAGATCAACGACACCCTGGGCCACGGTGCCGGCGACGCCGTGCTGCGCGAATTCGGCCAGCGCCTGGCGGCCAGCGTGCGCGTGACCGACGCGGTGGCGCGGCTGGCCGGCGACGAATTCGTCATCGTGCTGGAACAGGTGCACACGGCGGCCGAGTGCGCGACCATCGGGCGCAAGCTGCTGGACGCGATCCGCCCCAGCTTCTTCGTCGAGGGCCGCATCCTGCCCGTCACGGCCAGCATCGGCATCGGCTGGAGCGCACGGCCGGAGCGCCGCGCCCTGGCGGAGGCGGCCGACCGGGCGCTGTACCGCACCAAGGAAGCGGGACGCGATGGCGTCAGCGTCGAGCAGTGTCGCGACGGCTGAGCCGCCTGCGCTCTGGCCTGATGCCGTCAGGTGAAGTATGTAGAACGCGTTGGGCCGGTCGCGCATCCCGCAACCCCGGACCAGAAACCGGGGTCGGACCCGCCGGGTCCGACCCCGGCTCGCCGTTCTGGTGCGCAAAGAGGTGTGCTGCAGGCTGAAAATTCCCCTTGATTCTCCTTGGCTTGGCGCCCTTGCGGGCGGCCCGGCAGACCCCGGACGGCGCGGCAACGCGTCTGTAGCGAAAATGCCGCACCGGCCCGGAGCAACCGGCGTAAGGTGTCGTTTTCGACCATTCCGACCGGAGGTTCCATGGCGCGCCGCATTCTCCTCTATTGGCTTCTGCTGTCGTGCCTTGGCCCGGCCTGGGCCGCCACGCCCGATGAGCTGTGGCGCCGCCTGCAGGCCGGTGGCCACGTCCTGGTGGTGCGCCATGCCGCCACCGAACCGGGTATCGGCGATCCGCCCGGCTTCACGCTGGGCGATTGCGCTACCCAGCGCAACCTGTCGCTGCCGGGCCGCGAGGATGCGCGGGCGTTGGGCGCCGCCATGCGCCAGCACGGCGTGCCGGTGGCGCGCGTGCTGTCGAGCCGCTGGTGCCGCTGCCAGGACACGGCACGCCTCGCCTTTGGCCGCGCCGAGCCCGTGCCGATGCTCGATTCGATGATGGGCGACGGCGACGACGGGCGCACGCGCAAGCTGGCCGAGCTGCGCCGGACGCTGGCCGCGCAGGCCGGGCAGGGCGGGGTGCCCGGCAACCTGGTGCTGGTCACGCACGACGTCAATATCCAGGCGCTGACGGGAGACAAGCTGGCGCAGGGCGAGATGCTGGTGGCGACCGTCCGGCCGGACGGCACGTTGGCGGTGCTGGGACGCCTGGGCGTGCCGAAGAGCGCCGACGCGGTGCAGGCGATGTAGGGCGGCGGGACGCACGCTCCCGGTGGCGGCGATCTCCCTTGGAGCGGCGCAAGCCCGCCCCGCTACAGCGCCATCCGCACCCCGCTGCAGACCATGCTGCTGAGGCGGTCCTGCGGCAGCGCCGGGCTGAAGTAGTAGCCCTGCATCTGGTCGCATTCGTGGTCCTGCAGGAAGGCCAGCTGCTCGCGCGTTTCAACGCCCTCGGCGATCACCTCCAGCTTCAGATTGTGCCCCAGCGCGATGATGGCGCGCGTGATGACGGCGTTGCCGTCGCTGGCCACGTCGCCCAGGAACGAACGGTCGATCTTGATCACGTCCACCGGGAACTTCTGCAGGTACGACAGGCTCGAATAGCCCGTGCCGAAATCGTCGATGGACAGGCGCACGCCCAGCGTCTTCAGCTGCGCCAGCGCTTCCAGCGCCTCGGCCGGGTTGTCCATCAGCTGGCTTTCCGTCACCTCCAGCTCCAGCGCGTTCGGCGCGATCCGGTGTTCGCGCAGCGTCGCCGCCAGGCGCTCGACGAAGTGGCGCTGGCGCAACTGGCGGGCCGACAGGTTGACGGAAATGACGAACTGGCCGACGCCCAGTTCCGCCAGCGAGCGCAGCGTGGCGCAGGCCTCGGCGATGACCCAGTCGCCCAGCGGCACGATCAGGCCGGTCTGCTCGGCGATGGGGATGAACTTGTCCGGGCCGACCACGCCGCGCTCGGGACTGTGCCAGCGCACCAGCGCCTCGGCGCCGACGATGCGGCCGGTGCGCAGGTCCACCTTGGGCTGGTAGCCCAGCACCATCTCGCGGTTGCGGATGGCGCGGTTCAGGTTCGCTTCCAGCAGCAGGTGCTGGTGCACCACGCGGCTCAGGTCGGCCGAGTAGAACTGCACGTTGTTCTTGCCGAGCGTCTTGGCGTGGTACATGGCGGCATCGGCCGCCCGCATGATGCGGTCCACCGTGTCGCCGTCGCGCGGGAACATGGCGACGCCGAAGCTGCCGCCGGCGATCAGCTCGCGGCCGCCCAGCAGGATCGGCCGGTCGACGCAGTGCCGCAGCCGTTCCAGCAGGTCCGCCACGACCGTATCGCCAGGCTGCTCGGCGATCAGCAGCACGAACTCGTCGCCGCCCAGCCGCGCCACCGTGTCGTGCTCGCGCACGCCGGCGCGCAGGCGGTCGGCGATCTCGCGCAGCACGTTGTCGCCGGCGTCGTGGCCGAAGGTATCGTTGATGTGCTTGAAATTGTCCAGGTCGACGAACGCCAGCGCCCCGGACGGGCCGCCGTGCGCCGCGGCATCCAGCGCCTGCTTCAGGCGCTCCTGCAGCAGCGTGCGGTTGGCCAGGCCCGTCAGCGGGTCGTGGTGGGCCAGGTGGTGCAGGCGCCGCTCGTACTGGCGCGCCTGCGTCACGTCGTTCAGCACGGCCACGAAGTGCGTCACCTGGCCGTCGATATTGATGACGGGGTCGATGCGCAGGTCGTTCCAGAAGATTTCGCCGGACTTTTTCGCGTTGCGCAGCACCGCGCGCACGCCGGTCTGCGCTCGCAGCGCGGCGCGGATGCGCGCGTGCTCGTGCATGTCGCAGCCCTCGATGCGCATGAAGCGCGGGTCGCGCCCCTTGATCTCGGCAAGGAGATAGCCGGTCATCTGCTCGAACGCGGGATTGACGTATTCGATCAGGTGCCCGCCGTTGGCGCAACAGGTGATGACGATCGCGTTGACGCTGGAATACATCGCCCGTTCGCTGACGCGCAGGCCCTGTTCCGTCTTCTTGCGCGCCGAGATATCGAGGCCCGTGCCGAATACACAGGGCACGTTGCCCAGGCTGGTGCGGGCGCAGTTGAACAGGCAGGTGGTGCGCCTGCCGTGCTTGCCGACCAGTTCCGCCTCGTGCGACGAGCTGCCTTGCTCGAACGCGGCCAGGATCTTGTCGCGCACCATGGCGCGTTCGTGTTCGTCGAAGAACATGCCCACATCGGTGGTCGGCAGTTCCTCGCCGGGCCGCTCCAGCACGTGCTCGAGCTGCCGGTTCCACAGCAGCAGGTGGCCGCTCTGGTCGATCACGTAGAACACGCAGGGCAGGTTCTCGATCAGTTCGGCAACGGGGAAATCCTGCAGCAGTGCGTTGCGCGGTGCCGCATGGCCGGCCAGCGGCAGCACGATCACGCTGTATTTGCCCGGTTCCTCGGTGTCGAGCGATTGCGGTGCCACGGTCAGCCGTACCGGCAGGTGGCGACCGTCCGCGCACAGCAGGCGGCCGGCCAGGTTGGCATGCGCCACGCTGGGGGAGAACAGCGTGACCGGTTCGTCGAACTCGACGAAGCCGGCCAGGTCGCGCCCGCGCACGACATCCGCGCCGAAGCCGGCCAGCCGTTCGAAGGCCTTGTTCCAGCTGACGACGGCGCCGGCGGCATCGACCACCAGCACGGCAAGAGGTAAGGGCGCGAGACTCATCGGCGTCTCCTGTCGCGCGCTGCCGGCTGGCCGGGTGGTCCGCCAGGCAGGCGTGAGTCATGATAGCCGCAATTGCGCCGGGTGGGCGCGCGCCGTCGCCGGACGTCGCCGTCAGCGCGGCGTGGCCGCCGACAGCACGACGATCGGGCTTGGCCGCCAGTTGCCCGGCGCCGTTTCCGCGCAGGCCGGGTCGCGCAGCGGGATGCCCTCGAACACCTGTTCCAGCATGGCCCGATCCGCCTCGGTGGCGGCGTCGCCCACCAGTTCGCACCAGGCGCGGAAGGCGCCGCGCGCCATGGCCCAGCAGGCGTCCGGATCGACCGGTTCGGCCGCACGCGCCTGGGCGGCGATGGCCGTGATCGTGTCCAGCGTGCTGGCGGTGATGGTGTCGTAGCTGTACGTGGTGTCGGGCATGGGGGCTCCTGTATCGTTGAAATGCCGCGGGCGGGCCCGGCGGGTCCGCCCCCGTCTCACGGCGCGGCCAGCGCCTGGCGCAGCTGCTCGATGGTGTAGGGCTTGCGTAGGGCGCCGCTGGCGAACGGCAGCGCCGGCGCCTGGACGCCGGTGGCGAAGACGATGCGCAGGTGCGGGTGCGCGCCGTGCGCGTGGTGCGCCAGATCGACGCCGGACATGCCCGGCAGCTGCACGTCCGTCAGGAGGATGTCGGCCTGCGCCAGCAGCGCCAGCGCCTGCTCGGCGGAGCTGGCGCCGGTGGCCGCGTAGCCGACCAGTTCGACCATCTGGCACAGGAGGTCGAGCGCATCCGGGTTGTCCTCCACGACCAGCACGCGGGCGCGGGCGCAGGCGGGCGCTGGCGCGGCGGCGGCGGCGCCGCTGCGCGCGTCCAGCATCCCGCGCACGCGCGCGGCCAGCTGGTCGCGCCGGTACGGCTTGCTGAGCAGCTCGACACCGGCGTCCAGGCGGCCGCCGTGCACGATCGCGTTCTGCGTATAGCCCGAGGTGAACAGCACGGCCAGGCCGGGCAGCAGCGTGGTGGCGCGGCGCGCGAGCTCCGGGCTGCTCAGCGGGCCAGGCATCACCACGTCGGTGAACAGCAGGGCGGGCCTGGCGCCGTCCTGCAGCAGCCGCCAGGCGGCGTGGGCGTCCGGCGCCGTCAGCACGTGGTAACCCAGCGCCGCCAACTGGTCGGCCACGGCCGCGCGCACGTCCGCGTCGTCCTCGACGACCAGGATCGTCTCGGCGCCGCCCCGCAGCGGTGCGCGCGCGGCCGACACGGCCGGCTGCGCCGGCTGCCGCGTGCGCGGC
The DNA here is from genome assembly GCA_008011715.2 of [Empedobacter] haloabium. Classification (NCBI taxonomy): domain Bacteria; kingdom Pseudomonadati; phylum Pseudomonadota; class Betaproteobacteria; order Burkholderiales; family Oxalobacteraceae; species [Empedobacter] haloabium. The sequence continues at coordinate 2,590,742 of CP136508.1, forward strand.
AGATACAGCTTGACGGTGGTGCCATGCCCCACCTCGCTGTACAGCTCCACGTGGCCGCCGCTCTGCTTGATGAAGCCGTACACCATCGACAGCCCCAGGCCCGTGCCCTGGCCTTCCGGCTTGGTGGTGAAGAACGGCTCGAACGCGCGCGCGCGGGTTTCCGGTGTCATGCCCGCGCCGGTGTCGGAGACGGCAAGCAGCACGTAGTCGCCGCTGCCCACGTCGCCGTGGCAGGCGGCATAGCATGCGTCCAGCGTCACGTTGTCCAGCTCGATGGTCAGGCTGCCGCTGCCCGCCATCGCATCGCGCGCGTTGATGGCGAGGTTGAGCAGCACGTTCTCGAGCTGCGCCCGGTCGAGTTGCACGGCCCACAGGTCGGCCGCGAGGCAGATCTCCACGGCGATGGCTGCGCCGATGGCGCGCCGCAGCAGCTCTTCCATGCCGCGTAGCACGTCACCGGGGTCCAGCACGGTCGGTTGCAGGGGCTGGCGGCGCGCGAATGCCAGCAGGTGGCCGGACAGCCGGGCGCCCCGTTCCACGGCCGCGATGGCGCTGGCGATGCGCTGGCGCGCCGCCGCGTCGCCGCTATGCTCGGCCGCCAGCAGCTCCAGGTTGCTGCCGACGACCTGCAGGATATTGTTGAAATCGTGGGCCACGCCACCGGTCAGCTTGCCGATCGCCTCCATCTTCTGTGCCTGCAACAGCGCGGCCTGGGCCGCTTCCAGCTCACGCGTGCGCTGGGCCACGGCCTGTTCCAGCTCTTGCTGGTGGCGGCGCCGCGTGGCGTCCGCCGTGGCCTGCGCCGTCACGTCGTCGGCCTGCAGGAAGATGCGGCCGGCACCGTCCTCTTCCTGCACGGGTTTCAGCACCAGGTTCAGGTAGACGTCGCCAGCCGCGCCGGGCCGCGTCAGCGGCACCGCGCCGGCGACCACCTCCTCGCCGGAGATGCGCGCCAGTTCGTACAGGTCGCGCAGCGGCTGGCCAGCCAGCCAGGGGAACGTGCCGTCCAGTGTGGCGCCGGCCGGCGGCTGGCTGCCGAACAGCCGGCCGAACGACTCGTTGGCCATCTCGAACGAAAGTTCCGGCCCGGCCGTCACGGCCATGATGCCGGGCGCGTGCTCGAACAGGCTGGCCAGCTGGCGCGCCTTGTCCTGCGCCAGCGCCACGGCCGCGCGGCTGCGTTCACGCTCGGCCAGCAGCTCGCGCTGCACGCTCGATGCCGGCCGCAGCGACAACAGCACACCGACGATCACGGCGCCGTCGCGGATGGCCGTCAGCGCCACCTCGGTGGGCTCGACGCTGCCGCGGATGCGCAGCGCCAGCACCGTGCGGCCGGCGCCATCGGACATGCGCGCCAGCGCGGCGTCCAGCTCGGGGTTCCAGAACGGCAGCTCGTGGGCGTAGGTGCCGGTGGCGTCGGCCGGTGCGATATCGAGCAGTTCGCTGGCGCGGCGGTTCCAGTACACCACCTGGGTATTGGCGTCGAGGCCGATGACGGCGTCGGCCGACTGCTCCCAGAAGTCGCGCAGGTAGCTTTCGGCGATCACCATGCGCCGCAGCGCGGTGCTGTCGACCGCGCGGCTGGCCAGCTGCGAGTTGGCGCGGTCCAGCGTGGTGCGCAGGCGCCGCTGGGTGGCGGCCGCCTGCAGCGCCTGGCCCAGCTGGCGCCCCAGCTGCGGGTCGGCCGGGTCGAGCACGACGGCGTCGCCGATCATCGGGCTGCGGCGCAGCTCGGCGCGCAGCGCTTCGGCGTCGTGCGCCAGGATCACGATGCGGCCGCTGGGCCAATGCCGGCGCAGGTGGCGTGCCAGCGGCACCGGCCGTTCCACCGAGGCCGCGATGACGCACAGCGCAGTGGCGGCCGGCAGCCAGCCGGCTTCGTTCGCCAGCACGGCGGCGGCGCCGCGCGCCACCAGGACCGCTTGCGCCGGCACTGCCGGCAGCTGCGCCGGCTCGGCCGTGGCGCCGACGAGCAGGATGATGGGGCCGCCCCCGCTCATAGCAGCGGCATGCCCAGCAGCGCGCGGCCGGTCCAGATGCGCAGCATGTCCGTGGTGGGCGACATTACATGGCTGGCGCGGGCGTCGCGCAGCAGCTGGGCCACGCGGCTGTTGTCGCGGTAGGCCGCGCCGCCGCAGATCGTCATCGCGTCGTTGGCCAGCGCCACGGCCGTCTCGCCCGCGTCGGCCTTGCAGGCGAGGATGTACGGCAGCGCCTCCGGATCGCCGGCGTCGCCGCGCTGGGCCGCCTCGAGCACCAGCGCGCGCGTCTTCTGCAGCGCCACCCACATCGCGGCGTAACGCGTCTGCATCGTTTCCAGCTCGCCCAGGGTGCCGCCCGTGTGACTGTGGCGGCGGTTGCGCAGGTGCTCGCCGGCCAGGTCCACGGCCGCCTGCGCGATGCCGAGGTAGGTGCCCGCCATCGCCATCAGGAAGTAGGGCGCCACCACTTCGAACACGTACCAGACCTGGTCGCCTTCGGTGCCCAGCAGGTTTTGCACGGGCACCGGGGCATCGGCCAGGCGCAGCCCGCGCGAGGAATTGCCGCGCATGCCGAAGCCGTGCCATGGCGCCAGCCAGGTCAGGCCGGGCGTGCCGGCATCGACGATCATGCAGCTGAAGTCGCCCTCGGCGGCGCCGCCGCTGGCCACCGTCGAGACGACGTAGGAGTCGGCCCGGCCGCCGTTGGTGACGAACTGCTTGGTGCCGTTCAGCAGGTAGCAATCGCCCTGCGCCGCCATCGTCGTCTCGGGCAGGTAGAAGTGGGCGCCGGTGCCGCTTTCGGACAGCGCCAGCGTGGTGATGTGGCGGCCGGCCGCGATCTCGCGCAGGTAATGGTCGCGCTGGTAGTCGGTGGCCTTGGCGGCGATGACGGCCGTGCCCACGCAATGCATGCCGAAGCACAGCGCGGACGACGGGCAGGCCTGGCCGATCAGGGCGGTCAGGTGGCACAAGGCATGCAAGCCCTGGCCATGGCCGCCCAGGATGCCCGGCACCTGCAGGCCCAGCAGGCCGGCCTGGGCGAACGCGCGCATCGAGTGCTCCGGCCAGCTGCCATCGCGGTCGACCTGCTCGGCATGCGGCAGCACGGTGTCCTCGACGATCTGGCGCGTCAGCGTGGTGAGCCGGTCGAGGATGGGGGAATGCAGTCTGACCACGAGGTTGATCCGTGAGGTAAAAATGGCAAGTATAGGTGATCGCGGTTACTGTTCAGTGTCTTGTTGGCAATCGTGCGCGGGGGACGCCGTGGCGCTGCGCCCATTGTGCTGGGCGGAACGGCGTCACCGGCGCACGTTTCCCGCCGCTATCGTGCGGACGCGCGGGCGCGACTTGCGAATAATCGCGGCAGGAGGAGCCATGCAGTCGAGGAATACACGCGAGGGAATCTATCGGGGCCGGACCCCGGCGGCGGACGGCGGCGCCAGCCGCCGCCATGTCAGGAGCCGCGGCGGCGCCGGCCGGCAACCCGTCAGCACGGGCGCTTCGCTGGCGTTGCTGCGACGCCTGATCCGGCGGCCGCCGCTGTGATGGCGGGCACAGGCACCCGGGCGTGCCGCTGCGCCGGATGCCATGGCAGCGTCGCCCGGGCCCGTGTGGCGCCGGCACCGCGGCGCCGTTCCCCCAGCCGCAGCAGCGGCACCAGCAGCCGGGCCGGCACGCCGCGCGCGCTCATGAAGCGGGCCGCGCGCAGGGTGCCGTAGGCGGGAATCATGGCGGCGCCGATGTGCACGACACGCGCCAGCCGGCCGTCGGCACGGCGCTCCGGCGGCGAGATGGGGCAGGGCGGCAGCGGGTCGGGAAGCATTCGGGGCCTTTCGCACTCGTCTGGCCAGCTTAGCGTCGCTTTATGACGGCCTGCTGACAGCGGCCGGCCGCCGCCGCTCTCGCAACCCGACAGGCTGGAAAGAAACTTTCGATCTATAATCCGGACTCCGCGGCGCCGCCTGGCGGCGCCGTATCGGCAACCCCGCCGCACGCGTCGGCGGCAGCAGAAGGGCATCAATGAGCGCAAGCGCAAGTTCGAACGGAGCGGCACCGGCACCGGCCCGCCGCATCGCCACCGGGGTACCGGGGCTGGACGACATCCTGTGCGGCGGCCTGACGGCCGACCGTGTCTACCTGGTCGAAGGCACGCCGGGCACCGGCAAGACGACGCTGGGCCTGCAGTTCCTGCTGGAAGGGGCCGCGCACGGCGAGGCGGGGCTGTACATCACGCTGTCGGAGACGGCCGACGAGCTGCATGCGGTCGCCCACAGCCATGGCTGGTCGCTGGACGCGATCGCCATCTTCGAACTGGCCAGCGACGCGATGCTGGACCCCGATGCGCAGCAATCCGTGCTGTATCCGGCCGAGGTGGAGCTGGGCGAGACGACGCGCGGCGTCATGGAGCAGGTCGAAGCCGTCAAGCCGGTGCGCGTGGTGTTCGACAGCCTGTCCGAAATGCGCCTGCTGGCGCAAAATCCGCTGCGCTACCGGCGCCAGATCCTGGCGCTGAAACAATTCTTTGCCGCGCGCGCCTGTACGGTGATCATGCTGGACGACAAGACCAGCCAGACCGACCAGCACCTGCACAGCATTGCCCACGGCGTCGTCAGCCTGGAGCAGATCGCCCAGGAATTCGGCAAGGAGCGCCGGCGCGTCAACATCGTCAAGATGCGCGGCATCCGCTTCCGCGGCGGCTATCACGACTACGTGCTGGAACGGGGCGGCATCACCATGTTCCCGCGCCTGGTGGCGGCCGAGCACGCGGGCGATTTCGTGCCGGTACCCCGGCCCAGCGGCACGCCGATGCTGGACCAGCTGCTGGGCGGCGGTCTGGTGGCCGGCACCAACACGCTGGTGGTGGGGCCGTCCGGCGTCGGCAAGACCACGCTCACGGTACGCTCGATGGTGGCGGCGCTAGCGCGCGGCGAACGGGCGGCGTTCTACCTGTTCGACGAGGGGCTCGGTACTTTCTATGCCCGCGCCGCGGCCCTGGGCATGGAGCTGCAACCGTACCTGGACAGCGGCACGCTGACCGTGCGCCATGTCGATCCCGCCGAGCTGGCACCCGGCCAGTTCGCCCACATGCTGCTGGAGGCGGTCGAGCGCGATGCCGTGCATTTCGTGGCCATCGACAGCCTGAACGCCTACCTGCAGGCGATGCCGGGTGAGCAGTTCCTGATGCTGCAGATGCGCGAGCTGCTGACCTACCTGAACCAGAAAGGCGTGACGACGATGCTGGTGCTGGGCGAGCATGGCCTGGTGGGCGAGGTGCGCCGCGACATCGACCTCAGCTACCTGAGCGACTGCACGGTGCTGCTGCGCTTTTTCGAGGCGGGCGGCAAGCTGCGCCGCGCCATTACCGTGGTCAAGAGCCGCACGGCCAGCCACGCGCTGACGATCCACGAATTGCGGCTGCACAGCGGCGGTATCGACATCGGTGCGCCGCTGCAAGGCTTTGAAGGCATCCTGACAGGGCTGCCGACGTACCGCGGCGAGACGGCCCTGATGACGACGGGCGACGATGGCGAGCGCTAGCGATCTGGAACAACGGGCGCTCGTGCTGGCGCCGCACGGTCGCGACGCCGACGTGATCGCCGGCGTGCTGGCGCGGCACGCCATTGCTTGCGAGATCGTGGCCGATTGCGCTGCGTTGACGGTGGCCGTGCAGGCCGGGGCGGCGGCTGCCATCGTCGCGGAAGAGGCGCTGTTGCGCTCCGACCTCGCGCCGCTGCTGGCATGCCTGCGCGAGCAGCCGCCCTGGTCTGACTTCCCGTTCGTCGTCCTGCTGGGCAAGCGCCTGGCGGCGCTGCCGCGCGGTGGCGCCGGCCCGCTGGCCGCGCTGGGCAACCTGGTGCTGCTGGAGCGGCCGCTCAGCGCGGCGACCTTGGGCAGCGCCGCCGAATCGGCGCTGCGGGCGCGGCGCCGGCAATATGAAGCGCGCGAGCTGCTGGCCGACCGCGAGGCCGTGTCGGCGCAGCTGGCCAGCCTGAACGCCACGCTGGAGGCGCGGGTCGCCGAGCGCACGCTGGCGCTGGCCGAGGCCAACGACCGGCTGACGCGGGAGACGATCGAGCGCGAGCGCGCCCAGCAGGCCATGGTGCAGTACCAGAAGATGGAATCGCTGGGTCGCCTGACCGGCGGCGTGGCGCACGACTTCAACAACCTGTTGAACGTGGTGCAGGGCACGATGGAGCTGATCCTGCTGATCAGCAAGGACGAGGCCGTGCGCAGCCGCGCCCAAACCGCCAAGGCCGCGTGCGAGCGCGGCGCCAGGCTGACGGCCCAGCTGTTGGCGTTTGCCCGCAACCAGGCGCTGGACCTGACGCCGCTGCGCGTCGAGGCGCTGTTCGAGGCCGTGCTCGGCATGGCCCGGCCGCTGCTGGGCAGGTCGATCGATGTGCAGGCGCGGGTGGCGGATGACGTCGACTGCGTGACGGCCGATGCCAGCCAGATGGAGATGGCACTGCTGAACCTGGCCATCAACGCGCGCGACGCGATGCCGGACGGTGGCCGCATCGTGTTCGAGGCCAGCCGCGCCGCGCCGCCCGCCGAGCTGACGGCCGGCGGCGGGTTCGTGCGCATCGCCGTCACGGACAACGGTTGCGGCATGAGTGCGGACGTGGCGGCGCGCGTGTTCGAGCCGTTCTTCACCACCAAGGGTGTCGGCAAGGGCACGGGGCTGGGGCTCAGCCAGGTGTACGGCATGGCGCACCAGTCCGGCGGCATGGCGCAGGTGATCAGCCAGCCGGGCGCCGGCACGACGATCGCCATCTGGCTGCCAGCGGCCACGCGTCAGGCGGCGCAGGCTGGCCTGCCGGAGCTGGCCAGCGACGCCCTGGCCGGCGCGCGCGTGTTGCTGGTGGAGGACGACGACAATGTCCGGGCTGGCATGGCGGACGCGCTGATGACGCTCGGCTGCGACGTGACCCAGGCGGCCAACGGCAGCGAAGGCCTGGCGGCGCTGGAGCAGGCCAGGCCCGACCTGGTGCTGACGGACTACCTGATGCCGGGGATGACCGGTGCCGAACTGGCGCGCGCGGCGCGCGAGCGCTACCCCGACCTGCCCGTGCTGGTGGCGACGGGCTATGCCGACATGGCCGCGATCCAGGCCGCGCTGGGCGAGGGCACGGTATTGAAGAAGCCCTTCCAGCTGGCCGAGCTGGCCGGCGTGGTGCGGCGCTCGTTGCAAGGCGTGGCCAGCACGCCGGCGGGTGCTGCGAGGCCGGGTTAGCGGAACGTCACGGGCTGCGAAAAAAGGGCGCTGTTCGCTTTTGCTGGTGGTTGCCCCTCGTTACGGAACTTTTTCAGCGCTTCGAAGTCATTGACAGCCTGAGCTGTATTTGTCCGGCGCCACCCCGATGCGCAGCCAATCGGATGGGGTCGCTGGCCACCCGGCATCCAGCACCCGGCACCAACCGGTATAGTTGGCCAGGTAGCGGCTGGCAACTCCGTGGAATCGGTATAGCCAGCCCTTGAAGCGGCTGTGCCAGCCATTCACGTTCTGGATATGGATGGCACCGCGCGCGCTGATGCCCGCACGCACGTTGACGACCTCGTGGGTGAGGCCGGCCTCGCGTGCGAAGGCCTGATAGGCCTTCGCCGCGTCGCTGATCATTAACGCGAACAGCGCCAAAAAATCCGAATATTTTTCCGCGGGGCATTTAATGCCCGCTCCGAAGCGGTCGTCTTGTACTCATGAGAGGGCAGAAAGCTGCTCCCAACTCGACACCTTAACGGAGTAATCAACATGCTGAGCCTTCACACCAACAACGCCGCGCTGTCCGCACAGAATTCGCTGACCCGCACCCAGAGCACCCTGTCGACGTCGATGACCCGCCTGTCGACCGGCTACCGTATCAATTCGGCCATGGACGATGCCGCCGGCCTGCAGATCGCTACCCGCCTGAAGACCCAGACGAGCGGCATGCAAGTGGCAATGCGCAACACCCAGAACTCGATTTCGCTGATGCAGACCGCCGAAGGCGCGCTGGACGAGACCACCAACATCCTGAACCGCATGAAGGACCTGGCCACGCAAGCCGCCGACGGTTCCTCGACCAAGGATGACCAGGCCGCGATGCAGGCCGAATTCGACTCCCTGTCGAACGAACTGGGCAACATCATGACCAACACCAAGTTCGGCGGCACCAACCTGCTGACCGATGGTACGGGCAAGCTGTCGACGACGATCACGTTCCAGATCGGTTCGGACAAGGATGAAAAGATGACGGCAGATTTCACCACTGAAATGACCGCCGTGCACACCAAGATCAAGGCAGCCGCCACGCAGTACGACGGCGCCGCTGGCGTCGCCGCCGCTTCGGCCGGCACGGAAATCTCGGGCGCCGACGCGGCGACCGGCGCGACCAATGCCAACACCACGATCAAGAACCTGTCCGACGCGATCGACTCCGTGGGCTCGATGCGCTCGAAGCTGGGTGCGATCTCGAACCGCCTGGACCACGTCTACAACAACCTGTCGAGCATCTCGACCAACACGAAGAACGCATCCGGCCGCATCATGGACGTGGACTTCGCGACGGAATCGGCCAACATGACGTCGAACCAGATGCTGCTGCAAGCCGGTACCGCGATGCTGAAGCAGTCCAACAGCCAGTCGTCGCTGGTGCTGTCGCTGCTGCAATAATCGTAGCGAAACGAGGCCCGCGGGCCTCGTGGGTCATCCCGCAAGCCGATCCGCCAGGGTCGGCTTTTTTATTGGCGCCTCGTGCCGCCGGCGGACCGCGCCGTTTTCATCGCGTGACTTCCAACTTGCAATCACAGAATTGCCACACTAGCAAATAAATACGTTTGCAGCTCTGCACGTCATGCATACTTTTGCGGCAGTCTCCCAATAACGAACAGGGGTAAACCATGAAAATCATGCAGAGTTTGCGTATGGCCGCGTTACTCGGTGTTGTTTCAGTCCCGGCGTTGGCAGTCACGCAATCGGTCACGGCGTCGTCGACCGACCAGTATTGGTATCAGAACGCAGGTCTTTTTGAAATCGGTCGCATCTCGCTGCAGTACGGCACCAACGAAATCCTCGACATCGACACGAGTGTACGCCTGGTCGACCAGGGCTGGGGCTATGAGTCGCCGACGGAAAATGCCGTCTATGTCGGCCTGTTCAGCGGCGATGCGGAGCTGTACCAGATCCGCGTGGCCGGCGCCTCGCACGAAATCTCCACCCAGACCTACGACCTGGCGTCGAACGCGACGGACTACGCCCAGCTCAATGCCGCGCTCGACCAGCTGAACTGGGCCAGCTACCCGAACGTGACGGTACGCTTCTACACGCATGCGGTTGGCTACCTGGGCTGGGAACTGCACACCTCGAACGACAGCATGATCGTCAATTCGGTGCCGGAGCCGGGCACCTACGGCATGCTGCTCGCCGGGCTGGGGGCACTGGGCGCTTGCGCGGGCCGTCGCAAGCGCAATTGATTTTTGCGCAGCCGCGCCGGTTGGCAGGCTGCGCGGCTGCCCAGCGTCCCGGCGCTTGCAGTGCATGCCGGCGGTCGTCTTACGGGCACCACTTCGGACGCCAGGAGAAATCATCCTGAATCCGAGGCTGTGCCCGTTTCACACGAAAGGCATCGAGAGGGCTATGGCCGGCTCAGTAGCCTTGGCCGATGGGTCCGGCGCGGCGGCGCATGGCCAGCGAACCGATCATTGCCAGGCCAGCGATCAGCATCGCATAGGACGTCGGTTCCGGGACGGGGCCGATGACCTGCAGCGTACCGTGATCGTAAGCGCCCGATGCCGTACCGAAGCCAACGTCAGCGGCATCATTGCTCCATGAGAACTCCAGCGAGAACCGGCCGCCAAGGCTCTGCAGTGGTACGTCGCCCGTGCCATACAACCGCCATGGGTCAATCACATGCGGGTCGAATTGAAGTGATTGGAAGAAGTGGAAGCGCGGGCCGAAATCGCTCCAGTTGGAATCAAAACTCTGGCTGAGCACGGTTATCGCCTTGCCAGAGCTGTCCGTGAAAGTCGACAGGGAGCTGACGAGCGAACCGGCCTGCTGCATGCGGCTCGTTTTGCCATCGGCAGTCAGTGTAATGTCAAGCACGGTCGAGTTCCACGTGACTGCATTGTCAATGTTTGCGCTCACCGACAGCGTAAAAGGTCCAATGCCCTGGAAGTCGCCGAGCCCGCGATCTCCCGCAAAGAAATCGAATTTTCCGGCATCACCTGTCGTGACCGTCGTGAACGTGATGGGGGCGGCTTGTGTGATATCGGCCGCAAGACTGCAACCAGCCAACAGCAAGCTGCAAAGGATTCTTTTCATTAGTCCGTCCTCATGGAATATGCTGAACATTGATCAGCCGACGCCCATTGCACAGTACGGCGAAGCGGCTGGCTGAGTTATAAAAACTACATCTCGATCCTAGCATATTCGCAATGATATTGTCCGGTAACGCAGCGCTCACGCTCGGCATTATTTCCAGCTATTGATGCCTTGTCCTGCCAAGCGCACACACGACGGCGACAGGAGCGCCGCGGCGACGTCAGTGCGCCCAGTAGTCGAGCACCAGGGAGCGCGCCAGGCAGCTGCCCAGCATGCCGACAAATTGTTGGTGCGCTGGATGGTTGAGGTAGGTGTCACGATCCTCGGCGCTGGCGAACGTCAAGGTGAAGCAGTGGGTAAAGCCATCGTTCAGGCCTTCCGGACTGACGTTGGTGCCCCATTCATAGGTGACGATGCCGGGGATCGCGGCAGGTAGTCCGTGGAAACCAGAGACGACGGCATCGACCGCGTCGGCGGCGGCATCGTCACGAAACGCAAACAGCACGACATGGCGGAGCAGGCTGGATGGGTTGGCTGGCATGGCGAGAGGGGATGGTTAGCGGAGCGTCATCATAACGCTTCGTCGCCCACGCCGCTGCACGCGTGCATCAATGCGGTAGGAGGTCGGGCCCGGCGGCGGGTGGTGCGTACGAACGGCGCGCGCCGACGGTCGCGCCGTCAAGGGACAGGATGCGCCGGATCGTATCCGGCGAGACGCCGCGCTGGGCCAGGTACAGCCACGCCTTGATGGCGCCCTCGATCCGGTCGATTTCAATGGCACGGTCGATCTCGCCGGCCGTCAGCACATCCATTCGGCGCTCAGGCTGCATGCTCGCTCCCAGTGGGGTTGTGCAGTGCAGCATGGCGCAACCGACAGTCGATGTCAAGCGCGCGATGCCATGCCCGTACCCATCAGTCCTCGCGTTGCGGCTGGCCCGCGAACACTTCGACCGACCAGCAGTAGTCGTAGATGTCCTGCTGCACTTCGACCCGGTATCCCTGGCTGACCAGCGCATCGGCAAAGACACGGGCTTCCGCCTCTGTCACGAACGATTTTTCGTACGGAAAGCCGGCGGGGGACGCCTCCGCGGCAGCCGCCGAGCCAGATTGAGACCGCGGCATCAGGTGCAAGGTTTGCAGGACGGTACGGATCAGTGCGTGCATAGGCGACTCCGCAGCGGTGTCGAGCGACTGGCTGTGCAGCGTATTCATGGCTTTCCCCTGTTTGGTGATGCTCTCATGGCATCATTTATGGTATTTTGGTAAAAAGAATTATCCCATGAAACGATTTCCAATGCTCAATTTAAATTGGTCATGGGCAGCATAAATGCGAGGAACTGTATGTCAACGGCGTGGACAGCATCTCTGCCTGCGTGAGACTACGCCGGGATGCCGTTGAGCACCCTGCGGCGGAGCAAGCAATCTTGAGGCGCGCCTACCTGGAGCGGAGCCACACGCCCCTGCCTGCTGCGCAGGCCAAGTGATCGCGCTGCGCGGTTCCACCCTCGACGCACGCAGCGCCATCCCGCTCTGGAACTTGGAGCGCGGACATGTCATAATGTCGGGCTGTGCCTCGATGGTGAAATTGGTAGACACACCGGACTTAAAATCCGTTGGCCGTGAGGCCGTGCCGGTTCGATTCCGGCTCGAGGCACCACCAATCCCCTCCAAAACTCTACGATTTTCCCCTCATATCCAGCGGAATCAAGCACTTACGGCTTTTCGGCTCGGCTCATCAAAGCTGCAATTCCGCACATAAAACCACCGTTTTCTGGTACGCTCCACGAAAATTTCACGAACCAATCACGAAAAATGGCGAGCTTCAGGAAGGACACCGCGAAGGGTAAAACGGTGTGGCGTGTACAGGTCTGGGTGGCTGACGTACGCGAGTCAGCGACTTTCTCGACGAAGGCCGAGGCAGTCGCCTGGGCGGCGCAACGCGAGACCGAGCTGCGGCAAGGCGCCGGCGCCAGAGGCGGGCAGAAGCGTACGTTGTCGGACGCTTTCGACCGCTACGAGCGCGAGGTTTCGGCGCATAAGCGCGGCAAGCGCTGGGAGCAGGTGCGCATGGCCGCGATCGCCAGGCACGAGGTTCTTGGCCGCGCCCTGGGGGCAATGGCGCTTGAGGAGATCACGCCCGAGGTGCTCGGCGCCTGGCGGGACATGCGCATGGCCGGGCCGGACGGCGTTTCCGGTTCGACGGTCAACCGCGACATGAACCTGCTGTCGCATGTGTTCTCAACGGCGCAGACGGAATGGAAATGGGTCGAGGCCAGCCCGACAGGATCAGTGCGGCGGCCAAAGGAGTCGCCTGCGCGCGATCGACGCATCAGCGACGACGAAATCGAACGGCTCTGCATGAACCTGGGCTTCGACGAGCGGCCAGTCACGACGAAGAAGGGCGCGGTGGCAGTGGCGTTTCTGTTCGCGATCGAGACAGCAATGCGGGCTGGTGAAATCTGCGCGCTGACCCAGGAAAATGTGAAGGGCGCTGTGGCCCACCTGCCGATGACGAAGAATGGACGCAAGCGCGATGTCCCGCTATCGAGGCGCGCACGCGAGCTGCTTTCGTTCCTGCCACCCGGCCAAGATCCAGTCTTCGGAATTTCGACATCGACGCTGGACGCGCTTTTCCGGAAGGCCAAGGGCCAGGCGCTGGTCGAAGGGCTGACGTTCCACGATAGCCGGCACGAGGCTATCACCAGGCTCGCCCGGAAGCTGTCCGTGCTCGAGCTGGCGCGGATGGTCGGGCACACGAACCTGAACCAGCTGCAGGCCTACTACAATGAGACGGCCGAAAACTTGGCGGCGCGGCTGGACTGATCCCCGCCGCGCCCGCCGGGCTCAGTGCTTCTCGCGGTACCCCTCGACCCATTTGATCACCTCGGCCGCATGATACAGCGGGTGGGACCGGCCGTTCTTGGTTGGCAAGCGGATGGCCTTCGGGAAGCTCGGCAGGCACGCCATGCGCTCCCGCACCGACTGAGGATCACGCTTCAGGTATGCGGCGATGGTCGCAATGTCCCACAGGTCTACCGATAGCGGGATGGTTGGGCGTATCCGCTCGGCCAGCGCCGTTGCAAGGCGTTCAATCAGGTCTGTTTCACTCATGCTCTTGTTCTCCAATTCGGGACTAGTTTTCAGCGCGCCGGCGCGGCCAGCCGCACGGTGCAGACCTGGCCCAGCTCGACGACGACGTTGCCGTCGCGGCGCTCGTACACGAACGTGACGGTGCCGTCGGCGTTGGTGTGGTAGCCGATCAGGCGATTCCCCAGGTCGCGGACCAGAATCGTGATCTCGTCGGCGGTCAAGCCCATGGGGGCGTACCGGTTCTTGATCAGGTCGACGACGCGGGCGTTCTCCTCGGCGGTCAGGCCGGCGCGGGCCGGCGCGGCGATGGCCAGGAGCAGGGCGCCGGTGGCGATCAGTTTTTGCATGGTTCCTCCGTTGCGTAGCGGATTTCGGTGACGTGACCCACGGGCATGCCCTGGCGCTTGAGCTGGTCCATCGCGTTCAGCAGCAGGCCGGTCAGCTCCGACATGCCCGGCCGCGGCTCGACGTCGAGTTCGTGCGTGCGGCCCGCGCTGGTGATGCGCACCCGGACGGTGGCCGGCTTCTCTTCTGGCGCGGCAGCAGCGCGGATCACGGGCCGCTTCATGGTCATGATGGCGTTGGAGTGAAATTCGCCGTCCACGCAATGCGCATCTACGTACATCGCTGCCTCGGAAAGCGCGCATTCCCATAGCTCGGCTGCCTCGCGGATGTCCTGCGCAACGTTCCTTGCGCTGGCGCGGCGGGTGGCCTCCTGCCAAGCCTCCCATGGTGTCAGCACCAACTCTCCGCGCGGCCCCACCTTTACGTGGTCGGGCAGCTTCAGCTCGGTGCGAACCCACGCCTCGAACTCCGCGCGCATTGCTGCGTCTTTGTCGTCAGCCGCCTGCATAAATAACTCCCTTCTCGATAGCATCCACCACGATCTGATCGAACGTTCGGCCCTGGGCCAGCGCCCGGCAAGCCAGTGCGCACGTCACGTGCCACGGCAGGCTGAATTGAACGTCCATGATCACGCACCCGCCTTTCCGGCCTGCTTGGCCGCGAGGGCGCGCAAAGCAGTTATGCAGGCATTGATGCCAATGGCTGTCGTACCGGTGAAGCGGTAGTTAGCCGACTGCGCGAGAACTCCTTCGCACGCGGCAATGCATTCAGATACATCGCCCTGCGGCTGGCGCATTGCCAAGACGGTACGGCCGTATTCGTGCATCCTGGCGGGGCTGTAGGCGTCATTCTCACCTATGTACGTGTAGCTGATCACGTCCGGCGCAGGCAGCGCCGGCAGTTCCTGCACGGCTGCTGACGGATATTCGCTACGGTCGAATAGATCATGAATCGCTTCATCTTCCGCCTGTTCCGCTGCGCTCACTGGTGAGCCCGCCGCCGAACCGACCCGTTCGGTGCCCGTTTCAGATTGCAGGATCAGGCCGGTGACATGCCATTTGTGCGCCAGCAGTTTTGCCACGTGACGCCGGTCGTCACCGCTGAATTCCCGCATCAACTCCAGCCACGCCTTGTACTCAGCGGCGGTAGCTGGTGCGCCCGCAGATGGGGGAAGCGTGGCGCGGGCCAATGCGTCCTGCAAGTCTTTCAAGCGGCAGGCTATGGCTGACATCGGCGTACTGCCTTCGCTCACCTTGATGCCGAAAATTTCGCACAGCTTCGACAGCTCGTCGCCATCAGCCGGCGCTCCGCTCACTGGTGCGGTAGCGGCGCCGAGATCACGCAGCGCTTCGAAGTCCTGCCAGCCTTGGGCGTACCCCTGGCCGTAGGCGTGTGTCTTTTCATCGGCCACGTGCTTGGTGATGTGGGCGACGAACTTGCCCATGAATTCGAGGTAATTTTCGTACTCGCTGTTCACCAAAGCGCCGATGAATTCTTGAAACTCCGGCGTATCAATCGTCCCCGCATCCCCGGCAGTGGGGGCGGCGCTACGCGTGAAAGGGTGGCGGCAGCCCATGCAGCGCTTGTCGGGGTCGGTTTCGCCGCAGCCGCCGCAAGGTTCGATGTTTTCGTTGTTCATTTTGTCTTGTTCCCTTCAATTGAAAACTTCGTTTTCTGGGTTATGCCGCACAGGGCGGGCAAGGCCAAGTTTTCTCACGCAGCCCGGACAGTAGTCTTTTCCTTTTACAAGAATCCAACCTTCGCGTGGAGAGTGTTCATTCCGTGCCTGCGCTTTTGTTGGAGGCCGTGAGCAGGTAACGCCGTGCGTCCATTGACTGCAATCGTCGCCATCACAGAACACGTCTGCTGTGTATGCAATGCTCATCACCCCTCCGTGCTAGTCGTGGCGGAAGCGATAGCGGCGCGGAGCTGCAACACGATCTGTCGGGCGTCCCACATTCCGTTCTTCAGTTCGGGGTTGTTGACGATCCGGACGCGCTTTTCCTCAATCGCTGCTGCCGCCTCTTCAAGCGCCGCATCCCGCGCATCGCCCTCTGCCTGCTGGGCGGGTGCTGGGGTGGCGAGGATCGAGACAGCGCGCGCGTAGACCTTCTTGATGGTGTCCCACGTCACGGGAACCTTGCGCGATTCGACGCCCGATCCGCCGCATACCTCGCAGTCATCGCAGATTTCGCCAACCTCGGCGCATTCCTGGCAATCCATGTCAAATTCTTCGTTGAACTCGCCGGACAGCGCGCCCTTTGCGCCGTTCTCGGCGGTCAGGCGAGCAGGCATCAGCACGTAATCAGGCTTCGCCACCGGCTCGCTCGGCGCTGCCTGGGTGACGGCGGGGGCGGTGGCAATGGCAGCCGCGATCCCGCGCACCAGATCCTGTCGCGCTGCCTGCGTTTTCGCCTCGTACTCCCGGCAACGCTTCATGCTGGCATTCTCACCTTCGCCGTAGATCAGCTCACTGGAAAGAGCATTGGCGAAGCGAGACAGCAGCTTTGTCAGCTCGCCCAGCAGCTCGCTCGGCGCTGCTTGTGGTGCTGGAGTGACGCGGGCCAGCCGTGCAATGTCGGTCAGCAGGTCGTCCAGCATGGCAACGTCGCTTTCGTCCTTCGTGGCGAACACGTATTCGTTGCCGGTCCACTTGCCGCCAGCGCGGACGAGTTCCTGCGCTTCGTCGATTCGTTCGTTCAGTTCGCTCATGGCTTCTCGCTTTCGGTTTGGGTGGTGGCGCGGAACGCGGCGACATGCAGGCGGGCCATGCGGCGAACCATCTTGTCGAACCGCGCATCACCTGAGTGGTGGATGCACGAGAGGCCCGGATAGACCATCGCGCCGCCGAAATCGTATTCCGCGCGCTCGCATTGGCACGGGTAGCGCTTGCGCACGGCTGCGGCTGCCTCGCGCCTGGCTGCGGCTTTGAGCGTGAGCCAGCGCCGGCCGCCGCCGTGATAGACCGTGACGGTTTCGGCCCGGATCATTTCGACGCCCCAGGTGCAGGAGCGGCAGGGCGTTCCGGGAGCGGCATCCAGTGCGTGACCTTTTCGACGGTCATCTGGTCGTATTCGCCGTCGTAGCATGCCCACGTGCCGTCATCGCGTGCATGCCCAAACCCTGTGCCCTTCATGCCCATAAGCGTTTCGCCGTAGATCAGAACTGTGTTCGATACATCGCAGCCGCTCGATGTGCACTCGTGCATACACTCTGGCAGCCGCTCATCCACGCTGACCCACCCGGCCGGCACAGCGGCGGCTACGGGCGCAGCAGGGGCGGCAAAGACCGGGAATGCGGGCGTGCCGTCGTCGCTCGTTTCACCCTTCTCGCAAACCTCGTACCCTTCTTCGTGTCCGATATTTCCATGCCCCTCGTTAATCTGGCGCGCCCACCAGCGGAGATACGTAATCGGTTCGGCAGGCACCGCCACGGGCGCGGCCTGGGCCAGCACGGCGCGGGCTTGCCACGCCGCCCATTTCGCGGCGATACGGTTATCCGTGTAGACGCCGTTGTGCGATTGGCGGAAGTGCGTGCCGGGCCGTGTATGGGTGCGCTTCGCCCACGCCTCAAAAGCTGCGCGCTCGTCGGACACTTCTGCCTTCGGTGCGCTTGCAGCGGCGCGGAGGGCGGTCAGCTCGGACAGCAGCGCCTTGATCACGGCAGGGTTGGCGGCGGCGATGTAGAGCTTGTCAGCATGCGCGGCCCAGGCTGGCGACAGGACTTCCTGCTTCACGGTGTCCATCACACTGCCGTATTTGCTGAGAATCCACGGCCCTGGCGTCGCCGCTTCGGCCAGCTTAAGCAATTCGTCGTAGTTGTTCGTCATGGTGTCTCTCGTTCAGGTTGTTGTGCGGCGCCGAACATGCGCGCCTCGATTTCAGGGGTCAGGCCGTGTACGCGTTCGAATGGCTTGGGCGGTCGATAGTCGGGCTGATCCTCCAGCCACCACTCGGCCAAAATGCCGATCGGGATGCGCGTTCGCTCGTGAATGCGGCGCAGCGTCTTCATCGTCACCTGTTTGCCTCGCCGCATATGCCAGACCATCGAGCCGTGAAATCCGATGTCCTTCCCGAGCTGGCACATCGATGCCGCGCCCAGGACGTCGGTCAGGCGCTTGACGAGCGTGGCGTTGGTCACTGGTCGTCCTCCTGCGCCCGCTCCAGCAGCGCCGGCAAGTCGTTCACCGGGCCCGCCAGCACGACCTGGTCGCTGTCCGGCATGTGCACGCAGATCGCGCTGCAGTTCGCGTGGTCGATGAGGGCGCGCGCTGCGCGGATCACGTCGGCTTTCAGGCGTTCTTCTTCGGTCATTCCGGTCATGCCAGGTCTCCAATCAGGTCAAGCTGTCTCGGGTCGGTGGCCGTCGCCACGTAAATCACGACGTCGCCAAACTGGTCGGGCGCGTCGCAATCCCGCAATCCGCGCTTCACTGCTTCGGTCGCCGCCGTGTTGCATATCGCCGCTGTCTGCTTGTCGAACATGCAGCCCCTACAGTTCAAGCCGGCGTTCTCGTCATCGTCAACCTGCGCGCGTTCCAGCTGGGCAAACTGAACGCGGGTCGGGTCGATGACGTCACGCGTGCGCCGCTTCATCCTGGCGGCTCGTGGCCGAAAGGCGAACGCCATGCATCGCGCAGAAGGCCAGGGCGTACTCGATCAGGCTCGCGCTGCGCGCTTTCGACATATCTGCCGTACTCTCGCGCAGGTTCACCAGCTCGCCTTCTAGACCCGACACTATCTCGCTGCCCTGTTGCGTTGCGATGGCATGGCCCGAAACAAGCAGCACTTTCCACTGCTCCAACGTTCGGCGCTTCCCGGCGAACAGCACCTCGGACTTAGCAAGGTCGCCGGCAATAGCGTGGAACTTGGCGTTCTGCGCCAGGTTGCGCTTTGGCTCCGAGAACGTGACTTTCCAGCCGTCGGGCGCGTTGTAGGCAAAGTGCGCGGCGCCGGCCCTGGCCTGACGATGGTTCAGGAAGAAGGTGCGCTTCTCGGTCATGGCGCCACCTCGCGGCGCACGGCAACGTAGTCCATGCAGATCAGCCGGGCGATGATCATCAGCGGGTCGATGTCGAATGCCTCGACGAGCGCGTCGACGATTTGCACGTCGGTGGGTGCGAACGCCAGCGCGTCGGCGGCGTCGGCCAGGGTTGCGTGGTCTTTCATGCGGCCTCCCGGAAGGACAGGAACATTTGCACTTTGCTTTCGACCTCGGCCAGGAACGCGAGCACGGCCGGCGTCAGGGTCTTGCTGATGTAGTCCTCATCGCGCTCGATGCGCTGGCGGTACAGCTTCAGGTGCTCGGCGCCGATCTGCATGCGCGGGTCGTACGAGCAGAAGTCCACCCAGTCCAGGCCCAGCACCCAAATCTGCCCCTGCACCTGCGGCGTGTGGTGCTCTGGCATGCCGGTTTCCCAGGTCTGCAGGTGGATCGCGCTGTTGTGCGGGCACTTGATTTCGATGGCGCCGTGCGCGCCCACCAGGCCGTCGGACGACGCCCCCACCCAGGCGTGCGCCGGGTGCTTGGCAAAGCCCACCTCGCGCACGATGGCGCCGGTCAGCTCTTCGTAGGCCAGGCGCGCATACGGCTCGGCCTCGGTGCCCCACTGCATGGCGTAGCTGCTGGGCGTCTGCACGGGCTCACCGGTGATGCGCTCGACGACCAGGCGCATGAGGTAGTCCTCGCGCGCCTTCAGCGGCTGACCGTTGCGGCCGGTCGCCAGGATGTCGGCAAAGCAGGATGCGGTGGCATGGCCGGCGCGCTCCCGCAGCCAGTCGGCGCCGCCCTGGTTGGATTGGCGTTCAAGCATCGCTCACCTCCACGTCGGTGACGTTCGCCGCGCTGGCGAGGGCCTTCAGCGCATTCAGGTGGCCGGCCAGTGCCTTGCGCTGCTCCTTCGTGATCGCAAACCATTTCTCTTCGAGCGCGGCCGTGCCCTTCGCGGCGATCGTCTCCAGCTCCGCCAGCAGCGTCGTATCGTCCGCGGTGAGTTCGGTGCTTATGGTCTGCTCGGCCGTCGTGGCCGCGCTCTGGCGCGTCGGCGCCGGGGTCACATCGACGATGCGCTCGGCCTCGTCCTGGTCGTAGATACCGACAAAGCCGAAGGCCAGACGCGCACATTGGATCATGGCCTTGTGGCGCAGCATGCGTTTCGGGTGCGACTGCCACGGTGCGACAGGGCGCTTGCACTCGGACAGGTATTCAGTGACCCGCACAGGGCGGGTGCGGTCCTTGCGGTACATGATGCAGGTGCACGACTCGTTGTCCTGCTCAAAATCCATGCCGTCGAACTGCGGATGCGAGTTTATGATGCGCGACCAGCCGTCTACGCCTACCACGGGCACGATGCCGTTGTTCTTGTCCGGGAAGGCGTAGATTTCCTTCGTCCACGGGTTCAGCGTGTACTGGTTCGCCACGATCAACAGCGCCGTCATCTGCGCGTCCGACACCTGGCCCTTGAACGCCGTCGCCTTGAGAACGTTCACCAGGTCTTCCGACTCGGGGATATTGAAGATGCCGGCCAGCTTCGAGGCCTGCTGCACTACGAGAGAATTGCTCACGATGTTGCCTTTCTGCCGAGACTCTGCCGGCGTGGTGGTGAATGGTTGAATCAGAAGCCCTTGCGGTACAGAGTGACCGCGCGCTTGACGGCGCCGACCGGGCCCAGGCCCACACGGCAACCGAACTGGTATTGCTTGACGAGGAAGCGGATCACGCGAGTTCTCCTTGAATTTTCGTGGCCTTGTTGGTGAGCCGGACGTGGTGACGGTGCGCCCGGGCCAGCTCGCGGCCCGTGACTTCCTGCGCCAGGGCCAGCAGCCAAATCAGCTGATCCCAGGGCGCCACCTGCACGGCGATCAGGTACAGCCGGGCCGGCGCCATCGCCCGGCGCATGACACGCGCTACGCGGGCTGCGGTTACTGCACGCTCGTGGTGCTCGAAACTGCCAAGTGCTGCGATGTGCTTGCGTGTCATGGTCTGCTCCGTTCGGTCAGGTGGTCAGAAGGCCCAGCGCGGCGCGCCGAGTGCCAGCAGAATTACGATCAGGGCGATGGCTTGGATGCTCATGCGGCACCCGCTGCGTCCAGGGCTTCGCGGGCAATGGCGTGAACGTTCCAGTCGATGCCGTGCGGACTGCCGACGATCGCTTGCGGGTTCATGCCGTACTGCGGCTTCGTGGCCAGGATCGTCTGCAGGGCCGCGACGAGGTGGTCATGGGCATTGCAGGCGCGGACGATGAACTCGGCGTTGGCGTGCATTTCTTCCTTTCGCTCTGGCCACTCGAAACGAGAACACAGCACGCTTGCCGTGTTCAGGTTGGGGCCGTCTTGAATGTCGAAAAAGCCATCGGGCTGGAGATTTGCGTACCACGGCGTCGGCGTGTGCTTGCTGGTGTCCATCCTCTTCTCCCTGTGTTGGGCCGGCGCGGCCGGCGGTTGTTGTTGGCGCCCCGTGAGGTGGGGCGGCCCGGTTCGATTACTTGGCCTTCGCCGCGATGGCGTTGACCAGGGCACAGCCGTCGTCCGCGGTGATCGTCATGACGCTGGTCTGCACGAAGGCGACCGACTTGCCGTTGCTGCACGACGCACTGCCCAGGTACAGCGGGTTGACGTACGTCGTCGCGTCGATCTGCGTCAGCTCCGGCTGGTTCGCCAGCACGCGCTCCAGCAGACCATCGGTGTCGCGGAAGGACGAGGAACCGCCGTTGGCGTAATGGACCTGCACGTAGCGCGTGTCGGCCTGGAACGCGGTGACCTTGAAGACGTTGCGCGTGCTGAACGTCTTGCCGTCGCTGGTGCGGTACACGTCGTCTGCGGCACGTGCTGCCGATACTGCGGTCACGCCTACGATTACTGCTGCTGCGATTGCGGTGATGCGTTTCATGGCTTCTCCAGGTGGTGCGCCAGCCGGCGCGGGGTTATGGGTGCCGTCTCTCCGGCTGCCAGCGCTGCGTAGGCTCTACGTCCTCTGTGACCGAGGCGGCCCTCCTACTTCTGACCCGGAGATTGGCAAACCGCACGTTGTATGTAGGGGTGCGGCGCTCCTTTTCGGTCATGCAAATTCGTGTGCGTCGGCCCAGCGGCTCTCGCGGCAGGCCAGGGCGTTGGCTTCGGCAGCGGCCACCTGGCCGTTCGCCGCGGCTTCGGCTTCCTCGTCGGCCCGCATTGCCGCTGCGTCAGCATCGATGCCCTCGGCAACCAGGCGATCGAAGATCAGCTGGAACGCGTCGGCGCTTGCTGCTTCGTACTGCTCTTGGTCGTCGTGGTGGCGGGCCATCTGCTTCTCCGGTCGGTGCGCTGCGTTGCGCGTTTCGATGGAGTTCATTATCGGTGTTCCTATCTTTGATGTCAATAGGGATACCGATATTTTTATCCGTCTCGTATCGGCCCTGTCAGAACCGACAGGGTGTCACTGAAGCGTGGACGTAAAAAAGCCCCGGCTGGCGGGGCTGTTCAGGCAGGAGAAAGGCTACTTCTGATCGTTCGGCTGTTTCGCGCGTGTCGCGTCTAGCTGTTGCTGCAACTGCTTGAGGAGTGCATCGGTAGCCTCTGTCTGCCGGCGCACCTCAGCCTGAGCTGCTGCCGTGTTCTTTCCGGACTCGAAGGAGGCCAGCATATTGGAAAGGACTGTGGCGTTGAATGCAGCGACGCCGAAAACTATCGCCAATACTGTCCCGATTGCGGTTGTGATGATCGTATGCTTTAGCGTTCGAACGTAGCTGGTCGTCTCACTAAGCGACGTCTCGATTCGGGTCATGCGCTCATCCGCGCGCGCCCAGCGCTCCTCCATGCGCCCCATGAAGCCATCGATGCTGGCTTGGATGGCCGCGACACGACCGTCCATCCGAGCCTCAATGGTTTGGAGCTTTGCGTCGTGTTCTTCGCGGGAGAGGTCTGTCATGGCCTTATGATGGGGCTGCGTCTCGACCCTGTCAAGATCACGCTTTACACCCTCCAAAAACTCAGTGAAACTTCTGTCCGGACTAGTCATTCTGACCCCACTGTTTCATAAGCGCGGTTATTTCATCGAAGCTACGCTTATTTTCCTCGTAGTTTGCCTTTAGTTTCTCACTAATATCACTACGGGCATCCAGCGATAGCATACCAATGCTATGATTCAAACGGACCATCATAAGCGTGATTTCCACCAGCAACTTTTTCTCTGGGGTCTCCATACACCTTCCTAACGACTATCATTTCTGCGGAATCAGCGAAACGCCGGGCGGACACTCTTACAGATTAGTCGCTGATTTTTTCTTCATCTCTTCTCTGCACACTTCAAAATTATCATATGTATATTGAATAGAAACATAGCCTTTGCTTGTGGAAATCGCGTTCGCAGCGACTTCAATGTTTGCCATCTTGTCGGGCAGTGGCGTTTCTAACTTCTTCGTTGACCAATCATATGCGTAAAAAACCGACTCCTCTTTAAGCGCCATCATCCAAAACTGTGGGTTGTTCCGATATACCTCGCGGCCTGTATAGTTGACTTTAGTAGAGTATTTCCCGTACTTCACGCTCATCAACTCGGCATACTGATCCACTTTTGTGCGTAGCTGATCACCCGAGTCATTCACTAAATCCACGTCATGGTTAGCCCGAATTCGGCACACTCCCGCAGTGGGTGTGGCGAAAACCGAATAGTCTGTTATGCCATCCAAAGGCTTAGGCGGCTTTCCAACAAACACGTTAGGTGAGGTCTCGGATTCCTTAAACCCCAGCTGGCTCAACTCGGCAATAGACATTCCGCCAGCGAGGCCAAAGGGGCCATTGCGAACCGGCTTGTTCTGTGCGGGTTTCGGCGCAGGGGCGCTGGAATCAGCAACATGTTGAGTGGCCCCACTAGGCTTACCCTCTTGTTTCTGACAACCGACTACGACAAAAATAAGGGCTGCACCTACAATAAATTTGATGGAATTGACTGGCATATAATTGAATTGTTTTCGGCATCGCAGCGTGCCGGGTCGCCTAAAACGGTAACTCAGCCTCGACTTGCGCTGGCAACTCCGCCCACGCCAGATCCTCGCCATTCGACAGCAGTGCGAACAGGTAGGGCTCGGCGTCAAACTGGGCCTTCGCCTTCGCGCCCTTCCAGCTCGCGCCATCACGCGCTACCAACATGACCGGCATCGCCAGCAGCGCCTGCAGTTCAACAATCAATACATCGGAGCGCGCTCCGGCAAGCTGACCACGTTCGACCAGCACAACAGCCATGCGCACGCCGCGCAGGCTCACAACAGCGTAGTGCATTAGATTCTCTCGCTTTCCTTACGAACAATGCGACCGATGATGATGCACGCATCACCGTCGCAGACCTTCTTGTGAAATTTTCGTTGGTCGGGGTTGTCCGACATTAGCCACCAACGCCCAGCGTCGCGCGAGAACCGCTTGATGACCGGCTCTCCCTCGTAATTCACAGCGAAGACAGCTCCGTCCACGGGCCGCTTGTCGGCCGTGTTTATGACCACCGAATCGCCCTCGTAAAGTGATGGTTCCATGCTTTCGCCCTTGACGCTGATCATGATCAAGCTGTCGCGGCTGTAGCCATGCTTCTGCATCCAATCTGTGGGCACGGTACCAGTCGATCCGTCGAATCGTTCTGGCTCCATCTCGAAGCCGTTAATCCCTGCCGATAGGCGAAGCTTGACGCGAGGAATCAGCGTCAGGCGTGGGTCGTCGTCCCCGACGGCTTCCACGCGCTTGAATGTTCCAGGCGGCAGACCGAAGTTCTCATCTGCGCGGCTGCCAACAGTCGGGTCCATCGGGCCCGCACCGGTCTCTAGCCACAGCGCGTTGACGCCGAGCGCTGCGGCAAACGACGCGATCATTGTCGTGCCCTGAGACTCACCCGTTTCCAGTTCGGATAGCGTCGCCTGGGCCATGCCCACTTTCTGGGCCAGCGCCTTCTGCGTCAGGCCAGCGGCCCGCCGTGCTTCCTTGATTCTCGATCCTATAGACATACCGATATTATCTTCCAGCATCAAATAGGAATGCCGATTGACAGATAAGATCGGAGTTCCTATACTGCTACGCATGGACATCCCTTTCACGATCAAAAGCCTCCGACTGGCAGGCATGACCCAAACGCAGATTGGCAAGGCGATTGGTGTGAGCCAAACATCGGTAAGCGACATGGAGCACGGCAAGGCTGGCGTCATCCGGCCGTCGTACCAGGTCACCCACGGACTGAAGCGCCTGGCCGCAAAGCACAAGGTCGCGACGAAGCCGCCCAGCTGATCCAGCCAGCGGCGCACTCAGTACCGACTTCCCAACCCCGAAATCCTGAACCACGAACACAAGGAAAACACCATGGCACCACGCGACATCACCGTAAAGACCCTGCTCAACGCTGACGAGTACCTCGACTTCGATCAAGAGTGCGCGATCGCGGACAAGAAGCACAGCCCGCTGCTGCGCGACCTGGCAAAGCAGTGGATGGCGGAGCAGAAGCATAAGCGTCAGCAGCGAAACATGGAACGGCCAGTCTACGGCCAGAACATGGCCATGTTGCTGCCGACCCGAGTAGCACGCCCGCGCATGCACATGCGTCTTTGATGCGAGGGGCACATGGACATTCGAACTACCAACGTAACGACAAGGCCCACGACACATGAACCAGCGAACTACCCCAGCAGCAGCTGCCGAAAGGATCGTCACCGAGGCGCACGTCTGGCGCGCAATCGACAAGGACGCGATCGCCAACAAGCAGAACCCCAACCGCGAGCTGGCTGCTGCTGCCCGGCGCGCGGAGTACCGTGCGCGGCAGAACTTGCGCAAGGCCATCGACGAGGCGGGCGCGTGATGGACCTGTCGATCATGATCCAGAACCAGCAGTTCAAACACGGCGAGAAGGCCGCGCTCCGCGGTGAGCCGCGCGACTCCCACGTCATGAACCATGACGCCCGCGCGCTGCATGACTGGCTGCGCGGGTATGACAGCGTGGCCGCCCAGCAGCTGGAAGGCGCCGAGCCATGACCGCGCTCTTCGACCCTGACGACCTGGCGATCGTGCCAATCCGCGCGCTGCAGGAGCACTTGGTCGGCCTGCTGGAGAAGCAGCCGCGCACCATCCGCGAGCTGGTCATCCTGACCGGCTGGAGCGTCGACGCGATCCGCGTCCGCCTGCGCCTGCTGCAGGACGCCGGCCGCATCCACCATCAAGACGTCCAGCTGCGCCAGGGCGTGCTGTACGTCTGGCACGCCGGCCCGACGCCATACGCACCGGTACCGAAGCGCGTGCACCGCGACGACCCGCGCCAGTCCACCGTCACCGCCTATCCATCCAACGCCGTCCGTGACCCGTTCGTGGCCGCCCTGTTCGGCGCCCCTGTCCGCACCGGCATGCTGGCCGGCATCCTGAGCGGGGAGGGCTGACGTGGCCGGTGACTGGATAAAGATGCGCAGCAACCTGTGGGACGACCCACGTGTCGCGCGCTTGGTCGAAGAGACCGACCAGTCCGAAGCGGCCGTCATCGGCGGCCTGTACTGGCTGTGGGCAACCGCAGACCAGCATTCCTCCGATGGCCTGCTGCACGGGATGACCACGCGCACCATCGACCGCAAGACCGGTGTCTCTGGCTTGGGCAAGGCCCTGATCGTCATCGGCTGGCTGAGCGAAAACGATGAGGGCGTTACCGTCTCGCGATTCGATGAGCACAACGGCGCTTCTGCCAAATCGCGCGCTCAGACGGCGAAGCGCGTGGCAAACCATAAGGGTAACGCGAAGGTAACGCAGGCAGCGTTACCAGAATCGGGTCAGTCCGTTAGCGGTGCGTTACCTAGAGAAAGAGAAGAGAAAGAGAAAGAAGAAGAACCGTCTTCGGCAGCCAGCGGAGCGGATCAACCGGAGTTGCCCCCGGAAGTGCCCGCTGCGCGCGCTGGGGACGGGGTTCCTCCTGCTCCAGCGACGCTGCTGTCGATCGCAATGCGCCGCGCTGGCATCGACTGCCAACCTGCAGACCCTCGCCTTGCCGCCCTGGCTGCGCAAGGGGTCACGCCAGAGACGGCTGCGGCCGCCTGCGCGGAGGCGAAAGGTGCCAAGCCCGGCGAGCGTATCGGCCTGGGCTACGTGGTGGCGATCCTGAACCGCTGGTCTGCCGACGCCGCGAAGGTGCAGGCCGGCGGCGCCAACGGTGCCCGCGCGTCGCCGCGGCAGGCCCAGCAAGCGAACACGCAAACCCTCCTGGACCGCATCAACGGAAAGCAAAGCCATGACCCTCAGCCTCGCATCATCGACATCAACTGAATCGCTGCCCGAAACCTGGGTCGAACGGCTGTTCCAGCGGATGCTGCTGGACTATGGCAAGAAGTTCTCCGACCAGTGGGGCGGCGCCGACACGAACACGCTGATCGCGCACTGGTCGCGCGAGCTGGCCGGCTACACCGGCGCGGAGCTCAAGCGCGGCCTGGATGCCCTCAGCACGCGCGACTGGCCGCCGACCCTGCCCGAGTTCAAGAAGCTGTGCCGGCGCCCGCTCGACGCGACGGCGGCCTACTACGAGGCTGTGGCCGGCGTGCAGGCCCGCGCCGGCGGCGAGTACGGTAAGTGGTCGCATCCGGCCATCTACTGGGCCGCCATGCCGCTGTCGTTCGAGCTGCGCGAGCAGACGTACAGCCAGCTCAAGCAGCGCTGGGAAGCCGCGCTGACGGAGCAGATGGACAAGGGCGAGTGGCCCGAGATTCCGCAGGCCATGGTCGCGCTGCCGGCGCCGGGCAAGACGAAGACCAGCCGCGAGGAAGCATCGCGCCGGCTGCGCGAGTTGAATGCCAGCACGGTCGTCAAGGATTCCGCCGGCCGCGACGCCCGAGGCTGGGCCCGCAAGCTGCTGGAGCGCGAGGCCGCCGGCGAAACGCTGTTGCCGATCCAATCGCGGTTCGCGCGCCAGGCGCTGGACATGAAGGCCGAGGTGCCAGCGTGATCAACAACCAAAACGAAGAAGGAACACTGAATGAGCTGGCTCTTTTCGCAGGCGCTGGTGGAGGAATACTCGGCGGGCACCTCCTTGGCTGGCGCACCGTCGTCGCAGTTGAACGTGACGCCTACGCAGCACAAGTTTTGGCGCAACGACAAAACGATGGATGCCTCCGACCTTTCCCGATTTGGTCTGACGTTACAACTTTTGACGGCCGGCCATGGCGTGGAATTGTTGATGTCGTATCTGGCGGCTTTCCCTGTCAGGACATCAGCGCAGCTGGAGCCGGCGCTGGCATCGATGGCGAACGATCCGGCCTGTGGACCCACATGGCGCGGATCATTCGCGAAGTACGACCCAAGCGGGGCGTCTACGTGGAGAACTCCCCAATGCTCACTTCTCGGGGGCTCGGACGAGTTCTCGGAGACCTGGCCGCGATGGGGTTCGATGCTGAATGGGGTGTCGTATCTGCGGCAGATACCGGCGCTCCCCATCTGCGAGAGCGGATCTGGATTATGGCCTACGCCAACAGCGTCGCTTGGCACGAAGGGCGGCCGTGTGACGCCTCGCAAGGGCAGGGAGGGCGGGACGCTTATCGAGGCCGTGTCCGCGAGGCGCTGGCCGACGCCCAAGGCCAACGATGCGGAGAAGCGTGGCAACTTCAACGCATCAGACCCACGCAACGGACTGGTTGGGGCTGTGCGGCAGCAAGAGCCTGGCCAGCTGAGCCCGGAGTGGGTCGAGTGGCTGATGGGGTGGCCCATCGGGTGGACCGAATTAAAGCCCTTGGCAATGGCCAGGTTCCGCGAGTGGCAGCAGCAGCATGGACTCTCTTGAACGCATGACGAAAACAGACGAAAGGACCCACATGACCGACACCACCCAGCACCAGGCGCCGCGCGTCACGCCCGAGCGGATCGACGCCCTGATGGCGACCATGCGCTACACGACCACGCGCACGCCGAACTCCGCCAGCACGACGGCTACGGCCAGCCTGCCGTGGGGCTACGTCGTCGCGACGGCCAGTTCCGGCTGCCTGGACAGCGGCTCGTTCGACGAGGCGACCAGCCGCAAGCTGGCGATCGCGGAAGCGGCCAAGAAGGCGCGCGAGGCGCTGTGGGACCGCGAGGCGTATCGCATCTCGTACGAGCTGGCGCATCAGGGCGGGGAGGGCGCATGACGCTGCCGACCCTCGTCCGCCGCCAGCCGCTGCGCCGCACGGCGTTCAAACGCAACACGAAGCCGCTGGCCGACGTCCGGGCACGCGCCATCAAGTCCAGCCGCCCCAAGATGACGCCCATCCGCCGCGCCGCCCGTGGCCAGGACTGCACGCTGCAGCTCCTGGGCGTCTGCAACGGCGACCCGGCCACGGTCGTGCTGTGCCACTCGAACAGCCTGGCCGACGGCAAAGGCTTCGGCCTGAAGGCGCCGGACACCGCGGCGTGCTTCGGCTGCTCCGACTGCCATGACGTGCTGGACGGCCGGCGCCCGCGCCCGGAGGGCATGACATACGACCAGGTGCAGGACTACTTCCGGCACGCGGTTCAGCGCACGCACGAGGTGCTGCGTGCGAAAGGGCTGCTCGCATGATCGCGCTGACCTTGCCGCTGCCGCCCACCATCAACACCTACTACGGCATGCGCCCGCGCGGCGGCCGGTTCGTCAAGCCCGCGGGCCTCGCGTTCCGGAAGGCGGTGGCCGACATCGTCGCGGCGGCCGGCACGCCGAAGCTGGAGGGGAGGGTGGCCCTGTTCGTCGCCATCCACCCGGCAGACCGCCGCGGCCAGGATCTGGACAACCGGGCGAAGAGCCTGCAGGACGCCCTGACGCACGCAGGCGTGTGGGCGGACGACGAGCAAATCGACGATCTGCACCTGGTGCGCCGCGAAGTCATCAAGGGCGGCCTCGTGAAGGTCGTCATCACCGAACTGAAGGAGACCGCATGACCAACAACCCGCAAACCGCCATCGCCATCTTCCTCGCCATCCTCGTCGTCGGCCTGGTCGTCATCAACGTGTGGGGCGCCGGCACCGAGGCCGAGCGCGACATGAAGGAGGCGCAGGAGGCCCAGCAGCGCGAGCTGGCCCGCGACAGCGCACGCGCTGCCCTGATCGCTACGGCTGGCACGCCGTTCCACGCCGGCGCCATGGCCGCCATCGACGGCGACGACATGCTCGACAACCCGCACTGCACGCCCGGCGGCGCCCACGACCAGAGCATGGCCTGGCACTGCGGCTGGATTCACGGGCGGAAGCTGCTGCAGCACGTTGGAGGCCAGCCATGAGCGAAGCACTGAACCGCGCTATCGAGACCGCGCCCGAGGCCGACACCCCATTCAACCGCGTCATGAAGACCTGGGCGCACTGGATGCGGCTGGACGACAAGCCGTTCTCCACCGGCGACGCCAACCCCCAGGACGTGAAGGAGCTGATGGCGTGCGGCGAGGCCGTTGACGTCATGGTGAGCGAGCTGCCCGCATACGAGCGCTGGGCAGTGCGTAAGGCATTCGGGCTGGCGACCGTCTGGATGTTCCCGGAGCGCTCGCTTCCTGACGCACTTGTTGCAGCCGAGACGAAACTATTTCCCAAGCTGAACAAAAATGTTGCAACCAAGAGATATTTCAATTAGGATATTGATGTTAGATGTCAATATTGCGTCTAGAAAATAGCTCACTTGGCAGATAGCCCTGGAGCACACGAAGCCCGCCCCGAAAGGTCGCGGGCTTTTTTGCGCATTAGTTCAACAGCATCGCCAGGTAGTCGCACCATCCGCGCGCGTGAAAGTGCGGGTGCATGGTGTTGACGAAATTGAGGACGCTGGGAAGCAGTTTCAGCAGCTCGACAGTCCAGAAATTGAGCGCCTGGGTACGTTTTTTTTGCATGGCGGATCGGCCTTGAAGTTGAAGAGCGTCCAGTCTCGTTGGATTCGCGCGCTATTTCCTCTGGCGGGTTTTCCGCTATGCTGCTGAACGCCTGACTGGCGCAACCAGTCTCCACACGTGGCATGCTCTGGAAGCGAGAGCTTGGCAGCCTGGCGGGTTACCGCGAGGAGGCCCGCCCAGAGGTGCCATGTGTGGTGAACGCGCAGGCTGGTGCGCTACGCGTGGTGACAACGCCATTGCAGCCAATAGGGAACGTCACGCCCGACTCACTGCAAAAGCCGGAGATCAGCGCCGGCCGCCACACCCCATATAAACGAGGATCGCATGAAGGTATCGGAACTGACCGGCGCCCAGCTGGACTACTGGGTGGCACGCGCCGAGGGGATGCCGGCCGAGAACTTGCAGATCCGGGGCATCCAGCGCAGCACGGAGGCGCATTGCGTGCGCACCGTGCGAACGGTGATGCTTGGCCCGGATCAGTCAGATGCGCGAGACGTGCCCGTCGAGGCACTGCGCTACTCGACGGACTGGGCGCAGGGCGGGCCGTTGCAGCAGAAACACGGGCTCTCTGTGGTGCGCTGGAGTTCGTACGGTACGCCGGAAGTATGGGTCGCTTTCGCAAACGGCGACTCCCACTACATCGACACCTACCAAGACGACTTTTTGGGCGAAGAGAGCGCCACCCCGCTGCAAGCGATCTGCCGCGCCGTGGCGCGCGCCGCGTTCGGTGATGACGTCGACGAAGCGCCCATCCGCACCGCATAGCACCGCCCACCCGAACAACCGAAGGCCCCGCGATCAGCGATGACGCGGGGCCTTTTGCATTGGAGCTCGCCATGAAATTCTTCGCTGACTGGGGTGGCTTCACCTCGACCGCACTGATTCCGACGCTGATGATCGGCCGCACCTGGGCGTATGCCTATTGGCTGCAGGGCCGCATCGGCGTCCGCTGGAAGTAAATCACGAGCACCAAGCCCCGGCACCGGCCGGACCAGCCGAGCGCATGACCTGCGGCCGGCGCCGGACGCTGTAACCGGCACCATTCCCACGGAGCCAGCATGCACCGCCTTTCCTACGAGGACGACAAACGGTGGGCGCGCATCCTGGCCCAGCTGGAGCTGACGCGCATCGCCGCCGTCCAGGCGCCGCCGCTCATCCACCACCGATCACTTCATGCTCCGCCTTGTCAGCGGAGTTTCCACGGCCCGGCCTTCGAAAGATCGCCGGGCCATTTTTTTGACCAACACCACGCCGGGGCAGCCGGCGCCGATAGGGCCACGACCACATGACCATCAAACTACTCTGCGCGCGCGGCAACCAGCCCGCGGGTGCCATCGTCACGCTCGACGCCGCCACCGAGGCCGGCCTGGTCACGGCGAAGATGGCCACGACCGATCTGACGGGCGGCGTTCCGTATATTCCGCCGGCCGCCGCCCTGGCGCCACGTTTCGCCCCGCGGCGCAAGGTGGTGGGCTGCACTGCATTCTCGCCTCCGAAAGAGGCGTCGGTGTCGACCAACACGACTTGGCACCTGACGATGGCTGCAGCGCGGGCCTTCAGTGGGATCGAGGTGTTCTACGCGGCAGCGCAAGGCGTCGATGTGACCTACGACCACACGGCGGTTGCCGCGTCGGCTTCGCTCACGGTGCCGATGACCCCGACTGAGCCCTGGTACGTCGGCCCATCTGTAACCCTGCCAACGACTGGCACGACTGATTTGCCGGCTTACGGCTCGACTGGCATTCTGCCGTGCCGCTCCGTCAAGCGCATCGACGGCCGATACCCTCTGGCGATGATCCGCACGCACGCGGTGGGCAAAACTCCGTCGTACGCCAGCATCCCGAACTTCAGCACGGCTTACGACGCAGCCAACCCTGACTGGCCGATGCAGGTGTACCAGACCGGCGGCGGCGACTACTGCTCGGTGAATCAGAACCTGTTCAACGTCAACGCGCCGCGGCTGAACTTCCTGATCCCGGCAATGGTCAAGTTCGTCTACGACCAGTCCGGTATCACCGTGCTGGCGATGGGCGACAGCCTGATGGGTGGTGACTCCGTCATCGACGGCTCCAGTGGCCGGCTCAGCTACGCCTTCAAGGCGATTCGCCAGCTGCAAGACGAGGGCATGGCCATCGACCTGGTGAACTGCGCAATCTCGGGCAATACGTTCGCCCGGTTCGGCCCGCGCGGCAAGGCGTTTATCGACATGGTGAAGCCGGACGTGGTTCTGATCCCCGCGTTCACGCCGAACGTCGC
Organism: [Empedobacter] haloabium; assembly: GCA_008011715.2. Lineage (NCBI taxonomy): Bacteria > Pseudomonadati > Pseudomonadota > Betaproteobacteria > Burkholderiales > Oxalobacteraceae > [Empedobacter] haloabium. Next base: position 2,623,508 of record CP136508.1, read on the forward strand.
TGGCGGTGGCAGCTACGACAACCAGGCTGAGATCGACGCGCAATGGGCGGCGTGCATGGACCTCGTTGCGTACGCGCAGGCGGCCGGCTGCTTGGTCATCCTGGTGACGCCGATGCCGGACAACAGCACCAACGTGGCGAAGGACAACTTCCGCCTGCAGAACCGTGATCGAGCTTTTGCGTCGGGCCTGTGGGTGTTCGACGTCGAGCCGCTGGTATCCAACCGTGCGTCTCCCGCGCGCTGGCTGCCGGGCATGAACGACAACGGCAACGGCATCCACTACGGGGCGCAGGGTGGCAGCGTGATGGGTGCCGGCCTGGCTGCGCTGCTGAAGCAGATCCTCTACTGACGTGCGCCTCAAGACGCTCAAGCCGCGGCTGTCGGCCGTGGCCACCGCCCGCGTGCCGGTGCTCACCCAGCAGCCCGGCCGCATCGAGCGGAAGCGGGGCAGCGCAGGGGTGAAGGACCGAGCGGCCATCAAGGCGCGGGACTGCGGTCTGTGCCGAAAGTGTGGCGCCCTGGGCAGCGTGGTCGATCACATCGTCCCGCTGTGGAAGGGCGGCAGCGATGAGCCTGAGAACAAACAAACCCTGTGTGATCCTTGCCACCAAGACAAGACCGCACAGGAGGCGAACGAGCGCGCACGCGGCTACTGAAGGACAACCCCATGAACGACGAACTGAAGGCCATCCCCGGATGGCCAGGATACTTTGCGACCGCAGCAGGCGCGATCTACTCGGATCGCTCCGGTGAGATGCGCGCCATCAGCATGTGGGACCGTAACGGTTACCTGCAGGCCACGCTGAGAACGCGCAAGAGCGGCAAGGTTCAGGCAAGGCCGCAGCCGGTGCATCGCCTCGTGCTGATGGCATTCGCAGGACAGGCCGATGACGGGATGCACGCACGCCACCTGAACGGCAATAGCACGGACAACCGGATCGAGAACCTCGCATGGGGCACGCCAAGGCAGAACAGTGCTGATGCAATAGCGCACGGGACGATAGGCCCTGGGCTGCTGGCCCACCACCGCCGGTTGAGCGAGGAGGACGTGCAGACCATTCGCCGACGTGTTGCGGCTGGAGAGCGGTCACCTGCAATCGCAAAGGACTACGGCGTCAGCGCGTACTACCCCTCGCGGTTGGCCTACGGTCAGCGCTGGTCGCACCTCGGTTCGTGATACCCCCCCCCGGGGGCCAAAAGTCTGAGGCCGCGCGCGCCGGACACCGCATGTATCCCCACGCGCAAAAAAATCCCCCCATTCAAATGGAATTCAAATGGCAGGTGTTAAAGGAAAGAGCGGCGGCGCGCGCCCCGGCGCCGGCCGGAAGAAGAATCCGGAGAACGAGGGCGCCGAATATTCGGCCTCGACCGAGGGCATGACGCCGCTGCAGGTGCTGGAATTCTTCATGAACGATCCGGAGGTGCCCGTCGCATTACGGCTGAAGGCTGCGCAGGCGGCGGCGCCGTTCAAGCACAAGAAGCTGGGCGAGGGCGGCAAGCCGGAGAAGCCCGACGCTCCGGCAGCCGGTATCGGCAGGTACGCGGCGCGGCGCGGCCCGGGCGCCGCAGTGAAACACTAGGAGCTGCTACATGAAGTACACGACGGCGTGTCCGGATTGGGAGCGCCGGATCGTGGCGCGCGAATCCTTGATCGCGCTGCCGCCTTTGTTCCCCGAGGTTGCCGAAGAAGCGTGGGAAATGATCGGCGGCTTCAGGCTTGTCGACGTCGCCGGTCAGCCTCTGGTGCGGGATTCCACGCTGCCTTGGAGCCGGGACTTCATCAAGGCGATCTTCGGATCGGAAGACCCTGAGACAGGCCGACGCCTGATCAACGAGTTCTTCCTGATGATCTCGAAGAAGAACGGCAAGAGTACGGACGCCGGCAAGATCATGCTCGGCGCCCTACTGATGAACTGGCGCCAGTCGGCCGAACTGCTGATTCTTAGTCCAACGAAGGAGATCGCGGATAACAGCTACAAGCCGATCCGCGACTTTATCAATGCCGACGATGAATTGAAGGCGCGGCTCAAGGTTCAGGATTACTTCCGGACGATTACGGACCGCGAGACGGGCGCGACGCTGAAGGTGGTCGCGGCCGACAGCGACACCGTGTCGGGAAAGAAGGCGTCGTTCGTGTTCGTCGACGAGCTGCACGAGTTTGGCAAGCAGGCCAAGGCCTCGAACATGCTGCTGGAGGCGACTGGCGGCCTGGCGTCTCGGCCGGAAGGCTTCGTTATCTATGCGACCACCCAGTCGAACGAGCCGCCCGCCGGCGTCTTCAAGGCGAAGCTGGACTACGCCCGGAAGGTGCGCGACGGACGCGTCCACGACCCGAAGTTCCTGCCAGTGATCTACGAATTCCCGCCTGCGATGCTGGAGGCGAAGGCGTACGAGAAGCTCGAGAACGCTTACGTCACGAACCCGAACTGGGGCGTGTCGGTGGACATCGAGCGCATCACCCAGCTGCACAGCCAGGCCAAGGAGGGTGGCGAACAGGAGTTCAAGGAGTTCCTGGCGAAGCACCTGAACGTCGAAATCGGCCTGAACCTTCGGAGCGACCGCTGGGCCGGCGCCGACTTCTGGGAAGCGGCGGCGGACACGTCGATCACGCTGGACACGCTGCTGGAGCGGTCGGAAGTGGCCGTCATCGGCATCGACGGCGGCGGCCTGGACGACCTGCTGGGCCTGGCCGTGCTGGGTCGCGAGCGCGAGACCGGCAAGTGGCTGCTGTGGTGTCACGCCTGGGCGCACAACATCGCGCTCGAGCGCCGGAAGGAGATCGCGCCGCGGCTGCTGGACTTCCAGAAGGAAGGCGACCTGACCTTGGTCGACAACCCGGGCGACGATGTCATGGCCGTGGCGGACCTGATCTGCCGGGTGCGCGACTCGGGCCTGCTGCCTGACGTGAAGGGCATCGGCGTTGACGCCGCCGGCATCGGTGATGTCGTCGACGAGCTGATAACCGACGCGCGCGGCGTGACGATGGACCAGATCATCGCGATTTCGCAAGGCTTCCGGCTGAACGGCGCGATCAAGACCACGGAACGGAAGGTCGCCGGCCGTGAGCTGCTGCACGGCGGCCGGCCAATGATGGCCTGGTGCGTCGGCAATGCCCGTGTCGAGGACAAGGGCAACGCGATCCTGATCACGAAACAGGCCTCAGGCAAGGCCAAGATCGACCCGCTGATGGCCGTGTTCTGCGCGGTGTCGCTGATGGCCTTGAACCCCCAATCCCAAAACGCAGTAATCGACCAAGGCTTCGTATCCCTGTGAAGAAAGACTTCGAAATTTTCGACGTGCTGGAGGCCACCGAGCACTGGCGCGAGGAGCAGCCGCGCCCGCAGGACGCTATGACCGTAGTTCGGTCCGGCGATCCGCAGGTGATCGCGGTGCTGGGCGGCGAACGCTCGGCATCCGGCCACGCGGTGACGCCCGACACGGCGATGCGCGTGTCAGCCGTCTACGCGGCGGTGCGGCTGCTGGCCGGCGCCGTGGCGTCGATCCCGGTGGCCGTCTACCGCGAGCATGACGGCGAGCGGGAGTCGATCAGCCCCGATCTGTGGTGGCTGCTGAACGAGCAGCCGATCAACAACTGGACCGCCGCTTCGATGTGGGAGTGGGTGATCAAGTCGATCTGCTTGCGCGGCGACGGCTTTGTCGAGATCGTACGCCGCGGCGCCGACGTGAAGGCGCTGCGACCGCACCACCCGGACCTGGTGCAGGTGCAGCGCGTGGCCGACAGCCTGCTGTACACGGTGACCGACGACACTGGCGTTTCCCGCCCCGTGCACCAGGACGACATGCTGCACTTCGCCGGCTTCGGCTTCAACGGCACGCGCAGCATGTCGGTGATCCAGTGGGCCGGCTTCCAGTCCATCGGCGTTGCGCTGGCGGCCGACACCTTCTCGGCCAGCTTCTTTGCCAACGGCGCCGCGCCGAAGCACGTGATCAAGTCTCCCGGCAAGATGCGCGACGAGCAGGTCGAGCAGCTGCGCAACGAGTACAAGAAGAAGTATGCCGGTGCCAACAACGCCGGCACGCCGATGGTGCTGACAGAGGGACTTGAAGTCCAGGAGATGAGCATGACGGCTGGCGACGCCCAGCTGCTCGAATCGCGCAAGTTCCAGGTGATCGACATCGCGCGCGCCTTTGGCGTGCCGCCGCACATGATCGGAGCGCAGGAGACTACCAGCTCCTGGGGCTCGGGCGTAGAACAGATGACGATTGGGTTCGTCAAGTTCGCCCTGCAGCCCTACATCACACGCATCCGCCAGGAGCTGAACCGCAAGCTGTTCCGCCGGGCGTCGCCATTCGTCGAGCACAGGATGGAGGCCCTGATGGCCGGCGACTCGAAGGCCGAAGGCGAGTACATGCGCCAGGCTGTCGGCGGCTCGCAGGGGCCGGGCTGGATGACGATCAATGAGATCCGGAAAACCAAGAATTTGCCGCCCATTGCGGGCGGAAACGTCCTGTATCGGCCCGAAAAGGCATCGCAAACTGAACAGAAAGGGAAGGCCAACGATGAAACAGCTGGTGCAACTGATCCGCAATAACGCGCGGCGTGAGCCGGCGCGGATCGCGGCAGCGAACGAGCCCGACACGCTGTTGCTGTACGACGTGATCGACCCATACTGGGGCGTGAGCGCGACCGACTTCAACACGGCGCTGGCGGGCCTGGCCGGCAAGAAGGTCACCCTGCGCGTGAACTCGCCAGGCGGCGACGTGTTCGACGGCCGCGCCATGGCCGCCGCAATCGCGCAGCACGGCAACGTGCACGCGGTGATCGAGGGTGTTGCAGCCAGCGCTGCCACGTACGTGACGGCCGCCTGCGCCTCGGTGACGATCGCGCAGGGCGCTTTCTACATGATCCACAACGCCTGGACGATGGCCTACGGGAACAAGGACGACCTGCGCACCACGGCCGGCCTGTTGGAGAAGATCGATGGTTCGATCCTCGACGACTACGAGCGCCGTACCGGCCAGCCGCGCGACCAGTTGGCTGCCTGGATGGATGCCGAAACCTGGTTCACCGCCAAGGAGGCGGTCGAACACGGCTTCGCCGACTCGGTCAGCGAGACCGCCAGCGCGAAGAACGCGTGGGACCTGTCGGCGTACAAGAACGCCCCGCGCCCGCCGTCGCCGCCGCCGGCCGCAAACGACCCTGAAGTGGAGGCCCTGAAGCAGCGCAATTGGAACCGCCTCCGCCTGCACGAAATCGGATAACGCGCTCGCGCAATCCACCACCCCAGCCGCCCGGAGCGGCTTTTTTTACGCCTATCGAAAAGGAAATCGGATGAAATCCATTCAAGCACTGCGCGAGCAACGTCAGAACCTGGCGCGCGAAGCACGTAACCAACTGGAACAGAAGGGCGACCGCGTCTGGTCGAAGGAAGACCAAGCCATCTTCGACAAGCGCTCGGACGAAATCGACGCGATCGAGAACGAAATCGCAGCAGTCGAACGCGTCATGGCCCTGGAAGTCGAGAAGGATCACAAGGACGTCGACCAGTTCCGCCGCGCGCCGGAGAACAAGGCCGAAGCAGAAGGCCGTGCGCTGTTCGCCAAGCTGGTGCGCCACGGTCCTTCCGCGCTGACGAGCGAAGAGTTGCAGAAGGTCCGCAACGTCACTTCGACCGGTACCGGCTCGCAGGGCGGCTACACCGTGCAGACGGACGTGGCGAAGGAGCTGATCGACGCTCTGAAGGCCTACGGTGGCATGCGCGGCGTCGCCAGCAGCATCACCACCAGCCAGGGTAATCCGCTGGGCTACCCGACGTCGGATGGCACCTCGGAGGAAGGCGAGTGGATCCCAGAGAACACGCAGGCCTCGTCCGCCGACCCGAGTTTCGGCACCGTCGGCCTGGCCGCATTCAAGGCGAGCACGAAGATCATCACGATCCCCATGGAGCTGCTGCAGGACAGCTCGATCGACATCATCGCCATGGTGACGAAGCGTCAGCGCGATCGCCTGGGCCGCACGATGAACAAGGGCTTCACGACCGGCACCGGCATCGGCCAGCCGACGGGCTTCGTCACCGCCGCAGGCGCCGGCAAGATCGGCGCCACTGGCACCACGGTAGCGCCGACGTGGGAAGACCTGGTCGACCTGCAGGAGTCGATCGACCAAGCGTACAAGGATGCCGGCACCTGCCGCTTCATGATGCACCAACAGACGCGCAAGGCTGTCCGGAAGCTGAAGGACAGCTCGAACCGTCCGATCTGGGCAGAAGCATACGAGATGGGCATCAAATCCGGCATCCCGGCGCAGCTGCTGGGCGAGGACGTCGTCATCAACAACGACATGCCGCAACCGGCAGCCAACGCCAAGACGATCGGTTACGGCGACTTCTCGAAGTACATGATCCGCGACGTGCTCGACCTGATCCTGTTCCGCTTCGAGGACTCGTTCTACCTGTCCAAAGGTCAAGTTGGCTTCCTGGGCTGGGCGCGCGCCGGCGGCAACCTGCTGGACGCGAACGGCATCAAGCTGTTCCAGCACTCCGCATCCTGATCGTAACCGGCGGCCAGCTGCGGCTGGCCGCCATCACAAGGAGCCGAAATGGCAAAAGCAAAAACCGAAGCGCAGGCGCCGGACGTCGTCGACGAGACGCTGGCCACGGCTGGCGCCGACCTGGCGCCCGTGCAGTCCGAGACGCCGGCGCCGGTACCCGAAGTGCCGGCCGGCCCGCAGCTGGTCCGCGCGCGCGTGCTGTGCGCCTGCGACCTGGGCGCGCCGAACGACGTGGTCGACGTGCCGGCCCAGCTGGTGCAGGACCGCCCCGACGTGCTGGACGCTGACGCATCCGCCGTCGCCTACGCGCTGTCGCAGGCGTACTGACCATGGCCGCCGTCTGCACAACACCGCCGGACGTGCTGGCGGTTTCCCTGGCCGACGCGCGCGAGAAGATCCGCGCCAGCGCAGATGACGGCCTGGACGGACAGCTCACGCTGTCGCTGCAGGGCCTGATCGCGGAGACAGAGCACGCGACCGGCCACTGCTTCATGGAGCAGGCCTGGCGCGTGACGCTGGACGAGTTCCCGCGCGCGTGCGGCGCCGACGAGCCGATCATCCGCCTGCCGCACCCGGTGCTGGCGGTGCAGTCGGTGAAGTACTTCGACCCGGCCGGCGTCGAGCGCACGCTGGTCGGCAGCGCGTACGAGATCGTGCAGGAGCGGTACCGCACGTTCCTGGCGCCGGTACCGGGCACGACCTGGCCGGCGGCGATGGCGCGGCCGCGTGCGGTGACGATCACGTGCACGGCCGGCTACGGGAACGAGCCGGGCAAGACGCCGGCGCCGGCCCGCCAGTACATCCTGGCGCGCCTGGAGCTGGAGTATTGCCCGCCGATGCACGCGCCGACGCTGGAACAGCTGGCCGGCATCCTGGCGCCCCTGACCGTGTATGGGTGACCCATGCCGAAGAACAGCAGGATCACCATCCAGCAGCGCGCTGAGGGCCAGGCGTCGGACGGCCAGCCGGTCGATACCTGGACCGACGTCGCCACCGTGTGGGCCGACATCCGTGACATCACCGGTCGGGAGTACGTCGTGGCCGGCGCCGAGCGGTCCGAGGTCACGACCAAAATCCGCATTTGGCGCCGCGCCGGCATTACGGCTGGCATGCGCGTGCTACGCGGCGTCATCGTGTACGACGTCCAGGCGGTGCTCGATGAAGGCCGCGACACCACGCTGCTGATGTGCACGAAAGGAACCTCATGAGCTTTACCGTCGATATTTCCGAGCTGGCCGGCCTGCGCGAGCGCCTGGCCGAGTTCGGCGAGCAGGTGCAGGACGACGTGGCCATGTCGGGCGTCGCAGCGATGGCGCGCGTCGTCTACACCGAGGCGCGCTTGCTGGCGCCGAGGTCTGAGCGTGCCCACTGGTTCCACGGCACGCAGTTCCGGGTGAACGGTACGAAGTACCTGTTCCAGCCGGGCACACTGCACGACTCGATCTACCGGAAATTCTCGCCCGAGCGGTCCAGTAAATCGCTCAAGCTTTACCGCGTGTCCTGGAACCATCGAAAGTGCCCGTACGGCTTCATGGTGGAGTTTGGCACGCGCAACGCCGGCGCTAACTCGTTCCTGCGTCGGTCAATGGCCAGGGTGCCAGACGCGATCAACGCAGGCAAGGCGGCAATCGGAGAGGCGCTAACGCGGGTGGGAGGTGCAACGTGACACAGGACGAGCTGTTCTTCGGCGCGCTCAAGGATCTGGTCGGTGGCCGCGTGTATCCGGGCATCGCCAAGGAGGGCACCGCAGTGCCGTACATCACGTACCAGGACATCGGCGGCGACGCCGTGAACTTCGTCGACCGCACGCTGCCCAGCAAAGCAAACGCGCGGGTGCAGGTCAACGTCTATTCGAAAACACGAGCGGAAGCCAAGGCCATCGCGCGCCAAGCCGAGAACGCGCTGCGCGGGGTGCTGGAGCTGCAGACGATCGTCATCGGCGCGCCCATGACCACGCACGAACCGAGCACGGGCTACCACGGCACGATCCAGGATTTTTCAGTGTGGACCGACGTTTGAGCCCGCCACCAAACCGATAACCAGCCCGCCCCGCGCGGGCTTTTTCTTTTCCAGCCCTCAGTGGGCACAACCCGGCCGCCCACCAGCGGCCTTTTTTTCGCCCGAAAGGAACCACCGTGGCTGTATCTCTCCCCAATGGCACTACTTTTTCCATCGCGAATAGCTACGCGAACCCGCTGTCCGTCACCGGCGCATCTAACGCGGCCGAGTGCGTGCTGACCGTCACCAACACGCTGTCGGCTGGCGATATCGTCGAGTACTCGAGCGGCTGGTCGCGCGCGAACGCTCGCCTGTTCCGCCTGAAGGCGGCGACCGGCAGCACCGTGACGCTGGAAGGCTTCGATACGACGCTGACGACCCTGTTCCCGGCCGGCTCCGGTACCGGCTCGATCCGCAAGATCAACACCTGGCAGCAGATCACGCAGGTGCTGGAAAACACCAGCTCCGGCGGCGAGCCGCAGTACCAGACCTACTCGTTCCTGGAGCAGGACTTCGATTCGCAGATCCCGACGACCACTTCGGCGCAGTCCATCGCGATGACCATCGCCGACGACCCGTCGCTGCCGCACCACGCCGCGCTGCTGAAAGCGGCCACCACGCGTGCCGTCACCGGCCTGCGTGCGGCGCTGCCGCAGGGTGGCGTGATCCTCTACAACACCCTGGTCGCCTTCGACGAAACGCCGTCGATGACCAAGGGCAACCTGATGGCCGTGAAAGCCGGCTATGCCCTGCTGAACCGTCCAGTGCGCTACGCGAACTGATCTGTCTCTCCCTGGCCCGCACTCACGCGGGTTTTCACGCCCGGCCGGTAGCTCCGGTCGGGTCTTTTTCCTCCTGAAAGCCAACAATGAAAAAACTGCGCCTGGGCGACAACCCGAAGAATTTCAAAAAAACCATCGACATCGTACTGCTGGACGGCACCACGGCGCCGCTGGAGATCAGCTACATCTACCGCACGCGCAAGCAGTTCGCCGAGCTGGTCGACGCCAATATCGCAAAGGCCGAGGCCGAAGCGAAGGAAGCCGCGGCTGCCACGCCGGCCGACGGCGAGGCGCCGAAGCGGATCACCATCGCGGAATCGTATGCCGCAGTGGACAAGGCCCGTACCGACCACGTGCTGCAGATCGCTGACGGCTGGGGTCTTGACGACGAATTCACCGCCGAGAACCTGTTGCAGTTCGAAGACGAGTACCCGGGCGCGCTGCACGCCATCTCGATCGCGTACGCCCAGGCCGTCGCGGAGGCGCGCGCAAAAAACTAGAAGCCGTCGCCACGGCCATGTACGAGAAGCAGCCCAGCGTCGAGGAACTCGCGGCCTGGGGCCTGACGCCGGAGGACGTGGCGACGGTTGTCGACGTGTGGGCCGAGAACGCGCCGGTGGTGCGCCTATTCCAGACGCTGCGCACGCAGTGGTACATGGGGATGGGCGGCGCTACTGGGCTGCGGTACCTGGTCGCGTTCCACAAGATGGACCGGATGGACCTGTCGGAGGACGAATACGCCGACATGGAAGCGGACGTGCGCGTGATGGAGTACGCCGCGCTGGACGCGATGCATAGCAAATAGGCCGCCGCGTGCGGCCATCTTTTTTGAGGCACCCATGACCAACAACGTCGGCGCAGCGAACATTGAACTATCGGTCGACTCGACCGGCGTCGAGACCGGGCTGGCACGCGCCGAGACCGCCGTTACGCGCACCGGCCGCACCATCCAGAACTTCGGCGGCACCGGCGCGGCCGCTATGGACGGCGTCGGCGCAGGCGCAAACCGGTCCGCCGCCCGTGTAGACGCGGCCACCCGCAGCCTGATCGGCTCCATCCAGCGCACCACGGCTACGATGGAAGCCGGCTCTCGCACCAGCCGCGAGTATTACGAGGCCCTGGCGAACCAGCGCGGCGTCAACCGCGACGCGCTGCGCCCGTACCTGGATCAGCTGGACGCCGTGGCAGCGCGTCAGCGAGCCGCGACAGCCGCCGTCGATGCCGCCAACCCGGCGCTGGCGCGCGTGGGTGTGTCGGCGGCGCAGACCGCCGCCGCGCTGCGCGGCGTGCCGGCGCAATTTACGGACATCGTGACGTCGCTCCAGGGCGGCCAGGCGCCGCTGACCGTCTTCCTGCAGCAGGGAGGCCAACTGCGCGACATGTTCGGCGGCGCCGGCGCCGCAGCGCGCGCCTTGGGCGGCTACATCGCCGGACTGGTCAATCCGTTCACGCTGGCCGCCGCCGGTGCCGCTGCATTGGCTGTTGCGTACAACCAGGGTAGCAAGGAAGCCGACGGCTACGATCGCGCGCTAGCCAAGACCGGCAATGCGGCCGGCACCACGTCTGGCCAGATTGCCGACATGGCGCGCAACATTGGGGCCGTCGTAGGCACGCAGGGAAAGGCAGCCGAGGCGCTGACCGCTATGGCGGCCAGTGGTCAGGTTGCCGGCGATAACCTGGAGCGCTTCAGCCGCGTCGCGATCGAGATGGAGCGCAACGTCGGCCGCAGCGTAGAGGATACCGTCACTGATCTGGCGGCACTGGGCAAGGCCCCGCTCGAGGCCAGCAAGAAGCTGAGCGAGCAGTATCACTACCTGACAGCGGCTACCTATGACCAGATTCGCGCTCTGCTGGAACAGGGCCGTGCTGAAGAGGCAGCGGCCACGGCGCAGCAAGCCTACATCGACGCGTTCGACGAGCGGTCCAAGAAGCTGGAAGGCCGTCTCGGCGTGATCGAGCGCAGCTGGCGTGCGGTCAAGGACGCCGCGGCCTCGACCTGGGATACGATCCTCGGTGTCGGCCGCGAGGAAACGGTCGGCCAGAAGCTGGAGCGTGCGTCGAACGTGCTGATGAACAAGCAGTCCGGCCTGGCCGAGCGCGTGGCGCAGGGCAAGGGCGACGACCGCATTTCGCAGCAGTTGCGCCAGGACATTGCAGCCGCGCAGGCCTACAAGAAGGAGCTGGAGAGCCAGGCCGACGCTGCGAACCGGCTGGTTTCGATCGAGACTGGTCGTCAAGCGCTGGACAAGGCGGCCATTGACTGGAAGGAGCAGGGGCTCAAGCTCTTGACGAAAGAGCAGAAGCTCGAACAGGAAATCGCTGAGACCCGCCGGAAGGGCCTGGCGGCCGGCGTATCGGACAAGGAAATCGAGGACCGTGTTGCCGCGATTCGGAAAAGCGCATCAGGCGCGGTGTCCGGTAAGTCCAACGATGGCATCGACGCGCAGATCGAGGCCATCAAGCGTCGCGCGGCCGTCGAGGAATCGGTGGCGAAGCGCTCACGCGATCTGCTGGAATCGAACCGCGCGGCCGGCTTGGTCGCGGAAGAGCAGTACATCCAAGCCGTCGAGGCGCTGGACATCGGCGCGTTCGAGCGTGAGAAGGCCCGGCTGCAGGAAGAGCTGACCCTGGCCGGCGGCAAGCAGAAAAGCGCCAAGGAGCAGGCTGCGCTGCGCGGCCAGATCGCGGCGGTCGAGGAAAACATCATCACGCGGCGCCTGCAGGCCGAGAACCAGCTGAACCAGCTGGAGGTGAAGCGTAACCGCACGGCGGCCGAGAACTACGCGAACGCGCTGGAAAGGCAGACTTCGTACCGCGACAGCATAACAGGCCAGGTGCGTGCGCAGGAAGAAGCGAACGAGCAGATAGGGCTGTCGGCGACGGCGCTGGCCGACCTCACGGCAACCCGGCTGGAAGACCAGGCCGCGATCAAAGACCAGAACGCGGATATCGCGGAAGGGATTGACCTGACCGGCGCCATGTCGGCCGAGTATCGCGCCCAGGCTGAAGCACTGCGAGAGCTGGCGCGCCTGAAGCGCGACGGCGCATTCAAGCAGGCGGCAGTCGAGGCCACGCGGGAGGCCGAGGCGGCGGCCAAGCGCATGGCGGAACAGATTGAGGACGCGCTGACGGACTCGCTCATGCGCGGCTTCGAAAGCGGCAAGTCGTTCGCGGAGAATCTGCGCGACACGACGATCAACATGTTCAAGACCATGGTGCTGCGGCCGACGATCCAGGCCGTCGTTACCGGGAACTTTAGCGGCGGCGGCGCCGCCGGGGCGGGCGGCATCGGCAACGCGACGAGCCTGCTGTCGGCAGGGCAGACGATTTGGAACGGTTTTTCGGCCGGCCTGAACGGTTCGCTCGGCAACATCGTCAGCAGCGCGGGCAACCTCGCCGGTTCGCAGTGGCTGTCTTCGGTGGGCGCCGGTATCTCGGGCGGCGCCAACACGGCCGGCGCGGCAGCGGCGTATGCCCAGGCCGGCAACACGGCTGTGTCGTCGGGGCTGACCGCTGGCGCGAGCATCGCGACATACGTTCCCATGGTTGCCGCCGCCGTCGCGAGCTACTTCGGCGCCAAGGCTATCGCCAACGGCTATAAGGTCGAGGGGATCGGCAACCTGCTGAACTTCGCCGGCCTGGCGGGTGGCGTGGTCAACCGCGCGTTCGGCCGGCGCGGGAAGGAGACGACGGCCCAGGGCATCACCGGCATGTTCGGCGTCGATTCGCTCGAGAACGGCACGCAGTACACCGACTGGATCAAGAAGGGCGGCTGGTTCCGGAGCGACAAGACCGGTACCGACACGGCCGCGCTGGACGCTACCAAGCTGGCCGGGCTGAATACCGCCTACAAGGCCATCAAGGACAGCACGGCAGCATTCGCTACCGCGCTGGGCGTGCCGACTGACGTCGTGACCTCGTACACGAAGCAGATCAAGGTGGCCCTGACTGGCGACGAGGCGAAGGACCAGGCGCTGCTGGCGCAGATGTTCGCTGGCATCGGCGACGAGCTGGCGAACCGTGTAGTGCCGGGCCTGGAGTCATTCGTGAAGGAGGGCGAGACGGCGTCGACGACGCTGCAGCGACTGGCGGGCGAGTTCAAGACAGTCGATGCTCTTCTGGACACGCTGGGCCTGACGAGCCAGCAGGCCTTTGGCGCCGTCGGCGTGGCGTCGCTGGCGGCACGCGATCGATTGGTCCAGCTGGCCGGCGGCGTGGATGCGCTGGCGTCGCAGTCGTCCTTCTTCGCGCAGAACTTCCTGACGCAGGCCGAGCAGTTGGCCCCGGCGCAGAAGCTCGTTACCGAGCAGCTGGCCGCCCTGGGCTATGCCAGCGTGACGACGAACGAGCAGTTCAAGGCGGCCGTCGTAAGCCTGGCGCAGTCCGGCGCGCTGGCGACCGAGGCCGGAGCCAAGACGTACGCCGGCCTGCTCGCCCTGGCGCCGCAGTTCAAGGCCGTCGCGGACTACGCCAAGCAGGTCGCGGACGCCGACGCGGCCGGGGCGGTAAAGGCCGCCGCCGACGCGCTGCAGCAGCTGAAGGACGCGGCGTCCGTCCTATCGGCTGGCGTGGATACGGCGCTGTCGGCGGTCGCGCGCTCCGTGAAGGGCCAGCGCGACGCCGTCACCTCGGCGTACGAGGCGGTGATGAAGTCGCTGGAGACGTCGATCAACGGCGTCTCGGCGTCGATCACGAAGACCACCGCGCTTTCCGACCTGCTCAAGAACACGCTCAGCGGCATGGCGGTACCGGGACAGGAGACGGCCGGGCGCGCCGCGGCTCAGGCGCAGATCCAGACCGCACTGGCGATCGCGAAAGCCGGCGGCCCGCTGCCTGACGCCGACTCGCTGCGTGATGCGCTGTCAACCGTCTCGCGCGGCAATGCTGATGACTACGCGTCGATGGCTGACTACCAGCGCGATATGGCGCAAGCAGCGTCGACCATCGCGGAGCTGTCCGGTCTGACCGGCACCAAGCTGACGGCCGAGCAGCAGCAGTTGAAGCTGCTCCAGGATCAGAAGGACGTGGCAACGAAAGCCTACGAGGCCGAGACCGAGCGGCTGGACAAGATCCTGGAGGCCGCACAGAAGGAGGTCGACATTCTCAACGGAGTCGCGACCGGCGTGCAGGCGATCCCTGTCGCGCTGGAGGCGTTGAAGGCGGCCATCGCCGCAGCGATGAAAAACCCAGTCGCAGCGGCGCCGTCGGCCACCCAGGCTGCCTACAACCAGTACCTGGGCCGCGACGCGTCGAAATCCGAGATCGACTACTGGACCGGCCAGGCCGGCGCGGGCGTCAACGTCGGCAACGCCGTGGCGGGTTCCGATGAGGCCTACATCCAGTCGCTCTACAAGGAGCTGCTGGGCCGCACTGGCGAAGCGGCCGGCGTGGACTCTTGGGAGGAGGCGCTCAGGCTCGGCCAGACGCGCGAGAGCATCCGCGCCGGCTTCATGGCCAGCGAGGAATACAAGAAGCTACACCCGAAAGGGTTTGCTGCTGGTGGCGCGCACGAAGGCGGTTGGCGCATCGTCGGGGAGAACGGGCCGGAGCTGGAGAACACCGGCCCCTCTCGCATCTACTCGAACGGTGCAAGCGCGTCTCTGTTCGCTGGCATGGAGGCCCGCCTGCAGTCCCTCGAAACGCTCATGTCCGCTGGCCTGTCGCGCCTCATCGGTGAAGCGAAGCGCGGCGCAAATGCGATGGAAAACGTCGATACGCGCGGCGTACGAACCCGCAATGAAATGGAGATTGCATGACCCTTCGAATCATTCGGCCAGCATGGGCTGACGACGACCTTGTCGCCGCCGGCGGCATGCTGACTGCGTCAAACGTGCTGGAGACGGTGCCGCTGTGGAATGCCGCGACGGCGTATACGGTCGGCCAGCGCGTGCGGCGCGACACCACGCACCGCATCTATGAGGCCGGCGCGGCGAGCACGAACCAGATCCCGGAGCAGAGCACGGCGGGATCGCCGGCGGCTTGGCTGGACGTGCAAGCGACAAACCGGTTCTCGATGCTGGACGCCGTCAACAGCACGATCACGACGAACGCAGGCAGCATCGACGTTATCCTGACGCCCGGTCGAGCCAATTCCCTCTACCTGGGCGGGTTGGATGCGGCCACCGTCGACGTGACTGTGATGAACGGCGCGACGGTGCGCGAGGCTCGCCACTACCGGACGCTCGTCGACAACGTCTTTTCCTGGCAGGAGTGGACGGACGAGCCGATCATCCGCGCGACGGACCTGACCGTGTCGGATCTGCCGATCTACCCGGGCGACACGGTGCGGGTCGTCATCAGCCAGCCGGGCGGCGTGGCCGGCTGCGGAACGCTTGTCGTCGGCATGTCGCGCGCGATCGGCAATGTGCTGTGGGGGGCTGGGTTTCGCCTCAAGACGAACTCGGTCTACAAGGACAAGGGTTTCGGCTTCGTCGGCCTGGTGAAGCGGCCGGCGGCGCGCAAGATCACCGCGCAGGTGTTCGTGCCGGCGGCCATGTTCGACGAGGTCAACCGCCTCATGGCCGAGTACGACGGCCAGAACCTGGTGTGGTCGTTCTCGGACAAGTACCGGTCGCTGTCGGGCCTGGGCTACAAGGACGACTTCGATCACACGCTGCCTTCGCCAGGCGGCAGCATTTTCAACCTGACAATCATGGGGCTTATCTGATGCCAATGCCACAAACCAACGTGACCGCGTTCGACGGGATTAACACGCCAACGCGCAACGACCCGGCTAACTGGAACGACCGTGCCGAGGACGGTTGGGCGCGCCTGAAGCCAGGCGGCGACCAGATGAACGTTCTGGCCGGCCAGATGAACAACATGGCGACGTCCGCGAACGAAGCGGCCGAGACGGCGACCACGAAGGCGGGCGAGGCGGCGCAGAGCGCAGCCGATGCGGCCGGCAGTGCCAGCGGCGCAGCGCAGAGTGCCGGCGACGCCAGTGCGAGCGCGGAACAGGCGGCCGAAAGTGCCGCCGCCGCCGCCGCCTTGGTCAACGCGCTGACGGCCAGCAGCAGCACGTCGCTGACGATCTCGCTCGGCGCCAAGACGCTCGTCACCCAGTCGGGCAAGCAGTTCGCCCCTGGCACCGACCTGAAGATCGCCGACGTCGCCAACGCGGCGAATGCGATGTATGCGACCGTGACCAGCTACACCGGCACGAGCCTGCAGGTCAACGTCACCAGCGTGACCGGCTCCGGCACCATCGCGGCTTGGAACATCAGCGTGTCCGGCCAGCGCGGCCCGACCGGCGCTACCGGCGGCGTCACCGGCGGCACGCTCGAGGGCGCGCTGTGGGCGAAGAAGGGCACCGACGTGGCCAGCGGCACGGCGCCAGGCGCGGTCGAGGTCTGGACGACGGGCGGCGAGTTCTTCACCCTGACCGGCTCCGCGACCATCACCGGCCTGGCGGCAGCGCCACAGGCCGGTGCGGAAGTGCGTGTGCTGGTGTCGGGCACGCCGACGTTGACCGCCGGCGCCAGCCTGGTCATCAAGGGGGTGCCGAGCGGCCAGAGCTACACGTGTGCGCCCGGCGACGAGCTGGACATCTGGGCGGAGACGACGACCAAATTCCGGGTAGCGATAACCCGCGCGAACGGTGCTGCCACGGCGGACGGCGGCCTGCTGCACGTGGTCGACCAGAAGCCGAACGCGACGCCAGGCGGCACCAACGCCGGCAACACCGACACCGCGCGTACGCTCAACACGGTGCTGGTCAGCACGATCGCAGGGGCGCAGCTGGCGAGCAATCAGGTCACGCTACCCATGGGAACCTACGACATCACGGCCCGGGCACCGTTCAACAACGTGGGCATGAATCGGCTGACCTGGTGGAACGTGACTGACAACTCCCCAGCGATCTATGGTCCATCCGCCGGGGGCACCGCACCCGGGTCAGCGTTTGTCAGCGGGCGCGTGACCATCACAGCTCAAAAGGTGTTTGAGCTCCGGCACTTCACCAGTACGAATAACAACTCGACGGGCCTGGGGATGCACGTAGGAGCCTCGAACGCTGCGCCCGAAGTGTACGCCACTCTGGAAATCAGAAAGGTCGCATAGCCCATGCCTCGACAGCCATTTCGGTACGTGACATTTGACGAAACTGGTTCCCTGACAGGGTGCTATTTCCAGGTTCCGCCGCCGCAGCATGTCGAGTGGCTGATTGAGGTCGATGAGACCTTCGTCTGGACCTGGACCCTGTACTGCGCCAGCGCGGACCGCCTGCACGTCCAGCTTATCGCGGAACATGCTGAGCCAGATCCCGGCAAGCCGGCCGCCAAATAGCCGTACGGCCCCGGCCGCGCACCAACAACCAACCCGCTTCGGCGGGTTTTTCTTTCCTACCTATGAAAGCTCTCCCCATGAGTATCGAAACTGCCGGCGGCGCTGCGGCGATCAAATTTTTCGGCGTCGCTGTCCTGGCCTCGGCGCTGGGCACGGCGGTCGGCTTCGCGCTGATGTGGCCGCGCACGGCGCGCGAGGCGGTCGTTCGCTTCACGTGCGCCATTTCCAGCTCGATCACGTTCGGGCCGCTCCTGGCGATCGGCGCGCACTCGTGGTGGCCGAGCTACTTCACGTCAGCCGGCCAGGTCGGCGCGATGTACG
Organism: [Empedobacter] haloabium; assembly: GCA_008011715.2. Classification (NCBI taxonomy): domain Bacteria; kingdom Pseudomonadati; phylum Pseudomonadota; class Betaproteobacteria; order Burkholderiales; family Oxalobacteraceae; species [Empedobacter] haloabium. Next base: position 2,641,406 of record CP136508.1, read on the forward strand.
GAGGCGACGCGATGGCGGGCCTGTTGGCGGCCGCCGCGCCATTCCTTGTTATCGCCGCGCTGCCGGCGTGGTGGCTGCTGGGCGGCCTGGTGCTGTGGCTGGAGCGCCGTCGCGGCAAGGACATTGGCGAGATCGCGCACGACGCCGTCGACGTCGTCAAAACCGTCAAGGAGGGCCTGCTGTGAACCTGACCCCCGAGCAACTGCTGAAGATCGCGCCCAGCGTCGGCGCCAGCGCGGGCGTGTACGTCAACGCGCTCAACGCGGCCATGTCGCGCTACTGCATCAACACGCCGCAGCGGGCCGCGCACTTCCTGGCGCAGGTCGTGCACGAAAGCGGCGAGCTGCAGCGCGTGCGCGAGAACCTGAACTACTCGGCGGCCGGGCTGCGCGCCACCTGGCCCAGCCGCTTCCCGAGCGTCGCCGGCGCCCAGCTGTACGCGCGCCAGCCGCAGAAGATCGCGAACTACGTCTACGCGAACCGGATGGGCAACGGCGACGAGAAGAGCGGCGACGGCTGGCGGTACCGCGGCGCCGGCTGGCTGCAGCTCACCGGCCGCAAAGCGCATCACGAGGTGGCCGGCGCCCTGGGCGTGATCGGTGACGTTGGCACCTGGCTGGAATCGGTGCCGGGCGCGGCGCTGTCGGCGGCCTGGTACTGGTGGAAGGTCGGCTGCAACAAGCTGGCGGACGCCGGGAACGTGGACGGCATCTCGGACCTGATCAACCTGGGCCACCGCACCGAGCGCGTGGGCGACTCGATCGGCTACGACAAGCGGCTGAGCCTGACCCGTCACTGCCTGGCGGTGCTGTCATGACGGCGCTCGAGCGGTTCGTGGCCGCCGTCGTGGCTGGCGTGCTGCTGGCCGCGCTGGCTTGGTGGTGGCACGCGCGCGAGGTGTCACATGCGCGCCACGAGGGCTGGGCCGCCGCCGTGGCCGCCGCTGACAAGCAGTACAACGCGGACGCCGACGCCGCCCGGCGCGAGGAGCGCGCGCTCCGCGACCAGTTCGTCGAGCGTGCCAACCAATACCACCTGAAGGAACAGACCTATGACCAAAACCTTGTCGACGCTCAGCGTCGTATGCGCGCTGGTGTTGACAGCCTGCGTTGCCCCGCAGCCAGTGCCGTACAAGCCAGCGCCGCGCCCGCAGATCGACCCGCTGCCGCAGGAGCTGCGCCTGACGAGCCTGGAGCGCCAGTTGTGCCAGCGGTGGCTGGCGATATTCTCGGCCTCGCCGCAGACACAGGCCGACTCGTGCGGAAGCTCGAAGAAGTCACCGCCCGATACGACGCCTGCCGCGCGCTGAACAACGGGGCGCCGCCGGCCGACTGATATACTGGACGCGCATACAGTATAGGTGTCCCATGAACGGCAGCAGCGTGTCAATGAATTGCTCAGCACCAACCCCGCTATGGGTTGGCCTGCCGGTGTCCGTCGTTCGCCTCCGGGTGGACGGGCGCCGGCTGACGGCCGACGAATATCGGGCGGCGGAGCGGCACCGGGGGCGGCTGATCCTGCGGCCGACCGACAAGTGGCAAACCGGCGGCGGCGCCAGCCACATTGCCGAGCTGGCGAAGCCGAGCACGACGGACCACGGGTACTTGGGCGCGCCGCTGTTCAACCCGGTCGTCGAGCGGATCGATCACCGCGGTATCGTGCTGAGCGGCTACGAGACGCGCCTGGTCGGCGGCGCCGTGCAGCACGTCGAGCAGGTCTGGCTGGTCAACTTTGCGTCTGCGGCTGACGACGGCGCCGGGCCGGCTCGCTGATCACGCGGCAGATGACGGGGAAGGGCACGCCGACGTCGGCCAGGAATCGCGCCCTGGCGCGCAGCGTGACGTCCGGTTCCGCGCGTAGAACGTCGTTGATCAGCTCGGCCCGCTGACTGTCGCGACGGCTTTCCATACTGTATGCCATAATTCCTCCTGCACCACTGTAGCTGCGCCCCCAAGTCCAGCTTTGAGCCTCCCCAAAGCTCAGCAGCGCCCCGAAAAAATCACGAACGGCGCTCGCAAGTGCTTGATTTTACTCATGCACAGATTCCGGCTCGAGGCACCAGCACTTCCGCAATCTCCCTCCCCGCAGTAACCCTCCCGTTCGCCCGCCATTGGCCCCCCACGCCGATTGGTGTAGCATGCCGCTTGCTTTATCAAGGACCCAACAATGCAAATCAAGATCAACGACGTGCTGAAAGCCTATATCGAGCCGCTGACGGAGGCCGAGCATGCCGCGCTCGAACGCAGCCTGCTGGCCGAGGGCTGCCGCGACGCGCTGGTGCTGTGGGACGACATCCTGGTCGATGGCCACAACCGCTACGCGATCTGCCAGCAGCACGGCATTCCGTTCAAGGTGATCCAGAACACCACGTTCAAGAGCATGGAAGACGTCATGCTGTGGATGATCGACAATCACCTGGGCCGGCGCAGCGTGTCGGACTTCCAGCGCGGCGTGCTGGCGCTGCGCAAGAAGGACATCCTGGCCCAGCGCGCCGAGGAAATGGCAGCGCGCGCGCAGGCCGAGGACGCGGCCATCGCGCCGCCCGAGCCGGAGGGCGAGGCGCCGGTGGCGCCGAAAGTGCGCACGTCGCGCGAGGACATCGCCCGCGCCGCGCGCCTGTCCACCAATACCATCAGCCAGATCGAGAAGATCCAGAAGACCGCGACGCCGGAACTGGTCGAGGCGGTGCGTGCCGGGACCATCTCCATCAACGCGGCGGCCACCGTCGCCTCGTTGCCGCCCGAGGACCAGGTGCAGGCCGTCGCCGGGGGCAAGAAGTTCCTGCAGCAGGCGGCCAAGGAAATCCGTGAGCAGCGCGCGGCGTCGCGCCCGCCCAAGCCGGCCAAGCCGGCGCCTTGGGAGGACGGCGGTGAAGCACCATCGCTGCCCTCGCAGCCGCTGACGGAAGTGGAGCACCTGCGCGCCGAGGTGGCCCAGCTGAAGGAAAAGAACGCGGCGCTGCGCGCCGAGAACGCCGAGCTGCGCGAGCGCATCGCCCAGCTGGTCGATGCATCCTGACCCCAACCCAACGTAGGGAGCCGTCATGCCGAGAATGTCCTCCACTTTGGCGCTGTGCGCCGTGCTGTCCGCCGCCGTGCCGCTGGCCGTGCAGGCGCGCCAGGCCAAGCCGGCCGCGGCGCCCGTCACGGCGGACGGCAAGCTCAGTGCCGCCGAGGTGCAGCGACTGGGTGCGCTGGCGGCGCGCGTGACGATCCTGCGCGACAAGTGGGGCATCCCGCACGTCTACGGCAAGACGGATGCGGACGCCGTGTTCGGCATGCTGTACGCCCAGGCGGAGGACGACTTCAACCGCGTCGAGCGCAACTTCATCACCGCGCTGGGTCGCGCCGCCGAAGTCGATGGCGAGAAGGCCCTGTACGACGACCTGCGCATGAAACTGTTCATTCGCCCGGACCAGCTGCAGGCGCAATACCAGGCCAGCCCGGCGTGGCTGAAGAAGCTGATGAACGCCTGGGCCGATGGCCTGAACTGGTACCTGCACACGCACCCGGACGTGCGCCCGGCGCTGCTGACGCGCTTCGAGCCATGGATGGCACTGTCGTTTTCCGAAGGCAGCATCGGCGGCGACATCGAGGAGATCGACACCAGGGAACTGCAGCGCTTCTACGAAGGCCGGCCGCAGCTGGCCGGCGCGCCGGCCTCCTTACTGCGCGAGCCGGGCGGCTCGAACGGCTTCGCCATCGCGCCGAAGCTGACGAAGAACGGCCACGCGCTCTTGATGATCAACCCGCACACCTCGTTCTACTTCCGGCCCGAGATCCACGTGATCAGCGAGGAGGGCCTGAACGCCTACGGCGCCGTGACGTGGGGCCAGTTCTTCGTCTACCAGGGCTTCAATGATCGCCTGGGCTGGATGCACACGTCCGGCGGCGGCGACGTCATCGACGAGTTCCTGGAAACGGTCACCGAGCAGGACGGCAAATACTACTATCAGTACGGGAGCGAGAAGCGGCCCGTCCGCGCCGTCGAGATCCGGCTGCCGTACAAGACCGCGACGGGCATGGCCGAGAAAACCGTCACCGCCTATTTCACGCATCACGGCCCGGTGGTGCGGCGCGAGGGCGGCAAGTGGGTGGCGGTGGCGCTGATGAACGAGCCGTTGAAGGCGTTGCAGCAGTCCTATCTGCGCACCAAGGCGCGCAACTACAAGGCCTTCTGGCAGGCGATGGAGCTGCGCACCAACTCGTCCAACAACACGGTATATGCGGACGCCGATGGCAATATCGCCTACTTCCACGGTAACTTCATTCCCGTGCGTGATCCGCGCTTCGACTACACCCAGCCGGTCGACGGCAGCAACCCGGCCACCGACTGGAAGGGCCTGCACGCCGTCAAGGACACCATCCGCCTGTTCAATCCGAAGAACGGCTGGATCCAGAACACCAACAATTGGCCCTTCTCGGCCGCCGGCGAGTACAGCCCGAAGCAGCAGGACTACCCGGCCTACATGTCGATGAATCCCGAGAATGCGCGCGGCATCCATGCCGTGCGGGTGCTGAAGGACAAGCAGGACTTCACCCTGGACAGCCTGATCGCCAGCGCCTACGACAGCCAGCTGACGGCCTTCGAGCCGTTGCTGCCGCTGCTGCTGCGCGCCTACGACGACGCGCCCGCCGGCGACGTCGCCAAGTCCCGGCTGACCGAGCAGATCACCCTGCTGCGCGACTGGAACATGCGCTATGGCTTGAAATCGGTGCCGACCTCGCTGGCGATCTACTGGCTGCAGCACCTGGTCAAGGTGCATGGCCCGGCCGCCAAGGAGCAGCGCATCGCCGTGCTGGACTACCTGGCCACCCAGGTGACGCCGCGCCAGCGCCTGGAAGCGCTGGTGCAGGCCTCGAACAAGCTCGATGCGGACTTCGGCACCTGGAAGACGCCATGGGGCGAGATCAACCGCTTCCAACGGCTGACCGGCGACATCCGCCAGCCGTTCGACGACAGCAAGCCCAGCCTCCCGGTGCCGTATGCGTCCGGTAACTGGGGCGCGCTGGCGGCGTTCGGCATGACGTCGCCGCAGACCACGCGGCGCCTCTACGGCGAGCGCGGCAACAGCTTTGTCGCCGCTGTCGAGTTCGGCCCGCGCGTGCGTGCGAAAAGCATCCTGGCGGGCGGCCAGAGCGGCGATCCGAAGTCGCCGCATTTTACGGACCAGGCCGAGATGTATGCCCGCGGCGAATTCAAGGACGTGCTGTTCTACAAGGAAGACGTGCTGAAGAACCTGGAGCGGCAGTACCACCCGGGCCAGTAGGGCGGCTCGCGGGGCGCGCCGTTGCGCTCGCGCAAACGCCCTGGCAAAACGCTGTCCTCCCGGGCCCGGCCGGCGCACAATGGCTGCATGCGCATGCAATATGTGCGGGAGGATCGTCATGGTCGGCCACAGCGACAGCAGCTCCGCCAAGCCGCCAGGTGGCGGCGCGGATGCGTCCGGGGCCGACCTGGTAAAGCTGGAAGAGTTCATCTTCGTGCGCGAGCTGTACGAGGTGTTCCTGCTGCTGGACCATATCTCCGGCCGTTGGGACAAGGTCCTGCGCAGCAACGAGCTGCAGTCGCCCTCCATCATCGAAACCATTTGCGGCATCGGCCTGGCGCCCGCCGCCGATCCGGCGCAACGGCTCAAGCAGGCGGTCGAGCTGATGAGCGCGAAGGACACGCTCAACGCGATCGCCCGCCCGGCCACCGGGCTGACGGTGGCATTCACGATCCTCGTCGTCGGCGAGGAAAACCGGCGCAAGCCGCTGGGCCAGCTGCGCCGCCTGTGCCGCAGCCTCTTCCACGACAATACGCCACCGGCCGACCAGGCGGCGTCGCGGCGCGGCTCCGGCGGGGTGAATTGGGACAAGCCAACGCGCGTGACGCTGGCACGCTATGCCTATCCGGGGCTGATCGGCGTGGCGATCAAGTTCAACCGCCGTATCGGCTGGCTGGTGGGATTCCTGCTGTGCGCGTTGGCGTTCACCTGCGTGCTGTCCTGGCACGTCAGCGCCGGCAACGTGATCCTGCAGCACCTGGAGGAGGTGCGGACCCGCACCGTCGAGCTGCGCAAGGAAATCAGCGCTGCCGAGCTCAAATATGCGGCGGACGAGCGCGAGCGTGCGGCCGGGCGGGGGGCGACAGCGCCCGTGGTGCGCTTCTGCAAGCTGGGCACGGACGAGGCGCGCGAATACCGCAGCACGGAAGAGTACCAGCTGTGCCAGCGCGAGGAGGCCTTGCGCGAGGAGCGCCGCGCCGTGCGGCTGAACCTGCGTGACTGGCTGGCGCCGTGGAAGACGGCCTACAAGTTGCTGACCGCCGTCACGTCGCGGCTGGACCGCTGGCTGACGCCATCCGGCGAGGCCGCGCCGGTGGCGGCACCTCCGCCGGATGGCGTGCGCCGGCGCGGCCACGAGGAAAAGGCCCGTATCGTCACCCTGGTGGTGGGGACCTCCGTGCTGCCGTTGGCCTATGGCGTGCTGGGTGCCGGCGCGGCCGTCGTGCGGCGCCTGTGGGAGCGCATGCGCGAAAGCATGCTGTCGCCGCGCGACTCGACCATGGCGCTGCTGCAGCTGGCTCTGGGCGGCACTATCGGCGCTTGCATTGCGCTCTTTATCAATCCCTCCGGTCCCGCGCCGGCCGAGGATCATGGCCTGCTGGGGACCTGGGCGCTGAGCGGTTCGGCGCTGTCGTTCATCGCCGGGTTCGGGGTGGAAGGCGTGTTCCGGGCGCTGGAGGCGTTCGTGCACCGGGTGTTCGGCGTGCATGAGGCGCAGCCGGGCGTGGATGACGGGCGCAAACGCAGCCCGTGGTGACAGGTACGCGAAAGGAACCCATGGTGACAAGCACCTGTCTCAGGACGTTACCGCCCTGGGGTAAGCGCCTGTCACCGGCGGGTTTGAAGTCAGCGGCCGATCTAGATCGCCGCCAGCGCGTTCTGCAGGTCGCGCCGCAGGTCCTCGATGTGCTCGATGCCCACCGACAGGCGGATCAGGCCATCGCCGATGCCCAGCTGCGCGCGCTGCGCCGGCGGAATCGTCGCGTGCGTCATCAGCGCCGGATGCTCGATCAGGCTTTCGACGCCGCCCAGGCTCTCGGCCAGCGCGAACACCTCGCAGCGTTCCAGGAAGCGGCGCGCGCCGGCGAGATCCGTGTCCAGGTCGATCGAGATGATGCCGCCGAAACCGTCCATCTGGCGCCGCGCCAGTTCATGCTGCGGATGCGATGCCAGGCCGGGGTAATACACCTTGCGTACCTTCGGCTCGCGCTCCAGCCACTGCGCCAGTTCCAGCGCGCTGGCGCAGTGGCGCTCCATGCGGATTGCCAGTGTCTTCACGCCGCGCAGCGCCAGGAAGCTGTCGAACGGGCCAAGGATGCCGCCCACGGAGTTCTGCAGGAAGCCCAGCTGCTCGCGCCAGGCAGCCTGGCGTTCGTCGCCCGCCACCACGGCGATGCCGCCGATGATGTCGGAGTGGCCGTTCAGGTATTTGGTGGCCGAGTGCACGACGATGTCGAAGCCCAGCTCCAGCGGGCGCTGCACGATCGGGCTGGCGAACGTGTTGTCGGCCACCGCCAGGATGCCGCGCTCGCGGCAGATCAGCGCGATGGTGCGCAGGTCGGCCAGCTTCAGCATCGGATTGGTCGGCGTCTCGATCCACACCATCTTCGTTTCCGGGCGCAGCGCGGCCAGCAGGTTTTCCGGATTGGTCAGGTCGGCATAGGTGAAGGTGTGGCCGGCGCTGCGGCGCCGCACCCGTTCGAACAGGCGATAGGTGCCGCCGTACATGTCGTCGCCGGCGACGATGTGCGAACCGGCGTCCAGCAGTTCCAGCACCGTGGAGATGGCGGCCAGGCCGGAGGCGAAGGCGTAGCCCTGCGCGCCGCCTTCCAGGTCGGCCACGCAGCGCTCGAACGCCCAGCGGGTCGGGTTGTGCGAGCGACCGTAGTCCAGGCCCTTGTGCACGCCCGGGCTGTCCTGCACGAAGGTGGAGGTGGCGTAGATCGGCGGCATGATGGCGCCGGTCGAGGGATCGGGCGCCTGGCCCGCGTGGATGACGCGGGTGGCGAGATGGGAGGTTTTATCGTCTTGCATTAGGTCAGCGTCCTGCGCAGGTGGTTGAGGAGGTCGAAACGGGTGATCAGGCCATAGAACGTGTGCTGGTCGGCGATGACGGCGGTCAGTCCGCGGTCCAGCGTGCTGCGCAGCGCCTGGACCGAGTCGCCCGGGTGCAGCGTTTCCAGGCGCGCCGTCATCGTGGCACCGACCAGGCTGGCGAAGTGGTCGGGCTGGTTTTCCACTTTCAGCAGCAGGTCCGATTCGTCGATGATGCCGACCAGGCGGCCGTTCTCGAGCACTGGCAGCTGGGCCAGGTCGGCCGAGCGCATGCGGTTGAAGGCGATCATCAGCGTATCGCTCGGCGCCACGCTGACCACTTCGCCGGCATCGTGGCGGCGGCCGATCAGGTCGCGCAGGTCGCCCGTGCGTGGGCGCTGGATCAAGCCCTGGTCGACCATCCAGCCGTCGTTGTACATCTTCGACAGGTAGCGCGTGCCGGTGTCGCAGACGAAGGTGGCGACGCGCTTCGGCGTGGTTTGCGCCCGGCAGTATTTCAGCGCGGCGGCCAGCAGCGTGCCGGTGGACGAGCCGCCCAGGATGCCCTCGGCGCGCAGCAGTTCGCGCGCGCTGTCGAAGCTTTCCTGGTCGCTGATCGTGTAGGCCTGGCGCACGCCGGAGAAGTCGGCGATCGACGGGATGAAGTCCTCGCCGATGCCTTCGACGGCCCAGGAGCCGCTGGTGGCCGGTACGTTGCCGGTCTGGACGTATTCGGTCAGGATCGAGCCCTTCGGGTCGGCCAGCACGAATTCCAGCGCCGGGTTGGCGCGGGCGAAATAGCGCGTCAGGCCGGTCAAGGTGCCGGACGAGCCGACGCCGACGACGATCGCGTCGAGCTGGTGGCCGGACTGCTCCCACAGCTCGGGGCCGGTGGTGGTCTCGTGCGCCAGCGGATTGGCCGGGTTGTTGAACTGGTCGGCGAAGAAGGCGCCGGGCAGGTCGGCGGCGAGGCGCGCAGCCACGTCCTGGTAGTAGTCGGGATGGCCCTTGCCGACGTCGGATCGGGTGATGTGGATTTCGGCGCCGAGGGCTTTCAGGTGCAGCACTTTTTCGGTGGCCATCTTGTCGGGCACCACCAGAATGACGCGGTAGCCCTTGATGCGGCCGACCAGGGCCAGGCCCAGGCCGGTGTTGCCGGCGGTGGCTTCGACGATGACGCCGCCGGGTTTCAGGCGGCCGTCGCGTTCGGCCGCTTCGATGATGGACAGGCCGATGCGGTCCTTGATCGAGCCGCCCGGATTCTGCGATTCGAGTTTCAGGAACAGCTGGCAGGGGCCGGTATCGAGCCGGGTGACTTCGACCAGCGGGGTGTTGCCGATCAGGCCAAACAGGGCTGCGGGCGACGTAGGGGTGGTGCCTTGCATACAGTCTCCTTGTGTGGGCGGCCGGGGCGATCGTGTCGTCCCGGCCAAGGCGCGCATTGTCGGGTGTGCAAGCCGGCGCCTGAAGGAATGTTTTTGTATTTACTTATGCCAAAAGCGATGTTGCCATAACAGTATGCACCCGTTCGGGGCGGGGCGCCACCGCGGTCGCCTGTTCCGGCGCATCGCGCCGATTTATAATGCGCGATTCACCAGAACTACCGGGTCCGCTGTGGCAAAACTCTATTTCCGTTATTCCGCGATGAACGCGGGCAAATCGACCGCGATGCTGCAGGTCGCCCACAACTACGAAGAGCAGGGCCAGACCGTGCGCCTGTTCACGGCCGCCATCGACGACCGCTTCGGCGTCGGCAAGATCACGTCGCGCCTGGGCCTGCAGCGCGACGTCGAGACGTTCGACGCCAACACCAACTTCCTGGCGCTGGACAAGGTGGCCTGTGTGCTGGTGGACGAGGCCCAGTTCCTGTCCGTAACCCAGGTGCAGCAACTGCACCAGCTGGCCCAGGTGCAGGGCGTGCCGGTGATCTGCTACGGCCTGCGCACGGACTTCCGCGGCGAGCCGTTCCCCGGCTCGATCTACCTGCTGGCGCTGGCCGACGATATCGAAGAGCTGAAGAATATCTGCACCTGCGGCAAGAAGGCGACGATGAACATCCGCGTCGACGAGGAGGGCCGCCGCATCCGCCACGGCGAACAGATCAGCATCGGCGGCAATGAGCGCTACCGACAGGCCTGCGGGCGCTGTTTCTATACGACCTGATGTTCAGTTGCGCCGCCGCCGCGCCTGCCTGGCTGTGCCGGCATGGCGATGTGCTGCTGTACCTTGGCCCGTCGCTGGCGCTGGCCGCCGTGCTCCGCGCGCTGGCGCGGCGTCATCCGTTCTTCTTCCTGTTCACCTTGGCCGGCACGATCTGCCATGAGCTGGCTCATTTTCTTGTCGGACTGGTCACGGGCGCGCGCCCCGGCTCGCTGACGGTCGTGCCGAAGCGCACGGCCGGCGGCTGGCAGCTGGGCGCCGTCACGCTGGCGCGGGTGCGCTGGTACAACGCGGCACCCGCCGCGCTGGCGCCCTTGCTGGTGCTGTTGCTGCCGATCTGGGTGGCCGTGCTGCGCACGGCGCCGGGTTGGCATTTTCGCTGGCTCGATGCCGGCCTGGCGCTGCTGCTGGCGCCGCAGTTCCTGGCCTGCTGGCCGTCCGCAGCGGATTGGAAGATCGCCATGCGATCAATGCCAGCGTTGCTGCTGGCGTTGCTCGCATGGCTGGGGTACAGCTATTTGAACGGCGGCGTGGTGCGCCGCTTGGTTCAGCCGTAGGGCGTGTAGGCGAAGCCGTGGCCGATCAACTCGGCTACCGCCGCCTGGTTTTCCGGACTTTCGCTGAAGCCGGCCAGCACGTCGGCGCGCGACACGCCCCGTTCCAGGTTGGCGATGTGATAGGCCAGGCCGGCCGCCTCGCCGTCGCGGTGCAGCACGTTGTGGTACAGGTTGGCGACGAAGTCGGCGTTACTGGAACCGATGCCGTATTTGCTCGTGAATTCCGGGCTGGCCAGGAACCTGGTCGCCATGCCCTGCAAGGTCATGCCGTGTTCCTGCTGGTATAGCCAGTAGCCCAGCCCGCCCTTGTCCGGCAGGCGGTCGAAGGCGGCCTGGTACAGGCGCCAGGCCTGGCTGACGGCGGGCGTGGGCGTCAGCACCAGCACCTCGTCGCTTTGCGTGAACATCAGGCGGCCGATGTGGTCGAATTTCAAAGGCTGGCCCGGCCCTTGGGCGATGGTCGTGTCGCCGACACGACTGATCGTATAGTCGCCGATCTTGCCGTCCACGACGCCGGTATCGGTCGGACGATTGGGCAAGCTGTAATACGGGCGGACGGCGCCACCATCCGCAGTGCGTGTCAGCCCGATCTGCTGCGAAAGGTAGGGCGTGTCGGTTGCGTTGCCGCTGAGGTCCAGGACGGCGGTGCCATCGATGCGCGCATAATAACTGCCGGGCAGCAATACATGGCCAGGATCGATAAGGATGTCCTTACCGTCGGCTCTGACGACTTTGCTCGACATATCCCATGCCTCGACGACCTGGCCTGAATATTTGTCGACCAGCGCGATCGTTCCAGTGCCGCGCTGAACGGGTTCGCTGAACGACAACTTCAAGACGCCATCCACGCTGCCCGTCGCGTCGCTCAGCCTGGGTGCAGTCACGTCGGCCGCGGTAGCGCTGACGTGATACGGCACGGGAGTGGGCAGCGCAGTGTTGATATTGGCGCGCACGCCGACTTCGAAGTACCCGGTCTTGTCTGCTATGAACTCAAGCACCTTTGTCGTACCGTCCATGTAGCTGCGCGGCTGGGGCCAGGACGACACGGGTGTTGCCGCCCATAGCTCGACGTCTGATGGCAGCGCGCCATTGTCGGCAGTCAGCCGGAACTTATAGGTCGTACCGGCCACGGCGTTAAGCGAGAAATATTCGCTGTCGCCGGCATAGTCCAGGCGCGCGGCGGCGCTGCCGCCAGTGGGGAGCGCGATGGCGGGGGCGGTGTCGCCGTGGTCGTCGGGCGGAAGCTGCCGTACTTGCCCGGTCATGCTGACGTGGTAGCGCACCGGTGCCAACAGCGCTTCGCGCGGGTCCGTGTCCAACCGGACGTAGTAGTCACGCGTTTGACCCGCTTTCAGATCCATGTACAGTGCGCCGCCGTCCCTGGAGTACGACACGTCCGCCCAACCTGCCTGGTAGGGGAACTTCAGTTCCGTACCGGCCGGCAGGGCGCCCCCGTCCGCGCTCAGTTTGATGCGATAGGTTGAGCCCATCGTCGCCGAAATACGGAAATATTCCTCGTCGCCGCTGAAATCGATCTGGGCGCCGATGTTGCTACCCACCGCCAGTGCGATTGCAGCGGACTCGTCGTTCATATGGTCGTCTGCGACCCGGCGCAGGGATACTGTGTAGTCGACGGGGTGGTCGCTCTTGACCCACAGGTAGTAGTCATCCTTGTCGACCCAGCTGTAAGGGGTCGTCGATGGCATGTAGTTGAGGTAACCGTGGTCGTTCGTGTACATGATGTATGGCAGGCCACCGGTCCGGCCATACACATAGATCAGCGGGTCGCTGCCGTCGCTTGCCGTCGCCGTGAACTGATATGCAGCACCCGGCTGGAGGTCCAGGTGGAACCAGTCCTCGTCGGTTGCCGAATCGATATGGCCACACACGGTACCATCGATGGGCAGCCTGCCGGTTGTAGAGATGTCGCCTGGGTAGTCGTCTGCCATGAGGTGCGCCGCAACGAGATGAAAACCCGCAAGTATAGCGAATTTGCGTTTTCAAATTATCACTAATTATCACCGCGAGGAAACAATTTCGTCGTATTCGAGGCCGTGAGTGTGATGCGGCACACGACCTTAATACGCTCTTAAGGGTGTCCTACGACACTCTTGGCTGCCTCGATCGAGCCGGCCTTCGCCGTGCGCATTTCTTCTGTAGAATAGGTCCGGCAGTTTCGTAAGGCGGCACGCTTGAAAAGGCCGATGCCGTCCGCAGATCGTCATTTTAGTTTCGGAGTACGCCGATGAAGAAGCAAATGCTGTTGGCCGCGATGTCGCTGGCAATCCTGTCCGCCTACGCGGGCGCCGCTCCCGCCGACAAGTCCGCCGACCAGGCGTTGAAGCCTGCCGCCCAGCAGACCCAGGCCGCCGTCTGGGCGTCGCGCGTGCTGTCGCGCTACCACTACAAGGCCACGCCGCTGGACGACGCGATGTCGGAGAAGATCTTCGACCGCTACTTCAAGTCGCTGGATGCGGAAAAGCTGTTCTTCGTGCAGGCCGACGTGGATAAATACGCCGATGCCAAGCAGAAGCTGGACGACGCCATCGTCGGCGAGAACCTGCAGCTGCCGTTCAATATCTACAACCTGTACCAGCAGCGCTTCGCCGAGCGGATCGCCTATGCGCGCGAGCTGCTCAAGACCAAGCCCGACTTCACCCTGGACGAGAGCTACCAGTACGACCGCGAAAAGGCGGAATGGGCCAAGGACGAAGCCGAGGTCAGGGACCTGTGGCGCAAGCGCGTCAAGAATGACTGGCTGCGCCTGAAGCTGGCCGGCAAGGACGACAAGGCCATCCGCGAAACGCTGGACAAGCGCTACGCCAACTACATGAGCCGCTCGCGCAAGCTGAACAATGAAGACGTGTTCCAGATCTTCATGAACGCATACGCGATGTCGATCGAGCCGCACACCAACTACCTGGGCCCGCGCGCCTCGGAGCAGTTCGACATCCAGATGCGCCTGTCGCTGGAAGGCATCGGCGCCGTGCTGCAGTCGCGCGAGGACTACACCGTGATCCGCGAAGTGGTGGCGGGCAGCCCGGCCGGCATGTCCGGCAAGGTCAAGGTGGGCGACCGCATCATGGCCGTGGGGCAGGGCGACAATGGCCCGCTGACGGACGTGCTGGGCTGGCGCATCGACGACGTCGTCGCCTTGATCCGCGGTCCGAAGGATTCCACCGTGCGCCTGCAGATGCTGCCGGCGGACGCGGGCCCGGACGGCAAGCCCGTCACCATCGCGCTGGTGCGCAAGAAAATCAGCATGGAAGAGCAGTCCGCCAAGAAGACCATCATGGAAGTGCGCGACGGCGCGGTCAAGCGCCGCGTCGGCGTGATCTCGCTGCCCACGTTCTACATGGACTTCGAGGCCCGTCGCAAGGGCGACAAGGACTTCAAGAGCGCGACGCGCGACGTGGCGCGCCTGCTGGCCGAGCTGAAGAAAGAGAAGGTCGACAACGTGCTGATCGACCTGCGCAACAACGGCGGCGGCTCGCTGACGGAAGCCGTCGAGCTGACCGGCCTGTTCATCGACCGCGGTCCCGTGGTGCAGCAGCGCAGCGCCGAAGGCAAGGTCGAGGTGGAAAGCGACACCGTGCCGGGCCTGGCCTGGGACGGCCCGGTGGGCGTGCTGATCAACCGTGGCTCGGCCTCGGCGTCGGAGATCTTCGCGGCCGCACTGCAGGACTATGGGCGCGGCATCATCATCGGCGAACCGAGCTTCGGCAAGGGCACCGTGCAGACCCTGATCAACCTGGACCGCTTCGGCCAGGGCGACAAGGCGCGCCTGGGCGAGTTGAAGATGACGATCGCCCAATTCTTCCGCATCAACGGCGGCACCACGCAGTTGCGCGGCGTAACGCCGGATATCAAGCTGCCGGCCATCGCCGACGCGGACAACTTCGGCGAATCGAGCTACGACAACGCGCTGCCGTACACCGTCATCAAGCCGGCCGTCTACATCCCGGCCGGCGAAGTGAAGGACATCGTGCCGCTGCTGGAGAAGAAGCACCAGGCGCGGGTGGCGAAGGACAAGGACTTCCAGTACCTGGTGGACGACATCAACTACGTCAAGAAGCAGCGCAAGGAAAACATGATCTCGCTGAACGAGACCGTGCGCCGCAAGGAACGCGACCAGCAGGAGCAGCGCGCCAAGCTGCGCGAGGCGCGCCTGGCGGCGGCACCGTCGCCGGACGATCCGATCCTGGTGCCCGATCCGAAGGAAGGCCTGAAGCAGGCGGTGTCCGCCAAGCCGGCCGGCGCCAAGGCCGCCAAGCAGGCCGCGGCCGTGAAGGGCGCCAGCCGCACCGACGACGGCCTGCAGGGCGACGAGCGTTCGCTGGCGGCCGAGCTGGAAGCGGAGAAGGCCGCCAAGAACGCCAAGGACGTGCTGCTCAACGAAGCGGTGCACATCCTGGCCGACGAGGTGGGCCTGTTGAAGACCGATACGCGGCTGGCCTCGCGCGTGCTGCCGTACACGCCGGACCGTTAAACGTCCGATCATGTTTCAGGGAGCTGGGAGGACCTCCGGGTCCTCCTTTTTTTGGGAGCGCTGTTCGCGTTAGCTGGACCTTGCTGACTGTCATGGAACTTGACTGCCAGGCCGATGTCGTTAGCAGCCAGTGTGAAGGGGTAGCCGACGCCGCGGCGTCCAGCACCTGCCGCAAGCCGGCCTAGTTCGCCAAATAGCGGCGGTAGGCGAGCCACTTTTCGCGCAGCCTGAGCCGTGTGGGTGGGGGCTGTCAGCGCGTTAAAACTGCGGCCGCAAGCTGTGCAGTGATAACGTTGCAGGCCGTTGGCCGTGCCGCCACCGTGCCAACGCTGGCAGGTGCAGCGGGGACAAGGCGATCTGCCGGCCCGCGGCCTCGATCAAGCTCAGGCATTGGTCGCCGTGTGTTGCCGTCGCAAGCATGGCCTGCAGCGAAGCGACCTCTTCGTGTTTCAACACCTTCAAGATCGCCTGGAATCTAATGACCCATAGGAGGCCTCCTGCTCCACATGCACTATCTCAACAGGAATTCTAACGGCGCTGCGGTAGGGAACTTCCATCACTTAGCGTGAATAGGGCCTTTTTTGGCGCCGCTAGGGTTTGGTTAGCGCTGAAGTTGGGCAGGACGGAAGCTCGTACCTGAAGCGAACAGCATCTTCCTCGCACTTCTTATTCGCTAAGCATTGCGACTGCTCGCAGGACTTTTCGCCGAGCTAACATCACCGGCGGTCTGTGCCGCGCCTTGCTGGTGCAACCGGATGATGGATTATTGTGAAGATCTGGCTTGGGCAGAGGCGTGCTCGACAAATTTCCAGCCGCAGCGAAAATCGCGACACCTCGACGGTGCCGCCAAGCGGCTGTGTCAGAAATTCATTCTGGGTTCATAGCGCTCTGTGCTCGACTCCTGGCCTAGATATTGACCAGCTCGTATCCGATCCCGTGGCGCCTGCGCAGCCACCTGATGTACTCCAGCCGCAGCGCTGAGCTATACAAACGGTGCGACCCGCTTGAGGTAGGCTAAAGCTGAGCTTTTGATCGCTGAGTGCTAGTGGGTCTGCGTCCAAGATGTAGGCGGGTACCATACGGTCGCG
Source organism: [Empedobacter] haloabium (assembly GCA_008011715.2). NCBI lineage: Bacteria > Pseudomonadati > Pseudomonadota > Betaproteobacteria > Burkholderiales > Oxalobacteraceae > [Empedobacter] haloabium. The sequence goes on from CP136508.1 coordinate 2,657,783, forward strand.
GTCGCAGTTGACGAGATGAAATTGAATAGGCTTCAGAAGCCGATCGGAAGAATCGGTAGCAGAAAATTGTAGCAGTATCAAATCTATTTCAAAATAGAAAGTATGCTGTAAAGTTATCAAACCGGAAATATAGTTGTGTTATCTAGTGCTGCAGCGTATTGTTCGATTGAGCATTGCACCTTGATCTGACAGGTTATGACATTATTGACCCCATCACAACCAAAATAACTATGAAACACCCAATTGACTTTTCAATTTTCGATTCGCCCAGTGGAGCATACGGTAACGTAACTGGTGAAGTGGAGTTCACTCAGGTGCCAAAAGTTGGTATCGAAGTCGCATTGCCGGGAAAATTTTGCTCGCTAAAGATTACTCATTTAACGGAACTCGATGGAGCGACGCTGATTGGTCTCGAAGATGTAGTGTTTGATTCGCACGCGGCTGCTGCCGCATTTGCTGAGCGTTTAGAGAGTGAGGCTGGGATGTTTTGTGTTCGATACGACGAGCTGTAGGTAGCGGACTGGTCGTTAACGCGAATACATCGTCGCTGCCGCTATGTTAAGCAGTGGCGCGACTATGGCACCGTGTCGTCACGTTCATCGCACGTTAGCGATGGATCCGTCCACGTGCGTGCTGCCACCGTACGACGAGTCTTGTCTCTCCAATTATTCGGTTGGCACAGCCGGTTCGAAGCCCACGCATCGGCATGCATCGGTGCTCTGAGTTGCTATCTGATCAACTACGGGGCTTATGTGCGCTGGGGCGCGGCCCAGGGAGGCAGTTGGCTTTCTGGCTCGGCGTGATTGTCGCCGGCATAGTACAACACTCGCGCTGTCGCTACCGACTTGCCGATCAAGCAGAGCGAGAAGCCGCGACAGCCCAGAAACGACCGACCGTAACGTTGTCTCACCTGGAGTGTTATGCGCCAGAACCATATCTAGTATCACTACAATAAAGTGGCGCGCTTTTGCGCGGCGCAGCATAATTCACCTGTCTCCTCTATTCTCCTCCAAGGAAATAGATTCACCCACCGGTCTTCCGGTGGGTTTTTTTTTGGGTCTGTCCCTATGGGACTGACCCTGAAGTACTGGCTGGTTTCCAGCGCCGGCGGACCTTCGCAAACGTCGGCGTCAGTCCAGAAGGGCCAGACCCCAAGCCAACCGTGCGCACCCAACCTTGTCAATTGGCTAAGCTACTCCCGCTGTAGCCAAGTTTCATCCATGACAAGGAAACCCATGCAGCAACCGACCCCCGATCCGGACCAGGAAGGCACCCAAGCCATCGACCGCCGCGGCTTCCTCGGCGCGGTGGCGGTTGCGGCCGTCGTGCCCCTGCCGGCATCGGCCGCTGCCGGCGGCACGGCTGTCAAACCGCTCGGCCCCACCGGCGTGCCGATCGTCGTCAACGGCGTCGAGCACAAGATGGACCTGGACGTGCGCACCACCTTGCTCGACTATCTGCGCGACCATCTGCACCTGACCGGCACGAAAAAGGGCTGCGACCACGGCCAGTGCGGCGCCTGCACGGTGCACGTCAACGGCCGCCGCATCAACAGCTGCCTGACCCTGGCGCTGGCGCACGAGGGCGACGAGGTCACGACCATCGAAGGCCTGGGCGCGCCCGAGCGCCTGCACCCCATGCAGGCGGCTTTCGTCGCGCACGACGGCTACCAATGCGGTTACTGCACGCCCGGCCAGATCATGGCCGCCACCGCCTTGCTGGAGGAACCCTGCGGGCCGACCGATGCCGACGTGCGCGAATGCATGAGCGGCAACCTGTGCCGCTGCGGTGCGTATGCCAACATCGTCGCGGCGATCCAGCAGGTGCGGCGCGAGGGCGGCCGGTGACACCGTTCGTGCTGCACCATCCGGGCAGCCTCGCCGAGGCCGTCGCGCTGGGAGGCCAGTCGGCCACCGCCCAGCAGGGCGCCAGCGTGCGCTTCCTGGCCGGCGGCACCACCTTGTTGGACCTGATGAAGCTGGAGGTGGAGCAGCCCGCGCAAGTGGTGCAGCTGCGCCGCCTGGGGCTCGACCGTATCGAGCCGACGCCGGACGGCGGCCTGGCCGTCGGCGCCCTGGTCAGCAACTCGGCGCTGGCACACGATCCGGTCGTGCGCCAGCGCTATGCGGTGCTGAGCGAGGCGCTGCTGTCGGGCGCTTCGGTCCAGCTGCGCAATATGGCGACGACGGGCGGCAACCTGCTGCAGCGCACCCGCTGCGTGTACTTTCGCGATACGGCGATGGCCTGCAACAAGCGCGTGCCCGGCAGCGGCTGCGCGGCGCTGGGCGGCTACCACCGCAACCTGGCGGTGCTGGGCACGAGCGAGCACTGTATCGCCAGCAATCCGTCCGACATGAACGTGGCACTGATGGCGCTGGATGCCGTCGTCCACGTCACCGGCCGCCAGGGCGAGCGGGCCATCCCGATCCGCGCCTTCCATCTGCTGCCCGGCGCCACCCCGCACCTGGAAACGGTGCTGGCGCCCGGCGACCTCGTCACGCATGTCAGCTTGCCGCCGCTGCCGCCCGGCACCCGGTCCCTGTATCTGAAGCTGCGCGACCGCGCGTCGTACGAGTTCGCGCTGGCCTCCTGCGCGGTCGTGCTGACACCGGATGCGGACCGTATCGGCCGGGTCGCCATCGCGCTGGGTGGCGTCGGCACGATACCGTGGCGGGTCCCCCAGGCGGAGCGGCTGCTGGCCGGCCAGCAGCCGACCCCCTCGGCGCTGCAGGCCGCGGCCGCGGCGGCACTGCAGGGCGCGCGCGGCCATGGCGAGAACGACTTCAAGATCGAACTGGCGCGGCGCTGCATCGTGCATGCGCTCGCAACGGCGTGCGCGGGGCTGCCGGGAGCGGCGCCATGACCGACAACGTGATCGGCGCCGCGCTGCCGCGCATCGACGGGCCGAAGAAGGTCAGCGGCCATGCCCGCTACACGGCGGACCGCCACCTGCCCGGGATGCTGGTGGCGCTGCCCGTCGGCGCCACCATCGGCAAGGGCAGGGTAACGGCCATCGACACGGCCGCCGCGCTGGCGCTGCCGGGCGTGCAGGCGGTCTACACGCACCGGAACTTCGGCCGGCTGCACCGGCTGCCCGAGGACAGCGCACTGCGCCTGGACGAGAAGCAGCCGCCGCTGCAGGACGACACCGTGCGCTATTACGGCCAGTACGTGGCGCTGGTGGTGGCCGATACGTTCGAGCGTGCCAGCGCGGCCGCGGCGGCCGTGCGGGTGAGCTATGCGCCCGCCACGCCGGACGTGTCACAGGTCGAGCACCCTGATCGCCCAGCCGAGCCGTCCACGCAGCGCGGCGACCCGGACCGCGCGTTCGCCGCCGCGCCCGTCCAGGTCGATGCCACCTACACCACGCCGGTCGAGACCCACAACCCGATCGAGCTGCATGCCAGCGTGGCGCAGTGGGAGGCCGGGCACCTGACCTTGTACGAGACGACGCAGGCGATCGTCAACCAGCGCGCGGTGGTGGCGACCTTGCTGGGCGTGCCGCTGGAAGCGGTGCGCGTGGTGACCGAATACCTGGGGGGCGGTTTCGGCGGCAAGCTGTGGCCATGGCAGCACTGCCTGCTGGCGGCGCAGGCGGCGCGCCTGCTGGGGCGGCCCGTCAAGCTGGTGGTCAGCCGCCACGTGATGTTCCACAACGTCGGCCACCGCGCCGAGACGCGCCAGCGCGTGCGCCTGGGCGCGCAGCCGGACGGGCGGCTGCTGTCCGTCCGCCACGACTATACCTGGCACGTCGCCCGCGGCGAACCGAACGAGGAAAACTGCGGCGAGGCGACCGGCTACCTGTACAGCACACAAAACCTGCGTGTGGCCGGCGGGCCGGCCGAACGGGACGTGGGGCCGAACACGTCGATGCGCGGTCCCGGCGCCGTGCCTGGACTGTTCGCGCTGGAATCCGCGATGGACGAGCTGGCGGTGAAGCTGGCCATCGATCCTGTCCAGCTGCGCCTGGCCAACGAACCAGCGCACGACGAGATGGAGAACCTGCCGTTTTCCTCGCGCCACCTGCGCGAATGCCTGCACCGCGGCGCCGAGCGCTTCGGCTGGGCGCGGCGCAACCCGGCGGTCGGCGCGATGCGCGAAGGTGCCACCATCCTCGGCTGGGGCATGGCCTGCGCCAGCTGGATGGCCAAGCGGCGCCCAGCCGAAGTCACCGTGCTGCTGCGCGCCGACGGCGGCGTCACCGTGCAGAGCGCCACCCAGGACATCGGCACGGGCACCTACACGGTGCTGGCGCAGATGACGGCACGCGCCACTGGCGTGGACGTGAATCGCGTCAAGGTGGAGATCGGCGACACGGCGCTGCCGCCGGGGCCCTGGTCGGGCGGTTCGATGGCGACCGCTTCCCTGATCCCGGCCGTGGAAGCGGCGGCGCGCGCTGCGATCCGCCAGTTGCTGGCGCGCGCCGCGCCGGTGCTGGGCCGGCCGGCAGCGCTGCTGGCGTTCCGGAACGGCACGGTCGGCCGCACCGACGGCAGCGGCGCCGTGCCGTTCGGTGAGCTGCTGCGCCGGCTCGGCCACCAGCACGTCGCCGGGCATGGCGCTTCGCCGGCCAGCAGCGCCGACCCGCACGCCAAGGATTTGTCGATCCATTCCTACGGCTGCCATTTCGTCGAGGTGGGGTGGCAGCCGGCACTGGCGCGACTCGCCGTGCGCCGTGTCGTCACCGTGATCGACGCCGGCACCATCGTCAACCCGAAGACGGGCCGCAACCAGATCGAGGGCGCCGTGCAGATGGGCGTGGGCATGGCGCTGTTCGAACAGACCCATTACGACCGGCGCAGTGGGGCGCCCGTCAACGCCAACCTGGCCGACTATATCCTGGTCACGCATGCGGACGCGCCGCAGGTGGACGTGACGTTCCTGCCGTATCCGGACCGGGCGCTGAACGAATACGGCGCGCGCGGCATCGGCGAGATCGGCCTGGCCGGCGTGGCGCCGGCCATCGCCGCCGCCGTTTATCATGCCACCGGCATCCGCGTGCGCGACCTGCCGATCAGGATCGAGGACCTACTGCATACACTACAGGAGAACACCGCATGACCGACATGGCGATACCGATGATCGAGATGAACGACGGCCACCGCATCCCGCAGCTGGGCCTGGGCGTCTGGCAGGACAACGACGAGCAGGCGGCGGCGGCCGTGCGCTGCGCGCTGCAGGCGGGCTACCGGCTGGTCGACACGGCGTCGATCTACGAGAACGAGGCGGGCGTGGGCGCCGGCGTGCGCGAGTCCGGCATCGAGCGCGCCGAGGTGTTCATCACGACCAAGATCTGGAACGCCGACCAGGGCTACCAGGCGGCCCAGGACGCGCTGCATGCCAGCCTGGAACGTCTCGGCATGGACTACGTCGACCTGCTGCTGATCCACTGGCCGGTGCCGAGCCGCGACCTGTACGTTGACACCTGGCGCGCCCTGATCAAGCTGCGCGAGCAGGGCCTGGCGCGCTCGATCGGCGTGTCGAACTTCCGCGCCGACGAGCTGCACCGGCTGTTCAAGGAGACCGGCCAGCTGCCGGCCGTGAACCAGATCGAGCTGCACCCGTGGCTGCAGCAGGCCGAGCTGCGCACGGCCAACGGCGTGCACGGCGTGCGCACCCAGGCCTGGAGCCCGCTGGGGCAGGGCAAGGTGCTGGCCGACCCACTGATCGCTGGCCTGGCCGCGAAGCACGCCAAGGAGCCGGCGCAGATCATCCTGCGCTGGCACATCCAGCACGGCGTGCTGGTGATCCCGAAATCGTCCAATCCGGAGCGCATCCGCGCCAACGCCGACCTCTTCGATTTCGCGCTGGACGAGGACGACATGGCCGCGCTGGCGGAACTGGACCGGGGCGAGCGCATCGGGCCGGACCCGGACACCTTCGGCGCCTGAAAACGAACGAACGGGTGGCGGCGCGACAATTGGAGAGATTCGAGGCGTCCTTTGCAACCTATAATCGATGCAACGTATCACCAATCGTTACAGGAGCCGTCATGCAATTCTTCTTCATCCGTTCCCTTGCCCTGGCCGCGTTGCTGGGTGCCGGCGCCGCCCAGGCCGCCGTGCCGTACGTCGAAACCAGCGCGTTCACGCTGCAGGGCTACGACAACTATCCGGACAGCGTGGTCGACGTGCTGGCCGATACCGGCCGCAGTATCACGTTGGGGCTGCCCACGTTCGCGGCCGAGATCAGCGCCGGCCGCGCCGATTCGCTGCAGGATCCGGACAGCGCAGCCGTCCTGACCAGCTTCTCCCAGGCGCTGTATGAAATTCGCCTGAACGAGGGCTATCGCATCACCGGCGTCAAGTTCGGCGGGACCGCGCAAGGCATGCGACTCGACGGCATCGGTGACGTGCCTGGCTCCGCGCACAATTCCCTGTGGCTGGACTATGACATCTGGCACTGGGACGGCGACAAGGGCAACGTTCAGGTGGTCAATCTGGAGGGGCAGCAGCAGGTGGGCCTGGCATCCCGGCCGCTGGCAATCGACACGCAGTTCTCGATCTACCTGAGCGGCTTCGCGAACATGCTGGCGTATGGCGGCTACGTCTACGACCCGCTCGGCGGCGAGCCGACGCGTTCCCAGTCGCTGGCCGACATGAACCTGCGCGACGTGACGCTGACCTTCACCGTGGCGGCCGTGCCGGAGCCGCAAACCTGGACGCTGATGCTGGCCGGCCTGGCAGCGCTCGGCGCGGCGGCGGCAGGTGCGCGCAAGCGCGCCTGATCTGCTAAGCTGGCGGCCACTTCAACTACCAGTGGCCGCACGTGAACCGCAAGCTCCTGATCGCCGCGCTGGCCGGCGCCGGCGTCCTCGCCGGCGGTACCGCCTTCATCCTGACCCTGCGTGGCACCGCACCGGCACCCAAGCCGGCGGCCGTGTTGACGCCGCGCCAGTCCAGTACCGAACGCTTCTGGCAGGCGCGCGTGACGCCGCTGGCCGGCGTCGGCACGGCCGGCTTTGTTGACGGTCCCGGCACGGCGGCCAGCTTCAGCGACCCGTTCGGCGTCGCCGTCGATGCGCGCGGCACCGTCTATGTCGCGGACGGCGGCGACAACAACCGCATCCGCCGCATCGCACCCGACGGCAGCGTCACGACGCTGGCCGGCGGCGCGGAAGGCTTCCGCGACGGCAAGGGGGCCGGGGCGGCGTTCCACACGCCATCCGCGCTGGCGCTCGACCACCTGGGCAATCTGTACGTGGCCGACACCGGCAACCACGCCATCCGCAAGATCGCGCCGGACGGCAGCGTGACCACGCTGGCGGGCAATGGCCAGCCCGGCAGCGCGGACGGCAAGGGCACGGCCGCGCGCTTCAACGGTCCGGTCGGCGTGGCGGTGGACGATGCGGGCGTCCTCTACGTGGCCGATACCTATAACGACCGCATTCGCCGCATCGCACCCGACGGCAGCGTGACGACCATTGCCGGCGGCGACCGTCCCGGCGACGCGGACGGCAGCGGTGCCGCCGCGGGTTTCGACACGCCGTCCGGCATCGCCGTCACGCCTGACGGCACCCTGTACGTCGCCGACACTGGCAACCACGCGGTGCGGCGCGTCGATCCGGACGGGCGCGTCAGCACGGTGGCGCGCGCGCCCGAGGGCGAACGCCGGCCCGTGCTGCGGCGGCCAAGCGCGATCGCGGCCACGCGCGACGGCTGGCTGTACGTGGCCACCGGCGGCGGTGGCCGCATCGTCCAGATCGCGCCGGACGGCCAATACCAGCCGCTGGGCGACATCGACCAGCGCGTGGAGCCGGGTTACGGCAGCGACGGCAGCGTGCAGCTGGCGGCGCCGCGCGGCCTGGCGGTGCAGCGCGACGGCGCTGTCGTCGCCAGCGACGCGCTGGGCTTCAAGGTGGTGCGCCTGGCGCCCGCCGCAGCGCCGGCGCCGGCCCTGCATGCGGCACTGGCCAGCGTGCCTGCCGTCGCACCGCGGCCGTCACGCATGGCCTGGCCCGTGCTGCCGCAGGACGCGCCGCACGAGGTGGTCGGCCTGATGGGCGAGGTGCGCGGCAGCTTCGACGGCGAAAGCCGCGACCATTTCCATATGGGCCTGGACGTGCGCGCCGACGTGGGCGACGCCGTCGTGGCGATGGTGCCGGCCAAGGTCACCGATCCGTTCGCGAACTGGGGCTACGGCACCCTCTCCGAAGGGCTGGCGCTGGGCACGCTGTCGTACATTCACATGAAGGTGGGACGCGACCGGCGCGACGCGGCGCTGGACCCGCGCTTCCAGCTGCTGCGCAATGGCCGCGGCAAGCCGGAGCGGGTGCGCGTGCCGCGCGGCACCCGCTTCGCGGCCGGCGACCGGCTCGGCACGATCAACGCGATGGCGCACGTCCACCTCGATTACTACCCGGACGGCAGCGTGGCCAATCCGCTCGCGCTGCCGCTGGCAGGCCTGCGCGACACGGTGGCGCCACGCATCCAGAGCATCCTGCTGCTGGCCGATGGCGGCAAGCGCCTGCCGGGGCAGCGCGGCGAGCCAGCGGCGCGCAAGAAGAAGAACAAGGACAAGGGAACGAACAAGGAGACGGTCGCGCCGCCGGCGAAGGGGCCGGTGAAGGTGCCGCGCAGCCTGGGCCGCATCGACATCATCGTCGATGCCTGGGACCAGATGGACGGCAACCTGGCGCGCCGCCGCCTCGGGCTGTACAAGCTGGGCTACCAGCTGCTGCGGCCCGACGGCAGCGCGCTGCCGGGCTGGGAGCAGCCCCGCATCACGCAGGTGTACGACCGGCTGCCGCGCAACCAGGAGGCCGTCAAGGTCGTGTACGCGCCCAGCAGCGGCATCACGGTGTACGGCAGCGCGGCCACGCATTTCGCCTACGCCGTGCACAACACCCTGGCGGACGGGCGCGTCAGCCCGGGCGCGTGGGACGTGTCGGGCTTGGCGCTGGGCTCGTACACGCTGCGCATTTTCGCGGCAGACTATGCCGGCAATGTGGCGGTGGAGGGGCGGGACTTGGCGATCGAGGTGGTGGAATAGCCACTGACCCTAATGCCGCTAAGTGAAGGAAAATTATCCGCCAGCCGCAGACGTCTTTGCACCCAAAAGCGCAGAGCTGGGGTCAGACCCGGCGGGTCTGACCCCGGTTTTGAGCCTGGGGTTGAGGAATACCTAGCGGCATTAGCCACTGACCCCGGTGGTTCCGCTCAGCGGACGAAGGTCGTGCGCTTGCCCAGCACGCTGCGTTCGAGCGGGTCGCCGTAGACCGTGATCGTGCCGGAACCGTCGGTGCGGCTGCTTACCTGGCCGGAGACGGCGATGGCGATGTCGCCCGAGCCGTGCGTGGCCAGTTCGGCGCGCTGGCTGCGCAAGCCGGCCAGGCGGGCGGCGCCGGAGCCGTGCACCGTGACGTCGGCCGCGCGCACCTCGCCGCGCGCCGTCAGGCCGCCGGAACCGTACAAGGTAGCGCGCAGCGCCTCGCCCTGCACGGTGCCCAGTTGAATGCGGCCGGAGCCGTTCATCGTCACGCGGGTGTCGCCGGCATCGAGCGCATCGGCCAGCAGACTGCCGGAGCCGCTGTTGACGGCCTCCAGCCGGTCCACGCGGCCGCGCAATTCGATCCGTCCCGAGCCGCGCTGCACGACCTTCAGGTTGCCCCCGTCCAGCCCAGCCACGTGGGTACCGGCGTAGCCCGACGTTTCCAGCCGCTCCAGCCGCGGCACGGTGTAGCGGATGCGTACCGGGCGCGAGGCGCTGGTGTCGCTGTCGCTCCAGATGTGCAGCGTGTCGCCGCGCATGTCCGTGTGCACGTGTTCCAGCAGATTGCCGTCCGCCTCGATGGTCAGGGCGGGCGTGCCGCCGACCTGCACGTCCACCTGCATGTCGAGGCGGCGCCGGCCTTCGATCTCCAGCCCCGGCAGCGCGGTCACGGGCCGCGTGGCGCTGGCGATGCGGCCGTCGCCCTGCACGGCCGGCCGGTCGGACGACCAATGGCCGTCGCCATCCGGCACGACGATGACGCAACCCGCCAGCAGCGTGGCGGTAACGAGGAAGGCGGCGGAGCGTGGCGGTCGCATGGCGGGGTCCCTGTCTGGTTCGATGCTGGCATCGTAGCCAAGGGCCGCGCAAGGCGCGCGCGCCATGCGACGAACGGCAGGAAACGCGGGGTGAACCGCGCGCTGGCGGGACCGGCGTCAGTCGCGCACGGCGTCGGCCGGCGCCGGCACGAGCAGCAGCAGCTTGCCGGCCAGCGCCTCGAACTGCAGCGGCGCCGTCAGGTGCAGCACTTCGCCGTCGACCGCCGCCTTCAGCCGCTTGCGACCGTAGCGCGGCGTTCGCACGGTCATGCGGCGAAAGCCGAAGGCGACCAGGTCGTCCGTATCGGCCAGCATGCCGAGCGCGCCGCGCGCCATCAGCAGCAGCATGCGCAGGCGGCCGACCGGTTTCGGCGCCAGCGCGGCCAGCTCGCCGTCCGCCACGGCGGGCGTGACCTCGGTCAGCCCGACCTGTTCCATCTGCAGCCGGTTGTTGCCGACGAAGAGCGTGGAGGTACGCAGATGGATCTCCTTGCCCTCGGCTTCCAGCGACAGGCGCAGCCGGCGGTGCGGCAGCACCAGCGTCTTCAGCGCCGACAGTGCGGCCACGAAGCGGCTGCGGCCGAACTGGCGCTTGTCGTGCTCGCGCTCTTCCAGCAGTTTCGGATACAGGCCGATGCTGGCGTTGACGAGGAAGATGCGGCCGTTGACGGTGCCGATCTGCACCGGCCGGATCGACGCGCGCAGCAGCGCGTGCACGGCGTCGGTCAGGTCCTGCGAAATACCGTGGGTGCGGCCGAAGTAGTTGAACGTCCCTTGCGGCAGGGCGCCGAACGGGCAGCCGTGTTCGACCGCCTGGCGCGCCACGGCGTTGATGGTGCCGTCGCCGCCGGCCGCCACCAGGATGGCGCCATCGGCCCGCGCGCGCTCGGCCTGCGCGCGCGCCTGCTCGTCGATGCGCTCCGGGTCGTCCACCAGTTCGATATGGAAGCGCCGGCCGGTCTGGTTCAGCACCGCCTCGATCGCGCTGCGGCGCTCGTCGGTCTCGGCCGCGCCGGAGCCGGCGTTGAGGACGATGTAGAGCGGGGTGTCGGGGGCGAGTGTGTTGTTTGGCATGATAGCAAATCGTTAAGTTTGCTGCACTCTACCACCGGCTTGCGCGCTGTGGCGCGACGCTTGCCAAACCCTTGGTGTCAGGCACCGATCCCAGGGCCTTGACGGCCCTGCGATCGGTGCCTGACACCGGTGTTTCTTGCACTGGTGCCTGGTTCAGCTCCTGGCGAACGCCAGCAGGTCGGCGTTGACCTGGTCCTTGTGGGTGTCGGTCAGGCCGTGCGGGGCGCCCGGGTAGACGATCAGCTTGGCGTGCTTGACGATCGCGGCGGAAGCGCGGCCGGCCGCGTCGATCGGCACCACCTGGTCGTCGTCGCCATGGATCACCAGGGTCGGCTTGTCGAACTTCTTCAGGTCGGCGCGGAAGTCGGTTTCCGAGAACGCCTTGATCGAATCGAGCGTGTTCTTGTGGCCGCCCATCATGCCCTGCATCCACCACGACTGGATCAGGCCCTGCGACACCTTGGCGCCCGGGCGGTTGAAGCCGTAGAACGGGCCGGACGGAATGTCCAGGTAGAGCTGCGAGCGGTTCGCGATCTGGGCGTTGCGAATGCCGTCGAATACCGCGAGCGGCAGGCCGCCCGGGTTGTCGGCCGTCTGCAGCATCAGCGGCGGCACGGCCGAGACCAGGGCGAGCTTGGCCACGCGCCTGGTGCCGTGGCGGCCCACGTAGCGCGCCACCTCGCCGCCGCCGGTCGAGAAGCCGACCAGGATGGCGTCCTTCAGGTCGAGCGCTTCGATCAGCTGCGCCAGGTCGTCGGCATAGTGGTCCATGTCGTTGCCTTCCCACGGCTGGCTGGAGCGGCCGTGGCCGCGGCGGTCATGGGCGATCACGCGAAAGCCGTGATTCGCCAGGTGCAGCATCTGCGACTCCCAGCTGTCCGAATTGAGCGGCCAGCCGTGGCTGAAGACGATGGGCTGGCCATGGCCCCAGTCCTTGTAATACAGCTCGACGCCGTCGCGCGTCGTGATCGTGCTGGCGGTCCTGCGCAGCGGGCCTTTCGGCGCGGCGGCGGGTGCGGCTGCGGCGACGGCCGGCAGCGCGATCGAAGCGACTGCGGCGGCCAGGCCGGCGCCGCCCAGCAGGGCGCCGCGGCGCGACAGGTTCAATTCGTTGGCGTTCTGGGTGCTCATGATGTCTTCCTTTTTAGTGAGGGTCCGGAAAAACGACCGTGCTACAGTCGTCTCGATGGCTGGCATCTTATGGCCCGCGATCCATGTTGAGAATGGGCAAGCCTGCAAGCGCACTTTGCAGGAATGCGGGTGGCACCAAAGGCAGAGGCATTGATGAAACGGACGATGGAGACGCATGGCAGACGATTTTGACTGGAACGATATCCCGCTGGTGCTGGCGCTGGCGCGCAGCGGCAGCATGAGCGCCGCGGCGCGCCAGTTGGGCGTGGACGCCTCCACCATCAGCCGGCGCGTCGCCGCCGCGGAGAAGGCGCTGAACCTGCGCCTGTTCACGCGCGCCCCCACCGGCTACCAGCTGACCGACGCCGGCCAGGTCTTCGTCGAGCGCGGCGAGGCGGTGTACGGCAGCGTGCAAAGCATGCTGCTGGCCTCCACGCGCGAGGCCGAGACCATCGCCGGCGCCGTGCGCGTCAGCGCCATCGACTTCCTGTTCGACCACTGGCTCGTCAAGCACGTGGGCGCGCTGTGCGCGCGCCATCCGGCGCTGGAAGTGAACCTGGTGGCCGACAACCAGAACGTCTCCTTCTCGCGCCGCGAGGCGGACTTCGCGCTGCGCCTGGCGCCGCCGGCGGACGACGCGGCGGTGTTGATGCGCCGTCTCGGCGAGATCGGCTGGGCCGTGTACGGCGCGCCCGCGTTTGCCGGCGTGCCGCGCGAGGACTGGGGCAGCCAGCCGTGGATCGCGCTGGAAGAGGCACTGGCGCACGTGCCGGAAATGCGCTGGCTGGCCCGCCTGGCGCCGCGGCCGCGCCAGCCACTGCGCGTCAACAGCCTGAGCACGATGGTCAATGCCTGCCGGGCCGGTGTCGGCATGGCGCTGCTGCCTTGCATCGTCGGCGAGGACGAGGGCCTGCTGCGCCTGTCCGGCGCCGAGGTCACGCGCGAGCTGTGGCTGCTGAGCCATCGCGACGCCGTCTCGATCGGCCGCTTCAAGCTGGTGGCCGGCTGGCTGGCGCAACTGTTCGACGACAGCCGGGCGGCGCTGTGCGGGGCCGCGCGATGAAGGTGCTCGTCACGGGCAGCAGCGGCCACCTGGGCGAGGCGCTGGTGCGGGTGCTGGCGGCCGCGGGCCATGAACCGGTCGGGCTGGACGTGCTGGCGTCGCCATTCACGCACGCCGTCGCGTCGATCGGCGACGCCGGCGCCGTACGCGCCGCCATGCGCGGCGTGCAGGGCGTGATCCACGCGGCCACCCTGCACAAGCCGCACGTGGCCACGCACACGCGCAGCCAGTTCGTCGCCACCAATGTGCAGGGCACCCTGAACCTGCTGGAAGCTGCGGTCGACGAAGGTGTCGGCGCCTTCGTCATGACCAGCAGCACGAGCGTGTTCGGCGCCGCGCTGTCGCCGCCGGCGGGCGCGCCGGCCGCGTGGATCGACGAAACCGTGCAGCCGGTGCCGAAGAATATCTACGGTGTCACCAAGCTGGCGGGCGAGCAGCTGTGCGAGCTGTTCGCCCGCACGCAGGGCCTGCCGGTCGTGGTGCTGCGCACGGCCCGGTTCTTTCCCGAGCCGGACGACGATCCGGCGCTGCGCGGCGCGTATGTGGACGCCAACATCAAGGTCAACGAGCTGCTGAACCGCCGTGCCGACATCGAGGACATCGTCGAGGCCCACCTGTTGGCGCTGGAACGGGCCGGCAAGACAGGATTCGGCCGCTACATCGTCAGCGCCACCACGCCCCTGCGGCGCGAGGACGTGGCCGCGTTGCGGCTGGACGCGGCGGCGGTCGTGGCACGGCGCGCGCCGCAAGCGCTGGCCGAGTACGCGCGGCGCGGCTGGTCGCTGTTCCCCACGCTGGACCGCGTCTACGACAACACGCTGGCGCGCCAGGCGCTGGGCTGGCAGCCGCGCCACGATTTCCACAGCGTCGTCGCGCGGCTGGCCCAGCTGCCGCTGGACGCCGACATGCGCAGCCCGCTGGCCCGCGTCATCGGCAGCAAGGGCTATCACGATCCGCAGCTTGGGCGTTATCCGTTCGTTTGACGTCATGGTCCTGTCGCGCACCGCCAAATCGGGGTAGAATCGATTGGAACGATCGTGCTATTTCAAGGCGACGCGATAACCATGGAGACGATATGGACCTGAACTACAGCGCCGAGGACCTGGCGTTCCGCGACAGCGTGCGCGCTTTCCTCGACGCCAAGCTGCCCCCCGAATTGCAGGACAAGGTGCGCCGCCACCTGCGCCTGTCGAAGGAAGACTACGTGCGCTGGCACAAGATCGTGGCCGAGCAGGGCTGGGCCGCGCCGGCCTGGCCGGTCGAATACGGCGGGCCGGGCTGGAACGCCACCCAGCGCCACATCTGGGAAGAGGAGTGCGCCCGCGCCGGCACGCCGCCGATCCTGCCGTTCGGCGTCAACATGGTGGCGCCGGTCATCATGGCGTTCGGGAACGAAGCGCAGAAGGCGCACTACCTGCCGCGCATCCTCCATTGCGACGACTGGTGGTGCCAGGGCTATTCCGAACCGGGCGCCGGCTCCGACCTGGCCTCGCTCAAGACGACCGCCGTGCGCGACGGCGACCATTACGTCGTCAACGGCCAGAAGACCTGGACCACGCTGGGCCAGTATGCCGACATGATCTTCTGCCTGGTGCGCACCGATCCCAGCGTGCGCAAGCAGGAGGGCATCTCGTTCCTGCTGATCGACATGAAGACGCCGGGCATCACGGTGCGCCCGATCATCATGCTCGACGAGGAACACGAGGTCAACGAGGTCTTCTTCGACAATGTGCGGGTGCCGGTGGCGAACCTGATCGGCCAGGAGAACCGTGGCTGGACCTACGCCAAGTACCTGCTGGGCCACGAGCGCACGGGTATCGCCGCCGTCGGCCGCTCCAAGCGCGAGCTGGCGTTCCTGAAGGCGTTGGCGCTGCGCCAGCAGAAGGGCGGCCAGCCGCTGCTGCGCGATCCGCTGTTCGCCGCCAAGGTGGCCAACCTGGAGATCGAGCTGATGGCGCTGGAGGTGACGGTGCTGCGCACCATCGCGCAGGAACACCAGGGCCCGGGGCCGCAGGCTTCCGTCTTGAAAGTGAAGGGCACCGAAATCCAGCAGATGCTGACGGAGCTGATGGTGGAGGCGGCCGGGCCCGGCGCGCTGCCGTTCGACCCGGCCTACCTGGAAGGGGAAAAGGAACACGCGGCGGGCGGCGACGACGATGCCGCACCGCTGGCGGCCTACTACTTCAACTACCGCAAGACCTCGATCTATGGCGGTTCCAACGAAATCCAGAAGAACATCATCACGCAGATGATCCTCGGACTATAACAGGGAGACAGCCATGGATTTCAGCTACAAGGAAGAACAGCAGCAGTTCGCCGACGCCCTGCGCCGCTGGGCCGAGCGTGATTACACCTTTGAAAAGCGCCGCGCCATCATTCACTCGGACAGCGGCGTCTCGACCGAGGCCTGGGCCACCCTGGTGGAGCTGGGCATGACGGCGTTGCCGGTGCCGGAAGCGCAGGGCGGCTTCGCCGGCAGCGCTGTCGACATGCTGGTCGTGATGCAGGAACTGGGTCGCGCGCTGGTGGTCGAACCGTATTTCGCCACCGTGCTGGGCGCGCGCTTCCTGCAACTGGCCGGCGGCCAGGAGGATCTGCTGGCGCGCGTCGCCACCGGCGAAGTGAAACTGGCCTGCGCGCTGGCCGAAGCGCAATCGCGCCATGACCTGGCCGCGATCGGCGCCGTCGCCACGGGCACGCCGGACAATATGGGCGTCAGCGGCATCAAGACAGTCGTGCTGCATGGCGGCCAGGCCGACGCGTTCATCGTTTCGGCCCGTCACCAGGACGCGATCGGCCTGTACCTGGTCGATGCCGACACGGCCGGCATCGCCGTGCGCGACTACCGCACCATCGACGGCCTGCGCGCCGCCACCGTTTCGTTCGATCACGCGCCGGCCACGCCGCTGGGCGCGCCCGGCCAGGGCTGGGACATCCTGGAAGCGGCGACCGACTACGGCGCCACGCTGCTGTGCGCGGAAAGCGTCGGCGTGATGGACGCACTGTTCGCCGCCACCCTGGACTACCTGAAGACGCGCCAGCAGTTCGGCGCGCCGATCGGCAAGTTCCAGGCGCTGCAGCACCGCATGGCCGACATGTTCATCCACCTCGAGCAGGCCCGTTCGATGGCGATGCTGGCGGCCGTGAAAGTGGATTCTCCCGATCCGGAAGAACGCCGCCGCGTCGTCTCCGCCGCCAAGGCGCGGGTGGCGCAGGCCGGCAAGTTCGTCGGCCAGCAGGCCGTCCAGCTGCACGGCGGCATGGGCGTGACGGACGAGCTGCCGGCCGCCCACCTGTTCAAGCGCCTGACGACGCTGGGCCTGACCCTGGGCGATGCCGACCACCATATCGAGCGTTTCGTCGCCCAGCCGGGCTTTTGCGAGGCCGCCTGATGGACGCGCAACCGGTCCTGCTGGACACCATCCCGGCACTGGAAGCGGTGGTCGGACGCGAGGTCGCGCTGTCGCGCTGGTTCACCATCGACCAGGCCCGCATCAGCGCCTTTGCCGACGTCACGGACGACCACCAGTGGATCCACCTGGACGCCGAACGGGCCATGCGCGAGTCGCCCTACGGCGGCACGGTGGCGCACGGCTTCCTGACCATCGCGCTGCTGCCGGCAATGCTGGCCAGCGCCGTCTCGCTGGGCACGGCGCGGCTGACGGTCAACTATGGCTGCAACAAGGTGCGCTTCCCGGCCGCGGTGCCGGCCGGCAGCCGCATCCGGGGCCGCTTCACGTTGCAGGCGGTCGAGCCGCTGGCCGACTGCACCCAGCTGGTGTGGCTCGTCACGATGGAGAACGAGGCGGGCGGCAAGCCGGTCTGCGTGGCCGAATTCGTGATGCGGCGCTACTGACGCGGTAGCGGTACAATCGCGGCGCCGCCCGGGGGCAGACCCGCCGGGTCTGACCCCAGCCTTTCTCGACCGATGCCCAACCCAAACGCCTACCCGCAAGCCGACATCGACGCCGTCTACCGTGCCATCCGCGAGCGCCGCGACGTGCGCCACTTCGCTCCCGGCGCCATCGCACCCGACCAACTGCAACGCTTCCTGGCCGCCGCCCACAACGGTCCTTCGGTGGGCCTGATGCAGCCGTGGCGCTTCCTGCGCGTCGTCGACCCTGGCCTGCGCCAGGCCATCCATGCCGAGATCGACGCCGAGCGCCTGCGCACGGCCGACGCCTTGGGGGAACGGGGTGGCGAATTCATGCGCCTGAAAGTGGAAGGCGTGCTGACCTGCGCCGAGGTGCTGGTGGTCGGCCTGATCGAACGGCGCGAAAAGTATATCTTCGGCCGCCGCACCATGCCGGAGATGGACCTGGCCTCGTGCGCCTGCGCGATCCAGAACTTCTGGCTGGCCGCGCGCGCCGAGGGCATCGGCGTCGGCTGGGTGTCGCTGTTCGACCCGGAACGGCTGCGCGCCCTGTGCGGCATGCCGGAGGGCAGCCAGCCCGTCGCGGTCCTGTGCGTCGGCCACGTCGCGTCGTTCTACCCGGCGCCGATGCTGGAACTGGAGGGCTGGGACAGGCGCCACGCGCTGGCCGACATCCTGTACCAGGACCGCTGGGGCGAGGCGCCGGCATAGCCTTTCAGCCATCATTTTGTTGCAATTGCTGCCAGCCCCACCTATACTGCGCGCGTAGTTCAGCTTCCGGTGGCGGCGCGCGCACGCGTGCCGCCTTAAATGGGAAGTCGGTGCCGCGCCCCACCAGGAGCGCCATCCCGACGCTGCCCCCGCAACGGTAAGCGAGCCAAGGTGCCGCCATACGCCACTGTGCCAGAGAGCATGGGAAGGCGCGGCATCCCGGCACGTCGTCGACGTGCCGCTCGCGAGCCCGGAAACCAGCCCGAAGCAGCAAGCGCGTTTGTATCGCGGAGGGCGATACGGATGAGGAAAAGCACGCGATCCGCTGGTCTCCTGGCTGCACGCCACCCACCGCATCCGTCCCGTCTCCCCACCCATTCCTTCCCGAGCAACGCATTTCGTCGTTCCGATCCTGCCAAGGAGGAGTATCCATGTCGCCTGTTACGTCCACTTCCGTCCACGCCACCCCGCTGGCCCTGAAGGACAAGCTGCTGCCAGCGCTGGGCGCGGCCGCCCTCGGCATCGTGCTGCTGTTCGGCGCCGGCTTCGCGCCGATGGAAGCGTTGCACAACGCCGCCCACGACAGCCGCCACTCGGCGGGCTTCCCGTGCCATTGAGCCCGGCCGCCGCCGCGCCGGCGCGCAGGCCCGGCGTGTTCAACCGCATCGTCGCGACAGCGGCGGGCGCCGGTATCGTCGCGGGGCTCTTGCTGACGGGCGTCCAGCACCTGCAGGTGACGCCGCTGATTCGCACCGCCGAGACCTACGAGGCGGCGGCGCAGGCCGCGCCGGCGGCCGCGCAGGCGCACGAACACGCCGACGAGCACGAACATGCCCACGAACATGAGCATGCCGGCGCGCAGGAACACGAGCAGGCTGCCGCGTCGGCGCACGAGCATGGCGGAGAAGAGCACCGCCACGGCGGCTGGGAACCGGCCCCGGGCGGCGAGCGCCTGTTCTACACGATACTGGCCAATATCAGCATGGCCGTCGGCTATGCGCTGCTGCTGGCGGCCGCGCTGACCCTGCGCGGCAAGCCGGTCGACTGGCGCGGCGGCCTGCTGTGGGGCGGCGCCGCCTACCTGGTGTTCTTTGTCGCGCCTGCGCTGGGCCTGCCGCCGGAACTGCCCGGCACCGAGGCGGCGCCCGTGGTTGCCCGCCAGAGCTGGTGGATCGCCACGGCCGGCGCCACCGCCGCCGCGCTGGCATTGCTGGCCTGGGGCCGGCATTGGGGGCTGAAAGTGGCCGCGCTGGCATTGGTGGTCACGCCGCACTTGGTGGGCGCACCGCAACCTGCCGTGCATGGCGCCGTCGCGCCGGCGGCACTGGCGCGTGAGTTCATCGTCGCCAGCGCCGTGGCCAATGCCGCGTTCTGGCTGGCGCTGGGTGCGCTGACGGGCTGGCTGCACGCGCGCCTGGATCGTACCAACTGAGCCGCATCGATCAAGTCATGCGCACCCACGACCGCCACGTCTTCATGTGTGTCGGCCCTCGCTGCACCAGCACCGAGGGCCGCGCCCAGGCCGTGTTCGAGCGCATGGGCGAGATGATCGATGCCCGGCCCGAACTGGCGGTCAAGCGTACCCGCACCCACTGCATGGTCGCTTGCAAGTTCGAAGGGCCCGTGCTGGTCGTCTATCCGGAAGGGACCTGGTACCAGCGCGTCGACGAAGCGGCGGCCGCGCGCATCGTCGACGAGCACCTGGCGGGCGGGCGCGAAGTGGCCGACCTGATCTTCCATCGCCTGGGCCACGGCGACACTTGCGAGCCGCAACCGAAATGATGAATCAACTGCCCCGCATCGCGCTGCTGACGCACGCATCCAACGACCTCACCGTGCTGCACCACGCGTGCGCCCAGCTGCCGGCCGGCTTCGGTCCGGTGGCCGGCGTCAACCTGCAGGAGCGGGGCGAGGGCACGCCGGCGCTGGCTACCCTGCTGGACGGCGAGCTGCGCAGTGCCCGCGTCATCGTCGTGCGGGTGCTGGGCCGCCTGGGCGGCGTGCCGGGCTTCGCCGAGCTGGCCGAGGCGGCGCGCCGCCAGGGGCGCCACCTGCTGGTGGTCAGCGGCACCGGCGAACCCGATCCGGAGCTGGCCGCGGTATCCACCGTGGGTGCCGGCGTCACGCAAATGGCGCTGGCCTATTTCCAGGCCGGCGGCGGCGCCAACCTGGCGCAGCTGCTGCGCTATCTGTCCGACCACCTGCTCTTGACCGGCCACGGCTTCGAGCCGGCGCAGCCGCTGCCGGAACACGGCATCCACCATCCCGACCTGGCGGCGGACGCCACGCTGGCCGACTGGCTCGCGCTGCGCGATCCGGCACGGCCGGCGGTCGGCATCGTGTTCTACCGTGCCCACTGGATGAGCGGGAACACGCGTTTCGTCGACGCGCTGCAGGCCGCGCTGGAGGCGCGCGGGCTGGACGTGCTGCCCGTGTTCTACTTCCTCGCTGCGCGCCGCCGACGGCGCCGCCATGCCTGCCGCGCTGCGCTATTTCGGCGACGGCGAGACGGCCCACGTCGATGTGCTGATCAACACGACCTCGTTCGCGATGGGCGAAATCACGCCGGGCGGCCCGACGCCGGCCGGCTGGTCGGTCGGGGTGCTGGAGACGCTGGACGTGCCGGTGCTGCAGGCCATCACCAGCGGCATGACCCTGCCGCAGTGGCAGCAGTCGGCGCGCGGCCTGAATCCCCTGGACACGGCGATGAACGTGGTGCTGCCCGAATTCGACGGCCGCCTGATCACGGTGCCGCTGTCGTTCAAGGAGCGCGCCGCCGGCCTGCCGGGCGAAGCGGTCGAGTATGCGCCGCTGGCCGACCGCGCCGCCCGCATTGCCGGCATCGCGGCGCGCTGGGCGCGCCTGAGACGGCTGCCGAACCAGGCCAAGCGCGTCGCCTTCATGTTCACCAATTCCAGCAGCAAGGCGGCGCAGATCGGCAATGCCGTCGGCCTGGACGCGCCGGCCTCGCTGATGCGCATCCTGCAGGCGCTGGTGGAGGCGGGCTACGACATCCGCGACCTGCCGCCCGACGGCACCACCTTGATCCACGACCTGGTGGCGCGCTGCTCGTACGACAACCTGCACGTGACGGAGCAGCAGCTGGCGCAGGCCGCCGGCCGCGTGTCGGCCACGCGCTATGGCGAGTGGTTCGCCGAGCTGCCGCCGGCCTTGCGGGAGAAAATGCTGGCGCAATGGGGCGCGCCACCTGGTGAAGCCTACGTGCACGACGGCCACCTGGCGCTGGCCGGCATCGAACTGGGCAACGCCTTCGTCGCGCTGCAGCCGCCGCGCGGCTACGGCATGGATCCGGACGCGATCTACCACCAGCCCGACCTGCCGCCCACCCACCATTACTATGCGCTGTATCGCTGGCTGCGCGACGAGTGGCACGCGGACGCCATCGTCCACGTCGGCAAGCACGGCACGATGGAGTGGTTGCCGGGGAAGGGCGTCGGCCTGTCGGAGGAATGCTTCCCGGACGCGCTGCTGGGCGACCTGCCGCTGTTCTACCCGTTCATCATCAACGACCCGGGCGAGGGCTCGCAGGCCAAGCGCCGCGCCCACGCCGTCGTGGTGGACCACCTGACGCCGCCGATGACGACGGCCGACACCTACGGCGCGCTGGCGCAGCTGACGCAGCTGGTGGACGAGTACTACCAGGTCGAGGTGCTGGACCCGGCCAAGCTGCCGTTGCTGCAGCAGCAGATCTGGGAGCTGGTCAAGCAGACCAACCTGGATGCCGACATGCGCATGCGGCTGCTCCACCATGACCACGATCACGACCACGATCATGACCATGACCATGACCACGGGCATGGTCATGCGCACGGTCACCACGATCATGACCACGGCCATCATCACCACCATGACCACCACCATGACCACGAGCATGACCACGACGGCGCACTGCCGGCGGCGCTGGCCGAGATGGGCGGCTCCGATGTCGCCCACCTGATCGAGGACCTGGACGGCTACCTGTGCGAGCTGGGTTCGGCGCAGATCCGCGATGGCCTGCACGTGCTGGGCCGCTGCCCGGACGACGCGCAGATGCCGGACATGCTGGCCGCGCTGACCCGCCTGCCGAACCAGGACGTGCCGGGCCTGCAGGCTGCCGTCGCCCAGCTGTTCGGCCTGACGGTGGACATGCTGCTGGCAACCGGTGCGGGCCGCATCAACGCGGCACCAGCGCTGGCCAGGCTGGCCGGCCGTGCCGTCGTCTCGCGCGCCAATGCGCTGGAAGCGGTGGACCTGCTGTGCCGCCGCGTGTTCGAGGAACTGGGGCAGGCTGCTTACGCACCGGAGGCCATCGACGCGGTGCTGGACCTGTCTCTTATACACACTGGATGACGGCGACAGCGCCGCGCCACGCCTCCAGCCCGCCGCCCGCGCCAAGGCGAGCGTCGTCACGCAGCTGGGGCGGCCGCGCGCCAAGCCGGCCGCTGTCGCCGCGGCCAGGCCGGTTGCGGCCGGCCCGGCCCGTTTCGACGAACTGCGCCGCGTACTGGACTTCGCCTGCCGCGAACTGGTGCCGAAGCTGCGCCGCGCCAGCGACGAAATCGACAACTTGGTGGCCGGCCTGGCCGGGCGCTACGTGCCGGCCGGTCCCAGCGGCTCGCCCACGCGCGGCATGGCGCACATCCTGCCGACCGGGCGCAATTTCTACTCCGTCGATCCGCGCAGCGTGCCGTCGCAATCGGCCTGGCGCGTCGGCCAGCAGCTGGCACGCGAGGTGCTGGAACGCTACCGCCGCGAGACCGGCGACTGGCCGGAAAGCGTGGCGGTCAGCGTGTGGGGCACCAGCGCGATGCGCACGCACGGCGACGACGTGGCGCAGATCCTGGCGCTGCTGGGCGTGCGCCCGGTGTGGCGCCACGAGAGCCGGCAGGTGTGCGGGATCGAAGTGGTGCCGCTGGCGGAGCTGGGCCGCCCCCGTATCGACGTGACGACCCGCATCAGCGGGTTCTTCCGCGACGCCTTCCCGCAGTTGATCGAGCTGGTGGACGACGCCGTCCAGCAAGTGATCCGCCTGGACGAGCCGGCGACGGATAACTACGTGCGCAAGCACTACCTGGCCGAGCTGGCGCAGGGCATCGGCGCGGGCCTGGACGAACCCGAGGCGGCACGCCGCGCCGGCTACCGCGTGTTCGGTGCGAAGCCGGGCAGCTACGGCGCCGGCATCCTGCCGCTGGTCCAGCAGCGCAACTGGGAGGGCGACGCCGACTTCGCCGAGGCCTACGTCAACTGGGGCGGTTATGCCTACGGGCGCGGCAGCCAGGGCACCGACCAGCGCGAAGCCTTCCGTACCCGGCTGGCCGGCGTGCAGGTCGCGCTGCACAACCAGGACAACCGCGAGCACGACATCTTCGACAGCGACGACTACCTGCAATTCCACGGCGGCATGATCGCGACGATCCGTGCCCTGTCGGGCCAGCAGCCGCGCCATTATTTCGGCGACAGCCATGATCCGTCGCGCGCTCAGGTGCGCGACCTGAAGGAGGAAACGTTGCGGGTATTCCGCTCGCGCGTCGTCAACCCGAAATGGCTGGCCAGCATCCAGCGCCATGGCTACAAGGGCGGGCTGGAGCTGACGGCCACCGTCGATTACCTGTTCGGCTACGACGCCACGGCGCAGGTGATGGACGACTGGATGTACGAGGACGTGGCGCAGTCGTACGCGTTCGACCCCGAGATGCAGCGCTTCCTGCAGGAGGCCAATCCGTGGGCGCAGAACGCCATCACCGAGCGCCTGCTGGAAGCGGCCGGCCGCGGCATGTGGGCCGAGCCGAAGCCGGAGACGCTGGAGCGCCTGCGCCAGTTGTACCTGGACAGCGAAGCGCTGCTGGAAGCGCGCGGCGAAACGGCGCGCGGCAGCTGAAGGACCGGATTGGAACAACGATGAGCACTCCCATTTTCCCGTTTGCCGCCATCGTCGGCCAGCAGCAGCTGCGCGCCGCGCTGATGCTGTGCGCCGTCGATCCATCGATTGGCGGTGTGCTGATCCGCGGCGACAAGGGCACGGCCAAGAGTACCGCCGCGCGCGCACTGGCCGCCGTGCTGCCGGCCATCGATCGTACGCCGGGCTGCGCCTTCAATTGCCCGCCCGGCAAGGCGTGCGAGCACTGCGCCGTGTGCGCATCCGGTGCGCCGGTGCCGTCGCCCGTGCCGTTCGTCACCTTGCCGCTGGGTGCCACGGAAGACCGCGTGCTGGGCAGCCTGGATATCGGCCAGGCCCTGCAGGGCGGCGGGCGCACCTTCCAGCCCGGACTGCTGGCCGGCGCACACCGGGGGCTGCTGTACATCGACGAAGTCAACCTGCTGGCCGATCACCTGGTGGACGTGCTGCTGGACGTGGCCGCGATGGGTGTCAACAGCGTGCAGCGCGAGGGCCTGGCTGTCGCGCACCCGGCCCGCTTCACCCTGGTCGGCACGATGAACCTGGAAGAGGGCGACCTGCGCCCGCAATTGCTGGACCGCTTCGGCCTGATGGTCGAGGTGACGGCGCCGCGCGACAAGGCCGAGCGGGCCGAGGTGGTGCGCCGCCGCATCGCCTTCGAGGCCGATCCGGCCGGCTTCACGGCGCGCTGGCACGAGGAGCAGGAAGCGCTGCGCGCGCGCCTGGCCGCGGCGCAGGCGCTGCTGCCGCAGGTGCGGCTGGACGACGCGATGCTGGACCTGATCAGCCATCTGTGCTGCGAGTTCGACGTGGCCAGCCTGCGTGCGGACATCGTGCTGCACAAGACCGCGCGCGCGCTCGCCGCGCTGGACGGCCGCAGCGAAGTCACGCCGGCCGACCTGCGCGCAGCAAGCCAGCTGGTGCTGCCGCACCGGCGCCGCCGCAAGCCGTTCGAACAGCCGGGCCTGGACGACGATAAACTGGACCAGCTGTTGCGCGACGCGATGCCGCCTGCACCGCCCGAGAATGACGCCGGCACGGAGGGCGACGACGATCAGGCAGCGCCGCAGGGCGGCGAAGAGGAGCAGGTGTTCGCGGCCACGGCCAGCGGTGCCGCGCCGCGCATTGCCGTCGAGGCGGACGCCGCGTTTGGCGCCGCCGGCCGGCGCAGTGCCGTCGACCGGGCGCCGCGCGGCCACGCGCTGCGTGCCGTGCCAAACGAGCAGCCGAGCGCCATCGCCATCGGCGCCACCCTGCGCAGTGCCGCGCTGCGCGGCGGCACGAACGTCACGCGCGCCGACCTGCACCAGCAGGTGCGGGCCGGCACCAGCGCCAACCTGATCCTGTTCGTCGTCGACGCTTCCGGCTCGATGGCGGCGCAGCGGCGCATGGAGGCGCTCAAGGGCGCCGTGCTGAACCTGCTGACGGATGCCTACCAGCGGCGCGACCAGGTTGCGGTCGTCGCGTTTCGCGGCCAGCAGGCCGAGTTGCTGCTGGCGCCCACGCGCAGCGTGGACCTGGCCGAGCAGCGCCTGCGCGAGCTGCCCACGGGCGGCCGCACGCCGCTGCCGCATGCGTTGCAACTGGCGCTGGAAGCGCTGGCGCGCGCCGACGCGGGCGGCACGCCGTTGCCGCCGCTGCTGGTCGTGCTGACGGATGGCCGCGCCAACGTGCCCTTGGCCGCCGGCGGCGACCCGTGGCGCGAGGCGCTGGCGCTGGCGCAGGAACTGGCGGCACGCCGCACGCCGGCGCTGGTGATCGACACGGAACAGGGCTATCTGCGGCTGGGCCGCGCGGCCCAGCTGGCCGAGGCGCTGGGCGCCGACTGCCTGACCCTGGAAGAGCTGTCGGCCGACAGCCTGGCCTTGACGGTGCGTGCGCGCCTGGCACAATAAAACAATTGGAGTTGCAATGATCGTATGTATCGGCGCGGGACCCGGCGACACGGGCTACCTGACGCAACGGGGCGCGGACCTGATCCGCAATGCGGACGTGGTGGCGGGCTTCGATGCCGTGCTGAACGTGGTGCGCGAGCTGATTCCCGCCAACGCGCAGGTGATCGGCATGGGTTACCGCGACCAGGTCGCGCAGCTGGACAAGGTGGCGGTCGAACACCATGCCGGCAAGCGTTGCGTGGTCGTGTTCATGGGTGACATCCATTTCAGCGGCTTCCAGTACCTGGAGCGGGTCGAGCGCGCCTGCGGCCATCCGGTCGAATCGCTGCCCGGCATCTCGTCGGCGCAGATCCTCGCTTCGCGCGCGCGCGTGTGCTTCGACGAGACCACCTTCATCACCTTCCATCGCCGCGGCGACCTGGCGCCGTTCAAGCGCCACCTGGTGCGCGTGCTGGAAGACCAGCGCAATGCCATCGTCATCCCGTGCCCATGGGACGAGGCCCGTTCGTTCATGCCTTGGCATATCGCCGCCTACCTGATGGAGCAGGGCATCCCGGCCCATCACCCGGTCGAGGTATGGGAAAACCTGACACGCGGCGAAGCGGAGTGGCACGGCACGCTGGCCGAGTGCGCGCAGCACCGCTGCTCGGACATGAGCATCATGCTGATCCGCACCTTGGCGCCGATGGCCAGCCAGATCGAGCCGGCGCCATGAACGGCATGGTGAGCAACAAGCACGCGGAACGCCTGGGTATCGTCGTCGCCGGCCACGGCAGCCGCGATCCGGACGCCGTGCGCGAATTCGAGGCGCTGGTCGAACTGATTCGCGCGCGCGCGCCGAACGACGTCGTGACGCACGGCTACCTGGAGTTCGCCAGCCCGACCATCGCCGATGCGGCGGTGGCCAACGTGGAGGCCGGCGCGCGCCAGATCGCCCTGGTGCCAGGCGTGCTGCTGGCGGCGCGCCACGCCAAGAACGACATGCCGGCCGAGATGCTGGCCCTGGCGCGCGACTTCCCGGACGTCGATTTCCATTTCGGCGCCCCGATGAGCCTCGACCCGAAGCTGCTGCAACTGGCGCAGGAACGCATCGTGGCGGCGGAAGCGGCCTCGCCGCATACGGTTCGGCGCGACGAGACCTGCCTGGTCGTGGTCGGCCGCGGCACGACCGACCCGGACGCCAATGGCGAGGTGGCCAAGCTGGCGCGCATGCTGGAAGAAGGCATGGGCTTCGGCGCCGCCTACGTCTGCTATTCCGGCACGGCCCAGCCGCTGGTGGCGGACGGCCTGCGCCGCGCCGCGCTGCTGGGCTACCGGCGCATGGTGGTGCTGCCGTTCTTCCTGTTCGATGGCGTGCTGGTGAAACGCATCTACGCGGCGGCCGACGCGCTGGCCGAACGGGAGCCCGGCATCGAGGTGCTGAAGGCGGGTTACTTCGGCGTGCATCCGCTGGTGGCGGACGTGATGATCGAACGCGCGCGCGAGGCCGTGGCCGGCCGGGCGGCGATGAACTGCTCGCTGTGCAAGTACCGCGTGCAGATCGTCGGTTTCGAGCAGCAGGTCGGCGAGCCGCAGCGCGCCCACCACGTGGCCGTGCGCGGCCTGCTGGCCAGCGAACCGGTGGCGCCGCCGCAGCCGCCGGTCTACAACACCTACGTGCCGCACCCGATCGAGGCGGAGAGCTTCCGCATCATCGCCGCAGGGCGCGACTGGTCGACCTTCCCGCCGGAGCAGCTGACGGTGCTGCAGCGCATCGTGCACACGTCCGGCGACTTCAATGCCGTCGACGATTTCTACTTCTCGGCCGGCGCCATCGACAGCGGCATCCGCGCGCTGCTGCGCTGCCGCCGCGTCGTGACGGACGTGACGATGGTGCAGACGGGCCTGAAGCGTGCGCTGCTGGAGGAGCTGGGCATCGACACCTGGTGCGGCGTGCACGACCGCGAGACGCACCTGATGGCCGAGCAGTACGGCATCACGCGCTCGGCGGCCGGCATCCGGCGCGCGTGGCAGAAGTTCGGCAACGACGTGGTGGTGGCGATCGGTGACGCGCCGACAGCGATCGCCGAGGCGGCGCGGCTGATCCGCGAGCATGGCTGGCGCCCGCAGCTCGTCATCGGCCTGCCGGTGGGCTTCGTCGGCACGCGCGAGAGCAAGGACGAGCTGCGGCGCTGCCTGCAAGTGCCGCGCATCACCAACAGCGGCACGCGCGGCGGCTCGCCGTGGGCGGCCAGCGTCGTCAACGGCCTGATGATTGACGCGCTGAACGGGCTGGCCAGCGGTGGAGGCGACTGAACGCCGGCCGTTCGACCTGGCGATACCGGCGTCGAACGGGCTGCGGCGTGGGCGTACCACGGGCACCTGCGCCACGGCCGCCGTCAAGGCGGCGCTGCATCTGCTGCTGGACGGTGAACTGAAGCGGGAAGTGCGGGTCAGCCTGCCGGACGGCGTGCATTACCTGGTCGTGCCGGTCATGCGCGTGCTGCGCCAGGGCGACCGGGTACGCGCGGAAGTGCTGAAGGACGGCGGCGACGATCCGGACAACACCCATGGCGCCACCATCTTTGCCGAGGTGACGCGCAACGACGTGGGCACCGTACGTTTTTTCGCGGGGCGCGGCGTCGGCACCGCGACGGCGCCGGGGCTGCGCGTGGCGGTCGGCGAACCTGCCATCAATCCGGTGCCGCGCCAGATGATGCGGCAGGCGGTAGCCGAGGTGGCGGAGGAGGCGGGCTTCGACCTGACCATCGGCTGCGCGGAGGGCGAGAGCATCGCACCGAAGACGTTCAACCCGCGTCTGGGCATCGTTGGCGGCATCTCGATCCTGGGCACCTCCGGCATCGTCGAGCCGATGTCGCTGGCCACCTGGATCGCGTCGATCGAGGTGTACGTGCGGGTGGCGCTGGCGGGCGGGCCGCCCCGGGTGGCCTACCTGCCGGGCAAGATCGGGCGCGAGTACGCGCGCGATGTGCTGGGATTGCCGGACGCGCGCAGCGTGCAGATCGCCAATTTCCTTGGCGACGCGCTCGATTTCACGCAACGGGCGCTGGGCGAGGCGGGGCAGGAACTGGATGAACTATGGCTGGCCGGGCATCCCGGCAAGCTGGCCAAGGTGCTGGACGGTCACTGGGACACGCATTCCAGTCGCAGCACGATGGCGATGGGCGGCGTGGCGCGCGTCGCCGCCGAATGGGGTTATGGGCCGCACACGGTGCGGCAGATCGAGGAAGCAAACACGGTGGAAGCGGCAATGGCAATACTGAACGAGGCGGGCGGCGCGAACGTCTTCTGGGACGAGATGGCGCGGCGCATCGGCGCGCTGGCGCATGCGCGCGTGCCGTCGGTGCGGCGGCTGGAAGTGCGGCTGTTCGACCTGGCCGGCAATCTGCTGGGAGCGCAGCGATGAGCGGGACGCTGATTGGCACATTCTACGGAGTCGGGGTCGGCCCCGGACCGGCGGGCTACCTGCCGGTGGCGGCGCTGGAAGCGCTGCGTGCGGCCGACCTGATCTACGCGCCGCGCGCCCGTGGCGTGCAGGATTCGGTGGCGCTGCAATGCCTGGCCGGCACCGGCTTCACGCCGGCGCCGGCGCAACTGCGCGAGATCGAATTCAATATGGACCCGGACCGCTCGGTGCTGAGCGAGCATTACGCCCAGCTGGCCGATGCGATCGCGCGCGAGCTGCGCGCCGGCCGCACGGTGGCCTACCTGACCATCGGCGATTCGATGACGTATTCCACCTACGGCTACGTGCTGGCGGCGCTGCGCGCGCGCATTCCCGAGCTGCCGCAACGTACCTTCCCCGGCGTGACCAGCTACGCGGCCGCGGCGGCCGCCATGGCCTGGCCGCTGGGCGAGGGCAAGGAGCGGGTGCTGATCCTGCCGTGCCCGGAAAGCGCGGACGAGCTGCGGCGCGAGATCGAGACGCACGACATCGTCGTGCTGATGAAGGTGGGCGCGCGCCTGCCGTGGGTGCTGGACTTGCTGCGCGAGATGGACATTGCGCAGCACTGCGCTTTCGCGCGCCGCATCGGCCTGCCGGGTGAGCTGCTGTCAACGGATGTCGGGGCGCTGGAAGCAAACGAGGCGATGGGCTACCTGGCCACCCTGCTGGTGCGGCGCAAGCCTTCCGTTCAACGTTAAGGACAATCCCATGAAAGTTTATTTCATCGGCGCCGGCCCCGGCGCGGCCGACCTGATCACCTTGCGCGGCGCGCGCCTCCTGGGCAGCGTGGACATGGTGCTGTATGCCGGTTCGCTGGTGTCCGTCGAGATGCTGCAGCACTGCCGCCCCGGCACGGAACTGATCGATACCGCTCAACTGGACCTGGAACAGCAGCAGGCTTGTTATGTGCGCGCGCGCGACGCCGGCATCGACGTGGTGCGGCTGCACTCGGGCGACCCCGCCATCTACGGCGCGACGGCCGAGCAGATGCGCCGGCTCGACGCGTTGGGCATCGCCTACGAGATCGTGCCGGGCGTGTCCTCGTTCACCGCGGCGGCGGCGGCCATCGGCGCCGAGCTGACCAAGCCGGAGGTGTCGCAGAGCGTGATCCTGACGCGTGTGTCGGGCCGTGCTTCCGCCGTGCCGGAGCTGGAGTCGATCGCGCGCCTGGCCGAGCACCGCGCCACCATGTGCATCTTCCTGTCCGGGCCGCACCTGAAGAAGATCGTGGGCGACCTGCTGCTGCATTATCCGCCCGAGACGCCGGTGCGCCTGGTATACCGGGCCACCTGGGCGGAACAACGCGTGTACGAAGGCACCTTGGGCACCGTGCTGGAAGAAACCAGGCGCGGCGCCTGGAACCTGACGACGATGATGCTGGTGGGCGCCGCGCTGGACCGCGGCGTGGCGGCCGAATCGAGCCTGTATTCGAAGGACTTCACGCACCTGTTCCGCGTGGTGAAGAAGAAGGACGCCGCGTGACGGGTCCGGGCATCTGGCTGGTGCGCGCCGAGGCGGAGCCGCTGGCGCGCCTGCTGCAGGCGCGGCTGGGCGGCACGATCCACCGCCCATGGCTGCAGGGCGACGTGGCGCAGAAGACGTTGTTTGTCCAGCGCTGGCGCGAGCACAGTCAATGGATCGTGGTGGCGGCGACCGGCATCGCCGTGCGCTTCCTGTCCGGCCTGCCGGCGGACAAGCATAGCGATCCCGCCGTCGTCGTGCTGGACGAGGCGGGCCGGCATGCGATCGCGCTGCTGGGCGGGCACGAAGGCGGTGCCAACGCGCTGGCCTATCGTGTCGCCAATGCGGTCGGCGCCGCGCCCGTCGTGACCACAGCCACGGAAGCGCTCAAGCCGCTCACCGTCGGCATCGGCTGCCGCAGGGGCGTGCCGGGCGAGCGCATCGAGGCGGCTGTGCTGCATGCGCTGGCCAGTGCCGGCCTGGAACTTGGCGCGGTGCGCGAGGTGGCGACCGTCGACATCAAGGGCGAGGAGCCCGGCTTGCTGGCCTTTTGCGAACGCCATGGCCTGCCGCTGCGGGTGCTGGCGCGCGCCGAGCTGGCGGCACGGCCCTGGGTCAGCCGGCCGTCCGACTGGGTGCGACAGAACGTGGGACTGGACGGCGTGTGCGAGCCGGCCGCCCTGGTGGCCAGCCCGCGCGGCGCGCTGGTGGTACCGAAAACGAGCCTGGACGGCGTGGCCGTCGCGGTGGTCATGGACAAGAACGATTGGATGGACAAGCAATGACTGGTGTATTGAACCTGGTATCGGTGGGCCCCGGCTTCGAGGAGCTGATCGCGCCGCGCGCCGTGGCGGCGCTGAAGGGCAGCGACGTGATCGTCGCCTATGAGCTGTACCTGCGCTGGGTGGCCCCGCACATCGAAGGCAAGGAGATTCATTCGCCGCCGCTGACGCAGGAACGCGAGCGCGCGCTGCTGGCGATCGAGCGCGCCCGCGCCGGCGCCAAGGTGGCGCTGATCTCCAGCGGCGACATCGGCATCTACGCGATGGCGGCGCTGGCCTTCGAGGAAATGCGCGAGGACGACACGTTCGACGTCAACGTGGTGCCCGGCATTACCTCGGCCAACGCCTGCGCCTCGTTGCTGGGGTCTCCGCTGTCGCACGATTTCGCCACGCTCAGCCTGTCCGATCTGCTGTGTCCCTGGGAGTGGATCGAGCACCGCGCCCGCCACATCGCCCAGGCCGACCTGGCCTGCGTGATGTACAACGTGCAGAGCGCCAGCCGGCAGCAGGGCGTGTACCGGGTGCTGGAGCTGATGCTGGAATCGAAGGCGCCCGGCACCCTGTGCGGCGTGGTGCGCAATGCCTACCGCCCGGACCAGAAGGTCGAGGTGTACCGGCTCGATGAACTGCCCGGCCTGAAGTTCGACATGCTGACCTCGCTCGTCATCGGCAACCGTTTCACCGCGCGCAAGCGCGGCTGGATCTACACGCCGCGCGGCTACAACGACTGGTCGCAGCCGGCCGCCGCGCCGGCGCCGCAGGAGCAGGAGCTGCCGGCCGGTGCCGCGTGGGTGTTCTCCGGCACCAGCGACGGTAATGCGCTGGCCGCGCAGCTGGCGGAGCACCTGCCCGTGGTGGTCTCGGCGGCCAGCGACCATGGCGGCGCCATCGCGCGGCAGGACTGCCCGGGCGCGGTCGTCTGGGCCGGACGGCAGGGTGTGGAAGCGCGGCGGCAGGCCCTGCTGGCGCGGGAAGCGCGCGTGCTGGTGGACGCGACGCATCCGTATGCCAGCG
Source organism: [Empedobacter] haloabium (assembly GCA_008011715.2). Lineage (NCBI taxonomy): Bacteria > Pseudomonadati > Pseudomonadota > Betaproteobacteria > Burkholderiales > Oxalobacteraceae > [Empedobacter] haloabium. Next base: position 2,690,157 of record CP136508.1, read on the forward strand.
CGATGTCGGCCCAGCTGATCGGCCTGGCGCGCGAGTTGCACATCCCCTACCTGCGTTTCGAGCGCCCGGCCAGCTGGCAGGACGGTGACGGCACCTTGTGCGCGTCGATGGAGGAAGCGGCCGCACAGGCGGTCGCACGCGGCCGGCGCATCTTCCTGGCCACGGGATCGAAGGACATCGCCACCTTCACGCAGGCGCCGGGTGCTGGCGAGCGGGCGTGGTTCGTCCGCCAGACCGCCGAGCCGGCCCTGATCGAACGGGCCATCGCGCAGGGCATTCCGCGCGAGCGCATCTGTGCGATGCAAGGCCCGTTCTCGCAGGGCTTCAACGAGGCACTGTGGCGCGACTGGGGCATCGACTGCGTCGTCACCAAGGATAGCGGCGACGCCGGCGGCTACCGCGCCAAGGTGGCGGCGGCGCGCGCGCTCGGCATCGAACTGCTGGTGGTGGCGCGCCCGGTGCTCGATTATCCGGCCCAGGTGGCCGATGCGGCCGGGGTGCTGGCTTTCCTGGTGGGGCAGGGCAAGGCATGAAGCAGCCGATTCCCGTCACCATCGTCACCGGCTTTCTCGGAGCCGGCAAGACCACGCTGCTGCGCAGCCTGATCGAGAAGCGGCAGACCCGCCGCTTGGCGCTGTTGATCAACGAGTTCGGCGAGATCGCCGTCGATGGCGCGCTGGCGCGCGATGCGGCGGCAAGCGACCCGCACGTGCAGGTGGAGGACTTCGCACATGGCCTGATCGCCTACGGCGACGACGAGCGCTTCGTGCCCGCCATGCAGGCCATCGCCGCGCGCCGCGCTCAGGTGGATCACGTATTGATCGAGACCTCCGGGCTGGCGTTGCCGACGGCGGCGATGGAGCTGCTGCAAAGCGCGGCGCTGGCCGACGATTTCATCCTGGACGCCACGCTGGCGGTGGTGGATACGCCCCTGCTGCTGGAGCGCGCCTTCGACGACGGCGCGCCGGCCGCGATGTTCGAGCAGCAGCTGGCCGCAGCCGACGTCGTGGTGCTGAACAAGATCGACGGCCTGGACGAGGACGCGCTGCTGCGTGCGGAAGAGGCAGTGCGGGCCCGCGCGCCGAACGTGCGCTTCCTGGAGCTGGCCTACGACGCCCAGCTGGACATCCGGCTGGCCCTGGGCCTGCGGCTGCACCAGCCGACCCGCACCGAGCATACCCATTTCACGCCAGTGGCGACGATGCCCGGGCCGGGGGCGGCGCCGCTGGCGGTGCAGTCCCGCCTGAACGGTCATGCGCATTCGGGGCTGGGCGCGCACAGCCACGGGCTGGCCACGCACAAGCATTTCCATGAGCAGGATCCGGGCTGGCTGTCGTTCGTACTGAAGAGCGACGCGCCGCAGGACCCGGCCAAGCTGCAGGCCGCGCTGGTGGAAGCCGCGCGTGCCGAGCCGCTGCTGCGCTGCAAGGGCTACGTGCAGACGACTGGCGCGCAAGAGCCGACGCTGGTGCAGGGCGTGCGCACGCGCTTTGCGCTGACGGCCGCGCCGGGAGCGGCGAGGACGCGTTCGCAGCTGGTCTTTATCGGCTATCACCTGAGCCGCGCGAAGGTCGCGGCGCTGCTGGCCGCGCGCACCGGTTGCGCGTGGCGCTGATTTCACTTTTTACTATCAAGGAGCAAACATGAAACGTCAATCCACGATGGCCCTCGCGGCCCTGCTGTACAGCGGCGCCGCGCTGGCGCACCCCGGCCACGCGGAAGGCGCGCTGGCCGGCCTGCTGCATCCGCTGACGGGACTGGACCACGTGCTGGCCATGCTGGCGGTCGGCCTGTGGGGCGCCCAGCTGGGCGGCCGCGCGCAATGGCTGCTGCCGGCCGGCTTCGTCGCCTGCCTGGCCGCCGGTGGCGCGCTGGGCATGGCGGGGTATTCGGTGCCGCTGGTGGAAGCGGGCATCGTCACGTCGGTGCTGCTGCTGGGGATGCTGATCGGCTTCGCCGTGCGCCTGCCGGTCGGCGCCGCGCTGGCGGTGGTCGGCGTGTTCGCGCTGTTCCACGGCTTCGCCCACGGCAGCGAGATGCCGGCACACGACAACGGCTGGCTGTACGCCGCCGGCTTCATCGCCGCCAGCGCCGCGCTGCACGGCGCCGGCCTGTGGCTGGGCCGCGGCGCGCTGGCGCACGGCCGCTGGCTGCGCGGTAGCGGCGCGGCGATTTCGTTGGCTGGGGTTTGGTTAGCCGTCGCTGGTTGATGTGAGCCCCCGGTGCCTGTCACCGGGGGTTTTGCAAGCGGCGCGTCGGCGCATGCAGGCTTGGGGTCTGTCCCTGCAAGGGACTGACCCCGGTTTTTCGTACGGCAATGTCCGACCTTTGACTGGATGAGCTCCCAGTGAAGTAACGCCGCAAGTGTTAGCGATAAAAACCGGGGTCAGTCCCCATGCGGGGACAGACCCCAACAACTGATATGACACCGCGGGGTTTGCAAACGTCGAGGCGGCGCCGGCAAACTCCGGGGTCGGTCCCCATGCGGGGACAGACCCCAGCCTTATAAATACTTCGCCAGCTCGATCTTGGCCACCGCATTGCGGTGCACCTCGTCCGGGCCATCGGCCAGGCGCAGCGTGCGGTTCATCGCCCACTGGTAGGCCAGCGGGAATTCGCCCGACACGCCGGCTGCGCCGTGCGCCTGGATCGACCAGTCCAGCACCTGCTGGGCGACGTTCGGTGCCAGCACCTTGATCATCGCGATCTCCGCCTGTGCCACCTTGTTGCCGACCGTGTCCATCATGTACGCGGCCTTCAGCGTCAGGAGCCGTGCCGTGTCGATCTGGATGCGCGCCTCGGCCACCCGTTCGCGCCACACGCCTTGCTCGGCCAGCCGCTTGCCGAAGGCGACGCGTTCGTTCAGGCGCCGGCACATCAGCTCCAGCGCGCGCTCGGCCACGCCGATCGCGCGCATGCAATGGTGGATGCGGCCCGGCCCCAGGCGGCCCTGGGCGATCTCGAAGCCGCGCCCTTCGCCCAGCAGCAGGTTCGCGGCCGGCACGCGCACGTTCTCGAAACGGATCTCGCAGTGGCCGTGCGGCGCGTCGTCGTAGCCGAACACCGGCAGCGGGCGCACGATCGTGATGCCCGGCGTGTCCGCCGGTACCAGGATCATCGATTGCTGCTGGTGGCGCGCCGCTGCCGGATCGGTCTTGCCCATCACGATGAACAGCTTGCAGCGCGGGTCGCCGGCGCCAGAGATCCACCATTTGTGGCCGTCGATGACGTAGTCGTCGCCGTCGCGGCGGATGCGGGTGGCGATATTGGTCGCGTCCGAGGAGGCCACGGCCGGTTCCGTCATCGCGAACGCCGAGCGGATATCGCCCCGCAGCAGCGGCTCCAGCCACTGGCGCTTGTGTTCCTCGCTGCCGTAGCGTTCCAGCGTTTCCATATTGCCCGTGTCCGGCGCGGCGCAGTTGAAGACCTCCGGCGCCCACGGCACCCGGCCCATGATCTCGCACAGTGGCGCGTAATCCAGGTTGGACAGTCCCTCGGGCGCGCGCGCGGAGCGCGGCAGGAACAGGTTCCACAGGCCACGCTCGCGCGCCAGCGGTTTCAGGCGCTCGACCAGGGTGGTGGGAATCCAGCGGTTGCCCTGGGTATGCCCGTTCTCATCCACTTCCTTCTCGAAGGCCTGCTCGTTCGGGTAGATGTGTTCGTCCATGAACGCCACCAGGCGGGCGCGCAGGTCCTGGCAGCGCTGCGAATACTCGAAATCCATGCGACTCTCCTCAAGCGACAGGTTTACCCTGGGCATACGACCAGCCCAGTTCGGCCATCGGCCGTGCCATTTTGCCCGACTGCAGCGCCTGCGCGCTGGCGGCCGTGCCGTCCACGTAGCGCTTCATGATGCCCTGCATGATGGACGCCAGCCGGAACATATTGAACGCCAGGTAGAAGCCGAAGTCCTCCAGCCGGATCGTGCGGCCGGTGCGCTGCGCGTACTTCTCGATATACTCCTGCTGCGACGGGATGCCCAGCGCGGCCAGGTCCAGCCCCCCGATGCCGCGGAACTGGCCCGGGTTGATGTGCCAGCTCATGCAGTGGTAGCTGAAATCGGCGAACGGATGGCCGAGGGTCGACAGTTCCCAGTCGAGCACCGCCAGGATGCGCGGTTCGGTAGGGTGGAAGATCATGTTGTCGAGGCGGTAGTCGCCGTGCACGATCGAGGTCTCGTCGCCGGGCGGGATGTGCGCCGGCAGCCAGGCGATCAGCTGGTCCATCGCCTCGATGGTCTCCGTCTGCGAGGCCACGTATTGCTTGGTCCAGCGCTCGATCTGGCGCGCGAAATAGTTCCCGGGCTTGCCGTAGTCGGCCAGGCCGATGGCGGCGTAGTCGATCGTGTGCAGCTGCGCGATCACGCGATTCTGCTCGTCGTAGATGGCCGTGCGCTCGGCCGGCGTCATGCCGGGCAGCGCCTGGTCCCACAGCACCCGGCCCTCGATGAATTCCATCACGTAGAAGGCGCGGCCGATCACGCTCTCGTCTAGGCACAGCGCGTACTGGCGCGGCGCCGGGAAGCCGGCCTTGCTGAGCGCATCCATCACGCGGTATTCGCGGTCGATCGCGTGCGCCGACGGCAGCAGCTTGGTCGCGGGTGCCGGCTTGGTGCGCAGCACGTAACGCGCGTCGCCGATCGCCAGCTTGAAGGTAGGGTTGGACTGGCCGCCCTTGAACTGCTCGGCGTGCAGTTCACCCGTGGCGGGATAGCCGTCGACGTGGGTGCGCAGCCAGGCGTCCAGTTCGGCCGTGTCGAACTGGTGGCGTTCCGACACGGGCTTGGTGCCCATGAATTCCTCGAACATCGTGTCTCCTGTTCATTGTTGTCTGAACGATTCTAGCGCTATTTGAGGAAAAATCGGAGAAAAGAGCGAACGAACGTGCTATTTATTTTGCGACGAAAGCGTGCGCGATTTCAGGTACTGCGCCAGCAGCTGTTCCATCGTCGTCGTGCGGGTATGCTGGTGCAGCGGCGTCGGCGGCGCGTAATTGGAAAAGCGCACCACCCAGTCGTTCGGCGCGGTGCCGACGTCGAGCGCATTGATGCAGCCGGCCGCCTGCGCCAGGTTGCCGAGGAACAGGCGCTGGCCCGTCAGCGCATACGACAGGATGGCCCGGTTGACGCCGCCGTGCAGCACCAGCAGCACCGTGTCCCAGTCCGGGTCGGCGCGCAGGCGTTCCAGCGCCGGGAACACGCGGTCCATCAGTTCGGCCACCGATTCGCCGCCCAGGAAGCGTTTGTGCTCCGCCACCACGCCGTCGAACGCGCCCGTGAAGGCTTCGTGCAGCGCCTCGTCGGGAATGGCGGACAGCCTGCCGCCGCGGATTTCCACCAGCTCCGGCCACTCTTCCGGCTCGATCCGCTGGCCCGTCTCGGCCAGCACGCGCCGCGCGGTCTCCACGGTGCGCGGCAGGCCGGACACGATCACGCGGTCGAAGCGCACGCCCTGGGCGGCGAAGGCCTGGCCGGCGGCGGCGGCCTGGGCGCGGCCATCCTCGTTCAGGGGCACCGATTCGGGCAGCACCGGCTTGCCGGCGGCGTCGAAGTAGGTCACGCTGCCGTGCCGCATCAGGAAGATGCGGCGGCGTTCCGATGGCGCCGCCATCAGAAGAACACCGCCGTGCGCACGATGATCGTGCCGTTGTTCGTGTAAGGCCCGGTGGCGCGCACGGCGCCGCTGTCGGCCTTGCCGTCGTCCAGCTTCGCGTCCAGCTGCTCGGAGAACGTGTCCGGCAGGTTGTCCAGCCGGATGCCGTTGCCGCCACGGTTGCCGACGACGTCGTTGAAGATGTAGACGGCGCCGCCCTGGGCGCTGGTCATGAAGTCGGTGGTGCCGTTGAACGAGCCGGTAATGAAGCCGCCCAGCGCCAGGTGCTGCGGCGCCAGCTGGTACTCGGCGATCTGGCCGTCGCCATTGCCGTTGCCGCTGGCGCCCGGCACGTGCGCGGTGGCCTGGGCGTCGTCGCCCGGCAGCGCGCGGAACTTGTCCTGGTAGGCGTTGACGGCGGCCTGCAGCGACGTGGCCTGCTGGATCACGTTCTTCACCTTGGCGTTGTCGATCAGGCTCTGGCCCTTCAGCACGCCGCCCAGCAAGAGGCCGATGATGACGAGGACGATGGCGATTTCCACCAGGGTGAAGCCGGCCTGGCGGATACCGCGGGCGCGGGCACGGTGCGGGGGCGAACTGCGGTGCATGTACGAACTCCTTTTTGCGGATAGCCACATCTTACAAGCCCGGCGCCGATCGCGCAGCAGGAACCGTGCGACGCGCCGCGGCGGCAGGGTGCCGTCCATTCAGCTCATCCAGGCGGCGGGCCAGGAAGCGCAGCTCGTTCGGGTCCGTTACCTGAGCGCCCGCCAGCAGGGCGCCGATGACGGCGCGCGCGGCTGCCGGCTCGTCCATCTCCTCCAGCACGAAGGCTTCCAGCTGGCGCGCCCAGACTGGCGCGTCCGGCGCCTGCAGGCGCAGGGCATGGGCGTACCGCCGCGCCAGCGGCAGGTCGTGCAGGCGGTGCCGGGCGATCAGCGCGGCCTGGGCCAGCCAGGGCCAGCGCCGCGCCGGATCGGCGGCGAACGCGCGCTCGACAAAGGCCAGCATGACGCGCACCCGGCCCGCATCCGGCACCGCCGCGTACACCCCGGTGGCGGCGACCAGCGGGTAACGGCCGCGCGGATCGAGCGCGAGCGCCAGTTCCAGCCACTGCGCCACGCGGCCATAGTCGAGCGCACCCAGTGGTTGGGCGGCGCCGGCCTGGGCGTCCTGGGCCTGCAGCACCAGCATCGCCAGCCGGGCCAGCGCGGCGTCCTCGCCCAGCCCGGCCAGCCGCAGCACGGCCGGTGCCGGGGCCGGGGGCAGCGCCGCCACGGCCGCCCCGCCGGCCGGCGCGCGGGCGTGCCAGGCCAGTTGCGCCGCCAGCGCGAGCGCCAGCAGCAGCGCGGCGGTGGACGAGGCGCGCCGCCGCGTCATCAGAACTCCCGGCGTTGCAGGTCGACCAGGCTGGCGGCCGCCAGCAGCGCCAGGTAGATCGCGGTCTGGCCCAGCATGGCTGCCGCATCCGCGGCGCCGCCGGTGTCGTACAGCAGCCACTCGGCGCGCGCGAACGTGTCCAGCCGGGGCAGCAGGAACGCGATACCGTCCGCCGCCGCTCGCGCGAGGCTGGTCGCGTCGTGCGCCAAGGCCTGCAGGATGCCAGCCACCCGCGCCAGCAGATAGAAACCCAGCGTGACGCACAGCGCCGGTGCCGCGTGGCCCAGCCCGAGCGCGCAGAACAGCGCAAAGGCGGCCACGATCCACAGCTCGCACAGCACGCCGAGCGCCCACAGCCCGGCCTGGGCCGGCGCGGCATGGCCGAGCGCCAGCAGGGCGGCCGGCAGCGCGACCAGCCCGGCCAGCAGCGCGAAGCCGGCCAGGCGGCCCAGCAGCCAGGCAGCGCGCCCGGCGGGCAAGGCCAGCAGCATCTCGGCCTGCTTGTCGTGGCGCTCGCGCACGACGCTGGCCACCGTGAACACGGCCACGGTCGCCGCGCCGGCGCAGCGCAGCAGCGCCGCCAGCAGGGCGGCCTGGGTGGCGCGCGTGTCGGTCAGGGCCAGCGCGCCGATGAAACCGGACAGGCCGGCACCGGCCAGCAGCAGCGCGGCCAGCAGCCAGGGCAGGCGCCCGCGCAGCGCCTCGCGTACCGTGTCGGCCGCCACCGCGCGGCCGATGCGCCATGCCGCGGCCGTCATGGCAGCCGTTGCGCAGCGATCATGCGGTTGAACAGGATGTTCGGCGACAGCCAGACGACGATATCGTCATAGCTGCCGCCCGGCGCGGCCGGGTTGTCGGCGCCGTCGCGGCTGATGAAGGCCGTGCCGGCGCTGGCGATATTGGCTTTCTCGTCGACGTTGCCGCTGCCGGCGTCCAGCGCGCGCACGCCCTGTTCGCTGAAAGCCCCGTAGCCGTTGCGGCCGGCCGAGAGGATCACGGCCGGGATGTCGTTCGGCGCGGTCGCCGCCACCAGCGCGCCGGCGCTGTCGCGCGTGGCCACGGTGATGTCGCGCGGCGTGTTCAGGCGGAACGGCGTGGCGCTGTCGGCGAAATCGGGCGTGACGCTGTAGACGAACTGGTGGCCCCAGCTGTCCAGCTTGGGCAGGCCCAGCGTGGCCCACGGCAGGAAGCCGATGCGGCGCTCGTCGGTACAACGGTCGCCCGCGCGGGCTTCCAGGCCGTTGGCGGCCGAGATGGCGGGGCAGGGCAGGTAGCCGTTGCGGATGGCGAAACCGGTCAGGGCGTCGCGCGCCTCCTCCAGTGCGCGGCGGGTGTCGGCCACGCGGCGCTGCTCCAGCTGGGTCGACAGGGGCGTGATCAGGCCGCCGATCAGCAGGCCGACGACGACCAGCACGATCGCCACCTCGACCAGGGTAAAGCCGCGCGATGTCTCGTTGCGATGATGGGTCATGTGCTCATGGCAGCGTGCGCGCCGCCGCCATCCTTTCATACAGGGTTTCCAGCGGCAGCGCCACCAGCAGGTCGTCGAACGGGCCGCCCGGCACGCCCGGGTCGGCGCTGGCGGGACGCTGGATGAAGCCCGTGGTGGCGCTGTCGTTGCCGATTTCGTCCAGGTTGCCGCGGGCCCCGTTGGCCTGCGCCAGGCCGGCCACGCTGGTGCCCAGGTTGGCGCGGCCCTGTGAGTACACCACGGCGGGCGCGCACGCCGCGGCCAGCTCGCAGCGCTCCTGGCCGATCACATAGCGCAGTTCACCATTGCCGTCGCGCGTCTGCACGCGCTTGGTCGCCACCGCCGCGATGCGCTGGATCGGCGCCGTTGTGTACAGGGGCGTGACGCTGTAGCGCAGCCGCTTGCCCCAGCTGTCGGCCCCTTCCACGCCCAGCGTGACCCACGGCAGGAAGCCGCTGCAGGCGCCTTCGTCGGCGCAGGGCTCGGGCGCCTCGCGGCCGTCGATGGCGGAGATGGCGGGGCGCGGCAGGCGGCCGTTGACGGCGGCGAAGCCGACCAGGGCGTCGCTGGCCAGCGCCAGGCGCGCCAGCGTGCGCTGTTCGCGCAGGCGTTCCACGCCGCTGCGTCCGAACGCGCCGATCAGCACGGCGGCGAAGCCGACGCTGGCGACGGCCAGCAGCAGCAACAACGCGGCGCCGCGCTGGCGCCGCGGGTCAACGCGCGCCCGCGCCACGCTGGACATCCACGATCGCGCCGCTGGCCGGGTCCCAGCTCTGGCCAGGTTTGAGCAGGACGCGCCGCCCGCCCACGTCGACCGGGACGCCGGCGGCGGGGCGGCCGTGCACGACGGCTTCCTGCACCGCGTCGTCGACCCAGATCGTGGCCTGGCCGTCGCTGCGCCGCAGCACGCCGCCGAAGCGCACGGGCGCCGGCGCGGGTGCCGGCGGTGTGGTGACCGGCGCCGCCATGCCCGGCATCGCACCGGCCGGCGCGGGCGTGGCCGTGGTGCCGGCCGGGCCGGCAGCCGTGGCGGTACCCGGCGGCGCCGCGCTGGCACGCTGCTGGTCCAGCAGGATGCGGTCGGCCGGCGTGGTAAACAGCCGCCCCATCGTGGTGAACGACATCTGCGCGGCAGCCGGCGCCGCCATGCTGGCAGCCAGGCCGATGGCGAACAGCGCGCGCATCATCGTACCCCCTGGGGGCGCAACGCGGCCGCCGGCGTCAAGGTCAGCCAGTTCAGCGTGCAGTCCGCCGTCAGGCCCGGCGCCAGCGGCGCGTTGCCGGCGCTGGCGGCGCGCCGGATCGCGCAGTCCTGCACGGTGAAGACGCCGCGCTGGCGCAGGTCGGCCAGGAAGTCGAACAGGTCCATCTCGTGCAGCAGGTCCATGTGCACCGTCATGCGGCTGCCGCGCAACTGGTAGGCGCCGGTCGGGACGGCGCCGGCCAGCTTGTACGGCTGCTGCGGTTCGATCTGGTAGGTCAGCGGCAGCAGCCGGCGCGCTTCCTGGATCTGGCGGATCGCCTCGACCCACTCCAGCCGGTTCTCGGTGCCGACGAAGCCGCGCCGGCGCAGGTCGAGGAACAGCGGCTGGTAGACGCGGATGTCCTGCTTTTCCGCCTCGACGTGGACGAAGCTCTGGCGCGCCGCGTCGCGCGTGCCCTGGGCCAGCGCCTCCTCCTGGCGGGCATGCTGCAGCTTCCAGTAGCTGGTGACGACCGCCGCCACGGTGACGACGGCCGTCACCGTGAACGTGATCGCCGCCGCACGGATCAGCGCGAAGTGGGCGATCCAGGAGGGCAGGGGCACGCGCGCGGCGGCCGGCACGGCTTTGCTCAGGGCTTCCATGTCAGGTCCAGGGTGAATTTGGCACGGTCCTCGCCGCTGTTGGCCACGCCGACGCTGCCGCTCAGCTTCACGTTGGAGCGGATGTCGAACGGCAGCTGGGCGATCTCCACCGTCATGTGCGGCATGCGCGCCAGCTGCTGGGCGAAGCCGTTCATGTTTTCCAGCACCACGCGATAATTGTCCTGGCCGGCCAGCACCTCGGCCTGCAGCCGCAGCGCCTGCGGCGGCGCTTTCGGAATGCCCAGCGCCAGCGACGAGGTGGGTGCCACCAGCGCCGGCGAGCCTGGCGCGGCACCGGGCACCGCCACCGTGGCAGCGCCTGGCACCTGGGCACGCCACTCCAGCTGCGTCAGGCGGATCTGCGGCGACTTCTCCAGCGCTTCGCTGACCATGCCCAGCATGTGCAGCGGCCATGGGCCCTGCTGCGCCACCATGCGATCGATCTGCACGGCCGCCTTCATGTTCGCCGTCCGGTCGACGGCGGGCGGCATGCTGGACATGCTGTTGCGGTAGGCGGCCTGGTAATGCGCCGTTTCCGAGCGCAGGCCGTCGGCGTTGCCGTGCGCGATGCCGTAGCCGACCAGGTTGGCCACGGTCCAGGCCAGGCAGGTCGTCGCCAGCACCGCGCTGGAGGCATACAGCGACAGGCGCAGCCGCCACATGCGGTAGAAGTCCTCCTTGCCGCCCAGCCGATAGTGGCTGTCCGGCGCGCTGCGCCCGACGATGTGCAGCAGCAGCTGGTCGGCCAGCACCGGCGGCGCGGCCATGCGCAGCGCGCGCGCCGCCGTGTCCAGCGGCTGCACGTCGTACAGCGTGGTGGGCCCATCCTGGCAGCGCGCGGCCAGCTCCGCGACGGCGGCGGCCGGCACCAGCACCGTCACGTGCAGCGGGTCGTCGCGCTCCAGCAGCCGCACGCTGGTCAGGAACTGCTGCGTCCTGCCGGTCTCCGGCGCGATCGTGTCGGCCACGTCGGTATCCGCCGTCGGCTGCACCAGGCGCGAGAACTTCAGCGCGCCGCCTTGCAGGTAGGTCTGGCGCAGGCCGCCGGACTGCAAGGTGACGAGCAGGCGGTGGTGCGGCGCCGGCGTGTCCTGGGTGCGTTCCTGGTGTGCCATGCGTTCCAGCAGCGTCGCCGACAACAGCGTGGCGGAGTAGATCCCGGCCAGCGGCGTGCGCATCAGCTCCATCGCCTCGATCCATGGCGCCAGCAGGGCCGGATTGGTCAAGGCCGTGAACAGCACCACGTCGTCGCGCCGGCCTTCCTCCAGCCGGCCCTGCACCAGCGCGGCGCGGTAGGGGGTGTCGCGGTACTGCTGGGCGAGCCGGCGCGCGCGCAGCTGCCGGCCGGCGCGGCCGCGCACGTGCGGCAGCGCGTGGCGGCTGAAGTCCTCCTCGATCAGGTCCACGATCAGCCAGGCCGGCCGCGCGCCCTGTTGTTCCAGGTAGTCGATGAACTCGTCCACGCCCGCGCGGGTGGCGGGGAACACGGCCGGGCCGGACAGCGTGCCCTGGCGCCACTGCCAGGCCTGCAGCTGCTCGCTGGTGAGGTAGAAAAGCTGTTTCGGGAACATGGTCAGATCCTGATCGCGCTGATCGTGTCGTAGATGGGACCCAGCACGGACAGCATGATCCAGCCCAGCAGCAGCCCCAGGATCACCGTCATCGCCGGCTCGATCATCGCCTGCACGCGCTCGATCTGCTCGCGCACCTCGCGGTTATAGAAGTAGGCCACGTTGCGCAGCGCGCCGTCGAGGGCGCCGGTGGCCTCGCCCACCTTCAGCATGCGCACGACCAGCGCCGGGAAGATGCCCGTGGTGGCGAAGGCGGCGGTGACGCTGTGGCCTTCCGAGATCAGCTGGGCGGCGCGGCGCAGCGCGGCCGCGACGACCCGGTTGCCGACGATGCCCTCGGACAGCCGGATGCAGTCCAGGATCGTGATGCCGGAGGCGTACATCAGCGCGAAGAACGTGGCGAAGCGGGCCAGGATGATCTTGTGCAGCACCGGGCCGACCGGCCACGCGCGCAGCTTCAGGCGGTCGAACGCGAAGGCGGCGCGCTCGCTGCGGCGCAGCCACCAGCGCGTGCCGAACCACAGCGCCACCGGCAGTGCCAGCAGCACGAACCACCAGTCGATGAAGACATTCGAGACGGCGATCAGCGCCTTCGTGTGCAGTGGCAGCTCGCGCCCCATGTTGCCGATGAAACTGGTCAGCTGCGGCACCAGGTAGATCATCAGGAAGAACGTCACGGCGGTGACGACGAGCAGCACGACGGCCGGGTAGGTGACGATCTTCTTCGTCTGCGCGGCCAGTTCGTCCTGCCATTTCAATCCGGCCGCCAGGTCGCGGAACACCTCGTTGACCTTGCCGCTTTCCTCGCCCGCCCGCACCAGGCTGGTGAAGGTGGGGTCGAACACGTCCGGGTAGCCGGCCAGCGCATCGGACAGCTGCAGGCCGCCCTCGATCTTCTCGATCAGGTCCGTGACGATTTCGCGCAAGCGCAGGTGGTCCATGCTGTCGCGCAGGTCGTTCAGCGCGTCGAGGATCGGCACGCCGGCGCTGGCCATCTGCTCCATGTGGAAGCAGAAGTTGATCAGGTCGCGCCGCGAGATCGCGCGCCGGCCGGCCGCGCCCAGCGGCAGGCGGCGCTGGCGCGTCTGGCGGAAGTCGATCAGGTCCAGGTCCATGCGCGACAGGCGCAGTTCCAGGTCAGGCACGTTCAGCGCGTCCATGTCGCCGGGCACGATCTCGCCGGTCGGGGTCATCGCGCGGTAGAGGAACTTCGGCATGTCAGGCCAGCCTGTCCGTCAGGTCGACCACGCGCGACACCTCGTCCAGCGTCGTCGCCCCTTCCAGCACGCGCCGCATGCCGTCGTCCACCAGCGAGCGGAAACCGCTGGCGCGCGCCGCGTTGCGCAGCTCGCGCACGGAGGCGCGGCGCGCCACCAGCTCGTCCAGCTCGGCGTTCATCTTCAGCAGTTCCATGATCGCCAGGCGGCCCTTGTAGCCCTGGTGCGCGCAGCGCTCGCAGCCCACGGCGCGGTAGATCGTGGCGGGCGTGCCCTCGGGCTCGAGGCCCAGCAGGCGGCGCTCCAGCGCGTCCGCCGTGAACGGCGCGCGGCAGTGCGTGCACAGGCGCCGCACCAGGCGCTGGGCGATGATGCCGATGATGTTGCCGGCCAGGACGTCCGCCACGACGCCGATGTCCAGCAGGCGCGAGATCGAGCCGACCGCGGAGTTGGTGTGCAGGGTCGAATACACCTGGTGGCCCGTCATGGCGGCGGCCAGCGCCATGTCGGCCGTTTCCTTGTCGCGGATCTCGCCGACCAGGATCACGTCCGGGTCCTGGCGCAGGATCGAGCGGATGCCGTCGGCGAAGCCCAGCTTGGACGACTCGTTGACGGAGGTCTGGCGGATCATGCTCATCGGGTATTCGACCGGGTCCTCCAGGGTCATGATGTTGACGGCCTCGGTATTGATGTGGTTCAGGATCGAATACAGGGTCGTCGTCTTGCCCGAACCGGTCGGCCCGGTGACCAGGATCAGGCCGTCCGGACGGGCGATCATCAGTTTCAACAGGTCCAGTTCGCGCTCGGCCAGACCCAGCCCGTCCAGCGGCACCAGACCCTTCTGCCGGTCCAGCACGCGCAGCACGAAGTTCTCGCCGTGCGTGGTGGGCTGCGCGCTGGCGCGAAAATCGATCTGGCGGCCGGAGAACTTGATCGAGATGCGGCCGTCCTGCGGCGCGCGCGTCTCGGCGATGTTCATGTTGCTGATCACCTTCAGCCGCACGGCCATCGCCGGCCAGTAGGATTTGTGCAGGCTGCGGATCTGGCGCAGGATGCCGTCGATGCGGTAGCGGATGCGCAGGAAGCTGTGCTCCGGCTCGAAGTGGATGTCGGAGGCGCCGTTCTGCACGGCGTCGGCCAGCAGCGCGTCGATCAGCCGCACCATCGGGTGGCTGTATGCGTCCGACGTGCCCTGGTACGATACCTCGCCCGTCTCGATCTCGTGCAGGATGCCGTCGATCGACAGCTCGAAGCCGTAATACTGGTCGATCGCCCGGTGGATGTCGGATTCGTTGACGAGCAGCGGCGTGATCGTGATGCCCTTGACCAGCATCGCGTGGATCTGGTCCAGCGCCACGATATTGCTGGTGTTCGACATCGCCAGCACGAGATTGTCGGTATCGCGTTCGTAGACGATCGGGAACACGCTGTAGCGCGCCGCGACGTCCTTCGGGATCAGCTTCAGCGCGACCGCGTCCACCACCAGCGCGTTCAGGTCGGCCGACTGGGTGTTGAGGTTTTCCGACAGCGCCTCGCGCACCGTGGCCTCGGTGACGAAGCCGAGCGTGATCAGCAGCCGCCCCAGCGGCTCGCCGCCGCGCTTCTGTTCGATCAGCGCGATGCGCAGCTGGTCTTCGCTGATGACGCCTTTTTCGATCAGCAGCTTGCCGAGCGGGAGTTTGACCTGTTCTGCCACGGCTTAGTCCATGCCTTTACGCCATGCCACGTCAGTTCCCCGCCGGCCGGGCCGGGGCCGATGGCGCCGCCGGCTGGAGCGGAGCGCTGGCGGTGGCCAGTTCGCGCAGGCGGCGCTGCACGGCGGTGCGCTCGAAGCCGGCCGGGCCGGGCAGCGCCAGGGCGCGCTCGTAATAGCCGGCGGCCAGCTTGCCCTGGTTCAGGCGGTCCAGGCCCACGGCCAGGTTGAAGGCGTAGTCGGCATTGTCCGGCGCGGCAGTGAAGGCGCGGAAATAGGCCTGCTGTGCCTCCGGCCAGCGGCCCTGGCGTGCGTACAGGTTACCCAACGCGAACAGCACGGGTCCGGCGTCGGGCCGGCCCTTGAGGATGTCGCGCAGCTTTGCCTCGCTGCGTGCCGTGTCGCCCGGGCGCAGCGCCACCAGCGCGGTCAGCGCGTCCGGGTCGTGCGGGTCGAGCTCGAGCAGGCGGGCGTAGATGGCGGCCGCCTGGGCGGCGCGGTTGTCGCGCTGGGCAACGGCGGCGCTGCCCAGCAGGGCATCGCGGTTGTTCGGGTCCTGGCGCAAGGCCGCCTCGTACTGCTGGCGCGCACCGGCGAGGTCGCCCGCCACGAACGACGCGTAGGCCGCCTGCACCGCCGGCGCGATGGCCGGGCCGTTGCCGCGGGCGATGCGCACGTCCGCGCCGGCCCCGTTCGCGGGCACATACGCGGGCGCGCCCGCGGCCGCGTAGGCCGGCGTGGCGGGTGCGGCCGGGGCAGCGGGCGCGGGGGCACCCGCCAGCGTGGCCTCGACCGTCTGGTCGCGCTCGGCCTGCTGCACCCGCTCGGCCAGGTCCTGCTGGGCGGCCTGGCGGATGGCCGGGTCGTCGCTGACGGTCGGTCCGCTCAGCACCCGTGGCCGCGAGACGCGGCGCTCGGCCGGGACGGGCGCCGCGGCGGCGACGGCCGCAGGGGCGGGCACGGCGGCAGGCGCCGCGGCAGCGGCCGACACCGGCGCGACAGCCGTGGCAGGGATGGCGCCCGGCGCGGCGGACGGCGGCGTGAGCGCTGCCAGCGCCGGATCGGGTGTCGTGGCGGGGACCGCGGCGGACCCGGCGCCCGCCGGCTCGGCCGGCGCCACGACGATGCCGGTCGCGCCGGTGGCGCTGGGCGGCGGCATCGGCACCATCGGCAGCGCGGCGCCAGGCCCGGGGGCGGACGTGGCACGCCAGTAGATATAGCCGAACGTGCCGAGCAGCACCAGCAGGATGCCGGACAGGCCGGCCACGCGCACGCGTGCCATGTCCAGGCCCGGCCGGGTGGTCGCTGCCGCGGCGCGGGCCCGGGCGGCGGCGCGGGCGGCACCGGCGTCGGGCCGGGGCGGTTGCGCCGTCTCGCCGGCGCGGCCGCGCTGCGCGGCGGCACGGGCCTTGGCCGGTTCATGGCGGGCCTGCGGCGGCACCGGATCGTGCACGGCCTCGGCGGCCGGCTGCAGGGGGATGGACGGCTCGGCGGCGGGCCGCGGCGGCGCCGGGCGGGCCGGGGCGGCCGCGGCCGGGGGCGCCACCGCGGCGGCCGGCTCGGGCGCCGCGTCGAGCGGCTCCAGGCTCAGTTCCAGCCCGCCGGCGGCCGGCGCCGGCGCGGGCACCTCGGCATCGGCGGCGGGACGCGCCGCCGGCGCATCCGTCAGCGGCTCCAGGCCCCAGTCGCCGGTGCCGCCCACGTCCTCCTCGGGCAGGCCGTTCTGGCGCGCCCGTTCCGCTTTCTTCAGCGCCTGCATCAGGAGGCTCATGGCTGGCCTTTCGCCGGCGTGCCGGCACTGCCGTACGGTTGTTCGTTCAGCGGCGCCTTGCCAGGCAACAGGTAGCGCAGCTCCTTGTAGTCGCCTTCCATGCTGGCGTCCTTGACGACGACGGCGCGCAGGAAGATCACCAGCTCGGTCTTGGCCGCGCCTTCGTTCCGGTAGGCGAACAGGTTGCCCAGCACGGGAATGCGCGACACCAGCGGCACGCCGTCCTTCTTGTTGTCCACGCTGTCCTGCATCAGGCCGCCCATGACGGCGGTCTGGCCGCTGTACACCTTCATCACCGATTCCACCTCGCGCGCCTGGATCACCGGCACGCGGCTCACCACGTTCTGGCGCGCCAGCTCCGGGTTCGGATCGTCCACGTAGCTGACGATGCGGGTGATGGTGGGGCGCACGTTGATCGTCACCTCGTCGTCCTCCGAGATCTGCGGCGTCACGCTCATCACGAAGCCGACCGGCACCGTCTCCACGCGCGATTCGTAGGTAGCCTGGGCGGCGATGCCGCCCGAGGAATTCTGTACGGCCGGCGTCACCTTCAGGGTGAAGAAGACGTTGTTGTCGACCACCTTCAGCAGCGCGGTCTGGTTGTTCAGCACGCTGATCTTCGGGCTCGACAGCACCTGCACCTTGCCGAACGATTCGAGCATCTGCACGGCCAGCTTGACATTGCCCAGGCCCGACAGGGGATTGGCGTAGTTGAAGGTGAACACGCCGGTCCCGTTGGTGGCGTCGCTCGGCAGCGGCGCCGCGGTGGAGTTCAGCGTGCCCTGGCCCACGGTGGAAAAATTGTTGCCGGAGATGCGCGACCAGTTGATGCCCTGCTGGTACTGGTCCGACAGCTTCACCTCCAGGATCGTCGCCTCGATCATCACCTGGCGCTTCGAGGCCGACTGCACGATGTCGAGGAACTCGCGCACCTTCTCGTGCTGGCGGCTGGTGGCGCGCACGGCCACCAGGCCGCTTTCGGCGTTGACGATGACGGAGGGCGCGTTGCGCTGGGCCGCCCGGGCCTGGGCCGTCTGGGCCGCCGTGGCCTGGGCGCCCGGGTAGCTGGCATCGGCCGGCTGGGTGGCGCCGGCTGCCTGGCCGGCCGGCGTGAAGGCCGGCTGGTAGCCGCCCGGTTGGCCCGGCTGCACGGGCTGGCCCGGCTGCGGGTAGGTGCCCGGCTGCGCCGGCTGGGCCGCCGTGCCGGTCTGCTCGCGCAGCGCCGCCAGCGGATCGGCCAGCGGGTCGTTCAGGTTGGTCGGCCGCAGCATGTCGCGGATGTTCTTTTCCAGGCTGTACCAGAAGTTGTTGTCGGCCCGGTTCGACACCGCCGTCGTCGAATTGTTGTTGGCGCTGCCGGAGAGGCTGCCGCCGGCGTTCGGCAGCGCGCCCTGGCCCGTATTCGAGCCGGTCGTGCTGATGCCGCCCGCGCTGGAACCGCCCGTGGTGGAGATCTGGGTGGCGATGTTGACGCTGCTGCTGGTCGTGCGCGCGATGTTGACGTAGTCGATGCGGTAGTTGCGCCAGTGCGGCTGGTCGGGCAGCACCAGCAGGGTGCCGCCCTGGATCTCGTAGCGCATGTCGACCTGGCGCGAAATGCGGTCCAGCAACTGCGGCAGGGTCTGGTCCAGCGCGTTCAGGGTGACGCTGCCTTCGATGGACGGGTGGATGTCCACGTTCAGGCCGGCGTCGCGGGCCAGCGCGAACAGCACCGATTCCACCGGCACCTTGTGCACCGTGACGCTGTAGGTCTCGACCCGCGGCGTGGGGCGGGGCGGCGGCAGCGCCGGGCTTTGCTGGACGGGTTCCGGAATGGCGCCCGCCGCCCGCGGCGGCTCCGTGACGTGGGCCGGCGAGATCGGCAGCTGCGGTGCGCCGCATGCCCCCAGGAGTGAGCAGAGCAGTGTTGCCGCGACTTTTTTCATTGGATGCCGACAGTTGTTTTTGCTGGGTTAGCAAGGATCATCGTATAAATCCGGTCAAACTTCAATTGTGTGCGCGGCGCGGGCGTGTCCGCCCATGCGGATGCGGCCCACACGGACAGCGCCGCCAGCGCGCAGGCGCCCAGCCCCAGCGCCAGCCAGGCGCGCGGCCCCGCCATGGCGCGGGCGGTGGTGAACGGCGCCTCGGCGATCGCCTGGCGCGCGTGCCTGGCCGTCACCGCCACGGCATCGTCGGCAAAGGCGGCCATCAATGCCTTGTCGGCCAGGATATTGATGCGCCGGACGATGCCGCCGGACGTGCGCGCGATCAGGCGCACTGCCGCCGGGCTGAACAGTGGACCGCCGGTGTAGCCGGCCGCGCGCAGGCGGAACTGCAGGAAGGCCGGTACCAGCCGGGGCGGCAGCGGCGGCACGAAGAAGCTGTGCGTGATGCGCTCGGCCAGCTGGCGCATGCGCGGCAGCGCCAGGTGCTCGTCCAGTTCCGGCTGACCGAACAGCACGATCTGCAGCAGTTTCTCGCGCGCCGTCTCCAGGTTGGTCAGCAGGCGCACCGCCTCCAGCGTCTCGAGCGGCATCGCCTGCGCCTCCTCCACCAGCAACACCACCTGGCGGCCCTGCGCGTGGCGCGTGATCAGCTCGCCGTTCAGGCGGCGCAGCACCTCGTCCGGTCGCCAGTCGCGCGCGTCCAGGCCCAGCTCGGCGGCAATGGCGTACAGCACGTCGTCCGGACCCAGGCTGGGGTTGACCAGGTAGATGGCGTCGATATGCGCCGGCAACTGGTGTTCCAGCATGCGGCACAGCATGGTCTTGCCGCTGCCCACTTCGCCCGTCACCTTGACGATGCCTTCGCCATGGGTCACGGCGTACAGCAGCGCGGCCAGCATGTCGCCGCGCTCGTGGCCGCCGTAGAAGAACGCGGGATTCGGCGTGATCGAGAACGGCGCCTGGGCCAGGCCGAAATGCTGCAGGTACAGCGCGCTCATGCCGCACCCGGCGCCGCGATGGCGGCAAGAAACGCCTGCTCCAGGCCGTCGCTGCCGTAATGACGGCGGCACTCGGCGGGGCTGCCGTCGAAGCGGATGGCGCCGTCGTGCAGGATGGCCATGCGGTCGCACATCTCGTCCAGGTCGGCCAGCGCGTGCGACGTCATCAGTACCGCCGTGCCACGCTCACGGCGCCGCCGCAACGCCTGGCGGAACAGCGCGCGCGCCTGCGGGTCCAGGCCGCTGGCGGGCTCGTCGAGCAGGTACAGCTGCTTGTCCAGCAGCAGGATGGCGGCCAGCCCCAGCTTCTGCGTCATGCCTTTCGAATAGCGCCGCACGCTCATGGCCAGCGCCTCCGGCGCCAGCTGCAGCGCCGCCAACATGGCCGCGCACGCGGACTCGTCGTGCGGCTGGCCGTGCAGCGCCAGTGTATAACGGAGGAATTCGCCACCGGTCATATAGGACGGCGGCAGGAAGCGTTCCGGCAGGTAGGCCAGCGGCGCGCGCGCGGCCGGCTGACGGTGGTCGACGCCGAACACGGCGATGCTGCCCGCCTGCGGCGTGACGAAATCGAGGATGCACTTGAGCAGGGTGGTCTTGCCGGCCCCGTTGACGCCCGCCAGCCCGACGCATTCGCCCGGCGCGACGGCCAGCGACACGCCGTCCAGCACCGGCCGGGCGGGCCGGGGCTGGCGGAAGGGCGCGGGGCGGCGCAGCGCGACGTGGGCGTGTCGCACGACGGCTTGGATGCGCAAAGCGGGTGCGGGCATGTCGGACGATCAAATATTGGCAGTCCGCCACTGTAGCAAAGATCAGACGGTGTGCGCTAGGGCACCGTGCGCTTCGGGCACAATGGGCATACAATGCGCCGACACTTGACTCAGGGGAATATTTGTTATGGCAAGGCCAGAAAAAGTAAGGTTGGGCGAGATCCTGGTCCAGCAAAAGCTGCTGTCGGACGAGCAGCTGGGCCTTGCGCTGGCCGAGCAGAAGCGCAGCGGCCGGAAGCTCGGCCGCGTCTTCATCGACAGCGGCTACGTGACGGAAGAGCAGATCGCCGGCGCGCTGGCGCGCCAGCTGAACATCCCCTACATCAACCTGAAGTTCTACAACATCAACGCCGACCTGGTGCGCCTGTTGCCGGAAACCCAGGCGCGGCGCTTCCGCGCGCTGGTGCTGGAGGACCGCCACGGCACGATGCTGGTCGGCATGTCCGACCCGACCGACCTGTTCGCCTATGACGAGATCGCGCGGCTGGTCAAGCACAATATCGAGCTGGCGGTCGTCAACGAGACGGAAGTGCTGGCCGCCATCGACCGCATCTACCGCCGTACCGAGGACATCACCGACCTGGCGCGCGAGCTCGAGCAGGAGATGGGCGACGTCTCCGTCGACTTCGGCGCGCTGGCCGTCAACCCGGGGCTGGAGGAGGCCCCGGTCGTCAAACTGCTGCAATCGGTGTTCGACGACGCGGCCCAGGTGCGCGCCTCCGACATCCACATCGAACCGCAGGAGAACCGCCTGCACATCCGCTTCCGCATCGACGGCGTGCTGCACCTGCAGACCCAGGCCGACATCAAGATCGCGCCCGCGCTGGCGCTGCGCCTGAAGCTGATGTCCGACCTCGACATCTCGGAGAAGCGCCTGCCGCAGGACGGCCGCTTCGCCGCCCGCGTGAAGAACACGCGGATGGACGTGCGTATCTCGACCATGCCGACGCAGTACGGCGAGTCGATCGTCATGCGTCTCCTGAGCCAGGGCAATACCAGCCTGCGCCTGGACGGCATCGGCATGCCGAAACCCATGATGGAGAAATTCCGTGCCATCGTGCAAAGGCCGAACGGCCTGGTGCTGGTCACGGGTCCGACCGGTTCGGGCAAGACCACCACCCTGTACAGCGCGCTGGCCGAGCTCAATTCGGTGGAAAAGAAGCTCATTACCGTCGAGGACCCGGTCGAATACCGCCTGCCCGGCATCAACCAGGTGCAGGTCAACGAGAAGATCGAGCTGGATTTCGCGCGCGTGCTGCGCTCGGCGCTGCGGCAGGACCCGGACATCGTGCTGGTGGGCGAGATGCGCGACCAGGAAACGGCGCAGATCGGCCTGCGCGCCGCGATGACGGGCCACCTGGTATTGTCGACCCTGCACACCAACGACGCGGCCAGCACGCCGCTGCGCCTGATGGACATGGGCGTGCCGCGCTACATGGTGGCCAGCTCGCTGCAGGCCGTGCTGGCGCAGCGCCTGCTGCGCGTGATCTGCGAGAGCTGCACGACCGAATACACGCCGACGCCGACGGAAACGGAATGGCTGCGGCTGGAACTGAACGACAAGGTGGGCATGGCGCGCTACTTCCACGGCAAGGGTTGTTCGCATTGCAACGGCATGGGCTACCGCGGCCGCACCGGCGTGTACGAGCTGCTGGAGATGACGAGTGCCGTGGTGGACGCGGCCAACGATCCCGATCCGGCCCACTTCCTGAAGGCCGCCAACGAGCAGATGGCGGGCCAGACCTTGCGCCGCCATGCGGTGCAACTGGTGATCCAGGGCCGCACGACGATCGCCGAGGCCATGCGCATCAGCAACCAGCAGGAAGAGTGACGGACTAGCCGATGCCTTTCTTCGCCTACAAGGCGCGCGACATGCGCGGCGAGCTGCTGCAGGGAGTGCTGGAAGGCGCCGACCCGGGAGCGGTGGCGGACCAGTTGATGGGGACCGGCGCGACACCGGTCGAGATCGTCGCCACGCGCCAGCCGCAAGGGCAGGGTGGCGAAGGCTGGTGGGCCCGCCTGACGGAAAAGAAGGTCACGTCGCTGGACGTGCAGCTGTTCTCGCGCCAGATGTACACCCTGATGAAGGCCGGCGTGCCGATCATGCGCGGCCTGGCCGGCCTGCAGGAATCGGCCATTTCGAAGTCGTTCGCCAAGGTCATCCGCGACCTGCGCGAGTCGCTCGACGCGGGCCGCGAGCTGTCGGCCGCGATGCGCCGCCACCCGACGGTGTTCAACAATTTCTACCTGTCCATGGTGCGGGTGGGCGAGATGACGGGCCGGCTGGACGAAGTCATGCTGCGCCTGTTCGAGCACCTGGAATTCGACCGCGAGATGCGCGGGCGCGTGAAAAGCGCCGTGCGCTACCCCTCGTTCGTCATCGTTGCCATGGTGGCGGCGATCTTTATCGTCAACATCTTCGTCATTCCCCAGTTCGTCAAGGTATTCGAGAGCCTGCACGCCGAGCTGCCGTTGATGACACGCATCCTGATCGCCGGCTCGCGCTTCACCGTCGACTACTGGTATGTGTTGCTGGGCGGGGCCGCGGCTGCCGCGGTGGCACTGGTGCGCTGGGTCCGCACGCCGGCCGGGCGCCTGAAGTGGGACCGCTGGAAGCTGCGCATGCCGATTGCCGGCAAGATCGTCCACAAGGCCACGATGGCCCGTTTCGCGCGCAGTTTCGCGTTGTCGTCGAAAAGCGGCGTGCCCATCGTGCAGGCCCTGACGGTGGTGTCGCAAACGGTCGACAACGCCCACCTGTCCCAGCGGGTCGACACCATGCGCGACAGCGTGGAGCGGGGCGAAAGCATCCTGCGCACGGCCGTGACGGCCGGCATCTTCACGCCCGTCGTGCTGCAGATGATCGCCGTGGGCGAGGAATCGGGCTCGCTGGACGACCTGATGGACGAGATCGCGCAGATGTACGAGCGCGAAGTCGACTACGAGCTGAAGACCCTGTCCAGCCAGATCGAGCCGATCCTGATCGCCTTCCTGGGCGCCATGGTGCTGGTGCTGGCGCTGGGCATCTTCCTGCCGATCTGGGACCTGGGCCGGGCCGCCCTGAAGGGTTGACGCTGTGGCTTTCACGCAACAGCAACGGGGCGCTTCGCTGCTCGAGTTCGGCGTCTGCACCATCGTTTTCGCGATCCTGACCGGCTTGCTGCTGGAACGCCTGCTGCGCTACCGCGCCGATGCCGAACGGGAAGGCGTGATCCACCAGGTCGAGAACATGCGCAGTGCGCTGACCAGCCGCGTGCTGGCGGCCGAGATCAGCGGCAACAAGGACGAGCTGCGCGCGCTGGTGGGCAGTAACCCGGTGACGTTGCTGCGGCACGCGCCGATCGGCTACCAGGGCGAGACGGACGACATTCGGACCACGGAACTGGTCCCCGGCAGCTGGTATTTCGACAGAAAACAACAGAAACTTGTCTATGTATTCACGCGAAATAAAAGTTTTCGTACGGGAACAGTAGAACGGTGGGGGTTCAAGGTAGAATTCATTCGCTTGCCCACGAACAACGCCAAGCCGCCAGGGACTCCGCCACGCAGCGCTGGGGTCGTCCTTAATCAGGTAGACGGTTGAACAGAATGATCATCATCCTCGTGTAGCTTCCGTCACACATTCTTATTTTCATTCTTCGTTGGGAGTTTCACATGCAATTCAAACAAATCGGTTCGAACGTTCGCGCTAACCAGTCCGGCTTCACCCTGATCGAACTGATCGTCGTGATCGTCATCCTCGGCATCCTGGCCGCCACCGCGCTGCCGCGCTTTGCCGACATGGGCGACAACGCCCGCTTCGCCAAGATGCAGGCTGCCCGTGGCGCCGTGCAGAGCGCAATGAACATCGCCCGCGGCGAGGCCCTGGTGGTCGGCGGCACGCCGGCGACCGTGGCAATGGAAGGCCAGAACATCGGCATGGCGTTCAACTACCCGACCGCGGCGGCCATCGCCACCGCAGCCGGCCTGGGTGGTGACTACACCGTGACGGAAGCCGCAGGCGTCGCCACGATCGCCGACAACACCGTCGCGACCTGCCGCTTCACCTACACCCAGGCGCAAAACGCCACCACGCCGCCGGTCGTCACGACCCCGGCACTCGGCAACTGCTGATAATTCGATTGACCGCCCCGCTGGGGCGGGCATAATCGTCACGTGAACAACGTGCTCGTCATTAAACCGACTTTCCGACTGCCCGGCCGCAAGCCCGGGCAGTTTGGTTTACGCTCGTCGAGCTCGTGATCGTCATCATGCTGATCGGCATCCTGGGCGCGTTCGCCGGGCAGCGCTTCTTCAGCCGCACCAATTTCGACGCCTCCGGCTATGCCAACCAGCTGGCCACCCTGGTGCGCTACGGCCAGAAACTGGCCATCGCGCAAAACCGCAGCGTGTTCGTGCGCCTGAACGGCAGCAGCGTGGCGCTGTGCTACGACGCTGCCTGCGCCGCGCGCGTGGCCGCGCCGGCGGGCGGCAACAGCGGCAGCGCCGCCACCACGCAGCGCTGCCGCAATCCCGCCACTAATATCTACGATGCGGCCTGGGCCTGCGAAGGGTTGCCGGACGGCGTCGCGATGACCAATGCCGGCACCTTCTATTTCGACGCGGTCGGCACGCCGTTCAATGTGGCGGATGCGCAACCGACCCTGGTGTCCACCTTTCCGGCCGCGCTGGCCGTCGATATCACCGGCAACGGCGTGACCCTGCGCACCACCATCGAAGGGAGCACCGGCTATGTCCATTGAGCTCCCGTCCATGCTGCCGCGGCGCCAGCGCGGCCTGACGATGATCGAGCTGGTCATCTTTATCGTCATCGTCGGCGTGGCCGTCGTCGGCGTGCTGGGCGTGATCGCCATCAATACCGGCCGCAGTGCCGATCCGATGCGGCAGAAGCAGGCGCTGGCCATTGCCGAGGGCTTGATGAACGAGATCCGCTCGGCCGGCACGGCGCTGTGCGACATCTCCGACACCGTTAACTACGGCGTGCCCGGCGCCACCTGCGCCGTGCCCGACAATCCGGGCCGCGAAGGCACGGCGGGACGGCCCTACGACAACGTCAACGATTACATCACCCAGTGGGGCCAGCCCGTCAACTACGCGACCGATGCCGCCGGCAACGCCTTCCCGACGGGCTACACCACCAGCGTCACCGTCACGCAGCCGGCGGCTTTTGCCGGCATTCCGGCCACCGATACCTTCCTGATCACCGTGGCGGTCAGCTACGGCGGCCCGACCGACGTCGTGCTGCACACCGTGCGCACGCGCTTCTGACCATGACGCGCCGTCCGACTCCCCATCGCTGCCGCGGCTTCACCCTGGTCGAGGCCATTGTCGTCATCGTCATCACGGGCATCGTCGCCACATTCGCGGCCGTTTTCATCCGCCTGCCGGTGCAGGGCTATGCCGACACGGCCGAGCGCATCGCCCTGGCCGACGCGGCCGACACCGCGCTGGGCCGCATCAACCGCGAACTGCGCCTGGCGCTGCCCAACACCGTCAAGGTCACGAATGGCGGCACCACCCTGACCTTCGTGCTGACCAAGTCCGGCGGGCGCTACGTCGACGTCAACGACGCGCCGCCGCCGGCGATCCTGCCGCTGCGCTTCGACAGGACCTCGCTGCAGTTCGACATCGTCGGTCCCGCGCCGACCGGCCGGGCCGCGATCCTGCCGAACGACCTGCTGGTCATCAACAATACCGGCGTCGCACCGGCCGACGTGTATGCGGACGCGCGCGACAACGTGGCGGAGATCGCGTCGATCGCCGGCAGTCGCGTCACCTTGCGCGCCAACAACCTGGGCACGCAGTCGCCATCGCCTTACCGCTTCCGCGTCGTTGCCGGCACCGTCACCTACGCATGTGGCAGCGGGCAGCTGCTGCGTCATTACATCCGTGCCATCCCGACCCCGGCGGCGCCGGCCATCGGCGCCGCCAACATGGTGGCGACCCGCGCCCAATGCGCGTTCGGCAGCGTGGCGCTGCCGACCCAGGCCGGCACGGCGCTCGTCACGGCTTCGCTGCGGCTGACGTCCGCCGGCGGCGAAGCCATCAGCCTGGTGCGCCAGACCCAGGTGGAGAACCTGCCATGAACCATGTTATCGCGCGGCGCCGGCGCCGCAGCCGCGGCGTCTCCCTCGTCACCGCCATCTTCCTGCTGGTGGTGCTGTCCGGGATCGGCGCGGCCGTCGTCACCTTGACCACGGTGCAGCACACCAGCGCCGCCTACGACGTGCTGGGCGCGCGCGCCTACGAGGCCGCGCGCTCCGGCGTCGATTTCGCCATGTACGACCTGGCCATCAACAAGCGCTGCGTCACCACCAACCTGGCCCTGCCGGCCACGCTGGCCGGCTTCACCGTGACGGTGCAATGCGCGCAGACCCAGGTGCTGATGGCCGATGGCGTCACCGACCTGAAACCCGTGCGCATCACGGCCACCGCCTGCAACCAGCCGAGCAGCGGTGCGTGCCCGAACCCGGCGCCGGGGCCCGATTACGTGCAGCGCGTCGTGCAGGCCACGCTATGAGGCGCTGCATGCTGCTGGCCCGGCTGCTCACCGCCTGCCTGTTGCTGGCGACATCGCCCGCCCGGGCGGATACCCCCATCACGCTGTTCAAGAGCTACGCCGGCTACGTCAACTTCACGGGCACCCAGGAAACACTGCGCGCCAGGTCGAACGGCAGCGACGCCTGCGCGCTCGTCAAGTCGCTGTCGATGACGCTGTCCGGCATCCCCAGCGGGGCCACGGTGCTGGCGGCCTACCTGTACTGGGCCGGCTCCGGTGCGACGCCGGACTACACGATCACGTTCGACGACCAGAGCTATACGGCGCCAACCAACCGTCAGTACAGCTCGGCGACGGTAGGCTACAACTTCTTCGCCGGCGCGGTGGACGTGACGGAGCGTGTCAAGGCGCGCGGCAACGCCACCTACACGGCCAGCGGCCTGTCGGTCGACAGCAGCTCGCTGTTCTGCAGCGTGCAGGGCGTGCTGGGCGGCTTCCAGCTGCTGGTCATCTACGACAGCAACAGCAAGGGCGACCCGTTCCGCGTGCTGAACGTGTACGAAGGCTTCCAGTACATCCGCAACTCGCGCGTGGAGCTGACCCTGGCGAACTTCCTCACGCCTTCGCCGGTGGGCACCGGCCGGGTCGGCCACATCACCTGGGAAGGCGACTCCACCCTGGGCCAGGACGGCGAGAACCTGTCGTTCAACGGCGTGGCGATGAAGGACAGCCTGAACCCGGTCGGCAACCAGTTCAACTCGGTCAGCAACATCAACAACGACCAGACCTCGTACGGCATCGACTTCGATGCCTACACCGTGGCCAGCCCGACGATCGCGGCCGGCCAGACCTCGGCCAAGACCATCTACGAATCGGGCGCCGACCTGGTGCTGATGAACGCCGAGATCATCGCCGCGCCCAACGTGCTGGCGACCGACCGTGCGATTGCGATGACGGTGGACGGCCCGCTGATCGAATCGACGCCGACGACCTACACGATCACCGTGACGAACAATGGCCCGCTGGCCGAATCCGGGCCCATCGTCGTGCAGGACATGCTGCCGGCTTCCTTGATCGTCGGCACGCCGACCGGCAGCGGCTGGACCTGCGGCAAGGACGGGCAAAAAGTGACCTGCACCTATGACCGCAGCAAGACCATGGCGGTGGGCGAGACGCTGCCGCCGATCACGATTCCGGTGACGCCCGTGCGCGGCGTGACGGGCCTGATCACCAACAGCGCTTCCGTCGGCGGGCCGCTGTTCGACTACTACGACGCCAACAACACGGCCACCGTCAGCGTGCGCGCCGGCGTGGCCGACTTCACGCCGCAGTTCATGTACACCGACTCGATCTGCGTGCATGGCAAGCCGTTCGGCGACCCGGCCCAGACCTGCAAGCCCGTCAACTTCGACCCGTCGCTGGCCAACACGGACCTGCGCATGTTCATCTCCTACGTGGTCAAGGGGGTGCCGACGGCGATGGCCAACAACGACACGACGTTGCCGATGAAATTCGCGCTGTCCTGCCACAACCCCACCACCAATGCCGGCGTGCGCGCCACCTACAACATCTCGAGCACGGTGCTGACCTTGCCCCTGTGCGAGCCGAACGGCGCGATCCCGGCGCAGGCGTCGCCCACCTGGAGTGGCCTGAACAACATCGTCTTCGGCGGCCAGACCCCCAGCACCAAGGTCGAATTCCAGCTGCGCTACCAGGACGTGGGCCGGGTCGAGCTCTTGATGTCGGACAAGGACGGGCGCATGGGCACCACCGGGTCGTTCGTGTCGCGCCCGGAAAAGCTGGTGCTGTTGCCGTCGTCGATGAACACCGCCAAGACGCCGACCAGCGCGACGGAAACGCGCTTCGTGCGCGCCGGCGAGCAGTTCTCGATGTCGGTGCAGGCGCGCATGGTGGGCTTGAGCACGCCGGCGCCCAACTTCGGCCGGGAGACGGAGCCGGTGGCGGTGGCGGTGATCGCCACGCCCGCGAAGATCGAGGGCGGCGCGCCGCTGCCGGCGATGGTGGCAGACCGCGTGCCGGACGACTGGTTCAAGCCGGTGACGATGCGCGGTTCGTTCGGCGCGTTCTCCGGCGGGGCCGCCTCCGGCAGCGACTTCGCCTACGACGACGTGGGCGTGCTGCAGCTGGACGCGCAGCTGGTCTCGCGCGACTACCTGGGCAGCGGCAATGTATTCGCGGCCTCCGTCAATGTGGGGCGTTTCTACCCGGCCTGGTTCAACGTCACCGTGACGGGGCCGATGGAGTGCGTGCCGGCGGCCGGCTGCCCGACGGGCGTCACGGCGCCGGTCAGCGAGATCAAGACAATGGCGTATTCGGGCCAGCCGTTCAGCTACAAGGTCAGCGCGATGGGAATGGCCAACACCGTGCTGCGCAACTACCGGCTGGAGCTGGCGCACGACGTGAACCTGGGCGCCTACACCGCGCCGAACGGCACCACGGTGCAGGACACGCCGGTGTCGGGCACGACGAAATCGGTGTTCGGCGGCACCACCACGCTGACCGCCAGCCGCTTTACCGCCGGCGAAGCCAGCGCCACCGCCACCTATACGTTCCCGAGCGCCGTCAGCTACGCGCGCGGCAGCACGGCAAGCAGCTGGGCGCTGCCGATCTCGGCCTATCTGCGCGCCGCCGAAGTGGCGGGCTGGGACAACGTCACGTCCAAGCGGGGCAGCGCCACGGTCGAGGGCGGCGTGCGCATCGTGGCCGGCCGCACCTACGTGCCGTCGATGCAGGCCGCCGCCGACCAGGCCATCACGGTGCCGGTCAAGGCGCAGTTCTACGGCACCCTGAACACGTTCAACGGCTGGTACGACAGCACGTCCGATTCGAGCAGCGCGTTCGCCGCGGCGGACGTGGCGTTCTCGTCCTGCACCGCGCTGGTGGGCGCGTCGGGCTGCCGGCTGACACCGAAGGTGGATGCCACGACGTCGGGGGCGTACTCGGCCGGCACCGCCAATGTCAAGCTGGCGGCGCCTGGCGTGGGCAGCAGCGGCTCGGTCAAGATGTGGCTGAACCATCCGACTTGGCTGCCCAGCATGGAAGGCACGCTCACGTATGGCACCGTGCGCTCGCCAAATATTTACACATATATACGAGAGATGTACTGAAGCATGTCTTTTCGCCATTGCCTTGCATGGCGGAGTCCATAAAATGTCGCGCACGGCGCACGCCTGGGCGGGACAGACGGCTCATCTTGAATATAATCAAGGCGCAAGCCACCAACATCGGAGCAGACGACACGCATGGCGTTCTGGCACAAGGCAAGGAAGAAGGACGGCTGGCTGGCGATGGTGCCGGCGGGCGAGGGTGTGCACGCGGCCGTGGTGCGGCGCGGCGGCGCCGGCAAGCCAACCGTGCTGGCCTGCGCCTTCCATCCGGGTGGCATCGATGAGCTGGCGGCGCTGCTGACGCGGGTCGGCCGCGAGCTGCATGCCGGCCAGCACCATTGCGCCAGCGTGCTGCCGTTCGGTGCCTACCAGCTGCTGTCGCTGGATGCGCCCAACGTGCCGGCCGCCGAGATGAAGACGGCCGTCGGCTGGCGCCTGAAGGACATGATCGACTTTCCCGTCAGCGATGCCACCATCGACGTGGTCGACATTCCCGTCGCCAGCAACGGCGCCACCCACAATCACCACGTGTTCGCGGCGGTGGCGCGCAACCCCGTCATCGAGGCGCACCAGAACCTGTATGCGGAAGCCAAGGTGCCGCTGGAGGCCATCGACCTCGCCGAAATGGCGCAGCGCAATATCTCGGCACTGCTGGAGCCGGAAGGACGCGGGCTGGCGATGCTGTCGTTCGACGCCGGCGGGGGCCTGCTGACCGTCACGTTCAAGGGCGAGCTGTACCTGGCGCGCCGGATGGACATCACCTTGGCCCAGGTGGAAGGTGCGGCCGAGCAGCGCCAGCAGCACTTCGACCGCATCGCGCTGGAGCTGCAGCGCTCGCTGGACAACTTCGAGCGGCAGTTCCAGTACGTGGCCGTGTCGAAGCTGGTGCTGGCGCCCACTGGCGGCACCAGCCTGCACGATTACCTGTCCAGCAATATGTACCTGCCGGTCGACATGCTGGACCTGGACACCGTGCTGGACCTGGAGCAGGTGCCGCAACTGCGCGATCCGGTCATGCAGAACGGCTTCTTCCTGGCCGTGGGCGCGGCGCTGCGCGAGGCTGGCACGGGAGCGGCCGCATGAGCCAGCAGATCAACCTGTTCAACCCGCGCTTCCAGAAGCAAAAGCGCTACCTGACGGCGCCGGCCCTGGTGCTGATGCTCGGCGCTGCGCTGTTCGGCTCGCTGGCCTTCGCCGTGGCGGCGCGCGGCCGCGTCGTCACGCTCGAGAAGGAGGTGGCCCGGCTGAACGAGCAGGTCAAGGCCGCGGAGACGCGGCGCGACACGGCGCTGGCGCAACTGGTGCCGCGTTCCAAGGATGCGGCAGTCGAGTTGCAACTGACCCAGGCGGAGGCCGAGAACCGCGCGCTGCACGGGGTGGCCGACATCCTGGAACAGAACCGGGTCGGCAACCCGCACGGCTATTCCGAATACTTCCAGGCGCTGGCGCGCGGCCGGGTCAGCGGCCTGTGGCTGACCGGCGTCGAGATCGACGGCGCGCAGGCCGATATTGGCCTGCGCGGGCGGGCCCTGCAGGCCGAACTGCTGCCTGGCTACCTGAACGGTCTGGCGCGCCAGCCTGTACTGCAGGGCAAGGCGTTCGGCCATGTGGAGATCGCCCGGCCGGTGCTGAGTCCTCAAGCGCAGGCGCAGGCCACCCCGCCAGCCGCCGCAGCGGCCGCACCGGCGGCGCCGGCCGCGCCCCCCGCCGCGGTGGACGCGCCCTACGTCGAATTCACGCTGCAGGCGGCTGGCACGCGCACGCTGGGGCAGGGAGGCACGCCATGAAGGAACAATGGCTGAAGTGGGCCGGCAAGATCGATGCGCTGTCGGTGCGCGAGCGGGTGCTGATCGCGCTGGGCGGCGTGGCCGCCATCGTGTCGCTCGTGTACTTCGGCTTTACCGACCCGGCCAACGCGCGCGAGCGCACGCTGCGCACATCGATCATGCAGCAGCGCGCGCGGCTGGCCGCCATCAACGTGGAACTGGGCCAGAAGCTGGAGGCGGCCCGGGCCGATCCGGACGCGGCCGCCCGCCAGCGGGTCGCGACCCTGACCGCCGACAACGCCGCGCTGCGCGCATCGCTGCGCAACACGCAAAAAGCGCTGGTGCCGCCCGCGCGCATGAGTGCGCTGTTGCAGCAGATGGTGCAGCAGAACGCGCGCCTGAAGCTGGTGTCGCTGAAGACCTTGCCGCCGGCCGGCACGACCGACGGCAACTTCGCCGACGTGCCCGCGGACCCGACCGGCCCGGCCTTGCCGGTGACGAGCCTGACGACCACGCCGCCCGGCGCCGCCCCGGCGCCGGTCGCGCCGGCGCCGGCGGTGCCCGAGGCGGACGACAAGGCCGGGCCGCTGCTGTACCGCCATGGCGTGCAGGTGGTGCTGCGCGGTGCCTACGGCGACATGGTGAACTACATGGAGGCGCTGGAACGCATGCCGGCCCAGGTGTTCTGGGGCCGGGCGGTGCTGGACGCGACGGAGCACGACAAGACCACGCTGACCCTGACGTTGTACACGCTGAGCCTGGACGAGAAATGGATAGCCCTGTGACGCTTCGTATCCTGCTGGCGCTGGCCGGCCTGCTGTGCGGGGCCGGCGCCGCCGCCCAGGTGGCCGGCGACCCGACGCTGCCGCCGCCTTCGCTTGGCGATCCTGCCGCCGCGCCCGCGCCAAGCCGGGCCGCGCTGCCGGAGCTGCAGTCGATCCTCGTCTCGCGCGAGGCAGGCGGGCGCCGCGTCGCCGTGATTAGTGGCGAAATGGTACGGCAGGGCAGCCGCTGGCATGGCGCCGTGGTCGAGCGGCTGGGCGAGAACGAGGTGGTGCTGCGGCGCGGCCGCGCCACCCAGGTGTTGAGGCTGTACCAGAGCAAGCCGCCGGCCGTGGCCGTCGTGCCGCCCAAACCCGAGAACAACGCAAAAAAAGAGACGCAATGACGAAGCCCGAGAGCAAGCATCCCTTGAGAATCGCCGCGACCCTGGCCGGCCTGCTGGTGCTGGCCGGCTGCGACACGGCCGCGCGCCGCGATACCTACGACGAGATCAACCGCCAGATGCAGGCGGCCGCCAAGACGACGGCGCAGCCGGCACCGCCGGGGGCCGTCGAGGCGGCGCTGCTGCCGCCCGCACCCGTGCTGGCGGCGCAGCTGCCGAAGGCCCGCGCCGTGCTGGAGGAGCGCTTCAACGTGGCGCTGAACAACGTGCCGGCCCAGCAGTTCTTCAATTCGATCGTGGCGGGCACGCGCTACAACATGCTGATCCACCCGGAGGTGACGGGCACGATCACGGCCAACCTGAAGGACGTGACGGTAGCGGAAGCGCTGGACGCGATCCGCGAGCTGTACGGCTACGACTACCGCATCGAAGGCAACCGCATCACGATCCGGCCGCTGACGATGCAGTCGCGCATCTTCCAGGTCAACTACCTGACGGCCAACCGCAAGGGCAGCTCGAACGTGCGGGTTTCGTCGACCTCGATCAACACGGTGGCGACCAACCAGGGCAACAACGCCAACGGCGCCAACTCGGCGCCGGCCAGCAACGGCCAGACCCAGAACGGCATGCCGGGCGGCGCCCAGGCCCAGCAGGAGGACGCCAGCAACGTCAAGACCACGTCCGATACCGATTTCTGGGGCGAGGTGCGCGCCGCGCTGGAGGCGCTGGTGGGCGGCGCCGAGGACGGCCGCAGCGTCATCATCAGCCCGCAGTCCGGCGTGATCGTCGTGCGCGCGCTGCCGGAGCAGCTGCGCGCCGTCGAGCAGTACCTGCGCGCGACCCGGCTGGCGGTGGAGCGCCAGGTGATCCTGGAAGCGAAGATCCTGGAAGTACAGCTCAACAGCGGCTTCCAGTCCGGCGTCAACTGGGCGGCATTCCGCCAGGGCGGCAACAGCCGCGGCTCGGCCGGCATCCTCACGCCGGGCACGGCGCTGTCCACCCTGAACAACGGCGCGGGCGTGGTCCAGAGCACCGGCGGCGCCAACAGCATTTCCGCGCTGCCGGGCACGGCGCTCGGCAGCGCGGCCAGCGCCGCGGGCACGATGTTCGGCCTGGCGTTCCAGACCAGTAATTTCTCCGCGATGATCTCGTTCCTCGAGTCGCAGGGCACCGTGCACGTGCTGTCCAGCCCGCGCATCGCCACGCTGAACAACCAGAAGGCCGTGCTGAAGATCGGTACGGACGAGTTCTACGTGACGGGCATCAGCACGACGACGAACTCGAACGTGGGCGGCAACACGACGACGCCGAACGTGACCTTGCAGCCGTTCTTCTCCGGCGTGCTGCTCGACGTGACGCCGCAGATCGACGAGGACGGCCACATCATGCTGCACGTGCACCCGTCCGTCAGCGAGGTCAGCACCGTCAACAAATCGATCAACCTGGGCAGCGCGGGCTCGCTGAACCTGCCGCTGGCGGCGTCCAGCACGTCGGAGATGGACAGCATGGTGCGCGGCAAGGATGGCCAGATCGTCGCCATCGGCGGCCTGATGCGCCAGGCCATGAGCAGCGACCGGTCGCAACTGCCGGGCGTCGGCGACGTGCCGGTGCTGGGTTCGCTGTTCCGCAACAAGGACAGCTCGATGCAGAAGCGCGAGCTGGTGGTGCTGATCAAGCCGACCATCGTCGACGGCGCCGGCAGCATGACGCAGGACATGCAGGACACGGCGCGCCGCTTCCAGCAATTCGACCCCGCGCGGAGCCAGTGATGTACGAATCCCACTTCGGCCTGCGCGAGGTGCCGTTCTCCATCACGCCGGACACCAGCTTCTTCTTCGGCAGCCCGCATTCGCAGGAAGGGCTGAACACCCTGCTGGTGGCGGCCCGCAACGGCGAGGGCTTCATCAAGATCACCGGCGAGGTGGGCACCGGCAAGACGCTGTTGTGCCGCAAGTTCATGGCGATGCTGGGCGAGGAGTTCGTCACCGCCTACGTGCCGAATCCCTACCTGGAGCCGCGCGCGCTGATGCTGGCGCTGGCGGACGAGCTGGAGATCACGCTGCCGCGCGACGTCGAGCAGCACCAGCTGGTCAAGTCCTTGACGGCGCGCCTGCTGGAGCTGGCGGCGCGCGGCAAGCACGTGGTGCTGTGCCTGGACGAGGCGCAGGCGATCCCGATCGACAGCCTGGAGGCGCTGCGCCTGCTGACCAACCTGGAAACGGAGAAGCGCAAGCTGCTGCAGATCGTGCTGTTCGGCCAGCCGGAGCTGAACGCGCACCTGGCCAGCCCGCAGATCCGCCAGCTGGCCCAGCGCATCACCTTCCATTACCACTTGGGCGCGCTGCGGCGCGACGACCTCGACTTCTATCTCGCGCATCGCCTGCGCGTGGCGGGCTTCGCCGGCGCGCGCCTGTTCGCCAAGGGTGCCGTCAACGCGCTGTTCCATGCCACCGGCGGCATCCCGCGCCTGATCAACATCATCGCCAACAAGGCGCTGATGCTGGCCTATGGCGAGGGCCGCCAGCAGGTCGAGAAACGGCATGTGACGCTGGCCGCGCGCGATACCATCGGCGCCACCCGGCGCCGCACCTGGCCGTGGTTCGCCGGCCTGGCCGTGGCCGCCTCGCTGGCGGGCGGCATCACGATGGCGCTGACACGATGAGCATCATCAATAAAATGCTGCAGGACCTGGACGCGCGCGGCGGCGCCGGCGCACGGGCGGACGAGCCGGCCCTGCGCCCGGTCGCCGCCGCGCCGCGCCATGGCCGGCTGGCCATCGCGGCCGGTGCCGGTGCCGGGGTGCTGGTAGCGGCGCTGGCCGGGGTAGCGTGGTATTTCCTGCACACGGTGCCCGTGCCCGTGGCCGCACCGGTGCCGCTGCGCGGCGGTGCCGCGCCGGCCGCGCCGAAGGCTGCGGCGCCCGTCGCCGCGCCGGCCGTTCCAGCTGCCCCCGAGGCGCCCGCGACACCGGTAGCGGTCGGCGCCGAACCGGCCGGGCCAGCGCCCGTCGCTCCGGCGCCCGCTGCGAGTGCAGCCGCTGCATCCGGCCCTGCGGCGCCTGCGCCGGTGTCGACAGCGGAGCAAGACGCTGCCGCGGCGGCGCCAGCGCCACGCGTGCGCCGCCAGGAGCCACGGCCACGCGCGACGCCTGCCGAACCCACGGCGGGCGCGCGCACGGTAACAGCCGTCACCGTCATCCCGGCTGCCGGCGCGGTCGCCGCGCAGCCCCAGGCGGAAAACAGCTATCGCCGCGCGCTGGCCGCGCTGCAGGACGGCCGGGTGGCCGATGCCATCGCCGGGCTGGAGCAGGCGGTGGCACTGCAGCCGGGCCACGAGGCGGCGCGCCAGACACTGGCCGGCCTGCTGCTGGAAAACGGCCGCAGCGAGGACGCCCAGCGCCACCTGCAGCTGGGCCTGGGATTGAATCCGAACCAGCCGCAGGTGGCGATGCTGCTGGCGCGGCTGCAACTGGAAAAGAACGGCCCCGCCGCCGTCGAGACGCTGCGGCGCACGCTGCCGCATGCTGCCAGCAACGCCGACTACGTCGCCTTCCTGGCCGGTGCGCTGCAACGCCAGCAGCGTCACCGCGAGGCCATCGAGCAGTACGAGGCCGCTCTGCGGCTGGCGCCGCAGAGCGGCGTGTGGTGGATGGGGCTGGGGATTTCGCTGCAGGCCGAACGGCGCAACGCCGAGGCCCGCTCGGCCTTTACGCGCGCGCGGCAGGCCGGGTTGACGCCGGAGCTGCAGGCGTTCGTCGAGCGCAAGCTGGGGCAGTTGGAGTAACGCCGCGTCCGGGCTTGGGGTCTGTCCCCGCATGGGGACTGACCCCGGTTTTCATCCGGGACGCATGCGTTGCGAATGAAACCGGGGTCAGTCCCGAAGGGACAGACCCCAACCCCGATGCGCCGCAGGCTTAGCGCGCAGCCAGGCTGCCCCAGATCGCCTTCATGGCAAACCGCAACTCCGCCTCGTCCTCCGTCAACGCCCGCGCGATCGCGTCCTCGGAAGCCAGCCGGTGCACGCGCGGCACGGCCAGCGCCTGGCCGGCCGCGTCGCGCAGGCATGCCACCTCCGGCCCTTCGCCCGCGATGGCGGGGCGGTAGGTGACGACACCGATGCCGCCATCGGTCAGTTGCACCAGCGTGCCGGGCGGGTAGCGGCCCACGTGTCGATGAAACGCTGCCCGCAGCACCGGATCGTGCTCCGCGTGCAGCTCGGCCAGCGCCACGTCCGGTGCCAGCGCGCGGCGGTAGTTGCGCGCCGAGACGCACGCGCAATAGCGGTCGGCGAGGCGCAGCAGGCGCGCGCCGCGCGGGATCTCGTGGCCCGGCAGGCCGTGCGGATAGCCGCTGCCGTCGTCGTCCTCGTGGTGGTGCAGCACGCAGGCCAGCCATTCCTCGTCGCCGATGCCGGCGCAGGCCAGCGTGCGGGCGCTGTCCTCGGGATGGCTGCGCAGGCGCGCACGCTCGTCGCCGGACAGCAGCACGCCGGGCAGCGCGACGCGGCGGTTGAAATCGTCGTGGGCGTCCAGCATCGCGCAGTTCATCGTCAGCGCGGCCGCTGCGACCGCCGCCAGCGTGGCGTCCGGCAGTACCAGGCCGCGACCCACGACAGCGACGACGATCGCCGTCTCGACGCAATGGCGGATCGGGTAGGTGCCGCCGATCTGGTTCAGCAGCACGCAGGCCAGCGCGACGTCCTGGCCCATGTCCACCGTGTGCAGCAGGTCCGCGGCCAGCGCGCGCAGGCCGGGGCCGGCCTCGCGCGCGTCGTCCAGGTGCGCCAGCTGGTGCGCCAGCCGGCCGGCCAGGGCGTCCAGGGCGCGCAGCACGGAAGCCTCCGTGCCCGGCATGCTCGCAGGGCCGGAATCCATCGTCACACCCGGGCCAGGCGGTCCAGTGCCTGGCGCAACGTGTCGTCCTGCTTGGCGAAGCAGAAGCGCACGATGCCGGACTCGGTGCCGCCCTGGTAGAACGCGGCCACCGGAATGGCGGCCACCTTGATTTCGCTGGTCAGCCACTCGGCGAATGCCGCTTCCGGCAGGTCCGAGATGGCGCCGTAGCGCACGCACTGGAAGTAGGTGCCGTCCGCCGGCAGCAGCTCGAAGCGGCTGTCCGCCAGGCCGGCGCGGAACAGGTCGCGCTTGTGCTGGTAGAACGCCGGCAGTTCCAGGTAGGGCGCGGGATCGGCCATGTAGGCCGCGATCCCGTGCTGCATCGGGGTGTTGGTGGTGAACACGTTGTACTGGTGTACCTTGCGAAATTCCGCCATCAATGGCGCCGGCGCGGCCACGTAGCCGACCTTCCAGCCCGTCACGTGATACGTCTTGCCGAAGCTGGAGACGACGAAGCTGCGCGCGGCCAGCACGGGATGGCGGCTCATCGACTCGTGGCGCTCACCGTCGTAGACCATGTGTTCGTACACCTCGTCGGCCAGGATCAGGATGTCGGTGCCTTGCACGATGGCGGTCAGCGCGTCGATGTCGGCCTGGCGCAGCACGGTGCCGGTCGGGTTGTGCGGCGTGTTGATGACGAGCAGGCGCGTCTTCGGCGTGACGGCGGCGGCGATGCGCTCCCACGGCACCCGGTAGCCTTCCGGCCCGACTTCCATCTGCACCAGCACCGGCACGCCGCCGGCCAGCTCGACGGTGGGCAGGTAGCTGTCGTAGGCCGGCTCGATGATGATCACCTCGTCGCCCGGGTGCACGCAGCACAGGATCGCCGTCGTCAGCGCCTGGGTGGCGCCGGCGGTGACGGTGATCTCGCTGTCGGCATCGTAGGCATGGCCGTACAGCGCGCCGATCTTGGCCGCGATGGCGTTGCGCAGCACGGGCGCGCCGGCCATCATCGGGTACTGGTTGAAACCGGCCCGCATCGCCTCGGTCACCATGTCGACCAGCTTCGGGTCGCACGGGAAGTCGGGGAAGCCCTGGCCCAGGTTGACGGCGCCGTGCTGGGCGGCCAACTGGGACATGCGGGTGAACACGGTCGTGCCCACGGCGGGCAGTTTGGAGGCGAGGGCGGGCGTGACGGGAGTGACGGCGGTTGCGTTGGTCATTGGCGTTGTCATGGAAAGCGGGTCGACACCATTCTAGCGCAGGCACCCGCGCTTGCGGGCTGGTCAGGCCGCCGGCACGGGCGGCTGCCACTTCTCCGGCGGGATGACGGCGAACATGCCGGCCTTGGCCAGCCGCTTGGACAGCTTCAGCAGCGCCTTGTCCTTGGTGATCAAGGTGGTGGCGCCGGCGTCGCGCGCCAGTTCCAGGAATTTCTGGTCGTCCGGGTCGGTGCAGACGGGCAGGCGCACGCCCGATTCGGCTGGCGCCACGAGCTTGACCAGCGCATCGAAGCGGGCGGCGGCGGCGGGGCGGCTGCTGTCATCCAGCGGCAGGTGCGGATAGTGCAGCACGATGTTGTATTCGTCGCGGCAGTCGGCGCGCGTGATCGCCTCCACGGCCCCGCTTTCGATGGCGGCCAGCAGCGCGGCCCAGCGCGGGTCGTGGAAGACGAACAGGTCGAGGCAGACGTTGGTGTCGATGACGATGCGCGGCGGCAAGGATTCAGCTAAAGCAGGTATCATGTGGGAAATTCTTGTTTTGAAGTACGAACCGAATCATATGCTGATAGTGCTGTCCCCCGCAAAAAGTCTCGACCTGGAGTCGCCTTCCCCCACCGACCACGCCACCGAACCGGCCTTCCTGGCCCATTCCGAACAGCTGATCGCGCAGCTGCGCGAGTTCTCGCCGGCCCAACTGGCCGAGCTGATGGACCTGTCCGACGCGCTGTCCGCACTGAACGTGGGCCGCTATGCGTCGTGGAGCACGTCGCTCGACGATGCGCGCCAGGCCGTGATGACGTTCAACGGCGACGTCTACGACGGCCTGTCCGCCCGCACGATGGCGCCGCCACAGCTGGACTACACCCAGTCGCGCATCCGCATCCTGTCCGGCCTGTACGGCCTGCTGCGCCCGCTCGACCTGATCCACCCGCACCGGCTGGAGATGGGCACGCGGCTGAAGAACCCGCGCGGCAAGGACCTGTACGCATTCTGGGGCGACCTGATCACGGAGGCGCTGAACGCGGCGGCGCGCGAGCAGGGCGCCCGCTGGCTGGTCAATTGCGCGTCGGAGGAATATTTCAAGTCGGTGCGGGCGGCCAAGCTGGATGTGCCGGTGATCACGCCCGTGTTCGAGGAGTGGAAGAACGGCAAGTACAAAATCATC
This sequence comes from [Empedobacter] haloabium, assembly GCA_008011715.2. Taxonomy (NCBI): domain Bacteria; kingdom Pseudomonadati; phylum Pseudomonadota; class Betaproteobacteria; order Burkholderiales; family Oxalobacteraceae; species [Empedobacter] haloabium. The sequence goes on from CP136508.1 coordinate 2,730,173, forward strand.
TCGTTCTACGCCAAGCGCGCGCGCGGCATGCTGGCGCGTTATGCGGCCGAGCGCAGCATTACCGAGCCGGAGCAGTTGAAGGCGTTCGATGTGGATGGGTATGCGTTCGACGCGACGGCGTCGAACGATGCGACCTGGGTGTTCCGCCGCAAGGCTTGAGGAGTTTGCCAGCGCACCGCTGGCGGTTCAGGCTTGGGGACTGTCCCCGGTTTTCTTTGGTAACGCTGGCGTTAACGATAAAAACCGGGGTCAGTCCCCGTTGGGGACAGACCCCAAAACCGGATCAGCCCCAGAATTTCCACCACTTCCGCTCGGCTTTGGGCGCACCCTCCTCGAGGAACTTCGAGTTCGGGAAGTTCAGCTTGAACACCCGCATCGTATCGTCGCGCAGGGAGGTGTTGCCCAGCTTGTCGTAGCTGCGCGCCATGATCCACAGCGCTTCCTCGATCGACGGCGAGTCGCGGTAGTCGCGCACGGCGTCCTGGGCGCGGTTGGCGGCGGCCAGGTAGGCGCCGCGGCGGTAGTAGTAGCGCGCCACGTACACTTCGTACTTGGCCATCGCGTTGATCAGGTACTTCATCCGGTCGACGGCGTCCGGCGTGTATTTGCTGTTCGGGAACTTGTCGACCAGGGCCTTGAACGCCGCGAACGCTTCGCGCGTGGCCTTCGGATCGCGCTCGGCGGGATCTTGCTCGTAGACGAAGTTCAGCAGGCTCAGCTGGTCATTGAAGTTGACCAGGCCGCGCAGGTAGTACATGTAGTCGACGTTCGGATGATTCGGGTGCAGCTTGATGAAACGCTCCACGGCGGCCAGGGCCTGCGCCTGGTCCTGCGCCTTGTAGTGGGCATAGGCCACTTCCATCTGCGCCTGCTGCGCGTACACGCCGAACGGGTAGCTGGCTTCCAGCTTTTCATACAGCTGGATTGCGCGCTCGTAGTGCTGGCCGGCCATTTCTTCCTTGGCCTCCGAGTATAATTTCGTTGCGGACCAACCTTTGGTCTCATCGGCCTGTTCAGGTAACAGGCCGCAGGCCGACAAACTGAGCAGTGCTACGGATGCTGCCAACACCTTGATTTTTTTTTGCATGTTCTCGTGCAAGAAGACGTTTAAACAAGATACTACACTAGGCTGATTATAGCCGATGGGAATGCTGTGAACTTGAACCATGTGCCGGATACGGCCGAACAACTGCCCGATCCACTCCTCGACAACGATGTTGACGCCGATTTCGACGGCGAGTTTCCCGCCGCCGAGGCGCCCGGCTTTGCCGCGCCGCTGGCGCCGATCGAGCTGCAACTGACGCCCGAAGCCTGCGGCGAGCGGCTCGACAAGGTCATCGCGAAACTGGTGCCGCAATTCTCGCGCGGCCGCCTGCAGAGCTGGATCGAGGAGGGCTTCGTCACCGTCGACGGCAAGCCGGCCAAGGTGCGCGCCACCGTCTACGGGGACGAGAAGATCGTCGTGCTGCCGCAGGCGGCGCCGGAGGACGTGGCGTTTGCTCCCGAAGAGATCGCCCTCGATGTCGTGTACGAGGACGACCACCTGATCGTCATCAACAAGCCGGCCGGCCTGGTCGTGCATCCGGGGGCGGGGAACTGGTCCGGCACCTTGCTGAACGGCCTGCTGCATCGCTGGCCCCAGCTGGGCGGCGTGCCGCGCGCCGGCATCGTCCACCGCCTCGACAAGGACACCAGCGGCCTGATGGTGATCGGCAAGGACCTGCCCACGCAGACCGACCTGGTGCGCCAGCTGCAGGCCCGTACCGTCAAGCGCGAGTACTGGGCGCTGGTGTGGGGCACGCCGCGCCTGTCGGGCACCATCGACGCCTCGATGGGCCGGCACCAGAAAGACCGCGTCAAGATGGCGGTCTCCACCAGCCTGGGCTCGAAGCCGGCCATCACGCATTACCAGCGCCTGGAATCGGGCGAGCTGGACCGCCGTCCCGTCAGCCTGGTGCAGTGCCGCCTGGAGACAGGCCGCACCCACCAGATCCGCGTCCACATGGCGCACCTGGGCTTCCCGCTGGTAGGCGACTACGTCTACGGCAAGCCGCACCTGACGGGCGTGTTCCATCGCCAGGCCCTGCAGGCCCGGCGCCTGGGCCTGGTGCATCCGGCCACCGGCCAGGACTGCGAATGGATCGTGCCGCTGGCCGACGATTTCCGCGCGCTGCTGGACGAGGCGGGCATCGAGGAACCCCCGGAAACCGTCATCGGTGACGACTATGCCGATGCGGACGACTTCGACGACGAGGACGAATGAGCAAAACCTCCAACGCGCCGCAATGGCTGGTGCCGGACTGGCCGGACCTGCCGGCCACGGTCGGCGTACTGTGCACCACACGGCGCGGTGGCGTCAGCCCGCCGCCGTATGACGACGGCCAGGGCAAGGGCGGCCTGAACCTGGGGATCCACGTGGGCGATGCGCCCAGGTGCGTCGAGCGCAACCGCGACATCGTGCGCGCCGAGCTGCCGTCCGAGCCGGTCTGGCTGACGCAGGTGCATGGCACGGCCGTCGTGGACGCGTCCACGGTGGACACCATTGCCGGCGTCACGCCCACGGCGGACGCCAGTTTTACGCGCGAACGTGGCGTGGTGTGTGCCATCCTGACGGCGGACTGCCTGCCGGTGCTGCTGTGCGACACGGCCGGCACCGTGGTCGGCGCCGTGCATGCGGGCTGGCGCGGCTTGGCCGAGGGCGTGCTGGAACAGTCGGTGGCGACGATGCGCGCGGCCGGCGCCGGCGAATTGCGCGCCTGGCTGGGCGCGGCGATCGGCCCGGCCCGCTTCGAAGTGGGGCCGGAAGTGCTGGAAGCCTTCCTGGCGCGCGCCGAAGGCAGTGTCGACCTGGTGCGCGCCGCCTTCATCCCGCTGCCCGAGCGCCCCGGCAAATACCTGTGCAACCTGTATGCGCTGGCCCGCATCGCGCTGGCGCGCGTGGGCGTGCAGCGCGTCGCCGGCGGCGACTTCTGCACGGTGTCGAACTCCGGCCGCTTCTACTCCTTCCGCCGCGACGGCGTCACGGGCCGCCAGGCCAGCCTCATCTGGATTCGGTGATGCCTCATGGCGGCGGCTCGCGCCGGGCGGCGGCTTGCCGCTCGCGCCGGCGTTTGCGCCGCTTGCCTCCCGTCACATAGAATAGAATGCCCAGTGGCAGGGCACAGTACAGCAGGAACGTCATCATCCCCGCCACCACCGTAGGTTCGGTCAACGCCATCAGCAGCACGACGTAGACCCAGGCAAGCGCGACTATCAGCATCGTTTTTAGTAAGTCTTCGGTAACAAGATCAATTCTAAATGGAATGCACCAATGAACAAGCCTGACCCGATGCCCGACCCGCAAGCGATCGCTACCGCATGGATGTCCCAGTTCAGCGATCCGAACCAGTGGCAATCCTGGTTCCGCATGATGCCCGACATGGACGCGCTGCCCGGCGCCGCACTGCTGCGCGATGCCGGCGCCAGTATCCGGCCCGACGTGCTGGAGACCCTGAAGAACGAATACATCGCCGAATTCGGCGCCCTGTGGCAGGAATTCCTGGCCGGCCGCGCGCCACAGGTGAAGGACCGGCGCTTCGCGTCGGAGGCGTGGACGGCCAATCCCGTGACCGCCTTCAACGCGGCCGCCTATCTCCTCAACGCCAAGTTCCTGATCGCGATGGCCGACGCCGTGGAGGCGTCGCCGCACCAGAAACAGAAGATCCGCTTCGCCGTACAGCAGGTGGTGGACGCGATGTCGCCCGCCAACTTCCTGGCGACCAACCCGGAAGCGCAGCAGAAACTGATCGAAACCAAGGGCGAGAGCCTGACCAAGGGCCTGGCCAATATGCTGGCGGACATGCGCCGCGGCCATATCTCGCAGTCGGACGAGAAGGCCTTCGAGGTGGGCCGCAACCTGGCCACGACGGAAGGCCACGTGGTGTACGAAAACGCGCTGTTCCAGCTGCTGCAGTACAAGCCGCTGACGGCGAGCGTGCACGAGCGCCCGCTGCTGATGGTGCCGCCGTGCATCAACAAGTTCTACATCCTGGACCTGCAGCCGGATAATTCGCTGGTGCGCTATGCCGTCGAGCAGGGCAATACCGTGTTCCTGGTCTCCTGGCGCAACCCGGACCAGTCGCTGGCCCAGACCACCTGGGACGACTACGTGGAGCAGGGCGCTATCGAGGCGATCCGCGTGACGCAGGAGATCTCGCGTGCCGACAAGCTGAACACGCTGGGCTTCTGCGTCGGCGGCACGTTATTGGCCACGGCCCTGGCCGTGCTGGCGGCGCGCGGCCAGCAGCCGGCCGCCAGCGTCACCTTGCTGACGACCTTCCTGGACTTCTCCGACACGGGCGTGCTGTCCGTGTTCGTCGACGAGCCGCAAGTGCAGTTGCGCGAGCAGGCATTGGGGCGGGGCGGCCTGATGGCCGGGCGCGACCTGGCCAGCACCTTCTCCAGCCTGCGCCCGAACGACCTGGTGTGGAACTACGTGCAGTCGAACTACCTGAAGGGCAACGAGCCGCCGCCGTTCGACCTGCTGTACTGGAACGCGGATTCGACCAACCTGCCGGGACCGATGTTCTGCTGGTACCTGCGCCATACCTACCTGGAAAACAGCCTGAAGGAGCCGGGCAAGCTGAAGGTCGCTGGCGTGCCGGTGGACCTGAGCACCATCGACGCGCCGGCCTTCGTCTACGCGTCGCGCGAAGACCATATCGTGCCGTGGCAGTCCGCCTACGGTTCGACCCTGCTGCTCAATCCGGGCCGGCGCGAACGCAACCGATTCGTGCTGGGCGCATCCGGCCACATCGCCGGCGTCATCAACTCGCCCGCCAAGAAAAAGCGCAGCTACTGGACCAACGCCGATGCCGGCGCGCCGGCGGATGGCTGGCTGGCCGGCGCGACCGAGCATCCCGGCAGCTGGTGGCCGGAGTGGGCCGCTTTCCTGGCCGAACACGGCGGCAAGGACGTCAAGGCGCCGGCCAAGCTGGGCAATGCGAAATACAAGCCCATCGAGCCGGCGCCGGGCCGCTACGTCAAGCAAAAGGCGGATTGACAAGCGTGCGTATTTATTAGTTGCGTGGTAATAAAGACCGATAAGTACGGGAAATAGGCGAGATCAGGCAAAATCTTATCTCGCCGCCACCAACTGTGGTTTTTTTCACTCTATAATAGGCCGACCGGGCTTGGGCAAGGCGAACCGCGGTTCGCTTTTCGCAGCGCTCTCTTTTTGCAGTTTTCGCAGCCTTGACCGGCTGCGCGCGGCAGCGCCGCATTGAGTGGATGAGTGGACTTGTGATGAGTAGTGCAAAAAAAAGTGCTGAACGCTTGATCAAGAAGTATCCGAACCGCCGTCTTTACGATACACAGACCAGTTCCTATATCACCCTGACCGACGTCAAGCAGCTGGTGCTCGATGCCGATCCGTTTTACGGTGGTCGATGCGAAGTCGAACGAGGACCTGACCCGCAGCATCCTGCTGCAAATCATCCTGGAAGAGGAGGCCAGCGGCGCGCCGATGTTCTCGACCGACGTACTGGCGCAGATCATCCGCTACTACGGCCATGCGATGCAGGGCATGATGGGCTCTTACCTGGAGAAGAACATCCAGGCGTTTACCGACATCCAGCGCCGCCTGACCGCCAGCGCCGCCAATTTCGACGGCAAGACGTTCAGCCCGGAGATGTGGACCCAGTTCATGAACGTGCAGGCGCCGATCATGCAGGGCATGATGAACAACTACATCGACCAGAGCAAGAACCTGTTCGTGCAGATGCAGGAGCAGATGCAGAACCAGAGCCTGAGCCTGTTCGGCGCGTTCCCGTTCGGCGTGCCGCCGGCCACGACGCCGCCGGAGAAGAAGTAAATCCCACGAAAACCGGCCCGCGCCGGTTTTTTTACGCCCCCTAAACCGGGGTCAGGTCTGACAATCGGACAAATGTCTCATTGCCAGACCTGACCCCGGTTAGCCCCCAAAGCTTGGGGTCTGTCCCCGTAGGGGACTGACCCCGAAGTTTGTAAGCGACCCACGCGACCCACTGCGAACTTCGGGGTCAGTCCCTTTGCAGGGACAGACCCCATGGTGTGGGTCACTAATTCCGCCGAGAAGCATCAAGCCCTGCACAGTGCGGTGGAAGCGTTGCCACACCGGCCAAATATTTGTTGACCAGACAATTTCGCCGCTGCTACTATCTTCACATGGAACTGGAATCGTTTCCAATCCAACCCATCAGAAGGAGACGCAGTGCTACAGAACACCCTGAGCAGCAGCTTCGACCCACCCGCCGGCTCGGTCGTGCGCCACCCGGATTTCCTGCTGGGCGTCGCCACGGCGGCCTACCAGATCGAAGGCGCAGTGGCCGAAGACGGTCGCCTGCCGTCGATCTGGGACACGTTCTCGGCCACGCCCGGGAAGGTGCTGCACGGCGACACCGGTGCCGTCGCCTGCGATCATTACCACCGTTGGGAGGAGGACGTGGACCTGCTGGCCAGCCTGAACGTGGATGCCTACCGCCTGTCGATCGCCTGGCCGCGCGTGATGGACGCCGCCGGCCGGCCGAACGAGAAGGGGCTGGCGTTCTACCGCCAGCTGCTGCAAAAGTTGAAGGACCACGGCATCCGCACCTCCGTCACGCTATACCACTGGGACCTGCCGCAGCACCTGGAAGACGCCGGCGGCTGGCGCAACCGCGCGACCGCCCAGCGCTTCGCCGAGTACGCGGACCTGGTCAGCCGCGAGCTGGCCGGCCTGGTCGATTTCTGGTCCACGCTGAACGAACCCTGGTGCTCGGCGATGCTGGGCTACGGCACCGGCCACCACGCGCCGGGCCAGGCCGACCTGTTGGCCGCGAACGAAGCGATGCACCACCTGCTGCTGGGGCACGGGCTGGCGCTGGCGGCAATGCGCCGCAACGACCCCGGCTCGCAGAAGGGCATCGTCGTCAACGTCGGCCGCGGCACGACCGATGGCGCCACGCCGGCCGACGTGCGCGCGGCGCAGCTGTTCGAGCTGCAGCACAACGACTGGGTGCTCGACCCGCTGCTGCGCGGCGAATATCCGGCCGTGCTGCATGACGAACTGTGGCCGGCCGCGCGACCGCCGGTGCTGGAAGGCGACCTGGCGATCATCGGCGCGCCGCTGGACTTCCTGGGCATTAATTACTACTTCCGCACCAATGTGCGCGCGGACGGGCAGGGTGGCTACGTGGAAGTGCCGCTGGCAGGCGTCGAGCGCACGCAGATGGGCTGGGAGGTGTATCCCGACGGCCTGCGCGACCTGCTGATCGGCTTCCAGCGCCGGTACGCGAATCTGCCGCCGATCTATATTACCGAGAACGGCATGGCCAGCGACGACCGGGTGGTGGACGGCGCGGTCATCGACCGCCAGCGCATCGCCTACCTGAACCGCCACCTGGCGGCGGTGGACGAGGCGCTCAAGGCGGGCGTGGACGTGCGAGGCTACTACGTCTGGTCGCTGCTGGACAACTTCGAATGGGCCTACGGCTACGAGCGGCGCTTCGGCATCGTCCACGTCGACTACGCCACGCAGCGGCGCACGCCCAAGCGCAGCGCGGAGTTGATCCGCGACTTCCTCGCCCGACGCAGGGCAGGCGGCTGACACGCCCCGTTCGCCCGGCCGTATCACTTATCATAAGCTAGTCATTATAAAAACAGCGCCACAGGCGCCAGGAGACAAGATGAAAGAGGCCAACAAAGAGGCCAGGATGCGCGCCGCGCTTGCCGTGGCGGCCCTGGTGCTGGCCGGCCACGGTGCGCATGCGGCCACGCCGGCGCCCGCCGAGCCGCTCAAGGCAACCGTATCGCACTGGTGGACGTCCGGCGGCGAGTCGGCCGCGATCCGCCAGTTCGCCGAAGCGTTCAACCGTGCCGGCGGCCAGTGGATCGACCAGGCCGTGGCAGGCGCCGAGCAATCACGTGCATCCACCATCAATCGCATTGTCGGCGGCAACGCGCCCGTCGCGGCGCAGTTCAACACCTCGCGCCAGTTCCGCGACATCGTCGACCAGGGCCTGCTCAATAACCTGGACGACGTGGCGGCCAAGAACAATTGGGACCGCGTGCTGCCGCAGGTGATCCTGGACGTGATCCGCATCGACGGCCATTACTATGCCGCGCCGGTGGACATCCATATGCCGGCCTGGTTCTTCTACTCGAAAAAGGCGTTCGCGCAGGCGAAGATCAAGGACGAGCCACGCAACTGGGACGAGTTCATCGCCACGCTCGACAAGCTGAAGGCCGCCGGCCTGATCCCGCTGGCGTTCGGTGGCCAGGTGTGGCAGGAGAAGATCGTGTTCGACGCCGTGTTCGCGCTGGTGGGCGGGCCGGAGCTGTTCCTGAAGGTCTACCGCGACCGCGACCTGAACGCCGTGCGCTCGCCGGCGTTTCGTAACGTGCTGGTGTCGTTCCGCAGGCTGAAGGCCTACACCGACCCCGGCGCGCCAGGGCGCAACTGGAACGATGCCACGGCCCTGGTGGTGTCGAACCGCGCCGGCCTGCAGATCATGGGCGACTGGGCCAAGGGCGAATTCCTGGCCGCGGGCCAGGTGGCCGGGCGCGATTTCGGCTGCTTCCCCGGCTTCGGCCCGAAGGCGCCCTACATCGTGGCGGGCGACGCGTTCGTGTTCCCGAAGACCGCCAAGCCGAACATCGTCAAGGCGCAGAAGCTGCTGGCCACGGTGATGACGTCGCCTGGCCCGCAGGCCGCGTTCAGCGCGCGCAAGGGCTCGATCCCGATCCGGCCGGACGTCGACATGTCCCAGCTGGACATGTGCGCACGCCAGGGGCTCGCGATCATGCAGGACACCTCGCGCCAGCTGCCCAATGCCGAGATGCTGGTCGATCCGGACCTGAACGGCGCGTTGCAGGACGTGCTGACCAACTTCTGGAACCGCAATCAGACGCCGGAACAGGCGCAGCAGGCTTTCGCCCAGGCGATGAAGGACAACGCATGGTGACCGCCCGCCGCACGGCCTGCTGGTCCGCCTACGCGGCATTGCTGCCGATGGCCCTGACCGTCGTGGGCGTCTACATCGGCACCCTGCTGTGGACCGCGCGCGTCTCCGTCAGCAGTGCGCGCATCTTCCCCACCGGCGACTTCGTCGGCCTCGGTCAGTACGAGCGGCTGTTCCGCAACGCGCGCTGGCTGCTGTCGCTGGAAAACCTGGCGATCTACGGCGTGCTGTTCATCCTGGCCTGCCTGGTCGTCGGCTTCCTGCTGGCCGTGTTCATCGACCAGAAGGTGATGGGCGAGGGCGCCCTGCGCACCGTGTTCCTGTATCCGTACGCGATGTCGTTCGTGGCTACTGGGCTGGTGTGGCAATGGATCCTGAACCCGGAGCTGGGCATCCAGCGCGTGGTACGGCGGCTGGGCTTCGAGGATTTCACCTTCGACTGGATCGTCGACCAGGACAAGGCGCTGTACACGATCGTGCTGGCCACCGTCTGGCAGGCTTCCGGCCTGGTGATGGCGCTGCTGCTGTCCGGGCTGCGCGGCATCGACGAGGAGCTGTGGAAGGCCGCCCGCATCGACGGCATCCCGGTGTGGCGGGTGTACACCAGTATCGTGCTGCCGATGCTGTGGCCGTCGCTGTCCACCGCCTTCATGCTGCTGGCCGTGATGGTGGTCAAGCTGTTCGACGCCGTCGTGGCGATGACGCAGGGCGGCCCCGGCACGGCGACGGAGGTGCCGGCCAAGTTCATCATGGACTACCTGTTCGGCCGCGCCAATATCGGCCTGGCCTCGGCCGCCTCGCTGGTGCTGCTGGCCACCGTGCTGGCGGTGGTGGCGCCGCTGTACTACGCCCGCAGCAAGGCCGTGCAAAGGGGACTGCGATGAAGCGCGATGCGATCGGCGATATCGTTCTGCCGCCGGTGCGGCGCAAGCAGCGCCGCCTGACGCCGGCGCGCATCGGCGTGTACGCCTTCCTCGTCACGGCCGCGCTGTTCTTCCTGGTGCCGCTGTACGTGATGCTGGTGACGTCGGTCAAGCCGATGGCGGAGATCCGGCTCGGCAACCTGTTCGCGTTGCCCATGGCGCCCACCCTGGCACCGTGGGAGAGCGCCTGGAAGAGCGCCTGCACGGGCCTGGAATGCGAGGGCATCCGTGGCGGCTTCTGGAACTCGGTCTGGATCACGCTGCCCAGCATGGTGCTGTCGATCGCCATCGGCGCGGTCAACGGCTATGCGCTGTCGTTCTGGCGGCCGCGCGGGGCCAATGTGCTGTTCGCCGTCCTGATGATGGGCGCCTTCGTGCCGGGCCAGGTCATGCTGTATCCGCTGGTGCGCGCGCTGGCGGCGGTGGAGCTGTACAGCTCCTTGCCGGGCATCGTGCTGGTGCACGTGATCTTCGGCATGCCGACCATGACGCTGTTGTTCCGCAATTACTATGCGGCGCTGCCGCAGGAGCTGTTCAAGGCGGCGCGCATCGATGGCGGCGGCTTCTGGCGCATCTTCCTGGAGCTGATGCTGCCGATGTCCACGCCCGTCATCGTCGTCGCCGCCATCATGCAGGTGACGAACATCTGGAACGATTTCCTGCTGGGGCTCGTCTTCGCCGGCAGCGACCACCTGCCGATGACGGTCCAGCTCAACAACATCATCAACACCACCACGGGCGAGCGCCTGTACAACGTCAACATGGCAGCGACGATCCTGACTTCGATGGTGCCGCTGGCGCTGTACTTCCTGTCGGGACGCTGGTTCGTGCGCGGCATCGCCGCCGGTGCCGTCAAGGGATAAGAGGAAAACCACATGGCCAATGTCTCCATCCGCAACCTGGGCATCGAACTGGGTGCCAACCGTGTCATCTCCGCGCTCGACCTGGACGTGCGCGCCGGCGAGTTCGTCGTGCTGCTGGGGCCTTCCGGCTGCGGCAAGTCGACGCTGCTGCACAGCATCGCGGGCCTGAACGACGCCGCCGCCGGCAGCATCGAGATCGGCGGGCGCGACATGACGTACGCCGATCCCAAGGATCGCGGCATCGCGCTGGTGTTCCAGTCGTACGCGCTGTACCCGACCATGAATGTGGAAAAGAACCTGTCGTTCGGCCTGCGCATCGCCGGCACGCCGAAGGACGAGATCGCGCGGCGCGTGGCGCGCGCGGCGGACATGCTGCAATTGGGCCCGCTGCTGCAGCGGAAACCCGGCCAGCTCTCGGGCGGGCAGCGCCAGCGCGTGGCCATCGGTCGCGCCATCGTGCGCCAGGCCGACGTGTTCCTGTTCGACGAACCGCTGTCGAACCTGGACGCCAAGCTGCGCACGGAGCTGCGCCGCGAACTGAAGCTGCTGCACGGCCAGCTGGGCGCGACGATGATCTACGTGACGCACGATCAGGTCGAGGCAATGACCTTGGCCGACCGCATGGCCGTCATGCAGGGCGGCGTGATCCAGCAGTTCGACACGCCCGATGCGATCTACCGGCGGCCGGAAAACCTGTTCGTCGCGACCTTCCTCGGCTCGCCGGGCATGAACCTGTTCCGCGGCCGGCTGGCGCGGCAGGACGGCCGCGTGGTGTTCGACGACGGCCACCTGGCGCTCGACGTCAGCGCCTACCCGTTCCGCCAGCCGCCAGCCGACGGCCAGGCCTGCGTGCTGGGCGTGCGGCCGGAAGACGTGGAGGTGCGTGCCGACGGCCCGTGCCAGGGCAACGTCGCACTGGTCGAGGCCATGGGGGCGCACCGCGTGCTGTGGCTCGATCACCACGGCACCCAGGTCGCCGCCATCGTGCAGGACGAGCACCCGGCCGTGGCGGGCAGTGCGGCGTTCGCGTTGCGGCCCGCGCACATTTCGCTGTTCGACGAGGCCAGCACGCGGCGCCTCTGACCCGCAGCACCACCCATGACGGCAATGGCCGCGGCGCGGCCGGGCGCCGTCGCGCCTGACGCTTGACCTATCCGAGGGGAGACCGATGAAGACACTGAACAAGACGACACTGGCGCTGTGCCTGGCGGCGCTGGGCGGGGAAGCCGCCGCGCAGGCGGCAGCGCAGGACCCCGGCACGATGGAACGCATCGTCGTCACCGCCAACCGCCGCGACCAGCTGGTGCAGGACACGCCGTTGGCCGTCAGCGCGTTCACGCAGGAGACGCTGCAGAACAACCAGGTCAAGGACCTTGCGTCGCTGACGGCCCTGGTGCCCAGCCTGGTGGTGGAACCGCACAGCGACTCGGGCGGCGTGCACGTCTACCTGCGCGGGGTCGGTTCGGCCAACCACACGGAACTGGGCGACCCGGCCGTGGCGTTCTACGTGGACGGCATCTACCTGCCGCGGCCGCAGGGCGCCACGGCCCTGATGTACGACCTGGCCCACGTGGAGGTGGCGCGCGGGCCGCAGGGCACGCTGAGCGGCCGCAATGCGACGGCCGGTGCCGTCAACCTGGTGTCGGCCGCGCCCAACACGACGAAGACGATGGGCGCCGTCAGCGTGACGGCCGGCGACTATCACCGCATCCAGACGCAGGGCATGATCAACCTGCCGTTCGGCGACAACCTGGCGTTGCGGGTGGCGGCGATCAAGGACAGCCACGACGGCTATGTGGACTTCGCGCGCGGGTCGAACGTGCCGCCGGGTGCGGACAAGTACGGCGCGCAGGACCAGGCGGGCGCGCGCGCCACCCTGCTGTGGAAGATCACACCGGCCTTGCGCGCCACCTTCATCGCCGACTATTACGAAGACAAGGGTGCCGGCAACGTCTACCTGGCGCAGGAGCCGGTGGCCGGCCAGGACCGCTGGAGCGCGGTGATCGACACCCCCGGCACGCTGGATCAGTCCATCATGACGTACAAGACGAAGTGGAACTGGGCCGCGACGGACTGGCTGGACGTGCAGTACCTGGGCAGCTGGAGCCGCCTGAAACGCAGCAACGCCAGTGACGCCGACGCCGGCCTGTACCTGGGCTTCAAGGCGGAAAACCGCACCGAGTGGGGCCAGTTCGACAGTCATTCGAACGAGCTGCAGCTACGTTCCGCCGGTGCCGGGCCGGTGCAGTGGGTCGCCGGCCTGTTCGAGTTCGGCGAGAACAACCGCATCCGCTTCGACATCGACCGCAGCCAGATTTCCGAGGCGGCCCTGCGCCAGGACCTGGCGGCCGGCAATGTGATCTTCGTGCGGCCGACCGTGGGCGAATATGCTTCGGCGATGTCGTTCATCCAGGGCGACCGGCAATTGAAATCGAAGGCCGTGTTCGCGCAGGGCAGCTATGACGTCAACGAGCAGTACAAGGTCACTGCCGGCGCTCGCTACACCAAGGACCACAAGTTCGACCGGGGCGGCCAGAACTGGGCCTGCCCGAACTGGCCGGACAATGCCCCGCGCGGCGCGGCCGTGCTGACGCCGAACCAGCTGGCGCAACTGGTCACGCCCGGCACGGGCCTGATCAACACCCACAATATCGGCCCGGGCGGGGCGGTCACGGTGGCCGGCTGCGGCAACACGCCGGGCGACAACACGGCCGACCTGGAATATGGCCAGGCGACCTGGCTTGGCCGGGTGGAGTACAAGCCGGCCAGGGACATCCTGGCGTTCGCGTCCGTGACGACGGGCTTCCACTCGCCCGCGATCGGCGACGGCGGCGCCACCACCAAGCCGGAAAAGCTGACCAGCTACGAGATCGGCTTCAAGTCCGACCTGCTGAACCGGACGCTGACCTTGAACCTGGACGCGTTCTGGATGAAGTACAAGGACAAGCTGGAGTCGCAGGTCGTCAACAACACGCTGCAGAACTTCAACGCGGCCGGCGCCACCGTCAAGGGTATCGAGGCGGAGTTCGCGTGGCGCCCGGTTCCCGCCGCACGCATCAGCGGCAACGCCACCTGGCTGCGCGCGGCCTACGACAGCTTCCTGTCGTGCGACATCGACGCGGCGCGCGCCAACGGCCAGGTGTGCGGTACGACGGCGCCGACGGAGGACGTTGGCGGCTCGGTGCTGAAGCATGCGCCGCGCTTCGCCACCACCGTGATGGGCGAATACGATTTCGCGGTCGCGGGCGGCCGGCTGACGCCGCGCCTCCAGGCGCACTACGAGACGAAAGCCTTCATCGCTGCCGGTGCGTTCAACCGCGACGTGCCGGGCCATCCGGGCGTCAAGCAGCAGCCGGCTTACACGACGCTGGACGTCAGCCTGCGCTACGAGCCGGCCAACAAGGCCTACACGGCCGAACTGTTCGTCAACAACGCCACCGACAAGGAGGTCAAGTACGACGCCGTCGAGGTCTGCACGCAGGTGGGCGCGCCGTGCCAGCCGAACCAGCAGATCTGGGCGGCCTACTACAACCAGCCGCGCACGCTGGGGGCGCGCTTGTCGATGAAGTTTTAGGCGCCCGGGACGCGGAAAACCCCTGGTGTCAGGCACCTATCCGCGGGTCTTCCGACCCGCGGATAGGTGCCTGACACCGGTGTTGTTTACCGCCGCCGACTTCTCCAGCACCCCGCCTTCGGGTACAATGGCAGATTGGTTCAAACGTTCGTTGCCATCTTAGCTACCCACACATGCAATCTCAGCCACTCTCCCGCCTGAACAAGCCCGCCGCCGGCGCGCCTGCCACCTCGTCCGCCCCTGCCCCGAAGGTCGGTTTCGTTTCGCTCGGCTGCCCGAAGGCGCTGGTCGACTCCGAACAGATCCTGACGCAGCTGCGCGCCGAAGGCTACGAGACCGCCAAGTCGTATGACGGCGCCGATCTCGTGATCGTCAACACCTGCGGCTTCATCGACGCGGCCGTGCAGGAATCGCTGGATGCGATCGGCGAGGCGCTGGCGGAAAACGGCAAGGTCATCGTGACCGGCTGCCTGGGCGCCAAGAAGGACACGGACGGCAGTGACCTGATCCAGAAGATCCACCCGAAGGTGCTGGCCGTGACGGGCCCGCACGCGGTCGGCGAGGTGATGGCCTCGGTGCACACGCACCTGCCGAAACCGCACGAGCCGTTCATCGACCTGCTGCCGCCGCAGGGCATCAAGCTGACGCCGAAGCACTACGCGTACCTGAAGATCTCGGAAGGCTGCAACCACCGTTGCTCGTTCTGCATCATCCCGTCGATGCGCGGCGACCTGGTGTCGCGCCCCATCGCGGAACTGATGCTGGAAGCGGAAAACCTGTTCAAGGCCGGCGTCAAGGAACTCCTGGTGATCTCGCAGGACACCTCGGCCTACGGCATCGACGTCAAGTTCCGTTCCGGCTTCTGGAACGGCCGCCCCGTCAAGACGCACATGACGCAGCTGACCGAAGCGCTGGGCCAGCTGGCCGCGCAGTACGGCGCCTGGGTGCGCCTGCACTACGTCTACCCGTACCCGCACGTGGACGAGATCATCCCGATGATGAGTGGTGGCCATGTGCTGCCTTACCTGGACATCCCGATGCAGCACGCGCATCCGGAAGTACTGAAGCGCATGAAGCGTCCGGCCTCCGGCGAGAAGAACCTGGAGCGCATCCTGAAATGGCGCCAGATGAATCCGGACCTGACGATCCGTTCGACCTTCATTGCCGGCTTCCCGGGCGAGACGGAAGCCGAGTTCGAATACCTGCTGGACTTCCTGAAGGAAGCGCAGATCGACCGCCTGGGCTGCTTCGCCTACTCGCCGGTGGAGGGCGCCACGGCCAACGAGATCGCCAACCCGGTGCCGGAAGAAGTGCGCGAGGAGCGCCGCGGCCGCGTCATGCTGCTGCAGGAAGAGATCTCGAAGAAGCGCCTGCAGGCCAAGGTCGGCAAGACGGTGAAGGTGCTGATCGACGAGCTGACCCCATCGGGCGCGATCGGCCGCTCGGCCGCCGACGCGCCGGAAATCGACGGCGTGGTCTACGTCAAGAAGCCGTACGAGCCGCACAAGAAGCTGGCCGTGGGCCAGTTCTTCGACGTCGAGATCACGCGCGCCGACGCGCATGATTTGTGGGGTGAAGCGTAATCCGGGACGTTCAACCCGCCGGGGTTTTGCAAGCTACAATAAGGCGAACCATCGAGGTTCGCCTTTTTTACGCCCACCATGACCGCCAAAAAAAACCTGCAAACCACGCTGATCCACCACGACTACACGCCACCCGAAGGCTTCGGCGCCTACCCGCCCGCCATCCACCATGCCAGCACCGTCCTGTTCGACAACGTCGCCGCGCTGCGCTCGGGCGACTGGAAGGACAAGAGCGGCTATACCTACGGCCTGCACGGCACGCCGACCACGTTCACCCTGGAAGCCAAGCTGGCCGCCATCGAGGGCGGCACGCACTGCCTGCTGGCGCCCAGCGGCCTGTCCGCCATCACGATGATCGACTTCGCGCTCCTGAAGACGGGCGACGACGTGCTGCTGCCCGATAACGTCTACCACCCCAGCCGCGTGCTGGGCAACTGGCTGCAGCAATCGATGGGCATCACGGCGCGCTATTACGACCCCCTGGTCGGCGCCGGCATCGCGCAACTGATCCGCCCGGAGACAAAGCTGATCTGGACCGAGGCACCGGGCTCGGTGACGATGGAAGTGCCCGACCTGCCGGCCATCTGCGCGGCCGCGCACGCGCGCGGCGTCACGGTCGCGCTGGACAACACCTGGTCCGCCGGCATCGCGCTGCGCGCCTTCGACCTGGGCGTGGACATCGTCGTGCAGGCGCTGACCAAGTACCAGTCGGGCGGGGCGGACGTGCTGATGGGCGCCGCCATCACGCGCGACGAGGCGCTGCACGACAAGCTCTCCACTTCCCATATGCGCCTCGGTATCGGCGTGGGCGCCGACGACGCCTACCTGGTCCTGCGCGGCCTGCCGACCCTGAAGCTGCGTTTCGATGCGCACGATGCCGGCGCGCGCCGGGTGGCGAGCTGGCTCAAGGGACGGCCCGAGATCACCCATGTGCTGCATCCGGCCTTCGAAGACTGCCCCGGGCACGCTAACTGGCGGCGCGACTTCAGCGGCGCGGGCGGCCTGTTCTCGGTGTTGTTCGACGCACGCTACAGCGAGGCGCAGACCGACCGCTTCGTCGACAGCCTGCGGCTGTTCAAGATCGGCTACAGCTGGGGTGGACCGAACAGCCTGTGCGTGCCTTACCGGATGCAAGGCATGCGCAATGCCTGGGGTGCGGCCGGCACGCTGGTGCGCTTCAATATCGGCCTGGAAGACCCGGCCGACCTGGTTGCCGACATCGAACAGGCACTCGCCGCGCTGGCGTAGGAGGAGGATTGCGTGGCGCTATGACGACGATTGAGCAATACAATCGACACGCTGTTGTTCTTTCAGGCGTTCTGGTGCTTTAATGGAAACAGGAGATCGCTGAGCCACCTATAACAACGGGAGGAAGTCATGAACGCTTCGAGGATGGCGTTTGCCATCGCGCTTGCCCTGTCACCTGCGCTGGTCTGGACTCAGGAGGGCGCGCCGAAGCGTCCCGGCGAACCGCCGCAGCAGCCGACCAGCTACGCCAAGGTCGACATCACCGAACCGTTCAACGTCACCCTCGAGCGCATGCGCGCGGCGCGGCCCATCGTGATGAAACGCCAGCAGGAACTGCTGGCGCAGCGCTACGACCTGGCCAACCGGCCGGCGCCGGGCGTGACGATGTTCCGCGGCAAGCCCGTGCAGGAAGGCGTGCGGGTGCGGCTGCCCAAGGGCGTCACGTGGCAGCAATTGGCCGCCATGGGCCCGGACGAGATCCGCAACCGCGACCTGTTCCCGGCCGGCTTCCTGCCGCTGCCGCACCCGAACCATCCCGAGGGCGGCATGCTGTTCCCGCAGTTTCATATCGACGAGGTGCTGAAACAGGAGGCGCGTGACCTGAACCGCTTCGACCTGGCGTTCGACCTGCCCGACCACGTGCTGCCGGAGTTCCCGGCGCCGATCTTCCTGACCACGCACCCGGAGCTGGGCGATGTCTCGAAGGGCAAACTGATCACCATCGACAACTTCTACGACACGTTCAACGGCATCCTCAATCCGAAGCAGATCGAGGGCCTGCGCCTGCTGCTGACGCCTTTCGCCCAGCAGCAGTTCAACCAGACCGAGGACCGCCGCTCCGTCAGACCCAGCCGCGGCGTGACCTGCTTCGACTGCCACGCCAACGGTCACACCAATGCCTCGACGCACCTGGCCGGCGACATCCGCCCGCAGGAGCTGCGCCACCGCATCGACACGCCGTCGCTGCGAGGCGTCAACGTGCAGCGGCTGTTCGGCTCCCAGCGCGCGCTGAAGACGGTCGAGGACTTCACGGAGTTCGAGCAGCGCGCCGCTTATTTCGATGGCGATCCCGTGATCGCCACGAAGAAGGGCGTCAACATCCTGGAGCGGGGCAGCCAGGTGCATTTCATGGGCGAATTCCAGGCGTTGCTGGACTTCCCGCCGGCACCGAAACTCACCGTGCTGGGCAAGCTCGATCCGAAGAAGGCGACGCCGCAGGAGCTGCGCGGCGAAGCGGTCTTCAACGGCAAGGGCCAGTGCGTGACATGCCACGCGGCGCCGTACTACACGGACAACCTGATGCACAACCTGAAGACGGAGCGCTTCTACAAGCAGAAGGTGGTCAACGGCATGAAGGCAGTGGGCGACGGCCCGATCAAGACCTTCCCGCTGCGCGGCATCAAGGAGTCGCCGCCTTACCTGCACGACGGCCGGCTGCTGACCTTGGAGGATACGGTGGAGTTCTTCAATCTCGTGCTTGAGACCAAGCTGACGGATGGGGAGAAGGCCGACCTGGTGGCGTTCCTGCGCGTGTTGTAAGGTGGGGTCTGTCCCCGCAGGGGACTGACCCTAATGCCGCTAAGGTAAGGAAATGCCTCAGCCAGCCGCAGACGTCTTTCCACCAAAAGCGGAGAGCTGGGGTCAGACCCGGCGGGTCTGACCCCGGTTTTGGACCTGGGGTTGAGGGATACGCCTGCGGCCCAGTGAGTCTTACATCCTTAACTTAGCGGCATTCGGGACTGACCCTGAAGTTCGCCGCAGTCATCGAGACGCATGGTGCTGACGCCGGCGGCTTATCGACTTAGATCGGCTCGTTGTTGTTCAGCGTAACCCAGCCGCGAATCAGCCGGTAAGCCTTCCACAACCACGCGCCGCCCCACACGAGGTAGGCCAGCGGGATGCCGATGATCGTAATGAACAGCGCGCCGCCCACCACCATCCACACCAGGTACCACCAGAACGAGCGGATCTGCCAGTCGTGATGGCTGTGCACGAAGGTGCCCATCGTCTCGCCACGCTTGACGTAGTTCAGGATCAGCGGGATGAACGAGAACGCACCCAGCGTGAAGATGAAGCTGACGCCGTGGGCCACGTACAGCCACCATGCCCAGCTCTTCGCGCCGTCGGTACGCGCGTCGAAAACGATGTCCTGAGCCATATGAACTCCCTCTATGTTGAGATAAAAGTCATACTATAGCAATTTTGCCAAGAACTGCACACGGCTCACTCGCCGCTGGACGCGAATTCCGCTGCAGCCTTGGCGGCCCACAGCGCCTCCTTTTGCGAGGGATAGGGCTCGTCATAGCCGTCCAGCGCGCCGTCGTCGCCGACGAACCAGACCGACCAGCCATCCGCCTCCGGCCGGATGGCGATATCGTCCGGCCGGCACAGCGCGGCGATGTCCTCGCCCGGGTCCAGCGTGACGATGCGGGTGCGGCGGTGCAGGATCGTGGTGGACATATGGCCTCCGTGGTAGTGACGACTAAGGGTACTGGCGCAGGTAGGCCAGCAGGTTGGCGATCTGGCGCTCGTCGCCGATGCCCCAGAAGCGCATCTTGGTGCCCGGCACCATGGCGTCCGGGTCCCGCAGGAAGCGCGCCAGCGCGGCGTCGGTCCAGACGATGCCGGAGCGCCGCAGCGCCGCCGAGTAGGCGTAATCGGTGCTGGCGGCGGCGCGCCGGCCGATGATGCCGTTCAGCTGCGGGCCGAAGCCGCCCCTTGCCGCCGGGCCGACCTGATGGCACGACGCGCACTTGCGGAACGCGGCCGCGCCGGCGACAGGATCGCCGGGCGGCGGTGCGGCGTGGGCGGACAGGACGAGCAGCATGGCAGGTAGGGCAAACAGGGCAAGCAGGGCGGACAGGGACAAGCGGATCATGGTGTGATTATAGGCGCTCGCCGGACCGGCCGCGGCGCGCTTCGGCGCGCACTGATATAGTAGTGTTTTTACAATATCAGCAGGAACGACCACCGATGACCCTGGACCGCTTGACTAGCCAAATCAAGACGCTGGCCGCCTGGCTGGCGCTGACCTTCGTTGCCGCCGCGCTGGGCGCCTGGGCGTCGCGCGGCGCGCCCGAGTTCTACCAGCAGCTCGTCAAGCCCGACTGGGCGCCGCCCGCCGGCGTGTTCGGCCCGGTCTGGACCTTGCTGTACGTCCTGATGGGGATCGCGGCGTGGCTGGTGTGGAAGCTGCGCGGCTGGTCCACCGCGCCACGCACCCTGGGCCTGTATGTCGTCCAGCTGGCCGCCAACGCGCTGTGGAGCTGGCTGTTCTTCGGCTGGCACCTGGGCGCCGCCGCGTTTTTCGAGGTACTGGTCCTGTGGCTGCTGGTGCTGGCGACCACGGTCTGCTTCTGGCGTGCCCGCCCGCTGGCCGGTGCCTTGCTGCTGCCTTACCTGGCATGGGTGTCGTTCGCCAGCGCCCTGACGTATGCGGTGTGGCAGCGCAATCCGCAACTGCTGGGCACCTAGGGAGGACACGATGAGCGGACCCCTGGCAGGCATCAAGGTGATCGAGATCGGCGCGCTGATCGCGGCGCCGTTCGCCGCGCGGCTGCTGGCCGAATTCGGCGCGGAGGTCGTCAAGATCGAGGCGCCGGGCGGCGGCGACCCCTTGCGCAAATGGCGCAAGCTGCATCAGGGCACGTCGCTGTGGTGGTATCTGCAATCGCGCAACAAGCAGTCGGTCGCGCTGGACCTGAAGACGCCGGAGGGTGTCGACATCGTCAAGCGCCTGGCGCTGGATGCCGACCTGCTGATCGAGAACCTGAAACCGGGCGCGCTGGAGAAGCTGGGCCTGGGCTGGGACGTGCTGCACGCGCTGAACCCGAAGCTGACGATGGTGCGCATCTCCGGCTACGGCCAGACCGGTCCGTACAAGGACCGTCCCGGCTTCGGCGCCATCGGCGAGGCGATGGGCGGCATCCGCTACACGACCGGCGAGGCCGGCGGCGTGCCCGCGCGCGTGGGCGTCAGCCTGGGCGATTCGCTGGCGTCGCTGCACGCCGTGATGGGTGCCCTGATGGCCGTGCTGCGCGTGAAGACGGGGCAGGGCGACGGTCAGGTGGTGGATGTTTCGCTGGTCGAAAGCGTGTTCAACCTGATGGAAAGCCTGGTGCCGGAATTCGACCTGCTGGGTCACGTGCGCGAGCGCAGCGGCGGCGCGCTGCCCGGCATCGCGCCGTCGAACACCTACCCGACCCGCGACGGCGCCTATGTCGTCATCGCCGGCAACAGCGATCCGATCTACCGCCGCCTGATGGCGGTCATCGAGCGGCCCGACCTGGCCGACGACCCGCGCTTCGCCCATAACGACGGGCGCGCCGCGCAGGCCACGCTGATCGACGCGGCCATCGCCGGCTGGACCTCGCGCCATCCGATCGAGACGGTGCTGGCGGCGCTGGAAGCGGCCGAGGTGCCGGCCGGGCGCATCTACTCGGTGGCGGACATCGTCGCCGACCCCCACTACCAGGCGCGCGAGATGCTGCTGCCGGCCACCTTGCCGGATGGGGTGCAGGTCAAGATGCCGGGCATCGTGCCGAAGCTGTCGGCGACGCCGGGCGAGGTGCGCTGGCAGGGGCCGGCGCTGGGGCAGCATACCGATGGGGTGTTGGCGGGGCTGGGGTTCGACGCCGGTCAGATCGCGGCGCTGCACGAGAAAGGGGTGGTGCGGTGAGTGATCCGCGCCGCGTCAAGTCTTAGGGTCTGTCCCCGGATGGGACTGACCCTGGTTTTTATCGCTACAGCGAGCGTCATCGTTATGTCTCGACGGCAAAGCGGCCACGGATGAAAACCGGGGTCAGTCCCCTTCGGGGACAGACCCCAAGCCTGTCCGCCATCTTTATCCCAGCAGGTTCAGGATGCCATCGAGCCCGACGAAGTTGAACGCCACCGTGGCCTGCTCGCGCACCACCGGCTTGGCCCGGAACGCCACCGACAGCCCGGCGATGCCCATCATCTCCAGGTCGTTGGCGCCGTCGCCCATGACGATCGCCTCGGCCGGCGTGATGCCCAGCCCCGCGCACACGTGTTCCACGGCGGCGCGCTTGGCCGCCGCGTCGACGATCCCGCCCACCAGTTTGCCGGTCAGCTTGCCGTCGACGATCTCCAGCTGATTGGCCTGCGTGTAGTCGAGCCCCAGCCGGGTCTTCAGCCGGTCGGTGAAATAGGTGAAGCCGCCCGACACCAGCAGCGTCTTCAGGCCGGCCGCCTGCACGGCCCGCAGCATCCGCTCGGCGCCGGGCGACAGGCGCACGCGCTCGTCGTACACACGCTGCAGCGCGCCCGCATCCAGGCCTTCCAGCAGCGCCACGCGGCGGCGCAGGCTTTCGGCGAAGTCCAGTTCGCCGCGCATTGCCGCTTCCGTGATGGCGGCCACCTCGGGCTTGAGGCCCTGCATGTCCGCGATCTCGTCGATGCATTCGATCGTGATCAGGGTGGAATCCATGTCCATCGCCACCAGGCGGAACTCGTCCAGGCGGCGCCGCCCCATCATGTAGGTGGCATCGAGCTGGGCGGCGTGGGCCGCCACCTCGATGGTCTGGCGCAGCGCCGGCGAGAAGGCGATGCCCTCGCAGCGTACGGCATTGGCTGAGATGCGGGTGATGCTGGTGGGCGCCGTCAGCGCGGCGATGCGCTCGGCACGGTCCAGGCAGTCGCCCTCGCCCTGCAGGACGAGGTTCATCGTGAAATCTTTGGCTAGGGTCATCAGTAACGGGAGTGATTGGGTCAGGCGGTCAGCTGTCTGATCGCGGTCTTGATCTGCGCCACGCGCGCCGGCAGGTCCGGCATGCTGGCGGTGATCTTCAGTTTGTCCTGGCCATTGAGCTTGATGTGGCGGTTCTTCTGGATCAGGGTGATGATGCGCATCGGGTCGATGGGCGGCTTCGGCATGAACTGCAGGTTGGCTGCTTCGCCATGCGCGTCGATTTTAACAATTCCCACGGTCTTCGCGGCGATGCGCAGCCGGTGCGTCTCGACCAGCGCCTTGGCCGGGTCGGGCAGCTTGCCGAAGCGGTCGATCAGCTCTTCCTGCAGGCCGTCGATGGCGTCCTGCGTCTCGCAGTTGGCCAGGCGCTTGTAGATCGACAGGCGCTCGTGCACATCGCCGCAGAAGTCGGCCGGCAGCAGCGCCGGCACGTGCAGGTTGATCTCCGTCGTGGTCGACAGTGGCGCCGCCAGGTCGGGCTCCTTGCCGGCCTTGAGCGAGCGAACCGCCTCGTTCAGCATGTCGGTATACAGCTGGAAGCCGACTTCCAGCATCTCGCCGGACTGGCTCTCGCCCAGCACCTCGCCGGCGCCGCGGATCTCCAGGTCGTGCATGGCCAGGTAGAAGCCGCTGCCCAGTTCCTCCATCTGCTGGATCGCGTCGAGCCGGCGCTGCGCCTGTTTCGACAGGCTCTGCACGTCGTTGACGAGCAGGTAGGCATAGGCCTGGTGGTGCGAACGGCCCACGCGGCCGCGCAGCTGGTGCAGCTGGGCCAGGCCGAATTTGTCGGCCCGGTGCATGATGATCGTGTTCGCCGTCGGCACGTCGATGCCGGTCTCGATGATCGTGGTGCACAGCAGGATGTTGTAGCGCTGCGCCACGAAGTCGCGCATCACCTTTTCCAGGTCGCGCTCGTGCATCTGGCCGTGCGCCACGGCGATGCGCGCCTCCGGCAGCAGTTCGGTCAGCTGGGCCAGGCGGTTCTGGATGGTCTCGACCTCGTTGTGCAGGAAGTACACCTGGCCGCCGCGTTTGAGTTCGCGCAGGACGGCCTCGCGGATGATCGATTCCCCTTCGCTGCGCACGAAGGTCTTGATCGCCAGGCGCTTTTGCGGCGCGGTGGCGATGACGGAGAAGTCGCGCAGGCCTTCCAGCGCCATGCCCAGCGTGCGCGGGATCGGCGTGGCCGTCAAGGTCAGCACGTCCACCTCGGCGCGCAGCGATTTCAGCGCCTCCTTCTGGCGCACGCCGAAGCGGTGCTCCTCGTCGATGATGACGAGCCCCAGGCGGGTGAACTTGACGTCCTCCGACAGCAGTTTATGCGTGCCGATGACGATGTCCAGCGTGCCGTCCGCCATGCCCTTGATGGCGTTGGCGATCTCCTTGCCGGTGCGAAAGCGCGACATCTCGGCGATCTTCACGGGCCAGTCGGCGAAGCGGTCGGCGAAGGTCTGCGCGTGCTGCTCGGCCAGCAGGGTGGTGGGGGCGAGGATGGCGACCTGCTTGCCGCCCATGACGGCGATGAAGGCGGCGCGCAGCGCCACTTCGGTCTTGCCGAAGCCGACGTCGCCGCACACCAGCCGGTCCATCGGCTTACCCGAGGTCATGTCCTTGATGACGTTCATGATGGCCGCGGCCTGGTCCGGCGTCTCGTCGAAGCCGAAGCTCTCGGCGAAGCGCTCGTAGTCGTGCGACGAATATTCGAACGCGTGGCCCTGGCGCGCGGCGCGGCGCGCGTACAGGTTGAGCAGCTCGGCCGCCGTGTCGCGCACCTGGTCGGCAGCCTTCTTCTTGGCCTTTTCCCACTGGCCCGAGCCCAGCGCGTGCAGCGGCGCATCCTCGGGCGCGCCGCCGGAGTAGCGCGAGATCACGTGCAGCTGCGAGACCGGCACGTACAGCTTGGTGTCCTTGGCGTATTCCAGGTGCAGGAATTCGGTCTCGCCTTCGCCCAGGTCCATGCTGACCAGGCCCATGTAGCGGCCGATGCCATGGTTGATGTGCACGACCGGGTCGCCGATCTTCAGCTCGGACAGGTCGCGCACCATCGACTCGACCTGCGTCACGGCCTCCTGCTTCTTCTTGCCGACCCGGCGCCCGGAGCCGGCGTACAGCTCCGTCTCCGTGATGAACGCCAGCGGCGCGTCCAGCGCCAGCTCGAAGCCCTGCTGCAGTGGCGCCACGCCCAGGGCGAAGGGCGCATCGGACGCGAGGAAGCCCTCGTAGCCTTCGACCAGCGCCGGCTGCAGGCCGAACTCGGCGAAGTATTGCTGCAAGGTCTCGCGCCGGCCGTTCGAGTCCGCGCACATCATGACGCGCCGGCCCGGCTGCAGCAGGTAGGCGCGCAGGTTGATCAAAGGATCGTCCAGGTGGCGGTTGACGGCCACGTTGGGGATCGGCGCGGACAGCTCGGAGGGCGCGCCGTCGGCGTCGCGCCCGATGGCCACGCGGGCATGGCGCTTGGCGCAGGTGAAGAACGCCTCGTCGCGCAGGAAGATCGATTCCGGCGGCAGCAGCGGGCGCTCGCGGTCCGACTTCAGGAACTTGTAGCGCGACTCGGTATCGGCCCAGAAGCGGCGGATGGCGCCGTCGATGTCGCCCACCAGCGCCAGGGCGGCGCCTTCCGGCAGGTAGTCGAACAGCGTGGCCGTCTCTTCGAAGAACAGCGGCAGGTAGTACTCGATGCCGGCCGACGCGATGCCGCTGCTGATGTCCTTGTAGACCACGGCGCGCGACGGATCGCCCTCGAACGTCTCGCGCCAGCGGCTGCGGAAGGTGGTGCGCGCCGCCTCGTCCATCGGGAACTCGCGCCCTGGCAGCAGGCGCACTTCCTTGACCGGGTAGAGCGAGCGCTGGGTGTCGGCGTCGAAGGTGCGGATCGACTCGATCGTGTCGCCGAACAGGTCGAGCCGGTACGGCAGCGCGGAGCCCATCGGGAACAGGTCGATCAGGCCGCCCCGCACCGAGTATTCGCCGGGCGACATCACCTGGGTCACGTGCGAGTAGCCGGCCAGGGTCAGCTGCGACTTCAGCGCCGCCTCGTCGAGCGACTCGCCCTGCTTGAAGAAGAAGGTGTAGGCGGCCAGGAAGGACGGCGGCGCCATGCGCACCAGTGCCGTGGTGGCGGGCACGATCATCACGTCGCACTGGCCGCTGCGGATCTCGTGGAGCGTGGCCAGGCGTTCGGACACCAGGTCCTGGTGCGGCGAGAACGCGTCGTACGGCAGCGTTTCCCAGTCCGGCAGCAGGTGGCAGCGCAGGCCGGCCGCGAACCAGGGGATCTCGTCCAGCAGGCGCTGGCCGTCGCTGGCCTGGGCCACGATCACGGCCAGCATCTGGCCCCGGCCTTTCAGCGCCAGCGCGGCCTGGGCCAGCGCCCAAGCGTCGGCGGAACCATACAATGCCGGCAGCACGAAGCGGTTACCGGGCTTGGGAAGGGCTTTGTTCAGGTCGAAAGGCATGCAGGCGAAGCGGCAGACGAAAGGACGAAAGACCGGGCGCTTTCACTCTGGGAAGCGGGGGCCCGGCGGACGTTGCCATTATAGTCGAAGCGCTTTTGACGCGTCGCCGGGGGCGCGGGTCAGCCGGCGCAGCGCAGCAGTACGGCTGTCACGTTGTCGCGGCTGCCGTCATGCAGCGCCAGCGCCACCAGCGCGGCACAGCGTTCGTGCAGGTCGTCGTCGCGCGCGTCCGCCAGGATGGCGGCGATGGCGCCATCGGCGCTGTCGCCGTGCAAGCCGTCGCTGCACAGCAGGAACAGGTCGCCCGGCGCCACCGGCTGCACCAGCAGTTCCGGTTGCACGGCGGGGCCGGGTCCCAGCGCCTGCAGCAACAGGTTACGGCCCGGCAGCATGGCGGTGCGGCCCGCGTCCAGGGCCTGCTGGTACAAGGTCTGGTCGTGCGTAACCTGGGCGATACGGCCGGCGCGCAGCAGGTACAGGCGGCTGTCGCCCACGTGGCCGACGTAGGCCGGGCCGGCAGGGTCGGGGCGCCACAGCGCCGTCAGCGTGGTCCCCATGCCGGTGCCCTCGGGCCGGCCCAGCGCCGTGTTGGCCTGGTACAGCCGGGCGTTGGCGTGCGCCACGGCGGCGCCCAGGGTGTGCAGGGGTGCCGCGCCGTGCGCACCCGGGGCGAAGGTATCGTCGGCGCCGTGGCCGGCAGCGCGGAGGAACGCGTGCAGCAGTGCCAGCGCTTCGGCGCTGGCGGTGGCGCCGCCCGCGTGGCCGCCCATGCCGTCGGCCACGGCCAGCAGGCCGGGCTGCGGCGCGAGCAGGAAGTTATCCTCGTTGGCCGCGCGGAACGGACCGGTCTCGGTTAGGCCGAAGGCGGTGCCGCCGGCCAGCGCGCAGTACTGCGACGTAGACAACGGCGGCGACAGCGGCGGGTGGCTGGCCATATACCCTCCGTCAGTCGCCCGGCGGGGGCGGCTGCTGCGGCGCCGGCGCGCCTGGCGGCTGCGGCACGATGTTCGACGCCGGCGCGCCGGGCGTCACCGGAATGACCGGCGGCGCACCCGGCACCGCGGCCGGCGCAGCGCCTTCGCCAGCTGCCGGCTGCGGCGCGGCATCGCCCAGGTCGATGCCCTTGACGGTCGGGTCGTTGGCGTATTCCTCGTAGATCCAGTCGCCGTCCAGCTGGACGACGCCTTCCGGCACCGGGCGCTCCGCCACGGGGCGCCTGGCCAGCGCCACCTTCATGTAGTCGATCCAGATCGGCAGGGCCAGGGAAGAGCCGAACTCGCGGCTGCCCAGCGACTTCGGCTCGTCGTAGCCCATCCAGGCCACCGCCACGATGCCGCCGCCGTAGCCGCCGAACCAGCCGTCCACCGCGTCGGTCGTGGTGCCGGTCTTGCCGGCGATGTCGGTTCGGGCCAGGCGCTGCCAGGCGGTGGCGCCGGTGCCGCTGCGGGCCACGTCGCGCATCATGCTGTCGACGATGAAGGCATTGCGGGCGTCCAGCACGCGATTGGCTTCGTCGGGACGGCTCGGCGCCGGTCCCGCCTTCAGCAGCTTGCCGCTGGCGTCCTCGATGCGGGCGATCAGGTAGGGCTGCACCTTGTAGCCGCCGTTGGCGAACACCGCGTAGGCGCCGGCAAGCTGCTGCGGCGTGACCGCGCCGGTGCCCAGCGCCATCGTCAGGTTTTGCGGATGCCTGGCCAGGTCGAAGCCGAAGCGGCCCAGGAACTCGTGCGCGTACGGCACGCTGATCGCGTTGAGGATACGTACCGACGGCACGTTTTTCGACTTCGTCAGGGAGGTGCGCATCGTGATCGGACCGTCGAACACGAAGTCGTCGTTCTGCGGGCGCCACGGCTCGCCGTTGGCGCCGCCCGGCAGCTCGATCGGCACGTCGTTGATCAGGGTGGCCGGCCCGTAGCCCTTTTCCACCGCGGCGGAATAGACGAACGGCTTCAGCGACGATCCCGGCTGGCGCCAGGCCTGCGTCACGTGGTTGAACTTCTGCAGGTTGTAGTCGAAGCCGCCCACCATCGCGTGGTACGCGCCGGTGCTGGCGTCGATCGAAGCGAAGGCCGCCGCCACCGTCGGCACCTGCGTGATGGCCCAGCGCTTCTTGCCGTCACGCTGGACATGCGAGACGCGGATGATGGCGCCCGGGCGCAGGCGGATGCTGTCCTTGGCCTTGGCCGACAGGGCGCCCGCCGCCAGCTTCAGGCCGTCGCCCTTGATCGTGACGTCGTCGCCATCGGCCGTTTCGGCGCGTACCTCGGTGCTCGATGCGCTCAGCACGACCGCCGCGATCAGGCCGTCGCTGGACGGGCGTTTTTCCAGCGCCTCGTCGATGGCTTCGTCGCGTTCCTCGCCCTCGTCCGGCAGCTCGATGAAGCCCTCCGGGCCGCGGTAGCCATGGCGCTGGTCGTAGGCGATGACGTTGCGGCGCACCGATTCGTACGCGGCGTTCTGGTCGGCCGACAGGATGGTCGTGCGCACCACGATGCCGCGCGTGTAGGCGTCCTCGTTGAACTCGGCCACGGCGGCCTGGCGCGCCAGCTCCGCCACGTAATCGGCGTGCGTGTCGAATTCCTGGCCGCGGCTGTTGACCCGGATGGTTTCCTTGACCGCCGCGTCGTACTGTTCCTGCGTGATGTAGTCGATGTCCAGCAGGCGGCGCAGCACCACCTCCTGGCGCGCCTTGGCGCGCTTGAAGTTGACCACCGGGTTGTGGCGCGCGGGGTTCTTCGGCAGGCCGGCCAGCATGGCCATCTCGGCGATCGACAATTCCTTCAGCGACTTGCCGAAATAGACCTGGGCGGCGCCGGCGAAGCCGAACGAGCGCTGGCCCAGGTAGATCTGGTTCATGTACAGTTCGAGGATCTGGTCCTTGGTCAGCGCGTCCTCGATCTTGTAGGTCAGCATGACCTCGTTGAGCTTGCGCGACAGGACTTTCTCGCGCGTCAGGAAGAAGTTGCGCGCGACCTGCATCGAAATCGTCGAGCCGCCCTGGCGGAAGCCGCCCGCCAGGTTGGCCTTCATCGCCCCCACCATGCGTACCCAGTCGATGCCGCCATGCTCGTAGAAGCGGGTGTCCTCGATGGCCAGCACCGACTTCTTCATCATCTCCGGGATCTGGTCGATCGGCACGAAGTCGCGGTGCTCCTCGCCGAATTCGCCGATCAGCACATTGTCGGCCGTGTAGACGCGCAGCGGAATTTTCGGTTTATAGTCCGTCACGGCTTCCAGCGACGGCAGTCGCGGCTTCACGATCAGGAACAGGTAGGCCAGCAGCGCCAGGGCGGCCAGCAGGCCGGCGACGCCGACGAACAGCAGGCCGCGCACGGCGTTGCGCCGATTGATCCAGGTAGTCTTCAAGTGAGTGGCTTCCAAGGTTGCGAAACCGGGCCATTATAGAGCAGTCAAGAGCGCGGGCAGGCGCCGCGCTCTTGCGGAACGGTCGGTAAGTGTCGTATCTTGATGGAAATTCTTCAGGCCGGAGTGACGCGGTGGCGCACGAATATTCGCAAGCTGGACCATACGATGGGGCGCCGGGGCCGCAATGCGGCCGGGCTGGCGCCGACTGCGACGTGCTCATCATCGGCGGCGGCATCCATGGCGCGGGCATCGCGCGCGACGCGGCCGGGCGTGGCCTGTGCGTCGCCCTGTGCGACCAGGGCGACCTCGCCGCGCACGCCGCGTCCGCCTCCACCAAGTTGATCCATGGCGGCCTGCGCTACCGGGAGTATGCCGAATTCGCCCTGCTGCGCAAGGCGCTGGCCGAGCGCGAGGTGCTGATGCGCGCGGCGCCACATATCACGTGGCCGCTGCGCTTCGTGATGCCGCACGGCCCGGGCCAGCACGCGGCGCCGATGGTGCGGGCCGGCCTGTTCCTGGTCGACCGCCTGACCCGGCGCCAGTTGCTGCCCGGCTCGCACGGCGTGCGCCTGTCCTGCCACCCGGCCGGCCGCGCGCTGCAGCCGCGCTTCACGCGGGCCTTGGTATATGCGGACGGCTGGGTCGACGACGCCCGCCTGGTCGTGCTGAACGCGCTGGACGCGGCCGAGAAAGGCGCCTGCGTGCTGCCGCGCACCCGCTGCGTGGCGGCGCGGCGCGACGGCGACATCTGGCGCGTGACGCTGCGCCGCGCCGACGGCAGCGAGAAGCAGGTCAGCGCGCGTGCGCTCGTCAACGCGGCGGGACCGTGGACGGCGCAGGTACTGGGACTGGCGCTGGGCCAGGCGCAGGCGGGCCGGCTGCGGCTCGTCAAGGGCAGCCACATCGTCGTGCCACGGCTGTTCGAGCACGATTACGCCTACCTGTTCCAGCACGCGGACGGCCGCGTCATCTTCGCCATTCCCTACGAGCGCGATTTCACGCTGATCGGCACGAGCGACGTGGACTACACCGGCGACCCGGCCGCCGTCGCCGTCGACGCCGGCGAGATCGCCTGGCTGTGCGACGCGGCCAGCACCTGTTTGCGCACACCGGTACGGCCGGCCGACGTGGTGTGGAGCTACGCTGGCGTGCGGCCGCTGCTGGACGAGGCGGCGCGCGACACCCGGGCCGTCACGCGCGACTACCGGCTGGCGCTGGACGAACAGGGCGCGCCGCTGCTGTCGGTCTTCGGCGGCAAGCTGACCACCTATCGCAAACTGGCCGAGGAAGCGGCGGACCTGTTGTGCCGCCAGTTGGGCCGGCGCGCGCCGGCGTGGACCGAACGCGCCTGCCTGCCCGGCGGCGACCTGTTCGGCGCCCAGCCGCAGAACCGAGCCGTGCTGGAGTTCGACGGCTGGCGCTCGAGCATGCAGGTGCACTACGCCTTCCTCGACCCGGCCCTGGTGCGGCGCTACGCCCGCGCCTACGGCACCCGCATCCACACGCTGCTGCGCGGGCGCACGACGCTGGCGGACATGGGGGAGGCAATCCTGCCCGGCCTGTATGAGGCCGAGGTGGCGTATCTGCGCCAGCACGAGTGGGCGCGCACGGCCGAGGATATCCTGTGGCGGCGTTCCAAGCTGGGGTTGCATCTGGGGCCGCAGGCCGCGGCCGTGCTGCAGGCCTGGCTGGACGCGCATGAGTAATCCCGAGTCTCGACGGCACGCCGGTGCAGCTATGACGTTCAGGCAGCCAGCAGGTCCATCAGGTCAAGTCCGGCGCGGCGCAGGGCGGCGAAGCGGCGCGAGCCGCGATGGCGTTCCAGGTACTGCCGCAACATTGCCTGATACGGGGCCTTGGCGCCGAAAAAGCCTGCCATCTTGACGAAGACCAATTGCAATTGCGCCTCGTTGCTCCTGCGCGCGCGTGCGTTGCG
The DNA here is from genome assembly GCA_008011715.2 of [Empedobacter] haloabium. Classification (NCBI taxonomy): domain Bacteria; kingdom Pseudomonadati; phylum Pseudomonadota; class Betaproteobacteria; order Burkholderiales; family Oxalobacteraceae; species [Empedobacter] haloabium. The sequence goes on from CP136508.1 coordinate 2,761,791, forward strand.
CACATGCGCGTGCATGGCGATCAGGTGGGCGGCGTCGCGTACGAGAAAGTCGAAGTCGTCCAGCGTCTTCTTGCGCTGTTCCACCAGGGCGGCGCGCTGCAGCGCATACACCTCGATCGAGTGCAGGCCCTTTTCGCTGGGCCGGCCATCGGGCTGGATACGTGGGCGTACCAGGCCATCCTCGCCGAACTCCAGATGGTCTCCCGGCTGGTCGAAATACGGATGCAGCAGCAGTCGCGCCTGCTCCTCGTCGTCCAGCACGCCAGTGTGGCTGCGCACGCGCACCCCTTCCCGCAGGAGCGGGAACTGGGATGCCTTGCCTAGTTGCTGAATGTCGTTGACGCCGGGAACCTCGTGTCCCGCGCTGCGATTGCAGCGCGGGCACGCGACCACGAGGTTGTGCCAGTTCGCGCCCAGCCAGTAGTAGCCAGGATGGTAGGCGTAGCCGGCGCCCTCGATGGAGGCCTTGGGACGGTAGTGGTCGATGTCTTTCGGCGTGACGTGCGCCATCGCGCTCTCGCAATAGCCGCACTTCTTGTTGAACTTGCCGTCCAGGTAGTCCGATACCTCCTTCTCACTGTAGATGCGGAAGACGAAATTCTCTTTCGATACCTTTTTGTTGCCGGCGTAGTGGGCCGCATTCGTGAAATGGGCGATCGCCCGTTCGGTTTCGCTGGCCGCCCTTGTCAGCCGGACCCCGCCCTTGCGGCGCACCGTCTTCTCATGAAACACCTTCAGCGTGGCCGGTGGATCGGCCTCATGCGCCACGGGAATCATGACCCGCCCCGCGCCTGCTTGATGGCGTCCCGCCACAGGGCCGTCACCGTATTGCGCGCGGCGGTGGAGGTTTTCGGCAGCCTGAGCGCGCCGCGCTGCCGCTCGCGCGTCAGTTCCCTATCCACCAGCTCGTACATGCGCTGCTCCCGCGCAGTGCCGCCGAAGTGAGCGCGGCCTTTCAGTTCGGCTTTCAGCTCGGCCAGCCGCCGCGCCTGCGCACGGTCGGGCCGCGTCAGCGCCAGCAGCGTGTAGTACTCGTCGAACAGGCTCTCCGTTTCCGGGTCCGAGGTGGAGCGCAGTCCGAAGAACTGCGACGTGAGCAACTGCTCGACGCGGTAGTCGGCCGGCGACGGCAGGTCGCCGGTCGCTTCGATCTCGCCGTTGGCGTCGCGTCCCATCGTCGTGACCTCGCCCTTGCCGACGCCGCGCAGGCACAGCGGCTCGTGCGTCGTGACGATGAACTGCATGCCGGGCAGCGCGCGCCGCAGGCTGCCGACGACGCGCATCTGCCAGCGCGGATGCAGGTGGACACCGATCTCGTCGAGCAGCACGATGCCTTCCGCATTCGCGGCCGAAGGCCAGAAGACCATGGCCGTGCGCAGGATGTCGGCGGTCAGGGCAATCATGCCCTGATAGCCATCGCTGAGCTGCGTGAGCGGGATCCAGGCGCCGTGCAGGTCGACGCTGACAACGCCATCGCGCCGGCGCAAGGTGGCTGCCGGAGGCAGGCACAACAGATCTTGCAGGATCAGCGCGACATCGCTGAACCTGCGAATGTCCAGGCTCATCAGCCAGCTGTTGGCGTCGGCGAGCGGGGCGAACGGATCGAACAGGTTGGTAACGCGCACGGGACTGTCGAAATCGTACTGCGTGTCCATCTGCCGCCGCGCCCCGAGGCGGGTGGCCCCATACCCGAGCAGCACGGTTGGGGGGGTGCTCACGGGACCCTGCGCCTGCACATCGCTTCCCGTCATGCTCAGCGTTACTTCCGCGCCGAAGGCGCCAGTGAAACGCAGTGAATCCGCCGTAAACGTCAATGTATGCGGCTCAGTAAAACCGCTGAGTTTCACGGAGACGCGCCCGCTCTTGCAGCGTTGCCGGATGAACTCACTGGGTACCAGCAGCCCATTGCGCATCAGTTCGAGGCAAGCATCCGGGCCCGCGAGCACTGCCCCGACGGCCCGCAAAACCGTGGTTTTGGCGGTGCCGTTTTCCCCCAGCAGTACCATCCATGAGCCGCCAGCGTCAGGCCCATGCGTCATGGGCAATGCAAGCTGCGTTATCGCACGGACGTTGGAGATTGAAATCGACTCGATGGTCCGGCTCTGCAACCGGTACCGCTCGAGATTGCGCTGGTGCTTCAGCGAGTACTCGGCCTGCAGCGCGGTGCGCTCGTGTTGGCGCAACCGTACGGCATCGCGCCTGGCCGCGGAGCTGGCGGAAGGCACGGCGGGCCATTGCCATTCCACGGCTGGCAGCGGCACGTCGACCTTGGCGAGCACCCGACTGATGAACTGGCGGTTGGCGCCCGCGTAGACATGGGAAGGCATCGCCAACTGAACCAGGGCCTTGCCGAGATCATGCAGTTGCATGCGTATCCGGGGATGCAGCCCGATCTGATCGTTGGCCTGTTGAATTGCCTGTTCTATCTGCGAGACATGCGCCGCGCAGGCCTTGCGCGCCGCCACCAGTCCCGGGCGATTCAAGTCGAGGACGGCGATGGTGATCGTACCTTCCTCGGTCAAGCCGCTGACTTCGCCAGACTCGTCGAACAGCAGATGTTCGCCCGGATCGTCGGAGTAAGGGTGCAGCAGAAGGCGCGATTCTTTGCTCAGGTCGCCATCTGGCGCATGCACACGGCTGCGCTCGGAGCGCAGGGGAAAGCGATTGCGTTTGGCGATATTGCATGCGCGACACGCAGGCAGGAGATTTCGGCGCTCCAATGCCGTCCACCAGTAACCGGGATGCGCGGTATTCTCCAGCACGCTGGACTTGGGCCGATACAGCTCGATGTCTATCGGCCCGGTGAGTTCCAGGTGGCTTTCGCAGTAGGCGCACTTGCGGTGGAATGTCGCCAGCAAGTGGTCGACGACGGCAGGCTCGCGATAGCTCTTGAAATCGAAGCGCTGCTGCCGGCGTTGCGCCGCCGGCAAGCTATGGAACTCCCTGGCGTGCTCGAGTTCCTTCCCCATCCGCTGAAGGACCCGGGCAGGGAGCTTCCATGGGGTGTCGGCAACTTGCAACATGAATGTTACTTTCTGGAAATAAAGCCCATTCTATTAGAAATCGCCAATCCGGACAAATGAGTATGTCGTGCCCGCCGATAAAAAAAGCGGCTAACGGCCGCTTTTTTCCTTACAAGCAGGGACGCTTACTTCACGCCATGCATCAACTTCTGGATCAACGGCGCGACGATGAACAGCACGATACCGCCACCCACCAGCGACCAGAAGCCGAACGTGTAGCCCGACAGCGCGGACGCCACCGACATGCCCGACTCGCCGCTGACGTGCGAGGCGAAGATGCCGGACAGGTTGTTGCCGATGCCGGTCGACAGGAACCAGCCGCCCATGCCCAGGCCGACCAGGCGCACCGGCGCCAGCTTCGTCACCATTGACAGGCCGATCGGCGACAGGCACAGCTCACCGATGGACTGGATCACGTAGACCATGAACAGCGTCCAGAACGGAATCTTGCCTTCGGCGGACACCAGCGAGGACAGTGCGAACATCAACAGGGCGAAGGCGACGCCGTTGAAGATCAGGCCCAGGCCGAACTTGCGCGGGATCGACGGGTCGGCGTTGCGGCGCGCCAGCCAGATCCAGATGGCGGCGACGATCGGCGCGCAGGTGATGATGGCGATCGAGTTCACGCTCTGGAACCAGGCGGTCGGGAAGACCCAGCCGCCGAAGTCGCGGTTGACGATGTTCTCGGCCAGGAAGGTGAACGAGCTGCCGGCCTGTTCGAAGAACATCCAGAACAGGATGTTGAAGGCGAAGATGATCAGCATCGCGAATACCTTGTCGCGTGCCACGGGGCCGTTGCGGAAGCCTTCGATGATCAGCATGACGGAGAGCAGGATGAACAGCACGGTCAGCACCGCCTGCAGCTGCTTGGCGCCGACCGCCAGCAGCATGAACACGACGGGAATGACGACGAAGGCCCCCAGGATCACGTACAGCACGCGCGCCATGCCCACGGCCTGCGGCTCGGGTGCGCCGATGCCCTTCAGGCCCTGGCGGCCGATGAAGAACCACACCAGGCTGATCAGCATGCCCACGCCGGAGGCGATGAAGACGATCTTGTAGGCGGGCGTGTCGCCCGTGTTGAAGATGTGCTGGGCCAGGTACTGGGTCAGGATCGGCGCGATGAAGGCGCCGCCGTTGATGCCCATGTAGAAGATGGTGAAGCCGCTGTCACGACGGGTGTCGGCGGCCGAGTACAGCTTGCCCACCATCGTCGAGATGTTCGGCTTGAACAGGCCGTTGCCGGTGACGATCGTGGCCAGGCCCAGCTTGAAGATCGTGGGGTCCGGGTAGGCGATCATGAACAGGCCGGCCGCCATGAAGGTGGCGCCGATCAGGATGGAACGCTGGTAGCCCAGCACGCGGTCGGCCACGTAGCCGCCGAACAGCGCCGCCGCGTAGACCAGCGCCAGGTAGGAGCCGTAGGTCAGGTTGGCATCGGCTTCGCCGGAGGAAGCGCCGCCGTGGAACTGGGCCACGATATACAGGACCAGGGCCCAGCGAATGCCGTAGAACGCAAAGCGTTCCCAGAATTCGGTCATGAACAACATCCAGAGTGGGCCGGGATGTCCCATGATCTGGCGGAATTCCGGGATCGCCGTTTCTCGCGCCGTATTGGTTGCACCGCTCATGCGGAGACCTCCTGAAAAAAAGTCGCCATTGTAATGTACCGGCCCGGAATGTCGATCTTTTCAGGTGGTGCACCGCAGCAATGTTGTGTGTTTGCTGAATTGTCTACAATTGTTGCAACCGTGTTGGCCCTATAGGAGGGGCGGGATGCGTGTATATTGACGGTTCGTACGGCCCTATTGCAGAGCACGGCGGGCCGGGAAACTGATAAGGATTGATGCACCATGGAACAAGGCTTTGTCGATACACTGATTTCACCAGAGGGCAAACTTGAGGTCTTGTCCAAGGCAGAGGTCGTCAAACTGCTCGATTCGGGCAAGGGCGGTCTCTACAATATGTTCCGCAACTGCGCGCTGGCGGTCCTCAACTGCGGCAGCACCATCGACGATGGCAAGGAGCTGCTGGAGCGCTACAAATCGTTCGAGATCAACATCATCCAGCGCGAGCGCGGCATCAAGCTGGAGATCAAGGGGGCCCCCGCGATCGCCTTCGTCGACGGCAAGATGATCAAGGGCATCCACGAGCACCTGTTTGCCGTGCTGCGCGACATCGTCTTCGTCAGCAACGAAGTGACGGACAACCCGAAGTTCGACCTGGCCTCGACCGAAGGCATCACGGACGCCGTCTTCCACATCCTGCGCAACGCCAACGTGCTGCGCCCGCAACTCAATCCGAACCTGGTGGTGTGCTGGGGCGGCCACTCGATCAACCGCGCCGAGTACAACTACTCGAAGGAAGTGGGCTACCAGCTGGGCCTGCGCGGCCTGGACATCTGCACCGGCTGTGGCCCCGGCGCGATGAAGGGCCCGATGAAGGGCGCGACCATCGGCCATGCCAAGCAGCGTTTCATGAGCGGCCGCTACCTGGGCATCACGGAGCCGGGCATCATCGCGGCCGAGTCGCCCAACCCGATCGTCAACGACCTGGTGATCATGCCGGACATCGAGAAGCGCCTGGAAGCGTTCGTGCGCACGGGGCACGGCATCATCGTCTTCCCCGGCGGGGCCGGCACGGCCGAGGAGATCCTGTACATCCTGGGCATCCTGCTCCATCCGGACAATGCCGACATCCCGTTCCCGCTGATCTTCACGGGTCCCGAGTCGTCGCGCGAGTACTTCGTGCAGATCAACGAATTCATCGGCACCACGCTGGGGCCCGAAGCGCAGCAGCGCTACAAGATCATCGTCGACGATCCGGAAGCCGTGGCGCGCGAGATGCAGGAAGGGATCAAGCAGGTGCGCGAGTTCCGCAAGGGCCGCAGCGACGCTTACTATTTCAACTGGGCCTTGAAGATCGACCACGAGTTCCAGCGCCCGTTCGCGCCCACGCACGAGAACATGCGCAACCTGAAGCTGCACAAGAACCAGCCCGTGCACCTGCTGGCGGCCGACCTGCGCCGGGCGTTTTCCGGCGTGGTGGCGGGCAACGTCAAGGACGACGGCATCCGCGCCATCGAGCAGCACGGTCACTTCGAGATCTGCGGCGACCTGACGATCATGGAGCCGATGGACGCGCTGCTGGCGTCGTTCGTGGCGCAGAGCCGCATGAAACTGCCGGGCAAGGCCTATACGCCGTGCTACCGGGTCGTCAAGTCGTAGGCCGGCGATGGTCGAACCGCCGTACCACCCGCCGCACGACGCCGACGCGCTGATCCTGGCGTGGCTGCGCCGGGCGCGCGAATCGCAGCTGGGCCACTACGAAATGGCGACGATGCTGGAACGGCGCAGCTACTGGCTGGGCGTGCCCGTCATCGTCATCTCCGGCGTGGTCGGCACCTCGGTGTTCGCGTCGATCGCCGCCGAGGTGGTGGCGGTCGAGGCCAAGCTGGCGGTGGGCGCGCTGAGCGTGCTGGCGGCGATCCTGTCGAGTTTGCAGACGTTCTTCAAGTTCGCCGAGCGCGCCGAGAAGCACAAGACCTTCGGCGCCCGCTACGGCGCCATCCGGCGCGAGCTGGAAGCCATGCACGCCAGTGGCACGGCGGCGCACGAGCCGAACTACATCAATGTCCTGCGCGACAAGCTGGACCGGCTGGGCCAGGAGGCGCCGGCCGTGTCCAGCGCCATCCATGCGCGCGTGCTGAAGGTGCTGCGGGCGGACACGACGCCCGTGGCCGGCGGCTAGCGTCCAGCGTCGCTTGCTGTCCAACCAGGGCGGGATGGCGCGCGGGCGCAAGGAAGGGGCAGGATTTCGACGCGCAAGACGTAGATCGGGGACGGACCTGCGCCAGGTGCGCGGTGGCGGCGCCGTGCCGGTGCTGCGCCAGGGCGGCACGTGGCCTGCGTGGTGGAGTGGGTGCGGTCGACGGTGCCGGCCGGCGCGCGCTTCATTGCCGTGGCAGGCGAGGGCGGGACCGAGAGCTACCGGATCGTCGATCTGGTGGCGATGCTGGACAGGTTGGGGTCTGTCCCCAACGGGGACTGACCCCGAAGTTCGGCTGCGTAGCGACGAGCCCGCAGAACTTCAGGGGCAGTCCCCATGCGGGGACAGTCCCTAGGCGGATCAGTCTTCCTTGCGCAGGTGCGGGAACAGCAGCACGTCGCGGATGTTGGGCGAATCCGTCAGCAGCATGATCAGGCGGTCGATGCCGATGCCGCAGCCGCCGGCCGGCGGCATGCCGTATTCCAGCGCGCGGATGTAGTCGGCGTCGTAGTACATCGCCTCGTCGTCGCCGGCTTCCTTGGCGGCCACCTGGGCCAGGAAGCGGGCCGACTGGTCTTCGGCGTCGTTCAGCTCGGAGAAGCCGTTGGCGATCTCGCGGCCCACCATGAACAGCTCGAAGCGCTCGGTGATGCCCTTGCGGGTGTCGGACGCGCGCGCCAGCGGCGACACTTCTTCCGGATAGTCGATGATGAAGGTCGGCTCCCACAGCTGCGCTTCGGCCGTTTCCTCGAACAGCGCCAGTTGCAGCGCGCCCAGGCCGGAGTGCGCGTGCGGCTTGACGCCGAACTTCTTCAGCTCGGCCGTGATGAATTCGGCGTCGTTCAGCTGTTCGTCCGTGTAGTGCGGCGCGAACTTGTTGATGGCGCCGACGATCGTCAGGCGGTGGAACGGCTTCGACAGGTCCAGCTCGCGGCCGCCGTAGGTCAGCACCGCCGAGCCGTGCGCGTCGATGGCGGCCTGGCGGATCACGGCTTCCGTGAAGTTCATGATCCACTGGTAGTCCGTGTACGCCGCGTAGAACTCCATCATCGTGAATTCGGGGTTGTGACGGATCGACACGCCCTCGTTGCGGAAGTTGCGGTTGATCTCGAACACGCGGTCGAAGCCACCCACCACCAGGCGCTTCAGGTACAGCTCCGGCGCGATGCGCAGGAACATCTGCATGTCCAGCGCGTTGTGGTGCGTGATGAACGGTTTCGCCGCCGCGCCGCCCGGGATCGTGTGCAGCATCGGCGTTTCGACTTCCATGAACTCGTTGTCCTGCATGAAGCGGCGGATCGACGCGATCGCGGCGGTGCGGGCCTTGAACGTGCGGCGGGTTTCCTCGTTCATGATCAGGTCGACGTAGCGCTGGCGGTACTTGGTCTCCTGGTCGGCCAGGCCGTGGAACTTGTCCGGCAGCGGGCGCAGCGACTTGGTGATCAGGCGCAGTTCCGTCACCTTCACCGTCAGCTCGTCCGTCTTGGTCTTGAACAGCGTGCCGACCACGCCCAGGATGTCGCCCAGGTCATAGGTACGGAAAGCTTCCATCGCCGCTTCGCCGGTGGCGTCCAGGGTGACGTAGATCTGGATGCGGCCGTCGCACTTGGCGCCGGACGAATCCTGCAGCGTGGCGAAGGCGGCCTTCTTGCCCGCTTCGCGCTTCAACATCATGCGGCCCGCCAGCACCACCGGCACGGGGTTCGCTTCCAGTTCTTCGCGCGACTTTTCGCCATGCTGCGCATGCAGGTCGGCGGCCTTGTGTTCCGGGCGGAAGTCGTTCGGGAAGGCGACGCCTTTTTCGCGGATCGCGGCCAGCTTGGCGCGGCGTTCGGCGATGATCTTGTTGTCGTCCTGGCCGGGCGCCTGGTCTTGGATTTCCGTAGTCATGGTGATTTATGCTTCTGTAGTGGTGGTGGTGACGGCACTGCTGGCGAAGAGTGCGTCGATATTCAGTTCTGTAAAGTCGCGCGCGACGCGGATGACGTTGTCGAATTCGGCGAAGGCGTCGGCCGGCAACGTGGTCGTCAGCACGACCGCGCGCATGCCGGCGCGCCGCGCCGCTTCCACGCCCAGCGGCGCATCCTCGAACACGATGCAGTGCTCGGGCGCCACGCCGCAGCGCTCGGCGGCCAGCAGGAATACGTCCGGATTGGGCTTGCCGCGCGCCACGTCCGCCGCGCCGACGACCGCGTCGAAGTGGCGGCGCAGGTCCAGGCCATCGAGCGTGAAGACGATGTTGGCGGGTGGCGCGGCGGTGGCCACGGCCAGGCGCACGTCCGCTTCCTGGGCGGTGGCGACGAACTGCTCGAAGCCGGCGACGGCTTCCAGGTGCGGCGCGTACAGCTCGCGGTACAGCTCTTCCTTCTCGGCGTCCAGTTCGGCCGTCTGTTCCAGGGTCAGGTCGGCACCCAGGTAGGTGCGCATGATCTCGTGGCCCTGGCGGCCGGCCGTGGCGCGGAAGAAGGCGTCGGCGTCGATGGCCTGGCCGCGGCGCTCGAAGAACGCCAGCCAGGACTTGGTGTGGAAGGCCATGTTGTCGACGATGGTGCCGTCCATGTCGAAGATGAAGGCACGTGCTGGCTTGCTCATCAGACGCCCTGTTTCAGCGAGGCGGCGATGAAGTCGTCCAGGTCGCCGTCCAGCACGTTTTTCGTGTTGCCGGTCTCGAAGCCCGTGCGCAGGTCCTTGATGCGCGACTGGTCCAGCACGTAGGAGCGGATCTGGTGGCCCCAGCCCACGTCCGTCTTCGAGTCTTCCAGCTTCTGCTGCTCGCTCATGCGCTTGCGCAGCTCCTGCTCGTACAGCTTGGCCTTCAGCATTTCCATCGCCTCGGCCTTGTTGCGGTGCTGCGAGCGGTCGTTCTGGCACTGCACGACGATACCGGACGGCGCGTGCGTCAGGCGCACCGCGGAGTCGGTCTTGTTGATGTGCTGGCCGCCGGCGCCGGACGCGCGGTACGTGTCGATGCGCAGGTCGGCCGGGTTGATCTCGATCTCGATGGAGTCGTCCACTTCCGGGTAGACGAACAGCGACGTGAACGACGTGTGGCGGCCATTGGCGCTGTCGAACGGCGACTTGCGCACCAGGCGATGCACGCCGGTTTCCGTGCGCAGGTGGCCGTAGGCGTAGTCGCCCTCGACCTTCAAGGTGGCCGTCTTGATGCCGGCGACTTCACCCTCGGACTCTTCCATGATCTCGACCTTGAAGCCCTTGCGTTCGCAGTAGCGCACGTACTGGCGCAGCAGCATCGAGGCCCAATCCTGCGCCTCGGTGCCGCCGGCGCCGGCCTGGATGTCGATGAAGCAGTTGTTCGGGTCCATCGGGTTGTTGAACATGCGGCGGAACTCGAGACCCTCGATGACCTTCTGGATCTCGGCCGTATCGGCGATGACGGCTTCCAGCGTGCTGTCGTCGTTCTCTTCCTTGCCCATCTCGAACAGCTCGGCCATGTCCGCGAGGTCGGCCTTTGCCTTCGTCAGCGTGTCGACGATGGCTTCCAGTGCCTTCTTCTCGCGGCCCATGTCCTGGGCTTTCTTGGGATCGTTCCAGACCGCCGGGTCTTCCAGCTCGGCGTTCAGTTGTTCCAGTTTCTCCGACTTCTTATCGAAGTCAAAGATACCTCCGAAGTTCGGCTTCGCGGGTCGTCAGATCGGCGAGCTGGGCGGAGAGGGCGTTGATGCGTTCGGCTTCCATGATTTTTATGTCTCTGTAGAGTGCGATCAAACCTCGGATTATACCTTACCGCCCTCTGCCGCGGCGTGCGCCCGCCAGCAGCACCGCGCCATAGGCCAGCGCGCCGTACAGCAGCACGATGGCGATGCAGGCCGGGACGGTCGGCGCCACCAGCCAGCTGCCTTCGGTCAGCCCGAGCGGGCCGAGTACCGGGTTCCAGGCGATGACGAGGGCCTGGGCCGGCAAGGTGGCGTAGAAGGTGACGGGGCCGGCCGGCCCGAACACGATGACGGCGTAGGAAACGAAGAAATAGGCGACCACGCAGGTGGCGGCCAGCAGGGCGCGGCGGCGGACGGGCATGGCGATGCTCCTTGAGTGGGCGGCGGCTCCTGCGTATTATGCATGCCGTTCCCCCCACAAGTGATGGAAATCCCATGTCGTCCCAGCGCCTGTCGCGTATTTGCCTGCCACTCAGCCTGCCACTCCTTGCCCTGCTTGTCGGTGGCTGCACCACCATCGTACCGGGAGTCCCGGCCGGCAGCACCGTCACCCTGGCGCTGCTGGAAACGACGGACCTGCACGGCAACGTCGCCAGTTATGATTATTACAAGCTGGCGCCGGATGCCTCGCTGGGGCTGGAGCGCACCGCCACGCTGATCCGCGCCGCCCGCGCCGAGTTCCCCAACAACGTCCTGCTGGACAATGGCGACACCATCCAGGGCACGGCGCTGTCCGACTACCAGGCCGTGGCGGCGCCGTTGCCGTGCGGCGAAACGCTGGCGATCTACAAGGTGTTCAATGCGCTGGGCTATGACGGCGCCGGTGTCGGCAACCACGATTTCAACTATGGCCTGGCCTACCTGAACCAGGTCACCGGCAGCCGTTTCGACGTCGACGGCGTCGATGCCGCCCGCCCCGCCTGCGCCGGTCCCACCTTTCCGCACGTGCTGGCCAACGTGGTCAGCGTCAAGTCCGGCCAGCCATTGTTCCGCCCTTATGCCATCATCGACAAGCCGGTCACGGCCACCGGCCCGGACGGCCAGCCGCTGCGCGCCACGATCAAGGTCGGCATCATCGGCTTCACCCCGCCGACGATCCTGACCTGGGACAAGCGCCACCTGGAAGGCAAGGTGAGGACCCTCGGCGTGCGCGAGGCGGCCGAGCGCTACATCCCCGAGATGCGCGCCAAAGGCGCCGACCTGGTGGTGGCGATCTCGCACGGCGGCCTGGATGACAGCGACTATTCGCCGACGCTGGAAAACGGCAGCTGGCACCTGGCCCGCGTGCCGGGCGTCGATGCGCTCTTGATCGGCCACTCGCACCAGGTATTCCCGAACGCGGCCAGCACGGTCGCGCAATTCAACCTGCCCGGCGTGGACAAGGCGAAAGGCACCGTGTACGGCGTGCCGACCGTGATGGCCAGCCTGTGGGGCAAGCATCTGGGCGTGATCGGTCTGCGCCTGACCCGCAAGGACGGGCGCTGGCTGGTCGACAAGGAGCGCACGACGGTGGAGGTGCGGCCGATCCAGCCCGCCGGCGGCCCTGCCGTGGCGGCCGATGGCGCCGTGCTGCCGCTGATCGAGTCCGAACACGCGGCGACGATCCGCTATGTGAAAACGCCGATCGGCGCCACCGACTTCCGCCTGTCCACCTATTTCGCCGACGTGGGCGACGTCAGCGCGATCCAGGTCGTCAACCAGGCGCAGGCCGCCTACCTGGCCGACTACGTCAAGGCCAACCTGCCGGCATATGCCGGGCTGCCGGTGCTGTCGCTGGCGTCGCCGTTCAAGACCGGCAGCGCCGGCGCCACCGACTTTACCGACGTGGCGGCGGGCCGCATCGCGCTCAACAACGCGGCCGATCTGTACCTGTACCCGAACTCGCTGGTCGGCGTGAAGGTGGACGGCGCGGTGCTGAAAGGCTGGCTGGAAAAAGCGGCGGGCCGGTTCAATACCATCGACCCGGCCCGGCCGGGCGAGCAGGAGCTCGTCAATACCTCGTTCGCCGGCTTCAACTTCGACATGCCGACCAGCGCCGAGCTGCGGTACGAGATCGACGTCACGCGGCCCGCCGGCCAGCGTATCGTCGACCTGCGCTGGCGCGGCGCCCCCGTCGCCCCGGCCCAGGAATTCCTGGTCGCGACCAATAATTACCGCGCCGCCGGTGGCGGCGCCTTCCCGGGCCTGGACGGCAGCCGCACGGTCGTCACGGCGCCGGACAACAATCGCGACGTGCTGATCGACTACATCAAGCGCGAACGCGAACTGCGCCGCGCCACGCACGGCGACGCGCGCAGCTGGCGTTTCAAGCGCGTCAAGACCGCCGGGCCGGTCGTGTTCCACTCGGCGCCCGGCAAGACCGCGCTGGCGCGCGAAGCGGGCATCGACAATGTACGCGAGCTGCGCTCGGATGACCGTGGCGGCAAGGGGCTGGCGGTGTATGCCATCGACTTGGGTCGCTGATCGCGGCGGTGCCATCGGCGGCATGCGGCGCGGTGCTGAAGGGCCGGGGTCGGACCCGCCGGGTCCGGCCCCGGCCCTTCACAGCCCTTCAGCAACGCAAACGTGACGGAATCACTTGGCGCACAAGCGACACCCGCCCGCCCAAGCGTGCTCGTCACTGCTATCATGGAACCCGCATAAAGGAGGACGCCACATGAAAGCTCTGGCTTGCGGCATCTGTTTCATCCTGGCTCAGCTGGCGTCCGGCCCGGCCCTCGCCGCCAAGGCACAGCCCAGCCAGCGCGCCGCCGAAAGCGACGTGGAAGCCCAACTGCTGGCCCTGGAAAAGCAGCGCGCGGACGCGATCGTAAGGCGCGACGCGCCCGCCCTGCGCGAGCTGATGGACCGCTACTACCGGCACGTGGAAAGCCGCGGCCGCGTGCGCAGCAAGACCGAGCTGCTGACGGCACTGGAGCGGGGCGACTTCCGTTTCACGACCTACGAGGTCGAAACGGCCGACGTGCAGCTGCTGCCGGGCGGCCAATCGGCCATCGTCGCGGGCGTGTTCCGCAGCCAGCAGAAGGGCGGCAAGCTGTTCCGGGGACGCTACGTGCACGTGTGGGTGCGCGAGCCGGACGGCTGGAAGAACACGTATCATCAGGGCACCGAGATCAAGCTCGCCAGCGAGCCGTCCGCTTGCAACTGAGCCGGCAGCTCACTCCGGCACGTGGATGCGCGCCTTGACGTGCTTCAGGTTGGCCACGATCGTAAACGTCATCACGACCAGCAGCGACCACGAACTCCATTTGCTGACGTGGACCACGGCCCAGGCGCCCAGCTGGTTCGGATAGCGCCACACGCCGAAGAACGTGCCCAGGTTTTCCGCCAGCCAGATGAAGAAGCCGATCAGCACGAAGGCCAGCAGCAGCGGCATGCGCCGGTCGCGGTCCAGCGGCCGGAAGATCACGGTGGTGCGGGCGTACAGGCCCAGCGCGCAGGCGGCCAGGTACCAGCGGTAGTCGCCGATGTAGTGGTGTGTGAAGAAATTCGCGTAGATCAGCAGCGCGATCAGCGCCGCCAGCGGGTAGGGCGGATGGTGGCGGATGCGCAGGTCGAACAGGCGCCAGGCCTGGATGATGTAGCTGCCCACCGCCGCGTACATGAAGCCGGCGAACAGCGGCACGCCGAACAGCTTGGTCAGCCCGGCATCCGGGTAGCTCCACGAGCCGATCGCGCCGGACGTCTTGAATACCTCCAGCGCGAAACCGACCACGTGGAACAGGCTGACGGCCTTCAGTTCGTCCCAGGTTTCCAGCCGGGTCGCTACCATGCCGCCCTGGATCGCCAGCGCGGCCAGCAGCAGCACGTCGTAGCGCGCGATGCCCAGCAGGCCGGCGCGCGGCACCAGGAACACGGCCGCGAAGAACAGCCCCACGAACAGGCAGGCGCGCGCCTCCTTGACGCCGAAGTACAGGAATTCGACCAGGGCGCGGCGCCAGCCGGCCAGCGCGCGCGGACGGGCGTCCGTCAGGTGGCTGTCGAGGGCCGCCAGCATCGGCGCTTCAGTGCGGGCGCTTCTGCTGCTGGACGAGGATGAACGGGCTGACGACGCAGGCCCACAAGCTGGCATCCGTCTCCAGCCAGCCTTGCGCCTGCTGGTCGGAGACCTTGGCGATCTGCCCCGCCGCCATCCACTGGCCGACGCTGGCCTTGTCGTCGTGGGCGACGCGCACGGCCACGTCCACCAGATCCAGCTCGTCGGCCACCCACACCACGTTGCCCGAGGCGAAATGGCGCATCAGCTCCGTCCACGGCAGGCGCGCCGTCTCGCGGTTCACTTTCTGGCGCAGTTCGGTGTCTTTGTCGGGATCGAGTTGCATGGGCTGGTTCGGCATGTGGTTCACGGTTGGGTTGTCTGTGGTGCGACGGGCAGCGGGATCGCTTCGACCAGCGGCTGCGGCGTGCCCCGCCATGTTAACCGATAGGCCGGCCCTTTGCGAACATTGCCGACCAGCGCGGGACGGAAACAGGCCAGGCAGGTGCCGCCCTCGTGGCGCACGCTGGGGTAGATGATGCCCGTCGAGCCGCCGGCCAGCAGCCGCTCGGCCAGCGCCTGCGACGCCACGTAGCTGGCCGGGTCGAGGCAATCGGCGAATTCGCTCAGGCCGCGGATGTCGTGGAAGCGCGCCGTGAAGTCGGCCTGCATGGCCTGGTAGGTCACGCTGTCTTCGAAGCGGTCGATCTCCGCGTACTCGACGGTCTTGTGGAACATCACCTCGGCCAGTGCCGTCTCCATCGCGAAGCCGCAGT
Organism: [Empedobacter] haloabium; assembly: GCA_008011715.2. NCBI lineage: Bacteria > Pseudomonadati > Pseudomonadota > Betaproteobacteria > Burkholderiales > Oxalobacteraceae > [Empedobacter] haloabium. The sequence goes on from CP136508.1 coordinate 2,777,008, forward strand.
ACCACGCGCCGCGCTCGCCATCGTTGAAGCGGCTGCCCTCGGGGCGGGCGTAGGTATAGGCTGCGTTGACGATGCGGTAGTTCGGCACGGCGAACAGCAGCTCGTCGATGCCGATGCCGGGCGTGCCGCCGTGCTCGGACAGCAGGCGCGCATTGGTGGCGTTGTCGAGTTCGAACAGGTCGCGCAGCTCGGCATCGCTGTCGGCCAGCGGCGCGAGCACGGAATCTTCGACGTCGGCAAAGCGGGAGGGAATCAGGCGGCAGGTATCGAACTGGCGCAGCAGCCGCAGCGGTGGAGTCGGCAGGGTGTCGGGCAATTACAGGCCCCCACGCCGCGCATCGAGCAGTTTGCGCACGGTTTGCATCGACAGCAGGCCGCCCGCCAGCATGTAGGCAAGCGGCGTGCGGCCACCGAAGATGAGGTTCCGGTTGGGCAGGCTGACCCACTCGTCGGCCAGCTTGTCGCCGTAGATGATGTGCAGGGTTTTATAAATGCCGAGCAGGTAGGAGATGCGCGTGATGCGGTCCACCTCCAGCACCCGGTCCGGGTTCTTCTTCCATTCGTAGAACGCGCTGCTGGACAGGCCGCCCAGCAGCTCGCGCGCATCGTCGTCCCGCAGCTTCCAGGCCGCGGCCAGCTTGAAAAAACCCTTCAATGCGGACTTCGACAGCCGTTCGCGTTCTTCGCGGGCATTCAGGTCGACAGGGTTCTGGGGCAGGTAGCGACTTTTCGGATAGGCGTAGGCGGAATACATAGATCCTCCATATATGGTGACTTTATACTCCGCATCCGGATTGAACGCAAGCTTTTTTCATTGCACCAAACCAACCTCGACTGTAGGCGGGCCGGGAACGGGGCTGTGCGAATCCGTCTGACAGGGCTGGCCGGTCTTGACCGGCAGGCGTAAGATTACCTCAACCAAAGGTTACTTTTGACCAGACTTTGCCTGAAAGGAGCCGCGATGAGGACCAAGTACCGCCTGGCATTGCCAGCCGCCGCGCTGCTGAGCGCTTGCGCCCAACTGCCCCCGGGCGACAATGCCGAGCTGACACGGCAGGTCACCGAAACGGAAAAAGCGTTTGCCGCCACGATGGCGCGGCGCGACTTCGCGGCATTCCAGACTTTTCTTGCGGAGGAGGCGATTTTCGACGGCGGGCGCGAGCCGCTGCGCGGCAAGGCCGCCGTGGCAGCCGCCTGGAAACGCTACTTCGAGGGCGGGCAAGCACCGTTCTCGTGGGAGCCGGACCGGGTGGTGGTGCTGGCGTCGGGCACCTTGGCGCAGTCGGGCGGGCCGGTGCGCGACCCGCAGGGCAAGCTGACGGCGCGCTTCAATTCGATCTGGCGGCAGGAAGCGCCGGGGCAATGGCGCATCGTGTTCGACAAGGGGGAGCCGGTGTGCGATTGTAAATAACCCCCCCGATCGGCGCCTGTCCCCGGCGTCGACGATTGCAGCGCTGTTCAGCAGGCCTCGGCGTGCTCCACCATCAGCTGCACCCGGGTGGTGCCGTTGTATTCGTTGGCATCGAGCCGGAACGCGACGCGGGCGCGGTCGCCCAGCGCATCGGTGCGGCCGAACCAGATGGCGTCGTAGCGGGCGCCGTTCTTTTCCAGCAGCAGCTTCAGATGGCGCTCCTTCAGGATGCGCTGGCTGACCACGCGGAACTCGTCGCAGAACACGGGCGGCGCGAAGCCCTGGCCCCAGACGATGCCGTCGATCAGCTCGATGAACTGGGTCGAGTAGTACGCATCCTCCAGCGGACCGTCCGTCTCGATCACCCGCTCCAGCTGCTGTTCGCTGAGCCAGGAGCGGCCGACGGTCTCGAACGCGTCGGCAAAGGCGTCGAAGGCCTCGGGGCGGATCGACAGGCCCGCCGCCATCGCGTGGCCGCCGAACTTGTCGATCAGGCTGGGCGCCCTTTTCGACACCAGGTCGAGCGCGTCGCGCAGGTGGAAGCCGGCGATCGAGCGCCCCGAGCCCTTGATCCAGCCGTCGCCGGCGGGGGCGAATGTGATCGTGGGACGGTAGAACTTTTCCTTCAGGCGCGAGGCGACGATGCCGATCACGCCCTGGTGCCAGGACTGGTCGAACACGGCGATCGTGGTGCTGTCGGCCGGCTCGAAGGCGTCCAGGTGCAGCAGCGCCGTATCCTGCATCTCCGCCTCGATCTCGCGCCGCTTGATGTTGATCTCGTTGAGCTGCTGCGCCAGCGCCCAGGCCCGTTCCTCGTCGTCCGTGACCAGGCATTCGATCCCCAGCGACATGTCCTGCAGGCGGCCCGCCGCGTTCAGGCGCGGACCCAGCGCGAAGCCCAGGTCGAACGGCGTGGCGCTGCGCGCCTGCCGCCCGGCCACGCGGAACAGCGCCGCCACGCCCGCGTGCATGCGACCCGCGCGCATGCGCTTCAGGCCCTGGGCGACGAGGATGCGGTTGTTGGCGTCCAGCTTGACGACGTCCGCCACCGTGCCCAGCGCCACCAGGTCCAGCAGGTTGTCCAGCTTCGGCTGGGTGGACTGGTCGAACACGCCGCGCCGGCGCAGCTCGGCGCGCAGCGCCAGCAGCACGTAAAACACCACGCCGACCCCGGCCAGGTTCTTGGACGGGAAGCCGCACTCCGGCTGGTTCGGGTTGACGATGACGCGCGCGTCCGGCAGGCGCTCGCCCGGCAGGTGGTGGTCGGTGACGACGACCTCGATGCCGCGCCGGCTCGCCTCGGCCACGCCCTCGATGCTGGCGATGCCGTTGTCGACGGTGATGATGATGTCCGGATTCTTCTCGCGCGCCGTCAGTGCGACGATTTCCGGCGTCAGCCCGTAGCCGTATTCGAAGCGGTTCGGCACGATGAAGTCGACCGTGGCGCCCATCGCGCGCAGGCCGCGCAGCGCGGTGGCGCAGGCGGTGGCGCCGTCGCAGTCGTAGTCCGCCACGATGACCATGCGCTTGTTGGCGGCGATGGCGTCCGCCAGGAACGCGGCCGCCCGGTCGATGTGCAGCAGGCCGGATGGCAGGATCAGCGCGCCCAGCTCGGACGACAGCTCCTTCGGATCGGTCAGCCCGCGCGCGGCGAACAGGCGCGCCAGCACGGGGTGGATGCCGCCCTGGCGCAGCATTTCCGCTTCGCGGAACGGGCAGGGGCGGGTGGTGATGCGGGTCATGGTGAATCCAGGTGAAGGTGAAGCGGTGCCTCAGGTCAGTAGCGCGCTCAGGTTGACGGGGCGCCAGAAACGGTACTGCGCCATTTTACTCGTGCGGGTCTGCAGCCAGCCGTCGCGGTGGGTCAGCACCAGCTCGACTTCGCCGACGCTGCCGGCCCGCTGCGCCGCCAGCAGCGGTGCGAACCAGTCCTGCTCGAGGCGGGCCATGGCCTCCAGCCACAGGCCCCAGTCCTCGGCCAGGCCGGATGCCAGCGCGGCGCCGGCCACGAGCACGTCGCCCGCGCGCAGTTGCGCCGGGGTGGCGGCACGGTGCCCGGGCGCGGCCAGGCGTGCCAGCCAGTCCGGCGCGGCCGCCGTGGCCAGGCTGTTGGCGGCCGGCCGGCGCGTCGCGTCGGCACCGCCCCACAGCCAGAACGAGTTGACCGGCGGCTGGCCGCGGGCCTGCCGCGCCGCGTTCAGCGGATGGGCGAACCACAGCATCTGCACCTCGTTCTGCAGGCGGCGGAAGGCGCGCGCCATGTCGCCGCGTGGCATCCAGGCGTGCAGGTTGTCGCCGTACGCGGCGTCGGGCGACGCCGTGTCCAGGCCGGCCCAGGCGTCCGCGCGCAGGAACCAGTTGTGCGCGTCGGCGTACACCAGCTCGTGGCCGTCGTCGGTAAACAGCGGCAGCACCGCCTCGAACAGCGTGCGCGATTCCTCTTCCGCCAGCTGCAGCTGGCGTGGGTCGGACATCTGCAGGTGGCTGCCCACGTGGATCGCCACCGGATGGACGAGGAACCAGTGGCCGGCTTGCGGCGCCATGCCATGGCCCGCCATCACGGCCGGCGCCACCGGCGCGCCGGCATCGGCCGCCGTGGGCGCGCCCGCCAGGCCGAGCGCGTGCGCGACCCAGGCTTCGTGCGGCAGCACGCGGCTGTCCGCTTCGAAGGGGTGATATGCCTGGGCAGCGGGGCGCGACAGCAGCGCCGCCAGCGCGGGCGCCTGCAGGGCGCGGATCAGGTCGGGCGCCATCGGCGCGGGTGGCAAGGCGAACGGAACGAGGAGGGTGGCGGCAGGCATCCCGCCATTGTACGGTTTTTCAGCCCCAAGCCTCAACCACGGCCCTGGCGTCGATGTATGTTGGCCGGGTCACGCATGAATGGTGTTTCCCTCCATGAAATGCTGTTTATATGGCAAACTGCGCACTTTCGCGATCGAAACACGTCCGCCCCATGAGCTTTTCCCGTAACCTGCCGTTCGAATGGCTGGTCGGCCTGCGCTACACGCGCGCCGGCAAGCGCAGCGGCCGCAACAGCTTCATCTCGTTCATCTCCGCCATCTCGATGGCCGGTATCGGCCTGGGCGTGGCCGCGCTGATCATCGTCCTGTCCGTCTACAACGGCTTCCAGAAGGAGGTCACGGCGCGCATGCTGTCCGTGCTGGGCCACGTGGAGATCTACCAGATGGGCGGTCCCATGACGGACTGGCGCGCCACCGCGCGCGCGGCGCTGAAGAATCCCGAAGTGCGCGGCGCCGCGCCGTTCGTCGAGACGCAGGCCCTGCTGGCGCACGGCGGCGACGTGCTGCGCCCGGCCGTCATCCGCGGCATCCTGCCGGACGAAGAGCCCAAGGTGTCGGACGTGGTGCGCCAGGTGCGCGAGGGCAGTTTCGCCGACCTGAAGCCGGGTGCCTTCAACATCGTGCTGGGCGTCGAGCTGGCCAAGGCGCTGGAAGTGAAGGTGGGCGGCAAGGTGGCGATGGCGCTGGCCGAGGGCGGCGGCCTGGCCGGCGGCGCGCCCGGCATGCGCACGTTCACCGTCGTCGGCATTTTCGAGGCCGGCCACAACGAATTCGATTCCGCGCTGGCCTACGTCCATCTCGAGGACGGCGAGCAGCTCCTGAGGCTGGCCGGCCCGTTCGGCCTGCGCCTGAAGGTGCGCGACATGCAGCAGGCGCTTGACGTGGCGCAGCAGCTGAAAGGCTCGATGCCGGGCGAACTGCTGATCCGCGACTGGTCGAAGCTGAACACCACCTGGTTCGCCGCCGTGCAGACGCAGAAGCACATGATGTTCGTGATCCTGACCCTGATCATCGCCGTGGCCGCGTTCAACCTGGTCGCCACGCTGGTCATGACGGTGACGGACAAGCAGGCCGACATCGCCATCCTGCGCACCCTGGGCGCCTCGCCGCGCTCCATCATGAAGGTCTTCATGATCCAGGGCGCGCTGGTCGGCGTGCTGGGCACCATGCTGGGCGTGGCCGGCGGCGTCGCGATCGCCCTGAACGTGGACGTGATCGTGCCGGCCATCGAGGCCGTATTGGGCGTGAAATTCCTGGCCAAGGACATCTATTTCATCAGCGCCGTGCCGTCCGACCTGCGCTGGCCGGACGTGGCCGCGATCGGCGCCACCGCCGTCGGCCTGGCCCTGCTGGCCACCATCTACCCCAGCTGGTGGGCCGCGCGCGTGAAGCCGGCCGACGCGCTGCGCTACGAATGACAAGAAGACAAACGAGAACACCAAGGACCGATCCATGTTGAAGAATCTGCCGTTCGAGTGGCTGGTGGGCCTGCGCTACACGCGGGCCGGCAAGCGCAGCGGCCGCAACAGCTTTATCTCGTTCATCTCGCTCATTTCCACGGCCGGCATCGCGCTGGGGGTGGCGGCGCTGATCATCGTGCTGTCCGTGATGAACGGCTTCCAGAAGGACGTCACCGGGCGCATGCTGTCGGTGCTGGCGCACGTCGAGGTGTTCGATACCCAGGCCGGCATGCCGGACTGGCAGGAACAGGCCAGGGTGGCGCTGCGCCATCCGGAAGTGCGCGGCGCCGCGCCGTTCTCGGAAACCCAGGCGGGCCTGATGCATGGCGGCGAGGCCCTGCGCCCGGCCATCGTGCGCGGCGTGCTGCCCGAACAGGAGCCGCAGGTCTCCGAAGTGGCCAGCCACGTCAAGCTGGGCAGCTTCGCCGACCTCAAGCCGGGCGAATTCAATATCGTGCTGGGCGTGGACCTGGCGCGCGCACTGGGCGCCAACCTGGGCGAGAAGGTGACGATGGTGCTGCCGCAGGGGACCGTGACGCCGGCCGGCCTGGTGCCGCGCATGCGCTCGTTCACGGTGGTCGGCATCTTCGCCGCGCAGCACCAGGAGTTCGACGCCGGCATGGCCTTCATCCACCTGCAGGACGCGCAGCGCATGCTGCGCATGCCGGCGCCGTCCGGCCTGCGCCTGCGCCTGGCGGACATGCACCGCGCGCCCCAGGTGGCCGAAGAACTGAAAAAGCTGATGCCGGCCCACGTCACGGTGCGCGACTGGTCCAAGCTGAACGCCAACTGGTTCGCCGCGGTGCAGACGGAAAAGCGCATGATGTTCATCATCCTGACCCTGATCGTGGCGGTGGCGGCGTTCAACCTGGTCTCCACCCTGGTGATGACGGTCACGGACAAGCAGCCCGACATCGCCATCCTGCGCACCCTGGGCGCCTCGCCGCGCTCGATCATGAAGATCTTCGTGATCCAGGGCGCGCTGGTGGGCCTGTTGGGCACCGCGCTGGGCGTGGGCGGCGGCGTGCTGGTGGCGCTGAACATCGACGTCATCGTGCCGTTCATCGAGCAGCTGTTCGGCGTCCAGTTCCTGTCCAAGGACATCTATTACATCAACACCGTGCCGTCCGACATGCGCTGGCCGGACGTGACCACGATCGGCATCGTCTCCGTGTTGCTGGCGTTCGCCGCCACCATCTACCCCAGCTGGTGGGCCGCGCGCGTGAAGCCGGCCGAGGCGCTGCGCTACGAATGATCCAACCCTTATGACCACCATGAACATGAACCATGACGCCGTCCTGTCCTGCCGCAACCTGGGCAAGACCTTCACCCAGGGCAGCTACCAGGTCGACGTCCTGCGCGGCATCGATTTCGCCGTGCACCGCGGCGAGCGCGTCGCCATCGTCGGCGCCTCCGGCTCCGGCAAGTCCACCTTGCTGCACCTGCTGGGCGGCCTCGATACACCCACCGCGGGCAACGTCACCTTGCGCGGCAAGGATTTCGCCACCCTGTCGGAAGCGGCGCGCGGCGACCTGCGCAACGAGGCGCTGGGCTTCGTCTACCAGTTCCACCACCTGCTGCCGGAATTCTCGGCGCTGGACAACGTGGCGATGCCGCTGATGATCCGCCGCATGCCGCGCGCGGCGGCGCAGGAGCAGGCGCGCCAGATGCTCGAGCGCGTCAACCTGGGCAAGCGCGTCACGCACGTGCCGGGCGAGCTGTCCGGCGGCGAACGCCAGCGCGTGGCGCTGGCGCGCGCGCTGGTCACGCAGCCGGCTTGCGTGCTGGCCGACGAACCCACGGGGAACCTGGACCACGCGACGGCCGAACAGATCTTCGATCTGATGCTGGAGCTGTCGCGCACCCTGGGCACGGCCTTCGTCATCGTCACGCACGACCCGGAACTGGCGCGGCGCTGCGACCGCATGCTGCGCATGACGGACGAAGGCCTGCGGCCCGCCTGAAGGGAGTTTTTTCATGTGGATCGACACGCACTGTCACCTGGACGCCCGCGAGTTCGGCGGCGAATCGCTGCGCGTGGCCGCGGATGCGGCGGCGCGGGGCGTGTCGATGATCGTCATCCCCACCGTGACGGTCGACAATTTCGCTGCCGTGGCGCAGTTGGGTGCCGCGGCGCCGAACGCCTGCTACGCCTTGGGCATTCATCCGATCTGCGTGCCGCAGGCGAGCGAGAACGACCTGGCCACGATGCGCGCGTGCGTGGCGGCGGCCATGGCCGACCCGAATTTCGTCGCCATCGGCGAAGTAGGGCTGGACTTCTTCCTGCCGCACCTGGCCGAGCCGGCCATGCGCGAAAAGCAGGTCTACTTCTTCCGCGAGCAATTGAAAATCGCGCGCGAATACGGCCTGCCGATCCTGACCCACGTGCGCAAGTCGCAGGACCAGGTGCTCAAGCACGTGCGCCAAATTCCACCAGCCGGCGGCATCGCGCACGCGTTCAACGGCAGCTTCCAGCAGGCGCAGGGCTATATCGAGGTGGGCTTCAAGCTGGGCTTCGGCGGCAACCTGACCTTTACGCGGGCCTTGCAGATCCGGCGGCTGGCCGAGCAGTTGCCGCTGTCGTCCATCGTGATGGAGACGGATGCGCCGGACATCGCCCCACAGTGGCTGCATCCCGGGGTCAATACGCCGGACCAGGTGCCGGCGATCGGGGCCGTGCTGGCCGAATTGCGTGGGGTGGCGGTGGAGGAGGTTCGTGCCGTGACCACGGCGAACGCGCGGGCGGTGTTGCCGCGCCTGGGGTCTGTCCCCAACGGGGACTGACCCCGAAGTTGACGTCTCGGGTCGGCCACCAACTCCAGGGTCATGGTGCTGGCCTGCACGCCAGCACCGCTGCGGGGACAGACCCTTTGGACCCTAGCGCACGAACGCCGGTCGCTTCGGATCGAACGTCCAGCCCGGGAAGAAGTACTGCATGGCCACCGCATCGTTGCGTGCGCCCAGGCCCATGCTGCGATACAGCTCATGGGCCGCTTCCACCGCCGTCATGTCCAGCTCCACGCCCAAGCCCGGGCTGGTGGGCACGTCCACCTTGCCCTGCCTGATCCGCAGGGGATTGCTGGTCAGGTACTGGCCGTCCTGCCAGATCCAGTGCGTGTCGATCGCCGTGATGTTGCCCGGGGCGGCGGCGGCCACGTGGGTGAACATCGCCAGCGACACGTCGAAGTGGTTGTTCGAATGCGAGCCCCACGTCAGGCCCCATTCCTTGCACAGCTGCGCCACGCGCACGGAGCCCTGCATCGTCCAGAAGTGCGGGTCGGCCAGCGGGATGTCGACCGATTGCAGGGCGATCGCGTGACCCAGCTCGCGCCAGTCGGTGGCGATCATGTTGGTCGCCGTCGGCAGGCCGGTGGCGCGGCGGAATTCCGCCATCACTTCGCGGCCGGAATAGCCGTTCTCGGCGCCGCACGGGTCCTCGGCATAGGCCAGCACGTGGTGCTGGTCGCGGCATAGCCGGATCGCATCCTTCAGCAGCCAGCCGCCGTTCGGGTCGAGCGTCACGCGCGCCTCGGGGAAGCGTTCCGCCAGCGCCGTCACGGCCGCGATTTCCTCCTCGCCGCGCAGCACGCCGCCTTTCAGCTTGAAGTCCCTGAAGCCGTAGCGTGCATACGCCGCTTCGGCCAGCCTGACGACCGCTTCCGGCGTCATCGCTTTTTCGTGACGCAGGCGCAGCCAGTCGTCGGCTTCATCGGGCGCGCTGTGGTAGGGCAGGTCGGTGGCGCCGCGGTCGCCCACGTAGAACAGGTAGCCCAGCATCTCGACCTGTGAGCGCTGCTGGCCGTCGCCCAGCAGCGCGCAGACCGGCACCTCGAGGAACTTGCCCAGCAGGTCCAGCAGCGCCGCTTCCAGCGCCGTCACCGCATGGATCGCCACGCGCAGGTCGAAGGTCTGGTTGCCGCGGCCGCCCGCGTCGCGCTCGGCGAATGCGGCCCGTACCTTGTTCAGGATGGCCTGGTAATTGCCGATCGGCTGGCCGACGACCAGCATGCGCGCATCCTCCAGCGTGGTGCGGATCGCCTCGCCGCCGGGCACTTCGCCCACGCCGGTGTTCCCCGCGCTGTCCGTCAGGATCACCAGGTTGCGCGTGAAATAGGGGCCATGTGCGCCCGACAGGTTCAGCAGCATGCTGTCGCGGCCGGCGACAGGGATGACGCGCAGCGCGGTGATCGTTGGCGCGCGCGAGGCGGATTGGTTCATGGTGTCTCCTGATCGAAATGATAGAAAATGACGTGTTACGCTCAAAAGCCGCGCAAGCGCCCCGTTCCGGATGTTAGCCTAACATTGCGTGGCGACGCAACGCAAAAATATATTTCCTTCCTTAGCAGCAATATTGTAGGCTAAACCGTTGATTAATCGCGGGTTTGCGCGCGATCCGGGGATTTGCAGTTTCATCGAAGTCATGCTTATACTGTGATAAACAGCGATGACAGAAAATGATATGTCATCGCAAAGAAAACAAGATCCGACCCATCGGACCCCACCATGCATCGACCAGGAGACGTTATGCCAACGCAGCAATTGAAGCAGCCGGCCGCCCGGCCCGACCCGCGACCCGCCCGCCCCACCCGCGTACGGTGGAGCATCCTCGCCATCCTCTTCATCGTCACGACGATCAACTACGCCGACCGCGCCACGATCTCGATCGCCGGGCCGGAACTGAAAAAGCTGCTGGGCCTCTCCGCGGTCGAAATGGGCTATGTGTTCTCGGCTTTCGGCTGGTCCTACGTGCTGGCCCAGTTGCCGGGTGGCTGGCTGCTGGACCGCTTCGGCTCGAAGATCACCTACTTCTTCAGCATCTTCCTGTGGTCGCTGTTCACACTGCTGATGGGCGGCGTGGGCTTTTTCACGGGCGGCGCCGCGGTGGCGGCGCTGTTCTGCCTGCGCCTGCTGGTGGGCGCGGCGGAAGCGCCTTCCTTCCCTGGCAACAGCCGCATCACGTCGGCCTGGTTTCCCACCAATGAGCGGGGCCGCGCCGCCGCCATTTTCAACTCGGCGCAGTATTTCGCCACCGTGCTGTTCGCACCCCTGATGGGATGGCTGGTGCACAGCTACGGCTGGCAGAGCGTGTTCTACGTGATGGGCGCACTGGGTATCGGCATGTCGCTGTTCTGGCTGCGCTGGGTGCATGGCCCGCGCCAGCACCCGCGCGTCAACGCGGCCGAACTGGCCTACCTGGAAGAGGGCGGGGCGCTGCTGGACATCGAGAATACGCAGCGCGCCGCCGCGCGCATCGAGACGGGCCCCATCATCCGCCAACTGCTGGGCAGCCGCATGCTGCTGGGCGTGTACGTCGGCCAGTACTGCATCACGACCTTGACTTACTTCTTCCTCACGTGGTTCCCCGTCTACCTGGTGCAGGAACGCGGCATGACGATCCTGAAGGCGGGCTTCGTGGCCGCGCTGCCGGCTGTTGCCGGCTTCCTGGGCGGAATCCTGGGCGGCATGATCTCGGACCGCATGCTGCAGCACGGCGCCTCGCTGTCGCTGGCGCGCAAGACCCCGATCGTGGGCGGCATGCTGCTGGCGATGAGCATGATCGTCTGTAACTACGTCGAGCAGGACTGGGTCGTCGTGGCCGTGATGTCGCTGGCGTTCTTTGGCAAGGGCGTCGGCGCGCTGGGTTGGGCGGTCGTGTCGGATACGTCGCCGAAGGAAGCCGGGGGCCTGAGCGGCGGCTTGTTCAACACCTTCGGCAATACCGCCGCCATCACGACGCCGATCGCCATCGGCTACATCCTCGAGGCCACCGGCTCGTTCGCCGGCGCGCTGGTGTTCGTCGGCGCCAATGCGCTGGTGGCGATCCTGTGCTACCTGTTCGTCGTGGGCGACATCCGCCGCTTCGAATTCCGGCAGCCGTGAGGTCAGGCGCGTCGGGTAGAATCGTCGTTTCGCCAGACCGCAACGACCATGGACCCACAGCAGAGCGACGAGCCCCACATCACCAGCGCGACCCTGAACGACGTCGCACGTGTCGCCGGCGTTTCGCCGATCACGGTGTCGCGCGCGCTGAACCAGCCGCACCTGGTGCGGCCCGGTACCCTGGCGAAGATCCAGGCCGCGGTGCGCGAGACCGGCTATGCGCGCAGCCGGCCGGCACCAGCGGCGGCCGACCGCAGCAAGCTGGTGGCGCTGATCCTGCCCACCGTCGCCAATCCGATCTTCGCCGACATGGTGCAGGCGGCCAGCGACAAGCTGACCGAAGGCGGCTACCAGCTGATGCTGGGCCTGGCCGGCTACGAGCTGTGGCGCGAGGAGATCCTGGTCGAGACGGTGCTGAGCCGGCGACCCGATGGCCTGATCGTCACGGGCACGCTGCATTCCGATAACACGCGGCGTCGCCTGGAGGGCGCAGGCATCCCCATCGTCGAGACCTGGGACATGACGCCGCATCCGATCGACATGCTGGTGGGCTTCTCGCACGAAGCGGTCGGGCACACGGTGGCGGCGCGCATGGTCGAAAAGGGCTACCGCCGCATCGCCATCCTGACCGCCAACGACCCGCGCGCCGCGCGCCGCAACCTGGGCCTGCAGGCGGCGCTGGCACGCCAGGGCCTGAACGTGGTGGCGATCGAAACGGTACCGGTGCCGGCCAGCCTGCAACTGGGGCGCGAGGGCTGCGCGCGGCTGCTGGGAGCGCACGCGGACATCGAACTGATCGTCTGCAGTTCCGACACCCTGGCGCAAGGCGCCATGACGGAAGCGGCCAGCCGTGGCCTGCGCGTGCCGGACCAATTGGCGGTGCTGGGGTTCGGCGACCTCAATTTCGCCGCCCATACCTACCCGCCGATGTCCAGCGTGAAGGTGGACGGCGTCGCCATCGGCGCCCTGGCGGCCCAGGCCATTCTCGAGCGGCTGGGTGCCGCGCCAGGACGCCTGCCGAAGGTGACGGATACCGGATTCCAGCTGATCGAGCGGGGGAGTACCTGAGTCAAGGCGCAAGCGCGGGCATCTGAGCCAGCGCAAGCGCACCGGCCGCCGCCCGGCCTATCGTGACAGCCTCGGCGCGCGGGCGCCACCGACAGGGGCAGGCATGCGCGGTGCAATCCTCGGCTTCGTGGGCGGTAGCGCGTTGCTGCAACTGCAGTCTGCGCTGCCCGGTACGGCCATGCTGGCATGCGCGGCGCTGCTGTGTTGCGCGACGCTCGCATTGCAGTGGCGTCGGACCGGAACGTCCGGTTCGCTGCTGCGCATCGCCGCTGGCACCTTGGCGGGGTTCTGCTGGGCCGCCATCGTCGCGGCTCGAGCGCTTGCGCCAGCCCTGGCGCCGCAAGACGAAGGCCGCGATGCGACCGTCATCGGCACCATCGACAGCCTGCGGGCCCCCAGTCAGGGCAGCACCCGCTTTCACTTCGCGCTGGAAGATGTCCTGGCGCCCGCCAAGATGGCGATACCGCCGCGCATTGCGCTGTCCTGGTACGGCAGCGACGGCAGCCCGACGCGGGCCGTGCGCCCGGGCGAGCGCTGGCAACTCAAGGTGCGGCTGCAGCGGCCGCACGGCAACGCCAACCCGGGCGGCTTCGATTACGAGCTGTGGCTGCTGGAGCAGGGCGTGCGTGCCACGGGCTACGTCCGCAGCGAAGGTCCGAACCGGCGACTGGCCGCGTTCGTGCCGACGCCGCACAACTTCGTGCAGCGCTCGCGCGACCGGTTGCGCGAGCGTATCCTGGCCGCGCTGGCGGACCGGCCGTACGCCGGCGTCATCGTCGCGCTCGTGGTCGGCGACCAGCGCGGCATCGGGCAGGCCGACTGGCAGGTATTCACCCGCACCGGCATCGGCCACCTGGTGTCGATCTCCGGCCTGCACATCACGATGATTGCTGGCCTGGTGGCCGGTATCGCATCCTGGCTGTGGCGCCGGTCCTTCCTGATGCCCACCCTGCAGCTGCCCCTGCGCCTGCCGGCGCAGAAGGTGGCCGCGCTGGCCGGCATGCTGGCGGCCCTGGGCTACGTGCTGCTGGCCGGCTTCGGCGTGCCGGCGCAGCGCACCCTGTACATGCTGGGCGTCGTCGCGCTGGCGCTGTGGACAGGTCGCTTGCCGGGCGTAACGCACGTGCTGGCACTGGCGGCCGGCGTCGTCGTGCTGCTCGATCCATGGGCCGTGATGTGGCCGGGGTTCTGGCTGTCGTTCGGCGCCGTGGCGCTGATCCTGTACGCGACCGTGGGGCGCACCGCCGTCTACAAGCAGGCACCGGCCGCCGACGCGCCGCCTGACCAGACCCGGCGCGGCCGTCCATTGACGCGGCGCCAGCGGCTGATGCAGGCCCTGCACGGCGCCGCGCTGACGCAGTATGCGGTGACGCTCGGGCTGGTGCCGCTGACGATGCTGCTGTTCGCCCAGGTCTCCGTAGTCAGCCCGTTGGCCAATGCCATCGCGATCCCGGTCGTCAGCCTGCTGGTGACGCCGCTGGCCCTGGCGGGCGGCGTGCTGCCCGAGCCGCTTGCCACGCCGCTGCTCCTGACGGCACATGCGGTCGTCGAACTGCTGGCGGCGCTGCTGCGCTGGCTCAGCGCCGGCCGCCTGGCCGTGTGGGCGGCACCGGCGCCGGCGTGGTGGACCTTCGCGCTGGCCCTGGCCGGCACCTGCTGGCTGCTGGCCCCGCGCGGCTGGCCCAATCGCTGGCTGGGCCTGGCGACCTGGGTGCCGCTGCTGGCCGCCCAGCCGGACGCGCCGGCAGCGGGCACGCTGCGCATCGTCGCTTTCGACGTGGGTCAGGGCATGGCCGTGCTGGTCGAAACGTCCGGCCACCGCCTGCTGTACGACACCGGGCCGGCCTACGGTCCCGATGCCGACGCGGGCAGCCGCGTCATCGTTCCCTACCTGCGCTGGCGCGGCATCGAGCGGCTCGACGGCGTCATCGTCAGCCATGGCGACACCGACCACGTGGGCGGCGCGCTGTCGCTGCTGCGCGCGGTGCCCGCCGGCTGGCTGCTGTCGTCGCTGGCGCCGGCCCATCCGGTCGTGCAGGCAGCGCCGCGCCAGGTGCCATGCGCCGCGGGCCAGGGCTGGACCTGGGACGGCATCCGCTTCGACGTGCTGCATCCGACAGCGGCCAGCCACGCCGACGGTACGATCAAGTCGAACGCGCGCAGCTGCGTCCTGCGCATCGGCGCGCCCGGCGGGACGGTGCTGCTGGCCGGCGACATCGAGGCGGCGCAGGAAACCGAATTGCTGGCGCGTGGCGCGCGGCTGCGGGCCGACGTGCTGCTGGCGCCGCACCACGGCAGCGGCACCTCGTCCACGCCGGCGTTCCTGGCCGCCGTGCGGCCGCGTGTGGCCGTCTTCCAGGTGGGCTACCGCAACCGTTACCGGCATCCGAAAGCCGCGGTGTACGAGCGCTATGGGGCGCTGGGCGTGGAGCGGGTGCGGACGGACGAGGCGGGGGCCGTGACGCTATTGCTGGACGGGGCCGTCGGCATGACAGCCCAGCGGCAGGCCCAGCCCCGCTATTGGCACGCCCGCTGACGCCACCCATTAGAATACCCCCACCAAACTTTCCCCCGCATTGCCCCTACAATCGCCTGCATGACAAAACCGAAACTGCATTTTTCGCACGCCAACAGCTACCCGGCCGGCACCTACCGCCAGCTGTTCGAGCTGCTGGCGGCCGACTTCGAGGTCGGCGCCCTCGACATGCACGGCCATAACCCACACTATCCGGTGGGGGATGGCTGGCACCGCCTGGTCGACGAATTGATCGATGAGCTGGAGCGCCGCTACCGGGGCGAGCCCGTGATCCTGGTCGGCCATTCGCTGGGCGGGATGCTCAGCCTGATGGCGGCGGCACGGCGGCCGGAACTGGCGCGCTGCGTCGTCATGCTGGACTCGCCCGTGGTGGCGGGCTGGCGCGCCACCGTCTGGCGCGTGGCCAAGGCCATGGGGCTGGGCGAGCGGCTGTCGCCGGCACGGCTGTCCGTCAAGCGGCGCGACTGCTGGCCCAGCGTGGAGGACGCCATGCGCCACTTCGCCAGCAAGGAGCTGTTCGCGGCCTGGGCGCCCGGCGTGTTGCAGGATTACCTGGACGCCGGCCTGGAGCCGTGCGCGGACGGCGTGCGCCTGCGCTTTACCCGGGAAGGCGAAACCGCCGTCTATCAATCGCTGCCGCACCATATCGGCAAGCTGGTGGCGCGCGGGCTGCCGGTACCGGCCGGCTACCTGGCCGGCGTCGCATCCGAGGAGAACCGCATGGCCGGGCTGGAGGCCACGCGCGCGCTGGTCGGCCGGCACCTGCGCATGATGCCGGGCGGGCACCTGTTCCCGATGGAGGCGCCGGCGCTGACGGCGCAAGCGATCCGCGCGATGATCGCCGAGCTGCTGGCGTCTAAAATTGTCGAAAGATCGGCCTCGATCGCGTAAAATCGCTGCCATCCGGCCGCGGCCATTCCTGGCGCGGCCTTTCGGCAAACGATACGATTGAACAGCAGATGACGATTAAAAGCGATAAATGGATCCGCAAGATGGCGGAACAACACGGCATGATCGAGCCCTTCGAACCGGGCCAGATCCGGGCCGAGGCGGGCCGCAAGGTGATCTCGTACGGCACTTCGTCGTATGGCTACGACATCCGCTGCGCCGACGAATTCAAGGTCTTCACCAACATCAACAGCACGATCGTCGATCCGAAGAACTTCGATTCGAACTCGTTCGTGGACGTCAAGAGCGACGTCTGCATCATCCCGCCCAACTCGTTCGCGCTGGCGCGCACCATCGAGTACTTCCGCATCCCGCGCAACGTGCTGACCGTCTGCCTGGGCAAGTCGACCTATGCGCGCTGCGGCATCATCGTCAACGTGACGCCGTTCGAACCGGAATGGGAAGGCTACGTGACCCTGGAGTTCTCCAACACGACGCCGCTGCCGGCCAAGATCTACGCCGGCGAGGGCTGCGCCCAGGTGCTGTTCTTCGAAAGCGACGAGATCTGCGAGACGTCCTACAAGGACCGCAACGGCAAGTATCAGGGCCAGCACGGCGTGACCTTGCCGAAGGCCTGATTGCCAGGCCGTTGCCGCTCAGTCGAGCGGCAGCACGATTTCCACGCACAGGCCGCCTCCGTCGCGGTTGCTGGCGACGATGGTGCCGCCATGCTGGCGCACCACCTGCTGGGCGATCGCCAGGCCCAGGCCGTGGCCTTCGACGTCCTTTTCCGTGCCGCTGCTGCGGAAGAAGGGCTGGAAGATCGTCGCCAGGTCGCTTGCGGCAACGCCGGGACCGCGGTCCAGCACGCGGATCTCCAGCCGCGGCCCGGGCGCCTGCGCAGCGACCACCACCGTGGCGCCCACGGGACTGTGCTTGATGGCGTTGCGCACCACGTTCTCGATGGCGCGCGCCAGCAGGTCCGGTTCGCCCAGCATCGTCACCTCCGCCTCGCCTTCCTGCACGACCGCGCGCCCCTGCGCGCTGGCCTCGAACTGCGCGTCCGCCACGATCTGGTACAGCAGCTCGGCCACGTCGATCTCCTGCCGGCTGGCCGCCAGCGCGCCGGCCTCCAGGCGCGACAACGTCAACAGTTCGCCCACCAGCTTGTCCATGCGCACGCTCTCGCGCTCGATGCGCTGCAATGACGCCAGCATGCGCTCCGGCTTCTGGTACGCCAGGCCGATGGCCGCCTGCAGCCGCGCTAGCGGCGAGCGCAGCTCGTGCGAGACATCGTGCAGCAGGCGGGTCTGGCCGTCCATCAGGCGGCGCAGGCGCGCCGTCATGCGGTCGAAATCGCGTCCCAGGTCGCTCAGCTCGTCGCCAGCGCGGCCCACGCGGGCGAAACGGGGCGCCAGGTCGCCGTGCGACGCGGCCTCGAACGCCTGCCGCAGCGCGCGGATCGGACGGGCGAAATACCATGCCAGCAGCGCCGCGAACAACAGGCTGGCCAGCACCGCCGCGGCCAGCGGCACGAACGGCGTCAAGGGCTGGAAGCGCGCGCCGGGTGGGCCGGGCCGGCGCTCATCGCGCCGGGGCGGGCGCGCGCCGTCGGGTGGTGGACCCGGGTGGGGAACCATGCCGGCCAGGCCACTGCCGCGCGCCTCGAGTCCGCCCTGGCGCGCACGCGCCGGCACGAACAGCAGATACTGGCGCCCGTTCGGCAGCGTGATCCGGCGCACCACCCGGGTGTCGCCTTTGGCCAGCACGGCGCGCGCCTCGGCCAGCATCGTCGCATCGACGATCCGGCCCAAGAGCTCCTTGCCGCTGCCGTCCACGGCAAACACGCGGTGCCGGCCCATGTTTTCCAGCAGCCGGGCCAGGGCGGCCGGGCCGCCCGCGTCCAGCGTGGCGGCGGCCGATTCGATTGCCAGTTCGGCCGGCGGGCCGGTGTCGATGTCGAGCCGCCGTTCCTGCGCGCTGGCGCGGTTCTTCAGCCACAGGGCGCCGCCGATGCCGACGGTGGCGGCCGCCTGCGCCAGCAGGATCGACAGGAAGAACTTCCAGAACAGGCGGCCCATGCGCGCTCTCAATCGCGGATCAGCTGGTAACCCATCCGGTACACGGTCTGCAGGCAGGAGCGCCCATCGGCCAGGGTCCCCAGCTTGTGGCGCAGGCTGGACAGGTGCACGTCGATATTGCGGTCGAAACGCGCCAGCGGCCGGCCCAGGCCCTGTTCCGACAACGTGTTCTTGCTGACCGGCTTGCCGGCATTGCGCGCCAATACTTCCAGCAGGTTGAACTCCGTGCTGGTCAGCTCCAGCGTCGCGCCGGCCCAGGTGGCGCGGCGCTGTTCCGGCCACATCGTCAGCTGGCCGACCACCAGCGGCGCCGACGCCAGCTGGTCCAGCGGCGAACCCTGGGTGCGGCGCAGGATGGCGCGGATGCGCGCCGTCAGCTCGCGTGGCGTGCAGGGCTTGGTCACGTAGTCGTCCGCGCCCAGTTCCAGGCCGACGATGCGGTCGGTATCGTCGCCACGGGCCGTCAGCATGAGGATCGGCATGCGGCTGGCCGCGCGGATGCGGCGCAGCGTTTCCAGTCCGTTCATGCGCGGCATCATCACGTCCAGGATGGCGATGGCATACTGGCCCGTCAGCGCGCAGGCGGTACCCGCCTCGCCGTCATGGGCCGCCTTTACCGCGAAACCTTCCTGCTCCAGGTATTCCTGGAACATGCCGACCAGTTCGACGTCGTCGTCGATCAGCAAAACCTTGCTCGTTACACCATTCATCGCTGCTTGTGGGTCTATGTGGTCGGGCCATGATAACGCAGCGGCGCGAGTGCGCGCGGCGTTTTACCCGCTTTTACACCGCTCCCCTTTACCTGTTTTTTTTACCTGCTTTTACAAGCGGCTGACGGCGCTTTACAAAGGTCGCACCAACAATGGCGGCTCCCATGCAATCAACAGGAGTGCCGGATGAACAAGATGAACAAGATGCTAACCATGCTGGCCGCCGCCGCCCTGGCGCTGCCGCTGGCCAGCCACGCCGCCGTGGACGGCGAGGACGGCGGGCCAGCGCCGCGCGGTTTCCAGGACGCAGGGGCGCCGGAGACGCGGCCGCTGCCGCCACGCCAGGAGGCCCTGCGCGGGGGCGACGACTTCGGCCGCCCGCGCGGCCCGCATGCCGCGCCGCCATGCTGGCTGTCCGGAGCGCCGGGTCGCGCCGTGCCGTTCCTGCGCGGTCTCGAGTTGACCGAAACCCAGGAAGACAAGGTGTTTGCGATCCTGCACGCCCAGGCACCGTACCTGCGCGAACAGCATAAGGCGCACGAGAAGGCCGAGCGGGCGCTGTTCGCGCTGCACGGCGCGGCCAAGTACGACGACGCGGCGGCGGCGAAGCTGGCGCAGGCGTCCGCCCAGGCCATGGCCAATATCACGCTGCAGCACCTGCGCACGGAGCAGAAAGTGCTGGCCGTGCTGACGGCCGAGCAGCGCAAGCAGGTCGAGGAAGCGAAAGCACGGCCGGGCCGCCCAGCACGCCCTTGAGAACACGGAGAGACCCATGGAACATCACGATCACGGCTTGGCGCACGACCTGCAGGCCATGTTGAACACGGCCGCCGGCCGCCGCCAGTCGTTGCGCTGGCTGTTCGCCGGCGCGGCCGCCTTGCCGCTGCTGGGCTGCGGCGGCTCGTCCGCCAGCACCGACAGCGGCGGCGCGACCGACAGCAGCGGTACCACGGGCAGCGCGGGCAGCACGGGCAGCACGGGCAGCACAGGCACCAGCACGGGGACGGGCGCGAGCGGCAGCTGCGCCGTCATCCCCGAGGAGACGGGTGGACCGTATCCGGCCGACGGCACCAACAGCAATCGCGGCGGCGTCGTCAACGTGCTGACGCAGAGCGGCGTGGTGCGCAGCGACATCCGCGCCAGCTTCGGTGCGGCCAGCGGCACGGCGGCCGGGGTGCCGCTGACGATCAAGCTGCACATCATCAATGCCAACAACGCGTGCACGGCGGCGGGCGGCTTCGCCGTCTACCTGTGGCACTGCGACCGCGACGGCAACTACTCGCTGTATTCGTCCGGCGTGACGAACCAGAACTACCTGCGCGGGGTGCAGGAGGCGGACGCCAACGGCGACCTCGCCTTCACGACGATCTTCCCGGGCTGCTATGCCGGCCGCATGCCGCACGTGCATTTCGAGGTGTACCCGACCCTGGCCAAGGCGGCCAGCGCGGCGAATCGCATCAAGACCTCGCAGTTCACCTTCCCGCTGGCGACCTGCAACGAGGTGTACGCGACGGCCGGCTATGCCACCAGCGTGCGCAACCTGGCGCAGATGAGCTTTGCCACCGATAACGTCTTCAGCGACGGCCATGCGCTGCAGCTGGCCACGATGAGCGGCAATGCCAGCGACGGCTATGTCGCTACCCTGACCGTCGCCGTCGTCGCCTGACGCGGCTTGCCCCCGCGGCGAAAATCGTTTCGCCCGTTTTCGCCCGGCCGCCGTGCCGGGCGAAGTCCATTTCGGCGCCTGTCGCCGATTCCCGCGCTTTTGCCCCGCCGGCGCGCTGGCACACCGTTTGCACTACTCCGATTGGGCACCGCACTTCGCGGTGCCGCCAGCCGGAGAGCGTGTCATGGACCGTCGCCTGATCGACTACAAGCCTGAAATGGAATTCGGCGCCGTGCCCGGCGCCGGCCACGACGAAGCGGGCGAAATGGCGTTCGCCGCGCAGTTGCTGGAAGCGCAGTCGCCGCAGGCACTGGACAGCGTGCTGTACGACCTGATCGCGCATGGCGGCAGCGCCGCTCCGGTGGCACAGCCGATCGCCGTCACGCTGCGGCGCGCGGCCCGGCTCGTCTTCCCGCTCAACGGCACCCGGGCCCCGGGCGACCTGAAACGCAAGGCGGCCGCCATCTTCGGCCTGGAGCTGGAGGGGCTGAGCCCGGAGGACAAGGAATTCGAAGTGGCGCGCCGCTTTGTGCGGCTGGCCGGCGACGCCCTGGACGAGGCGCGGGCACGCAGCGGGCAAGGGCCGGCGCAGGCCGCCCAGCTGGCCTTGCTGCATGCCGCGCGCCGGCACGCCCCCGGGCTGCTGCGCCAGGCCGCGGCCCAGCCGGGGCGCAGGTCGCGCCAGCGCGACCGGATCACCAGGCATAACGAAGAAGGCGGCGCATTCCAGCCCGTCAATTGGCAGCAACCGGAGTTCTTTTGACCGCAGTATTCAACCGAAACGGGAGTTCATCATGCACGACATCGACCGCACGACCCTGGAATTTGGCCAGGAAACCGGGTTTGAAATGGAACAGTACGAGTTTGGCCAAGGCGGCCAGGGCGAATGGTCCGGCGAGGGCGGCGGCCTGCTGTCCGAGGCGGACGAGATGGAGCTGGCCAACGAGCTGCTCTCCGTCAGCAACGAACAGGAGCTGGACCAGTTCCTCGGCAACTTCCTGAAAAAGGCCGCCTCGGTGGCCGGCAACGTGATCCGTTCGCCGATCGGCCAGGCCGTCGGCGGCGTGCTGAAGGGCGTCGCCAAGAAGGCGATCCCGCTGGCCGGCGGCGCCATCGGCGGCTATTTCGGCGGCCCGCTGGGCGCCAAGATCGGCAGCGGCCTGGCCTCGGCCGCGGGCAGCGCCCTGGGGCTCGAAGCGGAGGGCGAGCTGTCCGGCGAGGACCGTGAGTTCGAGGGCGCCAAGACCTTCGTGCGGCTGGCGGCGGACACCGTCAACAAGGCCGCGCAGGCCCGTGGCGGCGACCCGCGCCAGATCGCGCAGCAGGCCGCCACGGCGGCAGCCAAGCAGTTCGCGCCCGGCCTGCTGGGCCAGGGCGGCCGCGCCGGCGGTGGCCAGTCCGGTTCCTTTGGCGGCAGCCAGGGGCGCCAGGGCGGCATGGGCGGCCTGGCTGGCGGCGCCGCCGCGAACGGCGGCCGCAGCGGGCGCTGGGTGCGCCAGGGCCGCAAGATCGTGCTGTACGGCGCCTGACGATCATGCGTCCGTATGCCGCCTGGCTGCTGGCCCAGGAAGCGCGCTCGCTGCTGAACCGGGTGGACCGCATGCAGCCCTTCGCGCTGATCGAGCCGATGGTGCCGGCAGCGAGCCTGCCGGACGCCGCCCAGGCCGCCATCGAGCGCCACCTGACATTGGGCCGCCGCGGACTGCGCGCGCTGGTCCGGCAGTTCCTGGCCTGGCTGCGCGGCCCGGCCGGACGGCGCGCCAGCGCGGCCCAGGCACAACGTCGGTTCACGTTCGTGCGGCTGCAGTTCAACGCCGCGCTGACGCAGTTCGACCTGTTCATCGACGTCGTCACCCAGCGCAGCGAGCATGGCAACGGTGTCTGGCTGGCCGGACTGGACGTGGTCTCGGCGGACGCGCTGCGCCTGCCGGGCGGCTACTTCGAGGCGCCGCCGCTGGTGTGCTACCTGGACCGGGGCCCGGGCGCGGCGATCCGCCGCGCACGCACCCGGCTGCCAGGCGGAGGCGAGAACCCGGTCGCCATCATCCGCGTGCCGCGCGAACGGATGATCGGCAGCAGCATCGCCTCTTCGCTGGTGCACGAGGTGGGCCACCAGGGTGCCGCGCTGCTCGATCTGGTGGCGTCGCTGCGGCCCGTGCTGCAGGCCTTGCAGCACGGCGGCAGCGGTCCGCCGCACGTGTGGCGCCTGTGGGAGCGCTGGGTCTCCGAGGTGGTGGCCGATTTCTGGTCGCTGGCGCGGGTCGGGGTGGTGGCGACGCTGGGCCTGATCGGCGTCCTGAGCCTGCCGCGCGTGTTCGTGTTCCGGCTCAATGCCGACGACCCGCATCCGGTGCCGTGGTTGCGCGTCAAGCTCAGTTGCGCGCTGGGGCGGCTGCTGTATCCGCACCCGCAATGGGATCGTATCGAGGCCACCTGGGATGCCTACTACCCGACGGATGGCCTGGCGCCGCAGGACCAGCGGCTGCTGCGCGAACTGACGGCCAGCCTGCCGGCGATGGCCGGTCTGCTGGCGAATCACCGGCCGCGCGCGCTGCGCGGCGCCTCGCTGGCGGAAGCGATGGCGGTGCGCGAGCGCCAGCCGGCCGTGCTGGCGCGGCTGTTCCGCTGGTGGCACCTGGCGCCGCAGCGCATGTACGACAGCGCGCCTTCGCTGGTGCTGGCCGTGATCGGCCAGGCCAGGGCCGACGGCCTGCTGGCGCCGGAGGACGAGAGTGTGCTGCTGGAGCGCCTGCTGACGCAGTGGGCCATGCGCAGCGCATTGCGGGCAGGGCAGCGATTGACAGCATGAGGAAACACCTTTCTAGGAGAGCGACATGAGTACCAGGAAAATGGCCAGGGCAAGCGCGGCCGGCCCCGCGCAGCAGCATGGAACGATCAAGGTGACGGTGCGCGACCGGGCCAGCGGCATTCCGCTGGTCGGCGCCAGCCTGCGCCTGTATCACGGCAGGGATGCCCAGGGCATCATCCTGCAGACGTCGGGCGAGGCACAGCTGGTGAACTGGGAGCCGACCCTGCACGAGGAACTGAAGGTGGACCGTACCGGCGAGCACGGCATCGTCACGTTTTCCAATCTCGAACCGGGCGTGCACTTCGTGCTGTTCGACCACGTCACGCCGTTCGCCGACAACCGGCCCGTGGTGGGCCAGGTCAAGGTCGACCAGGGCGCCCTGCACGAGCTGTTCATGGAGCTCGACATCGACCCCGAGATGCAGCTGTGGTTCGAGCCGCCGGGCCAGAGCCAGCGTACCGACGGCGCCTTCGTGGGCAACCGCGCCATCGTCGACGTGGTGTTCCGCGGCATGGACAAGGCGGTCGGCAACGAGGTCGTGCTGGAAGTGGACGAGCTGTGGCAGCCGCGCAGCGGCCAGGCCTACTCGGCCGCGCAGATGATCAGGAAGCCGGGGCGCTACCGCTTCGCGGCCGACCTGGTGTTCGCGCGCCGCGCCGGCGGCGTCGTTTCCACCCCGGGCATTATGGCGGCGTCGGACGCCGCCGGCGACGGTGCCCGGCTGGGATTGTCGTCCTCGTTCGATGCCGAGGAGCGCACGCCGCAGCCGATCTCCGGCAATATCGGCGTATCGCTGTCGCGCACCGAGACGGAACCGACCGAGGACCTGGCGCTGTGGACCCTGATCCGCAACAGCACCGAGGCGCTGTCGTTCAACAATTACATGGACTTTCTCGACCAGCTGTTCTGCACCCCGGCGGGGGACAGCGCCGCGGTGCCGTTCGAAAAGGCCCGCTTCGGCGCCAAGACGGCGGCGTATCACAACCTGAAGGGCCGGCGCGCGCTGCCGTTCACGGACTCGGAAGCGTACCGCGTGCTGAAGGCGGCCACGGAAGCGTTCGTGATGGTCAATTGCGGCGTGCTGCGCTCGCCCTATGCGTTCGACCCCGTCAACGACAACGCCTACCTGGACCGGCGCGACATTCCCGCCAGCGGCAGCCTGGAAGACACACTGGTGCAGGACTACCTGGAATCGGTCGGCGGCACCAAGATGCTGCCCTACCTGGCCGTGATCCGGCGCAAGCTGCCGGACGTGCCGATCCTGGTGCCGAACCAGAACGAGGAGGCCGAGCTGTGCTTCGGCATCATCCAGGATCGCCTGGCCAATCCCTGCATGATCGAGTTGATCTGGAACTACTGGCAGGAGGAGGGCATGCTGGTGCAGACCATGAACGTCATCACGCAGCGCTTCCAGAACCTGCGCGGCCCCAGCGTCAACGACCCGCTGGCGAACACGGAGATCGACATGCTGCGGCCCTTGAACAACCTGTTGTGGGGCTATACGCAGGACGAGCAGCACCGCCTGACGGTGGTACGGCGCAACTACGAGTACCTGCACCACTACGGCATGCGGCTGGACGGCAAGGCGGTGCGCCACACGCAGCCGGCCGACAGCCGTTCGAAGTTCCTGGAGGCCTTCCACCACCTGCTGCGCCTCCTGACCCAGTTCTACAAGCAGGACGACGACACCACCGTCAAGGCCGACGCGTTCCCGATCCTGAACGCGCTGAAGGAGGTGCACCTGATCCTGTCGCAGGGCGCGCACAACCAGTACGGCGACCTGCCGTCCACGGCGCGCATCGAGATGCTGATGCAGCAGTGGCTGCTGGCGCGGCCGGAGTTCCGCGAGTTCCTGCCCACGCGCGTGATGGTGGCCTATCCGGAACCGTGGATGGACCGGGTCGACGCGATGAAGAAGCTGCAGATGTGGAGCGACACCAGCGTCATGCACTTCCGTAACCTGGCCATCTTCGGCGAGCAGCTGCTGCTGTCGATCCGCTTCGGCCACTGGAGCGATGTGTACGAGGCCACCCAGGCATTCAACTGGGCACGCTTCTGGCGGCCGCAGGCGCAGGGTTACATCCACGCCTACCGGGCCGCCACCGGGGTCGACCTGTCGGTGGACTCGGGCAATCCGGCCGGCGAGGCGACCTTGCCCTCGGTGCTGCTGCGCCAGCGCCTCGCGCAGCAGCAGCGCAGCGCGTGAACGGCAACGGGCCGCTGGACTTCACGAGCGCGCTGTACCTGGGGCTGCGCCATCCCGGCCGCGCGCTGGACGGCTGGGATGCCCTCACGCTGGGCAAGCCCGCCGCGCTGCAGGAGGTGCCGGGCGCGCGCGCCGTGGCGGTGGCGCTGGCACGGCTGCAGGGCTGCGCGGCGGCCACCTTGCTGCCGTCCACCCTGCACCTGTTCTGGGACCTGTTCGGCATGCTGGGGCAGGAGCGCTTTGCAGTGCTGGTCGATGCGGCCGCTTACCCGGTGGCGCGCTGGGGGGCGGAGCGGGCGGCGGGCCTGGGCCTGCCGTTGCAGTCCTTCCGCTCCGGCGACCTGGCGGAGCTGGGTCGGGTGGCGCTGGCCTGGCACCGCGCCGGGCGCCGGCCGCTGATCCTGGCGGACGGCTACAGCCCCGGGGCGGACGGGCCACCGCCGCTGGCGGCCTATGCGGCGCTGGCGCAGCGGTATGACGGCCTGCTGCTGCTGGACGACACCCAAGCCCTGGGCCTGCTGGGCCGGCACGGCGGCGGTTCGCTGCGGCGGCATGGCATCGAGGCGCTGCCGGTGCTGGCCGGCGCCTCGCTGGCGAAGGCGTTCGGCGTGCCGGTCGCGGTGCTGGCGGGCAGTGCCGACTGGATCCGGCGCTTCGAACGGGCCAGCGACACGCGGCTGCATGCCAGCCCGCCGTCGCGCGCCGTCGTGGTGGCGGCGCGGCGCGCCTTGCGGCTGAACGCCGTATGCGGCGACGCGCTGCGGCGCACGCTGGCGCAGCGGGTGGCGCAGTTCCGTGCCGCGCTGCGGGCAGCCGGCCTGCCGTGCCGCGGCGGGGCGTTCCCGGTGCAGTGGCTGGCACTGCGGCCGGACGCCAACCTGGTGCAAGCGCACGCCGCGTTGCGCCACGCGGGCGTGCTGGCGGTGCCGCAATGCCGCGCCGGCCAGGGACGGTTGACGTTTCTGCTGCGGGCGGACCACGCGCCGGCGGACATCGCACGAGCGGTGCGGATCGTGACACGGGAGCTGAGGGGGCTGACATGAAAGACGAATACGAAGGCGAGCAGTTCGAGACCCTGCCGTTCGGGCCAGGCCTGACGGATGGCCTGGGCGAGCTGGAGGAAGAACGCGGCCGCCATGGCGGCCGCGGCGGCGGGCGCGGCAGCGTGCGGCCGGGTGGGGGGAGGACCCGTTCCCGGCCCGCGCCGAAACCTGGGCCGCGGCCGCGCTGGCCGCGCGGGCCCTACTGGGGGCCGGTCTACGGCGGCTGGCCATACGGCGTGATGGTCAGCGATCCCGGCCCCTGGGCGGCACCGGTGCCCGCGGACCCGTGGGAGCCCCCGGCCGGCGCGCCGGCGTTCGACGCCGTCGACCTGGCGCCGCCAGCCGACGGCGGTGTCGAACCGCAGGACGAGATCCCGCCCAGGCTAGCCAACGTGCTCACAACCCATGCGCCCGGCATCACCTTCCGCGACGTGGGCACGCTGGCCGCGTTTCGCAAGGCCGGCAGGGTGACGGGCCCGGGCATCTACATCATCGTGTTCCGCAAGGGCGGGCGCCCGCTGGCCTACGTAGGCGAGACGGCCGACCTGCAGGAACGCATTCGCAAGCACATGCTGGGCGGCGCCGTGCTGGGCGTGGCGCTGCGCAATTACCGGCTGTTCGTGGCGCAGCCGGCCGTGTCGGCGGCGCAGCGGCGCGCCATCGAGAAGGCGATCAACGCACAGATGCTGCTGCCGCACAACCGGGGCGAGACCACCAACCAGGTCAGCGAAATGCAATTCATCTAGCAAGGAGAACATCATGCATGCGAAGCAGTGCTGCTGCGGCCAGTGCCGCACGAGTGGCGAAACGTTTGAAATCCTGCCGTTCCAGCAGGAGGGCGGCTGGAGCGGCGCATCCTGGCAGGGCGAGCGCCCGTTCGGCGAGGCCGAGGAGCTGGAGCTGACGATGGAGTTATTGTCGGTGTCGAACGAGGCCGAGCTGGAGCAGTTCCTCGGCAACGTCTTCAAGGGCGTGTGGAAGGGCATCAGGAAGGTGGGATCGGCCATCGGCAAGGTCGCCAAGCCGCTCGGTGGCGCGCTGAAGGGACTCGCCAAGACGGCGCTGCCCTTCGTCGGCGGCGCGCTCGGCTCGATGATCCCGATTCCTGGCGTGGGCACCATGATCGGCCGCGCGGCCGGCACCGCGCTGTCGAAAGCGCTCGAGATGGAGTTCGAGGGCATGGACATGGAACAGCAGGAATTCGAGATGGCGCGCCGCTTCGTGCGGATCGCCGGCAGCGCCGCGCAGCAGGCCGCGCAGGGCGGCTCGCCACAGGAAGCCGTGCTGCGGGCGCTGCGCCAGCACGCGCCGGCCATCGAGCTGCCGGGCCGGGCGTGAGCCATGATCATCGACAGCCACTGCCACGCCGGTCCGGGCGACGGCCTGACCGGCCCATGGGACAGCAATCTCGCGCTGGGCCGCTACCGCCGCCGCGCCGTGGCGGCCGGCATCGAGCGCAGCGTACTGCTGGCCGCGTTCCACTCCGATTACGCGGTCGCCAACGAGGCATTGGCCGCGCTGGTGGCGGCCCATCCCGAGCGCTATTACGGCTTCGCCTTCGTGCACGCGGCGCGCGACCGTGGGCGCATCCACGCCATGGTGCGGGTGGCGGTGGAACAGTATGGCTTCGTCGGCATCAAGGTACACCGGCACGACGCGCCGATCAGCGGCGAGATCTGCGAGGCCGCGCGCGCCTTCGGCCTGCCGGTGCTGTACGACCCGATGGGCGAGGTGCATGTGGCCGAACTGCTGGCGGCGCAATACCCGGACGTGAACTTCATCCTGCCGCACCTGGGCAGCTTCGCCGACCAGTGGCAGGCCCAGCTCGCGCTGATCGACCACCTGGTGCGGCATCCGAACATCTACACGGACAGCTCCGGCATCCGCCGCTTCGACCTGCTGGCCGAGGCGGTGCGTAGGGCCGGGCCGCACAAAGTGCTGTTCGGCTCGGACGGGCCGTGGCTGCATCCGGGGTTGGAACTGCACAAGATCCGGTTGCTGCGGTTGCCGGCGGCGGACGAGGCGCTGATCACCGGCGCTAACTTCCTGCGGCTGATCGGGCGCGCCACCGGCTGACGGCGGGGCAGGCGGCCGCCGCCAACGCCGCCTGCCCGCGATGGTTTATTGCTGAGGCTTCGGCCAATGCTTGGCGTATGGCGACTTGCGGATCTGCTCCGCCACCGCAGCGAGGTCGCCGTAATTGTTGAACCACGTCGTGTACATGATGCCGTCGATCTTCAGCGACGTGGGCGTGTCGAGCGTCTTCTCCTTCTCATAGGCGGCGGTCAGCGCGTTCAGCCAGGCGGTCGTCGTGTCCTTCTTCTCGTAGTACAGGGCGATCACCTGCGGATACTCGCGGAAGTACAGCAGCGACTCGCGCCGCTTCGTCTGCGCCGCTTCCGTCAGCTCCTCGCCGCCGGTCCAGTTGACGATGACGGTATCGGGATGGAGGTCGATATCGGCGTTGCCGCTCTTGAAGCTCGTCGTGGCGCCGGTTTTGAGCAGGCTGCCGTTGACCTGGTAGTAGCGCGCGATCGCGTTCATGTTCGGATCGAACATGTCGTTCCACGTCAGCGTTTCCACGCCGGCGTTCTCCAGCGGGTTCTGCACGCCGCGCACCATGTGGCCGAGATAATCGCCGGCCGACCTGCGGCTGCAGCGGGCATCGTTCTGCTCCCAGTTCAGCACCGGGATTTCGTCGTAGTACATGAAGTACTTCTTCGGACTGCCGGTGACGACCTTGGGGATCTGGTTGTTGAACAGCGGCGCGATGGCGTTGGCGTAGTAGTTTTCCTGCACGCGGTAGAAGTCGCCGCCGTCGCAGGCGACAGCTGCCACGCCCTTGAACATGCGCGACGGCGACTGGCGCCATGCTACCTTGAGGTCCGCATTCGCCATGTCCTTGTTGTGGATGGTCAGCGTGGCGCCGTTGACGGTGTAATCCGTGGAGGGCAATACCTTGCCGTCGCTGGTCCGTGTCACGACGTAGTCGCCCTGGCCGCGCTCGACCGGATGCGTGATGCCGATCTCCTCGAGCTTGATGTCGTCGATCCACACCGTGTTGGCACCCTCGATCACGTTGTACATGCCGAAGTAGGCGTACGCCTCGGTGAAATTGCCGCTGTTGAACTGCACGTTGTACTGCTGCCAGGTGGGATTGCCGGCGGCGGCGGCCTTGGCCTGGGCGACGAACTTCGTGGTGTTGCCTTCGGCGTTCCAGTTGCCGTCCGGCGTCGAGCCCCATCCCAGGCCCTGGCTGGCATGGCGGTACAGCGGCGCGTCGGGGCGGCCGTCCGCCGTCTGGATGAAGAACTGCAGTTTTTCCGGCTTCGTCATCGCGCCCGGCTTCAGCCAGAACGAGATCTGGTAGGCCGTGTGCGGCTTGAGGGTCAGCTTGCGGTACAGGCGGCTGGCAGCCCAAGTTTTACCGGCTGGCAAGGCTCGCCAGCTCTGCATCCGCATCGCGCGGGCGCTCTCGTGACCGACGGTGGGATCGATCTCGACGCCCGCGCCGTAGGTCGGCTGGAACGCGTCCACGGCCCAGCCGGAGGCATCCACTTCGAAGCCCGCTGGCTCGGCGAACAGGTTCTTGCCCGCGTTGACGACACTGGCGACGCCGGACTGCGCCTTGTACAGCGTGGTGGTCGGGAACGCCTCCATCAGGTCCGGCCGCAACTGGCTGACCAGCTCCGGGTGGCCGCCGATGGGAATGACTTCCAGGCCGGCCGCATTGGCATTGCCGATCGCCAGCTTGATGCGGTCGCTGATCGCTTTCTTGCGGTCGGCGGACGTCTCAGGATTCACCAGCTGGACATAGCTGCCGTCGCCGCCCAGGTTCAGCGCGACGCCGTTGAAACCCGCGGCCTTGATCGTCGGCAGCAGGGCATTGAAGTTCTCGAAGGGCGTCCTGCCTGCGCTGTCGCGCTCCGTGACCATCAGGTTGCCGCCCCAGTACACCCAGCGCTTCTGGAAGCACGTGGCTTCGCACTCCTGCGCCGCGGCGCCGGCCGCCCACAGCGCCAGCACACTGGCGATCGCGCCAGCAACTACTTTTTTGCAAGTCATGTTGACTCCTGGTTATTTTTTGGAGCGGGCATGATAGCAAAAAAATAATACCGAGGGATGACTTCGCAGTCAGCCGCGATCGGCTGCCTGGTCGTCCCGCGCCGCCTTGCGCCGAATCTGCAGGGCGCGGTCCGTCACGCCCAGCCGCTGCGCCGCGCGCTGGTTGTTGTCGCCTTCCTGCTCCAGCACGATGCGGATCGCCAGGTCGGCCGCGGCCTGGCCGAGCCGCGCCAGGCTGACGCCGCGGTCGACGGCGTGGCGGATGGCGTCGCAGAACGGCTGGTCGGGCCAGGCCGGCGCGCCGTGCAGGCGTTCGTCCGGCGGCACGTCGCCGATCGTCAGCGGGCCGGGTCCCGCGTGGCGGTACCAGATGCGCGCGACCGTCTGGCGCAAGTCGCGCACATTGCCCTTGTACTCGCGCGCCAGCAGGTACTCGCGCACGGCCGGGTCGAGCGGGCGGCCCTGGCCCTTGGGGTCGAGCTGGCGCAGGAAGTGCTCGACCAGCGGCAGGATGTCGCTCTTGCGCTCGCGCAGCGGCGGCGGTCGGCAGCGCCAGGCGGCGATGCGGTAATACAGGTCGGCGCGGAAGGTGCCGGCCGCCACGTCCGCCTCCAGGTCGCGGTTGGTGGCGCACACGAGGCGGAAATGGCTGGGGTTCCAGATATTGCTGCCCACCCGCTTGTACTTGTGCTCCTGGACCACGCGCAGCAATTGCGCCTGCAGCGGCAGGGGCAGCTCGCCCACCTCGTCCAGGAACAGGATGCCGCCGTCCGCCATCGCGAACGCGCCGTCGCGCGCATTGGTGGCGCCCGTGAAGGCGCCGCGCTCGTGGCCGAACAGCTCGGAGCCGGCCAGTTCCGGCGACAGGGTGGTGCAATCGAGCACCGTCAGCTCGCCGGTGGTGCCGGACAGTTTATGGATCAGTTGCGCGATCAGGTCCTTGCCGGTGCCCGTCTCGCCCGTGATCAGCACGGGCGACTGGGTGAACGCGGACACTTCGACCACGCTGTGCACCAGCGCGCGCCACACCGGGCTGTCGCCCACCAGCCAGCCTTGCACGGCGGTGGAGGCCATCAGGCGCTGCACGGCATCCCAGCGCTGCAGCCGTGCCACGATCTGCTGCGCGCACAACTCGGCGGAACTGAAGGGCAGCAGGTCGGTCGCGCCGGCATCCAGCATGCCCCACATCGCGTCCGGCGCCAGCGGCTCCGGTGCGCAATCGACGGCCAGCACGGCCGCCTGGCTGGCCAGCGCCTGCACGGCCTGCAGCCGGTCGGCCGCGCCGCCGCAGCCGCCGCACAACAGCACGCCGAAACCGCGCGCGGGTTGCGCCTGGACGGCGATGCCGGCGGCATCGAGGGCATCGCGCAGCATCGGTTCGGCGCCCCGGGCCGGCGTGCCCAACGTCTGCATCCAGATCGACAGTGCCATCGCGGCCTCACGCACCAGCATCCACCGCTTCAATATAGCAGCGCTGCCGGCCCGTTACCTGTATTAATTAGCACCTCGCGGGTCGCGAATTTGTCGCCGAATGTAGCGCGGCAGGCGGAGCACAGGTGCCTGACGCCACGGGTTGGAAAACCGGCGCAAGAAAAAAGGCGGCCGAAGCCGCCTTTCCGTCCTATGCTGGAAGCACGGGCTTACTGCTTGACGCAGTCGACGAAATAATCGCGCTTGCCATTGACCTCGCGCTTGACCAGGCCGTGCACGTCCGTCTCGAAGCCGGGGAAGCGCTCGTTGAAGTCGCGCGCGAAGCGCAGGTAGTCGACGATCGTCTTGTTGAAGCGCTCGCCCGGGATCAGCAGGGGAATGCCCGGCGGATATGGCGTCAGGAGGATCGACGTGATGCGGCCTTCCAGGTCGTCGATCGCCACGCGCTCGATCTCGCGGTGCGCCATCTTGGCGAACGCGTCGGACGGCTTCATGGCCGGGATCATGTCGGACAGGTACATCTCCGTCGTCAGGCGCGCCACGTCGTAGGCCTTGTAGAAGTCGTGGATCTGCTGGCACAGGTCGCGCAGGCCCATCTTCTCGTAGCGCGGATTGGCGGCGGAGAATTCCGGCAGGATGCGCCACAGCGGGGCGTTCTTGTCGTAGTCGTCCTTGAACTGCTGCAGCGCGGTCAACAGCGTGTTCCAGCGGCCCTTGGTGATGCCGATCGTGAACATGATGAAGAACGAGTACAGGCCGCACTTCTCGACGATGACGCCGTGTTCGGCCAGGTACTTCGTGACGATCGACGCCGGGATGCCGGAGTCGGCGAACTGGCCCTCCAGCGACAGGCCCGGGTTGACGATGGTCGCCTTGATCGGGTCCAGCATGTTGAAGCCCGGTGCCAGCTTGCCGAAGCCGTGCCAGTCGTCCTCGGCGCGGATGATCCAGTCCTCGCGCGTGCCGATGCCTTCCTCGGCGAAAGTGTCCGGACCCCAGACCTTGAACCACCAGTCCTGGCCCCATTCCTCGTCGATCTTCTTCATCGCGCGGCGGAAGTCGAGCGCTTCCAGGATCGATTCCTCGACCAGCGCGGTGCCGCCCGGCGCTTCCATCATCGCCGCGGCCACGTCGCACGAGGCGATGATCGAGTACTGCGGCGAGGTGGAGGTGTGCATCAGGTAGGCTTCGTTGAACGCATCCTTGTCCAGCTTGACGGACTCCGACTCGCGCACCAGCACCTGCGAGGCCTGCGACAGGCCGGCCAGCAGCTTGTGGGTGGACTGCGTCGAGAAGATCATCGACTCCTTGGCGCGCGGGCGGTCCTTGCCGATCGCGTGCATGTCCTTGTAGAAGTCGTGGAAGGTGGCGTGCGGCAGCCAGGCTTCGTCGAAGTGCAGGGTGTCGATCTTCCCGTCCAGCATTTCGCGCAGCGTCTCGACGTTGTACACCACGCCGTCGTAGGTGGACTGCGTGATGGTCAGGATGCGCGGCTTCTTGTTGGCGGCGTCGCGTGCGAACGGGTTGTTCTCGATCTTCTTCTGGATCGATTCCATCGTGAACTCTTCCAGCGGGATCGGTCCGATGATGCCCAGGTGGTTCCGGGTCGGCATCAGGAACACGGGAATCGCGCCGCACATGATGATCGAATGCAGGATCGACTTATGGCAGTTGCGGTCCACCACGACGATGTCGCCCGGCGCCACCGTCGAATGCCACACCATCTTGTTCGAGGTGGACGTGCCGTTGGTGACGAAGTAGCAGTGGTCGGCGTTGTAGATGCGCGCCGCGTTGCGCTCGGAGGCGGCCACCGGGCCGGTGTGGTCCAGCAGCTGGCCCAGTTCCTCCACGGCGTTGCAGACGTCGGCGCGCAGCATGTTCTCGCCAAAGAACTGGTGGAACATCTGGCCGATCGGCGACTTCAGGAACGCCACGCCGCCCGAGTGGCCCGGGCAGTGCCAGGAGTACGAGCCGTCGTTCGCGTAGTGCACCA
Organism: [Empedobacter] haloabium; assembly: GCA_008011715.2. Taxonomy (NCBI): domain Bacteria; kingdom Pseudomonadati; phylum Pseudomonadota; class Betaproteobacteria; order Burkholderiales; family Oxalobacteraceae; species [Empedobacter] haloabium. The sequence continues at coordinate 2,811,056 of CP136508.1, forward strand.
GGGCGCGGAAGAACGGCGGCGACAGGCCGTCCAGGTAGGACTTGGCTTCGCGGATGATGTGGCGCGCGACGAATTCCGGCGTGTCCTCGAACATGTGGATGAAGCCATGCAGCTCGCGCAGGATGTCGTTCGGGATATGGCGCGAGGTGCGCGTTTCGCCGTACAGGTAGATCGGGATGTCCGCGTTCTTGTAGCGGATCTCCTCGACGAAGGCGCGCAGGGACTTCAGCGCATGGTCGGTTTCCTCGATCGAGCCGCCGCCGAATTCCTCGTCGTCGATGGAGAGGACAAATGCGGAGGCGCGCGACTGCTGCTGCGCGAACTGCGCCAGGTCGCCATAGCTGGTCACGCCCAGCACTTCCATGCCTTCCTTCTCCATGGCCGCGGCCAGGGCGCGAATGCCCAGGCCGGACGTGTTCTCGGAACGGAAGTCCTCGTCGATAATGACGATGGGGAAACGAAATTTCATGATGTCTCCAAAAAGAAGAACCGCCCCGGGTCATTCGATGACCGGAGCGGGCTGGGCGCGCTGCACGCGTGGGCCTGGGCCTGGCGGGCGGCGGGATGCCAATACGGGGCGCGGTCCGCGCCCGAAAAAAAGAACCGGGATTCTCGCAGAAATCGCGCCGCCGTGGTGAAAAAATTCCAAGGAATTTTCGAGGCTGGCCGGCGCGCTTTCATGGCGTGCGAAGCTTAGTGCGCTGCCGCGCCGAACAGGGCGCCCAGCGGGTCGACGTGCAGCCAGGCGAACGCGCCCAGCGCGATGCCGGCGGCGGCCACCGCGTAGGTGGACAGCAGCAGCCAGCGGCGGTTGGTCAGCAAGGTGATGGCGGCCAGCGCGATGGCGATCTGTTCGGCGGTCGTCGCCAGTGCCCACTGGTGGTGCTGGTGCAGCACGGTGTCGGACTTCCTGTCCCACTCGTGCGACTTCGCTTCCCAGCTTTCCGCCTCTTTCTTGATCTCTTCCTTTTCCGACTTGTAGCGGGCCACGTCGGCACGGTATTTTTCCGGATCGACGTTCGGCAGCGTCATCGCCAGCTCGGCCAGATTCTGCTTGTTCGACTTGGCCTGGTAGTAGTTCCAGCGGTTGGCCGCTTCCGTCTTGGCGATGGCCGCGTTGTTCTTGAACATGGCCGCGTCGTTCTGGGTGGCGCCGCCCTGGTAACCGAACAGCGCGCCGATCGTCGCCAGGATGGCGGTGGTGACGGCGATCTTGCCGGAGAATTTGTCGTGGCCGTGGCCGGCGGCATGTTCGACCGCGTGGTCGTGCGGGCCGTGGACGTGGAAGCCGTGTCCTGACATCTGTCGAGTATTCCTTAAGCTGGATGACGTTGGTAGGTGACGATCGCGTAAGGCAAGCCACTGGCGGCATGATACGCCTGCCGTTCGCTTTCCTGCCACACGGCCGGATCGATCGGGGGGAAGAAGGTATCGCAGTCGAACGCCTGGTCGATGTGCGTGACGATCAGCCGGTCGGCCACGGCCAGCGCCTCGGCGAAGACCTGGGCGCCGCCGATGATGAAGGCGGGGGCCTCATTATTAACCTGCGCGACCAGCGCCACCGCGTCGGCCAGCGAGCCGACGGCTTCGACGCCGTCGTGGCGCCACTCGGGATTGCGCGTGACGACGATGCTGCGCCGGTTCGGCAGCGGCCGGCCGATCGACTCGAAGGTCTTGCGGCCCATGATGATCGGGTGGCCCGTCGTCAGGCGCTTGAAGTGCGCCAGGTCTTCCGGCAGGTGCCAGGGCAGCTGGTTGTGGATGCCGATGCCGCCGTTGCGGTCGACGGCGACGATGATGGCGAGTTGCGTCATGAGGTCGTATCTGGAGGGTTCGTTGCGGCCCGTATTATAGGATGCCGCCGGCGCGCCTGGCGGGCACGTGGCCAATTCGTGGCCAATTCCTCAAATATTTCCTCTAATAAAGTGCTGGCGTGAGTATTGGAGAGATTTGCCGGGCCACGTTTCCTTTATCTTAACGACTTTTTACGGCGGTTAAGGGAGAACGGGTGGACCAGCAGCGCTATCTGGCACTGATCGAGCGTCTGGAGCGCGAGTCGCGCGCGCGTCCGCGGCGCTTCCACGCCCGCGTCCTGCTCGTCAGCATGGGACTGTATGGCGCGGAGCTGGCGCTGCTGCTGGCGGCGTGGCTGGTCTGCCATGCGCTGCTGCGGCACTTGCCCGCCATCGATGCCACGCTGGCGGCCGCCGTGCTGGGCGCGCTGGTCGCGCTGCTGCTGAAGTGGCTGCTGTGGCCGCGCCTGCCGGTGCCGCAGGGGCGGGCGCTGACGCGGGCGGAGGCGCCGGCGTTGTTCGATGCCCTCGACCGCATGCGCGAGCGCATGGCGGCGCCGCCGGTCCACCACGTGCTGCTGGACGCGCGCTACAACGTGGCGGTGCTGCAGCAGCCGCGCTGGGGCGGCCTGTGGGGGCGCCGTACCAATTACCTGATGGTGGGCCTGCCTTACCTGCTGGCCGTGTCGACCAGCGAGCTGTTCGCCGCCCTGGCGCACGAGCTGGGGCATCTCGGCGGCGGCCGTGCGCCCCTGCATGCCTGGGTGTATCGCCAGCGCCGCGTCGTCGGCGCACTGCACGAGCAGGCGCAGGAGCGCAGCGGCGCGCTGGCACGGCTCGCGGCACCGCTGCTGGACCGCACGCTGGCCTACTACAATGCGGTCACGTTCGTGCTGGCGCGCCAGCACGAGTACGAGGCGGACCGCGCCGCCACGGCTGTGGTGGGCGCCACCGTCAACGCGCGCGCGCTCGTGCGCGACACGCTGCAGATGCGCTGGCTGCACGAGACGTTCTGGCCGACCTTGCTGCGCCACGCCGACCGGGGCGTGCGCCCGCCCTTCATGCCGTACACGGCAATGCGCACGGCTTTGCGCGCCGGTCACGCGCAGTGGGCCCGGCCGGAACGCCTGGAAGCCGCACTGGCGCAGCGCTCCGGGCGGCACGACACCCATCCCTGTCTGCACGAGCGGCTGATCGCCATCGGCGTGCCGGCGGCGCTGCCGCCGCCGCTGGAGCGCAGCGCGGCCGACGTGCTGCTGGGCTCCGACACCACGCGCCGCCTGGTCGCCGAATTCGACGCGCTGTGGTGGCGCCGCGAAGGGCGTAACTGGGAGCAGCGCTACCACCAGGCCAGCGCGGCGCGCCAGCGCATGCAGGCGCTGGCGGCGCAGGACATCGCCACGCTGGCGCCGGCCCAGCTGGAGGAGCTGGCGCTGCTGACGACGGAATTCGACACCGCCCAGGCCGCGCGCCCGCTGCTGGCCCGCGTGCTGGCCCAGCCCGGCCAGCATCCGCAGGCCGCGTTCCACTATGGCCGCCTGCTGCTCGATGCGGACGACGCCCAGGGCCTGCGCTACCTGCAGGTGGCCGCGGCCAGCGAGCGCGCGCTGGCGTCCGGCGCGGCCATGCAGGGCCACCAGTTCCTGCTGCGCACGCAGGACGAGCGCGCCGCGCAGCGCTGGCTGGAGCTGGTGCAGCCGCCGCTGGCCGGCGCGGCGTTATACTGATTCGCACCCACAGCGCACAAGGAGGCAGCATGAAAGTCTATCTGGTCGTGGTCGAGACGCTGGCCGACTGGGAAATCGGCTACCTGACGGCGGAGCTGCACAGCCGCCGTTTCTTCGCCAATCCGCTGGCGCCGTTCGAGCAAGTTCTGGTCGGGCTGACGGCAGCGCCGGTGCGCAGCATGGGTGGCATGGCCTTGACGCCCGATCTGGCCCTGGACGAGGTGCGCATGGAGCAGGGCGACCTGCTGCTGTTGCCCGGTTCGGACATCTGGGACCAGCCGCAGGCCAAGGCCGCGCTGGCGTTCGCGCGTGCCCGGCTGGACGAGGGCCATAACGTGGCGGCGATCTGCGGCGCGACCAATGGCCTGGCGCAGGTCGGCGCGTTGAACGAGCACGCACACACCAGCAACGACCTGGATTTCCTGAAGCAGACTTGCCCGGACTACCAGGGCGCGGAACGGTACCGGCACGAGCCGGCGGTGCGCGACCGCAACCTGATCACGGCCACCGGCCTGGCGCCGCTGGAGTTCTCGTACGAGGTGTTCAAGCTGCTGGACGTGCTGCGGCCGGCCACGCTGGAGGCCTGGTACCAGCTGCACAAGACGCGCGAGGCGAAGTGGTTTTACGCGCTGATGGAGTCGATGCAGGCCGGGGGCCAGGGGTCTGTCCCCGGTAAGTGACGGCTGCTGCCTTACTAGTTGGCAGGGTTAGGGGACTGACCCCGGTTTTTGTCGCACCGCCCGAGTTCCCGGTACCTGGCGGCCGCGGATCAAAACCGGGGTCAGTCCCCGGTGGGGACAGACCCCAACCCACCGTGCCGCGGGTGTGCTTTTTTTACACCGCCATCGGCGCCGTGATCGCGGCATGGTGCTGGTAACCCTCCAGGCTGAAGTCGGACGGCTCGATTTTTTCCAGCCATTCCGGCTCGTAACGCCCGGTCTCGGCAAACGCCGGCACGCGCTCGGAGATCACGAGGCGCGGCAGCGGATACGGTTCGCGCGTGAGCTGCTCGCGCACCATGTCCAGGTGGTTCTCGTAGATGTGCGCATCGCCGACGAAATAGCTGAACCAGCGCGGCGTGTAGCCCGTCAGCCGGCCCACCAGCGCCAGCAGCGCGGCGGCTTCGGCGATGTTGAACGGCGTGCCCAGGCCGATGTCGTTGCTGCGCACGTACAGGCACAGCGAGATTTCCCTGGTCGTCGCGTTCGGGATGAACTGGTACAGCAGGTGGCAGGCCGGCAGCGCCACCTCGTCCAGCACGGCCGGGTTCCAGCCGTGGAACAGGATGCGGCGGCTGCCTGGGTTGTGGACGATGGTGTCCAGGCACTCGCGCAGCTGGTCCACCGCCTTGTACAGCAGCAGCTTGTCGACGCCATGTTCCTGCAGCGGCGCGACGACGGTAAAGCCGTTGGCGCGGGCGGCATCGATCCGCGCCGTGGCGGCCGCATCGAGCACCTTGTAGGCCGGCCATTCGCGCCACTGCACGCCGTACACGGGACCGAGGTCGTCGGTGCCGGCGCGGAACGGATTGTCCAGCCACTGGCGGTTCTCGTTGGCGTTCTGGTCCCATACCTTGCAGCCCAGCGCGCGAAAGTCGGCGGCGCTGCGCGAGGCGCGCAGGAAGGCGCACAGCTCGCCCACGACGGACTTGAACGCCAGCTTCTTCGTCGTCACCGCCGGGAAGCCCTTGGCCAGGTCGAAGCGCATCATGGCGCCCGGCACCGACAGGGTGCGGATGCCCGTGCGGTTGTCCTGCCAGCTGCCTTCGGCCAGGACGGTTTCGATCAGTTGCTGGTACTGCTGCATGCGGTTCTCCGTAAAGCGTGCGCGCGGCGCAAAGCCCGCGATTCTAGCATGCCCGGTTGCTAACGTTTTGGCCGGCCCTTGAGCGCCGCCTTGGCGCCCCGTGGCGCGGCCACCACCGTACGGCCCTGGGGAACAGCGACAGGGCGCGGCTTGCGGGGCGCTTTCGGCGGCGCCATCGGCGCCTGTTCGAAACCGCCCGCGGGGCGGGGGGCCGTGGCGGCCGGATTCGGCGCGGCCGGTCGCGCGGACTTGGCGGAGCGGGGCGCGGGCGCGGGCCTGGCCGGCGTGCCGGTCGACGGCACCCGGTGGTTGGCCTCGAAGCCCGGCTCCTCGACGCGCGGCAGCACCTGCCTGATCAGCGTCTCGATGGAGCGCAGCAGCTCCACTTCGTCCGCCGCCACCAGCGAGATCGCTTCACCCTCGGCACCGGCACGGCCCGTGCGCCCGATGCGGTGCACATAATCCTCGGCCACTGTGGGCAGGTCCAGGTTGACGACCACCGGCAGGGCCTGGATGTCCAGGCCGCGCGCCGCCACGTCGGTGGCCACCAGCAACTGCACCTGGCGCGCCTTGAAGCGGTTCAGCGCCTGCAGCCGGGCCGGTTGCGGCCGGTCGCCGTGGATCGCCTCGGCACTGAAACCTTCGTCCTGCAGCAGGGCGACCAGCTGGTCCACGCCCTTTTTCGTCTTGGCGAAGATCAGCGCCTGGCCCCAGCCCTGCTGGCGCGCCAGGTGCACCAGCAGTTCCGGCTTGGCCTTCTTGTCGGTCGTGTAGACCAGTTGGCGCACCGTCTTCGCCGCCGCGTTGGCGGGACTGGCCTGGACCGATACCGGATCCTGCAGCAGTTGCTGCGCCATGGCGCGGATCGTGTCCGAGAAGGTGGCAGAGAAGAGCAAGGTCTGGCGCTGCGCGGGCAGGGCGGCGAACACCGCGTCCAGGTCCGCCGCAAAGCCCAGGTCCAGCATGCGGTCGGCCTCGTCCAGCACCAGGGTTTCCAGCTGGGCGAACGTCAGCGCGCCCTGGCGCAGCAGGTCGAGCAGGCGACCGGGCGTGGCCACCAGCACGTCCAGGCCCTTGCGCAGCTTGTTCACCTGCGGCTCGAGCGGCACGCCGCCGTAGGCCACGAAGCTGCGCAGCGGCAGCGCGGCGCCGTAGCGGCGGAAGCTGTCGTAGACCTGCTCGGCCAGCTCGCGGGTCGGCACCAGCACCAGGCAGCGCACGCCGTGCGGGCCGACGGCGCCGGCCAGGGTCAGGCGCTGCAGCAGCGGCAGCGCGAAGCCGGCCGTCTTGCCGGTGCCGGTCTGCGCGGCCGCCATCAGGTCGCGGCCCGCCAGCACGGCGGGGATGGCCTGCTTCTGCACGGGGGTGGGGTCGTCGTAGCCCAGTGCCGCCAGGGTGCGCAGCAGCGGATCGATCAGTTGCAGCGATGCGAAGCTCATTGCGCGGCCTCCAGGGCGCGGTGCCATGCCGCCAGCGCGGCATGCACCGCGTCGTCCGGCAGCGCCAGCAGGTGCTCGCCAACGTACCATTCGGTATAGGAGGTGCGCGGCATTGCCGCGTGATGCACCTGGTTGTGCAGCCAGACCCCATGCTCCCGGGCGATGCGGTTGCGGATCGCCAGCGCCGTCTCGCGCGCCACAGGCAGGTGCAGATGGAGCAGGTTGGCCTGCGGCTGGTCCGGATTGGGCCGCAGCAGCGGGTAGCGGCGCAGCGCGTCGAACAGCCATTGGGTGCGGCGGAAGTACGCCGGCATCGCGGCCAGGCGCGCGTCCAGCTGCATCGCCGCCGCGACCACGTAAGGCGTACGGTGGATCACGTTGCCACCCTGGCGGCGATACCACTCGCGCGCCTGCTCGACGAAGGCGTGGCGGCCGGCCAGCACCGCGCCGCCCAGGCCGCCGATACCCTTGTACAGCGAGACGTAGACGGAGTCGCAGCCGGCGGCCAGCTCCGCCGGCGCCTTGCCATAGCCGGCTGCCGCTTCCCACAGCCGGGCGCCATCGACGTGCAGGTGCACGCCGGTGCTGGCGCAGTGGTCCTTGATCGCGGTCAGCTCGGGCCACGAGGGCGCCTGGCCGCCGATCTCGCGCGCCGGCAGTTCCAGCGCCACGGCGCCCAGCGGGTCCGCGATCGCCTGCAGCTCTTCCAGGGTGAACGGACGGTGCGGGCTGCCGATCGGCAGGGCCGTGAAATGGCCGAACAGCTGGTGGTTGGCCCGCTCGTGCTTCAGGATGTGCGCGGTCGGGTGCAGCGCGACCAGCTGGCTGCCGCGCGCCGCGCAGGCCAGGCGCAGCGCGGTGGCCTGCGCCATCGTGCCGGTAATGCAGAACACGGCGGCCTCCATGCCCAGCAGGGCGGCGACCTTGCGCTCCAGCGCCTGGATCAGCTCGCCCTCGCCATACACGTCGTGCTCGATGCCGTGCTGCTCGCACCACGCCGCCATCGCCGCGAAGGTCTGCGCGGGCGTCGGCTGGCGGTGGCCGGGCAGCACCGTGTGGCAGGCCCGCCTCAGCGCGCTTTCGTCGATGGCGCCGTTCATTGCACGGCCTCCGCGGCGACCGCTGTCACGTGCACGCTGTGGAACTGCAGCGCGGCCAGGTTGGCGTAGACGCCACCCAGCGCCACCAGCGACTGGTGCGTGCCCATCTCGACAATGCGGCCGTCTTCCATCACGACGATGCGGTCGGCGCGCTGCACGGTGGCCAGGCGGTGCGCGATGACGACGGTGGTGCGGCCCGCCATCGCGGCCTCCAGCGCCGACTGCACCAGGCGCTCCGATTCGGCGTCCAGCGCGCTGGTGGCTTCGTCCAGCAGCAGCAACGGTGGATTCTTCAGCAGCGCACGCGCGATGGCGATGCGCTGGCGCTGCCCGCCCGAGAGGCGCACGCCGCGCTCGCCCAGGAAGGACTGGTAGCCGTGCGGCAGGCGCTCGATGAAGTCGTGCGCGGCGGCCAGCCTGGCGGCGCGGATCACCTCCTCGTCGCTGGCATCGGCGCGGCCATAGCGGATGTTTTCCATCGCGTTGGCGGAGAAGATCACGGTATCCTGCGGCACGATGCCGACGGCGTCGCGCAGCGTGTGCAGGTCGAGCTGGCGGATATCGACGCCATCCAGCCGGATCGTGCCCTGCTGCGGGTCGTAGAAGCGCAGGAACAGCTGGAACAGCGTGGTCTTGCCGGCGCCGGACGGCCCCACCACCGCGACCGTCTCGCCAGGCCGGATGTCCAGGTCGACCTGGGCCAGCGCCGGGCTGTCCGGTCGCGAAGGGTAGTGGAACGTGACGTCGGCCAGGCTCAGGGCCGCGCCATTGGCCGCGCGCGGCGGCAGCGCGACCGGATGGCTCGGTGCCTGGATTTCGGAGCGTACCGCCAGCAGTTCCAGCAGGCGTTCGGTCGCGCCGGCGGCGCGCTGGGCTTCGCCCATCACTTCCGACAGGGCGCCGATGGCACCCGCGACGATCGAGGCGTACAGGATGAACTGACCGAGGTCGCCGCCCGACATCGAGCCTTCCAGCACGGCGTGCGCGCCCAGCCACAGCACGAACACGATGGTGCCGAACACCAGCACGATGGCCAGCATCGTCAGCAACGCGCGGGCGCGGATGCGTTGCATGGCGGTGACGAACGCGCTCTCCACGGTGCTGCCGAAGCGGGCCGTCTCGATATGCTCGTGGGTGAATGCCTGCACGGTCGGCATCGCGTTCAGGATCTCGCCTGCCACCGCCGAGGCGTCGGCGATGCGATCCTGCGAATCGCGCGACAGCTTGCGCACGCGCCGGCCGAACATCACGATCGGCAGCACCGTCAGCACCAATAGGCCGATGATGATGGATGACAGTTTCGGGCTGGTCACGAACAGCATCACCAGGCCACCGGCGAACAGCAGCAGGTTGCGCAGCGCCACCGAGATGCTGGTGCCGACGACAGCCTGGATCAGCGTGGTGTCGGTGGTCAGGCGCGACAGCACCTCGCCCGTCTGCGTGGTCTCGAAGAAGGCCGGACTCTGGCGCACCACGTGGCGGTAGACGGCGGCGCGGATGTCCGCGGTGACGCGCTCGCCCAGCCAGGACACGGTGTAGAAGCGCGCGGCAGTGGCCAGCGCCAGCACGGTGGCGACGCCGAACAGCGCCAGGAACACGGTATTGACATGTTCCACGTTGTCGATCCCCGCCTTGCCGCCGAAGCCCAGGTCGATCATCTGCTTGAAGGCGTAGGGGATGGCCAGCGTGGCGCCCGCCGCCACCGTCAGCGCGATCCCGGCCAGCACGAACTGCAGGCGGTAGGGCGCCAGGAACGGGGCGAGCCCGCGCAGCGCGGCCAGGCTGCCTTTCTGCTGCTCGCGTCGGGTGGCTGTCGGGGTGTGCTGCGCGTTGCTGGCTGTGCTGCTGGTGCTGCCGCTTGTGCTGCCGCTTGTGGTGCCGTTACTCATTGTGATCGCTGCCTTGCCGGCAGTATGTTGATTGCATGGTTGTTCTTCTACAGCTTCATCGGCGCCACGTACCCCGTCAGCTCCAGGTAGGCGCGGCCCACGGCGCGGCCATCGCGGCTGACCGTCACGGCGCCTTCCCAATAGACGGCGCCGGTCGAGCGGCGCGAGTCCAGTTCCTGGTCGTCCTGCAGCGGCGCGATGTCCCAGCTGGTCTTGCCCGTGACAAGGCGTTGCGCCACCGGATAGTCGGCGTTGGTGCGCGGTGAACGCCAGCGCCGCTGCGGCGTGAAGCTGACGTCCGCGGGGCCGTAATGCGCGATTTTACCGCTGCGGTCGCGCCATGTCGCGTGACCCCACAGTTTAGCACCTCCCCGCCCGCGCACCTGGAAGGCCATCAGGGCGCCGCCGTCGTCCAGGTTGGCGCCCAGCCAGTCCCACCCGACCGCCTCGCCGTCGAGGACCTGGCTGGACCACTCGTGATCGAGCCAGCTGGTCCCCGTGACCTGCTGGCGGCTGCCGTCCGCGCGCGTCACGGTGCCGCTGGTGCGCAGCTGCGGCTTGCTGTAGTAATAGCTGGCCTGCTGCGGCCGCGGGCCCTTGCGCGAATAGCCGCCCACGCCCTGCGCCAGCACCGGCTGGGTGGGCACCAGCGCCAGGGCCAGCGTGAAGCCGGCGCCGCGGATCGCCACGTCGTAGCTGCCGTCGGCCTGGCGCACCATGCGCCAGTCGTCCACCTTGACGTCGGTGTCGCCGGTTTTCGCGTAGGCCAGGCCAAACCCGGCGCGCGCGCTGCGCTGGTCGTGCAGCAGCTTGCCGCGGGCCGGATCGGACAACGCGGCGTGGCCGATGATCAGCTGCCGCGGCGCGAACTGGCTGGGATTGTCGGCCTGCGTGCCGGTGGCGCTGCGAAAGAACGTCACCTGGTAGCCCAGCGACTTGCCGTCGGCGGTCGTCAGCCAGCCGGTCGCGTACCACCATTCCGTCTTGAAGCCGGGATGGGCGCCGTAGTCGCGCGGGAACGCCAGGGTCGCCCCTGGTGCCAGCGGCGTCACGGGCGTGAAGGCGGGCGGCGCCGCCAGCGTGGGGCCGCAGAACAGCAAACAACACAACAGGCGACGCATCACCAGTCCTCCCTGACAGCGCGAATGGGGCCGCCGGACAACGCCTGGCGGCCGGCGACCAGCGCCGTCAGCATCGCCGCCAGCAGCAGCGCGCCCGCCACGGCGGCCAGCAGCGGCCACGGGTAGTGCATTTCCATCGTCCAGTGGAACGACTGCGGATTGACCACGTGGACCAGTACCAGGCTGATGGCCCAGCCCAGCGCGAAACCGGTGGCGATGCCCAGCGCCGTCAGCGCGCCGCCTTCCCAGGCCAGGATGCCCAGCACCTGGCCGCGCGTGACGCCGACGTGGCGCAGCATGCCGAACTCCTTGGCGCGCGCCAGCGTCTGCGCCGAGAACGTCGCGGCCACGCCGAACAGGCCGATGACGATGGCGATGGCCTCCAGGAGGTACGTCACCGCGAAGCTGCGGTCGAAGATCTTCAGCGACAGCGCGCGGATCGCCGTGGGCGCCGTGATGTCCAGCGCGGCGCCGAACGGCAGCCGTTTCAGTGCCGCCTGCGCGTCGCCGACCGTGACGCCCTTGGCCAGCCACAGGGCGGCATCGCTGACGTCGTCATCGCCCGTCAGGCGCCGGTAGTCGGCCCGGACGATCTGCACGGCGCCCGTCGAGCGCGCGTAGTCGCGCCAGATGCCGGCGACAAAAAAAGGTCGGGGCACGCCGCGCAGCGGCAGGTGCAAGGTGGTGCCGGGCTTGATGCCGTACAGGTCGGCCATCGCTTCCGACACCCAGGCCGGCGGCAGTGCATTGCCGGCCGGGCGCACGGCGGCGGCGCCGACCAGCACCACCGTGCGTTCCGGCTGCGCCGGATCGAGGTCGCGCGCCATCAGCACCACGTTGGGTCGCTGCGGCGCCAGCGAGACGGAGCCCAGGCGCATGAACTCGGCGCGCGCGATGCCGGGCGCGCCGCGAATCGCTTCCTGCTCGCGCGGCGTCAGGCCGGCCGTGGCACCGCCGGCCGCGGTGCGCGCATACAGGTCGGCCGGCAGCACCTGCAGGATCCAATTGTCGACCGAGACGCGGAAGCTGGCCACCATGATGCCCATCGCCACCATCAGGCTGAAACTGGACAGCACGCCGCCCAGCGCCACGCCGGCCTGGCCCGAGGCGTTCGCCAGCCGGGCCAGGGTCAGCGCAGGCACGGCCGGCGCCGCGGGACGCGTGCGCGTCGCGGCCTGCCAGCAGCGGTGCAAGGTGCGGAACGCCAGCGCGGCGATGCGCGGCATCAAGGCGATGCCGCCGATCAGCAGCAGGGCGATGGCCAGGTAGCCGAACACGGGCAGCTCGAACACGGGCGGGGCCTGCGTCAGCGCGGCGGCGATGGCGATGCAGGCCAGCGCGGGCCAGGCCGGCGCCAGCCGTGCCAGCGCCACTTCATCCGCGCCCGACTTGAGCGCGACGGCCGGCGTGGCGCGCGCCGCCTCCCAGGCCGGGGCGGCGCAGCCCAGCAGGGCCACGCCCACGCCCAGCGTGAAGTAGACCAGGGCGCCGATGGGTGTGAATTGCACCGTCGGCTGCACGCCGGCGAAGTAGCCGGCGCCCAGGTCGCCGCCGAACAGGCGCAGGGCGGCGGCCGCGATGCCGTAGCCGGCGGCGATGCCGGTCGCGGCGCCGATCAAGCCCAGGGTGAAACCCTCCAGCAGCACCTGGCGCAGCAGCCGGCCCCGTTCCAGGCCCAGCACGCGCAGCAGCGCGAACTGGCTGCGCCGGCGCATCACGGACAGCGCCTGCGTGGAGAACACCAGGAATGCGCCGGTAAACAAGGCGACCAGTGCCAGCACGCTGAGGTTGACGCGGTAGGCGCGCGACAGGTTGCTGTTGCGGCTTTCCTGGTCGGCGTCGTTCGGCTGGCCCACGCGGAAGCGGCCCGGGTACTCGCGCTGCAGGCGCGCCTGCAGCGCGGCCTGGAAGGCGTTGCGGTCGACACCGTGGCGCAGCTTCAGGTCCACCCGCGACAGCTGGCCGAGCCGGCCGAAGCGCCACTGCGCGGCGCCGATGTCCATCACGCCCAGGCGCTGGCCCACGCGTGCGCGCTGCAGCCCACCGACGACGCGCAGCGGCAGCGGCCGGGTGCCGACCTGGAACGCGACGGTGGCGCCGGGCTGTACGCCCAGCCACTGCTGCGCGGCCGGCGACAGGAACAGCGCGTCGCCCGCCAGCACGTCGGCCGGGTCGGCGCTGGCCGGCGCCCCGATCAGGTCGGGCGTGATGAAGCCGGCGCGGAACACGTCCAGCGCGACGATCTTCAGGGGCGCGCTGCCGCCGGGCAGCGAAGCGGCGAATTCCAGCACCGGCGAGGCCACGGCCACCTCGGGCAACTGCGCCAGCAGCGGATAGACCGCTTCGTCGAAAGTGGGCTCGGTGCCGGCGACCTGCACGTCGGCCTGGCCGGACAGGCTCTTGACGGCGGACGAGAACTCGTTGAAGGCGGCGGCGTTGATCAGGTGGATGGCAAAGCCCAGCGCGACGCCGACGGCGATGGCGGCCACCGCCATCAGCGCGCGCACCGGGTGGGCGCGCCATTCGCCCAGCAGCAGCCAGCGCGCCAGGCGGCGCAGGCCGGCACCGCGCTGGCGTGGCGGAACGCTGGAGGCGGGCACGGCGCCGCCTGTCAAAGAGGACACTCCAGCGCCATCAGCGCGGCCACGCGGCGTGCCCGCGCGCGCGCCGCTTCCAGCTGGCGTGGCGAGGCGTTGCGGATGTCCTCTTCGGCCAGGCGGCGCTCCAGTTTCGCCTTGTCGCAGCGCTGGCGGCGCGCGGCCGCGGCGCGGTCGGCACGTTGATCGGCGCGCTCCTGCGCAGCCTCGCGGGTTTCGCGTTCGCGTTGCAGGCGCTCGCTTTCGGCACGCTGGCGCGCCAGTTCTCGCGGCCTGTCCGGATCGGGCGCCGGCGCGTCGGGCGTGGCCAGCACCACCTGCTTGCCGCGCTGGCATGGCGCCTCGCTGTACGTGACCTTGCCGTTCGCCGTGCATTTGTAGATTTGCGCCTGGGCGGGCAGGGCGAATGCCAGCGCGGCGGCGAGCACGGTCAGGAATTTCACAGGATCTTCCCCGGATTCATCAGGTTGTACGGGTCGAGCGCCGTCTTGATCGCGCGCATCAGCCGCAAGGCGACCGGATCCTTGTAGCGCGCCAGCTCGTCGCGCTTCAACGCGCCGATGCCGTGTTCGGCCGAGATCGAGCCCTCGTGGCGCGCCACGCTGTCGTGCACCACGCGGTTGACGGCTTCCTGGTTGGCCAGAAACGCCTCGTTGCCGATGCCGGCCGGCGGCGCCACGTTGAAATGCAGGTTGCCGTCGCCCAGGTGGCCGAAGCAGACCAGCTGGCAACCGGGGAAGGCCTGCTGCAGCAGCGGCTCGGTGGTCGCGATGAATTCGGCGATGCGCGAGACCGGCAGCGAGATGTCGTGCTTGATGTTCTTGCCGGCGGCGGCCTGCGCCAGCGGAATGTGCTCGCGCAGTTGCCACAGGCCGCGCGACTGGGCCACCGAGCCGGCGACGACGGCATCGAGCGCCACCTCCTGCTCCAGCGCGGCGCCGATGGCCTGCTCCAGCAGCGCCACGGCGTGCTGCTCGGACTCGCTGCTGGACAGTTCCACCAGCGCATACTGCGGGTGCTCCCGCGCGAACGGCCGCGGCAACTGCGGGAAATGCTGGGCGACGAGGCGCAGGCAGAAGGCCGACATCAGCTCGAAGCCCGTCAGGCTGGCGCCGGCGCGGTCCTGCAGCAGCGACAGCAGGCGCAGCGCGTGTTCCGGCGTGGCCAGCGCCACCAGCGCCGTGATGGCGGCTTTCGGTTGCGGATACAGTTTCAGCACGGCGCCGGTGATGATGCCGAGCGTGCCTTCGGCGCCGATGAACAGGTCGCGCAGGTCATAGCCCGTATTGTCCTTGCGCAGGCCGCTAAGGCCATGCCAGATCTCGCCCTGCGGCGTGACCACTTCCAGGCCCAGGCACAGTTCGCGCGCATTCCCGTAGCGCAGCACGGCCGTGCCGCCCGCATTGGTGGACAGGTTGCCGCCGATCGTGCAGCTGCCCTCGGCCGCCAGCGACAGCGGGAACAGGCAGCCGTGCGCGGCGGCCGCTTCCTGCACCTGCTGCAGGATGCAGCCGGCATCGACGGTCATCGTGCGATTGACGGGATCGACGACGCGTATGCGGTGCAAGCGGGCCAGCGAGAGCACGACGGCCGTGCCGGAGGCATCGGGCACGCTGCCCAGCACCAGGCCCGTATTGCCGCCTTGCGGCACGATCGGCACGCGCGCGGCGGCGCAGGCGCGCACCAGCGCGGCCACTTCGTCCACGCTGCCGGGACGCAGCACGGCCAGCGCGCTGCCGGTGAAGCGGCCGCGCCAATCGCGCAGGAAGGGCGCCATGTCGTCCGGCCGGTCCAGCACGTGCGCCGCGCCGACCAGCGCGCGGCAGGCGTCCAGGAAGGGATTCATCGGCGCCCGCCAGGCGTGCTGGAGCCGCGCGTGACCTTCTCCAGCAGCTCCTGCGCGGCCTTTTTCGCGGCGCGCTTGTACGGCTGCACGTACAGCAGCGCGCAGCAGAAGAACACGAACACGATGATGGCCTCGCCCCAGCCCAGCCAGGGCATGGTGCGGTCGCTCCAGCCGCGCACCACGCCTTCGGTGAAGTACACCAGGATCATCATCGACGTCCACTGCAGCGTGTACAGGTCGCGCTTGATGACGCCGATCAGCGGAAACACCAGCGGCACGGCTTTCAGCGCCAGCCAGGAGCCGCCCGGGTGCAGCGGCGCCAGCACCAGCTCCCACAGCAGGCACCAGGCCACCAGCAAGGTCACGCTGAGCAGCGCGCCCCACCAGGCGATCTTCTGGCGCAGGCCGGGCATCATGCGCTCCGCGTCGAGGTGGGCACAGGCGTGGCGCCCGCCAGGCGCAGCGCCGTCTCGGCCAGGCGCCGGCCCATGGCGACGGCCAGGCGCTTCTCCTCGTCGGTGACGGGCTTCTTGCCGTCCAGGCCGGACCAGTGGCTGGCGCCGTACGGCGTGCCGCCGGAGGCGGTCGTCATCAGGTCCGGATGCGTGTACGGCAGGCCCATCACCAACAGGCCATGGTGCAGCAGCGGGATCATCATCGACAGCAGGGTCGATTCCTGGCCGCCGTGCAGGCTGCCGGTGGACGTGAACACGCAGGCAGGCTTGCCGGCCAGGGCGCCGGACAGCCACTGGCTCGACGTGCCGTCCCAGAAGTATTTCATGGCCGATGCCATATTGCCGAAGCGGGTCGGCGAGCCGACCGCGAGCGCGGCGCATTGCTCCAGGTCTTCCAGCTCGACATACGGGGCGCCGTCGGCCGGCACGTCCGGCGCGGTGGCCTCGGTCACGGTGGAGACGGCGGGAACGGTACGCAGGCGGGCATCGCAGCCGGGCACGCTCTCGATGCCCTGGGCGATCAGCTCGGCCAGTTTGCGGGTGGAACCGTGCCGCGAATAGTACAGCACGAGGATAATCAGATTGGGAGCGTTCATCGTTGGTATTATATGGCCCTTTATGGACTTTCAGGCAACGGCGCGCTGCCGTTGCCGCCCAGCCGCGCAACGCCTGCATGCCATCTTCCTTCCTGTCCACCTTATTGTCCACATTACCCCAGTATGTGGCCCGCAGCTGCCGCGACGGCATCGCCGAAGTACGCTCGCTGTCGTGGAACGAAATCCGCGACCTGTTCCTGTTCGCCCGGCGCCGCCTGCGCGAGGAAAGCCTGCCGCAGGTGGCCGGCGGCCTGACGTTCACCACCGTGTTCGCACTGGTGCCGGTGCTGACGATCGCGCTGGCCGTGTTCACCACGTTCCCGATGTTCAAGGCCTTCCGCACGGCGCTGGAGGCCTATTTCATCCAGAGCGTGATGCCGAAGGCGATCTCGAACACCATCCTGTCCTACCTGACCACCTTCGCGGCGCAGGCCACGCGGCTGTCGGCCGTCGGTGCCGTCACGCTGGTGCTGACCTCGGTGGCGATGATGGGCATGATCGAGCGCGTGTTCAACCGCATCTGGCGCGTCAAGGCGGAGCGGCGCTGGACCCGGCGCATCCTGGTCTACTGGGCGCTGATCACGCTGGGTCCGCTGGTCGTGGGCGTGTCGCTGTCGCTGTCCACCAAGGTGTTTTCGGCCACCACGTCACTGGTCGGCGACGTGGCCGGGGCGCTGTTCTACACGGTCCTGTCGCTGGTCCTGACCACGGCCGGCTTCACGTTTCTCTACCTGGCCGTCCCGAACCGCAACGTCGAATGGCGCGACGCGCTGGCCGGCGGCATGCTGGCCGGCATGGCGTTCGAGCTGGCCAAGCGCGGCTTCGCCGTCTTCATCACGCAATTTCCCACCTATTCGAAGATCTACGGCGCGCTGGCCGCGCTGCCGCTGTTCCTGTTGTGGGTCTACCTGTCATGGATGATCACGCTGGTGGGCGCGCTGCTGACGGCTGCGCTGCCCGTCGTCAAATACGAACGCTGGTGGCACGAGCCGGCGCCGGGCAGCGCCTTCGTCGATGCGATGGCCGTGCTGCAGGTGCTGCACGTGGCCTGCCGCTGCGGCGACACGGCGCTGGTCAACGCCAGCACGATCCGCGCCCGCACCCGGCTCGGCTTCGACGAGATGGACCTGCTGCTCGAGCGCATGCAGGCGCAGGGCTGGGTGGGGCGCGTCAAGCTGGACGCGCCGCCGCGGGTGCAGTGGGGCAAGCACGTGGGCGGCGACGCCGACAGCTGGGTGCTGCTGGCCAATACGGACCGCCTGACGCTGGCGGACGTCTACCGCGTGTTCGTGTTCGGCGGCATGCCGGTCAACGCCGGCGTGGCCTACGAGTCGGACGACCCGCGCGACGTCCTGGCCAGCCGCGACGCGGCCCGGCTGGCGCGCCAGGTCGAGGCGGCCGTCGAGACGGGCCTGGGCCGCTCGCTGGCCGATCACTTCGGCCCGCTGGACTGCCGCTGACTTACTTACTACTTGCTTCCGTCACGGCGCGCCCAGGAACGCGGTCAGCGCATCGAGCACGGCCTGCGGCTGCTCGGCCATCATCTGGTGGCCGGCGTCGACGGTGACCTGGCGTGGCGCCGGCAATGCGCCCGGCAACTGGCCGCCGTCGGGCGGCGTCATCATGTCGCGCGCGCCGGCCAGCAGCAGCACGGGGCAGCGCAGCTGGGCGGCGGCGGCGCTGCCGTTGGCGTAAGCCTTGCATGCCGCAAGGTCCGTATGCAGCAGGTGATCGCCACGCGCCGCGACGGCGCGCATCAAGGCGCGCGAGCCTTGCGCGGCCGGGTGTTCGGCGCCATCGGGGCCGGGCGCGTGCGACCAGCGCGCCACCATCTCGATGGCGGCCGCCTCGTCTTCCAGCGCCGTCTTCAGCAGCGCGCCAGAGACTTTCATGGGGAAAGTACTGCCCAGCAGCGCCAGGTGCGTAACGCGCGCCGGCGCGCGCGCGGCCAGTTCCAGCGCGATCAGCGAGCCCATGCTGTGGCCGGCCAGGGCCACCTGGCCGAGGTCGCGCGCGTCCAGGGTAGCCAGCAGCCAGTCGGCCATCGCCTCGACGGACGGCAGCGGCGCGCCGTTGCCATCGTGCGCCGGCAGATCGGGTGCCAGCACGCGCCAGCCGCGCTGTTCCAGGGCGGGCACGAGCGGGGCCCAGACAGTGTGGTCGTTCAGCGCGCCGTGCACGAGGACGAGGGTGGGCGAGGACATCGGGGTCTCCTGTATTCATGAATAGTGGCCACGATGCTACCGTGCTGGCGCGTGGCGTCAATAGTTGCATCCCGGTTATGCGCTGCGCTGGATTTTTTGGCGGGCATCGGCTACATTCGGCTATAGCGTCGACAAGCAGTTTCAGAGAGGACCAGGGCGATTTTCGCGGGCCCGGCCCATCCCGAGGCGCTTTCCTGGCACTAATTCACCCACCCATTTTCGCGCGGACAGGACGGCCACCATGAAAGTTTCAGAAATCCTTCAAGTCAAAGGCAATATCCTCTACACGATCAGCCCCGACCAGCCCCTGGCGGACGCGGCCAATACGATGGCCGAGAAGGACATCGGCTCGCTGGTCGTGATGGAGTACGGCGACCTGGTGGGCATGCTGACGTTCCGCGAGGTGCTGAAGGCGCTGCACGCGAACGACGGCACGGTGGGTGGCGGCACGGTGCGCAAGCACATGGACGATCACCCGATCACGGTCACGCCGGACACGGAAGTCAACGAGGTGCGCCGCATCATGCTGGAAAAACACGCGCGCTACCTGCCGGTGATGAATGCGAAGACGATCCTGGGCGTGATCTCGTTCTACGACGTGGCGCGCGCGGTGCTGGAGGCGCAGAGCTTCGAGAACCGCATGCTGAAGGCGTATATCCGCGACTGGCCGGCGGAAGAGGATGAGTTCGCTGCCGCGAACCAGCGCTGAGATCTGTGCGGTCTTGGTGCCGGCTGGGAGGCCGGCACCGCTACGCGGGCGAGGAGCGGTGCTCCTCGAAACCCCCACTGCGCTCCCCGCAGGGGACTGACCCCCGAAGTTCGGCATGTCGATGGATACAACAGAACTTCAGGGTCAGTCCCGTAGGGACAGACCCCAAACCTCAAGCGCTCTGGCGCGCCTCCCCGGCCAGCCAGCCGGCCAGATCCTCCGCCGCCATCGGCCGCGCGAACAGGAAGCCCTGCGCCAACGGGCAGCCCAGGTGGTACAGCACCTGCGCCTGCCGCTCGTCCTCGACGCCCTCGGCCACGATCGACAGGCCCAGGTTGCGGCCCAGCTGGATCACCATCTCGGCAATGCTGCTGCCGCGTGACGATCCGGTAATCTCGGTCACGAACGCGCGGTCGATCTTCAGGCGGTCGACCTGCAGGCGCTGCAGGTGCGACAAGGACGAGAAACCCGTGCCGAAATCGTCGATCGCCACCTTGACGCCGGTGCGCCGCACTTCGCCCAGCATCTCGACCAGCAGGTGCGGCTCTTCCATCGCCATCGATTCCGTGATCTCCAGCTCCACGTACTCGGGCGGCGCGCCCGTGTCCTCCAGCGCCTGCCGCAGCATGACCAGGAACTGCGGATGGCGGAACTGCACCTGCGAGACGTTGACGGAGATCGTGAAGCCGCGGTGACCCGCGGCGCGCAGCCGCACCAGCTCGGCGCACGCGGTGCGCAGCACCCATTCGCCCAGCTCGATGATGAGGCCCGAGTACTCGGCGATCGGGATGAAGCGGTCGGGCGAGACGAACTTGCCGTCGCGCGTGCGCCAGCGCAGCAGGGCCTCGGCGCCGACCGGGCGGCGCGTGGCCAGGTCGATCTGCGGCTGGTACATCAGGAACAGCTCGTTCTGGCTGAACGCCGTGCGCAGCGCGTGCATCATGCGCACGCGCTCGCGGATCTCGACGCCCATATTGCGCGAAAAATAGAAATGGCCGGCGCGCTGCTGCGACTTGGCGCGTTTCAGTGCGATGTCGGCGTCCTTCAGCGCGTCCGAGCCGCTGCCGTCGTGTTCGGCCAGCCGCACCAGGCCCAGTGTCGCCGACAGCTGCACGTCCTGGCCCTCGATATTGAACGGCTGCTGGAACTGCGCCAGGATATTGGCCGGGTTGACGGCCGCTTCCTCGCCCAGCACGGCGAAGATGTCGCCGCCGATGCGCGCCACCGTCAGGTGCCGGCCCAGGCTGTGCTGCAACCGGCCCGCCACGGCCGCCAGCAACTGGTCGCCGAATGCATGACCCAGCGCGTCGTTGGTCTCGGCGAAGTGGTCCAGGTCCACCAGCGACAGCACAGCGCCATCGCGCGCCGGACCGGCCAGGGTGGCGTCCAGGAT
This sequence comes from [Empedobacter] haloabium, assembly GCA_008011715.2. NCBI lineage: Bacteria > Pseudomonadati > Pseudomonadota > Betaproteobacteria > Burkholderiales > Oxalobacteraceae > [Empedobacter] haloabium. The sequence continues at coordinate 2,831,731 of CP136508.1, forward strand.
CTCGACCAGGCGGGTGCGGTTCGGCAGCTTGGACAGTGTGTCGTAGAACGCCGCCTCGTGCAGGTGCGCCACCAGCTCGACGTTGTCCAGGCCTACCGCCACATTGGCCGAGAACACGTCCAGCAGGCGCTCTTCCAGCTCGGTGGGCGCACGCGCCACGTCGAGCTGGGCGACAAAGGTGCGGCACGACTTGCCGGCGAAGTACAGCGCCACCGCATCGGCCGTGTACAGGTTGCGCCGCTCGGCCAGCGCGCGCGCGGCCAGCGGTATCGGCAGGGCGCCGGTGGCGAACTGGCGGCCCTCGTACGACATCCAGGCGCCGGTCGCCGCCAGTACGTGCAGCTGCGGGGCGTCGCAGCCTTCCTGCGCGCACAGGAAGCCGCTGCAGTCCTGTCCCAGCAGCGCGGCCGCCTGGGCCAGCACGCCGGTGGCGAAGTTGGCCACGCCGTGCAGCGCCATCAGCTCCGTGCTGGCGTGGACGATCTGGTTCAGGCCGCGGCGGCTGTCGCTGATCTTGCGGATCTGCTCGTAGGAGCGGATCGCGGCCGTCACGGTCGTGTACAGCTTGATGCGGGTCAGCTCGGACTTGGTCTTGTAGTCGTTGATGTCGAAGTCGCGGATCGCGTCGATCTCCGGCGCGTAGCCGGGCTGGCCGGTGCGCAGGATGATGCGCACGTCCGCCAGCTTCAAGGTCTCGCGGATGTGGCGCACCAGGTGCAGGCCGGCGTCGTCCTGCTCCATCACCACGTCGAGCAGGATCACGGCGATGTCGTGCTCGTGGCGCAGCAGCTCGCGCGCCTGCGCCGCCGAGTAGGCGTGCACGAATTCGAGCGGGCGGCCCTGCATGTCCAGGTTGCCCAGCGCGAAGGTGGTGGTCGAATGCACGTCCTCGTCGTCGTCGACGATCATCACGCGCCACACGCCGTGAGGCGCCGCCGGCGCCGGTTGCGCCGCTGGCTCGTCGAGAAAGACCAGGTCGTCCGGGTCGTCGCGCGACGTCGGGGTCTCTGGCGTGATCGGTGGGGGCATGCGTGCTTCTCCGGATTGGTCTTGGGTAGCGCCCAGGTAGCGCTCTCTTGCCTTGTTTCCCTGTCCAAGTATATAGGGGATTGAACAACATTCGCGAGTAGTATGGTAAAAGTGGACCGATCCGGCGCGAATTCCCGTATTTCTAAGGAGAAATTGATGTTTTTACGCAATACTCGCGGCGTCGCCGGGGCGGCGCTGGCAGAGAGCATGCCAAAGCGGTAAAATTGACAATTCCATTTTCGTTCACGCGTCTCGCACGTCACCCATCACTATGTCCGGCAATTCCTTTGGCAAGCTGTTCACCGTTAGCACTTTTGGCGAATCCCACGGACCGGCGATCGGCTGCGTGATCGATGGCTGCCCGCCGGGCCTGCCCCTGTCGGAAGCGGACATCCAGCCGGAGCTGGACCGCCGCAAGCCGGGCACCTCGCGCCACGTGACGCAGCGCCAGGAGCCCGATGCGGTGCAGATCCTGTCCGGCGTCTACGAAGGCGTGACGACCGGCACGCCGATCGCACTGCTGATCCGCAACGAGGACCAGCGCAGCAAGGACTACGGCAATATCGCCGACAGCTTCCGGCCCGGGCATGCCGACTATACCTACTGGCACAAGTACGGCGTGCGCGATCCGCGCGGCGGCGGGCGCTCGTCGGCACGCCTGACGGCGCCGGTGGTGGGCGCGGCCGCCATCGCGAAGAAGTGGCTGAAGGCGCAGTACGGCACCGAGTTCCTCGGTTGCATGAGCCAGCTGGGCGAGATCGAAGTACCGTTCCAGGACTGGGCGCACGCGGCGCACAACCCGTTCTTCGCCGCCACAAGCGACGCGGCCCTGATCGCGCGCATGGAAAGCTATATGGACGAGCTGCGCAAGGCCGGCGACTCGATCGGCGCGCGCATCGACGTCATCGCCCGCAACGTGCCGGTCGGCCTGGGCCAGCCGATCTACGACAAGCTCGATGCCGACATCGCCTACGCGATGATGGGCATCAATGCCGTCAAGGGGATCGAGATCGGCGCGGGCTTCGAGTCGGTGGCGCAGCGCGGCTCCGAGCATGGCGACGAGCTGACGCCGCAGGGCTTCGTCGGCAACCACGCCGGGGGCATCCTGGGCGGCATCTCGACGGGGCAGGACATCACGGTCTCGATCGCGATCAAGCCGACGTCGTCGATCCGCACGCCGCGCCGCTCGATCGACAAGGACGGCAATCCCGTCACCGTCGAGACGTTCGGCCGGCACGACCCGTGCGTGGGCATCCGCGCCACGCCGATCGCCGAGGCCATGCTGGCCCTGGTGCTGATGGATCACGCACTGCAGCACCGCGCCCAGTGCGGCGACGTGCTTGTCCACACGCCGGACATCGCGCGCGCCGGGCGCTGATCCGCACGCCGCTCAGGCGGCGCGGCTGGCGACCGCCTCGAACGCGTGGCGCCGCTCGACGGCGCGCATGACCAGCGCACGCAGGTCGTTGAGGAGGGTGAATTCGGTCTGCGACAGTTCGATGGGCGGGAAGGTCTCGTCCCAGTCGCCGTACAGGAAACCGGCCGGGTGGCCGTTCGAACTCAGCGGCAGGATGACGAAGCTGCGCGCTTCGGCCAGGGTGCTCTTCCACCATTGCGGCAGCTTGGCCGCGAACTTCGGATCGCGCGCGTTCTCGATGAAGATGACACGGTCGCTGCCCAGCGCGGCGTGGAACACGTTGGGCTGGTAGCTGTCGTCGAATGCCATCAGCGGCAGGTGGTCCTTGAGCGATTCGCCGAAGCACATGCGCGCGGCATAGCGGCCTTCGCGCCGGTTGCGCACGAACGCGACGGCGCGCGAGAAGTCCAGGCCCTTGTACACCGTCTCCAGGGCGATCGACACCATCTGGCCGGGGCTGGCGCTGTCCACCATCTCGCGCATCTCGGCCAGGCCGGCCTGCAGGATCTTGTTGCCGGCGGCGCGCTGGCGCGTGCGCGCCAGTTCGCGGGCGCGCCGTTCGGCCGGTTTCGACAGCGGCGCGATCGACAGGTCCTCGACGGCCGCGGCGCGCGCCTGCGCGATCGCATCGAGGGCGCGCTCCACGTCCAGCCCCAGCATCGGCGCGTAGATCTCCGTGACGCGCTGTACCTCGGCCGCGCCTTCGTCGTTGTCGTGCCACAGGCTATCGGCGCAGCGCCGGGCCAGCGTGGAGATGGCGGCGATCCAGTCGCCATGGTCGACCGGCGTGCCCGGTTCGGCCGGTTCCACGCTGCGCATGCCGGCCACCAGGTTCTTCGGCAGGCCCCAGCGCAGCGCGGCGGCGCGGCCGATCTCCGGCAGCGTGATGCCGAGCAGCTGCGGCGCCGCGACGTCCTCGCGGCCCGCGCCGGCGGCCTGCTGCAGGCGCGTCCAGGCTTCCGGCATGTAGAACGTCACCATCATGCGGCCCAGCGTGTGCAGCATCGAGCACACCACGGCTTCCTCGGCGTGCATGCTCTGCACGCTGCCGGCCAGCTCGCGCGCGACCAGTCCGGCCAGCACGGCTTTTTCCATCTCGATGTGCGCATGGGCCGAATCGGGCCGCAGCTCGGACAGCTCCTCGATCAGCTTCAGGCCCAGTGCCAGGTGGCCGATCGCTTCCGTGCCCAGCACGAGTACCGCCTTCGTGACGGTGCTGACGTGCTGGCCGAACGCGGAATACATGCCGCTGTTGGCGAGGCGCAGCACCTTCTGCGTCAGCACGGGGTCGGTCAGCACGGTTTCCGTCATGCTGAACTGGTGGTCGTCCTCGCCGCGCATGGCGCCCAGGATGGCGCTGATGGCCTTGGCGAAGCCGGGCATGTCGCCCTGGCGCCGGGTGCGTTCCCACAGCAGGGATAAGGTCTGTTCGCCGAGCGCCGTGCCGGCCTTGAAGTGTTCTGTCATCCTAATGCCCGCTGCGGTTGGTCCTGGCACAGGAGCGCGTAATGGCGCTCCGTCAGGGCCGCGACGGCGACGTTGGCCGCCATCGGCTTGCCCGTCAGGTAGCCTTGCACGTAGCGGCAGCCGCGCTCGCGCATGTATTGCATTTGTTCTTCCGTCTCGACGCCTTCGGCGACCACGGACAGCGACAGGTGCTTGGCCAGGTCCAGCACGGCGTTGCAGATGGCGCCGTCCTTTTGCGAGCCAGGCAGGTCGCGGATGAAGGCGCGGTCGATCTTCAGCACGGAGATGGGGAAGTTCTTCAGGTACGCCAGCGACGAATAGCCGGTGCCGAAATCGTCGATGGCGATGCGGGCGCGCCGCTCGGCCATCTTGCCGAGGATGCTCTCGGCATGCACCGGATCGATCATCAGCGTGCCCTCGGTGATCTCCAGCACCAGCTGCTCGCCGGACAGGCCGGAATAGGCGATGGCGTCGTCCAGCACGTCGAGGAACTTGTCGTTGCGGAACTGGCGCGGGCTGATGTTGACCGAGATGTACAGCGACCGCTTGGCCGCTTCCTCGAACTGGCGCAGCTGCACGCAGGCCGCCTTCAATGCCCACGCGCCCAGCAGGTTGATCAGGCCATTGGTTTCGGCCAGCGGGATGAAGCGCGCCGGCGGCACCATGCCCAGGGTCGGGTGCTTCCAGCGCATCAGCGTCTCGAAGCCTTCGATCTCGCGCGTGCCGGCGTCGACGATGGGCTGGTAGTACAGCACGAACTCGCCTTCGCGCACGGCCTGGAACATGGCGGCTTCCAGCGAGATGTCGTGGTCGCTGGGGCTGCTGTGGCGCGCGTTGTAGACGACGCAGCGCGCTTTGCCCGTCTCCTTGGCGCGCGACAGCGCGGTATCGGCCAGCGCCAGCAGGCGGATCTCGTCCTCCGCATGCTGCGGGTAGACCGATACGCCGACCGAGGCGCCCACGTACACCGTTTGTCCTTCGATATCGAACGGCGACTGCAACGCCGCCAGCAGGCGCCCCGTCACCAGCCGGATCTGGGCTTCGTTGAACGTGCCCGGCAGCAGCGCGACGAATTCGTCGCCGCCGACGCGGGCCAGCGTGTCGCTGTCGCGCAGCATCTTGCGCAGGCGCGTGGCGGCCATGCGCAGCACGGCGTCGCCGGCCGGGTGGCCCAGGCCGTCGTTGACCTTCTTGAAGCTGTCCAGGCCGACGGTGGCGACGGCGAAGCCCTGGCCGGTGCGGCGCGCCTGGGCGATCGTCATGCGGATGCGGTCGGACAGCAGGGCGCGGTTGGGCAGGCCGGTCAGCGCGTCGTGCGTGGCCATGTGACGCAGGCGCGCCTCGGTGGCATGTTGCGCCGTCAGGTCGCGGCCCACGACCAGCAGTTCGCCGGCGTGGCTGGAGATGCGCAGATCGAAGGGCGTCTCAGCCTCGCCGTGGCGGAATCGTACTTCGGCCCGGGCGACGTGCACGGCCACCGCTTCGGCCAGCGCGGCCTTCAGGATGGCGTGATCGGCCTCGCAGACGAGGGCGCGCAGGGGCTGGCCGGCCAGCTCGCTGCTGCCGGCCAGCGTGGTGGCGCGCCGGCTGGCGAAGCGGATCTGGCCGCGCGGGTCGGCGCGGAACACGATATCGCCCGCTTCCTCGAGCATGCCGTCGAAGGCGCTCGAGGTGGCGGTTGGCATGGCGATGGGGGTACCGGACGGCATTGGGCGGGCTCGGATCTCTGGGTCGTGCATCAAAAAGAGGCGGCTGGAACGTTATCTGTCGAGCCGGCAACAAATGTACCACTTTGCGGACACTATTTACATGAAAAGCGGCAACATTTCGCGTGTTTTGACTGTTTTTCGTTGCGCTACTTCAGGAAAAGTGCCTGATGGGAACTTTCTGGCCCGGTCTTGCGGCGCCCCGACCTTTCCGCTAGCCTGCAACGACAGGGCGGCAGCCCCTCACCCAAGGAGCGGCGGTGAACCAGTTCGACACGCACGAAATCTTCAACCAGGTGACGCCGTTCGCCGACGTCAACCTGTTCACCTGCGACCCGGCGCTGGGCGAAGCCGTGGTGCGCGAGGGCGCCGGCGCCGCGCTGCCGTCGCTGCAGGCGCTGGGCGCGCGCCTGGGACGGGCGGCCACGCTGGACCTGGCGCGCCAGGCTAACCGCAACGAGCCGGTGCTGCACAACTTCGACCGCGCCGGCCGCCGCATCGACGAGGTGGAATTCCATCCGGCCTGGCATGCGCTGATGGCGCTGCTGATCGGGGAGGGCGCCCATGCCTCGCCTTGGGAGGAAGCCGGGCCCGGCGCGCAGGTGGCGCGGGCCGCCCGCTACCTGCTGTTCGGGCAGGTGGAGAACGGCTCGCAGTGCCCCGTCACGATGACCTATGCGAGCGTGCCGGCACTGCGCCAGTCGCCCCGGCTGGCCGCGCGCTGGCTGCCGAAGATCCTGTCGCGCGAGTACGATCCCCGTCCGCTGCCGCTGGATGCCAAGCGCGGCGCCCTGATCGGCATGGGCATGACGGAGAAGCAGGGCGGCTCGGACGTGCGCAGCAACACCACCCGTGCGCTGCCGGTGCCGCCGGGCGAGGCCCGCGCGCTGTTCGGCGAAGACGGCGAGGACGTCTATCGGCTGGTGGGCCACAAGTGGTTCTTCTCGGCGCCGCAGTCGGATGCGCACCTGGTGCTGGCACAGACGGACGACGGCGGCAGCGCCGGCCTGTCGTGCTTCCTGGTGCCGCGCTTCCTGCCGGACGGCGGCCGCAATGGCGTGCGCGTGCAACGCCTGAAGGACAAGGTGGGCAACCGTTCCAACGCATCGTCCGAGGTGGAGTTTACCAATGCGTACGGTTGGCTGTTGGGCCAGCCGGGGCGCGGCATTCCGACGATCCTGGAGATGGGCAGCCACACGCGCCTGGACTGCGTGCTGGGCAGCGCCGGCACGATGCGTGCGGCGCTGACGCACGCGCTGCACCACGCGCGGCGGCGCCAGGCGTTCGGCAAGCCGCTGGCGCAGCAGCCGCTGATGCGCAACGTGCTGGCCGACCTGGCGCTGGAATCGGAGGCGGCCACCGCGTTCGCGCTGCGCCTGGCCCGTTGCTTCGACCATCCGGACGATCCGGCCGAGGCGGCGCTGGCGCGCCTGTTGACGCCGGCCGGCAAGTACTGGATCTGCAAGCGCGGTCCGGCGTTCGGCGCGGAGGCGATGGAGGTGCTGGGCGGCAGCGGCTACGTCGAGGACGGCCCGTTGGGCCGCTTGTACCGGGAGCTGCCCGTCAACTCGATCTGGGAAGGTTCCGGCAACGTCATGTGCCTGGACCTGCTGCGCGCGCTGGCGAAGTCGCCCGCCGCCGGCGCGGCGCTGGCCGCGGAACTGGCGGCCGCCGGCGACGCCAATGCCGACTACGTTGCCTTTGTCGCGGCACTGAAGGTGGCGCTGGCGCAGGCGCCGGCCAGTACCGACGGCGAGTTCGGCGCGCGCGTGCTGGCCGAACGCATCGTGCTGGCGGTGCAGGCGTCGCTGCTGCTGCGGCACGCGCCGGCCTATGTGTCGTCCGCCTTCGTCGCTTCACGCCTGGCGCGCGAGCCGGGTGGGGCGTTCGGCCGCCTGCCCGCAGGGACGGATTGCGCTGCGATCCTGGCGCGCGCGCTGCTGGAGCCGGACGCGGCACCGTAAAACATGGACAGCGCTTGCCCCGGGCTGGGATAATGCATGCAATCCCGCATAACACTTGAACAAAATGAAACAAGATCCGCGCTTCCCGAACCTGTTTATCACCGACCATCCGCTGATTCAGCACAAGCTGAGCCACATGCGCGACAAGGCCACGTCGACCCGCACCTTCCGCGAGCTGCTGAAGGAGATCACGCTGCTGATGGGCTATGAGATCACGCGCGACCTGCCGCTGACCACGCGCGAGATCGAGACGCCGCTGATGACGATCGACGCGCCCGTCATCGCCGGCAAGAAGCTGGCCGTGGTGCCGATCCTGCGTGCCGGCATCGGCATGAGCGATGGACTGCTGAACCTGGTGCCGTCGGCGCGCGTGGGCCATATCGGCGTGTTCCGCGATCCGGACACGCACCAGCCGGTCGAATACCTGGTGCGCCTGCCGGACCTGGTGGACCGCATCTTCATCCTGTGCGACCCGATGGTCGCCACCGGCAATTCGGCCGTGCATGCCGTGGACGTGCTGAAGAACCGCGGCGTGAGCGACGACCAGATCATCTTCCTGGCGCTGGTGGCGGCGCCGGAAGGCATCGAGGTATTCCAGAAGTCGCACCCGAACGTGAAGATCTACTGCGCCTCGCTGGATTCGCACCTGAACGAGCATGCCTACATCGTGCCGGGCCTGGGCGACGCCGGCGACCGCATCTTCGGCACCAAGTAACCATGGCCACGCCCGCCGATCCCGCGTTCCGCCAGCATCTGCAGGCGCTGGCGGACAAGTACCGCGCCAGCATCCCGCAGCGGCTCGCGGCGATCGGCGCGGCGCTCGATGCGGCGGGGCCCATGCCCGCCGTGGCGCAACTGGCGCCGCTGCACGAAGCGTTGCACACGGTGGCGGGCTCCGCCGGCTCGTTCGGCTTTCATGCGCTGGGTGACGAGGCGCGCCGGTTGGAACAGCTGTTGCGCGAGACGATGGCGGGGACGGCGGCATTCGCCGACGTGGCACCGCAAGTGCGGCGCTACCTGGACTGGGCCAATGACGATCCCACAGGCGCCACAATCAGCGCGCACGATTGATGCAGGTCAAACACCGCGTTGGATTATTGTCTATAGTTACACACATACCGGGCGAAACAGCAGCTTCGGGTGGGAAACGCAGCGATTTTGCCGTAGTTCATGAGCGTTACATGACCGTTTCATGACATTCGGACCGAATTCTTGCTGCCAGGCCACCTTCTAGCTCGTCTGTAGCAATTATTTTCGCAAAAACGTGCTGAAACCGTGACTCGTGACGTGCTTTTGGCGCCGTATTCGGTATAATGCGGGATCGTTTAGATTCAAGAGTAGTGCAGTTAGTCTGCCATTGCATACTTGCTTCAAACGATATCACGGGCGCAAGCTCATTTAACTGTAATAGGAATTGTAATGGCAACTGGTATCGTAAAATGGTTCAATGATTCGAAGGGTTTTGGCTTCATCACCCCTGACGAAGGCGGCGAAGATCTGTTCGCTCACTTCTCGGCGATCCAAACCACCGGCTTCAAATCTCTGCAAGAGAACCAACGCGTATCTTTCGAAGTGACCGCTGGTCCGAAAGGCAAGCAAGCTTCGAACATTCAGCCTCTGTAATACGCTGGATCTAACGAAATAAAAAATCCTCGGTTTCCGAGGATTTTTTTTCGCCTGTACGTCTCGCACACGCCCGGCGCGCCCGTCCCCGCCTGTCCGCCGCGACAGCCGAGCCTGTGTCCCACCACGGTGTCAGTCACCGAAACGGTACACGAACTCAGCCGTGCGTCGCGGCCGCGTCGCGGTCGCTGCCTGACACAAGCGCACGTCGGGCCGCACACCGCGCCGGCACCCGTCCACGGCCGGGCTCGTGTCCCACAATGGTGACTGACCCCGGGGTGGACACGAACTCTGCCGTCAGAATCGCGTCGTCAGCCCCGGCCCCAATACCCCGGCTGCGCATAGCTGCGCCGCAGGAAGTCGACGAAGGTGCGAATGCGCAGCGGCAGGTGGCGCCGCTGCGCGAAGACGGCATAGATGTCGTTGCCCGGCGCCGAGTAGCCATCCAGCACCGTCTGCAAGCGGCCCGCCTCGATGTCCGCGCCGACCTCCCACATCGACCGCCACGCCAGGCCCTTGCCAGCCAGCACCCAGTCATGCAGCACGGCGCCGTCGTTGCAGCTCATGTTGCCCGTCACTTTCAGGGTGACGGTCTTGCCGCCGTCGCGGAAGGTCCAGCCGCGCTGGCTGCCTTCGCTGCTGATCGCCATGCAGTTGTGCTTGGCGAGATCGTCCAGTGTCTGCGGCGCGCCATGACGCTTCAGGTAGGCCGGGGTGGCCACCACCACGCGGTGGTTGTCCGCCAGCTTGACGCTGACGAGGTTCGAGTCCGACAGGCTGGCAATGCGGATCGCCACGTCGACGCCTTCGCCGATCAGGTCCACCACGCGGTCGTTCAGGTTCAAGGTGACGGTCACGTCGCGGTGCTCTGCCAGGAACGACGGCACCAGCGGCGCCACGTGCTGGCGGCCGAAGCCGGCCGGCGCCGAGACAAGCAGGTGACCGGTCGCACGCGCGCTGCGTTCGGACACCGCCGCCTCGGCCGATTCCAGCTCGGCCAGGATGCGCTGGCAGTCTTCCAGAAACGCGGTGCCTTCATCCGTCAGCGCCAGCTTGCGCGTGGTACGCTGGAGCAGTTTGACGCCCAGGCGCTGCTCCAGCGCATCCAGGCGGCGGCCGATCACGGCCGGTGCGATACCCTCGGCGCGGGCGGCGGCGGACAGGCTGCCGCGGGCGACGACTTCGACAAAGGTGGAGATCTGACGGAACTGTCCCATAACGCGATCTGTGACAAAAACGCACAGATGAAGTGATTAATTGTCTTGTTTATGTAAGTGTCCGGTCAATATACTGGATTACATTGCATCGCACCATATCACAAACCCAAGGAGATTCAGATGAGCAGCATTTCCCTTCCCGCAGGCATGGAAATCACGGGCGAGATCGCGCCCGGCTATGAACGCGTGCTGACGCCCGAGGCGCTGGCGCTCGTCGCCAAGCTGTCGCGCGAGTTCGAGCCGCGCCGGCAGCAATTGCTGGCCGCGCGCGTCGAGCGCGCGCGCCGCCTGGACGCCGGCGAGCGTCCCGACTTCCTGGCCGAGACCGCGCACATCCGCGCCGGCGACTGGAAGATCGCGCCGATTCCGAAGGCACTGGAATGCCGCCGCGTCGAGATCACGGGCCCGGTCGAACGCAAGATGGTCATCAACGCCCTGAACTCCGGTGCGGACAGCTACATGACCGACTTCGAGGACTCGAACACGCCGAACTGGCGCAACCAGATCGACGGCCAGATCAACATGATGGATGCGGTGCGCAAGACCATCACCCTGGAGCAGAACGGCAAGTCCTACAAGCTGAACGACAAGACGGCCACGCTGGTGGTGCGTCCGCGCGGCTGGCACCTGGACGAGAAGCACGTGCTGGTGGACGGCAAGCGCGTCTCCGGCGGCATCTTCGACTTCGCGCTGTTCATGTTCCACAACGCCAAGGAGCAGCTGGCGCGCGGCGCCGGTCCGTACTTCTACCTGCCGAAGATGGAATCGCACCTGGAAGCGCGGCTGTGGAACGACATCTTCGTGATGACGCAGAACGAGCTGGGCCTGCCGCAGGGCACGATCAAGGCGACCGTGCTGATCGAGACCATCCTGGCCGCGTTCGAGATGGACGAGATCCTGTACGAACTGCGCGAGCACAGCTCCGGCCTGAACGCCGGCCGCTGGGACTACATCTTCAGCTGCATCAAGAAATTCAAGGTGGACCAGGAGTTCTGCCTGGCCGAGCGTCCGAAAGTGACGATGACGGCGCCGTTCATGCGCGCCTACGCGCTGCTGCTCTTGAAGACCTGCCACAAGCGCGGCGCGCCGGCGATCGGCGGCATGTCGGCCCTGATCCCGATCAAGAACGATCCGGAAAAGAACGAGGTGGCGATGGGCGGCGTGCGCAACGACAAGGCGCGCGACGCCACCGACGGCTACGACGGCGGCTGGGTTGCGCACCCGGGCCTGGTCGACCTGGCCATGACGGAATTCAAGAAGGTGCTGGGCGACGCGCCGAACCAGATCGGCAAGCAGCGTCCGGACGTCGAGGTGACGGCCGCCGACCTGCTGAACTTCCAGCCGGAAGCGCCGATCACGGAAGCGGGCCTGCGCTACAACATCAACGTCGGCATCCACTACCTGGGCAGCTGGCTGGGCGGCAACGGCTGCGTGCCGATCCACAACCTGATGGAGGATGCGGCGACGGCCGAGATCAGCCGCTCGCAGGTGTGGCAGTGGATCCGCTCCAGCAAGGGCGTGCTGGAAGACGGCCGCAAGGTCACGGCCGAGATGGTGCGCGCCATGATCGCGGAGGAACTGCCGAAAGTGCAGGGCGCCGCACCGGACGGTTCCAGCCCGAACTACGCCCGCGCCGCCGCCATCTTCGAAGAGATGTCGACCTCCGAGCAATTCGCCGAGTTCCTGACCCTGCCGCTGTACGAGGAAATCTAAGGACGCGGGCGCTGGCTCAGACGTTGCGCTGGGCCAGCGCGGGCCGCGCCAGGAATTCCTTCAGCCTGGCCTCGTCGATGCGGTGCCCGCCGATCCGGCGCAGCAGTGCGTCGATGCGGTCGGTGCCCCAGAACAGCTCGTTCTGGTAGGCGAACGTGGGCACGCCGAACACGCCGCGGCCGATCGCGGCCTCCGTGGCCGCGATCAACTGCTGCTTGACGTCAGGCGTCGCCGCGGCCACCTGCAGCGCCTCGCCGTTCAGGTCGCAATCCTTGGCCACCTGGCGCAGCACGGCGGCATCCGAAATATCCAGCCCCTTTTCCCACGCAGCCTGGGCCAGCGCGAACGCGAAGCGCTTGCGGCTGGTCGCGGACGGCACGCAGCTCAGCATGCGCAGCGCCAGCAACGGGTTGAACGGATGGCCCGGCGGGCCGCGAAACTCCAGCCCCTGCGCGTCGGCCAGCCGCATCACGTCGCGGAACGTCAGCTCGCGCTTGGCCGGCACCTCCGCCGGTCCCTTGATGCCGTGCGCCTTCAACATCCCTGCCAACAGCACGGGCTCGATCGCCACGTGCACGCCCGTCGCTTCGATACGGGCAAGCTGTTTCGTGGCCAGCCACACGAACGGACTGATCGGGTCGAAATAGAAGTGGACCGTTTCCATGGTTTCCTCAAGTCAGAAAGTGTTTTTCCATTGCCGCAGCGCGGTAAACACGGCCAGCGGCGAGGCGTCCAGCGTCACCTTGCCCGCCTGTGTCAGCGTGCGCGCGATGGCGCGCTCGCGGTAGCGCAGGAACGGATTGGTCGCGCGCTCCAGGCCGATCGTGCTGGGCACCGTGGGCTCGCCGCGCTCGCGCTTGGCGGTGTCGACGTCGATGCGCTCGCACAGCGCCGCATTGTCCGGTTCGACCGCGGCGGCGAAGCGCAGGTTCGCCAGCGTGTATTCGTGCGCACAGTACACCTGCGTGCCGGGCGGCAGCGCGGCCAGCTTGTCCAGCGAGGCCGCCATCTGTTCCGGCGTGCCCTCGAAGATGCGGCCGCAGCCGCCGGCAAACAGGGTGTCGCCGCAGAACACCATCGGCGTTGCGCCCTCATGCACGTAAGCGATATGACCTTTCGTATGGCCTGGCACATCGAGCACCGTCAAGGCCAGCGCCAGCCCCGGCACCTGGACGGTATCGCCTTCGACCAGCGGGTCGGTCACGGCGGCGATGCCGTCACCGGCAGGACCGAACACGGGCACGGCGTAATGCTGCAATAATTGTGGCACGCCCCCGATGTGGTCAGCATGGTGGTGGGTGAGTAGAATGGCATGCAGGGACAGGCCTTGGCGCTCGAGCGCGGCCAGCACCGGGCCGGCGTCGCCAGGGTCGACGATGGCCGCGTGACGGCCGTCATGAATGAGCCACAGATAATTGTCGTTGAACGCTGGAACGGCCAGGACGTGCAGGGGTGTCGTCATCGGTTCTTTAAAATGGAACGCACAGGGAACGCATGGATAGCGCAACATCCGAAAAATCCATTATAGCGCTGGACAGCTGGCTGCAAACGCCGGCCGGCGCCTACGTGCGCGCCTGGGAGCAGCGCCTGCTGGACGAGCTGACGGCCGATATCTTCGGCTTCAACGCCCTGCAGATCGGCACGCCGCAGATCGACGCGCTGGCGGCCAGCCGCATGCCGCACAAATGGCTGGCCGAGACGCGCACGCAGGGCGGACTGGCGCCCGAGGGACGCGCCGTCGCGCTGACCTTCGACTCGGCCGAGCTGCCGTTCGCGTCGCAAAGCCTGGACCTGGTCGTGCTGCCGCACGTGCTCGAGTTCGCCGCCGAGCCGCACCAGGTACTGCGCGAAGTGGAGCGGGTGCTGATTCCGGAAGGTCAGCTGATCATCTGCGGCTTCAATCCGGCCAGCCTGTGGGGCCTGCGCCAGGTCACGGCGCGCGTCACCGGCGCGCACTACCTGCCCGAGGCGGGGGAATTCATTTCTATGCCGCGCATCAAAGACTGGTTAAAATTGCTGAACATGGGCGTCAGCCACAGCCATTTCGGCTGTTACGCGCCCGCCTGCCGCACGGAGCCCTGGCTCGCCCGCTATGCCTTCATGGACCGCGCGGGCACGCGCTGGTGGCCTTACTTCGGTGCCGTCTACCTCGTCCAGGCCATCAAGCGGGTCAAGGGCATGCGCCTGATCGGCCCGGCGTGGAGCAAGAAGTCGGCCAAGGCGCCGGTCGCCGTACCGGCCGCCAACAAGCACCGCCAGGCCGACGAGCAGGAAACCATAGCGTCGCAATAAGGTCGAACAAGATATGAATAGTGAGCAGTACGTGGACAAGGTGGAGATTTTTACGGACGGGGCCTGCAAGGGCAACCCCGGCACGGGCGGCTGGGGCGCGCTGATGGTGGCCGGCGCGGCCGAGAAGGAGCTGTTCGGTGGCGAGCTGAACACGACCAATAACCGCATGGAGCTGAAGGCCGTGATCGAGTCGCTGAACGCGCTCAAGCGTCCCTGCGAAGTGGTGCTGCACACCGACAGCCAGTACGTGCAGAAGGGTATCAGCGAATGGATCCATGGCTGGAAGGCGCGTGGCTGGCGCACCTCCACCAAGGAGCCGGTGAAGAACGCCGACCTGTGGCAGGCGCTGGACACGGCCCAGGCCGTGCACAAGGTCGACTGGCGCTGGGTGCGCGGCCACAACGGCCATCCCGGCAACGAGCGGGCCGACATGCTGGCCAACCGCGGCGTCGAAACGGTCCGCCGCAAGTAACCCGGGCGCCGCGTTTGCTATACTGCGCGGCTGTCTTCTTTACTCATCCAACACATGCGTCAGATCGTTCTCGATACCGAAACCACCGGTATCAATCCCAAGCTGGGCAACCGCGTCATCGAGATCGGTTGCGTCGAGCTGGTCAACCGCAAGCTGACGGGCAATAACTTCCACCGTTACATCAACCCGGAACGCGATTCGGAAGAGGGCGCGCTGGCGGTGCACGGCCTGACGACCGAATTCCTCAGCGACAAACCGCGCTTCCATGAGATCGTCGAGGAACTGCGCGAGTACATCCGCGGCGCCGAAGTCATCATCCACAACGCGCCGTTCGACCTGGGCTTCCTGAACCACGAGTTCCGCATGCTGAACCTGCCGCCGTTCGACGAGCACATCGGCGGCGTCATCGACACGCTGGTGCAGGCCAAGGAACTACGGCCCGGCAAGCGCAATTCGCTGGACGCACTGTGCGATTTCTATGGCATCTCGAACGCGCACCGCAAGCTGCACGGCGCGCTGCTCGACGCGGAGCTGCTGGCCGACGTCTACCTGTCGATGACGCGTGGCCAGAACAGCCTGGGCATGGACATCGAGGAAGAGACGTCCGGCGGCACCATTCAACTGGAGCAGGTTGCGCTGGCCGAGATCCTGGTGGTGCGTGCATCGAGCGAGGAAGCGGCCGCGCACGAGGAATTGTTGAACGGCCTGGACAAGGCGATCAAGGGAACTTGCATCTGGCGTACGCCGGTTGCTTGAAGTCCCTTGACGGGACGCAAGTGCCCACCTATAATAATGCTTCTTCGGGAGGTTAGCTCAGGGGTAGAGCACTGCATTCACACTGCAGGGGTCGCAAGTTCGAAACTTGCACTTCCCACCAGAATTCGCTGTGCTATCAAAGGCTTGCAACGTTCAGTTGCAGGCCTTTTTTGTTTTGTCCGAAAACATTCCGAAAATCCTCCTTGGACATTGGCGTACTTCACCAGCTCGGCAGGGCGCCAGGGCTTCCCATCAGTGACCACATCGTCCGGGGGAGGGCGGTCGCGCATGCACGCATGCTTCGTTCGATTAGCTCTCAATAGAACCAACACGTGTAGCGAGGATTCATGGCAAAAGCGCCCTTTGTCGAAGACCAAAGGCTTAAACACTTATTGAACGTTCCAGGTGTCAGCGGCGAGTTCCCAGTCCGGAATGGAGTCTTGCTGATGTGCGTCCATGGCTTTTTGAAGTTCGCTAGCCCGGAAGTACGTGACTACCCGTTTGGTTAGGTTAGGTTAGGCTAGGTGAGACCGCATAAGGTATCAGATATTTCGACCCAATGTTACTTTTGGTGAGTTTCTCTTGCTTGTGTTTTGGTATGATTAGTTTTCTGCAATATCAAGTTGATCTGCAGTAACAGCTGAAATATGAGGGATTCTAATATGGACGTACATATTCAAACACCGAAAATAACGCCGACCGGCATGTCGCAGTTGGTGCTAACATTGCAGTACATTAAGCAAAGCCCTAACTTTGCATTGTTCTATCCGAATATGGATGGTATCACGATCAATATTGGAAACCTGCCTACGACAGCCCTGCCATTGTCAGGACAGGTCAATTGGAATCCTTACCAAGGGTTGCAGGTAATTTCGGACACAGGTATTCTCGGGGTGCAGTCGCCTGCGATGGGTCTGGTTCATGAAATTGCTCACGTCATTTTTGGTCACAATGAGGCACAAGCGACAGCATTCGAAACACGTGTGGCCCTTGATTTGGGAGAGCCGACTCGCGCAAATTACGGCGCTACCGGCAGTGAAGTGAGGGTGCAGAACGTAACGCAGCACACCGACAATGGACAATGGAAAGCCTTGGACCAAGGAGGCGCTACGAAGACCGGCGCAACCTATGATGGGAGTACGAATGCACCCAATATGGGATTGGGATACATTCCGACGCCTCCCGGTTTCCCTTGGACTTTCTCTCCGACTGTGACTACGTTCTCCTGGGACATCAAGGGTAATCTGGTTGATAAAAGTCATTGGCAGCTTCCTCCAGATGGTCAACAATTCGTGCCGAACAAGTTCGATGCCGAGTTTTTGGAATTTCATCTGGGACAAGAAGATTCGGCGACAGTCGCTGCATTGCCAATAGAACTTACCGATGCGCAGCATGACGCAGTCCAAATCGTTGGAGTGCCCGAGTCGGCGCCTTATTGATCACAGTGAGAGTGTCCGGGTTTTATTGTGTTTCCGTATCGATTGGAGAAGCAATGAAGTCGTTTTTATTCATGGGGCTTGCCATGGCTTCATCCGTTTGCATGAGCCAGACAACAATACCTGAAATGGGAAAGGTATTGGATGAGAAGCCAAGTTCTGGCGAAAGTGCCCCTGCTCGAACTTCGCCGAAAACCGGGTATGAAAATGCGCCACCCTCGCTGCTGGACGATCAATTTTTTTGGGATCAATTCAAGCATCGAAGTACTCTGACCTGGGCTTGCAGGGGCTCGAAAAGCGGGAAAGTCGTGGCCAATTCGTATTGCGCTGCGCAACCGATGGAAGATTCCAGATGGCCGGATAAAAAGACGCCTGAAGATTACACGGGCGTCCTTACTGATTAGGCGCCGCTGACACAACCATCGATGAAGCGTGAGGCTTGCAACCTTAGGTTGCAAGCCTTTTTGTTTTGGCGCTGTTCGCGCCAAGTAGTGGAACGTCTGATCTCCTGTTGAGATATCTCATGCGGAGTGGAGGCCGGCAATGGGGACGAGGGATTTCCAGGCGGTGTTACAGGCGCTGCGCCAGCGCCTTTGCCCATCACTTTGCCCATCATTCAGCCGTTGAACGATGGCGTGCCGCCCATCTGCAGCGCGTAATTCAAAGCGACGCCGGTCAGGTTGAAATCGGCCTGGTCGGACCATTGCAGCGGGTCGGTGGCATTGAACAGCAGCAGGTCGATCGGTGGGGCCGCATCGGTATTGGCGGCCGCGATGATGTCGGGCACCATCGAACCGACGCCGGCGAGGATGCCCATCACGATGGCGGCCGCGGCAAAGCCGGCGCCGCCGGTGGCGACGCCGATCGCGACCGTGATCAGGGCGGCGATGACGCCTTCCAGGATCTTGGTGATTTCGACGCCCTCGCTTTCCGTGGTCCAGTGCTCCGCAGGAACGGCATTGCGTTCGACGTAATAGATGGTCTGTTTGCCCGAGGCCAGCTGGTGCAGGCACAAGTCATACGAGTTGACCACCTTCGTGAAGGCCTGGATGCCGGGCGACACCTCGACCCGGGTGGTCGCGTTCACGGTCAGCAACTGGTCCGTGGTGGTCAGTTCGAAGTCCTGCAGCACGGTGGTGTGGGCATTGCCATCGTCGTCCACGAGGTCGTCGATGGTGACTTCGCCGTTGCTCAGGCTGAGGCCCGTGCCGTCGGTGTTGAGCTGGAAGTCGCCGGGCTTGGTACCCTTGTAGACGATCGACATCGAAGGCCACAGCATCTCGCTGATGAACCGAGCGGGGGCGATCAGGAAGCCCGCGCGCGCGCCCGCCGGGATCGCATTGGGCGAGATTTCCTGGTCCAGGCCGGTGGCCGAGCGATTTTCCGTCATGCACAGGATGCCGAGGATGCTGTCGTCCAGCGTGGCACCGTCGATGTAGGCATAGCTCGAGTAGGTCGGCAGCAGCCAGGCGAATTGGCCGCGGTCGGCGGTGCGGTTGAGGTTGACCGTCGCGAACACATGTTCGAAGTCTCCCAGGTTGGCGTCGAACCACGTCTGCATGGCGGCCTTGACGTCATCGGCCACCGCGTCGAACGGCGTGTGCGAGGCATCCGTGCTGGTGCCGAAGCCGGACGCGTCCAATACCGTCACCACGCTCGGGCCGGCAGGCGCGGCAGCGCGCACCTTCAGGTTGTGCAGCGTGCCCGAGCCCGAGGCTGGCGCATCGGTATGCGGAACGTATTCCAGCTCGACTTCGATTTCGAAGCTGCCGGGACCGAACGTGAAATCCACGGGGCCGGTGCCGGGAACATTTCCTTTGGCGGCGAGTGCCACGACCGGCGTGGCCATGTGGATCAGCTTGCCGCTGCCGCCCAGGGTGATGTGCCAGTCGGAAAACGTGCCCGTGACGGCCACCGCGATGCCGGTATTCGGGTCTTGCGTGGACGTCGAGAAGTCCTTCGGCGACGTTCCCTTGCGCTGGATGGTCGCGTTGACGTCGTCGACCCGGATCGCGAAGGCGGTATCCCAGCCGTAGGTATCGGCCATCAGGCTGTCGTTGTCAGGCATTTTGGTCCAGTGTCAGGGTAAGGGGAATGGGCAGGCCGGGCACGGTGCCGGGCGCCGACATGGTTCAGGCGCCCTTGACCAGTGCCAGTTGCAGCGCGCCGCGCAGGACGGCCGACTGCAGGCAATAGCCGCTGGCACCCGTCCATTTGACGTTGCTGGTGGCCTGCTCGCCGAAACTGTCGAGCGTAGGCATGTCCTCGCTGTTTTCGTCGGCATAGGCTTGCAGGGCGGTGACGATGCCGGCGACCCCGGCGCCGATCACCGCGCCGATCACCGTGCCCAGCAGCTTCCACGATGCGGCGCGGAACAGGCCGGCGAACGTCTGCGGCGCTTCCGGCTCCTGCAGCGCACGAATCGCCGTGCGCAGCGCCGTTACTTCACCGGCCATGACCTGCTGCGGCGTCATGCCGTTGAGGATGGTCTGCATTTCGATATTGACGACGCCATTGGTGGACGCCTCGGCACCGCTGCTGGCGGCGGCGCGCGCCAGTCCGGCTTCGGCGGCAGCGCCCAGCACGGCGCCGACCACCGCCACGGCCACCGAGATGCCGATGCTTTCCCAGATTTCGCGCCATTTCTGCGCATCGGTCTCGGTGACGTTGACGGACACGCTCGGCGCAGTCGTCTGGGTCAGTTGCAGGTGACCGTTGCTGTCGGTCGACAGCTGGCTGGTCGATGCGTAGTTGACCACCACATTGTATTTGTCCTGCCAGGTGAACTTCAGGCCGGAAAACCTGATCTGGACATAGCCGGTGCCGATGGACATCGTGAAGCCGGCGGCGTCCAGTCCAGCGTCGTCGATCACGGTCCCGTCTTCCAGCGTGAAGTCCGTGAACTCGAGGCGCGCGACGTTGACGATCGTCATGCCATCGTCCTGGCGGTCGAAGTCGTCCGGGCTGGCGCCATCGAACAGGGTCTCGATCTGCGGCGCGAACATCTTGTCGACCACGCGCGGCGCGGCGATCAGGAAGCCGGCGTCGGCGCCGGCCGGAATGATGCCGGGATCGATCTGCGGCGACAGATTGAGCCCGGGGCGATTCTCCGTCATGGCCAGCACGCCGAACACATAGTCGTCGGGCGAGGCGATATTTTCCGTGTAGATCGCGTAGCCCACGTGGGTCGGCTTGAGCCACGCGAAGCTGTCCGACGGGTCGAGCGCGGTGTTCAGGTCGACCACGGCGAACACGTGATTGAACTGCGACAGGTTGGCGTTGAGCCAGTCCTGCAGCGCGCCGCGGATCGCGTCGAGCGCCGAGGCCGGCCCGCTGGCGAGCGTCACCTGCAGCACACTCACCGCCTGTGTCTGATCGATGCGCAGCTGCTGGGAGGCCGGGGTGCCCGGCTGCGGAATGAAGCCGAGGCTGACCTGGATCTGGGCCGTTGCCGCGAAAGCCGCGTCGGGCTGGCCGCCGCCGGCGATCGTTCCGCCGGTCAGGGGCAGTGTCATCGTCAGCAGCGACCCCGCGCCGCCCGTCATTTGCCATGGCCCGAACCCCGCGCCCACCTGGTAAGTGGCGCCGAGGCTGTCGTGGGCGCCGTCGAAGCGGGGCGGCGAACTGCCGGCGCCGACGATGGCTGCGTTGGCGTCCTTGAAACGGATGCCGAAGGCGGTATCCCAATTGAGCGTGGAAACGGTGTTCATCGACTGCCTCCTAATCGGCGATGCTGACATTAAGGCCCATCTGCAGCGACTCGTTCAGAGCCATGCTGACCAGGGTGTAGCCGGTCTGTCCCGGCCAGGCGACGGGCGCGATCGAATAATCGGCGAACTCGTCCAGGGTCGGCATCTTCGCCAGGTCGTTTTCCGAGTACGCCTCCAGAATGTCGGGCAGCTTGGCGGTGACGGCGCCGACCGCGCCGCCGATCGCCATGCCGAGGATCTTGCGCCAGTTACGCCGGAAAAAGCCCTTCAGCTTGGAGCTGTACGACCCGTCCTCGGAATTGCTCATGTCGTTGCTGGCTTCCGTGTCGTCAGCCGAATTGACGTCGTCCAGATTGCTGATGTCGTCGTCCGCGGGCAGGTCGCCGGAAAACTCCAGCGTGTCGCTGGTGCCTTCGACCGCGTCGGCTGCCTCGGTCGAGCCGCTTTCGATGGCTTCCCCGGACGCTTCGGCCGCCGGTCCCAGCGCGCCGCCGATGGCCGCGCCGATGACGGCAAAGGCCACGCCTTCGATGATGCCGCTGATGATGTTGCTCCACTTTTCGCCCGACGATTCCGTCACCGTCACCGACAGGGATGGCGTGCCGACCACGCAGGCCTGGAAGTGTTTGTTCGCATCCATGTACAGCTCGCATTCAGAGTTGTACACCATGTGCACCGTGTAACCGCCGTCGTTCCAGGGAAAATTGAGATCGACAAAGCTCAGCCTGAGCGTGGTGGCGGTCGCCGTCAGCGTGAAGTTGTTCGGCTCGAGCGCGGCGCCCGTGATGGTCACCGTGTCGCTGCCGTCCTTGTTCGAGGTCTCGAAGTTCTGGAAGGTGATGCGATTGACGTTGGTGATCGTCGAACCGTCGTCGCCGATGGAAAAATCCGTATCGGTGGCATTCAGGAACAGCTTTTCAATGCCGGGCAACAGTATCTTCCTCAGGAAGCGCTCCTGCGAAATCAGGAAGCCGCTGTTGCATCCCTGCGGAATCACGTTGGGAGAGACGTCATGGCCGAGATTGGCGCCGGGGCGGTTTTCCGTCATTGCCATGACGGCGAAGACATAATCGTCCGGCGCCGCGTTCTCCGGATTGTTGATGCCGTAGCCGACATGGGTGGGCGCCAGCCATTGGAACTGGTCCTTGTCGGCCACGGCGCCCAGGTCGATGGCGGCGAAGGTGTGATTGAAACTGCCGAGGTTAGCCAGCAGCCACTGTTCCAGCACGTCGCTGACGGCGTCGTGCGCTTCCTGGCCGGATGTCAGGGTCACGCTCAGGACGGACACCACCGGCTGGGTTTGCGGGTCAGTGGTGCTGGTCTTCACCTTCAGCTGGTTGGTGGCGCCGCCGCTGACCTTGCCCGAACCGCCCTGGCCGGGCTGGGGAATGTAGTCCATCGATACCTGGATCACGGCGGTGCCGCTGAAGTCGATCGCGGTGGGCGGGGCCGACTGGGCCGTGGCGGTGCCCGACACCGGCAGCGACAGCTCGGCCAGCGAACCGCTGCCGCCGCTCAGCTGCCACGCGCCGAACTGCCCGCTCACCGCGATGGCCGGCCCGCTGAAGGCGCCGCCGGGCTTGGTTCCGTCGAAGCCGGGCGGCGAGGACTTCTGGTTCCGGATCGCCTTGTTCGCATTGGCGAAATTGATCGCGAATACGGTGTCCCAATTGTTGGTCGATGCCACGCCGGCCGATGGCGGCGTGGGATTATCCTTGCAAAGCGCGGTACTGGCCATGGATGACGCTCCCTCTGCGGAAATGGCGATTGGCGGCGCGGCGAGTCCGGTCAGGCGATCGTCGCGTACAACATCAGGCAGTCGTTCAACTCGGCCGTCTGTATCCGGACGCGTTCCAGGCCGGCCCAGCGTACCGTCGACGCCGGCGCGGCGGCCAGCTTGCCGGCCAGGCCCGTACCGGACAGGGTGTCGCCGACAGCGTTCTCGACGGCCTTCAGCACGATGGCGATGATGGCTGCGCCCAGCGCGCCGAGACCGATCAGATAGTCGTACCAGGGCACGTCGCTGTCCGAACTGGACTGGGGATTCGGGTCCGGTTGGAACGAGAACGTCTGCCCGACCGGATCGAAGGCCAGAACGTTATTGGTCGTGGTGGAAAACGTCATCTGCGCATTGGGCAAGTGCAGGCCGCAGTGGCCGGACGCGGCAGTTCTCAGTGCATTTGAATTGATCGCGATCCTCAGCGTATCCACGGTCGGGGTATAGCCGATCGCACCGACGGTGACAGAAGGGAGGTCGAAACCGGTGGCCAGCGTTATCTGGCCGGCGGCGCACTGGAAGTTGGATGGACTGGTGCCGGGGAAGGTCGCCGGCAAACCCGGCAGGATTGCGTTTTGCATGAACATGTCGCCCGATATCGCCAGCACCAGCGGGGAGTTCGATCCGGTCATGGCCGAATCGATATTGGTTGCCAGCTGGGAAATATCGCGATCGGTGGTGACGCTGAATATCGCCAGATAGCCCTGCGCCGAGCCCGCCGGCGTGTGGTAGCTGTAGGCCGATTGTTTCGGCAGCAGCCAGGTCGCGGTATTTGGGTCGATCACGCCGGTCTGGGCGAAAACAAACGTGATCTTGTCCTTATTATCGAGCAGCACATTGGCCACCCCGGTACCCAGTTCGCGGCCTTTGCCGGTATCGTGGGGATCGGACGCGCCCATGAAATAAATATCGCCCGGTCGGCGCGCCGCCCCAGCCGGCGTAACGGCATTCAGTGCAAAGCACAGGTCGTGTGCCCCAGGAGCGACAGCGGACGGCACCCAGGCGAGATTAACCTCGAGCGTGACCGACATGCCGGAAATATCGACGGCAGCGCCTTGGGCCGGGGTGACCGGCCGTATCGTACCGTTGGTAATCGGCAGCGTCAGGTGAATATCGCTGGCGTCGCCCCCGGTGATGGACCAAGGGCCGAAATTCCCCTGTGCCGCGAATTTGCCGGCGAAAGCATCGTCCCAGCTGGTATCGAATGTCATCAGCAATTCCGACAGACGCTGCGTCAGTTGCCGATTGACCTGGTCGATATTAACTACCGATATGGTATCCCACCCGAACGTGTTCATGTATTCCTCGCAATTGCTCGCAATACTGGCCACGAACAAGGACGTGATTAGAATAGGTATCGATATTACGCCGCCAGTTCATCGGACCGGCACTGCACGATCGGATTTTTTAACGATGTGGTTTTGGTGTCACATCATTTATTATAGTCAGGCGTAACCAGTCGCTGATGACCAAATCATCATTATTCTGTATGCCAAGCATTTTCTGCATAATGGGATAGTGAAATGCGGCCCGTGATTCGGCGCGCATCGAGTTGGCGCCGGTGGTATTTGGCGGATAGGCGCGCACCTGTCGATGGCGTTCTGAGAGCGTGTGAAGACCGGGGTCTGTCCCTCCGGGACTGACCCCAATGCCGCTAAGTTAAGGATGTAGGACTCACTCGGCCGCAGGCGTATCCCTCAACCCAAGGCCCAAAACCGGGGTCAGACCCGCCGGGTCTGACCCCAGCTCTCCGCTGTTGGGTGCAAAGACGTCTGCGGCTGGCTGATAATTCTCCTTAACTTAGCGGCATTAGGGACTGCCCCCGAAGTTTGCGTGCATATGGCAAGCGGGGACGACCAACTTCAGGGTCAGTCCCCGCAAGGGGGACAGCCCCTCGCGTGGCAGCCGCCTGCGGTGTTTTACGCAAACGTGAAAGCGGCCGGCAAGTGGCCTTGGCGCCGCGCCGCGGCGGACTTTCCAGCGCGACGGACGTCCCGCGACGCCATCCTGGCAGGTGGCCGCTGGAGCTGTTGCATTCCGACCGTGTCGCCGGGCGGGCAGTCCTGGACCGGTCTGTTGAGTTAGAATGAGAATCATTCTCAGCCATAGCGTAGCCCATGACTCATCATCCCGACCCCTCCAGGCGCCGCCTGCTCGCCGCCGGCGCGCTTGCCGCAGCCGCGCCAGGCGTCCGCGCCGCCGCCGACTGGCAACCGGCCACGCTGCCGCAGTCCCGCCAGCGCGACATCGTGGCGAGCGCGAACGGCCAGCGCTACCGCATTTTCGTCAGCGTGCCGGAACGTCCGGCGCCGCCGGCCGGGCACCCCGTGCTGTATGCGCTGGACGGCAACGCCACGTTTGCCAGCCTTGCGCTGATGGCACGCACGGCCGGCGCCCGCGCGGCGGTCACGGGGCGGGTGCCACCGCTCGTCGTTGGAATCGGCTACCCGACCGAGCGCGATTACGATCCGGCCCGCGGCCGCGACTACACACCGCCGGCCGGCCAGGATGCGGTAACCGGGGAGGGCGGGGCCGACCGCTTTCTCGACGTCATTGAACGCGACGTCATGCCGCTGGTGCGCGGATTGGCGCCTGTGGACCCGGCACGGCAGGCGCTGTTCGGCCATTCGTACGGCGGCTTGTGCGTGCTGCATGCGCTGTTCTCGCGGCCGGCCCTGTTCCAGACCTACCTCGCCTCCAGCCCCTCGATCTGGTACGGCAACCGCGCCGTTCTGGGCGGCGTCGCGGGGCTGGGCCAGCGAACCTCGGGCCTGGCGCGCAAGCCGGCATTGCTGCTGTCCGTCGGTGAACTGGAGCGCGCGCCGGCCAGGCCGGGTGGTGCGGGCAGTGCCAATCCGGCAGCGGCGCAGCGGCGCATGGTGGAGGAGGCGAGCGAGCTGGCTGCGCGGCTGCAGGGCATGCCGGAGGCGCTCTCGGTAGTGCGCTTCCACCTGCTGCCGGGCGAAAACCACGGCTCCGCGGTGTTTGCGGCGATGGCGCGCGGCATGGAATTTTTCGTGACCTGAGCGTCAGCGATAGTCTTCCGCCGCCAACCCGTGCTTCTGCATCTTGTGATACAGCGTCTGCTTCGGCAACCCCAGCGCCGCACACGCCGTGGCGACATTGCCGAGCGCATCGCGCAGCGCTGCATCGATCACGGAGCGTTCGAACCCGCTGACCTGGTCCGCCAGCGAAGCCGACGACGATGCCGTAGCCGCGCTGGCGCTGGCGACGCCGGGCAGGGCGCCCGGCAGGCCCAGCACATAGCGGTCGGCCGCGTTGCGCAGCTCGCGCACGTTGCCCGGCCAGTCGTGCCGCAGCAGCGCGTGCAGATGGGCGGCTGGCAGCGCCGGCACGTCGCGCCGGTAGCGTCTGGCCGCGTCCAGCAGGAAGTGCTCGAACAGCAGCGGGATGTCGTCGCGCCGTTCGCGCAGCGGCGGGATGTGCAGCACGATCAGGTTCAGGCGGTAGTACAGGTCGGCGCGGAACTGGCCCTGGTCGCTCAACTCGCGCAGGTCGACCTTGGCGGCGGCGACGATGCGCAGGTCCACCGGTACTGGCTGCACGGAACCCAGGCGCACGACATGGCGCTCCTGCAGTACGCGCAACAGCTTGACCTGCATCGCCAGCGGCAGGCTCTCGATCTCGTCGAGGAACAGCGTGCCTTCGGAGGCATGCTCGATCTTGCCCACCTGGCGCTTGGCCGCGCCGGTAAAGGCGCCCGCTTCGTGGCCAAACAACTCGCTCTCGAAAATCGTCTCGGGAATCGCGCCGCAGTTGACGGCCACGTAGTGATGCCGCGCCCGCTCGCTGAATTCGTGCAGGCAGCGCGCCACCAGCTCCTTGCCGGTGCCCGTTTCGCCGTAGATCAGCACGTCCGCCGGCTGGCTGGCCACGTCCAGGATCAGGCGGCGCAGCTCGCGCATCGCGGGGGTGTTGCCCAGCAGGGCGGCGTCGATGCCCTGGCTGTGCGCCAGGCGTTGGCGCAGGGCGTGCACTTCCAGCTGCAGGCGGCGCTTGTCGAGCGCGCGGCGCACCACGTCCGCCAGCTGTTCGGAGGAATAGGGCTTCTCGATGAAGTCATAGGCGCCGTCGTGCATGGCCTGGACCGCCATGGCGATGTCGCCGTGCCCTGTCACGAGGATCACCGGCAGATCGGGGTCGACGGCGTGTGCCGCCTGCAGCAATTCCAGGCCGCTGATACCGGGCAGGCGCACGTCGCTGACGAGCACCCAGGGGCAGTGCGGTCGCAGCAGGTCGCGCACCGGCTCCGCGCTGTCGAAATCGCGCACCTTGAAACCCATCAGGTCGAGCGCCTGGGCGCTGCCTTCGCGTACGGCCGGGTCGTCCTCGACCAGGATCACTTCTAATTCATCCATCTTGTCTTTCCACTGATGCGGCCTGCAGTTCGATGACGAAGCAGGCCCCGCTCGTCGTTGTTTCGGTGCGCAGGGTGCCGCCGAAGTCACGCACGATCTGTTCCGAAATCGCCAGGCCAAGCCCCAGGCCTTCGCCCTGGGGCTTGGTCGTGAAGAAGGGCTGGAACAGCCGTTCGCGCGCTTCGTCCGTCAGGCCGGGCCCGGTGTCGGCGACGCGGATGCGTACCTTGCCGTCGCCTTCCGTCACGTCGATCGTCAGGGCACGCGGCGCGTCGCGCTCCAGCGTGCCCAGCGCATCGAGCGCGTTGCTCATCAGGTTGAGCAGCACCTGTTCCAGGCGGTTGCTGTCGCACAGCGCGTAGACGTCGCCCTGGTCGATGTCCAGCGTGAACGCCACCTTGTCCAGTTGCAGGCGGCGTTCGACCAGCACCAGCGCGTTCGAGATCGCCGTGTGGATCGAGACGGGCCCGAGTTCCGCGTTGGACTTGCGCGCGAAGCCTTTCAGCTTGCCCGTGATGGTGCCCATGCGCGCCACCACCTGCGAGATCTTCGACAGGTTCTGGCGGGCTTCGTCGATGCGGCCGCGCTCGAACAGCAGCACGGCATTGTCGGACATCGTGCGCAGCGCCGTCAGCGGCTGGTTCAGCTCATGCGTGATACTGGCCGACATCTGGCCCAGCACGGCCATCTTGCCGGCCTGGTACAGCTCGTTCTGGGTGCGGTGCAGCTGCTGTTCGGCCTGGCGCCGCACTTCCGCCTCCTTCATCAGGCGCTGCGTGGTGCGTTCCAGCCGCGCCGTGCGCTCGGCCACCTTCAGTTCCAGCTGGTTGTAGGCGGCCTGCAGCTGCTCCCTGGCCTGCAGGCGCTGGCGCAGGAACAGGAACAGCAATGTCAGGAAGCCGTACACCACCCAGGCGAACAGCACGGCCGCACGCGCATTGGCGCGCGCCTGGCTCAGGTCCGAGAGGTACAGGAACGTCCACTGCCGCGGCGCCAGCGAACGTCCCTGCACCAGCAGGGGCGGCGTGATCGTGCCGCGCGCTTCGCTGCCGTTGGCGGCGCCGATCGTCACCACGCGGGTGCCGTCGGGCTGCGCCTCCGAGCGCCGGATCGGCAGCGCCGGCAGCGGCAAGCCGTGGTACTGGCGGGTCTGCGCCAGGCTGGCGCGCACGCTGGCGGAGAGCGGCAGCAGGGTATGGTATTTCGAGGCGGGGGCGGAGGACAGGAACAGCACGCCGTTGGCGTCGGCCAGCATCACCTTGTCGGCGCCTTGCACCCAGCCGCGCGCCTGCTCCTCGATATTGACCTTGACGACGGCCACGCCGAGCATGCGGCCATCGCGGTGGACGCCGCGCGCATAGAAGTAGCCGGGCTCGCCGCTGGTCGTGCCGACGCCGTAGAAACCACTGGGGCGGCCGCTCAGCGCGTTCTGCAGATAGGGCCGGAAGCGGATGTCGTCGCCCACGAAGCTGTCCTTTTGGCGCCAGTTGCTGGCGGCCAGCGTGCGGCCCTGCAGGTCGACGATGTAGATGATTCGCGAACCGGCTTGGCGCGACAGGCGCTCCAGGTAGGTATTCACCTCCAGCCGGCGTTCCTGGTCGTGCGGATGTTCCAGCAGGCCCAGCACGTTCTTGTCCAGCTCCAGCATGTGGGGCAGGAAATCGTACTTGTCCAGCAGGTTTTCCAGGCTGGCCGCGTACACCTCGAGGCGCTGGGCGCCGGCGGCGCGCAGCCGTTCGATGCTGATCCGTTCGGTCCACCAGTACGCGACCCAGCCCAGGGCGACGGCCCCGGCCAGGGCCGCGCCCCAGGCCAGCTGGGCAAGCCGGCGGCGTCGCCCTGGCGGGGCGAACGACGTGGCGGCTTGTGCCTCACTGGTCTGGCTGGTGGCGGTATCGGGTGGGACTGGCATCGGCGCCACTATAGCAAATCGGCGCGCCCGCCCGTTCAGAAGCAGTGACGGATACCGAGGTTGAGGGCGGCGTTGCCGTTGCCGCTGTCAGTGGCGTTACCGACCGTGAAAGCGGCGCCGTTGTCGTTGTCGATGTGGCCGTAGGCGGCGTACAGGTCGGTGCGCGGCGACAGGCCGTACAGGTAGCCGGCGCCGAACTGGCGTGCGTCGCGGCGTGCCGCCGAGCGGTCGTCGCGGTCGATGGCCGACAGCAGCACGCGGTGCGGGCCGTGCTTCCAGGTCACGCCGAGCAGGACGTCGCGGCTGCGCTCGCCTGCCAGGCCGCGATTGCTGGTCACAGCGGCGTGGCCGGTAACGGCACCCAGCGTATAGCGCGCCGCCAGTGCGGTATTGCGGACATGGTCGGGCAGCAGCGCGTCTTCGCTGTGGTGGTGGGCCAGCATCACGACCAGCGGTCCTTCCGCGTAGCTCAGCATGCCGCTGAACTGGCGCTTGCGGTCGTCGTTCACGGCCAGCTTGTCCGTCACCTCGCCGGCGGCGTAGGCCACTTCGGCCGACCAGCCGGCCACCCGTGGCGTCGCGTAGACGACCGAGTTGTCGATGCGGTAGTTACCGGCCATCAGGTTGGTCGCCTGGCCGGCCATGCCGTCCTCGAACGGATCGGCCACGTCGCGGATCGCCTGGTAGTACGGCGAATACTGTCGACCGACGGTGACGGTGCCGAACGTGCCGCGCAGGCCGACGAATGCCTGGCGGCCGAAGATCAGGCCACCCTGGCCCATCGCGCCGTTATCGACGCGATAGCCGCCTTCCAGCACGAAGACGGCGGACAAGCCTTTGCCCAGGTCCTCCGAGCCCTTGAAGCCCAGGCGTGAGCCGGACGCGAGGCCACTGCCGATCCCCGTGCTGTTGCCTGCGGGGGTGCCGTACTCGGCCAGGACGCCGGCATCGACGACACCGTAGATCTGGACATGGGATTGTGCTTGTGCGGCCGCGGCGGTCAGTGCCAGTGCCGCGGTGATTACGTATTTCATTGGGTCTCCTATGGTAAATCGTGACTGCTTAGTTACTGCTCATGCAGCTTGAACATCGTGTTGCTTGGTGTGCGCGCTGACGGGTTCTTCGAGCGCGCCTTCCCACTTGGCGACGACCGCGGTCGCCACGGCATTGCCCACGGCATTGGTCGCGGAGCGGCCCATGTCGAGGAACTGGTCGACCCCCATCAGCAGCAACAGGCCTGCCTCGGGGATGTGGAATTGGGTGAGGGTAGCGGCGATCACGACCAGCGAGGCGCGCGGCACCCCGGCCATGCCTTTCGACGTCAGCATCAGCAGCAACAGCATGCTGATCTGCGTGCCCAGCGACAGGTCGATGCCGTAGGCCTGGGCGATGAACAGCACGGCGAAGGTGCAGTACATCATCGAGCCGTCCAGGTTGAACGAATAGCCCATGGGCAGCACGAAACTAGAGATGCGGCGCTGCACGCCGAACTTGTCCAGCGCCAGCAGCAGCTTCGGATAGGCCGCCTCCGAGCTGGCGGTCGAAAACGCCAGCAGGAACGGTTCGCGGATCAGGCCGACCAGGCGGAACACGCGCGGGCCCAGCACCAGGAAGCCGGCGCCGATCAGCAGCAGCCACAGGCAGAACAGGCCCAGGTAGAAGCCGCCCATGAATTTGGCAAAGGTCAGCAGGATGCCCAGCCCGTTCGTCGTGACGACGGAAGCCATGGCGGCAAACACCGCCAGCGGCGCCATGTTCATGATGGCGCCCGTCATGCGCAGCATCACCTGCGCCAGCTCGTCCACCACGGCCACCAGGCGCTTGCCCGATTCGCCCAGCGCGCCCAGCGCGGAGCCGAAGAAGATGGAGAACACCAGCACCTGCAGGATCTCGTTGTTGGCCATAGCCTCGATCGGCGACTTCGGCACCACGTGGGTGATGAAATCCTTCAGCGTGAACGCCGCGGTCTTCAGGCCCGTGCTGGCATTGACGGGCGGCAGCGGCAGCCCCAGCTGGGTGCCCAGCTGCATCAGGTTCGACAGCACCATACCCAGCGCCAGCGACACCAGCGAGGCCACCACGAACCAGGCAAAGGCCTTGGCACCGATGCGGCCGGCGGCCTTGCCGTCCGCCAGGTTGGCGATACCGATCGTCAGCGTGGAAAACACCAGCAGCGCGATGATCATCTTGATCAGGCGCAGGAAGATGTCCGTCACCAGCGAGATATGGCCGGATATCTCTGCGCTGATGGCTTTTTCGGGGAAGGCGGTATGACAGGCATAGCCGACCGCGATGCCGAGCAGCATCGCGATCAGGATATAGAGTGTGAGTGGGCGCTTCTTCTGCATTGCAGTCTCCGTATTATAGAAACCGCGGTAAGCCACCGCGGAGGTGGCTCCCATATAGCAAGCGCCGTGCCTGATGTGATCAGGACGCTAAGTTGTTGTTTTTGTTAGTTTTGTTGTGTCGCGTGAAAGAGATTTGTCCAACAAGTTGGACGGCCCCGGCGCAGGCGGTCCAAAAGTTCGGATGGTAACGTCTCAGCTGTCGCTGCGATGCACGTCGCGCCACAGCAGCATGTCGGCGATGCGGTCGGACTTGTCCTCGTCGAAGCCCAGCCTGGCGGAGCGCTCGCGCGGGTTGGTCCAGGTGCCGAACAGCATGTCCCACACCGGCAGGCCATAGTTTTGCGCATGGTGACCATGCGCGTGATGCACGGTATGCATTTCGGGCCGCTGCACCAGGTAGCCGAGCCATGTCGGCGTGCGCAGGTCGCTGTGCAGGAACAGGTCGAATATCCCGGTGATCAGCAAGCCGATCGCAGCGGCCGCGGGACTGGCGCCCAGCACGAAGTAGCTGAAGAAGGCGCTGATGCAGATGGCGGCGGCGCTGTCGAGCGGATGGGCATAGAACGCCGTCAGCGCCTCGACCCGGCGGGCGCTGTGATGCAGCTGGTGGAAAACCCGCCACAGCAGGTCGGAATAATGTGTCAGGCGATGCCACCAGTAAAACACGAAGCTGGTCAGGAGAAAGCTGAGCAGGCCGACGGCGGCATCCGGCATGACGGCACCGGCCTCGAACAGCGCGGCGTGGCGGATCGTGGCGCTGAACAGGTAACCGGCCGCGATCGTCACGACCAGCGTGGCCGCGCCACTGATGCTGGCCAGGATCAGCCAGCGGCGGTCGCAATGGTTGCGCGAGGCGGGGGCGATGACTTCCCGGGTGAACAGGGCGATGAAGACGAGGGCGACGAGGGGGAGGACGAGGAGTTCGGTCATGCGTTGATCACAGGTGGGTACGGCCGCGGGGGCAAAATATCGGGCGTCGGGCCGACGAACACGACGTGGCGCCGCTGGGTGCTGAATCGCTCCACCTGGCGCCACCCGTCGATGTCGTACGTCCCGCTCAAGAGTCGTCGAGCGGGGAAATTGTAGAGCAATGCGGGCGCGGCTGCCTGCGCCAGTGGTGATCGCCGCACCGGCAGGCATGGTAGGCGATCCGTTTGACGAAGGCCGGCGCGCCGGGTGTCTTGGCGCGGGCGGCCAAGCACATATCATCCGATCTGCCGTGCGATGGCGTTGCTGGCGAATCCGGCGGTAAGGAGGACGCCAATGACGGCGCGATCGCGGATGAACGAATAGCAGTCCGGCGCACGAAATCCGCCGCCAGGGCAAGCTGTTCCAGCAGGCGCACGATGACGCTCCGTACGCCAGTGGGCAGGCCAACGGCTCATCGCTCCCAGGCTCCGCTGAGCGTCGCCGCATCGTCCCGTGCCCGTTGGCGCGCCAGCTTCTTCAATGGATCGGTCGGCAAATACAGTGTCTCGCTCAAATACCTCATCCCGAAAAGCACAAGGATACGGACCTTGCAAGGCATTGCCGACGCGGGCGGAAGCAATCCGTCGACATGGTGACCGTCACCGAACGACATCGAGCTGCCGGACTCCCATCTTTCGAAGTACAGCAGCGCCTTATAGCGGAACACACTGCGGTTACCGACCTGTCTTGCGCTGACGAGCTCCATATCCCCGCTGGCGGCTTCCTTGTCGTAATTGGCCGCGTCGAAATTCGGCGGTCGTGCCAGGGAGCACACCAGCTTCTTGTTGACTGCGGGGCGCCAGCGATGGCCCTGCTCGTAATAGCCCAGGAAATCCACGTCCGAATCGAACGTCACCGCGTAACCGATTTCGGCAATACTGATATCGACCAGCTGCAGCTTCGCAGGCGGCAGCTCGGAACAGGCAGCCAGCATGAGAGTCAAGAGCATCGGCGCGGCTTTCAGCATTCTCATGATCACTTCAGTCGTACTCGCCGGTACTGGACGGTTCGATCAGGGTCAAGTACAGCAACAGCCTGTCTCCTTGCGCGCAAATGAACCCGTGTACCGGCCGCCCCGATTTTCGGATGTAGCCCGTATGCGGATGGCACTGGCGGTTGTCGATCAGGTCGATGACATTGTGTGGCGCATCAGCCAGCAGCTTCCGAAAGTTGGGCGTGAGCCACGCACGTGGCGCCTCAGGCACCACCATTACTCTGCCAATCGGGACGTCACGGCGCGCGATCCACCAGGCCGGAACGCCCCGAAACTCGGCGATCAGCGTCCAGTAATCGGTCGGCGCCGGCACACCGCCGGTGTATTCCGGTGTGCCGAAAATCTGCCAAGTGGCAGCGCTGGCCGGGATATCCGTCGTGACTTGCCGATCGAGCTCTTCGATTCGATGCGAAGGCGGGTTGTCGGGCGTACAACCGGCACCGGTCGCGAGCAGCGCCAGTGGCAGCAACCCACGCCCGAGCGTGTAGCGACATGCTCGCGTCATCATCGGGCACTCGACATAGGGGTAGTACTCGACATGAGCTCAAACCGGGCGCCAGGCAGTAACACCCAGTGAACGTCCAGGTCATGGTGGCGCGGGAGGGGATCGCCCTCGTGCACCATGACAGCGGTACGCATGTCCCAGCCCAGCAACCAGCGTCCCCCAGCGGGCGCGATCACGCCGCTGGCCGCCCAGATCGGTCCACGGTAACCGGGAAGGATGGGCGACGACGGCACGATCGGTTCCGGGTGAGTGAATCGATAGCCGTTTTCCTCCTCGGGCACGGAGCCATCCGCGTAGCGCTCGTCTTTCCACAGCAAGCGCCAGGTCGTTTCGATGTCGATGCTGTCCCTTGCCGTAGTGATCGTCGCAGTGGGCGCCGGCGAGCCGCCATGCAGATAGCTCATCGTGCCTTGGCGCCTGAAGGGCGGCGCGGGCCGGGGCGCACGCGTCAGCCAGCGCCACAGCGAAGGTGCTGGTGCGTCGACTGGCTCCCATATGCCGGAGCAGGGGACGTAGCTTCCGGTTCGGACGAGCGCGCTGTTGGCGGGCGCCGGGACCTCCGGTAACACATCAGGATAGAACTGCGCTTCCAGGTACCTGTCGATCCATTCCCCATAGAACATCAGTGCCGGATCCTCGAGGTAGCGCGGTTCGAGGATGAACGGGCCGCACTCGCCCCATGCATACGCCAGCGTCGTATGGGCTTCGCAAAACTCCGCCCACAGGGGCGTATGCTTGCCCCTCGCGTTTTCGCCAATGCGATAGCGCTCCATCATCTGGCTCCAGTGCGACAGCATGCGACCAGCCATGGCGAACTGGCCATGCTTGTCGAATTTGAAGACACGTTTGTCGCCGCGTGCCAGCCGATCCACGCCGGCCTGACAGTGCGCCACGCATTTCAGAATCAGGGCATGTTCGGAACGGGGTAATGACGTATCGTCTTGCCAGCCGTTTTCCTCCGCAACGCGAACGCATTGCGCGGTGACGTCGGCCCATCGGCGGTAGTACCCGAGAATCCGGCGCCACGCTGTTACGGAACTCACTTGCTTGAGTAGGTAAAAGATTTGGCGGCGCTGTATTTCAGTCGGGAGAAAGGTGGTTTCGTTCAGAATTATGACGGGCTTTTGCATTGTTCGACAAGCGCGGGACTTCCGCCGCTTTCCCAACATCAATGCTATTGGTTTTGATGTCCTCAACCGCGAAAGTCAGCGGTACTTTGTCCGTGGAGTGAGCACTGCCACAGCAGGGTTGCGCACTCTCGAGATGAAGCTTGATCTGAGTTACCGCTAGTGGTTTGGCTGACACAACTCGGCTTGTAGTCCTGCGCCTTCAGCGCCTGCTGCCCATTGACCGCGCCGGAATGGGCGCCTTTCTGCTTCGGGTAGCAGCGTGATGGTCAGTTCCTCGCCGATGAACTGGTGCAGGTCGAGGTCCGTGGACGTGGACAGCGCGTCGACGTCGAAGGCATACAGCTCGTTGACCGCTTCGCGCCCCGTGAAGCATTCCGGCATCAGCGACTCGGGCAGGTCGCCGTCCTGCGCGCTGGCCAGGGTGATCAGACGGGCGTGCTGGGACAACCCCGTGCCGAAGATTCCCAGGGCCGGGGCGATGGTTGCAGCGACATCCATCAGGGCAGCGTGATCGTCAGGTTCGCTGCGCGGGGCGCCATCTTGACCACGTCGTTATAGGCCGTCATCTTGTTTTCCGTGTGATGCGACAGCGTCGTGCGCAGGCCCAGGAAGCCCAGCACGCAGACCAGGCCGAACACCGAGCACATGACCCATACCGGCAGGTCGCTGCGCAGCTTGTGCTTGACCTGGTCGGGGCGGTCGGCATGCGGCGCGAAGCCGCCGCGCTTGCCCTTCATGTGGGCGATCTCGTCGCCCAGGCGCGAGGTCAGGTAGTTCAGCTTTTCCGAACCTTCCAGGATGTAGCGGCCCTGGAAGCCCAGCAACAGGCACATATGGAACACTTCCAGCGCCTGCACGTGGGCACTGCCACGCGCGCGCAGTTCTTCCAGGCGGTTGAAGAAGTTCTCGCCGGCCAGCTGGTCGCCGAACAGCGTCAGTTGCAGCGGGCGGCGCTCCCACGCATCGCGGATCGGGAACGACGAACGCAGGATGATCTCGTCGACGGCGGCGCAGAACGCGTACTTGGCGGCGTCGACGTCGTCGGCGGCAGCGTTCTGCTTCTTGGCCGCGCGGCCGAAGTCGTCCAGGAACTGGGCCATCTTGCGGGCGAATTCGCCGTCGTCCTGCGGGCCGTTGCCGTTCTTGAGCATGAACAGGGCGTAGAAGCCGTCGTACATCAGATCGAGCAGCGTTTGCGGTGCGGCGTGCGCCGCCGCGGGGGCGGCGCTGCCCATCAGGGAAGGTGCGGTCATGGTAGTCATTGCTTGGTAAATCCTCGGGCTTGCATATTAATTAACCGGCACGCGGCTTACGACGTCACCGCCACCAGGTCCAGCTTCACGTCGTGCATGCCGCCCGGGACGTAGATCGAGATGGATTGCGCCTGCAGCATGCGCTCGTACATCTGGCCTTTCGCTTCGATGGAGAAGTAGATCGCGTCCGGCCGCACCGGCACGGCGGCCGGCACCTGCGGCGCGTGCTGCAGGCGCACACCCGGCATGGCCGACAGCACGAACTTCTCGACGTCGTCCGGCGCGCCCACCTTGAAGCGCAGCGGCACGACGTCGACGATCTCGGTGGCCGGCATCTCGGCGGAGACGGCCAGGTAGAACGTCGTCTTGTCGTCGATCTTCTGCGAATCGAGCATGCCGTGGTGGTACGACGGCTTGACCTCGCGCAGGGCGATGGCGAAGTACTTGGACGAGATCACCGTATCGAGCAGTTCGCGGATGATCTGGTACAGCGTCTCGAACGCGGGCCCGGGGTCGGCGTGGCTGTAGGACGGCAGGTCCGAGAGCGTCCAGCTCTTCGAGAACGTCATCAGGCCGCCGGCGAGCGACAGCAGCTGTTCGAACAGGCGTTCCGGATGCAGCGCCGGATGCTGGTAATAGTGCGACAGGGCGGCATAGGCGGTGCTGGCCGTGTGCAGCAGCCAGAACGAGGACATGTCGCCGGAGCGGAACTCGATCACGTGCTTGCTCGGCTCGCGGTGATGGCCGTACAGCGCGCTGACCTTCGCCTGCAGCGCGTCCAGCAGGCGGCGCAGCTGATTGAACAGCAGCGGGGCGCTCTTCACCGACAGGCTCGGGGGCAGGAAGCCGGCATCGAGTTCGAAACCGCCGGTGGCGGCGCGGCGCAAGCGCAACAGCGGGAAGTGCACGTAGGAGTCGCGCGGCTCGAATTCGGACACGAGGCGCACCGTTTTCTTGAGGTAGGACAGCTGCGCCGACGCGGCATGCGTATATAAATCAGGCGTCTCCCGGTTCTCCTGCTGGAAGCGCACGGCATTGGCGCCGGGCGCGTTGGCGTCGCCGAAATTGCCGCCGAACGGCTTGAAGGCGGGCAGCGCGGCGTAGAACGTCACGCTCTGGCCGCCAGCCGGCAGCTGGCTCAGGTCGACCGAGTCGGGCAGGTAGTCCAGGCCGGGCGCGTCGTACAGTTCGCCGTCCTGGAAGCGCAGTGCCAGCTCGAGCAGACGCAGCGAGTTGTTGCCCAGCGCGTCCCGGTCGATCTGCAGCTGTTCCACGCCCCAGGCATAGGGATGCAGGGCCTGGACGCTTCGGTGCAGGCGGTGCTCGTGGTATTGGTCCTGCTGCTGGAAGTGCTGGGGGCGCAAGAACAGGCCATCGCCCCAAAGAATTTTGCTACTCATGCGTGATCGCATCCTTGTCGACTGTGTGCGTGGATGCCCGGATCGCAGCAGCGCGGCTTTCGTATGCCGAAGCGTTGTCTGCGTTGCACCAAGCACGACGCCCTTTTTTAACGGGGCGGCCGCGGGGTTAATCGGAGGTTTACTGCTGACCCGGTCATAAACCGATGTACTCTTCAATAATAAATTACTGATAAGGTTGAGTCTGTTGGTTATAATTATATAATAAGCATCTTTGATGAGCTAGTTTGAGGGCAGCATGACAACCGTTACACAGTTTGGCCGCATCGGCCGGTTTATTGGCGCAGCCGCTTGCGCCGCCACCTTGGCAGCGTGCTCGGCCACCGGACCGGTGGCAATCGAGAAACCCGCCATGCCTACCATGGAAGACCTGCTGGGCAAGGCAACCCAGGCCAGCGGCGCTGGTCAGAAAGAGCAGGCCGTTACGCTGTGGAAGCAGGCCGCCGCGGCATTCCCGACCGAGAAGCAGCCGTGGGTGAACATCGCCCAGGCCCGTTTCGACGCCGAGCAGTATGGCGAGGCGATCGTCAATGCCCAGGAAGTGCTGGTGCGCGACCCCAACGACCGTGTCGCGAACAGCATCATCGCCATCAGCGGCCTGCGTGTGGCGACGCGCGCGTTGAGCGACCTGAGCCGCCAGAACAACCTGTCCGGCACGACCAAGACGGACGCGCAGGAAATGGCCAAGATGCTGCGCGAGACGCTGGGTGAAACCGTGCTGGTGAAGGATGCCGGCCAGCAGATCATTCCTGGCGGCGCCCGCACGACCACCACGAACACCAAGCAGACCGGCAAGGCCGCGAATAAAAAGCAGGGCAAGCAACCCGACAACCCGTTCGACATGCTGAAATAATGTTTTGCTAACTCCGTGGTGGACGAAGCAGGGCGGCGGATGCCGCCCGCGGCGCGCTGGCTGGCCAGCGCGCCATGTTTTCCCCGGGTGACCTCAGTATTTAACCCAACGATAGGGATATCCCATGCCAAAAAACTCCAGCGTCCAGAAAAAACTGCAGAAGGTTCGTCCGCCGCGGGTCCAGATGACCTATGACGTGGAAATCGGCGACGCGATCGAAAACAAGGAACTGCCGATGGTGGTCGGCGTCGTCGGCGATTTCGGCGGCAATTCCGAAGTGGCGCAGAAGCGCCTGAAGGACCGCAGCTTCGTCGCGATCGACCAGGACAACTTCGACGAGGTGCTGAAAGGCGTCGCACCGCGCGCGGCGTATCGCGTCAAGAACGAGCTGAGCGCCGAAGGCGGCGAGTTCGGCGTCGACCTGACGTTCAAGTCGATGGAAGACTTCCGCCCCGAGGCGGTCGTGCAACAGGTCGATCCGCTCAAGAAGCTGCTCGAGGCACGCACCAAGCTGGCCGACCTGCGCAACAAGCTGGCCGGCAACGACAAGCTGGAAGACCTGCTCAACGACGTCCTGAACAGCACCGAGAAATTGGCCGAACTGGGCCAGCAAACCACGAAAGAGTGATCATGTCCGCACAAGCCACTCAAGCCGGCGCAGCCGCCGTTACCACCACCACCGAAGCTGGCCTGCTTGACCAGATCGTCGAGCAGAGCAAGGTCGCCAAGTCCAGCGCCGAGCACGCCCGCGCCAAGGACCTGATCTCCGAACTGGTCAGCCAAGTCATGGACGGCACCGTCGTCGTCTCCGACAACCTGGCCGCCACCATCGACGCCCGCGTCGCCGAGCTCGATCGCCTGATCTCGGCACAGCTGTCGGCCATCATGCACGCGCCCGAGTTCCAGAAGCTGGAGAGCAGCTGGACGGGCCTGAACTACCTGGTGCGCAACAGCTCCACCGGCCAGAACCTGAAGATCAAGATGCTCAACGCGACCAAGCGCGAACTGGTGAAGGACTTCCAGAGCGCGCTGGAGTTCGACCAGAGCACGATGTTCAAGAAGGTCTACGAGGAGGAATTCGGCACCTTCGGCGGCGCCCCGTTCGGCGCGCTGCTGGGCGACTTCGAGATCACCCGCCAGCCGGAAGACATGTATTTCATCGAACAGATGTCGCACGTGGCCGCCGCCGCGCACGCGCCGTTCATCACGTCCGCGTCGCCCGAGCTGTTCGGCCTGGAGAGCTATTCCGAGCTGGGCAAGCCGCGCGACCTGTCGAAGATCTTCGACACCGTCGAATACGCCAAGTGGAAGTCGTTCCGCGAATCCGAGGACTCGCGCTATGTGGGCCTGACCCTGCCGCGCTTCCTGGGCCGCCTGCCGTTCAATCCGGCCGATGGCGCCACCACGGAAGGCTTCAACTTCGTCGAGGACGTGGACGGCACCGACCACCACAAATACCTGTGGTGTAACGCCGCCTACGCGTTCGGCACCAAGCTGACGGCCGCGTTCGAGGACTACGGCTGGTGCGCGGCCATCCGCGGTGTCGAAGGTGGCGGTCTGGTCGAGGACCTGCCGACCCATACCTTCAAGACCGACGAAGGCGAGGTCGCGCTGAAATGCCCGACCGAGATCGCCATCACCGACCGCCGCGAGAAGGAACTGTCCGACCTGGGCTTCATCTCGCTGGTCCACTGCAAGAACACCGACTATGCGGCGTTCTTCGGCGCGCAGTCGGCGCAGAAGCCGCGCAAGTACAACAACGAAGCCGCCAACGCCAACGCCGTGCTGTCGGCCCAGCTGCAGTACATCTTCGCCGTATCGCGCATCGCGCACTACATGAAGGCCATGATGCGCGACAAGATCGGCAGCTTTGCCGCCGCGTCGAACGTCGAGGACTTCCTGAACCGCTGGCTGACGCAGTACGTGCTGCTGGACGATAACGCCAGCCAGGAACAGAAGGCCCAGTTCCCGCTGCGCGAAGCGTCCGTGCAAGTTTCCGAAGTGCCGGGCCGCCCGGGCGTGTACCGCGCCGTGTCGTTCCTGCGTCCGCACTTCCAGCTCGACGAGCTGTCCGTTTCCCTCCGTTTGGTCGCGGAGCTTCCAGCATCGACCAAAACTTAAGCAACTTAGTTTTTAACATCTCTGAAAGGAACAACAATGGCAATCGACGTCTATCTGCAAATCGACGGCATCAAGGGCGAATCCGCCGACGGCACGCACAAAGACTGGATCGAGTGCAAGAGCGTTGAGTGGCAAGTGCTGCAACCGAAATCGGCCACCGCGTCGACCGGTGGCGGTCATACCGCGGAACGTACCGAGCACAAAGATATCGTCATCTCCAAGCTGGCCGACCTGGCAACCCCAGTGCTGCTGCAAACCTGCTCGTCGGGCAAGACCATTCCGAAAGCGAAATTCGAATTCATGCGCGCAGACGGTAACGGCGACCGCGTGAAATACTTCGAAATCGAACTGGAAAACGTGCTGATCTCCAGCGTTTCCCCGTCCGTCGAGCCAGGCAACATCCTGGTCGAAGACGTGGCCATCAAGTACTCCAAGGTCAAGTGGAAGTACACCCAGCAGAAGGTCGGCGGCGGCACCGGCGGCAACACGTCCGGCGGCTGGGACCTGTCGGCCAACAAGGTTGCCTGATAGCGCGTTCGCGCCTGTCTGGCATTCTTGAACCGCTGGGATACCGATGAAGGGTTTCGCGCCGGGTCTGTTTGACCGGCTGATGGATACACGGGCCAACGCGGGCGGGGGCGGCACGGTGTCGCGCATGTCGATCGAGGAGTTGAAAGACTCGGTCGCGCGCGACCTGGAAGCGCTGCTGAACACCCGCACCGTGATTCCGGAGGATCTGCTGAAGCGGTACCCCGAATGCGGTCGCTCGATCGTGACGTATGGCCTGCAGGATTTCGCCGGCCTGTCACTGTCGAGCGCCGACGACCGCGCCTTTATCTGCCGCTGCCTGGAAGAGGCCATCGCGCGCCACGAGCCGCGCCTGCGCAACGTGCAGGCCAGCCTGGAACTGCGCG
This sequence comes from [Empedobacter] haloabium, assembly GCA_008011715.2. NCBI lineage: Bacteria > Pseudomonadati > Pseudomonadota > Betaproteobacteria > Burkholderiales > Oxalobacteraceae > [Empedobacter] haloabium. The sequence continues at coordinate 2,873,106 of CP136508.1, forward strand.
CCGATTCCGTGAACCGCCTGAACTTCGCCATCACGGCGCTGCTGGTGGTCAGCACGGCGCACGAGCCGGTCAACTTCGATGCCGTGTTGCAGCCGTCCAGCCTGCAATACACCATCAGCAAGGCGCGCCGCGTGGCGCAGCCGGGAGCCTAAACGTTGGACCAGTTACTACCGTATTACGAACGGGAGCTGGGATTTCTGCGCCGTTATTCGCGCGAGTTTTCCGAGCGCTACCCGAAGATCGCCGGCCGCCTCCTGATCGGCGGCGAAGTCTGCGAAGACCCGCACATCGAGCGGATGATCGAGTCGTTCGCGTTGCTGAACTCGCGCATCGCCAAGCGCCTGGACGACGACTACCCCGAATTCACCGAAGCACTCTTCGAAGTGCTGTATCCGCATTACCTGCGGCCCTTTCCGTCGTGCTCGATCGCCCGGATGGATTTCGCCAGCGCGGCCGCGCAGCTCACCGCCGCCACCGAGATCCCGCGCGGCACCCAGCTGACGACGCGCCCCGTGCGCGGCGCCGTCTGCACCTTCCGCACCGCGTATCCGGTGACGATCGCCCCGATCGAGCTGGCGCGCGCTTCGTTCGCGGCCATCATCGACGCGCCCGAAGCGGTACGCCTGCCGCCGAACGCCACCTCCAGCATCAGCCTGACGATCGCCAGCACCTCGCCGCAGGTCGCACTGCCGCAGCTGAACCTGACCAAGCTGCGCGTGTTCATCGACGGCGAGCCGTCGTTCTGCGCCGCGCTGCGCGACGCGCTGTTCATGCGCGGCGTGTGCGCCTATGCGGAAGCGGACGACAGCGGACGCTGGGTCGCGCTGCCGAAGATTCCCGTGCTGCCGGCCGGCTTCGACGAGGACGAGGCGCTGATCGACTTCTCGGCCCGTTCGCACACGGCCTACCGCCTGCTGACGGAGTATTTCTCGTTCCCCGAGAAATTCAACTTCTTCGACATCGACCTGCGCGCGCTGGCCGCCGTGCTGCCGTCCGGCGCCCGCTCGATCACCTTGCACCTGGCCCTGGCCGGCATGCGCACCGACTCGAACACGGCGCGCATCCTGGGCACGCTGTCGACCAATAACGTGCTGCTGGGCTGCACCCCGGTCGTCAACCTGTTCCGCCAGCGCGGCGAACCGATCCGCCTGACCCATGCGACCGCCAGCTACCCGGTGCTGGCCGACGCCCGCCGCGCCTTCGCCTTCGAGGTGCAGTCGATCGACTCCGTCAAGCTGGTGCGCCAGACGCCGCAGGGCGAATCGATCCAGGAGTTCCGTCCGTTCTATTCGCTCAAGCACGGCCAGACGCCGGAGAAGAACGGCCATTACTGGATCGTGCGGCGCGACGACATGGTGGCCGAGAAGAGCCCAGGCTACGAGACCGAGTTGTCGCTGGTGGACATCGATTTCGATCCGGCGGAGGTCGAGACGGACACGCTGTCGATCGAGCTGACCTGCACCAACCGCGACCTGCCGGCGATGCTGAGCTACGGCCTGCGCGGTGGCGACCTGTTCATCGAGGGCGGCTCCAGCGTGCGCAGCATCAGCTTCCTGCGCAAACCCACGCCGTCCTACCGCTTCGAACGCGGACGCGGCGCGCACTGGCGCCTGATCTCGCACCTGTCGCTGAACCACCTGTCGCTGACGGACGGCGGCATCGACGCGTTCCGCGAGATGCTGACCCTGTACGACCTGCCGCGTTCACCGGCCTCGCAGCGCCAGATCGGCGGCATCATCGCGGTGGCGCACAAGGCCGCCACCGCCTGGTTGCCGGGCAATCCGTTCGCCTGCCTGGTGCGCGGCATCGAGGTACGCCTGACGATCGACGAGGAAGCGTTCGTCGGCAGCGGCATCCACGCGTTCGCGCACATCGTCGAGCGCTTCCTGGGCCTGTACGTGCACGCCAACAGCTTCACCCAGCTGGTGATCGTATCGAACAAAAACGGAGAGGAGCTGTTGCGATGCACCCCGCGAAGCGGCGATTTGAGCCTGCTGTAATCGAGCGGCTGTTCGCCGAACCGTATCGCTTCGAGTATTTCCAGGCGGTGCGCATGCTGGAGCTGTGGCTGAAGCGCCACGGCACGCCGGGCGAAGGGGCCATCGCCAACTTCGTGCGCTTCCAGAACTCGACCTCGCTGAGCTTTCCGCCCAGCGAGCTGGAGGCGTTGCAGCCGGAGCCACGCGACCTGCCGACCGACCGCCGCGCGCTGGCCGCGGCGCTGCAGTCGACCGAGCTGAAATACATCCGCATCACGCCCACCTTCATGGGCTTTTTGGGCAGCAGCGGCACGCTGCCGGCCCATTATACGGAACGCATCGCGGCGCACACGCTGTACGAAAAGGACGAGGGCCCGCGTGCCTTCCTCGACACGTTCTCGAATCGCGCCCTGGCGCTGTTCTACGAGGCCTGGCGCAAGTACCGCCTCGAGCTGAAGTACGAGATCGACGGCAAGGACAACTTCCTGCCGTTGCTGCTGTCGCTGGCGGGGATGGGCAACCACTCGCTGCGGCGGCGCTTGTCCGACCATGGCAACGGCGTGCTGGACGAGTCGCTGGCGTATTTCGCCACGGCGGTGCGGCAGCGGCCCGCGTCCAGCGTGCAGATCGCGCGCGTACTGTCCGAGTACTTCAACCAGACCGTGCGTGCCGAGCAGTTCGTCGGCCATTGGTATGACGTGCCGGCCGAGCAGCAGACGATGCTGGGCATGCGCAATGCCGTGCTGGGCGCGGGCGCGATGGCCGGCGCGCGCGTGTGGCAGCGCGACCTGCGCCTGCGCCTCGCGATCGGGCCGCTCGACCTGGCGTCCTACGAGTCGTTCCTGCCGGGTGGACGGGCCGCGCGGGCGCTGAGCGAGATGCTGACGATGTTCACGGGACTGTCGCTGGAATACGAAGTGCAGCTGATCTTGCGCGCCGCCGACGTGCGCGGGGTGTATCTGAAGGATGATCGTATCGGCGGCAGGTTGGGATGGGATTGCTTCCTCGTCCCTGACGAAGGGATGGACCACGCCGCACAGGACCGCGCCGACGTGCGCTATGAAATTCACGCGCTATAAAAATAGGGAATCATATGAGCATCAACCTGAAAACGCTGATCGGAAAACTGAACGAGACGAGCCGCACGGCAGCCACCCGCGCCGCCAGCATCTGCGTCTCGCTGGGCCACTACGAAGTCGATATCGAGCACCTGTTCCTGGCCTTGCTGGAGCAGCAGAACAGTGACTTCGTCATCCTGGCGCGCCAGAACGGCATCAGCGTCAGCATGCTGGAAGCGGACCTGCAATCGGAAGTGGCGCGCTTCAAGAATGGCAACTCGCGCACCCCGGTGTTCTCCGAGCGCATGCCGAAGCTGTTCGAGCACGCCTGGCTGATCGCCTCGCTCGACCTGCGTGCCGGCCAGCAGGCGCAGATCCGCAGCGGCCACCTGCTGCAGGCATTGCTGACCGAGCCGGAACTGGCGCAACTGGCCGCGCGCAGCTCGAAGCTGTTCGCCAGGTTCGACCTCGAGCAGATCAAGCACAACCTGGACAAGGTGACGGCCGGTTCCGTCGAAGCCGTCGTCATCCCGGCCGCGGGCGAGGCGGTGGAAGAGGGCGGCGATCCGGTCGGCGAACTGCAGCAGAAGGCGGCCAGCAAGACGCCGGCGCTGGACCAGTTCACCACCAACCTGACGCAGCGCGCGCGTGACGGCAAGGTCGATCCCGTGATCGGCCGCGACCTGGAGATCCGCCAGGCCATCGACATCCTGATGCGCCGCCGCCAGAACAACCCGATCCTGACCGGCGAGGCCGGCGTCGGCAAGACCGCCGTGGTGGAAGGCCTGGCCCTGCGCATCGCCCAGGGCGATGTGCCGGAAGTGCTGCGCGGCGTCGAAATCCATACGCTGGACATGGGCCTGCTGCAGGCCGGCGCCAGCGTCAAGGGCGAGTTCGAGAACCGCCTGAAGAACGTCATCGACGAAGTCAAGAAAAGCCCGCACGCGATCATTCTGTTCATCGACGAGGCGCACACGATGATCGGCGCCGGCGGCCAGGCCGGCCAGAACGACGCCGCCAACCTGCTGAAACCGGCGCTGGCGCGCGGCGAGCTGCGCACCATCGCCGCGACCACGTGGGGCGAGTACAAGAAGTATTTCGAGAAGGACGCCGCACTGGCGCGCCGCTTCCAGGTCGTCAAGGTGGAAGAGCCGAGCGAGGAGCTGGCCTGCGCCATGCTGCGCGGGATGGCGCCGCTGATGGAGAAGCATTTCAACGTGCGCGTCTACGACGAGGCCATTACAGAAGCCGTGCGCCTGTCGCACCGCTACATCTCGGGCCGCCAGCTGCCGGACAAGGCGATCAGCGTGCTCGATACGGCCTGCGCCAAGGTGGCGCTGGGCCAGAACGCCACGCCGGCCCTGATCGAAAACCTGGCGCGCAAGCTGGAGCGAATGGATGCCGAGGCGGCCTCGCTGCAGCGCGAGCAGGCCGGCGGCGGCAGTGCCCACGCGGCGCGCCTGAAGGAGCTGGAAGCGGCGCGCAAGGCGGCGCAGGAAGAACACACGGCCCTGGCTGCGCGCTGGGAGAAGGAAAAGGAGCTGACCGAGAAGATCAAGGCGGCCCGCGTGGTGCTGGAAGGTGGCGGTGAAGTCGATCCGAGCGTGCGCAAGGACATCGATGCGCTGCAGGTCGAGCTACGCGCGCTGCAGGGCGAGACCCCGATGGTGCCGGTGCAGGTGGACGGCCACGTGGTCGCCGAGATCGTCGCCGGCTGGACCGGTATCCCGCTGGGCAAGATGGTCAAGGACGAGATCAAGACGGTGCTGAACCTGAAGGACCTGCTGCAGCAGCGCGTGCTGGGCCAGGCGCACGCGATCGAGGCGGTGGCGCAGCGCGTGCGCACGTCGCGCGCCAACCTGGACGACCCGAACAAGCCGAAGGGCGTGTTCCTGTTCGTCGGCCCGTCCGGCGTCGGCAAGACCGAAACCGCGCTCGCGCTGGCCGACGTGCTGTACGGCGGCGAACGCAAACTGGTCACCATCAACATGAGCGAGTACCAGGAAGCGCACAGCGTGTCGGGCCTGAAGGGCTCGCCGCCGGGCTACGTCGGCTACGGCGAAGGCGGCGTGCTGACCGAGGCGGTGCGGCGCAATCCCTACAGCGTGGTGCTGCTGGACGAAGTGGAAAAGGCCCACCCGGACGTGATGGAGCTGTTCTTCCAGGTCTTCGACAAGGGCGTGATGGACGACGCCGAAGGGCGCGAGATCGACTTCAAGAACACGATCATCATCCTGACGTCGAACATCGGTTCGTCGCAGCTGATGCAGGCCTGCCTGAACAAGCCGGCCGAAGAGCTGCCGGCGCCGGAGCAGCTGGAAGAACTGGTGCGCCCGGTACTGATGAAGCAGTTCAAGCCCGCCTTCCTGGGCCGCCTGAAGGTGATCCCGTACTACCCGATCAGCGATGACGTGCTGGTCGAGATCATCGAACTGAAGCTGAACAAGATCAAGCAGCGCATCGCCGTCAATCACAAGGCCGAATTCAGTTACGACGAGGCGCTGGTGGAAGCGGTGCTGGCGCGCTGCACCGAGGTGGACTCCGGTGCCCGCAACGTCGACAACATCCTGAACGGCACCTTGCTGCCGGAGGTGGCGGAGTCGGTGCTGGCGAAGATGGCGGAAGGGGCGGCGATCAGCAAGATCAAGGTCTCGGCTGGGAAGAATGGGCAGTTCAAGTACACCGTGAAGTAGAAGCGAAAAGACCGCGGATGCGGAAATGCCGTTCAGTCGGAACTGAACGGCATTTTTCGTTTCATCGTGGCGAATGGTGGCAGAGCCGAGCAATCGGGTCCTGAGGTAGTACTTGCCAGCTGACATCCGATCGCATCCCACTGGGCACCAGCGACCCAAGTTGCTGTTTGCTGCTGAGGCTTACGAACCGCACTTCGAACGCATCCCGATGCTGTCTCAGGATCACGCGGAAATCATCACTTCATCTGAGCGCTTGTGTCTCATTGCGAACCGCAGCGTAAGCGCACAAGGTGTCGCGTGCGGCTGGCGCCGTCTTTACTCGCCGGAGCAAACGCTTACCCGACAGCATGGCAGTAAGCGTTCTGCCATCCAGCGTCGATACACGTTAGTTTGTGCTTTCCGCCGGTCAATCTCGGGATTTGCCCATCGATCTAGCTCCAGCATACGCGACTATGGCGCCCCGGCTGAATGATCTTGGTAAGGCGCTAATGGCTATCGTGAATGTGTCAACAGCAAGACCCTGCCGTCATCTTTTGCAATGTGTATTTCGAAGGTGCCGCCAAGCTGGCGTTTCTGCATAACACCTTTAACTTGCCAGTACCCGTTGGCCTGACTTACCAAATAGGGTTTCTGCCGCTCGGCTGCCTCCTTGCCGTAGATGTTTGCAATATAAACCTCTGCCAACTGTGCAGCCATGTTGTCGCTGTCGACAATATTTGATATCTCCATCGCTCCTGTCCTGTTTATGATGAGTAATAACAATGTCAAAAATGCGATCCTAAATGCCTTTGCTTGGTAGGGCATCGCTTCTATATACCGTAGTCTTGGTTTTGTGTTCATATTTTCCCATCCTTCCCCCAGGGGTTCCGACGTAGCCATCAATCCGGTAGTAGTCGGCATAGTCGAGGTCCGGGCCAGAAAAATGTTCATCATCATACCGGGCATCGCGCCCTCCATGCGTGTGATAATATGCGACCGGCTTGCTTCTTCGGGGGCACGCGCGCGGGCCTCCTGGGTCAACGGAATGGGCGTCGCCTCGAACGGGAGAGGTATGTGAGTAAGTGCCATCCCTGTTCTGATAAATCATCCCGCCATATTCCCGATTTTCAGCAATTGACAGTGGATTTATTTTCATTAACACAGCCTCTGCGGCTGCATCCTGGGTTGGGTACTTCGACAACCCAAGTGGATCGATCCATTGTAAGGGATTTGGCGCATACCGATGTAAGTGGATGTCGGCGAGCAGCCTGATCGGGTCTTGCGAGATAAATCGACCGGTATGTGGATCGTAGTACCGCATTCGGTTATAATGCAGGCCGGTTTCGCTATCGAAGTACTGGCCCTGAAACCGGATCGGATTATGCATCCTGGCCTTGCGGGAAGTGTTGCTAATCACTTCCTTCGCATGCCCCCATGCCTGGTATTGCGCCGACCACGCCACTCTACCTTCGTAGTCAGTCAATTCCTGCGGTGTGCCTAGCTGGTCACACTGGTAGAATGCTATCTCATTATTAACAAACGGCTCGGCTTCCTGCTCACGCTGACCGTTCCACAGAGGATCAAGCGCGATGTCGTATGCGCCATAGTTGGCGGCGATTAGTGCTTTGAGGTCGGTGGTGGGCGCGAGTCGAAGTGCGCGGCCTTGCGTGGCCTGCACCAGTGGCACGAAGGAGCCACGCTCGTACACATAGTGCACGGTTCGATCGATGGGCACGTAGCCTTGCTGAACGCTGCTCTCCAGCGCCAGCGTGTCTCCATCCCAGCCGTACAGCGTCCGGGTCGTGTTTCGCTGGATAGTGTTATCGCTTGCCTGGCAATGTTTGGCGATACGCCGACCTAGCGGATCATAGGCGAAGGTGGTGACGCCATGGCGCGTGACAGCGCGGGCCATCCGGTTGAACGCATCCCACTCGAACGTATCGCGCTGTCCGTTCTGCGTGCGCTCGATGAGGTTGCCGCGATCGTCGTAACGGTAGCTGGTGCCCGCATATTCCTTCAGAAGGTTGTCCAGTACCTTCGGCAGTGGGACGCGGGTGGCAATGCTCTGGTGCTGCTGCGCAGTGTTGGGCACCTGGATATTGCCGGCCGGGTCGAACGCAAAGGTCTCATGCCCCATTGCGCTATTGGCCGCCAGCAGCCGGCCGATCGGATCGTAGCGGTATTCGATATGGCCGCGACGGGTGTCGTCGATGCTTGTCAGTTGGCCGGAGCGGTCATAGCGGTAACGCCGCTGAATTGCCGCTTGCATGCCGACCTGCGCGTCAGGACGATATTGGTCAGGGCGGAACTCCAGGTTCTTCCGGCCCAGCTGCTGTTCGATCAGCCGGCCGGCCGGGTCGTACTTCATCGTTTGCACCAAGCCGTTGGCCTGGATGCGGGCGGTTTCCTGGTACAGCGCGTCGCGCTCGTAGCTGACGAGCTCCTGGCCGTCGAGCAGTAAGCCATGGACATGGCCGGCGCCGTAGGTCAGCCAGTCGACGCGGTGGCCGTCCGGACGGGTGGTGCCGATGCGTTGGTTTAGCTCGTCGTAGCGGTGATGCCAGACCGCGGTGCGCTTGTCGGGATGGAACGGGCCGTGGTAGTGCTGGTGTTCGCGTACCAGGTTGCCGGCCGGGTCGTAGAACCATTGCAGCCGGGCGTGTTCGTTCCTTGCGTCGGCCAGTTGGCCGCTGGCGTAGTAGGCGAAAGTTTCAATCTGCTCCGGCTGGCCTAGGGCTGCTGCGCGGCGTTGCATGAGCCGGCCCATGGCATCGAACTCGAGCCGCGTGGCGACGCCAGCTTCGACCGTTTCCGCCAGCACGCCGGTCCCTTCATGGTAGCGGTAGTCGGTGGTCTTGCCATCGAAGCCCTGCTCCTGCAGCAGGCGGCCCACCGGGTCGTACTGGAAGCGGTAGACGCTGCCGTTTTCGTTTTCCAGCGCGGACAACCGGCCCAGCGCGTCCCAGCGGTAGCGCAGGCTGTGGCCCAGCGCGTCGGTACGCTGCGCGATTTGGCCGGCCGCCGTGTAGCGGTAGGCGGTGGTGCGATTCAGGGCATCAATGTGCGCCAGTAGCCGGCCTTCGGCGTCGTGGCGCAACTGCTCCTCGGTGCCGTCGGGATGGATCACCGCTTCGAGCTGGCCTGGGTAATTGCCGGTTTCTTCGCTGAGCGCCAAGGTCAGCGTTTCGGCGTTGACTGGCGTGTAGCGGTAGCGGGTGATATTGCCGGCGGCGTCGAAGCTTTTGATGAGGCGCTTGCGCTCGTCGTATTGCCACTGGGTGCTGTGGCCGGAACAGTCGGTGTAGCTGGCAAGCTGGCCGTCGGGCGTGTAGGCGAGCTTCTTGACACCGCCCTTGGCATCAGTGACTTCGACGGGGCGCCCGGCCTTGTCGTACGCATGTTGCGTCTTGTTGCCGAGCGGGTCGATTTCCTCGACCAGGTGGCCTTGCGCATCGTAGTCGCGCTTCCAGGTGCCGCCTTCGGGATCGAGGATGCCGGTGATGCGGTGGTTGGCATCGTATTCGAAGTGCACCTGACTGCCGTCAGCGCGTGTGTGCGTGAGCAGGTTGCCATGGTCGTCGTAACGGAAATGCTCGCTGTTGCCGTCGGTGTGGATGTGGCGGATGACGTTTTTCGCATTGTCGCGGTAGAACCATTCTTCCAGCCCGTCCGGGTAGATGGTGCGGTAGGTGTAGCCGGCGATGTCGTAGTAATAGCGCGTTTCCTGGCCGAGCGCGTCGGTGACGTAGGTCAGGCGGATGTTCTTGTCCCACTCGAGGCGGGTGTCGTGGCTGCCGTCGTCGGCCCACTCGCGGATCGCTTTCGCATTGGCGCCGCTGTCGATGCTGGTGTCGTAGGTGAGGTTGATGCCGCGCCCGGTGCGGTCGGTGTAGCGGGTGACGAGGTGGCGGTCGTACTGGTAGTGCCAGGCGGCCGCGTTTTCTTCCTGGGCGTAGATCAGGTCGCCGTGCTCGTCGTAGTCGTAGGCGGACAATTGACGTACTAGCTGGCCATCCTTGATTTCCCATAGTGCGACGATGTGCCCACTGTCGTCGACCTGCGTACCGGCATGGGCGACGATGGTGTCGCCTTGCTTACTGATGATGTCGCTCAGCACCGCTTCGTCGTCAACCATGTGGTCATAGCGCAGGCCGAGGGCTGCGCCGTCCTTGGCGTGAATCGAGATCAGGCGGAAATGCTGCTTGCCCATTTCGGCTGCCTTGATGCGCACGGTGTCGGTCAGCTCATAGGTTTCGCGCCACGGGCTAGAAGCGCCTTCGGGCAGCGGCTTGCCGAAGTCGAGCGTCAACAAGGTGATGCCCAAGCGCGTCAGCGTGATCTGCTCGACCGGATCGTGATGCTTCTCGCCGACCGCCAGCCAGGGGTAGCGGTGGCTGCGGCCATCGGCGGCGTGGTACAGCAGGCCGGTGGGCTTGCCTTGGCCGACGACGTCGATGCGGGTGCTGTACGGCGTGAGCCAGCGTGCGCCCAGGTTGCCGCTGTCGTAGGCGATCAGCTGGCTGCGGTAGGTGCGGCTCCATTCGATCGGCAGCGGGGCATCCAGCACGAAGTCGGTGTGGGTGAATGTTTCGGCGCCGGTGGCGAAGCTGATCGAGTGGGCGGTGGCGGCCTTGGCCGGGCACAGCTTGCAGTTGTTGGCGTCGCCGGTAGCGGGGCTTTGATGGCTGGAAGCACCCAGCTCGTGGCCGGGATTGTCCTTCTTGTGCCGGGCGCCCTTGGCGGAAGGCACCAGCACCGCATGGCGCTTCTTGTGCTTGACGACCGCGTCGCGCAGGCGCATCAGGATCCACTTGATGCTCATCTGCGCCTGTTCGTCGGCCAGGGCGGCAAGCTTGCCACGGAACGCCGGTTTGAAGTCGGTCAAGTGCGTGATGATCGCCGTGACGCCAGCTACGGCGCTTTGCGGCAGCTGGCGCGCCACCGTGGCGGCGGCGTAGTTCGCGGCCCGCTTGTACTGCCGGTCGATGGCGCCCAGCATGCGGCGCCAACTGCTTTGCACCTTGGGGTCGTGCAGCTTGGTCTCCGCCTGCGCCGGCGGCGCCACATCGAACAGCGGTTCCTTGCCGATGCAGCGCTTGAGGATCTTGACCAGGTCGTCGACGATGCCGTCGGCCACCTTGGCGCATTCGTCCAGGATGCCGGACAGCCTGCTCATCGCGCCGTCAATGAAAGTTTCGAGCTCGCCGGCCAGCCGGGCATTGAGGTGCACGACCAGCACCTCGACCACCGTCGCGCCGATATCCTTGGCGCTCATCGCCAGCTTCTGCCGCGCCAGGTGCAGGGTAGGACGCAGGCACATGCGCGCCGCGCTCGACGCCGGCAGCGGCACCACGCCGATCAGGTTGATGCCCAGGCTGACCCATTGCAGAAGATCGACTTCCTTCTTGGCGATGTATTTCTGGATTACGCCGACCACGTCCATGATGGCGTCGATCAGCGCCATGATGTTGCCGATGACCGGCAGGCTGCCGGCCACGGTGCTCAGGCGCTCGAGCGTGACGTAATCGTGGCTGATCTTGCGCAGCCATTTATCGAAAGCTGCCGCGGCCGCGCCGACGTCTTGCTGGTCGATCGTGTTGAGGGGCGCGACGGCGACCTCGGGCGCGCGGTCGGCAAACTCGGGCGTTGGATTGGTCATCGAAATATCGTAGGCCGTTTGCCAAACCGGCGAGAGCGGATGAGCCTCCCTTTGGTCAAGATCAAATCGAACGCGGCGCTATCGTCACAGCATGGGTCGCGCCAGCAAAAACACGGCCGTGATGACGAGTTATCGATAGGTCATGCCCATCCCTTGCCCACGCGCGCCAGGCGCGCCATGGATGCGCAGATTATTTGTTGTTCAGCCTCAAGATTTAGCGATTCGGGTCGAAAAGTGTTGCTTGACCCCATCACTATCCCGTTCTCACCATGCTTAGCAAAACATCCACACGGATACGCTACACCATCGCGGCCTGTGCATTCTTCGCCCTGACGTTGATCGGAACCTTCACGGTCATGCAGGTCTTCGTCGCCCCCGATCTGGCGGCGCTGGAGGGCCGCCTGATCACCGACCAGGCCGCCGAGATCGGCACCCGCGTCAGTGAGCAGCTGCGCAAGGTCGAGGCGCAGCAGCGCAGCATCACGCAGACCGTCGCATTGCTCGACAGCGAACAGATCGACCGGCTCCAGCCCGGCCTGGTGGACCAGTACGGCGATCCGAACGTGTTCGGCGGCGGCATCTGGCCGCTGCCCAACAAGCGCGAGCAGGGCCGCGAGAAATTCAGCACCTTCTTCGCGCGCGATGCCACGACCAGGCAGCTGGCCGTCAACACGCATTGGAATTCGCCCGAGTCGCTGAAGTACTGGGAGCAGCCCTGGTACGAGAACGGCAAGACCGCCGCCAAGGGCCACTGCAACTGGGCCAAGGCCTACCAGGACGACGCCAGCCCGCAGCCACGCACCAACTGCGCGATGCCGATCTATCAAGGCGCCGAGTTGTACGGCGTCTCCACCATCGACGTGACCCTGGGCTTCTTCAACACCCTGGTGGCCGACATGGAAAAGAAGCTCGGCGCGCAGATCCTGATCGTCGAGGGCGACGGCAAGATCGTCAGCAACAGCACCCGGATCGACGGCAATATCGTGCTGAAGAACGTCGCCGACCTGGCCGCGTCTTCGCCGATGGCCGCCGAGATCAAGGCGCTGCTGGACAAGGCGAGCAAAGGCGAGCCGGTCGAAGGTTCCTACCAGACGCCGGAAGGGCGCCACACGCTGTTCCTGCGCGCGATCCCGGGCAGCCCGTGGTTCATCGCCACCGGCATCCCGTCTAGCATGCTGGCGGCGAACAGCGACCGCATCATGTTCAAGCTGGCCGCCATCCAGGTGCCGATGGGCGTGCTGCTGCTGGTCGCCGTCGTCAGCGCGCTCGGCGTGTTCATGCGGCGCCTCGGCACGCTGAAGGCCAGCATCGATGAACTGGGCGCCGGCGAGGGTGACCTGACCCGACGCCTGCCCGAGACGGGCGGCATGGAATTCGCGGGTGTGGCGCGCAGCTTCAACGCCTTCATCGCGCAACTGCAGGACATCGTGCGCCAGGTGGCCACCGGCGCCGCGTCGATCAGTGCCGCGTCGGAGGAAATCTCCAGCGGCAACCGGGACCTGTCCGCGCGCACGGAAGACCAGGCGGCGTCGCTGGAGGAGACGGCGGCGTCGATGGAGGAACTCACGGGCACGGTGAAGCAGACGGCCGACAACGCCGACCGCGCCAACCGCCTGGCCGGCCAGGCGTCCGACGTGGCCACCCGTGGCGGCAATGTGATCGGCGACGTGGTCGCCAAGATGAACGCGATCGGCGATGCATCGAAGAAGATCGTCGACATCACCAGCGTCATCGACGGGATCGCGTTCCAGACCAATATCCTGGCGCTGAACGCGGCGGTGGAGGCGGCGCGGGCGGGCGAGCAGGGCCGCGGCTTCGCGGTCGTGGCGGGCGAGGTCCGCAACCTGGCCCAGCGCGCCGCCAGCGCGGCGAAGGAAATCAAGGCGCTGATCGAGGACTCGAACACGCAGGTCAACGCCGGTGCCGAGCTGGTGGAGCAAGCGGGTGCGACGATGAGCGAGATCATGGCGACCACGGTGAACGTCGCGACGATCATCAATGAGATCGTGGCGGCCGCCCGTGAGCAGAGCAGCGGCATCGAGCAGATCAACCAGACCATCACGCAGCTCGACGCCAGCACCCAGCAGAACGCGGCACTGGTCGAACAGGTCGCCGCGAGCGCCGAGTCGATGCAGCAGCAGGCGCACGTGCTGAACGGCGTGGTCGGCGCGTTTCGTCTCTGAGGCAAAGCGCGCGGCGGTGGCGTCAGTCCCGGACCCGCATGGGCGGGCCCGCTACGCTTCAGCGTCGGCTCAGCTCTGCGCCGGCGGGACGCCCAGCAGCTCCTCGATATGGGCCAGCGAGGCCTGGTCCTTGACCACGGAGCGCAGCCAGGTGTGCAGGTCCTGTTCGCCCGCCGCCGCGGCCTTCTCGGCGAAGTAGGAAACGGGGCTGTGCGGCTCGGTGTCGCGGAAGAACTGCGCCACCGCGCGCAGTTGCGCGATCGCCTGGGCGCGCGTGCGGATCGGGCCTTGCTGGGTGCCGGTGCCGGCCGGAACCGGGGCCTGCCCCTGCGTGCCGGCTTCCGGAGCGGTGGGCGCGACCTCGGCCGCCGGTACGGCCTCCGTCACCGGTGCCGGCATCACGTGCAGCATCGCCTCGATGGCGTCGCGCGCCTGCGAGAAGCCGGGGCTGTCGTGGCCCAGGCGGGCGTCGGCGGCGCGTTCCAGCTCGCGCAGCGCGTCCAGGCAGTACTGCGCGTCGGCCGTGAACTTGGCGCGGAATATGGGCGACGTGCGCGCCTTGGCCGCTTCCATGTCGGCCAGCTTGGGCGCGCCCGACTGGTCGTTCTCCTCGCCGCTGGCGGCGCGCTTGCGGGCGGCCTCGAAGTCGATCGTCGAGAACGCGCTGCCACGGCCTTCGGTCAGCGGCAGCTCGCGAATCAGCGTGCGCGTGCGCGCCAGGATCCACGACAGGTTGCCGATGCGCTGGTCATTGTCGCCGTCCTCCGCCTCGGGATACAGGCCCAGGTCCCAGAACTGGTCGCACAGGCCGGCCAGCAGGCGGAAGCCTTCGCCCAAGCCGCGCAGGTGATGCTGCTTGGCCGCCGCCTCGGTCAGCCACACGGCCAGGCGCAGGTCCTTGCTTCGTTCCGCCAGCAGCTTGACGCAACTGGTGACGACGAATTCCCAGTCGGCTTCCTTCAATTCGGTTTCCCACGCGCCCTGGGCCAGCGACGGGTCGTCGAACTTGCGGGCGTGGGCGATGGCGTCCAGCTCGGCGGAGAATGCCATGTCCTCGCCGCATGGCTTGCTGTCGCTGATCGGTATTAATAGCTGTTCGGCAGTGAACATTCGTACCTCTGGGTGGTTTATTGTGAGATGCGGAATTCGATGCGGCGGTTGCGCGCGCGGCCGTCGGCCGTGTCGTTGCTGGCGATGGGGCGGTCCGGCCCCTGGCCGGTTGCCGTCAGCAGGTCGCCGTTCAGGCCATGGCTGGCGAAGTACGCCTTGACGGTGTCGGCGCGCGCCTGGCTCAGCGCCAGGTTGGACGAGCGCAGGCCGGCGCTGTCGGTGTGGCCGATGATCTCGACCTTGCGGCCCTTCATCTTCAAGAGCGCAGCCAGCATCTCGTCGACGATGGCCTTGCCGGCCGGCGTCAAGGTGGCCTTGCCGCTCTCGAATTCGACGGTGCGGTTGGCCAGCGTGTTGTCCAGGATGGCCTGGTCGGCGGCCGACACGCGCAGGCCGTTGTTGACCGTGTAGGTCGGATTCAGGCTGGTCGCCACGTTGCTGGCGATGCGCTGGCGCAGCGCCTCGTTGGCCACCTCGCCGCGCAGGCTGACGGTATTGCCGTCGATCTTCAGCTGGCCCTTGCTGATCTGCTTCAGCTCCGGCGTGATCAGCTTCTGCACGTAGCCGTTCCAGTTGGCCGGCATCGAGACGGGGCCGACGGCGATCTGGTCGACCACCTTGTCGGCGCCGTACAGTTCGCGCAGCTTGGCCAGCACTGCGGCCTTGCTGGCGTCGTCCGGCACGGTGCCGCTGACGGTGACCTGGCCCGGCTCGGGCGTCGCCAGGGCCGGCGCCACGTTCTGGGCCGCGGCCATGCCGCAGCAGGCGGCCAGGGTCGCGGCGGTGACGAGGGTAGGGATGAATCGCATGTTCAGGTTCCGATAAACGCCGTGCCGACCGAGTCGAGCGCGGACTTGAGGGACAGGTTGCCTTGCGCCAGGTAGGTGGACAGCTTCTTGATCGCGTAGTCGGTGTCGATCTGCTCTTCCACCCAGTCCAGCTGGTCGAAGTCGATGTGCCGTTCCAGCGCCGTCTGCGGGTCCATGATGGCCCGCAGCGTCTGCGCCGAGGCGCCGGAGAAGCCCAGCACTAGGGCCGGCTTGTTGGCCAGGCGCGTGACGAACAGTGCCAGCTCGAAATCGGCGCGTGCCAGGAACGGCGTGATCAAGTGCATCCAGAACGCCGCCACCAGATTGCGGTAGACCGGGTCTTCCGGCAGCGGCAGTTGCAGGCTTTTTTCCAGCCGGCTCGAGCTACTGGCCAGCACTGGCTGCAGCAGCATGCCCAGTGCCAGCAGGATCTGCCGCGCCGAGGCGCGGTAGCCGGCCTGCTCCAGCATCGTGTCCAGCGCGCCGACGGTCTGCAGTTCCAGGAAGTCTTCGAACGCGGCATCGTAGGCGGCCGCGCCCAGGTCCAGTTCGATCTGCTGGCTGGTCGCGCTTTGCAGCGCCATGGCCGGGTCGCCGGCCGCGCGCACGCCGACCGTCATCGCTTCCAGCCGGTTCCACAGGCGCGTTAGTACCAGCGGGGCGTTCGGCACGAAGGCGCCCGGGTCGGCCACCTCCATCGCGCTCATCATCATGAACGGATAGCGGCGGTTCGACTGGTCGGTGCTGGCCACGATGTGGCCGCCGATCGCATGACGCCGGCGCGGGCCGACGAAGGCGAAGTGCAGCGGCGTCACGGCGTCATAGTGCAGGCGCCAGCGCGCGTCGGTGCTCATCAGGTCCATCGCCTGCGACAGCCAGTCGTCCAGCACCTTGATCAGGGCGGGGCTGTCGCTGGCCTTGACGAAGTCGCCGCGGCTGGGGATCTTGCCGAAGTAGCCGACCGAGATCGGCGTCATGCCGCGGCTCATTGCATGGCTCCCACGGTGGCGCCGGCGCTGCGCGTCGGTACCGGCGCGGCCGGTGCCGGCACGACGGGGGCGGGGGCTCCCGGGGCCGGGGCCGGCGTTGGCGCCGGGGCCGCCGGGGCGGCGGCGATGATCGTCTCCGGCAGGCGCAGGCGCTTGAAGTTGGTGCCCGACTGCGGCACGGCGGCCTGCGGCGGTGGGGTGACCTGGCCGACGATCTTCAGGTTGGCCGTCACCGTCACGCCGGTATTGCTCCAGGCCAGTTCGAACACGCCGTTGTCGCGGCGGGTGCGGCGCGCCGCGTCGATCATCTTGCGCAGGCCGTCGCGGCCCGATTCGTCCAGCAGCACGACCGTGTTGCCGGCCGGCGTGATGGCCTTGATGCGGGCGCCCGGCAGGCCGGTCGGATTCGGCCAGCGCATCTTGACCCATGGCTGCGGCTGGCCGCGCCAGCGCAGCGCCTGGCCATCGATCTCCAGCGTGAACTCGGTCGCGCCGGTGGCGCCCAGCGCCTGCACGTCGAACAGCGTCTGCGGTTCGCCCGGCGCGGCGGCGGCCTGGCTGGCCACACCGCCGGCCGACAGCGGCGCCACCCAGCCCGGGAAGTTGGCGATCACGGACGGCTCCAGGTGGATGCCCATGTCGGCCCACGTCTTCGCGCTCAGCACGTCGCCACGGCGCACCACCAGCGGGCCGATCGTCGTGTTGAAGAACTTGGCGATGGCGCCTTCCGGACCGAACATCTCGCCGATCTCGGCGTTGGTCGCTTCCAGCTTCGACTCCGGCGCGAACGGATACTTCAGCGCCAGGTTCTTGCTGAACGGCTGCACGACCTGGGCCTGCCAGACCTTGTCGATCTCGGCCTCGGTCGGCTTGACGATGACGGCGAAGGTCTGCATCAGCGGGCGCACCAGCACCGGGCGGATGGCGTTCTTCTGCGCGTCCGTCATGCCGACCAGCATCTGCTCGTCGACATACTTCAGCGCCTCGGCCAGCTCCGAGCCGGAACCGTCCAGGGTCTGCTGCATCAGCTGCTTGGCGCCAGGACCCGGGTCGCCCTGGTTCTTGATCTGGTTCAGGCGCGCACGCAGTTTCGACATCTGGTCGATGTAGCCGCGCATCAGCGAGGTATTGTCCTTGTTGACGACGAGACGCGCCACGCCGGCGAATTCGCGGCCGACAGGGCCCAGCGGCAGGGCCGCGTTCTGCACGGGATTGGTCGGCAGGTTGACGTTGATCTGCGACGGCTTCTGGCGCAGGATCGTCTCGCGGAACCAGCCGCTGATGCCGCGCTGGGCGCGCTGGATGCCGGCGTCGAGCAGCGACGGATTGTCCCACGAGGTCTGCTCGTAGACGGTCGTCACCAGTTTCGTGATCGGCGAATTCTGCGGATCGCCCAGGCGGTTCATCGCGGCGGTGGCGGCGCCGAAGCCGTCCAGGTCGCGGATCGTCACTCCCTGCACGAACTTGGTCCATTCCTTGGCGTAGTCGTTCTTGTACAGCTCCGTCAGCGCCTTCTGGATCTGTTCCGGGCTGCCTTCCAGGGTCAGGTCGGTGTTGGACGAGGTCTTCAGCACCCAGTCCGCCGCCGACAGCTCGTGGTTGGCGGCTTCCTTGATCGCTTCCTGCACGAAGCCTTCCCAGGCGGCGCGGGTGAACGTGCCGGGGATCGCATAGCTGCCCAGCACGATGTCCTTGTCCTGCTCGCCGACGATGCGCGCCACCGTCATCGACGGGAAGCGGGTGGCGGCGCGCGCCTTGATGTCGGCATACACGCGTTCGCGCGCCGGCATGCCGCGCACCACGCGGCGCAGGTTGTCGCGGGTCTGGTCGACCAGGGCCAGCTTGCCTTCCAGCTGCGGCCAGGCCGGGTCGGCCACCTGCGCCAGGTAGAACGAGATCAGGCGCTCGGCGCTGCGGATCATCTGCTCGCGCGGCATCGCACCGCGGTTCGAATCGAGCCAGACGCGCCAGAAGCGGGTCAGCTGGTCGTTCAGGTGCGCCGCCTCGGCACGCGACTTATCGGTCAGCATCAGGTAAGTCTTGAGGGCGTTGTAGGCGTCTTCGGCGTTCGCCGGCGACGCGTCCTTGAACTGCATGGCGCCATTGTTGACGGCCGCGCTGTCGCCGGTGGCGGCGGGAGCGCCGCTGGCCGCGGTCACCGGCTTCGTCATCGGCTGCAGCTGGCCGGCGTTGTTGTTGACTTCCGCCAGGAAGGTCTCGAGCGACTGGCCGACCGGTTTGAGCATCACTTCGCGCACGCCGTTGAAGTATTCCTCGCGCAGCTTGCGGTTCAACACGTCGCCCTGGTACAGGCCCAGGCCCAGCGACAGCGGCCGGCTGTCCTCGTAGCGATCGAGCTGTTCGATGCGGTCCTGCAGGATCTCCAGCGCCTGCAGGCGCGACTGCAAATCGATGCTCTTCTGCTGCAACTTGATGGCCTGGTCCAGGTCCGCCTGCACGTTGGCCACCAGCTGGCGGTTGTTCATGAACGACCAGCTCCAGCCGCCCAGGGCCAGGCCGACGAACGCCATCGCGGCGAAGAACATCGCGTAACGCACGCGCGTCTTGGCCGGGCTGGCGTATTGCGCCACCAGGTCCTTGTCGGCGAAGATCACTTTGCGGAACAGGTTCAGGAGGAAGTAGCCCTGCTGCTGGTGCAGTTCCTCGTGCTGCTGCGGCTGCAGGCGCAGGTCGAAGCGCTGCGCCACGCGGTGCGACGAGGCCGACACCGTCTCGCCTTCCTGCAGCGCGCTGGTGAAGTAGAAGCCACGGAACACGGGCTTGAACTGGTAGGGGTTTTCCTCGAACAGGGTGGCGATGAACGAGCGCAGCGCCGGCTTGATGGAGGAGAATTCGAGCGGGAATGTGAACACGCCCGGCGGCATCCGTTCGCGCCATTGCAGCGACATGTTCGCCAGCGACAGGTCCTTCAGGCCGTCATACAGCTCGTCGAAGCGCGTGTCGAACTGGTCCAGCAGCTGTTCGGAGCTGGCCGTCTGGCTGTAGGGCAGGGTGGCGCCCCAGACCCGATCGCGTTCGCTGCGCTCGCTGTCCTGGAAGAATTCGTTGAAGCCGGTGATCAGGTCGGCCTTGGTGAACACGACGTAGACCGGCGCGTGCACTTCCAGGCGCTCGGTCAGTTCCTGCACGCGCTGGCGCAGGTTCTTGGCCAGCTCGATGGCGAATTCGGGACGGTTGCGCGTCAGCTCCGCGATGCTGACGGCGATGATGACGCCGTTGATCGGCGCCTTCTTGCGGTGCTTCTTCAGCAGGTCGAGGAAGCCGAACCACTCGGCGCGGTCCTCGTCCACCACGGAGTAGCGGCCGGCCGTGTCGAGCAGGATGCCTTCGGTGGTGAAGAACCAGTCGCAGTTGCGGGTGCCGCCCACGCCGTGCACGATTTTCGTATCCGCGAACGGGAACTGCAGGCCGGAGCTGGCGATCGCCGTGCTCTTGCCGGCGGCCGGGTTACCGATGACCATGTACCACGGCAGCTCGTACAGCGCCGCGTCGCCCGAGAGCTGGCCCAGCTTGGAACTCTTGATGGTGCCGATGGCTTCCAGCAGGCGCTTGCGGATCACTTCCGTTTCCTGGCGGTGCACCGGATCGGCCTGCACCGGCGCCGGCGCCTTGGCCTGCTGTTCGAGCATGTCGCCCAGCTGGTCGGCACGCTGGCGGCGGCGGTAGCGGCGCCACAGCCAGACGATGGCGCCGAACAGCAGCGCCACCGCCATGACCGTCCACGGCACGCTGGCCGGCCATTGCAGCAGCGTGGCCGCGATGAACAAGGTGGCGGCAAAGGCCAGCCAGCCGATCACGATCAGGCTGCGGCGCGATGTCAGGAATTCCCAGGTTTTTTGCATCATATGAGAGTCGTTTTCGCGGGGTAGATCATACTTCGGTGCCAGGCGCCAGCAGGGCGGCGTCACGGCGGTACGGGTCGAGGTTGCCGATGCAGAGCACCGGGGCGCCGCGTTCGGTCACGTCCTGGCGCGCCAGCACCAGGGCCGTCAGGTAGGTGGCGGCGCCGCTGCTGCCGCAGGCCATGCCGACACTGGCCAGGTCGGCGCTCGCGTCGAGCTGCTTGAAGCGGTTCGAGACGAGGTCCATCAGTTCCATGGTGCGGTTGCCGCGGTGGTCGGTATCGGCCGCCAGCGCGGCGATGTCCGACGGTTCGCAGCGCGTGCTCGCGAGCAGGTCGGCGACCAGGCCGTCCAGCACGCCCGGCGCGGGGCGCTTGACCGTGTCGGCGGAGTCGGCCAGCTGCGCGCTGGCGGCAGCGCGCAGCAGCACGGGCGGCTCGTCCGGCGCCAGCAGCGCGGCCTGGACCGGGTCGGCCAGCAGCAGCGCGAGCGGCAGCACCAGCAGCCGGGCCACCAGGTCGCCCGTGCCGGGCTCGCGGTTGCTGGCGCGCCGGTGCCAGATCACACCTGCCCAGCAGGAAGCGAAGGCGGCGACAGTAATGAAAAGAGGCTTGAATCGTGCCAGCATCGTCACACTTTATCGATGCTGGCCTGCTGCGCCGCGATCGGCGTGGCGCCGCAGGCGGTTTTGTCGCCATGGCGCGCGGCCGGCTTGCCGTCGATGATCAGGGTCCGGTCGTCGCTGGCGATCTGGTTGTTGCCATGGCCTGGAATCGGGCACGTGGCCTTGTCGCCGACGCGCGCGCTGCCCTTGCCGCCAGTATCGGACATGGACGACGCCTCCACGAAGGTGCCGCCGTGCGACGTCTTGTCACCCAGTGTGATCAGGGGTCCTGCCATAGTTGTCACTCCTTCCGTCTCATCACGCCGGGCAGACGCAGTTCCGTGTGCCCGAAATCCATCATCTTCCAGCGTCCGCCCCAGGTCAGGCCCATCGACTCGGCCACCTCGCCATACAGCTGGTAGCCGCGCATCGCCCACGGGTCCTTTTCCGTGATCACCAGCTTGCCATCGCGCAGGAAGGCGCAATCGGCGGCCAGGCCGTACTGGTGCCAGCTCTGGTAGGCGGCCGCATTGGTCACGCTGGCCCCCATCGCCGCGAGGCGGTTCTGGCGCTCCGGGCTCCGGTAGCCTTCCAGGATCGCCATGTCATAGCCGTGTTTCTCCTTCATGATCTTGAAGACCATCAGCAGACGCTGCGTGTACTCCGCGTGCATCATGCCCCAGTCGCGGCTTGCCGTCACGAGCATCGGCCGCTCCTGCGCCACTTCGGCTTGCGCCTGAGCAAATACCAAGGGCGGCAGCGGCGGCGGCGGCACCAGTTGCTCGCCCTGCAGCAGCTCCGCGACCTGCGTATTGACTTCCCGGGTGGAGGTTTCGTAGCCGCTCAGCGTGGAACGGCTGCCCAGCACGATGGCCAGCAGGGGCGGCAGGAACAGCAGCGCGATACCGCCGGCGCACAGCAGGTAATGGCGGCGCAGGAAGTCGCCCAGTGCACTGGCCGTGGCGCTGCCGCTGTGGCGCAGGGCCTCGGCCTCACGCAGGCGGCGCTGGGCGAGCTCGCCCGCGCCGCGCCGCAGGCGGCGGATGGTCGAGCCCAGTCCATTCAGCATGAACTCGCGTCCGGCGGGGAACAGGATCATCCAGCTGACGAGACAGGCCAGTACAAAATAAAGAATTATCGCCAGCAGCCACACAGCCACTTCTCCAGTCGACAGCGGAGTATTGTTCGTATCTTCAAAGCATTGCTCTCAAGTATAACTTACCGTTATAGCAATGTCTCGCACAATTGAATAAAATATCGGCCTTGCGTAAAAAATATTTCCGAAGATGGGGCCTTTTGTTCTTGACTCCTGTAAAGTAATCGAAAAAGTAATACAAAATAAGCAAGGAGTGTATCTTGGTCAGTAAAGACGATCGCCCCGCCGGCGCTAGCCGGCCCAGCCTGCTCTCGACGGAGCAGGAGGGAGCGGCGGACGGGCGCAGCGTGCTGGGCGCCCTGGACGGCAAGGCGGCCAAGCCTGCCAAAGCCGCCAAGGCGGCGAAGCCTGCCGGCCAGCCGAATGCGGCGCGGCCAGCGGGCAACCGCAAGCGGGGGCGCAGCCTGGCATGGTTGGGCGCGCTCGGTGCCGGTGTCATCGCGCTCGCGGGCGGCACGCTCGCCTGGATGGCCAGCGTGCCGGATGACGAAAGTGTGGCAGCAGTGACGGCGCCGCCGCCCGCGGCGCCTACGGCCAGGATGGCGGCGACCCCGTCCGCCGCCGCGCAGTCGGACGTATCGACGGCGGCGATTCTGCAGGATGCGCCGGGCGCCGGTGCGCCGGGCGCCGTCGCGCCGGGCGCCGTCGCGCCGCCGGACAAGCAGCCCTCGCTGAAGGAGATGCTGGCTGCGCCCAGCGCCAAGGCGGCGGAGCGCCCCGATCCACTGACGCAGGCGCTGGAGCGCCCCAGCAAGAAGGATGGGGAAGAACGCGCGACCGCGAAGAAGGCGGAGGCGAAGGAGCCGGCCAGGAACGAGGTAAAGAAGAAGCCGCCCAAGGAAAAGCCGGCCCGCGAGAAGCCCAAGGCCGCGCCTCAGCCCAAGCAGCCGGCACCGGACAAGGATGCCACCGTGCTGGCCGCGCTGATGGCGCATGTGCAGCCGAACAGCCAGATTCCCAGGAAGAGCACGCCCGCCCAACAGCTCAAGAGCTGTCGCCAGTACAACGCCGCGGGTGAAGAGCAATGCCGCGCGCGCCTGTGCTCGAACACAGCGAAGAACGAGCCCGAATGCAAGGCGCGCGCCAAGAGGAAGGCCGCCACCGATTCATGAGCGGTGCCCTGATTGACGCATCACCGCCGCGCTGGCCCAGCTTGCCATGACGCGGTTCGTGATCTTGGCCTGGATGCGTGGGCTGCTCTTGAAGCCGGCGTCGGCGTTCGCAGCTGACACGGCCTCTGGCGTGAAGTAAAGCACCACCGAAATCCATGGCCACGAGAGGATGCCCAGTGGCGGGAAGGTGGCTGTCCAGGTAGTGAAACTGGGAGCTGCGCCTGGTGCGAACAGCGCAGAGATTCGGCGCATGAATCTTGCGCTGGCCGCCGGTGCGAAGCGTTTGGCGGGGTATGGACACGAATGCGGCAGGCAGATCCATACTGGCCCCTGGAGATTCGAAGCCGGGCTAACGAATTTCATTTTGACACCGAATACCTGAGTTTCGTTTACGGGATATGGTCCGCGTGCGGTAATTCTCGGGATATATGGAAAACCGCGATCGTGCTCTCCAGGGGCACTGGGTCGGCGCTTTCGCCCGCCGCGAAGCCCGGCACCATTCAGCCCAGATAGCGCCACCCTCCGCCCTCGGGTGTTAGGAAATCGCAGCGCCGCGCCTCGTGTTGCGCTGCAGGCCGGGTTTAGTCCGCACCCGACAGTCCCCCTCATCAAATCCTGTTGCAAAAAAACCTAGAGCCCCTGATCTAAAAAATCACTTGTTTAAAGAGAGTGATTTTCCTACAGTAACTTGCATATTTACCAAACAAGACGCCATGACCAAAGGTTCCTTCATCGAGATGAACTGTCCGATCGCCCAGACCCTGGAGCAGGTCGGGGAATGGTGGACGTTCGTCATCCTGCGCGACGCCTTCTGCGGCGCCAGCCGGTTCCAGGAGTTCCAGCAGCGCCTGGGGATCAGCACCAATGTCCTCACGCGCCGGCTGGCGCGGCTGGTCGACAGCGGCATCTTCACGCGCGAGCCTTCAGACACCGACGCGCGCGTGGTGCACTACCGCCTGACGCCCAAGGGTTATGCGCTGTATCCGATCCTGACGGCGATGACGATGTGGGGCGAACAGTGGGTGCCGCATCCGGACGGCGCGCGCGTCAAGCTGATCGAGCGGGCCACCGGCGCTCCGATCGCGGGCGTGCACATCCTGTCGGCCGACGGCCGCGCGCTGACCCCGGAGGAAATCGATACGGTGGCGGGACCGGCCGCCGCTGAAAGAACGCACGCTTTGATGCGCATGAGAGAGGAGACCATCAACAATGACGAATGAACCGATCTGGCTGAAGTCCTACCCAGCTGGCGTGCCGGCCACCATCGATCCCGCCCAGTATCGCTCGCTGACCCAGCTGCTCGAGGAGTCGTTCGAACGGTACGCCGGGCGCCGCGCCTATGTGTGCATGGACCGCTTCCTGACCTACCGCGACCTGGACCGCCATTCGCGCGCCATGGCCGCATGGCTGCGCCAGCGCGGGCTGGGGAAGGGCGCGCGCGTCGCCATCATGATGCCCAATGTGCTGCAGTATCCGATCGCCGTGGCCGCCATCCTGCGCGCCGGCTGCACCGTCGTCAACGTCAATCCGCTGTACACGCCGCGTGAGCTGGAACACCAGCTGCGCGACTCCGGCGCCGAGGCCATCGTCCTGCTGGAGAACTTCGCCGACACGCTGGAGAAGGTACTGCCGCGCACCGCGGTCCGGCATGTGGTGGTGGGCTCGATGGGCGACATGCTGGGCCTGGCCAAGGGCACGCTGGTCAATTTCGTCGTGCGCAAGGTGAAGAAGATGGTGCCGGCGTTCGCGCTGCCCGGTGCCGTGCCATTTCGCCGCATGCTGGCCGAAGGCGCCGGCCTGACCCTGCCGCCGGTGGCGCTGGGGCATGACGACATCGCCTTCCTGCAGTACACGGGCGGCACCACGGGCCTGTCGAAAGGGGCAACGCTGACGCACCGCAACGTCATCGCCAACGTGCTGCAGAACGACGCCTGGTCGGTGCCGGCCCTGGGCGACGTCGCCGCCGGCGATGGACCCGTGACCGTGTGCGCGCTGCCGCTGTACCACATCCTGGCACTGAATGCCTGCGTGCTGATGGGCGCGCGCTGGGGCGCGATGAACATCCTGATTCCCAATCCGCGCGACATGCCAGGCTTCGTGCGCGAGCTGGCCAAGTACCGCGTCAACTTTTTCCCTGGTGTGAATACGCTGTTCAATGGCCTCTTGAACCAGCCGGGCCTGGACAAGATCGATTTTTCCGGCTTGCGCATCACGCTGGGTGGCGGCATGGCGGTGCAGCAGGTCGTCAACGACCGCTGGCTGAAGGTGACCGGCTGCCCGATCCTGGAAGGCTATGGCCTGTCCGAGACCTCGCCCACGGCGACGCTGTGCCCGCCCAACCTGACCGTCTTTACCGGCACCATCGGCTTGCCGGTGCCGTCCACCGACGTGGCGATCGTCGACGACGACGGCCATCCGGTACCGCTCGGCCAGGCCGGCGAGATCGCCATTCGCGGCCCGCAGGTGATGAGCGGCTACTGGAACCGGCCCGACGAGACGGCGAAGGTGATGACACCAGCCGGCTTCTTCAAGTCGGGCGACATCGGCATCATGGACGAACGCGGCTACGTGCGCATCGTCGACCGCAAGAAGGACATGATCCTGGTGTCCGGCTTCAACGTCTATCCGAACGAGATCGAGGGCGTCATCGCGGCCCATCCCGGCGTGCTCGAATGCGCCTGCGTGGGCGTGCCGGACGCCGCCTCGGGCGAGGCCGTCAAGTTGTTCGTCGTGCGCAAGGACCCGGCGCTGACCAGTGCGCAGCTGATGGACTACTGCCGCGAGCAGCTGACCGGCTACAAGAAGCCCAAGTACATCGAATTCCGCGATGCGCTGCCGAAGACGAACGTCGGCAAGATCCTGCGCCGCGAGCTGCGCGAGAGCGCGCTCGCGGCCTGACCCGCAACATCCCAAGTGTCACCTACGCTGTCCAATTCGAACAACCCACCTGAAGGAGACCAGTATGGAAGCCATGACCACCGTTGCACCCGCACCCGCCGCCAGCCCGATCGTGCTCGATGAGCGCAGCCAGAAGACCGTGCGCACCTTGATCAATGCGTCGCACCGCAACCTCCTGTTCCTCGACAAGGTCGTCGACTGGGAGACCGGCATCGATTTCTCCAAGCTGCCCAAGCTGGCCGAGTCGAGCTGGATCTACGGCACCGAGTACTGGGACATGCTGACGCCCGAGCAGCGCAACGAGGTGCTGTGGCTGGAGACGGGCCGTGACGTGTCGTATTTCATCTGGCTGGAGCAGACCTTGCCCGAGCTGTACGTCGGCTACGTCAACAAGTACCACGGCACGCTGGCCGACGAGGTGCGCGAATACATGCTGGTGTTCTCGCGCGAGGAAATCGTGCACACGCTGATGTTCCGGCGCTACCTGCAAGCGGCCAACCTGAAGATGTGGAGCCATCCGGAGAACATTCCCAACTACTCGCTGTTCGAGAACCAGCTGGCCGGGCGCCATCCGGTCTACGGCGTCTGCTGGAACCTCCTGATCGAATGGTTCGCCGAGCTCAATTCGATCTACCAGACCCAGACCGATGCGATCGACCCGCTGACACGCAAGATGTTCCGCGAACACCATACCGAGGAGACGCGCCATATCGCCTTCGCCCGTACCGTGTGCGAGAACTACTTCGCCACCGCGCCGAAGGACGAGATGGCCGAGATGTGCGCCTTCTTCCGCAAGGGCTACGGCTTCCTGCTGGCCGAATACAGCTACATGCCGGAGATCGCCCGCCACACCTCGTTCCACTTCCCGATCCAGCCGGACGACAAGGCGGCCATCGAAGCGGTGCGCAACTCCCCCAACAACCGCCGCCTGAACCAGGAACGCTTCCGCGACGTGCACGACTGGTGCGTGAAATACAACATCATCGACGCCTGAGCGGAGACCACCATGCTCGACATCCTTGCCCACGATGCCAGCATCACCGAGCTGCGCATCGCCCGTCCTCCCATCAACCTGATCGACGTCGGCGTGCTGCGCGCGCTGCGCCAGGCGCTGGCCCAGGCCCGCGACAGCGGCCAGCGCGGCGTGCTGCTGTCCGGCGCGCCCGGCGTCTTCTCGGCCGGCGTGGACATTGCCGCTTTACTCGAAGGCGACCGTGCCGACGTGCGCGAGTACTGGCAGCAGGTGTTCCTGCTGGCGGCCGAGATGGCGCGCTCGCCGGTGCCGATCTTCGCGGCCGTCACCGGCCACTGCATGGCCGCCGGCGCGCTGCTGGCCGTGTTCTGCGACTACCGGGTCATGGCGCGCGGCGCCTGGCACGTGGGCCTGAACGAAGTACGGGTCGGCGTCGCGCTGCCGGAGTGCTTCCATTACGCGGTGCGCCGCGTGGTGGGGGCGCTGAACGCCGAGCGGCTGCTGGTGTTCGGGCGCATGCTCGACCCGGTCCAGGCGCTGGACATGGGACTGGTGGACGAACTGGCCGACCCGGCCCTGGTGGTCGACACTGCCGCCAGCCGCCTGCGCGAGTTGCTGGCCTTGCCGCGCCGCGGCATGTTCGAAACGCGCGCCATCGCCCGCAACGACCTGGCCAGCCAGTTCGCCGACATCGACGCGCTGCCGCTGGAGGCGTTCGTGGACGCGTTCCTGCAGCCGGAGACACAGGCCGTGCTGCGTCATGTCGCCGGTCACGCGCGGCGCACCGCCCCGGCCCCGGCGGCGGCCGAACCGGTCGCCGGCTGATGAACCTGTACTGGCGCCTGCTGCTGGTCTGGCTGGGTGCGCGGCGCAAGCCGCGCATCCGGCTGGGCGACACCATCGAGCTGCGCCTGACGGTGCTGCCGAACGACCTGGATCTGAACGGCCACATGAACAACGGGCGCTACCTGACCATCGTCGACCTGGCGCTGGTCGAGTACATGACGCGGGCCGGCTTCGTCGGGCCGGCGCTGCGCCGGCGCTGGCGACCGATGATGACGGGCTCGATGATCGCCTTCCGGCGTGCCCTCAAGCCGCTGCGGCGCTATACGCTGCGCTTCGCCATCGACTGCTGGGACGAACGCTGGGCCTACGTGCGCTTCGAGTTCGTGCACGATGGCCGGGTGGTGGCTTCCGGCCATGGGCGCGGCGGCATCGTCGGGCCGCAGGGCGTGGTCGGCAGCGCGGAAATGTGCCGCGTGCTGGGCGCCGATCCCGTTTCGCCGCCGGTGCCGGCGCCGCTGGCGGCATGGATCGAGGCCGACCGGCTGCTGCGCGCCGTGCAGGAAACCGCGACACCCATCGCACAACAGGAGATTGCATGAAACGCAGCGATCCGATCGCCGTCGTCGGCGCCGGCCCGGCCGGGCTGTGCGCGGCCGACACCCTGGCCCAGCTGGGGTATGCCAACGTTACCGTGTTCGAGGCCAATGAGCGGGTCGGTGGCAAGGTCTGCTCCGTGCCCACGCCCGCCGGCATCGTCGAGATGGGCGCCGTGCTGGCTTCGAGCGAGTGCGACCTGGTACTGGGGCTGGCGCGCCGCTTCGACATCCCCTACGCGGCCTATCCGGTGCCGCAGCACTACCTGGACGAGCATGGCCGGCGCCACGATGCCGCCGGCTTCCTGGCCAGCCGCTACGACGCTGCGACCATCGCCCGGGCCATCGCGGCCTATGCCGATGCGCTGGCGCGTTGCGCGGCCTTGAACGACAGCGACCTCTCGTCGATCGACGGCGACCTGCAGCTGCCGTTCGAGCGCTACGCCGCGTTGCACGGCTTCGCCCCGGTGGCGGAGCTGGCCCGTGGCGCGCTGGTCGGTTTCGGCTACGGCTACTACGACACCGTGCCGGCCTGCTATTACATGAAGCTGATCGGCTGGCTGCTGCGACCGGACGGGCAGGGCGGCTTGCGCCCGGGCGAGTTCTTCATGTTCCCGCAAGGCTTCCAGGGCCTGTGGGAAGCGCTGGCGCGGGAGCTGGACGTGCGCCTCGGCACGCCCGTGACGGCGCTGCGGCGCGCGGCCGACGGCGGCGTGCGGATCACGGCCGGGGGCGTGGAACAAGCCTACGCGGCCGCGATCGTGGCCGCGCCGCTGCACACGGCGGGCTCGTTCGTGGCGCTGAGCGATGCCGAACGCGTGCTGTTCGGCCAGTTGCGCAGCCACCGCTACGTCGTCAGCGCATTCGCCGCCAGCGGTCTGGCCACCGGCGAGTTCCTGTTCCTGCACGAGAACGAGGTGGCCGCGCGCTGCGGCCATATGAACGCCTGGGCCAACCGCAACCCGGCGCTGCCGATGTACCTGGGCTGGCAGCTGGCGCCGCGCGCCGCCTCGGCGCAGGCGCTCACGGCGCTGCTGGCCGACGACATCGCGCGCCAGGGCGGGCGCCTGGAACGGGTGGCACTGCGCCAGGAATGGGACTACTTCCCGCACGTGGACGATACCGCGCTGGGCCAGCGTTTCTTCGAGCGGGTCGCGGCGCTGCAGGGCGACGGGCAGGTGTGGTACGTGGGCGGCGCCTTGCATTTCGAGACCGTCGAGCACAGTGCGCGCCAGGCCCGCGCGCTGGTGCGGCGCGCCTTCGACCGGGCCGCGCACGCCTGAGCGCGCGGGCGCCGGGGCGGCGCGGTACAATCTCTCCAACGGAATCGGCCTGGAGAGCTGCCGTATGTTCAGAAATCGCGGCCTGCTGCGCGCACTGGCCGAGCTGTCCCCGCGCGCCCGCTATGCCTGGGCCGTGCTGCTGGCCCTGGTCGTACTGGCTGGCCAGATGCTGCTGCGCAGCGTGGACGAGGGGCGAGTCCCGTTCCTGCTCTTCAATCCCGCCATCGTGTTCGCGGCCGCCGCGTTCGGCAGCGCGCCGGCACTGCTCGTGTATGGCGCCGGGCTGCTGTTCGGCCTGCACGTGTTCGCGCCCGCCGCGCTGTTGCACGCCGGTCCGGACCGGGCCGCGCTGCTGGCTTACGCGATGATGGGCTTCGTCTACATCTACCTGGGCCAGCTGGGACGCATTTACGCCGGGCGTGCGCTGCGGGCCGAGCACCAGCTGGTCGCCGACCGGCTGGCCGAGAGCGAGGCGCGGCACACCTATCTGCACGAGCTGCTGCTGCAGGCACCGGGCTTCGTGGCCGTGCTGCGCGGGCCGGAGCACATCATCGAACTGACCAACGATGCGTTCGACGAACTGGTGGGCCGGCGCGACCTGACCGGGCACGCCTTCCGCGCCGCCGTGCCGGAGCTGGCCGGGCAGGCGCTGATGGCGCACCTGGACGAGGCCTTCCGCACCGGCGGCCGCTACAGCGCCCGCGACACCGAAGTGCTGGTGCGCCCCGGCCCGGGCTACGTGCCGCAGCCCCGTTTCATCGATTTCGCCCTGCAACCGACGACCGGCGGCGCCGCCGTCACGGGCGTGTTCATCGCCGGGGTCGACGTCACCGCGCGCAAGCTGGCGCGCGACGCGCTGCTGCTGAACGAGGAACGCCTGAAGGACGGCCTGCAGGCCGCGCGCATGGCCGTATGGGACTGGGACCTGCATACCGACCAGGTGGATTTTTCCGACAGCGCGGTCGCGATCTTCGGGGCCAGCCTGGACGAGCTGCGCCAGCCCTGGCACCTGCTGCATCCGGACGATGTGCCGCGCCTGCGGCTGGCGCGCGAGCGCGCCCTGGCCGAGCGCGGCACGTACCTCGAAACCGTGCGGGCGCGCCGGGCCGATACCGGCGCCGAACTGTGGATCGAGGTGCGCGGCCGCGTGCTGGTGGACCAGGCGGGAATGCCGCGCACCTTGCGCGGCGTGACGATCGACGTGACCCTGCGTCATGTGGCCGAGCTGGGGCTGCGCGAGGCGGAGCGGCGCAAGGACGAATTCCTGGCCATGCTGGCGCACGAGCTGCGCAATCCGCTGGCGCCGATCAGCGCTGCCGCCGCGATGCTGCAGCATCGCGGCGTCACGCCGGCGCAGGTGGAGCAGGCCAGCGCCATCATCGGCCGTCAGGCCGCGCACATGGTGCGGCTGGTGGACGACCTGCTCGACGCGGCCCGCATCAGCCGTGGCAAGGTGGAGCTGCGTTACGAGCCGTTCGACCTGGCCTTGTCGGTCGAGGATGCGATCGAGCAGGTGCGCCCGCTGCTGGAGCGCAAGGGCCATGTGCTGACGGTGCGGCGCCCGTCACAGGCGCTGCCGGTCGACGGCGACCGCGCCCGCCTGACGCAGGTGGTGGCCAACCTGCTGAACAACGCGGCCCGCTACACGCCCGACGGCGGCGCCATCGACGTCACGCTGGCCGCCAGCGGCAGCAGCGTGCGCGTGACGGTCAGCGACAACGGCTGCGGCATCGCGCCGGCGCTGCTGCCCGGCGTGTTCGAGCTGTTCACGCAGGGCCAGCGCAGCCGCGACCGCACCCAGGGTGGACTGGGCATCGGCCTGGCCATCGTGCATGGCCTCGTGCGCATGCATGGCGGCCGTGTCGCCGCCTACAGCGACGGCCCCGGGCAGGGTGCGCGCTTCGAGGTGACCTTGCCGCTGGCGCCGCCACAAGCGAACCAGGCGCCGCTCGCGGCGGGCGACGCGCCGGCTGCGGCCGGCCATCGCGAGGTGCTGCCGGACGGCATGACGGTGCTGGTGGTGGACGACAACCGGGACGCGGCCGATACGCTGGCGGCGCTGCTGCGAAGCCACGGCGTGCACTGCGTCGTCGAATACGGCGCCGCGGCGGCGTTGCAGCGTGCCATGCGCGAGCGCCCGCGTGTATGCATTCTCGATATCGGCCTGCCGGACATGGACGGCATCGAACTGGCGCGCCAGCTGCGCGCGCGCCAGGACGGGCCGCTGCTGCTGGTCGCGCAGTCCGGTTATGGCCAGGCGCACGACCGCGCCGCCGGCCTGGCGGCCGGCTTCGATCACTACTTCGTCAAGCCCGTGCCGGTGGGCTCCCTGCTGGCTGTGCTGGCGCAGGCGTTGCAGCCGGGTGCGGCGCCCGCGCTGGCGGCGTCCTGAGCGGCTGCGCGGCCCGGCGCACGGTTGCGCGGCGCGCGACGCCGCGTTGACTGCGCAGTACAATGCCCGCAAGGCGGGCCGGACCGGCTTCGTCCGCCAGGAGGGAAGCGCCATGGCGCCGTCGCACGCAATGCCGTTCTTGCTGTACCGTGCCGCGCGCTGCGCGTCGCTGCTGCTCGCCGTCGCGCTGTGCACCGGGGCCAGCCGGCTGGTTCGCCCGCCGGTGCTGGATGCGCCGGTCGCCTCGGGAGCAAACCAGGCCGGGCCGAATGCCGCGGCCCTGGACGCCGTCTGGGCAGTCGAGCAGGAATGGCTGCAGGCGATGCGGCGCGGCGACACCGCCGTGCTGCGGCGGCTCTTGTCCAGCGACCATATCCATGTCGGCACCAACGGCCGCCTGCGCCACAAGTCCGAGCTGCTGCTGGCCTTGCAGCGCGGCCAGGTGCGCTTCCTGACCTACGACGTGACCAGTTACGACATCCGCATCACGGGCACGGCCGCCATCGTCAGCGGCACTTACCACGCGCAGCTCGAGCGCCTGGGCGTGCGCGAGATCTCGCAGGGACGCTACCTGCGCGTCTGGGTGCGCGACGAGAACGGCTGGCGCCTGACGGCGCACCAGTTGACGGCCGGCACGGTGCCGCGCGGCCGCCCATGACGGGGTCGCGCACGCTTGGCGCAGCGCGTTGCAGTGGCGGGCCGATCAATGACATACTGCCAACATGGACTCCGCCGCTACCCCTGCCGCAACCCCTGAAACCAGCGCTGCAACCACCCCTGGAGCCACCCGGGCTGGCAGCGCCGCCGACGCGCGCGTCGAAGCCGCCGCCTGCGCGCCGCCGGACCCGCTCCAGCTGGCCCGGCAGCGCCGCCGCGCCATCTGGCTGGCCGGCACGCTGGCGGCACTGGCCGTGGCCGGCAGTGCCGCCTGGCTGGTCAACGTGGTGACGACCGAGCGCACCTTGCATGCCGTGACCAGCGCGGCATTGCCCGCGTTGCCGCGCGCCCCGCAGGCAGCGCCGGCGCCGCCTGCCGGCGTTGCGGAGCAAGCGGCGGTTGCCAGCGCGGCCGCCGTCGGGGCGGGCGCGCTGGCAGCCGCGCCGGCCGTGCAAGTTCCGTCCGCACCGCCAGGACCCCCGGCACCGCCCGCGTCCGGGCCGGCGCAGCCGCCCGCCACGCCGGCCGTGAGCGCGCCGGCGGCCAGCCAGGCGGCGCGCCCGGCAGCGCGCACTGCGCAGGCACGCAAGAGCGGCAAGCGGGCGGCGGTGCGGCGGGTAACGAAGCGCACGGCGGACAGCGCGACGTTCCGGCGCTGCCCGCCGCTGGGCCAGGCCGGCGCCGTCATGTGCCGCTGGCACATCTGCAATGGCGGCGCCGGCAAGGAAGCGGCTTGCCGGCCCTACCTCGAACGCCAGCCCTGAACCGGCGCGCTCACGCCGCGCCGGCCAGCCGCTGCGGATGGGTGTACAGCACGTAGCGGTCGCCGCGCACGAAACCGGCCAGGGTGACGCCGGCACGCTCGGCCAGGCTTACCGCCAGCGCCGTGGGGGCGGACACCGCCGCCAGCAGGCCGAAGCCGGCGCGTGCCGCCTTCTGCACCATTTCGTAGCTGGCCCGGCTCGTGACGACCGCAAAGCCGCCTTGCGCCAGCATGTCGCCGCGTGCCAGCGCGCCGACCAGCTTGTCCAGCGCATTGTGGCGACCGACGTCCTCGCGCAGGAAGCGCAGCGTGCCGTCCGGCGCGGCCCAGCCGGCGGCATGGGTGCCGCCGGTGGCGTGGTGCAGGTGCTGCCGCGCGGCCAGCTGCGCCATGGCCCGTTGCAGCGCGGCCGGTTGCAGCGGGGCCGCCGCGGCCGGTGTGGGCAGGGCACGGCAGGGCGCCACGTCGGCCGTGTCGTCGCCGAAGTGCCGCAGGCTCTCGACGCCGCACAGTCCGCAGCCGGTACGGCCCGTGCGCGCGCGCCGGCTTTCCTTCAACCGCGCCAGCGCGCCCGCCGCCACCCGCATGGCGACGACGATGCCGTCGTCGGCGCGCTCGATCTCGATGTCGTACACGTCGAGCGGGTGCCGCACGATGCGTTCGCTCAGCGAGAAGCCGAGCGCGAAGTCTTCCAGGTCGGTCGGCGAGGCCAGCATGACGGCATGGCTGATGCCGTTGTACGCCAGGGCGACGGGCACCTCGTCCGGCAGCACCTCGGTGCGCGCGTCCAGGTGGCCGTCGCGCCAGCCGAGCGCCGCCAGCGCACTGGCACCGGCCGGCAGCAACTGGCGGGCATCGGCGTTCATGCCGCGCTCCCTGCGCTGCAAACGCGCTCGACCAGCACGTCGATCGATTTCGCCGCTGGCACCTTGCTCTCCTTGGCGTGGTGCCACAGCGGGATCAGCGGATTGAGCTCGGGGAAGTAGCCGGCCACGCAGCCCGCCGGGATATCGTAGCGCACCACCGTCAGGGCGCCGACCTGGCGCGGCACCCCATCGTCGCTGGCGGTGCGCACGGTCACGACGTCGCCCTCGGCCAGCGCATGGCGCGCCATGTCCGCCGGGTTCATGAACAGCACCAGGCGGCTGCCGCGCACGCCGCGGAAGCGGTCGTCCAGGCTGTAGACGGTCGTGTTGAACTGGCCATCGCTGCGCACCGTGAACAGCGTGAGCGCGCCGGGGACGCCGCGCGCCGTGTCCGGGTCGGCCGGCAGCTCCTCCGGCACGGTGAAGTTGGCCTTGCCGCTGTCGGTCTGCCAGACCCGCCGGGCGGCGGCCAGCGGCTTGCGAAAGCCGCCCGGCTGCCACATGCGCGTCTCGAAGTCGTGGAAGATGGCGGGGTAGGTTTGCGCGATGGCGGCGCGAATCGACGCGTAGTCGGCCACCCAGCCGTCCCAGTCCACCTTCGGGTTGGGTGCCAGCGTGGCCTTGGCGATGCCGGCCACGATGGCCGGCTCGGACAGCAGCGTGCCGGCCACCGGTTCGGCCATGCCGCGCGAGCCGTGCATGCAGGCCGTGCTGTCCTCAATCGTCACCGCCTGGGCCCCGCTGGCCTGGCGGTCGATCTCGATGCGGCCCAGGCAGGGCAGGATGTACGAAGCCTGGCCATGGATGACGTGATTGCGATTGAGTTTCGTGGAAATCTGCACGGTCAGCGGCAGCCGGCGCCAGGCCGCTTCCATCAGCACCGTCTCCGGCACCGCGCGCACGAAGTTGCCGCCCAGGCCGATGAACGCCTGCACCGTGCCGGCGACGATGCCCTCGCACGCCTCCACGGTGTTCATGCCTTTCTCGCGCGGCGGCTCGAAGCCGTACTGCTGGCGCAACTGGTCCAGCGGCGCCAGCTCCGGTTTTTCCGTGATGCCGACGGTGCGCTGGCCCTGCACATTGGAGTGCCCGCGCACCGGGCAGATGCCGGCCCCCGGCTTGCCCAGGTTGCCGCGCAGGAGCAGCAGGTTGACCAGCATCGCCACGTTCTGCACGCCGTTGCGGTGCTGCGTGACGCCCATGCCGTATACCGCCATCACGGCGCTGGAACGGCAGTAGACGGCGGCGGCGTCTTCCAGGGCCGCTTGCGCCAGGCCCGACTCGCGCTCGATGTCGGCCCAGGAACAGGCGCGCACGGCGGCCTCGAACGCGTCGAAGCCATGCGTGTGTTCAGCCAGGAAGGCGCTGTCCAGCACGCGCCGGCCGCCGTTGGCCAGGGCGGCGTCGTCCAGCGCCAGGATGGCCTTGCTCAGCCCCATCAGCGCGGCGGTATCGCCGCCGGCTTTCAACTGGAGGTACTGGGTGCTGATGGCCGTCTCGGCGCCCGTCAGCATCTCCAGCGGCGACTGCGGATTGGTGAAGCTGACCAGGCCGCGCTCGCGCAGCGGGTTGAACGTGATGATCGGCACCCCGCGCCGGCGCGCCGCCTGCAACTGGTGCAACATGCGCGGGCTGTTGACGCCGACGTTCTGGCCGAAGAAGAAGATGCAGTCGGTCTGCTCGAAATCGTCCAGGGTAACGGTGCCGACCGGCACGCCGATGGTCTTCTGCAGTCCGACGGACGTGCTTTCGTGGCACATGTTCGAGCTGTCCGGCAGGTTGTTGTTGCCGTACATGCGCGCCAGCAGCTGGTACAGGTACGACGTCTCGAGCGAGGCCCGGCCGGAACTGTAGAACACGACCCGGTCGCGCTGGCAGGCGCGCAGGGCGGCGCCGATCTCGGCGAAGGCGGTGTCCCAGTCGATGGGGCGGTACTTGTCGCTGGCGGCGTCCCAGCGCAGCGGCAGCGTCAACCGGCCCTGGTCTTCCAGTGCGTGATCGCTCCAGCTTTCCAGTTCCGTGACGGTGTGGCGTTCGAAGAAAGCCGCGTCGATGGCCTTGCTGGTGGTTTCCCAGGCGGTCGCCTTGGCGCCGCTCTCGCAGAATTCGAACGGATGCGGATTGGCCGGCTTGGCCCAGGCGCAGCTGACGCAGGCAAAGCCGTCCGGCTTGTTCTGGTGCGTCAGCAGGCGCGCATCCTTCAGGGGCACGCGCTGGTCCAGCAGGATGTTGGTCACTTCGCCGACCGAGCCCCAGCCGCCCGCCGGCATGGTGGCCTTCCCGATCTTCAGTTGCTCGCTCATGGGTTCTCCTCGCAGTCCAGCAGCTACCGTAACCGGCCCGGCGTACCGCCTCGGTGCGCGTGCGCACACAGGCGGCCGTGGCTTGGGACATTCCCGGGTCACCCACAAGCCCGGGCGCCGGTGCTATCATGGTCGGCTTTACAGGATTGCCAAGCAGACTACAAATGGATGACCAGAGCCAAGCGCGCGACCCGGCCGGCGCGCCGCCCGGACGGGCAACGCCGGACTTCAGCGCAGAACACCAGGCAGCCTTGCACGACGAGGCTGCGTACCTGGCCCAGCCGGAGCGGATGCTGGGCGGCGCCGAGACGCATGCCGACACGCACGCCTACACCCCCGGACTGTCACGCAAGGTGCTGTTCGGCCTGCTGGGCACCGTCGTGCTGGTGTTTGCGGCCGGCTCGGCATGGGTCGGTTACGAGGTGGCGACGGGCAGTGCCATCGACCGGCTGGGCAAGTCGGTGACGCCGGCCGCGGGCCCGGCCACGCTGCCGGCGCCGGTTGCGCCAGCCGGTGCCATGACCGGCACGCCTGCCGCCGCGCCGCTGACTGAGCCATCCGGGTCCGGTCTGCTGCCGCCGGAACTGGCGGCCGGGCCGACCGCGCCGCCGGCACTGCCGTCGGCCGAAGAGCTGCTGGCCGGGCCGAAGAAGCCGGACGCGCTGTTGCCGGCGCCGGCCGCGCTGACGCGCGACCTGCCGGACTGGCTGGTGATCGAAGTGGGTGGCGCGGCCCGGGCCAAGCCGCAGATGCCGCCCGCATCCGCTGCTCCGGCGCCCGCGCTCGCGCAGACGTCCGGCGGCTCGGCGGACGAGACGGCCGCGCCCGCGGCCAAGGCACCGGCCGCCCCGCGCCGCGCAGCGCAGGAACGCGCCTCGTCGGTATTCGCGCGCTGCCCGAAGCCGGGGGAATCCGGCGCCGTCGAGTGCCGCCGCGCGGTATGCAGCGGCGCCGCGCGCAAGCAGGCCGTCTGCTCCGCCTATACTGGCTGAAATCACCGGTGACAGGCACCTATCCGCGGGTCGGAGACCCGCGGATAGGTGCCTGTCACCATGGGTTCAAGCATCCGGCGCCGTTAAAGGAACCGGTCCAGGATCTTCTTGCTGTGCTTGTCCAGGCCGTACTGGTCGCGGATCAGGAAATGGATGCCATGCGTGTCCGACACCAGCAGGGCCGTCGCGCCGATGCGGCGGATGTCTTCCTCACCGCGCAGCACGAATTGCGTTCTGCCACGATTCGTCTCCACCGTCCACGTGCATGGCGTGGCGAAACTCGTCACATCGACGATGCGAGCGATCTCCGGCATGAACTCGCGCCCCGCCAGCTCCTCGCGCACCAGCGCCGCGATCGGCGCCGGCAGGTCGTCCACCCGGTCGATCCAGGCCACTTCCTTGCCGTCCGTGTTGACCAGGGCCAGGCCTTCGTCCGGCGCCTGCACGGGGAAGGCGCGCACCGGCGAGACGTGGTGGTGCACGGTGCCGGCGGCGTCGGTCAGGTTCAGGCGCCCGAAGGCGTCGCGTTCCAGTTGAAAATCAATTGTCGTCATGGCGTTTCGTGTTGTTGTCGTCCAGGTCGGTGTCGACGTTGCGGGCCTGCGCCTCGTACAGGCGGTAATAGGCGCCTTGCTTGGCCATCAGCTCCTCGTGCGGGCCTTCCTCGACCACTTTGCCGCGGTCCATCACGACCAGGCGGTTGGCACGCTGCAGGGTGGACAGGCGGTGCGCGATGGCGATCGTGGTGCGGCCGGCCACCAGGTTGTCCAGCGCCTTCTGGATCTCTTTTTCCGTTTCCGAGTCGACCGAGGCCGTGGCTTCGTCCAGGATCAGGATCTTCGGATCGATCAGCAGGGCGCGGGCGATCGAGATGCGCTGGCGTTCGCCGCCGGACAGGCCCTGGCCCCGTTCGCCCACCATCGAGTCGTAGCCCTGCGGCAGGCGCAGGATGAAGTCGTGCGCATGGGCGGCGCGGGCCGCCGCCATGATCTGGGCGCGCGTCGCATCCGGCTTGCCGTAGGCGATGTTCTCGGCGATGGTGCCGAAGAACAGGAAGGGCTCCTGCAGCACCAGGCCGATGTTGCGGCGGTAGTCCGATACGGCGAACGAGCGGATGTCCACGCCGTCCAGCAGAATCGCGCCTTCGGCCACGTCGTAGAAGCGGCAGATCAGGTTGACCAGCGTGGACTTGCCGGAGCCGCTGTGGCCCACCAGGCCGATCATCTCGCCGGCCTTGATGTCCAGGTTGACGCCGCGGTTGACCGCGCGGTTGCCGTAGCGGAAGCCCACTTCGCGCAAGGTGATGTTGCCCTCGATCTTGCCGACCTTGACCGGGTTGGCCGGCTCCGGCACGGAGGACACGTGGTCCAGGATGTCGAAGATGCGCTTGGCGGCCGAGGCCGACTTCTGCGTCACCGAGACGATCCGGCTCATCGAATCGAGGCGGCCGTAGAAGCGGCTGGAATAGGTCAGGAACGCCGTCAGCACGCCGACGGTGATGTGCGACTTCGACACCTGCCAGATGCCGAACACGTAGATCACCAGCAGGCCGATCTCGGTCAGGAACGAGACCGTGGGCGAGAACAGCGACCACACCTTGTTGAGCCGGTCGTTGACGGCCAGGTTGTGCTTGTTCGCCACACGGAAGCGGTTGGCCTCGCGCGTTTCCTGCGCGAAGGCCTTGACGACGCGGATGCCGGGGATGGTGTCGGCCAGCACGTTGGTCACCTCGCCCCACACGCGGTCGATCTTCTCGAAGCCGGTGCGCAGCCTGTCGCGCACCAGGTGGATCAGCCAGGCGATGAACGGCAGCGGCACCAGCGTGACCATCGCCAGCCATGGATCGATCGAGAACAGGATCACGCCCGTCATGATGATCATCAGGCAGTCGGAGGCGAAGTCGAGCAGGTGCAGCGACAGGAACACGCAGATGCGGTCGCTCTCGCTGCCGATGCGCGACATCAGGTCGCCGGTGCGCTTGCCGCCGAAGTATTCCAGCGACAGCCGCAGCAGGTGTTCGTAGGTGGTGGTGCGCAGGTCGGCGCCGATCCGCTCCGACACCAGGGCCAGCACATAGGTCTTGCCCCAACCGAGGATCCAGGCCAGCACGGCCGCGCCCAGCAGGCCGGACATGTACAGCATGACCAGCTCCGTGTTGACCGGCTGGCCGTTCTGGTACGGGATCAGCACGTTGTCCATCAACGGCATCGACAGATAGGGCGGAATCATGTGCGCGCCGGTCGACAGCAGCATCAGGGTGAAACCGCCCAGCAGCGCCCAGCGGTAGGGGTGGGCGAAGCGCCACAGCCGGAACAGGGTCCAGGTGGACGGCGGCGTGTGCACGACTTTCGTGCAGATCGGGCATTCGTCCTGGTCCGCTTCCAGCGGCGCCTTGCAGGTCGGGCAGGCGTGTTCCTCGACGCACACGGGGGCGACCCCCGTCAGCGCCGTCTCCAGCAGGGGGCCGAACTGCTCGGTCAGGCGGATCGCATGCAGGTTCTGGCCCAGGGTGAAGCGCCAGGCGGCCAGGCGGCCCTGCGCGTCGACCAGTTCCAGGTGGCCGACGCCGGCATGGTCGTGCAGCTTGAGCGCCATGCCGGCCTTGTATGGCCAGGATTGCCAGCTGCTGGCGCCGGGCGCACGCGACAGGACACGGTGCTCCGTCAAAAGGATGATACCTTTGGCGAAATGGAGTTTCGCATCGAGGTCAACCTCCAGCGCACTCTGCACGTTTTCCCCTGGAGCAAGCTGCAATTTCGCTTCGGAATGCCAGAGTTCAGGCAGTTCGACCCGGGTCGCTCCGGCGGGAAAGTCGGTTGTTATCATTGTCGGCGGTACTCCGGTGGTTCTTTGCCAAGTGGCAAGAATGTTGATTCGGTGGGAAAATAGGGTAGTAGTAATAGGTAGTAGCTACAGCAACGGATCAGGCCCCTGTTGCGCTGACACGATTTAGCGTAGCCGAAGAGTGAACGCGGTTTATTGTATTCTTCGGCTATTCGAATAGACGATAAAGAAGAGGAAGCTCTGCTTTTGCGGAGTATACCGCAAGAGGTAGTAGAGCAAAAACATGACAAAGAAGAAAGACATCGAACTTCTCCGTGTAACATACCTGCGCGGACCGAATATCTGGACCTACCGCCCGGTCATCGAAGCCTGGCTGGATATTGGCGAGCTGGAAAACTTCCCTTCGAACAAACTGCCGGGCTTGACGGAGCGGCTGACGGCATGGCTGCCCAGCCTGGTCGAGCACCGCTGCGGCGTGGGCGAGGTGGGCGGCTTCATCGAGCGCCTGCGCGACGGCACCTATGTCGGCCACATCCTCGAGCACGTGGTGCTGGAGCTGCAGAACCTGGCCGGCATGCGCACCGGCTTCGGCAAGACGCGCCAGACCGCCGAAGGCAGCGGCATCTACAAGATGGCGTTCCGCACCCGCCAGGAGCACGTCGGCCGGCGCGCCCTGGTGCTGGGCCGCGAGCTGCTGATGGCCGCCATCGAGGACCGCCCGTTCGACTTGCCGGCCGCGGTGGCCGAGCTGACCGACATGGTCGAGCGCCTGTGCCTGGGCCCGAGCACCAACAATATCGTCGAGGCGGCCATCGACCGCAAGATTCCGCAGATCCGCCTGACCGACGGCAACCTGGTCCAGCTGGGCCATGGTGCGCGCCAGCGCCGCATCTGGACGGCCGAGACCGACAACACCAGTGCGATCGCCGAAGGCATCGCCAGCGACAAGGACATGACGAAGGACATCCTGAAGGCCTGCGGCGTGCCCGTGCCGGAAGGCGCCCTCGTCACCAGCGCCGACGAGGCCTGGGAAGAGGCGCAGGACATCGGCCTGCCGGTGGCCGTCAAGCCGTACGACGGCAACCATGGCCGCGGCGTGTCGCTGAACCTGTCCACCGAGGCGGACGTGCGCGCGGCCTACGACATCGCGGTGCAGCGCGGCGGCAGCGAGTCCGTCATCGTCGAGAAGTTCATCGTCGGCGACGAGCACCGCCTGCTGGTGGTCGGCCGCAAGGTCGTCGCCGCCTCGAAGGGCGAATCGCTGTGGGTCACCGGCGACGGCAAGCTGACGGTACAGGAGCTGGTGGACACGCAGATCAACACCGATCCGCGCCGCGGCACCACCGAGGAATTCCCGCTCAATATCGTCGAGCCTAAAAAATCGCAGGAAGTGCAGCTGGACCTGCAGCGCCAGGGCCTGACCCCGGACTCCGTGCCGGACGCGGGCAGGAAGGTGCTGATCCAGTTGAACGGCAACGTGGCCAATGACGTGACGGACCTGGTGCACCCGGCCGTGGCCGAGATGGCCGCGCTGGCCGCGCGCGCCGTCGGCCTGGACATCGCCGGCATCGACCTGGTGGTGCAGGACGTGTCGCAGCCGCTGGAAAGCCAGGGCGGCGCCATCATCGAAGTCAACGCCAGCCCGGGCCTGTTGGCCCACCTGAAGCCGGCCGCCGGCGGCACGCCGCGCAACGTCGGCGCCGCCATCGTCGACCAGCTGTTCGCGCCGGAAGCGGATGGCCGCATCCCGATCGTGGGCGTGTCCGGCACCCGTCACACGGCGCTGATCGCGCGCCTGACCGCGTGGCAGCTGCAGGTGTCCGGCCGCTACGTCGGCGTGGCCTGCGAGGAGGGCGTCTACCTGAACGGGCGCAAGATCGCGCGCGGGCCGCTGTCGGAATGGGAATCGGGCCAGCGCCTGCTGCTGAACAAGAACGTCGAATCGGCGGTGTTCGCCAACGGCAACCGCATGATCCTGACCGAGGGCTTCGCGTACGACCGCTGCACGGTGGGTGTCGTCACCGACACGGCCGGCCACGACAAGCTGGGCGAGTTCTACATCGACGCGCCGGAGCAGATGTTCAACGTGCTGCGCACGCAGGTGGACGTGGTGCTGCCGGACGGCGTGGCGGTGCTCAACGCGGGCGACGCGCAGGTGGCCTCGATGGCGGACCTGTGCGACGGCAGCGTGATCTTCTATGGCGTCGACGAACACGTCGAGGCGCTGGTGGCGCACCGCGCCGATGGCGGCCGCGCCGTGTTCCTGCACGCGGACGGCTTCGTGCTGGCCAACGGCGCCGACACGGTGGCCGTGCTGCCGGCCAGCTGCCTGCCGAACGACGAGGAAGAGTGCCGCGAAGCGGTGCTGGCCGCGCTGGCAACCGGCTGGGCCCTGGGCCTGTCGCCGGACCTGATCGCCGCCGCGCTGCGCACCTTCGAGTGGAAGACCCGGCGCGCGGCCTGAGCCCGCGCTGCCGATCAAGAATAACGACACAGGACGAGTACATGGAAGTCATCCGCACCCGCGCGCTGCGCGGCCCGAATCTTTGGAGCCATCACACGGCGATCGAGGCGATCGTCTCCTGCACGCCGGAGGAGCTGGCGGTCGACAAGCTGGCCGGCTTCGAAGTGCGCCTGCGCGCCCGCTTTCCCCGCATCGGCCAGTTCCAGCCGCATGGCCATGCGGACGCCGTGCCGATGGCGCACGTGCTGGAGCTGACCGCGCTGGCCCTGCAGGCCGAGGCGGGTTGCCCCGTCACGTTCAGCCGCACCACCGCCACGGTGGAACAGGGCATCTTCCAGACCGTGGTGGAATACACGGAAGAGGAAGTGGGCCTGCGCGCCGTCGAACTGGCCGAGCAGCTGATCAACGCGGCCGTGGCCGACCAGCCGTTCGACCTGACCGCCGCGCTGACCGAACTGCGCGACCTCGATGAGGACGTGCGCCTGGGCCCGAGCACCGGCGCCATCGTGCAGGCCGCCGTGGCGCGCAAGATCCCTTACCGCCGCATGACGTCCGGCTCGATGGTGGCCTTCGGCTGGGGCAGCAAGCAGCGCCGCATCCAGGCCGCCGAGATCGACGCCACCAGCGCCATCGCCGAATCGATCGCGCAGGACAAGGAACTGACGAAAAAGCTGCTGGACGCGGCCGGCGTGCCGGTACCGGTGGGCCGCTCCGTCACCAGCGCGGAAGACGCCTGGGCGGCGGCGCTGGAAATCGGCCTGCCGGTCGTCATCAAGCCGAAGGACGGCAACCAGGGCAAGGGCGTCACCGTCAACGTCACGACGGAAGAGGCGACCCACGCGGCGTATCACACGGCGCGCGAGTTCCGCGACGACATCCTGGTCGAGCGCTTCCTGGCCGGCCATGACTTCCGCCTGCTCGTCATCGGCAACAAGCTGGTGGCGGCCGCGCGGCGCGATCCGCCGCACGTGGTGGGCGACGGCAAGCACTCGGTGCGCCAGCTGGTCGACATCGTCAACGCCGACCCGCGCCGCGGCAGCGGCCATGCCACGTCGCTGACCAAGATCCGCTTCGACGACATCGCGCTGGCGCGGCTGAAGATGCAGGACCTGGACGCCGACTCGGTGCCGGCCCAGGGCCAGCGCGTCATTCTGCGCAACAACGCCAACCTGTCGACCGGCGGCAGCGCCACCGACGTGACGGACGACGTCCATCCGG
The DNA here is from genome assembly GCA_008011715.2 of [Empedobacter] haloabium. Taxonomy (NCBI): domain Bacteria; kingdom Pseudomonadati; phylum Pseudomonadota; class Betaproteobacteria; order Burkholderiales; family Oxalobacteraceae; species [Empedobacter] haloabium. Next base: position 2,917,272 of record CP136508.1, read on the forward strand.
AAGTGGCGGCGCGCGCGGTGGAAGCGGCGCAGATGATCGGCCTCGACATCTGCGGCGTCGACGTGGTGGTGGACAGCGTGCTGCGCCCGATCGAGGAGCAGAACGGCGGCGTGGTCGAAGTCAACGCCGCGCCTGGCCTGCGCATGCACCTGTCGCCTTCGTACGGCAAGGGCCGCCCGATCGGTGAAGCCATCATCGGCACCCTGTTCGAGGAAGGCGACGACGGCCGCATTCCCGTCATCGCCGTCACCGGCACCAACGGCAAGACGACCACCGTGCGCCTGATCGCGCACCTGGTGGCGTCCAGCGGCCTGCGCGTGGGCATGACCAATACCGATGGCGTGTACGTCAACGGCCGCCAGATCGACAGCGGCGACTGCTCCGGTCCGAAGAGCGCGCGCAACGTGCTGCAGCACCCGGACGTGGACGCGGCCGTGTTCGAGACGGCGCGCGGCGGCATCCTGCGCGAAGGCCTGGCCTTCGACCGCTGCAAGGTGGCGGTGGTGACCAATATCGGCGCCGGCGACCACCTGGGCCTGAACTACATCACCACCGTCGAGGACCTGGCGGTGCTGAAGCGCGTGATCGTGCAGAACGTGGACGAGAACGGCATGGCCGTGCTGAACGCGACCGACCCGATCGTGGCCGGCATGGCGGCCAACTGCCGCGGCAAGGTGACCTTCTTCGGCGCCGACCGCTACCATCCGGTGGTGGCCACCCATATCGCCCAGGGCCGCCGCACCGTCTACGTGGACAAGGGCGACCTGGTCGCCGTCGAGGGCAAGTTCATGGAGCGCATCGCGCTGGCGGAGGTGCCGATCACGCGCGGCGGCCAGATCGGCTTCCAGGTCGAGAACGCGATGGCCGCCGTGGCGGCCGCCTGGGGTGCCGGCATCGACTGGGCGGCCATCCGCCTTGGCCTGAAGACGTTCACCACGGACAGCCATAATGCGCCGGGACGCTTCAACGTGTTCGACTACCGCGGCGCCACCGTGATCGCCGACTACGGCCACAATCCGGACGCGATGCTGGCCCTGGTGCAGGCGGTCGAGGCGATGCCGGCCAAGCGCCGCTCGGTCGTCATCAGCGGCGCCGGCGACCGCCGCGACGAGGACATCCGCCAGCAGACCGAAATCCTGGGCAAGGCATTCGACCAGGTGGTGCTGTACCAGGACCAGTGCCAGCGTGGCCGCGCCGACGGCGAAGTGATCGCGTTGCTGCGTGAAGGACTGCGCGGCGCCAGCCGCACCAGCCAGGTCGACGAGATCAACGGCGAGTTCATCGCTATCGACACGGCGCTGGACCGGCTGCAGGAGGGCGACCTGTGCCTGATCCTGGTCGACCAGGTGGAGGAGTCGCTGGCGCATATCGCCGCGCGGATCGCGCGGGGATGATCCACGCGACGGTCACCGTTTGGGGTCTGTCCCCGCAGGGGACTGACCCCGGTTTTCCACGGTGATCGTCGATCCGGTAAAAACCGGGGTCAGTCCCGAAGGGACAGACCCCAAGCCTGAGAAGCAATCGACGGCGCACGCATGACACCGCGCGTTTAGTTCAAGCCGCCAAAGAATCCGGCGCCAGGCTGGCCAGCCTTGCCGTCGCCCCATCGATGAACTGCGGCGCGAACGTGCGCGTTTGCGCCGTCACCAGTTCCCCCTCGCGCGCGTCGATCAGCCCGGCCAGCAGGTCGGCGGCGGCCTGGGCCATGTGCTGGACCGGCTGGCGCAAGGTCGTCAGGTTGTAGCTCAGCCAGTTGGACGGCTCCACCGCATCGAAGCCGGCCACCGACAGTTGCCCCGGCACGTCCAGCCCCAGCTCGTGGCGGGCGCAATCGAGGCAGCCGATCGCCATCACGTCGTTGCCGCAGATGACGGCATCCGGCACGCGGCCCAGCTGGGCGATGATCTCGCGCAGGCCATGCGTGCCGCTGGCATAGTCGAACTGGCCGGTGACCACGGCGGGTGGCGGCAGGCCCAGCTCGCGCAGGCGATCGGTCGCGCCGTTGCGCCGCTCCGTCGCCACTGGGGAATCGGCGGGGCCGGCGATGATGCCGAACTGGCGGTGTCCGGCAGCGGCCAGGCGGCCAGCCAGCAGGCGGCCGGCCTCGTACTGGTCGCACAGTACGCTGTTGACGCCGCCGGTGCGGCGCAGGTTGCGGTTGAATACGACCAGCGGCAGGCGGCGCCGCTCGAATTCGGCGATCTGCGCGTCGGTCAGGGCGGCCGCCACGATGGCGCCGTCCACCTGGTATTGCCAGATGTCGGCCAGCAGCCGGCCGACATCCGCCTCATGCTGCATGGTAAACAGCAGCACGCGCTTGCCGCGCCGCGCGATCTGGTGCGACAGCTCGGCCAGCGCCTCCGGATAGTACAGGTTCGCCATCTGCGAGATCACGACGGCGACCATGTTGGAACGGCGGGTGATGAGGCTGCGCGCCGCCGCGTTGGGAATGTAGTCGAGGCCGGCCGCGGCCTTCATCACGCGGGCATAGGTGGATTTCGATACGCTGGCGCCAGGTTTGAAGCAGCGCGACACGGCCGACTGCGACACGCCGGCCAGCATGGCGACGTCATAGGAGGTGACACGGCGTGCGGCCGCTCGCGGTGGGCTTGCCGGCTGCACGGCGGATGGTGTTTTCGTTTTAGTCATCGTCTCTCTGGGTTGCCGGTGGGCACCTGTTGTGAGTCTGAGAATAACTGAGACACTTACCGTATGGCAATTATTTCTGCCAAATAACTCCTCGAAGCTGACGAATTGTCGCGCTTGTGCTACCGCGGCGCCTGTGAAAACGTCTTCAAGCCAGCGCGACGGCAGCGACGATCGCCAGCAGCAGCGGCACGGCGGCGCCGGCGCGACGTCGCCACACCGACCGGGTGCAGGTCAGGGCCTGCTCATGCCGGTCCTGCAGCGTCACGCGGGCGGCCTGCGGGCGGACGGCGCTGCCGTGGCGGCTCGCCGGGCGAGCGATGGGATGGTGACAGCGTGGGTTGGCGATGGTATTGCCGAGGTATTTCATCGTGTCCTCCGATATTGTGGGAATTTCCAAGCGTAATTAAGTCAGGGCCGCGCTTTTTGATCTGGCGCAAACGGTTCTCTGCTAAAATACCGCCCCTTTGGCGCCGTGGCGGTGTCGCGACATCCGTGCGACCGGTCCCGACCGCCTTGGCAAATGAAAGGTTGTGATGGCAAATGCTTGCGGTGTCGACTTCGGCACGTCCAATTCCACCGTCGGGTGCGTGCGCCCGGGCCAGGGCGTCATGCTGGCGCTGGAGGAGGGCAAGACGACGTTGCCGTCCGTCGTGTTCTTCAATGCCGACGATGACCAGGTGACGTTCGGCCGCGCCGCGCTGGCCGAGTACCTGGCCGGCTACGAAGGCCGGCTGATGCGCTCCTTGAAGAGCCTGCTGGGAACCAGCCTGATGGACGGCCAGACGGAAGTGGCCGGCCGTGCCGTGTCGTTTCGCACCCTGCTGGCGCAGTTCATCGGCGAACTGAAGCTGCGCGCCGAGCGCGCCGCCGGCCAGTCGTTCTCGTCTGTCGTGCTGGGCCGCCCCGTGCATTTCATCGACGACGACAGCGAAGCCGACCAATTGGCGCAGGACACGCTGGCCGAGATCGCCCGTTCGGTCGGTTTCACGCACATCGATTTCCAGTTCGAGCCGATCGCCGCCGCCTTCGACTACGAGTCGCAGATCGACCGCGAGGAGCTGGTGCTGATCGCCGACATCGGTGGCGGCACGTCCGACTTCTCGCTGGTGCGGCTGTCGCCGCAGCGGGCCACCCGGCCCGACCGGCGCGACGACATCCTGGCCAACGGCGGCGTGCATATCGGCGGTACCGACTTCGACAAGTACCTGAGCCTGGCGGCCGTGATGCCGTTGCTGGGCTATGGCACCCAGCTGAAGAACAACAGCGAAATCCCGTCCAGCTATTACTTCAACCTGGCGACGTGGCACACGATCAACCAGGCCTACACGAAGAAGATGACGGTCCAGCTGGCCGAGCTGGTGCGCGACGCGCGCGACCAGCAGGCGCTGAAGCGGCTGCAGGCGCTGATCGACGAGCGCGCCGGCCACTGGCTGGCCATGCAGGTGGAGGAGGCCAAGATCGGCCTGTCCACCCACAGTAGCGTGCGCATGGCGCTGGACCGCCTGGCGCCGCCGGCCGTGCTGGACGTGCAGCGCACGCTGTTCGAATCCGCCATCGGTCACCTGGTCGACAATGTCGGCGCGACCGTCGACGCCCTGCTGGCCGAGGCCGGCGTGCGGCCCGAGCAGGTCGATACCGTGTTCTTCACCGGCGGCTCCTCCGGCGTGGGCCTGCTGCGCGAGCACATCGGCGCACTGGTGCCGGGCGCGCGCCGGGTCGAGGGCGACCTGTTCGGCAGCATCGGCGCCGGCCTGGCGCTCGATGCCGTGCGCAAGTTCGGCTGAGGAGCGACCATGCTGGCCGCACCGGTTGTCATGCTGGACTTCGAGACCACGGGGCTGTCGCCCGACATGGGCGACCGCATCACGGAAGTGGCGGCGCTGCGCATCGCCGACGGCCGCATCGTCGAGCGCTACGTCTCGCTGGTCAACTGCCACGTGCGCATTCCGCCTTTCATCACCAGCCTGACCGGCATCACGCAGGCCATGGTGGACAGCGCGCCCCCGGCCACGGAAGTGGTGCCGCGCCTGCTGGAGTTCATCGGCGGCGACACGCTGGCCGCCCACAACGCCAGTTTCGACGAGAAATTCCTGCGCGCCGAGGGCGGCCGGCTCGGCCTGGTACCGGGACATGACGGCACCGTCTGTTCGCTCAAGCTGTCGCGCCGCGTGTTTCCCCAGCTGGGCAGCTACAAGCTGGGCGTGCTGAGCGGGCGCCTGGGCATTCCGTTCCGCGGCACGGCGCACCGGGCCGAGGCCGATGCCGAGGTGGCGGCCGAATTACTGCTGCACATCGGCCGGCATCTGGCCAACAGCTATGGCATCGCCCGCGTCGACGCGGCATTGCTGCACTCCGTCAACAAGCTGGCCGCCGCCAAGGTCCACGCTTTCCTGCAGAAGCACGCGGCCGCCGCCTAGGCGTCACCGGTGTCAGGCACCTGTCTGCGGGGTCGGAAGACCCGCAGACGGGTGCCTGACACCATGGGTCTGGGCAGCGTTTCCGACCAGGCCGTAAAACCCATCTTCTGCCCGACAAAACCAGCCCGGCAATTGAGCGCGCTCAAATGGACTGCGCAATCAGTTATTAAACTTCTTACAACACGGAGGTGCCGCATCGGGAGCTGACATGAAACATCGATACTCGGACAACGAAGTCGGCACCTGCGCCTGGTTCCGCAGCGCCGCCGAGGGCGGCAATCCGTACGCCCAGTTCAACCTGGCGCTGCTGTACAAGCGCGGCAAGGGCGTGGAACGCGACGAGCGCCAGGCCTTCGGCTGGATGCGGCTGGCGGCGCTGGCCGGAATCGCCTTTGCCCAGAACCACCTGGGCGCCATGTACTACAACGGCTGCGGCACGCCGCGCGACGACGCCGAGGCCGTGTTCTGGTTCCGCATGGCGGCGCGCCAGGGCGACGCGTCGGCCCAGCAGAACCTGGGGCTGATGTACCGCAAGGGCCGCGGCGTGCCCAGAAGCGACGACATGGCATTGACCTGGTTCAGCCGGGCGGCCGAGCAGGGCGTCGCCAGCGCCCAGACGCTGCTGGGCGAGGCCTACGCGCAAGGCCTGGGCACGCGGCAGAATTTCGCGCTGGCCCTGGCCTGGTTCCGCAAGGCGGCGTTGCAGGGTGATCCGGCGGCGCAGCTGAACCTGGGCCTGATGTACCGGCGCGGCCACGGCGTGCTGCAAAGCGATACGCAGGCGGTGGCCTGGTACCGCCAGGCCGCGGCGCAAGGGCACGCACCGGCCCAGCGCCACCTCGGCGTGGCCTATGCCGAGGGGCGCGGGGTCACGGTGGACCTGGAGCGGGCCTGCGGCTGGCTGCGCCGCGCCGCCGACCAGGGCGACGTGGAGGCGCAGTTCAACCTGGGCGTGATGACGGCCAACGGCTTCGGCGTGGCGCGCGACGATGCCGTGGCGCTGGCCTGGTACCGGCGCGCCGCCGAGGCGGGCCATGCGCTGGCGCAGTACAACCTGGGCACGATGTATGCACACGGCCGCGGCGTGGCGCGCGATCCGGGCGAGGCGTTGGCGTGGTACCGCAAGGCGGCCGAGCAGGGCGCCGCGAATGCGCAATTCAACGTCGGCGTCATCTATGCGAACGGGCACGGCGTGGCGAAGGACGAAACGCGCGCCGTGGCCTGGTACCGCCATGCGGCGGAGCAGGGTGACGCCAGCGCGCAGAACAACCTGGGCGTGATGTACGCCAACGGCCAGGGCGTGCCGCAGGACGATGCCGAGGCCGTGCGCTGGTACCGCAAGGCCGCCGAGCAGGGCCACCCGCTGGCGCAATACAACCTGGGCGGCATGTACCACGGCGGCCGCGGGGTCGAGCGCGATATCGTGCTGTCGTATATGTGGATCTCGCTGGCGGCGGAGGCGGGCGACGAGACGGCCGGTACCAATCGCAAGCTGATCGAGCAAAGGCTGTCGCGCGAGGAGCTGGGCGCCGCGCGCCAGCTGACGCAGCGCTGGCGCGCCGAGCACCCGGCGGTGGCACGCTCTTGAAGCGCCGGCGGCGCGGCCGTCAGCGCTGCGGCTCGCGGCGGCGGTCCAGGAACAAGCTGTTGCCGTGCACCTTCTTTGCCTGTTTCTTCGCATCGGCCGCGCTGGCGGCGATCTGGTGATGCGAGTCGTACTGGTGCGGCTCGACCTTGATGACGCCGATCGACAGGCTCATCAGCGAGTAGAACACCTTCCGGCCCTGGCGGTCCTCGCTGAAGTAGCCGCCGCGCTCGCAGTCCTCCTGGCTGTAGAACTCCGTCACCGTTGCCTCGAACTCGGCCAGGATGGCGCGGCAGCGCGTTTCCCAATCCTCGCTCTGGAACAGCAACATGAAGTCGTCGCCGCCGATGTGGCCGACGAAATCGCGGTCGGGATCGCTGTGGCGCGTCAGGATATGGCCCGCCAGGCCGATCACGTCGTCGCCGCGGCGGTAGCCGTACACGTCGTTGAACGGCTTGAAGTGATCCAGGTCGCAATAGCAGACCCAGAAACGGGTGGCGCTGGCGAGCAAACGGTCGATGTGCTCGTTGATCGGCACGTTGCCGGGCAGCTGCGTCAGCGGATTGGCGTAGCGCGCAGCGTGGATCTGCATTTGCGTGATCTCGCGCATCAGGTCGTGGCCGGTGCCCATGCCCAGGTAGCGGCCGCCTTCGGTGATGATGAAGCCGTTGAACAGGTGGTGCGCATCGGATTCGACCATGCGGTACGACAGGTCCTGCAGGCTGGTGTCCTTGTCGGCCACCAGCGGCTTGGCATCCATGAACTGGCGGCATGACTTCTTGCCGTACAGCTCGCGCTGGTAGGGCCGGGCGAAATGGTCGATCATGTCGAAGCGCGAAATCAGGCCCAGCGGCACGCCGTCGTCCACCACCGGGATGATCAGCAGCTTGGGATCGTTCATGAAGATCTCGTACACCTCGTTGTTGGTCAGTGCCGGCGGCACGGCCGCCACCCGGTGCAGCAGTTTCAGGATGCTCACGGCATGTTTCTCCACGATGCGCTGGGGATAGACGGCGACGCCGTTGCGCGACAGCGCCTTGGCCACTTCAGCCGGCAACGCGCGCGCCGGGGCGGCGTTCGGCCGGCCCAGGTGGTAGCCCTGGGCGAACGCCACGCCCAGGTCGCGCAGCACCAGCAGCTCGGCCTGTTTCTCGATGCCTTCGGCGATGACGAGTGTGTTCGATTTCTCCGCGATTTCCTGGATGGACCGGACAAACTGCAGCTTGACGGGGTCGTTGTTGATGCCCTGGATGAAATGCATGTCGATCTTGACGTATTCCGGCCGCAGTTCCGACCACAGGCGCAGGCTGGAGAAGCCTTCGCCCAGGTCGTCGATGGCGATGCCGAAACCCAGTGCGCGGTAATGCAGCACGGCGTCGCGCATCTGGCCATAGTCGTAGGTGGGCTGGTTTTCGGTCAGCTCGATGATCACGCGCTCGGGCGCGATGCCGGTCTCGTGGATCAGGTCCAGCGTCTCGGCCTGGGCGCCGGCGCGTGCCGGCAGCAGGCACTCCGGGCTGACGTTGAGGAACAGCTTGCCCGGCAGCGCCAGCTCGGCAAAGCGCTCCAGCACGACGCGCCGGCACAGCCGTTCCACCTCGCGCATCAGGCCGTTCTCGCGGGCCACGCGGAACAGGGTCAGCGGCGCATGCAACGGGCTGTCCGATGGTCCCCGGATCAGGCCCTCGTAGCCGATGATGTCGCCGCTGTGCATCTGGATGATCGGCTGGAACAGCGCGGTCAGCTGGCGCCGCGCGAGCACGTCGCGCAGGTGCGCGGCCAGCACGGCGTCGGCGTCGGGCGGGGTGCCGCGGAGGTAGCTTACGTTGTCTGGCAGGCTGGACGGGCACGCCAGTGGAGCGGATGCGAAGGTCACGGTGTCGGTCGGGAAAGCGGAAAGCCGCCAGTCTATGCTTGCAATATGACAACTTGATGAAACATAGTGCAACATTTGCACGGCCCAGGCCGGGTGTGCCAAATAAACCACGCCCGCAGCGCCGCCAGAACCTTTCTTATTTGCCATGCTTCACGCTATGATCGACGCGCCCGCCATGAGCGGGAACCGACAGACATCAGATCAAGGACACAGCACACATGGCATTCCGACGCGCTTCCCTCGTACTCTCGCTGCTGGCCGCTTTCGGCGGCCAGGCCCTGGCGCTGCCGTGCGCCCCCGGCGCCACCCCGATGGCCTATCCGGCCACGCAGAAAGTCGACCAGCGCGACGACTATCATGGCACCACGGTCGCCGATCCGTACCGCTGGCTGGAAGACGCCAACAGCGCCGAGACCAAGGCCTGGGTGACGCAGCAGAACAAGCTGACTCAGGACTTCCTGGCGCAGATCCCGGAGCGTGCCGCCATCCGCGCGCGGCTGACGCAGCTATGGAATTTTGAACGTTTTTCGGTGCCGTTCAAGGAAGGCGGCCGCTACTTCTACAGCCGCAACGACGGCCTGCAGAACCAGTCGGTGCTGTACACGATGAAGACGCTGAAGGACGAGCCGCGCCTGCTGCTGGACCCGAACAAGCTGGCCGCCGACGGCACCGTGGCGCTGGCCGGCCTGGCCGTCAGCCCGGACGGCAAGTACCTGGCCTACAGCACGGCGGCATCGGGTTCGGACTGGAACGAGATCAAGGTGCGCCACATCGACAGCGGCAAGGACACGACGGACCACATCAAGTGGGTCAAGTTCTCCAGCACGGCGTGGGCCCATGACGGCTCCGGCTTCTACTACAGCCGCTACGACGAGCCCACGGAAGCGACCAAGCTGGCCGGCGTGAACTACTTCCAGAAGCTGTACTTCCACAAGCTGGGCACCAGCCAGGACAAGGATGTGCTGGTGTACGACCGCCCCGACCAGAAGGAATGGGGCTTCGCCGCCGAGGTGACGGACGACGGCCGCTGGCTCGTGATCAGCTCGTCGCAGGGCACCGATCCGAAGAACCGCGTGTTCGTCAAGGACCTGTCGAAGAAGGGCAGCAAGGTGGTCGGCCTGCTCGAAGCGTTCGATGCCTCGTACAGCTTCATCGACAATATCGGCTCGGTGTTCTACTTCGTCACCGACAAGGACGCGCCGAAGTCGCGCATCGTCGCCATCGACGTCAACCAGCCGGACCCGGGCCAGTGGCGCGAGATCGTGGCCGAGGGCGAGGCCACGCTGAAGGGCGCCAACATCGTCAACAACCAGCTGGTAACGGAATACCTGACCGATGCGCGCAGCGCCGTCAAGGTGTTCGACCTGCAGGGCAAGGCGCTGCACGACGTGACGCTGCCGGGCATCGGCTCGGCCGGCGGCTTCAACGGCAAACGGACCGACACCGAGACGTTCTATGCGTACACCAGCTTCACGACGCCGACCACGATCTACCGCTACGACCTGAAGACGGGCACCAGCAGCGTGTACCGCCAGCCGAAGGTGGACTTCGACCCGAGTGCCTACGAGACGCGCCAGCAATTCTTCACCAGCAAGGATGGCACCAGGGTGCCGATGTTCATCGTCGCGAAGAAGGGCATCAAGCTGGACGGCAGCAACCCGACCTACCTGTACGGCTACGGCGGCTTCAACGCTTCCATGACGCCAGCGTTCTCGGTGGCCAACCTGGCCTGGGTCGAGATGGGCGGCGTCTACGTGATGGCCAACCTGCGCGGCGGCGGCGAATACGGCGAAGCCTGGCACCAGGCCGGTACCAAGCTGCGCAAGCAGAACGTGTTCGACGACTTCATCGCCGCGGCCGAATGGCTGATCGCCAACAAGGTGACGTCGCCGGAAAAACTGTCGATTGGCGGCGGCAGCAACGGCGGCCTGCTGGTGGGCGCGGCGATGACGCAGCGGCCCGACCTGTACGCGGCCGCGCTGCCGGCGGTGGGCGTGATGGACATGCTGCGTTTCCACAAGTTCACGATCGGCTGGGCCTGGACGTCGGACTACGGTTCGTCCGACAACCCGGAAGAGTTCAAGGCGCTGGTCAAGTACTCGCCGCTGCACAACCTGAAGCCGGGCACCTGCTATCCGGCCACGATGGTGACGACGGCGGACCATGACGACCGGGTCGTGCCGGCCCACAGCTTCAAGTTCGCCGCCACCGCCCAGGCCGCCCAGGCAGGCCCGGCGCCGATCCTGATCCGCATCGACACCAAGGCGGGCCATGGCGCCGGCAAGCCGACCTCGAAGCAGATCGAGGAAGTGGCCGACAAGTGGGGCTTCCTGGCGCGCACGCTGAAGATGACGCCGGCGCTGCCGGCCGCCACCGCCCAGGCGCCGGCCGCTCCGGCGGCGGGCGGCGCGCAGTAAGGCGCTTTCGGGGGCTGGCCCTGCACGAGGGCCGGCCCCGGAGTTTGCCGATATGTCGCGGCAGTTCAGCAGAACGTTGGCCTCACCGCGACGCAGTACCGGGGTCGTTTGCTTGGACAGAGCGCGACACCGCTTCCAGCAGCCCCGGGAAACGCTCCCGGATCAGGTGACTTGCAAATATTTCTTGTGGTCAATTTGCCGCAGTCGCGGTACGGTTCGCCCGGCCGTGCTACCATCGCCCTGATCCGACTCAGTCCTATCCCATCATGAGCATCAACACCGGCAACAATTCCCTCGATTCCCTGGTCTACGGCGGCTGGTACGGCCTGATCGGCCAACCCGTCCAACTGACCTACAGCTTCCTGACGCGCGCGCCGGCCAATGCCAGTACCGAAGACCGGACCGGCTTTGTGGCGATGAGCGCCACCCAGCAGGCCGCCGTGCGCGATGCGCTGTCCAAGTGGGCCAGCGTCGCCAACATCACGTTTACGGAAACGGTGCGCAATACCGGCAACCTGCAGTTCGGCACCAACGACCAGGGCGACGCGAGCAGCGCCTATGCCTACCTGCCCGAGGCAGGCGTGTCGAGCCTGACGATGTACACGAATAACCAGGATGCCTACAACGCCGTGTTCACGCCGGGCAGCTACGGCCCGTCCGTCCTGATCCATGAAATCGGCCACATGCTGGGCCTGAAGCATCCCGGCAATTACGATTCGACCGGCACCACGGTCGACGGCCCCTTCCTGCCATCCGCGACCGACAACGGCGACTACACGCAGATGTCCTACAACGAACCGACCAGCTGGGCGGTCAACCGCCATTACGCGACGACGGCAATGCTGTACGACATCCAGGCCATCCAGTACCTGTACGGTGCCAACATGGCCTGGCACGCGGGCGCCGATGTGTACACCTTTACCAGTTCGGTGGCGCCGCAGTGCATCTGGGATGCGGGCGGCGACAACACCTTCGACTTTTCGGCCTGCACGGGCGCCACGGTCATCAACCTGAACGCCGGCGCGTTCAGCGAGACGGCGCCGGGCTTGAAGAATGTCTCGATCGCCTATGGCGTGACGGTCAAGACCGCCATCGCCGGCGCGGGCGGCGCGACGGTCTTTGCCAACAGCCTGGGCAACTCGCTCAATGGCGGCAGCGGCAACGACGTGTTCCACCAAGGCGCCGGCAGCGACCGCATCGCGGGCGGTTCAGGCAGCGACACGGTCGTGTTTTCCAGTACCTTCGCGCACTACGCGGTCAGCCGCGGCAGCGACGCCGTGACCGTCACCGGCGACGGCACCGACGTGCTGACCGGCGTCGAGGTGTTGCGCTTTGCCGACCGCACGATCAATGTCGGCGATCTTGCCGTTCAGGCCATGCAGATGGGCACGGCCGGAAACGACCGGCTGGCCGCCGATGCTATCGGGGGCACCATCGACGGCGACGCCGGCATCGATACGGTTGTGTTCGGCGGTGCCAGCACGGCCTACACACTGACGCGCACGGCCGGCGGCTTCGATGTCGTCGCCAGCGGCGGCGTGAAGCAGAGCCTGGTGGACGTGGAACGGCTTGAGTTTTCCGACCACAGCCTGGCGCTCGACAGCAACGGCGTGCCAGGGCAGATCTACCGCCTTTACGAGGCGGCGCTGGACCGGGCGCCGGAAAGCGCCGGCATGGGCTTCTGGATGGCGCACGAGGCAGCCGGCATGTCGATCTCGTCGATCGCACGGCAGTTCATCGACAGCAAGGAGTTCGGCGAGCGCTTCGGTGTCAACCTCGACAACGCCCACTACGTGACGCAGCTGTATCAGAATGTGCTGGGGCGCGATCCGGATGCCGCCGGGTTCGCTTTCCACGTTGGCAACCTGGACAGCGGATGGTTGACACGTGAGCAAGTGTTGCTGGGTTTCTCGGAGTCGCAGGAATTCGTCGCCGCGGTCGGCGCGACGATGCCAGTCGGCATAATGTTCGATCCCTGGTTCGGCTGAGGATCTCAGCGGGCCGCGACCACTTCTTCCAGCGTCAGGCTGATGCGGTTGCGGCCCATGTGCTTGGCGCGATACAGTGCCGCGTCCGCCGTGGCGACCAGGTGGGCGGGGTCCGTGTCGGGCGCCGCCAGCGCCGTCGCCGCGCCGATGCTGACGGTGACGTACTGCTTGCCCACGCCCAGGTTCGGCAGTTGCAGCCGCTCGACGCGGCAACGGATCCGTTCGGCCACGATGGCCGCTCCCTTCAGCGACTGGTTCGGGAGGATCACGGCGAATTCCTCGCCGCCGTAGCGCGCCACCAGGTCGTTGGTGCGCATTTCGCTGGCCACGGCGCCGGCGATGCGCTGCAGGCAGGCATCGCCACCGACGTGGCCGTAGGCGTCGTTGTACTGCTTGAAATTATCCACGTCCACCATCAGCAACGACAGCGGCTGGCCCTGGCGCAGGGCGCGCTGCCATTCCGCGTGCAGCGTATCGTCGAAGCAGCGGCGGTTGGCCAGGCCCGTCAGGCCATCCTTGGTGGCCAGCTGTTCCAGGGCGATCTGGGCCTGTTTCTCGGCCGTCATGTCACGCAGCGTCTCCACCACGGCGACGACAGCGCCATCGCCGTCCAGGATCGGGCTGACGTCCGCCGCCAGGTAGCGACGCCGCCCGGAACGCGGCATGTCGCACCAGCTCTGGGCCGACAGGTTGGCGTCGCCGCCGCCAGGGCGCTGGTGGTCGTCGTACAGCGCCGCCACCTCGCCAGTGCGGCGCTGCAACACCAGGTCGGCCAGCGTGGGGCGGGCATGCTGGTAGAAGCTGCGCCAGGCGTCGCGGGTGCCCAGCACCTCGTGCGCGAGCACCCCCGTCAGGTGTTCGCAGGCCCGGTTCCACATGCTGACGCGGCCTTGCGCGTCCAGGACAAAAGCGGGAATGACGAGCAGTTCCAGCACGTCGAAGGCGTAGCGCCGGGGTGCCTGCGCGGGCACGGGCAGCGGCTGGACGTTATGCATATTCATGGCGTTCCTGTTGTGATGACGGACGGGTCGGCAGGACATGCGGCAGCGCGCCGAAGTTGGCGCTGCGCATTATTGCCGGGGTTAAAGTGGATTGTGCATTGCGCGCAGACGCATCCTCTGATTACTCGCAATACACGGCTTGCGGTGACTCAGCGGCGCCAGGCTGGCGGCGAGCGTGCGCGGCCCCGCCGGCAGGCAGGACGATCGATACGGTGGTGCCGCCGCCGGGCCGGCTTTCCAGGGTCAGCTTGCCGCCTGCGGCGGCGGCCCGGTCCATCATGCCGGACAGGCCGGTGCCGCGCGTTTCGCAGCCGGGTGCCAGCCCGACGCCATCGTCGCGCACGGCCAGCAGCAGTTGCTCGCGCTCGCGCCGCAGCGTGACGTGGACGGTGCTGGCCGCCGCATGGCGCAGCACGTTCGACAGCACCTCCTGCAGCAGGCGAAACAGGGTCGCTTCCGCGGCGGCAAACGGCGCACTGCCGCCCGGCCCGGCGACGGCGCCCTCCAGCCCGGCGACGTCGAGCTGGCAGCGCAGCCCGGAAAGTCGCGCGAACTCGTCCACCTGGCGCCGCACGGCCAGGCGCAGGCCCTGCTCCAGCGCGGCGGGGCGCAGGTCGTTGATGACGTTGCGCAGCGCGTGGATGGTGAGCCGCACGTGCCGTTCGATCAGACCGGTCTGTTCGCGCAGCCAGGCGGGCAGGCGCGGGCTGTTGTGCAGGCTGCCGATGTCCAGGTGCAGGGCCAGCAGGTGCTGGCCCAGGTCGTCATGGATGTCGCGGCCGATGCGGCGGCGCTCGGCCTCGCGCGCTCCGGCGCGGGCGATGGCCAGGCGGCGCAGGTGGGCCTGGCTGTCGCGCCAGGCACGCTCGGCTTGCGCCCGGCGCGCCTGTTCGCGCCCCAGTTCCAGGGCCAGACGCGTACAGCGCCGTGCCAGCGTACGGCCGCGCAGCCAGCATACCAGCAGTGCCAGCGCGGTGAACGCGACCGCGGCGCAGGCGACCGTCAACGCCACCGCGGCCACGGCCAGGGGCTGGGTGGTGCCACCACCCGGGGTGGCGGCCGCGCAGGGTGCCGCCGCGGCGAGCCCAGCCAGCGCCGTGCCGTGGCAGCGCGAACATAACGGTCCCTCATGCATGCCGAGATTCATTATTGCCTCTGGTCATCTCAATTCTGACGACCTTAACCGAAGCATCCGGCACGGGTTTTGGCATGGATCAAATCGACTCGGCGGCGCACGCGCGGTTCGCTTGGCTTATAATTGAGGGTTGCCCCGAATGCCACGGCGCCGGCACGCGCCGGCCGGCCATGGGGCCGCTTCCAGGAATCATAGTGACTTACAGTATCAAAGAGATTTTCTACACGCTGCAGGGGGAGGGCGCCCATGCCGGCCGTCCCGCCGTGTTCTGCCGGTTTGCCGGCTGCAATCTGTGGACGGGGCGCGAAAGCGACCGTGCCGGCGCCATCTGCCAATTCTGCGACACCGATTTCGTCGGCACGGACGGCGAGCGCGGTGGTAAATTCGCCACGCCGGGCGAGCTGGCTGCCGTCATCGACAGCCTGTGGCCGGCGTCGCATGCCGCCAGCAAGTATGTCGTCTTCACGGGCGGCGAGCCACTGCTGCAGCTGGACGGCCCCCTGATCGACGCCATGCACGCGGCCGGCTTCACGATCGCCATCGAAACCAACGGCACCATCGCGGTGCCGCCCGGCGTCGACTGGATCTGCGTCAGCCCGAAGGTCGGCTCAAAACTGGTCGTCGCCAAGGGTAACGAACTGAAAGTCGTCATTCCGCAGAAGGACCAGCACCTGGCCGACTACGAGCACCTGGAGTTCGACAACTTCTTCGTCCAGCCCATGGACGGGCCGCTGGCCGCGTTCAACACCACGCTGGCGATCGACACCTGCAAGGCCAATCCGAAATGGAAGCTGAGCCTGCAAACCCATAAACTCCTGAACATCCCCTGACTGAGCCCTCATGCTGACCATTACCCGCAAGCTGGAATTCGACGCCGGCCACCGCATCCCCGACCACAAGAGCCAGTGCCGCAACCTGCACGGCCACCGCTATACGCTGGAAATCACGCTGACCGGCCAGGTCATCACGGCCGAAGGCAATTCCGACAACGGCATGATCATGGACTTCTCCGACGTCAAGGCGATCGCGAAGGAGCACCTGGTCGACGTGTGGGACCACGCCTTCCTGGTGTACGACAAGGACACGGCCGTCAAGGAATTCCTGGCCTCCCTGCCGAACCACAAGACGGTCGTGATCGACCGCATTCCGACCGTGGAAAACCTGGCCGCCGTCGCCTTCGGCATCCTGAAGGCCGCGTTCAAGGACCGCTACGGCACCGGCCTGCACCTGCACAAGCTGGTGCTGCACGAGACGCCGAACTGCTGGGCGGAAATCGTTGAAGGCTGAGCGTTGAAGACCGACGAGCTGCTCGCGGCGCCCGCGGCCACGCCCGAGGAGGCGTTCATGCGCGCAGCCCTGGCCGAGGCGCAGAAGGCCTGGGACCTGGGCGAGGTGCCGGTCGGTGCCGTCGTCGTCAAGGACGGCGTCGTCATCGCCACCGGCTTCAACCAGCCCATCGCGGGCCACGATCCGACGGCGCATGCCGAGATCGTGGCGCTGCGCGCGGCCGCCCAGGCACTCGGCAACTACCGCCTGCCGGGCTGCGAGCTGTATGTCACCCTGGAGCCCTGTGTGATGTGCTCCGGCGCGATGATGCACGCGCGGCTGGCGCGCGTGGTGTATGGCGCCGGCGATCCGAAAACCGGCGCGGCCGGTTCGGTCGTCAACCTGTACGAATCGGCCCAGCTGAACCACCACACGCGGGCCGTCGGCGGCGTGCTGGCGGCCGAATGCGGCGACCTGCTGAGGTCATTCTTCGCGGCCCGCCGCGCCGCCGCCCGGGCGGCCCGCACCGGTAGCGTCATCGCCCAGTCTTGATGGGCGCCGCCACGGCGGTTAAGATGCCCCGTCATCATTGAACCGAGGGGCCAGCTTGAGCAAAGAGACTATCGGCATCGCCATTGCCGCGCCGGGCGGCTACGCGCTCGACGACGCGCTGCTGGCGCGCGGCATCGCCCGCCTGGAGCAGCAGGGCTGCGTGGTGCACAACTACTATGACGGCGCACGCAAGCACCAGCGCTTCGCCGGCACCGACGACGACCGCCTGGCCCAGCTGCACGCGGCCGCGCGCGACCCGGACGTGCAGGTGGTGGTCGCGCTGCGCGGCCAGTACGGCATGTCACGCATCCTGCCGCGCATCGATTTTCCCTTGATGGCCGCCAGCGGCAAGCTGTTCGTCGGCTACAGCGACTTCACCGCCTTCAACTGCGGCCTGCTGGCCGCCACCGGCGCGAAGAGCTTCGCCGGTCCGATGATGTGCGACGACTTCATCCGCGACGAACCCGTCGACTACACCCTGCGCCAGTTCTGGGACTGCCTGCGCGGCCCCACGCACCAGGTGCGCGGCGAGGCGGCCGGCAATCCGGCGGTGGACGTCACCGGCACGCTGTGGGGCGGCAACCTGGCCATGCTGGCGCACCTGGTCGGCACGCCGTACCTGCCGCGGGTCGACGGCGGCATTCTCTTTTTGGAAGACATCAACGAGCACCCGTACCGCGTCGAGCGCATGATCCTGCAACTACTGTATGCGGGCGCGCTGGACGGCCAGCGCGCGCTGGTGCTGGGCGACTTCTCCGGCTACCGCCTGGCGCCCACCGACAACGGCTACGACTTCGACACGATGCTGGCCTACCTGCGCGCCACCCTGCCGATGCCGGTGCTGACCGGGCTGCCGTTCGGGCACGTGCGGCACCGCTGCACCTTGCCGTTTGGCGGGACGGCGCGGCTGGTGTCGGATTCCACCGGCTTCGATCTCACCGTGTCTGACTACCCGACACTTTGAGAAGACCCATGGTGACAGGCACCTATCTCGGGGTCTTCGACCCCGAGATAGGTGCCTGTCACCGGTGTTTGTCAGCGCTGCCGAAGAGCGCGAAGGATGGTAAAATGCCCGGTTAATTGAATCTACGCATAAGGGCTCATCAGTGCTATCCACCGCTAACATCACCATGCAATTCGGCGCCAAGCCGCTGTTCGAGAATATCTCCGTCAAGTTCGGCGACGGCAACCGTTATGGCCTGATCGGCGCCAACGGCTGCGGCAAGTCGACGTTCATGAAAATCCTCGGCGGCGACCTGGAACCCTCGGCCGGCAATGTCTCGCTGGACGTGAACGAACGCCTGGGCAAGCTGCGCCAGGACCAGTTCGCATATGAAGAGATGCGCGTGCTGGACGTGGTCATGATGGGCCACACCGAGATGTGGGCGGCGATGCAGGAACGCGACGCGATCTACGCCAATCCGGAAGCCACCGACGACGACTACATGAAGGCGGCCGAGCTGGAAGGCAAGGTGGCCGAGTACGACGGCTACACGGCCGAGGCGCGCGCCGGCGAGCTGCTGCTGGGCGCGGGCGTGTCGATCGACCTGCACCAGGGCCCGATGAGCGCCGTGGCGCCGGGCTGGAAGCTGCGCGTGCTGCTGGCGCAGGCGCTGTTCTCCAATCCCGACATCCTGCTGCTGGACGAACCGACCAACAACCTGGACATCCACACGATCCGCTGGCTGGAAGATGTGCTGAACCAGCGCGACTCGACGATGATCATCATCTCGCACGATCGCCACTTCCTGAACCAGGTCTGCACCCACGTGGCCGACATGGACTACGGCACGCTGAAGATCTATCCGGGCAACTACGACGACTACATGCTGGCCTCGACGCAGGCGCGCAACCAGCAGCTGGCCAACAATGCCAAGGCCAAGGAAAAGGTCGCCGAGCTGCAGGACTTCGTGCGCCGCTTCTCGGCCAACAAATCGAAGGCACGCCAGGCCACCTCGCGCGCCAAGATGATCGAGAAGATCAAGGTGGAGGACATCAAGCCGTCCTCGCGTGCCTATCCGTTCGTGCGCTTCGAGGGCGAGAAGAAGCTGCACCGCCTGGCCGTCGAGGTCGATTCGATCTCGAAGACCTACGACAAGACGCTGTTCAAGAACTTCTCGATGCTGGTCGAGGCGGGCGAGCGCATCGCCATCATCGGTGCCAACGGCGCCGGTAAAACCACCATGCTGCGCTGCATCGCCGGCGAGATCGCCAAGCTGCAGCCGGACACCGGTTTCGTGAAGTGGGCGGAAAACGCCAACGTCGGCTACATGCCGCAGGACCCGACCGAGGAATTCGCCACCGACGCCACCCTGACCGACTGGATGGGCATGTGGACGAAAGAGGGCGACGACGACCAGGCCGTGCGCTCGATCCTGGGCCGCCTGCTGTTCGGCGGCGACGAGGTGAAGAAGTCCGTGCGCGTGCTGTCCGGCGGCGAGAAGGGCAGGATGATGTATGGCAAGCTGATGCTGGGCCGTCACAACGTGCTGCTGCTGGACGAGCCGACCAACCACATGGACATGGAATCGATCGAGTCGCTCAACATCGCGCTGGACAAGTACGCCGGCACCCTGATCTTCGTCTCGCACGACCGCGAGTTCGTGTCGTCGCTGGCGAACCGCATCATCGAGATCAAGGAAAACGAGGTCGTCGACTTCCGCGGCAACTATGAAGAGTATCTGACCAGCCAGGGTATCGATTAAGGAGATCCTTAGTGACCGCCACAGCCATTCCCATCAAGACCGTCGAGTATGAAATGCCCGTGCTGGAGGACAACCAGCAGGGCGGCAGCTGCGTGGCCCACGCCTGGGCGCGCACGCCGGCACCGGTGCCGGCCAGCGAGAAGATCGCGCTGAAGGAGCGTATCCGCACCTTGCTGCGTGAGCGCGAGGCGGTATTGGTGGCGCATTACTACGTCGACGCCGACCTGCAGGACCTGGCCGAGGAAACCGGCGGCTGCGTGTCCGATTCGCTGGAGATGGCGCGCTTCGGCCGCGACCATCCGGCCAAGACGCTGGTCGTCGCCGGCGTCAAGTTCATGGGCGAGACGTCCAAGATCCTGAGCCCGGAAAAGACCGTGCTGATGCCCGACCTGGACGCGACCTGCTCGCTCGACCTGGGCTGCCCGCCGGAGGAGTTCGCGGCGTTCTGCGACCAGCATCCGGACCGCACCGTGGTCGTCTACGCCAACACCAGCGCGGCCGTGAAGGCGCGCGCCGACTGGATGGTGACGTCGTCGATCGGCCTGGACATCGTGCAGCACCTGCACGAGCAGGGCAAGAAGATCCTGTGGGCGCCGGACAAGCACCTGGGTTCCTACATCCAGAAGCAGACCGGCGCGGACATGCTGTTGTGGCAGGGCTCCTGCCTGGTGCACGACGAGTTCAAGGGCGTGGAGCTGGACCTGTTGAAGGCCGAGTACCCGCATGCGAAGGTGCTGGTGCACCCGGAGTCGCCCGCCAACGTGGTGGCGCAGGCCGACGTGGTCGGCTCGACCTCGCAGCTGATCGCGGCGGCCGTGTCGCTGCCGGCCGATACGTTCATCGTCGCCACCGACAACGGCATCCTGCACAAGATGCGGAACGCGGCGCCGACCAAGACCTTCATCGAGGCCCCCACGGCCGGCAACAGCGCGACCTGCAAGAGCTGCGCGCACTGCCCGTGGATGGCGATGAACGGCCTGCGCAACCTGGCCGACGTGCTGGAAAACATGAGCAACGAGATCCATGTCGACCCCGAGGTGGGCCGCCAGGCGCAACGTTCGATCAACCGCATGCTCGATTTCGCGGCCGCGAAAAAGGCGCGCGTGGCGCCGGGTGCCGATCTCGCCCAGGAAGCCAAACTGTTCTCGGGCATCGGCCCGGCGTGAGAGAAAAACAAGAATGAGTACGTTGTTGAATCCCTTTGCGCCGTTCGACGCGGCGCTGAAACAAGCCTACGAATCGAACCTGCTGGCCGCGCTGCTGGAAGACGTCGGTACCGGCGACCTGACCGGCCAGCTGGTGCCGGAAGGCGCCCGCTCGACGGCGCGCGTGATCGTGCGCGAGGAGGCGGTGCTGTGCGGTGCCCCGTGGTTCGAGGGCATCATGCATGCGCTCGACCCGGCCATCGGCATCGAGTGGCACTACGCCGAAGGCGACGTGATGACGGCCGATTCGCCCGTCTGCACGATCGTCGGCCCGGCCCGCGCGATCCTGACGGCCGAGCGCTCGGCGCTGAACTTCATGCAGCTGCTGTCGGGCGTGGCGACCGCCACGCGCCGCTACGTGGACGCGATCGCCGGCACCACGGCCGCGATCCTCGATACGCGCAAGACCTTGCCCGGCCTGCGCCTGGCGCAGAAATACGCGGTGCGGGTCGGCGGCGGCCAGAACCAGCGCCTGGCGCTGTATGACGGCATCCTGATCAAGGAGAATCATATCGCGGCGGCCGGCGGCATCACGGCCGCGCTGGCGGCGGCCAAGCGGGTGGCCGGTGCCGGCGGCGCGCAAGTCTCGATCCAGGTCGAGGTGGAAACGCTGGAGCAGCTGGACGAGGCGCTGGCGGTGGGGGCGACCTCGATCCTGCTGGACAACTTCACGCTGGAGAGCATGCGCGCCGCCGTCCAGGTCAACCGCGGCCGCGCGCTGCTGGAAGCCTCCGGTGGCGTCAACTTCGACACGGTGCGCGCCATCGCGGAGACCGGCGTGCACCGCATCTCGATCGGTGCGCTGACCAAGGACGTGCGGGCGACCGACTACTCGCTGCGCATCATCGGCTCCGCCCTCGGCTGATAGCGGGTGATCCGCTGGGGTCTGTCCCCGGTAAGTGTGAACGTATGAGGTTACCGTTGGCGGTGTCAGGGGACTGACCCCGGTTTTTATCGCACGATCCGATCCGCTGACTAGACCGAAGGGGACAGGCACCGATCCTGCGGATCGGAGCCTGTCCCTGGTGTCATTTCAGCCGCGGTTGAAAACCGGGGTCAGTCCCCTCGATACGCCGCCATTCGCCCCGCGCGCCATCACTTACCGGGGACAGACCCCAAGCCCGGCAGCCGTCGCGGCGGCGCCCGAAAGGGCCCGGGTCAGACCCGCCGGGTCTGACCCCAACCCCTCAATCGCCGGCGTAGATATCGCGGTCCTTGGTCTCGCGAATGAAGATCGCCCCGACCACCAGCGTGATCAGGGCGACGACGATCGGATACCACAAGCCATAATAGATATCGCCCTTGAACGCCACCAGGGCGAACACGGTCGTCGGCAGCAGCCCGCCGAACCAGCCGTTGCCGATGTGATACGGCAGCGACATCGACGTGTAGCGGATCCGGGTCGGGAACATCTCCACCAGCATCGCGGCGATCGGGCCGTACACCATCGTCACGTACAGCACCAGCACGAACAGCAGCAGCACCATCATCGGCTTGTTGATCTGGTCAGGATCGGCCTTGGCCGGGTAGCCGGCCGCCTTGATCGCCGCGCCCACTTCCTTCTTGAACGCTTTTTCCCGCTCGGCGCTGGCCGCGTCGAAGTCGCTGCCGGTGGGCTGCATCACGGCGTTGAACGACGTGACTTCCTTGTCGCCCACGCGGATCTTGGCGATGGACCCGGCCGGCGCGTCCTGGCGGGTGTAGTTGACGGAGGCTGACGACAGCGCGGCCGTGGCGATGTCGCAGGAGGACGGGAATTTCTCCGTGCCCGTCAGCTTGAACTGGAAGTTGCACGAGGCCGGATCGGCGACGACGACGACCGGGGAATTGCGCAGCGCCGCCTCCAGCGCCGGATTGCCGTAGTGGGTCAGGCCCTTGAAGATCGGGAAGTAGGTCAGCGCGGCGATCAGGCAGCCGCCCAGGATGATCCACTTGCGCCCGATCCGGTCCGACAGCGCACCGAAGAAGATGAAGAACGGCGTGGCCAGCAGGAGCGCGATGGCGATCAGGATATTGGCCGTGGCCAGCTCGATCTTCAGGGTCTGCTGCATGAAGAACAGCGCATAGAACTGGCCCGTGTACCAGACCACCGCCTGGCCCATCGTCAACCCCACCAGCGCCAGGATGACGATCTTCAGGTTGTTCCACTTGCCGAAGGCTTCCGACAGCGGCGCCTTCGAGGTCTTGCCCTCGGCCTTCATCTTGGCGAAGGCCGGCGATTCGTTCATCGACATCCGGATCCACACCGACACGCCCAGCAGCAGCACGGACAGCAGGAACGGGATGCGCCAGCCCCACGCCGCGAACTCCTCCTCGCCGACCGCCAGCCGGGTCGCCAGGATCACCAGCAGCGACATGAACAGGCCCATGGTGGCGGTGGTCTGGATCCACGACGTGAACAAACCGCGCTTGCCGTGCGGCGCGTGCTCGGCCACGTAGGTGGCGGCGCCGCCGTACTCGCCGCCCAGGGCCAGGCCCTGCAGGATGCGCAAGGTGACAAGGATGATGGGCGCCGCCACCCCGATCGAGGCATGGCTGGGCAGCAGGCCGACGATGAACGTGGACAGGCCCATGATCAGGATCGTCACGAGGAAGGTGTATTTACGCCCGATCATGTCGCCCAGGCGGCCGAACACGATGGCGCCGAAGGGGCGCACGATGAAGCCGGCGGCGAACGCCAGCAGCGCGAAGATGAACGTGATGGTGGGGTCGCCGATGAAGAACTGCTTGGCGATGATCGACGCCAGCGCGCCGTACAGGTAGAAGTCGTACCACTCGAACACGGTGCCGAGCGAGGACGCGAAGATGACCTTGCGCTCCTCCTTCGTCATGGGCGTCGCCCGGTTCCTGCTGCCCAGGTTGCGGGGGTCCGCGGTGCCAGATGAAATCGTCATTGTCTTGTCTCCTGATAGTCGCGTGATGCGAGGGGGCCGTCCGGGTCATGCGCCCGGTTCTCTGGTCGGCTGGAACCCAGTGTGGTCCGCGAAACTTACGGCTTGCTTGCTCCAGCCTTACACGAAACTTACGCCGCCGGCCGCTGCACAGGCCGCTGTCCGCGAATATTTCGCACGACCGTGCTAAATCCAGCCGGCTTGTGCTATGCTCGAATGAGACATCAACAACAAGGGAGACAAAACCATGACGGATGCTGTCATCGTAGCGACCGCCCGCACCGGGCTGGCCAAGTCCTGGAAAGGCGCGTTCAACATGACCCACGGCGCCACCCTGGGCGGCCACGTGCTGCGCGCGGCCATCGAACGGGCGGGGCTCGAGCCCGGCGAGATCGAGGACGTGCTGGTCGGCTGCGCCAACCCGGAAGGCGCCACCGGCGGCAATATCGCCCGCCAGATCGCCATCCGCGCCGGCTGCCCCGTGACCACGGCGGGCATGACCATCAACCGCTTCTGCTCGTCCGGCCTGCAGACCATCGCCACGGCGGCGCAGCGCGTCATCGCCGGCGAAGGCGACATCTATGCCGCCGGCGGCGTCGAGTCGATCTCCTGCGTACAGCAGGAGATGAACATGCACATGCTGCGCGAGACCTGGCTGAAGGAGCACAAGCCGGCGATCTACATGCCGATGCTGCAGACCGCGGAAATCGTCGCCAAGCGCTATGAAATCTCGAAGGAGCGCCAGGACGAATACGGCGTGCGCAGCCAGCAGCGCGCCGCCAGCGCGCAGGCGGCCGGCCTGTTCGACGCCGAGATCGTGCCGATGACCACCGTGATGGGCGTGGCCGACAAGGCCACGGGCAAGCTGGGCACGCGCGAGGTCACCATCGCGGCCGACGAAGGCATCCGCGCCGATACCACCATGGAAGGCGTGGCGAAGATCCGCACCGCGCTGCCCGGTGGCGTCATCAGCGCCGGCAACGCCAGCCAGTTCTCCGACGGCGCCTCGATGGCCATCGTCATGAGCGCGCAGGCCGCCGCCGCCAAGGGCCTGCAGCCGCTTGGCGTGTTCCGCGGCTTCGCCGTGGCCGGCTGCGAGCCGGACGAGATGGGCATCGGCCCGGTCTACGCCGTGCCCAAGCTGCTCAAGCGCGCCGGCCTGACGGTGGACGACATCGGCCTGTGGGAGCTGAACGAGGCGTTCGCCGTGCAGGTGCTGTACTGCGCGGACAAGCTGGGCATCCCGCACGACCGCCTGAACGTCAACGGCGGCGCCATCGCCGTGGGCCACCCATATGGCGTCTCCGGCGCGCGCCTGACCGGCCATGCGCTGCTGGAAGGGAAGCGGCGCGGCGTCAAGTACGTCGTCGTCACCATGTGCATCGGCGGCGGCCAGGGCGCCGCCGGCCTGTTCGAAATCGTCTGATCGTCTGACACGGAGGAAAAGCTTGATCAAGCATATCGTGATGTGGAAGTTGAAGGAGCAGGCGGAGGGCGCCGACCGCGCCACCAACGCGCGCAAGATGAAGGACCTGCTGGAGGCCTGCGCCGGCATCGTGCCGGGCATCCTGAAGCTGGAAGTGGGCCTGGCGACGCCAGGCCTGGAAGCCACCTACGACGTGGTGCTGTATTCCGAATTCGCCGACAAGGCGGCGCTCGACGCCTATCAGGTGCACCCCCAACATGAAGCGCTGAAACCGTTCTTCGCCGCCGTGCGCGAAGGCCGCCAGTGCATGGACTACGAGGCATGACGATGGCAACCGTACGAACGACGCAACAACTTTTCAGCCTGCAGGGCAAGACGGCCCTGGTGACGGGCGGCTCGCGCGGCCTGGGCCTGCAGATGGCCCTGGCCCTGGGCGAGCAGGGCGCCACCGTGGTGGTCACGGCGCGCAAGCAGAACGAACTCGATGACGCCGTGGCCACCTTGGCCGCCAACGGCATCACGGCCTACGCGATCGCCGCCGACCTGGGCCAGGATGGCGCCGCCGACGCGCTGGCGCAGGCCGCCATCGACAAGCTGGGCCACATCGACATCCTCGTCAACAACGCCGGCGCCAGCTGGGGCGCGCCGGCCGAGGACATGCCGGTGGAAGCCTGGGACAAGGTGATGAACCTGAACGTGCGCTCCGTGTTCCTGCTGTCGCAGGCGGTGGCGAAGCGCTCGATGATCCCGCGCGGCCAGGGCCGCATCATCAATATCGCGTCGATCGCCGGCCTGGCCGGCAATCCGCCTGGCACGATGAAGACGATCGCCTACAACACCTCGAAGGGCGCCGTGATCAACTTCACGCGCGCGCTGGCGGGCGAATGGGGCGCGCACGGCATCAACGTCAACGCCATCGCGCCGGGCTTCTTCCCGTCCAAGATGAGCGCCGGCGTGCTGTCCACGATGGGCGATCGCCTGACGGCCGAAGCGCCGCTGGGCCGCCTGGGCAGCGACGAAGACCTGAAGGGCGCCGTGGTGCTGTTCGCCTCCGACGCGGGCCGCCACATCACGGGCCAGATCCTCGCCGTCGACGGCGGCGTCTCGGCCGTCTGAACCTTGGGGTCTGTCCCTGCAAGGGACTGACCCCGAAGTTTGCTCCCTCGGTAGAAATGGCATGCAAACTTCAGGGTCAGTCCCCAAGGGGACAGACCCTGACCCACTGATAAGGAAGAAACAAGATGACGACATTCCAACGCATGGTCCTGGCCTCCCGCCCGCCGGCCGAGGTCACCCCCGACAACTTCCGCCTCGAGACCGTCGAAGTGCCGGCGCTGGCCGACGGCCAGGTCCTGGTGCGCAACCACTTCCTGTCGCTCGACCCGTACATGCGCGGCCGCATGAGCGACGCCAAGAGCTATGCCGCGCCGCAGCCGCTGAACGAGACCATGATCGGCGGTACCGTCGGCCAGGTGGTCGAGTCGAAGCACCCGAAATACCAGAAGGGCGACTTCGTCGTCGGCATGGGCGGCTGGACCGAGATGACGGTCTCGGACGGCAGCGACATGCGCAAGGTCGACACCACCCATATCCCGCTGTCGGCCTACCTGGGCCCCGTCGGCATGCCCGGCATGACGGCGTGGTACGGCTTCACCCAGATCATGCAGGCCAAGGAAGGCGAGACGATCTGCGTCTCGGCCGCCAGCGGTGCTGTCGGCAGCGTGGTGGGCCAGCTGGCCAAGTTGAAAGGCTGCCGCGCCATCGGCATCGCCGGCGGCAAGGAAAAGTGCGACTACGTGGTCGATGAGCTGGGCTTCGACGCCTGCATCGACTACAAGGCCGGCAACCTGCGCGCCGACCTGAAGGCGGCGGCGCCGGACGGCATCGACGCGATCTTCGAGAACGTCGGCGGCGAGGTGTTCGACGCGGCGCTGGCGCGCACCAACGCGTTCGCGCGCGTGGCCCTGTGCGGCATGATCGCCGGCTATAACGGCGAGGACATCCCGCTGCGTAACGTGCGCCAGCTGCTCACCAACCGCATCACGCTGCGCGGCTTCATCGTCAGCGAGCACATGGAGCTGTGGCCGCAGGGCCTGCAGGAGCTGGGCCTGCTGGTGGCACAGGGCAAGCTGAAATACCGCGAGTCGGTCGCCGAAGGCCTGGCCGCCGCGCCGGACGCCTTCATTGGCCTGCTCAAGGGGCGCAATTTCGGCAAGCAGCTGGTCAAGCTGGCCTGATGCTGGCGGTGGCGCAAGGGTGATGGCGCTCGGGAGCAAGGTGTGACAAAATCGTTTCTTTAGCCTGAAGGTTTTGCATACGATGCTCTCAACACATGAAATCCGTTACGGCGACTGGGCGACCCTGGGCCGCGATGCCGCCGCGATCCGCACGGAAGTATTCGTGCGCGAGCAGAACGTACCGGCCGAACTGGAGATGGACGACAAGGATGCCGTCTGCCTGCACGCGGTCGCGTACGATGCCGCCGGGGTCCCGGTCGGCACCGGCCGGCTGCTGCCGGACGGGCATATCGGCCGCATGGCCGTGCTGCCGTCCGCGCGCGGCACCGGCGTCGGCGGCGCGCTGCTGCAAGGGCTGATGGCGCAGGCCCGGACCCGCGGCCATCGCGGCGTGGCATTGTCGGCGCAGACGCATGCGGCGCCGTTCTACAGTGCCCATGGCTTCCAGCAGGCCGGCGAGGAATTCTTCGAGGCTGGCATCGCCCATGTCGAGATGCGGCACGGGTTCTGACTGGACCCATGGTGTCAGGCACCGATCTGCGGGTCGGAGACCCGCAGATCGGTGCCTGACACCGGCGGGTTTATTTTTGCAACTGCTCCTGCAAGAAGCCGTGTAACTGCCGCACCGCCGGCGAGAACTGCCGCCGGTGCGGGCAAATCAGGTGCAGCGGCGCCGGCTCGCCCGGCTGCTCCGGCAGCAGCACCACCAGCCGCCCCGCCGCGACGTCGGCACGCACGTCGATCGACGACTTGTAGGCGATCCCTTCACCTGCCACGGCCCAGCGCCGCACCACATCCGCATCGTCGCTGGCCAGTGCGCCCCGCACCTGCACCGTGCGGCCGGCTTTCGCGCCGGCGACGGGAAAACGCCATTTGTCGTACAGCCGGCCATGCAACTGCCACAGCAGGCAGGAATGGTTGCGCAGGTCGTCCAGCGACGCCGGCATGCCGCATTGCTCCAGGTAGCCGGGCGAGGCAACCAGCACGCGCCGGTTGCCAGGTGCCAGCGGCAGTGCGACGAAGCTCGCATCGGCGTCGGTGCCGTAGCGGATCGCCACGTCGACGGGGTCGCGGAACACGTCCGCGACCTGGTCCGACAGCTGCAGCCGCAGTTCCAGGCGCGGGTGGGCGCGGCGGAATTGCCCCAGCAGCGGCAGCAGCACGTTGCGCCCCAGGTCGGAAGGCGCCGCGATGAACAGCGTGCCCGCCAGTGCTTCGTCGTCCTGGCGCAGCTCGTCGCGGCCGGCGTGCAGCAGGTCGATCACTTCCTTCGCGTACGGCAGGTAGCGCTCGCCCTCGTCCGTCAGGCGCAGGCTGCGCGTGGAGCGGGCGAACAGGCGCACTTCCAGGTCCCGTTCCAGCCGCATGATGGCGGCGCTGACTTGCCCGGGCAGCAGGTCGGCGTCGCGTGCCGCCTTGCTGAAGCTGCCGCAGGCGGCCGTGCGGACGAACAGCGCCAGGTCTTCGAACCGGACCATTTTCACTCGCCGAGTGAAAGTGATAACCGATTACCGGTCTTTTTCCGGTGCCAGCCCAGCCATATCATTGCTGCATCTCCACTTACTCCCCGAGGGACTCACGATGAAAGCAGTAGTTTACACGCAACACGGTTTGCCGATCGACCATCCCGAAGCCCTGCACGACATGGAGCTGCCGGCGCCGGTGCCCGGTCCGCGCGACCTGCTGGTCGAGGTGCGGGCGATCTCCGTCAATCCGGTCGACACCAAGGTGCGCCGCGGCGCCGCCGTGAGCGCGCCGCGCGTGCTGGGCTGGGACGCCGCCGGCGTGGTCGTCGCGACCGGCGCCGACGTCAGCGCGTTCAAGCCGGGCGACACCGTCTATTACGCCGGCTCGCTGACCCGGCCCGGTTCGTACAGCGAACTGCACCTGGTGGACGAGCGCATCGCCGGCCACAAACCCGCGTCGCTGGACTTCGCCGCTGCCGCCGCACTGCCGCTGACGTCGCTGACGGCCTGGGAGCTGCTGTTCGACCGGCTGCGGGTGCCGGAGCAGGGCGGTGCAGGCAAGTCGCTCGTCATCGTCGGCGCTGCCGGCGGCGTGGGATCGATCCTGACGCAGCTGGCGTCGAAGCTGACCGACCTGACCGTGATCGGCACCGCCTCCCGCGCCGAAACGCGCGCGTGGGTGCGCGAACTGGGCGCGCACCACGTGATCGACCATGGCCAGCCGATGGCGCCGCAGCTGGCCGCGCTGGGCATCGCCCACGCCGACATCGTCGTCAGCCTGACCCATAGCGAGCAGCACTATGCCGACATCGTCGAGATGCTGGCGCCGCAGGGCCAGTTCGCGCTGATCGACGACCCGGCCAGCCTGGACGCGATGCCGCTCAAGCGCAAGAGCATTTCGCTGCACTGGGAGCTGATGTTCACCCGCTCGATGTACGAGACGGCGGACATGGCACGCCAGCGCGAGATCCTCGACCGCGTTGCCGCGCTGGTCGATGCCGGCACGCTGCGCACGACGGTGGGCGAGCATTTCGGCGCCATCACGGCCGCCAACCTGCGCCGCGCCCATGCCCTCATCGAGAGCAACAAGGCCAAGGGCAAGATCGTGCTGGCAGGCTTTTGAGCCGCCCGCTACACTCGAGTCACCGCAACCGAACAAGGAGAGTCACACAATGAATATCGTGGAAAAAGCGGCCCAGCGCCACACCGTGAAGGCGTTCGACGCCAGCCGCAAGGTGCCGGACGAGATCATCGCCCAGCTGCGCATGCTGCTGCGCCTGGCGCCGTCGTCGGTCAACTCGCAGCCCTGGCACTTCGTCATCGCCAGCACGGACGAAGGCAAGGCCAGGATCGCCAAGTCGGCCGAAGGCGGTTACCAGTACAACGTCAGCAAGATCCGCGACGCCTCGCACGTGGTGGTGCTGGCCACGCGCGCCCATGCCGACGAAGCGTACCTGGAAGCCGTGCTGGCGCAGGAGGAACGCGACGGTCGCTTCGTCAACGAGGCGGCCAAGACGGCCGGCGCGGGCGCCCGCAAGCTGTTCACGGACATCCACCGCTACAAGCTCAAGGACGTGGCGCAGTGGTACGAGAAGCAGACCTACCTGGCCCTGGGCAGCTTGCTGCTGGGCGCGGCCGCGCTGGACGTGGGCGCCACGCCGATGGAGGGTTTCGACGCCGAGATCCTCGACAAGGAACTGGGCCTGCGCGAAAAAGGCTACACCGCTTCCGTCATCGTCTCGCTGGGCTACAGCGGCGCCGAGGACTTCAATGCCAAGCTGCCGAAGTCGCGGCTGCCGGTGGAGCAGGTGTTTACCGACATCTGAGCCGGCGCGCCTTACGCCACCTCCACCTCGTGCAATTGCGCCGGTGCCGCCGCATACAGCTTGACGACGGTGGAGGTGCGCGTGCCGTAGTCGGCCGACTCGATCTTCACGGCCGACAGCATGCGCTCGCGCTCGATCGGCACGCCCGTCTCGGGCAGGCGCTGGTCCGGTGCGCGCGTGGTGTCGGCCAACATCTCGAAATACGCCTCTTCCGGGGCGCCCAGGCACAGCAGGCTGGCGAATTGCGCCTTGGTGCGCACCACCTTGGGCCAGGGCGAATCGAGCAGCGCGTTCGACAGGCCGTAGATCCCGGGCGGCAGCGGCTGGCCGTTGCGCGGGTCGGCCTCGCCCCGGTTGGAGAACCACACCAGTTCCAGGCCGTCGCACAGCACCAGGTTGAAGCCGTTGTAGGCGTGCGCGCCGGGCCGGATCTGCTCGACGTAGTCGCGCGCGCTCATCGATCCGGCCAGGAAGTTCGACACCAGCATGCCGCGCGACGGCGCCTGCGGATCGAAGTCGTGCGGGGCGCGGATATTGGTCAGGGCGGCAAAGCGCGACGGCGCCTTGCCCTGCTGCGGCTCGGCGGCCAGGGCGCCGCCCGTGCAGCGCGCCCTGAGCGGCGTGATATTGGGCGGATAGGGGTCGCCGGGCGACTCCGGCCGCGTGATGCCCATCCAGCTGCCGCCAGCCTTCAGGTCACGGCCCGCCACGATCTGCGGGTTTTCCTCCCACGGCGCGGCCGGCGCGCTGGCGCGGGCAAAATACTCGTCGCGGTTGGCGGCGGCAATGAGGGGCACGCCCGGCACCACCTGCCAGGCAAAGACGATCAGGCACATCAGGGGAGATCCGTGAAGACTTCGTTGTGGCGGGGACCGGCCAGGAGTGGCGCGATGTGCGCCCGGGCGCAGGCTTGTTCCAGCGCGTCGGCAAAGCCGGCGCCGACGTTCGGATAGACTTCCATCCATGTCTGCAGCCCGTCCTGCGCGGCGGGCCGGCGTTTCAGTTGCGGCGCCACGCCGTGCGTGGCCGCCAGCTCGCGCTGCAGCGCATGGACGCGCTCGCGCAGCGGCGCCGTGTCGGCGTCGCGTACCTTGTAATAGACGTACAGGTCGGCCATCAGACGTCGAGCTTGTCCAGCACGTACGGCATCGGCTGGAAGCGCAGCGCCGGGCCTTGCGCCGAGCCGGCATGCACGGCGCCGGCCTCCAGCGCCTCCAGCTTCATCTCGACCAGCGCATCGACGCCGCCGGCACCGTTCGGCGCCGCGTTGACGACCATGCCGCACGGCTGTGCCGGGTCGGCCGGCGTGAACACCTCGGTGCCGGCCGCGATCGCGGCGTCGTCGATGGTCGCCAGCGCCGTGCGGCGTTTCAGCTTGCCCAGGTACTGGCTGCGCGCGACGATTTCCTGGCCCGGATAGCAGCCCTTCTTGAAATTGACACCGCCCAGCAGTTCCAGGTTGACCATCTGCGGCACGAACTGCTCCTGCGTGGCGGCGGTGACGAGCGGGACGCCGGCATGGATGTCGGCCAGGCGCCAGGCCTCGGTACCGGCCACGTTCAGGCGCCCGGCCAGTTCGGCCGCCACCGTGTCCGCCGCTTGGCTGGTCGCCAGCCATTGGTAGCGCGGCGCGCCAAACGCGTCGGCCACGCGCAGCAGGGTGCCCAGCGGGTGGTCCAGCTTGGTGTACGGCGCCTCGGGCAGGGCGTCGAACCAGGTGCGCAGCACGGCTTCGCCGTCGGCGCCGCCGATGCCCAGCAGTACGCGGCCTTCCAGCGCGTCCGACGCCTTGGTCTTCGCCCGCAGCACGAACATCTGCAGGCGCTTCTGGATGGCGGGCTGCAATTCGCGCGCCAGTTGCAGCAGCACGGCATCGCCGTCGCGCCACATCAGGAAGCTGGCCAGCAGGCGGCCCTTCGGCGTGCAATAGCCGGCCAGGCGCACGTCGCGCTCGCCCAGGTGTTCCACGTCGTTGGTCAGCTGCGAGTGCAGGAAGGAACGCGATTCTTCGCCCGCGAAGGCGATGATGCCCGTGTCGGCCAGGTGGGCGACGAAGCCGGTGGCCAGCACGGCCGGGGTGACGGCGGCGGCTGGTGCTGCGAGGACTTGATTCCAGGTGTTCATAAATTTGGATACTTTGGCCATGAAAGCATTATCATTACGGGCTCATTATAAAGATCCCCGGCAAAACGCGCCGGGCAGGCCCAAATCCAGGAGTCGCAACACAGATGGCATTGATAACAAGAACGATCGCGCTAGGCGTGCTGGCCGCATGCGCCGCCGGCGCCGGTTTCGCCTGGTGGGCCCAGGCGCCGATCACCGTCGAAGGCGACGCGATTCCCTTCACGATCAGCAAGGGCAGCGGCGCCCATGCCGCCGGCCAGCAGATCGCCGGCGCCGGCGTGCCGATGCAGCCGCTGCTGTTCAACGTGCTGGCGCGCGCCACCGGCAAGAGCGCGCGCCTGAAGGCCGGCTCCTACGAGCTGAAACCAGGCACCACGCCGCTGCGCCTGATCGACCAGCTGGTGCGCGGCGAGTACGCGCAGGAGTCCCTGACCATCATCGAAGGCTGGACGTTCCGCCAGATGCGCCAGGCCATCGCCGCGCACCGGGGCCTGAAGCATGACACGGTCGGCCTGTCCGACGCGGACCTGATGAAGAAGCTCGATGCCCAGTACCCGCATCCGGAAGGGCTGTTCTTCCCCGACACCTATCTGTTCGCCAAGGGCTCGTCGGAACTGCAGATCTACAAGCAGGCGCACAGCGCCATGATGCAGCACCTGACGGCCGCCTGGTACAAGCGCGCGCCCGACCTGCCGTACAGCACGCCGTACCAGGCCCTGACCATGGCTTCCATCGTCGAGAAGGAAACGGGCCAGAAGGCCGAACGGGCGATGATCGCGGCCGTGTTCGTGAACCGCCTGAAGCTGGGCATGATGCTGCAGACCGACCCCACGGTCATCTACGGCATCGGCGAGAAATTCGACGGCAATATCCGCAAGAAGGACCTGGAAACGGACACCCCGTACAATACGTATATGCGGACGGGCCTGCCCCCCACGCCGATCGCGCTGCCGGGCCAGCAGTCGCTGGCCGCCGCGCTGGCGCCGGCGCGCTCGAACGCACTGTATTTCGTCGCGCGCGGCAACGGCACCAGCCACTTCTCGGATAATCTCACCGACCACAACAAGGCCGTCAACCAATATCAGAGGCAGCAGCAATGACAGTGCCACGAGGCAAATTCATCACCTTCGAAGGCATCGACGGCGCCGGCAAGTCCACCCACATCCGCTACTGCGCCGACCTGGTGGCCGCGCGCGGCATCGAGCTGGTCAGCTCGCGCGAGCCGGGCGGCACGCCGCTGGGCGAAAAGCTGCGCGAACTGGTGCTGCACGAGCCGATGCACCTGGAAACCGAAGCGCTGCTGGTGTTCGCCAGCCGGCGCGAGCACATCGCCCAGGTGATCGAGCCGGCACTGGCGCGCGGCGCCTGGGTCATCTCGGACCGGTTTACCGACGCCAGCTTCGCCTACCAGGGCGGCGGGCGCGGCCTGGACCTGATCAAGATCGAAACGCTGGCCAACTGGGTCCACCCCGAGCTGTGGCCCGACCTGACCATCCTGTTCGACGTGCCGCTGGAAGTCGCGCGCGCCCGCCTGGACGCGACGCGCGAACTGGACAAGTTCGAGCAGGAAAAGGCCGACTTCTTCCTGGCCGCCCGCAACGAGTACCTGCGCCGCGCGGCCCAGTACCCCGAACGGTTCCGCGTGATCGACTCGACGCAGACGATCGAGGCGATCCGCCTGCAGCTGGCCGAGATCATCGGCGCCTTGCGATGAGCGAGGGTACGGCGATGCAGACGGGCGTCTATCCATGGCAAGAGGGCGCGTGGGGCCAGTTGCAGCTCTTGCGCCAGCGCCTGCCGCACGCGATCCTGTTCCACGGCGCGGCCGGCATCGGCAAGGCCGACTTCATCGAGCACTTTGCCCAGGCCCTGCTGTGCGAGAACGTGCGTGCCGACGGCCACGCCTGCGGCGCCTGCGCGTCGTGCGGCTGGTTCGTCCAGCAGAGCCACCCGGACTACCGCCGCATCCGTCCGGAAGCGTTCGAGGACGAGCCGGGCGAGGCGGAAGAGGGCGAGGACAAGAAGAGCAAGACCAAGACGCCGTCGAAAGAGATCAAGATCGAACAGGTGCGCGCGCTGGCCGATTTTATGAACATCTCGACGCACCGCCAGGGCCTGCGCGTGGTCGTGCTGTACCCGGCCGAGGCACTGAACATGCCGGCCTCGAACGCCTTGCTGAAGACCCTGGAAGAGCCGCCGCCGGGCACCGTGTTCCTGCTGGCGTCGAACAGCCTGGACCGGCTGCTGCCGACGATCCTGTCGCGCTGCCGCAAGTTCGCGCTGCCGTTGCCGGCGCATGCGGAAGCGCTGGCATGGCTGCAGGCGCAGGGCGTGGCGGACGCCGACAGCTGGCTGCGCGAGCAGGGCGGCGCGCCGCTGGCCGCGCTGGCGCAATCGGAGGCCGGCAACCGCGAGGAGATCGACACCTTGCTGCAATACCTGGCCCATCCGGCTGTCGAGGGCGCGTTGCGCACGGCGGACAAGCTGCAGAAAGTGCCCCTGACCTCCCTGGTGGCATGGCAGCAGCGCTGGCTGTACGACCTGTTTTCCTGCAAGCTGACGGGCAACATCCGGTATTATCCCCGTTATGCCCGCGAGCTGAAGGCACTGGCCGAGAAGGTTCACGTCAGCCGCTTGCTGGCGGCGATCAAGGGCACGGCCGAGCGGCGCGCCACGTCGGACCATCCGCTCTCGCCCAAGCTGTTCATCGAGGATATGCTGCTGGACTATACTGCCTGCTGTGCATGAAAGGATGCCCATGAGCGCTGGCCCGCCCGATCCGAATCCGCTGCTCAATCCGAACACCCAGCCGGGCGGCGCGCCGCGGCCGACGGTGCTGTCGCTGGCGATCCGGGAAAAGGCGGCCCTGTACGCGGCCTACATGCCGTTCCTGAAGAACGGCGGCATCTTCGTGCCGACCCAGAAGGCCTACAAGGTGGGCGACGAGATCTACCTGATATTGACCTTGATGGACGACGCCACCAAGTATCCGATCGCCGGCAAGGTCGTGTGGATCACGCCGGCCGGCGCCCACAACAACAAGGCGCAGGGCATCGGTGTCCATTTCCCGGACGACGAGACGGGCCAGCGCACCCGTGCCCGCATCGAGGAAATCCTCGGCGCGGCCCTGCGTTCCACGCGCGCCACCCATACTCTTTGACTTCGCACGCATGTCTTTTCGCCACCGCATCGCCACCCTGGGCGACCTGCCCACCATCGTCGCCATCTACAACAGCACCATCGCCTCGCGCGAAGTCACGGCCGACACCGAGCCTGTCTCGGTCGAGTCGCGCCTGAACTGGTTCCACGAGCACCAGCCGGAGCGCCGGCCGCTGTGGGTGATCGAGCGGGCCGACGACACGTCGGCGCACCCGGAAATCCTCGGCTGGATCTCGTATTCGAATTTCTATGGCCGCCCGGCGTATTCCGGCACGGCCGAGGTGTCGATCTATATTGCGGAAAACTGGCGCGGCAAGGGCATCGGGCGCTATGCGCTGACGGAAGCGATCGCGCATGCGCCGAAAATCGCCGTGCACACGGTGCTGGGCTTCATCTTCGGCCACAACGCGCCCAGCCTGGCGCTGTTCCGGCGGTTCGGCTTCGAACAGTGGGCCAATTTCCCGCGGGTGGCGAACCTGGATGGGGTCGAGCGCGACCTGATCATCCTGGGCAAGCGGGTGGCATGACGTTGGTGCCTCAGGGTTAGGGTCTGTCCCCATCGGGGACTGACCCTGGTTTTAATCGGCAGCGCCAGCGCTACGTTGCAGCTTGGTGCCTGCTGCATTGGAGTCCCTGAAAAAAACCGGGGTCAGTCCCCTGCGGGGACAGACCCCAACCCCGGACGCGGCGGTGTTGTCTTGGCTAAGCTACAATAGCCCCATGTTCATCGATTCACACTGCCACATCGACTTCCCCGAGCTGGCCGCTCGCATGCCGGAACTGCGCGCGAAAATGGCGCAGAACCAGGTCACCCACGCCCTGTGCGTGTCGGTCGACCTGCCGGATTTCCCGCGCGTGCTGGCGCTGGCCGAGGAGTATCCGAATATCTTCGCCTCCGTCGGCGTCCACCCCGACTACGAGGACACCCCCGAACCCACCGTCGAGCAGCTGGTCGCACTGGCCGACCATCCGAAGATCGTCGCCATCGGCGAGACCGGTCTGGATTACTACCGCCTGACGGGCGACCTGGAATGGCAGCGCGAGCGCTTCCGCACCCACATCCGCGCCTCGCGCGCCACACGCAAACCCCTGATCATCCACACCCGTGCCGCCAGCGCCGACACCATCCGCATCATGCAGGAAGAGGGTGCCGGCACGGCCGATGGCGGCGTGGCCGGCGTCATGCACTGCTTTACCGAGTCGCTGGAGGTGGCGCAGGCGTCGATGGCGCTGGGCTTCTACATCTCCTTTTCCGGCATCGTCACGTTCAAGAGCGCCAAGGAGCTGCAGGCCGTGGCCCAGGCGGTGCCGCTGGAGCGCATGCTGATCGAGACCGATTCGCCATACCTGGCGCCGGTGCCGTACCGGGGCAAGATGAACGAGCCGGGCTACGTCGCCCACGTGGCCGAGTTCATCGCCCAGCTGAAGGGCGTCACCGTCGCGGAAGTGGCCGAGCGCACCACGGCCAACTTCTTCGACCTGTTCAGCACGGCGGGGCGCGCCTGATGGGCATCCGCATCCGCCTGCGCCTGGTGCGCCGCCGTATCCTCGCCACCGTCGCGATGGCGCTGGCCGCCGTCGGCGCCGCCCCGCACGCTGTGGCGGCCAGCCAGGGCGACAATGACAAAGTCACGTTCTTCCGCGCCGCCCAGCTGAACGACGCGGCCCGCATCAAGCCGCTGCTGGCGCGCGGGCTCGACCCCAATGTGCGCGAGCCGGAGCGGGGCGAGACGGCCCTGATCGTGGCACTGCGCAACGACGCGATGAACGTGTTCGACCTGCTGCTGGCGCAGCCGAAACTGCAGCCCGATGCCCAGGCCAGCAACGGCAACACGGCGCTGATGATGGCCGCCTTCAAGAACAACAAGCCGGCCGTGGAAAAGCTGATCGCCAAGGGCGCCCAGGTCAACCGGCCCGGCTTCACGGCGCTGCATTACGCGGCGGCGGCCGGCGCCATCGACATCCTGCGCTACCTGCTGGAGCAGCACGCCTATATCGACGCGGAATCCCCGACCAAGATGACGCCGCTGATGCTGGCCGCGCGCGAAGGCCAGGAAGAAGCCGTCAAGGTGCTGCTGGAGGAGGGCGCCGACGCCACGCTGCGCGACGCCGGCTTCAAGCTGACGGCCGCCGAGATGGCGGAAAAGGCCGACAAGCCCTGGATCGCCGAGACGATCCGCAAGCACCTGGCCGTCAAGGCCAAGCGCTGAATCCCGCCGTCGGCCGGGGCAAACGGGAGAATTGAAGCCTTTTCTCCGCCAAGCTCGGCCGATCGCGCCGCCCTGTTGATCCTGATAATGGCTTCATTGCCTGAGGCAAATATCAAAAGGATCATCATGTTGAACGAACGCGAAATCGAAAGCTGCTACCTGGGCCAGTTCATCCCGGTGCACTACCATCACAATATGCTGATGGACAACAACCGCATGCACAGCTTCAAGTCGGCCATCGACTACGTCGTCAAGCCGGGCATGAAGGTGCTGGAACTGGGCGGCGGCACCGGCGTATTGTCGTGGTTCGCGGCGGCCAAGGCCGACAAGGTCTACTGCGTCGAGTTCAATCCGGACATGGTGCAGCAGGCGCAGAAATTCCTGGCGATCAATCCGAACGGCGAGAAGGTCGAGGTGATCCACGCCGACGCGTTCGAGTACCTGCCGCCGGAACCGGTCGACGTGGTCATCTGCGAGATGATCCACGTGGCCATGCTGCGCGAGAAGCAGGTCGAGGTGATCGAGTCGTTCAAGCGCCGCTATGCGCAGAAGTTCGGCGGCCCGCTGCCCGTGTTCATCCCGGAAGCGGTACTGATGGCCGCGCAGCCGCTGCAGCAGGAATACGATTTCGAAGGCTTCTATGCGCCGATCGTCCAGTTCCAGGAAACCGGCGTGGTGCACAACAACACGGTGGAACTGGCGCAGCCGGCCATCTACGCCGTGGTCGACTTCACCCAGCCGAACGCGCTGTCGTACGCCTGGCAGGGCAAGTTCGTGGTCGAGCGCGCCGGCACCGTCAACGCCATGCGCTTCGTGACCAAGAACATCCTGGCCGTGGTGCAGGAACGAGCCACCACGATCGACTGGCTGAACCACTACATGACCTTGCCGCTGGCGCAGCCCGTGCAAGTGCGCGCCGGCGACGTGCTGCAGGTCAGCTTCGCCTACCGCGCCGGCGGCTCGATCCCGTCGCTGGAGGCATCGCTGCAGGCTGCCGTGGTGTTCGAAGCGGAGGAAGTGGCGACCGTCGAGGCGATCCCGGCCTTCGCCTGATCCCGCCCCAGTGCAGTTCGTGCCGCGTTTTCAGCGGCCGGTCGCATCCTTCGCCCGCGGCGCCCGCGGCGCGCTACAGTAGCGGCATCGATTGAATGCTGGCGGAGGATGCGATGTTCAGTTTCATGCTGTGGTTGGTCTTGCTGTTGCTGTGCTGGCCGCTGGCCCTGCTGGCACTGCTGCTGTACCCCGTGTTCTGGCTGCTGACCCTGCCTTTCCGCCTGATCGGCATCGGCGTCGACGCCATCTTCGAGACCCTGCGCGCCATCGTGCTGCTGCCGGCGCGCGTGCTGGGCGGCGCGCGCCGCTAGGCGGCGTCAGAAATCGACCAGCACCCCCGCGCCCAGCGACATCTGGGCATAGTTGTAGTCGATCAGGCTCTGGCCATACCCCGAGAAGAACTGCAGGTAGCCTTTCAGGTTGGACCGGATCGGCGCCGCCCAGCCCAGCTGCACGGCGCCGTGCTTGGTGTGGAAGTTGCGCCGCGCCAGCAGCGAGTATTCGGTGCCGTTGTCGCGGTAGGACACGCGCACGTCGCCATGGCCCATGAAATCGGCGATGTCGATGTTGTCGTTGTCCGAGCGGTCGTTGTCCAGGCGCTTCCAGATGCGCGCCGTTACGGCCAGCTTGCCGTATTCACCGCCCACCTCCCCATATAAACGGTTCCAGCTGCGCGACAGCTTCGCGGTCTGGCCGTTCGACTGGTGTACCAGGCCCAGGCTGGCATAGCGGAAATCGAAGCCGCCGATGCGCTTGCCGATCGGCGCCACCGCCATCACCTCCGGCTGGTAGTTGGTCTCGCGGAACGGGCTGGACGCGCTGCGGTTGTAGGCCTGCCAGAAGCTCTGCTGGGTGTAGCCGAACCACAGGTCGACGGGCGAGCCGGCGATCGTCTCCAGTGCCTTCATCTTGAAGCTCAGCTGGTACATCAGTTCGACGTGCTTGGACTTGATGCCGGCCGGCGTGTATTCCTCGAACGGGCCGTCGTTGATGCTGTTGCTGTAGTTGGCCAGCAGCAGATAGGTGTCGCGATGCGGGCGGAAATTGAACACGCCGCGCTTGCTGCCGGCGTCCAGCTCCCACAGCGGTACCAGGCGCGAAACCGGCGTTTCGTCCGGCGCCTTGGCGGCGGCTTGGCGCGAGGCGTCCGGGTCCACCAGCACGCCGCTGCGTGCCGTCGCCGGCGATGCCACCGCCACGCCATCCGCGGCTGGGGCGCGCTTGGCCAGCGCGTCATAGCAGGCCAGGCGGGTGGTGGGGTCGCCCAGCAGGGCGCAGCGTTCCAGGGTTTGCTCGACGGGCGCCGTCACGGACTGCGGCGCGTCGCTGGCGACCTGGGCCAGCACATAGGCGGGGGAGAGGGCGGCTATGGCAAAAAGGAGAGGAGAAGTCGTTGATTTGATTGTCATAATAATGTCCGTTTAGCATCAACCCATCAGTATAGGTGACGCGGCCGACTACCGGTCGCACGCCTGCGCACGGTCGCTGCTAGAATGAATCGCGCCACCGTCGTCCAAGCCAAGGAGACCGTCATGAGCCGCAAGACCCCTATCGAGCGTTACCGCAATATCGGCATTTCCGCCCACATCGATGCCGGCAAGACCACGACGACGGAGCGCATCCTGTTCTACACGGGCGTCAACCACAAGATCGGCGAAGTGCACAACGGCGCCGCCACGATGGACTGGATGGAGCAGGAGCAGGAGCGCGGCATCACCATCACGTCCGCCGCCACCACGGCGTTCTGGCGCGGCATGGCCGGCAATTTCCCCGAGCACCGCATCAACATCATCGACACGCCGGGCCACGTCGACTTCACCATCGAGGTGGAGCGCTCGATGCGGGTGCTGGACGGCGCCGTGATGGTGTACGACGCCGTCGGCGGCGTGCAGCCGCAGTCCGAAACCGTGTGGCGCCAGGCCAACAAGTACAAGGTGCCGCGCATCGCCTTCGTCAACAAGATGGACCGCGTGGGAGCGGACTTCTTCCGCGTGCAACAGCAGATCCGCGACCGCCTGAAGGGCAACGCGGTGCCGATCCAGATTCCGGTCGGGGCGGAGGACCACTACCAGGGCGTCATCGACCTG
Source organism: [Empedobacter] haloabium (assembly GCA_008011715.2). NCBI lineage: Bacteria > Pseudomonadati > Pseudomonadota > Betaproteobacteria > Burkholderiales > Oxalobacteraceae > [Empedobacter] haloabium. Next base: position 2,958,547 of record CP136508.1, read on the forward strand.
GTCAAGATGCGCGCCATCATCTGGGACGATACCAGCCAGGGCCTGCATTTCACCTACGAGGACATTCCCGCCGACCTGCTGCCGCTGGCGCGCAAATGGCACGAGTACATGGTGGAGGCGGCCGCCGAGGCGACGCCGGAACTGACGGAAAAGTACCTGAACGGCGAGACCTTGACGGAAGCCGAGATCAAGGCCGCGCTGCGCCAGCGCACGATCCGCAGCGAGATCGTGCCGATGCTGGCCGGCAGCGCCTTCAAGAACAAGGGCGTGCAGGCGATGCTCGATGCCGTCATCGAGTACCTGCCGTCGCCGGCGGACGTGCCCGCCATCGCCGGGCACGACGAAGAGGACCGCGAAATCGAACGGCACCCGACCGACGAGGACCCGTTCGCGGCGCTCGCCTTCAAGATCATGACCGACCCGTTCGTCGGCCAGCTGGCGTTCTTCCGCGTGTATTCCGGCTCGGTGCACTCCGGCGACAGCGTCTACAACCCGACCAAGGGCCAGAAGGAGCGTTTGGGGCGCATCCTGCAGATGCATGCCAACGAACGCAAGGAGATCAAGGACGTGTATGCGGGCGACATCGCCGCCGCCGTCGGCCTGAAGGCCGTGACGACGGGCGACACCTTGTCCTCGCCCGAGCACGTGATCGTGCTGGAAAAGATGGTGTTCCCGGAACCGGTGATCTCGCAGGCGGTGGAGCCGAAAACCAAGGCCGACCAGGAAAAGATGGGCATCGCGCTGAACCGGCTGGCGCAGGAAGACCCGTCGTTCCGGGTGCATACCGACGAGGAATCGGGCCAGACCATCATGTCCGGCATGGGCGAGCTGCACCTGGAAATCCTGGTGGACCGGATGAAGCGCGAATTCGGCGTCGAAGCGTCGGTCGGCAAGCCGCAGGTGGCTTACCGCGAGACGATCCAGAAGAGCGTGGCGGACGTCGAGGGCAAGTTCATCAAGCAGTCCGGCGGTAAGGGCCAGTACGGCCACGTGGTGCTGAAACTCGAACCGCTGGAGCACGGCAAGGGCTACGAATTCGTCGATGCGATCAAGGGCGGCGTGGTGCCGCGCGAATACATCCCGGCGGTGGACAAGGGCATCCAGGAAACCCTGCGCATGGGCGTGCTGGCGGGCTACCCGGTGGTGGACGTGCGCGCCACCTTGACATTCGGCTCTTACCACGACGTCGACTCGAATGAGAACGCGTTCCGCATGGCCGGCTCGATCGCCTTCAAGGACGGCATGCGCCGGGCCGATCCGCAGCTGCTGGAACCGATGATGGACGTCGAGGTGGAAACGCCGGAAGAGTTCATGGGCAATGTGATGGGCGACCTGACGACGCGGCGCGGCATGGTGCAGGGCATGGACGAGATCCCGGGCGGCGGGGGCAAGCTGATCCGCGCGCTGGTGCCGCTGGCCGAAATGTTCGGCTACTCGACCACCTTGCGTTCGCTGACGCAGGGCCGCGCCACCTACACGATGGAGTTCAAGCACTACGCGGCCGTGCCGAAGCACATCCTGGACCAGATCGCGACGGGACGTAAAGCGCCCGCTTGACGGAAACGGCCTACACGGCGAATGCGGTTCGACCTATTTCAAGCGCCCAGCGATCGGCTTACGATGCGTGTTGGCCCTGGCTGCGCGGCCTTGCGTGGCGGGGGAAGACCAACCGCAACCGTATGAGGAGGATTCGATGAAACGACTCTTGACTCTGGCGGCGCTGGCTGTCGGCGGCGCCCTGCTCGCGAAACAATTGAAGAAGAACGGTGGCAAGGCCGAAAGCTCGTCCGTGAAGGAATCCATCACCGTCGACGTGCCGGTGCGCACGGCGTACGACCAGTGGACGCAGTTCGAGGAGTTCCCGAAATTCATGGACAGCGTGCATGAAATCAAGCAGCTGGACAACAAGCGCCTGCACTGGAAGGCGGACGTGATGGGCAAGCCGATCGAATGGGATGCCGAGATCGTCAAGCAGATTCCGGACAAGCGCATCGCCTGGCGCAGCACCACGGGCACGCCCAACAGCGGCGTGGTGACGTTCGAATCGCTGGGCGCCAACCAGACCCGCATCACGCTGGAGATGACGTACACGCCGGAGGGACCGGTCGAGGCGGTGGGCGACGCGCTGGGCGCCGTGCGCATCGAGGCGCGCGGGAACCTAAAGCGCTTCAAGGAAATGATCGAGGCGCGCGGGCATGAGACGGGTGCGTGGCGCGGCACCATTGCTGGGCAGGGTAGCCCTGTGACGACGCACTGATGCATCAAGGCTTGGGGACTGTCCCCAACGGGGACTGTCCCCGGTTTTAATCGGCAGCCTGGAGGGATCGGTACGCATGCGCCAGCGATAAAAACCAGGGACAGTCCCCTGCGGGGACAGTCCCTAAGCCTGAGGCTTCGGCGGCGCAAAGGAACAGGACGGTCTGGAACGCCTGGTCAACCCTTCAAAAGCGCCGCGAACTCCTCCGCCGGCACCGGCTTGCCGTACAGATTGCCCTGCCCATACTCGCAGCGCAGCAGCTTCAAAAGCTTGGCCTCCTCCTGCTTCTCGATCCCCTCGGCCACCACCTTCAAGTCCAGGTTGTGCGCCAGCGAGACGATCGTCTGCACCAGCCCCATGTAGCCGGCGTCCTGCGCCATCTTGATGACGAACGAGCGGTCGATCTTCAGCACGTCCACCGGCAGCGTGACGAGATAGGCCAGCGACGAGTAGCCGGTGCCGAAATCGTCGATTGCGACCGGCACGTCCAGGTTGCGCACCCGCGTCAGGATGTCCACCACGCGGCGGTGGTCCGACACCAGGCTGCTTTCCGTCACCTCGATCGACAGCGGCTGCCGGTGCGCCTCGGCCGTGTTCAGGGCCTTTTCGATGTCCTCGAACAGCGTGTCGCAGCGGAACTGCGCCGGCGCCACGTTGACGGCGATCTGCGGCGGCGCCAGCCCGGCGTCGTACCAGGTGCGCCAGTCCTCCATCGCCTTCTGCATGACGAGCCGGCCCACCTCGATGACGAGGCCGCTGCGCTCCAGCACCGGCACGAACTCGGCGGGCGGCACGATGCCGCGCTTCGGGTGGCGCCAGCGCAGCAAGGCCTCGGCGCCGGCGATCTTGCCCGTCTTCAGGTCCACCTTCGGCTGGTAGTAATTGACGAACTCGCCCCGTTCCACCGCGTCGCGCAGCTCCGCCTCCATGCTGATCTGGCGCGCCAGCGCGTGGTCGGCGTCACGGTCGTAGAAGCCGATGTGTTCTTCCATGTGGCGCGCGCCCGCCAGCGCGTCCCAGGCCTTGACCAGCAGCTCGTCCGCCGTGGTGCCGTCCTCCGGCAGCATGGCGGCGCCGACGTTGACGGTACACCAGATCTTGTGCTGGTCTACCTGGTACGAGCCTTCCAGCAGCGGGATGATGACGTCGTGCGCGTAGCCGCGCGGCGAGCGCGCCTCGTCCATCGGGTAGAACAGGGCGAAGCGGCCGATGCCCACGTGCGACAGGATCATCCGCTCGGCCACCTCGCCACGCAGGCGCTGCGCGACCTGGCGCATCAGGCCGATCGCCGCCGTGTTGCCATAGGCCGAACTGATCTCGTCGAAACGGTTGATGTTGATGAGCAGTACCGTGCCGCTGGCGTTGGCAGCCGCCAGCGCGGCCACTTCCTCGTCGAAATGCAGGCGGCTGGGCAGGCCGGACAGCGCGTTGGTGCGTGCCAGCCGGTGCAGCTCTTGCGCATTGATCAGGCGCTCCAGGCCAAAGCTCAGCTCCGTGCCCAGCTCGCCGGCGCGTTCACGGTAAAAACTGTCGAAGAATTCGGCGCGGGTCGAGTAGAAGGAAATCACGCCCCAGCATTTGCCGTTGACGAACAGCGGGATGGCCATGCACGCCTTGATGTCGCGCCGCGCGCAGCCGCTGTTGACGTCGTTGGAGAACTGCAGGCGGCCCGTCTCGACGGCGGCACCGGCCAGCGCCGGCAGGAACCAGTCGGCCACGGCCTGGCCGTCCGGCGTGCCACTGTCGGCTTCGCGCCATTCGTGTTCGCTGCCGTCGCGCGCGGCCGAAGTGAACAACTTCAGGCCGCCGGTGGCGCTGTCGCGCCGGCTGATGTCGACGATTTCCAGTCCCGGCTGGTGCGCCGCCTCGCGGCAGGTGTCCAGGCACAGCGCCTCCAGCGTGCGGGCGCGCGAGATGATGGCCGACAGGCGCGACAACAGCACATAGAAATTGTCGTGCCGGATCAGGGCCCGTTCCTTGGCCACTTCCTCCGTCATGTCGATGGCGGAGCCGCCCAGGAAGGGCTCGCCGTCCACGTCGATGGGGAATTTGTGCACGAGCCAGTGACGGCTGCCGTCGTTGGACGTCTCCATCGTCTTGATCACTTCGCCGTTTTCCAGCACGGCGCGATCCTGCTCCTCCAGGCTGCGGCGCACGTCTTCCGGCCAGAAGTGGCTGTCGTCCTTGCCTACCACGGTGGGCACGCCAAAGAAGCCGTGCAACGCGGCATTGCCCATCACGTAGCTGCCGGAACGGTCCTTGATCCACAACGGCGATGGCGAGTGCTCGGCAAAGCCGTTCAGGAAGCCCTCGGCGCGGGCCAGCCGGCGGCGCATTTCCTGCTGGGCGCGGGCCAGCGCGGCGACGTCCGCCAGGGCGCGGCGCTGAGCCGCCGTCATGGCCGGTGGCGCCAGCGCGAGCAGGGCCTGCTCGTCGGCCAGCACCCCCTCCGGCACCGGGCGGCCAAGCAGGTGGCCGGCCAGCCGTGCCAGCTCCGCGCTGGCGTCGTCGACCGGGGCGCGCGAGCGGACGGGACAGGCCGCCGGCGCGGTCAGTGGCTCTTCTTCCTGGGTGGCGATGTGATTCATGTGGCGTGGGCGCGATGGCGATCAGAACAGCTTGAACTTCAGCTGGATGGCGAGGGCGCCGTGCAGGCGGTCCTTGTATGTGGGTACGATAGCAAAGTTCACGCCAAACCTGTCGTACTCCACGCTGACGACCGGGATCGCGGCCAGGAACCAGCCGCCGTCGCGCATCTTCGGGTAACCGTCAAAACCGCCGACGACGGCGCCGATGCGCAGCGGGCCGATCGCTACGGGCTGGTAGTACAGGCCGACGTAGTTCGAGATGGCGCGGTCGCTGTTGTGGAAGCGGCCCGCCGTGACGGAGGCCACCGTCGAGAAGCGGTATTCGGCGCCGATGCCGGGGTTGGTGTCGTCGAAGTTCTTGTCGCGCTGGAAGTGGTACGAGTAGAAGCCGGGATTGACCCACAGCTCGCCGAGCGGCTGCGACTCGATCAGTTGGAACGGGTTGGCAAACGCGACGGCGGGGGCCGCGAATGCCGCCAGCAGGGCAAGCCTCTTCATTATCGTCCTTATACTGTTAATAGCGCGACAATTATAGCGACAGTTCTACCGTCGCGCGGTTGTTGATTTGCTCTTTTTAGTTGCCACGCGGAATGTTCGCGCGGACGCACCGTCCGGGCCCGGTCAACCCGACGGCGCTGCCGCGCGTATACTCGGTGGCAGCACAACGGATCGGAGGCAGACGTGAGGAAAACGGCAACGAGTTCGGCCACGGCCTCGGCCTCGGCCTTGGCCTTGGCCCTGCTGCTGGCGGCAGGCATCCATGACAACGGACGGGCGGAAGGACAGGCGATGAGCGACGTGGGCGTGCAATTGGCGGTGGACAGCAGCGACGGCCACGTGCGCGTCGACGTGCGGCTGGAGAACCGGGGCAAGCTGCCGGCCTACGTGCCGCGCGCGCTGGCATCGGCGCGTCAGCTGGACGGCCGGCTGTTCGACGTGCGCGACGCGCGCACCGGCCAACCGGTCCCGTACCAGGGCCGCATGGTCAAGCGCGGGCCGTTGACGGCGGACGACTTCCTGACACTGGCGCCCGGCGCCACGCACCGGCACAGCATCGACATCACGCCGGCGTATGCGTTCGCGCCGGGTAAGCACGAGTACCGCCTGGCGTACGAAGGCGTGGCTGGGGGCGACGTGCAGGCACTGGTCGCTGGCAGCGGCGCCGCGCCGCTGGTGGCGCCGGCCGTCAGCTTCACGTACACGGCGCGCTGAGGATACTTAACGCGAACAGCGCCAATATAAAAGGCCGCGCGAACGCGGCCTTCCATCCTCCGGACTGACGAATCAGTTCAGCGCCGGGGTGTTCTCGCCGAAATATTCGTGCGAGTCGGCGTTGTCGACAGCGCGGCTCGGGTTGCTCGTCGCCAGCGAGGCGGCGGCGGACTGGCCGTAGGCCCAGTCATCCGTACCGGCCACCACGTTGAAGTGGCTCATCTCGTGCACCAGCGTGCCGCCTTTCGAGTCGGTACCGGAGGTTGGCGCGCTCCAGAACGCCTTGCAGACGTAGATCTTGTACGGCTGGGTTGGGTAGACGTAGGCGTAGTAGCTGTCCGTGCAGCTGCAGTCGACGTTGACCGGCTTGTTGTCCAGGCCGTCCTTGATGTTCACGAAGTGCGAACGCACGGTCGCGTAGCGGGTCGCGTCGTAGGTGCCGAACCACTTGGTGTAGCGGGTGCCGCGGTTGCCGGCGTTCAGGTAGCTGACGGCGCCGTTGGCCATCGTGCGGGCGGCGGACATGGCCGACGTGATCGACGTCTGCTGCGACGCGCTGCACGAGCTGAACGTCAGGCCTTCGCCAACAGGTGCCGGGGCCTGCTTCTTCATGTTCGAGCCGTCGATCCACACCTGCACGGCTTCGGACTTGACCAGGTCGTCGTCCTGCGCTGCCGCCTTGGCGGCGTTGGCGCCCTTGTCGCCTTTGTCGGTCGCGCTGTCGGCGGCCTTGGTGACGAAGCGGATCGCGTAGTCGCCCGAGGCCGACAGGTCGTACAGCGACGACAGTTCGACGGTGGCGGTGTGCGATTTGCCTGGCTGGATCGTGAAGTAGTCGGAAGCGCGCGGCGCCGGACGCTTAACGTGCTTGCCCTCATACGGCACCGGCACACCGTCGCGGCTGACGTCGAACAGCGATTCCTCGATCGCGCCGAACGGGGTCTGCCATTTCAGCAGGCGCTGCGGCACGGACGACGTGTTGGTCAGCGTGACCTTGACGACCAGGTCGTCCGAAGGGCCCAGCGACTGCTTGTCCGTGCTGATGCTTGCCACGATGCCCGATGCGGCATACGCCGACATGCAGAACGCCGTTGCGACCACCGTACCGCCAATCTTGACCATGTGATTCCAGCTCATGCAGATCTCCTGATAAGAGTAGAGAGGGTGCCCGGCCGGGTTGGCACGGGCGTGAGATCATCCTCACACGGTGTTTGTTGGACGTCAACATTGTCAAAGGCGTGCGCAACCGTGCGCGCGGTTTTGACGCAACATATTGAAGAAATAGGACAAATTGCCCGCAAATGTTAAATTTGGGACATTACTGCTGAGCAGGTTGCGTTGCAAAAAGGAATTTCGGCCGAACCCGGCAGGTCCTGCCGCGTCGCTCAGGCGCGCGGACGCTGGCGGGGGAAGGTGAGGAGAATTCGGCGACAGCCTCCGATCTCGCGAATCAAGGGCCGGCATTTTCCCTCGGAAATTGAGGCTGTCCCCGATTGTCGCTGCGCACGACGGGCTGGTTCCCATCGTGCGCGGCGGATCGGCAGCCTCAGGCGCGCGGGCGCTGGCGGTGGAAGGTGAGGGGGCTGTACGGCACGGCCGAGGGCGGCGCCGAACGCAGGATGTGCGGCTTCATCGCGCCCACCACGTGCATCTCGCACGGCTTGCAATCGAAGCGCAGCGTGTACTTCTCGTCGCCCGAGACCAGGGTCATCGGCTCGGCCCGCACCTGGCCCTGCACGCCCTGGACGCCCTTGGCCTGCTTCGGACACAGGTTGAACGAGAAGCGCAGGCAGTGCTTGGTGATCATCAGCGACACCTCGCCCGGCTCCTCATGGGCCTCGTAGGCCGCGTCGATCAGCTGCACGCCGTGCTTCTGGTAGAACGCGCGCGCCTTCTCGTTGTACTACGTTGGCCAGGTAGGACAGTTGCGTGTCCGGATACACGGCCGGCGGCTCGGCCGGGGCCTTGCGCGCCGGGCGGTCCCAGGCGGCCAGGCGGGCGGCCTCGTGCGCGGCGACGGCGTCGCGGCGCAGCGCGTTGATGGCCGCGGCCGGCACGAACCACGGCTGCGACAGCCGCAAGGTGACGCCGTCGGCCACGAACATCGTGTTGCCCAGCTTGGACAGGCTGGCGCGCAGGCCGGCCTCGGCCTGGCTCGCCTGCTGGGCCGGCTGCAGGGCCAGCTGGGCGTTCGTGGCGCTCTCGATGCCGTCCTCGTCGCGCACGGTCAGGCGCAGGCCGCCGTCGATCTCGGCCAGCGTCAGGTGCAGGCCGACCTTGCGCTCGGACGACTTCTTGTTCAGCGCCGCTTCCCACTGGTGGTCGCGGTTGCGCGAGATCTCGGTGCCGGCCTTCAGGCCGGGCAGGGTGGTCATCACCTCGTTCGGATACACGCGCCAGCGCTGGCCTTCGTCCGACTCGCCCAGCTTCTGCACCGTGTTGGCCTGGATGCCCACCGTGGTGCGCTTGTTCATGTAGTTCAGGCCGTCGCCGTTGGCCAGCGGTGCCTGCGTCAGCAGCTCGAAGTGGTCGGTGCCGACCTTGCTGACGGTGCCGACCTGCACGCCCAGGTACTTGGGCGAATCGAAGGCGCCGATATCGTCCTGGCGGCCGGTGGCGAAGTAGTCGGTGTGACCGCGGTTGAAGTTCTTGTCCACGTCCGGCGTGAACAGCACTTGGGTGCGGCCGCTGGACGCGCGCTCGAACGCGGCCGGGCCGCCGGCGCGGCGCTCCAGGATCTCGTCCAGCAGCAGGCGGTAGTGGGCCGTGATGTTCTTCACGTAGCCCATGTCCTTGTAGCGGCCCTCGATCTTGAACGAGCGGATGCCGGCGTCGATCAGCGCCTCCAGGTTGCGGCTCTGGTCGTTGTCCTTCATCGACAGCAGGTGCTTGTCATAGGCCACCACGCGACCCTGGCCGTCCGACAGCGTGTACGGCAGGCGACAGGCCTGCGAGCAGTCGCCGCGGTTGGCGCTGCGGCCCGTGTCGGCGTGCGAGATATAGCACTGGCCGGAAAACGCCACGCACAGGGCGCCGTGGATGAAGTATTCCAGCGGGGTATCGACGTCGGCGCGGATCTTGCGGATCTGCTCGATCGTCAGCTCGCGTGCCAGCACCAGCTGGGAGAAGCCGACGTCGCCCAGGAATTTCGCCTTCTCCACCGTGCGGATGTCGCACTGGGTGCTGGCGTGCAGCTGGATCGGCGGCAGGTCCAGTTCCAGCAGGCCCATGTCCTGGATGATGAGGGCGTCCACGCCGGCCTCGTACAGCTGCCAGATCTGCTTGCGCGCCAGGTCCAGTTCGGCGTCGTGCATGATCGTGTTCATCGTCACGAAGATGCGCGCGCGGTAGCCATGCGCGAATCGCACCAGGCTGGCGATGTCCTCCAGCGGATTGCTGGCGTTGTGGCGGGCGCCGAACGCGGGACCGCCGATGTAGACGGCATCCGCGCCGTGCAGGATGGCCTCGCGGCCGATTTCGGCGGTCTTGGCGGGCGACAGCAGTTCGAGCTGGTGGTCAAGTAGGGACATGGCATACCTCTGGGCGAAGGCGGAGATTATAGCGGTGGGCGCGGGGCCTGTCATGGGCCGGCATGGGGCAAAAGAAGAGGACTGGAGCAATTCTTTCTTGCAAAAAACTTCCTACTCATGTGTAATCCGCGATTGACGTATATTTCTTGCAACACCCGTCCCTCATGCACGAATCGCTCGTTGCGCTGCTCGCCGAAAGCGTGCGCGGCGAGGAGGCGCTGAGCGTGCCGTACAGCTTTGAGCTGCAGGCGGTGGTAACGAGCTGCGCATCGTGCAGCGTTGTCGGACCTTCCTTGTTGCGTCGCCCACCCGGCCATGGCGGCTAGTCGAGACACCAGCTGTCGCCAGGAGTCTTGCTCTCAGCGGGTCCCTTCCGCACGCCCAGGGCATGCTGGGATCACCACCAGTCTGGCCGTGCCAACGGCACAGGCCGGCGATCCCGGTGGCATATCCCCACGCCGCTTCTTGTCAGGCATCGGTGATTGGCCAGCACGGCTGTTGTTTTCGCGCCGCGCGTAAGCGGGTAGGGGGCATCCGCCGATTAGCGCTTGTTACACTGGCGTCTCTGCCCCGCTCCCGCAGCCTTCCCGTGCCAGGCCTCGCACCAGCCGGCGCTGCCACTGATCTCGATGAAACTTGAAAACAAGCTGAAGCTGTCCGCGGCGTGCGTGATCGCCGTCATGTCGCTGGTGGCGATCGGGCCGTATTTTCTTAACGCCCAGGTACGCGGGGTCATGACCGAGCTGAAGCATGCCTCGGCGGTCGAGCGGCAGTATGCGACGATGTTGACGCTGCTGTCCGATGCCGAGGCGGCCGAGCGCGGCTACGTCATTACCGGGCGCGCGGAATTCCTGCAGCCGTACAACGCGGCGCTGGGCCTGTTGCCCGCGCTGCGCGCGCAATTGCGCGAGCGCCAGACCACGGCGGCCGAGCGGATGGTGCTGGACCAGATCGATACGCTGACCAGCAAGAAGCTGGATTACATGGCGCAGGTCATCAAGGTGCGCGACGAGGGCGGCTTCGAGGCGGCCCGGCAGCTGATCGATTCCGGCCGCGGCAAGACCTATATGGACCAGCTGCGCAGCCTGATCAGCGAACAGGTGTCGGAGCACGCGCTGCACCGTGCCGACCTGCGTGAAACGCTGACGTCGTCCGCAGCCCGGGCCGCCAGCCTGGCCAGCATCGCCACGCTGGCCGACATCGCCCTGATCGTCGCCGTGCTGTTTGCGGCCAACCGCGGCCTGACCCAGCGCCTGGCCGCGGAAAGCCGTGCCAACGAGGCCTCCGATCAGCTGCGCCGCGCCGCGGCCGTGGCGGAGAAGCGCAATCTGCAACTGCTGGGTGGCGGCGACATGCTGCAGGCGCTGGAGCTGGCCGAGACGACGGACGAGAGCGCCAGCATTGTCGCGCGCTTCTTCCATCGCTTGCTGCCCGGCCTGTGCGGTTCGATGTACCTGTACCGTCATTCGCGCGACGTCCTGGAGCGCAAGGCAAGCTGGGGGACGGCCGACGACCCCGAGATCATCGAGCCGCTCGAGTGCTGGGCGCTGCGCAAGGGCAGCGCGCACGATGACGCGCATGGCCATGCGCTGCGCTGCGGCCATGCGGCGGCGACAGACGCGTCGTCGCCGCGGCTGTGCGTGCCGCTCGTTACGCAAGGTAATGTGATCGGTTTCATCACCCTGCAGGGCGCGGCGCTGGCGGCACCGGACAGCGCCGACGATCGCGCCTGGATCCTGCAGCTGGCCGAACAGGCAGCGCTCGCGCTCAGCAACGTCGAGCTACGCGTCTCGCTGCGGCTGCAGTCCGTCATCGATCCGCTGACCCAGCTGTACAACCGCCGCTATCTCGACGAAACGCTGAAACGGGAGCTGAGCCGCGCGGAGCGCCGCGGCATGCCGATGGCGGTGCTGATGATCGACCTGGATCACTTCAAGCGCGTCAACGACACGTTCGGTCACGAGGGCGGCGATCTGTTGCTGCGCAGCGTGGCGACGATCCTGAAGCAGTCGGTGCGAGCGGGCGACGTGCCATGCCGCTATGGCGGCGAGGAACTGGTCGTGCTGATGCCCGATTGCAGCCTGGACAAGGCGGCCGAGCGGGCCGAGGCGATTCGTGCGGCCATCGCCGGGCTGCATCTGCAGTTTAATGCCCAGGTGCTGACGGCAACTGCGTCGCTGGGCGTGGCTGCCTATCCGGATTCCGGGATCGGCGCCGAGATGCTGGTGCAGGAGGCCGACGCCGCGCTGTATGCCGCCAAGCGCGACGGCCGCAATCGCGTGGTGGTGGCCGGGGCCACCGTGGCCGGGTGAGCTGCCGGCGGGGGACGCCTGACTAGCAGGGTGAGGCCGCCTCGGCGTCGTTGCCTTCGCCGCCGCCGTCGCATTCCCACGGCACCACGCCGACCAGCGTGCTGCGCCGCAGGCGCAGACGTGCGTGCGGCGTGCGGATCCCGGATGCCATCCCCCATGCAGCTGCCCAGCGCAGGGCTCGATCCGTGACGCTTCCAAAGGGCCGTTCAGCGGCCGCGCGCTCCAGTGCCCGCGACATCCGCTGCATGGCGTAGAGCTTCTTCGACGATACATTCACCATCCGGACACGATACGCCGCATTACCGGGCGCCAGTGTGGCGCACATAACGGTCAGGCAGCATTGCGCGGTCAGGCAGCATTGCGCATCCGGGCGGTGCACTGGTCCGCGTCACGCCTTATCGCCGAACCGCAGGTACCAGAACAGCGCGGTCTCGTGCGCGAGGTCGGGGAAGCCGGCGTACAGCAGACGGTCGGCGCCGCCCAGGCGCATGCCCAGGCGCGCGTAGAAGCGGCAGGCGGCCACGTTGGTCGACTGTGTTTCCAGCCGCAAGCCCGCCAGGCCGGCTGCGCGGGCCCAGTCGCGCGCAGCGTCCATCAGCGCCTGCCCGATACCCAGGCCGCGCTGGCTGCGGTCCACCGCGAGGTCGTCGATGAGGGCGAATCCCGTCCAGTCGCGGCTGACCAGGACATAGCCGAGTAGCGGCGACGTGGTGTCCGCAGCCGTGGATACAGTCGGTCGGGCCACGAACAATGCGCCGTCGGCGTCGGGCGCCAGCTCGTCCGCGTCGCCGTAGTCCTTGCGATACGGCGCAACCGGCACGACGGCGGCGATGTCATCGCCGTCGAAAGGCGGCACAGCCACCGCCTCCACGTCGAAGGAAAAATCGCAGTGGACCAGTTGCTGCCGCTCCAGACGGGGCAGCAGTTCGATGGTGAAGCGTGCAGGTGGCATGGCAATGGCGGCAGGGGAAAAAGCGCCAGCGTAGCATGCCAGCGGCGGCGGCGCCGGCCGCGCCAGGGTTCAGGCCCGCGGCCGGTAGTACAGCACGGCGGCGCCTTTTTCGCATGCCGGCTGGTGTTGCTCCATCTCCGGATACTCTTCCGCCCAGCGACGCAGGATCAGCTGTTCGTCCGGCCGGCCCGCATCGTCCAGGAACACGGCCGCACCCGGCGCCAGCCGGCCGAACAGGGCCGGGCCGGCGGGATAGCGGGCCAGTGCGCGCGTCGCTTGCGGCGGCCCGTCGATGGCGATCATGTCGATGCCGGCGCCGTCGGGCAAGCCATCGGTGCTGTACCAGGGCCACGTGGCGTCGCCGAAATCCTGCGCCTTCAGCGGCGCATCCAGCACGACGGCCCATTCCGACAAACCATGGCGGGCCAGTTGCCGCCGCGTCTGGGCCGCATAGTGCGGCTCGTGCTCCAGGCTGTACAGCTTGCCCGCTCCGTTCAGTTGCAGGCAGCGCGCCAGCACCACCGTCGACGTGCCGCTGCTGCATTCGACGATGACGCGCGGCTTCTCGGCCAGCGCATGGCGTGCCAGCATCAGCAGGAAGTCCGGTGACGCGGCCCAGCCACGGGTGTCCGGCAGGCTGTGCCGCAGGCCGAGGTCCGTGTACAGGCCCTGCAGCGCCTCCAGTTGGCGGAACAGGCCGGCATTGTCGCGTTGCGAGCGGTCGCGCACGTCGTGCAGCAGCAGGTGGATCAAACGCACCTTGTGCAGCGTATAGCCGCACAGCAGCACGGTCGCGGCCAGGAACAGGAACGACGTCATCGGGAACATGGGGCCTCCTGGTCGTAATAGCCGTAATAGTCGGTGCCGCCGGACGAGGCGGTCTTGTTATAGATGAGGTTGACGTTCGGGCAGCCTTCCACCTGCCGCAGCGCCTCGCGCACCGCGCCGTGCGTGGTGCGCTCGGCTTCCACCACCAGCACGATCTGGCCCATCTGGGCAGCCAGCACACTGGCCTCCGTCGTGATCAGCAGCGGCGGCGAATCGAAGATCACGATGCGGTCGGGGTAGCGGCTGGCGATGTCTTCCAGCAGCCGCGTCATGCTCCGGCTGGCCAGCAGCTCCGTCGCATGGCGGTTGCGCCGGCCAGCCGGCAGGATGCTGAGGGCGGGCACATTGGTACGGAGGATCACGTCGGCCAGGTCGAGTTTGTCATCCAGCAGCACGTCCATCAGGCCGGGCCGGGGCGCCAGGCCCAGCGCGGCCAGCAGCGATGGCCGGGCCACGTCCGCATCGACCAGCAGTACGGTCGTGTCCCGTTCCATTGCCATGCTCATCGCCAGGTTGATGGCGCAGTAAGTCTTGCCTTCGCCCGGCAGGGCGCTGGTGACGACGATCAGGTTGCCATGCCGGACGGGCTGGTCATCGGCGCCCCGCATGCTGCGCAATAGAGGGCGCTTGATGATGCGGAAGTCTTCCGCGACGCTGGTGCGGTCGCCGTCGTGGGTCACCATGCCGAGGCGCCGCAGCCGCGCCAGGTCGATTTCGGCAAAGCGGGCGTCGGCGCCGGCCAGCATGGGTTCCGTGCGCTGGAGATGGTCGATAGGCATCATGCGTAGCTCGCTAAGAATGAAGAAGCGCCATGGCCATCACACCGCCGTACGACGCCACCAGGCAGGCGACACCGGCACCCAGGCCGATTCGCCCGCGCCGGCGCCGGCGCAACTGCGCGTCGGTCCAGTTCATGGCGACGGTGCCGAGCACGCGCAGCCCGGTGGCCTCGCGCAACTGGTGCGGGCTCAGGTAGGTAGGGCGCACCTGGCTGATCAGCAGAGCAGAAGCGGCACCGGAGAGTACGGCGACAGCCAGCACCGCGCTGTACAGCAGCGGCCGTTTGGGGCCGGTAGGGCGCAATGGCAACGTCGGGGGATCGATGATGCGAAAACTCATGATCTCCGTCGTAGTGCTGAGGTCGCCGGACAACTTGGCCGCTTCGCGCCGGCTGATCAGCTTTTCGTAGTTGTCCTTGTTGACCTGGTAGTCGCGGTTCAGCTGGGCCAGCTGCGACTCCACTTCCGGTACCGCCTTGCTGCGCTCCAGCAGCGTGTCGTGCCGCGCCTGCATTTCCGCGACGCGCGCCTTGACGGCCGCGACCCTTGCGTCGGCCTCGGCCAGCGCGACCTTCAATTGCTGCAGCATGGGACTGTAGTGCTTGCCCGGATCGGCCGAGACCACCCGCTTCTTCGCTTCCTGCACCTTGCGTTCCTCCAGCAAGGCAATCAGGCGGCGCGTCGAGATGATGTCGGGGTGGGCTTCCGTATATTGCAGCAGCAGGGCATCGAGCGACTTGTTGAGGGCGCCGATGCGGCTGTCCAGCTCCGGATTGTCGATCATTGCCGGATCCGGCTCCGTGCCAAGGATGGGTTCGTCACCCGCCGCCTGTGCGCCGATGGCGTTGCGCGCCTGCTCGGCCTCGACCAGTTCGAGCCTGGCATTGTTCAGCGCATCGGAGGACATCAACAGCTGTGCGCCATAGTCGATGCCCTGGCGCGGCAGGAGGAAGCCGTTCTTCAGCTTGAAATCCTTGAGGGAGTTCTCCGCGGCCACGAGCTTCTCCTCGTAGGCGCGGATCTGGTCGTCGATGAACTGCACGGCCTTTTCCGATTCGCCGCGCTTGCCCTTGAAGCTGCCTTCGACGAAGATCGTCAGCAGCGACTGCACCACGTCGCGCACCAGGCGGGGATTGCTGTTGCTGTAGCTGATCGTGTAGATGTCGTAGGTGCTGGTGCCGCCGATGCGGATCTTCTGCATCAGCTCGTCCACCTGCTTCTCGTGCTCGCGCGGGTTACGCGCGGCAATGTCGAGGTCGACCATGCGGATGACGCGCTCGACGTTTGGCCGGCTCAGCAGCGTGCGACTCATGATCGCCACCTGTTGTTCGACGTTCGGTACCGTCGTCATGCCGGCCAGGAGCGGCTTCAGGATGCTTTGCGTGTCGACGTAGACGCGGGCCGTGGTCTGGTAGTCGTCCGGCAAGGTGCAGACCCTGAGCCACCCCAGCGTCGCCACCAGCCACATGACCGCGACACCCCACCAGCGATACTTCCAGATCCCTTTCAGGCCGGATTGCAGCTGGGCGATGATCTCTTCCATTGGGGATTCTCCGGGAACGCAACCTGTCCGAGTCCGATTATATGGCTGGGCTGCGGCACCTCGGCGGGAATGCGATGACCGGTTGAGACGCGTCAAAAACGGCGCACCGTCAAGTTTTCCGACGGTGCGCCGCCCACCTCAGAACTTGCGGCGACGGCTGACGAGCGACATGCTCAGGAGGCCCGCCGCCACGATCGCCAGTGTGGCCGGCTCGGGCACTTCCTGTTGCAGGGCGTTGGCCAGCGTGTTGTGCTGGATCGTGATCTGGTAGGTCGTGCCGGCGGCCAGCAGCGGCGTGGTACTGGTGAAGGAGAACATCGTGCCGGCGGCGTTGTACTGCAGCAGGCCCGGGTCGCCGTCCGTGCGGCTGACGGATGCGGAGCCGTTGATCTCGCTCGGCGCGAACGTGAACACCGAGGTGTTCGTCGTCAGGTCGACGATATTGATGTTCCACGACAGCCGCGCGTTCGCGTTCGAGGTGGCGCCGGCGCCGGCCGAGACGAAGGCCGCCGTGTAGGGCGTGGCGTCGAACGAGACCGTCATCGTGTCCGACTGCCCGAGCGTGAACGAGAACGTGGTGGACGTGCCCACGTCGGAGTTGCCGGACGCCGTCTGCATGTTCTGCGACGTCGACGCATCGGCCCGCGTGGTGGCGTGCGCGCCGGCCGGCACGCCGCCGATGCTGATGGCGGAGCCGATCTGGCGCTGGTCGGCGTAGCCGAAGTTCCCAGGTACGGGCGGCGGATTGCCGAAGCGCGTGAAATTGTTCTCGCCCAGCGCCGGGCACGGTACGCCGACGCATTGATGCGCCACATCCGGCTGCACACCGGACAGGATCGGGCGCGAATCGGCCCCGTTGGCGAAGATGCCGTTCAGCGAGGCCGTCGCGTGCGCATCGTTGGTGCCGGTCAGCGTGGCGAAATCCCCGGTGCTGTAGGCAGCGCCGTTCGAATGCAGCAGCCGGAAGTTGTTGATGTCCAGAATGGCCGTGGCGAACGTGTCCGCCCGTGCGCTGCCCATGGCGGCGACGCCCAGCGTAGCAACGGTTGCGGTGACCAGAAAACCTTTCCTGATGATGTACATGGCGTCCTACTCCTTGGTGGTGGTTACGGCCCCAGTCTCTGTGCCGACGCTTCCTGTTCAGCAGCATTCGTGCCACTTGCCCGATCCTTATGAAAATCAAGCACTTGCGAATGGCCTGGGACTAGCGTGGCAAGAAATGAAAAAAAGTCCGACGCGGGCGGAACTTTGCTCGCCGACAGCGGTCTGATGTGCATGACCTTTCATGACACGGGAGACACTGTGCAGCCACTGGACGACACCATCATTTCCTTTGAAGCCGCGGCAAAGCTGCGCGACCTCGTCATCCGCGAACCGCAGGAGACGGCCACTGCCTATACGCATCCCATCGATACGCAGGTCTTCCACATCCGGATGGCCAGCACGGCCGGCAAGCGCGAGGCGGCCAGCTTACTGCTCCGCAAGATGTATGGCTGGCGCGGCTACGACGTGGACCCCGAGACGACCCATGTTCCGAACCGCATCACGCTGTATGCGGAAACGGGCGGCGTCACGGTCGGTACCATGTCGCTGTGCCTGGACGATCCCAAGCTGGGGCTGCCCGCCGATGAGAACTTTCGCGACGAGCTGGACGCATTACGGGCCCAGGGCCGGCGGCTGTGCGAACCGTCGCGGCTCGCCATCGACAAGGACGTCAGCAAGCGCGTCTTTGCCGCGCTGATCCACATCTCCTATATCTACGCCCACAATATCCATGGCTACAGCGACTACGTCATCGAGGTCAATCCGCGTCATGTGATGTTCTACAAGCGCATGCTGGGCTTCCGCGACTTCGGCGGCGAGCGGCCCTGTTCGCGCGTGGGGGCTCCGGCCGTGCTGCTGCGGCTGCAGCTGGACTATATGGGCGAACAGATCCGGCGCTTCGGCGGGCAGATGGAGCAGGCCCCGGGCGAGCGCACGTTCTACCCGTATTTCTTCCCATTGCGCGACGAGCCCGGCATCACGGGGCGCCTGATCCAGGGCCGCGACTGAGATGGCGGCCGCGGCGGAAGGAGGAGGGGCGATGGTGGCGCTGGCCGCCTGGCGCCAGGCGCTGGGCGACGACCGGGTCGCTACCGATGCGGCCGTGCTGGCGTCCTACGCCGCCAGTACGGCGGGGTGGAGCACCATGCCGCTGGCGGTCCTGCGGCCCCGCAGTACCGAGGAGGTCGTGGCGATCGTGCGCACGGCCGCGACGGCCGGGGTGCCGCTGTATCCGGTCAGCACCGGGCGCAACTGGGGCTATGGTGACGCCTGCGCGCCCAGCGACGGCCATGCGATCGTGGACCTGTCCGGGATGAACCGGATACTCGAGGCGGACGCCGAGCTCGCCTATGTCGTCATCGAGCCGGGCGTGACGCAGCAGCAGCTGTCGCGCTACCTGCTGGAGCAGGGGCTGCCGTTGTGGATGGACTGTACCGGTGCGGGTCCCGACACCAGCCTGGTCGGCAACATCCTGGAACGGGGCTTCGGCCATTCGCCGTACGGCAACCGCTTCCAGAACGTCGCGGGCATGCGCGTCGTGCTGGCGAACGGCGACGTGGTGGACACGGGCTTCGGCCACTTTCCCTCGGCCGTCAACGGCCGCGTGTACCCGTACGGCGTAGGCCCCCATGTGGACGGCCTGTTCACCCAGTCGAATTTCGGCATCGTCACCAGCCTGGGGCTGTGGCTGATGCCGCGCACCACCGCCTTGAACCACTTCCTGTGCGCCGTAGGCGAACACGACGGCATCGCGCCCGTCATCGACGCGCTGCGCCCGCTGCGGCTGGACGGCACCTTGCGCAGCATCCTGCATATCGGCAACGACCTGCGGGTGCTGTCCGGCGCCATGACGTATCCGCGCGAACTGGCGGGTCCGGCCGGACCGCTGTCCGATACCGTGCGTGCGCGCTTGCGCCAGGCCGCGGGCATCGGCGCGTGGACGGTGTCCGGCGCCCTGTACGGTAATCCCGACCAGGTCGCCGCGGCGCGCCGCGCATTGCGCCGGGCGCTGCGGCCGACAGCCGCGCGGGCCCAGTTTCTGAACGAGCGCAAGCTGGCCGCCGGCACCCTGTTGGCACGGCTGCTGGGCAATTCCGGACCGGGGCGGCGCCTGGCCGCCAAGGTGGCGCTGGGCCGCTCGCTGTTCGAAATGAACCGCGGCATGCCGAACGGCCGCTTCCTGGCCGGGGCGTACTGGCGGCGCCGGGGCGGGCTGCCGCCAGGCTTTCCCGCCGGCGCCAATCCGGCCCTGGACAATTGCGGCATGCTGTGGGTATCGCCGGTGCTGCCGATGCGCGGCGCCGACCTGCTGCGCGTGCACGCGCTGGCCGAGCCGGTCTTCCACAAGCATCGCTTCGACCTGTTCGCCACCTTCAGCATGATCAACGAACGGGCGCTGGGCGGCGTGCTGACGGTCGCCTACGACAAGGAAGACCCGGACGAAGCGGCGCGGGCGCGCAGCTGCTACCGGCAGCTGTTCGACCTGCTGGTCGGGACCGGCTACATCCCGTACCGGGTCGGGCTGCAGTCGATGGCCGCACTCGACAACGGCGACGACGCCTACTGGCGCATGGTCGGGCGCATCAAGGCGGCGCTGGACCCCGGCGGCATCATTGCGCCGGGTCGTTACGCGGGCCGGGGCGATGGCGGCGACGTCGGCCCGTGGCGGACCTGAGCCGTGGCGCCGGGCGGCGCAGCCGCGCTGGCGGGCAATCGCCCGACCGGGCGCGAAGCCGGCGGTTCGGCCGGAACGAGCACGGGCCCGCCGCTTTCCCTGCGCCGGCACGCGACTACAGTTGCGCCAGCATGCTCCGCACCTCGTCCTGGCGCTTGAAGTCCGGCTGCTTCAGCAGTTGCTCGCACTGCGCGCGGGCACCCTGGCGGTCGCCCGATTTCAGCAATGCCTGGGCCAGGTGGAAGCGGATCTCGGCGGACTGGGGCGCCCCCTCGACGGCTTTGCGCAGCAGCGGCAGCGCCTTCGCCGTGTCGCCCCGCTCCAGCAGGATGGCCGCCAGCGTGTCGGCAACGGCGGCATTGCGCGGCGCCAGCTTGTGGGCCCGCTCCGCATGGGCCAGCGCGCGCGGGTCCTTTTGCTGCAGCAGCGCCCAGGCCAGGTCGTTCAGGGCGACCACATTGTCGGGCGAGCGCTCGACCACTTTCAGGTACTGGCCGCTGGCGCCGGCGGCATCGCCAGCGGCCAGCAAGGCGCTGGCGAAGTACATGCGGGTTGGCTGGTCGGTCGGCTGCTGCTCCAGCCATGCGGCCATGCGCGCGGTCGCTTCCGCCTGGCGCCCCGCCGCCTGCAACGCGCGGTGCAGCGCAATCAGCACGGGGCCGGAGGGCGCCAGCCCGAACGCCTGCTCGTAGCGCTGCACGGCGTCGCCGGGCTTCTGCTGGGCCATCAGTACGTCGCCCTCCAGCTTGAAGCCCACCGGCGATGCGGCGTGCCGCGTCTGCCAGTCGCGGGCGTGCGCCGTCGCTTCCGCCAGCGCGTTCTTCTCGATCAACAGGCTCGACAGGAGTATCGCGGCACCGTCGTTGTCCGGCTCCAGCTTGCTGGCCTTGCGTGCCGCCGTCAGGGCGCCGGCCACCTGGCCGCTGGCCAGGTGCAGGCTGGCGATGCGCAACTGGACGGGGGCGCTGTTCGGCTGCAGCACCGCCAGCTTGCCGAAGCTTTCCAGCGCCGCCTGCGTCTGGCCTGACTCGGCCTGCGTCTCGGCCAGCAAGGCGAGCAGCTCGGGCGCGGCCGGGTCGGTGGCCTGCAGCTTCTGCGCCAGCGTCAGCGCCTTCTGCTTCTCGCCGGCGCGCAGATAGTAGGCTGCCAGCAGCTGCGCTGGCGCCGCCGCATCCGGATTCTCCCGGTGGGCCTGCTCCAGCCAGCGGATCGCCTCGGCCGGCTGGCCCCGCTGCGTGGCCAGGCGCGCCAGCGCCGTCAGCAGGCCAGGATTTTTCTTGTCGCGTGCCAGGGCCGCCTCGTAGCGCTTGCGCGCGTCGTCCGGCTTGCGCGACACCACGTCCAGCTGCGCCAGGTTGTCCAGCGCCGGCTGGTACATTGGATCCTGCGCCAGTGCCTTCTCGAAGCCGGCGCGGGCGCCGTCGACGTCGCTGCGCGCCAGCAGGACACCGGCACGCAGGTTCTGCAGCATCGCACTGTCGCCGCCCTTGATCATGCCGTCGACCAGGTCCAGGGCCTTGTCGAACTGTTTGTCGCGCAAGTGGGTCAGCACAAGCAGCACGCCGGCCCGGCTGGCCTGGCTGTCGCCTTGCGTGGCCTGCTCGAGCTCCGCGATCGCACGCGGGTTGTCGCCCAGTCCCAGCCGGCTGACGCCGTGCGCCAGCCGCAGCCCGGGCGCGTCCGGCCGCAATGCGCTGGCCTTCTTGAAGTGCGCGGCCGCCTGGTTGAAGCGGCGCGCGCGCATTTCCGCTTCGCCGGCCAGGGCCAGCAGCTCGACGTCGTCCGGCGTGTCCTTCAGCAGCGGCTGGACCAGCTTCAGGGCCTCGGCCGGGTTGCCGTTGCGGAGCGCTACCGTGGCCAGCAGCTTGGTCGCATAGGCATTGCCGGGGTTCGCCTGCAGGAACTGGTGCAGGTAGCGCTCGGCCTGGCTGTTGGCACCGAGCGCCAGCTCCACGGCGCCGGCCAGCAGCACGCTGGGCATGTGCTCCGGCACGGCGCGCAGGACCTGTTGCAGTTGCTCCAATGCGGTCTTGAACTGGCCTTCGCGGAAGTCCAGCAGGGCCTGCGAATAGAAGATCAGCAGGCTGTTCGGCTGCGCCTTGCGGGCCTGGGCGATGCGGGCACGCGCTTCCTTGAAGCGTCCGCCCTCGATGTCGAGGTTGGCCAGATCCACCAGGGCCTGCACGTTGTTCGGCTTTTGCGCGACGATCTGTTCGTAGGCCGCGCGGGCCGCGTCGCGCTGGCCGTCGGCCCGTTGCAGGTCGCCGCGCAAGCGCAGCGCATCGACACTGGCGGGGCTGGCCTTGATGGCCTGCTCCGTCAGCTGGCGTGCCTGCGCGCTGTCGCCGCCAGCCAGCGCCAGGCGGGCCAGGCCCAGTGTGGCCTCGATCGAGCCGGGCTGGCGGCGCAGCGCTTCCTCGAACGCCGAGCGGGCATCCCCGGTGCGGCCGAGGCCCAGCAGCGCCTGCCCGCGCAGCGCCAACGCGGCAGGCCCGGTCGCCTGTTCCGTTTCCGCCAGCGCGCGTTCGTATTGTCCCTGGGCCAGCAACGCGCGGCCGAGGGCGGCCAGTACGGGTGCGGGCGCCGCGCCCGCATCGCGGGCACGCCGCAGCTCCTTCTCGGCCGACAGCATGTCGCCGCTGTCGACGTACAGCTGGCCCAGCAGCAGCCTGGCCTCGGCGTTGTCCGGCTGCTGCTGGACGGCATTCTTGAGCTGGATGATGGCGGCCCTGGTGTCGCCCTTGTCGCGGTAGCGGCGGGCATCGGCCAGCAGGTCGTCGGCGGGCGGGGTACGGCTGCAGGCGCCCAGCACGAGCAGCAAGGACAAGGCGGACAGGATGGTGCGGGCAGGGCGGGCAAGCATGGCGGTCTCCGTGGCTGGCTGAACTGCCAGCGTAGAAAATCGCCGCTTGCCCCTCTTGATCGGCCTCAAGGAGCGGCAGCAGGAGAAGCGATACTGCGCAGGCCGTGTCAACTTCGGGGTCAGGCACCAAAGCTGACACGAGCTCGGCAGTTGCGCCGGGCAGGCGACTATTGCATGGCCGCCTGCCGGGCTGGTCCCTGCACCGGTGGCGCAGGGCGGGCGCCGCCGACGAATGGCGTGGCCGGGCGGCGCCCCGCGTCGATCAGCCCGCGCTGGGTGGCGACGACCACCGCATGGGTGCGGGCCGTCGCGTCCAGTTTGCTCATCAGGCCCTTGACGTGGGTCTTGACGGTGCCGACACCGATGCCGAGCTCGCGCGCGATCGACTTGTTGCAGCAGCCCTTGGCCAGCAGCCGCAGCACGTCGGTCTCGCGTCCCGTCAACGTCTCCCGGCTGAGGCTGTCGGCGACGCAGCGGGTGACCGCTTCGCTCAGGTAGCGCAGCCCCTGGCCAAGCTGGCGGACCGCGCGCACCAGTTCGTCGGCGCTGCAACCCTGCAGCAGATAGCCGTGCACGCCGCAGTCCATGGCGGTGCGCACTTCCCATTCCTTGTCCAGTTGCGTGACGATCAGCACGCGCGGCGCGTGGCCGAAACGGTCCTGCGGCGCTTGCCGCGCCAGCGCCAGGCCCGTGTCGTAATCGGCCACGACCACGTGGGCGCCAGCATGGCCCTGCGGATCGCCGGTGCGCGTCGTCAGCAGGAATTCGCCGCACCCGGCAAGCAGCGCATGCAATCCCGCCGTCATGACGGGGTCGCGGTGCATGAGGTGGACATTCGGCTGGTGGATAGGCATGGCGATTCTCCCGTTGGGCAACGGCGAACGGCCGTTGCATCTGTTGCAGTCATGATGGAACTGCAACGCCGGCGTGACAAGTTAAGCGGTGTTAATTTGCTTAAACAGCCGGCGGGGAGAATGGGGTGGAGGCGGGGGGACGGGAGCTTATTTCAGGGCGGCAGGCTGGGCCGCCACATCGGCGCCGCGGATCAGCGCGGCGAGCCGCAGCGCGGCTTTGGCATGGCTGCGCTCCGCCGCCTGCTGGTACAGGGACAGGGC
Organism: [Empedobacter] haloabium; assembly: GCA_008011715.2. Taxonomy (NCBI): domain Bacteria; kingdom Pseudomonadati; phylum Pseudomonadota; class Betaproteobacteria; order Burkholderiales; family Oxalobacteraceae; species [Empedobacter] haloabium. The sequence continues at coordinate 2,982,244 of CP136508.1, forward strand.
ACGGCTGTCGGTACCGTCCTCCGCGGGAAGGCGGACCATCTCGGCCAGCTGGAACGCCGACTCCGAATCGCCGGCGCGGGCCGCTTCCTCGAACAGCCGCATGGCTTCGCCACGCTGCTGGGTCTTGCTCTGGTAGATCATGCCAAGCTCGCGCTTGGCGACAACGGAACCTTGCTCGGCCCATTCGCGCAGTCGGCGCTCGGCCGCGGCGCCACCGTGGATCGTCAGTTTCTGTGCAACGGCTTCGATGACCGGCGCCGGCGGCACCGCGTCTTCCTTGGCCTGGCAGGCAATCAAGGCGCCCACCGAGACGAGTACGAACGCAATCAGCGCGCCCGACTTGTTGAATAATTCCATATTTTTCTTCTTGCCTCACTCAAACCTGCTTGACGCGGTTGATAGGGTTGCCCCGGGGAGCGGGGCGCAAGACGGCGCCGCCCGGGGGCGTTACTGTACCATGAAATTGCTAAAATGCAATAATGAAGCACCTCCAGCCCAACAGTAAGCGTGCGCGGGATTGTAGTGACTTTCATATCACTATGGCGCACGATCGCTGCGGTGCGCCATGGGCGCCCCGGCGTCGATACGGTCACTGCGGCATGCGTGGCAATATTAGCATGTCAACTTTGCGACAAGCCAGATGAAGCGACACGACCGGCGTAACAATTGTAACCAGTCGTTAGTACTGTCGAGTATGCTCAGCGAGCGCTGGCGCGGCCTGCGTGCTGATCCAGCCAGGCGCCGGCGTGTTCCATGACGAGGCGCAGCTCGTTCTCGACCGCCGTGAACAGCAGCGGAATCTGCAACACCTTGCCTTCGGACAGTGCCAGCTCCAGCCCCAGGCATGCGGCCACGAAGCGCCTGGCACCCAGTTCCGAAATCGTGTCGCGCAGGTGATGGATGATCCGGCGCGCCTCCATGAAGCGCGCCTGCTGCACCGCATCACCGGCCTGGTTCAGCGGCTCGATACCCGTGCTGATGCAGTCGCGCACGATGTGCACGACCTTGCGTACGGCCCGCTCGTCGTTGCCGAGCGCTTCCACCAGCTCGTCGACGCAAAAAATCGTTTCATCATGGGCACTTGCGTAGGCCGTCATGGCGACTCCGTCAATAGAAAGTCCAGTAGCGCCCCGCCGGGGCGTCGACCGGCTGCAGTCCGGCACGCTGATGCGCCCGCAACTGCTGGTTGATCAGGTAATACATGTCGGCCAGCGCCGACCGCTTTTCCGCATAATACGAGTGGCCGATGAAGCCCGTGTCCACGCTGCTGGCGTCCACCGTTTCCATTCCGGGCGCGATGACCAGACCCGCACCGCTGTCGCCGGCGCGCGCATGACCGTGCGCCCGTTTCGACATCTGCAGCGCCTCGTCGTTCGACGACGCGTACAAGGTGACGGGATTGCCCGCCGCCGCCAGGGCCGGCGCGATATCGCGGCGGAACACGTCCGCATCGATGTCGGGCGCCGTCAGGATGATCTCGCGCAGCCGCCCGGCCAGTTCCGGCCGCGCCGCGATCACGGCCGCCGTCGCCCGCGCCAGCGCCCGGTTACCCATGCTGTGGCCCAGCAGATAGACGTGCTCGGCCGGCGTCCCGGCCAGGAAATCGATCAGGAACTCCGTCAGCTTGGACTGCGTCCACTCGCAATTGGTTTCATCGACCATGTAGCCGGACAGGCGTCCCTGCGACGGCCAGCTGTAGAACAGGGGCACGCCGCCAAAGGCCAGGTCGTAGGCGATCTGGCCGGTGCGCCGCGCCGCGTCCTCGAAGCTGGTCCGATAGCCATGCACGAACAACAGGGCACTGCGGTTGCCGGTGGCGGCAACGGCCTGCGCCAGCGTGGGGAAGAACTGCTCGCGACTGGCCAGCTCCGTGCGCATCAGCACGACATGGCGATCCGGGTCCGGGCGGAACTGCAGCCGCAGCAGGGAAGGGGATTCGAGCTCGCCCATGCGGTGGTCGCGCGGAATGCTGACCTCGCAGCTGCCGTAGGTCAGCGTGCCGCGCCCGCCGCCGAACTGGCGCGCCGGGTGGCGGTCACCCGTCTGCTGCCGGTCGGTGGCGAAAAACACCTGCATCACGGCGTGGTTCGGCGCATTGCCCTCGGCCGTCGTGCGCCAGTGCGCTTCCTGGGTGGTGACGCCGGCCTGGCGCCGCTCGACCTCGTCCAGCAGGTTGCGCGCGGCGGCGCGCAGATAGCGGTCGCCTGCCAGCCCGGCGGCGGCCAGCGCATCGGACAGGGCGAACTGGCGCGACAGCGAGCCCGGGTCCTGTTCCAAATCCAGGATCGCTTCCTCGACCCGGGGCGAACGCGGTGCCAGGCGGGCCTTGAGCATCTGGTAGGCGGCGCTGGTGCCGCCTTCGGCGATCGCCGCCGTCACTGCGGAAGTGATGACATCCATAGGTGCTGCCTCCACTGCGGTGATTCCTGCGGCGACACCCGCAGTAACCCATAGTTCACCACAGGCGCTCAGGCAAGTCCAGTCTGAACTCAAGCGTGCAGCGGGATCGCATTCCGATGTGCAAGGCACTGGTAAATGAGAATAGTTTGCATTATCATCCAATGACTTATTCCTATATTGTCCCGCCATGACACCTGTTACCATCCGCCGCTGGGCCTGGGTCCACAAGTGGAGCAGCCTGGTCTGCACCGTCTTCATGCTGCTGCTGTGCATTACCGGCCTGCCGCTGATCTATCACCACGAGATCGGCCACCTGCTGGGCACCGAAGTGGAGTCGCCGCCGATGCCGGCCGATACCCCCAAGGCCGACCTGGACAAGGTGATCGCCGCCGCCAAGGCCCTGTACCCGGGCAAGCAGATGATGTACATGTCGCAGGAAGCGGACGACGACACGATCTGGAACCTGACCCTGGGCGACAGCGGCACCGACACGAACTTCAAGTTCACGGCGGTGGACGCCCGCACGGCCCAGGCGCTGCCCACCCCGCAGTTCGAGGGCAGCTTCATGTCCGTCATGTTCCACCTGCACGTCGACCTGTACGCCGGCTTGTGGGGCAAGCTGTTCCTCGGCCTGATGGGCTTCCTGCTGCTGGTGGCGATCGTGTCCGGCGTCGTGCTGTACGCGCCGTTCATGCGCAAGCTGGACTTCGGCACGGTGCGGCGCGAGCGTACCAACCGCACCAAATGGCTCGACCTGCACAACCTGCTGGGCATCGTCACCTTGACCTGGGCGTTCGTCGTCGGCGCCACCGGCATGATCAACACGTGGGCCGACCTGATGCTGAAGTACTGGCAGGCCACGGAAATGGCCGACATGGTGGCGCCGTACAAGAACGCGCCGCCGTTGAGCTCGTTCGGTTCGATGCAGCAGGCCGTGGCCGCGGCCAAGGCGCTGGAGCCGGACATGAAGATCGGCTTCATCGCCTTCCCCGGCACCCCGTACACCAGCGAGCACCACTATGGCGTGTTCATGAACGGCACCACGCCGCTGACCTCGCGCCTGTACAAGCCCGTGCTGATCGACGCCCAGACGGCCCAGGTGACGGACAGCCGGGAGCTGCCATGGTACCTGACGGCACTGCTGGTGTCGCAGCCGCTGCACTTCGGCGACTACGGCGGGCAGCTGATGAAATTCCTGTGGGCCGCCCTGGACGTGGCGACGATCGTCGTGCTGGGCAGCGGCCTGTACCTGTGGCTCAAGCGCGGCGTGACCGTGCCGGCGCGCCGGGAAGACACACCCGCCGACGCCGGTCTGGTGCCGGCGCTGGCGCGCCAGGGAGAAGCGCGATGAGCGACGAGTTCCTGCGCCTGTGGGGCATGCCGATCGTGCTGGCGATCCTGACGACGATCGGCCTGGTGGCCGCGCTGCTGGGCGACGGCCTGCTGGATTACGTGTCCGCCGTCGCCCTGGGTATTCCGGTCGGGCTGGGCACCTGGCACAGCCTGCGCCGCCAGGGCCGCTGACAGCCTGTCGCACGTGATATGGCCGAGGCCGTGTCCTATTCCGGGGTCTGAGGTGTACCGGAAATTGTAGCCAGGTCGAAATGGGGGACAATCCGTATCCTAGAGGACCCTATGACCGCGAAATCACCAAATACCCCACCGGAGGATGCTGGAGCGCAGCGCCAGCATCCTGTTGTCTACACCAAAGAATTTAAGCTTGCTGCCGTTGCACGCCTCAAAGATGGCAAGCAGACTGCGCAGGCCCTTGCTAACGAGCTGGGCGTACGGCGCAATCAGCTCTACAAATGGGCGAAGGTGCTCGAGCAAAACGGCCCAGAGGCAAGTTTCACCAGTCGTGGCCGCAAGCCCGAAAGCGAAGAAAGTGAGCTAGCACGGGTCAAACGCGAGCTAAGCAGAGTGAAGGAGGACTTCGAACTATTAAAAAAGTTGGAGGCGTCCTTCGCGCGGATGAAGCGATGAAGTACGCCGTGATCGAGGAACATTCAAAGCGCCATTCTGTGCGTTCACTGTGCCGTGTGCTGGATGTGAAGTACAGTACCTATTACGCTTTCCGCCGTCGACCATCGAGTATGCGCAGCCGAGAAGATCTGGCACTGCGTCAGCACATTCGTAGCCTGCACGACTCACATCGTCATGCGCTAGGTGCAGTGAAGACGTGGCGCCTACTCAACGCTAGCGGCGTCGTATGCGGCAAGCATCGTGTGGCACGGCTGCGCAAGATCGAGGCCATTGAGGCTAAGCGTAAGACCAAGTTCCGCGTGATGAAGGCCCATCAGCACACCGAGCCGCCTGCGCCCGACCTGCTCAAGCGAGCTTTCACCGTAACAGCACCGAACAAGGTCTGGGTTAGCGACATCACAACAATCCATACCAGTGAAGGTTGGCTCCATCTAGCCATCGTGCTTGACCTGTTCGCTCGTCGGATAGTTGGGTGGGCCATGAATCAGTGCCAGGACGCCTCGCTGCCCATCGCTGCGCTAAGAATGGCCTATGCACAGCGCAGGCCTGAACCGGGGCTCATCTGCCACACAGATCAGGGCTCGGTATACGGATCCAAACTATACCGAGGGGTGCTGGACGAACGCGGCCTTAGGGCAAGTATGAGCCGACGAGGTAACTGCCACGACAATGCCGTGGCAGAGAGCTGGTTCTCTACGCTCAAGAATGAACTGACGCGTCACACCATGTATCCAACAAGAGCTAACGCCATCGCCGAGATATCGAGTTACATCGAGCTGTACTACAATCAGCGGCGCCCTCATCAGACGCTGAGATACCTCAGCCCCATGGAGGTCGAAAAAAAGTACCTGACCCCCAATTGAACCTGGCTACGATATCCGGGCTACCTCAGTCTGACCCCGCGGTGGGACACGGCCTCGGCCGTTAACCTGGCAGCGTCGGCCTAGCGCCGGTGCCGCGCCAGGAAGCGCCAGATGACCTCGTTGCCGTCGATGTCCGCCGTGGTCTTGCCGATCGGCAGGCCGACGTTGAACGGGTCGGCGCCCGGCCAGGTGTGGCCGCCGTCGCGCACCGTGGCCAGCGCCACGCGGTACGCGCCTTCTTCCGTTTCCTGCCAGGTCACGCTGGTGCCGTCCGCAGCATTGGTGTCGATGACGCGGCTGCTGCCAGTGCCGGCAATGCCGTTGCGCTGGCGCCAGTAGTCGTACGTGGCCGGCGCCGACAGGTAGCCGGTGGCCTTGCCGTCGTAGGCCACCACCTGGTCGGCGCTGCCGTGGATCAGCAGCACACCCACCTTGCCGGCGCCGCCGTGGTGCTGCCGCACCGGTTCGGGCAGCGGCGCGCCCACCGATGCCACCGCCGCGAACAGGTGCGGCAGCTCGGCCGCGATGCGCTGGGCGAAAAAGCCGCCGCGCGACAGGCCGGTCGCGTACACCCGCTGGGGATCGATGCGGTACTCGCCCTTCAGCCTGGCCAGCAGCGCCTGCACGAAGCCGATGTCGTCCACTCCTTCGGTATAGGACATGCCGAAGCCGACGTTCCAGTCCTGCTTGATGCCGGCCGGGTAGACGACGATGAAGCCGTGCCGGTCGGCGGCGCGGTTCATGCCCGTGTACAGCATCTGCTCCGCCATCGTCATGCCGCCGCCGTGGAAGTTGAACACGACGGGAAAGCTGGCCGTCGGCTGGCTGGCGTAGGCCGGCGGGGTATAGACGAGGAAGCGCCGCTTTTCTTCCTTGTGCACGAGGGAAGCCACCTGGGACAGCGCGGGCAACGCCGTACCGGCGAACAGCAGCAGTGCAAACAGTCGTTTCATGATCGGTAGCGATGTAGTGGAGGAGCGCGCAGTATGCGTGGCGCCAGGTGAAATGCCGGTGAAATCCGGCCGGTTTTCAGCGTGGCGCGATGACGACGCGGTAGCTGCCCGCGCCCGGCTCGAAGCGCACCGACCAGCCCATGGCCGCCGCCAGCCGCCGCAGCAGATCGTGGCCGTGCAGGAAGCCACGCACGGCGGCGGGCCGGCCCGACTCCACCGAGTTGTCGATGGCCAGGACGCCATCCGTGAACGACACGGCCAGGCGGCAGCCGGGCCCGCCGTGGAACAGCGCGTTGCCGACGCAGTTCTCCATCAGCAGCATGGCGAGCTGGCGATTGCCGCTGACCGGCAGCCGCTCGGGCAGGTCGAGCACCAGGCGCGCCTCGTCCCAGTCGGCCACGCCGGGCTGGCGCAGCAGCACTTCCTCGATGCAACCGCGCAGGTCGAACGGCCCGGGCGGCAGCGTTTCCGCGCGTGCCAGGGCGAACAGCACGTCGATGGTGGCGGCCATGTCGTCCACCTGCGCCCGCGCGGCGGCGGCATCCGGCGCCGTGGCGAGCGCGTTCTTCAACACCGTCAGCGGTGTGCGCAGCTCGTGGCTGACATCGCGTGTAAAGGCCTGCTCGCGGGCCAGCGCCGCGTGCAGCCCGGCCAGCGCCGTTCCCAGCTTGTCCGCCAGGTAGCCGATCTCGTCGCGCCGGGACCGGGCCGCGAAGTCGAACCGCCCTTGCGCGGGCAACGTGCGCACTTCATGGGCCAGCCGCTGCAGCGGCGCGACCAGCCGGCGCGCCAGCCACCAGGCCAGGCCCAGCGCCAGCGCGACCAGCCCCAGCGCCACCAGCAGCAGGACGCCGCCGACTTCCCGGAACAGGCGCGATACGACCAGGACCGGGCCGACGTCGGCCAGCAGCCAGACCGGCTGCGCCGCCGGCGTCACGCGCACCGCGCGCAGGTGGTAGTGGGCGCCGCCCGGTACGAAGATCTCGCCGCGCTCGCGCCCCGCCGCGACCACCGCCCGCACCGGCGCGGGCAGCGTGGCGGCGCTGGCGTGCAGCCGCACCAGGTCGAGTCCGGGCGCACGCAGCTCGGCGTGGCGCGCGTGATGCGCCCTCAAGGCCGCCGCCTCGCGCTCGAGCAGGCGGTCCACCAGCATATCCTCCGTCACGTACGACACCACCAGCAGCAGCGCCGTGTAGCACAGGCACAGCAGCACGGTAAAACCGGCCAGGACCGCGAACAGGGCGCGCCGGATCGAACTAGACATCGGCCAGCGCCAGGCGGTAGCCCAGCTGGGGGATGGTGACGATGGTGGCGGCGCCGCCGGCCGCTTCCAGTGCCTGGCGCAGCGCGTACACATGGGATTTCAGGGCGTCGCTGTCGGGCGGCTGCGCGCCCCACAGCGCGTGGCTCAGCGCCGCGCGCGACACGGGGCGCGGATGCGCCTCGGCCAGCAGGGACAGGATGCGATAGCCGCTGTGGGTCAGGGCCAGCGGCTGGCCATGGCACAGCGCGCGCCGCTCCGCCGCCAGCAGGGTCAGCGGGCCCACCTCGAGCACCTGGCTGACGTGCAGCCGGCCGCGCCGCGCCAGCGCCTCGCAGCGCAGGGCCAGTTCGCGCAGGTCGAACGGTTTGGTCAGGTAGTCGTCGGCGCCGCCGTGGAAGCCGCGCGCCTTGTCCTCGAAGGCGTCGCGCGCCGTCAGCATCAGCACGGGCACGTTGCGCGGGGCGCGCTGCTTGATCGCGCGGCAGACGTCGAGACCGTCCATGTCGGGGAGATTCAGGTCCAGCACAATGACGTCGTACTGCGCGCCGCAGGGCTCGCGCGTGGCCAGGTCGATGGCCAGGGCGCCGGTCGCGGCATGGTCGGTCTGCCAGCCCAGGCCGTCGAGAAAATCCACCACCTGGCGCGCGATGGTCGCATGGTCCTCGACGACGAGGATGGCCAGCGCGGCGCGCCCCATCGTCACCTTATTGCTGATTGTTGGCCATCTGCTGCGCCACCGACTGCAGCGGCGCCGAAGGGGCGTTCGGGGTGGTCGACAGCGGCAGCGGCATGCGCACCGGCTGGTGCGCGTTGTGCGGCATGGCCTGCCAGTGCGGCGCCTCGATGCCCTCGAAGATGCGCTTCAGCTGCTCGCCCCAGGTGCTGCGCAGCATCTGGAAATACTGGTTTTTCTCGTCGATCGTGACGAAGCGGGTGACGGCCAGGCTGTTGTTTTCGTACACCAGCATGTCCAGCGGCAGCCCCACCGAGATGTTCGAGCGCAGGGTCGAGTCCATCGAGATCAGCGCGCACTTGGCCGCTTCGTCGAGCGGCGTGACGCGGGTGACGACGCGGTCCAGGATCGGTTTGCCGTACTTCGACTCGCCGATCTGGAAATAGGTGCTTTCCGCGTGCGATTCGATGAAATTGCCGGCCGAGTAGATCTGGAACAGGCGGCAGCGCTCGCCGGCGACCTGGCCGCCGAAGATGATCGCCTGGTTGAAGTCGATGCCAAAGCGGGTCAGCGCCTGCGCCTCGCGCTCGTGCACCGTGCGCAGGGCCTCGCCCACCGCGCGGGCCGCCTCGTACAGGTTCGGCGCCGTCCAGATTGTGTAGCCGTTGGCGCTCTTGAAATCGCCGATCAGTTCGCGGATCGATTGCGAAATCGACAGGTTCCCGGCCGTCATCATCACCATGACCCGGTCGCCCGGATTCTCGAACACACTCAGCTTGCGGAACGTGCCGATCTGGTCGACCCCGGCATTGGTGCGGGAATCGGCCAGGAAGACCAGCCCCTCCTCGAGGCGCATGCCAACACAGTAAGTCATCGGAAAGGGTACGGGTAAGTGGACAAGGGGTTGCGACAACCCCATTGTACACAGACAGCTTTCACTGCGGAACTATCTGGACCTCGACCTTCAGCGATTCGTCGCCGCCACCGGCGCGCATGCCGCGCACCGGCGCGGCGGCATCGTAGTCGCGCCCGATGGCGATCCGACAATAACGATCCGTCATCAGGCCCGCATGGGTGACATCGATGCTGACCCAGCCGGTGTAGTCGTCGTCATGGGCCCAGGCGTCGACCCAGGCGTGGCTGGCCGCATGGTCGCTATTGCCCGGATCGATATAGCCGGACACGTAGCGGGCCGGAATGCCGGCCGCATGGCAGCAGGCCAGGAAGATGTGCGCGTGGTCCTGGCACACGCCGGCGCCCTGGGCCAGCGCGGCGGCGGCGGGCGTGCTCACCTCGGTCGCACCGCGCCGGTATGCCACCGCACCATGGAGGTGCGCGGCCAGCGCCATCAGCTCGCGCGTGCCGGCGCGCGGCCGCGGCAGGAAGGCGGCGGCCACGGCGCGGATGCCATCGTCCGGCGCCGTCAGCCGGGTGGCTACCGTGTAGACGAGCGGCGACAATGTGTCATTGCCGCTCACCCGTCCCTGCGGCGGCGTCGTCGTCTCGACGACGCCTTCGGCCACGATGGCCAGCGCGTCGTGCGGCTTGTCCAGCGTCAGCATATGGGTCAGGTTGCCGTAGGCATCCGTGTGGGCGTGCAGGCTGCCGGGCGCGTCCAGCTGCCATTGCAGCACGTGCTGCTGCGGCTCGGCGCGCGGCGTCAGGTGCAGCTGCTGGATCGTGTAGGCCTGGCTGGCCGTGTAGTGGTACAGCGTTTCATGGCGAATCGACAGTTGCATGGTGCTCCTTCAGGCGGCCAGCGGCACGAGGAAATCGCGGCTGACCCGGTTGCCCAGTTCATAAATGCGCTGCAGGAATTCGGTCAGCGTGTCGTGCAGCCCGCGCTGCAGGATGTCGTCGATGCGGCCGAAGCGCAGCTCGGCGTGCAACTGGCCGGCCAGCCGCTCGGTTTCGCTGGAGACGTCGTTGCGCACCTCGCGCAGGTTGTCGACCACCTCGTCCATGCAGGCCAGCAGCGAGCGCGGCATGTCCGCCCGCAGCATCAAGAGTTCCGCCACCCGCGCCGGCGTGATGACGTCGCGATACACCTTGCGGTAGATCTCGAAGCCGGAGACGGAGCGCAGCAGCGCCGCCCAGTAGTAGAAATCGCGGCGCGTCTCGGCTTCCGACTCGCTGTCATGGAACTTGACGTCCAGGATGCGCGCCGTATTGTCGGCGCGCTCCAGGAAGGTGCCGAGGCGCATGAAGTTGACGGCCTCGTCGCGCAGCATCGTGCCCAAGGTGACGCCGCGCGACAGGTGCGAGCGGTACTTGACCCATTCGAAGAACTGGCTGGGGTCCTGGCGCAGCTGGCCGCCGTGCAGGCGCCGGCGCAGGTCCAGGTAGGTCTGGTTCTGCACTTCCCATACCTCCGTCGTCAGCGTGCCGCGTACGGCGCGCGCGTTTTCGCGCGCGGCCGTCAGGCAGGCGATGATGGAGGACGGGTTGTCCGGGTCACACACCATGAATTCGATCACATCGCGCTGCGCCACGGCGCCGTGCTTGCGGTCGTAGGCCTGCTGCAGCTCCGAGATGCCCAGCATGGCGCGCCAGGCCTGGCGCGCCGCGTCCTCGGATTGCGGCAGCAGCGCGGTCTGCACGTTCACGTCCAGCATGCGCGCCGTGTTCTCGGCCCGCTCGGTATAGCGGGCCATCCAGAACAGGTGGTCGGCGGTACGGCTCAGCATAAAGTCTCCTTCGTCATTGTTCCAGTACCCACGTGTCCTTGGTGCCGCCGCCCTGCGACGAGTTCACCACCAGCGAGCCTTCGCGCAGCGCCACCCGGGTCAGGCCGCCCGGCACCATCGAGATCGTCTTGCCGGACAGGACGAACGGGCGCAGGTCGATATGGCGCGGCGCCACGCCGTTCTCCACGAACGTAGGGCAGTTCGACAGGGCCAGGGTGGGCTGGGCGATGTAGACGTCCGGCCGCGCCAGCAGGCGGGCGCGGAAGTCCTCGACCTCCTGCTTCGATGCGGCGGGCCCGACCAGCATGCCGTAGCCGCCGGCGCCGTGCACCTCCTTGACGACCAGCTGCGCCAGGTTGGCCAGCGTGTAGTCCAGCTCGTTCCGATGGCGGCACTGGTAGGTCGGCACGTTGTTCAGCACCGGCTCTTCGGACAGGTAGAAGCGGATGATCGCAGGCACGTAAGGGTAGATCGACTTGTCGTCCGCCACGCCGGTGCCGATGGCATTGGCCAGGGTGACGCGGCCGGCCCGGTACACCGACAGCAGGCCCGGCACACCGAGCGCGGAGTCGGCGCGGAACGCCAGCGGGTCGAGGAAATCGTCGTCCAGCCGGCGGTAGATCACGTCGACCCGGCGCGGACCGCGCGTGGTGCGCATCCACACCGCATTGTTGTTGACGAACAGGTCCTTGCCCTCGACCAGCTCGACCCCCATCTGCTGGGCCAGGAACGCATGCTCGAAGTAGGCCGAGTTGTACATGCCCGGCGTCATCACGACGACGGTCGGGTCGATCACGCCGACCGGCGCCACCGAGCGCAGGTTGTCCAGCAGCAGGTCGGGATAATGTTCCACCGGCGCCACCTTGTGGCTGGCGAACAGTTCCGGGTACAGCCGCATCATCATCTTGCGGTCTTCCAGCATGTACGACACGCCGGACGGCACTCTCAGGTTGTCCTCCAGGACATAGAATTCGCCCGCGCCGGCGCGCACGATGTCGATGCCGGCGATGTGCGCGTAGATGTCCGACGCCACCCGGATGCCCTGCATTTCGGGACGATACTGGGCGTTGCGGTAGATCTGCTCGGCCGGCACCACGCCGGCACGGATGATGTGCTGCTCGTGGTAGATGTCGTCGATGAACATGTTCAGCGCGCGCACGCGCTGCTCCAGGCCGCGCTGCAGCAAGGCCCACTCGTGCGCCGGAATAATGCGCGGGATCATGTCGAACGGGATCAGCCGCTCGGTGCCGGCATTGTCGCCATAGACGGCGAACGTGATGCCGACGCGGCGGAACGCCAGGTCGGCCTCGGCGCGCTTGCGCTCGATCGCATCGTGCGTCTGCTGCGCGAGCCACTCGGCGAACGCACGGTAGTGGGGCCGGACGGCGCCGTCCGCCATCATCTCGTTGTAGAAATCTGGACTGGGTTGCACTGATGCTCCTTGTTGAATCATGTCATTATGCAAACAATATGCCAGCCACGTCGCACTGTTGAGCAGAGGCGACAGCGAACAATTCTGCATAGCAATATTTCTTTACTTCGACCGTGAATGCATGCATCATGGCAACGCTGACCCAATCAACGTCCGGCAAACCGCGTATTTGACTACCACCGTTTCCGTCCAGGGTCCTTCATGCCATTTTCCCCATCGCTGCCATTGCCGAGCGCCGCGTCGCCCCCCGACGCGGCACTGGCCGGCACGCGCCATATCTGGGCCGGCGAATTCGAGGTGGGCTGCGGCGACACGGTGCTGACGGCACTGCTCGGTTCCTGTGTCGGCATCGGTATCCTGTGGCGCCGCAAGCGCCGCGCGGCGCTGGCGCACTGCCTGTTGGGCGAGGCGCCGGCGCACGAGGCGAATGCCGGCGCCCGCTACGTCAGCACGGCACTGCCCGCCATGCTGCGCGCGCTGGGCGCCCGGCCGGACGACTACAAGGAGCTGGAGGTCGTGGTGGCCGGCGGCGCCAGCCTGTTCGGCAAGGCGCAGTTGCCCGTCACGGTGGGCGACAAGAACATCGCCGCACTGGAACGGGGCGTGCAGGCACTGGGCCTGCGCGTGGTGCACCAGCGCCTGGGCGGCCGGCAGGGCTGCCGCATCACCTTGCGCTGCCGCGACCTGACCTTTTATATCCACGACGTGGGCAACAAGGCCGCGCCAGGGCGGCGCTGACCTTCCCGGCACCGCGCGCCGCCGGCTGGTACGATGGCGTTTTCGGACAAGGGAGCAAGCATGATCAAAGCCATTGTGACGGGACACAGCCGCGGCCTGGGCGCGGGGATCGCCGCCGCGCTGCTGCGGCGTGGCGCCGCCGTGCTGGGCGTCGCGCGCGGCGCCAATGGGGCGCTGGCGGCACAGGGCGTGCAGGAAGTGGCGCTGGACCTGGCCGACGCGCGCGCCGTGACTGCCTGGCTCGATACTGGCGCGCTGACCCGCTTCCTGGGCGATGCCGAGCTGGCGATCCTGGTCAACAATGCGGGTGTCGTCACGCCGGTGGGGCCGCCCGGACGACAGGGCGCGGCGGCGCTGGCCCAGGCGGTCGCCATCAACGTCACGGCCGCGCTGCAGCTGGCCGACGCCTTTGTCGCCGCCACCGAGGCCTGCGCCGACCGGCGCATCGCCCATGTTTCCAGCGGCGCCGGGCGCAACCCGTATGCGGGCTGGAGCGCCTACTGCGCCACCAAGGCGGCGCTGGACATGCATGCGCAGGCCGTGGCCCAGGACCGCATCGCCGGCCTGCGCATCGCCAGCGTGGCGCCCGGCGTCATCGACACGGCCATGCAGGCGCACATTCGCGGTGTGGAACAGCGCGATTTCCCGGCGCTGGCACGTTTCGTTGCCCTGCAGCGGGAGGGCGGGCTGGCCGGGGCGGACGAGACCGGGGCGCGGCTGGTCGATTATCTGCTGCGCGCCGGGTTCGGCGACGTGCCGGTCAGCGACTTGCGCGACCTGGGGTGACCAGGCCGCGCCGAGCGCAATGAGCCTATCGGCCTTCGGCGGTCGTCTTCAGGCCCAGGTACGTCCCGGCACTGATCCCCATCAATCCCAGTAAAGTCACGTCGAAATCCGGCATCGCCAGGTCGCGATAGACCTGCTGGATGAACACGATCCCCAACACCAGCGTCCAGGACGCCATCTGGAAGCGGTGGAAGCTGACGCCGTAGTGGTCGCTGAGGATGTCCGCCAGCCAGCCGCGGCTGGCCATCGCCTCGCGCCGCTCCGTGCCGCCGGGCGGCTGGTCGATCAGCGACGAGCCGATCACCGTGCCCGCGCTGATGCCCATCAGGGCCAGCACCGTGGGCGTGATCGTCGTCGCGTAATCCCCGGTGATCATGCCGATGAACAGGTAGGCCGCCAGCACCAGGCCGAACCACACCGCCCCCTGCGTGCGCGCCAGGCTGTACGGCTTGCGCCGGCCGGGCCCTGGCGCCGGGCCGGGATCGCGCAGCACGTCGCTGCGCCGCGCCAGCACGATGAACGCCACGGCCAGCACCGAAAACAGGCTGGTCCACAAGCCGAACCAGCCCATCGGGATGACGCGCAGCGCGAGCGTCTGTTGCGACGCGACCGGATATTCGTCCTCGATGCCGACACTGACGGCCAGCTGGCGCGGCCGGAATTGCGGCTTGCCCAGCAGGTGCGTCCACACGTCGCGCGAGGTCTCGCTGCGGTTCAGCACGAAATTGAGCGTGTTGGCGACCGGGTTGCTGGGCGGGTAAGGGCGGATGTCGACCAGCGGCCGGCCATCCAGGAACAGCACGATCTTTTTCTGGCGCGGCGAGCACTGTTCGCGCGCCAGCAGCACGGCCAGGTCGTTGACGGTGACGACGATGCCGTCGCGCAGCGACACTTCCGCCAGCGGCGCCCCGCCGCGGTACGGCACGAAGGCGTGCACGCCGGTAACCACGACGGCGGCGTACTGCGCCGGCGTGGGACAGTTGGCCGCGGGCACCGCGCTGGCACCGGTGGCGGGCGCGGCAGGTGTCGATTGGGCGACGGCATGGGCCCAGGCCAGGGCGAACAGGGCGGCGGCCAGCCGGCGCCAGGGCATCAGGCGCGCCCCCGCACGACGATCAGCCGGGGCGGCCCGTCCGCCGCCCGGGGCGGGCGTGGCGCCCGCGGCGACAACCCGGGCACGTCGCAGCCGGGCGCGCACAGCGTGTCGGCACGGGCATCGCGCAGTGTGCTGCCGCCGGCCAGCGTGACGGCGCGCCAGCGCGCATGCTCCCACGTGCTGCCCGCCAGCTCGGTGCCGTCCAGCGCGCAGTCCGTCAGCTGGGCCTGGCGCAGGTCGGCGCCGCGCAGGCTGCCCCCGATCACGCTGACGTTGCGCCAGCGGGCGCCGCGCCAGCGGCTGTGCTCGGCACTGGCGTCGCGCAGCGTCATGCCGGCGGCGTGACTGCGGTCCAGCACGGCGCGGGTCAGGTCGAGGCCGCTGGCGGCCAGGCCGGACAGGTCGGCGTCGCTCAGGTCGGCGCCCGGCCAGCTGGCCCCGTCCGCGCGCGCCCGTACCAGGCTGGCGCCGGCGAGACGGCAGCAGGCGGCCTGGCTGCCGTCCAGGCAGGCGCCGTCCAGGCGCGCGCCGCTGCAGTCGGCAGCGCTCAGCAAGGCGTCGCGCAAGCGGGCGCCGGACAGGTCGGCACCGCGCAGGCTGGCATCGGTCAGGTCGCTGCCCGTCAGGTCGGCATTGCGCAGGTCGGCGCCGTCCAGCACCACGCCGCGCAGGTCGCGGTGGGCGAGGTCGTGGCCGGCCAGCCCGCCCGGCGCCTGCGCCCAGGCTTGCACCTGGCGGGCGAATGGCGTGACGGCGCTGACAGGGGAGGTCGGCGGCCGCGGCGGGCCGCCGTGGCGGTGGGAAGTGAAATGCCTGGAAGCGTTCATGACCGGCCTCGCGAAGTCGGGCGGATGCCCTGCAGGCAGATTATGACTCGCTTGTTAAGGCCGGTTAAGGGGGCACGGATGAAAACACCACATCCCTTGATCGCGCACAAGGACAGCCGGGCGGCGCCCGGTGTAGCGGCAGGCAGCTTGCAAGGGTCAGAACGTGCGCGTCACGCTGGCCGAGAACGTGCGACCGCGCCCGGCAAAGTAGGACGTCGCCTCCTTGTAGTTGGCCGATTGCGGGTAGTAACCGACGTACTGGCGGTCCGTCAGGTTCTCCACCGCCAGGCCGAACTTGCCGTAGCGGGTGTCGAACGTGGCGGCCAGGTCGGCCAGCGTATAGCCCCGGAAATGTTCCTCCAGATTGGCCGTGCCCACCACGCGGCCGATATTGATGTCGCGGTCTTCCAGGCGGGTGGCCTGCAGGCGCAGCTGGGTGCCGGCCAGCGGCTGCCAGTTGGCGCCCAGCACCAGCTTGTCCGGCGCCTGCGAGCGGGCGCCCAGGGCCAGGTCCATCGGCGCGCCGGCCGTGGCGGCGGTCTTGCCCATCGTCTTGGCATAGCTGCCGAACGCGGACACGGTCTTGCTGGCGCGCAGCTCGCCCGCCACTTCCCAGCCGCGCACGGTGGTCGGCACCCGGTCCAGCACGCCGATGCCTTGCGCGTTGATGCGCAGTACGGTGCCCAGCTTGGAACGGGAATCGTACATCGACGCGCCCACATGACCCAGGGCGCCGCGCCAGTTGACGCCCACCTCGTTGTTGCGCGTGACGACGGGCTCCAGGTTGAACAACTGGGCCACGGACTGGTTCGGGCGGTTCACGCCGCGCAGCACCAGGCCGACGTCCGGCAGGCCAAAGCCTTCGGCGCTGGAGGCAAAGGCCGACCACTGCGGCGCGAAGCGCCACACCGCGCCCAGGTTTTTCACGCTTTTCGAGAACGAGCGCTCACCGCCCTGGACGAGACGGTTGCCGTACGACGCCAGCGTCGTGTAGGTGGCCACGCGCAGGTCGGCCGATTCGTGCCGCAGGCCACCGCGCACGGTGACGGGCCCGAACTCGTACTCCAGCTGCAGGAACGGGGCGGTGGACTTGAAGTCCAGCGTGGGCACCCAGGTGCGGCCGGTGCCGGCCAGCTGCTGGCGGCTGCGGTCGCGCAGGAAGTCCACGCCGGCGGTCGCTTCCAGGCCACGCAGCAGCAGGTCGGGGCGCACATAGGTCAGCTTGGCGCCGTGCTTGTCCGCCACGATTTCCGACTGGTCGTAGAAGGTGCCGATGGGCGCATAGCGGATGTCCTGGAAGGTGGCCGTGTTGGTGGCACCGTACAGCGACGAGAAATCCTGGCTGAACAGCTGGGCGCTCAGCGCGCCGCCGAACAGGTCGGCATGGCGGTAGTCCAGGCTTGCCGTCTTGACGTCGTTGCGCGCGGGCATGCCCGGCGGCGTGCCCTCGGTGGAACTGGTCGGGATGCCTTGCGCGAACACGGCCGGCACGTTGCGGTAGTCGCCGTCGCCTTCGAACTTGAAGCGGTTGACGGTCAGCTGCAGGCGCTGGTCGCCGAAATTGCGGCCCAGCTTGACGAAGAAGTCGCCGCCGGCGGCGTCCATCGTGTCGCCTTGCACGACGTCGATGCCCAGCAGGCGGCCACGGCCGTCGTAACCCATGCCGCGCCGCTGCACGCTGCCATGGGCCAGCAGGTCGAACTCGCCCGATTTATGCGTGACGGTCAGGCCGGTCTTCCAGTCGACGTTGTCGTGGCGGAACTGCGACGCCACGCGGGCGTTGACGGTGACGCTGGTGCCGGGCGTCTTCGGCGTCTTGGTGATGTAGTTGACGATGCCGCCTGTCGCGCCCATGCCCTGGATGGCGGACGCGCCGTTGATGACCTCGATGCGCTCGATGATGGCCGTGTCGGCGAAGTAGCCCTCGCGCATGCCGGCGCGCAGCGGGTTCGACTGCGGTACGCCGTCCAGCAGGATCAGCGTGGTACGCCCACGCATCGACTCGCCGGCGGACGACATCTTCTGCCGGCTGGGCGCGTAGCCGGGGATGTACGTGGCCAGCGCGGCGGACGGATCGTCCGCCACCAGGTACTGCGTCTCCAGCTCGCGCTGGGAGATGACGGAGACGGCGCCGGGAATCTTGTCCACGGCCTTGGCGGTGCGGGTGGCGGTGACGATGACTTCCTTCATCTCGTCGGCGTCGTCGGGCGTGGCGGTCTGGGCCAGCACGGCGCCGTGCGCCATCAGCAGGCAGGCGGCGCCCACGGCGCGGACGAGGGGAAGGGGCTGGGTCATCGGATTCTCCTTATGGATTGCAAAAAAGTAGCCACGAATGATAACTATTATCATTTACGTTTGCAATCATGTAGAATGCCTGCTTATTTCCTCGACAGGAACACCGTCCGCATGGTCACCGGCCTCCCGCGCAAACTGCTGCGCAATATCCATCTCTATCTGTCGCTCGCCTTCGGCGTGCTGCTCGTGCTGGCCGGGCTGACGGGCGTCGGCCTGACCTGGATCGACGAGCTGGACGAGGCACTCAACCCGACCTTGCTGCAAGTGGCCGGCCGCACCGGCCCGATGGCCCCGCCCGGCGTCACGGCGGAACGGGTCGCCGGCCGTCTCGAGGCCGATCCGCGCTACGGCCGGCCCAGCGGACTGCAGCTGCCGCGCGCACCGGATGGGGTCGTGATCGCCTCCTACCGCATCGCCAAGCCGGACGGGGACGCGCTGGCCCTGCCGCGCATCCGCCAGGTCATGGTCGACCCCGTGACCCTGGTCGTGCTGGGCGAACGCAACTGGGGCGAGTTCGGCCTGACGCGACCGCTGCTGACGTCCACCTTGTTCCACCTGCACCGCTACGTGTTTGCCGGCGAAATCGGCAAGGTCGTCATGGGCCTGGCCGGCCTGGCGCTGTTCCTGATCGGCGCGATCGGCGTTGCGCTGTGGTGGCCGAAGGCGACGCTGGGCGCGCTGGTGAAATCGTTCCGCATCCACGGCCACTGGAAGACGATGAAGTTCCAGTACAGCTTCCACCGCAGCGCCGGCATGATCATGGCGCCCGTGCTGCTGATGCTGGGTTTTTCGGGGATGTATTTCAACCTGCCGGACTGGGTGCGGCCGGCCGTGGCCAGCGTCGCCACGTTGACGCCCACGGAAAAGCTGCACAACTCCCCCGTGCGCGGCCCGCGTGGCGTGCCGATCGGGCCGGCGCAGGCGATCGCGGCGGCGCAGGCCTTCAACCCGGCCGGCCGCATCGGCCGCGTCTCGCTGCCGGCCGACAAGAAAACGCCGTACGAGATCCGCATGCGCCAGCCGGGCGAGGTCCGGCAGGGCGACGGCAGCACCCGCATCACCGTCGACGCCTATACCGGCCAGCTGCTGCGCGTGCGCGATCCGCTCAACGCGCCGGCCGGCGACACGTTCCTGAACTGGCAGTTCCCGCTGCATACGGGCGAGGCGTTCGGCCTGGCCGGCCGCGTGGTGATCACGCTGGCCGGTTTCGCGCCGCTGGCCTTCATGGTGACGGGACTGGTGCTGTGGCTGGGCCGGCGCAAGAAGCCGGCGCGCGCGGTGCAGCCGGCGCGCCCGGCGCGACTGCACCCGGCCGGTGGCCTCGGCCGCTGACCTCGGCCGCTGACCCTCAGCGCACCCGCGCCGCGCCGGCGGCCAGCAGGGCCGCGCGCCGCTGCGGGCGGCGCAGCGCCATGCGCCGCGGCGGCAGCCCGGCGCCGACGGCGGCCCAACCCAGCCCGGCCGGCACCATCAGTGCGGTAAACCAGCCATAGGCCGCCAACACCTGCGGTGCCGGCGTACCCAGTACCGGAAACACGAACACGGCGCAGCAGATCGCCACCGGGTCAACCAGCGCGGCGGGAAACAACGACCACATCCGCGGATTCGGTTCCTGCCGTTCGCGCGCCAGCAGGCGCCACAGCAGGTAGGCGGCGGCGCCCAGCTGCGCGGCCGGGCGTGCCGCCGTCCCGGCCAGCGCCAGCAGGCCCGATACCGTGCACCACGTGCCGATCGCCAGGCAGCAGGCCAGCCAGCCAGCCGCCAACAGCGGCAGCGTGCGCACGAGGCCGGCGCCGGCGCCGGAACGGCGCAGCAGCCGGTTGACCCCGACCGGCGCCAGCAGCAGTAGCAGCAGCAGCGCGGGGCTCATCGGCCGCTCCCGGTGCGCGCGGCAACGGGTACCCGGCCGCAGGGCGCGCCCGGCGCCAGGCCGCGGTCCGGACGGCCGGCTGCCGCCGTCGGCATGCGGCCGCGCCGCGCGCCGTGACCACCGCGCCGCAGGACACAGGGTGCGATATTGGCCAGGATGTCGGCCAGCACGGCGGCGCTGGCCGTGACCGGAAAGAGCCGGCACCACAGGCGGCAAACGGCGGCGGTACGCGCAGCGCGCAGCAGGCCTGCCGGGCGGTTGGCGTGGCACCTCCGCCAGGGAGCAAAGGCCGGCCGCGGCGGTCGCATGGCTGCGCTGTGGCCGTGCCGGCCGTCGGGCGGCGGGACCGGTGCAGCGCGATCGGGACATGCTTTCATGATGCCTCCCTTGTGCCTGCGCATGCGGCAGCGCGGACCGGCGTCGTGGTGGCGCTGCCCGCCCCGGGACGCCGTGCGCGCGGGCGGACAGCAGTCATGCTACGCGTCCCCCGCACGTCCGGGTTGTGCGCAAATGCGGTAAATATGTCAGCAATTTGTATCGCCAGCGGCCCATCAGTTGGAAATACAATGCTTTACGTTGTAACATCGGATACCTCAACAGGAGTCCAGATGGAAGCCCCGATCGCCACCGACGAAGCGCGCCTGCAAGCCGATATCGAGGCCTTGCGGCCGCGCTGCGAAAACACCCAGGAGCTGTACCGCGAAGTCTGCGCCTTGATGTTCTTCCGCTACGGCATGACGCCGACCGCCAACCGGCTGTACCAGCTGGTGCGCAAGGGCAGCATGTCGGCGCCGGCGGAAGCGCTGAATCGCTTCTGGAGCCAGTTGCGCGAGAAAAGCCGTGTCGTCATCGGCCATCCCGACCTGCCGGACGAGCTGAAGAATACCGCCGGGGAACTCGTCGCGTCATTGTGGAAGGCGGCTCAGGCGGCGGCCGCCGAATCGCTTGCGGCGCTGCGCGAGGAGGCCCGGCAGGAGGCCGCCGCGGCCGGTGCCGAAGCACAGTCGGCACGCCAGGAACGCGACACCCTGGCCGAAACGCTGGCCGCCACCCGCGCACGGCTGGCCCAGGAAGCCCAGGCGACGGCCGGACTGCGGCGCGAACTGGCCGAACTGGGCGCGCTGCACGCGAACCAGGCGGCCCGGCTGGACGAGGCGCGCAAAGAGCTGAATGCCCAGCACGCCTGGCTGAACAGCGTGCAGCGCGACCACGAGATCGAGCTGGACAAGCTGCGCGACCAGGCGCGCCGCGACGTTGCCGCGGCCGAGGCCGCGCGGCGCCAGGCGCAGGACGCGACGGCGCGCGAGCGGGCCGCGGGCGAGCGTCTGCGCGAGGCGCTGGAAGCGGAACGTGGGGCCGCGGCGGCCAGTGCGGAGCGGCACCGGAGCGAGCTGCGCGACACCTTGTCGTTGCTGGCCGACTTGCGTCAGCAGGTCGGTGCGCTGGAAGGCGTGGCCGGTGCCGCGAACGCCGCGCGCGACGACGCCCGCCAGCAGCAGGAGCGACTGCGCACCGAACTGACGGCGGCGCAAGAGCGCGCGAGCGATGCGCAGGCGCGCGTGCTGCGCCTGGAAGCGGAGTTGCGCCATGCGGCGGAACTGTTCGAGGCCAGGCTGGCGGCCGCGCGCATGGAAGCCGCGCCGCGCAAGAGCACGCGCCGGCGCGGCGCCGCCGATACCGACTGAACGCCGCGGCAACCACTTCGTGGCGGCGGCGCTTACCAGGCGATCTTGTGCCGCGCTTCCGTTTCCGTGTGCCGGCTGTCGTCCGGCGAGTGCAGGTAGCTGTTGGTCGTGCCGATCGAGACGTGCCCCAGCGTGTCGCGCACGTGGCGCAGGTCGACGTCGCCGTTGACCATGTGCGAACCGGCCGTGTGGCGCAGCCAGTGGGCCGAGGCCAGCATCACGCGCGCCGCTTCCGTCGCGTAATCGTCACCCTTGGCATGGAAGCGCGCGGCGGTCTGCTCGAACACCCGCTTGACGATTTCGTGCACGCCGCCGCGCGTCATCTGCCGCGCCTTGCCACCCAGGGGCAGCAACAGCGGCGCCGTCTCGTGCGGCAGCGGAAACGGCGTCATGCCCAGTGCGCGCCGGTAGCGCGCCAGCTCCGTCATCAATTCGGCCGTGGCCGGCACCATGCGCGGCTTGCCGCCCTTGCCGACGACCTCCAGCCACCAGCGTTGCACGCCCAGCTTGTCGCGGCGGGCGAAAAACGCGCCCATCGTCGTACCGATGACTTCGGACACCCGCAGGCCGCATAGATACAGCAGCGTAAACAGCCAGCGCAGGCGCAGGTAGTGCTCCTGCTCGCGCGGGGTGGCGCGCGGCAGCGCCTCGATCGTCGCCTTGACTTCCGCCCACACCGTGTCGTCCAGGTAGCGCGTGATGCGCGGCGCGGCACGCTGCTTGCGTTCGCGCGACAGCGCCAGCGGGTTGCCGGCCAGGTAACCGGCCTGCACCAGCCAGGAGAACAGGGCATTCAGGATGATGGCGGCCTGGCGCTGGCTGCTGGGCGAGAGCGGCCCGGCGAACGGGCGCCATTGCGGGTGCGCGCGCGCGAACTTGCGGCCGGCCGGGGAGATCCAGCGCGCGGCCGGCTGCGGGTCCTGCAGGAAGCGGCGGTAGCGCAGCCAGTCCTCGTGCACCAGGGAGGAGAGCGGCTTGCCCAGCTCGACGGTCGCCCACAGCAGCAGGCGTTCGGCTTCCTTGCGGTAGCTGTCGAAGGTGGTCCGGGTGTCGACGAAGCGGGCCAGCCAGGCCTTGATGGCGTCGATGTCGTTGTCGGCGCCGATCTGGGCGCGCCCGGCGCCGGCTCGGTTGCTGCCGGCCCGGCCGTCCAGGTGGGCGGGCAGGTGCAAGGCTTCGATGGCGGCGGGGACGACGGCTTGACTGTGGTCGGGCATGGTGGCGGGGCGTTGGCGTTGGATCGCGTCTCGGGTTGCAGGGTCAAGGACATTCGATGAAGCGGCCGCGGGCGCCGGGCTGGTTCGGCTGGCCGCCCGGCTGGCGTTGGTCAGGCACGCAAAGCGGGGAAGGGCAGTGAAACGTCCGGGCGCACCGTGGATCATCGTATACGACATTATACAAGTAATGTCACATTGACGCCAGGTAAAGTTAGATAAACAACGTATTACGTTGTATTACCGATTAGGAGGATGCTTGTCGGTCCCCCAAACCCCCAGGAGCCAGCCTTTTATCGACCTTGATCGTGGACGCCGCAAAGCGCAGGGTCGCCGTCGGTGCTGGCTGCGCCCAAGCGCGAGCCGCCCTGCTGTGCAGCCGTGGCAGAGGAGGGCGCTTTGGCACCTGCTAGCCGCCTTCGCCGACGATGGTCCGGTACACCGCCTCCGTTTCCGCCGATGGCCGGATGCCCAGCAGGACCGACAGCATGTGGCGGCATTGCCGGTAGGCCTGCAGCGCCGCGGCCGCGTGGCCGCGCCGGTACTCGCATTCGATCAGCCGGCGATACAGTTCCTCGGCCAGGTTGTCGATCTCGATGCCATGCTGGTAGGTCTCGACGGCCCGGCCCCAGTCGCCCTTGCTTTCCCACCTGCGCCCGGATCGGAGCACCTGGCGCAGGTACTTGCTGCGCAGGCGCTCGCGCAGCGGCGCCATCCAGGGCGCGTCCGTGTCCTGTTGCAGGAAGTTGCCCAGATAGAGCCGCAAGCATCGCGCCAGCTCCTGTTCGTCGGCCTCCGGCTCCTGCTCGAGCCGGTTCGCCAGCCGTTCGAACGCCCAGGCGTCCACCCAGACCTTGGCCGCGTTCAGCGCCAGCCTGCCTTGCTGGACGACGATGGCGTCGTCCAGCCCCAGCAGCTTGCGCAGCCGGTGCAAGGTGGTGCACAGCGTGCTCTGGCCGGCATCGCCGTCGAGGTCCGGCCACAGCTGCGCGGCGAGCGTGGCCGAGGCGACGTCCCTGCCGCCGTTGGCCACCAGTGCCTTCAGCAATTCGAGGGGCCGCGCTTGCGCCTTGCCCGTCGTCGTCAGCGACTTGTCGTCGATGACCACCGAAAAGCGGCCCAGCAGGTACAGCTTGACCGGCCACGGCCATTGCTCGATTTCCGGGGTGTCCGGCAGCAGCCGGCGCGTCCGGATCAGTTGCCTGGCGTACTCCACCTCGATGCCTTCGCGCAGCGCGTGGCACAGCAGCCGTGCCATCATGCGCGGCTGCCAGCGCAGGCTGTTCAGGTAGTCCTGCTGCCGGCCGACGGCCAGCCCGGCCCGCAGCAATTCCAGGCCGGCCGCTACATCGCCCCCCTGGAACGCGGCATCGGCTTCGATCAGCAGCGCGTCGAACTGCAGCAGGCGGCTCATGTCGCCGGCGCGCAGGCGCATGCCGCGCGCGCTGGCCTGCGCCCGCGACGGATCGCCGGCTTCGAGCAGCAGTTGCGCGCGCCCGAGCAGGCAATAGGTCTGGATGGTGACGGCGCCGGCCTCGAATGCGCCGTCGACGGCGGCCTGCCCATGGCGGAAGGCTGCCGCCAGGTCACCGCACTGCCATGCATACCAGGATTGGGCGGAATAGAACATGGCGAGGTCCATGCGCCGCCCCGGGTGCAGCGACGCCTTCAGCCGGGGCAGGACGGCGCCGGTGCCGTCGAGGTCGCCGAACGACAACGCCAGGAAGGCGCGCTGCGTCAGCACCGTCGGCTGCAGGAAGTCCAGGCCGTGTTCGGTCGCGACCGCCTCGGCGCGGTCCAGCGCCGCGGTCGCCGCATCGCGCTCGGCCCGCAGCATCCGGTAATACGCCACCGAGATCTGCCACCACACCAGGTTCAACGGCGTCAGCTCGGGATGGCCGAGGTGAGCTTGCAGCAGGCCGATGACCCGCTCGGCGCACGCGAAATCGCCGCGGAAGCAATGACAGTTCAGCAGGATGATGCCGGCGGTGAAGCGCACCGCCACGGGCACGTCCGCTTCCAGCAACGTCAGCGCGCGGCACGATTCCGGCGCCAGCAGGCCGTGCTGCGGCTGGCGATGGAGCAGCGCCGCCACGAGTGCCGAGCGGACCCGCAGTTCCATGGCGACGGACGGGAACGGCACGCCGTCCTCGAGCAGCCGGCACTGCATGTCGATCCAGCGGTCGAGCGGCGCGAAGGTGGTCCATTCAAAATAATAGGTTTCCATGATCAGCGCGGTCGCCATGACCTGGCCCAGCAGGTCGCCGCTCGCGGCCAGGCCCGCATGGGCGTTCTCCAGGGCCGCGCGGGCCTGCGCGGGAGCGATCGCCACGTCGCAGGCGCCATCCCAGAACGGCAGCCAGGGGTCGGCCGCGGCCAGCTCCGGCGGCAGCATCGCGATCCAGCGCTTGGCGGTCTGCCAGCGGCCCTGGCGTATCAGTTCCGGCGCCTGTGCGCGGACCATCCTGGCGGCGCTCTCCCAATCCTGCGCGGCGACGTACAGGAAGAACGCCTGCTCGGTCTGGTCGGCGGCCTCCAGCAAGCGGGCCGAACGGCGCTGCAGCAGCAGGTATTCGGCCGGTTGCAGGTGCGCGCGCGCACGGGCATTCAAGAACTCGCGGAACAGCGCGTGGTACTCGTAGCTCGCTTCCGGCTCATCGCGCCGCTCGATGAAGCAGCGCACGCGAAACAGCTCGTTGAGGCGCTCGCCGGCCTCCAGGTCGCCGCTGATGGCCTCCGCCATCGGCACCGTAAACATCGGCAGGAACGCCGTGCGCAGCAGCAGGTGCCGCACTTCCGGCGTGGCGGCGTCGAGGATCTCGACGGCGAAGTAATCGAACAGGACTTCGCGCGGCGCCGGACCGGCGCTCCAGCAGCGGCCGCCGAGGGCCCCGCCGTGTTCCAGCATCAGCACGAAGCCGACTGCCCAACCGCCGGAGGTCGTCCACAGCGCGCGGATCGCATCGTCGTCCAGGCCGGCCGAGCGCTCCTCCAGCCGGGCGATCCGGCATGCTTCGCCCAGGCCGATGCGCAGGTCGTCCGCGTCCAGGCAGGCCAGCGCCTGTGTCGCGCGCAGACGGCTCAACGCGGCCGGCGGCCCGGTGCGGCTCGTGAAGATGACACAGACGCCGTCGGGAACTTCCTGCAAGGCCTCCTGCACGATCGTGTGCAGCACGGAAGCGGGCGGCACCGTATGATAGTTGTCGAACACCAGCACGCTGCCCTCGTGCAGCCGGGCGTACAGCTGGCGGAAGAAGCGGCGCGTAAACCCGGCCAGGTCCGGCAGGTATTCCGGGTTCAGCAGCGGCAGCGGCTCGCCGCCGGGCGCCGCATGGCAGGCCATCGACAGATAGAAGAAGAAACTGGCGGGGTCCGCGTCGCCGTTGTCCATGTGGTACCAGAGCGATGGCACGTGGCGGTATTCGAGGTAGCTCGAGGCCAGCGTGGTCTTGCCGGCGCCGGGCGGTCCGGTGATCCAGATCGCCTTGCGCGTGCACAGCGCGTCCAGGCGGCGGAACAGGCGTTCGCGTGGCAGCGTCCGATACAGCCGCGGACGGGTCACCTTGGCCATGCTGGCGGCGAGTCCCATAACATCCCCCATCGTCCCTTGGGCCGGCTCTTGTCCTTCCATGCCCACCATGTCGCGGGATGGAAGACCGCCCGGGAATCGGCCCTCCCGGGCGGACCGGCTTTCGGACGGGACCGCTTTCCCGTCCTGCCGGCATCGTTATCAACCCGAATTCTCTCACCGTGCACGGGCCTTGTGGCCCGACAGGTTCGAATATGTAAGCGATCTGAAAGCGGCCATCGTCGAAGGGCGGCGACGCCGCCGCCCTTCGGCTGGCCGGCGGCCGTCAGCTAGCGCGCGGGATCGGGCGCGTCTTCCGGCTGCAGCAGCCAGGTGACCCGACCCACTTCCTGCTGGTGCCAGATCTGCCGTGCGGCCACGCTGTAGCGGCCATCGCGCTGCGCTTCGGGAACGTGCACCAGCAGGCGCAGCGCGGCACGCGACTTCGCCCGCAGTGTGATGCCGCCGTAGTACGTTCGTCCATGCGGATTGAGCGGTATGCGCGCCACCTGGCGCTGCTTGTCGATCTCCGCGTTGCCGACCTGGTTGCGCCGTTTCAGGCGGTCATAGAACGCCAGGGGCACTTCGAGCAGCGCGGCGCCGCCTTGCGGCAGTTGCAGCACCACTTCCAGGTCCATGTCGCGGGCGATATCGGGCGCGCCGGGCATCAGGAACGGCAGTGGCACGAAGCCGGCCGGGGCTGTCGTATCTGGGCTGCTCGCATGCGGATCCACCACCCAGAAGTTACGCCATGCCACGTTGTTGTTGCGCTGGACGAATCGCACGAAATTGTCCCAGTGCACGAAGTCGGCGGGCTCCGGCGCGGGATCCGCCGCGTTGCCGACCAGCGCGACGAAGCAGTAATGGTCGGGTGCGGGAATCCGGGCGGCGTCCCACACAATGGCCGGCGACACGATCAGTCCACCGCCAACGGGCAGGTCGGGCAAGGTGGCCGTTCCCACCAGCGTCCACAGGTCTGGCCTGACGAGGGTGCTGACGGGTGACCAGTACACAGTCGCTTGCACCCCAAGCGCGTCCGTGGCGCCGCGGTTCCTGGCGCGTACGTAGACGTAGTTGTCATGGCCAAGTTCGACATTCTCCGCGAGCATATCGTCGTTCTCCGTTCCGCTCCCCTCGCCGAATGCCGCCTGGGCAGAGGCGACTGGCGTCCTGCGCGGGATGATGTCCGGGCTCTTGCTCGGGTTTGCCATCCCATGCGGATCGCCCACGTCGCCGACAAAGTCGCGGGCATAGACATCCGGCGCGCTGTTAAGGACCGTATCGAAGATGGCGCGCAGGTTGGGCATCACGCCGATGCGGGTCGGCTCGTCCGCCGCGGCTGGCGTGCCAAGCGCCGGGTCGCTCAGGATGGCCCGTATCTGGCCCGGGCTGAAGCGCATGCCGCGATCCAGCTTGTTGGCACGTCCCTGTACAGCCAGCGCCGCGCCCGCGACGATCGCCGCCGCGCCCGACGTGCCGCCGAACCTGGACGTATATCGATTTGTCGCGCCGAGCTCGTCGGAGTAGAGGGTGGTAATGTTCTCGCCCCAGGCATAGCAGTCGATGCGCTTGCCATGCGGCGCATGGGGCAGGCGGTAGTGCGGCGCCGCCGAGGTCGCGGCGCTGACGATGATCGCGCCCGAATCGCGAAAGTCCGGATTGGCCGGATCGCGGTGCAGGATGGCCCGGCCTCCCAGCGTCCTGTAGACGTCCATGTCCAGCTCCGGTGCGCGGCCGGGAAAGGTCCCGTTGCCGCCCACCTCGACGACGACGATGCCCAGCGCGGTGGCCAGCCGGATCGCTTCGAACTCCGCATCGTACGCCTCCATCGGGCCCATCATCCTAAGGTCGTTCAGCAGCACCTGCGCTTCCAGCAGCAGGATGTCGCCGAAGCCCAGGTTGGTAATGGCCGCCAGGATCGCATCCACGCGCGAGCTGTCATACAGCGATACCACGTTGACCGATGCCGGGCGGGGAGCGATACCGACGCACCCGATGGTATTGTCGACCGCGCAGATAGCCCCGAGCACCGCGGTGCCATGGTGTCGGGAATAGGCCCGGTTTGCCCCGTGCAGCAGCAGCGCGCCGTGCGTCGCGAGGTCTTCGTGATTCAAGGTCCAGCCCCGCTCCAGGTCGATGAGTCGGACCCCGGCGCCGTCGCTGCCGGCAAACCCCCAGGCATACTCGGCGTCGATGCCGTCCGGAGCGGGATCGAGATAGCCCTGGTCGACAAAGCGCGGATCGTCGGACGGCATGACGTGCGGGTCGGGGGCGCCCTGGTCGATGTAGGCCGATTCCACGCTGTTCCAGGCCAGCAGGCTCTTGGCCAGCGCGACCAGGTCGGTATTCGGCGGCGTATCGGCGTAATAGAAGGCGCCGAAATCCGCGCCCTCGTAGGTCGGATCCATTTCCATCGCGCGCTGCGTCAGCTCCCTCAGCTTGCCCGGGTCGAGATGGGTGAATACGG
Source organism: [Empedobacter] haloabium (assembly GCA_008011715.2). NCBI lineage: Bacteria > Pseudomonadati > Pseudomonadota > Betaproteobacteria > Burkholderiales > Oxalobacteraceae > [Empedobacter] haloabium. The sequence goes on from CP136508.1 coordinate 3,011,045, forward strand.
GGCGCAATTCGATGTCCGGGAACTGGCCGTTCAACTGCCGCCACGGGCCGATACCCGAGCGTTCGATCTGCGCGCCGATCGGCGTGGCCCCGTCGAGGCCGATACCCTTGCGAAAGCGCACGACGACGCGCGGTTCGTCTTGCATCGCCTGGCTGGGTTGGTTGTCCGTTGCGTGTGACTGCATCTGCTTTTCCATGCTTTCCTCCGATTGCTTGAATTGACGATGGCGCCTGCCGCCATCCACGTGGGGCACAGCCTCCGCGTTCGTGACGAGTCGGCTGGTGCTGCGGGACAGCCTAAGGACGCGGCACTTACGAATGACTTACGGATCGCAATGCCGGCCGGATTGCAAGCCGGCGCGCGCGGCCGGCGCCATGCGCGGCGCGCGGGGGCGCACGGTGCTAGAGTCGATACCGGCATCGCGGGAGGGCATCATGTTTCATGAAATGGCCGCCACGGCCGTGCTGGTACTGCACTGTGTCTTCATCGTGTTCGTGCTGTTCGGCGGCTTGCTGGCGGCACGATGGCGTTGGTGCGCGGCGATTCATCTGCCGGCGGCAGCCTGGGGCTTCCTGGTCGAAATGACCGGCGCGCAATGCCCGCTGACGTCACTGGAAGACGAATTGCGCCTGCGCGCCGGGCAGGCAGGCAATCAAGGCGACTTCATCGGGCGTTTGCTGGCATCGCTGATCTATCCGGCAGCGTTGACGCGGGAGGTGCAGTATGGCCTGGCGGCTGGGGTGGTCTTGATCAACGTGCTGATCTATGGCGCGCTGGTGGCGCGGCGGTTCAGGTCAACGGCTGGGCCGAACACGTAGGGCCGCGCCGGCGCGGACCCGTTGCCGGGTGTGATTGATCCTGTGTAGTTGATCCTTTATGGTTGTAGTACGCCGACATCATCATGGGGTACGCATTGGAAGTACTCTACCTAAGGGCGGCCGGTGCGGATCCCCATAATGATGTCGCGGCGCAGCGACATGAATATGCAACTTTTCATGCTAGCGACAACATTTTGGTACTCTTCAAGAAAGTGCCCGCCTGCAGTTCCGCCGGTGCTGACCCGGTCGCATCGGCTTAGGTGCCCTAGGACATCACTGACACCATAAGAAAAATGGGTTTCACTAAGCAACTCGATGCGAAATCGGAGGGTTTCGATGATCGGGACGGATGGACCCATCGTCAAGAGCGACGCTGCATTGTGCGACGCCAATGCATCTAAGGACGACGTGTGGAGGTTCTTCGACGCTGAAGGGAGCCCGCGGCGTTGAACGCCGGCAGAAGTCAACATGCGGATGCGGCACGAAGCCAGCGCAGTTTTACGACTTGTTCGGTTTGGAGTAATGTCGAGGTCTGTCCTGCGGTGCTAGTATTCGCTGGTCAGTAAACACAAACCTCGGGAAAGAAGCGCAATAATGTGGCAACGATTTTCGTCCTTTTGGTTCCGCGTAACAAAATCGACGACGAGCCCGGTTGTTGAGCTGACATCGAACTGTAGTCCAGCTGCGCAAGCGCGCTTCCTGTCTGCTGAGTTGAGCCATCATCTGGGAAGCGAGGGAAAAAGCTGAAAAACACCGGAACGGCAGCAGCCCAGAGAAGGTATTTACTCCCGACGGCGAGCTCAATCTAGACATCTCGCGGGCTAGCCTGTCGAGTTTCAAGCCAAAGCAGGTTTCCAGGCATCTGCGACGCATGTCAGGCTTTGACAACTACCTCATCACCATGAACGCGCGCGGCATGAGCGTGCATGAGATCCAGGTGCATCTGCTTGAGCTGTACGGCACCGAGATGTCGCCCGACCCGATCTCTACCATCACCGACGAGGTACTGGAGGAGGGCACCCAGTGGCAACAACGGACTCTCGAAGCGATGTATCCGATCGTCGCGCCCACAAATTTTATCCAAGGCATACCCCAATGCATTATGCTCTCAATCAGGTAGATAGGATCAACAAAAGCTAACAATTTTGACTAGCAACACCAACAACAGGACTCCATAAATGAGGCTAAGCCGGATCGCCATAAAGAACTTCAGGAATTTCAAGCTTCTCGACGTGCAACTTGGGGAACACGCTGTGGTCCTGGGCGAGAACAAAGTTGGAAAAACAAATTTGCTGTTCGCCTTGCGTTTGATCCTAGACGCAACGTTACCTGATTCGCAACGTCGTCTGCGCCTTGAAGATTTTTGGGACGGTTTGCCGCGCCCGCTAAAGTCCGAAGACGTTATCGCCGTCACCATCGAGGTTACAGATTTTGTTGATAATGAGAACCTGCTTGCTGTACTGGCCGATCATCTGATCAAGCCTGATCCGATGGTGGCTCGGATTACGTACCGCTTTCAACCCATACCAGGACTCGGTCGGGAACCACGTAGCGAAGCTGACTACGAGTTCATTATCTTCGGCGGCGGTCGTACGGAAAATTCCGTAAATTACGAGCTCCGACGCTGGATGCCGATGGACTTGTTCCCGGCGTTGCGTGATGCTGAATCGGATCTGGCACGTTGGGCCCGCTCGCCATTGCGCCCACTGCTCGATCGTGCTGCAAAAACAGTTGACCCTGTGGCGCTTGCTGAGATTGCCGCTCAGGTTCATCACACAACGTTAGGAGTGGTCGGGCTACCAGAAATTTCGGACATTGTAGATAAAGTTAATCGCCAACTGACAACGATGGTGGGACACAAACATGCAGTGGAAACGGCCTTGGGTTTTGCTCCTACCGAGCCTGAACGCCTGTTGCGAGCTTTGCAAATGATGATTGACGGGGGAAAGCGGGGCGTCGCCGAAGCCAGTTTGGGGTCGGCCAATGTACTGTATCTGGCTTTAAAACACCTGGAGCATCAATACCTAGTCGACGACGGGGAGCGCCAACACACGTTCCTCGCCATCGAAGAGCCCGAAGCGCATTTGCATCCGCATCTGCAGCGCCTAATTTATCGAAACTACCTGCAAGTTCGCGATGGCGCCGATGAGAAACAAGAACCGAGAAGCATACTGCTAACCACGCACTCGCCCAACGTGGCCAGCGTTGCACCTCTTTCAGACGTGGTCGTCCTCCGGCATTTGGGCGAGGAGGGGCACACTATCGGGCGTTCCTTAAAAGGCATAGCATTAGCCGAAAACGATCGCGAAGATCTGGAGCGATACATTGACGTGACACGGGGAGAATTGTTCTTCTCTAAAGGTGTGATACTCGTTGAGGGGGACGCGGAAAAGTTTTTGCTGCCAACGCTGGCGAAAGTCTACGATGGCACAATTGATTTTGATGCGATGGGAGTCACCGTCTGTTCAATTGCGGGCACCAACTTTGCACCTTATGTCAAGCTTCTCGGCCCCGAAGGGCTGGATATTCCCTTCGTGGTGTTGACTGACTTCGATCCAAAGAGTGCCGCTGTCAGTCAGGAGGATGCGGACCCAGACGATGTCGACGGGGGCGACAACTATGGGGAATACCGAGTAGTCAATCAGATTATGGCGCATCTTCTGGACGCGAAGTTCGTGAAGGAAAGCAGTTTTAAGGAAGACTTGGAGCTTGCACCAAAATATGGCGTTTTCTTGAATGACTTTACCTTCGAGGTCGACCTTTTTAATGAAGGTGCGTCGAGCTTCTTCCTCGACGCCGTCAAGGATTTGTCTACCAACAAAAAAATGCACGCGCGATTCGCGGCATTGAACGCTGATACATCCTCGCTCGATGCTACCCAGTTCCTGAAAGACATCGAATCGATCGGCAAGGGACGATTTGCGCAACGGCTTGCAGCAGTGATCAGCAAAGGTGACGCGAACGTGTGTCCTCAATATATTAAGGATGCGCTAGACTATTTAAGAGAGAAATTAGGATGAGCACTCACGCCGCTCTATACCTTGAAATTGCGGAGGACCTGCGGGAGAACGAAGACCAGTGGCGTGCGTACGAGTCGGGTGGGGACTGCGTTATCCTGGCGGGACCAGGAAGTGGCAAAACGAAAACGATCACGCTCAAGATCGCCCGGCTACTCGCTGAGGATGTACGCCGCCCACGTCGCATCGCCTGCATCACCTACAGCAATGCGTGTGCTGGCGAGTTACAATCGCGGTTGGCTAAGCTAGGTGTGGAGGATGATGGCCGCGTTGCGCTTTCTACCGTTCATTCTTTCTGTTTAACGGAGCTGGTATCGCCTTATGCAGCGATGGCGGGAATAGCAATTCCAGATCCTTTGAAGGTGGCGACGCCGGCACAATCGCGCGAGCTCTTCAAGCAGGCATACCAGCAAAGTATTGGTGGCAATCCCTCTAGCTCGTTCCGCATGTCATGTGATAAGTTGCGTCGTACCATCGTCGATCGGGATAGCCAGGAGTGGCGTCAATGGGTATTTCGCGAGACGCAAGTTGTGGAAGCATATGAAGCGCTGCTTCTGGAGAATGGCGTCATCGATTTTGACGGATTGGTGCTCGTGGGCCTTCAGCTCGTGGAAAATAACAAGTGGGTAAGGAATGCTGTACTAGCCAAATATCCGGTAGTAGTGATCGATGAGTACCAAGATCTTGGCTTGCCTTTGCATCGCATCGTGTTGGCATTGCGAGCAGCTGGGATTCGGATCTTTGCCGTGGGCGATCCAGATCAATCTATTTATGGCTTCACCGGCGCACAGCCTGGGCTCCTTCGCGCGCTGTCACAAATGCCTGGCGTCGAAGTCACGACACTCAAGCTGAACTATCGGTGCGCCGATAACATCATCGCGGCATCGAAGGCGCTGCTACCTGAGCCTGGAGATTTCCGATCACACGATGGGCGAAAAGGTGAGATCCGCATTCATCGCCTAGAATCCGGAGTACGGCAACAAGCTGACTATTCGCTCTCATCGCTGATTCCAGCCATGCTAGAAGCAAACCCTTCGTGGGTTCCCGGTGATATCGCATTGCTATACCGCAGCCTTAACGAAGGCACATCAATCGCTAAATCAGCCGATGCAATTGGCCAGCGTTATTTTCGTCTGGATAATGGTTCCCCCATCAAGCGAACACGCCTGACGGGATGGTTGACCGAGGCCGCGCAATGGTGTGCGGGTGGATGGCAGACGGGGAAAGTGACTCTGGCTCATCTTCTCAAGCTCTGGCGTAGATTGTTCCGTGCGCCTGCGAGCAATGCCGAACAGTTGGCCACCCGTAGGAAGTTGATCCGTGTTCTATTCGCTCAGCGTGATGGGGCGCAACCACTGAGGCAATGGTTGCTGGCCCTTCAAGAAGGAATTTTGAAAGAGACGCTCGCATGCGAACCCGGTCTGGCAGATGAAGTGGACAACTTCGCTAATCTGATTTCAGGGACCGCTCCCGGCGCTCCTTTGGCTGCTTTTACTGTTGAGATCTTCGGCAACCAGGGAAAGAGCCCAGATCAGCTTAATCTGATGACGATACACAGCTCAAAAGGTTTAGAATTCCAGGCGGTAATTATGCTGGGCTTAGAAGAGGGCGAGTTTCCGAGTGGCTATGATAAATCAGAGTCGCAGCTGCTGGAAGCCGCTCGACTTTTCTATGTGGGCGTTACTCGCGCTAAGAGCCAGGTCCACTTGATCTACGACTGCAAGGAATCGCCGTTTTTGAGTGCGATTCGGGAATCTGTCTAGTGCGCAAGCCCTGGGGAAGCATCAAGGCCGTATGGAACGAGAAATTAAGAGGGCGCCCCCAGGCCTTGGGTGTGTCGACTTCGTCGATCTATACCTTTGGCCCATAGACAACAGATCCTTGGTGGCTTGGTAGGTCAACAGCGTATTGAAACGAAGCCATCCGGTCGGTACCCAAACGCGAGGCTTTGAGATTCGTTTCAGATATCTTTAGGTGTTTTCGCGCGTTGGCAGATTTGTTATCAAGTCTCTAGGAATTGGCACATTCACTTCAGCTAATTCAACGGCAGGTGCGAGCGTTAACTACGCTCGCTCAACCCACGCGATGAACGGGTCGCGATGCGCCGGACACGGTGGTATGTCGGCGCCTCATGCATGGAAGGCACATGCACTTGCCCAATGGAAATGTCGTCAAGGAACCGTTGCCAGTGGCGCGACGTGCAAAAAGGCTCCGCGCTGCACGGTTGCCTACGGCCATTTTCTTGAAAGTGGCTCCAGTTAGAGCCGGGTTGCGAAGGCACAGACCTCATCGCGGCATTTCCGCAGCGGCACGTTTGGCATTAAGGTGGGACTGATAGTCGATTTGGTCGAACTCTACCTTAAATTCGCTGGTGCTTTTGACACCCCTCCAGAATTTCACGGTCTCATTCTGACCTTGGAGAATTAGGCAAATGATCTCCAAGGCTGCTTTAGTGATTTCAGGTCCAAAATATACACCTGTAAGCACCTGGGGTGGGTATGAATAAAGCGTGCCAACATTAGCGTGAAGAGCCCGCCACTCCTTCTCATATGCCCAGGACGGAGATTTACTCGAAAAAACGGACATGAAATCGTTAGCTTCCATCTCGCCTCGTAGGATTGGTATCGGATCGAACGTCGGCATAGTTGAAGAATAGTTAACTTTATGGAGCTTTGCAAAATATGCGCTCTCAAATTCTAAGCAAAATCCCTTATAGTTGCCGCCGTAGTGCGCCCACATCAAAAGATCGTTACAGCTTTCTGAGAAGCAGGAAACACCACGACGCTCGCTAAAGTCTTTTATCTTGGCGGCTACGGTGTCTGCCGCTGACTTCACGAAAATTTGGCGCAGGTGCTCTGTAGTTGCGCAAAGCATCTGTTTATGTGCAGGGGAGCCAGGAGGAATCTCCATTAAATACTGCTTTCGAACCCCTTCCACGTCCTCGTCTGACGGAACGTCGATAGTTGGCGAGACGCTGCAGTCGTATGGGTCGTTGAAGTTTTTAGGCGAACTAAAGTAGATCGCCTGGTTTTTTAAATTTTCTAAATTCTGCGATGTAAAAGAAAAATACTTGTAAATCCGCGATGGTGGTAGGGAAGCCGGGCTATTCATAGTCGTAAACGGGTTCTTCTGTAAGGCAATCCGCCGGGTAGGCAGTCCTGATGGCGAAGCTGCCTCATTGAAGCCGCTCCAGTTTGCGTGACATGCCTAAAGACGCTATCTGTCACTATCCCTCACGCTCGCTAGCGACCTTCTGGCTTTCTCGACATGTGAGAGGCATTTCCGTCGGCACGTTTGGTTTGTCGTGGCAGGCCGGCTATGAGTAGTAGCAGGCAATCTAATCCGACCGGATACTTGCCACTGTTCTGCATCCCTATCTTCGCGGATACATTAGCAAAATGTCTGAAAGTGGTCAATGCGCATTTCGCCGTGCTGCGGTACATGGTCCGGGCAAGTATAGAACTGCCCACAGGCGCGCACTCTGCCCTCATTGTGACGCGCAGCCATTTTTTTCGCCACGCCGAGATGACCACGAACTGAGTGCCATGCGCTACGGACTAGGGGCTAAAAACCGCTTGCAATGCATGAAGTAAAGCCTATCCTACTGGATGATATAGCGCGCATTTGCGTCGCGGCATAAACGAGGCTAAGAAGTGGCGTCGAGCTCTACAAAAGCGGGCGGGAAAAGACTCGGAACACGGCTCCGCGGGAACTTGAGCGCCGCTTACGGGCAGCGCGGGACTGCGGTGAATAGCCTATGGTACGTCTACAGTCCCCGTAGCGATAGCGACTGGATCCTCCGTAGCGATCTCGAGTGGGACCACTTTGTTTTGGCGGAGTCGGATCCTGACATTGCATTGTGCAGCTACCTACCGCAGCAGCACAGGTTACTGTACGAAGGGGAGCAGCTCAGCGTTGCCGTGGATGCGACCGTCACCCATCTGGACGGCAGCATAGAATGGCGTCGCGTGAAGTTTGCGGGGGCCGAGACGGACGAGAATTCATCAGCTGCGACCGAGCTGGCGCGATCTGTCGCGGCATCTGACAGGGCAGGCGTTAAATACACGCTGTGGATTGAAGACGTCATCCGGCGCAACCCTATATTGCTCGCGAACTGGCGCCGTGCGATCGCCTGGTTGGCTGCTGCCCGCGAGCATTCGCTCGCCCCGTATCAGGTGGAACTCGGGCGGAAGCTGCGCGCCGAAGGATCGTTGACTCTGGGACAAATCGAATTGCTGTTTGGCGAGGCTTCGTTCGCGTTGTACGCGGCGGCGGTGTTTCGCGAGCTGCAGCGCGGCACTTACGTCTCAAACCTGCACGAAGCGCAGTTGTCGCGAGCAACCTTCGTTCAGATACCTTGAGGCCATCATGGGAAAGCCTTGGTCAGCAAAGACACTACCGCCAGATATAGCGGATACGTCACGCTGGCGAACGGTGGATGCGGATGCTCTAGACGATGAAAGCAGACAGCGATTTATGAGATATCGCGCCGCGATTGACAGGTACCTCCGGACAGGAAAATTGGGGGCGATTTCCAGCGATCTTGGTTTAACCAAAAACAGCATCATTCGACAGCTCAATCGTTGCGTTACCGTGGCAAGCGATGGGAAGTTATACGGCTGGGCTGCATTGATCCCCGAGCTTCGTGTCAGAACCTACGAGCGCAGGGCAGAAATACCAACGGGCCGCGTGCATGGTGGCGGCACGCGCGCTGGTGCCTTCCAGGCTTTCCTGACGAGGCATCCGGAGATCAGACAGAAAATCGACAATCTCGTTCTCAAGCGCGGCGGGAAGATGACCGTGCATGAAGCGCGGATCGCATTGAAGAACGTGCATGCGTCGTTTGTAGCCTGTTGCGAGGAAGCCGGCGTCAAAGGAAACGAGTATCCACTTAATAGCAAGACGAAGGGGCGCAGATCGGTCGAGCGCTATGCCAATGAGATCATGCAGTGCGCTGCTGAAGAGGCTGTGCGTGCGCGCTTTGGTACCGTCGCGCACTCGCGCCTCAGTGTCGGCCGGGGACGCCAATCTAGCCCTCTTGCTTATGCGCCATACGACGTCGTCGGGATCGATCCGCACAAGATGGACTGTATTGGAACGGTGCGGATACCGGGACCGAAAGGGCCTCAACGCGTAGCCATCGAGCGATTGTGGATTGTTCCGGTTGTTGACGACTACTCCCGCGCCATTCTCGGCTACAGCGTTGGTATCCGCACGGAGTGTTCTGCCGCCACGATCGAACAGAGCATCATCTCGGCGATGTCCGAGTGGCGGCCGCGCTCGCTGACCGTGCCGAAGATGGTGTACGCGGCGAGCGCAGGACTGCCTTCCGGCCGGTATCCCGCGCTCGTCGGCCGCGCGTGGGCGGCGATGATGGTCGACAACGCTGCGGTCCATTATTCGCGAGCCATCGCCGAGCGCGCCAGGCGGCGCCTGGGCTGCGCGGTGAATTACGGGCCTGTCGGTCATTGGGAGCATCGTCCCGCGCTGGAGCGGGTCATGCGCACACTCGAGGGGTACGGATTTCAACGATTGCCCTCGACCGTCGGTACCGGTCCGACCGACCCTGTCAAAAGCGATCCCGTTCGCAAGGCGGTCGAACTGGGCATCAACTGGGAAATGCTACTCGACGCTATCGATGTGGTCATTGCCAACTACAACGCGACGCAAAACGAGGCGCTGGGCAACCGGTCACCGCTCAACCTGCTAAGCGACTACGTGGAGGATGGCTCGCTTGACTTCCTTCCGCGCCGCCTCCCACCAGCGACAGCGACCGTGGCGGAACTCGGCGTCATGATCGAGACCAAGACTGTGCGCGGCGATCTGCGTAATGGACGGCGCCCATATATCGAAATCGATCGCGTGCATTACACCAGTCCGCTACTGAGCAGCTCTTTCGGCCTGGTGGGCAAGAAAATGCGCATTCACATCCGCGAGTCGAACATGTGCAGCGTGGTGGCATTTCACGAGTCGGGGGAAGAACTTGGCGTTTTAAGAGCGCAGGGTGCATGGGCAACGACGGTGCATACGCGTGAAATGCGCAAGCAGATCAACGCTTTGCGCGACAGCGGTGAACTGACGATCGGTTTCAACGACAACCCGATCGTGGCATTACTCAACCACCTGGGTTCGGTCACGTACAAGGAGGCCGAGAGGAAGCCAATGAAAATCTCGCGCCATGCGACCAAGCTGGCGCGGGCCGCGGCCGCTTCGGGCATGCCCGTTGTGCCGTCGGTTGACCAGACGCCGTCGCCGCCGACCTCGCCAGAACGAGTCCTGAGCGTTGTGCCCACATCGAGTGCGCAGTCTGACCAGCGTGCGCTTTCCGTACTGATCAAGCCGCCACAATGGAAGACCGTGATCCGCTAAGTCAGGAGGAGCAATGAACCAATCGGCCGAACAGCAAGCGGTGCAACTCCGCCAGGCTGTGAGCATGGCGCCGCCGTCGGTTGCGGAAATTGCTGCCCACCCAGTGCTGCGCAGCCAGATCCGCTTACCAACGCCGGCAATCCGGATGGCCTTCGATGTCCTCGCAAACACGGCCTTGCAGCGTGCGCCCGGTTGCTGCTTCCATGCTCATCCGCGCTTTGGCAAGACGTCAGCCATCGAGGTGCTGGTCCAGCAACTGGCACAGACCTTTCCGGACACGCCTATCTACTCGATCAGCGCAGTCTGGCATCCACGGTTTTCCGAGCTGGTTTTCATGGGTGAACTGCTCTCTGGCTGCACCCATGTCATGTCAGCTGTCGGCAAATTCGAAGCGCGACGGACTCGCCTCATCAACTTCTTATGGACTCAGGCCAAAGCGCGCGGCAGTGACCGCATTTTGATATTCATTGACGAAGCCCAGAACTGGCAAGAGCCTCAGCTCACCATGCTGCGCGATATCGCCAATGAACTGGCCCTGCACCACCAGGTGCAGCTCATCGCCGTTCTGTTCGGGGCCCCGGAACTGGCGGCACTGCGCACGGCCCTTGTCCAGTCGAACAGAATCGATTTGATCGGCAGGTTCATGATTCAACTGTATGTTTTTCGGGGAATCACGTGCCTTGAGGAGCAGATCACGACGATGTCGTTTTACGACAATGCCGAGGTCTCGGAATACCCTGCCGGCAGCGGACGCTGCTATAGCGAGTTTTTGCTACCCCAGGCCTATGCCAGCGGCTGGCGGTTGCAGCAAGAGGGGCCCCGACTGTGGGAGCAGTTCAGACTTGCCGCCCAGGCCAGCGGCGGGCTGGGAGAAGTAGGCATGCTGTGGGTGGCCGACAGCATCCGTCATTTCTTTCTGGATCATATCGAGTTCGATCACCCTGGCTTGGCCGGGACGGCGAAAAGTTGGGCCTCCGCAGTTGCACGCGCCGGCTTCAAGGATTCACTCGGCGTCACCTACTTCTCATGAGACAAGCAGCTGCACGCGCTGGCGCGCCGATCGACGGCATTGCCTGGTTAGGTGAGTGGGAGTGGCCGTTCGAAGGCGGGTACACATTAATGTCCAAGCTCTCGTGGGCGAACGGATTGGGCGGCAGCGAGCTTTGCAGGGCGGTGTTCGGACGAAACCTGGTGATGTCTAATAACGCCGGTCGCCATGGAAGGTCCTTGCTTGATATGGGCTGGGTCGAAGCGGGAGGCAGTCTCGGCATCCCGTATTTGCGTGACAAAGCCATCGAAGGGACGCTTGTGAGCCGCGCTGGCCGCTGGACGCATTTGCTTGCAAGCGACAGCGCATTCCGGTACTGCCCGGAGTGCCTGGCACATGGCTACCAAAGCGCCCTCTATCAGATCGAAGGGATAGCCGCATGCCCCATTCATAACGTGCCATTGCACGTTAGGTGTCGCCACTGCGGGGCCATTACACAACGTTACGCGATCACTGGGCCCGGCTTTGAGACCCCCTTTCACTGTGCGACGTGTCTGGCGCCGTTAGGCAGCACGTTCAGTCCGGCAGCATGGGAGGACGCGGCGCTTCGGCATGCCGCCTACACGCAGCTTGAACCAATTGCCCGCTGGCTTGAGCAGCTGGCAGCCACCACGCTGCAATGGAACAGATGGGATCAGTGGCACTTCCCGCTGCGCTGGCACAGCAGCGACGTGGAACGGCACCGAGCGACATTTCAGATACTGGCTCGGGCGGTAGCTCTCCCGGATGAATTTGCATTACCGACGACTTCCACGCACACAGCCAACCTCTATCTCGGCGCTTTGGCCGAGCCATTGAAATCGAGAGCCCCGCCTGAGACGGGTGCAAGGGATGCGCAGACCGAGCGTGACCGGGTCACGCTGTATAAGGCGGTACGACGTTACCTGAAGCGCCGCCTGCAGGGCTGCAAGCGTGTCGTAATCGGTCATCTGGCCGATGAGATCGCCGTGTCGACCTTCGACAGTACAATGCAGTTGAGCGCCGTGGCCTGTCCGCGTGCGCAGGCCTTAACGCTGTGGCGGATCCATTTCGAGGTGCTCCAGCCAGATCTCCACGCCCTTACGCTTCGCCCCTCGGCCCTGTACTGGCCAGCAGGTGTGGCGATCGACGACGCCGCATGGGCCGCCTACAGCCTCGCGAGTTTTCACGCGGCCGTACGCGCGTTCGACGCCTGGCGGGATCTGGCGCTCACCCTTGCGGACGCTGATCTGCTGGGGCAAGATCGGGCGCGCGCCAGAGCACTCCACGCCAGATTCGCACCCTTGCTGGCGCCTTCGATACTGCCGACTTTTCCCGCGGTGACCAGCTTGACCTTCACCGATGACGATGGCCGTTCGCGCCTGTTCATTGTCGGGCCTCCGGATACCGATGCCTCGCTCTGCGGCCCGTCGCAAGGACACTTGTGGTGCAGTTGCGGAAACGTCAGCAAACACCACCATTGCGGCGCGGCAGCGAAGGGAACGAGTGTAGCGCGCACACCCGTCGCGCCGGCCGCACAACGCACCGCCGAAAATATCAACCTGGCATACTTCCTGCCGATGGACCAGTTATGGCTTCCGCCGGCACTGGACGGTTCGGTGCCGCGGCGGGCGCCGAGCAAATGGCCTTGCCTGCTTGACGCGAAGAACGACATGGCTGCGTTATCGTCGTGGCTGGACACATGCAAGAGCGCGACGACACGCAGGGCCTACACACAGGAAGTGGAGAAGGTCCTGGTCTGGTGCGTCGCCCAGCGAGGCATTGCGTTGTCGGACATGACGACTAACGATGCAAAAGCCTTTGAGACGTTCCTGGCCGCACCGGCCCCTCCGGACGTCTGGCTGCCGTCGCACACGCCCGGCGCGCCCCGGCGCTGGAGCCCGTTCAGAAAAGTGCCGTCCGAAACGACACAACGCAGGACGATCGGTATCCTCGCTTTACTGTTCAAGTACTGGGCTGGTAAAGGGTATATCGCTCTAAGCCCTTGGTACAGCAGGGAGCGAAACGTCGACGTAGCACAGCGGCATGGGGAAGGAGTACGGTGTTCGCCCAGTCGCGAAACGTTGTTGACCCTGGACGAATGGGCGTACCTGGCCAGCGCAGCCACCGCGTCGGAGGAGGACGTCGCCGCGTGCATCGTTCTCTACCTTGCGTACTACTCTGGCCTTAGACGGAGCGAGATCTTGCATATTCAGGCGAAGGACCTCCACCGAGCTGTCTTATCGGCACAGGGAACGGAGATCTGGAGCGTCGACATTCAGCAGCGTCCTGAGCAGCGCCGACGGGTTTATCTGATGCCGGACCTGGTCGCCATCTTATCGAGTGTTGTTCCGGTCGAGATCAGCGAGTTCAGCGCATTTATCGCCCGCTGCCCGGACGACTACCTGGTAACGATGCTCGGCCGAATGCCTCGTGCGGGACCGGCAAACGCCGCGCCTGTGGTGACGGGAGAGGCGATATCGTTATGGCTCAAACCGATGTTCGTTCGCGCGGCGCAGTTGGCCGAGCAGACCGGTGATGGCATCGCTGCCCAGCGTCTCCGGAAGGCTTCGCTCTTTTGGATCAGCGGCTCGCTGGAAAGACACCTTAAGGTGCTCGACAAAGGTACGCTGGACTGCTGGCTCGTTGTCGGCGCGTGCAGCCTCTACCCGCCGTTACTGGTTCCGCTCCTGCCAGGACGGCAAGCACTGGGGCCTGCCGAGATTACCGATGCGATGAGCCGGCTGTCGGCGGTCCTGAGCGACACTCGTCTCACGCGGACCATCGGCTCAGAACGTCTAAGTCAGTCTGCCTGATCAGATCCGTTTGATCTGTCGATCGATAGACTTCCTTGCCTGTTCGTTGCGCTCGCTGTACCGGTCTGTCAGGTAATCGGTCCGCCAGCGCAGGAGCAGCGTCATCTTGAACAATTCTTCCATGACGTCTACCAGCCGATCATAGTACGAAGAAGCGCGCATGCGTCCCTCGTCCTCGAACTTCTTGTAGGCCATCGGTACCAACGACTGACTCGGAATCGTTAACATTCGCATCCAGCGTCCGAGGAGGCGCAGGGTGTTGATCACGTTGAATGACCCTCGCTGGCCTCATCCTCCCTGAACCCTTGAAAGGACCGCACCATGTTGAATTACCCGGATGCCAACGGCACCTACCTGGTGGGCTTTCCCGACTTCCCGGAGGCCAATTCCGTGGGCGACACGACGGACGAGGCGCTGGCCGAGGCCGTGGCGTGCCTGCGCACGGCCGTGGAAATGTACATGGAAGATCGCCGCGCTGTGCCGCTGCCGTCCGCCGCTGCAGCTGGCGAGCACACCGTCGCGCTGCCGGCGCTGGAGACGGCCAAGGTGCTGCTGTGGAATGAAATGATGGCCAGGAAGCTGCGCAAGGCCGATTTGGCCCGACTGCTGGGCGTCCACCAGCCGCAGGTCGACCGCCTGTTCGATCTCCACCACTCATCCAAGCTGGACTTTGTGGAGCAGGCCGCCAGCGCGCTGGGGCGCCGCCTGACTGTGGAACTGACGTAAATACCGAGGGCGCGAGTAGCCAAAGACCATCAGCTCATCACTCGCTGAAAGCCCACACCCGTCAGGGCGTGGGTCGCTGTGCAGGCGTCAAGGGTCCGTGTCCTCGCCCTTGACGCGGCTCCGCTAGTCCATAACCTGGAACAGGTGCTGGGCTTTGGCTTTGGCTAGGACATACATGGTCTTGATGATGATGTAGCCTGAGCGCAATGTGCTTTCCAGAATGGCAAAGGCACGTGGAGGGGCGCTGTCGCCCTGGGGGATGATGATGCTGCTTGTGAACATACGACTCCTTCTGGTTAGGGTGAAAAACCTTGCTCTAACCCAGAGGTGCCATTACCATCACTTCTACCTCTAGTCGTAACGGAATGGGCACACTTCAGAATTCCCTCTGAGTGTGCTCATTTTACATGGGCGCGCAGAACCGCCTCCCGAATTTTTGCGATCCACGGATTTTTTTGCGCATATTTGGCGTTACGCTTTCAAGCGCAAACACCATAAAAGCAGCAAACAAACAAACAAACAAATATCCCCCCTTACGCCGCAGTACGTCGGTACTACAAATACAGATATATCTGCATATATCTGTATTATAAAAAAATTCTGGAATGTGTTGCTTTTATGCGACAAGTTGCCCATAGTCCACACCTAGCAGCCCTGAACGCCCCTGTGGGTGCCGTTCCGCGCGCTTTATGCCAGCATTGCAACATTGTTTCATAGAAATAACGTGGCACTTCAATTATTGCGGTATTCGGACTGAGATAACCGCTGTACGTGTTATCTGGCCCGGACGAATCAAGCATTACATTCCCGCCCTGGTAATGCATCGAGCCGATTGGAACATATCTCCAAATCAGCAGCTCGTGCTCGTTGTTCCCTTTGACGAACATGCGCCGTCCATGAAGTCATTTGCGTCCCTCTCGGTATTTCGTCGCACCCTACACTGAATGTAGTTTTCGAGGCCGCCCCCTACACTGACTGTAGTTTTCGAAGCCACTACCACCAGCGGCCGGCCACCATGCCGCATGATGTGGCGCCGTAGCCACACAATTTTCCAAAAACCTTAAGTTTGTCAGCAGCTCTTGTTCCCCTTGAGGAAAGGCCACCGTGTATTGAAATGATTTGCGCATTCCAGCATGGGTGCCTCCCGCGCGCTACACTGAGTGTAGTAAGCGGTTTCCCGAGACAATTTCGGCGCTGTTCTTGTCCCGAGAGCAGACAGACGCTGTCCGCCCAAGGGACAACGACGCCGGCTCGCATGTCTTTCGCAAGACATGAGCGCGGCGCGCGACGGCTTACCCGCTAGACGCGCTGATGCCGATCGGCAACAACCACACGGGGTTGAAGTGCAGGATCTCGCTGGCCAGGCTCCTGTGTCCCAGCTGGGCGGCGAGGATGGCCAGCGCCGGCAAGGCCACGAAGCCAAGCACAAGGGCGAGCGCAAGCAGCCACGCAAACGCGTAGCGGGTCAACAGCTTAGGAATGATCTGGCGCCGAGGGGCGCGGGGGGAAGAGCGGCAGGAAGGAAGGCGGGGCGAAGGCGAGGGAGGGAGCGAACGTCGGGGCCCATCACTATCGCCGTCGCCATCGCCGTCGCCGCCATCCCCATCGCTACCGTTCGTGCCGTCGCTGGCTCCGTCGCCTGGTGTGCTGTCGCCGCCACCGGCGGAGGCCACTACTT
Organism: [Empedobacter] haloabium; assembly: GCA_008011715.2. NCBI lineage: Bacteria > Pseudomonadati > Pseudomonadota > Betaproteobacteria > Burkholderiales > Oxalobacteraceae > [Empedobacter] haloabium. Next base: position 3,027,475 of record CP136508.1, read on the forward strand.
TGGCTTTTTCCTTCACCGCTGGGCCGCTGTAGGCCGCTCGCTTCGTTACAGCACCGGCGAGTACACGCATGGCGTAGCACGCGTAGTCGAACTGTACGACGGCACCGCGTTGCCGGATAAAGCGCACTGCATCGCGACTATTTAGGAGAACCCCGGCGACGGGCCTAAGTGGTTGCCGCCTCGGCGTGATTGGCTGATGCATGGAAAGCTCCTGGGTAGTTGAGTTGCCCGCTGATTTTATAAGAGCAGAGGCCGACTGTCCCGTCGACGTGTTGCTGCCACTTCTACTGGCGTAGGCGTAGGTCAAACGTCACCAAAGAGACTAGCCAGGAATGCGCCGGCAGACTATTCTATGTACCCAGGGCCCGCTCGATGCGTTGCTGATTGAATGGGTCATCGCGGTCGATGTAGCGTATGGCCGACTGCGCGCTCTTCCAGCCGACATGCTCCATCAGCGTCTTCAAGTCCCAGCCATTTGCGTTGGCCCAGCTGGCAAATCCGCGCCGCAGCGAATGGGTACTATACAGTTCAGCCGCATCGACATCGCTGGCAACCAGCACGCGCCTGAGCAAAGGGAGGAGGCTATCCACGTTCAAAGCGTCGTCGCCAACATTTCCCCATCGATCGACTCGCCTGAAAACGGGGCCGCCTTGCAGATCGGCGGCCTGGACCCAGTCGAGATAGGCGCTCACAGGGCACATGCGCGTCAACTGTGGGACGCGAAACGTCTGGCCCTGCAGATGGCGATCGGTTTTTGTTCGTGGCAGGAAGCACTCCATGCCTTCTTCCGGTACAACCCGAATGTGTTCCACGCGCAGCCGGCTTAATTCATCGCCGCGAAACCCACGCCAAAACCCTAACAGGAACAAGGCACGGTCACGCAGGTGCCGCAGTGCCTCAGCACGATCACCCGCAGCCCGAGCACGGCCGACCGCCTCTGTCAAACAGTCGTCGATCCGAGCCAGCTGCACGATCTGCAGCGGCTCGGCACGCTTTTGCACTGCTGGATGCAGGCTCTGGACGCCTCGCATGACCTTGCGCACAACCGGCGCCTTGGTTGGGTCGGCAAAGCCGTGTTCCCTATGCCACTCCGCCAGGGCGGCAAGACGTTGCCGTAACGTGCTGATCGCTAGGCTGTTGGCGTGGCTCGCGAGGTATTGCGCCACGGTGTCGGGGGACGCCGGCAGAAGGCCTCCCCACTCGATTTCGAAGTGACGGATCGCAGACGCGTAGGCATGCCGCGTGTTCTGTCTGGTAGCGGCGTGAACGTAGACGTCGACGGTACTCACCGCTGCCTCCGCTGGTGCAGCTCTTCGAGATCGCGCAGCGCGTCGGCGCCGCGGCATACCTGCCCATCGCTACGCAGGTATCGAAACCTGTCGTTGGGTGCGTAAATCTGGCGGTCGGCATTTCCAATGATGAGCCCGTTAAAAAACGCCGCGTGGGTTTCATCGACATCGACAGTGCCCGGCTTTTCCTTGAATGATCCGATCATTGCCAGGTCGTGCGATATAGGGAACAGTACATCGGTATCCCGCTGGCCAAATCCAGGAGCGACCCTTCGGCCCTTCGGCGCCGCGGCATCCCATCGCAGTAACACAGGGTGATCGGATGTAATGAAGCCGCCGGACTCCGGCAGGGCGCGCAAGATAAGCCAGTTTCGCCTGCCCAGCAGCGGCAACACGGTATCGACGAGCTTTAGCTCCTGCTGTACATGGCGAGTGGTCGATACCTGCAGGTCGTATTCGTCACGGTCGAAGAACTCACGCATGGTCTCGTATGGCAATATCTCATCAGCGCTGAACGCGCCTTCGGCAGCTGCCTTGCGAAAGCGCGCTTCGTATCGTTCCTTGGACGACAACGTCAGGTCGAGGACGCGCTTCCACACTTCTTCCTCCGTTCTGCGCATACGTTCGCGCATCCCGGGATTGCGCACGGCTAGTAGGGCAACGAGATTAAGGATCAGATTGTGATCTTCGGCATTGACTACACCACCGGCCGCAATGCTGCGTCCCAGCGCCTGGTCGACGTCCGTCTCGAATGAAGAAAAGCTAGATTCGACAGCGTCGGGGGACACCCCGTCCAGGTCAACGCGATTGAAGTCGCGAGCCGCGGCGACGTTGCACGGCTTGGTCGAGAAATCGCGCATGGCTGCCGCGTCTACGACGTAAAGCTGAGAGTCCTTACTTCGAGGCTTCGCGAACCCCTTCAGATAGCACTGCGGTACCCAGTGGTGTTTGCGGGACTCACCGATGGCCATTATTTAGCTCCTGTCGCTGCCAGATGCCCCTGCATACGGGGAATCAGCATATTACAGCGATTTGGCCTACTAACACCGGATAATTGCTTATTATCCTAACTAACAAATTGAGGAAATTCGCCACCGTTGCAGCCAGCTGTCAGTATGTACTATGGTAGTATGTACGGCGGTACGAAATTGTCGATGAGAGGTAACAAATGGCCAGGGCTGGCGTGTATTTATGGGATGTGAAGCGGGCGCGGGACGTGCTAGTCGCCAGCGGGCGGAACCCGTCAATCGACGCAGTCCGGGCAGAATTGGGCAATACGGGATCGAAAACGACCATTCACAAATACCTGCGCGAGCTCGAAGCAGAGGAGCGTAACGACGGCGCATCAGTGAGCGAGGCACTCCAAAAACTTGTCAGTCAGCTCGCCGAGCAGCTTCAAGCAGAAGCCGTCGTAGCGGTTGACGTGGTACGCACGCAATTGGCGACAGAACGTGATGAACACCAGCAAACAACCGTCAGCCTGAACACCCAGCTGGCCGGCCTCCGCCGTGAACTCGAGTCGTTGTCGCAGCAGCTGGAATCGGCGCTGCAGCAGATCTCCGCCATGCAGCAGCAGCTGCAGCAGGAGCAGCTTGCCCGGCATGCGGCGGAGCAGCGCGGCCAGGATCTGTCAGAACGTCTGGCGGTGGCGGAAAGGCACCAGGCATCGCTGGAAGAGAAGCACAAACACGCGCGGGAAGCACTGGAGCATTTCCGTGCCGCGGCGAAGGAGCAGCGCGACCAGGAAGCCAGACGACACGAACACCAAGTACATGCCGTCCAGACTGAGTTGCGGCAAGCCCAACAGGCTGCAGCGCTGAAGCAGGAGCAACTGACCCAGGTGAATCGGGAGGCCGCGGCACTTGCTGCCGAACTGGCAGCAAACAAACAGGCCGTCTATCTGGAAAAAGAAGTCAGCCGGCGCTTACAACATCGCGTGGAGCAACTCCAGGCGGTCGAAACCCATGCTGCCACGCTCAAGAGTCAGAGCGCCGAGGCACGCGGCCGCGTCCGCGAGGCCGAGGCGGCATTGGCAGTGGCCTTGGAGACGTGTAGCGAGCTGCGTGAACAAAAAGCGGGGCTGGAAGCTCAGCTGAACAGCGCCGGCCACACGAGGAAGTTCGAAGAGCGTATCAGTGAACTCCAGCAGGCCATACTCCGCATTAGTGGGCCGCATGCGCGCTTGGGTGATAGCGACAAAGGGGCAGGCTAGGCTTCGATAACAAGCGTGTCGATACCGCACGCACGCAAGAGGTCAATCAAGACGGCCATATAGCGGGAAGAATGCCTACAGTCCTGGCCCGGTATTCGATAGCTCGCGCAGAATGGCGCAGTCTTCCATCCGATGGGGCCCGTCACACTGCTCGCGCAGCTGCACGAGCTCGACACGCAGCATTGCCAACGATCGCAGCTGCTGATCGATGCGATCGATATGATGATCCACCAGATTGTTCACGGACCCACAGTTGGCTTGACGCTCAGTGCGAAGCGCGATCAAGGTGCGAATGTCCGCAAGGCCCATCTGGAGTGATCGGCATTGCCGGATGAAACGCAGCTCGGCCAGATGGGTTGCGGTATAGGTTCGATAGCCGTTCACAGCCCGCGCCGGCGCGTCCAACAGTCCAGCCTTCTCGTAGTACCGCACGGTTTCGATATCGCAACCAGACGCCGTTGCCAGTTCGCCAATTTTCATATTTTTTCTGTTAGAAGGGTTCGCACGCTTGACCCTGTAGTAGCTCCAGGGTTTTTAATAGCATACCGAAATTGTTCTGGACACGCCACGCCTTAGCCCCCGGCGCTCAACCATTGATCAAGCGAGTAATCGAAGATGTCCGACATGAAACCTGACAGCTGTGCTGCATCCGCGTGTGCCTGTACGGCAGGCACCTCAGTGCCGCTGCGCGAACTTTCCAGCGGCGGCGAGCGCGTCACCTATCGCATCCCGAACATGGACTGTCCATCCGAAGAGGCACTGATTCGCAAGCGCCTCGCCGGCATCGATGAGGTGCTCGATCTGCGCTTCAACCTGATGGGTCGCACGCTGGATGTGGTCCATAATCTGCCAAGCGTCGACCCGATCACAACGGCGCTGCGCGAGATTGGGATGAAGGCAGCACTGTTGGATGAGCAGGACCCGGCCACGCCTGCCGAGGAACCGGTGCGGCTCACAGGACGGCAGAAACTTGCCCTGGTCCTGGCAGGCGTGAGCGCTGCTGCTGCCGAAGCCATCGTCTGGATGGGAACGCCCGAGAATTCGTCACAGGTGATCGCCCTGGCCGTGCTGTCGATCCTCCTGGCGGGCCTTCCGACACTGCGCAAGGGCTGGGTGGCGCTCCGAACGCTCACGCTCAACATCAATTTCCTGATGTGCCTTGCGGTCCTGGGTGCGATTGTCATCGGCCAGTGGCCGGAAGCGGCGATGGTGATTTTCCTGTTTGCCATTGCCGAACTAATCGAGGGGCTTTCGCTCGATCGCGCCCGCAATAGCGTCCGCGGGCTACTGGCCTTGGCACCTGAGGAGGCCAACGTGCAGGGCGCGGACGGACAGTGGCATGTGACGGCGGCGGACCAGATCGCAGTGGGCGCGGTCGTCCAGGTCAAGCCTGGCGAGCGCATCGCCGTCGATGGCGAGGTGATGGATGGCCAGTCTTCCGTCAACCAGGCACCGATCACCGGCGAAAGCATGCCGGTGGCCAAGCAGCCAGGCGACAGCGTGTACGCCGGCACGATCAACGAGCAAGGCGCGCTGCAGATCCGCGTTACCGCGCAGCGAGGAGACAGCACGTTGGCCAAGATTGTCCGCGTCATTGAGGAGACGCAGCGCAATCAGGCCCCAACCCAACGCTTTGTCGACAGCTTTGCGCGGTATTACACGCCGGCGGTTGTCGTCGCCGCCATTTTGGTCGCGCTACTGCCTCCGCTGCTGTGGCAGCAACCATTTCAGGTCTGGCTGTACAAATCGTTGGTGATGCTGGTGATCGCTTGTCCGTGCGCCTTGGTCATCTCGACACCTGTCACCGTTGTCAGTGGTTTGACGGCAGCGGCTCGGCACGGCATCCTGATCAAAGGCGGGCAGTTCCTCGAGGCAGGGCATCGGCTCAAGGCTATCGCACTGGATAAGACGGGAACGCTCACGCAGGGGCGCCCGGCCGTTGTCGAGGTGATAGCCATGCCTGGCGCGACCCGGGAGCAGGTCCTGGCGATCGCAGCCAGCCTGGACGCCAACTCCGATCATCCGCTCGCCCGTGCCATCGTGGCGGCGCTGCCGCAGGGAGAAACGCCGCAGCGCGTCGACCGGTTCGAGGCATTGTCCGGACGCGGTGTCCGCGGAACGATCGGCGGAGTCTCGTACTATCTGGGTAACGCACGCCTGCTGTCGGACATCAATGTCGGGACGAACGACGTGCACGCAGCCTTGTCAGCACAACAAGAACACGCACGTACTGCGATTTTCCTCGCGACCGAGTCACAGGTATTGGGCGTGATCGGTATTGCCGACGTGCTGCGTCCCAACGCCGGACAGGCGGTAACCAAGCTCAGAGAACTGGGCGTCGTCGCGGTGATGCTTACCGGTGACAATGTCGCGACTGCGCAGCAGATCGGCAAGGAAACCGGCATCGAGCAGATTCGCGCGGACATGCTGCCGGATCATAAGCTGGCGGCGATCGAGGAACTCGAGACCACCTACGGCCCGGTGGGCATGATCGGCGACGGCATCAACGATGCGCCAGCGCTGGCGCGGGCTACGGTGGGCTTTGCCATGGGAGCGGCTGGCAGCGATACCGCGATCGAGACAGCGGACGTGGCTTTGATGGACGACGACTTGGGCAAGCTTGCCGGTTTTATCGAACTGAGCCGATTTACCCGCCGGGTTTTGATACAGAATATCGTGCTGGCTTTGGGCATTAAGCTCGTGTTCTTCGTGCTTGCGCTGTTGGGCCTGGCAACGCTGTGGATGGCCGTCTTCGCCGACGTCGGTGCCAGCCTCCTGGTGGTGTTCAACGGATTACGACTGCTGCGTTCAACGGGCAAAGGACAGGTGGGCCAGGCATGACCCCGGCAGGCATCACTCGTTCTCGTCCTGCCGAGCGTGCACGACAAGGCTCGCGCGCGGGCAGCTCGTGGTATATTCCCGCCATGGTTCGCCGTTTCGTCTATGTCATGCTTACAATCATCGCACTTCAGCTCAGCTGGACGGCGATCAGTGCCTATTGCATGCACGAAACCGGCGTCGCGGCGCAGCACTTTGGTCATCATCAGCACGTGGACGATGGCGACGACTTGCCCGCCGGGCTGAAAGACAAGCCTGGTGTGGCCAAGAAATTCGCGGCGCATGCACACTGCTCGTCCTGTTCCCATGCCGTTCTGGCGATCGACGTGTTCCAGGCAACGCACCATCCGGTTGCCGCGAATGCAATGCCGGACAGCGTCATTCCGCAGTTCACCTCCGTTTTCTCCGCTCCCCCCGAGCGCCCTCAGTGGGCCGTCGTCGCGTAAATCCAGCGGCCCATCGATACAAACGTTTGTCTTGACTTCCCCGAGTGCATTGCCACTCGGCGTTGGTGTCATTGCCGCTGGATAGCCTTCGTGTTCACTTTCGGAGTTATCCATGCATACCAGCTTTATTTTAGTGGGCGCAACGGCATTGCTGATGCCGCTGTGCGCCCATGCCGCTGCCGATCTCGGACAGCAACACACGTCCGGCCAGGCGCAAGTGGCGCCAGCCCCCACGCAGGACGCCCGGCCGCTGTCGTTGGCCGAGGCCATCGAACTGGCCCTTGCGGCCAACCCCGGCTTGCGCTCCGCACGCCAGGACATCGACATCGCCGACGCCAACCGGTTGCAGGCAGGCCTGCTGCCGAATCCTGAACTGGCGCTGTTGCGCGAGGGGATGGACAAGGGAACGCGCACCCAGACCGTGCAGGTCAGCCAGCGCCTCGAATTGGGCGGCAAGCGCGCGGCGCGCGTCGCTCTGGCTGAAGGTGAGCGACGTATAGCAACGCAAGACGTGGCCATTGCGTTGGCCGACCTGCGCGCAGATGTCGTGACGACCTACTTTGACGCGTTGACCGCACAGGAACGCCTCGACCTGGCCGAGGCATCGCTGCAGCTTGCCCAGAAGGTCACGCAGGCGGCCACACGCAGGGTTGCCGCCGGCCGCATTTCCCCCGTCGAACAATCGCGCTCCGAGGTTGCCGAAGCGGGTGCAAGACTCGAGGTGGCGCAAGCGGTTTCCGCACTCGGCCTTGCCCGGCAACGCCTGCTTGCGCTATGGGCTGGTACGGGTGCGCTGCAGCGGCCGCTGGAAAAGGCCCCCGCGGACGACATCCCCCTGCCGCTGCTGGAAACACTGCACCGGCGGCTCGACGACTCACCACAGTTGCGCAGGGCGCATGAGCAGGTCGAAAGGGAGCAAAGCCGGGTCCGGTTCGAGCGCGCGCAGCGCATTCCCGATGTCAGTGTCACGTTGGGCAACAAGCGTGACGACGAGATCGGCCGCAACCAGGCGGTGATCGGGTTGTCCGTCCCCTTGCCGCTGTTCAACCGGAACCAGGGAAGCGAGCTGGCTGCATTGCGTCAGCTCGAGAAGGCACGTATCGATCTCGACGGGGAGCGTCTGCGCCTTACCCAGGCGCTGTCGGAGGCGTACCAGCGCGCCCGCCTGGCTCAGGAAGAGGTGTCCAGCCTGAAGCGCGACATCCTGCCGGCAGCGCAGCGGGCGTACGAGGCCTCGGTCACAGGGTTCGAACTGGGCAAGTTCAGTTTTCTCGACGTGATCGACGCCCAGCGCACGCTGTTCCAGACGCGTGCGCAATATCTGCGGGCGCTTGCCGAGCGTTACCGCGCCGGTGCCGATATCGAGCGCTATGTCCCGCAGCGCCCGCAACAGTAAATCAAGACAGGATAAAAGATGAAGTTCACATTCGATAAAAAGACCGCGACCGCGGTGCTTTCGGTCGTCATGGTCGGCGTGCTGCTAGCCGCGGCGATCTTGTTCTGGAAGACGGACGATCACGGCGAAGCTGCCGAGGGCGGCCACGGCGAGGCGGCAAGCGCCGAGCACGGCAAGGAGGGCGCGAAAGGGGAAGGACATGCTGAAGGCATTGTCGAGTTGACCGATGACCAGATCCGGACCGCCGGCATCGCGACCGCCAAGGCCGCCGGTGCCGTCATTGGCAATATGCTGAAGTTCCCCGGCGAGGTGCGCTTCAATGAGGACAGAACAGCGCACGTCGTCCCGCGGGTCGCCGGTGTTGCCGAGTCGGTGTCGGCCGACCTTGGGCAACTCGTTCGCAAGGGCCAGGTACTGGCCGTGATCTCCAGCCCGGAACTTGCCGAACTGCGCAGCAACGCACAGGCCGCCAACAAGCGCCTGGACCTGGCGCGGCTCACCTACGAGCGGGAAAAGAAGCTGTGGGAGGACAAGATCTCGGCGGAGCAGGATTATCTGCAAGCCCAGCAGGCTTTCCGCGAGGCGCAGATCGCCGCTCAGGCAGCAAGCTCCAAGCTGGCTGCCCTTGGCGCGGCCAGTGCCGACGGTCCACTCAATCGCTACGTGCTGCGCGCGCCCTTCGATGCCATGGTGGTCGAGAAGCACATCGCGCAGGGCGAGTCGCTGAAGGAAGACGCCAACGTGTTCCTGCTGTCGGACCTGTCGACGGTATGGGTCGAGGTGGTGATCTCCGCCCAGGACCTGGAAGCGGTCCGGGTCGGCATGCCCGTTACCGTCCGGGCAACCGCAGCCTCGACGGCGGCGGAAGGCAAGGTCAGCTATGTGGGCGCTTTGCTGGGCGAGGAGACCCGCACGGCTAAGGCGCGTGTCGTGCTGTCCAATCCGCAGATGGCCTGGCGGCCGGGCCTGTTCGTTGACGTCGCCATGGCACGCGGCACCCGCCAAGTGCCGGTGGCGGTGGCGGCGGAAGCACTGCAGACGACCGAAGGGAAATCGATGGTCTATCTACGGGTGCCGCAGGGGTTCAAGCCACAACCCGTCACCGTCGGCATCACCGACGGCAAGCTCGCCGAGATCACCGCGGGCCTGACTGCGGGTGCCAGCTATGCGACGACTGGCAGCTTCGTGCTCAAAGCCGAGCAGGGCAAGGGCAGCGCCGAGCATGAAGACTAACGGGGGAGCCACGCATGTTTGAGCGCATTATTCGTTTCGCCATCGAGCACCGCTGGCTGGTCATGCTGGCCGTGTTCGCGATGGCGGCCATCGGCGTGTACAGCTATCAGAAGCTGCCCATCGATGCCGTCCCGGACATTACCAACGTCCAGGTCCAGATCAACACCTCGGCACCGGGCTACTCGCCACTCGAAGTTGAGCAGCGGGTGACCTTCCCGATCGAGACCGTGATGGCCGGCCTGCCGCATCTGGAGCAGACGCGCTCGCTGTCGCGGTACGGCCTGTCGCAGGTCACCGTGATTTTCGAGGACGGTACCGACATCTACTTCGCGCGCCAGCTCGTCAACCAGCGCATCCAGGAAGCGCGCGAAAACCTGCCGTCCGGCGTCACACCGATGATGGGCCCCATTTCCACGGGGCTGGGAGAGATCTACCTGTGGACCGTTGAAAGCGAACCTGGCGCGAAGAAGCCCGACGGCACGCAGTACACCCCCACCGATTTGCGCGAGGTGCAGGACTGGATCATCAAACCCCAGCTGCGCCAGGTCCGTGGCGTCACCGAAATCAACTCGATCGGCGGGTTCGCCAAGGAGTATCACATCACGCCCGACCCGGGCAAGCTCAGTTCGTATGGCCTGACGCTGCAACAGGTCGTCGCAGCCGTCGAGCGCAACAACGGCAATGTCGGCGCCGGCTACATCGAGCAGCGCGGGGAGCAGTTCCTGATCCGCGCTCCCGGCCAGGTCAGGACACTGGACGATATCCGCAACACGATCCTGACGAACGTGACGGGGGTTCCCATCCGTGTCCGCGACGTGGCCAGCGTCGATCTGGGCGCCGAGCTGCGTACCGGCGCGGCGACCGAGAACGGCCGCGAAGTGGTGCTCGGTACCGTATTCATGCTGATCGGTGAAAACAGCCGCACCGTCGCCCAGGCCGTGGCCGAGAAGATGGTGGCCGTCAACCGAACGCTGCCCAAAGGGATTCACGCCGTGCCGGTGTATGACCGGACGGTGCTTGTCGACAAGGCCATCGCCACGGTCAAGAAGAACCTGCTGGAAGGCGCGGTGCTCGTCATCGCCATCCTGTTCCTCTTCCTCGGCAATTTCCGCGCGGCGCTCATCACCGCCATGGTGATTCCGCTGGCGATGCTGTTTACCTTCACGGGAATGGTCACCTATCGGGTCAGTGCCAACCTGATGAGCCTGGGCGCGCTCGACTTCGGCATCATCATCGACGGCGCTGTCGTCATTGTCGAGAACTGCGTGCGCCGGCTGGCCCACGCCCAAGAGCATCACCGTCGCAACCTGACACTGCAGGAGCGCTTCCACGAGGTGTTTGCGGCGGCGCGCGAGTCCCGGCGGCCGCTGCTGTTCGGCCAGTTGATCATCATGGTCGTGTACCTGCCGATCTTCGCGCTGTCCGGCGTCGAGGGGAAGATGTTCCATCCGATGGCGTTTGCCGTCGTTGCCGCCCTGCTTGGGGCGATGATCCTGTCTGTGACGTTCATTCCCGCGGCGGTGGCACTGTTCATCGGCAAGCGGGTGGCGGAAAAAGAAAATCGCTTGATGGGCTGGGCACGCCGCGCGTACGAGCCGATGCTTGAAAAGGTGCTCCGCAATACCGCGCTTGTCATTACCAGCGCCGTGGTGCTGATATGCCTGTGCGGCTTGCTGGCGTCAAAGCTGGGGAGCGAATTCGTGCCCAGCCTTAACGAAGGCGATATCGCGCTGCAGTCACTGCGCATACCGGCGACGAGCCTGACGCAATCGCTCGACATGCAAAAGCGCATCGAAAGCGGCCTGAAGGCGAAGTTCCCGGAAATCGATCGCGTCTTCGCCCGCACCGGTACAGCGGAAATCGCTTCCGATCCGATGCCGCAAAATATCTCGGACGGTTACGTGATGTTCAAGCCCGAGAGCGCCTGGCCTGCGCCGAGAAAGACGCGTGCGGAACTGGTCGAGGCGATCCAGAAGGAAGCGGGGCGGTATGCAGGCAATGCGTACGAATTCTCGCAACCGATCCAGCTGCGATTCAATGAACTGATCTCCGGTGTGCGCAGCGATGTCGCCGTCAAGTTGTACGGTGACGACATGGATGTGCTTGCCGCGACGGGGCAACGCATTGCCGAGGTACTGCAACGCGTGCCCGGCGCCGTCGAGGTAAAAGTCGAACAAACGGGCGGCCTGCCGATGTTGACGGTGCAGATCGATCGCGAGAAGACCGCGCGGTACGGCCTCAACATCGCCGATGTGCAGGAGACGCTGGCCATCGCAACCGGCGGCAAGGAGGCTGGCACGATGTTCGAGGGTGACCGGCGATTCGACATCGTGGTACGCCTGCCGGAACAGCGGCGCACGGATCTCGACACGCTGCGGCGCCTGCCGATCTCGTTGCCTGTCGCGTCGCCTTCGGCCGCCCAGTCCTTTATCCCGCTCGGCGAAGTGGCAACCCTGACGTTCGCGCCCGGGCCCAATCAGATCAGCAGGGAAAACGGCAAGCGGCGCATCGTTATCAGCGCCAATGTCCGTGGCCGCGATATCGGCAGCTTCGTGCCGGAGGCCGAACAGACAATCCAGAAGAGTGTGGTCATCCCGGCAGGCTACTGGATGAGCTGGGGCGGTACGTTCGAGCAGCTTCAGTCCGCGACGCAGAGGCTGCAGGTTGTCGTCCCGCTCGCGCTTTTCCTCGTGTTTACGCTGCTGTTCGTCATGTTTAACAACGTCAAGGACGGCTTGCTCGTGTTCACCGGCATTCCCTTTGCGTTGACCGGCGGCGTGATTGCCCTGGCCCTGCGCGATATCCCGATGTCGATATCGGCTGCAGTCGGGTTCATCGCGCTGTCCGGGGTCGCTGTCCTCAACGGCCTGGTAATGATTTCCTTCATCCGCTCGTTGCGCGAAGAAGGAATGCCGCTGGAACGGGCCATCCGGGAAGGAGCACTGACGCGGTTGCGTCCCGTCCTGATGACGGCCCTGGTCGCCTCGCTGGGCTTCGTTCCGATGGCGTTGGCAACGGGCACGGGCGCAGAGGTGCAGCGGCCGCTGGCCACTGTCGTCATCGGTGGCATCTTGTCATCGACCGCCTTGACACTGCTGGTGTTGCCGCTGCTGTATCGCTTGATGCACCGCAACGACGGTGACGAACCTGCCGTGCAGGAGCCAGTTCGTGTGCCCGCGTGAGAAGGACGGTAGCGGCACGGGGCAGGGCGGCCGGGCGCACTTGTGCCATGCCGCCCGGGCCACGGTGCTGCTTGTCGGTATGGCTGGCGGGTTCAGCGCCGACAGCGACACGCTGCTGGCCGGGGCGGCCCATCAGATCGGGCCGCTCACCTTGGCAATGGCGCCGGCCGAAGGCGCGCGACGGTACTGTGCCCTGGCAGGCCACGCAGTACAGGGCGTTCTTGTTCTTGCTGGCGGCTTCTTGTTTGTGCGTGTCCTCGCCAGTGCGACGCACGGGGTGTTTCATGTCGACCGGCCGGACAGCGAGTTGGTGTTCGGGCTGTCGATGTTCATTGCGGCGCTCATGCTGGTCGCCGAATTGTCGGCACGCTCTCCGCTACGGCCTGGTTGCAGGGCGAGCGGTTTGGTCGGCCTGATCGTGGCGCTCCTGCCGGTAGCCGCGGCGATCGCTGGACCGCGCGTCTCGGTGCCGCTGGATGCCTACGGCGGTTTGCTATTGCTGGTTCTGCTGCCTGTTCGTTGGGCGATATCGGCGAGCCGCAACGGAGGTCAGTGATGATGTACCCGACAGAGGCTGTCCGCACTGCCGACTTCAAAGGAGGACCACGTGAGTGACGGATCCCACGACTCGGTATTGATTGGCGCGTTTATCTCTGCCGTTGGCAGCTTGGTAGGTGTGCTCGCGTTTGTCGCCTGGCTCGATTGGCGCGCCAAGCGCAATCGGCGTGGCGTCTTGAAGAAGAGGGCGCCGGGCCCTCATCGAAAGTCGCGCAAACGACACAAGTAAGTCGTCTTCAACATTAAAGGAGAAATGATGGGTTCTGGACATTCGCATGCAGTCAATGTAGGGCAGAACGAGCGGCCACTGTGGATCGCGTTGGGATTGACGACCGCATTTCTGGTTGCGGAAATAGTCGGCGGGATCCTGACGAACAGTCTCGCCCTGATATCGGATGCGGCGCACATGTTTACCGACACCGCGGCATTGGCCATTTCGCTGGCCGCCATCCGCATCGGCAAGCGGCCCGCCGACAAGCAGCGCACGTTTGGTTACTACCGCTTCGAGATCCTGGCGGCCGCGTTCAACGCGATCCTGCTGTTCCTGGTGGCGCTCTATATCTTGTACGAGGCCTATCAGCGCCTGCAGCATCCGCCTGAAATTGCCTCAGGCATGATGCTCGGCATCGCGGTGTTCGGCCTGGTCGTCAATCTGATCAGCATGCGGCTGCTTGCGGGCGGGCAGGAACAGAGCCTCAACGTAAAGGGCGCCTATCTTGAAGTGTGGAGCGACATGCTCGGTTCGATCGGCGTCATCATCGGCGCCCTCGTGATCCGATACACGGGGTGGACCTGGGTTGACTCGGTCATCGCCGTGGGAATTGGCCTCTGGGTTCTGCCGCGGACCTGGACGTTGCTCAAGGCCAGCATGAATGTCCTGCTCGAAGGTGTGCCCGAAGGGATCGGGCTGGCCGAGGTCGAATCGGCAATTCTCGCGGTTCCAGGTGTCGCGTCGGCGCACGATCTCCACGTATGGGCCATCACGAGCGGCAAGTCGAGCCTGACAGTGCACGTCGTTAGCGGTCAGCCACCGTCGGCCTGGCCAGCCTTGTTGCATGCGGTCAGGTCGACAGTCGCCAAGCGATTCGACATCCATCACAGCACCATCCAGATCGAGGATGTGCCGTGTGAGCAGGCGCAGGAAGAGCACTCGTTTGGTGGACATGACCACGATCATTGAAGCGGAATACCCACCGGCCTGTGCGCGATGCCGGTGGTGGCTTGTGCAGTAACCGGCGCCGGACCTGGCCCGGGCGCGCTACCATCTCCAACGAGCATCGAGCCCGTTGGCATATAACGCTACCAAAGGAGAAAAGACATGACAACAATTGAACAAAGCAACCTGCAGGCCTGCATCGAGGCCTGTGAAGAGGCGATCCACGCATGTCAGGAATGCGCCGCGGCCGATATTCGTGAAGGCGACGGCGACTGTGCGCTCATCAATCTGGACTGCGCCGATATCTGTTCCGCCACAATGAATGCGCTGGCGCGCGGGTCGGTGCACCATGGCGATTTCTGCCGCTTGTGCGCCCATATCTGTCGCGCATGCGCGGCAGAATGTGCTAAGCATGCCGAGCACCACGCGCACTGTGCCCGCTGTCAGCAGGCCTGTGAGAAGTGCGCCGCTGAATGCGCCAAACACGCTGGCGAGGCGCATATCTAATACAGTTGCTCATCATTTGAGTCACTGGGCGCGCACAGGGCAGGGCGGCACTTGTTGTCGGTCCTGCCGGTATCACAAGCGCGAACTCCCGCTTGCCTATCGGCGAAGAATCTTTGGGGGCCGCGAAAAGTCGCTAGAATGATTCCATGAAAGCGATCCTTCTGCTGATCCTGACAGTCTGCCTGTGCGCGAGCGCCGTCGCGGGACAGCGCGCGCCGCATGCCTGTTGTCCAGAGCAGCATTGCTCCCTCCAATGTATCGCCATGGGCTGTGCGCCTGTCGCGCTGGCGATTGCTCCGCCCCCGGTACCCATGAGCTGGGCCGTGGCGGGCGTCAGCGTCAGTGAGGTTTTTGTCAGTGAGTGTATTTTACCGTCGCCGTACCGAGCGATCTGGGTTCCGCCGGATTGAAGCGTGGCTTGGCGTTTTGCTTCGCGACGTTCTCAAACCTAAAGGAAATCAATCATGAAATCGAAACTCATCAAAATCTCCGTTGCAGCCGGCTTGTTGGCAGCTTCCGCTGGAGCCCTCGCTGCGGCGAACGGCTGCTGTGGCAGTATCGAATGCTGCCTCAAGATGTTGGCTTGCTGCCTGTAAGCGGCGCTAGGTAGAAGAGAAGGGCGGCTCCGGCCGCCCTTGTCACGTAAACAACAATTTGGACATTGGGCGTTCCATGCGATTCCTCGACGACAACAACATCACACTCACGCCGCGCCAGTATGAGCTGGCCGTGAAGGATTTTCTGGACGGCAGCGCGCTCGGCCTTCATCAGTTCAGCTCGAAACACTTGGAGTCGATTGAGGCGCCGGATGGATCGTATGAGTTCGACGTAACGGCGCGCTTTAGCGCTCTCGGCGCTGATTTCCTGGTCTTAGTCGAGTGCAAGCACAAGCGGCGCAAGGTCGAACGCCAGGATGTTCAGGCGCTGCATGCGAAACTGCGCTCCATCGGCGCTCCATCGGCGCTCAGAAGGCGATGCTGTTCTCGATTGCGGGCTTTCAGTCGGGCGCGCTGGAGTATGCGGCATCGCACGGCATCGCGCTTGTCCAGCTTGCGCACGGCAGCTCGACCTGGTTCACGAAGAGCATGGGTCCGGCAACGCTGCCGCCGCCTGAGCTGGGTATCCCTGAGTTTGTCGGCTGGTGGTTCGATAGCGATCGCCGGAGCGTGATATCGAAAGAAAATGGCGAGATCACCAGGGAGGCGCTTGGCTTTCCGGATCAGCTGCCGAAATGATGTCGTAGCACCTGGCAAACCAACTCAGGACGTAGCCGCAGGTGGAAAGGCCACATGAAAATCGATAAGGATCAGGTCATTGAGCGGTGTGCCGAACTGGGTCTCTGCTGGACGGTCGCGCAGGCCATTGGGAGAGAGTCTGGTTATAACGGCAGTGCAGCAGTGTGTTGGGCGATCGGACTAGAACCATCGAGTTTGCAGCCATTGCGGCCGCGGAACTGGATCCGCATGGCGGCTCAAAGTAGCAGCGTCAGCTATCGACAGGAGCTTTCTGAAGCTGAACTCATCACGATCTTGGGCTCCGGTTTGGCTCCGTCGACTTTCAAGGCGCACATCTGGCATTTGCTGGACGAGGTGCCAGCGCAGATTTTGGTCATGGCAGCTGAGCAGGTTGCGTCACAAGCTGGCGTGCCAATCACAGCAGTGTGGGCCAATATTTTTACGCTGGCGAGGTCAACGGGCAGCCTGCGGCTAAGCACTTGGCAGACGCCGGTTCAGACAGCCCCGGCCGAAGGGTCTTAGTCTGCATGGGAAGGCGCTGCAGTGGATCGCGCGCTTTGGGCGTACGCCCGAGCCAAGGAACAGTTTAGTGCAAAATCCGGGAACAACTTTATGCAAACGAACGGCTGGGGACCTCAGTAAGCGCGCGTTAAGATAGGCGGGCCAGCTTCGCGAGATCGTGAGACGGCAGCGACATGATTTTGGAACTTCTCTGCGTCTTTCGAGCGAACCCCACGATGATGTCGCTACGAACCCCAATATGATGTCGGCGTACTGTTGTTGCCGTGTGTCGGGAGGATGGCGGTGCAGTCGTTCGCATACGGTCCGGATCGTATTTGACATAATATAGATTATGCGAAGGACTGGTACTTTGTAGAGTGTTGCGACCCGAGTGCTCCTAACGATGAAGATTTGCAACATCACCTATGCAAATGGTATAGTGTGGTGTTGCGTAGATATTTCAACAACGTTAGATGTTCTTCCAGCTTCACAGTCAGCACACACCTCCGAACCTCCATGGTCCGCTTCTAGTCGACGAGAAAGGTCTACCGCGTTACTGGGCAACTATCTGGTCGACTTTCATGACCGGGCAGCTTGCCGAATCTACGCATATCAAGAAGCTTCGCTTCATTGAAGACCTGTATCGACATGCAGATCAGTCCTTCGGCCCGGCTGCACTGGATGATGCGTTGGGGTCTTCCAATGACGACTTGCTCGCGTCGATCCTCGAGTCCTGGTTCATTGCGCTCCGAAATCAGCCCACGAACACCGAGGCCGATCAAAAACGATGGGATGCCGGACTTACGTTCGTTTCCTCGGTCTTGGGATGGATTTCGAAGAGCGATGCGAACCCGCAGCGACAAAGCATCGAAGTCCGACTGCATCGCCTTTCGACGCTTTATCGGCAGTTCCACGTACACCGTCGTAGATCCGTGGAAGCTATACGGTCACTTCCCGCCAGTACGGTTGAAGCCCTATATCAGATGGTTGATCCCGAATCCGAACTCAACCCGTTCCCCAGGGAGCGGACGCGATGGCGGATATATATTGCGTTTCTCTTGATGCTTCATCAAGGGCTGCGCCGCGGCGAGGTTCTTCTACTGCCGGCGGATACTGTTAAAAGTGGATTTGACCGCAAGGCCAACAGAAACCGCCTTTGGCTGAACGTACAAGAGAATCCCTATGAGGACGCTGCAAAAGACCCTCGTTATTCCAGACCGGGCATCAAGACAGCGGCATCGTACCGTCAGATCCCGATCAGTGAGGGTATTGCTGGGGTTATAGATATGTACGTGCAAAATTTTCGAGGGCGCCCGAAGCACTCATTTTTGCTGAACTCCCAGTCAAACTTGCCGTTATCAACTGAAGCAATCACGAAGGCGTTCGCACAAATCTCAAGCAAGTTGCCCAAGCCCGTGCTGACGGAACTTAAGAACCGGACTGGTAAGGACTCTGTGACTCCTCACGACCTACGGCATACTTGTGCGGTCATGCGGCTTCATCAACTTCTGGCAAAGAGTGATCCGATGGATGAAGCGCTTCAAAAACTGCGCACATTCTTTGGATGGTCCAAAACCTCGGCTATGCCTTCACATTATGCCCGCGCTGTATTTGAAGACAGGCTTGCGACGGTATGGAATAGCGCATTTGATGACCGCGTAGCACTGTTGCGCGCATTACCTAAGGAACAATAAATGAGCGACCGAGCAACGCAGCAACAACAGGAATTATTTGCCGACTATTCAGCAGATCGAGAAGTATTACGCGAACTGTGCGGGTTGTTGCCCGCCCTGCCCTCGGTGCTCCGTTACTATGACGAGTTTGAGGACGCAGTCCGATCAATTAGAAATCCTGCTGCTCTAACAGTATTTGAGATTTCCGCTTTCGGAAAAAAATTCTCTGTCGACTTTGCTCGACTGGGTGAAGAATGTTCCGTTATATTTAAGCATATTTTTTCATACATCCTGGCGCAAGATCTAGCGATCATATCTGCCGTGGGTTACTTGTCAGCCGCACAGCATCTTAAGTCTGCCGATGTTGCGGCGCTGGTTGAAGCTGGGCCGACTAAAATCGGGCCAGTCTGGAAAGCTTTACGTGCACGGGAACTGCCGTCTGGCACCTATATTTGCGCGAAATATGTGCTGCAATTGCTGTGCGCTCTGCGTCTTTGCGGCTGGTCTGACGAATACCAGATGTATTTGAAGAACGCCCTGCCCCTGCCTGCAAAGGACAAATACGCGGGCGTCCGCTCTGGCGACGTTTTCTTATCTGTAGATGAGGAAGCTATACTTGTTCGTCACTTAGACGATACAGTTGCGAGACTTACGACGTTTGGTGAAGCGAGCCTCAGCCACGACGAAATTGTCGATGCAGCGATGCTGGTATGTTCGTACCAGTTCGGTATGCGCCGAAGTCAAATAGCGATGCTCACTCTCGGAAATGTGAGAATTTGGTCGGAGGACGATAATACGACGAAATCCGTTCACTTAACGTTCCACATGGCGAAACAACGCAGCGACACCAAACGAAAACCGTTGCTGCGGCGGGTGAAGGTTGAATGGACTCCGCTGTTCGTCTACCTAAAATCCAAACTTCAGGCCACTGGTGCCGATGCAAGTGCCAAGTTCTTTTCTGCCCAGTCCACGGATGAGGTTGGAAGAAGGATCTCTGCACTCGTGCGTAAACTGCTGGAATCGGATGAGCGTGGAACGCTAACTGACCTCCGCCATACAGCTGCGCAGCGTCTTGTTGACGCCGGCGCGAGCCATGAAGAACTCGCAGAGTTTATGGGACATTCCCAAGTCAACACTGGCCTGGTGTATTTCGCTACCGCGGCATCACACGCTGAACGTGTCAACCGTGCCCTGGGGGCCTCCGAAGTGTATCGCCGTGTGGCAAAAATTGCCCATGACCGGTTTATATCGAACGAGGAACTGTCCGAACTTAAGGGGGAACAACAGATTGCCGGTGTTCCACACGGAATTCCGATTAGCGGGATCGGCGGCTGTTCCTCGGGTCAGCCCTCCTGCCCTTATAACCCCGTTACGTCATGCTATGGCTGCCGACGCTTCATGCCGCTTCATAATCCGGAAATCCATCAGCAGGTGCTTGCTGATATGCGCGAGGTTGTACTGTTTTTTGATCAGAGCTCTCGGGGTGACGTACGTTCACCCGCTTACTTACAATTGCAGCGGACTATTGCAGAAATTCAAAACGTCATCGAAGAACTGGAAACGAGTCCGAAATGAGTCAAACATTTACTGCTTTTATTGAGCTTGGCCGGAATTTGGTTAAGTCAAAAGGGTTCGAATGGGACATTCCATTAGACGACGCAGGCTCAGCCAAGGATGGAGTTGGCTGGAATCTCACGGCGGCTGTCGGTGACGTTCCCCCACCAAATCATTATTTGCGCGACCTCGGTTCAGAGCAAAAAGCTCTAGCTATCGTTAATAAACATAGAGCTGCGAACAATCTCCCGCCGCTTATGCGAACGGCATTCTCAAGCGCATGGCAGGATTTCATTAAGGCTGCGGTGGCCGATCAGTTGTTTTTTAAGCGGAACACCACTGGTTACGTCATTCAAAGCATCCTCCGCCCGTTACGCGTTGTCGCTAGTTGCACCGAAAAAGAGCCATGGATGTTGCAGTTGGACGACCTAAGGTATGCCATTAACGTTGCCAAGGACGTGCAAGCTTCTGGCAAGCTCGCAGATTTGGTCGTCGGTTTGGTTAAAGTCGTATTTGACCAACACCATATCTGCGATGTGGGACAAATTTACCCCATGCTCGGACTTGCTCGGATACCGGTTCGCAGTGTGAAGTCTAAACACACAATGTCCAAGGAAGAATTGCGAACTAACCTTGAGCAGCGGAAGCGGGCCGAGCGATTGCCAGAAAGGCGCGCGTTTTGGGAGCTGGTGCGAATCTCTATGACGGAAAAGCCGAATACGTTCATGGACGAGCTACGCTTTGCGGCGATCCGCACGATCATCATTACCGGCCTTCGGGTTGGTGAGGCGGCTTTGCTTCCGTTCGACTGGAAACGTGAGCGTGCCTACCTGGACGCAAGAGGCCGTCCCGCAGGGGAAGCCGGCGGCATATCCTCGGCCTTGATGCTCCGTCACTTCGCAGAAAAGCAACAGGAAGAACAGTCGGATAGCGTGGTCCTGTGTGAAAACACCCAGCCTGTCCCCGAAATGTTTCGTGAAATCCTTACGGAGTCGCTTGATCGGGTAGCCCGTCTTACGCAGCCGCTCCGTAATACTCTTAAGTTGCAGTGCGAAACCGGGCGCATTCTTCCGTGGTACAACGCCAGCGATGTCATTCCGTTGGCCGAATTATATTCTCAGGTTACAGGAAATCCATTTTGGCTCGACATGGACCGCCAGCCATTCATTGACCGGTACCGGGAGGATTTCGCCTTCGGCGTACTCGAAGAGCTTCGCAGCTTACAGTTTGAGAGCTATAAAAACCAGGGCGGCAAGCTCGATCAAGCACTTTATATGTTCGGAAATCGGCTCCAAAAGCAAATTGATAGCGGCGAGTATGAACTTCGCTTCCGCTCAGCGAACGGTGCAACCATTGCTGCGGGGAGCCGAATGAACTGGCGAGAGACGTACTTGCGCGTTGGCGAGCTCGAGGACTTCATCAGGAAGGCAACCCCCTCGAAGACGCCGGATTTGGCTCCGCTGCCGCTGGCGACCGGAGCAGTTCAGCCGTGGGAATTCCTATTTCTGCATCCAAAACGGTCCCTCGCAGAAGAACGTAACGACGGGTTATGCGACGTTACGCGCTATATTTCGGTGAGCCGCCCTGACCCCACCTTCGTTGCGTTATCGCTTGGTGGAGCGAAACACCTGTCTTCGATTTTCGAACGGTACGGCCAGACAGACGAGGACCGGGCGTTGACAATCGAGGCGCATTCGCTGCGTCACCTACAAAATACCGAGCTGTTCCGCCTGGGAGTGGCAGACACAATTATTTCAAAGCGATTCAACCGCAGGAGCGTGGCCCAAAGTTATGAGTACGACCACCGAAGCCTAGCGGAAGAACTCGATCAAATTGAGATGGACGACGATCTGGAAATCACGCTCGGTGAAAAGGCAGCTACGGTTGCCAAGATGATCACCGCCGGAAAGGCCAACGGACCAATCGTTGATTCATTCCGTCGCATACAGCGGAGCGAAGGCGACACTGCCGCCTATGAATTTCTGCGCACAGAAGCTGACGGCTTCCATGCTACCCCTTACGGTCATTGTCTGAATTCGTTTACCGTAGACCCCTGTCCGAAACATCTTGAATGCTTCTCTGGCTGTCGTCACCTTTCTGCCACTGACCTCCCGGAGAATCGTCACAACCTCATTCGCCTGGAAGGAAAACTCAAGGGCGCGATTGAGATTATCAGAGCGCGGCCATCAAACAGTGTTGGCTGGCAAAATCAGTTGGAGCATGCCGAACAGCGGCTTAACGGTGTGCAGACATTGTTGGCTACACCAGTTGGACAGCCGGCATTTCCAAACGGAGTGGACCTTTCCAAACCTGCCTCACCCGGGATACTTGATGACTAAAGAAGAAAATATCGAACGCCCTGAAGACGACGCAATGGTGCAAGTTCTTGAGCAACTGCTCGCGGAGGACGCGGATATCACAGCACGAGCAGTTGCGAGACTACACCCGTCGATCAAAGCAGCTTCTTCGATCACACGCAGCCCCATGCGGATGGATTTGCTTTCAAAGTATCAGGAGCGGCAGGCCAGTTATCGACGGTGGAATGGACGGACCAAGCGGATGTCGGGGACTGAGCAATCCGCTGTATTAGCCGCGAGGGACTCGCGTATTGCTGAGCTTGAGGCGGCAGTTCAGCTCCTGACGGCTTCTCATGTAGCAATGTTGCGCGCAGTCGGTGAACTCGGCGGGTTCAGTAAATGGGCAAAATTCTATGGGGATTACAGTTCTGTGAGAGACAAACTTAGCGCGCTCGGGGCACTTCCGACCTCCACCGTGCACCCGTTTGCATCCCCTTCCGTATCACCTGCTGAAGCTGAACGTTAAATCAACATCGAGTAGTCGCTTTGTGCTTGATCGCCTAAGCGCTGGTCATAGGCGCCGCCATCGCCGCGAACGACGGTAATTATGTGGGACTTCCCCTGGTGTTGAACCAGACTCGGCCCGCCGGTTGCTGCCTAGTTACCTCGCCGGCGTCACCGGCTGGCTCCGCTGTCTGGGTAAGGGGTATGACCATCCAGATCCGTGCCGCTGCCTTGTCTTCGACGTGCCGGTGGCCGGTATCCCAAAAGCGCTAGGCGGCACGGCGAAGGTCGCCGCCGCCGTACGCCCCCTGCAGCGAAGAACCATCCGCTTGGCACTCGGAGGGCCTGGCTAGCGTGAGCCGGACTGCAATGGCCTGAACGGAAACTTACGTTGCAATAGTTGCACAATTTTCCTTGATACTTCGTCATCTTAATTTGATTGACCAGCCTTCCAGATGGTAGAGTTCGCCCTCTACGACTCTTTCCGACTTTATGTCACTCGTTCTTCAACAAATGGAATTCTTGTATGAGTGAGCCGTGGATTTCTGTCGAGCAGATTGCCGAGCACTTGGGCGTCACACGAGACTCGGTCTACCGTTGGATCGACCGTAAAGGCCTACCTGCGCACCGAGTTGGGCGTCTGTGGAAGTTCCAACGCGCCGAGGTCGATGAATGGGTGCGTGCCGGGGGAGCTGATGAAGATGTCCAGCGTGGGCATAAAGAAAAGTGAGATTTAAACAATAACAGCGCATGTGCTTGTATTGCGCTTATCCATGTCCGCTCTAGGGGAGCGATAACGATGACGAAATCCGAGGCGCAAACTCGGTCAGAGTTGATTGACCAGCAACTCGCTCAGGCTGGTTGGAATGTCAAAGATCCGACTCAGGTCGTGGAGGAGTTCGACATCCTCACGCCCCTACCGCAAGGTTTGGCGCAAGCACGAACCCCCTATGAGGGCCACCAGTTCAGCGATTATGTCCTGCTGGGTAAAGACCGCAAGCCATTGGCGGTGATCGAAGCCAAAAAAACCAGCCGTGATGCCGCCATTGGCCGTGAGCAGGCCAAGCAGTATTGCTACAACATCCATAAGCAACTAGGCGGTGAGTTGCCGTTCTGCTTCTATACCAATGGCCACGACCTTTATTTTTGGGATTTGGAAAATGCCCCGCCGCGCAAAGTGATCGGTTTTCCGACCCGCGACGATCTAGAACGCTTTGCCTACATCCGCCGCAACCGCAAGCCGCTGACACAGGAATTCATCAATACTTCGATTGCCGGCCGTGACTACCAGATCCGCGCCATTCGCTCCGTGCTTGAAGGAGTCGAGCAGAAGAAGCGTGACTTCCTGCTCGTCATGGCCACAGGCACTGGTAAGACTCGCACCTGTATTGCCATGGTCGATGCGTTGATGCGCGCAAGCCACGCCGAGAGAGTGCTGTTCCTGGTCGACCGAATTGCACTGCGGGAGCAGGCTCTAGCGGCCTTCAAGGAGCACATGCCCAACGAGCCGCGCTGGCCCAATGTCGGTGAAAAGTTGATCGCAACGGATCGTCGTGTTTACGTTGCCACCTATCCTACGATGCTCAACATTATTCGGGATGCGACGCAGAACCTATCTCCACACTTCTTCGATTTCATTGTCGTCGATGAAAGCCATCGCTCGATCTACAATACTTTTGGCGAAGTACTCGACTACTTCAAAGCCATCACGCTGGGCCTGACGGCGACTCCGACCAACATCATCGACCATAACACCTTCCAGCTCTTTCATTGTGAAGACGGCATTCCCACGTTTGCCTACACCTACGAGGAAGCCGTCAATAACGTGCCGCCATACCTCTGCACCTTCCAGGTCATGAAGATTCAGACCAAGTTCCAGACGGAAGGCATTAGCAAGCGCACCATTTCCTTAGAAGACCAGAAAAAACTGATCCTGCAGGGCAAGGAGGTTGAAGACATCAACTTTGAAGGCACCCAGCTCGAAAAGCAGGTGATCAACAAAGGTACCAACACCCTGATTGTGCGCGAGTTCATGGAAGAAGCCATCAAGGACGCCACCGGCGTTCTTCCAGGCAAGACAATCTTCTTCTGCGCCACGAAGTCCCATGCCCGGCGCATGGAAGAGATATTCGACAAGCTCTACCCGCAGTATCACGGCGAACTTGCCAAGGTGTTGGTGTCGGACGACCCGCGTGTGTACGGCAAAGGCGGCCTACTCGATCAGTTCACTAACAATGACATGCCGCGCATTGCCATTAGTGTGGACATGCTCGACACCGGCATCGACGTGCGCGAGATCGTCAACCTCGTGTTTGCCAAACCAGTCTATTCCTATACCAAGTTCTGGCAGATGGTCGGGCGCGGCACGCGTTTGCTGGAAGTCAGCAAACCCAAGCCCTGGTGCATTGAAAAGGACGTGTTCCTAATCCTCGACTGCTGGGATAACTTCGAATACTTCAAGCTCAACCCCAAAGGCAAAGAGCTCAAGCCGCAATTGCCGCTACCAGTACGGCTGGTGGGTCTGAGGCTCGACAAGATCGAGAAGACAATCGACAGTGGTCACCACGACATCGCCGCGCGGGAAATCGACAAGCTTCGCCGCCAGATTGCTGCCTTGCCAAAGGAATCGGTTGTAATCAAGGAAGCAGCCGCGGCGCTCGCTAGGCTTGCAGATGAAAATTTCTGGATTAGCCTCGACCACGACCGGCTGGAATTCCTTCGCGCCGAAATCAAGCCGCTGTTCCGTACCGTTTCCGAGGCCGACTTCAAAGCCATGCGTTTTGAACGCGACCTGCTGGAATATTCACTCGCAGTGCTCTACGAAGACAAGGAGCAAGCTGAAACACTCAAGTCAGGCATCGTCGAACAGATCAGCGGACTCCCGCTTTCGGTTAGTTTCGTTAAGCAGGAAGAAACCCTGATTCGCGCCGCGCAAACTAACCACTTCTGGGCCAAGGCCGACGAAGTGGCCTTCGATGATATGGTCACCAAGCTCGGGCCACTGATGAAATTCCGCGAGCAAAGCACCGGCCAGGAGCAAACCCACCTCGATCTGACCGATGAGTTACACAAAAAAGAATGGGTGGAATTCGGCCCGCAGCACGAGGCGGTGAGCATCACGCGGTACCGCGAAATGGTCGAGGCCTTGATTGCCGAGTTGACCGAACACAACGTAGTGCTACAAAAGATTAAAAACGGCGAGACGGTCAGTGCGATTGAAGCCAATGAACTCGCCGAACTGTTGCACGAAGAACACCCACACATCACAGAAGACCTGCTGCGCCAGGTCTACAAGAACCGCAAGGCTCGCCTGATCCAGTTCATACGCCACATCTTGGGCATTGAGGTGCTCAAGAGCTTTCCGGATGAAGTCAGTGCCGCGTTCGACCGATTCATCCGTGCGCACACCACGCTGAGTAGCCGTCAAATGGAGTTTCTGAACCTACTGAAAAACTTCATCATCGAGCGCGAAAAGGTGGAGAAAAAAGACCTGATCAACGCACCCTTTACGGTCATTCACCCCCAAGGCATCCGGGGTGTGTTCAGTCCGGCCGAAATCAACGAAATCCTGCAGCTGACCGAACGGTTGGCCGCCTAAAAAAGTATCGCATCCCATGCTACAGAACAACCCTGAACTTAAAAGCAAAATCGACCAACTCTGGAACAAATTCTGGAGCGGCGGCATTAGCAACCCACTCACCGCCATCGAGCAGATCACCTACCTGCTCTTCATGAAGCGGCTCGATGAGCTGGACCAGAAACGACAAGCCGATGCCGAATGGACCGGCGAGACCTACACCTCCAAGTTCGAAGGCAACTGGATTCCGCCTGAATACCGCAGCCAGCAGGAGCCGGAAAAGTTCGCCATCGCCAAGCGCACGTTGCGCTGGGGCGAGTTCAAGCGCATGCAAGCCGAAGAGATGCTGCAGCATGTACAGTTGAAGGTGTTTCCGTTCCTCAAAGACCTGAACGGTGCAGAGTCCAACTTTACGCACCACATGAAGAACGCCGTGTTCATCATCCCCAAGCCGGCCCTGCTGGTGGAGGCGGTGAAGACCATCGACGACATCTTCGAGGTCATGGAGCGTGACTCGCGCGAGAACGGCCAGGCCTTTCAGGATATCCAGGGCGATGTCTATGAAATGCTGCTGTCCGAGATTGCCACGGCCGGTAAGAATGGACAGTTCCGCACGCCGCGCCACATCATCAAGCTGATCGCCGATCTGGTGCAACCGCAACTGGGCCACAAGATTGCTGACCCGGCTTGTGGCTCCGGCGGCTTCCTGCTCGGCGCGTACCAGTACATCGTCACGCAGCTCGCTATTCAGGCGGGCGGCAATAAGCTTACGCCCGATGAGGACGGATTTGTCCGCACGTCGGTCGCTGCCGCTCTCACCGAGAAGGCCCAAGCTATTCTAGCCAGCTCGCTGTGGGGCTATGACATCGACTCCACTATGGTGCGCCTGGGCTTGATGAATTTGATGATGCACGGCATCGACGAGCCCCACATCGACTATCAGGACACTCTCAGCAAGGGCTACACCGAGGAATCCGAATATGACATCGTCATGGCCAACCCGCCCTTCACTGGCAGCATCGACAAGGGCGACATCAATGAAAACCTGCAACTGGGCACCACCAAGACCGAGCTGCTGTTTGTTGAGAACATCTACCGCCTGCTCAAGAAAGGCGGTACTGCTTGCGTAATCGTGCCGCAGGGCGTGCTGTTCAGCGCCGGCGGCGCCTTCAAAAACCTACGCCAGATGCTGGTAGAGCGTTGCGATCTCAAAGCCATCATCACAATGCCCAGTGGAGTGTTTAAACCCTATGCTGGGGTCAGCACTGCCATCCTGCTGTTCACTAAGGTCTGGGGGCCTAAAGAAAAGGTCTTGCAGCCCGCCACCGAGTACGTCTGGTTCTACGAGATGGCCAGCGACGGCTATTCGCTAGACGACAAGCGCAGCAAGCAGGAAGGAAACGGCGACCTGCAAGAAATCATCGCCAGGTACCGCGCCAGAAACGCGACTGCCGACACCGATCGCACAAGCAAATGCTTCATAGTCCCGCGTACCGAAATTGCGGACGACAAGAACAACTACGATCTCTCGCTCTCCCGCTATAAAACCGATGTGTTCGAGGCTGTGCACTACGACGCGCCGGGCGCGATTTTGGATCGGCTGATTCAGGCCGAAGTGGGCGATGTGGACGAGGCAGAACTTGGTAAGGTACAAAGCGGCATTGTCCGTGAGTTGCTGGAATTGAAGGGGATGGTCGGATGAGGCATGAGAAACTCTCTAGGCTAGTGGATATTTCCATTGGCAGGACGCCATCTAGAAATGAACCCGATTATTGGGGTAAGGGGCACCGTTGGGTCTCCATTAGGGATCTGAGCTCTAAAATTGTTACTGAGACAAAAGAGCAAATTACTGATTTTGCCGTTAAAGACGCTCGGTGCAAAATAGTCAAAAAAGGCACCTTGCTTTTTAGCTTCAAGCTAACCATCGGCAAGATGGCGTTCGCGGGCTGCGATCTATTCACGAATGAAGCGATTGCGGCCTTTACCATCAAGAACGAAAGTGAGCTCAATTCAGAATTTCTCTACTACGCATTACAATCAGCAACTTATGGCGGCTCAAATCAGGCCGCAATGGGCAAGACACTCAATTCAAAGTCACTCGCAGAGATCGAGATACCTCTCCCATCGATAGAGGACCAAATCCGCATTGCCCATCTCCTCGGCAAAGTGGAGGGGCTGATCGCCCAGCGCAGGCAACACCTCCAACAACTCGACGAGCTGCTCAAAAGCGTGTTCTTGGAGATGTTTGGCCCTAGCTCTACCGGATACGCAGATTGGCCGCTGGTTGAGATAAAGGATCTTGCAGCAGAACATAAAGGTGCAATGCGAACAGGGCCTTTTGGGTCGAACCTTCTGCACAGCGAATTTTCAACCGACGGTGATGTGGCCGTCCTCGGCATAGACAACGCCGTAAAGAACCGCTTTGAGTGGGATGAGAGGCGCTTCATTACCAATGAAAAATATAAGGAACTTGAAACCTACCGAATATTCCCAGGGGACGTGATTGTCACGATCATGGGGACTATTGGTCGCTCAGCGGTGGTGCCGGATGATGTTCCTTTGGCAATTAATACGAAGCATTTGGCAGCAATTACGCTGAATCGAGAGCTTGCTAATCCATTGTTCGTGTCCTACTCCATCCACTCCAGCCCGTTCATTTTGAGCCAGTTCAAGAGCAAGAATAGAGGTGCCATCATGAGCGGCCTCAATCTCGGGCTCATCAAGGAAACCAAGCTCAAGCGGCCACCAATCGCACTGCAAAACAAATTCGCCGAAGCGCACATGCGGGTTGATGGCTTGAGGGCGCTGTATCAACAAAGCATCGCCGACTTGGAAACCTTGTACGGTGCGTTGAGCCAGCAGGCATTTAAGGGCGAGCTGGATCTCTCGCGCGTGTCCAAGCCTGGCGTACAAGCTGTGGAAGAAAAAACCGTCGTGGCCCCCCCCTTACCTCATGCCGAACAAGGCTTGGCAATTAACTTACCTGACACCGACAACTTGCTGGCTGCGCTTGAGAACGTTGAGGCACGCAAATCATTGATCTTGCAATGGCTGGAGGCCTATCGCGGCCAATCGGATGGCACGCCGCTTTCGGTACAGCACTTTATGGCAGCTGCACAGACCCGACTCGTGGAACTGCACCCCGACAACGACTTCGCGCTAGACGCCAACGACTACGAGCAAATTAAGGCGTGGGTGTTCAAAGCCATAGACGAGGGCCGTCTCCAACAGTCGCTAAATATCACAGGCCATGACGAAAAGGGAGCTCCGATCTTTGGCAACGTAATAGAGCTGAAGGCTGTGCAGGCATGAAATTATTGCGTCTCAAGATCACGGACCCAGACGGATTTCGCAGCCTACCTTACGGGTTCGAGCATCACTTTCGCACCGAGTGGAGTCTGCAGAATGAACTCGCCCAGCATGAAGGCTTTGCGCCCTTCGTGTGCGCCGGCCCAAACGGCAGCGGCAAGTCCAACCTCCTCGAAGTGTTGGCGGCGATCTTCTTCCAGTTAGAAGTGCTGCGTGTTCGCCGCAGCTTCTTGCCAGAGGTGTTGCAGAGTGAGGCTTTGGATTTCTCACCCGTCGCTTTCGAGTTGGATTACCTGATTCGCCTGCCTGCCGAATACCGTGGCCCTGACAGCCCGGAGTGGGCGAAGGTGGGCGTCTGGAAAAATGCCGGTGAATCCGTGCGTTTTCAGTGGGAAAACCAGAGCGACTTCGACACCGATGTGTATGATGCCTTCAAGGGCGATCACGCAGACATCCTGCTGCCGCAGTCCGTTGTAGCCTACTCCTCGGGCGAAAACGAAATCCTCAGTCTGCCATTCTTCAAGACGCGTTTCGTGCAGTTCGACGAATATTGGAACGCCCTTATTAGGCAGCTACCATATCCCGGCCACCCAGAAACTAGGTTGGCCTATCTGGATAATGAATTCAGTCAGGCAATCCTGTTGTGCAATCTGCTCTTTGAGGACGCCGCCGCCTTGCAGCCTTACTGCCAGGATGTCGGTATCGAGTCGCTAAAGGAGTTCCGCATCATCCTTCGCCGCAGTATTCCTGTCATGCGCCAACAGATTGCCGCTTTCACTTCTGGCGATTATGTTTTGCCCACCGAAACACAGGTTGGTCGCTTTGCAGACACCAATGCGGTTTATCTTGATCCTGAGATGGGCGATTACAGGCTCAACTTGCTTCAGGGGCTTGAGGCCAACGAACGTACTGAACGCACCGCCATCGTCGAGAAGCTCAAACGCTGCGCAACCGTCTATTTCCACGACGATAAATCCGATACGCTGATCCTCGATTATAGAGTCAATGAGAATACAAAGGCGGCATTTCGGGCCAACTTCGATTATTCGGCATTATCCTTGTTCCAGGCGCTCCAAGTCCTGTTCGCGCTTAATCTATACTCGGTCAGCGACAAGCTGAAATCGGATTTATATGTTTCGACCAGTCACTACGTCAGTGAGACTGTGCCGACTTTGGCTTCCGATGAGCGCATCATGCGCATTAAGAACTTCTACTTCACGAAGCGTAATGTAGAAAAGCCGATGCTCCTTAAAGAGCTATCGGATGGCGAGCACCAATTGCTGCATAGCCTCGGCTTGTGCCTGCTGTTCCGCAACACCAACAGCCTGTTTCTGTTCGACGAACCGGAAACCCACTTCAACCCGGACTGGCGGGCTAGCTTCATAAGCCGCCTACGCCAGTGCCTGCCCGACACCGGGAAGGTGGGGCAGGAAATGCTAATCACAACGCACTCCCCGTTCCTTATATCCGACAGCATGCCGGATAAGGTGCTGGTGTTTGCTAAGGACGAGGCAAGCCGCGCGGTACAGGTTAGCCACCCCGACTACAACACGTTGGGCGCATCGATCAACAAGATCACCATGAACACCTTCGACAAGCGCGAAACTATTGGCGGCCGTGCGCAGGCGCTTCTGGATGATTTGCGCAGGAGCTTTGAACAGGGACTGGAAGACAAAGAGGCCTTGATTACGCAGATCCACCAACAATTTGGCGACTCGGTAGAAAAAGTGTTGCTGATCAATGCCATCCTTGACGCTGAGTCACAAGGTAGCGGGGAGGCGAAACACTGATGCTGTTTCCTTACACGTATGTGCCGCACCAGATGGAGAGGATGCAGCGATTTATTAATTTCATTTTCTATCAAGTCTGGTGCCGGGCGAGTAAGGCTGGAAAGTACGATTTGAGTCTGTTTGATGCCAATCCACCGCTCAAAGAGGTGATGACGTCTTTCGCTTATGATCACACCGACGCCGGGGATCGCTTTTCAAGCCAAATTCAAGCCATATATCAAAGTTTCTCCCTCCTTTCGCGAAACGACATCGTGCAGTTCAAGCGGTGGTACCAAGGCAATAACGACTTGGAGAAGGTGTGCGCCAATGATCCGTCTGCCCATCTTATTCGCTACGCGGACATTCCCGTTGTACACATAGGACTTACAGAACAATTAGCGGCCTTTTTCAAAGGATTATACTCACAGTCGCTGCTGGACCTCGCGGCACTACGAGCTAAGATCGGTGACATCGACGATCACTACCAGACCTTCGTGCAAACCAACAACGCTGGCAAATGCCCGTTTTGCGGCATCAACGACCTGCTGGGCGAATACCACAGCAAGCGCGAAGCCTACGATCACTACCTACCCAAGTCGCTGTACCCGTTCAATTCCATCAATTTTCGAAACCTCGTGCCAGCCTGCCACCACTGCAACAGCAGCTACAAATCGATCAAGAACCCAGCCTACACACCCAAAGACCCTGCAAGAGCAATTCAACGCCGTGCGGTTTTCTATCCATACAAAACGGCGCCCCATGCCATCGAGGTACAAGTCGATTTGCATCAGTCTGACATCGCCAAGCTCAAGCCGGAGGACATCACCTTGCAGTTTGGCCCCGCAGTAGTCAAGGAGGAACTAGAAACCTGGAAGGATATATACGGTATTGAAGAGCGCTACAAGGCCAAGCTCTGCGGAAAGAATGACGGCAAGTACTGGATCACGCAGGTGCTGGACGAATGGAAAGAAGATGGTCGAGATCCTGCCGAGTTTCTGACAACATTGGCGCGGCAGGCCCGGAACTGTCCGTACGCTGAGTGCAACTTTCTCAAGAAGTCGTTTCTCGATGCCTGCCAAAAGGTTGGGGTTTTATAGATATTTTCATCCTATTGCGGAAGCCACTCTTCCAGCCAACGCAGTTCGTCATTTAGTCCATAAATATAATCACGCGTTCTTCCAAGCCGTGCAATCCCTGCCCGTTGACGGCGCAGTCGTTTGCAGCGACACTACTTGCGCCTAATTCCCAAGGAGCATCATGGCGCACTCCCCGTTCAGCAAGAAGACCTTAAAGGCGTTTGACCTCGCGTACGACACAGGACATCAATCAGACGCCGAACGAGACCGGGGATCATTCCTAAACGCCTTTCCGCTGGATAAGCTCAAGCAACTGCGCTTGGAGCAGTACGTCATCGGCACACAGCGCCCGACGTTTTGCGCGCTAGTGGAAGCGAAGACCCGGAGCTGGGCAAATATTCAGGGCGCCACCGCGCTCAAATTTGGCATTTACTATGGCCGTACCAAAAAAGATCCACAAATGCGTTACCGCTACCAGCCCAGGCTGGGTCCAAACGTGCAACAGGCCTATCGCCAAGTCAAGCAACACTTGCTGCAGTTAGTCGCACTAGGAGCGGCGAGAACATTGCAGTTCGCGGCCATTGATGCGCTCCCTCTGTCGCAAATGTTCAAAGCCAAGATCCTCAGCTTGTATTTTCCGAAGCGGTTCTTGAACGTCTGCAGCGGCGACCATCTTAAACTTTTGGCAAAACAACTGGGGCTGGAGGACGGCTCACCGTTAAGTTACTACCAGCACAGGCTGCTGCACCTGAGAGACACGGACCCTCTTTGCGCGCGCTGGAAGAACCCGAAATACATGGCGTTCCTGTACCATACCTATATCAATTCAGGACAGCCAATCCCCGAGCGCATCCGCAAGCCTCGCAAGAAGACGTCTCAGCCTACCGATTTCGACGAGATACAGGCCGAGCGCAACCGAATCGGGAAACTGGCGGAAGATTTTGCGCTGGCCTATGAGCAGGAACGTCTGAAGGGCGACGACGACTTGGCGCACCTGGTGCATCACATCCAGGATCGCACGAAGTATGCGGGCGATGGTTTCGACTTCCTCTCCTACTCTACCCCGACACAGCGGCGCTACATCGAGGTGAAAGCCGTACCCCGGGAGCGTAGCGACGCGACCTCGCGTTTTTTCCTCTCTGAGAATGAGCTGGAGGTCTCGCGTACTCCCGGAAAGAAGAGTCATTACTATTTCTATCTGGTACGGTTTGACGGCAAGGGCCGGCCGTGTGAGTGTATCGTCGAAGAGGCGGAAAATCTGCTGCGACGCAGCGTGCTAGAAACCGCTGTTTACCGAGTGGTGTTTGAAGTCGTGACCTGAGGATACCTCGCGGGAAAGCTTGGCTGGAACTGTTTCGCTTCAAAGCCAAAAGCAAGACGCCAGACAGTGCTGCGTCGCTGTTCAACTCCTCAGATACTTAACAAACAAGGCTTGGCATTGCAAAACTCATGTACTGCTCGATGTGTTAGCCATCATGTGTGATCTATTAAAACAGGAGCAGTCACTTCTTTTCGATATCTGACGATAGGTTTCTAATCCTTTTTTGCGAAATTCATAATGAATATCAGCGCTCGTTCCGAATTAATTCATAATTTTTTTACTGGTATTGCCGACGCGCAAAATCATGACACGAGGCGAGCACTTGAAGGCGATTTTTCGGGGGCTGGAAAATATTCGCCACTTACGGAAAGATTTTTAGAGAACAACGAAGAATTGTTTTCGACGATTCTGCCGGAATTTATTCGCCTACTAGGAAATGAGGGATGCACCGAAGAAATCATAGAAATTGAAAAGCGCCATATGGAATCTGAGATTGAGGCGCACTATGCAGATCTTGAAGATGAAAACGCCGACCATCGCACCGTAATCGCGCTAATTGAAATCAAAGAAGAGAAATTAAAAAGATTTTCGATTAAGGCCGTGGAAGAGGATGCGGGAAATATTTTTGAATCGACCGTCCTTCCATTACTAAAAGACCCCCACTCAAACCAGACCGAGAGGAATTACTTCTACCTGTTTTTGCTAAAAATTGAATTCAGAAGATTCCTTGAAGAGGCCAGCAAGAACGAAAAATATAGCAGAACGCATTGGAGAGAAAATTTAATATATAAATATTATAGTAATATAGAAATTGACATTAGAAAAAGCGATCTTCAGTTCAGTAAATACGACCTTTATACCATAAACGAAGACTGCGAAATTTTCGTTGCGGTGCCCTCAAGGGTTATCGACCATAAAAATAAAATTCAGTTTATCGTTGAAATACCGGAAGAACTACTTGAGATGCTCGACAACTTAAAAAAAGAGGCTCAAATTAAGGACCTTGCGCTGCTAGCAAAGTCCCAACGCCCCATCGAATCGGATCAACACATCTCTATTTTACTCGGAAATTATCAGCAACCTACTCCGCCAAAGATTCAGGATGTGTATTACAACAACTTTACCAATGTTCTCCAAGACACGATAAAGTCCCGAATGACTTCCGAAGATCGATTATTCTTTTCGGACGCCATTTACAGATTTCACGAAGCGAGCTCAGATGATGCTATCTGGGTTTTCTCGAGCGGCAACAGTGTCGAGTTCGAAGAAATTTTGGAAAGCCCAGAGATACTTGATAATTGTGTCGTCACGCAACTTGTTCATTTGGAATATTTAAAGGAAAATCAAAGAATTAAAATTTCCCATATTGATCACGAGTTTATTTTCTATAGCCACGATGAGTTTAGTAAGCGGCTCGAAGACCACAATCAAAAGGGTGCAGCTAAAAAAAGGATTAAGACCTTCAAAATTGACAATTCAAGAATGCCCTTAATATTAGAGGACGGGACGTTTTCTTTGTATACGGTATTAGAAGCATTTTTCTCAAAAGCATACTTGGTGCAAGACTTCTTAGTGAAAGGTTGCGGAATCAGGGATGTTATGGAGATGGTAAGTCAGAAGGCGGCAAAATAAGGTGGGACGTGAAGAGGTTTGGCCTTGCGCTTTAAGGGCCGCCCGTCATAAGACGCCTGTCAAAAGGTATTCTTGGCGAGGCGAGCTATGTCCTGCATCTAGTCACACGCAACACATCTGGAGCAGAAATTGTGAATCCTGACAAAGGCCGTTGCGCGGCACCCGGAACCCCACGCAACAGAAATGGCTCCTTCGTCAACGCAACGGGGGTGAGCAAAAGAGATTGGATTATTCCCGAAGAACGCCGATGATGTATGGGGAAAGTTGCCAAGTAGACGCGCAACACCACACCCAAACTACCAAGAATGCGAAGCCCTCAAGAGACCGGCAGGCACTCGGACGCCAGTCCCGTCCGCTTGACTGGGATGGCTTCCGAACCGCCAGCGACATCGTGCCTGCCTGGCCACCCGCCTGCGCCAGTCGGCCAGTATTGCCTTCGTCCGCTTGTCCCATCCGGACCAGTGCGTCCGGCGTTGACACGAAGTCCTCCTGGCCGTATCGCGCCGACGGTTGCGTGCACGCATTGCAGGCGATTTCGCTCACCGCGCATGAGTCACGCGCGCCAATGGCCAGGATCATGTACGCCCGGTCTCGGCGCAGCATCATCCGCTGCGCGCACGCAAGACTTGTCAGTATGTCAAGTTGCCGACGACTGTCGACCATTGTCGAGTAGCCAGTCGCGAAACGCCACCAAGCGCGGCAGATTGCCGCATTCCGGACGGTAGACGACATAGTATGCGAGCGGCGAGGTCATCCTGAAGCTGGGCACCAGCCGGATCAGGCGCCCCGCCCTGACGTCGTCCTGCGCCATGACGCTCCGCGCCAGCGCGATACCGTGCCCGTCGATCGCGGCTTGCAGGACGGCCGCGGAATTATTGATCTTCATGCCGCGCTCGGCTGGAACGCCTGTCAGCCCGGCTGCTTCCAGCCACGCTTTCCATGACGGGAAGTCGCTGTCCTTGTCCATCGACAAATCGTGGATCAGCATCTGCCGTCCGATAGCCTGGGCAGTGCCGAATGGGCCGTGTGCGCTCAGTAATTTGGGCGAGCAGACCGGGTAAATTTCTTCGTCCATCAGCTTCACGGCCGTCAAACCGGGCCAGGCGCCCTTTCCATACCGTACGCCGATATCGATGCCATGCACAACGAAGTCGACAGGCCGAAGGTTGGTGTCCAGACGAACGTCGGTCTCCGGGCACACTGCCTGGAAGCTTTCGATTCGTGGCAGCAGCCACTTTGCGGCAAACGCCGGGCTCACGGCAACGGTGAGTACGCCGCTCGTCGATGCCTCCCTCAGCTTTTCAAGGCCCAGCACGATTCTGTCGAACCCGGCGCGTATGTCTGGCAAGGCCCGCTCCGCAATGGCCGTCGGGACCAGCCGATTCGTGCCACTACTGCCGCGGTGAAAAAGCGGGGTTCCGAGCCACCCCTCGAGTGAGCGGACGAGTTGCCCGACCGCCGCAGGCGTCACATTCAACTCCTTGGCCGCAGCGGAAAAACTCTGGTGACGGGCACTGGCCTCAAAAGCACGGAGCGCGTTCATCTGTACGGGTGACTTCATGGCGGGAAAGTTTTTCTTTCAATGACTGACACTTTATATGGTTTGTCCGCCGTTGGAAACTGGCAGATACTGCCGTCAGTTGCTTGACTGCACGTGAGTGCGGCAAGCAAATACGACAGCGAAGAGGAAATGAAATCTATCAGCGTCGGGTGCCTGGAGCACCAGCGTTTCCTCTTCGTATCTCAATCTCGCCATACTGGCGTCAACTATGAGGCAGCAAATTGAGCAACGAATTCAACGGTAAAAAACTCCTGGTCATCGGTGGCACGAGCGGCATGGGCATGCAAACTGCGCGTCAGGTTCTCGCTGCCGGCGGCAGGGTCGTTATTGTCGGTAACCGTCAGGAAAAGACGGGAGCA
The DNA here is from genome assembly GCA_008011715.2 of [Empedobacter] haloabium. Lineage (NCBI taxonomy): Bacteria > Pseudomonadati > Pseudomonadota > Betaproteobacteria > Burkholderiales > Oxalobacteraceae > [Empedobacter] haloabium. The sequence continues at coordinate 3,064,660 of CP136508.1, forward strand.
GCGCGCAAAGACCTGGCCGCCATCGGTCACGTCGAGTCCATCACCGCGGATCTGACGAGCGAGGCCGGCCTGGCAGCACTGCTGAAAGAAATCGACGCGAATCATCGTGACGTCGACCTGCTGGTCAACGCCGCAGGCGTCTTCTTCCCGAAGCCGTTCCTGGAACATCAGGACGCTGACTACGACCAGTACATGGCACTGAACAAGTCGGTTTTCTTCATTACGCAGAGGGTCGCTGCCAACCTGGTCGCCGCGGAGCGCCCTGGTGCGATCGTCAACATCGGTTCGATGTGGGCCAAGCAGGCGATCGCGGCTACCCCTTCGTCGGCGTATTCGATGGCCAAGGCCGGCCTGCATTCGCTGACCCAGCATCTCGCCATGGAGCTGGCCGACAAACAGATCCGCGTCAATGCCGTCTCCCCTGCCGTGGTCGCGACGCCGATCTACGAAGGCTTCATTCCGAAGGAGGACGTGCACGACGCACTGCAAGGCTTTAACGGCTTCCATCCAATCGGGCGCGTCGGCACCCCGCAAGATGTGGCTGAGGCTGTGGTTTTCCTGCTCTCGGACAAAGCCTCGTGGGTAACCGGCGCGGTATGGGATGTGGATGGCGGCGTGATGGCCGGCCGCAACTAAAACAACGCGACGAACGAATCAGCAACAGAACACGAAGGAACTGATTATGATGCAAGACTGGAACGGTTACCGCGATGCGCTGCTTGTACGCGTGCGCGACTTCGCCAAACAGACGCCCGATGTCATCCGCGGCCTGGCCACGATCGAACATGCGGCTGTCAAGACCGGGCACCTGGAGCCCAAAGTCCATGAGCTGATTGCGCTAGCGGTGGCCGTTACGACGCGGTGCGACGGTTGTATTTCCGTGCATACCCAAAAAGCCGTGGAGCACGGTGCCACCATCGGCGAGATTTCCGAGGCGCTGGGTGTTGCCGTCGCCCTGAACGCGGGCGCAGTGTTGACGTACTCGGCGCGTGTCATCGAGGCGCATGCCCAGCTCGTCAATTCTTAAACTAGCGGAAGCACTGGCTGCCAACGCTCGCCAGTGCGCTCCGCTCCAGGAGGGTCAATGCTCGTCAATGCAGATTTCACACAACCCGTCATCGTCAAGCCGGGGGAGTATCAATGGCGCGCCTCACCATCGGCGGGCGTCGAGCGCGTCATGCTCGATCGCAGCGGCGCCGAAGTGGCGAGAGCGACGAGCATTGTGCGCTACGCACCTGGCTCCACCTTTCCCGCTCATCGTCACCCGGGCGGCGAGGAAATCCTGGTCCTGTCCGGCACGTTCTCGGCGGATGACGAGCATTTCCCCGCCGGCTGGTATCTGCGCAACCCGCCGGGCTCCACGCACCGGCCGGCAAGTGCCGCCGGCACCACGATTTTCGTCAAGCTGATGCAGATGGCGGCGACGGAAACACAGCCAGTTCGCATCGATACCAACGATCCAGAAAACTGGTTTCCGATACCCGATGGACAAACCTGTCCCCTGTTCACCGATGGTGCGGAGGACGTGCGTCTGGTGCGCCTCGTGCCTGGCGTACGTGTTTTTGCCGGGCCCATCCATGGCGCTGAGATATTGCTTCTTGCCGGTACATTGACCGCCGCTGACCAGGAGTACAGTCCCGGCACCTGGATACGCCTGCCCTCGGGCGAATACGCTGCACTGGTGGCCGGGGAACACGGCGTCGAGTGCTATGTGAAGACCGGTACGCCTCAAGCCATGAACTGGAGCGAATGATCAACAACTGGATATGTCAGCGCACCGCAGGCGATGCGCCTGGAAGGCGCCATGCATGCCTTGATCGACGCCCTGCGTCGAGGCGTCAACCCCTCACGCATTGTCACCGGTCAGAGCCGTTCTGAAGCGAAGATGGCCTGTCCGGGAAGGCCCATTCCGTTGCGCAACACGGCTGCTAGACGAGCGCGTGCATCAGCCTTGTCACGTTACCTGCCTGGGCCCCATCGGCGCGTTCTTTCAGGTAGCGCTCGGTGAGCTGCTCCGGGCGGATGTTGGTGACGGTCCGGTAGCCGCGCTGCCGCATTCGCTCTTCGAGTCGCACCGGGTCGAAGAATGTCTTCAGCGGCTCGCCGTCTTCCGCCAGTTTTGCGCCAAGCATTTCCAGGCCCATCCTTTCCAGCGGCGCCAGCAAGGATGGCTCGACAATATAGTCGAACACGACCGCGCTGCCGGGCGCGCAACCCGACACGAAGTCCAGGGTCCTGAACACTGCCGCATCTTCCAGATAAGGCGTCACGCCAAGCCAGGAAAAGAACGCAGGCGCCTCCCGGTCGAAGCCTGCATGCGCCAATCCGGCGTCCAGCTGGTCTTGTTCGAAGTCGGCCGTTACGTAGCGCACCGTTTCCGGCGCTTCGATGCCGGCCACGCGCAGCGCATCGCGCTTGGCTCGCTGGGCGCCAGGCAGGTCGACCTCGAAGATCCGGCTGCCGACGTCCGGCTGCCGGTAGGCCCAGGTATCCAGACCAGCGCCCAGCAGCACGTGCTGGCGTACACCACGCTGCCATGCGCCGGCCCACTCGTCTTCGGCAAGCCGGCTGCGCACCGCCAGCGCGGTGCGCAGTGCCTTGCTCAGCGGATCAGCAGCTTGAGCTTGCATTCGCAATACTTCCGCGCGCCCTGCTTCGCCCAGGATCCGCAATGCGAGGGGATCGTCGAAAATGCGTGGCTCATCCATCAGTTGATGCAGGGCCCGCAGGGCCGCGACCGCAAACGTGCTGTTTTTCGTCATTGTCAATGTACTCTCCGAAGTTTGTCATGAACTAACCGGGAGCCAGGCTAAAGCCTGACGCAGGGAGAGGGTCAAGCAATGAGGCCCACTGCCCAGCTGCCGCCCTACGCCGCGATTCGATGCTATAATTCGATAATCGTCAAAATATCGAACTTATATGGAACCCACCGCCGCCGTCAAAGCCCTGGCCGCCCTCGCCCACGAGTCGCGCCTGGCCACGTTCCGCTTGTTGGTCCAGGCCGGCCCGTCCGGCCTGGCCGCCAGCAGGATCGCCGAGGCGTTGGGGATACCTGCCTCGTCGCTGTCGTTCCACTTGAAGGAGCTCAGCCACGCCGGCCTGGTGACTTCGCGCCAGGACGGCCGCTATCTGTTCTATGCAGCGCAGTACGACGCGATGAACGCCCTGCTCGGTTTTCTTACCGAGAATTGCTGCGGTGGCGCGCCCTGCTCCGTCGCCGAGCCAACCGATGCGGCGGGTTGCGGCTGCTGAGACCGGCCCACACGCATCCTGATATGCATCCCACCATGCCCAACATCGCTATCCGCCCAGCCATCGCAGCCGATGCCGCGCGCATCTGTGCCATCTATAACCCCTATGTCGAGGCAAGCACGATCACGTTCGAGGAGGCGCCCGTCAGCGCGGCCGAAATGGCCGGCCGGATCGACGCCGTCCATGCCGACGGCTTGCCGTGGCTGGTCCTGTGCCGCGACGGTGAGGTGATCGGTTATGCCTATGCCACCAGATGGCGCGCGCGGCCCGCGTACCGCTACGCGGTGGAGAGCACCGTTTATCTTGCCGAAGGCGCGGCGGGCACCGGCCACGGCGAGCGCCTGTACCGGCATCTGCTCGACGCGCTGGGCGCACTGGGCTTGCACACCGTGATCGGCGGTATCGCCCAGCCGAACGTGCGCAGCGTGGCACTGCACGAGCGCCTGGGCTTTACCAAGGTGGCGCACTTCGCCGAGGTGGGCTTCAAGCTCGGCCGCTGGGTCGACGTCGCCTACTGGCAACTCGTGCTGCCTGCCGGTCCCACCCACTGATCATTTCTTACCCAAGGCTCGCCATGAACGTACTGTTTCTCTGCACCGGAAATTCCTGCCGCTCGCTGATCAGCGAGGCGCTCTTCAACCACCTGGCGCCGGCCGGCTGGCGCGCCATCAGCGCCGGCAGCCAGCCGACCGGCAAGCTCAACGAGCGAGCGCTCGCGCTGCTGGCCGCCAAGGGCATCCCGACCGCCGGCTATTACAGTAAATCCTGGGCCGATCTGCCCGTCACGCCGGACATCGTCGTCACCGTCTGTGCCAGTGCCGCCGGCGAGACGTGCCCGGCCTACCTCGGTCCGGTGCTGCGCACGCATTGGGGCGTGGACGATCCCAGCCACGTGGCCGGCACCGACGAGCAGGTGAGCGCCGCGTTCGAACGGGCCTATGCGATCCTGCGTGCCCGCATCGAGGCATTCCTGGCCCTGCCGCTCGACACACTGAAAACGGAACGCACCGCCCTCAAGGCTGAGCTCGACCGCATCGGCCATCTCGAACCCTGATCCTTCCCGGCCCGGCCGCTGCCGCGCGTCCGGCGCCACCCAGACTGAAAGACTGTCGTGCTTACCGCTTTCCTCATTTTCCTGGGCACGCTCGTGCTCGTCATCTGGCAACCGCGCGGCCTGGGCATCGGCTGGAGCGCCGCGGCCGGCGCCGCCGTCGCCCTGCTTGCCGGCGTCATCCATATCAGCGACATCCCGACGGTGTGGCACATCGTCTGGAACGCCACCGGGGCGTTCGTGGCCATCATCGTCATCAGCCTGCTGCTGGACAAGGCCGGACTGTTCGAGTGGAGCGCGCTGCACGTGGCGCGCTGGGGCGGTGGCAACGGCCGGCGCCTGTTCGTGCTGCTGGTGCTGCTCGGCGCCGCGGTGGCGGCACTGTTCGCCAACGACGGCGCGGCGCTGATCCTGACGCCGATCGTCATCGCGATGCTGCGCGCGCTACGCTTCACGCCGCGGGCGACGCTTGCGTTCGTGATGGCCGCGGGGTTCATCGCCGACACCGCCAGCCTGCCGCTGGTGGTGTCCAACCTGGTCAATATCGTCTCGGCCGACTACTTCGGCATCGGCTTTGCCCGCTACGCCGCCGTGATGGTTCCGGTCAACCTGGTCGCCGTGGCCGCGACGCTGGGCGCGCTGGTCTGGTACTTCCGCAACGATATTCCTGACGCCTACGATCTTGCCCAGCTGGGGCGTCCCGATGACGCCATCCACGACCGCGCGACCTTCCGCGCCGGCTGGTGGGTGCTCGCGCTGCTGCTGATCGGCTTCTTCTGGCTGGACGATGCCGGCATCCCGATCAGTGCCGTGGCCGCGGCCGGCGCCGTGCTGCTGCTGGCGGTGGCGGCGCGCGGCCACCGCATCTCGACACGCGAGGTGCTGCGCGGCGCGCCCTGGCAAGTCGTCGTGTTCTCGCTGGGCATGTACCTGGTCGTCTACGGCCTGCGCAACGCCGGCCTGACCGGCTATCTGACGGCCATGCTGGATCGTTGCGCCGGCTACGGCGTCTGGGGCGCCGCCCTCGGCACCGGCTTCATCACGGCGATCCTGTCCTCGATCATGAACAATATGCCGACCGTCCTGGTGGGCGCGCTGGCGATCGATGCCACGTCCGCCCAGGGTGTCGTGCGCGAAGCGATGATCTACGCGAACGTCATCGGTGCCGACCTGGGACCGAAGATCACCCCGATCGGCAGCCTGGCCACCTTGTTGTGGCTGCATGTGCTGGCGGCCAGGGACATTCGCATCACGTGGGGCCAATACTTCCGCATCGGCATCGTCCTGACGCTGCCGATTCTTCTCGTCACGCTGGGCGCCCTTGCCCTGCGCCTCAGCTAAGAAAAGGCAAACCAATGGACAAGATCCCGAACCTGCCCAACATCAGGCCCGAGCTGCTGGACCGCCCGACGGTGGAGCAGCTGCGCCCGGCGCGCGAATTCGACCATCCGCCCCGTATCCTGCTGCTGTACGGATCGCTGCGCGAACGCTCCTTCAGCCGCTTCCTGACGTTCGAGGCGGCGCGCATCCTCGAGCACTTCGGCGCCGAGGTCAGGATCTTCGATCCGACGGAACTGCCGATGGTGGGCAGCGTGCCCGACACCCATCCGAAGGTGGTCGAACTGCGCGAGCTCTGCCTGTGGTCCGAAGGCCAGGTCTGGTGCAGCCCCGAGCGCCACGGTGCCGTCACCGCCGTCATGAAGAACCAGATCGACTGGATCCCGCTGGAGCAAGGTGCCGTGCGCCCAAGCCAGGGTCGGACACTGGCGGTCATGCAGGTCTGCGGCGGCTCGCAATCGTTCAACGTGGTCAATACGCTGCGCCTGCTGGGCCGCTGGATGCGCATGTTCACGATCCCGAACCAGTCGTCGGTGCCGATGGCCTACAAGGAGTTCGACGACGAGGGGCGCATGCGGCCGTCCGCCTATTACGACCGGGTGGTCGACGTGATGGAGGAATTGTTCAAGATGACGCTGCTGATGCGCGGCCGGGTCGATTACCTGACCGATCGCTACAGCGAGCGCAACGAGCGGGCCGTGAAGTCGATCGACCGGCAACTGCGGCAGCTGTAGAGATTAACGGCCGGCCCAGGCGTTGGTGATGATTGGTGAGAATCCGGGCATTGTTTCCCTGATACAATGTCCGCTTCTCAATATTCAATACGGTAAGGCAATGACCTCTTCCCCCCTGTTCCGACGTTTCTCCGTTGTCGCCATGCTGGCGGCCGCCACCATGCTGACCGGCTGCGCCACTGCCTATGTCGACACCATGACCAAGGAAGTCGCGGTTGCCGACTACAAGAAGCCAGCGCAAATCAAGCCGGTGACGGTGTCGTTCGAATTCCAGACGAAGGGCGCGCCCAACAGCCGCGCGACGGAGTTCCTGAAGACGCAGGTCGTCGAGCAGGTCGTCGGCAGCGGCCTGTTCAAGGATGCCGGCGGCGCGGCCGATGCGGGCAAGCTGCAGGTCGTCCTGAACAATGTGGCGGTCGACGGTCAGAACCCCGCCGCCGCGGGCTTTGTCACCGGCCTGACCTTTGGCGCGGTGGGCAGCACGGTGACCGACGGCTACGTCTGCACGATCTCCTACCTGCCGCCCGGCCAGAGCCAGCCGGTGCAGGTGGCGGCACGGCATGCGATCCACACCACGGTGGGCGCGTCCGGTGCGCCGGCAAACGCCGAGAAATCGCCGAACATGGAAACGGCCGTGCGCAAGATGACCCGCGACGTGGTCAGCACCGCCCTGCGTGACCTGTCCAACGCCCCAGCCTTCAACTAAGGAGCCGGCGATGCAGCGTTTCATGCGTTTGCTGGCCATGGCCGGCGTCCTGCTCGCAGCCACCCAGCTGGTCGGTTGTGCCTCGACCATGATGGGGCAACCGGCCGCGTCGATGGACAATACCGTCAAGCTGCGCGACGGCGCCGCCGCGATGGCCCCTGCGGCCGTCGGCACCTTCATGCTGGAACCCGGCAAGTCCGCCGGCCTGGACCAGTCCGTCAGCGTGCGGGGTGCGAATACCTTGACCTCGCCGATCGGCAACTCGTTTGCCCAGTACCTGGGGGAGACGCTGCGCGTCGAGCTGGAGGCGGCCCAGCTGCTGGATCAGAAGTCGTCGACCCGCATCACGGGCACCCTGCTGGACTCGGCTCTGGATGCGGGCATGAGCACCGGCACGGGACGTCTGCAGGCACGTTTCGTCGTGAAGCAGGCCGAGGCCGTCAAGTATGACCGCACCCTGACGGTGGATGCGCAATGGGAATCGTCGTTCATGGCCGTCGTCGCCGTGCCCGCCGCGATGCAGAACTACCAGCTGATGTACCGCAAGCTGGTCGGCCAGCTGTTCGACGACCCGGCGTTCCGCAAGGCGCTGGCGAAGTAATCCAGCAAGCCCGGCAACGCCGGGCTTTTTCTTTAGCCGGCAAAAACACGCGGGTGGCACGAACCCTCCATGCCGGGTATCATTGCGGCGCGGGCCGGCAATCGTGCCGCCCGCGCACCCGACCGAACCCACCCATGCGCCGCTGGCTCCTCATCCTGCTGATGCTGATCTACCCGTTCCAGGTGACCCTGGCGATGGCGGATGGCTGCTGCCTGGCGACGCCGGCCGGCATCACGCACCATGCGGACGACGATGGCGGCGCCAGCGTGCAGCCAGTCCTCAGCGTCGACGACGGCGCGGGCGCGGCCGGCGATCCGCATTGTCCGGCTTGCGTGTTCGCTCACAGCAGCTGCATCCCGCACCAAACCACCCTCTATCCTTCCGCGCCCGAGCGGCTCGCGACGGCGCCGCTGGCCGACCTGTCGCCCGCATCGCTGCTGGCCGGCCGCCCCGAGCGGCCCCAGTGGAACGCCGCCCGGCGTGCCCACTGATACGCGCGGCCCCGCCGCGCCAGTACCTCCGCACGCCTGATCCGTCCATTCGTTAATCAGACATCAGGAGTCAGCATGACCATCCCGTCCGGACGCTGCGTCGTCCTGGCCGCGGTATCGGCGTTGGCACTGCGTTGCGGCCCCGCCGCGGCGCAGGCGACGCCTGCCGCCCAGCCCCCGTTGACATTGCAGGCCGCCATCGCGCTGGCCACGATGCACCACCCGGCATTGCGCGCCGCCGCGCACGACGCGGCCGCCAATACGGCCGCCATCGAGCAGGCCCGCCAGTTGCCCAATCCCGAACTGTCGTACCTGCGCGAAGGGCGCGACCCCGGCAGCCGTACCACCACCATTCAACTGAGCCAGCCGATCGAACTGGGTGGCAAGCGCCAGGCGCGCGTCGCGCTGGCCCAGGCCGGCCTGGACGTCGCGCTCGGCGAGCGCCGGCTGCGCCAGCAGGGGCTGCGCGCCGACGTCATCGCCGCCTACTTCGACACCCTGGTCGCGCAGGAGCGCGCGGCATTGGCGCGGGAGGCGGCGGCATTGGCCGAGCGCAGCGCCGACGTGGTAGCGCGCCGCGTGGCGGCCGGCAAGGCCTCGCCGGTGGACGCCGCGCGCGCCCGCCTGGTGCCGGCCGACGCGCGCATCGAACGCGATCGCGCGGCCACCGCGCTGGCCATCGCACGCCAGCGCCTGGAGTTCCTGGTCGGCACGCCGTTGGCCGCGCGCCCGCTGGCAAGCGTCGATACCGAGCCCCCACCCGTCGTGGCGGCGGACGCCGACCATGCGCCGGCGGTGCGCCGCGCCGGCAGCGAACTGGCGCTGCAGCGGGCCCGCGCCGACGTCGAGCGCGCCGCGCGCATGCCAGACCTGACGCTGACGGTAGGCAGCCAGCGCGACGACCAGCTGGCGCGCCGCCAGGCCGTGGTCGGCGTGGCGATCCCGCTGCCGCTGTTCAACCGCAACGGCGGCAACGTGGCGGCGGCACGCGAACGCGCCGCCCAGGCCCAGGCGCAGCTGGAAGCGGCCAGGCTGGAAGCGGCCATGGCGCTGGGCGCCGCGCAATTACGCCAGGCCCAGGCGCGCGCCGAGGCGGCGCTGCTGGCGCAAACCGTGGTGCCGGATGCGCGCAGCGTGTACGAGTCCGCGCTGAAGGGCTTCGAGTACGGCAAGTTCGCCTTCCTCGACGTGCTGGACGCGCAGCGCACGCTGCTGCAAGCCCGCACGCGCCACCTGCAGGCCTTGCAGGAAGCCTGGGCCGCCCGCGCCGAACTCGAACAATTCGCCGGCGACGGCAAGGAGCAGCCATGACCCGGACCCAGAAACGCCTGATCGCGCTGATGTGCGTGATCGCGGCCGCGCTCGCGCTTGCCCTGTGGTGGCGTACACCCGCCGGCACCGAGCCGGAAGGCCATGCCGGGCACGCCGACTCGCACGGTCACGACGACCGCCATCCCGAGGCGCCGCTCGCCGAGGCGGACGACGACAGCAGCATTGCGATGACACAGGCCCAGGTGCGCGCCAACGGCATCGGCATCGACACGGCGCGCCCGGCCGCCATCCAGGAACGGCTGCACCTGCCGGCCCAGGTCAAGGTCGATGGCGAACGCACGGTCGCCGTGGCGGCGCCGGCGGCCGGAATCGTGCAATCCGTGCTCGTATCGCCCGGCAGCGCCGTGCGCAAGGGCGAGCCGCTGCTGGTGCTGCGCAGTCCGGAAGTGGCGCAATGGCGTGCCGACGCGGCCAGCGCACGACAGCGCATGCTGCTGGCGCAATCGGTGCATGAACGCGAACGCAAGCTGTGGCAAGAGCAGATCTCGGCACGGCAGGACCTGGAAGCGGCCGAGACGGCGCTGCGCGAGGCGCGCATCGTCTATCAGGCGGCACGCCAGCGGCTGGCGGCGCTGGGCATTGCCGATGGCGACGAGCAGCTGGCGACGGTAACGCTGCGCGCCCCGCTGGCGGGCGTCGTGATCGAACGGCCGGCGGTCGCCGGCCAGGCGATCGACGGCAGCACGGCGCTGCTGACGATCGCCGACCTGTCGCGCGTGTGGATCGAGGCCGCGGTGGCGTCGGCCGACCTGGCCCAGGTGGCGCCAGGCATGCCCGCCACGGTCACGGCGGCGGCGTTGCCGGGCGAGGTGGCGGGCAGCGTCTCGTACGTCGGCCCGGTGCTGGGCGAGGCGACGCGCATGGCGACCGCACGCGTGGCCTTGCCGAATCCGGGGTTGCGGCTGCGGCCCGGCATGCTGGCCACCGTCGACCTGCTGGGCCAGCCCCTGCAAGCGCCGGTCACGGTCGCCAACGATGCGATCCAGACGATCCACGAGCGCACCGTGGTGTTCGAGCGCACGCCGGCGGGCTTTCGCGCCACGCCGGTACAGGTGGGCCGCTCGGACGGCAAGCGCAGCGAGATCGTCAAGGGGCTGCCGGCCGGCGCCCGCATTGCCGCCGCCGGCAGCTATCTCCTCAAGGCCGACCTCGGGAAGTCCGAGGCCGAGCATGACCACTGAGGGGGCGCCATGTATGAACGACTGATTGCTTTTGCCATCGCGCGGCGCTGGCTGGTGCTGTTCGTGGTGCTGGCCGCGGCCCTGGTCGGGGTAGCCAGCTTCCGCCACCTGCCGATCGACGCCGTGCCCGATATCACCAACGTGCAGGTGCAGATCAACACCGCGGCGCCGGGCTACTCGCCGGCCGAGGTGGAGCAGCGCATCACCTATCCCATCGAAACCGTGATGGCCGGCCTGCCGCGGCTGGAACAGACCCGCTCGCTTTCGAAGTACGGCCTGTCGCAGGTGACGATCGTGTTCCGCGACGGCACCGACATCCATTTCGCCCGCCAGCTCGTGGGCGAACGGCTGCAGCAGGCGCGTTCCCGCCTGCCCGCCGGTCTCGAACCGGGCCTGGGCCCGCTGGCGACGGGCCTGGGCGAGATCTTCTACTGGACCGTCGAGGCCACCGACAGCGCGCGCAAGCCGGACGGCACGCCGTACACGCCGACGGACCTGCGCGAGATCCAGGACTGGATCGTGGCGCCGCAGCTGCGCGGCGTGGCCGGGGTGACGGAGGTGAACACGATCGGCGGCTACCTGAAGGAATACCAGGTGGCGCCGGACCTGGCGCGCCTGGCGGCGCATGGCCTGGCGCTGGCCGACGTCGTGACGGCGCTGGAGCGCAACAACGGCAATGCCGGCGCCGGCTATATCGAACGGGGCGGCGAACAGTACGTGGTGCGCACGCCCGGGCAGTTGCGCACGCTGGACGAGATCCGCGACATCGTGCTGCGCGTCGTCGACGGCGCGCCGGTACGCATCCGCGACGTCGCACAGGTCCAGCTGGGGCGCGAGCTGCGCACCGGTGCCGCCACCGAGAACGGCCGCGAGGTCGTGCTGGGCGCCGTCTTCATGCTGATGGGCGAGAACAGCCGCGCCGTGGCCGACGCGGCGCAGCGCCGGCTGCAGGAGGTCAACCGCTCGCTGCCGCCGGGTATCCGCGCCCTGCCCGTGTACGACCGCTCGGTGCTCGTCAACAAGGCCATCGCCACCGTGCGCGCCAACCTGGTCGAGGGCGCGCTGCTGGTCATCGCCATCCTGTTCGCCTTCCTCGGCAACCTGCGCGCGGCCCTGATCACGGCGCTCGTCATTCCGCTGACGATGCTGCTGGTGTTCACCGGCATGGTGCAGGCCGGCGTCAGCGCCAACCTGATGAGCCTTGGCGCGCTGGACTTCGGCATCATCGTCGACGGCGCCGTCGTCATCGTCGAGAACTGCATCCGCCGGCTGGCGCACGCGCAGGCCGCCGCCGGGCGCGCGCTGACGCGCGACGAGCGGCTGCGCGAGGTGGCGGCCGCCGCGGCGGAGGCGCGCCGGCCATTGTTGTTCGGCCAGCTGATCATCATGACGGTCTACCTGCCGATCTTCGCGCTGGCCGGCATCGAAGGCCGCATGTTCCATCCGATGGCGATCACCGTCGTGCTGGCACTGGCGGCGGCGATGATCCTGTCCGTCACGTTCGTGCCGGCCGCCGTCGCGCTGTGGGTCACGCAGCCCGTGGCCGAGCGCGAGAATCGCGTCATGGCCCACGCGCGCAGGCTGTACGATCCGGCGCTGGACTGGGTCATGCGCAACCGCCCGGTCGCGCTGACGTTTGCCGGCTTGGTGGTCCTGTTGTCGGGTCTCCTGGCCACACGGCTCGGCACGGAATTCGCGCCCAACCTGAACGAGGGCGACCTGGCCGTGCTGACCTTGCGCATCCCCGGCACCAGCCTGGAACAGTCGGTGCGGATGCAGCAGCAACTGGAGCGCACGCTGTTGCAGCAGTTCCCCGAGATCGAGCGGATGTTCGCGCGCATCGGTACCTCGGAGGTGGCGACCGATCCGATGCCGCCCAACGCGGCGGACAGCTACATCATGCTGCGGCCCGAATCGCAATGGCCGCGGCCACGCCGCACGCATGCGCAACTGGTGGCGGCGATCACGGCAGCGGCCAACGCGGTCCCCGGCAACAACTACGAGTTCTCGCAGCCGATCCAGCTGCGTTTCAACGAGCTGATCTCCGGCGTGCGCAGCGACGTGGCCGTGAAAGTGTTCGGCGACGATCCCGCCGGGATGCAGGCCACGGCGCAGCAGGTGGCGCGCGTGCTGGGCCGCCTGCCCGGCGCCGCCGAGGTCAAGGTGGAGCAAACCGAGGGACTGCCGGCGCTGACCCTGGAGGTGGACCGGTTAAGGGCGGCGCGCCATGGGCTGAACGTGGCGGACGTGCAGGAGGCGTTCGGCACCCTGGTGGGCGGGCGCGACGTCGGCGTCGTCTACGAGGGCGATCGTCGCTTCGCCATCACCGTGCGCCTGGCCGACGGCGTGCGCAGCGACATCGAGACGCTGCGCCAGCTGCCGATCGCGCTGCCGCCTCGCGATGGCCGCGTTGCCAGCATCCCGCTGGCGGAGATCGCGACCTTGCGCTTCGTGCCGGAGCCCAGCCAGGTCAGCCGCGAGAACGGCAAGCGCCGCGTCGTCGTCACCGCCAACGTGCGCGGACGTGACCTGGGCTCGTTCGTGGCCGACCTGCAGGCGGGGCTGGCCCAGGTGGCGCTGCCGCCCGGGACGTGGCTGACGGTGGGCGGCCAGTTCGAGAACCTGCGCCAGGCCGGACTGCGCCTGGCGCTCGTCGTGCCGCTGGCCCTGGGCATCGTGCTGACCTTGTTGTACCTGATGTTCCACAGCCTGAAGGACGGCTTGCTGGTGTTTACGGGAATTCCGTTCGCGATGACCGGTGGCGTGCTGGCGTTGTGGTTGCGCGGCTTGCCGTTGTCGATTTCGGCGGCGGTCGGCTTCATCGCGCTGTCCGGCGTGGCGGTGCTGAATGGCCTGGTGATGCTGTCGTTCGTGCGCGCTCTGCGCGACGACGGCATGGCGCCAGCGGCGGCGATGCGCGCCGGCGCCCAGGCGCGCTTGCGGGCGGTGCTGATGACGGCGCTGGTGGCGTCGTTCGGCTTCGTGCCGATGGCACTGGCCACCAGCACGGGTGCCGAGGTGCAGCGACCACTGGCTACCGTCGTCATCGGCGGCATCCTGTCGTCCACCGCCTTGACCCTCCTGATCCTGCCCGCGCTGTACACGTGGGCATACCGGGACAAGGCGGACCAGGAGGTCAGAACGTGATGTGGACGGAGGGAGCGCTGCGCTTGCCGGGCCCGTGGTACACGGCTTCGATATTGTTGCCGTCCGGGTCCAGTACGAAGGCGGCGTAATAACCGGGGTGATACGGCCGCTCGCCCGGGCGGCCGTTGTCGCTGCCGCCCGCCGCCAGCGCCGCGTGGTAGAACCGGGTGACGACGTCCGGGTCGCGCGCCTGGAACGCCAGGTGGTGGCGCCCCGTCAGCACGCCCTGGGCGGCCGGGCTGTCGCTGCTCGAGACGAACAGCTCGTCGGCCCAGAAGAAGCCGGGACCTTCGCCGCCCAGCGGGATGTCCAGCACCTCGAAGATGGCGCTGTAGAAGCGCTGCGCGGCCGGCAGGTCGCGCACCACCAGCTGGACGTGGTCGATCAGCCGGCCCCGATGTATCTCGCCTGTTTCCATGTTTGCTCCCGTGACGGTTGAGTTACGGAACAACGCCATGGCCGAGTACGCCTGGCGCCCCGCCACAGTGTAGAAGCAAAGCAGGCGCGGGGCAATATGCTTACTTGACGGTCACCTTCAGCGGGATCTTCCACGGCGAACCGTCCACCGGGCTGCGGCAGACCGTCGGGTCGTCGTAGCACAGGCGCAGTTCCAGGTTGCTGCTGTATTCGCCGGCTTTCAGCGTGGGCGAGGTGCGCAGCGTGGCCGTGTAGCTCATGCTGGAATTGGCGACGACGCGCGTATCGGTCGTGACGACGCCTTGGGTATCGATGATGGCGATATTGAAGACGCGCTCGATGACCTTGCTCGACGTGGCCGTGATCGAGAACGACTGGGATTGACCGACGCTGGCGCTGACGCTTGGCGCCGCCGGCGTGATCGCCAGCCAGGATTGGTTCGGTTGCGCGACCGGGGTGCCGGCGCCGTTGCCGCTGTCATCGCCGCCACCGCCGCCGCACGCGGTCAGGGCCAGCAGGCAGAGGCTGCCCGCCAGGGTTTTGCTCATCTCTTTCATGTGGTTTCGGAACTTTATGTAGTTATATAAAAAGAACTTTCGATTGTATCACGGCAATTCTTTTTTGGTAACTGTCAGGACGCCGTCGGCGGCGGGTCGGCGCGCGGTCAGCGCCGTAGGGCCGGCCAGCCAGTCGGCCATTTCGCTCCCGGCGGCAGCGGCAGGGCGCACCAGTGCGCGCATGTATGGAACAGCAGCGCGGCCGCTCCCTGCGGGCGCTTGCCGCATGCGTGCCGGGCGGCGCCGGCGCGAAGCGGCCCGTCGGCACGACAGCAGCTACAGCGTGATCACACCGTATGGGTCAAGCAGCGCCCGACTCGTCCTCCGCCTGCAGGGCCGCGCCCTGCTCGGCCGGCGCAGCCTGCCGCAGGGGCGTGGCCGCGTGCACGCGCTGCGGCAGCGGCTGCGCGTTGCGTTCGGCGGCGAGCCGGGCCGACAAGTCGAAATAGCAGTTGGCGATCTGCGACGCCACCCGCTGCCAGGTGTACTGGTCCACCAGCGCCCGCACTGCGGCCCGATCGGGCGGCTCGGCCAGGAACTGCTGGATGGCCGCGCGCTGCCCCACGGCGTCGTGCCACGCCACTTTGCGCAGCGCGAAGGCGCTTTCGCGCAGGTCCAGCGCGTTCTCGTCCGTCATGACGACGGGTGTGCCGGCGGCCAGCGCCTCCAGCACGGCCAGCGGAAAGACCTCGCCGTGGCTGGGCAAGGCCACCACCGAGGCGGCGGCGAAGGCCCCCGCCAGCAGCGGGTCCTGGTGCTGCAGCTCGCCCAGCCAGCGTACCCAGGGCGAGCGCAGCACGGCATCCAGGTAGCCCTGGTCGGCGCGTGCGCAGCGGCCGATAAGCACGATGGGCAGGTCCAGCCCTTCCAGCGCCTGTACCAGCCCGAGCTGGTTCTTGTACGGGCTGATCGTCCCGGCCATCAGCACGAACGGCCCCGTGATGCCGGTACGATGGCGGAACAGTTCCGGCCGGGCCATGAAGAACTGCCGGCTGATCCCGTTCGGGAACACGCGGATCTTCGAGGCTTCGATCAGGAACCCGGACATGATGGCGTCGCGCTCCGGTTCGCCCAGCGCGATGACGAGGCGTGCCAATTGCAGCGCCTTCTTGGTCTGGGCATAGCTGGTTTGCACGTGCCAGGCCGTCAGCCGGCCGGCCAGCCGGTCCGCCACGCGGGCCCGAAAGCCCGAGGCGCGGTCCCAGCCGGGCGACAGCAGCGGCGAGAGCACCACGGGAACGCCCATCTCGCTGGCCGCCTCCACCACCCGGTAGTTGCCGTTGATGGCGGAGAACACATGGATCAGGTCGTAGCTATCAAGCCGCTCGCGGTTCGGGTCGACCAGCTCGGCCTGCAACGGATGGGCGGCGTCCTGGCCCAGCCGGTTCAGCGCCGCAATGGTTTCCCGCACCTGCACCTGCAGGCCGCCCTCGCGCTGGAACAGCATCGGGTACGACAGTATGCCTACACGCATGATCACCCTCCTCGTCTGACGACATCGCCGCGCACCACCTTGCGCCACGCACATTCGATTTCCCGTGCCAGCGGATGCCGGCACAGAACGATTCCCGCCAGCCACAGCGGCACGGCGCCCGCGACCGCGACCAGCAATTGCGCCGTGCCGGGAGGGAGCGCCAGCACGGCCGCCAGCGGCGCCAGGCTCGTCAGCGCCGTCACTACGGCACTGCGTGCCACCGCCGCCAGCAGGGCCGCGCCGCCAATGCCGGCAAATTGCTCCAGGTAACGCCAGGTCAGCCAGCAGCGGAACACGGAACCGAGCACGACGGCGGCGGCGACCCAATGCAGACTTACCAGCGCGGCCGGCAGCACCGCCGCCACCCGCACGGCGACGGCCAGTGTGTCGAGCCGGGCCTGGACGCGCACCTGCCCTGCCGCCACGAACAGGTAGCGGGCCATGCTGAACATGCTATACAGTGCCGCGGAGCAGCACATGATGCGGATCAATCCCGCCGCCCCCTCCCACTGCTCGCCGTACAGTATGTTGATGATCGGCAACGCCAGCAGGGCCAGGAGGGCGAAAAAGGGCCAGGCCACGGCGGTCATGCAGCTGACCGTCAGCAGGTAGCTCGCACGCAGATCGCGGCCCGCCCGGGCCTGCGCGGCAAACAGCGGCAGCATGACGGGCGCGATGGCGCTGGTGACGGCCTGGCTGAACAAGCTCAGCAGACCCTGTGCCTTGCCGAACAGCGCCACGTCGGCTACGCCCAGCAGCTTGCCGACGATCAGGTCGGGTGCCGCGACGCCGGCCTCGTCGATCACATTGCCCCCTGTCGCCGGCACGCCGAAGCGGAGCACGTCGCGTACACCGGCCAGCGCCGGCAGCCAGGGCAGCTCGGCCGGCCGCAGCGGCAGGCTGACGGCGAACGCCGTCAACGTGGCCGCCGCCGCCCCCCAGGCCAGACTCAGGCAGCCATATCCATGCGCTGCCAGCCACAAGGTGCACAGCAGCTGCGCGCCGGCGTGCGCCGTGTTGATGACGTAGATCGACGCCAGCCGCAACTGGCGGCGCAGCAGCGACAGCGTCAGCGCCGTGAACGGCAGCAGCACGAAGTTCAGCGCCAGCAGGCGCAGCACGTCGCGCAGGCGCGGCTCGCCGTAGAATGCCGCCACCGGCCCGCTGGCGCACAGCACGAGCAGTGCCAGCAGCCAGGCGCTGGCCAGGGCGACCGCCAGCGCAGCGCGCAGCTGCGCGCGCCCCAGCGCAGGGGCCGCGACGACATATTGCCCGACGCCGAAGTCGCGCAGTACCTGCGCCAGCCCGACCAGCACGGCACCGATCGAATACACGCCGATGTCGGCCGGCGCCAGCATGCGCGCGATCAGCATCGAGCCCACGGTGGCGATCAGCAGCGCCGTATAGCGCTCGCCGAACGAAAACAGCAGCGAGCGGCGCGCCGTGCCCATCACAGCAGGCCACGGTAGAACGCGTGCACCTGCGCCTGCACGCGCGCCATGCTGAAACGCTGCTCGACGTCGGCGCGGCCGGCCTCGCCCATGCGAGCCCGCCGGGTCGGGTCGGCCAACAGAGCGGCCACGGCCGTGGCCACCGCCGCTTCGTCGTCGAGCGGCACCAGCAGGCCGCCAGGGCTGTTGCGCAGCACGTCGGCGTTGCCGGGAATGTCGGTGGCGACGGCCGGCACGCCGCAGGCCATCGCCTCGATCGTTGCGATGCCGAATCCTTCGCGCTGGCTCAGCAGCAGGTGCACGTCGAACGCCGGCAGCAGCGTTTCGACGTCGGCGCGAAAGCCGGCGAATACGACGTGTTGCGCCAGCCCCAGCGTTCCGACCAGCCGGCGCAGCTCCGGCTCCAGCGCGCCGCTGCCTGCCAGCACCAGAAACAGGTCAGGAAAACGCGGCCGCAGCGCGCACAGCAGCTTGACCAGCGCTTCCGGCCGCTTCTGCGGCGACAGCCGGGCCACGCTGCCCAGCACCAGCGCCTCGGCTGGCAAGCCGAGGGCCTGGCGCGCGGCCTGGCGCAGCGCCGTGCAGGGGCGGAAGCGCGCCGTGTCGACGCAGTTCGGGATCACGGCCAGGCGTACGCCCGCCGGCAGATATTCCCTGTAAAGGGCGAGGAAATGCTGCAGGGCCGATTCGGTGGCGCCGTAGACGCCGCGCACCGCGCGAAACGCCTCCCGCAACAGCGGCCGGTGCCAGGCGCTGACGTCGCCCGGCGGGAAGGTATTGTGGACGCTGACGACGGCCGGCAGCGCGCAACGCCGCGCCAGCCACAGGGCCGTGGCGCCGTACGCGCTCCAGCAGAAGGCCACATGCACCAGGTCGGCGCGCTGGCGCCGCAACGCGCCGGCGCTCCACAGCTGCGCGCGCCAGCGGTTCAGGCGCCGCCAGCGCCATTGCTCGAACACGGGGGGCGGCGCGAACTTGGCGACGGGCAGGCGGCGCGCGCGCAGTTGCGCGGCCCAGGCGGCGCTGCCCGGGAACGGCCGGATGCCGAGCACCGCGTCGATGCCGCCGGCCTTAAGGAACTGGGCTTCCTGGGCCATGCGCAGTTCCATGCCCCCCAGCTCGCCCGAGTAGCTGGTGATCAGCACGCGCGGGCCGGGCCGCGGCGCACGCCAGGCCTCGTGACAGTAGCCACGCAGGTAGGCCAGCTCCCAGCGCCGCCGGAACATGGCATCGGCGTCCCCGCGCAGGCGCGCCGCCAGCAGGCCGGCCGCCTCGCGCAGCCAGCGCCCCAGCATCCAGCGCGGTACGCCGAACACTTCCGGAAACACACCCGGGCAGTCCTGGCGGAACTTGCCGCGGCCGAAGCGGTAGGCGCGCTCGAGGATCCATGGCAGCGCCAGCTGGTGTGCGCGGACATGATGGGCCACGCGCGCACCGGCGCAGAACCAGGCGCGATGGCCGGCATCGGCCAGGCGCCGCGTCAGTTGCGTCTCGCTGCCCATCGCATAGGCGCCGGCCGTGGGACCGATGCTTTCATCGAAGCGCAGGCCGGCGTCGAACAGGCCGCGCCGCAGCGCCATATTGGCACCCCACACGAGGCCAGGAAAGACGGGGCCGTCGACCTGGCTCGGTGGCGTGATGCCAAACGTCAGGCCCAGCGGCACCAGCCGTTCGATCCAGCTCGGTGGCGCCGTGACCCAATCGGGCACGATGGCGCCGCCGAACATCGTGTAGTCGGGCTGCGCGGCGGCCGCTTGCGCCAGGCGCAGCAGCCAGTCCGGCTCCGGCGTCGCATCGTCGTCGGTAAACACGAACAGCTCGTCCGGCGCTCCGGGCGCGCGCAGGGCCAGCGCGAGTGCCGCGTTCAGCGCCGCGTTCTTGCCGCGCCGCGTTTCCAGCACCCGCGCCAGGGGCAGCCGTCCGGCATATGCCGCCAGCACCTGCGCGGTGGTGTCGGTACTGCCGTTGTCGGCGACGATCAGGCGCCAGCCGCCGGGCGGCGCCACCAGCTGGCAGCAGCCTTCCAGCACCTTGGGCAAGGTGGCGGCGCCATTGAAGGTCGCCATGAGCACGGTCAACAAGGACGCTTCTCCTCCGGCATATCATCGATTGCCAAGCCGATCCAGTGTACTGGCGGACCTTCCGCCAACGTTGTGCGAGGTCAAGAGGAAGCCATGCGCGATCTGCTCGTTACCCTGCTGGTCTTCGCCGGCCTGCCCTATGTGCTGAAGCGCCCCGTCTACGGGGGGCTGATGTGGGTCTGGATCAGCGTCATGAACCCGCATACGCAGGGCTGGGGCTTCGCCACCACGTTCCCGTTCGCCTACATCATCGCTGTCGCCACGCTCGTCAGCCTGGCCAAGTCGCGCGAGAAGAATCGTTTCCCGCTGACGCCGATCAGCCTTGCGCTGCTCGCCTTCGTGTTCTGGATGAACCTGACGACGCCCTTCGCGATGTTCTCGAACGGCGCCTGGAACCAGTACACCAAGGTCATGAAGATCATGGGGATGACATTCGTTCTGATGATGGTGGTGCGCGAACGCGCCGACATCCAGCGCCTGATCTGGGTCCTGGTCATCTCGCTGGGCTTCTACGGCGTCAAGGGGGGCCTGTTCACGATCCGCAGCGGTGGCAACGACCGGGTCTGGGGACCGGTCGGCACGTTCATCGGCGACAACAACGCGCTGGCCCTGGCGCTGATCATGACGATCCCGCTGATGTATTACCTGATGCACGACCTGCCGCGGCGCTGGATGCGCCACGCCATGCTGGCGGCGATGGCGTTGTCCGGCCTGGCCGCCCTGGGCAGCTATTCGCGCGGCGGGCTGCTGGCCATCGTTGCGATGCTGGCCTTCATGTGGCTGAAGAGCCGGCACAAGCTGTCCGGCGCCGTGCTGCTCGTGCTGCTGGTGCCGCCGGCGCTGCTGTTCATGCCCGAGCAATGGGGTGCGCGCATGGACACGATCGGCGCCTACCAGGCCGATTCCTCGGCGATGGGCCGGCTCAATGCATGGCACATGGCGTACAACCTGGCGCGGGACCGCTTCATGGGCGGCGGCTTCGCCTGCTACGAGCCGCTGACGTTCGCCTTGTACGCGCCCAACCCCGCCGACGTGCACGCCGCCCACAGCATCTATTTCCAGGCCCTGGCCGAGCACGGGTTTGTCGGCCTCGCGATCTACCTGCTGCTGGGGTGCTTTACGTGGCGCTCGGCCGCCGTCATCGTGCGGCGCTGCCGCGGCTGTACCGAGCTGGACTGGGCCGCCCGCCTGGCCGCCATGATCCAGGCCAGCCTGATCGGCTTCGGCGTCGGCGGCGCCTTCCTCAGCCTGCTCTACTGGGACGTGCCCTATTACCTGATGGCCGCGGTCATCGCGATGCGCGCGCAGGTCGCGTTGCGCCTTGGGCCGGAACGGGGCCGGAGCGAGGCCGCACGCGCCCGCCCGGCAGCGCTGCCGGGCCGCGCCACGCCACCCGCGGTGACGCGATGATCGCCCGAATGGACAAGCTGGTGCGCGAACTGGGCTGGAACGATGCCCTGCTGTACGCGCTGGCGCGGGCGCTGCGTCCGCTCGGAGCGCGGCTGCACCGCTATTATTTCGTCGCCCAGCGTGTCACGCTGCCCGGAGCCGGGAGCGGCTGGGGCAAACGCATCGAGGTCCGTGCCGTCGCGGCGCTGGCGGACATCCCCTGGGGCTACCCCAGGCCACGCGATGTGCTGGCGCAGCGGCTGCGCCAGGGCGGCCGCAGCCTGGCGGCCTGGCGCGACGGCGAGCTGGCGGGCTTCCTGTGGTACCAGTTCGGCGCCTACCAGGAGGACGAGGTGCGGGTGCGCTATCACCTGCCCTCGCCGCGCTCGGCCTGGGACTACGACGTATTCGTGCAGCCGAACCTGCGCCTGGGCCCGACGTTCGCGCGCCTGTGGCAGGAGGCGCACCGGCGCCTGCATGCGCGCGGCGTGCGCTGGACCTGCAGCCGCATCTCGGCCTTCAACGCCGATTCGCTGCGTGCCCACGGCCGCCTCGGCACAGTGCGCCTGGGCAGTGCCACGTTTCTCGTTCTCGGCCGCTGGCAATGCATGCTGGCCAGCGTGGCGCCCTACCTGCACCTGTCGCGCGGCCCGGCGGATTTCCCCCATCTGATGTTCGACACCGACGCGCTGGAATGCGCCCACCCACACTCCACCCGGGAGGTCCCATGTCAAACCGAGTCACCCTGATCCTGGCGCTGGGCCTGGCCCTGGCCGGCGCCGCCACCTGCCGGGCCGGCACCGATTGCCCGCCGCTGGCCCCCAACACGATAACCGGCGGCGACTACACCAACCCGGAGGACCGGCAGAAACTGGAGGTGGTCGAACGTTTCCACTTCACGCCAAACGTGGAGCGGCTGGAACGCGGCCAGTCCGGCAGCATCGGCGCCGACATGTCCTACACCCTCGATCACTTCGCCAACCACCATCGCGCGCTGGCCGCGCTGGCGCGCCTGGCGGTGCGTGAGAAAAATCCGCGGCCGCAAGGCGCCAAGCTCGCTGTCGACTGCTATTTCGGCCGCGCCATCGCCTACCGTCCCGCCGATGCCCGGGTGCGCGCCATCTTTGGCGGCTACCTGCTTGCGCTGGGCCAGGAGGCCGCCGCGCTGGCCCAGCTGGAGGAAGCGGCCCGGCTGGAGCCGGGCAACGCCACCAACCAGTACAACCTGGGTTTGCTGTACGTGCGCCAGAAGGAGTACGCCAAGGCACGCGAGGCCGCGCGCCTGGCCTACCAGCTCGGCTTTCCGCTGCCGGGCCTGAAGAACAAGCTGGCGGCGGCGGGCCAGTGGCAGGAGCGCTGAGCGCCCCCGGCCGCCTACTTGATGCCGTGGTGGTTCATCAGGTCGTACAAGGTCGGCCGGCTGACCCCCAGCATTTCCGCGGCGCGGGCGATATTGCCGCCCGAGCGGGCCAGCGCCTTGACCATGACGCGGTACTCGGCGGCGTCACGCGCCGCGCGCAGGTCGATGTCGTCCGGCGCCGGAACGCCCTCCGGCAAGCCCAGGTCGGCGGGGGTGATCTGGGCGCTCTCCGACATGATGACGGCGCGGCGGATGCAGTTCTCCATCTCGCGCACATTGCCAGGCCAGCCATAGGCCTCGATCGCCTGCAGCGCCTCGGGGCTGAAGTGCAGGCCCGTGCGGCCCTCGCTGGCGCAGAAGCGGTGCTTGAAGTGCTGCGCCAGCAGCACGCTGTCGCCGACCCGTTCGCGCAGCGGCGGAATCACCAGCACGATCTCGCTGAGACGGTAGAACAGGTCCTCGCGGAACAGCCCTTCGTCGACCCGGGTCTTCAGGTTGCGGTGGGTGGCGCAGACGATGCGTACGTCGACGGCGATCTCGCTGCGCCCGCCGACCCGCTCGATGACCCGCTCCTGCAGGAAGCGCAGCAGCTTGGCCTGCAGCGCCAGTGCCATGTCGCCGATCTCGTCGAGGAAGAAGGTGCCGCCCTGGGCCAGCTCGATCTTGCCGGGCGTCTGCCGCACGGCACCGGTGAAGGCGCCCTTCTCGTAGCCGAACAATTCGCTTTCCAGCAGGTGCTCGGGAATCGCCGCGCAATTGATGGCGACGAAGCGCTTGTCGTGCCGGCTGCTGAGCCGGTGCAGGCCGCGCGCGATCAGCTCCTTGCCGCACCCCGAAGCCCCCAGCAGCAGCACGGTGGCGGAGGAGCCGGCGACCTTCTCGACACTGCGGCACACCTTCAGCATGCCGGGATCGCGGCTGATGATGCCCGCCAGCGGCGAGTCGGCCTGGATCTGCAGCATGCGCCGGTTCTCCTGCTGTACCTGCTGCAGGAACGCGGCCCGTTCGATGACGAGGCGCAGCAGGTCGGCGTCCAGCGGCTTCTGGTGGAAATCATACGCGCCCAGCGCGATCGCCTTCAGCACATTGGCGCGGTCGCGGTTGCCCGACAGCACGATGACTTTCGTGTCCGGCGCGATCGCCAGGATCTCCCGCAGCAGGGCCAGGCCCTCGCTGGCGCCGTCGGCATCGGGCGGCAGCCCCAAGTCCATCGTCACCAGCGACGGCTGGTGGCGGCGCAGCAGCGTCAGCGCCGCCTCGCGCTCGCCGGCGACCAGCACGTCATAACCGTCCAGGCTCCAGCGCAGCTGCTTCTGCAGCCCCGCATCATCTTCGACCACCAGCAGTTTGCGCTTCGGCATCGGATTCTCCTCAGGCGGCGATGGGCACGGCGCCCGTCACCTCGTACAGGGGCAGGATCACGCGAAACGTGGTGCCGGCTCCGGGGCGGCTGTCCACCTCCAGCCGGCCGCCCAGTTCACGGATGTATTCGCGGCTTTCATAGACACCGATGCCCATCCCGGCGGGCTTGGTCGTCTCGAACGGCCGGAACAGGCGGTCGCGCACGAACGCCTCGCTCATGCCGATGCCGCTGTCGCGCAGTTCGATCAATGCCGCCTCGTCCTGCCGGCGCAGCGTCACGCGGATGCTGCCTTCGGGCGACGTGGCCTCGACCGCGTTCTGCAGCAGGTGCGCCAGCACCCGTTCCAGGCGCTGGCCGTCCGCCCGGGCGACCAGTTGTTCGTCGGCGTCCTCCAGTTGCGGGCATGGCCGTGCCGCGGCATAGGACTGGACGGCGCGCCGCACCACCTCCGCCAGCGGCAGCGGCGTGGCAGCGTCGGCGCCGCCCGCCTCGTGGCGCGACAGGCGCTGCAGCAGCGCCGTCATCTTGCGTACGGAATGCGCCAGCGTCTCCAGCATGTCCTCCTGGAAGGCGGGGTTGTGCTTGTGGCGCTCCGCGTTGGCCAGCAGCAGCGAATGCTGCGACAGCAGGTTCTTCAGATCGTGCACGACAAACGTGGACATGCGGTTGAACGAGTCGAACTGGCGCGCCACGGCCAGGCGCTCGGCCAGCTCGCCGTGCGCCAGGCAGCTGGCGGCCTGGCTGCCGGCCAGGCGCAGCAGATCGAACAGTTCCCAGTTCGGCGTGACAGAGGTGCGGGGCCGGGCCAGCGCGACAAAGCCGAACAGGCGGCCATGCAGCAGCAACGGCACGACCAGCCACAGTTGCGGCACGCCGTGCAGCCAGGCCGGCAAGCCTGCCCGAGCGTCGTCGGGCAAGGGGCGGCCCGCCTCGACCACCCACTGGCGTTCGCGCAGCAAGGTACAAAACGGGCTGTCAATCGGTTCCGTACCGTGCTGCGGCGGCATGTTCCAGCGCGCCGCCGGCTCCAGGCGGCCGCCGTCGCGCGCGATCCACAATGCCCCGGCCGGGCTTTCCGCCAGGGCGGCGATGGCCTGGATCGCCCGTTCGCCCGGCACTGGGCCGCCTTCCGACAAGGCCTGCGTGAAGCGGCGCCACTCGTCGCGGTAATCGAATTGCGCCTGGTAGAAATGCTTGCTGATGAAGACACGCAGCCGCGCACGCGCCGCGCCCGAGAACAGCACGCCGGCCAGCAGCAGTGCCGCGCCGACCAGGCAGGCCAGTTGCATCAGCGGGCCCCACGCCCCGCCCACGCGGCGCAGGTACCAGCCGCCAGCCGCCATCGCCAGCAGGTAGAGCGCGCAGCCGACCAGCGCCGCCGAGCGCACCGCGACCTTGCGCGACAGGGTCAGGCCCAGCTTCCAGCCGGGGTTGCGCGCCGCGGTGATGGCCAGCAGCGGCACGCACAGCGCATCGACCACGCCGCGCGCCGCCCAGATATCGGGCTGGATGCGCCGGAACAGCAGCGCGTCGCTGTACAGGTAGAAGTCATAGACGAACAAGGTGCCCAGGCCCAGGCAGGCGAACTTGATGCCCCAGCGTTCGCGCGGCGGCGTGTGGCGGTACAGCTGCTCGACCAGCAGGATGCCCAGCACGGCCAGCAGCAGCCGGACCGTGATCCCGGCCAGCACGGCCAGGTCGATCGGCGGCGCCGCCGTCGCCGTGGCCACCACCGTCGCGGCGGCCGATACCGTGCCAAGCGCCGGTGGCGCCGGCGCGATGGCCGCCATGTCCACCGCCAGTTCGCCCAGCGCCAGTTGCAGCGCGGTCAGGACGGCCACCGCGGCCAGCCAGCGCCGCACGGGCAAGCCGGCCGGCACCAGGAGCAGCGCCAGGAACACGAGCCAGGCCGCACTGCGCGGCGCCTCCAGCGCGGCCGGCCACGGCGCCGCGAGCACGGGCCACGCCGCCTGCACGGCCAGGGCGCCGGCCCACAGCGCCGTGGCCAGGCAGGCCACCAGCAAGGCGCGCTGGCCGTCGCGCGCGCGCCGGTTCGCCAGCAGCAGCACGCCAAAGCCGGCGAACGCCAGCGCGCACAGGCCATGGCTGACGGCAACGACCAGCGTTGGCGCCGCCGTCATCAGCGCGCCCCCTTGCCGGACAGGACGACCTGAACGGTGTCGATCAGGATCAGCAGGTCGAGGAACAGGCTGTTGTTCTTGACGTAGTACAGGTCGTACTGCAGCTTGCGCACGGCGTCGTCCACCGATGCGCCGTACTGGTAACGCACCTGCGCCAGGCCGGTGATGCCGGGCTTGATGCTGTGGCGTACGTCGTAGTAGGCGATCGCGCGCCCCAGCTGCTCGACGAAATAGGCGCGCTCGGGACGCGGCCCGACAAAACTCATCTCGCCACGGAACACGTTGATCATCTGCGGCAGCTCGTCGATGCGCAGCTTGCGCAGCCAGTGGCCGACCCGCGTCACGCGCGGGTCCTGCGCCGTGGCCCAGCGCGGCTGGCCGTCGCGTTCCGCGTCCAGCCCCATGCTGCGGAACTTCAGCACCTGGAAACGCCGCCCGTCCTTGCCGACCCGCTCCTGGCGGAAGATCACGGGACCGCCGTCTTCGAGCAGAATGCACAGCGCCGCGGCCAGCATCACCGGCAAGGTGACGAGGCAGATGGCGGCGCTCGCGGCCAGGTCGAACGTGCGCTTGACGGCCGCGCGCAGAAAGCTCTGGTCGAAGCCGCCGCCGAAGATCAGGTAGCTGGGCTGCAGCGAGTCGAGCCGGATCTGGCTGGCCTCGCGCTCGAAGAAGTGGGCCGCGTCGGTCACGCGCACCCCGCCCAGCGCGCAGTCGAGCAACTCGCGCACCGGATAGGCGCCGCTGCGGCGGTCGCCGACCGACACCACCAGCTCCGTGGCGCCATGCCGGCGCGCCAGCGACAGCAGCGATTCTCCCGGTGGCAGGCGCTTGGCCGCCGGCACGCAGCTGGTCTCGCCCGGCACGGGCACGCAGCCGACCACCTCGAAGCGACGCGGCCCGCCCGCGCGGGCGGCCAATTCCAGGCACTCGCGCGCCAGCGCGCCATCGCCGACGACGATCAGGCGCTCCGTCATCATCCCCGTCGATGGCGATTTGAACAGCAACAGGCGCGTCAGCAGCACCCCCGCGCCGCCCAGCACGAACGCCATGCCGCCGGCCCGGCCGAAGCCAATCGTGGGCACGACGTGCATCAGCGCGGACAGCAGCGCGAAGCCCACCACGAACGCGGGCGCGATGCGGGCCAGGGTGGCGCGCATGTCCTCGCGTTCCTGCTGCTGGTACATGCCAAGCGTGCTCATGCACAGCACATTGACCAGTGCGAAGGCAAACGCGGAAAACGTCAGCTGCAAGGGATGATGGGCGGCGCCGGTCCAGAGCAATGCCGTCAACGCGGCCGCCGCGTACAGGATCAGCATTTCCATCAGCAGCAGGACGATGCCCATGCGCGACACATAATGGTTGAAGATGCGGATCACGTTGCGCTCCCTGCATGCTGTGGCCAGGCCACCGGGTGCCGATGGCTCAGCCATGATGCCGGACCGGCGCCGCCAGGGCCTTGTGCGGCCTCAAAACGCGCCGCGGGCATGACGGACCTTTATCAAATGGTCTATAGTCATGCTTCCTTACCGTGAAACCTATTCTTAGATCATGAAATTTGACGTCGCGATCGTCGGCAGCGGACTGGCCGGCCTCTCGGTGGCCCTGCACCTGGCCGAAACCCGCAAGGTAGCCATCATTTCCAAACGCGAGCTGCTGGACGGCGCCAGCAACTGGGCCCAGGGCGGCATCGCCGCGGTGCTCGATTCCGGCGACAGCCACGAACAGCATATCGCCGACACGCTGGTCGCCGGCGGCGGCCTGTGCGACGTGGGCGCCACCCGCTTCATCGTCGAACACGGCCGCGAGGCCATCGAGTGGCTGATCGAGCAAGGCGTGCCGTTCACCCGCGACACCAGCGCGGAGCTGGGCTTTCACCTGACCCGCGAGGGCGGCCACAGCCAGCGCCGCATCATTCACGCGGCCGACGCCACCGGCCACGCCGTCCAGGTCACGCTGGAGTCGAAGGTGCGCGCGCACCCGAACATCAGCCTGTTCGAGCACCACTGCGCGATCGACCTGATCACCTCCGACAAGCTGGGTCCGCGCCCGCACCACCGCAACGCCCAGCCGAAATGCCACGGCTTGTACGTGCAGGACACGCAAACGGGCGAGGTGCATACCTTCGCGGCCGAGCACACCGTCATGTGCACGGGCGGCGCCGGCAAGGTCTACCTGTACACCACCAACCCCGACACGGCCAGCGGCGACGGCATCGCCATGGCCTGGCGTGCCGGCTGCCGGGTGTCGAACATGGAGTTCATCCAGTTCCACCCGACCTGCCTGTACCACCCGTATGCGAAATCGTTCCTGATCACGGAAGCGATCCGTGGCGAAGGCGGCGTGCTGAAACTGCCGCCGGAAGCGGGCGCCGCGGCCGGCCAGCGCTTCATGCTGGCGCACGACCCGCGCGCCGAGCTGGCGCCACGCGACGTGGTGGCGCGCGCCATCGACTTCGAGATCAAGAAGCGCGGCCTGGATTACGTCCACCTGGACATCAGCCACAAGCCGGCCGAGTTCCTGATCGAGCACTTCCCCACGATCCATGCGCGCTGCATGGAGCTCGGCATCGACATCACCAAGGAGCCGATCCCCATTGTGCCGGCCGCGCACTACACCTGCGGCGGCGTGGTCACCGACCTGGTGGGCCGCACCGACCTGCCCGGCCTGTACGCCGTCGGCGAGACGGCCTGCACCGGCCTGCACGGCGCCAACCGCCTGGCCAGCAACTCGCTGCTCGAATGCGTGGTGGTCGGCCGCGCCTGCGCGCAGGACATCGTATCGCAGGAGAAGAACGGCACGCCCTACCTGCCGGACTGGGACGAGAGCCGCGTCACCGATGCGGACGAGGAAGTCGTCATCGCCCACAACTGGGACGAGCTGCGCCGCTTCATGTGGAATTACGTGGGTATCGTGCGCACCACCAAGCGGCTGGAGCGGGCGCAGCACCGCATCGCCCTCCTGAAGGAGGAAATCGACGAGTACTACCGCAATTTCCGCATCACGGCCGACCTGCTGGAGCTGCGCAACCTGGTCGACGTGGCGGGGCTGATCGTCAACAGCGCGCTGCAGCGGCGCGAAAGCCGCGGCCTGCACTACAGCCGCGACTATCCGGAAACGCTGCCGAAGGCGCTGCCCAGCATCCTGACGCCGAACCGGCGCTGACGCCATGCAGATCGCGGCGACGCTGCGCCTGGCCCGGCCTGGCGATATCCCGGCGCTGGAAGCGCTGATCGAGCGCTCCGGCCTCGGGCTGTCAAGCGGCTTCTATACCGATGAACAGGCGGCCGCGCTGACGGCGCACGTGTACGGCGTCGATACCCAGCTGATCGCGGATGGCACCTATTTCGTCGTCGAACGGGATGGCGTGCCGCTGGCCTGCGGCGGCTGGAGCAAGCGCGCCACCCTGTACGGTGCCGACCGCGCCAAGCTGGCGGCCGACCCGCTGCTGGACCCGGCGACGCAGGCGGCGCGTATCCGTGCGTTCTTTGTCGATCCGGCCGCGCCGCGCCAGGGCCTGGGCACGCTGCTGCTGCGCCATTGCGAAAGCGCCGCGCTGGCTGCGGGGTTCAGGGAACTGGAGATGGCCGCGACGTTGCCAGGCGTGCCTTTTTATCGGCAAGCGGGATATGAGACGGTGGAGCGGTTCGAGATCGAGCCGGGCGGGGTGAGGACGCCGCTGGAGCGAATGCGCAAGCGGTTTGCCGCCGTCGGTTAGGACTTGCAATCACCGGCGCGCCCGGCGGAGTGAGGCGCCCGTGCGCCAGCCGTGCGATAAAAACCGGGGTCAGTCCCCTCGTTACGCCGCTGGCGAGCGCTCGAGCCATCACTTACCGGGGACAGACCCCAAGCCTGACACGGCGCATGAACCACAGTGACAGGCAGCTGCCTGTCACCATGGGCTTACTTTCTTAGCGCGAATTAAACCCCTTGCCCTCGGCCGCCAGCTGTACCAGGAGCGGCGCCGGCCGCCACGCGTCGCCATGCCGGCCCTTGGCCAGGCGCTCGATCGTCGCGAGTACATTCGGCAGGCCGACCGTGTCGGCGTAGAACATCGGGCCGCCGCGGAACAGCGGGAAGCCGTAGCCGGTCAGGTACACCATGTCGATGTCGGAAGCGCGCAGCGCGATGCCCTCTTCCAGGATGTGCGCGCCTTCGTTGACCAGCGCGTACACCAGGCGTTCGACGATCTCCTGGTCGGCGATCGGACGGCGCTCGACGCCCAGATCGGCCGAGTGCTGCACGATCATGTCGTTGACCTGCTGGTTCGGATACGGCTTGCGGTCGCCCGGCTTGTAGTCGTACCAGCCACCGCCCGTCTTCTGGCCGAAGCGGCCCATCTCGCACAGCAGGTCGGCCGTCTTCGAGTACTTGATGTCCGGCTTCTCGACGGCGCGGCGCTTGCGGATGTACCAGCCGATGTCGTTGCCGGCCAGGTCGCCCATGCGGAACGGCCCCATCGCGAAGCCGAAGCGTTCCATCGCCTGGTCCACCTGCTCCGGCAGGCAGCCTTCGTCCAGCAGGAAGCCGGCCTGGCGCGAGTACTGCTCGATCATGCGGTTGCCGATGAAGCCGTCGCACACGCCCGACACCACGCCGGTTTTCTTCAGCTTTTTCGACAGCGCCAGCGCGGTGGCCAGCACGTCGCTGCCGGTCGCCTTGCCGCGCACGATCTCGAGCAGCTTCATGACGTTGGCGGGGCTGAAGAAGTGCGTGCCGATCACGTCGTGCGGGCGGCTGGTGAAGGCGGCGATCTTGTCCACATCCAGGGTCGACGTGTTGGTGGCCAGGATGGCGCCCTGCTTCATCACCTCGTCGAGCTTCCTGAACACGGCTTCCTTGACGCCCATCTCCTCGAACACCGCCTCCACGACGATGTCGGCCTGCCCGATGTCGGCATAGTCCAGCGTGCCGTTGATCAGGGCCAGGCGCTGGTCGAACTTCTCCTGCGTCAGCTTGCCCTTCTTCAGGGTGTTCTCGTAATTCTTGCGGATCGTCGCGAGGCCCTTGTCGAGCGCTTCCTGCTTGGTTTCCAGCAGCGTTACCGGGATGCCGGCGTTGGCGAAGTTCATTGCGATGCCGCCACCCATCGTGCCGGCGCCGATGACGGCGGCACGTTCGATCTTGCGGGTCGGCGTATCGGCCGGCACATCCGGCACCTTGCTCGCTTCGCGTTCGGCGAAGAACGCGTGGCGCAGGGCCTTCGATTCGGTGGTCTGCATCAGGTGCAGGAAGCGCTCGCGCTCGAACGCCAGGCCGTCCTCGAACTTCATCGTCACCGAGGCGGCCACCGTTTCCAGGCACTCCAGCGGCGCCGGGAACGGGCCGGCCACGCTCTTCACGGTATTGCGCGAAAATTGTAAAAAAGCCTCGGAGTTCGGGTAGTCCACCTTGCGGTCGCGTACCTTCGGCAACGGGCGCACGTCGGCGATGCGGTTGGCGAACGCCACGGCGGCCTGCACCAGGCCGGCGAAGTCGGTCCCGGCCGGCAGCACCTCGTCGAACAGCGCCGGCAGCTTTTCCGACGCCACCGGCGTGCCCGAGACGATCATGTTCAGTGCCGTTTCCAGGCCCAGCACGCGCGGCAGGCGCTGCGTGCCGCCGGCGCCCGGCAGCAGGCCCAGCTTCACTTCCGGCAGCGCGACCTGCGCCCCCGGCAGCGCCACGCGGTAGTGGCAGCCCAGGGCCAGTTCCAGGCCGCCGCCCATGCAGACACTGTGGATAGCGGCCACCACCGGCTTGCTGCACTCTTCCGCGGTACGGATCAGCGTGTGCAGCGTGGGCTCCGTCAGCGCCTTCGGCGAGTTGAATTCCTTGATGTCCGCCCCGCCGGAAAAGGCCTTGCCGGCCCCGGTGATGACGATGGCTTTCACGGCCGCGTCGTCCTGCGCCTTGCGGATGCCCTCGACGGCGGCCGTGCGGGTTGCAAGGCCCAGGCCGTTGACGGGCGGGTTGTTCAGCGTGATGACCGCGACGGCGTCGATCACTTGGTAGTCGGCACTCATGTCTCTGTTCCTCTTCTGGTTGTCGGGGATGCAATCACTATACCCGATAAAAGTGCGACCGTGCTATTTTGTCGCTTCGCCTGGCGCCATGCGGTGCTGTGCGAACTGCGCGCGCAGATCGGTCTTGCGCACCTTGCCGGTGCCGCCCACCGGCAGGCTGTCGGTGAAGACCACGTCGTCCGGCAGCCACCAGCGCGCCACCTTGCCTTCGTAGAAGCGCAGCAGCTCCTCGCGCGTCACGCTCATGCCGGGCCGCGGCACCACGACGAGCAGCGGCCGTTCGTCCCATTTCGGGTGCGGCATGCCGATGCACGCGGCCTGCAGCACGGCGGGGTGCGACATCGCGATGTTTTCCAGGTCGATCGTGCCGATCCACTCGCCGCCGGACTTGATCACGTCCTTGCTGCGATCGGTGATCTGCATGTAGCCGTCCGCGTCGATCGTGGCCACGTCGCCGGTCGGGAACCAGCCGTCCTGCAGCGCGCTGTGGTCTTCGCGGTAATAGCGTTCGATGATCCACGGCCCCTTCACCTGCAGGTGGCCAAAGGTCTTGCCGTCCCACGGCAGCTCGCGCCCGCCGTCGTCGACGATGCGCATGTCGACGCCATAGATCGCGTGGCCCTGCTTGCGCAGCACCGCGCGCTGACCGTCGGCCGGCAGCCCGGCATGGCGCGCCAGCAGCGTGCAGGCGGTGCCCAGCGGCGACATCTCCGTCATGCCCCAGGCGTGCACCACCTCGATGCCGAAGTCGTCGATCAGCGCGTCCATCAGCGCCGGCGGGCAGGCCGCGCCGCCGATCACCGTATGGCTGAACGTGGTGAAGCGCAGGCGGTGCTCCTTCATGTAGTTGACCAGGCCCAGCCAGACGGTCGGCACGCAAGCCGTGAACGTGACGCCCTCGGCTTCGAACAGTTCGTACAGCGACTTGCCGTCCAGCGCGGCGCCAGGGAACACCATCTTGGCGCCGGACAGCGGCACCGAATATGGCAAGCCCCACGCGTTCACATGGAACATCGGCACGATCGGCACGACGACGTCGCGCCCCGCCACGTTCAGCGCGTTCGGCATCGCCGAACCGTAGGCGTGCAGCACCGTCGAGCGGTGCGAATACAGCGCGCCCTTCGGATTGCCGGTGGTCCCGGACGTGTAGCACAGCGAGGCCGCGGAGCGTTCGTCGAACTGCGGCCAGGTGTACTCGTCCGACTGACCCGCCAGCAAGGTCTCGTAGCTGAGCAGATTGGGAATGCGCGTCTCGGCGGGCAGCCGGTCGGCGTCGGCCAGCAGCACCCAGCCCTTGACGTTCGGGCACAACGGCGCGACGGCCTCGATCAGCGGCAGGAAGGTCAGGTCGAACAGCAGGTACTGGTCCTCGGCGTGGTTGACGATCCACGCGATCTGTTCCGGGTGCAGGCGCGGGTTGATCGTATGCAGCACCGCGCCCATGCCGGACACGCCGTAATACGCCTCCAGGTGCCGGTAGCCGTTCCATGCCAGCGTCGCCACGCGCTGGCCCATCGTCACACCGAGGCTGGTCAGCGCATTGGCCAGGCGGCATGCGCGCGCGCGGCACTCGCGCCAGTTGTAGCGGTGGATGTCGCCCTCGACGCGGCGCGAGACGATCTCGCTGGCGCCGTAGTGGCGCGCCGCGAAGTCGAGGATGCTGGAGACGAGCAGCGGCTCGTCCATCATGCGGCCCATCAGGGGGCTCTGTGGCAGGTCGGCGGGATTCTCGGTGCGGTACATACGGTCTCCTATGTTTTTGCCATTTATTTAACGGGCCCGCGCGGCAAGCGGTCAATGACTTTCGATGTTGCGCCGCACCATTGCGGCACCGCACGCGCCCGACCGGTGCTTTCCGTCCGGGTGCGCTAAAATCGCCGCATTGTACGAACACCATTGCTGACTTTACCGGGAACCGCCATCGCTGCCCTTGCCCTGCCCCTGGACAACTCGTTCGCGAGCCTGCCACCCAGTTTCTACACGCGCCTGATGCCGACGCCGCTGCCGGCGCCCTATCTGGTCGGCCTGTCCGCGCCCGCCGCGCGCCTGATCGGCCTCGATCCGGCGGCCGTGAACGAGGACACCGTCGCCATGTTTGCCGGCAGCCGCGTGCCCGAGCGCGCCCAGCCGCTGGCCGCCGTGTATTCCGGCCACCAGTTCGGCGTCTGGGCTGGCCAGCTGGGCGACGGCCGCGCCATGCTGCTGGGCGATGTCGCCACGCCGCAAGGGCCGATGGAGCTGCAATGGAAAGGCGCCGGCATGACGCCATATTCGCGCATGGGCGACGGCCGTGCCGTGCTGCGCTCGTCGATCCGTGAATTCCTCTGCTCGGAAGCCATGCACGCGCTGGGCGTTCCCACCACGCGCGCGCTGTCGGTGGCGGGCTCGGACCAGGGCGTGGTGCGCGAAACCATCGAAACGGCCGCCGTCGTCATCCGCATGGCGCCCACCTTCATCCGCTTCGGCTCCTTCGAGCACTGGTTCTACCGTAACGACGAGGCCAGCCTGCGCATCCTGGCGGACTACGTGATCGACCGTTTCTACCCGGCGCTGCGCGACGAGGACAACCCGTACGCCGCCCTGCTGGAGGAAGTGACGCGCCGTACCGCGCGCCTGATCGCGCAGTGGCAGGCGGTCGGCTTCATGCATGGCGTGATGAACACCGACAATATGTCGATCCTCGGCCAGACGCTCGACTACGGCCCGTTCGGCTTCATGGAAGCGTTCGACGCCCAGCACATCTGCAACCACAGCGACAGCCAGGGCCGCTATTCCTACGCCATGCAGCCGCAGATCGGCCACTGGAACTGCTATGCGCTGGCGCAGGCGCTGGTGCCGCTGATCGGCGAGGTGGAGGAAACCCAGGCCGCGCTGGACGTCTACCAGCCCGAGTTCGGTGCCGCCGTGGACCGGCTGCTGCACGCCAAGCTGGGGCTGACGCAAATTCCCGAGCAGCAGGAAGCCGACCGGCAATTGCTGGACGGCCTGTTCGGCATCCTGCAGGACAGCCACGCCGATTTCACGCTGTTCTTCCGGCGCCTGGCCGGCGTGCAGGCCGCCTCGAACGCTGGCGACGAGCCGCTGCGCGACCTGTTCATCGACCGCCCCGCCTTCGATGCCTGGGCCGAACGCTACCGTGCCCGGCTGCGCGCGGAGGCCAGCGACGATGCGGCGCGCAAGGCAGCGATGAACGCTGTCAACCCGAAATACGTGCTGCGCAATTACTTGGCGCAGCAGGCCATCGAAAAAGCCCAGCACAAGGACTTTTCCGAGGTCGAGCGCCTGCTGGCCATCCTGCAGCGCCCGTTCGACGAACAACCGGAACACGAACGTTATGCCGCGCTGCCGCCCGACTGGGCCAGCGCTTTAGAAGTCAGCTGCTCTTCCTGAAATCACCATGACCGACCAAGTGAAAAAACTCGTCAAGTCCGACGCCGAATGGCGCGCCCAGCTGGATCCGATGGAATACCAGGTCACCCGCCACGCCGCCACCGAGCGCGCATTCACGGGCCGATTCTGGGATCACCACGAACGGGGCATCTATACCTGCGTCTGCTGTAATACCCCGCTGTTCCGCTCGGACGCCAAATTCGACTCGGGCTGCGGCTGGCCCAGTTATTTCGAGGCGCTCGATCCGGCCAATGTGATCGAGAAAGTCGACCGTTCGCATGGTATGCTGCGCACCGAAATTATTTGCGCGGTCTGCGATGCCCACCTGGGTCACGTATTCCCGGACGGCCCGCCGCCGACCGGCCTGCGCTACTGCATCAATTCGGCCGCATTACGATTTACTCCGGAAGCCTGAAACCCCCATGATGAAATTCCTGTTCGATATATTCCCGTTGCTGGTCTTTTTCGGCTCCTATCGCTGGGCCGGCGGCAACGAGGATGCCGCCGCGGCATTGGTCAACGGCCATTTGTCCGGTGTGATTTCCGGCGGCGCCGTGCTGGCCAGCCAGGCGCCGATCATTATCGCCACCATCGCGGGCATTATCGCCACCGCCCTGCAAATCGCTTACCTGCTGGCGCGCGGCCGCAAGGTGGACGGCGCGTTGTGGGTATCGATGGTCGTGTTCCTGTTCTTCGGCGGCCTCACCATCTACTTCCACGACGACGACTTCATCAAATGGAAGCCGACCATCATTTACTGGAGCTTTGCCGCCGCGATGGTCGTGGCCTACCGCTTCTTCAACAAGAACCTGATTCGCGCCGCGATGGAAAAGCAGATCGCGCTGCCGGAGGAGGTATGGAATCGCCTGAATACGGTATGGGTGCTGTTCTGGGTCGCGCTGGGCCTGCTGAACCTGTTCGTCGCCTTCGTGCTGTTCAAGGCCGATACCAATGCCTGGGTCAGTTTCAAGGCGTTCGGCGTGACGGGCCTGATGCTGGTGTTTTTCGTCGCCCAGGGTTTTTACCTGTCCAAGCACATCAAGGATGAAGCATGAGCGATCCACGCCTCGACAAGATCCGTGAGCGCCTGCAGGCGGCGCTCGGCCCGGCCGATATCGCGCTGGAAGACGAGTCCGCGCTGCATGCCGGCCATGCCGGCGCCGCCTCCGGCGGCGGGCATTACCGCTTAAGAATATCCTCAGCGAAATTCGAAGGGCTGAACCTCGTCATGCGCCATCGTCTGGTGTATGATTCCGTGGCCGATATGATGCATAAAGAGATTCATGCATTGGCCATTACTGCAGTGGCGCCATCGGAACGGAACTGAACGGCGCGCAGCGCCGCGTGGCTCCGGGATGTTCGAATGCGTGACGTTTTGGGAACCATCAAAGAAATTGAATAGTCGAGACATCTCCGCGATTTAAGTCCCTTCTCTCCCGCGCTTTGCTATCACTTTTCCCGTAGGAAATAATAATGACTTTAAAGCCAGCCCGTCTGCTGCTCGCACTGATCGCCGTTGCCACGGCACCGGCATTTGCCCAGAACATTGCCGTCGTCAACGGCAAGGCCATCCCGACCGCGCGCGTGGATGCGATCGTCAAGCAGGTTGTCGCGCAAGGGCAGCAACCGGATTCGCCGCAGTTGCGCGAGATGATCAAGAAAGACCTGATCAGCCGCGAAGTGCTGATGCAGGAGGCGGAAAAACAGGGTTACAGCAAGGATGCCAGCGTCAAGACGCAGCTGGAAAACGCGCGCCAGGCAATCGTCGTCAATGCGATGGTGGCCGACTACGTCAAGAAGAACCCCGTCAAGGAAGCGGATGTGAAGGCCGAGTATGACCGCTTCGTCAAGGAAACGGGCGACAAGGAATACCACGTGCGCCACATCCTGGTCGAGACGGAAGCCCAAGCGAACGAGATCATCACGAAGCTGAAAGGCGGCGCCAAGTTCGAGGACCTGGCCAAGCAGTCGAAGGACACCGGCTCGGCCAATAACGGCGGCGACCTGGATTGGGCCACGCCCTCCTCCTTCCCGC
The DNA here is from genome assembly GCA_008011715.2 of [Empedobacter] haloabium. NCBI lineage: Bacteria > Pseudomonadati > Pseudomonadota > Betaproteobacteria > Burkholderiales > Oxalobacteraceae > [Empedobacter] haloabium. The sequence goes on from CP136508.1 coordinate 3,102,156, forward strand.
CCGTGTTCTCGGACGCCTTCGTGAAGCTGCAGAAAGGCCAGGTCACGGAGAAGCCCGTGCAGACGCCGAACGGCTTCCACGTGATCAAGGTGGACGATGTGCGCGCGGCCAAGCTGCCGAGCCTGGAGGAAGTCAAGCCGCAGATCGAGGAAGCGCTGACGCAGAAGAAGCTGCAGGCTTACCAGGAAGAGCTGGTCAAAAAGGCAAAGATTCAGTAAGGTACGTGTCTTAGGTCCGGCGCGGGAGAGCGTTCCCGCCGCCGGTGTGGGTAGAACAAGTAAAAGCGCCCTCATACGGGTCCAGTATTTTTATAGGATGTGATAATGATTTTGAAGCCCGCCCGCCTGTTGTTAGCACTGATCGCCGTGGCCGCCGCGCCCGCGTTCGCCCAGAACGTCGCCACCGTCAACGGCAAGGCCATCCCGGCCTCGCGCCTGGACGCCGTCGTCAAGCAGGTGACCGCCCAGGGCAAGCAGCCCGACAGCCCGCAGCTGCGCGACGCCATCAAGAAGGACCTGATCGCCCGTGAAGTGCTGGTGCAGGAAGCCGACAAGCAGGGTTACAGCAACAAGCCGGACGTCAAGCAGGCGCTGGAAAACACCCGCCAGAGCATCGTCATCAACGCGATGCTGGCCGACTACGTCAAGAAGAACCCGGTCAAGGACGCCGACATCAAGGCCGAGTACGACAAGTACAAGGCATCGGTGGGCGACAAGGAATACCACGCCCGCCACATCCTGGTCGGCACCGAGAAGGAAGCCCAGGACATCATCGCCAAGCTGAAAGGCGGCGCCAAGTTCGAAGAGCTGGCCAAGCAGTCGAAAGATACCGGTTCCGCGGCCAATGGCGGCGACCTGGACTGGGCCAGCCCAGGCAACTTCGTCAAGCCGTTCTCCGACGCGATGGTTGCCCTGAAGGATGGCCAGGTCACCGAGAAGCCGGTGCAGTCGCAATTCGGCTACCACGTGATCAAGCTGGAAGGCTCGCGCGCCGCCAAGGTGCCGGCGCTGGACGAAGTCAAGGGCCAAATCGAGCAGGCCCTGACGCAGAAGAAGATCGCCGCCTACCGCGACGAGCTGGTCAAGAAGGCCAAGGTGCAGTAAGCCCGCCTGCCGGATGAAGAAAGCGCCCTGCGGGGCGCTTTTTTTATCGGCGGCGCCGATTGCCATGCGAGCCGAGGTGTGCCAGCATGAAGGTCCACCTTTCGGCGAGGAGACGTTCATGGCAAAGCTCAGCAAGATCATGCCCTGCCTGTGGTTCGACAGCGAGGGCGAGCAAGCCGCGCGCTTCTACACATCGATTTTCCCGGACGGTCGCATTACCCAGGTGCAGCGCTACAGCGAGGCCGGGCAGGACCAGCACGGCCGCCCGCCCGGCTCCGTCATGCTGGTCAGCTTCGAGCTGGCCGGCCAGTCGTTCACGGCCCTGAACGGCGGGCCGCATTTCAAATTTACCGAGGCCATATCGCTGATGGTCCTGTGCGACTCGCAGGAGGAGATCGACCACTACTGGACCCGGCTGGGCGAAGGCGGCGATCCGGCAGCGCAGATGTGCGGCTGGCTGAAGGACCAATACGGCTTGTCGTGGCAGGTCGCGCCAGCGATGTTTTCCGAGTGGTACGCGGACGAAACCTCGGCAGGGGCGCAGCGCGCGATGCTGGCGATGATGGGCATGAAGAAGCTCGATATCGCCGCGTTGCAGGCGGCGTACGACGGTCGCGCGTGACTGTCGACAGGCGGCGCACGCAGGATTGCCGGGCCAGCGCCGCGCCATCGACAGCGCATACCAGGAAAGAGCTCGCCATCGGCGACCAGCGCTTCATTGCGTCCGTCACCTCCCGCGCCAGCCGTGCCGCCGCGCAAGTCTGGGGTCAGACCCGCCGGGTCTGACCCCGGCTTTCCTCCAGCGCCCGCGTCATCGCCGCCATCTCGCCCTGCAGCCACGCGCGAAACTGCACTACCTTCGGCCGCTCGGCCTTGTGCGGCGCGACGATGAAGCAGTAGCCGCGCGGGTATGGCACGCTGTTGGCGCGGATCAGCCGCAGCGCGCCCTTGCGGATGTCGTCATGGGCGATCGAGTAGGCCACCAGGGCGATGCCCTGGCCCGCCACGGCGGCCTGGGTCAGCACGCCGTAGTGGCTGAAGCTGCGCGAGAAATCGTACGGCCCCTGCAGCGCGTCGTTGGCACGCAGGATCCTGGCCCAGTACTCGGTGGTGTCCTCGTACAGCAGCGGGAAACGCGTCAGGTCCGCCAGCGTCAGTTCCGTCTCGCCCTGGCGCAGCAGTGCCGGGCTGTAGGCGATGACCATGTGCTCCTCGAACAGCACGCCGGGATGGTCGCGCGTGACGCAGTGGCGGATCGCCAGGTCGTGCTCTTCCCGCTCCAGGTCCACCAGCCGGTCGCTCGATTCGATGCGGATGTCCAGCTCCGGATGCAGGTCGGTGAAGCGGCCGATGTTCGGTGCCAGCCATTTCAATGCGAACGAATGCGTGGTCGAGATGCGCAGCATGTGCTCGTCCTGGCCGCCGCGCAGGCTGTCCACCTTGGTGCGCAGTTCGCGCAGCACCTGCGCCACCGTGCGCGCCAGCTCCTCGCCCTTCTCGGTCAGCGCGATATGACGCGGGTGGCGCACGAACAGGGCGAAACCCACCGTCTCCTCCAGCTGCTTGACCTGCAGGCTGATGGCGGCCGGCGTCTTGTGCAGCTCCTGCGCCGCCAGGGTGAAACTGCCCCAGCGTGCGGCGCTGTCGAAGTCGATCAGTCCCGACAGGCTGCGCAGCGGCCGCCCGCGCGTGCCCGCGCCTTCCAGCAAATACCCATCCGCATCCAGTGACGACTGCATAAGCTTTCCTTGGCCTGCCCCCCAGGATTTCTCGTTTGAGCGGGCGAGTGATCGAACGGACAATATAACCCAGGCGGCCCACCGTGACAGCGGTCGCCACGCTCAAGGGAGAACGCCATGTCCAGCCCCATCTGCACCATCGCGGCGCCACCGGCGCCACGCCAGCACCCGCCGGCCTGCGCACGCGCAGCCCAGCCGGCGCCGCCCGCCGACAGCGCGACGGAAGTCGCAACGGCGCCGCCCGCCTCTTTCAGCAACGCGCTGATGCGCCTGTACGCAGGGCTGGTGCTGCTGCGCTGAGCGGCCATGAAAAAAGCCGGGCAAGCCCGGCCTTTCAGCGACACGCGCGCGCGGCTCAGCCGACGAACTTGCGCGCGTTGCGGAACATCCGCATCCACGGCGATTCCTCGCCCCACGACGCCGGTGCCCACGAGTGCTGCACCGTGCGGAACACGCGCTCGGCGTGTGGCATCAGCACCGTGAAGCGGCCGTCCGGCGTCGTCACCGAGGTCAGGCCGCCCGGCGAACCGTTCGGGTTGTACGGGTAGGCTTCGGTGGCGTTGCCATGGTTGTCCACGTAGCGCATCGCGCCCAGCACGGCGCTCACGTCGCCGGTCTGGCTGAAGTCCGCGTAGCCTTCGCCGTGGGCGACGGCGATCGGGCTTTGCGTGCCCGCCATGCCCTGGAAGAAGATCGACGGCGAATCCAGCACCTCGACCATCGCGAAGCGCGCCTCGAATTTCTCCGACTTGTTGGTCGTGAACTTCGGCCAGGCGTGCGCACCCGGGATGATGGACTTCAGGTTGCTCATCATCTGGCAGCCGTTGCAGATGCCTAGGCCGAACGTGTCGGAGCGCTGGAAGAACTGCGCGAACTGCTCGGACAACGCCGGGTTGAACAGGATCGACTTGGCCCAGCCTTCGCCCGCGCCCAGCACGTCGCCATACGAGAAGCCGCCGACGGCGATCACGCCCTGGAAGTCGGCCAGCTTGACGCGGCCGGCGATCAGGTCGCTCATGTGGACGTCGATGGCGGCGAAGCCCGCCTGGTGCATGACCCAGGCCGTCTCGATGTGCGAGTTGACGCCCTGCTCGCGCAGGATCGCCACGCGCGGCCGCACGCCGGCAGCCAGGAACGGCGCCGCCACGTTGTCGGCCAGGTCGAACGTGACCTTTGGCGTGATGCCGGGATCGGTTTCGTCCAGCAGGCGGTCGTATTCCGCATCCGCCGTGGCCGGGTTCTCGCGCATGCGCGAGATGCGCCAGCTCGTTTCGCTCCACAGGCGGTGCAGCGCGGCGCGCTGTTCGCTGTAGACCAGTTTGGCGTCGCGCGTGAATTCGATGACGCCACGGTCGTTCGGCTTGCCGATGATGTGGCTGCAGGCGCCCAGGTTGAACGAACGCAGCACGTCCATCACCAGCGATTTCTCGTCGGCGCGCACCTGGATCACGGCGCCCAGCTCCTCGGCGAACAGCGCGCGCAAGGTCAGCTCGTTGCGGCGCTCGGCCACCTGGCCGGCCCAGTTCTTGGCGTCGCCCCAGTCGGCCGCGTGTTCGCCTTCCAGGGTCAGCATGTCGAGGTTGATCGACAGGCCGGCACGGCCGGCAAACGCCATTTCCGTCAGGGTCGCGTACAGGCCGCCGTCGGAACGGTCGTGGTAGGCCAGCAGCTTGCCGTCGCGGTTCAGCTGCTGGATCGCGGCGAAGAAGCCCTTCAGGTCTTCCGCGCTGTCCACGTCCGGTGTCGCGTTGCCCAGCTGGCCCAGTACCTGGGCCAGGATCGAGGCGCCCATGCGGTTCTTGCCGCGACCCAGGTCGATCAGGATGATGGCCGTATCGCCCGCGTCCGTGCGGATCTGCGGCGTCAGCGATTTGCGCACGTCGTAGACCGGCGCAAAACCGGACACGATCAGCGAGACCGGCGACACCACCGCCTTGGCTGCGCCATCGTCACTCCAGGTGGTACGCATCGACAGCGAATCCTTGCCGACCGGGATGCTGATGCCCAGCGCCGGGCACAGGTCCATGCCGACCGCTTTCACCGTGTCGAACAGCGCCGCGTCCTGGCCCGGCTGGCCGCAGGCGGCCATCCAGTTGGCGGACAGCTTGATGTCCGAGATGTCCGCGATCGGCGCCGCGGCCAGGTTGGTGATGACTTCACCGACGGCCATGCGGCCCGAGGCCGGCGCATCGATCACGGCCAGCGGCGTGCGCTCGCCCATCGCCATCGCCTCGCCCAGGTAGCCTTCGTACGACAGCGCCGTCACGGCGCAATCGGCCACCGGCACCTGCCAGGGGCCGACCATCTGGTCGCGCACCGAGGTGCCGCCCACGGTGCGGTCGCCGATCGTGATCAGGAAGCTCTTGTCGCCGACGGTCGGCGACAGCAGCATCCGCTGCGCCGCGTCGACCAGGTCGACACCGGTCAGGTCGATGGCCGGATAGTCGCGCGTGACGTGCGTGACGTCGCGGTGCATCTTCGGCGGTTTGCCCAAGAGGACGTCCATCGGCATGTCGACCGGGTTGTTGCCTTCCTGCGGATCGATCAGCTTGAGCTGGCGTTCCTCGGTGGCGGTGCCGACCACGGCGAACGGGCAGCGTTCGCGCTCGCACAGCGCCTGGAACACGGGCAGGTCGCCCGGCGCGATGGCCAGCACGTAGCGCTCCTGCGATTCGTTCGACCAGATCTCCTTCGGCGCCAGGCCGGATTCCTCCAGCGGCACCTTGCGCAGGTCGAAAATCGCGCCGCGCTTGGCGTCGTTGGTGATCTCGGGGAAGGCGTTGGACAGGCCGCCGGCGCCCACGTCGTGGATCGAGATGATCGGATTGTCGCTACCCATCTGCCAGCAGCCATTGATGACTTCCTGCGCGCGCCGTTCCATTTCCGGGTTGCCGCGCTGGACCGAGTCGAAGTCCAGGTCGGCCGTGTTGGTGCCGGTCGCCATCGACGACGCGGCCGAGCCGCCCATGCCGATGCGCATGCCCGGACCGCCCAGCTGGATCAAGAGGCTGCCGACCGGGATGTCGTTCTTGTGCGTGTGCTGGTCGGCGATATTGCCGATGCCGCCCGCGATCATGATCGGCTTGTGGTAACCGTACACCGCATGGCCCGCATTCTGCTCGTAGCTGCGGAAGTAACCGCCCAGCACGGGGCGGCCGAATTCGTTCGAGAACGCGGCGCCGCCCAGCGGGCCTTCGATCATGATCTGCAGCGGCGACGCAATGCGGTCCGGCTTGCCATACACCGTGGACGTGTCGCGGCCGGCCTGCGGCGCCGTCACGTCGGCGGCGTTTTCCCACGGCCGCACGGCGTCCGGCAGATACAGGTTGGACACCGTGAAGCCGGTCAGGCCCGCCTTCGGGCGCGCGCCGCGGCCGGTCGCGCCTTCGTCGCGGATCTCGCCGCCGGCGCCGGTGGAGGCGCCCGGGAACGGCGAGATCGCCGTCGGGTGGTTGTGCGTCTCCACCTTCATCAGCGTGTGGATCAGCTCTTGCGAAGCGCCGTACTCGTGACTCTCACCGCGCGGGTAGAAGCGCGTGACCTCGGCGCCCTGCATGATGGACGAGTTGTCCGAGTAGGCCACGATGGTGCCCTTCGGCTGCTTCTCGTGCGTGTTCTTGATCATCTTGAACAGCGAGCGCTCCTGCGCCACGCCGTCGATGGTCCAGTCGGCGTTGAAGATCTTGTGGCGGCAGTGCTCCGAGTTCGCCTGCGCGAACATCATCAGCTCGACGTCGGTCGGGTTGCGCTTGGCCGCCGTGAAGGCGTCGTTCAAGTAGTCGATCTCGTCGTCCGACATCGCCAGGCCCAGGTCCGTGTTGGCTTGCACCAGGGCGGCGCGGCCGGCCCCCAGCACGTCCACCGTTTCCAGCTTCTTGCCTTCCAGGGTTCGGAACAGGTCCGCCGCCTGGTCGGGATGACGCAGCACGGATTCCGTCATGCGGTCGTGCAGCAGCGCGGCCACGGCCTGGGCCTGCTGCGCGTCCAGCTTCCTGGCGGCACCGATGCTGCTGCCCAGGATGCCGCCCTTCAGCACCACGCGATACGCCACGCCGCGCTCGACGCGGTGGATGTGCGTCATGCCGCAGTTGTGGACGATGTCCGTCGCCTTCGATGCCCACGGCGAGATCGTGCCGAAGCGGGGAATCACGTAGAACTCCTCCACCACGCCGTCCGTCACGTCGGCCTGCGCCGGTTCGCCATAGGTCAGGAGGCCCGTCAGGCGGGCGCGGTCGTCGTCGGAGACGGCCGCCTGGGCATCGACAAAGTGAATGTACCGGGCCTGAATCGCCGTCACGGCGGGCTGCACGGCTTGGAGTTGGGACAGGAGACGCTGGCTACGGAATGCGGACAGGGCATTGGAGCCCGGGAGTATCAACATGGTTGGGAGCGAGTTGATGCAGCTAGGCTGCGGATTATAGAAATCTGGAATGCGAAATCTGACACGAGAAATCCGGTACGGACGGGTGCTGCACGGGGCGGGCTGTAATCCTTTTGCCGGCATTATACTCTTTTCAGTATTGTCTTCCCAGCCTTTGCCATCGCCCCATCCGGCGCCGCGCAGGGTCGGCTCGCAACAGATGAGCTTGGTTTGCGCAAATTTCGCAGAAAAAATCAGTGTTCTCTGTTGGAAATGCCCTATTCTTGTGGCAGTCCGAGTTTCATTCCTGCGCCATGCCCGAATTCAGTGAACTGTCGGTGCTGATCGTCGATCCCAGTCCCGGGATGCGCGGCAACCTGCACAATATGTTGAGCCAGTCCTCGATCACGAAGATCGACTACGCGCTCGGCGCCGGCACGGCCATTCGCCAGCTGGCCAGGAAAGCCTACGATATCGTGCTGTGCGAATACGACCTCGATGGCGGCGGCGCCAATGGCCAGGACGGCCAGCAGTTGCTGGAAGACCTGCGTCACCACCGCTTGATCGCACCGGACACGATCTTCATCATGCTGACCTCCGAGGGCACCGACAGCAAGGTCATCGGCGCCGCCGAGCTGACCCCGACCGACTACGTGCTAAAACCGTTCACGGTGGAGGCGCTGATGGCGCGCATCCGGCGCGCGGTCGACCGCCGCAACGCGCTGCTGCCGGTGCACCGCCGCCTCGCCGAGGGCAGCCTGCGCGAGGCGTTGCGGCTGTGCCATGCGGGGCTCGACCAGAAGCCGCGCTATGCCACCGACTTCGCCCGGCTGCAGGCCGAAACGCATGCGGCGCTGGACGAATGGGCCGAAGCGGAGCTGGTCTACCAGACCGTGCTGGCCGTGCGGCCCAGCACCGGCTGGGCCCAGCTGGGCGTGGCAAGCTGCCAGTTCGCCCAGCAGCATTACGAGGACGCCCGCACCGTGCTGGAGCGCCTGATCGCCGTGTACCCGCGTTTCATGTCGGCCTACGACCTGCTGGCACGCACCTACCAGGCGCTGGGCCAGGATATCCAGGCCAAGAAGGTGCTGGAGGATGCCGTCACCATTTCGCCGCACATGGTGCGCCGCCTGCGCCACCTGGGCGAGCTGGCGTTCGCCACCGATGATGTGGGCGCGGCCGAGCGGGCCTTTCGCGCCGTCGTCGGCAAGGCACGCTACTCGGAGTTCCGCTCGCCCGAGGACCACGTCAACCTGGTGCGCACGCTGGTGCGCAAGGGCGACGCGAGCCAGGCCGCCAGCGTTATCCGGGACCTGGAACGGTCACTGCGCGCCGGCCCCGAGACGGAGACGTGCCGCGCGCTGGCCGCCGCCCTGGTGCTGGACCTGGCCGGCAGCGAGACCGGCGCCGCCGCCGAACTGGCGCGCGCCGTCGCCGCCGCCGGCACGGCGCCGCACCTGTCCAACCAGCTGCGCATCGGCCTGGCCAACGCCTGCCTGCAGCATCGGCTGGACCAGGAGGCTTGCAGCGTGGTGCTGGGCATGTTGCACGACGGCGCGGCCGCCATCACGATCGAGCAGGCGGTGGACGTGTTCGAGAAGGCCGGTCGGCACGATCTCGCCGTCAGCGTGAGCCAGCGCGCCACCCAGCAGGCTCAGGAAGCGCTCAGCGAAACGGCCGCGCGGCTGGGCCAGGGCGAACACCGCGCCGCCGTGCTGGCGATCACGGCAGCCGTGCGGCGCTCGCCAGGCAATGTCCCGGTGCTGCTGGCGGCCGTCCAGACGATCCTGCGCCAGCTCGACGAGCTGGGCTGGGAGGCGCCCCTGGCCGAGCAGGCCACCCAGCTGATGGCGCGCTTGCGCAAGCTGGACCCGGGCAACGGCGCGCTCGAGCATCTGGCCCAGCAATACGGCGCGGCCCAGCGCAAGTACGGTATCGCGGCGGCGGCATGACGCGTGCGCGCCACGCGAAATCGGCGTAAAATCTGCGTATTGATTCAGGAGAACACCATGGCATCGTCGTTCAATATCGATTCAAAGCTCGACAGTACGCTGGAGGACCTGAAAAAACACTACGGCGCCAGCTCGAAGGCGGAGGTATTGCGCAAGGCGGTCGCCCTGCTCAACATCGTCAGCCGCTACGAAGGCGCCGACGGCAGCGTCACCTTGCGCCAGGGCGACAACGACACGAAAATCGTGCTGCGGTGACCGGCGAAGTCGTCACCATCGCGGCCGAGGAAGGCCGCATCGGCAACGCCGTCGAAAGCGCCACGGCACGCAGCATCGCCGCCGACATCTGGCTGCGCGTGGCCATGGTCGTGGTTGTCTGCGGCATCTTCATCTGGCTGAACTGGCGCGTCATCGACTTCGTCCAGCAGGCGCTGCGGCTGGACCTGGAGCGCATGCAGGCCACCCCACCCTTGCCGCCGGAACACCGGCTGGTCACGTCGAACGTCGTCATGGCGCTGATCGGCGCCACCGTCGTGCAGACCGGCGTCGGCTTCATCACCATCACCTCCTACCTGTTCCCGAAACGCCTGAACGGCTGAGTTCGCGTCCCACCTCGGGGTCAGTCTGAGGTAGCCCGGATATCGTAGCCAGGTTCAATTGGGGGTCAGGTACTTTTTTTCGACCTCCATGGGGCTGAGGTATCTCAGCGTCTGATGAGGGCGCCGCTGATTGTAGTACAGCTCGATGAAACTCGATATCTCGGCGATGGCGTTAGCTCTTGTTGGATACATGGTGTGACGCGTCAGTTCATTCTTGAGCGTAGAGAACCAGCTCTCTGCCACGGCATTGTCGTGGCAGTTACCTCGTCGGCTCATACTTGCCCTAAGGCCGCGTTCGTCCAGCACCCCTCGGTATAGTTTGGACCCATATACCGAGCCCTGATCTGTGTGGCAGATGAGCCCCGGTTCAGGCCTGCGCTGTGCATAGGCCATTCTTAGCGCAGCGATGGGCAGCGAGGCGTCCTGGCACTGATTCATGGCCCACCCAACTATCCGACGAGCGAACAGGTCAAGCACGATGGCTAGATGGAGCCAACCTTCACTGGTATGGATTGTTGTGATGTCGCTAACCCAGACCTTGTTCGGTGCTGTTACGGTGAAAGCTCGCTTGAGCAGGTCGGGCGCAGGCGGCTCGGTGTGCTGATGGGCCTTCATCACGCGGAACTTGGTCTTACGCTTAGCCTCAATGGCCTCGATCTTGCGCAGCCGTGCCACACGATGCTTGCCGCATACGACGCCGCTAGCGTTGAGTAGGCGCCACGTCTTCACTGCACCTAGCGCATGACGATGTGAGTCGTGCAGGCTACGAATGTGCTGACGCAGTGCCAGATCTTCTCGGCTGCGCATACTCGATGGTCGACGGCGGAAAGCGTAATAGGTACTGTACTTCACATCCAGCACACGGCACAGTGAACGCACTGAATGGCGCTTTGAATGTTCCTCGATCACGGCGTACTTCATCGCTTCATCCGCGCGAAGGACGCCTCCAACTTTTTTAATAGTTCGAAGTCCTCCTTCACTCTGCTTAGCTCGCGTTTGACCCGTGCTAGCTCACTTTCTTCGCTTTCGGGCTTGCGGCCACGACTGGTGAAACTTGCCTCTGGGCCGTTTTGCTCGAGCATCTTCGCCCATTTGTAGAGCTGATTGCGCCGTACGCCCAGCTCGTTAGCAAGGGCCTGCGCAGTCTGCTTGCCATCTTTGAGGCGTGCAACGGCAGCAAGCTTAAATTCTTTGGTGTAGACAACAGGATGCTGGCGCTGTGCTCCAGCATCCTCCGATGGGGTGATTGGTGATTTCGCGGTCATAGGGTCCTCTAGGATACGGATTGTCCCCCATTTCGACCTGGCTACAATTTCCGGTACACCTCAGTCACCATATCGAGACACGGGCTCGGCTGTATTAGCGCCGAGCTCGTGTCCCGTTTTGGTGACTGACCCCCAGGTGGGACACGGGCTCGGCTGTTACGGTGGCGTACCGTAGCCGCCGCCGCCCGGGGTCTCGATGACGAACACGTCGCCCGGCGCCATCTCCGTCTTGCCGATATGGCCCAGCTGCTCCACCGTGCCATCGGCGCGCTCGACGTAGTTGCGGCCGGTGGCGCCGGGCTGGCCGCCGGCCATGCCGAAGGGCGCGTGCAAGCGGTTATTGGACAGGATTGCCGCCGTCATCGGTTCCAGGAAACGCACGCGGCGGATGCCGCCATTGCCGCCGTGCCAGCGCCCGGCGCCGCCCGAGCCGTGCCGGATGGCGTAGCTGTCCAGCCGCACCGGAAAGCGGAATTCCAGGATTTCCGGGTCGGTCAGGCGCGAGTTGGTCATGTTCGTCTGCACCACGTCGGTGCCGTCGAAGCCTTCCCCGGCACCGGAGCCGCCGCTGATCGTCTCGTAATACTGGACCTTGCTGCTGCCGAAGGTGAAATTGTTCATCGTGCCCTGCGACGCGGCCAGCACGCCCAGCGCGCCGTACAGCGCATTGGTGATGCAGGTCGACGTCTCGACGTTGCCCGAGACGACCGAGGCCGGATAGCGCGGGTTCAGCATCGAGCCGGGCGGGATGATGACGGACAGCGGCTTCAGGCAGCCGGCGTTGAGCGGAATCTCGTCGTCCACCAGCGTGCGGAACACGTACAGCACCGCCGCCATGCACACGGCCGACGGCGCGTTGAAGTTGTTCGGCAGCTGGCTCGACGTGCCGCTGAAGTCGATGGTGGCGCTGCGCGCCGCGCGGTCGACGGTCACGGCGACCTGGATGCGCGCGCCGTTGTCCAGCGGCAGCGTGAAGCTGCCGTCGGACAGCGCGCCGATCACGCGCCGCACGGCTTCCTCGGCATTGTCCTGCACGTGGCCCATATAGGCCTGCACCACGTCGAGCCCGAAGTGCGCGACCATCCGGTGCAGCTCCTCGACGCCCTTCTGGTTGGCCGCCACCTGTGCGCGCAGGTCGGCCAGGTTCTGGTCCGGATTGCGTGCAGGCCAGCGCGCGCCGGTCAGCAGCGCGCGCGTTTCCGCCTCGCGCAGGCGCCCGCCCCCTACCCCATCCACCAGCAGGAAGTTGTCGATCAGGACGCCCTCTTCTTCGATATGCGTCGAATCCGGCGGCATCGAGCCGGGGCTGGTGCCGCCGATGTCGGCATGGTGGCCGCGCGAGCCGACATAGAACAGGATGTCCTGGCCAGCCACGTCGAACACGGGCGTGATGACGGTAACGTCGGGCAGGTGCGTGCCGCCGTTGTACGGATCGTTCAGCATGAACACGTCGCCTGGCCGCATGCGCCCGGCGTTCTCGCGCATCACGGTCTTGATGCTCTCGCCCATCGAACCCAGGTGCACCGGCATGTGCGGCGCGTTGGCGATCAGGTTGCCCTGCGCGTCGAAGATGGCGCAGGAGAAGTCCAGCCGTTCCTTGATGTTGACGGAATACGCCGTGTTCTGCAGGCGCAGGCCCATCTGCTCGGCAATCGACATGAACAGGTTGTTGAAGATCTCCAGCATGACCGGATCGGCCGTCGTGCCGATCGCGCGCCGTTCGGGCAGCGCCTGCACACGCGTCAGCACCAGGTGATCCTGCGGCGTGACGACGGCCTGCCAGCCCTGCTCCACCACGGTGGTCGCGTTGGCCTCGGCGATGATGGCCGGGCCGGCGATGACGTCGCCGATGCGCATGCCGGCGCGCGCAAACAGGCCCGTCTCGCGCCACGCGCCGGCACTGTACATCCGCACCGTGCGGCGCGGGACCAGGTCACCCGCGCGCGGCGCCTGCACCGGCGCCACCGGTGCCGGCGCGTCGGCAGCGCCGATCGCTTCCACCGACACCGCCTCCACGATCAACGCCTTGTGCGGCATCAGGAACGAGAAGCGCTTCTTGTACGCCGCTTCGGACTGCGCCTGCATCGACGCCAGCGAACCGTCCAGCACGACCAGCGCGGAATCGGTGCCTTCATAGCGCAGGTGCACGCGGCGGATCGCATCGATGCGCTCCGGTGCGACGCCCTGCTCGCGCAGCGCCGCCGTCGCCTCGAACGCCAGCGCGTCCAGCCGTGCCGCCAGCGCCGGCAGGTGTTCCTCGTCCAGTTTCAGTTCCAGCGCCGCCTCGCGCATCGCGGTCTGGTCGGCCAGGCCCATGCCGTAGGCCGACAGCACGCCGGCCAGCGAGTGGATGAACACCGTCTTCATGCCCAGAGCGTCCGCCACCAGGCAGGCATGCTGGCCGCCGGCGCCGCCAAAACTGGTCAGCGCGTAGTCCGTCACGTCATGGCCGCGTTGCACCGAAATCTGCTTGATCGCGTTGGCCATATTGCCCACCGCGATATCGATATAGCCGGCCGCCACCGCTTCCGGCGTCGTGGCCTGGCCGGTTGCGGCCGCGATCTCTTCGGCCAGTGCCGCGAAGCGCTGCCGCACCACTTCCGCGTCGAGCGGGGCATTGCCGTCCGGGCCGAACAAGGCGGGGAATTCCTCCGGCCAGATCTTGCCCAGCATGACGTTGCAGTCGGTGACGGCCAGCGGTCCGCCGCGCCGGTAGCTGGCCGGGCCCGGGTTGGCGCCGGCACTGTCCGGGCCCACGCGCAGGCGGCTGCCGTCGAAATGCAGGATCGAGCCGCCGCCGGCGGCCACCGTGTGGATGCTCATCATCGGCGCGCGCATGCGCACGCCCGCCACCTGCGTCTCGAACACACGTTCGAACTCGCCGGCGTAATGCGACACGTCGGTCGAGGTGCCGCCCATGTCGAAGCCGATCACCTTGTCGAAACCGGCCAGCCGGCTGGCGCGCACCATGCCGACGATACCGCCGGCGGGACCGGACAGGATGCTGTCCTTGCCCTGGAACGCGCGCGCGTCCGTCAGCCCGCCGTTCGACTGCATGAACTGCAGATTCACGCCGGGCAGTTCGCCCGCCACCTGGTCGACGTAGCGGCGCAGGATCGGCGACAGGTAAGCGTCGACCACGGTGGTGTCGCCGCGCGCGACGAGCTTCATCAGCGGGCTGACGGCGTGCGAGGCCGACACCTGGGTGAAGCCGATCTCACGCGCGATGGCCGCTACCGCGGCCTCGTGCGCGCTGTGGCGGTAGCCGTGCATGAACACGATGGCCAGCGAGCGGTAGCCGGCGTCCCAGGCGGCCCGCAGGCCGGAGCGGGCCTGCGCCTGGTCCAGCGGCGTGACGACGTCCCCATGCGCGCCGATGCGTTCGTCGATCTCGATCACGTGGCCGTACAGCAGCTCGGGCAGCACGATGTGGCGGTCGAACAGGCGCGGCCGATTCTGGTAGGCGATGCGCAGCGCGTCGCCGAAGCCGCGCGTGATGGCCAGTGCCGTGCGCTCGCCCTTGCGCTCCAGCAGCGCATTGGTAGCCACGGTCGTGCCCATCTTGACCGCTGCCACCTGCGCGGCCGGGATGGCCCGGTCGGCATCGATACCCAGCAGATGGCGGATGCCGGCGATGGCCGCGTCGCGGTACTGCTCGGGATTTTCCGACAGCAGTTTATGGGTCGTCAGCGTGCCGTCCGGGCGGCGCGCCACGATGTCCGTGAAGGTGCCGCCCCGGTCGATCCAGAATTGCCAGTCCATTGCCATCCTCGCGTCTGAAAACGCCTATTGTAAGACGAGCAGCGGCCTGCGCGATGCTAGAATCGGTCATCGCCAGCCCTGCCGCGTTCCATGCAGCCACTGTACACCGTCACCCAGATCCGCCAGATCGAAACCGAGTCCGCCCGCCGCCTGTCGGAGGGCGCGTTGATGCAACGGGCCGGCCAAGCCAGTGCCAACGCCGCGCTCGACCTGCTGCCTTTCGCCACCAGCCGCGCCAGCGTGCTGGTGCTGGCCGGTCCCGGCAACAATGGCGGCGACGCACTGGAGGCGGCCGCCCACCTGGCCCATGCGGGCGCCCAGGTCGCCGTGGTCTACTTCGAAGGCGGCAGTGCCCCGGAGCGCGCCCGGGCGGTCGAGCGGGCCCACGCCAGCCCGGCGCGCTTCGTGGCGGAAGACGCCATCGCCGGCGTCGAGTGGCACCTGGTCATCGACGGCCTGTTCGGGATCGGCCTGACGCGCCCGATCACGGGCCCGTTCGCCGCGCTGGTGGCGGCGCTCAACGCCTTGACCTGCCCGATACTGGCGCTGGACGTGCCCAGCGGCCTGGATGCGGACACGGGCTGCATCGTCGGCCCCGCCGGCTGCGCTGTGCGCGCCACGCACACGCTGACCTTCATCGGCGACAAGCCCGGCCTGCACACCTGCGACGGCCGCGATCACGCCGGCACCGTCAACGTCGCCCACCTCGACATCGACGCAGCCCACTACCCCGCCGCCACCATCCATCTGAACGGCGTGGATGGCTTCGCGCAAGCGGCCGTGGCGCGCCCGCAGAATTCGCACAAGGGCAGCTACGGCATCGTGTCCGTGCTGGGCGGCGCGCCGGGCATGACGGGCGCGCCGATATTGGCCGGGCGCGCGGCCCTGCATGCCGGCGCCGGCCGTGTATTCCTGTGCTTTGCCGGCCCGGCGCTGCAGTGCGACCCGGGCCAGCCGGAACTGATGTGCCGCGCGGCGCACGGCTTCGATTTCGCCACCGGCGTCACGGTCGCGGGTCCGGGGCTGGGTGGCAGCGACGAGGCGGCGCACCTGCTGGAACAGGCCATCGCCAGCCCGCAACCATTGGTGGTGGACGCGGACGGCCTGAATCTCGTCGCAGCCCGCTCCGGCCTGGCGGCACGGCTGCGCGGCCGCAAGGCCGCCACGCTGCTGACGCCGCATCCGCTGGAGGCGGCGCGCCTGCTGGCGACGTCGATCGGCGCGATCCAGCGCGACCGCCTGGACAGCGCACGCCGGCTGGCGGCGGCGCTGCACGCGATCGTCGTCCTGAAGGGAACCGGCACCGTCATCGCGGCGCCCGGCGGCGCCATCGTCATCAACCCGACCGGCAACCCGGCCCTGGCCACGGCCGGCACCGGCGACGTGCTGGCAGGCCTGTGCGGCGCGCTGCTGGCGCAGGGCTGGCCCGGCTGGGAGGCGGCGCTGGGGGCGGTCTGGCTGCACGGCATGGCTGCCGACGTGCTGGTGGCCGACGGCATTGGCCCCGTGGGCCTGACAGCGGGCGAGCTGGTTCCCGCCATCCGCACGGCGCTGAACCGACTGGTGGCGCGCCACGGCCGGCGCGCCTGAGCTACCTGGCGGCTAGACGACGCGGCCCGCCGCGATCGTGATGGTGCGGCCGCAGCGCGCCGCGATGCCGGTATCGTGCGTGACCAGCACCAGCGTCGAACCACGCTCGCGATTGAGTTCGAACATCAGCTGGATCACCGCTTCGCCGGTGGCCGCATCGAGGCTGCCGGTCGGCTCGTCCGCCAGCAGCAGCGGCGGCTCGGTGACGAAGGCGCGCGCCAGCGCGACGCGCTGCTGCTCGCCGCCGGACAGGAACTTCGGATAATGGCGCAGCCGGCTGGACAGGCCGACGCGGCCCAGCATGGCCTCGGCCTTGGCGCGCGCATTGGCGTCGCCCGCCAGTTCCAGCGGCAGCATGACGTTTTCCAGCGCGGTCAGGTGCGCCAGCAGCTGGAACGACTGGAACACGAAGCCCAGCCGCGCCTTGCGCAAGGCGGCGCGGCCGTCCTCGTCCAGCGCGAAGATGTCGGTGCCGTCGATCAGCACGGACCCGCCGCTGGGCGTGTCCAGCCCGGCCAACAGCCCAAGCAGGGTGGACTTGCCGGAACCGGACGCGCCAACGATGGCCACCGTCTCGCCCTTTTGCACGGTAAAATCGACGCTGTGCAGGATGGTCAGCTCGCCGCTGGCATCGGCCACCCGCTTGGTGAGGCCGCGCACGGAGATCGCCCCAAGCGGTGCCGCTACCCGCGTGTCGGCGTGGGCGGGCGCCGTGGCGGGCGCTGTGGTGGGCGATTTTGAGATGAAACTGCTGGACGCGTTGGGGATATCGGGCATGGTCGGAAGCTGGTCGCAAAGAATACTACGTAAGATATGGATGTCCTGGTGTGCGCTGTTGCTGTTGGCCGCCAGCGCAAGCGCCTATTCTGCCCCAAAAACCCTGCTCGTGGTGGGCGACAGCCTGTCGGCCGAATACGGCATCGCGCGCGGCAGCGGCTGGGTCGCCCTGCTCGAGCGCAGGCTGGCGGCGCGCAAGATCGGCGCCAGCATCGTCAACGCCAGCGTCAGCGGCGAGACCACGAGCGGCGGCCGTAGCCGCATGCCGGCGCTGCTGGCCAGGCACAAGCCCGACGTCGTCGTCATCGAACTCGGTGCCAACGACGGCCTGCGCGGCCTGCCCGTGGCGGCGGCGGATGCCAACCTGCGCGCGATGGTGGCGGCGGCAAAACAGGCCGGCGCCGCCGTGCTGCTGGTCGGCATGCAGATCCCGCCCAACTACGGGCGCGACTACGCCGACAAGTTCGCCGCCATGTTCGGCAAGATCAGCCGCGACGAGAAGGTGGCGCTGGCGCCCTTCATGCTCGAGAGCGTGGCCGACAAGGCCGACCTGTTCCAGCCCGACCGGCTGCACCCGCTGGCCACGGCGCATCCGGTCATCCTCGATAATATCTGGCCCTCGCTGGCCCCACTGTTGAAAGCCAAATGAAGTATCCCGAAATCCTGCGCATCGACGATGTGCTCGCCCGCCTGGACGAATTCGACACGATCATCGATGCCCGCAGCCCCGCCGAATACGCGCTGGACCACCTGCCGGACGCGATCAATTGCCCGGTGCTGGACGACGAACAGCGCGTGATCGTCGGCACCCTGTACAAGCAGACCGGCGCCTTCGAGGCCAAGAAGCTGGGCGCCGCCCTGGTGGCGAAGAACATCGCCCACCACCTGGAAACCCTGTGGCAGGACAAGCCGCGCGAATGGAAGCCCCTGGTGTACTGCTGGCGCGGCGGCAACCGCAGCGGCTCGATGGCGCACATCCTGGCCAAGGTCGGCTGGCCCGTCGTGCAGCTGGACGGCGGCTACAAGGCCTTCCGCAACCGCGTCAACGCCGACCTCGAACAAGCCCCGCAACTGGACTTGCGCGTCATCTGCGGCACCACGGGCAGCGGCAAGACGCGCCTGCTCGACACGCTGGAATCGGTCGGCGCGCAAGTACTGGACCTGGAACAGCTGGCGGCGCACCGCGGCTCCGTGCTGGGCAACCTGCCCTGCCAGCCGCAGCCCACGCAAAAGGCGTTCGAGACCTCGATCTGGGACCGGCTGCGCCGCTTCGACCCCAGCCGGCCCGTGTTCGTCGAATCGGAAAGCAAGAAGGTGGGCGCGCTGCGCGTGCCGGCGGCGCTGATGGAGCGCATGCGCGCCTCGCCGTGTATCGCTCTGCAGGTGGCCCGCGAGGAACGGGTCAAGCTCCTGATCGAGGACTACCAGCACTTCGCCTGCAACGCGCCGGCCCTGAACGCGCAGCTGGCCTACCTGACCGACCTGCACGGGAAGGCAAAGATCGCCGCCTGGCAGGAGATGGCGAGCGGCGGGCGCATGGCGGAACTGGTCGACGAGCTGCTGGTCGAACATTACGATCCGGCCTATACGCGTTCGATCCATCGCAACTTCACGCAGTACGAGCAGGCGCGGGTCGTGGCGCTGGCCGATATCTCGCCCGCTTCGTTCCTTGCTGCGGCGCAGGCACTGCACCGAGCGGTGGACGCATGAGACACCGGGGTCAGGCACCTATCTGTGGGTCTTCGACCCGCAGATAGGTGCCTGACCCCCCGGGTCTAAAAAAAACGCCCGGACCAGCCGGGCGTTTTCATTGGCAGCCTGACGCTTACTGCGCGCCGTCGGCCGGCTTGGCACCGACCGGCTGCAGCACCTTGACCTTGGCCCTTTCCTTCAGGACCTCGACGTAGTTCATCATGTCCTGCTGGGCCACGATATTGTCGATCTGCTCGGCGTCCGCGCTGCGGCGGGCGGCGTCCGGTTGCGCCGGCTGGTGCACCTTGCCGATGCGGTAGATGCCATAGCCCATGCCCGGCAGCTCGACACCGACGTAGGCCGGCAGCTTGCTCACGTCCGCCTTCAGTACGGAACGCGCCGCCAATGGGCTGATGCCGTCGATCTTGGCGCGCGAAATCGTCTGGACCGGACCGAAGCCGGCGGCGTCACCGGAAGCCTTGACCGCGGCCAGTTTCGCTTCGCCTGCCTTCTTGGCGGCGGCCAGCGCTTCCTGTGCCGTCACCTGCTGGCGGATCTGCGCTTCCACTTCGGCCAGCGGACGCTTCGCCGCGGCCTTGAACTCGAGGATGCGGCCAGCCACCAGGGTGCTTGGTGCCACTTCCACCGCTTCCGTGTTGCGCTTGTTCTTCAGCGAATCGTCCGAGAACAGGGCCGTCAGGAACTTGGCGTTGTTGTAGGGCGCCTGGCCAGCGACCGGATTCGGCGTGCGCGTCACACCCGTCGCCGTTTCGATCTTCAGGCCCAGCTTGTCCGCGACGGGCTTCAGGCTGTCCGACTGCTCGTACACCGTGTTGGTGAACGT
Organism: [Empedobacter] haloabium; assembly: GCA_008011715.2. Taxonomy (NCBI): domain Bacteria; kingdom Pseudomonadati; phylum Pseudomonadota; class Betaproteobacteria; order Burkholderiales; family Oxalobacteraceae; species [Empedobacter] haloabium. The sequence goes on from CP136508.1 coordinate 3,121,836, forward strand.
CTCGGCGGCCTCGGAGTACTTCTTGGCGGCCTTCTGCTTTTTCAGCTCCAGCGCGATGTCGCCCTTGACGGCGTCCAGCGGCTTGACGGCGGCCGGCTTCAGCGACGTCACGGTGATGACGTGGTAGCCGAATTCGGACTCGACGACGTCGCTGACTTCGCCCTGCTTCAGCTTGAAGATGGACGCTTCCACGGTCGGCACCAGCGAGCCTTTCTCGATCACGCCGAGGTCGCCGCCCTGCTCCGCCGAGCCCGGGTCTTCCGATTTCGCCTTGGCGATCCTGGCGAAGTCCGCCGGGGCCTTGCGTACCTCGGCCAGGATGGCTTCGGCCTTGGCTTTCGCGGCAGCCTTGGCGTCGGCCTTGGCGGCCTTGTCGACAGCTACCAGGATATGGCTGGCGCGGCGCTCTTCCGGTGCCGTGAAACGGGCCGGCGCGGCATTGTAGACGGCCGCCACTTCGTCGTCGGTCACGCTGACCTGGCTGGCGATGGCGTTGGCGTCGAACACCACGTATTCGATGCGGGCCTGTTCCGGCACCTGGAACAGCTTGTCGTTCTTGTCGTAGAACGCCTTGACCATGGCGTCGCTGACCTTGACCTCGGCGGCGAAGCCGGACAGCGGCAGCACCAGTTCCTGCACGTCGCGTTCCTGCTCCGTCAGGTTCGACACCATCTGCGCCACGGCGCGCGGTGCGAACGCGCTGCCTTGCACGCCGGCGGCCAGTTGCTGGACCGTCAGGTCGCGCTTGAGGGACTGGAAGTAGCCTTGCGGGGTCAGGCCGGTCTGGCTGGCGATCAGGTTGGCGGCCTTCTCTTCGTCGAGCTTGCCGTCGGCCTTGAACATGCCGGGGATGTCCTGCAGGCTCTCGGCCAGGGCGCGCTGCACGGCCGCGTCGCCGGCGCCCAGGTGCGCACGCGACGCCTCGGCGACGATGGCGCGCTGGGCGATCAGGTTGTCCAGCACGCTCTGGCGGAACTCGGGGGTATCGAACAGTTTCTGGTCGAACTGGGCGCCCAGGCGCTGGCGGTACTGGTCCAGCTGACGGCGCAGCGCCTGGTCGTATTCCTGCTGGGTCACGGGCTGGCCGTTGACCTTGGCGACCGTCGTGGCGTCGTTGCCGAAGCTCTCGTAGCCGCTGACGCCCACGAAGACGAACGACGGCACGATGACGATCGCCAGCAAAATCTGCATCAGTTTTTGATGCGTACGAATGAATTCAAACATGGTCGGCCAATTGGATGAGTGGATCACCAGGCGCGCCGCTGCTTGCCGCCGCGACGCGCCTGTAAAAAAGGCGAACCCGAGTTCGCCCTCTGCTGCTCACGCGATTATAGGGGGGGCGTTCCGCTATAGCAAGGTAGCGGTTTGAATAATTGATAAGGGGGCACGGCGGTGGCGGGCTTGGGGACTGTCCCTTCGGGACTGTCCCCGGTTTTTATCCGCGGTGCTGACGATGGCGATTAAAACCGGGGTCAGTCCCTGCGGGGACAGACCCCAAGCTTGGGGGCGCTGCGGGTGCGCTCCCTGTCACCAAGGGTTTTGCTGACGGATCGTCTAAAAAGCAAAAAGCCCCGCAGCTTCGTTTTGCTGTGGGGCTTGCATGCCGTGTTTCCTTGGCGGATCCGACGGGGCTCGCCGATGTTCCGCCGGGAGAGGCAGGGGTTTCGCGAAGCACTGCTTCGCGCCTGCCGAACGGCGTTGCCCTACCAGGCAACGCCCGCGGTTTCGCCTCCAGGCGAAACCCTTCGAGCCCCAAGCCGGACTCCCCGCAGGGGGAGTCCTCTTGCGACTAAATTCTGGCGGAGCGGACGGGGCTCGAACCCGCGACCCCCGGCGTGACAGGCCGGTATTCTAACCAACTGAACTACCGCTCCAGGACTGCAACTACGTCACAACAATACAACTACCACTGTGCTTCAACTGCGCAGCAAGCGGTCGTCAGTGACAACCGCTCACTGAATTCAATTAGTTTACAGCATCTTTCAGTGCTTTACCAGCCTTAAATTTCGGCACTTTGGCGGCGTCGATCGTGATCTCTTCCTTCGTGCGCGGGTTGCGGCCCGTGCGGGCGGCGCGCTCGCTCACCATGAAGGTGCCGAAGCCGACCAGGGTCACGCTGTCGTTCTTGGCCAGAGTAGTGGTTACGCCATCGATCATCGCGTCCAGCGCGCGTGCCGCGGCCGCTTTCGAGATGTCAGCGGAAGTGGCGATATGGTCGATCAGTTCAGTCTTGTTCACAGCTTGTTCCCCGTCACAAAGGTTTAAATCGTTTATACCGTTTTCACGCCCCTCATGGGAGCGCTGCCCGGCAGATGAAAGGGGGCATCGAAAAATCTTCGCGGACAGAACCGACAGGCCCGGCCGCACGCGTGAAACATGAGACAGAACAGGGGCCGGCGATGAAGCGCAGTGGATTTTTCGAGGCTCCCTGTAGGGCAGAGAAAAATCTCAGGCCGTATTAAACAGGCCGCGCTTGCCCTGTGTCAAGGCGTGAAGTTGTAAAAAATGCGCGGATCTCCCTCTGGAAACCGCTTGCGCACGTAAAAACGGGCACCCGAGGGTGCCCGTCGCATCAGCGCATGGCGCAGCTTGGTGCTCGCTTAGTGCTTGACCACGTCCGTCTGGCCGTCCGGCTTGGCGTTCGGCGCCGTCACCGCGTCCACCGCCGGCACGTCCGCCAGGGCTTCCGGCTGGCGCTCCAGGGCGATTTCCAGCACCTTGTCGATCCAGCGCACCGGCACGATCTCGAGCTTGTTCTTGACGTTGTCCGGAATCTCGGCCAGGTCCTTCACGTTCTGCTCGGGGATCAGCACCGTCTTGATGCCGCCGCGATGCGCCGCCAGCAGCTTCTCCTTCAGGCCGCCGATCGGCAGCACCTCGCCGCGCAGCGTGATCTCGCCCGTCATCGCCACGTCCGCGCGCACCGGGATGCCGGTGAACACCGATACCATCGCGGTGGTCATCGCGATACCGGCGGACGGACCGTCCTTCGGCGTCGCGCCTTCCGGCACGTGGATGTGGATGTCCTGCTTCTCGAACGACTCGGCCTTGATGCCCAGGCGCTGTGCGCGGCTGCGCACCACCGTGCGAGCAGCCTCGATCGACTCCTTCATCACGTCGCCCAGGGTACCCGTGCGGATCACGTTGCCCTTGCCCGGCATGATGACCGATTCGATCGTCAACAGGTCGCCGCCCACTTCCGTCCAGGCCAGGCCGACCACCTGGCCGACCTGGTTTTCCTTCTCGGCCACGCCGAAGTCGTAGCGGCGCACGCCCAGGAACTTGTCCAGGTTTTTCGGCGTGATGGCGACCTTCTTCTCGGTCTTCTTCAGGAGCAGCAGCTTGACCACCTTGCGGCAGATTTTCGACACTTCGCGTTCCAGCGAACGCACGCCGGCTTCACGGGTGTAGTAACGGATCACGTCGCGAATCGCGGCCTCGCTGACGGCGATCTCGCCTTCCTTCAGGCCGTTGTTCTTGATCTGCTTGGGCAGCAGGTAGCGCAGCGCGATACTGGTCTTCTCGTCTTCCGTGTAGCCGGACAAGCGGATGACTTCCATCCGGTCCAACAGCGCCGGCGGGATGTTGTACGAGTTCGACGTCGCCACGAACATCACGTCCGACAGGTCGAAGTCCACCTCGATGTAGTGGTCCGAGAACGTGTGGTTCTGTTCCGGGTCCAGCACCTCGAGCAGGGCCGACGATGGGTCGCCGCGGAAGTCCGCGCCCATCTTGTCGATCTCGTCCAGCAGGAACAGTGGGTTGCGCACGCCGACCTTCGCCAGCGACTGCAGCACCTTGCCCGGCATCGAGCCGATGTAGGTACGACGGTGGCCGCGGATCTCGGCCTCGTCGCGCACGCCGCCCAGGGCCATGCGCACGAACTTGCGGTTCGTGGCGCGGGCGATGGACTGGCCCAGCGAGGTCTTGCCGACGCCTGGAGGACCGACGAAGCACAGGATCGGCGCCTTCAGCTTGTCGACGCGCTGCTGCACCGCGAGATATTCCAGGATGCGTTCCTTGACCTTCTCCAGGCCATAGTGATCGCCTTCCAGCACCTTCTCGGCGTTGGCCAGGTCGTTGTTGACCTTGGACTTCTTCTTCCACGGCAGCGACACCAGGGTGTCGATGTAGTTGCGCACGACGGTGGCTTCGGCCGACATCGGCGACATCAGCTTCAGCTTCTTCAGCTCGGCATTGGCCTTGTCCAGCGCTTCCTTCGGCATCTTGGCGGCCAGCACCTTCTTCTCGAGCTCGTCGAAATCGGCGCCCTCTTCGCCCTCGCCCAGTTCCTTCTGGATCGCCTTGACCTGTTCGTTCAGGTAGTACTCGCGCTGCGACTTTTCCATCTGGCGCTTGACGCGGCCACGGATGCGTTTCTCGACCTGCAGGATGTCCAGTTCGCCTTCCAGCTGGCCGAGCAGGTGCTCCAGGCGCTTGGCGACGTTGAAGATTTCCAGGATGACCTGCTTCTGCTCGAGCTTGAGCGGCAGGTGCGCCGCCACCGTGTCGGCCAGGCGGCCGGCATCGTCGATGCCCGACAGCGAAGCGAGGATCTCGGGCGGGATTTTCTTGTTCAGTTTTACGTACTGGTCGAACTGCTGCACGATGGCGCGGCGCATCGCTTCGATCTCGGAATCGTCGCCGATTTCCGATTCCAGCGGCGTCAGGTCGGCCATGAAGTGCGTCGGCGCGTCGGTGATCTTGCGGATGCGCGCGCGCTGGGCGCCCTCGACCAGCACCTTCACGGTGCCGTCAGGCAGCTTCAGCATTTGCAGAATGTTGGCGACGCAACCGATCTCATAGATATCGGCGGGGGAAGGTTCGTCCTTGGCGGCGGCTTTCTGGGCGGCCAGCATGATGCTCTTGCCCTGCTCCATTGCGGCTTCCAGCGCCTTGATCGATTTTGGACGCCCCACGAACAGGGGTATCACCATATGCGGGAAGACGACGACATCCCGTAAAGGCAACAACGGCAGTTGGGTCTGCTCAGTTAATTTGGAAGTTGTCATGGCGTACCTTATGTAAAAGCATGTTTATGATGTAGGCACTAGCAGCCGAATCACAAGACCTGCGGTCATAATATTTATCGACAACACATAATATTGCCCAAATATTAGGCCGCTACAGGGCAATGAAGTTTCTCCACCACCCTCTAAAAGAGCCGTCCCCGAATGAAAAAAGCCACGCGCGACAGGCGCCGCGAGTGGCTTTTCGAGTGAAGCCTGCTTCTCTTATTGGTTTCGATTGTACTGCCTTGCCGTACGGATGCAAAACGCTTTTTGCGGAAGTGTGCAACCCTTATTTAATTTTCACCGGAGGCTTTTGGCGTCTCCTGGTAAATCAGCAAAGGTTTCGCGCCCTGCGTGATCGTGTTCTCGTCGATGACGACCTTCGTCACATTCTGCTGGTTCGGCAGGTCGTACATGATGTCGAGCAGCGCATGTTCGAGGATGGAACGCAGGCCGCGCGCGCCGGTCTTGCGCGCCAGCGCCTTGCGGGCGATGGCGTGCAACGCGGCCGGACGAATCTCCAGCTCGGCGCCTTCCATCTCCAAGAGCTTGCTGTACTGCTTGATCAGTGCGTTCTTCGGCTCGACCAGGATCTGGATCAACGCCTCTTCCGTGAGTTCGGACAGCGTGGCGACGACCGGCAGGCGGCCCACCAGCTCGGGGATCAGGCCGAACTTGATCAGGTCTTCCGGTTCCGCTTCCAGCAGGATGTCGGCGTTGGAACGCTGCTCCTTGCTCTTCACGGTGGCCGAGAAGCCGATGCCGCTCTTCTCGGAACGGTTCGAGATGATCTTGGCCAGGCCATCGAAGGCGCCGCCGCAGATGAACATGATGTTGGTCGTGTCGATCTGCACGAAGTCCTGGTTCGGATGCTTGCGGCCGCCTTGGGGCGGCACGGAAGCCATCGTGCCTTCGATCAGCTTCAAGAGGGCCTGCTGCACGCCTTCGCCGGACACGTCGCGGGTGATCGACGGATTGTCGGATTTGCGCGAAATTTTATCGATCTCATCGATGTAGACGATGCCGCGCTGGGCCTTCTCGACATCGTAGTTGCAGCTCTGCAGCAGCTTCTGGATGATGTTCTCGACGTCTTCGCCCACGTAGCCGGCTTCCGTCAGGGTGGTCGCGTCGGCGATCACGAACGGCACGTTCAGCATGCGCGCCAGGGTCTGGGCCAGCAGCGTCTTGCCGGAGCCGGTGGGGCCGACCAGCAGGATATTGCTCTTAGCCAGCTCGACGTCATCCTTCTTGCCCAGGTGCTTCAGGCGCTTGTAATGGTTGTAGACAGCCACCGACAGGATACGCTTGGCCGTCTGCTGGCCGATCACGTACTGGTTCAGCAGCTCGGCGATCTCGTGCGGCGTCGGCAGGTCCGACTTGGCGCCCGTGACGGATTCGATGCTGGACGTCTCGTCGCGAATGATGTCATTGCACAAATCAATGCACTCGTCGCAGATGAAGACGGAGGGCCCGGCGATCAGCTTCTTGACCTCGTGCTGGCTCTTGCCGCAGAACGAGCAGTACAGAAGTTTTTCACCGCTGGAAGATTTTTTGTCGGACATGGGACGTTTTCTTTAGTTGCCAAGAATAGGTGTTGCATTTTCGGAAGCCGGCCGTCGCGCAGGGGCTCGTGCCCCTTGCGAAACTTGCGCCATGTAAGCAGGCAATGAGTCCTGCACACAACCACCATGCTACCCGAAATAAAAATAAAACGCCCGGAACGGTGTAGCGTCCGGGCGGTTTTTTAGCGTTTTTGCTTGGGACGCATCAAGCGCGGGTCGTCAACACCTTGTCGATCAGGCCATATTCCGCAGCCTCGTCGCCGGACATGAAACGGTCGCGGTCGGTGTCCTTGGCGATCTGATCGATCGACTGGCCGGTACGCTCGGCCAGGATACTGTTCAGGCGGTGGCGCAGGTACAGGATTTCCTTGGCCTGGATTTCGATGTCGGAGGCCTGGCCTTGCGAGCCGCCGGACGGCTGGTGAATCATGATGCGCGAGTTCGGCAGCGAGAAGCGCTTGCCCTTGGCGCCAGCGGCCAGCAGGAAGGCGCCCATCGAGGCGGCCATGCCCGTGCACAGGGTCGACACGTCCGGCTTGATGAACTGCATCGTGTCGAAGATCGCCAGGCCCGCCGAGACGGAACCGCCCGGCGAGTTGATGTACAACGAGATGTCCTTGTCCGGATTCTCGCTTTCCAGGAACAGCAGCTGGGCAACGATCAGGTTGGCCATCTGGTCGTTGACGGGACCGACCATGAAGATCACGCGCTCTTTCAAGAGACGCGAGTAGATGTCGTACGAGCGCTCGCCGCGACCGCTCTGTTCGATCACCATCGGCACCAGGCCGAGCATTTCCGTATCGAGTGCCGGATTACGGTTCATTCCGATCATTCCGATCTTTCCTTTTCCAAGTGAAGCAGCGCCGGCAGCAGCTTGTTACCACACGACGGTGATACCCATGCTGCGGCCGGCGCCGGGATCTAAGGCAGCAGATTAGCCCTGCTGTGCGCTTCCCATCAGTTCGTCGAACGGGATTTCCTTGGTCGACGTCTTCGACAGGCCCAGAACGTAAGTGACGACGTTTTCTTCCAATACAAGGGCTTCCACCTCGGCCAGGCGGCGACGGTCGCTGTAGTAGTACTTCAGCACTTCGCGCGGGTCTTCGTAGCTCTGTGCGAAGTCCTCGATCTGCGCCTTGACCTGCTCAGGCGTTGCCTGCAGGTTGTTGTCGCCGACCAGCTTCGACAGGATCAGGCCCAGGCGCACGCGGCGCTCGGCCTTGTCCTTGAACAGCTCTGGTGGGAATGGTACATCTTTTACGTTCATGCCGCGCTGCGCCATGTCCTGGCGGGTCATCTCGGCCAGGCGCTCGGTGTCCTGGGCGATCAGCGCCTGCGGCACTTCCAGCGTGGCGGTCTTGACCAGCGCGTCCATCACGGCTTCCTTGTTGCGCGCCTTGACGCGGCCAGCCACTTCACGTTCCAGGTTGACCTTGATGTCCTCGCGCATCTTGGCCAGGTCGCCGTCGGCCACGCCCAGCGATTTGGCGAACTCGGCGTCCACTTCCGGCAGGTGCGCCCATTCCAGCTTCTTCAGGGTGATCGTGAACTCGGCGGTCTTGCCGGCCACGTCCTTGCCGTGGTAATCCTCCGGGAAGGCCAGCGGGAAGGTCTTCGACTCGCCCACTTTCAGGCCGACGGTCGCCGCTTCGAATTCCGGCAGCATGCGGCCTTCCCCCAGCACGAACGTGTAGTCGTCGGCTTTGCCGCCTGGGAACTCGACGTCGTCGATCTTGCCGACGAAGTCCACGGTCACGCGGTCGCCATTGGCGGCCACGGCTTCGCCGCCGTCGCCGTGCTCGCCTGCCTCACCCTTGGTGTGGAAGTGCACGCGCTGCTTGCGCAGGATGTCGATGGTCTTGTCGATCTCGACGTCGGTGACGTTCGACTTGACGGTTTCGATGTCCACTTGCGACAGATCGCCGATCTCGACTTCAGGGTACACTTCGAACGTGGCGTCGAAGGTCAGCTGGCCTTCCGGTGCGTCCTGTTTCGGCTCGATCTTCGGGAAACCGGCGACACGCAGGTTGTTCTCGTTGGCGGCGTCGTTGAAGGCGCGGCCGACCTTGTCGTTCAGCACTTCGGTTTCGATCTGGTAGCCGTACTGCGCCGCGACCATCTTCATCGGCACCTTGCCAGGACGGAAGCCTGGGGCGCGAGCGGATTTGGCCTGCACTTTGAGGCGCTTTTCCACTTCGGAACGGACGTCCGACAGCGGGAAGGAAATCGTGATACGGCGTTCGAGTTTGCCCAAGGTTTCGACAGCAGTTGCCATGTAAAAATCGTCCAAAAAATGTGAATTCTTGTTGGTGCGAGGAGGGGGACTCGAACCCCCACACCATTGCTGGCGTCAGGACCTAAACCTGGTGCGTCTACCAATTTCGCCATCCTCGCGCATCTGACCGCCCGTCATTTCCCGGTCAGTCATCTCCGTATGCAAAAGCAAAGGGCGACCATCAGTGAAAACGGGTCGCCCTACCCTGCAATTGCCGCAATTGAACAGGTGCTTTCAACTTCAACACGGTATTTTACTGGGTTTTCCCAAGAATGGGGGTGGAATTTTGGCGTTTCGCCAACTGAGCAATAAAAGCAGCAACCCACACCGACAGCTGGGGTCGGACCCGGCGGGTCCGACCCCAGCTTTGCTCTAGCGGACCGGTTTCTTGACGCGGAACCAGGCCGCGTACAGCGCCGGCAGGAACAGCAAGGTGAGCGCGGTCGCCAGCACCAGCCCGCCCATGATCGCCACCGCCATCGGCCCCCAGAACACGGAGCGCGACAGCGGAATCATCGCCAGCGCCGCGGCCGCGGCCGTCAGCAGGATCGGCCGGCAGCGGCGCACGGCCGCTTCGACGATCGCATCCCACGGCGCGGCGCCGGCCTGGATGTCCTGCTCGATCTGGTCGACCAGGATGACCGAGTTACGGATGATCATGCCGAACAGCGCGATGATGCCCAGGTTGGCCACGAAGCCGAGCGGCCGGCCCAGCAGCAGCAGCGCGAACGCCGCGCCGGCCACGCCCAGGGGGCCCGTCAGGAACACCAGCAGAGATCTAGAAAAGCTATGGAGCTGCAGCATCAGCAAGGTGAAGATCAGGAACAGCGCCAGCGGCAGGTTGACGGCGATCGACTGCTCGGCTTCGCCGCTGTCGGAGGCCGCACCCTTCTCGACGATGCGGTAGCCGGCCGGCAGTTGCGCGCGCAGCTGGTCCAGCCGCGGATTGATCTGGCCCGACACGGTCGGGCCCTGGATGCCCTCGGCCACGTCGGCCTGCACCGTGATCGCCCATTCCCGGCCCAGGCGCCACACCACGCCCGGCTCCCACACGAAGCGCACCCGCGCCAGCTGCGAGATCGGCACGGACTTGCCGGAGGCCGTAGGCACGTTGGTGCTGTTCAACGCCTCCATCGTGGCGCGCTCCTCGACCGGCTGGCGCACCTGGATGTCGATCAGGCGGATACCCTCGCGGAACTGGCCCACCGTGGTACCGGACAGAATCGTGTTCGCCACCCGCATCACGGTCTGCGACGTGACGCCCAGCGCGCGCATCTTGTCCTGGTCCAGGTCCAGGCGCAACACCTTGACGGACTCGTTCCAGTTGTCGTTGACGCCCACCGCGTTCGGATTGGCGCGCACGATGTCCTTGACCTGGTCGGCAATCGCCCGCACCTTTTCGACCTCGGTGCCGGTCACGCGGAACTGCACCGGGTAAGGCACCGGCGGCCCGTTCGGCAGCAGCTTGACGCGCCCGCGCACTTCCGGGAAATCGGTCTTGAACACCTGTGTGATCTTCCGGTACAGCGCCGCGCGCGCCGCCAGGTCCTTTGGCAGCACGACGATCTGCGACACGTTCGACTGCGGGAAGATCTGATCCAGCGGCAGGTAGAAGCGCGGGCTGCCCGTGCCGACGTAGCTGGTCACGCTCTCCACGCCCGGCTGGGCGCGGATGAACGCCTCGAACTTTTTCACCTGGGCCTCGTTGGCGGCGAACGCCGTGCCTTCGGGCGACCACATCTCGACCATCAGCTCCGGCCGCGACGAGTCGGGGAAGAACTGCTTCTCGATGAAGTTGAAGCCGTAGATGCCGAGCGCGAACAGCGCGAGCGTCGCGGCGATGGTCACCTTGCGCCACTCCACGCACCAAGTGACGACGGCGCGGAAGCGTCGGAAGCCCGGCGTGTCGAACACGTCGTGGCCATGCTCGCCTTCCGCATGCGGCTTCACCTTCAGCAGGATGTAGCCGATATACGGCGTGAACATCACGGCCACCACCCACGAGGTGATCAGCGCGATCGCGTTGACCGAGAACAGCGAGAACGTGTACTCGCCCGCCGCCGACTTGGCCAGGCCGATCGGCAGGAAGCCGGCCACCGTGATCAGGGTGCCGGTCAGCATCGGCAGCGCGGTGGACGTGTACGCGTACGTCGCCGCCTCGAAGCGCGACAGGCCCTCCTCCATCTTGCGCACCATCATCTCGACGGCGATGATGGCGTCGTCCACCAAGAGGCCCAGGGCAATGATCAGCGCCCCCAGCGAGATCTTGTGCAGGTCGATGTCCAGCATGCGCATGAACAGGAACGTCACGGCCAGCACCAGCGGGATCGTCAGCGCCACCACCAGACCGGGGCGCACGTCCAGGCGCAGCTTCGGCTTGGTGTGCAGACCGAGCGCGACGAAGCTGACGGCCAGCACGATCAATACCGCTTCGATCAGGGTGCGCACGAATTCGCCGACGGAGGCCGTCACGGCCTGCGGCTGGTTCGACACCCGTTCCAGCTCGATGCCGACGGGCAGCTTGCCCTTCAGCTGCGCGACCGTCGCCTCCATCGCACGGCCCAATTCGATGATATTGCCGCCCTTTTCCATCGACACGCCCAGCCCGATCACTTCCTTGCCGTTGAAGCGCATCTTGTCCGAGGGCGGGTCCTCGTAGCCGCGCTTGACCTTGGCGAAGTCGCCCAGCCGGAACGTGGTGCCGTTGGCGCGCAGTTCCAGGTTTTCCAGGTCCTTGACGGTGACCAGCGCGCCGGTGACGCGCACCTGCAGGTTGTCGGTCGGCGTGACCAGCGTGCCGGTCGACTCGACGCTGTTCTGCGCGGCGATCTGGCCGACGATCTGGTCGAACGAGATGCCCAGCTGGGCGAACTTCTGGTGCGAGAACTCGATGGTGAGCTTCTCTTCCTGCACGCCGAACAGCTCGACCTTCGACACCTTCGGCACGGCCAGCAGCTGCTGGCGCACGAAGTCGGCGTAGTCCTTCATCTGCGCGTACGTGAAGCCGTCGCCGGACAGCGCGAAGATCGAGCCGTAGGTGTCGCCGAATTCGTCGTTGAAGACGGGACCCTGCACGCCGGCCGGCAGGGTGCCGCGGATGTCGCCGATCTTCTTGCGCACCTGGTACCACGACGCCGCCGTTTCCTTCGGCGGCGTCGATTCGCGCAGGTTCAGGATAATCAGCGTCTGACCGGGCTTGGAGTAGCTGACGATCTCGTCGATGTATGGCGTCTCCTGCAGCTTCTTTTCCAGCTTGTCCGTGACCTGGTCGGCCATCTGCAGCGCCGTGGCGCCCGGCCAGAAGGCCTGCACCACCATGGCGCGGAAGGTGAACGGCGGGTCCTCGTCCTGGCCCAGGTTCTTATAACTGAGCATGCCGCCGATCAGCATCACGGCGATCAGGTAGCGCGTCAGCGGGATGTGCTCCAGCGCCCAGCGCGACAGGTTGAAGTCCTTCATTTGGCCGCCGCTTTCGGCACGTCGTCGCCCAGGATCGTGACCTTCTGGCCAGGCTTGAGCAGGTGCACGCCGGCGGTGACGACCGTCTGCCCGGCTTTCAGGCCGCTGGCGACGATCAGGTCGTTGCCATCCGCGCCGGCCACCGTCACGGGCACCAGCTTGACGGCACCCTGCTCGACGATCCACACCGATGTGGCGTTCTTCTCATGGTACAGCGCCGACAGCGGCACCTTGATGCGCGGCTCGGCCGAATGCGATTCGAATTGCGCGACGGCCGTCATGCCCAGCTTCGCGTTCGTCACCGCGGACGGCAGGCTGACCTTGAACGCATAGGTGCGCGTGGCCGGATCGGCCACCGGCGCCACCTCGCGGATCTTGCCGGTAAACGGGTGCTCGGGATCGGCCCACAGGCGCACCTTGACGGTGGCCAGCTTGCGCAGCTCGTCCACCTTGTCTTCCGGGACGCCGAATACCACCTCTTTTTCGTCGGTGCGTGCCACCCGCACGACCGGCGTGCCGGCCGCCACCACCTGGCCCGCCTCGGCGTCGATGGCCGTGACGACGCCGTCGATATCGGAGCTCAGGCTGGCGTAGCCGGCCTGGTTCGACTGGGTGCGGTAGGCCGCGCGCGCCGCCTCGACGTTGGCCTGGGCGGACTTGTAGGCCGACTCGCGCTGGTCCAGCACGGCCTGGCTGACGAAGTTCTGCCGGCGCAGCTCGCGGTAGCGTTTGAGCTCCGCGTCGGCCAGGTCGCGGCTGGTTTCCGCCGCGCGCAGCGATGCCAGGGCCTGGGCCTGCGACAGCTGCAGGTCCTGCGGGTCCAGCTGCATCAGTACCTGGCCCTTCTTCACCGTGCTGCCGACTTCCACCTTGCGGGCGACGATCTTGCCGGGCACGCGGAAGCCCAGGCGCGATTCGTAGCGGGCGCGCACCTCGCCCGAGAATTCGGCCGCCACGTCGACGGAGGAACCGGCCAACACCAGCGCGCGTACGGGACGAATGTCTTCCGTCTTCTCGGCCGGCTTCGAGCAGGCCGCCAGCAGCGCCGCGACTGCCAGCAGCATCAGGGGGGACTTCAGGACGTGCACATCTCTCTCCTTCACTTCTTGGTGCGGGAGCCGCGCTCCCGCATCTGATTGCGGCGGTAACAAAATGCCACTATGATTGCAGCCTCAAAATTAATGACTTTCCGTTAAGTTAAAAATTATAGTCGCGGTGGCATCTTTTTAAAATGACTTTGGCGTCATTTATTTCGAGCGCCCGCACTACCGGAGCCCTATGCCCGTCGAGCACTACGAAAACTTCCCCGTCGCGTCCCTGCTGCTGCCGAAACGGCTGATTCCCGCCGTCGAGGCGATCTACGCCTTCGCCCGCAGCGCCGACGACATCGCCGACGAAGGCGACGCCACCCCGGCCGAGCGCCTGGCGGCGTTGCGCGAGTACGAAACGGCGCTGGTCTATATCGAACTGGGCCGCGGCGCCCTGCCGCCGCTGTTCCAGCGGCTGGCACGGATCATCCGCGCGCACGATCTGCCTTTGAAACCCTTCCACGACCTGCTGTCGGCCTTCCGGCAGGACATCGCCGTCACGCGCTACCAGACCTACGACGAGCTGCTGGACTACTGCGCCCGCTCGGCCAACCCGGTCGGCGTGCTGATGCTGCATCTGTACGGCGCCGCCAGCGACGACAACGTGCGCGACTCGAACGCGATCTGTTCCGCGCTCCAGCTGATCAACTTCCTGCAGGACGTGGCGCTCGACGAAGCCAAGGAACGGATCTATATCCCGATGGAGGACCTGGCGCGCTTCGCCGTGCCGCCGGCGCAGATGGCCGCGGCCGAGGCCAGGGGCAAATGGCGCGCGCTGATGCGCTTCGAGGTGCAGCGGGCGCGCGCGCTGATGCTGTCCGGCGCGCCGCTGGCCCTGCGGCTGCCGGGCCGCGTCGGCTTCGAACTGCGCCTGGTGGTGCAAGGCGGCCTGCGCATCCTGGAGGCGATCGAGGAGGTCGACTACGACGTGTTCCGGCGGCGCCCCAAGCTGGGACGGGCCGACTGGTGCCGCCTTTTTTGGCGCGCGCTGCGGATGAGACAGGGCTGAGCGGGCGGTTGCCTATAGAATAGCGGCTTTTATCGTTTCACTCAGACCATAATAATATGTCTCCCGACGAATACTGCCAGCAGAAGGCCGCCCAAAGCGGCTCCAGTTTCTATTACAGCTTCCTGTTCCTGCCGCCCGAACGCCGCCGCGCGATCACGGCGCTGTATGCCTTCTGCCGCGAAGTGGACGACACCGTCGACGAGACCAGCGACGAGTCGCTGGCCCGCATCAAGCTGGCCTGGTGGCGCACCGAGGTGGGGGCCATGTACGAAGGCAAACCGACCCACCCCGTCACCAAGGCCCTGCAGCCTTTCCTGCAGGCCTACACGCTCAAGCAGGAGCACCTGCACGCCATCATCGACGGCATGGAGATGGACCTGAACCAGAGCCGCTACCTGGATTACGCGGGCCTGAAGAAGTACTGCTGGCACGTGGCCAGCGTGGTGGGCATCCTGTCGGCCAGCATTTTCGGCGCGACCCGGCCGGAAACGCTGCAGTATGCGGAAAAGCTGGGCCATGCCTTCCAGCTGACCAACATCATCCGCGACGTAGGCGAGGACGCGCGCAAGGGCCGCATCTACCTGCCGATCAACGAGCTGCAGCAGTTCGGCGTGACGGCGGCCGACCTGCTGAACGCCCGCCACAGCGAGAATTTCACCAAGCTGATGGCGTTCCAGGCCGCGCGCGCCCAGCAGGCCTACGACGAGGCCTTCGCGCTGCTGCCGAAAGAAGACCGGCGCGCCCAGCGCCCCGGCCTGATCATGGCCGCGATCTACCGCACCCTGCTGGACGAGATCGAGCGCGACGGCTACCACGTGCTGACCCAGCGCATCTCGCTGACGCCGCTGCGCAAGCTGTGGCTGGCCTGGAAGACCTGGGTGCGCAGCTGATGCGCACCGCGCCATGACGGCTAATATTGCCGTGGTCGGCGGCGGCTGGGCCGGCTGCGCCGCCGCCGTCGAGCTGGCGCGCGGCGGCGCCCGGGTCACGCTGTTCGAAGCCGCCCGCACCCTGGGCGGCCGGGCGCGCCGCATCGAGCAGGCCGGCCGCACGCTGGACAACGGCCAGCACATCCTGCTGGGGGCATACGACCGGACGTTGCGCCTGCTGGCCACCGTCGGCGTCGACCGGCGCCAGGCCTTCCTCACCTTGCCGCTGCAAATGCGCTACCCGCCCGGCCGCGGCGGCATGGACTTCGTCGCCCCGCGCCTGCCCGCGCCGCTGCACCTGGCCGTGGCGCTGCTGCGCGCGCAGGGGCTGGATCGGGCCGACAAGCTGGCGATGGCCAGGTTTTCCACCACGGCGCGCTGGCTGGGCTGGCGCCTCGACACCGACTGCAGCGTGGCCGAGCTGCTGGCCCGCTACGACCAGACCGAACGCCTGTACCGCCTGATGTGGCGGCCCCTGTGCCTGGCCGCGCTGAACACCGCACCCGAGCAGGCCTCCGCCAACGTGTTCCTGGCCGTGCTGCGCGACAGCCTGGGGGCCGGCCGCGCCGCGTCCGACATGCTGCTGCCGCGCGCCGACCTGTCCGCGCTGTTTCCGGACGCGGCGGCGCGCTGGCTGGCCGGCCACGGCGCCACCGTGCGCACCGGCGCGCGCGTCGACACCGTCGCGCCGGCCGGCGGGGGCTGGCAGGTCGGCACTGAGACCTTCGATGGGGTCGTGCTGGCCGTGGCGCCGGTCAGCGCGGCCGGGCTGCTGGCGCCACTGCCGGACAGCGCCACGCTGACGGCCCGACTCGCGGCCCTGGCGCCGGAACCGATCGCCACCTGCTACCTGCAATACGATGCCACGCTGCGCCTGCCACAGCCATTCTTCGCGCTGGCGGACGACGCGACGGCAGGCCGCTGGGGCCAGTTCGTGTTCGACCGCGGCCAGCTGGACGACGGCCAGGCCGGCATGCTGGCCGTGATCGTCAGCGCGGCCGGCGCCGCCGCCGCGCTGCCGCGGCAGGCGCTGGCCGACGCCATCGCGGCCCAGTTGGCGGCCGAGTTCGGCCGTCCGCAACTGGCGGCGCCCGGCTGGAGCACCGTCGTCACGGAAAAACGCGCCACCCACGCCAGCACGCCGGGACTGCAACGGCCGGCCAACGAGACGCCCTGGCCCGGCCTCGTCCTGGCCGGCGACTACACGGCCGGCGAGTACCCTGCCACCCTGGAAATGGCCGTGCGCAGCGGCCTGGCGGCGGCAACCCTGCTGCGTGCACGGCGGTGAGGATGGCGCTCCGTCCCCTCAGGCCGCCGCCTGGGGCCTGTTTCCTGCAGTCTGTCGCAAGCAACTGGCATGCCGGGCCACGTCCCCGTACAGTGCCACCATGGACAACCGGGACAAGGAAAGAGGCGAAACATGATGCGCAACGGATGGGCAACCCTGGCAATGACGGCGCTGGCGGCGGCGCTGGTGGTGGCGCTCGCGGCGGCCAGCCTGGCCGTCATCGTCACCACGCACACGGTCACGCCGACGCTGCTGCAGCACGCGTGATGCCGGCGCGCGGATGACGGCCATGGGCAAGCAGGACTACCTCGACGCACTGCGCAAGGCGCTGGCCGGCCTGCCGGCGGAAAACGTGGCGCGCACGCTGGCCTACTACGAGCAGCGCTTCATCGACGGCCTGACCGTCGGGCGCAGCGAGGCCGAGGTGGCGGCGGAGCTGGACGAGCCGCGCCGGATCGCCATGACGCTGCGCGCCAACGCGCACATGGCCACGCTGGAGTCGCGCAAGGCGCCGGCCAGCGCCCTGCGCATGGCGGTGTCGTTCGCGGGCCTGGCCGTGTTCAACCTGTTCATGGTGGTGCCGGCCGCCGTCTTTGCGGCGCTGCTGATGGCGCTCTACATCGCCTCGGCCAGCGTCTACGTCAGCGGCATCGCCATCACGGCCAGCGGCCTGGCGGGCGCCAACGAGATCGTCCTGGCCGGGCCGCTGCACAACCTGGTCGGTTTCTCGACCGATGACGACGGCGACAACCCCGTGCAGACCCGCATCTCGATCGGCGACGGCGGCATCCAGGTCGAACAGGAAGCGGTGGCGGGCCGCCACGAAGGGGCCAGCCGCTCCGAGCGCATCCTGGACAGCGCCGAGGCCATGGCGGACGGCAGCGTACGCATCGCCATCGACCGCGAGGGTTCGTCACGGGCTGCCCAGACCACGCTGGGCGGGGCCATGATCCTGAGCGGCATCGGCCTGTTCCTGCTGTCGCTGGTCGTCACGCGCTACACGGGCCTCGGCCTGAAGCGCTACGTGCAAATGAATTATTCCCTGTTGCGAGGACGCTGAAGATGCGCTTGCGAACCCTCGTCAAGATCGCGCTGTCGCTGCTGGCACTGGCCTTCGTGCTGGTCGGCGTGTCGTACAGCATGCTGCGCGCCCAGGGCGTCGCCAACCCCTCCAGCACCGCCGGCCGCGTCACGCGTACCGAGACGCGCGAGATCGGCAACGGCATCCGCGCCATCGACCTGGAAGGCCCGATCGACCTGACCGTGCGCCAGGGCGGCGTGCCGAAGCTGAAGGTACGCGGCGAGCAGCGCCTGCTGGGCAATGTGGTGACGCAGCAGGAGGGCGGCACGCTGCGCATCGGCACGACCGGCATGGTGTTCCACCACCGGCGCCCGCTGCAGGTGGAGCTGGAACTGCCCTCGCTGGCCGAGGTCACGGTACGCGGCAACGGCGACAGCAGCGTGCAGGGCTTCTCCGGCGAGCGCCTGCAACTGGCCATGAACGGCTCCGGCAGCCTGTCCTTCAATGGCCGCTACCGCCATGTCAAGGCGGCCGTGCGCGGCTCGGGCACGCTCGACGTCAAGGCCGGCAACAGCGAGGACGTCGAGCTCGAGATGGTCGGATCCGGCACCATCGCCAGCTCCGGCAGCTGCCGCAAGCTGTCCGCCGGGATCTCGGGCTCCGGCGATATCGACGCCGAGCACATGGCGTGCGACGACGCCATCGTCAAGATCCACGGCTCCGGCTCGACCCGCGCGTTCGCGCGCAAGTCGGCCGTGGTGTCGGTCGCCGGCAGCGGCGACGCGACCGTCTATGGCAATCCCGACGAGCGGGTCGTCAGCCGCACCGGCTCGGGCTCGGTGGATTTCGAGTAGATCAGCCGCGCGCCAGCCAGCGTGTCACCTCGCGCCCGGCCGCGACGCCGCTGGCCAGGCAGGCCGTCAGCAGGTAGCCGCCGGTCGGCGCTTCCCAATCGAGCATCTCGCCCGCCACGAACACGCCCGGCAGCGCGCGCAGCATGGTGCCCTCCAGCGCCTCGAAACGCACGCCGCCGGCGCTGCTGATCGCCTCGTCGATGGGCCGCGGCGCGCGCAGCGTCAGCGGCAGCGCCTTCAGTCCGGCCGCCAGCCGCACCGGATCGTGGTAGGCCTCCTTGCTCAGGCACTCGTGCAGCAGCCCGGCCTTGACGCCCTTGATGTGCAGCCGGCCCTGCAGGTGCGAGGCCATGGAGCGGCTGCCGCGCGGCCGGGTCACCTGGTCCAGCACGCGCTCGTGCGACAGGTCGGGCAGCAGGTCCAGTTCGATCGTCGCGCTGCCGTGCGCCGCGATGGCGTCGCGCATCGGGGCCGACATGGCGTAGATCAGGCTGCCCTCGACTCCCGTGGCCGTGACGACGAACTGGCCCTGCTTGCGTACGCGCCGCCCGGTGTCGTCGCTCCAGGTGGCGGCCACCGTCGTCAGCGGCTGGCCGGCATGGCGGCTGGCGAAATGCGCGCTCCAGCCGACGTCGAAGCCGCAGTTGGACGGCCGCAGCGGCGCCACCGCGATGCCGCGCCCGGCCAGCAGCGGCACCCAGGCGCCGTCCGAGCCCAGCCGCGCCCAGCTGGCGCCACCCAGGGCCAGGATCGTCGCGTCGGCGCGCACCAGCGTCGTGCCGGCCGGCGTGTCGAAGCGCAGCGCACCGTCCTGCCAGCCGCTCCAGCGGTGCCGCTGGTGCAGGTGCACGCCCGTTTCGCGCAGCCGGTGCAGCCAGGCGCGCAGCAGCGGCGCGGCCTTCATCTCGGTGGGGAACACGCGGTTCGAGGTGCCGACGAAGGTTTCCACGCCGAGACCGTGCACCCAGGCCCGCACGGCATCCGGGCCGAACGCGTCCAGCATCGGCCGCAGCACGCCGGCACGGGCGCCGTAGCGGGTGACGAATTGATCGTAGGGCTCGGCGTGCGTGATGTTCATGCCGCCGCGGCCCGCCAGCAGGAACTTGCGCCCGCTGGAGGCCATCGCGTCGTAGACGTGGATCTCGCAGGTGCCGGCGGCGGCGACGGTCTCGGCCGCCATCAGCCCGGCGGGGCCGCCGCCGACGATGGCGACGACGGGGCGTGGATTGGTGTGGGTGTTCATAGGGGCGGTATTGTAACCGCCGGCGTGAGCATGGGGACTGTCCCCGAAGTTTACGCCGCTCCGCCGAACCCGTGCTGGCAGGCACCTGTTCGCGGGGGGCTCCCTTGCGCCGCCGTGGCTACGTCACCCGCCCGTCACCGGCGGGAAGAACGCCACCTCGGCACCATCCACCAGCGCCGTCTGCGCATCGCACATGCGCTGATTGCAGGCCATGCGCAGCGCCCGGCCCTCGGCCAGCGCCCCCGCCCACGGCTCGCCGCGCGCGATCAGCAAGGCCCGCAGCGCGCCCACGGTAGTGACGTCGGCCGGCACGTCGATGGTCTCGGCGCCGGTGCCGACGGTCTCGCGCACGCTGGCGAAGAATTTCAGGTGGATGCGCATCTCAGTACAACAAGTCGTTGAAGGGAATGAAACGGACGATGTCGCCCGCCGCGATGGCCTGGCCGGCCGGGTTGTCGATCAGGCCCTCACCCCACACGGTGGAGGTGAGCACGCCCGAGCTCTGGTTCGGGAACAGGTCCAGGCCACCGGCCGCGTTGCGGCGCGCGCGCAGGAACTCGTTGCGGCGGTCGCCCTTGTACGCGAAATCGGCGCGCAGCAGGTAAGGCTGCGGCGCTGGCACCTCGGCGCCCTGCAGGCGCAGCAGGAACGGCCGCACGAACAGCAGGAACGTCACGAAGCTGGACACCGGATTACCCGGCAAGCCGAGGAAGAAAGCCTGGCCGACCTCGCCGAACGCCAGCGGCTTGCCCGGCTTGACGGCGATCTGCCACATGTTCAGCTTCCCTTCCGCTTCCACCGCCGGCTTGATGTGGTCTTCCTCGCCGACCGAGACGCCGCCGGACGTGATGATCAGGTCACTCACGTCGGCCGCCTCGCGCAGCACGGCGCGGGTGGCGACCAGCGAATCGGGCACGATGCCGAAATCGGCGATCTCGCAGCCCAGGTTTTCCAGCAGCGCGCGCAAGGTGAAGCGGTTCGAATTGTAGATGCCGCCCGGTGCCAGCGGCTCGCCCGGCATGGTCAGCTCGTCGCCGGTGAAGAACACGGCCACGCGCAGCTTGCGCCACACCGGCAGCTCGGCCAGGCCGACCGATGCCGCCAGACCCAGTTCCTGGCTGCGCAGCCGGGTGCCGGCGCGCAGGATCGCGCTGCCGGCGGTGATGTCCTCGCCGCGGCGGCGGATCCAGTCGCCCGGCTGGGGCACGTGGCGGATCGTGACGCTGCCGTCGGCGGCTTCGCACTGCTCCTGCATGACGACGGCATCCGCCCCTTCCGGAATGAAGGCACCCGTGAAGATGCGCGCGGCGGTTCCCGGCTGCAGCGGCGCACCCACGTGGCCGGCCGGAATGCGCTGCGAGACCGGCAAGGTGGCCGCACCGCTGGCGCAATCGGCCGCGCGCACGGCATAGCCGTCCATCTGCGTGTTGTCGAAGCCCGGTACGTCCAGGGTCGAGACCTGGTCGGCCGCCAGCACGCGGCCGTTGGCCTTCAGCGTGGCGACGCGCTCCACCTCGGCGACGGGGCGCGCGGCGGCCAGCAGCGTGTCGAGCGCCTGCTGCACGGTCAGCATCGGTGCGCCCGCCATCACAGCCCCGTATTGGCGGCGATGTACGCCTTCATCTTGTCCACGTCCGGTGGCATCACGGTGAACTTCTGCGGCAGTGCCTCGATGTCCTCGAAGCCGGCCGGGCGCTCGGCATCCTCGCCCAGCGCTTCCAGGATGGTTTCGTTGAACTTGGCCGCCAGCGCCGTCTCCAGCACGATCATCGGCACGCCCTCTTCCAGGTGCTCCTTGGCGACCTTGATGCCGTCCGCCGTGTGGGTGTCGATGACGATGCCGTAGTCGTCGGCGACGTCGCGGATGGTCTGCACGCGGTCCTGGTGCGTCGACTTGCCGGACTTGAAGCCGTACTGCGCCACTTTCGTGAACTCGTCGCCGTCGCTGCCCGCCTTGCCGGACAGGTCGAAGCCGCCGTCGGTCTCCACTTTCGCGAACAGCGCCCGTACACGGGCCGGGTCACGGCCCACCAGGTCGTAGACGAAGCGCTCGAAATTGGAGGCCTTGCTGATGTCCATCGACGGGCTGCTGGTATGGTGCGTCTCGGCCGACTTGCGCACGCGGTAGACGCCGCTGCGGAAGAATTCGTCCAGCACGTCGTTCTCGTTGGTGGCGACCACCAGCTTGTCGATCGGCAGGCCCATCATGCGGGCGATATGGCCGGCGCAGATATTGCCGAAGTTCCCCGACGGGACGGTGAACGACACTTTCTGGTCGTTCGACGTGGTCGCTGCCAGATAGCCGCGGAAGTAGTACACCACCTGCGCCACCACGCGCGCCCAGTTGATCGAATTGACGGTGCCGATCTTGTGGCGCGCCTTGAAGTCCAGGTCGTTCGAGACGGCCTTGACCAGGTCCTGGCAGTCGTCGAACACCCCTTCCACCGCGATATTGAAGATGTTCGGGTCCTGCAGCGAGAACATCTGCGCCGTCTGGAATGCGCTCATCTTCTTGTGCGGCGACAGCATGAAGACTTTCACGCCGCGCTTGCCGCGCATCGCGTATTCGGCCGCGCTGCCCGTGTCGCCGGAGGTGGCGCCGAAGATGTTCAGCTGCGCATCCTGCTTGGCCAGCGCGTACTCGAACAGGTTGCCCAGGAGCTGCATCGCCATGTCCTTGAACGCCAGCGTGGGGCCGTTCGACAGCGCCTGCAGCACCAGCTTCCTGCCGCCCTCTTCTTCCAGCGTGCGCAGCGGCGTGATGTCGGCCGCGCTTTCGTCCGGGCGCGCATTGCGGTACACCTCGGGCGTATAGGTCTTGCGCGCCAGCGCGGTCAGGTCCGCCTCGGGGATGTCGGTCGCGAACTTCTTCAAAATCTCGATGGCGAGATCGGCATACGACAGCTTGCGCCAGGCATCGAGCTCGGCGGACGTCACTTGCGGGTACTCGGCCGGCAGGTACAGCCCGCCGTCGGGAGCCAGGCCGCCCAGGAGAATGTCGGAAAATTGTGCGGCGGAGGATGCGGCCGATGCGTCGGCGCGGGTGGACACGTAATGCATGGTTCAGAAATCCGGTTAGGCTGCGATGGGGAAGACTATTATAGTGCCACCGGACATTCTGCGTAGATTCTGGCAATTATCTGAATAATATGCTGGCCAAGACCCATGGTGACAGGCACCTGTTTGCGGGTCTCCGACCCGCAAACAGGTGCCTGTCACCGGCGGGTTTGAAGCCGCCGGCTTCTTCGGTTCAGCAAGCGGCGTGGTTGACGGTCACCACGTGAATGGCCAGCCCGCCCAGCGAGGTCTCCTTATACTTGGCCTGCATGTCGGCGCCGGTCTGGCGCATCGTTTCGATCACTTCGTCCAGGCTGACGAAGTGGGTGCCGTCGCCCTTGAGTGACAACGACGCGGCCGTGATGGCCTTGACCGCGCCCATGCCGTTGCGCTCGATGCAGGGGATCTGCACCAGGCCGCCGATCGGGTCGCAGGTCATGCCCAGGTGGTGTTCGATGCCGATTTCCGCCGCGTTCTCGATCTGCGCGTTCGAGCCGCCCAGCGCCGCCACCAGGCCGGCGGCGGCCATCGCACAGGCCACGCCCACCTCGCCCTGGCAGCCGATCTCCGCGCCGGAGATCGACGCGTTGCGCTTGCACAGCATGCCGATGGCGGCCGCCGTCAGCAGAAACACACGCACGCCGCTGACCGGGTCGAGCGGCTTGCAGTCCTCCGCATAGTATTTCAGCACGGCGGGAATGATGCCGGCGGCGCCATTGGTGGGCGCCGTGACGACCCGGCCGCCCGCCGCGTTTTCCTCGTTGACGGCCATCGCGTACAGGCTGACGCCATTCAAGGCGTCGTGCGGCAGCTCGTTGGCGCGGTCGGCACCCTGGGCCTGGCGCCACAGCGCCGCGGCGCGGCGCTTGACGTTCAGCCCGCCCGGCAACTGGCCGGACGTCTCCAGACCATGCGCGATACAGCTGCGCATGACGTTCCAGATGCGATCCAGGCCCGCGTCCAGCTCGGCCTCGCCGATGCGCGCCAGCTCGTTCGCGCGCAGCATGTGCGGAATCGTCAGACCCGTGCGTTCGCCGTGCGCCAGCAGGTCCGCCATCGTGTCGAACGGGTATGGCACGGCGGCCGCGGGCTGCTCGGCGACCGCGGCGCCCTCGCCTTCGGCGCGGATGAACCCGCCGCCGACGGAGTAATACACCTTGGACGTGGTGCTGCCGTCGGCGCGGCGCAGCACGAAGCGCATGCCGTTCGGATGCTCCGGCAGGTTCTCGGTATTGTGGAACACCAGATTGGCCCGGCGCGTGAACGGTACCGCCTTCTCGCCCAGCAGGCGCAGCTCACCCGCTTCCTCGGCCGCGGCCAGCATGCGCTCGACCCGCTCCGGATCGACGTCCTGCGGCGTCTCGCCCATCAGACCCAGGATCACCGCCTTGTCGGTGGCGTGGCCCACGCCCGTCAGCGCCAGCGAGCCGTACAACTCGGCGGTGACGCTGGCGACGTCGTCCAGCGGCGCGTTCTCGACGAGGAAGCGCCGCGCCGCCACCATCGGGCCGACGGTGTGGGACGAAGACGGCCCGATGCCGATCTTGAATAGGTCGAAAACGCTCATGTCCATCTGGTGTCTCTTTTATAGTGTAGTGGTGATTCGTCGCGCTCAGGCGGGCTCGCCGACCTTGAGATCATTGACCAGCGCGATATTGGCCAGCATGTCGCGCACCATCTCGTCGATGCCGACGCGGGCCTGCCAGCCCCAGTGCACGCGCGCCTCCTCGTCGTCCAGGCTTTGCGGCCAGCTGTCGGCGATGGCCTGGCGGCTGTCCGGCTGGTAGGCGATCTCGAAGCCCGGCACCTCGCGCCGGATCGCGGCGGCCAGCTGCTCGGGGCTGAACGAGACGCCCGCCACGTTGTACGACGAGCGGATCTTCACCTTTTCCGCCGGTGCGTCCATCAGCTCGATGGTGGCGCGGATCGCGTCCGGCATGTAGA
This sequence comes from [Empedobacter] haloabium, assembly GCA_008011715.2. Lineage (NCBI taxonomy): Bacteria > Pseudomonadati > Pseudomonadota > Betaproteobacteria > Burkholderiales > Oxalobacteraceae > [Empedobacter] haloabium. The sequence continues at coordinate 3,146,577 of CP136508.1, forward strand.
TCATCGGCAGCGTCGTCTGCGGGCCCAGGAAGCACTCGTAGCGCTCGCCGCGCAGCGCGGCGTGGAAGATCGCGATCGCGTAGTCGGTGGTGCCGCCGCCCGGTGGCGACTTGTAGCTGATGATGCCGGGGTAGCGGATGCTGCGCACGTCCACGCCGTACTTCAGGTGATAGTACTCGCACAGGCGCTCGCCGGCCAGCTTGCTGATGCCGTAGATCGTGGTCGGGTCCATCACCGTCAGCTGCGGTGTCTCGACGGCCGGCGTGTTCGGGCCGAACGCGGCGATCGAGGATGGCCAGAACACCTTGAGCGGCTTGCCCGCCTCGCCGCGCTCGCGCGCCACTTCCAGCACGTTCAGCAGGCCGTCCATGTTCAGTTTCCACGCACGCAGCGGGGCCGCCTCGCCGGTCGCCGACAGCATCGCCGCCAGCTGGTACACCTGCGTGATGTCCTGCGACGACACCAGCTGGGCCAGCGCTTCCTCGTCCAGCACGTTCAGCACCTGGTACTGGGCGGCGTTGTACAGGTTGTTGGGAGATATGTCGGTGGCGAACACATTGTGCGCGCCGTGCTGCGCGGCCAGCGCTTCCACCAGTTCGCTGCCGATCTGGCCATTGGCGCCGATTACCAGGATACGTTCCATCGTTTTTGTTCTTTCCAGTCGAGCTGTGATTTATGCCTTGATGATGCCGAGTTCCTTGCCGGCCTGCGCGAACGCGGCCAGTACCTTGTCCAGCTGTTCGCGGGTGTGCGCGGCGGACAGCTGCACGCGCACGCGCGCCTGCCCCATCGGCACGACCGGGTAGAAGAAGCCGGACAGCAGCACGCCCAGTTCGAACATGCGGGCCGCGAATTTCTGCGCCACCGGCGCGTCGAACAGCATCACCGGCACGACCGGATGCGTGCCCGGCTTGATGGTGAAGCCCAGGCGTTCGATCTCCTGGCGGAAGTACGCCGTGTTCTCGTGCAGGCGGTCGCGCAGCTCGGTCGACGCGGACAGGCGCTTCAGCACTTCCAGCGAGGCGCCGGCGATCGAGGGCGCCAGCGTGTTCGAGAACAGGTAGGGGCGCGACTTCTGGCGCAGCGTGTCGATCACTTCCTTGCGGCCGGACGTGAAGCCGCCCATCGCGCCGCCCAGCGCCTTGCCCAGGGTGCCGGTGATGATGTCGATCTTGCCGACCACGTCGTGGTGCTCGTGGGTGCCGCGGCCGGTCTTGCCCATGAAGCCGGACGCGTGGCACTCGTCGATCATCACCAGCGCGCCATGGCGCTCCGCCAGCGCGACAATCTTGTCGAGTTGGGCGATCGTGCCGTCCATCGAGAACACGCCGTCCGTCACGATGATCTTGTTGCGCTTGCCGGCAGCCGCCTGCAGCTGCGCTTCCAGGTCGGCCATGTCGTTGTGCGCGTAGCGGTAGCGCGCGGCCTTGCACAGGCGGATGCCGTCGATGATCGAGGCGTGGTTCAGGGCGTCCGAGATGATCGCGTCGTTCTCGTCGAACAGCGGTTCGAACACGCCGCCGTTGGCGTCGAAGGCGGCCGCGTACAGGATCGTGTCCTCAGTGCCCAGGAATTGCGAGATCGCCCGTTCCAGTTCCTTGTGCACGGTCTGGGTGCCGCAGATGAAGCGCACCGACGACAGGCCGTAGCCGTATTTCTCCGTCGCGTCGATCGAAGCCTGGGCGACCCATTCCTGCCCTGACAGGCCGAGGTAGTTGTTGGCGCACATATTGATCAGGGTGCGGCCGTCCTCGCTCGTCACCGCGGCGCCCTGGCGCGATGCCAGCACGCGCTCGGGCTTGTACAACCCCTGTTCGCGCAGCGCATCGAGTTTCTGTTGCAGGCCGCTGTAGAAGGCATTCTTGGCTTGTTCGCTCATGGTTTCCTCGACGTTGATGGAGGCCGGCGGCTTGACCACCCGCGCCCTATGTTGTACCGTGACTTGCGGAAAACAGGGTATCGAAGTTTGCTTCCTTTTCGATATTTTCTCCGGAGTTCACTATCTTGAACGCAAATTCAATATACTGAATCGTACATAAACATATTTGAATTTGCAAGCAACTATTCACTCATGAAAGCCCTTGTCAATAATGCACCACCCGAGGTGGGCGCGGCCCTGCAGCGCCTGCGCCTGGCGCGCGGCCTGACGCTGGAGGACCTGTCGCGCATCGCCGGGGTGTCGAAGTCGATGCTGTCGCAGATCGAACGGGAAAAAGCCAATCCCACCATCGCGATCACCTGGCGGCTGGCCAATGCGCTCGGGGTACCCATCGGCGAACTGCTGTCCGACGAGCAGCCGGCGGTCGACACGATCCGCGTGCTGGAAGCGCACGAGACGCCCACCCTGCCCGGCCACCATGCCGGCTACGTGCTGCGCATCCTCGGGCCGATGGAGCTGGCGGGGCGCCACGAGTGGTATGAACTGACGCTGGCGCCGGGCGGCGAACTGGTGTCGCAGCCGCACGATCCGGGGACGACCGAGCACCTGACGGTGCTGCACGGCTCGATGGAGCTGGAAGTGGGAACGCAGAAGAAGAAGGTCAAGCTGGGCGGCACGGCGCGCTATCCGGCCGACCTGCCGCACGCGATCCGCAATCCGGGCAAGGCGGAGGCTAAGGCGCTGCTCGTCGTGATCCACCGGTAGCGGTAGCACGGCAGAACCCGATGCCCCAGGGACAGGCACGCATATGCGGATCTTTGACCCGCATATGCGTGCCTGTCCCTTTGGGTCTCAGCTACACTGCGGTTTTGATTGCGCTATCCCGACCATGAAGATCGCCGTCATTGCCTGGGGCTCGCTGCTGTGGAAGCCCGGGCCGTTGAAACTTGCCTCCGGTTGGCATCCGGACGGCCCGCGCCTGCCGCTGGAATTCGCCCGCGTCAGCGAGGACACGCCGGAACTGGCGCTGGCGTTGTGCCCCGGCGCCGGGATTTGCCCCACTTACTGGGCCTGGCTCGCGACGGCCGACGTCGAGACAGCCCGCGCCATGCTGCGCGAGCGGGAAAAGATCACGCCGGCGCGGCCGGACTGGGTCGGCACGGTGACCGCGGCGACGCGCGCTGGCGACGCAATGGCGGCGACCATCGACGCCTGGCGCCGCGCCCACGGCATCGACGCCGTGGTCTGGACGGCGCTGCCGGCGCGCTTTTGCCAGCACGACGGGCGCATGCCCAGCGCGCAGGAGGTGCTGCACTGGCTGGCGACCCGCACGGGGGACGAGCGGGCGGCGGCGGAACACTACATCCGCCGCACGCCGGCCCATATCGACACGCGTTACCGCCGCCTCATCGAGGACCGGCTGGGCTGGCGCGCGCTGCGCGAGGCGTACGTCACGCGCATGCTGTAAACCTTACTCGAACGGATTGGCGGCTTTCGTCACCTGTGGCGCCGGCAGCCGCTCGGGCAGCTCGCGCTGTGCCTCCAGCCGGGCCACCGCGGCGCCCAGCAACTGGTACAGTTCGCGCGCATGGCGCAGTCCCGCCTGGTCCATCGTCAGGTCGATGTCGCCGTCGATCGTGATGCGGTCGAGGCGGTTCTCGATCGTCAGGCCGCCCACCTGCAGCACGTCGGCCTCGTTGTCGTACGGTTTGAACTCCTTCTTGCCCATGCTTCCTCCTGGTTACGAGCCCTTGCGTTTTCCCGTCTTCGGCAGCCGCAGCATCTCCTCTTTCTGCCGTGCCGACAGCGACGGTAGCAGATTGATGCCGATCCTGCTTTCCAGTTGGGCGATCGTCATCGTCTGAACGCGCGCATCGGCCTCGTTGGCGACGAACCAGGCGCCGCCGGCGCGCTGGCGCGGGCTCCACACGGCCTTGTACAGGTGGCTGGGCACCAGCACGTTGCCGACCTTGCGCAGCTCGCCGCCGAGGAAGGCGGGACCGGTGATGACGTACAGGTCGCCCTCCTTCTTCGCCATCTTGCGCACGGTCTGTTCGATGCCCGCCCAGATGTGGCGGTTGTTGTCCGCGTCCTGCGGCACCATATTCGCCAGGGTGAAGCTCTGGTACTGGCTGGCACGGTCCGGCATGTCGCCGTTCGGCGCCATGTGGCCGCGATCGAAACCGCTGCGGGCATAGTCGGCCAGTTCGGCGCGCTGCGCGGCCGGCAGCCGCAGCTCGGGGTGGAAGGAGTTCTCGCGCGACAGGTCCTCGGCCGCCGCGAGATTGTGCGCGGTCAGGTGCTCGGCGGACCACAGCGGCGTGCGCGTCACGCCGGAGTGCATGATGCCGAACACGTTGTAGCACAGCTCGCGCGTGGCACGCGCCATCTTGTCGTTGACGATCTGCGGCGACTGGCCGTCGACGTAGTGCTGGGGGCAGATCTGCGAGGCCTGCGCGCCGCCGCACAACAGGCCGGCGGTCAACACGGCCGCCAGGTGAAGCTTCAATATACGTTGCATCGACTTCGTTCATGAAAGACAGGTGCGCATTCTAGCCGAGCGGGCGCCGCCACGCGAGCTGTCCCGGCCCGCACAGTGGCTGTCCGGTTCCGGACCTGTCTCTTATACACAGCGCGGTGCGCACAATCTGCACCGCCAGGCGCGCGGGCACGGCCCCATGCCATTGGCACGCATATTGCAATCTTCCCAGCCTTGCAAGCCCTATCCGCATTCTCCATACTGGGACCCCAATGAACGACAAGAACATCACCGGAGACCTGCGCCTGGCCTGGCGCGCCCTGCTGGCGGAGCCCGCGTACGCCGCCATCGCCATCCTCGGCCTGGGCATCGGCCTGGCCGCGTGCCTGCTGTTGCTGGGCTACGTGCGCCATGCCTGGCAGTACAACGCGGCGATCGCCGACGTCGATGCACTGTACGTCGTCAAGCTGCGCAACAATATCGATCCCGCCAGCCCCTGGTTCGACCAGGGCCCGCTGCTGCTGCGCGGCGTGGCGGCGGCGACGCCGGGCGTGACCTCGGCCACCGCCTTCGTGCCGGCACGTCCGAACGGCGCCGGCCTGTCGATGCGGGTGGACGGGCGCATGCAGGAGCTGCCCGGACTGGCCGTGATGGCCGGCTTCGCGCAGACGCTGGGCCTGCGCGCGCTGGCCGGCGACGTGGCCGGTACGCTGGCACGCCCCGACCAGCTGGTGCTGACGGCGGACGGTGCGCGCCGGCTGTTCGGCACCGGGCCGGCACTGGGTCGCACGCTGGAAGTCCAGGGCAAGCTGATGCGGGTGGGCGCCATCGTCCCGGCCAACGGGCCGACGACGATCCCGTTCCAGGCGCTGGTCGGCGTCGGTTCCGTCGTCATGGACCCGGCATTCGCGCGCGCGATGGATGGCGCATCCGGCTGGTGGGGCAAGATGCTGCTGCGCCTGGCCCCCGGCACGCGACCGCAGGGCGTCGCGGCCGCGTTGCAGGCGGCCGCCGACGGCGCCGCCGTGCTGCACGATTATCCGGCCGAAGTGAAGGCACGCCTGGCTGGCCGGCGCGCGCTGGAGATCGAGCTGGCGCCGCTGCGCGAGGCCTACTTCGACCGCGACGTCGCCGCCAACCACATCGCCCAGCCGGGCGAACGGGCCGACCCGGTCACCGTCGGGGCGCTGGCCGGCATCGCCCTGCTGATCCTGGCGCTGGCCGCCTGCAACTACGTCAACCTGGCCACGGTTCGCGTGCTGCGGCGCCAGCGCGAAGTGGCGCTGCGCAAGGCGCTGGGCGCCCCGCCAGCGCGCATCGCGCTGCAGTTCCTGGCCGAATCGGTGCTGGTGGCCCTGCTCGCGACAGCCTGCGGCCTGCTGCTGGCCTGGCTGGCGTTGCCGCTGTTCAGCACCCTGATGAATCGCGACCTGGGCACCATCGTGACCTGGGCGAACCTGGCGGCGGCAATGCTGCTGGGCTGCATGCTGGGCCTGGCGACGGCCGTGTATCCCGCCTGGACCGCGCTGCGCGTGCCGCCGCGCCAGGTGCTGGCCGGCCGCGCCGGCACCGAGTCGGCCGCCGGCGCACGCTGGCGGCGCGCCCTGACGATGTTGCAGCTCGCCAGCGCCATGGCGTTCGGCGCCGTGGCGCTGGCGATCGCCTGGCAGGCCGCGTTCGCGATGACGGCGCCGCCCGGCTTCGATCCGGCACCGCTGCTGGTGGTGGACATGCCGGAACCGGACTGGAACGAGCCGCCGGCACGCGGCTTCGCCACCGCCGTCGCGGCGTTACCCGCAGTGCAGGGCGTGGCTGTGAGCCAGGATGCCGTGGGTCGCCAGAACGCGGCCTGGATGGCGGAAATGAAGCGGCCCGGCGGCGCCAGCGCGTCGATGGACATGCGCCCCATCAGCGCGGCGTTTTTCGAGGTGTACGGCATGCGCGCGCTGCACGGCCGGCTGTTCGATCCGCGCCGCGACCGCGACGACGACGCCATGCCGCTGGTCCTGAACGCGGTGGCCGCGCGCGCCCTCGGCTTCGCCGATCCGGCCGGCGCCGTCGGCCAAGTGGTGCTGTTCCCGCAGTTCGACGGCAAGGTGCAACAGAAGCGGGTGGTCGGCATCGCGCCGGAACTGCGCTTGCGCTCCTTGCGCGAGCCGGCCCGCCCGGTCGCCTACACGCTGAGGGCGGCCCAGCCCACCCTCAGCGTGCGGGTGCGCGACGGCGCCGACCCGGGCGCCGTCGCACGGGTGGAGCGCGAGGTGCGGGCGCTGTGGCCGACCTATTTCCCGGCCGCGCTGCCGAAGATCCAGCCGGCCGGCGCCGTGCTGGCGGCGGGCTATGCGGACGACCAGCGCATGGGCCGCCTGCTGGGGGCCGCCACCCTGGTGGCGCTGGGGATCGCCGCCTTCGGCACCTATGCGCTGGCCGCACACACGGTACAGCGGCGCACCGGCGAGATCGTGCTGCGCAAGCTGTACGGCGCGCGTCGGCCGCAGATCGGTTGGCTGGTGGCGCGCGAGGTGGGTGGCCTGCTGTTGCCGGCGGCGCTGCTGGCCCTGCCGCTGGCGGCGCTGGCGATCGAGCGTTACCTGTCCGGCTTCGTGGAGCGGGCGCCGATCGGCGGCTGGACCCTGGCGGCGGCCTTGGGCGGCACCCTGCTGGTGGCGGCGCTGGCCGCGGCGCGGCATGCGTGGGTGGCGATGAGGTTGGTGCCGGCGGCGGCGCTGCGGGGGTGAACTGCGGGGTCGGTCCCCTTTGGGGACAGACCCCGGCGCCGGCTCAATGCAAGCGGTCCAGCGCTTCCAGCACCCCCTTGCGGTTCTTGTGCGCCGTCTCGTACGTGCGCACCTTCTTGCGCTGCGCCGCCGTCAGGTCGGCCAGCGCGCTGCGTACCTGCGGCACCGTCAGGTGCTCGTAGTTCGCGATCGGCACGTTGCGATCCGGCGAGGCGCCGGCGCGGTCCTTGGCCTTGGCGTTCTTGGTTTCGCCGAACTGCTTGCGCTGCTTGTTCACGATGCGCGCGGCGACTTCCTCCTCGCGCCCCTTGTAGCGGCCTTCCTTCTCGAACTGCTTTTCGAGCTTCTCGTATTCCTTTTCCCGTTTCGGGCTGGCTCCGCGTGGCATGACGACCTCCTCGTGGTTGATGTCTTGCCAACGATGTTAGCGAAGCCACCGGCGCCGCGGCGCACGACTGTCGCGCCGCCCCTCAGAAGCGGGCGATCCAGCTGGCCAGCGCGGCACGCGTGGGCGGGTCGCCGGCGCCGGCCAGCCGGCATTGCACGCCGGCCGCGCTGCTGGTCAACAGCACGCCGGTGCCACGCCGGGCGAGAAAGAGCAGCAAGGCCAGCCAGGCCGCGTGGCGGCTCGAGACGGCGGCGTCAGGGCTGCCGTCCAGGTATTCGGCCAGCACGGCCGGCTCCGACAGCACGACGGCGCCATCGCGGTTGAGATGGCACGTGCTGCCGAACACCTCCGCCAGCAGCGCCAGAGCTTGCGCCGGCGCGGCGCCGCGCGCATCCAGCGCGGCGACATGACCGCGCACGGCCCGCGCCAGCCCGGCCGCGCGGCAGGCGTCCGCGCTGGCCAGTTGGGCGTAGTCGTCCAGCAGCCAGGCTGGCGCGGCGGCCACGCGCGCGCACAAAGCGCCGGACAGGTAGGCGTCCAGCGCCGCGCCCTGCGGGCCGTCGGCCAGGCACAGGCCATACAACAGGCCGATGCGGTTGGCCAGCACTTCGCGCCGGCGCGACGCCAGCTTTTCGCCCAGCAGGCGGTCGTGGCGCCGGCGCAGGCTGGCCAGGTCGGCGGCCTGCTTCATCTCCAGCCGCAAGGTCGTGATGTCCCACGGCTTGGGCAGGTAACGGTGGATGCGGCCCTGGTTGACGGCCTCGATGGTCTGGGCCAGTTCCGAATAGGCCGTCGTCAGCACCCGCACGATCTGCGGGTGGCGCTCCCACGCGTGGAACAGCAGCGCGTTGCCGTTCGCGCCCGGCATGCGCTGGTCCGACACCAGCACCGAGATCGCATCCCCATGTTGGGTCAGCAGCGTCTTGCCTTCGTCGACCGAGGCCGCCGTCAGCACCGTGGCCTGGCTCTGCAGCGCGCGCTGGAAGTACTTGCGCGCGCCTTCCTCGTCGTCCACGTACAGGATGAGCGGCAGCGTGCCGGCGGGTGCTTTGTCGATCGCGTTCATGTGGGGGCCTGTGCGGGAGGTTGGGCGTCGGCCAGCGGCAGGTCGAAGCAAAAGCGCGTCCAGAGGCCGGGCACGCTCTCGGCGCTCAGGTGGCCACCGTGGCGCCGCACCACGCTGTAGCAGATCGCCAATCCCAGGCCCAGCCCCTGGCCGACCTCGCGGGTCGTGAAGAACGGCTCGAACAGCCGGCCCAGGTGCTCGGGGGCGATGCCGGGACCGTTGTCGGAGACCGTCACGTGCAGCCGGCCGTTCGCCGGGGTGGCGGCAATGACGATCTCCGGTGCCGGCACGGCGCCCGCGCGCAACGCATGACCGGCATTGCTCAGGAGGTTGATCAGCACGCCGACGATGGCCGCCTCGTCGCCGCGCACGCAGGCCATGTCGTCGATATCGCGGCGCAGCGCCACGTTGCCGGCGGCGCGCAACTCGTGCCGCGCCAGCCGGATGGCCGTGTCCAGCGCGGCGGCGAAGCGGAACCGGCCGTCGGGCGCGGTGCCATCGCCGCGATAGGCGAACGTCTTCAGGTCCGACACGATGGCCTGCACGCGCGCCATGCCCTGGCGCGCGTCGGTCAGGCATTCGGCCAGGTGCGCGCTGCTGCGCGCGGCCGGGTCCTCCAGCGCCAGGTCGAGTGCCAGCATGCAGTAGTTGACCGGGTTGTTGACCTCGTGCAGCAGGCCGGCCGAGAGCGTGCCCAGAGCGGCCATCTTTTCCTGCTGCACCAGCTGACCCTTGATGGCGGCCAGGTGGCGGTTGCTGCGCTCCAGCTCGCCGTTCTTGCGCGCCAGCTCGTCCTTCAGCGAGAACAGCAGGCGCCGGCCCTGTTCGTTGAAATAGGTGTAGACGGTGCTGCCGACCACGGCGAACGCGACGATCGTGCCGTGGAACAACAGCTGGCTGGGCGCCGCGATGCCGCCCGGCCGGGTAACGCAAGCGAGCCAGTACAGCAGCAACGTCAGCAGGCCGAACGCCAGGGTATACAGATAGCCGACCGGGAACAGCGTACCGACGGCGAAGATCGTCAGGATGATGCCGGCATAGAACAGCGACGCCTCACCCTGCGATACGTGGATCATCCAGGCGATCATCAGCTGCGGGAACGTCAGCCAGACGAACGTGATCACGTGCACGTGGCGGCGGCCGAAGCGTGTATACAACAGCGCCAGACCGGCCAGGACACCGGCGGCCGCCAGCACACGCGCGATGGCGAAGGTCGTCATCAATTGCGGGTACAGGGCGTAGTCCAGCACCGCGCCGGCCAGGATCAGGACCGCCACGGTCACCGCGCAGGCGCGGCTGGAGGTCAGGTGATGGCCGCGCATGTCCTGCGCATAGCTGCGCCGGCGCGGCGGGCGGTTCAGGGCGGCGGTGGACATGCGAACAGCGGAAAACGATAGCGTGCGGATGGATAGCGTAAGACTTGCATAAATGATGCCGAGTGTACATGGCTGTGATCGTAACTGCAATTTGCGACGGCAATATTACCGCTGTACCGACAGCGCCCGCGCTTGGGTACGCCAACGAACAGAACGCCCGCGACGGCAGTGCGACAGTCGGGCCAAACCCTGGAGAAACGCATGACACACGACAAGACCGCACCCGAGGTGCGTACCGGCCAGGCGCCCGGCAAGCTGGCGCGCAACGAATTCCACCTGAAATTCGTGGCCAACTTCAGCGATCCCCGCTACGAGCCCCTCCGCGAGGATATCGCACGGCTGGAAGAAGTCGCCTGGCAGAATTACCAGGACAGCCGCAAGGCGCCCGTCACGCAGAAGGCCGGTGCCGGCTTTGCCGACCCGGCATACGACCTGTCGGTCGAATGGAAAGCGGCACGCGACCGGCTGCTGGCGGCGGAAGCGGCCCAGAAGGACCCGCGCACGCCCGCCCGGGTGCTGCTGATCTGCGGCTCGTCGCGCAACGACGGCACCTGTCCTGGCGAGATGTCGAAGAGCTATCGCATGGTCGAATGGGCCCGCACGGCGCTGGAGACCAGCGGCGTGCAGGCCGACGTGCTCGACCTCAGCCTCGTCACGTCCACCTACGCGCACCACATCCACCCCTGCAAGGGCTGCGCCTCGACGGCGATGCCGCTGTGCCACTGGCCGTGCAGCTGCTATCCGAACCACAGCCTGAACCAGGTGAACGACTGGATGAACGAGATCTACGAGCGCTGGGTGGCGGCGCATGGCGTGCTGATCGTGGCGCCGACCTACTGGTACCAGTCGCCCGCGCCGCTGAAGCTGATGATCGACCGCCTGGTCTGCGCCGACGGCGGCAATCCCGATCCGTCCAGCACGCACGGCAAGAAGGCCGCCGAAGCGAAGGCGCTGGAGCTGGCCGGCTGGGACTACCCGAAGCACCTGGCCGGGCGCGCCTACGGCGTGGTGGTGCATGGCGACGTGGCGGGCATCGAGAGCCAGCGCCGCAACCTGTGCGACTGGCTGGACTGGATGGGCCTCGTCAAGGCCAGCCCGCAGGGCGCCTTCGACCGCTACGTGGGCTATTACGAGTCGTATGCGGACAGTCACCGCAGCCTCGACGAGGATGCGGACCTGCAGGAAGAGGTACGCAACGCCGCCCGCGCGCTCGCGCAGGCGGTCCAGGACCTGCGCGCGGGCCGGGCACCCCAGGCCGACCGGCACCTGCGCAAGCCGCGGCCGAAATAGCCGCGGCCATCGGCTACCACCAGCTGACGATGCTGGCGATCTCGCGAATCACGCTGGTCAGCACCTTGATGCTGACCTTGGTCTCCTCAAGCGCGCCCGCCATGTCGGCCGTGAACTCCAGGGCGACGACGTCCAGTGTCTTCATGATGCCTCCTCTTCAGTGGTTGAGTGGATGGTTGCCGCGCCCTGCCACAGGGCACGCGCCAGCGGATCGCGCAGCATGCGCGCACGGGTGGCGGCGCCCGGCGCGGTGCTGCCGGGCAGCGCCGCCAGCACTTCGCCGGCCGCGACCCGGGTGCGACTGCACGGATGGCTCTCGGCGATCCGCCGCAGCAGTGCCGGCGTGTGCTCGCCATGCCAGTGACGCGCGAAGCCCAGCGCGTCGACCCGCTTGTGCGAGACCGAGGCGACATAGTCGCGGATGACGCCCCGCTCGACGTCGAAATAGAACTGGTTGCTCAGGCCGGCATCCGGCGGGGTCAGCATCAGGTTGAGCGAGGCCGACGGCGCGGCCGGCGGCAGCTGCCGGTGCACGTCCTTGCCGGCCTCGAACAGCAGCACGGTGCGCGCGTCCAGCGTGTGGCGGCCCTGGTACGTCAGCGCGACGGACTCACCCGGGTAGCCCGTCACCTGTGCGGCCTCGTAGCTGTACAGATCCGTCTCGTAGCCGGGCCCCGCGTAGTTCGCCGTGATGAAGGAAAAGTTATGGTCGTGGTAGTCGAAATACGACAGCACGTCGGCCAGGATGGCGCGCCGGCGCGGGTCGGCCGGCAGCAACGGCCACAGGTTGATGCGGATGGCAAACGGTCCCGCGCTGGCCACGTGGCACGACTGCGAACTGTAGAAATGCGTCGGCCCGTGGCCGCGGTTGGCCAGGCCATGCCGGATGCAACGCTGCAGCAGGGAGCGGTCGCCCGCCAGCGCGTGCAGCGGTGCGGCCAGCACCATCAGCGATCGGGGTTCGCGCGGGTCCACTTCGCGCCGGGCCTGCTCCAGCAGGGCCATCACGCCGGGGCTGGCGCCGCGCTTGTCGAAGCATCGGATCAGCATACGACCTCCGTCCCAGCCAGGCGGTCCAGCGTGCGCCGGGCGGCCGTGCGCACGAAACGGTGGCTGTCGCCGGCCGCGAGCGACCGGACGATGGCGAGCGCGGCAGCGCCGTCGTGGCGCCCCAATGCGGCCACGGCAGCCCAGCGCACGTGATGGTCGGGATGTCTTGTCAGGTCCACTACCGCGTCCAGCGGATAGTCGGGCGTACCCGGCTCGAGCAGTTCCAGCATCACGCACAGCACGGAATGATCCTCGGATGCCATGCTGGCCCCGAGCGGGCGCAGGGTCTCGCGGTGGAACGAAACGATCTGCGCATTCACCGGTGCGCTGGCCAGCGCGATCCACGTCACGCCCTGCCCTTCCGGCAGCACGGGGAAGCGATGGCGCGCGTCGACATGGATCACGCTGCCGTCGACGTAGCGTTCCGTGCCGTCTTGGCGGATGGCCAGCGTGGCGTCGAAGACGTCGAACGAGGCACCAGGCGCCAGGCAGAACCAGTCCACCGTGACCGGGCCGCCGCCACGCACCATGACCAGCGTGTTGGACGGATAGTTCACCAGCGTATCGCGCCATGGCTCCCGTGCCAGCGACGTGACGTCGGCCCGGTCCTTGATGACCCGCAGCGACAGCGCTGGCGTATGGCACAGCAACAGCATGTCGACCTGGACGCAGGGATCGCCGCCATGCATGGCGCCAGTCAGGACGCGCCTCAGGTAACGATCCATCAGCTCTTCCAGCAGTCCAGGTCGGGCAAACAATGCTCGCATCGGTTCTGCCAGGCTGGCGAGTTGGCCGGGGCCATGCAGCTGCAGGGCAGCCTGCGCCTGCCGGACGAACGCGCGGATGGGATCCGGCGCCCATTGCATCACGATGGGAGTGCTCATCTTTGGCTCCTTGCTTGGCGGGTTGCCGAGGCAGTTTAGGAGCCGGCCGGCGGCGCTGGCTGATCTCGCGCAATCGACGTTCATCTTGCGCCGCGTCATTGTCCCGTAGAAAAAGCGGCAAACTCCGGCCCATGTAATCCCTTTCTTACAAGGCAACGGGATGAGTGCTGCTACTCAGCATCGTGACAGGCCAGCATACTCGTTATATGGATGACAACGCTGCGCCCCGTTGCGGCGCGGCCCGGACAGATAAGAGACCTCATGCAAACGACCGCCCTCGCCCAGTGCCCCAGCGCCAGCGCGCCCACCCTCGGCACCGATGCCGCCAAGCCCGTGTACGACCGTCTCGCGTTGATGGAAGATCGCCCGCTCGCCGCGCGCTACCTGGAGGCGCGGCTGGCCGAAGCCGCGGCGCTGCCGTCCGACCTGCCCGACTCGCTGGACGAGATGGCCGGCTGGATCGCCCGCCACACGGATGCGGTGGGCAGCGAGTACCGGACTTACCTGGCCGAGCGCAAGGCTGGCGCGCCGCGCCGCTATTTCCACACCAAGGCGCAGGCGCTGTACTTCCTGAAGGCCGTGGCGCCGACCAAGCTGGTGGACGGTGCCTGGCTGTACGGCGTGCTGCAGCGCTGGGACGATGAGGACTTCCGCCCGCTGATCCGCATCTACCTGGAGGAACTGGGCAACGGCGTGCCCGACAAGAACCACGTGCTGATCTACCGTAAGCTGCTGGCGCAGCACGGCTGCGAGCACTGGCAGGACCTGGCGGACACGCACTTCACGCAGGGTGCCATACAGCTGGCATTGGCGCAGAGCGCGGAAAGCTTCCTGCCGGAGCTGATCGGCTATAACCTGGGCTACGAGCAGCTGCCGCTGCACCTGCTCATCACGTCCTACGAGCTCAATGAACTGGGCATCGATCCGTACTACTTCACCCTGCACGTCACGGTGGACAACGCCGCCACCGGCCACGCCCACACCGCGCTGGAAAGCCTGAAGCAGATCATGCCGCGCGTCGGCGACGCCGCCGACTTCCTGCGCCGCGTGGCCGCCGGCTTCCGCCTGAACGACCTGGGCGTCGGCACCACCCAGGCCATCGCTTCGTTCGACCTGGAGCGCGAGACGGTGGCGATGCTGGCCGCGAAAGCCACGGTCGGCAAGAACATGCACTCGGACTACTGCCGCGTGGCGGGCCGCACCGTCAACGACTGGCTGGCCGAGCCCGCCCAGATTCCACAGTTCCTGGAAAAGCTGGAGGCCCAGGGCTGGATCCGCCGCGGCGAGCCGGCCGAGAACAGCCGCTTCTGGAAACTGATCCACGGCGAGCGCGCCGAGATGTTCGGCGTGTTCAGCCCGTACGAACAGCAGCTGCTGCAGGACTGGATCGCCACGCCCCGCGCCGGCGCCCAGCAGGCCGCCAGCGAAACGGCGACGGCCGCGCCGCGCGTGCTGAGCCATCGCGCCATGCTGCGCAGCATGGAGTCGCTCAACCAGGGCACGGCCCCGCGCAGCGGCGCGCCGCGTGGCCTGATCCGCTATCGCTTCCCGGAAGACGAGCATGCGTGGGAAACCATCGGCTGCGAACTGCGGCTGCTGGAAGCGCGCCTGGCGGCCACGGCCAGCAAGGATGAAGCGATGGACCTGCTGGTGGGCCTGATGGCGCCCGACCGGCACCACACCTCCGCTGGCCTGATGGCCACGCGCGTGTTCAGTCGCCTGTACGGCTGAACCATACGGGGCGGCGTTGCCGCCCGGGCCTTGCCACGAACCTGTCGCCGCGCCGCGCGCGGCACCCTTGCCGGCCCTGCCGGTTTTTTCGTCAACGAATGAGGCCTCCCATGATGAATGCCACCGCCAGCACCGCCGAGCAGGCCGGGCCACGAGAGGCCGGGCCACGAGAGGCCGCGCCACGAGAGGCCGCGCCGCGCCCGGCCGCTTCGCCCTCCTCACCAGCGCGCCCGGAGCCGCAGTCACGCGCGCTGGTCGAGCTGGGGCAAGCGCTGCAGGCCGCCGGTTACCGCTTCACGACGGTGACACCCGCCACGCACAGCCGCGTCAAGGCCCGCACCGATCACGTGTGGGCGCGCGACCTGGCCGACGTGTTCGGCTGGAGCCGGCCGTTCCAGGCGGACGCCGTGCCGGCCGCCGTCCTGCGCCTGATGCAGGCCGCCGGCATCGCCCAGCCGCACCGCGACGGCTGGCGCTCGACCCTGCGCGCCAGCACGCTGGACGGGCAGCTGTATTTCCACTCCGCCTACCCCACCAGCGATGCCGACGCCGTCTTCTTCGGTCCGGACACCTACCGCTTCGGCCGTGCGCTGCGGCGCGAGCTGGCGGACCTGCAGGCGGCTGGCCGCCCCGTCCGGCGCGCCGCCGACGTGGGTGCGGGCGCCGGGCCCGGCGCGGTCATTGTCGCCCTGGCCTGTCCGCAGGCCGAGGTGCTGGCCCTGGACATCAACGACAAGGCAATGCGGCTGGCGCGCGTCAACATGGAGCTGGCCGGGCTGGCCAACGTGGACGTGCGCCGCAGCGACCTGCTGAACGACATCGACGGCGAGTTCGACCTGATCGTGTCGAACCCGCCCTACCTGCTCGATCCGTCCGAGCGGGCGTACCGCCATGGCGGCGGCGAGCTGGGCGCCGGGCTGTCGCTCGCCCTGGTCAAACAAGCCGCAACCAGGCTGGCGCCAGGCGGCTCGCTGCTGCTGTACACGGGCGTGGCGATGCGCCACAACCGCGATCCGTTCCTGCAGGCGGTCACGCCGCTGCTGGCCGGGCTGACGTGGACCTACGAGGAAATCGACCCGGACGTATTCGGCGAAGAGCTCGACACGCCGGCCTACCAGGACAGCGACCGCATCGCGGCGGTATGGCTCAAGGCCACCCGGCCGCAGCACTGAACCCATTTACCGAGCCAATATGCAACCGAACCAGACCACCGAGCCGATGGTGCTCGTACACGGCGGCGCCGGCGGCAGCCGCGACCAGGACGACGGCTGCCGGCTGGCGGCCAACGACGGGATGGACCGCCTGCGCGGCGGCGGCACGGCGCTGGACGCCGCCGTCGCGGCGGTCGTCGCCATGGAGGACGACGGCCGCTACAACGCCGGCAGCGGCTCCGTGCTGTGCCTGGACGGCCAGACCGTCGAGATGGACGCCGCCATCATGGATACGCAAGGGGCCCTGGGCGCCGTCGCCTGCATCCGGCGCGTGAAGAATCCCGTGCTGGTGGCCCAGGCCGTGGCGCGCACGCCGCACTGGCTGCTGGCCGGCGAAGGCGCCGAGCGCTTCGCCCGCAGCGCCGGCTTCGCCAGTCACCACGCGATCAGCCAACGCCAGCGCGACAAGCATGAAAAGCTGCTGCGCACGCTGTCGGGCCACACGCAGGCCACGCCAGGCGTGGCCAACCGCGCCTTCGCGGACCACTGGAACTACGACACCCCGCGCCCGTTCCAGCCGTGCGATACGGTGGGCGCCGTCGTGCGCGGCGCCGACGGCCACTTCGCCGTGGCCTGCTCCACCGGCGGCTCGGCGCCGTCGCTGCTGGGGCGCGTGGGCGACACGCCCATCATCGGCAGCGGCTTCTATGCCGGCGAGCACGGCGCCGTGGCCGTGACCGGCATCGGCGAGCATATCGTCACCAGACTGCTGGCCCACACGGTGTATGCGTGGATCGCCGGCGGCATGCCGGCGCAGCAGGCCGCCGAACAGGGCGTGGCGCTGTTCCCGGCCGAGATCGACGTCGGCGTGATCGCCGTCGGCCGCCACGACGCCGGCAGTGCCAGCAACCGCGAGATGCCGTTCGCACAGGTGCCAGCGCAGGTGGAAAAATGACGGAAGCGATCGACCGCCGCCAGCACGGCCACCTCGTCATCGTGGGGGGCCACGAGGACCGCGAGAACAACAAGGAAATCCTGTCCCGCTTCGTCGAGCTGTGCGGCGGCGGCAAGGCCACCATCGCCGTCATCACGGCCGCCAGCAAGGTGCCGGACCTGATGTGGCAGCGCTACGAGGAAGTGTTTACCGAGCTGGGGGCGCGCCAGGTGCTGCGCGTCGACCTGCCCGACCGCGCCACCGCCAACGATCCCGCGCTGGCCGAGCAGGTGCGCGCGGCGGATGGCATCTTCATGACCGGCGGCGACCAGAAGCGCCTGCTGGCCATGATCGGCGGCACCTTGATGGACGAGGCGATGCACAGCGCGCTGAAGGAACGCGGCGCCTGCATCGGCGGCACCAGCGCCGGCGCGTCGGCCATGTGCGGCCACATGCTGGCCGACGGCAAGGCCGACCTGCTGCCGGAAAAAGGCTCGGTCAGCCTGGGCGCCGGCCTGGGCTTCGTGCAGCGCGTCGTCATCGACCAGCACTTCTCGGAGCGGCACCGGCTGGCGCGCCTGCTGACGATCGTGGCGCAGAACCCCTATTTGCTGGGCATCGGCATCGACGAGGACACAGCCCTGGTCGTCGAGCGCGGCGTCGGCATCGAGGTGATCGGCGCCGGCAGCGTGACCGTCGTGGACGGCCGCATGATGATTTCCAACGTGGCCGACATTCCGGCCGGCGGCACGCCGCAGCTGATCGACGTGCGACTGCACCTGCTGCCCGCCGGCAGCAGCTTCGCCCTGCCGGAAGAGATCGACCACCCGCACCAGCTGCCCCCTGGCGCGACCCGCAACACCCCGGATGCGCTGACGGACTTCGTGCGCAATGTCACCAAGAGGAATCCCGTATCATGAAGATCATCGAACAGCGCCTGCTGCGCGGCCCCAATCTCTACGCCGCCAGGCCCTGCCTGCTGACGGTGCTGGACCTCGGGGACCTGTACGAAGTGTCGTCGAAGGACCTGGACGGCTTTACCGAGCGCCTGCTGGCCGCCCTGCCCAGCCTGATGGCGCACCGCTGCTCGCCCGGCCACTACGGCGGCTTCGTCGAGCGCCTGCGCGACGGCACCTACATGGGCCACATCGTCGAACACGTGACCCTGGAGCTGCAATGCCTGGCCGGTACGCCGGCCGGTTTCGGCCGCACCCGCCGCGTGCGCGGCCAGCCGGGCCGCTACCGCGTGGTGTGCGCCTACAAGGACGAGCACGTGGTGGCCGAGGCGTTCGACCTGGCGCTCGCCCTGGTCGAGGCGCTGGCGCGCGGCGGCAGCTACGACATGACCGGACCGCTGGCGGCGCTGAAGCGCACCGCCGAGCGCCATGCCGTGGGCACCAGCACGGCCGCCGTGCTGAAGGCCGCGCGGCGTCGGCGCATCCCGTACTTCCGCGTGACCGAGCACGCCAACCTGTTCCAGCTGGGCTGGGGCAGCCGCCAGAAACGCCTGCAGGCCACGATGACGGGCGACGCCAGCAATATCGCCTGCCGCATCGCCAGCGACAAGCAGCTCACCAAGGCGCTGCTGAAGGAGGCCGGCGTGCCGGTACCGGACGGCACCGTGGTCACGACGGCGGAGGACGCCCAGCGCGCCGCGCGCCGGCTGCGCGGCCCCGTCACCATCAAGCCGCTGGACGCCAACCAGGGCAAGGGCGTGACGACGCGCTGCACCACGCCGGACGAGGTGGCGCAGGCGTTCGAGGCCGCGCGCAAGCACGCCCGCAGCATCATCGTCGAGCGCCATATCGAAGGCCAGGACTACCGCGTGCTGGTGACCGGCGACCGGGTCGCCGCGGCGTCGTTGCGCCGGCCGCCGACCGTGATCGGCGACGGCCGGCGCAGCGTGCGCGAACTGGTCGGCATCGAGAACCAGAATCCGGCACGCGGCAAGGGTCATGCCAACGTGATGACGCAGATCGCACTGGACGAGCATGCGGCGACCGAACTGCGCAAGCAAGGTTATGACTTCGACAGCGTGCCGCCGGTCGGCGTGCCCGTCACCTTGCGCGGCAACGCCAACCTGTCCACCGGCGGCACCGCCGAGGACGTGACGGACCTGCTGCCCGAAGAAACGCGCGATACCTGCGTGCGCGCGGCACGCAAGATCGGCCTGGACGTGGCCGGCATCGACCTGGTCTGTCGCGACATCGCCCGTCCGCTGGACAGCCAGGGCGGCGCCATCATCGAAGTCAACGCGGCGCCCGGCATCCGCATGCACCAGTACCCGGCCAGCGGCACGCCGCGCGATGCCGGCGACGCCATCATCGACGCGATGTACGGCGACCGCGACGGCCGCATCCCGGTCATCGCCATCACCGGCACCAACGGCAAGACCACCACGACCCTGATGGCCGGCCATTGCGTGCGCGAGGCGGGCTTCCGCACCGGCGTAACCACCACCGAAGGCATCTACCTGGACGGCAAGCGCATCGTCAAGGGCGACTGCAGCGGCTACTGGTCGGCGCGCACCGTGCTGACCTCGCCGGACGTCGATTTCGCCGTGCTGGAAACGGCGCGCGGCGGCATCCTGAAACGCGGTCTCGCGTTCGACCGCTGCGACGTGGCCGTGGTGCTCAACATCAGCGCCGACCACCTCGGCCTGGACGGCGTCAACACGCTGGAAGACCTGGCGCGCGTCAAGGGCGTGGTGGCCAACTCGGCGGCGCGCAGCGTGGTGCTGAACGCCGAGGACCGCCACTGCGTGCGCATGGCCGCGCGCCTGCGCGAGCAGGTCGAGGTGCTGTACTTCGCGCTTGATCCGGACAATCCCGTGCTGCTGCGCCACCTGGACGCCGGCGGCCGCGCCGCCTATCTGCAGGACGGCACGCTGGTGCTGGCGGACGGCAACCGCCACCAGGCGCTCTTGAAGGCGCAGGACATGCCCTCGACCCTGAACGGCCATGCGCGCTACAACATCGCCAACGGGCTGGCCGCCGCCGCCGCGCTGATGGCCTCCGGCTTCTCCAACGACGAGATCGCGCGCGGCCTGGCCAGCTTCGTCTCGGACGGGCGCAGCAATCCGCTGCGCAGCAACCTGTTCGACGTGCAGGGGGTCACCGTCGTCGTCGACTACGCGCACAACCCGGCCGCGTACACGGCCCTGGCGCAGATGGCGCACGGCATCAGCCGCGGCCGTGTGATCGGCGTCGTCACGGCGCCGGGCGACCGGCGCGACGAGGACCTGCAGGCGGTCGGCCGCACCTGCGCGCTGGGGTTCGACGAGATCGTCATCTACGAATCGCAGAACCGCGGCCGGGCCGAGGGCGCCGCGGCCCAGCTGATGCTGGACGGCGCGTTCGCCAGCGGTGCCCAGCGCGACCTGGTGCACAGCCGGCTGAACGGGCGCGAAGCGCTGCGGCATGGCCTGTCGCTGTGCGTGCCGGGCGACGTGCTGATCTTCGCCTGCGGCTCGTCGCTGCAGGAGGTGGTGGAAGCGCTGCGCGAGACCGATCCGGTCAGCGCGCGGCGGATCGCGGAGCAGGCGGCGTTGTTGCCGGCGTGAGCAACGTCTCGAGGCTGGGGTCTGTCCCTGCAAAGGACTGACCCCGAAGTTTGCAAGTAATAGCGTTGCTCCGGCAGAACTTCGGGGTCATGGTGTCGGCTTGCAAGCCGACACCGCTGCGCAGGCAAGGAGCGGTGCTCCTTGAAGCCCCTGCTGCGCTCCCCTACGGGGACAGACCCCAACTACCAGCCAGCCCGCAACAAGCCCGGCGCCTGCCCCGTCCAACGCTTGAACGAGCGCCGGAAGTTGGCGCTGTCGTGGAAGCCCAGGTATTGCGCGACCGCCTCGTTGCCGGCCCGCCGTGCATGGAACAGCCAGAGCGCGACATGGGTCCGCACCTGGTCCAGCTCGGCCTGGAAGTGCGTGCCATGGCGCTGCAACTGGCGCTTCAACGTGGCCGGACTGACGCCGAACGCCGCCGCCGTGCCCTCCAGGGTCGGTCCGACCCGGACGTGCTCCAGCAGGTAATCGTACAGCACGGCCAGCAGGCCGGCCGGCGGCATGCCTTCCAGTTCCGCTGCCTGCAGTGCCCGCGCCGCGGCCAGCGCATTGCCACGCGGCCAGGGCTCGTCCAGCCAGCAGGCGTCGATCAGCATCGCATCCATGTGACAGCCGAAGCGCAGCGCGCCGCCCAGGTGCACCTCGTGCTGTTCGACGTGGCGCGGTGCCGCGCGGTTGAACGTGAAGCGCCACGGCAGCCGCGTGCCGCCCAGCCAGCGGCACAGCGCGACCACGGCCGTCATGTGCATTTCCACCAGGGCGGGACGCAGCGCGGGCGCGCCGAAGCTGTCCGTCCACACCAGGGCCGCGCCGGCTTGCTCGCCCTCCCACAACTGCAGGCGCGGCCGCAGCAGCGGCGTCAGGCGCGCATGGCCGGCGCAGATCGTTGCCAGCGCATGGCGCAGGCTCGGCGCCTGCAGCAGCGCGTGACTGAGGGCGCCGTCGTGCCCCGGCAGCAGCTGCTGGCCCAGCATGAAGCTGGTGTCCGGACTGTCCAGTGCCTTCAGCGTGTTCGCCAGCAGGCGCAAGTACTGCTCGGGCGCCAGCAGCGGCGCCGCCGGCGCCAGGCCGGTGCCGCGCAGCAGCGCGGCATCCGTCGCCTCGCGGCTGCGCGCATAGTCCAGCACCTGCGCTGGTTGCAGTGGCGCGGGGATGCAGGCGTCGCCAGCCAGGCGATAGGCGATCATGCCGGCGCCGTCGCGTCCACCCGCCGTGCCAGGCCGGCCAGCACGGCCTCGACGCCGTCGCCGTTCGCGCCGCAGGCCTCGCGCGTATCGGCGCAGCCGAAGCGCAAGGTCAGCGCCACGCGCTCGCGGCCGGCATGGTGGCGCATCCGTTCCACCATCGCGCACAGGTGCAGCGCCACCTCGCGCGCGGCGGCGGCATCCAGGCCCGGCATCAGCAGCGCGAAGCGGTCGCCCGCGTAACGGCACAGCAGGTCGTCGTTGCGCAGGTTCAGCAGCAGCATATGGCTGACGGCCTGCAGCACGCGATCGCCTTCGGCGCGGCCATGCAGCCGGTTGATGGCGTGGAAGCCGTCCAGGTCGAGCAGCACCAGGGCGCAGCTGCCGTCCGGGTGCAGCGCCCGCTCGCGCCGCAGCTGCTCACGCAGGTAGCTGGCGTCGGCCAGCTGCGTCAAGCGGTCGAAGGCGCGGTGCTCGCGGAACAAGCGTTCGCGCTTGTGCAGGTGCTCGGTCAGGCGCACCTGCTCCTGGCGCCAGTAGAACAGTCCGGCCGTCAGCACCGCCATCCCGGCCGGCACCAGCGCTTCCAGGCAGTTGTCCCACCACGCCGCCTTGTCGATACGCCAGAATTCGTCCAGGCAGTCGGCCCAGGAGCCCAGCATGATGGCGGCCAGGCCGCCGGCCAGCAGGCGCGTCACGCGTCCGCCCGGGCGGCTGCCCAGCACGATCAGGAACCAGACCAGCGCCATCAGCGCCGTGCCGCCCTCGCCGGCGATGTCCATCGGCCGCCACGCGGTCGCCGGCTTGGCGACGCCGAGCGCGGCATAAAGGAACGGGAACGCCAGCAGCGCGGCGCTGGCGGCAAACAGGGCATTGCGGTGCGGGTGCGGCATGGCGGTCGTCGACATCGAAACGGCACAGCCTAGCGCGCGACCGTGACGCCTTGATGACAGCGCGCGGGGGTGCGAACGGCTCACGTGAGGTGCCCCAAGGCCGCCCGCACCATCGCGCGCGCACCGCCCGCATGGGACCGGACCCGGGTCATTTCAGCTCAGAAGTGCGCCACAGTGCGCCAATATGGCGCCGTTCGGCCCGGATCGGCGCGACCTGTCACGCAACGGTCATACAGCGTGCCTAGAATCCGCCGCACTTCAACCACCTGCCAAGACCATGCGACACCTCGCCTTCCCCGCCGGCGCGCCGGCCCTGCGCCGTACCGCCCTTGCCGCCGCCCTCCTTGCCGCCAGCACGGCCCAGGCAGCGCCGCCGCCCGACAGCCCCGCCGGTCCCGCCGCCGCGCCGCTGGCCGGCGCCGTCGTCGTCGCCGGCCAGCGCGCCAGCCTGGCGCGTGCCATCGCCGCCCAGGAAAAGGCCGACAATATCGTCAGCGTCGTCAGCAGCGACGACATCGGCGGCCTGCCGGACCGGAACGCCGCCGAGGCATTGGCCCGGCTGCCAGGCGTCTCGCTGCAGCGCGACCAGGGCGAAGGCCGCTACGTCAGCGTGCGTGGCCTGGGGCCCGACCTGAACGCCGTCACCATCAATGGCGCGCTGGTCCCGTCGCCCGAGGCGGGCCGGCGCGCGGTGGCGCTGGACGTGCTGCCGGCGGGCCTGATCCGCTCGCTGGAAGTGACGAAGACGCTGACGCCCGAGCAGGACGCCAATTCGCTGGGCGGCACCGTGGAGGTCAAGACGCTGTCCGCATTCGACCTGCCAGGCACCCTCTTGAGCGTCGGCGCCGGCGCCAGCCATGACACCAACACCGACCAGACCAGCCCGTCCGCCAACCTGTTGTGGGCGCAGCGCTTCGCGGACGGCCGCCTGGGTGTGGCCGCCGGCCTGTCCGGCGAGCGGCGCAAGTTCGGCTCGGACAACGTCGAGACCGGCGGCGCCTGGACCGATACGGGCCTGACCGGCTTCGAGCTGCGGGACTATCTGCCGCAACGCGAGCGGTACGCGGGCGCGCTCAACCTCGACTACCGCCTCGGCCCAGGCAGCACGTATGCGCTGCGCGCCTTCGCCAGCCGCTTCGCGGATGACGAGGTGCGCGACCGCCTCACCGTCAGCAACCCGAAACGTGGCGCGCTGGCCGAGGGCGTGACGGACACGGCGCGCCTGGAGCGCCGCATCCGCCAGCGCAAGACCACGCAGGAGATCCGTTCGCTGGTGGCCAGCACCGACCAGCAGCGCGGCGACTGGCTGCTGCACGTGGAAGCGGCCGCTAGCCGGGCCGACGACGACACGCCCGAGGCGCTGAACGACGGCCGCTTCCGCGGCACGGCCAATTTCGCCGGTGTCGGCTTTACCGATGGCGCCCGCCCCGCCCTGATCGCGCCGGCCAGCGCGTTCGATCCGGCCAGCTACGCGCTGAACGGCATCACGCTGCAGCAGCGCTATTCGGTCGACCGGGAAAAGCACGCGCGCCTGGACATCACGCGCAAGTTCGACCTGGCCGACTGGCAGGCCGCGTTCAAGACAGGCCTGAAGGCCAGCCGGCGCGACAAGGCCAACGACACCAACCAGTGGGCCTACAACAGCGCCAAGGCCAGCAGCGGCAACTACTGGGGCGGCGGCCCCACGGCGATGAGCGCCTTCGCCACGGGGACGGAGCTGGACTACGCGCTGGGCCGCATCGGCATGACGCTCGACCCGGCACTGCTGCGCGCCCGCGTGGCCGGACTCGATCGCGCCCGCGCGCAACTGGCCGCCGAATCGGCGCTGGACGACTACACGATGCGCGAGGATATCGACGCCTGGTACGGTCAACTCTCGCTGGCGCGCGGCCCCTGGTCGCTGCTCGGCGGCGTCCGGGTCGAACGCACCCGCTTCAGCGCCGACGGCCGTCAGGTCGAGGACGAGATCGTCACGCCACGGCACGGCGCGCGCACCACGACCAACTGGCTGCCCACGCTGCAGGGCCGCTACGACATCGATGGCCAGACCAGCCTGCGCGCGGCCTGGAGCAACAGCGTCGTGCGCGCCAACTTCAGCCAGCTGGCGCCGGGCGTGAGCCTGGACAGCGCGACGGAAGCCACGATCGGCAACCCGGACCTGGCGCCGCTGCGCTCGCACAACCTGGACCTGGGTGTCGAACGCATCCTGGGCAGTGACGGTGCCATCTCGGCGTACGTGTTCCACAAGGCGATCCGCGACTTCACCTACGCCACCAACCTGGCGGGCAGCGGCGCCTGGACCGGCTATACCACGGCCACGTCATACGCGAATGGCGCCAAGGCGTCCGTGTCCGGCCTCGAGCTGGCCTGGCAGCAGCCGCTGCGCATGCTGCCGGCGCCGTTCAACGGCCTGCTGGTCGGCGTCAACGCCACGCTGACCGACGCCAGCGCGGATATCGACAGCATGGAGGCCGGCCAGCGCCGCGGCCGCGCGATCCGCATGCCGGGCCAGTCGGACCGCGCGCTGAACCTGATGGTAGGCTACGAGCGCGGTCCGTTGTCCACCCGGCTGGCCTTGAACTACAAGTCCCCGTACCTGCTCGAGCTGGGCGAGAACGTGCTGGACGCGGCCGGCGACCGCATGGTCGACGCGCAGAAGCAGTTGGACTTCTCGCTGGCCTGGCAGCTGAACAAACGGCTGCAGCTGACCTTCGAGGCGGCCAACCTGAACAACGAGGTCTATTACGTCTACCAGGGCGTCAAGGAGCGCAACGTGCAGTATGAACGGTATGGCCGTACCTACAAGATCGGCCTGAAAGCGAGCCTGTTCTGATGCGCGCGCTGATTCTGCTTGCGGCCCTCACGGGGCCCGCGCTGGCCGCACCGGCCCTGCCGCCTGCGCAGGCCAGCGACGCGGCCGCGCTGCCGGGTGGCGCCTGGCTGGCCATCGACCGCCACGCGCTGACCTTGCAGGACGCCGGCCGCACCGTCGCCAGCCTGCCGCTGCGCGCGCGCCAGCTCGACACCCGCACCGGCGGCGCCGACACGCTCGCCGTCGTCATCGACGCCAACCTGGAGCGCGTGCAGCCGCTGCTGGTCGGCGGCGGGCGGTTGCAGCCGCTGCCGCCGGTGCCCGCGCCTGGCTTCGGCATCGAAACGGCCTGCCTGTACCGCGACGCCCAGCGGCTCGACCATCTGTTCATGGTCGGCAAGGACGGCCAGGCGGAGCAGTGGCTGCTGCGCCCGCAAGGCCATCGCATCGTGCGGCGGCTCGCCTTGCCGCCACACGTCAAGCACTGCCGCGTGGACGACGCCAGCGCCACGCTGTTCGTGGCCGAGGAAGACTACGGCCTGTGGGCCTATGGGGCCGACGCCGAGGGCCCGCCCAAGCGGCAGGCGCTCGCCCTGGTGGGCGCCCCCGGCGCATTGAAAGCGGGCCCCGGCGCGCTGGCATTGCTGCCGGGGGGCGTGGCGGTGGTCGATGGCGACGGCCTGCTGACATGGCGCCGCGCCGGTCAGGGCTGGCAGGTGCAGCCACGCCGCCCGCTGGACGGCGGCACGAAGGCGTTGGCGGCTCGTGGCGACACGCTGCTGGCGCGCGGCAAGGCAGGCTGGCGCGCGCTTGCGCTGGACTGGCCTGCACCCGCGGCAGCGGCGGCGCCGCTACCCGTGGTGATTCCGCACGCCCAGACCGAACCGGTAGCGCGCGCCGGCGACGCGGCCGACGACCCGGCCATCTGGCGCCACCCCACCGACCCGGGCGCGGCGCGCATCCTCGGCACCAACAAGAAGCAAGGGCTGCTGGTGTACGACCTGCGGGGGCGCCAGACCCAGTTGCTGGAAAGCGGTCGCCTGAATAACGTCGATGTGCGCCAGGGCGTGGGGTTCGGCGCCGAGCGCCTCGACCTGGCCATTGCCACCCAGCGCGACGAGAACAGCATCGTCGTCTTCACGATCGACGCTGCCGGCCAGGTAGCGGAAGCGGCGCGCCTCCCGACGCCGCTGGCGGAGATCTACGGCGCCTGCCTGTACCAACCGGCCGGTGGCGGCCTGCAGGCCTTCGTCAACGACAAGGACGGCCGCTACCTGCACTACCGTATCGACAGGGACGGCGGGCGGTTCGGCGCCACCCTGCTGCGCAGCTTCCGCACCGCCTCGCAACCGGAAGGCTGCGTGGCGGACGACGCCAGCGGCACGCTGTTCGTCGGCGAAGAAAAACGCGGGCTGTGGGTGACGCCGGCCGACGCGGCGCGCGCGGCCCCACTGCAGATGGTGCTGCCCGTGGGCGACGTGCTGGTGGCGGACGTCGAAGGCATGGGCCTGTATCGCGGCAAGGAGCGCAGCTACCTGGTGGTTTCCAGCCAGGGCAACAACAGCTACGTGGTGCTGGACGCGCAACCGCCTTACAAGGTCCACGGTGCTTTCCGCATCGGGATCGATGCCGCGGCGGGCATCGACGGGGCTTCCGAGACGGATGGGCTGGAGGTGACGTCGGCCGACCTGGGTGGGCCGTATGGCCAGGGATTGCTGGTGGTGCAGGATGGTTACAAGCGCTTGCCGGATGGGCCGCAGAACTTCAAGTATGTGGCTTGGACGGATGTCGTCGCTGCGCTGGGGCTGCGCTAGCGTTCTGCTCCGGCTTGAGCATCGTCCGGAAGCTCAAGCGGCGATGCAAACGAACTGCGCGTGAGGCGGTAAGGTTACGGAAAAGTTAAATTACTGCTAATATTCCCGGTTTGGCCGTCAGTGCCTCGGCAGGCGGCGAAAAGGTGAAAATGTATCCAAATCTCACACCCAGGAGGTTCCCCATGAAATATCTATGGCCTGTTGCGGCACTGTTATGTGTCGATCCGGCGCATGCAGACATACTGACTGGCGATTACATCCAGCGGCCGGACCAGCCACTTTGCAATCCCTATGCGCTGGGGCAGACAGATAATACGTGGCTCGATTTCGCGATTCCGCGCCATTGCGCCGTTGTCACGGTCAGCAATCCTGTGTTCGCTTGGACAAGAAAAAAGTACCTGCCGACAGACCGCCAGACTGCAACATTTGAATTGCGCGACGCGTCCGATACCGTCATATACACCGCGACGACTGAGGATTCGCGGCTCATACTACCTCCAGATGTGCACCTGACAAGCTACACGGACGATCCAAATGCGGTGTATCGCTGGACAGTGTCTTATACGGCTTGGAACAGAATCTACAAGTCGGCGCCGCGGCAATTCACTGTCGAAAAGGTAATGGTTAACGATAAGCCGTATGCCGTGCCAACCGAGGACGAGATCGTCACTAAGGCGAAGATGCGCGCGCACCCTCGCGCGGTCAAGCGTACGTCCAATGGCCAAATTTATGATCTTCTGAACAACCAAATCAGGGGCGGCGCTCGAAAGAGTGAATTAACGGCTGCCTATGTTGCTACCAAGCGGGCGATGTGGGCACTCGGCGAAAAGTATATACCGACACCGGAGCACACTTCCTCTGTTCTTGCCCAAGGTGTGGGCAACGAGCGTCAGGCCATCGAAACGCTGGGCCACCTGTATTTCTTGATGAGGAATTCAACTGGAGAACAGGAGTCGGCGCTAACTTTTCTGAAGAAGTGCAAATCGCGCCTTGTTTCGCTGGCCGGATGGGCACACGACGCAACAGCGCCCACCCATCAAGGCAACAACGATCAGGCAAATCGTGAAGCTTTCCTTGCACTTGCACTGGGCTGGGACATATTCCAATCGCCGGAAGTAAAAGGATTGGACGCGGAGTACAGGCTGTCGGATCAAGAGTTGGATGATATCCGGGCACTCGCGATGGAGCGGATCAATCTTGCCATTGAAGGCGCAGGACAAAAAGCTGGTTTTAAAGCGCTGCAAACCTCGCCGTTCAACAGCCACGTTATCAGCGCGACGCACTACGTGACCGAAGCGCTGATGTATTTGGTGCGTCCGGAGGATACTGTCAGCGATCTGCGAGATGCGAAAGATGCCGCCAGCCTGCTGGCGAAATCCTGGCGCACGCTCGTGACATCGGTCGGCACATGGGGTGGCAATTCCGACGGCGGATTCGGTAACGGCAGCAATTATGCCTGGTATTCGATGGAAAAGAATGCCCGCACTCTGGCGGCAGTCAAATTGATTACTGGCGCCGACCTGACACACTTCACGCCGATCGGCGGCATCGGCTCGAATATCATCGCGCAGACGCCGCCTGCGCAAGTAAATACGGCACAAGTGCATAAGCAGATGGGGTCGTTTGGCGACGGTGCTGAGATCAATGATCACTTCCAAGATTATGGCGGCACCGATTTCCGGCTGCTGGCCTACGCGACCCAGAAACCGGTCTACGAATGGTATTGGCGCACGCTGCCCTCCTTTGTCACCACGGGGATGGCATTGACACCGTACAGCTTCCTTCTGTTCGGTCCGGGGCCAGCGCCGGTGGCGCCTGCACCGACCCAAGAACATCCCGTGCCGGATTCGTTCCTGTTCGAAGACGCAGGCTACGTTGCGTTCCATTCCAAGACCACTGACCCCAATCGCACCAGCCTGTATTTCCGGTCCAGCCCGCAAGGGGCAGCCAGCCATGCCGAGGCGGACAATAATGCCTTCGTTTTTGTGTCCCAGGGCGAAGATGTGCTTATCAACAGCGGCTTCTACGGCGCATGGGAGGATGAGCACTTCAGGAAATGGACACGTCATACCATGTCGAAGAATGCGCTGACGATGACGTTTGGTTACGGTACCGCATCCGAGCGGACGGGTTTCGGCCAAGCCCAGCACTACAAGGACGGGAAGTTTGATAGCACAATTTATGAATCGTCGGAACCCAGTGGAAAAATCGTTAATTACCACGCTGGCACCGGCAACGATCGCTGGCGCATCGCCACAGGAGACGCCACCGCAGCGTACCGCTTCTATGATGCAGCGTCCACGACTTGGCGACCGTTGCTCGATAGCGCCATCCGCACTGTCGCATATTTGAAAGGTGCCAGCGGCACTAACCAGGGCGTGGTACTCGTCTATGATTACGCAGTTAGCCAGGAGCCGAGAACGTGGGAGCTCAATTTCCATACGCTCAAAGCTCCCGTGATCGGAGAAAACAGGTTAACGATCACTACGCCGAAAAGGGATAACTCTGGCTCGATCGAGACAAAGCTCACATATTTCGGCTCGGCGAAGATGGAAGTCTCATCTATAACGCAAGTGTATGACGACAACAGCAAGACTTATGTTTCGATACCCGCGCCAATGAGCACCAAGTACGTGAAACAGCCTTGGCAAACGCAGCAGTGGCACACGCGGTTCACCCAGGACGGTAGCAGCAAGGAGTTTTATGCCTTGACGGTCATTGAGGAAGGCGGCAACCCCGCGGTGAACGTGACGCTTAACGGTAGCGCCGAAATCAAGGCGTCCGTTGGCACACAATGGATCACCTTCAACCGCGGCAAAGTGGAGTTCTCCCCCAACTGATGCCTGCAAGGGTCGGGCCGGCTGTGCAGCTGGCCCGACCTGCCCGACCGACAAAAGCACGCCGCCGTGTGCCAAGCCCGCTACGCAAGTACAGAGGCGGCGGTATTTCCATCCACTTGTCAATTGCCACAACCCGCCATGGCCCGCTGCCGAGCTCGGTGGTATCCTCCGCTCTTTGAACCACAGGGGAACGTATCGTGTCGATCGCGGAAAAACTATTCGGGCTGAAGGAGGCGGGCACGGATGTGCGCACGGAGGTCGTGGCCGGCGTCACGACCTTCCTGACGATGGCGTACATCATCTTCGTCAATCCCACCATCCTGGCCGAGGCCGGCATGCCGAAGGACAGCGTGTTCGTCGCCACCTGCCTGGCCGCCGCGCTGGGTACCGCGATCATGGGCCTGTATGCCAACTACCCGATCGGCATGGCGCCCGGCATGGGCCTGAACGCCTATTTCGCCTATGCGGTGGTGGGCGGCATGCACGTGCCCTGGCCGGTCGCGCTGGGCGCCGTCTTCATTTCCGGCTGCCTGTTCGTGCTGGTCAGCGTGTTCGGCCTGCGCGAGATGATCGTCAACGGCATCCCGCGCTCGCTGCGCACCGCCATCACCGTGGGACTCGGGCTGTTCCTGGCGCTGATCGCGCTCAAGAGCGCCGGCATCGTCGCGGCCAACAAGGACACGATGGTCGCCGTGGGCGACCTGCACCAGCCCGGTGCCATCCTGGCCATTATCGGCTTCCTGCTGGTGGTCACCCTGGACCGGATGAAGGTGCGGGGCGCCATCCTGATCGCCATCATCGTCGTCACGGTCCTCAGCTTCTTCTTTGCCGGCAATACCTTCCACGGCATCGTCTCGGCGCCGCCGTCGCTGGCGCCCACGCTGGGCCAGCTCGACATCGGCTCGGCGATGGCGACGGGCATCGTCAACATCGTGCTGGTGTTCTTCCTGGTCGAGCTGTTCGACGCCACCGGCACCCTGATGGGCGTGGCCAACCGCGCCGGCCTCCTGGTCGAGGGCAAGATGGAACGCCTGAACCGGGCGCTGCTGGCCGACAGCACCGCCATCGTCGCGGGCGCCGCGCTGGGCACGTCCAGCACGACCGCCTACGTCGAGAGCGCCGCTGGCGTCCAGGCCGGCGGCCGCACCGGCCTGACGGCCCTCGTGGTCGCCCTGCTGTTCCTCGCCTGCCTGTTCATCGCGCCGCTGGCCGGCGTCGTGCCCGCCTACGCCACCGCACCAGCGCTGTTGTTCGTGGCCTGCCTGATGCTGCGTGACCTGGCCGACGTGGAATGGGGCGAAACGACCGAGAGTATCCCGGCCGCCGTCACCGCGCTGATGATACCGTTCACGTATTCGATCGCGCATGGCATCGCTTTCGGCTTCATCACCTATGCCGCGCTGAAGCTCTTGACGGGGCGTGCCCGCGAGGCCAAGCCCATCGTCTGGATCATCGCCGCCGTATTCCTGTTCAAGTACATCTACCTCGCCGTCTGACGGCCCCGGCCGTGCCGGTATGCGCCCAGCGGGCGTGTACCGGCGGTAACGGCCGCCTTCCCTAAATCTTGCTGCGTGGCCACACCATCGCCTCGGTGGACAGCGCGGCGGTGCAAACCACCGCGATCGCCTGTCAGTCCGATACGCAAGCTGCCGTAGTATTTTTCCTACATCCGTTTAACCACCGGTTATAGCTCTCCACTGGGAACCCTTTAATCCCCGGCGATGTAACCAGTAGTTACGAACTGCCGAGTCGAAAATGCTGACACTTGCTGCGCGGAATTGAAGAGTCAGCGCGCCGTTCATTGCTAAGATTTCCACTCGCGACACTCTTTAGCGATTGGATCTCTCGACATGCACCTTCACGACCTGGCCTTCGATGGCGCCCGCACCGCACTTGCGCGGCGCGGCGTGCGCCTGCCGCCGCCAGGCCGCGTTACGCTGGAGGAACGATGATGGCTGGCTTGCTGTCCCCGACCGAATTCTTCCGCGGCCCGCCCGAAGTCCACGTGTGGGCGCCGGGCCGGGTCAACCTGCTGGGCGAGCACACCGACTACAACGACGGCTACATGCTGCCCGTGGCCACGCCGCAGCGCACCGACGTGATGGCCTCGCGCAGCGACGACGGCATGTTCCACCTGTTCTCGGCCACGCTGGACCAGGCCGTGGACTTCGCGCAGGACGACAGCGCCCCGCACGGCTTCGGCCGCTACATGGAGGGCTGCATCCGCCTGCTGCAGCAGCGCGGGGTCGCCGTGCCGCCGCTGCGCATGTACGTGCGTTCCAATCTGGCGCTGGGCACGGGGCTGTCGTCCAGCGCGGCACTGGAAGTGGCGACGCTGCGCGCCGTCCGCGCACTGCTCAAGACCGAACTCGATGGGGTCACCCTGGCGCAGATCGCGCAGCAGGCGGAGATCCGCTACGCCGGCGTCAACTGCGGCATCATGGACCAGATGGCCTCCAGCCTGGCCGACGAGGAGCACATGCTGTTCCTGGACGCGCGCACCCTGGACCACCAGGTGCTGCCGCTGCCTGCCGGCGCCGAGCTCATCGTGATCAATTCCGGCGTGCCGCGCCAGCTGGCCGAAAGCAAGTACAACGAGCGCCGTGCCGAATGCGAAGCCGCTTCCAGGCTGCTGGGCGTGCAGGCGCTGCGCGACGTGCACGACGTGGCCCACGTGGAAAAGCTGCCGGCGCCGCTGAAGGAACGCGCCCGCCACGTCGTCAGCGAGAACCTGCGGGTGCTGGAAGCGCGCGGCGGCGTGGACGCGGTCCGCTTCGGCGAGCTGATGAACCTGTCCCACTACAGCCTGCGCGACGACTACCAGGTGTCGATCGCCGCGCTGGACGAACTGACCGAGGCGCTGCGCACCGATCCGGATGTGTTCGGCGCGCGCCTGACCGGTGCCGGCTTCGGCGGCGCATGCGTGGCGCTGTGCCGCGCGGGCACGGCGCACCAGGCCGGCACCCGCGTGGTGGAACGGATGCGCCGGGCCGGCGGCGCGGCGGCGTCCGCGACCTTGCTGATTCCCGCGCCGGCACCATGAATACCAATGACCAGAGCCTCCCGAAAAGCAAAACCATCCATGAGGACACAATGAGCGATTTCGAATATCCAAGACCGCAGCTGGTGCGCGACAACTGGCAGAACCTGAACGGCAAATGGCAGTTCGCCTACGACGACGAGCGGCGTTACTGCCGGCCCGACGAGGGCATCGAATGGACGCACGAGATCAACGTGCCGTACGCCCCGGAGACCAAGCTCTCCGGCATTCACGACATGGGCTTTCATTACGTGGTGTGGTACCGCCTGGCGTTCGACCTCGAACGCAGCGGCGGCCGCACCATCCTGCACTTCGGCGCGGTCGACTACCAGGCCAAGGTCTGGGTCAACGACCGCCTGGTGACGACGCACGAAGGCGGCCACACCTCGTTCTGCGTGGACATCACGGACGCCCTGGTGGATGGCGCGCGCCAGGTCATCGTGCTGCGCGCGGAGGATGATCCGGCCGACCTGCAGAAGCCGCGCGGCAAGCAGGACTGGCAGCTCGAGCCGCACTCGATCTGGTATCCGCGCACCACCGGCATCTGGCAGACCGTGTGGGTCGAACAGGTGCCGACCACGTACATCAAGCAGGTGCGCTGGACGCCGCACTTCGACGGCTTCGAGATCGGCTGCGAGATCCTGGCCGCCGGCGCGCGCCGCGAAGGCCTGTCGGTGGAAGTCAAGCTGTGGCACGGCGACCACCTGCTGGCCGACGACGACTACAAGCTGATCGGCCAGGAAGCGAACCGCAAGATCGCCATTTCGGACCCGGGCATCGACGACTCGCGCAACGACCTGTTGTGGAGCCCGGAAAAGCCGACCTTGCTCGATGTGGAACTCACCCTGCGGTGCGACGGCAAAGTGCTGGAAACGGTACGATCCTATACAGCGCTGCGGTCCGTGGCCATCAACCGGGACCGCTTCATGTTGAACGGCCGGCCGTATCCGCTGAAGCTGGTACTGGACCAGGGCTACTGGCCGGACAGCGGCATCACGGCACCGAACGACGCGGCCCTGAAGCGCGACGTGGAACTGGCCAAGGCGATGGGCTTCAACGGCGTGCGCAAGCACCAGAAGATCGAGGACCCGCGCTACCTGTACTGGGCCGACAAGCTGGGCCTTCTGGTATGGGAAGAAATGCCGTCGGCCTACTCCTTCAGCCCGCGTTCGATGACGCGCCTGATCAAGGAGTGGCAGGAGGCGATCGAACGGGACTACAGCCATCCGTGCGTGATCGTGTGGGTGCCGTTCAACGAGTCGTGGGGCGTGCCGAACCTGACGTCGATGCAGGCGCACCGCAACGCGGTGGAAGCGCTGTACCACATGACGCGGATGATGGACTCCACGCGGCCGGTGATCGGCAACGACGGCTGGGAAGCGTCGGCGACGGACATCCTGGGCATCCACGACTACGACAGCGATCCGCAGCGCATCAAGGCGCGCTACGAGGTGACGGATCCGGCCCGTACGCTGTTCGACCAGCGCCGCCCGGGCGGCCGCATCCTGACGCTGGACGGCTTCCCGCACCGCGGCCAGCCGATCGTGCTGACGGAGTTCGGCGGCATCGCCTTCGATACCAAGGCGCCGGACATCGACACCTGGGGCTATTCGCGCGCCACGACGGCCGAGAGCTTCTACAAGCACTACACGGAGCTCCTGAAGGTCGTCAACGAGACGCAGATGTTTTCCGGCTTCTGCTACACGCAGTTTGCCGATACGTATCAGGAAGCGAACGGCCTGCTGAACGCGGACCGGACGCCGAAGATCCCGCTGGAACAGATCAGCGCGGCCACGCGCAGCGTGCAGCTGGTCGTACCGCCTCCGCCGGAGCCAGCATAACAGCCCGCACCAGGGCTTGCAGCAAGACGTGCCAGGCGGCGCCTGGCGGCGCGGCAACCGCTGAACGCGGCCCGCCGCGCGATGCGCCGCCGCAGATGATCGGGGTCCTCTGCATGGCACGGCGTTTTTGACTACCACAACTAACGACCCATTTGGGGCAAGGGAGAAATCATGTCGACTATTATCGTGTTCTGTCACCTCCGTTGGGACTTCGTCTTCCAGCGTCCCCAGCACCTGCTGACCCGCCTGGCGAAACATTACAAGATCGTGCTTGTGGAAGAGCCCATCCATCACGATGGCGAAAGCTTCATGCGCACCCGCGAGGTGGCGCCGAACGTCACCGTGTGCCAGCCGCACACGCCGGTGCAGCAACCTGGTTTCCACGACGACCAGATTCCGCTGCTGCAGCCGATGATCGCCAAGCTGGTGCCGGAGAACGAAGACCCGATCGTCTGGTTCTATACGCCGATGGCCCTGCCGCTGCTGCCGCAGCTGCACGCTTCCGTCGTGGTGTACGACTGCATGGACGAACTGTCCGCCTTCAAGAACCCGCCGCGCCAGCTGCTGCAGCGCGAGACGGCGCTGCTCAACATCGCCGACCTGGTGTTCACGGGCGGCCCGAGCCTGTACGAAGCCAAGCGCACCCGCCACGCCAACGCGCACTGCTTCTCGTCTTCCGTGGACGCGCAGCACTTCGCCCACGCACTGGAGCGCGCCGGCAGCCATCCGGACCAGGCCGACATTCCGCATCCGCGCCTGGGCTTCTATGGCGTCATCGACGAGCGCCTGGACACCGACCTGGTGGCCCAGGTGGCCGATGCCAACCCGGACTGGCACGTGGTGCTGGTCGGCCCGGTCGTCAAGATCGATCCGGCCCAGCTGCCACAGCGCCCGAACCTGCATTACCTGGGCCAGCGCAGCTATGACGAGCTGCCGAAGTTCCTGGCCGGTTGGGACGTGTGCCTGATGCCGTTCGCGCTGAACGAGGCGACCAGGTTCATCAGCCCGACCAAGGTTCTGGAATACATGGCGGCCGAGCTGCCGATCGTCTCCACCGCCATCCGCGACGTCGAACAGCCGTACAGCCATGTGGTGGCGATCGGCCACACGCCGGAAGAATTCATCGCGCACTGCAAGGCCGCACTGGCGCAAACGCCGGAACAAACCGTGCAGATGGTCGAGAAAATGCGCAAGGTCGTGGCCAATACGTCGTGGGAAACCACGGCCAGCCGCATGCGCGCACTGATCGACGGCACCACGCCGTCGCGCAAGTATGCCCGCCTGACCACGCCGGAGCCGGTGGCGGAGACGCAGGCCCCGAACGTCAATCCGCTGCGCACCCCGGCCAGCAACGCACCGAAGGTCGGCAGCGTGATGGTGGGTGGCGGCGCCGCCGCGGCGGCCTACCAGGTGGGCGACGAGGCCGTACCGGAGCGCAAGCAGATGCAGGCTTCCAGCGTGAAGCCGGTGATCAAGCTGGACGTTTGAGTCAGTACGGGACAGGCAGCAGGCGCCTGACGAGGGTCTGTCCCCCTTGGGGACTGACCCTGAAGTTCACTACAGGAGGTTCGCCAGCAAGCTCCCACCAGGCAGGCAAACTTCGGGGTCAGTCCCTGTCCAGGGACAGACCCCAGCGTATCACCGGTGCTTGATCAACCCTGGCAGCGAAACTGCCAGGGCAAGGCGTTGTGGATGGCGGTGGCGGCAATCGCCGCCTGCCCCGTCGCCACGCTGATCTGGTTCAATCCCACCACCACATCGCCGACCGCGTACAAACCCGGCACGGTGGTGCGCTGGTGCTCGTCGACGATCAGCTTGTCGCACTCGCCGCAGGCGGCGCCGATATCGGCCGCCAGGGCCGAGCGGGCTTTTTCGCCCAGCATGGGGTAGAACACGTCGAAGCGGTATGCTTCGCCGTCCTCCGTGTGCAGCACCGGCGCCATGCCGTCCGTCAAGGTCACGCCTTTCAGCGGCGAAGCGATGTAGCGCACGCCCGCCTCGCGCAGGCTGCGCGCCTCCTGGTCCGACAGCGGTGCCTGGGGCTCGCGTTCGAACAGGGTCACGTCACAGGAGAAGGTGCGCATGAACAGGGCGTGGCCGGTGCGGTTGTGCGGCTGCGAGACCACGGCCACTTTCTTGTCGAGGATGTCGAAGCCATCGCAGACGGGGCACAGGCGCACGGCGCCGGCAGCGACCGCGTCGTGCCAGTCCTCGACCGGCAACCCTGCGTCCGCCACGCCCGTCGCCAGCAGCACGACGGGCGTATGGATCTCGCCGCCCTCGTGGCTGGCCACGAACACGGCGCCATCCTTGCGCAGGCTGGTGACCTCCAGGTTGTCGACGGCGCCGCCGTAGCAGGACAGCTGCTGGCGCAGCCGGTCCAGCAGTTCGCCTCCCGGCACGCCGCCAGGGAAGCCCGGATAGTTGTGGCTGACGGGAACCAGCGACAGGCGGCTGTGACCCTTGTCCGCCACGATCACGTCGCGGCGGAAACGGCGCAGGTAGATCGCGGCCGTCAGCCCGCCGGGGCCGCCGCCGATGACGAGCACCTCGCAGCGGCGCGGCACGGTCAGCGGCCCGTCGGAGCGCCGGCCGGGCTCGATCCCGGCGTTCCACCCGTTCCCCCGGCCGGTGCCGGCGCCAGCGTGTTGTTGGCGTTGGTACCCGGACCCCAGCTGCCGTTGTTCAACGGCTGCGACGAGCCAAGCGTGCCCTGCGACAGCGAAGCGCCGCTGCTGGTGTTGGTGATGCTGGTCGTTCCCGTCGCGCTCATATTGCCGAGCGACGGGGGACGGTTGTCGATGGTGCCCAGCGGCGCCGTCACGCCCGGCGTGCCGACGGTACCCCCAGTCCGCGACCCATTGGTGGGCAGCGTGCCCGCCAGTGGCGTGCGCGCCGTGCCCACGCCCGTGGCGCCGACGCTGCCGGCGAACGTGCCGCCGACCCCCGTGTTGACCTGGCTGCCGATGCCGGTATCGAGTTGCCCGTTGAGCGGGCCGTTGCGCTGGCTGTTCAGCTGCGTATTGACCTGCCCGTTGGCCGGCTGGCTCAGCTGGGCCTGGGCGGTCGTGGCGGCCATCGTGGCCACCAGCAGCAATGCGACGTGTTTCATGGCTGTCCTCCTTGCGTGAAAATCGGTACGACGATTTTGTCACGCTGCCGGCGCCGGGGCCGTAGGAGTGCGCCGCACCGGGCGGTCGGAACGGGGCGCGCCGTCACGACGTGGCGGCACCGGCCGGCAGTTCGCGGATCTTCAGGATGCCGATCAGGTTGCACAGCCGCGTGCGGCACAGCTGCAGTGGCTCGGCTTCGTCCGCGCCCACGTGCAGCAGCACGTCGACGCCGTGGCGGCCCGGTGCCAGGTGCAGGCTGTGCAGCGCCAGGCCGCCGCGCCGTACGACCGACAGCACCGTTTCCATCGTGGCCAGGGCCACGTCCCGCTCCACCCGCAGGCGGAATGTCTTCATATGCAGTTCCATATCGAAATGTTAGCCCGGCGGGGCTGGAATAGGCGTCTGAATATTCAACCAATCCGCCGGCTTGCGAGAATTTTCTTCCGCATAAAGTAAAATATCGCGCTGGATCATCTGCAAGTGGGGAAAACGATGGAAGAACTGGATCAGATCGACCGGCGCATCCTGCGCGCGTTGCGGCGCGATGGACGGTTGTCGAACACCAAGCTGGCGGACGAGGTCGGACTGTCGACCACGCCGTGCTGGAACCGGGTGCGCGCGCTGGAGGAGCGCGGCGTCATCGAGGGCTACACGGCACTGCTCAACCAGCAGGCGCTGGGCCTGCCGGACACCGTGATCATCGAGGTGACGCTGGAGCGCCACGACGACGACATGCTGGTCAAGTTCGGCGAGGCGCTGGCCGGCCTGCCGGAGGTCATGGAGGCCTACCTGCTGACTGGCGACTACGATTACCTGATCAAGGTCGCCGTGGCGGGCACGGCCGGCTATGAGGAGTTCCTGCGCCGCAAGCTCTATAAACTGCCCGGCATCCGCCATAGCCGCTCGACGTTCGTGCTGCGCTGCCTGAAGCGCGCCCACTCGGTCGAGCCATGAACAACCAGCCGGTGCAACTCAGTGGGCGGCCGTATGGCTGGCCCGCCCCGGCTGGATGACGCCGGCGCCGCTGGCCATGCGCCGGCATTCGACGGCACAGCGGCGACAGGCGGCCGCGCAGTCCTGGCAATGCTGCATCGCGTGCTTGCCGCACTCGTCGGCGCAGGCTTCGCACACGTCCGCGCACAGGCCGCACAGGCTGCTCGCCAGCGCGCTGCCGCGCGCCAGGAAGCCAGCCACGGTGCGGCACAGGGCGGCGCAGTCGATGTCGCCGGCGATGCAGGCGGCCATCATTTTCGGATCTTCCTCGCGCAGGCAGGCGGCGGCGCAGCGGTCGCAGGCGTCGGCGCAGGCGTGGCAGGCTTCCACACAGGTTTGCATGACAGCTCCTTCGCATGAATCGAAGCACACAGCTTAGCGAAGCAGACCGGCAGGCGGCGCCACGGTGCCCTTGCGCACAGACGGGACGGTGCCTGCCGGGCATGATTTTCTGACAACTACTCAGCGAGGAATCCATGCAACGAACCATGCGCGCGGCCGTGACCGCGCTGGCCATGCTGGCCGCCACCGGTGCCCAGGC
This sequence comes from [Empedobacter] haloabium, assembly GCA_008011715.2. Taxonomy (NCBI): domain Bacteria; kingdom Pseudomonadati; phylum Pseudomonadota; class Betaproteobacteria; order Burkholderiales; family Oxalobacteraceae; species [Empedobacter] haloabium. Next base: position 3,186,176 of record CP136508.1, read on the forward strand.
ACTGGACAGCAAGGAACCGCCCAAGGCAGCGCCACCCATGCAGAAGATCCTGGACGCCTATGCGGCGCTGGACGTGCGGCCGCTGGCGGGCCTGACACCGGCCGAGGCGCGCCGCCAGGCCACGGCTGCCGACGCTGTCGCGCGCGTGCTGAGGGACGATGGCAAGGCGCCGCCGAATGCCGCCGCGCTGGCCGTGAAACACCGCTCCGCGCCCGGCCCCGCCGGCCCGGTCCCGCTGCACGTGTATGCCCCGCCCGGCAAGGGCCCGTTCCCCGTGCTGGTCTATTTCCACGGCGGCGGCTTCGTGCTGGGCGACACCAAAGCCTACGAGCCGTCGATCCGTGCGCTGGCGCAGGGCGCCCATGCCGTCGTCGTCTCGGTGGACTACCGCCAGGCGCCGGAGCACCGCTTTCCGGCCGCGGCGGACGACGCCTTTGCCGCCTGGCGCTGGGTCGTCGCCCATGCGCAGGACCTGAACGGCGACCCGACGCGCGTGGCCGTCGCGGGGGAAGGCGCGGGCGGCAACCTGGCTGCCGTCGTGGCGCTGATGGCACGCGACCGCAAGGTCCAGGCACCCCTGCACCAGGTGCTGATCTACCCCGTCGTCGGCGACGACATGAGTACGCCGTCCTACCAGCGCAATGCCAACGCCCGCCCGCTGGACAAGGCTTCCATGCAGTGGTTCCTGCAACACTATGCGAGCGCGCCGGCGGACCGGGAAAACCCCTACGCGCTGCCGCTGAAAGCGGGTTCGTTGAAGGGGCTGGCGCCGGCGACGGTGGTGGCGGCCGAGATCGACCCGTTGGCCAGCGAAGCGAAAGCCTATGCCGACCGTCTGCAAGCGGACGGCGTGGCGGTGCGCTACCGCGAGTTCGACGGCGTCACGCACGAATTCTTCGGCATGCAGGCCGCGCTGCCGAAAGCGGAGGACGCACAGAAATTCGTGATCGAGGACCTGGTCAAGGCGTTCGCTGCGCGGCCGGGCGCCGAGGGCGCCGTCGCGCGGCACTGAGCTCAGGCGGCCACGGCGGCCACCTTGCGTGCCGCCGGGCGGGCGCGGCTGCCGGTCCTGGCCCGGGCCGGGCTGGCCACGGCCTTGCCCTTGCCCTTGCCTGCGGCCCGTTCCGCCTCCCGCTCCAGGCGCTGCTGCAGCAGCGCCAGCACGGCCGCCTCCTCCGGCTGCAGGTCGTGCAGGTCGCGCGTCAGCTCCTCCTCGGCACGGGTGCGCAGCGCGGCCAGTTCGGCGCCATCCATGTAGGCGTCCAGCACGGCCGGATGCACATAGCACTTGCGGCAGACGGAGGGCGTATTGCCCAGTTTTTTCGCCACCGACTCGATGGCGCGCACCACGTTCTTCTTGGCCTGGGTCTCGGAGTCGAATTTCTCGAACTCCTGCAGGGCCAGCGCGGCCAGCACGGTGCCGGACCAGGTGCGGAAGTCCTTGGCCGTGTAGTCCTCTCCGGTGATGGTGCGCAGGTAGTCGTTGACGTCGCTGGAATCGATCGAATGGCGCGCACCGTCGTCGTCCACGTACTGGAACAGCTCCTGCCCCGGCAGGTCGCGCATGCGGCCGATGATGCGGGCCAGGCGCCGGTCCGCCACCTTGACATCGTGCCAGACGCCGCTCTTGCCGCGGAAGTGGAACTCGACCTCCTTGCCGTCCACCCGCACGTGGCGGTTGCGCAAGGTGGTCAGGCCGAACGACTTGTTCTCCTTCGCATATTCCTCGTTACCGATGCGCATCATCGTCGCCTCCAGCAGGTAGACGATCGTCGCCAGGACCTTCTCACGCGGCAGTCCCGCCAGGCCCAGCGCCGCGTCGACGGCACGGCGGATGCCCGGCAGCGCGCGGCCGAAGGCGATCATCCGCTCGTACTTGACTTCGTCGCGCACGCTGCGCCAGCGCGGGTGGTAGCGGTACTGCTTGCGCCCGCGCGCATCCCGGCCCGTCGCCTGCAGGTGACCGTTGGCCTGGGCGCAGATCCACACGTCCGTCCAGGCCGGCGGAATCGCCAGCGACTTGATGCGGCCCAGCGTGGCCTCGTCGTCGATCACCCTGCCGTCCGCGTCCAGGTAGCGAAAGCCCGGGCCATCGTTGGGCACACGGGACAGGCCGGGCCGGGCGTCGGTCACGTAGCGCAGGCCGGCGGCGCGGGCGGCGGCCTGGGCATCGCCCGCCAGCATGGCGCTGGGCAGCGCCGTGGTTTCTTCGGGTTTCATCGTCTATCCTCGAGGCAGCATGGACCCAGTGTGCCACTGCCCACGGCGCCGCTCCGTTCGCCAGCCCACATGCCGGCACGCATGACATGCTTGGGTTACAATGCTGCCTCCACCGTTTGACCTGACCGCGTCCGCGTTCGCCGTTCCTTGCGCGAGCCGCGCCGTCGCGGCACCTGCTGCTGAAGATGCCCATGACCACACGCTCCGTACCGCCGCTCGCCGGCCTGCTGCTCGCCATCGCCCTGCCCCTGGCCGCCCATGCCGGGGATTCCATCGAGGAACGCACCTGGAACACGTCGGCCGAACTGGGCGCGATCACGACCAGCGGCAATACCAGCGGCACCTCGGTGACCGGCAAGATCGACGCGCGCCAGGAACTGGAAGACTGGAGCAACCAGTACATCCTGACCGGCTTCTTCAAGGAAGACCGCAGCGAGGACAGCGACGGCCGCAAGCAGTCGGTCCGCTCGGCCGAGCGCTTCGCGCTGTCGGCCAAGGCGGCCTACAAGCTGATGGAGGACGGCCAGCGCCTGTACGTGCTGGGTTCGCACGTGGACGACCGCTTCGGCGCCTACACGCGTTACTCGTCCGTCTCGGTCGGCCGCGGCCAGCGCCTGTACAAGTCGCCGGACAAGGTCGTCGAGGTGGAATTGGGCCCGGGCTACTTCAACGGCGTGCGCGCCACCGGCGAGGAGGAAAGCGGCCTGACGGTACGCGGCGCGGCCAACGTGCGCTGGCAGATCAGCCCCTCCGCGCTGTTCACGCAGACGGTCGCCGTGGAACGGGGCACGTCGAACGTGCGCTCGGTGGCCGAAACGGCGCTGTCCACCAAGATCAACGGCACGATGCAGATGAAGGCCGCGTTCAGCGCGCGCAACGATACCAATGTGCCGGTCGATAAAAAGAATACGGATACGCAGACGTCCGTGACCTTGGTGTATTCGTTCTGATCCGCGGAACCCATGGTGTCAGGCACCTTTCTCAGGGCGTCACCGCCCTGAGAAAGGTGCCTGACACCGCGGGTTGCTTCACCGTCAGCGGCAAGCGCCCGCCGTCAGCAGTACCAGACCGCCCCAGCCCACCGCGACCAGCGCCAGCCAGCCGCTGCCGAGCCGGGCCAGCGCCAGCAATCCGGTCCGAGGTAGCCGGCAGGCGCGCCACAGCAACAAGCCGCACGCCGCCAGTGCCAGCACGGTAACCGCCAGCAGCAAGCACCAGCGCCAGTCCAAGCCACCGCCCGGGGTGCAAGCCGCCGCCGCGAACAGGTAGCAGAACGCGAAATGCCCCGCCCACACCAGCAGCGGCGCGGTTCCCTGCAGCAGGCGTGGCCAGAAGCGTTCCATCGTCATCCCATCAGCCGCGGCCAGCCATGCAGCGCGAACGCGATCACCAGCCCCTGCCCCGCCGCGTACAGCCAGATCAGCGCGCTGTTGTCGAGCGTGGCGCGGCTGTCGGGACGCAGGCGGCGCCGCAGCGAACGCGCCACGACATAGGGCCCGACCAGGGCCAGCAGTACCACGTGCAGGCCCTGGTAGGCCAGCAGGCCCGCCACGCTGGCGCCCCAGGCATGCGCGACCGGATCGAGCCCGGCGTCCAGCTGGGCCCAGACGTCCAGGCCGAACGAGGCGAGCATGCAGGCCAGCGCCGCGGCCACCAGCCAGCGCAGCGGGCGTTGCGAGCCCGTCAGCGGGCGGCGCCACGCCAGCGTCGTGGCGCCGGCGCTGGCCAGGAGCAGCGCAGCCGACAGCAGCGCCATCCACGGCTGCGCCAGCCGGCTGCCCGGCGGCGGGCAGACGTCCAGCCGCATCGAGACGTGCACATAAGTGAACAGGAAGGCCAGGAACACGCCGGCATCGACCACCAGCATGATGACGGTGGCCCACCAGGACGGGCTGGCGGCGCCGGACGCGCCCACCGGCAGCACGTTGGCGGCGCCCAGGTTGTCGGCCACGCGGGCCTGCGTGGCCGGTGGCGGGCGGTCCTGCCCCCACAGCCACGCCAGCACGGCGCCGATCGCACCGATGCCGCAGGCCCACGCGGCCCCCGTCCACTCGATCGTCAGCAACAGGAAGAAGCCGGCCGTGCCGAGCGCCGCCAGGAACGGCATCCAGCCATCCGTCGGCAGTACCAGCACGTACAGCGGGCGCGCGGCCAGCGCGCTGGTGACGATGGTCTCGCGCTTGCCGGTGGCCGTGCCGGGCAGCCAGTGAGCGCCGGCCACCACCTCGTCCGCCAGCGCGGGGCGGTCCCACAGCGGCTCGGCGCTGTCCACCTGCGGGATGCTGCGCACGGCGTAGCAGTCGTTCGGCAGCCATTCCAGCGTGGCCGCGCCCCACGGGTTGCCGGGCTCGCGCTCGGGCCGGCGCAGGGTGCGCGCCAGGTCACCGAGGAACAGCAGCACGCCGGCCGCGAACACGAAGGCGCCGACGGTGGACAGCAGGTTCAGGCCGTCCAGTCCCAGGCCGGACGGATAGGTGTAGACCCGGCGCGGCATGCCCAGCAGGCCGCTGACGTGCATCGGGAAGAACGCCAGGTGGAAGCCGCCGAACATCAGGCCGAACACCCAGCGTCCCAGCCGTTCGGACAGCGCGTGGCCGCGCACCAGCGGCAGCCAGTAGTACATCCCCGCGAACACCGGGAACACCATGCCGCCGATCAGCACATAGTGGAAGTGGGCGACGACGAAGTACGTGTCGTGGGCCTGCCAGTCGAACGGCACCACGGCCACCATCACGCCCGTCAGACCGCCCAGCACGAAGATGAACATGAAGCCCAGCAGGAACAGCGCCGGTGCCGTGATCCGCACGGTGCCGCGCCACAGCGTGCCGATCCAGGCGAATACCTGCACGGCGGTGGGAACGGCCACGGCCATGCTGGCGGCCGACACCAGGCCGGCCTCCAGCACGCCCAGCCCCGCCGTGAACATGTGATGCGCCCACAGGCCGAAGCTGAAGAAGCCGACGCCGACCAGCGCCACGATGACGGCACGCCGGCCCACCAGCGGCGTGCGCGCGATGGTCGGGATCATCGTCGACACCATGCCGGCCGCCGGCAGGAAGATGATGTACACCTCGGGGTGGCCGAAGAACCAGAACAAGTGCTGCCACAGCACCGGGTCGCCGCCGCGTGCCGGGATGAAGAACGGCCAGTCGAACGCGCGCTCGAGTTCCAGCAGCGCCGTGCCGGCGATAATCGCCGGGAACGCGAACACGATCATCACGCCCACCACCAGCATCGACCACGCATACACGGGCATGCGCGCCAGGGTCATGCCGGGCGCCCGGGTGAACAGGATGCCGACGATCAGCTCGATGGCGCCGGCGATCGCCGAGATCTCGATGAAGCCGATGCCGAGCAGCCAGAAGTCCGCGTTCAGGCCTGGCGAGTACGCCTTGCCGGTCAGCGGCGGGTACATGAACCAGCCGCCGTCCGGCGCCAGGCCGACGAACAGGGTGCAGAAGAAGCCCAGCCCGCCGATGGCGTAGGCCCAGAACGCGTATGCCGACAGCCGCGGGAACGGCAGGTCGCGCGCGCCCAGCATGCCGGGCAGCAGGTACACGGCCAGCGCCTCGACGATGGGGATCGCGAACAGGAACATCATCACGCTGCCGTGCATGGTGAACACCTGGTTGTACGTGGCGGCCGAGAGCAGCGTGTTGTCCGGCACGGCCAGCTGGGCGCGCATCAGCAGGCCCAGGATGCCGGCCAGCAGGAAGAACAGCAGCGCCGTGCCGATGTACAGCAGCCCCACCGTGGTGTTGTTGACGGACGTGACGAGGCGCCAGCCGCGTGGCGTGCGCCACACCCGTTCCAGCCGTTCCAGTTCGCCGGGCGGGCGCGGCACGGCGCTGGGCAACACGCGCCCATGCGGCGGCGCCGTCATTTCAGCGACTCCAGCCAGGCCGCCAGCGCGCGCAGGTCGGCGCCGTCCAGCGCGCGCGTGGCGGGCATGCGCGCTCCCGGCTTGTGCGCCTGCGGATCGGCCAGCCAGCCGGCCAGCGCGGCCGCGTGCGTGGGCAAGGTGCCGGCCGCGATGGTACGGCGACTGCCGACATGCGTCAGGTCCGGCCCCAGCGTGGCACCGCGTACTTCCGGGGTGACGCCGCGCACCGCATGGCAGGCCTGGCAGCGCTGCGCCAGGAACACGGCCTGGCCGCGCGCCAGTTGCGCATGCGCCGGCGGCGCCGCGGGCCAGGCCTGCGCGGCCAGCCAAGCGTCGAATTCGGCCGGCGGCCGCGCCACCACGTCGAGCGCCATGCGCGCATGCTGTTCGCCGCAGTACTCGGCGCACTGGCCGCGGTAGGTACCGGCGCGCTGCGCCTGCACGCGCAGCCCGTGCATGCGGCCCGGGATCATGTCGATCTTGCCGCCCAGCGCCGGCACCCAGAAGGCGTGGATCACGTCGCCCGCGCCCAGGGCCAGCCAGACGGGCCGGCCGACCGGAATATGCAACTCGTTGGCCAGCGCGATCTCGCGGCCGGTGGCAGGGTCGGTGTAGCGCACCTGCCACCACCACATATGGCCGGTGACGGCAATGCGCAATGGCGTCAGCGACGTCTGCGGCGACAGCCGCGCGGTGGCGACGGCGCTCCAGGCCAGCAGCGCCGTCAGCCCCAGCACGGGGAAGGCCAGGCCGCCGGCCACGATCCACCAGCGCGCCCGCACGGCCCGGCGGCCAGGGCGCAGCGCGCGCAATGTGAGCCACGTCAGCGCGGCCAGGATGACGGCGGCGGCGACGAACATCGTCCAGCCCAGGCGGGCGATCGTGATGGCATCCGGGCTGGCGGGATCGAAGAAGCCCGCCGTCATCGCAGCGTCGCCAGGTAGGCCGCCATATGGCGCGCATCGTCCGGCGACACGCCCAGCGCCGGCATCGCGGTGCCCGGCTTGACGGCCGGCGGATCGACCAGCCAGCGCGCCAGCGCCGGCGGATCGTTCGGCAGCGTGCCCGCGACGTAGCTCTGGCGTCCGAACGTGGCGAGCGGCGGCCCGGCCGTGCCGCGCGCCGCCTCGACGCCGGGGATCACGTGGCAGCTGCCGCACTGGAACTGCGCCAGCAGGCGCCGGCCCCGCTCCGGATCGGCGCCGTCCGTGCCTGCCGGCGCGCGCCGTTCGCTGCAGCCGGCCAGCGCCGCCGCGAGCAGCAGTGCGCTGGCGAGCATGGGACGGGGACCGAAGCGGAAGCAAACTCTTGCGCGCACGCACTGTTCCTGCAGCAAATGGATGAATCCATATAATACAGAAACGACAATTTTCCACCGTTCCCAAGCGTGCACATGCCCCGATGACCCGCCCGTTCCGCTCCCATGCCTTGCGCGTCGCCAGCGCGAGCGCCCTCGCCGCCGTGCTGGGCGCTGCCGCGGTGGCGGCTTTGGCGGGCTACGCGGTGTTCCGCGGCGGCTGGTACGACGTGGCCGCCACGCGCCAGCACTTCCAGTTCGTGCATACGCTGCTGGAGCGGGCCATGCAGCATTCGGTGGCCTTTCACGCGCGCGACATCGAGGTCCCGCGCCAGCCGGGCGAGGCCGCGCTCCTGCGCGGTGCCCACCTGTACGTCCGCCACTGCCAGCAATGCCACGGCGGCCCAGGCGTGGCACCGCTGCCGTTCGCGCAAAGCATGCAGCCGGTGCCGGGCCCGCTGGTGGACGCGGCGCGGCGCTGGCGGCCTCCCGAGCTGTATTACATCACCCGGCACGGCATCAAGATGAGCGGCATGCCGGCCTGGGGGGCGCGCCTGGCCGAGCCGGAGCTGTGGGCGCTGGTCGCCTTCCTGGGCCAGCTGCCGCACCTGACGGCGGACGGCTACCGCGGCATGCTGGGCGCCGCTGCCCCGGCGGCGGCCACGGCCGCCGCGGCGCCGCTGCCGCCGCCCGATCGCGTGCGCGGCCGCCTCGTCCTGACCCAGTATGCCTGCCAGAGCTGCCACCTGATCCCCGGCGTGACCGGCCCCGCCACCTACGTCGGGCCGCCGCTGTACGACCTGGCGCGGCGCAGCCATCTCGCCGGGCTGCTGCCCAACACGGCCGACAACCTGGCGCGCTGGATCCGCGCGCCGCAAGCGGTGCATGCGCAGACGACGATGCCCACGCTGGGCGTCTCCGAGCGCGATGCGCGCGACATGGCCGCCTACCTGCTGACCACCCGCGAAGGAAGCCATCAATGAACGATCACACGCCCCAGCACGTTCCGGAACAGCGCTTCGCGCGCCGCGTCGCCCTCGTCAACGGCATCGTCATCCTGGCCCTGCTCGTGCTGGCCGCGTTGTGGTTCGCGCATGACGCGCTGCTGCTCGTATTCGCCTGCGTGCTGTTCGCGATCCTGCTGTACGAGCTGGCCGGCACGGTGCACCGGCACCTGGGCCTGTCGCGCAAGTGGTCGCTGGCCGTGGTGGTGACGGTGCTGCTGCTGGTGTTCGGCGTGGGCGGCTGGCTGATGGCGCCGCAGATCGGCGAGCAGGCCGACACGCTGGCGCAGGCGGTACCGGACGCACTGCAGCGCATGCGCGCGGCGATGGAACAGCAGCCGCTGCTGCGGCGCCTGATGGCCGGCGTGCCCTCGCCGGAGCAGATGCAGAAGCAATTGATGCAGCTGGTGCCGAACGCCGGCCTGTTCTTCTCCGGCCTGCTGGGCGCCGTGGGCAACGTCGTCATCATCCTGTTCGTCGGCGTCTACTTCGCCGCGCAGCCGCACCTCTACATCGAAGGCTTCGTGACGCTGGTGCCGCCCGCCAAGCGGGCGCGCGCGCGGGAAGTGCTGGACGAGCTGGCGCGCACGCTGGCGCGCTGGCTGCTCGGCAAGGCGGCGTCGATGCTGCTGGTGGGCGTGGCCTCCGCCGCCGGGCTGGCGCTGCTGGACATTCCGCTCGCCCTGATCCTCGGCCTGATCGCCGGGCTGCTCGATTTCATCCCGTATATCGGCCCGCTGCTGGCGGGCGTGCCCGCGGTGCTGATCGCGTTTTCCGGCGACCCCACGCAGGCGCTGTACGTGGTGCTGCTGTTCGCCGCCATCCAGCTGGTCGAGGGCTACCTGCTCTCGCCGCTGATCGAAAAACGCACCGTGTCGCTGCCCCCGGCGCTGACGATCGTCATGCAATTGCTGTTCGGCGCCCTGTTCGGCATGGCCGGGGTGGCGCTGGCGACACCGCTGACGGCCGTGCTGGCGGTGCTGGTGTCGATGCTGTACGTGCAGGATATGCTGGGCGATCCGGTGCGCACGCCTTCCGAGAGCCAGGGACGGTAGAAACACCGGTGCCTGTCACCGGGGGGCTACGTGCTCAGCTGCTTCTGCGTCTGGTACAAGCGCGCATACAAGCCGCCCTGCGCCAGCAGGGCCTCGTGGGTGCCCGCCTCGGCGATGGCGCCGCCGTTCATGACGACGATGCGGTCGGCATTCTCGATGGTCGACAGCCGGTGCGCGATGACCACCGTCGTGCGGCCCTTCATCAGGCGCTCCAGCGCGGCCTGCACCTGCCGTTCCGATTCCGTGTCCAGCGCGCTGGTGGCCTCGTCCAGGATCAGGATCGGCGCGTCCTTGTACAGCGCGCGCGCGATCGCCAGGCGCTGGCGCTGGCCGCCCGAGAGGCGCAGGCCGTTCTCGCCCACCTCGGTCGCATAACCCTGCGGCTGGCGCTCGATGAATTCGTGCGCGTAGGCGGCGCGCGCGGCGGCCTCGATGCGGGCCTGGTCGGGTGCCGGGTCGCCATAGGCGATATTGGCGGCCAGGGTGTCGTTGAACAGCACCACGTCCTGGCTGACCAGCGCGATCTGCTGGCGCAGGTCGGCCAGGCGGTACTCGCGCAGGTCCACGCCATCGAGCAGGATCGCGCCCGTCGTCACGTCGTAGAAGCGTGGCAGCAGGCTGGCCAAGGTCGTCTTGCCGCTGCCTGAACCGCCCACCAGGGCGACCGTCTCGCCGGCCGCGATGGCCAGCGACACGTCGCGCAACGCCGGGGCCGCGTCCGGGTCGGTCACGCCGTAGCGGAAGCCCACGTGCTGCAGCTCGATGCGGCCGGCAGCGCGCGCCAGCGGGCGCGTGCCTTGGTCCGTTTCGATGGGTGCGTCGATCAGGCCGAACACGGATTTCGCCGCCGCCAGCCCGCGCTGCAGCGGCTCGTTGATCTTGGTGAGGTTCTTGATCGGCGACTGCATCGCCATCAGGGAACCCATGAATGCCACGAAGGCGCCGGGCGAGAGCGCGCCCGCCTGCGCGCGCACCAGCGCGAAATAGATCACGGCCGACAGCGTCGCGCCGACCAGCATCATGATGATCCCCGAGTTCATGGCGGCGGTGGCCGAGTGCTTGACGGCCAGCTGGCGGTTCAGCCGCACCACGTCGTCGAAGCGGCGCTGCTCGTATTCCTGGCCGCCGAAGATCTTGACCACGCGCTGGCCGCCGATGCTCTCGTCCAGCACGCGGGTCAGCTCGCCCATCGCGTGCTGCGCGCTTTCCGACAGGCGGCGCATGCGCCGGCCCGCGAAGATGACGACGAGCGCCACCAGCGGCAACAGGCCCAGGCAGAACACGGCCAGCTGCCAGTCGATCGTGAACAGCGACACGAGGTAGCCCGCGGTGGCGACGGAATCGCGCACGGCGACATTGAGGACGTTGAGGCCGGCCTGCGACACCTGGTTGGCGTCGAACGTCACCCGCGACAAGGTGGTGCCGGTGGAGGACTGGTCGAAGTAGCCGTTCGGCAGCCGCAGGATGCAGCGGAACATCTGGCCGCGCAGGTCGGCCTGCACCCGGTTGCTGAGCCAGGACGAGCCATAGTCGCCGGCGAAGCTGCTGACCATGCGCAGGAAGGCCAGCGCCATGATGATGGCGGGGATCGTCCACAGCGCGGCCTGCGCCGCGTCCACCGGCATGAAGCGGTCGATCCACTGTCCCACCGTCGTCAGCACCCCGCCCGCCACCTCGGCGCCGTGGCTGATGCCTTGCGGCCGCAGCGCGTCCACGACGTTTTGCAGCTGGCGGATCAGCAGCACGTCCGTCAACGAGGCCACGCCGACGGCGATCAAGGTCGCGGCCAGCACGCCGCCATGGGAGAGGAACTGCCGCAGCAGACGGAAATACAGTTGGCGGCTTTGCACGGGTTCTGCCACAGAAAAAAGGGGAAAGGCAGCATTGTAACCGCCTTCGATGCCGCGATGAAACGGCACCCCTGGCGCCCCGCGCCACGTAACACTTGTTACGCTTTGTTACAGATCAATAGTTGGGCAAACCGTCAAGATCGGAGCCTAGAATATGTGCTTGATTACAACAAAAACCGCTGGAACCCGCATGGATGCTCGGCCTTGCGAGATGAAAGCACCATGGTTGTTGCATATTGGATACGAATCAAAAAAACAATTACAAAGTGTAAAAATTTAGTGGCAGAGATACATTTCTTGCGCCTATACTGGATTTGCAATTTCCAAAACATTGCACTCTCCTCTATCGTCAAAACGAAAGTGAACCAATGAAAACGTTCCTCACTCTTTTTGCATCGGCGGCGCTGACACTATCGGCATCGGCCCACGCAGATACGCCGCCCACCTCCCTTACCGAGGGCTTCGATAACATCAGTTCGCTCAGCGGCTGGGTCATCAACAATGCCAACGGCGGCCAGAGCTGGTTCCAGGGCAACGACGGCGTCTTCGCGGCCCAAGCCGGCGCGGACAATTCGTACGCCGCTGCCAATTTCCTGTCGGGCGCAGGCAGCAACGGCGCCATCGACAACTGGCTGATCACGCCTGAGCTGACGCTGTCGGGCACGACGCGCATCACGTTCTACACCCGCACGGCCGATGCAGGTTTTGACGATAACCTGGGAGTGCTGTTCGGCGCCGGCAACGGCAGCGACATCGCCGGCTTCAAGACGAGCCTGCTGTCGATCGACGCGGCCGCCTACCCTGGCGACTGGACCCGCTACACGGCCGAATTCACCGGCACGGGCACGGGCCGCTTCGCGTTCCACTACACCGGCAATGCCGAGACCAGCGACTATATCGGCCTGGACAGCGTGACGATTTCCGCCGTTCCTGAACCGTCGAGCTGGCTGATGATGGGCCTGGGCCTGGCTGGCGTGGGCTTCATGGCCCGCCGCAGCCGCCGCGCCGCCGCCGGCGCCGGCCTGGCACTGGCCGCCCTGGGCATGAGCTCGGGCGCCATGGCCGCCGACGACAAGGGCATGGTCGTGGTGCGTGACGCCGAAACGGGCCAGCTGCGCGCCCCGACCCCGGCCGAATACAAGCAACTGGCACCGCAGACGCTGAAGAGCGCGGCCCTGCAAGCCGGCAACACCAAGGAATCGAAGGTCGTGACCCGTCCCAACGGCACCCGCGTGGCCAGCGTCGCCAACAAGGTGCTGTACTCCGTCGTCACCAAGAACGCGGACGGCTCGCTGAGCGAAGCCTGTGCCGAAACCGAAGACGCTGCCCTGGCAGCCTCGAAAACCCCGCGCGTTGCGCAAGCCAAGGAGCGCAACTATGAAGCGCAATAATATGAAGAGCATCATCGCCGCCCTCGCCGTCGCGTTCAGCGCCGCCGGTGCCGCCCAGGCCGCCGCACCGATCGTCATCGTCAACGCCAACGAACCGGGCGTCGGCTTCAACGACCCGACGCCGGTCGAGCCGATCGGTGGCAACACCGGCACGACCCTGGGCGAACAGCGCCTGATCGCGTTCACGCACGCCGCCAACATCTGGGGCTCCAAGCTGAACAGCACGGTGCCGATCCGCATCCAGGCCAGCTTCGAGCCGCTGCGCTGCACCGCCACATCCGCCACGCTGGGTTCCGCAGGCACGCTGGAAGTGTTCTCCGACTTCCCGGGCGCGCCAAAAGCCAATACCTGGTACCCGAGCGCCCTGGCCAACAAGCTGTCCGGCGCCGACCAGAGCCCGAGCATCGCCGACATCCGCGCCCGCTTCAACTCGCGCCTGGGCCTGGCCGAGGACTGCCTGCCAGGTTCGCCGTTCTACCTGGGCCTGGACGGTGCCGACGAAGGCGGCACCGACTTCGTGGCCGTGCTGCTGCACGAAATGGGCCACGGCCTGGGCTTCCAGAGCTTCTCCGACGAGGAAACGGGCGAATACTACCTGGACACGCCGTCGATCTGGGATCACTTCATGACCGACAACCGCACCAACAAGACCTGGACGCAGATGACGCCGGCCGAGCGCGTGGCCAACGCGGTCAGCGGCGACGGCATGTCGTGGGGCGGTCCGGAAGTCACGGCCGCGGTGCCTGACGTGCTGGGCAAGCTGGGCGTCGTCAACATCAGCGGCAGCGCCGCTGGCTCGACCGCCGGCAACTACAAGTTCGGCGAAGCCAGCTTCGGCATGCCGATCGGTTCGCAAGTCGTTGCCGGTCAGCTGATGCCGGTGGTCGACCAGGCCGCCGGTACGGGCCTGGCCTGCCAGCCTTTGAACCCGATCAACGCCAAGGCCGTTGCCGGCAACATCGCGCTGGTCGACCGCGGCTCGTGCACGTTCGTCGTCAAGGCGGCCAATGTGCAGGCCGCCGGTGCGATCGGCATGATCGTCGTCGACAACGCGCCGGGCGACCCGGCCGGCATGAGCGGCAGCGACCCGTCGGTCACGATCCCGGCCGTGCGCATCAGCCAGGCCGACGGCACTGCGCTGAAGGCCAAGCTGGCCTATCGTTCGCGCACCAAGTCGGGCATCGTCGCCACCTTCAAGGCCGACGAGAACCGCATGGCCGGCACGGACAACCAGAAGCGTATCCTGATGTATACGCCGACGACCTTCGAACCGGGCTCCTCGGTGTCGCACTACACGACCTCGGCCCGCCCGAACCAGCTGATGGAACCGTCGATCAACTCGGACCTGACGCACGAAGTGGAACCGCCGAAGGATCTGAGCCTGCCGCTGCTGCATGATATCGGCTGGTAATCCTCCGCTGTCAGCACATTAGAAAGTGCCGGGCTTGCCCGGCACTTTTTTTTGGGCGCTGTTCGCGTTAAGCAGTGGAACTTCCGTCATGCCGGCCTGTCTGACCTCCTGTTGAGATATCTCATGCGGAGGGAGGCCAGCAATGGGGACGACGGATACTCAGCGGTGTTGCATGCGCTGCGCCAGCGCCAGCTGACGTTCGAAGAGGCCGCTGCCTTACAGGAGGGGAATGCCGCCCTAAATTGTCCAGTATCGTCGAGGCGGACGAGACCTAGCTGCTCGAGTCGCAAAAGGGCTCGCGCCCCCTACCTGCGGCTTATCTTACCCAGCGCCGGGATGACGCCATGCAGTCGGCTGACCTCCCACGTCGGCCGCGCCGCCCCGCCATTGACCGCCCCATCCGGATTGAACCACACGCTGTCGATGCCGAACCGGTTCGCGCCCAGGATGTCGGCGTCCAGCCGGTCACCCACGATGACGGTCTCGGCGTGCCGGAACGCGCGCGCCATACCGACCGTGTGCTGGAAGAAGCGCACGTCCGGCTTGGCATGACCGCATTCCTCCGACGTGGCAACAAACGACAGGTGCTCGCGCAGGCCGGCACTGGCGATGCGCCGCTGCTGGATCTGCGCGACCCCGTTGGTGATGATGCCGACCTCGCCGATGGCCGCCAGCGCCGCGCACAGCTCGCGCGCGCCCTCCACCAGCACCACGCTGTCCGCCAGCGCTTCCAGGTACAGCCCGCTGGCCGCGTGCGCGTCCAGGTCGAGCCCGGCGCCGTGGAAGGTACGCCGGAACCGCTCCACCTTCAACACATCCTTGCCGACCGTGCCGGCCTCGAAGTCACGCCACAGCGCCAGGTTGATGGCCTGGTAGCGCTCGAACAGGCCGGCGGGCAGCGCCGCGACACCCAGCGCGGCCAGGGTACGCTGGAACGAGAGCCGCTCGGATGCCTTGAAATCGAGCAGGGTGTCGTCCAGGTCGAACAGGAAGAGTCGATGTTTCATCCTGGCATGATAGCGTAAGCGCTCAACCCGGGCCGGGCACCCGTGCCACCGTGGCGGCAGGCAGCGTGGCGGCGACAAAGCCGGCCAACGACAGCAGCGACAGGCCCAGGAACAGCCCCAGCAGCACCAGGGGCGGCGTGCCGGCGCCCAGTAGCAAGGCCGTCAACAGCGGACCCGCCGCGCGCGCCAGCAGCGACGGCCCCGCCATCGCGCCGGCGATGGCGCCGTAGTGGCGCCGTCCGAACAGCGCCTGGGGCACGGTGCCGCGCACGATGGTCAGCACGCCGTTGCTGGCTCCCAGCAGCAGGCAGAACAGCCCGGCCGCCCAGTGCTGGCGCGCCAGCAGGAGCATCGCCAGCAACCCGGCCGGCAACGCGCCGAACGCCAGGCGGCCGATGTGCTGGGGTGGCGCATCCTGGAACCACAGGCGCTCGGCGATGCGCCCCGCCACCTGGGCCGGACCGATCAGCGCGGCCAGCGCCACCGCCAGCGTGGCGCCATACCCCAGCTGGCGCAGCAGGGGGATCAGGTGCACGGCCAGCGCGGAAAAGATCAGCGCGTTGACGGCAAAGGCCAGCGCCAGCTTCCAGAAGGCCGGGTGACGCACGGCCTGACGCAATTCGAGGTCGGCAGCACCGGCCGCCGCGTCGTTCGTCCGCGCCGGCGCCGGCGGCGTGCCCCGCCCTCCCAGGCACAGGTGCAGCGGCAGGCACAGCAGCACGTGCATGGCGGCATAAGCCAGGCACGTACCACGCCAGCCCAGCCACTCGTCCAGGCGCAGGGTCAGCGGCCAGAACACGGTACTGGCAAAGCCGCCGAACAAGGTCAGGGTCGAGATCAGCCGGCGCGAATCGGCGCCGAAGTCGCGGTTCAGCGTGGCAAAAGCGGCCTCGTACAGGGTCAGCGCCATGGCCAGGCCCAGCACCGTCCAGGCCAGCACGTAGATGGACAGCGAATTCGTTCCGGCCAGCAGCAGCATGCCGGCCGCGGCCGCCAGCGAGCCTGCCCCCATCACGGCGCGCCCGCCCAGCCGGTCCAGCAACGCGCCGGCCGGCGTGGCGGCCAGGCCGGACACGATCAGGCTCCACGAGTAGGCGCCGTACACCAGCGCACCGCTCCAGTGGAATTCGCGCGCCAGCGCCGGCCCCAGGATCGTGATGCTGTAGTACAGCGAACCCCAGGAAGCGATCTGCGTGACAGCCAGGATCGCCAGGGTCGCGCGCTGGCGCCGGGCGTCCGGCGCGGCCATGTCCAGCGGGCCGCTCAAATCGTGTCGGCCGTGCCGCCGTCCACCCGCAGCGCCGCGCCCGTGGTGGCGGAGGCCTGCGGCGAGCAGACGTAGACGACCATGTTCGCCACCTCCTCCGGCAGCGCGACCCGCTGCAGGATGGAGCTGGCGCGGTGCTGGCGCACGAAGGCGTTGGCCCGCTCCAGCGCCACCTCGGCGCTTTCGCCCGGCGCCACCATCTCCTGCACGCCTTCGGACAAGGTGGGGCCCGGCAGCACGCTGTTGACGGTGATGCCGGTACCGGCCAGGCTCTTGGCCAGCCCGCGTGCCACGGCCAGGTTGGCCGTCTTGGTGAAGCCGTAGTGGATCATGTCGGCCGGGATGTTGATGGCCGATTCGGACGAGATGAAGACGATGCGGCCCCAGTTGCGCTGTTGCATGCCGGGCAGCCAGGCGCGGCTGGCGCGTACCCCGGACATCACGTTGACCTCGAAGAAGCGCGTCCACTCGCTGTCGGCAATCTCGGCGAACGGCTGCGGGCCGAAGATGCCGACGTTGTTGACGAGGATGTCGCACTCGGGCTCGGCCGCCTTGAGCTGCGCGAAACCGGCCGCGCCGCTCAGGTCGACGGCATGGCCGCGGGCGCGCGCGCCGGGCACCGCTTCGGCCAGCCGCGCCAGCGCGGCATCGACGTCGGCCTGCTTGCGGCCC
This sequence comes from [Empedobacter] haloabium, assembly GCA_008011715.2. Lineage (NCBI taxonomy): Bacteria > Pseudomonadati > Pseudomonadota > Betaproteobacteria > Burkholderiales > Oxalobacteraceae > [Empedobacter] haloabium. Next base: position 3,203,233 of record CP136508.1, read on the forward strand.
GTGATCACGACGGTGGCGCCGGCCCGCGCCAGCCCCACTGCGATGGCATGGCCTATGCCGCGGGTGGAACCGGTGACGATGGCGGTCTTGCCGGTCAGGTCGATGTGCATGCTTGCTCCCCTTATCCCTTGAAAAATGATAATTCTTGGCAAAAACGACACTGTAGCGCGCTCCGGCGAATCGTGCAGCCCCCGGTGCTGCCGTCGCCGGCGAGACGTCTAGACAACATGTTCGAGAAAACAGGTGTCAAACCGGCTGCCGGGACGGTAGACTTGCGAATACCTTTACAGCAATATTCCTCTGGGACATCGCCTTTGATCCGTTACCGCCTCTCGCGCCCGCCAAGGGCAGCCTCCCGTGCCGGGGCCGCGCTGTCGCTGCTGCTGGCGCTGCTGCTGGCCGGGCCGGCCCGCGCCGTGACGGCCGCCAGCGACACGATCGCCGTGCTGTTTCCCGACATCGGCGAACCGTACCGCAAGGTATTTACCGAAATGATCGACGGCGTGGAACTGCAACTGGGCGGCAAGGTGCGTGCCATCCCGGTCGGCGCGACCGCCGGTGCCGACGTCCAGGCCAGCCTGAGGCGCCAGGGTGCGCGCGCCGTCATTGCACTGGGGCGCCAGGGCCTGAAGACGGCCGGGGCGCTGGACGGGTCGTTCGGTATCGTCGTCGGCGGCATCAGCGCGCTGCCGGAGCCGGAGCGCTGGCGCGGCATCAGCCTGGCGCCCGATCCCGTACTGCTGTTTTCCTGGCTGAAGACGCTGGTGCCGGGCGTGCGCCGCGTGTTCGTCGTCCACCACCCGGTGCACAGCCAGGCCATCGTGCGGCAGGCGCGCGAAGCGGCGCGCGGCCACGGCCTGGAGCTGCTGGCCTTCGAGGCCACCGACCTGGCAGCCGCCGTGCGCGGTTACCATGCGGCCTTCGCCATGTCGGACGGCCGCCGTGACGCCCTCTGGCTGCCGCAGGACAGCGTCACCGTCGACGACAGCACGATCCTGCCGATGGTGCTGCGCGAGTCGTGGAACCGCGGCGTGCCGCTGTTTTCCAGCAGCGTCCTGCACGTCAGGAAGGGCGTGCTGTTTGCCTTGTATCCGGACAACGTGGCGCTCGGGCGCGACCTGGCAGTGCTGGCGCAAGCCGCGCTGGTGCCGGACGAGACCGCCCGGCCCGGACTGCAGCCCCTGCGTGCCGTGCGGGTGGCATTCAATACCCGCACCGCCAGCCACCTGGGCCTGGACGTGGACAGCCACCAGCACCCCTTCGACGCGATTTTTCCCTGACGGAATAGTGCTTTGTGTAAATTAATTTCTTTTCGGCTAATAAAACGCGTATACTGCCGGCCACTGCGTCATTGTGAAGTTGGCAGGCCCGCCTGCACCGAAAGAACGACATGATCCAAAGACGATTTTCCCCCGCGCGGCTGCTGGGCACGCTGCTGGCCGCCTGCGCGCTGGCCGGCCCGGCGGTCGCTTCCACGTCGCTGGCCGGTGCGGCCGCCGCCGCGCCCGCGACCATCGAGCTGCCCGGCGTCCCGGCCCAGGCGCGCCAGTCGGTCGGCGCGCTGTTCGACACCATCGACGGCATCGGCCCCGCCCTGCCGTGGCGCGACGACATCGTGCCCGTCACGATGGCCCAACTGGAAGACCAGCTGCGCCGGCCGGACGTGCGCGCCTCGATCGGCAAGGGCACGATCGCCGTGCTGTACCCGAACGTGGCACAGCCGTTCCTGGCCGCGTTTACGAGCATGATCAAGGGCATCGAGGAACGCACCGGCCTGCCCGTGCGCAGCTACGCGGTCGACACGCGCCTGGACGGCGGTGAGTTGAACACGATGCTGCGCCAGGCCGGTACCAAGGTCGTCATCGCGCTGGGGCGCCAGGGCCTGTCCGCGACGGCGGGCCTGGACCGCGACATTTCAGTCCTGGTCGGCGGCGTGCTGCTGCTGTCGGATACCGACAACGTGGCCGGCATCAGCCTGACGCCGGATCCGGCGCTGCTGTTCGCCCGCCTGCATGCCCTGCTGCCGGACCTGAAGCGCGTGATCGTCGTCTACAACCCGAAGAACAGCGAGTGGCTGATCCGCCTGGCGCGCGAGGCGGCCCGGGCCCAGGGCCTGGAGCTGGCCGCCTACGTGGCCGCCGACATGGCCCGCGCCGCCCAGCTGTATCCGCAGCTGATCGCCGCCGCCGACGGCCGCCGCGACGCGGTCTGGCTGCCGCACGACGCCACGACCGTCGAGGAAAACACGATCCTGCCGCTGGTGCTGCGCGAGACGTGGAACGGCGGCGTGCCGCTGTTCTCCAGCAACGTGCTGCACGTGAAGAAGGGGGCGCTGTTCGCGATGGTGCCGGACAACGTCGAGATGGGCCGCACCCTGGCCAGCTCCGCGCTGGGCATGCTGGCCGGCGCTGCGCGCGGGCGCACGCTGGCGCCGTCGCGCACGCTGCAGACGGCGATCAACCTGCGCACGGCCAGCCACGTCGGCCTGCAGCTGGGCTACCAGCAGCAGCGCAGCTTCGATTTCGTGTTCCCGCGACCGTGAGTAGCGGGGCGCCATGAACGTCTCCGTCGCCAGCCGGGTCGACCAGGCCCTGCGCCGCACCGGCTTCGGCCTGCAGCTGTCCGTCATCGTTTCCGTCGCCATCATCGCCCTGGCGCTGTTCTCGTCGCTGATGAATTCGATGCAGGCCAGCGCGCGCATGCGCGACTACTTCCTGGGCCAGGGCCAGCGCATCGCCGACAACTTCGCCCGCCAGAGCACCCTGGCCCTGCTGTTCCACTCGCCGGAGAACGCGCGCGAGGTCGTCGGCAGCACCTTGGCCTTCCCGGACGTGACGGCGGTCCAGATCAGCGACGCGCAGCACCAGGTGCTGCTGCAGCAGGCGCACGGCGGGCGCTGGGCGTTGCAGCCCGATCCGCGGGCGGCGCCCACCCGCGCCACCCTGCTGGCCGAGAACGGCGACGCCTGGCTGTTCGCGGCGCCCGTGCTGGGCGGCCAGGCCGAGGCTTCGCCGTTCGACGCGCAGGAGCACCAGCCGCAATTGCTGGGCTATGTCCACGTCCAGGTCGGCAAGGGCACCCTGAACAAGCTGACGTGGTCCCTGATGCTGGGCAACCTGGGCATCACCTTGTCGTTCGCCGTGATCCTGCTGTTGCTGGTGCGGCTGCTGACGCGGCGCATGACCGAGCCGCTGCGCGCGCTGTCGAACCTGATGCGGCGCGCGCGGCGCGGCGAGGCGCGCCTGCGCGCCGATGCGGCCGGTCCGCGCGAGCTGGTCGACATGGCGCACACGTTCAACCAGATGATGACGGTGCTGGAGCAGCGCGAGGAGGAGCTGAAGGAATCGCGCGACGCCGCCGTCCACATGGCCCGCATCAAGGCGCAGTTCGCGGCCACCGTCAGCCACGAGGTGCGCACGCCGCTGAACGGCGTGGTCGGCATGCTGGACATGCTGAAGGAAATGCAGTTGAACGAGCGCCAGCGCGAATGCGTGGACGTGGCCTGGAACGCCTCGCGCACGCTGATTGAACTGATCAACAACATCCTCGACTTCTCCAAGATGGAGGCCGGCAAGCTGACCTTGCAGGAGAGCGATTTCGACGTGGCCCGCCTGCTGGCCGACGTGGTCGAGTTGCTGGCCCGCAGCGCGCAGCAAAAGGGCGTGGCGCTGGGCTACGACCTGGCGCCGGGCGTGCCGCCCGCCGTCCACGCCGATGCGCTGCGCCTGCGCCAGATCCTGATCAACCTGCTGGGCAACGCGGTCAAGTTCACCGAGCGCGGCGAGGTCATGGTACGGGTGGCCGCCAGCGAGATCCATGGCACGCCCGGCCTGCGCTTCGAGGTGCGCGACACCGGCATCGGCATGAGCGAAGAGGTGCTGCGCCACCTGTTCGAGTCGTATGTGCAGCCCGACCCGTCCACCACGCGGCGCTACGGCGGCACCGGGCTGGGCCTGGCCATCTGCCGCCAGCTGACGGCGCTGATGGGCGGCGACATCAGCGTCGCCAGCAGCCCCGGCGAAGGCACGACCTTCGTGTTTACGGTGCGGGCCGCGCCGGCCAGCGCGCAGCCCGCGCTGCCCGCGGCGGCGCCACCGGCCGCCCTGCCCGCCGCGCCGGCGCAGGCGTTCCGCGTGCTGGTGGCCGAGGACAACCGCACCAACCAGATGGTGGCGGCCGGCATGCTGTCGATGAACGGTTGCGTGTGCGAGTTCGCCGCCGACGGGCGCGCCGCCGTGGCCGCCGTGCAGCGCGGCCGCTTCGACCTGATCCTGATGGACTGCAGCATGCCCGAGATGGACGGCTACGAGGCCACGGCGCACATCCGCGCCGTCGAGGCAACGCTGGAACGGCATACGCCGATCGTCGCGATGACGGCCAATACCCAGCGCGGCGACGCCGAGAAATGCCTGGCCGCCGGCATGGACGACTACCTGGCCAAGCCGATCACGCTGGTCGAGTTGCGCCACAAGCTGGAGCGCTGGCTGCCACGTCCGGCCAGCGTGCCGACCGGCGCGGCAGCGGCCGCCAGCGATGCCGCGGCCGCCACGGTGCTCGACCGCGCAGTGTTCGACAAGCTGCGCGACATCCTGGGCCCGGCCCTGCCGCAGGCCGTCATGCCCTTCCTGGAGGACGCCCCCGTCTACCTGGCGGAGCTGGAAGCGGCCGTGGCCCGGGACGACGCCGCCACCGCGCGCGCCCGGGCCCACGCGCTGAAAGGCGCGGCCGGCAACCTGGGCGCCAGCGTGCTGGCCGCGCTGGCGCAGGAGGCGGAGCAGCGCGCCGCCGGCGCGCCCGACGCGGCCGTCGCGCCGGCGCTGGCACCGCTGCTCGCGCCGCTGCGCGCGGCCCACGCGGCCGTGGCCGCGCTGCTGCAGGCGGAGGTGGACGCGCCCGCGCCCGACACGGAACTGGCGCTGGCCGAGCAGGCCAGCGTGCTGGTGGTGGACGACGACCGCAGCACCCGCACCACCTTGCGCCACACCTTGCAGCGTGACGGCTTCCGCGTCGAGGAAGCGGCCGACGGCGCCGAAGCGCTGGCGATGCTGCCGCGCTGCCAGCCGGACGTGATCCTGATGGACGCCGTGATGCCGGTGATGGACGGCTTCACGGCCTGCGCGCGGCTGCAGGAACTGCCGGGCGGACGCGCGATTCCCGTGCTGATGATCACGGCGCTGCAGGACAACAGCTCGGTCGAGCGCGCGTTCGCGGCCGGGGCCAGCGACTACATTCCGAAACCGATCCACTACGCCGTGCTGTCGCAGCGGGTGCGCCGCATTATCGAGGCCAACCGGGCCGAGAAGCGCATCCGCCACCTGGCTTATAACGACCTGCTGACCGGCCTGCCGAACCGCACATTGTTCTTCGACCTGCTGGGCCAGGGCATCGCCCACGCCGGCGCCCATGAGACCCGGCTGGCGGTGCTGTTCATGGACCTGGACCGCTTCAAGTACGTCAACGACAACCTGGGCCACGACGTGGGCGACCGCCTGCTGGTGGCCGTGGCGCAGCGCGTGCGCCAGGCGGTGCGCAACGTGGACACGGTGGCGCGCCTGGGCGGGGACGAATTCACCGTCGTGCTGGGCGACCTGGACGGCCCGGCCGCGGCGGCCAGCGTGGCCCACAACATCTGCCGCGCGCTGGAAGCGCCGTTCCAGATCGACGGCCACGACATCTTCGTCACCAGCAGCGTCGGCATCGCCATGTATCCGCACGACGGCCTGGACGTGGCCACACTGGTCAAGCATGCCGACAGCGCGATGTACCACGCCAAGCGCACCAACGCCGGCTTCAAGTTCTACGAGGCGGCGATGGAGCTGTCGATCTCCCACCACGTGCGCCTCGAGAGCGACCTGCGGCGGGCGCTGGAGCTGGGCCAGCTGGAGGTGTACTACCAGCCGCAGATGACGGTGGACGGCGCGCGCATCGTGGCGATGGAAGCGCTGCTGCGCTGGCACCATCCGGAGCGCGGCATGGTGCCACCGGGCGAGTTCATCGCGCTGGCCGAGGAGACGGGCCTGATCAATCCGCTTGGCGACTGGGTGCTGCGCACGGCCTGCGCGCGCCTGCGGCGCTGGCTGGACCAGGGCCTGCCGCCGCTGCGCGTGGCCGTCAACCTGTCGGTGCGCCAGCTGCTGCAGGCCGGCTTCGCGGCCACGGTGCGCGACGTGCTGGCCGAGACCGGGCTGCCGCCGCACTTGCTGGAGCTGGAGATCACGGAAAGCACCTTGATGGAGCATGCGCAGGACACGCTGGCGGCGCTGCACATGCTGCGCGAACTGGGCGTGCGGCTGTCGATCGACGACTTCGGCACGGGTTACTCGTCGCTGTCCTACCTGAAGCGCTTCCCGGTCGACATCATCAAGATTGACCGCTCGTTCGTGCGCGACGTGCCGCAGGACGCCGACGACGTGGCCATCGTCACCGCCATCATCGCGCTGGCGCACAGTCTGCGGCTGGAAGTGGTGGCCGAGGGCGTCGAGACCGAGGCGCAGCGGGCCTTCCTGCAGGCGCTGGGCTGCGACCTGCTGCAGGGCTACCTGCTCAGCGCACCGGTGCCGGCGGCCCAGTTCGAGGCGCTGGTGCAGCGCCAGTTCGGCCGGCGCGACGAGGCGCCGCGCCAGCTGCGCGCCTAGCACGCTCGCGCCCGATGGGTGTTGCGTTTCTGGTTTGACAGCCAGTGCCCGGCCGTTACAATGCGTCAACACCTCAGCGTTTGATGAATAGCAACGTCGCTTGCCATTCATCACTGTCGTGCCGAGTCGAGGAGCGTCACTTGAAGTTGCCCAAGCAGTTTGTCAGCGCCCCGCGCGTTGTTTGCATCGCCCTGGCGGCGGCGTTCGCGCTGCCCGCCACCGCGCTGGCCCAGTCCATCAGCGACGAGGACGACCTGTCGCTCGTCTACGGCGACAACGACAGCGTCAGCATCGCCAGCGGCACCAGCATGGCCTTACGGCGCGCGCCCGGCGTGGCCACCGTCATCACGGCGGCCGATATCGCGGCGATGGGCGCCACCGACCTCGATCAGGTACTGGAGACGGTGCCGGGCCTGCACGTCAACCGCAGCGCCAACAACTACACACCTTTATATGTGGTGCGCGGCATCGTCAGCCAGTTCACGCCGCAGCTCCTGGTGCTGCAGGACGGCGTGCCGGTGACGACGGCTTTCACCGGCAACAAGGGCAACCTGTGGGGCGGCTATCCGGTCGAGCACATCGCCCGCATCGAGGTGATGCGCGGCCCCGCTTCCGCGCTGTACGGCTCGGACGCGTTTTCCGGCGTCGTCAACCTGATCACCAAGGGTGCGCTCGATACGCCCGGCACCGAAGTGGGCGTGCGCGCCGGCTCGTTCCGCACGCGCGATGGCTGGGTCCAGCACGGCGGCCGCCTCGGTCCCCTCGCGGTGGCGGCCTATGTGCGGCGCGGCCGCGGCGACGGCTTCCGCTCGGTCGTCGAGGCGGACGCGCAGAGCCGCAACGACGCGCTGTACGGCACCCGCGCCAGCCTGGCGCCCGGTTCCATCGACGTCGGCTACAGCGCGCTGGATGCCAACCTGCAGCTGGCCTGGGAGCACTGGACCGCGCGGGTGGGCTACAAGCTGCGCGACGACCTCGGCACCGGCGCCGGCATCGCTTCCGCGCTCGACCCCGTCGGCAGGCAGCGCAGCGAGCGCATCACCACAGGCCTGACCTGGGCCGATCCGCAATGGCGGCGCGACTGGGGCCTGGGCGCGGCCGTCAACCGGCAGGAATACCGCCAGGAGATCCCCGTCGACTTCATGCTGCTGCCGCCCGGCGCGCGCCTGTCGACCGGCACGTTCCCGGATGGCATGCGCGGCGGACCGGACGAATTCGAACGCATCCTGCGCCTCTCGGCCTGGGCCGACTACGCCGGCTGGGACAACCATCACGTGCGCATCGGCGCCGGGCATGACGACCTCGACATGTACCGCACGCACGAGAGCCGCAATTTCACCTACGCCCGCAACGGCCTGCCCGTGCCGCTGCCTGGCGTGGTCGACTTCGTCGCCACCGATCCGTTCGTGCTGCCGCAGCGGCGCAAGATCGATTACGTCTACGTGCAGGACGAATGGCGCTTCGCCAAGGACTGGGGTGTCACGGCCGGGGTGCGCCACGACCGCTATTCCGACTTCGGCGGCACCACCAACCCGCGCGTGGCCGTCGTGTGGGACGCCAGCTACGACGTCACGGCCAAGCTGCTGTACGGGCGCGCGTTCCGGGCACCGTCGTTCAACGAAAGCTACGGCATCACCAACCCGGTCGCGCTGGGCAACCCGGACCTGCGGCCGGAAACGAACCACACGCTGGAAGCGTCGTTCGCGTGGCAGGCGCAGGCTGACACGCAGCTGAACCTGACGCTGTTCCGCTACCGCATGCGCGACATCATCCGCACCCTGCCGAACCGCGTGGCCGGCACCGGCGCGACGTATGCCAACGCGGGCGACCAGGAAGGCCGCGGCCTCGAGCTGGAAGGCAGCTGGACGCTGCGCCGCGTGCGCGTCGTCGGCAATTACGCCTACCAGCGCAGCGTCGACGCCGCCACCCGGCGCGACGCCGGCTACGCGCCGCGCCACCACGTCAACGCCCGCGCCGACTGGCAGGCCGCCAGCACGCTGCTGGCCAGCGGCCAGCTGAACTGGGTCGGCGAACGCCAGCGCGCCCCCGGCGACGCCCGCGCCCCACTGGACGGCTACAGCACCATCGACCTGACGCTGGCGACCCGGCGCGGGCGGCACGGCTGGAACGTGGCGGCCAGCGTGCGCAACCTGTTCGACAGCGACGTGCGCCAGCCCAGCCTGGCACCGGGCCTGGCGCTGCCGCACGACCTGCCGATGGCGCCGCGCTCGTTCACGCTGCAGGCGGTCTACTCGCTCTGAGCCGCCCAAGCCGCCAGAGCTTGCTGGAGCGGTCCCGGCGCGGGCGGCAACACCAGCGTTATATGGCGCCGCCGTGCGCCACCAGGCCGGCGACCATCAGGACGATGCCGCCGGTACACAGCGTCGCCAGCAGGCGCCCGTTGCTCAGCGCACGCCGCACCGGATCGAAGCGGGCCCATGCCAGTGCGGCCAGCCCGGCCGCCCAGCAGCCCAGCATTCCCGCCAGCAGCAGCGCGGCCGGCCCATGGTAATGGGTGCCGGGCGCGCGCTTGGCCGGCAGGTACAGGTCGTCGGCCAGCACGCCCGCGGCACCATATCCGGCCAGGGCCAGCGCGACAAGCACCAGCAGCAGCCGCACCAGGCCAGGGACCAGCGGCACGGCTGCGGGAGTGGCCGCGGGCGGCGGCGCCAGCAGGTCGGGATGGCCGGGCGTATAGGGGCGCGGCGGGCGCGGACGATCCGGGTCGGACATTACAACGCCGGCAACAGGTTGGCACACACCCCGCCGCGCCGGAAGCAGTCCAGGTTGTCGAAGGTGATGCTGGCGATCTCGCGCAGCGCCTCGATCGTGAAGAAGCCCTGGTGGCCCGTGATCAGCACGTTCGGGAACGTGACGAGGCGGCCGAACAGGTCGTCGTCGATGATGTCGCCGGAATGGTCGTGGAAGAACAGCGCGCTTTCCTGCTCGTAAACGTCGATGGCGAGCGCGCCCAGCTGGCGTGACTTCAGGGCGGCGATGACGGCCACCGTGTCGATCAGGCCGCCGCGCGACGTGTTGACCAGCATGGCGCCCGGCTTCATCGCGGCCAGCGTGGCGGCATTGATCATGTGCCGGGTCTCGTCCGTCAGCGGACAGTGCAGCGACACGATGTCCGATTCGGCCAGCAGCTGCGCCAGCGGCACCTGCGTGCCCAGCGGCGCGAATGCCGGCGACGGGTATGGATCGTGACCCAGCACGCGGCAGCCGAAGCCTTTCAGGATGCGCGCGGTGGCCAGGCCGATCTTGCCGGTGCCGACGATGCCGACCGTCTTGCCGTGCAGTGTCATGCCCAGCAGACCTTCCAGCGCAAAATTTCCCTCGCGCACGCGCGCCCAGGCGCGATGGGTGTGCCGGTTCAGGGTCTGGATCATCGCCAGCGCGTGTTCCGCCACCGCTTCCGGCGAATACGCCGGCACGCGCGCGGCGAACATGCCATAGCGGGCGGCGGTCGCCAGGTCGACGTTGTTGAAGCCGGCGCAGCGCAGCAGCAGCGCCTTGACGCCCAGGCCGTCCAGGACTTCCAGCGTGGCCGCGTCCAGCACGTCGTTGACGAACACGCAGACGGCCGCGCACCCTTGCGCCAGCACGGCCGTCTCCGCGTTCAGGGTCGTCTCGTGATAGTGGATCTCCACCGCGTCGCTGCGCGCGACACGGGCCTCTTCGAAGAAGCGGCGGTCGTACGGCTGGCTGCTGAACATGGCCAGCTTCATGCGCATGCCTCCCGCGGCGTGGCGGCCAGCCACGCCGCCAGGTCGCGCGGTGCCAGCGGACGGGCGTACAGGTAGCCCTGCGCCTCGTCGCAGCCGACCGCCCGCACCAGCGCATGGGCCGCTTCCGTTTCCACCCCTTCCGCCACGACGCGGTGACCGAGGTCGTGCGACAGCGTCTTCATCGCCGCCACCAGCGCGCGGCGGCGCTCGTCGTGCTCGACGCCGCGGATGAAGCTCTGGTCGATCTTGATCACGTGCGCGGGAATCGACTGCAGGTAGGACAGGCTGCTGTAGCCGGTGCCGAAATCGTCGATGGCGATGCGCACGCCCTGCTCGTGCAGCGCCTGCAGGGTGCCGTGCACCGCGCCCAGGTTTTCCATCGCCGTCGTCTCGGTCAGCTCCAGCTCCAGCCGCCCCGGCGGCACGCCGTGCCGCGCCAGCCGGCGCAGGATGCTGTCGGCGAAGTCGGCTTCCAGCAGGTTCGGCGCGCACACGTTGACGGACAAGGTCAGGTCGATGCCGTCGGCGCGCCAGCTGCGCAGCTGCGCCAGCGCGGCATCGAGCACCCAGGCGGTGGCGGGCCGGGCCATCGAGGTCTGCTCGACGACCGGCATGAATTCACCCGGCGAGATCTCGCCCAGCACCGGATGGGTCCAGCGCAGCAACGCCTCGGCGCCCACGCAGGCACCGCTGCGCAGGTCGATGCGCGGCTGGTACACCAGGCGCAGCTGGTCGGGATGCTCGAGCGCGCGGCCGAATTCGTTGAGCAAGGTGAAGCGCCGGCGGTAGGCGTCGTCCTGGGCGGCCGAATAGATGCTGATGTGATCGCCGGTCGCGAACGCGTCCTCGACCGCGTTGTGGGCGATGCGCAGCACGTCCAGGCAGCCCAGGTCGCCCAGCACGAACGGCGCGATGCCGACCGCCGGCGTGGTGACGAAGCGCGACGTGGCCCACTGGTCGTGCGCGTTGAGCCACTGGCGCACCAGCGCCACGCATTCGATCTCCTCCATGCCGGGCGGCGCCAGCATGGCGAACTGGGTCGCGCCCAGGTGGTACATCTTCTGGCCATGCGCGACGCCGGCGCGGAACGAGCGCACCGCCTCGCCCACCATGCTGTCCAGGTAGGACGAGCCCATCACCCGTGCGGCGTTCGCCAGCTGCGCCGCGCTGGCCAGGTTCACCAGCACGCACAGCCGCCGTTCGCCGGCGGGACGGTCCTTCTCGAGGTCGGCGAAATCCTCCAGCAGCTGGTTGCGGTTGGGCAGGCCGCTCATCGGGTCGATCCGGCCCAGCGCATGCTGCAGCTCGATCTGCGCCATCACCATCGCCGCCAGGTCGGCCAGCGCCGCCTGCTCCGCTTCCGTCACCTGGCGCGGTTCCGTGCCCAGCACGCACATCGAACCCAGGCAGAAGCCGTCGTGCGTCGTCAGCGGCGCACCGGCGTAGAAACGGATGCCGCTGGCGGCCAGGTGGCTGTGCTGGAAAAATTCGTCTTTCAGCAGGTCGGGCACGACCAGCGTCGCGGCATTGTCGCTGACCGTGGCGCAGGGCGCGCGCAACCGCGGGATCGACCAGTGCTCGATCCCGACGCGCGACTTGAACCACTGGCGGTCGCTGTCGGTCAGCGACACGGCCGCGATGGGCAGGTTGAACAGGCGCGCCGCCATCCGCGTGATGCGGTCGAAGGCTTCGCTCGGTGGGGTGTCCAGCAGGTCGAGCCGGCGCAGCGCGTCCAGCCGGGCTGCTTCGTTCATGTTTGCCATAGGCTATTCTCGCAATACCGCAACAGTGCGGCATGGCGCCGCCAGACCATTTTACGCGCGCGCGCGATTCGACGCACACCAGAAAACTGATCGGTGCGATAGTTTCCCTGCTTCACTTGCCGCTCGTCACAGCCGCAGCCGCAGCAGCACCACGTCGTCCTGCCGCGTGGCCTGGAAGCCCAGGGCTTGGCCGAGCGCCAGCATGCGCACGTTATCGGGCAGCACCGTGCCAACCAATTCCGCCAGCCCGCGTGCGCGGCAGTAGTCGATCAGGTGCGTCATCAGGAGGCGGCCCAGGCCGCGGCCCTTGATGTCGCTGCGGATCGTCACGGCGAACTCGCCGGTGACGTTGTCCGGATCGCCCACCACGCGCGCCACGCCGACCGTTTCGGCGCGGCCGGCCGCATCCACCCGGCTGGCGATAAAGGCCATCTCGCGCGCGTAGTCGATCTGCGTGAAGCGCGCCAGCTGCGCCGGCGACAGTTCGCGCACCTGGGCGAACAGGCGGAAATGGATGTCCTCGGCCGACAGCGCGGCAAAGAACGCCTGGTGCGCCGGGCCGTCCTCCGGCCGGATCGGCCGGATTACCAGGCTGGCACCGTCCCAGGCAACCGTGCTCTCGAGCGCGTCCGGATAGGGCAGGATCGCCAGCCGGTCCAGCGGATCGGTGCCGGCCGCCACCGGCGCCAGGCGCAGGCGGGCGTCCAGGGCGATGACGCCGCGGCTGTCCGCCAGCAGCGGGTTGACGTCCAGCTCCGCCAGCTCGGGCAGGTCGGCCGCCATCTGGCCGATGCGCACCAGGGCGTCGCACAAGGCGTCCAGGTCGGCGGCAGGACGGTCGCGGTAGCCAGCGAGCAACTTCGCCACACGGGTGCGGCTCACCAGGTCCGCCGCCAGCACCCGGTTCAGCGGCGGCAGCGCCACGGCCTGGTCGGCCATCACCTCCACCGCCACGCCACCTTGCCCGAACAGCACCACGGGACCGAACACGGGGTCGGTCGTGCTGCCGACGATCAGCTCGACCGCGCCAGGCCGGTGCACCATCTGCTGCACCGTGTAGCCGTCGATGCGGGCATCCGGCCGGGCACGCGCCACGCGCCGGCCGATGTCCGCCAGCGCGGCGCGCAGTGCCGCCGCATCCTCGACGTCCAGCACCACGCCGCCCACGTCGCTCTTGTGCGTGATGTCGGGCGAGAGCAGCTTGACGGCGACGGGATAGCCGATCGCGGCCGCCGCCGCCAGCGCCTCCTCCATCGTGGCCGCCACCGCCGTCCGCGCGGCCGGGATGCCGTAGGCCGCCAGCAGCGCCTTGCCGTCCGCCTCGCCCACCTTCAGGCAGCCGCGCGCCAGCAGGCCGGCCACGATGGCACGCGCCGCGGCGCGGTCGGCGGCGGCCCCGGCCAGCGGGGCCGGCACTTGCATCAGCAGCTCCTGGTTGCGGCGGTACTGCACCAGTTGCAGGAAACCCTGCACGGCCGCTTCCGGCGTGTCGAACACGGGCAGGCCCGCCTCCAGGCACAGGCGGCGTGCCGGTGCCACGCTGTCGCCGCCCAGCCAGGCCGTCAGCACCGGCCGCGCGGCCGAGCGCAGCAGCGGCAGCACGTGACTGGCGATGGCGGCGCTGGGCACGATGGCGGTGGGCGCGTGCAGCAACAGGATGGCATCCACTTCCGGCGCCGCCTGCAGCACGGCCAGCGCGTCCCGATAGCGCTCGGGCGGGGCGTCGCCGATGATGTCCACCGGATTGCCGTGCGACCAGGTGGCCGGCAGCACGGCCGACAGCGCCGCGATCGTCGCCGCCGACAACGGCGCCAGCGTGCCGCCGCCCGCCACCAGCGCGTCGGTCGCCATCACGCCCGCGCCGCCGCCATTGGTGACGATGGCCAGGCGCGGCCCGTGCAAGGGCCGCGGTCGCGCCAGGACGGCGACGGCATCGAACAGCTCTTCCGTCGTCAGCACGCGCAGCATGCCGGCACGGCGCAGCGCGGCATCGACCACCAGGTCGGCGCCGGCCAGCGCGCCGGTGTGGCTGAAGGCCGCGTGCGCCGCCTCGGCATGGCGGCCGGCCTTGACGATCAATGTCGGCTTGGCGCGCGCGGCGCTGCGTGCGGCGGACATGAACTTGCGCGCCTGCCGCACCCCCTCCACGTACAGCAGGATGGCGTCGGTGCCGGGATCGCCGGCCAGGTAGTCGAGCACGTCGCCGGCATCGACATCGCTGCCGTCGCCCAGCGAGACGAAGGTGGAAAAGCCGATGCCGCGCGCGTGCGCCCAGTCCAGCACCGTGGTGACGAGCGCGCCGGACTGCGACACGAAGGCGAGCCGCCCGGGCAGCGCGCCCGATGGCGCGAAGCTGGCGTTCAGGCCGATGCCCGGCACCAGGAGCCCCAGGCAGTTGGGGCCGAGGATGCGCAGCAGGTGCGGCCGCGCCGCGTCCAGCGCCGCCTGGCGCAGGCTGGTGCCGTCCGGACCCGGCGCATCCAGCCCGGCACTGAGCACGATGACGGCGCGCGTACCCCGTGCGCCCAGCCGCGCGACCAGCCCGGGCACGGTGGCGGCGGGCGTGCAGATGACGGCCAGGTCCGGCGCCTGCGGCAGGCTGTCGATGTCGCGATGGACCGGACGGCCCGCCAGGGTGTCGTATTTCGGATTGACGGCGAAAATGGTGCCGTTGAATCCGCCTTCCAGCACGTTGGCATAGACGGTGGCGCCCACGCTGTGCGGCCGGGCGGAGGCGCCGATGACGGCGATGGAACGGGGCTGGAACAGGTGCTGCAGGTTGCGGATCGTCATCCGGCTCTCCTCGTGACGCCGGCGGATTGACCGGCATCAAAGGTTAGCCAACTATCCAGTAAAAGTGATTGATGCAGATCAAAAATCTGGAGACCCGCGGTGCCTGTCACCATGGGGTCTGCCGGCCATGCGTTGCGCTTACTTCACCCGCTGCTTCTCCAGCTTGCGCGCCAGGGTACGCCGGTGCATGCCGAGGCGCCGCGCCGCCTCCGAGATATTGAACTCGGTCTCGGCCAGCACGGCGTGGATATGCTCCCACTCCAGCGTCTTGACGGAAGTGGCGCGGCTGGTCAGCTCCACTTCCGCGCTGCCGGCCACGTGCTCGAAGGCCGCCTCGATATCGTCCGTGTTGGACGGCTTGGCCAGGTACTGGCAGGCACCCAGCTTGACCGCTTCCACCGCCGTGTTGATGCTGGCATAGCCCGTCAGCACGACGATCAGCATGGCCGGGTCGTGCTGGTGCAGCATCTGCACGCAGGACAGGCCGGACGAATTGCCCTTCAGCTTCAGGTCCACCACGGCGTAGCCCGGCTCGCCCGGCGCCAGCCCGGGCAGCAAGGCCGACGCCTCGTCCACGTTGGCGGCGTGCAGCACGCGGTAGCCGCGCCGCTCGAACGAACGTCCCAGGGTGCGGGCGAAGGCCTCGTCGTCCTCGACGATCAAGAGGGTGCGCTGGGGCGCGTCATCGGTCATGCAGTGTCCTTTTCCAGTGCGAGGGTCGACAGCGGCAGGCGGATCGTCACCTCGGCGCCCCCTTCGGCGCGATTGCGGGCGGCCACGGTGCCGCCCAGCGTGCGCGCCACGTTCACGACCAGGAACAGCCCCAGCCCGCTGCCCGGCCGGCCCTTGGTGGAATTATACGGTTTGCCCACCTGGGCCAGCACCGCCGGCTCGAAGCCGGGGCCGCGGTCGGTCACGCGCAGCACCAGCTCGCCGTCCGCGCGCAGCGCCTCCATGCCGACCCAGCCCGGCGAGGCCTCGCGGGCGTTGTCCAGCACGTTGTGCACCATCTGCTTGAAGGTTTCGTCGAACACGATGGAAAGGTCGGCACCGATGCGGTTGTCGTACTCGAACGCCTCCACCGGCCGGCTGGCCTGCCACTCGCGCGCCAGCTCGTCGAGGAAGGTGCGCAAGGTGGTGCGGGTGGACGACTCGCCGCGCGTCTCGCCGGCCGACAGCAGGATGCCGCTGACGATGGCCTTGCAGCGCTTGAGCTGCGCCTGCATCTCGCCGATCTCCTCCAGCAGTTCGGGATTGCGCGCGAACTCCGGCATGCGCTTCCAGTCGCCCAGGATGACGGACAAGGTGGCCAGCGGCGTGCCCAGCTCGTGCGCGGCACCGGAGGCCAACAGGCCCATGCGCACCACGTGCTCCTCCTCGGCCGCACGCTGGCGCAGGTTGGCCAGCTGGGCGTCGCCGGCGCGCAGGTTGGCGGTGATGCGGGTGATGAAGAACACCAGGAGGCCGGCGATCAGCATGAAGCAGATCAACAGGCCCTGCACGTACAGCGACTCGATGCCCCGTTCGTGGTCCAGTGCCAGCGGCAGCGGCAGGTAGTAGCGCGACAGCCCGGCCATGCAGACGACCGTGACGAGCACGAAGGTCCAGGCATAGGCGGGCCGCAGCAGCACGGCCGACAGGATCACCTGCAGCAGATAAAGGAAGGCGAACGGGTTGGTGGCGCCGCCGGACAGGTACAGCTGCGACGTCAGGATGGCCACGTCCACCAGCAGCGCCATGAACAACTCGGTGTTGCGCACCATGCGCACTTCGTGCCAACGCAGGTGGCTGGCCACGTTGAAGGCCATCAGGCAGGCCAGCACCTGCAACATCGGCACCAGCGGCAGGCGGATGTCGTAGACCAGGTTGGCGCCGGCGATCGTCGTCACCTGGCCCATCACGGCGAACCAGCGCAGCTGGATCAGCTGCATCATGTTCTTGTGGCCGGCCGCGAACTCCACGCCGGCGGCCGCCGCCCTTTCCTTCAGGCGGAACCGTCGTTCGGGTACCTCAGTCGTCTCGGGCGCGTTGTGCCTCGTCATTCGCTCTCGTCCTGCGTTTTTCATAGCGCAAAACGAGATAATAGCCGCCCGCGACCATTGCCGCCAGAGCGAACCAGGTCAGGGCGTAGACGAGATGATTGTTCGGGAAGGCGATCACGGTCAGGCCGCCGACCGGTTTTTCGCTGGCGTCCATCGGGTATTCCTGGCCGGCCGGGGCGTCGACGAAGTACGGCGCCACGTTGCGCAGGCCGCGCTTGGCGGCGATGGCCGGGACGTCGCGCACGTACCAGCGCTCATTGGCCGGGTCGTTCTCGCGCAGCAGGCGCCCTTTCGGCTCGGGCAGGCGCAACAGGCCGATGACCTCGGCCGCCGGGCCGAACCCGCCGGCACAGGGCTCGGCCCCCGCCACCGGCGGCGCCGGCATGTCCAGGTCGCCGGAGCGCATCGGCACGAAGCCGCGATTGACGAAGATGATGCCGTCGTCCGTGCACAGGGGCGTCATCAGCCAGAAGCCGATGCCTCTTGCGGTGGTGGTCTGGACGCGGGTGGTGTATTGGTAGAGGAATTTGCCGGACACCCGCACGCGGCGGTATTCGTCCGATTCCGCGCTCACGCGGGCCCACTGCTGCGGGCCCGGTGGCGGGACGGGTGCCGCGTTGACGCGGCTGTTGACACGTTCGATCAGGTCAAGCTTCCATTGCAGCCGCTTGACCTGCCACGTGCCCAGTGCGGCGAACACGCAGAACAACAGCACCGCGCAGGCGGCCAGGACGATCTTCGCTCCCGACGAGCCGCGCGGTGCCGCCATCATGGCATGTCGTGCACTTGTTGCGGCGTATGGCCTTCCATGACCGGCATCATGTTCTTGTTCATGTGGTACATGACCCAGATCGAGCCGGCCAGGGTGATGACGACGATGATCACGGTGAAGATCAGCGCCAGCATGTTCCAGCCGCCCTCGGACTTCGAGTTCATGTGCAGGAAGTAGACCATGTGCACGACCATCTGCACGGCCGCGAAGCCGAGGATGACGTAGGCCGTGGTGGCCGGGCTTTCGATCACGTGGTTCATCACGAGCCAGAACGGGATCGCCGTCAGGATCACCGACAGCACGAAGCCGATCACGTAATCCTTCATCGTGCCGTGCACGGCGGAGCCGTCGTCATGGCCGTGATCGTCGTGACCGTGGTCGCCATGGCCGTGGTGGTGATTATGGTCGCTCATGGCAGGACTCCCATCAGGTAAACAAAGGTGAACACGCCGATCCAGATCACGTCCAGGAAGTGCCAGAACAGCGACAGGCAGTTCAGGCGGCGCATATTGGCCGTGTGCAGGCCGTGCTTGCTGATCTGCACCATCAGGGTGACCAGCCAGATCGCGCCGAACGTCACGTGCAGGCCGTGGGTGCCGACCAGCGCGAAGAACGCCGTCAGGAAGGCGGAACGCTGCGGACCGGCGCCCTGGTGGATCAGGTGCATGAACTCGTAGATCTCGACGCCCAGGAAGCACAGGCCGAAGATGCCGGTGATGCCCAGCCAGAGCAGCGTGCCGCCCTTGTTCTTGACCTTCGCTTGCAGCATCGCGAAGCCGTAGGTGATCGACGAGAACAGCAGGAAGGCCGTGTTCAGCGCGATCAGCTTCAGGTCGAACAGCTCGCCGCCGGACGGGCCGCCGGCGTAGTTGCGACCCAGTACGGCATAGGTCGCGAACAGGCAGGCGAAGATCAGGCAGTCGCTCATCAGGTAGATCCAGAAACCCAGCATCGTGCCGTGTTCCGGATGGTGCTCGCGCACGAGGTAGCGCGAGCTCGGGTCGGCGCTCATCGCGCCGGCGGAGGTTACGTTAATGTCAGACATGGCTTCCCAGCAAAGCGGTGTGGCGGTCCTCGGTACGGGTCACTTCTTCCGCCGAGATGTAGTAATCGCGCTTGTAGTTGAACGTGTGGACGATGATCGCGACCATCATGGCGACGAAACCGATGACAGCCAGGGCCCACATATGCCAGATCGTCGCGAACCCGACCACGGCCGACAGCGCGGCGATGATGAAGCCCGCACCGGTATTGGCCGGCATGTGGATCGCCACGAAGTCCTTCAACGGACGCTTGTAGCCGTTCTTCTTCATGTCGGCCCAGGTGTCGTTGTCGTGCACGACCGGGGTGAACGCGAAGTTGTAGTCAGGCGGCGGCGACGACGTCGACCACTCCAGCGTACGGCCATCCCACGGGTCGCCCGTCACATCGCGCAGCTTCTTGCGGCGCAGGAACGACACGCCGAACTGGATCAGCATCGCGCCGATACCGACGGCGATCATCAGCACGCCGACGAAGGCGATCTGGAAGTACGGCGCCAGCGACACATCCTCGATGTGGTTCAGGCGGCGCGTCACGCCCATGAAGCCCAGTGCGTACACCGGCATCCAGGCCACGTAGAAGCCGATCACCCAGAACCAGAACGACACCTTGCCCCAGAACTCGTCGAGCTTGAAGCCGAACGCTTTTGGGAACCAGTAGTTGATACCGGCGAACAGACCGAACAGCACGCCGCCGATGATGACGTTGTGGAAGTGCGCGATCAGGAACAGCGAGTTGTGCAGCACGAAGTCGGCCGGCGGGATCGCCAGCATGACGCCCGTCATGCCGCCGATCGTGAACGTGACCATGAAGGCGACGGTCCACATCATCGGCAGTTCATAGCGGATGCGGCCGCGGTACATCGTGAACAGCCAGTTGAACAGCTTGGCACCGGTCGGGATCGAGATGATCATCGTGGTGATGCCGAAGAACGAGTTCACCGACGCACCGGAACCCATCGTGAAGAAGTGGTGCAGCCAGACCAGGTACGACAGGATCATGATGACGCAGGTCGCGTACACCATCGAGGTGTAGCCGAACAGGCGCTTCGAGCAGAACGTCGACACGACTTCCGAGAAGATGCCGAAGCACGGCAGGATCAGGATGTAGACCTCGGGGTGGCCCCAGATCCAGATCAGGTTCACGTACATCATGGCGTTGCCGCCCAGTTCGTTCGTGAAGAAGTGGGTGCCCAGCAGGCGGTCCATCGACAGCATGCCCAGCACGGCCGTCAGCACCGGGAAAGCGGCGACGATCAGGATGTTGGTGCACAGCGCGGTCCAGGTGAACACCGGCATCTTCATCAGTTCCATGCCGGGGGCACGCATCTTGACGATCGTGACCAAGAGGTTCACGCCGGAGAGCAATGTCCCCACCCCGGCGATCTGCAATGACCAGATGTAGTAATCCACCCCCACGTCAGGCGAGGCCAGGATGCCGGACAGCGGCGGGAACGCCAGCCAGCCGGTACGGGCGAATTCACCGACGAACAGCGAGGCCATGACCAGCACGGCGCCCATGGTCGTCATCCAGAACGAGAAGTTGTTCAGGAACGGGAAGGCCACGTCGCGCGCGCCGATCTGCAGCGGCACCACGTAGTTCATCAGGCCCGTAATGAACGGCATCGCCACGAAGAAGATCATGATCACGCCGTGGGCGGTGAAGACCTGGTCGTAGTGGTGCGGCGGCAGGAAGCCGGCGTTGTCGCCGAAGGCGATGGCCTGCTGGGCACGCATCATCAGCGCGTCGGCGAAGCCGCGCAGCAGCATGACGAGACCCAGGATCATGTACATGATGCCGATTTTTTTGTGGTCGATACTGGTAAACCAGTTCTTCCACAGGTAACCCCAGACGCGGAAATACGTCAGGGCGCCGACGAGCGCGAGCCCGCCCAGGACGACGGCGGCGAACGTGACGAGCAGAATCGGTTCGTGGAACGGAATCGCTTCCCAGCTCAGCCTGCCGAAGATCGGATCGGTTTCAGTTGGATACGCTTGCATTGTTACTCTTCATGGAAATGGTGGGCTTGTCGGCAGGCGTCGTGCATACCTCGGCACCCAGTTGAGCGACGCTGGCGACTTGGCCGGCTTCGCGCTTCTTGCTTGCTTCGTGCTGCGCCTTCTTGTGCGCGGCCGCATTGGCGTTGCGCATCTGGTCCTCGTGCATCTGCTGGGCCATGCACTTCGTGCCCGGTTCGACGCACAGGTTGACGATGGCGCTGTACAGGGTCGGATCGACCGCCGCGTAACGGCGTACCGGGTCCTTCTCGCTCGGCTTGGCCAGCTGCAGGTAGTCGGTACGGGTCAGTTCGCCGCCGCCGGCCTTCGTCTTGGCCACCCACGCGTCGAAGTCACCCTGCGGCATCGCGTGGTACTTGAAGCGCATGTGCGAGAAACCGGCGCCGCTGTAGTTTGACGAGAAACCGTCGTACGTGCCGGCCTTGTTCATGACGGCATTGAGCTGCGTTTCCATGGCCGGCATCGTGTAGATCATGCCTGCCATCGCCGGGATGTAGAACGCGTTCATCACGGTGGAGGCGGTCATCTTGAACTTGATCGGACGGTCGACCGGCGTCACCAGTTCGTTGACGGTGGCGATGCCCTGCTCCGGGTAGATGAACAGCCACTTCCAGTCCAGCGCCACCACTTCCACCGTCATCGGCGTGACGCCGGCGGGGATCGGACGCTTCTCGTCCAGGCGCTGCAGCGGACGGTACGGGTCCAGCAGGTGGGTGCTGATCCAGGTGATCGCGCCCAGCACGATGATCAGCAGCAGGGGCACGCCCCAGATCACCAGCTCCAGCTTGGTGGAGTGGTCCCAGTCGGGATCGTATTTTGCCGCGGTGTTATTTTTACGATAACGCCAGGCGAACAGCAACGTGAGGAAGATGACGGGAACGACGATCAGCAGCATCAGGAAAGTCGAGATGACCACCAGATGAGCCTGCTGCGCCGCGATATCACCGGACGGATTCAACACCACCGTATTGCAGCCGGCAAGCCACAACAGGGGGAGAAGCATCAGTCCGCTGCGAACTTTTGATGATTTCATTAAGTTATGTGCGCTACAGAGGATTGAGAACATGTTACTGTACCGTTACAGGCATGCGGAATGGAATTGGACACTTTGTCCCACCCCCGGTGTCATGCCCGCTGCCATCACTGGCGGCCGGGACGGTGGTCAACTCGGTGTTCAGCTATACGGCGCGGCTATACGGCGCAGCTGTACGGCACGACTGTACGGCGTTCAAGTGGCGCATTTTGCTAAGACTTGTGAACAATGACATGAGAGACATAAGGTAACGACCATGGCAACGACTACTTTTGACGGCACCCACCCTCCAGGCCAACCGGATTATCAGCCAAGTCCGACCAGTGGCGGCGCACGCAACATTAATGCTAGGGACGGCGAGATCCATCCCGGCGAAATCGCCGTCGGCGTCGTGATCGGGCGCGCTTCCGAGTACTTCGACTTCTTCGTCTACGCGATCGCCTCGGTGCTCGTGTTCCCCTCGCTGTTCTTCCCGTTCGACGACCGGCTCAACGCCACGTTGTATTCTTTCGTCATCTTCTCGTTCGCCTTCATCGCCCGCCCCTTCGGCACCCTGCTGTTCATGTGGGTGCAGCGGCGTTATTCGCGCGAAGGCAAGCTGACCGGAGCCCTGTTCCTGCTCGGCACGGCCACCGTGGGCATGGCCTTCCTGCCCACTTATGCCGAAGCCGGCAATACCGGCATCGTGCTGCTGGCCTTCTTCCGCATCTGCCAGGGCATCGCCCAGGGCGGCTCGTGGGATGGCCTGCCGTCGCTGCTGGCCCTGAACGCGCCGCAGAACAAGCGCGGCTGGTATGCCATGCTGGGCCAGCTGGGCGCACCGGTCGGCTTCATCGTCGCCGCCGGTATCTTCGCCTACATGGTGGCCAACCTGTCGGCGCTCGACTTCCTCGACTGGGGCTGGCGCTTCCCGTTCTTCGTGGCCTTCGCCATCAACGTGGTCGCGCTGTTTGCCCGCCTGCGCCTGGTCTCCACGCCTGAATACTCGCGGCTGCTGGACGAACGCGAGCTGGAGCCGGTCGGCCTGTCCGAGCTGTCCCACACGCAAGGCCGCAACATCATCATCGGCGCGCTGGCCGCGCTGGCCAGCTATGCGCTGTTCCACCTGGTCACCGTGTTCCCGCTGTCGTGGGTGCAGCTGTACTCGACCCGCTCGCTGGACGGCTTCCTGGTGCTGCAGATGTGGGGCGCGGCGCTGGCGATCGTCGGCACCGTCGCTTCCGGCCTGATCGCCGACCGCTTCGGCCGCCGCACCACGCTGGGCACGCTGGCCGCGCTGATCGCCGTGTTCTCCGGCTTCGTGCCGACCTTGATGCAGGGCGGCGAGATGGGCCAGAACATCTTCATCCTGGTCGGCTTTGCCCTGCTGGGCCTGTCGTACGGCCAGGCGGCCGGCGCCGTGACGGCCAACTTCGCGCCGCGTCACCGCTACACGGGCGCGGCGCTGACGTCCGACCTGTCCTGGCTGGTCGGCGCCGCGTTCGCCCCGCTGGTGGCACTGGGCCTGTCGGCGC
Source organism: [Empedobacter] haloabium (assembly GCA_008011715.2). NCBI lineage: Bacteria > Pseudomonadati > Pseudomonadota > Betaproteobacteria > Burkholderiales > Oxalobacteraceae > [Empedobacter] haloabium. The sequence goes on from CP136508.1 coordinate 3,226,575, forward strand.
ACTTCGGCCTGGGTTATGTCAGCCTGTACCTGCTGTCGGGCGCGGTCGGCTCGCTGGCGGCTTTGTCGGTGAACCGGGCGCTGGAAATCCGCGATTGATGTGACGCCCGGCCGGCCCGCGGCTCGTCAAGGCTTGGGGTCTGTCCCTGCAAGGGACTGACCCCGGTTTTACTTGGCGACCGGAATGATGACGCGGTAGGCTGGCAACAAACCGTTCTTCCCTGCCGCGGAAGAAAACCGGGGTCAGTCCCGAAGGGACAGACCCCAAGCACGGAACGCCGTCGGTGGCTTTGGAAGACTCGCGGTGGGTTCAGCGTCCGCTGCCCAGCAGGACAGCCGCCTCCCGCTCCGGCACCGGCCGGCTGCACAGGAAGCCCTGGATCTCGTCGCAGCCCTCCTCCTTCAGGTAGGCCAGCTGCTCGGGCGTTTCCACTCCCTCGGCGATGATGCGGAACGCCAGGCTGTGGCCCAGCGCGATGATCGAGCGCACGATCGCCGCCCCGGGGGGATCGTCCAGCATGTCGCGCACGAAACTCTGGTCGATCTTCAGGTAGTCGATCGGGAAGCGGCGCAGGTAGTTCAGGCTCGAATAGCCCGTGCCGAAGTCGTCGATCGACAGGCAGATGCCCATCTCCTTCAGCTGGCTCATCGCGGCGATGACGACGTCCACGTTGTGCATCATGACGCTTTCCGTCAGCTCCAGCTCCAGGTAGCGCGGCTCCAGGCCGCTCACTTCCAGCGCGTCCTTCACTTCCTGCACGAAGGCGGCGTGGCGGAACTGGCGCGCCGAGACGTTGACGGCCACCGGCACCGGCGCCAGCCCGGCCTGCTGCCACGCCACCGCCTGCAGGCACGCGGTCTTGAGCACCCATTCGCCGATCTCGACGATGCGCCCGGTTTCCTCGGCCACGCTGACGAAGCGCACCGGCGACACCAGCCCCAGTTCGGGATGCTGCCAGCGCAGTAGCGCCTCCAGCCCCACCACACGGCCGCTGACGCAATCCACCCGCGGCTGGAAATACAGCAGGAACTCGTTGCGCACCAGTGCATGGCGCAGGTGACCTTCGATCAGCGTGCGCTCGGTCACGCGGTCGTTCATCTCTTCCGTATAGAACTGCAACTGGTTGCGGCCGCCGTCTTTCGCCCGGTACAGCGCGATGTCGGCATGCTTGAACAGCGAGGAACCCGTTTCGCCGTCGCGCGGATAGACCGCCACGCCCATGCTGCAGGTGAGGGCCAGGTCGTGCGCGCCGAGGCGCATCGGCGCGCTGACGGCCTCCAGGATCGTCTGCACGGTGCGTTGCGACAGGCCGCCACCGGGCTGGTCCAGCAGCAGTAGGATGAATTCGTCGCCGCCCAGGCGCGCCACCGTGTCCGAGTCGCGCAGGGCCGCGCGCAGGCGTTCGCCCACCGTCTGCAGCAGGCTGTCGCCGACCGCGTGGCCCAGGGTATCGTTGATCAGCTTGAAGTTGTCCAGGTCCAGCACCACCACCCACAGCTGGTTGCGGTAGCGCGCCGCGTAGCTGATGGCCTGGTCGAGGCGGTCGCGGAACAGGTTGCGGTTGGGCAGGCCCGTCAATGCGTCGTGGGTGGACTGGTGCTCCAGGTCCTGCTGGTAGCGCATCGTGTCGGTGATGTCGTTGATGACGCCGACCCAATGCGTCACCTTGCCGCCGCTGTCCAGCACGGGCGCGATGTGCAGCTGGTTCCAGAACAGCGTGCCATCCTTGCGGTAGTTGCGCAGCACCACGGTGGCCTCGCGGTTGGTCTGCAGCGCGTCGCGCAGCAGGTACAGGCCTTCCTGATCGCGGTCGTCGGCCTGCAGGAAGCGGCAGTCCTGGCCCACCACGTCGGCCAGCTCGTAGCCGGAAATGCGGGCGAAGGCGGGATTGGCGTAGACGATCACATCCTGCCGGTTGACCTGGCGCGTGATGACGATGGCGTTGACGCTGGCGTCCAGCGCCCGGCTCTGCAGGCGCAGCGTCTCCTCGGCCTTGCGGCGCGACGTGATGTCCTCCAGCGTGCCCAGCATGCCGATGATGGCGCCTTCCGGACCGTACAGGGGCAGCTTGTTGACGAGGTAGCGGCGCTGTTTGCCGTCCGGCCCCGTCAGCGTGTCTTCCCTGTCCAGCAGCGGGTGGCCGGTGTCGACGACGATGCGGTCCTCGGCCGCCATGCGCTGGGCCTGGCGGCGCCAGATCAGGTTCTCGTCGCTCTTGCCCACCACTTCCTGCGGATCGTCCAGCCCGGCCGCTTCGGCGAATACCCGGTTGCAACCGACGTAATGCAAGTCGAGGTCCTTCCAGTACACCTGGTGCGGCATCGTGTCGATCAGGCTGCGGTACAGCTGCTCCGAGCGGTACAGGGCCCGCTCGGTGGCCTGCTGCGCCGTCACGTCCAGCGCGAACACCAGGCGGGCCCGGTGCCCCAGGTAGGTCACCGCGTGGGACGAGATGCGCACCGCGATCGGCGTGCCGTCGCGCTTCAGGTGGGTCCACACGCCGGACGACTGCGGCATCTTCTGCTCGCCGGCCGTGGTCGCCAGGTCCGCGTCCAGGCGCGCGTGCTCGTCGCGCGGGCGGATGTCGCGGATCGTCATGTGCAGGAACTCATCCGTCGTGTAGCCATAATGGCGGCAAGCGGCGGCATTGACGCGCAGGAAGCGCAGCGTGTCGACGTCGTAGATCCACATCGGCTGCGGATGGTCCTGGAACAGGTCGCCGAAGCGCGTCAGGATGCGCGCCGCGGCGGCATGCGGACTGCGGCCGTACACGGGCAGGCCCTTCCTTCGATTCGCTGCGGCACGATACTGGCCTTTCATGCGGCTCCCCGGCAGTGGTCCATGTGATAACTATATCCCAGGCGGGCCGCACTGTGCGCAATGCCGTCGTGGCGGGACCGCCACAGCACCGCCAATGCCGAGCTCGTGTCCTACCGTGGGGTCACGGCACCAAAGTGGGACACGGCCTCGGCGGTGACAGCGCGGGCTGCGCCGACAGCGCGCTGCGGCGTTTTCCTACGCCGCGTGCCGCGTTGGCGTTCTAACATGAGACGTTGCCAAGACAAGGAGAAGACGATGTTTTCACTGAACAAGCTGAGCCCGACGATCACGGACATGATCCGCTTCGACCACTCGCACACACTGGTGACGTTCCACCAGTACACGACGACCCAGAAGCCGAAGGTGAAAAAGGCGCTGGCGGAAACGATCTGCACCGCGCTGGAGATCCACGCCACGCTCGAAGAGGAGATTTTCTATCCCGCGATGCGCGAGCTGGAGGGCAGTGACCCGACCATGCTGAAAGCCGAGCCGGAGCATAACGAGATGCGCCGCGTCATCGCCGCCCTGCGCGCGACCGACGCCGCCGACCCGCGCCACGACCAGCTGATCCATGAGCTGATGCGCGACGTGATGCACCACGTGGCGGACGAGGAAACGGTACTGCTGCCCGATGCCGAGCGGCTGATGACGCAGGACCGCCTGAGCGAGCTGGGCGCGCAGATGACGAAGCGCCGCATGCAGCTGGTCACGCCGCAGGCCGGCAAGATCGCCCGCGACACGGCGGTGGGCTTCTCCGGCAGCACGGCGGCGATGGTGGTGGGCGTGGCCGGGGCCGCGTTTGCCGCCAGCAAGCTGCTGGGGCGCAAGCCGGCGCATGCATAGGGTCTGCGGCGCTGGAGGCATTGGGGTCTGTCCCTTCAGGGACTGACCCCGAAGTTTGCTGGCGGATCAAAAGAACTTCGGGGTCCGTCCCAAAGGGACAGACCCCAAAAAAAAGCCGGGCGGCGCAACTGGTGCGCGGCCCGGCAAACGCCGACATTTCCCTGCTAGAAGAATCCCGTCAGCGGGGGATGATCAGAAGGTTTCCCACTCGTCGCCGCCCACCGTTTCGGTGACGCGGCTCTTGGCCTTGGCCGGCACGACCGGGGCCACCGCGCGCGGCGACGGCAGGCTGGCGCGCGGTGCCGCCGCCACGGCCGGCGCAACCGCCGGCTCGGCGTCCACACCACCGATGCGGAACTCACCCACCAGCGCCACCAGCGTGTCGGCCTGGTGCTGCAGGCTTTCCGCCGCGGCCGCCGCCTCTTCCACCAGCGCCGCGTTCTGCTGCGTCACGCCGTCCATCTGCACCACCGCCTGGTTGATCTGGGCGATGCCGCTGCTTTGCTCGCCGCTGGCCGCGGCGATCTCGCTGATGATGGCGGCCACGCGCTGCACGCTGGCCACCACCTCGTCCATCGTGCCGCCGGCATCGGCCACCAGCCGGCTGCCCTGCTCCACCTGCGTGACCGAGTCGCCGATCAGCTGCTTGATCTCCTTGGCCGCCGACGCGCTGCGCTGCGCCAGGTTGCGCACCTCGCTCGCCACGACCGCGAAGCCGCGGCCCTGCTCGCCGGCGCGCGCCGCTTCCACGGCCGCGTTCAGCGCCAGGATATTGGTCTGGAAGGCGATGCCGTCGATCACGCTGATGATGTCCACCACCTTGTTCGACGAGGCATTGATCGAGGCCATCGTATCGACCACCTGCGCCACCACGGCGCCGCCGCGTACCGCCACTTCCGAGGCCGAGGCGGCCAGCTGGCGCGCCTGGACCGCATTGTCCGAGTTCTGCTTGACCGTGCTGGTCAGCTCCTCCATCGACGCCGCCGTTTCCTCCAGCGCGCTGGCCTGCTGCTCGGTGCGGGCGGAGAGGTCATGGTTGCCCTGGCTGATCTCGGCGCTGGCCACCGCCACCGCGTCCGAGCTGTGGCGCACCCGCGCCAGCACGTGTTCGATCTTGGCCACGAAGTCGTTGAAGCCGCGGCCGATCACGGCCAGCTCGTCGTTGCCCCGTACCGTCAGGCGCGCCGACAGGTCGGCATTGCCGCCGGCCAGCTGCGTCATCGTGCGGGCCAGGCTGCGCAGCGGCCGGGTCAGGCGATTGAGCGTGCACACCATCGCCACGGCGGCGGCCAGCGCGCACAGCACCGAGACCAGCGTGGTATACATCAGCAACTCGCGCGCGGCGGCCGTGGCCACGCTGCGCGGGAACGACAGGCGCACGGCCCACGGGGCGATGTCCGGATGCAGCAGCAGCGGCTGCAGCATGTGGACGACGCCCTCGGCGTCCTCGTATTCATGCGACTTGCCGGCCTTGACGGCGGCCAGCGCCGCGGGCGGCAGGTCCTGCGCTGCCTTGCCGTTGCGTGCCGCATCGGGATGGCTGGCATACATGCCGCCGTTCGAGACCAATGCCAGGCTGCTGCCTTCCATCGTCGTCATGTCGGCCAGGATCTTGCCCAGCTGCGTCAGCATCAGGTCGGCCGTGGTCACGCCGGCGAACTTGCCCTCGATGACGATGGGCGCCACCAGCGACGCCATCAGCACGTCCTTGCCGTTGACCGGATACACATACGGGTCGGTAAACAGCACCTTGCCGGTGCGCTTGGGCACGTCGTACCAGTCGTTCGCGCCCGGCGCCGTGGTGAACTCGATCGGCGTGACGGCCACGCCGCCGGCCGGATTGCGGGTGAAGTACGGCATGTGGCGGCCGCTGGCGTCCCACGTGGGACCCTTGCCGGCGTAGTCGGCGTCCTTGCCGTCCAGCGCGTCCGGTTCCCAGGCGATCGCGGTACCGACGATGTCGTCCGACGACAGCAGCACGGCCTTGGCGACCTCGATCTGCTGCTCGCGCGTCAGCGCCATGCCGGTGCCGCGGGTCGCGCGCAAGGCGGCGCTGACGCCCTGCACCGTCGACAGGTTGGCGGTGATGCGGCTGGCCAGCGCATGCGCGGCCTCGCGGCTGGTCGTATGGGCCAGCTTCAGCGCCGCGTCTTCCGCGCTGGCGCTGCTGCGCAAGCCCGTGACGGCCGCCGTGATGGCCAGGCTCAGCACCACGAGCGCCGTGGCGGCGGCACAGATGCGGGCGTTCAGGGACAGCGCCAGGCGGGGTTTGCTCATCTCGGTCATGAAGTCGTGCTGCGATAAAGGACTCGTTAGAAGGTACGCGTCAGCGACACCACCAGGGCGCCTTTGCTCACGTCGCTGTAGTGCAGCGTGCCGCCGCTCGGCACGCCGGTCGTGTAGCTCTTGTAGATGTCGGTCTTGCCCCAGGCGCGGGTGTAGGCCACGGCCGTGCTCCAGCCGCCGCCCAGGGTCTTCGTCACGCCGGCCTTGGCATCGCGCCAGTTCCAGATGTCGTTGCCGTTGCCGGCCACGCGGCCATCGCCGGCGTGCAGGTTCAGGGTCCAGCCGTCGCCCAGGTCATGATTCACGCCCACGTCCAGGTAGCCCGTGCCGCGCGCATTGGTGATGCCGAAGAAGTCCTTCGTCACCGTGTAGTTGTACTTGCCATAGAAGGATTTGTAGGTCAGGCCGGCCGACAGTTCCGCGTAGTCGAACTTGGTGCCCGTGGCGCTGATCACGGCGCCCGGGTACTTGTAGTAGTACGCCAGCGCGCTGTAGCCGATGTCGCCCACGCTGCCGCTGTAGCCGCCATAGATGTCCCATTCCACCGTGCCCTTCTCGACGAAGCGGTCGCTGATGGTCGAGACCCAGGTGCCGGCCGACCAGCCGCTCGGGTGCGCGTAATCCAGGCCCGCCTGCGCGGCCGGCTTGCCCCAGGTCTGGCGCACGCCACGCGAGACGTACTGCGACACGACGCTGGCGTTGCCGGTCAGCGTGGCACCGGCCGCGGCGTCCTCGGCGTGGGCGAGCGAGGGGGCGAAAAGGGAGGCGCTGCAAAGCGACAGGCAAAGCGCGGGCATCAGCCGTCCGAGGCCATTGTTCATGGTAGTGATCCGTAAAAAGTCAGTGGCGGCGGCGCCGCGGGAAAGGAAAGGTTGAAGTATCCGTACAGCAATAGTACAACGAGGGCTCGTGAATATTGGTGAGATTTAACCTTTCAACCACGCATTTTTACGTTTGACGCACATCAATACAACAGAACGGCGCCCGTCGTTGCAGGCGTTCTAACGAGTTGCCAGGGGCGCATCGGCTTTGCCAGCACCCGCCGGTGGCGTGGTACACTGCGGCCCTCATCCAAGCCATCATGCGCTTCGTCCATCCCGTCAAAAACCTGAAATCCAGGCTCACCGTCGTCATCACGGCCCTGGTCTTCGTATCCAGCGTCCTGCTGGCCCTGGCCGCGCTGACGCTGGCCGAGCGCGAAATGGCGGGCCTGGTGGGCGACCGCGAGTTTGCCCTGCTGTCGAGCGCGGCCGGGCACCTGGAGCGCGACCTGGACGCCAAACGCACGCTGCTGCGGGCCATCGCGGAAGGGGCGCATCCGGACAGCCTGGCCGAGCCCGGTGCCGTGCAGGCCTACCTGGAGCGCCATGGCACGCTGCGCGAGCAGTTCTTCAACGTGGTGGCCTTCGATGCCAGCGGCACGCTGGTCGCCAGCCTGACGGACCGGCGCCAGATCGGCACCTTCTCGGGCGCCGACCGGCCGTATTTCACGCAGACGGTCAGCGCCCACGAAGGCATCGTGTCGCAGCCCTTTCGCAGCAAGCTGTCCGGCCGTCCCGTCGTGCTGCTGACCGAACCGGTGTACGACGCGGCCGGCCGGCTGGTCGTCATCCTGGCCGGCGGCATCGACCTGGGCCAGCCTTCCTTCCTGGGCCAGCTCGAACCCTTGAAGCCGGGCCGCAGCGGCTACCTGTTCCTGCTGGCGCCGGACGGCACCATCCTGCACCACCCGGACACGCGCCGCATCCTGCGCAAGGTCAGCGAGGAGGCGGGCGGCGTGATGCCCACCACACAGCGCGCGCTGGCCGGCTTCGAAGGCTGGAGCCGGGCCCCGACCAAGGCAGGCGTGGACGCGCTGATCGGCTACAAGCGGGTGCCATCGACCGGCTGGATCGTCGGCATCGTCTACCCGGCGGCGGAGGCGTTCGCGCCGCTGATCGCGCTGCGCCGCGCCGCGATGCTCCCGACCACGCTGCTGGCGCTGCTGGCCGGCCTGCTGGGCTGGCTGGCCATCCATCGCCTGCTGCGCCCACTGGAAACCCTGCGCACGCAGATCGCGCGGGTCGAGCGCGGCGAGGCCGACATCGACGTGCTCGACCTGTCGCGCCGCGACGAGGTGGGCGCGCTGAGCCGCGCGTTCCACTCGCTGACCCGGCTGCGCGCCCGGGCCGACGAGGAGATGGCACGACTGGCCCGCACCGATTCGCTGACGGGGCTGCACAACCGGCGCGTGTTCGAAGCGGAGCTGGACAAGGCGCTGCTGCGCGCCAACCGCAGCGGCAGCCGCGTCGCGGTGGCCTATCTCGACATCGACCGCTTCAAGCAGATCAACGACACCCACGGCCACGCCACGGGCGACCTGGTGCTGGTCGAATTCGCCCGCCGCCTGCGCGCCACGGTGCGCGTGACGGACACGGTCGCGCGCCAGGCCGGCGACGAATTCGTCGTGCTGTTCGAACACCTTGGCGCCAGCGAGGAACTGGCGGCCCTGGGGCGCAAGATCGTCGAGGCGATGCGCCCCGCCTTCCTGGCCGACAGCATCGACCTGGCCGTCACCACCAGTGTCGGCCTGGCCGTGGCCGCCCCCGGCATCGGCCGCGACGCGCTGCTGCGCCAGGCCGACGAGGCCTTGTACGCGGCCAAGGCAGCGGGCCGCGACGGCTACCGCGTGGTGCCGCCGCCGCCGCTCGACACCGCCAACACGCTGGCACACTGAGCGGCCTTGCCGCCATGGCCCCGCCATGCATTAGAATCATGCAACTTCTTCAATCACCAAGCGGCGGAGATCCATGGCAGCAACATCACAACACGAGCTCAAACGGGGCCTGAAGAGCCGCCACATCCAGCTGATCGCACTGGGCGGCGCCATCGGCACGGGCCTGTTCCTGGGCATCGCGCAGACCATCCGCATGGCCGGCCCGTCCGTGCTGCTGGGCTATGCGATCGCCGGCATCATCGCCTTCCTGATCATGCGCCAGCTGGGCGAGATGGTGGTGGACGAGCCGGTGGCCGGTTCGTTCAGCCACTTCGCCGACAAGTACTGCGGCCCGCTGGCCGGTTTCCTGTCGGGCTGGAACTACTGGGTGCTGTACGTGCTGGTCAGCATGGCCGAGCTCTCGGCCGTGGGCATCTACGTGCAGTACTGGTGGCCGGACATTCCCACCTGGGTGTCGGCACTGGCCTTCTTCGTCATCATCAACGGCATCAGCCTGGCCAACGTCAAGGCCTTCGGCGAGATGGAGTTCTGGTTCGCCATCATCAAGGTGGTCGCCATCGTCGGCATGATCGGCTTCGGCGCCTGGCTGCTGGCCTCCGGCAACGCGGGACCGGAGGCCTCGGTCGCCAACCTGTGGCGCCACGGCGGCTTCTTCCCGAACGGCGTGATGGGCCTGGTGATGGCGATCGCCGTCATCATGTTCTCGTTCGGCGGCCTGGAACTGGTCGGCATCACGGCGGCCGAGGCGGACGACCCGGCCCGCACGATCCCGAAGGCCACCAACCAGGCCATCTACCGCATCCTGATCTTCTACATCGGCGCACTGGGCGTGCTGCTGTCGCTGTACCCGTGGCAGAAGGTCGTCACCGGCGGCAGCCCGTTCGTGCTGATCTTCCACGCGCTGGACAGCGACTGGGTGGCGACGATGCTCAACATCGTCGTGCTGACGGCGGCGCTGTCGGTCTACAACAGCTGCGTCTACTGCAACAGCCGCATGTTGTACGGCCTGGCGTTGCAGGGCAACGCCCCGCGCACGCTGCTGAAGGTGAACCGGCGCGGCGTGCCACTGGCGGCGCTGGGCGTGTCGGCGCTGGCGACGGGCATCTGCGTCAGCGTCAACTACTTCATGCCGGGCAAGGCGTTCGAGCTGCTGATGGGGCTGGTGGTGTCGGCCCTGATCATCAACTGGGGCATGATCAGCTGGATCCACCTGCGCTTCCGCGCCCACAAGCGCCAAGCGGGGCTGGCCACCGGGTTCCCGAGCCCGTGGTATCCGCTGTCGAACTGGCTGTGCCTGGCCTTCCTGGCCGGCGTGCTGGGGGTGATGTATGCGACGCCCGAGCTGCGGCTGTCGGTGTGGCTGATTCCCGTTTGGCTGGGCGTGTTGTGCCTGGGGTATTGGAGCAAGCGCAAGGCGCCCGGGACGGTCGAAGTACTAGGGTCTGTCCCCAACGGGGACTGACCCTGGTTTTTATCGCTACCGGATGCCAAACGATTAAAACCGGGGTCAGTCCCCTGCGGGGACCGCCCCCAGCCCCTCACACGTCGGCGGGATCGGCGGCACGTCCCGCCGCCGCCCCGGGCCGCACCACCACGCTGCGATTGCGCCCGGCGCGCTTGGCCTCGTACAGCGCCATGTCGGCCGTGTGCAGCAGCGCCTCGGCCGTGTCGCCCTCTTCCGGCAGCACCGAGCACAAACCGACGCTGGCCGTGACGAACGGCGCCGTCGGTGCCGTCGGGTGCGCGATGTTCAGCGCCGCGATGCGCCGGCACAGCCAGTCGCCGTAGGTCAGCAGGCCATCGTGATCGGTGTTCGGCAGCAGCACGACGAATTCCTCGCCGCCGTAGCGCGCGGCCAGTTCGCCGGGGCGGCGCGCGCCCTCGCGGATCGCGCCGGCGACCTGCTGCAGGCAAACGTCGCCCTGCTGGTGGCCGTAGCGGTCGTTGTACAGCTTGAAGTGGTCGACGTCCACCAGCGCCAGGCCCAGCGGCATGCGGTGGCGGCGGTGGCGGGCGAACTCGGTCGCCAGCTGGTTGTCGAAATGGCGCCGGTTGAACAGGCCCGTCATGCCGTCCTGGTGCGCCAGGCCGTCCAGCGTGGCCAGCGCGGCCTGCAGGCGCAGGTGGGTGCGCACGCGTGCCTGCACCACGGCGGCGTTGAGCGGCTTGGGGATGAAATCGACGGCGCCGGCGTCCAGGCAGGCGATTTCCGCTTCCGGGGTGGACTGGGCCGTGACGAAGATGATGGCGCTGCTGCGCAAGGCCGGATCGCTGCGGATCACGTCGCACACGGCAAAACCATCCATGCCCGCCATCTCGACGTCCAGCAGGATCAACTGGGGCCGTTGCAGCCGCGCGATGTCGATCCCGGCCGCGCCGCTGGTGGCGAACAGCACCCGCGCCTGGCCGCGCACCATGGCGGACAACAGCCGGATCGTGTCCGCGTTGTCGTCGATGATCAGGATCGTGCTGTCAGCTTGGGGCGCAGCGCTCATTGGTCCTCCTCTTTCATGTCGTTATCTCCGGCTTGACGCAGCGCCGACGGCAGCGCCGCCAGCACCGCATCGAAATCCAGCGCGGCCATCGCGGCGGCCAGCGCCGCGCCTTGCTCCGGCGCCAGCTGCCCCGCCAGCCAGCCGCGCAACGTCTCGTACTCGGTCACGGCGTCCAGGTCGCGCTGGGCCAGCAGGGCCAACCAGTGCGCCCAGCCGGCCGGCATGCCGTCCGCGTCATGCTCTCCTTGCGGCGCCGGCGCGGCCGGGGCCTGCGTCGCCAGCCAGGCGCGCGCCGCCGCGGTGGTGGCGTTCAGTTCGCGCGCCACGTCCTCGAACAGGACCGTCGCCACCGCCTCGCGGCCGTCGCGCAGCGCGCCTTCCAGCCGCAGCGAGACCTGGGCGAAGTCGCGTGCCCCCAGGCTGCCGACCGAGCCGCGCAGCGCGTGCAGCACCGAGGCGGCCGTCTTGGCGTCGCCTTCCTGCCAGACTGCGCGGGCCCGGCCCAGCTCGGCCGGGGCCTCGCGCGCCATGCGCTCGACCAATCCGACCAGGGCCTGGCGCTGGCCGGCGTCGGCCGCGCTCAGCGCCGCCAGCCGGTCCACGTTGAACGTGGCCGCGGGCGCCGCCATCGGGGCCACCGGTGGCGCCGGCGCACGGCCCAGGTGCTGCCGCAAGCTTTCCATCATCTGCTCCACATCGACCGGCTTGGCGATGAAATCGTTCATGCCGGCCGCCAGGCACTGCTCGCGCTCGGCCGCCGTGACGCCGGCGCTCATCGCCAGGATCGGCTGGCGTACCCCCAGCCGGGTGCGCAGCTGCCGGGTGGCCGTATAACCGTCCATCACCGGCATCTGCACGTCCATCAGCACCAGGTCGAAGCGCGCCGGGTCGGCGCTCATCGCGTCGACGGCCTCCTGGCCGTTCCACACGGCCGTCACAATGGCGCCGGCGGGTTCCAGTATACCTTTCGCCACCAGCTGGTTGAGCGCGTTATCCTCGACCAGCAGGATGCGCGCGCCGTCCAGGCCGCTGGCGCTGGCCGCCACGCTGGCGCGCGGGGCCGGCAGCGTCGGCCGGCTGGGCGCCGCCAGGGCGCCACGCAGGCTGGCCGCGGTGAGGGGCCGGGCCAGCGCGACCGCTTGCGGCAACGCCGGCACCGCGCGGTCCGCGCCACCGGTCAATTGCAGCAGCGCGACGGCGTGGCCGGGCCAGCGCGCCGCATGCTCGTCCAACAACTGCTGCACGCCGGCCTGGGCCGCGCCCGCCAGGATGGCGTCCACGCTGGCCTCGCGCAGCTGTGCCGAGGCCGCCGCCATATCGGCCGCCGCCACCACGTTCCAGCCCAGCTGCTGCGCCGCGTGGACGCTGCCGGCGCGGCCGGCGGCGCTGGCGTCCAGCACCAGCAGGCGTCCCGCCGGGGGCGCCTCGGCCGTCGCGGCGCCGGCCGTGCTGGTCAGCGGCAAGGTCACCGTGAAGGTGCTGCCCTGCTCCGGCGCGCTGGCGACGGTGATGCGCCCGCCCATCAGCTCGACCAGCTGGCGGGCGATCGCCAGGCCCAGGCCAGTGCCGCCGTAGCGCCGCGAAATGCCGGCATCGGCCTGCTCGAACGGCCGGAACAGCCGCGCCATCTGCTCCTCGCTGATGCCGATGCCGCTGTCGCGCACGTCGATGCGCAGGGTGGTGGTGCTGCCGTGCTGGGCGATGCGGGCGAACGTCACCACCACTTCGCCCTCGGCGGTGAATTTGAGCGCGTTGCCGACCAGGTTCAGCACCACCTGCTGCAGCCGGGTGGCATCGCCGATGTAGGCGGCCGGGAGGTCCGGCGCCACGTCCACGACGAGGTTCAACGCCTTGTCGCTGGCACGCATCGCGGTGGCGACGGCCTCCACCAGCTGTGCCAGCTGGAACGGCAGCGCCGCGATGTCGATGCGGCCAGCCTCGATCTTGGAGAAGTCGAGCACGTCGTTGATGATGCCGACCAGCGTCTTGCCGCAGGACTGGATCATGCCCACGTATTCGCGCTGCGGCGGCGTCAGGTCCGTGCCGTCGAGCAGGTGGGTCAGGCCCAGTACCGCATTCATCGGGGTACGGATTTCATGGCTGACGTTGGCCACGAACTCGCTCTTGGCGCGGCTGGCCGCCTGCGCCAGCCGCTCGTTGCGGGCCTGGCTCAGTTCCGCCATTTTACGATCCGTGATGTCGGTCACCATCGTGTGGAAGCCCAGCACGGTGCCGTCGGCGTCGATATTGGGGATGTAGTCGCCCATGAAGTAGCGTGGCCAGCCCGGGTGCTGGAAGTCGGTCTCGAAGTGCACCGGCTGGCCGGCCAGCGCCTGCGCCACGTAGGGCTCGAGCACGGCGTAGGCGGCTTCGCCCAGCACGTCGCGCATGTGCCGGCCCACGATCTCGTCGGTCGTGACGCCCAGCGTGGCGCCGTAGCTGCGGTTGGCGAAGCGGTAGATGGTCTCCCTGTCGACGTAGCCGATCAGGGCGGGATTGTTGTCCGCCATCGTGCGCAGGAAGCGTTCGCTGTCGGCCAGGCGGCGCTCGGCCTCGCGGCGCGCCGTGATGTCGCTGCTGGCCACCACCGCGCCCAGGCGCGTGCCTTCGGCACTGACCAGCGCGTGGCCGGAGCACAGCAGGTGGCGCACCGCCCGGCCCGGCGGCGCGATGACGATCTCCTGGCCGCTGATGGTTTCGCCGGCCAGGGCACGGGCCAGCGGCACCGCGTGCGGCGGCACCGGCGCGCTGCCGTCCGGCAGGTACACACTGCAGTGGTGCAGCCAGTCGGTGCGCAGCGCGGCATCGCGCGGCACGCCATAGATCTCGCGCGCGGCGCGGTTGAACAGGGTCAGGTTGCCGGCCTCGTCGCAGGCCACCACGGCCACGTCGATCGCTTCCAGCACGGCGGCCAGCAGGGTGCGCTCGCTTTCCAGCTCGCGCTCGATGCGCCGGCGCACCGAGATATCGTTGAGGAAGGCGCCGAACGAGCGCTCGCCGGCGACGTCGACCAGGCCGATCGTCATCTCGACGGGAAATTCGCTGCCGTCGCGCCGCAGCGCCATCAATTCCAGCCGGCGCCCCAGCACGCGCGCCTCGCCCGTGGCCAGGAAGCGCCGCATGCCGCGCTGGTGCGCGTCGCGCAGCGCGGGCGGAATCAGCACTTCGTGCAAGGGCCGGCCCAGCACCTCGTCGCGGCGCCAGCCCGTGATGTGCTCGGCCTGTGGGTTCCAGTCCGTGATGCGGCCATCGCTGTCCATGCCGACGAAGGCGTCCTGCGCCGTCTCCAGGATCGTGCGGATGCGTTCCTCGCTGCGCCGCACCGTGTCCAGCGAGCGCGCCAGGTCGCCGGTGCGCTGGGCCACGCGTTCTTCCAGCTGGACGTTCATCGTCGTCAACTGCTTCTGTTGTTCCTGCAGGCGCCGCAGGCTGGCGTTGACGGCCCCCGTCAGCGCGGCCAGCTCGAAGAAGCTGCCCGGGGCCACGTCGATCGAATGCTGGTCGCCCTGCTCGATGGCGGCGGCGGACGTGGCCGCGTCCAGCAGTGGCTGCGTGATGCGGCGCGACACGCGCCAGCCCAGCAGCGAGAAGGCCAGCGCGACGGCGACGCCGACGCCGAACACGCGCAGCTGCAGCTCGCGCACGGGGGCGTAGGCCAAGCGCGCCTCCTGGCGCGTCAGCACGACCCAGCCCAGCCCGGCGTAATCGCCATAGCCGCTGGTGGCGGCGGCACCGACCAGGTAGGTGCGGCCGTCCGGCCAGCGCTCCTCGGCGCTCTTCGGTACGCCGCCGCGCGCGGCCGCCAGGCTGAGCGATTGGACCACGCTGCCGGCCAGCCCTTCCGGTCCGGACAGCACCTTGCCGTCGCGGTCGACGATCAGGGTCTGCTCGCCGCCGCTGGCGGCCATGTCGATGCGGCTGCGGATCTGCTCGGCCCAGCGCCAGTGCAGGTGCGCACCCAGCACGTAGGCTGGCTTGCCGTTCTCGCCAGGCACGGGGAACGCGATATCGACGAAGCGCGCGGGACCGCCGGCCTGGGCCGGCAGCAGCTTGGCCAGCAGCTTGGCCTCGTGCACGTCATGCACGTACTTGCCCTTCAGGGCGCCGGAAAACCAGGGCCGCTTCGACACGTCCACGCCCTCCAGCAACTCGCCGGTCGAGGCGCGCACGATGCCGTCCAGGCTGACCAGGCCGATCCATGCGTACATCGGATAGCTGCCCTGCAGCTGCTCGATCGTATCGCGCCGTACCTGCACCGGCACGCCGGCCGCGCTCAGTTCATGGCGTCCGGCCAGCATGCGCACCTCGCGGTAGCGCTCGTGCATCGTCGCGTCCAGCTGCTCGGCGCCGTGGCGGGCGCGCTCGGCCAGGCCCGCGCCGATCATGCGCTTCAGTTCTTCGGTGGACAAGTGGCCCAGCAGGACGACCAGGACGACGGTCAGCAGCAGCGCGCTGACGGAGGCCCATAGGGCCAGCGAGGTGCCCAGGCGCTGGCGCGGCAGGATCGGGGAAAAGCTCATGATGCACGGCCCGGGCAACGGGCGAACGATGGAAACGGACGGGTTGGCGAAGCGGCACGACCGGCTGGCATGGGATCTTTCCTGTATGACGGGGAACTACACAGGAACCGGGGGCTGGGGTTCGGGATACGGCTGGCGCGCGCAGCGGTGCGCGTGCCTTGCCGCGAGTGTACCCGAACATCGCTTGCAAGGGCGTAGCCGCTCCGTGCGGTGTTGCATCGAAGCAGCAGACATTACTGCAACCGCGGCGGCCGGCATGGCCGCCGCGGCAAGGGGCACGTTCAGGCGGCGTGCTGCAGCGAGCCCGGCACGTCGTTCTGCGAGAACGCCACGCGGAACTTGCCGCGGCGGTCGCCCATCAGCACGCGCAGCTGGGCGATCGTGATGTCGCTGACCTCGTGCATGCGGATCAGCAGCGACGGGCCGATGGCCAGGCGGAAGTGGCGGATCTTGCTGATCACGGGCGGCGCCACCTCGAGGGTGCGCGCCAGGGCGGCGTCGTTCTTCAGGTCCAGCACGTCGATCAGGTGGTCCAGCAGGCGGTTCGGATCGTAGTTCAGCAGCGCTTCGCCATTGCTGGCCTGGGCGGAAACGTGGGCAGCCGGCAGGGAAGCCATCGTCGGGGCGGTCGTCATTTGGGTCGTCATGTCATTCTCCAGTAAGTAGCAGTTCACGGGCCCCGGCGCAATGCCGGGACGTTAGACCGGATGCCAGCAGGAGGGGCCGTTGCGGCGCGTCGTGCAAAAAGCGGTACCGGCAAGTGTGAGATGCGCCAGGAGCGGCGTCCCCGCGGAGGTGAGGTGGGGAACTCGAATCCACGCGACGAGGGTTTGAGGGCGGTGGACTGGTTGGCATAGTGCACCAAAAATTCTTTAAATGCAATCGGGAAATAAAAATGTGGCTTTTTCGCAATCCAGACACGCGGCGCGCCCGCACGCGGCGAAACGCGCTAGCATCGGATGCAAGGGGACGATCATGAAAAATGACGACAATCTCGGCACGCCGGCACTGGCACGGGCCGAACCGCCGGCCGGGGTGTTCGTGCTGGATGCGCAGCATCGCCTGCTGGGCCTGAGCGCCGGCCTGCAAGAGCAGCTTGGTGGCGATGGCGGCGTGCTGGCCGCGGCGCTGCAGCCGGAGGCGGCCACCGACCGCCCCGCCCCGGTCGGCCTGGCCGATGTCCTGGCCGGGACGGACACGCCGGGCCTGGCGCTCGTGCCGATCCAGTCGCCGCAAGGCGCGCCCAGCGGCTACGTGGGCGTGCTGGGCCAGCCAGCCAGCGCCAGCGCCCGCTTCCAGGAACTGCTGAACCACCTGCCGGCCGGCGTCGTCGTGCACGGCGCAGATGGCGTGATCCTGACGGCCAACCGCGCCGCCGAGCGCCTGCTGGGGCGCACGCTCGACAAGCTGCGCGGCGTCGAGGCCAGCGAATCCGAATGGGCGCTGCTGCAGGCCGACGGCAAGCCGATGCCGGCCGAGATGTACCCGGTGCACCAGGTGCTGCGCACCGGGATCGCGGTGGCGGGCTTCATTGCCGGCCTGCGCCGCGGGGCTGGCGGCGTGTCGTGGATGATCTGCAACGCCTACCCGGTGCAGGACGACGCCGGCGCGTTGGTCGAGGTCGTAGTCTGCTTTACCGACTGCACCAATCTGAAGGACGCCGAACAGCAGTTGCGCAAGTCCGAGGAGCGCCTGCGCCTGGTGCTGCGCGGTTCGCGCGATGCCGTCTGGGACTTCGACCTGCGCAGCGGCGAGGCCTATTACTCCGACCGCTGGTGGGAGATGCTGGGCTACCAGGCGGGCGAGGTGTCGGCCGACCAGCAGACCTGGCGCCGCTTCCTGCATCCGGACGATCGCATGGCGCTGAACGCCTTCATGCAGGAGCTGCTCGGCGGCACGCGCGACAGCTTTTCGATCGAACTGCGGCTGGCCCATCGGGACGGCCACTATGTGCCCGTGCTGTCGCGCGGCTTCGTGCTGCACGACAGCGCCGGCCGGCCCGTCCGGGTGTCCGGCACCAACACCGACCTGACCGAACGCAAGGAAAGCGAGCGGCGCATCTACCACCTGGCCTACTTCGATCACCTGACGGGCCTGCCGAACCGGCGCCATCTGCTGGAACAGCTGGGCAAGATCGCCAGCCGCAGCAGCAGGCTGGCACGCATCGGCGCCCTGCTCTTCATCGACCTGGACAATTTCAAGCAGCTCAACGACACGCTGGGCCACGATGCCGGCGACCTGTTGCTGCAGCAGGTCGCCGAACGGCTGCGTCATGCCGTACGCGACAGCGACCAGCTGGCCCGCCTGGGCGGCGACGAGTTCGTGGTGGCGCTGGAAAACTTGGGGGCCACCGACGAGGAGGCGGCCGTGGAGGCGGAGAAGGTGGCGCACAAGATGCTGGCGGTACTGCAGCGGCCGCACCGCCTGGCGGTACGGGCCGTGACGATCACGCCCAGCATCGGCATCTCGCTGTTCGGCAACGTGGCTACCGCGATGGACGAGGTACTGAAGCAGGCCGACATCGCCATGTACCACGCCAAGGCGGCCGGTCGCAACACGCTGCGCTTCTTCGACCCGGCCATGCAGGCCGCGATCGACGCGCGCAGCCTGATGGAAAACGACCTGCGCCAGGGCCTGCACGCGGGCCACTTCCCGCTGCATTGCCAGCCGCAGTTCAGCGCGGACGGCAAGCTGGTGGGTGGCGAGATGCTGCTGCGCTGGCAGCATCCCCAGCGTGGCCTGGTCGGTCCGGCCGAGTTCATCGACCTGGCCGAAAGCACCGGGCTGATCGTCGCCATCGGCCAGCAGGCGCTGTATGACGCCTGCGCCTGCCTGGCGCGCTGGGCCCGGCTGCCCGTGCTGTGCGATATCTCGCTGGCCGTCAACGTCAGTGTGCAGCAGCTGGTGCAGGCCGATTTCGTCGCACGCGTGCTGTCGGTGCTGGAGCAGACCGGCGCGCCGCCCAGCCGGCTCAGCCTGGAACTGACGGAAAGCATCCTGGCCGAGGACGACGTGATCGACAAGATGCTGGCCCTGCGCCAGCATGGTGTGCTGTTCTCGCTGGACGATTTCGGTACCGGCTATTCGTCGCTCAGCTACCTGAAGCGTTTCCCGTTCTGCGCGCTGAAGGTGGACCGCTCGTTCGTCAACGATGCGCGCACGGGCTCCAACGCGGGCGCCATCGCCGAGCTGATCGTCGCCCTGGGCAAGACCTTGGGGTTGAAAGTGATCGCGGAAGGTGTGGAAAACGAGCAGCAGTTCGGCTTCCTGCGCGAACAGCGCTGTGACGCCTTCCAGGGCTTCCTGTTCGCGCCGGCACTGCCGCTGGACGAGTTCGAACGGCGCTATGCCGTGGCGCCGGCCTAGGGGCCGCGCGCATCAGGCGGCTTGACTTGCGCGCTGCAAGGGTGGATGCTGTACTTCAGCGCGGGTGCGGCCGCACTCCGTCATTCCTCAACGCCCGGGGGCAACCATGTTTCAGGTAAGCGACACCAGCCGCGAACGGCGGCGCGACGCGGCGATGGCCGCGGCGGTGGACGAAGCGATCCGCTTCGACCGGGAATGCGGCGCGGCATTGGCCTGGGCCTACCTGGCCGGGCACGGCTTGCCGCCGGAGACGATCCTGCGCGTCCTGTCGCAGGCGCCGGACGGCGCGGTACCGCGCCGGCAAAGCACACATTGAGCGCCATGCCCCCTCGGGGCACGGCAGGAACCGGCGGCGCGAGCCGGCACCACGGCTTACCGATGGTTCAGTGGGTAGCGGCCTGCGCCAGCGTGCCGCGGGCGGCAAAGTAGCACGCGCCGGCGCAGCGTTCCAGGCCCGCGCGGTCCAGCACCACGACCATGCCGCGGCGGCACTGGATCAGGCCCTCGGCCTGCAGCTTGCCGGCTGCCGCCGTGATGCTTTCGCGGCGCACGCCCAGCAGGTTGGCGATCAGTTCCTGCGTTACCTTCAGTTCGCTCGATGGCGAGCGGTCCAGCCGTTCCAGCAGCCAGCGGCACAGCTTCTGCTCGATGCTGCTGTGACGGCTGCTGACGACATTCTGCGCCAGCTGGGCGAACAGGCAGCTGGTGTAGCGCATCAGCTGGTGCGCCAGCGTGCCGCCCTCGCCGAACAGCTCGCGCAGCGTATCGGTGCGCATGCGGTAGCCGTAACCGGCCGCCTGCACGACCGCCGTGTTGCTGGCGCGTTCGCCCTTGTACATGGTGACGCCCGCCACGCCCTCGCGGCCGACCACGGCGATCTCCGTCGTGATGCCGTCCTCGTTGACGTATTGCAGCGAGACGATGGCCGTGGTGGGGAAATAGCTGTAGTCGATCTTCTCGCCGAAGTCGTACAGGTGCTTGCCGGTTGGCAGGGCCACCAGTTCCAGTTCCGGCAACAGGCGTTCCAGCTCGTGCTGCGGCAGCGCGCGCAGCAGCTCGTTTTGCTGGACACCCGTCAGGCTGATGCCTTGAGGCACGCCCTGGCCGCGTTTCGCGGGCAGGTTCAGGGACTGGATGGGCGCGCGCAGCGCGGCGGATTCGGTTTGCATGGTCTTGTACATATGGAGCACCTGTAACGTTGTCATTTCCTCCACTTTATTGCTGAGCCCTCGATTTGGGAGTCGGACGAGTGGGCCTGCGCGTGTAGTACAGAAGCAATCGACGCTGTAATCTCAGTCCTACGTGAACTGGCGCACATTCAGCGCTCGTCGAACGAGGGAAAATACGTCTCAGAGGCAATTTCGCCGGGTCACCGCCACGATCAGCACATGAACAACTTCATCAAAGTCTCGTACGCCCTGCAACGTCAACAACGCGCCGTGGAACGCACGCTTTACGCCAGCTCGACCGAGGAAAGCGTCGTGGCGTCGAAGTGGGCTGGCGCCTGGCACCGCCTGGTGCAAGCCCGGCTGGACCGCATGGCCGGTGCCGAACAGCCGAGCCGCTACGTGGACCAGCGCGGCCGCTTGCTGCACTGACCCCGCTTGCCCGCCGGCGCGCCCTCCGCGCCGGCCGCTCCGCCTGCTCCCTCCAGCGCGATATCATTCGCGCAACAATTTCCTATAAAGCAATCAGTTAATACAGTTTCATGCTTGCGGCTGTGCTAGTATGCGGCGGCGACGCGCTGCCTCGATCCAGGGCCCGCCGTCGCACGTAGAACCGCTGCGGGCCCACCCGGCAACGCACGGCACGCCGAGACAACTCAGATATCAAAATGGAGAAGCAGTGAGTATTTTCAGAACTAAGAATCTTGACGCCATGGTCGCGGCCGGTCGTCACCCTGGCGGTTTGAAAAAAGTGCTGGGTCCCTTCGATCTCGTGTTGATGGGCATCGGTGCCATTGTCGGCACCGGTATTTTCGTGCTGACGGGAACCGGCGCGCTGACGGCCGGCCCCGCCCTGCCCCTGTCGTTCGTTATCGCCGCCTTTGCCTGTGCCTTCGCGGCCCTGTGCTATGCGGAATTCGCGTCCACCGTGCCGGTGGCCGGCTCGATCTACACCTACAGTTATGCCACCCTGGGCGAGCTGGTCGCCTGGATGATCGGCTGGGACCTGATGCTGGAATACGGCCTGGCCACCTCGGCCGTATCGGTCGGCTGGTCCGGCTACTTCCAGTCGCTGATCGCCGGCGTCGGCTGGCACCTGCCGGACGCGCTGACAGCGGCGCCGGGCGCCGTGCCGGGCAAGGAGACCTACTTCAACCTGCCGGCCCTGCTGATCATGCTGGTGCTGACCTGGTTGCTGTCGCTGGGCGTGCGCGAGTCCGCCCGCCTGAACAATGTGATGGTGGCGATCAAGGTCGGCGTCGTGCTGCTGTTCATCCTGGTCGGCGCGCGCCACGTGCAGCCCGCCAACTGGCAGCCGTTCATGCCGTACGGCCATACCGGCATCCTGAGCGCCGCCGCCCTGGTGTTCTTCGCGTTCATCGGCTTCGATGCCGTGACGTCGGCGGCCGAGGAAGTCAAGCGGCCCGAGCGCGACCTGCCGATCGGCATCATCGGCTCGCTGGCCGTCTGCACGCTGCTGTACGTGATCGTTTCCGGCATCATGACCGGCATCGTGCCGTTCAAGCAGTTCGAAGGCGTCGACCATCCGGTCTCGCTGGCGCTGAAGTTCGCCGGCGAGAACTGGGTCGCCGGCTTCGTCGATGCGGGCGCGATTCTGGGCATGACGACCGTCATCCTGGTGATGCTGTACGGCCAGACCCGCGTCATCTTCGCCATGTCGCGCGACGGCCTGCTGCCGAAGCGCCTGTCGTCGATCCATCCGAAATACGGCACGCCGTTCTTCGCGACCTGGGTCGTGGGCATCATCTTCGGCCTGATCGCCGCGCTGATCCCGCTCGACACGCTGGCCAAGCTGGTCAACATGGGCACGCTGGCAGCGTTCTGCCTGGTCTCCGTGGCCGTGGTGGTGCTGCGCAAGAAGCGCCCCGACCTGCACCGCGCGTTCCGCTGCCCGGGCGTGCCCGTGATCCCAGCGCTGGCCGTGATCTGCTGCCTCGGCCTGATGACCTACCTGTCACTGGAAACCTGGCTGGCGTTCGGCGCCTGGCTGCTGCTGGGACTAGTCGTCTACTTCGGCTACGCGCGCAAGCGGTCGTTGCTGAACTGATGCAATGAGAACGGGACCTGCGGGTCCCGTTTTTTTTGGGCGCTGTGCCCCGGTCCTGATGAACTTTCCGACTCAACCACGGTCCTACCTCCAGTTAACCCAACCGAGGGGAGCCACCATGGACTCGCGGCAAATCCAGGCGATGCAAGCGCAGGTGCGGCAGATGCTGGTGCAACGCACCGGCAAGCAAGTGGACGAGCTGCGCGAGGCGTTCGACCGGTGTACCTCACTGGCGGAGTGCCTTGCCATCATCGAAGCGCGCGGTCAGCGGACGCGCCGCTGCCCCCATTGCCAAGGCGAGCGCCTATACCGCCACGGTGTCTTTTACGGCCCGCAACGCTATCGGTGCCGCGCATGCGGCAAGAGTTTCAATGCGCTGACCGGCACGCCCCTGGCGTTCATCCGCCTGCGCGAGAAATGGCTGCCGTTCCTGCGATTTCGTCATCGGGGGCGGACCGCTGACGGCCGCCCAGCTGCAGCGCAGCCTTGCCAATGGAGTTTTCCGTGACACGCATGGCACCGCGGGAAAGCCGGCTGGCGGGCCACCTGTTCGCGCAGGCGCTGGCGGCGCTGGCGCGCCTGCAGACGCAGCGCGGGATGCGCGTGCGCGGCCCTACAGCAGCCGCAGCATCGCCGCCTTGACGACGCCGGCCGTCTTGTTGACGGCGCCCAGCTTGCTGAGGGCGTTGTTGACGTGGAAGTTCACCGTGCGCTCGGAGATGTGCATGATCTGGCCGACCTCGCCCGAGGTCTTGCCATCCGCCGTCCAGCGCAGCACTTCCAGCTCGCGCGACGTCAGCACCGAAGGCGGCGGCGTGGTGGCCGACACCAGCCGTGACATGCCTTCATGGGCCACCTGCACGAGCCAGGACATCTTCAACGAATGCTCGCGCAGTTCGGCTTCGCTCAGCACGTCGTGCGAGCGCGCCAGGGTCAGCAGGCCACCCACGCCGCGCGCGTCGTAGGAGGACTGGGCCCAGCCCACCCGCAGGCCATGGCCGCGCGCATCCTCCCAGAACTCGGGGCTCTGGCCGAACACGCTATCGTTCCAGACCAGCGGCAGGATCGACTTCATCCCGTGCGCCACGGTCGGGTCGATCCGCACATAGTTCAGCCTTGCATAGCGTTCCTGCCAGTGGGACGAATAGTTGTTGCGCATGTACACCTTCGGATTCGATACGGGCAGCGGCATGCGCAGCCCGTACGCGCAGTATTCGAATCCCAGGTCGCGAGCGGCAGCGGCCAGCACGGCGAACAGATCGTCCTCCGTTTCCGCCGTCAGTAAGCCCTGCAACTGCAGGTCCTGCCAGTGCGTGAAATTCACAGTTTTACTCCCTATGAAGCGGCGTCCGGCACCGGGTGTGCATCGGTATTGCCACCAACCGCCAACTCGGCGGATGCGCTCGTCTGCTCCGGACGTGGTACGGCCGTAGCGGAGCGTCTCTTATTGCAAGTGACAATATCAGCACGGAAATTTGCCGTCAAATCAAAAATTCGCCCAGCAATTCCGAAATGAGAAACATTTACAACACAGCGCTGTCAATCTTGACAGTGGCTCGCGCTGTCGTACCACGTTTCAATAGCCCATACGACGCGCCCGGCGTCGCTCTTGCAGGAGAAATACATGTCCGACCTACCCTACGTACGCATGACGTTCGACGCCATGCAGCGGCGCTCGTTGCGTCATCTGGTCTCAGCCCTGGACGAAGACGACCACGCCCTGCCGGGTGATGGCGCCGTCGCCAGCGCCATCACAGGCTATACCGAATGGGTCGGCGATGGCGAGCCCGTCCTGACCATGGGCTGGGACTGGGAAATGCGTGCCGGGACCGACGGCAGCGGTGTCGCGCTGCGCCGGGTCGGCGATCCGCGCAGCAACCTGTGTGTCGTGATGCGGCCCGGTGCTGCAGATGATATCGAAGACAGCAGCACTTTGCTGAAAATTCTGATCGACCGTTCGAACTGGCAGGAGGAAACGTTGCGTTATCTGCAGCGCCGCTACGACGGCTGACGCTGCCCGCCCGGCACACTGCCGCGACCCCGCCCCGTACCGCCCCGATGCTGTCAGCAAAACTGACCGGCAGGATACATTTCCGCCTAACTGTCAAATGTTACAGTTTTGGTCGCCGCGCAAAAATAGTCAAATGGCAACTCCAGATCAACCACATCATTTAATTGGAGCGGGCCATGAACAATATCGCGGGCAGCAGCAGCACTCTCAGCAAGGAGTTGTTCGAACGAGTCGGGCGTTACCGTCACAAGGTTTTCATTGAAACGCTGGGCTGGGAGCTCACCACGCGCAACGGCGAGGAACTCGACCAGTTCGACCGGCCGGACACGCTGTACGTGGTGTCGCAGGACGACGACGGCAATGTGAACGGCTGCGCCCGTTTATTGCCGACCAGCCAGCCTTACCTGCTGGGCGAGGTGTTCCCGGAACTGATGAACGGCGCGCCAGTGCCGTGCAGCCCCGAGGTGTGGGAGCTGTCGCGCTTCGCGGCGGTGGATTTCAACAGCCGCACGACGTCGGCGCTGTCGCAGTTCTCGTCCGAGGTGGCCGTGCGCCTGCTGCAGGATTCGATCGCGTTCGCCGCCGAACAGGGCGCCAAGCGGCTGATCACGGTGTCGCCGATCGGCATCGAGCGGCTGCTGCGCCGTGCCGGTTTCCATGCCCACCGCGCCGGCCCGCCGATGATCATCGGCGGCCACCCGATCTTCGCCTGCTGGATCGAAGTGCGGCAGCCGGGTCAGTGAGGTGCGCGCAACGGACGCGGCTGCGGCAGGGCCGGCGGGACGACGATCGCGTCGTTCAGCCGCAGGAACTTGAAGCCCGCCAGCCGCGTCACCGGCTTGCCCGTGCGTGCCTGCTCGTCGGCGCGCCGGGCCGCGCGGGCGATGAAGGTGTCGAAGGTTTCCTCGCGCACCTGCGGTTCGGCGGAGTTGAGGAAATGACGGCTGCCGTCCGGCCTCGTCACGACCAGCCCGACGTGCGACACCCAGTACTTGCCGTCGCGAGTCGAGACCACGTTGACGAAGTCGCCATCCGTCAACCGCCCCAGCACGCGCAGCGCGACAGTCGTCGGCACGTAGGTCTCGCGGCTGCGCGTGACCGGCAGCGCCGCTTCGGTGCGGTGGCGGGTGCGCAGGAAGGTCGCGCGGTCCACTGTGAGCTCGTAGCTGGCGGCATCCTGGCCGCCCAGGTCGGCGCTGACATCCGTGACCAGCCAGCGGTTGTTGACGTTCCAGTCCTGCTCCGTATAGTGGTTGCGGGTGGCCACGCCGATCACGCCATCGCGGTAGCGGATCCGTTGCAGCATCCAGAAGAATTCCTCCCATGAGGCGGACAGCGCCATCGCGTAGGTCTGTTCCGCGAATACCACGCAGTCGCTGTACTGCAGGCTGAACATCGGCAGCTCGTCGTGCACCTGGTAGGGGAACTCGCCCAGCAGGTTGAGGCGGTACGGCTGGCCGATCGTGCGGCGGCCAATGGCGGCGATGCGCTTGCGCAGGTCCGGCTCCGTGGCCTGCAACCGGGCCAGGTAACCGTCCACCTGTTGCGGCGTCATGCGGTACACCGGCTGCGGCAACGGCGTGCCCGGCGCGTGACCATCGCGGTTGCCGCAACCGGCCAGCAGTGCCGCCATCAGCGCCCCTGCCCCCACCCACGTTCCCTTGCCACCCATCGCCGCTCCCCGCAAAAAGCGCTCACGATAGCGCGGATGACGCGTGCGCGCAACGCCGCGCCGGTCATCGCGCCGGGCGATGGCCGCACGCTTCATATTCTTTGTGTTTTTCATACGTCTTCCTCAATACTGCACAGAGAGCCTGGACCGGCCGGACAAAGCAAGGGAGAGCACATGACGACGATGAAACGCAGGCCGCTGGCGGCGGCGGTGGCAATGGCCATGGTGGCAGCGGCGGGCGCCGCCCGCGCGCAGCAGGCACCGCCGGCGGAGCCCATGCAGAAGGTGGAGGTGACGGGCATCCGCGCCTCGCTGGCCCGCTCGCTGAACGTGAAGCGCAACGCCACGGCCAACGTGGAAGTGGTCACGGCGGAGGACGTGGGCAAGATGCCCGACAAGAACCTGGCCGATTCCCTGCAGCGCCTGCCCGGCGTGGCCGTGCGCACCGATTACGACGAGGCGGAAAAGGTGTCGATGCGCGGCACCAATCCGGACATGAGCCTGATCATCTTCAACGGCCACGCCGTCAGCACGGCCGACTGGTACATCGTCGACCAGAACTCGTCGAGCCGCAGCACCAGCCTGTCGCTGATGCCCTCTTCCGTGCTGAACCAGGCCATCGTCTACAAGACGGCGCAGGCGAACATCGTCGACGGCGGCCTGGCCGGCACCATCAACGTGACGACCCGGAAGCCGCTGGCGCAGAAGGAAAGGCTTTCCGGCCTCGTCAGCGCGGGTGTCAGCTACGCCGACCTGCCCGGCAAGAGCGCGCCGGACGCCAACGCCAGCATCAACTGGAAGAACGACGCCGGCACCCTGGGCCTCATCGTGCAGGGCTTCGCCGAGAAGCGTCACATCCGGCGCGATTCCGTGTCGCGGCTGGCGTATGGCGCCTCGAGCGGCTGGGACGTGATCAACACGTCCGCCATGAAGGGCATCACGGATGCGTCGCTGGCCGGCACCGGCCTGACGGCCGCGGACCTGAACGGGGTACGCATGCCCGGATCGATGAGCTCCGAGTTCGTCGAAGGGGTGCGCGACCGCAAGGGCGGCATGTTCTCGTTGCAGTACCGGCCGGACGAGCGGCTCGACGTGACGACGACCGGCTTCTACTCGAAGATGAAAGCCAATAACCACGGCCGGCTGACCTCCGGCGCCATGTACAGCATGCTGCTGGGGAAGGCGGACCCGCTGGGGGGCCTGGCGACCAATACCAGCGTCAACGGACGCCAGGTGTTCGCGAGCATCAAGAATCCCGTCATCGTCGACGAGACCACGCTGTACGGCCACCCGCTGCGGGTGCTGCAAAGCGCGGAGATCGTCTACCCGGACGGCACGCCGCCGCAATACATCGGCAACTCGGAAGCGTTCTACCGCGACGGCGCCACCGCCGAAAGCGCGTTCCTGGACGTCGATGCCAGCTGGCGCGTCAACGACGACCTGCGCCTGAAGGCGCTGGCCTCGACCACGCGCGGCGTCGGCAAGACGGCGCGCGACCAGGGCACCACGTGGGCGCGCTACGGTACCGGCGTGGCCTACCGCCTGGGCGACGTCGACGATGCGCCGTTCGTGCAGTACTTCGGCGCGGGCGCGAATCGGCCCAGCCTGAATCCGGACGGCAGCGGCTACACGATGGTGGGCCGTACCGTGTCGTCCACCCGCACGGTGGACCGCGAAAGCAGCCTGCAGCTCGATGCCGAATACCGGCTGGGCTGGCGCATGCTGACCACGTTCGAGACGGGCCTGCGCTACGCCGACCACCGCCGCCGCAACCAACGCACGTCGCCCGCGTTCCGCCAGCCCGCGCTGGGCACCGCGCCGGCCGGCTACGTGACTTACCCGTCCGACTTCGGCCAGGACCTGGACGGCGACTTCGACAACACGGGCTTCTACTTCACGCCGCAGGCGCTGAAGGACTATATCAACGCATCGATCCGTCCCACCACGCCGGCATTCGAGCGCCGTGTCGTCAACGAAATCGACATGCGCGAGCGGCAGACCGCGTTCTACGTCATGCAGAGCTTCGAACACGGCCAGTGGAGCGGCAACGCCGGGCTGCGCTTCGTGCGCACGCGCGTCAACGCCGACATCGTCACGCCCGTGCCGGCTGGCGCCTGCCTGAAGACCGAGCCGGGCCAGCCGGCCGTGCCCTGCCCCGCCTACCCTGGCGCGATCACGACGGCAGGCGACGGCAGCACCTATTACGAGGGGGTGCCGTTCGACCCGAAGGCGGGGCTGGTCTACTTCAAAACGCCCAGCGACCGCACGTTCGACAATCCGCTGCCCAGCGTGAACCTGCGCTACGAGTTCGCGCCGGGCGTGGTGGCCCGCTTCGGCGCCAGCCGCACCATCGGCCGGCAGAACTACAACGTGCTGGGCTCGGGCTACGGCACGCCGGGCTGCAGCGCCAGCGGCTGCACGGTGACGGGGCCGAATCCGGGCCTCAAGCCAC
This sequence comes from [Empedobacter] haloabium, assembly GCA_008011715.2. Taxonomy (NCBI): domain Bacteria; kingdom Pseudomonadati; phylum Pseudomonadota; class Betaproteobacteria; order Burkholderiales; family Oxalobacteraceae; species [Empedobacter] haloabium. The sequence goes on from CP136508.1 coordinate 3,254,990, forward strand.
TGACGTCCGACAACGTCGACCTGTCCTGGTCCTGGTATTTCGCGCCCCGCTCCGTGCTGGCGCTCGACCTGTTCCACTCGTCGATCGACGGCTACGTCAAGACCGGCACCGTGACGCAGGGCGAAACGGTGCAGCTGGTGGACCCGCGCGACAATACGGTCAAGACCTTCTTCGTCAACACCTCGTCGCAGCAGGGCGCGCGCATCAACGGCATCGAGATCGCCTTCGAGCGGCCGCTGTGGGGCAGCTTCGGCATCACCTCCAACGTCAGCCGCGCCAAGACCCGCGTGGACGACGGCCGGCCGATGGTGGGTGCGTCGGAGTGGGCCGGTAACCTGGGCGGCTACTTCGAGAACGACCGCCTGAGCGCGCGGCTGGTGTGGAACTATCGCGGCAAGTACGTCAGCAGCACGACGGCGCCCGCCCCCACCGCCAACAGCCAGGGCCAGAGCGTCATCAACGGGGTGGCGATGCCGACGGCGCCGACGATGGCCAAGGGCGTCGCCACGCTGGCCGCCGCCGTCAACTACACGATCCGGCCGGGGCTGGTGGTGTCGCTCGACGCCACCAACCTGACCAACACCAAGCGGGCGCAGTATCGCTACAGCGAGGCGGAGCAGCAGAAGCTCGACGTATCGGGGCGGCAGGTGTACGTCAACGTGAAATATCGCTTCTGAGCGTGGGGTCTGTCCCTGCAAGGGACTGCCCCCGAAGTTTGCCTCGACAGTCAGCGGCAAGCAAACAGCACTGCAGGGTCAGTCCCCTTCGGGGACAGACCCTGGTGGCTTACCCCAACGCCAGCGCGATGCGCCGGAATTGCCGCTGGTCGGCCGGCAAATGCTTGCACTTGACGCCACCCGGCTGGTCCTTGCCATCGTCGGACAGGATGTGCAGCAAACCGTCCGGATCGAAAAACAGCGCCTCGGGATTCAGGCCGGACAGCTGCGGCACGTCCAGCTTGCGTGGGCGCTCCTCCGGCAGCCCCGACCACCGGTACACAGCGAATTCCTTGCCCTTGCCAGGCGGCCCGGCCACGATGAAGTAGCCGTCGCCGTGCCGCTCGATGCTGCGGATGCCCTGCCCGCCCAGGTCCACGGACAGGTGCGGACCGAAACGCGCCGGCTTTCCGTCCACGACTTCGGCCGGATTCTCCAAGACCAGCAACAAGGCGCCCTCGGCCGGCGCGGGATTGCGCAAGCCGATCAGCAGGTGGCCCTCCGGCGTATCCGCCAAGCCCTCGATACTGAGCCCGCCCGGGTCCTTCGGTGCCTTCGAGGCCGCACCCAGCAGATCGTATCGCTGCTGAACCGGCGTGCCGGCCAGATCGTCCAGCAGCCGCCGGCACGGTCGACCGAGCGGCACCAGCAGCCGTTCGCCCGGGCCGCCGCGGCGCGTGGCGAACAGCACGCGCCGGGCTGGCGCGGGGTTGCCGTCGCCATCCGCGCCATGGGAGCCGATCCAGTAGATCGTGTCGCCGACCAGCGCGCTGCCTTCCAGGTCCGCCTCCTCCTTCCCGCCCAGGAAGACGTGCAGGTCGATGTCCTCCCCGGGCAGCGGCAGGCCCGGCGTATCGAAGCGGTAGACCTTCAGCACGCTGACCTCGTCATCGGCGACAACGAAGCGGTCGGCGTCCAGGGCGAGCGCGGCGGAGGCGTTGCACAGGCCGCGGTAGACGTGGGGGGCGATGTTGGCGATGTTCATGGCGGGCTCCGGGTTGTCCTGCTTACAAGATAGCAGAGCGGCCACGGCGCCGCCAACACGACACTCAGCCCTCCTTGCCGTCGATACGGGGGCGGGCCAGCCGGCCCGCATAGGCCGCGACGAACAGCGCGAATGCGACGGTCCACGCGACGGCGGCCAGCAGCATGGCGCCGTTGCGCAGCGCGCCGCTGTCCAGTGCCGCGATCAGCCGGGCCAGCGCCGCCAGCTGGATCGCCACGAACATCCACACCTCGGGCGTACCGGCCTGCAACGGCCGTCCCGTGTGGCCCAGCGAGGTACGGCACATCATGCCGATGATCAGGCCGGCCATCGAGCCCACCGTCAGCGCGTGGAAGGCGGCGCTGGTGGGCGTGCGGCCCAGCGCCGCCAGGGCCAGCAGCAGGAAGCCGACGCCGATCCAGGCGTACGACAGGTGCAGGATCCACAGCAGCGGCACCTTCAGGGTGCGCTGCGGCTGCCAGCCGGCCAGGCGCCAGAAGGTCAGCGCGCCGGCCGCGGCGCACAGCGGCGCCGTCAACCAGGCGGGCGCGCCGGCGACCCAGGCGACGCCGGCGGCGACGGTCGTCAACAGGCCGGCCTTGTCCAGCCGCGGCCGTACCGCGGGATTACTGCCCGGTGCGCCGTTACGGGTGAACATCGGCAGCACGCGCACGCCGATCACGGCCTCCATCAGCACGATGACGAAGATGGCGCCCTGGGCCGGCAGCAGCGGCGACCACTGCGCCCAGCCCAGCGCGGCGGCGTGGTGCGCCACGTTGGCCGTCGCCAGCAGGAGCAGCAGGAAGACCAGGAAGTAGTTGCGCTTGTTGCCGGCCTGGCGCATCACGCGCCACAGCGGCCAGGCGGCCAGCGGCAGGAACAGGCTGTCCACCAGCGCCGCCCACGGGCCGCTGCTGACCAGCATCGCGACGCGGCCGGCCAGCCACAGCGCGGCCAGCAGGGCCAGCGGCGTGCCGCGCGGCGTCCACAGATTGGTCCAGTTGCGGCCTGCCGTGTACAGGAAGCCGACCACGACGGCGACGGCCATGCCGAACACCATTTCGTGCAGGTGCCACAGCAGCCCGACGGTGGGCAGGCGCAGCGCGCCGTAATAGCTCGCCATCCACAGCGGCACGGCCAGCGCGGCGAACGCGGCGCCCAGCAGGTAGAACGGCCGGAAGCCCAGGCGCCACAGGCCGGCACCTTCGGCTTGGGTGGGGGATGGATCGTCGATGGTCAGCAGCGTCATGATGGTCTCCTTGAACACGGCTCGATTGTCCCGCCGCCACGGCGCGCTGCCAACGGCGACACCGAAAAAGACAATCTGGATCATGCTTTTCGCACGCAGCGGGCGCCATCGTTGGACAGCGTGGCGGCGCCGGCACTACGCTGGAGTCCTCGATCAACGTGAAGGAAAACACCATGCAGACCACGATGCTCAAACTCGCCGGCATTCCCGACGACAGCGCCACCCGTACCATCGCCGACGTCCTCAGCGCCGCCCCGGGCGTGCTGGCGGCCCGGCTGTCGACGGCCGGCGCCAGCGTCGCCATCGACTACGAATCGCCGCAGACTTCGCCCGAGCGGCTGCGCACCGCGCTGGCCGAGGCCGGCGTGGCCAGCGAGGTGCGCAAGACGCCCGCTACCGCTTGCTGCGGCGGTTGCTGCGGGGGTTGAGCGTCCGGCGGCGCGGGCAAAACAGCTCAATCGTAGTGCTCGGCCTCGGCCGGCGGCACCACCCAGCCATGCATCCGGCTCTCGTACACCGACACGGTCGGCGCGGGAAACGCCGGATCGGCGAACGCGCCGACGGGGATCGCCACGAACTCCGGCAGGTCATTGATTTCGTAATACACCGTCGCGCCGCAAGCAGGACAGAAGTGGAACGTGGCGGACGTGCCTTCGTCGCCGGTACGGGTGTAGCGGGTCGACTGGCCCGCCACCGTCACGTCGGCGCGACGGTACCTAGCCTGCTGGGCGAACACACTGCCGCTGCGGCGCTGGCAGGCCAGGCAGTGGCAGATCGAATTGCGTACCGGTTCGCCGCTGACCTGGGCGGTCAGTTGGCCGCAGCTGCACGATGCCAGTCTGGTTGCCATCCTGGTCCTCCTCTCATGGAAGCGCGCGGTAGGACTGGTCCATCTCCTACCCCTGCTGCGCGCGCCGATGCTCCACCGCGAACACGGCTGCCTGCACCCGGCTGGACAGGTTCAGCTTCTTCAAGACGTTCTGCACGTGGATCTTGACGGTGCTTTCCGACAGGTCCAGCGAACGGGCAATGACCTTGTTGCTCTCGCCCCGGGCCAGGCAGTCGAGGATTTCCTTCTCGCGCGGCGTCAGCCGGTCCAGGTCGGACGCCGGTTCGGCCGGCCGCGTGCCGGCCTGCAGCTGCGCCACCAGCTTGCTCGTCATGGCCTCCGCGACGACCGTCTCGCCGGCGGCCGCGCGGCGCACGGCGCGGGTCAGGTAGTCGGTGTCGATATTCTTCAGCAGGTAGCCGCTGGCGCCCGCCTTCAGGGCCGCGGCCAGGTCCTGCGCGTCCTCCGACACCGTCAGCATGACGATGGCGCTGTCCGGGCAGTCCTGCAGCAGCAGCTGCAAGGTCTCCAGTCCCGACATGCCGGGCATGTTCAGGTCCAGCAGCACCACCTGGGGCTTGAGCTGCTTGGCGCGCTTGATGCCTTCGACGCCGTCGGCCGCCTCGCCCACCACGTCGAACTCGGGGTGGCGCTGCAGCAGCGAGCGGATGCCGCTGCGGAACAGCGTGTGGTCGTCGATCAGCAGCACGCTGATCGGCTGGGTGGTTTCTTCCATGGTCGTTCTCCTTGTTCTGTTACGCGGCGCGCCGCAGTTCGCGCGGCAATTGCACCAGCACCGTGGTGCCGGCGCCCGGTGCCGATCGCACTTCGAGCGTGGCCGAGATGCGCTGGGCGCGCTCGCGCATGATGTGGATGCCCACGTGGTGTTCGCCGCGCTGCGCCAACCCCGCCACGTCGAAGCCGTGGCCGTCGTCCTTGATCGACAGCGTGAAGTCCTGCGCGTCGCGCAGGGTGACCTGCACGTGGCGCGCGCCCGCGTGCTTGCGCACGTTCGACAGCGCCTCCTGCACGATGAACAGCAGTTGCAACTGCTGCTCGCGCGGGAACGGCGCGCCGTCCAGGTCGGCCTTCAGCTCGACGGAAATGCCGGCCTGGCGCTCGAACTTGTCGATGGTGGTCTGCAGCGAATGCACCAGGCTGTCCTCGACCAGGCGCGTGCGGAAGTTCAGCAGCAGCTCGCGCACGTCCTCGTAGCTTTCCTGCACGCCGGCGCGCAGCGCGGGCACGATGTCGGCCACCTCGTCCAGCTTGTGGGCGCGCACGGACTGCTCCAGCATCTGCACCTGCAGGTTGAGGAAGTTCAGGCCCTGGGCGATGCTGTCGTGCAGGCCCTGGGCCACCAGGTTGCGCTCTTCCGAGATCGCCATCTCGCGTTCGCGCGCACCGAGCCGCAGGTTTTCGATGGCGGTGCCGAGCAGCTGGCCCAGCGTCTCGAGGAGAGCCTGCTCCTGCGGCGTGAAGGTGCGCACCTTGCGGAAGTGCAGGTTGAACATGCCCAAGTGCTGCTGGTGCGCATAGATGTGGAACATCGACACCGTCTCGTAGCCCTCGCGGCGGCACTCCAGCTCGGCGCCGCGCGGCATCTGGCGCAGGTCGTGCACGATCGTGATCTTCTTCTGCACCGATTCGCCGCACAGGCAGTCGCCCACCTTCATGCAGTGCTCCGCCTCCACCAGCTGCGGCGACAGGCCGTGATGGACCAGCATGTGCAGGTTGCCCCGTTCCGGGTCGAGGATGCGCACCGAGCCGCCATCCGCGCCGAAGTAGTCGGACAGCCGGCGCAGGAAGCCCTGGCACATCTCCTCGGCCGGCTGCGGGCGCTGCAGGAAGGCGGCGCTGTCGTACAGCAGCGCCAGTTCGCGGTTCTGCGCCGCCAGCGCGGCCGTCTTCGATTCGACCAGCTGCTCCAGGTTGGCGTACACGCCCTGCAGACGGTCGGCCATCTGGTTGAAGCCCTGCGCCAGCTCGCCGAATTCGTCGGTGCGGTCGGACGGCAGCCGCACCTCGAAATCGCGCTCGCGCATGCGCGCCATGCCGCCCTGCAGCGACGTCACGGGGGCGATGATCAGGTTGAACAGCAAGTAGATGATGCTGACGGTGCCCGCCGTGGCGAACGCCAGCAGCAGCAGCTGCGAGCCGCGCAGCCAGAAGGTGCGGGTCTCGCTGTCCCGCTCGATCTGCTGCACCAGGCGCGCCACATCCGTGACGAACACCTCGGCGTCGCGCTGGAAGGCCCAGGCGCGCTCGCGTTCGATACCGGGCTGCGCCAGCAAGGCCAGCGCTTCCGGGCGCAGGCGCGTGGCCCAGTGCTCGGTGACGCGCTCGAAGGCCTGGCGGATCGCCGGCGCCGGCGGCAGGAACAGCGGGCGCTGCGGGTCGCCGTGGCGCAGCTGCGCCAGCGTGTCGTCCAGCACGCCCAGCTGGCGGCGCGCGTCGGCCGCCGCCGCCTCGCGCCGTTCCGGTTCGGCCATGCCGGCGATGCCAAGGCTGAGGCGGAAGCTCGTCATGCGCAGGCTGCCGGTGACGTTGATCGCGGCCGCGCTGCCTTCGAGCTGCCAGGACAGGTACAAGGTGGCGCCGATCACGGACAGCGCCATGATCAGGAAACCCAGCAGGCTGCCGACGATCTTGGTGGACAGCTTGCGCCAGGCCGGGTCGTGGGCGACGCGCAGCAGCGCGCTGTGGGACCGGGCAGTGCCGGCGGTGGTTGTCTGGGTGTTCATAGTTCCTCGGCAGGGGCCGTGCGATGTTTCAGTATACCGCCCACCGCCGGGTCCGTGTCCCGTTTTGGTGACTGACACCGTGGTGGGACACGAACTCAACCGCCGGTCTGCGACATGAAGCGGACGATCTTTTCCGGCTGGCGGTTGAAGTCGTGCTGCAGGGGTTTCAGTTCGATGGCGGTGCGGATCGCCGCTTCCAGCTCGGCATCGCTGGCGCCGGCGCGCAGCAACGGCCGCAGCGGGTAGCTCTCCTCCTGGCCCAGGCACATGTACAAGGTGCCGTCCACCGCCAGGCGCACGCGGTTGCAGGTGGCGCAGAAGTGCTGCGACAGCGGCGTGATGAAGCCCACGCTGGCGCGGCCGTCCGGGGTGCTCAGGTAGCGCGCCGGTCCGCCGCCCAGCTCGCGCGCCTGCGGCACCAGGCCAAAGCGGCGCACCAGCTGGTCGCGGATGCCGTCCAGCGGCAGGAACTGGGTGTTGCGGCCCGTCGCGCCCATCGGCATCACCTCGATCAGGCGCAGGATGAAGCCGCGCTCGATGCAGAACGCCGCCATCGGTTCGATCTCGTGCTCGTTGACGCCCTTCATCGCCACCATATTGATCTTGATCGGATCGAAGCCGGCTTCCTGCGCCGCGGCCAGGCCGCCCAGGATCGCCGGCAGGCTGTCGCGTCCCGTGATGGCCGTCATGCAGGCACGGTTCAGGGAATCGAGGCTGACGTTGATGCGGTCGATCCCGGCCGCGCGCAGCGCCGGCGCATGGCGCGCCAGGCGGGTGGCGTTGGTCGACAGCGACAGGTCGTCCAGCCCGGGCAGCGCGGCCAGCCGCGCCGCGAACGGCGCCAGGCCACCGCGCGTCAGCGGCTCGCCGCCCGTCAGGCGCACGCGCCGCGTGCCAAGGCGCACGAACGCGGCGACGACGCGCTCGATCTCGTCGTACGTGAGCCAGTCCGGCGGATTCTCGAAGCCGCGGTAGTCCTGCGGCATGCAGTACGTGCAGCGCAGGTCGCAGCGGTCCGTGACGGACACGCGCAGGTAATCGACGGTACGCCCGTGCCGGTCGCGCAGCATGGCAGCCTCCTGTAAATGATGGGGAGATTGTACGGGGTGGGCGTCCTCCTGCCACTGGGCAGGAGGACGTAGGAGCGGCGCCGTCCGGCTAGGCCGGACGGGCTATTGACATTTACTGCACCAGCGGCGAGGCGGCGCCTTCCAGCGCGACACCTTCGATGTCGGCGCGGCCGACCAGGATGTGCAGGTACTGGTGCAGCGCGCGCTGCCAGGACTCGCGCCGCAGGGTGTCGGCGATGTGGCCGCGCACCGCCTCGAACGGCGGCACGCGGCCCTCGATCCGGCGCAGTACCTGCACGATGTGCAGGCCGAAGCGCGTTTCCAGCAGCCGGCCGGCCAGCTCGCCCGGGCGCAGGCGGAACAGCAGCGCGTCGAATTCGGGCACGCACTGGCCGCGCGCCAGCTGCCCCAGGCTGCCGCCGACGGCGCCGGACGGGCAGTTCGAATACTGGCGTGCCAGCTCCTCGAAGCGCTCGGGCCGGGCCTGCAGTTCGGCCAGGATCTGTTCCCCGGTCGCGCGCAGCAGCTCCAGGGGCGCCGCTGGCGTCACCTGGAACAGGATGTGGCGCGCCTCGACCAGCTCGCCGGCGGTGAAGCGCTGCAGGTGCGCCTGGTAGTAGCGCCGGCAGGCTTCGTCGTCCGCCTGCGGCACCGCTACCTCGCGCTCGAACAACGCCTCGATGCGGTCGTCGTCGTTGTCCGCCTCGATACCGAGCCGGCCCGCCTCGGCCAGCAGCACGCGGCGCAGCACGACTTCGTGCACGGCCGCCTTGAGCGGATTGGCGGCCTGCTGGTGGTGTGGCAGTTCCTGTGAAATCTCGGCGTCCGTGACGTCGATGCCGTTGACTGCGATGCCCATGATGGTCTCCTTAGCGGGTGCGCACCAGCTGGAACGCGCGGCCCAGGTAGGCGGCGGCGCCGAAGCCGCTCCACACGTGCACCAGGCGGGTGAACGGGAAGATGACGAACAGCGACATGCCCATGAACAGGTGCAGCTTGAACACCAGCGGCGCGTCCACGATCAGCGCGGCGGCGTCGGCACGGAACGTGACGATGTGCTGGGCCCAGCCCATCAGCAGCACCATCATGTGGCCGTCCATGTGGCCGGCCGACGAGACGATCGACGAGAGGCCGAGCAGCAAGGTGGCCAGGATCCACAGCAGCACGATCTTGTCCTTAAACGTCGTCACCTTGCGCAGGCGGTCGCTGGCGAAGCGGCGCGCCAGCAGCATCAGCAGGCCGACCAGGGCCAGCGTGCCCATCACGCCGCCGGCGATCATGGCGAACAACTGCTTGGCGCCGTGCGGCACGCCCAGCGCATCCCACACGGCGACAGGCGTCAGCAGGCCGACGGCATGGCCGAAGAACAGGCCGATCACGCCGATGTGGAACAGCGGGCTGCCCAGGCGCAGCGCGCCCGTGTGCAGCACCTGGCTCGATTCGGAACGCCAGCTGTACTGCTCGCGGTCGAAACGGATCAGGCTCCCCAGCAGGAACACGGCCAGGGCGATGTACGGGTAGATCCCGAACAGGAATTGGTGGGTGTAGTTCATGACAGTCTCCTTTCAGGCGGTCGCGTGTTTCGGGTAGAAGCGCAGCGGCTGCACGCCGCCGGGCACCTGCTGCAAGAGCGGCTCGACGCCGTCGGCGCCCGGGCCGAAGGTTTCGAGCGCCTCGTCCATGTCGCGCACCGGCGGCTCCGTCAGGTTCTCGGCCGGCACCGGGCTTTCGGCTTCCAGCACGGCGAACAGCACGCCGTACGGGTTGCCGCTTGCTGTCAGCTTGCGGCCGATATGGGCCAGCACGTGGACCGCGTCGCCCAGCAGGCGGCGCGCCTCGTCCTCGTCCTGCTGCGCCAGGAACTCCAGGAACAGCGGCACGTAGTCCGGCAGGTCGTCGCCGACCATTTCCAGGCCGTGGCGGCGGTACTCGGCCAGCAGGTCGACCATGGCCTGGCCGCGGTCGCGCGATTCGCCGTGGATATGCTCGAACAGGTGCAGCGAGTGCGACGGGTTGCGGTCGAATGTCGCGACATATTGCTGCTGCAGGTCGATCAGCGGCGTGGTGCCCAGGTGGGCCAGGAGCGGCTGCAGCCGTTCGCGCCAGCTGGGGCGCAGCTCCAGCACCGCTTCCAGCTCGCGCAGGGCGTCGATCAGTTCAAGCTCCGGGTACTGCAGCAGCAGCGACAGCACCTGGTAGCACTGCATGTCATTGGTGGTGTCCATCACACGTTCTCCGGCTGTTTCTTGCGCGACTTCGGCATCGACATGAAGATCACGGAACCCTGCTTCTTTTTGCCGAACAGGCTGGCGTCCGTGACGCCGTCCGAGCAGCCGTTGCCGAAACTGAAGCCGCAGCTGCCCTTCTCGTTGAAGCTGTCCTCGGCCATCTCCTTGTGGCTGGACGGGATCACGAAACGGTCCTCGTAGTTGGCGATCGCCATGATGTGGTACATGTCCTCGACGGTGGCCTTGTCCAGCCCGACCTGTTCCAGTGCTTCCAGCTTCTCGACACCCTCGACGCTCTTGCCGCGCATGTAGGCACGCATCGCCAGCATGCGATCCAGGGCCTTGAGCACCGGCACCTGGTCGCCGGCCGTCAGCAGGTTGGCGAGATACTGCACCGGGATGCGCAGGCTGGCGGTGTCCGGCAGGATGCCGTTGGTGCCCAGCTTGCCCGATTCGGCGGCGGCCTGGATCGGCGACAGCGGCGGGATGTACCACACCATCGGCAGGGTGCGGTATTCCGGGTGCAGCGGGAACGCCACCTTCCACTCCATCGCCATCTTGTAGACGGGCGAGCGGGCCGCCGCGTCCAGCCAGGCGTCCGGGATGCCCTGGCGGCGCGCCTCGGCGATGATCTCCGGGTCGTGCGGATTGAGGAACAGGCCCAGTTGCGACGGATACAGGTCGCGCTCGTCCGCCACCGAGGCGGCAGCCTCGATCTTGTCGGCGTCGTACAGCAGCACGCCCAGGTAGCGGATGCGGCCCACGCAGGTTTCCGAGCACACGGTCGGCTGGCCCGCCTCGATGCGGGGGTAGCAGAAGGTGCACTTCTCGGCCTTGCCCGAGGACCAGTTGTAGTAGATCTTCTTGTACGGGCAGCCGGAGATGCACATGCGCCAGCCGCGGCACTTGTCCTGATCGATCAGCACGATGCCGTCGTCCTCGCGCTTGTAGACGGAACCGGACGGGCACGATGCCACGCAGGCCGGGTTCAGGCAATGCTCGCACAGGCGCGGCAGGTACATCATGAAGGTGTTCTCGAAGGTGCCGTACATCTCCTTCTGCATATTGTCGAACAGCTTGTCCTGGCTGCGCCGGGCGAACTCGCCGCCCAGGTCGTCCTCCCAGTTCGGGCCCCATTCGATCTTGTCCATCTTCTGGCCCGTCAGCACGGAAATCGGGCGGGCCGTCGGCGGCGTCTGCGACAGCGGCGCGTTCTGCAGGTGCTCGTAGTCGTAGGTGAACGGCTCGTAGTACTCGTCGATCTGCGGCAGGTTCGGGTTGGCGAAGATGTTGGCCAGGATCTTCAGCCGGCCGCCCTGGCGTGGCTCGATCTTGCCCGCGTCCGTGCGACGCCAGCCGCCGTGCCACTTGTCCTGGTTCTCCCAGTCCTTCGGATAGCCGATGCCGGGCTTGGTTTCGACGTTGTTGAACCATGCGTATTCGACGCCGTCGCGGCTGGTCCACACGTTCTTGCAGGTGACGGAACAGGTATGGCAGCCGATGCACTTGTCCAGGTTCAGCACCATGCCGATTTGCGCTCTGATTTTCATTGTTTGCTCCCCTTAGACCGTTGCCGCCAGCTCGCCTTCGAGCCAGTCCACCTTGTTCATCTTGCGCACCACCACGAACTCGTCGCGGTTCGAGCCCACCGTGCCGTAGTAGTTGAAACCCCACGCCAGCTGGGCGTAGCCACCGATCATGTGGGTCGGCTTGGTCACGGCGCGCGTCACCGAGTTGTGGATGCCGCCGCGCTTGCCGCTCATCTCCGCGCCCGGCACGTTGACGATCTTTTCCTGGGCGTGGTACATCAAGGTCATGCCGGCCGGGACGCGCTGGCTGACGATGGCCCGCGCCGTCAGGGTGCCGTTGACGTTGAAGACCTCGATCCAGTCGTTGTCGACGATGCCGGCGGCCTTCGCGTCCGTCTCCGACAGCCACACGTGCGGCCCGCCGCGCGACAAGGTCAGCATGCGCAGGTTGTCCGAGTAGGTCGAGTGGATGCCCCACTTCTGGTGCGGCGTGATGAAGTTCAGCGCGATCTCCTTGTTGCCGTTCGGGCGCGCGCCCAGCGCGGCTGCCGTGGTGCGGGTGTCGATCGCCGGCTTGTACACGCACAGGCCCTCGCCGAAGTCGCGCATCCAGCGGTGATCCTGGTAGAACTGCTGGCGGCCCGTCAGGGTGCGCCATGGGATCAGTTCGTGCACATTGGTGTAGCAGGCGTTGTAGCTGACTTCCTCCGACTCCAGGCCCGACCAGGTGGGCGAAGAGATGATCTTGCGCGGCTGCGCCTGCACGTCGCGGAAGCGGATGCTGTCGTGCTCGCGCGGCAGCGCCAGGTGGGTGTGGTCGCGCCCCGTGATCTCGGACAGCGCGGCCCAGGCCTTCACCGCCACGTGGCCGTTGGTTTCCGGCGCCAGCGACAGGATCATCTCGGCCGCATCGATCGCCGTGTTCAGGCGTGGCTGGCCCTTCGAGATGCCCTCTTCCTGCACGGTGCGGTTGATGCCGCGCAGGACGTCCACCTCGTGGCCCGTCTTCCAGCTGATGCCCTTGCCGCCGTTCCCAATCTTTTCGAGCAGGGGCCCTATTGAAGTAAATTTTTTGCTGATCTGGCGGTAATCGCGCTCGATGACCGTCATGTTCGGCATCGTCTTGCCCGGGATCGGCTCGCACTCGCCGGCACGCCAGTCCTTCGGATCGAAGGGCTGGCCCAGTTCGCCCGGGGTATCGTGCATCAGGGGCGTCAGCACCAGGTCCTTGCGGGTGCCCAGGTAGTCGCCACCGATCTCGGAGAACTTCGCCGCGATGCCCTTGTAGATCTCCCAGTCCGAACGCGACTGCCACAGCGGCTGCACGGCTTCGGACAGCGGGTGGATGAACGGGTGCATGTCCGACGTGTTCAGGTCGTCCTTCTCGTACCAGGTGGCGGTCGGCAGCACGATGTCGCCGTACAGGCAGGTGGTGGACATGCGGAAGTCCAGCACCACCAGCAGGTCCAGCTTGCCCTCGGCGGCCGGACGGACCTTGACGTCGCGCGGCTTGATGCAGTCCGCCTCGTCGCTCATCAGGGCGTTCTGGGTGCCCAACAGGTACTTCAGGAAGTACTCGTGGCCCTTGCCGGAGCTGCCCAGGATGTTGGAGCGCCAGACGAACATATTGCGCGGGAAGTTGGCCGGATTGTCCGGATCGTCGCAGGAGAACTGCAGCTTGCCTTCCTTGATCTGGCGTACCGCAAACGCGGCCGGGTCTTCGCCGGCGGCCGTGGCGGCGTCCATCACGTCGAGCGGGTTGGTCTGCAATTGCGGCGCGGACGGCAGCCAGCCCATGCGCTCGGCCTTGGCGTTGTAGTCCAGGAGGCTCATCGGCGCCACGTCGGCGCCCGCGGTGGGCGAGGCGATGTCGCTGGTGTGCAGCTTCTCATGGCGCCACTGGCTGGTGTGGTTGTAGAAGAACGAGGTGCCGTTCATCTGGCGCATTGGCCGGTTCCAGTCCTGGGCGAACGCCAGCGGGGTCCAGCCGGTCTGCGGGCGCAGTTTTTCCTGGCCCACGTAATGGGCCCAGCCGCCGCCGGACTGGCCGATGCAGCCGCACATCATCAGCATATTGATGATGCCGCGATACGTCATGTCCATGTGGTACCAGTGGTTCAGCGCGGCGCCGACGATGACCATGCTCTTGCCGCGGGTCTGGTCGGCGTTCTGGGCGAACTGGCGCGCCACGGTGATGACGTCGGCGGCCTTCACGCCGGTGTGCTTTTCCTGCCATGCGGGGGTGTATGGCACGTCGTCCGCATAGTCGTTGGCGACGTTGCCACCGCCCAGGCCACGCTCGATCCCATAATTTGCCATGGTCAGGTCGAACACGGTGGCGACCAGCGCCGTCGTGCCGTCCGCCAGCGTGACGCGCTTGACGGGCACGTGGCGCGGCAGCAGGTCGGCCGCGTCGCGGCCGCCGAAGTAGGCGAAACCGACCGGCACCACGTCGTCACGGCAGTCGATCAGCGACAGCAGCGGATCGACCGGGGCGCCGTTGCCGCCCTCCTTCATCTCCAGGTTCCACTTGCCCTTCTCGCCCCAGCGGAAGCCAATCGAGCCGCTTGGGGCCACGATGCGGCCGGACGCCTCGTCGATGACGAGCGTCTTCCATTCCGGGTTGTTGGTTTCATTCAGGTTGTTGGCCAAGTGCGAGGCGCGCAGGAAGTAGTCCGGCACCAGCGTGCCTTGGTGTTCCTTCAGCAGCACCAGCATCGGGAAGTCGGTGTACTGCTTGGCGTACTCGCGGAAATAGGCCGACTGGCCGGCCGTGTGGTATTCCTTCAGGATGACGTGGCCCATGGCCATCGCCAGCGCGGCGTCCGTGCCCTGGGTCGGCGCCAGCCAGATGTCGCCGAACTTGGCCATCTCGCCGAAGTCGGACGATACGGCCACGGTCTTGGTGCCCTTGTAGCGCACTTCCGTGTAGAAGTGCGCATCCGGCGTGCGCGTCATCGGCACGTTCGAACCCCATACCATCAGGTAGGTGGAGTTGTACCAGTCGGCCGATTCCGGCACGTCGGTCTGTTCGCCCCACACCTGCGGCGAAGCAGGCGGCAGGTCGCAGTACCAGTCATAGAACGACAGTGCCACGCCGCCGATCAGCGACAGGTAGCGCGTGCCGGCCGCGTAGCTGACCATCGACATGGCGGGAATCGGCGAGAAGCCGACGATGCGGTCGGGGCCGTATTTCTTGATCGTCAGCGCGTTGGCGGCGGCGATGATCTCGTTGCATTCGTCCCAGCTGGCGCGGACAAAACCGCCCAGGCCGCGCACCGACTTGTATTGCTTTGCCCGTTCCGGGTTCTGGCTCACGTATTCCCAGGCGCCGACCGGGTCCATCGTGCGGCGCGCCTCGCGCCACATCTCCATCAGGCGGCCGCGCACCATCGGGTACTTGACGCGCTGGGCCGAATACACGTACCAGGAATAGCTGGCGCCGCGCGGGCAGCCGCGCGGCTCATGGTTGGGCAGGTCGGGACGGGTGCGCGGATAGTCGGTCTGCTGCGTTTCCCAGGTAATCAGGCCGTTCTTCACGTAGACCTTCCAGCTGCAGGAGCCGGTGCAGTTGACGCCATGGGTGGAGCGGACGATCTTGTCGTGCTGCCAGCGCTGGCGATAGGCGTTCTCCCAGGTGCGATCCTCGTGCACCACGGCGCCGTGGCCGTTCGAGAACGTGGACTTGGGCTTGTTGAAGAACTTCAGGCGATCCAGAAAATGACTCATGCTGCCTCCTTGAACCTGTTGCGCCTCCCTGCGAGATTGCACGGAGCGGGATGTAAAAGAGTCTATCCAGCGCACCTGGTGGTGACCATCGGCAGGAAGTGCCGCGCCTGCCGGACGAAGGACTAGCGCGACTAGCCATTTGTACCTAGTCGGCCTTGTCCTCGTGCGTATGGCCGCGCGCGCGTCGTCGCGCTATACATGCGGTATCCACATTTTCGAAAGACCTGCCATGACCATCGACAGCTTCGCCGCCCTGCTGGCGGCCGCCAGTACCCGCCCCGAACCGCAGTTGCTGCTGCTGACCTTTGCCGCCCTGGAGGCGGAACCCCAGCAGGCCACCACGCCCGGCCGCAAGCCGCGCATGGCGCTGGCCCCGCTGGCCTGCGTGGACAAGCGCGCGCCGGATGTCGCCGGCTTCGACGCGCTGGCGGCCGAAGCGCGCGGCGCGCTGGGCGGCGCACACTGGGACGTGCTGCTGGTCAGCACCCTGTCCGGCTGCGCGGGCCAGTGGCCGGACGAGCGCCAGGCCGACGGCGCGTTGCGCACGATGCTCAATGCGATCAAGCTGGGGAAAATGGCAGGGATGGCGGCGTTCGGGCCGGATGGGGCGCCGCTGCGCTGGGCGGCATGAAGTACCGGGGGACATCGGGCACCTGGGACACATGAGGCACCGGAGGCATATGAGGCACCGGGACAGGCACCTGTCGCCTTGGGTCGACGGCCCTAGGAAATCTGCCTGTCGCCTCGGCCCATAAAAAAAGCCACGGCCCGGCCGTGGCATGTGAGTCGGGGTGGCGCCAGCGTCCCCGGTTGCGACCCTCGTTCGAGTTGGCGGGTGGCGGTCGCTCGCCGACTGCGTTACTGCTGGGCGGCCTTGCCGCCCTTGCCGGACGACTGGGCCGGCTGCGTGCCCTGCACGTTGCCATGGAAGGAGGCGCCCTGGGCCTCGCCGTCCACCTGCAGGTTGCCGCTGCCGCTGTCGGCCTGCAAGTGGCCGTGCGCGCTGGCGCCGTTACCGTTGCGGGCGGCGCCATGCTGGAACGGGTCCTGGAAGGTGCGGATCGATTCTTCCTGCTGGCGCTTGCTGCGGTCGCTTTCCTCGGCGGTCACGCGGGCCACCTGGTCGGCCAGTGCGCGCGCCGTGCGCGACGTCTCCTGCACGTGCTGCTCGGCGACACGGGCCAGTTCGACCTGGGCGTCGGCGGCGACGCGGCTGATGTGCTGCTGGTAGGCGCGCAGCTTCTCCGAGGCCGGCTGGGCGCGCGACGCGGCGATCGAGATCACGTCGTCCGGACGGTCGGTCGTCAGCAGCTTCTGGCCGGCGATGGCGCTTTCCTCGAGCAGGGTCTGGCTCAGCTGGATGTTCAGCTGGCACAGATCCTGGAAAGAGCGCGACAGCGATTTCGACATATCGTTCAGGAAGGCCACCTGGGCGTCAAGGTGCGAGCGCACTGCGGGCGTAACGGATGGTGAGAATGGGAACATGGCTTACCTTTATGGGTGATGTCGATGAGAACGACACTTCAAGGCAGCATGCCGCTGCCGGGCCGGCGCCGCAGGGGCACCTGTGCACACCCTAAGCCCCATTTGTGACGCCCGTTTGACATATGGATGAGCCCAACCTTCATGAAGTTGTGGCGCGAATGTCATGAAAATGTCATGCCCGGTGACCGGCCGTACCGGCATTGCTACCATGCTTGGCAACCGCCCCCGCCGAGGGCTACCGAGAGCCGCCCATGAAGTCACTGCTGTCCCGCTCACTGCTGTGCCGCTCACTGCTGTGCCGTCTTGTTCTGCTGGCCGTCGCCGCCAGCGTGCTGGCGCCGCCGGCCGCTGCGCTCACGCTCGGCGAGAAGACCAAGCGCCTGGCGCGCCAGGAGTTCCGCAAGTCCGCCCAGCGCAGCTGCCTGCCCGCGCTGCCATGCTTCAAGGTGCGCAACAGCTACCCCAAGCTGGCCAAGCCGGAAGTGCTGCCCTGGCGCGACATTGATTACCGCACGGAACCCGAGCGCTACCTGCGCGCCGTGCTGGCCTACATCGGCGCGGGCAACACGGCCGTCGACTGGCAGTTGCAGAAGAACCGCAAGCGCGACTGGTACCACGCGGCCTGGATGCATCCGGTGCGCGAGCCGGTGCGCGGCCTGACGTTCGAACGGGGCAGCCGCCTGCACGAGCTGAGCGCCGCGCAGACGCGCCGCACCAACAACTGGGCCATCGGCTTCTACAACCGCCAGGGCGCCACCGCTTTTGCCAGGGTCTGGCGCGAGCGCAGCCAGCCCGATACGGCGGGTTTCGCCTTCCCCGAAGGGACGGTCAGTGCCAAGCTGCTGTTGACCGACGCGACCGACGAGGAAGCCCCCTACCTGGCCGGCAACAACCTGGCCTGGCAGGCCGATATCCGCGGCAACGGCCAGCCCGTCACCTTGCGCCTGCTGCAGGTGGACGTGGCAGTCAAGAACGCGCCGCGCGACGGCCTGAACGGCTGGGTGTTCGGCACCTTCTATTTCGATGGCCGCGGTGGCCACGCCAACTACTGGGACAACCTGGTGCCCGCCGGCCTGGAATGGGGCACGTCGCCCACGTTCACGCGTGCCGATTTCGCCGCCGGCCAGCGGCCCACGCAGGGCTGGGTCAACCCGGTCGCGGAGGTACTGTTCGCCACCCGCGCGCCGGACGGCAAGCTGGGCTACCTGGGCCGCATGAACGGGCCGGTGGACGACCCGCGCTCGAGCTGCCTGGCCTGCCACAGCCGCGCCATGGACATGCAGGGCGCCGCCGACCCGCCACTGTTCCCACCGTTCGCGGCCAGCCGCATCCGCCAGGTCAGCGTCGCGCCGAACCAGACCTATGAGACGGTGCTGGCGGCCGGTCCGGTGGACGAGGCGCAGGTCGCCTTGTTCTTCCGTAATCTAGCACCGGGCGAATCGTTCGACGGCACCCATCCCTCCTTGGACTATTCGCTGCAGCTGGCGAAAGGCGTCGAACTGTGGCGCGCCTGGCTGGACAAGCAAGTGGCCGGCAGCGGACCACAACCGCTGGCGCCGGAATCGCTGGCCGCCCCCGCCGGCGGCGGCCGCGGCAACTAAGACTCGGAAAGGACGACCCATGAAACGCGTTACCGGCATCGGCGGCATCTCCTTCCAGGCGCGCGACGCGCGCGCCTTGCGCGCGTGGTACCAGCAGCACCTCGGCATCGACGTGCAGGACTGGGGCGGCACCGTGTTTCGGGCCGCCGACGGCGACTCGACCACCTGGAACATCTCGCCGGCCGGCAACGACAGCTATGGCCCCAGTGCGGCGCCGTTCATGGTCAACTACCGGGTGGACAATCTCGACGCGCTGCTGGACGCGCTGCGCGACGAGGGCTGCCACGTGATCGGCAGCGAGGCCTCGGTCTACGGCAAGTTCGGCTGGGTGCTGGACCCGGAGGGCAACAAGGTCGAGTTGTGGGAGCCGCCCGGCGACGCTTGAACCAGCGATGCATGACACCAGAGATTTCGCGCCAGCCCAGTCAGTCCACGCGACGGCCGTACTGGCGCACCAGCTGGACCAGTTGGTCGAATTCGGCGGACATGGCCTGGTCGGTAGCGGCAACGACGTGCGGCCGCTCATCGAGCACAAACGCGAGCCGGTAGCGCCGCGCGTCGCGCAGCGCCGCCGGTGCCGCCGCGGCCGGCGGCGCGGTGGCCAGCGCGCGCGCCAGTCGCTCGCATTCGGCCGCTTGCGCGGCCGGGAGCGAGCCGCAATCCAGCACGAACGGCCGCTGCAATCCTGGCATCGCGGCAAAGCCGCCTTCCGTCACCAGTTCGATGCGCATGGCGGGCTACAGGACACCAACGTCTTTCCACGCCTGCGTCACGGCTTTCGACTGGGTGCTGTCGGCGCCGTGCAGCTTGTCCGCGCTGGCCTGGGTCAGCTTGGCGAACTGCTTGAACGTGGCGTTGGGCTTCAGGCGTGCGTCCAGCAAGGCCTCGTACCAGATCCGGCCGGCATCGTCCCAGGCATTGCCGCCGATGGCGCTTGCGGCCAGGTAGAACGCCTTGTTCGGGATGCCTGAGTTGATGTGCACGCCGCCGTTGTCTTCCACCGTGTGCACGTAGTCCTTCATGTGCGCCGGCTGCGGGTCCTTGCCCAGCACGGGATCGTCGTAGGCGGTGCCGGGCGCCTTCATCGAGCGCAGGGCGAGACGCGTGGGGCCCGGCTCGGCGAACAGGTCCGCGCCGATCAGCCAGTCGGCCTGGTCCGCGCTCTGGCCCAGCTTGTACTGCTTGACGAGGGAGCCGAACACGTCGGACATCGATTCGTTCAAGGCGCCCGACTGGCCCTGGTAGGCCAGCGCCGCCTCGACCTCGGTGACGCCATGCGTCAGCTCATGGCCGATCACGTCCAGTGACGCCGTGAAGCGCTTGAACAGGGTCTGGTCGCCGTCGCCGAACACCATCTGGCTGCCGTTCCAGAAGGCGTTGTCGTAGTCCTTGCCATAGTGGACAGTCGCGTGCAGCGGCATGCCCGCATCGTCGATCGAATTGCGGTTGAACTCCTTGAAGAACAGGTCGTAGGTGGCGCCGAGGCCGTCGTAGGCCTCGTCCACGGCCGCGTCGCCGGTCGCCGCCGCGCCCTCGGCGCGCACGACGTCTCCGGGCAGCGTCTGCTTGTTCTTGGCGGTGTAGATAGTCCGCTTCAGCACCGGTTCCGTGCCGGGCATGACCGCGATGCGCGCGCGCGGCGCGGTTGCTTGCGCGATCGCGCTGGTGGCCCGGAAGGTGCGGAACGAGAAGTCGGCCGATAGTGTGTCGATGGCGAAGGCACGCTGGGCCGCGGTGCCGTTCTTGGCGATCGCGGCCAGCAGGTACGGCGGCATGATGCAATACAGCGAATGACGATGGGGGGTGGTTTGGTTACACATATCTTCTCCGCGGAAATGCTATGGGAAACACGTGAACGGCTGGGGTCAGCGGTGCTGGCGCGCTCGCTCGAGCGTCGGCCCGACTGATGATGACACTATGACACATCGGCGCGGATTGCGCTGTCGACCGCCGTGGGTAAATGGCTGCCCAGTGCGCTGTTGATACCTGCCAGGCATGGGCAGAATTGATGCCCTCGCAAAAGGCGGGGTGGAAGGGTCCCGCACAATCCCTTTTCTTGTTGCAACAATAACATGATAATGCCGCGCCAAATCCGCCGCGGGTGCGCCGTCACGGAGCATGGAAAGTCGCGTAGCCACATCACGTGCAGGTACGTACCGGCAGGCGCGACCTATACGGCATATAGACTAGGTCGAATATGGCTGATGCAGCGCAACTGCGGCGTTGGCCGGATGGATAGAGCAAAAACTGGCGTCATGCCCTGCACTATCGTTGGCATGCCACGTGGCGTCGCCAGGCAAACCGGCCCATACCGGCGCCAATCTTTTTCAAATCAGACTCAAGGAGATCACAGTGCTAATCAAAAAAATCATTGCGGCCGCCGGTGTTATGCTGGCAGCGTCCATGGCAATGGCCGAGCCGCCCCCGAAAGCTGTCGACTTGGGCAAACTTTACGGTCGCTATGAAAAGGCCGGATACTCGTCCCTGGAGCTCATGGAGACGACGAGGGGTGTACTGATCTCAGGCGTGGTACTTGACGTCGGCGAATCGTTTGATAGGAATTCGATTTTGAAAGCGGGCATCGGTGGCAACTCGCAGGAACTGGCGCGGCTAAGCGCCGCCGACGATGCTCAGGAAGAGAAATTGACGGCCTTCCAACCTGGCGCCAAGTTCAAGGCCATTTGCGATCTGGCGTTCTCTTCAGGAGCGCGCTATATGTCTTTTCAAAGCTGTGTTTTTAAATAGGGCTGCCTGACAATGCATCAATCCGGGCGTGCCCACAGCACCCCGGTGAATACAGATGGCACAGAAAAACCAGACGTTGTTACGCCAGGCGTAGTTGGCGTGGTAGCCGTACCCTGTCCACCGTAAACGTCACCAGAATCAGGCCGCGCTCACGAAAAATGCGCCCTTAGGACATATTCGCGCCGCCGCCCTCATCTTCAAACGGCAGATTTGGCTCCAACTCATCTCTCCCAAACAAACTCCACTGGATGCTGCGTACGCTCTGACCAGCTCCCTCACCCCAGTGGGCCGCCGTGCCGCGCGGCGACCGGTCGATCTTCCATCCACCGTCCCACGGCGATCAGGCGCGATACGTTTTGAGGATTTCGCTGACCACGACGACGGCGCCCAGGGCGGCGGCACTCGGGACAGCGCCGAACAGCCGGGCGACGACGGGCGAGCTGCGATAGCGTGCCACCGCCTTCTTGTAGAACTTGTAGCCGAAAACCAGGGCCAGCGGAAGCAGCAGGAGGATCGGCAGGATCAGCCAGCAGGTGACGATCATGGCGAGGGAACAGGCCAGGGAGCGGGCGGCGTCGAAAAGCATGCGTATATCGTTGAGTAATTGATTGATCGGAACTGGCTGGCGGTCGCAGTGCCGGCGGACGTCTCCCGCGCGGCCTAGGCTGCGAGATTGGGCACAACGCGCTCACGGCCTTTGCAGCGAAAGAACGCCCAGGCCGCTTCCGCCACTTCGAAGTCGCCGTTCTGCCGGCCCGGCAAATAGTCCAGCAGGCCGGGATAGCGCTTCAAGCGGCTCGGCTCCGCGTGGCCGGCGCCATCGACGCGGTACAGCATGACCTGCATGCCTTCCGGCTTGTCGCCCCACGTGAAGCGAGTTGCGCGGGTTACGGCGTTCGGATCGTGCTGGGGCACGGCCGCGGTCTCCGGCGTGTCCGGCAAGCCTGCCAGCTCGCGCCAGAATCGGGCCGTCGCTTCGATACCGCGCACCCGCGGCACGAAGCGCGGCGCATACCAGTGCTTGCCGCCGTGGTAGCGCAGCAGTCGATCGGCCGTGCAGCCGACGATCAACGCTGGCAGCGCGGTCGCCGGTAGCGGACCGTGTCCTGGCTCCGGCATGCCCGAGAGTACCGTCGCGAAGGCGGCCAGCTTGTGCGGAATCTCCATCGTCAGGCGGTACGTCATCCAGCCGCCGCGCGACACGCCGATCACATAAACCCGTGCCGGATCGACGTCGTGCACGGCGATCGCGTGGTCGATCAGCGCACCGATGAAGGCGACATCGTTCTTCGCGGCGGCGCGCTCGCCGGAAACGAAGCAATCGCTCCAGCCGCCCTTGCCCGCGTCCGGCGCGATCACCACGACATCGTCACGCGCCGCGATTTCCAGGAATACCGACAACGGCGACGGCGGAAACGCCAGCCCCATCACCTGGCGTGCGGAGGCGCCGGTGCCATGCAACAGCACGACCAGGGGATGCCTGCCTGGCTTTGCGTTGGCAGGGGGGGCGATCAAGTAATGGCGGGGACCTTCCGGGCGTTCGAGCGTCCCGGGCGCAGGGGACAGCGCGGGCCCGGCGCTGCTGTTCACGCCAGTGAATGCCGTTCGTATTCTTGCTGGGACTCGCACCAAGCGCATTCTCTTCAAATCAGCAAGTACCGCTCGCCCCGGCAACTTAGGTCGAGATACATGACATACGCGTCGACATAACCGTCGCGCGGATGGGCGAACGCCTGAGGAATTCTGCCGACCCGCCTGAATCCCACCGAACGGTACAGCGCCAGCGCGGCATGGTTGGTAGCGACGACCTGGTTGAACTGCATCGCGCGAAATCCCGCCGCCCGCGCCGTGTCGAGGCTATGCAGCAGGAGCAGGCGGCCGAGGCCACGCCCCCGTGCATGTCGGGCCACCAGGAACGTCGCGGTTGCGACGTGCGCGCCCCGGCCCGGCATATTGGGGCCATAGCGGTACATGCCCAGCAGGGAATCGCCCGCGCAGGCCAGCACGCAACCGGTCGCGCCCAGCCACTGACTGTCGATGAAGTCCGTCCCGACGTCATCGTAGAACGGCAGCGTATCGCCTTCCGTCGTCACCGACCGCAGCAATGCCAGCATCGCCGGCGCATCTGCGCCGGTGGCGGCACGCAAGGTATGATCGCTCACGGTGTGGCTCCTCTCGTTACCGGATCGTTGGCGGCCACGGAGACGATGACAAGCGATCCAGGCCCAACCCCGCACATTACCCCAGAATTGCCCAATCGGCAAGATCGCAGCGGATCAGTCGCTGCCAGGGCTCTTGCTTGCTCCACCCTCCTCCCCGAACGGCAAAATCGGCTCCATCCAATCCTCGCCAAACAACTCCACCGGATGCTGCGTGCGCTCCGATCCGTTCCCGCACGCCAGCGCATCGATCGGACAGTATTTGTCGCAGCCCCAGCAGATGCGTTCGGGATGCACGGGCTTGATGGGGAATTTCTTCGCCATGAAGTCAGCTCCTCAGCCGGCGCAACTCTTCAGTTTCTGCACGTCCGGAATGACGATGTGGCGGCCCTTGAACGCGATCAGCTGGCGCGCCGACAGGTCCGCCATGATGCGCGAGAAGTGTTCCGGGGTCAGGTTCAGGCGCGAGGCCAGCACCGCCTTCGCCGCCGGCAGGGTCAGCTCGGAGCTCTCGTCCTCCTCGCAATCCTTGACCAGGTAGCCGACCACGCGCTGGGTGCCCGAGCGCAGCGAGTACGATTCCATGTCGCTCATCAGGCTGTGCATGCGCTGCGACAGGCCGGCCAGCATCGCGCAGGCGAAGTCCGGGTCGCCGTGGATCTCGCGGTAGATCACCGGTTTCGACACGTGCAGCAGCATGGTGTCCTCCATCGCCTGGGCCGTCACGATGTAGGGCTTGTTCATGAACATCAGGGCCTCGCCGAAACTGTGGCCGGGGCCGATCAATTCGATCACCTTCTCGGCGCCGGCGGCCGACGTGAACGACAGCTTCACCTGGCCGTACAACACGATGTGAAAGCCCACGCACGGCTCGCCGCGCTGGAACACGAGTTCGCCCCGCTCCACCTTGACCTTGCTGGTGCCGAGCGCGATGCGATCCAGTTCGTCGGGGCGCAGGTTGGCGAACAGCGGTACTTTCGACAGGAAGGCCTGTACCTTGATGCGGGTCTTGTCCATGATTCTCTTCTTCTCAAATGGTGCGCGAATAGCGCGGCCGCTGCGGGCCTTCCGATACCGGCGCGTGCAGGTAGCCGTCGAACGCCATGCAGACGTTGCGGATCAACAGGCGCCCGCGCAGCTTGACCTTGATGCCGCGGCTGCCGATGCACAGCAGGCCCTGCTCTTCCAGCGGGCGCAGGCGCGCGATCTCGGCGGCGAAGTACTCGGCGGCCGGCACGCCGCCGGGAATCGCCAGCGTGTCGAAGTCCAGCGCGAAGTCGCACATCAGCGCGCCGATCACGTCGCGCCGCAGCAGATCGTCGTCGTCCAGCACCGTGCCGCGTGTCAGCGGCAGCTCGCCGGCATCCAGCTTTTCGTAGTAGGCCGACAGCACCTTCTCGTTCTGCGCATAGCAGCGGCCCACGGCGCTGATGGCCGAGACACCCAGCGCCACCATCTGCGCCGCCGCATGGGTGGAATAGCCCTGGAAATTGCGCTGCAACTGGCCGCTGGCCTGGCTGCGCGCCAGGTCGTCTTCCGGCAGCGCGAAGTGGTCCATGCCGATGTAGACGTAGCCGGCGGCGGTCAGGCGCTCGATGCACACGCCCAGCATCGCCAGCTTGGTCTCGCCATCGGGCAGCTGGGTGGCGTCGATCAGGCGCTGCGCCTTGAACAGGTGCGGCATGTGCGCGTAGTTGTAGATCGCCACGCGGTCAGGCCGCGCGGCGATCACCTTGTCCAGCGTGGGGCCGATGCTGGCCACGCTTTGCAGCGGCAGGCCGTAGATCAGGTCCACGCTGATCGAGCGAAAGCCGGCCGCGCGGGCCGCCTCCAGCACGGCGACCGTCTCGGCATGTGGCTGGATGCGGTTGACGGCGCGCTGCACCTCGGGGTCGAAGTCCTGCACGCCCAGGCTGATGCGGTTGAAGCCCTGCCGGCGCAGCGTGTGCACGCGCGCCGCGTCCACCGTGCGCGGATCGACCTCGATCGAGAATTCACCCTCCTCGTCCGAGGCGAAGTCGAAGCGGCGGCGCAGGCCGGCCACCAGGCCGCCCATCTGCTCGTCGGTCAGGAAGGTCGGGGTGCCGCCGCCGAAGTGCAGCTGCGTCACCGGGCCCAGGTCGGCCACCAGCGCCGCCTGCATGGCGATCTCGCGCTCCAGGTAGTCCAGGTACTGCACGGCCTTGCCGTGGTCCTGCGTGATGATCTTGTTGCAGGCGCAGTAGTAGCACAGCGACTCGCAGAACGGGATGTGCAGGTACAGCGAGAGCGCGTGCGGGCCGGGCTGCGCGCGCAGCGCGGCCACCGTGGCGCGGTATTCGTCTGGCCCGAAGCCGGCGTGGAAGCGGTCGGCGGTCGGGTAGGACGTGTAGCGCGGGCCCTGCTGGTCGAGGCGGCGCACCAGGGCGGCGTCGAACTCGACGGAGCGGGCGATGGGAATCACGGTGGCGGATGGCATCATGGCTCTCCAGTCAGGTCAGCAAGGCATGGCGGCGTTCTTGCGCGCATAGCACCACCAGGTGATGGCGATGCAGCTGGCGTAGTAGGCGATGAACCAGTACAGGGCGGCGTCCGGGCGGCCCGTCAGCGCGATCGCCGTGCCATAGCTTTTCGGGATGAAGAAGGCGCCATACGCGGCCACGGCGGAGGTGAAGCCCAGCACGGCGGCGCTTTCCTTGTTGGCGTCGACGATGGCCTGGTCCTGCACGGCCTTGGGCTTGCCGGCGGCGGCGCGCTGGTGCTGCGTCATGAAGATCACGGGGATCATGCGGAAGGTCGAGGCGTTGCCGATGCCGGTGCCGGCGAACAGCAGCATGAACATCCAGAAGAAGCCGGTGAAGTTGCCGGCCGTGCCGGCCTGCGGCAGGAACGAGATCACGCCGAAGACGGCGGCGATCATGCCGGCGAAGGTCCACAGGGTGACGCGGGCACCACCCAGCTTGTCGGAGATGATGCCGCCGGCCACGCGCGCCAGCGCGCCGACCAACGGTCCCAGGAACGCATAGCGCAGCGGGTCGACGTCCGGGAACAGCGTCTTGGTCAGCAGCGGGAAGGCGGCCGAGTAGCCGATGAAGGAACCGAACGTGCCGGTGTACAGCCAGCACATCAGCCAGTTGTGCTTGCGGCCGAAGATCACGGCCTGTTCGGCGAACGAGGCCTTGGCCGACGCCAGGTCGTTCATGCCGAACCAGGCAAACAGGGTGCTGACGACGATGAACGGCACCCAGATGAAGGCGGCGTTCTGCAGCCACAGCGCGTCGCCATGGCCGGCCTTGACGGGAATCTGGGCGGCGCCGCCAAGGGCGCCGAAGATGCCGGTGGTGATCACCAGCGGCACGATGAACTGCACGGCCGACACGCCCAGGTTGCCCAGGCCCGCGTTCATGCCCAGTGCATAGCCCTTCTGTGCCTTCGGGTAGAAGAAGCTGATGTTGGCCATCGACGAGGCAAAGTTGCCGCCGCCGAAGCCGCACAGCAGGGCCAGGATCAGCATGGTCGGATAGCTGGTATTCGGGTCCTGCACGGCCAGGCCGATGCCGATGGCTGGCACCAGCAGCGAGGCGGTGGACAGCGCCGTCCATTTGCGGCCGCCGAAGATCGGCACCATGAATGAATAAAAGATGCGCAGGGTGGCGCCGGACAGGCCCGGCACGGCGGCTAGCCAGAACAGCTGGTTGGTGCTGTAGGTGAAGCCGATGACGGGCAGGTTGACCACCACCACGCTCCACACCATCCACACGGCGAAGGCCAGGGCCAGCGCGGGAATCGAGATCCACAGGTTGCGGTTGGCGGTGCTCTTGCCACTGCGTTGCCAGAACGCGGGGGCCTCGGGCTCCCACGTGCTGATCAGGTATTTGCTCATGATGTGCTCCTCTATGATTGAAGTGTCAGGCGGCGGCGCGCGGGGCGGCCACGGGCGCGGCCACGCTGGCCGGCGCCGGCCGGAACGAGAAATGCATCCAGACCAGGGACACGCAGACGGTCCCGTACAGCAGCATGAAGGCCGACGAGCGCACGCCCGTCAGGTCCAGCAGCGCGCCGAACATGATCGGCAAGATGAAGCCGCCCAGGCCGCCGGCCAGGCCGACGACGCCGGAGACGGCACCGATGTTGTCGGCGAATTCGTCGCCGATGAACTTGAACACGGAAGCCTTGCCGATGGCCATCGCGGTGCCGGCCACGAACAGCAGCGCGGTGAACACCCAGGGCGACAGCGCCAGGTCCAATGACAGGCTGCCGTCCACGGTCTGCACCTGCATGCTGGTGGGCGGGTAGGACAGCAGGAAGAAGCACACCCAGCACACCCACATCACGTACCAGGTGACCTTGTAGGCGCCGTACTTGTCCGACACCCAGCCGCCGAGCGCGCGCAGCACGCCGCCCGGCAGCGAGAAGCACGCGGCCAGCAGCGCGGCCAGGCCCAGGTCGAAGCCGTACTGGCCCACGTAGTATTTGGTCATCCACAGCGCCAGGCCGACGTAGCCGCCGAACACCACGGAGTAGTACTGGCAGTAGCGCCACACGCGCCGGTCCTTCAGCACGGCCAGCTGGGCACCGAACGAGGTGGTGTTCGGCACGTTGTGGGCCGGATTGGTGGCGCTGAAGCACCAGAACAGCAAGGCGGTGACCAGCAGCGCCACCGCGTAGACCTTGGGCAGTGCCTGCCAGCCCCACGCGGCGATGATGGCGGGGGCGACGAACTTGGTCAGGGCGGAGCCTGAATTGCCGGCGCCGAAGATGCCCATCGCCAGGCCGCGCCGCTCCTTGGGGAACCAGCGCGCCACGTACGGCGTGCCCACTGCGAACGAGCCGCCGGCAAGGCCGAGCAGCAGGCCCAGGACCAGGAACTGCCAGTACTGTGTGGCGTGGCCGATCAGCCAGACCGGGATCACGGTGGCCAGCATCACGCCGAAGAACACGATGCGCCCGCCGAAGCGGTCGGTCCAGATCCCCAGCGGCACGCGCACCAGCGAACCGCTCAGCACCGGCATCGCGGCCAAGAGGCCGAACTGGGTTTCGTTCAGGCCGAGCATTTTCTTGATGGGTATGCCCAGCACCGCGAACATCATCCAGACGGCGAAGCAGACCGTGAACGAGAACGTACTGCTGGTCAGTATGGTTATGGCCTTGTTGTTGTTTTTCACTGCATCCTCCGACGCTTTGATCGATGCTGGAAGCGTACGCGGCGGCACCTGGCGCGACCATCGGCAGGAGGTCGGCGGCGCCGGCGGCAATCAGGTGAGCCGGCTAGTCACAAAGCACTAGTCCGTGCATCGGTCCGGGCACGGCATCGCCATGCGGTGCAGCGGCTGGCTAGCGCCACGCCCCGTGGCGGGCCGCGCGATGTCGGCCAGGGTCACGCCATCGAGCTGTGCCAGCCAGGCGTTGGTGGCACGCACCAGCAGGGCCTGCACGCCACAGCCGCCCGCATACAGGCAATCGCCGTGGGCCGGATCGAAGCAGGCCGCCATGTGGAAGTTCTGCTCCATCGCCCGCACCACGGCGCCGATGTGGATCTGGGCCGGCGGCCGGGCCAGCTCGATGCCGCCGTTGCGGCCCCGTACCGTGCGCAGCACGCCGGCCAGGCCGAGGCGATGCACCACCTTGGTCAGGTGGTTCTTCGGGATGCCGTGGCTGGCGGCGACCTCCTCGATCGTCACCAGCCGGCCGGGCTGGCCGGCCAGCATCATCAGGGTGCGCAGGGCGTAGTCGGTGCAGGCGGTGAGGTGCATCATGTTCTCCAGGTTGCGCAAGGGCCGGGGTCGGACCCGGCGGGTCCGAGCCCGGTTCCTCGACGGGTTGGCCGGATTATCGGACGGGGTCGCACCGACCGTTCATAACCTGGATCAAGAAAAACAGACATCCGAGATGCATCTTTAATTTGGCAGTCCTACCATGCTCCCCAGACGGTCGAACAAACCGCCATGTGATCAATCCTGATGAGGAAACTAGCCATGCACGCCACACGCAAACTCTGGACCTGGCTCGCCGTCATCTGCGCTCTCTCCTTCGCCGTACTGGGCTGGGTGGGATCGGAGATCTGGCTCGCCGCGCCCCCCATACCCAAACAGGTCGTCGCCGCCGACGGCGCCACGCTCTACCGCGAGGGCCAGGTCGACCAGGGCCAGCAAGCCTGGCTGGCGGCCGGCGGCCAGCAGGTCGGCTCCGTCTGGGGCCATGGCAGCTACGTCGCGCCGGACTGGTCGGCCGACTGGCTGCACCGCGAGGCCCTGGCGCTGCGCGAGATCTGGGCCAAGCGCGAGCACGGCGCGGCGTTCGACACGCTGTCCAAGCCCGTCCAGGCCGCGCTGAACGCGCGCCTGCAAGAGGAGCTGCGCCGCAATACCTATGACAAGGCCAGCGGCACCATCGTGCTGTCCAACGACCGCGCCGCCGCCGTGCGCGAAGTCGCCCGCCATTACCGTGGCCTGTTTGGCGCCGATCCGGCGCTGGACGGCCTGCGCGAGCAGTATGCGATGGGCAACGGCGTGCTGACCGACCCGGCCGAGCTGGACGCCCTGCCCGCCTTCGTGTTCTGGTCGGCCTGGGCCGCCGCCACCGACCGTCCGGGCCAGCCGGGCCTGAGCTATACCAGCAACTGGCCGCACGAGCCGCTGGTGGGCAACCGTCCCCGCGCCGAAGTGGGCATCTGGTCGATCGCCAGCGTGGTGCTGATGATCGGCGCCATCGCCGCCATGATCTGGTTCCACGCCACCCACAAGGAGGAAGACGATCCGGCGCCACCGAAAGCCGATCCGCTGTTCAACCTGAAGGCCACGCCATCGATGCGCGCCACGCGCAAGTACTTCTTTGTCGTCATCGGCCTGATCCTGGCCCAGGTGGGCATGGGCGTCGTCACCGCCCATTACGCGGTCGAAGGCCACAGCTTCTTCGGCATCCCGCTGGCCGACATCCTGCCGTTCTCCGTCAGCCGTACCATCCACACCCAGTTCGCCGTGCTGTGGATCGCCACCGCCTGGCTGGCCACGGGCCTGTACATCGCGCCGGCCATCTCCGGCCACGAGCCGAAGTTCCAGAAGCTGGGCGTGGACGTGCTGTTCTACGCGCTGCTGTTCATCGTGGTCGGTTCGACCGCCTCGGGCTGGCTGGGCACCCTGCAGCACAAGGGCAGCGCGTTCGCCTTCTGGCTGGGCAACCAGGGCCTGGAATTCACCAGCATGGGCCGCGTCTGGCAGGTGCTGCTGTTCGTCGGCCTGCTGTTCTGGGTCACGCTGCTGGGCCGCGCCCTGTGGCCGGCACTGAGGAAAGCTTCGGAGAGCCGCGGCCTGATCGTCATGGTGTTCCTGTCCGCGCTGTGCATCGGCGGCTTCTACGCCACCTCGCTGACCTGGGGCCGCCACTCGCACTATTCGATGATCGAATACTGGCGCTGGTGGCTGGTGCATCTGTGGGTCGAGGGCTTCTTCGAGGTGTTCGCCACCGCCGTCATCGCCCTGCTGTTCACCCGCCTGGGCCTGATCCGCGCGGCCGCCGCCAACAGCGCCATCGTGCTGGAAACCATCGTGTTCCTGTTCGGCGGCATCCTGGGAACGCTGCACCACCTCTACTTCACCGGCACGCCGACCTTCGTCATCGCCCTGGGCGGCATGTTCTCGGCGCTGGAAGTGGTGCCGCTGTCGATGCTCGGCATCGAGGCCTACCGCAACTACCAGCGTTCCCGTTCGGCGGCCTGGGTGCAGACCTACAAATGGCCGATCCTGTGCTTCATCGCCGTCGGCTTCTGGAACCTCGTGGGCGCCGGCCTGCTGGGCTTCGCCATCAACACGCCGATCGCGCTGTACTACATGCAGGGCCTGAACATGACGGCGGCGCACGGCCATGCCGCGCTGTTCGGCGTGTACGGCATGCTGGGCATCGGCCTGCTGCTGTTCTGCCTGCGCGGCCTGTCCGAGCGCGCCGCCTGGGCCGACAGCCTGCTCAAACCCATGTTCTGGTGCCTGAACATTGGCCTGGCGATGATGGTCTTCATCTCGCTGGCACCCGCCGGCCTGGTGCAATCGGTCGCCAGCATCACCGAAGGGATGTGGTATGCCCGCTCGCCGGAAGTGGTCCACTCGCCGCTGATGGAAACGCTGGTGTGGCTGCGCGTGCCGGGCGACATCGTGTTCGCCGTCGGCTGCCTGTACCTCGCCCTGTTCGGCTGGCGCCTGATGCGCCGGCCGGCCCAGCCCGCCGCCGTCACGACGGCCAGCGCACCGACCGCCTGATCCACCTTGCCGGGCAGCGCGCCTGCCCGGCTTTTCCCACCTTACGGAGTCCACCATGTCGCACGATTGTTCCCAACCCGCCGGTCCCGCCGGCATCTACCCCTTCGATGCACGCGGCGTCGCCAAGCGCTTCCGCCACGCCGCCATCTTCGGCGCGCTCGACGCGCTGGCGCCCGGCGAGATCATGCGCTTCTGTAACGACCACGATCCGCTGCCGCTCCTGCAGCAGATCGGCCACTACTACGGCGAGCGCATCAAGGCTTCCTACGTCGCGCGCGAGCCGGGCCAGGTGGTGATCGACTTCCTGGTCGCCGCGTAAGGACTGCCATGGGCCTTGCCAGCCACTACTACGCCGTCAAGCACCTGCACATCGCCTGCGTGAGCGCCAGCGGCGCGCTGTTCCTGCTGCGCGGCATGTGGATGCTGGCCGCACCCGGCATGCTGCAACGGCGCTGGGTGCGCACCCTGCCGCACCTGGTCGACACGCTGCTGCTGGCCAGCGCCGTAACGCTGGCGGTCTTGTCCGGCCAATACCCGTTCGCGCAGGACTGGCTGGGTGCCAAGGTGATCGCGCTGGTCGTGTACGTGCTGCTGGGCGGCGTGGCGCTGCGGCGTGGGCGCACCCGCGCCATCCGCGCCACGGCGTTCGGCGCCGCCCTAGTCACCTTTGCCTATATCGTCTCGGTCGCCGTGACGAAGCACGTCGTCCCCTTCGCCTGACACCTGCTTTTTCCAGAACCTGCATCAAGGATTTTGTTCCTGCGCAAGCCTACGATGGTTTCGTCATCGCGCAAGATGACCAACCAACCGAACAAGGTGAAGAGCATGAACAAGAACAGCAAGCCGGGTCTCTCTATCGTCTCCTCCGCCGCGCTGGCCGCGGCAATCGCAATGGCCTTCGTCGCCCCCGCCGCGCCCGCGGCGGAACGCCTGCCCGTCGTGGTGCAGGAGCTGGTGGCGCCGCCGGCCGTCCCGCCCCGCATCACCCGCAACACGCCTGCCAAGGTGGTCGTCAACCTGACCGTGGAGGAGGTGGAGCGCGAGATCGCCCCGGGCACCCGTTACACCTTCTGGACCTTCGGCGGCACCGTGCCGGGCAAGATGATCCGCGTGCGCGAAGGCGACACGGTCGAACTGCATCTGCAGAACCTGGCCGGCAACAAGCTGCCGCACAATATCGACCTGCACGCCGTCACGGGTCCCGGCGGCGGTGCCGCCCAGACGCTGATCGCACCGGGCAACGAGGCCGAATTCACGTTCAAGGCGCTGGCGCCCGGCCTGTACGTGTACCACTGCGCCACCGCGCCGGTCGGCATGCACGTCGCCAACGGCATGTACGGCATGATCCTGGTCGAGCCGGCCGAGGGCATGGCACCGGTCGACCATGAATACTACGTGATGCAGGGCGACTTCTACACCGCCGGCCAGTACCGCGCCGGCGGCCTGCAGAACTTCGACATGCAGAAGGCCATCGACGAGAAGCCGACCTACGTCGTCTTCAACGGTGCCGATGGCGCGCTGACCGGCGCCAACGCGCTCAAGGCCAAGGCCGGCGAGTCGGTGCGCATGTTCTTCGGCGTGGGCGGCCCCAACATCACGTCCAGCTTCCACGTGATCGGCACGATCTTCGACAAGGTCTACACCGAGGGCGGCAAGCACTTCCAGGAAAACGTGCAGACCACGATGGTGCCCACGGGCGGCTCGACGATCGTCGAGTTCACGCCGCGCGTGCCGGGCGAACTGGTGCTGGTGGACCACTCGCTGACGCGCGCCTTCAACAAGGGTGCGATCGGCATGATCAGCGTGGAAGGCCAGGAACGGCCGGAGATCTACGCCAAGGGCATCAAGCGCGCGCTGCCCGCGGATGCGCCAATGCTGGCCGCCAAGCCGGCGCCGGCGCCGGTGGTCAAGGCCGCCAAGGCCAATGGCGCCGTGCCGACCGTGAAGGCGGTGGCGCGCGCGCCCGCCGCGGCCGCGGCACCGGCCGCCTCCCCTCAGCCGGCCACGCACCTGCGCGCCCGCGCCGTGTACGACGCCAACTGCAGCGCATGCCACCAGCCGGACGGCAAGGGCGTGCCGGGCGTGTTCCCGCCGCTGGCCAATTCCGACTTCTTCCAGCAGCGGCCCTACGAGATGGCGCACATCGTGCTGAACGGCCGCAGCGGCGAACTGGTCGTCAATGGCGAGCACTACAACGGCGTGATGCCGCCGCAGGACCTGTCCGACGACGACATCGCCGCCGTCATCAACTACATCAGCACCGACATGAACAACGGCAAGCCGGTGCTCGATGCGGCCAAGGTGCGCGAAATGCGTGCCGCCCGGAGCAAATGATGGGCCGCGCCGCCATCGCCGTGGCAGCCACCCTTGCAGCCGCGCTGGCGATGACAGGCGGTGCGTCGGCGCAACCGGCGTACCACGCTCTCGCCGGCGGGACGCTGCGCACGGTCCTGCCGGACGACGCGGCCGGCGCGGCCGTCACGGTCGCGCCATTCCAGCTGCGCGAACGGCCGGTCAGCAATGCCGAGTTCCGCGCCTTCGTGGCCCGCGCGCCCGAGTGGGCGCGGGGCCGGGCCCCGGCCCTGTTCGCCGGCCCTTCCTACCTAGCGGCGCTGGCGGGCGGCGCGGACGATGCGCCCGTGACCCACGTCAGCTGGCATGCGGCGGCGGCCTACTGCGCCAGCGAGGGCGCCCGCTTGCCGCGCTGGCACGAGTGGGAGTTCGCCGCCGCGGCCGACGCCACCCGCGCCGATGCGCGTGACGACCCGGCCTGGCTGGCCACCATCCTGGCCTGGTATGCGGCGCCCGGTGCCAAGGTGCCGGGCCCCATCGGCCAGGGCGTGCCGAACGTGTACGGCATCCATGACCTGCACGGCCTGCAGTGGGAATGGGTGGAGGATTTCAACGGCCTGTTCGTCGACGCCGACAGCCGCGCCGGCCAGGGCAAGCGCCAGCTGGCCTTCTGCGGCGCCGGTGCCGTCTCGCTGGCCGACCGGCGCAACTACGCCATCCTGATGCGCGTCGCCCTGCTGGCGGCGCTCGACAGCAACCACGACGGCGCGCGCCTGGGCTTTCGCTGCGCGCGCTGACAGGAGCACACCATGAGAATCCAACCTTATCTGGCCGGCCTGCTGCTTGCGCTGGCCGTCGCCGGCGGCGCCCATGCCGCCAGCTACCCGCCGGCCTCGCTGTACCGGCTCGACACGGTCCTGACCGATTCGCACGAGAGCCGCTTCAGCCTGGCCGACATGGCCGGCGCCCCGGTGCTGGTGACGATGTTCTATGGCGACTGCAGCAGCGCCTGCCCGGTCGTCATCGAGGCCCTCAAGCGCACGCTGGACGCGCTCGGGCCGGACGCCGGCAAACTGCGCGTGCTGCTGGTCAGTCTCGACCCGCTGCGCGACGATCCGCGCGCGCTGGCCCGGCTGGCGCGCAAGCAGCGCCTCGACTCCGGGCGCTGGCGCCTGGCCGTGCCGCCGGACGAGACGCAGACGCGCCGCCTGGCCGCCGCGCTGAACATCCGCTACCGCGCGCTGACGGGCGGCGAGATCGGCCATACCGCCCGCATCACGCTGCTGGGTGCTGACGGCACCGTGCGTGCCGTCAGCACCCGGCTGGAGGTCGAGCCCGATCCGGCTTTCCTGGACAGCATCCGGGCGGTACTGGCCGAGCGTTTTTAACCTGCATCAAGGATTTCGCAGCCGGCGCGGTGTTGCGTTTGCCCCCGCCGGGGCGCAATCGCTAAGCTGGTCCGGACCGTAACCGATCATCCCCAGGAGGGAAAGTGAGTATCACGACTGAACAGATGGATGCGATGGGCGCGATGGCGCGCATCGTCAAGCGCGACGGCAGCGTGCAGCCGTTCGACGCGGCCAAGATCCTGTCCGCCCTGCGCCGCGCCGGCGCCGCCAGCGGCGAGTATGGCGCCGAGGCGGCGCAGCGGCTGGCCTACAACACCGTGCTGCGGCTGCAGGCCGCGCGCGAGACGCCACTGTGCGTGGAGGAGGTACAGGACCACGTCGAGAGCGTGCTGTACGACGCCGGCTACCGGCAAACCTTGCGCCGCTACGTGGTCTACCGCGAGCAGCACCGCAGCCTGCGCCAGGACCGCAAGTCGCTGGTGGACGTGGAGACGTCGATCAACGAATACCTGGACCGGCAGGACTGGCGCGTCAATGCCAACGCCAACCAGGGCTATTCGCTGGGGGGCCTGATCCTGAACGTGTCGGGCAAGATGATCGCCAACTATTGGCTGAACCACGTCTATCCGCCCGAGGTGGGCCAGGCGCACCGCGATGCCGACATCCACATCCACGACCTGGACATGCTGGCCGGCTACTGCGCCGGCTGGTCGCTGCGCACCTTGCTGGCCGAGGGCCTGAACGGCGTACCGGGCAAGGTGGAGTCGGCGCCGCCGCAGCACCTGTCCAGCGCCTGCGGCCAGATCGTCAACTTCCTCGGCACCCTGCAGAACGAATGGGCCGGCGCCCAGGCGTTCAGCTCCTTCGACACCTACCTGGCGCCCTTCGTGCGCAAGGATGGCCTGAGCTACGACCAGGTCAGGCAGTCGATCCAGGAACTGATCTACAACCTGAACGTGCCGTCGCGCTGGGGCACGCAGACGCCGTTCACCAACCTGACGTTCGACTGGACCTGCCCGGAAGACCTGCGCGAACAGGTGCCGGTGATCGCCGGCGTCGAGCAGCCGTTCACCTACGGCGAGCTGCAGCAGGAGATGGACCTGATCAACCGTGCCTATATCGAGGTCATGACGGCAGGCGACGCCAAGGGCCGTGCCTTTACCTTCCCGATCCCGACCTACAACATCACGCCCGATTTCGACTGGCACAGCGACAACGCGGAGCTGCTGTTCGCGATGACGGCCCGCTACGGCCTGCCGTACTTCCAGAACTTCCTGAACTCCGAGCTGAAGCCGAACATGATCCGCTCGATGTGCTGCCGCCTTCAGCTGGACCTGCGCGAGCTCCTGAAGCGCGGCAACGGCCTGTTCGGCTCGGCCGAGCAAACCGGCTCGCTGGGCGTCGTCACCGTCAACTGCGCGCGCCTGGGCTACCTGTATCCCGACGACGAGCCCGCGCTGCTGGCCGCGCTGGACCGGCTGCTGGAGCTGGGCAAGGAAAGCCTGGAGATCAAGCGCAAGGTCATCCAGCGCCATATGGACAACGGCCTGTTCCCGTACACCAAGCGCTACCTGGGCACCTTGCGCAACCATTTCTCCACGCTGGGCGTGAACGGCATCAACGAGATGATCCGCAACTTCAGCGGCGACGAATATGACATCACCAGCGAGCGTGGCAGCGCCCTGGCCCTGCGTCTCCTGGATCACGTGCGCGCGCGCATGCTGCGCTTCCAGGAAGAGACGGGGCATATGTACAACCTGGAGGCCACGCCGGCCGAGGGCACGACCTACCGCTTCGCGCGCGAGGACCGCAAGCGCTACCCCGGCATCCTGCAGGCCGGCACCGAGAAGATGCCCTACTACACCAACTCCTCGCAACTGCCGGTCGGCTTCACGGACGACCCGTTCGAGGCGCTGGAACGGCAGGACGCGCTGCAGCGCAAGTACACCGGCGGCACCGTACTGCATCTCTACATGACGGAAGCGGTATCGAGCGCGGCCGCCTGCCGCACGCTGGTGCGACGCGCGCTGGGCCGCTTCGGCCTGCCGTACATCACCGTGACGCCCACGTTCTCGATCTGCCCCAAGCACGGCTACCTGTCCGGCAGCCACCCGTTCTGCCCGAAATGCGATGCCGAGCTGCTGCGGCGGCGGCAAGCAGCGATCACCCAACCACACTGAAAGGCCATCATGACCGAAGCACCCGAAATGACTCTGAGCCCGGACGATCCGGAGCGCCAGCCTTGCGAGATCTGGACCCGCGTGATGGGCTACCACCGCCCCGTCTCGTCGTTCAATGTCGGCAAGCAGGGCGAGTTCCAAGAACGCCGGTATTTTGACGAAAAACGCGTGGACGCCCCTCATTGATGACGGACCGCCCGCTGAACGTGGGCGGCTTCACGCCGTTCACGGCCACCGACTACCCCGGCCAGCTGGCCGCGGTGGTCTTCGTGCAGGGCTGCGCCTGGCGCTGCGGCTACTGCCACAATCCCCACCTGCGGCAGCGCCCCCTCGCCAGCCCGCTGGACTGGCACGACATTCTCGCGACGTTAGCGCGGCGGCGCGGCCTGCTGGACGCGGTCGTCTTCAGCGGCGGCGAACCCACCACCGATCCGGCCCTGCCGGAAGCGATGCGCCAGGCGCGCGCGCTGGGCTTCAAAGTCGGATTGCATACGGCCTGCATCTATCCCGAGCGCCTGGCGGCCGTGCTGCCGCTGGCCGACTGGGTCGGCTTCGACGTCAAGGCGCCGTTTGACGACTACCACCTGGTTACCCGGGTGCCCGGCAGCGGCGCCGCCGCCCGCGCCTGCGTGCAGGCCATCCTGGCCAGCGGCGTGGACTACGAATGCCGCACCACCGTCCATCCGGACCTGCTG
The DNA here is from genome assembly GCA_008011715.2 of [Empedobacter] haloabium. Lineage (NCBI taxonomy): Bacteria > Pseudomonadati > Pseudomonadota > Betaproteobacteria > Burkholderiales > Oxalobacteraceae > [Empedobacter] haloabium. The sequence goes on from CP136508.1 coordinate 3,292,803, forward strand.
GCGCCGGACGCGCTCCTGCGCATGGCCGACGAGCTGCGGGTGCTGGGTGTCGAGCGTTATGTGATCCAGCAGTTCCGGCCGCAGGGGTGCAACGACGCGCAGCTGCGGCTCGCGACCGGGGTGGCGTATCCGGCCGAGGAGACGCTCGCCGACGTACGAGCACGGTTTCGGACGTTCCTGTTGCGGCGTGCGTAGCTGGGTGGGGACTGTCCCTTTGGGACTGTCCCCGGTTTTCATCCGCGGCAGTGGCCGGAGCAACTGCCGCGATTAAAACCAGGGTCAGTCCCCTGCGGGGACAGACCCTAAGCTATTCTTCCGCGCCGTACCGAGGCTTGGGGACTGTCCCTACGGGACTGTCCCCGGTTTTCATCCGCGGCAGTGAATAAGCCGGGACAAGCCCGCAGCAAGAAAACCGCGGGGCCCACTATCTAGCACATGCCATTGCGCCGCCGCGCCGCGGCCACGAACCTTGCCAGCGTATCGGACTGCGCTCCCAGTGGCAGCATCACCTCGATCATCTGGAAGCGCCCGCGCGTCGTGGCGGCGTGTTGTAATGCCTGGGCCAGCTCGGCGCGGGTGCGCACGCGCACGCCGTCGCCGCCCAGGCCGGCCGCCATCGCGGCCAGGTGCCAGTCGCCCAGTTCGTTGAAGCAGGCGTCCGGCTCGAAGCTGCGCAGCATGCCCCAGCCGGCATTATTGAACACGATGACGATCGGGTCCCAGCCGTGCCGGCGGCAGTGGCCCAGTTCCCAGCCCGTCATCTGGAACGCGCCGTCGCCCACCAGAATGACGGGACGCTCGCCCGTGCGCGCCTGCAGCCCCAGCCCGGCCGGCACGCCGTAGCCCATCGTCGCGTAGTAGCCCGGTGCCAGCAGGTCCGCGTCCTCGATGTCCAGCGCCGTGAAGAAGCAGTCGCCCATGTCGGAGACGACCGGCATGCGCCCGTGCGTGGCCAGCATGTCGTTGATGCCGCGCGCGATGTCGAGCGGCCAGACCGGCGCGCCGTCTGCGTGCAGGTCGCATGGGCAGTGCCGGCCGGGCGCCTCCGGCGCCGGCGCCGGCGCGCGCAGGCCGCTGTCCAGCAGCCCTTCCAGCAGCGCCGCCAGCGGGATGGCCGGATAGACGTGGTGGTCGACGAAAACCTTGCCCTCGGTCGCCATCAGCGTGTGGCGCTGGTCGATGCGGCCGTCCGCCACGGCGAAATTGGTGTCGGTCGGCAGCACGCCCAGCATCAGCAGCGCGTCCGATTCCTCCACCGCGTCCGCCACCAGCGGGTCGCCGGCACCGCCCAGGTAGGTGCCCAAGAGCGGCACGCCGCGCCCGGCCAGCAGGCCACGGCCCATGACGGTGGTCACGACCGGGACGCCCAGCTGGCGCGCCAGCCGCGCGGCTTGCTCCTCCAGGCCAAGCCGGCGCAATTCGATACCCACCACCAGCACCGGGCGCTGGGCGGCGCGCAGCCGGGCCGTCACCTCGCGCACGCAGGCCGCCACCGCATCCCGGTCCCAGGTCGGCTCGGCCAGCGTCGGCACCGGCGCGCACGGCACCCGCGCCATGTCGCGCGGCAGCTCGATATAGACCGGCCGCGACTCGCGCACGCAGCGCGCCAGCACGCGCGCGATCAGCGCCGGCGCCGTGCCCGGGTCGTCCAGCACGGCCTGGTCGCAAGTGATCTCGCGGAAGATCGTCAGCTGCGAGTCGATGCTGCGCACCTGGTGGTGCAGCAGCAGGCTGCCGGCCCGCTCGCGCGCGCCCGGTGCGCCCGAGACGACGACCAGCGGCACCTTTTCCGCATAGGCGGCCGCCACCGGGTTGACCAGGTTCAGCGCGCCGGCGCCATACGTGACGGCGGCGACGCCGATGCCGCCGCCGTAGCGCGTGGCCGCGTCGGCCGCAAAGCCGACGCCGGGCTCGTGGCTCAGCGTGTACAGCGGCAGGGTGCCGGCCTCCTCCGCCTCGATGAAGAACGGCAGGATGAAGTCGCCGGGCAGGCCGAAGATCTCGCGCGCGCCGTGCGCTTGCAGCGCCGCCAGCAGTGCCCGGGTCAGGTTGGTACTCGTGTCCATGATCGCCTCAGTTGGTCTGTCGGAAGCCGGAACGGCTGTCGCGCAGCCAGCGCAGCAGCGCCAGCGGGTGCAGGTCCGGCAGGGTGAGTTCCAGCGCGTCCAGCGTGTTCTTGACCAACAGGCCCAGTTCGGTGTCGCCCTGCATCGACAGGCGGCGGCCGAAGAACAGCGTGTCCGGGTCGGTCTCGCGGCGCATCAGCGCCAGCAGGTCGGCCGCGTTGGCGGCGATGTCCAGGTCGGGCACGGCGCCGTGTGCGCGCGGCACGAAGCGGCTGCCTTGCCAGGCCACGTCGAAGGCCAGGCCGGCGTCCAGCACGCGGATGCGCAGATGGCGGTCCTGCAGCGCGGCGCGCACGTCGGCCGGCAAGGCCGGGCGCAGGGCCAGGTTCAGGCCTGTCGCGAACAGTGCGGCGCCGGGCAGCAGCGGCAGCTTGCCGCCCAGCCGGCCGATCAGCGCAGGCAATGTGACGGGGGCGGCGGGCCGTGGCAGGCGCGGCGCGTTCATGCCACCCTCCCGGCCAGTTCGAGTCCGGGCCGGCCGTGCCAGTAGCCGTCGCAGGCGGCATCCGGCAGCAGCGTCGTCACGTCGGCCGCGACGGCGGCGGCGTCCGCGCCGCGGCGCAACGTGTCGAAGCGGGCGACGATCTGCGCCGTATGTTCCGACTGCGGGCTGATACGCAGCACGTCGACGCCGCTGGCCACCAGCGCGTCGAATTCGCCAGCCAGGTTGTAGACGGCCGCCGACTGGGTCTGGATGCCGTTCAGGACCAGGAAGGGCTTGCCTTCGCGGGTGTCCATGCGCAGGCCGTCCGGGTGGGCGATGCAGCTGAAACGGCAGTCGTCCTTCGGCAGGTTGCGATGGCGCGCGGTAAAACAGCGCGCCGAGAACGCCAGCGGCATGCGGCCGAGCGCGAACACTTCCGTCTCCATGCCGGCCGGGCGCGCGGCCTGCAGCACGTCGAGCGACTTGCGGCTCATCTCCAGCGGCATCACCCAGCGCCGTGCGCCCATCGAGTGCAGCAGTTGCAGGGTGCCGCCGTTATAGATGTTCAGGTGCGGCCCGGCCACGAACGGACGGCCGTCGGTCAGCTGCACGGCGCCCATGTCGTTGGCCTCGATCTCGAAGCGGCCGTTCTGGGCCAGCTTGCGCAAGGCCGTCACGTCGGCGCTCGACTCCAGCAGCGCCATGCTGGACAGCACCACCTCCTTGCCGGCCCCGCGCAGCAGCTCGGCCACGGCAATCCAGTCTGCCGCGCGCAGCTCGTGGCGGCGCGAACAGACGGTCTCGCCCAGGTAGACGATGTCGGCCGGCCCGGCCGCCACCTCCTCGTAAAACGACATGACGGTGGCGCGCGGCCAGTAATACAGCAGCGGCCCCACGGCGATCTTCAGCATGTGTGCTCCTTATTTCCAGGCGCGGTGGTACGCGCCCAGCGTGTGTTGCTGGCCTTCGGCCAGTGCGTTCAGTTGGTTCATCCAGTCCGGCTTGACCGAGAAGCGCGCGGCATTCGTGCGCGCCGCGTCGATGGCGTCGCGCCACACGCGTGTGACCTGCGCCACGTAGGCCGGGCTGCGCTGGCGGCCCTCGATCTTGACGGCGCGCACACCGATCTCGAGCAGCCGGGGCAGCAGCTCCAGCGTGTTCAGGCTGGCCGGCTCCTCGATCGCGTAATAGGTTTCGTCGGCCACGTCGAAGCGGCCCTTGCACAGGGTCGGGTAGCTGGCGTGTTCGTGCTCGGCGTAGCGGTCGATCAGCACCCCGTTCAGGCGCGACTCCAGGCCGCGCGGGCCGTTTTCCCAGCGCACCGCGCGTGCCGGCGAACACACGCCATGCGTGTTGGGCGATTCGCCGGTGGCATACGACGACAGCGCGCAGCGCCCTTCCACCATCACGCACAGGCTGCCGAAGCCGAACACCTCGATCTCCACGTCGGTATTGGCGACCACGTGTTCGACCTGCGCCAGCGACAGCACGCGCGGCAGCACGGCGCGGGCAATGCCGAAGTGGCGCCGGTAGAAGGCGATGGCCTCGACGTTCGTCGCCGAGCCCTGCACCGACAGGTGCAGCCGCAGATGCGGGAAGCGTTCGGCGGCGTAGCGCATCAGGCCCGGGTCGGCCAGGATCACGGCATCGACGCCGGCATCTGCCGCGCGTTCGATGGCACCGCGCCACAGCGCCTCCATGCCCGGTTGCGGATACGTGTTCAGGGCCAGCAGCACCTTGCGGCCGCGCGCCTTGGCATAGGCGATGCCTTGCGCAATGGCGGCTTCGTCGAAATTGAGGCCAGCGAAGTTGCGCGCATTGGTGGCGTCGCGAAAGCCCAGGTAGACGCAATCGGCGCCGTTGTCCACGGCCGCTTTCAGCGCGGGCAGGCTGCCGGCCGGGCACACCAGTTCAAAGGAGGATGGGGAAGACGGTTCGGTCATGACAGCTGTCAGAAGTTCCAGTTGTAGGGGACGACATCGCACCGGTTGGCACGACGGACGCACTGTATCCTGCTGTCAAACAGGAAATCTTTGACCTAGGTCAAGGATTTGCCTGTTGGGTGCGGCGCACAATGGCGGCAACGCAAAACAGGAGAGAAATCATGACCACGCTGCACGAGTACCTGGCCGACGAACACCGCGCCTGCGATGCGCATTACCTGCAGGCCGAGGCGCACATCGCCGACCGCGACTGGGATGCCGCCTGCGACGCGTTCGGCCGCTTCGCCTGCGCGCTGGAACAGCACCTGCGCGGCGAGGAAGCGCTGTTGTTCCCGGCGATGGAAAAAGTGCTGGGCAGCGGCGCCGGTCCCACCGCCGTGATGCGGATGGAGCACCAGCACATCCGCGTGCTGGTGCAGCGCATGGCCGATGCCATCGACGCGCACGATGCCAACGCCTGCTTCGACCACGCCGACAGCCTGCGCATCCTGATGCACCAACATAATCTGAAGGAGGAGAACGTGCTGTACCCGACCGCCCTGCACCTCCTGGGCGCCAGCGCGCAGCCGCTCCTGGAGCAGTTGCGGCGCCAATGGGAGCAGCCGGTCGGGGAGGCAGCGTGAAGAATCCGATCCCTGCGGACGACCCGCTGCAATGGCCCGCGACCCTGCTGGACGTGGGCGGCCTGGAAGCGCCGGAGCCGATGGTGCGCATCCTGGAAGCGCTCGATACCTTGCCCGAGCGCGGCAGCCTGCGCGTGCTGATCGACCGCGAACCGCACCCGCTGTACCGCGTGCTGGAGCGCTACGAGTTCCGCCACCGCACCTGCCCGACCGGCGACGGCCGCTATGAACTGCTGATCTGGCAGTTGCCTCTGTCCAGCGCCGCATAAGGACACCGGGCCGCACCATGCAACGTATCCTGTCGTTCGACATGAACCCGCCGCTGGCCCTGCCGCTGCGCTTCTTCCTGACAGTGCCGGTGTTTGCCGCGCTGGCCGCCGGCCTGCTGCTGTGGCAGGGCGACGCCGCGCTGGCAACGCGCTGGTCGCCCGTCACCTTGGCCCTGACGCACCTGCTGACGCTGGGCTGCCTGACGATGGCGATGACGGGCGCGCTGCTGCAGATCCTGCCAGTCATGGCCGGCATCACGGTGCCGGGCAGCGTGCGCGCCGGCCACGTCATGCATGGCCTGCTGGTGGCCGGTACCTTGCTGCTGGCACTGGCCTTCCTGCTGCAGCGGCCCTGGCTGTTCGCGCCCGCCGTCGCCGCGCTGGGCGCTTGCTTCCTCTTGCTGCTGGGCGCCTGCACTGTGGGCCTGTGGCAGCAGTATCCCAGCGGCGCGGACGCGTCGCTGACGGCCATCCGCCTGGCGCTGGCCGCGCTGGCCGTGACGGTGACGCTGGGCCTGCTGCTGGCCGTCTCCTACGCCTGGCCCGAGGTGCTCGCGCTGCCGCTGCTGACCCTGACCGACCTGCACGCCACCTGGGGCCTGCTGGGCTGGGTCGGCCTGCTGGTGATCGGCGTGGCGTTCCAGGTCGTGCCGATGTTCCAGGTGACGGAGCCCTACCCGCGCTGGCTGACGGGCGGCTACTGCACCACCCTGTTCCTGCTGCTGGTCGCCGCGTCGCTTTCCAGCGGCGTGGCCGAACCGTTCCGCCTGGCCAGCCTGGCCTTGCTGGGACTGGGCTATGGCGGCTTCGCACTGGCGACCCTGTGGCTGCTGGCGCACCGCAAGCGGCCTACGGCCGACGTCACCACGCTGTTCTGGCGCGCCGCGCTGGCCAGCCTGGTGGCGGCGCTGATGGCCGGCCTGCTGCCGCACGACGACCGCGTCGACCTGGCGCGCGGCATGCTGCTGATCGTCGGCTTCGCGCTCGCCACCATCAACGGCATGCTGTACAAGATCGTGCCGTTCCTGACCTGGTATCACCTGCAGCACGCGGGCGACGGCCGCAAGGCCGGCGTGCCCGGCATCCAGAGCATCATTCCGGCCGCGCATGCGCGCGGCCAGTTCCTGCTGCACTGCGCCGCGCTGGTGCTGCTGCTGGCGGCCTGCTTCTTCCCGGCCCTGCTGACGCGTCCCGCCGCGGTGCTGCTGTGCCTTTCCTGCGGCACGCTGTTCGTCAACCTGTGGCGCGCCACCCGGCTGTACACACGTCTGCGCCGCGCCACCGACGCCGGGTCGGTGCCCGCCGTCGCGCCGGTCCACTAACCTCGAGAACAACAACATGAAAAAACGCCTCTCCAACAAGCCCGTGCCGCAACCTTCGGCGACGGGCCGCCTGTCGATCTACACCCGCGCCGACGGCAGCCGCGTGCACCGCCTGAGCGACGACATCGCGCACCCGCTGCGGCGCACGGTGGCGGCGATCCGGCGCGACCCGATGGTGGCGGCGCTGTTCGGCCCACCCGCGCACGCGCTGCCGGAGGTGTGAGCCCTGTGCTGGTGCCGTGCGTTAATTGGCGCACTGTTCTGTACGACTGAACGGTTTATTCTGGAAGCGTGCTTGGGTTGCAAGCACAAACACAGGAAAACCCGACAACCATCAGGAGAGACGCATGAACAAAGTACAGCGCGCATATTCCCGCACCGACGTCACGACCGAACTGGTCATCAACCGCGCCCTGCTGATGCAGCAATCCCTGGGCCTGCGCGATGCGCACATGTTCCTGACCCGTAAGCGCATCAAGCCGGCCACGATCAAGCGCGTGCTGGCTTGCCCCAGCGAGCGGCGCGGCTGCTGAGAAGTTCTGGTGTCAGGCACCTATCTGCAGGTCGAAGACCTGCAGATAGGTGCCTGACACCGGTGTTTGCATCCTTCGCCGCTGCTGATGGACTTCGGGGTCAGTCCCCGTGCGGGGACAGACCCCAGCGGCTGGCATACTCCGCCGCCGGCAGCGGCGCGCTGAACCAATACCCCTGCGCCTCGTCGCAGTCCTGCCGCCGCAGGAAATCCAGCTGGTCCGGTTCCTCGACACCTTCGGCCACGATGCGCCGGCCCAGGCTCTGGCCCAGGCCGATCACGGCGCGCACGATCATCGCGCCGGCCCCGTCGGTGGCCAGGCCGGCGCCGATATCGCGGATAAAGCTCTGGTCGATCTTGATCGTGTCCACCGGCAAGCGGCGCAGGTAGCTCAGGCTGGAATAGCCGGTACCGAAGTCGTCGATCGCCAGCCCCACTCCCATGTCGCGTACCCGGTACAACTTGGCCAGCGCGGCATCCGTGTCGTGCAGCAGTACCCCTTCCGTGATCTCCAGCTGCAGGCGTTCCGGCGCGATGCCCGTTTCGCGCAAGGTCTGCGCCAGGCCTTGCTCGAAGAGCGGGTCGTGCAGCTCGCGTGCCGAGACGTTGACGGCCGCATGGCCCGGCGCCATGCCGGCCTGCTGCCACGCCACCAACTGGGCGCAAGCCGTGTCGCGCACCCAGCGGCCCAGCACGCCGATCAGGCCGAAATCCTCCGCCACCGCGATGAAGCGGGCCGGCGGCACGGCGCCCCAGACCGGGTGATACCAGCGCACCAGCGCTTCGCTGCCCGTCAGGCGGCCGCTGCGCAGGTCGAACTTGGGCTGGTAATGCACGCGCAGTTCGCCATTGCCGAGCGCGGCCCGCAAGCCGCCCTGCAGCTGCTGGCGCTGCACGGCCTCCTGGTTCATCTGCGGTTCGAAAAAGCGGAACGCGTTCTTGCCCGCGCCCTTGGCCAGGTACAGCGCCGTATCGGCATTGCGCACCAGGCTTTCCGCGTCCGCGCCATCCTCCGGGCAGATGGCGATGCCGATGCTGGCACTGGTGTGCAGCGTGTTACCGTCCACTTCGTGCGGCAGCGCCAGCCGCGCCAGGATCTTGTTGGCCGTAATGCCCGCCACGTGGGCGGCATCGTCGGCCAAGGTCAGCAGGACGACGAACTCGTCGCCGCCGAAACGGCTGACCGTATCGCTGCGGCGCACGCATTCGCGCAGCCGCGTGGCCACGGACGTCAGCAGGCGGTCGCCGGTGCCATGCCCGAGCGAGTCGTTGATGTGCTTGAAGTTGTCCAGGTCAAGGTAGAGCACCGCCAAACCGGTGTCGCGGCGCGCGGCCAGCGCCACCTCGTGCGCCAGCCGGCTGCCCAGCAACGCACGGTTCGGCAGGTCGGTGAGAAAATCGTGGGTAGCCTGGTGCGTCATCTGCAGCATGGTCTGGTGCGCCTCGGTGACGTCGTGGAATACCATGACGGCCCCGGCCAGCGCACCGTCCGCAGCGCGGATGGGCGCGGTACAATCCTCGATGGCCAACTCGCCGCCGTCGCTGCGCACGAGGATCGTGCCGGGCGGGACCCGTGCCGTCTGGCCGCTGGCCAGCACGGCCACGATCGGATGCGGCAGCGGCTCCAGCGTGGCCGTCAACAGCGTGAACAGCTCGTCGGCCCGGTTGCCCAGCAAGGCCATCGACTCGCAGCGCAGCAGCGTGCAGGCGGCCGGGTTGACGAAGGTGACCACGCCGCGCGCGTCGGTGCACAGCACGGCGTCGCTGATCGCGCGCAACACGTGATCGGCAAAGTAAACCGGACCAGTCGGGTTACCGTCGCCACCGGCAGCCCCGTCGGCCGCCCGCCCTGATGTGCCGCGCTCCCTCATCGCCGCTCTCCGCGTACCGCCGTGCCGGGGCGGCATGGCGTTTTGTCGTGGACATTACACACCCAAAGCGGGAAGCATGTAGCACGGCTGAAGACGTCACCTCATCAGGTTGTCAGCGCGGGCGCGCCGACGGTACCGGCCGTTCCATCCACGTGGGGCCGTCCGTGACAGGCCGCTCGCCCTGCCAGTCCAGCCGGTCGATGCACATGCGCCGCCCCGCCATGTCCGGCTGCCAGGCGTGATAGACGATCCAGGTTTCGCTGCCGTCCGGCGACAGGGTGAACGAATTGTGGCCCGGCCCGATCAGGCGCCCTGGCCGGGTGCTCATCAGCAGCGCCCGCTCGCCCTGCGGCGGCCGGGTGAACGGTCCCAGCGGATGGTCGGCCACGACATAGCTGACACCATAGTTCTCCCGCTCCCAGGCGCCGCCGCTGTAGAAGCAGTAGTACTTGCCGTCGTGCTGCTGCACGGCCGGGCCCTCCACCGTGTGCCAGTCGTACACGGCGCCGTACATGGGACGCTGCTTCAGGAACAGGTGCCAGTCCTGGTGCGGTCGCACCACCACGCGCGGCTCGCCGGCCAGCGTGCGCATGTCCACCAGCCGGTCGACCACGATACCGGTGCCGACGCGGTGGTCGTCCTCCAGCTCGAGGAAGTCGACACAGTAGTACAGGTACCACTGGCCATCGGTATCGCGGAACGGATGGGCGTCGATCGAGAACGGCTGGTCCGGCACCAGCACCACACCCGTGTCCAGGAACGGGCCGGCCGGATGCTCACTGGTGGCCACGCGCAGCTGGTGGTCGTTGCCGTCGATGCCCTGGGCCGAGTAGTACATATAGAACACGCCATCGCGCGCCGCCACCTCGGGCGCCCAGAAGTCGCTGCCGCCGGGCGCCACCAGCGCGTGGCCCAGCGGCTCCCAGTGCACCAGGTCGGCGGAACGCAGCACGGGAAAGGCACGCCCGTCGGCCGACGGCGGCGCGGTGCCATATGCGTAGTACAGGCCGTCGTGGCGCAGCACGAACGGATCGGCCATGGTGTGCGGGTAGACCGGATTGACGTAGCTGTCGGTCATGCTCTCTCCGTTCACAGTTTGAAGCGCAACGCCAGCCCGTAGGTGGTCGGCGTGTAGCGGATGTCGCGCGGGCGGCTCTCGCTGCCGACGTAGCTCTCGTATTTCTCCTTGCTCAGGTTGATCGCATCGAACTGCAGGGTGAGGTTTTTCGTCAGCTCGTACGACAGCGACAGGTCGACGTAGGTCTGCGCCTGCACGATACGGTCCTGCAGGAAGCGCGGTTCCTCGATCTGCTCCACGTACGAGCCGCGCCGCGTGGCCGCCAGCCGGCCCGTGACGCCATGGCCTTCATACAGCAGCGCGAAGTTGCTGCTGCGCCGGGCCACGTCGATCAGGCTGGTCTTCTTGAAGGTCGGGCTGTCCAGCGTGGTGCGTGTCTCGTTGTCGCCCGAGATCCACGTGGTGTTGAACTGGGCCCCGAAGCCGCTCCAGAAGCCGGGCAGGAAGTCGAAGAATTTCTGGATGCTGAACTCCGCGCCCTTCAGGGTACCGGAGCCCGAGTTCTGCGGCCGCGTGACGCGATAGGTCTGGCCGCCGATGACTTCATCCTGCGTGAAGTTCTGCAGGTAGCCCTTGATATCGCGGTGGAACAGCGCGATCTGGGCGAAGCCGTTTTTCGGGAAGTAGTATTCCAGCGTGGCGTCCGCATTGGTGGACTTGGTCGGCTCGAGGTCCGGATTGCCCGCGTTGCCGGTGCCGGGCGCGTTGACGGTCGGCGGAATCAGCGACATCGCAGGGTTCAGCCGGTAGAACTCCGGCCGTGTGATGGTGCGGCCGATCGAGAGGTGCGATTGCAGGTTGTCGCGCCAGCCCATCAGTGCCGAGAGGTTCGGCAGCACATTGGTCTCGGAGGCCTTGACGTCGATCGGCGTCAGCACGTCGCCATTGCGGGTGGTGCCACGCATCTTGCGGTTCAACCGTACCACGCGCACGCCGGCCTCACCGCTGACCTCCATGCCGGCCAGCGTGGTCTGCCAGCGACCCGACCCGTACAGGGTGACCGTGCGCTCGCGCTGGTCGAAGTAGCGGGTCGGGTCGTCCGCCACCCGGCCAGCCGGCGCGCCGTACACGGCACGCACGGCGTCCGGCTGGTCGATCAGGAAGTCGCGCGACGGCACCAGGAACGGCCCGCCCAGCCGGTCCACGCCCGGCACCAGGCTTTCGAAGCCGGGGCCGAAGGCGGCGGCGGGATTGGGCCGGTTGGCGCCGTTGACGTCGCTGTGCCCTTCGGCGCTGTGGTATTCCGTATTGCGGGTGGACAGGCGCACACCCATGTTCAGCGCGCGCAGGAAGCCGTCGCCCAGCTTGTAGGTCGCGTCGGTGCGCCACTGGGCCTGCTTGCCGACCGACTCTTCCCAGTTCTGCACCAGGCCGCGCAGCACGAACTGGCTCGGGTCGCGCAGCGGATTGGTGCTGGTCGGCGTGGTGATCGCGTTGTAGCCGCCATGGCCGTCGCCGCCATCGGTGTAGACACTGGCGCTGGCGCCCGGAATCTGCTGGTCGACGATGACGGTGTCGTTGATAAACTTCGAATGCGTCAGCGCCAGCGCCGAATTGACGTTCCACGGCCCGTCGCGGTACTGCAGCGCGAAGTTCAGGAAGTGCGTGTTGGTGCGCTCCTTGACGCCCCAGGCGCTGGTGGCCACGTAGGGGTCCCAGTCATACGGTCCACCGAAGCGGGCGGCCGGCGCGTTGGCCGACAGGATCGGGCAGATCACCCCTTCCGGCGTGGCGCAGGCGGCGTTTTCCTGGCCCAGCACCACGTTGGTCAGGCGCGGCGTCCAGCCGACGATGGCCAGCTGGTAGTCCACCTCGTGGCGGCCGCGGTAGCCCATGCCCAGGTACTGGGTGGTGAATTCCAGCTTCGGACTGATCTTCCACTGGAACGCGGCGTGGCCGGAGAAGCGCTCGCGCTCGCCCGCGTTGTAGATGCCGCCGATGTGCGGCAGGCTGCCCAGGCGGTCGCCGGCGCGCAGCGGCGCCACCGGCTGGTCGTCGTTCAGGCGCGTGGCGGTACCGTCCGGACTGACCGAGAACAGCCGGTCGGGCCGGTCGTTCCACTGCACCGGATAGGCCCAGTGCTCCTTGTTGTAGGCCGCGTCGAGCAGGACGCCCATCTCGCCCCGTCCGCTGTTCCAGCGGTCGCTGTACAGCACACCGCCGCCCGGGCTGTTGCGGGTCTTGCTGGCCGTGCTGCCGTTGGCGTGCTGGCGGCGGTCTTCCACGTAACCGGTGATCGTGCGCGTCTTGAAGTCGAACGGCGCGCGCAGGCGGATGTTGACGGCCCCTGCGATACCGCCCTCGAACTGGTTGGCGGTGGCGGACTTGTAGACGTCCAGGCCCGCGATCGACTGCACCGGCAGGTCCTGGAAGGACAGGCGCCGGCCGCGGCCCGTGAAGATGTCCTGGCCGTCCAGCGTGGTCGCCACGTCCGGCAGGCCGCGGATGATCACGGACGACGTTTCGCCGCGGTCCCGTCCCACCTGCACCCCGGCGACGCGCTGCAGCGCGTCGCCGGCGGCGCGGTCGGGGAACTTGCCGATGTCCTCAGCGTTGATCGAATCGACCACCTGGGTGGCGTCGCGCTTGATCTGCTCGGCCGAGCGGATGCTGCGGCGGATGCCCGTCACTTCGACGGTGGCGATCGGCGTCATGGCGTCCGCGCCGGCGCCCTGCGCGCCCTGCTGGGCGCTGGCGCCGGCCGTGTCGCTGGTCGAAGCTTGGGTGGCTTGCTGATCGCTTTGCGTGCTGGCCTGCGGCGCGGGCGACTGCTGCGCCAGCGCGCCGCCCGCGGCCAGCAGCAGTACCGCGGCGCACACGGGCGTCAGGCGAAGTTTGCTCGATGGGTTCATATGGTCTCCATTGGTGTTGGCCCAGGCGATTCCCGTACTGCGCGGGCTGAAGACTTGGCTTTTGCCTGGTGAAAGCCCGAGGTGCGATAGCTTTTGTTCAAGACTGGTTAATAAATATTAGTCATAACCGTGAAACAATGCCAATCGAGTGCGTGGCGTGCGCAACGTTTTTGCTTAGGGACTGTCCCTTCAGGGACTGTCCCTGGTTTTCCATGGCGACGGTGGCGCCGATGGGACGCCTAGGCCGCGGATAGAAACCGGGGACAGTCCCCGTTGGGGACAGTCCCCAAGCCTTACGGGCCGGTGGCTGGCCCGGCCACCGACTCGCGCACCACCAGCGGACACTCCATCTTGATCTGCTGGCGCAGCGCAGGCAGGCCGGCGCGGGCCTGGCCGATCAGTGTTTCGGCGGCCCAGCGCCCCATCTCGTAGTTCGGCAGCAGTACCGTGGTCAGCGGCGGGTGAACGTAGCGCGCCATGTCCTGGTCGTCGTAGCCGACGATCGACAGCCGGCCCGGGATGTCCAGCTCCAGCTGGCGCGCAGCGTCGATGGCGCCTATGGCCATCAGGTCGTTGGCGCAGAACAGCGCGGTGGGCGGCTCGGGCAGGCGCAGCAGCGCCAGCGCGTGCGCGAAGCCGCTGCCCACCTGCCAGTCGCCCTCGCGCACCAGTGCCGGGTCGTACGGGATGTCGGCCGTCGTCAAAGCCTGGCGGTAGCCCTTGTGCCGCTCGGCGGCGGCCTCAAGCCACGGCTCGCCGTTGATCAGGCCGATGCGCCGGTGCCCCGCCTCCACCAGGTGCATCGTGGCCGCGTAGCCGCCCAGCACCTCGGCCGGCACGACGGAAGGATAGCCGTGGTCGCGCGCGTGACAGTTCAGCAGCACCACCGGCACCTGCGTCGCCCCCAGCGCGGCCGGCACGCTGGCGCGGCGCGTGAAGATCGTCGCATAGATCACGCCCAGCAACGCGGGATTGGCCAGCATCTGCGCCAGGATGGCCGCTTCCCGGGCCGGATCGCTGCGGGTGGCGAACACGGAGACGATGCAGTCCTGCTCCCAGGCCAGGTTGCTGGCGCCGTCGATGGTCTGCATCGCGTGCGGACTGGTCGCCAGCTCGTCGGTCAGGTACAGGATCAGGTTGCGCTGGGGCGCGGCGCCGCTGCGCGGATGCCGCACCTGCGGGTAGCCGATCTCGCGCGCGATGGCCAGTACCAGTTCGCGCGTGGCCTTCGATACCTTGGTCCCGCGCACGTCGTTCAGTACCAGCGAGACCGTCGATTGCGACACGCCGGCCTGCTTGGCGATATCGGTCATCGTCGGGCGGCGCGCGGGCATGCTGGCATCAGCCTTTCAGGCCGGTCGCGGCCAGGAAACCATGGGTCACGCGGCGCTGGAATAGCACGTAGGCCAGCGCCACCGGCAAGGCGCCCAGCAGCGCCGCCGCCATCAGCTGCGCATAGCGCACGCCGAAGGCATCGTAGGTCTGCGTCAGGCCCAGCGGGATCGTCATCATGTCGTTCGAGGTGACGATGATGAACGGCCACAGGAAGTTGTTCCAGGCCGCGATGAAGGTCACGATCGCCATCGCCCACACGATATTGCCGGACATGGGCAGGTAGACGCTCCACAGCACGCGCCAGGGCGAGGCGCCGTCCAGGACGGCGGCCTCGCGAAAGTCGGCCGGGATGGCGTCGAAGAACTGGCGGAACACGTAGATGACGACCGGCGATACCACCTGCGGCAGCACGATGCCGGCATAGGTATTGATCAGGCCGAGCTGGTTCATCATGCGAAACAGCGGCACCAGCAGCGCCTCGAACGGCAGCAGGAAGGCCAGCATCGCCAACAGGAACAACGCGTCGCGGCCGCGAAAGCGCATCTGCGAGAACGCATATGCCGCCATCAGGCTGAGCGCCATCGTGATCACAGTGACGAGCAGCGCCACCAGCGCGCTGTTGAAGAGCCAGCGCGGTACGTTGCCGGCGCCGAGTACCTTGCCGTACGCCTCCAGCGTCCAGCGCTGCGGCAGCCAGTGGAACACCGGGGAAATCGTCTCATATTCGGGTCGCAGCGACGTGGACAGCGCCCACAGCAGCGGCGCCGCCCACAGCGCCGCCAGCACGATGCCGGTCGCCGCCGCGACGACCGTCCAGCCCAAGCCGGCGTGCCGCCTCATTTCGCGCCTCCCAGCCGGCGTGCGATCGCGCCCTGCAGCAGCGACAACAGCACGACGACGATCACGAAGGCCGTCGCGATGGCGGCCGCGTAGCCGGCGTCGCTCTGCGTGAACGCCGTCTCGTACATGTAGTGCAGAGTCACCCGGGTGGTGTTGTACGGCCCGCCCGTCGTCATGATGTAGGTCTGGCCGAAGATCTTCAGCGACGCGATCAGCTGCAGCACCAGCGCCGTCCAGGCGACCGGTTTCAGTTGCGGCCACGTGATGTGGCGGAACAGCGCCCAGCCGCGCGCGCCGTCCAGCGCCGCGGCCTCGTACAGCTCGCGCGGGATGTTGCGCAGGCCGGCCAGGAACATCAGCATGTTGAAGCCCACGGTCCACCAGATCGTGCCGATGGCCACCATCGGCATGGCCCAGTGCACGTCGGCGAACCAGGCCCGCTGCATGCCCAGCACATGATTCACGACGCCGGCCGACGGCTGCAGCATCCAGTCGGCGATCAGGGTCATGACGGAGATCGGCAGCACGAACGGCAGGAAGAAGGCGCCCTGCAGCCAGGGACCGGCACGGCTGAAGCGATCCACCAGCAGCGCCATCACGAGGCCCAGCAGCGTCAGCGGGATGACCGTCAGCAGCGAAAAATAGAAGGTGTTGCCCAGCGCGGCCCAGAACGACGGGTCCTGCACCAGGGTGACGTAGTTGGCCAGGCCGACGAAGGCGCTGGTGCGCGTCAGGCTGCTGTCGGTTAGGCTGAGCCAGAATGTCTGCAGCGCCGGCACCAGGAAGAACAGCAGGAAGGCGGCCAGGAACGGCGCCAGCAGCAGCATGGCGGGGAGCGTTTCGCGGCGGCGGTGGAGGGCTTTCATCGGGCTCCCGTCAGTACAGCGGCGCGCGCTTCTTCAGCAGGCGCGCCGCCTCCGTCTCGAAGCGGCGCAGCGCGTCGGCCGGCGTCAGCTGCCCCGCCAGCGGCGCCGGCAGGAATTTCGACGCGATCGCTTCCAGCGGCCCGGCCGCCCCCATGTACCAGCCGTCCGGGTCGTACACCACGTTGTGCGCGGCCGCCGCGTACTGCGCGTTCGGCTCCAGCGCCAGGGCCGCGGCCGATTCCGCCACGGGGCGGTAGGCCGGAATATGGCCGCCCTCGGCCCAGCCCATCGAATGGCGGCTGACGTAGGCGACGAACGACAGCACGGCGTGGGCCTTGGCGGCGGACATCGGCTTGTCGCCATTGGCCGGCAGCGCGAAGCCGTGCGAGTCGGCCCAGGCGCTGGCGTCGCCGTACAGCTTCGGCAACGGCACGATGCCGTACTCGAAGCCCAGCGTGCCCGCCTTGCTGCCACGGACCAGCTCCGGCACCTCCCAAACGCCATTGAGCATGAAGCCGGCGTTACCGCCCATGAACTGGCTGGTGGAGGCGGGATAATCCATGCCCGGCGTGGCGTAGCCGGCCTGGAACCAGCCGGCGATACGCGCCAGCGTGGCCTCCCCCGCCGCGCCATAGGCAAAGCGGCCGTTGGCGACGATGGGCAGGCCCTGCTGCGCCAGCAGCGACAGCCACAGCCGCCAGATCGCATAGCTGCTTTGCGCGCTCTCCATCGTCAGCCCCGGCTTGCCGGTGGCCGCCTTGACGCGCCGCAGCGCGTCTGTCAGCGCGGCCATGCCCTCGATGGGTTTCAGCTGGCCGCGCTCGTCCAGCAGGCCGGCCTTGCCGACCAGGTTCTTGTTGTAGTACAGGACCAGCGGGTGCTGGTCCAGCGGCACCGCGTAGGTACGGCCCTGGTATTGCGACTTGGTCCACTGGCGCGGCAGGAAGTCGCCACCCGCCAGGCCCACGGCTGCCAGTTCGGCGGCTGCGATCGGCCGCAGCACGCCGCCGCCGGCCAGGTTGGGCAGACGCGACAGGTGAATCGTGGCCAGGTCCGGCCCGGCACCGACGACGGACCCGGTAATCAGCTTGGTATAGAACGGCTCGCCCCATTTCAAGGTCGTGCTTTCCACGCGCACGGCTTGCTGCGACGCGTTGAACTCGTCCACCAGCGCGCGCATGCGGGCGCCGTCGCCGCCGCTCAGCAGGGTCCACATGCGCACGAGCTGGACTTCGGCGGCGTGGCTGGGCAGGATGGGCGCGAGGGCCAGCAGGGCGAGGAGAGTGCGGCGGTTCATTGCGCGTACACCCCTAAGTCTCATGGCTTGGGGTCTGTCCCCCGCGGGGACTGACCCCGGTTTTATTCGTTGGCCGAAGTATGCCGCGCTGCCCAAGGCTAGTAATCGATTTGCGCATACCGAAACATGCCGGTCCATCGCCGCTAGCGATAAAAACCGGGGTCAGTCCCGAAGGGACAGACCCCAAGCTCGTCCGATTTCGTGACTCGGGAACCAAAGTCATCGCACATGCGGCCCCGGCGGCCCCGACGTGCCAGGCTGGTCGTCCGGGCCGGCAGCGGCCGCGCTCGACTCGCCCGCCAGCGCCACCTGGGCCGGTACCGACACGTCGCCGGCCGGCTCCTGCAGCGCAATGCGCACGTCGGCGCCCGTGCCCGAATCCAGCCAGTCCGGCAGCTCCTTGGTCGCATATTTTTCCCGCCACAGCAGGCTGTGGCCCAGCGGGTCCACGTACCAGTCGTGCAGGCGCGCTTCCGGCCCGCGCGTGGCCTCGGCCAGCGCCTCGATCGGGGCCTTCGGCACGCGCTGCTCCGTCAGCAAGCCATTCTTTTCGTGGAAGGTGTCGGTCAGCTGCGTGTAGCAGAAGCCGGACAGCGCGCGGCAGCGGTGGATCGCCGCCATCAGTTCCTGGTAGCGCGCCAGCAGCTCGGCGCCATCCTTGGCGACCGAATAGCCCCAGCCTTTCGGGTCGGCCTCCTCCATGCAGGCGATGCCACCGAACTCGGACAGGAACAGCGGCTTGTCGATGCCGGAAAAGCCGTCGATGACGAGCCGGCGCCGCGCCGGCCGCACATGCTCGAAGGTGTACGGCAGGTTCTCGCGCTTGCCGTAGCGGGCGTACAGCTCCTCCGGGTCGATGTGATAGTCGTGCACGTTGACGAAGTCGCCGCACGGCATCTCCCAGCCATCGTTGCCGACCACCGGGCGGGTGCCGTCCAGCGCCCGCGTCATGTGGTACATGGCGCGCACGAAATCGACCTGGCGGCGGTCGTGCATCAGCTCCGGCACGCCCCACGACTCGTTGGTGGGCACCCAGGCCACGATGCAGGGGTGCGAGATGTCGCGCTCGACCAGCTCCTTCCATTCCTCCATCACGCCGTGCACGGTCTCGCTGGAAAAGCCGTAGGCGGACGGCATCTCGGCCCACACGCACAGGCCCAGCACGTCGCACCAGTACAGCCAGCGCGGGTCTTCCGACTTCTGGTGCTTGCGCACGCCGTTGAAGCCGAGCCGCTTGATCAGCAGCACGTCATGGCGCAACTGCTCGGC
This sequence comes from [Empedobacter] haloabium, assembly GCA_008011715.2. NCBI lineage: Bacteria > Pseudomonadati > Pseudomonadota > Betaproteobacteria > Burkholderiales > Oxalobacteraceae > [Empedobacter] haloabium. The sequence goes on from CP136508.1 coordinate 3,311,450, forward strand.
CGAGGCCACCATCAGGCTGTCCGGCCAGTAGCCCTGGTCCAGCACCATGCGCAGGTAGTACGGCCGGCTGTTCAGCAGGAAGCGGTCGCCGTCCACCGACACCGTGCGCAGCGCCGTGTAGCTGACCACGTGGTCCAGCACCAGGCCATCCTCGGCGTGCAGCGTGATCTCGGCATCGATCAGCTGCGGGCTCTCGGGACTCCACATCCAGTGCGCCCGGGCGTCGTCGATGCCCGGGTCGGGCAGCTGGAACAGGCGCGACAGGCAATCGCCCGTCAGCAGGCAGCGGTCCGACACCAGCACCTGGTCGCCCAGGCGCAGCACCACGTTCAAGGTGCTGTTCTTCGGCAGGTGCGCCACGTCCGCGTCGAGCCGGATCTGCCAGGTGAACACGTCGGCCGTCCAGCGCAGCCGGGCGATGTGGGCGTAGGCCACCTTCTCCATCCAGACGGTGCGCCAGATCCCGGTCGTGCGCGGATACCAGATCGAGTGCGGCTCCAGCTCCCAGTCCATCTTGCCGCGCACCTTGTGCATATCGTGCGGGTCGTCCTCCGCCTGCACGACGATTTCCAGCGTGCGGCTGGACAGGTAGCGCGTGACGTCGATCGAGAACGGACTGTGGCCGCCCTTGTGCTGGATGGCGAAGTGGCCGTTGATCCAGACCCGGGCGCGATGGTTGACGGCGCCGAAGTGCAGCATCAGGCGCTCGTCCGGCGCCGGCAGCAGGCTGTCGTCCAGGCCGACGATGCGCTTGTACCAGACCCGCCGGCGGAACCCCGTGTCGTGCAGCCCGCTGGCGCGCGCCTCGGGCGGATACGGCACGATGATGGTACGGTCGAACGGCACGCTGGCCGGATCGTGGTGGCTGGCCTGGTCGTCCAGCATGGCCTGCCAGGGGCCGTCGAGATTGAGCCATTGGGGGCGCCGCAGCTGCGGGCGGGGATGGTCCACGTTGTCGCTCTCCTTTCGGGAAACCGGTGGCGCGCCGGGCGGCCCGCACGCCTGCAATCGATACGGTTCATGGTACCAGTAATAATATTGCCAACGTCGTCCGCTTGGGCGCGGGCGTTGCGGCGCCGCGACTTTCAGCGTGACAGCCGCGCCGCCGTCACGGACGAGAACACGGCCGGGCGCCGCCCGCCGCCCATGGCCACGAGGCCGAGCCGCAGTGGCTTGCCGCCGCGTGCCAGGCGGTGCGTCCAGACCCCGCCGCCGACCCAGGCGCGGCCGTCCTGGCTGGACCATGCGGCGATCTGCTGTTCGTCGCCGGCATGGCGGATCTCCAGCCGCAGCCAGGTCCACGGATGACCGGGCGTGCCCGCCACGGTATTGCCGTAGCGCGGCCAGCCGGCCTGCTCAGGCTGGCCTTCCTTGGCGAATTCCACCTGGTGCAGGCCGGCATCGGCCAGCACCGCGAGCTTGACGTAATTGTCGTCGTCGCCCAGCACCACCAGGCCGGCCTGCACGTGGGTGGCGCAGCAGTCCTCCGGCGCGTCCAGCCGTACCTTGGCGTCGATGCGGACATCGCCGGCGGGGAGCGCGCGCGTCAGCACGGCGGCCGAGTTGACGTCGCCGTACAGGTCGCCGGCCCCGGTGCGCCAGGCCAGGCCGCCCTGGCCGGTGCGCCAGTCGGCGGCCGGTGGCCGGCGCAGCCATTGCCACGCGCGCCCCAGGCGTGGCCCGGTGAATGTCTCGTGCCAGACGCGCCGCGCCACGTCCGCCTCGGCGGGCGGGCCAAGAGGCGGGCGCAAGGCGTCGGCATCGCCCGCCAGCGGCGCCGGCGCCGGCAGGCTGGTATCGGACGGTCCCCGCCCGGCCGCCACCACGGGCCAGCCGTCGACCCAGTCGACCCGGTCCAGCAGCGCCAGGCGCCGCGTCAGGTCGGGCGCCGCGAAATAGGGCTCGTTGCGGTCCACCGCATGGTAGATCGTCCACCACTGACCGGCGCCGTCCTGGAACACGGTGTTGTGGCCCGGGCCGATCCAGCGGTTGCCGTTCTGCGGCAGCACGGGCGTGCCGCCCACGCGGGCGGCGGCCATGTCGCCGCCCTGGCGGTCCAGGAACGGTCCTTCCGGCCGCGTGGCCCGGCCGACGTACAGCGCATAGCCGGTCAGCGGCCCGGCGCAGCAGTTGGTGGCGGAAGCGAACAGGTAATAGTAGCCGCCGTGCCGCACCACCTCGGCGCCTTCGTAACGCCAGGTGGTACCGACCCGCACCGGCGCGCCCTGGACCGCCAGGCCGTCCTCGGCCAGGCGCTGCACGAACATGCCGCCGCCGTAGCTGCCGTAGTACAGGTAGTGGCGCCCGTCGTCCTGCGCCAGCACGTCCGGGTCGTAGGTCCAGTGGAACTTGCAGCCGGGGCCGCCCCGGCGCGGCGCCACCACCAGGCCGGGCGCCGGCGTCCACGGCCCGACCGGCGTGGCGCTGGTGGCGACGGCGATGGCGCTGTCCGTGTCGCAGCCCGGCTCCGGGCTGTGGGCGTCGTCGACGTCGGTGATCGTGTAGTACAGGTAGTAGCGGCCGTTCAGGTAGACCGGCTCGGGCGCCCACAGCCCGGCCGTGCGGGTGGCCGGCGCGGGCCGCTCGGCAAAGGCGTCCGTGACGAACTCCCACTCGACCAAGTCGTGCGAGCGGTAGATCGGCAGCAGGCGGAAGCGCCAGCCTTTGTCGTCCTTTTCCGCCTTGCTGACGGGGTCCGTGGTGCAGTACAGGTACCAGGTCGGCTGGGCCGCGCCCGGGTCGCGCAATAGCGCCGGGTCAGCGCAGTTCTGCGCCAGCGCACCGCCGGGCAGGCGCAGGTTCAGCGGGTTGCGGTATGTGGGGGCGGCCAGGGTGGCCGAGGCGGCGCAGGCCAGCGCGGCGAGCAGGATGGTACGGGCGAACAAGGCGGGCTCCTGATGCTTGGACCTTGTTACGTTACCATGGTTCAGGCCTGGGGTCTGTCCCCGGTAAGTGGCGGTGCAAGAAGCGCTGTTGGCTTGACGAGGGGACTGACCCCGGTTTTTATCGCCGGCCATGGCGCGTCCGCCCCAAAAAGGATGAAACGACCGCCCTTGACCAAAACCAGGGTCAGTCCCCCCCTGGGGACAGACCCTATCTCACGCGCCGCTGGTCAGCCGCTCCACCACCGGCGCCAGCGCCGGCGGCCGGCAGCCGAAGGCGGCCAGCCGGCCCTGCGCGCCCGGCACCAGGTCGAGGTCGTACGGCAGCCGCCCCGCCACCACCCACAGGCGGTCGGCCGGCAGCGCGCCCAGCACACGCTGCTGCTCGGCCACCAGCATCGCGTTATACGTCTGCACCACGATCTGCGCGGCGTCGCGGGCGAACGCGATCGCGGCATCGGCGTCTGCGCTCGTGGGCTGGGCCGACAACGCATGTTCCGTCACGTCGAAGCCGGCCGCGCGCAGCGCGTCCAGCATCGAGCTGCGCGCCTCCTTGTTGCGGCCATTGGCCACTTCATCCACCTCGGTGCGGTCGCGCACCTCGAACGTGACCAGGGCCACCGGCAACGCACGGTCCAGCGGCCGATACGGGCCCTCGATCTTCAGCGCGCGACGCTGCACGTCCGCCGCCAGCGCCAGGGCCTGCGGCGCCATCAGTCCCGCCGGCGCGGCCGCCAGCTCGCGCCAGCCGCGCACGGCGGCGGCCTGCTTCAGGCGGCGCACGCGCGCCAGCGCCTCATCGATCCGCTGCGCGGACAGCGCGCCGGCCGCCAGCGCGGCGGCCACCGCGTCGATGGCGGCGTGCTGGCGCGCTTCGGTATGCGAGATCAGCACGATGTCCGCGCCGGCACGCAGCGTGCCCACCGCCCCGGCCTCGACGCCGATGCCGTCGGCAATCGCCCCCATCTCCAGGCAGTCGGAGATGATCACGCCGTCGTAGCCCATCTCCTCGCGCAGCAGGCCCGTCAGCACGGCGTGCGACAGGGTGGCCGGCACACCGGCATCGGGTTCGAACGCGGGGAAGGCCACGTGCGCCGTCATGATGGCATCGACGCCCTGGGCGATGGCGGCGCGGAACGGCGCCAGCTCGACGTCGCGCAGCCGTTGCTGGTCGTGCGCCACCAGCGCCATCGCATGATGCGAATCCACCGCCGTGTCGCCGTGGCCGGGGAAGTGCTTGGCGGTGACGATCACGCCGGCCTGCCGCAGGCCGTCGATGGCGGCGCCGCCGTATTCGATCACGGTGGCGGCATCCTCGCCGAAGGCGCGCACGCCGATGACGGGGTTGCTGCGGTTGTTGTTCACGTCCAGCACCGGCGCCAGCAGCATGTTGACGCCGATGCGGCGCATCTCGTCGCCGCTGATGCGGTGCAGCGCGCGGCAGTCGTCGCTCGATCCGGCCGCCTGGAACGCCATCGGCGCCGGCATCGGTGTCACGCCCTGCTCGATGCGCATCACCATGCCGCCTTCCTGGTCCAGCGCGATCAGCAGCGGCTCGTCCGACACCTCCGCGTTGATTTCCTGCAGCCGGCGGCACAGGGTCGCCACCTGGCCGGGGGTGTGCACGTTACGGCGGAACAGGATCACGCCGCCCACGCGGCGTTCGCGGATCAGCCGCTCGATGGCGGCATCGGGCTCCAGGCCGTCGAAGCCCACCATGAACAATTGTCCGATTTCGCGGTTCACGCCACCCTGCCCTGAATTCTGCACTGCCATATCTTCCTCTCGTTGATCAAAACTGCCCGCGCCAGGACGTCAATCCCAGCAGCCGCTCGCCCAGCGGCGTCAATTGTGCCGTATCGTACCGCGTGCGCTCGATCCCGCGCGCGTCGCCATGCAGGCTGTAGCCCTGCGGTGCCAACCGCTCGCGCCAGCAGCGCACGCGCCATTCGCGCGCGGCGGCGTCGTCCTCCCGCGCCGGCAGCATCGCGATGTACTGCGCGATGCGCGCCTTGTTGCGCGACACGTTCTGCCGGATGCCGTGGCACAGCCGGCTGTTAAAGATCAGCAGGTCGCCCTTCGCCAGCGGCACGCGCTCGACCGGCAGGCCGGCCACGTCCGGGCGGTACCAGTCGAAATCGGCCGGTTGGCGCGCGCGCCAGGCCGGGTAGTCGCGGAACAGCTGCGGGATGCAGCTGAAACCGCCCACTTCCGGGTCGAGCTGGTCGCTGATCGACAGCACGCCCTGCACGCTGTCGGCGGCACCGTCCGGATCGTAATCGTAGTGCATGAAGCCCTTGAATGCGAAGCCCGGCTCGGGCGGCAGGTTCAGGTTGACGCGGTCGATCGACACCCACAGCTCGGGCGTGCCCCAGAGGTCGGCGAACGCGCCATGCACGCGCGGCGACTGCCGGGCATCCCATAATAGCTGGTGATGATACAGCTCCACCATGCCGGCGTTGTAGCTCAGTTCCGTGCGGCGCAGCTTGACCTTCTCCGGGGGGGACCAGGTGGTCGGGTCGGCCGGGTCCATCTCCTCGAACCGCCAGATCAGTGCCTCGATGCGCTCGACGGTGGCGCGCGGCACGGCGTCGCGTACGACCACGTAGCCGTTCTCGGTCCAGTGGCGCCAGTCCGCTTCGCTCAGCACGCGCAACGCGCGTTCGCCGCGCGCGGCCAGCCGGGGTACGCCGGCGCTGACGGTGGACGGATTGCGCGCGCCGATACTGTGCTTGCCGATGGTGTCGATGGTGTCGTTCATGGTGCCTCCTGCGGCAACGGCCGCGTCATGAAATGCAGCCGGTCGAAAAACAGTTCCCAGGCGCGGTCGAACGTGCCGACGGTGGCAAAGCCGCGGCGCGCGTACAGCGGCAGCGCGGCGCTGGTTTGCCATACCGTCAGCCCGAGCGCACTGCAGCCGGCAACGCGTGCCACCCGGTGCGCGTCCGTCAGCAGCTCGTCCAGCAAACCGCGCCCCCGCCAGGCCGGTTCGATCGCCAGGCTGGCGACGAACAACTGATCCGGTGCGGCATGGGCAGCCACGAAGGCCTCGTAGGCCGCGTCCATCGCCCGCACCTCGTCCCGATAGTAATTGACGGCCGGCGCGGCCGCATACTGCGCCAGCGTGGCCGCGTTGTAGAAGCCGGCGAAGCGCCCCGCCACGTACAGCGCGCGGATGTGGCGCAGCCAGGGCTCGACGTTCTGGCGCCGCTGCAGCGCGCGCAACGGCAGGCCCAGGCGGTTGCCGGCCGAGCAGTATTCCAGGTAGCTGGTCTCGAACAGCAGTGCCGCCATGCGGTCCAGGTCGCGCTCGGGGACCTCGGTGCCGGCCACGAACACCAGCGGTGCGCGCGCGTCATTCATGGGCCGACAGCTCCCTGCCGCGCGCACGCGGCGCCGGCGCGGCCAGTGCGCCGCGCACCGGCGCCCAGAAGCCGCCGCGCGCGATGCGGGCATCGTTGCGGGCCAGCAGGTAGGCGGCGAACAGCCGGTTGACGCGGTCCAGCGCCGGGTCGCCCGACAGGAACGAGTAGTAGTTGCAGCTGTCGGGCTGGGCGCGCAGCTGCGGCGCATAGGCCGGCGGCGGCACCTCGCTGATCCAGGCCAGTTCGACCAGCCGTTCCAGCAGCAGCGGCTGCGCCAACTGCCAGTCGTGGCCGGCCAGCGTGGCCACGGCGTGCTCGTAGGCCCGCTGCTCGGCCGCCGACAGCGGCAGCGGCACACCGCTGTCGCCGTCGACGCGCAGCCGCATGCCCGCCACGCCGGCGACCACGCGTTCCGGCCGCGCGTCCGCCAGCACGGCGTAGTCCTGCATCATGTCGTGGCAGGCCAGCAAGGTCCGGCCCACGTGCTGGCGCCAGCGATAATAGGTGGCCTGCTGCAGCGCGCGCGGCGCCAGGTCCGACAGCGCCGCCAGCGCGTCCGTCATCTCGGCCGCCAGCGCCGTCACGGCCGGGTCCCCGCGGCGCGCGACCAGGAAGCCGTTCTCGTCGCGCACGAGATTGAGCCAGGAGACGTGGGTGGCGCGCACCTGGCCGGCCTCGCTGGCGAAGGCGACGTAGTCCGGCACTTCCGGCCGCGCCAGGAACACGGTGGCGGCGCGGTAGGGCATCGTGTCCGCATCCAGGTAGACGCCGCCCCACTCGCGCAGGAGCAGGATGCGCAGGTAGTCGGACAGGTTGACGTAGCAGCCCTCCTCGTGCATCCGCACCAGCCGCCCGGCCAGCGCCGGCACGTGGCGGGCGATGAAAGGCACCAGCTCGCGCACCTCGAGCAACCGACCGCCGATGGTGTAATGGTGCTTGCCGTCGCTCCCTGGCCGAAACAGCGGATCGCCGGCCAGCTGGGCGGCATCCCATACCCACAACAGCGCACGATAGCCGGCGCCGGGCGGCAGGTCCACCTCGTCCAGTGCCGCGCCCCACTGGCAGACGGCCTGGCGTACGCCATCCGGCACGGGCCCGCCCATCCAGATACGGTGCAGCACCAGCTCGGCGGGCGCCAGCGCGCGGCTGGGCAAGGCCAGCAGCGACGACACGCGGCGCGCATCGAAGCGGTCGAAATGCACTCGCACGTGCGAGCGCAGCGCCGCCAGCCGGTGGCGCCAGCCCTGCCGCTGCAGGCGCAGGCGCTCGACGTGCGCGGGCCGCACGCCGTCGTGCTGGCTGGCCAGCAGCTCCCACTGGCGGCAGGCCAGGAACTCGGCCTTCAGCTCGCGCACCTGGATTTCGTAGTCGATATCGAACGTCATGCGGATGCTCCGGTTCAGGCGGCGACGGGCAGCGCGGCGCGCTGGCGCGCATCATGGCCGCGTGCGATATGGAACAGGCCCGCGCAGACTGCCAGCGCGACCGGCACGCCGCACCAGGCATAGGCCTGCAGCGCGTAGTCGTAGCGCTCGCAGATGGCGTTGTACAGCTCCAGGCCGGCGGCGATGTACAGGCAGTACAGCAGGCTCATGGCGGCCGACGTCAGGCTCATCGACTGGCCGGTGGCCGTCAGGGCGATCCGGACCAGGGCGCCGTTGAACAGGCCGAAGCCGGCCGAGAACACGAACATGCAGGCGATGAAGAGCTGCGGCTGGCTTGCCGCGAAGCCGGCGCCGCCCAGCCCGGCCAACGCCAGCACGCCGCCCTGGCGCAGCAGCCGGCCCAGCGACAGCTCGCCGCCCATGCGCTGGATCGCGAACGTGCTGAGGACGAAGCCGACGAAGATGGCGCACTGCCAGGCGATATAGGTGCCGTAGCTGGCGCCGCCATGCTGCAGCAGGATGGCCGGCGACAGCCCGATCCAGGCCGTCAGCGGCGTGATCGCCAGTCCCGCCACCAGGATGCCCAGCATGAAGGTGCGGTTGGTGAAGATAGCGCGGTAGCTGGCCAGCGGGCGTGGCGGCGCGCTCGTCTTCGCCGCCGGCCGTCCCGCCGGCATCGTGCGCAGGAGTCCCAGCCAGGCCACGCCGCCCAGCACGAAGGCGGTGACGAACACGGCGCGCCAGTCCGTCAGCGCGATGATGGCGCTGCCGGCGACCGGGCCGATCAGCGGTGCGAACACCGTCGTATTGCCCATCAAGGTAGTCAGCTTGACGGCGCGGGTATCGTCGAACAGTTCGTGCACCGCCGCGTAGCCGATGAAGATGAAGCACGAGCCCATGCCCTGGAAGAAGCGGATCGTCAGGAACTGCGTGGCCGACTGGGCCAGCGGTACCAGCCCGGTGGCCAGCAGGAAGAAGGCGGCGCCGCCCAGCATGACGCCGCGCTTGCCGATGCGGTCTGCAAGTGGTCCTAGCAGGATCTGGAGGCTGCAGCCGCCCAGGATGTACAGGCTGAGCGACAGGCCGATATAGCGGCTGGGGCCACCGAACTCCGCCATCACCTGGGGCATGCCGGGCATGATCATGTCGTTGGTCAGGTAGACCGTCAGTTCATACAGCAGGAAAAACCCCGCGAACCACCACAGACGCTGCATTCGATTCCCCCGTCAGGTACGACACGCCAGGCCGGCTGGCGCGCAACCGGTATTGGATTGGCATGTATACTAGATCAAGTGGAGTTGAATTGGTATCTTTTTTCTGCGGCCTTCCTGTGAGGAAATCGCCACGATTGTCCGGTCGTGCTTGACTGTTCCTCGGAGGAACCCTGGGGTCGGACCCAGCGGGTCCGACCCCAGCTGTTCGACCGCCGCCGTATTTCCGAGCTGAACCGTGCGGCCGAATTGCCGCCGCGCTTGCTACCCTGCCGATGAGCAAAAGAAGGAGGCAAGATGAAATTCACCAGTCAATTCGCATTCCTGCGCGCTATCGAACTGGACAACTGGCTGACCGCCGGTGCCGTCACCGTCGTCGCGTTCCTGCTGATGCACGCGCTGATCCGCTGGTCGCGCCGGCGCATCGCCCGGCTGGCCGAGGCGGGCAAGGCCGACCGCCCCTATGCCGAAGTCCTGGCGGCCACGCTGGGCCGCACCAGCATGGTGGCCGTCACGCTGACGGCCCTGTTGATCGGCCTGACGGTGCTGGACCTGCCGGCGCCGTGGGACCTGCGCGTGCGCCACCTGTGGTTCATCACGCTGGGCGCGCAGCTGGCCCTCTACATCGACCATGCCTTGTCGGTCTCGGCCAAGCGCTACTTCCGCACCCATGCGAAGGACCCGGATGCGCCGGCGACCGTCGCCCACACGCTGGTCAGCTGGGCCATGAAGACCGTGCTGTGGACCGTGTTCCTGCTGGCCGTGCTGGCCAACCTGGGTATCAATATCTCCGCCTTCGTGGCGAGCCTGGGCATCGGCGGCGTGGCCGTGGCGCTGGCCGTGCAGAACATCCTGGGCGACCTGTTCGCGTCGTTGTCGATCGCGGTGGACAAGCCGTTCGAGGTGGGCGACGCGATCGTCGTCAACGGCGTTTCCGGCGCGGTCGAGAAGGTCGGCCTGAAGACGACGCGCATCCGCGCCGACAGCGGCGAGCAGGTCGTCATCGCCAACGCCGACCTGCTGAAGAACACGGTGCGCAACTACAAGCGCATGGCCAACCGGCGCGTGGCGTTCTCGCTGCTGTTCGACCCGGCCACGCCGGTGGCGGTGGCGCGCGAGCTGCCGGCACGGCTGCGCGCGATCGTCGAGCGCCAGCCATCCGTGCGCTTCGACCGCGCCCACCTGAAGAACGTGACGCAGGACGCGCTCGAGTTCGAGGTGGTCTACTTCGTGCTGGTGCCCTCGTACGGCACCTTCATGGACACGCAGCAGCAGGTGCTGCTCGGCGCCCTGGAGCTGATGGAGGAACTGGGCGTGGGCAATGTGCGGCCGGTGCAGCGGGTGGCGGTGGACATGGCGCAGGGCCTGCGCGTGGTGGGCGACGATGACGAAGAGGAGGAGGCGCCCGCCGCGCGCGTGGGCGGCGGACGCTCCTGATGAGCTACTCGCCGAACTGCGCGACGATCAGCTCGCGCAGCCAGGCATTGCCGGGGTCCTGGCCGAAGCGCCGGTGCCAGAACACATTGGTCTGCAAGGTCGGCAGCACCAGTGGCGGTTCGATCCACGTAAGGCCGAACGGCGCCGCGGCCCGTTCGGCCAGCTTCTGCGGTACCGTCACCACCAGGTCGCCCGCGCCGACAATGTAGGGCACCGCCGTGAAGTGCGGCACGCCGGCCGCCGCCACGATGCCCGCTTTCGCCAGCAGCGCGTTGACCCGGTCGTACGGACTGTCCAGCGCTTCGACGATCAGGTGCGCCGCGGCGCTGAATCGCTCCAGGTCCATCGGCCCGGCGGCGAGCGGATGACCGGCGCGCAGCATCGTCACGAAGCGCTGGCGGAACAGCTGGCGCTGGAACAGCGCTTCCGACATGTCGTCGAACGCGCCGATGGCGAGATCGACCCGCCCGGTTTCCATCTCTTCCTTCAGCGCGATGCTGCCGGCCCGCACGGAGCGCACCCGCACGCCCGGCGCCAACTGGCGGCAGCGCTCGATCAGCACAGGCATGAAATAGACTTCGCCCACGTCCGTCAGCGCGATGGTGAAGCGGCGTGTGCTGGTGGCGGGATCGAAGCCGCTGCGGTAGTTCAGCGCCTGCGCCACGCTCGCCAGCGCAGCACCGATCGGTTCGGCTACCTGCTCGGCGAACGGGGTCGGCTGCATGCCCTGGGCCGTGCGGACGAACAGTTCGTCGTCGAACACGCGGCGCAGCCGCGCCAGCGCATTGCTGACCGCCGATTGCGTCAGGCCCAGGCGACGCGCCGCCGCCGAAATCTGCCGTTCGCGGTAGACGTGCTGGAACACCGCCAGCAGGTTCAGGTCGATGTCCATCGGCCATCCTATTTATTCACCAGGTGAATAGTCTACATTTAACTATTGATCTCGTAAAATATTATCGGACGGTCTACAGTGCTGGGACATCCCGCACAGGAGACACCAGATGACGCACAACACCAGCCTGCCGGCCGGCTACCAGGTCGGCTTCGGCAATGAGTTCGCCACCGAGGCGCTGCCGGGCGCCCTGCCGGCGCACCGCAACTCGCCGCAGCGCGCGCCCTACGGCCTGTATGCCGAGCAGATCTCCGGCACGGCGTTTACCGCCCCGCGCAGCCACAACCGCCGCTCCTGGCTGTACCGCATCCGCCCGGCCGCCCAGCACGGCGAATTCGAGCGCATCGACAACGGCCGCATCGTCAGCAGCTTCACCAACGCGGCCCCGCCGAACCAGCTGCGCTGGGACCCGTTGCCGGTGCCAAGCGCGCCGACCGATTTCATCGACGGCTGGGTGACCATGGCCGGCAACGGTTCGCCCGAGGCGATGACGGGCTGCGCGATCCATCTGTATGCCGCCAACCGGTCGATGCAGGATCGCTATTTCTACGACGCGGACGGCGAGCTGCTGATCGTGCCCCAGCAGGGCCGCCTGACCCTGCGCACGGAACTGGGCACGCTCGACATCGAGCCGCAGCAGATCGCCGTGATTCCGCGCGGCGTGCGCTTCACGGTGGACCTGCCGGACGGCAGCGCGCGCGGTTACATCTGCGAGAATTTTGGCGCCCTGCTGCAGCTGCCCGATCTGGGCCCGATCGGCTCGAACGGCCTGGCCAATCCGCGCGACTTCGAGACGCCCGTGGCCTGCTACGAGGAGCGCGAAGGCAAGTTCACGCTGGTGGCGAAGTTCTGCGGCAACCTGTGGCAGGCGCCGATCGGCCATTCGCCGCTGGACGTCGTCGCCTGGCACGGCAACTACGCGCCGTACCGCTATGACCTGCGCCACTTCAACACGATCGGTTCGATCAGCTACGACCACCCGGACCCGTCGATCTTCCTGGTGCTGCAGGCACCGTCGGACACGCCGGGCGTGGACACGCTGGACTTCGTCATCTTCCCGCCGCGCTGGCTGGCCGGCGAGGACACCTTCCGCCCGCCCTGGTTCCACCGCAACGTGGCCAGCGAGTTCATGGGCTTGATCCACGGCGCCTACGACGCCAAGGAAGGCGGCGGCTTCGTGCCGGGCGGCGCCAGCCTGCACAACTGCATGAGCGGCCATGGCCCGGACGCGGCCACCTTCGACAAGGCCAGCGCGAGCGACACCACCAAGCCAGTCAAGGTGGCCGACACGATGGCGTTCATGTTCGAGACCCGCAATGTGATCGTGCCGACCGAGCAGGCACTGGCCAGCGGGCAGCGCCAGCGCGACTACCAGCAGTGCTGGGCCGGCATCCGCAAGCACTTCGACGGCGGCCGCTAATCGCTCAAGGGCCGTCTTCCGGCTGCGCGCTCGGGCGGGCCGGCGGGTTCGGCTTGTGCTGGGGGATGCGCACGACGAACTCGCTGCCCTTGCCGGCACCGGCGCTGCGCACTTCCACGGTGCCCTGGTGCAGACTGACGATCTCCTTCACCAGCGCCAGCCCGATGCCCAGCCCGGCGCCGCGGCCGCTGAAGGCGTCGCCGGCCTGCGTGAACACCTCGAAGATGCGCGGCAGCAGGTCGGCCGTGATGCCGCGGCCGTCGTCGCGCATCGTCAGCACCACGTGGGTCTGGTCCACGGTCGCCGTCAGCCAGGCGTTGCCGCCGCGCTGGGTAAACTTGATGGCGTTGTTGCACAGGTTGACGACGACCTGCTGCAGCCGCCCCGCATCGGCCTCAAGGTAGATCGGCACCGTCGGCGCCACCAGGTGCAGCGCCACACCGCGCATGGTGGCGGCCTCGCGGCAGCTCTCGAGCGCCTCGCGCAGGAAGGCCCGCAGCTCGACGATCCCGTATTCGATGGCCAGCTTGCCCTTGTGGACCCGGGTCAGGTCGACCAGATCCTCGACCAGGCGTTCCAGGCACTCCAGCTGGCGACCCATCACGCGCAGCGGCTCGGCCAGCCGGCCCGTCTCGTCGCCGTGGCGCTGCAGCAGTTGCACCGACATCTTCAGCGGCGAGAGCGGATTGCGCATTTCATGCACGATGGTGGCCAGGAAGCGTTCCCGCTCCTGCTGCGTCTGTTCGTGCTCGTGCAGCAGGTTTTCCAGCGTCTTGGCGCGCCCGCGCAAGTGGGTGGCGTCGCGAAACACCTTGACGAAGGCGGATTCGCCCGGCTGCGTCGTCGCCCGCAGCGGCAGCGTCAGGCCACTGGACCAGAAACGGGTGCCGTCCTTGCGCAGGTGCCAGCGCTCGTCCTCCGCCACGCCGACCACCATGGCGGCGCTGGCCTCGTGTTCGTCCAGCTTGCGGGCCCGGTCTTCCGGCGTGAACAGCAGGGCCGTGGGCTGGCCCAGCGCTTCGCGCCCGGTCCAGCCGGTGATCGCGTAGGCGCCGCAGCTCCACCCGGTGATACGGCGCTGCGCATCGAAGAAGAGGACGCCGAAGTGGCGCGTGGCGCCCGTCATCAGCGCGCCGAACGCGGCGACATCCGCGTCGTTCCATGAACCATGCTCTGCCTGTGCCATGCAATCCCCATGAAGCCAACTGGTTTGGATTCTAGCGGTGAAAGGGGCGCCGCCGCGCTACGATACGCGGTTCTGCGAGTTGATAACGATTATCATTTACGGCATGATGCGACCTTTTGCACTCCTTCAGGCCATCATGCACCACCTCGCCCTGCCCCGCCAAGCCGTCGCGCTGGCCCTGTCCCTCGCGTTTCCCGTCGTGGCCCTGGCCCAAGCCGACGATACCGGGTTTCAAGCCGTGCGCGTCACGGCCGCCAAAGCCCAGGGCTTCATGCCCAATACCGTCGAAGCGGGCACGTTCCGCGGTGGCGACATCCTCGACGTGCCCGCCACCGTCAACGTTATCACACGCGAGGTGCTCGAGCTGCAGGCGGCGGCCGGGCTGTACGACGCGGTGCGCAACACCGCCGGCGTCACACGCCAGCAGAACGGCGGCGAGACCTGGGACCAGCTGGTGATCCGCGGCATCGCCGTCGAGAACCGCACCAACTACCGCCTGAACGGCACGCTGCCCATCATGAACTTCGCCCAGGTGGCGATGGAAAACAAGGAGCGCGTCGAAGTGCTGAAGGGTGCCACGGCGCTGTACTACGGCTTCACGTCGCCGGCCGGTGTGGTCAACTTCGTCACCAAACGCGCCGGCGCCAGGCCGGTCACCAGTACGGCCCTCGCGGTCGACGCGAACGGCAGCGCGGTGGCCAGCGTGGACGTGGCGCGCCGCTTCGGCGCCGCCGGCCAGGTCGGCGTGCGCGTCAACGCGGCCGGCGGTACCCTGGGCTCGCACATGGACGGCATCGGCCATGGCAACCGCGCCTTCGCGGCCGTCGCGCTGGACTGGACGGCCAGCCCGCGCCTGCGCCTCAAGGCGGACGTGGAGTACCAGCGCCGCCGCGTCACCGAGCAGGCCGGCGTGATGCTGCCGGCGGCCGTGGCGGGCGTCATCGCGCTGCCGCACGCGGTCGATGCGCGTCGCGCCGTCGGCCCGGACTGGGCGCTGTTCGCCACCGAGTCCGCCAACCTGCAGCTGCGCGCCGATTATGCCCTAGGCGACGACTGGGTGCTGACCGTCGAAGGCGGCCATGCCGAGACGCGGCGCGAGCGCAACCTGGCCATCTTCCGCTTCGCCAGCGCGGCTGCCCTGGCGACGGGCGCCGGCCGCATCGCCGGCAACAGCCAGCACCTGGACGTCGATGCGGACATGCTGCGCGCCGAATTGGCCGGCACCGTCGCGACCGGCCCGCTGCGGCACGACGTCACCTTTGGCCTGACCCGTACCGACAAGGGCCAGGCACCGGTCTACCAAGCCACCTACACGATCCCTTCGCAAAACCTGTACGATCCGCGGCCGGTATCGCACGTGCCCGGCACCGTCATCGGCGCGGCGCCGGCGGCGCCCACGACGGCGGCGCTGGACAGCCGGGACAACGGCGCCTACCTGGTCGACCGCATCGCGCTCGCGCCGCAGTGGCGGCTGGTAGCAGGCCTGCGCGCCGCGCGCTTCCAGAGCGACCAGGGCGGCCGGCGCTACCGGGTCGGCCGCACCACGCCGCTGGCGGCGCTGGTGTGGCGCCCTGCCGCCGACGTGTCGCTGTACGCCTCCGCGGCGCAGGGGCTGGAGGAAGGCGAAACGGCGCCCACCGGTAGTGCCAACCAGGGCGAGCGGCTGGCGCCGGGCGTCAGCCGGCAAAAGGAAGTGGGCGTACGCTGGCGCGCGCCGGTCGGCACTTTGCTGCAGGCGGCACTGTTCGACATCGACCGCCCCGGTTACTACACCAATGCCGCCAATGTGTTCACGGCCGATGGCGCGCAGCGCTACCGCGGGCTGGAGGCTTCCGCGCAAGGCCGGATCACGCCGCGGCTGGCCTGGCAGTTGTCCGGCCAGCTGATCGACGCCGAGTTCCAGGATGTCGGCGCGGCCTACGATGGCAAGCTGCCGGAGAACACGGCGCGACGCACGGCCAGCGCGTTCGTATCGTACGAGGTCGGCGCCGGGCTGTCCGTCAACGGCGGCGCGTATTACACCGGGCGTCGCCCCGTCAACGACCTGGACCAGGCCTTCCTGGGCGGCACCACGCTGTTCACCCTGGGCGCGCGCTATGCGGCGCCGCTGGCGGGCCGCCACGTCACCTGGCAGCTGAACGTCGACAACGCGGCCGACAAGCGCTACTGGGCCGGCGCCGGCACGCGGCTGGCGGCCGGACTGCCGCGCAGCGTCAAGCTGACGGCGAAGGTGGACTGGTAGCGTCCTGCGCGGACAGCGGCGCGCCGATCGCATAGTAATGGCCGCCGGCCACGTGGTGCAGGCTGCGCCACTCCGGCCCGGCTTCCTCGAAGCGCCAGTGGCCGTTCGCAAAGACGCGCGTATCCGCCCATGCCGCTTCCACTTCGCCGATGAACAGATCGTAGGCCTGCTGGTTGTGCGGCTCCGGCACCAGGCGGCAGGCCAGCCAGGCGGCGCAGCCCGCGACCAGCGGGGTCGGCTCGGCATCCTGCTGGAACAGCGTGACGCCGCAGCGGCGCAGCTTGTCGGCATCGTCGGCCAGGCTGGTGTTGCCCACCGCCTGGGTCAGTGCCAGCTGGCGCACCGTGGGGACCTGCAGCACGAAGCGGCCGCTGGCCTCGACCAGCGCGCGCGTGCGCGTGCTCTTGTCCAGCACCACGGTGACCTTGGGCGGGGCGAAATCGAGGGCGCAGGCCCAGGCGGCGGCCATCACGTTGGCGACGCCGCCGTGGCTGGCCGACACCAGCACGGTGGGGCCATGGTTGATCAGGCGGTAGGCCTTGGCCAGTTCGACCGGCGCAATGTGAGATGTCAGCGGGGTTGTCATGGCGCGATTATAGCGGCGACAATAGCTTATCGAGGCAGCCGGCGGAGGACGATTTGCAGATCCTGGAAGCGTATTGCGAGGAACTGGGCGAGGTGGTCGACATCTACGCGGCCCAGCGCGCCTACTTCGCGCAGCCGGCAGGCAGGCGGCGGCGCTTCACGTTCCGCTGTTCCGACCCGGCGTGCCGCGTGGCGCGCAACCCCTTGGTGTCCGGCGTCGGCTACGACAAGCTGGCCGAGGAAGGCGAGAAATTCCGCCAGATTCACTTTCGGGCGCCGCCCGACCATCCGCACCTGGAGAGCTGCGTCTGGGTCCGCGACGAAGCGCGGCGCGAGGCGGATACGGAGGCGGGCGGCACGCGGCGCGAACGCGCCAAGGCCACCAACGTCATCGACGTGTTCGCGCCGCGCCATGCGGACCAGCCGGTTGCCCCCGCGGCGGCAGACCAGGGCGGCGCCATGATGGCGCTGGCCCCGGCCGATGGCCCGCCGCGCGCCCGCACCGGCCAATCGCGCACCGGCCTGCTGGAGAAATTCATCGACTGCTGGGCCCAGTTCGAGGGCGAGGCGCTGAAGGAGCAGGTCGTGACGATCGAGGGCGAGCGCCTCAGCTACCGCCAGGCCGTCACGCAGGTACGCTTCATCGCCCCGAGCACGAACGGCCGCCGCATCGTCTACGGCGGCGCCCGCATCAGCCTGTGGCCGGCGGACCGGCCCAAGCGCGTCTACCTGAATTTCCTCGACGAGTGCGAACAGTTCGACGAGCACGAGGGCAGCCGCAAGCTGACGCTCGACCTGCCGCTGGCGCGCATCGAGGCCTACCCGGGCGGCGGCCTGCTGCAAAGCCGGCTGACGGAAGGCCGCTCGGGCAAGAACTACGTGCGGGTGTTCGCCTGGGGCCGGATCGTGGACAACGGCGCCAAGCCGGGCTGGCGGCTGGAGCTGGAGTCGCTGGACAACCTGGTCGTCAAGGTCATCGCCCGCGCCGGCGCATGACACCTAGGGCCCGGCTGTTGGCGCGCTTCAGGCCAGCTTGGTCAGCTTGTCGATCTGCAAGGTCGCCTTGCCGACGACGGCGACCACGAGCTCGCGGAAGTGCGCCGTCTTCTCGTGGGCGGCCAACGCTTCCGCGCCGGTCCACTCTTCCAGCATGACGAAGCGGTCGGCATTGGTGTTGTCGACGTGCAGCTCGTAGCGCAGGCAGCCGCTTTCGGCCCGGCTCGGTGGCACGACGGCCTCCAGCGCGGCGCGCACGACTTCGCGCTGGCCTTCCTTGGCGGTGATGGTGGCGACGACGATCAGATTGCTCATGGGGGCTCCTGTTGTTCAACCGTCCACATTGTAGACGCAGACGGCGAATCCTGCCGGGCGGGCGCCGCCCGGCAGCAAGCGCTCAATGCCGGGTTTCCGGGAACGCGTTGGTGGGCTTGGCGCCCCACAGGGCGTAGAACAGCACGTACAGCTCGCAAGCGGCCGTCAGCAGGAAGGAGTTCTGCAGCCCGTAGGTGTCGGCCAGCCAGCCCTGCACGACCACCAGCGCACCGCCGGCGATCGCCATGATCAACAGGCCGGCGCCCTCCTCCGTCAACGGGCCCAGGCCGCGGATGCCCAGGGTGAAGATGGTCGGGAACATGACCGAGTGGAACAGGCCCACGGCGATCAGCGCCCACATCGCGGTCGGACCCGTCGTGAAGGTGGCGACCAGCATCACGATGGTGGCGCCGATCGCCGCCCCGGCCAGCACGCTTTCGGCCGACATCGAACGCATCAGCATGCTGCCGGCGAAGCGGCCCACCATCATGCCGCCCCACAGCAGGAACAGATAGTGCGAGGCCTGCTCGTGGGTGACGTTGCCGATGTGCGGCTGCGAGACGAAGTTGATGAACAGGTTGGCCACGCCGATCTCGGCGATCAGGTAGATGAAGATGGCGGGAATGCCGAACACCAGGTTGCGGTGGCGCCACAGGGAGTGATTGCCACGGTCGGCCTTCTCGACCCGCTTGCCGCCCATGGCCGGCAGCGGATAGCGCGCGATGGCGATCGCCAGCAGTACCAGCACGACCGCGACGATCAGGTAAGGCAGTTGCACGGCCTGGGCGTCCGCCAGGCGCTCGGCCTGGGTCAGCACCTGCTCGGCGCCGGCGGTGCCGCCCGTCGAGCGGCCCAGGATCAGGTAGCCGCCGAACAGCGGCGCCAGGGTGGCGCCCAGCGAATTGAACGCCTGCACCAGGTTCAGGCGCGAGGAAGCCGTGTCGGCCGGACCCACCACGGCCACATACGGATTGGCCGCCACCTGCAGCAAGGTGATGCCGCAGGCGATGACGAACAGCGCGCACAGGGTCACGCCGTACGACGGCAGCCGGGCGGCGGGAATCATGCCGAGCGCGCCGATGGCCATCAGGATGAGGCCGATCACCATCGATTTCTTGTAGCCGACCCGTTCGATCAGCCGCGCCGAGGGAATCGATGCGACGAAATAGGCGATGAACCAGACCGACTCGATCAGGGTCGTCTGCGTATAGCTGAGTTCGAAGACGCTGCGCAGGTGCGGCAGCAGCGTGTTGTTGATGACGGTAATGAAGCCCCAGATGAAGAACAGGCTGGCCAGCAGCGCCATGGCCGACTTGTAACTGGACGCGGCCACGGGATGACCGATGGCGGCGGAGGATGGAGATGCGATGGGCCCAGGCACGAGTGGTCCTTTCAGCAGGTTGAAAACGTTATCGTAGAGGGCACGTTAATCGATTACCAATGATAAATTCAGCAAGAGCTATATCAAAAACGATATAGCTGTCATCACGGCAACCATCGATCGCGTCTGGATTGCGGTGATCGGCTGACAGGCCTGCTCGGCGTACGCCTACATGCCCCGGCCGCCGCGGGGCCGATAATCGCCGGACATCGAGGAGGAAACCGGCATGATGGAAACGGGCGACAGGCAGGGCAGTACGAAAGGCACCACGCCGGCAGGCAGCGCGGTCACGTTCAGCGAATCCCATGCGGACCTGCTGGACCTGTTCGGGCGCTGGGAAGCGCTGGCGGACGCCAACAGCGATCCGCGCGTGGAATGCGCACCTATGCCGGCGGGTAGCGGCGCAGCTCGGCCTCGCTGAAGCCGGCCAGCCGGCGCGCATCGATATTGAACGGGCCCTTGATGACGGGTGCCGCGTAACGCACCACGAGCTCGTCGTAGGTGCTGGCCGGGTCCAGGCCCTGGCGCGCGCACAGCCAGCCGTACCAGCGGTTGCCGATGGCCACGTGGCCGACCTCGTCGCGCAGGATGATGTCGAGAATGGCTGCCGCGGCCTGGTCGCCGGCCTGGGCCAGCTTGGCGCGCAGCGGCGGGATCGCGTCCAGCCCGCGCGCCTCCAGCGTGCGCGGCACCAGCGCCATGCGCGCCGTGACGTCGCCGCGCGTCTTTTCCACCATCTCCCACAGGCTGCCGTGGCCGGGGAAGTCGCCGTAGGCGTGGCCCTGCGTGGCGAGGTGCGCCGCCAGCAAGGAATAATGATAGGCCTCCTCGCGCGCCACCCGGAGCCAGTCGGCGTAATAGTCGGGCGGCATGCCGGGGAAACGCCACAGCGCGTCCAGCGCCAGGTTGACGGCATTGAATTCGATATGGGCCAGCGCGTGGATCAGCATCGCCCGCCCTTCCAGCGTGACCATCGAGCGCCGCCCGACCAGGCGCGGCGGCACCAGTTCGGGCCGCGCCGGCCGTCCCGGCACCGGCAAGGCGGTGCTCAGCACGGCGGCAGGATCGAGCGGCAGCTGGTTCGCCGCGTAAGCCCGCGCCATGGCTTCGACGGCCGCGATCTTGGCGGCGGGTTCGGTTTCGGTCAGGCAGTGCAGCGCGCGGGCGCGCAACTCGGCAGGCATCGACATGGCGGCAAATGCGACAAGGCAGCGGAAAAACGCGCAGTGTAACAAAGGCCGCCGGGCCGGCGCCAGCCGTCAGCGCGCCGGCGCGACCCGCAGCACGACGCCGGACGTGCCCGTCAGCGTGCCGCCTGCGCTGGCCAGCACGTACAGCTCGCCCCCGGCATCCTGCGCCAAGCCCAGCACGGCCAGGCCCAGCGGCTCGCGCCGCTGCGCCACCAGCTTCTGCACCACGTTGCGTGCGCCCAGCGTCAGCAGCACGCCGCTGCCGCTGGCGCCGATATAGTCGGCAAACACATACTGGCCGCGCAGCGCGGCGATGCTGGCGCCGGTGTAGACGTAGCCGCCGATCACGGCCTGGCGCGCCACCGGGGCGCCGGCGCCATCCGCGTGATCGTACTCGGCCAGCGGGTCGATCAGGCCGGCAGGCGCGTTCGGGCTGTGCGCGTACACGAAGCCCGGGCCGGTGCCGTTGGCGTCGAACAGGAAACTGCCCTCCTTGACGGGCCAGCCGTAGTTGCCGCCGGCAACGATGTGGTTGACCTCCTCGATGGCGCCCTGCCCCACGTCGCCGGCCCACAAGGTGCCGTCAGGTCCGAATGCCATGCGGAACGGGTTGCGCAGGCCGAGCGCATAGATCTCGTCGGCCCCCGGGCGGCCGACGAAGGGATTGTCGGCCGGGATGCCATAGGCCCCGTTGGCGGAATCGTTGCCGAGCGGATCGATGCGCAGGATCTTGCCCAGCACATTGCCGGGTGCCAGGCTCTGGCCGTTGCCTTCCGGCGCGTGGCCGGGGCCCTGGTCGTCGCCCGCGCCGCCGTCGCCCAGCGCGATGTAGAGCAGATTGTCCGGCCCGAACGCCAGCGCGCCGGCGTTATGGTTGCTTTGCGGCTGGTCGATGCGCATCAGCACGCGTGCGCTGGCCGGGTCCACCGTGCCGCCGCTGGCGCGCCACTCCGTCAACACGCTCTGGTGGTTGGGCGCGACGCCCGGCGGCTGGGTGCTGAAGTCCGGCGTTGGCCGGGCCGCTTCCGACGTGTAGGTGTACAGGCGGCCATTGCGGGCGTAATCCGGATGGAATGCCAGGCCCAGCAAGCCGCGTTCGTCGCGCGCGCCCAGGCGGACCAACCGGTCGCGGACGTCCAGGAACAGCGTGCGGGCGTTCTTCTGCGTCGCGTTCGGACCGACGCCGACACGCCACACCACGCCGACCTGGTCCACCACGTACAACTTGTCCGGCTCGCCCGGCGCCACCGCGCCCGCCACCGGCGACACCAGGCCCGCCAGCACCGGCCGCAAGGTCACCGTCACGGCACTGGTGGGGACTGGCGCGGGGATCGGGTCTTCCAGCTTCGTGCGCTGGGCCAGCGCCGCGGGCAGCGCGGCGGTCAGCGTCAGCAGGATGGCACTGCGGCACAGCAAGGGGCGAATCGTATTTCCGGGACGAACCATGGCAGCCTCCATTGGGTGGGTTGTCGGAAAAGCATGCGCCGTTATCGGTCGCACGACAAGTGCGATTTGCCAGCAAAAAAAACCGCCCCGAAGGGCGGCAAGCTACTCTCTCGCATCAGGGAACGACCGCATCAGCGCTTGTCGTTCTTGTGGCTCTGGCGTCCAGCCTGGGCATGCTGCTCCGGCGTGCCGCCCTGCGTGCCGCTACCGCCTTGGCGGCCGCCCTGGTTACCGCCCTGGTTACCGCCGCGATTGCCGCCGCCGTTACCCTCGTTGCCGCTCTGGCGGTTGCCGTCGTTCTTGTGGCTCATCGAGCCGGCGCGGCGCGCCTCTTCCGAATTGAACTCGTGGGCGTTGCCCGAGGCGTGGGCCGCACGGCCGCCTTCGCTGGCGATCTCGCGCTGGCGCTCTGGATCCATCGAGGCGAAGCCACGGTTGCTGGTGTCGCCCGACTGGCTGTTGCCGCGGTTGCCGGACTGGCTGTTGCCGCTGTCTTTGGTGAACTGGTTATTGCCCTGCGGGTTGTTGTTGCGATTCGATGCCATGATGTTTCTCCTTAAGCGTTAAAAACATTTCAGGTTGACATTGCATCCCTTCGGCGACCTGGTCTGTGTCGCGTCGAGGTAGGTACATCTTAAGGTTCGCGCCGCAACTCTTATATAAGTCGTCCGGCTGCCGGGCCGTAGGACCAGCGCTTACTGCCAGGTCGGAAGGTTCACGCAGCCGCGGCAACATCGTCAGATGACGGAAATGTCATCCAGCCCAGTTGCTCGGCGCGGCATCATCGAGCCTCCTCAATTTCTCTCGACAACCATGACCTGCTTCCTTCCCCGTTCCGTTCTCCCAGCCGTGTTCGCGCTGGCGCTGGCTTGCGGCGCCCAGGCCCAGCCGGGCAATCCCCTCAGTGTGCACGTGCTCGACATGCAGACCGGCGAGCCCACGGCCGGTATCGCCGTGACGCTGGAACAGCGCAGCGGCGATGCCTGGCGCGAACTTGCCAGCGCCAGCACCGATGCCCAGGGCCGCATCGCCGCGCTGTTTCCCGCCGGCCTGCCGTTCAGCAAAGGTGATTACCGCATCGTGTTCCGCACCGGCGAGCATTACCGCCGCGGCGGCCAGGCCAGCTTCTTTCCACGTATTCCGGTGGAGTTCACGGTGACGGCGACGGAGCGGCACTACCATATTCCGTTGCTGCTGAGCCCGTTCGGCTATTCGACCTACCGGGGCAATTGACGGGGCGCTGTTCGCGCTAAGTAGTGGAACTTCCATCCCGCCGGCCTGTCGGATCTCCTGTTGAGATATCTCATGCGGATTGGAGGCCGGCAATGGGGACGATGGATTTCCAGGCGGTGTTGCAGGCGCTGCGTCAGCGCCAGCTGACGTTCGAAGAGGCCGCTGCATTACAGGAGCTGCTGGCCACAGCGATGCAGGGCGATCAATGCTTTTCATTGATCGAGGCCGCCGCCGGCAGGCCGCCTTGTCCGCGTTGCACGTGTCGTCGTTGCCACCGAAGCGGCGCGGCCAACGGCCTGCAGCGCTATCGCTGCACCGCGTGCCGCCGCACGTTCAACGCGCTGACCGGAACGCCATTGGCCCGGCTCCGCTTGCGCGACAAGTGGCTCGCCTATTTGACCTGCCTGCTGGAATCGACCACGGTGCGCGCGGCGGCCGAGCGCGTGGCAGTGGCGCCATCGACCAGTTTCCGATGGCGCCACCGTTTCATTGCCGGGGTCCGGCGGGAACGCCGCCCGAAATTGTCCAATATCGTCGAGGCGGACGAGACCTACCTGCTCGAGTCGCAGAAGGGCTCGCGCCACCTGACCCGGCCGGCCCGCAAGCGCGGCGGCAAGGCCAGCCGGCGCGGTTTGAGCAAGCAGTTCGATTGCATTCTCGTCGCGCGCGATCGCAGCCGTGTCACGCACGATTTCGTAACGGGGCGCGGGCCGATCAGTGCCGCGCAGCTGAAAGCGCATCTGCTGCCGGTATTGGCGCCGGACATCTTGTTGATCAGCGACGCGGCGAAGGCCTATCAGGCGTTCGCGCGAGAGGCGAGGCTCACCCACGAGGTCGTCAACCTGCGTGCCGGCATCAGGGCGCGCGGTGCGATCCATATCCAGAACGTGAACGGCTGGCACAGCCGCTTCAAGGGCTGGCTGCAGCGCTTCCACGGTGTTGCCAGCCGCTACCTGGCCAATTACACCGCTTGGTGCCGGGTGCTGGATGCCGGCTCGCCAGCGACCCCATCGGACTGGCTGCGCATCGGGGTGGCGCCGGGCAAGTACAGTCCAGGCTGCCAATGACCTCGATGCGCTGAAAAAGTTCCGTGACGAGGAGCAACCACCAGCTAACGCGAACAGCGCCAAAAAAAAACCGCCCCGAAGGGCGGTTCGCTTCATGCCGGGCGACGCCGGTCAGCGGTCGTTCTTGTGGCTCTGACGGCCAGCCTGGGCATGCTGCTCCGGCGTGCCGCCCTGCGTGCCGCTACCGCCTTGGCGGCCACCCTGGTTGCCGCCCTGGTTACCGCCGCGATTGCCGCCGCCGTTACCTTCGTTGCCGCTCTGGCGGTTGCCATCGTTCTTGTGGCTCATCGAGCCGGCGCGGCGCGCCTCTTCCGAATTAAACTCGTGGGCGTTGCCCGAGGCGTGGGCCGCACGGCCGCCTTCGCTGGCAATCTCGCGCTGCCGCTGCGGATCCATCGAGGCGAAGCCACGGTTGCTGGTGTCGCCCGACTGGCTGTTGCCGCGGTTGCCCGACTGGCTGTTGCCGCTGTCTTTGGTGAACTGGTTATTGCCCTGCGGGTTGTTGTTGCGATTCGATGCCATGATGTTTCTCCTTAAGCGTTAAAAACATTTCAGGTTGACATTGCATCCCATCGGCGACCTGCCCTTGCCGTCAGGCTGGCTTGTCGCGTTAAGGTGATGCCATGGTAACGACGAGCGAACTTTGTTTTTATAAGCGGTCCGGCCAGCTGGACGTAGGAATAGGCGCTACTGGCAAGTCGGACCGTTCACGCATTGATTGCAATATGCTAGTTAATGAGCCGAAATCATCCGAATATTTCCCGTGCGAAAAGATGCTAATAATATAGAATTACAACTCATCAATATTTTCGGAGGGAAAGTGTCACGCTTGCCGTTAATGATTCTCGCAATGTTGGCATTGCCGTCAGCTCATGCTGTCGAGTTAAGGCCAACTTACCCCGCCGTGAACGAAGCTACCGGCGCTCAGGATTACATCGGTTGCGCAGCCGCCGCGAACGGCGATATTGCTACGGTATGGCGCAGCGCGACGACAGCGCGCATTCCCTACGTCAAGCGGGTGGACGCCAGCGGCGCCGTCATCGGCGCGACGGAAAGCATGCAACTGCCCCAGGATACGATTTCCGTGAGCGCGGCGAAGAATGGCGCCTTCGCGGTACTGCACGCCAAAGCCAACGGCAGCAATACCGACTTGTACCTTTCCGTGTACAACCGTAACGGCCAGCTGGTGGCGGCGCCGGTGCGTGTGAACGACACCCAGCACACCGGGATCACCGGCCTGGTCAAGGTCGCGCAGGACGGCACGATTGCCGTGGCGTGGTACACATGGGGAAATCTGCCGGCCCGCAACGGTTATCTGAAGCGATTCAATGCCAACGGTGCGCCGCTCAATTACCAGCGCCAATTCGGTGGCGATAATGTTTATGTGGCCAACGGCGTCGATACCGATACCAACGGTGACGTCATCGTGGCATTTACCAGCAATACCGGCGGTCGCTACGACACCATGGCGGTGCGCTATTCAAGCGCCGAGGATTGGGTGTATCCCGCGGCACGGGTCAATACCTATCTCGGTACCCGCCAATGGGGCAGCAGCCTCGCAATGAACGCGGCAGGCAATTACCTGGTGTCCTGGGTGACGCACGGCCAGGATGGCAACGGCTTCTCGACCTATGCGCAGTTGTTTGCCCGTGGCGGTGCCCGGATCGGCCAGCCTACCCGCGTATCGACGCAGATTTCCGACGACAGCGCCAGCGCCGCCCTGCTGTTCGACAACAACAGCTACGCCGTCGCCTGGATGAGCTACGTCGCGGGACAGCGCACGATCAATTTCGCCCAGGTCGACAGCGCCGGCGCGGTTGTCGCCGCACCGACAGTGGCGACCCCGCACATCAACTATGTCGGGCCCTTCTCGCTGTGCGGCACCACCGCTGGCAAGTTCTCGATCCAGTGGCGCCCGGCTGCCGTCAGCGGCAGCAGCTGGACTGCCGACGTGCTGGCGCGGGACTACATGGCCGACACCGTCGTCACGCCCACCTTGCTTGCCAGCGGCGTACCGGCAAGCAACCTGTCGGATGCGGCCGGCGGCTGGAAGTACTTCAAGGTCATCGTGCCCGCCAACACCGGCAGCATGCGGATCGCCCTGTCCTCGCGGGTGACACCGGCCAGCGGCAACGCTGACCTGTTCCTGCGCTATGGCGGCCTGCCCACGCTGGCGACAACCGACGGCCGCACCACGGAGGCCGGCAACAACGACAGCCTGACGGTCAGTGCGCCGCCGCCTGGGACGTTCTACATCGGCGTCTACGGCCAGGCGGCCTACGCCGCCGCGGATTTGACGGTGATCCTGCGTTGACCGGCACGCGATAAGGTCCGGGGCAGGCTTCCCTGCCCGGACCGCATCGCGTTCAGGCCGTCACCACCCCCGCCCCAGCCGCCGCCCGGCACACGTAGATCGTGGCCTGCTGGCCTGCCGGCCCGCGATATTCGCGTGCCACGGCGGCACTCACAGCCTCCACCTCGCCTTCGGGCACCAGCGCCACCACGCAGCCGCCGAAGCCGCCGCCCGTCATGCGCACGCCGCCGCGGCGGCCGATCACCTTGCCCACGATCTCGACCAGCTGGTCGATCAGCGGCACCGTGATCTCGAAGTCGTCCCGCATCGATACGTGCGAGGCGGCCATCAGCTCGCCCATCCGCGCCAGGTCGCCTGCCGCCAGTGCCGCGCCGGCCGCCTCGACACGGGCGTTCTCCGTGACGACGTGGCGGGCGCGGCGCAAGGCCAGCGCATCGAGCTCGCCGCCACGCGCTTCCAGCATGGCCGCGTCGACGTCGCGCAGGGCCGCCACACCGAAGTGGCGCGCCACCTCCTCGCACTGGCGACGCCGGGTGTTGTACTCGCTGTCCACCAGGCCGCGCTCCACGTGCGAGTGGAAGATCATGATGGCGGCGCCAGCCGGGATCGGCACCGGCCGCGTCTCCAGCGAACGGCAGTCGATCAGCAGGGCATGTCCCTCGACGCCGGAAGCCGAGATGATCTGGTCCATATTGCCGCACTTGCAGCCGACGAAGTCGTTCTCGGCCTGCTGGGCGATCAGCGCGATGTCGATCGGGCTCAGGCCCTCCAAGCCCGGCAGGGTGGCAAACACACGCCCCACCGCCACCGACAGCGAGGCGGACGACGACAAGCCCGCCCCTTGCGGCACGTTGCCCGAGATCGCCAGGTCCAGCCCTCGTATCGGCAAGCCGCGCTTGACCAGCACGTCGATGACGCCGCGCACGTAGTTGGCCCACATCGGCTCGGCCAGGCGCTCGATCGGCGCGTCCAGCGAGAACTCGTCGATCGCATTGCCGTAGTCGGCCGCGACGATGCGCACGGTACGGTCGGCCCGCTCGCTGGCCGCGATCACGGTGCGGTAGTCGATCGCGCACGGCAGCACCAGGCCGTCGTTGTAGTCGGTATGCTCGCCGATCAGGTTGACGCGGCCGGGCGCCTGCACGACGACGGTCGGGTTGCTGCCGAACACGGCGGCGAATGCCGCCCGGGCGCGTTCGCCCGGGCTGGATGGGACTGCGGAGTCATTCATCTTGTTCTTGCTTGTCGTTGGGTTGAAGGTAGTGGACGTCGGACAGGGCACGCAGCTGGGCGGCCGCCTGCTCCGGCGTCAGGTCGCGCTGGGCCTCGGCCAGCATCTCGAAACCGACCATGAACTTGCGCACCGTGGCCGAGCGCAGCAGCGGCGGATAGAAATGCGCATGCAGTTGCCAGGCCGGCGACGGTGCGGCACGCGCCGTCTCCTCGTACGGCGCGCCATGCCACCCCATCGAATACGGGAAGGACGTCTTGAACAGGTTGTCGTAGCGGGTCGTCAGGCGCTTCAGCACGACGGCCAGGTCGGCCCGTTGCGGCGGCGTCAGCTGCTCCAGGCGCTGCACCGGGAAGCGCGGCAGCACCAGGGTCTCGAACGGCCAGCTGGCCCAGTACGGCACCACGGCCAGCCAGAATTCGCTCTGCACCACGACGCGCTCGCCGTCCGCCTCGCGCTCCGCATAGTCGAGCAGCAGCGAGCGGCCGTGCTTGGCCTGGTAGGCGTTCTGTTCGCGGTCTTCCGCGGCCGGCAGGTTGGGCAGAAAACTGTTGGCCCAGATCTGGCCGTGCGGGTGCGGGTTCGAGCAGCCCATCGCGGCGCCCTTGTTCTCGAACACCTGCACCCAGCGATAGGTGCGGCCCAGCTCCTCGGCCTGGGCGCACCAGGTATCGATCACCTGCCCGATGGCGGCTGGCGACAGCTGCGGCAGGGTGGCGCTGTGGTCCGGCGAAAAGCAGATCACGCGGCTGGTGCCGCGCACGCTCATCGTGCGCATCAGCGGATCGGTGTCCGGCGCCGCGTCCGGCGTATCGGGCATCAGCGCGGCAAAGTCGTTGTCGAATACATAGGTGCCCGTGTAGTCGGGATTTTTCACGCCGTTGACCCGGGTGTTGCCGGCACACAGATAACAGGTGGGGTCGTGCGACGGTTTCGGGCTATTGTCCGGGGCCTCCTGCGCCCCCTGCCACGGCCGCTTGGCGCGGTGCGGCGACACGAGCACCCATTCGCCCGTCAGCGGGTTGTAGCGGCGATGCGGATGGTCTGATGGATTGAACATGGTTTTCCTTACGAAACTGAAAATCACTGGCGGAGTCTCTGCCCCGCCAGTCTAAACAAAACAGCGCGGCGGGTCGCACGCCAGGGCGTGCGCAGCCGCCGCTTACCACCAGGTGCCGTAGATCACCCCCAGCAGGACGCAGATGACGGCCGAGCCCAGCGCAAACCCGCCGTCCACGCGGAACAGCGTCCGGTCGATCTGCATGCGGCGCACACTGCCATCCTGCCGGCCCAGCGTGCTCAGCAGTACCATGCCTGCGACCACCAGGCAGAACACGATGAACATGCGGTCCAGGAACGGAATCTCGTAGACGCCGGCACCGTTGTCGACGGCAAAGCCGATCGGCGCCAGGAAAGACAGATCCATCATGCCTGGCAGGAATTTCAGGATGATCGAGAACACCAGGCCGCCGATTGTCGCGAACATGGCCGCGGCGGGCGTCGTCTTGCGCCAGAAGAAGCCCAGCAGGAACATCGCCAGGATGCCAGGCGACACGAAGCCCGTGTATTCCTGGATGTACTGGAAGCCGCCCTTCTTGTCGATGCCGAGGAACGGCGCGATCAGCACGGCCAGCGCGATGGCGAAGATCACGCTGACGCGGCCGATCCAGACCAGGCGCTGTTCCGACGCCTCCTTGTTGAAGTGGTGCTTGTAGATATCCAGCGTGAAAATCGTGGCGATGCTGTTGGCCTTGCCCGCCAGCGAGGCCACGACGGCGGCCGTCAGCGCCGCGAACGCGACCCCCTTCAGGCCGGACGGCAACAGCGCCAGCAAGGTCGGGTAGGCGCGGTCAGGGTTCAGTTCGCCACCGGCGCGCATGGCGTCGCCCAGCGCGCCGGACTGGTCCAGCGCAAAGGCGGCAATCCCGGGCAGCACCACGATGACGGGCATCAGCAGTTTCAGGAAGGCGGCAAACAGCAGGCCCTTGCGCGCCGTCGGCAAGTCCGCCCCCAGCGCGCGCTGCGTGATGTACTGGTTGCAGCCCCAGTAGTTCAGGTTGACGATCAGCATGCCGCCGATCAGCGTGGACAGGCCGGGCAGGTCCATATAGTTCGGATTGCCGCGCTCCAGCACCATATTGAAATGGCCGCCGGCACGCTGCAACAGCTCGCTGGCACCGACCAGGGCGCCCTGCCCGCCGCCCAGCCCCGCCACCAGGTCCAGCGCGATCCATGTCGTGACCAGGCCGCCCACGACCAGGCACAGCACCTGCACCACGTCCGTGTAGCCGATCACCTTCATGCCGCCCAAGGTGATGATGGCGGCGAACACGGCCAGGAACAGCATGCAGGCAAACACATTCAGCCCCGCGACGCTGGAAATGGCCAGCGCGCCGAGGTACAGGATCGACGTCAGGTTGACCACCACATACAGCCCCAGCCAGAACAGCGCCATCGTCGTCGCCACCGGCTTGCCGTAGCGCTGCTCGAGGAACTGCGGCATCGTGTAGATGCGGTTCTTCAGGTAGACGGGCATGAAGAACACGGCCACGATGACCAGCGTGGCCGCCGCCATCAACTCGTACACGGCGATCGCCATGCCGATCTTGTAGCCGGAACCGCTCATGCCGATGAACTGCTCGGCCGAAATGTTGGACGCTATCAGCGAGGCCCCGATGGCCCACCACGTCAGCGAGCCTTCGGCCAGGAAGTAGTCATGCGAGGCCTGGCCGGACGTGGTCTTCTTGCGCCGGTAATACACCCACAGGCCGTAGGCGGCAACGACCACGAAATAGACGAGGAAAACGACGGAGTCGAGGGTAGAGAAAGTGTTCATCGGGTGATAGTTGTTGTGATCGCGAATCGAGACAAGCGCCGTTCACCCGTGCTGTCCGCCAAAGGCTGGCGCACGTGTGGCGGAAGCTGTCGCTCTTTCTGCCTGCAGGGCTGATCGCACGATGCCTCAGGCCACGGCGCCGTGGTGGCGCGCACCCGCAAAAATCATCGGGATGAGCAAGGCGTCCCGCTGAGGCGTGCAAAATCATGTCGTGCAGGCAACACTCCTGCACGGCATTATAGCGCTACCACAGCCAACTGGTTGCCGAAATGGCAAACTTTTATTGAAGGGATGCAGCAAGCCGGCCCGCGACCCGGCGTTGTCCGGCTGCGCCAGCGCCGAGCCCGCGGCCCGCTGTGGTGACTGATCCCGACGCGGGACACGGCCCCGGCTGTGACGGGCGTGCCGACGGCCGGGCTCGTGTCAGCTTCGGTGCCTGACCCCATTGTTGACACGGGCCCGGCTGCCTGGAGCGTGCGTCAGCGCTTCAGCACATTCAATACCGCCAGGCTCATCGCCTGCGCCGCCGTCTTGATGGAAGGCTCCGGCACCGGCGCGTAGAACGGCGAGTGGTTGAAGGCGACGGGCTTGCCGCCCGGGCGCCGCGCTTCGGCCACGTCCTTCGGGTCGTACACGCCGGTAAAGAAGAACATCGACGGGATGCCCTGGCCGGCGAACTGGGAAAAGTCCTCGCTGGCCGTCATCGCCGGCATGCGCTGGGCGTTGGCCGGGCCGAACGCATCCTGGAACACGGCCTCGGTGCGGCGCACCAGCTCCTCGTCGTTGACGATGGCGGCGCCGCCGGCGGCGAGCTGCACGTCCGGCGCCGGCGCGCCGGCCATCGCGGCCGAGGCGTTGGCGACCCGCCGCACGCCTTCCAGCAGCCTGGCGCGCACCTCCGGGCTGTAGGAGCGGATGGTGCCACGCACCAGCACGCTGTCCGGAATGATGTTGCCGACCGTGCCGCCCTGGATCGCGCCGATCGTCACGACGCCGAACTCCTTCGGATCCTTCTCGCGGCTGACGACCGTCTGCACGTCGACGACGAAGCGGGCCGCGATCGTGATCGGGTCGAGCGCCTTGTCGGGGGCGGAGCCGTGTCCGCCGCGGCCCTTGAAGACGATTTCGAGGCCATCGGAATTGGACGAGACCGGACCGCTGTTGTAACCCACCGTGCCATGGGCCAGGGGCCACGAATGCAGCGCGAAGGCGTAGTCCGGTTTCGGGAAGCGCTTGAACAGGCCGTCATCGAGCATGGCCTTGGCGCCGGAGGTGATTTCCTCGGCCGGCTGGCCGATGAAGACCAGGGTGCCGTGCCACTGGTCCTTCAGCTCGACCAGCGTGCGGGCCGCGCCCAGCCAGCTGGCCATGTGCACGTCATGGCCGCAGCTGTGGGTGACGAAGCTGTCGCGGCCTTCACTGCTGGCACGGGCCCGGCTCGCATACGGCAGGCCCGTCTTTTCCTCCATCGGCAGGCCGTCCAGCTCGGTGCGCACCAGTACTGTCGGGCCTGTTCCGTTGCGCAGCACCGCCACGATGCCGGTCTTGCCGACCTTTTCGGTGACCTCGAAGCCCAGCTTGCGCATCTCGCCGGCCAGCTTGCCGGCCGTGCGCGTTTCCTGGAATGCGATCTCGGGATGGGCATGCAGGTCCTTGTAGAGCGCGTCGAGCCATGGATACATGCGCTCGATGCGGCTGGCGACCTGGGTCTTCAATGGGGCGGCCTGCTGCGCCAGTACGGCGCCACAGGACAAGGACAGCGACACGGCGGTCGCCAGCGAGCTGAGCAGGAAACGGGATTTCACGCGGGCCTCTTCGGATGCGATCGGAAACCGCACTATAGCGCGCCCGCCACCGCGCCGGTGCATCCGTGGGTGCGGCCGGGGCCGTGCGGGCCCCGGCGCATCGTCAGCGGGCCTGCCCCGCCGCCGTGCCCGCCACCTGGGCGGCGGCCGGCCGCAGCTCGCCGCGCAGGAACGCCGCCAGCTTGCCGGTCGATTCCGTCGACATATGGCCTTCGTCACGCAGCAGCAGCACGCCGTCCTTCTGGATGCCGCAGCTCTGGCCATCGCAGAACAGCTTGGACAGGTCGACGAAGCGCACGTTGTGCTCCTCGCTGAACTTGCGCTGGGCCGGGAAGAACGTGTAGTTCATCGTGTCCTTGAAGTCGAACGTGCAGCTGGAGAAGTCGCCATCCTGGCGCGCATGCATCTTCAGGCACTTCAGCGTGCCGCCGTAGCGCGGCGTGGCCGAGACCAGCACCAGCTTGTAGCCGAGCGCGCCCAGTTCCTTGAAGGTGCGCGAGGTGCCTTCGCGGAACACCTTGCCGGACAGGTTGGACGTGCTCGACATCACCACGGTGTACTGCTCCGGATGAGGCAGCGTGCGCAGGCGCTGGATCACGCGCTCGTTATAGGCGTCGCACGTGATCGCGGCCTTGATCGGCGCGTCCATGTAGCCGGGCACCGGCGGGCAGGACGACAGCGTCATCTGCCACAGGCCCTGGTCCGGGTAGACGTCGGCCAGCGCCTGGGCCAGGTGCATCGCATAGCTGTCGCCCCACAGGATGATCTTCGGATCGGGTTTCGATTGGCAGCGTTTGTCGTCCAGCTCGGCGCCCGAGCACGCGAACGACAGGCCACCGTTCTGGCCCAGGCGCAGCGTCTGCTCGTTGCGGCTCGGGAAACCGCGCCAGTGATGGCCGGCAAAACCGATGACGCCCATCGCCAGCAGTCCCAGCAGCGCAAACGCGAACACCTGGCGCCGCGTCAGGTTCAGCGCGCCACGGGCACGGAACGGCGTCTCCACGTAGCGGTAGGTCAGCCAGGCCAGCGCGAACACGAGCGCGATCAGGGCCAGCGCCACGCCATGGCTGGGGTCCTCGACGAAATACAGCCGGAAGAACGCCAGCGCGGGCTGGTGCCACAGGTAGGCGCTGTACGACACGATCCCGATCAGCACGACGCCCGGCAGGCCCAGTACGCTGTTGGCGATGGTGCCGGGGCGGGCAAACAGGATGATCAGGGCCGCGCCGACCGTCGGTACCAGCATGGCGGGACCGGGCGACAGCGTCTTGCCGTCGAACGCGAAGATGGCGACGACGATCAGCGCCAGGCCGATCAGGCTGCCCAGCTGGTTCAACCATTGCGGCGCCATCAGCATCGGCTGCTCCTTGCGCGACAGCAAGATCGCGCACAGCGTACCCAGCAGGATTTCCCAGGCCCGTGCCGGCAGCAGGTAGAACGCCATCGACGGATGACGATGCACGCTCCACTGCGCGAACAACAGGCTGGCCACGAAGATCGCCGCGAACACCGGCAGGATCAGCTTGCGGCCGTGGCGCCACAACGGCATCAGCGCCAGCGGGAACAGGATGTAGTAGTGTTCCTCGACCGCCAGGCTCCAGGTGTGCAGCAGCGGCTTCAGCTCGGCCGAGATGTCGAAGTAGCCGGTCTTGAGGAAGAAGTAAAACGTTGGACGAGAACAGCGAGGTGGCAAAAATGCTCTGGCTGAATTCCTTCATCTCGAACGGATCGAGCATCACCCAGGCGACCGGCAGGCAGGCCAGGATCACGAAGAACAGCGCGGGCAGGATGCGCCGGGCGCGCCGCTCGTAGAACTTGGCGATGGAGAATTCGCCCTGGGCCAGCTCGCCCAGGATGATGGTGGTGATCAGGTAACCGCTGATGACGAAGAAAACATCGACGCCGACGAAGCCGCCGCTGAATGCCTCGAAGCCCGCATGAAACAAAATAACGGGCAAAACGGCGAGCGCGCGCAATCCGTCGATCTCGCGTCTGTAATCCATGGTCGATCCCTCAAACGAGTGTTGTCAATACAGCATTGTAGCATCTATGCATGCACGCTTGGCAACAATGAAGCTTGCGCTAGATTTAGATGCAGTTGTGCTGCGTTGATGTCGTGTAGCGATACGAAAGCCGCGCGAGGCGTCCGGGTGCGCTGCGTCGCAGCATAGCGGCGCCAGATGGCAGCCGTGTGAAAAGCAGTGGCCAACGCTGTTATGCTGGGGTCATGAGCACAGAATCGGACATCGTTTTATCCGGCCCCTTCCAGGTCGCGGACGGCAGCGGCAGGCAGCATGACGCCAAGGCGATCCGCATCCACGACGAGGGTTACGGCATCATCGACGTCTACGTCGACTTCGCCCGCGCGCTCGATGGCGGCCACAAGGATGCCGCGCTGCTGCGCGGCATCGTCGAGCGCCTGCGCGCCCTGGGATACAAGGGCCCGGACTTCGGCCTGGGCGATGCCGGCCTGCAGGAAAGCCGGCTGATCGTGCTGGAAGCGCCCGAGGAGTTCACCGCGTTCGCCAAACAGCACGGCTGGAAGAACCTGGCCGAGGATTTCGACTGAGCCAGCGGCCTATTTGACGGCCGCGTTGCCGCCGTCGGCGAACAGCGCCGCGCCGGCCACGAAGCTGGCGCTGGGACTGGCCAGGAAGCAGATGGCCTCGGCGATCTCTTCCGGACGGGCAATGCGACCCAGCGCGTGCAGCCCGGCCGCCCAGTCCTTCTGCGCCTGGTCGCCCGCCATCGGCGTATCGGTGCCGCCCGGCAGCACTGCGTTGGCACGGATGCCCTGCGCCGCGTAGTCGGCCGTGATCCCTTTGACCAGCCCTACCAGCCCGGCCTTGGCCGTGCCGTACGCCGCCATGCCGGGAATACCCACACTGGTACCGACGAAGCTGGACGTGAACACCAGCGCGCCGCCGCCCCGTGCCAGCATGGCCGGGATCTGGCTGCGCGCGCCGAGGAACGCGGCCGTCAGGTTGACCTCCAGCACATGCTGCCAGGCGTCCAACGAGAGGCCGGCCAGCGGGCCGGCCGGGCCCACCACGCCGGCGTTGTTGACGGCGATGTCCAGGCCGCCGAATGCCTGCGCCGCGGCCACCAAGTGCTCGTGGGTGGCGGGATCGCCCGCATCGCCGGCCACGGCGCTGGCGCGACCCCCGCGCGCGCGGATCGCGTGCACCACTTCGTCCAGCGCTCCGGGGTGGCGCGCGTTGAGCACGACGGCCGCGCCCCGTTGCGCCAGCAGCTGCGCGGTGGCGCGGCCGATGCCGGACGAGGCGCCGGTGACGATGGCGACTTGGTCTGCAAGATCGAACATGAAATGCTCCCGGTTGGTTGAGATGGGAGCACTGTAGTGCGTGGCGCCGCTGCCGGCGCTCCGGTTCTTGCCGGCGAATTCCACGCCACGTTACAGTAGCGCTTTTGCCAGGAGTTGCCGCATGCATGGACCAGACGCCGACAATCCCTTCCCGATGGCGGGATTTCCCCAGGTGTGCTACCTGAACAACGTCATCGACGCGCCCAATATCGTCATCGGCGACTATACCTACTATGACGACCCGGACGGGCCGGATGCGTTCCGCCGCAACGTGCTGTATCACTTCCCCTTCATCGGCGACACGCTACGGATCGGCAAGTTTTGCGCGCTGGCGCGCGGCGTCAAATTCATCATGAACGGCGCCAACCACCAGATGAACGGCATCTCGACCTATCCCTTTTTCATCTTCGGCAACGGCTGGGACAGCGCGCGGCCGGCACCGGACGAACTGCCCTACAAGGGCGACACCGTGATCGGCAACGACGTGTGGATCGGCTATGACGCGCTGGTCATGCCGGGCGTGACGATCGGCGACGGCGCCATCGTGGCGGCGCGCAGCGTGGTGACGGCGGACGTGCCGCCCTACGCGATCGTGGGCGGCAACCCGGCGCGGCCGGTGCGCGCACGCTTCGACGCCGACACGGCCGCGCGCCTGGTGGCGCTGGCCTGGTGGGACCGGCCGGCCGAGTGGATCACGGCGCACCTGGCGCTGATCCGCGGCGGCGACGTGGCGGCGCTGGAGCGCGCCGCCGGCTGACGTTGCCACCAAAACAAATCGGGGACAGCTTCCGATTCCGCGAGGAATCGGAGGCTGTCCCCGATTTTGCTGAGCAATCAGGATTATTGCAGCAGCGACAGGACCAGCGAGGACTGGCTGTTGGACTGCTTCAGCATCGCGGTGCCGGCTTGCAGCAGCATCTGGTTCGCCGTCATGTTGGCCGATTCCGTCGCGAAGTCCACGTCCATGATGCGGCCGGTGGCGTTCTTCGTGTTGGTCGAGATGCTCGACAGGTTGTTGTAGACGTGGTCCAGGCGGTTCGAGATCGCACCCAGCTTCGAACGCACGGTGCCCACGGCGTCGATCGCGTCCGACAGGTTCTTGATCGTCGTGTTGGCGTTGGTCGCGCCGGTCGTCGCGTCGGCGCCGGAGATTTCCGTGCCGGCGGCGGTGGCGGCGACACCGGTGGCGCCGTCGTACTGCGTGGCGGCTGCCTTGATCTTGGTGTGCACGGCGGACATTTCGGTCGTGAAGTCGGCCGTCATCTTCTCGTCCTTGTCCGAACCGATCTGGAACGTGATCGTCGTCGACAGCTTGCCGGTGCCATCCGTCATCAGGTTGGTGCCGCCGAACTTGGTGTTGGTCATGATGTTGCCCAGTTCGTTCGACAGGGAGTCGAATTCGGCCTGCATCGCGGCCTGGTCGTCCATGGTCGAGGAACCGTCGGCGGCCTGGGTTGCCAGGTCTTTCATGCGGTTCAGGATGTTGGTGGTCTCGTCCAGCGCGCCTTCGGCGGTCTGCATCAGCGAGATCGAGTTTTGCGTGTTGCGCATCGCCACTTGCATGCCGCTGGTCTGGGTCTTCAGGCGGGTGGCGATCTGCAGGCCAGCAGCGTCGTCCATGGCCGAATTGATACGGTAGCCGGTCGACAGGCGGGTCATCGACGTCGACAGCTGGCTTTGGGTGCGGGTCAGCGAGTTTTGTGCGGACAGGGCGGCGTTGTTGGTGTGCAGGCTCAGCATTTTGTAGCTCCAGAAGATTCGGTTGGTATCGGTTTTGGACAGTTAGCTGCCCGCTCATGAGTACAAGACGACCGTCCCGGCGCGGGCATTAAATGTCGCGCGTAAATTTTTCGATCTGTTTACCGGTCCGCGCCTCTTGTCTCCCGGACAACGCACTCAGCCTGCTTGCCGGCAGCGCCGCCGCCGCATACTCCACCACAAACCGACCAGGAACAGCAGGAGCGCCAGCACGAACAGCAGCACCAGCAGCCGCGCTGTTCCGGCCGGGCCCGGGCCGGCACCCAGGCGGGCAGCTAGCGACTGGGGCAGTGGTTCCTCGATGGCGCCGGCGTCGCAACGGCCCCGCTGCAAGCGCGCCCGGCCGAACAGATCGACGCTGGCCACCAGCGCATGGCTCGTGCACAGCGCCGTCACGCCGCTGTCCCGGGCCGCGCTTACCAGGCCGGGCCGGTAGTCAGCGCCCAGCCCAGGTTCCCGCGCGGTGGCACTACCGCCGCAATCGCCGCCCGGATACTGCAAGTTGCCGCCCAGGCTGGCCGCTGCCACGCCCGGCGCGCAGTGAAACCCGGCATTGCGCAGCAGGATCGTATTGCCCAGCCTGACCGTCGCCGCTGTACCCGACGGTCCCGCCAGCGCGCCAGCCAGGTTATCGGCAATGGTCGTATTGACCAGCATGATGCTGGCGCCCTGGATCGCCCCCGTGGTCCCGGCCGGGCCGTTGCGGGCGACCAGGCCGTTACCGATCTCGATCGTCGCCGCGCCACCGGCAATCGCCGGGCCCAGCGCCGCGGTGTTATCGACCAGGATCGGCCGCGCCAGCGCCAGCATGTCCGCCGGCGGCGCGACGGACATGCTGGCGCTCAAGGCGGCCAGTACGCCATCGAACGGGGCCGGCAGCACCAGCGCTCGCCAGCCCGCGATGGCGCCGCCTTCGTTCCAGCGGAATAACACCTGCTCGCCGTCCACCCGGCCGGCGAACAGCAGCGCCCCGCCCCCGAGCGTGGCGACGTTGCGGCGGAACTGGGTGCGCGACAGGGCCAGCCCCGGCTGGGCCGTCCAGGCTTCCTCGCTCCATGGATTGAGCAGCGGCGCCCGGCCCCAGGACAGGACGGCTCCGCCGGCACGGGCCCGGTTGGCATCGAAAACGCTGTCCTCGATGCGCAGCCGCGAGCCCAGCGCCTGGATGGCGCCACCGAAGCCCGCGCTTGTATTGTCGCGAAAGGTGGCCTGCGCCAGCGTCGCATCGCAGCGCACCAGCGTCAGCGCGCCGCCGCAGCAGCCCCAGGCGGCTCCCCACTGCCCGGGCGGCGTGCCGTTGCCCTGGAAACGGGTGCGGCGGATCTCCACCATCGCATCCGTCAACAGCAGTGACGTGCGATTGTTGGTAAAGGTGCTGTCGATTATCGACACGGTACGCGCCAGCGCGCGCTGGCCGGCGATCGGCGCCGAGCCGCCGCCGATGGGCGCGTCGAAGTTGCCGTTGAACGTGACGTTGCGCAGCGCGATGCGGTCGGCGCTGACAATTGCGGCAAAGGCGCCCGGCCGCCCCGGGTCGCCATTGCGCGCAAACGTGCTGTCCTCGGCCATCAGGTCGCGCGCCACGTAGGCGCCCAGGCTGTCCTGCGTGACGACACCGCGGAGCTCGATGGCCGCGCCCCTGACCGCCCCGACCGCGATGCTGCCCGCATTTGGCGCGGCGGCGGTGGCGGCGGTACGCGGATTGGCCACCGTGACGCCGGTCAAATGCAGCCCGGTCCCCACGGCAAACAGGGGCCCCGCCACCGGGCCGCGCAATGTCACGTTGCCAGCGCCGCGGATGTCGACCGTGGCGGGCGTCGTAAGGGTGCGGGTCAGCACGATCTCGTTCTGCCCGGGCGGACAGCGGATTTCGACGATGCCACCGGCCGCATAGGCCGTCTCCAGGTTGAGGCCCCCGGGCGCATCCGCCCGGCCGCACACCGTCACGACCTGCGGGGCGGCAATGGCGACGCCGGTCCAGGCCAGCACCGAAGCGGCCAGCACCGGAGCGGCCAGGGCGTGGCGCCACGGGCGAGCGCGGCTAGCGAGGATACCGTTCAAGCGTCAACCCTGCCTCTCCCCGCCGCACCGGGTTGCGCGCGTCGTTCAGGTCGATGAAGATGCGCGGTCCCACCGAGCGGCAGTTGGCCGCCTGCGTCGCCGCCACGTTGCTGATGGTGAAGCGCGCCCCGGTCTCGTGGTTGACGACACCGCAGGCGCGCCGGTCCGCGCCGAACGCCTCATCCGCCGGCGTGAACGCCAGCAGGCGCTTCTGCGTCACGGCGAAGTACTCGACACGGTCGCTGGCCCTGGCCGCCGCCCAGGCCGCGAACTTGCCGCCGTTCTCGCGCTTGAGTTCATCGGCGAAGGCGGCCAGCGAGCGGCCATAGGCGTCCTGCTGCGCCACTTCGAAGAAGCCCCAGCCCTGCGGGCTGCGGTAGATCGCAATGAACAGGTCGTTCGCCGCCACGCCGTCACGGTCGTCGAACGCGCCGCAGCGGGTCGAGTCGACGACAATGAAGTTGCGCGCAAAGGTGCGGGCGCCGCAGGTGTCCGGATCGAAATCCTCCGGCATGCGCGGCCGCAGCCCACAGGCGAACGAGCCGGCCACGCAATGGTTGTCGGAGAACGACCACAGCGGCTTGCCCGTCTTGAGTCCGGTGTCCGCGCTGTTCTCGTCCAGCAGGCCCCAGTCGGCCTCCCTGCCGTCGAAGCGCAGGAACTGCTTGACGCGGGACCGGTCCCGCGCCTTGCCGTCCGCCCCCGGCACGGGCGCGCCCGTCATCAGCGTCGTCGGCACGCCCACGCCACGGTCGTTGACGACGTCCCCGCTGATCGGCGGATAGATCGTGAATCCCAGCGGCGAGCGGAATCCCTGTGCCGGCCCCTCGTCGCTGCCGCCGGCGGTGATCAGCCAGCCATTGCCGCTGGCATAGCGCTCGCGCGTGTGGTGGCGGTACTGCTGTTCGCGCCCGACCGTCTTGTTGACCGCGATATCGAGGATGATCGGGTCGGGGCGGTATTGCGACGTCGAGAACCACACCAGCTGGCCGAACGTGTGCGGCTTGGCTTCCTGGTCCGGCGCATGGCGCATCTGGCCCGTCCACACCTGCAGCGCGGCCAGCTGGTTGTCGGCGCCGACACCCAGTTCGAGCAGCGATCGGCCCCGGTAGTAGACATAGTTTTCCTCGGCCAGCCGGCGGTAGGGTATCAGCCGGCGCCCCTCCAGCGAGCCGACCGCGAGCTTGGCTGCCGACAGGTCCAGCAGCGCGGCCGCCGCATCCACCACCGGCTGGTCCTTGACATCGCAGGGCCGGTCGCTGTTCAGGATGAAGCGGCTCGCTTCGTACTCCCACGACACGTCGCAGGCGTAATCGAGCAGGTTCAGGAACGCCGCATGGCTGAAGCGGTTGTACGGTTTGGCGTTGTACTCGACGAAGTCCTCGCGGGCGATGCGCTGCATCCGCATCAGGAGCCACACGCGCAGCTCCTCGTTCAGCGCGGCGATGGTATCGAAGCCCTTGCGTTCGTCCTGCGCGCTGAGCTCGGCCATCATCAGCTTGTTCTTCACGTAGCGCGACGAGTTCTGCATCAACAAGTGGTTTTCCGTTTCCTCGATGCCACCGCCGGCAAACGTGATCAGCACGACGGCACCGACGGCGATGGCCACCGCCACGCCCACGCCCACCGCGCCTGCCAGTGCGCCCGCGATCGCGCCGGCAATGGCGCCCGCCAGTGCCGCCGCCAGCAGGAACACCACCACGATCACCAGCGCCGCCAGGAAGCGCAACAGGCTGTCCCAGAACGACTTCTTGCCGAGGGCATCGCTGGCCGCTTCCGAATAGCTGCCGGGGTCGGCGCCGGTGCCGTTGACCGTGTCGATCGCGTCGCCATACTGGTTGGGCAAGTTGCCGCAGCTGGTAACGAGGTTGAACACTTCGCGCGCCGTGGCGCCCTGTTCGGGACTGCTGCGCAAGGTCAGGAAGCGGCGGTTGAGCACCGCGATGGCCGCCGTGACATCCTCGCCGATGGGCAGCGTCGAACGGCCGAAGCGGTACAGCAGCGCCGCCAGGCGCGTGTATTCGATCACCGCCATGTCCCAGTCGCCGTTCAGGCCCTTCAGCTTGAACGTGAACTCGGACAGGCACGGCAGCTTGCCGGCGCTGGTGCCCGCCAGTTCGGGCGTGACCGTCCCGCCCTCCTCCGTCCACGGGCCATGGCGCGGATGGGTCATGACGGCACGGATCTGCCGGGCCAGGCACTCCCGGCTGAGGCGCAGGCCGACCATCTCGCCCTCCTTTTCGCGCGCGACACCGACGCAGGCGGCACCGCTGGCGCCGGCCGTGCTGTCGTACAGCTCACGAAATACCCGATTGACGATATCGTGGTCCGCCTCGCCCGCATGCGCAACCCCGTCCGAGGTCAGCGGCAGCCAGTCGCGCCGCACCTCGGCGCCGCTGAGGAACATCTCGCAGTCCCACGCCCGGTGCGACTGGTCGGCCAGCAGCGCGGCCTTGCCCAGCATCAGCGTGACGGGCCATTGGGCCAGGTTCGGCACGGGCGCATCGAACGCCTTGCCATGCCGGCCGGCCAGCGCGAACCCGCGTGCGAACGCGAACTCATTGCCGCACGCCATGGCCCGGTGCAGCACGTCGGCCCGCGCCGCGATGCCGTCGCGCGCCATCGCGCCGTCGGTGGCGGCCGCGCCGAAGCGCGCCGGCGTCTCGTTGACGCTTCTGGCTGTGCCATGCCATAGCGACAGCAGCGCCACCGCGCCGATCAGCGCAGGCAGTCGCGCGCTCACCGCGGCAAATCTCCGCGCGGACCGGCGTTTTCCCGCAGGGTTTCTTCCCGCACGGCTGTGGTCACGCACGTGGTATCGGCGGCGAAGGCCTCGCGCCAGACAAAGCCCGGGGCGCATGTCTTGGGTCCGAACGGCCCGCTGACCCACAGCAGTGGCGCGCGAGCGTTGTCGGCCGCGGCCCGGCGCCGGCTGGCCGGGCTGACGCAGACGTTGTCGTCGGGCGCTGCCGCCCGCGCCACCGTGCCGGCCGGACAGGGAGCGCCGTGCGCCACGCCCGGCAGGAAACACGACGATAACGCGAGCAGCGCCCCCAGGGCGGCGCCGGGGAAAGGGCTGGACAGCATGGAAACTCCTTTCCGCCCGCGCACCGGAAGGCGCGCATCGCATTGTGCTAGTCGGTTACTGCAATCTAGACGCGTGTGGCAAAAGATCAAGGCCAGGCTGCCAAAGTGTCGCGTACTCGCACACCCTGCCGTCGCGCACGTCCGTGACCCGGCGGGACCGTGGGATCGTCTATCATGTGGCCACGTATGCAATATTGTTCACCTGGAGCCCCATGAAGCAATTCACCCTGCCGCAAAACTCGTTCCTGCTGCTGCTCGGCCTGGTCACCCTGGCCTTCCTGTGGATCCTCAGCCCGTTCGCGGGCGCGATTTTCTGGGGCGTGGTGTTCGCCATCGTGTTCGCGCCGCTGCATTACCGGCTGCTGGAGGTCACGGGCAACAAGCCGACCGCGTCGGCGCTGATCGCGCTGCTGCTGATCGTCCTGATGGTGATCCTGCCGGTCACCCTGATCGCCATCTCGCTGGTCAACCAGGCCGCCGCCGTGTACGCGATGATCGAGTCGGGCCAGATCAATTTCGGCGCCATGTTCCAGCGCGCCATCAACGGTTTGCCGGGCTGGGCGCTGGAACTGCTGGAGCGCTTCGAACTGACCAGCCTGGCCACGCTGGAAGCGAAGCTGACGGCCGCCGCTGCCCAGATCAGCCAGGCCACGGCGAAGTACGCCATCAACGTCGGCCGGAATGCCCTCGACTTCATGGTCAGCGTGACCGTCATGCTGTACCTGCTGTTCTTCCTGTTCCGCGACGGCCAGACCCTGTCCGGCAAGATCCGCAGCGCGGTGCCGCTCAGCGAGCGTTACAAGGAGCCGCTGTTCGAGAACTTCATCACCGTCATCCGTGCCACCGTCAAGGGCAATATCCTGGTGGCGCTGGCCCAGGGCGCGCTGGGCGGCCTGGCGTTCTGGTTCCTGGACGTGCCGGGTCCCTTGCTGTGGGGCGTGGTGATGGCCTTCCTGTCGCTGCTGCCGGCCGTCGGCGCTGCCATCATCTGGGGCCCGGTGGCCATCTACTTCATCGCCACCGGCGCGACGTGGGAGGGCATCGGCCTGGTGGTGTATGGCGTGATGGTGATCGGCCTGGTGGACAACCTGCTGCGCCCCGTCCTGGTCGGCAAGGACACCAAGCTGCCCGACTACGTGGTGCTGCTGTCCACCATCGGCGGCATGGCGCTGTTCGGCCTGAATGGCTTCGTCATCGGCCCCGTGATCGCCGCCTTGTTCATCGCCACCTGGGACCTGTTCGCCAACGCGGGCGAATTCCACGACCGCTGACCATGGCGCCGGACCCGCTGCACGACTTCCACCCCGCCGTCGCGGCGTGGTTCCGGGCATCGTTCGCCGGCGCCACCGAGGCGCAGCGCCGCGCCTGGCCGCTGATCCAGGCCGGCCGCGCCACGCTGATCGCCGCGCCCACCGGCTCCGGCAAGACGCTGACGGCCTTCCTGGCCGCGATCGACGCGCTGGTGCGCGAAAGCGCGCAAGCGCCCTTGCCGGACGAGACGCGCGTGCTGTACGTCTCGCCATTGAAGGCGCTGTCGAACGACATCCGCGTCAACCTGCTGGCGCCGCTCGAGGGCATCGACGCGCAACTGGCGGCGCTCGGGTTGCCGCCGCACGGCATCCGCAGCGCCGTGCGCACCGGCGACACGCCGCAGGCCGAACGCAATGCCGCGCGCAAGCGCCCGCCGCACAT
This sequence comes from [Empedobacter] haloabium, assembly GCA_008011715.2. Taxonomy (NCBI): domain Bacteria; kingdom Pseudomonadati; phylum Pseudomonadota; class Betaproteobacteria; order Burkholderiales; family Oxalobacteraceae; species [Empedobacter] haloabium. The sequence goes on from CP136508.1 coordinate 3,355,792, forward strand.
CCTAGTCTCGACGCCGGAATCGCTGTACGTGCTGCTGGGCAGCGACAGCGGCCGCGCCATGCTGGCCACCGTGCGCACCGTGATCGTCGACGAGATCCATGCGGTGGCCGGCGGCAAGCGCGGCAGCCACCTGGCGCTCAGCCTGGAACGGCTCGATGCGCTGCTGGCGCGGCCGGCCGTGCGGGTCGGCCTGTCCGCCACGCAGAAGCCGATCGCCCTGATCGCGCAGTTCCTGGCGGGCGCCGGCCGGCCTTGCGCCATCGTCGACGTCGGCCACGTGCGCGCGCGCGACCTGGGCCTGGAGCTGCCGCCGGTGCCGCTGGAGGCCGTGATGCCGAACGAGGTGTGGGAGCGCGTGTACGACCGTCTGGCCGAGCTGGCCGCGCTGCACAGGACCACGCTGGTGTTCGTCAACACGCGGCGCATGGCCGAACGGATGGCGCGCCACCTGGCCGACCGCCTCGGTGCGGAACACGTGACGGCACACCACGGCAGCCTGGCCAAGGAATTCCGGCTCGATGCCGAGCAGCGCCTGAAACGGGGCGAGCTGCGCATGCTGATCGCCACCGCCTCGCTGGAACTGGGCATCGACATCGGCGACGTCGACCTGGTCTGCCAGATCGGTTCGTCGCGCAGCATCGCCGCCTTCCTGCAGCGGGTCGGCCGCTCCGGCCACCACGTCGGCGGCGTGCCGAAGGGGCGCTTGTTCCCGACCTCGCGCGACGACCTGGTCGAATGTGCCGCCCTGCTCGACTGCGTGCGGCGCGACGAACTCGACGCGCTGCGCGTTCCCGTCGCGCCGCTGGACGTGCTGGCGCAGCAGGTCGTGGCCGAGGTGGGCCTGCGCGAATGGCGCGAGGATGCCCTGTTCGAGCTGGCGCGCGGAGCCACGCCGTACGCGGCGCTGCCGCGCGCACGCTTCGAGGACGTGCTGCGCATGCTGACCGAGGGCTACCACAGCCGCCAGGGCGTGCGTGGTGCCTGGCTGCACCGCGATGCCGTCAGCGGCACCGTGCGCGGGCGGCGCGGCGGCAAGCTGGCCGCCGTGATGTCGGGCGGGACGATTCCCGACAACGCCGACTTCACCGTGCTGCTCGAACCGGCCGGCCTGAACGTCGGCACCGTGCACGAGGACTTCGCCGTCGAGAGCTTGGCCGGCGACGTGTTCCAGCTCGGGAACACGTCCTACCGCATCCTGCGCGTGGAGGCGGGCAAGGTGCGGGTCGAGGATGCGCACGGCGCCGCGCCCAACATTCCGTTCTGGCTGGGCGAGGCGCCCGGCCGCAGCGACGAGCTGTCGCGGGGCGTCGCGCGCCTGCGCGGCGAGATCGACCGGCTGCTGGGCGAACGCGAAGACGCGGACGCGGCCACCCTGCATGCGGTGGCCTGGCTGTACGAACACCTGGGCCTGGCCGACGACGCGGCGCGCCAGATCGTCGAGTATCTGGCGCGTGCCCGCGCCGCGCTGGGCGCCCTGCCCACCGCCGACACGCTGGTGCTGGAGCGCTTCTTCGACGAATCGGGCGGCATGCAGCTGGTGCTGCACACGCCCTACGGCAGCCGCGTCAATCGCGCCTGGGGCCTGGCGCTGCGCAAGCGCTTCTGCCGCACCTTCAATTTCGAGCTGCAGGCCGCCGCCACGGAGGACGCCATCGTGCTGTCGCTGTCGGAAAGCCACAGCTTCCCGCTCGACGAGGTATGGCGCTACCTGCGCTCGAACAGCGCCGAGCACGTGCTGGTGCAGGCGCTGCTGGACGCGCCCCTGTTCAATGTGCGCTGGCGCTGGAACGCGACGACCGCGCTGGCCCTGCCCCGCTTTGCCGGCGGCCGCAAGGTGGCGCCGCAGCTGATGCGGATGAAAAGCGACGACATGCTGGTGGCCGTGTTCCCCGACCAGGCCGCGTGCCTGGAGAACATCGCCGGCGAACGGGAGATCCCCAGCCACCCGCTGGTGGACCAAACCCTGGACGACTGCCTGCACGAGGCAATGGATGCCGAGGGCTGGCTGGCGCTGCTGCGGCGCATGGAAGCCGGCGAAGTACGGCTGCTGGCGCGCGACCCGGCGGCGCCCTCGCCGCTGGCGATGGAAATCCTGAACGCGCGCCCGTACGCCTTCCTGGACGACGCGCCGCTGGAGGAACGCCGCACGCAAGCGGTATTGAACCGGCGCTGGACCGAGCCCACCAGCGGCGACGACCTGGGCGCGCTCGACGCCGGCGCCATCGACGCGGTGGCGGGGGAAAGCTGGCCGCGCGTGCGCGCCGCCGACGAGATGCACGAAGCGCTGGTGGCGCTGGCCTGCGTCACGGTGGAGGAAGCCGCTGCCAACGACGGCTGGCAGGACTGGCTGGCAAGCCTGGCGGCCGGCGGCCGCGCCACCCGCCTCGAGCACCTGTGGGTGGCGCTGGAGCGGCTGGCCTGCGTGCGGGCGGCGTGGCCGGACGCCGTGGCCGAGCCGGCGCTGGTGCTGCCTGAACGACTGGCGCAACGCGATGCCGAGAGCTGGCCGCGCGACGCGGCCCTGGTCGAGATCCTGCGCGCGCGCCTGTCCGGCTTCGGCCCGCAGACGCTGGCCGCCATCGCCGCGCCGCTGCGGCTGCCGCAGAGTACCGTGGCGATCGCGCTGGCGCGGCTGGAAAGCGAAGGCTACGTGCTGCGCGGCCGCTTCACGCCAGGCGGCACGGACGAGCAATGGTGCGAGCGCCACCTGCTGGCGCGCATCCACCGCTACACGATCCGCCACCTGCGGCGCGAAATCGAGCCGGTCGAACGGCGCGACTTCATGCGCTTCCTGTTCGAATGGCAGCACGTGGCGCCGGAGGCGCGCCTGCAGGGCGGCGACGCCCTGACGCAGGTGCTGGCCCAACTGGAAGGCTACGAGGCCGCCGCCGGTGCCTGGGAGAGCGAGCTGCTGGCGGCGCGCGTGCGCGACTACTCGCAGCTGTACCTCGATGAACTGTGCCGCGCCGGCCGTTTCGTCTGGACCCGCGTCGGCGCGCCGGCCAGCGCCAGCGGCGGCCCCGTGCACGCCACGCCGCTGGTGCTGCTGCCGCGCCGGCAACTGGGATTGTGGCACGCGCTGCCGGCCGTTGCCGCCGAGGTGGCGCTGTCGCCGCGGGCGCTGCGCGTGGCGGACGCGTTGCGCCAGCATGGCGCGATGTTCTTCGACGAGCTGGCGCACGATGCCCGCCTGCTGGGCGCGGAACTGGAGGACGCGCTGGGGGAGCTGGTGCAGACGGGCCTCGTCAACGCCGACAGCTTTGCGGGGCTGCGCGCGATGCTGGTGCCGGCAGCGAAGCGCAATACGATGGACCGCCGGCGCCGCCGCGGCGGCGGCCCGACCATGGAGGAAGCGGGCCGCTGGGCGCTGGTGCGGCGCGCCGACGGCGTCCGGCTGGTCGAGCGTACGCCCGACACGGCCAGTGTGTCCTCCGCGCCGGCCCGGCGCCCGCGCACGGAACCGGACACGCTGGAGCACATCGCCTTGACCCTGCTGCGCCGTTACGGCGTGATGTTCTGGCACCTGCTGGAGCGGGAAGCGGCCTGGCTGCCGGCCTGGCGCGAGCTGCTGCCGGTGTATCACCGGCTGGAAGCGCGCGGCGACATTCGCGGCGGCCGCTTCGTCGCCGGCCTGTCCGGCGAGCAGTTCGCGCTGCCCGAGGCGATCCCGCTGCTGCGCGAGATGCGGCGGCGCGAACCCGACGGCAGCCTCGTGGCGGTCTCCGGCGTCGACCCGCTGAACCTGTGCGGCACGCTGCTGCCGGGCGAGAAGGTGGCTGCGCTGGCGGGCAACCGGGTGCTGTTCCGCGATGGCGTCCCGGTCGCCACGCTTATCGCCGGCAAATTCGGCTACCTAGGGACACCGACGCCGGCCGAGCGCGAGGCCTGGCATGGCGCGCTGGTGGGCCGCGGCGCTTGAAGCCGGTGAAACACCGGTGTCAGGCACCTGTTTGCAGGTCTGCGACCTGCAAACAGGTGCCTGACACCAGGGGTCTTGCTCACCCAACCAGGAAACGCTCGAAGTCGGCCACGGACAAAGGCCGCGCGATCAGGTAGCCCTGCCCCTCGTCGCAGCGGGCATGGTGCAGCACTTCCAGCATGCCCTCCGTCTCGATCCCCTCGGCGACCACCGCCAGCCCCAGCACGTGGGCCATGTCCACCAGCGCACGGATGAAGGCGGTGTCGTGCTCGTCCTCGTTGAGGAACGAGCGATCCAGCTTGAGCACGTCCACCGGGAAGCGCTTCAGGTACGACAGGCTGGAGTAGCCGGTGCCGAAATCGTCCAGCGACAGCTTGATGCCCAGCCCCTTCAGCGTGCGCAGGATGGCGGCGGAGCCGGCCACGTCCTCGATCAACGCGCTTTCCGTGATCTCCAGTTCCAGGCAATCGGCCGGCAATCCTGCCGCGGCCAGCGCATCCTGCACGTGGCCGACCAGGTCGGGCGAGCGCAGCTGCCGTGCCGAGACATTGACGGAAACCCGCAGCGCCAGCCCGTGGGCGTCGTTGACGCGGCGCGCGAAGCGGCAGGCTTGCCGCAGCACCCAGGCGCCGATGGCCTCGATCTGGCCGCGCTCCTCGGCGATCGGAATGAACTCCAGCGGCGAGACCGGGCCGTATTCCGGATGGCGCCAGCGCAGCAGCGCCTCCATGCCGCACGGCTGCAGGCTGCGCAGATGGACACGCGGCTGGTACACCACTTCCAGCTGGCCCAGTTCCAGCGCGCGCGGCAGCGCCAGCTCCAGGGTCAGGCGGCGCTTCGCCGCCGTGCTCATCTCCGGCTCGAAGAACTGGTAGGAGCCATTGCCCAGTGCCTTGGCCTTGTACATCGCCGTGTCGGCGTTCTGGAACAGCTGCGCCGGCGAGGCGTCGGCCGCGTCGGCCAGGCTGATGCCGATCGAGGCGCCCACCGACATCTCCAGGCCGTCCACCAGGAACGGCGTCTTCAACACCTCCAGCAGCCGCTCCGCGATGGCGGCGGCCGCGCCGCGGTCGGCGCAGCGCGCCGCCACCACGAATTCGTCGCCACCCAGGCGCGCCACCTCGTCGTCCGGCCGCATGCACGAGGCCAGCCGCTGCCCCACCTGCTGCAGCAGCCGGTCGCCGGTGGCGTGACCGAGCGAGTCGTTGATGGCCTTGAAGCGATTCAGGTCGATGAAGAACACGGTCGGCACGTGCGCCGCCGCCTGGTCCAGCATCGCTTCGACACGGCGGTTGATCCAGGCGCGGTTCGGCAATCCCGTCAGGGTGTCGCGCGTGGCCAGCTGCTCCAGGCGCGCCTCGGCCAGCTTGCGTTCGGTGATGTCGTGGAAGAAGATCGACAGGCCGTCTTCGTGGGCGTACACGCGTTCGCTCAGCCACACGTTCATCGGTTCGTACGGCAGCTCGAAGCTGGTGCTGCGCCGCTCGGCCATCGCCTGCCGGTAGCGCGCACCGATCTCGGTGGCGGCCAGTTCCGGCGCGATGTCCCACAGGACCTTGCCGAGCGAGGCATCGCGGTCGACGCTGACGAAATCGGCCGCCCGCATGTTGGCGTAGGTGATCTGCCACGCCTGGTTGACCGAGAAGAAGCCGTCGCTGATGCTTTCCAACAGCGTGCGCGTGTGCTCGTGCGACTTCTGCAACGCCAGGCGGGTGTGCCAGCTTTCCGTGACGTCGCGCGCGCTGGCGTAGATCACGTCGCTGCCTGGCGGCCGGCGCATGCTGACGGCCAGCTGCACTGGCGTGCCGTCCTTGTGGCGGCAGCCCAGCGTCGTGCTGAAATTGCCGTCGCGCCGGCTCAGCTCCATGATCTTCTCCGCCGTCGCGGCGCTGGCCTCGGCGCGGATGAAGTCCATGCCGGTCTTGCCCAGCACGTCGGCCGGCTCGTAGCCCAGCACGCTGCGCACCGCCTGGTTGACATGCAGGATGCTGCCCTGGGGGCACAGCAGCAGCATGATGTCCGGCGAGTTCTCGATCAGCGCCGTGTTCTGCTCTGCCATCGCCTGGATCTGGCGCAGCATTTCCTTCTCGCGCGTGATGTCGCGCGAGATCATCACGGCGCCCAGGCAGCGGCCGGTGTCGGGATCGGTGACCGGCCCCGCGTTGGTGCCGAGCCAGACATAGCGGCCGTCCGGCGTGCGCTTGCGCACCTCGATGCTGACCTGCTGGCCGGCCAGCACGGCGGCCAGCGCGGCGTGCGATGGCGGCTGGTCGTCCGGGTGCAGGAAATCGATGACGGGCTCGCCCACCATGTCGGCCGGCGTCCAGCCCATCATGCGCTCGTACGATGGCGAAATGTGCACATAGCGTCCCTCCGGCCCGCAATGGGCGATCAGGTCGGTGCTGTTGTCGACCAGCAGGCGATGGCCCGCTTCGCTGCGCAGCGCATGTTCCAGCTGGGTGCGGGCCTCCGTCACGTCCACCACGCTGCCGCGGTAACCGGCGCCATCGGGCAGCCCGGCCACCACGACCTGGTGCGTGACGTCGTCCAGTACCACGGCAAGCTCCACCCGGAACGGCGCGTGCCGCGCCAGCGCGGCCGCTACCTGCGCCGCCGCGACGGGCCCGGCACATGGATGGGCGCGCGTCAGCCAGTCGGTCAGCGAGCGCTCGCGCATCGCGTCGGCCAGGCAGCCGGGCTGCGCCAGGACGTGCCGGACCACGCCCGCCTCATCGGCCTGCCAGTGCGCGGCGGGCCCGCCGGTGCGGGCAGCGGCGCTGCAGGAAACGTCGGACGGTTGCAAAGGGAGAGGTCTGGGCATATCGGGGCGCCGCCGCCGGTTCTGGCGTGCAGGCATAAGAACATCGCGGCGGGTTGTGGGCGTACAGCGGCAAGGATACCACCGACGGCATCACACCCTTAAAACTGCGAAATTTTTGTTGTCCCCGTGCAACGTCAGCACCGGCACGCGGCGTGCCGGCCGAGCGGAACCGGCGGCCGGGTCGCGGCGGCCGGCGCGGCGGATGCGGCAGCCCCGCCGGCCGCCACGCTCAGGGTTCGGCCAGGACCGGCAGGCTGGCCAGCGCCTTGCAGGCGGCCACGTTGAACTTCTTCTGGTCGCGCGCCGCGTCGACCGGCAGGGTCGAGACGACCACCTTTTCCCCCATGGCGCCGGAAATACCGTACAGCCGCAGCGTGCCGGCCTTGACCTCGTACGCCAGCGCGGCATCGAAGCCGCGCTCCACCGTCTTGTCGCGGAAGCCCGTCAATACCTTGCTCAGCGTCTTGCGCCTGGCCTTGTCCTTGACGGCGCCCAGCGCCAGCTCGCTGGTCAGCTGTGGCGGCAGGTTGGCCGTGTAGACGTTCTGCAGGTTCAGCGAATACTCACCGCAGCGGATCTCGCTGGCCGCGTGATCGGCCACGAACTGGCGCACCGCGCCGACGTACGGCAACGCCGTCTCGTCCGCGATGGCGGCGATGTTCAGGCCATCCGTCGAACCGGCCTGGGCCGCGCTCGCGCCCGCCAGCCCCAGCGCCAGGATCGTGTGTCTCAGCATGTGCTTCATTGTGTGGCCTCGTTGCCGCCCTTGCCGGCGGCTGCAATGTTCAGGAAATTCTTGTTGATGTCGTCGACGTCGACGATGTCGGCCTCGTCCTGCGCGTTGGCGTATTCCTCGTACGTGACGGGAATATAGAAGCCGTGGAACTTCTGGTCAAGCTTGGTGCCGTCCTTCAGCGTGAAGCTGCTGGAGATCCCGCTGCGCGCGTAGGCCGACACCTTCAGCCGGTCGCCCTGGTTGCCGCCCAGCCCGGCCACCTTGCCGTCCTTGGTCAGGCCGTAGACGAAGGTGACGTGGCCGGTATAGTGGGCCTTGCCGGTCGCATGCACGTAGTTGCGCATGACCAGCAGCGCGCCGAACACGGGCTTGCTGATCTTCTTGAACTTCTTCGACGCGACCGGGAACTGCGACGACGCGCTCTTCTCGAACGGCGCCCCGGCCGTCTTCAGGCAATAGTTGGCAAAGGAAGCGCACCAGGCCGTGCTCACCATATTGCCGGCGATGCCCATCTCCTTGTGGAAGTTCTTCGACTTGGTGATGACGTCCTCCTTCTTGCCGGCCCACTTCTTCGCTTCCGCGATCGCCACGGCCATCCACGGTGCCGTCTTCTGGTCGACCGGCACGATGGCCAGCGGCTCGCCCTTGCCTTCCTTGCTGCGGGTCAGGTCGGCGCTGGCCGCCGGTGCGCCGGCAGCCGCGGCCGGGGCTGCCGCCGCCGCCGGCTTGGCCGCCGCAGGCTTGGCGGCGGGCTTCGCCGGCGCCGCCTTCGGCTTGCCCGGCTTGCCCGAGGGCGGGCCGTAGATGCCGATCACCTGCCCCACGTAGATCTTGCTGGGGTCCTTGATGGCCGGATTGTCCTTCATGATCGCGGCGACGGTCGTGCCGAAGCGCGTGGCCAGGATGCCCAGCGTTTCCTTGCGATCGACGACGTGGTCGAATGGCTTGCGTGCCGTGCTGGTGGGCGTTGCCGGCGGCTTCTTCGGCGCCGTGGGCGCCTCGAAGCTGACCAGGTCGTGCAGCAGCACGTAGGCGCTCGAGACGCCGTCCATGACGAACTCGAAGCGCTTCTGCCACACGCCCGTCACGTCGGCGACATGGATCTCGGCCTTCTTGCCCGGCTCGGTGTGGGCGATCTTCGGCAACTGGCCCTGCGCGTCGGTCTTCTTCTCGTAGGTCTTGTCGCCGATCTTGATCTGCACGGGCAGGTCCGCCTTCGGCTTGGCGCCATCCGAGACGGTTACCGAGGTGGTACCGACTTCGCGCTCCTTGCGCGTGTCCTTCAGGCCGTGGAAACCTTCCTTCTTTTCCATGGCGTCCAGGACTTCTTCCAGCTTGGCATCGGAGATGTCGGAGAGCTTGGTCGTGATCGGCAGCCCGGTGTGCTTGCTGATGGCGTTCGCGTAGGCGAGCGGGTCGTTGTTGTCCGACGCCGGCGCGTACCCCATCATCATCTTGCCCGGACGCTTGGGATCGGGGATGCCCGTCAGCATCGTGTAGATGGTGCGGTCGTTGTATTTACGACGCAGCAGCTTCTTCTTCTGCAGGCGCCCCTCTTCGTAGCTCTTGAAGATCAGGAAGGCGCCGTTGCCCTTGGTCTGGCCGATGCCGATGGCGCCCATGATCAGCTTTTCGCCGGCCGGGCGCAGGTTGCCGGGATTGTTGAAGCGCCAGGCGATGGTACCGCCGGTGCGCAACAGGTGGGTGCCGTCGTCGCCGACGTAATCGACGGTCTTGATGCTGGCGTCGTATTTGGCGCTGATGAATTCGCGGGTCATGACTACGGGTTATTTGCTGGACCGGGAGGACGTCTCTTTTTTCAATACCTGCTCGACCGTCAGCCTGGCCTTGGCCGGGTAGCTCGTGGCGGACAGTTTCTTGAAGTAATAGGCCGGGCCATCCGGATTGTCGTCGTCCGACTCCGCCAGGCGGTACCAGCGCACGGCGATCGGCGCGCTCTTGCCCGGCTTGGTCTCGGCCACGACCAGCTCGACGGCATCGCCGCGCGCCACCACGGCCGCATCGGCCACCGTCTGCTCGCCCTGGGAAATGCTGAACCAGGTCAGCTCCTGCTCGCTGGCGCTGTCGACCACGGGCACGTGCAACCACTCGCCGCCCGGCTTGCTTTCGAAATAGAACGTCAGGCTGCGCTTGTAGCTGGTCGTGTCCTGGTAGGTGCCGTTCACGAGGATCAGTTTGCCTTTCAGCACGGACCATTGGTGCATGCCCTGCTGCTGCGACGAGACGGTGGCGCCGGCCGGCGCGGCGCTGGCGCCACCATGGACGGCCAGTGACAGCGCACCGGCCAGCAGCAGCGATTTGACAACGTTATGGATCATGATTATTCCTCCCCTTCGGGATTGGTGATGAGCTTGCCGAGCAGGTTGCTGCTCAGGTACTGCGACGAGTCGATACCCGCCAGCGAGGAAGCATAGCGGCCGAATTCCTCCAGGCTGTCTTCCAGCGGGGTTTCGTCCTCGTCATGGTAGAAGTCGTGCTCGAGCCGTTCGACCTCGGGCATCTTCTCGACCGTGTCGAGCTTGATGCTGCGCCAGCTGTCCTCGCCCAGGTGCAGCGTGAGCTGGTCGTTGTCCGGCAGCTCCAGGCGCGGCAGGCGGCCGTCTTCGCCGACCACGCCGGCGGCCAGCTGCTTGCCCGCCTTGTCGAGGATCTTGTAGGCCTTGCCGACCACGCCCAGCGCCGTGGCCACGTCGTCCGCGCCCGGGAAGGCGAAGCGCAGGCTGTGCGGGCCCAGTTCGGCGGCCGGCATCGCCGCGAACGTGGCCTCGAGGTTCTGCGGGCCGGTCGCCGCGTGGCTGGCGGCGTGCGCCTCCCACTTGCCGCTGGTGCCCTGCTGGATGCCCTTGGCGCTGATGCGGATGAAGCTGCCGCCCGCATGCAACAGGATTTCCTCGCAGGCGCCGATCTCGATGTTCTTTTTCGTGCTGATCAGCTTGAGCACCTGTTCGGCGATGATTTCCACGTTGTCGCTCTGGGCCTGGATTTCCACCTTGCCCTTGGCGGCGAACAGCTTCATGCCGGCCTTGTAGACGAACACGCTGAGCTTTTCCGTCAGGCTGGCCAGCAGGCTCTTGCCGGTCGTGATCGACAGGTGCTCGCCCGTATTCAGTACCGTATGGCGGTCGCTCTGGATGTGCGTGCTGCGCGCCGTGCTGGTGGCGATCCCGGCCGGGCTGGACAGCACGAGCTGCGGCTCGCTCAGCTCGCCCTGGGCCTGGCCGCCGCCGGCGATGGCGTCGTTCTGCGCCTTCAGCGCGGCGCCGGTGGCGCCCTGGTCGACATCGGCGTCCTGCGCCACGTGCTGGCGGGCCAGTTCGCCCAGCTGCTCATGGCGCTCGCGCGCCGCACCCAGGCGGCCGACGGTCTCGCCCATGTCCTTGGCGTGGCCGGCGGCATCCGGGCGTGCTTCCGTGGTCAGCAGCATGCCCATGCCGGCGCGCGCGACGCCCCAGGCGTTGGTCGCCAGTTCCCAGCCTTCGCCGCGCGCGTCCTTGCGGCCGCGGTTGTCCTCGACCCGGGTGATGTGGCCCAGCGACAGCTGGCTGTGCTGGTGGTCGCTCTTGAGCTGCGCCTGGATCTGGTTGTGGGTGTCGTCCAGGATCAAGTGGTTGCTGCGCCCGCCGGCCGCGTTGCCGGCGTTCGGCGCCAGCTCGCGGCTGCGCAGGCCCGTCAGCGCATGCTGGCTCGGCTGCTGCCAGGGCGGCATGTTGCGCTCGTTGTAGACGCTGCCGGTGACGATCGGCCGGTCCGGCGAACCGCCCAGCCATTGGACGATGACCTCGCTGCCAACGCGCGGCACGGCCGCCAGGCCCAGCTCGCCGCCCGCCCAGGAACTGGCCACGCGCAACCAGGCCGAGCTGCGCTCGTCGTTGCCGCCTTCGCGGTCCCAGTGGAATTGCACGCGGATGCGACCGTACTCGTCCGTGTAAATGCTGTCCGGGCCGCGCGGGCCCACCACCGTGGCCGTCTGCGGCGCCAGGATCTTCGTCTCGACACTGTTGAAATTGCGGCCGGGCCGCCATGGAATCTGCTTGCGGATGCAGCGCACGGTGTTGCGGTACTCGGCCGGCTTGCTGTTTTGCAGGTAGTTGTTGCGCGCCGTGTGGCGCACTTCCAGCACCAGGAACTCGTGCTTGCCCGAATCGTCGGCGTGACGCAGCGAATCGCCATAGAAGTGGTCGCGCAACGTGAACCAGCGGCCCGGCTGCAGGAAGCGGCTGTTGCCGCTGCCTTCGAAATGCTTCGCGGCGGCCTCTGCTTCTTCCATGCGCAGCTGCGCCAGGCGGTCGCCCTGCTGCAGGCCGTTGAAGCCATAGGCGCCGGTGTACTCGTAGGATTCGACCTGCAGCACACTGCCCTGCTGGTTGACGGTCGGCATCGTGACCTGGCTGGGCACGGGATGCTTGAAATTGAAGCCCGACAGTGCCACGCTGGCGGGGGCGATGGCCCGCACCGGCGACCACTGGCCGAGGCCGTCTTCCTCGACGGCGCCGCCGTGACTCTGGAAGCGCACCGTGGCGTCACCATCGATGACGTCGGCCTGGCGCGACTCGTCCGACAGCACTAGCTTGTGGCCACGCTCGGTATGCTCGTACCAGTAATGCCAGCCGGCAGCCTCCCAGCGGCGGTGCAGGTAATTGTGGTCGGTCTCGTCGAACTGGCAGGCGTCCGTCATCACGGGGTCGTCGCCCTGCACGCGGCAGTCCCAGTCCGGCAGCGTGGAGTAGTCGGCAAAGATGCTTTCGGTCTGGTCGCGCAGCGACTTGCCGTGGAACAGGTAGTTGTCCTTGCGCAGGGCGAGATACTTCAGCCACGGCCCGAGGATCGCCTCGTAGAACGCGAAGCCGCCGTCGGTGGTGACCAGGCGGAAGCTGAACACATAGCCGCTGAAGTAGCGCATGCTGCCGTCGCCGCGCACCAGGGCGACCGTCATCAGCTTGCCCTGCAGATCCTTCAGCGCCAACATGGCGGTGTCGGAAATGAGTTCGACGCGATATTCGAAGTCGCGCGACATGGCCTCGAACGCGTCCAGCTGGTTGACCAGCAACTGCGCGGCAGGGCCGTCGCCGTGCGGGAAGGACAGGCGCAGCAGGCGCCGGTTCTGGGCACCGCCACTGATCAGATCCTGGAGCGATTGTACGACTTCCTGCAGCCCGTGTTTCATGTCATCTACCTACGCGACTCTGGCAACGAAAAGGCCATCATCTTACCATAAAGACACATGGATTCCAGGTAAGATGGTATCAAATTGCTACGGGAGATGCTGGAGCAAGGGCGCGCGCGACGTCAGTCCGGGCCGATCCTTGCCCAGAATCCGGTATCGACGGTGGTGCGGACCACCTTGGCGTGGGCGTCCAGATAGATATCCACGCGGCTGAACGGCGCCGCCAGCTCCACGCCGTCCCGGCTGGAAAACGGGAAACTCACGTCCAGGTGGTAGCCGGCGCGGGGCCAGCGCGTCGTGCGGAACCCGAGACGCTCGCCGGGGTGGATGACGTCCTTGATGATATCGCTGTCTTCATCGAAGAAATAGGCGATGGGGGCTGTCGCGGCACTGGAATAATGCAGCACGACCAGCGGCGAGAGCTGGGCCTGTACCAGCAGCGTCAGCCACAGCATGGCCGGCACGCCGGCCGCGATCGCCAGTTTGCCGCATAGCCGCCGCACGCGGGTTGCCGCCATCAATCGGCGCCGATACGGGCCCAGAAGCCGGTCTCGACGACGGTGCGGGCAATACGGGTGTCGGCATCGATATAGACATCGACGCGGCTGAACGGCGGCTTGATTTCCACGCTGTCACCGCTCGCCATCGGCAGGCTGACGCTGAGGTAATAGTCCGCGCCGGGGTTGCGATCCATCCGGTACGTCATCGTCGCGCCTGGGCGGATCAGTTCCTTGATCGTGTTCTCGTACTCCATCAGGAAAAAGCTGGCCGGCTCCCTGGCCTCGGCGGCGTAGTGCAGGACCACTGCCGGCCGGGTACGGTGGGAGATCGCCAGCGCGAGCCAGCATGCGGCCACGATGCCGCCGGCAATGAGGAGTTTCTTCTTCATGGAACGCATGGTCATGTGCACTTGTGCGGCCGCTTGGCATAGTTGGACGCCGTCCCCCATGGCACCGCGACCTCGGCGATCGCCTTCAGCAGGATCGCGGCCGTCAAGGCGGCAGGCTTGACGCGCCGGTACAGCTGGGCCCCGAGCTTGATGGAGATATGGTCGGGAATGTCGTCGAACTGGTTGGCCCAGGCGCCATTGGCCGGATGGTTCTGTACCGGCCGGCCGCTCGCGATGTCGCTCACCGCTTGCGCCAGGCCAGCGCCGCCCAGCAATTCATCGTCATCGAATCCACATGCCGCGCCGACATAGCCGTAGTGGATATTCGACCAGATATCGAAAAAGTAGTCCTCGTTGCCATAGCGCTGCCAGCCGACGCGGAATTTCTTCTCCTTTACCAGCCGCGCCTTGAGGATCGGCTTATGGTCCCACGGCCGCCGCGGCCCGACCCGCTCTGCCCAGATCGTATAGGCCCGCGTCTTCTCGGCGAGCGCAATGCTGGCGAAGTCGGGCGGACCGCCGAGCTTCGCATACCAGGGCAACGCCTGCCACGCCTGCATCTCCTTCTTGATGTCGTAGCCGTTCGCCTGCGTTATCTTGCGCCCATGCTCGGAAAATGGATTGCGCTGCATTTCCGTGACCATGTACTCGGCAATGGGAATGACGTCGTTGCCGCAATGGCAGACCCGCAACTCCTTGGCCTTGGCATCGGCCACCGGCGTCGTATTGGTGGCGGCGACCAGCCGCATCGGCTTGCCGTTCTTGTCCAGCACCGCGCTCATGCGTCTTCCGCCAGGTAGATGCGCACATGCTCCTGCTCCAGCGTCTGCTTGAGCAGATGGGTGTGGCCTTCGGCATCGGTGGTACCGTGCTCGATGCTGCCGTCCTCGCGCTCGATGGCATAGTCGGTGTGCGCCAGCGGCTCGCCGTCGCTGGCGCCGACCAGCACGTAGCGGTCGTCATACTGGCCTGGCACCCAGGGGGCCTCGTCCAGTACCCGTTCCAGCGCTTCCGGTGCGGCGGTCGCCGCCAGGGCGGCCGCGGCCGGCTGGAACCACGCGGTCGCCGGCGGCGCGCCGGACGGATCGTCGACGCCGTGGATGCCGTTCAGGGTCGAGGCCAGCGGGCAGCCGTTGCTGCTCTTGTCGCCGTGCAGCGCCTGCGGCAGGCCGTCCGGCAGGGTGAAATGGTGGTCGCCCGCCACCACCAGGCAGTTCTTCCGGCAGGCGATGGGGCTGCCGTGGTAAGCCAGGGGCTTGCCGTGGCTGGTGTAATGGGGATGGCCTTCCTTGACGGTGCCGCCGCACGAGGCGGCGTCGCCTTGGCGGATCCAGCCGATGATGGTCATGGTCGTCGTGCGCTTGTTGTCTATTTACATTGCTATTTTAACAGGCGTAAACGGAAAAGGCGCAGTGCCTTCGTCCCAATGAAGTAGCCTGGTGGCATCTACCTCCGATCAAATGGCGATGAGCAACAGCGCTGCGCGCGGTAATTGCCGCGGTGCCGGCAACCATCCGACGTCGCCTGCATGGCGCCGATCGGCTCCACCTCCCAGCGCCAGGTCCCGCCGTGATAGGCGTGCTCGATACCGAGCCGGAACAGATGGCCGTTCACGACCGCCCCCCGTCCCGCCACCGCGACGGCCGGCTCGGCAATACCCGCATGCCGATATGGCCGTTATCGATCGCGACCACCCTGGCCCGATATAGTATCGACGGCAGACAACGGTCGCCCAAAACACCCCAGATATTGCTCATGACGGGCGGCGATGAATTTTCTATATCGAGTATCAGTTTTTCTATCGATATATTCAGGGCCGGAATGTTATTGCGATCTCATACCGGCTTATGATGGAGGAAACCTATCAGCAGGGATATCAGGCGGAGCGCGTCCTGATAATTTCGGCCGGTGAAATTGGCCGCCGCTATCAAACAGATGTTCAGGAACAGCGGTCCGCCGCCGGCGAATGCACAGCACGATCTTGTTGCCGACGTCCGGCGTCACGGCACCATCCGCACCGAGCAGACTGGCGACCATCACCATGTCCTCGGCGGTGTCCAGCGTACGACTGAAGAATTCGTTCAATGCCCCGGCCAGGCAGCGTATTGCCGCGTGAATCATGTCGTCTCCTCTCGTCCCGCGCGCAAACTCTCAGGCGCGACGGGGCCCCGCGCTGAAATACCGCGGCTCTCGTAATCGTGGTTCAAAGTGAATGTCGCGCAGCGCGCCTGGTATCGCGTGGGCATATTGACGTGACTTGTATGGAAATAATGATCCGACGGCGACGAAAAAAAGACTACCGCTTTTTCGGAGAAACTGCAAACTACAACACCCGCCAATTGTTACTTACGGCGGTGGCTTTTTTGTACTAGTCGCGCTGCCGCGACGACAGTGATAGGATAAATCGCTGTTCAGCTGTCGCAGCACATCCCATCCACAACTGTCGAAGGAGAGAAACTTGAAAAAATGGATCGCCATGCTGTCGCTCGCTCTGTGCTCGTCCGCGCAGGCCGCTCCCGTATCGCTCTGGGTGACCTACACCGGATTCCAGGATTCGGTCAGCGGCTCGTTCGATGCCGACGCCACCCATGTGCTGCATTTCACGGCCGACGACCGTGACGGCGACGGCACCTACAGCCTGCCAGAAGTGCTGGGCTTTTCGTTCGGTGCCATCGCGGTCGGGCCGGAGCTGTGCGACACGCAGACGAACTACCGGATGTACTCCTGCCTGTCCAGCTTCTCGTATCAACCGGGCGGAACGGTGGAATTCACCGCGCGCCGGTACGAGGATCCACGTGTCAGCGATGGCTTCTTCGCCAACGTCGTGGGCGGCGCGTACTACGCCGTCAGCGGCGGCATCAACCAGTACCCTTGGCATTACGAGCACCGCTGGACGCCAGCCACGCAGGTGACCATCTCGCCGGTGCCGGAGCCCGCCGCGTTCGGCATGCTGGCTGGCGGCCTCGCCCTGGTGGCTGGCGCACTGCGTCGCCGCGCGGCCAACACCAGCGCGCAGGGCTAGCAAGGTCCGCCGGCGCGGCCGGACACGGCCCGGCCTGCCGCGCCGGCGGCCGGCGCCAGGCCGTCATCAAGGGGTCATAAGGCCTTGCTATTCTCGCCATCTTTCCAACCCCGCCGGACCGATGACATGAAATACAAGGCACTTCTCCTCGCCACGCTGAGCGCCGCCGTGCTGGCCGCCTGCGGCAGCGACAGCGACTCCACCCCGGGCACCGCCCCCGTCACGCCCACCAACCCGCCGGTGGCCGCGGCGCCGAAGAACGTCATCTTCTTCCTGGGCGACGGCATGGGCCTGACCACGATGACGGCGGCGCGCATCTACGCCGTCGGCGAGGACGGCGAACTGACCATGGACACGCTGCCGGAAACGGCCTTCGTCAAGACGTTCTCGAACGACGCGCAGGTGACCGACAGCGCGCCGTCGATGGCCGCCTACATGACGGGCGTGAAGATGAACAACGAGGTCATCTCCATGTCGCAGGAGACGAAGGCGGTCGATCCGGTCGCCGACAGTGCCGGCAACAAGCTGGGCAACGCCTGCGGCACGGCCAACGGCAAGCCCGCGACCACCTTGCTGGAACTGGCCAAGGCCCAGGGGCTGGCCGCCGGCGTCGTCACCACCGCGCGCGTCACGCACGCGACCCCGGCCGCGACCTATGCCCACATCTGCCACCGCGACCTGGAAAACGACATCGCCACGGCCGTCGTGCCGGGCGGCGCCGGCCACAACGCCGCGCTGGGCGCCACCGGCCTGGACGTGCTGCTGGGTGGCGGCAGCCAGTTCTTCAAGCCCGTCAAGGATGGCGGCAAGCGCGCCGACGGGCGCGACCTGGTGGCCGAGATGAAGGCGAAGAGCTATGCCTACGCCAGCAATGCCGGCGAGTTCGCCGCCATCGACGCGAGCAAGACCGATAAACTGGTGGGCCTGTTCACGTCCAGCCACATGAGCTATGACCTGGACCGTGACCCGGCCAAGGAACCCAGCCTGGCCGACATGACGACCAAGGCGATGGACGTGCTGTCCAGGAATGGCAAGGGCTACTTCCTGATGGTCGAGGGCGGCCGCATCGACCACGCCCTGCACGAGACGACGGCCAAGAAGGCGCTGCAGGACACGGTCGCTTTCGACAACGCCATCAAGGCCGCCATCGCCAAGGCCAAGGTCACGGATCCTGATCTGAAGAACACGCTGATCGTCGTCACGGCCGACCACGACCACACCCTGGTCCTGAACGGCTACGCCAAGCGCACCGGCAAGACCGCGGCCGGCAATGCGGGCGTCCTGGGCGTCGTGAAGAACTACGTCACCGGCGCCACCGACAAGGACCTGGACGGCGCGCCCTATTCGATCATCGGCTTCGGCAACGGCGAGAACCGCGTCCAGGCCAGCCGCGCCAGCCAGGCCGCGCTGGACGACAGCGTCACCGGCGCCAACAACTACCACCAGGAGGCGGCGGTGCGCATGGGCGTCGGCGGCGAGACGCACGGCGGCACCGACGTGTTCCTGGGCGCGATCGGCAAGGGCGCCGGCGCGTTCAGCGGCACCATCGACAACACCAAGGTGTTCGACCTCGTCAAGACGGCGGCCGGACTGTAAGCGGCCTTCACCAACCCGGATATCAAGCCTATGAAACGCACCCTGTCAGCCGCCGCCCTGGCGCTCTCCTTCACCGCCGCCGCGCACGCCGCCGGCGAAGCGCGGAACATCATCTTCTTCCTGGGCGACGGCATGGGCCCGTCGACCATCACGGCCGCGCGCATCTTCAAGTATGGCGAAGACGGCAGCCTGACGATGGACACGCTGCCGCGCACCGCCCGCATCAAGACCTATTCGCAGGACGCCCAGACCACCGACAGCGCGCCCTCGATGGCCGCCTACATGACGGGCGTGAAGATGAAGAACGAGGTGGTCTCGATGTCGTCCGACACCAATGCCATCAACCCGGGCAAGGACGCCAACGGCAACCTGACCGTCAACAACTGCACCGCCAGCAACGGCGCGGCCGTGCCGACGATCCTGGAACTGGCCAAGGCCAAGGGCAAGGCGGTCGGCGCCATCACGACGACGGAACTGACCCACGCCACCCCGGCCGCGACCTACGCGCACATCTGCAACCGCAACGCCCAGTACGCGATCGCGGCGCAACTGGTGCCGGGCGGCGCCGGCTTCAACGCCGCGCTCGGCGACGGCGTGGACGTGTTGATGGGCGGCGGGCGCAACCACTTCACGCCGTATGTGGCCGGCAGCAATCCGGCCGGCCGTGCCGACGGCCGCAACCTGCTGGCGGAGCTCGGCGCCAAGGGCTACACGGTGGCCGCCAACAAGGCGGAAATGCACGCGGCCGCCGCCGGCAAGAAGTTCATCGGCCTGTACAGCAGCAAGAGCCACCTGGAATACGAGCTCGATCGCGCCGCCACGCCGCCTGTCGGCGAAGGCGCCAGCCAGCCCAGCCTGGCCGAGATGACCGTCAAGGCGATGGACCTGCTGGGCCAGAACGCCAACGGCTATTTCCTGATGGTCGAAGGCGGCCGCATCGACCACGCGCTGCACGGCACCAACGCCAAGCGCGCGATGGTGGACACGATCGCGTTCGACGATGCGGTCAAGGCGGCGCTGGCCAAGGCGAAGCAGACCGACCCCACGCTGGCGCACACGCTGATCGTCGTCACGGCCGACCACGACCACACGCTGGCGTTCAACGGCTACGGCAAGCGCGGCAACCCGATCCTGGACATCAACCGCAGCTACCGCGACAACAGCCCGAACAAGGACGCCGACGGCAACACGTACACCACCCTGGTGTTCGGCAACGGTCCGAATCGTCCCAACGTGCGCACCAGCGTGGACAGCAGCGCCGCCCTGGCCGACAACTACCTGCAGGAGACCGGCGTACGCTTGAACAGCGAGACGCACGGCGGCGGCGACGTCAAGCTGTTCGCCAGCGGCGCCGGCGCCCAGGGTTTCAAGGGCACGCTGGACAACACCCGCGTGTTCGGCCTGCTCAAATCCGCGTTCGGCTTCTGATCGCAAGCACTCGACCGGGGTCGCGCGCGGCCCCGGCCTTCACGACATGACACGATACTGCCTTTTCCTTCTCGCGCTGGGCCTGGCCGGCAGCGTCCACGCGGCGCCCGACCTGGACCTGCGCATCGCCTACTACAGCCGCGCCGTGACCGCCGAAGGCGTCACGCGCGAAGCGCGCTTCGAAGAGACGATGCTGCGCCGCGACGGCCACGTGTGGACCGCGCGCGTGCTGCCGCCGCAGCCTGCCGGCCACGCTCACAAGCCGGGCGTGCGCCATGCCGCCACCCGTGCAACCTCGGTGCACAAGCACTTCAATCCGGCCCTGCTGCAGCGCCATGTCGCGCTGGAAGGCGGCAAGGTGCGCCTCGAATATGTCGACGCGCAATCGCGCGAGGTGATCGCCGTGCCGCCGGGCGAATTCGACAACGTGGCGTTCGACGGCTCGTGGGCACGCGCCTATTACCTGCTCGACCCGGCCCGGCTGCGCATGCTGCCCCCCAGCGGCCGCAAGTCCGGCGTGGCTGGCGCGCGCTGGCGCGAGCGGGAACGCGACGGCAGCTACGAACGCGTGCTGTGGGACGAGCGCCGCGAGATCCCGCTGGTGATCGAGAGCGGCGACACGGACGGCACCAGCCTGCATCGCATGGTGCTGACGGTACACCAGGGCGTCACGCCGGATCTGCCCTGGCGCGCCCTGGCCGGCTATGCGCGGCGCGAGTACGCCGACTTCCTGGACTGACGGGGCGCGGGCAGGCGATGCCATAAAATTAAACGTTTTGGCTTTACAGTAAGATGTCGGTTCGCTATCATCCTGGCCGGAATCCGAACCGGCCGGCATGATGGCGTGAGCGCGCCCGCGCTGGTCCGGAGTTTCCGTTACCAGGACCCTTCTCGCACACCACCATTCCATGGGCGCCCGCCGTTCCCGCATCCGTCGCCTGTCCGGCGCGCCATCGCTCGCATCCATCGTTAAGCCGTCCAGCGCCGCCGGGGCATCCCGGTGAGCGCCATGCAGCCTTGTCTCGCGCTGCTGGCGGCGGCCGCGCTGCGCCTGGCACATGGCGCGGAGTGTGGCGCCCTGCCGCCGGCGGACGCGCCGCCGGGCGCATCCTTCACATGGCAATCGCTGGCGCCTGGCGAGGCCGCGCCAGCACCGGCCTCTTATCGCATCGGTGTCTGGGGCGACAGCCTGACCTCGGCGCGCAACTTCTTCGACGCGGCACTGCAGGCCTCCGGCGTCTCGCGCAGCGCCGTGCTGCCGTCGTTCATCCAGGCCGGCATGGGCGTGCCCGGCCTGGCCCTGCCGCTCAAGGCGTCCTGCGCCAGCCCAAGCTGGCATACCGCTTATGCCTATCGCGCCAAGGCCGAGCCGCCGGCGTTCGCGCCGGGCCTCGTCAGCATGGCGGCGAGCAGCCCGGGCGCGACGCTGGCGCTGGATTTCCGTTTCCCGCGGGCGGACACGCGCGTGCGCCAGCTCGACATCCTGTACGACAAGGCCGCGCCGGAAGGTTCGCTGCTGCTGGCGGTTTCGGTCGATGGCCAGGAAGAACAGCCGATTCCCCTCAGCCGCGCCAGTGGCGGCGTGCTGCGCATCGCGCCACCGGCGCCGATGGCGCGCCTGCGCCTGCGGCTGGTCTCCGGCCAGATCCGCCTGCATGGCTTCCTGCCGCGGTATGCGGCGGCACCCGGCATGGTGCTCGATACGCTCAGCATTCCCGGCGCCCTGCTGCGCGGCTGGCAGCAGGTGGACCCGGGCCTGCTGCCCGCGATGCCGGCCTACGACCTGGTAGTGCTGCAGTACGGGACCAACGAAGGCGCCAGCCCGGCCTTCGACCCGGCCGGCTACGCCGCCTACCTGCGCGCCAGCCTGGCACGGGTACGCCAGCTGCAACCCAAGGCACGCTGCATCCTGATCGGCCCGCCCGACCGCGGCGTGACGGGGACGTCAGCCGCCGACCCGATGAAGTATTCCGTGATCCACCGCCGCATCGCCGGCACGCAAAATCAGGTCGGGGCCGAGTTCGGCTGCGCGTTCTGGGACTGGCAGGGCCAGACCGGCGGCCCCGGCACCGCCCTGCGCTGGGCCCGCGCCAGTCCGCCCTTGATGCAGCCCGACCTGACGCACATGACGGCGCAGGGCTATGAAGTCAGCGGCCGCATGTTCGCCCGCTCCCACCGATTCACCATTGCGCAGCACTAAGGCCAGACGGCATCCATGTCGCACACCACCACCCTTACCGGCAGCCCCCGCTTCGCCGAACTCGACGGCCTGCGGGCCCTGGCGGTCGTTTCCGTCATCCTGTTCCATTGCGAGATCACGGGCCTGTTCAACGCCGGCTTCTTCGGCGTCGACATGTTCTTCACGATCTCCGGCTTCATCATCACGTCGATCTTCCTGAAGGAATACCGCAGCGCGGGCGAGTTCCGCTTCGCCCATTTCTACTTCCGGCGCCTCAAGCGCCTGCTGCCGCCGGTGCTGGGACTGGTCCTGCTCGCGTTCCTGGGCACGGCGCTGCTGTCGGCCGATGCGCTGCGCAAGTTCGTCGCCGACACGCCGGCCGCGTTCCTGTACCTGTCGAACTGGTGGCAGATCTTCGACCGCCAGGATTACTTCGATACCACCCCGCACGTGCTGCGCCATCTGTGGTCGCTGGCGATCGAAGAGCAGTTCTACCTGGTCTGGCCGCCCGTCGCCTACCTGGTCGCGCGGCGCGGCGGCGCCCGGGCCGTCGGCCTGTTGGCGCTGGCCGGCGCGGTGGCCAGCACGGCCTGGATGTGGCACCTGTACGAACTCAATATCGACGCGATCGATCAGAACCGCATCTACCTGGGCACCGACACCCACGCCATGGGCCTGCTGACGGGCGCCGCGCTGGCCTGCTGCTGGAATCCGTGGCTGCCGCGCGTGCGCGGCCCGCTCGCGCGCCTGGCCTGGCGCGCGCTGGCGCTGCTGGCGCTGGTCCTGCTGGGTACGATGGTGGCGACGATGGACACGTCCAACCCGTGGTTGTACCGCGGCGCGTTCCTGGCGGTGCCGCTGCTGACCTGCGTGGTGGCCTACGCGACGATGGGCGACCGCGACTTTCTCGTGTCCGTGCTGCTGCGCACCCGCGTGGCCCAGTGGTTCGGGCTGCGTTCCTACTCGCTGTACCTGGTGCACTGGCTGATCTTCGTCTGGATGCGCCTGCTGGGCTGGACGGATTTCTCGCGCTGGGAGGTATTGCTGCCGGCGCTCGCCACCGTGCTGATCGTGTCCGAGGCGATGTACCAGTGCGTGGAAAAGCCGGCCATCCGCTACGACCTGAAGCAGGTCGGCGACGCTCCCAGGAAGGCCGTGCTGGCCGCATACGTTATAATTGCGCTAATTTTCTCGGCGGCAATCAGGGTTGTCGAATTCGAGGCAGCGGCGCCTGTGCTGGTGGCCAGCGCCGCGCCGACGCCAACGCTGCCGCTGCCCGCGGCGCCGGCCGAGCAGGTGCCGGCACCGGTCGCCCCGGTCGCATCCGCGCTGCCGGAAGAACCGGCCGAGCCGGGACCGCGCCTGTCCGGCGGCGAGCATTTGTTCGCGCTGGGCGACTCGGTGCTGCTGGGTGCCCAGGCCCACCTGCGCGAGCGCATTCCCGGCATCGAAGTGGACGCGGCGGTCGGACGCCAGGCGCGTCACGCGTTGAAGATCGTGGCAGGCTGGCACGACCGGCTCGACGGTGCCGCCACGGTGCTGCTGCACCTGGGGACGAACGGCTACATCAACGAAGGCCAGTTGCGTGAGCTGTTGACGGCGCTGGCCGGCTGCAAGGCGGTGCTGCTGGTGACCGTGCATGCCGACCGGCGCTGGACGGCACCGAACAACGAGCTGCTCGCGCGCATGGCGCAGGAATACGCCAAGGTGCGCGTGATCGACTGGAGCGGCGCCTCGGCGGGGAGGCCGGACTGGTTCGTCAAGGATGGCGTCCACTTGTCGCGCCGCGGCATCCTGGCCTACTCGGCGCGCATCGAGGCGGCCACCGGCGGCACGCCGCTGCCCGACCCCGAGCCGGCAGGTGCGCCCGCCAAGGCGCGCGGCACGACGCGCGACACGACGCACGACAAGGCGCCCAAGGTCGCCGGCGGCGACACGCGGCCGGGTGAACGCGCGGTGCCTGACAGCAGCGCTCGGTCCGGCGCGGCGCCGGCGACTGCCGCGGCGATGGCGCCCGAGCCAGCAGCGGCACAAGTCCCGGCCGACGCCGCGGGCGAGGCGCCGCACAATTCAACTTCTGCCCCGGCGAGCGAACAGCACGCCGGCCGGCAGGCGATCCCGGGAGCCTGAACGGCGCCGGGGTCGCGCTTTGTAGAGGAGCACGACGATGGCACTGCGCGGCTTACTGACGCTGGTCCGCATTCTGGGAGCGCTCGCGCTGGGATTTCTCCTGTTCGCGTGGTTCCGGCTGGACGGTCCAGGCAATGGCGCCCACGCGCGCGATGAACAACTGGCCGCCGCCAGCGCGGACGGCATTCCCGCCACGGCAAGGGGCGCAACCGAGGCGCCGTTCGCGCCGGCGATGCGTTCGGCCATTCCCGCCCCGCTGCCGGTCACGCCGACGCAGGCCACGCTGGCACGCTGGATCGGCGCCCGCTACGGTGTCGCGCCGGAGGCCATCGCGCCGCTGGTCGCCGAGGCGGATTCGCTCAGCCGCGCCTACCGGCTCTCGCCCAACCTGGTGATCGCCGTGATGGCGATCGAATCGAACTTCCATCCATATGTGCAGAGCCAGGCGGGCGCGCAGGGCCTGATGCAGGTGATGCCGAAGATTCACTCGCAGCGCTACCAGAAGTTCGGCGGCGCGGCCGCCTACCTCGATCCCGTCGTCAGCCTGCGCGTGGGGGCCGAGATCCTGCGCGACTGCATCCGGCTGAAGGACGGCTCGGAAGCGGAAGGCCTGCGCTTCTACTTCGGCGGCGGCCCGGCCAGCGACACCTATATCGACAAGGTGCGCGCCGAGCAGCACAAGCTCAACCTGGTGGCGCGCGGCGCCCACGTCCCGACGGCCGACTGACGGCCGCCATTCCTTTTGCGCCACCGCCCCGGTGGCTGGAGACCCATGCGTTTTTCGCTTTTCCCTTTTCTCGTTGCCGCTGGCGCCCTGCCGGCATTGTCCTTCGCGGCGCCGCTGGCGCCGGCCGTACTGACGCTGCAGGTGCAGGCGCGCCCGGACGTACCCAATCTCGAATGCGAGCGGCGCGCGCCGGCGCAGCCACGTCCGGCTGCCGCGGCCAACCCGGACCCGCTCGAGGTGCCGGACGAAGAGGTCGTGCGCGAGCTGGCGGACACGATGCAGGCAGGTGCCGCCGCCACGTCGCCCGGCGCGCCCCTGCCCGCGCCCGGAGCCCGCATTGCGATCTGGGGCGACAGCCACCTGGCCGCCGCCTTCTTCAGCGACGAGCTGGCGCGCCAGCTGAAGGTTCCGGCGGACAATGTCTCGAACCTGCTGCTGCCGGCCAACATGGGCCGCGCCGGCGTGCGCCTGCCGATCCGGCGCACCTGCGTGTCGCCGCAGTGGAAGTACGAGCCGGCCTACCTGGGCGGAGACAAGGCAGTCGCCCCCGGCCCGGGCCTCGTCAACATGACGACCGAGCAGGCCGGCGCCAGCATCGCCTGGGACGTGCGCAACGACAAGCGCGTGGCCAACCACGAGCGTGTGCGTATCCTGTATCAACAAACGGCGGCGCCAACGGTGGTCGGCATCAGCGTCGACGGCGCGCCGGAAACACAGGTCACGCTGGAGCAGCAGCCCGGCCCCGCGGTCCTGGAGCTGGCGGCCGGCCAGCCGATTTCGCAGGTCCGGATGCGGCTGATCGCCGGCCCGATGCGCCTGCATGGCCTGGACCTGCAGGCCAGCCGCGCCGGCAGCCTGGCCATGGACGTGTTCGGCTACCCCGGCGCCACCGTGGCGGGCTGGAAGCCGCCGCAACTGGACTACCTGGCATCCTGGTTCGGCCAGCGCGACTATCAGCTCGTGATGCTGGAATTCGGCACCAATGAGGGTGCGGCCAGGCCGTTCGACAGCGCCGGCTACCGCCGCACGCTGGAGGAATCGGTCCGCAACCTGCGCACCGTGTTTCCGCAAGCCGCGTGCGTGCTGATCGCACCGGGCGACCGCGGCGTGCTGGTGCCGCAGTCGGTCAATCGCGGCAAGCGCAAGGGCAAAGGCAAGGCCAAGGCGGCACCGAAGATCGACCTGTACGTCTATTCGCGCGTGCACGCCGAGATTGGCCGCCTGCAGCGCGAAGTGGGCGCCGCCGCCGGCTGCGCCACCTGGAGCATGATGGATGCGATGGGCGGCCCAGGTTCGGCCTACAAATGGGCGCGCCAGTCGCCGCCGCTGATGGCGCGCGACCTGATCCACTTCACGGTGGCTGGATACCAGCGCTTCGCGCGCGACTTTGCGCGCGACATGGGGTGGGCGGTAGAGGCGACGAAATAAGAGAGTTCCGATTTGGCACGGCAACCCGGCAAGCGACCCACCGGTGACAGGCACCTGTTCCTCGCGAGCCGGGATCGCAGCGCGTGCTGGATCGGCCAACCGTGTCATTGATTCCGGTGTCTAGGCCATCGCCCGGAACGTCGCCCGCAAATGCTCGACGAAGGTTACGGGATTCTCCATTGCCGCGAAATGGCCACCGCGTTCGGCTTCGCCGAAAAAGCGCAGGTCGGCAAATCTCGCTTCCGCCCAGCGCCGCGACAGTCTTAGCTGTTCACCCGGAAACATGCTGACACCCGCAGGCAGCGGGATCGGCGCAGCGGGCATTCCCTGCGCCATTTCCCTCACACCTTCCCAGTAAAAGCGCGCGGCGCTCGGTCCGGCGTTGGTCAGCCAGTACAGCATCACGTGGTCGATCAGATGGTCGAGGGGAATCACGCTTTCCGGATGCCCACCGCTGTCCGAGACGTCCTGGAACAGGGCGTACAGCCAGCCGGCCAGGCCGACCGGCGAATCCGCCAGCCCATACGCCACCGACTGCGGTCGCGTGCTCTGAAGCTTCATGTAGCCGGAATATTCGCGGTCATACCGCGCGGCGTCTGCCAGCATGCGCCGCTCCTCGGGCGTCGCCTCGGCGACCTCCTGTGCCGTCGGCTGGAACATCACCATGTTCAGGTGGATGCCGGCCAGGCCTGGCGCGCGCATGTGGGCCAGCGCGGTCGTCACCGCCGCGCCCCAGTCCCCACCCTGGGCCAGCCACCGTTTGCCATAGCCCAGGCGCTGCATCAGTTCCTGGAACGCGCTTGCGGTGCGACCGACACCCCAGCCCGGTTCGGACGGCTTGTCCGAAAAGCCGAAGCCGGGCAAGGATGGCATCACGAGGTGAAAGGCATCGGTGGCACGCCCGCCGAATTCGCGCGGCCGGGTCAGCGGTCCGATCACTTCCCTGAATTCGAGGATCGAACCCGGCCAGCCATGCGTCAGCAGCAGCGGCGTCGCGTCCGCTTCGGGCGAGCGGATGTGCAGGAAATGAAAGCCCAGGCCATCGATGACCGTACGGCTGCTGCCCCAGTCGTTGAGCAGGGCTTCGGTAGCGCGCCAGTCGTAACCGCGGCGCCAGCGTTCGACCAGCGCGCGGATACGGTCGGGGTGCGGCCCCTGCGAACCGTCCGCGACCGTGCCCGGGTCGGGCCATCGGATGCGACCCAGCCTGTCGGCGAGATCGTCCAGGTCAGCCTGCGGAATGTGGATGGGATACGCATCGATTTGCTTGGTCATGTCAGCCTTCGGGATGGGAGTTGTTCATTCGTTGCTCGAACCGAACACCTTGTTGCAATATGCGAGCAGAAGTTCCGGTTCCGCGGCAGGCGCGCGGAAGGCGATGTGGCCGTCCGGCCGGACCAGCACCAGCGCGGGTTGACCGTCCATGCCGTAAGCGGCATGCGCCTCGCCGTCCAGATCGGAGAGGACCACGGCATCGTCCGGCTGCGCGAGCGCGGCACCCAGGACCAGCCTTGGCCGGACGAAGGTCCAGGGCGATGCGGCGGCGATGGCGGTGCGCAGTTGTGGCAGCGCTTGGGCCTGCTGGCCGTCGAAGGCCAGCAAGGTCCAGCCCCAGGTATGGCCATCGGGGTTGTAGAGGTGCGCAAACAGTGTCGTCGATGTGCCGTCCGCCGCGATCACGTCCGCGTCGGGTGCGCGATCGCCGGGATGCGGCACCTGGCGCCGCAGCAGGTCGCGCAAGCGGCCGAGGTGATCCTCGTTCAGCGGGCTGTCCGGGTAGCCCACCGTCAGCTGCTGCAGGTCGTTGGTGCCCTGGATCAGCTCACCGATATTGGGCAGGAAGCTGGCGGCCACGCGCATCGCCGCATCCGTCAGCGTCCCGCGATAGACGCTGTTGCGGAAGCCCTGCTCCTGCTGCTTGTCGAGGCGGCGATGCTCGCCACCCCGCTCGGCGTCGTAGGATGTCAGCACGATGGGCTGCGCCCGTTCATTCAGCACCATGGCCAGCCGCCAGGCGACGCCGACGGCGTCGTGCAGGCCGGCATTCATGCCCTGCCCGCCCGCCGGCAAGGTCAGGTGTCCGGCGTCGCCGGCCAGCAGGATGCGGCCCTTGGCGTAGCCGGTCGATACACCGTGCTGGAAGCGGCTGTGCGTCAGCCAGATCGGATCGGACAGCGTCAGCGTTTCGTCCTGCGTCACTTCGCGCGCGATCGCCTGCATTTCTTCCAGCGTGGGATCGCGGTCCGGCAGTCCCGTGTCGTCGGACAGGAAAAACAGGCGGTGGTAGCCCTCCCAGACCGGCAGCACGCCACAAAAGCCGCGTGGATAGTAGAAGAACCACAGGTGGTCGAAGTCGGTCGAGCGGCGCCAACGCAGCCTGGCGTCGACCTGGCGGTTCATGCAGTTCGGCAGTTTCTCGGGCTCGAAGTCGAGGCCCAGCGCCTTGCGCACGAAACCTTCGTGACCGTCCGCACCCACCACGTAGCGGCAGCGCAGCTTTTCCACCGGGCCTTCGGTCTCATGCTCGTCCGTCGCACCGACGGTGGCGATCGACACCCAGACCCCATCCTCGTCCTGCTCCATGCCGACCACCTTGCGGCCGCGCTCGACCGTGCCGCCTTTGGCCTGCACCTGCTCCGCCAGCACCGTCTCGATGACGTCCTGGCCGCTGTACAGCACGTCCGGATAGGGACTCGCGACATCGGCGATGGCGATCGGCTCCACCGTCTTCCCGTTCAGCAGCGTGTTGATCTGCCTGATCCGGTGCGATCGGCTTGCCAGGGCATCGCGAATGCCGATTGCCGCCAGCAGTTCCTGCGGCCGGGCCCACAGGTTGTTGGCGCGTGAATTCGGTTTCGGTTCGCGCCGTTGTTCGAAGAGGCGGAAGGCGACACCGTGATGTGCCAGCGCACAGGCCGTGGTCAGGCCGATCGGGCCGCCACCGATGACGATCACGTCGGTGTCGAAATCCGCATCCCTGTATCTGTTCGTCATGCTGCATCCTTTCTCAGTCGGTTTCCGGTAGGGCGGCATCCGGCGGCAGGTCGAGGACCTGGGCCAGCACCTCGCGCAATTCGGCCAGGACGGCGCTGGCGATGGCGACCCGCTCGGCACCGATGCGCTCGAGTGCGATGCGATCGACCGCCGCGGCCGCCGCTTCCGCCGCCGTCAACGCCTTGCGGCCTTGCGCTGTCAGCACCACCAGCCTGGCCCGCTGGTGGTGCGGATTGGCCGCGAAC
The DNA here is from genome assembly GCA_008011715.2 of [Empedobacter] haloabium. NCBI lineage: Bacteria > Pseudomonadati > Pseudomonadota > Betaproteobacteria > Burkholderiales > Oxalobacteraceae > [Empedobacter] haloabium. The sequence continues at coordinate 3,385,091 of CP136508.1, forward strand.
GTGACGAATCCGCGCTCGGCCAGCAGCTCGACGACGCGCTGGACGGCCTGCCGCGTGAGGCCCATATTGCGGGCGATATGCGCCACCGGCAGCGGCGCGGGCGCATAGCCCAGGGCGCCCAGTACCTGCCACCACGCGGTCGTCAGGCCGATATCGCGTACGAGCTTGTTGCCCGAATCCACCAGGCGGCCGTTCGTCGCGAACACGTTCAACACCAATTCGCGAATGGGCTGGGCAGGGTTTTCGTTGTCCATGGCAGTATGTTTGCGATATGACAGCATGCTGTCAATTGTGCGGATGGTGCGGCGGTAGCGCCGCCCGGTCAAAGGCGGTTCAGCCCGGCTTTGGAGAGCTCGCGTTGCCCGGGAACCAGCTGACGCGAACGGCGCGCCCAATAAAAAAACGCCGGGTCACCCCGGCGTTTTCGCATTCAGTCCAGACGATTCGTCAGAACTGGTTCATCGTATTGTGCACGCCACCGGCCTTCAGCGCCGCTTCGCCGCTGAAGTATTCCTTGTGGTCGTCGCCGATGTCCGAGCCGGACATGTTCTGGTGCTTGACGCAGGCGATGCCCTGGCGGATTTCCTTGCGCTGCACGCCGGCCACGTAGCCCAGCATGCCCTGCTCGCCGAAGTATTCCTTGGCCAGGTTGTCCGTCGACAGCGCGGCCGTGTGGTAGGTCGGCAGCGTGATCAGGTGATGGAAGATGCCGGCTTCGCGGGCCGCGTCGGCCTGGAACGTGCGGATACGCTCGTCCGCCTCGCGCGCCAGTTCGGACTCGTCGTACTCGGCGCTCATCAGCTGGGTACGGTCGTACTGCGACACGTCCTTGCCCTGTTCCTTCATCGCGTCATAGACCTGCTGGCGGAAGTTCAGCGTCCAGTTAAACGACGGGCTGTTGTTGTACACCAGCTTGGCGTTCGGGATCACCTTGCGGATTTCCTTGACCATGCCGCCGATCTGGGCGATGTGCGGTTTTTCCGTTTCGATCCACAGCAGGTCGGCGCCGTTCTGCAGCGAGGTGATGCAGTCCAGCACGCAGCGCGCTTCGCCGGTGCCCTGGCGGAACTGGAACAGGTTGCTCGGCAGGCGCTTCGGACGCACCAGCTTGCCGCCCTGCTTGATGACGACGTCGCCGTTGGCCAGCGCGTCGGCCGTCACTTCCTCGATGTCCAGGAAGCTGTTGTACTGGTCGCCCAGGTCGCCCGGTTCACGGGTGTAGGCGATCTGCTTGGTCAGGCCGGCGCCCAGCGAGTCGGTACGGGCGACGATCAGGCCGTCGTCCACGCCCAGCTCCAGGAAGGCGTAGCGCACGGCGCGGATCTTGGCCAGGAAGTCCTCGTGCGGCACGGTGACCTTGCCGTCCTGGTGGCCGCACTGCTTCTCGTCCGACACCTGGTTCTCGATCTGGATGCAGCAGGCACCCGCCTCGATCATCTGCTTGGCCATCAGGTAGGTCGCTTCCGCGTTGCCGAAGCCGGCGTCGATGTCGGCGATGATCGGCACCACGTGGGTGACGAAGCCGTCGATCTTGGCCTGGATGGCGGCGCGCGAAGCGTCGTCCTTGGCGGCGTCCAGCTGGCGGAACAGGCCGCCCAGCTCACGGGCATCGGCCTGGCGCAGGAAGGTGTACAGCTCGCGGATCAGCGAGGCGACGGCGGTCTTCTCGTGCATCGACTGGTCCGGCAGCGGGCCGAACTCGGAACGCAGGGCGGCGACCATCCAGCCGGACAGGTACAGGTAGCGGCGGTCGGTGCTGTTGAAGTGCTTCTTGATCGAGATCAGCTTCTGCTGGCCGATGAAGCCGTGCCAGCAACCCAGCGACTGGGTGTACTTGGACGGGTCGGCGTCATAGGCTGCCATGTCGCGGCGCATGATGGCGGCCGTGTAGCGGGCGATATCCAGGCCGGTCTTGAAGCGGTTCTGCGCACGCATGCGGGCCGCGGACTCGGGGTTGATGGCGTCCCAGGCGCTGCCCTCTTTCTGCTTCAGGGTGGCGATGGCATCGATATCGGTTTGGTACTGTGACATGGTGGCGCTCCAGAATGAGTGAATCGGAATCGTTTGGGTCTTTCGTGCCGTGCCGCGGTGCCGTGTTGCAGTGCACGGATTGGCTGACCCGATGACTTCATTCTAGACCAAGTTCAGGAAAGTCCTATGTCTTATATAAGAGTTGTTGTTTTAAGTATTTTCCTTATTTTTCAGTCGCTTATCATTCACATCCCATAAAGTGAAATGTCTTTTCGCGCAATGAGAGCAAAAAATGTTCCGATATGGCGGTGCAATACCATAATGTGAAATGGCGTTCATTCTCATGAAAAATGGCGGGGTTCGGGTCGACCGCAGCGCGATTGTCAGGCAGGGCCCTTGTTGCGACCGGCGTGCCGGAGGGCTCCCTGAACCCGAGACCGGAATCCAGGGTCGGACCCGGCGGGTCCGAGCTCCATGCTGTCGGGTGTGGAACGGTCCGCGGCGCGCAGAAGACGTCGCTGAGCCGGCAGACCGGGTGCCGCCCTGATCGCTCCGGCACCGGCGTGCCGGGTTCGTTACGCGTTCCGCCCCGGGAGCAAATGCCGGAACGTCGGCTCGATATTCATCGCGTGGAGGTGGCGCACGATGTCCTCCAGCGTGGCGTCCTTCAGCAAGAGTCCTTCGCGCGTGGCGGCGAGGGACGCGGCAATCGGCTCCTCCGGCACGCGCCGCAGGATATCGACCGCCTGCCGCACCTGCGTCAGGCTGGCGCTCTCGATCCCTTGCAAGAACGCGGCCTGGGCCGCGAGCGGTGGCCGCATCTCCAGCCCCGGCTCGTCCGCGAACGACGCGCCCATGCCGGGATGGACGAACGCCGCCCAGCGGCCGCTGGCGCGGTTCAGGCACGGCGGCAGCGGTACCGGCGTCAACACATCGAAGGCCGGCACGCCGGGGCCATGGTGCGAGCGCAGCAGGTCGCCCAGCTGCTGCGCCAGCGCGGCCGGCACCGCCTCGGCAAACGACAGCCACAGGCGGTAGCCGGTGGCGCCGTCGATGCTGACGGCCGGCGCCGGCAGGCCCAGCTCGCCCTGCAGCAGGTTGGCAACTTGGCACAGCCGCTCCCATTGCGCCGCGCCGCCGGCGTCGGGCCGGGCGTCGAAGGGCAGCACGATGGCCCGCACCGCCCCGGCCGCGCCCAGCGCGAAGGCGCGGGTTGCGTCCCCTTCCATCTGCGCCGTCAGGGCCTCGGCTGCGCCCGGCCCGGCCGGCAGGTACAGGCGGATGAGTTGCGCTATCAATTCCTGCATGATGCTTCCTTCTCTTGCATAGTGATGTAACGGTCCCTATCAGTAACGGTCCCTATTAGTAACGGTCCTATTATCGCCGCCCGTGCTTCCCCCGGGGCACTGCACTACAATAGCGCTCCCTGCCGCCGCCTGCCATCATGCAGACCAAGATGAACGCTCCAATGGACACCACCGACCTGCCCTTCCGGGCCACGACCGGAGAAGCCTGCGCCTGGCTGGCGCAACAGACCGCCACGCCGTGGAGCCTGGCGCGCCTGCTGGAACACGGGCTGACACCCTATGTCTGGCTGGACTACGATGCGGCGCTGCCGGAGCTGTTCGGCGACGCCAACGGCGGCTATGCGGCGCCGATCTTCTTCCAGGACGATATCGCCCGGCTGGCCGCGGGCAGCGCGGACGTGCTGATCACGCTGACCAAGGACGCCTACGGCATCGTCGCCCGCCCGCCGGCACCGGGTTTCACGCGCCGGCTGGACGAACTGCGCTTCCAGAAAAAGGACTTGGCGGCGCTGGCCAAGCAGCTGCTGCAGCCGCCCGCGGCGGCCAAGCCGGCGGCCGAATCGCCCTTCGGCATCGGCCGGGACCAGGTGCTGACAGCGTTCGGCCGCATCGTGCGGCTCGATCTGGCGCAGGCGCTCGACGATGCCATCGGCATCTTTGGCGACGACGGCGCGCGCGTCAAGGCCAGCGTGCGCAAGTCCAAGCGCCACGCGGTGTGGAATCCCGTCACGCTGGCCTTGGGCCTGCACGACGTCTATCGCGCCCCGCTCGGTCCCTTGAAGAAGGCCTTCAATACGCACGACTTCCTGCGGGCGTGGCGCGACGACTGGGAACAGTCGCTGCGCCTGCTGGGCAAATAAAGCGCGACTCAGCGGACCAGCAGCAGGCGGCGCAGCTGCGCCGCCTGGTAGGCGCCGAACGTCTCGCCGAACAGGCAGCGGATCAGCGGATCGTCGACCACGTCGGCATCCGCCAGCGCCCGTTCGGTGGCGGCATCGAACACCATGGCGTTGACGCGCAGGTACATCGACGTCAAGGCTTCTCCTTCTTCCAGTGCCGCATACAGCTTGGCGGCGGGCACTTCGGTGCTCCAGCCCAGCGGCGCCGCATCGTCGTCAAGCGTGGCCGGCACGCCGGGCCCCAGGCGGTAGCGCAACTGGGTCGGTGTGCCCGCGGCGTCGTACAGCGTCAACTGCCAGACGCGCGGCACGTCGAAATAATCGCCCGCCACGTCCGTGCCGGCGTAGCGCGCCGGCAGTTCGGTCAGGCAGAAGTGCATGACGCGGGCTTGCTGCAGCGGCGTCAACGCCGCGAACTGGCGCGCTATCTGCGCGGTCGGCGGCGGCGCGGCATTGCCCTCGTAGGCGTAGTCGACGTCCTGCGGCCCGACCGGCTCCACCCACGCCAAGCGCGGCGCGGGCTGCAACGACGTGCCATCGAGCCGCACCGCCACGCCGGGGTCGAGGCGCACCACCTGCGCCCGCGGCAGCGCCGCCGCCACCTCGCGCGCGAACAGCGCATACGAGACGGGAAAGAACGCGCGGTTGTACCAGGACCATGGCTCCAGGCGGAACTGGCAGGAGCTGGGCACCACGTAGCGCGGCGCCAGTGCCTGCAATTGCCCGCACCAGTGCTCCGGCAGCGCCGGCGGCGCCGCCACGGCGCGCGTCGGCGCCAGCACCTCGATCTCGCGCATGGTCTGGAACGGCCACAGCACCATGTCCCACGGGCCTTGCGCGACCAGCTGGGCCAGGGTGGCGTCGTCGAGCCATGAATCGACGACGTTCAGCACGTTCTGGCCGGCCGCCTGGACCTGGAACATCGAATCGACTTCCGCATCCATCGCCTCGCGCGGCGTCACGCGCAGTGGCCCGACCTGCACCGCCTCGTTCAACCGCAACGGCGTCACCCGCGTGAACCCCAGCTGTTTCACCATCTCGAACAGCTCGTCGAACACGCAATAGATGTACAGAGGCGTGCCGCGCTCCAGCAGGTCGAGGCTGTCGAGGGAACAGTGATCGTCGTGGAAGTGCGAGATGAAGACGGCGTCGAAACGCTGCTGGCGGATCGCCGCGACGTCGAAGCGCACGTCCGGGAACGCATGGCAGTTGCGGCTGAACGGGTTTTCGAAGATGGGGTCGAAGGCGATGCGCGTGCCGGCGCATTCGAATACGTAACCGGCATGCAGGATGCGGGCGATGGTCAGGGCTGGCTGGGTCATGGGAGTCTCGGTTTCGGCCGCATTGTAACCCGCCGGCCGAGCCGTGCGACCGGCGATCACGGAATCGGGGCACCATAGCCACGTCAACGACAATCACCGACGAAAGGAACACGATGAAGCGAACCACCAGACGTATCGTCATCACCGGCGCCTCCAGCGGGATCGGCGCCGCCACCGCCATTGCCTTTGCCCGCCAGGGCTGCCAGCTCGTGCTGGGCGCACGCGGCCGGGCAGGACTCGAAGACATCGCCAGCCAGTGCCGCGCGGCCGGCGGCCAGGCCCAGATCGGCATCGTCGATGTCACGGACGCTGCCGCCGTGCGACGTTTCGCGGCCGAGGCGCGCGACGCGCTGGGCGGCATCGACCTGTGGTTCAGCGACGTGGGCATCGGCGTGGTGGGCAAGTACCTGGACGTGCCGATCGCCGACCACCAGCGCGTGATCGAGGCGAACCTGCTCGGCCATATGAACGACGCGCACGCGGTGCTGCCGATCTTCCAGCAGCAGGGCCATGGCATCTGGGTCAACATGATTTCCATCGGCGGCTTCATCACGTCGCCGTACGCGGCCGCCTATGCGGCCAGCAAGTTCGGCCTGCGCGGCTTCAGCGCGGCACTGCGCGGCGAGCTGCGCGACTGGCCGGACATTCATGTGTGCGATGTCTACCCGACGTTCGTCGACACCCCGGCGATCTACCACGCCGGTAACTACACGGGAGCCCGGCTGACCTTCCCGCCCGGCGCGCTGACGCCCGAGAAGGTGGCGGACGCCGTGGTGAAGCTGGCGCGCCGCCCGCGCGACACGACGGTGCTGGGCGCGCCGGAGAGTGCCTTGCGGCTGGGCGAGTTCGCCAACCCGGTGGCGGCCTCGCTGATGAACCGCTTCATGGACGCATGGTCGAAGAAGGCCGCGCCGGCGCGCCCCACCACCGGCACGATGTACGCGCCGCCGGCAGGCCCCAGCGGAGTGCGAAGTGGCAGCGGCAGCGGCCAGCAACGCTCCAGCCAGGGCAGCCATACCGCGCTGCTGGTCGGCGCGGCGGTGGCCGCCGCCGCGCTGGGGATGCGGCTGGCGCGGCGCGCGCCGTGAAGCGCGGCTGTCTTACTTGATCCAGACCGCGTAGTTGGTCCCGGAGGTCTGCAAGGTCCAGCCGCTGCCCGGGCTCCAGCTGTTCGGGCCGATCTTCATGGCCAACTGGCGCGTGCCGCCCGTGACGATGGCGGCGTACAGCCCCTGCGTGGCCTGCTGGATCGCCACCGGCGACGTCGACGTCACGCCGGCCGCCTTGCGTGCGTTGATCAGCGCGCCGATCTGCGCCTTCAGGCCCCAGTCGTAGACGTGCGGGTAGAACACGGTCGGAATGCCCGGGTGGGTCAGGATGTAGGCATAACCCTGCATCACGCTGCCGCATGGCGCCGCCCACAGGTTCTGCCCGCTGCCGCAGCTGGCGGCCGGGCCGGTGTCGTGGTTGTCGACGAACGTCACCGACATCGCCGGCCACCAGCCGATGGTGCCCTGCGGCTTGCCGTCGGTGGCTTTCAGGCGCCAGTAGTTGCCGTTGGCGAGGGCATCGTTCAGGATGCCCTTGGTGGTGAAGTCGAAGGCGCCGCAGGCATTGCCGGTGCCGTTGATCCAGTCCATGATCATCTGGCGGTTGGCGTTCAGGTTGTTCAGGTCGAAGTCGGGCCACACCTCACCCACGCAGAAGTCGGGCGCGAAGGCGTTCGCATACTGGCCCGCGTAGCCGGCGCCGAAGCCGCGCACGTAGTCGAAGCGCAGGCCGGTGAAGCCGACCGGCTTGATCGTGTAGTTCAGCCAGTGCTTGATGCCGTTCTGCGTTTCGCCCACATTGGTGTGATCGAGATCGCGACCGGCCGAGAAGCCGGTCCCGGTGTCGCCACTGCCCATGCCGCAGTTGCACTCGTCGCCATTGACGACCGTGTAGGTACTCCAGGTCGGATTGGTGAAATCGGCCCAGCCCTTGGTGCCGACCCGATGATTGACGACGATGTCGGCGATGGACTGGATGCCCTGCTCCTTCAGCGCACGCACTGCTTCGTACAGGTCGCCCGACGTACCGTAGCTCGAGTCCAGCACGTCGAGGCGGCGCGGCAGGTAGCCTTCCGGCGCCGCCGAATCCGACGACGGCGGGAACCACACGTGCGTGATGCCCAGCGCGGCCAGGTCGGTGGCATTGCCGCGCAGCCGGTTGTACCAGTTCGGATTGGTGGCGCTGGCCGACTGCCAGTGGAAGCCCTGCAGCAGGATGGCCTTGCTGGCGCCGGCTTGCTGGGTAGGGGTGGCGGCGCTTGCGTTCGGCACGGCGGCAAACGTCCCCGCCGCCAGGGCGGCGGCCAAGATGTGTTTTTTCATTGTTGTCTCCAAGGTTGAACGCCGAACTACAGCAGTCGTGTAGTCGGACTACTCTCCTCGGCCTGCCTCTGTTGGTCGAGGCTCGGTCCGGGATGATGCGATTGTTCGCCATACGCGCACGCACGTCAATCGAAATCCGGCAGGGTTAGTAGTTTTGGTACAGTAATTCTGACAGGTGACTTCGCATATGTAGTCTGAATACACTGCCATCGCACAGGCACGGCAACGCCGTCCCACGCAATCGTGCGGGCTGGGATCGACCTGAACTGATACTCTGAGTATTAGTTGATGCCGGCATTGGCGCCGGCACGGATGACCCATGCGCCCCCACTCTCCTTGCTCCGATCGCCCCGTTTCCTTGGCCCTGCTGCTCGCCCTGCTGTGCTGCTATCCACTGTCCCTGGTGATTCCGCCCGCCTGGGTGTGGGAAAACGGTATCGTCGAGGACGGTGACGTGATTGTCCTGGGGCTCGGTTGCGCGTGGGCGTTGGCCGCGTGGCTGCGCGAGCGCCCCGCCCCGGCGGCGCTGCTGGCACGCAGCGTGGTGCCGCTCTGGACGATCCTGATCGGCCGCGAGATGAGCTGGGGTGCCGTGCTGTTCGCCCCGGATCACATGACCGTCGCGGGGCCGGTCTTCACGTCGCACCACTTGTGGTATCGGCCCGCGGTCACGCCGCTGCTGGTGCTGCTGTTTGCCTGGGCGGCATGGTCGGCCTGGCGCTGCCGGCTCGACCGCCAGCTGTACGGCGTGCTGGCGCGCGGGCGCTTCCCGTGGCCCGCCCTGATGGTGGTGCTGGCAGCGGCCGTGGGCTCGAGCTGTGCCGAATCGCACCTGCCGGCCTGTGTCGCTTCCCTGCAGAACCAGCGCTTCGAGGAATTGGCGGAACTGGTGGGCTACATCGCGCTGGTGGCCGTGCAGGCGCGCGTGCTGGCGCAGTGCCGCACCACCTCCCCCGCGGCGGCGGCGACGCCGGCGCGCGCCGGTTGACACAGTCTAGGTGCCATCCGGATCGCGCAGCCGCCCCGCCTCGACCGCCAGTTGCCACGCCCGCGCCGCCAATTGACGGCGGCGCTCCGGGTCGCGCGCATACAAGGCCCCACCCAGCAGGGCCGCCAGCAGCAAGGCGTCCTCGGCCTGGAAGTCGGCGCGGCACGTGCCCGCGGCGCGCGCCCACGCGACCGGCTGTGCGAATGCGGCAACGAAGCGCCGCTGGGCAAGTTGGAACTCGGCGCTGTCATGGTCGAACGCCTGCCAGTACTCGGCCAAGGGCGCGCGCGCGACCATGTGCTGGGCCAGGAAACGCAGCAAGCGCACCAGTGCGTAAGGATCGCCGGGCGCACTAGCCGCCTCGGTCTCCAGCGTGGCCAGCGTGCGCTGCAACAGGCCGGCGATCAGCGCGTGACGGTCGGCGAAATGCCGGAACAGCGTGGCACGGCCAATGCCGGCCCGCTGCGCGACCGCGTCGAGCGGTGCATTGACACCGCTTTCGAGGAACACGGCTTGCGCCGCGTCCAGCAGCCGATCGCGATTTTCGACCGCGTCGGCCCGTCGGCGGGCGGCGACCTTCGGCTGTGACGGCGTCGCACTCATGCGCACGACGCAGCGCGAGCGCGCGTGGGAAAACTGTCAACCGGGCGGAAACGGGGCGGAACGGTCATGACGTGTGCCGATGCTTGGGAGCCGGCAGTATGCGCGCTGCCTCCTGCCATGGCAAGCGTGCGTTCGACCGATCCTGCGCGCCGTCCCGCCCTCCCCATTACGGCTGCGGCTCCCACCCCGCGCCGCCGCCATACCCCGCGAACACCTGGGCGCGGCTGGCGAAACCGGCCGCCACCTCGTGCGCGCGCAGCTGGTAGCCGCCGACGCGGGCGGACAGGTCGAGCGGGTTGCCGGCCAGGTCCATCGTGCCGTATTCGCGCCAGCCCGACGTGGCGTTCGGCGTGGCGGGATGGGGCGCCGGCTGGCCGTTCACGCCCTGGCCGGCCCATCCGGCCGGTGCCACGTGCCGGTCCATGCGGCAGTGGATGAAGGCGATATTGTCCCAGCTGGCCGTGCCGCCCGGGCTGCGCGCCAGGTAGGTGGCGCCGGCCGGCACGTCGCCGTGGCGCGGCCCCGGGCCGGGGCCGTGCGTCAGGCGGCTGTTGAGGAACACGAAGCCCTTGTCCGTGGCCGCCGGCACGCGCGCCTGCAGCACGTAGCCGCCGCTGGTGGCGCTGGTGGTGTCGCCCACCGAGCGGATCTCGCTGTCCTCGAACAAGGCGGCGCGGCTGCCGCCCCAGATGAAGTCGACATTGCCCGCCACCAGCGTGCGGTAGAACCATGACCAGCCCTTCAGGTTCAGCGTGTCCTGCTCGCTGAGGAAGGCCGCGTCCTGCGCAATCAGGCGGCCGGCATCGCTGTTGAAGTACAGCGTCTCGGCCTGGCCGGCCATGCCGGCCGCACGCAAGGTGGTGTTGTTCAGCGTGAGCCGTTGCAGCCGTAGCATGTCCGCGCCCTCCACCAGCAGCAGTGCGCGACCGCCATTCGTGCCGCTGCTGGCCGGCCCCTGGCTGGCGCCCGTGCCGGGGTTCAGCGTCTCGTTGTTGGTGTAGCGGATCACGACGCCGTCGCGGGTCTCGCCAACGATGGTGACGTTGTCCTTGCCGCGCAGGTAGAGCAGCTCGTCGTAGGTACCGTTGCGCACGCCGATCGTGACGGGCGTGGCTTTTGGCACGTATTGCATCGCGTGGTTCAGCGCGCCCTGCACGGTGCGGAAGTGGGCGCTGCCGTCGTCGTCCACCACGAAGGTGGTGCCGTCGGGTGCGGCGGCCCGGGTCGTGAACGTCCAGTTGGCGGCCTCGCCGATCCCCCGGAACGGCACGCCGCCCAGCTTCGTGTTGGTGAACACGCCGTCGGCGACCGCCACGTAGTACTCGGTGTTGTAGGCCAGCTTGTTGCCGTGCAGGTGAATCGTCGCCGTGTTGCCGTCGATGCGGATCGGCGCCGTGCGCACCTTGCGCACCTGGGCCTGGCCAGGGTAGCCCAGCACGTCGGTCTCGCCGCTGGTACGCACCACGTCCACCAGCACATCGTCGATCTTGCGGTACACGCGCACGCTGCCGCTGCCCAGCGTGGGCGGCGTGTCGAACGCCAGCCGCAGCGGCGTGTCGACCGGTTCCACCCCGCCCGCCGGGGCCGGATAGGTGGCGCGCTCCAGGCCATAGGTCTGCGTGGGCTGCTCGAAGCCCGGGGCGACGCTGACGACGATCGTCCGCATCAGTGCCGGGTCCGAGCCGGAGCGCAGCACGATCTCGGCGCTGCCGGCGGCCAGCGGCGCGATCGCGACCGTGTTGCCGTCCAGCGTGACACTTGCCACCGTGGGATCGCTGGAGGCGGCCGTGAAGCTGTCGGCGCCGCCGTCCGGCGCCACCGCGTTGACCGAAAGGCGGTATGGCGCGTCGCCCGCCTCCGCCTCGATGCTGGCGATGCCTGGCGCGAGCGTCAGCTGGGCGGGCTTCCTGGCGGGGTCGCCGATGCGCACGTCGTCGATCTGGAACGATTTATTGGCCGTGTACAGGCCCACGAGGCCGCGCGCCGCGAAGGTCTCGTCCGTGATCGAGCCCAGGTTTTCGCCATCCAGGTACACCGTCAGCGTGCTGCCGGCCAGTTCGAAGCGCACCGTGTAGAACGGTCCGTCCATGGCGATGGACTTCTTGACCTGCTTCGGCCGGCTCAGGCTCCCCGCCAGCATCCGCGCGATCTCGACCTGGGTGCTGGCCGTGCTGCTCTGCACGTTCAGGCCGGCGCCATACCAGTTGTTCGCATCGACATAGCGCGTGAGCAGGTACAGCTGCTTGTTGCCGGTGGTGCCGTTGGTGAGCGGCCGGATGCGCGCCTCGACGTAGTAGTCGCCGCCTGGCACGGCCGCGAGCGCGCCGGGTTTCAGCAGCGCCAGCACGCCGCCGGTGCTGGCGGCCGTGTACTGCAGCAGCTTGTTCGCGCTGCCGGCCACTTCGTCCTGCACGCGAAAGGCACCGTTCGGCCCGGGCAGCGGCAGCAGGTCCCACTGGGCCGCCGTGCCGGCCTGGAAGTCGTCGCAGAAGTACAGGCCGGACGGCGGGCAAGCGCCGACGGGCCCCGTGTCGATCGTCGTGCTGCCCGTGCCCGTCACCGCGCTCTGCAGCTTGCCGCCGCCGGCCTGCGCCAGCGCGTTGGCCTTGACGAGGCTGGGCGGGCGCACGCTGAACGGGTAAGGCGGCGTCCAGGCCACATCGGCCGACACGCCACAGGCCCCCAGCGGCGCGCCGTTCAGCAGCGAGCCGCTGTCGCGGAACGCGCCCGGCACCGCGCCGCCGAAGTCCTTCACCACGTCGCCGCAAGAGTGCGCGCCCACCACCTCGAACAGATTGTTCTGCGCCAGGATCTTCGCCGCATGCGCCACGCCGACGCTGTACGACACCGGGTAGACGGGATGCGTCTTCGAGCCGGCGAAGTAGTTGTTGAACAGGTGGACCTGGCCGTAGCGCACGCGCGGCGCGCGGCTGGCCACGTCGCGAAACACGTTGTTGCTGAAGGTGACGCGCAGGCGGCCTTCGTCGCCGCTGGCGCTGTCGCTGCCGCCGACCAGGTTGTTCTTGTTGTGCTGCTCGAACAGGTTGTACGACACCGTCACGTAGTCCGAGCCGTTGGTGATGTCCAGCGCGCCGTCGTGGCATTGGCGCACGTGGCCGTTCTCGACGGGCAGGAACGCGTCCGTCAGCGGGGCGTCGGTGAAGCTGACGTGATCGACCCAGACGTGATCCGAGTTGGAGACGCCGATCGCGTCGAACGCGGCGTTCCAGTTGCCCGTGGCGCCGTCGTTCGGGTCCCAGACGGGCCCCACGTCGCAGGCGTTGACCAGCTTCAGGTTGCGGATGATGACCTGCGACGCGTTCGACACCAGGATATGGCCGTTGACGATGCCGGCGTTGGCGCCAGCGCCGATCAGGGTCGTATTGCTCTTCAGGCGCACGGCGCCGCGCGCGGCCTGGTCGGCGCTGCTGGTGAACGGCTGGCCCTCGCTCATGTCGACGATGCCGGTCAGCTTGATGATCTTGGCATTGGTGCCGCCGTTGTAAAGCGCGGCCAGCAACTGGGCGCGGTTGGCGACCGTGTACACCTGGCTGGCCGGCGCGGTCGAGCCGCCCAGGGTGCCGCCCGCCTGGCTGGCCCACCCGTCCGGCGGCGCGGCCTGGCGCGCGGGGTCGGTCGCATCGGCGGCGTGGCTTGCCGTGGCTCGCAGAAGGATAACGGCGGCCAGTGCCGCGATGGATGGCAATGGGCGCATGTCAGCCTCCCTTGGCACGGCGCGGCTTGCGCGTGCGCGTTGCCGCCAATGCGGCCAGGCCGGCCAGCAGCAGCGCGGGCGTGGCCGGTTCCGGCACGGGCGCGGCGGCACTGATCTCGGCCGTGACGGAGCCGAACTCGCTCCACGCCACGTCACCCAGCTCGAGCGCGAAGCTGTCATCGTCCAGCAGCGTGGCCACCGGAATGCCGCTGGCGCCGGCGGCGCTGGTGAAGGTGATGGCGCCGATGGCCGCGGCCAGCCTGCCGCCGAAGTCGAAGCGCATCGTGTAGGCACCGGCGGGAATGGCGCCGTTGGCGATCACCGTCATCGCGCCGCTCGGGGCAAAGTCGATGCCGAACAGGTAGTCGGCGGTCAGGAACTCGACGCCGCTGTCGCTCGGGTCGAGCCGGGTCGTGTTCGAGCCAGGCACGGCGGCGAAGTCATGGTCCAGGCCGAGCATGCCGGCGGCGCTGCCGTTGTAGGTGGCCGTGATGACGGCGTCGCGCAGCGCGATGGGTGCCGCATGGGTAGCGGTGGCGGCGCATAGCGCCAGCACACCAGCAAGGTGTTGGGGTTTCAAGGTGTCTCCGATCTGATTGTTGTGATGGTCGGAAGCGCCGCCGGGGACGGTCGCCGCAGGACACCTCGCGTGTCCCGTGCCAGGTCGAGGTTGCCGGGTGCGGGCCTAGGTCGACGCAGGTAGGTGCCGGAACATCCGGTCAGGCCTATTCTAGATTGGTCAGGCCAGTTTGACAATCAGGCCGACTACAGCCGGGGCTGTAGTGGAAAGTTTGCAACATTGCATGAGCTTGCGGAAGGAGCGTTACCGCAGCAGTAGTATTATTACATCGAGCGTCGCGCGATCGCGCCGTTGAAACGCTCTTCACAAGAATAGACAGGAGACACGATGAACATCGGAAGTAGTTTAAGTTCACGCTTTGGCGTCGGCCTGGCGTGCGCCGTCCTGCTGGCCGGCTGCGGCGCCGGCGGCGACGACAGCGCTGGCGCGGCGCCCACCAGGCTGTCCGGCGGCGTGACCGCCTCGGCGGCGGCAGCGCCGGCGGTCGCCCCCGGCAATATCCGCATGCATTTCCACCGCATCCAGAACGACGCGGCGCAATGGGGCGTCTACTCGTGGGACGGGCCGCAGCATCCCAGCCCGGCCTGGATCTCCGGCCGCTTCATGTTTACCGGCAGCGATGCGTTCGGCGGCTATGTCGACATTCCGCTGGCGGCCGGCAAGAGCGCCATCTGGTTCCTCGTCACGGACGGCAACGGCAGCAAGAACTGCGGCGCCGACCAGCACGCGGACCTGCGCCCCGACGTGATGACGGCCGGCCAGGAGGTGTGGATGCTGGAAGGCGACTGCACCGTCTACACCAGCCAGCCGGCGCTCAGCTTCGGCAACCTGGGCAGCGCCAAGGCGCACTGGCTGTCCGCCACCGCGCTGGCCTGGCCGGGCGCTCCGGCCGGTGCCACGTACAAGCTGTTCTACGCGGCCAACGGCGGCCTGACGGCCAGCCCGGACGCCAACACCGGCCTGGCCGGCGCGGACGGCAGCGTCACGCTGCAGGTGGCCGCCCTGCCCGACGCGATCCGCCAGAAATTCCCGCACCTGGCCGGCGCCACCGGCCTGCGCATGACCGACGCCGATGCCGCCAGGCTGGCGCGGGTCGTCAGCGGCCAGTTCGCCATCGCCCAGTTCGACGGCGACGGCAAGCTGGTACAGGTCACGTCGCTGCAGCAGGCCGGCATGCTCGATGCCGTCTATGCGCCGCTGGCCAGCATGGCGCAACTGGGCCTGACGTTCAACCGCCAGGGCGTGCCGACGTTCCGCGTATGGGCGCCAACGGCCAAGTCGGTGCGGCTCGACCTGTATGCCAGCGCGGACGCGACGACGTCCACGCCGGTCGCGATGAAGCATGATCCCGCCAGCGGCCTGTGGAGCTATACGGCACCGGACGCCTCCTGGACCAACCGCGCCTACTACACCTACACGGTGCAGGTGCTGTCGCGCTGGGCCAACAACACCCTGGTGACGAACACCGTCACCGATCCCTACTCGATCAGCGTGTCGGCCAACAGCACGAAGAGCTTCGTGGCCAACCTGGACAGCCCGGCCCTGAAGCCGGCTGGCTGGGACGAGCAGCGCATCCCGAAACTGGACGCGCCGACCGACATCGCGCTATACGAGCTGCACATCCGCGACTTCTCGGCGTCCGACAGCACGGTGCCGGCCGCCCACCGCGGCAAGTACCTGGCGTTCACCGACACCGAGTCGGCGCCGATGCGCCACCTGAAGTCGCTGCAGAAGGCGGGGCTGACGCACGTGCACCTGCTGCCCGCGTTCGACTTCGCCAGTGTCGACGAAAAGCAGTGCGCGACCCCGGCGATCCCGAACGGCGCCGCCGACGGCACCGTCCAGCAGGCCGCCGTGGCGGCCACGCAAAACGGCGACTGCTTCAACTGGGGCTACGACCCGGTCCACTACAACGCGCCGGAAGGCAGCTACGCCACCGACACCAGCGACGCCGCCGTGCGCGTGCGCGAGTTCCGCGCCATGGTGCAGGCGCTGCACGAAAATGGCCTGCGCGTGACGATGGACGTGGTCTACAACCACACCAGCCAGTCGCAGCAAGGCCCGCTGTCGGTGCTGGACCGCATCGTGCCGGCCTACTACTATCGCCTGGGGCTCGACGGCAACCAGCTCAACGACAGCTGCTGCGCCGACACGGCCCAGGAAAACACGATGATGGCCAAGCTGATGGTCGATTCGGCCAAACTGTGGGCGACCAAGTACAAGATCGACAGCTTCCGCTTCGACATCATGGGCTTCACGCCGCTGGATCTGATGCAGCGCATCCAGAGCGCCGCCAGCAAGGCCGCCGAACGCCCGATCTACATCTACGGCGAGGCATGGAACTTCGGCGCCGTCGGCAACGACGCGCGCTTCGTGCAGGCACGTCAGGCCAATATGTTCGGCACCGGCATCGGCTCGTTCAACGACCGCATCCGCGACACGGTGCGCGGCGGCGGCTGCTGCGACACCGGCAGCGCGCTGGTCACGCAGCAAGGCTTCGTCAACGGCGCCTGGTTCGACCCGAACGGGCAGTCGACCCAGACGCGCGACGACGCGCTGCGCCTGGCCGACCTGGCGCGCGTCGCGCTGTCCGGCACCTTGCGCGACTACCGCTTCACGGACCGCTTCGGCAACGTGCGCAGCAACGCCCAGATCGACTACTTCGGCCAGCAGGCCGGCTTCGCCGGCAGCCCGGCCGAGACGATCAACTATGTCGAGGCGCACGACAACCAGACGCTGTTCGACGTCA
Organism: [Empedobacter] haloabium; assembly: GCA_008011715.2. Taxonomy (NCBI): domain Bacteria; kingdom Pseudomonadati; phylum Pseudomonadota; class Betaproteobacteria; order Burkholderiales; family Oxalobacteraceae; species [Empedobacter] haloabium. The sequence continues at coordinate 3,401,597 of CP136508.1, forward strand.
ACGCCCTGAAGCTGCCGCAGAACACGCCGCTGGCCGAACGGGTGCGCGTGCAGAACCTGGCCAATGCCGTCAACATCCTGTCGCAAGGCATCCCGTTCTTCCACGCGGGCCAGGAGATCCTGCGTTCCAAGTCGCTCGACCGCGACAGCTACAACGCGGGCGACTGGTTCAACCGCCTGGACTACAGCTACGCGTCGAACAACTTCGGCGTCGGCCTGCCGATGGCGGGCGTCAACGAGGGCAGCTGGCCGGTGATGGCGCCGGTACTGGCCAATCCACTCATCGCGCCGGACCGCCGCGCGATCCTGGCCGCCAAGGCCGGCTTCGAGGAACTGCTGGCGATCCGCAAGGACAGCACGCTGTTCCGGCTGCGCACGGCGCAGGACGTGATCGAGCGGCTGAAGTTCCACAACACGGGGCCGAGCCAGGTGCCGGGCATCGTCGCCATGAGCATCGATGGCAGCGCACCGTCGGCCTACCCGGGCGCACAGTACAAGCAGGTGGTGGTGGTGTTCAACGTCGACAAGGCAGCGAAAACCGTCGCCCTGCCGGAGCTGGCCGGCCGCAAGCTGCAGCTGCACCCGATCCAGCGCAATGGCAGCGATGCGGTGGTGAAGGCGGCCGCCTACGACGGCCGCACGGGCAGCTTCGCGATCCCTGGCCGGACGACGGCCGTGTTCGTGCGGAACGCGGCGGACTGACGGGCCGCCAAGGCCGAGTTCGTGTCAACTTCGGGGTCAGGCACGAATGCTGACACGAGCTCGTCCTTACAGTGCACTGCACATGGCAGAGCCCGTGTCCCGCCTTGGGGTCACACCCCGACAAGGACACGGACTCAGCCACGAGTAAGCTGCATCAATGCAGGGCCCGTGTCAGCTTTTGTGCCTGACCCCTCGGTGCGACACGAGCCCAGCCTTGGACTGCGAGGCCTCGGACCAGCGTTGCGCTCAGCGCTCCCCCAGGCAGATGCCGAGCTCGCGCGCCGTCGCCAGCGTGTCGTCGCCCAGGGGCACCGCGCGCGCGTGGCCCGCGACGGCCGCCAGCGGCACCGTGCCGATGGCATCGCCCTGCAGCGCCACCATCACCCCTGACTGGCCGGCCGCCAGCGCCCGTATCGCCGCGGCGCCAAAGCGCGCCGCGATCACGCGATCGAACGCGGACGGCGCACCGCCACGCAGCAGGTGCCCCAGCACCACCGTACGACATTCCTTGCCCGTGCGCCCGGCCAGGTGTTGCTCGAGCCAGGCGCCGATGCCACCCAGGCGCTCGGCGTGACCATCCCGCGGCGCGGCCAGCACGCCAACGCTGCCGTCGCGCGGGTGGGCACCCTCGGCAACCACGACGACCGAGTGGCATGCGCCGGCCGCGTCGCGGCCAAGGATGCAGGCCACCACCACGTCGAGGTCGAAGGAAATCTCCGGCAGCAGGACCACGTGGGCAGCTGCCGCCAGGCCGGCGTGCAGCGCGATCCAGCCGGCATGACGGCCCATGACTTCCACCACCAGCACGCGATGCTGGCTGTCGGCGGTGCTGTGCAGCCGGTCGATGCACGCGGTGGCAAACGCCACCGCGCTGTCGAAGCCGAACGTTTGCCATGTGCCGGCCAGGTCGTTGTCGATGGTCTTCGGCACGCCCACCACGGCCATGCCCTTGCGCTGCAGGCACTCGGCGATGGCCATGGTGCTGTCGCCGCCCGCGATGACGAGCGTCTCGATGCCGCGCTGGCGGCAGCGCCGTACCACGTCGTCGCTGCGGTCCTGCATGACGGGCTGGCCGTCCGGCCCGGGCACCGGATAATGCAGCGGGTTGCCGCGGCTGGTGCTGCCCAGCATGGTGCCACCCAGGTGGGCGATGCCGCGCACATCGGCCGGCAGCAGGCGCAGCACCGGCTCGCCCTCGCAGCGCTCGGGCGCCAGCAGGCCGTTGAAACTGTCGCGGATACCCCAGCACTCCCAGCCCAGCCGGCAGGCCGACAGCACCACCGCGCGGATCACGGCATTCAGGCCCGGCGCGTCGCCGCCGCCGGTGACGATGCCGATACGCCTGGGCAGCAGTGCCATGGCCGTTCCCTCAAGGCGCGACCGGCGGCCGCGGCGCGATGCCCAGCGCCCACTCCACCTCGACCAGGTGGCGCACGGTCGCCACCACCGAATCGGGATTCAGGCTGATGGCGTCGATGCCCTGCTCCACCAGGTAGCGCGCCATCTCCGGGTAGTCCGACGGCGCCTGGCCGCAGATGCCGATGTGGCGGCCGTTGCGGCGGGCGCCGGCAATGGCCTGGCGCAGCATCTCCAGCACGCCGGGGTCGCGCTCGTCGAAATCGAAGGCGACGATGTCGGAATCGCGGTCCACGCCCAGCACCAGCTGGGTCAGATCGTTGGAGCCGATCGAGAAACCGTCGAACAGCCCGGCGAACGCGTCGATCTGGATCACGTTATTGGGGATCTCGCACATCATGTAGATTTCCAGCCCGTGCCGGCCGCGCTCCAGCCCATGCTGCGCCATGGTGGCCAGCACGGTGACGGCTTCCGGCACGCGCCGGCAGAACGGCACCATCACGCGCACGTTCGGCAGTCCCATCTCCTCGCGCACCCGGCGCAGCGCCCGACATTCCAGCGCGAAGCCCGGCGCATAGGCCGGGTGGCCATAGCGCGCCGCGCCCCGGAAGCCCAGCATCGGATTGGCCTCGACCGGCTCGAAGGCCGTGCCGCCCAACAGGCCGGCATACTCGTTGGTCTTGAAGTCGGACAGGCGCACGATGACCGGCTTCGGATGGAAGGCCGCCGCGATCGTGGCGACGCCCTCGGCCAGTTCGCGCACGAAATAGTCGGCCGGCGCCGCATAGCCGCGCGTCAGGCGGGCGATTTCCGCGCGCGCCGCGGGGTCCGCCACCCGCTCCGGATACACCAGCGCCATCGGGTGCACGCGCACATGTTCGGCCACGATGAATTCCATGCGCGCCAGGCCGACGCCGTCGTTCGGCAGCCGGCACGTGGCGAACGCCGCGTCCGGATTGCCGATGTTGACCATGATGTGCGTGCGCGGCAACGCCAGCGCGGCCAGGTCGGTCGTCTCCTTGTGGAAGGGGACCGATCCCGCGTACACGTGGCCGAGCGCGCCCTGCGCGCACGACAGCGTGACAACGTCGCCCGTGCGCAGCGCCATCGTCGCGTTGCCGCAGCCGACCAGGGCGGGCATGCCCATCTCCCGCGCGACGATCGCCGCGTGGCAGGTGCGCCCGCCCCGGTTCGTGACGATGCCGGCCGCCGTCTGCATGACCGTGCCCCAGTCCGGCATCGTGGTGTCGGCGACCAGCACCTCGCCCGGCCGCAGCGCCGAAAGTTCGGCGACATCGGCCACCACGCGGGCAGCGCCGGTGACGATCTTGCCACCGACGGCGCGGCCGGAGACCAGCACGGCGGCGCTGCCGTCCAGGCGGTACTCCTCGAGCGCCGCCCCGATCTGCCGGGACGCGACCGTTTCCGGCCTGGCCTGAACGATGTACAGCAGGTCGTCGACGCCGTCGCAGGCCCACTCCACGTCCATCGGCACCGGCCGCCCGGCCCGCGCGCTGTAGTGCTCCTCGATCGCCAGCGCCGCCCCGGCCAGTTCCAGCACCGCCGCGTCCTCCAGGCAGAAGCGGACCTGGTCGGCGGCGGCGGTCGGCTCGTTGCAGGTGGTGGCGACGCTGTCCGGCTGGCCGTACACCATCCGCACGGCCTTGCTGCCGAGCCGGCGGCGCAGCACGCTGCGCAGCCCCGCGCGCAGCGCCGGCTTGAAGACGTAGTACTCGTCCGGATCGACGGTGCCCTGCACGACGTTCTCGCCCAGGCCGTAGGCGCCGGTGACGAGCACCACGTCGCGAAAGCCCGTTTCCGTGTCGAGTGTGAAGATGACGCCGGAGGAGGCCAGGTCGGAGCGCACCATCTTCATCACGCCGACCGAGAGGTAGACCGCGTCGTGGCGGAAGCCGTGCTCGTGGCGGTAAACGATGGCGCGGTCGGTGAACAGGCTGGCGAAGCAGCGCCCCACGCTGCCCAGCAGCGCCTCCTCGCCCTGCACGTTCAGATAGGTCTCGTGCTGCCCGGCGAACGACGCGCTGGGCAGGTCTTCCGCCGTGGCCGAGCTGCGCACCGCCACGGTCAGCCCGGGACCATACTGCGCCACCAGCTGGCGCCAGGCGGCGCGGATACCCTGCTCCAGCGCGGCCGGCAACGGCGCCGCGCGAACGATCGCGCGCGCGGCCGCGGCACGCCGCGCCAGGTCGTCGATATCGGCCGGGTCGAGGCCATCGAGTGCCGCGTGCAGGCGCTCCCATGCGGCGGCGCCGTCCAAGGTGGCGCGATAGGCCGCCGCCGTCACGGCAAAGCCGTTCGGCACGCGCACGCCGCGCGCCGACAGCTCGCGATACATCTCGCCCAGCGAAGCGTTCTTGCCGCCGACCGCCGGCACGTCGGCAATGCCGAGTTCCCCGAACCAGCGGATGAATGAGTCAGTTGACATGATCGGTTCCCTCCTGCGGCGGTGGTGGCGCGGGCCGGTCTGGCCCGGCGGCGGCGCCCAATGGCCAGGCCAGCAGCAGCAGGACGAACCAGCGCCACCAGTGCGGCCAGCCCGACCGGCGCCGGCGTTCCAAGCTGGCCCGGCGGCGCATGCTCAGGCCCTCCCGTCCAGCGCCATGGCGGCCGGCGCCGTCAGCAGCATGCAGTCGCGCGCCATCGTCCACTCTTCCCGCGCCGGTTCGACGGCCACGATGACGCGGCTGTCCGTGCTGCTGATGCAGCCGGCGCCACGCTCGTTGCGCTGGCTATCGCACTGCACCCCGAGCCAGGCCAGCGCGGCGCAGATGCGCTGGCGCAGGACCGGCTGGTGCTCGCCCACGCCACCGGTGAAGACCAGCATGTCCAGGCCGCCCAGCAGCGCCGCCACGGCACCGATCTCGCGTACGACCTGGCGCACGTACAAGGCCAGCGCGGCATTGGCGGCCATGCCGGCCGGCCCGCCCGCGGCTTCGTGGCGCAGCAACAACGCCGGATCGGCCGAGGCGCCGGACACGCCGAGCAGGCCGGACTGTTCGTCCAGCAGCGCATCGAGCCGCGCCGCGTCGGGCACCATTTCGGCCAGGCGGCGCACGGCCGTGGGCGGCAGCAGGCCGGCGCCGGTGCCAGTCATGAGGCCGTCCATGCCGGACAAGCCGTCGCTGACGGCGCTGCTGCGCAGGCGCCGCAGGCCGCAGACGCTGGCGCTGTGGCCAAGGTGGGCGGCCACCACCCGGCCGCGCGCACGCTGGCCGAAATGGCGCGGCAGCACGCTGGCGAGGTAGTCGTAGGAGAGCCCATGGCAGCCGTTGCGGCGCAGCCCGGCCTGCCAGAAGCGCTGCGGCAGCGGCAGCATGCGCTCGCTCAGCGGCAGGGTGCGGTGAAACCAGGTATCGAACGACGCCACCTGCGGCACGCCGGGCCAGCGCGCCGCCACCAGCCCGGCCAGCCGCAGCGCCGCCTGCTGGGATGCCGGTGCGCCGGCGCCATCGCGTGCCAGCGCGGCGCAGGCGGCTTCGTCCAGCAGCATGGGTTCGCCCGTCGCCTGCCCGGCTTGCAGCAGCCGGTGACCGATCGCCCGCACCGGCTGGTCGCCCAGCCATGCCAACGCGCGCGCCAGCAGGTATGAGAACGCGGCCAGCAGCGGGTCCGGATCGCCCGCGCTCGCAACCGCCGCCTCGTTACCCTCGCTGTCGCGCCAGCAGCAGTCGGGGTGGCCGATGGCGCTCACGCTGCCGCGCCAGACCGGCCGCTGCGCCGGCATGCCGGCGTCCGGCTCGAAGATCGCGCATTTCAGGCTGGCGCTGCCGGCGTTCAGCAGCAACAGCGCTTCCCGTTCGGGCAGCAGGCCGGCGTCGTCCTGCGCGCCGCCCGGCCCGATCATGGCTGGCGGGCGGCGATGGCCAGCCCCTGCAACAGCCCCTGACTGGCGGGCGCATTGGCCAAGCCGGCGCCTGCATCGATCTCGCGGTCGTTCAGCACGAGCCGCGCCAGCAGCGGCTTGCCGGCCAGGTCTGCCAGCGTGTCCAGTACCGCTTCGCCGCCGCGGCCCCCCATCGTGCAGAACGCGGCCAGGCGCCGGCACCGGGAGCCGTACTCGGCGACGAAGGTGCGCACCGGCGCGGCCGGCCGCCCGGTCCACACGGGTACGCCGACCAGCACGGTCTCGTACTCTTCCGGCCGGTACCGCAGCGGCGCCAGCGCCGGCTTGCGGCGCAGCAGCGCATCCAGGGCGGCGCGCACATAGCCCCACTGGCCCGCATAGCCGCGCAGCGGCAGCAGTTCCTCGATATCGGCCGCGCCGGCGTGTGCCAGCGACTGCGCAACGCGGCGCGTGTAGCCGGTGCGTGAATAGTAAACTACCAGCAGAGGTTTCATGGCGACTCTCCCGACGTTCGGCAGGGCTTAGCATGCCTGTCAACCCAATGTACTGCGGCGCGCCAGGCGATGCCGTGATCGCGATCAAATTTGCCTTGCTTCGCGCTGGCGCATCGCCGCCGCCCGTATAGATTGAGCGCAAGGCCCACGCGGCGTGGGCATGGCGAGGACCCCATGGAAGAGCGCGGCGCTGCGGTGCCCGGCATGATGCGCGCGATGCTGCTGTGCCAGCCCGGCCAGCCGCTGCGGGCCGGCCTGCTGCCGGTGCCGGCCGTGGGGGCGGGCCAGTTGCTGCTGCGGGTGGGCGCCTGCGGCGTCTGCCGCACCGACCTGCACATCCTCGACGGCGAACTGGCGCCGCACCGGCTGCCGCTGGTGCCGGGCCACGAGATCGCCGGCACCGTTGTCGCCGTCGGGTCCGGCTGCGGCGACTGGGGTGTCGGCGCACGGGCCGGGGTGCCCTGGCTGGCCGCCACCTGCGGCGCCTGCCCGGCGTGCCGGCGCGGCCAGGAAAACCTGTGCGACAAGGCCCGCTTCACCGGCTACGACGTGCACGGCGGCTATGCCGAATATGCGCTGGCCGACGCGGCGTTCGCGGTGCGGTTGCCGCCCGGCTACGACGATGCGCACGCCGCCCCGCTGCTGTGCGCCGGGCTGATCGGCTATCGCGCCTATGCCATGGCCGGCACCGCCGAGCGTATCGGGCTGTACGGCTTCGGCGCGGCGGCGCACCTGCTGGCGCAGGTGGCGCTGGCCCAGGGCCGCTCCGTGTATGCCTTCACCCGGCCGGGCGACCTGCGTTCGCAGCAGTTCGCGCGCGAACTGGGCGTGGCCTGGACCGGCGGTTCGGACCAGGCCGCGCCAGTGGTCCTGGATGCCGCGCTGCTGTTCGCCCCCGCCGGCGCCCTCGTCCCGGCCGCGCTGCGGGCCGTGCGCAAGGGCGGCAGCGTGATCTGCGCCGGCATCCACATGAGCGACATTCCGTCCTTCCCCTACGCCCTGCTGTGGGGCGAGCGCTGCGTGCGCTCGGTGGCGAACCTCACGCGCGCCGACGCCGCCGCATTCATGGCACTGGCAGAGTGCATCGCGCTGGCGGTGCACGTGACGCCATATCCGCTGGCCCAGGCCAACGAGGCGCTGGCGGCGCTGCGCGCCGGCAGCATCGACGGCGCCGCGGTGCTGGTCCCATGATGGCAAGCGCTACCACACTACGGCCGGGTGCGCCTTGGCCCAGGTCCGCGCCGACGCGACAAATCGACACGATTTTGATCGCGCGCAACGCCGCCGCACGGCGGGCGGCGCTAGCATGCAGTGACCCACACCGAACCCCAAAGGAGCCATCATGAAAGCATTAACGTCTGTCCCGGCGGCGCTCGTCTGCGCCGCGTTGGCATTGCCGGCCGCGGCGCAAGCCCCCGCGCCAGCCGCCGACACCACCTCGTCGGCCGCCGCGCAGGAGAGCACCGCCGCGAAGCACGTGAGCGCCGCGGCCGACGTGGCGCGCAAGCTGGAAGCGGAGGAACGCATGCGGGCGCTGTTGCGCGCCGCCAAGGGCGTCTTCATCGTGCCTGCCTACGGCCGCGCAGCCCTGGGCGTCGGCGGTGCCGGCGGCGCGGGCGTGCTGCTGGTGCACCGCAGCGACGGCACCTGGAGCGACCCGGTGTTCTACAACACGGGCGGGCTGTCGCTGGGGCTGCAGGCCGGCATCGAGAGCGGCGCCTATGTTCTGGTGCTGAACAACGACAAGGCCGTGCAGGAATTCCTGAAGAAGAACAACTTCGGCCTGAACGCCAAGGCCGGGATCACGGTGGTCAACTGGAACAAGATGGCGCAGGCATCCGGCGGCACCGGCGACGTCGTCGCCTGGTCCGACACCAAGGGCCTGTTCGGCGACGTGCTGACGCTGGAGTTCAACGATATCCGCTTCAACCAGCGCCTGACCAACGCCTACTATCGCCGCACGCTGTCGGCCAGCGACGTCGTGGCCAGCAAGACCAGCAATGCCCAGGCCGCGCCGTTGGTGCAGGCCGTGTCGGCCGCGGCCGGCACGACCCGCTGAGGCGATGACGCGTCTCGCGCGCCAGCGCTTGCTGGTCGCCGGGCTGGCCAGATGGCTGCGCCACGCGCAGGGCGCGTGGCCGACCGTATTCGAGACCCACATCTCGTGGGTCATCGTGACCTCGCGCCAGGCATTCAAGATCAAGAAAGCCGTGCGCCTGCCGTTCCTGGACTGGCGCGCCGGCGCCGAACGGGCACGCTGCTGCCGTGCCGAATTGCGCCTGAACCGGCGCTACGCGCCCTGGTTGTACCTGCGCGTGGTGCCGGTCACCGGGTCGGTGGCCGCGCCGCGCCTGGGTGGCGGAGGGCGGGTGCTGGAGTATGCGGTGGCCATGCGCACCTTCGAGCAGGGCGCGCTGTGGTCCGCCAGGCTGGCCGCGGGCAGCCTCACGGGCGGCGAAGTGACGAGCCTGGCCAATGTGCTGGCGGCGTTCCACGCGCGCGCGGCGGTGGCGCCGCCCGGGTCGGCCTGGGGCACGGCGGCGCAGGTGGCGGCGCGCACGCTGGCCGACCTGGACGAGTTGCGCGCGCTGCTGCCCGCTGAAAGCGATGCGCTGGCCGCGCTGGCGGCGTGGCATGCACACGCCGCCAGGGGGCTGCGGCGGCTGTGTGCGTGGCGCCGGGCCGGCGCTGCCGTGCGCGAATGCCACGGCGATCTCCACTGCGGCAATATCGTCACGTTGCGCGGCGTTGCCGTCCCGTTCGACGGCATCGAGTTCGCGCCCGCGCTGCGCTGGATCGATACGATGCAGGACATGGCATTTGCCTGGATGGACCTGCATTGCCACGGCCGCGCCGACCTGGCCAGTACGTTGCTGTCGGCCTACCTGGCGGCCAGCGGCGATTACGCCGGCCTGGCCCTGCTGACCTACTACACGGTGCAGCGTGCGCTGGTGCGGGCCAAGGTCGCGGCACTGCGCGGCGATACGGCGCTGGCCGCGCGCTACCTGCGCTGCGCCGGCGCCTGGAGCGGCCGCCGCCAGCCCGCTCTGCTGGCGACGACGGGCCTGTCGGGCAGCGGCAAGTCGACCGTCTGCGCGGCGCTGGCGCCGGCGCTGGGCGCCATCGTGCTGCGCGCGGACGTGGAGCGCAAGCGCCTCGTGCGGCAGGCCGGCGGTGCGCGGCCAGGCTATGCGCCGGCCGAGACGCGGCAGACCTACGCGCGCCTGCGCCGCGTGGCGCGCCACGCACTGCGCGCCGGCGTGCCGGTGCTGGTCGACGCCGCCTGCCTGCAAGGCTGGCAGCGCACGCTGTTCGTTACGCTGGCGGCACGCCTGCAAGTGCCGTTCCTGCTGCTGGCCGTGACGGCGCCGCCAGAGGAACTGGCGCGGCGCCTGCGCCGGCGTGCCATGATGGGCAACGATCCGTCCGATGCGGACGAGACCGTGCTGGCGCGCCAGCTGGCCGATGCGCAGCCGCTGGCAGCGGCGGAACTGGCCCAGGCGCTGCCGGTCGACTCCGCGGTGCCGTGCCTGCCAGCCGTGCTCGAACGCCTGGCGCCATGGTATCCCCACGCGGCCGGTCCCGCTGTGCCGGCAACCTGACCAGGCGCGCCGCCATGGCCGCGATGGCCGACACTCGGCCGCTACCGGCGCGGCGCCAGCAGCGGCTTGACGGCCTGGGCCAGCGCCAGGTACACCAGCAGCAGCGCCGCGACGGCCGGCCAGTAGGCCCAGGGTAGCGCGACCAGGCCCAGTGCGTGCGCGAACGGCGCGTACGGCAGCCACACCCCCACGGCGCAGGCCAGCAGCGTGGTCAGCGCCAGTGTCGCCGTGCTGCGGCTTTGCAGCAGCGGCAGGTGCGCCGTGCGCAGCACGTGCACCACCAGCGTCTGCGACAGCAGCGACTCGACGAACCAGCCCGTCTGGAACAGCGCCGGCTGGGCGGCGCCGCCCAGCACGAACCACAGCAGCGCGAACGTCAGGTAGTCGAAGACCGAACTGAGCGGGCCGAGCACGGCCATCGCGCGCGTGACGTCGCGCGTATGCCAGCGGCGCGGCTGGCGCAGCCAGGAGGGGTCGACGCGGTCGCCGGCCAGGCCCGAGTGGGCCAGATCGTACAGCAGGTTGTTGAGGAGGATCTGGGCCGGGGCCATCGGCAGGAACGGCAGCAGCAGGCTCGCGCCCACCACCGAGAGCGCGTTGCCGAACACGGAGCCGGCACTGATGTGCAGGTACTTGACGATGTTGCCGAATACCAGGCGTCCCGTGCGCACGCCGGCGCCCAGCGCGAGCAGGCTCTTATGCAGCAGGATGACATCGGCCGTGTCCTTGGCGATATCGGCGCCGTCCGCGACCGCGATGCCGACATCGGCGGCGCGCAACGCCTGGGTGTCGTTGATGCCGTCGCCCAGGTAGCCCACCACGTGGCCGCGCCGCTGCAGCGCGCGGATGATATCGGCCTTCTGCTGCGGCGTGACGCGGGCGAACACGGTCGCGGCCTCGGCCTGCCCTTCCAGCACGGTGCCGCTGCCCAGCGCCGTGCCGCCCAGCGCGGCGGTGACCGGCAATCCGACGTGGCGGCACACGCTGACGGTGGTGCCCAGGCTGTCGCCCGTCAGCACCTTGACGGTCACGCCGGCGGCGGCCAGTTGCGCCAGCGCCAGCGCGGCCGTGTCCTTGGGCGGATCGAGGAAGGCCAGGTAGCCCTGCAGCACCATGTCGGACTCGTCGGCCACCGTCACTTGCGCGTGGCCGGCCGGCAACTCGCGGGTCGCCACCGCGATGACGCGAAAGCCGTCCGCATTGAGCGCGTCCACTGCACCGAACAGGGCGCCGCCGTGTTGCGGCAGCAGCGCGACGGCCGTGCCGCGCTCGTCGACGCTGCGGCAGCCGGGCAGCACCGCCTCGACGGCGCCCTTGCAGACCAGCACATGGTTGCCGTCGCGCCTGGCCACGACCACCGACATGCGGCGCCGCTCGAAATCGAACGGCAGCTCGTCGACCTTGGCCTCGCCGTCGTGCGGGCGCAAGTGCGGCCGCTCGCCGACGTAGCGCAACACCGCGTCGTCCAGCAGGTTGCGCAGGCCGGTCTGGAAGTGGCTGTTCAGCCACGCGCAGGCCGTGACCCGGTCCGAGTCGCGACCACGGTAGTCGACGTGGCGCTCCAGGATCACGCGGTTCTGCGTCAGCGTGCCGGTCTTGTCGGTGCACAGCACGTCCATCGCGCCCATGTCCTGGATGGCCGGCAGCCGCTTGACGATCACCTGCTGCCGCGCCATGCGCAGGGCCCCCTGCGCCAGGTTGGCCGTGACGATCATCGGCAGCAATTCCGGCGTCAGGCCGGCCGCCACGGCGACCGCGAACAGCAGCGCCTGCAGCCAGTCGCCCTTGCCCGCCAGGTTGCACAGGAACACCAGCGGCATCAGCATGGCCAGCAGCCGCACCACCAGCCAGGTATAGGGGCGCAGGCCGACATCGAACGCGCTGGGCGGCTCCATCTGCGCGGCGGCCACGATGCCGCCGAAGGTCGTGTCCGCGCCGGTCGCGAACACGAGCGCGGTGGCGCTGCCGCTCAGGACATGGCAGCCGGCAAACGCCAGGTTCGGCAGCGCCAGGGGCGGCAGCGCGGCGGTGTCCGCCACCGTGTCGGCATGACGCTCGACCGGCATGGCCTCGCCCGTCAAGGTCGAGGCGTCCAGGAACAGGTCGCGCGCCGCGATCATGCGCAGGTCGGCGGGAATGGTGTCGCCGGCGCCCAGCAGGACGATATCGCCGGGCACCAGGTCGGCGGCGGCCACCTCGGCGCGGCCCGCCGCGCTGTCGGGGCGCGCCACCACCACGGTGGTGCGCACCATCGCGCGCAGGCGCTCGGCGGCCCGGGCCGAGCGGCCCTCCTGCACGAACGCCAGCAGCGTGGACAACAGCACGATCGCGGCCACCAGCGCCGCTTCCCAGCGCGCGCCCGTCGCGAAACTGGCCGTCGCCAGCGCCAGCATCGTCAGCGCCAGCGGATTGGCCAGCTGCCGCAGCAAGCGGCGCCAGCCGCGCTGGCGCGGCGCCGGTGCCACTTCGTTCGGTCCGGCGTGCCGGCGCCGCGCCAGGGCTTGCGCCGCCGGCAGTCCCGCCGGCGTGCTCTCCAGCAGCAGCAACGCCTGCGCCGGCGCCAGCGCCGCGATCGCGCCCGGGTCGAGTACGGCCGCCACGATCAGCGGGCCCGCCGGTCAGCCGGCGGCGCCATGGTCGCGTGCCCAACGCTTGTTCATCTCGCCCTCCTCCGTTTGTCGCGCGCTTCGATTCGCCACCGTAGCCGCACACCCGGAAGTGTCCGGCCGATTTGATCCCGGTCAAGTCGCGCCGCCGCATTGGCGCGCCGGCGCACCTACACTGGTTGCAGACCAACTCGAGGAGTCAATCATGTACAAGACCATCGTCGTGCATGTCAGCGACAATCCCGCCTTCGACCGCCGCCTGGCGGTCGCGGCCCGCCTTGCGCTCGAGCACGATGCGCACCTGGTGGGCAGTGCCGTCACCGGCATCAGCCTGCAGGCCTTTCTCGTCGTGACCGCATCCGCCGTGACCATGCTGGCGCCCGACTTCGACGTCTTGCGCCAACGGGCCGACAGCCAACTGGAGCGCTTCGCCGACGCCGCGGCGCGCCTGGGCGTGACGTCGATCGAGCGGCGCCTGATCGAGGACGACGCCGAACGGGCGCTGCTGCTGGAGTCGCGCTATGCCGACCTGCTCGTGCTCAGTTCCGGCACGCCGCCCGAGGCCCGCGGGCACCTGGCGGCCGACCTGCCGGACTACCTGGCGCTGCACGGCACCCGGCCCGTGCTGGTCGTGCCGCCCGATTACGGCAGCGACACGGTCGGCCGCACCGTGGTCGTCGGCTGGGACGCGGGACCGGAAGCGACCCGCGCCGTGACGGCGGCGCTGCCGCTGCTGCGGCGCGCGCACAACGTCATCGTCGCCCTGGTCAACGCCGACCCGCTTACAGGCGGCCATGGGCCGCAGCCCGGCGCCGACGTGGCCACCTGGCTGGGCCGGCACGGCGTGCCGGTCGAAGTCGTGCGCGAACATGCGGGCGACGGCGCCGCGACGGCGCTGCTCGGCATCGCTCGCGACACCGGTGCCGACCTGATCGTGGCCGGTGCCTACGGTCACAACCGGATTCGCGAATGGTTCATCGGCGGCGCGACCCGGGAACTGCTCGATGCCGCCAGCGTGCCGCTGCTGCTGGCGCACTGAGCCGGTACCAGCAGGACGGGCGTCTCGCACGCCCGTCCCGTGGCGCCAGGGCGGTCAGGAGATCTGCAGCTTGCGCCCGCTTTGCGGAGCCTTTTTCGGCAGCGTCAGGCGCAGCACGCCGTCCTCGTACTTGGCGACCGCCGCCGCGTCGTCCACCGCGTGTTCCAGCGTGAAGCTGCGATAGCGGTGCCCCTCGTAGCGCTCGCTGCGCACGCTCTTGCCGTCCTTTTCTTCGGTTTCCTTGTGCAGCTCGGCGGTGATGGCGACGCGGTTGCCGTCAACGTCGACCTTGATGTCTTCCTTCTTCGCGCCAGGGATGTCGGCGCGCACGGTGTAGGCCTTGTCGGTCTCGTTCACGTCCAGGCGCATCGCGCCATCGCCGTCGCCCGGCACGCGGCGGCGCAGATCGCGCCACAGTTCGTCGATCTCACGCAGCGGTGCATAGGTGGCGAGGTCGGTAAAAGGGTCGAAACGGGTCAATAGGTTTGCCATGATTCTCTCCAGTTCTGTTGCCGATAACGGGATTCGACGGCGCCGCGATCGGCCGGCGCGGCGCCGTTGCCGCGCACTGGCGGCATGTGCCGCGGGGCGCGCTGGTGCTGCGGCGACACGATCTCAGTATCGTTGCACGTGGGCGGCGCGGCTAGCGCGCATCCCGGACAGCGCTTGTCGGTGTAACCCTGATTTCCCTGTAGGGATTCCGTTACCCGGCCTCAGGGCACCGGCGCGGCCGATCGTCGCTGCGATTTTGATCAGGGTCAAATGGCGCCCGTGACCGGCCGGCCGCCGGGACTACGGTGACATCGTCCCTGCGAGACGGATGCCCCGATGTACAAAACCATTCTGCGCCACCTGGCCCGCGACGAGGGCATGGCGGCGCGCACCTGATCGGTTGCGCCGCGACGGCCCTGCCGGAACCGGAGCGCGCGGCCGCGGCCGCCGCGGCACTGCGCCATTTCAGCGTTACAGCGGGCAGCCGGGCACCGACCTGGCGGCCTGGCTGGGCCGCCATGGCGTGCAGGCCGAGGTCGAGGTCGGCAGCGCAAACGGCAATACCGCCGCGGCCCTGCCGCAGGCGGCCCGCGCGGGCGGCGCCGACCTCGTGGTGGCCGGGGCCTACGGCCGCAACCGCTTCCGTGAACTGGTGGCGGCGACACCACGCCCGCATTACTGGACAATGCCGCCACTTGCGTGCTGCTGGCGCGCTGACGGCGGCCGTGGCCGGCCTACGGCGGCGCCGGCGCCATGACGATACGGTCGCGGTCCCGGTCTTGCCCCTTGGCGCGATACATGGCGTCATCGCTCAAGCGCAGCAGGCGCTCGACGTCGGCGCCGTCGCGCGGGTAGCAGGCCAGGCCGAGCGAGGCCCCGACGGTAACGCAGCCGGACAGCAGCGCCACCGGTTCGGTCAGCGCGGCGCGCACGCGCTGCGCCACTTCCAGCGCCTCGGCCTCGTCCACCAGCGCCGTCAGCACGATGACGAATTCGTCGCCGCCGGTGCGCACGACCGTATCGCGGCTGCGCACGGCGCCTTGCAGGCGCTGCGCGCTTGCCACCAGCACGGCGTCCCCGGCGGCATGGCCATGCGCATCATTGACGGCCTTGAAGCCATCCAGGTCGACCATGCAGACCGCGGCGCACCGCCCCGTCGCAGCGGCATCGCGGATGGCCACGCTCAGGCGCTCGGCCAGCAGGCGGCGGTTGGCCAGGCCGGTCAGCGGGTCGAGGAACGCCAGCCGCTCCACCTCGTCCTGGCGCCGCCGCATTTCCGTGATATCGGAAAAGAGGGCAACGTAGTGCGACAGCGCGCCATCGGCGCCGTGCACCGCGCTGATCGTGACGAGCGCCGCGAACAGGCTGCCATCGCGGCGCCGGTCCCACAGCTGGCCGCGCCACTGCCCTTCGGTGCGCAGGGACGCCCACATCGCGGCGTAAAAGGCCACGTCGTGCCGGCCCGACTGCAGCATGCGTGGATTGCGGCCGATCAGTTCTTCGCGGCGGTAGCCCGTCATGCGCCCGAACGCCTCGTTCAGCGCGAGAATCTGTCCTGTTGGCGACACCAGCAGGATGCCCTCCGCGCTGGCGTCGAACACGCTTGCCGCGAGACGCAGGCGCGCCGCCTCCCGCTCCGCCTTGGCCACGCGCCGCCGCAGCGGCGCGGCGGCGCGGCGCCAAGCCAGCCACCCCAGCGCCGCGGCGGCGAACGGGGCGATGGCAAGCGCCGCGAACGGCCGGTCCCAGCCGCCCTGCTCCGCATGTGACGCGGCCGCCAGCGCGGCGCCGGCTGATCCCATGAGCAGCCACGCCAGGCGCGACCGGAGGCAAGTCATCGTGGGGTCCTCGCTGTTTGCTGTCCTATCGCAAAGCTTAGCGAGTCTTCTCGCTCACAGGTTTGAGCTGCATCAAAAATGGCTAAACACGATGTGCTAGGTTGAACCGGGCCCATCCAGACTGGCGTGCCGCTGAAGCCGAGCCCGTGTGCTGCTCCGGGGTCGCACCCCGACAAAGACACGGCTCAGCCACAACCGCCGCTGGTAATGCCGAGTCCGTGTCAGGTTTTGTCCTGACCCGGGTGTGCGACACGAACTCGGCCGTCGATCGCGACGCGCCGTGGCTGTGCCACTGTCCCTATCGGGTGTGACCAGATGGTGGACACGGGCGCGGCATTGCGCGGAGTGCTGTTGTGCCCGTGTCCCGTTTTGGTGACTGACCCCGCGGCGGGACACGGGCTGTGCCGTGATGGCGCTAGCGCAGCACCGCCAGCTCGATGGCCGTGCGCGGCAGCGCCGGGGCGAAGCGGTGCCGCGTCGTCTTGTAGGGCAGCACCTGGCCGGCGCCGAGGATCGGCTCATAGATGCGGTCGACGCGGAACGGCTCGCCCGTGCGCCAGTGCGTGACGCTGACGCGGGCGTCGTCATAGCTCAGCAGCACGCAGGGGACATAGCGCAGCCGCAGCAGCGCCGCCGCGCGGGCACGGTGGTTGCCGTCCATGATGATGCCGGTTTCCCTGTCCACCGGAATCGGCGTGGTCCACACGCCCGTGTCGGCAATGGTTGCCGCCAGCTTGTGCACGTCGGCCACGTTGACGTGTTCGGACGAGCGGAAGAACTGGAGCGGCTTGATCGCGACGCAATACGACAGTTCATCGGACATGTGCATTTCCTCCCAGCGGCTGCCGCGCGCTGGCGCGGCGGATCGCAAGCATGGCGAGGACGGCCAGCCCATACGCCAGCGCCACCCAGCCGTAGGTGTACTGCAGGCCCACGCGCTGCATCAACAGGCCGCCCAGTGCGATGCCGGCGATCGACGAGAATTGCGAGACGCTCTGCGCGATGCCCAGCACATGGCCCTGGCGCAGCGTGCCGGCCGCCTTCGAGATCAATGCCATCAGCACCGGCGTGGTCGCCCCCAGCAGCACGCCCCAAGCCAGGTGCAGCGCGGCGAACAGCGCGAACGAATGCGTGCCGGCGGCGGCGGCCGTCAGCGCGACGCAGCCGGCGGCCACCCACGTCATCCGCCGCAGCACGTCGGCCTGGCCGCGCCGTTCGAAGTGGCGCGCCCACAGCGCCGCCGACAGCACGAAGCCCAGCGCCTGCAGGCCATAGCACAGGCCCGTCAGCCAGTTGTCCACGCCGAAGGTCTCGTGCACGTACAGCGCGAACGGCGTCTGCGTGATCGTGCGGCTGACCAGCAGCAGGCCCAGTACCAGCAACAGCCCTGGCAGCACGGAGGCTGGCGGAACCGGCGTCGCCACCGGCGCGGCCACCGGGCGCGGCGCCGTGCCGGCGGCAACCTCCGGCTGGCGCGGCAGCCACAGTGCCACGGCGGCCGCGCACAGGCCGCACAGCAGCGCCGCCGAGACGTTGATCCAGTAGAAGCTGGCGTTGTCCAGGATCGCGCCGCCCGCCACGGCGCCGGCGAGCGAGCCCACGTTGGTCGCAACCTGCAGGTAGGCGAACAGGCGCGCGCGCCGCTCCGGCGCCGTGATGCCGACGCCATAGGCCTGGGCCGGCGCGATATAGCCGGCGCAGGCGCCCTGCACGAAGCGCAGCGCCAGGATGGTCCAGACATCGGCCGCGTGCGCCAGGGCCAGCTGCGTCAGCGCCAGGCCAAGCAGCGCCCGGATCATCATCAGCTGGTGGCCATGACGGTCGCCGACGCGGCCCCAGAACGCGCTGGTCAGCACGATGCCCAGCATCGGTCCGACGTAGACGGCCACGCCGGCAAAGCCGAACAGCGCGTCGGAGCCGGTCAGCGCGCGCAGGTGCACGGGCCAGAACGGCCCGCTCATCTCCATCGCCCCCATCGACACCAGCTGCAGCACGAACAACAGGTGCACCAGGCGCCCCGGCGGCGCCGCCGGCCCCGTCATGCCGGGCCGCCGGCCGGGGCCAGGGAAGTTCGCAGCGGATTGGGTAATTCGTGCGTCAGGCGGTAGTCGGCGTACTGCTGCAGGTGCATGCGCAGCACCGACCGGGTGGGCCACGGTTGCTGCAGGAAGGCGGCGCGCTCGGCTTGCCAGAACGCCGGCTCGACCCGGTCCGCGACGGCGTCGAAGGCCGCCGCCGTCTCCTCGCCCAGGATGCGCCACAAGCGGTCGTCGGCCAGGCCA
This sequence comes from [Empedobacter] haloabium, assembly GCA_008011715.2. NCBI lineage: Bacteria > Pseudomonadati > Pseudomonadota > Betaproteobacteria > Burkholderiales > Oxalobacteraceae > [Empedobacter] haloabium. The sequence continues at coordinate 3,419,872 of CP136508.1, forward strand.
TGGGCGCGCGTCAGCAGCAGCGCCAGCTCGTGCAGGTGGCACACGAAGCAGGCGTCGATGACGAAGGCGCGCACCGGCGTGATGTCGCCGTCGAACACCGTCGGCAGGATGCCGGGGTGGACGTAGGGCTGCAACTGGTGCCCGCGCGCCGCCAGCAGCGGCGCGTAGGTGCGGCCGTCGCCGAAGTCGCGGATCAGGATGCTGGCCGCCAACCCGTCCGCGCCGAACAGCACGGAGGTATTCTGCTGGTGCGCCTCCAGCGCGATGCCGTACAACAGGTAGATCGCCACCACCGGGCGGGTGACCACGCGCGCGTACTGGCGGAACCAGGCTGCCACGTCCCCTGCCCCGACCAGTTCCGAGACCAGCGGCCGGCCGTCCGGCGCCTCGGTCAGCAGCGCCGCCACGGTGACGGGCAGCAGGCCGTCGTCGCGCTCGAACGCGGCGCGGCTGCTGCGGTAGGCCACCGAGAGGTGCCGGCCTGGCCGGTCCTCCTGCTTCACCGCGTGGCGGTAGTGCAGCGCCACTTCCTCGGTGAAGATGGCCAGCTTGCCGTCGAAGCCCCCCTCGTCGGCCAGGATGCGCTCGATCACGGCGCTGATGCGCGGGCCCATGTGGATCGACTTGGCCTGCAGGCTGCGCTGCTCGCTGGTCAGCCACAGCGCCAGCGGCAGCTTGATGAAGGGCGCGTCGGCCGGCGTCAGCGGCATCATCGTGCGGAACGACATGGTCGGCCACGTCATCACGTCCGGGCCGTCCAGCAGCAGGATGCCTTCCGCGATCTCGGCGGCATACTCCTGGCGCACGAAATGCTCCAGCTGCCACGCGTGGATCGGCAGCGGCAGCCAGCCGGCGGGATCGAGGCCCTGCGCGCGCAGGCCAGCCGACCATTCTTGCCACAGGGCCGGGAAATGGCTGGCGAACCAGTCGTGGTAGCTGGCCACGTGCGGCATGCGTTCGAGATATGCCATGTCGCCGCGCAGGGCGCCGATACGCACGGCGACCTCGGCACGGAATTCCGGCGAAAGCTGCGCCACCTGCGCCGGACTCAGGTCCGGCTTGCACTTCCAGGTCGGATAGAACGGGTGTCCTTCCAGCGCGCCCCACTGGTCCAGCAGCACGGCCGCATCGCGTACGCTGGGCTGGCGGCGCTGGTGGTCGAACAGGCCGGTCGCACCCTCGGCTTCGATCGCCTCGGCCAGTTGCGCGTTCCAGGCCTGCCGGTGCACGCGCGCCAGCGCATCGTTGGCGACGCTGTTGTCCACGTCGGCGTGCAGGCGTGCCACACCCGCGTCGGTGGGCGCGAAGTCGAAATGCTCGCGCAGCAGGTCGATCAGCTGGCCGGGTTCATCGATGACGGTGCGGCTGGCGTCCGGCTGCACCAGCGTGATGGCGCCGCGGTTGACGAAGGTGTTGGCCGGCGCGACCCACAGGTCGTCGAAGTGCAGCAGCGCCTGGCGCGGCCACAGCGGCAGCCATGCGCCGCGCTCGCCCGGCGCCGTGACCAGTCGTGCGGGGTCGATGATGTGTTCGGCGAACAGGCAGCGCACCAGGCGCCGCAGGGCGTTGCGGCGGGCGCCGGCCAGCGCCACGTCGTTCTCGGATTCCGGCTGCGACAGCAGCGAAGATTGGTTCATGATGTTCATAGTGTCAGCTCAGGCAGGCCAGGTGGCGGGGAAGTAGTCCAGCGCGCAATCGCGCAGGCCACCCATGTACTCGACGTTCCAGCGGAAGATTTCCTCGATGTGCGGCAGCGGCACCTGCAGGCGCCGTCCCATCTCGACCAGCAGCGCCAGGCCGTACGCCACGTCTTCGTGGAAGGCACGGCTGCTGCGGTCGATGCGATAGCCGTCCGCTTCGCGCACCAGCGGCGCGACAATGGCGTCGTAGGCACGGTTGGTGCGCAGTACGGAGAGCATCGTGCCGCTGTCGGCGATCTGGTCGCCGTAGGCATCGACGATCTCCTGCTTCAGCGGCAGCACGGAGCCCAGGTCGACGCCCAGGCGCCGCTCGACGGCGCGGCACAGCGCCTGGCTTTCCTCGTCGCTGCGCTCGAGGAAATAGGCGGACAGCTCGGCGCAATCGGTCCACCAGCACAGCGGCTTCTCGAACGGCCGCTCGTGCCACTGGCCGTACGGCCCGATCAAGCCGTACACGACGGAAGGATGCATGATCGGATTGCCCGGTGTCAGCGTGATCTCCAGGTAGTGCGCCAGCAGCTCGACCGGCGCCGTGTACAGCCGCCGCAGGTGGCCCAGCAGCGCCTGCCGTGCCTCGTCGCTTTCGCGCTGGTGCGCGCCCACGTACAGTGTGCTCTTGGCGCCGCCCATCCGCACCGACACGCCAGGCGCCAGGTCGAAAGCAGTATGCGGCACGTCCTTCATGCCCCAGATGACGGCGTTGGGCCGCTGCGCCAGCGCCTGTTCGGCCAGCCAGTCGAAACCGCAGAAGCCGGGAATGGCGCCCACGTACACCGGCTTGTCGGCCGGCAGGTGCGGTGCCAGCTCGCGCAGCAGCGCCGGGCGCGCGTGCGCCGGCACGGTGACGATGACGACGTCGGCGTCGCGTGCGGCCTGCGCCGGCTGGTTCGTCACCAGGTCGGGCGTGCCGCTCAGCTGGCCGCCGTCCGGCAGCAGCGCGACCAGCGCGGCGTCCGGACTGCCCAGCCGCTCCACCACGTCGGCGCGGCTGGTCAGCATGGCCACGCGCACGCCCGGCTGCTGTTTGTACAGCACGGCGTTCAGGTGGCCCGTGCGGCCGCCGCCGCAAATCAAGACGTTCAGGTCCCCCATGCTCATACCACGCTCAGCCGCGGCATCGCCGGCTCCGCCGCCTGTTCCTGGCCCAGCCAGATATCGAGCTGGACGCCGATGGACGGATCGAGCAGGCCCCGTTCGGCCAGCCAGCTTTCCGAGAACACCGTGTGCAGGTATTTTTCGCCGCCGTCGGCCACCGCCGCGATCACGTTGCCGCCGATGACGCCGCGGTGGATGTATTCCAGCGCCTTGTAGATCACGCCGCCGGTGGAGCCGCCGACCAGCAGGCCGGTGTGGCGCGCCACGTAGCGCGCCGTCTCGAACGCCTGCGCGTCCGTCACCTGCACGCCCAGGTCGATGCAGCTGTAGTCCAGCACCAGGCCGACCGTGTCGCCGGCCGGGGTGCCGGTGCCGGACTGGTAATAGGGATGGCCGGGCTGGCCGAACACGATCGAGCCGTCCGGTTCGACGGCCAGCACGGTGGCCTTGGGGTTGTGCAGTTTCAGGCCGCGCGCGATGCCCGTCATCGAGCCGCCGGTGCCGACGCAGCCGACATAGGCGTCGATCTGGCCGCCCACCTGGTCGATCACCTCACGCACGAAGTCGAAGTAGCCGCCCGCGTTGGCGATATTGTCCGACTGGTTCATGAAGATCGCGCCCGGGATCTTGCCGGCCAGTTCGGCGGCCAGGCGCTGGCGTTCCACCACCGCCACCTCGTCCTCGCGGAACGTGCCCTCCACGTAGCGCACCTCGGCGCCCAGGGCGCGCAGCACGGCGATCTTGTCCTGCGCCGCGTGGTGGTCCACCACCGCGATGAAGCGCAGGCCGAATTCGATGGCGGTGATGGCCAGCCCGATGGCCGTGTTGCCGGACGAGGACTCGACGATCACGCCGCCCGGCTTCAGGCGGCCCGACTTGAGCGCGGCGATGACCATGTTGCGCGCCATCCGGTCCTTGATGCTGCCGCCTGGGTTGTTCTTTTCGATTTTAAGAAGAAGCCTGGCATGTTTCGCTGGGACGGGGAGACACAGGATCGGGGTATTGCCGATCAGGTCGGTCACTTTGCTCAAGATCATTGCGGCGATCCTTTCTAGTCGGGTGAAAACTCCATGGCGCCGCGCGCGTTGACATGCACCACGATCCGGCGCGGCATCGGATGGCGGTGGAATTCGTTTTCGAGCAGGTCCATCTGGTAGCCGGCCGTGTTGGCGTACACCAGCAGGTCGCCGGGCGCGGGGCGCCGGTCGAAGTCGAGGATGCGGTTGGTGATGACGTCGTCGTCCAGGCAGCTGTGGCCGGCGATGTAGGCTGCAAACTGCGCGGCACAAGGAGCGCCGTCCGCCGCACGCTCCGGATCGGCCGGCAGCAGGACCGGATCGACCAGGAACTCGGAACCGAACCAGGTCTCGCAGGCGCTGAAGCCGCTGCCTTCGACGAAGACGACGTGCTTGCCGTCGGCCAGCGCCTTCACCTGCGTGACGCGGAACGCCGTCACGGCGGCCTGGTCCACCAGGCTGCGGCCCGGTTCCAGCGCCAGCGCCAGCCGCTCTCCGTTCAGGTACTGCGCCACCGTCCGGCCGTCGCCGATCGGCGCCGCCAGCACGTTGTGGAGCCAGGTGGCCGCGTCGATGCGGCCACCGTACGGGTAGTACGACGTCGGCACGCGGCCGGTACGGTAGTCGGCCGGCTCCTGCGCCGGCAGGAATTCGTCATAGGCGTCGCCATCCACGTAGCGCACCGGCAGGCCGCCGCCGATGTCGAGCATGCGCGGCGGCAGGTCCAGTTCGCGCGCCGCCGCCACGCTGGCGGCCAGCTCGCGGATGGCCTGCACGCGCGTTTCCCAGGCGTAGCCGCCCAGGTGGCAGTGGAAGCCTTCGAACGTGACGGCACCGCGCAGGGCCGCCAGGCGTTGCAGGCAGTGCTGGAGCGCCGTTGCGTCCATGCCGAAGCGGCTGTTGCGGTTGGACTCCGGCCGGTAGCGCAGCAGTACACGGGCAAGGGCACGGGCACGCGCCGGTGCCGCCAGCGCCGCTTCCAGCGCGGCGAGTTCCTCGCACGAATCGACCGAGATCAGCGCGCCGCACGCCAGCAGCTCGGCATGGAAGACGCGCGTCTTGGCCGGGCCGGTGGCGACCACGCGGGCCGGGTCCACGCCGGCGCGCAGCGCGTCGCGCAGTTCGTACACGCTGGAGACGTCCACGCCGGCATCGGCCTGCACCGCCGCGCGCACCAGCGCTTGCGACTTGTTGACCTTGGCGCCGTAGAAGATTTCGTGGCGCACGTCGTGCGCGCGCAGCACGGCGCGCAGCGCGTCGACGTTCTGGCGCAGGATGTGGGGCCAGACCACGTTCAGCGGTGAACCGTGCTGCTCGACCAGGGCTACCAGCTGGCGTGGCTCGGCATGCAGCAACGCCGCCACGGCCTGGTCCAGCAGCGCTACCAGGGGCTTTTGCATGACGCTTCCTTTCGGGGTCAGAGATCGATGGTGGCCGACAGCAGCAAGGTGCGCGGGGCGCCCTGCACGAAGGCGCCGTACGAGGCCACGCCGGACCAGTAGTCGCGGTTGGCGACGTTGGTCACGCTGGCGCGCAAGGTGGTGTCGCGCCCGGCGATCCGGGTCTGGTAGCGCGCGCCCAGGTCGAGGCGCGTCCAGGCCGGGATGCTGGCGGTGTTGGCCTGGTTGACGTATTGCCTGTCCGTGTAGGACACGCTGCCCGTCAAGGTCAGGCCGGCGAGCGGCGCGTCCCACTCCGCGCCCAGGTTGGCCTGCGACGAAGGCACGCCCACCGGCGTCTTGCCCAGGGTGGCGGCGCTGTTGGTCCGGGTCAGTTCGGCGTCCAGGAAGGTCGCGCCGCCCGTCAGGCGCAGGCCCGGCATGGCCTGGCCGAACACGGCCAGCTCGATGCCCTGGTTGCGCTGCTCGCCGTCGACGGCGTAGACATTGCCGGTCAGTTGGCCGCTCGGCTTCTCGATGCGGAAGGCGCTCAGCGTGGCCGCCAGGGTGCCGCGCTCGAACTTCATGCCGACCTCGTTCTGGCGCGATTTGTACGGCGCGAAGATCTCGCCGGCATTGGCCGCGGTCGGTGGTGCCGTGTCGCCCTTGGAGAGACCCTCGATGCGGTTGGCGTACAGCGCGAGCTGGCGCCATGGCTTGAACGCGACGCCGATCATCGGCGTGGTGGCGCGGCGGTCGTATTGCGCCGTGGTGGCGCCGCTGGCATTGAAGTTGTCCGCCTCGACCCGCTGGCGGCGCACACCCAGCGTGACCAGCAGGCGCTCGTCCAGCATCGTCATGGTGTCGGCCAACGCAACGCCGGACAGGTGGGTTTCCGATACCTTCGGCACCTGGGCCGGCGCCGGCACGTCCTGCGCCGGGCCGGCAAGCGGCATGTACAGGTTCGACAGCACCGGCCGCCCGCCGACGGCGGCGCGATCGAGCTGGTCGCGATAGCGGCTGGCCTGCAGGGTGACGGCATGGCGTACGCCGGCCGTGTCGAACGCGGCGCGCAAGCCGCCATCCAGCGTGGCGCGCTCCGCGTCGAGGCGGAACTGGTCGGGCGTGACGCGGGTGTCGCCCGCCGCGTTCAGGATCGTCGGCGTGCCGAACAGGCGCGCCACGTGGGTGCGGGCGCCGCCCGTGTTGGCGAACACGGTCAGCGCATCGGTGATGTCGTATTCGGCGCGCAGCAGCAGCGAACGGTCCTCGATCTTGGCCCACTCCCATTCCTGCGTGACGTTGCGTTTGCCATCCGGGGCGGGCGGGACCGCCACGCCGGCGGCGACCAGGAACGGGCGCGACGGCGCATCGAAGCGCTCCGTCTGCGCCAGCGCGTCCAGCGTCACGCGCAGCCGCTCGCCCTGGTAGTCGAGCGCCAGCGCGCCCACGTCGGCGCGGCGGTACTGCTGGTCGAGCTGCGTGTCGCCCTGCTGGCGCCGGCCGTTGACGCGCACGCCGAACTCGCGCTTGGCGCCGAAGCGGCGGCCGATGTCGATGTGGGCGCCCAGCTGCGAGTCGCCCGCATAGTCGAGGGTCAGCCGCGTCAGGTCATTGGTCTGGGCGCGCTTGGGCACGATGTTGACGACGCCGCCGATGCCGCTGTTGGGCGACATGCCGTACAACAGCGCGGCCGGCCCCTTGATCACCTCGACCCGCTCGGCGTAGTCGGCGAACACGCGGTAGTTGGGCGCCACGCCGTACTGGCCGTCCAGCGCGATCTCGCCCACGTTGCCCTCGCCGATGGCGAAGCCGCGGATGAAGAAGGCATCGAGGATGCCGCCGCCCTGCCCCGTGGCGCGCACGGCCGGGTCGCGCGCCAGCACGTCGGCCACGCTGACGGCCTGCTGGTCGGCGATGGCCTGCGCCGTGTAGCTGCTGACGTTGAACGGGGTGGACATCACGTCCATATTGCCCAGCATGCCCAGGCGCGCCTTGCGCGCCACTTGGCCGCCGGCGAAGCTGTCATTGCGCTCGGCGCTGACGACAATTTGGGGAATTGCCCCTTCGACCGCGGCGCTGTCGTCGGCATGGGCATAGGGGATGGCGCCTGCGCTCAGCAGGGCAAGGACGAGTGGAGCAAGTTTTGGACGCATTGAAATTTTTTGGTAATGAGAATCATTTGTATTTGGATGTTAGCATAAGATCAAAGGCTGGCAATAGGCCTGCAGACTTTGACAGGTAAGTGAAAAAACCGGTGACAGTCACCGGTTTTGCGGCGGGCGCGGGTAGAAGCGGCGACTGTTGGCGTTTTTCGGGGCCGGTCAGTAGATCGAGGCGCGCTTGGCCGTGTTGGCGATGCCGTACTGGCCGTACCAGACGAGATTGCCCCAACTCGTGGTGCCGGACCAGCCGGAGAGCAGGTCGAGCCAGGCGTTGGGGCCGTCGTTGCCGGCCGTCGACCAGGCCACGGTGCCGACGCCGAACTGCTGGGCCCATTCCATCAGCCGGGCCGCATCCACGCGGGAGTTCAGGTTGTTGGCGCCGTTGTTGTAGTTGTAGCCGAACTCGCCGATCAGGAGCGGCAGCTGGCCGTTGCGGTAGTTGACGATCGTGTTGTAGATGTCGTCCGGATTGTTGAACGTGCTGTACATGTGCACCGAGAACAGCAGGTTGTGGCGCGGGTCGTGCTCCAGCAGGTCCTGGCCGTACCACAGGCCGCCGTTCGGATTGCCGCCGTAATCCGGGTTGTCGATCACGAGGGTGGTCGTCAGGCCCGTGTTGCGGATCGTCGTGATCGGCCGCTTGTAGTCGTCGCGCCATTGCAGCGGCGTCTTGCCGGCATCGCCCCACTCGTTGGCGATATTGATCATGGTGCTGCGCTCGTGCTTCCTGAGCACCGCCACCACGTCCGCGCGGGCCCAGTAATCGGCCATCGCCTGCAGCCTGGCCGCGTCGTTGCTGCCGGTGCCGTCGTGCAGCTCGACGATGGACACCATCTTGTGGGACTCGATGGCGGACAGGATCTGGTCCAGGCGCGCCGGGCTGCCGTTCATCGTCCATACCACGCGTATCAGGTTGGTCTTGCGCGCGGCCAGGTTGCCCAGCACGTTGTAGGACTGCGTGTCGAACCACGCGTGCGGGTTGTTGACGCCGCGCGCGACGAAGGCGTTGCCGTTGGCGTCCTTGACGACGTTGCCGGCCACGCGGAAGCCCTTGAAGACGACGCGGCACGACATGCCGCCCTCCCAACCCCAGCCGTCGCCGTCGGGGTCGGACGCGGCATTCGCGCAGTCCGGCGCCGCCGGCGCGACCTTGCAGGACTGGTTGTTTTCCCAGCCCCAGCCATCGCCGTCCGGGTCCGACGCGGCGCTGGCGCACGTGGGCACCGCCAGCGCCTGCCCGGCCACCGACAGCAGCAGCGCGGTCGCCGCCAGCCAGCCATAGATTCGTCCTGTCATGTCTTGTCTCCTGTGGTTTGTGGAGCTGCGGATTATAGGAACGGAGCAGGCCCGCGGCGTTACCGGACCCGCACGGGACGCGCAGTTTAGCGCGGGCGGCGCTAAACGGCCGTGCCGTGCCGCGCTTTTACAGCCGGCCGCGTTACCATGACCACCTCGACATGATTGGAAGACCAAGCCGATGGGACGCTCATTCGCCTTGTACCTTGCTTGCTGTGCGTGGCTGGCCGCGATCGCCACACCGGTGTCGGCCGCGCAGCCCGCGCTGCCGCTGTGGGAAGCCGGCATCGTCGCCGGTGCCGCCTCGACGCCGGCCTACCCGGGCGCCGACGACCGCTCCACTCGCGCCCTGGCGCTGCCGCTGGTGATCTACCGCGGCAAGGTGCTGCGCGCCGACCGCTCCGGCATCAACGCCCGGCTGTTCGACAGCGACCGCGTGGAACTCGACGTGGGCTTCGCCGCGTCGCTGCCGGCGCGCTCGCGCGACGTCGCGCTGCGCGACGGCATGCCGGACCTGCGCTCGCTGGTGGAATTCGGGCCGCGCCTGAAGGTGCTGCTGGCGGCGCCGGACGCCGTCAGCCGCGTGCGGCTCGAACTGCCGCTGCGTGCGCCGTTCGAGCTGGGGCACGGCTTCCGCCGCCACGGCTTCGTGTTCGAGCCGCGCATCGTCTACGAGACCGGCAGCGATGCCGGCACCTGGCAGGCCGCGGCCAGCGTGGGGGCCATCGCCGGCAATGCACGTCTGCACGCCTACTTTTATGACGTGGCGCCGCAATACGCGACACCCTGGCGCCCGGCTTACCGGGCCCACGGCGGCCTGCTCGCGACACGCGTGGGGCTGAACCTCTCGCGCCGGCTGGCGCCGGACTGGCGCGTGTTCGGCTTGGTGCGCTACGACCACCTCGGCCAGGCGGCCAACCGAGACAGCCCGCTGCTGCGCCGTGACGGCGGCTGGTCGGCCGGCGTGGGCGTCACGTGGACCCTGTACCGATCGGCGGCGCGGGCCTGGGACTGACTACAGCGCGATGCGCGTTTGCAGGAAAGCGAGATATTTGGGGTCGTCTTCCATGAAGATGTCGACGCCGCCGCCCATGTAGGCGCGCGTGAGCTCGTCGGCGGCCCGCTCGAGGTCGCCCCGTTCCAGGCAGAGCTGCCCCAGGCGCAGGTGGATGTAGGGATTACCGACGCCATGCGGGCACTGCACGGCGTCATGGAAGCACTTGAGCGCCTTGTCGTGGTCGCGCAGCTTGAGGTGCGCGTCGCCCAGCGCGACATGGATCCAGGTGGCGGCCTCCCAGTGGCGACGCTCGCCGGGCAGCAGTTGCAGCGCCGCCAGGTAGCAGCCCTTGGCCGCCTCCAGCTGGCCGGCCGCCGCGAGCGCATCGCCGTCCTGGCATGCGGTGACGATGCGCTCGTGCAGCGCCTCGGGCAGCGTGTCGCTCATGGCTGCCGCCGATCCGCTTCGTCGACGAACAAGCCTACCCAGGCATCCAGCGTTGCCATGAAATCGACGGCTTCGGGTTCGGCCGGCTGCTCGTGCCACCAGATCATGCCGCTGGCCGGCGTCACGCCATCCTCGGCCACGTGCAGGCAGAGATAGTCGCCGGCGCCGTTGTGGAAGACCGCCAGCACTCTGGCGGGATCGACGGGCATGCGGCGCGCGGTGTCGGCGTCGATGTCGAAGCGGTCGTCGGACAGGAACGCCCAGTCCGCGACCGGCAGTGGGCCCATCGAATTGGAGGGGACGAAGGTCCAGCCGTCGTGCAGGTCCAGGTAGAACCGGCGCAGGGTCTCGGGAAGCTGGGGCCAGAGCGCCGCGAAACGTGGGGGTGGGCCGGCCAATGGTGGACGGCCGTGGTAGAAGCATGGGTCGCCGTTCACGGTGTAGGCGTACGTCAGGGAATCCGCTGCGCCTCCCGGCACGAGAGATACACCATGCACCGCCGACGACAGAAATGCCAGAATCCGCGGGGTCTCGTTGACGAGGTCGAGCCACGCCCGTGGCAGTCCGCTGGGCAGGGGCTGCCAACCGGGCGGCACTGCGGCATCGGCGCACGACACCAGCGGCTCGCCGTCCAAGCCCTGCACGTTCCATGCCGTACTTGCGCAGCGCTGGTCGGGTGGCGATGGCATCGTGTCGCTTCAGTCGAGAATCAGCATGCTCGGGATGGGCTGGAGCAGGTCACGGAGCTCGTCCAGCGTGATACCGGCCTTGCGTGCCAGCCGCGCCGCGTCACCGGCGATGGCGACGCATTCGGAGTCGTTGTCCGTATAGATGTCGAGGATGACGCCAACCTTTACGGGCCATTTGCGGCTCAGAACGAAATCGCGCGCCAAGATAGGATGGGTCAACGTGAAGCCCGGCCATTTTGGGAACTTGATTGTATCGATATCGCAATGCAGGAAGCGGCAGCCGTCCAGTTTGGCTTCCGAAAAATCGCAATTCGCCACGTGTGGCCGTACTGGGGCATCCCAGTCACCGAAATCGCAGTCGGTGAAACTGCCTCTGAAAGTAACCCCTGAGAAATGCGCTTTCTTGAAGCGCGCCTCGATCAGTGCGCGGTGCTGCTGGGTAAAACCGCCCTCCCTCATATCCAATCCCGCCATCACCAGCGCGGCGCTGGCGCAATCGGAGTACACGTCGCAACGTTCCAGCGTGGCGCCTGGGCCAAGGATATTCACGTCGAGGTTACTGAGCGTTAGTTGCTGGCCCGTCACTACCGTGTCGTGTATTTTCATCAGTGCGGCGCGACAGGTAAATTAGTCGCGTATCCGGATTCCCGGGATGGCGAGCAGCCGCTCACGCAGGTCCTCGATCGCAATGCCATCCCGCTTGGCCATACGGGACGCATCGCCAAGCGATGCGGCACACTCGGGATCCACATCCGTATAGACGTCGAGCGTGATCCGCGTTTTAGCAGGCCATGCATTGCCCATCACAAAGTCCCGGGCCTCGGCAGGGTTGACGATCGCAAAACAGGGCCACTTCGGTAACGTGATCGTTTCGATGTCGCAATTGAGGAACCGGCAATCGTCGAGCACCGCCTCCGTGAAGTCGCAACGTGCGATCAATCCCTTGTCCGTCGAATCCCAGTTGCCGAAGTCACAGCCGATGAACCTTCCCACGAACTTGACGCCGTCAAAGTGTACACGGTCGAACTGGCAGTCCACCAGGTCGCGTTCCTGCTGCACGAAGCGACCGCCGTGCATGCGGACTCCGCTCATGACAAGGGCGTTCTCCTGGCAATCGGAGAAGATCTCGCATTCTTCCAGGATCAGGCCAGGTCCGAGTTGGTTGACCTCTACGTCGCTGAGCCAAATCTGCTCGCCCGAGAGTTTAGCAGAGTGAATTTTCACGTATCTACCGAAAGTGCTTAGGTTTGCTTGCACTTAAACTGACCGACTGACTCAGGTATACCTGTGTACCACCGAAGCGTCTTACGCATGATTTTTGATAACTCAGCTTGTAACCTGGCTTATCCCTTGATCACAGGCCTCATCACGTCCTCTCAACGCGTATCAGATCGTTGTACTCGCCGAACTCAGGTCTCGGAGAATAGTTCGGGGCAGGGTCGAAGGGTGACGTTGCAGTTTCCACCCGGTGAGGGTTGAAGAATTCGTGTCTGATGTGGACGACGCCATCCGTCTTGAAGACATAGTTTGCGCCGCCGCTGACCTTATCAGTCTCGGCTTCGAACTCGCGGTGAGTGGCCATGGAAAGAAACAACCTACCCTGCTCGACTTCTTTAAAAACATAAGTCAAGGATTCACGCAGGGCGTCGTCAAGGAAGCCGACGACGACCGCAGTATCCGCTACCTCGATGAAGCAGTATGGTCGCTCGATGCTGCCGACTAGTGCTGTATATTGCTCTCTGTTCGCATGCGCGGCTTGGGCTTGTTCGACCGACCATACTTCAGTGGGCTTTTTCTTTGCACGAAACCAGCTTTTGCAATAATAGATGTCTTGTCTCATTAGTATATCTTGCCATTAACGTCGCGGATCACGACGCCCGCGCGCTCCGCAGCATCGAGCACAGCCTGAGGAATCGGTCGAACCTGAACCGGAACTTCCAAATAGTGCTGACCTGCCAGTTTCTCCCCCGCCAACTCCCCACTTGACGGCACCTTTGCAATTGTCGCATCGACCGGATATTTAGCCCCAATTTCATTAATATAACCGATTGCAGTTTTTTCCTGGATCTCGGAAAGCTGAGTATATTTTCGAGAAACTATTTCCCCCGCAATCGGATTATAGGAATCAAGCCTAGTATACCCGCTCCCCTTCGGACTATCTATGTAAAGCTCGTTGTAAGGGTATTCGGGCGCGCGCTCTGCGTTGAAATCGTTACCCTCATCAAGACGCCGCAACCATTCCGGCCTGCTGCTCTGCCGTGGCACTTCCGCAGCGAGAACCTCGTTTGGGGTCTCCGGCTTCAGGGAGAATTTTACATTACCGCCATTCATGCCCAGTGTTCCTGGCTCTACTGTAACCTGGATTCGTTGGGCAAAATTCCACGCCCCCGGCGCCGCCTTGGCACCCAGATAGCCGCCCAGGAAGCCGCCGGCAATGGCCGACCACTTCTGCCCGTCCGATCCCTCGCCGAATATCTTGCCGCCTGCCCAGGCACCGCCGTAGCCGCCCGCATACGCGCCGATCAGGCCGCCAACAGCGATCACGGGGCCGGCCAGGATGATCGCCGATCCCACGCCCACCACCAGCAGCGAAGCGTGCACCCAGCCGGGCACCAGGTCCTCCGGATGGATGTCGTCGGTCTGCACGGTCCCGCCGCCGATGTAGACGTTACCGGAGCCCTTCGTGATGACGGCGCTGCAGCCGGTCTTGTCGTCCACCCGCGCCGCCGGCATGCCGTTGATGAAGACCTGGCCGCTGCCGGTGGCGATCGGGATCGGTCCCGGGTGCTTGGTGCACGCCACCATGTCCGCATGGGCCCGGGCCGCCGGTAGGTTGTTGACGAACACATTGGCCGAACCGGCCATCGCGATGGCGCCCGTGACCTCCTTGGCCGCGAAGCTCATCGTGCTCATCGCCTCGCCCAGCCCGGCCCCCATGGCCGCACCCGCCCCGACGACGGCCACGGCGGCAAGTCCGCCCGTGCCCACGATCGCCACGCCAGCCACCGCGATGGCGGCGCCGATGAGCAGCCCCTTCAGGAGCCAGCTCATCGTCGGGCTGTGCCCGATGGGGTCGGTCAGTCGCGCTGCGGCAGGCATCGATACGTCCTCACGGTGCTATCGGAATTGGCTTTCGCACCGCCGGCGCCGGACGAGGTCGGCGGCAGGATGCAAGCGAGCTCATTGTATCGCCGACAACGTTTTTCGTTAAGCGCTAAGTTTGCTTCAGCCAGTACGCGGCGAGCCTGGCGCGGCACGCTTGGCCAGGCCCATCAGCTATGGCCCGCCTTCGTCGGCATCGCCTTGGCCGACCCGATCTCGACAATCCGGACACCGAGCGCCTTCAGCCGTGCGATGACCGCCGCGGCCAATGCGTCGTCGCTGATCGGCAGGTCGAATTCCCTGCCCTCCGCATTGCGATAACAGAGCATTTCGAAGACGGGTGTCCGTTCTATGAAATAGTCGCTGACGCGACCGCCATTCCCAAAGATGAGCTGGTTCACCAACTCGTCCGGCACCTCGCTCATGCTGCCCCCCGTACGGCTTCAACCCGTCAGCGGGGCTGCTGGCACCGGTCCGTTCCACACGTGTGAAGTCTTCGTATTCGCCGAATTCAGGCCTGTTGGCGTAATGCTGCGCGGGGTCAAAGGATGACGTGGCGGCTTCCACTCGATGAGGATGGAACAGTTCGTGCCGGATATGCACGATCCCATCAGTCTTGAAAATATAGTTCGCTCCACCCTTGACTTTATCGGTATCGCCGTCGAACTCGCGATGGGTCGCCATGGAAAGAAAAAGCCCACCTCGCTCCGACTCTTTGAAAACATAGGTCAGATATTCACGCCGCAAGTTGTCGAGAAAACCGACCACCACTGCACTCGCCGCCACTTCGAGAAAGCAACGGGGCCGCTCTGGGCTGCCGATTACGACGCCATAAGGTTGCTTCTTCGAATGAGCCGCACGCGCCTGCTCCTCGGACCATGACTCGGTCGGCTTCCTTTTCGCTCGAAACCAGCTTTTGCAAAAGTAGACGGGGTGCTTCATTACGCATCGCGGCCTATCAAAATTGAAGAATGGGCCTCGTAGTCTTTATCTCGGCAGCTTATTGTTGCGAGGCTCTCGGCGCGTCTCCTCCAAACGTCTGCATCAGCTGTCCCGCCCCCGTTCGATCAGCTCTCGCAGCAAATCGCGGCCGTCGACAATCCAGAACTTCGCGGCGCTCGGGTACAGCTCCTCAGGATAAGTATTGGCGAAATCGGCAAACTCGCCCTCCCAATCGTCGGGGACGTAGCGCTCCAGGCGGGGCCCGTCCTGATAGAAGCCGGCAAACCGCCGATTGTCGAAGTCGACAAACGCGATCGGGAACAGGAACTCGACATCCCACCAGGACTGGGCGCTGTCGAAACGCTCGAGCAGCGAATTGCGCAGGAAGCCTGGATCGATCCGGTGCACGCCCGGGGCATCCAGGAATAATTCGACGGTATCCTGATCGAGGATGGCGATGCCGGCACGTTGCTGGGCCATCGCGCGCAGCTCAGGCATCGCGTGGCCGGCCGCCACGAACTCCTCGCGCCGCTTGTTCCAGTCCAGGATCCAGTTCTCGCGGTCGGACAGCCGATATTGGATTTCGCCCCTGTAACGTATGACCGCCAGCACGTTGTCCGGCTCGAGCATTTCCGGCGTCGCCGGTCCCAATGTTTCTTCTAGATTCGTCATTTCACTTTTCCTGATCCCGGGATGGCATTTTCTTCCAGCCACTTGGCCCACACGGACGGCAGTTCATAGGAGCGTCCCGGCGTGGTCGGGTCCACGATTTTCGGCGCCAAGCCTCCCTGATTTGCCGGATTGCTGCGATAACCCGATTGTGGAATTGCCGTCTCCTGGATAAAACTGTCCAGCCAAGCGGGGATTTTAAACGACACGATCTTGCTGCCGGGTCGCAAGGTCTGGAAATATTCCGCGTGGACCGGATCGCCGATGCTGATGTTCAGCGTCGTGCTTTGGATCGTCGGGTTGCCGTCCGCGTCGATCGAGATGATGTTGCGGCTGGCACGCGGCGGCGTGCCGCCTTGCACGCGGAACACCGTGGCAGGCTCGCCAGGCGCGGGGACGACAGGATCCGCAGCCTTTGGCGGTGGCGGTAACGCGGGTTTGTCGACACTGGCTGGAGGTACACCCGCCTTCGGCGCGCCACCCCGCGCGAACTCCCAAGCCTTGGGTGCGCCTTTCGCTCCGAGGAAACCGCCCAGAAAACTACCCGCAATCGCCGACCACTTCTGCCCATCCGACCCTTCGCCAAAGACCTTCCCACCCACCCAGCTGCCGCCATAGCCGCCGGCGAACGCCCCCACCAATCCGCCCACGGCAATCACCGGCCCGGCCAGGATAATGGCCGAGCCCACGCCCACCACCAGCAGCGCGCCATGCACCCAGCCCGGCACCAGGTCCTCCGGATTGATGGTATCGGTCTGCACGGTGCCGCCGCCGATGTAGACGTTGGCCGAACCCTTGGTGATCACGGCGCTGCAGCCCGTCTTGTCGTCCACCCGCGCGGCCGGCATGCCGTTGATGAAGACCTGGCCGCTGCCGGTGGCGATCGGGATCGGTCCCGGGTGCTTGGAGCACGCCACCATGTCCACATGGGCGCGCGCCGCCGCCAGCGTGTTGACGAAGACGTTGGGCGAGCCGGTGGCCGCGATGGCGCCGGTGACCTCCTTGCCGGCAAAGCTCATCGTGCTCATCGCCTCGCCCAGGCCGGCGCCCATGGCCGCACCGGCGCCGACGACGGCCACGGCGGCAAGTCCGCCGGTACCCACGATCGCCACGCCTGCCACGGCAATGGCCGCGCCGATGAGCAGCCCCTTCAGGAGCCAGCTCATCGTCGGGCTGTGCCCGATGGGGTCGGTCAGTCGTGCCGCTGCCGGCATGTCAGCCCTGCGCGACCTGATCCAGGTGCGCGCGCACTTCCGTCAGGCTGTAGAACGGCACGCTCGACGAGCTGGCCTGGATGTACTGCGCCAGGTGCAGCCGCTCGCCCAGCGTCGGCCCCTGCGATTCGGCCGTGCGCGCCAGGGTCAGGTTCCCGCTCGGCCGCAGCAGCGACAGGCCGCCGCCGCCCTTGGTGACGCTGGCCAGCAGGCGCGTGCCATGCGCGTCATAGAATTCCCAGCGGTCCTGCTCCAGGTCGCGCGCGCCCAGCTTCGCCGCGGCTTCCTCCTTGTTGGCGAACACGTGCAAGGTCTTGCGCGGTTCGGACAGCGCGAAGACCGTCGGCAGGGTCGGCGCCGCCGACACGGCGACCGGCGCTGCCGGCGCCGACGCCAGCGGACGGCGCAGCTTGAAGCTGTCCACGATGGCCTCGAACGCGGCGTTCCATTCGTCGCTGAAGGCGGACAGGCAGGTGGCCGCGATCAGCAGCGCCTCGCGCGTGCCCGGCTTGGCGCCGGCCACCAGCGTGATGACCTGGCGCTGGTGCATGGTGCCCGCTTCGTTGCGCCAGCTGTAGACCAGCTCCAGCGCCGGGGTGCCATCGACCTGGCGCTCCGTCATGGCCTTGAGCTGGAAGCGCGGCAGCGCGCGCGTCAGCTCCATGGCCAGGCGGTCGCCGAATTCCTCCAGCCGTTCTTCCGGCTTCACGTCCGCGTGCGAGATGACGACGTTGAATTCGCTGGGACCGTCGTCGCGCAAGGTGAACATGTGCATCGTCTTGTCCTTCAGTTGCGCGGGCAACTCGAAGGTGGCGTGGTTGGCGTGGTACAGCTGGGTTTCTGGCATAAGATTCTCGCTTGCTACGGTTCCGCTCATTTGTTCAAGTCGATCCGGCTGCTGCCGATCACGGTAACGTTCACGCCCTGGATCAGGATGGTGCCGTCCTGCTGCAGCACGATCTTGCTGCCGCCCACTTCCAGCGTGATGTCCGTGTTGGCCTTCAGGTGGATGTGCTCCGTCTGCGACGTCAGCTCGATGTTCTGCTTGGCGGTCTGGTGCAGGTGGGCGTTCTGCGCCACCAGCTCGATATTGGTCTTGGCGGTCTGGTGGATGTAGTCGTCCTGGGCCGTCAGCTCGATATTGGTCTTCGCGGTCTGGTGGATGTGCGCGTCCTGCGCCGTCATCTCGATATTGGTCTTGGCCGTCTCGTGGATGTGGCCCGTCTGCGCCGTCGTCACGATGTACTGCTTGACCGTGTTGGTCTGGAAGCCGCTGCTGACGGTATTGGTCTGGTGCGGGCCGTTGACCACCGTCGCCTGGGTGTTCTGGACGGTCGTGACCATATCCTTCTGCGAGTGGATATTGATCAGCTCCTTGCCCTTCTGGTCATGGATGACCATCTCGCAGAAGCCGCCACCACCCGGTGTGGAACGGCTCTTGAAGCCCATCATGTGGGCGCCGTCCGGCAGGCCGTACGGCGCCGGCTGGTCGGCATTGAACAGGCGGCCCGTGCAAACCGGGCGGTCCGGATCGCCTTCCAGGTAGTCGATGATCACTTCCTGGCCGATGCGGGGAATCGAGATCGTGCCCCAGCCCTGCCCCGCCCACGGCTGCGACACGCGAATCCAGCACGAGCTGCGCTCGTCGCGGCGGCCGTAGCGGTCCCAGTGGAACTGCACCTTGATGCGGCCGAACTTGTCGGTATGGATTTCGGTGCCCTTCGGCCCCACCACGGTGGCCGTCTGCGGGCCGGGCATGCGCGGCATCGCGTGCACGCGGCGCGGCCGGAACGGGATCTTGCGGCGGATGGCCGTGAAGGTGTTCTGGTAGACGTCGCCCTGGCCGCGCTCGAAGTAGTTGTTGCGCGCGGTGTACTGCACCGACAGCACCAGGAAGTCGTTGTCGCCCTCGCCGGTCGGATCGAACCAGTGATGGCCGGTCAGCTTGAAGGTGTGGCCCGGCACGAGGCCGCGGCAGTCGGAGGCGCCGGAGAACACCTTGGCCTGCCATTCCAGTACCTCGAGCCGCTGGCGCGCTTCGCGCTGGCCGTGCTCCTTGTCCTTGTACGAGAAGGCCGGGTTGCCGTCGTAGATCTCCATCGTCGGCATGTCGCCCTGCTGCGTGACGGTCGGCACCTCCACGTACTGCAGCGTGTTGGGCGACTTGAAGTCGAACGTGTTCAATGCGACCTTGGTCGACTGCAGCTTGCGTTCGGCCGCCAGGGCCGTGATGCTGTCCTGGTCGTGCCAGCGGTTGCCGCCGTTGAACTCGACCTCGGCATGGTCTTCCTGCGGCGGGCAGAACGTGGCCGAGCGCGAGTCGTCGCTGATCACCATCACGTGGCCGTTCGGTTTGTGCTCGAAATAGTAGAACAGGCCGTAGCGTTCCATCAGACGGCAGACGAAGTGCTCGTCCGTCTCGTCGTACTGGACGATGAAGTTCTCCGGCTTGTAAGTCTGGCCGGTGCGCAGCTCGTAGTTGGCCAGGCCGTTGTAATCGGTCTTGAACACCGTATCGAGCACTTCGAGCACGGTCTGGTCCTGGAAGATGCGCGAATTGACGCGCCGCTTCAGGTAGCTGAGCCACGGCACGATCTGGGCGTGGTAGAACGCGAAGCCGCCGTCCGAGTGGCTGAAGCCGAACGAGTGCACGTAGCCGTTGATGAAGTGCTCGCTGCCGTCGGCCAGCTGGACGCTGACGCTGACGTTCTTGCCCATCATGTCCTTCAGGTCGATCTCGGCGTTCTCGGAGATCAGGCTGAGGTTGAAGCCGAAGTGTTCGGAGATCCCGGCGGTGCCGCTCAGCGATTCGATCAGCAGCGTCTTGTTGCCGGAGAGCGGCGAGTAGAAACGCAGCAGGCGGCGGCCGTCGCTGAAGCGCGCCAGCGCGGCCGCGACCATGTCGGCCTGCTGGGCCGGGTCGATGGCGGGCGGCACGAACGGGGCTTCCGCCACGGCGAAATCGCTGACCGCCTGCCCCGCCAGCGGATGCTCGGCGATGACGAGGTGTTCCAGCGCTGCGGGCGCGGCCTCCGCCACCGCCTGCGGCGCATCCTTGACGAGCGCGGCGGCCTGCTGGGCCGGCGCGGCGACCATGTCACTCTTCTGCGCCAGGGCCTGGACCTGGGAAGCGACCTGCAGCGCCTGCCCCAGCTGGGGATTGGCCTGGCCGGCCAGGCCGGTCAGGCCTGTCGCCAGCGCGCCCATGCCGGAGCCTCCCTGCAGGACCGTGGCCGTATCGAGCGCCGTGCTGGCAAGGCCGAGCGCCTTGGCATCGGCGCCGGCCAGCGCCGCCGCGCTGACCGCCAGCTTCCCGGCGGCCGGCAGGGCGGCAGCTGTGGCGTCGGTTTCCGGGACGAGGCCGGACTTGGCCGGGCTATCGAGCGAATCTGAGGACATATTGCGACTCCTGCATCTGTACTTCCGAGCTGACGCGGCCATGCACGGCAGGCGCCGCTCGGAACGGCGCGTGCCGTGCGCACCGGCGCCTGGGACGGGCCGGTGCGCAATATTAGGTTTTTGATAAATCCTGTTTATACTATCAGAAATGCACTGTTCGCTAAACCGGTTCCGTCGACCGGTGGCCCTAATCACCATGCCAGATTCCCGCAACAGCTTCTTCGAGTTCACCCGCTCGCTCGACACGATCCAGCGCCAGTATGCCGAGCTGGGCGCCCAGACCCGCGCCGATATCGCCGAGCGCCTGGAACGCTGGTCGAACCAGGCCGGCGCGTCGCTGGCCGCCGTCGGCCATGCGGCGCTGCAGCTGGACAGCGTACGCTCGGTGCGGGCGGTGCAGGAAGCGCTGGACCGGTCCCGCCCCCGCTTTGCCGCGCTGCTCAAGCAGCAGTTCGAGGGCATCGACTTCACCATGGTGACCCACCTGCTGCACGAGACGATGAAGCAGATGGCGCTATACCTGGGCGGCGGCGCCGTGCTGGGCGCGACGGCCGGTGGCGCCATCGGCGCATTGGCCGGCGGTGTCGGTGCCATTCCCGGTGCCGCCGTGGGCGCGCAGGCAGGCCTGGCCATCGGCACCGAGATCCTGGTCTGGATGGGCCTGGGCATGCTGGTGATGGACATGAGCCGCACCGTGCCCGACCTGTGCAAGCTGTTCGCCGAGGGCTTCGCCACCGCCTGGAGCGCCGGCGAACTGCCGGAGGATGCGCACGGCAAGCACGTCGAGCTGATGTACCGCGCCACCGATTGCTTCGCGCGCGGCGAGCTGCTGCTGGTCAAGGCGATCCTGACGGCGCTGGTGCTGTACCTGTCGCGCGGCCAGGTGTCGAACTCGATGCTGGTGCAGAACCTGTCCAAAAGCCGGCTCGGGCCGCGCTTCGCCGAATGGGTGGGCCAGAACCGCGACAAGCTGCTGCACCATCCGAACCTGCAGCCCAAGGTCGCCAGCGCGCAGGGCGCCGCCGAGGGCGGCGCGCCGAAAACCGTGGCCGCGAAGCCGGAAGCGCCGAAGCCGGCCGAGACCGCGCCCATCAAGCGCGGTGAAGCCAAGCGCGAGCCACCCTGCCTGCTGGTCGGCCAGCCCGTCAATCCGAACACGGGCAGCAAGGTGCTGCTCGGTGAGCAGGAGCTCGATTTCACCTTGCCGGCGCCGCTGCCCATCGTCTGGCAGCGCAGCTACAGTTCCGCGCTGCGCAAGGTCGGCTGGCTGGGCCAGGGCTGGTCGCTGCCGATCGGCGACACACTGCAGGTCAGCGCCGACGAAGTCGTCGTCATGGATGCCTTCGACCGCGAAATCACGTTTTCGCTGCCACGGGTGGGCGAATCGATCCATTCGCCCTCCGAACAGATCACGCTTCATCGCACGGATGAAGGTGCGTTCGAGCTGGTCGACCACAACGGCCTGCGCACGCAATTCACCATCCTGCACGGCGGCGGCATCGCCCGCCTGACGGGCTGGCGGGACGCCAACAGCAACCATATCCGCATCGAATACGACGCCCGCCAGCTGCCGGCCCGCATCGAGGACAGCGCGGGCCACGCCCTGGCGCTGGAGTTCGGCCAGGTGCGCGGCGACGTGCGGCTGCTGTCCGTCACCCTGCTGCCAGCGTCGCCGGAGCAGGCGGCGCGAACGCTGGTGCGCTACGAATACGACGAACAGGGCGACCTGCGCCGCGTGCGCAACCGCGCCGGCGACGTGGTGCGCCAGTTCGCCTATCGCCACCACATCCTGGTCGAGCACGGCCAGCCGGACGGGCTGGTGTCCCGTTACGAATACGATATCGAGGACCCCAGCGGCAAGGTGCTGCGCAACTGGACCAACCTGGGCCAGTGGTGGCAGTTCGAGTACCTGCCGCACGAGACGGTCGTCACCGACCAGCTGGGCCGCATCGAAAAATACCGCTTCGACCTGCGCGGGCGCCTGATCGCGAAGCTGGATGCGGCCGGCGGCGGCACCAGCTACAAGCTCGATGCCAACGGCAACCTGCTGCAATTGAAGGACCCGGCCGGCCGCACGGTGCGCTACCGCTACGACGAGCGCAGCCGCGTGATCCGTGTCGAACGCGGCGACCGGGGCACCGGCATCGTCTACGACGGCCGTTTCGACAAGCCGGCATTGATCACGGATGCCCTGGGCAACACGACCACCTTGCGCTACGACGCCCTGGGCAACCTGACCAGCGTGACGAACGCGCTGGGCCAGCGCACGGCATATCAGTACGACGACCGCGGCCTGCCGGTCAAGGTGACCGACGCGCGCGGCGGCGTCAAGCTGCTGGACTACAACCGCGCCGGCCAGCTGATTTCGTACACGGACTGCTCGGGCAGCACCAGCCATTTCAGCTACGACCCCGAGGGCCGGTTGGTGCGCGCGCTCGACCCGCTCGGCAACGCCAGCACATATACCTACGACGCCCTCGGCCGCCTGCAAGCGGTGACGCACGCGGACGGCAGCACGGAGCGTTACGAATACGACCGGCTGGGCCGCCTCGTCGCCCACATCGACCCGGCCGGCCACCGCACCGCCTACGAGCTCGATCGCGACGGCAAACCGTTGAAACGGATCGACGCGCGCGGCGGCGTGCTGGAATACCGCTACGACACGGCGCGCCGCATCGCCCAGCTGATCAACGAAAACGGCGACGTCCACCGTTTCATCTACGACGAGCTGGATCGCCTGGCCGAGGAAACCGCCTTTGATGCCCGCCTGACGCGGTATCAATACGACGGCAGCGGCCTGCTGGTTGGCAAGGAGGAACTGGGCTGCGCGCCGCGCACCGAGTACACGCCGATCGCCACGACCTACGTGCGCGACAGCCTGGGCCAATTGGTGGAGAAGGAAATCTCGCGCGTGACCGGCATCGCCCAGGCCCAGCAACTGCGGCTGCGCTTTGCCTACGATGCGCTGGGCCGCATGACCCAGGCGATCAATGCCGACGCGACCGTCACGATGGCGTACGACGCTTTGGGGCAGCTGATTTCGGAGCAGACCGAAGCCTCCGGCACGACGTCATCGCTGCGCCACGCCTATGACGAGCTGGGCAACCGTGTGCAGACCACCCTGCCCGATGGGCGCGTATTGAACAATCTCTATTACGGCTCGGGGCACCTGCACCAGATCAACCTGGACGGAGAACTGATCACCGATATCGAACGGGATCGGGCGCACCGGATGGTCAGCCGGACGCAAGGGGCGCTGGTCAGCCAGTTCCAGTACGATCCGGTGGGCCGGCTGTTGTCGCAGACCGCCGTCGCGCCGACCGCCGGCGAAGGCGCTGCGCCCGTTATCGCGCGCAAGTACGAGTACGATGAGGTTGGCAACCTGGTGTCGATCGACGACCAGCGCAATGGCGTGACGCGCTACAGCTACGATCCGATCGGGCGCATCCTGTCGGCGGTGCAGCCGAACCTCACCGAGCGCTTCGCGTTCGACCCGGCGCACAACCTGCTGGACAGCACTGTCGCTTCCGTTGGCCGCGTTGAAGGCAACCGGATCCGGGTCTACGAGGACAAGCGCTATGACTACGACGAGCATGGCAATGTCGTCGAGAAGCTGATCGGCAAGCATACGCGGATGCGGTTCGAGTGGAATGCTGCGCATCAGATGGTCAAGAGTGTCGTGGCGCGGAACTCTTCCGATACTGCGCAGACGGTTCGGTATGCGTATGATCCGTTCGGGCGGCGGATTGCGAAGAAGGATGCGTTTGGGGTTACGCGGTTTGTTTGGGATGGGAACCGGTTGCTTTGTGAGCAGCGGGGGAGTTTGGCGCGGACTTATGTCTATGGCGAGGAAGAGTTTGTACCATTAGCCCGGTTAGATGCGATGCTTGCGACAGACGGTAGGCCCGTTGCTGAAGTGCGTCATCTTCATACAGACCATCTAGGCGTACCTCGTGAGTTAACAGTCACTGATGGGCAAATAGCCTGGGCTGCAGAGTATCGTGCCTGGGGAAACGCCCTTATTGCAATTGATGAGCGGTTAAGTCCTACTTTGCACGATGCAACAGTCGGCTTAGCATCTAGCCAGCCAATTCGGTTCCAAGGACAGTATTGTGATAGCGAGACAGGCCTCCACTACAATCGCTTTCGTTACTACGACTCCGACATTGGAACCTTTGTGTCCACTGATCCTATCGGACTTGCAGGTGGCGCTAATGGATATCGGTACGCACCCAATCCCACTGGCTGGGCTGATCCCCTTGGGCTTGCGCCATGCAATAATGGCGGGAATGCAGTTGAGAACAAGAACACCTCAGCAAAGCTCCCGAGCGCAACCCAAACTATAACGAACCCGCCGCAGGCCCCTGTAATACCACCACACTGGGAGAGCAGGCCAGGTAAAAATGGTGGCGAGATATTCTTCCCGCCTGGAACAAACCCTGCTGCTGGCGAACACATACGAGTGATGCCACCCGGCTCTTCACCTATACCTGGATACGAGCATGGTTATTGGCGTTGGGTGAATAATAATAAACAGCCAATGAACCCTGCCACTGGCAAGCCTGGAAAGGGGCAGGGAGACACGCATGTACCGTTGCCGCCCGATTCGATACCTCCACCGCGAAGGTAGGAAACGTCTAAAATCTCATCGCGATTTTGCGCTTAATATACTATGATAGATAAACTCAGCACTCTGGATTTCAACGCGCTATCTCATTGCTACCTTGAAATGATAAGTTTTGGGCCAGCGACTACGCGATTTGATTTTTCTCGTCCTCAAAAAAGCCCTGGAGATGCTAAATATAATGTGACGTTATGTGTTGAGGGTAAATTAAGCTACGGGGTTGGAGAGAGTAAAGGTCAACGGGTTTTCGATGATCCGGCTACATGCGCTCCTTTGATATCGTTACTTCTCCGTGATGTCACCCGTTTGGCGAAAGTCGGCGACGCGTCGCTTCGCATAGAGTTTTCCGAGGATTGGATTCAGGCAGATGTTGATCCAGACGCTGAGTTTGAATCATATTCGCTTTACTTGAGCTCCGGCGATATTCTTGTTGTTTAAAAAAAACGATTCGAAAGCTACGCTTAAGAAATTTAGCCCCAGGGAAACTGTTCAGGAAATGCGTGCGAGAGTTCGAAAATTTTGACGACTCAAAGCTGGTGATTAGTGAAACTGACTTTGGGGAGGTTTTCTTCTTCGATTATGCTGAGTGCAATGATGGAGAGTGCAGTATTAAAGTTCGTCTTCCTTCGGGTAAGTACCAGCAATACGCTGATGACTACTGTGAATTCATGATTAAGCGAATTGTGGCGCATACCAGTTAAAGTGTAGGTATGTCATTGCGAGGAAGGGTCCGAGGCAATTACTGAGGTTTTACTTCGATAGCGCGCAGGGCGCCGCCGAAGCCGGTCCGGAGAGGGCCGCGCTGGCGAAGGCCGAAGCACCGAAGCCGGTCGAAAAAGGTCCCGTCAAGGAAGGCATAGCGAAACAGCAGCCGCCGTGCAAGGTGATCGGCATGTCCGTCAATCCGAGCGACGGCAGCAAGGTCCTGCTGGGCGAGCTGGACCTGGATTTCACGCTGCCGGCGCCGCTGCCAATCGTTTGGCAACGCAGCTACAGCCCGGCGCAGCGCCGCGCATGCTGGCTGGGCCAAGGCTGGTCCCGAGCAGATTACGCTGGGGCGCACGGAGGAGTCGTCGTTCGAGCTGCTTGACAACAACGGTCTGCGCACCCAATTCGCCATCCTGTACGGCGGAGGAATCGCCCGGCTGACAGGCTGGGAGGACGCCAACAGCAATCATATTCGCGTCGAATACGACGCGCGCCAGCCGCCGGCACGTATCGAGGACAGCGCGGGCCACAGCCTGGCGCTGGAGTTCGGCCAGTGCGGGCTCGGAGCTCAACATGTATTTTTACCGGACACCCGCGCTAAAATTGGTAGCCATTGATGACAAGTTGCATGGCTCATAATTTCCTCGATTACTCGATTGAATAAATCCTGAAACCGCAGCCACATTGAAATATATCGGAGGGCAGTGGCGCAACGAAGGCGATTGACTCGTGCGCTCGAGAGCGAGCAAGCTCAATGTAATCCGGTTAAAATTGGAACGTGCACACGGCGGCACCGGCAATGCGATACCAGATGAATTCGCCGATATATTCAGACCAGTGATCTTAACCCCAATCGGGCCATGAATCTTCAGTTGATAAAACTTACCTGTGCGTCATGCCTTGGTGTGTTCGAGGCGCCCGACCTATTGTCGGGAGCGTACGGCGAATTCCTCTTGAGAAGTGAAGGAACTTTGGAAGTCGCGTATTTGAATGCGCTTGAAGACGCCGCGTATGGCGAAGTATATGACTTGATAAAGCAAAATCCAAGAATGCATGGCATGCGCGAGCATTTCATCGCGGATGTCCTACGTCAGATATATGCTGTGGTCGCGTGCGATCCAGACTCTGCAGGCTACTCATTTGGTATCGGACAGTTTCCTCGATGCCCGTTTTGCAGTGCCGGGAACGTAGCGCATTGGGAGGAAATAGACCCGCCAATCTTCATTGATCTGCCAGCGGATCCGGTTACACACACCTGCTGGGATGACCTTTCTAAAGATCAGAAAATAGCTAAAATCGATAATGAACTTTGGGCTATTGGATACATTTAGCGGACTGGTGCCAACCTGCGCATGAGCATTATGCCGGACGAGAACGGCAATGTCGACGTCCTTGAGTACATCGGGGGCAAGTGTTCAAATTGGAAGACCCCGACGGTAATTCCGTTACCACCGCTGAGCATTACAGAGGCGATGACGCGAGATAGGACGCTTGACGAGCTGATCGCGCATCGAAGGGGGACGCAGCCGAAATACAAAAACAAGCACTGGAATTCAGCATGGTTGCAAGCGTCGTATCAAGTAGAGGGCAGCCCCTCGCCATCGCGTCCCAAGATGCCACTAAGCAGCAACCACCTGCCCTTCCACCCCCTCCGCCAACACCCCACTCCTGAGCAACCCGGCAATATCCTTCAACCCGGTACCGGTCACCAGCACCACGGCCGTCTCGCCCGCCGCGGGCCCACCCCATTTGCGCATCCCGGCATAAGCCGCTGCCGCACCCGCCTCGGCAAACACGCCGCAGCTGCGCGCCAGCGCCGTCACGGCGTCGAAAATTTCCGCATCGCTGACGGTGACGAATTCACCGCCGCTGTGCTCAATGGCGCGCAGCGCCTTGATGCGGTCGCGCGGCAGCGCCACGCTGATGCTGCCCGCGGACGTGCGCGCCGGCCGGGCCTCGGCGCCGTTCGGTCCCGTGCCCGCCCTCCAGGCGCGGTACATGAAGTCGCTGCCGGCCGCCTGCACGCCCATGATGCGCGGCACGCGGTCGGTGCAGCCCATCTTGTACAACTCGTGGAACCCCTTGTAGACGGCGCCGACGATGCAGCCGTTGCCGACCGGGACGAACACGCGGTCCGGTACCTGCCACTGCATCTGCTCGGCGATCTCGAATGCGACCGTCTTCTTCCCTTCCGACATATATGAGTTGATGCCCGTGCTGCGGTTGTACCAGCCGTTTTCCTTGCAGGCCCGGTAGCAGGCGACGAATGCCTCGTCGTAGCCGCCCTCCACTTCGATCACGCTGGCACCGTAGGCGCGCATCTGGGCCAGCTTCTCGCGCGGCGCGCTGCTCGGTGCGAAGATCACGCAGCGCAGGCCGCTGGCCGCGCTCATGCAGGCCAGCGCCGCCGCAGCATTGCCCGTGCTGGCGGTGGCGATCGTGTCGAAGCCCTGACCGGCCGCCAGCGCCGCCGCCAGCGCGCTGGCGCGGTCCTTGAGCGAGCCGGTCGGGTTGCGGGTGTCGTCCTTGACCAGGACACGTCCGCCGCCATCCTGCTTGAGCTCATACAGCGGCGAACCGCCCGTGTGCAGCGCCGGCCGGAAATCGGGCGCGATGGGCAGCAGGCTGCGGTAGCGCCACATGTCGAAGCTGTCGTGGCGGGCCACGTCCTGGCGGAAGCCGGCGCCAATGCGCTCGTAGTCGTACAGCACGTCGAGCGCGCCGTCCAGTTCGCAGGTGGGACAGCAATAACCGGCTTCATTGATTGCATAGTTCGTATGACAGTGCAGGCAGCGCAGCGTGTAACCCGTTTCAAAGCTCATGACAGATCCGTTTTCCGTGTGAGGTTGAGGCGGCGAAGGCACCGGCGCGCGGGCCGGTGCCTGCAGGGACCAGCTCAGCTGCGCTGGACCAGGATGGCGTCGATCGCCACCAGCGTGCCGCGTGCCAGGTTGGCGGCACCCACCGTGGTGCGGGCCGGATACGGCTGGCTGAAATACTCGGCCATGATGGCGTTCATGACGGAGAACTTTTCGATGTCGGTGATGTAGACCGTGACCTGGACGATGTCGTCGATCGTGCCGCCGCAGGCCTCCGCCATCGTCTTCAGGTTGCTGAAGGTCTGGCGCACCTGGCCTTCGAAACCGCCCTCGGCGATGTCGTTCGTGCCCGGCACGACCGGCGTCTGCGCGGCCAGGAACACCATGTTCCCGACCCGTACGCCTTGCGAGTAGGTGCCCAGCGGCAGCGGTGCCTTGTCCGTGAAGATGATGTCGCGATCCGTTGCGCTGGCGTCGAGATCGACGCGTTCTGCTACCTGATTCATGCTTGCTTCCCTTTCAGTGAGTGAGATGAAGGACAAAGGTGGACGACTGCCCTATTCCAGTTCGGCCACCGCGGTCAGATGCCGCGCGGCGATGCCGGCCACGCGCCCCGGCGCCACGTCGGCCGCGTCGATGCCGGCCAGGTCGGCGGGGACGCCGGCGCCGGTTGCCAGCGCGGCGCACAGCCGGGCCATCGCCGGCGCCGTCTGGATGCCGTAGCCGCCCAAGGCGGCACACCAGACGAAGCCGTCCACGCCGGCGTCCGCGCCGACGACCGGGCTGCGGTCCGGCACGAACACGCGCAGGCCGGCCCAGCGATTCAGGATGCGTTTCGGCCGCAACGTCGTGGCCGACTCCAGCCGGTCCATCGCGATCGCCACGCCCAGTTCGTCCGGCAGCGCGTCGTGCGGCTCGGCCGGTGTCTCGTCGCATGGCGACACCATCAGGCGGCCCACGTCCGGCTTGATGAACAGCTGCTCGTCGACGGTGCCGATATACGGGCAGTGCGTCACGTCGCGCTCGGGGTCGACCACGACCACGGTACGCAGCAACGGCTGGATGCCCAGCGGCGTGGCACCGCAGCGGCGCGCCACGTCGTCGGCCCAGGCGCCGGCGGCGTTGACGATGGTCCCGGCGGCGATGCGGCTGCCGTCGGCCAGTTGTACGTCCCAGGCGCCGCCGCGGCGCTCCGCCGCGGCGATTTCCGCATCCGTACGCACCAGCCCTCCCCGCAGGCGCAGGCCGCGCAGGAAGGCGCTGTGGATCGCGTGCACGTCCAAGTCGAACGCGCTCGGTTCGTGGATGCCGGCGATCCACTGCTGGCCCATGAACGGCGCCAGCTCGGCGATGTCGCGCCGCTCGACCCAGGCGGCGCTGGGCACGTGCTGCTTGACGGCGGCGTAGCGCGCCTGCAGCTTGCCCCAATGTGCCTCGTCGCCCAGGATCAGCGCGCCGCGCGGCGCGCTGAGTGGATCGCTCGTCAGATCGGCCGGCGGTTGTTCGAAGAAGCCGCGCGAGGCGCAGGTCAGCCGGCGGATCAGGGCATTGCCATAACTCTCCATCGAGATGGCCGCCGAGCGGCCGGTGGTGTGGTAGGCCAGGCTGCGTTCGCGTTCCAGTACCAACACGCTGCCGTGCCGCGCCAGTTCCGACGCCACCGCGACACCGGCGATCCCGCCGCCCACCACCAGGAAATCAACAGACTGTGTCATCGTGTTCAAGCCTTCTTCAGGGTTGCAAGCTGCGGCGCCGCGCGTTTCCACGGCTTGTGCAGAATCAGGTAGGCGGCGCCGCCGATCACCAGGCCCCAGAACGCGGCGCCCAGGCCCAGGAAACTCATGCCCGAGGCGGTGACCAGGAAGGTGACGATGCTGGCGTCGCGATGGCTCTCGTCCTGTACGGTGCCGATCAGCCCCGTGGTGATCGCGCCGATCAAGGCCAGCCCGGCCAGCGCCGCGATCAGTTCGTGCGGCAGCGCCGAGAACAGCAGCGCCAGCGCGCCGCCGAACGTCCCCACCACGACATAGATCGCCCCGCCCACCACGCCGGCCACATAGCGCCGGTCGGCCTCCTCGTGCGCTTCCTTGCCGGTGCAGATCGCCGCCGTGATGGCGGCCAGGTTGACGCCGTGCGCGCCGAACGGCGCCAGCAGCAGCGAGGCCAGGCCGGTGGTGGCGATGATGCCGCTGGCCGGCACCTGGTAGCCGGACGTGCGCAGCACGGCCATGCCGGGCACGTACTGGCCGGTCAGGGTGACCAGCGCCAGCGGCACGCCCAGGCTCAACACGGCATGCCAGGACCATTCCGGCGTCGTCCACACCGGTTGCACCACGGCCAGCTGCAATTGCGACAGATTCGTCACGCCGGTGCTCACCGCGAAGGCGGTGCCGATCACCAGCACGCCGGCAATCGCATACCGGGGCAGCGTGCGCTTGACAACCAGGAAGGTCAGCACCATCAGCAGCACCAGCGCCGGGTTGGCCTTGACCGAGGTGAATACTTCCGTGCCGAAGCGCAGCAGGATGCCGGCCAGCATGGCGGCCGCGATACCTTTCGGGATGTGCGCGATGAAGCGGTCGAACGCGCCGGACAGCCCGATCAGCGTGATCGCCACCGAGCTGGCGATGTAGGCGCCGATCGCCTGCCCCAGCGGCATCGTCGGCAGCATCGTCACCAGCAACGCCGCGCCCGGCGTGGACCAGGCCGTGATGACGGGCGTCTTCAGGCGCCAGCTCAGCACCAGTCCGGTCAGGCCGCTGCCGATCGAGATCGCCCAGATCCAGGACGACGTCTGCGCTTCCGACAGGTGCGCCAGCCGCGCGGCCTGGAACACGATCACCAGCGGTCCGGCGTAGGAAATCAGCACGGCCAGGAAGCCGGCCACCAGCGCCGAGATGGAAAAATCGTCGCGCACCGAGCGTGATGGATTCGTCATCGCGACCTCAGCCATGAACGGGGCCATGAACGGGGCCATAAACCGGGAAGTCGCGGCACAGGGCCCGCACCTGCTCGTGCACCCGCGCCAGCGTCGGCGCGTGGGTGGGCGCCTGCAGCACGTCCGCCACCAGGTTGCCGACCAGGCGCGCCTCGGCCACGCCGAAGCCGCGCGTGGTGATGGCCGGGCTGCCCAGGCGGATGCCGCTGGTCACGACCGGCTTTTCCGGGTCGTTCGGGATCGAGTTCTTGTTGCAGGTGATGCAGACGTCGCCCAGGATGCGCTCGGCATCCCGGCCCGTGATGCCGGCGCCGCGCAGGTCCACCAGCATCAGGTGGCTTTCGGTGCGGTTCGATACGATGCGCAGGCCGCGCTGCCGCAGGGCCTCGGCCATCGCGGCGGCGTTGGCCAGCACCTGCTCCTGGTACAGCCGGAACGACGGCGCCAGCGCTTCCTTGAACGCCACGGCCTTGCCGGCGATCACGTGCATCAGCGGCCCGCCTTGCGTGCCCGGGAAGATGGCCGAGTTGACGGCCTTCTCGTGCTGCTCCTTCATCAGGATCACACCGCCGCGCGGCCCGCGCAGGCCCTTGTGGGTGGTGGACGTGACGAAGTCGGCGTGCGGTACCGGGTTCGGGTACTGGCCGCCGGCGATCAGGCCGGAGTAATGCGCCATGTCCACCATGAAGTAGGCGCCGACATCGCGCGCCACCCGGGCGAAGCGCTCGAAATCGATGCGCAGCGAATACGCCGAAGCACCGGCGATGATCATCTTCGGGCGCACCGCGTGCGCCGTGCGCTCCATGGCGTCGTAGTCGATTTCCTCGGCTTCGTTCAGGCCATAGCTGTGCACGTTGAACCATTTGCCGCTGATATTGAGCGGCATGCCGTGCGTCAGGTGGCCGCCTTCGGCCAGGCTCATGCCGAGGATGGTGTCGCCCGGCTTCAGGGCGGCAAAGAATACCGCCTGGTTCGCCTGCGAACCGGAGTGCGGCTGCACATTGACGCTCTCGGCGCCGAACAGGCTGCGCAGGCGCGCGATGGCCAGGCGCTCCGCCTCGTCGACGATGTCGCAGCCGCCGTAGTAGCGCTTGCCCGGATAGCCTTCCGCATACTTGTTGGTGAGCTGAGATCCCACGGCGGCCAGCACGGCCGGCGACGTGTAGTTCTCCGATGCGATGAGTTCGATGTGTTCCTCCTGGCGCAGCGTTTCGCGCCGGATGACGGCCTCGATCTCGGGATCGATGGCGGCTAGGGTGTGGTGGTGACGATCAAACATGGGCTGTTCCCGGATGAGTGGACGAATGCGGATGAGTCGCTTACAACTTACATCGATTTATTCGATGTAAATTGCCTAGTTAATTTAATGCAAACATCAAGGTCGGTCAACAGATTGTTTTGTCTGCTGTTGCGAAAACCGCTCTTTATTAGGCTATGCAACCATGTGATACTCCGAGGAAATCATTTCGCGCGCATTACATCGCTGCGGTAGGGACTTGCAATGTTGTAAAATAGTGCAATCGACGCAATCAACCTCCAAGGAACAACCATGTGGCAACCGGAACTGGTGCAGACTGACGGCCCCATCTACGAGAAGATCGCGGCGGCGCTGGAGCGCGACATCCGCGCCGGGGTACTCAGCAATGGCACCCGCCTGCCCACATTGAAGGAACTGGCGGCGTTGCTGCGCGTGACCCCCGGCACGGTGAACCGGGCCTACGAACTGGCCCAGCGGCGCGGACTGGTGCAGGGCGAGGTGGGACGCGGCACCTATGTGCGGGCCCAGGATGCGGTGGCCGAGGCTGCCAGCACGCCTGTCGTACCGGCCGCTGCCGCCACGCCGGAGCCCGCCAATGGCTGGCTCGACCTGTCGATCGTCAAGCCCAACCTGGCGTTGCAGGAGCCGTATGTGCGGGCCGCCCTGGCGGAGTTGAGCCAGTCGCCCCTGCTGACGGAAATGCTGGACTACACGCCCGATGGCGGCCACCCGCTGCACCGGGTCGCCGGCGCGGCCTGGATGCAGGCCGCCGGCCTGGCGGCGCGGCCGGAGCAGGTCTTGTTGACAGCCGGGGCGCAGCACGGCTTGTGGGTCGCCGTCAACGCGCTGACGCGCGCCGGCGACCTGGTCCTGTGCGAATCGCTGTGCTATCCAGGCGTTGCCTCCGTCGTGCACGGCCTGGGGCGACGCCTGCGCGGCGTCGCCATGGACGAGGAAGGCATGAGCCCGGACAGCCTGCGCGCGCTGTGCCAGCGCGAGCGGCCGGCCATGGTGATCTGTATCGCGACATGCCAGAACCCCACCACCCGCGTGATGTCGGCGCAGCGCCGTGCCGCCATCGCGGCGCTGGCACGGGAGTTCGACTTCATTTTGGTGGACGACGATCTGTACGGCTTCCTGGCGCCAACGCCGCTGCTGCCGCTGGCCAGCTACGCGCCGGAGCGGACCCTGTACCTGACCAGCCTGTCGAAATCCGTCTCCTCCACCGTGCGCCTGGGCTACCTGCACTGCCCGCCGGCTTGGCTGGCGGGACTGGCCGCCAGCGTGCGCACCAGCGTGTGGATGGTGTCGCCGCTGGCGGCGCAGCTGGCCACCAACCTGATCAACAGCGGCAAGGCTGCCGAACTGTGCAGTGCGCAACGGGCCGAAGCGCGCCAGCGCCAGCAGATGGCGCGCGAACTGCTCGGGCGGTTCGAATACAGCGCGCTGCCGACGGCCTATCACCTGTGGCTGAAGCTGCCCGAGTTCTGGAGCGGCGGCGACCAGTTCGCCGCCATCGCGCGCGGCCACCAGTTGCTGGTGGCCGGTGGCGACGCGTTCTCGATGAACGGCGACGGCGAGGGCCACCAGTACGTGCGCATCGCCCTGATGGCGGGCTCGCGCGAACAGATGCGCTTCGTGCTGACCAAGCTGGCCGGGCTGCTCACCATGCCCGATACGCGCTGGCTCTAGGGCGGCGCGGGAGCGGCCGCTCCTCCCGCCCGCCCGCGTGCGCCCGCGTTACAGCTCGTAGTGCAGGGCGATACCGGCGATGCGGGGCGCGCCGGCCGTGACCACCGGGCCGGTCGTGCGGCTGACCACATAGCGCCTGTCGCCGGCATTGCGCACGTAGGCACTCCAGCGCCACGGACCGACCTCGTATTGCGCGTTCAGGTTGACGAGTGTCGCCGCATCGCCCCGCAGCACGCCGGTCACCTGGCGGAAACGCGGCGAGCCGGGTTCGCCGTCGGTCAGGTATTGCGACGGCGCATCCGACTGGTAGGCCAGCTCGGCGTGCAGGCTCAGCGCCGGCAGCGGGCGCCAGCGGCCGCCGACGGTCAACTGGCGGCGCGGCGCGCGCTCGAACGCCTGGCCCGACAGGTCCTGGTTGACGGCCTGGAAGCTGCGGTAGCGCGTATGGTTGAGCGCGCCGT
Source organism: [Empedobacter] haloabium (assembly GCA_008011715.2). NCBI lineage: Bacteria > Pseudomonadati > Pseudomonadota > Betaproteobacteria > Burkholderiales > Oxalobacteraceae > [Empedobacter] haloabium. Next base: position 3,454,482 of record CP136508.1, read on the forward strand.
TGGCGTACAGCCGCACGGCCGGCGAAACGATCCACGTCGCCGACAATTCCGCGCCATACAGGCGCGCCCGACCGGCATTGGCCACCTGCGCGCTGTTGTCGTTGCCGGGGATCGTCAGCACGCTAACCTGCTGGTCCTTCCAGTCGGTCCAGTAGGCATTTGCATGCAGCTGCAGGCGCCGCCCCAGCGGGCGGCCACGGTAGCTCAACTCATAGTTGGTGCTGTATTCGGGATCGAACGGCACGCTGGCCTGCTGCGCGATATTGAAGGCCGAGCCGCCGCCGCGGTAGCCGCGCTGCACTTGCGCGCCCAGCCAATGGCCGGCGCCCAGCTCGTGGCTGACGCCCAGCTTGGGCAGCATGGCGTGGTAGCTGCCGGGCGAGACGGTCTCGGGATCGCTGTCGAAGCGTGCCGCGACGCGGTTGCGTTCGCGGTCGTAGCGCAGGCCGCCGATCAGTTCCCAGCGTGGCCGGAAGGCCCAGCTCACTTCGCCGAATACGGCACGGTTGCGCACGCGCGTATCGCCGCCCAGTCCGAGCACGGGCTCGCCGTCGAACAGCAGCCGGTCGTCGCGCATCTCATGGCTGTTGCCGGCATACACGCCGAGGTGGCCGGTCAGCCCGTCTGCGCGGTACGCCAGCCGGAACTCCTGCGAGGCCAGGCGGTGCCGGTGGTCGCGCAGCACCTCATCGACGGGGGCCGTGTCGGTCTGGTCGAAATCGAGCACCGCGTCGTACCGGGTATGCGTGACGGCGCTGGTGCTGTGCAGCGTCCAGGCGGGCGCGAGGCGGTATTCCAGGTTGGCGACCAGCGAGTTCTGGCGCATATTGTCCCAGGCGTCCGCATTGGTGCGCACACGGTACAACAACGCCGCGCCGTCCTCCTGGGTGACGACCGGATTGCCACGGCGGTGATCGGTATGGCTGACCGTGAACAGCGCGTCCAGCGCGGGGCTGGGCTGCCACAGCAGCTTGGCGCGCGCCGTCAGGCTGTCGCGCGGGTTGGCCGGCTTGCCCAGGGTCTCGTTGACGATGTAGCCTTCGTCCCTGGCGCGCTCCACGGCCACCCGCGCGGCAAGTTTGCCATCGACCAGCGCGCCGCCGCCAGCGAAGGCGGCGCTGCGCTCGTCGAACCTGCCGCCACGCACCTGCGTCCGCAGCGACGGCGTATAGGTGGGATTGCGGCTTTGCAGCACGATGGCACCGGCCATCGCGTTGCGGCCCTGCACCGTCGATTGCGGTCCGCGCAGGATCTCGACCTGCTCCATGTCCCAGGTGGACAGGGTGCCCAGCGTGACGTTCTGGCGCGGCTGCACGGCGCCGTCGACATACACGGAGATCAGGTCGTTGGCGCCCTGCTCGCCCAGCCCCGCGACCGGCACGCCGCGGATGCTGAAGGTCTGGTTGTTCGGCGCGGTGCTCACGCCCGGCGTGCGCGCCATCATGTCCGTCAGCGAATGGTCGCCGTGCTCCTCCAGGTCGCGCGCCGTGGCGACGCTGGCGCCGGTCACGGTCCGCTCGAGCGACTTGCCCATTTTCTCGCCGCTGACGACCACGACCGGCAGGTCGTCCTGTACCAATGCCTGGGCCTGGGCGGCGTGGCACAGGACCAGGCAGGCGGATGCCATGACGCTACGCGTAAAGACTTGCATGGGTGCCTTCTCGTTATGAATACGATAAGGCCCGCATCATAATGATAATCATTCTCAACATCAACCAGATAGATGAGGGGGCGCCGCGCGTCGTCAGTAAGGCTACGGTAAGAAACGTTGCGTAGGGTCTAAGGTCAGCGGCCATTCATGCAAGCTGCACCGACAAAAATCAATGGAGACACATATGGAACAAGACCTCGTCCGACGGGTCAAGAACGACCCCAACTACCACAAGCTCGTCAAGACGCGCTCCCGCTACGGCTGGATGCTGACCTGGGCCGTCATGGTGGCTTACTATGGCTTCACCGCCCTGAACGCGTTCGACAAGGAATTCATGGCCGGCAAGATCGGCGACGGCGTCATGTCGCGCGGCGTGCCGCTCGGGCTGTTCGTGATCCTGTTCACGGTAGCCGTCACAGGTATCTACGTGCGCCGGGCCAACCGCGAGTTCGATGCGTTGACGGACGCCATCCACAAGAACGCCGCCGCCCCCGCCAAGCAAGCCGAACAGGTGAGCGCATGATGGCCCGTGGCGCATTGCGCGGCGCGGCCGCGCTGGCCGCACTGGCCGCGGCCGGCACCGCGCTGGCCGCGCCCGACCTGGGCCAGGCCGCGAAACAGGCCACCAACTGGACGGCGATCGTCATGTTCGGCGCGTTCGTGCTGCTGACCCTGTTCATCACCAAATGGGCCGCCGCGCGCACCCGCTCGGCGTCCGACTTCTACACGGCCGGCGGTGGCATCACCGGCTTCCAGAATGGCCTGGCCATCGCGGGCGATTTCATGTCCGCCGCGTCCTTCCTCGGCATCTCGGCGGCCGTGTTCGCCAACGGCTTCGACGGCCTGATCTACGCGATCGGCTTCCTGGTCGGCTGGCCCGTGCTGACCTTCCTGATGGCCGAGCGCCTGCGCAACCTGGGCCGCTTCACGTTTGCCGACGTGGCCGCCTACCGCTTCGCCCAGAAGCCGGTGCGCATGTTCGCCGCGTCCGGCACCCTGGTCGTCGTGCTGTTCTACCTGATCGCGCAGATGGTGGGCGCGGGCCAGCTGATCAAGCTGCTGTTCGGCCTGGACTACTGGATCGCCGTCGTGCTGGTGGGCGTGCTGATGATGGTCTACGTGCTGTTCGGCGGCATGACCGCCACCACCTGGGTGCAGATCATCAAGGCCGTGATGCTGCTGGGCGCGACCAGCTACATGGCGTTCGCCGTGCTGGCGCTGTACGACTTCAGCCCGTCCCTGCTGTTTGCCGAGGCTGTGCACGTGCATGCCAAGGGCGACGCCATCATGGGCCCGGGCGGCTTCATCAAGGACCCGATTTCCGGCATCTCGTTCGGCATGGCGCTGATGTTCGGCACCGCCGGCCTGCCGCACATCCTGATGCGCTTCTTCACCGTGCCGAGCGCCAAGGAAGCGCGTAAATCGGTCCTGTGGGCCACCACCTGGATCGGCTACTTCTACGTGCTGGTGTTCATCATCGGCTTCGGCGCCATCGTGCTGGTCGGCACCAACGCCGGCTTCAAGGATGCCGCCGGCAAGCTGCTGGGCGGCGACAACATGGCGGCCGTGCACCTGGCCAAGGCCGTCGGCGGCGACGTCTTCCTCGGCTTCATTTCCGCCGTCGCCTTCGCCACCATCCTTGCGGTCGTGGCGGGCCTGACCCTGTCCGGCGCCTCGGCCGTGTCGCACGACCTGTATGCCACCGTCATCAAGAAGGGCCAGCCGGCCCCGGGCAGCGAGCTGCGCGTGTCGAAGTTCACCACGATCGTGCTGGGCGTGATCGCCGTGCTGCTGGGCATCGTGTTCGAGAAGCAGAACGTGGCGTTCATGGTGTCGCTGGCCTTCGCGATCGCCGCCTCGGCCAACTTCCCCGTGCTGTTCATGTCCGTCCTGTGGAGCAAGTGCACCACGCGCGGCGCCACCGTCGGCGGCTTCCTCGGCCTGCTGGCGGCCGTCACCTTGACGGTGCTGTCGAAATCGGTGTGGGTCGACGTGTTCCACAACGCTTCGGCCATCTTCCCCTACACCTCGCCTGCGCTGTTCTCGATGACGGTGGGCTTCGTCGGCATCTGGCTGTTCTCGGTAACGGACACCAGCAAGCGCGCAGCCATCGACCGCGCCGGCTTCGAAGCGCAGGAAGTGCGTTCGGAAACGGGCATCGGCGCGGCCGGCGCCACCGCGCACTGAGCCGGGTGCTGGCGGCTACTTGATGTTCGCCGCCAGCTTCGCCCAGACGGCGTCGCCGATGTCGCGACGCCCTTCCGGCGGCTGGAACGACAGGAAGAAGGTGTCGTTCTTGACGCCGGTCGCCATGTACATGAAGTAGGACGGCTGGCCGGTCGTGCCGCTCGTCATCGATACCAGCACGGCCGGGTGCTTGCCGTCCTTGAACGGGCGCACCTGGATATTGGTCGCCACGCTCCTCATCTTGTTCAGCGAGCCGGGATCGTCGATGCCGTAGAACACCTTGTGGCGCGCGTCGTACGTGACCTTGGTCGCCATCGACGCGATCAGGTAGCCATTACGCGTCGGCAGCTTTTCCGCCGTGGCGCTCGCAGCATCCGCCGGACGCATCCAGTACGAGTAACCGATGCGCTTGACGCCCGACTGGGCATACTCCACCGGCACCGGCACGTTCAGGTCGATCGGCTGCGGCAGACGGCCTTGCAGGAGCTGGTTGATCGGCACATCGCGCGTCTGCACGGGCGCGGCAGGCGCGGCCGAGGCGACGGTGACGATGGACAGACCGGCTGCGACGAATAGCGATTTCATGCGTTTCCTTTTCGGTTGAGGTCAGCCGCCGGCGCGCTTCGGCCGGTGGCCCTGCTTGGTCAACACGTCCATGATCAGGTCGCAGTGGTCGCCCTACACCTCGATCACGCCGTCCTTGACGGTGCCGCCCGAACCGCAGGCGGCGCGCAACTGCTTGCCCAGCGCGGCCAGCGCGGCGGCGTCCAGCGCCAGGCCCTTGACGACGGTGACGCACTTGCCGCCCCGCCCTTTGGTCTGGCGCGCCACGCGCACATTGCCGTCGCCCAGCGGCGCGGATGCGGCCTTGCAGGCGCAGGAAGCGACGCTCTGGCGGCACGCCGGACACATGCGGCCGCTGTCGGTGGAATAAACCAGGCCCATGCTACAGGGCTCAGGCCGACGGCTCGAGGCGCGCGAGGCGCTGGCCGATGATACCCCAGCGTACTTCGGCGCCGTCGACCGTGCCGACCAGCGCCCAGCCGGTGCCGATCTTCTCGACGGTGACGGGACTCTCCAGTTCGGCCGCCAGCTTCTCGGCCCACATGCCGGCCGCGCCGCGGCCCTTGAACAGTTCGTTGCCGTCGTAGATGACGGTGGCGTCGAACACCGGTTTGGTGAAGATGGTCATGCTGTCTCCTCGTTATTTTGCAGCGGCGGCGGCGCGGGCCTTGTGCAGCTTGCGGTAGCTGTCCAGCAGGCGCTGGTGGCGGTCCAGGCCCGCCAGGTCCATGCCGGTCGGGCTCAAGCCGTGGAAGCGCACGCTGCCGTCCACCGAGCCCAGCGCCGCATCCACGCGCGCGTCGCCGAACATGCGGCGGAAGTTGGTCACATAGTCGTCCAGCTCCAGGTCGTCGTCCAGCGTCACTTCCAGCACCACGTTCAGGGCCTGGTAGAACAAGCGGCGTTCGACCGTATTGTCGTTGTACTGCAGGAAGGCGCCGACCAGGTCGTGCGCGTCCTCGAAACGCTGCAGCACCAGGTTGATCAGGAGACGCAATTCCAGCACCGTCAGCTGGCCCCATTCCGTGTTCTCGTCGAACTCGATGCCGATCAGGGTGGCGATGTCGGAGTACTCGTCCAGCTCGTTGTTTTCCAGCCGGTCCAGCAGCGCTTCCAGCTGCTTGTCGTCCAGCTTGTGCAGGTTCATGATGTCCTCGCGGAACAGCAAGGACTTGTTCGTGTTGTCCCACACCAGGTCCTCGACCGGGTAGATCTCGGAATAACCGGGCACCAGGATGCGGCAGGCCACGGCGCCCAGCTCCTTGTATTCGGCGATATACACTTCCTTGCCGGCGTCGGCCAGCAGCCCGAGCAACCGCGCCGCTTCCTCGGCGTTGGCGTTCTCGCCTGCGCAGGTGAAGTCCCACTCGACGAAATCGTAGTCGGCCTTGGCACTGAAGAAGCGCCACGACACGATGCCGCTGGAATCGATGAAGTGCTCGACGAAGTTGTACGGCTCCGTGACCGCCGCGCTGGCAAACGTCGGCGGCGGCAGGTCGTTCAGGCCTTCGAAACTGCGGCCCTGCAGCAGTTCCGTCAGGCTGCGCTCCAGCGCCACCTCGAAGCTCGGATGCGCGCCGAACGACGCGAACACGCCGCCGGTGCGCGGGTTCATCAAGGTCACGCACATCACCGGGTACTCGCCGCCCAGCGATGCGTCCTTGACCAGCACCGGGAAGCCCTGCTCTTCCAGCGCCTGGATGCCGGCCAGGATGCGCGGGTATTTCGCCAGCACGTCGGCCGGCACGTCCGGCAGCGCCAGCTCGCCCTCGATGATCTCGCGTTTCACCGCGCGCTCGAAGATCTCGGACAGGCACTGCACCTGCGCCTCGGCCAGCGTGTTACCGGCACTCATGCCGTTACTGGCGTACAGGTTCTCGACCAGGTTCGATGGGAAGTAGACGGTGGCGCCATCGGACTGGCGCACGAACGGCAGCGCGCAGATGCCGCGCGCCACATTGCCGGAGTTGGTGTCGATCAGGTGGGAGGCGCGCAGCTCGCCGTCCGGGTCGTAGATCTCCAGGCAGTATTCATCGAGGATCTCCTCCGGCACCGCATCCTTGCGGCGCGGCTTGAACCAGCGCTCGTTCGGGTAATGCACGAACTCCGCATTGGCGAACTCCTCGCCCCAATAAGCGCCGGCATAGAAGTGATTGGCGCTCAAGCGCTCGATGTATTCGCCCAGGGCCGAGGCCAGCGCGCTTTCCTTGGTCGCGCCCTTGCCGTTGGTGAAGCACATCGGCGAATGGGCATCGCGGATGTGCAGCGACCACACGTTCGGCACGATATTGCGCCACGAGGCGATCTCGATCTTGATGCCCAGGCCCGCCAGCAGGGCCGACATATTGGCGATGGTCTGCTCCAGCGGCAGGTCCTTGCCAGGGATGTAGGTGGCCGTATCGGCATTCGGCTGCAGGGTCAGCAGCGCCTGCGCATCCGCGTCCAGGTTTTCCACTTCCTCGATGACGAATTCCGGTCCCTGCTGCACCACCTTCTTCACCGTGCAGCGGTCGATCGAGCGCAGGATGCCCTGGCGGTCCTTGTCGGAGATGTCGGCCGGCAGCTCGACCTGGATCTTGAAGGTCTGCTGGTAGCGGTTTTCCGGATCGACGATATTGTTCTGCGACAGGCGGATGTTCTCGGTCGGGATATTGCGCGTGTCGCAATACAGCTTGACGAAATAGGCCGCGCACAAGGCCGACGAGGCCAGGAAGTAGTCGAACGGACCGGGCGCCGAGCCGTCGCCCTTGTAGCGGATGGGCTGGTCGGCGATGACCGTGAAGTCGTCGAACTTCGCTTCGAGGCGGAGCTTGTCGAGAAAATTGACCTTGATTTCCATGTGGATTCCAGAAAACTGATGTGTGAGGTGCTGCCGGCGCGGCCCTTGAAAGCATCAAGCCCTGCCGTGGCAGGGCTTGGGCTGTTGGAGTCGGGCGATGGCGAAACCGGGATTATACGCAAGTTGGTGGTGCGGGTTCAGCGGTTTGCCGCGGGTGCCAGGTAGGCAGCCAGCTCGTCCGGCGTCCCGTTCGGAAAAGCCGTCTTCAGATGCGCGAGGAACGCCGACACGCGCGGGCTCAGCAGCCGGCGTGACGGATACAACGCCCAGATGGCGATCTCCGGCGCGTCGAGGTCGCCCCACTGGGCCAGCCGGCCAGCCGTCACATCATGGCTGACCAGCGACGCGGGCAGGCACGCGGCGCCGACGCCAGCCAGCGCCGCGTCGCGCACCATCACGAGCGACGACAGGCGCAGCCTGGGCTCGATGGCGATGCTGGCGCCGCCCGTCAGCCGCCAGGAGACTGGCCCTTCGACAGCCGCGCGCACGACGGCGGCAGCGGGCTCGCCCGCCCCTGGTCGCGCAACGGCAGGGTGGGCCACGACGACAAGCCGGTCACGCAGGAATATGCGCCCGACCAGCGTTGCGTCCGGGTCAGGATTGACGCGGATGGCCAGGTCGTAGCCCTCCTCGACCATGTCCACGGCCCGGTCCTCGGTGGTGATTTCCAGCCGCACCTCGGGGTAGGCCAGCGCGAAACTGGCGGCCAGCTTGCCCAGCGCCATCTGCGCGAACAGCAGCGGCGCGCTGATGCGCAACCGGCCGCTGACCGTGCTTGCGCCGGACGTCAGCGCTGCCACCGTCTCGTCGATCTCCAGCAGCAGCGGCGCCATGCGCGCATGAAACGCCTGCCCTTCCTGCGTCAGCTTCAGCGAACGCGCCCCGCGCTCCAGCAGCCGCACGCCCAGGCTGGCCTCCAGTTCCAGCACGCGGCGCGACAGCGTGGCCTTCGGGCGACCGCTGGCGCGCGCGGCACGGCCGAAGCCGCCGTGACGGGCGACGAGGTTGAAGTCGGCAAGCGCGAGCAGGTCCATGTGTATCACCAGCGAGACGGAGTGTCCAATTCTACCGTCTATCGGTGCGATCGTGGGACGCCTACCATGCAAAGCGTCAACCGACACTTTTCAATCGACCAGGAGCAACCATCATGACCATTCTCGTTACCGGTGCCACGGGCAACGTCGGCCGCAACGTCGTCGCACAACTCGTCCAGCGCGGCGCCACCGTCCGCGCCCTCGTCCGCAATCCCGCCAGCGCCAACCTGCCGGCCGGCGTGGAAGTCGTCCAGGGCGACATGCTCGACGTTGATTCGCTGCGCCGCGCCTTCGAAGGCGTCTCGACGCTGTTCCTGCTCAATGCGGTCGTGCCCGACGAAGTCACGCAGGCGCTGATCACGCTGAACGTGGCGCGGCAGGCGGGCGTCCAACGCGTCGTCTACCTGTCCGTGCTCCACAGCGACCGCTACGTCAACGTGCCCCACTTCGCCGGCAAGTTCGCGGTCGAACGGATGATCGAGCAGATGGGCTTCTCGGCCACGATCCTGCGCCCGGCCTACTTCATGGACAACGACTTGACGGTCAAGGACGCGATCACTTCCTATGGCGTATATCCGATGCCGATCGGCGCCCAGGGCCTGGCCATGATCGATGCGCGCGATATCGGCGAGATCGCGGCGATCGAGCTGATTCGGCGCGACGGCGCCGGCAGCGACTTGCCGCTGTCGCGTATCGATCTGGTCGGTCCGGAGACGCTGACCGGTGACGATGTTGCCGCCATCTGGGCGGAGACGCTGCGGCGGCCGATCGCCTACGGTGGCGACGATACCGCGGCTTTCGAGCAAAACCTGCGGCAGTTCATGCCGGGGTGGATGGCGTACGACATGCGGCTGATGAGCGAGCGCTTCATTAGCGATGGGATGGTTGCCGGGCCGGAGGATGCCGCGCGCCTGATTGCGCTGCTGGGACGACCGCTGCGCACCTACCGCCAGTTCGTCGCCCAAGCCGTTGCCGCCTGACCCAATCCGCTTTTGGAGACCCATCATGATCTATTCGACAGCGACCGTTCCGGTCAATCCTGCCGGTGAAGTTCCGTTGACGCGCGCCCAGGCTTGGCAAGGCCTGGTACTGAAGGCACGCGACGCACGGCTGTTCCTGCCACCCGGCTTGTGCACCCGCTGCGACGTCGTGGAGGAAAGCGCGACGCATATAGTGCGCGAAGCCACTATCGGCGGGAACGAGATCCGCGAGATCATCAGCTTCGATCCGCTGGAGAAAGTGTCGTTCTTCCAGGCCGGCGGGCCGCGTGAAGGTGTCATCGTCAATGAGCTTTTCGAGGATGCCGAGGGTGCGCTGCAGCTCAGGTTTTATTGCTACACCGGCTTGCGCGGCAAGGAGCCGGGCGGACCCGAGGAGCTGGCGGAGCAGGCCTGGATGGACAGCGACCAGGGTTACCGCGCGGCGTTGCTGTCGACGTTGGCACGCACACGCGAGCTGCTGTTCATTGGGAGGTTGTGATCCCTCTAGCAGAGGCATGGCCGGCTCGCCTGGCGCGACGCACAGAACGCTCGGCGCTGTGGTGGAGTACGCGAGCCGAACGACAGCGCTATTTCATATAGGCGGGCAGCGTGCTGCCGCTCTTGATAGCGTAATCCGCAATCCTGTCCGACACGCTGGCTGGCAAGACGAAGCCCGCCAGCGCCCGCACCGCCCCGCCGATCTGGTAGTCGGCACCCTTGGACAAGGATTTGTAGTCGGCCAACCCGTCCACCACGCCCTTCTGGCCCCACGCGACGATATAGGGGTTCGACGGCAGCACCGGATGGCCGCCCTGCGCCTGGCCGGCCTGGAGGCGTCCCAGCAGTTGATCGATCGCCTTTTTGAGGCCGTACAGCGTCGGCGCGGCGTGACAGGTCGGGTCGCCCGTTTGCCCGGCGAGGAAGCGTATGTACATATAGTGTTCGGCAGCCGCCGCATCGTAATCGTTGTCGTAGCGGTGGGCGGAATCGCCGCGTATCGTTGTTTTCAACAACTGCCAGGCGACACGATTGACCTTCACCGTAGGCGGTGTAGTGTCGCCGTCCTGCCAGAGTAAATATTTTGCGCTGGCCTGCGACCAGCGGATGAATTCCTGGACACGCGATTCGTCCAGCTTCGTGAAGTTTCCCATACGGCCTCTCTTGATGAACTGCCGCGACGGGAATCCGCGGCGGCTTATCGGTCCAGTTTACGCTAGCGGAGATCCGAATCTGGTCACGAATTGTCTGCCATGTGTATGCGGTGGCCAATTTGTTGGATCGCTGGGCAGCGCATTCGCCCGGCGTCTCGATGCTGTTCCTGCTCAATGCCGTGGTGCGCGATGAGGTGACGCTGGCGCTGAGAGCGGCTAATGTGGCGCGGCCAGCGCCGCGCCAGGGCACGCGACCAAGGTCAGGCCATGCTGACTTCAAGCGTATTGTCTGCCTGTCGATGACTGCCTCGGAACGCCATCCTGAGCGAACAGTTCGCGGATGCCGATAGTGCGCGGCAGTTCCGCTTCTACTGCTATTCGACGTTGCCAGCTAAGGTCCTGAGTGGCCCTGGGAAGCAGGTATGGGGCGGCACCGACGTGTGTCGCACGGCGCTGTTATCGACCTTGCTTCGGGGCAGAGATTGATTCGATAAGTCAGGGGCCTTACGCAGGTCCCAACCGGCATACTCATTCTTGCGGTGAAAACAAATTTAACTGGGAACAGAAGTACCCCCTCAGGTCCGCACGCCCCGCACTAAACCGCCAAATATCACTACCAAAACTATGCACGACGTGCTGTGGTGACAGTGCAGCGATTTCAGCATCTGAAGCAATGCAGAACAGAACCGAATTCATAAGCCGCGTTAACGAACCTGCATCGGGCTCGGCCTGCGAGCAGAATTTTGGCCAGCGATTTTGTAACTCATCCGCCAGCGGACCGTACGATAATGTTCCATCAGCCACCTTCTGATATAGCTCATTATCAACAACCTTCAGAACACTCAGAAAACAAATAAAACCAGGGAGCCTATAAGAATGTTTATTATGACAGAGGTATATGAGTGTTATATTCGTGAATACGCGCTCCAACTGACGTAGTGATAGATCAAACACTCTAGCGAAAACGGTAGTAGCAGTGAGAATTAGATCTTTGTCGTCCCAGGTTTCTAGTTCGTGCAGTTCGTAAAGCCGCTCTGCATAAATTTTAAGGTCACATGAACGCATTGAACCACCGCACTTCTTTGGCAGTATCGACTCTACAGTGATGAACTTCTGCAAATAGGTTCTTGAATCCAAATTCGAGCCATACACCGATTTCATTGCGTCTTCTAGCTGAATCTTGTTCATGACCAAGACAAATACCACGTTCGGTACAGAAAAAAGATGCTTTACGCGTTCCAGAAGATCAATCGCAAAAGTAGGCTTGCATCTATCGAGCTCATCGATGATAACTACCAAGCGACCGCCTTCATTGCCTTTCAACTTCGCAGGAAGCACCGACAACGATTTTTTAAAGTCATCGGCAAGCTCGGCGTCCTGCCGTGCAGACCCCAGCTTATCTGCAATTAATCTTTCTGTCGTATCCGCAATAGGATCTACAATATCATCTTTTATCTCATCAAGCGTATCGAGCTCCGATCGTCCGATAGCTCCGAGTGTTAGGGATTTGACCGCAACTTTGCCTGACCAAGATAGCAACTTGACGAAAACTTGTGTTGCTCGGGCCCTGAACTCCGTCTCACCAGCCCCATCCGAATGCGCCTTCGCATACGAAGTTATATTACTCGCCAACACGAGAAACGCATCGTCCACGTAGTCATTCTGGAACGCATCAATGTATATACTAGGCAAACCCTCTTGAGCTAGCGCGTCCTGCCACATTTTGACAAAGGTAGTCTTCCCCTCCCCCCATCGCGCATCAATCGATATCACCAAAGCTTCGCTACTATTACGAATTATACTTAGCAGAGAACGCCCAAACGACTCCCTCCCGAAGAGATCATTTTTGAAACCATCGCCCTTCTCGACCACCGCCTGCTTTGCAACAATTCGCATAAGATCCTCAACGTTTCTGGTTTCAAGGATACATCAGCTTTTCGCTACCCGAATATTCCGCGATCATATCGCCCACTAAAGCACATTTTATCTACCAGCAGCACAGATGCTACAACACAAAAAAAGGGGCCCTGAACTATAGGGCCACCTGGAAATTTATACTACGATTTGAACTAAAAAGTAGTTGTCACTCCCACTCAATCGTCGCCGGCGGCTTCCCAGAAATATCATAAACAACGCGATTCAACCCACGAACCTCGTTGATAATCCGGTTCGACACCTTACCGAGCAACTCATGCGGCAAATGCGCCCAATGCGCCGTCATGAAGTCCTGCGTCTGCACAGCGCGCAGCGCAACGACGTAGTCGTAGGTCCGGCCATCGCCCATCACCCCAACGGACTTCACCGGCAGGAACACGGCAAACGCCTGCGACGTCGCCTCGTACCAGTTGCGCGGCGCGGCATCCTGGTCGAAGCCAGGCACGATAGCGGCTTCGTACGGCGTATTGCGCAGCTCCTCGATGAAGATCGCATCGGCGCGGCGCAGCAGGTCGGCGTATTCCTTCTTCACTTCGCCCAGGATGCGTACGCCCAGGCCCGGGCCCGGGAACGGGTGGCGGTAGACCATCTCGTACGGCAGGCCCAGCGCGACGCCCAGCTTGCGCACTTCGTCCTTGAACAGCTCGCGCAGCGGCTCCAGCAGCTGCAGCTTCATGTGCTCCGGCAGGCCGCCCACGTTGTGGTGGCTCTTGATCGTCTGGCCCTTCTTGCCCTTGCCGGCCGATTCGATCACGTCCGGGTAGATCGTGCCCTGCGCCAGCCATTTGGCGTTGGTCAGCTTGCTAGACTCGGCATTGAACACCTCGACGAACTCGGCGCCGATGATCTTGCGCTTCTGCTCCGGGTCCGACACGCCCGCCAGCTTGCCCATGAACTGGTCGGTCGCGTCCACGCGGATGACCTTCACGCCCAGGTTCTTGGCGAACATGTCCATCACCATCTCGCCCTCGTTCAGGCGCAGCAGGCCATGATCGACGAAGACGCAGGTCAGCTGGTCGCCGATGGCGCGGTGGATCAGCGCCGCCGCCACCGACGAATCGACGCCGCCGGACAGGCCCAGGATCACTTCGTCCGTACCCACTTGCGCGCGGATCTTCTCGACCGCTTCGCTGATGTAGTCCGGCATGTTCCAGTCGGACTTGCAGCCGCAGATCTCGTGCACGAAGCGGCCCAGCATGGCCTTGCCCTGCACCGTGTGCGTCACTTCGGGGTGCCACTGCACGGCGTAGAACTTGCGCTCTTCGTCGGCCATGCCGGCGATCGGGCAGCTTTCCGTCGACGCCATCAGCTTGAAGCCCGGCGGCATGTCCAGCACCTTGTCGCCGTGGCTCATCCATACTTTCAGCATGCCATGGCCTTCGTGCGTGACGAAGTCGTTGATGCCGTTCAGCAGCGCCGTATGGCCGCGCGCGCGGACTTCGGCGTAGCCGAATTCGCGCACCTTGCCGTTCTCGACCTTGCCACCCAGCTGGGCCGCCATCGTCTGCATGCCGTAGCAGATGCCCAGCACGGGCACGCCCAGCTCGAACACGGCCTGCGGCGCGCGTGGCGAGTCGCCTTCCAGGGTGGAATTGTGGCTGCCGGACAGGATCACGCCGGCGGCGCCGTAGTTGCGGATGAACTCGTCGGAGACGTCGTACGGATAGACTTCCGAGAACACGCCGGCATCGCGCACGCGGCGCGCGATCAGCTGGGTTACCTGGGAACCGAAATCGAGGATGAGGATTTTAGAGTGCATTGATGTGTATATGCTGAGGAAACCGGGAACAAATAGAACAACGCCGGCGCGAGCCGGCGTTGCGAAGGGCGTTATTCCGAACGGTAGTTCGGCGCTTCCTTGGTGATCTGCACGTCGTGCACGTGCGACTCGCGCATGCCGGCCGACGTGATCTCGACGAATTCCGCCTTTTCGCGCAGCTCGTCGATCGTGGCGCAGCCGCAGTAGCCCATCGACTGGCGCACGCCGCCGACCAGCTGGAAGATGATCGCCAGTACCGAGCCTTTATAGGCGACGCGGCCTTCGATCCCTTCCGGCACGAACTTGTCGGCCTTGGCCGAGGCTTCCTGGAAGTAGCGGTCGGCCGAGCCTTCCGCCATCGCGCCCAGCGAGCCCATGCCGCGGTAGGACTTGTACGAACGGCCCTGGTACAGGATCACTTCGCCCGGGGCTTCTTCGGTGCCCGCGAACATCGAACCCATCATGACGGTCGACGCGCCGGCCGCCAGGGCTTTCGAGATGTCGCCCGAGAAGCGGATGCCGCCGTCCGCGATGCAGGGCACGCCCGTGCCTTCCAGCGCTTGCGCCACGTTCGAGATGGCGGTGATCTGGGGCACGCCGACGCCGGCGACGATGCGGGTGGTGCAGATCGAGCCGGGGCCGATGCCGACTTTCACCGCGTCCGCGCCGTACTCCACCAGCGCTTTCGCGGCGGCCGCCGTGGCGATGTTGCCGCCGATGACGTCCACATGCGGGTATTTCGTCTTGATGTATTTCACGCGGTCCAGAATGCCCTGGGAGTGGCCGTGCGCCGTGTCCACCACCAGCACGTCCACGCCGGCCTGCACCAGCAGCTCGATGCGCTCTTCATCCTTGGCGCCCACGCCGACCGCCGCGCCGACCAGCAGCTTGCCATGCTGGTCCTTGGAGGCATTCGGGTGTTCCGTCGACTTCTGGATGTCCTTGACCGTGATCAGGCCGCGCAGCTCGAACGCGTCGTTGACGACGATCACGCGCTCCAGGCGGTGCTTGTTCATCAGGCGCTTGGCTTCGGTCGTGTCCGCGTCTTCCTTGACCGTGACCAGCTTCTCGCGCGGCGTCATCTTGGCGCGCACTTCCGCGTCCAGTTCCTGTTCGAAACGCAGGTCGCGGTTGGTGATGATGCCGACCACTTCCTTGCCTTCGACGACCGGGAAGCCGCTGATGCCGTACTGTTCCGTCAGCTTGATCACGTCGCGGATCTTCATGTCCGGCGGGATCGTGATCGGGTCGCGCAGCACGCCCGCTTCGAAACGCTTGACCTTGGCCACTTCGCGCGCCTGGTCGGCTGGACGCAGGTTCTTGTGGATGATGCCGATGCCACCCTCTTGCGCCATGGCGATGGCGAGACGCGCTTCGGTGACCGTGTCCATCGCCGCGGACAGCAGCGGGATGTTCAGCGAGATATTGCGGGTCAGCTTGGTGCGGAGGGACGTGTTGGCAGGCAGAACGTTCGAGTATGCTGGAACGAGGAGCACGTCATCGAACGTGAGTGCTTTTTGGAGTAAAACGCATAGTACATTTCCTATCGGCGCAAAAGTGAATTATACAGAAGTTCACGCGTGCCGTCCTTGCAAGGCGGCAAAATTGGCGACATTTTTTGCGTGTTCGATTGACTTTGGCGTGCTTTCAGGGTGAAATCGTCTGATGATTCTGCATGGAAACACTGTCATGATGCCTCTTGCCCGTGCGGCGCTGGCCGCTGCGCTGCTCGTCAGCACCACTCTCGCGCACGCCCAGTGGGCCTGGAGGGATGCGCAAGGCCGGCCCGTCTATTCGGACCAGCCGCCGCCGCCCTCCGTGCCTGCCGCGCGTATCTTCAAGGCGCCGCGCGGGCAGATGCCGGATTTGCGCGAGCAGTTGCGGCAGCCGGAGGCGCCGGCCAAGGCTGCGCCTGCTGTTAAGGCAGCTCCGACGCTGGCCGAGCGCAACGCCGCCTATGAACAGCGGCGCGCCGCCGCAGCCGAGCAGGCCGGGCGTGCGGCGGACGAGGCCAAGTCGCGAGCGCAGCGGGCCGCCAGTTGCGAAAACGCGCGGCAGAACCAGCGGGCGCTGGAGGGTGGCGGCCGGATCGTGCGCTATAACGACAAGGGGGAGCGGGAGGTGCTGGGCGACGCGCAGCGGGCGGACGAGGCGCGCCGCAATGCCCTGGCGGTGGCAGAACATTGCAAGTAACACCATTGTCCGTTGTACTGGAGGAGTTCCCGGTACCAGGACCCACTGCTGACTCTTCGTGTCCTCGCGGGAGCCCAGTGTGCGCACAGCAGTTGGGTTAGCGACTCGTACTCTAGAATTTAGACCATGTCCTGGCGCCAAGTCCATCGACCCGATATACGCGGAAAGCCCATCTCGTACTAGCATCCCTGTAGCCGAAGACGATTGCGTAACCGTTGATATCGTAATTAAGGGCGGTTCCTGGCCCTGCACTGACAGACATCTTCCTGCGACCGCTCCTGGCTAACCGCGAATCACCTTCAGCACTGTCGCGCTGCCCTGAATTGGTTGGCCCTGCAACCGCGTTTCCTGCACCATAAGCGACGTGGCTTACACCTATGTCATCCACGACAAAGCGACAGCCAGTGAATTCGGAAGTAAGAAAATAGTCGCAACCCGTTTTGTTTATACTCTCCCACGTGGCCTCGGTGATTTGCCCCTTCCCTGGAGCTCCCGACCATGGAAGCCAATAGACCGTCTGCTGGTGGCGCGCGCCACCACCCGTGGCTTCCTTTTTCGAGTAAATATCGACATTGTTTCCATTGGTGATCGCGATAAACTCTTGCGCGCCGCGATGAGCACTCTTCATGTTTTGCGGGTTGCTAAGCTCTCCCATGAGGTGGATATTCATTGTCGTATTGCCGTGAAGGCTTTTCAGATCACTCCAGAACATGTTATCTCTCCTGTTTTCGAACGCAAAAAAGGACCTTCACCAAGATCCAGATACGAATATTCTTTCGCATGACTCGTGCGCAGGACAGCCAATCGGAGCCGGCACGTGTCGCGCCATACATGGTCATAAACTATCCACACACCGAAACTGCTCCAACACCCCACGCCGGAACGGATTGACCACACTGCTGGCAGTCATCTCGAACGCCGCCTTCCGCCCATCCACATCGAACGTCACCTTGTACCGCTCGCTCTGCCCGGTCTGCTCGACAGTAGCCGCATCCAGCATCCGCAGCCAAGCCCACGGCCCCTCCCTCCGCAGCGCGCCGTGCGACCCGGCCGGCACCGTCTCCAACTGCACCTGCCCACTGCCCTTCCCGCTGGGCAGCTGAAACGTGCCAGCCGCCAACGCGCCTGGCGCGACGACCAGCGGCTGGCCGTCGATGTCCAGCGTCAGCTTGCTGAGCGCCGGATCGAGCGACAGCGGCCGCAGTGTGAAGCGCAGCGACGCCAGCCGGCCGCCGGCACCGAACCAGGCGTCGCGGATGCGGGCTGCGCGCTGGAATTCGTCCAGTGCTGCTTGCGAAATGCCGAGGCTGCCGTTGCTGGCCGTGGGCCGCCAGCGCCACTGGCTGCCGCCCATGTCCACGTATTGCGCCAGGTTCTTCTGGAAGAAATCGTCGATCAGGCCGCCAGGGGCGAACAACTTGCCGAAGTCTTCGGCCGGAATGTCGGCAGTGGCACTGCGCACGATCGGGTAGCGGCCCGCGACGGCCTGCCGACAGAACGTGGCGGGGCCGGCTCGCCAGAGTGTGTTCAAGCGTTCGCGCTCGCCGCCGGAGGCCAGGCCGGCGCCGCCGCTGTCGATCGTTTTCAGCACCGCCGCCAGCGGCTCGGGCTTGCCGTCCGCTTCCAGCCGCACCCGCGCCAGCGCATCGGCCGGCGGTGGCGGCGTGCCGCTGCGCTTGGCCGCGGCCGCCGCGTCCAGGTAGACGGCCACGTCCTTCAGTGTCTGCAGCGCCGCATCCAGTGGTGGCGGTGTGCCGGCCGTGAGCTGGTGCAGGGCCGCGAAGTGCGCGTCGACAGGATGCTCCGCCGGCGCGGCTGCCGCCGGCGCTTCGTTGCCCAGCAAGCCTTGCAGGCGCTTGGTGTAGTCGCCCAGCTTGGCCGCGACGCCGGCCCCGGCGCCCGCGGCGGCCGGCTTGGCGGCAGCCGTCAGCGTGGTCTCGCGGCTCGCGGCCATCAGGAGCTTGCGCAGCGGCGAGTCGGCGCCACCCAGCAAGTTGGCCATGCGCGCGCCCTGCTCCAGCGTGTCGAACGGCCGCACCGTCACGTCCGCCAGCAACGCGTCCCACGCCTTGATGTAGTCGTCGTAATACTGCTGCAGCATGGCCTGGCGCATGCCGGCTTCATCGCCGGTGGCGGCCTCCTGCCGCGCCAGCACCCAGCGTTCCGCCGCTACGTTGGCCAGCGCGGCCTGGCTGGCCTCCACGAAGCGGGCATGGCCCGCCAGCGTGAACATGCCGTTGATGCCGCGCGTCAGCGGTGCGCCGCTGCGCCGCGTCAGCACGGATGCCGCCGCCGGGCCACCCGCGCTGACGGCGGAAAATTCCGGCAGTCCGCTGGCCATCACGCGGCGCTTCAGGCTGGCGTAGACGCGCTGCTCAAGCGACATCTGCGCCAGCGCCAGGCGGCTCGCGCCGACCAGGTCCTGGTCCAGTTGCGGCAGCATCTGGCCTTCGCGCAGCGTTTCAAGCAACGCTTCCTGGTGCGCGGACAGCGCACGCAGGCCCGGCTCGCCCAGGTCGGCCTGGGCCCGTGGGTTGTCCCAGGCCAGCCAGCCCGCGATCGAGGCCGAGTCGAAGTGGCCGGGATCGCCCAGCATCAGGTAGACGCGCAGCGTTTCGTACAGCGCGTCCATATCGCCCGCGTTGCCGCGCCGCAGGCGCTCTTCCATTCTTTGCTGCACGCGCGGCAGCAGCATTTCCTGCAGCAGCCGACGGTAGGCGATGCGGGCCGCTTCGCCCAGCTTGTCGCCCTGGTACAGGCCGAAGCGCATCGACCACGGCGGCGATTGCTCGCGCTCGGCGTAACCGCCGGGCAGCGTGCGCGCCGCATCCAGTACCGGCAGCGCCGGCCCGCCGGCCGCGACACGCCGGGCCAGGTCGGCGCCGCGGCTCGCCATCTCGCGCACATACACGTCGTTGCGCAGGTAGCTGCGCACCATGGCGGCGGCCGTCAGCAGGAAGAGCAGCGCCGCCGCGCCCAGGCCGCCCCATTGCAACCACTGGCGCCGGCGCTCCACGGCGCGGTTGACGCCGGCCAGCTGCGCCTCCGGGAACATCACGTCGCGCAGCACCCGCGTCAGGAAATAGCTGCGCCCTTCCGGCTGGGCCGCGCCGGCCGCGCCGTGCGGCGCCAGCGCCTGGTAGCCGACGCCGAACGACGCCGCCAGCGCGCTCATCACGCGGTCCAGCGGCGTGCCCTCCTGCGTGCCGCTGCTGAAGTACACCCCGCGCAACAGCGCCTGCTGCTCGTAGCGGTTGGGTTCGAAGACCTCGTTCAGCATCGTCCCCAGGGCCTCGCGCATGGCGGCGAACTGCTGGGGGAAACGGTAGACCAGCGCGCGCCGCTCCGGATCGCGCTCCTGCTGCATGCGCGCCAGTACCCGCCCCTGCAGGCGCTGCTCGAGCAGGTCGAATTCGGCCGGGAAGGCGGCCAGGGAGCCGTCGGCCGGGAACGTCATGCCCCACACCTGGCCGCGCTCTTCCCGGCTCAGGTGATCGAAGAATTCGACGAAGCCGGCCAGCAGGTCGCACTTCGTGACCAGCACGTAGACGGGAAAGCGCAGGCCCAGTTGCTCGTGCAGCTCCTTCAGGCGGGCCCGCAGCGCCGCGACGTGTGCGGCGCGGCCGGCCTCGTCGCGGCGCAGCACGTCCGTCAGCGACAGCGCCAGGATCACGCCGTTGATTGGACGCCGCCGGCGATGACGCCGCAGCAGCTGCAGGAAGCCGGTCCAGGCGGCGTGGTCGGCTGGCGCGTCGCTGTCCTGCGTGGTGTAGCGGCCGGCCGTGTCCAGCAGCACGGCTTCGTCGGTAAACCACCACTCGCAGTTGCGCGTGCCGCCGATGCCGCCGATCGCGCCCGGGCCCATGCTGCCGGCCAGCGGGAACTTCAGTCCGGAGCGCGTCAGCGCCGTGGTCTTGCCCGTGCCCGGGGCGCCGATGATCATGTACCACGGCAGCTGGTACAAGCCGCCCCGTCCGCCCGTGCGCGACTTGCGCAGCACGGCCAGCGCCTCGCGCATTCTCTGGTTGAGCTGGGCCAGCTCGGCCGCCACTTCCGGCTTCGGCTGGTCCGGCGCCGCCTTCTGCTGCGCAGCGAGGCTTTCCAGCAGGCGCAGGTTGGCCAGCTTGACGACCAGCAGCTTGCCGCCGAACCAGAGCGCCCACAGTATCAGCAGCGCGGCGATCCAGTACCAGCGCACCCGTTCGGGCGCGAACGGCGCATGGCCGTCGAACGACACCAGCGGTGCCTCGAACCAGATCACCAGCGCGAGCAACAACACGCCCAGCAGCGCCAGCACAGGTGGCTTGATCAGCCAGCGAAACAGCTTTTTCATCCTTGCCCCCGTCAGGCCGCCGGCGTGGCGACCATGATTTCCACGCGGCGGTTGCGTGCCCGGTTGGCCGCCGTATCGTTCGGCACCAGCGGCTCGGCTTCGCCATGGCCTTCCACGTCATACCGTGCCGGCGGGCCCGCGCGCCGCGCCAGCAGCGCGCGCACCGTCTCGGCGCGGGTGCGCGACAGCTCGTAGTTGGACGGGAAGCGCGCCGACAGGCCCGGGCGCACGTTGTCCGTATGGCCCACCACCGCCACCCTGCCGGGCACCGTGGCCAGGGCCGCGCCGATCCGGTCCAGCAGCGGCAGGTAGGCCGGCGCCACCTCGCCGCTGCCGGACGCGAACACGCCATCGCCGCGCAGCGTGATGGTGGTGCGGCCGTCCCGTTCCGCGACGCTCACCAGTCCCTGCGCGATCTCCGGCGCGAGGAACGTGACCAGGTGCGCCGACCGTGCCGGCGCGCGTGCCGGCGCAGGTGCGGCCGCGGGCGGCGCGGCCGTCTTCAGCGACAGCAGGCTGGCGAAGACGGGGTCGGACGCCTGCCCCAGCCGCCACGACAGCGCCAGCTGCAGGACCAGCAACAGGACGGCGGCGCCGGCCGCGACGATCCAGACCGGCACCGCGCGCCACAGCGGCTCGCCGGCACCGCCCTGCCCCTGCCAGTGCACGGATAATTCCGGTCCGGCCGGCCCGCGCTGGCGCTCGATCATCTGCAGCAGCCGCTCGCGCAGGGCATCGAGCTGGCTGCGTCCGTTCTCCAGCACGCGATAGCGCCCTTCGAAACCCAGCGCCAGGCAGACGTACATCAGTTCCAGGGCCGGCAGCGCCGCCTGGGGATTCTGGCTCAGCTTTTGCAGGATCAGGAAGAACTTCTCGCCGCCGAACGCCTCGTTATGGAACGTCACCAGCAGGCTGCGGCTGGGCCAGGCGCCGCCGCCCCAGGGCGTCGATGCGATGGTCTCGTCCAGCAAGGTGCACAGCGCATAGCGTGCCGCCGCGATCAGTTCTGGATCGACCTGGGCAGCACGCGCCGCCGCTTCGAAGGTGCGCACCGCCTGCACCAGGCCGATACGCAGGCCTTCCACGTCCGGATGGGTGGCCATGCGCCGCAGCGGCGGCACCAGGTCCAGCAGCGGATTGGCCGCCTGGACAAGCGGGTTCAAGCCGGCGCCGTGCAGCGGCACCGGTTGCACAGGCGACGCCGCCGGCGGGGCCGCCACCGGCGCCGCGACGGGCGCCGTGGCCGGCTCGCGCGGCAGCAGCGAGGGCGCCGGGTGTAGGCCCGGGCGCGGCACCAGCATGGTCCGGTCCGTGTCCTGCAAGGGCTGGTCGGAGTCGTTCGCGTTCACGGTATCGTCCTTCTCATGTGGCAGGCGCTACTTGCGGATCGCCCAGAATTCCATCTGCAGGCCCGGGTATTCGTTCGGCACGTGCAGGGCAAACCCGGCCGACGTCAGCAGCGGGCGCCAGTAGTCGCTGTTGCGATCCAGCTCGAAGTACGTAAAGCCGGCATGGAACGGCAGCTGGCGCGGCGCGACCGGCAGCGCGCGCAGCGCGATCCCGGGCAATTGCAGGTTGACGAGGTCGCGGATCTTTTCCACCGAGCCGATCTTGACCATGGCGGGAAAGCCGCTGCGCACCGCCTCCGGCGGCACCTGCGCATTGACGGCCAACACGAAGGTGGCCGTGCGCAGCAATTCGGGGTCGGGCACCACCGCCACGCGCAGGCCAAACTGGCGCTCCTCCAGTTTGAGCGCTACCGCATGGGGGTCGATCACCTGCGACAGCGCCGCGCGCACGTCCTCCATCAGCGGCTGGAATGACTCGGCCAGGCGGTCGTGCCGGTAGACGGGGTAGCCGGTGGCCAGCTTGTCCGGCTTGCAGAACGTGGCCAGTTCGCCGGCCAGCCGGGCCAGTTCGGCGTACAGCGTTTCCGGATGCGCGCCCGTCATGCCGGCGAGGTGGGCGAACAGCGGCAGGCTGCGATTGAGCAGCTGCAGCATCAGGAAGTCCGCGATTTCGGCCGCGCCGCCCACCCCCGGCTGGCTCAGCCGGCTGGCCAGCGCCTGGGCACGCTGCCCCAGCAGGCCGACCAGCTCGTCGGCGAACGCTCCCAGCCGCGGCGCGGCGCGGAAGTCCAGGC
The DNA here is from genome assembly GCA_008011715.2 of [Empedobacter] haloabium. NCBI lineage: Bacteria > Pseudomonadati > Pseudomonadota > Betaproteobacteria > Burkholderiales > Oxalobacteraceae > [Empedobacter] haloabium. The sequence continues at coordinate 3,477,251 of CP136508.1, forward strand.
ACGGCGGGCAGTACGCCGCGTCCAGCACCACGCGCTGGTCGGGCCGCCGCTCGATCACGCGCGCCACGCCCAGCGCGGTGCAGCCATTGGCGACGTCGCGCGCCAGCGCCAGGCGCAGGCGCAGGCTGCCCACCTGCATCAGCGCGGCGTTGTCCAGGCCGTTGCTGTCCAGCGCTTCGTGCTCGACGGTGCGGTAGCGGGCGAAATTCTCCGGCCCGGGCGCATCGCAGGTTTCGGCGATGCCGGGCCGGCGCACCGGCAGCGCCAGCACCACCAGCATGTCGCGCGCATCCTCGGGGATCGGCAGCGGCGCCGGCAAGGCGTCGTCCTGCGGCAGCACCAGCGTGGTTCCATCCGGCAGCACGGCGCGGCACGACAGCAAGGCGAGCTGGCCCTGCGCCAGCAATGCCTCGTCGATGACGAGCGACGTGAAGCCCCAGGAGTACGCGCGCACGCCCGCCACGCGCGCCTCGAGCACGCTGTGCAGGTAACGGTCGTGCTGCTGCAGGTGCTGCGGCTGCAGCAGCATGCCCTCCGACCAGATCACTTTACGGTTCCAGCTCATCTCGTCCCGCCATGGTTACATTGATTGTTGGGTTGACAGTCAGCAGCCGGCATCGCGCAGCCGCCGTACCTGCTCTTCATACGCTTGTGCGAACGCCGCGCCGAACAGGCGCTGGAAATCCTCGTCCGCCTCCAGCGCCAGCTGGTCGTACACCTGCACCATGCGGTCCCACAGGCGCGTCTTGTGGCCGCCCGCGAACACCTTGGCCAAGAGGCCCGGCTCGTGCAGGCGCTCTTCGATCGCGGCCGGATCGAAGCGGCGCAGCACCCCCGCCAGCGCGGCGCGGGTGCCCGCCATCACGGCCAGTTCGTGCGCGCGCAGGTCGACAAAGGCGCCGGCGAACGCCCGCTCCGGCGGCAGGTAGCCTGGCAGCGGTCCTTGCAGCATGTGCGTCAGCGCCGTCGTCGCATCGGGGAAGAACTTCAGCGGATTGTTGGCTTCCGGGGCGATCATCGTCATCTCGACCCGGCTGCCGCGCTTGGTCAAGCTGCGCGCCATCAGCACGCCGATGGTCCCGGCCGTGGCTTCGCGCAGCATTGCCCCAATCAGCTCGGCCAGCGCTTCCGGCTCATGCCGGCTGTGCAGGTCCGGCACGCCCAGGCCGCGCAGCAGGGCCTGCAAGACCCTGCAGTCATCGGCGGCCGGCGCTGCCTTGGCATCCTCCGCAGGGGCGCTCGCCATCGGTTGCGGTTCGGGTTGCGCGGGCGTGGCCAGGGCGGGTGCCACGGGTACGGCCGCGCGTGACGGCAGCGCGTCCGCGAGGGGGTCATAATCGTCGGGAATCAGCGGCGCCGGCACCGCCACCGCCACCGGCGGCGGCATCATCAGCATCGCCTGCTCAGGCGGCGCATGATCGGATTCGGCGCCACGGTAGGCCGGGCCGGGCACTGGCACGCCCGCAGGCGCCAGATTCAGTCCAAGCGGATCGAGCGCCGGATCGAAGACGCCGTCGAACGGTCCGCTCACGTCGACGATGGCGGCCGCCGCCAGCGCGTCGGGTGCCTCGTCGTACAGTGGCACGGCTGGCGCGACCGCCATGGGGGGCGGTGCGGGCACGGGCATGGGTGCGGGCGCGGGCTCATTGTCCGGCTCCAGCGTGGCCACCAGCGTGTAGTCGCCGATGTCGATGCGCTCGCCGCCCTGCAGCCGGGCCGGGCCGGCATCCCCCAACAGCTGGCCGTTGACGAAGCTGGGATTGCCGCCCAGGTCGAACAGGAACCAGCCGCCGTCGCGGAACTCGACGCGGGCGTGGGCGCGCGAAATGTACTTGGTCGGGTCGCTCAGCACCAGGTCGCTGCCGGTCCCCCGTCCCAGCACGCCGCCGGCGCGGTCGAAGCGGTGTCCCAGCGGTGCCGCCGGCGCCACACCGCGATAGGCCTGGACGTCAAGCGAGATCGGCATGGCAGCTCCGATGCGCGCCGCGCGCGGCGCGTTGGCAGTGCGAATGATCGAATCGGCTCACGAATCCTCCGCGCTCAGTTGATTTTCACGAGGGCACCCTCGGCGGTCAGCATGCCGCCCGCCTTGATCGAGACGACGCCGTCCGCCTCGACGGCGATCTGCGCCGACTTCAAGGTGATCTTGGCCGGCTCGATCTTGACGCTGCTGGCGCCCACCTTCAGCTCGATCGACGTGCCGGCCTCGATGACGATGGTCTGGCCCACGTCGACCTTCTGCTGGCCGTCCACCTTGACGGTGTCGTCCTTGCCCACTTGGGTGGCACGGTCCTTGCCGACTTCGATCTTCTGATTGGCATCGACCTTGACGGATTCGTCGTTGACGACGTGGACGCTGCGGTCGTGGCCCACGTCGAGGCTCTGGTCGTGGCAGATGGCGATGGTCTGGTCACCCTTGTCCTGCTTCTCGAAACCGACTTTCAGCGTGTCGTTGTTCTTCACCACGCGGTTGAAGTCCTTCTCCGCCTGCAGGTACACTTCCTCGGCACCCTTCTTGTCCTCGAAGCGCAGCTCGTTGTAGCCGCCTCCGCCCTTCGAGCTGTTGGTCTTGATGGTGGAACGGGTCTGGTTGGCCGGCAGGTCGTAGGGCACGACGGTGTCGGCGTTGTAGACGCAGCCCGTCACCAGCGGCTGGTCCGGATCGCCCTCGAGGAAACTGACCACCACCTCCATGCCGATGCGGGGCAGGAACAGCATGCCCCAGCCCTTGCCCGCCCAGCCTTGCTGCACGCGCACCCAGCACGAGCTGGTCTCGTCGTCGTGCCGCTCGCGCTCCCAGTGGAACTGCACCTTGATGCGGCCATGCTGGTCGGTCCAGGTCTCCTCGCCGGCCTTGCCGACCACGATGGCCGTCTGCGGGCCGTGCACGCAGGGCCGGGCCGCGATGCGGGGCGGCCGGTAGCTGTGCTCCTTGCCCACGGCCTGAAACGCGCACTGGAATTCGAAGGCCCCCTGCGCGCCGCCGCTGCCATAGGCCGACGTGGCAAATTCGGTCGACGTCGCCGTGACGAGGAACTCGCGGTTCTGGTCCGCGCGCGGGTGCTCGGCCAGCTTGAACAGCCCCCCGGCGGCCAGGCCACGCGCGGTTGTGCTGGCGTCGACCTGCTCGCCCTGGCCATGCAGCGCCTCCATCCGCGCCCGGGCCCGGCTCTCGCCCGCGCCGGCAGCCTTGTAACGGCCCGGATAGTCGTACTGGCGGAAGCGCTGGGCGATGAACGGCGCGGCGATGACAGACTTCACCAGCAGGCCGGCGTTGCGGATGGCGGCGGGCTGCTCGAAATCGTAGTCGTTGAGGACATACTCGGCCGCTTGGACGGCGCCGGCCGGCCACATGCGCGTGACCGACTTCGCGGGGGCGCGGCGGCCCTCCTGCTCGTCCCAGAATGGCAGCGTGGCATAGCCGGCGGCGCTGGCGTGGGCGCCGTAGCCGTCCGCCAGCACCATCGTGTGGGAAGCCGCCTCGTGCCGGAAGTAGTAATAGATGCCCTCCTCTTCCATCAGCCGGCTGACGAAGTCGAAATCGGACTCGCGGTACTGCACGCAGAAGTCGCGCTTGGCCGGCGTCGCCGCCAGCTTGCCGGCGTCGATCCTGACCAGCCCACCATAGGCGCTGTCGCCGCATACCGCCTTGACGATCTCCAGCACCGTTTTGTCCTGGAAGATGCGGCAATTCGACGAGCGCGTCAGCAGCCACAAGGCCGGGTGTACGAGCGCCTCCCAGGCCGGCATGCCGTCGCGGTGGCCCATGCAGGCGAAGCGGGTGACGATGCCGTGGAAGTAGCGCTGGCCGCCATCCTCCAGGTCCAGGGCGACCGTCAGCGGCTGGCCCAGCAGGTCCGCGGTGGCGATATCGGCGCGGGTGGAGGCCAGTTGCAGGCGGAACTCGAACAGCCGGCCCAGCGCCTCGCTGCACTGCATGCGGCGAAACAGCAGCACGTCCGCGCCGAGGGGCGAGGTGACGGTGACGGGGCGGTTGGCTTGGGTGGGCTGCATGATCGGCATGGCTCAGGGCACCTGGGTCTTGACGGTGCCGGACGTGCTGAACTGGATCACGCCGCCCCAGTTGCACATGCACTTCGACACGTTGTCCAGGGTCGGCATGTTCGCCAGCAGCACCGTGGGCGCGCCCGGTACCCATGGCGCGGCGGTCGCCGGAATGCAGGGCATGGGCGTCAGCACGCCCATGGCCGCGGCGGTGGCCGCCGCCACGACGGGATTGGCCGGCGACATGCAGACGCCGAACGGCAGGATGTTCACCATCGGCACATGGTCCATGATGTTGGCCGCGGGCGGCCCCTCGCACAGCACCTTGTTCTTGGGCAGGACGACCAGCGACGATGGGGCGGCGCCCATCGTGCAGGTCATCATGGCGCCCATGGAGACTTGGTTTGGCATGCTCGATATCCTCCCCTCGCTACTAATTATTCATTTGTCGACATGCAGCACGCCATGCGTGTCTACATTTTTGCCTGCGAGCAGAGCCGCCTCGTTCTTGCTATGCCCGGAGATACGAAAACCGGACTTGCCCCAGTTGCCGATCTTGCCGACATACAGGTACAGCACGCTCTGCAGGCCGACGCGAATCGGTTGGTCATGCAGGACCTGCTTGACGGCCAGGTACAAATTCCGGCAGGAGCGATCACTCCATTTCAAGGGTGTACCGACCCACACGGTCGGTCCCGACTGACCACTCCAATTCATCCGGCGCACAGCTTGCATGATCGAATCGAAGTCGCCTGCGACCGTGCCGTTCAGATGGTTGGGGGCTGACGGCAGGCTGTTCAGATCGAGCAGCTTGGGCTCAACGGCAAACGTTACCGGCAAGCCGACAGGCTTGACCGTGGCGCTTGCCGGCTGAGGATGGGCACCAACCATCGAGGCGTAGGAATGCACTGGCGCGATCGCCTGAGTGATCCCTGCCTGCAGGTGCGGGGTCACCGGTTTCGGCGATTTGATCCTGGGGGGTGGCACGATCACCGCCTGCACGGGGGCGTCCCGCAGGGATTTCGGCAGCGGCGGAATCGGCAGCGCAAGGTCGAGCTTCCAAGGGCACTTCGCCTCGTCGCAATCGCACAGCACTGCCCAGGTGGGCCATTCCTTGCAGATATCGCAATGCATCGTGTTCTCCTTTTGGCTGTCATGCATGGTTGGGCGGACCACCGTTGGCGCTACCGGGATTTCGCTGGCCGCCGCGCATCCGGTCCAGATACCCATTCGGCCCTGCGCGCCGTCAGATCGACCAGGTACCGCCCCCCGGCCTCGTTCTCGATCTCCAGGTGCGTGCCATCGGCGGCCAGCTTCATGCTGCGGAAGTAGCGCCCCGGCTGGAACGGTGCGTCGGCCTGCGTCGGCACCTCGTACACCTTCAGCATCCACAGCCGCTCGCCGCTGGCGGGATCGACAGCGACCAGGTAGCCGCCGGGCTGGTCGCCGCCGTGCTGCCCGCTCCGCATGTCCTGTTCGTAGCGGACCCCGGCGTGGACGACGGGATCGACGTGAGGTGGCGCCTTGCGGCTGGCGCTCGGTGGTTCGCTCATGGCAGTGTTCTCCTCGATGGTTGACGGGACTGGCGACATGTCGGCTGCGCACCCGCCAGCGGCAAGCGACAGCAGCAGGGGCGCCAGCCGATGCGGTCGTCCATTCATTTGATGGTCAGCGCGGTATTGCGTTCGGCGGCGGTCAACGCGCCGCCGCAGTCGGCGGCAAAAAAGGCCCAGTTGTCCGCGTTGCGGATGCAGTCGCTGCCCGGGTAGCCGGCATGCGGTCCGATGCCATAGGAGGCATAGCGGGGCGCGCCCTTGTTCACGTCGGCGGTGCCGCACACGAGGTGCGACAGCTCGTGCACGACGATGCGGGTCCAGTTGGCCTGGCCGGTCAGCACGTCGCCTGGCGCCCAGGTGAAGAACTGGCTCTCGATATACACCACGTCCATCCCCTCGCCATTGCTGGCGAACGTGAACGCCTCCGCGGCCAGGAACTCCGCCTCGTCGGCATCGGTGGTGCCGCGGAACGGTACCCAGTCCGTCAGCACCAGATTACCCTTGTTGAGCATGGCGATGATCTTCTTGAAGCCGGCACCGAGGTCGGTGATGTAGGTTGACAGGGTCGCATCGGCCAGCCCTGTTTCGGCAAACCAGCGCGATACCACCGCGCGCGCGTCGGTGGTGGCCTTGTCCTTGCTCTTCGACGCCGCCTGGGCCAGCACGATGCCAGCCTTCTGGCACCACGCCAGCGCCTGTTGCACGCTGGTGCCGAGATGGCGCTTCTGCTCCTCGCTGAATATTTCGTTGTCGCTGGCGAGGATCGTCTTGACGGCGCCCACTGTGCCGCCGCTGGCGGCGATATGGAGACTGGGCCAGTCGGTGATCGCGGTCGGCAGCGACACCACCCATACCTTGCGGTTACCCGCCTTGTTCTGCAGGTAGACATGGCGCAGCAGTTTCAGGCAGGCGGCGCGCTTCTTCGCTTCCGCCGTCAGCGTGCCAGCCGCTCCCTCCACCCAGGCACCGGCGCCTTGCAGGATGCCGCGATCCTCGGTCACCTTGGTCGTGCCCGTACCTGCCGTGACCTTGACGCGCAGCTTGCCCAGCGCGTTTTCCTTGGCGGCGTCGAAACCGGCGGGCGACATCAACAGTTCCAGTTCCTTGACCAGCGGCCGCCAGTCAGGCGCGAAATTGCCGTTCTGCGCGATGACGGCACGCGCCGCCTCGTATTCCGGCTTGAATTTCTTGTTCCAGTCGATCGGCATGATCATGCTCCTTCACGAGACGTGTGACCTGACGGGGCCGTATGGACCGCCGGTCTGCCTGCGCTGTTCATAGTGCTGCCTTGTTGGTGACGACACGCCGCGCCGTGCATGGAAAGGACGAGAGCAGCTTCTTTTGCTCCAGGCTCAATTTGCTGAAGTCCCGGCCGCCGATCACCCTGTTCCACAGGTACTCGTGATGCGTATTGATGAATCCGCCCGGAGATTCCAGCGCCGTCACCTTGGCCAATGGCGTGTTGGTGCTGGCATGCCCCTGCGCGATCGGGCGCGTCGTGCCCAGGCTGTCCGGCAGCTTCGTATAGCTGTGCTGTTGCATCGCCTGGTAACCGGCGTCCAGCAGTACCATTTCGTCGTACAGCTTGAGCTGCTGGTAGCTGGACAAATTCAGGCAATTCGTCATCGTCACCCCATGACAGTTCAAGAACAGTTCCGCGAAATGACGCACCAGCCGGCCCGGCGCCGTGAACGTCTGCGGCCCCTGCCGCTGGCCATCCGCATGCGCATTGCCGACGAGGGTGCCATGGCGCCCCGGCAGTATCACGGTGAGATAGCTGCCGCGCACCGACAACTTCGGCAGCGTCGGCGTGAAGCCGAACGACCTTTCGTCACGCGCGAAGACGCCGAAATAGTCCTGCACGTTCGGGCCGAGCGCGACCCGATGCGGCTGGAACTGCAATGGTCCGGGCACGGGGTCGATGGCGAAGATATTCACCGTGATGCCTTTCAGCTGCTCGTCCTGCGCCATCGCATTGGCCATCATGTGGCAGGTCACGGCGCCACGACTCCAGCCGACCAGGTTCACTACCGTCGGCAGCGGAATGCCGAGGATCTTTTTGCGCGCCGCCTGCAAGTCCTGCGGCGTGATCCTGCGCACGCTGCTTTCGTCCACCAGGCCGCCCAGTGCCCTCTTGTCCTTGTTCGTGTAGCGCCTGCGGGACCACTTGGGATCCTTCTTGATGACGGCGATCGCATGGGCCACGTTCTCTTCCCAGCCGTAGCCGAACCCGATCCCCATCGGGCTGCAGTAGTTACCGGGCCTGACCCACTTGTCCGCTTCCTGCAGGTTGCCGCTGCCCGGACCGTCGACGATGATCCAGTCGTCGAACTCCAACCCGGGATGATTGCGCGCCAGCTTGGCGATCAGTTCACCGTCGATGTAGGCCGGGTTCTGATGGTCCTCGTGGCTGGCGCCCGTCCCGCAAAAAAATACCGTAAACGTCGTCATGTCGCTCTCCTCATCCTTCCTGCCCGCGCTGCGGCTTCGGAAACAGGCGCGCCGCGTGGGGCGCTCATGTCAGCTCGTACTCGAATGCTTGCCCGGGCGCGCGCACCGCGATGGCACGCACTGCCTGCGCCGCCGCACCGGCAGCGAGCAGCCTGCGGCTCAGCTCCGGCAACAGCGTGTTGGTCAATATCGCATCGATCATCCGCCCACCCGACTCGCTCTCGGTGCAACGCGAGACCACCAGCCGTGCCACATCGTCGCCATACTCGAACGGGATGCCGTAGCGCGCCTCGACCCGCCGCTTGACGCGCTCCAGCTGCAGCCGCACGATCCGGCCCAGCATCTGGTCCGACAGCGGGTAGTAGGGAATCGTCACCAGGCGTCCCAGCAGGGCCGGCGGGAACACCTTCAGCAAGGCCGGCCGCAAAGCCTTGGCCATGCCCTCCGGATCGGGCATCAGGTCCGGGTCCTTGCACAGCCCCGCGATCAGGTCCGTCCCCGCATTGGTGGTGAGGATGATCAGCGTGTTCTTGAAATCGATGAAGCGGCCCTCGCCATCCTCCATGAAGCCCTTGTCGAACACCTGGTAGAAGATCTCGTGCACGTCGGGGTGGGCCTTTTCCACCTCGTCCAGCAGCACCACCGAGTAGGGCCGACGCCGTACCGCCTCGGTGAGCACGCCGCCTTCGCCATAGCCGACGTATCCCGGTGGCGCGCCCTTCAGGGTCGATACCGTGTGCGCTTCCTGGTACTCGCTCATGTTGATGGTGATCAGGTTCTGCTCGCCGCCGTACAGGGCCTCGGCCAGCGCCAGCGCCGTCTCGGTCTTGCCGACGCCGGAGGTACCGGCCAGCAGGAACACGCCCACCGGCTTGCCGGGATTGTCCAGCCCCGCGCGCGACGTCTGGATGCGCCTGGCGATCATGTCCATCGCATGGTCCTGGCCCACTACCCGCTGCGCCAGCACGGTGCCGATGCTGAGGATGTTTTCCAGCTCATTCTTGGCCATCCGGCCGACCGGAATCCCGGTCCAGTCGCCGACCACGGCGGCGACGGCCTGGTAGTCCACCGTGGCCAGCACCAGCGGCTGTTCGCCCTGCAGCGCCGCCAGCTTGCCCTGGATGCCCTGCAGCTGTTCGCGCCAGCCGGCCCGTTCATGGTCGCCATCCGTGCCGTCGACCGGCCTGCCGCCATCGCGCAGCCTGGCGCGCAGTGCCAGCAATTCGTCAACCAGCGCGCGCTCGCCCTGCCAGCGCTCCTCCAGCGCCGCCAGCCGGCCCTGCTCCTCGTCCAGCGCCATTTGCGCCGCGCTGGCGCGCCGGGCCGTGTCGATGCCGATCGCGTCCTCGCGCCGGATGATCTCCAGCTCCGTCGTCAGCGCGTCGATGCGCTTGCGGCTGTCGTCCACCTCGGCCGGCGTGGCATGCAGGCTGACCGCCACGCGCGCGCTGGCCGTGTCGAGCAGGCTGACGGATTTATCCGGCAGCTGGCGGCCGGGAATGTAGCGGTGCGACAGCCGTACGGCCGCCTCCAGCGCCTCGTCCAGGATCTGCACCTTGTGATGCCCCTCCATCGTCGAGGCCACGCCGCGCATCATCAGGATGGCGCGCGCCTCGTCCGGCTCATCGACCTGGATGCTCTGGAAGCGCCGCGTCAGCGCCGGGTCCTTCTCGATATGCTTCTTGTATTCAGCGAAGGTGGTCGCGCCGATGGTGCGCAAGGTGCCGCGCGCCAGTGCCGGCTTCAGCAGGTTGGCGGCGTCGCCCGTGCCGGCCGCCCCGCCGGCGCCCACCAGCGTATGGGTCTCGTCGATGAACAGGATGATCGGCTTCTCGCTGGCCTGCACCTCGTCGATGACGGCGCGCAGGCGCTGCTCGAACTCGCCTTTCATGCTGGCGCCGGCCTGCAGCAGGCCCACGTCCAGCGTCAGCAGGCGCACCTCCTTCAGCGCCGGCGGCACGTCGCCGCGCGCGATGCGCTGCGCGAAGCCTTCCACCACGGCCGTCTTGCCGACGCCGGCCTCGCCGATCATGATCGGGTTGTTCTGGCGCCGCCGCATCAGGATGTCGACCATCTGGCGGATCTCGTCGTCGCGGCCGACGATCGGGTCCATCTTGCCGCCGCGCGCCTGTTCGGTCAGATCGACCGTATATTTTTGCAGCGCTTCCTGCTTGCCCAGCGCCGCCGGCGCCACGGCACCGGCGGCTTCGCCGGGTGCGGCGGTGACGAAGCCGTCGCTCGCCGTCATGCGCGCTTCCGGCGACTCCTTCAGCAGGCTGGCGAAGCGCTCGGACAGGTCGTCCGGCTTGATGCGCTCGAACTGGCGGCTGATCGCGAACAGGGCATTGCGCAGGTTGGCGGTCTTCAGTGCCGCCACCACCAGGTGACCGCTGCGCACGGCGCCTTCGCCGAACATCAGCGTGCCGTACACCCAGGCCCGTTCGACCAGCTCCTCGACGTGCGAGGACAGGTCGGTGACGGAGGTGGCGCCGCGTGGCAGCCGGTCCAGCGCCGCCGTCAGGTCGCGCGCCAGCCCGGCGCCATCGAGTTCGTAGTGGCGCACGATGCGGTGCAGGTCGGAGTCCTGCAGCTGCAGGATCTGGTGCACCCAGTGGACCACCTCCACATAGGGATTGCCGCGCAGCTTGCAAAATACCGTGCTGCTGTCGATCGCGCGGTAGCACAACGCATCGAGCTTGCCAAACAATGCGACCCGGCTGATATCGGCCATGTTGTTCTCCTGTGGTTCCGGTCAGGCCGCGACGGCGGCGCCCCGGAGTGTCAATCGATCGGCGTCGTGCGCCGCCGGCGCGCTGGCCAGATAAGTGGTCCAGCCCAGCCGCATCGCGCCGAGCTGCAGACGCGGCACCTGCTCCTTCTTCAGCACCAGCCGGACCTCCCAGTCCAGCGCCAGCCCGGCGTACTGATGTACCCACGCGCGCAGCCGGCACATGCCGGGCGCCCCAGGCAGCAGGCGCAGGTAGTCGGCATAGTCGAGCGGGCCGAACACCAGGCGGAACCTGTGCTGGCAGTCCCACACGGCGCGCCCCAGCACGGCCGACCCGCCCAGCCGGTTGCCGCGCTCCTCGCCACCGATCCGCGTGCACTGCGGCGGCGGGATGCGCAGCCAGTGGCCGGCAAACTGCTCCAGCCGCACCGGCAGGCCGTAGTAGGCGCGCAGGATGGTGGCCAGGCCGGCCGCCGGGCGCTTGCCGTTGGCCAGCAGCCCGGCGAAATGCAGCTTGGCGAAGTCGCCGATGGCGTCCCGTTCGCGCAGCGCGGCGGTACCGATGCCGCACAGGCTGCCCACGTAGTCGCCGAAGCGGTCGCTGGCGGGGCGGTCCAGGCTGATCGCCGGCTCGGCGCTGGCGCGGGCGCGGTAGAACAGCGCCAGTACCCGGTGATGGAAAATATCGAGGAAGGCCGCCATCGTGCCGTCGCCATGGTGGCGGGCGCGTTCGCGGGCGTACTCGGTGAGATGCAACGGCAGCGGCCCGTTCGGTCCCGTGAGACCCAGGAAATTCACGCTCAGGCGCGCCTTGCCGCGCGCGCCAGCCGGCGCGAACGAGCGCAGCGCGCCCGGTTCGAACAGCAGCGAGGGATCCTGGCCGAAGCGTACCGCCTCGTCGCGCGGCCGCAGCGCGGTGCCGATGCGGGGCTGGTGCGGATAGGCGTTTTCCAGCAGCCGCAGCGCCTGGAAGAAGTCCATCCGCCCGGCCCGTTCGAGCAGCTGGCGCTCGACGTCTACAGGATCGCGCATACGCCCTCCCGTGCCGGCCAGCGCATGATGGTGCCGCGCGCCACCGTCCTGACCACCGTCTCGACAAACGTGTTGATGGCGACGTATTGCTGGAAGAAGTGGCTCAACACCGCGCCCAGCAGGAACGCGCCGGCGCCTTCGAACGCCGCATCGTCCAGGGTGACGGTCACTTCGAGCCCACGGCCGAACGTGATCGGTCCCGGCGTCGGCATGCGCCGCGTGACGGCACGGGCCTGCACGGAACGCACGCCGTCCACCTGGCGCTGCGCCACCGGGTCGTCCTTGTGGCAGTACAGCGCCAGGAGCTCGCGCAGCGCCACGGCGCCGTCGGCGCCGGCGTCGGCCAGCGACAGGTAGTTCAGCGACAGCTGGTTGATCAGCCGCCACGCCACGGCGCCCTCGGCGAAGGACGGCATGGGCCGGCTCGGCCCGGCCACGACACGCACCGCCAGCACGGGCGCGCCCAGGTCGAGCGCGAAATCGGTATTGCCCACGCCCAGCGGCATCGACAGCGGCAGGTCGCGGTTGCTGCACCACACCGTCACGCCCAGCTGGCGCAGGTCGTGACGGTAAGGTGCCTCGGCCGCGTCCACCAGCGTGATGTAGGTCTCGCTGCCGATATACGAGGAGCGGGGGCCGCGCTCGCGCTGGCGCTGCGACAGCAGCCGCGCTTCGCGCCGGACCTGGTAGTACGCGCCGCGCGGCCCGCCCAGGTCGGCCGCGCCGTACAGCGGCGTGAAGGCCTGTTCGCCGTCGGCGCCGCTGCCGTAACCGGTCACGCTGGCGATGCTGTGCACCTCGAAGTCCAGCGGCCGTGTGCGGTCCACCAGCACGTGATGTTCGAACTGGTCGCCGGAAAGGTCGATGCGGTCGGCCCGGCGTGGGAACAGGTTGACGACGGGCGTGCAGTGCAGCGCGAAGTGACTGGTGTCGACCATCTGCTCCAGCCGGGCGTCGCCCTGGTCGAGCAGGACGACGATTTCCAGTTCCGGCTCGGCGCAGCTTGCGAGCGCCGCGCGCAGTCCGAGCAGGTCGAGGAACAGGAAGCGGGGCGCGAACGCGAAATATTCCTGCAGCAGCCGGTAGCCCTGGAAGCTGCGCCCCGCGCCGGGCACCAGCGCCTCGGACTCGTCGAACCCCGCCGGCCGCAGCGCGCTGCGCGGCAGCAGCCGGTGCCAGTTGGCGGGGCGCGAGGCTGGCATGACGAGCACGCCCACGACACTGGCCAGCAGGCGTTCGTGGATCTGGGCCGGCAGCGCATCGCCGCCGCGCAGGTGCAGCGCCAGGCGATCCAGCGGCAGCGTCGCGAACGGCGCGCCGTGGGTGGTGCGCAGGCGCAGGCGCAGCGCCGCCTTGACCTCGGCCGGCAGCGCCGTGTCGAGGCCATCGATGCGGCCGGCACACGTGAAGAACTTCGCCTCGGCCAGCTCGATCGGCCACAGGGTCACGGCATGGGCGCTGCGGTACTCGCACGCCGTGGTGTCATCCCGGCCCAGCAGGCTGCGCATTGCCGTACCGGCCGGGATCTCGAACCCCTTTTGCAAGGCTGGACTGGACAGGTCGGGCTGGCACTGCACCACGGCCATGGACGGCGTCGGCGCCAGGAAGTGCGGATAGACCAGCTCGCACAAGTGCTGGGTGAAGCGGGGGAATTCGGCGTCGATCTTCATCTGCACGCGCGCGGTCAGGAACGAGAAGCCTTCCAGCAGCCGTTCCACGTAGGGATCGGCGCACTCGAAACCTTCCAGGCCCAGCCGGCCCGCGACCTTCGGATAGCGCGCGGCGAATTCCCCGCCCATCTCGCGCAGGTGCTGCAGCTCCTGGCTGTAGTATTGCAGGAAGCGCGGCGAGGTCATGGCGTGCCCCCGGCATGCTCGGTCACGCTGACGCTGGCCACGTCCAGGTCGAGCTCCGTGCGCAGGTACAGCCGCTCGGGATAGGGCTGGGCCCACAGGTCGCCCTGGATCTCGAACACGACCTTGGCGATGCTGTCCGATGGCATTGCCCGCACGGTCACGGAGGAGCGGTTCAGGCGCGGCTCGAAATCCCAGATCGCCTGGCGGATGGCCCGCTCCACGTCCGCCAGGTTCATGCTGGCCAGCGGGGCGCCCGACAGGTCCGGCAGACCATAGTTGAGGACGGAGCCGGCCACGTACGGCAGCGCCGGCGCATCCGTGACCGACAGCAGGTTGGTCGCGTTGAGCAGCCAGCCGAGGTCGCGCAGCACGCCCTCGCGCAAGGCCCGCGCCGACAGCACCCGCCGTTCGCGCGACTCCACCGGCGCCTCCGGCTCATGATCGGTCAGGCGGTCCAGCAGCGATGGCTGCAGGCGCTCGCGCGCGGCCAGTTCAGCCATTGCCGCTCTCCCCGGCACCTTCCAGTACGATGCTGCGGGTGTCCAGCAGCGCGTGCTCGCCGGCATCGGTGGCGAACATGCGCTGGCCCAGGCCGCGCGGTCCGTTCCATTCCGTGCGGCGGGCCAGCTTCAGCGCGTCGTCGCCCTCCTCGACCGTGCCCGCGTACCGCACCGGGATCAGCCCAGCCGTCTGGGCGCCGCTGGCAAAGGTGAAGGTGGCGGGCACCCACACGGCATCGCGCAGGTCGGCCGGGGGCTCGATGTCGAGCGCGGCCAGGCGCATGAACGGCAGCCAACCGTAGCGGCCGTCGATGATCGCCTCCAGCACGGGGCCGAGGCGTTGGTCCGCGTCCGCGAGCCAGTCGAACGGGGTGCCGTCGAGGGTGCCGGCCGATGCGCTGGCGAGGTCGAATGCCTGCGCACGCAAGGTGTCGGCCCGCTCTGGCGCGGTACGGTCCAGGCGCAATGCCTCGACCAGCAGGCCGATCCAGTCCGGCGGCTCGCCGAAAATATGCGGCGTGCGCTCGCCCGCGAACACGGCGGCGCGCAAGGCTTCGCATTGGATCGCGGTGCGGTAGGTCTGTACCATCGGCAAGGTGGCGGCATCGAGTTCGCCGGCCACGTTCAGTTGCGTCAGCGCGCGCTGCCAGTCGCCCATCACGGCCAGCAGCTGGAACAGGAAAGTGCGCAGCTTCGCGTCGGCGCTGTCCTGGCGTACGGCCTGCTGCAGGACTTGCAGTGCGCCGGCCAGGTCGCCGTCGCGAATAAGCTGTTGTGCTTGCATGATGCCCTTTCTGCTGTCTTTTGTGAGGGTCCGCCGAACGACGAACCCTTGCCCTTCAGGACACGTTGCCGTCGGCTTCGGCGATATTCCAGGTGAATGGTTTCTCCGCACCCAGTATGCCTTTCTCGCTTTGCGGCTTGTAGGCGAACTTCACCTTGGCAAAGTTGAGCGTGACGTTTTCCGTCAGCCGGTCTTCGCCGCCGCTGCCGCCCGTGGACACGGATGTGACGATCACCTCTTCCATCGTGATGGTGATGTAGGGCTTCTGCCCTTCGCCCGACTTGCGCACGATCAGTTCGGCCTTGTCGATGTGCGTGCCCTTGGCCAGCGCGAACATCAGCGCATTGCTCGCCGTGTCGACGTACTTGGTGAACGACAGGTCCTGGAAACTGGCCTTGCCGGAGCCGCCGCCGCCGCCCATGTGGGTCGTGCCGGACTGGCTCATGCCCCAGCTCCAGGCCAGCACGTCGATGTCCTTGTTCGCGGCGCGCACCTTGTCGGTGGTTTCGCCCTCGATGCCATTGCTCATATTGATAAAGATGTCTACGGCCATTTTGCTTCTCCGGTTGTGCCACGGCGCTATCGCGTGGCGGTGAGTGAAAACAACGCTGCTACGTCATGCCTTCATCGAAGGCAGCTTCGACACCAGCCGCAACGACACGGTCAATCCCTCCAGCTGGTAGTGAGGGCGCAGATAGAACTTGGAGGTGTAGTAGCCGGGATTGCCCTCGACGTCCTCGAGCACGACTTCGGCTGCCGCCAGCGGCTTCTTGGCCTTGTAGAATTCGCTGGAGTTGGCAGGGTCGCCATCGACGTACTGCATGATCCAGTTCGTCAGCCAGCGCTCCATCGCGTCGCGCTCCTTGAACGAGCCGATCTTGTCGCGCACGATGCACTTCAGGTAGTGCGCAAAGCGGCAGGTGGCGAACAGGTACGGCAGGCGCGCGGCCAGGTTGGCGTTGGCGGTGGCGTCCGGGTCGTCGTATTCGGCCGGCTTGTGCAGCGACTGGGCGCCGATGAAGGCGGCGAAGTCGGTGTTCTTCTTGTGCACCAGCGGCATGAAGCCGTTGGCGGCCAGCTCCGCTTCGCGCCGGTCGGAGATCGCGATCTCGGTCGGGCATTGCATGTCCACGCCGCCGTCGTCGGTCGGGAAGGTGTGCACGGGCAGGCCTTCCACCGCGCCGCCCGACTCGATGCCGCGGATGCGCGAGCACCAGCCGTACAGCTTGAACGAGCGGTTGATGTTGACGGCCATCGCATAGGCGGCGTTGGCCCAGGTGTAGTTCTTGCTGCCGGGGGCGCTGGTGTCTTCCTCGAAATCGAATTCCGCGACCGGGTCCGTCTTGGCGCCGTACGGCTGGCGCGCCAGGTAGCGCGGCATCGCCAGGCCGACATAGCGCGAATCCTCGGACTCGCGGAACGAGCGCCAGGCGGCATGTTCCGGCGTCTGGAAGATCTTGGTCAGGTCGCGCGGGTTGGCCAGCTCGTTCCACGAATCCATCAGCATGACGGCCGGCGCCGCCGCCGAGATGAACGGCGCGTGCGCCGCGGCGGCGACCTTGGCCATCGACGACAGCAGCTCGACATCCGGCGCGCTGTTGTCGAAGTAGTAGTCGGCCACGATGCAGCCGAACGGCTCGCCGCCGAACTGGCCGAACTCCTGTTCGTACATCTTCTTGAAGATCGGGCTCTGGTCCCAGGCGGTGCCCTTGAACTTCTTCAGCGTCTTGCCCAGGTCGTTCTTCGAGATGTTCATCACGCGGATCTTCAGCATCTCGTCCGTCTCGGTGTTGTTGACGAGGTAGTGCAGGCCGCGCCAGGCCGATTCCACCGCCTGGAACTGCTCCGTGTGCAGGATCAGGTTAATCTGTTCGGTAAGCTTCTTGTCCAGCGCCGCGATCAGGCTTTCGATCGTGGCCAGCACGTCGCCCGAGACCAGGCTGGTGCCGGCCAGCGCCTGCTCCGCGAGCGTGCGCACCGCCACTTCGACCGACTCGCGCGCCTTGTCGGACTGGGGCTTGAATTCCTTCTGCAACAGGGCGCTGAAGTCGCTTGCCTCCAGCACGCTGCCTTCCTGCTGTACTGCCGCCGCTGCGTCTGCCATGGTGTTCTCCCTGTATTTACTCGGTGGGCTTCGGTGCCGCCGTCAGCGACTGCATCAGCGCCGGCTCGGCCAGCAGCCGGGCGATCAGTTCCTCAGCGCCGGTCTTGCCATCCATATAGGTCATCAGGTTGGCCAGCTGGCCGCGCGCCTCGAGCAGCTTGCGCAGCGGTTCGATCTTGCGCGCGATGGCGGCGGGCGAGAAGTCGTCCATGCTTTCGAACGTCAGGTCGACGGCCAGGTTGCCTTCGCCCGTCAGCGTGTTCGGCACCTGCACGGCCGCGCGCGGTTTCATGGCCTTCAAGCGCTCGTCGAAGTTGTCGACGTCGATCTCGAGGAATTTGCGCTCGCTGACGGGCGCCAGCGGTTCGGCCGGCTGGCCCGACAAATCCGCCAGCACGCCCATGACGAACGGCAGCTGCACCTTTTTCTCGGCGCCATAGACTTCGACGTCGTACTCGATCTGCACCCGCGGTGCGCGGTTGCGGGCGATGAACTTCTGACTGCTTTCCTTGGCCACGATGACCCTCCTGATGGTTGATTGGCTACTGCTGCGGCAACGGCCCGCGAATGACGAGCAACTGGCTGACGCCATCCGGCGCCAGGTCTTCGATGACTTCCATGAACGTTTTCGGTACCAGCCGCCGCGCCCGTTCGAGCAGCAGCGGCACCGGGCTGGATGGCTCGTGGCGCTGGTAATACGCCAGCAGCTTGTCGATGGCCAGCAGCACGTCGTCGCGGTCGAGGATGTCGCCCGACAGCCCTTGCACCGGCGCTGCCGCGGCCACCGCCATGGACGCCGGTCCGGCCGCTTCGGCTTGCGCCGGCGCCGTTTCCTGCTGCACATGCGGCTGCACCGCCGCCACGATGCGCGCCAGCGAGCGCAGCAGCGGCGCCAGGTTGGGCGCTTGCGTATTGCCGACCCGCTCGCCCAGCAGCGTTTCGATCGCGCTCACGCTGGCGTGGGCCTGCCGCGCGGCCGCCAGCGCGCCTTGCACGGCTTCCTGCGGCACCGCCGCGAAGGCCTGTTCGATCGACGCCGGCGCCAGCGCCACCTGACCGGCCGGGACCGGCACTTCGCCGTTCGCATACTCGAGCTGGCGCAGCGACAGCGGCCCGAGGCCCGGCAGCTGCACGAACGCGGTGTCGTGCAATTCGCGCAGCACCGTTGCCGGGTCGGTCAGCGGCGCCAGGCTGTTGATGCGCAGCGTGGGATCGTTGTTGTCCTCGGCATCGAGCTGCGGGTGTACGCCGTCCCAGTGCGCCGTCAGCATGGCTTCGATCGCCTGCAGGGCACGCGCGAAGCCAGGCAGCCCGTCCAGCGCCAGCACGGCCCGTGCCAGCGCGACGGCAACGCGCAAGTCACGTGTGCGCGCCAGCAGTTCGACTGCCTGGCGCCGCACTGTCTTCCAGTCCGGCGGCACCGCGGCGGTGATGGTCGTGCCGTATTGCACCTCGGGCTTGCCGACGAGGTTGCGCTCGAGTTCCTGGAACGCGGGGTCGTATTCCAGGTTCGGGCCGCACGTATCCGCGCCGTCCACCGCCTGTTGCAATGCGCTGATATCGATCATTTCCATTTTGCCGATACTCCCCGCTCGATCGATGGACGAACCAGTGCATCGGCGCTATCCAAACGATACGCCCGCGTCCGCTGATTCGAGGTTGGTCGTGTTTTATTCCGGCCGATTTGCAGCCGTTCATTGGCCGGTCGCCGGCCTGGCTGGAGCAATAAGTATGCGTCTCTTCAATTCGAATCGTGGATTCGATCACTGGGCGGGTCGATAATCCGCTCTCATAATAAAAGACGTGCGAGAAATACCAGCAGGATCGCCAAGATAATTACTCAGTCCGGTTACCTCGGTATCGCGATCGTTGCGTCGTCACGGCTTAACTATACCGCCGCGAGCAGGGAAAATATTCAAAATTTTTTTAGACTGTGGCGAATTACAAATTGCCGACATTTGTCGACACATTACTACCTATTACCAGCTCGGCATTAAGGCCAGCGACGCCTTCGGCTAACGCTGAGTCAAATGTCACATCGACGGCATCCGGACTGTGAACTCGCACTATGACGGCGGATGGCGGGCGGCATGGCCGAGCTTATATGCAGCGGGAAAAAATATTTTCCCGGAGTTGAGAAGATTATTGCTGTTCGTATCCAACGAGGGGCCCGACCCTGTTGATGCAGCCCTCGTTATTGAGGGATGCCGATCGCGGCCAGGCATGTTAGTCTAGATCGCACCCCGCCTGTCTGCGGGTTGCCGTGCCGGCCCGGTCAGCAGCCGCGGCCGGTCGCCTCACCCGTCGGGAGCGCTGCGCGGATGAACGAACCGGAAAACGACGAGCACACGGTATTGGTGCCCAGCGCGCGGGCGGGGGCGCTCGCCGGCGCGGCGTCGGCCGCGCCTGGCGCCGACAATGTGCTGCCGACCGGGTCCCGCCTCGGCGAGTTCGAGATTGTCGGCCTGCTGGGCGTGGGCGGCTTCGGCATCGTCTACCGCGCGCACGACTGCTCGCTCGGCCGCGACGTGGCCTTGAAGGAATACATGCCCTCGGCCCTGGCCTCGCGCTCGCAGTACAACGTGCACGTCAATTCGGCCCGGCATACGGACCTGTTCCAGGCCGGGCTGCGCAGCTTCGTCAACGAGGCGCGCATGCTGGCCCATTTCGACCATCCGGCGCTGGTCAAGGTCTACCGGTTCTGGGAAGCCAACGGCACTGCCTACATGGTGATGCCCTACTACCACGGCCGCACGCTGAAAGAGGCAATGCTGGCGCGGACGAGTCCGCCGGACGAGGGCTGGTTGCGCCAGCTGGTAACGCAACTGCTCGACGCGCTGGCGCTGATCCACGCCGAGCAGTGTTATCACCGCGATATCGCACCCGACAATATCATGATGCTGGACGATTGCCGCCCTTTGCTGCTCGATTTCGGCGCGGCGCGGCGCGCCATCGAAGGCATGACGCAGGCTTTTACCGTCATTCTCAAGCAAGGCTATGCGCCGATCGAACAGTATGCCGAGGTGCCGGGCATGCGCCAGGGCCCCTGGACCGACCTGTACGCGCTGGCGGCGGTTGTCCATTACCTGATCGACGGCCACCCGCCACCCCCGGCGGTCGGGCGGATCATTGCCGATCCGTACGTTCCGCTGGCCCAGCGGTATGCGGCGAGCTACAGCCAAACATTCCTGGCTGCAATCGACGCCGCGCTCGCCGTCAAGGCCGAGCAGCGCCCGCAGGACGTCGCCGCCATGCGCGCGCTGCTGGGGCCGAGCGACGGCACGGCGAGCGCGCCGGCACGGCCCGCCGCCGCGACGCCCGATGCCGCCCTGCCACCGTCGGCGCCGGTAGCGGCCGCCGCGCCCGGCAAGCGGCGCGTCATGGCCGCGCTCGGCCTGCTCGTGATCGCGGCGGGCGGGCTGGGCTACTGGGCCCTCGAGCGGGGCGCGCCCGTCACCACGATCGCCGTCACGCCGCCGCCACCGCCGCGGCCGGCACAGCCATCGCCTCCGCGCGCCGTCACGCCCGTGGCCCCGTTCGAGCCGGTGGCGGCACTCGACGCCATCGTTGCCGGCGCCGACCCGGGGCGCAAAGTGGACGTCGAGGTCGAAAATGCCAGCGTCAGGATCGGGCGCGACAGTCTCAAGCTGTCCGTCCGGTCATCGCACGCCGGTTATGTCTATCTGTACATGGTGGGTAGCGACCGCAGCAACTTCTGGCTGCTGTTTCCCAATGCTATCGATCGCGACAATGCCATCCGCGCGGGGCAATCGCTGCAGTTACCTGGGAAACGCCCTGGCAAGGAGCACTGGAGCCTGTACGCTGGCGGCCCCCCGGGGACCGACCATCTGGTCGTCATGGTGGCCGATGTCCCACGCCGGTTCGACGCCACCGGGCTGACGCCGAGCGACATGTTCAACGAATTCCCGATCGCCCGTGCAGCCGAGCTGCAGCGCGCCCATACGGGCAAGACGGCACTCTTTGCCGGCCAACCCGATTGCGCTGGTGCCGCCTGTTCGCCAGCCTACGGCGCCACCGCCTTCACGATCGAGGAAGTGGCGCACTAGCACTGCCGGCGCGGCCGCGCTGGTTTGCTACTTGGACAGGTTGACGATCGTCACGCGCCGGTTTTCCGGCGCCGCCGGGTTGGCATGGTTCATCAGCTCGCGGTCGCCCTTGCCCACCGCGTCGATACGCGCGCTATCGATCTTGCCATTGCCGACCAGGTAGTCGCGCACCGACTCGGCGCGCGCCTGCGACAGCTTCAAGTTCGATTGCGGCAAGCCGCGCGGGTCGGCATGGCCTTCGATGGCGAAGCGCGCCCCCGCCAGCTTTTCCGAGGACAGGGCCGCACCGACCACGTCCAGCGACTGGCGGGCCGCGGCCGTCAGCGCCGCCGAGTTGGTCTCGAAAGTAATCAGCAGCGATGCGCTGGCGGGCTTGGCCGCCTGGCCACCCCGGTCGTCGTCACGCCGCACCCGCAGGCTGCGGGTACGCACTTCCCGCGCCGGCGCCAACGCGTCGACCAGGGCCTTCTCCGTGACCTGGCCCTCGGTCAGGACCGGCGCTTCCTGCGCCGGCACGGGCCCTGCCGCCAGCAGCAGGCAAGCTACCATCAACATGTTTCGTTTCATGTGACACTCCTAGCAGTGGAATAGCGCAGCACTGTCGTGCTCGGATCGGTGCAGGCGACGGCCAGCGCCGAGTAATTGTCCTGGCCAGGACGGCCGCGCGCCCGTACCAATTGTTCAAGCTGGCGCAACCAGCTGTCCGGATCGCCGGCAGCCGCCAAGCTCCGTTCCATGTCTTCTTCGAGCGTGTATTCCCAGAAACCATCCGTGCATAGCAGGAAACGGTCGCCATCGCGCACGTGCAGCGGTGCGCTGATCTGTGGCACCGGCGCCTCGGCTTCGCCCAGCGCACTCAGCAGGGCATTCCGGTGCGGCGAGTCACGCAACTGTTCCGGCGTCAAGTAGCCGGCATCGACCATTGCCTGGACGACGCTGTGGTCGCGCGTGCGCAGCAGGATTGCGTTTGCCCGGAAGCAGTAAAGGCGCGTGTCGCCGACATGGGCCCAGGTGGCTCTGGCATTGTGTGTGTCCACCGCAAGGATGACGAGCGTGGCCCGCATGCTGGCAAGCTCGGGCCGGCGCTGTTGCTCGGCCAGCAAAGCGTCGTTGGCGGCACGCATGGCGCCGACGACACCCGCTGCGGTCACCAGCGGCGTGCGACGAAAGCTGTCCAGCGCCGCCTCCACGGCAATCCGCGATGCCACTTCACCGCCCGCATGGCCGCCCAGACCGTCGGAGACGACACCGATCCAGCACCCCGGGCCGGCCCAGTACCCGCAAGTATCCTCATTGACTGCCCGCCCTCCTGGTTGGGACAGCACGGCAACGCGCAAATCCATATGCAACCCCGTAGTCAGGGACGCCGCACGCGGCGCGCCGCCGCCTGTCCCAGCCACCGCTACCTGTCAAGGCATGGCGCTGGCGAATGACGGGGCGAATAGTCGAATCAGCAAACCAATAATGGACGAACAGGGGCAGGCAAAGCACCAAAATGCTTGGCCATTCACTGCGGCAACTCATCGGTTGAGCATGCAATATTCATCGGACCGGCAGCAACGATATGCCATGAACGCATAAAGCAACTTCGAACAACTTCGAGCAACTTCGCGCACCGGCCATTCCTGTTTCGAATGTGTTTTTTTATTCTAGGTGGGCGCTCGGTGAAGCGCAAGCAATTCGCATTTGTTGCGAAGGCGCCACGCACGGTTATCGTGGCTTTTTTGGGACTATACTGTTTTTAACAAACCATGCCGATTGAATGTGGCAGCGTTATCCAAACGCATTGTCCTTTTATTTATTCCCCTTGATCCGGCGAGCCGTACTGCAAGTGGTTATAACGGACCGACGTTACGGATATTAATCAAGCATTGCTCCTGGCGTCCGCGGGCTGTGGCTCAAGCATGTGCAGTTGAGTTTCATCATGACCGACAGCGCGTTGCGGGGGAAGATCGACAAACGCCGTCCAGATCGCGCGTACCGCTCGCGCGCCAGCCTGCAGGCCGCACGGGCTGGCGCGATCGACCATGGCAACCACGGCCCCTTCGAGGAAGAATGATGGTTATCCGCCTGCGCTCCCTGCTCCTGCCGCTCGCTCACGCCTGCCACGTCGGCCTGCTGCCGGCCCGGATACCGCGGGCCGCCCCGCTGGGTCGCCAGGCTGGCTGCTGCTGCGTTCTTGCCCTGCAGATGGGCGCCGCTGGTGCGCAGGAGCCCGCGCCGCAGCCAGCGGCGGTGGTGGTCACTTCGGTGGAAGTGCAAGGCAACACGCTGCTGCCGCCACCAACGCTGCAGGCACTGACGGCCGGCCTGGCCGGCGGCAGCCGCACCCTGGCCGAACTCAACGCGGTCGCCGCGCGGGTGCAGGACGCCTATCGCGATGCCGGCTATGGCGGCGTCGTCGCCTACGTGCCAGAACAAGCCGCGCCGGGCGGCCACGTGGTGATCCGCGTCGTCGAAGGCAAGCTGGCCCAGGTACGCATCACCGGGAACCGCTATTTCGACGCCGCCAACGTGCGTGCCGGCTTGCCCAGCCTGGTGGAAGGCGCCACGCCACGCGTGGCCGACGTGGACCGCGACATCCAGCTCAGTAACGACAATCCGGCCAAGAACGTCAAGGTCACCCTGACGGCCGGCGCGCGCCCGGGCGACATCGACGCGGACGTCAGCGTGACCGAGACCAATCCGCTGCAATACCTGGTCGGCTACAACAACACCGGTAACCACAGCACCGGGCGCCACCGCGTCAGCGTGGGACTCCAGCACGCCAACTTGTTCGGCCGCGATCACGTCGGCACGCTGCAATATCAAACCTCGCCGGAAGATCCGGGCCGCGTGAAGATCTTCAGCGCCGGCTATCGCGTGCCGCTGTACCCGTATGCGGCCTCGCTCGACGCGTTCGTCGCCCACTCGAGCGTCAGCAATGGCACCACGATCACGCCAGCCGGCCCGCTGTCCTTCACGGGACGCGGCACGGTGGCGGGCTTGCGCGCCAACCGCAACCTCGATCGCATCGGCGAATACGACCACCACGTCACGCTGGGACTGGACTGGCGCAAATACGACGACGACTGCGCGATCGGCGACTTCGGCCCGGCCGCATGCGGCTCAGCCGCCGTGGATGTGGCCACGATCCCCCTCGTGCTGGCCTATACCGGCCAGAAGCAGGGCCCGCAACTGGCTTACGGCCTCAGTGCCGCGCTGTCGGTCAACGCGGGCGGCAGCGCGCGCGCGACGTTCGAAGCGGCGCGCCCGGGTGCCACCCGCAACTATGCCATCGCGCGCGGCGCCGGCTTCGTCGATCGCGCGTTCGCGGCCGGGTTCTCCGTCAACGCGCGCGCGGACCTGCAATACAGCCCGCACGCGCTGATCTCCGGCGAGCGCTTCGGCCTTGGTGGCGCAGCCAGCGTGCGCGGCTACGCCGAGCGCGAACTCTCCGGCGATGCCGGCCTGCTGGTCCGCCTCGAAATCGCACCGAATCCCGTCGAACTTGCGGGCGGCTGGCGCGTACGCCCCTACCTGTTCGTCGATCACGGCCGCATCGTCAACCACCACGACCTGCCCTGCCGGGGCACCGACCGCACCGCCTGCCAGCTCACCGGCGCCGGTATCGGCGCGCGCGTGGGTCTGGGCCGCAAGGTCAACGCCAGCATCGATCTCGGCCGCGCACTGGAACGGGGCATCAACACGGCGCCGGGCGACGTGCGCGGCCACGTCGCCCTCAACCTGATTTTTTGACGGGTCGGCCGCGCGGCAGCGCCGGCCAGTGCCCTGGGAGAAGCCATCATGAAGCAGTCGTTCGACACGCCGCAGGCCGGCCCCGACCAGGTCGGGGTCCGCGGCGCACGCCTGGCGCTGGCCGCCGCCATTGCCGCCGCCTTCGGCGCCACGGCGGCCGATGCATGGGCCCAGCTGCCCGCGGGGGCCACCGTCGTGCATGGCAGCGCCGCTATCGCCACCGACGGCGGCCGCATGACGGTCACGAACAGCCCAAACGCGGTGCTGAACTGGCGGGCGTTTTCCGTCGGCGCCGGCAACAGCGTGCATTTCGCGCAGCAAAGCGCGGCAAGCCAGGTCCTGAACCGTGTGGTCGGCAACGACCCTTCCGCCATCCTTGGCGGCCTGTCCTCCAACGGCGGCGTATGGCTCGTCAACCCGCACGGCGTGCTGTTCGGTGCCAATGCGCGCATCGATGTCGGCGGCCTGGTCGCCTCCAGCCTGCCCTTGTCGAACGAGGACTTCCTGGCGGGCCGGCATCGCTTCGACGGCGCGGGCGCTCCTGCGGGCCAGGTCCTGAACCAGGGTGACATCCACACCAGCTTTGGCGGGCGCGTATGGCTGATGGGCGACACGGTGCGCAACGACGGGCTGATCGAAAGTCCCGGCGGCCATATCGTGCTGGCGGCCGGCCGCAGCATCGACCTGGTCGACTCCGGCGTGCCGAACGTGACCGTGCGTGTCACGGCCCCGGCCAACGCGGCCGTCAACCTCGGCACACTGCTGGCGCACGGCGGCGGCAGCATCGACGTGCACGGCGGCATCGTCAACCAGCAGGGCATCGTGCGCGCGGACAGCATGGGCCGCGATGCGGCCGGTCGCGTGGTGCTGCAGGCACAAGGTGACGTGCGGCTGGGCGCCGGCGGCGCCACCAGCGCGGACGCCGCGGGCAGTGGCGCTGGCGGCACGGTGCTGGTGGCATCGGCACGGGGCGCCACACTGGCGCAGGGCGACGTGTCGGCGCGCAGCAGCGGTGGTAAGGGCGGACGCATCCACCTGCTGGGACAGCAGGTCGGCGTGTACGGCAACGCGCAGGTCGATGCCTCCGGCGCGACCGGGGGCGGCGAGGTCCTGGCGGGTGGCGACTACCAGGGCGGCAATGCCGCCGTGCCGCACGCGCAGGCAAGCTATCTGGGGCCCCGCGCGGCGCTCCGCGCCAACGCCACGGCGACGGGCGATGGCGGCAAGGTCGTGCTGTGGAGCGACCGCGCCACGCGCGCCTTCGGCACCCTCGAAGCGCGCGGTGGACCAGGCGGCGGCAATGGCGGCCTGGTCGAAACCTCGGGACGCCATCTGGATGCGCGTCCCGAGGCCGTGGACGTGGGGGCCAAGCATGGCAAGGGCGGCACCTGGCTGCTGGACCCGGGCAATATCACGATCGTCGCCGGCGGCTGCTGCGGCGGCGACAGGACCGCGTTCGACGAGACGTTCATGTTCACCATCGAGTCGAGCGCGGACGACACGGAGATACGAGCGGACGTCATCACGCGCGCGCTGGCGTCGGACGGCCACGTGATCGTGCGCACCGGCGGCGGCGACGCCACCACGCAGGAGGGCGACATCCGCGTGGCCGCCAACATCGACGCCACGGGCGCCGCGGCCGGGGCGAAGCTGACGCTGGAGGCGCACAACGATATCATCTTCGACCCGGGCGTGCACATCACGGCCGGCAGCAATCCGCTGGGCGTCACGCTGACAGCCGACAGCGACGGCAACCGCCGCGGCGACGTGCTGCTGCAGGCGGGCGCCGGGATCGCCGCCAACGGCGGCGATATCATCATGACGGCCGGACCGGATGCCGAGCGGCCGGCAGGGCGCATCGACCTGCAGCGGGCCACGCTCGACGCGGGCGCGGGCGTCATCGGCCTGCGCGGCGGCAGTATCGACATCGGCGACGGCAGCGAGCTGGCCGGCAGCAGCATCGGCGCTGCCGCCGACACGCTCACCGTTACCGGTTCCAGCCTGACCGCGCGCGATGGCCTGCTCGCGCTCAGCTCGCGCGACGGCCTTGGCGCCGCGACGGTCGAAGGCTCGACCTTGAGCGCCAGTGCCGCCGAATCGCCGCTGCTGGGCCGGATCATCGTCCAGAACGGGCGGCTCGACGTGAATGGCTCGCGCATGACGGCCAGCAATGCGTTCGACCTGTCGGCCACGACAACGAACATCACGGCAGGCAGCACGCTGACGGCGCCCACGTTCCGGCTGTCCGCCCATGACTTCACCGTCAAGGATGCGACATTGAATGCGGCGGCAGGCGGCCTGGAACTGATCGGCAGCCCTGGCGAGCTACCGAGCCGGGCCACGCTGACGAACGCGACCTTGACCGCCGGGCCAGGCGGCGAGATCTGGCTGTGGCGCGACCAGATCGACATCGTCAACTCGAAGTTGACCGCCGCGGGCGCACTGCAGCTCAATGCGCCGTCGCTCGACATCTCGGCTGGCAGCCGGCTCACGGGCCGCAGCGTCATGCTCAACAGCGGTGCGCTCGACGTCCGCGATAGCGCCCTCGCCGCCACCGCTGGCGGGATCGTGCTGACCGTGGAAGGAGCCGACGGCGCCGGCACGATCGCGCTGCGCGACACCAGCCTCGACGCCCGTGCGCCAGCGGGCGCGGACGGCCGGGTGATGTTCATCGACGGCGCCGTGGCACTGACCGATACGAACATCGCGGCGACCGGCCCGCTGACGATCAACGCCGACTCCGCGTCGATCGCCAACCCGGGCCGGACCGCCACGCTGCGCGCGGCCGAAATCGACATCGTGGCGCGCACGACTTCGCTGGACCAGGCCAATCTTGCCGCCGCCACGACAGGCGATGCCATCGTGATCGACACGGCCACGCTGGCAAACCGCGCCAGCGTGCTGTCCACCCCGGCGGGACGCTGGCTGGTCTACCTGCGCGAAGGCGGCTTCCCCGCCGCCGCCCTGGCCGACCTGCCCTACACCTTCGTGCAGTTCGACGCGGCCGATACGCCTGCCGCGGTCCACGGCGCCGGTGCCCACGGCATCATGCTGGCCGACCCGCTCGACCTGCACATCAAGGTGGACGCGGCGCGTCCCTACGACGGCACCACCACCGCGCGCTTCTCGCGCGTGCTGGCAAGCGATGCCGGGCCGGGCTTCACGGTGCGGACCCGCGTGGACGCCGAGGCCGCGGAAGGCGTCTTCGACAATCGCAATGCCGGCCTGGACAAGCCCATCGTTTTCGAGGCCGAGGGCGGCTATTTCGAGGTGCGCGCCCCTGGCGACCGCCCCGTCTACGGCGCCACCCAGTCGTACACAGGCGACATCACGCCGAAAGCCATCACCGCTTCCGGCCTGGTGGCCGCGAACAAGGTGTACGACGCGACCCGCACGGCCAGCCTGACGGGGTCGCTCGCCGGCGTCGTCGAGGGCGACCGCGTCGACCTGGCCGGCGCCACCGGCCTGTTCGACACCAAGGACGTGGGCACCGGCAAGACCGTGAGCTTCTCGGCCGCCACATTGGGCGGCGCCGACGCGGGCAACTATATCCTGGCCGGCGGCGCGACGACGACGGCGGACATCACGCCACGCACGATCTCGGCGGCCGGCATCACGGCCCTGGACAAGGTCTATGACGGCACGCGCGTCGCGGCCCTCGCCGGCAACCTGACCGAGGCATTTGCCGGTGACGACCTGACGCTGGCCGCCAGCGGAAGCTTCGCCGACAAGAACGTGGGCGCCGGCAAGACCGTTACCGTCAGCGGGGGCACGCTGGCCGGCGCGGACGCCCACAACTATCTGCTCGCGGGCGAGTACGTGACCCGGGCCAGCATCACGGCGCGGCCCATCGCGCCGGCCGGGATCATCGCCCTCGACAAGGTGTACGACGCCACCCGCACCGCCACGCTGGCGGGAGCGCTGGCCGAGACGATCCCCGGCGACGTGCTGTTCCTGACCGGCGCCACCGGACTGTTCGACAACAAGAACGCGGGCACCAACAAGCTCGTCACGATCAGCGGCGGCACGCTGACAGGCGCCGACCGCGGCAATTACATCCTGGTGCCCGACTACACCACCCGCGCGTCCATCGCGCGGCGCCCCATCGGCGCGACCGGCTTGAGCGCGGCGGACAAGGTGTACGACGGCACGCGCACCGCCACGCTGAGTGGCACCTTGGCCGAGGCGCTGCCGGGCGACCGCGTCAGCCTTGCTGGCGCCACCGGCCTGTTCGACACCAAAGACGCCGGGACGGGCAAAACCGTCACGATCGCCTCGGCCACGCTGGCCGGCCCGGACGGGGGCAACTATGTGGTGGCCGACGACGCCAGGACGACGGCCAGCATCACGCCCCGGCCGATCTCGGCGGCCGGTATCACGGCGGCCGATAAAGTCTACGATGCCAGCCGCACCGCCACGCTGGGTGGCGCGCTGGCGGATGCCCTGGCGGGCGACGACGTCGTACTGGCCGGTGCCTCGGCCCTGTTCGACGACAAGAACGTGGGCGTGGCGAAGCCGGTCACCATTTCCGGCGGTACCCTGGGCGGGCGTGACGCCGGCAACTACCGGCTGGCCAGCGCCTACACCACGACGGCGAGCATCACGCCGCTGGCGATCAGCGCCAACGGCATCACCGCGCTCGACAAGGTCTACGACGGCACCCGCGGCGCCACGCTGGCGGGCACCCTGGCGGACACGCTTCCGGGCGACGCGCTCGCCCTCGCGGGCGCCACCGGCGAGTTCGACACGAAAGCGGCCGGCGCCGGCAAGGTCGTGACGGTGAGGGGCGGCGTGCTGACCGGTGCCGATGCGGGCAACTACACGCTGGCGGGCAGCCACACGACGACGGCGGCGATTACGCGCCGGCCCATCGACGCGGTCGGCATCACGGCGGCGGACAAGGTGTACGACGGCAATCGCGACGCCACGTTGTCCGGCTCGTTGTCCGGTGTGCTGGATGGCGACGTGCTGGCGCTGGCCGGAGCGACCGGCCAGTTCGACAGCAAGAACGTGGGCACGGGCAAGGTCGTCGCCATCACGGGCGGCACCCTGACGGGGCCGGACGCGGCCAACTACATCCTGACCGAAGGTGCCACGGCGCGAGCCGCCATCACGCCGCGCCCGGTGAACCTTGCCATCAGCGGTCCGGTCGTGAAGGAATACGATGCCGGCAGCAGCGCCAGCCTGGGCGCCGGCCAGTACGTGCTGAACGGGGCCATCGCGGGCGACGCCGTCGGCGTCACCGGTCCGACCCAGGGCAGCTACGACAGCGCCAACGTGGGCCAAGGAAAAACCGTCAGTGTCACGGGCGTGTTCCAGATCTCGGGGGGCGATGCACTGAACTACCGGGTCGGCACCGTCGACCTGACCGCGGCAAGCAATGTGGTGAGCGCCACCGCCGTGGGCAACAGCGGCGCCATCACGCCGGCGACGCTGTTCTATACGGCCGCCCCGGTGCTGCGCGAACCCGGCGTGCCCGTCGATGGGCTGTCCGGCACCGTGACCGGTTTCAAGGGCGCGGACACGCTGGCCTCGGCCACCACCGGCGTGCTGGTCTGGCGCAGCACCGCGCCGACACCCACCCAGCCCGGCGTCTACCCCATCATCGGCGCCGGCCTGTCCGCCCTCAACTACGTGCTGGTGCAAGCACCGGGCAACGACGCGGCTCTGGAGGTCACCGTTGGCAACGCTCCCGCCAGCGCGCCGCAACAGGCACAGGTGGGCAGCGTGGCCGCGATCGCCTCCGCGCTGAACGGGGCGCTGCCGGCGCCCGACCAGCGGCCAGCCACGGGCGGCCTGCTCGACATTTCCAACCCGGCCGTCGGCCGCACCTATGGTGCCGTGCGCATCGGCGCCATGTCGCAGGATGAACTGGGCCAGCTGATCGCACAGCGCCGCAACTTCAAGCGCAAGCTGTTTGCCGATGCGGTCTACAAGCTCGAGCTGGACCCCAGCCTGGCCGACGTGCAGCCGTGCGCGACGGTGATCGAGTCGGCATCGGGTGCCTGCCGTCTGACGCCGAACCAGCTCAGCTCGATCGGGGCGGATGCGCGGCTGGCCGCGCTGGTCGGCAAGGTCGAGACCACCGGCAGTTCCGCGGGCGGCAGCACCGGCAGCTCGGCCGAGGATGGCGCGCCGGCCAGGAGTGCCCGGGTTGCGACCGCGCACCTGCCGCAGATCGAACGCAAGATCGCGGTACTGTTCGGCATCAACGACTACGCCGACAAGACCATTCCACCGCTGCTCAACGCCGTGCCGGACGTGGACGCGGTGTCGCAGCTGTTCGCGGACAAGCTGGGCTACGAGGTACGGGTCGTGCGCAACCCGACCAAGGCCGACATCATCCGCACGCTGAACCAGCTGTCGGTGGAGATCAACAGCACCGACAGCGTCGTCATCTATTACGCCGGCCATGGCTATTCCCTGGAGAAAAATGGCGCGGGCTACTGGCTGCCGGCGGATGCCCAGGCAAGCGAGCCCAGCCGCTGGATTTCCAATGTGGACGTGGCGCGGCTGCTGACCGGTATCCGCTCGAGCCAGATGGTGGTGATTTCGGACAGCTGCTATTCCGGCGCCTTTGCCCGCGACGGCATGACGGCCGTGGGCCGGGACGTCACGGCCGAAAGCGTGCTGGCCAAGCGCTCCGTGGTGGTGATCTCGTCCGGCGGCGACGAGCCGGTCGCCGACGAAGGCAAGGATGGCCACTCGATCTTCGCCTGGAACCTGATGCAGGCGATGCGCTCGATATCGGACTGGAAACCGGGCAGCACCGTCTTCAACGACGTGCAGGCCGGCGTGCGCAAGGAATTCCCGCAGACACCGAAGTATGGCGCGGTAACGTCCGCGGGGCACCAGGCGGGCGGCGATTATTTGTTCGAGCTGCGCTGAACAGGCGGTCGCGCGGCGTGTCGCACGATATTGCGGCTGGCACAGGGAATCCGGCGGCGTTTGATGCCACACAAGGACGGGGAAGATGATGCGCGGGCGCCGGGCAATATAAGCCAAACTGGACGATACGTATGAACGACGTACGATCAACCGGCGACGCCACCATGAACACGTTTTCCAACGTCCAGATCATCAACGGCCCGGATGGCGAGCCCGTCTATGTCGTCATCCCCTATGCCACCTATATGCAGGCGCGGGCACGCCAGCGCGACGATCTTGTGCCGCACCAGGTGGTCGGTTTCATTGCCGAGCGAGGTTGGACAGCAGCGCGCGCCTGGCGCGAATACCTGGGGCTGACACAGCAGCAAATGGCCAGCCGCATCGGTATCAGCCAGCCGGCCTACGCGCAACAGGAAGCCGGACTGCGTCCGCGCAAGGCAACGCGGGCGCGCATCGCTGCCGCGCTGGGGATCGAGACGCAGCTGCTCGATTTGTGAGGTGCCGCCTAGGCCTTACCGGCTTCCGGCCCGACCGTGCCGCCAGCCGCCATCGGGGTCAGCACCTCGCCGGCATCCGGCGTCGGCATCGCCGTGGGCGCGGCCGTATCCTTCCTGGCCCGGCGCCGCCGCGCGTTCTTCGGATCGACGATCAGCGGCCGGTAGATTTCGACCCGGTCGCGCGCCTGCACGACGGTATCGAGCGTCTTTTTCTTGCCGTAGATACCCACCGGCATCGTCACGAGATTGATCTCGGGCGCGTCCTGCAGCATGCCGGACAGCTCGATGGCCTGCCCGATCGTCGTGCCGGCGTCCACTTCGAGCGCGCGCAGCAGCGGATTCGGGCCGCTGGCGTAACACAGCGAGATCTTGATCCGCTCAGCCATACACCGTTTCGGCGCGCTTGGTGAACGAATCGACCATGCTGTTGGCGATCATGCCGAACACGGGGCCGATGACCTGTTCCAGCAGGCGGCTGGAGAATTCGTATTGCAGATCCAGTTCCACCTTGCAGGCATCCTCACGCAACTCCTTGAACGTCCACACGCCGTTCAAGGTCTTGAATGGGCCGTCGACAAGGCTCATATGGATGGCCGTGGGCGGGGTATTGGTATTGGCCGTCGTGAAGCTCTGGCGCACACCGTGGAAATTGATGCCGACGCTGGCGACCACCTTGTTGTCGCCCCGCTCGCGCACCTCGACGCCGCCACACCACGGCAGAAATTTGGGATAATCCTCGACCCTGTCGACCAGGTCGAACATCTGCCTGGCGCTGTATCCCAGCAAAACCGACTTGTGCACTACTGCCATTCTTTAACCGTTTGCTATCATGTTGGAAAATGCGAGGGGGCCTGCCGGGGTAAGTCCCCAGTGCAAGCCTTGCAACACCTCCCGCGCCTGTTGCGCGAAAACCGTAGTTTAACCGACCCGCGCCGAAGACCACATTACTCATGACTATTGCCGATAACCGCAAAGCCTTCCACGACTACTTCATCGAAGACCGCTACGAAGCGGGCATCGTGCTGGAAGGCTGGGAAGTCAAGGCGATCCGCGATGCGCGCGTCCAGATCAAGGAAGCATACGTTACGATCCGCGATAACGAACTGTACCTGTTTGGCGCGCACATCAGCGCACTGCCCACCGCCTCCACCCACATCCACCCCGAAGCCGTGCGTACCCGCAAGCTGCTGCTGCACCGCCAGGAGATCGACAAGCTGATCGGCAAGGTCGAGCGGGCCGGCTACACGCTGGTGCCGCTGAACCTGCACTACAAGGGCGGCCGCGTGAAATGCGAGATCGGCCTGGCCAAGGGCAAGAAGCAGCACGACAAGCGCGCCAGCGAGAAGGACCGCGACGCCAGCCGCGAGGTGCAGGCGGCGATGAAGCAGCATCGGCGTTGATGGCGTTTCGTCCGTTCGGCATCGGCGGCTGGCGCCGGCCGGGGCACGAAGGCATCAATATGTGGGCCAATCTTGCCGCATCGATCGGCGTGCTGACCTATCTGGTGGCGCTGTTGCTGTACAACGGCGTGTTCCTGGGCGGCCGGGCGGCATGCGGCGGGTTCGGGCTGACGTGCTTGTTCGAGGCGCTCGTCACGCTCGTCGCTGGTGGCGTAGCCGGCACGCTGGCAGCACTGGCATCCCTGCTCAGCTCGCGCAAGCAGCGCTGGCTCAGCTGGCTGGCGCTTGAACTCAACGGCCTTGCGATACTCGGCGTTGGCATATTCCTGCTTTGGGCCTTGCACGCGCACTGACACCCTGACAACCCGTCGCAACAACGCGACGCGACAGCAGCGTTTGATTTTCCACATGGAAACACGCATGCTACACTGGCGGTTGACCATCACCGGCCATGCCATCCTCATGTCTGTCAAAGCCCCTCTCCTCGTTACCGTCCTCGCCGCCACCCTTGCCGGCTGCGCGATACCGTACTCGCCCACCCCGGTGGCCAGCAACTTCCCGACCGCGCGCCAGGAGAAGCTGCAGGCGGCCGCGCACTGGACCACCATTGCCGATCACATCGAGCAGCGTGTGGTGACGGACATGAAGAAACACCCCACCCGGCCGTTCTACCTGGCCGAGGACAAGGACGCCTCGCCGTTCAAGAAAGCCGTCATGACGCAGCTGGTGACGTCGCTCGTCAAGGACGGCTTCGTGGTGGCGCGCACCCCCGCCGGCGCCTGGAAGCTCGAACTCGACATCCAGCCCATGACCTTCACCCGCGACCGCCCGCAGTACCGCTACGCCGGCGCGCCAACCGCGCTGGCGACCGGCGTCTGGGTGCTGTCCGACATCAATCCGACCATTGGCTCGATCGCCCTGGGCGGTGCCGCCGATGCATTCCGCTGGTTCCACAGCCAGTTCGCGCCGGGCGCCACGCCGAAGACGGAACTGCTGGTGACGCTGTCCGTGGGCGACCAGTACCGTTACTACGCGCGCTCGACATCGGCGTATTATGTGGCCGACACCGACCGTGCGCTGTACGGCATCAAGGAAGAGGACACCCAATTGACGAAAGTATTCAAAGTGCAGGGAGGCCGCTGATGCGCGCCCTCGCCCCGGTTGCCGCCCTCGTGGCCGGCGCCCTCCTGGCCGGCTGCGCCACCGGTCCTGCCAAGGACGAACCGAATTACGCGACGGTCGCGTCGAACCAGTTCGTCTCGGCCAATTACAAGGCGGCCGATACGCTGTTGACGCAATTGTCCGGCAAGCTGGCCGCCGACAAGCCGCTGATCATGGCCACCGTCGTCAATATCGACGCACTGGACCAGACTTCCACGCTGGGCCGGCTGGTGTCCGAGCAGATCTCGACGCGGATGGCCCAGGGTGGCCTGAAGATGCTGGAAATGAAGCTGCGCAACAGCGTCTACCTGAAACGCAACCAGGGCGAACTGATGCTGACGCGCGAGATCGGCGAAGTGGCGCAGAGCCACAACGCGCAGGCCGTCGTGGTCGGCTCCTATGCCGAGACCAGCGACATGGTGTTCATCAACATCAAGGTGGTCCAGCCGCAGAGCAACTTCGTGCTGGCCGGCCACGATTACGTATTGGCCAAGGAAGGCATCGTTCGCTCGATGCTGATGACGCGCTGATTGGCACGGGGCGGTATAGTGGCGTTTTTCACAACGCCACGGCCTCCCGACCATGTTTTCCCACTGCACCTGGCTCAACGAACCGGCCGAGTACACGCTCGACGACACCGGCCTCTGCGTCACCACCGACGGCGCCACCGACTTCTGGCGCATCACGAGCTACGGCTTCATCCGCGACAGCGGCCACTTCCTCGGCCGCCCGGTCGAAGGCGACTTCACCGCGCAGGTGCACGTGCAGGGCAACTTCGAGCAACTGTACGACCAGGCCGGCCTGATGGTACGCATCGACGAACGGCGCTGGATCAAGGCCGGTGTCGAGTTCTCCGATGGCGCACTGTTGCTCAGCAGCGTGCTGACGGACGAACGGTCGGACTGGGCCACCAGCCTGGCGCCCGCGCTGCCCGACGGCTTCTGGCTGCGCGTCACGGTCGCCGCCGGCGCCATCCGCGTGCAGTATTCGGCCGACGGCATCACGTGGCCGCTGCTGCGGCTGGCGCCCTTCCCCATCGCCTCGCGCTACCTCGTCGGCCCGATGTGCTGCACGCCCGAACGGGCCGGGCTGAGCGTGCGCTTCGCCCAGTTCACGGTCGGCCCCGCGCTGGTGCGCGACCTGCACGACCTCAGCTGAGCGGAGCGCCGTCCAGCAGTGCCGCCACCCGCGGCAGCGCCTGCTGGGCGGGCACGGCGAGCTTCAGACCGATCAGGTCGTCCGCGCGCGTCTTGCCGACGTTGACGGCGGCGATCGGCTTGCCGGCCGCGGCCGCCAGCTTGGCGAAGCGGTAGCCGGAAAACACCATCAGCGAGGAGCCGACCACCAGCAAAGCGTCGGCGCCTTCCATCCAGCCCAGCGCCCGCTCCGTGCGTTCGCGGGGCACGTTATCGCCGAAGAACACCACATCCGGCTGCAGCACGCCGCCGCAGATGGCGCAGTCCGGCACGACGAACTGCTCCAGCGACTCCGGTTCCAGCTGGGCGTCGCCGTCCGGCAGCGGCTGGGCCAGCACGCCGGCCAGCGCCGGATTGTCGCGCAGCAGGCGCTCCTGCAGCGCGGCGCGCGCTTGCACGTGGCCGCAGGCCAGGCAGCGCACGTGATGGATATTGCCGTGCAGCTCGATCAGGCTGCTGGTACCGGCCCGCTGGTGCAGTCCGTCCACGTTCTGCGTGATCACGTGCGCGACGTGGCCGGAGCGTTCCAGCCGCGCCAGCGCGCGGTGGCCATCGTTCGGCTCGGCCTGCGCCAGCACGGGCCAGCCCACGGTGCTGCGCGCCCAGTAGCGCCGGCGCAGCGCGTCGGAGCGGCGAAATTCCGGTCCCTCCGTTGGCGGCCGGCCCCGACGGATGCCCTCGGCATCGCGGTAGCCGGGAATGCCGGAGGCGGTGGACAGGCCGGCGCCGGTCAGCACCAGCACGCGGCGGTGGCTGTTCAGGAAGTCGGCGAGGCGCTCCAGGTAGTCGGCGGTGGATGGCGTGACGAATGCGTTGTCGTCGAAGTCGGTCGCGGAGTTCATGCGGTGATGCTAGCATTTCCGCCCGCACGGCGGCGGCTGAGACAGCGGTGACAGGCACCGAATGCGGGTCGTCGATGCGCCAAGGGTCAGTCCCTAATGCCGCTAAGTTAAGGAAAATCATTAGCCTGCTGCAGACGGCTTTGCACCCAACAGCGGAAAGCTGGGGTCAGACCCGGCGGGTCTGACCCCGGTTTTGGGCCTGGGGTTGACGGATACGCCTGCGGCCCTGTGAGTCCTACATCCTTAACTTAGCGGCATCAGGGTCTGTCCCCGTGCACGGACAGCCCCCAACGGCGGTCTAGTCGCGGAAGCGCACCGTATTGATCAGCGTATTGGTGGTATCGACATCGGCCAGCGTCTCGGCCGAGACACGCAGCAGGCTGCGCTCGCGCACCCGCACCAGCTCGTCGATCAACGCCTGCTTCGGCAGCGCGGCGCGGGCCAGCGCGGCCGGGGCAATGCCGTCGTAGCTGCCATAGCTCCGGTACAGCGCGTCCAGCGCCTGGCGGGCACCGGCCGCATCGAGCCCGCGGACAACCGGCGGCGCACCCGGTGCCCGCTCCTCGCCCTGCTCGACCAGCTGGTCGGCCAAGGCCGCGAACGACATCCGATCGAGCTGGCCATGGGTCTGGCGGTAGAACTCCAGCGCCTTGCCCTGCAGGCCGCGCGGGTCGAACGCGCGCAGCGCGTCGCGCCCCTGTGGTCCGCCGGCCCGCAACAGGAAGGTGGCGGCGCGCGCGAACGTGTCCGCATCGGCCGTGTTCAGGAGCGCCGCCACGGCCGGCACGCTGTCCGGCGAGCCCACCCACATCAGCACTTCCAGCGCGCGATTGACGACACTGGCATCGCCCAGCAGGGCACGCAGGTGCCGTTCGGCCGCCGCGCCGTACTGGCCGTACAGGTAGATGCAGGTCGAGGCTTCGTCCAGCGTGCTGCCCTGCTGCGGCAGGAACACGGTGACCTGGCCGCGCAGGAACACCTTGTCCATCAGGGCGAACAGCCGGGTGTCGCGCCCGGCCGCCAGCGCGTGCATGAAGCGGAACAGCTGCTGGCTCTGCGACTTCGGCACGGTGCCGTCCGGGTCGATGCGCAGCAGCGCCTGCAGCGCCAGCGCCGTGTCGCCCGGCTCGCCATGGGCGCGCAGGAAGTAGCCCACGTCCAGCAGCACCAGCTGGTTCGGCTGCGCCTTCTTCAGCTCCGCCGCCAGCTCGCGCCGCAGCACCGGCAGGGCCTCGGCCTTGTGGTTGCCGAACCAGCGCCACGCCGCATCCAGTTCGCCGCGCTGGCGCAGCGCGTCCTGCGTTGCCGTCGCCGCGGGCAAGGCGCGAATCTGCGCCAGGCGCTGCAGGGTTTCATCGGCCGGCGCCGCCAGCGCACCGGCCATGCAGGTTGCGGCAGCCAGCGCTGCCAGCATTTTCGTTACCGCCATCGGGGTTCCCGTCATTCTTGCAGCCGCGCCTTCTGTGCCAGCACGCCGGCGCGCCACGGTTCGTCATGCTCGCTATCCTGCCACAACTGGCGCAATTCCGACCGTTCCGACAGGATCAGGTCGAGCACCCGGCCGGCCTTCTCGAACAGATCGGCGCGCGGGCGGAAGCGGCCCTTGATGGCACCGACCCAGTCGTCCACCGCCTGCGTGTCCTCGTCGGACTCGCCCTCCCGGCCGAACAGGCGCAGCAGCGTCTCGACGGCCGCCAGCCCTTCGGCGCCATACGGTGCTTCCAGCACGTCGGCCTGCTCGCTCGAGAGCACGTTGTCCAGCGTGTTCTCGATGAAGTACAGGTCGTTCGATTCCTGCAGGTCCTCCGCCCAGTCCTGCGCGAAGTCGTTTGCATATGGTCCGATGCCCCAGGTTGCCATGCTCTCCCCTTAGTCCGGCCGCACGACGGTGCGCTCGGCCTTCTGCGTTTTCACGACCTGCATCGCGGTCGCGATCAGGCTGCTCATGTCGCCCAGGTTGGCCGGGACGATCAGCGTGTTGTTGGTCTTCGCCAGGCGGCCGAACGCGTCGACGTACTGCTCGGCCACGCGCAGGTTGACGGCCTGCGAACCGCCCGGCTCCTCGATGGCGGCGCCCACCTGGCGCAGCGCGCCGGCCGTGGCCTCGGCGATCGCGGTGATGGCGGCCGCCTCGCCCTGGGCGCGGTTGATGGCGGCCTGCTTCTCGCCTTCGGAGCGGGCGATCGACGCTTCCCGCTCGCCCGTGGCGATGTTGATCTGCTCCTGCTTGCGGCCCTCGGAAGCGGCGATCAGCGCGCGCTTGCCCCGCTCCGCCGTGATCTGGGCCTGCATCGCGTGCAGAATGTCGGCCGGCGGCGTCAGGTCCTTGATCTCGTAGCGCAGCACCTTCACGCCCCAGTTGGCGGCCGATTCGTCGATCGCGTTGACGACCGCCGTGTTGATGTGCTCGCGCTCCTCGAAAGTCTTGTCCAGCTCCATGCGGCCGATCACGGAACGCAGCGTGGTCTGCGCCAGCTGCGTGATGGCGTTCACGTAGTTGGACGAGCCGTACGAGGCGCGCATCGCGTCCGTCACCTGGAAATACAGGATGCCGTCCACCTGCAGCTGGGTGTTGTCCTTGGTGATGCAGACCTGCGACGGCACGTCCAGCGGGATCTCCTTCAGGCTGTGCTTGTAGGCGACGCGGTCGATGAACGGCACCACGATGTTCAGGCCCGGCCCCAGGGTGGCGTGGTACTTGCCGAGCCGCTCGACCACCCAGGCGTGCTGCTGCGGCACCACGTTGATCGTCTTGAAGACGAACACCAGCGCCACGACCAGGATGACGAGCGTGACGCCGCCGAAAGTAAAGTCCATATGCTTGTCCTTGTTCCGATAAAGAGCTCAGCTGACGATCAGCGTGCTGCCGCGCACCGCCCGGATCGTGAAGATGCCGGCCTGCGCGGGCGCGCCCGGCGCCAGCTCCACGGTCCACAGGGCGCCGCGGTACATCACGCGCGCGGCGCCGTTGTCCCAGTGCGTGACCTGCACGGTCTGGCCGATGTCCAGGTTGACGTTGGGGTCGCGCGCCGCCTCGAGGCGCGCCGCCTTCCCGTAGCGGCTGCGCCGCAGCAGCACGGTGGCGACGCTGCCGACGATGGCCGCCGCCAGCATCTGGCCGGGCAGGTCGATGCGCAGCGCAGCCACCAGCGCTCCGGCCAGCGCACCGACCGCCACCATCAGCAGGTAGAACGTGCCGCTGAACAGTTCGAGCGCGACCAGTACGCCGGCCGCGATGAGCCACATGATCCAGTCTGCCATCGCCTCCTCCTATCAATAAAAAACCCTCGCGGCCCGGTGGGCGGCGAGGGTAACAATAATGTAATTTCCTACTGTTGGGTAGGGTTTACTTCTGCAGGGCCGCCAGCTTCTGCCAGGTGTCGACCACCGAGTCAGGGTTCAGCGACATCGACTCGATGCCCTGCTCCATCAGCCACTCGGCCAGGTCGGGGTGGTCGGATGGGCCCTGGCCGCAGATGCCGATGTATTTGCCTTGCTTCCTGCAGGCGGAGATCGCCATCGACAGCAGTGCCTTCACGGCCGGATCGCGCTCGTCGAAGTCGGCCGCCAGCAGTTCCATGCCGGAGTCG
The DNA here is from genome assembly GCA_008011715.2 of [Empedobacter] haloabium. Classification (NCBI taxonomy): domain Bacteria; kingdom Pseudomonadati; phylum Pseudomonadota; class Betaproteobacteria; order Burkholderiales; family Oxalobacteraceae; species [Empedobacter] haloabium. Next base: position 3,517,646 of record CP136508.1, read on the forward strand.
CGGTCCAGGCCCAGGGTCAGCTGGGTCAGATCGTTCGAGCCGATCGAGAAGCCGTCGAAGTACTCCAGGAACTGGTCGGCCAGCACCGCGTTGGACGGGATCTCGCACATCATGATCAGGCGCAGGCCGTTCTCGCCGCGCTTCAGGCCGTTCTTTGCCAGCAGCTCGACGACTTTTTTCGCCTGGCCGATCGTGCGCACGAACGGCACCATCAGTTCGACGTTGGTCAGGCCCATGTCCTCGCGCACGCGCTTCATGGCCTGGCATTCCATGTTGAACGACTCGGCGAAGTCCTCGGCGATGTAGCGTGCCGCGCCGCGGAAGCCCAGCATCGGGTTTTCCTCGTCCGGCTCGTAGCGCGAACCGCCGATCAGCTTCTTGTACTCGTTCGACTTGAAGTCGGACAGGCGCACGATGACGGGCTTCGGCCAGAACGCGGCGGCAATCGTCGCCACGCCTTCGGCCAGCTTGTCGACGTAGAACGCCTTCGGCGAGGCATGGCCGCGCGCCACCGACTCCACCGCCTTCTTCAGGTCCGGGTCGATGTTCGGGTATTCCAGGATCGCCTTCGGGTGCACGCCGATGTTGTTGTTGATGATGAACTCCAGGCGGGCCAGGCCCACGCCGGCGTTCGGCACCTGCTGGAAGTCGAAGGCCAGCTGCGGATTGCCCACGTTGAGCATGATCTTGGTCGGCAGCTTGGGCAGCTCGCCGCGCGCCACTTCCGAGATCTCCGTTTCCAGCAGGCCGTCGTAGATCTTGCCTTCGTCGCCTTCGGCGCACGAAACGGTGACGAAGGTGCCGTCCTTCAGCACCTCGGTCGCGTCGCCGCAGCCGACCACGGCCGGCACGCCCAGCTCACGGGCGATGATGGCCGCGTGGCAGGTGCGGCCGCCGCGGTTGGTGACGATCGCGGAGGCGCGCTTCATGACCGGTTCCCAGTTCGGATCGGTCATGTCGGCCACCAGCACGTCGCCCGGCTGCACGCGCTCCATCTCCGACGGGTCGTGGATCACGCGCACGGGACCGGCGCCGATCTTCTGGCCGATCGCGCGGCCCGATGCCAGCACGGTGCCGGTGGATTTCAGCTTGAAGCGCTGCTGCGCGTCGGTGGCCTTCTGCTGCGACTTGACCGTTTCCGGGCGCGCCTGCAGGATGAACAGCTTGCCGTCGCGGCCGTCCTTGCCCCACTCGATGTCCATCGGGCGGCCATAGTGGCGCTCGATGATGACGGCGTATTTCGCCAGCTCGACCACTTCGGCATCGGTCAGCGAATAGCGGTTGCGCAGCTCGATCGGCACGTCGACGGTCTTCACGGAGCGGCCGGCCTTGGCCTCGCTGGTGAACTCCATCTTGATCAGCTTCGAGCCGATATTGCGGCGGATGACGGGCGACTTGCCTTGTTCGAGCATCGGCTTGTGGACGTAGAACTCGTCCGGATTGACCGCGCCCTGCACCACCGTCTCGCCCAGGCCGTAGCTGGAAGTGATGAAGACCACATCCTTGAAGCCGGACTCGGTGTCGATCGTGAACATGACGCCGGCGGCGCCCAGGTCGGAACGCACCATGCGCTGCACGCCGGCCGACAGGGCCACTTCGGCGTGCGTGAAGCCCTTGTGCACGCGGTAGGAGATGGCTCGGTCGTTGTACAGCGACGCGAACACGTGCTTCATCGCGTCCAGCACGTTGTCGATGCCGACCACGTTCAGGAAGGTCTCCTGCTGGCCCGCGAACGAGGCGTCCGGCAGGTCTTCCGCGGTGGCGGAGGAACGCACGGCGAACGACATCTCGGCATCGGATGCTGCCACCAGCTTGTCGTAGAAGGCACGGATGTCCTGCTCCAGGCGCGGCTGGAACGGCGTGTCGATGATCCACTGGCGGATCTCGGCGCCGGCCTGCGCCAGCGAACGGACGTCGTCCACGTTCAGGTCGGCCAGGCGGTCGGCGATGCGCTCGGCCAGCGGCTTGCCGCCGTCGATGCTGTGATTGAGGAAGTCGCGGAAGGCCTGGGCCGTGGTGGCGAAGCCGCCCGGCACGCTGACGCCGGCTTCGGCCAGCTGGCTGATCATCTCGCCCAGCGAAGCGTTCTTGCCGCCGACGGACTCGACGTCCGTCATGCGCAGGTCCTCGAACGCGGCGACGTACACCGCGTTCTCGCCCTGCGCCAGGCCCGGCTCCTTCAGTACTGCGTTAGACATGTTGGTCATAATGACACCCTTACTGTTTAGAAACCTTGCCCCCGTCCACGCCGCACCGTGTCCCGCCACCCTGGCGCTGCCGATGGGCGCGCACGGGGCCGGCGTTCGTGCCGCGGTCCGAAGTCGGGGGTCTTTATTCCTCTTGCAGGCATGCCGGCATGTCTTGTTATTCTGAAGGCCGTGCAGCACAATCCAACTGTTGCCGGACATTTTACAGCCTGCGGCGGAAATTGACGATTCACAATCAAAAGACACTCTTCATGACATCTGAGCAACGTCCCGTGGCGGCCCGCACCGTCTTCTTCGTGTCCGACGGTACCGGCATCACCGCCGAGACGTTCGGCCACTCCGTGCTGACCCAGTTCGAGCTGCGCTTCCGCCAGATTCGCCTGCCCTTCATCGACACCGTGGACAAGGCGCGCGACGCGGCCCGCAAGATCAACGAGATGGCGGCGGCGGACGGCCAGCGCCCGATCATCTTCAGCACCCTGGTGCAGGCCGAGCTGTCGAGCATCATCCGCCAGTGCAACGGCATGCACATGGACCTGTTCCAGACCTTCGTGGCGCCGCTCGAGCAGGAGCTGGGCGTCAAGTCCACGCACACCATCGGCCGCTCGCACAATATCGTCGACAGCGAGGAGTACAAGAACCGCATCGAGGCCATCAACTTCTCGCTGGCGCACGACGACGGCCAGTCGCACAAGAACCTGGCGGAGGCCGACGTGATCCTGGTCGGCGTGTCGCGCTCGGGCAAGACGCCGACGTCGCTGTACCTGGCCATGCAGTACGGCATCAAGGCCGCCAACTATCCGCTGATCCCGGACGATTTCGAGCGCGGCCGCCTGCCCTCGGCGCTGTACGACTACAAGCCGAAGATCTTCGGCCTGACCATCACGCCCGAGCGCCTGACGGAGATCCGCAACGAACGCCGCGCCGGCAGCAAGTATGCGTCGCTGGAGAACTGCCGCTACGAGGTCAACGAGGCGGAGATGATGATGAAACGCGAGGGCATCCGCTGGTTGTCGTCGACCACCAAGTCGATCGAGGAGATCTCGACGACGATCCTGCAGGAAATCAAGCCGAACCGGCGCGAGTATTGACGCGGCCTACTGGCCTGAGTACGCGGCCGGGGCGCTGTTCTTCGAAACAGAATGCGCGGCGGCAATGATCAGGCTTTGCACGATCGCCGGCGATGTCAGGCCGACCTGCAGTGCCAGGATGGGGCTGAGTTTGTCGCCATTCATCAGGTAGATCGCTGTCATACTGCCGCCCAGCACCGGCAGCACGACAAACAGGGCCGAGAAGCAAACCACGTCACGCCGCAGCGGCATCTTGTCGGCGGCGGCGCGCATGAAATGCTCGGCCAGCTTCAGCCCGAACAGCACATAGCCACCGAACACCGAAATCGCAATCAGGTGCGCATTCGCCGGCAACGCGCTCCACGGGCCGGCATCAGGCCACATCGGGCAGCTGCGGCCGGCGTGTCGCGAAGAAGTCCACGAACCGCTCGGTCCAGGTAGCTTCGTTGGCGAAGCGGTCTTTCGTGGTGACCAGGAGCCGACCGTCCTGCGTGCGGATGGGCACCAGCTTGATCGTGTTGGCCAGCGCGGCATCGGTATGCATGGCCTGCACCACCGTGCTGGTGCTCAGCCTGGCCTCCTGTGCAATGCCTTGCAAGGTGCGCATGCGAAAGCGCGGGTTGTTCAGCGCCGCCACGATCCGCTCGCGCACCTCCTGGCCGTTGCGCGCCGGCTTGCTGGCACTGCGCAAGCGCCTGGCACGGGACGCCTTGGAAAGCATGCTCGTCATGATGCACTCCTCATGGTCGGTCATTCCAGCAGACCAGGCCGCCCGCAACACAGGCGGCCGCGTCGAAAGCTTTACCTTATCCATGAAAAGGCTACACCAAAAAACCACGGTCTGCGCGGATTTCGCAGCGCGTCATTGCGTTGCATCGCGCGGCCTCACGGTCCCTAACGCGGGGCCGGATCGGGTAAGATTTCCATCTCTGCAATTCACAGGAATGACCCGATGCCTTCTTCGATGCGCCTGACCACCCTCGCCACAAGCGCGCTGCTCTTCAGCGGCGCCGCTCTTGCCCAGCAAGCCCCCACCGTCGCCGAACACGCGCTGCGGGGCCACCTCGCCTTCCTGGCCGACGACCTGCTGGAAGGCCGCGGCACCGGCCAGCGTGGCGGCGACCTGGCGGTGCGCTACCTGGAGACCCAGGCCCAGGTGATCGGCCTGAAGCCCATGCCCAGCGGCGGCTACCGGCAGTCGGTCAGGTTCGAAGGCAGCAAGCTGCTGCCTTCCAGCAGCGTGACCTTCCGCGCCGGCGCCTCGCGCATCCAACCGATCGTCGGCAAAGACATCGTGTTCGGCACCGGCAGCGGCAAGGCCAGCCTGTCGTTCGATGCGCCACTGCTGTTCGTCGGCTACGGCGTCAAGGCCGACGAGGAGAACTGGGACGACTACAAGGGCGTGGACGTCAAGGGCAAGATCCTCGTCATGATGGTCAATGACCCGCAGCCGACCAGCGAGGAACCGCACCGCTTTGCCGGCAAGGCCTATACCTACTACGGCCGCTGGCTGTACAAGTTCGAGGAAGCCGTGCGCCGTGGCGCCGCCGGCGCGCTGCTGATCCACACGACGGCGTCAAGCTCCTACCCGTGGAGCGTGCCCGCCAACGGCTTCTCGCACGAGCGCTTCCACCTGAAGGGCGCAGGCAACCCGATCGAAGGCTGGCTGCACGAGGACATGGCGCGCGAGCTGTTCCTGGCCGCCGGCTTCGACCTGGACGTGCTGCGCGCGCAGGCCGAGCGGCGCGAGTTCCGCCCCATCGACCTGAAGATCGCATCGCACGTCGAGCTGCACTCGACAATCCGGCAGGTCGAGCAGTTCAACGTGGTGGGCGTCGTGCCCGGCACCGACGCGAAACTGAAGCAGCAGGCCGTGGTCTACTCGGCGCACTGGGACCACCTGGGCGTCGACGAGGTCGCACCCGATGGCAAGGACCACATCTACAACGGTGCCATCGACAACGCCTCCGGCGCGGCGGCGCTGCTGGCGATGGCGGCGGAAGCGGTGAAGCGGCCGGCCAAGCGTACCCAGGTGTTCCTGTGGCCGGCCGCGGAGGAACAAGGCCTGCTGGGCGCGGCCGCCTACGTGGCCGATCCGGTCGTGCCGCTGGCGCAGACGGCGGCGGACCTGAACCTGGACAGCATGAACTTCGCCGGCCGCACCAGGGACATCGGCGTGGCAGGGGCCGAGCGCAGCAGCCTGTACGACACGTCCGCGCAGGTCGCCAAAAAAATGGGGCTGAAGCTGGCCCCGTCGATCCCCGACCTGTCGGGCGCGTACTTCCGCGCCGATCATTTCATCTTCGCCAAGGCCGGCGTGCCTGCCTTCAATGTCGGCTCGGCCGTTTTCTCGGGTGACGGCCACTTCGAATTCGAGCACGATCACACGGCGGCAAGCGCCAAGATGGTCGGCTTCAAGAAGGATTATCACCAGGTGACGGACGAGTACCGGCCGGAGTGGGACCTGTCCGGCATGGTGCAGCAGGCCCAGTTCACACTGAACCTGGGCTATGCGGTGGCGAACGCGGCAACCATGCCGACGTGGAAGAAGGGCGAGGCGTTCGGGCGCATCAAGCGCTGAGCCGGGGCGCCACGGCCCAGCCCGTGTCCCACCTCGGGGTCAGTCACCGAAGTGGGACACGAACCTGGCTGTACCGCTTGCCTCGGGCTCAGGCAAGCTTCTTGTTGCGGCGGCGCGCCGCGATGCCCAGCGCGGCCAGACCGATCCCGAACAGCGCGTATTGCGCCGGTTCCGGCACGGGCGCGACGGTCAGCACCATATTGTCCAGGTTCAGGATATGGTCCGGATGGTCGGCGTGCACCGCGATGCGGTAGATCGCGGCGCGGCCGGACAGTGCCAGCACGGCATAGGCGTACTGCTGCTCATCGTTGACGAAGCTGTCGGTCGCCACGACGTTGCCGGCGACATCGAAGCCCGTCAGCGTGGCGCCCCATTTGGCGAAGGTATCGACGCTGACGCCATACACCGGCCTGTCGAAGTACGCGCCGAACGTGGGTGCGGACAGGAACACGTTCCTTGCGTTACCGTCGAAGAATGCACTGCGCACCATATTGCCGTCGGTGAAATGAATGCCCGCTGGCGCCAGTTCCTCACGGATCCAGCCAGGGTAGGACTGCGCCGGCATCGAGGCATCGTCTCCGGTGCCAAACTTGCCATCCGCGCCGGGAGTCGTGTTGAAATCGACGTTCATGGTGCGAGCCAGCGCAGGCTGGCTGACGACACAGGCGGCGGCCAGCATCAGGCCTGGGAGTTTGCGCATGAATTTTCCTGAAAATTTGCAAAGTGAAATGTCAGTATGACATCCACAAACTCATCAGTAAAGCGCCGCCGCCCCGCCGGGCTCAGGGGTTGCCCTTGCCGCCCGCCACGCCGTAAACCTGCCCCGTCGTATAACTGGCATCGTCGGCCGCCAGCGTGACGTAGGCACTCGCCAGCTCGGCCGGCTGGCCCGGGCGCTTCATCGGCGTGTCGGCGCCGAATTTCTCCAGCGCTTCCGGCTTCTGCCCGCCCGTCACCTGCAGCGGTGTCCAGATCGGCCCTGGCGCCACCGCGTTGACACGGATGCCCTTGTCGGCCACCTGTTGCGCCAGCGCCTTGGTGAACGCCACCTGGGCCGCCTTGGTCTGCGCGTAGTCCAGCAGGTTCGGCGACGGATCGTAGGCCTGCACCGAGGCCGTCACGATGATCGCGCTGCCCGGCTTCATCAGGCCCACCGCCGCCTTGCAGATCCAGAAATTGGCGTACAGGTTGGTCTTCATCGTCCAGTCGAACTGCGCCGTCGTCAGGTCCAGGATCGAATCCACCGACTGCTGCCGGGCCGCGTTGCTGACCAGGATGTCGAGGCCGCCCAGCTGGCGTGCCGCGTCCTCGACCAGCTTTCTGCAGAACGCCTCTTCGCGGATGTCGCCCGGCAGCAGCACGGCCTTGCGGCCGGCGGCGCGGATCAGCTCGGCCACCTCGCGCGCATCAGGCTCCTCGGCCGGCAGGTAGCTCAGCGCCACGTCCGCGCCCTCGCGTGCATAGGCGATCGCGGCGGCGCGGCCGATGCCCGAATCGCCGCCGGTCACCAGCGCCTTGCGCCCGTTCAGGCGGCCGCTGCCCTGGTAGCTGGTCTCGCCGTGATCGGGGCGTGGCGTCATCTTGCCGGCCAGGCCCGGCCAGGGTTGCTGCTGTTTCGGGAACGGCGGTTTGGGGTGGTTCGGCAGTGGCTTGCGCGCGCCGGCGTTACCGCTACCAGAAGCGCCCTGCTGGGCCAGCGCGCCGGTGGCGGCCGTGCCCGCCGCCAGGCCGGTCGCCATCGCGCCGACAAAGCGGCGCCGCGACGGCTTGATTGCATCGTCCATCGATACCTCCGTGTGAAGTGATTGAATGTTGGTATGCTCCGCCCGAGAATGTAGAGACGAACGCGACGGCCTGCCAACACCTTTGCCACAGGAAACCGCTGTCACAATCGCGCCGGCTCGTCCGTCTTAGCCGCATGACCATCCTGGAGAGCTCCGTGAACGACACCACTTTTGCCGCCCTGCGCCCGCGCTTGTTCGCCATCGCCTACCGCATGCTGGGCACCCGCGCCGACGCCGAGGACGTCGTGCAGGACGCCTGGCTGCGCTGGCACGGCAGCGACCAGGCCGCCGTGCAGTCGGCCGAGGCCTGGCTCGTGACCACCACCACGCGTCTGGCGATCGACCGGCTGCGCACGCGCCAGAGCGAGCGCGAGGCCTATATCGGCTGGTGGCTGCCCGAACCGCTGGTCGAGCTGGATGAGCGCACCCCGGAACGCGCCGCCGAACTGGCCAGCGACGTGTCCGTCGCCATGCTGTGGGTGCTGGAGCGCCTGGCGCCGGAGGAGCGCGCCGCCTTCCTGATGCGCCAGGTGTTCGAGCAGGACTACGCCGACCTGGCCGCGACGCTCGGCAAGAGCGAGGCCGCGTGCCGCCAGCTGGTCCACCGCGCGCAAGAGCGGGTACGGCAGGAACAGCCCCGCTTCGCCGTCTCGCGCGACGTCCACCGGGAAGTCCTGACGGGCTTCATGCAGGCCGCCGCCACGGGCGATCGCGCCGCGATGAAGACCTTCCTCGCCAGCGACGTGCAGTTCGTCTCGGACGGCGGCGGCAAGGTGCCCTCGTTCGGCCGCATCCTGCGCGGCGCGGCCCGCATCGCGGGGCTGTACTGGTGGGTGCAGGACCAGTACCCCGGTGCCGTCACCTACCGCATGGCGCGCATCAACGGCGAGGCGGGCCTGCTGCGCTACGTCGACGGCACCATCGAATCGGCCCAGTCGTTCATCGTCGACGGCGGCAAGATCGTCGCCGTCTATGTCGTGCGCAATCCGGACAAGTTGGCCGGCATCGCCGCGCTGGCCTGACGATTTTCGCGCGGCGCTGTCACACGGCGCGCGGCGCCAACGTCTAATCGGTATGGCGGGCGCAGGGTGCGCCCGCCGCCACACCGAAAGGAACCATCATGACGCAAGCCGCCCGCCTCAACTTCTACCAGCACGCCCCCGCCAACTTCCGCGCGATGCTCGCGCTCTCGAACTCCGTCAAGGAAAGCTCGCTGGGCCTGCAACTGGCCGAGCTGGTGTTCCTGCGGGTCTCGCAGATCAACGGCTGCGGCGTCTGCATCGACATGCACTGGCGCGCCCTGGTCAAGGAAGGCCGCGACCCGCGCCACCTGAACAGCGTGCCGGCCTGGCGCGAGTCGCCCTTCTTCAGCGCGCGCGAACGGGCCGCGCTGAACTGGGCCGAAGCCGTCAACGCCATCCCGCAACGCGAGCCGACGGACGCCGACTTCGCCCAGTTGAAGGAGCACTTCAGCGACAACGAGATCGCCGAACTGGGCTACGCGATCGCCGTGATCCGCGGCTGGAACATGTTCAACGTCAGCCTGCGCATGCCGATTCCGGAAGTGCCGGCGCCAGGCATGTGACAATTCGCGCAATTTCGCCGCCCCGCGCCGTGCTAAGCTCCCGCCGATGGGAAAACGCACGAGAAGGCGCCGCCAGCGCGCGCAGGGACAGGCTGGCAATCCAGCGCCGCAGGGCCAACAGGGCAGCGGTGGCGACGACGGGCTGGGCATCCTTGGCCTGCTGCTCGTCTATCCCTTCGCCTGCTGGGGCCTGTATCACATCGGCGGCAAGGTCTGGCGCATCGCCACCACGGGCAGCACGTGCCCGGCGCGCCACTGCATCTCGTGGGACGAGCATCCGTGGCGCATCGTGCACGAATTCATCGCCTACGGGGGTGTCAGCGTGCTGCTGGCGGCCATCGTGATCGGCGGCGGGATTGCGCTGCTGCGGGGTGGGAAGTTCGACTAGATCGGATAGACCAAGCCGCTAACACTAGCATGACCGCTGGCGCGCCACAGGCCACATTCCACCCAACCCCGACACCTGGGGTCAGACCCGCCGGGTGTATAGCCGGGACACATAGGTAACACATGTCGGGAGACATGGGTTACACATGAAATTGCATTTTACGTCACGGCCTTGAGGTCCAGCTCCATTACTTTGTGATGGCAGAACCGGACCTCAAGAAGGCCGTCGTTGTCAGGATCGGGCCTGATCGCGACCGGCTGTCCCTGCATGCCCTCTCCGATGTAGTGGCGTTGATTGGCATACGAGATGTAGCCCTTCGCATCGACCTTTCTCACAATATCGCTGGATAGGTACTCGATGGGCCGCAAGACACTGGGCAGTTCGCGTCCGCTGCGCTCATACCGTGTGATCGGCGGCTTCATGCCTAAAGCGTGGTGGGGGCGAAGCATGTTGTATTTGTCACGCCACTCATCGAAGGCCAACTGGCACTGAGCAATCGAACCGAAGCCGCGACGATCAAGCAGCTCTAGCTTTAGAGTACGATGGAAGCGCTCATCTTTACCTTGCGTTTGCGGATGATACGGACGGCTATGGCTGATGCGGATACCGAGTCGAATGAGCCACACCTTGAGCTTTGTCAGCCCTTTGAGACCAGTACTTCCCCAAGGTGGACCGTTGTCAGCAGTAATTCGATCAGGCAGCCCGTAGCGCTCAAACGTCGCTTGCATCCCTGCCTGGACAGAGCTGAATCGCTCGTTAGAACAAGCGGTAAGGCAGACGCTATAGCGGGAATGGTCATCAAGGATGGTCAGCGCATGGCATCGCCCTGCGGCCTCTGTGGTCAGCCCGAAATGTCCTTTGAAGTCCATCTGCCAAAGCGAGTTCGGTAGGTCATGCTCGAAGCGTGTCGAGGCCAAATCCTGTTTAACCGGCGCCCCAATAACCTGGCAGCCATGGCGCTTTAAGATCGCGTCAACAGTGCTGTGGTGGGGGCGTGGCAGATGCTCGGGCAAGAGCTCACGCAGCTTGCGTGAGCCCCAGCATGGATTCTCCAAATGCAGCGCTAGCACCTGCAGCTCTAGTTCATCCGACGAGCTTGCAGGCGATGAGTGGGGTCTACGCGATTGCTCGAACAGCCCCTCCGCACCATGGTTGGCATATCGATCGAGCCATTTGTATGCAGTCTTCCGGCTGATTTGGAACGCCCGGCAGAGGGCAGCGATGTTAGCTTCCGGAGCTTGGGCGAGCATGACAAACTCGAGTCGGGACGACATAGTGGTGGACTCCTTCCAAGGCATTGCACGCTCCTGTTAGTTGCTGTGCAATGATCATAAAAGGTGTTACCTATGTCTCCCGACAAGTGTTACCTATGTCTCCCGCCCAAACACCCGCCGGGTCTGACCCCGGCTTGTGGTTCCGGGTTAAAAGAATTCACGCCACTCGGCCAGCCAGGCCGGCACATCCTCGACGGCCATCGGGCTGGCGATGTAGTAGCCCTGCGCGTAGGTGCAGCCCAGGCCCTGCAGGAAATCCCAGTCCTGCTTGGTCTCGACGCCGACAGCGCAGGAGCGCCGGTCCAGGCTGCGCGCCAGGCCCAGGTACGATTTCAACACCGTGCCGAGCGCGCGCTTCCTGGATGCGCCGTCGACGAAGCTGCGGTCGATCTTCAGTTCCGAGAACGGAATGCTGGCCAGCAGCTGCAGGTTGGAGCGCCCCGTGCCGTAGTCGTCGATCGCCAGGCTGAAGCCCATCATGCGCAGCCGCAGCAGCCGCTCCAGCAGGTGCGGGTCGTGCTGCAGCACCGTCGATTCCGTGATCTCGAACGTGATATAGCCCGGCAGGATGCGGTGCCGCTCCAGGCAGGCCGTGATCTGGCCCACGAACTGTGGGTGGGACAGGGTGCTGGGCGCCACGTTGACGGAAAACGAGATCGGGATGCCCTGGTCGTGCAGGGTGCGGCAGGCCGCCACGGACTTCTCGATCATGCTCCAGTCGAGGAAGTCGATCCGCCCGTTCGCCTCCAGCACGGGCACGAAGGCGGAAGGCCCCAGCACGCCGTGCTGCGGGTGGCGCCAGCGCGCGAACATCTCCAGGCCCTTCAGCTGGCCGGTCTCCAGTTCGATCTTCGGCTGGAAGAACGGATCGAATTCGCGCGCCTGCAGGCCCTTGCCGACTTCCGCGAACGTGAACGCAGGATGTGCCGGCTCCGGCACCGGCGTGCCGGGCGGCGTGTAGTGGGCGATCAGCTTTTCCAGCCGGCCGACCGTGGCCGGCTTGGCCGACGTGCCCAGCAGGTCGACACCATAGGCCAGCGCCATCGTCTCGACGGAAAACAGGATGTCGCCGCTTTGCGCGCCGACGACGATCAGGCCGGCGCGGCATTTTTCCTCGGCCAGCCGGCGGATCAGCTCCAGGCCGTCCATGCCCGGCAGCGCCAGGTCGATGACGGCGATGTCGATCGGCGGCGCGGCGCCCTGCACGGCCAGCAGCGCGGCGTGGCCGTCCGGCACCGTGTGGATGTGCTGCGCGCCGAGGCTGCGCAGCAGGCCGGCCAGCAGCTCGCGCTGTACCGGTTCGGCTTCGGCGACGAGAAACTGCAGCTGTGCGATGTCCATCGACGCTCCCGTGTTGTGTGCCCCCTCTACAGTGGCGGGCTTCAGTCGAGATTCTGCCTGACTTGCTCGAAAAAGCATACCGCCGCACACGCGGCCACGTTGAGCGATTCGACCTGGCCCAGGTGCGGGATGACGACCTGGTGGCGCGCCAGGTTCAGCAGCTGGTCCGACACGCCCTGCCCCTCGTGGCCGAAGACCCAGGCAACCGGCTGTTTCAGGTCGACGTCGTACAGGCGCTGGCGCGCGTAGCCGCTGGTGGCCAGGGTGGCGATCGGCGCACCGTCCAGCAGGGGCGCGAGCTCGACGTTTTCGAAGATGTCCAGCACGAAGTGCGCCCCCATCGCGGCGCGCAGCACCTTGGGGGACCAGCAGAAGGCCGTGCCGGCACTGCAGTAGACTTCGCGGATGCCGGCGGCGGCCGCGCTGCGCAGGATCGAGCCGACGTTGCCGGGGTCCTGCACGTTATCGAGCAGCACCGCGTTGACGGACAGCGCCGCCGGCGTGGCGCGCTGCGGCGTCTCGACCAGGAACATGATGCCGACGCCATGCTCGACCTGGCTCAGCGCCGCGTACAGCGCATCCGGGAAGCACAGCACGTGCGCGTGCTCGGCTTCCAGGCCCGCCACGATGGCGGCGACTTCGGGGTTGTGCAGCGCGGTTTCGCTGACGATGCACTGCTCGGGATGGCCGCGCAGCTGCAGCCACGTTTCGCACAGGTGCACCCCGTCGAGCAGCGTGCGGCCGGCCTTGCGGCGCGCCTGCGAGCTGGTGGCCAGGTGCTTCAGGTCCTTGTATTGCGCGTTGTCGCGCGAGGTGATGGTCTTCAAGTTCGGCTTTTCTTCAGAACGCCAGCTCGATCAGCTCGCGCACGGGCGCGAACGAGCGCCGGTGCACCGGCGACACGCCATGCGTGCGCAGGGCTTCCAGGTGCTGCGCGGTGCCGTAGCCCTTGTGCTGGTCGAAGCCGTATTGCGGGTATTTTTTATGCAGCTTGCGCAGTGCCTCGTCGCGCGCCGTCTTGGCCAGGATCGAGGCGGCGGAGATCGATTCGATCTTGTCGTCGCCGTCGACGATGGCGATCGTCTGGATACGCATCACCGGGCACTTGTTGCCGTCGATCAGGGCCAGGGTGGGGATCGTCTCGAGCGCATGCACGGCGCGCTTCATCGCCAGGAGCGAAGCCTGCAGGATGTTCAGCTTGTCGATTTCCGCCTCGGAGGCCTTGGCAATCGCCCAGGCCACGCAATCGCGCTTGATCAGCGGCGCCAGCTCCTCGCGCCGCGCCTCCGTCAGCTTCTTCGAGTCGCGCAGGCCGTCGATGGGGCGCTCGCGGTGCAGGATGACGGCGGCCGCGTACACCGGCCCGGCCAGCGGGCCGCGTCCGGCTTCATCCACGCCGCAGATGATCTCGTCGAGGGAGTACGGCAAGTCGTCGAACAGGCCGGTCTGCATGGTATTCATCGGTTTCGGTTTGCTTCGATTACTTTCATTACCGCCGCCGCGCTCTCGTCCGCGCTGTTGCGCAGCAGGCTGTGGTGCATGTCCGTGAAGCGCTGCACCAGGGCCAGCCGGTGCGGCACGTCCGTCAGCTGCCGCCACATCGCCTCGGCCAGCGCCTCGGCGCTGGCATGGTGCTGCAGCAGCTCCGGCACCAGGAACTCGCGCGCCAGGATGTTGGGCATGCCGATCCACGGCTGGTAACCCATGTGGCGCATGATTTCCCACGATGCCCGCATCATTTTATACGCGATCACCATCGGCTTCTTGAACAGCGCCACTTCCAGCGACGCGGTGCCGGATGCCACCAGCACCGCGTCGGCCGCGCAGATGGCCGTGTGGCTCTGGCCGTCCAGCAGCTGCACCGGCACGTCCTGCAGGCCCGCCTGCGCCACCAGCTCGAGGAAATACTGCTTCTGCCTTTCCCCCGCCATCGGCGCCACGAAGCGCAGCGAGCGGTCGCGCTGCAGCAGCAGCTTCAGTGCTCCCACGAACGCGACGGTGTTGTACTTCAGTTCCCCCATCCGGCTGCCCGGCATCAGGGTGACCACGTTGGCGTCCTCCGGCAGGCCCAGCGCGCGGCGCGCCGCCGCCGTGTCGGGCGCCAGCGGAATCACTTCCGCCAGCGGATGGCCGACGTAGGTGACCGGCACGCCGGCCTTTTCGTAGATCGCCTGCTCGAACGGAAATACCACCAGCATGTGCGAGACGGAGCGGACGATCTTCTTGATGCGGCCACCGCGCCAGGCCCAGATCTGCGGCCCGATGTAATGCATCGTCGGGATGCCGGCGTCCTTCAGCTGCGCTTCCAGGCCCAGGTTGAAACCCGGGTAGTCGGCGCCGATGAACACGGCCGGGCGCTCGGCGATCAGGCGGTCGCGCAGCGCGTTCTGGATGCCTTTCAGTTCGCGGTAGCGCGGGATGATCTCGAACAGCCCGCGCACCGTCATCGTTTCCATCGGCCAGTGCGATTCGAAGCCCTGGGCGATCATCTGCGGTCCGCCGATACCGTGGAAGCGCGTGCGCGGCAGGTGCCGGCGCAGGCCGGACAGCAGGCGCCCCGCCAGCAGGTCGCCGGACGGCTCGCCCGCCACCAGGGCGACCGAGCCGACGCTGTCAGCGGACGATGCCACGGGTCGCGGTATCGAGGAAGGTGCGGAATGCGCGCAGGTGTTCGGCCGCGTCCGGCGTGGCCTGCTCCTGCTCCAGCAGCGCAGCCTTGGCCTCTTCCAGCGTCAGGCCGGAGCGGTACAGGGTCTTGTACGCGGCGCGCAGCGCGTTGATCTGCTCGCGCGTGAAGCCGCGCCGCTTCAGGCCCTCGATATTGATGCCGTGCGCCTGCGCCGGGTTACCGTTCAACAGCACGAACGGCGGCACGTCCTGGGTCAGGCTGGTGCTCATGCCGACGAAGGCGTGGGCGCCGATCTTGCAGAACTGGTGCACGTTGGCGTAGCCGCTCATGATGACCCAGTCGCCGATCTCCACGTGACCCGCCATCTGCGCGTTGTTCGAGAAGATCGTGTTGTTGCCGACCACGCAGTCGTGCGCCAGGTGGACGTAGGCCGAGATCCAGTTGTCGTTGCCCAGCTTCGTCACGCCCTTGTCCTGCACCGTGCCCAGGTTGAACGTGCAGAACTCGCGAATCGTGTTGCGGTCGCCCACTTCCAGGCGGGTCGGTTCGCCCTGCCACTTCTTGTCCTGCGGCGGCGCGCCGATCGAGGAGAACTGGAAGAACTTGTTGTCGCAACCGATCGTCGTATGGCCTTCGATGACGACGTGCGGCCCGACCCAGGTACGGTCGCCGATGACCACGTCGGGACCGACGATCGAGTAGGCGCCGATCTCGACGCCTTCGCCCAGCTGCGCCTTCGGGTCGACGATCGCGCTTGGATGGATGGTAGCCATGCCTGCCTCCGCCGTGCGTTACGCTTCGACCGTGTTACGGATGGTGCACATCAGGTCCGCCTCGACGGCCACCTGGCCGTCCACGCTGCCCACGGCCTTGTACTTCCAGATGCCGCGCGAGGTACGCAGGATCTCGACATCCATCTTCAGCTGGTCGCCAGGCCCCACCGGGCGCTTGAAGCGGGTGTTGTCGATGCCGACGAAATACACCACCGAGTTCTCGTCCGGCTTCACGTTGGTCGACAGGAACGACAGCAGCGCGGCCGTCTGCGCCATCGCCTCGATCATCAGCACGCCCGGCATCACCGGCTTGTGCGGGAAGTGGCCGTTGAAGAATTCCTCGTTGGCGGTCACGTTCTTGATCGCGGTGATCGTCTTGTTCGCTTCCCAGGTCAGCACCCGGTCCACCAGCAGCATCGGATAGCGGTGCGGCAGCAGGGCCTTGATCTGGTTGATGTCGAGCGTCTTGTTGTCTGCAGTCGTCATGATTCGTCGTGTTTCTCGTTTTGATTCGTTATCGTTTTAATGGTTTGTTCCAGCGCCCGGATCTTCTCGCGCATGCCGGCGAGATTGCGCACGATGGCGGCCGACTTCTCCCACTCGCTGTTCTTCGCCAGCGGATAGAAGCCCGTATACTGGCCCGGCTCCAGGATCGAGCGCGATACCAGGCTGCCGGACGAGACGTGCACCTTGTCGGCGATCGTCAGGTGGCCCAGCACCATCGCGGCGCCGCCGAAGGTGCAGTACTTGCCGATCTTCGCGCTGCCCGCCACGCCGACGCAGCCGGCCATCGCCGTGTGCGCGCCGATATGGCAGTTGTGGCCGATCTGGATCTGGTTGTCCAGCTTGACGCCATCCTCGATGACGGTATCGGCCAGCGCGCCGCGGTCGATCGTGGTGGAGGCGCCGATGTCGACGTCGTCGCCGATGACCACGCGGCCGGTCTGCGGAATGCGCACGTAGACGCCGCCCTCGTTGGCGAAGCCGAAGCCGTCGGTGCCGATCACGGCGCCGGAATGGATGATGCCGCGCGCGCCGATCACGCAGCGCGCATGGAACGTCACGTTGGCGAAGAAGTGGGTGCCGGCGCCGATCACGGCGTCACGGCCGACGTAGCAGCCGGCGTCGATGACGGCGTTGGCGCCGATCCGCGCCCCCGCCTCGACCGTCACATTGGCGCCGATGTGGGCCGTCGGGTCGATGGCCGCCGTCGCGTCCACCACGGCGCTCGGGTGGATGCCCGGCGCCGGCACGATGGCCGTCAACGACTCGAACCACTGCGCCGCATGCGCGAAATAGGCGTACGGATTGGGCGTGACGATGCGCGCGCCCTGGTACGTCTGGGCGATGAGCGCGTCGTCGTTGGGAGATACGATCAGCGCGGCTGCCCGGCTCTGCCCGGCCTGCGCGCGAAACTTGCTGTTGGTGAGAAAGCTGATGTGTGAAACGCCGGCGTCCGTCAATGGCGCGATCCCGGACACCTGCGTGTTCGGGTCGCCGATCAACTGTCCGCCCAAGCGTTCGACCAGTTCTCCTAGTCGAAGGCCCATCGGGTGATCCAATCTGATTATTTATCCTTGTCCAGCTCTTCCAGCACCTTCTTGGTGATGTCGATGCGGGGGTTGGCCCAGACGGCGTCCTGCAGCACGATGTCATAGCCTTCGGTTTCCGCCAGGCGCTTGATGATGCGCGTCGCCTTCTCGGCGATCAGGGCCCGTTCCTCGTTGCTGCGCTGGTTGACGTCCTCGCGGAACTCGCGCTGGCGGCGCTGGAATTCCTTGTCCAGTTCCACCACCTCGCGCTGGCGCTTGGTGCGCTCGCCCTCGGCGAGCGTCGGCAGGTCTTTTTCCAGCTTGTCGGAAGCGTCCTTCAGGCGCTGCGCCAGGTCCTTGACGGTCTGCTCGCGCTTGGCGAACTCTTCCTGCAGTTTCTTCGTCGCCAGCGTGGCCAGCTTCGATTCATTGTAGATGCGCTCGGGGCTCAACCACGCGATGCGGGAGGACTGCGCCTGCGCGGGAGCGTATGCGCCCAACGCAAAGCAGCCCAGCGCCGAAGCGGCAACGAACTTGCCCAGCGTAGCGGATGCAGTCTTCAACATGTTTCTCCTATAACGAACGATTGCGCGTCAGAAGCCCGTGCCCATCTGGAACTGGAAGCGTTCCAGGCGATCGCCCGGTTTGGCGTTCAAGGGCTTAGCATAACTCAACTTGAGCGGACCCACGGGAGAAATCCAGCTGATGCCCAGGCCCGTCGAGAAGCGCAGCTCGGACAGGCGCATCTTCTGGCCTTCCTGGTAGACCTGGCCGCCGTCGAGGAAACCGAACCAGCGCAGGCTGCGGTCCTTGCCCTGGCCGGGGAACGGCATCTGCAGTTCGGCATTGCCGATCAGGCGCGAGGAGCCGCCCAGCGCGTCGAAGTTGACCGGGTCGACGTAGCCCAGCGACGAGCTGTAATAGCCGCGCACGGAGCCGATGCCGCCGGCGTAGAAGTTCTTGAAGACCGGATAAGGCTTGCTGCCGATGCCGTGGCCGTAGTCGAATTCGCCCTTCAGCGCCAGGGTCATCGTCGACGTCAGCGGACGATACCACTGGTGTTCGTAGATGGCGCGGTAGTACTTGGTGTCGCCGATCAGGTCCAGCTCCAGGTTGGCGCGCTGGTAGCGGCCCACCGTCGGCGTGACGGCGCTGTCGCGGCTGTCGCGGCCCCAGGCCACCGTCAGCGGCACGGAGTTCGACGAGACGGAGCCTTCGCCGCTGGCCGGGCCGCCCAGGTCGCGCACGTATTTCTTGAAGTAGCTCGGCGACGTGGGGTCGGTCTCGATGTTGGCGTGTTCCAGGCCGATACCGAAGAACACCGTGTCCACTTCGGAGAACGGCACGCCCCAGCTGACGCGGCCACCGGTCTGCTTGATCGCGTAGGCACCGATGTTGACCGCCGGCGGGCGGTAGGTGCGCAGGTAGACCTCATAGCTCTGCGACACGCCGTCGTCGGTGAAGTACGGATTCGTTTCCGAGAACGCGATCGTGCGGCTGTACTTGCTGGTGTTCAGGTCGATGC
This sequence comes from [Empedobacter] haloabium, assembly GCA_008011715.2. Taxonomy (NCBI): domain Bacteria; kingdom Pseudomonadati; phylum Pseudomonadota; class Betaproteobacteria; order Burkholderiales; family Oxalobacteraceae; species [Empedobacter] haloabium. Next base: position 3,536,335 of record CP136508.1, read on the forward strand.
CGACGGTGTTGCCCGAGCCGGCGAAGTTGGCCTGCTGGATCGAGGCGTTCAGGCTGAATTTCTCGGCCTGCGAGAACGCGCCGCCGATCTGGAACGAGCCGGTCGGCTTCTCGACCACCGTCAGGTTGACGTCGACCTGGTCGGACGTGCCCTGCGCTTCCGGCGTGTCGATCGTCACGTCCTTGAAGTAGCCCAGGCGGTCGACGCGATCGCGCGACAGCTTGATCTTGGTGGCGTCGTACCAGCTCGATTCGAACTGGCGGAATTCGCGGCGGATCACCTCGTCGCGCGTGGTCGTGTTGCCGGCGATGTTCATGTGGCGCACGTAGGCACGCTTGCCCGGGTCGATCATGAACGTGAACGCCACCTCGCGCTTCTCGCGGTTCACTTCCGGATTGGCGTTGACGTTGGCGAAGGCATAGCCGAAATTGCCCAGGCGCTCGGTGATCAGCTTGTTGGTCGCGGTCAGGCGCGCGCCCGAATAGGTCTGGCCGGGTTTCAGCAGCACCAGCTGGCGCAGCTCCTCCTCGCGGCCGAACATCTCGCCTTCGAACTTGATGTCGGAGACGGTGTACTTCTCGCCTTCGGTGATGTTGATGGTGAGGTAGATGTCCTTCTTGTCCGGCGTGATCGACACCTGGGTGGAATCCACGTTCATCTCGATGTAACCGCGGTCCAGGTAGAACGACTTGAGCGACTCGATGTCGCCCGTCAGCTTGGTCTTCGAATACTGGTCGGCCTTGGTGTACCAGCTGAACCAGCCGCTCGTGTTCAGCGACAGTTCCTTGCGCAGCTCCTTGTCCGAGAAGACCTTGTTGCCGACGATGTTGATCTGCTTGATGCGGGCGACCTCGCCTTCGTCGACGTTGAAGGTGATGCTGACGCGGTTGCGCTCCATCGGCGTCACCGTGGTCGTGATCTTCACGCCGTACAGGCCGCGCGACAGGTACTGGCGCTTCAGTTCCTGCTCGGCGCGATCGACGGTGGCCTTGTCGAAGGTCTTCGCTTCGCCGACGCCGATGTCCTTCAGCGCCTTGACCAGCATGTCCTTCTCGAATTCGTGCGTGCCGCTGAAGTCCACCTTGGCGATCGCGGGACGCTCCTCGACGATCACCACCAGCACGTTGCCGTCCGCCTCCAGGCGCACGTCCTTGAAGATGCCGGTCGCGTACAGTGCCTTGATCGCCGCCACGCTCTTGTCGTCGCTGAAGGTCTCGCCCACGCGCACCGGCAGGTAGCTGAACACGGTGCCCGCTTCGGTACGCTGGATGCCTTCGACCCGGATGTCCTTGACGACGAAAGGAGCGATGGCGGAGGCGCTGCCGGAGCAGAAGGCCAGGACGGCGGCACCGATCAGGCTGCGGCGAAAGGAAGGCAAGGCAAAGCGATCAGATTGGAATTTCATTGGCAAATATAATGGCATGGAAGCCGCTTCGCGATGGACGCCGCAGGCGCACATTCCGAACCAGCTTCCCGAACACGAGACTGCACGCGTGGCGGGCGGATCACATCAACCGCGCGACGTCGTTGAACACAGCGAGCGCCATCAAGGTCACCAACAACCCCACGCCCAGACGCTGTGCAATCTCCCCAAAACGCTCCGGCACCGGGCGCCCAGTCAAAACTTCCAGCGAATAATACAGCAAATGGCCACCATCCAGAACGGGAATCGGTAGCAAATTCATTACGCCAAGGCTGATGCTGACCACTGCCAGGAATGACAGGTAGCTGGCCAGGCCGATGCGCGAACTCTGGCCCGCGTAGTCGGCGATCGTGATCGGTCCCGTCACGTTCTTCCACGAGACGTCGCCTGTCAGCATGCGCCCGATCATCCGTACCGTCAGCACCGAGGAATCCCATACGCGCCGCACCGCCTTGACGGTGGCCCGCACGGGACCATCGGCCACGACGATCATATCCGGCCGCCCCAGCAGCTCCACCTTGATCTTACCGACTGTTACAGAACCTTTACGGGGATCGTCGGCACGCGCGGATTCCGGCGTGATCGTCAGTCGCAGCGGCTGGCCATCGCGCACCACGTCCAGCGCGATCGCGCGGCCTGGCGCCGCACGCACGGCCTGCGTGAAAGCGCCCACGTCCTGTACCGGCGCGCCTTCGAGCGCGACGATCGCGTCGCCCGTGCGCAGGCCGGCACGCGCACCGGCGCCGTTCGGGTCAACCTTGCCCAGCACCGGTGGCGGCAGTGCGATGGCCAGGCCCAGCGTGGCCGGCACATCGCCATCGAGGTCGAGCGCGGTGAGCGCGGCGGACGGCAGCGTGAAGGTAAAGGTGCCGCGCGACGGCCGGCGCACTTCGATGCGGGCGTCGCCACCCTCCTTCGCATCGACAGCCGCGCGTACCAGCTGCCAGCGCAGCTCGGACCAGCCGGTCACGCGCACGCCGTTGACGGCCGTGACGACGTCGTCGCGCTTGAGGCCCGCCAGTTGCGCCGGCGTGCCTGGCGCGGGCTGCGCCAGCCGCGTGGCCGGCTCCTCGATGCCGTGCATGTACAGACCGGCGAACAGCACGATGGCCAGCAGGAAGTTGGCGAGCGGGCCGGCGGCCACGATGGCGATGCGCTTCCACACGTTCTGGCGCGTGAACTCGCGGCGCAGCTCCGCCTCGGGCAGGCCTTTCACGTCCTGTTCGCGCGCGTCCAGCATCTTCACGTAGCCGCCCAGCGGCAGCGCGGAGATGGCCCATTCGGTCTGGTCGGGCCCGAAGCGGCGCGACCAGACCACGCGCCCCATCCCGACGGAGAAGCGCAGCACTTTCACGCCGCACCAGCGCGCCACCAGGTAGTGACCCAGTTCGTGGAACGTGATCAGCGTGCCCAGCGCGATGACGAAGGCAACGAGCGTCTGCAGCAGGTTCATGGCAGGGGGAAGCAGCCCGGCTTACGCTTCGGCGGCCGCCAGCAGCGGCCGGTCCATCGTCGCGATCACGCGCCCGGCGCAGGCGCGCGCCAGCCCATCCTGCGCCATCACGGCCTCGATCGACGAGGCGGCGCCGTGCGGCAGCTCGTCCATCACGGCGGCGATCACGCGGTCGATCTGGCGGAAGCCGATGCGTTCGTCCAGGAACGCCTGCACCGCCACTTCGTTGGCCGCGTTCAGCAGGGCCGGCGCGGTGCCGCCGGCGCGCAGCGCGTCATACGCCAGCGCCAGGCAGGGGAAGCGGGCGAAGTCCGGCTGTTCGAACTGCAGCGTGCCGACCTGCGTCAGGTCCAGCTGCGCCACGCCGGAAGCGATGCGCTCCGGGTAGGCCAGCGCGTGCGCGATGGGCGTGCGCATGTCCGGATTGCCCAGCTCCGCCAGCACGGAGCCGTCGTTGTACGACACCATCGAGTGGATCACCGATTGCGGGTGGATGACCACCTCGATCTGCGCGGCCGGCGCGCCGAACAGCCAGTGCGCCTCGATCACTTCCAGGCCCTTGTTCATCATCGTGGCCGAATCGACGGAAATCTTGCGGCCCATGACCCATTTCGGGTGCTTGCAGGCTTCGTCCGGCGTCACGCTGTCGAGGGTTTCGACGGCGCGCTTCAGGAACGGCCCGCCGGATGCGGTCAGCAGGATCTTGCTGACACCGGCCGCTTCCGGCACGCGCCGGTAGCCGGCCGGCAGGCACTGGAAGATGGCATTGTGTTCGCTGTCGATCGGCAGCAGGGTGGCGCCGCTGTCCTGCACCGCGTCCATGAACAGCTGGCCCGACATGACCAGCGCCTCCTTGTTGGCCAGCATGACCTTCTTGCCGGCGCGGGCGGCGGCCAGGGTGGGCGCCAGGCCGGCGGCGCCGACGATGGCGGCCATCACGCCGTCCACTTCCGCGGCGCAAGCGATCGCGCACAGCGCCGCCTCGCCCCACTCCACCTGGGTGTCCACGTTCATCGCGCGCAGCAGCGCGGCCAGCTGGTCGGCCGCGGCGGCGCTGCCGACCACGGCGCGGGCCGGGCGGAACTGCGCGCATTGCGCGGCCAGCTCCTGCACGCGGCCATGCGCGGACAGGGCATACACGGAATAACGATCGGGATGGCGGGCGATGACGTCCAGGGTGGAGACGCCGATGGAACCGGTGGCGCCGAGTATGGTGATACGTTGCATATTGTTTCCTCTGCTGGGGACCGGGCGGCGGCACCGCGGACCCCGTTGCGCCGGCAGGCGGGCCTGCCGGCGTGATGGTTTACTGCCAGCCGCCCATCAGCGCCACCAGCGGCAGCACCGGCACCAATGCGTCGATGCGGTCGAGCACGCCGCCATGGCCGGGCAGCAGGTTGCTGCTGTCCTTGAAGCCGGCGCGGCGCTTCAGCTGCGATTCGTACAGGTCGCCCACGACGGAGGCGATCACCAGCACCGTCAGCGCCAGCAGCGCCAGGGCCCAGCCCAGGCGCGCCTGCAGGTGCACGGCGAAGGTGTCCTGCAGCAGCGGCACGGCGGGCGCCGCCAGGATGGTGGCGCTGGCCAGGACCAGCACGGCGATCCAGCCGCCGATCGCACCCTCCCATGATTTACCGGGCGAGATCGACGGCGCCAGCTTGCGCTTGCCGAATGCTTTGCCCGCGAAGTAGGCGCCGATGTCGGCCACCCATACGATCGCCATGGCCGACAGCAGGTAGACGGGCGAGCGGCCGAACAGCACCAGCATCGCCACGAAGCAAGCCACCAGCGTGACGGCATACACCATGCTGAGCAGCGTGTTGCCGAAGCCCTGCGGCGCCGGCAGCCCCAGTTTCAGGGACGGGAAGAAGCGCATCAGCCAGATCGCGCTGGCCAGCAGGAACCAGAAGCGCGCCTGCGCCAGGCCGTCGTGGAAGAAGAACGTGTAGGCGAAGGCCGCCGTCCAGCACACGGCGACGACGGCCGCGGCGCGCAGGGTGAACAGCCGGAACGCCTCCCACACGGCGGCGCCGAACGCGAGCGCGACCAATGCCTGCACGGCCGGCAGCGAGCCGGAGAACAGCACCGCCAGCACGACGACCAGCAGCACGACAGCAGTAATGATCCGGGTCTTCAGCATATTGTTATTTGGCCTTGGCCAGTTGTTCACCGGTACGGCCGAAACGGCGCTCGCGGTGCTGATAGGACGCGATGGCCTCGTCCAGCTTGTCGCTGGTGAAGTCGGGCCAGTACGTGTCGGTGAAATACAGCTCGGTATAGGCGAGCTGCCACAACAGGAAATTCGAAATGCGTTCCTCGCCACCGGTGCGGATGAACAGGTCCGGCTCGGGCGCGTACGCCATCGCCAGGTGCGGCGCCAGCTGCTCCTCGGAAAAGTCGGCCGCGCCCGGATGGGCCGCCACCATCTTGCCGATGGCCTGCATGATATCCCAGCGGCCGCCATAGTTGGCGCACACGGTGACGGTCAGGCGGGTATTGTTGGCGGTCTTGCGCTCGGCCGCGGCGATCATCTCGCGCAGCTTGGCATCGAAGCGGGACAGGTCGCCCACGACCTTCAGGCGGATATTATTGGCGTGCATCTTCGCCACTTCGCGCTCGAGCGCGGTGACGAACAGGCGCATCAGCAGCGATACTTCTTCTTCCGGCCGGCGCCAGTTCTCGGAACTGAAGGCAAACACGGTCAGGTACTCGATACCGCGCTGCACGCAGGCCTCGACCACGGTACGGACCGCCTCGACGCCCTTGACGTGGCCCGCGACCCGGGGCAGGAAGCGCTTGGTGGCCCAGCGTCCATTGCCGTCCATGATGATCGCCACGTGGCGCGGCACTTTCGGCACTTCCGGTACTGCAGTCGTCGAACTCGAATATTTCATGTAAACGCTTCAACCAAAAGCTGACTTTATAACAAAAAAACCGGGGACAGTCCCCTGTTTTCGGAAAATATTTCCTAAAAAACAGCGAACCGTCCCCGGCGTGGCGGCCGTCAGACCGTCAGGACTTCCTTTTCCTTCTCGGCGACGATCTTGTCGATGTCGGCGATCGCCTTGTCGGTCAGCTTCTGCACGTCGTCGGAGGCGCGGCGCTCCTCGTCTTCCGAGATCGCCTTGTCCTTGGTCAGCTTCTTCAGCTGCTCGTTGGCGTCGCGGCGGATGTTGCGCACGGCGATCTTGGCGTCTTCCGCCTCGCTCTTGCACAGCTTGACCATTTCCTTGCGGCGCTCTTCGGTCAGCGGCGGCGTCGGCACGCGGATCTGGTCGCCCTGCGACGACGGGTTCAGGCCCAGGTCGGCTTCGCGGATCGCCTTCTCGATGGCGGCCGCCATCTTCTTCTCGAACGGCTGCACGCCGATCGTGCGGGCGTCCACCAGGGTCAGGTTGGCCACCTGGTTCAGCGGCGTCGGGTTGCCGTAGTACTCGACCGTCACGTGGTCCAGGATGCCCGTGTGTGCGCGGCCCGTGCGGACCTTGGCCAGGTCGGCCTTCAGCGTTTCCAGCGACTTCGCCATCTTGTCCTGGGCATTTTTCTTGATGTCGGCTGTAGACATGTGTTCTCTCCTGTTTCTTGAATCTTGTTAAACGTGGACCAGGGTGCCCTCTTCCTCACCCATGATAACGCGCATCATAGCGCCGGGCTTGGTGATCGAGAACACCTTGATGGGCAGCTTCTGGTCGCGGCACAGTGCGAACGCGGTCGCATCCATGACCTGCAGCTGCTTGGCGATGGCGTCGTCGAAGCTGATCGAGTGGTACAGCGTGGCTTCCGGGTCCTTCTTCGGGTCGGCGCTGTAGACGCCGTCGACCTTGGTGGCCTTCAGCACGATTTCGGCCGAGACTTCCGAGCCGCGCAGGGCAGCGGCCGTGTCGGTCGTGAAGAACGGGTTGCCGGTGCCGGCGGCGAAGATGACGACCTTGCCCTCTTCCAGGTACTGCAGCGCCTTCGGGCGCACGTACGGCTCGACGACCTGCTCGATGCCGATCGCCGACATGACGCGCGCGGTCACGCCCACGTGACGCATCGCGTCGGCCAGCGCCAGCGCGTTCATGACGGTGGCCAGCATGCCCATGTAGTCGGCGGTGGCGCGGTCCATGCCCTGGGCGCCCGGGGCCACGCCGCGGAAGATGTTGCCGCCGCCGATCACGACCGCCAGTTCCACACCCAGTTTCGCGACCTCGGCCACGTCGGCGACCATGCGCTCGATCGTGCCACGGTTGATGCCGTAGGCGTCATCGCCCATCAGGGCTTCGCCGGACAATTTGAGGAGGACGCGCTTGTAGGCTGGTTTTGACATGAGCTGGGGCTCCTTTAAAAATTGGTTCGGTGGCCGTCGTGGCACCCGCCTGGGCTGCCACGCCGACCGATAACTCTCCGGCGGCAATAATAGCGGAACGCCGCACCCCGCCGGGGGGATTTCGGCCGCGTCGCCCTCGTGGGGCCGCGGCCGGTGGCGCGCACGAGCGGCGCGACACCTTTACAACCACTACCTTAAAAAAACGGGCCTCGCGGCCCGTTTTTTAATTACGCTCCCTTGGAAGCAGCCATCTGGGCTGCCACTTCGGCGGCGAAGTCGTCGACTTTCTTCTCGATGCCTTCACCCACCACGTACATGGTGAAGCCCTTGACGGACGCATTGGCGGCCTTCAGCATCTGCTCGACGGACTGCTTGTCGTTCTTGACGAATGCCTGGTTCAGCAGCGATACCTCTTTCAGGTACTTCTGCACGGAACCTTCCAGACGCTTGGCGACGATGTCCGGCGACTGGGCTGGCTTGCCTTCGGCGGCGGCTTTCGCCGCATCTTCATCGGCCTTGGCCTGGGCCACCGAGCGCTCTTTCTCGATCAGTTCGGCAGGCACCTGGTCGGCCGACAGCGACACCGGCTTCATCGCGGCGATGTGCATGGCCACGTCCTTGCCCACTTGCTCGTCGGCGCCGTCGAACTCGACGATCACGCCGATACGGGTGCCGTGCAGGTACGAGGCCAGCTTGGCGGTCGTCTCGAAACGCTGGAAGCGGCGGATCGACATGTTCTCGCCGATCTTGCCGACCAGGGCGGAGCGCACTTCGTCCAGGGTCTGGCCGGATTCGGTCGGCAGTGCCAGCAGGGCGGCCACGTCGGCCGGGTTCTTCTCGGCGGCCAGCTTGGCAGCCGTGTTGGCCAGGGCCAGGAAGTCGTCGTTCTTGGCGACGAAGTCGGTTTCGGAGTTCACTTCCACCAGGGCGCCCACGTTGCCCGAGATGTAAGCGGCGACGACGCCTTCGGCGGTAACACGTGCGGATGCCTTGGCAGCCTTGCCGCCCAGCTTAACGCGCAGAATCTCTTCCGCTTTGTCCATGTCGCCGGCCGCTTCGGTCAGGGCCTTCTTGCATTCCATCATCGGGGCGTCGGTCTTGGCGCGCAGTTCGCCAACCATTGCTGCAGTAATCGCTGCCATGTTTTTCTCCTGTTATTCGGTGAGTATTCGGTGAGTATTCGTTGAACCACCGGGGCGGCACCTCGCGGCGGCCTGCTCTGCCGGTATTTCGTTAAAAAAAAGGGGAGCTTGAAGAGCCACCCCTTTTCAAAGCGTTCAGCCACCCTGCTCGCACAGGGCAGCACCAAACATCAAGCCTGCTCGTTGACTTCCACGAACTCGTCGCCGGCGCCGGTCTTGATCGTTTCCAGCACGTCGGCGGAAGCGTTGGCACGGCCTTCCAGGATCGCGTCTGCCACGCCGCGGGCGTACAGGGTGATCGCTTTGGAGGAGTCGTCGTTACCAGGGATGATGTAATCCACGCCAGCTGGCGAGTGGTTGGTGTCGACCACGCCGATGACTGGGATGCCCAGTTTCTGCGCTTCGGTGATCGCGCCCTTGTGGTAGCCGACGTCGACCACGAAGATTGCGTCAGGCACACCGCCCATGTCCTTGATACCGCCGATGGACTTCTGCAGCTTTTCCAGTTCGCGACGGAACAGCAGTGCATCCTTCTTGGTCAGCTTCTCGACGGAACCGTCTTCGATGGAAGCTTCCATGTCTTTCAGGCGCTTGATCGAGGTCTTGATGGTCTTGAAGTTGGTCAGCATGCCGCCCAGCCAACGCTGGTCGACGTAAGGAACACCCGCGCGCTGGGCTTCAGCGGCGATGATGTCGCGCGCCTGGCGCTTGGTGCCCACCATCAGGATGGTGCCACGGTTGGCAGCCAGTTGGCGCACGGTCTTCATCGCCTCCTGGTACATCGCCATGGTTTTTTCCAGGTTGATGATGTGAATCTTGTTGCGGTGGCCGAAGATGAACGGAGCCATCTTTGGGTTCCAGAAACGGGTTTGGTGACCGAAATGGACGCCGGCTTCCAGCATTTCACGCATCGTTACAGACATTATTTGCTCCAGGGTTGGGTCTGGAATCCACTCAGTCACCCTTGCGGGCACCCTTGCAGAGAGGATTCGAGTTTATAAAAGTGTGGTTTTTACAACATTGCCCGACGTGGGGTCGGGCAACCCGAGATTGTACCTCAGACGAACGGATCGCACAAGCTGATGAAGCCCCATTTCTGCCCAATGCTGGACGAACCGTGTACGGAACATCTAGCACGATGTGGCGCTTCTGCCACGGACAGAAAATATTTCTTGAACTGCGACAATTTGAGACATTTTTGAGCTACAGGATGACTTACGCTAACACAATCATATGTAACTGGCAGGGCATAAACCATGAGCTATCAGCAATCGGCAATCGAAACAATATATCGCAAAGATGATGATCTTCTTATAATTGGCCTAACAGGAAGAACTGGCAGTGGATGCTCGACGGTAGCCAAAATATTATGCTCTCCAAAAGAAAGCATTAACCACTCGCTTTTCAAGGGAAATAAGCCGGGCGGTAATGATGATCGCAAGAGCAAGATTATATACAACCATTACAATAGCACATGGCGCCAGTTCGAGCTCATACAGGTCCGATCCATCCTTACGCTTTTTTTGCTGCAAGACGGTTTCAATACTGCAGCCATGAAATTAAAGGAAGCTTTCCCTGGCCATGAATCGCGGATTGATGCGGCAGCGATATATCTTGAAGGCATCCAAACGATGCACGACCGAATTGATGAAAAAAACGATCCCGGCGGAGCAATTGACTTTTATACCAAGGCGCTGCCGAGTGCTTGTAGCGATTTAAAGGAAGCACTGGGCGAGAATCTTTTTATAAAACTTTACCAAGTTGTGGGCCGAAATATTCGGCATTCGGGAAAACCCTTCGATGCGACGCGACAGGAGGGGAAGTTTTTCACCCTTGCCGAAAAAATTAATGCGATCCTTAAGATCATCATCAGCGCGAACAAAAGTTTAAAGCGAAGTACCCTTGTTGTAATAGACGCCATAAGAAGCCCGCTTGAAGCGATTTTCTTTCAAGACCGCTATGCCGCGTTCTATTTAGCCGCCGTATCGTGCCCCAATGATGAGAGGATCAAACGTCTACATTCTTTAGGTTTATCTGTGGATCAGATAGCCGCAATTGATAGCGAAGAGTATTCATCACGTGACCTCGATAATCCTGAGACCTATTCTGTGCAGGACATCCAAGCCTGCCTTCAACGAGCCGACGTGTACATAAGCAACCATGACGTTCCAAATAAGGTGTCCGAGTTCCAAGGTTTAGCCAATCAGCTAATACGCTTAGTTTCTCTCATGAAACATCCTGGATTAGTTACTCCAAATGCAGTAGAACGGTGCATGCAATTAGCTCACACAGCAAAGCTAAATTCTGGTTGCATATCGCGCCAAGTCGGCGCAACCATTACGGACGAGAATTTTTCGGTGCAAGCTATTGGATGGAATGATGCTCCACGTGGCCATGTTCCGTGCAACCTGCGAAATAGAGAGGACCTTACAGCCGGAGAAGATCAAAGCGCCTACAGCGAATACGAAAGAAAAACGGAGAAATTCCTAAATCAAATTCGGCAGAATACGCCAAAGTATATACACATAAAAAACACTGGGCGAAATCTATCCTACTGCTTTAAGTCAGAGTACAACATATTGACCGGGAAGCCAAATCAGGTCCACACAAGGTCCTTGCACGCCGAAGAGAATGCTTTCCTACAGCTATCCAAGTACGGCGGTCGCGGCATTGCTGGAGGCTACCTTTTCACAACCGCAAGCCCATGTGAACTTTGTGCAAAAAAGGCATATCAGCTTGGGGTCACAAAAATTTACTACATTGACCCGTACCCTGGTATCGCTCTTACTCACATCCTAGAAGGCGGAACCACAAATCCAGAATTAATACTGTTTTCTGGAGCCATCGGTAGAGCTTTTCACCGTCTCTTCACGCCAATCCTCCCATACAAGGACGAACTGACAGCACTAGCGAAGATGGATACAGTTAATGCATTGACAAATGATGCGCAATAATTGAACTTCTAGTGTACGAATTCGAAGGAAGTGTCATACTCTAAAGATGAAATGTCGGTTAATGCGCTCATATTATTACACACGGCGTATTTAGTTACACATTTGCATCTCCCGCATGCCAGCGCCCACCTTTCCAATAGGCCAGGTCGCCGCTGGCTCCCTGGTGCATCGTCTCCAATCGGTTCGCGCCGCCCGGGGCGAACGACCGGGCGGCGCTGGAATCGGCCGCGTTGACGGCCTCGGCACCCTGACCACAGTTGCCCTTTGGCCCGAAGATCGTGACAGGTTCCTGGTGGGTCGAGATGGCGTCCAGCTCGGTCACGGCGCCATTGACGAAGGCGGTGAAGGCGCGCTCGCGCTCGCGGAGAACACCGGCGAGATGGCTGTCCGACATGCTTGCCTCCTCGCGTGATGGCCGGGCCGCAGAGGCTGCCCGCTGCCTTACGTCTGGCGTCGACCGCGCAACGCGTCCATCTCGGCGCGCAGCGAAGTGCGCTCCGCCTTGATCGTCTCCAGCTGCTGGCGCAGCTGCTTGAGCTCGGACGCGAACTCGTCGCGCGCCGTCACCGCGCCGACCAGTTCCATCTCGGCGGCCAGGCGGGCGTCCGAGTCGGCCGCCGAGGCCGCCACATTGCGCTCCAGCTGCTGGCGCAGGTCGTTGATCTGGCGCTCCTTGCCGTCGATGGCCAGCTGGTCCTTGGCCTTGCTGACCAGCGCTTCCGTCGCCACGCGGCGGGCGTCGCGCAGCTCGACCTGCAACTGCTCGATCTGCGCAGTCTGCTCGGCGTTGATGGCCTGCGCCTGGTTGCGTTCGTATTCGATCTCGTCGCCCGAGCGCAGCAGTTCGTCGATGTCGGCGCGGGCCCGTTCCAGTGCATCGCGCGCGCCGGCACCGGCCTCTTCCGCATGGCGGCGCGCCCAGTCCGTCAGTGCCGTCGCCAGTTCGGGTGGAATGGCGGCGGGCGGCGGCTCCGGCATGGGCTGCTCGGCGTCGCGCCACTCGGCCAGGTGGCGCAGGATGGCGGCGGCGGAGCCGTGGCCGACGATCTCGCGCACGGCGTCGATGGTGACGGGATTGCCCTCCTCGCGCAGGCGGGCGGCGGCCTCGGCGACTTCTTCGTAGGTTGGTATGGCGTCTGGCATTGCTGTTCCTCTTGTTGCGACCGGTGGTCTGGTTGTTGTTCTTCGTCCTCGGCAACACTGTACCGTGCCGCCAGCGGGCGCGGCGCCCGAACCGGACGGCGCCGCCGCAGGCGTTAGCTTATCCTGACGCACGAAGCTTTACCGACACCTTACCTTCTTTCACATCCCCGCAAGGAGCCACGATGCAATCGATACAACTGGAACAATTCGAACAGGGCCTGCGCGAGGTGCTGCGGCTGCTCGAGCGCGACGAGAGCGGCGGCGCCGCGCTGCCCGCCGATCACCCTGCCGTGAAAGCGGCCGCTGCCTGCGAGCTGATGCTGCCGCAGCCGCTGACGGCCACCACGCTGGCACAAGCGGCGCGGCACAAGATCGACAATGTGCAGGTGCTGCTGGCGCGGGCGCGCGAACACGAGAAGCTGCCGCCGGAGGCGCAACTGGCGGCCGATGAGGGCTACCTGGTCGGCGAGGAAGACCTGAACCGGCCACGCTGACACCTTCCTACGCCATCATCGGGGACGGCTGCCTGACTCGGGCAGCCGTCCCCGTCGCTATTTCTGGCCTTGAAATCGCGCATTGGAGTAGCATATACCATCCAACGGGATGGTTCCCGGATGGAGAAACGACAGGAAAGCCATGCCGAACGACCTCAAAACCCGGGCAATCGACTCGGAAAAAATCACCATCAACCTGTTCCCGGTCGACCTGGGACAGATCGACCTGCTGGTACAGCAGGGTTTCTATGCGAACCGGACGGACCTCATCCGTACCGCCATTCGCAACCAGTTGCAGCTGCATGCCGATGTGGTGCGCCAGACCGTCACGCGCGACAAGCTCGTGCTCGGTGTACAGCACTATACGCGCGCCGACCTCGAGGCCGTCCAGGCCGCTGGCGAGGCGCTCAATATCCGCGTACTGGGCCTGGCCTCGATCGGCACCGACGTGTCGCCCGAGCTGGCCGCCGCAACCATTCACTCCATCGCCGTGCTGGGCGCCTTGCATGCCAGCCCGGCGGTCAAGGCCGCCCTGAAGGGGCGGATCAGCTGACGCTTATCGCCGGCGGCCTCCAGCAAAAGGCGCCGGCACGAAAGGTTTTCCATGAAATTCGATCCCCAACTGATGGCGCGCCTGCAAGCGGCCACGCAACAACTGTTGAAAGACGGCCCGGCCGCCTCCAGCGCCGCACTGCGCGACGCCATGACCGGCACAGCCCCTGCCGACGCCAGTCGCCCGGCGCCGACGCCGCGCAATTTCAAGGACCTGAATGCCGCGCCGGACTATGCCAAGCCAACGGCGGCGACCGATAGCGACACCGGCGCGGCGTCCGCGCCCGACCTAGCCGGCTTCCTGGCCGGCTTGGGCGTGCGGCTGCCCGAAGGCTTTACAATGCCCGCAGGCGCTGCCGAGGCCTTCGGCAAGGCCGGCGCCTTCGGCCTGCAGCCAGGCTTCAAGCTGCCCGACGGCGTCAAGCTGCCCGAAGGCTTTAGCCTGCCCGAGGGTCTCGACCTGCCCGAAGGCCTGTCCATCCCCAACGCACCAGCCATGCGCAAGCGTACCCCACCACCGCCGATCCCTGAAGGCGCCACGTTCGAGAGCGCCAGCTTCGCCAACCACGGCGGCAGCCGCGGCTACAAGCTGTATGTGCCCAGCACGTACAAGGACCAGGGCCAGCCCGTGCCGCTGGTCGTCATGCTGCACGGCTGCACCCAGGACCCGGACGACTTTGCCGCCGGCACGCGCATGAACCAGCTGGCCGAGGAAGATGGTTTCCTGGTGCTGTATCCCGCGCAGTCGCAGCAGGCCAACCAGTCGCGCTGCTGGAACTGGTTCGCGCCGGGCGACCAGCAGCACGGCCGCGGCGAGCCGGCCATCATTGCCGGCATGACGCAGGAGATCATGCGCCGCTACGCGGTGGACCCGCGGCGGGTCGGCATTGCCGGCCTGTCGGCGGGCGGCGCGATGGCCGTCATCGTCGGCACGCTGTATCCGGCGCTGTTCCGCGCGGTCGGCGTCCACTCGGGCCTGCCCTACGGCGCGGCGCAGGACCTGCCGGCGGCGCTGCAGGCGATGAAGTCGGGTCGCAAGGGGCAGCACGGCCGCCGGCCGACGTCGCCACCGCTGATTGTGTTCCACGGCGACAAGGATCGCACGGTGCATGCCATCAACGGCGAGCAGGTCCTGGCCGACGCACTCGCGCCGCACGGCGCCGGCGCGCCGGTGACGACGCAGGCCAAGGCGCCGGGCGGACGGCGCTATACCCGCGCGGTCCACAAGGGGCGCGACGGTCGCGTCGTGGCCGAGCACTGGACGCTGCACGGCGGCGGCCACGCCTGGGCGGGCGGCAGCGCCAGTGGCAGCTACACGGACCCGAAGGGGCCGGACGCGAGCCGGGAACTGATTCGTTTCCTCATGGAATCAACTGCTGATGCAAATGTGGATGCCTAGCCACGATTGAAACAAACATTCCGTCGGTATTTGCAAAATACCAATCAGCAATTTTAATTCCGGAATTAAAATATGAGCTAGTGCACTTTTCGCAGGACCGCATCATGCCCCTCATCGCCGCCGCCCTCGCCGCCACGCTGTCCGTCAGCGCCACCTGTTCCTGGAACCGGCCTGGCGTCGACCCCTACCGCGGCGATGCCGCCACCGCGCTGGCGCACTATCCGGACATCCCGGCGGCCCAGCGCGAGGTGTTGCTGGACAAGATGAGCAAGGGGCGGCCGGACGACAGGGTGGCGATCCGGCGCGATGCCATCATCGGCGACGCCGACTACGATCCTGCCATCCGCGACATGCACTTCGGCAAGACCAAGATGTGCGGCAGCGTGGACCGCAGCAAATGGACAGCGTCGCGCAGCGAGCCCGGCGCGGTCTATTGCGCCGACCAGCACTGCATCCTGGTACCGAAAATCTGCGGCAATGTCAGCCGCATCACGCGCCGATCCCAACCGGCCACCACGCCACCCGACCAGCCGGATCAGCCGCTGACCGTGGCCGAGGCAGTCCCGGTAGAGCCCTGGAACCCGGAACGGCACCCGCTCGACTGGCTGACCGGTACGGAACTGGGGCTGTCCGACGGCCCCGGCCACGAAGGCGGCGACGGTGACGGGGAAGGCGATGGCAGCGGTGAACCGTACCTGACGGCCGACGCCGGCAATCCGGCGCTGTGGGGCTGGGACGAAGACCAACCGGTGCAGGCCGTGCCGGAGGCGTCCACCTGGGCAATGCTCGTTGCGGGGGTTGGCATCGTAGCCGGCTGGGGCAGGCGGGCGCGGCGCAAGGCCGCCGCCTGACGCCCCTTCACTTGCGCCGGCCTGTCCGGCGCGTTGTTTTTCCATCCGTCGCGCTAATATTGCCCTCTATCAACATCGGCCGCCCCGGCCGGAAGGGTGTGCCTCGTTTATAATCTCCCCTTGCACGCCCTTACCGAATACGATCCAAACAATATGGCCATTTCCATCAAGACCCCTGAAGACATCGAAGGCATGCGCATCGCCGGCCGCCTGGGTTCCGAAGTCCTCGACTACATCACGCCGTTCGTCAAGCCTGGCGTGACCACCGGCGAGCTCGATCGCCTGTGCCACGAATACATGACCAACGTGCAGGGCACGGTGCCGGCGCCGCTGAACTACTGCCCGCCCGGCTACACCCCCTACCCGAAGGCGATCTGCACCTCCGTCAACGACGTGATCTGCCACGGCATCCCGGGCGACAAGGTGCTCAAGAACGGCGACGTGGTCAACCTGGACATCACCATCATCACCAAGGACGGCTACCACGGCGACAACAGCCGCATGTTCTACATCGGTGAGCCGTCGATCCTGGCCAAGCGCCTGACGGAAGTGACGTACGAATGCATGTGGCTGGGCATCGCCCAGGTGCGCCCGGGCGGCCACTTCGGCGACATCGGCTTCGCCATCCAGCAGCACGCGGAAAAGGCCGGCTACAGCGTGGTGCGCGAGTTCTGCGGCCACGGCATCGGCAAGGTGTTCCACGAGGAGCCGCAGGTACTCCATTACGGCAAGCCCGGCACCGGCGAGGAGCTGAAGCCCGGCATGGTCTTCACGATCGAGCCGATGATCAACGCGGGCCGCCGCGAGATCCGCGAAATGAACGACGGCTGGACCATCAAGACCAAGGACCGCAGCCTGTCGGCGCAGTGGGAGCACATGGTGCTGGTGACGGAAACCGGCTACGAGGTGCTGACCCTGTCGGCCGGCTCGCCGCCGCCACCTGCCTTCATCACCGCCGCCAAGGCCGCCTGACCGCCACCATGAACACGATGATCGCCGCGTGCGGCCAGCCGCGCGACCAGCTGCGCAACCAGCTCAAGGGCCGGCTGAAGTCGGACCGGCAGCTCGTCATCGCGACATTCCACCAGGACGGCAAGCCGGAAAAGCTGCTGCGCGGCCTGCGCCAGAGCGTCGATGCGGTGCTCGAACAGGCTTGGCAGGCATCCGGCCTGCCGCCCGAGACGGCGCTGGTGGGCGTGGGCGGGTACGGGCGCGGCGAGCTGTTCCCCCATTCCGACGTCGACGTGCTGATCCTGCTGCACCAGGCACCAAGCGAGGAAACCCGCCACAAGCTGGAGGAATTCGTCCAGCTGCTGTGGGACCTGGGCCTGGAGATCGGCAGCAGCATCCGCACCATCGACGAATGCCTGGTCGAGTCGAAGGCCGACATCACGGTGCAAACCAGCCTGCTGGAAGCGCGCTGCGTGGCCGGCAACCGCCAGCTGTTCGAGCAGCTGCAGCAGGCCTACGACGCGGCGATGGACCCGCAGGCCTTCTTCCACGCGAAGACGTCGGAAATGCGCCAGCGCCACGCCAAGTACGAGGACACGGCGTTCTCGCTCGAACCGAATTGCAAGGAAAGCCCGGGCGGGCTGCGCGACCTGCAGGTGATCCTGTGGGTGGCCAAGGCCGCCGGCCTGGCCAGCTCCTGGCGCACCCTGGCCACGCGCGGCCTGATCACGCAGACCGAGGCGCGCCAGCTGATGGAGAAGGAGCGCGCCTTCAAGGACATCCGCGTGCGCCTGCACCTGCACGCGGGCCGGCGCGAGGACCGCCTGGTGTTCGACGTGCAGACGGCCGTGGCGGAGAGCCTGGGCCTGCAGACCACCGGCAGCGGCATCCACATGCGCCGCGCCAGCGAATACCTGATGCAGCGCTACTACTGGGCCGCCAAGACCGTCACGCAGCTCAATACGATCCTGCTGCAGAACATCGAGGCGATGCTGTTCCCGCAGGGCGGCGAGCCGCAGCCGATCAACGCCCGCTTCAACGAGGTCAATGGCTTCATCGACATCAGCAGCGACGACGTGTTCGAGCAGACGCCGTCGGCGATGCTGGAGATTTTTGTCCTGATGACGGAGCGCCCCGCGCTGAAGGGCATCACGGCGCGCGCCACGCGTGCGCTGTGGCACGAGCGCTTCAAGATCGACGGGCGCTTCCGCGCCGACCCCGTCAACCGCGCCTACTTCCTGCGCATCCTGCAGGCGCCGGTCGGCATCATCCACGCGCTGCGCCGCATGAACGACCTGTCGATCCTGGGCCGCTACCTGCCGAACTTCCGCAAGATCGTCGGCCAGATGCAGCACGACCTGTTCCACGTCTACACGGTGGACCAGCACATCCTGATGGTGGTGCGGAACATGCGCCGCTTCACGATGACGGAGCACGCGCACGAATACCCGTTCTGCAGCCAGCTGATGGCGAACTACCCGCAGCACTGGCTGCTGTACGTGGCCGCGCTGTTCCACGACATCGCCAAGGGCCGCGGCGGCGACCACTCCAAGCTGGGCGTGGCCGACGTGATGCAGTTCTGCCAGGACCACGGCATGAGCGCGGACGAGACCGAGCTGGTCGCCTTCCTGGTCGAGCAGCACCTGTTGATGTCGACGGTGGCGCAGAAGCAGGACCTGTCCGACCCGGACGTGATCGCGGCCTTTGCCAGAACCGTCAAGGACGAGCGCCACCTGACCGGCTTGTACCTCTTGACGGTGGCCGACATCCGCGGCACCAGCCCGAAGGTGTGGAACGCCTGGAAGGCCAAGCTGCTGGAAGACCTGTACAAGATGACCTTGCGCGTGCTGGGCGGTGAGCCGCCCTCGGCCGACCGCGAGCTGAAGAACCGCCAGCAGGAGGCGCTGGCCACGCTGCGCCTGTACGGCCTGCCGCCGGATGCGCACGAGCCGCTGTGGCAGCAGCTGGACATGGCCTACTTCCTGCGCCACGACTCGTCCGACATCGCCTGGCAGACGCGCGCGCTGTACGACCGCCTGAACAGCGACAAGCCGGTGGTGAAATGCCGCCTGGCGCCGATCGGCGAAGGCCTGCAGATCGCCGTCTACGTGCGCGACCAGCCCGACCTGTTCGCCCGCATCTGCGGCTACTTCGACCGCAAGAACTTCTCGATCCTGGATGCCAAGATCCACACGACCAAGCACGGCTACGCGCTCGACACGTTCCTGGTCACCGAGCAGAGCTTCGCCAAGAGCTACCGCGACATCATCAGCCTGATCGAGCACGAACTGTGCGACCTGCTCATCACGGCGGCGCCGCTGCAGCCGCCCACGCGCGGCCGGCTGTCGCGCCTGTCGCGCACCTTCCCGATCCAGCCGACCGTGGACCTGCGGCCGGACGAACGGGGCCAATACTACCTGCTGTCGGTGGCGGCGAACGACCGCACCGGCCTGCTGTACTCCATCGCCAACGTGCTGACCAGGTACAAGGTCAACCTGCACACGGCCAAGATCATGACGCTGGGCGAGCGTGTCGAGGATGTGTTCATCGTCGACGGCGCGGCGCTGGCTAACACGCGCACCCAGCTGCAACTCGAAACCGATTTACTGGAAGCTTTGAAAGTCTGATGTCTGAAGAATTACTACGCCTGTCCAAGCGCATGTCCGAACTGGGCCTGTGCTCCCGCCGCGAGGCCGACGAATGGATCGCCAAGGGCTGGGTGCGGGTCGACGGCAAGGTCGTGTCCGAGCTGGGCACCAAGGTCTACCCGAGCCAGAAGGTGACGGTGGAGCGCCAGGCCGCCGCCGAGCAGTCCAAGCGCGTGACGATCCTGATCAACAAGCCGATGGGCTACGTGTCGGGCCAGGCGGAGGACGGCTACACGCCGGCCGTCGCCCTGATCAAGCCGGAAAACCGCTGGGCCGACGATCCGTCGCCGGAGCAGTTCCACCCGACCCAGCTGCGCAGCCTGGTGCCGGCGGGGCGGCTGGACATCGATTCGGTGGGCCTTTTGGTATTGACGCAGGATGGCCGCATCGCGAAACACCTGATCGGGCACGACACGGAGATCGACAAGGAGTACCTTGTACGAGTGCAGTACACCAAGCCGGGCAAGCTGCCGGACGCCGACCTGAAAAAGCTGAATCATGGCTTGTGGATGGACGGCAAGCCGCTGCTGCCGGCAAAGGTACGCTGGCAGAACGACGACCAGCTCAGTTTCACGCTGCGCGAGGGGAAGAAGCGCCAGATCCGGCGCATGTGCGAGATGGTGGGCCTGAAAGTGGTCGGCCTGAAGCGCGTGCGCATCGGCAAGGTCAAGCTGGGCGACCTGCCGACGGGCCAGTGGCGTTATCTTTCTCCCGAAGAAAGATTCTAGTCCATAAAACAACAAAGTTGCTGCGGTTTAAAGCTTTACTGATATCCTTCTACGTGTAAATACGCATGAAAGCACCATCCAAACAACGGCGCGAGCGGGCCACGTGGCTCAATACGATGGCCGTCCGCACGTTCAGCGCGAAGCGCCGTCCAAAGTGGACCGCCGCGCAGGTATTCCGCGGTGCTTTCCGGCGCAACAGCCCAGGGGACGCAATGAGCAACCTATCCGTAGCCAGCCACCAGGCCGCCTTGCTAGACGCAACGGCGCCGTGCCAGCCGAATCCACACCGCAAAGGACCGCCGCGGCCGGCCGATGCGCTCGAACGCATCGCCATCACGGCGCCGTCGCACGAGATCACCGATATCGACCAGATCGGCGACTCGCTGCAGGTGCTGGCCGAACGGGGCGACGCCGTGTCGATCTACCCGGCCGGGGAAAGCACGCCGATCCTGGCGCGCATCCTGTGGGTGCATCCGGAACAGCCGCATTTCATGCTGGAGCTGAACGAGGGCGGCGTGCTGCCGATGGGCCGCTGCACCTTCGTGGCCATGCTGCAGTCGGCCCGCTTCCAGTTCGAGCTGTCGGCCGACTGGCAGGCCGAGCCCGGCCATCCGACCTATGTGCCGGCCGTGTTCCCCGAGCGTGCGCTGGTGCTGAACCGGCGCTCGACGATGCGGCTGGAAACGCCGCTGGCCAGCACGTTCAACGCCTCGTTCGTCCTGTTCGGCAATCCCTACGAATTGCAGTTGTACGACGTATCCGCCGGCGGCGTGGGCATGCGCTGCGCGCCGCGCGACGCCGCCGGCCTGCACATCGGCCGCAAGCTGCAGCGCGTGCGCCTGGAGCTGGGGCCCGACACCGTCGTCATCTGCGACCTGGAAATCCGCCTGGCGCGCCGTTTCCGCTCCTTCCTGCTGGGCGAACAGCTGCAGATCGGCTGCCAGTTCGTCAACCTGTCGCCGCAGATGCAGCAGGAAGTCGAGCGCGTGCTGGCGCGCATGAGCGCCAACCGCCGCTGAGCGCTCCCCCGGGGTCAGTCCCCATAGGGGACTGACCCCGAAGTTTGCCTCCCCTTGCGCGCAGTATGATCAACTTCGGGGTCAGTCCCTTGCAGGGACAGACCCCAAGGTACTCGTTCGGTCTAAGCCAGCGGCAAGGACACGGTAACCAGCAAGCCACCGTCTTCGGCATCCCCCAGCGCGATCGACCCGCCATGCTGCGCGACCACCGCATGGGCGATCGCCAGTCCCAGCCCGCTGCCGCTGTGCGCCTGGTCGGGCGCGCGGAAGAAGCGGTCGAACACGCGCTCGCGCCACGCCGCCGGGATGCCCGGTCCGGCGTCCGCCACCGTCAGCCGCGCCATGCCCTGCTCCGCCGTCAATCTTACCGCCACGGTGGCACCTGCGGGACTGTACTTGATCGCATTGTCGAGCAGATTGTCCAGCAGGGAGGTCAGCCCTTCGCGCCGGCCGCGGATGCGCACCGCCTGGGCCGCCGCCAGGTCCAGGTCCACGCCGCCGGCATCGGCCAGGCAGGACAGCGCCGCCATGCGCTCCTGCAGCAGTTCGTCCAGCTCCAGCGCCGCCATCTCGTCGCGCGTCGCGTCGCCGCCCGTCGCCTCGCTGCGCATCAGGTTCAGCAACTGGCCGACCAGCCGCGCCGCGCGCGCGCTGGCGCTGACAATCCCCGCCAGCAGCTGGCGCTGGCCCGGATCGTCGGCATGCGTCCGCAGCGCCTCGACGTTGATGCGCAGCGCGGCCAGCGGCGTGCGCAGCTCGTGCGCCGCATCGGCGATGAAGGCGCGCTCGCGCCGGCTCGCCTCGTCGACGCGGCGCATCAGCGCGTCGATGCTGTCGACCATCGCACGCAGCTCGCGGTGGCGCGGCCGGAACGTCAGCGGCGCCAGGTCCTGCGGCCCGCGCGAGGCCACTTCCTGTGCCACCTTGTTCCAGGGCCGCAGCGCCAGGCGGATCGACAGCCAGGCCGGCAGGATCAGGAACGGAATGCTGACGAGGATGGGCATCAGGTAGAAGCCGCGCGAATTGACCGTCAGTGCCACGTTCATCCAGTCGCCGGGGGCGATGAACATCATGCTGATCGTCCCGTCGGGCGACTGGCGCGTGCGCGCGCGCCAGCGCACGCCGTCCACCACGACCGCCTCGACCACGTCCAGCCGGGTATTGCGCACGCCGCGCGGCGCCGTCGGCGAGCGATAGATCTCCTGGCCCGCGCGGGTCAGCACGATGGCCGGCACGATGCGCGAATCTTCCGCCCCCGAATCCTCGCTGATCGCCCGGTCGATCGCGGCCAGCGCGACCGCGCGGCGCTCGGGCCGGTCGTCCATGTTCTGCGCGACCGTCAGCACGGCATCGAACACGCCGTTCTCCTTCAGCATCGAATGCTCGTTGACGCCTTCGAAGATGATCAGCGCGGCGCTGACCAGCCACAGCAGCGCCAGCAGCACCATCTGCGCCAGCAGCAGCCGGCGCGTCAGGCTGGGCTGCAGCAGTGCGCGCAGCCAGGCGAACACGCGCCTCATGACGCCTGGCCAGCTGATGGACCCACCTGGTCGATCACATAGCCGACGCCGCGCACGGTGCGCACGTAGCCGTCGCCGATCTTGCGGCGCAGGTTCGCCATGTGGACGTCCAGCGCATTGCTGGCGTTGGCCTGCGCGCCCGGCAGCGCCTGTTCTTCCAGATGGCGGCGCGTGACGACGCGGTCGGCCCGCATCATCAGCGTCTTCAACAGCACGAACTCGCTGGCGGTCAGCTCGACGGGACGGCCGCCGACGCTCACGCGCCGCGTCGCCACGTGCAGGCTGACGCCCCGCAGCTCCAGCGTGCCGCCGTCGAAGCCATAGCTGCGCCGGGCCAGCGCACGCACGCGCGACAGCAGTTCGGCCAGCTCGAACGGTTTCACCAGGTAGTCGTCGGCACCCGAATCCAGCCCGCGCAACCGGTCCGGCAAGGAGTCGCGCGCACTGAGGATCAGCACCGGCAGCTCGCTGCGCTCGCGCCGCAGCCGCGTCAGCAAGGTCAGGCCATCGCCGTCCGGCAGGCCCAGATCGAGCAGCACGAGGTCGCACTTGTCGCCTTCCAGCCAGGTGCCGGCGTCATTCAGGTGGCGTACCCACACCACGTCCAGGCCCTGGTCGGCCAGCGCGATGCGCACGCCGTTGCCCAGGTCCATATCGTCTTCGATCAGCAGGATTTTCATGGGCCGTATTAAACCACCGCCAGATGAACGGCGGGTGAAGATCGCCCGCTTCATGCAATCTTCATGTGCGGCTCAGATTGCGTTCATCGGGCCCGTCGATACTGCCCGCTCCACAACTGACCGGAATCACGCAATGAACAACAAATTTCGCCTGATCGCCCTCGCCGGCCTGCTCGCCGCGAGCGCCGCCCATGCCGACGACGATGTCAACGTGCTGACCCTGGCCGGCGGCATCGCCGGCGGACCGCGCTATTCGGGCGCGGACGAGCGGGTGATCGGCCCGGCCCTTGCCATCGACTACCAGATGGCCAACGGCTTCTACGCCAGCACCATGCGCGGCATCGGCTACGGCCGCCAGCTGGGGCCCTTCGACGTCGGCGCCGCGCTGGGCTACCGGGGCGAGCGCAGCGAACGCGATCGGGCCGGCCTGGGTGGCGCGCGCGGCAGCACGGCGCTGCACGGCATGGGCACGGTCAAGGGCAGCGCCACCGCCGTGCTGCATGCCGGCTATGCAGTGCTGGACGGGCTGGAGCTGACCATGGCGGCGGACCTGCCCATCAGCCATCGCGAAAACGGGCGCACGCTCGCCATCGGCGTGACCGGCACGCTGTTCGCGCAAGGCGCCGATCACGTGACGCTTGCGCTGGCGGCCAACCTGGCCGACAGCGCCTACGTGCGCACCTACTACGGCGTAACGGCGGCCCAGGCGACGCGCACCGGCTATACGCCGTTCACGCCGAAAGCTGGCTTGTACGAGATGGAACTTGGCATGACCTGGCAGCATCGCTTCAACGAACGGTGGTCGGTGACGACAATGGCGGGCCTGTCCGTGCTGACGCGCGACGCCGCCAGGAGTCCGCTGGCACGCAGGGATACGGCGCCCACCGGCGCGGTCTTCCTGGGATATCGCTTCTAAAAGAAGGCTGGGATAAAACTTTCCTGATTGCTACAATGATTACTTTTTATCATAAGCATCATGAACCTCCCATTCTTGCGTGGCGCCGCGCGCCTGCTGGCGTTGTCTGCCACCGCCGCCGTCACGGGCTGCACGACCATGGCCACCGACCCCGCCAAGACCGGACCGGTGGCCGGACAAGTGCCCGTCATCCTCAGCATCACCAGCAACACCGGCCAGGTGCGCGGCACCGACCTCATCCACCTCGCTCGCTTCGACACGCCGGGAGCGGCGACCGCCGCTGCCGGCTCGCAGAGCTACACATTGCGCCGCGTTGCCGCCGGCATCGGGCGCGACACCGCGGCCTTCGTGGGCAACCTGCCGCCGGGCGAATACGAGCTGACGCAATTTCTCGACCTTGGGACGCACAAGTCGCTGAGGCTGGGCGACAGCCAGCGCGCCGCGCTGGGCCGCTTTACCGTGGCCGGGTCCGCCGCCGTCGATCTGGGCCGCGTGATCATCACGCCGCTGAACGAAAAAGTGCTGGTCGGGCACAGCACCTCGCTGCCATCGAACCGCGCACTGCTGCCACGCCTGCCGGCCGACTATGCGCGCCTGTTCGCCGGCACCGCCGGCCAGGCCTGGAGCGTGGCACCCGAGGCCGCGCTGCCGGTCGAACGTTATGCACTGAACCGCCCCGTGGGCGCCGACTGCGTGACCGAACTGGCGGATGGCCGCGTGGTGGCGGCGAGCCGGCTGGGCGCGCTGCTCGTGCGCGCGACGGACGGGCGCTGGAGCGCACTGCGCGGACCATCGCTCGAATCGCTGCTGTGCGTCTCGCCCGTCGCGCTGCCCGACGCCGACCTGCTCGCCGTCGGCGAATACGGCACGCTGCTGCGGCATGCGCCGAACGGCGACAAGCTGATTCCCGTCGATACGGGCAACCTGCCGCCTGGCGACCTGGTACGCATCGAAGGCAGCGCCGGCGCCGGCTGGTACGTGGCCCATCGGGACGGCAGCGCGCTGACGATCTTCCGCTCCGACCGGCTCGAGGCGGGTGACTGGCAGGTAGTCGCACGCGAGAGTCTCGCCTTCAGCTTCTGGCATGGCGGTGTCGGCTTCTGGATGTGGCCGACCAAGGACGGTTTCGGCTACTCGACGTCGGCCGGCCCGCTGCGTTTCCTCGACTTCGCCACGCGCCAGTGGCGCGAGCGGGCCCTGCCCGACAACCGGCGCCTGATCGACATCCGGCACAGCCCCACCGGGCTGCTGAGCGTGCTGACGTCGCCCGGCGGCGGCATGGGCGGCATCTTCGCCAAGGTGCACACGTCCCTGGACGGCGGCGAGCACTGGACGGCCATCGAAAGTCCGTTCAAGGTCGTCATTTCGCCCGTCACCCAGCTGGCGAACGGCACGATGCTGATGTATGGCGGCGCCATGACGCAGGCCGAGCTGCAGTCCAGCACCGACAACGGCAAGACCTGGTCGCGCCTGGCCGACTACCAGCACGGGCAGGTCTTCCATGCCCTGAAATCCGGGCTGCTGGTGGATGCCGACCTGGGTCAGTTCGGCATCTTCGATCTGCGTTCCTCCGGCGACGGCGGACGGCATTGGAAGATCGAATACACGACGTTCGATCGCGCCTTCTACGAACAGCAGAAGGCCAGGGACGGCAAGAAGTAGGCGCGCCAGCGCCAGCAGGAATGGCCGGGGCGCACGCCCCGGCATTGACGGGCCGTCAGGCCTCGATGTCGCGCGCCGACTTGGCGGCCCAGCGGTACAGGGCGCCCAGCAGCACGCCGGCCGCGGCCAGCGAGACCAGCATGCCCACCGATTCCGGCAGGCCGACCCCGAAGTCCAGCGGTTCGCTCTTGCCGGAAGCGACGATCAGGCCGGCCAGCGCCACGTTGAACAGGCTCTCGCCGACGATGAAGCCGGACATCACCAGCACGCCCACACGCGACGCGGCTTCGCCGTAGCTCTTGCTGCGCATCGCCTTTTCAAAATAATAGCCGGTCACGGCACCCAGCACCACCGGTGCCGTGACGGCGGAAGGCAGGTAGACGGCCAGGCCGACACCCAGCGGCGGCAGGCTGTATTTGCCGTTGCTGGCCTTCTTCAGCACGAAGTCGAATGCCACCAGGCCCAGGCCGATCAGCGCGCCCCAGGCGATCAGGTGCCACGGCAGGTCGCCGCCGATGACGCCGCGCGCCAGCGTCGAGATCAGCGTGGCCTGCGGCGCGGCCAGCGGCTGGTCGGAGATCGCATGCTGGTTGGGGGCGCCGGCAAAGCCGTAGGCATGGTTCAGCAAGTCCAGCACCTGCGGCACCACGCACGAGCCGGCGAATACGCCGATGATCAGGGCCACCTGCTGCTTCCACGGCGTGGCGCCCACCAGCTGGCCGGTCTTCAGGTCCTGCAGGTTGTCGTTACCGATCACGGCCACGGCCAGGACCACCGTCGTGACGAACAGCGCGAAGGCGATCAGGGCCTGGCTGGTGTCCGGGCCCATCACCTGGCGGCCGACGACGCCCACCGACGTGGCGGCGCCCAGGATGGTGAGAATCGCGATGCCGGACACGGGCGAATTGGACGAACCGATCAGGCCCGCCATGTAGCCGCACACGGCCGCCGCCAGGATGCCGGCGACGAGGATATAGGCGATGCCGACGGCCACCAGCGGCGTCGAGATCGACGCCAGCGCGCCGCCTTCCAGGAAGGAAGCCAGCAGCCAGCCGGCTGGCACCAGCGCGATCAGCGTGACGAGGCCGACGATAAAGATCGGCATGTCGCGGTCCTCGCGCGGCACGGCCGCGCCGCCGTGCTTGGCCGCGCGCGCCGCTTCCAGCGCGGAAGTCAGGCCACCCAGCACCGGCTTGGCCAAGGTGGCCAGCGTGACGATGGCGGCCGCGCCGATCGTGCCGGCGCCCATCATGCGCACCTGCGTGCTCCACACGCCCAGCGCGTGGTCGGCGACGGAGGCGCCGGCGGCCATCGGCGTGGCTGCCGTCAGGATCGGCACCAGGATGCCCCAGGCGATCACGAGACCCGCCAGCATCGCGATACCGACGGTGATGCCCATCAGGTGGCCGGCGCCGATCAGCGCCAGCGAGGTCGAGGCGCCCAGGCCGGTGGCGCCGCTGCCGGCGCCGAAGCGGAAGTAATGGGCCACCTCGGCGGCGCCGACCTTGATGGCGGCCAGCAGCGCGAAGAACGCCGAAGCCAGCGTGCCCAGGATGACGGCCTTCAGGCCCGCCTTGCCTTCCTGCGCGCCGGCGCGCGAGGCGGTGCCGACCTTCAGCACCTCGGCGGCGGCGACGCCTTCCGGATACGGCAGGTTCGATTGCGACACCAGGGCGCGGCGCAGCGGCACCGTGTACATCACGCCCAGCACGCCGCCGATGGCGCAGGCGCCGAAGGTGGGCCAGAACGGGATGTTGGCCCACCAGCCGATCATCAGGAGGCCCGGCAGCACGAAGATGACGGAAGCCAGCGTGCCGGCGGCCGACGCGATCGTCTGCACGATATTGTTTTCCTGGATGGTGGCATCCTTGAAGGCCGACAGCAGCGCCATCGAGATGACGGCGGCGGGAATCGACGTGGCGAACGTCAGGCCCACCTTCAGCCCAAGGTAGACCTGGGCGGCGGTGAACACCAAGGTGATCAGGATGCCGAGGATGATGCCCCTTGCGGAGAATTCCAGTGGATTGGACGATGTGGATGGTTTCATCCCGTGTTGCTCCCGGTGGCCGGGATCAACTATCCCGGATTGTTATAAGGTGAATAAGCTGCCGGGATATTACGACAGATTCGTGATGGCGCCAATGTTCGCCCAGCTTCCCAGGCTTGGGGTCTGTCCCCAACGGGGACTGACCCCGGTTTTAATCGTGCGATGCCCGGCCTGCGCCGATAAAAACCGGGGTCAGTCCCGAAAAGACGGGACAGACCCCAAGCCCGATGCGCCGCGGGAATGCGCTCAATCGTCGTCGCGCGGATCGAGCTCCGGAAACATCACGCTGGTGAATCCGAACTTCGAAAAATCGCGGATGCGCATCGGGTACAGGATGCCGTGCAGGTGATCGACCTCGTGCTGCACCACGCGGGCATGGAAGTCGCTCGCGTCGCGCACGATGCGGTTGCCGTACTGGTCGAAGCCTTCATAGTGCAGCCGCACGTGGCGCGGCACGCTGCCGCGCAGGCCCGGCACCGACAGGCAGCCTTCGAACGCCTCCTCGACCGCACTGCCGATCGGGGTCAGCACCGGGTTGACCAGCACCGTTTCCGGCACCTGCGGCGCGTCCGGGTAGCGCACGTTCGACTTGAAGCCGAAAATGACGACCTGCAGGTTGACGCCGATCTGCGGGGCCGCCAGGCCGGCGCCGTTGGCCACGTGCATCGTGTCGAACAGGTCCGCCACCAGTGCATGCAGCTCGGGCGTGTCGAACGCGCGCACGGGTTCGGCCTGGCGCAGCAGGCGCGGATCGCCCATTTTCAGGATCTCGCGTACCGTCATTGCCCCGCTCCCGCCTGCACGTCCGCCACGAACTGGGCGAACTCGGGCCCCGTTTCCGGATGCTTCAGGCCCATCGCCACCGTCGCCTTCAGGTAGCCCAGCTTGGAGCCGCAGTCGTAGCGCTGGCCGTCGTAGCGGTAGGCCAGCACGCGCTCGTGCTTGAGCAGCGCGGCGATGCCGTCGGTCAGCTGGATTTCGCCGCCGGCGCCGGTGCCGACCTGCTCCAGGAACTCGAAGATGCGTGCCGACAGCACATAGCGGCCGACCACGGCCAGCGTGGACGGTGCCTGCTCCGGTGCCGGCTTCTCGACGATGCCGGTGACCAGCTCGAGGCGCTCGCGATACGGGCTGGCGCTGACGATGCCGTACTGCCGCGTGTGCGCCCGCGGTACCTCCTGCACGGCCAGCAGGCTGGCCCGCTCGAACTCGTACTGCTGCGTCATCTGCGCCAATACCGGTGGCGTGCCGGGCGGCGTGTCCATGAAGTCGTCCGCCAGCAGCACGGCGAACGGCTCGTTGCCGACGATGGGGCGGGCGCACAGCACCGCGTGACCCAGGCCCAGCGGGGCGGACTGGCGAATGTAGATGCAGTTGACGTGCTTCGGGATCACGTTGCGCACCAGTTCCAGCAAGGCTTGCTTGTTGGCCGCCTCCAGCTCCGCTTCCAGCTCGTAGGCCTTGTCGAAATGGTCCTCGATGGCGCGCTTGTTGCGCCCCGTGATGAACACCAGGTCCGTGATGCCGGCCGCCACCGCCTCCTCGACGGCATACTGGATCAGCGGCTTGTCGACGATCGGCAGCATCTCCTTCGGCTGCGCCTTGGTGGCGGGCAGGAAGCGGCTGCCCAGGCCCGCCACGGGGAATACGGCTTTCTTGATCGCGTTCATGCGCCCTTCCTTATCGTTGCCTTACTTGCCCAGCAGCGCCAGCAGGCCCGCCTCGTCCAGGATCGTCACGCCCAGCTCTTCCGCCTTGGCCAGCTTGCTGCCTGCCTCGGCGCCCGCCACCACGTACGACGTCTTCTTCGACACGGAACCCGACACCTTGCCGCCCGCCGCCTCGATCAGCGCGCCGGCCGCGTCGCGGCTCATGGTCGGCAAGGTGCCCGTCAGCACGAAGGTCTTGCCGCTCAGGTGACCTTCGGCTGCCGCCGTTTCCGGCAACTGGGCCAGCAGGTCGGCGCGCAGGCGGTCCAGCTGAAGCAGCGCCTCGCGCTGCGCCGGCACGGCCATCCATTCCTCCAGCGCGCCCGCCACCGTGGCCGGCAGGCCATACACATCGAACGTGCGGCGACTCGCCAGCGTTTCGAACGTGCCTGCCTGCTCGAGCAATTGGCGGGCGCGCGGCTCCGTCAGTTTCGGGATCGCCAGCGCCGCCAGCAGCTGGACCGGGTCCAGCTTCTCGCGCAGCTGCGCCTTCGGCGCGTGCTCGCCCTGCGGCGTCACGCCGGCCGCCAGCAGCGCGTCGATGGCCTGCTGGTTCTTCTCCTCGGCAAAGAAGTCGGCGATCGATTCGGCCACCGTGCCGCCGATGTCCGGCAGCACCCGCAGCAGCGCTGCCGGCGCCTGCCGCACCAGCTCGAAGCGGCCCAGCCAGTCGGCCAGCGTCTTGGCGGTCGACTCGCCCACGTGGCGAATGCCCAGCGCGAACAGCAGCCGCTCCAATGGCGGCCGCTTGCTGGACTCGATCGCCTGCAGCAGGTTGTCGGCCCACTTGGTCGCGACCTTGCCCTGCTTGACCGTTTCCGGCGTGGTGCCGTCGCGTTCGTCGGCCATGCGCTTCATCTGCAGCAGGTCGTCCAGGGTCAAGCTATAGAGGTCGGCCACGCCGTGCACCAGGTTGCATTCGACCAGGCTGTCGATGTAGCGGTCGCCCAGACCTTCGATGTCCATCATGCGCCGGCCGGCGAAGTGGCGGATCGCCTCCTTGCGCTGCGCCGCGCAGGTCAGGCCGCCGGAGCAGCGCGCCACCGCCTCGCCTTCCTCGCGCACCACGTGCGAACCGCACACCGGGCAGGTATTGGGCAACACGTACGGCGCCGGCTCGGGCGTCGGGCGCCGTTCCAGCACCACCGCCAGCACCTCCGGAATCACGTCGCCGGCGCGCCGCACGATCACGGTGTCGCCCACGCGCACGTCCTTGCGGCGCACCTCGTCCTCGTTGTGCAGCGTGGCATTGGTGACGGTCACGCCGCCGACGAACACCGGCACCAGCCGTGCCACCGGCGTGATCGCGCCGGTGCGGCCCACCTGCACCTCGATGGCCTGCACCGTCGTCAGCGCCTCCTCGGCCGGGAATTTATGGGCCAGTGCGAAGCGCGGCGCGCGCGAGACGAACCCCAGCGCGCGCTGGTCGGCCAGCCGATTGGTCTTGTAGACCACGCCGTCGATCTCGTACGGCATCGCCGGGCGGCCCTGGCCGATCCTGGCGTAGTAGTCCAGCAGGCCGTCCTTGCCGCGCACGACCGCGCGCTCCTTCGCCACCGGCAGGCCAAGCTTTTCGTACCAGTCCAGCAGGGCGCTGTGCGTTTGGGGCAGCTCCGCGCCCACCAGTTCGCCGATGCCGTAGGCGAAGAAGCGCAGCTTGCGCTCGGCGGTGATGCGCGAGTCGAGCTGGCGCAGCGCGCCGGCCGCCGCGTTGCGCGGATTGACGAATTCCTTCTGGCCGGCGGCGCGCTGGCGCTCGTTCATCGCGTTGAAATCGGCCTTGAACATCAGCACCTCGCCGCGCACCTCCAGCACCGCCGGCAAATCGTCGCCATGCAGGCGCAGCGGGATGGCGCGGATGGTGCGGATGTTGGCCGACACGTCCTCGCCCGTGTAGCCGTCGCCGCGCGTGGCGGCCTGCACGAACACGCCGTTCTCGTAGCGCAGGTTGATCGCCAGGCCGTCGAATTTCACTTCGGCCGCGTATTCCACTTCCATCGCGTCGAGCCCTTCGCGCACGCGGCGGTCGAAGTTCTCGATGTCCTCGTCCGTGAAGCCGTTGTTCAGCGACAGCATCGGCACCGCGTGCGTGACCGCTTCGAACTGCCCCAGCGGCGGCGCGCCCACGCGCATCGTCGGCGAATCGGGCGCCACCAGTTCCGGATGGGCCGCCTCGATCTGCTGCAGCTCGATGAACAGCTTGTCGTATTCGGCGTCCGGAATCGTCGGCGCGTCCAGCACGTGGTAGGCGTGCAGGTGGCGGTTCAGCTCCGCCGTCAGCCAGGCCGCGCGTTCGGCGGGGGTCTGCGTCGTCATCGCGCCTCCGTCAGTTGAACAGGCGCAGCGCGCGGGTCGAGCCGGCCGGAATGTCGGCCGCTTCCATGTCGGCATAGAAGTCGCGCACCTGGCCGGCGATCTCGGCCAGCGCCGCATCGGTCAGCGGCTGGTTGTAGTCGTCCACGATCACCGCGTCGAGGCGCTGCACCAGCGCCTTGGCGCAGGCGATCATGGCGCCGAAGCCGTCGCGGCTTGGCGCCACGCACGGCACGTCCAGCAGCAGGGTCAGGCGCGGCGTGGTTTCCTCGGCCGGCGAGACGTTGGTCGACAAGGTGAACAGCTGGCCGCCCTCGCCGTCCGGCATCACGAAGCGGCCGTCCGGACGCACGTCGAAGCCCTGCTTTTCCAGCGCGCCGATCAGGGTGGCGATGGCCCACGGCGCGCCGTTGGCGGCCAGGTTGACGCCCAGCTGGGCGTCGTGGCTGGCCACGAAACGGTGCAGGTTCTTCGCTTCGGCCATCACCTCGATCATGTCCGGCACATGCGGCTCGGCGCCGATCTCGTCGGCCATGCTGCGCAGGCGCGTGACCAGTTCCGAGTACTCCAGTTCGTTCAGCGCGGTGGTGCGGCTGGCCAGCTGCACGCCGCCCTGCAATTTGGTGTAGACGGTGCCGTGCTGGATCGGCTCCCAGTCGCCGCTGACGGCCAGGCCGATGTAGTGCACCGGCTTGCTGCCGACCAGGCGCAGCTTGTGCAGCGCGGGCAGCAGCTTCTCGCCGCGCATCGGTGCCGCCAACTCCAGCGGCAGCAGGCAGTCCACCAGCGGATCGACCAGCGCCGTGGCCAGCTCGGCGCGCGGTACGGCCGCGTCGGCGGCGCGCGGCGGCACCGGCATCGGCACGGGGGCGGGCTCGTCGGCCAGCTGCGGTTCCTGCCGCGGCGCCACCGGGGCCGCGGCCTGTTCCGTCACGGCCGGTGCGGTTGCGGCGGCCGGCGTTACCTCGTCGTCGACCGGCGCCAGGGTCGGGGCGACCGGCTCTTCGTGCGCCGGCACGG
Source organism: [Empedobacter] haloabium (assembly GCA_008011715.2). Lineage (NCBI taxonomy): Bacteria > Pseudomonadati > Pseudomonadota > Betaproteobacteria > Burkholderiales > Oxalobacteraceae > [Empedobacter] haloabium. Next base: position 3,569,268 of record CP136508.1, read on the forward strand.
CATAGCCGCCGGAGCCGCCATCGACCATCGACACGTCGCCCAGCGTGAAACTGGGCTCGCTGCGCGCGGCCAGGTCGCCGTCGGCGCCGTAGACCGGGGCCGTGGGCTCCTCGCCCTTGCGCATCAGCACATCGTCGTGCTCGGACGCGAAGGCACGCTCGACGCTCTTCTTGGCCTTGTGCTCCTGCCACTTGTTGTAGACGAAAACGCCGGCGACGAACACGCCGGCCGCTGCGATCAAACTGGTCTGGAAATCTGTCATGCTGCTTGTGCCTCGGAAGCGAAGTTGATGGCGGCTTCCATATCCACCGCCACGATGCGCGATACGCCCTGCTCCTGCATCGTCACACCGATCAATTGAGTGGCCATCTCCATCGCGATCTTGTTGTGCGAGATGAAGAGGAATTGGGTCTGGTCGGACATGCGTTTCACCATGCGGCAGAAACGCTCCGTGTTGGCGTCGTCCAGCGGTGCGTCGACTTCGTCGAGCAGGCAGAACGGCGCCGGGTTCAGGCGGAACATCGAGAACACGAGCGCCGTCGCCGTCAGCGCCTTTTCGCCGCCGGACAACAGGTGGATCGTCGCGTTCTTCTTGCCGGGCGGCTGGGCCATCACCTGCACGCCCGCATTCAGGATCTCGTCGCCCGTCATGATCAACTTGGCCTGGCCGCCGCCGAAGAGGATCGGGAACAGCTCGGAGAAGTGGCCGTTGACCTTGTCGAAGGTTTCCTGCAGCAGGTCGCGGGTTTCCTTGTCGATGCGGGCGATCGCATCCTCCAGCGTGGTGATCGCCTCCACCAGGTCGGCGTTCTGCGAGTCGAGGAAGTTCTTGCGTTCGGAAGCCGTCGCCAGCTCGTCCAGCGCGGCCAGGTTGACGGCGCCCAGCGCCGCGATCGCATTGGTCAGCCGCGTCACCTCGCCTTGCAGGTACTGCGCCTTCATGTCCGGATGCAGTTTCGACGCCAGCGTAGCCTCGTCGGCCTGGGCCTCGGCCAGCTGCTGGGCGAACTGCTCCTGGTTCAGGCGCGCGGCCTGTTCCTTCAGCTGCAGTTCCATGATGCGGTCGCGCTGCGGTTGCAGGCTGCGTTCGTTCTGGCTGCGCGCATCCTCGGCATGGCGCAGCTGCTGCGTGATCTGGTCCAGCTCATGGCGCGCGTCCGCCAGCGCGCGCTCCTGCTGCGAGCGACGGTCCAGCAGCTCCTGCAGGCCTTCGTTGCCGCTGCCCGCTTCCAGGCCCGCCAATTCCAGCCGCCCCGCTTCCAGGCTTTGCGTCACCTGCGCCGCCTGGGTGGTGGCGGTGGCGATATTGCGGCGCAGTTCGTCGATGCGGGTGCGCGCCGCCTTCTCCGCGAATCGCGCTTCCTGGGCGCGCCGCTCCAGCTCGCGCAGCGCCTCGCGCGCGTCCGCCAGGCGCTGCTCCTTCAGCAGGAAGGCGCCCTGGCCTTCCTCGTGCTCGCCCTGCAGGTTGGCCAGTTCCATGTCGAGCTGCTCGAACTTTTCCTCGGACTCCAGCTTGACCTGCATCTGCTCCGCTTCCTGCGCGGCGATCTCCGCCAGGTCGGCGTCGATCTGCGTGCTGCGCTGGTTGAAGCGGGCCTCGACCTCGGACAGCTTCACCACCTCCAGCTGCAGCGCATGCACGCTGGACGTGAGCGCCTGGATCTTCTGGCGCAGCTCGGCCACGTGGCGCGCGTGGCTCGTCACGGCCGCCTCGGCGCGCACGGCGCGGGCACGGGCTTCCTCGGCCAGCATCGTCTGGGCCTTGAGCTGCTTGCCGATATTGTCGATCTCGTGCTGCCGCCCCAGCATGCCTTCCTGCTCGGAGTCGGCGGCGTGGAAGCGCACGCTGGACGGCCCTACCAGGTGGCCCTGGCGCGTGACGAAGCTGGCGCCCGGCGGCAGCTTGGCGCGCTCGGCGAACGCCTGGGCCGCGTCTTCGGCGATGAAGACGTGGTGCAGCCAGTCGGCCAGCACGCCGCGCAGGCCGGGATCGTTCAGTTTCAACAGGTCGAGGAATGGCCGCAGGCCCGCCACCGCGGCATCGGGCGCGGGAGCGCTGGTGACGGGCGCGAACAGCGCCAGCTTGGCCGGCGGCGCGTCCGCGAAAAAGGCCTTGGCCCACTCCAGGTTCGATACCTGCAGGGCGGAGGCGCGCTCGCGCAGCACGGCTTCCAGCGCCGTCTCCCAGCCCTCCTCGATCTGCAGCTTCTGCCACAGGCGCGGCAGCGCATCGAGTTCGTGCTTTTGCAGCCACGGCGTGACCTTGCCCTGCGTTTGCACGCGTTCCTGCAACTGGCGCAGCGCGTTCAGGCGCGCTTCCAGCTGGGCGTTGGCACTGGTCTCGCGCTGCACGGCGGCCTGCGCCTCGCGCCGCTCTTCTTCCACGCGCGGCTGCTGCGCCAGCGCCTCCTCCAGCCCCATGCGCTGTTCTTCCAGCACCTGCTGCTTTTCCTCCAGCTGCCAGCGCAGGTTGTCCAGGTGCGCCGAATCCGGCGGCGCCAGGCCGTTCTTCTCCTGCTGCAGGCGCTCGCGCCGCGTCGCCAGGCTTGCCAGGATGTTGGAGGCGTTGCGCTGGTGCGCCGATTCCAGCTCCAGCTGCTGCTGCGCCGCCATGATGCGGGCACGCGACTCGGTGCTGCGCTCCTGCGCCGCGCGCCATTCCGCTTCCAGCACGGGCAGCAGCTCGGCCTTCTGCTCGGCCAGCATGGCCGACTCCTCGACCTTGGCGGACAGCTCTTCCAGCTCGAACTCCGCCTCCGCCAGCTGGCCGCCGTGTTCCTCGGCCTGGCGCTGCCACTGGTCGCGCTGGGCGGTCAAGGTGGCGATCTGCTGCTGCAGGCGCGTGCGCGATTCGACGACGAACTTGATCTGCGCCTCCAGGCTGCCGATTTCCGCGTTGGTCTGGTACAGCGCGCCCTGCGCCGTGTGCAGCCGGTCGCCCACGGCGAAGTGGGCCTGGCGCATCTGCTCCAGCGACAGATCGACGCCGCGCAGCTTCGCGGTCTGTTCCTCCAGGTCGTTCTGGGCCTGCTCCATCTCGCGGAAGTAGCGCACCTGCTCGGCCTGGGCTTCGTTCTTGCGCAGCAGCCAGAGCAGCTTCTGCTTCTCGTCCTGGTCGGCCTGCAGCTGGTGGAACTTCATGGCGACGGCGGCCTGGCCTTCCAGCCGTTCCAGGTTGTTGTTCAGCTCACGCAGGATATCCTCGACGCGCAGCAGGTTCTCGCGCGTGTCCTGCAGGCGGTTTTCCGTCTCGCGCCGGCGTTCCTTGTATTTCGAGACGCCGGCCGCCTCCTCGAGGAAGACGCGCAGTTCTTCCGGGCGCGATTCGATGATGCGGGCGATCATGCCCTGGCCGATGATGGCGTAGGCGCGCGGGCCCAGGCCGGTGCCCAGGAAGATGTCCTGGATGTCGCGCCGGCGCACGCTCTGGCCGTTGATGTAGTAGGTCGAGGTGCCGTCGCGCGTCAGGGTGCGCTTGACGGCGATCTCCGCGTACTGGCCCCATTGGCCGGCGGCCTTGCCCTCGTGGTTGTCGAATACCAGTTCGACCGAGGCGCGGCCGGCCGGCTTGCGATGCGTGGAGCCGTTGAAGATAACGTCCTGCATCGACTCGCCGCGCAGCTCCGAGGCCTTGGATTCGCCCAGCACCCAGCGCACGGCGTCGATGATGTTCGACTTGCCGCAGCCGTTGGGCCCGACCACTCCGACCAGCTGGCCCGGCACCTGGAAATTGGTGGGATCGACAAACGACTTAAATCCCGACAATTTGATGGATGATAGGCGCACGTTGGAATCGGTTCTTCGCCTTGACTGGCACGATTGGAAAGGTGGTTATCATACCATCCCCGCGCCGGCAATCTGGACAAATTCGCACGCCTGGCGGATCAGATCGCCATCCGTACCGTGGCCCCGGGCAGGCGCCGCACCGCCGGATCGGTCTCGCCGCCGTGCGCTGGCGGGTGTTCGCGCGGCGCGCGCTGCCGGTAGTGCTCGCGGCCCGGACCAAGGCGCCAGGCCCGCTCGACGGCCGACTCGCGCCCGGCCAGCGCCACCGCCAGCTTCTTCAGCATGCCTTCGGTATACACCGGTTCCGTCGTCGGCACCACCAGCAGCGGCGGAATGCACAGCGCGAGCAGCACGCGCCCCACGACGGTGGGATGCTCGCTGCGGGCCTGCCAGATGAACCCGGCCGCCACGGCAAAGCCCACGATGCCACCCAGCACGACTTCCGACCACGAGTGGGCCAGCACGGGCACGCGCGAAATGCTGACCAGCAGGGCCAGCACGATGCCGGCCGCCAGCGCGAGCCGCCGCGCCGGCGAGCCAAGACGCCGGAACGCCAGGTAGAACACGACGGGGAAGACGGCGCAGGCGCGCATCGCGTGACCCGACAGGCCAGCGAACTTGATCTCGGGAATACCGATGCCCCAGCCCATGTAGGCGAGCTTGGTGACGACGACCAGCGCCATGCCGGCGCCGTACAGCAGGCACCATGCCAGCGACAGCCGCCATGAGCGGCCCGCCACCAGCCAGACGGCGATCGCCACGCCCAGCGGCCCCGTCACCTCGATCCCGCCCAATCCCGACAGGGCGCTCCACCAACTTGTCATCCGTCTTGCCTTTCGTTTCGCATTCCAGTGTACGACGCCGCGCGGGCGCGGCAGGCGCCACGTCGACGGCGCCGCCAGAATACCGGTAGTTTATTAAGTGTCGATTAAATTATTCGAAGTCGGCCCATTACGCAGCCAACTCCACCTATCCAGCTGGCAATGCCTGTCATGCGGCGCACTCGCCGGCGTCGTTCGCCGCCAGCTCGCGCACGGCACGGCCGAGCGCTCGCGCCACCAGCGGTTCGGCCGCCAGCACGGCGGCGCTGCCGTCGCGCAGGTGCCGCGCCAGCTCGTCGGCCGCCAGCGAGAACGCTTCCTCGCGCGCGCCGTTGGAAAAGATGTACAGCGTGCGCAGCGGACTGATCCAGGCCAGCTTGACGCGCCGCCGCCCCTCCGCGCGCGCGAATTCGAGCCAGGCGCCGCGCGCCAGGGCCGCCACCGCCTGCGCCGCGGCGTCGGCCGGGGCCTCGGGGATGGCCGGCTCCTGGCGCCGCTGCGCCGCCAGCCGGGTCGCCTCCAGCGCCAGCGTGGCCTTGCGCGCCGGCGTCAGGTCGAGCGGCGCGCGCACCAGCGAGGCGTGGCACTCGGCCAGCTCGGCAAAGAAGCGCAGACGCTCGGCGTCCTGCCAGCGGATCACGTCGAGCCAGCGATTCAGCACGGCCAGCAACGCCGGCAGCCGGCCGATCAGGCGGCGCCGCTCGTCCGCGTCCTGCTTCGGCTGCACGCTCCACAACAGCTCGTCCATCGCCCGGGTGGCGTCGCGCACGGCACCCGGCTTGCGTTCCTCGACCGTATGCGCCAGCGTCAGCACGTCGGTCCAGCGGGTCTGCAGGAAACCGGCGACGACGGCATTGGCACCCGCCTCGCCCGCCGCCAGCCGTTGCGCCACGGCCGCGCGCGCGGCCTGGCCCGCCTCGGCGCGACGCTCCTGCCGCAACGCGGCGGCCACGGGACCGGCCAGGGCCGCCTCGGTGGCCGCGTCGTCGGCACGCAGCGAGGCCTCCAGTTGCGCCACCGCCTGCGCGCAGGCCTGGTCGCTGGCGGCGCCGCCAGCGGCCGCCGTGGCGACACTGCGGCGCATCGCCAGCAGCAATGGGTCCTGCGGATCGGCGCTGGCGCGCTGGGCGCGCTCCCAGCCCATGCGCGACAGCAGGTCGAGCAGGCGCCGGGCCGGGTGCTCCGCTTCGAAGAAGAAGCCGTGGTCGGCCAGCGCGGCCTGCAGCACCGGCAGCTGCACCAGGTGGATCAGGTCGCGGATGTCCGCCGCGATGTCGCCGTCCGCCGCCACCGTGTCGAACACGGCGCCCAGCAGGTCGATCGTCGTCTCGTCCGCGCGCGACAGGCTGCCGGCCGGCGCCTGGGCCTTCAGGGCCTGCAGGCGCGCGCTGCCGGCAGCACGCGGCAAACCGGCCAGCCAGGCCTGCAGCGGACGCGTGACGGCAGTGCCACCGGCGTGCCCGGCTGCCGGCGCGAACAGGCGCCGCAGCACGTGGGCCACCTGCGCGTCCCCGCTGGAGCGGGCTGCGCTGTCGGCCCGCGCCGGCACCGTCACGCCGGCGCGTTCCAATATTAGGTTCAGCGCATCCAGGATCGGCGCCAGGTCGAAGAACCGGCCAGGACGCAGCAGCGGCAACAGCAGCGGCGCGGCGGCGGCATCGGGCTGGAACCCGGCCCAGGCCTGCTGCAGCGCGCTGACGAACACCTCGGGACGGAACGGGTTCTGCCGCGCCCGCAGCACCGGGCGCTCCAGCAGCACGGCCAGGCGCGCGTCCAGCGCCGCCAGCGCATCCGCGTGGGCGGCATCGAACGGCCGGGCCACGGCCGCCAGCGTCACCTGCTGCTCCATCTCGTCGTAGGGCACCAGCGCCAGCTCCGCCGTGACGGCCACCGGCGCCGGCGCGAGCTGCGCGATGGCGCGGCGCAGCTCGCGCTCCAGCGCGGCGCTGGCCAGGTGCAGGAATGCGAAGTGATGCTCGCGCAGCAGGTTGCCGGCGCGCAGGCGCGCCTGCACGGCGCCCTCGGCCAGCGCCGAGCCATCGAGCAGCGCGGCCGCCAGGCCGGTCGCCAGCGCGCGCATCTGATCGCCCGCGATGCCGACGGCGCTGGCGATCAGCTCTTCCAGCAACGCATGCCGCGGCGACACGGCGGGCGGCGTGGGAGCGGTTGAATTGGCGGCAGCTTGCATGGGTTCCGGGCCAGTGAGGTAATGCGGCATGCGCACGCCGCTAGCCGCCATTCTGGCATAACATTGCCTCGGGGCAATAGGAAAACTTGCTGTCGGCGCCGTTTTTTACCACGCCCGCCACTGCCGCGGGCTGGCGCGGCGGCACCTCCGGCACGGCTCGCATAACGAAGGAAGCCCGCCGTATAAGGCGGCAAGAGGTCTTGTCCTACATGTCAGGACGGTAAACTCCGATACTCCGGACCTGAGCAAAAACGCATGATTCCATGACCGGAAACGCATCCGCGCCACGGGCCGCCCACCTGGCGACCCGTGCCGGATCACCGATGCGCCTTCGGTAGTCGACTCTCTCCATCACTGAAAGGAAAGCAAAATGGCATCGAATCAGAAAAGCGGTGGCAGCAAGCAAGGCTCTTCCAGCAGCGGCAGCAAGCAGTCGGGTAACCAGGGCTCGCGCTCCGGCGGCACCCAGGGCGGCACGCACGAGCAGCACGTGGAAGCCGGCCGTCAAAGCCACAAGAACGACAGCAAAAAGTCTAAAGGCAAGTAATCGCGGGGCTGCGGCCCCGTTGCGCGAGCCTGGCCAGGGTCACCTGCCAGGCTCGTTTGCCATCCGGGCATGCGGACGGGTTTCAGATATTGGTGACGCGCTTGCCCTTCGGCGGCTTGAAGTCGCGCACGTCGTTGACCAGGTTCACCTTGGCGGCATCGCGCGCGGTCAGGTGCAGGTCGGAGTAGGCGTGCACGGCCCAGTGCTCGTCCGACAGGTTGACGTGCTTGCGCAGGATCGATTCCGTGCGCGCGTCGTCCGCCTGCAGGCCCTCGACGATGATGCGCAGCGCATCGGGCCGGGCACCGGACGGCGCGCTGGCGTGCGACTTGTGCACCATGAAGCGTGCCGTCTCGCTGGCATAGCGTTCCTCGCCCGCCAGGAACAGGATCACGGCGATCGACGCCACGGCGCCGGCGTTGTAGGTGACGATCTTGATCGGCAGGCTGCTCAGGTAGTTGTGCAGGCACAGGCCGTCGCTGACGTAGCCGCCGTTGGACTGGATCAGGATGTGCGCCGTCTCGACGCCATCCTCGGTCATGTCGGCCACGGCATCGAACACGCGGTGCACCATGTCGCTGTTGACGTCGCCCGACAACGTGTACCAGGCCGCCCCATCCAGTTTTTGCTTGTCTTCGCTCATAGTTGTTATACCTCTCCAAATGGTCGCTGTCATTCTAGCGCAGGCGGTTTTTTCAGGACGCACGACCGGCAACCAGCCCCGGTCCGGGCACCGCCGTGGCCCGGCAGTGCCGATGGCGCGCCGGCCGGGGCGACCCGGTGTGGCTTTTCCTTCCACATTGACACCCCCTGCCAACTGACATATAGTCCCGATCCTCGACCGGGAGAGCGCAGCTTCGCTGCCGCCGAAGGGGCACTACCCGCAAACTCTCAGGCACCAAGGACCGGTCAGGGGCCGCCAGCATGGCGGCCGAAACTCTGGAGAGCGGCGATCATGGATCGCCCACCGAAGGGGCGTGCGGCGCCGGTATCACCGGCCCGCTATCTCTCAGGTACCGAGGACAGAGGGGTGACGAACAACTGGACAGGCGCTGTCGGCCTGTCCCTGCTTGTGCTGTTAACCCTACAACCGGTCCGAGGAAGTCATGACGTTGAAATCCACCCCACTCAACAACGCCCACCGCGCCCTGGGCGCCCGCATGGTCGATTTCGGCGGCTGGGACATGCCGGTCAACTACGGCTCGCAGATCGAAGAGCACCATGCCGTGCGCACCGACGTGGGCATGTTCGACGTAGCGCACATGTGCGTGGTCGATATCAAGGGCAGCGACGTGCGCGCTTTCCTGCGCCGCCTGCTGGCCAACAACGTCGACAAGCTGCAGGTGTCCGGCAAGGCCCTGTATTCCTGCATGCTCAACCCTGACGGCGGCGTCATCGACGACCTGATCGTCTACTTCATCAATGAAGACTGGTTCCGCCTGGTCGTCAACGCCGGCACGGCCGACAAGGACGTGGCCTGGATGAATGCCCAGAACCAAGCCTGGGGCACCAAGCTCACCATCACGCAGCGCCGCGACGGCGCCGATGCCATGGCCCTGATCGCCGTGCAGGGCCCGAACGCCCGCGCCAAGGTATGGGAAGTGATCCCGCAGGCGAAGGATGCCACTGCCGAGATGAAGCCCTTCAACGTGGCCCTGGTGCCCGGCACCGCGTTCGGCGAGGCGATGATCGCCCGCACCGGCTATACCGGCGAAGACGGTTTTGAAATCGGCGTCGCGGCCACCCAGGCCGAGGCCCTCTGGAACGCGCTCGCCGCGGCCGGCGTCAAGCCGGCCGGGCTGGGCGCACGCGACACGCTGCGCCTGGAAGCGGGCATGAACCTGTACGGCCAGGACATGGACGAATCGGTCAACCCGCTGGACGCCGGGCTGGCCTGGACCATCGACCTGGTCAGCGAGCGCGACTTCATCGGCAAGGCGGCCCTGCAGGCCAAGGGCCAGAACGCCCAGTTCGTCGGCCTGATCCTGCGCGAGAAAGGCGGCGTGCTGCGCGCCCACCAGAAAGTCATCGCCGCCAGCGGCGAAGGCGAGATCACGTCCGGCACGTTCAGCCCGACGATGCAGCAGGCCATCGCGCTGGCGCGCGTCCCGACCGGTGTGCAGGTCGGCGACACGGTGCACGTCGAGATCCGCGACAAGAAGCTGGCCGCGACAGTCGTGAAGCTGCCGTTCGTCCGCAACGGTAAAATCCTGGCTGCGTAAGCGCCGGTCACGGCGCCTGCGCGGGCCAGAACCCAACAACAACACCCCTTTTGGAGCACACATGAGCAATATTCCTGCAGAGCTGAAGTACACCGAGTCCCACGAATGGGTACGCCTGGAGTCCGACGGCACCGTCACGGTCGGCATCACCGAGTTCGCGCAGGATGCGCTGGGCGACATCGTGTTCGTCGAACTGCCGAAGGTCGGCACCAGCTTCACCGCCGGCGACGACGCCGCCGTGGTGGAATCCGTGAAAGCCGCCTCCGACATCTACTCGCCGCTGTCCGGCGAGATCACCGAAGTCAACGAAGCCGTGGCCGGCGCCCCGGAATCGATCAACGCCAACGCGTACGACGCCTGGCTGTTCAAGCTGAAGCCGGCCGACGTGTCGCAGCTGGACGGCCTGCTGGACGCCGCCGCTTACGGCAAGACCACCGCAGCTTAAAACCCGCAGTACCAAGGGCCGGCGCCAGTGCCGGCCTTTCTTCTTTGGCCCAAGAGATCTTCACATGACCCGCACCAGCCTGACCCAACTCGAAGCCCGCGATGCGTTCATCGCCCGCCATATCGGCCCGGACGCCGCCGAACAACAGCAGATGCTCGACACCCTCGGCTACGCCTCGCGCGCCGCGCTGATCGACGCCATCGTGCCGGCCCACATCCGCAACCGTGCCGCCCTGCCCCTCGGCCAGTTCAGCGAGCCGAAGCCGGAGCAGGAAGCGCTGGCCGTGCTGAAGGGTCTGGCGAAGAAGAACCAGGTGCTGACCTCCCTGATCGGCCAGGGCTATTACGGCACGATCACGCCCGGCGTGGTGCTGCGCAATATCTTCGAGAACCCGGCCTGGTACACCGCCTACACCCCGTACCAGCCGGAGATCTCGCAAGGCCGCCTGGAAGCGATCCTGAACTTCCAGCAGGCCATCACGGACCTGACCGGCATGGGCATCGCCAACGCGTCGATGCTGGACGAAGGCACGTCGGCCGCCGAGGCGATGACGCTCCTGATGCGCGTCGGTAAATCGAAGTCGAAGACCTTCGCCGTGGCCAGCGACGTGCTGCCGCAGACCCTGGAAGTGGTGCGCACCCGCGCCGAGCCGCTGGGCATCGAAGTGAAGACGTTCGACCCGGCCGAACTGGCCGGCGTGACGGACGCCTTCGGCGTGCTGCTGCAGTACCCGGGTGTCGACGGCGCCGTGCGCGACTACCGCGCCGACGTCGAAAAAGTAAAGGCCAACGGCACCATGGTCGTGGTGGCGGCCGACCTGCTGGCACTGACGCTGCTCACGCCACCGGGCGAATGGGGCGCGGACGTCGTGGTCGGCAACAGCCAGCGCTTCGGCGTGCCGCTGGGCTTCGGCGGCCCGCACGCCGGCTACATGGCCACGCGCGACGAATACAAGCGCTCGATGCCGGGCCGCCTGGTCGGCGTCACCGTCGACCAGCAGGGCAACACCGCCTACCGCCTGGCGCTGCAGACGCGCGAACAGCACATCCGCCGCGAAAAAGCCACCTCCAACATCTGCACCGCGCAGGTGCTGCTGGCCGTGATCGCGTCGATGTACGCCGTCTACCACGGCCCGCAGGGCCTGAAGAACATCGCCCAGCGCGTGCACCGCTACACCGGCGTGCTGGCCTCGTATCTGCGTACGCTGGGCTACTCGCTGACCAGCGAGTCGTACTTCGACACGCTGACGATCCGCACCGACAACGCCGATGCGCTGCACGCGGCGGCGGTCGCCAACGGCATCAACCTGCGCAAGATCGATGCGCGCCACGTCGGCGTGTCGCTGGACGAGACCACCGACCGCAATACGCTGGCCGCGCTGTGGACCGTGTTCGCCGGCAAGGGTGACGCAACCCCGGCCGCGCCGGACTTCGCCGCCGTCGAGGCGGAAGTGAACCAGGCCTTCCCCGAAGCGCTGGCCCGCTCCAGCGACTACCTGACGCACCCGGTCTTCAACCGCTACCACAGCGAGACGGAAATGCTGCGCTACCTGCGCAGCCTGGCCGACAAGGACCTGGCGCTGGACCGCACCATGATCCCGCTGGGCTCCTGCACGATGAAACTGAACGCCACCAGCGAGATGATCCCGGTGACGTGGCCGGAGTTCTCCAACATCCACCCGTTCGCGCCGAACGACCAGACGGTCGGCTACCGCGAGATGATCGACCAGCTGGAACAGATGCTGTGCGCCGTCACCGGCTATGCGGCCGTGTCGCTGCAGCCGAACGCCGGCTCGCAGGGCGAATACGCGGGCCTCCTGGTGATCCAGAAGTACCACCAGTCGCGCGGCGAAGGCCACCGCAACATCTGCCTGATCCCGTCCTCCGCGCACGGCACCAACCCGGCTTCGGCCTCGATGGTCAACATGCAGGTGGTGGTGACGGCCTGCGACGAGAACGGCAACGTCGACCTGGCCGACCTGAAGGCCAAGGCCGAACAGCACAGCAAGAACCTGGCGTGCGTGATGGTCACCTACCCGTCCACCCACGGCGTGTTCGAGGAAGGCATCAAGGAACTGTGCGACATCGTGCACGCGCACGGCGGCCAGGTCTACATCGACGGCGCCAACATGAACGCGCTGGTCGGCGTGGCCGCGCCAGGCGCGTTCGGCGGCGACGTCTCGCACCTGAACCTGCACAAGACCTTCTGCATCCCGCACGGCGGCGGCGGCCCGGGCGTCGGCCCGATCGGCGTGGGCGCGCACCTGGCCGAGTTCCTGCCGAACCAGCGTTCGACCGGCTATGCCCGCAACGACAACGGCATCGGCGCCGTCTCGGCGGCGGCCTACGGCTCGGCCTCGATCCTGCCGATCTCGTGGATGTACATCGCGATGATGGGCGCGGCCGGCCTGACGGCGGCCACGGAAACGGCGATCCTGAACGCCAACTACATCGCCCGCCGCCTGGCGCCGCATTATCCGGTGCTGTATTCGGGCCATGACGGCCTGGTGGCGCACGAGTGCATCCTGGACCTGCGCCCGCTGACGGACGCCACCGGCATCAGCAACGAGGACGTGGCCAAGCGCCTGATGGACTTCGGCTTCCACGCGCCGACCATGAGCTTCCCGGTGCCGGGCACCTTGATGATCGAGCCGACCGAGTCGGAATCGAAGGCGGAGCTGGACCGCTTCATCGACGCGATGATCGCCATCCGCGGCGAGATCGCCAAGGTGGAAAGCGGCGAATTCGACAAGGCCAACAACCCGTTGAAATTTGCGCCGCACACCGCCGAGGTACTCACCGCCGACAACTGGGATCGCCAGTACAGCCGCGAAACGGCGGCCTACCCGCTGCCGTCGCTGCGCAAGAACAAGTACTGGCCGACCGTGGGCCGTGCCGACAACGTGTATGGCGACCGTAACCTGATGTGCGGCTGCGCGCCGATCAGCGCCTACGAATAAGCCATCCGCCTGTAAAGGCCAACGCCGTCGCCGCCCCCCGGGGCCGCGACGGCGTTTTTTTATCCGATGACTTATATATGTATGGTGGGGTCTCCCAGCGCCACCGCGACAACCGGTCCCGGGGCGCCGGCCCCGTCGAACCGCCGCACCGCCAGCATCTTCCCTTCGCGCGCCGCCGCGAAAATCGTCCCATCGTCCGTCACCGTCAGCACCGCCCTGCCCCGTGTCAGCCGCACCGGCGCGCTCCAGGCTTCGCGCGGCGACCGCGCCAGCAGCCATACCGCGCCCTCGTCGTCCGCGAAGGCCAGGAATTCGCCGGCCTCGTTGCGCGCGCTCCACAGCAGGCGCGCCCCCGCGACCGCCGCCACCCGCTGCGGCACCGGATTGCTGCCCCGGTAGACGACGATGGCATCGCCGGCCGCGAACACGTCCGGCACGTTCGGCATCGACCCATGCGCCAGCAGGACGCTGCGGGTGCGCGCCGGCAGGTTCGGGTAGACGACGTCGACCTGCCAGCCGAAGGTCGCGCCGAACGAGGCGAACCTGAGCTCGTCCTGCCCGTCGCCCTGGCGCAGCGCCCACACCCCGGGCAGCCGGTACGTGCCCACCGCAACCGGGTGCGCGCCGCGCGCCGCCGCCGGCACCAGCAATGCCTGCAGGCCCAGCGCCGGCGTGGCCGCATTGCAGTACCAGGTGCGGGAGGTGCCGTGCACGCTGGCGCCCACCAGCAACAGCGGCGGCGCCCCCGCCAGCATCGGACCGAACGCCAGCCGCGTCACGCGCGCCCCGGCCGGCAGCCCCGGGCAAGGGGCCAGCGTGGCCAGGCGCACGCGCCAGCCGGCATTGTCCAAGGTGGCCGGGATGCCGGTGCCGACGTACAGGGCGTCGCCAGCGCCGGTGGAGACGGCCAGCGCGACGGCCACGCTGCCGTCGCCGGCCTGGCGGATATCGGCCGCGCGCACGATCACACCCGCTACCGGCTCCACCTGCGCCGTACCGGAGCCGGTGCGCGCCAGCAGCAGGCGGCCGGCGCCATCGACGTGGAATACCAGCGGCGCGCCGCTGTCGTCGTGGACGATGAACAGGGGCGGCGTGGCCGCCGCGTCCGGATACAGCGCCAGGTGCGCCATCAAGGCCTCAATCATGGGCCAGCGCCGGCTCGATGGCGGCCGCCAAGCGCGCGACCAGATAGTCCTGCACGGCCGCCAGGCCGGCGCTGCCATGATCCCAGGCCTCGGTCAGGCGCGGCAGATTGAGCAGGTGGGCCAGCGGATCGGAGGCGATATAGGCACCGGACTTGCCGCCGTCCGCCACCGGCGCCGCCCTGCGCGCCCGGCTGATGACGTGAGCGCGGCCGTCGCCGTCCACGATCAGCTGCAGCTGCAACGCCCAATGCAAGGTCGCGCGCACCCAGCCGCGCCCCAGGTCGGCGTGCTTGCCGCGGCCCAGGGTCTGGCTGACGGCGTCGCGCTCGTAGCGCATGAGCGAACCGTACAGGTCGACGGTCAGGCGCGGTACGCCGGCCATGTCCGGCTGTTCCGACACCGACACCCCGTACTGCAAATCCTGCTCCGACTCGCGCTGATGGCTGACGTCGCCCGGCTGTTGCCACTGCAGCAACACATGGTCGCCGTAGTACCAGCCCGACGGGGTGCGTACGAAACGCGCGCGCAGCCCGGTGTTGCTCGCCGTCACTCCCGATTTGTCGTTGATCGAGCCTTGCCCGGTAGCAACAGCACCGGCCGGCAGCACCAGCGCATAGTCCGGCATGGCATTCAGGCGTTCTTCCAGCGGATCGATCAGCAGCGGTTTCAAGTACCGTTGTGAAAAAACTTCACGGTCGGAAAAATTTAACTCAGGCATTTTATTTTCTTGGGGAAATGTTAAGATTCGTGTTCTTCAGTCAAGCCGAACAGTACCGATGGTCGCGTGCGCGCGCCTTCCGGAAACCTGCCGGAATAGCAAGTCATTGATTTGATTGATAATATTTTTTAGAGGAAACGGCACGATGGATGGACGCGGGTTCCGCTTCGGCGACTGGCAGGTGGACGTGGGCGGCAATGCGCTGAGCCACGGCGACGCCCGCGCGACGCTGGAACCGCGCGCCATGGACGTGCTGCGCTACCTGTGCCGTCATCCCGGCGCCGTCATCCCGGCCGAGGAGTTGCTGCAAAAATGCTGGGGCACGGCCGAACTCGGTGACAACCCGGTGCACAAGGCGATCGCCCAGTTGCGCCGCGCACTGGGGGACTCCAGCACCGAGCCGCGCTATATCGAGACGGTGCGCAAGCGCGGCTACCGGGCCATCGCGCCGGTGGTCGAGGCGGCCGACCATGCCGAAACCTGGCACGGCGGCTCGCCGTTCCGCGGCCTGGAAGCGTTCCAGGAGAGCCATGCCGCGATCTTCTTTGGCCGCGTCCAGGCCACGCACCGGCTGCGCGAAGTGGTGCTGGCCCAGGCCGCGGGCGGCTGTCCGATGGCGCTCGTACTGGGCCCTTCCGGCTCCGGCAAGACCTCGTTGGTGCGTGCCGGCCTGCTGCCGGCGCTGGCGGACGCCGGCCCGGTCGCGGTGACGTCGACGCTGCACATGGACTGCGCCGACCTGGGCGGCAGCGACCTGTTCGGCGCCCTGGCCGCCGTCCTGCTCGATGCGGAAAGCGACGGCAAGCCGTGCTTCGACGGCAGCAGCGCCGATGCGCTGGGCCGGCGCCTGCGCGAGGCGCCGGCGGACGTCGCGGCGCGGCTGGGCGCAGGCGCGCCGATCCGCACCGCTGTCTTCATCGACCGGCTGGAAGCGATCTTCCGTGCCCCGGCCACGTCGGACGGCGACCGGGCCTGCTTCGTCGCCGTGTTGGAACAGCTGGCGCGGGCCGGGGTGCTGGTCGTGCTGGCGTGCCGCAACGACTTCTATCCGGCGCTGATCGCGCTGCCCGAGCTGATGGCGCTGAAAAGCCGCGGCGGCCACTTCGACGTGGAGCCGCCGGGCGGCGCCGAAATCGCCCAGATGGTGCGCCAGCCGGCGCGCGCCGCGCAACTCACGTTCGAGCACGACGCCGCCACCGGCGCCAGCCTGGACGACGTGCTGTGCGACGCCGCGCGCGCCAGCCCTGACGCGCTGCCGCTGCTGCAGTACTGCCTGGACGAACTGTATCGCCAGCGCGGCGACGACGGCACCCTGCGCTTCGACGTGTTCCGCCAATTGGGCGGCATCGAGGGCGCGCTGGGCGTGCGCGCCGAGCAGGTCGTCGCGAAGCTGCCGGCGCAGCAGCAGGCCGCCCTGCCTCACGTGCTGTCGCTATTAATCAATATCGGTGACGAACAAAGCGCCGTCACGGCGCGCCGCACGCCATGGGCCGCACTGGACAGCGAGGCGAAACGCGAGCTGGTACGTGCGCTGGTGGAAGCGCGCCTGTTCGTCAGCGAGCTGACGGGCGACGTGCCCACGTTCGGCGTCGCCCACGAAGCGTTGCTGCGGCGCTGGCCGCGCGTGGTGGAGTGGATCGAGCGGCACCGGCAGGCACTGCAGATCCGCACCCGCGTCGCCGCGCAGGCCGAGCGCTGGGCCGCCGCCGGCCGCCCGCGCGACCTGCTGCTGCCCGAGGGCACGCAAGCGAACCAGGCGCGCGGCTTGCTGGAGATCGCCGATCTTGCCCTGTCAAGCCAGGAGAAGGACTACGTTGACGCGTCGCTGCGGCGCGCCCGCCTGGGTTCGCGCATCCGCTTTGCCGCGATGGCGATCATCGGGCTGCTGGCCGTGCTGGCCGCGGTGCTGGGCCTGACCGCGCGCTCGGCGCAGCAGGAGGCCGAGCAGCGGCGGGCGGATGCCGAGAGTCTGATGAGCTTTATGCTGGGGGATTTTGTCGACAAGCTGCGGCCGCTGGGGCGGTTGGATTTGCTCGATGATGTGAGCGCGAAGGCGCTGACGTATTTGTCCGGCGCCGCCACGGACAGCAGCACCTCGTCTGCCAATGCGCAACGCGTCAAGACGCTGCAACTGATCGCAGAAGTGGGCACGGCCCAGGGCCGTCATGCCGCGGCCTCGGACGCCCTGCGCGCTGCCGAGCAAATCCTGCAGCGCCAACTTGCCGCTGGCCACGACGAGCTACCGCTGCTGAAGGCGGCAGGCGCCAATGCGTTCTGGCTGGGCAAGCTCTCTTTCGACCGGGGCGAGTGGAGCCGCGCGGAGCAGTACATGCTGCGGTATCGCGACTTCAGCGCACGCATCGTCAATGCCATGCCGAACGACCTGGACGGATGGATGGAGCTGTCGTATGCCCATAACAGCTATGGCAGTGCCCTACTCAGGCAAGACAAGCTCCCCGCCGCCGCCGCCGCGTTCGCCCACTCTGTCGAACTGAAACAGCGTGTGCTTTCGCGTCAGCCAGAGCGACCCGGTATCGCCGTCGATCTTGCCAACGCGATATCCTGGCTGGCCAGCACGAAGGTCAAACTAGGGCAATTGCGGGAAGCCATGCGCCTATTTCAGCAAGAAGAAGCCTTGTTAATCGGCGCCCATAACAAGGAGCCCACGAATGCGGTATGGGCGCAAAAACTGTCGTCGTCCATATGGCGTAAAGCCGACCTACTGCAAGCTTTCGGAGATGCCTCCGCAGGCGCGGCGTATGAGCGGGCAGCGCAGTTAATCTTGCAGCCGATCCAACGCGACCCCACCAATAAGCTATGGCAGCGGCACGCCGCCTCCATCCGCTTGCGCCAACTCGCCGAGGCGGGCGATACCGATAGCGCTGCCGCGCTGGCAGTCCACCAGCACCTGCAGCAATTGCGCGACCAGTCCCCCGATGCGCGCGAGGTACAGCATCTGCTTGCGAAAGCAAGCGAACAGCTGGCGCGTTCCTATCTGCGCAAAGGGAACGCTTCACTGGCATCGATTACCTTGCAGCAGGCCGTTGAAATTTACCAGCAGCTGCGCTCAGGCGCGCTCGACAGGTCGGTTGACGCCAGCTATGCAAGAACTCTGCTGTTGACCGCGGAGATTCAGCTAGCGCAGGGCTCACAGGATGCGAAACAAACATGTCGCGCGGCCATCGAGGCTCTCGATCCAGCCCGGCGCGGAAGCGATTACCTCACCTTGGTGCCGCTGGTGGAAGCCAGCCTTTGTGCCGGTGAGGCCAAGGCAGCGCTTGACATCATGGCGCGTCTGGAGTCCATGGGCTATCGAGATGCCCGCTATTTGAAGAACATCTCGAAATATAAATCTGAAAAGGGAAACACATGAAAGCGACTGACAAGCCTACCGCGTTCCTGAACGTGCAGGTGACCGCGATCCCGGGCATCGATCCGGCGACCGGTAAAACCAAATACGCGGTGCACTTCAAACCGGCCACCCTGCAGGTAACGGAATACGACACCGTGATCAATTACCAGCTCGTCGATCCCACGCCGGCAGGCGTGGTGTTCAAATCGGTCACCGTGAAGCCGAGCCGCGAGGACCAACTGAGCGACCCGTCCATCAGCGAAAGCGGTAAGCTGGTAACATTCAGCGATGCCAACACGAAGAAAGCGAAGTTCAATCTTACCCTGCACTTCAAGGACAAGGCTGGCGTCGAGTTCCTGCATGATCCTGAGATTTCTAACGATCCGCCGCCGCAATTGATGCTGCACGCGACGCTGATGCCTGAAGTGGGTAACGAGCCGCCGCCCTCCAACTAACTCGCACATGAATCTTCGCACCAAAGCCGCCCTCCTATCCGCCCTGCTCTTCCCAGGACTGGGCCAGGCCTTGGTACTAAAACGCCCACGGCGGGCACTGTGCTTCATCGTGCCCGCCCTGCTGGCGATGCTCTGGCTGCTGCACGCCGCCTGGACGGTCGCCAACCTCATCGTCGACCAGATCGGCGCTGGCACCCTGCCGCTCGACCCGGTCCTGATCCAGCAGCAGATCGAAGCCACCAATACGGGCCCGGGCGGCAATCTCGCCGCCGCCGTGCTGCTGGTCGCCTGGCTGGCCAGCATCCTCGACGCGCTCTTCGTCAAGCCCTGACTGCGTTACCATGGTCCTCGCGCCAACGCGCGCGACCACGATACCGACAATAGGGAGACCACCATGCAAGCAAACGTACGGGCCTTTGCGGCCTTGATGCTGTGCGCCAGCAGCCTGGCACTGGCGCAAACGGGCAGCACACCGCCACCGTTGAAACGCACCGAGATCGTCCGCGGCGACATCTCCGTGCCCAACCGCGAAGCCATCGTCGCGCACATCGAGATCGCGGCCGGCGCCACGGCGCCGCGCCACACCCATCCCGGCGAGGAGATCAGCTATTTCCTGGGTGGCGAATGCGAGCTGCTGATCGATGGCCAGCCGCCGCGCCGCATGAAGGCCGGCGAGGCGTTCATCATCCCGGCCGGCGTCGTGCACGCGGCGCGCAACACGAGCGGCGAGCCGGCCCGGCTCGTGGGCGTGTATGTCGTCGAGAAGGGCCAGCCGCTGGCGACCCCGGCAAAGTAAGCTAGTCCTGCGCCAGCCGCCCGGCGGGAAACGCCGGCGGCAGTGCCGGCAGCCGGCGCCAGCCGCGCCACGTCAGCCAAACCGCCGCGACGACGATCGCGGCGATCGGCAGCCACGGCATGTCGTCGCGCCACACCACCACCACGATGCGCAGCAGCACCGACAGCGCGACGACAGCCGCGATGACGAGCGTGATGACCTGCGGCGACAGCCGCCGGCTGGCCGCGTGGTTGCGCAGCAGCGCCGGCGCCAGCAACAACGTCAGCGCGGCGCTGATGCCGACGGCACCTTGCGCCGCCACGCCCGGCGCCAGCACGGCGGCGCTGAGCGAGGCGCTGGCCACGCAGGCCAGCCACAGCAAGCCAAAGCGGGCCAGCAGCGCGCCGCCCAGCTGGCGGTTGAACGCCGCGCTGCGCGGCGCCGCTGGCGTCAGGCGCAGCAAGGCCTGCTCGGTGCGATAGCGCTGCAGCGCCGCCAGTACGGCATGCACGTGCGTGACCAGCGGCGTCACCACGAGGATCACGCACGACAGCCCGGCCAGGCCGTCGCGGTCCAGGCCCTGTCCCAGCCGGCTGCCGGCCGCCAGCACGAACGCCACGGCGGTCGCCAGCGCCCCGAGCATGGCGCCCGGATGCGAAGCGGAACGCAGTGCGAACAGCAGCGCCTGGGCGCGATTGCGCGGCGGTCGCGCCCAGCCGGCGCGCTCGGTCAAGCGGCGAAGGCCGGCCAGGTAAGGCTGCTGCAGCCACGCAGACGGGCGCCACGCGGCCGCGTACTCCTGGCCGGGCAAGGCCAGCGCTTCCTTCATCGCCTGGGCCCGCGCGTCGTAGCGGCGCTGCCATGCCAGATGGCGGTCGCCGCCGCGCGGCAGCAGCCGCCGCTGCACGAACGCGGCGAGGCCAAGCAGCAGCGCCAGGCCCGCCAGCGTAAGCCCGGTTTCGCCCAGCGTGGCGTGGACGGCGCGCATGCCGGCACCCGGCACCAGTGGCACGAAGCGATCGACGATCATGACGGCCAATGGCACCAGCAGCAACCAGGGCCACTGCTGCAGCGCCGCCAGGAACAGGAAGGCCGCCGCCGCGGCCAGCAGCACATAGCCGAAGTGGCCGAACGGCAGGCCGAACAGGCCGGCGACCAGCAGCGCGGCCAGGCTCCACGCGGCAGCGACCGCCGTCACGATCCGGCGGTGCTGCCCCGGCACCAGGCAGGCCAGCGCCGGCTGGTTCTGGCGGATGGCGCTGCCGAGCAATTCCAACCAGCAGGCGGTAACGAAGGCCGTCAGGAAAAACCCGGCAGCCAGGATGCCGGCACGCCAGTCGTCCTGCCCGATGCCGAAGGCGGCAAACGCCAGCAGCGCGCCGCCCAGCAGGCCCCACGCGATCCACGCCGAGCGGCTGAGCCGCCATGACAGCACGGGCTGGCGCAGCAGCGCGCGCCATGCTTGCGTGTCGGCGGCCGTCATTTCGTCACCTCGACGAACAAGTCTTCAAGGCTCAGCGCGTCGGCCTGCACACCGGGCAGCGTCCGCAGCCGCTCCTGTTCCGCCCCGGACAGCCGCGCCACCACGGTGACGCTGCCGCCGTCATGCCGTTCGCGCCGCAACTCGCCGCCCAGGCCCAGCGCATCCAGCGCGGCGGCCGGACCGGTGATGCGACGGGCTCCTTCCAGCAATTCGTCCAGCGGCGCCTGCAGGCCGATGCGGCCGTCGTGCAGGAAGGCCACGTCCAGCGCGACCCGTTCGAGGTCGGACAGGATGTGGGTCGAGAACACGACGGTCGTGGCGCCATCGGCCACGGTGCCGATCAACTCGCGCAGGAATTCGCGCCGGCCGACCGGATCGAGGCTGGCGACCGGCTCGTCCAGTACCAGCAGCTCGGGCTCGTGCGCCAGTGCGCGGATGATGGCCAGGCGCTGCTTTTCGCCGCCGGACAGGCGGCCGATCGGCTTGTCGCGCAGCTCGCCGCCGAAGCCCCAGCGCCGCAGCAGGCCTTCCACCCGCGCGTCGTTCCAGCGCGGGTAGAGCGCGCGAAAGTACTCCAGCATCTGCATGGGCGTCAGCCACTCGAAGGCTTCGGCCTTCTGCGGCACATAGCCGATTCGGGCACGCGTGTCTTCCGACAGCGCCGTCACCGGTTCGCCGAACAGGGTCACGCCGCCGGCGTCCGTCTCGCGCAGGCCCAGCAGGCATTCGAGCAAGGTCGACTTGCCGGCACCGTTGCGCCCCAGCAGGCCGACGACGGCCCCGCGCGGCAGTTGCCAGTCCACGCCGCGCAGCACCTGCTGGCGGCCGAAGGTTTTCCGCAGGCCGCTGGCCTCGACTACGACAGGATTCATGGCATCTCTTTCAGGATGGATTCGAACAGTTCAAGTACCTCGGCATCGCCCAGCTCCAGCTGGCGTGCTTCCAGGGCCGCCCGCTCCAGCGTGGGCCGCAGCAGTTTTTCGCGCGCGGCCGCGCTGGCGCTGCCGCGCCGCGGCGCGACCTGCATGCCCAAGCCGCGCATGCGCGTCAGCACCCCTTCCGTCTCCAGCATGTTCCATGCCTTCGAGACGGTCATCGGATTGACGGCCAGGGCCTGCGCCGTCTCGCGCACGGAAGGCAGGCCGTCGCCGGGCGCCAGCACGCCGGCGGCGATCATGCGCCGCACCTGCTCGATCAGCTGGCGGTAGATCGGCTCGGCGGACCCGGGGGCGATCGTGAAGAGCGCGGCGGTGTGGTTGGTCATGCGTATGCCTGGTGTATTAATTACGTAATACAGTATACATCGCTGCCGGGCGTGTCAAGCGCTGCCTGCAGAGAGTCTGGAATCGCGCGATAATCGAGCATGTTACGTTTTAAGCAAGGCGACAATGCGGATCGGTATGCAAACCTGGGGCAGTCATGGCGACGTGCGCCCGTTCCTGGCCCTGGCCGAAGGGCTACACGCGGCCGGCCATGACGTCACGCTCGTCGTCACCACGATCGATACGGATGCCTACGCACGCATGGCATCGCGCCCCGGCCTGCGCATCGAGGCGGCCGGGGCGGCCTTGCTCGGGCCGGCCGAGGCGCAGGGCATCATGGAGGCGATCTACCAGGTACGCGACCCGATGCGCCAGGCCGCCACCTTGATGCGGCTCGTATTCGCACCGGTCGAGGACGACATGTTCGCCGCGGCGCAGCGGCTGTGCGCGCAGTCGGACCTGGTGATCGGCCACTTCATCGTCCATCCGCTGCAGGTGGCGGCGCAGCATGCCGGCGTGCCCTACGCCAGCGTGTTCCTGGCGCACGGCAGCCTGCCGAGCGCCCACGCCCATCCGCTCGGCACGTTCGGGCCCACCGTCAACCGGGCACTGTGGTGGCTGACCCGGCGCATGCTCAATGGCGCGTTCAATCATTATCCGGACCGGCTGCGCCGCCAGCTCGGCATGCCGCCCGTGCGCGACATCATCGACGACGCCTGGGTGTCGCCGCGCCTGACCCTGGTGGCGGTCAGCCCGCAGATCTGCGTGCGCCAGCCGGACTGGCCAGCGTCAGTGCACGTGTGCGGCTTCCTGGACATGCCGAACATGGCCGTCGAGGGCGCCCTGCCGCCGCACCTGGACGACTTCCTGGCCGCCGGCGATGCGCCGGTCTACATGACCTTGGGCAGCTGGACGCCCGAGCAGCCGGCGGCGCAACGCGCGACGCTGGCGCTGTTCACCGAGGCGGCGCGGCTGGCCGGTTGCCGCGCCATCGTCCAAAGCCCGTCATGGCACGACTGCGGCGTGGTGTCCGACGACCGGGTGTTGTACGTGTCGGCCGCGCCGCATCACGCCATTTTTCCGCGCTGCGCCGCGGTCGTGCATCATGGCGGCGCCGGGACCACGCAGGCGGCGACGCTCGCTGGGAAGCCTTCGGTTGTGATCGCGCACATCAGCGAGCAGGAACACTGGGGCAGCGAGTTGCGGCGGCTGGGGATAGCCGGGAAGGTGCTGCGGCGGCGCGATGTGACGGCGGCGCGGCTGGCGGCGCGTATCAGGGAGGTGTTACGCCAGCCGGACATGGCGGCGCGGGCCGCGGCGATCGGCGCGGCGATGCGACAGGAGAACGGGGTGCAGGTGGCGGTCGGGCTGATCGAGCGGGAGTTTGGTCGGGATGCCCGGGACCCAAGGGTTGCGGCGGATTTGCCGGCCGCGATGAAAACCGGGGTCAGTCCCCGTGCGGGGACAGACCCCAAGCTATCTGACGGCGGCTGAGCACCCGGGGCCAGTCCCCATGCGGGGACAGACCCCAACCTCAGGCCAGCTTGGTGGCGTGCTCGCGCGTCGCGTGGAACGTCAGCTGCGGCCAGCGCTCCTGCGTCAGGCGCAGGTTGACGCCCGACGTGGCGAGATACGCCATATTGCCGGCGGCGTCGTAGGCCACGTTGTGGCCCAGCGAGTTCTCGAAGTCGGCCAGGGCCTTCTTGTCGTCCGACGAGACCCAGCGCGCGCTGCTGATGCTGGTGCCTTCGAACACGGCATCGACGCCGTATTCGTTCATCAGGCGGCTCGCGACCACTTCGAACTGCAGCACGCCGACGGCGCCCAGTACCAGTTCGCCGCCCTGCACCGGCTTGAACACCTGCACGGCGCCCTCTTCGCCCAGCTGCTGCAGGCCCTTGTGCAGCTGCTTGATCTTCAGCGGGTTGCGGATGCGCACGGAGCGGAAGAAGTCCGGCGCGAAGTACGGGATGCCGGTGAACTGCAGCATCTCGCCTTCCGAGAAGCTGTCGCCGATCTGCATATTGCCGTGGTTCGGCAGGCCGATGATGTCGCCGGCGTACGCTTCCTCGACCTGCTCGCGCGAGGAGGCCATGAACGTCACCACCGACGACACCTTCACTTCGCGGCCCAGGCGCAGGTGCTTGACCTTCATGCCGCGCTCGAAACGGCCGGAGCACACGCGCAGGAAGGCGATGCGGTCGCGGTGCGCCGGATCCATATTCGCCTGGATCTTGAAGACGAAGCCGGAGAACGGCTGCTCGGTCGGCGCGACGGAGCGCACGGTGGCGTCGCGCTCACGCGGCGGCGGCGCCCAGTCCACCAGCGCGGACAGGATCTCGCGCACGCCGAAGTTGTTGATGGCGGAGCCGAAGAACACGGGCGTCTGGATGCCGGCCAGGAATTCCTCCAGGTTGAACGGGTGCGAGGCGCCATGGACGAGCTCCACTTCCATGCGCAACTGGTCCATCTCCAGCGGGAACATCTCCTGCAGCTTCGGATTGTCGATGCCCTTGATGACTTCGAAGGTCTGGTTGGCGCTTTCCTCGCCGGCGCGGAACAGCAGCACTTCGTCGCGCAGCAGGTGGTACACGCCGCGGAAGTTCTTGCCCATGCCGATCGGCCACGTCACCGGCGCGCACTGGATCTTCAGCACCGATTCCAGTTCATCGAGCAGCTCGAGCGGATCGCGCGTCTCGCGGTCCATCTTGTTCATGAACGTGACGATCGGCGTATTGCGCATGCGGCACACGTCCAAGAGCTTGATCGTCTGCGCCTCGACACCCTTGGCCGCGTCGATCACCATCAGCGCCGAGTCGACCGCCGTCAGCACACGGTAGGTGTCCTCCGAGAAGTCCTGGTGGCCGGGCGTGTCGAGCAGGTTGATGATGTGGTCGCGGAAGTCGAACTGCATCACGGACGAGGCCACCGAAATGCCGCGCTGCTTCTCGATCTCCATCCAGTCGGAGGTGGCGTGGCGCGCGCTCTTGCGCGCCTTGACCGTGCCGGCCATCTGGATCGCGCCCGAGAACAGCAGCAGCTTTTCCGTCAGCGTCGTTTTACCGGCGTCGGGGTGGGAAATGATGCCGAACGTGCGGCGGCGCTGCACTTCGCGCGCGATCTGCGCGGGTGCCTTGGCGCTGCCGGCGGCAGCTTCCTGTTGGTCTGGGCTGGTGACTTCGATTTCTTCGGACATGGTGGCGGCCTATCAAACGGCTCACGGGAAAACCCGGGATTTTACCGTTTTTTGGCCGCCCCCGGGCGCTTTTCGGGCTGAAGACCCATCAGTCGCCCCTCAGTCCCCCTTCACCCGGCGCCAGCCGGCCCGGTGCGCCCCCACCGTGTCCAGTTCCTGCAACGGCCGCGTCAGCGTTTCGCCCTTGGCCGTCGTGGTGATCAGCTTCAGGTCGCCCTTCGGCAGCCGGACGATGATGAAGCCCACCGCCGCAGAGGTATTGGACAGCATGCTGCCCACCAGCGTGCCGTTGACGCCCGTGCCCTTGCACACGTCCACGGCATAGAAATTGGACGTGCCGCCCACGGAACACGACGATTCGGAAGTCGGCACGTTGGTCACCACATTGCCCACGCCGCTGACGATCTTCGGGTCGAGGTTCATCCGCTCGCCGGCGTTGAGCTTCCAGTCGAAGTACCAGCCGCTGTTGCGCGACAGGTCCACCCGAGTGCCAGCCAGGTCGATCGCGTCGATCGTCGTGACGGCGTCGTCGCCGCTGCCTTCCGTCGAGGTACGCTGCGACAGCGTCTGCGCCACCATCGTGCTGCCGCGCAGGTTCAGGTCGGCCGCGCCGTCGTCGCGCAGCGCGTACAGGCTTTGCACGTCCGTATTGGCGATGTCGGGCATGTCCAGCAGCCGGCCGGTACCGAACAGCACGACGCGCTGCGCGCTCTGCGACGTGGCGCCGCTTGCCGCCGTGGTCGTCACCGCGCACAGCGTCACGTCCGGCCGCGCCGTGATCGGCTGCGGCACGCCGTCCACGGCGGCGATGCCGATGCGTTTCACGCTGGCGCCGGCGGTCAGGTCGAAGCGGTACAGGTTGCCCTGGTTGTCGCCGCCGTAGATGTAGGTGGTGACGGGATCAGCCGCCGGATCGTTCGAGATCGCCGTGATGCGCGCCAGGCCGGAAGGCGTGGCGGTGTCGCCCACATTGGTGCTGACCCGATCGAGTACCTCGCCGGTGGCCACGTCGACGATGAACAGGTAGCCCTTGCCGTCGCCGGTGGCGACATTGTCCGCACCCGGCACGTTGTTGTAGCCCGAGGTCAGGTACACCACCCAGCGGCCGTTGTGCATGCCGAACTGCGGCGCGCCGAACGTCAGGCCGATATTGTTGGCATCCAGGCGGCTCTGCGGGCACAACGCCGCGTCCGCGCACAGCTCCCACAAGAGCTTCGGGCGCTGCCCGCCCCGGCTGGCACCGGTGGCATCAAGCCAGGCGGGGCCGGCATCCGTCACGTCCAGCGCGTAGTAGCCGCGCCCGCCGCCGTTCAACCCTGCCACCAGGACCGTGCGCCACTGGCCATTGATCTGCACGTCCGCCAGTTCCGGCGAGCCGTCCGTGGTGTACTGGTGGTTGGTGCCGTACGTGGTCGAGGCCAGCGCCGGCAGCTTCTGCATCGTGATGCGCGGCACGTAGGCCCACAGTTCGCGCCCGCCGCTGCCGCCGTCGGCCGCGTCGAAGGCGTGCAGCATGCCGTCGTTCGCGGCCACGAACACCGCCGGCGCGCGCGTTGCGTAACTGCTCTTGAACGCCTCGTAACCGGCCAGGCTGTAGGCCTTGCGCGGATCGCGCATATAGGCGGGCTTGGACGACGCGATATCGCCCAGCACGACCGGCACGGTCGCGGTGGCGGCGGGATCGGCGTCGCGGCTGTTGCTGTAGGCGCGGAACACGACGTCGTCGGCATATTGCTGCTGGCCGCGCAGCCAGTTGACCAGTTCCGTGCCGGCGTTGACCAGCGCGCGGTTGGCGCTGTCGAGCAGGGTGCACTGCGTCAGCAGCGGGCACTTGTTGCTGAACCAGCCCTTCTCCGTCGCGCTCATATTGGCGAAGTAGAACGGTTTCAGGTCCGTGGTGGCACCGTCGCGCATCCAGATCGTGCGCCCGTCCGTGGTGGCGCCGGCGCTGCCGGTGGTCGCCACCTGGCCGCCCATCGCGGTGGCCGATGTCCATACGGGCGTGGCATCGACGATGCCGGTGGCCGTGTCCACGTTGCGCTTGGACAGCACGCCGAACCATTTCACGGTGGTGAAGGTGGACGAGAAGATGTCATTGTCTTCCAGCGAGATGTTCGGCGTCGAGGTGGCGGCAGCCGCGGCCGCGCCCACGCTGATCTGCATCTTGTCGAGCGCTTCCTGCAGGCCGGCCACCACGTCCTTCGGCTGGCTGGCGCTGAAGTACTTGCCGTGGCCGTTGATGGCCGCGTGCCACAGGTCGTCCACCCGCTCCTGCACGGTGGACGCGGTGCTGGTCACCTGCGGGTCCGGCCAGACGTAGGCACCGCCGCCGTTCCATGGGCAGCCGCTGGTGACGCCGTTCTTCAGGTTGAAGAAGTCGCCGTTGACGAGCGGCGCGCTGTCGTACTTCGGTTCGTAGTTCATCACGCCGTCCACCCCCAGGCCCAGCGTGTAGGTGGTCATGTGCAGGTGCGTGTTCTCGCCGGCGGCCGCCGGCACCAGGCCGGGCTTGAGCATGTTCGGTTCCAGGTCCGGCCGCAGCGACACGGTGCCCGTACTGGAGCCGCCGTTGTACCAGTGCAGCGCCACGTCCGAGATCGAGGGCTGGCTCTGCGCGCGCGTGTCCACGCAGCCGTCCTTCTTCAGGCAGAAGCGCGTGACGCTTTCCTTGTCGTCGTTGTTGACGACGTTGTTGGTCGAATTGCCGTTCCAGTAGCCGTCCGTCGTCAGGATCAGGAAGTTCTGCTGGCACGGGTACTGCACCACTTCCTGGCCGCTGGCGTAGTTGTAGGGCGCCAGGTTGGCGTACATGCGGCCCACGTTGTCCATCGCCGTGCGGATCGGGGTCGAGCCGGACGTGGTCGTGTTGTACAGGGTCGAATACCAGTTGGTCCGCGCCGTGCCGGTAAAGTCGGCCGGCTTCAGTTCCACCGCGCCGCCGGCGCCCGCGCTCGACAGCCGCACGTAGCCCACGCGGTAGTTGCCGTTCAGGCGCGTGAAGGCGATGCCCACGGACGTCTTCATCATCTGCAGCCGCGATTTGTAATACGAATACCAGTTGGCGAAGTTCGTCATCTCCTCCGCGTAGGTGCAGGTCGTACCGGCGCAGTCGGTACGACCGGCGCCTTTCGGGTAGGTGCGGCCGCTGACGATGTTGACCCGGGCGAACGTGCTGGGCGCGGCGCTGCCGCTCGAGATGGCCTGCACCGTGGTCGGCACCGTATCGACGTCGACGAAGGTATCGCTCGGCGTGATCGTCAGCGAGCCGCGATTGCTGATCGAGCCGACGGTGACGCTCTTGGCCGGCGCGTTGTTGGCCGTGTCCACCAGGCAGACGGTGGCCGCGTCGGCGGCGCCCGCGCAGGTCGGCGTGATGGCATTGCCGCCCGGGTAGGCGCGCACGGTGCCGGAGGTGCCGATGCGGTTGACGATCGCCGTCGCCACCGCCGTGGCGCCGACGTTGCCGCTGTTGGTGCCCAGCGCCAGGTTGCTGAACAGGTTGCTGCCGGCCAGCGCCACGTTGGCAAGGGTCGCCTGCTTGTTGTTGGCGGTGGTGCCGCTGATGCGCAGCAGTCCGGTCGGCGCGCCGATGCGGGTGCTGGCCGCGTCCACCGTGATGCCCCAGCCGCTGCGCGAACTGTCGTAGTACGGCTGGCAGGTGGCCACGCTCTTGCTGCCGCTGCACGATACCGGCAGGATCGCCAGCACGCTGTCGCTGGCCAGGTTGATGCCGAAGGTCGAGCAGGCCGGCACGTTGGCCACCCCGATCGGGTTCTTCACGCACGCCAGATACGGATAGGTGGTGCCGGTGCGCGCCATGATGGAGGAAGCCAGCGCGCTGGCCAGCGTCTGCTGCTTGAGCGCCGTGTTGGTGCCGTTCGGCGCGCTGACGGCGCCGTTGGTCACGGTACGGTTGCCGTCCGGGTCGTTGACGACGATCGAGTTGATCGTCAGCGCGTTGCTGGTGCGGCTGGCGCCGATCGTCACGGTGCCGTAGGCCACCCCGGCGCCCAGCGCCTGCGAGTAGCGCGGATAGATGAAGCTGCCCACGCGCTTGGCCTGGCAGTTGGTCAGGTTGCGCGTGTCGCACCAGCGCACCACGGCCGGCACCGGGTAGCCGGATGGCGCGGCGGCGCCGGCGCTGGTCGAGACGCAGGTCTTCATCGCCGCGTCGGTGCAGTATTCGGCCACGCCGATCGTGTAGTAGTACGGTCCGGTGTTGATCGCGCTGGCCGACGTGTAGGTGTTGTCCGGATAGGTGTACGTGGCGCTGTTGACCTTGCAGTCGCTGGTGTTGTCCGGGTCGCACCAGCGCAGGTCGGGGAACTGCGTGGTCAGGTCGATGGACGTATCCGAACTGCCGTACAGGTTGACGTTCTGCTTGCCGAAGCCGTCGCTGGCCACGTTGGTCCAGTTCGACGTGGCCGCCGCCGTCTGTTCCGGATAATAGGTGCCGTCGGCCTTGATCGGCGGCTGGTAGCGGATCTGCGGGTTGTAGTACTGCTTGTTGAAGTCCGGGCTCATGAACGGCGGATGGCCGACGTTGCAGGAGGTGACGCCGTTGGCCAGCCGCGCCGAGGTGCGGCACAGGTTGTCGTTGACGTAGTCCGGCGTATAGGTCTGCTCCATCGAGCCGGAGTTATCGAACAACAGCATCAGGTTCGGCTTGACGGTGCCGGTGCCGCTGATGTTCAGCAGTGGCACCTGGGCGATCTGCGTCTGCGCCGCGAAGGCTGGCAGGCTGGCGCACAGCGCCAGCAGGACGGAGAGGAGTGCTTTCATGGCGGTTACCTGTGCGGGACCGGTCAAGGCCCCATCATGACGACGGTCTGGTTGACGACATTGCCGCCGCGCGTGCCGAACACGCGCGCCGTGATCACGTAGTGCAGCTGCGGCTTGTCCTGGTACGCCGGCGCGTCGGACGACAGGCTGTCGCCCATCTGCGTGGCCGCGCTGACGTTCTTCTTGGCCGACGTCAGCGTGCAGCTGTTGCCGGCGTTGTAGTCGCCCGCGGCCGTGCACATGCGGTGGATCACGTATTCGATGCGCACATTGGTGGTGGCCTCGGTGACGGACGTGGAGCCCTGCCAGAACGCCGGCGTGCGCACCGACCAGGCGGGATTGAGCGTGGCGACGTAGCCGGCGGCGGCGCGGTCCTGCGTCAGCTGGCCCTTGTCCACGGTGCTGAGCCAGTCGAACGCCGTGTGCAGCGCCAGGTCGGCGGACTTCGACAGCGCCGCCTCGTAGGCCAGGTTGGACGTGGTCAAGGCGGTGGAGGTGGTGGAGCGCAGCAGGTAGATGCTGCTGATCAGCAGCACCGTCAGCATGATCAGCATGACGGGCAAGGCGATGCCGCGCTGGTGCGGGTAACGGTGGCTGGGCATCATGGCCTCCATGCCGCGTTGCGGATCGGGACGATCGTCTCGAAGGCGCGGTAGCGGTAGCACTTCCAGTCGGCGCTCGTGTCGACGTTGACGGTCACGGGCGCCGCCGCCACGGTGGCGGGGGAACGGCCGGCGAACACCGTCAACGGCGTCGTGGTGGCGCTGCACTGCTTCGTCGCCGCGTCCGGCTTTTCCGGCATCTTGCTGCGCGCGATCACGGCCAGCCGCACGGCGGCCACGCGCTGGAAATCGCCGGCCCCGGCCGTGACGCCGTCGCCGTCCGCGTCCGTCATCGATGCGCTCCATGCGCCCACGCGCATTCCCGTGGCCGGATCGAACGCGGCGCCCGCGCGCGTATCGAAGCCGTACTGCGCCTTGATCGCGACGATATTGTCGGCCACGGCGGCGGCATTGGCGGAGGCGCCGGCCAGGTCGGTCGCGCGCAGCATCAGGTTGCCGTTCACGACCGACCAGGTGTGGAAGGCCAGCTGCTGCACGGGACCGAGGTTGTAGACACGCGCCTGGCCGGCGCTGTAGGCGTTGCCCAGCGCGGCGCGGTTGAAGCGGAAGGCGGCGCCGGCGTCGAAGTTCAAGGTGAAGCCGGGCGGCGTGGCGGACAGCTGCGCCAGCGCGCACTTGCCGCCGGCCGGCTCCGGTGCGACGACGACCACGGTACCCTGCAGGAAGCCGAACGGCTGGTTGGTGGCCACGTTGATCGAACCTGCGCCCGCGTAATTGTCGCGCAGGCGCTCGGAACCGACTCCGCTCATGGCGCTGCCGGCCATCAAGGTGATGCGATCGGACGCGGTGCCGCCGCTTTCGATGATCACGGGCGCCAGCGGCGTCGTCTCCACCGCGCCACGCAGCACCACCGGCAGCGCGTAGCCGGCGGTGTCGGAGAAGGTGGTGTCGCAGCCGGACAGCAAGGTGTCGTTCAGGCCCCAGCCGGCCTGGCTGGCGTCGTTACTGATCGAGAACATGGCCAGCATGCCGTTCTGCACGGCGTCCGAGCCGCCCACGGCCGCGGCCTTGTTCTGCTCACTGCTGACGAACAGCCGCGTGGCGAACACGATGGCCAGCATGCCGACCAATACGCTGACCAGCAGCTCGACCAGGGAAAAACCGCGCGCGGCGCGGCGTGGCGTCCTAGATGACATAGGCCGTCACCTGGTGGCTGTTGCTGTCGGTGCCCTGCTTGCGGCGCCACGTGATGGTGATGTCCACGCGCCAGCGCGTGCCCTGCTGCGCCACGGTGACGACAGCCGCCGCGCCGGGAATCAGCGCGCGCGTCTCGGCCACCCACGGCGCCAGCGCGGCACCGGGCGTGGCGTTGGCGGCCAGCGCATAGCCGCCGATATTGGCGACGTCGTTGTTGATCATGGCCACCAGCTTGTCGGCCTGGATGGTCGCCTCGGCGCGCTGCCCGGCGTCCGCCAGCGCGGAATAGGAACGGGCCTGCAGGCCGATCGCGCCCAACAGGCCGATGCCGAGCAGGATCACGGCGATCATCACTTCCAGCAGCGCGACCCCGCCCTGGCGGCGCATCGTGATTGGGTTCATGGGCAGGCCCTCGGGTCGGGTGCGGCGACGTCCGGATCGCATTTGGCGGCGATGCCGGCCAGCGGGATCGCCAGCGCCACGGTGGCGACGCCGTCGCGCAGCGCCGGGGCCGGGGTCAAGGTCAGGCGCGTCAGGCGCTGCGGGTCGCTCGTGTCGACCCAGCCCAGCGCCGTGAAATAGACGCCGGTACTGCCCTCTGGCTGCAAGGTCGGCACCAGCGCATCGGCATGCGGCAGCGCGCTGGCGGCGCGGAAGATCGATTTGAACGGCGCCGCCGCGTTCGGATCGTTGTCGGCCGCCGCGGCGACGGTGGACCAGCTGCCGCTGTCAGCGCTGCATGGCACGCCGGGCACCGGGAAGCAGACGTCGACCTGCCAATCGAGCTGGCCGTTGGCGTTGGGACTCAATACAAAGCGGCTGGCGGCGTTGCGCGTAACGGCTTCGCGCCGGGCCGTGGCCAGCCCTTCCGCATAGAATTCGGACGCGCCCCGGGCCTTGTTCGACAGTACCCACGTGGTCATGTTCGGAATGCCGACGGCCAGCAGGGTGCCCATGATGGCGATCGCCACCATCAGCTCGACGAGCGTGAAGCCGGCCAGGCGGCTGCGCGTCAATGGATGCATTCGCCGCCCTTGCGGTCGGTCCAGCAGCCGGCGTTGGCGGTCCAGCCGGCCGGCGCGGCGGTGGTGGCACGGTTGCCGTTCTGGTCGACCGTGAAGACGAAACCCTGCACCGCGCCCTTGCCCGTGGCGGTGACGACGTAGGATGCGTTGTCGGCGGCGGTCAAGGCGTAGTCGAAGTTCTGGCTGGCGCGCGGAAACGCGTTCAGGCCGCCCAGGCCGGCGTAGGTACGGTTGTTCGACCAGTGCTGCTCGGCGGTCGGCTGCACGCTGCCCAACGCGGAGAAGGCCTCGGCCAGCCGCCCGCGCGTGACGTAATCGCGGTACATCGGCACGGCGACGGCGGACAGGATCGCCACGATGGCGACCGTGATCAGCACTTCGACCAGGGTGAAGCCGCGCTGGCGCGGGGCGGATTGCGTGTGGTGGATCATGACAGCTCCGACTGCGAAGGCAAAATTTATTGCCTACAGTCTACTATTGAAAGCTGACGTTACCCTGAGGAAATCCTGACGGGAGGCTGACAGTGTGGTTTTCCGGCAAACCCTGGGGGTCGGACGCCAGTGTTCAAGCTGCCGAAGCGGACCACGAAGCGGGCACCCTGCCCGCCTGTCGCCGTGTCGATATCGACCCGCGCCCCATGCGCCGCCGCGATTTCCCGCACGATGGCCAGCCCAATGCCGGTGCCGGCACTGTGCTCGTCCAGCCGCACGAAGCGGCTGAACACGGCCGTGCGCAGCGCGGGCGGGATGCCGGGGCCATTGTCTTCGACGATCAGGAAGGCGCCCTCGCCCCCGACGCCGCACGACACCGTCACCCGCCCGCCCTCCGGCGTATAGCGCAGCGCATTGTCGATCAGGTTGTCGGCCAGGTCGCGCAGCTGGAAGCGGTCGCCCTGCACGATGGCCGGAGCCAGCTCGAAGCCCAGGTCGATGTGCTTGCGCGCGGCCTGCTCGACGAACTGCTGCACGCTCTCGCCCAGCAATTCGTCCAGCGCGACGCGCTCGGCGCGGCGCCGGCCCGGCTGGCCAGGTTCGGCGCGCGCCAACGCCAGCAACTGCCCGACCTGGCGGGTCATGCGTTCGGTGGCCGCGCGCATCAGCGCCAGCGTGGCGGCATCCCCGGTGCCGGCGCGGCCACGCGCCAGCACGTCCAGCTGCGCCTGCAGTCCGGCCAGCGGGGTGCGCAGCTGGTGCGCCATATTGGCCAGGAAGTCCTGGCGCACGCGGGCGTTTTGCGCCGACTGCTCCAGCAGGCCGTTCACGGCGCGCACCACCGGTTCCAGTTCGGCCGGGACGTCGTCGATGGCCAGCGGCGCCACGTCGTCGGCGGCCCGGGCGCGCAGCGCGGCGCGCAGGTGCCCCAGCGGCCGCAGGCCGCGCGTGACGGCGTACCAGACCAGCGCGGCCGAGACCGATGTCAGCACCGCTTCGAGCAGCACCAGTGCGCGCACGATGGCGGCCTGCGTCTGGCCGCGCTGGCGCAGCGTCTTGGCGACGGTCACCGTCACGCCCTGCGCCGTGCGAATCCGCACCAGTCGCGCCGGTTCACCGTGCACCAGCGCGTCGACGGCCTGGCTGTAGGTATCCACGCGCGGCAAGTCAGGGTCGCCCGCCAGCAACCGCCCCGCCGGGCCGCGCACGGCCAGGTAGACCGCCTCGCTGTCGCCGGCGCGTGCTGGCTGCCATGTTTGCGGCGGCGACGCGGCCAACGCGTGCGCCGTATCAAGCAGCCCCTGGTCGAATGCCTGCTGCGCCGGCAGCCAGGCCAGCGCGTACACCAGCGCCCCGCCGGCCAGGTTCACCAGCAGGATCGGTCCGATCAGCCAGCGCAGCAGGCGCACGCGGAGGCTGGCCATCACGCGCTGGCCGGTTCCAGCATGTAGCCGAAGCCGCGGATGGTACGGATGGCGATGCCCGCGTCCGCCGTTTTCTGGCGCACCCGCGAGATGTAGACCTCGACCGCATTGGGCGTCACGTCGTCGCCCAGCGGCAGGATGGCATCGATGATCTGCTGCTTCGACACCACGCGCGAGACATGTTGCAGCAGGTATTCCAGCACGGCCCACTCGCGCGCCGACAGGTCGACGATGCGCTCGCCCACCTTGGCGCGGCGGGTGGCGCTGTCCAACGTCAGGGTGCCCAGGGCCAGCACGGCCGGACGCGGCGCGTGGCGGCGCGCCAGCGCGCGCACCCGCGCCACCAGTTCCGGCGTGGCGAACGGTTTGACCAGGTAGTCGTCCGCCCCCAGTTCCAGCCCCTTGACACGGTCCTCCACCGCGTCGCGCGCCGTCAGAAGCAGCACCGGCACCGCGCTGCCGCGCGCACGCACCCGGCGCACGATCTCGAAGCCGTCCATGCCGGGCAAGCCGATATCGAGTACCAGCACGTCGTAGCCGTCGCCGCCCGCCAGGCGCGCATCGGCGACGGCGCCATCGCGCAAGGTGTCGACCTGCATGGCATGGCCGGCCAGCAGGCGCGCGATGGCGTCGAGCAGGGTGGGATCGTCTTCGACGAGCAATACTCGGGTGTTCATGTCCCGATTATGCACCAGCACCCCAGCGGTTCGCCCCTGTTTCATGGCCCTGTCACAAATCCTCGGCATTATCCTGCGGAAACAATCGTACACATTGAAACAATGTCACTCCTGCTCGCCCCTGCCGTCCGCCTGATGCAACGACTGCGTCTGTTGCCCAAGTTCCTGGTCGTCTCGGCCGTATTCCTGCTGCCGCTGCTGCTGGCCACCGGCTTCCTGATGACGGAACTGCAGCGTTCCGTTACTGCCGCCCGCATGGAGCGCACCGGTGCGGCGGTCATTCTCCGCCTGGCCGAGATTGCGCACCTGGCGCGGCAACACCGTTCGCTCGAGCACCTGCGGCTGGCAGGGCGGCAGGAGCTCGACAGTGCCACGCCGGCGCGCAAGCTGACGGCCCAGCTGGACGCACTGGTGCAGTGGCGCGACGACCTCGATGGGGCAACGTTGCCGTCGTTCGATGCTCTGGCGCGCCAATGGGCGGTGCTGCGCCGTGCCGATGCACAGCGTTCGGCCAAGGCGAGTTTCGCGCAGCACAGTGCGCTGATCGCCGAATCGTCCCGGCTGATGGCGCAGGTGGCGGACAGCTCCGGCCTCAGCCTCGATCCCGAGGTCGGCACCCACCGCCTGATCCGGCTGTTCACCGCGACCTTTGCCGAAACCACGGAACAACTTGCCGTGATCGGCGCGCGGGGCGGCGCTTACATCGACAGCGGCCTGCTGGAAGCGAACGAGGACCAGTTGCTGAACGCCGCCGCGCTGCTGGCGCGGCACGAGCTGGAGCGAATGCCCGATCAGCTCGCCAGCGCCGTCGCGGCCGACCCGGCGTTCGCCCAGCAGCTGTCACCCTATCGCCATGCGATAGCCGCCGCCCATGCGTTTCTGGACCGTGCCCGCAACGAGGTGACGAATGCGGTCGACCAGACCAGCGGACGCCAGTTCAACGCGGCGGGCGCCGAGGCCGCCGATGGCCTGCACGGTATCGTGCGCACGGCCGCGGCCGCGCTGGACAGGTTGCTGGCGCAACGGCAGACACGCGACACGCTGCGCCGCAACCTCGTGCTGACGGCGCTCGTCGGCGCCATCGTGCTGGCGGCCTGGTTGTACGCCGGCCTGTACCGCTCCTTCGCCCGCGACATCGGCACCTTGCACGGTGCGGTGCACGCGGCGGCGGCAGGCAACCTGTCGGTAAGGATCGGCTCGCCCGCGCGGGACGAGCTGGGCAGCCTGACCAATGCGTTCGGCGAGATGCTGCGCTCGCTGGAGGCGCTGGTGGCCGACGTACGCCTGGGCGCGGGCCGGATCGGCGGTACCGCCGACGAACTGGCAGCTGGCAATGCGGGACTGTCGGAACGAACCGGCGCGCAGGCAGCGGCGCTGGCGCAGACTGTGGCGTCGATGCGGGCGCTGGCCGATGCTGTGCAGCACAATGCCGTCCACGTGCAGCACGGCGACGAACTGGCCAGCGCCGCCGGCGCCATTGCGACCCGCAGCGGTAACGACGTGCGCGCCGTCGTCGAGGTGGTGGGGTCGATGCGCGCCGGCTCGCAACGCATCGCGGACATCATCGGCGTCATCGACGCAATTGCCTTCCAGACCAATATCCTGGCCCTGAACGCCGCCGTCGAGGCGGCCCGGGCGGGGCCACAGGGCCGCGGCTTCGCCGTGGTGGCGACGGAGGTGCGCAACCTGGCGCAACGTTGCGCCGCCGCCGCCCTGGAGGTCAAGCAGCTGATCGCCGCCGCGGTGGCGGATGCCGAACAGGGCAGCGCGCGGGCGGACACGGCCAGCCGGACCACCGCGCAACTGCTCGACGCCGTGCAGCGCATGACCGAAGTGCTGACCCGTATCCGCGCCGTGGAAGCGGCGCAGCGCAGCGAAATCGCCGCACTGAACGACGCGCTGGAGCGGATCGACCGGATGAATCGCCGCAACGCCGCGCTGACCGCCAGCGCGGCCGAGGGCGCAAGCCGCATCCACGCCGAATCGTCGTTGCTGAACGGCGCCCTGCGGCGGTTCCGCCTCGGCGCGGCGCCGTCGGCCGAGGATCGTCGCGCGTTGACGACATAATCGGCTCGGCAAGCCGAACGGTTCGGCCAATTGGTCACGTCGGCAGTTCAAGAGCTTGTAGGAATATGCCGTAAACGACACTGGCGCCGGGCCAGCCACGCTGTCTTTCCTGGCGGCGCGATTTGCGCGGCGGGCGGTGCGTGGAAACCCGCGTCGTTGTACGCAAGCCAGCATTCATGCGGGCCGGCGCCGGGTTTTCGATGGTGCGGCGGTCTCCGAGAGCAATCGTGCGCCACTCAAACGCATCCCATGATATGGAAATATCATGTTGCGGTAGGACTACGCTGACATGTTGCCATCTTACCAGCCTACACCCGAGCGGAAACCCGTCTTATGTTCGTTACCTACATAGGAAACTAAAGTACTACCTACGCAATCGGCAAAAGCAGCGCGAGAACAGAAGCGCTCCCGCCCTGTCCAAACAGTGGTCGGCCCCGACAGCGTACCGTGTACTTAAGCTCTGTGAGGATAAAATGAACAACACTCAACCTGGCGCCATCGAAAAGAACAATGTTTCCCGCACCATGCCGGTCGGCTCGCGGGACTTCAAAGTGGCGTCCCGGCCCGTTGTCAGCTACAGCGGCACCCAGCAGAACGAACTGCTGGCCGCACTGCCTCGCCAGGTACTGGAATCGCTGTTCGAACACCTGGAACTGGTCCAACTGCCCTTCGGCAAGGAACTGTTCGAATACGGCAGCAAGCTGGAAAACGTCTACTTCCCGACCACCGCCATCGTCTCCCTGCTGTACGTGATGGAAGACGGTGCCACCACGGAGATTGCCGTGGTCGGCCATGAAGGCGTCGTCGGCGTCTCGATGTTCCCGGGCGAACGTGCCATGTGCACCGCTGTCGTGCAAAGCGCAGGCTACGGCTATCGCCTGAAGGCACAGGCGCTGCGCGACGTATTCAACCAGGGCGGCGCACTGCCCCAGCTGCTGATGCGCTACAACACCGCCCTGTTTGCCCAGATGGCACAAAACGCCGTTGGCGGCCGCCACAGCTCGATCGAGCAGAAGCTGTGCCGCTGGCTGCTGGACCGCCTGGACCGCTCGCCCAGCAACGAGCTGAAGGTGACCCAGGAAATGATCTCCATCATGCTGGGCGTGCGGCGCGAAAGCATCACGGCGGCCGCCGGCAAGCTGCAGGACGACGGCCTGATCACCTACCGCCGCGGCAACATCACTGTGCTGGATCGTGCAGGGCTGGAACGCTATGCGGGTGAGTGCTACAAGGTGGCAAAGACGGAATATGATCGTCTGCTCGTTGACGTAGCAGGTTGCTGAGTTGCCTCGGCGGCTCGGCCGCCACCGCCCCGCCCCGCAGCGGGATGAACACCTCGATACAGGTACCCTTGTCGCCCCGGCCGCGCCGGATCGTCAGGGTACCGCCCAGCAGCAGCGCCCGTTCGCGCATGCCCAACAGGCCGTGCGACATCGGCTTGACGATCATGTCGGACGCGATGCCGATTCCATCGTCGATAATGCGCAACACCAGCATGCCCTCTTCCGTCTGCTTCAACGTGACCGACACGTGCTGCGCCCGCGCGTATTTGCGGATGTTCGTCAGCGACTCCTGCACGATGCGGAACAGGGCGATCGACAGGCTGGCCTCGCCCTCGCGCGCGATGCCATCGACCTCGGCACCGATCTGCGTATCGCAGGGGATGCCCGTCAGGCGGGCGAAGTCTTCCGTATAGCTGTCGATGGCGGCGCACAGGCCTAGGTTGTCCAGCAGGCTGGGGCGCAGGTTTTCGATGATGCGGCGTTTCAGCTCGACCGTTTCCAGCAGGGTCGCGCGGGCGCGGCGCAGCTGGGACACCAGTTCCGGCTCGGTCTTCTGCAATGGCTGGATGACGGCGGCGATGTCCATGCTGATCGATGTCAGGTGCGCGCCCATCTCGTCGTGCAGCTCGCGCGACAGCCGCGCCTTCTCCTCTTCCGAAATACTGATCAGGTGGCGCGACAGCACGGACAGCTGCTCCGTACGCTGCGCCACCATCTCTTCCAGGTTCTCGTTGGACTGCTGCAGCGCGTGCTCGACGGTGGCCTGGTTGAAATAGCTGCGCCGCACCAGCTGATAGAACATCACCAGCACGACGATGGCGACGGCGTTGATGCCCATGCCCAGCATCAGGGCCTTGTGGTATTCGTCGTAGAAGCGCGCGCTGCGCGCCGCCAGGGTTTCGTTCTGCTCCTGGATCATGATGACGGTCTGCAGTCGGATCTCGTCCATGCCGCTGCGCTCGTCCGCATAGCGGGCGATATTGACGATCTCGTCCAGCCCGCCATGCTTGTAGACGTCGATGGCCTGCCCCATCATCGCCAGCTTGCGGCGCACCAGCTGGTGCAGCTGGTTCAGGTTCTTCAGCTGGGCCGGATTATCGGCCAGCAGCTTCTCCAGCAGCGCGAACTCCGCCTCCGTCTCCGCCGTCACGGCCCGCGTGGGTCCCAGGTAGGTTTCGTTACCGGAAATAAAGTAGCCACGCATGCTGCTCTCGGCATCCTGCACGAGTACGCCCAGGTATTGCAAGCGTTCCGCCACGCGCGAGCTCTGCAGCGTCTGGCCGTTCGCGCTCTTCAGCGATTCGAGGTTATGGAACAGGCTCAGGCCGTTGACGATCAAAAACAGTACGCACGTGACGCACAAAACGGTCTTGTAGAGCGGCAGGCGGTGTTGCGGACCTGCTTTGACGGTGAAATACATCCTGAAGCATCCTTCGCTGAGCGCGGCGGCGGGAGCAGGCTATTATAGACTGCCGAGCCAATTAATGCC
The DNA here is from genome assembly GCA_008011715.2 of [Empedobacter] haloabium. Classification (NCBI taxonomy): domain Bacteria; kingdom Pseudomonadati; phylum Pseudomonadota; class Betaproteobacteria; order Burkholderiales; family Oxalobacteraceae; species [Empedobacter] haloabium. Next base: position 3,609,560 of record CP136508.1, read on the forward strand.
TCGCGGAAAGCTCATTCGGCGCAAAAAGTTGCGCTGGAGAACAACGGATACTTGAGGAAACTGCACGGCACGGTGCCGGTTCGGCACCGTCGGGGGCGGGATGGCGGCGGCGTCCCGAGGAGGGACGCAGCGCACGCGGCAAGGCCGGCAGCCCCGCCGCGCAAGCGACACTTCAGTCCAGCAGGTTGTTCTTCATGGCGTAGTAGGTCAGGTCGCTGTTCGATTGCAAGCCCATTTTTTCCATGATCCGGGTGCGATAGGTGCTGACGGTCTTGATGCTGAGCGACAGCGCCGTGCCGATGTCCGACACGGTAGCGCCACGCGCGAGGCGCAGAAAGACCTGGAACTCGCGATCAGACAGTTCCGTGTGCAAGGCCGTGTTCGGGTCACGGTCGAAGCTCTGTGCCAGCAGCTCGCCAACCTGCGAGCTGACGTAGCGGCGGCCCTGGTAGACGGTGCGCACGGCCGTGATCAGCTCGTCCGCCTCGCATTCCTTGTTCAGGTAGCCGTTGGCGCCCATCTTGAACAGATTGAGCGCGTACTGTTGCGCCGGATAGCCCGACAGGATCAGCACGGGCAGGTCCGGTTGGCCCTGGCGAATGGTGCGCAGGGTGTCGATGCCGCTCTGGTCGGGCATGGCAATGTCCAGCAGCAACACATCGCAGATCTCGCGCCGCGCGATATCGAGCGCTTCCCGGCCCGTGCTGCCTTCCGCCACGACGGAAAATTCGTCGGAGGCTGAGAAAATCTGTTTGAACCCTGCTCTAACTATCTGATGATCGTCACAAATGGCAACGCGTATCATTGTTTTCCCTCGTATGTCCCTAGCGTGGGGAAGTAGGTCTGGAGCGCTCGCCGCTCCGGATCAGCGTCTGCATTTTTCACTGGCAAAATTATAACGTTGATATTGTATCACCAATCATTTAACGTTCTCGCGCATTGTCGCGCTGACATCAAAACCGGGGCGGGCGAAAAAAAAGACGCTGTCCGCGCCGTCAGACGCTGCCACGTCTCCCTGTCGCGACGCGCCATGAGGGGCGCCATCGTGCGCGTCCGCCCATCGCGTCATGCGACGGACAGATGGTGCCGCACCCGGTGGTTTTCAATATGCCTCATTTCAACAGATCCAGGATCGCCTGCAACTCGCCGCGGATCATGTCACGGTCCAGCGGCGGCAATACTTCGGCACGCGCCTCGTCGGCCATGCCCGAACCACCATCATACTCTTCTTGCACGGCCGCGCCACGGCTGTCCAGCTTATTGCGCGCGCCACTGATCGTGAAACCCTGTTCATACAGCAGTTCACGGATGCGACGGATCAACAGCACTTCGTGGTGCTGGTAATAGCGACGGTTGCCGCGCCGCTTGACGGGCTTCAGCTGGGTGAATTCCTGTTCCCAATACCGCAATACGTGGGGCTTGACGCCGCACAGTTCGCTGACCTCGCCAATCGTGAAATAGCGCTTGGCCGGAATCGGCGGCAGGCTCACCAGATCGGTCTTGCCGATGCGATCGTTCATGTCCACCCTTTGATCAGGCAGCACGTGCCAGCGCGGCACTTTCTTCCACCATCGCCTTGAGCTTCTGGCTGGCATGGAAGGTAACGACCCGGCGGGCCGTGATCGGGATCTCCTCACCCGTCTTCGGGTTGCGGCCCGGCCGCTGCGGCTTGTCACGCAGCTGGAAATTGCCGAAACCGGACAGCTTGACGGCCTCGCCCCGCTCCAGCGCGTTGCGGATCTCGTCGAAGAAGGTTTCGACCATGTCCTTGGCCTCACGCTTGTTCAGGCCAACCTGTTCGAACAGCAGTTCGGCCAGCTCGGCTTTCGTCAGCGTGGGCAAGTCTTTTTCAGCTTCCTTGCGGACCTTGGCAACCTGCATGGCGCTGTGCAACTCGGCATCCAGCGCAGATTGCAATACCGCGGAATCGACGTCGTTGTTGTTAATTTTCCTGCCCTGCCTTTACAAAGAACATCGAGTCCGGTGGGACCGGACTCGCGGGGATGAACTGATGAGTGCGTGACTATACCTGCCGGCGGCCGGTGCTTCACTTAATGACAACTTAATGTCATCGAAGTCAAGCTGCCGGCGGCCGCCTGCGGGAGCCCGTCGGGCTACTTACTTGCGGACCTTGGCACCCTGCTTTTGCGCCGCGGCATCGGCCAGCGCCGCCATCAGGGTGTCGACCAACTCGTCCTGCAGGGTGGTTTGAGTATCTTGCAAGCTAAAGCGGAAAGCAAGCGATTTTTCGTCCGCCTCCAAGCCCTTGCCGCGATATTCATCAAACAAAACAATGGCTTGCACGATGCGTCCATGCTCGGCCGCGGCCACCGCGGCGGCAAAGGCGTCGAGCAGGTCCTGGGCCGCCACGTGCTGCTTGACCACCAGGGCCAGGTCGCGCGTGGTGCCCGGGAACTTCGAGATTTCCTGGTATTGCGGCACGCTGCGTTGCTGCAGCGCGTCGGCATCCACCTCGAACAGCACCGGTGCCTTCGGCAGGTCGTATTTCTGCAGCCAGCGCGGATGCAGCTCGCCGACGAAGCCGATCACCTTGCCGTCCAGCGCCACCGAAGCGGCACGGCCCGGGTGCAGCGCCGGGTGCTCCAGCTTGGCGAAACGCAGCTGCGCCGGCGCGAACAGCGCTTCCAGGTCGGCCTTGACGTCGAAGAAGTCGACGTCGCGAGTCGGCTGGCCCCACTGCTCGTCCGCCTGCGGACCGTAGGCGATCGCGGCCACGCGCTGCGGCTGGCTGTAGCCGGCCACCGTCAACGCACCGTCCGCCACCGCAGCGTCGCGATGATACACGGCGCCCACTTCGAACACCCGCACGCGCGGCGCCTTGCGGTTCAGGTTATAGCGCACATTGGCCACCAGGCTGCCGATCAGCGACGAGCGCATCACGGAGAGCTGGCTGGCGATCGGGTTCTGCAGCTTGATCGGGTTGTCGTTGGCGGCGAAGTCCAGCTCCCACTGCGCTTCCACGAAGCTCATGTTGACCACTTCCTGGTAGCCCAGGTCGGCCAGCTGGTGGCGCACGGCGAAGATCGAACGGGTATTCTCCGGCTCGATGCGCATCGTGTTCTCGGCCACCGGCGGACGCGCCGGGATGTTCTCGAAGCCGTACACGCGCGCCACTTCCTCGATCAGGTCTTCCTCGATCTCGATGTCGAAGCGGTAGCTCGGGGCCGTCACCGAAAACACGCCGTCCTCCAAGGTGAACGGCAACGCCAGGCGCGTGAAGATGTCGGCCACGACCGCGTCGGTCAGCGGCACGCCGATCACCTTCTGGGCGCGGGCGGTGCGCATCTTGACCGGGCTGCGCTGCGGCAGGCTGGCGACGATGTCGTCCACCGGGCCGACCTTGGTTTCGGGCGTGCCGCAGATCTCCAGGATCAGCGCGGTGATGCGCTCGATGTGCTCCACCGTCGTCGCGTAGTCCACGCCGCGCTCGAAGCGGTGCGCCGCATCGGTCGAGAAGTTGTATTTACGGGCGCGGCCCTGGATCGAATTGGGCCACCAGAACGCCGCTTCCAGGTAGATATTGGTCGTCTCCAGCGACACGGCGGTCGAATCGCCGCCCATGATGCCGGCCAGCGATTCGAGTTCCTTGTCGTCGGCGATCACGCCGACCCACTCGTCCACTGCCACGGTATTGCCGTTCAGGAGCTTGAGCGATTCGCCGGTCTTACCCCAACGCACGTCCAGGCCGCCGTGGATCTTGTCCAGGTCGAATACGTGCGAGGGACGGCCCAGTTCCAGCATGACGTAGTTGGAGATGTCCACCAGCGCCGACAGCGAACGCTGGCCGCTGCGCTCGAGGCGCTGCTTCATCCAGTCCGGCGTCGCGGCACGGGCGTCAAGGTTGCGGATGACGCGGCCGGAGAAGCGGCCGCACAGGTCCGGCGCGCTGATCTTCACGGCCAGTTTTTCATCGGTGTTGACGGCCACCGGCGCGCATTGCGGCGCCTGCAGCGGCACGCCGGTCAGCGCGGAAACCTCGCGCGCCACGCCCAGCACGGACAGGCAGTCGGCCTTGTTCGGCGTCAGCTTGATCGTGAACTTCAGGTCGTCCAGCGCGTAGTAGTCGCGGAAGTCGGCACCGACCGGCGCGTCTTCCGGCAGCTCCAAGAGGCCGCCGTGGTCTTCCGACAGCTTCAGCTCGCGCGCCGAGCACAGCATGCCCTGCGACTCGACGCCGCGCAGCTTGCCCACCTTGATCTCGAACGGCTTGCCGTCCGCACCCGGCGGCAGCACGGCGCCGGCCTTGGCGCACACGACCTTCAGGCCCGGGCGCACGTTCGGCGCGCCGCAGACGATGTTGAGCAGCGTACCGGTGCCGACGTCGACCTGGCACACGTTCAGGCGGTCCGCGTTCGGGTGCTTTTCCATTTCGCGCACGTGGCCGACCACGACGTTCGAGAACGGCGGCGCGACGGGCTCGACTTCTTCCACTTCCAGGCCGGACATCGTCAGCAGGTGCGACAGTTCATCCGAAGTCATCTTCGGATCGGCCATGGTACGGAGCCAGTTTTCGGAGAATTGCATATTCAGCCCTCGGATTATTCTTTTAATTGAACTGCTTCAGGAAGCGCAGGTCGCCTTCGTAGAACAGGCGCAGGTCGTTGACGCCGTAGCGCAGCATCGTCAGGCGCTCCAGGCCGGAGCCGAACGCGAAGCCGATGTATTTTTCCGGGTCCAGCCCGAAATTGCGCACGACGTTCGGATGCACCTGGCCCGAACCGGACACTTCGAGCCAGCGGCCCTTGAGGGGGCCGGAGCCGAACGCGATGTCGATCTCTGCCGACGGTTCCGTGAACGGGAAGTACGAGGGGCGGAAGCGCACCTGCAGGTCGTCCGTCTCGAAGAAGGCCTTGACGAAGTTCAGGTACACGCCCTTCAGGTCGGCAAAGCTGATGCTCTCGGCGATCCACAGGCCTTCGACCTGGTGGAACATCGGCGAGTGCGTCGCGTCGCTGTCGACGCGGTAGGTGCGACCCGGCGCGATCACCTTGATCGGCGGCTGGTGGCTGCGCGCATAGCGCACCTGCATCGGGCTGGTGTGGGTACGCAGCAGCAGCGGCTTGCCGGTGCTGTCGTTGCCTTCGATGTAGAAGGTGTCCTGCATCGAACGGGCCGGGTGGTTTTCCGGGCTGTTCAGTGCGGTGAAATTGGTCCAGTCGGTTTCGATTTCCGGGCCGCCGGCCACGTCGAAGCCGATCGAGCGGAAGATCGCTTCCACCCGTTCCCATGTGCGCATCACGGGGTGGATGCCGCCGGTGGCGCGGCCACGGCCGGGCAAGGTGACGTCGATGGCTTCCGCGTTCAGGCGCAGCTGCAGCTGGGCATCCGCCAGCGCGTCACGGCGCGCGGTCAGCGCGGCTTCGATCTGCTGCTTGGCGGCGTTGATCAGGGCACCCTGCGCCTTCTTTTCCTCGGGCTCGAGCTTGCCGAGGCCCTTCATCAATTCGGTGATGCGGCCGGTCTTGCCGAGATAGACGGCTTTGGCGTTTTCAAGTGCGGCTGCGTCGGCGGCGGCGATGAAGTCAGCCTGGGCCGCGACGACCAATTCTTCGAGGGAGTTCATCCGACTGTTTTCCTATGCTGGAAATGTAAAACGGGGCCCAGGTTGTTAGACCCTGCCCCGCTCTTCGTGCCGCCTTGCAGCGGCACGCAACATCGATCACTGATTAATTAAGCAGCGATTTTTGCTTTCACGGCGTTGACAATCGCGGCAAACGCCGGCTTGTCCATCACAGCCATATCGGCCAGGACTTTACGGTCCAGTTCGATAGCGGCTTTCTTCAGGCCGTTCATGAAGACGCTGTAGGTCAGGCCGTGTTCACGCGAAGCCGCGTTGATACGGGTGATCCACAGGGCGCGGAAGACGCGCTTCTTGTTACGACGGTCGCGGTAGGCGTACTGGCCAGCGCGCATGACTGCTTGCTTGGCAATACGGTAAACCTTGCTGCGACGACCGCGGTAACCCTTGGCCAGATTCAGTACTTTTTTATGACGGGCACGCGCAGTAACCCCACGTTTTACTCGAGGCATAGTAGCTCCTTAGATGAGTGTGAGATTAAGCGGACGGCATCATGCGCAGGACGCTCGTGACGTCGGACGCATTGATGTTGCGGGTACCACGCAGTTGACGCTTGTTTTTGGTGGTCTTCTTGGTCAGGATGTGACGCTTGAACGCCATACCCGACTTGACGGTACCACCTGGACGCACGCGAAAACGCTTCTTCGCGGAGCTTTTGGTCTTCATTTTTGGCATAACACATCTGTCCTCGCGGACAGCTCCAAAGTAACAGGATTGCAGGTGGCAACAACACGTTGCGCTTGGGTGCCTGCTTTCACTTGTTGATGCAGCGGCAGCGGGGCCACTACATGTTGCAGCTTGAGGCTGCAAATTCTTTTCGCCGGGTGCACTCGGCAGCCGGCAATTATAACCGATTTTTCCAATTGCAACGCCTTGAAACGCGATGCATGGTTGGAAAGAGGCCTCGGAAAACTCGCACAGCGGGATGCAGTTCGGGCCCGCCGCGCGGAGTCGTACACATGTACGACGAGCACGGCGGACCCGAAATGCGCCCGCTTTGCGAGTTTGCCGACGCCTATTTCTTCTTCTTTGGCGCGATGACCATAATCATCTGCCGGCCTTCCATTTTCGGGAACTGCTCGACCTGGCCATGTTCTTCCAGATCAGCCTTCAGACGCTCGAGCATGCGCATGCCGATGTCCTGGTGGGCCATTTCGCGGCCACGGAAACGCAACGTGATTTTCGTCTTGTCGCCGTCTTCCAGGAACTTGATCAGGTTGCGCAGCTTGATGTTGTAGTCGCCATCATCGGTACCCGGACGGAATTTGACTTCCTTCACGGAGATGACCTTCTGCTTCAATTTCGCTTCGTGCGCCTTCTTCTGCTCCGAATACTTGAACTTGCCGTAGTCCATCAGACGACAGACAGGCGGATTCGCCGTCGGGGCGATTTCCACCAGGTCAACGTTCGCTTCTTCCGCCAGGCGGAAGGCTTCGGCCAGGCTTACGATGCCCAGCGGCTCATTGTTGACACCGGACAGGCGCATTTCCGGTGCCGTGATTTCGCCATTGATGCGATGCGACTTGTCAGTAGCTATTGCAGTTTCCTTTAAGAAATATGTTGGAGCGGCCGGTTACGGTGGTGCAGCGGTTGCCCGCTGCACTTCCCGTCAGGCTTTGTTGGCGACGTCCTGCTGGAGTCGCTCGACCAGGGCATCGATCGACATAACGCCGAGATCGACATTGCCCCGCGCACGCACGGCCACGGTATTGGCATCCCGTTCCTTGTCGCCGATCACCAGGATATAAGGCAACTTTTGGACGGAATGTTCGCGTATTTTATACGTGATCTTCTCGTTGCGCAAATCAGCCGTGACGCGGAAGCCCTGCTGGCGCAGCTTCGCGGCCAGCGCCGTCGCGTATTCGGCCTGGCTGTCCGAAATGTTCAGCACGGCAACCTGGACCGGTGCCAGCCACATCGGCAGCGCGCCGGCGTAGTTCTCGATCAGGATGCCGATGAAGCGCTCCATCGAACCAACGATCGCGCGGTGCAGCATGACGGGCACCTTGCGGGTGTTGTCGTCCGCGACATATTCCGCACCCAGGCGCTCCGGCATGAAGAAGTCGACCTGCATCGTGCCCACCTGCCATGGGCGGCCCAGCGAGTCCTTCAGGTGGTATTCGATCTTCGGACCGTAGAACGCGCCCTCGCCCGGCAGTTCCGTCCAGGTCACGCCGCAGGCGCGCAGACCCTGGCGCAGCGCCTCCTCCGCGTCGTTCCAGATCTCGTCGGTACCGATACGATTGTCCGGACGCAGCGCCAGCTTGACTTCGATATTGGTGAAGTCGAAGTCCGCGTAGACCTCCATCGCCTGCTGGTGGAACGCCACCACTTCCGGCTCGATCTGCTCGTGCGTGCAGAAGATGTGGCCGTCGTCCTGGGTGAAGCCGCGCACGCGCATGATGCCGTGCAGCGCGCCGGACGGCTCGTTGCGGTGGCACTGACCGAACTCGCCGTAGCGCAGCGGCAGGTCGCGGTACGAGCGCATGGCCGAGTTGAAGATCTGCACGTGGCCCGGGCAGTTCATGGGTTTGAGCGCGTAGGAACGGTTCTCCGACTCCGTCACGAACATGTTTTCGCGGTAGTTGTCCCAGTGGCCGGTCTTGCCCCACAGGCTGGCGTCCAGGATCTGCGGCGCCTTGACTTCCTGGTAGCCGTTGTCCTGGTACTTCTTGCGCATGTATTGCTCGACCTGCTGCCAGATCGTCCAGCCTTTCGGATGCCAGAACACCAGGCCCGGCGCCTCGTCCTGGAAGTGGAAGAAGTCCAGCTGCTTGCCCAGCTTCCGGTGGTCGCGCTTTTCCGCCTCTTCCAGCATGTGCAGGTACTGCTCCTGCTCTTCCTTCTTGGCCCAGGCGGTGCCGTAGACACGCTGCAGCATCTCGTTCTTCGAGTCGCCGCGCCAGTAGGCGCCGGCCAGCTTCATCAGCTTGAAGACTTTCAGCTTGCCGGTCGAGGGCACGTGCGGACCGCGGCACAGGTCGGTGAACTTGCCTTCGCTGTACAGCGACACGTCCTCGCCCGCCGGGATCGAGCTGATGATCTCGGCCTTGTATTCTTCACCGATGGACTTGAAGTACGCCACCGCCTCGTCGCGCGGCAGCACCTTGCGGGTGACGGGCTCGTCCTTCTTGACCAGCTCGGCCATTTTCTTTTCGATCGCCACCAGGTCGTCCGGCGTGAACGGGCGCTTATACGAGAAGTCGTAATAGAAGCCATTTTCGATCGTCGGGCCGATCGTCACCTGCGCATCGGGGAACAGCTCCTTGACGGCGTAGGCCAGCAGGTGGGCGGTGGAGTGGCGGATGACGTCCAGGCCTTCCGGATCCTTGTCCGTGACGATGGCGACGTCGGCGTCCTGTTCGATCAGGAAGGAAGTATCGACGACCTTGCCGTCGACCTTGCCGGCCAGGGCGGCCTTGGCCAGGCTGTTGCTGATGTTCGATGCCACCTGGGCGACGGTGACCGGCGCGTCGAACTGGCGCACGGATCCATCGGGAAGTCGGACTGATACCATAGTGATCTCCAATCGGCACGAGGGCCGCTTAAGCTGCTGCGAAAATAGATGGGGACGAATGTAGGGAAAAGCGGGACGAAAAAAAACGCGGACTAGCCGCGTTTTTCTTCAAATTGAAAAAGCCAAAGAAAGCCGGTCGACTAGCGTCACTCACCAAACCCTGCGGTCGTAGTTCGCGGTGTCATAACCGGTGTGCCTTTCTCGCTCTTACAAGATGAAAGCGCCGCGCAAGGCTGCACGACGCTTCTGGAATTCTGGTGGGCGGTGAGGAATTCGAATCCCCGACCCCTTGGATGTCGACCAAGTATTCTAACCAGCTGAACTAACCGCCCGGTGGCCCGGAGCAGTGATACTACGCGACATTCGTCACACAACAGCACTACCCTGGACTTTACTGCCTTACAACCAACTACTGTACTGCTTGTTCTGGTGGGCGGTGAGGAATTCGAATCCCCGACCCCTTGGATGTCGACCAAGTATTCTAACCAGCTGAACTAACCGCCCGATGCCCAGCATTATAGGGAGGCAACGAGAGAAAAACAAGGGCCAACCTGAAAATGTTGGCACGGACTCATCCAGGGCAGCGCTGCCGGGCGCCATGCTATATTGACTGCCGCCATGCATCCCGCCCTGTTGCCCCTGGCTTCCTGCCCTGCGCGTGGAAGCGCACTGCCGGGCGGCGGCGGCCATGGCCGAGCTTGGCAACCCATCCGGCGCCTACCGATGAACCTCTTGCGCTCCACACCATGAATGCACCCAGCCACCTGCACGCCCACCTGAAGGGCGATGCCAAGTACCGTCACCAGCGCGCCGATCGCAGCCTGTCGATTCTCGCCTGGGCACTCGGCCTCACCTTGCTGTTCGCCGGCGTCGAGGTGGGTGCCGGCTTCATGTCCAATTCGCTCGCGCTGATCTCCGACGCCGGCCATATGGTAACGGACGCCGCTTCGCTGGGCCTGGCCCTGTTCGCCCAGCTGATCGCCCGCCAGCCGCCCTCTTCCCGTTATTCGTTCGGCTTCGGTCGCGCCGAGGCGCTGGCCGCCTTTGTCAACGGCCTGGTGATGCTGCTGGTCGTGGGCTGGATCGTGTTCGAGGCCGTGCACCGGTTTGCCGAACCGCAGCCGGTGGCCGGCGGCACCGTGTTCGTCGTGGCCGCCATCGGCCTGGCCGTCAACCTCGTCGTGGCCTGGGTGCTGTCGAAGGATCGCGACAGCATGAACACCCGCGCCGCGCTGGTCCATGTGCTGGGCGACATGCTGGGCTCCGTGGCCGCCCTGGTCGCCGGCGCCGTTATCTGGTACACGGGCTGGATGCAAATTGACCCGCTGCTGTCGCTGATCGTCTCGCTGCTGCTCCTGAAATCCACCTACGGCATCCTGCGCGAGTCGGGCCATCATTTGATGGAAGGCGTGCCAGCACATATCGATTATTTGCAGCTGGGGGCGGACCTGGAGGGGGTGGACGGCGTCGTTTCCGTGCACGACCTGCACGTGTGGGACATGTCGCCGGGCGAACCGGCGCTGATCGGCCATGTCGAGGTGACGGACCTGCAGCACTGGCCGCGCGTGCTGAAGGCGATCAGGACGATGCTGCTGGAGCGGCACCGCATCGACCATGTGACCTTGCAGGCCGAGGTGGCGGGGCGGCAGGGGCGGCCGGCTGGCCACCTCTGATACCCGCATCCGCTGGCCTTACCGTGCCCATCAAGCCGCGTTGGGATTGAGCCTGGCCAAACGAGACGAACCTTTGCTGAAGCCAGCATGACGAACGTCCTACGATACAGGTCGAAAGGCCGCTCGGCCGTCACCATTCCAGGCAATATGTCGATGCAGGCATGTTAAAATGGCAACTAGGCCATTAGGCGCATGCGTCCCACGCGCCTGCGCCTGTGGAAGAAAACGAAGAACAGCGTCATGACCGACCCCACGTCCAAGCCTGCCCAACGCCCCCCGAAGTCGCCGTCGCCCCACTGAACACGATCGACCAGCAGGACGTCGGCGCGGCTGCAGCCGCCTTCGACAAGTGGCTGCGCAAGATCAGCCACGATTACGTGACCCTCGAGCGCCTCAGCACCGTGGCAGGCAGCCTGCCCGTGATCGGCAACATCATGGCGGTGATCGACGCTGTCATGGATGTCGTTGGCATCGTCCAGAAATACATCGCCGATAAAAAAGTCGATTTCCTGGAGTGGGTCAGCCTGGGCATCAACCTGATCGGCGTGATCCCCCTGCCGGCATCGAGCGCCGCGCGCATGAGCCTGCCCTCCACCTGGCGCGGCAAAAGTTCGCCATGGGCTTCAAGGATGTCGGCGCCACGCTGGTCGAGGTGCTGGCAGTAAACCTGAACGCGAAGCTGGCCGGCGAGCTCGACACCTTTATCGAGGGTGCGATGGCCAGGCTGTCCGGCATCCTGGATGACTGCGCCAAGATGGCCGACGGCATTGCCGACGACCTGATCAAGATCCTCAACCGCTGCATCGGCAAGGAGCCGCTGTTCGAGATCGCCTCGCCGGCGGAGGTGGAAGACAAGCTGCACGACCACAAGGTGCAAAGCAGCTGGCGCCGCATGCTGGGTGCGCTGGACCGGCACTACAAGAAGGCCGCAAACTATGCCGCAGCCACGGCGGCGCGCCAACTGCCGGAAAGCGCTGTCGCTGGCGTGACGGTCATCATCACGCACCTGACCAAGTTCAAACCCGCGTTCCGCGCCCAGCTGACCGCGCTGGCCGACGAGAAGGCGCAGATGAGCATCAAGTGGATCCTGCTGCGCCTGCGCGAAGGCGTGGTCAAGCACAAGAAGCGCCATGCGGTGCTGATGCCATCCGCCAAGGGTGCGCAACACAAGAAGGACAATCCCGGCCACGAGCTGGAGGTCGTCAACAAGCAACACCCGGCCACGGGCGATGCCAATCAATGCAAGCTGTGCCCGGCCAAGGCCGCCACTACGCACTCGATCAGCTTTGCCACCGGTGCCGAGACCTTTGCGCACACGGACTTCGTGCTGGATGCGCCACTGCCGATCGAATGGAGCCGCACCTACCGCAGCCAGCTGGTCGCCTACGACAGCGGCAACCTGGGCGCGCGCTGGCTGACGCCGTACAGCATCCGCATCGACGTCGTCGGCCAAGGCAAGCCGACCGGCCTGCTCTACCACGCCGCCGACGGCCGCAGCCACCGCTACCCATGGCTGGCGATCGGCGAAACGCACCACGATCCGGTCGAGCAGATCACGCTGACCCGCTTGAACATGACCTTGCTCACGCTCGACTTCGGCAAGCCGTTGCCCGAAGGCGCATCCAGCCCGTGGCGCGAAAGCTATGAGCTGACCGACACGGTGCGCGCCAAAGTGACCGAGATAGGCAAGCAGCACTTCCGCCTGATCTCGATTCACGCCAAGGACGGTGCCGCCCTGGGCCTGCGCTACGACCACGTGACCAATGGCGAGGCGGTACTGAGCGACATCATCAGCAAGCAAGGCGACACCATCGTCGCCCATGCCGGCACGCAGGTCGACGACAAGGGTCACATCGTCGCACTGTGGGAAATCAAAGACGGCCAACTGGTGCGCCAACTGTCCGCCTACGATTACGACGAACACGGCGACCTGATTTACGCCCAGGAAGAAAACGCGGCCGCCTGGCACTACCAGTACGACCGCCACCTCGTCACGCGCTACACCGACCGTACCGGTCGCGGCATGAACCTCGCCTACGACACCAGCATCGACAGCGGCGCCAATGCCAAGGCAATCCGCGAATGGGCGGACGACGGCAGCCACGACACCCGGCTTGAGTGGGACAAGAACATCCGCCTGACCTACGTCACCGACGCGCTGGGCCAGGAAACGCGCTACTACTACGACATCGCAGGCTACACCTACCGCACCATCTACCCGGACGGACTGGAAGAATGGTTCTACCGCGACAGCGCGAAAAACGTCATCCGCCACATCCACACCGACGGCAACAGCGAGCATTTCCGTTACGACGACCATGGCAACCTGCTCACGCACACACGCGCTGACGGCACTCAGGTGCACTTCGAATACGATGCCAACCACCGCATCACCGGCATCCTCGATCCCGAAGGCGGCACCTGGAAGCGCGACTACGATGCGCAAGGCCACCTGGTCGAGGAAATCGACCCGCTCGGCAACAAGACGCAACATGCGTACGACAAGGCCGGGCGCCCCGTCGAAGTCACTGATGCCAAGGGCGGTGTCAAGAAGCTCGCCTACACGCCCGACGGCCAGCTTGCCAGCTACACCGACTGTTCCGGCCACAGCACCCAGTGGCAATACGACGAGCGCAAGCGCCTCATCAAAAGCTTCGACGCCGCCGGCAATATCACCCGCTACCGCTACACGCCAGTCAACGCCGAAACGCTGACCTTGGCGCTCAGCGAAGAAACCGGCAATTACCCAGGCCAGCTCGAAGCGGTGATCCATCCCGACGGCACCGAGGAGCAGTTGCGCCACGACGCCGAAGGCCGGCTACTGGCGCACATTGATGCCCTGAATCGCACCACCGCCTACCGCTACACGGCGGCCGGCCAAATCGCGCAGCGTACCGACGCGCTGGGCCACAGCCTGCGCTACCGCTGGGACGCGCTGGGCCGGTTGTCCGCGCTGGAAAACGAAAACGGCAGCGTCTACCGCTTCCAGTACGACCCGGTGGGCCGCCTGCTGCAGGAGCAGGGCTTCGATGGCAAGACCACCGACTACCGCTACCATGAAGGGACCGGCGTGCTGGCGGAAACGGTCGAAGCTGGCGTCGCCACGCGGCTCGAGTTCGATGCCATGGGCCGGCTCATGCAACGCCGCGCAGCAGCCCTAGGCCAGCCGGAGCAGATTGAAACTTTCGCCTACTACGCCAGCGGCCAACTGGCCGACGCAAGGAACGAACACGCCCGGCTGCAATGGTTCTACGACCCCGCCGGCAACTTGGTACGCGAACACCAGCATTACCACGGCCCATTCCACCCCGACAAGCGCACGGCGGTCTGGCACCACCGCTACGACGAGCTGAACCAGCGTATCGGGACGACCCGCCCGGACGGCCAGCGCATCGACTGGCTGACCTACGGCGCCGGCCACGTGCACGGACTGCTGCTCGACGGGCAAGAAGTCGTGTCGTTCGAGCGCGACGCGCTGTACCAGGAAACCGCCCGTATCCAGGCCAACGGCTTGCTGCAAACGATGAAGTACGACCCGGCCGGCCGGCTGATCGAACAGCAGCTGGGCCGGAAGAACATGGAGTTCCGCCCTGACCCATATCGTCCCGATGCGCAAGTCGGCATGCAGGCGGCCATCCAGCGGAGCTACCGCTACGACCGCTCCGGCCAACTGACGAGTATCGATGACACCCGGCGCGGGCATATCGAATACCGCTACGATCCGATCGGCCGGCTACTCGCAGCAAACAGCGCGATGGGCCATGAAACCTTTGCGTTCGACCCGGCTGGCAATATCCAGGTGCCCAACACTGGGCAGCAGCACCAGAGCATTGCCACTCGCGTCCCACTGCCAAAAGTGCTGGACAACCTACTCAAGGAATACGCCGGCACCAGCTAGCGATACGATGGACGCGGTAACCTCATCGAGCGCATTCAAAATGGCCAGCGGGATACATTCGAATGGGATGCGTTCAGCCGGATGACGCGCGCGAACACCCGATATGGTGTCACGACCTTCGCCTACGACCCGCTGGGGCGGCGCATCGCCAAGCACAGCCAGGCAAGCGACAGCACTACCCTACGAAACACGACTCGGACCATGTACGGCTGGGATGGCGACACGCTGGCCTTGGAAAGCAGCGTGCACCACGGCCACACACCCACCGAACGAACCGTGCACTATGCGTACGAGCGCAACAGCTTCGTGCCGCTGCTGCAGGCGACGCGACGCCAGGCGCTGCAACTGGCGCGCGCCACCGATGTGAAGGCACTGATGGCGCGCAATGCCGGAAAATACGACATTGCACTTGATCCGCTATGGAACGGTGAGTATGACCAGGAAGCCGAGCCATTTGGCAAGGATGAGATCTGCTTCTATCAATGCGATCAGTTAGGTACACCGCAGGAACTTACGAACCATGAAGGCAGAGTCGCGTGGTCGGCGCAGTATCTAGCGTGGGGGCCGGCAAAGGAAGCAACCAGCGACGCCGCACGCAAGTCCGGGATGCGAAATCCGATACGTTTTCAGGGTCAATATGAGGATGTAGAGACGGGACTTCGCTACAGCAGGTATCGATACTACGATCCTGACAGCGCAAGATTTCTCACGCAAGATCCGTTGGGATTACGCGGAGGGGAAAACCTGTACTCATACGTGCCGAATCCAACCGCTTGGGTAGATCCACTTGGGCTTACCGCAGGAAAAGGGGGCGGCCCGGGTCGCAAACCTAGAACAGGCAAGCCAAACATTGATCAGCGGTGTAATGATGGTTGTCGCAAATGGGAGCTAAACAGATACGACAAAATATGTGAAGGACATATTCCGGGTGTCGGCCACGCAAAATATTTCCGAGACCCAAAAGATGGGGTTTGGTATTCAGTTGACCAGACAGGGCACGGAGGTAGTGCATTCAAGCAATTTGAACAAAAAGGCTATGCGCTTCATCATACGTTTGACTTGGATGACTTCGGTGACCGAATGGGAAAACATAAAGGCGAGGCCGGGAAAACGGTCGACTTGAAATCACTAAAATGTAAGGATTCGAAACCGTGATTAGCTCTACAGAGGAATTTATCAAGTTATGCTCCAGCCAAGATGCGGAAGCCATTAATAGAACAATGTCAGACAATGCGACAATAGAAACGTGGACCCAGATTATTGATACATATCCTGGAAGGCGAATCGACGTAGCGCAAAATCGAACTATCCCAGACGAGATCATGCGGATTCTCGCTTCTTGTGACGATCCTATTGTCCGTTCGTTGATTGCACAAAAGCGGCGCCTGACACTAGACCTGTTTCCGCTATTGGCAAGAGACCCAGACGAGACCGTAAGAAGAGCTATTGCCGCCAATCAAAAAACCCCTCTCGATCTTTTAAGGGCCCTAACTGAGGATTCTATCGAAAGCGTAGCCTCGGTCGCTGCTTATAACTTCCGAGAACGGTCAAAGAACGCTAAACATCCAAAATAATGCACACTTAATCGCTGGTGGCCTTGGTGCTCGCTCACTCCTTGCGTTGCCGCAAAACGCATGGAACAGTCGGCGTCGGTCTGTACGTACGGGCTATCCGGAGGCCTAGTCGGAAAGTCCTGCTCAGGCCTCAATATGATGAGCCCTGCGGCGCTGCCGAGTGATATGACCTCTAAGCGTTGAATTACTCATCTATCGACATGTGCGAGGCGTTCGATCACTAGCTTAGGAGGCTCGGTCATTGCCCTACTGACAGCCGACTCACTCCTCACCCATCCGTTCGCCGCCAGGAGAGCCTGCTGGAGGCCCTCAACCTGCCACAAAATCCCCCCGCACCTGCCGCAACCGCTCAGCCAAATCCGCCTGCATGCCCGGCCCCAGCGCCTCGGTCGCAATATGCCGCCCCAGCCGCCGATAGCTCTCGAACTGGTCCTCGCCATAGAACTGGTCCCCGGTCGACTCGTGCGGGAAGGCCGGATGCTCGGCGTGGTACTGGCGCAGCGAGGCGTCGCCCACCGTGGGCGGCAGCGTCGCCTTCAGGTACACCAGCGTGCCCTCCCCTTCGGCGACGCCATCGGCATCGCGGTAGACGATGCGGCCCACCACGCAACTGCATTGACTGAGGCGGGTCTTCTCGTCCGGCGCCAGCGCCGTCACGTCGATGTCGATATCGGCGTTGAAGTCCACCTTGCACAGCCGGATCAGGGTGCCCAGCGCGCCGCAGTGCAACGCCGGATCGCATTCCGCGTCCACCGCCACGATCAGGGCGCAGCGCCGCCGCACCAGTTCGTAGACGCCCAGGTTGTCGAAATGGCCGCCGTCCGAAATCATCAGGTAGCGCGAGCGCTCGCTGGCGGACGCGAACAGTTCCATCAGCAGGCAGCCGGTGCTGAGCGCAGGCGAGGTACGCTGGCGCGGGAAGCGCGGGTTGGCGAACCAGCGCCCCAGCCGCACGTTAAAGAGCGTCATCATGAACGCCACCGCCGGCGAAGAATGGAAGCCCTGGTTCGGACTGGCCGCCGCGCCGGACACCGAGATCGCCTCGGCCAGGGTCAGCTCGCCCGCCCCCATGTCGTCGCAGGGCTGGTGCCGGCGGTAGCCGATCTTGTCGAGCGGGGACTCACCATAGTCGCTACCCAGCGCCAGCGGCCCGATCGTGAACGACGCCCCGTGGCGCGTGTGCAGCGACAGGTCGCCCGAGCCGCCCAGGTTGACCGTGCAGTTGATCAGGTGCAGCGGCAGGGCCGGCGGCGCGTCCGCCCCGGCGCGCGGCTGCAGCGCGCACAGCGCGATGTCGTCCTTCTCGTCGAACTGGGTGAAATTCTGCGGCTTGCGGGCGCGGTGCGACGCGCCCAGGTAGCAGCGCGACAGCCGGCTGCGGTAGAACGCATGCAGGCTGAATTCGTTGATATCGACGCGCCAGGCCAGCAGCAGGCCCACGAGCGCCACACCCAGCATGACTGCGCCGATCATCGCTGCCGACGGCGCCCAGCGCTGCGCCCAGTAAGCGTCCCAGCAGGCCGCGCCGGTGCAGCGGTCGAAGTCGACGGCGATGGCCGCATCCGGTACCGCGGCGTAGGTCAGCACCACGTACAGCACGGCGGCCACGCCGATCAGCAGGCCGACGATGAACAGCGGCGGCGCGATCTTCGTCAGCGCGTCGAGGGCGATCATCGGCAAGGTCCTGCGCTTCGAGCGGATCGTGTCGTCGCCGCCGGACGCGGACGAATTGGCCGCCAGCAGGCCCGCCACCGTGGTGCCGACCCAGCCCGCCACCGGCGCCAGCGCCTGCCAGTGCTCCAGGCTGGCCAGCCACAGCACCAGCATCGGTCCGTACAGCGCCGACAACGTCAGCACGTTCCACACCGTGGCATAGATCCACAGCCACGCGGCCAGCCGGCTCCACCATTCGCGCATGCCTTCCAGCGAGGCCTTGCCCACCAGGCCGATCATGAGCGTCACGGCCGACGCGAAGGCGGACAGGATCAGCGTCGGCCCCCAGATGAACGCATGCCATGACACCGCATCGGGCCCGAGCCGGGCCCAGTGCATCAGCCACAGGATGCCGCAAAACATCGCGTGCAGCGCCAGCATGCAGACGGCGGACGACAGCGCGATCAGCACCGCGTTGAACAGCACGCGCGGCACCTTGTGCCGGCCGGTCACGCCGCGCCAGCAGCGCAGCGAGCAACAGGCCAGCAGCACCAGCGCGGTGAAGGCCAGCGCCAGCTGGAACGGCCAGGCGCTGGGCTGGTGCGCCAGCAGGTAGCCGTAACTGACGTCGGCCGGCAGCCTGCGCGCCAGGTGCGCCAGCACGGCCGACAGCTCGACGCTCGTCAGCAGCATCGGCACGACGATCCAGCGCTGCACGGCGACCTGGCCGAAGTCGGGCCAGTCGCACTCGCTCTGGAACACGTTGCAGCGCGCCAGCGCCGGCAGTGCGCACAGCGCGCCCAGCATCAGGAGCGCCGCGATCGGCACGGCCCAGGCGCTGACCGGCGCCGTCTCGAACGGATTGAAGCCGGTCACGCGCCACAGCGCCGCGCAGACCGCCAGCAGCATCGCGCTGACGCCGGCCCAGCGGCCCCAGTGCGCCGGGTGGAAGCGCCACTCGCGCTGCAGCGGCGACGCCTGGGCGCTGCCGCCCTGGTCGCGCCGCTGGCGCAGCTGGTTGGCGGCCAGCAGCACGACGGCGCCGACGAACAGGCCAATGGTGCCGCCCCGCACCAGTTGGTACTCGGGCCAGATGGCGAACCAGCGCATCGCCAGCTGCGGCACCAGGAGGAGCAGGACGATGCCGCAGATGATCGTCAGCTGCACCAGCGCGGCATTGCGCATCCAGGTGGTCAGCATGGTCCAGGTGTCGGCACTGAACAGGCCGACCTTGGGCGACAGGTAGTTGGAGAACTTGCTCAGGTGGGCGATCGACTGGCGCCACTGGCCGGCCCGCTCCGGCTCCAGCCATCCGCTGCCGTCGCGATGGCAATGGGCACGCAGCCAGGCCATGATGTAGCCGCCGCCCGAGACCGAGGACCAGTAATCGAAGCGGCGCAGCAGTCCCAGGTCGCGCAGCGCCTCCAGCACGCCCAGGCCGAAGGTGGCGCTGCGGATGCCGCCGCCCGAAAACGCCAGCGCGGCCAGCGGCGCGTCATGCGCGACGCCGATGCGGTCGCGCCAGCGGTCGACCTGTTCCCGTTCCGCGCGCAGCACCTGGTCAGCGTCGAGCCGGCCATTGCCCAGCGCGGCCGGCGGCGCCTGCGGCGCCGGCATGGCGGGTTCGGGCGGGAGCGGCTGGAGCGGCTGGAACGGGTGGTTCGGGTCGAACGGTGGCTTCGATGGCTGCGGTACGGCACTCATGGCGACCTCCCGGGCTATGGCTTGCCACAGCGTAGCCCTGGTGGCGCCGGGAGATTGTCACGGATTGTCACCGTTTGTCGCGGTGTGGTTTTTCTGCCATCTACGAACAGACGAGCTTGGGGTCTGTCCCTGCACAGGGACTGACCCCGGTTTTCATCGATACCCAAACGGCGCGAAAAAAACCAGGGTCAGTCCCGAAGGGACAGACCCTAAGCCTGATGCGCCAGCAGATAGCAGTCAGGCCCGTCGGGCTTCGAGCACCCCCGTCACCTCGGAAATGGCCGCCAGCGCCTTCTGCAACTGGGCCGTGGCCCCGATCTCGGCGGTGAAGGTCATGCGCGCCTGGCCTTTGGCACTCTGCGTATTGACGCCGATGACGTTGATCTTCTCGCGCGAGAAGATCTCGGAGATGTCGCGCAGCAGGCCCTGGCGGTCGCCCGCCAGCACGAACAGGTCGACCGGATAGACGGTGTCGCCGCGCGTGTTGCCCCATTCGGTGACGATGACGCGCTCCGGCGCCTTGGCCCGCATCTCGGCGAAATTCTTGCAGGAGAGGCGATGGATCGACACGCCCTTGCCGCGCGTGACGAAGCCGACGATGGGGTCGGGCGGCGCCGGCTTGCAGCAGCGCGCCAGCTGCGTCATCAGCCCTTCCGTGCCGACCACCAGCACGCCCGACTTGGCGCCCTGCTCGGTCGACGAGGCGCGGCTCTTGTTGAGCACCACCGCATCCTCCGGCGGCGGCGCCTCGGCCGGGTCGTGCAGCGCCTGCTCGACGTGGCGCAGGCTGAACTCCTCCTTGCCGACCGAGAGGAACAGGTCGTCCACCTTGCCGAAGCCCAGCTTCTGCGCCAGCGCTTCCAGGTTGACGGCCGTCTTGCCCTCGCGCTGCAGCGACTTCTCGACCAGCGCGCGGCCGTGCGACAGGGTCTCCTGCATGTCGATCGCATGGAACCACGCGCGCACCTTGGCGCGGGTGCGGTTGCTGACGGCGTAGCCGGGGCTGAGCCAGTCGCGCGACGGCCCGGCCGATCCCGGCGCGCCCTTGGCGGTGATGATCTCGCAGGTCTGACCGCTCTTCAACGGCGTGTTCAAGGGCACCATGATGCCGTCCACCCGCGCGCCGCGGCAGCGGTGGCCGACGTCGCTGTGCAGGTGATAGGCAAAGTCGATCGGCGTGGCGCCTACCGGCAGCTCCAGCACGCGCGCCTGCGGCGTCAGCACGAAAATACGGTCGTCCAGCGCGGCCGACTTGAGCTTTTCCACCCACTCGCGCTGCAGCTCCTCCTGGCCGACGACGGCATCGGCCACATCGGTCTTCCAGGCCAGCAGCTGGCGCAGCCAGGCGATCTTCTCGTCGTACTTCTGGCCCTGGAAATTGGAGCCGCCCTCCTCCTTGTAGCGCCAGTGCGCCGCCACGCCGTACTCGGCGAAGCTGTGCATCTCCTGGGTGCGGATCTGCACCTCCAGCGGGCGGCCGTCGTCCGCCGTCACCACCGTGTGCAGCGACTGGTAGCCGTTCGGCTTCGGGCGCGAGATGTAGTCGTCGAATTCCTTCGGAATCGGCGTCCAGATGTTGTGCACCACGCCCAGCACGGTGTAGCAGGTCTTCACGTCCGCCACGATGACGCGGAAGGCGCGCACGTCGTACAGCTCCGTGAAGTCGAGCTCCTTGCCGCGCATCTTGTTCCAGATGCTGTAGATGTGCTTGGGCCGGCCGAACACCTCGGCCTTGATGCCGGCGTTGGCCAGCTCCGTCTGCAGCCGCTCGATCGACTGCTCGACGAAGCTTTCGCGCATCATGCGCTTTTCTTCCAGCATCTTGGCGATGCGCTTGTAGTTCTCCGGCTCGATGAAGCGGAACGACAGGTCCTCCAGCTCCCACTTGATCTGCCAGATGCCGAGGCGGTTGGCCAGCGGCGCGTACAGGTCCAGGGTCTCGCGGCCGTAGGCGCGCGTCATCTCGTTGAACAGTTTCGCGTCCGCGAAATAGCGCAGCGTGCTGCAGCAGGAGGCCAGGCGCACCAGCACCACGCGCATGTCGGAGGCCATCGCCAGCAGCATCTTGCGCAGCGTCTCCATCTGCGCCACCGCCTGCTGCGCGGCGTTCTTGCCGCGCGCCGCGGCCGGCGTGGCCTGGGTCAGCTCACGCAGCCGGATCAGCTGGTGCACGCCGGTCACCAGGTCGGACACTTCCTTGCCGAATTTCGGCTCGATGGCGATCGCCTGGGCCGGTTCGAGCAGGCACAGCTCGAACATCAGGCCGGCGATGCGGGTGGCCGCGTCGGTACGCAGCAATGCCAGCGTGGTGGCCACGCCGACGGCGAAATCGAACGCGTTCTGGCCGCTCGTGGCGGTCTTGCCGGCGTAGGCGTCGCTGGCGAAATCGAGCGCCGCCAGCACGCGCACGCCGTCTTCATGGGACAAGCCCTGGACCAGCTGATCGGACGTTGCGCTGTTCAGCGCCGCGATGGAAACCATAATGCAACCTTAAACCATAACAATGCCGGCGTAATCGTCGGTGCGACGTCCTTCCCGGGCCCGCGCCCCGCCACCGGCGGCGGGGAATGTGCTATGCCATGCGCGGGCGTGTCGTCAGCGCTGGGCGGCGACGACCACGATCTCGACCAGGCAGGCCGGGTTGGCCAGCTTGGCCTCGACGGTGGCGCGCGGCGGCGTGTGGCCTTGCGCGACCCAGGCGTCCCACTCCTCGTTCATCGCCGGGAACAGCGCCATGTCGCTGATATAGATCTGGGTGGACAGGATGCAGCTCTTGTCGCTGCCCGCTTCCGCCAGCAGGCGGTCGACGTGGCCCAGCACTTCGCGCGTCTGGCCCGCGATATCGGCCGTGGTGTCCTCGGCGATCTGGCCGGCCAGGTAGACGGTGTTGTTGTGGATCGCCACTTCGGACAGGCGCTTGCCAACGTGCAGTCGTTTGATTTCCATTCAGTTCTTCTTTCTCTCTACTGGTTCAACAAAAATTCGCGGATCACGGCGATCTGCTCGGGCTGGATCAGCATCGGCGCATGGCCGACGCCGGGGATCTCGACCAGCTGCGCACGCGGCCCGCGCCGCGTCATTTCCTCGGCCGTCGCGTGCGACAGCAGGTCGGACAGCGCGCCGCGCACCACCAGGGTGGGGCAGCGGATCGCATCGTAGGCAGCCCACAGCCGCTGGCCGTCGGCGGCCACCGATTCGGGCGTGGCGGCGCGGAACGGCAGCGCCAACCCCATGTCGTAGTGACGCACCCATTCGCCGTTGGCGTCCTGGCGCAGCACGTCGCGCGCCATCTTGTCCCATTGTGCTTCCGTGTGCGGGCCGAACGGCTGCGACACCTCGCGCACGAACTGGGCGCCCGCCTCGAAGGTGGGGAAACGCAGGTCCTGGCCGATGTAGTCGCCGATGCGGTGCAGCGCGGCCGGGTCGAGCACGGGGCCGATATCGTTCAGCACCAGGCGGTCGATCGGGCTGTCCGGCAGCGAGGCCAGGCCCATGCCGATCAGGCCGCCCATCGACGTGCCCAGCCAGTGCACCTGCTGCCGCTCGCCATTGGCCAGCACGCGCGCCAGCAAGGTGACCATGTCGCTGACGTATTGCGGCACCACGTACAGTTCCGGATTGCGCAGCCGGCCGGAGCGGCCGCGCCCCACCACGTCCGGGCAGACCACGCGGTAGCGGTCGGACAGGGCGCGCGCCAGGTCGTCGAAATCGTCCGCCACGCGGGTCACGCCATGCACGCACACCAGCACGTCCGGATTGGCCGGGTCGCCCCATTCCTTGTATGCCATCCGGTGCAGACCGGCCGGCGAGATGCACTGCACAGACTTCGTTGTTACCGGGTCGCTCATGCGTCCTCCTCCTGCCGAGTATTGGTTTTTGCGCTACATTTTACCGTGCGCTGCGGATAAAATCCCCGGGAAGTGTAGCGCAGCGCATCCGGCAGGACCAAACCGGGCATTTTCACTCAGTAAAGGACAACCATGAGCAGCACTGCAAGCAACGCAGTCCCAGGCGCCAACTCCGGCGCACTGGCCGGCAAGATCGCCCTCGTGACCGGCTCCACCTCCGGCATCGGCCTGGGCATCGCGCACGCGCTGGCGGCCCAGGGCGCGGACATCGTCTTCAACGGCTTCGGCGAGGCCCAGGCCATTACCACGCTGCAGGAAGAGACGGCACGCCGCTACGGCGTACGCACCGTGCATCACAACGCCGACATGAGCAAGCCGGCCGAGATCGAGGCCATGATGGCCTTCGCCACCGAGCAGTTCGGCGGCGTGGACATCCTCGTCAACAACGCCGGCATCCAGCATGTGGCCAACGTGGACGAGTTCCCCGTCGAGAAATGGGACGCCATCATCGCCATCAACCTGACCTCGGCCTTCCACACCACGCGCCTGGCGCTGCCCGCCATGAAGGCGAAGAACTGGGGCCGCATCATCAACCTGGCCTCGGCCCATGGCCTGGTCGGGTCGAGCGGCAAATCGGCCTACGTGGCGGCCAAGCATGGCCTGGTGGGCCTGACCAAGGTAACGGCGCTGGAGACCGCCACCACCGGCGTCACCGTCAACGCGATCTGCCCCGGCTTCGTGCTGACGCCCCTGGTGCAGAAACAGGTAGACGACCGCGCCGCCAAGGACGGCCTGTCCAACGAGCAGGCCAAGCACGCGCTGCTGGCCGACAAGCAGCCGTCCGGCGACTTCGTCACGCCCGAGCAGCTGGGCGGCCTGGCCGTGTTCCTGTGCAGCGACGCCGCCGCCCAGGTGCGTGGCGCCGCCTGGAACGTCGACGGCGGCTGGGTCGCGCAGTAATCACTTGCCGGCGCGCCGCAAGGCGTGCCTCCCCTGTTGCGCCGCACGGCGCGCCGCTCCCCGCGGCGCCGGACTATCGTGCGGACGCCGCATATCCAAGCACAGTAAACTTCGTTCCCCCCGCGCCGGCGCGTCCCTATACTTTTGCCAGGGAACGTGCGGGCCGCGCCTACCCCACAAGAACAAGGACAACCGATGCACCAGCAGCCGCTTCACCAGCTCACCTTTGCCGTAATGTCGGCCATCGCCACCATGGCGCATGGCGCCGACGCCGTGCCCGCCCCTGCCCCGGCCAGCGCCGACATCATCGAACGGGTCGAGGTCACGGCCACCCGCACCGGCGCGGTGGACGTGCAGCACGTGCCGGCCGCGATCAGCGTCATCAAGCCCGACAGCCTGACCCGCTACGGCCTGGGCAACCTGGCCGACCTCGCCGCTGTCGTTCCGGCCATGACGGTGCAGCAGCAAGGGGCCGGCGTCAACAACGTCACCATGCGCGGCCTGGTGGTACGCGGCATCGTGCCGTCCGAGGTGCAGGATGCCTCGCTGGTGGCGGTCTACATCGACGAGATGCCCGTCACCCTGAAGTCGGCCAACCCGGACCTGAAGGTGCTGGACCTGGAGCGCGTCGAGGTGCTGCAAGGGCCGCAAGGGACGCTGTTCGGTGCCGGCGCGATGGCGGGCGCGGTGCGCCAGATCACGCGCAAGCCGGAGTTCAACGACCTGTTCGGCTCCGTCGAGGCGGTGGGCTCGCAGACCTCCGGCTTCGGCGGCACCAACCACAACCTGCGCGGCATGGTCAACCTGCCGGTCAAGGACGACGTGCTGGCGCTGCGCCTGACCGGCTACACCGGCAAGGACTCCGGCTACATCCGCAATGCCAATGAGGGGACAACTCGTGGCGCGACCACCAACGACACCTCCACCAACCAGGGCCGCGTGGCCGCCCGCCTGCGCGCCAACCGCGACCTGCTGGTGGATGCCAGCATCACCGCTTCCAACATCAAGGGCGGCATCAACGACGCCTACGCCGACCTGGCGCCCTACACCACGTTCGCGCTGCTGCCGCAGGCCAGCAACGACCAGCTGCAGCTGTACAACCTGACCTTGAACCAGGAGCTGGGTACGGCCACCCTGGTCTCGTCCACCTCCTACCTGCACCGCAAGACCTGGTACGTGACGTCGGCCCAGTATCCGGCAACCGCCTTCATCTTCGGCGGCCAGCCGCCGCTGATGCAGTCGGCCTACCGCATCGGCAACGCCATCGAGGACTTCGCCCAGGAGCTGCGCCTGCAATCGAAGGGCGCCGGGCCGTTGAAGTGGACGGCTGGCGCGTTCTACGAGCAGGGCCGCCGCGACACGCGCCAGGACCAGCCCACCGCCGGCTTCGACGCGCGCTACGCGGCCACCCGCAACTTCCCCGGCTACGACTCGCAGGTCAACGACCAGGCGTTCAGTGCGGACAACTACTTCTCCGGCTACCAGAACACCAACTCGCGCCAGCTGGCGCTGTTCGCCGAGGCCACGTACACCGTGTGGGACCGGCTCGACCTGACGGCGGGCCTGCGCCTGTTCCGCGGCACGCAGGACTTCGACCTGAAGTTCACGGGCCTGTTCGGCAACCTCGTCACCGCCACGCCGGCCGTGCCGACCGGGCAGCCGGAAGTCAGCACCAGCAGCGCCACCTCGCGCGGCGCCAATCCGCGCTTCGCGGCCGCCTGGCGCATCGACCAGGATCACACGCTGTACGCCTCGGCCGGCAAGGGCTTCCGCTACGGCGGCAACAACCAGCCGGTGCCGTTCAACTTCTGCGGCGTGCAGGCGCCCACCACGTTCGCCCCGGACAGCCTGTGGAACTTCGAGGCCGGGTCGAAGAACACGCTGCTGGGCCGGCGCCTGACCGTCAATGCCAACGCCTACCTGATCGACTGGGACCACGTGCAGGTGTTCAACCGCCTGCCCTGCACCTACTATTTCACGCAGAACGCCGGCAAGATCCGCAGCAAGGGCGTGGAGCTGGAAAGCGCGTTCAAGCTGACGCGCCAGGCCTCGGTCGGCCTGAACGCTTCGTACAACCACGCCAGCGCCACCGACACCGTCGTCACCGGCATCCCGGCCCAGAACATCCCGGCCGGCAGCCGCGTGCCGTATGCGCCGCGCTTCTCGGCCAGCGCCACGGCCAGCTACACGATTCCGGTGGCCGCCGGCGACGAAGTGGGCCTGTTCGCCAGCTACGCCTACCGCGGCGAGGCCTACACCAACTTCGCCGCCAGCCAGGGCAGCTATGCGCGCATCCCGTCCTCGAACACGCTCAACGCCACCGTCACCTACCGCACGCGCGGCTACGAGATTGGCCTGTTCGGCACCAACCTGACCAACGGCGCCAAGGTCAGCGACGTGGTCCCGAACGGCATCGCGATCCAGCCGGGCAACCTGGTCTACCTGGTGCGGCCGCGCACCGTGGGCCTGCGCGTGAGCGCGCGCTTCTGATGCCATGACGCCCGCCGCCCCCCACCGCTCGGAATACCTGGATGACGCCCAGCGCGCCCAGGTGGCGGCCGAGCGGGGGCGGCGGCTGTGGCGGGGCGAGTGGCCGACCTGGCTGCTGATCGTCGTCATCCATGGCGGCTGGTGGGCCACCGTCGCCTTCTGGCGCGAGCTGGGCACGCCGCTGGCCACCGTGCTGATGGTCTGGTGGTGTGCCTGGTACATGTCGCTGCAGCATGAGCTGATCCATGGCCACCCCACCCGCAAGGCCTGGCTGAACCGCCTGTTCGGCGCGGCGCCGCTGGCGGTCTGGTATCCCTACACGCTGTACCGCGACAGCCACCTGCGCCACCACGACGATGCGCACCTGACCGTGCCGACGCTGGACACGGAGAGCTGCTACCTGTCGCCGCGCGACTGGGCCCGGATGACACGGCCGCTGCGCGCGCTGTACTGGTTCAACAAGACGTTCTGGGGCCGCCTGCTGGTCGGGCCCGCCATTGCCATCTGCGCCACCTGGAGCGGCGTGGCGCAGGCCCCGCTGCGCGGCATGTGGCTGCGCCACTTCGCCATGCTGGCGGCGATGTTGTGGTGGCTCGACGCCTGGCGCGGCATCGCCCCGCTGTACTACCTGCTGGCGATCGCCTACCCGGCCCAGTCGCTGGCCATGATCCGCTCCTACTACGAGCATCGCCCGGCCGCCCACCACAAGCAGCGCATCGTGCTGAACGAGGCGGGCTTCGTGGCGCGGCTGCTGTTCCTGAACAATAACCTGCACCTGGTGCACCACGACCTGCCGTCGCTCCCTTGGTACCTGCTGCCGCGCGTGTATCGCGCGCGCCGGGCCGACTACCTGGCGCGCAGCGGCGGCTTCCACGTGGCCGGCTATGGGGAGCTGATGCGCCGGCACGGCTTCAGCCCGGTCGATGCGCCGGTCCACCCGCACCTGCCGCAGGCGGCGGCATGAGCTGGACGGTCGCCCTGCCCATGTACAACGTGTCGCCGCGGCTGCGCGACGGCTACGAGGCATTTGCCGCGGCCCTGCTGCGGCAGGCCGACCTCGATCACGACGCCACCCTGGTACGCGACGTGCCGCTGCCCGGCTTCTGGAAGCGGCCCGGACTGCTGCTCAGCCAGACCTGTGGCTACCCCTACGTGACGGCCTTGCGCGACGACGTCACCTTGCTGGCCACGCCCTGCTACGACGTGCCGGGCTGCGACGGCAGCGATGCAGGCAGCAACTACCGCAGCGCGCTGGTGGTGCGCGCGGACGGCGCCATCGCCACGCTGGCCGACGCGCGCGGACGCGTCGCCGCCGTCAACGACGAGCACTCGAACAGCGGCATGAACCTGCTGCGCCATGCCGTGGCGCCGCTGGCGCGCGACGGCCGTTTTTTCGCGGCCGTGCAGTGGTCGGGCAGCCATGCCACCAGCGTGGCGATGGTGCGGGCGGGCGCCGCCGACATCGCCGCCATCGACTGCGTCACGTGGGCTTACCTGTGCGAGGAGCGGCCGGCCGACGTCGCCGGGCTGGCCGTGCTGGGCTATTCGGCGGCCGCGCCCGGGTTGCCGCTGGTGGCGGGGGCGGACGTGCCGGCGGCCTCGGTCGAACGGCTGCGTGCCGCCCTGCTGGCGCCCGGCCCGGCGCTGCTGGCGACTCTCGCGCCGCTGCGCATTCTCGGGTTCGAGTACCGTGACGACGCGGCGTATGGCCGTATTGCGCAACTCGAGGACGAGGCGCGGCGGCTTGGCTATCCGCTGCTCGGCTGAACCCGTGCCTCCGCTGCCGCGTACAGGCTTGGGGTCTGTCCCTGCACAGGGACTGACCCCGGTTTTATTCGGTCACGTTGCGTTTCCTGCGCGATGAAAACCGGGGTCAGTCCCCTGCGGGGACAGACCCCAAGCCTGACACGCCTGCGGCGGCATTACGTAAAAACCCCAATGTGGATACCCCTGATAGGGCAAACCACAATGCGGATAATCACAATGGTGATATCTGAGATGGTTCGGCATGATGGTTGCATTGAAAACCATGCGACACCGGGGAGCTGGAGACCATCATGAAAAAACCGTTCTACAAAGTCCTGTACGTACAGGTGCTGTTCGCCATCGCCGTTGGCGTGCTGCTGGGCATCTACCTGCCCACGGACGCCGTCGCGATGAAGCCGCTGGGCGATGGCTTCATCAAGCTGATCAAGATGATCATCGCGCCGGTGATCTTCTGTACCGTCGTCACCGGCATCGCCGGCATGCAGGACGTGAAAAAGATCGGCCGCGTCGGCGGCAAGGCGCTGCTGTACTTCGAAGTGGTCTCCACCTTCGCCCTGGTGATCGGCCTGTTCGTCGCCAACCTCGTCAAGCCGGGCGCGGGCTTCAATGCCGATCCCGCCACGCTGGACACCAAGGCCATCGCCCAGTACACGGAAAAGGCGTCGCACCAGTCCACCGTCGACTTCGTGATGAACATCATCCCGAACACCGTCGTCGACGCCTTCGCCAAGGGCGACATCCTGCAGGTGCTCTTGATCTCCGTGCTGTTCGGCTTCGCGCTGTCGCTGCTGGGCGAGAAAGGTCGTCCGGTCGCCAAGCTGATCGACGAAGCCGGCGCCGCCATCTTCGGCATGGTCAACATCATCATGAAGGCCGCCCCGATCGGCGCTTTCGGCGCGATGGCCTTCACCATCGGCAAATACGGCATCGACTCGCTGCTGCCGCTGGCCAAGCTGATGGGTTCGTTCTACCTGACCTGCGCGCTGTTCGTCTTCATCGTGCTGGGCGCCATCGCCCGCTTCACCGGCTTCTCCATCGTGCGCTTCATCGCCTACATCAAGGAGGAACTGCTGATCGTGCTGGGCACCAGCTCGTCGGAAAGCGCACTGCCCTCCCTGATGACGAAGCTGCAGCGCCTGGGCGCCTCCAAGCCCGTCGTCGGCCTGGTCGTGCCGACCGGCTACTCGTTCAACCTGGACGGCACCAATATCTACATGACGATGGCCGCCCTGTTCGTGGCCCAGGCCACCAACACGGACCTGACCTTGACGCAGGAGCTGACCATCTTGGGCGTGGCGATGCTGACCTCGAAAGGCGCCTCCGGCATCACCGGCGCCGGCTTCATCACCCTGGCCGCCACCCTGGCCGTCGTGCCGACCATTCCAGTGGCCGGCATGGCCCTGATCCTGGGTATCGACCGCTTCATGAGCGAATGCCGCGCGCTGACCAACTTCGTCGGCAACGGCGTCGCCGCCATCGTCGTGTCGAAGTGGGAAGGCGAGCTGGACATGGCTACCATGCAGCGCGAGCTGGCCAACCCGTCCGCACCGCACGAGCCGCTGGAAGAGGTGGCGCACGGCGAGCCGGTCGCATTGCGTGCCGCCAGCCGCTGATCCCTGCCCCATCCGCTGACTGGCCCCGCCACCGCGCGGGGCTTTTTCATGGCCGGGCGGCCGCTGCGACGCCAACGGCCAGCGCGCCCCGCGCCTGGTCGTCGACCCGCAGCGCCAGCCAGGTCCAGATGGCGCCGCACAAATCGACCACGCCGAACAATGCCAGCATCGGCTCGGCCATGCCTGCAAGCACAAAGCCGGCCAGTACGATAAACACCAGCGCGCGGGTGTAGACGGAGGCCTGCAGGAAGCGCCGGTGATGCGCACTGATCCACGCGTAGACGCCGAGGTTGAAGGCAACCAGGCCGACGACGCGGATCCAGATCTCGCTGGTGGGCGCCATACCGAACAGCGCCAGCAGCAGGTTCGGCACCAGCAGCAGCGCCGCCCCGACGGACACCACATAGAAGGCAAACCAGCGGGCGCTGAGCGCGGCACGGGGCATGGACTGGCTACTGGACATCGGTTTCTCCTTGTTCTGCGAAGTAAAAAAAAGGCACGCCGCGGCGTGCCTTCCGTCAGGTGAGCGTGGCTCAGACGGCCGAAAAGTCCAGCGCGACACCCGTCGCGGCGGCGATCTGTTCCCGCGTCACCTCGGGCGCCAGTTCCAGCACCTTCAGGCCCCGGTCCGTCACTTCCATCACGCCCAGGTCGGTGATGATCAGGTCCACCACGCCAACGCCCGTCAGCGGCAGGTCGCACTTCGGCAGGATCTTGTGCGACGTGGTGCCGTCCTTGGCGGTCGCCACGTGCTCCATCAGCACGACGACCTTCTTGACGCCGGCCACCAGGTCCATCGCACCGCCCATGCCCTTGACCATCTTGCCCGGAATCATCCAGTTGGCCAGGTCGCCCTGTTCGGATACCTGCATCGCGCCGAGGATTGCCAGGTTGATCTTGCCGCCGCGGATCATGCCGAACGAGTCGGCCGAGCTGAAGTAGGCCGCGCCCGGCAGGGCCGTCACGGTCTGCTTGCCGGCGTTGATCAGGTCGGCGTCCACCTCGTCGTCGGTGGGGAACGGGCCGATGCCCAGCAGGCCGTTTTCGGACTGCAGGAACACTTCGATATCGTTCGGCACGTAGTTGGCCACCAGCGTGGGCAGGCCGATGCCGAGGTTGACGTAGAAGCCGTCCTGCAGCTCCCGGGCCGCGCGCGCGGCCATTTGATCACGAGTCCATGCCATGTCTGTCTCCTCAGTTCGAACGCACGGTGCGCTGTTCGATGCGTTTTTCCGGGTGGGCGTTCAGCACGATGCGGTGCACGAAGATGCCCGGCGTATGGACTTCGTCCGGATCGATCTCGCCCACTTCCACCAGCTGCTCGACCTCGACGACGGTGATCTTGCCGGCGGCGGCCACGTTCGGGTTGAAGTTGCGTGCCGTCTTGCGGTAGACCAGGTTGCCGGCCTTGTCGGCCTTCCAGGCTTTTACCAGCGCCACATCGGCCACCAGGCTGCGTTCCATCACGTACTGCTCGCCGTCGAATTCACGGATTTCCTTGCCTTCGGCGACGATCGTGCCGACGCCGGTCTTGGTGAAGAAGGCGGGGATGCCGGCACCGCCGGCGCGCAGCTTCTCGGCCAGCGTGCCTTGCGGCGTGAATTCCAGTTCCAGTTCGCCGGCCAGGTATTGGCGCGCGAATTCCTTGTTCTCGCCCACGTAGGAGGCGATCATCTTCCTGATCTGGCGCGTTTCCAGCAGCTGGCCCAGGCCGAAGCCGTCCACGCCCGCGTTATTGGAGATGGCCGTCAGGCCCTTGACGCCGGAATCGCGCAGCGCCGCGATCAGCGCTTCGGGAATGCCGCACAGGCCGAAGCCGCCGACGGCGATCGTCTGGCCGTCCTGGACGATGCCGGCCAGCGCCGCGTTCGCGTCGGGATAGATTTTGTTCATTGGTGACCCCTCTATTTTTTGATAAGCTCCCCCGGTGCACGCGCGCGCGCACGCAAGGTCCCGCTCTGTCGCACAGATGGCGTACCAGAATAGATGACACAACTGGAAAGTACAATACCGTAGAAATACCTGCAACTCGAGGTTATCGACGACAATACGGATGACGCCGCAACGATGAACGCCCCCTACGAAATCGACTACGAAACCATCTTCAAGTTCGCGCCCGTGGGCATGTGCATCTCCGTCAACCGCGTCATCCAGTCCAGCAACGACGCGCTGACGTCGATGTTCGGCTACCCGCACGGCGCGCTGGACGGCGAATCGTTCCTGCGCCTGTATCCCACGATGGACGAGTTCCTGCGCACGGGCCACCGCATCATCCCCATCATGAACGCGCGCGGGCGCTACTCGGACGAGCGCATCATGCGCCGCGCCAGCGGCGAACTGTTCTGGTGCCACGTGACGGGCCGCGCGCTCGACCCGCAGGACCCGCTGGGCGCTGGCGTATGGACGTTCGAGGACGTCAGCGAGAAGCGCCCCGTGTCGGCCGAGCTGACCCCGCGCGAGCGCGAGATCGCCGCCTTCCTCGTGGAGGGCAAGACCAGCAAGATGATCGCGCGCGAGACCGACCTGTCGCCGCGCACGGTGGAGATGCACCGGGCCAAGCTGATGCGCAAGTTCGGCGCCGCCACGTCCAGCGAGCTGGTCCACAAGCTGATGGGCGTGACGCGCTAGCTTGCCCGCGCACGATAGGCGCGACGGCACGGAACGGCGCCGGGTTTGCTGTTAGATTAATCAAATACTAACAATCCAGATCCCGGCAAACTCCCATGATCACGTTCCATTGCGACAAGTGCGGCCACCAGGTCTTCTTTGAAAACACCGTCTGCTTCCACTGTGGCAGCATGCTCGGCTACCAGCCCGCGCTGCGCTGCATCAGCAGCTTCGAACCGGCCGAGGCGGAGCGCTGGCGCAGCCTGCATCCGCGCGATGCCGGCCGGCTGTACAAGCGCTGCGCCAACTGGGTCCAGCACGACGTCTGCAACTGGATGCTGCCGGCGGACGACCCGCACGCGCTGTGCCAGTCGTGCCAGCTGACCGTCGTCATCCCTGCCCTGGCGTCCGAGAAGAACCGCATCCTGTGGGCGCGGCTGGAGGCGGCCAAGCGCCGCCTGCTGTTCTCGCTGGCCACCTTGCACCTGACGCCACCTTCCAAGCACGACGACCCCGAGGCTGGCCTGGCCTTCCAGTTCCTGGAGGACGGCGTGGCCGAGCAGCCCGTGATGACGGGCCACGCCAATGGCGTCATCACGCTCAACATCGCCGAGGCCGACCCGGCCGAGCGCGAGCGCACGCGCGAGCAGATGCACGAGCGCTACCGTACCCTGCTGGGACACTTCCGACATGAGAGTGGCCACTACTACTTCGACCGGCTGGTGGTGGGCACGCCCTGGATCGACGAGTGCCGCGCCTTGTTCGGCGACGAGCGCGCCGATTACGGCGCCAGCCTGCAACGGCACTACAAGGAAGGGCCGCCGGCCGACTGGGAACAGCGCTTCGTCAGCAGCTATGCCAGCGCGCACCCGTGGGAAGACTGGGCCGAGACCTGGGCGCACTACCTGCACATGATGGACACGCTGGAGACGGCCCATGCCTGCGGCGTGTCGCTGACCCCGCGCAAGCCGAACGAGCCGGCGCTGGCGATCGCCGTGCCGCCGGCGAAGACGGACGCGTTCGACGCCACGCTGCACGACTGGTTCGCGCTGACCTATGTGCTGAACAGCCTGAGTCGCAGCATCGGCATGCCGGATGCGTATCCGTTCACCCTCAGCCCGCCCGTGCTGGCGAAGCTGGGGTTCGTGCACAAGGTGGTGCGGGAGCAGATGAAGGCGGCGTCGATGTAACAAACGATGCGCCCCCACCGGTGTTTCCTCGTCAGCGCGGCAGTTGCGCCACCACCTTGATCTCGAAGTCGAAGCCATACAGCCACGTGACGCCGACGGCCGTCACGGTCGGATGCGGCGCCTCGCCCCAGAACTCCTGCGCGACGGCCCAGATGCGCTCGAAGCGTGCCGGCGGGTCGACGATGAACACGGTCACGTCCACCACGTCGGCGAACGAGCAGCCGGCCGCCGCCAGGATGTCGTTCAGGTTGGCGAAGGCGCGCCGCACCTGCGCGTCCAGCTCCGGCTCGGGCGAGCCGTCCTCGCGGCTGCCGACCTGGCCGGAAACGAACAGCAGGCCGCCGGCGCGCACGGCCGGCGAATAGCGGTTACGCTCATACAGGGCCTGGCGGCCCGCTGGAAAAACGACGTCTCGCGTCATGGCATCACTCCTCTTTGTTTGGAATGGCCGAACTGTAGCCGGTGCCGCCCGACCGATAAACGGCCAATACCCGTCAACACTGTTTGTATAATCCAAACAAACAGGAGATCGAATGGACCGGTTCCACGCCATGCAGGCCTTCGTGCGCGTCGTCGAGACGGGCAGCTTCACCAAGGCCGCCGCCGCGCTGCACCTGAGCCGCACCACCGTCACCCAGCTGGTGCAGCAGCTGGAGGCGCGCCTGCGCGTGCAGCTGCTCAACCGCACCACGCGCAAGGTCAACGTCACGCCCGACGGCGCCGCCTACTACGCGCAGCTGGTGCCGCTGCTGGCCGAGCTGGAAGCCATCGAAACCGGGCTGCCGGGCGCCGCCACGGCGCCGCGCGGCAGCTTGCGCGTGGACGTTCCCAGCCCGCTGGCGACACTGGTGCTGATGCCGGCACTGCCAGCCTTCCACGCGCGCTACCCGGACATCGAGCTGGAACTGGGCGCGAGCGACCGCAAGGTGGACCCGATCGCCGACGGCGTCGACTGCATCGTGCGCGGCGGCGCCGTCACGGACAACGCGCTGAAGGCACGCCACGTGGCCGACCTGCGCCTGGGCGTGTACGCGGCCCCGGCCTACCTGGCGCGAGCGGGCGTGCCGGTCCATCCGGAGGAGCTGGCCGACCGGCGCCACCGCATCGTCGCCTACCGCTGGTCCACGCCGGACGGCCACGCGCCATACGCCATGCGGCGCGGCGCCGAACAGGCCTGGGTGCGCGGCCGCCACGTGGTGCGCACCGACGACGGCAATGCCTACCTGGCGGCCGGCCTGGCCGGCCTCGGCGTGCTGTGGCTGCCCGATTACATGGCGCGCGCGCCCGCCGCCGGCGGCGCGCTGCTGCCGCTGTTCGCCGACTGGCAGGTCGATCCCATGCCGATGCATGTCGCGTATCCGGCCACGCGCCATGTCAGCCGCCGGCTGCGCGCCTTCATCGACTGGATCGTCGAGCTGATGGCCGACCAGCACCCCGTGACCGCAACGCGACGATAAGCTATAGTGGCATTGACACTTAGTAATCATCTACCCTGCCCGTGACCCACCTCCCTTCCCTGCGCCACGCGGTCGCCCTGCTCTGGCTGCTGGCCGCCCTGCTGCCGGCCCGCGCCGCGCCCGGCCCGGTGCCGGCCGACTACACGCACACGGCATGGGGCAGCCTGCAGGGCGCGCCAGTGGACGTGCTGAAGTTCGCCCAGGGCCCCGACGGCTGGCTGTGGATCGCCACCGCCACGGGCCTGTACCGCTACGACGGCGTGCGCTTCGAACGCAGCGACAGCGTGCATGGCCATCGGCTGTATTCGTCCAACGTCCTGGGCCTGCTGGCGGCGCGCGATGGCGCGCTGTGGGTGGGCTACCGGCTCGGCGGCGTGACGGCCTTGCGGCCGGACGGCGCCCGCACCTATATGGAAGCCGATGGCCTGCCGGGCGGCGCCGTGTTCCATATCGCCGAAGCGCCGGACGGCACCGTCTGGGTGGCGGCGCGCGACGGCGTTGCGGCCCTGCGGCCGGGCGCCAGCCGCTTCGAGCCGCAGGGAGAAAGCGTCGGCCTGCCGGCACGGCGCATGTTCCAGATCCTGTTCGCGCGCGACGGTACCCAATGGGTCGCGGCCCTGGGCGGCGCCTTCTTCCGGCCGCCAGGCGCGGCGCGCTTCACCCAGGCCTGGCCGCGCACCACGCTGATGGCGATGGCCGAAGGGCCGGACGGCGCCATCTGGGCCAGCGACGACCAGAGCCGCTACTACCGGCTGCACACGAGCGCACCGGCGCAGGCGCCGCGGCCGGAGTACACGGCCAGCGGCATGCATTTCGACCGTGCCGGCCAGATGTGGCTGCTGCATCCGGACGCGGTCGAGCGCGCGGGCGCGCCGGCGGCGCAGCGGCTGACCTTGCAATCCGGCCTGTCCGGGGCCCTGCCCCAGACCTTCTTCCAGGACCGCGAGGGCAGCATCTGGATCGGCACCTCGGCCGGCCTGGACCGGCTGCGGCCGAACCGCCTGCGCGCGCTGGCGACGCCACGGCACTTCGACCATCCCGGCATGATCGCCGGGCCGGACGGCAGCGTCTGGATCGGCGACTACGCCGGTCACGTGGCAAGCTACACGGCCGACGGCACCGGCAAGCCTGTCCTGCGCAGCGGTTTCGCGGCGGCGCACCGTGCGCCGGACGGCACCTACTGGATCGGTGACGACCAGTCGCTGCACCGGCGCATGGCCGACGGCACATGGCAGACGGTGGCCTCGCCCGCGGGCCTGCGCGGCCTCGATCCGCAGGCGCTGCTGCAGGCCGACGACGGCGCCCTGTGGGCGTCGTTCTCCGGCGGCGGCCTGTTCCGCCTGAAGGACGGCACATGGACCCGTGACGGCGGCCTGGCTGGTTTCCCGGCCGCCCTGGCGCTGACGATGGCGCGCGCCGCCGACGGCACGGTGTGGATGGGCCATGCCCGCAACCAGGTCAGCCTGGTCGGCCGCGACGAGCGCGTGCGGCGGCTGGACGCGCGCCAGGGCCTGCAACTGGGCACGGTGCTGGCGCTGACGCCGGATGGCGGCACGATGTGGGCCGGCGGCGAGGCCGGCACCGCGCTGTACCGCGACGGCCGTTTCCTCGCGCTGCATGGCAGTGGCGGCGAGACGTTCCGCGGCGTGTCGGGCATCGTCCGGCTGCCCGGCGGCGACCTGTGGCTGCATGGCGCCGATGGCATCTACCGCATCGGCGCCGCCGCGCTGGCCGGCTGGCTGCGCGATCCGGCACAAGCGGTCGCGTTCGAGCGCTTCGGCGCCCTGGACGGCCTGCGCGGCCACGCTTCGCAACTGCGGCCGTTGCCGTCGCTGGTGCAGGCGCCGGACGGCCAGCTGTGGTTCGCGACCGGCAGCGCCATCGCGCTGCTGGACCCGGCGCGCATCCCGCGCAACCCGCTGCCGCCGCCGGTGCTGATCCGCGCGCTGACGGCTGGCGACCGCCACTACCCCGTCGCCGGCGGCGCCGTCACGCTGCCGCAAGGCAGCGACACCCTGCAGATCGGCTTCACGGCCCTGTCGCTGGCGATGCCGGAGCGGGTACGGCTGCGCTACCGGCTGGAAGGCGTCGACCATGGCTGGCAGGAGGCAGTCGGCCGGCGCGAGGCGTTCTATACCAACCTGGCGCCCGGCACCTACCGCTTCCGCGTCACGGCGGCCAACGAGGACGGCCTGTGGAACGAGGCTGGCGCGACACTGGACGTGCAGATCCCGCCGACCTTTGTGCAGACGCCGTGGTTCGTCGTGCTGCTGACGCTGGGCGGCGCGGCGCTGCTGTTCGCCGCGTACACGCTGCGCATGCGTCACGTGACGCGGCGCCTGGCCGAGCGCATGCAGGAGCGCATGCACGAACGGCTGGCCGAGCGCTCGCGCATCGCCCGCTCGCTGCACGACACGCTGCTGCAGGCGGTGCAGGGCCTGATCATGTCGTTCCACGCCCACGTGCGCCAGTTGCCCGCGGGCACGCGCGAGCGCGAGCGGCTCGACCTGGCGCTGGACCGCGCCGACCGCCTGCTGGTCGAAGGCCGCGACCAGATCATGGACCTGCGCGCCAGCGCGCCGCCGCCCGACCTGGCCGAGGCGCTGCGCGAGTTCGCCGCCGGCCTGGCCGAACCGGCGGCGCAGGCGTTCGAGATGACGGTGACCGGGCTGCGCCAGCCGCTGCGGCCGCAGGTCAGCGAGGAATTGCAGGCGATCGCGCGCGAGGCGCTGTGCAACGCCGGCCGTTATGCCCAGGCCGAGCGCATCGTGCTGGAAGTGGACTATGGCAGTGCCGCCTTCACCTTGCGCGTGCACGACGACGGCTGCGGCCTCGACGCCGCCGTGGCGCAGGCCGGCGGCCGGCCCGGCCACTGGGGCCTGGTCGGCATGCGCGAACGGGCCGCCGCCATCGGCGCCACCCTGCGCATGGCCAGCGGCCCGGGCCAGGGCACGGCGCTGGAGGTGACGCTGCCGGCGGCGCGGGCGTACGGCGTCGCGGAGCAGCGCGGCGATGCGGAATCGGCGACGGAGTCCGAACCGGCGGACAGCTGGTATCGGGGCCAGCAGCGCTGACCGTGCCGCTAGCCGCAATGCGGCGAAATCGGGGCTGCATTGAAACCCCGCCGGTTGGCAAGTCGCGTACGCGTTGCCACCCCGGGACCGAAGACCGGGGTCAGACCCGGCGGGTCTGACCCCAGCCCTCTGCTGATGGGCGCAAACCGCGGCGAAGGGTACGATTGTTACAGGTGAAATACCACCACGTCATGCCCCGCCTGCGCCGCATGCTGGTAAAACTCGCTCAAGCGCACGAAGGACGGGACCAGGAACTCGTCGCGCACGCTGTCCTCTTCCTGCCGCCAGTCCATGCCGCCCACGTGCATGCGCGCCATGGTCTCGCGGTCGAAGGCGCCACGAAACGCGGACCATGGGAACTGCGAGAACGTGACGGCGATGCGGCGCACTGCCTTGGGCGGAAACACCCGGGCGCCGCCCAGGCCGAAATTGAGCGCCGGGTCGTGGTCACGCTCCTCGCCGCGTCCTTCGATCGCGTCCAGCAACAGGTCGTCGCCTGGCGGTGGCGGCCGGCAGCCCAGCCTGGCGACGACGCGTAGCACCTGCTCGGCATCCTGCCCGCCGGCCGTCGCGGCGGCATGGTGGCAGGTTTCGCTGCGCTTCGTGGGCGAAGCGAGCCAGGACAGCACCTGCCAGTCCTGGTCGACGTCCATCATGGCCGCACCCGCGAAACGGGGATCCTCGCGCATGTGCCAAACCAGCGGCGGCTTGGCGCGCAGCGCGGCCAGCTGGGCCGCGTCGACCTCGACATAGTAGGCGACGATACTCACTGCGCCGTCATGCCATCATCCGCCGAGATGACGGCGCCATTGATGAAATGCGCCTCGTCGCCGGCCAGGAGCAGCATCAGGCCGTCCAGGTCTTCCGGCTTGCCGGGGCGCTTGCGCGGCAGCATGTCGATCAGGCGGCGGCCCTGCTCGCTGGCGAAATAGTCCTCGTTGATCTCCGTCGAGATGTAGCCCGGGCAGATCGCGTTGGTGTTGATGCCGTATTTGCCCCACTCCACCGCCATCGCCTTCGTCATGTGGATGATGCCGGCCTTGCTCATGCAGTAGACGCCGATCTGCGGCAGCACGCGCAGCCCGGCGACGGAGGCGATGTTGATGATGCGGTGCTGCTTCTTCGGGTCGCCCTTGGCGCGCGCGATCATGCGCTTGGCCGCTTCCTGCGCCACGAAGAAGGCGCCGCGCAGGTTGGTGTCCATGATGAAGCTGTAGTCTTCCGGCGTGACGTCCACCAGCCGCTGGGTGGTCGAGACGCCCGAGTTGTTGACGAGGATGTCGATGGGACCCGCCTCCGTCTCGGCATGGGCAATGGCGGACTTGATGCTGGCGTAGTCCGTCACGTCCAGCGCCACCACGTGGGCGGCGCCGCCATCCGCCTCGATCTCGGCGCGCAGTTCCTTCAGCCGCTCGGTGCGGCGCGAGGCCAGCACCACCTGCGCGCCCGCGCTGGCCAGGACCTTGGCGAAACGCGCGCCCAATCCCGACGACGCGCCCGTGACCAGCGCGATCTTGCCTTCAAAATTGACTTCGATGCCCACGACTGCTCCTTGTTGTTCGTTGTCACGGCACGCATCCTGGGGGCGCGTGCGCAGTGTCCGATATCTTACACAATCAGCAGTATTAGACGGGAACATCTAATACAATGCCGTTGCATTTGCGCGGGAAAAGAAGCACACTCGTGCTAATTTTTCCGTTTCACCTCTAAAACTACAATTCATATGACAAATCTCGTTGAACAGTACGGCCCGCGCGAAGCGATGGAGTATGACGTCGTGATCGTCGGCGGTGGCCCGGCCGGCCTGTCGGCAGCCATTCGCATCAAGCAACTGGCCCAGGAGAAGGGCCAGGAGATTTCCGTTGTCGTACTGGAGAAAGGCGGCGAGCTGGGCGCCCACATCCTGTCCGGCGCCGTCATGGACCCGCGCGCGCTGACCGAGCTGATTCCGAACTGGAAGGAGCTGGGCGCGCCGCTGAACACCGCCGTCACGGAAGACCGCGTGCTGTTCCTGACCGAAACGAAGGCGTACAAGACGCCGAACTTCATGATCCCGAAATGCCTGGAGAACCATGGCAACTACGTGATCTCGCTGGGTAACGTCGTGCGCTGGCTGGGCCAGCAGGCGGAAAGCCTGGGCGTGGAAATCTTCCCCGGCTTCCCCGCCGCCGAGATCCTGTACAACGAGGACGGCTCCGTCAAGGGCGTGGCGACCGGCAATATGGGCGTCAAGCGCGACGGTGAGCCGGGCCCCGACTTCCAGCTGGGCATGGAACTGCACGGCAAGTACACGCTGTTCGCCGAAGGCTCGCGCGGGCACCTGGGCAAGCAGCTGATGGCCAAATACGACCTGAACAAGGGCAAGGACCCGCAGGCCTACGGCATCGGCATCAAGGAACTGTGGGAGATCGACCCGGCCAAGCACCAGCCAGGCCTCGTCATCCACACGTCCGGCTGGCCGCTGGCGCACGACACCTACGGCGGCTCGTTCCTGTACCACATGGAAAACAACCAGGTGGTGGTCGGCTACGTGGTCGGCCTGAACTACCAGAACCCCTACCTGTCGCCGTACGAGGAATTCCAGCGCTACAAGACGCACCCGGAAATCCGCAAGTTCTTCGAAGGCGGCAAGCGCATTTCCTATGGCGCCCGCGCCATCACGGCCGGTGGCCTGCAGTCGCTGCCGAAGCTGGTGTTCCCGGGCGGCGCGCTGATCGGCTGCGACGCCGGCTTCCTCAACATGAGCCGCATCAAGGGCAGCCACGCCGCCATCAAGTCCGGCATGCTGGCCGCCGAGGCGCTGGTGGCCGCGCTGGGCGAAAACCGCCAGTTCGACGAGCTGACGGCCTACCCGGTCGCCTTCGAGCAGTCCTGGCTGCACGAGGAACTGCACGTGGCGCGCAACGTCAAGCAGTACCTGAACAAGGGCCTGATCTACGGTTCGATCATGACCGGTATCGACCAGATCGTCTTCCGCGGCAAGGCGCCCTGGACCTTGCACCACAGCGAGCCGGACCACGCTTGCCTGAAGCCGGCGGCGAACTACAAGCCGATCGTCTATCCGAAGCCGGACGGCAAGCTGACGTTCGACAAGCTCTCTTCCGTGTTCATCTCCAACACGAACCACGCGGAAGACCAGCCGGTGCACCTGACGTTGAAGAACCCGTCGGTGCCGGTGGACGTCAACCTGGCCAAGTACGCCGGCCCGGAACAGCGTTACTGCCCGGCCGGCGTGTACGAGTTCGTCAAGAACGACGACGGCGCCGAGCGCCTGCAGATCAACGCGCAGAACTGCGTGCACTGCAAGACCTGCGACATCAAGGACCCGACCCAGAACATCGTCTGGGTCACGCCGGAAGGCGGGGGCGGGCCAAACTACCCGAATATGTAAGCATTGTTCGGGTAGCAAAATGACAACGGCGCCGGTGCCTTGCCCCGGCGCCGTTTTTTCATACACAAAAAAAGTCGAAAAAATTTCCGCATGGCACTTAATGTCCGGTTCGAGGCGGTCGTCTTGTACTCATGAGAGCGCAGAAAGCTGCTCTAAATCGAACCCCTTAAAACCGGAGTAACTAACATGCTGAGCCTTCACACCAACAACGCCGCCCTGTCCGCGCAGAACTCGCTGACCAAGACCCAGAGCACCCTGTCGACGTCGATGACCCGCCTGTCGACCGGCTACCGTATCAACTCCGCAATGGACGACGCTGCTGGCCTGCAGATCGCCACCCGCCTGAAGACCCAGACGAGCGGCATGCAAGTGGCAATGCGCAACACCCAGAACTCGATCTCGCTGATGCAGACCGCCGAAGGCGCGCTGGACGAGACCACCAACATCCTGAACCGCATGAAGGACCTGGCCACGCAAGCCGCCGACGGTTCCTCGACCAAGGACGACCAGGCCGCGATGCAAGCCGAATTCGACTCCCTGTCGAACGAACTGGGCAACATCATGACCAACACCAAGTTCGGCGGCACCAACCTGCTGACGGACACGACCGGTAAGCTGTCGACGACGATCACGTTCCAGATCGGTTCCGACAAGGACGAAAAGATGACGGCCGACTTCTCGACCGAGATGACCGCCGTGCACTCGAAGATCAAGCTGGCCGCCACGCAGTACGACGGCGCCACCGGTGTCGCCGCGACCGCGGCCGGTACGGAAATCTCCGGTGCCGACGCTGCCACCGGCGCGACCAACGCCAACGC
The DNA here is from genome assembly GCA_008011715.2 of [Empedobacter] haloabium. Taxonomy (NCBI): domain Bacteria; kingdom Pseudomonadati; phylum Pseudomonadota; class Betaproteobacteria; order Burkholderiales; family Oxalobacteraceae; species [Empedobacter] haloabium. The sequence continues at coordinate 3,652,393 of CP136508.1, forward strand.
GACGATCAAGACCCTGTCGGACGCCATCGACTCCGTCGGCACGATGCGCTCGAAGCTGGGTGCGATCTCGAACCGCCTGGACCACGTCTACAACAACCTGTCGAGCATCTCGACCAACACGAAGAACGCATCCGGCCGCATCATGGACGTGGACTTCGCGACGGAATCGGCCAACATGACGTCGAACCAGATGCTGCTGCAAGCCGGCACCGCGATGCTGAAGCAGTCCAACAGCCAGTCCTCGCTGGTCCTGTCGCTGCTGCAGTAATCCTGACGGCCGGACCCGCGACCGGGTCCGCCTGACGCAGAGCCAACCGCCAGCGCGGTTGGCTTTTTTTTATCCATGCATGGTAAGCTGTCTTCATGGCAATAAACCGACTGGCGCCCACCGCGCCGACCATCACCGAACGCACGTCGCGCGAGCCGACCGGCCAGCAGCCGCGGCCCGGCCTGCCCCAGCCCGCCGCCACCGGCCCGGCCGCGCCGTTCGCGCTCGAGCCGGGCTTGCCGGCCGCGGTCGGTGCCGTGCTGGAGGCGATGGACGGCCAGCTGCTCGCCAGCGCCGCCCCAGCCGCGCTGGCCGGCAAGGCGGCGCTGGACAGCCTGCTGGCCGATACCGGCGCCATGCAGCCGAATCAGCTGTTCGCATCGCGCCAGCTGGTCTGGCAGACGCCGGATACGTCGGTGCTGGCCGCGTCATGGCAAGTCATGGTGCGCAACTACGCCGAGCAGCGCGCCGCCTTGCAACAGCAGACCGAAGGGCGGCGCCTGCCGTCCGGGCTGTTCCGGTCCGAGCAGGCCGGTGCCGTACTGCAGGGCGGCCGCGTGTCGCCGGAGGTGGTCGCCGAAACGGAAGCGTGGAAGTTTGCCGTGTATGCCTGGGGCGCCGAGAAACTCGTGCTGCGGGTCGTCACGCTGTCTCCCGACGAGGACGAGGCCTCGGATCGGCGCGGGCGCCGTCCAGCGGTGCCGCGCGTGGCATTGCGGCTGGAAGTCTTCCTGCCCGACATGGGCAAGGTGGTGGTGCAAATGGAGCCGGCGCCCGGCGGCGTGCTGCTGGACATCGGCGCGGCGCAACAGGCAGCGATGCAGCACATGCGTACCCTGCTGCCGCAGATCGCCGTGCTGGCCAACCGCTGCGGCATCACGATCGGGCGCGCGCGCATGATGCGCGAGCTGCCTGCCGCCGCCGGCAACCAGCCGACCGGGCGGCAGGTCGCGCAACTGACGCCCGCGCTGTTCCGCACGATGGCCGAGGTGGCGGTGTTGTTGTCGCAGCCGTTGCCGGCGGATGAGTTGTTTTTCGAGCCGCGCGGATAGGGCTGTCTTTCCTCGAACGGGCCGCCGCGTTCTCGAGCTGTGCCGTTAAAACCGCGCTCGATTTGATCCTGGCCAATCGGATGTCGATCGCTTTCTTACCCGTCCCGCTGACTGACTAGGATGCAGTCCAGGCACCGCCATCTCACCGGCCGCCCATCCACGGCGCATGCTAAAATAGCAACACCAGGCCGATCTGACGGGTGCATCGCGTAACGGGTGGAACGCTGCCTCCCCTGGCCGGCGCAGCTTCGTTGCGTGCCTACGCTCTGAATAAAACCATCGCCTGACAGTTCCATGACCGAACCCACGCATAAACTTGGCGAGCGCCCGCCCGAGGTCGCCGTCGCGCCGCTGAACACGATTGACCAGCAAGACGTCGGCGCCGCCGCGGCAGCCTTCGACAAATGGCTGCGCAAGATCAGCCACGACTACGTGACCCTCGAGCGCCTGAGTACGGTGGCGGGCAGCCTGCCGGTTATCGGCAACATCATGGCCTTGATCGACGCCATCATGGACATCGTCGGCGTCATCCAGAAGCTCATCGCCAAGAAGGAAATCGAGTTCCTGGCCTGGGTCAGCCTGGGCATCAACCTGATCGGCGTGGTGCCGCTGCCGGCATCGAGCGCGGCGCGCATGAGCCTGCGCCCTGCCCTGCATTTGGCGCGGCAGAAGCTGGCGATGAGCGCCAAGGATATCGGCGCGACGGTGGTCGAGGTGCTGGTCGTGCACCTCAATGCCCGGCTGGCCGGCGAGCTCGAAACTTTCATTGACGGCGCGATGAGCAGGCTGTCGGGCATCCTGGACGAATGCGCCAAGGTGGCCGACGGCATCGTCGACGACCTGGTCAAGATCCTCAAGCGCTGCATCGGCAAGGAACCGCTGTTCGACGTCGCTCCCCCGGCGCAAGCGGAGAGCAAGCTGCACGACCCAAAGGTGCAAAGCAGCTGGCGCCGCATGCTGGGCGCGATCGACCGGCAATACAAGCGGGCCGCGAACTACGCCGCCGCCACGGTGGCGCGCCAACTGCCGGAAAGTGCCGTCACGGGCGTCACGGCCATCATCACGCACCTGACCGACTTCAAGCCGGCGTTTCGCGGCAAGCTGGCCGCCCTGGCCGACGAACAGGCGCAGATGAGCATCAAGTGGATCCTGATGCGCCTGCGCGATGCCGTCGTCAAGCACAAGAAGGACTATGCGGTGCTGATGCCATCCACCAAGGGCGCCCGGCACAAGAAGGACAACCCCGGCCACGAGCTGGGCGCCGCCAGCCATCAAAGCCCGGCCATGGGCGATGCCAACAACTGCAAGCTGTGCCCGGCAAAAGGTGGAACGGGACGGTCGATCAGCTTTGCCACCGGCGCCGAAACGTTTACACATACCGACTTCGTCCTCGATGCCCCGCTGCCGATCGAATGGAGCCGCACCTACCGCAGCCAGCTGGTCGCCTACGATCGCGGCAACCTCGGCGCACGCTGGCTCACGTCGTACAGCACGCGTATCGACGTCGTCGGTCAGGGCAAGCCGACCGCCCTGCTCTATCACGCCGCCGATGGCCGCAGCCACCGCTACCCCTGGCTGGCCGTTGGCGAAAAGCACCACGACCCGGTCGAGCAGATCACGCTGACCCGCTTGAGCATCACGCTGCTGACGCTCGACTTCGGCAAGCCGCTGCCAGCGGGCGCACCCAGCCCCTGGCGTGAAACCTACGAGCTGACCGACACCGTACGGGCCAAAACCGCCGAGATGGGCAAGCAGCACTTCCGCCTGATCGCCATTCACGCCAAGGACGGCGCAGCCCTGGGCCTGCGCTACGACCACGTGGCCAATGGCGAGGCGGTGCTCAGCGACATCATCAGCAAGCAAGGCGACGCTATCGTCGCCCATGCCGGCACCCAGGTCGACGCCAATGGCCACATCGTCTCGCTGTGGGAAATCAAGGATGGACAATTGGTGCGCCAACTGTCCGCCTACGACTACAACGAGCACGGCGACCTGATCTACGCCCAGGAAGAAAACGCGGCCGCCTGGCACTACCAGTACGACCGCCACCTCGTCACCCGCTACACCGACCGCACGGGTCGCGGCATCAACCTGGCCTACGACACCAGCATCGACAGCGGCGCCAATGCGAAAGCGATCCGCGAGTGGGCCGACGACGGCAGCCACGACACGCGGTTAGAGTGGGACAAGAACATCCGCCTGACCTACGTCACGGACGCGCTGGGCAATGAGACGCGCTATTACTACGACATCGCCGGCTACACCTACCGCACCGTCTACCCGGACGGGCTGGAAGAATGGTTCTACCGCGACAATGCGAAAAACGTCATCCGCCACATCCACACCGATGGCAACAGCGAGCATTTCCGCTACGACGACCACGGCAACCTGCTGACTCACACCCGTGCCGACGGCAGCCAGGTCCACTTCGAATACGACGCCAACCACCGCATCACAGGCATTCTCGATCCCGAAGGCGGCACGTGGAAGCGCGACTACGATGCGCAAGGCCACCTGGTCGAGGAAATCGACCCGCTCGGCAACAAAACGCAATATGCCTACGACAAGGCTGGACGCCCCGTCGAAGTCACCGATGCCAAGGGTGGCGTCAAGAAACTGGCCTACACCCCGGACGGCCAGCTCGCCAGCTACACCGATTGCTCCGGCCACAGCACCCAGTGGCAATACGACGAGCGCAAGCGCCTCATCAAAAGCTTCGACGCCGCCGGCAACATCACGCGCTATCGCTACACGCCAGTCAGCGTCGAAACGCTGACGCTGGCACTCAGCGAAGAAACCGGCAATCGCCCAGGCCAGCTCGAAGCCGTCATCCACCCTGACGGCAGCGAAGAGCAACTGCGCCACGACGCCGAAGGCCGGCTGCTGGCGCACATCGACGCGCTGCAACGCCGCACCGCCTACCGCTACACTGCGGCCGGCCTGATCGCGCAGCGAACGGATGCACTGGGCCACAACCTGCGCTACCGCTGGGACGCACTGGGCCGGCTGTCCACGCTGGAAAACGAAAACGGCAGCGTCTACCGCTTCCAGTACGACCCCGTTGGCCGGCTGCTGCAGGAACAGGGCTTCGATGGCAAGACCACCGACTACCGCTACCACGAAGGAACCGGCGTGCTGGCGGAAACCGAGGAAGCCGGCGTGACCACACGGCTCGAGTTCGACGCCATGGGCCGTCTCATGCAGCGCCGCGCCGCCGCGCCAGGCCAGCCCGAGCAAATCGAAACCTTCGCCTACTACGCCAGCGGCCAACTGGCCGACGCGAAAAACGAACACGCCCGGCTGCAATGGTTCTACGACCCCGCCGGCAATCTGGTACGCGAACACCAGCACTATCACGGCCCATTCCATCCGGACAAGCGCACGGCGGTCTGGCACCACCGCTACGACGAACTGAACCAGCGCATCGGCACGACCCGCCCCGACGGTCACCGCATCGATTGGCTGACGTATGGCGCAGGCCACGTGCACGGCCTGCTGCTCGATGGGCAGGAAATCGTGTCCTTCGAGCGCGATGCGCTGTATCAGGAAACCAGCCGCACGCAGGCTAATGGCCTGTTGCAAACGATGAAGTATGACCCGGCCGGGCGCCTGATCGAGCAACAGCTGGGCCGGAAGAACGTGGAGTTCCACCCCGGCCAGTATCGTCCGGACGTTCAGGTCGGCATGCAAGCGGCGATCCAGCGGCGCTACCGCTACGACCGCTCCGGCCAACTGACGAGCATCGACGACACCCGGCGCGGCCATATCGAATACCGCTACGATCCGATCGGACGGCTGCTGGCGGCAAATAGCGCGATGGGCCATGAGACCTTCGCCTTTGACCCGGCTAGCAACATCCAAGTGCCCAACACTGCGCAGCAGCACCAGAGCATTGCTACCCGCACCCTGCTGCCAAAAGTGCTGGATAACCTGCTCAAGGAATATGCCGGCACCAGCTACCGCTACGATGAACGAGGTAACCTCATCGAGCGCCTGCAGAACGGCCAGCGCGACACGTTCGAGTGGGATGCGTTCAATCGGATGGCACGCGCCGTCACGCGGCACGGCGTCACGACCTACGCCTACGATCCGTTGGGTCGGCGTATCGCCAAGCATAGCCAGGCCAGCGACGGCGCTACCATGCGAAATGCGACCCGGACCATGTACGGCTGGGATGGAGACACGCTGGCGTTGGAAAGCAGCATGCACCACGGCCATGCCACGAGCGATCGGACGGTTCATTATGTGTACGATCGCAACAGCTTCACGCCGCTGGTGCAGATTACGCAGAGTCGCATATTTGCACTTGCCCCTACCACAGATGTGAAAGCACTAATGGTAGGCAACGATGGCAAGTATGACATCGCAATCGATCCGCTATGGAACGGTGAGTACGAGCAGGAAGCCGAGCCCTTCGGCAAGGATGAGATCGCATTCTATCAGTGCGATCATCTGGGTACACCCCAAGAATTGACGGATCATCAGGGTAAGGTCGCGTGGTCCGCGCAGTCTAGGGCGTGGGGGCGAGCGAAGGTAGCGATCAGCGAGGCTGCATACAAGGCAGGAATTCGGAATCCGATCCGGTTCCAGGGCCAGTATATGGATGATGAGACGGGGCTGCATTACAACCGGTATCGGTATTACGACCCACATATCGGCAGATTCGTCTCCAGTGACCCTATCGGACTCCAGGGTGGCCTGAATATACATCTGTATGCTCCCAGCCCAACCGGTTGGATTGATCCGCTAGGACTGTTGCCCAGCGGTGGAACACCAGCGCTAATTGGTGGTGATTACCATCCCGACACGGTGGCAGCGAATTCAGCCCGAAATCAACAGTTTTATGGAAAGAAGTGTCCGACAGGCCATGCCGCAAAGGCTGTCAGCCTTGGGTACAGAAGAACCAATGAGTTGTCGCATGGACAACCGGTATATACCAATCCAAAGGCGCGAAGCGCTTTAAAGTATATCTCGCCTGATGCAGATGGGCACAACATTTCGAACGGGTGGAAAGGGGCGGATACTATTCCAAACCTGGGCAGCCGGCGCACGCGCTCGGGAACCTACGATGAAGATCTGAATAGAATTGGAGATTGAAATGGATTATTCTTATAGAATCACGAAATATAGGTATTTAACTTTCGGGGGAACGTTACGCTCGCCAGCTACTGAGTGGACGAGTTTTTCTGAAATCGACCAGGAGGACGATGATCGCACGAGAGAATATCTAGCTATTGAAGGCGAATATATATCGCTAGCCATATATCTGTGTAACTCATTTGGCGCCAGCAGCTTGAAAGTTCAGGGGCTCGAGAACAGCAAACCAATTGAGAATGACATTTGCGAAGGGCAATCATTTACAATCGCACAAGTTCCAAAATTAATTGCTTCTATATTGCGAGAGGAGTTCTGGTGCCGTTTGATTGGCGATGGCATTGAGTTCCATTTCGGGTATGACTATTATATGTACTTCGTTTCAGACCGGGATGCATCGGAATTCATATTGAATTCTAAGACGAAATTATTTACTCAAGAGTTTCTTTCGCCTTACATGATTGACTAAAGCCGGCCCATCGGAGCGTTCGCAATATTGCTACTCATCCATGATAGTCGCAAGGCACTAACCATGACAATGTCGATGCATCAATGTGGGTATATTGGCACATTCCCCCGACGAGGTAGGCTTCGTACTCGACATTAATCGCGCCGATGTGAATGCCGCGTGCATCCACGACTGGCTGGCGCAGACGCTGATGAGCCGGATGAGTAACACGAGCGGGTGGCGGCGATGTCTACCGCCGTCGACGTCTCAGAGCAGGCCGGCGCCGTGCTGCAGGGCGGGCGCGTGGCGCCGGAGGTGGTCGCGGAAACGGAAGCGTGGAAGTTCGCCGTGTATGCCTGGGGTGCGGAAAAACTGGTGCTGCGCGTCGTCACGCTGGCGCCGGACGAGGACGAAGCCCCTGGCCGGCAGGGTCGCCGGCTGGCGGCATTGCGCGTGGCCTTGCGCCTGGAAGTGGTCCTGCCCGGCCTGGGCAAGGTGGTGGTGCAAATGGAGCCGGCGCCGGGCGGCGTGCTGCTGGACATCGGCGCGGCGCAACAGGCAGCGATGCAGCACATGCGTACCCTGCTGCCGCAGATCGCCGTGCTGGCCAACCGCTGCGGCATCACGATCGGGCGCGCGCGCATGATGCGCGAGCTGCCTGCCGCCGCCGGTAACCAGCCGACCGGGCGGCAGGTGGCGCAACTGACGCCCGCGCTGTTCCGCACGATGGCCGAGGTGGCGGTGTTGTTGTCGCAGCCGTTGCCGGCGGATGAGTTGTTTTTCGAGCCGCGCAGCTGAGCTCTCTCAAATTCCGTCGGGCCTGTTCCTGGATGGGGCCGATGGCGATCCTGCAAGCGCTCGGCGACGCAAAAAACCCCGGTGACAGGTACCTCGCAAGCCGGCAGCGAATCGGCGCGATAGCGGCCCTCAGCAAGCTATTTCGGGCTGCCCTTTGCCCGCTCCCTGCTAGCGCGTTCCGCCAGCTGCGCGCTGGCCAGGCCAGCCTCGAATGCACTTGGCTTCGCGGTCTTGCCGGCTCTGCTCTTTTGCGCGGCGGCGTCTTCGATCGTTTCGGCGATACGGAACCCTTCGCCGAGGCTGCTGCGATTGTCCAAGCCCGCGTGGCCGCGATGGGTCGGGCTGGCACCGACCGCGCCATTGTTGTAGCTGCCGCCGCGATGGATCGCCATCGCCCCACCGTGGAACGTCGCGCACCCGCTTGTCCACGCGCTGCCGTCGGTGGGCGCGCCTTCATAGGACAGGTGCTGGCAATCTTCGACATACTCGCCGACGTTGCCGAGCATGTCATGCAAGCCGAACGCATTGGGTGCATACATGCCCACGACCGTGGTGAACTCCGCCCCGTCATGGCATTTGACTTCGTCCCTGGATTTACCCGTCAGTCGCGCGATGGCGGCCTTGCCGCCGCGGTCGAACACATTGGCATGCTTGCACAGGGCCGCGGGATCATCGCCAAACGGATAGCGGGCATTGCCGCCTGCGCGCGAGGCGTATTCCCATTCCGCCTCGCTGGGCAGGCGGTAATGTTTTCCGGTTTGCTGGGACAACCATTCCAGATATGCATGGGCATCGTTCCAGCTGACGCACGTGACCGGGTGATAATCCGTGGGTGCATTAACGGGTGAATCCCATGCGACCTGTCCGACTTCAATGCCCCATTCATTGGCGGCAAGTTTCCAGCAGTCGCCTTTGGCCTGATAGCCCGTCGCCTCGACGAATTGGCGGAATTGCTTCACCGTGGTCTCGTACTTGGACAAGCGGAAGGACTTTATCTTGACCGCATGTACCGGTTCGGAGGTCGGGTAATTCTCGTCCTTGGGATTGTCAAAACTGCCCATCAAGAATTCGCCGCCTTTAATCATTACCATCGGTGGGATGATCACGGCATCGCCAGCCGCCGCCAGAGGGCCGCTGACGGCAGCCAGGGCGGCCAGCGCTAAAACAAGGAGGATGTTTTTCATGAAGTATGTCGTAGGGATGAAAAACAGGGCACGGCCGGGATGATCGGCCGCCGCGCGGGACAAGACGGCCTGTTGCCAGACAGCTAGGGGGAAGTTTGCCCCGACGCGCTTGCCGCAACGTCCTGGCCGATCGGCGCGGACGTCCATCCATGCAGGCGGCGCCAGCAGGACGGTGCCAAGCCACTGATTTTCTTGAAGGAAGCGTTGAACGTGGATTTGCTGTTGAAGCCAGCCGCGAACGCCAGGTCGAGCAGCGTGCGTGCCTCATTGCCGGGGTCGCGCATCATGTTGTGGATTTCCGCAACCCGCAAACCGTTGATGTATCCGAAAAAATTCATTCCCAGCACATCATTGAGATATTGCGACAGCAGTTGTGGCGACGTGCCGATGCGTCCGGCCAGATCGGACAATTTGATATCGGGATCGCGATAACCGCACTCGTGCACGGCCCAATGCGCCAGACGCTGGCCAATCAAGTGGCTTGCCGCGTCCGTCATGCCGGATCGGGAATATTTATGCCCGCCGACGTCAACAGGGTCGCCGAAAGGCGACTCCTCAGCAGACGCTACCGACTGAGTCACCGATATGATCGCGGCCCTGTCTTCTCCGGCAGGAACAGCCGGACTGGATTCCTCCACCGTGCCTATGCCAATTGGGGACATGAATACCGCCGTCTGGCGCAAGCCGAACCACCCAACCAGATACAACGTGATCAAACGGCCGAGAATCAGCAGCAGGCTCCAGAAACCACCGAGCAGATTCGACGGAATCCAGATGATCAATAACGCGATAAATATAATGCTGAGCCAGGACAGCCAGATCAGGTCACGCTGCCCGATCGAGGAATAGTGCTCACGCAAGCGTTGCCGATACTGGCTAAGCCGGTACAACGCGGCCAGGGCGTAGCCGGCCGCCAGCACCTGAAAGGCCAGCAGCGCCATGCTGAACACCGATCCTCGCAGCAGCAAACCCAACAAGTCCGGTCCCGAGAGTTGGGAGCGCCCATATAGCAGGGCGACAACCAGCAGCGCGAGCGGCACGAAGTGCCAGCGCTGCCGGAGTGAATTACCCAGGCCGGTCACGCTGCGCACGTAGCAATAGAAAAATGGTCCGACGCTGGCCAGCGGCCAGTCGAACAAGCCAAATAGCGCGGGAAACCGGCTGTACATGGGGAACGCCAGCGACAGCAGGGAAACTGACAGGATAAACAGGCCCAACCATAGATTGGCCGGCCGACTGCCGGTCATCGCGATCAGCGGGATTGCCAGGAAAAAGCCAAGCAAGCCGGTCGAAATTTCGATGGCGGCTAACATGAAACCGCCTCGTCAACGGCGATGGATAAGGTCATTCTGCTACCGTATTGCTGTCAAGGCAGCAAGGATAGCGCAAATGCAAGCAATGCAATAAGAAATGCGTCGGCCAGCGTCGTCGAACACGCCATACCGGCGGCCCAGCCGCGCGAGACTCATCCATGCCCAGGTGGGCGCCACGTGTTGACAAAGGGTATCAGCGATTCATAAAGGTAGCGCATATTCTTTGAAGTGCCGAGATGTATTTCCTGACCGCTCATCCGTACCACAATGCCCATGGCGCCCTCTTCCAGCCCCCAGTCGCCGCCAAAAGCAACATCCTCGATGAAGCATGATCGATAGGTTTTGTAGGGAACAAAAAACCATTTACGCACGACTTCGACGTGATCGGGAAAGACCTGAATCGATGAACGAAGACCACCGATCAGAAGGAGACAAATCAGCGCAAGCGCTGCAAGCAGCTTCCAGCCAGCCCACTGCCCAGCAAGTATGCTAACAATTCCTCCGCCAGCAAACGGAATCAACCATACCGTGAACTGTGCCAGGGAATCGGCACTCTCGAAGGCGAACAATGGGGTGTCGGACGCACAATCCATCTCGGGTTCTGAGTTTTCAATTCGTGCTGAGAGATATTGCAGCGATCCCGGGCGTAAAGTCGGAACGGCGCCCGCAAACCGGCGCGCGGCCCCATTCACCTACCCCACCGTCCCAATAATCGAAACCTCCCGATTCTCCGGCACCTCGTTATACGACAACACATGCAAGCCCGGCGCAAATAACCGCGCATAGCGCGCCAACAGCGGCCGGATCTGCGGCAGCACCAGGAGGATCGGCGGCGTCGCGGCCTGCTTCATCTGCTCGCGCGCCACCGGCATGTTGACCTGCAGCTGCGCCAGCAGGTGCGGGTCGATCGGGTAATTGTCCAGCACCACCTTGCCGCTCTGGCGCGCCTGATTGAGTGAACCGAGCAGCATATTCTCCAGCTCGCCGCCCAGGTTAAACGCCAGCATTTCCTTCCGCTGCCCGAACAGGCTGCCCACGATCTGGCGCCGCAGCGCGCAGCGCACTTCCGCCGCCAGCAGGATCGGGTCCTTGGTCGTTTCGGCACTGTCCAGCAAGGTGGTGGCGATCGGCACGATGTCCTTCAAAGAGACGTTCTCGGCCAGCAGCACCCGGAACACGCGCAAGAGCTGCGTGTGCGTCATCGCCTTGTCCAGCGCGGCGCCCAGCTTCGGGGCCAGCGCCGTCAAGCGCTCCATCAGCGCCGCCACGTCGTCGTGGCGGAACAGCTCCGGCAGGTATTCGCGGATCAATTTGGAGACGTGCGTGGCGATCGCGCTGGGCGCCTCCACCACCTGGTAGCCCATGCCCAGCGCCTGCGCCTTGTCGGCCGGGTCGATCCAGACCACCGGCATGCCGTAGGCAGGCTCCACGCCGGGGATGCCGTCCACCTGCCCGTACATATTCGGCGACGGGATCGCCATCAGACGGTCGGGGAATACCTCGGCCTGCGCCACCGTGGCGCCACCCAGCACGACAGAGTATTGCGACGGCTTCAGGCCCAGGTCGTCGCGCACGCCGATCGGCGGCAGCACCATGCCCATCCCTTCGGACAGGCTCTGGCGCACGCCGCGAATGCGCTTGGTCAGCACCTCGCCTTGCGCCTTGTCGATCAGGCCGACCAGCTTGTAACCCAGCAGCACCTGCAGCGGGTGCACGATGGGCAGGCTTTGCCACTCCAGCTCCGGCGTCTTCTCTTCCGACAGCGCGGCCTGGATCGCCTCGATCTGTTTCGTGTCCGGCGGCGTGACCGCGCGCTGGGTCATGCGGTAGCCGGCATAGGCCAGCGCGCCGCCAAACGACAGGAACGGCAGCCACGGCATGCCCGGCACGATGCCCAGCACGACCATCAGGCCGGCGGCCGAGTACAGGATGTTCGGGCTGGCCAGCAGCTGCTTGCCCACCTCGCTTTCGAAGTCGCCCGCATCGGAAATACGGGTGACGATGATGGCGGCAGCGGCCGACAGCAGCAGCGCCGGGATCTGCGCGACCAGGCCGTCGCCGATGGTCAGCAGCGCGTACTGGCGGAACGCATCACCGAAGCTCATGTCCTGCATCAGCGAACCGATGGCGACACCGCCCACCAGGTTGATGATCAGGATCAGGATCGAGGCGATGGCGTCGCCGCGCACGAACTTCGAGGCACCATCCATGGCGCCGTAGAAGTCCGCTTCCATCGCCACTTCACGCCGGCGCTGCTGCGCCTTTTCCTGGTTGATCAGGCCTGCGTTCAAGTCGGCATCGATGGCCATCTGCTTGCCGGGCAAGGCGTCCAGCGTGAACCGGGCCGACACTTCCGAGATCCGTTCCGCGCCCTTCGTGACCACGGCGAAGTTGATGATCATCAGGATGACGAACACCACCAGGCCGACGACGAAATTACCGCCGATGACGACGTTACCGAACGCCTCCACCACCCGACCCGCCGCATGCGTGCCCTCGTGGCCATGCAGCAGCACCACCCGGGTCGAGGCCACGTTCAAGGTCAGCCGCAGCATCGTGGTGGCCAGGATCACCGTGGGGAACACGGAGAAGTCCAGCGGCCGCTTGGCCTGCACCGAGACCAGGATGACGATCAGGGCCAGCACGATGTTGAACGTGAACAGCACGTCCAGCAGGATCGGTGGCAGCGGCAGGATGATCATGCCCAGGATGGACATGACGAACAGCGGCGTGGCGAACTTATGGCGGCGTAATTCGGCGACGATGCGGTTCAACAAATTCATGACGGCGAAACCTCACTCATGGATGGTGGTACGACAATCTGGTCGGGGAATGCCGGCATGCCTTGCCGGCTCCCCGTCTTGAAGGCTTTCAGCTGCAGCACGTAGTGCAGCACCTGCGACACGGCCTGGTACAGCTGCACGGGAATCTGCTGGTTGACCTGGGCCGTGTTGTAGATCGCGCGCGCCAGCGGCGGCAAGGTCAGCACCTCGATCTGGTGCTCCTGCGCGATCGACTTGATGTACAGCGCCAGCTCGTCGACGCCCTTGGCCACGACGAACGGCGCCTCGGCGCGCTTCTCGTCGTACTTCAGCGCGACGGCATAGTGCTCGGGGTTGACGACGACCACGTCGGCCGTCGGCACGGTCTTGCGCGCGCTGCGCTGCGCCATCGCGCGCTGCAGCTGGCGGATGCGGCCCTTGACCTCGGGCCGGCCCTCGCTGCTCTTGTGCTCTTCCTTGACCTCCTGCTTGCTCATGCGCTGGCCCTTGGCGAAGAAGAACGCCTGCGCCGGCACGTCGAGGATGGCGAACAGGATGAAGATCGACACCAGCGCCATCAGGCCATCCGCCATCAGGTCGGCGCCCTTGATCATCGCTTCCGTCAGGGGCATCGACTGCAGCCGGGTGTAGTCGTGCAGGGTCGAACGGGCCAGGTGCACCAGCACCGCGATCAGGATGCCGGCCTTGCCGACCGACAGGGCCAGTTCGCCGCCATGCTTGGCCGAGAACAGGCGGCCCAGATTCGACATCGGGTTCATGCGCGAGAACTTCGGCTGCAGGTTCTTCGCGCTCAGCACGAACCCGCCCGGCAGCACGGACGACAGCACGATACAGAACGGCACGATGAACAGCGGCGCCACCATCTGCACCAGCAGCAGGCCGGCTTCGTAGAACACGTCGGACAGTGCGTTGCCGATGGTGTCGGTGCCGTCCAGCGCGATGAAGCTCTGGCCGAAGATGGCGCGGAACTGGTCCAGGTAGGACGGCAGCAGGTAGATGAACAGCTTCAGGCTGACGAGGATGCCGACGGCCGTGGCCAGGTCCTTCGAACGGACCACCTGCCCTTCCTCGCGCGCCTTCCTCAGCTTCTGCTGTGACGCCTTCTCGGTCTTGTCGCTGCTGTCAGCCATGATGCGGCACCTCCAGGGTAAGCGCGACGCGCGGCCGGGGAGCCGCGTGCATCTGCTGCCGGATCATCTCCAGCACCTGGCCCGACATGCGCGTGTAGTGGTCGGGAATGAAGCGTACCACCTGGCCCAGCATCAGGAGGCCATACACGGTAATGACGGAAAAGCCCAGCGAGAACAGGTTCAGCGACGGCGCCACGCGATTGAGGAAACCGAAGCCGATCTGCACCACGACGGTGGCGAACACGATCGGAATGGCCAGCAGCAGCGCGGCCGAGAAGATCCACGCCACGTTCCAGGCCACGGTCTGCAGCAGCAATGGCGCGAAGCCCCCACCCAGGGGCCAGGCCTTGAAGCTGGCGCCGATCACGTTGGTGATCACCAGGTGGCCGTCGATGGCGAAGAACACAATGATGGCCAGCATCGACAACAGGCCCGAGACCACGTCCGACGAGGTGCCGTTGAGCGGGTCGTTCATGACGGCCATCGAAAAGCCCATCTGCGACGAGACGATGTAGCCGAGCAGGCTGATGACGGACATGGCGAAGTGGAACGCCAGTCCCAGCACGAAGCCGATGACGGCCTGCTCCGCGGTGGCGACGGCGGCGGCCAGCGAGAACGGATCGATGACGACCATTTCCTTGCCGGTGATCGGCATCATCAGCACGGCGATGACGAGCGAGACCAGCAGCCGGATCGGCACCGGCACCATGGCTTCGCCCAGCACGGGCGCGGCCGACAGCAGCGCCATCGCGCGGACAAACGGCCACCACAACGCGTTCAGCAGGGGGAAGAGATTGGCGAGGACCTGTTCCACGAGTCGTTCGGCTAGCCCACCAGCGTGGCGGCGCGCGTGAAGATGGAAACGCAGTAGTCCATCAGGTAGCCCGCCATCCAGCGGCCCGTCAGGATGATGGCGAACAGTGTTACCAGGAGGCGCGGCAGGAACGACAGGGTCTGCTCGTTGATCTGCGTGGCCGCCTGGAACAGCGCCACCACCAGACCCATCACCAGCCCCGGGACCACGAGCACCATCACCAGCACCATCACGATGTGCAGGGCTTCGACGACCAGGTCGACCGCGACGTCGGGTGTCAGCATGCGCGCTCCCTCCTAATACGCCTGGATGCTGGTGACCAGCGTGTTGACCGTCAGGGTCCAGCCGTCCACCAGCACGAACAGCAGCAGCTTGAACGGCAGCGAAATCACCAGCGGCGACAGCATCATCATGCCCATCGCCATCAGGACCGACGATACCACGAGGTCGATGATCAGGAAGGGAATGAACAGCATGCAGCCGATCTGGAACGCGGTCTTCAGTTCGGACAGCACGAAGGCGGCCAGCTTGACGGCGAAGCCATGGTTCATCGGCACCGTCACGTTGCCCTCGCCCGCCAGGGTGGCGATCTGCTTCAGCGCCGCCTTGCTGGTCTGGGCCAGCATGAAGCGCGACACGGGCTGCTCGGCGATGCGCAGGGCCTCGTTCAGGCCGATCCTGTCCTGGTCGTACGGCACGAACGCGTCGCGCCAGACCTGGTCGCCGATCGGCTTCATGACCAGCAAGGTGAGGATCAGGGCGATGCCGGTGATGATGCGGTTGGGCAGGCCCTGCTGCAGGCCCAGCGCGGAGCGCAGCAGGGACAGCACGATGACGAAGCGGGTAAAGCTCGTCATCATCATGACCATCACGGGCAGCAGGCCCAGGAGGGTCATGACGATCAGGATCTGCATCTTGACCGACAGGTCGGTGGCGGCACCCGGCACCACGCCGGCCAGCAGGTCCGGCGTGTTGGCGGGCGCCTGCGCCGCCGCTTGCGCCCAGCTCTCCAGGGGCAGGCCGGCCAGCACGGCTGCCAGCAAGACTAGTACAACAGGAAACAACCGTGGCAATCTCGTCAAGACACCCCCAAAAGCAAAAGGCCGGCTCAAGCGGCCGGCCAGGGTTGCAAGGCACGTCGTCATGACGTCATCATGTCGAGGTTCAACCCGTCCAGGTCGATCACCTTCAAACCGTAGTTCTCGCCGGCCACGACCACTTCGGCGCGGCCGATCGCGGTGCCGTTGACCTTGATGACGAGCGGCTCGCCGGCCAGCACGTCCAGTTCGACGACGCTTTCCGGTCCAATGCTCATCAGGTCCTGCAGCGAGATGCGGGCCGAGCCCACTTCCAGCGTCAGGGTGACGGGAATCTTGCGCATCATTTGCGGCAGGTCGCGGCGCGGGGCACGCGGCGCCGGCACGTCGGCCAGTTCGCCGGGCACGGGATCGAGGATCATCTCTTCCGTCACGTCTTCGAGCATCGCGTCGTTGGTGCCGTTAGCGTTTATGTTCATCATATTATTCGACGTCTTCAAAAGAGGTTAGGCACAGTTTTCCCTTGTGTTCGGTCACCGCGGCCGTGAACAGCCGGGAGTCTTCCAGCATCACATCGGCCCTGTGCAGGCTGACCGGGATCACGTCGCCGACACGCAGGTCGAACAGCGCGCCCAGCGTCACTTCCTTGCTGACCAGCCTGCCGTTCAGCGACACCTGCATGCGCTGCGCCAGCGGGCTCGCCGGCTTCTGCGCTTTCGGTCCCGTGTCGCGCTCGGGCAACACGCCCCGCAATACGTCGCTGATCAGGTTCTTGTCCAGCGCAAACCACACCTTGCCTTCCAGCTCGCCGTCGCGCACGTTCATCGTGACGATCCACGTACCCTTCGGCGGGTAGGAAGCGGCGATCGGGTGCACCTCGGCCGTGGCTGGATTGTCCACACCGGGCAGGTTCGCCGCGATGCGCTGGGCCACGACTGCCGACAGTTGTTGGCCCAAAACAACGGCCAGGCGCTCCTCCGTCGCTGTAACTTTTACGGTCGCCTCGTCCACCGCGGGACCGCTTTCCTTGCCACGACCATAACGGTTATTCAGCACGGACAGCAACACCTTACGTTCCAGCGCGAAGCCCAGCACGCCGCTGCCGGCCGCATAGTGCTGCCAGCGCACGCGCGCTTCGC
The DNA here is from genome assembly GCA_008011715.2 of [Empedobacter] haloabium. Lineage (NCBI taxonomy): Bacteria > Pseudomonadati > Pseudomonadota > Betaproteobacteria > Burkholderiales > Oxalobacteraceae > [Empedobacter] haloabium. Next base: position 3,669,453 of record CP136508.1, read on the forward strand.
TGCCGTCGAGGCGCGAGAAGTCCACCGCTTCGACAGCGAAATTGCCCCAGTAGCGCCGTACCGGCCCCTGGCGCAGGGCGGCGATCAGGTCGTCGCGCAGCTGCGCCGCGAAATGCGGCAGCCGGTGCACGGGCCGGCCCAGCAGGGCAGGATCCAGCACCAGCGGCTTGGCGGTCGTTTGTATTTTAGTCATCAGTGTCATCCGTCCGCATATTCCGTCTGCTTTTCACATCGTATCGCAAAGTATACAAGTGGACGATCCAGGCACGGTAGAATACCCGAAATTCTCGGTTATTGCCACGCGTCAATACGCACAAATCCCCAAATTCCTCTTTACAGTGTTGTTGCCACCCGGTAAGCTTATCCCTGTCCCGAGCAACACACTGCTGTCCTGCAGCAAAATGACAAGCAGTGCCTAGTGTTTGATTATTAAGGACATTTGCCAAAGTAACAGCGTTTCTCTTACAGGAAACAATGCAGCGCACTGAATCGACCCTGGCACATTATTTCAGCATGATTGCAATTAATCATGCGGCTCATCCAGATAATCGGATGCAGGTTATGTCAGCAGTTTTCGGTTTTCCAATCAGGTTGCAAGCGCTGGCAACCCGGACCGGAAAACCGACCCGTAGCACCCCCTGAAGCCAGCCACGGTCCGCCCTGGCACCAACTCTGGGGTTGCACTATGGAAAACGTAGATCAACGTTGCAAGAAAGTGAGAAGCAAATGGCAAACGATATCGCCGGCATGATCCAAGCCGACCTGGCGTCCCTGAAGAACGCCGCCGCCGACCTGGCCCAGAATGCGGCCCAGATCGCCCCGGCCGCGCAGTTCGCGGACCCTTCCTTTGCCGGTGGTTCCACCGGTTCTTTCGCGCAAGCGATGCAGAACGCCGTCTCCGGCGTGAACGCGGCCGAGCAGGCTGCCAGCGCAAAAATGGCCGATGTCGACGCCGGCCGCAGTGACGACCTGGTCGGTGCCATGATGGCCAGCCAGGAAGCCAGCCTGTCCTTCTCCATGTTGATGCAGGTTCGCAACAAGGTGATGGGCGCTGTCGACGAGCTCATCAAGCTGCCGCTGTAATTTCGCCGTAGTTCAGCCGATCCTCCCTCTGTTTCAAGCGAAAGTTCCGACGTGATCAATACTGTCAAGTCCGCCTTCGGGCGTTGGCGTGGTGCCCCCAATGGCATGGTGCCGCCTGCCCTGCTGAAAAACCTGTATCCGCTGCTGCTGCTCGCAGTCGGCGTGACCGCTCTGGTCCTGATGTTCCTGTGGAAGGACCAGGCCGGCTACAAGCCCGTGTTCGGCGCCCGCGAGAAAGTCGCCGCGGCCGACATGATGGGCGTGCTCGAAGCGGAGCAGATTCCCTACCGCATCCACCCGGACAGCGGCCAGGTGCTGGTGCCGGACGCCCAACTGGGCAAGGTGCGCATGCTGTTGGCCTCGAAGGGCGTCACCGCCCAGCTGCCGGCCGGCCTGGAGCTGATGGACAAGAACGATCCGCTGGGCGTGTCGCAATTCGTGCAGGACGTGCGCTTCCGCCGCGGCCTGGAAGGCGAGCTGGCGCAGTCGATCATGACGCTGGACCCGATCGCCTCGGCGCGGGTGCACCTGTCGATCGCCAAGTCGACGTCGTTCGTGTCGTCGGACGGTGAAAAGTCTTCCGCCTCGGTCGTGGTCGGCCTGAAGCCGGGCCGCACCCTGGCGCCCGAATCGATCGCCGCCATCGTCAACATGGTGTCGGGCAGCGTCGCCAGCCTGGCGCCGGCCCGCGTCAGCCTGGTCGACCAGGCCGGCAACCTGCTGTCCTCGCGCGTCGACCTGACCGATGGCTTCGACGCCACCGCCAGCGGCAACGAAAGCCAGAAGCGCATCCAGGAAGAGATCAAGGGCAATATCCGCGGCCTCCTGGGTCCGATCATGGGCGAAGACAACTTCAAGGTCAGCGTGACCGCCTCCGTGGACAACGACAAGGTCGAGGAAACCATCGAGAAGTACGGCGAGACGCCGAAGGTCACCAGCGAAGCGATGCGCGACGAGCAGGACCGCAACCGCATGGTGATGGGTGTGCCGGGCACGCTGTCGAACCGCCCGCCGCAAGCGGCCGCCGATCCGGCCGCAGCCGCGCCGGCCGCCGGTGCCGACGGTGCCGCCGCCGCCCCGGGCGCCCCGGGCCAGCTGCCCGACGGTACCGCACGCAAGAATGCAACCACGCGCCAGTATGCTTACGACCGCAGTATCGTACAGACCAAGCGTGCCCGCGGCCGCCTGGAACACCAGAACGTCGCCGTCGTGCTGGCCCAAGCGGCCGCCATGAACCCGAAAACGGGCTGGACCGCCGCCGAGCTGGCCAACATCGACAAGGTGTTGCGCAACGGCCTGGGCATCAACGCCGAGCGTGGCGACACGCTGGTGGTGACGGCGATGAATTTCCCGCCGAAAGCCGCGCCGGTGCAATGGTGGGAAGAACGCGACAACATCGTCGACATGAGCGGCTGGGCCAGCTACGCGATCGCCACGCTGCTGGGTTACTTCCTGGTGCTGCGTCCGCTGCTGCGCCTGCTGACGAACCGCCTGGCCCCGGCCGGCACGACGAGCGCGGCGGCACTGGCGATCGATACCCGCAGCGGCGCGGACCGCCGCGCCGGCGAAGCGGCCGCCCTGCCGGTGAACGCCGAAGCGGTTGCCGGTACGCCAGCCGCGCTGGGCACGACGCCGGCAGCGACTGTCGTGGCCGGTGCCCCGGCCGCCGTCGAGATGAGCTCGTCGGGCATGCCGGTGGTGCCGCTGCTGGAAAACTATGATCTGCCGCCTGCCGGTTCGCCGGTCGATGTGATGGTCGATCACCTGAAGGTTCTGGCCGAGAAAGAGCCGGAGCGTGTTGCGGAAGTCGTCAAACAGTGGATGCAGAAAAATGGCCGAGCTCAATAATATGAACGCGAACGAGATGATGCCCGTCGAGGGCGCCAACCTGACCCCGGTCGAGCAGGCCGCCATCGTGCTGCTGTCGATCGGCGAGGAGCAGGCCGCGGCCGTGCTGCGCTGCCTGTCCCGCGAGGAACTGCTGGAAGTCACGCAGGTCATGTCGCGCATGAGCGGCATCAAGGTCGAGGCCGTGAAGACGGCGATCCAGACCTTCTTCGACGACTACCGCGAGCAGTCCGGCGTGCACGGCGCGTCGCGCTCCTACCTGAAGCGCTCGCTGGACCTGGCGCTGGGCGGCGACATCGCCAACACGGTGCTGAACAATATCTACGGCGACGAGCTGCGCCCGAAGATGGCACGCCTGCAGTGGGCCTCGCCGAAGTGGCTGGCCGACTACATCGCCAACGAGCACGTGCGCATGCAGGCCGTGTTCCTGGCCTTCCTGCCGCCCGCGCTGGCCGGCCAGATCATCGATGGCCTGCCGCTGGAAGGGCGCGACCTGGTGCTGCTGTCGCTGGCGCGCCTGGACGAGATCGACCGCGACCTCCTGGTCGAGCTGGACGAGCTGGTCGACCGCTGCCTGGCCTCCTTCGACATGCAGAGCACCAGCATCGAGGGCGTCAAGCAGGTGGCCGAGATCCTGAACCGCCTGCCGGGCAACCGTGCGCAAGTGGTGGAACTGCTGCGCGCCCATGACCCGTCGATCGTCGAGCAGATCGAGCTGTCGATGTACGACTTCCTGATCCTGTCGACGCAGACCGAAGCCGTGCTGTCGCGCATCATCGAGGAAGTGCCGCTGGAGCAATGGGCGATCGCGCTGAAGGGCGCCGAGCAGTCGATCCGCGACGCCGTGCTGCGGACGATGCCGAAACGCCAGGCGCAAGCCTTCGAGGACATGATGCGCCGCGCCGGTCCCGTGCCGATGTCGCGCATCGAGGCGAGCCGCCAGGAAATCATGGCCACCGTCAAGGCGCTGGCCGATTCCGGCGAAGTCGAAGTGCAGCTGTTTGCCGAGACGGTGGTCGAATGAAGCAGTTCCGCCCTTACCGGTTCCCACCGCTGTCGCATCACACGCCGCCGGCGGGACAGCGCGGCAGCGGCCAGGGTGCGACGGTCGATGCCGCCCAGTGGCAGGCGTCGATCAGCGAGGGCTACGAGCAGGGGCAGCGCGACGGCTATGAAATCGGCCTGCAGCGCGGCCAGGAAGACGGCTACGAGGCCGGCCGCGAGCAAGGCATGGCCCAGGGCCGCGAGGAAGGCCGCCAGGAAACCCTGGTCGGCTTCGACCAGCTGGCCCGCCCCGTCGACGCGATGCTGAAGAGCCTGAAGAAGCTGCGCACGGATTACCGCGCGGCGCAGCGCAAGGAAGTGGTGGACCTGGTCGCCAAGGTGGCCCGCTCCGTCATCCGCGCCGAGCTGGCGCTGCAACCGGTGCAGATCATGGCCTTGGTGGACGAGACGCTGGCCTCGATGCCGCCGACGCGCGAGGAGATCGACGTCTACCTCAATCCGGAAGAGCTGAAGCGTGTGACGGAACTCGATCCGAAGCGCGCCAAGCGCTGGAACCTGATCGCCGATGCGCGCCTGGAACCGGGCGAATGCCGGATCCGCGCCGGCGACAGCGAAGTGGACGCCGGCTGCACGCAGCGCCTGGCGGCCGTGATGGAACAAGTGGACAAGCAACTGCAGGCCGCCGATGGCGGCGATGACGAAGACGAGAACGACGAATGATCGCTGACGCACTGCGCAAACTGGAGCTCGACGCCGTACCGATGGCGACCCCGACGGGCCGCCTGGTGGGTGCGCAGGGCTTGCTGCTGGAAGCGGTCGGCTGCCCGATGCACACGGGCCAGCGCTGCCAGATCGAGACGGTCGACGGCGGCTGGCTGGAAGCGCAGGTGGTCGGTTTCCGCGACAAGGTGTCGTACCTGATGCCGTTCAAGAAGGCCATCGGCCTGGCGACGGGCGCGCGGGTGCTGCCGCACGCCGACAAGGTCAACCTGCAGATCGGCAACGGCTGGCTGGGCCGCATGGTCAACGGCCTGGGCGAGCCGATCGACGGCCTGGGCAAGCTGACCGGCGAGCACGTGCTGGAAATGCAGCCGCCCAAGGTCAACCCGCTGAAGAAAAAGCCGGTGGAAGAGCCGCTCGACGTGGGCGTGCGCGCCATCAATTCCATGCTGACCCTGGGCAAGGGCCAGCGCGTGGGCCTGATGGCCGGCTCCGGCGTCGGCAAGTCCGTGCTGCTGGGCCTGATCACGCGGCAGACGGTGGCGGACGTCGTCGTCGTCGGCCTGATCGGCGAACGCTCGCGTGAGGTGCGCGAATTCGTCGACATGTCGCTGGGCGCCGAAGGCCTGAAGAAAGCCGTGCTGGTGATCGCGCCGGCGGACGAGTCGCCGATGATGCGCGTGATGGCAACCGAACTGTGCCATTCGATCGCGGCGCACTACCGCGACCAGGGCAAGAACGTGCTGCTGCTGGTGGACTCGCTGACGCGTTATGCGATGGCGCTGCGCGAAGTGGCGCTGGCGCTGGGCGAACCGCCCGCCACGAAAGGGTATCCGCCCTCGGTGTTCTCGAACCTGCCGCAGCTGGTGGAATCGGCCGGCAACGGCGAGCACGAGGACGGCTCGATGAGCGCCATCTACACGGTGCTGGCCGAAGGCGACGACCAGCAGGACCCGATCGTCGATACGGCGCGGGCGATCCTGGACGGCCACATCGTGCTGACGCGTTCGCTGGCCGAGCGGGGCCACTACCCCGCCATCGACGTGGGCCAGTCGATCAGCCGTTGCATGAACGGCATCATCAGCAAGGACCACATGCTGGCCGCGCGCGCCCTGAAGGCGGCGATGGCCAAGCACGACCGCGTGCGCGACCTGATCCCGCTGGGCGCCTACGTGCCCGGCGCCGATCCGGTGACGGACCGCGCGGTCCAGCTGCACCCGCATATCGAGGCGTTCCTGTGCCAGGGAACGAAAGAAGACGCACCGTACACGCCGTGCGTGGAGCAACTTGAAAGGCTGATGAAGTGAGCGACCTGAACCTGATTCGCAACCTGTCGACCCTGGTAGCACTGCGCAATACGGAAGTGGAAAAGCTGCAGGCCGTGCAGGCCGAGAAGCAGGCCACGGCCGAGCGCTACCGCAAGAACCTGGAGCGCCTGCACAGCCTGGCGACCAACAGCGGTGCCTCCGGCGCCCTGCCGATCGCCCTGGCCGCCAACTGCGGCAACTACAAGCAGGCCGTGCTGGCGATGGCCGACAGCCACCGGCTCGACCTGACGATGCACGAGGCCGACATGGCGGTGTCGCAACGGGCGCTGACGGCGGCCTTCGTCAAGCGCGAGGTGCTGGGCCAGGTGCTGGAGAAAAAGCAGGCGGTGGTGACCACGGCGAAGAACGTGCAAGAACGCAAAGTGCATGACGACCTGGCTACGCAACTGTGGCTGCGGGGCCAAAAATAAGGCGTTTTGAATCCATACGGAAATAAATTTCATGAGAACGTGACTTTGGTCGCTTCTACCCAAGGTACACTCTCAATAATTTCCTCGGAGCACGAAAATGGCAACGACCGCACCAACCTACGATCCGAAAAATACGGCGACCCAGCTGGCCACCGCCTACATCGCGGACCGCCAGCAGATCCTGACGACGCAGAACTCGGCCGCCACGTCGACGGAAAAAGCCCTGTCGAGCCTGAACTCGGCGCTGAACGCGTTCGAAAGCGTGATGTCCGGCCTGTCGCTGAAGAAATCGGTGCTGGCCACGTCCGCCACGTTCAGCTCGACCGTCGGCACGGCCTCGGCCAGCACGTCGGCCGCGCCCGGCAACTATTTCTTCTACGTGGAGCAACTGGCCACGGCGAACCAGGCCTCGTACGAGAACCTGAGCGATACCACGCCCATCGCCGAGGCGGGCACGATCACCGTCTCGGTCGGTTCGACCAGCTTCCCGGTGGACCTGGCGACGGCGGACAAGAGCGGCGACGGCATCCTGTCGGTGAAGGAGCTGGCGGCGGCGATCAATATCGCGTCCGGCAACACGGCCAAAGTGACGGCCTCGACGATGACGGTGAACGGTGTCCAGCAGCTGGTGCTGACGGGCAGCGAAACGGGCGCGGCCAACACGGTGTCGATCGACGCCAGCGCCCTGCCCGCCGGCAACCTGAAGGATACCCTGAGCCTGGCGGGCAACCGCAAGGACCTGATGGTGGCGCAGGACGCCATCGTCTGGCTGGGCGACCAGGGTACCGGCACGCCGCTGCAGCAGGCCTCGAACACGTACAACGTCATCGACGGCGTGTCGATGACGTTCAACAAGGCGCAGACGGCCGGCGAAAAGCCGGTCAGCCTGACGGTGGGCACGGATTCCTCGGGCACCCAGGCCAACCTGCAGGGCTTCGTGGACGGCTGGAACGCGCTGGTCAAGACCTTGCAGGGCCTGACGAACTCGGGCGACGCGGTCAAGGGCCAGTCGGCCGGTGCGTTCAGCTCGGACGCCGGGGTGCAGGCGCTGCGCACGCGCATGCAGGCGGCACTGCGCCAGGAAGTGGGCGGCGTCAGCCTGGTGAACTACGGCATCACGGCCCAGCGCGACGGTACGCTGAGCCTGAATACGACGCGCCTGGACAAGGCGCTGGCGGCCAATCCGACCGGCCTGGATGCCATCATGGGCTCGTCCAGCCTGACCACGCCGTCCGGTGTCATGGGCAGCCTGGACAAGCTGATGGACCAGTGGACGGACACGTCGACGGGCCAGATCACGAAGCGGCGCGACAACAACACCAAGTTGCAGAGCTCGATCATGGACCGCCAGGCCCGCCTGGACAAGCAGTACGAGTCGGCCTACGTGCGCTACCTGAACCAATTTACCAAGCTGCAGACGCTGCAAGCGCAGATGGGCAGCAATACCAGTATTTTCGACGCCCTGTTCGGCGATAAATCGAACTGAGCCTGACGGCCGGCCGAGCGAGCAGGGCAACCCAGAATTCAAGCATAGAACGGTGACCCCATGATGAATCACGACGCATACAGCGAATACCACTCGACCAACCTGGACGCGCAGACCGCGCGCGCCTCGCCGATCGAGCTGGTGCTGGTCCTGACCGACGGCCTGCTGGAAGAGCTGGCGCGGGCGCGCGGCCACGTCGTGGGCAAGCGCTACGAGCTGAAGGCCACGAGCCTGGACAAGTGCACGCAGATCATCAACGGCCTGTCCAGCTCGCTCGATTTCGACAACGGCGGCGAAGTCGTCGCCAACCTCGGCCGCCTGTACGACTACTGCGCCGCGCGCCTGTACCGGGCCGGCATCGACATGGACCCGGCCATCATCGACGAGGTCGTGGGCCTGCTGTCGACGATTCGCCAGGGCTGGCTTGGCGTGCAGGCCAAACATGGATAGGCAACAGCAGTTGTTGCGGATGGGCCAGCGCCTGTCCGCGGCCAGCGCGGCGTCCGACTGGGACGCGCTGGCGGAAATCAATACGTTGATGGCGTCCTCCTTGCCGGCCATGGCCGCCCAGGGCAAGTGGACGCCAGCCGAAAAGGCGGCCCTGGCCGCCTTGCGCCAGCTGCACCGCGAAGCGGTCCAGAAGGTCGCAGCGGCCGGCGCGGAACTGGGCAAACATTTGCAGCACATGAACACGCACAAGGAGGGCTGGCTGGCTTATGCCCTCGATAACGATTTTGCCGGAACCGAAGCATGATGATGACTTTCCCCTCCGCGCCGGGTGGCGCGACTCCCGATACTACACTGCCGGGCACCCCCGCGCCCGCATCCGGTATCCCTGGCGTTGAAGGCCAGGCCGAAGCGACCGGCCTGCCGGCCCTGTTCGCGCAACTGCTCGACGTGGCGGCAGCCGCGGTGCCCGGCCTGGACATGGCCGGCCTGCAGGGCGCCAGCGCACCCGCGGGCGACGCCCCCGCGGCCACGGCCGAAGGCGCAGCGGAAGGCACGGATGCGGCCGCCGCGCCGCTGGCCGCGATGCTGCCGATGATGAACTTTGCCGCGCTGGCCGTGGCGCGCCCGGACACGGCCACGACGCCGGTGACCGGCGCGCCAGCCGCCGGCACGGCCACCGCTGCCGTCAACGGCAACGGCCTGGCGGCGCTGGACGGCGCCGCCGGCCAGGTGCGCAACCTGTCGCTGCTGGCCGCCACGTCGGACCAGGCGCGCCAGGCAGCCGCCAATGCCATCACGGCCGCGGCGCTGCCGGGCAACCTGCGCACGCCGGCAACCGCCGCCGCGCCGGTCCAGGGCGAGGAGGCACCGGCGGCCGGCAACGGCCGCACCGCCCTGCCCGCGACCACGCCGGCCGCAACCGGCACCGGCACCGCCGCGGCAGCGCCGCTGACGGCCGTGGCGCAGGATGCCGGCCTGGCGTCGGACAGCAACGCCCGCCGCGACGACAGCGGCCAGAACCCGTCGTTCCGCAGCGTGATGTCGGCGGCGGCTCCGGCCGCGCCGGAGAGCGCCAACGCGACCGCCACGGTGAAACTGGCCGGCAATCCGGAGCAGTGGCAGCAGCCGCTGCGCGCCGCCCTGGGCGACCGCCTGCAGCTGCAACTGCAGCGCAACAACGAACACGCGGTGATCCGCCTGGAACCGCCGAACCTGGGCAGCATCGAGATCTCGATCCGCCACACGGCCGGCGCGCTGCAGGTGAATCTGTCGGCCAGCAACAGCGATGTGCTGCGCCAGTTGAACAACGTCAGCGACAACATGCGCCAGGATCTGTCGCAACGCCAGTTCAGCGACGTGGCGGTGACGGTGTCCTCGTCCGCCAATCGCGGCCTGGCCGACGGCGGCGGCGGTGGCCGCCAGGGCGAGCGCGAGCAGCAGGAACGCGGCCCGGGCCGTGCCCTGTCGGACGACGACACGCCCTCCTCCACCTTTGCCATGCTGACCGAGCGGGAGTAACGAGTAAATGAACAAGAAGATGATCATCGCCTTCGCCGCCGTGGCGCTGTTGTGCGCCGGCGGCGCGGGCGGGGCGGTATGGTATTTCGCGGCGCCGAAGGCCGATGCCGAGCATGCCGAGGAAGAAGTAAAGGACGGCAAGCACGCCAAGGGCGACAAGGCCAAGAAAAAGAAGAAGGACGAGAAATCGGACGAGGAAGCCGAGCCGCTGAAGTACCTGACGGTGGAGAAGGTCATCGTCATGCTGCGTCGTGGCGAGGGCGAGAACGTGTCGCACTACCTGTCGGCCGACCTGGTCGTGGCCACGCCCGTCAAGCAGGAAAAGGAAGCCAAGGAACACCTGCCGCTGCTGCGCAGCGTGGCGGTGCGCCAGCTGTCCGACCTGTCGGTGGACAAGGCGCGGGGCATGACGATCGACCAGTTTGCCGAAGAGCTGAACAAGGCCTACGAAGAGACGTACGAGAAGGAAGGCCGGGAACAGCCGTTCAAGGAAGTCATGATCGGCAAGCTGATCATCGAGTGATGCGGCTGGAACGAGAGTGAGGCAAGCATGGCGTTGGTAGCAACCGAAAACTATTCCGAAAGCTATGGCGCGAGCTATGGCGAAAGCTACGGCGAAGCATTCGCCGCAACCACCGCGGCCGCGGCAATGACCCCGGCCGATGAACAAAAGCACCTGCTGGCGTACGCGCCGCTGGTCAAGAAGATCGTGCGCCAGCTCAATTCCCAGGTGGCCGGCGCCATCGACCGCGAGGACATGGAGCAGATCGGCCTGATGGGCTTGCTGGAAGCGCTGCGCCGCTACGGCGAGCCCGATGCGGGCTTCGGCAGCTATGCCAGCCTGCGCATCCGCGGCGCCATCCTGGACGAACTGCGCCGGCAGGACTGGCGTCCGCGCGCCGTGCGCCAGCAGAGCCACAAGCTGCGCGACGCCGTGCGCGCGCTGACGCGCAAGCTGGGCCGCGAGCCGAGCGAACAGGAAGCCATCGCCGGCCTGGGCATCACGGCCGACGAATACATGGCCTACCAGCTCGACGAGAACGCCGAGGTACTGGCCAGCTTCGACGACCTGCTGCAGGAGCAAGGGTCGGAAATGGGCGCGGGCCACTCGCCCAGCCCGGAAGAGCAATTGATGGTACGGCGCAGCCTGGAGCAGGCCCTGAACGGCCTGAACGAGCGCGAGCAGCGCGTCGTGCAGATGTATTACGAGTTCGAGCTGAGCTACAAGGAAATCGCGGCCGTGCTGGACCTGACGGATGCCCGCGTATGCCAGCTCAACAAGGCTGCGCTGAACAAGATGAAAGCGGTGCTGCAGGCGTAAAGCCCGGCCCGGTAAAAAAGGAACTTCACCATGCAGCAGATCATTGGTTTTGTCATCATTTTCGGTAGTGTCTTCGGCGGCTTCGTGCTGATGGGCGGCACGTTCGCCGCCATCTGGCACCCGATCGAGGTGCTCGTCATCGCCGGCGCCGGCGCCGGCGCGCTGGTACTGGGCAACCCGGGCCACGTGCTGCACGAGCTGACCCACCAGCTGAAGAAGATCGTCGTGCGCAAGAAGTACGACTCCGAGTTCCAGCGCCAGCTGCTGCTGCTGATGTACGAGCTGCTGCAACTGGCGGCTGGCGGCCTGAAGGCCCTGGACGCCCACGTCGAGGCGCCCAAGGACAGCGCCATCTTCCAGCGCTATCCGCTGGTGCTGGAGGAGCCCAAGCTGCTGGCGTTTATCGTCGATAACTTCCGCCTGATGGCGATGGGCAAGATCAACGCGCACGAGCTGGAAGGCGTGCTGGAGCAGGAACTGGAGCTGATCCACGAAGAACTGACGCAGCCGGCCAAGTCGCTCAACAAGATTGGCGAAGCAATGCCGGGCTTCGGTATTCTGGCTGCCGTGCTGGGCATCGTCATCACGATGGGCACGGTGGGCGAAGGCGCCTCCTCCGGCGAGATCGCCGAGAAGGTCGGCGCCGCCATGGTCGGCACGTTCATCGGTATCTTCCTGTGCTACGGCCTGATCGACCCGATATGCAATATGCTCAAGCAGCTGGTGGGCGAGGAAGCGTCGACGATGGAAATCGTCAAGGTCGTGCTGGTGACGCACGTGGCCGGCAAGCCCGCCCTGCTGGCGATCGACGCGGGCCGCCGCCTGGTGCAGCTGAACACCAAGCCGAGTTTCGCCCAACTGGAAAGCTGGATCACCGCGATGGAAGGCGGCGACGACGGCGGCAGCAGCCGAGGAGGTGGCCGTGCAAAAGCCGCATGATAAACACCATGAGATGACGATCGTCAAGCGCGGCGGCGGCAAGCACGCGCATGACGAACACGGCGGCGCATGGAAGGTCGCGTTCGCGGACTTCTGCCTGGCCCTGATGTGCCTGTTCCTCGTGCTGTGGCTGATGGCCTCGCGCAACACGGAAAGCCTGCAGCAGATCCTGACCCAGTCGGACGGCAACAAGACCGACCAGGGCAAGGGCGTGATGCCGGAGCAGATCGGCGGTCCGCGCGGCAGCCTGATCGAGCGTTTCCCGATGCCGCGCACGGGCAATTCGGACACCGACGGCAAGGCCGAGAAAAGCACGGAGAACAGCCCGGAGGCGGCGCCATCGAAGGTCAGCTACGACACGCCCGACGACCTGGCAGTACTTGCCAAAGCGCTCAAGGAAATGAGCCAGGACGCGGGCCTGGCCAGCAACCTGCAATCGGTGGTCACGCCCTACGGTTTGCGCGTGATGCTGCACGATACTGATAAACAAGGCATGTTTGTGCGTGGCAGCGCCATCCCGACGGGCAAATTTACGACACTTATGCGCCAGATGGGCCCCCTTTTTGCACGCATGGAGAACCAAATGCTGATCGTTGGCCACACGGATTCGCTACAATATGCGGATACCAGCCACTCCGCATTTTCTAACTGGAACCTGTCGTCGAACCGCGCCATGTCCGCGCGGGCCCAGCTGCTCGCGGGCAGCATGCCGGCCGACAGCGTCCTGCAAGTCGTCGGCATGGCCGACCGGGCCCCGCTCGATACGAAGAATGCCGCCGCCGGCGTCAACCGCCGCATCGAACTGCTGATCCTGACCCGCGGCCAGGCCAGCGCGATCGCCGCGATGTTCGGCATGCCGGGCGATAAAGAAAGATTGGCGCCGGGCGTCGACACCGAACTGCCGGATGTCAACGTACTGAAACAGCTGCGCGACAAGCTGCAGTCCGGCGGGAGGTAACGGACATGGCAATTGAAACGAAGTCAAGAGGTCAACGTATGCGTATTTCTAGTGGAGCTCCCGGTACCGTCGCCGTCCAGACGGTTACCGACAGCGCGCCGGCCGAATCGGTCCGCGCGCCGGCCCAGGTTGCCCGGGAAACCCTGCAGTCGGCGGTGATGCAGCCGGCCCTGCAGGCGATGAAGGACATGCCGGACATCGACCACGAGAAAGTGGCGATGCTGCGCGACGCGCTGGCGAAGGGCGAACTGCCCTTCAATGCGAACAAGCTCGCGGGCCTGATCCAGCGTTTCCACGGAGAGCATTGAGTGAACGGCAAGACCGTCCCGGCGCTGTCGCGCCAGGAAGCGATGCAGCAGCTGTTGCAGGGCGTGGCAGACGACAAGGCCGGCTACGCCCGGCTGCTGGAACTGCTGGACGAGCAGTTCGATGCCGCCATCCGGCACCAGCGCGAGCGCCTCGGCAGCATTGCCGCGGCGATCGGCACGCTGGTGGACACCCTGGAATCGCGCCGTGCGCGCCGTGTCGAGCTGGCCACCGTGCTGGCCGGCCCGGCGCCGACGATGGCGGCGATCTTTGCCCTGCTGCGCCCGGAATCGCGGGCGCGCGTGCAGGAAGACTGGGCCGCGCTGGAGCAGATGGTGGGTGCGGCCAAGGCCGGCGGCAAGCGCAACGGCGACTTGCTGGCCGAACAATACACGATCATGCAGCGCGTGCTGCACGGCGAAGATCAACTCTATGAACCGGTCTGATTTCACGTTTGCGACAAAGCCCACCCAGGCGACCGCGGCTACCGCCTCGAACATGACGGCGGCCCGCCCCGCCCTGCCCGCCGGCTTCTCTGGCGGCAGCGGCGGCGCCGGCTTCTCCAGCACGTTCCGCCAGGTGCAGTCCGACGTGGCCGCCTTCATCGGCAACGGCGGCGGCGGCTTCGTCAATGACTCGTCCACGCCGCTGTCGGCCGACGGGGCGGCCTTGCGCGCGCGCCTGACCGCCAATGCCTTGGGCGGTGCCGACAGCAACGGCGCCATCGACGGCGCGGCGGAGGTGAACGGCCAGCACGGCATCGACGGCGACCTGCAGCAGCAGTTCCTGGCGTCGATCCGGCCGCATGCCGAGGAAGCGGCGCGCAAGCTGGGCGTCTCGCCCGATATCGTTGCCGCGCATGCCGCGCTGGAATCGGGCTGGGGCCAGCGTCCCCTGCGCAACGGCACGGCGGATACGCACAACCTGTTCGGCATCAAGGCCGGCGGTTCGTGGCAGGGCGACGTGGCGGCCAACATGACGACCGAATACGAGCACGGCGCGGCGGTGAAGAAAGTGGAGAAGTTCCGCAGCTATCCGGACCAGGCCAGCGCGTTCCGCGACTATGCCGGCATGCTGGCATCCAATCCGCGCTACCAGAAGGCCCTGAACACGGGCAGCGACGCGCATGCGTTCGCCCAGGGGCTGCAGCAAGGCGGCTACGCCACCGATCCCGCGTACGCGCAGAAGCTGGCCAAGCTGGCGGCGCGTGTCGCGCGGACGGAGTATTGACACCTGCGGCGCCGCAGTCTGGGGTCTGTCCCCATGGGGACTGACCCCGAAGTTTTGCAAACTCCGCCGACACCCTGGCAAACTTCGGGGTCAGTCCCGAAGGGACAGACCCCAGCGTTAGTTCTCCTCCCGCCGTCGCAGGAACAACACCCCCAACCCCGCCAGCACCATCCCCACCGCCCCCGGCTCCGGCACCGGCGCCAGCACCACGTCGCGCCCGAACAGCGCCAGCGACGAGAAATCCGGCGGCACGCCGGCGCGGTTGGTCCACCTCACTTCCCACGTACCGTCCAGCGTCTGCCCGGGCAGGATCGCCTGGTCGTCGAACAGCCAGGCCGCGCCCGGGCTGCCGGCGTGGATGGCGAACGCGAGATCGAGCGTGACGCCCGTCGTGGCGCTGGTATTGGTGACCGACCACACACCCGTCGTGCTGCTGGTTTCGCTGAAGGTGAAACGCAGCGGGCCCAGGTTGCGGAAATCCGCGCGGTGGTCGTACTTGTCGAGCAAGGTCCAGGCGCCGCTGCCGTAGGGATCGAACGCCGGCGCCAGGCCGCTGCGGTTGCCATCCGGGCCGGCATGCGGGTTCCAGCCCGAAACGAACACGAAGGCGTCGGCCGGGCTGCCGGCCAGCGTCGCGTCGGCACTGCTGGCGTCGGCCACGGCCGCGTGGGCGGTAGCGCTGAAATTGAAGAGCAGTAAAGTGGCGGTCACACCGGCCGCCAGGTGTCGCATGAATGGTTTCATCGTCGTTTCCTGTAGGTCTGTCGGTCGAGATTGGTCGGCGCTGCGAAAACCCGAGGGTCAGCCGCCGGCAGTCAGCTCTTGCCGCGGCGCCGTAACGCCAATAAACCCAGGCCCGCCATCAACATCGCGTACGCGCCCGGCTCCGGAATCGGCGTCAGCACGATGTCGCGGCCGAACATCGTCACGTTGGAAAACGCCGGCACGCTGCCGCCGCCGTTCAGCCACTGGATCTGCCAGGTGCCGTCCAGCGTCTCGCCGGGCAGGATCGTCTGGTCATCGAACAGCCAGGCGCCGGCCGCGTTGCCGGCGCCGATGGCCATGACCAGGTCCAGCGTGATGATCGTCGTGCTGCTGGTATTGGTGACGGTCCACAGACCTGTCGTCGCGGACGTTTCCGTCAGCGCGAAGTTGAGCTGGCCCGTGTTGTCGAAACCGTCCCAATGGTCGGCGCGGTCGAGCAATTGCCAGGCGCCGCTGCCGTGGGCGTCGAAGGCATTGCCGAATCCGCTGGTGTCGCCGTTCGGGCCGGAGTGGGGATTCCAGTCGTCGGCAAAAGCAAAGGCGTCCGCCGGCTGGTCATCCAGCGTGGCATCGGCCGCATCCGCGCCGCCGATCGCGGCATGGGCGCTGGCGGCCAGGACCAGGGAAGCTAAAGTGGCGGCCAGACCGGCCGTAAAGCGTTGTACGAGCGTTTTCATCGGTCACTCCTGTGGGTTGCTGGTTGAGAAATATCACGGGGCCTGAGCTCCGCCATCTCAACTTAGCAGTCCACGCGACCGTTACACGGCCAACCCGCGCACCCGTTGACTATCTTCCAAGTGTCTGATTTTTCGACAGAATTTCCGATTATCAAGGCTTGCCGTCAGTCCACCGGCTCGACCTGGCCCAGTTCCGTCACGCGGGCGCGGATCGTCACCCCGCTGGCGTTCTTGACACGGATCGTGGCGCCGCGCGCGCCCGTGTCGAGCGCCTCGCCACCCATGCTGACTTCGATCTGGTCGCGCTTGGCGACGATGCGCACCGGCTCGCCCCGCTTCACCAGGGTCGGTGCCACGAGCATATTGGCCCGGATCACGTCGCCGGCGCGGATCGTCCGGCGCGTCGCCAGCTCCTGCACGGCCGCAATGTCCGAGAACGCATCCGGCGTGCCGGTGATATCGTGGCGCTCCAGCAACACATCTTCCGCCGATACGGTTTTACCACTTGACAAGTCATTTGCTGCAACGACAACACGAGCCGAGATCTTCGCGCGCGTGACGAAATCGTATCGCCAGCCGCCGGCATCTGGACAGATTGCCACGAAGCGCATCCGCGCCGGGCTGCGCACATCGGCCGCCTCCACTCTGGGGGCCGCGTTGCAGGGCCCGATCGGCCTGGTATTCCGGACAACCTCGACGTCGAACTGCGGTTCGCTCCAGTTGGACAGTTCGGCATGCCGCTTTAATTCTTGTTGCGCCGCCTGTTGCACCTGGGCGACAAGCTTGTCCGGGGCCACAGGGGCGGACCACGAAACTTTAGTCGTTCCGATGAGCAACAGAGTGAGAAACCGGGGTAAAATTCGTTTGTTGAACATGGGCAATACCTTTAAACTGAAGTCAGGACGGGCGAAACGTTTGATGCAACATAACATTCGCCGCGCGCCAAGGCCGTAGCCATTTTACATGGGCTGTTCCGCCATGTAGGCGGCTCATTGAAGGGGAGAAACAGTATGGGAATCAATTTCAAGGAAGCGACCGGCGTGCACGCCGACGCACTGCACCTGCGCTCGGAGCGCACGCGCATCCTGGCGTCCAACATCGCCAACGAGAACACCCCGGGCTACCAGGCCCAGGACATGGACTTCTCGGCGTCGATGGCGCAACTGCAGGCCGGCAAGGAAGGCGGCCTGTCCCTGATGTCCGACAGCGACCCGCTGTACCGCGTGCCGTTCCACCCGACCACCGACGGCAACACCGTCGAGATCGGCGTCGAGCAGGCGGCGTTCTCGCAGAACGCGACCGACTTCCAGACCAGTCTCACCTTCATCAATATGAAGCTGAAAGGTCTGGCCAAGGCCATCAACGGCCAGTGACCAACCTTTAGCGGAGTTATACGATGAGCTTCAAGGACATCTCCCAGATCGCCGGCTCGGCCATGGCGGCGCAGACCGTGCGCCTCAATACCGTGGCGTCGAACCTGGCCAATGCCGATTCCGTGTCCGGCAACGAGAACGACACCTACCGCGCCCGCAAGCCCGTGTTCGCGGCCGTGATGAACGAAGGCCCGAACGCGGCCGCTGGCGGCAAGGTCCAGGTGCTGGACGTCGTCGAGAGCGCCGAGCCGCTGCGCAAGGTGTACGAGCCGGACAATCCCCTGGCCAACGCCGAGGGCATGGTGTTCTACCCCAACGTCAACCAGGTGGCCGAGATGACGGACATGATGTCCGCCTCGCGCGCCTTTGAAACCAATGTCGAAGTGCTGGGCCGCATCCGGACCATGCAGCAATCCCTCCTGAAACTGGGTGAAATGTAATGGAAACGAATCTGTTCACGAACGCGGCCGGCATCGGTGCCGGCACCGGCGCCAGCACCGGCGCACCCGCGGCCAATGCCGCCAGCGACAGCAAGGAAATGTTCACCAAGCTGCTGGTGGCGCAGATCCAGAACCAGGATCCGCTGGAGCCGTCCGACCCGTCGCAATTCGTCCAGCAGCTGACCCAGCTGTCGCAGACGGAAGCGATGCAGAACCTGGCATCGCTGACCAGTGCCAACGCCAGCGTGCTGCAAAGCATGCAAGTGCTGGCGATGGGCGGCCAGGTCGGCTCGGAAGTGATGGCCAACGTCGACAGCGTCAAGCTGGACGGCCACAAGGTCAACGGCGCCGTGACGCTGTCCAACAACAGCAGCAAAACCACGCTGGTGCTGACGGACGCGGGTGGCCAGGACCACGAACTGGCACTCGGCCCGTTGTCGCAAGGCAGCGTGCCATTCTCGATCGATCCGACGGCAATGGGTCTGCCGGCCGGTTCCTACAAGATGAAGGTCGTCACCAGCTCGGGCGAGCAACCACCGGTCGATATCGCCGGTCGCCTGAACAGCGTGCGCCTGGGCTCGAACGGCAGCATTGTGCTGAACATCGCCAACGTCGGCGAAGTGGCACCGAGCAACGTTACCGCTTTCAACGGTAAACCCCAAACCGCTGTCGCCGCTGCCGGCGCTGCCAACACCACTCTGTAAGGACCTCCGTCATGAGTTTCAATATCGCACTGTCCGGCATCCAGGCCATCAACGAGCAGCTCAACAGCATTTCCAACAACATCGCCAACGCGGGCACCTACGGCTACAAGGCCCAGCGCGCCAACTTCTCGTCGATGTACGCCGGCAGCCAGCCGACCGGTACCCAGATCGGCTCGACCACGCAGAACATCAGCCTGACGGGCGGCATCCTGAACACGGGCCGCGCGATGGACGCTTCCATCGACGGCCGCGGCTTCTTCATCAGCAAGACCTCGACGGGCCAGGAAGTCTACAGCCGCGTCGGCATCTTCACCAAGGGCGGCGACGACTTCCTGGTCGACAGCGCCGGCCGCCGTGTGCAGGGCAACCAGCTGACCCCGGGCGAAGCCAGCGAAGGCAAGTTCGGCGACATCAAGGTGCCGGCCGGCGACCTGGCCGCCAAGGCCACGACGGAAATCGACTTCGCCGCCAATATGTCGGCCGACTGGAAGGCGCCGGCGCTGCCGTTCGACGCGGCCGACCCGGCCACCTACAACATGACCAAGGTCACCGTGGCGTTCGACAGCCTGGGCAAGGCCCACACGGTCAGCCAGTACTTCCGTCGTGCCGACGACGCCACCCGCGACATCTCGGTCGTGACGATGGTGGATGGCGTCGCCCCGACCGGCGGCACCACGACCCTGCAGTTCGACACCAGCGGCAAGCTGATCAACAGCCCGCCGACGATGGACGTCTCGTTCGCCGACGCCACCGCGGCCGACGTCGAGATCACCGTGGACTACACCGGCACCACGTTCCAGGCCGGCGAAGCGACCACGTCGACCAATATCGCCGACGGCTACGCCACCGGCAAGTACATCGGCGTCGAACTGGGTTCCGACGGCAAGGTGATCGCCAAGTACTCGAACGGCGAAGCGCAGGCCGTGGCCCAGATCAAGCTGGCCACGTTCTCCAACGACGACGCCCTGACCCCGGTCAACGACACCAGCTGGACGGCCGGCGGCGACGTGGGCACGAAGAGCCTGAGCGACCCGGGTTCGGGTCCGGCCGGCAGCCTGGCCATCGCCACGCTGGAAGGCTCGAACGTGGACATCACGTCGGAACTGGTCGGCTTGATGGGTTCGCAGCGCAACTACCAGGCGAACTCGAAGGTCATCACGACCGAGAACCAGATGCTGCAATCGCTGATGCAGGCCCTGTAAGCGGAGCGAGCGTAAATGGATGCACTGATCTACACCGCGATGAGCGGCGCCGAGCGGGCCCTGCGGGGCCAGCAGGTGCACGCCAACAACCTGGCGAACGCCGACACGGCGGGCTTTCGCGCCAACCTGGAACTGGCCACGGCGCAAGCCGCCCAGGGCTATGGCTACGACGACCGCCACATGTCGCAGATGCAGGCCAACGCCATCTCGACCAAGCAGGGCACGCTGCGCCCGACCGGCCGCGAACTGGACGTGGCGATCTCCGGCCAGGGCATGTTCGCCGTGCAGGGCCCGACGGGCGAAGCCTACACCCGCGCCGGCAACATCACGCTGGACGCGGACGGCACGATGACCGTCAACGGCATGCAGCTGCTGGGCGAAGGCGGCCCCATCACCCTGCCGCAGAACGCCCGCATCGAGATCGGCCAGGACGGTACCGTGTCGATCCAGAGCCCGGGTGGCAAGGGCGAGATGCAGGTGATCGACAAACTCAAGCTCGTCAAGGCCGAAGGCTCCGAGCTGACCAAGAACGAGGCAGGCCTGATCGTCGCACGCGACGGTGCCACCCTGCCCACGGATAACACGGTGCAGGTGCGCGCCGGTCATCTGGAAGGGAGCAACGTGTCCGCCGTCGAAGAGATGGTGGCCACGATGAGCCTGACTCGCACCTTCGAAGTCCAGATGAAACTGTTCAAGGCCGCGGACGACATGACCCAGGCCGGCAACCGCCTGATCGGCGGCTGATGGCACTTCCGGCAACATTAAAGTTGCCGGAGAGAATGCCGTAACAGTCCCAAGCGCAACACACTACAGGAGTATCCGATGAATCCAGCAATGTGGATCAGCAAGACCGGCGTGCAGGCACAAGATGCCAAGCTGCAGGCCATCGCCAACAACCTCGCCAACGCCAACACGGTCGGCTTCAAGAAGGACCGCGTGGTCTTCGAAGACCTGTTCTACTCGGTC
Organism: [Empedobacter] haloabium; assembly: GCA_008011715.2. Classification (NCBI taxonomy): domain Bacteria; kingdom Pseudomonadati; phylum Pseudomonadota; class Betaproteobacteria; order Burkholderiales; family Oxalobacteraceae; species [Empedobacter] haloabium. The sequence goes on from CP136508.1 coordinate 3,690,182, forward strand.
GAAGGCCAGCCGGGCGCGCAGCGCGCCGACAACAACACGCTGGCGCCGACCGGCGTGCAGCTGGGTAACGGTACCCATATCGTCGGCACGCAGAAAGTGTTCTCGACGGGTAACGCGCAGATCACCAGCAACCAGTTCGACGTGATGATCAGCGGCAACGGCTTCCTGCAAGTGCAGCGCCCGAACGGCGAGGCGGGCTACACCCGCGCCGGCCAGCTGGGCCTGGACGCCAACGGCGTGCTGATCAACGCCCAGGGCCTGCCCCTGGTGCCGCAGATCACCGTGCCGGCCAATGCCACCTCCGTCACGATCGCCGAGAACGGCACCGTGTCGGTGACGATGCCGGGCAATGCCGCGCCGCAGCAGGTGGGCCAGCTGACCCTGACCTCGTTCATCAACCCGGCCGGCCTGCAGGCGCTGGGCGAGAACCTGTTCCAGGAAACCGCCGCCTCCGGCGCGCCGACCGAAGGCCGCCCCGGCGACGCCCAGTTCGGCAAGCTGAAACAGGGCGCGTTGGAAGCCTCCAACGTCCAGGTGGTCGAGGAGATGGTCGACATGATCGCCGCCCAGCGCACCTATGAAATGAATACGAAGGTTCTGTCCGCAGCAGACAATATGCTGCAATATCTCGCACAGGCAGCACGATAATGATGAAAGCGCAACTGAGCGCAATGGCCGCGTTGTTGCTGGCCGGTTGCGCCACCATCCAGCCGGCCGCCGTCCGCCCCGGCCCCTTCGACGAACCGCCCGCCGTGGCCCGCTCCAGCGCGCCACGCGGCGTGTCCGGCGGCGTGTTCTCGGCCGACGCCGGCCTGTCGCTGACCTCGGACAGCCGCGCCTTCCGCGTCGGCGACCTGGTCACCGTCATCCTGCAGGAAACCACGCAGGCGTCGAAATCGGCCGGCACCAAGCTGGGCAAGGATTCCGGCGTGGGCGTGGCCGCCCCTTCCCTGCTGGGCAAGACGTTCCCGAAAGCGGGTGTCGAGCTGAACTCGAACCACTCGTTCCAGGGCGACGCCACCGCCACGCAGCAGAATGCCCTGTCCGGCGCGATCACCGTGATCGTGCAGGAAGTGATGCCGAACGGCCTGTTGAAGGTCGCCGGCGAAAAAGGCCTGACCCTGAACCACGGCGAGGAATTCGTGCGCCTGCGCGGCTACCTGCGCGCCGCCGACATCGACGCCAACAACCAGGTGTCCTCGCAACGCATCGCCAATGCCCGCATCGCCTATTCGGCGCAAGGCACCCTGGCCGATACTCAGCAGCCGGGCTGGCTGTCCCGCTTCTTCCTCGGCCCATTGATGCCGTTCTGAGGTGCAGATGAACCACCGTGCTGTCAAACAACTCGTCGCCGCCACCCTGGTCGGCTCCTCGCTGCTGCTGTCCGCCCTGCCCGCCCAGGCCGCCCAGGTGCTGCGCAACCTCGTCTCGATCGAAGGCGTGCGGGAAAACCCGCTGGTCGGCTACGGCATCGTCGTCGGCCTGAACGGCTCGGGCGACTCGACCCAGGTGAAGTTCGCCAGCCAGTCCGTCGTCAACATGCTGAAGCAGTTCGGCGTCAAGATGCCGGACGGCGCCGACGCGAAAAGCAAGAACGTGGCGGCCGTGATGGTGTCGGCCGTGTTCCCGCCCGGCTACCGCCGCGGCCAGCCGATCGACGTCACCGTCTCCTCGCTGGGCGATGCGAAAAGCCTGCGCGGCGGTTCGCTGCTGCTGACGCCGCTGCGCGCGGCCGACAACGAAACCTATGCGCTGGCGCAGGGCAACGTGGTCGTCGGTGGCCTGGCGGCGGCCGGCAAGAGCGGCTCCTCCGTCACCGTCAACACCCCGACCACGGGCCGCATCCCGAACGGCGCCATGATCGAGCGCGAGATCGCCACCGATTTCTCGACCAATTCGACCGTGCGCCTGTCGCTGAAGCGCCCGTCGTTCGAGACGGCCACCAATATCGTCGACTCGATCAACAAGAAGTTCGGCAACGTGGCCAGCACGGACGATGCCACCAGCATCGCCGTGATCGCGCCGGAAAACCCGACCCAGCGCGTGGCCTTCATGGCCAAGCTGGAAAGCCTGACCATCGAGCAGGGCCAGGAAAACCCGAAGGTCGTGTTCAACTCGCGCACCGGCACCGTCGTCATCGCCGAAGGCCTGCGTGTCAAGGCCGCGGCCGTCACGCACGGCTCGCTCAAGGTGGTCATCTCGGAAAGCTCGAAGGTCAGCCAGCCGGGCCCGCTGTCGGGCGGCCGCACCGCCGTCACGCCGAACTCCAACGTCAGCGTGGACCAGGGCTCGGGCCAGATGTTCAAGTGGCCGGCCGGCGCCAAGCTGCAGGCCATCATCGACGTCGTCAACAGCCTGGGCGCGACCCCGGACGACATCATGGCGATCCTGCAGGCCCTCGACCAGGCCGGCGCCATCGAAGGCGAACTGGTGGTGATCTGATGGATACCCGCCTGCACGCAGCAAGCCTGCCCGCCGCGCATGCGGCGGAGGACACGTCCGCGCCGGCCATCGCGCCGGCGGACGACGCGGCCTACCGCAAGAAAGCGGAACAGGCCGCCGTCAAGTTCGAGAGCTTCTTCATCGGCCACATGCTGAAACAGATGCGCAACTCGACCAAGGAGCTGTCGGCCGAGGACAGCGTCTACAAGAACTCGATCAACAGCGACATGCTGGACATGGCGGACGGCCTGGTGGCCGACCAGCTGGCCGGCCAACGCGCGTTCGGCGTCGCCGACGCCATCCTGCGCCAGCTGATGCCGGCGCCGGCCGCGCCCCGCGGCCCTGCCCTGACCACCTCCGACGTTACCCTTAAGACAACGCAAATTGTCGACGCGAAAAATAAGCCGCAGGCTTAATGTAACGCAGGGCGCGGTCGCCTTTAACAAGTAACGGTGCTGGCGGGGAACGAACTCCCCGGCCCGCACGGCCGATACCAGGAACCTTTCCGCCATGACCATTCTTAACAACGCACTGTCCGGCGCGTCCGCTGCCCAGGCTTCACTGAATGCCTCCAGCCAGAACATCGCCAACCTGCAGACCAAAGGCTACACCCGCCAGGGCGTGCTGCTGACGGCCATCACGGCCGGCATCGGCACCCAGGGCGCCGGCTCCGGCGTCAAGCTGAGCGCGATGATCCGCTTCTCGGACTCGTACAAGAGCCAGCAGCTGTGGCGTGCCAACGCCGAGCTGGGCCAGCGCACCCAGGTCCAGCCTTACCTGACCCAGCTGGAACAGGTGATGGGCGACGACCAGTCCAGCCTGTCCAACGGCGTCGACAACTTCTTCAAGGCACTGAACGCGGTCGGCGAGGACCCGATGTCCGGCCCGCTGCGCGGCCAGGTCGTCACGGCCGCCAATGCCATGGCGGAGAGCTTCAACAGCATCTATGCCGTCACGCGCAACCAGCAGATCTCGGTGCAGCAGCAGCGCGACTCGGTGCTGCCGAAGTTCAACACGCTGACGAAGAACATCGCCTCGCTGAACGAGCGCATCATCGCCGCCGGCGCCCAGGGCACCAATACGTCCGGCCTGATCGACGAGCGCGACGTCGCCATCGACCAGCTGTCGCAGCTGGCCGCGATCGAGGTGCTGGAACAGCCGGACGGCTCGCGCACCGTGTCGCTGAAGACGGGCCAGCCGCTGGTGGTCGGCAAGCTGGCCGGTTCGCTGGTGATCGACTCGACCAGCGGCAGCCCCGTGCTGCAGGCCTCGTTTGCCGGCACCAACTATGCGGTGGACGACAGCCGCATGGGTGGCCAGCTGGGCGGCCTGGGCAACTTCGAACGCAACACGCTGCTGCCGCTGCAAACGTCCATCAAGGAGATGGCCGAGCAGCTGGCCACGGCCGTCAACACGACCCTGGCCGGCGGCAGCGATCCGGCCGGCAACCCTGGCCAGCCCCTGTTCGCGCTGGGCGGCGGCGGCGCCGGCGGCATCCTGTCGGTGCCGAGCGGTTTCGCCGCGACGGACCTGGCATTCGCCGGGGCCGGCTTGCCACCCGGCGACAGCACCAACCTGCAGGCCCTGGTCGCGATCAAGCAGCAGGCCATCACGCTGACCTCGGTCGGCAGCGTGACGATCGGCGACGCCGACACGCAGATGGTGGGCAAGCTGGCCATCGACAGCCAGCAGAACCAGTCGCTGCTGAACACCGCGACGACGATCCGCCGCCAGGCCGAGGACGACTGGGCCTCCACCAGCGGCGTCAACCGGGACGAGGAAGCCATGAACCTCGTCGAGTTCCAGAATATGTACCAGGCCAATATGAAGGTACTGGCGGTGGCGAACCAGCTGTTCGATTCCACGCTGTCCATGTTCGGCTAAGGAGCACACCATGCGTATCGCAACCACCCAATACCAGGCCACGCTGGGCCGCTCGCTGGAGCTGAACCAGACGATGGCGTCGCGCATCTCGCAGCAGATGTCCACCGGCCGCACCATCCTCGTGCCGTCGGACGATCCCGTGACGAACGTGCGCATCTCGCGCCTGACGCGCGAGGAATCGATCGTCGGCCAGTACCGCGAGAACATCGCGTCGGTCAAGATCCGCCTGACCAAGAACGAAAGCTACATGTCGGGCATGGTCGGCGACCTGCACGCCGCGCACGACCTGCTGGTCTGGGCCGCCGACGGCAGCAACACGCCGGACGACCTGAAGTCGATGGTCGGCAGCCTGGAAGCGCTGCGCGACTCGATCCTGTACAACGCCAACACGCGTGACCAGGAAGGCAAGTACATCTTCGCCGGCACGGCGGTGACGACCAAGCCGATCGAGTTCGACGGCACCGCCTACAGCTTCGCCGGCAATACCGGCGAGCAGAAGGTGGTGGTCGGCAACGGTATCACGCAGACCGTCAACGTCGACGTGTCCGGCGTGGAAACGGTGCTGAACGACCTGAATACCGCCATCGAGGCGCTGCGCAACACGACCACGGACTCGTCGCACGATCCGCTCAAGAGTGTGCTCAGCAACACGATGGCCAGCGTGGAATCGGCGCAGGAAGCCCTGGCCGCGAAGATCGCCAAGTTCGGCGGCGCACAGAACGTGCTGACCACGCTGGACGGCAACCACGCCAACGTCAGCCTGTCCAACAAGACGGCGATGAGGGACCTCGGACAGCTCGATTACGGTGTCGCATCGACCGAGCTGGCGGGCTACAATATGGCTCTACAGGCCAGCTATCAGTCGTACTCCAAGATCAGCAATCTGTCGCTGTTCAACGTACTCTGAACAATATGATCCGCTTTCTAACAATGTAGTTATTCTCGTACTGTATACGCTATGCAAATCATACAGCGCTCCAGTTCCTCCGGCATCGCCACGGACTCCGCCGGCTCAGCATCCGCGCTGGACCAGGCCGGTGTGGCGAACGCGGGCGCTGCCCGGGACGCGGCGCCGCTCAACGGCGCCCCTGCTCCGGCCCCGCTGCGGCGCGGCCTGAGCAACTGGGACCAGCCCCTTCAGAACGACATCTCCACGGCCCAGCAGGCGGTGGACTTCCTCGAGCAGAGCGCGGCCCAGCTGCGCGCGCTGAAGAGCGACCTGTCGGCCAAGCTGGCGGCGCGCCAGATGCGCGACGGCCAGGTCGAGCAGCAGGTGCGCCAGTTCAGCGACTCCTGGCGCTCGCGCCGCGAGGCGACCGGGGGCTCGCTGGACGGCCGGCTCAATTTCACGAAAGGCGAGCCGGCCAGCCAGCGCTTCTCGGTGCGCGGCATGAACCTGGCCAACCTGCGCAACGGCGCGCGCGAGACGCTGGCCGTCTCGCTGGGCGGCGGCACGCAGGGTCTGCGCTCGGTGCACCTGTCGCCGGGGCTGTCGGACAACGAGATCGTCGGCCGCTTCGACCAGGCGCTGGCGCCGGCCGGCGTGCGCGTCTCGATGGGCCAGAACGGCGAACTGGTGTTCTCCACCGACGAAGCCAACTTCCCGGCCGTGCGCGACGCCTTTGCCGTGCAGGGCAGCGGCATCCGCTTCCCCACCGGCCAGCTGAACCGGCTGAAGGTGGAGGAGGAAGCGCCGCTCGTGATGCCGGAAAACTGGGGCACGGGCGATATCGAGCAGATGCGCGAGACGCTGCACCAGGTCATGCAGGCGCTGTCGCACGTGGAGGCGGCGCTGTCCAAGGTGCGCCAGGAGCTGGCCACGGCGCAGGCCCGCGCCGAAAGCAGCATGCCGGAAATCGAGACGGCCGGCGTGGAGGACATCGCCGACAAGTTCGCCACGATTGCCAAGGAGCCGGGCTACCAGTCGCTGCAGGCGCTGACGTCCGCGCTGGTGGGCATCAATCGCGAGCGGGTGGTGTCGCTGCTGACGCTGCGCTGACGTATCAGGCTTGGGGTCTGTCCCCGCATGGGGACTGACCCCGGTTTCTATCGTAGGCGGATGCGTGTCCGGAGATCTCTTCTGGCAACTCGTCGGCTGCGGAAAAAAACCGGGGTCAGTCCCTTTCAGGGACAGACCCCAAGCCCGCAAACGCCGGCTTGACTCATCCGTCACGGCGCGGCGGCACTCGCCACCGCCCCCGCCCCGGCCCGCGCCCCCGCATTCATCCCCACCCCGCCATCGGCCGTCAACGCCGGCCGCACCCCCGAGCGGGCCAGCGCCAGCAGTTGCCCGGCCGGCGCCGGCCGCGCGATGCCGTAGCCCTGCGCATAGTCGCATCCCGCCGCGCGCAGCAGCGCCAGCTGGGCGTCGTTCTCCACCCCTTCCGCCACCACTTCCAGGCCCAGCTTGTGCGCCAGCACGATGATGGCCTCGCACAGCGCCAGGTCGCCCGAATCCCCCGTCAGGCCGGCGACGAAGCTGCGGTCGATCTTCAGGTAGTCGATGTCGAACTGCTTCAGTTGCGCCAGCGCCGAATGGCCGGTGCCGAAATCGTCCAGCGCCACCTGCAGGCCCATCGCGCGCAGCTGGCGCAGCTGCTCCAGCGCGGCGCCATCGGCCTCGCCCAGCAGGTCTTCCGGCACGTCGACGACGATGCTGCGCGGCGGCAGCTGCAGGCTGTCCAGGTAGGCGCGCCAGCCGTGGTTGTCGCCGCGCAGCTCGGCCGGCGAGCGGTTGATGCTGATCTGGAACGGCCGGCCCAGCTCGCGCTGCCAGGCCAACACCTGGTCGGCCGCCTGCCGGAAGGCCCAGGCGCCGATGTCCTGCAGCACGCCGGCCGACTCGGCGCCGGCGATGAAGTCGCCCGGGTTGAGCAGGCCGCGCTCCGGATGGTGCCAGCGCAGCAGTGCTTCGGCGCGCTCGATGCCGCCGCTTTGCAGGTTGATGATGGGCTGGTAGTACAGCTCGAACTCCTGCTGCGCGGCGGCGCGGCGCAGTTCGCTGGCCAGGCGCAGCCGTTGCTGCGCGGCCGCCTGCATGTCCGGGGTGAAGTAGCTGTAGCGGTTGCGCCCGCCGTTCTTGGCCGCATACATCGCCTGGTCGGCATGGCGCAGCAGTTCCTCGGCATCGGCCGCGTCGGACGGGTACAGCGCGATGCCCACGCTGCCGGAAATCAGGCCCTGCTGGCCGGACAGGTCGAACGGCCGGTTCAGCACGGCGATGACGTCCTGCGCCACCCGTTCCGCATCCTGCATGGCCGCCAGCCCCGGCAGGATGGCGACGAACTCGTCGCCGCCGATGCGCGCCAGCGTGTCCGACGCGCGCATGCAGCCGCCGATGCGCCGCGTCGCCTCGATCAGCAGCGCGTCGCCCTGGGCGTGGCCGAAGGTGTCGTTGATCTGCTTGAACTGGTCCAGGTCGATGAACAGCAGCGCCAGGTAGCTGCCATCGCGGCGCGCCTTGCGCATCTCGTGGCGCAGGCGCTCCTGGAACATATTGCGGTTGGGCAGCCCGGTCAGCGCATCGAAGTTGGCCTGGTGCCAGGCCAGGTCGGCCGCCTCCTTGTGTTGCGTGATGTCGGACACCAGGGCCAGGGCGCCCAGGTAGCCGCCCTGCGCGTCCAGCAACGGGCTGGTGGCCAGGTGCGCCCACAGCTCGCTGCCGTCGCGCCGGATGAACTTGAACTCGCGCCGCTCCGGCATGCCCTGCTGGCGCCGGGCGATGTTGCGCTCCAGGATCGAGCGCCCTTCCGCGTCCATGAAGCTGACCAGCGGGCGGTCCAGCATGTCCTCGATGCGGTAGCCCAGCATGTCCGCCAGGCGCGGGTTGACGAAGGTGGTGCGCGCCGCCGCATCCAGTTCCCAGATGCCTTCGCGTGCCGACTGCACGATGCGGCGGAAGCGCTCCTCGCTTTTCTCCAGCGCGGCCAGCCGCCCTTCGGCGCTCTCCAGCGTGACGCGCAGGTGGACTCCGTCGCCGCTGGCGACCAGGGTCACGGGCACGCCGGCCTCGCCGCGCGTCGGCTGCAGTTGCAGTTGCTGGCGCAGCGGCTGGGCGCTGGTGCGCGCGCGTTCGATGAAGGCGTCGAAATCGGCCAGGAAGCGTTGCGCGATGAAACCGCGCAGCCGGTATCGCTGGGCGCTGGCGCGGTCGATGCCCAGCTGGCCGGCGCCGACCAGGTTGACCTGGAGGATCGTCGTGCCGGCATCGAGCAGCAGGCAGCCCACCGGGGCCAGCAGGTGCAGTTCGCCGAACAGCGCCGCCTCGCGCTCGGCCGGCAGGCCCGGGGTGCCGGGCGCGCCCGGCAGCGGGTCGGCGCCGATCGCCAGCAGCAGCGCCTCGCGCGAATGTTGTCCGAGCAGGTGGTCGAAGCCGGCGATGACGGGCAGGCTAGCCCCGGGCAGGCCGGCCCCGGCTTCGTTAGAGACAGGAAGAACCTCGTTTGCCGCCGCGCGATCCCTGTTATCCATAATTCCCTGGAATGACTTCGCTGGAAAATTGTATGGGTATCCGATGCGCACGCCGCTGTCGGGCGTGCGACCGGCCTATCCTGCACGATTGGCGTCGTCGAGCCAATCCCTGGCGCCATTCTCGCGCCACGGCGCGCGCCGTGGCGCCACGCTGGCGCACGGCGATCGGGGTCTTGAAAGGCGCCGCGCGGCGCCCATGTGGACAGCGTGAAGTCAGCGCAGGCGCTGGCGGCCGAAGTTGTGGCCGACTACCAGCGTGGTGCTGGCGATCAGGCTGGACAGGCCCATGATCAGCTGGATCAGCTTGTCGTCCGGCAGGATCCACAACGAGCCCTTGGGCGGCTCGACGCGGGCGACGGCGACGATCAGCGGCGCCACCCACTCGGCGTCGGCGCTAACATCGAGCACGATGGCATTGTCCACCGTCTGCATGAAGATGTCGCCGCCCTCGGCCAGCGTGAACTGCACGCCGTAGCCCGTCTCATGGGGCCGGATGTGCTCCTGCAGCGCCAGGTTGTATTCGGCGATCCACAACTCGACGTCGGCCGGGGTTTCCAGCCCCGTCCAGGGAACGGGCCGGAAGCGCGGACGCTCGGCGTCCTGATCATTGATGTCCTGCATGGGTTTGCTTGGAAAGAAGTGATTGACGGCAGCCCGGCAGTGTAACCGAAGGAGGAGCAATCATGAAGCTGACGCAATATGTCTCGGAATTCGAGCAGTTCCTGAACGGCTACAAGCACGACCACCCGAACGTGGAAGAAGACCAGCGCCGCGGCTGGCGGATCTGGTGGGACCACCGGCTGGACCTGGATGCGGTGGACCGGCAGAAGCAGGATTCGGTGCCGCCCAATCCGTACTACTACAGCTGAACGCAGTGGGGTCTGTCCCCGCAGGGGACTGACCCCGAAGTTAACGGTCCGCCAGCAAACTTCGGGGTCAGTCCCTGAAGGGACTGACCCCGACCTCAACCCTTCCAGGTACGCTTCAATCCCGTATCCGCATGGATCCACCCGCCGCGCGGCCCGCCGCGGTAGTAGAACCCCACCCCGCCCTGCCGGAAGCTCTTCACCAGGCCGCCCAGCACTTCCTCGTTCAGGTTGGCGATGCGGATGTCGGCCGCCTTGCCTTCCATGTGCAGCGACTGGCGCGCGGCCGGGATGCCCTGCTCGCGCAGGCGCTGGTTGGAGGCCGGCGTGCGGTAGCCGGACAGGATTTCGACCGGGCTCTCGATGCCGTAGCGCGCCACGAACGCCTGCGCGCCCCACAGCGTTTCCAATAGTTTCGGATCGATCCGCGCCGTTTCCTTGCCGTTCACGTCGCGCAGCAGGTGGCACAGCTGCTCGTAGGCCGAGTCGATCATTTCGCCGTCGCGCCAGTACAGCACGGAGGCTTTCTCGCCGCTCTGCGGCCGCGTCACGGTCAGGGTGCGCGGCTTGACCCAGAACTCCAGGTCCAGGGCCTGGGCGTCGAAGATGTCGGGCGGTGGCTGCAGGCCGTCCTGCGCCGCCCGGGCCGGGGCCAGGCCGACCAGGGGCGCGCCGATGAAGCTGGCGGCCGTCAGGCCCAGCGTATTGCGTAAGAATGTTCTGCGTGTTGCCATGATGTCTCAAAAAACGGGTTCTGCGCGCTTTGCAGCGGAATCGACCGACACTATAGCCGATCGCCGCCCGAACTTGAGAAATCACTTTAACTGTGTGGCCGGCCCCGCAACAGAATTTAAGCGGACCTTAAGCCGCGGCCCGCGCCACCACGCCCGGCAGCACGGCACGCGGCAGGTCCAGCGCATGCCCCTGCACCAGCGGCACCCACGATGCCAGCGCGGCGATACCATGCAGCGCCGTCAGCGCCTCCGGCCGCTCGGCATGGTGGAACAGCACCCGGCCGCCGGCGTCGCCGGCGACGTCGATCAGCCGCGCCAGCGCCTCCCAGTCGCGCGCCAACCGGGCATCGACGCGGACGATGGCCGGCCGCACACGCTCGACCAGCGCGATGCCCTCCTGCGCGCTGGCCACCGTGACGGCGAAGCGGAACCCGTTGCGGCGGTAATTGTCGGCCACGTAGTTCAGCAGCCAGGTCTGCTGCGGCACCGTGGCCGGCAATTGCAGCACGATGCGCGCCAGCGGCAGTTCGAGCGCATCCAGGATGCGGCGGAACGCGAAGCCGTGGTTGCTGCTGACGGCGCTCAGCAGGCGGCCGTGCACGTTCAGGTGCAGGTCGACGTGCGCGCTGTCCGCCTGCCGGAAGAAATTGATGGCGTGCAGCATGCGGCACAGCCGGTCCAGTTCGACGGATTCGTCGTCGCTGGCCGCGTGCTCCAGCAGGCGCCACAGCGACAAGCCTTCGTCTTCGGCCGAAACGCCCCGGGCCAGCCCCTCGCAGGCCGCGAGCGAGCCGCTGTCGAGGATGCGCACGGGCTGGAACACACTCGTCATGGTGCAGTTGAAGAAACGGCCATGGGCCCGCCCCGACGCGTCCAGCCACAGCGAGGACGACGCATCGGCCCGTTGAACGAGCCCGGCCAGATATTGATTCAGGATCGGATAACGCATTGCTGCCTTTCGCCAGGAGATGGAGTGAGCACAGCGTACGCTCCGCGCAGCCTGCGCAAAACGAATCGTTTCAACGTTTGTTATGCGCCGGACGAATAAAACGGCCCAGCCAGTTGCCGCACAACAACACCCTTGCTGCGCTACATAAGCATATTGGAAAAGATTCGTTCCCTCGGCAGTCGCGCGGGCGTATTGTTACCCTAGCTCAACAAAATCCTTAACGTGATTCGGTGTCGCCATGTGCCAGCTTCTCGGATTGAACAGCAGTCTACCCGCCGGGCTCGGCCCGTTCTTCGACGTGTTCGCCGAACGGGGCGGCCGCACCGACGAGCACAAGGACGGCTGGGGCATCGCCTTTCACAGCGGCAAGCGCTGCCGCTTGTTTACCGATCACCGCGCCGCCATCGACTCGCCGCTGGCGGCACGCATCCGCCGCCGTCCGCTGCGCGCCCGCAATATCCTGGCGCACATCCGCAAGGCCACGCAAGGCCGCATCGCGCTGGAGAACAGCCATCCGTTCGCGCGCCGGCTGTGGGACCAGACCTGGAGCTTCGCGCATAACGGCGACTTGAAGGGATTCGCGCCGCCGGCCGGCCTGTACCGCCCGCAAGGCGACACCGACAGCGAGGCCGCCTTCTGCCACCTGCTGTCGCGGCTGGCGCAGCGCTTCCCGCACGGCGCGCCGGCGCCGCAGCTGCTGCGCGCGGCGATGGCCGAGCTGGCGGCGGAGATCGCCGCCCACGGCACCTTCAACTTCCTCCTGTCCAACGGCGACACGCTGTTCGCGCACTGCTCGACCAACCTGCACTACCGGCTGGCGGCCGGCAAGGCGATCGTGGCCACCCAGCCGGTGGACGACACGTCCGGCTGGACCGCGTTCGCCCCGGGCGAACTGAAGGCGTTCGGCCAGGGCCTGCTGCGCGGCTGAGCCGGCTCAGCGCCGGATCGGGCTGTTGATGATCTGCGGATCGATCTGCACCGATCCCGTCGGGGTCGTCAGCGTGATGGCCACCTGGTAGGTCTTTTCCGTCGTGCTCTGCGAATCCGTGTCGGCCAGGATGATCAGCCGGCCGCCCGCCGCGATGCTCGAGACGAACGGCGCGCCCGCCGGCGTCACCTCCACGCTGCCGAACGTCACCCCGGCCGGCGCCTCGGTCAGCTCGTAGACGATGACCGATTTCGGATAGGTGCTGTTTATCACCGGATAGTCGTAGTACGCCTTGTACGTCGGCGTGGTCAGTTCGAACACGCGCACGGGCACGTTGAAGAAATGGGTGTTCACGATGGTCATGTAAGGCCTTTCATGGTGAGGTGAGGGAAATCGGTGCGGCCTGCAGCGCGCGCAGGTACGGCGAAGCCCGGTAGCCCATCCGGACCAGGCTGGACGCGGCGGCGCTTGCCCTGGCCGGCGTGCCCAGGCAATGCTGGCTCAGGACCCAGGCCGACAGCACGCGGTAGTCGCCGCTATCCTGTGCCACCGGGGCAAGCAGCGCATGGGCGCGCTCGCAGGCCTGGCGGGCCGCGGCCGCGTCGCCTTCGTCACGCTGCAGCGCGGCCAGGGTCAGCCAGCCGTCCACCAGGGCGTCCAGCAGCTTTTCGGTCGCCGGGGCGGTCTGGTGCAGCTGGTCGAGCCGGGCCAGCGCCGGCGTCAGCGCCTGCCGCGCTTCGCGCAGGCGGCCGGCGCGCCGCTGCAATGCGGCCTCGGCCACCCGGGTGGCCGCCGCCAGTCCCGCCAGGTGGACTTTCTGCGGCTCCAGCGCCGCCAGCGTGTCGAACTCGTGCGCGGCCAGCCGCAGTTGCGCCAGCGCCGTGCGCGTATCCGTCGCGACCCGCGCTTGGCCCAGCAGCAGCGCGGCGCGTTCGGCCTGCCAGTCGCGGTTGCTGGCGTCCTGCTCCACCAGCCGCCCAAACAGCTCGGCGGCCTGTGCCAGCGCCGTTGCCGCGGCCGCATCCCGTCCCAGCGCCAGCAACAGCTCGCCCTTCTGCCACAGGGCGACGGCATAACGATGGGTCCACAGGCCGTCGCCCGGCTTGGCGCGGTGCAGCGCCAGCAGCAGGGCTTCCTGTCGCTCGTACAGCGCGGCCGCCTGGGCCAGCTCGCCAAGGCGCTCACGCGCGGTGGCCAGCCAGGACAGGCTGTCGGCCAGGTCGGCCCGCAGTTGCGCATCGGCGGGCCGCACCGCCAGGGCCCTGCCCTTCAGGTCCACCGACAACGCGAACTCGCGCGCCGCCGCCGCAGCACGCCCCTGCTGCAGCGCCAGCGTGCCCAGCGTATTGGCCGCGTACGACTGCTCGATCCAGGCGCCCGGGTCGTGCGGTGCCAGCGCGGCCACGGTGTCGCTGACGTCGCGGTATTCCAGGAAGTACGGTGCCGCCTGGTCCAGCTCGTTGGCATCGAAGTGCAGCTGCCCCAGCAGGAAGGCGTTGGCGCCGTAGTTGACCAGCACGTCGCGCGCGCGCGGCTGTTCGCGCCGCTGCTGTTGCAAAATCGCACGCGCGCGCCGCAACGCGACGCGCGCGGCGGCCGGGTCGGCCCGCGCCAGCTTGACCTCGGCGATCAGCTGCAATGCCTTGGCGCGCTGGGTCAGTTCGACGGAACTGGCGTGGCCGTGTCCGGTGTCGGACAGGTAGGTCAGTGCGCGCGTGCTGACGCTGTCGAGCAGGTCGAGCCGGCCCAGCGGGCGCAGCCGGTCGACGAATTCGCCCAGCATGTAGGTCATCAGCGTTTCGGCTTCGCCGCGGTGCAGCTCGGCACGCTGGCGCGCCACCTGGGCCGCGATGCCGAGCCCGATCGCCAGCAACGCCAACAGCACCAGCGCACCGCCCACCAGCAGGCGCAGCCGCTCGCCGCGGCGCGCCCGGCCGAGCGAGGCCAGGACGAAGTCACGCTCCAGCGCCGGCAAGGTGAACTCGGTCGATTCCAGCAGCGCGGCGGCCTGGCGCGCCTGCAAGCCGGCCGGCAGCAGCAGGTCGGCCGGCCGGCCCGCCCCATGCCAGCGCGCCGCCTGGGCGCCGGTGCGGGTCAGTTCCTGCAGCGCCTGCCGATGGCGCTCGATCCACTCGAGCGCACGCGGCCAGCGCCGCAGCAGCGCCTCGTGGGCGATGCCGTAGGTGGCCGTGTCCGCCGCCAGGTCGGTGACGAACAGGCGCGCATCGACCAGCGCCTGCACCAGTGCCTGTTCGGCCCCGGGGCGCAACGTCGACCACGGCACGGCGCGCGCCGTCACGGCCAGTTGGTTGTCGGCGATACTGACGAGCTGGGCCAGCACGCGCGGCAGCGCCGCCGCTTCGGCCGGGCCCAGCGCACCCACGACCTGTTCCGCGCGCGCGCCGATGGCGCCCTCGATGCCGCCCAGCTCGCGGTAAACGGCGAACGTCAGCATGCCGTCCTGGTCGCGCCGCCGGTACAGCTCGTGCAAGCAGTATTCCAGCAGCGGCAGCATGTCGCCGCTGCCGGCCGCGTCGGAGCACAGTACGTCGTCGAGCCGGGCGCCGCTGGCCGCGTCCGTCTCGAAGCGCAGCCCGGCCGCCTGCGCGGGCAGGCGGATGATCTGGGCGATCTCGGCCGGTCCGGGCGGCGCCAGGTCGAAGTGGCCGCCCCGTGCCTTCAGCGCGCACAGCGGGGCGGAGGTCATCAGCTCCGGATAGAAATCGTTGCGGCAGGCCAGCACGACCAGCATCCGGCCGCTGCGCGCCAGCGCTTCCAGCGCCGCGACGAAGGCGGTGCGCTGCCATTCCCCGACGTGGCGGAAGATCGCTTCCAGGTGATCGACGAACAGGCACACGCCGGCTGCTGGCAGGCGTGCCTGCAGTTGCGCCGCCACCCCGGCCATGTCGTCGCGCAGCCGCGCGCCCAGGCTGGCCGCGCTGTCATTGGCAAACAGCCCGGCGCCATCGACTTCGGCGTCGAGCAGCACGCTGCCCAGGGCGTCGAACGGACCGACCGCGCCGAGGTCGGCGCAATCGAGCGTCAGTGTGTCCGCCAGCAGGATGCCGGGCGGCGGCGCCGTGCGCAGCCGGGCGATCAGGCCGGCCTGCACCAGCGAGCTCTTGCCCGAACCGGATGGCCCGAGCACGGCCACCAGCGCACAGCCGGCCTCGATCTGGCGGCGCACCACCTGGACCAGCTGTTCCGTCGCCTGGCGGCGGCCATGGAAGATGGCCGCGTCGTCCGGACCGAACGCGTCCAGCCCGCGGAACGGCGCGCCCGTCCAGCGCTGCGGCTGTGGCTCGACCTGCACGGCCGCAATAGCGCGGTAGCCGCGCTTGCGGATGGTTTCGATATAGCGGGGCGTGGTCGCGGAGTCGCCCAGCGCCTGGCGCAGCTGGGTCAGGATCTTGTGCAGCGGATTGTCGCCGGTCGGGGTACCGCCCCAGCAGGTATCCAGGATGGTGTCGGCGGACAGCACCTCGCCGGCATGCCGGCACAGCAGGGCCAGCACCTCCATCGCACGCGGCTCCAGCTGGCGCCGCTGACCGTCGCGATACAGGGAATTGCTTCCCGGCTCGACCCGCCAGTCGCCGAAGTCGAACCCCCGGTCCAGGAACCGCTCGCCGTTTCCCATGGAAAAACCCAATGTATTCAAACGCTTGACGCGCCCGAAGGTTTTCAGAAGGCAGCATGCCCGGCCCGGGGCTACAGTCCGTTCACACCTGCCGGAGCCACCGGAACTGGTGTCATCTTAACATCGTTCGGAGGCGCTATGAACTTCCCGTCACTCACTTTTTGCAACCCGTTCGAGCCGAACGACATCGCCCCGGAAGCGGTCCGCGAGCAGCTCGGCCGCATCCTGTCCAGCGCCCTGTTCGGCCGTGCCCACCGCAGCGCGGAACTGCTGGATTACCTCGTCAGCCGGCATCTCGACCGGCCCGACGAACCCATCAAGGAGCTGATGGTCGGCATCGACGTCTACCGCCGCGATGCCCGCACTTACCGGCCCGACGTGGACCCGATCGTGCGCATCCAGGCCGGCCGCCTGCGCCGGCGCCTGGACGATTACTATGCAGGCCACGGCCGCGGCGATCCCGTCCGCATCCGCGTGCCCCGGCGCGGCTACGTGCCCGAGCTCACGCGCCAGCACGCGGAGGCGCCCGGCCACGCCAGGGTGTTGCTGCTGCCGGTCGTGGCCGGCGACCAGGGCGAGGCGAGCATCTTTGCCGCCGGCCTGGCGGCGGAGCTGCGCCACCGGCTGCACCGCGACCTGGGCAACCGCCTGATCGACGGCAAGCCCGGCTTCGTCCTGCCCGACCACGGCGTGGCGCCAGCCTACGTGGTGGAAGGCAGCGTGCGCGCCGACGGCGTCGTGATGCGCACCCAGCTGGCGATGACGGCCGTGCGCGAAGGCAACATCGTCTGGAGCGAACAGGCCGACGTGGGCGCCGGCCCCGCCATCGCACGGCAGGAGCAGCTGGCGCAGCTGTGCTGCTCGGCCGTGCTGGCCCGGCTGGGTGTGCCGGGCTGAGCGGGCTCAAGCGCTGCCGCCAGCCGCGACGGCGTGCAGGTGCCATTGCCGGGCGGCGGCGGGGTCCAGCGCGCGCACCCGCACCGGATTGCCTTCGGCGGGCCGGCCATCCGCGTTGTCCAGCACCAGCTTCGGGTACAGCTTGTTGACGATCGCCCCGCCGGCGCGACACCAGTGCTGCGCCAGCCGGCCCGGCATCACCGTGGCCAGGCAGGTCCGCCCCGTGCCGCCGCTGACGCCGCACACCTCCACGCACAGGCCGGCGTCGGCGAGCGGGCGGATCAGGCCGTCCGTGCCGCACACCCAGCGCACCGTCGCGTCCCGCTCGTCGTACCGCTTCAGCTCCAGCGGCATCGCGGGCGCGACAGCGCGCACGCCGAGGCAGAACCGTTCGTCACTGGCCAGCATGATGAGATACGCCTGCATGGGCTGTCGGGACATGTGCGCTCCTGGGCCTGTCGGAGATGGAATCCGGCGCGCGCGATGCGCGTCTCGCTGCAACAACCATAATCCCGCCAGGCGGCGGCGCCAAGTAACAACAGGTAACGCCGAGGTAACATGCCACGGCATGCAGTTATGGCAACAGGCGCCGTATAATGTCGTCCGCCCGAACTCCCGTTGCGACCGATGCCCCCCGATCCCGCCACCGCCCGCTTCAAGCGCCGCCTGCTCTCCCTGGCCATCATTGCCGCCGCCGGCATGGCCCTGCTCGCCGGGCGCCTCGTCTGGTTGCAGGCGCTGCAGTGAATCCGCCGGGCCCATGGGCGCGGCTGCGCCCGATCGTGGCGGTGGACCTGCCGCTGCTGCTGTGCATCGCCCTGCTGCTGGCGACGGGCCTGCTGACCGTGTATTCGGCCGCCGCCGACTTTCCCGGCCGCTTCGCGGCCCAGCTGCGCAATGTCGGCATTGCGCTGGGCATCCTGTGGCTGGCCGCCAACGTGCCGCCGCGCCAGCTGATGCGCTACGCGCTGGCCATCTACGGGATCGGCGTGCTGATGTTGCTGGCGGTGCAGTTCGCCGGGGTCAACAAGAAGGGGGCGACGCGCTGGCTGTACGTGGGCTTCGAGTTCCAGCCTTCCGAGATCATGAAGATCGCCATGCCGCTGATGCTGGCGTGGTTCTTCCACCACTACCGCGGCGCGCCGCGCACGCAGACCTTTGCCGCGGCGGCCGTGCTGCTGGCCATACCGGTCGGCCTGATCATGAAGCAGCCCGACCTGGGCACCGCCCTGCTGGTGCTGGCGGCAGGATTCTATGTGATCGTGCTGGCGGGATTGTCGTGGCGAGCTCTGCTGGGACTAGCCATTGCCGGCATCATGGCGATTCCGCTGTCGTGGCCGTTACTGCACGACTACCAGCGCCACCGCGTGATGACCCTGCTGAATCCGGAAGCCGATCCGCTCGGCAAGGGATTCCAGATCAAGCAGGCCGGCATCGCCATCGGCGCCGGCGGCGTTTCCGGCCAGGGCTGGCTGGCGGGCACCCAGGGTCACCTGGGCTTCGTGCCGGAACGCTCGACCGACTTCATCTTTTCCGTGTTCGCCGAGGAATTTGGCCTGGCCGGCAATTGCGTGCTGCTGGTGCTGTATTTCCTGCTGATCCTGCGTGGGCTGCAGATCACGGCAGGCGCCGCGACACCGTTCTCGCGCCTGCTGGCCGGCGCCGTGACGATGATCCTGTTTACCTATGCCTTCATCAATATCGGCATGGTCAGCGGCCTCTTCCCTGTCGTGGGCGTGCCGCTGCCTTTCATCAGCTATGGCGGCACGGCCCTGATGACCCTGGGATTGGGCTGCGGCATGCTGATGGCGATCCGGCGCGAGGCGCTGGCCTTGCAGCGCGGCCGGCTGGGGTAAGGTTCAGGCCGAGCTGCAATTGCAGAAGCGCTTGCGCTGCGAGTCGGGCGCGCTGGCGTCCGCCACCAGCGGTTTCCAGAACAGCACCGTGTCGATGCCGTACGGCGCGCGCAGCAGGCCGTCGCGCCGATAGCCGCGGCCGGCGAAGAAGCCCTCCGCCGTGACCGTACTGTGCAGGAACACCGTCTTCATGCCCAACGCCAGCGCCTGCTGTTCGATGCGCGCCAGCATGGCCTTGCCGGCTCCCTGGCGCAGGGCCTCCGGTTCCAGGTAGCACAGCGCCAGCTTGCCGGCAGCGGTCAGCAAGGCGACGCCGACGATGGTTTCGCCGCGCACGGCCACCAGCGGATAATTGGTGGGCGACTCGAACCACGTCGTGACCATCTTCGGTGTCTTGTTGCCCAGCCAGGCGGCCAGGATGGCGGGATCGCCATGATGGTCGAGGCCGCAACACTCCTCGATGGAGCGACGCAGCACCGCGCAGGCGGCGGCGGCATCTTGCGGTACGGCTGGTCGAATGTCGAAACTCATGTGCTGAAAAATCCGGATGACTGCTGGCAGCGGGCCTGTGACAGCCGGACTATACACGAGTCGGCCTGATGCCGTGCTGACGCCACGCTTGTCGCGGCATCTAAGCATATTACGAAAATTTAGTATCTTTTCGGCGGGGAATTGCCGACCATTGATATCTGTTTTCCACCACGAGCACACCATGCCAAATAAGAAAATCGCATTTAGCGCCGGGCGCCGCCTGGTCCTGGCCGCACTGGCCGCCGCATCGCTGGGCCTGCCCGGTGCCGCGTCCGCCGCCGACGTGACCCTGCTGAACGTTTCCTACGACGTGGCGCGCGAGCTGTACCAGGACATCAATCCGGCGTTCGAGGCGCAGTTCCAGAAGAGCACCGGCAAGACCATCCAGATCAAGCAGTCGCACGGCGGCTCGTCCAAGCAGGCGCGCGCCGTCGCCGACGGCCTGGAGGCCTCGGTCGTGACGATGAACCAGGCCAACGATATCGACATGCTGGCCGACAAGGGCCTGGTGGCCAAGGACTGGGCCAAGAAATTCCCGCACAACGCGGCGCCAAGCTATTCGACGATGGTGTTCCTGGTGCGCAAGGGTAATCCGAAAGCCATCAAGGACTGGGCCGACCTGGCCAAGCCAGGCACCGCGGTCGTGATCCCGAATCCGAAGACGGCCGGCAACGGCCGCTATACCTACCTGGCCGCCTGGGGCTCCGTGCTGCAGGCGGGCGGCAGCGACGCCCAGGCGCGCGAGCTGGTCACGAAGATCTTCAAGAACGTGCCGATCCTGGACACGGGCGGCCGCGCCGCCACGACCACCTTCACGCAGCGCCAGATCGGCGACGTGCTGGTGACGTTCGAGAATGAGGTGCAGCTGGTGCGCAAGGAGTTCGGCCAGAACTTCGACATCGTCTACCCTGCCACCTCGATCCTGGCGGAATCGCCGGTGGCGGTGGTGGACAAGGTGGTCGACAAGCGCGGCGTGCGCAAGGAAGCGACGGCCTACCTGAACTTCCTGTACACGGAACAAGGCCAGGAAATCATCGCCAAGCACTTCCTGCGCCCGCGCTCGGCCGCGGTGGCGAAGAAATACGAGGCCACGTTCAAGCCCGTCAAGCTGTTCACGGTGGACGACGTGTTCGGTGGCTGGCGCGCGGCGCAGAAGCGCCATTTCGACGACGGCGGCGAGTTCGACAAGATCTACGCCAGCAAGTAGACAAGTCTTATAGGACGCTTAAAAGGAGGCTTCGGCCTCCTTTTTCGTTGGCTGAGGGAAAAAATCCCCGTCGCGCACTGCTGACACCGTCTGGACTGGGCCGCGCATCGATGCTATCTTCTGTACTTCAAGTAAGTTGCCGCATGGATAGATGTCGTCTCGACGCTGTCCACGTGCCGCCCTGCGCCCCGACTTCCCATCTCATGCCAAAATGATCAGAAAACTTGCCGTTGCCCTGCTGCTGTCGTGTTCCGTGGCTGCCGTCTTTGCCGCCGATGCGCCTGATGTCCGGCTGGGTTCGCAATCCGTGCTGGTCGTCGAAGACGGCACCGGCAAGGTGCTGGTGGAAAAGAACTCCACCGCCATCGTCCCGATCGCCTCGCTGACCAAGCTGATGACCGCCATGGTCGTGCTGGACGCCAAACTGGACATGGAAGAACAGATCAGCATCGACCAGCAGGACGTGGACGTGCTCAAGCACAGCACGTCGCGCGTGCCGGTTGGCGCCACCCTGTCGCGCGGCGCAGTACTGCAGCTGGCGCTGATGTCTTCCGACAACCGCGCCGCCGCCTCGCTGGCCCGCACCTTCCCGGGCGGCCCCGCCGCGTTCAAGGCCGCCGTGGACCGCAAGATCCGGGCGCTGGGCATGACGCAGACTCGCATCGCCGAGCCGACCGGCCTGTCGCCGGCCAACACGTCGACGGCCGCCGACCTGGTCAAGATGGCCACGGCGGCCGCGGCGTATCCGGACATCACCCGCATCACGACGGACACCCGCGAGGTCATCAACGTCAAGGGCCGCAGCGTCGAGTACCACAACACCAACCGCCTGGTCGGCGCCAAGGGCTGGGACATCGGCCTGTCCAAGACCGGCTACACGGAAGAAGCGGGCCGCTGCCTGATCATGCGCATCAAGGCCGCCGGCAAGAACGCGACGGTGGTGCTGCTGAACGCCCGCGCCAACTCGGCCCGCATCATGGACGCGCTCAATATCCGCCGCTACATCACGGGCGACCAGGGGCGCGCCGCCACCCGCGTGGCACGCGCGGCGCCGGCGTCGCTGATCAAGGCTTCGGCCGGGCGCATGAAGGCGGCCAAGGTCACCAACAATGGCCGCAAGAAGGCGGCACCGAGCAAGAAGCCGCGCCGCCGCCGCGCCGAGTAAGCGTCAGAACTTCACACCCAGGTAGATACCGGTGCGGTTCTTGCGTACCGGCTGGCCTTCCAGCGGATCGGAGCCGACCCGGCGCTCCGCGATCAGCGAGAAGCGCGCCGCGCCCGGCGGCGGCGGCGCCTTGAAGTCATAGAACAGGTATTCGGCCGTCAGCACGTGCTTGCGGTAGGTTTCCTTGATCCGGTTGCCGGACACGCTGGCGTCGCGCGAGACCTTGCCACTGTACGTGACGCGGGTGCGGCTGCTGAACTTCGGGAAGAAGTCGAAGCCCAGCTCGAGCAGCGCCCCTTTGCCGGAACCCGTCGGCACCAGCACCGGATCGTCCGTCTCGTCCGTTTTTGCGTAATAGATGCCCACGCGGGGCCGGATGAACAGGCCCCACTCCCCCGGCGTGTAGCCGACCCCGAACTTGAGCTTCTTGCTGACCAGTTCCGCCGTCGCGCGCGCATAAGCCCCTTCCGTGCCGGCGCCACGGTCGCGGTTCTTGCCCAGGCCCGCATCGAGCAGCCAGCTGTTGGTCGACTCGAACTGGTCGCCGATGGTGGCGCGCACGCCCAGCTCGATCGCCTTGCGGTCGGTGCTGGTGGTGTCGTCGTCCTCGATGCCCAGCGCGATGTACGGCTCGGCGATGGTGTCGCGGCCCGGCTCCATCGGCTTGAACGTATAGGTCAGCGCCAGCGCGATGGCGGCGGCCTCCTCCCCGTTATTGCGCGAGTAGCCCAGCCGCGCCGGCTTGTTGCTGGTGCCTGGGTCCTCGAATTCCGCGCTCTGGCGCAGGGTCAGCTGGGCCTGCGCGGCGGCGCAGCACAGCAGCAGTACGGCGGCCAGCGTGGTCTTCACGGTGCGTGCCATGTCATTCCCCCGCAAATGGCTGGCCGGTGGCGGCAGCCGTGGTCAGGTCGATCGCGCCGCCCACCGTCTTCAACGCTACCGTCTCGACGTACGAGATGGGACGGCTGTTCTGGTCGCCATGCCGGCGCGCCACCTTGGTCAACGGCACGTTCAACGCACGCTTCATGGAGTCGTCGAATCCCGACGTGAAATCGATCCGCACCGCCTCGACGGCGGCGGCGTCGTACGACGCCAGGTCCAGCGGCGAGATGAAATCAAGGCCCTGGACCACGTCGGTCTTGATCCGGTCGCGCAGTGTTGTCATGACACCCCCGATGGTATGTTGTAGTTTCGCTATTGTTGCGACAATCTTGATCGGAAGTCAAAAATGAATGGCGCCTGACGGTTGGGTGGTGCGAGTTTGCAACAACGTGCATCCGGGCCCAGCGGGACGGGCGCCAGTGCTCAGGCTGCCTCGCCCAGCCTGGCGTCGCGCGCGGCTAGCTCGACCGTGCTGCCCGGCAGCAGCGTTTCCTGGCCCAGCGCCGCGAGGTACCGCTCGCGCCGCTCGTCGCGCTGTTCCTGCGACAGATCCTTGCCATCGGCCCGGTACGGCTGGAGGGTATCCACCAGGTCGCGCACCAACTGCCGCTGCAGCGGGGTGTCGTGAGCGGATTTGAGCTTGCCCAGCAAGTATTCCTCCACGTGCTCCGACTGGCTCACCGACTGGCGCAGGCTCGCCCCCAGCAGGCGCCCGTCCCGGTAGCGCAGTTCGACGTCGCTGCTGGCGCTGTCCTCGATCGTGCTGTACCGATAGTTCTGCGACTCGGCCGCGTAGTCGAACGCCAGCGGCGCGCCCGGCGTCAGCGGCTCGTGGAACTGCGCCGACAGGCGCGACTGCTGCGACTGGGCGATCGAACGCGCGTCGCGCGACGCGCCGCCCACGCGGGTCTGCTGCGACACCTCGTACTCGAAGCCGGCGACCTCGGTGCGCCGCACCGGATTGTCCCAGCGCGGCGTTTGCGCCACCGTCGCGCTGAAGTCGGACAAGCCGGTCAGCATGGCGCGGTCCTGCGGCGCCAGCCAGGCACGCGTGGGCGCCGGCGTGGCGGGAGCGTCGGCGGCGGTGCGGGACAGGCCGGCGAACGCATCCTTGAACATCGTCATCAGGCCGGCATCGCCATGGCCACGCGCGGCGGCCTGGTCGAACTGGCGCAGGTAGCTTTCGATGGCGCGCTCCTGCTGCTGGCGACCGCCGGGCGGCATCGGCGTGTCGGTCTTCACCGCCAGGTTGACCTGGCCGGCGGGGCCGTCCAGCGCGACGCTGCGCTGCGCGTCGTCCAGGTGGAAGGCCAGCGACTGCGTGGCCGCCGGCACGGTCGGCAAGGTCACCTGGGCGTCCAGGTCGACCGACGCCAGTAGCCCGCTGCCCGGTTGCGCCAGCTTGCCCAACGCGATCCGGGGCGGCTGCGCCGACAGCCCGTCGATGGCTGCCTGGTAGCCCTCGGCCAGCGCCGCCACGGCGTCGCGTTCCTCGGCGCTCAACGCCGCGTCGGCTTTTACTTGCACCAGCAGCTCGTCGCCGCGGCTGGCCAAGGTCAGGCCGACCTTGGTGCCGGCGGCCGTCACGATGTCGAGGGTGAAACGGTTGTCGAGGTCTTTGGGCAGCACGTCGGCGCCGATCGTCACCGGCGCCCCGCTCTTCAGCGCGGCAAACATGGGTGCCGCGAGGTCCTGGAAGCGCAGGCCCGGCGGCGTCGGCGCGGTACTGGCATCCGCCGCCTGCGCGGCCAGACCGGCGGCGCTGAGGTTGACGACGGTGGAGGGTGCCGCGGCGCCGGCCAGTGCCGGTGTGGCGGGCTGGCGGGAGGCCGGAACCGCTGTACGCAGGGCGGCGGGCAGGCTGGGCAGGAATGAAATCGCGGTCATGCTGAATTAACGGCATGTTTTCCGGGAAGTTTAGTGTTGGTTAGTTTTACCCCGCAATTGGTAGTATGCCTGTCAGCTGGGCCCGTCATTTTGGGATTAAGAGTCGACTGCTACCGATCCTGTTTGCACAGGGTTTTGTGGGAAAGGTCGGCGTCTAGGCCGGCTCTTGCGTGCCGCAGGCCGACATTCCTGCCTAGCGATCGAGGCCGTAAAAGCGCGCGTCGGTGGCGCGGCAGCGGGTATGGCGTCCTTGGCCTGCGCGGGGAGGCCGACGGCACTGAGCGTGATGACAGGTGATGGCGCCGCGTTGCCGGGCGCCGCTGGGCGGTGGATTGGCGCCGTGCCGGCATTGCCGCGCGCCTGGGGACGGCAGGTTCGGCAGAAACTAGATGGGACGTCATGCTGACTTGTCGGGCGAAGAATATGCCCTTGAAAACCGACGACGCATGATGCGCGCCCGTGTCCCTCGCAAGCCAACGCGGGCGGAACGTCGCGGCGCGCGCCGGGCATCAAGGCGTGCCGTCACCACCCCGCAGCAGAATCGCCAACTGCATCGTATCGCGGATGCCCAGCTTGCGCAGGATGTTCTCGCGATGCTTGCGAACTGTCAGCGGACTGATTCCCAATTCTCGCGCCACCATCTTGCTGGTCTTGCCCTGTACGATCTGGCACGCGATGGTCTGTTCCCTCCTGCTCAAGCTGTCCAACGCGTGGTCGGGTGCGGCGGTCCCCGCGCCTCCCGTCTGCCGCCCTTTGCCAGCGCGCATCTCGTGAGTTCGATGCCGTTGCGCAGCCCCAGCTTCGCCAGCAGACTGGCGCGATGCTTTTTTACGGTGTACTCGCTGATGCCAAGCCGTCTGGCGATCGTCTTGCAAGAATTGCCTTCGGCCACTTGTTGCAGGACTTCGCGTTCACGCGGGGTCAAAGTGATGGCACGGTTCAGCTGAATGGGCCTTCTTGTCGCGGGTGGGTAAGCCATGATGGTGCCCATTTATCGTTGCGGTTGACCGACGGCGTGCCGCCTTCCCGACACGCCGCGCGTCGCGCTACTACATTCGCCGAGCCCCCGCCGGTTGCAGCGCGGCCAACCCGCTCACCAGCGCTGCGCGCACCAGTTCCTCCAGCTGCGCCTGCGAAACATGGTCGTTCGCTCCGCCGTTCCAGCCCGACATCGCATCGAACGCTGCGGCCGTCGCGGGCGCGCCGGCCGTCACCCGCGGCAGCCCGGCGCCGGCCTGCTGTCGTGGGATCGGCAACGGTGCGGCCGCCGCGGCGATCAACTGGAAGGCGCGGTCCACCCGGGCCGTGCCGCGCAGTGCGTTCGGGCCCATAAACTCAGGGTGGCTGCCCATCACTAGCGCGACCAGCCCCGTCACCGCGGGCGTTGCCATCGAGGTGCCGTCCCAGGCCGCATAGCCACCGCCCGGCACGCTGCTGATAACGGCCACTCCGGGCGCGCACACCCCCACCTGTGGACCACGGCATGAGAACGTGGCCGCGAACAATCCATTTGGCCCGGCGCTGCCCTGGGCACAGGTCTGGGCGTGGTAGGTGGTATCGGGAAAAGCGCCTGTCGCGCCGATGGCCGCGACGCACATGACACCGGGGACGCTGGCCGGAAATTGCACGGGACCGCTGGAGTTCCCGGCCGCGACGACGACGGCCACGCCCGCCTGGCGTGCCTCGTCGACCAGTTGTGCGATCGCCTCGGAAGTCTGATCCCCGCCGAGACTGCAATTGACGACATCGATCTGGTTGTCGATGCAGTAATGCAGCGCCGCAGCCAGGTTATTGAAGGCACCGCCCGGGAACAGCTTGAGCACATGTACCTCTGCGTCAGGCACAAACCCGCGGATGTGGCCGTCACGGCCGTTGCCCGTGATGACGCCAGCGCAGTGCGTGCCGTGCGACATCGTATCCGTGACCCAGGAACTGCTGTCGGGACGCTGGTCGCCGTCGAGGTTCGTATAGTCCTGACCGATCGTAACGTGCGTCAGCGCCGGATGTGTATTGTCGCAACCGCTGTCGATAATGGCCACTTTGATGCCGCGTCCGCGCGCCGCGCCTCGCGCCGCTTCCGTCAAGCCCATGAGACGCGCGCCCCAACCGGCAAAGCCGTCACTGCCTGCCGTCGGCGCGGCAAAGCCCGCTCCACTGAATTCAGGCAATCGCTGCAACTGCACGGGGTTGATATCGTCGACGCTGAGTACCGGGCGGTAGCGGAACCACTCCCAGCAGTCGGCAAAAGGCTTGACGTATATGGCTGCGATGTCGTTGACGTATCCCACCGGCACGGCAATGCTGGCCCTGCCCTGGGCATCGGTCATGCCCTGTGCCTCGGCGCCGCCATTGGTGTACAGAACAACGGCACAGTTCTGTTGCGGCGCCTCCCTCGTATCGCGCACTTGGAAGCGCAGCGTCGTGCTGGCCGGGATAACGTTTAGCGGACGCAAGCCTATCGTTGGCGACAGGCGTGGTCCCGTATCGGCCAAGTGACCCAGCAAGTGATCGCGCTCGACGATCAGACCTGGGTGGGCCAATGCCGACAGGGCGCCCACTGCACCCGGGCTCGTCCGCACGACGATGATATCGTGGCTCCCCGATGCCGGTCCATTACCCATCAACGCCAACCGGTTCGACTGGACGCGGCGCACGACGGTGACGTTGCGCATCGTGCGCAGTAGGTTATGTACCCGGTCCATGTCCGGCTGGCCCAGTGCGGGCAAGCCGGACAGGCCGGTCAGGGCCAGCGCGGGTCGCCGCCTCAGCGTGACAAGATACTGCACATGGCGTTCGCCGGTTGTCCCCCGGCCGTCATCGCTTACGGGGACGGTGGCTTCGGAGCGGCCGGCGCTCGCATCGGCGGCGTCAGCGCTTGCGGCCTCGCTACGACGCGGTTTTTGCTGGTCTTTCGGATTGTCAGACATGACGCTTCCTTTCTGGACGAAATAGGGGATCTGCGGCGCGCCATGCGCGCCAGCCGGCAATACAGACAGGGAAAAGTGGTCTACAGGTGCAGCGGCGGATTGCTGTCGACCATGTAGAAGGGCTGCAGCAGCGCACGCACGCGCGCGAGATCGGCTTCGGGCACGCTGACGATCACGGCCTGGGCGCCACGATCATTGCAGCGCCACTGCAAACCGCTGATGCCAAGAAGCCGTACCTGGATGTCGGCCCAGGCAGCCTCGAGATCGTGGCGTGCGTTGCGCTCGCGGGGTGTGATGGCGATGTCGGACATGGCACGGCTCCTTTGGTCGTGACAGCAAGCGCCCTCGCGGGCGCCTGACGCGCTTACTGCGCGGTGCCCTGGTTGCCCAGGAAGTGTTGCAGAACGCCGTTGGCGATCGCAGGGATTTGCGGGGCGATGGCGCCGGCGACAGTTCGCGCAATGGCGCCAAAGTCGATGCCCTGTGCCTGCAGTTGCTGTACCTGTGGCTGGGCGCTCAGTAGTCCCGTCAGCAGCACCGGCAGCGCTTGTGCCGCGCCGTTGGCGATGGTCCCAAGGATGCTGCCAAAATCGATGCCTTGCGGCGCGAGACCGGCGCCATTGCTACCCAGCTGTGGCCGGTTTTCCGCAACCGAGAACCCGCCAATTGGCGTGTAAAAGCTGAAGCTTTGCGGCGCCACGCCTGCACCGTTGCCCGCAACGCCCAGCTGCGGTTTGCTGTCCGACACGGAGAAGCCGCCTAATAGCGTGTTTACACTAAAGCTCTGGGGCGTCACTCCTGGGCGCGCGCCCTGCAACTGCGGGTGGGCGGACAGCAGCCCCATCAACAGGCCTGGCAGCAGCTGCACGGCATGCTGCGCGACCGCGCCGACGATGCCACCAATATCTACACCCTGTGGCGCGACGTTCGGACCGGCGGCGTATGCTTGAAAATTCTGGAATTGAGCGGTAGACATGGAGTTTCCCTTCGATGAATTTGACGGTTGAACCCGGGCCGAGCTCTCGCTGGCTAGGGGCCTGCAGCGATTGCGGCGGGCACGACAGAGGATGCGCTCAGGGCGGCGCACCGGATATGGCTCCGGTGTCGTATTGACAATGCATTACCAAACTCATGCATGAAGTCGCCTACCCACGGCAGGCGATCGAAAGGAAACCGGACAGCGACCAGCATGGTACCGGCGGCGGCAGGCACCTGGCTGCCAAGACCTCTACCGCAACAAGGCCTCGCGCAAGCCACTGGCGCGCTGCGTGCGCTCGGCAATGGCCTGGCCCAGCACGGCCGCGTTCGGCGACACCAGCGTGAAGAACTCGCGCGCCCGCGTGATGCCGGTGTAGACCAGCTCGCGCGCCAGCACGGCGTTCATCTCGCGCGGCAGCACCATCGCCGTGTGGGTGAATTCCGAGCCCTGCGATTTGTGCACCGTCATCGCGAACGCCGTCTCCACGTCGCGCAGGCGCGTGGCCAGCACGCTGCGGATCGCATCGCCGTCGGCGAACCACACGCGCAGCGAGCCGGGCCGCTGCGGGTCCGGCAGGGTCAGGCCGATGTCGCCGTTGTACACGCCGGTGGCGTAGTCGTTGCGCGTGACCATGACCGGCCGGCCGACGTACCACTCGCCACGGCGGCGAATCAGCCGGGCCGCGTCCAGGCGCGCCTCGATCGCTTCGTTCAGGCCGGCCACGCCCCACTCGCCCGCGCGCACGGCGCACAGCAGGCGGAACTGCTCGAAGCGGCGCAGCACCGCGCGCACCCAGCCCGTGTAGTCGCTGCCCCAGGCCTCCGGTCCTTCCTGCACCAGCGTCAGGTAATCGCGGTAGCCCTGCGGCGCGCCGGCGCGCCCCTCGACCGCCAGCGCCAGCGCGTCCGGCGGGGTAGCGCCTTCGATCCAGTGCACGCGGCCGCCGTGTTCGTCCGGCCCGGCGCGCAGCACGGCGCGGGCGGCGTCGCCGTCGCCCCGGTTGACGGCCAGCGCCAGCGCGCCGATCGGACCGCCGAAGCGGCGGCTCTGGCGCAGCATGACGATGCTTTGCGCCAGCGCGCCGCCGTCGCGCAGCGCGTAGTCTGCCGGGATGGTCTCGCCGGTGGCGGCCTGCACGTAGGCGACCGTGTCCTCGGCGTAGTTGCCGCTTTCCGCCTCGGCGCACAGGTCGCCCAGCACGGCGCCCGCCTCCACCGATGCCAATTGATCCTTGTCGCCCAACAGGATCAGGCGCGCGTGCGCCGGCAGCGCCGCCAGCAGGGACGCCATCATTTCCAGGTGCACCATCGAGGCTTCGTCGACGATCAGCACGTCCACGTCGAGCGGATTGCCGGCGTGGTAGGCGAAGCTGCGCGTGTCCGGCCGTGCGCCCAGCAGCGAGTGCAGGGTGCGGGCGGCGCCCATGCGCGCGGCCAGTTCGCGCAGCGGCAGCGTGTCGCCCAGCTTGTCCGCCAGCTCGTCCAGGGCCTGGTCGATCGACTGCTTCAGGCGCGCGGCCGCCTTGCCGGTGGGCGCCGCCAGCGCGATGCGCAGGCCGTGCGCCTGACCTGCGCCGGCCATGGCGAACAGCAGGGCCAGCAAGCGTGCCACCGTGTAGGTCTTGCCGGTGCCCGGACCGCCCGTGATGATGGCCAGCTCGCTGCGCAGCGCGATGGCGCAGGCGATCTTCTGCCAGTCCGGGCCCGCCGCATCGGCACGCGCATCGTCACGCGGCTCGAACAGCCGGTCCAGCCAGCGCCGCACGGCGGCCGCATCGACCGGGCGTTCGGTGCCGGCGCGGCGCAGCACGGAGGCCGCCACCATGGTCTCGTCGCGCCAGTAGCGGCGCAGGTACAGCCGTTCGCCGTCGAGCACCAGCGGCTGGTTGAAATCCAGGTCGCCCACCGGCCACACCTGTTCGCAGGCCTGCAGCAGGTTGCGCCAGTCGGCCGCCTTCTTCGGCAGCGGGCCGGCCACCGCGCGCAGCGCCGCCCACTCGCCATCGAGCCAGCCCAGTTGCGCCGACGGGTCGTGCGCCAGGTCGGCCAGCACCAGGCAGCTGTGGCCGCGCCCTTCCAGCTCGGACAGCAGCGCGCCGGCCACCAGCAGCGGCGCCGGTGCCTGGCCCAGCGTCGCGACGAAGCGGGCGAACGCGCCGGCCAGGCGGCGCAGCTTGCCCGCCTCGGTCAGTGCATCCAGCTGCGCCAGCGTGGCGGCGGATCGTGCCATCTCGGCCTGGGGATCGGTGGCGTTCTTCTTCATTGCTCGTCCATCGTGGTGTCGGGCGCGCCGGCGTGCAGCAGCGCGTCCAGGCCGTCCAGCAACGCTTCGTCCGGGCCGATCAGGTGGCAGCCGCGCGTCGCCGTATTGCCGACGCCGCGCAGGAACCAGAACACGGCGCCGCCCAGGTGCCGCGCCGGCTGGTACGCCTCGCCCAGCCGGCTGCGCAGCAGCCGGTGCAGCGCCAGCAGGTAGATCGCGCCCTGCACGTCGTAGCGGTGCTCGGCCATGCCGTGCGCCAGCGCCGCCGCGTGGTAGGCGCTGTCGCGGTTGCCCAGCGCATTCGATTTGTAGTCCAGCACCCAGTAGCGCCCTGCGTGCTCGAACACCAGGTCGGAAAAGCCCTTCAGCATGCCGTGCAGCGCGCGCTGCGGCAGCGGTGGGCGGGCCATGCCATCCAGCAGGTGGCGCCGGCACAGCGCGTCCAGCGCGCCGGTGGCCAGGCGCTCGCTGGGGAACCAGAACTCCATCTCCGGCAGCAGCATGCCAACGTCCTGCAGTGCCGCGCCCAGCGGCGGCAAGTGCGTGACGACCAGTTCGCGCAGCCAGGCGATCGTGTCCTCCAGCCGGTGGCCCCAGCCGGCGCGCTCGATGCGGCGGCCGATGCGGGCGTCGAAGCCGGCATCATGAATGCTGTCGAAGCCTTCCTGCGCCAGCCATTCCAGCTGCTCGTGCAGGAAGTTGCCGGGCACGGAACCGCGCGGGAAACGGTGCCATGGTGCTTCCTGCACCGCCGCGCCGCTCGCGGCCGGGTCGCCGTCCTCGCCCTCCAGCAGCGTCGCCTCCAGCGCGTCGCGCGGCACCGGCACCGGTACCTCGACCTGGACGCCACGCGTCAGCGACGTGAAGCTGCCGACCGACCAGTCGCGCTCGAACTGGGCGTCGAACGGCGCCGCCTCCAGCAGCGGTGGTTTGTGCTCGACGCGGTTCAGCAAGGTGACCCGCTCGGGCGCGCCGGCACTGGCGATGCCGATGGCGGCGCAGTCGCCGCGCAAATGCTGCCAGCGTTCCTGCAGCGCATCGGCCGGCAGCGGCGCGCCGCCGGTCAGCAGGTAGCCCAGCGCCGATTCGTGCAGCACGTTGGCGCCTTTGGCCTTGGCCGGCAGCGCGGCCACGCCCAGCCACAGGAAGTGGCGCGCCCGCGTCAGCGCCACGTACAAGAGGCGCAGCTCCTCCTCGATGCGGGCCGCTTCCACCGCCGCATGGGCGTCGTCGGACAGCGCCATGTCGATGCGGCGCACGCCATCGCCGTCGGTGTACTCGAAGAAGCTGCGGTTGCGCCGCTCGACCTTGCGCGCGGTGACGGCGAACGGCAGGTACACCAACGGGTACTCCAGGCCTTTCGACTTGTGCACGGTGACGACCTTGACCAGCTCGGCGTCCGACTCCAGCCGCAGCACCTGCTCGTCGCTGTTGTCGCCTTCGCCCTCGACCTGCTCGGCCATCCAGCGGATCAGGGCCTGCTCGCCATCGAGCTGGCGGCTGGCCGACTGCAGCAGTTCGGCCAGGTGCAACAGGTTGGTCAGCCGGCGTTCCCCGCCCGGCTGCGCCAGCAAGGCGGCCGGCAGCCCCAGTTCGTGGATGAAGCGGCGCAGCATGGCCAACACGCCCTGGCGCTGCCACACGGTATGCAGGGCCTTGAGCTGCTCGGTGCGCGCTTCCCACGCCAGCTCGTCGGCCGAGAAGCGTGCCAGCTCGGCCAGTGGCAGGTTGGCCGTGCGCGTGGCGAAGGCGGCGCGCGCCAGATTGCCGTCCAGTGGATTGGCCAGCGCGGTCAGCCAGCGCAGCACATCGCGCGCCTCGTCGCTGTCCAGCACCGAATCCTTGTCGGACAGGTAGACGCTGGGCACGCGCCGCCGCCGCAACGCGTCGCGGATCGCTTTCGCTTCCTTGCGGTCGCGCACCAGGATGGCGATGTCGGCCGGCTGCAGGCGGCGCAAGCCGTCCGGACCCTCGAAGCCCGTGCCGGGATGGTTCAGCAGCTCGACGATGTGCTCGGCGCAGTGGTGCGCGAAAAAATCGCGGTAGGCGTCGGCGCGCAGGTCCGGCGCATCCGCGCAGGCCACCGTCAGCGCCTGCAACTGGCCGTCCACGCCGACCAGGCGTTCCGGCCGCCCCTTCGCGTCGACCGGATCGAACGGCAGCGGATTGACGGCGCCGGAGCGGAAGCGGAACGCGCCCTTGTCGAAGCCCTTGTCGCCGGCCAGCCGCTCGGCGTGCAGGAAGATGCGGTTGACCGCTTCCACCACCTCGCGGGTGGACCGGTAGTTGGTGCCCAGCTGGTAGTGGCGGCCGGCGGTGGCGCGCCGCGCGGCCAGGTAGCTGTGGATGTCCGCGCCGCGGAAGCCGTAGATCGACTGCTTCGGGTCGCCGATCAGGAACAGGCCCAGGTTCGGCTCGTTGTCCGCCACGCGGTACAGCAGGTCGAAGATGCGGTACTGGCTGGGCGCCGTGTCCTGGAACTCGTCCACCAGCGCCACTGGGTACTGCTGGGTGATGCGTTCGCGCAGCGCCGCGCCGTTCCCGCCCTCCAGCGCGTGCTGCAGCCGCAGCAGCATGTCGGCAAAGCCGAACTGACGGTTGCGCCGCTTCAGTTCCCCCATCCGTGCCGCGATCACGGCGGCGGCGTGGCGGTACAAGCGGTGCGCCAGCGGCTCGATGCCGGCCAGGTCGTCCTTGAGCTGGCGCAATTCGGCAAATTCGGCCGGCACGTCACTGCCCTCGTAGGCCTCGGCGATGCCCTCCGGCGACAGGCGGTGCCAGCCCGCCGCCGCCATCTCCGGATCGACGCGGGCGGGGTCCGCCACCCATCCGCGCAGGCTGCCGAACCAGCCGGCCAGCCATTTCATCTGGATCTTGCGCCCGTTCAGCAGGCCGGCGTCCTTCTTTTCCTCCAGCCAGATCTCCATCCGCTCGATGCGCTCGATCCAGCCCGCCTTCAGCGCGCCAAGGCGCTCCTGCAGCTCGTGCAGCGCGCTGCCGATCAGGGTGCCCAGTGCGACCGGCTGGCCGTCGCCGTCGCGGTGCCACGAGCCGTCGGCGCGCTTCACCAGGTCGCGCAGGCTGGCCTTCAGGCGGCCCACATCCGGCCAGCATGCCAGCAGCGCGCCCAGCGCCGGTTCGCGCAGCGGATAGACCTGCTGGCGCCAGTAGTCGTGCGCCGCGTCCTCGAACAGGGCCGCCTCGTCACTGACCAGTTCCTCGTCGAACAGGCTGCCGCTGTCGAAGGCGTGCTCGCGCAGCATGCGCTGGCACCACGAGTCGATCGTGAAGATGGCCGCTTCGTCCATCGTCTCGGCCGCCAGCATCAGGCGGTGCGCGGCCTGCTGGCGCGCGCCGTGGTCGGGGTACGCATCGAGCAGCGCGTCGAGGTAGGGATCGCCGCCGTCGGCCTGGCCGCGGAAGTAGGCGGCGGCCTCCACCAGCCGCTCGCGCACGCGGTTGGACAGCTCGCGCGTGGCGGCGCGGGTGAACGTCATCACCAGGATGTCGGCCGGCAGCAGTGGCCGCAGGTAGCCATGCTCGCCGCCATGGCCCAGCACCAGGCGCACGTACAGCGCGGCGATGGTCCACGTCTTGCCCGTGCCGGCGCTGGCCTCGATCAGGCGCGAGCCGTGCAGCGGAAACGTCAGCGCGTCCAGCAGCGGCGTGCCTTGGATGTCGTCGCTCACGCGCCCTCTCCTTCGATCGGCTGCACGCCGACGTGCTCCTTCAGCCACGCCGCCAGCGGGCCATACAGTTCCTGCGCCACGCGCGCGTGCTCCGGCTGCGCCGCCAGCGCGGCGTAGTCCGGCCACAGGCGCGCCAGGGATTCGTCGGCGCCCTCGCCGTCAAGGTCGAAGCCGCCGTCGTAGGCGGCGCGCGCGTCGCCGCCGGTGACCAGGGCCAGCGCCGTACGGCACGCGACCGGCAGCGGGCCGTCCATGCCGTGGCGCCACCACGTCACCAGGCCGGCCAGCACGGTGCGCGCGCTGTCCTGCGCCAGCGGCGGCATCGTCACCACCGCATCGCGCGCCACCAGCAAGCCCGTGTACGCCGCGCCCTGCGCGCTCGCGGCCAGCTGGCGCAGCCACATGCCGATCAACTTGTCGCCGCGCGGCTGGCCGGTCTTGTCGAGCGCTTTCGACGACATCTGCAGCAGCCACACGGTCTGCTCGCCGTCGCTGCGCAGCTGGTCGATCCAGTCCTCCAGCACCACGCCGTCCAGCACCAGGCCGACCGGCAGCTTGTTGGCCGGATGCGGGTAGCGGGCGCGCAGCCGCAGCCAGGCCTGGCGCACCGGCAGCAGCGCCTGCACCAGCGTGTCGCGCACTTTATCGCCAATCAGGCCGATGGGCAGCACGCCCTCGCGCTGCAGGCGTTCGGCGCGCGCCAGCAGACTGGCCAGGGCTTTTTCCCCATCCTCCACATCGTCTTCGCCGGCGTCGTGCAGCAGTGCGTCTTCCAGCTGGTAGCGCTGCAGGCCATCGAGCCCGAACGGCTCCTCGTCCTCGCCCACCAGCGCCGATTCGGCAAACACCACCCCCAGGCGCTGGCGGAAGAAGAAGCGCACCGGCTGGCGCAGGAAGGCGGCCAGCATCGACAGCTTCAGCCGGAAGCGCTCATCGATCTCGAATGGCGCCAGCGCCAGGCCCTCGTCCGGACCGGCCTCGTTCGCGTCCTCGCCGGTGTTGTGGGCCGCGCGCCATTCGCCGGCATACGTCAGCAGCCCGCCCTGCTCGAAATAGCGCCGCGAGAACGGCTGCAGCGCGTGCTCGGTGGTGCGCTCCTGCAGGTCGGGCAGTTGCCAGCCGGCCTTCAGGTAGTCCATCAGCTGGCTCACCAGCACCGAGGGCGGCTGCTCGCTGTTGTCGCGCACGTTGCGACCGCACCAGCTGACATATAGCGTGTCGCGCGCCGCCAGCACCGCTTCCAGCATCAGGTAGCGGTCGTCGTCGCGGCGCGAGCGGTCGCCCGGGCGGCCCATGCCGGGCAACGCCAGCAGGTCGAAGTCGAGCCGGCTGGCGCGGCGCGGAAAGTCGCCGTCGTTCATGCCCAGGAGGCACACCACACGGAACGGCACCGCGCGCATCGGCATCAAGGTGCAGAAGGTGACGCCGCCGGAGACGAACTGGTGCTCCAGCGACGGTTCGTCCAGCGCGCCCAGCCAGGCTTCGCGCAGCACGGACAGCGGCACCGGTTCGTCGAAACCGGCGCCTTCGCAGGTTTCCAGCCAGGCGTTCAGCGTGTCGTTCAGCTGGTTCAGGGTCAGGCGGTCGGCTTCCTCGCGCGCATCGAAGAACGCGGCCAGCAGCGCGCGCGCCTGCTCGCCCCATTCGAGCGGCGTGCGCGGCTGCGCCAGCGCCGCGCGCCAGCCCAGCAACTGCTCGACCAGTTGCGCCAGCGAGCCGGCCAGCGCCGCGTCCAGGCCGCCCACTTCGCCATACGGCTCGATGTCGCCAAACGCCGCGCCGCTGCCGCTGGCATAGCCCAGCAGCATGCGGCGGATGCCGAAGATCCAGGCGTTCTGCTCGCCGGCCGGGCCCAGGCCCAGGCCCTCGCGGTGGCGCCGGTCCAGACCCCAGCGTACGCCGGCGCCCTCGATCCACTGGCCCAGGATCGGTAGGTCCTGCGCGGCCAGCCCGAAGCGCGCCGCCACGGCCGGCACGTCCAGCAGGTCGCGCACCTCGCTCTGGCGGCAGCGCTGCTGCGGCAGGCGCAGCAGCCATTCCAGCGCCACCAGCAGCGGGTTGACGCTGCGGTCGTTGACGTCGCCGATCTCGAACGGGATGTGGCGCGCGTCCAGCGCCGTGCGGCCGCGCCGGTACTGGCCGAACACGGCGTGGATGGCGGCCGTGAAGACGTCGATGTCCGGTACCATCACCACCACGTCGCGCGGGCGCAGGGTGGGATCGGCGGCGAACATCGTCAGCAGCTGGTCGTGCAGCACCTCCACCTCGCGCTGCACGCTGTGGGCGACGTGGAAGACGATCGAGCGGTCGTCCGGCTCGGGCGGCGGGAACGCGTGTTCCGCCAGCGGCAGCAGGTCGCGCACCGCGCCCTGCAACTGGCGCAGCAAGGTGTCGCCGTCGCCCTCGCTGAACAGGTCCACGCGCAGATGCTCGCCAGCGCCCGCGCTGCTCGATGCTTCGTCGAATTCGTCCAGCATGCGGATGTAGTCGCGCCCCTGCCGGCCCCAGCTCGCCAGCAGCGGGTGGCTGTGCGCGTGCAGCTCCTCCAGCGGCACGGCCGCCAAGTCCAGGCCATTCCTGGGCTGCTGGCGCCGGCGCGCCGCGCGCAGCAGGTCGCGGCCGTCGATGATGTCGCCCCAGTAGTAGCGGCAGGGATTGGGCACGGCCACGATCACCTGGGTGAAACGGGCCAGCGCCGCCAGCGCCTGCAAGGTCTGGTACGGCAGCGCCGACACGCCGAACAGCACCACGCGGCGCGGCAGCGGCGCCACCGGCCGCCCGCCCTGCTCCACCGCGCGCACGAACTCCGTGTGCACGCTGGCGCGGCCCAGCGCGCGCTCTTCTTCCGGCACGCTGGCGACGACGGCGCGCCACAAGGCGGCCTGCCAGCGCTGGCCTTCCGGCAGCGGGTGGGCCACGCCGCGCGGGCAGCGCATCTGGTCGCGCCCGGCGGCCCAGTCGGCCAGCCAGTCGGCCCGGTACACCTGGTACTGGTCGAACAGGTCGGCCAGGCGCTCGGCCAGTTGCAGCCGGCGTTCCGGGTCGCCGTCCGCCAGGAAGTGGCGCAGCGGCGCGAACGTGGCATCGGCCAGCAGTGCCGGCAGCAGGCGCATCAGGCGCCACGTCAAGGGGCCCTTGTCGAAGGCGGAAATGCGCGGCACCCGCTCGCGCCCCAGCATGGCACGGTAGGCCTGCCACAGGAAGCGCGCCGGCAGCGCCACGCGGGTGGCGGCGCACACGCCCATTTCCTCGGCCATGGCGATCTTCAGCCACTCGGCCACGCCGTTCGACTGCACCAGCAGGATGTCGGTTTCCAGCGGGTCGAGCGGGTGGCCGCGCAGCCATTGGAACACGGCGGCGCGCAGCTGCTCGAGCTGGTTGCCGTGCAGGATCAGGAGGCCGGGGGCGATGGGAGAGGTCATGCGGCTAAGGACTGCGTTTCAAGCCGCTATTATCGCTCAGTTGGCGGCCGCGCGCGGTCCTACTCGGCCGTGCCCTGCAAATACGCTTCCAGTTCCTCGCCCACGTACAGTTCCAGCTGGTCCAGCAGCGGGCGCATGTGCACGACGATGGCGCGCGCCTCCTCGATGCGGCCGCCCTTGCGCAGCCGCTCCAGCGCCAGGCACAGCTCGGCGAAGCTCTGCGCGCCGACCGCGCGCGCGGACGACTTGATGCGGTGGCCCAGCTCGGCAAGCCGCGTCAGGTCGCCCTGCGCCAGCGCCGCGTCCACCTCGTCCATGCCCTCGCGCGCCGATTCCAGGAACATCAGCGCGTACTTGCGCATCTTTTCCGGCTTGTTGCCGAAGGTCTGGCCCAGCGCCGTGACGTCGAACAGCGGCGCGGCGGCCGCCGCCGACGGCAGCTCGCCGGCCGACAGCGCCGACGCGCCAGGCGGCGCCACCGGTGCCACCGGTGCCGTCATGCTGCGCACGGCCGGCGGCCGGGCGTGGGCGGCACGCTGGCTCAACCACTTCGACAGCACGCCGAACAGCAGCGCCGGCGCGATCGGCTTGGTGACGAATTCGTCCATGCCGGCCGCCAGGCACCGGGCCTCGTCCTCGCGGCCGGCATTGGCCGTCATCGCGATCACCAGCGTGCCGGACAGGCGCGGATGGGCACGGATCTGGCGGGTCGCCTCGTAGCCGTCCATCACGGGCATCTGCACGTCCATCAGCACGCAGTCGAAGTGGCCCTTCTGCAGCAGGTCGATGGCTTCGCGCCCGTTGTTGGCGACGACCACCGTGGCGCCGGCATCCTCCAGCAGCTCCTGGCCGACCTGCTGGCTGAACACGTTGTCCTCCACCAGCAGGATGCTGGCGCCGCGGATCGCGGCCATCGATTCGTCCCCCAGCGCGGCCGGCGCCGGCGCGGCCAGCGCCGCGCCGCGTTCGAGGCGCGCCGTGAACCAGAACGTGCTGCCGACGCCGGGCGCGCTCTCGACGCCGACCGTGCCGCCCATCAGCTCGGCCAACTGCTTGCTGATCACCAGCCCCAGCCCGGTGCCGCCGTATTTGCGGGTAGTCGACGCGTCGGCCTGGTGGAACGACTGGAACAGCTTGGCCACCTGCTCGGCCGTCATGCCGATGCCACGGTCCTGCACCTCGAAGCGCACCAGGATTTCGCTGTCGCGGCTTTCCTCGGCACGGGCGCGGATGAAGATGCGGCCGTGTTCGGAGAACTTGATGGCGTTGCTGGTGAAGTTCAGCAGCACCTGTTCCAGGCGCAGCGGATCGCCGCGCAGCTGCGCCGGCAGGCCCGGCCAGGTCTCGAACACCAGTTCCAGGCCACGCCGGCTGGCCTCTTCACCGAGCTGGCTGGCGACATTGGCCAGCAGCGCATCGAGGCTGAAATCGAGCACTTCCAGCTCCAGCCGGCCCGCCTCGATCTTGGAGAAGTCCAGGATGTGGTTGATGATGCCCAGGAGGTGCTGGCCGGAGTGATAGATCTTCTGCAAGTAGTCGCGCTGGCGCGGGTCGGTGACGGATTTCAGCGCCAGGTGGGCCATGCCGATCACGCTGTTCATCGGCGTGCGGATCTCGTGACTCATGTTGGACAGGAAGGCGCTCTTGGCCTCGCTGGCGGCCTGCGCCTCTTCCTTCAGCCGGTGCAACTGGGTCACGTCGGTGGACAGCGCGATGACGGCGCGGCCGCTGTCGAGCTCGACCGGCGCCTTGACGGTCCACAGGTGGCGCACGGTGCCGTCGGCATCGGCGTACTGGCCCTCGCTGGAGCGCTTCATGCCATCGGCCAGCACCAGCCGGTCCTCCTGCCACGTCGCGTCGGCCTGCGCGGCCGGCATCAGCTCGCGGTCGGTACGGCCGACGATGGAATCGGCCGGCCGGCCCATCACCTGGGCCTGGCGCGCGTTCACGTACACGTAGCGCCGCTCCGCGTCCTTCATGTAGACGTGGGCGTCGACGGTATCGAGCACGCTGTCGAGCAGGCGGCGCTGTTCCTGCGCCTTGCGCCGCTGCGAGGTCAGCATGAACACATAGCTGTAGATCAGCATCGTGCCGATGAAGCCGGTGGCCAGCGCGATGCGCGGCAGCGCGCGGTCGAAGCCGCTGATGATGTCCGTCTTGCGGGCGTTGAACTGGGCTTTCCACAGGCTGCCGTTGAAATCGATGGGCAACACGACGACGAAGTAGTCGTCCAGGTCGCCGCGCAGGGCCGGCGGCGCCTCCAGCGAGCCGTTGTCGTTGTACAGCAGGCGGTCGTCTTCCTCGATGATGAGGCGGCGCTGGTCCGGCGGCGTGTTGCCGTCCGAGTAGAGAATCATGTGGATCTTGCGGTCGGCCATCTCGTCGATCGCGCCCTGCACCAGCGCCGCCACGGAAAAGCCGATACCTACCGAGCCCTGGTAGGCGGCGCGCCGGCTGGCCACGTCGTCGACGACCGCACCGCGTCGGTACACCGGCAGGCGCATGCCCAGGCCGATGTGCGGCAGCGGGCCCTGCACC
The DNA here is from genome assembly GCA_008011715.2 of [Empedobacter] haloabium. NCBI lineage: Bacteria > Pseudomonadati > Pseudomonadota > Betaproteobacteria > Burkholderiales > Oxalobacteraceae > [Empedobacter] haloabium. The sequence goes on from CP136508.1 coordinate 3,730,334, forward strand.
CTGATGGGCTGGCCGGATGCGCTGATCTGCCCCGTATCGCGCGACAGGGCCATGGCGCGCTCGATGGCCGGGTTGGCGATGATGTCGACGCCGAACTTGTCCTGCAGGGTGGCCATCGGTTCCAGCCAGGTCAGCGGCGCGTAGCTGGCGCGCCGGCCCGGCGGGCGAATGTCGAAGCGGGGATAGCCGGCCGGGTCGAGGCTGGTGTCGGCGCGCACGGCGGCAACGAAGGCGTCGCGCTGTGCATCCGTCACGTACGGCGCGTAAGTAATGGCCTCGATGGCGGGAAAGTGCTGGGCCAGGCCGAGGCTGTTAACGTATTGCTGGAATTGCAGGCGCGACAGGTTGTCCGAGGTCTGGAACAGCGCCACCAGGCCGCGCACCACGTCGGAATAGGATTTCACCCGGGCCGAGATGCTGTACTGGGTGGCGCGGGTGGCGTTGTCGAAGCGCTGGCGACCATCCTCCTCGACGCTGCGCAGCGCGCCGGCATAGAACGACAGGCCGACCGCCGTCGCCAGCACCAGCCCGATGCCCCACTGCAGCGCGCGGCCCAGCGTCGTCGTCGTTCTCAGTTTGCCCGATTTACCCATCACCGCCGATCTGAACAAGTTGCACTACAGCAGGATACTCCGAAAGACCCCGGCAACCAAGATTCACCGTCGCACCGGGCCAGGTGCGGAACTTTTGCGCCACTGTCGGGTCGAATAGCACGATAATAGTGTTGCGGGAGGCGGACATGGCACAGATGCGCGCAATGCCACTGTGCAAATGAGAAGACGGTCGCGCCGTGCCGCAGCCGCCTACCGGCCGCTGCCAGGGTGTGGCGCTGGCCCTGACGGCAGCGGGCGTGGCGGGCACGATGGCGCTGCTGGCCCTTTGCCTGGCCGCCGCCGGACTCGGCACCGCGGCGGCCATCGGCGCCGCCGGCTTGGCGGCGGTGCTTGTGGTCGTTCTGGTCATCGTCTCCCTGTCCGTACTGACCGCCGTTGTCGGCTTCATCTGGCGAGCCCGGCATGGCGCTGTCGCATCGGCTTCGCCTCACGGTCCAATCGATGGGGGCCGCGCGGGCGAGCTTCGTATCGTGGCTTTTACCAGTATCCTATCCGTAAGCGGACGGTATTGGCCGTTCGGAAGGGCGTCGCCGCGGCGCGGGCGGGCTTCCGTGGCTGACTGAGTCGCGCGACAGATGGTCCGGCCAGCGTCGAAAGACCTGCGGGGCCCGTACGGACGCCGCAGTGTGCGTCGCTGTTTTCACGATTTTGATAAACCATTTCGAGGAGAAGCCAGCATGGCACGGCACGATCCGGGCGCGGGCGCGCCCAACGCGGACACAGCTGACTTCCTTGCAGGCCCGACCATCGGCAATGTGCTGGCGCTGACCTTGCATTCGAGCGCCTCCACGGCATCCGGCCAGGTGCTGGCGGTACCGGCGGTACAGACGCTGGCCAGGTACGGATTGGAGGGAGACCGCCATGCCGATCCCTGCTCACCCCGCCAGGTGCTGCTGGCGGGTGCGCCGGCCTACGCGCGGCACGGCCTGGCGCGGCACACGCTGCGCGAGAACGTGCTGCTGGACGTCGACACGACGGATCTCCCTTCCGGCGCCCTGCTGCGGCTGGGCGACATGGCCGTCGTCGGGCTGACGTTCCACTGCGAAGCGTGCCGCTACCTGGATTCCCGCCATCCCGGCATCGCTGGCGTCATCGGCAGGGACCGCGGCGTGCTGGCGAGGGTAGTGCGCGGCGGCGTAGTGCGAGTAGGCGACCCGGTCGTCCGGCTGGCAGCACGCGCCCTCGCGTGGTCCGATGACTGGCGCGAACGAGTGGTGCAGGTCCTGGCGCAGGTGCCGCTCGGCATGGTGGTCGAGTATCGACAACTGGCGCGGCTGGCCGGGGTGCAGGCGGTTTATTGCCGCGCGCTGCCGGCGTTGGCGCGCAGGCTGGGCATGGCCGAGCGAGCCGTCGCGCAAGGTGCGTCCGCCGGACTGCTGCGCTGGATGGGCGACACGCTGTTCGATAGCGCCGCCGACGCGCCGTGCGCGGGCACGGCAAGCTGACTCTGATCGCCCGGCGCTTTGCCGTCCTGCCCCAGGTCGCGCCGCGCTTTCTTCAGCCGAATGGACTTCTCGGCACTTCGTCCCATCAAGTCCGATAGCGCGGCGCCACCCGCCCCGTCAGGCGCGGTCGCGACGAAGACATTTCCAAGCTCAGGTAATTGGACAGGCATCGACCAGCGCTGCCGTCGCAATCGCGCTGAGCCATTCACTGGCCGGTGGCACGCCGCCCAGATCCCCACCAAATCCATCTCCCCATTTCGGCCCTCCTTGCGCAGGGTATATCCAGCCGACCAACGCGCGCAAAATAGATTCAGTCTCGTGGCATATCCGCTCGACCGATTACCGCCGGCACTGGATTGACGGCAGTTCGAGCCTGACTGATGACATGTCGCGCAGGCCGGGCTGAATTTCTATCCAACGCCGGATTGCCGTCTCAGCATGATTCGTTATCGCAGTCGATCAGCGGACGGCTTCTCTTGTAGTCTACGATTGGAGGCATCATGAGCGCTAGCACCGAAAGTACCGTTTCAGCATCAAGCGGTCCGCTATTGGTACTGGACGGAACTAGGGTCCGAACGGGTGAATTTGAATGTGGCAACGGTTCACCTACACCCAGGACGATACGAGGCGCCCTGGGATTCTCGCGGCAATAGCGGCGAAAAGTTCGAGTTCGTGATCCTTGCTCATGACGGCTCAGTGCTACTGAACGTGAGGCGAACGGTACAGCCGGGCAAGACGAGCGGCTGGGGCAATGATTTATCCACGCTGCGGGCCTGATCGTGGCGGCGCGCCCCGGCCACCCACTGGCATCCTGGCAGGCGCGGTATTGCTTTCGCCCGCCTGCTTTGGCCAGCAATCCAATGCCAAGGACGTCGATCTCCCAGCGGTCGGTTACAAGGCGGAGGTCAGGTCCGCCGTTTCGGCACCTGGCGCCCAGCTTTCGGCGGCCGAGGAAAGCTCGAGTGTGTCGCTCAAGCTCTCCAGTAAGCCCTATACAAGTGTTGCGCCCAGGATCGACCAGCCGGGATACGCCAGCTGGTTGACCTGGAGCCTGACCGCCGACGCGCCGCTGAAAAAAACCGAGGAGCGGCACGACCTGCTGCACCTGTGGACAAACAATAAAGTCGGAGACAAAATAATATAGTTCGACACTCAACAATAAATTTTGACACAAAAGGCCAAGGTGAACATGCTTGTAGACTTTCGCTTTCGGGAGAGGCCGCGTTTCGACAGTCGCATGTAAGCTGCATTCCGCTCACTTGCATAGCAAAAAAAGGATGTTTCGATTCATAAATGGCGCATCAAATATAAGCACTCAGTTATCGCTATCGGCGCGGTGAGCCGTTTTTGATCAGTCGCACTATAAATCGAGGGCCAAAGATGAAAATCAAAAATATGACGGAGTTTGGTATCGAAATTTCCGGGGGCTGCAAATTGACAGCTGCGATGGCGTTGGCAGGAGCACTGTCGGCTTTGTCAGGATGCGCGGGCAAGCATGTCATCCCCGACAAGAACTATGTAACGAGCAGTGACGGTGCCATTAAGGTGGCGTTCGACCAGGACGGAAATATCTACCCAAGAACAATCGATGTTGAAGATTGGACTGCACGCACTCACCCTTTTTATGAACCGGTTTTTGGCAGCGCGTTTCAGCTTGCTAAGCCGTACGTTCCGGCCGAGGGAAAATACGTTGAGCGCGGTCTACGTGCGGCGACATATGAGAAATTGGAACGAATGCTCAACACGTCCCTAAAAGACGATGGAACATTAATCATTCTGATTCACGGTTTTAACAACGATAATGAGGAAGCGAATGCGAATTTCTCGCTGATGAAGAGCTTCCTGGCACCATCGGTTCGCCAACGATCCGCAGTTCTAGAAGTATTCTGGGACGGATTGGAGGAACGTCGCGATTTCTACATCGCATCTCCTTTTAATTTCTGGCCCGATGCTCTTACCTATTCTAATTTGGCCGGCACGCACGGATTAAGAGAGTTGCTACGACGCGTGAAGAAAAACGTCGATGTTCGTGTCGTAACTCATTCGCGCGGGGTAGCAGTCATCATGGCTGCGTTGGCACAGCCCGTGTTTGGGGAAAGAATCGTTGGTGGGGATGACCCGCCGCTCAAGAATCCGCATATCAAATCGATGAAGATCGCATCGTTCGCACCTGCAATTGGCCCCGGCCACCTAGTAAGGGACATTAATGAACAACTAATCCATCACCCAGTTGATTTGTTTCTGGGATTCAATCGCGGCGATATTATTACCGGAAAACTTTTTCTAGTGCCAGCAAGTTTTTGGGGCACCACAACGCTGGGAAGCGACCTACCCTATGTGAAGCGAGTGATCGCCACTCCTCGGGACAATTTGAAAGTGCGCGCGTTTCAATTTCGCCACGGCGGACGACATGACTTCCCCAGTTATGCAGGCGGCGTCAATGTTCCTGTCATCCGATGCATGTATTCGCTAATGGGAATCGGTGAGCCAGCACCCTGCGATAAGAACGATGAGATCACGGCTACCACTGAGTAGACGAAGCCTGGTTGTTTCGGAGAACTGGCAGATTCTGTCAAACTTTGTTGCCGCGAATCGAGGACTTGCGTGACTTCGAATGGCTTTTCTGTCAAATTTTGTTCGCAACCGCAGCGTGTCGAGACTGGCAAGCCCTATAGGTGGGGTTGTGTCACACTTTATTGTTAGTGCACAGCACCAGGATGGCTGGGGAAACGCCACCTCGGTCGGCCTCAATACCGTCGGCTTTTTCACAGCGCAGTCGGCCAGGCATCGATCGGCGTCGGAGAAATACTGCGCAATGGGTCAAGCGGCCCGATTCGAAACGGAAAAAGCCCGACTGCCGGCAGGGGCCAGCGAAGCGGAATTGAGGAAGACAATCGAGGCGGAAGGCTGCCTTGTCGATAACATCCGAAAATATGCTCCACATTTACTCGAGGCCGTTCGCGCGGCAAATGGCTACCCCCAGGCTGGCGGCTTCCTATCGGGAGTTTAGGGGGCAATGGAATTCCAGAACGCCAAATACTATACACCCGACACGCTGGCGAAACAGGAGGAAGATCACCGGCCCTGGTCGGTAGGGCTGACCGCCGGCTGGAATCCGCAACGCGCCGAAAAACTGTTCCTGCTGCTGCGCGCCGAGCACAAGCGCAGCTACGAGGACGCGGAGGAATAGACGCGCTGCCCGGTTGGCGGCACCGGTCCCACCGTCGTCTGCGTGACCGGATCGTTCGCGCCGCCTACTTTCTCGAAGAGTAACGTCGTTTCGTTCGAGACCCGCTACCTGTTCGACAAGGTCGCCATTGCCGCGCACCTGAAGCCGAAGGAGAAGGCCAAGGTGCCGTGGAGCGCGATCATCCGCGAAGCGGCGATCACGCAAGCCGCGCCGCTGCGTGTCGGTTGGGCTGGCAAGGCAGTGGCGTCACCAGCACGACGAATTATGCCGACGGCCACAGCCCGCAAATCGCGGTCAACAACACCCCGCACCTGCTCGGCGCAATCGGTGCGGTGGCGCTGATCGTCGCGTTCGCCCTGGCGGTCGGCGTGCATACCGACATCCTGCGCGATCGCTATCCGGAAGCTGCAAACGGTCGTCGCCAAGGCCCGCTTGCTGCGCCAGCAGCTGGGTCGCTTGTCGCTCGACGGCAAGCACAAGTTGCTCAGCGCGGCATATCCCGCCTATGCGCGTGGCCCGGATGGCGTCGATGACGCGTGCGGCAGCGCGGCCGATACCGCGCTGCGCGATCCGGCCAGCGCCAGGATGACGCCGGAACTGACGATCGGCTTGGCCGAGTCGGACATTTCATTCAGCCTGACGCGCATCCAGTTGTTCGCGTGGTTCCTGTTCGCTGTCTCCGCCGGCATCTATTTCTGGTTCCTGCTGGGCGAACTGCCCGCCATCGACAATTCCATACTCGGGCTGCTGGGCATCAGTGCGGGCGTCGCCGGCGTCTCGTGGGCTGTCGATGCCAGCGACAAGAACGCAGCGAAGCAGCCCAACGCCGGCTTGTCGAAGGGCTTGTTGTCGGACATGACCCGCAGCGCCGATGACAAGGAGGAAATCCATCGCTTCCAGGCGATCGTGGTCAACATCCTGCTGCTGGCGATCGGCGCCGTTCACGTCGTGCGCAGTATCTCCTATCCCACCTTCGACCCTACCTGGCTGATTTTCCTGACCATCAGCGGCGCAACGTTCGCTCTTGGCAAGCAGATCAACGAGAAGAAAGTAGGGGTGCCAGCAAGTGCGCCTGGCGTACCATCGCCTCGATCAGCGGATGGACACTTCCGGGCCGGGTTGGCCCTGGAAGCGCTCCCGATACAGCGCCGGCGTCACGCCAAAGGTGCGGCGGAACAAGCCGATGAATGTGCTGGGGGTCGAATAACCCAGCGCCAGCGCGATACCGGTGACCGGCACCTCCTCGGCCAGCATTTCCAGCGCCCGCATCAGCCGTGCGCGCTGGCGCCACACGGTGAACGTAAAACCCGTCTCGCTGACGAAGCGGCGGCTCAGCGACCGGTCGCTGATGGCCGCCCACTTCGCCCATTGTTCAAGGCTCCGATCGTCGGCCGGATCCGCCAGCAAGGCCTGCGCGATGCGCAACAACCGGATGTCGCGCGGCAGCGGCAGGCCCAGCGGATCGGTCGGCAGGGTACCGATCTCGTCCAGGATAACGCCGGCCAACCGCTCGGCGGGCGCATCGAGCGGACCCAGCGGCCAGCCAGCCGCGCGCAAGGTTGCCTCGCGCAGCAGGCCGGACATGCGAATGGCGCACGGCGCCGCCGGCAACGCCGCGCAAGCGGGTTCAGCCACGTAGACGGCAAAGCCATGGAACGGCCCGTGCGAGCGGGCCCAGTGCACGCGGTGCGGCGGCACCCAGATGGCGTGCGTCGTCGGTACCACCCACACCCCCTCGTCCACGCCGATCGTCAGCAGGCCGCGCATCGAGCCGAACAGCTGGCCGCGGCAGTGCTGGTGCCGGCCGCTGCTGCGCTCCGTCTCCTGTTTCGCCGCCGCCACGATGAGCACCGGGCCGTCGGAGGTATTGATCAGGGCGGGGTCGAGGGTTTCGTGGGCCATTGGCGTCAAATCGATATAGGTTGGCTCCGCAATTGTACAGCCGCCAATATCGATGACTCTACACTCGGGCTTCCCGACATCGCTGGAGCCTTCCATGAACGACCTCGCCACCCTTGCCCGCCCCGATCTCGACGCACTGTACGACCCGCCCGCCGAGCGCATCCAGAAAGCCGTGCTGGACCGGCTGATCGACTTTCACCGCGACTATCTGCGCGTGGCGACGTTCTTCTGCCTGGCCACCGGCAGCGCACGAGGCCTGGATGCGTCGCCGCGCGGCGGCCCGCCGGGCTTCGTCCACGCACTGGACGACCACCACGTGGCCTTTGCCGACTGGCCCGGCAACAACCGTATCGAATCGCTGCGCAACCTGGAGCACGACGACCGGGTCGGCATGCTGTTCCTGTTCCCTGGCCTGGAAATTTTCATGCGCATCAACGGCCGCGCCCGCGCGACGACGGACGAGGCCCTGTTGGCGCGGCTGGCCGAAGGCGGCAAACGGCCGAAGACGGCCATCGTCGTCGCCATCGATGAGGTGCTATTTCATTGCGGCAAGGCGATCAACCGTGCCGGGCTATGGCGCCCCGAGCGCCACCTCGACCGGGAGGCGTTGCCGACCCCGGGCCGCATGGTCGAAGCGCTCAACGCGGCCGCGCAGGGCCGTGCCGCCGATGCCACGGCCGCCGCCCAGCTCGACTCGCACTACAGCCACGCGGTGCGCCACGACCTGTACGGCTGACCCGGACCTGCCCCGAAAACTAGGCGGCCGGCTCGCTTTTCGTCTTGCGCCTGGCCGGCGCGGCGGTTGGAGAGTCCACGGCCGGCTTTGCCGCCGTCTTGCGCGCAGCCGTCTTGCGCGCAGCCGTTGCCTTGACGGGCACTGCGTCCGGGGCGGCTGCCGCCTTGCCCTGCCCTGCCGCCGCCAGATCGAGTTCGATCCAGGTCGGCGCATGGTCGCTGGGCTTTTCGCGCCCGCGCACGTCGCGGTCCACGCCGGCCGCCTGCAGCGCCGGTGCCAGGGCAGGACTGAGCAGCAAATGGTCGATGCGCAGGCCGGCATCGCGGCCATAGGCATTGCGGAAGTAATCCCAGAAGGTGTAGATCTTTTCGCCCGGATGCAGGGTCCGCAGCGCGTCGGTCCAGCCCTGCGCGACCAGGCGGTGAAAAGCCTCCCGCGTTTCCGGACGGAACAGCGCATCGTCCACCCAGCGCTCCGGCTTGTAGACGTCGAGCTCGGTCGGCATCACGTTGAAGTCGCCCGCCATCACCACCTTCGCGCCCGTGGCCAGCAGTTGCTCGCCACGCCGGATCAGGCGCTCGAACCATTTCAGCTTGTAGTCGAACTTCGGTCCCGGCGCCGGGTTACCGTTCGGCAGATACAGGCAGGCGATCACGACGTCGTGCACGACCGCCTCGATGTAGCGGCTCTGCTCGTCCTCCGGGTCGCCCGGCAGGCCACGGCCGATCTCCTGCGGCATGGTGCCCTTGGCCAGGATGGCGACACCGTTCCAGCTTTTCTGGCCGTGCCAGATCGCCTCGTAACCGGCCGCGCGGATGGCTTCCAGCGGGAACTTTTCCTGCGGCGCCTTCAGCTCCTGCAGGCAGGCGACGTCCGGCTGTTTCTCTTCCAGCCACTGCAACAGGGCCGGCAGGCGGCTGCCGATGCCGTTGACGTTGAATGTAGCGATGCGCATGTGTTCTCCATGATGTGGCAGGCTGTGCCGACCGCTATTGTCACCTCGGCAGCACTGGCACTGCCGCACGAATGATGTAGGGGTGCCGCGCGATGTCGAAATTCTTTACACATCGATCCAGCTCAACCTGCAAGCTATTGATTTGCAATGGCTTGCCGGAGCAGGCACGTACTTTGCTTTTTCTCAAGTACATTTCTCTGGGGGAAGGCGCAATGAAAACAAACATCGCAAACATGCTGGGCTTGGCGACGCTCGCGGCAACGTTGCTGACGACACCCCTGGCCCACGCCATTCCGTTCAGTCTGACGATGCAGACCACCGGCTTCGGCTATATGTTCGGCAACGATGCGACGCCGCTGCCCGGTCCGCTCAACGTCAGCAATTTCCTGTCGGTGCGCAATCCCCAGCTGGACGACCCGGCGGCCGACATCCAGTCCATCATCCGCTTCGACACCAGCGCGCTGACGCCGTTGCTGACGTCGGGCCAACCGCTGGTCGTCAATTCGGCCCGCCTGCAGCTCGATTTCCTCGGCCAGGGCGGCGAGCCGACGACCACGCGGCTCAATGCCGGGCTGGGCGGCACGGACAGCTGGACGCAGGCCAGCTCGTCCACCGAGCTGTGGAACAACTATACCCAGGTGCTGGGCAATACGTTGTTCGTGGCGGGCACGCCGGAGGGGCTGGTGGACATCGAGCTGCCCGGCCTGTCCATCGACGACTTCGGCAACGACGAGCTGCTGTCCCTGCTGTTGTTTGCCGACGAGAACCTCGGCCCGGCGTTCAACGAACTGTTCTTCGGCGCCGGCGATACCCCGAGCGGTACCACCGGTGCCGCGCCGCGGCTGATCCTGGACATTTCCGTCGGCAATCCGGTGCCAGAGCCGGGCTCCCTGCTGCTGGTGGGCCTGGGCCTGGGTGCGTTCGCTGTCGTGCGGCGGCGCCGCGCCTGAAGCGGCAAGGCGGGCGGCGCTGGTGTAGAGTACGCCATCGTCCAGACAGGAGTTCCGATGCGTTCCACCACGTCCCCGCGGCACCGGCTTGCCGCCGCCCTCGATTCGACCGCCTCCGCCGGGGGCGCTGCCGCCCACGACACCGATCCTTATTTGTGGCTGGAGGACGTCGACGGCGCCGCCCAGCTGGCCTGGGTTGGCGAACGCAACACGGCGGCACTCGACGAGCTGCAGGCCGATCCGGGCTACCCGGCCCTGCGCGAGCGCCTGCAGACCATCCTGGACAGCAAGGAACGCATCCCGTACGTGCGCAAGCACGGCCAGTTCTTCTACAACTTCTGGCGCGACGCCGAGCACGTGCGCGGCCTGTGGCGGCGTACCACCTTGGAGCAGTACCGGACCGGCACGCCGCAATGGGAAACGGTGCTCGACCTGGATACGCTGGCGCAACAGGAAAACGAGAACTGGGTCTGGCAAGGCGTCTCTTCGCTTTACCCCGACGGCAACAAGTGCCTGATTTCGCTGTCGCGCGGAGGCGGCGACGCAGCGGTCGTGCGCGAGTTCGACGTTGCCGCGCGCGCTTTCGTCACGGACGGCTTCCACCTGCCGGAAGCGAAAAGTGCGGTGGCGTGGATCGATGCCGACACCGTCTTCGTCTCGACCGATTTCGGCCCCGGTTCGATGACGTCCTCCGGCTATCCCCGCATCGTCAAGGAATGGCGCCGCGGCACGCCGCTGGCGGCCGCGCGCACCCTGTTCGAGGCCGGCCCGGACGACCTCGGCGTGGGCGCCTACAAGGACTTCACGCCCGGCCACAGCCACCAGTTCATCTCGCGCCAGATCGACTTCTACAGCAGCGAGCTGTTCCTGCGCGACGGCGCCGCGCTGACCAGGATCGACAAGCCGGCCGACGCCAACGCCTACACGGTGCGCGACCAGCTGATCGTCGAGCTGCGCTCGGCCTGGACCGTGGCCGGCACGACCTACCCACAGGGCGCGCTGTTGGCCGCCGCACTGTCCGATTTCCTCGCTGGCGGACGCCGCTTCGAGGTGCTGTTCCAGCCCACCGCCACGTCCTCGCTGGACGGTGTCGCGGCAACCCGCTCCACCCTGCTGCTGAACGAGCTGGACAATGTGCGCAACCGGCTGGTCGAACTGCGCCACGTGGACGGTGCCTGGCAGCGCCGCGTGGTGGACACGCCGGCCTTCGGCACCCTGGAAGTCGCCCCGCTGGACGATATCGATTCCGACCAGTACTTCCTGACCGTCAACGACTTCCTCCATCCGACCACTCTCTACCTGGCCGAAGCCGGCAGTGACGAGCGCGTCGCCCTGCGTTCCCTGCCGGGCTTCTTCGACGCCGCCAGCCTGGTGGTCGAGCAGCACCACGCGACCTCGGCGGATGGCACCGCCGTGCCCTACTTTGTCGTGCGCGACCGCGCCACCCGGCTGGACGGCCGCAATCCGACGGTGCTGTACGGCTACGGCGGCTTCGAGGTGGCGCTGAAGCCCTTCTACAGCGGCGTCACGGGCGCGGCCTGGCTGAGCCAGGGCGGCATCTACGTGCTGGCCAATATCCGCGGCGGCGGCGAGTTCGGGCCGCGCTGGCACCAGGCCGCGCTGAAGGAGCAACGCCAGCGCGCCTTTGACGACTTTATCGCCGTGGCCGAGGACGTCATCGCGCGCAAGCTGACCAGCCCGCCCCACCTGGGCATCATGGGCGGCAGCAACGGCGGCCTGCTGGTCGGCGCGGCCATGACACAGCGGCCCGAGCTGTTCGGTGCCGTCGTCTGCCAGGTGCCGCTGCTGGACATGCGCCGCTACAGCAAGTTGCTGGCGGGCGCCTCGTGGATGGGCGAGTACGGCGATCCGGACGATCCGGCCCAATGGGACTTCCTCCGCCGCTACTCGCCCTACCACAACGTGCAGGCCGGCCGGCGCTACCCGCGCGTATTGTTCACCACGTCGACGCGGGACGACCGCGTCCACCCCGGCCATGCCCGCAAGATGGTGGCGCGCATGCAGGAACAGGGGCATGACGTGCTGTACTGGGAAAACACGGAGGGCGGCCATGCCGGTGCGGCCAACAACGACCAGCAGGCGCGCATGTGGGCGTTGACATACACGTTCTTGCGTCGGCAGCTGGCTTAACCCAACGGTGACAGTCACCAGGGGTCTCACCACAGCGCACCCAATCGTGCGCACAGGAAATTCCACTCTGCCGTATGCTAGGAAATTGTTTCCTATTTTTATGGCATTGTTGCTAAACTGGGTGCTTGCCTGACGGCGTTTCGCTTGACTGGTGCCCGCACAGGCGTATTGTCTGTCGGACAGCAAGCGGAGCGATCTGGCGCAATAAAGCGGTGTGTCGTGCATACTCCTAACGTTCTTGTCCTGAACGGCCATCCGGCACCCGTGCCGGCGCCTCGGCACAGGCTGGCTGGCGCTGCCCGCCGGCCTGCGCACGTCCGTCCTACCCATTCATCACCCAACACCGTCACTACCGCCGGCCGCGCGCGCCGGCCATCACCACATCTGTATAAATAGAGGGAAGCGTCAATGAACGACATGACCGAACTGCCCGAGGAACTGGACCTGAAGCTGATCCTGTCCACCTTGATGGCATTGAAAAAGGGCGATTTCTCCGCGCGCATGCCGTCCGACTGGACGGGCGTGTCCGGCAAGATCGCCGACACGCTGAACGACATCATCGAGACCAACGAGCGCATCGTGCGCAACGTCACGGAGGTCAGCCGTGTCGTGGGCCGCGAGGGCCGCCTGACGCAGCGTGCGCCCGTCACCAACGTGTCGGGCGGCTGGGCCACCATCATCAGCGCCGTCAACACGCTGATCGACGACCTGGTGCGCCCCACCACCGAGATGGCACGGGTCATCGGCGCGGTGGCGAAAGGCGACCTGTCGCAGACGATGGCGCTGGAAGTGGACGGTCATCCGCTGAAGGGCCAGTACCTGCGCGCCGCCACCACCGCGAACACGATGGTGGAACAGCTGCTGTCGTTCTCCTCCGAAGTGACGCGGGTGGCGCGCGAGGTCGGTACCGAGGGCAAGCTGGGCGGCCAGGCGCAGGTGAAGGGCGTGGCCGGTACCTGGAAGGACTTGACCGACTCGGTCAACTCCATGGCGGGCAACCTGACCTCGCAGGTGCGTAACATCGCCGAAGTGACGACGGCCGTGGCCAACGGCGACCTGTCGAAGAAGATCACGGTGGACGTGCGCGGCGAGATCCTGCAGCTGAAGGACACCATCAACGTCATGGTGGACCAGCTGCGCTCCTTCGCTTCCGAGGTGACGCGCGTGGCGCGCGAGGTGGGTACCGAGGGCAAGCTGGGCGGCCAGGCCTACGTGCCGGGCGTCGGCGGCACCTGGAAGGACTTGACCGACAACGTCAACTTCATGGCATCGAACCTGACCGGCCAGGTGCGCAACATCGCCGCGGTGACGACCGCCGTGGCGAACGGCGACCTGTCGAAGAAGATCACGGTGGACGTGAAGGGCGAAATCCTCGAGCTGAAGAACACCATCAACGTGATGGTGGACCAGCTGTCCTCGTTCGCCTCCGAAGTGACGCGGGTGGCGCGCGAGGTCGGTACCGAGGGCAAGCTGGGCGGCCAGGCGCAGGTGAAGGGCGTGGCCGGTACCTGGAAGGACTTGACCGACTCGGTCAACTCGATGGCGGGTAACCTGACGGGCCAGGTGAGGAACATCGCGGACGTGACGACCGCCGTGGCGAACGGCGACCTCTCGAAGAAGATCACGGTGGACGTGAAAGGCGAGATTCTCGAACTGAAGAACACCATCAACGTCATGGTCGACCAGCTGAACTCCTTCGCTTCCGAGGTGACCCGGGTGGCGCGCGAGGTGGGTACCGAAGGCAAGCTGGGTGGCCAGGCCAACGTGCCGGGTGTCGCGGGCACGTGGAAGGACTTGACGGAAAACGTCAACCAGCTGGCCGGCAACCTGACGGGCCAGGTGCGCAACATCGCGGAAGTGACGACCGCCGTGGCGAACGGCGACCTGTCGAAGAAGATCACGGTGGACGTGAAGGGCGAGATCCTGGAACTGAAGAACACCATCAACGTGATGGTCGACCAGCTGTCCTCGTTCGCGTCCGAGGTGACGCGGGTGGCCCGTGAAGTGGGTACCGAAGGCAAGCTGGGCGGCCAGGCCTACGTGCCAGGCGTGGGCGGCACCTGGAAGGACTTGACCGACAACGTCAACTTCATGGCGTCGAACCTGACGGGCCAGGTGCGCAACATCGCGGCGGTGACCACCGCCGTGGCGCGCGGCGACCTGTCGAAGAAGATCACGGTGGACGTGAAGGGCGAGATCCTCGAGCTGAAGGACACCATCAACGTGATGGTGGACCAACTCTCCTCGTTCGCATCGGAAGTGACGCGGGTGGCGCGCGAGGTCGGTACCGAAGGCAAGCTGGGCGGCCAGGCCAACGTGCCAGGGGTGGCAGGCACGTGGAAGGACTTGACGGAAAACGTCAACCAGCTGGCTGCCAACCTGACCAACCAGATGCGCGCGATCGGCGAGGTGGCGACGGCGGTGACGCGCGGCGACTTGTCCCGTTCGATCCAGGTGGAGGCGCGCGGCGAGGTGTCCTACCTGAAGGACAACATCAACGAGATGATCCGCAACCTGAAGGAAACCACGCAGAAGAACGCGCAGCAGGACTGGCTGAAGACCAACCTGGCGCGCTTCACGCGCCTGCTGCAGGGCCAGCGCGACCTGCAGGCGGTGACGAAGCTGATCCTGTCCGAGCTGGCGCCGCTGGTGTCGGCGCACCACGGCGTGTTCTACATGATGGACTCGCAGCTGGACGACGCGCGCCTGCGCATGATCGCCAGCTACGGCTACCGCTCCAGCCGCAAGCTGCCGACTTCCTTCCTGCCGGGCGAAGGCCTGGTCGGCCAGTGCGCGCTGGAGAAGGTGCGCATCTGGCTGACCGACGTGCCGCGCGACTACATCGTCGTCTCGTCCGGCCTGGGCGCGGCGCCGCCGACCAATATCGTCGTGCTGCCGATCCTGTTCGAGCAGCAGGTCAAGGCCGTCATCGAGATCGCCTCGCTGGATCGCTTTACCGAGACCCACCTGTCCTTCCTGGACCAGCTGATGGAATCGATCGGCGTGGTGCTGAACACGATCGAGGCGAACAGCCGCACCGAGTCGCTGCTGACGCAGTCGCAGTCGCTGGCGCAGGAACTGCAGCAGACCAACCAGGAGCTGGCCGAGAAGGCGCGCCTGCTGTCCGAGCAGAACATCGAGGTGGAACGCAAGAACCGCGAGGTGGAGCAGGCCAAGCTGGCGCTGGAGGAAAAGGCCACGCAGCTGGCGCTGTCGTCGAAATACAAGTCCGAGTTCCTGGCCAATATGTCGCACGAGCTGCGTACCCCGCTGAACTCCCTCCTGATCCTGGCGCAGCAGCTGGGCGACAACCCGGAAGGCAACCTGTCGGCCAAGCAGGTCGAGTTCGCGAAAACCATCCACGGCTCCGGTTCCGACCTGCTGACGCTGATCAACGACATTCTGGACCTGTCGAAGATCGAGTCCGGTACCGTCACGCTGGACGTGTCGGAATACCGCTTCGCCAACCTGCGCAACTACGTCGACCGCACCTTCCGCCACATGGCCGAGGCCAAGCACCTGGGCTTCACCGTGTCGCTGGCGGACAACCTGCCGGCCTCGCTGATGACGGACACCACGCGCCTGCAGCAGGTGCTGAAGAATCTGCTGTCGAATGCGTTCAAGTTCACGTCGCACGGCCAGGTCTCGCTGGAGATCGGGGTGGTCGGCGGCGGCTGGAGCCCGGACAACCCGAACCTGGCCAATGCCGACGCGGTGCTGGCCTTCTCCGTCAGCGACACCGGCGTCGGCATCGCGGCCGACAAGCTGCAGCTGATCTTCGAGGCGTTCCAGCAGGCCGACGGCTCCACCGCCCGCAAGTACGGCGGCACGGGCCTGGGACTGTCGATTTCGCGCGAGCTGGCGCGCCTGCTGGGCGGCGAGATCCGTGTCGAGTCGGTGGTCGGCAGCGGCTCCACGTTCACGCTGTTCCTGCCGTATAACCGTGCCGGCTTCGTCAACTACGAGCAGCCCCGCCCCGCCCCGCAGCGCCTGGCACCGCAACCGCCGAAGGTGGTGTACAGCCAGCCGGTGACGGACGTGGAGATCATCGAGCGGCGCCCGCCCTCGGAGCTGGACGCCGAACCCGAGACCTACAGCTCGACGATCGACGATCGCGGCCTGACCGCGCCGGGCGACCCGTCGGTGCTGATCATCGAGGACGACGAGCGCTTCGCCAAGATCGTGCTCGACTTCGCGCGCGAGAAGAACTTCAAGGGCATCGTGATCCACCAGGGCGACTCGGCGCTGTCGCTGGCGCGCGACTACCTGCCGTCGGCGATCCTGTTGGACCTGGACCTGCCGGACATCGACGGCTTCACGGTGCTGGACCGCCTGAAACGCGACCCCAGCACGCGCCACATCCCGGTGCACGTGATGTCGGCCTCGCGCGAGCGCGAACGGGCGCTGCGCTCGGGCGCCATCTCCTTCATGTCCAAGCCGGTCGACAAGGAAGCGCTGCAGGAGCAGTTCACGCGCATCCAGAAGTTCCTGATGGGCGGCAAGCGCAGCCTGCTGGTGGTGGACGACGAGGCGAGCCAACGCGACGCCATCGTGGCGCTGATCGGCGCGACCGACGTCGACATCCGCGCCGTCGGCACCGGCGAGGAAGCGCTGGCGGCGCTGCGCACCAGCCACTTCGACTGCATGGTGCTGGACCTGACGCTGCCCGACATCTCGGGGTTCGAGCTGCTCGACATCATCGGCAAGGACATCAAGCTGCGCGACCTGCCTGTCGTGATCAACACGGCGAAAGAGCTGAACAAGAAGGAAGTGGCGAAGCTCAAGCGCTATGCCAAGACCATCGTCATCAAGGACGCCCGCTCGCCGGAACGTCTGCTGGACGAGACCGCGCTGTTCCTGCACCGCTCCCAGGCCAACCTGCCGGAAGCGCAGCGGCGCATGCTGGAACAGGTGCACGCGGCCGATTCCGGCCTGGCCGGCCGCAAGGTACTGATCGTCGACGACGACCTGCGCAACATCTTCGCGCTGTCCTCGCTGCTGGAGCGCCAGCAGATGCAGGTGTCGTTCGCCGAGAACGGCCGCGACGGCATCGAGGTGCTGGAACGCGATCCGAGCATCGAGATCGTCCTGATGGACATCATGATGCCGGAGATGGACGGCTACGACACGATGCGGGCGATCCGCCGCATTCCGAAGTTCCGCTCGCTGCCGATCATCACCCTGACGGCGAAGGCGATGAAGGGCGACCGCGACAAGTGCATCGCGGCGGGCGCCTCCGACTACATCACCAAACCGGTGGACGTGGCTCAGCTGCTGTCGCTGATGCGCGTCTGGCTGCATTGAGCGGTGCCGCGATGAGCGCCGCCGTGGAGAGCGCCGTGCAACTGTCCTGGTCCGATTACGCGCCGGAGGTCGAGGAACTGGAGCTGGAGCTGCTGCTGGAGGCGCTGGTGCAGCGCTTCGGCTTCGATTTCCGCTCGCACGACCGGGCCACGCTGAAGCGCAAGCTGTTCGCGCTGCTGCAGCGGCGTGGCCTGCGCACGCTGTCGCAGCTGCAGGACCGGGTGTTGCACGACACGGCAACGTCGGCCGCGCTGCTGCGCGCGCTGGCGGTGCCGCCCGCCAGCCTGTTCGACGACCCGCTGGAAGCGATGCAGCTGCTGGCGGTGGCGGAACAATGCCTGCCCGGTGCGCCGCTGCCGAAAGTCTGGCTGGCCGATTGCGCCGGCGCGGAACAGGCCTGGACGGTCGCGGTGCTGCTGGCCGAACGGCAGCTGCTGTGGCGCACCGAGATCCATGCCACGGTGCCCAGCGACGCCCTGCTGGAGGAAGCGCTGGCGGCGTCGATCGCACCGGAACGGATGGCGGCGTGCCAGCGCCGTTACGAGCAGGCCGGCGGCTGCGGCCAGCTGGCGGACTATTTTCACATGGAGAATGGCGCGCTGGTACCGCTGCCGCAGCTGAAGAGCCGCATCACGTGGGCCCAGTACAACCTCGTCACGGACGCGTCGTTCAACGAATTCCAGCTGATCGTCTGCCGCCGCGCGCTGCCCGATTTCGGTCCGCTGCTGCGGCACCGCGTGCTGCAGCTGTTCCACGACAGCCTGGCCCTGCTGGGCGTGCTCGGCATCGACCGCGAACTGGACGCCAAGGAGCGGTTGGCCGGGCATTACCAGCAGGCGGTAGCGCGCGAGCCCTGGTATAAACGGGTCGGCTGAGCCGCCGAGCCCCAGGTGACAGGCCTCATCCGCGGGTTGCCGACTCGCAGGTGCGGCCTGTCGCCTTCACTACCAGTATCTAAGGGCAATATTTATTGCTTTTCAGCTATACACATAACCGAAACTCGGCTACAATCTCACCCTTTCCCCTGCCGCGATTGCCCGGTTTCCAGCATGTTGCGTGCGGCTTGCGCGAACCTGGCGGCCTCGTCGTCGTTGTTGGCCCGGTCCAGCACATCGGACGGCGGCAGCGTAATGCCGCGCTGCACGGCGGGCCGGTCGCCGATGGTGTTCAGCCAGCGCTGCAGGTTCGGCAAATCGTCGACGTCGACACCGGACCATTTGTGCGTCCGCACCCAGGCCCAGTTGGCGATATCGGCGATCGAATACTCGCCCGCCAGGTATTCGTTGTCGCGCAGCTGACCGTCCAGCACGCGGAACAGGCGCTTCGTCTCGCCCTGGTAGCGGTCGATCGCGGGCTGCAGCTTTTCCGGGAAATAGCGGTAGAACACATTGGCCTGACCCATCATCGGACCGATGCCGCCCATCTGGAACATCAGCCATTGCAGCACGCGCGAGCGGCCTTCCGGATCGGCCGGCAGCAGGCGCCCCGTTTTCTCGGCCAGGTAGATCAGGATGGCGCCCGATTCGAACACGGCGAAGTTGTCGTTGGCCCGATCGACGATGGCCGGAATCCGGCCGTTCGGATTGAAATTCAGGAACCACGGTTCCTTCTGCTCATTGGCGGACAGGTCGAGCACGTGCAGGGTGTATTGCAGCTCGAGTTCCTCCAATGCGATGGATATCTTGTGCCCGTTCGGTGTGGCGGCAGTATATAAGTCGATCATATTGACTCCGAAGAATTATACGAACGACAAATGATAACGCCATTTACGGGCAAGTGTCATTTCGATGCAACAGGATAATAAAAAGCGCCGGGCAAAAAAAAGACCGGCCGCAATCTGAGGAGGGGACCGGTCAAAACGCTTTCTATCATGAGAGCGCGGGGATATCACAAGGGGCCGGCCCGAACCGTCGCTGAAAAATGACGGCACCGGCCAATGAAACCGTGCCGGATTTGAGGAATCCGGCAACCTGCCGCTCAACAATTATTGCGCGGTACGGGTTACACTTTGCCAGTTTTCATTCTCGAGAGGCTTAGGACTTCATTAAGGAAAGAAAGAAAACGTTTCAAGACTGGCATCAATATCGCAAGCAGACGGCACGCAGAATGGATGCGGCGGCGCGCCCGGATGCCAATTACGTTTTGACGCTTCCGCAACCGAGGAATAATCATGAACAAACAATCAATCCATCCTTCCACCTGGAGCGTGGGTACCCGTATCACCCTGCTCACTTTCGGCCTGATCAGCGTGGTCCTGACGTGCCTGATCGTCGTCATCAGCGTCGGCACCAGCCGTCTGCTGGAAGAGCGCGCCACCGACAGCGTGCGGCAAGAACTCGACGGCGTGAAGAACATGGTGGAGCTGTTCAACACGGCCGTGACCGGCGAGGCGAGCAGCTTTGCCAAGGTCCTGTCCGCCCAGTTCGAGAACAAGTTCAGCCTTGATAGCGATACCACCGTCGAAGTCGGCGGCAAGCCGGCGCCTGTCCTGAAGGATGGGGATCGCGTGCTGAACAACGATTTCTCGATCCCCGACCGCTTTACCGACCAGAGCCGCGCCACCGCGACGATCTTTGCCGTCACCGGCGAGGACTTCATCCGCGTGTCGACGTCCGTCAAGAAGGAGGATGGCAGCCGCGCCGTCGGCACCACGCTCGATCGGGCCCACCCCGGCTACGCGCTGCTGCGCGCCGGCCAGAGCTATACCGGCCTGGCGACGCTGTTCGGCAAGCAGTTCATCACCCGCTACGACCCGGTGCGCGACGCGGCCGGCAAGGTGGTCGGCGTGCTGTACGTGGGGGTCGACGTGTCGCACGAGATCGCCACGCTGAAGCAGCGCATCAAGTCGATCAAGGTCGGCAAGACCGGCTACTTCTACGTGCTCAACGCGACCCCGGGCGCCAACCTGGGCAAGCTGATCGTGCACCCGAAACGCGAGGGCGACAGCATCCTGGAGTCGAAGGATGCCAACGGCAATGCCTTCATCCGCGAAATGCTCGAGAAGAAGGAAGGCGTGATCCGTTACCCCTGGGCGAATCCGGACGAAACGGTGCCGCGCGAGAAGATCGCCGTGTACGGCTACTTCAAGGACTGGAACTGGGTGCTGGCAGGCGGCGCCTATACGGAGGAAATCACGGCCGAGGCCACCGCGCTGCGCAACCGCTATGTGCTGCTGGGCTTTGCCGCCCTGCTGGTGTTCTCCGTGCTGCTGTACCTGGCGGTGCGCCGCTATATCACGCGGCCGCTGGCCGAGGTCGAGCAGGCCGCCAGCCAGATCGCCGCCGGCGACCTGACGGTGCGCATGGACGTGCGCGGGCAGGATGAGATCGCCCGCCTGACGCAGGCGATGAACGGCATCAGCCACCACCTGTCGGCCGTGGTCGGCAAGGTGCGCACGGGCGCCGAGCACATCGCCTCCGCCTCCAGCGAGATCGCCAGCGGCAACCAGGACCTGTGCGCGCGCACCGAACAGCAGGCCGGTGACCTGGAGCAGACCGCCAGTTCGATGGAGGAGCTGACCGCCACGGTGCGCCAGAACGCCGACAACGCGCGCCAGGCCAACCAGCTGGCGCAGAGCGCGTCCGACGTGGCGGCCCGCGGCGGCGCCGTGGTGGCCCAGGTGGTCGAGACGATGGGCTCGATCAATGCGTCGTCGCAGAAGGTCGTCGACATCATCGGCGTCATCGACGGCATCGCCTTCCAGACCAATATCCTGGCGCTGAACGCCGCCGTGGAAGCGGCCCGCGCGGGCGAACAGGGCCGCGGCTTCGCGGTGGTGGCGGGCGAGGTGCGCACGCTGGCGCAGCGCAGCGCCGCTGCCGCGCGCGAGATCAAGGAACTGATCGGCAATTCGGTCGGCCAGGTCGAGGCCGGCAGCCGCCTGGTCGAACAGGCCGGCACCACGATGGCCGAAGTCGTCAACAGCGTGCGCCGCGTCACGGACATCATGGCCGAGATCCGCAGCGCCAGCGAGGAGCAGACGGCCGGCATCGAGCAGGTCAACACGGCCATCACGCACATGGACCAGGTGACGCAGCAGAACGCGGCCCTGGTCGAGGAAGCGGCCGCGGCGGCCAGCGCCATGCAGGACGAAGCCGCCAGCCTGGCCCAGATGGTGCGCCAGTTCCGCCTGGAAGACGACGTGCGGGCAAAAAAAACCCGCATCGGGGATGCGGGCGGAAAATATCAAATCGGGAGAGATTTGAAAGAGCAGGCGCATCTTCTCACGGCAAAATGACGGCCGTGTGACGCGGCGGCCCGGCATGGCCGGGCTGCCGTAGCCGCCCCCGCCGGCGCGCTGCGCTACACTGGCGCCATGCCGATCCACCTTTCCAACCGCAAGCGCGCGGCGCTGGCCGCCGCCACCGCCATTCTGGTCCTGGCCGCCTGTCGCGCGCCCTCCCCCATTCCTGCCACGCCAGCGCCTCCGCCCGCGCCCGCGCCGACGGCCGTATTGCCCGACCACGGCGGCACCCTGGCCATCGATCCCGCCGCCTCCCTGATCGCGATCACCGTGCGCCGCGGCGGCCCGCTGGCCCGGCTGGGTCACGATCACGTGGTAGCGGCCCGCACCGTCGGCGGCAGCGTCGATCCCGTCCAGGGGCGCGCCACGCTGCGCTTCCGGCTCGACGAGCTCACCGTCGATGAATCCGCCTTGCGCAGCCAGGCCGGCCTCGACACGCAGCCTTCCGCCGATGCCATTGCGGGGACCCGCCGCAACATGCTGACGCGGGTGCTGGACGCGGAACGTTATCCCTGGGTCGCCGTGGCCATCGAACGCACTGGCGCCGCGGCGGTCAGCGCCGCCGTCACGCTGCATGGCGTGACGCGCCGCTACGACGTGCCGGTGCGGGTGGATCAGAGCGCGGCCGGCCTGAATGCCAGTGGCACGCTGAGCTTGCGCCAGACCGACTTCGGGCTGGTGCCGTTTGCCGTGCTGGGCGGTGCGCTGGCCGTACAGGACGAACTGGCGCTGCGTTTCGACATCGTCGCGCGGCGCGCCCGATAGGGCTGTACATCCATACAGTATTGGGCGTATAATCGTTTCATCATGCGATGCGATCCGCTTCATGGCCCCGGCGGCCGCCCTGACGACAAGCCTGACGGCCGCACGGCCATCCTGCTGCCTTCCGGGTTCGTGCTGGATCTGCTGGCGCCGGACGCGACGGGCCTGCCGATCACGGATATCGCACTGTGCCTGGCCTCGCAGCCGCGCTGGGGCGGCGCGGCGCGGCCATGGTACTCGGTGGCCGAGCATTGCGTGATGGTATCGAAGCTGGTGCCGCAGCGGCTGGCGTACGCGGCGCTGCTGCACGACTGCGAGGAGTTCCTGGGCGACTGGCCTTCGCCCGTGAAAGTGATGCTGGGGCGTGCCTACGTGAAGGAGCGCCTGCTGCCCGTGAAGCAGGCGCTGCGGCGGCGCTTCGGCTTCGACGACGACGATCCGGCGATCAAGCACGCAGACCTCGTCGGCATGGCGACAGAACTGCGCGACCTGCTGCCGCCGGCGTGGATCGAATGGGGGCACCTGCCGCCACCGCATGCGGAGCGCATCGTCCCGGTCGGACCGGAGCGGGCCTACACCCTGTTCCTGGAGCGCTACGAGCAATTGCGCCACCTGGCAACCGCGCCATGACACCCGTGCGATGACACCTGTGCCATGCCGCCGGGCGACAGGGGCGGCATCGGCGCGAACGAGACGCCCCGGTGCGTTGTATTATCGGTACGCCAGGATCCCGGCAAGCGCACTACGCCGCGTTGGCGGAGGGCGGGGCGCCGTTTTGGACTGTCCAGCTGGATGAGGAAACCTTGCTAACAGGCAGTTTACAAAGCCGTTTTTGGACTTATCCACTCCCGTTGTGGATAACGATGTGGAAAAGCGGGGCTTGACAGGCCGGAAACGCAGTACTGGTGCGGGTTTCAACAAATTGCCTGTTCAGGAGGCAAAATTTTTGGTGCGTAAAATCAGGCACTTACGGATGGGCTCGGGTATGTCCAGCGCGGCGAACCGTTGTGCCAGCAAATATTTTCGTTGGCGCGGCCGACCTGGACGTGGCAAGGGAATGCTTTGACAAAAATGCCGAGGAGGAATAGTGTCATAGCGGGGACGATCATGGGTTTCTTGCCGCGAGTAAAACGATGGACTCACAAGCCAACGATGCCAGCGAAGGCTGGATGATTGAAGACGAGGTGCCGGCGGCCGACGACGCAGCCGTGGCCGCGCCCGCGCCCTGGAAAGTGCTGATCGTCGATGACGACGTCGATGTCCATGTCGTCACCAAGTTCTCGCTCAGCAATGCCGTCTTCATGGGCCGGCGCCTGTCCTTCCTGCATGCCTACAGCGGTCACGAAGCCTTGCAGATGTTGCGCCAGCACGAAGACGTGGCGCTGGTGCTGCTGGACGTGATCATGGAGACGACGGACGCGGGCCTGCGCGTGGCGACCCGCATTCGTGACGAGCTGCACAATGCCCTCGTGCGCATCGTGCTGCGCACCGGCCAGCCGGGCCAGGCGCTGGAGCATGGCATCATCCTGGACTACGACATCAACGATTTCTGGTGCAAGACCGACCTGACCACGCGCAAACTGTTCACGACGGTGATTGCCTCGCTGCGGGGCTATCACAGCCTGTCCGAGGCGCAGCGCAGGGTCGAAACCGCCCAGGCGGAGCTGACCGCATTGCACCGGACCGCCAGCGACGCCCTGCAGGCACTCCGCGGCGGCGCCAGCTGGGCCGGCACTGTCGCTCTCGGCACGCCGCCGGTCAAGGTGGCGCTGACGGTGCAGCCCGGCACGGTGCCGGGCGGTTTCACGGCAGAGGGCCACATCGAAGGCCAGGACAGCGGGACGCGGCCGCCTGGCTGACCCGCGCCCGGACCATCGTCGGCGCTCCCCGCCGGGACCGCGTTCCACCCCGTCATTTGCAGCTAAGTCACGGATAGTAAAGCGTTTTTTGGAATATCCACACGACCTGGGGATAACTTTGTTGATAAGGCCCTCTTGACAAGGCAAAGCGCCCGTAACGACGCCATTTTCCTTAAACTGCCCGTTCAACAGGCAGAATCTGCCGTCAATAAAATCAGGCACTTACAGCCTCAGCTGCAGCAATTCAGCATCTCGCGCAAAAATTCCGGCACGTTTTCGACTTGACAATTTTTGTGCATAACCGCCGCGCGCACACTTGACACCAGCCGCGTTACGACACCTTGCGACGGCGCTCGGGTCCCGTCAGCACGCGCTGGATCACGTCAATCCCGATGCCATGGCCCTTCAGATATTCCAGTGCGCACATCGTGCCGACCTGCCCTTGCAGCAGGACGCCCTTGTCGACAATATCGCTGTGCAGCCGGTCCTTGCGCACGTGCAGGTGCGCGGTACGCGTATCGATCGCTTCCATGGCAGTCCTTGTCGCGAAAAATTGCAGAATGTATGAGATGGCTCAATACGCCGAGGCCTGACAAGAGTATTGGACATGAACCCCGAAAGTCAACCTGTCGCTGCCATCGGCGCCGCGCTGGGCCGGCGCCACGCCCTGTGTTAGCTGCCGCGCAGTACGGCACCCGGCTTCGCGCTAAGCTGCGCTCACCCAATCAGACAGGAGGACCCCATGACCAGTTCCACCCCGCCCCTGAATCCTGGTGACGAAGCGCCCCCGGGCACGCCCGGCACCGGTGAGGATATCTGCCCGGCCTGTGCCGGCAGCGGCAAACAGGCCGACGGCAAGCCCTGCCCCAACTGCGGCGGCAGCGGCACGATTACCGAAGGCATCGGCGGCGGCTGAGCCGTGGCGTGACAGGGCGCGGCCGGGCGCGGATAATGGCAGCATGCCGCCCGACCTTCCCCACCCCGCTACCGCCCTGCCTCCCTCCGCCAGCCCTGCCCGGCCCCGCTCGCGCAGCGAGCTGTTTGTCGCTTTCACGCTGCTGGCCCTGCAAGGGTTCGGTGGCGTGCTGCCCATCGTGCAGCGCGAGATGGTGGAACGGCGGCGCTGGATGACCCAGGAGGAATTCGTCGAGGAGTGGGCCGTGGCGCAGACGATGCCGGGGCCGAACGTCGTCAACCTCTCGCTCGTCATCGGCAGCCGCTGCTTCGGCCTGTCGGGCGCACTGGCGGCCCTGGCCGGCATGTTGCTGGTCCCATCCCTCGTCGTGCTGGCGCTGGCCACGGTGTACGGCCTGTTCGCCAGCGATCCCCGCGTGGCCGGCGCCTTGCGCGGCATGGCTGCCGTCACGGCGGGCATGGTCGTCGCCACCGGCGTGAAGCTGGCGGCCAGCTTGCGTCGCCATCCGCTGCCACTGGGCGTCACCGTCACGCTGGCGCTGCTCGCTATCGCAGCCCTGGCCGTGCTGCGCCTGCCGATGTTGCCGGTGCTGCTGGTGCTGGGCGGCACCGGTTGCGTGCTGACCTACAGGAAGCTCAAGCCATGAGCGCGGGCGCGCACATCGTGCTGACGTGGCACGACTGGCTCGACCTGTTCGCGCACTACCTCGTCCTATCCCTGATGTCGGTGGGCGGCGCCATCTCCACCACGGGCGAAATGCACCGCTACCTGGTCGAACAACACGGCTGGATGACACAGCAGCAATTCGCCGATGCCATCGCGATCGCCCAGGCCGCGCCGGGCCCGAACGTCCTGTTTGTCGCGCTGCTGGGCTGGACTGTCGGCCTGAACGCGGGCAGCCACATGGCGGCAGCCCTGGGCGTGCTGGTGACGATGATCGGCATCATGCTGCCCAGCAGCGTGCTGATGCTGCTGGCGAACGACTGGGGCCAGCGCAACCGCGAACTGCGCGCCGTGCGCGCGTTCAAGCAGGGCATGGCTCCGCTGGTCATCGGCATGCTGATCTCGACGGGCATCGTGCTGGCCGGCGCCAACGGCGACAGCGCCACCGAATGGCCGCTGTACCTGGTCTCCGCGCTGGCCGCGCTGGTCTTGTGGCGCACCCGCATACACCTGCTGTGGCTGTTGGCTGCGGGGGCGGCCGCGGGCGCTTTCGGGCTGGTTTAAGACCGGCGGTGCCTGCCACCAGGGCCTCATCAGCGCGGCGCGCGCCGCCGCCACCAGCCATCGACCGAAAACCGCCCCGGACCCGCCAGCGCGATGGTGCCGAACACGATGATCAGCAGCCAGCCGAACTGGCCCTGCTCAAGGCTCCAGTCCGGATGCACGAGGACCATCGACACCGCCAGCAGGAACAGCACCGGCAGGCTGGCCAGCCGGGTGCACAGGCCAACGGCCACCAGCACCGGGCAGACGATCTCGGCGAACAGCGCGCAGGTCAGCGTGATACCCGGTCCCAGCCCCAGCGGATCGTCGATATGGGCCAGCTCGCTGCGCCAGTGCAGCAGCTTCGGCAGTCCATGCACGGCCAGCAGCAAGGCCGCGCCCGTCAGGCGCGCATACAGCAGTCCCAGGTCGGGCGTGGCGGTGGCACTCAACAATTTCGAGGTACGCATGGCCGCCTCACCGGTTCTGGAAGCCGCCGTACGCCTTGACGGGGCTCCATGCGGGTTCCACCGGCGGCGCCGCCGGCGCCAGCGGGGCGAACGGGCCGGCGCCATATACGACCTTGCCATTGACGATCGTCAGCAGGCTTTCCAGCCTGCGGATGCCGTCGGCCGGCATCGTGAAATAGTCGCGCGGCAGCACCACCAGGTCGGCGTACTGGCCCGGCGCGACCGTGCCCTTGACGTCTTCCTCGCCGCTCATCCAGGCGCTGCCGCGCGTCATCAGGCGCAGCGCGTCGAAACGGCTGAGCGCATCGTCCGGCTGCCACATCCGCAGGCCGCCGGCCGTCTTGCCGGTGACTGCCCAGTACAGCGACGGCCATGGCCCGTAGCTGCTGACGCGCGTACCGTCGGTGCCCAGGCCGACCGGAATACCCATCTTCAGCATGGTGCGGATCGGCGGCATCTGGCGCGTTTGCGCACCATAGCGCTGCCAGTAGGCCTCGCCTTGATAGTACATGCGATTCTGCACGGCGATGCCGCCACCGAGGGCCTTGACGCGGGCCAGTTGCGCGTCGGTGATCGTCTCGGCATGGTCGAAGAACCAGCGCAGCCCGTTCAGCGGCAGCTCGCGGTTGACCTTTTCGATGACGGCCAGGTCGCGTTCGATCGATTCGCCATACGTCGCGTGGATGCGGAACGGCCAGCGGTTCTTCACCAGCAGGCGCAGCACGCCTTCCAGCTCGCCCTCCATCTGCGGCGGCATGTCCGGCCGCGGTTCGAGGAAGTTCTCGAAGTCGGCCGCGCTCCACACCAGGTTCTCGCCGCCGCCCTCGGTGTTGTAGCCGTTGGCATAGAACAGGTGGTCGTTGCGATCCGGTTTAGTCTGCGCCAGCCAGCGTTCGTAGTCTGCCAGCTCCTTGCCGGGTTGCTGGGCGAACAGGTAATAGGACGTGCGCACCGTCAGCTTGCCGTCCTTGGCCAGCTCCAGGCTGACCGCATAGTCGTCCGGATAGGCCTGGCCGCCGCCGCCCGCGTCGATCGCGCTGGTCACGCCCAGGCGGTTCAGTTCGCGGTAGTACTGCAAAGTGGAATTGGCTTGCTGCGCGCGCGCCAACGTGCCGGTCCTGGCCAGGGTGCTGTACAGGATCAGTGCGTTCGGCTTGGCCACCAGCAGGCCGGTCGGCTTGCCCTGCCCGTCCAGCTCGACCACGCCGTCCTTGTAGCGGGTGTTGGCATCGTAGCCCAGCGTCTCGATGCCCTTGCGGTTGAGGAAGCCCAGGCCGTACAGATAGAGGATGAATACCGGCTTGTCCGGCACCGCCTCGTTGATCTCGGCCAGGGTGGGCAGGCGCCGCTCCGCGAACTGGTATTCGTTCCAGCCGCCCACGACCTTGATCCATTGCCCATCCGGCGTGCGCGCGGCCTGCTCCTTCAGCATGCGCAGCGCTGCCTGCAGCGACGTCACCCCGTCCCAGCGCAGTTCCGCGTTGTAGTTCAGGCCCTCGCGGATGATGTGCAGGTGCGAGTCGTTCAGGCCCGGAATGACGGTGCGGCCGCCGGCGTCGATGACGCGGGTATTCTTGCTCTTGTGCTTGAGGACCTGCGCCGCGCTGCCCACGGCCGTGATCTTGCCGCCGTCGATGGCGACGGCCTGGGCGAAGTCGCCTTCCTTCACCATGGTGGCGATTTTCGCGTTCGTCACGATCAGGTCGGCGGCGTGAGCCAGTGTGGCCGCGCCGGACGCGGCCAGTCCCGCCGCCAGCATGGCAGCGTGTTGCATCAGTCGTTTCATGTTTTCCTCGGCTTTACTACAAAAAAAACGGGCCGACCGATGCAACCGCGGCGTCGCGGGTGCGACGCCGCGTCAGGAGCTTACTCCTTGATCGCTTCGATCGCGAAGGTCAGCTGCACGTCGTCGCTGACGTTCGGCGCGTACTTGCCCGCGTTGAATTCGCTGCGCTTGATGGTGGCGGTCGCGTTGGCGCCGCAGGCATCCTTCTTCGCCATCGGGTGCGGCTGGCACTTGAACGACGTGACCTGCAGGGTGACCGGCTTGGTCACGCCCTTGACCGTCAGGTTGCCGTCCACGGACGCCAGCGTGTCGCCGTTGAAGTTGAACTTGGTCGACTTGTAGGTGATGGTCGGGTACTTGGCCGTGTCGAAGAAGTCGGCGCCCTGGATATGGCTGTTGAACAGGTCCGAGCCGGTGCTGACCGATTTCGCATCGATGGTCACGTCGACGGAACCCGTCTTGGCGGCGCGGTCCAGCGTGATCTTGCCCTTGGTCTTGTCGAAGCGGCTTTCCTGCGTCGAGAAGCCCAGGTGGCTGTACGAGAAGCGCGCGAAGGTGTGCGAGTCGTCGATGACATAGGTTTCCGGCGCGGCGTGGGCGGCCACGGAAGCCATCAGGGCGGCGGCGGCGGCGCTCAAGGCGATCAATTTTTTCATCTAAAAACTCTCCAGTCTGAGGTTAACGAACCCAGGCATTATGCGCGGGGCACGGCGGAGAGTAAAACGGAAAATTTACCGTTTTATTATCGAAAAACTCGATAGTAAAACCCGCTGGCGAACGAGATGATGGTAGCGGATAGGGCATTGGCTGCCCATCTGCCAAAGGGATGCGGGCGGGGCTACCCGGGTGGGGAAGTTGGGGTCTGTCCCTTCGGGACTGACCCCGAAGTTGGTCTCGATCCGCCGCATTGCCAAACAACTTCGGGGTCAGTCCCCTGCGGGGACAGACCCCAATGACAAGTGCGCCCGAGGAACCGACGCATCAAGCATCCAGCAGCCGCGCCAGCAGCCGGCTCTCGACGGCGGCGAACTCGCGCGAGCCGCGCGCGCGCGGGCGCGGCAGGTCCACCGCCACGTCCAGCGTGATGCGGCCATCTTCGATCAGCAGCACGCGGTCGGCCAGCGCCACCGCCTCCTGTACGTCGTGCGTCACCAGCACGGCGGTGAAGCCGCGCTTGCGCCACAGCGCCTCGATCAGGCGCTGCATCTCGATCCGGGTCAGCGCGTCCAGCGCGCCGAGCGGCTCGTCCAGCAGCAGCAGCGACGGCTCGTGCACCAGGGCGCGTGCCAGCGCGACCCGCTGGCGCTGGCCGCCGGACAGCTCGGCAGGCCAGGCGTCGGCCCGGTCGGCCAGGCCGACGGCGGCCAGTGCCTGCGCCGCCGCATGCGGCCCGGCACCCTGCAGGCCCAGCGCGACGTTGTCCAGCACGGTCTTCCACGGCAGCAGGCGCGGCTCCTGGAACATCATGCGCACCGTCGTGCCGGCGCCCACGTCGACCTGGCCGCCATCGAGCGCATCGAGGCCGGCGATCGTGCGCAGCAAGGTACTCTTGCCGCAGCCGCTGCGGCCGACCACGGCGACGAACTCGCCCGGCGCCAGACGCAGGCCGATGGCGTCCAGCACGGTGCGTTCGCCATAGGCCTTGGTCAGGCCCTGCAGCGTGACCGCGGCGCCCTGCCGCCGCAGGGGCGCGGGGTCGGCGCGGCGCCAGACCGGCGCCGGGGCGGTGGCAAACAATTCGGTATCGATCGGTATCGTGGCATGCAGCATGCTCATCCCCTGTAGGTTAGCGATAGGCCGGGTTCCAGCGCAGCAGGCGGCGTTCCAGGCCGCGGGCGAACAGGTCGGCCAGCTTGCCCAGCAAGGCGTACAGCAGCACGCCCACCAGCACCACGTCGGTCTGCAGGAACTCACGTGCGTTCATCGTCATGTAGCCGATGCCCGCCTGCGCGGAGATCGTCTCGGCCACGATCAGCAGCACCCACACGAGGCCGAGCGAAAAGCGCACGCCGACCAGGATCGACGGCAACGCGGCCGGCAGGATCACGTCGCGGTACAGCGGCCAGCCGCGCAGGCCATAGCTGCGGGCCATCTCGATCAACTGCGCGTCGGCGGCGCGAATGCCGTGGAAGGTGTTCAGGTAGACCGGGAAGAACACGCCGACGGCGAGCAGGAACAGCTTGGCGCTTTCGTCGATGCCGAACCACAGGATCACCAGCGGGATCAGCGCCAGCGCCGGGATATTGCGGATCATCTGCAGGGTGGTGTCCAGCAGTGTCTCGGCGCGGCGAAAGCTGCCTGTCAGGAGCCCCAGCAGGAGGCCGGCGCCGGCGCCGACGCCGAAGCCGGACAACGCCCGCCACAGGCTGGTGCGCAGGTGCGTCCACAATTCGCCCGACACGGCCAGCGCCCAGAAGGCCTGCGCGACGGCCCAGGGTTCGGGCAGGATGCGGCTGGACAGCCAGCCGGTACGGGCCGACAGCTCCCACGCCAGCAGCAGCGCGACCGGCAGCAGCCAGGACGCGATGCCGGCGCGCAGCGCTGCCATTGGGCGCGGCGGGGCAAGCACGGCGCCGCCCATCATGCCGCCTTGCGCGGGGCCGAGGGCACGATGTCGGTCGCCATCACTTCGCCGAACGGCCCGGTGATCGACTGTTCGCCCGTGGCCTTGCCCTTGCCCAGCAGCGGGAACACCAGCTCGGCGAAGCGGTACGACTCCTCCAGGTGCGGGTAGCCGGAGAAGATGAAGGTCTCGATGCCCAGCGCCTGGTACTCGCGGATGCGTTCGGCCACCGTTTCGGCGTCGCCCACCAGCGCGGTGCCGGCCCCGCCGCGCACCAGCCCGACACCGGCCCACAGATTGGGCGACACTTCCAGCTTGTCGCGCCGGCCGCCGTGCAGCGCGGCCATGCGACGCTGGCCTTCCGAGTCCATCCGCGCGAACGTGGCCTGGGCCCTGGCGATGACGTCATCGTCCAGGTGCGAGATCAGTTCCTCGGCTGCGCGCCAGGCCGCCTCATTGGTCTCGCGCACGATCACGTGCAGCCGGATGCCGAACCTGACAGTGCGGCCGTGCGCGGCGGCACGCTGGCGGATGTCGGCGATCTTTTCCGCCACGGCGGCCGGCGGCTCGCCCCAGGTCAGGTAGACATCCATCTGCTCGGCCGCCAGCTCGTGCGCCGCCGCCGACGAGCCGCCGAAGTACAGCGGCGGATAGGGCTTCTGTACCGGCGGATACAGCGTTTTCGCCCCCTTCACCTTCAGGTGCTTCCCCTCGAAGTCGAAGCCGGCGTCGCCGCCCTCGCCCGACAGCGCGCCGCGCCAGATGCGGATGAACTCATCGGAGATCTGGTAGCGCTCGGCGTGGTCGGCGAACAGGCCGTCCGCTTCCAGCTCGGCCGGGTCGCCGCCCGTCACCACGTTGATCAGCAGGCGTCCGTTCGACAGCCGGTCGAACGTCGAAGCCATGCGCACCGCCAGGCCGGGGCTGGACAGGCCGGGCCGCACGGCGACCAGGAACTTCAGCCGCCTGGTGGCGTGGATCAGGGACGATGCCACTACCCAAGCGTCCTCGCACGAACGGCCGGTCGGCAACAGCACGCCGTCGTAGCCCAGCGTGTCGGCGGCCACGGCGACCTGCTTCAGGTAGTCGGCATCGACGGCGCGCGCGCCCTTCGAGGTGCCCAGGTAACGGCTGTCGCCGTGGGTGGGAATGAACCAGAACAAATTGAGTGACATGGCTGCTCCTAGCGGGCCGCCAGCACGGCGTCCCTGATGGCGATCGGCTTCGGGATCAGTTTCAGGTTGGCGAAGGCGTCGGCGATCTTCTGCTGCTCGCGCAGCACGTCGCTTCCCACCGGCTTGACGCCGAAGCTGTAGCGCGTGGTGGCCAGTTCGACCACCGGCAGCGGCAGTCCGGTCTGCGTGGCCAGCAACGCCGCCACCTCCTTCGGATTGGCGCGGCCCCACTCGTCCACTTTCGCCACCTCGTCGATGACGAGTTTCAGCAACTCGGGGTTCTGCTGTGCCCAGCCGCGCGCGGCCAGATAGAACTGGTGGTTGGCCACCAGCCCGGCGCCATCGGCCAGGATGCGCGCGCCCAGCTGCTTCTCGGCGGCCGCGAAGAACGGGTCCCAGATCACCCAGGCATCGACGGCGCCCCGCTCGAAGGCGGCGCGCGCGTCCGACGGCGGCAGGAAGACCGGCTGGATGTCCGCATAGGCGATGCCGGCCTGCTCCAGCGCGCGCAGCAGCAGGTAATGCACGTTCGAGCCCTTGTTCAGCGCGACCCGCTTGCCCTTCAGCTGCGCCACGCTTTTCAACGGCGAGTCCTTCGGCACCACGATCGCCTCGCTGCGCGGCGAAGGCGGTTCATAGCCGACGTACACCAGGTTCGCACCCGCGGCCTGGGCGAAGATCGGCGGCGCCTCGCCAACGGTGCCGAAATCGACACTGCCCACGTTCAGGCCCTCCAGCAGTTGCGGACCGGCCGGGAATTCGGTCCACTGCACGGCGATGCCCTTGCCGGCCAGGCGCTGCTCCAGGGTGCCGCGCCCCTTCAGCAGGGTGAGGGTGCCGTATTTCTGGTAGCCGATGCGGATGGTCTTCGGCGCCTGCGCCCGGGCCTGCGGCAAGGCGCCGGCAACGGCGCCCGCGAACAACAGGCCCAGGGTGCGCCGCCGTACGGCGCGATTGTCATGCATGCTCATTACTGCTCCACTATCGTTGTGTTATTCGTTCACGCCGCCTGGCGCGCCGGCTGCGCCGGCAGCAGGTCGGCCAGCGCGGCGACGCCGGCCGTCACGCGCGTCGCGATCTCGGGTGCCAGCGCCACGCCCTGCTCGCTCCACTGCACCTGGTGCGACGTCGCGTAGATACTGGTCAGCACCAGCCGCGCTTCCAGCGCCTGCAGCACGGGGCGCAGCGCATAGTCCAGCGCCAGCAGGTGCGACTGGCTGCCGCCGGTGGCGATGGGCAGCACCACCTTGCCGGCCAGGCCGTCCTGCGGCAGCAGGTCGAGGAAAGTCTTCAGCGCGCCGGAGAACGACGCCTTGTAGACGGGCGTGCCGATGACGATGGCGTCGGCCACCGCCACCTGGGCCAGCGCGGCGCGCAGCGCCGGGTTGTTCGTGTCCGCCTGCAGCAGCGCCTGGGCCGGCAGGTCGCGCACGTCCAGGCGGCTGGTCGCATGGCCCAGGGCCGCCAGACGTTCACCCAGGTGCTGCAACAGGCGGCCGGTGGTCGA
Organism: [Empedobacter] haloabium; assembly: GCA_008011715.2. Lineage (NCBI taxonomy): Bacteria > Pseudomonadati > Pseudomonadota > Betaproteobacteria > Burkholderiales > Oxalobacteraceae > [Empedobacter] haloabium. The sequence continues at coordinate 3,764,068 of CP136508.1, forward strand.
AGGAACGGCGGGGCTGCCGCCGAGAAGAAGGATGCTCATCGTGGTGTCCTCTGTGTGCTGTGCACTGATCGAAACGATTGACAGGCGCTAGGCTAAGCCAGCAACTGGCAAAGCAGAAGGAATGGTTTCGCCGTTCGATATGTGATTTTCTCAGCATGATTTTTCGGCATATCGAAGCGCGCAATTGTTCGTGGACGCCGCCCGCGCGCGACCGCGATACTGGTCCGGCGGCGCTGCGACCCGGCGCCATGACTTTGACGAACCTCTCGATACCCATGAGCGCACTACCAGCCATTCCCCTGCCGGCCGCAGCGCCGGATCCCCTCGACATCGCCGCCGACCTGGCCCGGCAACTGCAAGCCACCGCGATCGAACGCGACCGCCAGGGCGGCCATGCCGCCGCCGAGCGCGAACTGATCCGGGCATCGGGCCTGCTGGCCCTGTCGATCCCGACGCAGCACGGCGGCCTCGGTGCAAGCTGGGACGTCACACTGCGCGCCGTGCGCACGCTGGCCCGCGCCGACAGCGCGCTGGCCCACGTGTTCGGCTTCCATCACCTGCAATTGGCCGGCATTACCCTGTACGGCAACGCGGCCCAGCAGCGCGACCTGCTGCGGCGCAGCGCCACCGAGCATCTCTTCTGGGGCAACGCCCTGAACCCGTTGGACAAGCGCACCGTCGCCGTCGCCAGCGACGACGGCTTCGTGCTGAACGGCGTGAAAAGCTTCGCTTCCGGTTCGCTGGGCTCGGACTGGCTGACGCTATCGGCCTGGCACGAACCCACGGCCAGCGCCCTGATCGGCGTCCTGCCGACGGCCAGCGCCGGCATAGCGGTGCGGGGAGACTGGGATGCGTTCGGCCAGAAACAGACCGACAGCGGCACCGTCACCTTCGACAACGTCCACCTGCCGGCGCGCCAAGTGCTGCAGGCGCCCGGCGTGGCGCCCACCGCCCAGGCCACCTTGCGTTCGCAGGTGGCACAGCTGATCATGACCAACCTGTACCTGGGCATCGCCGAAGGCGCGTTCGCCGCCGCGCGCGACTACCTGGCGGGCGAGGCCCGGCCTTGGTTCTCGTCCGGCGTGGCCGCCGCCACCGACGATCCCTTCGTGCAGCATCGCTTCGGCGAGCTGTGGACGCTGCTGCGCCCGGCCGAGGTGCTGGCCGATGACGCCGGCCGCGCGCTGGAGAAGTTGTTTGCGCGCGGTGCGCTCGTCACCGCGCAGGAACGGGGCGAGCTTGCGGTGGCCGGCGCCACGGCCAAGGTGCTGGCGCACCGCGCCGCCATCGAGATCGGCAGCCAGCTGTTCGAGCTGACCGGCGCGCGCTCGACCTCGGCCAAATATGGCTTCGACCGTTACTGGCGCAACGCGCGCGTGCATACCCTGCACGACCCGGTCGACTACAAATACCGCGACCTGGGCCGCCACGCGCTGACCGGCGCGCTGCCCGAACCGACCGCGTATTCATGATGACGACGGCTCCCCTGATCCGCCTGGCCGGCCTGCGCAAGTCGTTCGCGCAGCCCGGCGCCGCGCCGCTCGATGCGGTGCGCGACGTGTCGCTGACGATCGGCGCCGGCGAAATCTACGGCATCGCCGGCCGCAGCGGCGCCGGCAAGTCCACGCTGCTGCGCCTCGTCAACCTGCTGGAGCGGCCCGATGCCGGCACCGTCACCGTCGATGGCCAGGAGCTGACCGCGCTGTCGCGCCGCGAGCTGCGCGCGGCGCGGCAGAACATCGGCATGATTTTCCAGCAGTTCAACCTGCTGCAAAACGCCACGGTGAACGACAACGTCGCCTTCCCGCTGCGCATCCACGGCGGCCGCACGCGCGACGCCATCGCCCGGCGCGTGGCCGACTGCCTGGAACTGGTCGGCCTGGCCGCCAAGGGCCACAGCTATCCGGCCCAGCTGTCCGGCGGCCAGAAGCAGCGCGTGGCCATTGCCCGCGCCCTGGCCAGCGGCCCCGCTGTGCTGTTGTGCGACGAGCCGACGTCCGCGCTGGACGCCGAGACGACACGCCAGATCCTGCAGACGCTGGCCGACGTGCGCACACGGCTGGGCGTGACGATCGTCATCGTCAGCCACGAGCTGGACGTGCTGGCGGCGCTGTGCGACCGCGTCGCCATCTTCGACGGCGGCGTCGTGGCCGAAGAGCTGCGTCCGGGCCAGGACATCGCCACCACCGCGCTGGGGCGCGAGCTGCTGGCCCTGCTTCCAGCGCCCAGGGAGCGCCGCCATGCCTGAACATATCCTCGACCAATGGCTGCAACTGCTGCCCGAACTGTGGACCGCGCTGGGCCAGACCCTGACGATGCTGGGCATCGGCCTGGCCGCCGCCGTGCTGCTGGGCGGCCCGCTGGGCGTGCTGCTGTTCCTGGTCTCGCCCGGCCAGTCGTTGGCCAACCGCTGGCTGGCCGCGCCGCTGGGCTGGTTCGTCAACACGGTGCGCTCGCTGCCGTTCATCGTGCTATTGGTCGCGCTGGTGCCGCTGACACGCCTGATCGCCGGCACCTCGATCGGCCCGCTGGCGGCGGCCGTGCCGCTGTCCTGCGCCGCCATTCCGTACTTCGCCCGCCTGGTCGAACAGAACCTGCGCGAAGTGCCGCGCGGCGTCATCGAGGCGGCCCATGCGATGGGCGCCAGCGAATGGCAGATCGTGCTGCGTGTGCTGCTGGTGGAAGCGCGCTCCGGCCTGGTGCTGGCGCTGACGGTGCTGGCGATCAGCTTCCTGTCCTATTCCGCCGTGGCCGGCGTGGTGGGCGGCGGCGGCATCGGCGACCTCGCCATCCGCTACGGCTACTACCGCTTCGAGACGGACGTCATGCTGGCGACCGTCGTGCTGCTGGTGGCCATCGTCCAGCTGATCCAACTGACGGGCAACCGCGTCGCCCGCCATCTCGACAAACGTTAAGGAACATCATGCACCGCATTCTCCGCACCCTGCCCGCCCTGTTCACCGTCGCCTTCGCGCTGGACGCGCAGGCGAAAGACCCGAAGGAACTGGTGATCGGCACCAGTGCCGGCCCGTACGCCGACCAGATCAAGCTGGGCATCAAGCCGATCCTGGAACGCCAGGGCTACAAGGTCAAGCTGGTCGAGTTCAACGACTACGTGCAACCGAACTTCGCACTGGCCGAGGGTTCGCTGGACGCCAACGTGTTCCAGCACATCACCTACCTGACCAGGTTCGCCACCGAGCACAAGCTGGCGCTGGCGCCGCTGGTGACGATTCCCACGGCACCGATTGCCATCTACAGCAGGAAGCACAAGACGCTGACGGAGGCGAAGCAAGGCACCACGGTGGCGCTGCCGAACGATCCCACCAACCAGGCGCGCGCGCTGGTGCTGCTCGACAAACTGGGCTGGATCAAGCTGCGTGCCGGTGTCGATCCGATCCGCGCGTCGGAAAAGGACGTGGCGCAGAACCTCAAGCAGATCCGCCTGTTGCCGCTGGAAGCGGCACTGCTGCCGCGCTCCCTGCAGGATGCCGACTATGCCTTCGTCAACGGCAACTACGCGCTGGCATCCGGCCTGAAGCTCGCGGACGCGCTGATCCGGGAGCAGATCTCGCCGGCCTACGTCAACCTGGTGGCCGTGCGCGCCGCCGACAAGGACAAGCAGTTCGCCAAGGACATCGCGGCGGCCTACCGCTCGCGCGAATTCCTGCAGGTGACGAACCAGCACTTCCGCGAGTACGCCAAGACCGATTACCAGCTGGCGCTGGAGAACACCAAATGACACGACGCATCCGCTTCAATGCGTTCCAGATGAACGCGGCGGGCCACCAGTCGCCGGGATTGTGGACGCATCCGCGCGACACCAGCCACCGCTACACCGAAGCGGCCTACTGGACCGAGCTGGCGCAGCTGCTGGAAGCGGCCCGCTTCGACGCCATCTTCCTGGCCGACGTGCTGGGCGTATACGACGTCTACCAGGGCAGCGTGGACGCGGCGCTGCGCGGCGGCGTGCAGGTGCCGCTGAACGATCCGCTGGCGCTGGTGCCGCTGATGGCGGGCGTCACGCGCCACCTGGGCTTCGGCGTGACGGCCGCGCTGACCTACGAGCATCCGTACACGTTCGCGCGCCGCATGTCCACGCTGGACCACCTGACGGCGGGGCGGGTCGGCTGGAACATCGTCACGGGCTACCTGGACAGTGCGGCGCGCAACCTGGGCTTCGAACGGCAGCTGGGCCACGACGAACGCTACGACCTGGCCGAGGAATACCTGGAAGTGGTCTACAAGCTGTGGGAGCACAGCTGGGAAGACGGCGCCGTGCTGCGCGACCGCGCGGCGCGCGTCCATACCGATCCGGCCCGGGTGCATCCGATCCGGCACGCCGGCAAGTACTACGACGTGCCCGGCATCCACTTGTCCGAACCGTCGCCCCAGCGCACGCCGCTGCTGTACCAGGCCGGCGCGTCGGCGCGCGGCGCGGCGTTCGCGGGCAAGCATGCCGAGTGCACCTTTGTCAGTGGCCCGAGCGAGGACGTGGTGCGCAAGACCGTGCGCCAGTTGCGCGGCGCCGCCACGGCGGCCGGGCGCCGGCCGGCCGACCTGCTGGTGTACGCGCAGGCGCTGATCGTCACCGCCGCCACCGAAGCCGAGGCACGGGCGAAATACGAGGAATACCGCGGCCATGTCGACATCGAGGCCGCGCTGGCCTTGCTGTCCGGCTGGACCGGCGTGGACTTCAGCCGCTACCCGCTCGATGCGACCATCTGCTACATCGATTCGGACGCCGGCCGTTCGGCCCTGGCCTCGTTCAGCGCGGCCGATCCTGCGCGCGTGTGGACGGTGCGCGCCGCCGCCGAGTTCATCGGCCTGGGCGGGCGCGGCCCGGTCTTCGTCGGCGCGCCGGAACAGGTGGCGGACCAGCTGATCGCCTGGCAAGAGGAGACCGACGTGGACGGCTTCAACCTGGCCTTCGCGCTGCCGCTGGAATCGATGCGCGACGTGGCCGAGTACATCGTGCCGGAGCTGCAGCGGCGCGGCCGCTACCGGCGCGAATACGAGGAAGGCACGCTGCGGCACAAGCTGTTCCGCCAGGGCGACCGGCTGCCGGAATCGCATCCGGGGCGGCTGGTACGGATCGATGGGGTGGCGTTGCAGTCGGCCGCTTGAGAAAAAGCCGCGATGGCCGGGGTCTGTCCCTGCAAGGGACTGACCCCGAAGTTCGTCCGCGTTTCGTGGAAGGTGATGACAAACTTCAGGGTCAGTCCCCGTGCGGGGACAGACCCTGGCAACTGGTAGCATGGTGCATCGCCTGAAACGGAGCGCCCTCATGACCACCGACTACCAGCTCGTCGCCCGCCGCCTCGTGCCCACCGAGGCGCACCTCTTGTGCGGCTGCCTGCGCGCGGCCGGCATTGCCGCCGTCGTCGCCGACGACCAACATGTGCAGGTCAACTTCCTGCTCGCGCCCGCGCTGGGAGGCACCCGGGTGCTGGTGCCCGCGCCGGACCTGGCGGCGGCACGCGAGGTGCTGGCCGCCTTCGAGCGCGGCGAGTTCACGCTGCCGGAATCGACCGACGTGGGGCCGCCCGCCGAGTAAGGACAAGCGCGCGGTCAGTCGCGCTTGCAGTCGTTCGTCATCTGCGCCTGCGTCACGCTGCTGTTGGGCGGCACGCTTTGCGTCAGCCACACATTGCCGCCGATGGTCGAGCCGGCGCCGATCGTGATGCGGCCCAGGATCGTGGCGCCCGCGTAGATGACCACGTCGTCTTCCACGATCGGGTGGCGCGGCGTGCCCTTGATCAGCATGCCCGAGGCGTCCGCCGGGAAGCGCTTGGCGCCCAGCGTGACGTGCTGGTACAGGCGCACGCGCTCGCCCAGGATGGCCGTCTCGCCGATGACGACACCGGTGCCGTGGTCGATGAAGAAGCTGGCGCCGATCGTGGCCGCCGGATGGATGTCGATGCCGGTCAGCGAATGGCTGATGTCGCAGATCATGCGCGCGATGAACGGGGAACCCAGCTTGTGCAGCTGGTGCGCCAGCCGGTAGTGCAGGATGCCGATCGTGCCGGGGTAGCACAGCATGATTTCGGCGATCGAGGTGGCGGCCGGGTCGCCCGCATAGGCGGCCTGCACGTCCGACACGATCAGGGCGCGGATGTCCGGCAGGCTGGCGGCGAACTGCCGCGTGATCTCGTGGGCGCGCCGTGTCAGCGCATCTTCCGTCGCTTCCGCACCGTCGGCGAATTGCAGGCCGCGGCGCACCTGCTCCGTCAACCGGTTCAGGGTCGTGTTCAGCGTATCGCCGACGAAGTAGTCGATGCTCTCGTCCGTCAGGTTGGGACGGCCGTAGTGGGTCGGGAACAGCACGGCGAACAGGCCGTTGACGATGGTCGTCAGCGCCTCGCGCGACGGCAGTTCGCGGATGCGGCGCTGGTGGCGGATATTGTGCGTGGCCTCGCGCGACACGCGCAGGGCCGCGACGACCGCATCCAGGTCCCAGTGGGCCGGCTTGACGCCGGTACCGTCGAAGGTGTCGATAGTCATGATCTGGTTCGTGATAAAAAGTCAGCTTACTGAAACGGGCCGTGCATTCTAAAGAATAATTTCGCTGGTGGTTATGCGCTCAGCGCATAACGATATGCATCCGGCTCCTGCAAGGATGGCCGGGCTCGCGTAAAATGTCCGCCCCGGATTGCAACAACGTCCACAACGATACTCCTTCCATGCAAATCCTGCTTACCGTGCTCCTGGCCGGGCTGACGATGGTCGGTCCGCTGGCGATCGACACCTACCTGCCCTCCTTCCCCGCCATCGGCACCGAATTCGGCGCGACGCCGCTGGCCGTGCAACAGACGCTGTCGCTGTTCCTGTTCTGCTTCGCGTTCATGATGCTGTTCTACGGCACGTTGTCCGACACGTTCGGCCGCCGTCCCGTCATCCTCGTCTCATTGGTGCTGTACATCGCGGCCTGCGTGGGCGGCGCCGTGGCCGGCTCGCTGGGCTTCCTGCTGGTGTGCCGGGTACTGCAGGGCCTGGCCTCGGGCGCGGGTTCCGTCGTCGGCCGCGCCATCGTGCAGGACCGTTTTTCCGGCGCCGAGGCGCAGAAGATCCTGGGTCACATCATGATGGTGTTCGGGCTGGCGCCGGCGCTCGCACCGATCCTGGGCGGCTGGCTGCAGGTGACCTATGGCTGGCGTTCGATCTTCTGGTTCCTGGCCCTGTTCGGCGCCGTGATGACGTTCGCCGTGTGGCGCTGGCTGCCCGAGAGCCTGGCGCCGCGCGACCGCCACCCACTGCACTTCGCGACCATCGCCGGCAACTACCTGAAGGTCCTGCGCCATCGCCAGTTCCTGCTGCTGGCGGTCGCGCTGGGGGTGGCGTTCGGCGGCTTCGCGCTGTACATCGGCTCGGCCGCCTACTTCGTCATGCACATCCTGCACCTGCCGGAGACGGCATTTGCCTGGCTGTTCATTCCGTTGGTGGCGGGCATGGTGGTGGGTTCGGCGATCTCGGGCAAGGTGGCGCACCGCTACTCGCAGCAGGCGTTGATCTGGCTAGCGTATGCAGGGATGGCCGTGGCGGCGCTCGTCAACGTGGGCTATACCTACCTGTTCGCGGCGACGATCCCATGGGCCGTGCTGCCGCTGTTCTTCTATTCGCTGGCGCTGGCCGTGGCGATGCCGCCGCTGTCGTTGATCGCGCTGAACCACTTCCCCAACCACAGCGGGCTGGCCGCGTCGATGCAGTCGTTCATCCAGATGACGCTGTTCGCGCTGATCTCCGGCGTGGTGGCGCCGCTGCTGTTCGACAGCGCCTTCAAACTGGCGTGCGGCGTGCTGGGCTGCCTGGTCGTCAGCCTGCTTGCGTGGGTGCTGGCGCAGGCCGGCACGCACGCCAAGCCGAACTGAGCCGACTGATCAGGGCCACGGGGCCGGCGTGACGTCCAGGTACTGCGGGCCGCCGTCCTCGGGTTCCGGCGCCGCCTGCGGCTCCTGCTTGAGCTTTTGCGCCGGCGGCAGGCCCAGCCCGAGGATTTCCTTGCGACCCTCGACGAAGTCGGACGTGGACAGCGGATGCTCGCTGTCCGGCCAGTTGGCGATCGCCCAGTTCTGCAGTTCCTCGAAGCGGTGCCAGACCTCGGCCACGAACTTGCGGCGCACTTCTTCTTCCATTGCCATGCTAACCTCCCTTGTGTTTTTGACTACTGTACACGAGCGGCGCGAAACATGGCGCCAGCCGCGTCAGGCCGGCACGATGCGGTAGGCGCAGCGGCGCGCGCCGGCCAGCTGGTGTTCGGTGCGCTGCACGCTGCAATCGGGACCCAGCACGCGCTGGAACACCTCCAGCTCGGAGCGGCAGAACTGCTGGCAGGCGCGCGCCGCGGCGCAGATGGGACAATGGTTCTCGACCAGCAGCAGCGCGCCGTCCGGCGCCGTCGCCACCTCGGCCATATAGCCTTCGGCGTCGCGCACGTGGGCCAGCGCCGCCACGCGCTCCGGCAGCGCCGCCTCGACATCCACGGCGGCGCGGTAGGCGGCCTCGCTGGCCGCTTCACGCGCGACGATCAGCTGTTCCATCGCCGGCTCGCCGAACAGCGCCTTGACCTGGTCGATCAGTTGCACCGTCAGGTCGGCGTGGCGGTCCGGGAAACGGGCGTGGCCGGCGGCCGTCAGCAGCCAGTGGCGCGATGGCCGGCCCACCTTCTCGGCCACGTCCTCGTAGCTCACCAGCCCCTTTTCCTGCGCCGCCTCCAGGTGCCGGCGCGTGCCCATCGACGTCAGGTCGAGGATCTCGGCCAGCCGCTGTGCGGTATTCGGCCCGCGGGTCTTCAGCAGGAACAGGATCTGGTCGGCGGTATTCATCGGCTTGTTCAGGTAATGGCGTTGACAGGATGGGCGGCGGACGATGCGGCATGCCAGCGCCGCAGGCGCCAGCCGGCCCACAACGACAGCGCGGCACCGCTGCCCAGCACGAGCCGCGTATCGACCAGCACCAGCAGCGATCCGGCCAGGGCCGTCACGATGCTGGCCAGGCAGAACGTCGTCGACAACAGGCCCATGACTGCGCCCTGACCGTAAGCAGCGAAGCGCTCCGCGGCCCAGGGTTGCATCGTCGCATTGTAGAACGCATTCGGAATGCCGAACAGTACGATCGCCGCGATGCCCACCCACAGGGTGCCCAGCGCGACAGCGCCGACCGCCGCCGCGATGGCGCAGGCATACCAGGCGGCCTGGCGCAGCGGGTCGGCGGCGACGATCCGGCCGGCGAGAACCGCCGCCCCCGTCATCACGCCGCACAGTGCCGTGTTGACGATGGCGATCCGGGCGGTGTCGTAGCCGCCCACCTCGACCAGCCAGAGCGGGAAGAAATCGTAGAACGCCGTGATGCCGCAGCTGCAAGCGAGCTGGATGGCGAACAGCGTGCGCAACGGCCGATGGCACAGCAGGTGCAGCACGTTGTCGCGCCGCGCCACCTGCCACAGCGAGGCTTGCGTCGGTGCGACGGGCGCGCCATGCCGGCCCGGCGGCACGGCCAGCATCACCAGCACGCCGGCCAGCACCAGCGCGGCGATGGCGACGATGAACGGCACCGTGATGCCGAAGCCGACCGTGACGCCGGCCAGCAGCGGCCCCACCAGCCAGCCCAAGTGGAAGGCGCCGTTCAGCAGCGACAGCGCGCGCACCCGTTCCTGGCCGGCCAGGCGCTCGGCCAGCAAGGCGCGGGCGACGGAGCTGTTGCCTTCCATCAGGCCCGTGACGAAGCGCGCGACAATGAACAGCGGGTAGGACTCCAGCAGCAGCGCCAGGGCCGTGACGGCGTGGCCGGCGGCGGCGCCGAAGGCGGTGGCCAGCAATATGGGACGGCGCCCGTAGCGGTCCGATACCGGTCCCAGCAAGGTCGCGCCGATCAGCAGGCCGACCGGGTTCACGGTCAGCGCGATACCGAACAGCAGCTTGGGCGGCAGCCCGAGGAAGCTGTTCAGGTCGTTGACGGCCCCCGATGCGAACAGAGGCGGCAGGATCGGATACGGCAGCGAGGTGCCGACGGTCGAGAGCAAGGCCAGCAGGCAAGCCGCGGCGATCAGGATGGGCGTTTTCATGCGGCCAGTGTACGGCTGGCGCGGCAATTAGTAAACGTTTTTATTTACTTATCTCGCGACGCTGAATCCGCCAGTGGGTTTCTTCCGGCGCCACGGAACGGCACCCAGACTGCGGGGTCAGTCCCTTGCAGGGACAGACCCCGGCGCGCTAGCCCATCTGGCGCGCCACCCACGCCACGATGCTGTTGGCATCCATCGCCCCGGCCTGCCGTGCCACTTCGCGGCCGTTGCGGAACAGTGCCAGCGTGGGGATGCTGCGGATCGCGTAGCGCGCGCCGATGTCCGGGTTGGCTTCCGTGTCCACCTTGACCACGCGCACGCGCGGCTCCAGCCGCTTGGCGGCCTGCTCGTAGAATGGCGCCATGGTGCGGCACGGGCCGCACCACGGGGCCCAGAAGTCGACCAGCACCGGCAGGTCGCTGCGTTCGATGTGCTTCAGGAAGCGGGCACTGGCCAGGTCGGCCGGCTTGCCGGCGAACAGCGCGTGCTGGCATTTGCCGCAGGTGGGTTGCTCGCCCAGGCGCTGCGCCGGTACGCGGTTGACGCCGTCGCAGTGCGGACAGACGACGTGCAGTGATTCGGTACTCATTCCTTGTCCTGTCCCTTCTCGTTCTTGACGATGCCGCGCAGATTGGTCGCGGCCAGGCAGCAGTTTAATACGATCAGGGCCCAGGCATCGTCATGCCAGCCCCAGATCACCCACATGACATTGCTGACAAGGAAAACGATAAAGCCCGACAGGCGCCGCCGCGCGCTGCGCGAGCCCACCAGCCAGGCGGCCAGCAGCGACGCCGCCATGGCGGGCCATTGCAACAGCTCGATCAAATCTCCCATGCACACGCTCCTCTGCTCATCCGGGAGTCGAGTGTAGCGTCAGGCAGGAACACATGGCGCCAGCCAGCGTGCATGCATGCCGGGACAAGGCAAGGTGGGAGAAAAAGAAGAGAACAACGTAGAAAGAACGCGGACACCGGCCGCGCGCCCACGCGGCCGGCAGGCGGCTGGCGCCGCCCCGCTACGGATGCCCGCACGACCGCCCGCCGCGCCAGCATCCGCTGCATGCGACGGCGCTCAGCCCAGCACCGCCGCACGCGGCCCGCCACACACGGCGGACCCGTTCAACCTGCCGCCGTCAGCCCGGCTGGCCTTCCTTGCGGCTCGGCTGGCGCGTGGCCGCCTGGGCCGCCTGGGCCGTGTGCGCCGCGGCCTGGCTCATGTGCTCGGCCGCGTCGTGGCCATTGCCCATCGCGGCGCGGGCCTGGCGGGTGGCCGTGTCCATCATGCTGTCCAGCGGGTTGGCCAGCTGGCGCATCGTGTCCTGCTGACGGCGAACGGTGCGCTCGGTTTCCTCCGACGTCACGCGCGTCACTTCGTCGGTCAGCTCACGCGCGGCACGCGCCGTTTCCTCCGCGTGTTCGCCGGCCACCCGCACCAGCTTGGTCTGGCTGTCCGCCGCGATGCGCGACAGCTGCTGCTGGTAGGCGCGCAGCCGCTCCGCCGCCGGCTGGGCACGGGATGCGGTGACGTTGAATACTTCGGTCGGTTTGCCGGCGGTGACGATGGCCTGGCCGGTGGCGGCGCTGTCTTCCAGCATCGTCTGTGCCATCTGCAGGGTCAGCTCGTTGACCTGCTGCGCGGTCTGGAACAGCGAGCGGGACAGGTCGTTGAAGAAGGCGATTTGCGCCTGCACGTGATTCTTCGCCGCAGGCGTGATGCTTTGCGAGAATGGGAACATGGTTGCCTCTTAAGAATAGTTTTGGAAGTCCGCTGGCCAGAACCGCCATGCGGCGTGACAAGGCTACGTGGACTGACCATGACGAGCATGATCTCGATCAAACGTGTGACGCGACAGTGGGCTTGCATTTTCGGCCATTTTCGGCACTACCTTTACCTGGCTTTACATCCGCAACCGTGTCGACCGTTGCCGCCACGGTCGATAATTTCCCTGTCGATTACAGGTGATGAGGGATGGCCATGGTTTCAGCGGTATCGGGCACGACGTCGGCCGCCACGGTGGCAGGGATGACGAGCGCGGGCGACAGCACGATCGCCAGCCTGCAAAAGCAGCTGGTGGCAAGGCAGGAGGCGTTGGCCAAGGCGCAGGAGGATACGAGCGAGGCCGGGCGGAAGGAAGCCGAGCAGATCCGTCAGCAGGTGCAGGCACTGCAGCAGCGCATCGCGCAGCTGCAGGCGCAGGCGGCCGCGAAGGCGGCCGAGTCGGCGGCGCAGCAGGAACAGCGGCAAACGTCGTCGCAGGGCGCGGCGCGCGACGCCGCTGGCACCGTCGGCAGCCTGGTCGATACGTACGCCTGATGCGGCAGCGGTAGAATCATGGTCGTGCCCATGGTGCCGCGCGCACGCAAGGAGACGATGATGGACAACGAACATGACAACGCCGGCGAGTCCGCCCGGCCCGACGATCGTGAGAGCGTGGAACGGCGCTTGCTGCGCCTGGAGTTCGAACTGGACCGCTTGAAGTCCCGGCAAGCCGAGAGCAGCGCCGAATCCGACTATCGAGACGCCCGGCGGCAGGACTGGCGCGAGCGCACCATCGCGCGGCTGGCCAACGGCTGTATCGCACTGCTGACCGGCGTGCTGCTGCTGGCCGCCCTGTCGCTGTATTGGCGCTACCACCTGGAAAAGCTGCGCATCGACGCCGTGCCGCCGTCCGCAGGGCAAGCCGCCGTGCCTGCCGCACCTGCCACCCCCGGCGCGCCTCCCGCACCGGGCCCGCCTGCCCCACCTGCCGCGCCGGCAGCGCAACCCGGCGCCGCCGCGATGCCGACGACGCCGCGCGACATCATCGAACGCTACGTCGAGCGCCAGGCGGAGCCGGCGGCACGTGGCGGCGCCCAGCTGTCGCTATCCGTCAGCGGCGTGGTCGACCTGGTCCAGTCGCTCGGCAAGGCCGGCGTCATCGGCGCCGAGGCGGCCAGGGACCTGACGACCGAGCTGACGAAGCAAGGCGCCGAGGTGGCCGCCCATACCGTCAAGGCCCTGGTCGACAAATACCTGGGCCCCGCACCAGCTCCCGCGAAGGCGCCCGCCAAGGACGGCGGCGGCCCCACCCAACAGGTGCTGGTCAACGTCTATCCGGCCACGCCAGGCCAGAAGGCGACGACGCCGTCACGGCTGCCCAAGCCGCTGCCTCGCTGCGCGCCGGCGGCCTGATGTCTACTTGGCGGACGGGTAGAACAACTGCTGCCCGGCCGGCTTGAACGCGGCGATCTTCGCCTGGCCTTCGGGCGACGTGATCCATTCGATCAACTGCTTGGCACCCTTGTAGTTGATGCCGGGATGCCGGGCCGGGTTGACGGCGATGATGCCGTACGGGTTGAACATCTTCGGGTCGCCCTCGACCATGATGGCCAGGCCCGTCTTGGCCTGGTAGACGCCGTAGGTGGCGCGGTCGGTCAGCGTGTACGCTTGCAGTTCGGCGGCCATCGTCAGCACCTCGCCCATGCCCAGCCCGGCCGACACGTAGCGCGCCCCCGCCGGCTGCGCGCCGACCTGCTTCCAGTAGGCCTTTTCCATGATGTCGGTGCCGGAGTTGTCGCCGCGCGAGATGAACCTGGCGGGACCGGCGGCCATCTTGCGGAACGCGGCCAGCACGTCCTTGCCGCCCTTGATGCGGTCCGGATCGGAAACAGGGCCGACCACGATGAAATCGTTGTACATCACGTCGCGCCGGTCCACGCCCCAGCCTTCGGCCACGAACTTGTCCTCGGCGGCGCGCGCGTGCACCAGCGTGACGTCGACGTCGCCGTTCTTGGCCAGCTCCAGCGCCTTGCCGGTACCGACCGAGATCACCTGCACCTTGGTGCCCGTCTTGGCTTCGTAGAACGGCAGCAGGTAGGCCAGCAGGCCGGAATTTTCCGTGCTGGTCGTGGTGGACATGCGCAGCGTCTGCTGGGCGGAGGCGCTGCCGGCCAACGCGATGGCGACGGCAAGCAGGAATAACGAACGGCGCTTCATGGGAACTCCTTTTGTAAGATCTAGCGGTACTCGAGTTGGCCGTCGCGCAGCTTCAGGCGGCGCACGTCGGCCAGGTTGATCAGGTCGCGGTCGTGGCAGGCCATGACGACGCTGGTGCCGGCCTTGGTGAGCGTGGGGATCAGCGCGATCACCTGCTCGCGCGCCTCGCCGTCCAGGTTGGCGGTCGGTTCGTCCAGCAGCAAGAGGCGCGGTCGCAGCACGCGCGCGCGGGCCAGGGCCACGCGCTGCTTTTCGCCGCCGGACAGCGTGGCGGGATCGCTGCCGCGCAGGTGCGTCACGCCGGCCCAGGCCATCGCCTCCTCCACCCGCTCGCGCACCAGCGCGCGCGGCGCCCCGCGCGCCTCCAGCCCGTAGGCGATATTGGCCGGCACGCTGGTCGAGAACATCACGGGGTGCTGGTGCACGTAGACGATCGCATCGCGCAGCACGCGCGGATAGGGCCGCAAGGTCACGGGCGCGCCGGCGAACCGCACGTCCTCGGCCTCCACCGGCACCAGTCCCGCCAGCACGCGCAGCAGGGTGCTCTTGCCGGCCCCGTTCACGCCCGTCAGCACATAGGCGCTGGCTTCCTCGAGCGTGAAGTCGCGCAGGTCGAACAAGGTGTGCGCGCCGTGGCGCTTGCGCAGCCGCGCGGCCGTCAGCAACGCCACCGTCACGTGCGCCCCCGCGCCGCGTGGGCGTCGCCCTGCAGCAGCATCAGCGCGCCGTTCATCGCCAGCGCGATCGTCACCAGCACGATGCCCAGCGCGATGCCCTGGGCAAAATCGCCCTTGCTGGTTTCCAGCGCGATGGCCGTCGTGATCGTGCGCGTCTCGCCGGCGATGTTCCCGCCCACCATCATGGCACAGCCCACTTCCGAGATCACGCGGCCGAAGCCGCTGATGACGGCCGCCATCACGCCGAAGCGCACCTCGTACAGCAGGGTCGTCATCACGCGCCAGCGCGAGGCGCCGTGCGCGATGGCCGTCTCCGCCAGGCGCGGATCGGCCGCCTGCACGGCGGTCAGCGTGAACGCCAGCAGTACGGGCAAGGCGATGATCACCTGGCCGGCCACGATGCCGGGCTGCGCGAACAGCCATTGCAGGGGGCCGAGCGGGCCGTGGCGGGACAGCAGCAGGTACAGCAGCAAACCGATCAGCACCGTCGGCAGCGACAGCGCGGCCTGCGCCAGCCAGATCACCAAACGGCGCCCGGGAAACTGGTGCATTGCGATGACATAGCCGGCGCCGACCGCCATGGGCGTGGCGATGACGAGCCCCAGCATGCTGGTGCTGACGGAAATCCAGATGATCCGCCACAGCACGGGATCGCCCGTCAGCAGCAGCAGGAACGCATCGTGCACGGCGGCGGTCAACGCCATCAGGGCTCCAGCAGTTCCGGCTCGAACACGATGCGCTGCGGCGCCGCCAGCACCATGAAGTGCTTGCCGGAGCAGCGCGCCAGCAAGGTCATGCCGGTACGCTGCGCCACCGCATGGCCCATCTCCGTGGTGCCGGAGCGCGACAGCAGGAACGGGATGCCCATCTGCGCGCCCTTGATCACCATCTCTGAGGTCAGCCTGCCGGTCGTGTAGAACACCTTGTCGCCGCCCGCTTCGCCCTTCAGCCACATCAGGCCGGCGATGGCATCGACCGCGTTGTGCCGCCCCACGTCCTCGACGAAGTGCAGCAGCCGCCCCGTGTTGTCGAACAGGCCGCAGCCATGCACCGAGCCGGCCTGCTTGTACACGGAAGGCTGGGTGCGGATCGTCTCGACGATGCGGTAGATCACGCCCTGGCGCAGGCGCGCCCCGGGCGGCAGCGCGATGCTGTCCACCTCGTCCATCACGGTGCCGAACACGGAGCCCTGGCCGCAGCCGGTGGTGACGACGCGGCGCGCCGTGCGTTCCTCCAGGTCGGCCACGCCGGCGCGCGTGGTGACGGCGGCCGTGCCGCTGGCCCCGGCCTCGTCCCACGTCACCTGCACCGCCTCGATGTCGCTCAGCGCCAGCAGGCGCTGGTTGCGCAGGTAGCCCAGCACCAGCGCCTCCGGCGCCGCGCCCAGGGTCATCAGGGTGATCAGCTCGCGGCCGTCCAGGTAGACGGTCAGCGGGCGCTCGGCCGGGATGTGCAGTGCCGTGGCGCGTTCCTTCTCGTCGCGCGCGGCGACGGGGTGGACCAGCGGCAGGCGCGCGTCCGACAGGCGTGGCAGCGGGCCGTTCATGCCGGTTGCTCCAGCCGCTGCAGCATCTGGCCGCCGCCGTAGCTGCCCTGCGCCTCCACCGTACCGCCGGCCGTCAGGCGCACCGCACAGTACTTGAACTCCGGGATCTTGCCGTACGGGTCCAGCGCGGCGTTGGTCAGCCGGTTGATCGCCGCCTCGTAATAGCAGAACGGCACGAACACGGCGCCGCGCGGCGACGCCTCGTCCGCCCGCGCATACAGCGCCACGCTGCCGCGGCGCGAGGCCAGCGTGACGACACCGCCGGGCGCCACCCCCAGTTCGGCCAGGTCGAGCGGATGAATCAGCGCCACCGGGTCCGGCTCCAGCGCATCCAGTACCGTCGCGCGGCGCGTCATGCTGCCGGTGTGCCAGTGCTCCAGCTGGCGGCCCGTGATCAGCACCATCGGATACTCGGCATCGGGGCGTTCGTTGGCCGGAATGATGTCCGCCGGGACGAAGCGCGCCTTGCCGTCCGGGCGCGGGAACGTGTCCGTGAACACGACCGGCGTGCCGGGGTGCGCTTCTTCCGGACATGGATGCACGACCGCGCCATCGCGCTCCAGTCGCTGCCAGGTGATGCCGGCCATGCTGGGCATCAGGCGGCGCATCTCGTCGAACACTTGCGCCACGTGATCGTAATGCCAGTCCAGGCCGAGGCGGCGCGCCAGCTCGCAGATGATCCACAGATCCTGCCTCGCCTCGCCCGGCGGCTCGATGGCCTGGCGGCCCAGCTGCACCAGCCGGTCGGTATTGGTGAAGGTGCCGGTCTTTTCCGGGAATGCGCTGGCCGGCAGGATCACGTCGGCCAGGTAGGCCGTTTCGGTCAGGAAGATGTCCTGCACCACCAGCAGGTCGAGCGCGGCCAGCGCCTCGCGCGCGTGGTTCGCGTCCGGATCGGACATGGCCGGATTCTCGCCCATGATGTACATGCCCTTGACCGTGCCGGCCAGGATCGCCTCCATCACCTCCACCACCGTCAGGCCGGGCTGGTCGTCCAGCAGCGCGGCCGGCACGTTCCAGGCCTGGGCGAAGCGCTCGCGCACGCTCGCTTCCGTCACGCGCTGGTAGTCCGGATACATCATCGGGATCAGGCCGGCGTCGGAGGCGCCCTGCACGTTGTTCTGGCCGCGCAGCGGATGCAGCCCGGTGCCGGGGCGGCCGATCTGGCCCGTCAGCAGCGCCAGCGCGATCAGGCAGCGCGCGTTGTCGGTGCCGTGCACGTGCTGCGATACCCCCATGCCCCACAGGATCATCGAGCCCTTCGAGGTGGCATACAGCCGCGCCACGTAGCGGATCGTCTCCGCGTCGATGCCGCACAGCGGCGCCATTGCCTCCGGGCTGTACTGCGCCACGTTGGCGGCCAGCGCCTCGTAGCCGCTGGTGCGGCTGGCGATGAAGGCCTGGTCGGCCAGGCCTTCGGCCACGATCACGTGCATCATCGCGTTCAGCAGCGCCACATCGGTATCGGGCTTGAACTGCAAGGTGCGGTGGGCATGGCGCGCCAGCTCGGAGCGGCGCGGGTCGCACAGGATCAGCTTCGTGCCGTTTCGCACCGCGTTCTTGATCCAGGTCGCCGCCACCGGATGATTGACGGTGGGGTTGGCGCCGATGACGAGCACCACCTCGGCCTGCAGCACGTCCATCACGGGATTCGACACCGCGCCCGAGCCGATCCCTTCCAGCAGGGCCGCCACCGAGGAGGCGTGGCACAGCCGCGTGCAGTGGTCGACGTTGTTGCTGCCGAAGCCCGTGCGCACCAGTTTCTGGAACAGGTAGGCTTCCTCGTTGCTGCCCTTGGCCGAGCCGAAGCCGGCCAGTGCCTTGCGGCCGGACTGGTCGCGGATGCGCGCCAGGCCGCCGCCGGCCAATGCCAGCGCCTCTTCCCAGCTCGCTTCGCGGAACACTTCCAGCACCCGGGTCGGGTCCATCGCCATCGTGGCCGACTTCGGCGCGTCGGCACGCCGGATCAGCGGCCTGGTCAGCCGCTGCGGATGGTGCGCGTAATCGAAGCCGTAGCGGCCCTTGACGCACAGGCGGCCGTGGTTGGCCGGACCATCGCGCCCCTCCACCGAGACGATGCGGTTGCCCTGCACGTTGTAGGTCAGCTGGCAGCCCACGCCGCAGAACGGGCAGACAGACGCCACCTGGCGGTCCGGCACGGCCATCGCGGCGCCGCGCGCCGGCGCCAGCGCCCCGGTGGGACAGGCCTGCACGCATTCGCCGCAGGCCACGCAGGTGGAGGCGCCCATCGGATCGTCCATGTCGAACACGATTTTGGCGGCGTCGCCGCGCAGCGCCAGGCCGATCACGTCGTTGGCCTGCTCGTCGCGGCAGGCGCGCACGCAGCGGGTGCACTGGATGCAGGCATCCAGGTTGACGGTGATGGCGGCGTGGCTGGCGTCGCGGGCCGGCTGGGCGCGCGGCGCGAAGCGCGGCTTGCCCACCTGCAGGCGGGCGGCCCACTCGTCCACCTCGTTGTGGCGCGTGTACGTCGCCTCGGCCAGGTCGGACTGCAGCAGCTCCAGCACCATCTTCTGCGCCGCCCGGGCGCGCGGGCTGGCCGTCTCCACCTTCATGCCGGGCAGCGGCGCGCGGCAGCACGACGGTGCCAAGGTGCGTTCGCCCTCGACCTCGACCACGCAGGCGCGGCAGTTGCCGGCCGGCGCCAGGCCATCCTTGTAGCACAGGTGTGGCACGGCTATGCCCTCGCGCCGCGCCACGTCCAGCAGCGTCTCGCCGGGGCGCGCCTGCACGTCGCAACCGTTCAGTTGAAAGCCGATCATGCCAGCTCCTGCGGGAAGTAGCGGATCACGCAGTCGACCGGATTCGGCGCCGCCTGGCCCAGGCCGCAGATCGACGCGTCGCGCATCACCTGCCCCAGTTCGCCCAGCAGGGCCGTATCCCAGCGCGGCGCCTCGATCAGCTGCAGCGCCTTGGCGGTACCGACCCGGCACGGCGTGCACTGGCCGCACGACTCGTCGCGGAAGAAGCGCATGGTGTTGCGCGCGGCCGCCACGGCGCTGTCCTGTTGCGACAGCACGATGACGGCGGCCGAGCCGATGAAGCAGCCGTACGGCTGCAGGGTGTCGAAATCGAGCGGCACGTCGCCCAGTGCGGCGGGCAGGATGCCGCCCGAGGCGCCGCCCGGCAGGTAACC
The DNA here is from genome assembly GCA_008011715.2 of [Empedobacter] haloabium. Classification (NCBI taxonomy): domain Bacteria; kingdom Pseudomonadati; phylum Pseudomonadota; class Betaproteobacteria; order Burkholderiales; family Oxalobacteraceae; species [Empedobacter] haloabium. The sequence continues at coordinate 3,783,483 of CP136508.1, forward strand.
GTAGAACGTGTGGCCTTCCGCCATGCCGCCGCAGTATTCGGCGATCAGTTCGCGCACCGTGATGCCGGCCGGCGCCAGCTTGACGCCGGGCTCGCGCACCCGCCCCGACACCGAATAGGAACGCAGGCCCTTGCGACCATGCCGGCCCTGCCCGGCGAACCAGTCCGGCCCGCGCTGGACGATGTCGCGCACCCAGTACAGCGTCTCGAAATTGTGCTCCAGCGTGGGCCGGCCGAACAGGCCGACCTGGGCCACGTAGGGCGGGCGCAGGCGCGGCATGCCGCGCTTGCCCTCGATCGATTCGATCATCGCCGATTCCTCGCCGCAGATGTAGGCCCCGGCGCCGCGGCGCAGGTGGATCGCCGGCAGCTCGGGCACCGGCGCGGCCGCCTGCAGGCGTTCCAGTTCGGCCGCCAGCAGGGCGCGCGCGTCATGGTACTCGTCGCGCACATAGATATAGATGTCGCGGATGCCCACGGCCCATGCCGCCAGCAGCATGCCTTCGATGAAACGGTGCGGATCGCGCTCCAGGTAGACGCGGTCTTTGAACGTGCCCGGCTCGCCCTCGTCCAGGTTGACGGCCATCAGGCGCGGGCCCGCCTCGGCCTTGACGATGCGCCATTTGCGCCCGGCCGGGAAGCCGGCGCCGCCCAGGCCGCGCAGGCCGGCGTGCTCCAGGGCGGCGATCAAGGACTCGGCGCTGCGGGTGCCGGCCACGCAGTCGCGCAGCAGCGCGTAGCCGCCGCCGGCCACGTAGTCGTCGTATCCGACGTGGGCCGGCACCGGTGGCGTCGTCCCGGCTGCCGCGGCCGCGATGTCCCGGGTCGTGGCGACGGGCACGGCCCGTTGACCGACCAGCGCGGCCGGGGCCTGTTCGCAACGGCCGATGCAGGGCGCGGCGAGCACGCGCACGTTGGTCCCCAGCAGCGCGGGCAGCCTGTCCAGCAGCGCGCCGGCGCCGGCCATCTCGCACGACAGCCCGGCGCAGACGCGCACCGTCAACGCGGCCGGCGCCGCCTCGCCTGCGCGCACGATGTCGAAATGATGATAGAACGACGCCACCTCGTACACCTCCGCCTGCGCCATGCGCAGTTCCTGCGCCAGCGCGGCCAGGTGACGCGTGGCCAGGCAACCGTAGCAGTCCTGGATGCGGTGCAGGTGCTCGATCAGCAGGTCGCGCCGGCGCGGCGCATCGCCCAGCAAGGCCTGCACTTCGGCCAGCGCGTCCGGCTCGACGCGGCGCCCGCGCGGGGCCTGACGCTTGCGTTCGCGGCTCGCTCCCGCCTTGGCGGCGTCATGGCTTCCCTGGGCGACGGCGATGGGAATGGTCGGGTGGTTCACTGCTGGCGGTCTCCGCTAGTTGACATTGTCATATGCTGCACCTGAGCATATACGAGGCGGCTTCCGCCCATCAGGCGGAGCGTATCACGCATCGGCGCGGCGCTGAAATATGCTATTTTGTGCATATGTTCAGAGTGAAGATTCATCCCCAGTGGGAAATCAGCGTGCGCCCCGACAGTCCGCTCGACACGGCGGCGTTGCTGGCGCTGTTGAAGGAGATCCAGGACACCGGCTCGATCGCGCGCGCCGCGAAAGCCGTGCGCCTGTCCTACCGCTACGCCTGGGGCCTGCTGCGCGAAGCCGAGGGCCAGTTCGGCCAGGCCCTGCTGGCCACGGGGCGCGGCCGCGGCACCAGCTTGACGGCGCTGGCGCAAAAGCTCGTGTGGGCCGACCGCCGCATCGCCGCGCGCCTGTCGCCCATGCTGGAAAGCCTCGCTTCCGAGCTGGAAAACGAGTTGGGCAAGATGGTGGCGGACGAGCCGCGCGCGCTGCGCCTGGACGCCAGCCATGGCTTTGCCGTGGCGGCGCTGACCCAGCACCTGCAGGCGCTGCGCCTGCCCGTCGAGCTGCGCTACCGCAACAGCACGGACGCGCTGGCGGCGCTGGCGCGCGGCGAATGCGACCTGGCCGGCTTCCACGTGCCGGTCGGCCCGTTCCAGCAGCCGTTCCTGGCGAGCTGCCTGCGCTGGCTCGACCCTGCGAAACACTGCGTACTGCACCTGGCCGTGCGCGAGCAGGGCCTGTTCGTCGCGCCCGGCAATCCGCTCGGCATCCGCAGCGTGGCCGACCTGGCCGCACCGGGCGTGCGCTTCGTCAACCGCCAGACCGGCTCGGGCACCCGGCTGCTGCTGGAGATGCTGCTGGCCGAAGCCGGCATCGAGCCGACCGCGATCAATGGTTTCGGCAGCGCCGAGTTTACCCACAGCGCCGTGGCGGCCTACATCGCCAGCGGCATGGCGGACGTCGGGCTGGGCGTGCGCACGGCGGCCGAGCGCTTCGGCCTGGCGTTCATCCCGCTGCTGCGCGAACGCTATTTCCTGGCCCTGCCGTGTGCCGCCGCCGGGGAAGCGCCGCTGCGCGACCTGGTCGGCGTGGTGCGTGCACCGGCCTGCCATGCGCTGATCGACGCCCTGCCCGGCTACGACGCGACAGCCACCGGCACGATGCAGACGCTGGCCGAAGCGTTCGGCGTGGCGGCCTGAGGCAACGGCGATGCAGGCTACGGGACTGTTCCACCAGCTCACCGCCGCGCTGCAGGGCGGCGTGCTGCTGGCATTGCTGCTGCATGCGCTGGCACTGGTGCCGCAATGGCGGGCGCGCTATTTCAATCCGCGCTTCGTCAACGTCAGCGTGCTTGGCCTGCTGCTGGGGGTGGTGCACGGCTGCGCGCTGATGCTGGCACAAGGGGCGCTGGCGCCGGGCGACGCCGGCGTGACGGTGACCTGGTGCCTGACGGTGGCCATCGTGCTCAACGTGGTCGTCGCGGTCCAGAACCTGCTGGCCGTGCATGCGCTGGTGCACCTGCACCGGCGCAGCGCCGTGGTGGCACAGTGGCTGCGTCCTGCCTTGGGGCCGATGGTGTGGGTCAGTGCGGGGTTGGGGGTGGTGGCTTACTTCGCGTTGTAGGATGCGGCACGGGTCAGTCCCCGAAGGGGACTACAGTCGCTGGGTCAGGGTCTGTCCCCAACGGGGACTGACCCTGAAGTTTGTATGCTTCCCCCCAACTTCGGGGTCAGTCCCCTGCGGGGACAGACCCCAGTTCACGCTGCCGGGCCGCCCAGGAAGCGCCGCAGATACGGCGCGGTGCGGCTCGCCTTGCTGCGCGCCACCTGCGCCGGCGGGCCGGCCGCCACCACCGTGCCGCCCTCCTCGCCCGCGCCCGGGCCGATGTCGACGACCCAGTCGCTCGCCGCCACCACGCGCATATCGTGTTCGACCGCCACCACCGTGTTGCCGGCATCGACCAGCTTTTGCAGCTGGACGATGAGGCGCTCGACGTCCGCCGGGTGCAGGCCCGTGGTCGGTTCGTCCAGCACATACAAGGTGTCGCCGCGCGAGGCGCGCTGCAATTCGGTGGCCAGCTTGATGCGCTGCGCCTCGCCACCGGAGAGTTCCGTGGCCGGCTGGCCCAGGCGCAGGTAGCCCAGCCCTACCTCGCGCAGCACGTCCAGTGCGCGGTGCAGCGCCGGTTCGTCGGCGAAGAATTCCCAGGCCGCATCCACCGTCATGCCCAGCACCTCGGCGATATTGCGCTCGCGGTACGTCACCTCCAGCGTCTTGGCGTTGTAGCGCGCGCCGGCGCAGACCGGGCACGGCGCGTAGACGCTGGGCAGGAACAGCAGCTCCACCATGACGAAGCCCTCGCCCTCGCAGTTGTCGCAGCGCCCCTTGGCGACGTTGAACGAGAAGCGGCCGGCATCGTAGCGGCGTGCCTTCGCCGTTTTCGTGGCCGCGAACAGCTTGCGCACGTGGTCGAACAGGCCGGTGTAGGTGGCCAGGTTCGAGCGCGGCGTGCGGCCGATCGGCTTCTGGTCCACCCGCACCATGCGCCGCACCTGCTCGAGTCCCGCCACGATGCGGCCTTCCAGCGGCAGCTCGGCGGGCCGGTCCAGCTCGTCACCTTCCTCCGGTTCGGCCGCCACCTCGTGCCCCAGCGCGCGGCCGACCAGCTCCACCAGCACCTGGCTGACCAGGCTGGATTTGCCGGAGCCGGACACGCCCGTCACCGTCGTCAGCACCCCCAAAGGAAAGGCCGCGTCCAGCCCGTGCAGGTTGTTGCGCGTGATGCCGGCCAGCTTCAGCCAGCCGGCCGGCTCGCGCACCGTGCGCGCCGGCGGGGCCGCATCCGGAAACAGGTAGCGCCGCGTCTGCGAGGCCGCCACGTCGCGCAGGCCGTCCGGCGCGCCGCTGTACAGCACCGCGCCGCCGCCCTCGCCCGCCGCCGGGCCCACGTCCACGATCCAGTCGGCATGGCGGATCACGTCCAGTGCGTGCTCGACGACGAACAGCGAGTTGCCGGATGCCTTCAGCCGGTCCATCGCCCGCAGCAGCGCCACCGTGTCGGCCGGATGCAGGCCGGCCGACGGCTCGTCCAGCACGTAGACCACGCCGAACAGGTTCGAACGCACCTGGGTGGCCAGGCGCAGGCGCTGCAGTTCGCCCGGCGACAAGGTCGGCGTGCTGCGGTCCAGCGTCAGGTAGCCCAGGCCCAGGTCGAGCAGCACGTCCAGCCGGGCCAGCACGTCCTGGGCGATGCGCTGCGTGACGATCAGCTTCTCCGGATGCGCCGCGCGCTCCTTGGCGCTGACTTTCGCGCTGCCGTCCGCATACGGGCGCATCGTCTGCGCCAGGCGCGCCAGCGGCAGGCGCGAAATATCGGTGATGTCGTGGCCGGCGAAGGTGACCGAAAGCGACTCGGCGCGCAGCCGCTTGCCGCGGCAGACCGGGCACTCGTTGCTGACCATGTAGCGCGCCACGCGCTTCTTCATGGACGCGCTTTCCGTGTTGGCAAACGTCTGCAGCACGTACTTGCGCGCGCCGGTAAACGTGCCCTGGTAGCTGGGCGGGTCCTTGCGTCTCAAGGCCTGCCTGGTTTCCTGCGGCGTCAAGCCGGCGTAGACCGGCACCGTCGGCGTCTCTTCCGTGTACAGGATCCAGTCGCGGTCCTTCTTCGGCAGGTCGCGCCATGGCGTGTCGACGTCGTAGCCCAGGGTGACCAGGATGTCGCGCAGGTTCTGGCCATGCCAGGCCGGCGGCCAGGCCGCGACGGCGCGTTCGCGGATCGTCAGCGAGTCGTCCGGCACCATCGAGCGCTCCGTGACCTCGTACACCCGGCCCAGGCCATGGCATTCGGGGCAGGCGCCTTCCGGGGTATTCGGCGAGAACGATTCGGCATACAGCAGCTCCTGGCCGCTTGGGTAGTCGCCGGCGCGCGAGTACAGCATGCGCAGCGAGTTCGACAAGGTGGTCACGCTGCCCACCGACGAGCGCGTGGTGGGCGAACCGCGCTGCTGCTGCAGCGCCACGGCGGGCGGCAGGCCATCGATCTCGTCCACCTGCGGCACCGGCATCTGGTGGAACAGGCGGCGCGCATAGGGCGATACCGATTCCAGGTAGCGCCGCTGCGCCTCCGCATACAGCGTGCCGAACGCCAGCGACGACTTGCCGGAGCCGGATACGCCGGTGAAGACCACCAACGCATCGCGCGGGATGTCCAGGTCGACGTTTTTCAGGTTGTGTTCGCGCGCGCCGCGCACCCTGACCATGCCGGGCAACTGGCGGCCCTTCATGCGTCGTCGTCCGGCAGCAGCGAGGCTGGCCGTTCTTCCAGTGGCTCGGGCATTGGCTCGACCAGGTGGGCGCCATCGCGGCCGGCATAGTTGACCTCGGGGCTGACGCGGTACCACTCGAACATCTCGGGCCCCAGCGCCATCTGGCGTGCCAGCATCTCGGCCTGCTCCTTCGACAGGTCCGGGTCCAGCCAGGTGGCCGCATCGAGCGCGTTCAGCACCACGGGGCGGCGGTCGTGCACGTCCACCATGCCGCCCTCCGCATCGGCCGTGACCAGCACGAAGCCCGATTCCGCCTTGTGTTCCTTGAACGGGCCGAAATTGGCCAGCGCCAGCATGAAGATCGGCTCGCGGTCCTTGCGGTGGATGTGCCAGGGCTGGCGCTTGCCCTTCTCGCCCGTCCATTCGTACCAGCCGTTGGCCGGCACCACGGCGCGGCCCGTCTTGAGCAGCTTGCCCCAGTAGTTGTTGGTGAGCTTTTCCAGCCGGGCGTTGACGCAGACCGGCAGCTTCTCGGCGGCCCAGGCGGCCCGGTAACCCCAGTGCAGGTCGTCCACCGCCAGCCGGCCGTCTTCCATGTGGATGACGGGGCGGTAGGTGCCGGGGGCGGCGTTATAGGTCGGCGCGGCCTCGCTGCGATAGGCAGCGTCGGCCCAGCCGAAGGCGGCGACGTAACGCCGCGCGATGTCGTTTTGATCGAAGCGTCCGCACATGGCCCCCATCATAGCAGCAGGGCCGGCGCGCCATGCGCACCGCAGTGGCGAACGCCGGCGCGGCTTACTCGGTGCGGCCGGTGGCGCTGTTGTTGCCGGGGTCCGGCGTATCGCTCCAGACCACGTAGTCGTCCACCGTGTACAGCCGGCACGGCTGGCGGCTGGCGGACTGGCAGGCGGCCAGCGCGCGCTCGTTGACCGACTCGCCCTCTTCCGCCCAGCCCCAGGCGCCGCTGGACGAGACGGCGAACGCGCGCGGCGTCTGCTTCGACAGGAAGGCACGGTACTGCTGGCGGCCCCGCTCCGGCAGGAACGGCACGGCGGCGACGTCGTCCAGCGCGGCATAGTTGGTCGGCGCCTGCGGCACCGGCTCGGCCACCGCATAGACCTGCTCGGTCGGCATGCCGATGCGCTGCAGGAAGCGCTCCACTTCCGGCAACCAGATCGGCTGGCCGTCGCGGCTGCCCAGCATCGTGTGGGCGTCGTGCTTGAACGGACCGTAGGCGACCAGGTCGACCCGGCCGCCGTTGCCGTTGAAGGCCTCGTACAGGCGCGACACCAGTTGCGGGCCGAAATAGCTGTCGTTGGCGCCATACATCCACAAGGTTTCGATGCGATTCTTGCGGCCGTATTCGGCAAACGCGTTGACCAGCGCCTGCTGCCAGTCGCAGCTGCCGCCGTGCACCTTCAGGCCACCGGCGAAATTCATCACGCCGCGCACGCCGGGCAGCTCCTGCGTCGACAGCGCCACGCTGGCCAGGCCGCCGTACGACTGGCCGGCGATGACGATGCGTTCGCCGTCGATCCAGTTCAGGCTGCGCGCGTAGGCGATCACGTCGGCGATGTCGCCGGCTTGCTGGTAGCCGTTGGCCTTCATATTGCAACCATAATCCGTGTAGGTGCCGGTCGAGTGCGCAAAGCCGGTGCGCATCGGCACCATCACGGCGTAGCCGCGCTTGACGAATTGCGCCGCCATGTAGACGAAGCGGTCGCGCGACTGCGCCTTCGGATCGCCCGGCGACTTGCCGTGGTTGATGATCAGCAGCGGGAACGGCCCCGGGCCGGCCGGCTTGTACAGCGTCGTCTCCAGCTTCACGTCCAGCGCCGGGCCGGCCGGCACCATGATGATCTGTTCGTTCAAGCGGGTGTCGAGCGGCAGCGACTGCTGCGCGATGGCGGCGGGCACGAGTGCGCAGCTGAGGGCGGCGGCGATGGCGAACTGGCGGACGGTGGACGGGACGGCAAACATGATACGCTCGGGGTTATTTACTTACGGCAATAACCCGATTCTGGTATCAATATTCCCGCAGCGCAATCCCAAAAACTCAAGCGTGCCGGTTTGCTATCGGAAGAATGCGCGAACTGTTGCGTTAGCGCATCTGTATGCGGCTGCGGCGCGACAGCGACTCACGCCGCCGTCCGCGGCCAGGGTTTCTGAGGATAAACTACAGCGTCCATTCCGAACTCATCATGGCAATTTCTTCCCTGACCAGCGGCCTGGCCGGCTTGCAGGCCTATCAACAAGGGCTTGCGGTCGAGGGGCACAACACGGCGAACCTGGCAACGCAGGATTTCGTGCCGCAGTCGGCCAGCTTCAACGAAGCGCGGCCGGCCGGTACGGGCGTGACCTTGTCGACGGCGGCGCGTGAGCTGGCGGCCGCGCAGGACGCCGGCGCGGCGCCGTCCGGCACCGATCCGGCCACGTCGATCACGAACTCGCTCGTGTACAAGCTGGGCTTCAGCCTGTCCGCCAAGGTCATCCAGGCCGCGGACGAACGCCTGGGCACGCTGATCGACATCAAGGCATGAAGGCATCGGCTACCCGGCGTCCGGTACGCCTGAGAAATAGAGGGCGATATGGCATCATCGCCTGTCTTCTTTACCGATTGCCAGCATGCCGATTACCCACCTGATTTCCGACTGCGACGGCGTCCTGATCGACAGCGAAGCCGTCGCCCTGCAAGCCCTTGCCGATTTTCTCGTGCCGCTCACCGGCGAGCGCAAGCGCCTGATCGAACTGATCCGCCCACGCCTGGGCCTGAAGCTGGAAGCCCTGGTGCTGGGCATCTGCGCCGAGTTGCGCCTGCCGGAACCCACCGTGCCGGACCTGGCCGTGATGCGCGGCGTGGTCGAGGGCGAATGCGATCGCAAGGCGCAGGCGGTGCCCGGCGTGCGCGCCGCGCTGGAGGCGATTCCCCTGCCCAAGGCGGTGGCCAGCAACAGCCGCCTGATGCGGGTGCAGGGCCTGCTGGAACGTACGGGACTGATTTCGCTGTTTGCCGGCGGCCTGTACACGGCCGACATCGCCGGCCGGCCGAAACCCGACCCGGCCGTCTATCTGACGGCTGCCGCCGGGATGGGGGCGGCGGCCGGCAACTGCGTCGTCATCGAAGACAGCGTGACGGGCGTGCACGCGGCCGTGGCGGCCGGTTGCGTCGTGCTGGGGTTTGCGGGTGGACCGCACAGCCCGGCCGGGCAGGCGGAGCGGCTGGTGCAAGCCGGGGCGAGGTTGACGTTCGGGGCAATGGCGGAATTACCGGGGTTGGTGGCAGGGTTGCGGGCCCGCGCCTGAAACCCGCAGTGACAGGTACCTGCGGAGCCTGTCACCCGCAGCGCCGCATGCATCAGCCCCGAATCAGCCCCCCATCCCCATCCGTTCCCCCGGCGACACCCCCTCCAGCAAGCCATCGATCGTGTGCTCCTGCACGATCGGGTCGAGCGTATCGACCACGCGGCAAGTGAGGTGCCGGCGCACCTGCTCCGGCAGGCTGTCGTAGTACGGCCGCGTCAGCTGCAGGTCGTGCTTGTCGGCGTTGCGGGCGTCCGGCGCGTCCACGCCCAGCACGAATACGGGGCGCGACTTGTTCGAGCGGTTGGCCGTGCCGCGGTGGATCGTCAGCGCCGAGCGGGCCGAGATGTCGCCCATCTGGGCCAGCTTGCGCTGCGCCAGCGCTTCGTAGCGGGGCCACAGCTCGCGCGCCGGGAACATGGGGTCGCCACCGGCCAGCGTGTCCCATTGGGTGCCGGGCGCGATCTCGAACGGGCCCATCTCCTCCGTCACGTCCACCGTCGTGATATTGAACGCCAGCGAGTTCAGGCGGCGGCCCGTCAGGGTCGCCTCCGGCGCCGGGAAATCGCGGTGCCAGGGCTGGTGCAGCGCGCCGGGCCCGGGCACGTCGAAGCCAGCCTCGACGATCCGATAGTCGGGCCCGAGAACGGCCTCGCAGACGGCCACCACCCAGGGGTGCGTGATGATATCGACGAAGCCGCGCAGCCGCTCCGGGTGGATCTCCACATAAAAGCGGTTCGGCCCGCGCGGCAGCGCCCCGCCCGGCTGGGCCAGTGCCTGGCGGAACAGCACGTCGATGTCCTCGCCCAGCTGCGTTACCCATTCGCGTGTAAAGGCGCCCTTGCAAGCGATGAAGCCATCGCCGTACAGGCCGCGCATGATCGCGGCCACGTCGTATTGCGCCGGCGCGCTAGAGTCGTTCATTTGCTCCTCCTGTCGATGCTGACCGCGGACCATTGTAGTCAATCCGCCGCGCGCGGGCGGCACGGCTGGAACGCGCGGCACTGTGTGCGGTCACGAACAGCGGCGCGCGCACGGTGCTCGTACGATGTCCTGAACAGCAAACAAGGCGATACAAGGACAGCGTTATGGCCACCGGCAAAGACATCAACGACGAAAACAGGACCACCGAACAGCAGGGCAACGGCCAGAGCATGGGCGTGCTGGCCGAGGGCCAGCTGGAAGGCAATTCCGTCACGCCGACGGGCAACCCCGGCATCCGCCACTGGCAGGCCAGCTTCATCGGCGACACGACCCTGGACGAACGCGGCAACGTCTTCTTCGCCGCCGTCGAGATGACGCGCATGCCGATGCTGGTGACGGACCCGAACCGGCCGGACAATCCCATCGTCTTCGCCAACAACGCCTTCTACGACCTGACCCTGTACCGCGAGCAGGACATCCTCGGCCGCAACTGCCGCCTGCTGCAGGGTCCCGACACGGACCCGCGCACGATCGACGAGGTGCGCAACGCCATTCGCGAGCACCGCGCCGTCGCCGTCGACCTGCTGAACTACAAGGCCGACGGCACGCCGTTCTGGAACGCCCTGTTCATCGGGCCCATCTTCGACAAGCAGGGCAAGCTGCTGTATTTCTTCGCTTCGCAGATGGACATCACCCAGCGCCGCGTCTACGAGCACTCCTACCTGCAGGCACAGAAGATGGAAGCCATCGGCCAGCTGACAGCGGGCCTGGCACACGACTTCAACAACCTGCTGCAGGTCATCAACGGCAACCTGGAACTGGCCCAGCGCCTGCTGGCCAATCCCCAGCAGGCGCGCGACGCCATCGGCCGCGCCCAGAAGGCGGCGATGAAGGGCGGCGCGCTGACGCAGCAGTTGCTGACCTTCGCCCGCAAGCAGCGGCTCGAGCCACGGCGCATCAACCTGAACGCGCTGGTGGTGGACTTCAGCGAGATGCTGGTGCGCACCCTGGGCGAACACGTGCAGCTGCACCTGGACCTGCGCCCCGGCCTGCCGCCCTGCCAGCTCGACCCGACCCACCTGGAGATGGCGCTGCTGAACGTGCTGATCAACGCGCGCGACGCCATGCCGCGCGGCGGTACCGTCACGGTCGGCACCTCCCTGCTGTCCGAACCGGAGCACCGCCAGCGTCTCGGCCTGCCGCCCGGACGCTATGTCGTGCTGTGCGTGATCGACGAGGGCGAAGGCATGCCGCCGGAGGTGCTGCGGCGCGCCACCGAGCCCTTCTTCACCACCAAGGGCCCGGGCACGGGCCTCGGCCTGGCGATGGTGCACGGCTTCGTGCAGCAGTCGCACGGCCGCCTGGAACTGTCCAGCGAAACCGGCCACGGCACCACCGTGCGCCTGGTCTTCCCCGTGGCCGACCAGCGCGAGGAACGCAACGGCGCCGGCGCGACGCCGACGCCCCAGATGGAGCAGCCGGGCAAGGGAACGGTGCTGGTGGTCGAGGACAACGACGACGTGCGCGAGCTGGGCCAAACGATGCTGGAAGCGAACGGCTATCGCGTGCGCGCCGTGGCCAGCGGCGAACAGGCCCTGCGCCTGCTGGAGGAAGAGAACGGCATCAGCCTGTTGTTTACGGACGTGATCATGCCGGGCGGGATGAATGGCCTGGAGCTGGCCGAGCAGGTGCGCAAGCGCTGGCCGAAGCTGCCGATCCTGCTGACGACGGGATATATGGAACAGCTGCCGGGCAAGGGCGGCGACGCCCTGCCCGTGCTGGCCAAGCCGTACAACATGACCGACCTGCTGGACAAGATTGCCGCGACGCTGAACGGCCAGGCCGCGCGGCCGCACCCGGCCACGGTGTAGCCGCTACCAGCCGATGGTCGGCTTGACGGCGAGGCCGTCGCCATCGAGCTTCCAGAGAGGCTTGCCGGTAAATGGCGGGCGCGGCGCGCGCAGGATGTAGTCGAAGCAGCGGTGGCGGTCCAGCAACCCCACGTCGCGCCCCAGCATCGCCAGGATGCGCATGCGCGCGCAGCCTGGAATCGTCCGCAACGCACGGGCCAGCTGGAACCCGTCCAGGTACTGCAGGTCCATGCCCAGCACGGCCACGGACGGGAAGAATGTCCGCGCCTTGTCCAGCGCGGACACGCCGTCGAACGCGAGCCGCACGGTGAAGCCGGACGTGACGAACACGCGCGCCAGCGCCTCCGCCGCCGCGCGGTCGCCGCAGGCAACCAGGATGCGGTCGCCTGGCCTGAAGGGGGTAATCAGCGTGGCAGTCATCATCGTCTCCAGCCTGTCGGACAGCCGGGTCGCCGCGTTGCTGTGGCGAAAATTTCGTCCCTCGCGCGTGCCGCCGACAGATTCATATGCGCTCCATTCTGCGCTATCCTGTAATTTCCACCAAGGGGGCCAAGATGCGCGACACTGTCAGCTTACCATTGCGCGACCGGGATCAGGCGGCTCATTTGCTGGCCGACAGGCTGGACGCGTGGCGCGGCCGCAACCCGCTGGTGCTGGCGATTCCGCGCGGCGCCGTACCGATGGGCCGCATCATCGCGGACCGCCTCGATGCTCAGCTCGACGTGGTGCTTGTTCGCAAGATCCCGTCCGCCATCGACCCGGAACTGGCCGTCGGCGCGGTGGACGAACACGGCAACCGCGAGCTCGCCCCATGGTTCCCCCGGGCCCGCACCAGCATGGACTGGGTCGAACAGCAGACGGCCGGGCAGCTCGCGTTGATGCGCCAGCGCCGCGCCGCCTACGGCCCGGCCGCGCCGGTCGCGGGCCGTTGCGTCATCGTCGTCGATGATGGCCTGGCGACCGGGTCCACGATGGCCTCGGCCCTGCGCGCGTTGCGCGCGCAGCGGCCGGAGCGGCTGGTCGCCGCGGTGCCGGTCGCCTCGCGCGAGGCGCTGGAGCTGATCGCGCCGCTGTGCGACGAAACCGTGTGCCTGGCGGTCCCGCCCGACTTCACGGCGGTAAGCCGCTGCTACGAGGCGTTCCCGCAAGTGGAGGACGCCGCCGCGATCGCGCTGCTGCGCCGGCCCTAGGCCAGCGCCGTGTCCAGCACCATCATCAGGATGAAGCCGAACACGACGGCGCACGAAGCACTGGTCGCATTGCCGTTGCGGTGCGATTCGGGCACCACGTCGTGCGCGATGACGAACAGCATGGCGCCGGCCGCCAGCGCCAGCCCCCATGGCAGCAGGCCGCGCGCGTATTCGATCAGCACGGCGCCGCTGACGGCGGCGACCGGCTCGATCAAGCCCGAGGCCACGCCCAGCGCGCATGAGAACAGCCGGCCATAGCCGACCGTGCGCAACGCCAGCGCCACTACCAGCCCTTCCGGCACGTCCTGGATCGAGATACCGGTGGCCAGGCTGTGCGCCTTGGCCGCGTCCACGCCGGCATACGCCACGCCGATGGCCAGGCCCTCCGGCAGGTTGTGGATCGCCACGGCGGCCACGAACAGCCAGGCGCGCTTGAGCGAATCGCTGCGCGCCGCGTCCACCCCTTCCAGCAGCGTTTCCTGGCGCGCCACCCGGTCCAGCAGCAGCACCAGGCCCATGCCGAGCAGGATGCCGCCCGCCACCGTCAGGCTGGCCTCGAACGGCCCCGCCCCGGCGCCCTTGCTGGCGGCGATCGCCGGCATGACGAGCGAAAAGGCCGTGGCCGCCAGCATCACGCCGGCGCCAAAGCCCAGGAAACCGTCATAGGTGCGCTGCGAGAATTTCTGCGACAACAACACGGGCAAGGTGCCCAAGGCGGTGGCCAGTGCCGCCATGGCGCCTCCCATCAGGGCGCCATGGACGCGGCCGTCGAAAGCCTGCACTTCGCCCACGATATCGTCCAGCAACGCCAGCGCGCCGGCCAGGCAGATCGCCGCGCCCAGGGCCAGGCGCAGGTTGTGCGGGAACGCGCGGGCACTCTGCATGGTCAACCTTTCGTATAGTCGCCGTCACCGCCCGGAGCGGTCTTCGGGCCGCCGCTGGCCGAGGCCGAATCGATCTGGCCCGGGTCGCTCATCATGCCGAGTTCCGCGCCCGTCAGCGGGTCGACGGTCGGATTCGACTGGGTACGCAGCCCCATCTGGTTGAGCACCTCGGCGTCCTTGGCCGGCAGCTCGACCGACGATTCGCCGCCGCCGCCATCCACGTCCATCTGCTGGTCGCGGTCGGACACCACGTTCCACTTGCTGCCGCTGTTCCACGAGCCGTTGATTTCCGGACCACCCTGGGACATGTTGAAGTATACGCTGGCGAACTCCGGCCGGCCAGCCAGCTTGCCCGGCGGGAAGTTCGGCTGGATCGAATACAGCGCCTTCTCGAACGATTTCTGGTGGGCGATCTCGCGCGTCATCAGGAAGCCCAGCGCTTCCTTGACGCCCGGGTCGTCGGTCAGGTTGATCAGCCGTTCGTAGACGATCTTGGCACGGGCCTCGGCCGCGATGTTCGAGCGCAGGTCGGCGGTCGGCTCGGAGATGCTGTCGATATAGGCGGCCGTCCACGGCACGCCGGCCGAGTTGGTCAGCGGCGCGCCGGCGCCGTACAGCACCTGGGTGATGTGGCTGTCGTTGCCCGCGCCCGTGATCTTGCGATACAGCTCGCCCTCCTCGTCCACGCCTTCGGCCAGCGCGCCCTTGGCGCCCTTGTTCAGCATCACGACGATGTTGCCGATCACTTCCAGGTGGGACAGCTCTTCGGTAGCGATATCAAAGAGCATGTCCTTGCGGCCCGGATCGTCCTCGGCGACGGCCTGGGTGAAGTAGCGCATGGCCGCGGCCAGCTCGCCCTGGGGGCCGCCGAACTGCTCCAGCATCAGGTTGGCGAGACCGGGGTTGGGGCCGCTGACCCGCACCGTGTATTGCAGTCGCTTGTTGTGTGCAAACATTCGTGATTCCTCCTGTCGATTGGCGTTGAAGAGGCGCAGTGCCGCACCGGCGGCGGGCCGGTGCGCGCTGGGCACGTGCAACGAATGATGGCCCGGACAGTCAAGCGCAGCTATAGGAATGCTCCGTAGGAGCCTGTAGGACATCTTCAGGCAGGATTGAAACAATTATCGGCGTCAACTCAAGACGCCGGGTGCTGGAGCCAATCTGCCATGGAGCGCGCCGCGGCGGCGCGCCATTGCGAGAGAAGGAAGACGGCAGGCCTTGACGGCCCGCCGGTTCACGGCCGCTTGGCCAGCAGCCGCACGATCTTGTCGGCCAGCAGATCCATGTCGACCGGCTTGGTGATGTGGTCGGAGAAGCCGGCGGCCAGCGCCGCCTGCACGTCCTTTTCTCGCCCCAATCCGCTGGCGGCGATCGCCGGCAACGTCGCCAGGGCCGGCATCGCCCGCACCGCGCGCAGGAATGCGAAGCCGTCCATGCCCGGCATGGACAGGTCGGAGATGACGAGGTCGAAGGTCTGCTCGCGCAACAGGGCCAGGCCGTCGACGGCGCGGATGGCGACATCGACCGTGGCGCCCTCCAGCTCCAGCAGGGTACGGAATACGTAGGCGGAGTCTTCCATGTCGTCCACCAGCAGGATGCGCCGCCCCGTGACGGCGGCGGCCAGCGAGGCGGCCTGTGGCCGCACCGGCAAGCCGGCCTGCTGCGCCAATGGCAGCCACAGCGAAAAACGGCTGCCCTGGCCGAGCCCGGGCGACGTCGCTTCCACGCGGCCGCCATGCAGCTCGACGATCTGCCGCACCAGCGCCAGCCCGATGCCCAGGCCGGCCTTGTTGCGCACGGCCTTGGCGCCGCCCTGGCGGAACATCTGGAACACCTGCGGCAGGAACTCGGCCGCAATGCCGGCGCCCGTATCGCTGACGTCGAGGCGGGCATGGCCATCGTCCTCGCCCAGCACGACCGTCACGATGCCGCCGGCCGGGGTGAACTTGAACGCGTTGCTGAGCAGGTTCAGCACGACCTGTTCGATGCGCACCGGATCGGCGCGCACGATCAGCGGATTGTCGTACGGCTGGAAGCGCACGTCCAGCGACTCGACCATCGGATCGGCGGCCACCACGTCCATCAGCTTGGCGGCGATGTCGCCCAGGTCCACGTCATGGCAGTTCAGCGACAGCTTGCCGGTCGACAGGCGCGACATGTCGAGCAGGTCGTCGATGATCTTGGCCTGGCTGGCCACCGCGTTGCGGATCACGGCCGTGGCGCGCACGGCCGCAGGCGCCTCGCGCACGGCCGGCAGGCGCGACATCAGCTCGGCGTTGATGTAGATGAGGTTGAGCGGATGGCGCAGCTCGTGCGACATCACGGCCAGGAATTCGTCCTTCAGCGCGCTGTCCATCTCGGCCTGCGAGCGGCCGGCCTGTTCGCTCGACAGTGCCGCCTCGCGCTGCGTATCGATCTGCACCCGGCTGGTCTGGTCGCGCGCGATCTTGGCGTAGCCATGCAGCTCGCCGTCGCGCAGCGGCGTCGTCACCCCCACGCAGAAGAAGCGGGTGCCGTCCTTGCGCATGTGCCAGCGCTCGTCCTCGGCGCGGCCTTCGGCGAGGGCGCGGGCGCGCTCCTCGGCGGGCACGCCGGCGGCGCGGTCTTCCGGCGTGAAGATGAAGTCCAGCTCGCGCCCCGTCACCTCTTCCTCGGTGTAGCCGAAATTGCGCTCGGCCCCCTTGTTCCAGCCCGTCACGCGGCCTTCCAGGTCGACCGTGATGATGGCGTAGTCGTAGGTGCTCTCGGCTACCAGGCGCATCCACTCCTCCCCCTTGCGCAGCTTGGCTTCGGCCTCGCGCCGGCCGCTGATGTCGAAGAACGTCATCACGGCGCCCTCGATCTTGTCCTCGGTGGTGCGGTAAGGCAGCAGGCGCACGATGTAGTAGCGGCCGTCGTTGCTGCGCACTTCGCGCTCGACCAGGCGCAGCGTGTCGAACGTCGTCGCCACGTCCTCGGCCAGCGCGTCGTAGTCGAGCCGGTGCGTGATGTCCAGCAGCGAACGGCCGATATCGGTCGGGATGATCGAGAACACGTCCGCCGCGCGCGGCGTGAAGCGCTTGATGCGCAGCGCCCGGTCGACGAAGATCGTGGCGATGTTGGTCGACGCGATCAGGTTGTTCAGGTCGTCGTTGGCCTTGCCCGTCTCCTCGACCTTGACCTTCAGCTCGTAGTTGACGGTGATCAGTTCCTCGTTGACGGACTGCAGCTCCTCCTTGCTGGTTTCCAGCTCCTCGGTGGCCGAGCGCAGCTCCTCGTTGATCGCCTGCAGTTCCTCGTTGGAGGCACGCAGTTCCTCGGTCGACACCTCGGCATGCTCGATGGTCTCCTGCAGCTTCTCCTTGCTGCGCTGCAGTTCCTGCTCCAGCTGGTGCAGCACCAGGTCCTTGTGGCCCGCCTGCACTTCCGGCGAGGCGCCGTTCATGGACTGCTCGGTTTCCTCGAACACCACCAGCGCGAAGTCCGCGTTGGCTGCCTCGTCGCTGAACGGGCGCACGATGATGTTGACGAACGAGGTGCCGTGCTCGCGCCGCGTCAGCACGCGCTGGCCCTCGACGCTGTTGCCCGACTGCAGGGCCTGGTACAAGGCACTGCGCAGTTCCAGCCGCAGGTCCGGCAGCACCAGGTGCAGGATGCTGCGCGACGGCTCGCCGCCCACGTGGCGCAGGAAGCGCCCGGCCGCCTCGGACATGTGCACGATGTTCGAATCGCGGTCGACCACCACGGAGGGCGGCGCGAACTTGGTCAGCGCGCGCTGGTGCACGTCGGCATACGAGAAGGGCCGGCGCACGGTGCCGCCGGCGTTGCCCAGCTCGGGTAGCCGGCCCGGCGGCGGCGACGCCAGCGCCGGCACGTAACGGGTCGCGCGCGACAGCGGGCGGGCGCGGTAGATGCGGTTCTTCTTGTCGAACGGGACGAAGAATTCGGCCGCCGCGTCGGCCGACTCGGACGAGCCCAGGAACAGGAAGCCCTCCGGTTTCAGCGCCGAATGGAACATCTCCATCACGCGCAGCTGGACGTCGCGGTTCAGGTAGATCAGCAGGTTGCGGCAGGAGATCAGGTCCAGCTTGGAGAACGGCGGGTCGCGCAGCAGGTTGTGCGCGGCGAACAGGATGCGGTCGCGCACACTCTTGCGGATGCGATAGCGCTCGTCTTCCTTGGAAAAGAACTGGCGCAGCCGCACGGCCGGCACGTCCATCATGATGGCCGACGGGTACACGCCGGCCCGCGCCACGGCGATGGCCTGCTCGTCGATATCGGAAGCGAATACCTGGATGTCGGGCGGCTTCGGCAGCCGCGAGGCTTCGTCGACCAGCAACATCGCCAGCGAATACGCCTCCTGGCCGGTGGCGCAGGCGGCGACCCAGGCCCGCACCTGCTCGCCGGGCACGCGGCCCTGGAACAGCGCCGGAATGACTTCGCGCTCCAGCGCCTCGAACGCATCGCGGTCGCGGAAGAAATTGGTCACGCCGATCAGCATGTCCTTCAGCAGCGCCTTGAACTCGGCCGGCTCGCGCTCCAGCACCTCGGCATAGGCCGGCAGCGACGGCACGCCCTTGACCTGCATGCGCCGCTCGATCCGGCGCAGCACGGTGGCGCGCTTATAATGGCGGAAGTCGTGGCCGGTGTTGGCACACAACATCTTGATGATGCGGCGCAGGGCCGTCTCGCTGGCGGCGCGCTCGCTGTCGCTGTCGCTGTCGGTATCGGCCGCCACGCCGCCGTCGCCATCCTCCGCCGGCGGCAGGTGGATCACGCGCGCGTTGTCCCACAGCTCGACCAGCTTTTGCGGGATGTCGGCGGCGGGCAGCACGAAGTCCACCGCGCCGCTGGCGATCGCCGCTTCCGGCATGCCGTCGTGTTCGGCGTCGTCCGGCGCCTGCGCGAACGTCAGGCCGCCCTGCTCCTTGATGCGGCCCAGGCCCACCGAGCCATCCGAACCGGTGCCCGACAGGACGACGGCCAGCGCCTTCTCGCGGTGCACGTCCGCCAGCGTGCGGAAGAAGATGTCGATGGCGACGTGCTGGCCGCGCGGCCGCGCCAGTTCCGACACGTCCAGGTGGCCGTCGTCCATCGACAGGTGCAGGTTCGGCGCGATCACGTAGACGTGGTCGGGCTCGATGGCCACCCGCTGCGTCACCTGGAGCACGGGCATGCGCGTCGCGCGCTGCAGCACCTGGTCGACGGTGCTCTCGTGGCGCGGCGACAGGTGCAGCACCACGACGAACGCCATGCCGCTGTGCGACGGCATGTGCTCGAACAGGCGCAGCAGGGCCGGCAGGCCACCGGCCGAAGCACCCAGGCCTACGACGGGGAACGCCAGCGTGCTGGGCACGGACTCCGGTTCGTTGGCCGGCCGTGCTTGTTCCATACTGCTGAGCGTCATGGTCGTCTTCTTATAATGGGTCGTAGCCGTGCAGTCTACCCGATGGCAGCTCACAAGTTAAGCGCGTTCTCCCTGCGCGCGCCCGGCCGCCCCGCTTGCAAGGCGCAAGCGGGGCGGGGTGCGGCTATTGACACCCCGGGCACGGCTCGGCACACTCTGCCGGCACGCCAGCCGGCGCCCCCCCACCCGACACAGGAGATCCGAATGGTTCGCGACGAACAGACGCTTGCCCTGCTGACCGAAAGCATCCGCCGTTTCGTGCGCGAAGTCCTGGTGCCGGCCGAGACGCAGGTGGCCGAGAGCGACGAAATCCCGCCCGCCATCGTTGCGCAGATGCGCGAGCTGGGGCTGTTTGGCCTGTCGATTCCCGAGGAGTACGGCGGCCTGGCGCTGACGATGGAAGAGGAAGTGCGGGTGGCGTTCGAGCTGGCCTGGACGTCGCCGGCGTTCCGCTCGCTGATCGGCACCAACAACGGCATCGGCGCGCAGGGCATCGTCATCGACGGCACCGAAGAGCAGAAGCAGCGCTGGCTGCCGCGGCTGGCGTCGGGCGACATCATCGGCGCGTTCGCGCTGACCGAGCCGGAAGCGGGTTCGGACGCCGCCTCGCTGCGCACCACGGCCGTGCGCGACGGCGATCACTACGTCATCAACGGTACCAAGCGCTACATCACCAACGCGCCGGAAGCGTCGATCTTTACCGTCATGGCGCGCACCGATGCCACGCGCACGGGCGCCGGCGCGATCTCCGCTTTTGTCGTCGAACGCGGCACCCATGGCCTGTCGCTCGGCAAGACCGACCGCAAGATGGGCCAGCGCGGCGCCCACACCTGTGACGTCATCTTCGAGAACTGCCGCGTACCGGCCGCCAACCTGATCGGCGGGGTCGAGGGGGTCGGCTTCAAGACGGCGATGAAGGTGCTCGACAAAGGCCGCCTGCACATCGCCGCCGTCTGCGTGGGCGCGGCCGAACGCATGCTGCACGACGCGCTCATCTACGCCATGGAACGGCGCCAGTTCTGCCAGCCGATCGCCGAATTCCAGCTGGTGCAGGCGATGCTGGCGGACAGCCGCACCGAACTCTATGCGGCCAAATGCATGGTGCTGGACGCGGCGCGCCGGCGCGACGCGGGCCTGGACGTCTCGACCGAAGCCTCGTGCTGCAAGCTGTTCGCCGCCGAGATGTGCGGCCGCGTGGCCGACCGCAGCGTGCAGATCCACGGCGGCGCCGGCTATATCGCCGATTACGCGGCCGAGCGCTTCTACCGCGACGTGCGCCTGTTCCGCATCTACGAGGGCACGTCGCAGATCCAGCAGCTCGTGATCGCCCGCAACATGATGCGGGAGCGCCGTGGCTGACCTCGACATTCCCGCCCTGCTGGCCGCGCTGCCGCCGCGCCTGGCCGGCATCGTCCAGGCCCATGCCGCCGCCAGGCCGGCCGCGCCGGCGCTGCGCGACC
This sequence comes from [Empedobacter] haloabium, assembly GCA_008011715.2. Classification (NCBI taxonomy): domain Bacteria; kingdom Pseudomonadati; phylum Pseudomonadota; class Betaproteobacteria; order Burkholderiales; family Oxalobacteraceae; species [Empedobacter] haloabium. The sequence goes on from CP136508.1 coordinate 3,804,110, forward strand.
CGCATGCCGGCACCGTCGATTACGCCGCGCTGTGGCAGGGCATCCAGGACTGCGCCACGCAACTGCGTGCGCTGGGCGTGCGGCCGGGCGACCGCGTCATGGCCGTCGGCGAGAACTGCGCCAACCTCGTCACCCTGATCTTCGCCGCCGGCCTGCTGGATGCCTGGATCGTCAACGTCAACGCCCGCTTGTCGCCGCGCGAGGTCGACGCGCTGCAGGCCCACAGCGGCGCGCGCCTCGTGTTCTACACGGCCGAGGTTTCGCCGGACGCACGCGCGCATGGCAAACGGCATGGCGCCACCGATGCGGCCGGGCCGTTCGGCCCCTGGCTGGTCGGGCCGCTGAACCAGGACTGCGTGCCGGAGCCCGTGCACGCGGACGGCGCCGCGCAGCCGGCCGCGCTGGTCTACACGACCGGCACGACGGGCCAGCCGAAAGGCGTGCTGCTGTCGCACCGCGGCCTGGCGTACGTGGCCGCCGTGTCGAGCCGCCTGCGCGGATTGACGCCGGCCGACCGCGCCTATGGGGCGCTGCCCACCTCGCACGTGTATGGCCTGGCCTCTGTCATGCTCGGCACCCTGTACGCGGGCGCCTGCCTGGTGCTGGCGCCGCGCTTCACGGCGCCCGGGCTGCTGCAGGCGCTGGACGAGGAACGCCTGACCATCCTGCAGGGCGTGCCGGCCATGTTCGCGCGGCTGCTGGAACTGACCGGCGACGCGGCGCCGTTGCCGAATCGCCTGCGCTTCGCCTACGCGGGCGGTTCGCCGCTGACGCCGAGCCTGAAGGCGGCGGCCGAACGGCTGCTGGGCGTGGCGCTGCACAACGGCTACGGCATGACGGAAAGCGGGCCGACGATCAGCCAGACCGACCTGGCCGCGCCGCGCGCCGACACGTCGGTCGGCCGGCCGATTCCCGGGGTCGAGTTGCGCGTCGTGGAGGGCGCCGGCGCCGACGTGGCGCCGGGCCAGCCGGGCCAGCTGTGGGTGCGCGGTCCCGGCCTGATGCTGGGCTACTACCGCGACCCGGCCCAGACGGCGGCCGCGTTGCGCCCCGGCGGCTGGCTCGATACGGGCGACATGGGCCGGCAGGACGCGGATGGGTCGCTGTTCATCGTCGGCCGCAGCAAGGAGCTGATCATCCGTTCCGGCTTCAACGTCTATCCGCTGGAAGTGGAGACGGTGCTGAACGCGCACCCGGCCGTGGCGCAATCGGCCGTGGTGGGGCGCGCCTGCGCCGACGGCAACGAGGAAGTGATCGCCTATGTGGAACCGGACGCCCGGGCCGAAGGTGCGGACCTGGCGCGGGTGCTGGCGGCGTATGCGGCGCAGGCGCTGGCGCCGTACAAGTGCCCGTCCCGCATCATCGTGATGGAAGCCTTGCCGGCAGCGGCGACCGGGAAGATACTGAAGGGGCGCCTGGCGCAGATGGCGGCGCAGTTGGGGTCTGTCCCCATAGGGGAGCGCAGCAGGGGTTTCGAGGGAGCATAGCTCCTTCGCCTGCGCAGCGGTGTCGGCCTGCAAGCCGGCATCATGACCCCGAAGTTCGACGCGCTGGTACGCAAGCAAACTTCGGGGACAGTCCCCAGCCTCGCCAGCCAACACTATAAAAAGGAGACGACATGCACACGTTGAAACGAACCGCCCTGCTGGCCACGCTGCTGCTGGCGACCCTGGCCGCCCGCGCCGCCGAATTCACGGTGGGCGCCGAGCTGCCCCTGACCGGCTCCCTGGCGCGCGTCGGCGCCGGCATGCACGAGGGCGTGATGGTGGCGGCCGAAGTGTTCAATCGAACGAACGGCAAGCACAAGATCAAGATCGTCACGGTCGACGACGAATCCGCGCCGGCCAAGGCGATCGCCGCCGTCGAGAAGCTGGCCGGCCTGGGCGCCGTCGCCATCACGGGCGGCTACGGCTCGAACAATATCGCGCCTGCTTCCGGCACGGCCGACAAGCTGGGGCTCGTCTACATCACCTCGGGCGGCGTGGACGACAGCCTGGTCGCGGCCGGGCACCGCAATTTCTTTCGCATCAATAACACGGCCGGCTACGAGAAGGCCGCGCTGGGCCTGTTCGCCGACATGAAGGTGAAAGCCGTGTCGATCGTGTATTCGACCAAGGACGCCACCTCCGACCTGGCCACCTCGGTGCAGAAGGCGCTGGCCGCGCGGGGCGTCAAGGTCACGGCCCACCCGTTCGACCCCGCCATCACCGACTTCAAGCCGATCGTCAACAAGATCCGCCTGCAGGACCGGCCCGATGCCGTGTTCATGGTCGGCTACGAGAACGACTATGTGGGCATCCTGCGCGCGGCGCGGGTATTGAAACCGCAGGTCAAGGCTATGGTGGGCGTGTGGTCGCTGGCCACGCCGAAGATGGCCGGCGAGTTCCCCGACCTGATGCCGAACGTGTATGGCACCGCGCTGCTGCCCTACCCCGCCACGTTCGCCAGCGCCGATGGCAAGGCGTTCGCCGAGACCTACCGCCAGCTGTACAAGAAGGAGCCCGACTACCTGGGCCAGTTCGGCTACGTGCAGTCGATGCTGCTGTTCGAGGCGATCGCGCGCGCGGCCGACAAGGGCACTGTCGCCAAGGGCGGCATCGCGGAGGAACTGCGCCGCACCGACAGGGAGACCCTGATCGGTCGCGTGCAGTTCGGCGCCAACGGCGACAACATCCACTTCAGCCACCGCATGGGCCAGCACCAGGGCAAGCATATCGTCATCGTCTGGCCGCCGCAGCACGCCACCGGCAAGATGGCCTATCCGGCCGTGCCGTGGTGACGGGCCGGCGATGACGGAACTGGTCCTGCAGGCGCTGTACTCCGGCGTGCTGGCCGGCGGCGCCTATGCGCTGGTGGCGCTCGGTCTGGCGCTGGTGTTCGGCACGATGCGCATCATCAACCTGGCGCACGGCGAACTGGTACTGCTGGCCGCCTACATCGCCTACACGGTGGAAAGCCGCCTGGGCGCCTCGCCGCTGGCGGCCATACCCGTCGCGCTGCTGGTCGTGTGCGTGGCCGCCGCCGCCGTCCACTTCGTCGTGGCGCGCATTCGCGCGGACCGCGAGATCAATTCGCTGATCGCCACGTTCGGCATCGGCGTCATCCTGACCAATGCGATCCTCTTGATCTGGTCGGCCGACGTGCGCTCGACATCGTCGCCATGGCTGCAGGAAGCGGTCGTGGCGGGGCCCCTGTTCGCCATGCGCGGCGAGCTGCTGTCGTTCGGCGCCAGCCTGCTGCTGATGGGCGGCTTGTGGTGGTGGCTGGCGAAGAGCTGGCACGGCCGCGCCGTGCGCGCCGTCGCCGGCAACCGCGACGCGGCACAGCTGATGGGGGTGGCCCCAGGCCGCGCGGAACTGGTCGCGTTCCTGGTCGCCGGCATGCTGGCCGCCTGCGCCGGGGTGGCACTGTACAGCGTCGGCGTGATCCAGCCCGCGCTGGGCGCGGCACTGACGGTAAAAGCCTTCGTCATCACCGTGCTGGCCGGCGTCGGCTCGGTCCCGGGCGTGCTGCTGGGCGCCATGCTGCTGGGCGTGGCCGAGGCGCTGACGGTGACCCTGGCCAGCTCGGCGCTGCAGGAGCTGGCCGGCATGGGCTTGTTCCTGCTGGTGCTGTTCGTGCTGCCGAACGGCCTGCTGGGCGCCCGGGCGAGGCGCGGATGAGGCGCGCCATCCTGTTGCCCGTGCTGGCCGCGGCCTGGGTCGGCGTGCCGCTGCTGCTGGGGCACAGCAACTACGTCATGAGCCTGGTGGACGCGGCGCTCGTCATCGGCGGCATCGCGCTGGCCTGGGCGCTGCTGGGCAACCTGGGCGGCATGGTCAGCTTCGGCCATTCGGCCTTCGTCGGCGTGGGCGGCTATGTCTCCGCCCTGGTCACGGCGCGCGCCGGCCTGCCGGTGCCGGCCGGGCTGCTGCTGGGCGGCCTGGGCGCCATGCTGGCGGCCGTCGTCATGCTGCCGGTGCTGCGGCTGCGCGGCCCTTACTTCGCGCTGGCGATCCTGGCCTTCGCCCACATCTTCCGCATCCTTGCCACCGAATGGTCGTCCGTCACCGGTGGCGCCGCCGGCATCGCCGGCATCCCGCCGCTGCCGGTCGTGGCGGGCATCGATTTCGGCACGCGCACGGGCGCCTACTTCGTCATCCTGGCCATCGTCTGCCTGTTCGCCTGGGTGTACGCGCGCGTCGCGGCCAGCCATTACGGCCTGGCGCTGCGGGCGATGCACGACAGCGAGGACGCCACCCGCGTGCTGGGCGTGGACAGCACCCTGCTGAAAGCGGCGATGCTGCTGCTGTCGGCCTTCATGACGGGCGTGGTGGGCGCCTTCAACGCCCACTACATCGGCTTTCTGGAGCCGGACTACGCGTTCGCCGGGCTGTGGGTGACCTTGCCCATCGTCGCGGCGATCTTCGGTGGCTACCGCACCGTGGCCGGCCCGCTGCTCGGCGCCGTCGTGGTCTACCTGCTGGACCAGCTGCTGTTCAAGGAGCTGCTGCCCAGCGGCCACCAGCTGATCCTGGGTGCTCTGCTGGTGGCGATGATCCTGTTCAGCCCACGCGGCCTGCTGCCGCTGCTGGCACGGCGGCGCCATGCTTGAACTGGACCGCGTGAGCGTGCGCTTCGGCGCGCTGGCGGCCGTCGATGGCGTCAGCCTGCGCGTGGCGGCGGACGACGTGCTGGGCCTGGTCGGCCCGAATGGCGCCGGCAAGACCACGCTGTTCAACGCCATCTCCGGCCTGGTGCGCCCGGCCGCGGGCGCCATCCGGCTGGACGGCGCCGACATCGGCCGCACCCCGCTGTTCCGGCGTGCGCGTCTCGGACTGGGCCGCACTTTCCAGATCCCGCAGCCACTGCACCAGCTGACGGTGCGCGAGAACCTGGTGGTGGCGCAGCGCTTCGGCACCGGCCAGGTGGACGAGCGCCGCATCGCCGAAGTGCTCGACTTCACGGGCCTGGCCGGCAAGGCCGGGCGCGACGCGGCCACGGGCCTGGCGCTGACGGAGCTGAAAGCACTGGAGGTGGCGAAGGCGCTCGCGACGAACCCACGCCTGCTGCTGCTGGACGAAGTGCTGGCCGGCCTGGAGACGACGGCCAAGCGCCGCTTCATGGGCATGCTGCGCGACCTGCACGTCCGCTTCGGCGTGGCCATCGTCATCATCGAGCACGACATCGCGACCATCGCCAGCCTGTGCCGCCGGGTGGCCGTGCTGGACGCGGGCCGGCTGATCGCCGACGGCACGCCGGACGAGGTGTTCAACGACCCGGCCGTGCGCCGCAGCTACCTGGGCCCCGGAGGCGGCCATGCTTGAACTGCGCGACGTGCGCGCCGGCTATGGCGCCATCAACGTGTTGTGGGACGTGTCGCTGCGCTGCGCGGCCGGGCGCCTGACGACGATCGTCGGCCCGAACGGCGCCGGCAAGACCACGCTGCTGCGCGCCCTGCTGGGCCTCGTGCCCGTCAGCCAGGGCGAAATCCGGCTGGATGGCCAGCGTATCGACGGCACGCCGACCTGGCGCATGGCCGATGCCGGCGTGGCGATGGTGCCGGAGGGCCGCATGATCTTCCAGGCCATGACGGTGGAGGAAAACCTCGTCATGGGCGCCTACGCCAAGCCCCACCGCCCGCACGTGCGGGAGCGGCTGGCCGCCGCCTACGCCATGTTCCCGCGCCTGGCCGAGCGGCGCCGCCAGGCGGCCGGCTCGCTATCCGGCGGCGAGGCGCAAATGGTGGCGCTGGCGCGCGCGCTGATGGCCAACCCGCGCATCCTCGTCATCGACGAGCCTTCGCTGGGGCTGGCCCCGATCGTCGTCGCCGAGCTGTTCGAGGTGCTGGCGCGGCTCAAGGCCGAGGGACGCACCATCGTGCTGGTCGAGCAGAATACCGCGCAGGCGGTGGCGATCGCCGATCATGTGTGCCTGCTGCAGGGTGGACGCGTGGTGTTGTCGCAGCCGGCTGGGGAGGTGCGGTTGGAGGAGCTGCATGCTTTGTATTTCGGGCGGTAGGACAGGTACAGCACCAGCGCCGTCAGGATGGCCTTCACCAGCAGGATTTCGCCTTTCGCGAACGTGTCCATCGCCTGGCGCATCAGCCGGACGCGCTTCTTATGCGTGTCCTCCGGCAGCTCGCCGGCGCTCCAGGCGCAGGCGAAGCCCTGCGCGAACAGCTTGCAGAGGTCCGGCACCGTGCGGATCATGTCCATCACCATCATGCCTAGGCCTATCCAAGTGAGAATCTCGGCGCCGAGCATGCCGCTGGCCGTGGCACCCAGCACGGAGCCGCCGTTCACGTAGATGGCACATCCGTCATTGTCTCGTGAAGCAGGGGCAACACTATCGGGAGATCGATGGCGGCGACGCGCTGTCTGAGCAGCTCGGCGCAGTACCGCTGCAAGGCGTCTAGTCTGCCGATCAGACCCGAGGTTGAGTCGAAGTAAGATAAGCTTTTTCCTGTTCAATCCAGAACACATGCTCATCAATTACGTGGCGGTAATTGCTGTCCGAATGGTATTCGCTCTGGCTTGGTACAGTGTCGCTCTTCATCGATGTAGGGGCATCGTCCGGCCACCCCCACTGCGACCAAAATTCCGTCAAATCTAACAACCCGTAGACAGGATCCGAATCCAGCGATTGCAAATGTGTTTCCAACAACCAGCACCGCCAGACGCGCCTCGAATGCTCACGATTAATGTTTTCAGCGTCGCATAACCCTGAGAGAGCGGCTGAGAGCTCGCTCTTGTTGTGTATCGTCCCCTCCGCGAGCGTTACTACAACATCCAGTGCAGGATGTGTTATCGGAATTACTTCAAGCTCACCTTTGGAAAATAATGCCACGTCTATTGAATCGAGCCTCTCATCTGTACCAGGAACACCGACTACCCCCAACAGTAGCACTCCCCAGTCACACATATGAGCTGTAAGAATTTGCGAAAAAGCTTCACGTATCATGGCCTGCTGACTAGATAACGACAGCTCCGCTTATCGGTTCGCTCGGCGGATGCTTTTCATACACTTCCTCGGCGACAATTTTAACTATTTCTTGATCCTCCCACGCTTCCGTGAATGAATATTCATTAAACCTATCAAACTCGTCTTCCCCTGCCGCCTTGCAAGATTCTTGTACATAAGCTCCACCTTTCTGAGTACGGCCATGACTCAGGGCTCTTCCGTGTGGACTTGCAAAAAAGCAGCTAATCGCATTTTTAAATACGAGAGTACGCGAAAATCCTTGCCAATCTAAATAGTCAATTTCGACGGTTAGCCGCGTGACACGTAGATCTGTCACATTCGCGTCACTAAGTTGTAATTTATTAAAATCCAGCATCATAGTAGCAATCATTTGTAGTCAGGAAATTCCTCTCCGGCCAGGAATCCTTTTCCTGAGCCCAGCCTATAACCTGGTGGTTCCGGTTTGGTAATCAAACCGTTCTTGCTAGCATTGTTCCACGAGACGCCGTCTGGTTTAATTTCAACGTGAAAATGCTCACCATGATGCCGAGGATTATAGCCAGCGGAACCAGGGCTCAGCCCCTCAGGATGGCTCTCAAACCGGATTCTGGTGTTAGCATTTGGCTCCCACACTACCCTCTTCGTGCCATCCGGCGTGACACCAATTTTCTTCGGCTGCACCCCAAGCATCTCGGTAAGTTCTTCTGGCGTCGCAGGGAATGACAGCCTACCGGACTTTGCCGCGCCGCTTGCTGCCCCATCTCCATTACATGGGGCCAGCCCTAATGGGTCAACCCATCCAATCGGGTTCTGCGCGAACCGATAGGTATTCGCGCCGCCGCGAAGACCTATTGGATCGATGGAGACGAAGCGGCCTGTGTCCGGATCATAATACCGAAAGCGATTATAATGCAGTCCGGTTTCCGCATCGCAGTACTGCCCTTGGGAGCGTACTGGCTGTGCTAATGCATGATCATCGGACTGCTCAGCCGCCGCCAGCGAGCTGACTTCATCAGAGACTGCGACAACATTCCCCCATGTTCGATAGGACGCAGCCCAAATAATAGAACCAGCCGAATTCGTTAGCTCACGTGGTGTGCCATGGTGATCCAAGTGCAGATGGCGCACTTCGGCTGGTATGACGATATGTTCCGTAAGCAGAGAATCTATTCGAGCCAAGGGCACAAACTCATGCTCGCCATAGACATAAGTCCGAGCATGACTCCCCCGCTGTTCACAAAGCAACCGGTTCCCATCCCAAACAAATCGCGTAACCCCAAACGCATCCTTCTTCGCAATCCGCCGCCCGAACGGATCATAGGCATACCGCACCGTCCGCGCAGTATCGGACGAGTTCCGCGCCACGATGCTCTTGACCATCTGATGCGCGGCATTCCACTCGAAGCGCATCCGCGTATGCTTGCCGATCAGCTTCTCGACGACATTGCCATGCTCGTCGTAGTCGTAACGCTTGTCCTCGTAGACCCGGATCCGGTTGCCCTCGACGCGCCCCACGGAAGCGACAGTGGTATCGAGCAGGTTATGCGCCGGGTCGAACGCGAAGCGCTCGGTGAGGTTCGGCTGCACCGCCGACAGGATGCGCCCGATCGGATCGTAGCTGTAGCGCGTGACGCCATTGCGCTGGTCGTCGATCGACACCAGGTTGCCGACTTCGTCGTACTCGTACTTGCGCGCGATAACGGGAGCAGCGCCTTCGCCGGCAGTCGGCACGACGGCGCTCTGCGACAACAGCCGTCCCACCGGGTCGTACTGGAACTGGCTGATCAGCGCCCCCTGCGTGCGGCTGATCATCCGGTGCGCCCGATCCCGTTCGATATCGGTGATCAGTTCTCCGTCCAGGTTGATCTGGTGCAGGTGCCCCGAGCCGTAATAGAGATTGTTGAGGACGCGCCCATCGGGCAGGGTGGTCTGCACACGGTTGCCCAGCTCGTCGTAGGCGTGGCGCAGCGATGACGTCGTGCCGGAAGCTTCGGTCTGCTCCCAGGTCAGCTGGCCCAGCGCGTCGTACGCCATCGTGACGGTCGCGTCGGCATTGATCGCCTGGGTCATGCGGCCCAGCGCATCGTAGGCAAAGCGCAGCCGCAGTTGCTGGGCCTGGGCGATGCCGGTCACGCGCGAGATTTCCTTCTCGACCAGCTGGCCCAGGCCGTCGCGCACATACGTCGTGGCGATCGGCGTGTATTCGGTGCGCGGCGCGCAGCCCAGTTCTTCCTTGCCGACCAGCAGGCCGCTGCCGTCGTAGCGGTAGCGTGTCAGGCGCGCGTCGAAGCTGGTTTCCTCGGCCAGGCGATCGAACTCGTCGTAGACGAAGCGGTGGACGTCGCCGTTCTCGTTGATCAGCTGGGCGATGCGGCGCGCCGTGTCGTAGCGGTATTCCAGCACGCCGCCGCGCGCGTCGATCCGTTTTAATGGCTTGCCGTCGCGATCGAGTTCGTAGGCCGTGCGGTGGCCGGCCGGGTCGATGTGAGCGACGAGGCGGCCCAGCCGGTCGTATTCGTAACGCTCCGTGCTGCCGTCCGCGTGCGTCACTGCCTGCAGTCGGCCGAGGGCGTCGTAGGTATATGTGCTGGCGTTGCCGAGCGGGTCGAGCGCGCGCACCAGCCGGTCTTCGGCATCGTAGCTGAAATGGCTGGTGCTGCCCGAGCAGTCCGTGTACGAAATCAGCTGGCCGGCGCGGTTGTAGTCCAGCAGCTTGACGCCGCCGCGCGCGTCGGTCACCTTGACCGGCAGGCCGCGGTCGTCGTACTGGTACGCGGTGCGCTGGCCCAGCGCGTTCGTCACGCTGGTCAGGTTGCCCAGCGCGTCATAGCGCAAGGTGGTCGTGTTGCCCAGGGCATCCGTGATCAATGCCGGCTTGTCGAAACGGCCGTCGTAGACGATGCCGGTGCCCCGGTCGCCGCGTTCGACACGGATCACGCGGCTGCGCTCGTCGTAGCGGTAGCGCACCGTGCGGCCGGCCGGGTCCTTCAGCTGCAGCAGGTTGCCGTTGGCATCGAGCTTGTAGCTGGTGCCGCCGCCGGCCGCATCCAGCTTTGCGATCAGGCGCCCGCGCAGGTCGAAGCGGTATTTTTCGATGCGGCCCAGCTGGTCGGTGACCACCGTCTCGTGCGGCAGGTACTCGAACTGCCACCACTGGCCCAGGTTGGTCCAGTTGCGCAGCACCTTGCCGCTGGGGTCCTCGATGTCGTACTCATAGCGCGAAACAATGCCGTCCGGCTGGCCGTGTTCGACCAGGATGTGGTGGCGATAAGCGAACTGGCGCATCACGTCGCCGGCGCGGTTGCGCACGCGGCGCAGGTCGCCCTGTTCGTCGTATTCGTAGCGCACCAGCGTTTGCGCCGCCTGCTCCGGCGACGCGGGCAGCAGGGTGACGGACAGCAGCCGCACGTCGCCGCGCACCTGGCCGAATTCCAGCGCCAGGCTGTGGCCCGCGCTGTCCTCAATGCGGGCCGGCAGCTGGCGGGCGTCGTACTCGACGCGGATATGGTTGCTGTTGGCGTCCTGCCAGCCCGTCAGGCGGGCGATGCCGCCGCCGTGCAGGATGGCGAACTGGGTGCGCAAGCCGTCGTGGTCGGCCAGCTCGAACACCGATTCCTCGGTGCGGATCAGCGTGATCTGCTCGGACGGCGAATGGATAGCCTCGCCCACCCGCGGCAGCGAGAACGTGATCTCCCGCTCGAACGCATCCATGACGATGACTTCGTCGGCGCTGACCTGCAGCGTGTCGCCGACCGGCAGCGACCAGCCCTGGCCCAGCCAGCCGACCTTGCGCAGCGCGGAACTGTAGCTGCGCTGCCAGACGATCGGCAGCGGCGCCGGCAAGGTGAAATCGAGCTCCAGCTCACCGAGCAGCACCTTGCTGCCCGTGTTCGGATTGACGGGCTGGCGACCAGCAGGCAGGGTGGCTCGCGCTTGGCTTCACCGCGCTTGACCGGCGCAGTCTCGGCCGGTTTCGGCGCTTCCGGTTTCGCGGCCACGGTTTTCGGCGCGCCGCCCTCGGCGGCGCCCTGCGCGCTGGCGACCTTGGGCTGCAGGTTCGGGTGGTGCAGCAGCCTGTCGCGGTTCTGGCCCACCCATTCGGCGAAGCGCGGCCCGAGCCGGCTTTTCGACAGGTTCTGCACCAGCATCGAGTTCGACACCTGGCCGCGCGAGAGGTACAGCACCAGCGCCGTCAGGATCGCCTTGACCAGCAGCAGCTCGCCGCGCGCGAAGCAATCGGTGGCGCGGTACATCAGCTCGACGTGCTTGCCGTGCGCATCCTCCGGCAGTTCGCCGGCGCTCCAGGCAGTGGCAAAGCCCTCGGCGAACAGCTTGCACAGGTCCGGCACGGTACGGCTCATGTCCATCACCAGCATGCCCAGGCCCATCCAGACCAGGATCTCGGTGCCGATGGCCAGGCCTGCCTGCGCGCCCACGGCGGCACCGGGAATGGCACCGACACCGCCGGCCAACGCGCCGATGGCGCCACCGGCCGCCGCGCCCAATACCGCGCCGCCGCCCAGGTACACGGCCATCTGCTTCATCGTCTCGTGCAGCAGGTGGGTCACCATGGTGAAGTCGATGCCCTCGAACTGCTGCTTGAGCAGCGCGGCAAAGCGGGGGCGGGACCGGTCCAGCGCTTCCTGCACCGCCCGCACCGAGCGTACGCCGTCCAGCTGCAGCGCCGCATGGCCGACCGCCGCCAGCGAGGCGCCGGCCTGGTTCGACCAGCGCTCCAGGCGTTCGGCGATATCGGCGCGGGTCTGGGCGCCCAGCTCGGCATACTGGCGCTGGATCGTGTAGAGCGAGCGGGTGAACTCGAAGAAGCTGTTGCGGGAATCTGGCATGGTGTCTCTAGAGGAACTGACCAGCGGATGGCTGCAAGGCGACAGTATAGGCAATATTATCAAGAATCCATGGCCGCGCCGCCGGCGTCAGCGCGCCTGCTGGCTTTTCCAGTACTCCAGCGGCGAGCGCCCCACCAGCGCCGTGAAGCCGCGCGTCAGGTGGGCCTGGTCGAAGAAGCCCAGCTCCTGGGCCAGCAGCGCCAGGTCGACCGGCCCGGGGCGCGCCAGCCGCGCCGCCGCCTCTTGCAAGCGAAAGCGCTGGATCACCCACTTCGGCGGCACGCCGACATAGGTGCGGAACAGGCGCTGCAGCGCGCGCTCGTCCAGGCCCACCGCTTGCGCCAGCGCCGCCACGCTGACAGGACCGCGTTCGGCCTGGGCCGCCAGCACGGCACGTTCGGCCAGGGCTGCGCGCGGGTCGAGCGCCAGCGTGTGCACATGCGGCGCCAGCAGCGCCTGTGCGGCGGCGACCAGCGCGGCATCGCCGCGTATGTCCGCCACCGCGCCCTCCAGCGCGGCCGCCGTCTCGCCCATCAGCTCGCACGCGGGCAGCACCCGCCCCGTGAGCGCGGCACTGTCGCCCGCCACGAACGCCCGCGCGCCGCCCGGGCGCAGGCGCACACCCAGCACGCGGCCCTGCCCTGCCACCGTCTTGTCGAACGGTCCCAGTACCACGCCGTGCAATGCCGACTGGCCGGCCTCGAAAGCCAGGTGCACGTTCGGGTACGGCAGCACGCGCTGCGTCTGCGCCGGCTGGCCGCGCAGGTCCCATGTGACGATCCAGAAGTATTCGATGCAGTGCGCCAGCGCCGGCGTGGGCGCATGCTGGCGCAGGCTGATACGGCGGGCAGCGCCCGCGGGGTCCACCACGCCCTTCGGCGTGCTGTGCGGCTTGTCGTTTTTTTCCAATCCCTGCATCCTGGTGCTGACTAGACTGGCGCAATTATCAACGATGGAGACCGACCGATGACATCTTCCAGCGCGACAGGGACCTTCGCTATCGCCTATATCCCGGCCGGCGTGTGGGCCGGCATGGACGAAACGTGCGCCCGCATGACCTTCAGGAAGACTTACGCCGGTGCGCTCGCGGGAACGAGCGACGGCACCATGCTGACGGCCGGCGACCCGGCCACGGGCAATGCAGGCTACGTGGCCATGGAGCGCTTTACGGGGACGCTGGCGGGACGCTCCGGCAGCTTCGTGCTGCAGCACGCCGGCATGATGCGGGACCGGCACGATGCGTTGCACGTGCTCGTCACGCCGGGCTCCGGCACGGGAGAACTGGCCGGCATCGCCGGCACCATGGCGATCGCGGCGGACAGCGGCGGCAGCCGTTACACGTTCGACTTTACGCTGACGGCCTACAGCGCGTAGCCGACCACCACATAGAAATGCGGGGCGACCGGGTAGACCTGGTCGGCTTCCGCCAGCTTGCCCTGGTGCGGCTTGACGCGTCGCGCCAGGGCATCGCTTTCGTCATAGACCAAGGTGGTGCTGGCGACCGGCTGGGTCTCCCAGCGCCATTCGCGGTAGCGCCGCCCCGTCTCCGCGTCGATGGGCGCGCGCGCCGCCTCGGCCCGATAGGCTGGCGCCTTCGCCAGGAAGCGCGCCGTGTGCACGGCCTGGATCTGCGTCGCCCGCAGCGGCGTCAGGTAGACCGCCGCCAGGGCCGCCCCGGCGAGCAGGCAGCATGCCGCGGCAAGCAGCCTGCGTCCCCAGAAGTTCTTCAAGGTCAGCAAGATCAGCAGCGCCAGCGTGATACCGACCGGCACCGCCGTCGGCACCCGGTCGGCCCGGTAGAACAGCAGGCCGTCGACGACCAGCGCGGCCACGGCCAGCAGGAACGGGAACAGCAGCGGCAGCACGCGCGGCCGCCCGCCTGGGGCGCGCAGGTTGCCGGTGGCAGGGGTCGCACGGCGTTCGGTCGGCGTCGCGGCGGTCATCGGAACCTCGTCGTTGGGGGGGATGACCTATTCTAGCGGACATTGCCGCCGCGCCGCGACCGGAGCGCCAGCGCCCCTCAGCCGTGCACCAGCCGGGTGATCTCGATCAGCTGCTGGCGGTAGATTTCGGCCAGCCGGGTGACGGTTTCGTGCAGCGCCGGGTCGGCGGGACTGTAGGCCAGCTGGCCATCGCTGGTGCTCACGCAGAAGCCGCGCGCGGCCAGTTCGGCAACGATCTGCTGCGCCTGCGCGACGCCCTGCAGGTACAGCCGGCGCGCGATGGCCTCGGCGCTCCAGATCTGGTCGGGCGCCGCGTGGACGAGCAATAGTGCTTCAAGGAAGGGGACAGAGGGCAGCGTCAGGATGAAGCTGCGCAGTTCGGGGCTTAACTCCTGCATTCTTTCTTCGCTTCCGATGCCGGCGATGCACGCGAGCACGCGCGACCGGCCTGTTGTGAGGCACGGACCTGCCTCGGGTAAGGGAGCCGCGCATCGAATTTGCCCGGCCCGGTAAACCTTTATGCCGCCCGGCGCGTTGATGGGACGGCTTTCATAGCCGCAAATTATATTCCTAAAAATCTATTTGTGCCAGACGACAAGGAGCGCACTGCAACATGAGCGGCAAGGCAGGCAGGAACGGTAGGACAAGCGCGACTTGCGCGGCGGACGACGACGTGCGCGCGGGCAGCCTGGAAGTGCTGCAAAAATTGCGCGTGGTGATCCGCGCGGCACAGCGCCATTCGCTGTGGATCGAAAAGCAGTGTGGCGTCAACGGCGCCCAGTTATGGATCATGCAGGAGCTGGCCGAGGCGCCCGGACTGCGCGTGGGCCAGGTCACGGCGCTGCTGGCGATCCGGCAGGCCACCACCAGCAACCTGCTGGAAGGGCTGGTGCGCAAGGGCTTCGTCGTCAAAGCGCGCGACCCTGCTGATCAGCGTGTGGTAAAACTGTTCCTTTCCGCCGAGGGACTGGCATTGCTGGAAGCGGCGCCGAAGCCGGCGCGCGGCCTGCTGCCCGAGGCGCTGGCCAAGCTGGAGCCGGCCTACCTGACCCGGCTCAACGCGGGCCTGGGCGGGCTGTTGTCCAGTATCGAGGTCCTCGACGAAGGCTTTGGCCTGCAGCCCCTGCCCTTCAACCTGTAGCACGCAATATGGAGCAAGCATGAACGACGGCGAGCAAGACCAGCGCCGCAAGGACGGACCGGCCACCGAGCGCGAATTCAGCCGCCGCAAGGACGACACGCCGCGCTACATCGACCCGGGCGACTCGGTATTCTCCCTGTGGGGCCGCGTCATCAAGGCGCGCTACCAGCGCATCGCCGCGACGGTGACCCGGCGCGTGATGCAGCGGCCGCTGCGCATCGGCATCTCGGCCCGCATCTTCCATCCGGAGCCCGGCGCCACGGGCCTGCGCAGCAAGAACCTGCAGTACCTGGAGGAGTCGATCGCGCAGTGGGTGATGTCGCGCGACGTATTGGTGTTCATGATCCCGACCGTGAACACCGACGGCTTGCTGCACCCATCGAACATCCGCCTGCGCGACTACGCCAAGCATCTTGACGGCCTGGTGCTGCAGGGCGGCGCGGACGTGTCGCCGCAAAGCTATGCGGAGGCGCCCACGCGGCCGGAATGGAGCGGCGACCGCGCGCGCGACATGTACGAGCTGGAGTTGCTGCACGAATTCGTCGAGGCGGGCAAGCCCGTGCTGGGCATCTGCCGCGGCTGCCAGTTGATCAACGTGGCATTCGGCGGCACGCTGTACCAGGACATCGCCACCGACGTGCCGACGGCGCTGCCGCACGTGCACGACGACTACGACCGCCACCGCCACGAGATCGTGTTTCCGCCCGAGTCGTCGCTGGCCAAGCTGTTCGGCCAGCGCCTGGGCGGCGTGGTCAACTCGATCCACCACCAGGCCGTGAAGACGCTGGGCCGGGACATGCAGGTGGAGGCGCTGTCGGTGCCGGATGGCGTGGTGGAAGCGATCCGCTACCGCAAGGCGCCGTTCGTCATGGGCCTGCAGTGGCACCCGGAGTTCCACCGGGCCGGCGGCGAGGAACTGCTCGATTGCACCGGCATCCTGGACAACTTCCTGCGGGTGGCGCGCGAGACGCGCTTCTGAAATATTGCCAAAAAACGGGGACTGTCCCCGTTTTTCGGCAACTATTTACATCCGCCCGCGGAAGCGCCGCACCGCCGCGTCCACGATCCCCTCGACACTGCCGCTGGCCGCGAACTGGTCGCGCAGGTACTGGGCGTCGCTGCCCATGTGCGTTACCTGCATCAGGTGGTTCAGCGCCGCCGTGCCGCCCAGCTTTTCCGCATACGGGTCCATCTTGCGCAAGGTGGTCAGGATGTCCTCGCGCAGCGACAGGCTTTCGTAGGTCTTCGGGTGCACGACCGTGCCATCGAGGCCGAAGCGGCAGGCCTGGAAGCGGTTGTAGTTGTACACCAGGTAGTCGTCTTCCGCCGGCGGCTCCTCCTTGCGCTCGAGCAGATAGGCGCACAGCGCCTGCAGGTAGCAGGCCAGCGCGGCAGCGCGCTCCACCGTCAGCGGTGTGTCGCACACGCGCAGCTCGATGGTGCCGTATTCGGGCTTCGGCCGGATGTCCCAGTAGAAGTCCTTCATGCTCTTGATGACGCCGGTGTGCTCCATCTTGGCGAAGTAGCTGTGCTCGAACTCGTCCCACGACAACAGGAACGGCGCCCGGCCGCTCATCGGGAAGGCGAACACGGAATTGAGCCGCGCCGAATTGAACAGCGTGTCGCCGCCCTGCACGAACGGCGACGATGCCGACAGCGCGATGAAGTGCGGCAGGTAGCGCGACAGCGAGTGCAGCAGGAACAGCGCATCGTCGCCGTTGGCGCAGCCGATGTGCACGTGCTGGCCGAACACGGTGAACTGCTTGGCCAGGTAGCCGTACAGCTGCGACACCTGTTTGAAGCGGGGCTTCTCGAAGATGCGCCGCTCGACCCATTTCTGGAACGGGTGGGTGCCGCCGCCGGCGATGCCGATATTGAGCTGCTCGCCCGCGGTCACCAGCGTGTCGCGCACCTGGTGCAGCTGCGCCAGCAGCTCGCTGTGCTTGGTGTGCACATCGCTGTTAATCTCGATCATCGATTCCGTGATCTCCGGCGTCACATTGCCGGGGAACGGCTTGCGCGCCAACAGGTGCAGCAGGTCCGGGCTGGACGCCGTCAGGTCGTAGTCGGAGAAGCTGACCAGCTGCAGCTCCAGTTCCACGCCCATCGTCAGGGGCGTGCCGCCGTTGAAGGTTTCTAATGGCATGCTTTACTCCTGTGCCGTTTCGCGCGCCAGGATCAGGGCGCGCTGGGTGAAGATCGGGCCGATCACTTCCATGAACAGCGTCATCGCGGCCACCGCCGCCAGTTCGTCGACCAGCACGATGCCGGCATACTTGGTCTGCTCCAGCAGCAGCACGACGAACACGGACATCGGCGACAGCGCCACGCCCGTCAGGATGCCCTTGCGCCAGGGGATGCCGCCGACGTGGGCGAAGGCCGCCACGCTGACCGTCTTGACGAGGAAGCGCGCCAGCAGCAGCACCAGGGCCAGGCCGCCGCCGAACAGCACGTTGTTCCAGCTGAGGGTCGAGACGGCGAACACGAACAGCAGCACCGTCATCAGTTCGCCGATGGCGCCGAAGTTGCGCACCGTGCGCGTGAACGCCACGCGACGGTGGCGCGCCGTCAGGCCGAAGGCCAAGGTGGCCAGCACGGGCGACAGGTCGGCCGCGTGCGTGATGGCGACCAGGATGACCACGACCAGCGCGAAGGCGACGGTGCCGTCGCGCGCCAGGGTGCCGAGGTGGCGCAGTACGGCCGGCACCAGCATGCCGAAGATCGCGCCCAGCAGCGCGGACGCCACCAGTTCGATCAGGCTGTGCGAGATGGCCTGGGTCAGGCTGCCCGAGGTCTGGAACACCCAGAAGCCGACGATGACCTTGAACACCAGTACCGCCAGCACGCAGTTCATGGCGACCAGGTGCAGCACACGCTCGGTCACCTGGCCGGAGCTGCGCGACTCGTTGACGACCCGCAGCACGCCGGCCGGCGACGTCGACATCGCCAGGGAAGCGAGCAGCAGCGACGTCATCGGCGGCAGGCCCCACAGCTGGGCGATCAGGTAGACGACGGCAAACGTGGCGAACGTCTCGACCAGGCCGCTGACGGGCACCCAAGGGTTGATGCGCAGCCAGTGCAAGTTGACGCGATAGCCCAGTTCGAACAGGATCAGACCGAATGCGACGTTGGCCAGCAAGGTGACGGGGCTGGATCCTTCGGTGGCGAACAGGTCGGGAAACGCCTGCGCGCATAGGAAGCCGACCAGACCATACACGCTGATGCGTGGCAGTCGTGTCCAGCGGTGAATGAATTCGCCGGCCAGCCAGGCCAGCAGTACAGCGAGCGGCCAAGCTAGTTCGGCCGAGATAACCAGGAAATCTGGCATAGAGGGCTCCTCCTATTGTCGAGAAAATGCCGGGCAGGATCGGCAGGGATACATTTGCACAAATGCAAACGCCGGCAATTGTAACACCAGGCCGGATAACTCATCCGTAGTGACTTATGGTGACTTTATAGCAAGAAACGCAACGGTGTCGCACGACACCCGAAAACCCGGGACAGCCCCCCGTTTCCAGGCAATTGTCGGTTTGGTTATACAATCCGGCGGACCAATCTATAAGGACCCATCATGCTGGAACTGATCAGCGAACACGCCTGCTTCGGCGGCACGCAGCGCTTCTTCCGCCATCAATCGGCGGCCATCGGCCTGCCGATGCGCTTTTCCGTCTTCATCCCGGCGCACGCGGAAGGCGCGCGCCTGCCCGCCCTCTTCTATCTTGCGGGCCTGACCTGCACGGAAGAGACGTTCATGACCAAGGCCGGCGCGCAGCGCCACGCGGCCGAACACGGCATCGTGCTGGTCGCGCCGGACACCAGCCCGCGCGGCGCCAACGTGCCGGGCGAGGCGGACGCGTGGGACTTCGGCGTGGGCGCCGGCTTCTACCTGGATGCGACCGAGCAGCCCTGGGCCACCCACTACCGCATGGAGAGCTACCTGCACGAGCTGCGCGCCCTGGTACTGGACCACTCGCCCGTGGACGGCGCACGCATCGGCATCTTCGGCCACTCGATGGGGGGCCACGGCGCGCTGACCTTGGCACTGCGCCGGCCGGACCTGTTCCGCACCGTCTCCGCATTCGCGCCGATCGCGGCGCCGATGCGCTGCCCGTGGGGCCGCAAGGCGTTCACCGGCTACCTGGGAGCGGACGAGAGCAAATGGGCGGCGCACGACGCCAGCGCGCTGATGGCGGCAGCGCGCACGCCCTTCCCCGACGGCATCCTGATCGACCAGGGCCTGGCCGACAAGTTCCTGGCCGAGCAGTTGTATCCGGAAGCGTTCGAGGAAGCCTGCGCGCAAGCCGCGCAGCCGCTGACGTTGCGGCGGCATGCCGGGTACGACCATGGCTACTATTTCATTGCCACGTTCGTGGCGGATCACCTGGCGTGGCACGCGGCGCGGTTGTAGCCGTGGTGAGGGGCCGCGGCGTGCGGGTTTGGGGTCTGTCCCTTCGGGACCGACCCCGGTTTTAATCGCGGAACACGCATATCGAAGGATGCTTCCCGCATCGCTCCGATGCATCGCCGCCGCAGAGTAAAACCGGGGACAGTCCCCTGTGGGGACAGTCCCCAAGCCTGACGACTACAGCCGGATCTCGGTCCCAAGCACCTTCAGGAACTGGGCGATCCACTGCGGATGCGCGGGCCACGCCGGCGCCGTGACGAACTGGCCGTCCGTGACGGCAGCATCGACGGCGATGTCGGCATAGTCGGCGCCGGCCAGCTTGACTTCGGGCGAGCAGGCCGGATAGCAGGAGATATTGCGGCCGCGAATCACGTCGGCGGCGGCCAGCAGCTGGGCGCCGTGGCAGACGGCGGCAATCGGCTTGCCGGCTTGCGCGAATTCGCGCACCACTTCCAGCACGCGCGGGTTCAGGCGCAGGTATTCCGGGGCACGGCCGCCGGCGATCATCAGCGCGTCATAACGGGCCACGTCGACCTCGTCGAACGCGGCGTTCAGCGCGAAGAGGTGGCCCGGTTTTTCCGTATAGGTTTGGTCGCCTTCGAAATCGTGGATCGCCGTCTTGATCTTGTCGCCCGCCGCCTTGCCGGGGCAGACGGCGTGCACGGTATGCCCGACCGCCTGCAGCGCCTGGAACGGCACCATCGTTTCGTAGTCCTCGGCGAAGTCGCCCGTCAGGAAGAGGATGGTTTTCGCGGCCATGATCGATGCTCCTAGATTGAGGAAAAAACATCATAGCGCAAACAAAAAAGGCAGGCTTGCGCCTGCCTTCTTTCTTTTGGGAGATGCGCCCCCTTACGCCGCCGGCTTGTGCAGCACGCGACGGATCGTCTCGGCCAGGTCTTCGGCGACGAACTTGGCCACGTAGGCATCCGCGCCCACGCCCTTGACGTGGTCTTCGTTGGTCTTGCCCGACAGCGAAGAGTGGATCACGACCGGGATCTTCGAGAAGCGCGGGTCCTGCTTGACCTTGCGGGTCAGCGTGAAACCATCCATCTCCGGCATTTCCAGGTCGGTCAGGATCAGCGCGACGCGGTCTTCGATCGCGATCTTCTCGGCCTTGCAGCCCTCGGCGATGCTGTTCAGCTTGTCCCACGCTTCCTTGCCGGACTTCGTCATCACGAACGGCGCATTCATCGCCTGCAGGCCCTGCTCGATCAGGTTGCGTGCCACCACCGAATCGTCCGCCGCCAGGATGAAGCTGCCCTGCTTGAGCATCAGTTTCGGGCCGATCGATTCCGGATCGACGTCCTTGCCTTCGGCCGGCACCATGCGGCGCAGGATCGTCTCCACGTCCAGCACCTGCGCCAGGCGGGTGCCGCTGGTGTCGCCGTCCAGGCGCGCGATCGACGTCACCATGCCGGTCGCGTTGCTGCCTTCGGCCGTCAGCACCTGGCTCCAGTCCAGGCGCACGATCTCGTCCACCGACTCCACCGCGAACGCTTGCGTCGTGCGGGCGAATTCCGTCACCAGCATGATGTTCAGGCCCGTCTTCGGCGTGACGCCGACGATCGCCGGCAGGTCCATCACGGGGATGATCTGGCCACGCAGGTTGACCACGCCCAGCATGTGCGGCTGCGAGCCGGCCACCGCGGTCACGGGCGGCATCGCCACGATCTCGCGGATCTTGAAGACGTTGATGCCGTACAGTTCCGAGTGCTCGCCATTGGCGTCGGCACCCAGGCGGAACAGCAGGAGCTCGAATTTATTGGTGTTGGTAAGGTTGGTACGTTCGTCGATTTCCTGTTGTACGCTTTTCATTGCTCATCCCCGATCTCAAATCTCTGCCGCCTCATGCGGAACATTGGCCCAGTATAGGCGAGAAAAATGACGACACCGCCGTTCCTGAACTTAATGGCAAGGCTCGGCAGTGGCGGAAAACAACACCGGTAGCAAATATAAAACGATGGCGGCGAACATGACGCGCGAAAGGTGACGCGCGAATGAAAAAGACGCCCGCAGGCGTCTTTTGAATTCTGGAGCGGGAGAAGAGTCTCGAACTCTCGACCTCAACCTTGGCAAGGTTGCGCTCTACCAACTGAGCTACTCCCGCAGAAGAGGCATGATTATGACAGAACCATTTCAAAAACACCAGAGCCCGTGCGTCGGTTTTCTTGGCAACTTTCGCCCGGCAGGCGTACTGCGCCATGGAAGTGCCTGATTCCGCTCGGAATTATCGACTGGCACGGTATCTGCTCATCCGTACCGAAGGCGCGCGGGCCGGCGCGGCACCTACCTGGGAGAGCAGAACATGATCCAACATATCCTCGTCGCCGCCACGGCGGCCGCCATCCTTGCCGGCGCCAGCATGCGCCCGGCGGCGGCCAGCACGTTCGCGACCGCCGTCCTCGATATCAGCAACTTCCGCCTGCTGCACAACAACGGCGATGTCTACCGCAATACCGATTTCTCGCGCCTGACCAGCGTCAACGACGCCCAGGCTACCGCTTCGCTCAACTCCCTGTTCGCCAACTCGTCCAGTTCCGGCCCGCGGCCGGACGTGATGCGCCAGTGTGTCGGCTCCTGCCTGACGTTCGCCGAGAACAGCTTCGGCCACGGCGGCACCAACGCATTGTTCGCCCTGTCCGGCAGCTTCGGTTTCGCCGACCAGCGCTTCCAGGGTTCCGGCATCTCGATCAACGGCGCGCCGGCCGGGGCACATGCGCAGACCCGGGCGGACGTGGCCACGTTGCGGAACAACCAGTCCGCCACCGGCAATTCCTCCGTGGGCAGCTCCAACACCATGGTGTTCACGCTGAACGGCAGCGACACGATGACGGTCGCGTTCGACGCCACGCCCTACGCGATGGCCTACCTGACCCCGGGCTCGCGCCCGGTCACCAGCGCGGCCGCGCGCATGTCCTGGAACATCAACATCGTCGACCTGAGGACCAGCCTCTCGGTGTTCTCGTTCGCGCCGGCTCAGATCAACGGCCTGGCCAGCGTCAGCCGCACCGACGGCATGGCGGGCCTGTCGTCGTTCAACGAAATCGGCAAGGTCTACTCCTACAGCATGACGACGCCGCAGTTGCTGGCCGGCCGCAGTTACCAGATCACCGTGCAGCAAAGCGCGCTCGCCATGGCGCTGCAGCAGGAGGAGGTGCCGGAGCCGGGGTCGCTGTCGATCGTCGCCGCCGGCCTGGTTGGGCTCGGTCTGCTGCGGCGCCACCGGTGCGGCTGACGGAGCGTTCACAGGCCAGGCGGCGCACCGCCTATAATCCCCCTGCTCTCAACACAAAACAGCAAGGCAGGATGGATTCGATCGAAATCGTATTGGCAATGCTGCTGGCCGTCGTGGCCAGCGCCTATCTCGTGCGCGTGCTGCCGCTGGCGGTGCCGCTGCCGCTGGTGCAGATCGGCCTCGGTGCCGTCATCGCCGGCTTCACCGGCCACGGCGTGCAGATGGATCCGGCCCTGTTCTTCCTGCTGTTCCTGCCGCCGCTCTTGTTCCTGGACGGCTGGCGTATCCCGAAAGGCGGCCTGTTTCGCGACAAGGCCGTGATCCTCGAGCTGGCGCTGGGTCTCGTCATCTTCACCGTGGTCGGCGCCGGCTTCCTGATCCACTGGCTGATCCCGGCCATGCCCTTGCCGGTCGCCTTTGCGCTGGCCGCCATTGTCTCGCCCACCGACCCCGTCGCGGTATCGTCGATCGCCTCGCGCGCGCCGATCCCGAAGCGGCTGATGCACATCCTGGAAGGCGAGTCGCTGCTGAACGACGCCAGTGGCCTGGTGTGCTTCCGCTTCGCCGTGGCCGCCGCGATGACGGGCGCCTTCTCGCTGACCCAGGCGTCGCTGACGTTCGTCTGGCTGGTGGCCGGCGGCATCGGCGCCGGCGTGCTGACGGTGCTGGCCATCACGTGGCTGCAGCGCCTGCTGTTCCGCCGCTTCGGCGAGCCGGCCGGTTCGCCCATCCTCGTCAACCTCTTGATGCCGTTCGGCGCCTACCTGGCCGCGGAACACCTGCACGCTTCCGGCATCCTGGCCGCGGTGGCGGCGGGCATCACGATGAGCTACGTGGAGCTGTCCGGCCAGGTCATGGCCAATACCCGCATCCAGCGCTCGGCCGTGTGGGACACGGTGCAGTTCGCGCTGAACGGCGTCATGTTCGTGCTGCTGGGCGAACAGCTGCCGGACATCATGGAAGGCGCCCGCGTCTCGCTCGACCAGAGCGGCCACGTCAACGCCTGGTGGCTGGTGCTGTATGCGTTCGCCATCTCGTTCGGCCTGATGACGTTGCGCTTCGTCTGGGTCTGGACCGCGCTGCGCATCACCCTGTACCGCAAAACGCGGCGCGGCGAACCGGTACGCCAGCCGCCGCTGCGGCTGCTGCTGGCGATGTCGCTGGCGGGCGTGCGCGGCGCCATCACGCTGGCCGGCGTGATGACCCTGCCCCTGACCCTGTCCAACGGCGCGCCCTTCCCGGCGCGCGACCTGACGATCTTCCTGGCCAGCACCGTCATCCTGATCTCGCTGGTCGCGGCCAGCATCGGCCTGCCGCGCCTGCTGGGCGGCCTGCACTTCCCGGAGGAGCCGGCCGAGCAGCAGGAAGAGGACCTGGCCCGGCGCGAGGCCGCCAGCGCGGCCATCGCCGCCGTCGAGCGCGCCCAGATGGAGCTGATGCACAAGGGCGACGAGTGCGACATGTATCCGGAAGCGGCAGGCCGCGTCATCGCGCTGTACCAGCACCGGCTCGACACCAGCGGTGCCGGCGACGACGAGGCGGCGGCGCGCTACCGCCAGCTGGACAGGGCGGAGCGGGCGCTGCGCCTGGCGGCCCTGCAGGCTGAGCGCCGCACCATCTTCAACCTGGCGCGCCACGAGCACATCTCCGACGAGATCTCGCGCAAGCTGGTGCGCGAGATCGACCTGGTCGAAGCCCGCCACAAGAACTGATGGACCAGGCCAGCAGCCCGCCCCGCCGTCTGCGCGCCCTGCTGGCCGCCGCGTGGGTGCTGTTCTGGCTCATGATGACGACGACCGCCGTGCAGGACTACCTGCGCGACGGCGGCCACGAATTGTGGAAACCGGTGCTGTGGGAGGGCTCGTCGCTGCTGGTCGCGACCGTGCTGCTGCTGGCGCAGCGCCGCCACACGCGCCGGCACGATGCGCTGGTCGCCCAGCCGCGGCGCTGGTTCCTGGTGCAGCTGCCCTGGCTGTTCGTGTTCTGGCTGGCCTTCGTGCCGCTGGCCTTCGGCATCCGCCACGGCATCTACGCGCTGGCGGGCCAGACATACACGCACGATCCCTGGCCGCAGACCTTCTTCTACGAGGACGTGCGCATCACGGTGTTCTTCTCGCTGTTCGTGCTGGTCACGTTCGGCCTGTTGTCCTGGCAGGCCATGATCGACGCCAGGCTGCGCGCCGAACGCACCGCCAATCTGCTGCGCGAAGCCCAGCTGCGCCAGCTGACGCAGCAGATGCAGCCGCACTTCCTGTTCAACGCCCTCAACACCGTATCTGCGCTGATGCACGAGGACGTGCAGCGCGCCGACGCGCTCCTGGTACGCCTGGCCGACATGCTGCGCGCCACGCTGGAGGGCGGCCAGCGCCAGCAGGTAGCGCTGGCCGACGAACTGCGCCTGCTGCACGGCTATTGCGAGCTGATGACGGCACGGCACGAGGAGCGCGTCACGCTGGCCTGGGACGTCGCGCCCGGCCTGGACGCCTGCCCGGTGCCGTTCATGTGCCTGCAGCCGCTGCTGGAAAACGTGTTCCGCCACACGGTGGAGCGGCGCCGCGGCACGGTCCATATCACGGTGTCGGTGCGGCGCGAAGGCGCCGGGCTGGTGCTGGCCGTGGCGGACGACACCGGCCGCCTGGACGACGGTGCGAGCGAGGGCGCCGGCATCGCGTTGGCCAACCTGCGCGAACGGCTGGCCGCCCTGCATGGCGCGGCAGCCGCGCTGACCTTGACCCAGCTGGCACCGGCCGGCGTGTGCGCCAGGATCGAACTGCCATGCGCGTCCTGATCGTCGACGACGAACGGCCGGCGCGCGCCCGCTTGCGCCAGCTGCTCGCGGCGCAAGCGGGCATCGCGGCGGTCGAGGAAGCGCGCGACGGCGTCGAGGCGCTGGCCGTGGCGGCGGTGTTCCGGCCGGACGTGGTGTTCCTGGACATCCAGATGCCCGAGGTGGACGGCCTGGAGGCGGCCGCCGCGCTGGCCGCGACCTTGCCGGGGCCGGCGCCGCTGATCGTCTTCGTCACGGCCTACGACAGCTACGCGCTGGCCGCGTTCGAGGCCAGCGCCGTCGATTACCTGCTCAAGCCGTGCGACGGCGCGCGCCTGGGCCGCACGCTGGCGCGCCTGCGCCAGCGCCTGCGCGAGCGCGCGGCGGCGGCGCCCGCCGGACTGGAACAATTGCTGGTCAGCGAACGGGGCACGACCCGGATCGTGCGCGCCGCCGACATCCTGTGGCTGGAGACGGCCGACAACTACGTCGTGCTGCACACGGCCCAGGGTGCCCCGCTGCTGCGTCATACGCTGGCCGCCCTGCTCGACGAGCTGGGCCCGGCCTTCAAACGCTGCCACCGGCGCGCGGCGGTGCGGCTGGACCGCGTCGAGCGCGTGGCGGCCAACGACAAGGGCGACGGCAGCGTGCTGCTGCAGGGTGGCGCGCAGGCTCCGCTGAGCCGGCAGTACCGGGCCGGCCTGCTGGCCGCGCTCGCGCCGGCGCGTACAATGCCGCCATGAGCACCGTCATCGACCCGGCCGACATCGAATTCACCGCCATCCGCGCCCAGGGGCCGGGCGGCCAGAACGTCAACAAGGTGTCGTGCGCCGTGCACGCCCGCTTCGACATCGTCGCTTCCAGCCTGCCGGAACCGGTCAAGACGCGCCTGCTGGCCCTGCGCGACAGCCGCATCACCGATGCCGGCGTGCTGGTCATCAAGGCGCAGGCCTCGCGCAGCCTGGAACAGAACAAGGAGGACGCGCTGCGGCGGCTGCAGGCGCTGGTCGACGCCGCCGCCGACGTGCCGCCGCCGCGCCGGCCGACCCGGCCGACGCGCGCCTCGCAGCGGCGCCGGCTCGACGCCAAGGCCCGCAGCGGCCAGGTCAAGGCGCTGCGCGGCAAGGTGCTCGACTAGCCGGGCCGCCCCGCCCGGCCCCCGGCCAGCCCCAACGCGCTGGCGGCGCATGACGCGGCTGCCTATGCTGGCGCCATCGACCACCACTTTCGGGCCCTGCCGTGCCGACCACTTCCGCCTCCCGCCTGTACTTCCTCGACTGGCTGCGCATCGCCGCATTCTTCCTGCTGATCCTGTACCACACGGGCATGTACTACGTGACGTGGGACTGGCATGTGAAAAGTCCCGCTGCGAGCGACGCCATCGAGCCGCTGATGCTGCTGTCGTCGCCCTGGCGCATGTCGCTGCTGTTCCTGATCAGCGGCGCAGCCTCCGGCTTCCTGCTGGCGAAGCTGGCCAACGGCCGCTTCCTGCGCGAGCGCAGCCGGCGCCTGCTGCTGCCGCTGCTGTTCGGCATGCTGGTGATCGTGCCGCCGCAGCCCTTCTGCGAAGTCATCGAGAAACTGGGCTATGCCGGCAGCTACCCCGATTTCATGCGCCTGTACGTGACGGGCTACCACGGCTTCTGCCGCGGCGACGACTGCCTCGACCTGCCCACCTGGAACCACCTGTGGTTCGTCGCCTACCTGTGGGCCTACACGGTCTTGCTGGCACTGCTCGCGACCGTGGCGGGCGCTGCGCGCCTGGCGCGCGCCGGCGAACGCCTGGCCGCGGCGCTGACGGGCTGGCGCGCGCTCGTGCTGCCGGCCGCCTATCTGGCGCTGGCCCGGGTCGCGTTGAAACCGTATTTCGAGGAGACCCATGCGCTGGTGGACGACTGGTACAACCATGCGGTCTACCTGCCGCTGTTCCTGGCCGGTGTGCTGCTGGCGCGGCAGGCACGCTTCTGGGCCGCGCTGGAGCGGCTGCGCTGGCCCGCGCTGGCCGTCGCGGCGGCCGGCTGGGCGCTGCTGATCTGCCTGTATTCGCTACCCAATGCGGGCCAGCCCGACCTGGCGCTGCGCATCGTGGCGGCCTGTGTTCGCAGCCCGTTCCAGTGGTGCGCCATCGTGGCCCTGTGCGGCTTCGCGCGGCGCCACCTGAATGCCGACGGCGCGGCGCGGCGCTACCTGACCGAGGCGGTGTTCCCCGTGTATATCGTGCACCAGACCCTGATCGTGGGCATGGCGATGCTGCTCAAGCCGCTGCGCATCGCACCCGCGACCGAGGGCGCGATCCTGGTGGTGCTGACGTGTGCGTTCAGCTTCGCGATTTTCGAGGTGGCGCGGCGGGTGTCGGGGGTGCGGGCATTGTTTGGTGTCGGAATGCGCGAGGCTACGGGGTCTGTCCCCGCACGGGGACTGACCCCGAAGTTTGGCGAAAGCCGCCACAGCGCTTGACCACTTCGGGGTCAGTCCCGAAGGGACAGACCCCAAGCCCGCAGCGCCGCAGCCACGCCTCTTTAATTGAGCACCTTGCGGCTGCGCTTGGCCCGGTACATCTCCGCATCGGCCATCGCGAAGGCTTCCTCCAGGTCGTAGCCGGCCTTGCGCATCGCCATGCCCAGCGAGGCGCGCACGTCGGCGCCTGCCAGCGCTTCCTGCACCCGCAGCAGCATGGCCTGGGCGTCGAAGTAGTCGCATTCGACCATCAGCATGCCGAATTCGTCTTCGCCCAGGCGCGCCACCACGTCCGAGCCGCGCGTGACGCCTTCCAGCGCGCGCGCCGTGCGCATCAGCAGCGCGTCGCCCGAGGCGCTGCCCTGGGCGTCGTTGATGAACTTGAGGTCGTCCAGGTCGATCGACACCACGCAGGCCGAGTGGCCGTAGCGGCTGCAGCGCTCTTCCTCGCGCTGCAGCAGCATGTCCCAGCCACGGCGGTTGTACAGGCCGGTCAGGCCGTCGCGGGTGGCATCGGCGCCCACGCGCTCGGCCTGGCGCACGGCGTCGCCGGCGTTCAGTTCCGCGTTCAGCACGGCCCCCAGCAGGTCCGCCAGCAGGGTCACGGTATCGAGCTCCTCGCGGATCTCCTTGTCGCGCGGTTGCGGGTCCAGCCCCACCAGGGTGCCGAACAGCGAACCGTCGGTGCGGTGCAGCGGTACGCCTACGTAGGCGCCGATGCCCAGCTGGCGCGCCAGCGGCGCGTCCGCATAGGCCGCCACCTCCGCGGTGGCGGGCGCGATATTGGGGCCATGGCCCAGCACCATGCGCGAGCAGATGGTATCGGTCCAGCGGAACGCCTGGCCGGCCTTGATGCCGTAGCCGGCGTCGTCCGCGAACAGGACGATCCAGTCGTCGCCCTCCGTGCGCGTCACCATCCAGAGCTTGAAGCCCAACCGGTGGCGCAGATAGGACATCGTGGCCTGGGCCGCCGTGGCGAAATCGTTGATCATGCCTGCCTCTCCCGTCGTTACGACTATGCCTGGCAATTATGCACCCATTTGGGCGACGGACGGGGCACGGATCACGGCATGAAAGCCAGCGTGTGCTCGACAGGGCCGGGCAACAGGGGCGTGGGCGTGCCGTTGACCCAGTCCGCATGGCCGGCCAGGAAGAACGGCGACAGCGGATGACCGCTCTGGCCACCCGGCATATTGAACACGCCGCGCTCTTCCTTGCCCGGCGAGACCGTCAGGCGTTCGGACTGGCCATAGGTGCGGCCGGCCACGCGCGGCATGTGGTTGTCCCCGGGCAGCGCATCGGCCGGAGTACTCAGCCATTGGCGCAGCGCCGGCACGGCCCCGGCGATCGGATGGGCGATGGCGGCCCGGTTGCGCGCGCCCCAGGTGGCATCGCGCAGCGCCGTGCCGTCCGCCTCCAGCGCGGCCACGGTACGGTCCAGCGCCGCCAGCTGCAGCGCGCGCCAGCTCGCATACTGGCGCGGCAGCCAGCCGGCCGGCTGCTCGTCCAGCAGACGCGCCACCACCTCCGGCCAGCGCCGTTCGGCGGCCGACGCGCCGGCGCCGCCGGCCAGTTCCTGCATGCGCACATTGGCGCCGCCATACAGCAGCTCGTACAGCGACCACATGAAGCCACGCGCGAGGCGGTAGCCGGCCGAGTCGGGACTGGCGCGGCCGCTCCAGTTCTCGCGCAGCAGGCGTGCCGCCTCCGCCCGTTTCGGCTGGCCCGCCAGCGCGGCCTGGTCCAGCACGGCGAGCGCACGCTCGCGCCAGCCGGCCATGAACAGCGCGCGGTCGTCCAGCATGACGCCATAGACGGCCCGTTCGTCCGTGCGCGGCCCCAGCGCCGCCAGTGCGTCGCGCGCCTGGCGCGTGCGCGCGCCCAGGTCGAAGCCGCCGTCGCCGATCAGCGCGGCGCCCGGCCCCGCCAACTGGCGGCTGTTGGCCGTGACCAGCTGGCCGCCGGGCGGATTGATCACGCGCGGATACTCGGGTGGCGTCAGCCAGCCGCGCCAGGATGCGGCGCCGTCGGCCAGCGGGACCGTGGCGTCGCCCGCGTCGGCGCGGCGCGGCAGCGGCCCGGCGATGGTCCAGCCGATATTGCCGGCGGCATCGCCGGCCACGAAGTTCTGCGCCGGGATGCCGGCGGTGGCGGCAATCGCCAGCGCTTCGTCCAGCGTATTGGCCCCTTCCAGGCGGCGCAAATTGACGTTGACCAGCGCCGTCTCGTGGGCGATCCAGTGCACCGCGTAGGTGCGCCCGCCCGCCTCCATCAACGGTCCCAGCGAGGTGTCGCGCACCTTCAGCGTCTCGGCCGGCGCATCCTTGACCAGGATGGTTTCGGCGTGTTCGGTGATCTTCTCCCACTGGCCGTCCAGGCGGACCTGGCCGGGATGGGCGGCGTCCAGCTGCGCCGCCACCAGGTCCTGGTAGTCGCCATAGCTGTTGGTGAACGACCAGGCCACGTGGCCGTTGCTGCCGACGATGATGAACGGTGCGCCCGGCAGGCTGACACCCACGAGGCGACGGGTGCTGCCGTTGCCGTCCGGGACCTGCAACTGCGCGCGGTACCAGGTGTTGGGCAGCTTGATCCCCAGGTGCATGTCGTCCGAGACGATGGCGCCGCCGCCCTGGCTGCGGCCACCGGCCACGGCCCAGTTGTTGCTGCCGATCGAAGACATCATGTCGTCCAGCGCCAGCAGCGCCGGATCGGCCGGCGCGGCCTGCCCCCACCAGGCCGGCGCCCGTTCCGGCAGCGGCGCCTTGGCCACGGCGATGTCGGCGGCATCGAGCGGCGCATCCCAGCGGCTCGCCGTCGGCAGCAGGAACGCCAGTTGCGCCGCATCGGTGTTCTCGCGCAGCCAACCGCGCGACAGCTCGCGCGCGGTCGCATTGCCCTGCAGGTCCAGGTACAT
Organism: [Empedobacter] haloabium; assembly: GCA_008011715.2. NCBI lineage: Bacteria > Pseudomonadati > Pseudomonadota > Betaproteobacteria > Burkholderiales > Oxalobacteraceae > [Empedobacter] haloabium. The sequence continues at coordinate 3,834,764 of CP136508.1, forward strand.
GGCGAAGATCGCCAGCAGCGTGTCATGGGCCGACCAGGCGCGCGGCTGCATGCGCAGCAGGCCGTATTCGAAAGGCCGCGTGCCCAGCGCATTCAGGCCGTCGTTGACACCGGCCGTGTAGCGCTCCAGCAGCTGGCGCTCCGGCGCCGGCAGGTTCAGGAAGGCGCTGGCGGCACGGGCGCGGAAGCGGTGCAGCCGGTTTGCGCGGTCCAGCGGCAGCGCCTTGGGGCCGAACAGTTCCGCCAGTTCGCCGGCCGCCACCCGGCGCAGCAGGTCCATCTGGAAGAAGCGGTCCTGCGCGTGCACGAAGCCGGTGGCATAGGCCACGTCCTCGCGGTGGTTGCCGGCGATCGAGGGCACGCCGCGCGCGTCGCGCGTGACGCTGACGGCGCCGTGCAGGCCAGGGACAGTGCGGCGGCCGTCCAGCAGCGGCAGGCTGCCGCGCAGGAAGTACCATGCCGTCAGGAAGACCAGCGCCAGCAGCAGCGCCAAGCCGATCACGATCCGCTTGGCCCAGCGGCGCGCGTTACCCCCGGCGTTCCCCATCCCCCATCTCCGCATTGTTGACATGCGGCGCATCTTGCCAGAAATCCAACGGGAGCGGAGCAAAAAAAGTGTAAGCTGGCGCGCCCGAGATGCCTGGAGTAAAGTACCATCATCCACGATCAACCGCGGCCGGCGCGCCGCCCGTGACTTTCATGCTGACACCCTCGCTCCCGGACAACGAAGGCGCCCGCCTGGCCGCGCTGCACACCCTGCTGTTGCTGGACACCCCGCCGGAACAGCGCTTCAACCAGATCGTCGAATTCGCCGCGCGCGAGTACCGCGTTCCGATCGCCCTGATCACCCTGCTCGATGCCGACCGCCAGTGGTTCAAGGCCAGCGTGGGCATGGGGGGCACCTGCCAGACCAGCCGCGACATCTCGTTCTGCGGCCACACGATCCTGCGCAGCGAGATCATGGTGGTACCGGATGCGAAGGCGGACCCGCGCTTCCACGACAACCCGCTGGTGGACGGTCCGCCGCACATCCGCTTCTACGCCGGCGCGCCCCTGATCCTGTCGTCCGGCTACGCGCTGGGCAGCCTGTGCATCATCGACACCCGGCCGCGCGATCCCGCCACGCTGGACTTGTCGATGCTGGCCATGCTGCGCCACCTGGTGATGCGCCAGCTCGAACCGCTGGCCGCCGCCGGCGACGTCGAGGCGGCGCTGGCCAGGCGCGTTTACACCGGCTCCGCGCCCGACCAGTCCCGCGACAGCTGAGGCCGTGTCTCACGGCGGGGTCAGTCACCAAAACGGGACACGGCCTCAGCGGGTCACCCAGCGCAGCGGCAGCGCCCCGCCGCGCCAGACGATGCGCCGCGGCGTGAAGCGCCACAGCCGCTCGGCGCCCGGCAGCGCGGCATCGTCCAGGATCACTTGCGCGTCGCCGCTCAGCTGCAGCAGGTCGCCGCGCGCGAAGTCGACGAAGACCAGTCCCGCGCGGCCGTTCAGCAGCAGGTTGCCCAGGGTGTTGAAGAAGCGGTTGCCCGGATAGTCCGGCACCGTCAGCGTGCCGTCCGCCGCCACCTGTACGAAGCCGGGCGCGCCGCCCCGGTGCGACACGTCCACGCGCCGGCCCGCCGCGGTGTCGGCATAGCTGGCCACGAACAGCGTGGCCGCCGCCCCGATCAGGTCCCGTTCGCGCGCGCCCAGCCCGCCCAGCTCCCGCGCCGGTGCCGGGTCGGCGGGTGTCGCCACCCAATCGCGCACCGTTATATATTGGGGACAGTTGCCGAACGATTCCGCCACGTCCAGCTCGAAGCCGCCTGCCACCGCGCGCAGCGTGCCGTTGACGCGGTTGCGCCGGCGCGTGTGCAGCTCGATGCCCAGCAGGCCGACGGCGGCGCCGTCGCGGATGCCGGCCTGCGCCGGATCGTCCGCCTCGGCCGCCAGCGCGATCCGCAGGATGCGCGGCTCGGGCGACACCAGGAAGCCGGGCGCGCCGGCGCGCAACGTGGCCCAGGCGTCGCCGGCCGCGTCCACGCTGCCCGCCACCACGAACGGCAGCTGGGCGAAGAAGTCGCGGTGCTGGTCCGGCATGTAGGGTCGCACGACCTTGCGCCCCACTTCGTCCATGCGCTGTTCCAGCCCGACGCTGCGCTGCAGCGCGCGCTCGCCGTCGTGCCACGGCGATGGCAGGGTGCCGTCCATGGCTAGGCCGCCAGCCCGACGGGCGTACTGGCGAACGGCGCGAAGCCCGGCAGCGCTTCCACCCGCGCCAGCCAGGCGCGCACGTTCGGGTACGGCGCCAGGTCGACATTGCCTTCGGGCGCGCGGGCCGCATAGCTGTACAGCGAGATGTCGGCGATCGTCGGCGTCTCCAGCGCCAGCCACGCGCGCCCCTCCAGCTGCGCCTCCATCAGCGCCAGGATGCGGTGGGCGCGCGCCACCAGCGGCGCCATGTCGTCGCCACGGCCGAACAGCTGGACGATGCGCGCGGCGGCCATGCCGAACGCCACCTCGCCCGCGGCCACGGACAGCCAGCGCTGCACCGCCGCTTCCTGCAACGGCGTGGCCGGCAACCACTGCGGCGCATAGCGGCGGGCGAGATATACCAGGATCGCGTTCGAGTCGGCGATCACGTGGCCGCCGTCCTGCAGGACCGGGATCTGGCCGAACGGGTTGAGCGCCAGGAACGGCGCCCCTTTCTGCTCGGCACGCGTCAGGTCCACGTGCACCAGCTCGTGCGGCAGGTTCAGGATGGACAGGAAGTTGTGCACGCGATGCGCGTGGCCTGAGATCGGATGGTAGTGCAGTTTCATGGCAGCTCCTCGTTGGTGGACGGTGCAGCCATTGTCGGCAAATCGCACAGCGAACGGAATCTACACCGTCGGCAATTCATTCTTCCGATGGACGCAATAATGGCCGGATATCATGACGGTAATGTTGGCACTATCTAGAGGAGTTGCACTAGCGCAATACAACACTGTCCAGGACGAACGTACGCTACCATCGGCTCCTGTCACCACCTACCCATGACGGCACCATGGCCCTGCCCCAACCATCCCGAGACGATCGCCAGGCCGAGCGGCGCATCGTGCGCGTACGAGCGGCTGTCACGGTCGCCGGTTCCGATGTCGTGTACGCCGTTCGCACCGAGAACGCCAGTTGCGAAGGCCTGGCGATCCGCATGCCGCACGCGCTGCCCGTGCGGACGAAACTCGACGTCCACTTCGCCGTCTTTGCCGACCACCGCCAGGTCGCCATCACGGCCAGCGGCGTGGTCGTGCACACGCTGCTGAGCGGCGATTCATGGCTGACGGGCCTGTCGATCACGGCGATTCCGGATGACCAGCGCAGGTTCCTGGCGGAGTATTGCGCCGGGCGGCGCTAGGAAAAACGCCGGGGCTTACTTCACGTCGAGCAGCTCGACCTCGAAAATCAGGTTGGCGTTGGGCGGAATCGGTCCGGCGCCGCTGGCGCCGTAACCCATCGCCGCCGGCACGATCAGCGTGCGCTTGCCGCCCACCTTCATGCCCTGCACGCCTTCGTCCCAACCCTGGATGACCTGGCCGGCGCCCAGCCGGAAGCTGAACGGGTCGCGCCCGCGCGACGAATCGAACTGCGCGCCGTGCTGCAGGTCGGCGTTGGGCGCGTACAGCCAGCCCGTGTAATGGACCACGGCCGTGCTGCCGGCGAGCGCTTCCTTGCCGGTGCCCGGCACGGTATCGATTTTCTGCAGCGCGACCGGGGTCGCGTCGGCCGGCTTCGGCGCCTCGGCGCGATTGCAGCCGGCCAGCGCCAGGGTCAGGCCCAGGCCGAGCAGACAGCTGGAGATCAGTTTTTTCATCTGGTTCCTTTAGTGAGTTCAATGCCGCCGCAGCATACAGGGCGCGCGGCCACCTGCCAATGGCGCTATGCCGAGGGCGCTCGCAGCGGCACGCGCAGCGTGAAGACGCTGCCCTCCCCGACCGCGCTGCGCACGCTGATGCCACCGCCGATCAGTGCCGCCAGCCGTTCGCTCAGGTGCAAGCCCAGGCCCGTGCCTTCGAACTGGCGGGTGGTGCCCTGGTCGAGCTGGGTGAAGGGGCGGAACAGCAGCGCCAGCTGGTCCGGCGCGATGCCGATGCCGGTATCGACGACGTCGATGACGATGGCTTCGTCCGGCACGCGCTCGACGTGTGCCTCCAGCCGCACGCTGCCCCGCTCCGTGAACTTGATGGCGTTGTTCAGCAGGTTGATGACGATCTGCTGCACGGCGCGCCGGTCCGTGCTGACGGCGATCGGCCGCGCCGGCAAGCGCACCTCCAGCGCCAACCCCTTCTGCCGGGCCAGCGGCGCGAACATCGCGGCCACGCTGTCGAGCAGGGCGCGGCAGTCGAACGACTCGTGGTTCAGGTCCACCTTGCCGGAGGCGATCTTGGTGATGTCGAGGATATCGTTGATCAGCGACAGCAGGTGGCGCGCGCTGGACTGGATCGTGCGCAGCTGGTGCGCCTGCTCGTCGTTGACGGGGCCGGGCAGCTGCATCAGCAAGGTGCCGGTAAAACCGATGATGGCGTTCAGCGGCGTGCGCAGCTCGTGCGACATGCTGGACAGGAACTGGTCCTTGGCCAGGCTGGCGGCCGCCAGCTCGGCGTTCTTCTCCTGCAGCGCCAGCTCGATGCGCTTGCGCTCGCCGATGTCGCGGATCGCGCTCATCACCAGTACCTCGTCCTCGACCGGCACCGGCGACAGGCTGATCTCGACCGGAAACTCGGCGCCGTTCGCGCGCAGGCCATACAGTTCGCGGCCGAAGCCCATCGGCCGCACCTTCGGTTCCAGGGCATAGGCCACGCGCTGCGCGACGTTGCGGGCCGCGGTAGCGCTCCGGCATCAACAGTTCCAGCGGTTGCCCGCGCAGCGCGCCGTGCGGATAGCCGAACAAGTCCTCGGCCTGGCGGTTGGCCAGCACGATGCGCCCGGCCGCATTGGCCATCACGATCGCGTCGGGCAGCAGCTCGACCAAGGCGCCGAAGCGTGCGGCCGCCATCGCGCCGTCGCGCGCCACCTTCAGTCCCGTCACGTCCTTCTTGCTCCACAGGACGTAACGCACGACGCCATCGGCATCGGCAATGGCCTTGCTGGAGCTGTCGATGTACAGCAGCGCGCCGTTCTTGGCGCGGCGCATCGATTCGTAGTTGGCCGCGCCCTGCTCCAGGGTCGCGCGCAGGATGGCCAGCTCCGCCTCCAGCATCCCGGGCGGTACGATCAGCTGCGCCAGCGTGGCGCCCAGCGCCTCCGCCGCCGTATAGCCGAACACCGCCTCGGCGCCGCGCGTCCAGTGCAGCACGACCCCGTCCGGCGCCGTGACGATCAGCGCGTCCGGCGTTTCATCGAGGATCAGTTGGCTGAAATCGGTAGTGCTCATCGGGTGCCACCTCGCTAGCAGACCCGGACAGCTTACCGCGCCAGGCGCGGCGCTGGCGCCCTGCTTAGCGGGGCAGCACCTCGAACAGCAGCAGCTGCGTGACCTGGGTGGCGCTGAAATTGTCGTCCGAGACCAGCACCAGCGACGCGTGGCCGTTGGCCAGACGCGGCCCCCAGGACAGGCCTTCGATATTGTCGACGCGGGGCAACACCAGCGTATCGAGATCCAGCACCAGGCGCTTGCGCGCCGGCCGCAGCACGGCGCCGGCCAGCGCCGGCAGCGCGGCCACGTCGGTGGCGCCCGTGACAATGGTCTCGTAGAGCCGGATATGGTTGCGGAAAACGCCATCCGCGCCCTGCACCGCGGCGCGTTCCAGCACCAGGAGCGTGTCGGCGCCGGCGGCCAGCACCTCGGCGATGCCGGTCTCCGCCGCCTTGCCCGGCCCCGGCGCGGCCGGAATCGGATCGGCCGGATAAGCGATCTGGCGCAGCACCTTGCCGCTGCGGTCCAGTTGCGTGATGCGGCACAGCGCGCCCGCGCCCACCGTCGGCACCGGCCCGTCCTGGTGCAGCGGCGCTTCCAGCGCGATCCACAGGCTGTCGCCATCGGGCGTGAACGACAGGCTTTCCAGGTTCAGGTTATTGCGTGCGCCGGTCTTGCCGTCGCGCGAGATACGCAGCAACGGCGGCAGCGGCAGCTCGCCCAGCAGGCTGCCGTCGGCGCGCGCGTGGCGCACCAGCGGATCGAGGCCGAAGCGGCCGTCGCCTTCGCTGGTATACCAGATGGTGCCGTCACGCGGGTCGACGCGAATCGATTCCAGGTCCAGCACGATGCCGCCATCGGTGGCGAAATGGCCGACGTCCGGATGCGGGCTGCCGTCGGCCTGGCGCAGCACGCGCACGCCGGTCAGCTGCACCGGGCCCAGTGTGCTGGCGTTCACCGCCAGGCGCGCCGTGTAGAAGCGCGCCGGCTGCAGGTTCGAGCGGTCGTCGCTGACGATGAACCACTGGTCGCGCACGGGATCGTAATCGATGCCGGACAGGCCACCCACGCTGGTGCCTTCGAACGGCAGCTTGTAGGCGATGCGCTGTTCGCCGATAAAGCGCAGCGTGCCGACCGCCTGGTCACTCCCGCCGCCATTGGGCGTGGCGCAGCCGCACAACAGGCCGGCCAGGCCGAGGGCGGCCGCCAGCATGCTCAAACTCTTCATCTTGACCCGTTTATATTCCGCAGACGCGGCATTATGCACGATGCCAGGCACGCCGCCTGATTCACCCGTGCGCACGGTGCAGGCGGCGGTGCATACTGCGCAGCGCGAGCCAGACCGCCGCGGCCACCAGCGGCACCGCGGCGCCGATCACGGCGTCCGGATTGACCGGCCAGCCCAGGCCCTTGGCGCCCTTCACGGTATAGCCCAGGAGCCCCACCACGTAGTACGAGATCGCCGCCACCGACAGGCCTTCCACCGCCTGCTGCAGACGCAGCTGCTGCGCCGCACGAGCATTCAGGGACTGCAGGATCTGGCGGTTCTGGGTCTCCTGCACGATGCCCACGCGCGTGCGCAGCAGGTCGTTGCTGTTGGCGATGCGGCGCGCCAGCGCATCCTGCCGCGCCGCCACCGCCTCGCAAGTGCTCATCGCCGGTGCCAGGCGCCGCTCCATGAACTCGGCCACCGTCGGCACTCCTTCGATGCGGTGCTCGCGCAGCTCGTCGATGCGCGCATTGACCAGGCGGAAGTAAGCCTTCGACGCGGCGAAGCGGTAGCTGTTCTGCAGCGACAGGTTTTCGATGCGCGCGGCCAGGTGCGTGATGCGCTGCAGCAGCGCCTGCTCCGTGGTGCCGTCCGAACGCACCAGCGCGGCCGTCGCCTCGGCCAGCTCCTTCTCGACGGCGTTCAGTTCGGGCACGGCGCGCTGCGCCGCTGGCAGGCCGTACAAGGCCATCATGCGGTAGGTCTCGATCTCCAGCACCCGCTGCACCAGCCGGCCGGCCTGCTGCTCGCGCATGTCGACGTCGTTGACGACGAAGCGCGAGAAGCCGTCGGCCTGGATCGCGAAATCGGAGCACAGCTCGGCGCCCTGCATCACGCGGCTGGCGGCCAGCGAAGCGCCCTCGAACAGCTCGTGCACCGGCGCATGCTCGGCCACGCCGCCCTTGCGCAGGACGACATGGGCGGCCACCAGCACGCGCCCCTGCAGGGCCAGCAGCCACTCCTGCGGCACGTGGCCGATCGGCATGCGCTCGAAGTCCGCCGCCTCGGCGCGCTCGGCGAACGTGTAGGTGGCGAATTCCGAATGCAGCTCCCATTTCAGCCGGAAGCGGCCGAAGTCGTGCTGGAAGTGGCTGGCCGCGCCCGCCGGCCCGGTCACCCCGAAATGGCGGCACAGCGCCGCCAGCAGTTCGTGCTGGGCCTCGGCATTATGGTTGCGGCCATGGCCGAACACGGCGATGTGGGAAATGCGCTCCGGCGCGCGCAGCTTCAGGAACGGACGCGAATGCAGTTCGGCGGCCAGCGCCACGCGCTGCGGATGGTTCAGGCTGGAGAACACGATCGGCATCGGGGCCCTTTCCTTGAGCGTCGGTCGGTAGACTTCAGTAGACTTCCTTGGCGGCGGCGCGCACCGCGCCCAGCAGCAGATTGGCGCCCGGCGACAGCAAATGGTCATGCTGGCGGATGATGCCGAAGGCGTCCATCTTGAACGGCAGCTCGATCGGCAGGATCGCCAGCACGTTGAGCGATTCGTAGTAGCGCGCCACGTCGATCGGCATCACGTGCAGCATGTCGGTCTGCTGCAGCAGCGCCGTGATCAGGAGCAGCGCCGTGGTGTCGACCACGTTGGCGGGCGGCTCCAGGCCGGCCCGGCGGAACATCATGTCGCAACGGTGGCGCAGGATGCTGCCCTGTGGCGGCAGGATCCAGCCGTGCCTGGCCAGGTCCTTCAGCTGCGGCGCCTCGACCGACAGCAGCGGGTGGCCCGGCCGCGCCACCGCGCACGCGGGCTCCTCGGTCAGCTCCTCGTAGATCAGGTGCGAGCTGTTGTCGCGCTCCAGGATGCGGCCGATCATGAAGTCCAGGGAGCCGCGCTCCAGCATGTCCAGCAGCGTGTTGGACGACTCCTGGTGCACGCCGATGCGCAGCAGCGGCGCCTGCTGCTTGATGCGGGCGATCGCCTTCGGCAGCAGCGACATGGCCGGTGTCATGATGACGCCCACCTCGACCTGGCCGACCAGGCCCGACTTCAGTGCCAGCACGTCGTCATGCGCCAGCGACAGGCTGGTCAGCGCCATGCGCGCATGCCGGATCATCGTCTCGCCATACAGGGTCGGCTCCATGCCGCGCGGCAGGCGCTCGAACAGCTTCACGTCCAGCATCTCTTCCAGGTCCTTGATCTGCTTCGACGCGGCCGGTTGCGTCATGTGCAGCACCTCGGCGGCGCGGTGGATGTTGCGCTGTTCGTCCAGCGCGATCAGGAGCAGCAGTTGGCGTGTCTTGAGGCGCGCGCGCAGGAACCAGTTCGGGTTGAGTGTATCCATCGGCAAATCATATCATTGCCGTGTTGCGCCGGCAGGAGGCCCGCCGTTGCGGGCTTCCCGCCGGCCGGCAGGGTGAAACGGGCCGGGTCAGCGGCAGTTCGGGCTGGGGTTGGCGGCGGGTCCCGCCGCCGTTTGCGGCACGAAGGCGATGGTGCCGTCGGCGTTGTAGCGCAGCTCCTCCACCGCCGCGGAGCGGCGCCACTCGCCGCCGCCTGGCAGCTTGTCGTTGTGGTAGAAGATGTAGGACTTGCCGTTGAAGTCGACGATGGCGTGGTGGATCGTCTTCACAACCGCGTTCTTCTCCATGATGACGCCACGATAGGTCCACGGTCCGGTGGCGCTGGGACCGGTGGCGTAGGCGGTGTGCTCCGGGAACTCGCGCGAGTAGCTCAGGTAGTAGGTGCCCTTGTGCTTGTGCAGGTAGGCCGCTTCCGTGAAGTTGTCGATGCCCTGGGTGTGGATCGGGCCATCGAGCTCGATCATGTTCGGCTTCAGCTTGGCCCACTTCAGCACGCGGTTGCCCCAGTACAGGTAGGCCTGGCCGTCGTCGTCGATGAAGACGGTCGGGTCGATGTCGTCCCAGGGAATATCCGATTCCTTCGTCATGTCGTTGGTCACGAGTGCCGTGCCGCGCGCGTCCTTGAATGGGCCGGTCGGGCTGTCCGCCACCGCCACGCCGATGGCCTTGCCGGGGTTGGTGGCGTGATCGACGGTGGCATAGAAGTAGTATTTGCCGTTGCGCTTGGCGATGTCGGACGCCCACGCATCCGCGCGCGCCCAGCCGAAGGTCTTGACGGACAACGGCGCGCCGTGTTCCTGCCAGTTCCTCATGTCGCACGTCGAATACACGCGCCACTCCTTCATCAGGTAGTCCTTGCCGTCCGCCGGTGCGTCGTCCTTGCCGACGTACAGGTAGACGCGGCCGTTGTCGACCAGCGCGGCCGGGTCGGCCGTGTAGATGTTCGGGAACAGCGGATTGGCTGCTTGTACGACGGCGTGCGCCGTCAGCGCCGCGGCCGCCAGCGCGGCCGCGACGAGAGTCTTGCGAAACATGAAATCTCCTAGCTTGGAACGCGCGCCGACAGCAGGCGCTGTACGACGCAGAACAGGAACAGCAGCGCGCCGATGACGATCTTGGTCCACCAGGACGACAAGGTGCCGTCGAACGCGATCAGGGTCTGGATGGTGCCCAGCACCAGCACGCCGGACAGGGCGCCGGCCACGTAGCCGTAGCCGCCGGACAGCAGGGTACCGCCGATCACGACCGCCGCGATCGCATCGAGCTCGGTGCCCTGCGCATGCTGGCCATAGCCGGACAGCATGTAGAACGCGAACAGCACGCCGCCCAGCGACGCGCACAAGCCGCTGAACGAATACACCAGCATGCGGGTGCGGCCGACTGCCAGGCCCATCATCAGTGCCGACTGCTCGTTGCCGCCGATGGCGTAGACCGCGCGGCCGAAGGCGGTGCGGCGTGACACCCAGATGGTGGCGGCCAGCAGCGCCAGCGCCACCAGCGCGCCGACCGACAGGAAGCCGCCCAGCACGGGCACCTGCACCTGTGACACGGCCACGAACAGCGGGTCGTCGATGGTGATCGACTCGATGCTGATCAGGTAGCACAGGCCGCGCGCCAGGAACATGCCGGCCAGGGTGACGATGAAGGGCTGCAGCTGGAAGTAGTGGATGATCGCACCCTGGGCGGCACCGAACAGCGCGCCCATGGCCAGCACGGCGACGATGACGACGGCCGGCGGCCAGTGCGCCGTGTTGAGCAGCCAGGCCGCCACCATCGTGGTCAGCGCCAGCACGGAACCGACCGACAGGTCGATCCCGCCGGACAGGATGACGAGGCCCATCCCGATCGCCAGCACCAGCAGGAAGGCGTTGTCGATCAACAGGTTCAGCATGACCTGCCAGGACAGGAAACCGGGATAGGCGGCGCCGCCCGCCAGCAGCAGCACGGCCAGCAGCACGACGGTGACGACGGAGGTGAAGTACGGCGCGCCGGCCACGCCGCGCGCACTGTTCAAAACGGCGCTCATGCGCGGCCCTTCCACAGATTCTTGAAGCCGGCCGACTGCGACAGGCAGACGGCGAAGACGACGATCGACTTGACGACCATGTTCACTTCCGGCGGCACACCCAGCGAATAGATCGTGTAGGTCAGGGTCTGGATGATCAGCGCGCCGATCATGCTGCCGGCCAGGCTGAACTTGCCGCCCGCCAGCGAGGTGCCGCCGAGGGTGACGGCGAGGATGGCGTCCAGTTCCAGCAGCAGGCCGGCGTTGTTGGCGTCCGCGCTCTTGATGTTGGACGCGATCATCAGGCCGGCCAGGCCGGCGCAGGCGGAGCAGAACACGTAGACGGCAAAAATCAGCGTGGCCGTGCGCAGGCCGGCCAGGCGCGCGGCCACGGGATTGATGCCGACCGCCTGGATGAACAGGCCAAGCGCCGTCTTCTTCAACAGCAGGCCGACCACCAGCAAGACGGCCGCGACCAGCCAGAGCGCGAATGGAATCCCCAGCAGGTAGCCGCTGCCCAGGAAGAAGAACGGCTTGTAGTAGACGGTGACGATCTGGCCGTCCGTCAGCAGCTGCGCCAGGCCGCGGCCTGCCACCATCAGGATCAAGGTGGCGACGATGGGCTGCAGCTTCAGGCCGGCCACCAGCAGGCCGTTCCAGGCGCCGCACAGGATGGCCGCGCCCAGGGCCGCGGCCAGGGCCAGCGCCATCGGCGTATTGGCCACGTACTCGGGCACGCCATCATTGACGACCATCGTGCCGCCGATCAGCATCGCGGCGACCGTGCCGGACAGCGCAACGACCGCGCCCACCGAGATGTCGATGCCGCGCGTGGCGATCACCAGGGTCATGCCCAACGCGGCCAGCATCAGCGGCGCCGCGCGGTTGACGATGTCGATCAGGGGCCCGTACAGGTGGCCGTCGCGGATCTGCAGGTGGAAGAAGCCGGGGATGAAGATCAGGTCCAGCACCAGCAGCGCGGCGAGGGCCAGCAGCGGCTTGGCCAGCGGATGCGCGAGCAGCCCCGGGCCGCGCGCGGGTGGCGTGCCGGCCGCCGGTTGCGGAGCCGGTGCTTGCAGTGGGGCGGCGCTCATGCCTGCTCTCCCGCGATCACCGTCAGTACGGACTGTTCATCGAGCTCGCCGCGGCGGTACTCGCCGCAGGCCTTGCGGTCGCGCATGACGACCATGCGGTCGCTGCAGCGCAGCACCTCGGGCAGCTCCGACGAGATGAACAGGATCGACAGGCCCTTGCGGCACAGCTTCGTTACGTAATCCATGATTTCCTGCTTGGCGCGCACGTCGATGCCGCGCGTCGGTTCGTCCAGGATCAGCAGGCGCGGGTCGGTGGCCAGCCAGCGCGCCAGCAGCACCTTCTGCTGGTTGCCGCCGGACAGCGTGCCGATCGGGGTTTCGATGCTGGCCGTCTTGATGCCCAGCCATTTGACGTAGTCGGTGGCCAGCTGCTGCTGGCGTTTCAGGGGGATGGCGCGCAGCATGCCGGCCTTGGCCTGCAGCGCCAGGATCAGGTTCTCGCGCACGGACAGCGCCAGGATCGCGCCCTCGTGCTTGCGGTCTTCCGAACAGAAGCCGATGCCGGCCGCGATGGCGTCGCGCGGGGTGGTGAACGTGCGTTCGCGCCCGCCGATGGCGATCGTGCCGCCGTCGGCCTTGTCGGCGCCGAACAGCAGGCGCGCCAGCTCGGTGCGGCCGGAGCCCAGCAGGCCGGCCAGACCGAGGACCTCGCCCTGGTGGATCGTCACGTCCACCGGGGCCAGCACGCCCTTGCGCGCCAGGTCGCGCGTGGCCAGCAGCACCTCGCCATGCGCCACGGCCTCGGCGTGCTGCATGGCCTCCGCCGGCTCCGGCGCGGCCGGTGCCCCCACCATCTTGTTGACGAGCGCCAGGCGGCTCAATTCGCTGCAGGGGTACTCGCCTTCGCGTTCGCCGTTGCGCATCACGGTGATGCGGTCCGAGATCGCGTAGGTCTGGTCGAGGAAATGGGTGACGAACAGGATTGCCATGCCCTGCTCGCGCAGGCGGCGCAGCACGCGGAACAGCAGCTGCACTTCCGGCTCGTCCAGGCTGGACGTGGGCTCGTCCAGGATCAGCACCTTGGCCGAGATGTCGAGCGCGCGCGAGATCGCCACCATCTGCTGGATCGCCAGCGGATAGCGCGACAGCGGCGCCGTCACGTCGATGTCGACCTCCAGCTGGCGCAACAGCGCCTGCGCATTGCGCCGCATGGCGGCCCAGTCGATGCCGAACAGCGTTTTCGGATAGCGGCCGATGAAGATGTTTTCCGCGACCGACAGGTTCGGGCACAGATTGACTTCCTGGTAGACCGTGCTGATGCCCAGCTGCTGCGCCTCCAGGGTGGAACGGGGACTGACAGGGCGCCCGTCCAGCAGGATGGTGCCGGCGTCCGGCGTATAGACGCCCGTCAGCACCTTGATCAGGGTGGACTTGCCGGCGCCGTTCTGGCCCATCAGCGTGTGTACCTCGCCCGGATACAGGCGCAGGCCGGCGTCGGACAGCGCCTTCACGCCGGGAAAGGCCTTGTGGATGCCGGCCAGTTCCAGCACCGGCCGCGCCGGGCCGGCCTTTGCTTCGATGGCCATCAGTATTTACGGTTCGGGAATTCCTTGGCCGCCACTTCGGCCGGGAACACGCTCTCCTGGGTCACGATGCGCTTCGGTACCGGCTTGCCGGCGACGACATCCTTCGCCACCTGCATCAGCTGAGGCCCCAGCAGCGGGCTGCATTCGACGGTCACGTTCAGCTTACCCTGCATCATGGCCTCGAAGGCGCCCTTGACGCCGTCGATCGAGACGATGACGATGTCCTTGCCAGGCTTCATGCCGGCTTCCTCGATGGCCTGGATGGCGCCGATGGCCATGTCGTCGTTGTGCGCATACAGCACGTTGATGTTCTTGCCGTCCGCCTTGAGGAAGGCTTCCATCACCTCCTTGCCTTTGGCACGGGTGAATTCGCCCGTCTGGGTGCGGATGATCTTCAGCTGCGGATTGCCCTTGATGATCTCCTCGAAGCCGGCCTTGCGGTCGATGGCGGGCGCGGAACCCACGGTACCCTGCAGCTCGACGATGTTGAGGTTCTTGCCGGGGTTCTTCTTGGCGTAGTCCACCAGCCAGCGGGCGGCGCGGCGGCCTTCCTCGACGAAGTCGGAGCCGATCATCGTCACCACCAGCGAGCGGTCCGTTACGTTGACGTCGCGGTCGGTCAGGATCACGGGGATCTTGGCGGCTTTCGCCTCGCGCAGCACCGTGTCCCAGCCCGATTCGACGACCGGCGAAAACGCGATCACGTCCACGCGCTGGGCGATGAACGAGCGGATCGCCTTGACCTGGTTTTCCTGGCGCTGCTGGGCGTCGGCGAACTTCAGGTTGACGCCGGCCTTCTTCGCCGCATCCTTGATGGAGACGGTGTTGGCGGTGCGCCACTCGCTTTCTGCGCCGACCTGGGAGAAGCCCATGACCAGCGGTTTCGCGGCGAGCGCGTTGAAGGCGGCGGAGCTGCCGGCCAGGGCGATGGCGGCGGCGATGAGGTTCCTGCGGAAGGTATTCATGAGGGTCTCCTGGATTGTCTTTTTATGAATCTATAGTAGGAGAAACGTTCATGTCGATCCAATACATTTTTTGTCTCCCGCGATATCTTTTTTGTTATCACTCGCCGCGCAGCAGCTTGAGGCCGTACAGGCCCCCGGCCAGCGAACCCGGATGGGCGGCAAACTTGACGCTCAGCGATCCGTCGTGAGTCGTGCGGGCTGGCAAGTCGATCTCGACGTCGTAGAACTCGCGCTCGTTCGGGCCCAGCGTGATGGTGCGGAGCAGCTGGTCGTCGACCAGGACGTCGAAGCGGCGGCCGGCATCCGCGGCGGCAAACGTCAGCCGCAGCACCCTGCCCTCGCCGGCCTTGTCGTTCAGGCGGTAGCTGAACCATCCGCTGGCATGGCGCCAGTGCCGGCCGCCGTTGATGCCCGCGTCCGCGCCTTCGCCCTGGAAGCCATGGTCCGATTCCGGCTGCTGTTCGCCCGGTGCCACCTGGTCGATCGTGCGCCGGGCCAGCGCGATGCGCTCGGCCTCGCCCTGCGCCGTGCGCGCGCGCAGCTCGGCCGCGCCGGCCGGGGTGCTGTGCTGCCAATACAACATATAGCGCGCGTCGTGCAGGCGGAAGAACGGGATCAGGCGCAGGCCGGCCGCGTTGGGGCCCTGGATCAGGCCCGGCGCCGTGAAGGTCAACGGCTGCCCTGGCACGGGCTTGAAGCGGTGCAGGAAGTCCCTGGTGTCGCTGACGAACAACGGCGCAGCCTCCTGCGGACAGGTCGGCCCCTGGGCGATATGGCCCATGCGCGAGCCGTCCGCGAACACGTTCAGCGTTTCGTGCGCGAACGGTGCCGTCTTCGCCGCCAGCACGATGGGGCCATGCAGCACGGCGTAGTGGTTCGAACGGTCTGGCAGCTGTTCCAGGCGCGTCGTCATCGGCAAGGCCACGTCTACCGTGTCGCCGTCGCGCCAGGCGCGCGCGATGCGCACGTAGCCGTCTTCGCCGGCCACGGCCTTGACTGGCTTGCCGTTGACCTTGAGGCGCAGCGCGCCCGGCTTGACCCAGCCGGGGTAACGCAGCTTCAAATTCAGTGTGGCGTTGCCGCGCACCGTCAGGCGGCTGCTGGCCCGGTCGGGGAATTGCGTGCTTTGCTCGATGCGCACGCCCTTGGCGCGCCAGTCCAGCGTGGACGGGATGTACAGGTTGACGTACAGGTCGTCGCCGTCGTGGGCGTAGATGAATTCACCGTGCCTGGCGTGGCTCTCGATGCCGGAGCCCACGCAGCACCACATGCCTTCGTCCACCTGCGAATACACGCGGTAGTGATTCGGCCGCATCGGCGTGAAGTACACGAAACCGCCCGACCCGGGCCGCTGCGAGGCCAGGATATGGTTGTACAGCGCGCGTTCATAATAGTCGCCGTAGCGCCGCGACGGCCGCCGTTCGAACAGCAGGGCCGTCAGCTTCAGCATATTGTAGGTATTGCAGGTCTCGGGCCCTTCCACCTCGTCGACCATCGGCGCGAAGCTGGCGCTGTCGTGGAAGTGCTCCTTGACGCTGTTGCCGCCGATGGCGACGGAGCGCTTCTCCACCACCGTTTGCCAGAATGTGCGCGCGGCCGCATCCCACTGCGGCTCGCCGGTGGCCTGGCCGATGCGCTCGAAGCCGATCACCTTCGGGATCTGGGTATTGGCATGCAAGCCGGTCAGGCGGTCCTCGCCGGCTGCCAGCGGTTGCAGGATGGCCTGGTGCGAGAAGCGGCGCGCCAGGTGCAGGTACTTGATGTCGCCGGTGAGCCTGGCCACGTCCGCCAGCACCTCGTTCATGCCGCCATGCTCGCTTCTGAGCATCGCTTGCATCTGCTCGTCGGACAGGCGCGCCGTCAGCGCCAGTGCCCAGTCGGACAGCTTGACCAGCATGGCGCGCGCGTCCTCGTTGCCGGCGTATTGCCACGCATCGCGCAGGCCGGCAAAGGTCTTGTGCAGGTTATACCATGGCACCCACTTGCCGTTGACGCTGAAGTTGTCCGCATGGAGCTTGCCTTGCGCGATCTCGCCCCAGGCGGCGCGCCCGCCGGGAATGCCGCCCAGGTAGCCGTCGGCCGCCTGGCATTTCTTCAGCTCCGCAACGAAGTAGTCGAGTCGTTCGCGCACGCGCGCGTCGCCGGTGGATGCGGCCATCAGCGCCAGCGCGGACAGGTAATGCCCGCCCATGTGCCCGTCCAGCCCGGACGACTCCCAGTTGCCGTAGCTGGGCTTGACCAGCGCCAGCCCCGCCTCGCGGCGAAACGGCGCCAGCAGGCGCTCGGCGTCCAGCGCCAGCAGGTAGCGCAGGTCGGTCTGCTGCGCCTGCAGGAACGGACCGTCAGTGAGGCGCACGTCGCGCAGCGGGAACAGTTCGGCGGCGGAGGCGGACAGCGCCAGCGAGAGCGCGACACCGGCGCCAAGACAGGAAAACAGCTTCATGGATCATCCTGGATAACTGCCGGGCCCGTGTCCCACCTCGGTGTCAGTCACCGAAACGGGACACGAGCCCGGCCGTTGCATTGGTTTAGTTCGTGCCCCACCTTGGGGCCCCACTCGGGGCCAGTCCCAAGCGAGACACGACCTCGACCATCTGTATGGCTCAGCCCGTGTCCCAGTCTGGTGACTGACCCCGTGGTGGGACACAAGCTCGGCACTAGCGCGCCGGCAGCAGCCGGCTCTGGTAGCTGTCCAGCTGCGCCGGGTCCACCGTCGGCCAGCCGGCGCTGTCCCATCCGATATCGAGGACTTTCAGCTTCTGCTGGTAGCGGTCGGCCGTTTCGTAGGCGTGCAGCACCAGCACGTCACGGCCGTCGAACGTGTAGGCACTGTTGTGGCCCACGCCGATCCAGTTGCGGTTGCCCTTCACGACCAGCGTGCCGCCACCCTTCGCCATGTCCTTGCCATCCTTGTCCAGGTACGGCCCGGTGACGTCGCGCGCTCGGCCCACGACGACGTGGTAGGTGCTCTTCTCCTTCTGGCAGCACAGGCCCCAGGAGGCGAACAGGTAGTACCAGTCGCCCTTCTTGAAGATGAACGGCGCCTCGACCTCCTGCGGTGCCGCCTCGCCGGCCGGCGTGAGCGTCGGCGCGCGCGTGGCGATCGTGTGCCACTGCTGCGGTTCGGCCGGCCGGGTCCAGCTGGCATCGAGCCTGACCAGCTTCAGCCCGCCCCAGAACGAGCCGAACGCCATCCAGCCGTTGCCCGCCTTGTCGGCGATGACGGCCGGGTCGATCGCGTTCCATTCGTCCCGGTTCGGCAGCGACCGCAGCACCATCCCCTGGTCCTCCCACCTGTAGTCGGGCGAACGGGGATCGAGCGTCTTGTTGACCGTGACGCCGATACCGGAGGTGTTCTTGCCGAAGCTCGATACCGAGTAGTACAGCAAGAACTTGCCGTCATGGCGCACCACGTCCGGCGCCCACACGTGGCCGTCGAACTGCGGCGCCACGCGTTTCGCCCACGCGGGCTCGCCCGCGAACACACGCCCTTCCGGCACCCAGTCCTTCATGTCGGCCGAGCTGTAGAACGTGATGCCCGGCCCCGTGCTGAAGACGTAATAGCGGGCGCCGTCCTGCGCCATCACGGGGTCATGCACCTCCACCTGGGCCGCCTGCGCGGCGCAGGTGAATGTAATCCCGCCCGCCAGGCAGGCGGCAAGAAGGGCCATTGCCTTGGTACTGTTCATTCTCATCCTTCTTCAATTGCCGGTACGGACGCCCCACAGCGAGACGCCTTCGGCATTCTGCACCGAGAACGTCACCGTGAACGCATTCGCGTTGCTGTTCCACTGGCGCGACAGCACGCCGCGATACTGCCTGGTCGAGCCGTCCAGGGTCAGCGCGACGTTGTTCTCGCCCCGGTGCGCCCACGTGCCCTTGACGGCACCCGTCACCTTGCCGTCCTTGCCCAGCCTGACGACCTGCGACGGCACCACATGGGCCGTGATCTCCTTGTTGTGGTTGACGAACTTGTAGGTGCCCGCCGCCGCCGTCGCGCTGACCGAGACCGGCACCTCCTTGCCCTTGCTGAGCGGGACGTAGCGCAGCGGCGCCACCACCGGCCAGCCATCCTCGTTGATGAACATCTGGTGTACGCGCAGCTCGTGCATCTCGCCCATGTTCGGGAAGCGCGTGTGGAACACGAGGAAGTGCTGCTTGGTCGCGGCGTCGTAGAACGCGCTGTTGTGGCCCGCCGACACGTAGCCCAGCGGCGTGCCGGTCTCGCCGGAAGCCAGCGCGAACTGGTGGTTGCCGAACAGCTTCTGTCCATGCGGCGCGATGCTGGCGTCGTCGAACAGCGGCTTGCTCGGGTCGGACTTGACGGTCGCCATGTCGGTGCCCTTGCCGTCCAAGTACGGACCGTCCGGATTGCGCGAGCGCGCCACGCGCATATTGTAGGCGCCGAAGGAATCGAGACCGCCGAACGACGTGAACATGTAGTAGTACTTCGACTGCGGGCTGTACAGCACGTAGGCGCCTTCGATGCGCGAGTGGTTGCCGCCCAGGAGGTGCTTGCCGTAGCCCTGGCCCGGCAGCGGCATGCCGTTGGCCGGGTCCAGCTGCAGGATGAAGATGCCGCCCGAATAGGAGCCGTAGATCATCCACAGCTTGCCCTTCTGGTCGCGGAACACGTTCGGATCGACCGTGTTCGGGTGCTTCGTCGCGTCGTAGATCGTGCCGTCATGGCTGGCCTGGCCCCACATGCCGGACTTCAGGATGATGCCCTTGTCGACGTACGGACCCTCGATATGGTCGGCCACCGCGATCCCCAGCGCCGAACGGGGCGAGTCGCCCTTGCAGGCGTTGTAGTACATATAGTATTTGCCGTCGTCCAGGCGGATCACGTCCGGCGCCCACAGCGTGGACGTTTGCGCCCAGGCGAACGTCTCGGCCAGCTGGCCCGCCACGTTCGGGATCAGCGGATTGGCCGCGTTGACACCGTCGGCGATCTTGGTCCAGTTCATCAGGTCCGGTGTCTTCGCCGCCGCCAGGTGCGAGCCGAACACGTAATACTGGTTATTGGCGCGTATCACCGAAGGATCGTGCACGCCCGCTTCGGTGAACCCCACCGACAGGCGCTGCGCGGTGGTGGACAAGCCACCGCTCTTGGTGCCGGAAGTCGTGACCGACGCCGCGGTCGTCGCGCCGGCCGGTTCGTCACCGCCGCCGCCGCATGCCGCCAGCGAAACCGCGCCTGCCACTGCCAGGGCCTTGAAGAGGATAGAGGTCTGCATGGCTTACTCCACGGACGTGACGACGACGGATTTCGCCGGCAGCTGGACGGTCAGCTTGCCCCCGCTGGCCTGGGCCGCGAACGGCGCCGGTTTTACCGCATCGGGCGTGGCGAACGTGTTGTGCGCATCCATCGCGGCCGCCGTCAGCACCTGGCCGACGGCCTTGCCCGCGCCGGCACCCGCGACGTTGACGGTGACATCCACCGCCTTGTTCGGGTTGGTGTTGACGAGCGCCAGGTAGACCTTGCCGTCCTTGCCGCGCGCGGCCGAGGCGCTGACCTGCGGCACCGCCACGTTGCCCACGCTGTACTTGCCGTTGTTCTTGATCGCCACCGGCAGCGCGGTCGCGTCCTGGAACGGCACGTACATGCGGAACGCGTGATAGGTCGGCGTCAGCACCATGCGGTTCTTGTCGGTCAGGATCATCGCCTGCAGCACGTTGACCATCTGCGCGATGTTCGTCATCCGCACGCGATCGGCATGGGCATGGAAGATGTTGAAGTTCAGCGCGGCGACGACGGCGTCGCGCAGGCTGTTCTGCTGGTACAGGAAGCCGGCGTTGGTGCCCGGCTCCACGTCGTACCAGGTGCCCCATTCGTCGACGTACAGGCCGATCTTCTTCTGCGGGTCGTTCTTGTCCATCAGGGCCGTGTTCTGGCGTATCAGCTTGTCCATCGCCAGCGTGTTCTTCATCGTGCTGGCCCACTGGTCTTCCTTGAAGCCGGTGGCGGCGCCTTTCACTTCCCACTTGCCGGTCGGGATCGTGTAGTAGTGGAAGCTGATGCCGTCGATATTGTGCTTGATCTGCTTGGACAGCACGTCGGTCCAGCGCATGTCGTTGTCATGGCCGCCGCTGGCGACGAACTTCGGTTTGGCGTTCGGTGGCGTGCGCACGAAGGCGGCCGCGTTCTTGTACAGGTTGGCGTAGTGTTCCGGCGTCATGTTGCCGCCGCAGCCCCAGGCCTCGTTACCGATCGCGAAGTAGTCCAGCTTCCAGGGCTTGTCGCGGCCATTCTTGCGACGCAGCTCCGCCAGGGTGGACTTCGAATCGGAGGTCATGTACTCGACCCATTCCGACATCTCCTGGTTGCTGCCCGTGCCCAGGTTGCCGTTGACGTAGACCTCGGCGCCCAGCAACTCGGCCAGGTCGAAGAACTCGTGCGTGCCGACGGCGTTGTTCTCTTCCACGCCGCCCCAGTTGGTATTGACCTTGACGGGGCGCTTGTCGCGCGGGCCGATGCCGTCCTTCCAGTGGTACTCGTCGGCGAAGCAGCCGCCGGGCCAGCGCACCAGCGGCACGTGCAGCTCCTTCAGCGCGCCGACCACGTCGTTGCGCCAGCCCTTGGTATTCGGGATGCTCGATTCCGGACCGACCCACATGCCCTCGTAGATGCCGGTGCCCAGGTGTTCGGCGAACTGGCCGTAGATGTTCTTGTTGATGACGGGACCCGGCTTGGCCGTGTCGATCGTCACCGCTACCTGCGCGAACGCGCTGCCGCAGGCGGCGAGGCTCAGGGCCAGGATGGTACGCTTGATCATGTCTTCTTGTCTCCGTGGTTGTAGGTCTTGTGCTTATTTGAAGATGGCGACGAAGCCGCCTTTGGGCTTGATGCTGGTGCGCCGGCCGGCGCGCAGGTCGGCCTGCCTGAACTCGCGCTCGCCGGCACCGTCGCTGACGATGCGGCCCGTGCCTTTGGCGAACGACAGGTCCAGGGCGAGCGCCAGCTCCTTGTCGCCGGCATTGATGCCGGCGACGTACCATGCGTCACCCGCCCGGCGGGCGATGACGACGTACTTGCCCGGTTCGCCGGCCACGAAGCGGCTGTCGTCCCAGCCGCGCGGCAGCTCGCGCAGCAGCGCCTTGACGTACTCCGGCGCGGTTGCCATGCCCTGCGGGATCTCGGCGAAGTGCTGGATGCCGGACGTGAACAGCACCGCTTCGGCCAGCTCGAAGCCGTTGCGGGTGCTGCGCCGGATCTTCGGGATGTCGCCGAAGGCCAGCGGCGTGAAGTCCATCGGGTCGAACAGGTTGCGCGTGAACGGCAGCATGGCCGCGTGCGGTGCAACGGCGTCCTGGTCTTCCTGCGTGAAGGTGGTGAACTCGAAGCCGCGCACCGCCTCGGCCGTCAGCAGGTTGGGCCAGGTGCGCGACCAGCCGCGCGGCAAGGTCGCGCCGTGGAAGTTGACCAGCAGGCCAGCGTCGTACGCGTCCTTCAGGATCTCGGTGTAGTAACGGATCATCGACTGGCCGTCGCCACCGAAGAAGTCGACCTTGACGCCTTTTACGCCCAGCGCGCGCAGCCGGGCGAATTCGGCGACGCGGCTTTCATGCGTCAGCATGCGCTCGCGCGGCGTCATGTCGGTGTCGTTCCAGGCGCCCGCCGAGTTGTACCAGGCCAACAGGCCAATGCCCTTGCCGTTGGCGTAGGCCGCCAGTTCGGCCAGCTTGTCGTAGCCGATCTTCTGGTCCCAGAACGCGTCCACCAGGGTGTAGTCCCAGCGCATGTCGGCCGCATAGTCGATGAACTGCTTCTGCGTGTCGAAGTTGGTGTAGTCGTCCTTCAGGATGGCCCAGCTCCACGAAGCGTGGCCGGGCTTGACCCAGTCCGGGATCGGGCCGGGCGCCGGGGCCGCCAGGTCCGTGCCGAGCGTGGACTCCACGACCGTGGCCAGCGAACCGATCGCCAGCACGCGCCACGGCGTCGTCAGCGAGCCTTGCGCGGTCGGCAGCAGCGCGCCGCCCGTAAAGGTCTCTTCCTTGGCGGGGCCGCCGATGCGGTACACGCCGCCAGTCGAATCGGTCTGCAGGCGCGAAGCGTGGAAACTGCCGTCCATGCCCGCCTCGGTGATGGCGATCCAGGTTCCACCGGCGCGGAACAGCGCCGGGAACACCCAGCCGGCGCCCAGCGGCGCGGGCGTGCCCACCGGGATGTCCATGCGGTAGTGCTCTTCGTACGAGGGATTGGTGCGCTGGTAGCCGGTCTTCGCCACCGACATCGGCTGCAGCCAGGCGCGTGCCGACGGCGGCAGCGCGAAGCTGGTCGTCTCGGAGCGGAACGCCAGCTGGTCGCCGCTGGCCTGGTAGCGGAACGCCACGCCGTCGTTCGACACGCGGAACGTGATGGCCAGCGCCTGCTGGCGCGGATTGGTATAGCGCCAGGTGCGCTCGTTGGCCGCGTAGCTGGCGTGGCGGCGCTTGCCGGCGGCCAGCTCGTAGCGGTCGGTGATGCGTTGCGGTACGGTCGCGCCGGCTGGCTTCAGCCCGGAAGCCAGGTCGGCATCGTCGAACTCCAGGCCCAAAGGTGAAGCCAGCAGCACCGGCTTGCCGGCGCGGCTGACGCGGTAGGTGACGGTGCCGTTGGCGCCCGTCGCCAGCGTGACAAGCAGCTTGCCGTCCGGGCTGGCGACGGTGTCCAAGGACTGGGCACAGGCGAAGGGGGCGCAGGCGCAAGCGGCCACGCCGATCAGACGAGTCAGGGTCATAGTCGTAACGGTGAAAGCGCAGCCCATGGCGGGCCGCGTGCAGCGAACGGAAACTACTGGGGTCGAACCCGGCGGGTCCGACCCCGGCCCTCCAGCGACCTCAGACCCAGCCGGCGTCCACGATGAATTCCTGGCCCGTGCACATGGCGCTGTCGTCCGCGCCCAGGAACAGGATCATCGAGGCCACGTGCTCCGGCATCAGCTTGCCCGGCAGGCATTGCGCCTTCTTGATCTCGATTTCCGCCGCGTCGTCCACCCACAGGTCGATCTGGCGCTGCGTCATGACCCAGCCCGGCGTCACGGTGTTGACACGGATGCCGTACGGGCCGAAATCGCGCGCCAGGCAGCGCGTCAGGCCGATCACGGCCGCCTTGGTGGTGCCGTAGACGGGATAGCCGCCGTTCTTGGCATGCCACGACATCGAGCTGATATTGATGATCGAACCGCCGCCCTTCTTCTTCATGCCCGCCAGGACGGACTGGCAGGTGAAAAACATGGGACGCTGGTTGATCGCGATGCGGTCGTTCCAGTATTCCAGCGTGACCTCCTCCGGCTTGTGGCGCTGGTCGTTGGCGGCGTTGTTGACGAGGATGTCGAAGTCGCCCATCTCCGCCGCCAGGTCGGCGATGGTCTTTTGCAGCGCCGGGATGTCGGTGATGTCGCAGTAGCGGTAGCGCGGCGCCGGATGGCCGGCCGCCTTGATGCGCTCGACCAGACCCAGGCTGGCTTCCTGCGCAATGTCGACGAACGCGACGTGCGCGCCCTGCTGCGCATAGCTTTCCACGATGGACTCACCGATGCCGGTGCCGCCGCCCGTGACGAATACGCGCTTGCCGCGCAGGCTGCCGAACTTGGCCAACTCTGTCATAACTGTCTCCCTATCGTTGTTATTGTACCGTTCAATCCTTGCCCAGCACGCCGTCGCGGCGGCGCCAGATGCCCTGCGGATTGCCGTCGCGCAGTGCCTCCGGCAGCAGGCGCTGCGGCAGGTTCTGGTAGCACACCGGGCGCAGGAAGCGGTGGATCGCCGCCGTGCCGACCGAGGTGCTGCGTCCGTCCGCCGTGGCCGGGAACGGGCCGCCGTGCACCATCGCCGTCGAGACTTCCACGCCGGTCGGGAAGCCGTTGGCCAGGATGCGGCCGACCTTGCGCTCCAGCGCCGGCAGCAGTTGCTGGGCCGCTTCGATGTCGCTGTCCTCCAGCTGCAGGGTGGCGGTCAACTGGCCTTCCAGGTGCTCGATCACGGCGCGCATTTCCGCCACGTCCTGGCAGGCCACCAGCAGCGAGGCCGGGCCGAACACTTCACCGTGCAGCGCGCGCTCGGTCAGGAAGGACTGCGCCGTGGTGACGAACAGCGCCGGGGCGCCGCGGCCTTCCTCCTGCGCGGCCAGGGTCAGCGTCTTGACGCAGCCTTGCGCGGCCAGCGTCTGCACGCCGTCCTGGTAGCTGCCAGCGATGTCAAGCGTCAGCATCGGCGCGGCCGGCACGCTTTCCAGCGCGGCGGCGGCTGTCTTGGCAAACGCATCGAAGTCGGGACCGGCGATGCCCAGCACCAGGCCGGGGTTGGTGCAGAACTGGCCCACGCCCATCGTCAGCGACTGGGCGAAGCCTTGCGCGATCTGCTCGCCGCGCGCGGCCAGCGCGCCCGGCAGCAGGAACACGGGATTGATGCTGCTCATTTCGGCGTACACGGGAATCGGCTGCGGGCGGTTGGCCGCGACGGCCATCAGCGCCGTGCCGCCGCCGCGCGAACCGGTGAAACCGACGGCCTGGATGGCCGGATGGGCGACCAGGCCCTGGCCGATGTGGCGGCCGGTGCCCGTCAGCAGCGCGAACACGCCGGCCGGCCGGCCGCACAGCTCGACCGCCTTGACGACGGCGCGTGCCACCAGTTCCGAGGTGCCCGGATGGGCCGAATGCGCCTTCAGCACGACCGGGCAGCCGGCCGCGAAGGCCGATGCCGTGTCGCCGCCGGCGACGGAGAATGCCAGCGGGAAGTTCGATGCCGCGAACACGGCGACCGGCCCCAGGCCGATCATGCGCAGCCGCAGGTCCGGCCGCGGCGGCGTGCGCTCGGGCAGCGCGCTGTCGATGCGGGCGTCGGCCCACGAGCCTTCGCGCAGCAGTTCCGCGAACAGGCGCAGCTGGTTGACGGTGCGAGCGCGCTCGCCTTCCAGGCGCACGCGCGGCAGGCCCGATTCGGCCATCGCGCGATTGACCAGGTCGTCGCCCAGCGCCATGATCTGCTCGCCCACGGTTTCCAGGAAGCGCGCGCGCTCCTCGTTCGAGGTGGCGCGGAAGGTGTCGAAGGCGGCAGCGGCCAGCTGGCAGGCTGCGTCGATCTGTTCTTCGTCGACGGCATGGAACGCCGGTTCCATCTGCTCGCGCTTGGTCGGATCGAACGCCTTGAAGTGGTTGCCCGTGCCTTTGACGGCGACGCCGCCGATCAGTGCTTCACCGGTAAGGATGGTCATAATGCGGTCACCTTTGCGACTTGGGTTTCAATGACGGCCAGCTGGTTGCGCAGCGCCGGGCCGAACGCAGGCGCTTCGATCTCGAAGGTCTCGCCCGGCGCCACCTGCACGTTGTCGGCGAAGCTCAGGGTGGCGGTGCCGAAGAAGTGCACGTGCACGTCGCCGGGGCGCTTGAACAGCTGGTATTTAAAATGGTGGTGTTCCAGGTTGGCGATGGTGTGCGACATGTTCTTCTCGCCGCTGACGAATGCCTTCTCCCAGCGCACCTGGCCATCGATGCCGCGGATGCGCGAGACGCCGTCGATATGCTCGGGCAGTTCGCCCACCAGCAGGGCCGGGCCGACGCCGCAGGCGCGCAGCTTCGAGTGCGCCAGGTACAGGTAGTTCTGGCGCTCCGTCACGTGGTCGGAAAACTCGTTGCCGATGGCGTAGCCGACACGATACGGCTGGCCGTCGTCGCCGATCAGGTACAGGCCGGCGATCTCCGGTTCCTCGCCGCCGTCCAGCGCGAAGTCGGGCATGGCCAGCGCTTCGCCGCTGGCGGCCACGATCGAGCCGTCGCCCTTGTAGAACCATTCGGGCTGGGCACCGGCGGTGCCCGCGGCCGGCTTGCCGCCCTCGACGCCGAGGCGGAACATCTTCATGGAGTCGGACAGCGTCTCGACGTCACCGCCGATCTTCTTGTGCATCGCGTCGCGCGCATCGGCGCTGCCCAGGTGGGTCAGTCCGGTGCCCGTGACGTAGCAGTGGGCCGGGTCTTCATGGTCCAATGGCGGCAGCACGGTGACGTCGGCGAAGGCCACGGTCTTGTCGCCGGCGGCGCTCTGCGCCAGCTCGGCCAGCTTGTGTTTGCCGCGAATGGCGGCCTGCGCCAGCGCGTAGGTGCTGGTGTAGCCGTCGATGATGCGGATGGTGTCCTGCTCCAGGATGCCGACGTGGCGGCCGTCACCGGACTTGAATTGTACGAGCAGCATGAGGTCTCCTTGTGCGCGGCGGCACGGCCGGGAACGCGTCCCGGCCGTGCCGCCTGCTTTTTGATTAGTGGGAATGCTTCGGCACGGCGGAACCGCGCATGCCGACCAGGAAATCGAAGTCGCAGCCTTCGTCGGCCTGCAGCACGTGATCGATGTAGAGCTGCTGGTAGCCCGACTTGGCGCCCTTGACCTGCGTCTCGGCGCGGTCGGCCAGGCGCTGGCGCATCTCTTCGTCCGAGATCTCGACGTCGAGGCGGCCGCCTGCGCAGTCCAGCGCAATGATGTCGCCATCCTTGACGATGCCCAACGGGCCGCCGGCCATCGCTTCCGGCGCCACGTGCAGCACGACGGTGCCGTAGGCGGTGCCGCTCATGCGCGCGTCCGAGATGCGCACCATGTCCTTGATGCCCTTGGCCAGCAGCTTGGGCGGCAGGCCCATATTGCCCACTTCGGCCATGCCCGGGTAGCCTTTCGGGCCGCAGTTCTTCATTACCAGCACGCAGTTCTCGTCGACGTCCAGGTCCGGATCGAGGATGCGGGTCTTATAGTGGTCGAAGTCCTCGAACACGATGGCGCGGCCGCGGTGCTGCATCAGGTGCGGCGAGGCGGCCGACGGCTTCAGCACGGCGCCGCGCGGCGCCAGGTTGCCGCGCAGGATGCAGATGCCGCCATCCTTGATCAGCGGGTTGTCCAGTGGGCGGATCACTTCCTCGTCGTAGATCGGCGCGTCCTGGTTGTTTTCCCAGATCGTCTTGCCGTTGACGGTGAGCGCGTCCTTGTTCGGCAGCAGGCCGTTCTCGCCCAGGCGGCGCAGCACGCCCGGCAGGCCACCGGCATAGTAGAACTCCTCCATCAGGAAGCGGCCCGATGGCAGCAGGTCGACGACGGTCGGCGTGCCGCGGCCGATGCGGGTCCAGTCTTCCAGTTCCAGGTCCACGCCGATGCGGCCGGCGATGGCCTTCAGGTGGATCACGGCGTTGGTGGAACCGCCGATGGCGGCGTTGACGCGGATCGCGTTCTCGAACGCCTCGCGCGTCAGGATTTTCGACAGGCGCAGGTCTTCCCACACCATGTCGACGATGCGCATGCCGGACATATGGGCCAGCACGTAGCGGCGCGCGTCGACGGCGGGGATGGCGGCATTGTGCGGCAGCGACGTGCCCAGCGCCTCGGCCATGCAGGCCATCGTGGAGGCGGTACCCATCGTGTTGCAGGTGCCGGCGGAGCGCGAGTGGCCCGCTTCGGCGGCAAGGAAATCGTGCATCGTGATCTCGCCGGCTTTTACTTGCTCGTGCAGCTGCCACACGGCCGTGCCGGAGCCGATGCTCTTGCCGTTCAGCTTACCGTTCAACATCGGGCCGCCGGTGACGACGATGGCCGGGATGTCGCACGATGCGGCGCCCATCAGCAGCGCCGGGGTGGTCTTGTCGCAGCCGACCAGCAGCACGACGGCGTCCATCGGATTGCCGCGGATCGATTCCTCGACATCCATCGACGCCAGGTTACGGGTCAGCATGGCGGTCGGGCGCAGGTTCGATTCGCCGTTGGAGAACACGGGGAATTCGACGGGCCAGCCGCCCGCCTCGATGATGCCTTTCTTGACGTGCTCGGCCAGCTTGCGGAAGTGGGCGTTGCAGGGGGTCAGTTCCGACCAGGTGTTGCAGATGCCGATGATGGGCTTGCCCTGGAACTCATGGTCCGGAATGCCCTGGTTCTTCATCCAGCTGCGGTACATGAAACCGTTCTTGTCCTGCGTGCCGAACCATTCGGCCGAGCGCAGCTTTACGTTCTTCTTTGTCTCTGACATGCATTCCTCCGTGTTGTTCCAGGCCCGGCGCCATGGCTGTCCACGACGGGCTGCGATGGAAAGCATGTTAGTTAAAGCAACGATATCTTTCCAATGAATAAAAAATTGGTTGTGATATAAAAAAGGATATCGGAGCTGGCAAGCTGCCGGGAATTGGCGACTCTCCCCGAGGTCAGGCAACGATCGGTAGGAAATTTCCGGGACAGTCCCCGGAAATTGGGAAAGGACGACGGGACGAAACAGTCTGGCTCAGCCGGCTATGGCCTCAGAGTTGCCTAGCCGGGGCGTCGGAATAGTCCGGGACAGTCCCGGAATTCAGTCGGGGCTCGTGACGAAGTCAGGCGTGCCATCGGCGCGCCAGCCGATCGATCTGGCCCGGGTATGCCGGTTGGGATCATTCAGCTCATTGCCTGGGATGTCACGGTAATCGCGCGCGTGATAGACGATGATGTCCTGCTTTCCATCGGGCGTGGTGGTGAAGCAATTATGTCCCGGGCCATACAAGCCGCCGCCGCTGGCCAGCACGGGCATTGGCGACTTGGTCCAGGCCGCCTTGTCCAGCAAATTGGCCCCCTCCCCGGCCGTCAGCATGCCCAGCGCGTAGTTGGCGTCCGTCGCGCTGGCGGAGTACGTCAGGAATACCTTGCCGTTGCGTACCAGCACGGCTGGCGCCTCATTGACGTCGAACTTCACTTTTTCCCAGGCATACTCGGGCAAGGTGAGCAAGGTAGCGGGACCGTCCAGCGCCAGCGGCGAGCGCATCTTCGCCAGATAGATACCGGTGACGTGTTTGTCGGCGGCCGGCGGGCGCTGGGTCCAGGCCAGGTAGCGTTGGCCGCGCACGGCGAACGTCGTCGCGTCCAGCGAGAACGATTCCCAGCCGGTGTCGATGCGACCCCGTTCCGTCCACGTCCCTTCCAGCGGATTGGCGGACGGGTTCTCCAGCACGTACAGGCGGATGTCCAGCGGCGCGTCGGCGCGGCCCGCCGTGAAGTACAGGTACCATTTTCCGTCGATGCGGTGCAGTTCCGGCGCCCAGATATTGGCGCTCATCGGCCCCGATGCATGCCGGCGCCAGACTACCTTGGTGGACGCCGCGCCCAACCCGTCCAGCGTCTTCGCGCGACGCAGCTCGATGCGGTCGTACTCCGGCACCGTGGCCGTGAAATAGTACCAGCCGTCGGTGTGCAGGGTGACGTGCGGGTCGGCGCGCTGCCGCACCAGGGGATCGTGCGGGGAGAACGCGCCGGCGTCGGCGCACAGCAAGGCGAGGGCTGCCAGCACGGCGCCCGTGGTCAGGGAAGTCGTCATTGTGCGGGGAAATTGCCTGGAAAATGGGGTCTGTCCCCGTTTTCCAGGAAAGATTGCTTCAAAACAGGGGTCTGTCCCGGGTTTTTCAGGCTTGCGTCGTGAAGCGGTACAGCGAACGCGTCGAATAGGTTTCGCCCGGGCGCAGGATCGTGCTGGGGAACTCGGGCCGGTTCGGCGAGTCCGGGAAATGCTGCGGTTCCAGGCAGATGGCCGAGCGGTGCTCATAGGTCCAGCCCTTGCCCGCCAGGCTGCCGTCGAGGAAATTGCCACTGTAGAACTGCAGCCCCGGCTCCTGCGTGTACAGCTCCAGCACGCGGCCCGAGCCGGGGTCGCGCAGCACGGCGGCCAGGCCCAGCACGTTCGATTCGCCCTTGTTCAGCACGAAGTTGTGGTCGTAACCCAGACCGTTCTTCAGCTGCGCGTCGTCGGCCTCGATGGCCTGGCCGATGCGGCGCGGCTTGCGGAAGTCGAACGGGGTGTACTCGACCGGCGCCAGTGGGCCCAGCGGGATCGAGTTCTCGTCGATCGGCGTGTAGCGGTCGGCGTTGATCTGCAGCTCGTGGTCCAGCACCGTACCCTTGCCTGCCAAATTGAAGTAGGCGTGCTGTGTCAGGTTGACCGGCGTGGCCTGGTCGGTGGTGGCGTGGTATTTGACCAGCAGCTCGTTGGCGTCGTTCAGCTCATACGTGACCGTTACCTCCAGGTTGCCCGGGTAGCCCTGTTCGCCGTCCGGACTGGTGTAGGTCAGTTTCAGGCCGATCGACAGGTCCGCCACCATCGGCACCGCGTGCCAGACCACCTTGTCGAAGCCCTTGCTGCCGCCATGCAGGTGGTTCGGGCCGTTGTTGACGTCCAGTTGCACCGTGCGGCCATCGAGCTGGAAGCGGCCGCCGGCGATGCGGTTGCCGTAGCGGCCGATCAGCGCGCCGAAGTAAGGCGAATCGCCGAAGTACGGCTCCGGCGTGTCGAAGCCGAACGTGACGTCGGCCAGGTTGCCCTGGCGGTCCGGCACGTGCAGTTCCGTGATGATGCCGCCCAGGTTGGTGATCTTGACGATCATGCCGCTGCGGTTGCGCAGCGTGTAGAGGCTCAGCGGGGTGCCGTCCGGCGCCTGGCCGAACGGTTCCTGTTCTATCGAGAGTTCCATGCGTTGTTCGCTTCTTGTTATCAGCGCCGGGACAGGCCGATGACCCGGCCGATGACCCGGCCGATGACCCGGGCCGGCGCCGCCGGCTCAGGCAATCGAAGGCCGGCCGAAATCCGGCATGCCGTCGGCATCCCAGCGCAAGGGTTTGACGAAGGTATGGCGGTCCGGATTCCACAGCGGATCGCCGACGATTTCAGTATAAGTCCTCGCATGATAGACCAGGAGCACGGTTGAACCGTCTTCCGCCACCGTGAAGCTGTTGTGGCCCGGGCCGTAGATCTTGTGCTCGAAGCAAGTCTGCAGCACGGGCTGGTCGGCCTTGTGCCAGGACGCCGGGTCGAGCAGATCGGCATTCTCGTCCGCCCACAACAGGCCCATGGCGTAGTTGTGGTCCGTCGCGCTGGCCGAGTAGCTGATGAAGATCTTGCCGTTCTTCTTCAGTACCGACGGGCCCTCGTTGACGAGGAAGCCGCGGCATTCCCACTCGTGTTCCGGTTTGCTCAGCATGACCGGCGCGCCCGCGATCTGCCATGGCGTTTTCATCGGCGCAATGTACAGGTTGGAGTTGCCCTCGATGTCCTCATGCTTCTGCGCCCACAGGTAGTACAGCTGGCCCTGGTGGGTGAACGTGGTGGCATCCAGGCAGAAGCTGTCGATGCCCGTGTCGACCTGGCCCATGAACTCCCACTGCCCTTCCAGCGGATTGGCGTTCTCGTTGCGGATCGCGTACATGCGGTGCTGGAACAGCTTGTTCTTGATCTCGCGGCTCGGCGCGGCCGCGAAGTAGACATACCAGGCGCCCTGGTTGAAGTGGATCTCCGGCGCCCAGATCAGTTCCGAGTATGGACCCGTGTCCGGCTTCCTCCAGACGTCGCGCGTTTGCGCGCTGGCCAGGCCTTCGATGGTCTTGGCGCGGCGAAGTTCGATGCGGTCGTACTGGGGCACCGACGCCGTAAAATAATAATAGCCATCCGTGTGACGATAGATGTAGGGATCGGCGCGTTGCTCGATCAGGGGTTTCAGCAATTGAGTCAAGTTCATTCTCCGTAGGGTCGGTCAGGCGGCGTAGCCGTGCGTGAGCATCTTGGCTTTCACGGTGCCGTAGTATTCGTCGCTGATGCGGTAGCGGAACATCAACAGCCCCATCACCAGGTGGAAGAAGCCCGGGATCACCGTCAGCATCAGCGCGATGCCGGTCAGCGCCAGCGGCGACTGCGCCACGTTGGGCTGGTACTGGAAGTGCGTCAGCAGCAGGCCGACCAGCGCGCCGGCGATGCCCATGCCGGCCTTCTGGCACACCGAGATGCCGCCGAAGGCGAAGCCGGAAACGCGCGTGCCGGTCTTCACCTGGCCGTAGTCGATCGTCTCGGCGATGGCCGACCAGAACACGGGCGCATGCAGGTCGACGATGAACGACAGCAGGAAGTACAGGACAAAGGCCAGCACCATGTCGCCCGGCTTGACGAACAGGTAGATGGCAAGGCTGATCAGCGCGACGACGACCTGCGAGTTGCGGAACAGCTTGACCTTGCAGTAGCTCTTGGTGATCCAGGTCGAGGCGACCATCGACAGGATGGCGGCTGCCACGCCGGTGGACAGGAAGGCCGACACGATGGCCTCGTCGCCGCCCAGGTAGTACTTGGCGTAGTACATGGCGACCG
Source organism: [Empedobacter] haloabium (assembly GCA_008011715.2). Lineage (NCBI taxonomy): Bacteria > Pseudomonadati > Pseudomonadota > Betaproteobacteria > Burkholderiales > Oxalobacteraceae > [Empedobacter] haloabium. Next base: position 3,867,395 of record CP136508.1, read on the forward strand.
AGCCGCGCACCACATAGCCGATGGTGCCGGTGACGCAGGCGCCGCACAGGATCAGCCACTGGTCGTTCTTCAGCAGCACCTTCAACTGGTCCAGCAGCGGCTGGCGCTCGACCACGTGGTGCACGCGCTCCTCGGTTGAAAAGAAGCAGAACAGGAACAGCACGACGCCCATCAGCGACATGAGCGCCATCGCGGCCTGGTAGCCGGCGGCCGGATTGCCGCCGCCCCACTCCTTGGCCAGCAGCGGTACGATGATCGTCACCATGAAGGCGCCGATCTTGGCGAAGAACAGCCGGTAGCCATTGGCCGACAGGCGGTCCTGCGGGTCGCTCGTCAGGCCGCTGATCAGCGAGATGTAGGGGATGCCCACGCCGGCCGTCATCAACGTCATCAGGATGTAGGTCGAATAGGCCCAGACCATCTTGGCGTCATAGCCCCAGTCGGGCGTGGAGAACACGAAGAACACCGAGACGCCATACGGCACCGCCAGGAACAGCAGCCATGGCCGGTAACGGCCGAAGCGGTTGGTGAACCGGTCCGTGATCTGGCCCATCACCAGGTCGGCAACGGCGCCGATCACCTTCACGGCCAGGAACAGCAGCGCGAGGTCCTCCGTGTGCAGGCCGTAGATGTCGGTATAGAAGAACGTGATGATCAGCATCATCGATGAGATCACCACGTTCAGGGCCATGTCGCCCGCGCCGAACCCTACTTTTTCCACCGTCGATAATTTTTGCATCTTCATTCCCATCAGAAGGACCGCGGGGCCCTGGCCGTTTGCCGGTCAGCGCCCCATTCCATGACTGCCCGCGTTAGCCGCTCAGTTCTTCCAGCGCAGCGCCACGCCGATGGTGCGGTCGTAGCGGCGGATGTCGCGCGCCAGTTCCGGCACCGAGTGGTAATCCTTGTACTTGAAGTCGGTCAGGTTGGTGCCGTCCACCGTCAGGCTGAGGTTCTTCGTCAGCTTGTAGGTGATGGACGCGTCCAGCGCCTTCATCGGATCGACCACCAGGTCGTACTGGGTGGCGCGGTAGGCGTACTCCGAGACGAAGCGCGAACGCCAGCTGTACGCCACGCGGGCCGACCAGTCGCCCCGCTCGTACAGGCCGATCAGGTTGTAGGCCCACTTCGACATGCCGGCGAAGCTGTTCACCTTGCCGTCCGGTTCCGTCAGGCCGCCGTGCATGTAGGTGCCGTTCGCCTCCAGGCCGAAGCCGCCCAGCCAGCCAGGCAACCAGTCGTAGAACTGCTTGTACGCGATTTCCACGCCCTCCAGCTTGCCGTCGCTGGTGTTGTACGGGCGGCTGACGTCATAGGTGATGCCGTCGTACGTCTCGGGCGCGGACTTGCGGCGGATGTAGTTCTTGAACTCGTGCGAAAACACGGTGCCGGTGACGGAGCCGGTCGGTGCAAAATACCACTCCAGCGCCGCGTCCAGGTTCTTGCTCTCGATCGGCTTCAGGTTCGGATTGCCCGAGGTGCCGGTCGCCAGCGTCGTGTTGCCGGCCGCGTGCAGCACCAGACCCGGATTGAAGTCGGCGAAGGCCGGCCGCTGCGTCGCCTTGACCCAGTTGAAGCGCGCCTGCAGGTCCTCGCGCAGCTTGGCGCGCAGCGCCACGTTCGGCAGGTAGTCCGTGTCGGTCGTCTTGGTGCTGGCGCCGACGACGACGTTGTTGATCAGCGAGTTGCCGCGCAGGTCCTGCTCGGTGCGCACGGCACGCACGCCGAGCGTGCCTTCCACCGGTACCGACCAGGCGTCGAACGCGATGTCGGCCTTGCCGTACAGGGCCTGGGTCTTCTCGATGTCGGCGTAGAACGACAGCGGGTCCTCCGGGTTCGGGGTGGTCGTCCCGGTGAACATCTGGCGCAGGTCAGCGGTGTTGTTCAGCAGGTAGCTGGCGCACGGCATCGGGAATTGCGAGATGCCGTAGTTGCCCGCCGTCGGCCGCGACACGCAGGTGAAGCCGGGGATCGAGTTGATCATGACCTGCCTGGCCGAATAGGCGCCCGGGTGATTGACGGAGCCTTCGATGCCGTGGATCGACGCGGCGCGGCGCTTGGCGATGCGCACTCCGCCTGCGAATTCGCGGAAGAAGCCCTTGGCGGCCGGCTCGTAGATGGCGTCGGCGCGCCAGTCGGTGGAGCTGCCTTCGTCGTGGCTGTGCTGGTCGAAGAATTTCTCGAGGAAGAAGTTGGAGCCCGTCGTGATGTCCGAACCCGGGTAGGTGATCGAGCCGATGCCGTTGTCGATGCGGCCGGACACGTTCGGCATGTAGCCGACGATGTCGACGATCGGATTCTGGTTGCGGAACTTGCTGACGGTGCGGGCCAGTTCCGTCTTCAGGCGCAGCTGGTCGTTGACGTCCCAGGTAGCGCCGGTGGCGGCCTGCGTGGTGCGCGAGTAGTGGCGGCGGCCCTGGGTGGACGTCAGGGTCCACTGGTCGGCGCCTTCCTTGCTGATCGACTGCAGGTAGTTCGTGCCGGGCACCGTGGTGATGGTGGCGCCCTTGTTCAGGGGCAGCTGGCCCAGGAAGAAATTGGTCTGGGCATCGTGCTCGATGCGGGTATTGATCACTTCCGCAAACACTTCGACGTCCTTGTTCGGGCGCCACTGCAGCACGCCGTTGCCGGCCCAGCGCTTGCGGTCGCCGCCCGTCATCACGCGGCCGATCGTATCCGGGCCCGTCAGGCCGTTCTCGATCGACAGCGGCACGCCGACCCAGGCGCCTTCGTCCTGGTAGCGCCCGCGCTGGTAGGAATAACCCAGCAGCGCGCCGAACTCGCCGTACGCCGTCTTCCAGCGGTTCGACACCATGCCGGACAGCTGCGGATCGGTGGCTTTTGCCTTGTCGCGATTCTCGGCGCGGGCCACCGCGCTGGCGGTGGCGCCCTTGAAGTCGAACGGCCGGTTGGTGCGCACGTCGATGACGCCGGCCGTGCCGCCTTCGACCATGTCGACGCCCTGCGACTTGTAGACGTCCAGGCGCGACAGCATCGTGGTCGGGATATCGGCCAGGAACAGGCTGCGGCTGACGGCCGAGAACATCTCGCGGCCGTTCAGCAGGGTGACGGCACCCGGCAGGCCGCGGATGACGACGTTGCTGGCCTCGCCGGCCTCGCGGATGATCTGCACACCGGTGATGCGGCCCAGGATCTCGGCCACGTTCTTGTCCGGAAACTTGCCGATGTCGTCGGCGACGATGGAGTCCACCACCTGCTCGTTGTTCTGCTTGAAGGCCTGGGCGCTGCGCGCGGCGTTGCGGATGCCCGTGACCGTGACGACATTGGCGGAGCTGTCCGTGGTGCCGGCCGCGCTGGCGCCGGCGCTGTCGGCCACGCTGTCGGCACCTTGCTGCGCCCACACGGAAGCGCTGCTCAGCGCTCCGGCGGCAGCCAGTGCCGCCACTGTGACTTTCAAGGTGAAAGGATTGCGAGCGGGCGCGACACGGCCCGAAGGGACAGTCTTCATAGGTCTCCAATGTCTTGTAATTATTTAGTGCAGTTTTGAAACTGCTTGCCTGCGGAGCATCTTAAGGGGGACAAATGAATTCGATCCAATCAATTTTTCCGCTCTTGCAATATCTTTTTTGATATCGCTCCCAGCCTAATCCATTAGGTTTGCACGTATATTGTAGCTGCTTGGCAATTTGCTCAGCAATATAGCAATACTCCAGGCCAGGCTGTAGCGCGCGGGGACCTCGGCGGTATCGGCCAGCAGCAGCGAGTGTGCCGCCAGCGTGGACAGCGTCTCGACGGCGTCCGCGCTGCCTGAATCGTCCAGCCGGGCGGCGGCCTGCGCCAGCGTGAACCCGGCAGGGAGTTGCGCCAGCGCGGCAAGCGCCTGCCTGGCGGACGGGGGCAGCAGTGCCTCGCCCCAGGCAGCGGCCGCACGCAGGTCGCGGTGCCGGGCGACCTGGCTGGCTGGATCGGCCAGCGTGGCCCCATCGAGCCGTGCCAGCGCGGCCAGGCGTTGGCCTGCCGGGACGCGCCGCAGCGAGGCCCCGGCCAGCGCCAGTGCCAGCGGTACGCCGCCCAGCCGGCAGCATGCGTCCCGCGCAGCCGCGAGCACGGCGGGGGCCAGCGGCCAGGTGCCGCCATACGCCCGGGCCAACAGGAGCCGGACGGCGTCGTCGGAGGCCAAGGGTGGTATGCGCACGACCGCCTCGCCGTCGGCGCGCAGGGCCTGCCGGCTGGTGGCCAGGATGCGCAGCGCGGGCCGGCGCCGGGTCAGCGCCTCGGCCAGGCGGCTGACCGCGTCCAGCTGGTAGTCGCAGTTGTCCAGTACCAGCAGCAGGGGCGCATGCGGCAGCAAGGCCGCCAGGCCGGGCAAAGACGCCGCTCCCGGCAAGCCCAGCGCCCTGGCGAGCGCCGCGACCAGTGTGGCCTCGTCGGCGGCATGCAATTCGTCCACCGCGACGCGGCGGTTGTGTGCGAGGCCCTGGGCCAGCGCCGACTTGCCGACCCCGGCAGGGCCGGTCAAGGTAACGATGGGCGCGACGGCGAGCCGGGCGGCGACGACATCCAGCAAGGCGGCGCGGCCGACCAGCGCCGGCGGCGCGGCGCATGCCAGGCTGCCCTTGAAGACGTAGCCGCCGCCGTTGACGGTACCGATCAGGTCGCGGTCGCCCGCCAGCGCGCGCCGCAGCGCGGCGATCTGCACACGCACATTGCTGGCATGGATGGCACGGCCGGGCCAGGCGCGTTCGGTCAGCTGGGCCGCCGTCAGCACCTGGCCGGCGGCGCCGATCAGCGCCTGCAGCACGCGCGCGGCACAGGCGCCCAGCGCCACCGGACGGGCGCCGGCCGTGCGCAGCTCGCCGCGCCAGGGGTCGAAAGCATGCCGGCCGAATGCGATCGGGCCGGCAGCGGAAGGGGAAAAGTCCATCCGCACAGGCTACCGGCCAGCAAAGCGGCGGCACAGACCACATCGGGTCCGCGCGCGCCGCCCCGATGCGTGCACGCGGGCCTCCCCCGAAAGGGGCAAGCGGCCCGCCGGCGGCTGCCGTCCAGGAGAGCCGGGTGTAAGATGCCGCCATTACGAACCTTGTGCCGCCTGCGCGGTCCCGACATGAACGAACTGGTCAATATGGAACCCGCGCGCGTGCGCGTCATGGTGGTCGACGACCATCCCCTGATGCGCGAGGGGATCGCGGCGGTACTGGGCATCGGCGGGCGCCACGAGCTGGTGGCCGAGGCGGCGGACGGGCGCGAGGCGGTCGAGCAGTTCGTGCGGCACCAGCCGGACGTCACGCTGATGGACCTGCAGATGCCCGTGATGGGCGGGCTGGACGCGATCGCCGCGATCCGTGCGCTGGCGCCGCAAGCCCGCATCATCGTGCTGACCACTTACAAAGGCGACGTGCAGGTGCTGCGCGCCCTGAAGTCCGGCGCGATGGGCTACCTGCTGAAAAGCGTACTGCGCACGGAACTGGGCGACGCCATCGACAAAGTCTACGCCGGCCAGCGCCACATCCCTCCCGAGATCGCCGTGGAACTGGCGGCGCACATCGACGCGGACACGCTGTCGGCGCGCGAATCGGAAGTGCTGCGCTTCGTCGCCCACGGCAACTCGAACAAGCGGGTGGCGCTGGCGCTCGGCATCGCCGAGGAGACGGTCAAGGCGCACATGAGTACCGTGCTGGCCAAGCTGGGGGCACGCGACCGCACCCATGCGGTGACGATCGCGATCCGGCGCGGCATACTGGAGCCGTGACACCTGGGGTCTGTCCCTGCCAAGGGACTCACCCTAATGCCGCTAAGTTAAGGAAATTTATCAGCCAGCCGCAGACGTCTTTCCACCCAAAAGCGGAGAGCTGGGGTCAGCCCCGGCGGGTCTGACCCTGGTTTTGGGCCTGGGGTTGAGGGATACGCCTGCGGCCCAGTGAGTCTTACATCCTTAACTTAGCGGCATTAGGGACTGACCCCGAAGTGGGCTGCGTCGCGCCGGCATCGTTGAACTTCAGGGTCAGTCCCCGTGCGGGGACAGACCCCAGGCTTGCTCCAGCATTACTGGAACGCCACCTCGGCAAAGCTGCGCAGCTTGCGGCTGTGCAGCCGGTCCGTGCCCAGCGCGCGCAGCATTTCCATCGCGCGGATGCCGATGCGCAGGTGCTGGTCGACGCGGTCGCGGTAGAACTGGTTGGCCATGCCCGGCAGCTTGATCTCGCCGTGCAGCGGCTTGTCGGACACGCACAGCAGGGTCCCGTACGGCACCCGGAAACGGAAGCCATTCGCCGCGATCGTCGCACTTTCCATGTCCAGCGCCACCGCCCGGCTCTGCGAGAAGCGCCGCTCCGGCGTGCGCTGCGGCAGCAGCTCCCAGTTGCGGTTGTCCGTGCTGGCCACCGTGCCGGTGCGCAGCACGCGCTTCAGGTCGTGGCCCGTCAGCTGCGTCACCTCGGCCACGGCGGCCTCGATCGCCACCTGCACCTCCGCCAGCGCGGGGATCGGCACCCACAGCGGCAGGTCCTCGTCCAGCACATGGTCCTCGCGCACGTAGCCGTGCGCCAGCACGTAGTCGCCCAGCTGCTGCGTGTTGCGCAGGCCGGCGCAGTGGCCCAGCATCAGCCATGCGTGCGGGCGCAGTACCGCGATGTGATCCGTGATGGTTTTCGCGTTGGCGGGGCCGACGCCGATATTGACCATGCTGATGCCGGCGCCGTCGGCCCGGATCAGGTGGTAGCCCGGCATCTGCGGCAGCCGTGGCAGCGGCGCGCCCATGCCGTCGCCCGGCTGTTCCTCCTGGCCGGCGCGGCGCGTGACGATATTGCCCGGTTCGACGAAAGCGATGTAGCCGTCGTCGTCGCTGGACGGCTCGCGGCTCATGATGGCATGGCCCAGGCGCACGAATTCGTCGATATAGAACTGGTAGTTCGTGAACAGCACGAATTTCTGGAAGTGCTCGGGCGACGTGCCCGTGTAGTGGCGCAGGCGTTGCAAGGAATAGTCGACGCGCGGCGCCGTGAACAGCGACAGCGGCTGGGCCTCGCCCGGCGGCGGATCGAACGTGCCGTTGGCGATGCCGTCGTCCATCGCCGCCAGGTTGGGCAGGTCGAACACGTCGCGCATCAGCTGGCGCCGCTCGTGGCTCATGCTGCCCTCGATGTGATCGTGTTCCGCGAACGAGAAGTGCACAGGGATCGGCTGGGCCGACAGCCCCACCTCCAGCTGCATGCGCTGGCCGGCGTGATTCTTCAGCAGCAGACGGAACTGCTCCTGGTAGTAACGGGCGAACAGGTCCGGCCGCGTCAAGGTCGTCTCGAAGGTGCCGGGACCGGCAACGAAGCCGTAGGCCAGGCGCGAGTCGGCCCGCGCGAACGTCTCGCTCTGCACCCGCACGAACGGATAGCAGGCGCGCACGTGCTGGGTCGGCGTTTCGCCTTCGACAAAGCGCTGCAGCGACTCGCGCAGGTGGGCGATGCTGCCGTCGTAGATGGCCTGGACCTGGGCCAGCGCGGCGGCGGGGTCGTCGAAACGTTCGGGCTGGACGAATGGGCGGGTGGACACGGTCAACTCCTCTGGTTTTTGTTGGTCTTGGTTGGCACCATCGTACCACCGCCCCGCCGGGCCTGCAGGACGTCAGCGGCGCAGCTTGCGCCGGGCCGCCCGCGCATGCGGCACCCAGGCGTGCACCGACCAGCGCCGCCACATGATCAGGCCGCGGATCCACTCGTCCGCCGCGAACGCGATGTACAGCCCTTTCAGGCCCAGGCCGAAGTGGATGGCCAGCAGCCAGCTGCCGCCGGCCAGCACCAGCAGCATCGAGGCGGCGCCCGCCACCACGGGAAAACGCACGTCGCCGGTGGCGCGCAGCGCATTGATGACGACCAGGTTGAAGGTGCGGCCCAGCTCCACCAGCACGCCCAGCCACAGCAGCAGGGCCCCCTCCGCCACGATGGAGGCGTCGCTGGTAAACAGGCGCAACAGCAGCGGCCCGGCCAGCGCGACAACGCCGGACACGATGCCGCTGATGACGAGGCCCCGGTACAGCGAAGTACGCACCAACCGGTGCGCCGCGCCCAGCTCCCCTGCCCCGACCATGTGGCCGACCATGATCTCGACGGCAAACGCGGTCGCCAGGCTGAACACGATGATCATGCTGCCGATCTGCTGCACGTACGCATGGGTCGCCAGCGCATGCGCGCCCAGCGTGCCGGCGGCCGCCATCGCGGCCATGAACGACAGGCGCCAGGCGATGTTCTCGGCCGCCGCCGGCACGCCGATGTGCAGCACCTCGGCCAGTTCGCGGCGCGGCAGGTGCCACCAGTCGGCCCGGCGCGGCGCCAGGTCGAGATGGCGGCGCCACAGCAGCAGGTGCAGCGCCAGTCCGAGGGCGCGGCTCAGGGCCAGCGCCAGCGCGTAACCGGGCAGGCCCAGCGCCGGCAGCGGTCCCCAGCCGTGCATCAGCGGCAGCGCCAGCAGCAGGTGCGACAGGTGCATCGCCACCAGCACCAGCAGGGTGTCGCGGGTGCGCAGGTGTGCGCGCATGACGGCCGCCATCGACGCATTCCATGCGTCGAACAGCATCGCGGGCGCCAGCGCCATCAGGAACGGCGCGGCCAGCGGCAGCACGTCGGCCGGCGTCTGCAACAGCGCCAGGAGGCCATCCGCGCCGGCCAGCGCCACCAGCGCGGTGACGGCGCCGATCCAGCTACTGGCCCCCACCGACGCCAGGGCGACCCGGTTGGCACGCTCGCGCTGGCCGCCGCCCAGGCTTTGCGTGATCACCACGCCGACACCGGAGCCGACGATGCGAAACAGCAGGAACAGGGTGACGGAAATCTGGTTGGCGATGGCGAAGGCGGCGCCGGCGATGTCGGAGATGTGCGCGGCCAGGGTGGTACCCACCACGCCGATGGCGACGGACAGCACCAGTTCGACCAGCAGGGGCCAGGCCAGGGTGAACAGACGGGGACGGGACGACGGCGTGGCGGGCATGAGGCGGTTCGGATACTGGGCGGACCGCCATTGTAACGAGTAGCGGGCAAGACCCCAGGTGACGGGCACCTGGGGTTGCCGCCGTGGCCGATTACAACTTGCCGGACAACGTGAAGAACACCTGCCGCGGCGCCCCCGACATCAAGGTCATCGACGTGCCCTGCGGGTCCGTGGCCGAGAAGCCGTTCGAGCCGATCGTGCCGAAGTAGCTCCTGTCAAACAGGTTCGTCACGTTGACCTGCGCCGTCAGCTCCTTGAGCATCGCCACGTTGCCCAGCTTGTAGCCGGCCGACAGATTGGCCACCGTGAAGGACGGCACCGAACGGTCGTTGGTGTAGGTGTAGTAGCGCTTGTCGGTGTACTTCGCGCCCAGGCGGGCGAACAGGCCGTTGACCTCGTAGGCCAGCTCAGTGTTGAACATCTTCTTCGGCGCGTCCGCCACCTGCTTGCCGCTGACGGCGACCAGCTTGCCGTTGTCCGCATAGTCGGACTTGTATTGCGAGTCGTTGTAGGTGAACGTATTGAACCAGCTGAAGCCGCGGTCGATCTTCCACACGGCCAGCGCCTCCAGGCCGCGCGTCTCGACCTTGCCGACGTTGACGATGGTGCCGGCGCAGCCGACGATGCCGGCGCAGGTGGCGATGCCCAGCTGGCGGTCCTTGAAGTCGGTGTAGTAGACCGCGATCGAGCCCTGGATGGCGTCGCGCTTGAAACGCATGCCGAGGTCGAAGGTATTGGACGTCTCCGGCTTCAGGCTGGCGATCGACAGCGCATAGCCGGCGCGGGTCTGCGAGAACGGGCCGTTGACGCCCGGCTGGTACGAGCGCATGTTCTTCGCGGCGGAGGCGAACAGCTCGTCATTGCGCGACAGCTGGTACGTCATACCGGCTTGCGGCAGGAAGGTCTTCTTCGCCGTGATCGAGCCGTCGGCGCGGTCGCCGCTGAACGTGCGTGCGTCGATCTCCACCTTGGGGCTCTTGAAGCCGGCATTGATCTTCAGGCGGCCGTCCAGCAGCGCCACCGTGTCCTGCAGGTAGAACTGGCGGGTGTCCGTCACGAAGGCCTGGCGGAAGCCCGTGCTCATGGGGTCGCGCAGGAAGTCGTCGATGTAGCGGCCATCGGTCACGGCGTAGAAGTTGCGGGTCAGGACGTGCTTGTTGCGCTCGGCCCAGAAGCCCGCGTTCAGCGTGTGCATGCCCGTTTCCCACGTCACGTCGGCCAGCATGCCGTTGCGGCTGATCGTGTATTCGGTGGTGCGGATCGAGATCGGCACGGCGGCCGATGTCGGCGTATACGGCGTGTACCAGTGGCCCTGGCCTTCGTTGCCATGGTGGTAGCCGGTGACCTTGGCCGTCAGGTTCGGCGCCAGGTTCAGCTCCAGCGCCACGCCGGCCAGCTTGTCCTTGCGCAGGCCCTGGCCCAGGTAGTAGGCGTCGTCCAGGTTGTTCACGGCGCCGCTGTAGACGCCCTTCGCCGCGTTCACGGCGCGCTGCCAGTCGGGATAATAATTGTCCCAGTCCATGCCCAGGCGCGCCGCGCTTTCCAGCGACAGGTCCTGGTAATCGACCTCGCGCCGGTCCGAGTAATTGAAGAAGGCCGACAGCGTGTGCTCGCCCAGCTGCTGTTCGACCCGGCTGTTGAACTGGTCCTGGTCCTGCGGGCCGGCGCCCTTCCACTTCTCGGCGCGCATGCGCGTGCCGGACAGGTAGAACTTGGTGCCGCTGTCCAAAAGGCCGCTGTCGACGCGCACGAAGGTGCGCGCCGTGTCGTCGCTGCCTAGGGTCTGCGCCGCCGTCACGCCGCGTTCGTTGGCCGGGCCCAGCGTAACGAACTGCACGGTGCCGCCCAGGTTGCTGGTGGACGCGGTGCCCAGCGCGCCGGCGCCCTGCGAGACGACGACGCGACCGATGTTCTCGGACGAGATGGCGCGCGAGATGTGCAGGCCGTTGTTGTTCCCGTAGCTCATGTCGCCCAGCGGGATGTCGTCCAGGGTGAAACCCAGCTGGTTCTGGTTGAAGCCGCGGATCGAGAAGCGCGTCGACCATTCGTAGCTGCCGAACGGGTCGGCCGACTGGAAGCTCACGCCGGGCAGCTTCTCCAGCGTCTTCAGCGGGCTAGTGCCTGGCGTGGCCTGCTGCAGGTCGGCGCGCGACACGTTCTGCACCTGGCGCGACTGGCCGCTGCCCGTCACCTCCACCACCGCGATCGGCGCGCCGGCCGGGTCCAGCGGCGCGGCGGCACTGTCGGCGGGCGCCGCGTTGGCGGCGCAGGCCAGCGCCTGCAGCACGCACAGGCACAAGGGTTTCAAACTGATATGGACAGGGTGGCGGTTCACGAACATCGAAGTCTTTCTGAGAAAAGATGAAAATCGGGCATATCGAAAACTCAACTGCGGCGCATGGTAAAGACCAGTTGTGACGCGCCAATGACATCGCCGCGCGCCGCGACAGTGGCCTGCGCACGACAAACCCCTGGTGGATTTGACAAAAGTGACGTACGGATACTGTCTACCGGTTACACGAACTGTTAGACTGCCAGCCTGCATCGATGCCGCCGCAACAATTCCAATAACCTCGATACGGCCTGGCGGCTGCCCGACCGGGTGCTGCCGTATTTGCTCAGAGAAAGTCCATATGATCGATCGTCGGGTTCGGCCGAACCGCCACCTGCTCGCCGCGTGCATCGCGGCCCTCTGTTCCGACCTGGCCATGGCCCAGGCCAACGCCGAGCTGCCGGAAGTCGTCGTCACGGCGCAGCGCACCAGCTCGGTGGAATCGAAGACGCCTGTCGCCATGTCCGTCGTCTCCGGCGAACGGCTCACCACGACGGGCCTGGACAGCCCCGCCCTGCTGGGCGAACGGCTGCCGAACGTGAGGCTCGACAACAGCTACGACGGCCTGCGCATCACGATGCGCGGCGTGACCAGCGCCGACACCACCGACAAGGGCGATCCGTCGGCCGCCTTCATGATGGACGGGATCTACATCGCCCGGCCGCAGAACCAGAACCTGGCGTTTTACGACATCGACCGCGTCGAAGTGCTGCGCGGCCCGCAAGGCACCCTGTACGGCCGCAACACGACGGCCGGCGCCGTCAACGTCATCACCAACGCGCCCACGCAGCAGCTGGAAGGCATGGTGGCGCTCGAAGGCGGCAATCACCACACCCGCAAGGGCAGCGCGATGGTCAACGTGCCCGTCAGCCCGGCGCTGGCGATCCGCGCGGCGGCGGCGTTCAACCGCCACGACAGCTTCCTGACCAATGCCCAGGGCACGCCGCACACGCTGGGCCAGGACCGCGACGACTGGTCGGCGCGGCTGTCGGCGCGCCTCGCCTTCAGCAACACGGCTGCGCTGCTGCTGCGGCTGGACCACAGCACGGTGCGCGACAATGTCGACGTGTTCGTCCCCGATACCAATTTCTATCGCGGCATCGAGACCGGCACGCCGGTCTGGCGCGGCGCCGGCCGCAACAGGCAGCTGACCAATGCCTTCGTGCCGCCCAACACGGTGCCGGAGCAGGGCCATGGCCGCAAGCGCACGTCGGGCGTCGGTGCCGAGCTGACCTGGGACCTGGGCCCGGTCAGCCTGCACTGGCTGGGATCGCACCGGCAGTTCGCCAACGACTTCCTGACCAATTACTACTACCGCGCCGTGCCCACCTTCGCGATCGGCGTGCACCAGGGCTTCGACGGCGACTACCGCCAGGACTCGCACGAGCTGCGCGTCGCTACCAAAGCCGGCGGTCCGCTGACCGCGCAGGCCGGCCTGTACTGGTTCCGCGAGCGTTCCAACACGCTGTACACCTTCCGCGACCTGGAGCCGCTGGGACTGCCGCCCTACTACGTGTTCCCGACCGGCCCGACCGAGGCGCACAGCAAGGCCGTGTTCGGCCAGGCCACGTATGCCGTGCTGCCGTGGCTGCGCGCGACCCTGGGCGCACGCTGGACGGAAGACGACAAGACCCGCGTCGGCTCGACCAACTTCCAGCAGGGCCCCGTGTTCAACCCGGCCACGGACCTGAAGCTGCTGAACGCGGCCGCGCTGACCACGCACAAGACCACCTGGCGCGCCGGCATCGACGCCGACGTGGCGCCGAACACGATGGCCTACCTGACCGTCTCGACCGGCTACAAGGCGGGCGGCTTCAACGACGGCTGCCTGGCCGGCAGCCGCCAACTCGGCATCGAATGCCCGGCGCCGGTCGCCGTGTCGGCGCAGACGCTGTTCTACCAGCCGGAGACGCTGAAATCCGTCGAGGCAGGCGTCAAGACACGCTTCTGGGACAAGCGCGCCAGCCTGAACCTGGCCGTGTTCGACTACGACTACAAGAACCTGCAGCTGTCCGGCGTGGCGATGGTGATGGGCGCGCCGCGCTACGTGACGCGCAACGCCGGCAAGGCCAGCGTGCGCGGCCTGGAGGCCGACGGCGCCGTCAACGTGGTGCCGGGCGGCCGCCTGACGTATGCGCTGACGCTGCTGGACGCGCACTACGACGAGTACGTGCCGGACGGCGTGCACTCGTGGGCCGGCCGCAAGCTGGACCGTGCGCCGTCGCACACGGTCACGCTGGGCTACGAGCACCGCTTCGGGCTGGGCCAGGCCGAGCTGACGGCAGGCGCCAACGTGCGCCGCAGCGCCAGCTACGTGATCGGCGTGCCGACCCAGCAGCTGGAATACCGGGTGCCGTCGTACACGACCAGCGACGCGCACGTGCGCTACCAGCGCGACGGCGCGCCGTGGAGCGTGCTGGCGCGCGTGCGCAACATCGAGAACAAGGTGCGCCCGCTGACGGTGGACAGCTTCGGCATGAGCGTGCCGAGCGAGCCGCGCGTGTTCGAGGTGCGGGGCGAGTACCGGTTCTGATCGTTGGGGTCTGTCCCGCATGGGGACAGACCCTACCCTCAGCATCAAAATGTAGCAAAGCCGTACAAAGTCATACAAAAAGCCGCCACGATCTGGCCGACAATGTGGGCCGCGGCGCAATACTATCGATACAGGGATCCGGGATGAACCGACTGCTGACCAAACTGCCACTTCTCAACTACGCGCTGGCGCTCGTGCTGGCCGCCGTGCTGCTCACGCGCGGCCAGTCCGATACCACCGCGCTCTTGATCGTCAGCTCGATCGTCATGTTCGCCGTCTGCTGGAGCAGCGCGATCCACCTCTTGGGCGGGCGCGCCGCGCTGCACTTCGTGCTGATCGCCGTCGTCATCGGCTGGGGCGCCGAGCAGCTGGGCTCCTCGTACGGCTGGTTCTTCGGCAGCTACACCTATACCGACGTGCTGGGCCCGACCGTCGGCGACGTCCCCGTCGTCATCCCGCTGATGTGGTTCGCGCTGACCTACATCGCCTATGTGATCTCCAACCTGATCGTCTGGCAGGCGCCCAGCGACGGCATCGCGCCGCTGGCGCAGGACATCACGATGTCGCTGCTGGCGGCGATGATCGTCACCGCCTACGACCTGGGCGCCGACCCGTACATGGTGTTCGTGCTGGAGGCCTGGATCATGGAGATGAAGGACGGCTGGTGGTTCGGCGAGACGGTGCAGGGCTTCGTCGGCTGGATGCTGGTCTCGTTCGTCATCGTGTTCCTGTTCCGCCTGTCGCTGCGCCGGCACCCGCCGGCCGCCGCGCTGCCGGTCAGCCGCCGCCACGTGCTGGTGCCGCTGTTCATCTACGGCGCCAACATGGCGTTCCAGATGGCCGCCGGCCATCCGGTCGAGACCCGCACCATCGCCTTCTTCGCGATGGGCATCCCGCTGCTGTCCGCGCTGTGCGGCTACGCGCGCTGGCAGCGCCCGCTGACCGCGCGGGGAGAGCTGTGATGGGTGCGGCACCGCTGCAGGCACTGGCCACGTCGCCCGAGCTGCGTGCCGACCCGCTGGCCGACGATACCGTCGCCCGTGTCATCGACGCCTGCGACTCGCCGTCCGGCCCCTGGACCGCGATCGGCATCGTCAACCGCGAACTGGCGCGCTGGCAGACCAACGCCGACCTGGTGGACTGGCGCGCCAGTCCGGGCACGCCAGCCGCCATCGCCGCCGCGCTGGAAGCCTACGTGCGCGCCGGCAGCGCCCTGCCCGACTGGGCCGACATCGGCAAGATCGGCCGCGCCGAAGAGCTGTTCATGGAAATGAGCATGGTCTCGTGCGCGCTGCTGTTCTGCGCCAGCCTGCCCGAATGCTACGTATTGCCGGACCTGGCCGGCGTGCTGCACACGGCGGGCCAGCTGGAACAGCATACCGACTACCGCGTGCGCAGCACGGCCGCGATGATCTTCCCCGTGATGATGCGCGGCGGCCTGACGACGCCGGAAGGCGCCGGTGTCGCCCAGGTGCTGAAGGTGCGCCTGATCCATGCCACCATCCGCCACCTGATCCTGCGCACCAACCCGGCGCGCGTCGTGGCCGGCAACGAGCGCCCCGTGATCGCGGCCCGGCGCATGCACGGCCAGGGCCTGTACGACACGCTGTACGCCAACGGCTGGGACACGGCCCGGCACGGCCTGCCCTGCAACCAGCAGGAGCTGGCCTACACGCTGCTGACCTTCCACTACGTGTTCCTGCGCGGCCTGCACGGCCTGGGCATCCCGTTCCGCCCCGAGGACGAGGAGGCCTACCTGCACGCCTGGAACGTGATGGGCCACGTGCTGGGCATCGAGCGGGCCCTGATGCCCGCCTCGATGGCCGAAGCCAAGCAGCTGTTCCACCAGCTGCAGCAGCGCGGCCGCACGCAGTCCTGGCTGCCCGACCCGCGCCCCGGCCTGGGTGGCGCGCTGATGAACATGATGGCCAACGAGATCCCGCTGCCCTCCTTCAAGGCCTTCCCCGTGCTGCTGACGCGCCACCTGTGCGGCGGCGCCACCTCGAAAGACCTGGGACTGAACCGCTGCGTGGGCCTGCCCACCTGGGTGGCCTTCCTGGTGACGATGGGGGTCACGCGCGCCGTCGACTGGACCGTGCGCCGCTTCGTGCCGCAGTTCTCGCTGTGCCGCATGGTGACGCGCGCCGTCGGTTACCGCTTCACGGTCCGCATGCTGATGAGCGAGACCCGGCCGCTGAAGCTGCCGTCGACCCTGCTCAACCAGGTCAACACGGCCGTGCACTCGTGGGAACGCGATCCCAAGGCACCGCGCTGGGTCAACCGGCTGGAGGCGAAGCTGGCGGGCCGGCGTCAGGAAGCCGCATGACGCGGAGCGCGGCATACCGACCGCTCGCCACGCTCGCCACCGTCTTGTGCGCCCTGTGCTGCTGGCTGGGCGGCCAGCTGCTGGCGCAAGCCGCCGTGGCGGCGCCGGCGCCGCTGGTGGTCGATCCGAACGTGGGCGTCATCGACGCCTGGCCTGCCCTGACCGTGCTGGACGACCCGCGCGGCGAGCTGACACCGGCACAGGCGCTGGCCGCCGCCGACCGCTTCACGGCGCCGCGCACGGCCAACGCCACGCTGGGCGTCGAGCCGCACCTGGTGTGGCTGCGCATCCCCATCAGCGTGCCGCCCGGCGGCGACACGCACCGTGTACTGGCGATCGACTACGCGTTGCTGAACCGGGTCGACGTCTACCTGGCCACCGGCAACCGCATCCTGCCGCACCCGCCGACCGGCAACCTGCTGCCGGCCGGCCAGCGCGGCCTGTCCGGCCGCGTGCCGGCCGTCTCGCTGCACCTGACGCCCGGCGCCAACCACACGATCCTGGTGCGGGCGCAGACGTCCGCCCCGATCCTGCTGCCGATCCAGCTGTACACGCCGGAAGCGTTCCACGCCGCCGCGCTGGACGAGCACATGCTGCAGGGCCTGATGCTGGGCCTGGCCGTGTGCCTGCTGCTGTACAGCCTGGCGCAGTGGGCCAACCTGCGCGAGCCGCTGTTCGGCAAGTACGCCCTGCTGGTCGGCGGCGTGACGCTGTATTCCGCCGACTTCTTCGGCATCGGCGCGCAATACCTGTGGCCCGGCAATGCGTGGATGACGCAGCATGCCGGCGGCCTGCTGTCGCTGGCCGCCTCCTGCGGCGCCTACCTGTTCGTGCAGCAGGCGCTGGCGCGGCCCGGCATGGATCGCGTCTACAGCCGCCTGATGCGCATCGGCGCCGGCCTGTGCGTGCTGACGGCCATCGGCTTCGCGTTCGACCTGATCGACGTCGAGACGCTGGTGCTGTTCATCAGCACCCTGGGCATCATGCCGATGTTGCTCGGCCTGCCGAAGGCGTTTGCCCGGGCCCGCCGCGGCGATACCGTCGGCAGCTATTTCCTGGTCGGCTGGTCGATCAGTTTCGTCTCGTCGGTGATCCTGACCCTCGTCTTCAAGGGCCTGTTGGGCGCGAATTTCTGGACCATGCACGCGCTGCAGTTCGGCAGCACCATCGACATGCTGCTGTTCATGCGCATCCTGGGCCTGCGCACCAAGGCGATGCAGAATGCCATGCTGCGCGCCGAAGAAGCCACGCGCATGAAGTCCGATTTCCTGGCCAATATGAGCCACGAGATCCGCACGCCGATGAACGCGATCATCGGCATGAGCCGGCTGGCCCTGATGGCCAACCCCAGCCCGAAGCAGCGCAATTACCTGGACAAGATCCTGGGCGCGGGCGAGCACCTGCTGGGCATCATCAACGACATCCTCGACTTCTCCAAGATCGAGGCGGGCAAGCTGGTGCTGGAAGCCGTGCCGTTCGACCTGAACGAGCTGTTCGATCACCTGTCCAACCTGACCGCCATCAAGACCGACGCACGCCGGGTCGAGCTGGTGTTCCGCGTCGGCCGCGGCATTCCGGGCCGGCTGGTGGGCGACCCGCTGCGCCTGGGCCAGGTGCTGATCAACCTGACCAACAATGCCGTCAAGTTCACCGAGGAAGGCGAGATCGTCGTCGCGGTCAGCGTGGCGCAGCGCGCGCCCGGCACGGTCGTGCTGCGTTTCTCCGTCACCGACACGGGCATCGGCATGAACGAGGAACAGCTGGCGCGCCTGTTCCAGTCGTTCAGCCAGGCCGACACCTCGATTACCCGCAAGTACGGCGGCACGGGGCTGGGGCTGTCGATCTCGCAGCAGCTGGTGGAACTGATGGGCGGCCGGATCAAGGTCACCAGCACACCCGGCACCGGCAGCCAGTTCTCGTTCACGGTGCCGCTGGGCGTGGCCGATCCCGGCCAGCAGCCGGTCGCGCCGACGGCGCCGCTGCACAATGCCCGCGTGATGGTCGTGGACGACAGCGCGACCGCGCGCGAGGCGCTGGTGGAAATGCTGGGTTCCCTGGGCGTGCACGCCACCGGCATCGATTCCGGCGAGGGCGCGCTGGCGGAACTGGCGGCCGCGATGCTGGCCGGGAACCCGTATCAGGTCGTGCTGATGGATTACATGATGCCGGGCTGGGATGGCGTCGAGACGATCCGCCGCATCCGCTCCGACCGCCGCTTCACGGCGCCGCCGGCGATCCTGATGATCAGCGCCGCCAGCCGCGACGCGGTGCTGCAGCAGGAAGGGCTGGTGCCGATGAACGGTTTCCTGCACAAGCCGGTCGGCCCGGCCCTGCTGTACCACACGCTGCTGCAGGTGCTGCGGCCCGACCTGGCCGAGCCGGGCGACGACGGACGGCAGGCGCCGCAGCCGGTGCGCGCCGACCTGACGCGCCTGGACGGCGCGCGCATCCTGCTGGTCGAGGACAATGCCAACAACCGCGAGGTGGCGCTGGACTTCCTGGCCGCCGCGCGCATGCAGGTGGACGTGGCCGTGCACGGCGCCGACGCGGTACGCATGGTGGCCGAGGGCGACTACGACCTGGTGCTGATGGACATCCAGATGCACGTGATGGACGGCCTGACGGCCACCCGCGAGATCCGCGCCAGCATCGGCGCGCGCGAACTGCCGATCGTGGCGATGACGGCGCACGCGATGGCGGGCGATCGCGAACGCAGCCTGGCCGCCGGCATGAATGACCATATCACCAAGCCGATCGATCCCGACCAGCTGTTCCGCACCCTGCTGAAGTGGATACCGCCGGGCCGGCTGGCCGGACGCAGCCTGGCGGCGTTGCCGCCGGCGGACCTGCCCGATGCTGGCGCGACGGCGAGCCTGCCCGCCATCGACGGTGTCGACTGGACCCGCGCCGGCACCGGCGGCGAACACTGGCAGGCGCGCCTGTTCAAGCGCATCCGCAGCTTCCGCGGCGAGTACGACGGCGCCGCGCAGCAGGTGCGCGATGCGGTCGCCGCCCGCACGCCGGCGTCCCTGCAGGGGCTGGCGCACACCCTGAAGGCCAGCGCCGCCTACATCGGCGCTTGGCGCGTGGCCGGGCTGGCGGACCAGCTGGAGCAGGAACTGCGCGGCCCGGCGCGCACCGAACGCGCGCTGGCCCTGGCCGGCGAGCTGGCGGACGCGCTGGAGCCTTTGCTGGCCGGGCTGGCACAGGCCGAGCCGCCCGCCCCGGCCGCGCCGGCGCAGGCGGACGCCGGTGAGCTGATCCGGCTGCTGGCGGGCTACCTGCGCAGCGACGACGCACGCGCGGAGGACGTCGCGCAGGCCCTGCAGGCGCTGCTGGCCGACAGCCCGCACGGCGGCCTGGTCGCCACCGTTGCGCGCGCCATCGACGACATCGAATATGATGCAGCCCTGGCGCCACTGGCCACGCTGGCGCAGGCCCTGGACGTGAACATGGAAGAAAACGCATGAATGGTGT
Organism: [Empedobacter] haloabium; assembly: GCA_008011715.2. Classification (NCBI taxonomy): domain Bacteria; kingdom Pseudomonadati; phylum Pseudomonadota; class Betaproteobacteria; order Burkholderiales; family Oxalobacteraceae; species [Empedobacter] haloabium. Next base: position 3,887,000 of record CP136508.1, read on the forward strand.
GGAAACACAGAAGGTGCTGATCGCGGACGACGATCCGATCAACCGGCAGGTGCTGGCGGAGCTGCTGAAACCGGAATACACGGTCCTGCTGGCGAAGAACGGCGAGCAGGCGCTGGAGCGCGCGGCGCGCCACACGCCCGACCTGATCCTGCTGGACGTGATGATGCCGGACCTGGACGGCTTCGAAGTGCTGCGCCGGCTGCGTGCCGATCCCGTCACGGCGGCCATCGCGATCATCTTCATTTCCGGCCTGGATCGCCCCGAGGACGAGGCCAACGGCCTCAAGATGGGCGCGGCCGACTACATCGCCAAGCCGTTCAACGCCACCGTCGTGATGGCGCGCGTGGCACTGCACCTGCAGGTGGTACGCCAGCAGCGCCTGCTGGAACACCTGGCCCACGTGGACGCGCTGACCGGCCTGGCCAACCGCCGTCGCTTCGACGAGGCCCTGGCGGCCGAGTGGCAGCGCGCGCGCGACAGCGGCTCGCCGCTGTCGCTGGCACTGGTCGACGTCGACAGTTTCAAACAATACAACGACCACTACGGCCACCCGGCCGGCGACCGCGCGCTGCGCGCCGTGGCGCGCGTGGCCGCCGCCGCCGCCCATCGCCCCGGCCACCTGGCGGCCCGCTACGGTGGCGAGGAGCTGGTGCTCCTGATGCCGGACACGGACGCGGCGCTGGCCCGGCAGGTGGTGCGCGAACTGGCGGACGCCCTGGCCGAGCTGGCGATCCCGCACGCCGCCGCAGCGGCCGCACCCGTGCTGACGATCAGCGCGGGCGGCGCCACCCTGCTGCCCGGCGAAACGGCCGGCGACCTGTTCGCCGCAGCCGACGCGCATCTGTATCGCGCCAAGCAGACGGGGCGCAACCGGACGGCGTGGCGCGAGATTTGACCCCTGGTGACAGGCACCGATCCTCGAGTCGAAGACTGGCAGATCGGTGCCTGTCACCAATGTCTTACACTACGGGGTTTTGAGACCCCGAGAGCAGCGCTTGACCACCCCACCCCAGGGCTTTCTCCTGACGCGCCACTGGCGCGACACCGAGGCCGGCACGGAAGTCGACTTCTGGCTGGCCACCGATGACGGCCCGCGCCACCTCCGGCTGCCGCCGCAGCCGTCGGTCGCCTTCGTGCCCGCCGAGCAGGAAGCGATGGCGCAGGCAGTGCTGCGCGGCCAGCCGGGTTGGGAACTGCGCCCGCTGGCGCTGCGCGATTTCCGCCACCGTCCGGTGCTGGGCCTGTACTGCCAGCAGTACCGCCACCTGCTGAAGCTGGAGAAACGCCTGCGCGAGCATGGCGTGGACGTGTACGAGGCCGACGTGCGCCCGCACGAGCGTTACCTGATGGAGCGCTTCATCACCGCTCCTGTCACGTTTGCCGGCACGCCGCAAGGCGAGCTGCTGGTGGACGCGCACCTGAAACCGGCCAGCGGCTACCGGCCGCGCCTGCGCCTGTGCTCCCTCGACATCGAAACGACGGCGCACGGCGAGCTGTATTCGATCGCGCTGCAAGGCTGCGGCCGGCGTGACGTCTACATGCTGGGCGAGCCGCCCGCCAATGCGCCGGCAGTCGACTTCACGCTGGAATACTGTGCCACCCGGCCGCTGCTGCTGGAACGCCTGAACGAGTGGATCGCGCGCCACGACCCGGACGCGATCATCGGCTGGAACGTGGTGCAGTTCGACCTGCGCGTGCTGCGCCAGCACGCCGAACAATACGGCATCCCGCTGCGCCTGGGGCGCGACGGCAGCGCGCTGGAATGGCGCGAACACCCGCGCCAGCAGCACTATTTCGCGGCCGCCGCCGGCCGCCTGATCGTCGACGGCATCGAGGCGCTGCGCTCGGCCACCTGGAGCTTCCCCTCGTTCAGCCTGGAGCACGTGGCGCAAGCGCTGCTGGGCGAAGGCAAGGCGATCGACAACCCGTACGACCGGATGGCCGAGATCGACCGCATGTTCGCCGAGGACAAGCCGGCGCTGGCGCGCTACAACCTGCAGGACTGCGAGCTGGTCACCCGCATCTTCGCGCACACGCAACTGCTCGAATTCCTGCTCGAGCGCGCCAGCGTGACGGGCCTGCCTGCCGACCGCAGCGGCGGCTCGGTCGCCGCGTTCGAGCACCTGTACATGCCGCTGATGCACCGGCGCGGCTTCGTGGCGCCCAACCTGGGCGACGTGCCGAACGAAGACAGCCCGGGCGGCTTCGTGATGGACTCGCGCTCCGGCCTGTACGACTCCGTGCTGGTGCTGGACTATAAAAGCCTGTACCCGTCCATCATCCGCACCTTCCTGATCGACCCGGTTGGACTCATCGAGGGCCTGCGCGCGCCCGAGCAGGAGACGGTGCCGGGGTTTCGCGGTGCCCGCTTCGCCCGCGCGGGCCACTGCCTGCCCGCCATCGTCGGCCAGATCTGGCAGGGCCGCGAGGCCGCCAAGCGCGAACGCAACGCGCCGCTGTCGCAGGCGCTGAAGATCATCATGAATGCCTTCTACGGCGTGCTGGGATCGTCCGGCTGCCGCTTCTTCGACCCGCGCCTGGCGTCGTCGATCACGATGCGCGGCCACGAGATCATGCACCGCACGCGCGAGCTGATCGAGGCGCAAGGCTATCCCGTCATCTATGGCGATACCGACTCCACCTTCGTCTGGCTCAAGCGCGGCCACGGCGCGGACGAGGCGGACGCCATCGGCCGCGCCCTGGTCGCCCACGTCAACGAGTTCTGGCGCACGCACCTGCAGGCCACGTTCGGGCTGGCCAGCGCGCTCGAGCTGCAGTACGAAACCCACTACCGCCGCTTCCTGATGCCCACCGTGCGCGACTCCGAAGAGGGCAGCAAGAAGCGCTACGCCGGCCTGGTGCTGCGCCCGGACGGCAGCGAGCACGTGGTTTACAAGGGCCTGGAGACGGTGCGTACCGACTGGACGCCGCTGGCACAGCAGTTCCAGCAGGCCCTCTACCTGCGCATCTTCAAGGGGGAGCCATACCGCGATTACGTGCGCGATTATGCCGAGCGCATGCTGCGCGGGGAGCTGGACGAGCTGCTGGTCTACCGCAAGCGGCTGCGCCGCCCGCTCGACGAGTACGAGCGCAACGTGCCGCCACACGTGCGCGCCGCTCGCGTGGCTGACGACTACAACGCCGCGCAGGGCCGCCCGCTGCAGTACCAGAACCGCGGCTGGATCCGCTACGTGATGACGACGGCCGGCCCGGAACCGCTGGAGACGCGGCGATCGGCGATCGACTACGCGCATTACCTGGAGCGCCAGTTGCAACCGGTGGCCGATGCCATCCTGCCCTTCCTGGGCGACAGTTTTACCTTGCTGACGAGCCGGCAGCGCACCTTGTTCTAGGTCCAGGCGGATCAGCCAAGACCCACGGTGACAGGCACCCATCTCAGGGTCGCAGACCCTGAGATGGGTGCCTGTCACCAGGGGTTTCGTGGGTTTAACGCCAACTTGCCTGCAACGCCCGCCACGCATCCTCGTCGGCCGGATCGAAGCCCTGCCCGGCCAGCGCATGCAGGGCCGGATCGGCACTGAGCGCAATGACGGCCATGCCGGCGGCGCGCGCCGCGCGGATGCCATTGGCACTGTCCTCGAAAGCGACGCAGGCGGCCGGTGCGCGGCCGTGCAGCGCCGCCGCGCGCAGGTAGACGTCCGGCGCCGGCTTCGGGTGCGCCACCTCGTCGCCGCTGCACAGGTGCGTGAAACGGTGGCGCAGGTCGAGCTGCTCCAGGGCGGCGGCGATGATGCGCGGGTGCGAGTTCGAGACCAGCGTCTGCGCCACGCCCCGGCTGCCCAGCCAGCGGCAGAAGCGCACGGCCGATGCCGCAGGCTGCGCACTCGCCAGATGTGCCAGCACGTAATCGACGGTCGCATCGTACCAGGCGGCATACCGCGCCGGCAGGCCATCGTCGCCGGCGCCACCGAACAGGGCGCGGTACACTTCCGGACCGCTGGCACCGGCGGGCAGCGGCGGCAATGCCGCCAGCGCCAGCCCTTGCGACGCGCAGGCGTGCAGGATCGACGCGTCGTGCACGGGATCGCTGTGGATCAGCGTTCCATCCAGATCCCAGAATACCGGCGCCGCCCCGGGCAGCCTGCCGCCATCGACCATCTTCGTCCCCCTCATGTTCGGCGATGCAAAACGCCACATTAAAAGCCAGGAGGGCGCGCTGTCAACCTGCATCGAAGTGGTATCAACGGAACTTGTAGAGCCGGACCTTCTGTACGGTAAACGCATCACCCGGCAGCCGGATATGCCGTCCCTGGTGCGTCTCGTCGCCGTTCAGCCAGCGCCCCGGTTGCCAGCGCCCGGCGACGAAGCCGCCTTCCGTGGCCTGCAGGATGCCGACGCCCTCGGCCGGTGTGGCCGGGCTCCTGAACGTGACGGTGATGCCGCGCCCCGCCACCAGGAACTCGTCGGCCGAGGTCTGGATGACCAGGCCGCCGCGCGTGTCGTAGTCCGCGCTTTCGGTCTTGCCCCACTGATTGGCGAAGCTGACGTCCAGCAGGTAGCCGCCCAGCGCCGCCTGCGCATTGCCGGTGTCGACCACGCCGTCGTACGATACGTCGGGACGAAAGCCGCGCATGCGCCCCTGCCCTTGCGCCGCCAGGATGTGCGGCGCCAGTTGCCGCAGCAGTGCGTAGGCGCCCGGCAGCACGTCCGCCCCGGCGTCGCGGATGTTCTCGATGGCGAACGGGGAAAAGCCGATCGCATCGAGCTCGCCGATGGCCCAGAACGCGTTGGCACCCAGGTCGGCGCGGCCGGCGCGGTTGGCCTCCGGCACGAACAGCGGATTGTCCGGCCGCTTGAACTGGCGCGCCCAATGCGTGAAGTTGGCGAAGTAGGTGTCGATGGCGAGAATGTCGATGGCCGGCCCGGCCGCCTTCCACACGTCGAACAGGTGCGGCAGCGGTCCCGCGCTGGGATACTCGCCAGGCTTCTTGCCGGGCCGGTTCAGCGCCACGTTGACGAACATCGGCAGCGGATACTCGGCCTTGCCGGCGGCCGCCAGCGCATTGGCGAAGCTGGCGTAGTGCCAGGCCTGGAATACCTCCTCGGCCTCGATGGAGGTGCCGAACACCTCGCGCCAGGTGCCGCCCTGGCGCGCGCCCTGCCCTTCCCACAGGCCGCGCACGTGGGGATGGAGCGTGGCGCGATGGGCCTGCAGGTAGCGCAGCAACGCCGTCGGCACCGCTGCGCGCAGCGCGGCATCGGCCAGCACGCCATGGTCGCGCGCGTCCGGCAGCATGCCGATCTCGTTCTCGACCTGTACCATCAGCACGGTGCGCTGCGTATCGACCTGGCGCAGGTGGCGCAGCAGCGCGGCGAATGCCGCCCGGTCGGCCGCCAGGGTGGCGGTGCCGAACGGTGTCAGGATGTCTTGCGGTGCGCCGGTCTTGCTGCGTGCGCGGGGAAAGCGCGCGTTGTCCTGCTTGACCCAGGGCGGCACATAGGTGGACATCGAGTTCTTCCAGGCGCCGAACCACAGCAACACCACGCGGATGTCGTGGGCGCGCGCTTGCTTGAGCATGCCGTCCAGCACCGTGAAGTCGAACGTTCCCTCGACCGGCTCGATCTGGTCCCACTCGACTGGCGCCAGCAGCGTGTTCAGGCCGACGGCTTTCAGCTGGGGCCAAAGCTTCTGCAGGTAGGGCAGGCTGCTGGCGGACGAGTTGTACAGCTCGCCGCCCAGGATGAGGTAAGGCTGGCCCTCCACGATCAGTTGCTGCGTGGGGCGCTCGGTTCCCGTTGTCCGCAGCGCGGGAATCGGCGTCTCGGCCGCTGCGGCGATCGCGCACGCCAGCAGCAGCGCGGTGGCGAGGCAGCGCCGCATCAGAACTTCATCCGCAAGCCCAGCGCAAAGGTGCGGCCCGGGTCGTACTGCGACATCGTCGCGTTGGCGAACTGGAAGTAGCCACGCCGCTTGGCCCGGTTCAGGTTGACGATGTCGAACGTCAGCACGGGCAGGCCGTCGCGGTCGAAGATCTGGTCCAGTTCGAAGCTGGACGAGAAGTCGAGCTGCTTGTAGTCGTCGCCGTACAACGCGGCGGCCGTGATGCCGCTCTGGTTTGCGCTCGCCACCTGACTGCCCTGCGAATAGGTGTGCATGAAACGCAGCATGTAACCGTGATTTTCGTAGTAGATGCCGAAGTTGTTGGTCTTCTTCGGCACGCCCAGCGCGATGAAGCCGCTGCTGCCCTCGCCGCTGGCGCGCTGGTTGATCAGGGTGAGCGTCTCGTTGAAGCCGAAGCCGCGCCACGGCAGCCATTTATCGAGCGGCTGTACCCAGCCCAGCTCCAGGCCGCGGATGCGCAGGATACCGTCCGCGTTGCGCGGCCGCGTCATGACGACAGTGGCGTTGTCCGGGCCGCCGCGTGAGTCGATCGCCAGCTGCTGCGTGGGAATCAGGGTGTTGTAGTTGATGCCGTACGGCGCCAAGGCGGAGAACGGCATCGTGATGTTCTCGTTGACCGTGAAGCCGTTGATGCGCTTCTGGAACAAGGTCAGCGAGACGTAGCCTTCCCGTCCCGTGTACCAGTCCAGGCCCAGGTCGATATTGTCGGACAGGTAGGGCTGCAGCTCGGGGTTGCCCATCGTGCCGACGTCGGCCGACACGGACGAGAAATTGATGCCGGGGCGCAGCGCGTTCGGATCCACCCGCGTCATGCTGCGCGAGGCGGCGGCGCGCAGCACCACGTCCTTGCGCAGGTCCGCGGCCAGCGTCGCCGAGGGCAGCGTGTTGCTGTAGTCGGATGCGCGGTACACCCATTGGTTGATGTTCGGGTACTTGCTGCCGTTGAGGGGCAGGTTGGCGTTGCGCGGGTCGGGCTGCGAGTTCAGCGACCCCACCTGCTGGTTGGTGCGGATGTAGCGCACGCCGGCGTCCCAGCGCAGCGCGTAGCCCGCCAGCGTGGACTCGCCGCTGGCTTCCAGGTAGAGCGCTTTCGACTTCTCGCGGATGTAGCCGGCGCTGGCCCCGGTGGACGAGGCGCCCGCGTCGGGCGCGCTGCCGTTGTAGTAGTCGAAGTTCGAATCCTGGCGGAAGCGGCCCCAGTCCAGCGCCAGCCGGCCGTACGGACCCGGCACCAGGTAGCCCGGCAGCGCCGCCGTGGGGATCAGCGAGCCCTGATAACTGAGCGGCGCATTCTGGCCGGCCGTGTAGCCGGTGCCGTAGCCGGGATACAGCGCGGCTGCGCTGGCGCCCGGGGTGCTGGCGCCGTTGCACGGCGGCGCCCCGTTCGGGCCCTGCAGGAACACGCTGGGGTTGTTGCCGCAGACGGCGGCCTGCCAGGCGGCCGAGTTGTCCTGCGCGCGGATGGTGCGGTCGATGTCGTCCCAGGCGAAGCCGCCCTTGATCGTCAGCGCCTTGTCGCCCCAGGCCAGGTTGGCGCGGATGCCCTTGGTCTGGGTTTCGCGCAGCTCGTTCTGGATGTTGACCCGCCCGCCCGTCCATTGGTAGCTGGCCGGATCGTTCAGGTCGAGGCTGGAGACGATGGCCGGCACGCCGCCGTCGTTGGTGTAGCTGATCGTGTTGCCGCTGTTCGGCGCCGTGATCGGCATCACGGTGGGCGCCATGTGCGTGAAGCGGCTGCGGTTCCAGTTGGCCTGCGCATCCAGCGCCAGCTTCGGCGCGATCTGCCATTCCATGCCGGGATTGATGCCGAGCAGGTCCACCTTGTCGCGGCGCGGGCCGAATTCGATGAAGTTGAGCGCATTGGCGTACGTGCCGGACGTGACCACGCAGCCGTTGGCGCAGTCGCCGCGGTCCACCTGCATTTCGAGCGGGATCGAGGCGTTGTTGCGCACGGCCCAGGTGTAGGCATTGCGCTGCATGTCGTCGTCCTTCTTGCTGTACATGGTGTCCAGGTAGAAGCGCAGGTTCTCGCCAGGGCGGTACTCGGCCGCGAACACCGTCGAGATCTTGTCGCGCGTGCCGTAGTACTCCATCGCGCGACCCAGGCGCGGCACGATGGCGTGGTCGATCTGGTCGATCGTCAGGCCAGGGTTATGCGACAGCAGGAAGGCCTGGTCGATCACGCTGCCTGCGACCAGGCCATTGCCGGCGTTGACCGGCACGGTGGCGGGGATCGTCCAGTTGCCGCCGCCCGTGGCGTTGCGGGCCGGCGAATTGCTTTGCGCCGCCGTCAGGTTCGGGTTGGTCCAGCCCACGGTCTCGAAGCCACGCGTGCGCGCCTGCTGGCGCGAGAACGACACGCCGCCCAGGATGCCGAATTTGCCGTCCCACGTCTGGCTGGCCAGCAGCGAGCCGCGCAGGCCGGCCTTGTCGGCGATCTGCTGCTTGGTGCCGGTCAGGCTGGCCGAGAGCTGGCGTCCTTCCTTGTCGAACGGGCGCGCGCTGCGCAGGTTGACGACGCCGGCCGCGCCGCCCTCGATCATGCCGGCCGTCGGGCTCTTGCTGACGGTGAGCTTGGTGAACAGGTCGGTCGGCAGCAGGTCCAGGTCCACTTCGCGGTTGGTGTTGGCCCCGTCGATGGGGCCGGACGAGGCGACGGCCACCGGCGCATTGTTCAACAGGATCTTGGTAAAGCTGGAACCGAGGCCGCGGATCTGGATCGTCATGCCCTCGCCCGTCACGTCCCGGCCGACCTGCACGCCCGGCACGCGGCTGAGCGATTCGGCGATGTTCTTGTCGGGGAACTTGCCGAAGTCCTCGGCATTGATGGAGTCCTGGAAGCCGACGGCCTCCTTCTTGTCCTTGGCCGACGACAGCAGGCTGTTGCGGTAGCCGGTGACCTGGACCGTCTGCAGCGCATTGGTAGCGTTATCTTCAGCCCCCGCGGAAGAGCCGGAGGTGGTCGTTTCCTGGCCATGGGCCTGGGTGATCAGGCCGGCCATCACGGTCAGGCCGAATACGACGCGCGCGCGCCGGCGGCGGGCGCGCGGGCCGCCCTCTCGATGGTTCTGCAACATGGTTTGTCTCCTGTTTTTTTATCGATGGCGGCGCTCCTCCCGTGTCGGCCGGCGGTAACGCAGCGATTCGAGTGTAGGAGCGCAAAAATGCAAAGTCAACATCTTTTACCATCAAATGTTATACGCAACCATTACCAAGCGGCAGAGGCTGGGATGGGGACATGGCACGGCAGAGGGGGAAGAGAAAGTGCCCGGAGGCGGTGGGAGACACCACGGCGACGGGCGCCGCCGTGGCAAAAAACTTACAGCGGATCAGTGGCCGTGCTGCGCTTCGTACTCGTCCGCCTCGGCCTTGGTCAGGTGGATCGCGCCGTCCGGATGCTCGGGCGGCGTGTACAGGGTGTACAGGTGCAGCAGCTCGTCCTGCGAGGTGTTGATGACGTTGTGGGTGGTGCCGGCCGGGATGACGACGGCGACGCCGTCCTCCAGCTTGTGCTCCTCGCCATCCAGGATCGCCACCCCGTGGCCGGATTCCACGCGGATGAACTGGTCGTGGCCTTCGTGCCGCTCCTCGCCGATTTCGTCGCCCGGCTGCAGCGCCATGACGACCAGCTGGCTGCGCTCGGTGGTGTAGAGGACGTTGCGGAACGCCGTATTGGCCAAGGTTTTTTGTTCGAGATTGATGCTGAAACCGGACATGGGATCTCCCTGCTGAAAAAAACGATACCGCCTTTGTACCACACCGGCGCCTTCGGCGTCGCGTACCCACCCATCCGGGGGAGGCGCGCGCCGGCCTTCGGTGCCGTAGACGGCGGGCGGGCCGGTTGCCGACAATGGCAAGGTCACTCCCCCTGTCACCGAAAGGACATCCCATGACGACCACCCGCACCATCAATACCGTCACCGCGCGCGACGGCACGCTGATCCGCTACACCGACTGGGGCGACGGCCCCGCCGTCGTCTTCAGCCACGGCTGGCCGCTGCAGGGCGACGCCTGGGAAGACCAGATGATGTTCCTGGCCGAGCACGGCTACCGCGTGATCGCGCACGACCGCCGCGGCCACGGCCTGTCGAGCAAACCCTGGCACGGCAACGACATGAACACCTACGCCGACGACCTGGCCACCCTGCTGGACGCGCTGGACATCAGGAGCGCGATGCTGGTGGGTCACTCCACGGGCGGCGGCGAGGTCGCGCGCTACATCGGCCGCCACGGCACCGGGCGCGTCACGCGTGCCGTGCTGGTGGGCGCCGTCACGCCGCGCATGCTGAAGGGCCCGGACAATCCGGAAGGCGTGCCGATGGAAGTCTTCGACGCCATCCGCGCCGGCGTGCAGGCCGACCGCGCCCAGTACTTCAAGGACCTGACGGTACCGTTCTACGGTTATAACCGCGCCGGCGCCAAGGAATCGGCCGGCGTGCGCGAGACCTTCTGGCTGCAGGGCATGCAATGCAGCATCCGCAGCGCCTACGCCTGCATCAAGCAGTTCTCGGAAACGGATTTTTCTGAAGACCTGCAGAAGATGACGATCCCGACCCTGGTCGTGCACGGCGACGACGACCAGATCGTGCCGCTGGCCGCCACCGGCCGCCGCGCGGTCGAGCTGCTGCCGCAGGGCCGCCTGGTCGTCTACGAAGGCGCCCCGCACGGCCTGCCGACCACCCACAAGGACAAACTGAACGCCGAGCTGCTGGCCTTCCTGAAGTCCTGACCCGCCCTACTGCCGAGCCCGTGTCCCACCCCGGGGTCAGTCACCCAAGCGGGACACGGACTCGGCAATATCGCCGCGGCGCCACAGCCGTGCTCGTGTCCCGGTCCGGTGACTGACCCCGCGGTGGGACACGAGCTTATCCGTTTCTCACCTCCTGGAGTTTCCCATGATCGCTCGGCCCAGCGACCTCTTCCTCGCCATCAGCCTGGCCACCCTGGCCGGCTACGTGGACACCGCCGGCTTTGTCGGCCTGTTCGGCCTGTTTACCGCCCACGTCACGGGCAACTTCGTCCTGATCGGCACGGAGCTGGGCCATCCCGGCGAAGGCGTGCTGCTGCTCAAATTCCTCGCGTTTCCAGCATTCGCGGCGGGCGTGATCGGCGCCCGGCTGCTGGCCAACGCCTGCGAACGGCGCGGCGTCAGCGCGATCCGGCCGCTCCTCGCGTCCCAGCTGCTGCTGCTGGCCGCGTTCACGGCGGCCGCCATCGTCGGCAGCCCGCCCCTCGACCCCGGCGCGCCCGTCGTGCTGGCCGCCGGCATGCTGGGCGCCGCCGCGATGGGCATCCACAACGCGGCCGGCAAGCTGGTGTTCGGCCGCATCGCACCGACCACGGTCATGACGGGCAACGTGACGGAGCTGTTGATCAACCTGACCGACTGCCTGACGGGCCACGGCACCGCGGCCGTGCGCGACAAGCTGGCGCGCTTCGGCTGGCCCATGCTGGCGTTCGCGCTGGGCTGCATCCTGGGGGGCTACGGCTTCCGCCTGGCCGGCTTCTGGTGCCTCTTACTGCCGCTTGCGACGCTGGCGGTGCTGATGGTGCTGTCCTGGCCGGCCCCCGCGGCCGCCGTGCCGGCGACGCCGACGCGCGCCGGCTGATCGGGCTCAGGCCAGGCGCTTCTCGATGCGCCGGTCCGGAATGAACCACAGCAGCGCGACGCCGATGTACACCGCGAAGCCCAGCCACGGATGCACGAAGGCCAGCGCGATGCCGGCCGCGTACAGCACGGTGGACAGCCGACCCTTGCCGTCCGAGCCGATCGCCTCGGCCAAGGCACGGTTCTCGCGCTGGTGACGCGTCAGGAAGCGCACCAGCAGCATGTAGGCGATGGAGCACATGAACAGGATCAAGCCGTAGGCCGCGACCGGCAAGGTGGCGAAGTGGTTCTCGCCCATCCAGCCCGTGACGAAGGGGATCAGCGACAGCCAGAACAGCAGGTGCAGGTTGGCCCACAGCACGCCGCCGCCGACGCCCTGCACCGCGTGCAGCAGATGGTGATGGTTGTTCCAGTAGATGCCGACGTAGACGAAGCTCAGCACATAGCTGAGCAGCACGGGCCCCAGCGGCAGCAGCGCATCCACAGTGACGCCGTGCGGCACCTTCAGCTCCAATACCATGATCGTGATGATGATGGCGATGACGCCGTCGCTGAATGCTTCCAGTCTGCTTTTGCCCACGGGGTTCCTCTTGCATGGTGCGGCGCCCCGCCCCGGCGGCGGGACGATCCGGTGGCGCCGATGTTAGCGCCGCCGTGGCGGCCGCGCCATACCCCTTTCGTGGCGGTTCAGTTGTACTGCCGCGTATCGTGCGCGCGCCGCACCCGGTGCGCCAGCGCGCACGCCAGCGCCGCGCTGGCGCCGTAGCAGTGGCGGATATCCACCTCGGTCTCGCGGTCCAGCACCGCATGGAACGACGCCATCTCGGGCCGCGGCCCCACCGGCAGCAGCACGCGCAGGTCCGCCAGCGTGGCCGGGATCGTGCAGGCGCAAGCGTCGAAGCGGGATGTGGCGATGAACAGCACCGTGACCCCATGGCGGTGCAGCGCCACCGCCAGCCCCTGGTCGTCCACCCCCTCGGGCAGGATCGCAAGGCTGCCACCCGCCAGCAGCGGCCCCCACAGCTCCAGTCCCGCCACGTCCGCCGGGCTGCCGCCGGCAAAGGCGACGCAGTCGGCCGCGCCGAAATCGGCATAGCCGTTGCGTGCTGCCAACCGCGCCAGGGTGGCATGCGGCAGGCCGTGACCCAGCAACTTGCCGCTGTTCGCAGCCGGATACAGCAGGCATGCCGGCGTGCCGACGGGTGCCTCGACCCGCAGGTTGCCATCGGCATCGGTGCGGCGCGCGCCATTGATCGCCAGCGCGACCGGACCGGCCGCCAGGCCGGGCAGCCGGATGGCGTCGGCCAGCACGGCGCTGGCGCCGCTGTCGGCCAGCACGTGCGCCTGCCAGGACAGCGGTGCGGCCGGGTCGAGCGGCACGTGGGTGGCGCCGCACTTCACGATGGCCAGCGCGGCGGCCACCAGCCGCGCCGAGCGCTCCAGCACCGTCGCCACCGTATCGCCGGGGCGCACGCCATGCCGGCGCAGCCGCCGCGCCAGCGCGTTGGCCGCCGCGTTCAGCCGGCCATAGGTCCAGTTGCCGTCGTCGGTGCGGATCGCGATCGCGGCCGGATTGTGCGCCGCATGCGCCTCGAACAGCCGGTGCACGCCGCATGGCGGAACCGTCGCCGGCCCGTGAGCCCGAGCGGCGCGGCAGCCATTGCCCAGCAACGCCAGCGGCACGGGCCGGGCCCGTACCCAGCGCGTCGCGGCGGCGCGCGGGCGCGGCACCGTCGGGGCGATGGCGACAATGGCAATGGCGGGAAGGTGGGCGAGCTGGTTCATGGCGCTACTCCTATGCTGGCGGCGCAACCGGTGCGAATGCGGCCGGCGACAACTGCATTCTGCGCCAGCCCCGCATGAAAATCGCCAGCGGGGACAAAAAGGCCGTAACGAATTACACGGGTGGGCACACTCATTACACTTTGACGACATTCTGGCCGCCCGTTACAAAGTGTGTGTTTTTCATGAGTGCTTATCGGTTATCCTGGCGCAATGAAAAACATCCTCTTCCTGGCTGGCGCACTGCTGGCAACCTCGGCGGGCGCCACCGGCACGGACGCGGCCGGCCACGCCATGACGCGCGACCTGAACGTCTGCGGCCTGCCCGCCTGGCCCCCTGCCGCGCTGGCACGTGGCGCCGAAGGCAAGACGACGGTGGCAGTGCAGGTCGACAGCGGCGGGCGCGTCACCGCCAGCCGCGTCGACGTCTCCAGCGGCCACGAGGACCTGGACCAGGCCGCGCTGGCCGGCATCGCGCGCTGCCGCTTCCATGGACTCGCCGCCGCGGCCGCCACGCCGACGCAGTGGCGCCCCATGCAGTACGTGTGGTACCTGCCGGAGCGGCCGGCGGCACCGAACGCCGAGCTGATTGCCGCCGTGCGCGCGGCCGCCGAGACGGGCGCCGCCGCCGCGCAGATGGAACTGGGGTGGTGGTACCAGGCCGGCAAGCTGGGCAACGTGGACCTGGCGCAGGCGGAAGAATGGTATCGCCGCGCCGCCGAGACGGGGGATGCCGCGGCCCAGGTGCGCCTGGCCGGGTTCTACCTGCAAACGGTGCAGCCGCCCCGGCCGGACGATGCCCGCCACTGGCTGCGCCAGGCCGCGCAGGCCGGCAGCGCCGAGGCGCAGACGTGGCTGGCCTGGATGGCCGACACGGGTGTGGGCGGCACGCGCGACGACGAGGAAGCGCTGTACTGGATGACGCAGGCTGCCGCCAGCGGCAAGGCGGAGTTCCAGGCGCGGCTCGGCAACCGGCTGCTGCAGCGTGCCGACAACGACGCGGACCGCGTCCGCGCCATCGAATTGCTGGAACGGGCGGCGCAGCAGGACCATGCGATGGCCAGCTTCTTCCTGGCGCGCAGCCACGAACAGGGCATCGGCATGCCGCGCGACGAGGCGCGGGCCGCCACGCTGTACCGCGCGGCGCTGGGCCGCAGCAACGGCCGCGCCGAATACCAGCTTGCGGCGATGCTGGAGGAAGGCCGCGGCGGACCGGCCTATCCGGCTGCCGCCGCGCCCTTGTACCGGCAGGCGATGCAGGCATCCTTTCCGCCGGCGTTCGGGCGCTATGCGCGGCTGCTGGAGGCGGGCAGCGGCGTCGCTCGCGACGAGACCCGGGCCGTCGAGATCTACCTGCAGGCGGCCGACATGGGCGACTGCGAGGCGATGCGCGCGCTGGGCCGGCTGTACCAGCAGCGTGGTGCCAAGGATGCCTACGAATGGATCGGCCGCGCGCTCTTCTGCGCGAGCCGTGAAGGTGGCAGGTGAAGCACCGGGGACAGGCTGAGCTATCTCAGCGTCGGAGATCCTGGGATGTCATTCGCGCAGCGGCACCCGCTTGAAGCGCCGCTGCCACTTGCCGTTGACCAGCCGGCGCGTGCTCGTCTCGATCCACTTGCCATCGGCCGACAACGACTCGTTTAGTTCCTCGACCAAGGTCAGCTTGCCCTTGATGTAGCGATATTTGGCGCCGGAATGCTGGCAGCAGCCACCGCGCGCGGCGGATGTGATGGTGCCGTCGGGATCGACGGACGGTTGCGACAGCTCGGACAGCAGCGCGTCCAGCGCGAACTGGCCGCGGCGTGGATCGAACAGGTAGTACTGGTTGACGAAGTTCGGCCCGGCGCCGCCGTCGTTGTACGGCAGCGCGATGTCGGGCCGGCCATCGAAGTTGGCGTCCACCACCTGCACCAGTTCCGCCAGCGCGCGCCGGGTCGGCAACGCGTCGTTGACCTGGATCTCCTGCACGGTTGCGCCGGTCTTGCGGTCGACGATGCGGATACCGTGAATCGTCGACAGCTCTTCGTCTTCCAGCGTGGCGTAGGCGGCAAACGCGAAATCGGCCGTCAGCACGCGCTGCTCGACCCAGGCCGGCTGCGGCGGCGCTTCTTCGGCACGGGCAGCAGCGCCCGCGCCCAGGCACGCCAGCAGCGCGCCAACCGGAATCAATGTCTTCATATGGCCGCGACCTTAGCACAAGCCGGCCGGCGCGGCCAGGACCTCAGCGCGCCGGCTGCAGCGTCACCGGGATCGTCGCCGCGCCCAGCCGCACGCTGGCCTGCCCCACCGGCGCATCGGACGCCGTGGCCAAGGTGAACGTGTACTGGCCCGGCGCGACTTTCCATGCCCCCGCCTTGGTCGAATACACGGCCAGCATGCGCGCCGGCACCGTCACGCTGACCTGCCGGCGTTCGCCCGGCTGCAGCAGCAGCTTGTCCCAGCCGGCCAGGCGGCGCGGGGCCTCCCAGCCCGCTGCCTTGCCGGCCGCCGCGTACACCTGCGGTACCGCCCAGCCCGCGCGCGTACCCGTGTTCTTCACCGCGAAGTCCACCTTGACCTGGCCGCCGGCGGCCGGCCGCGCCACCAGGCCGTCGAACGCGAACGTGGTGTAGGACAAGCCGTGCCCGAACGCGAACAGCGGCTTGCGCCCGGTCTTCTCGAACCACTTGTACCCGACGGCCGCGCCCTCGATGTCGTAGTCGGTCTTGAAGCGGCCGGTCTTGCTGCTGGGGTCACCATCGACTTTCGGGCGCGGCAGCTGCGACTCGTCGCGGGCGAACGTGGCCGGCAGGCGGCCGGCGGCATCCACCTCGCCCGTCAGCACGCGCGCGATGGCCTCGCCGCCGGCCGTGCCGGGATACCAGGCCGCCAGCACGGCGGCCGCCTTGTCCACCCATGGCATCGTCACCGGGCCGCCCGTCTCGAGGACGACGACGGTGCGGCGGTTGGCGCTGGCCACCGCGTCCACCAGCGTGTCCTGGTTGTCCGGCAACGCCAGCGACGGCACGTCGAAGCTCTCCGCCGTCCACTGCGTGCCGAATACGATGGCCACGTCGCTCTGCGCGGCCAGCCGGGCCGCGGCCGCCACGTCCTTGCCGTCGTGGTAGGTCAGCTCGGCCCGCGTGCGTGCCGCCAGCGCCTTCAACGGCGAGGACGGATACCAGACGATCGGGCCGGGGAAGCTCTGCGGACCCTCGCCCTTGACGGCGCTGCCGCCGACCGGATGCACCTGCGCGGCGCCGCCGCCCGACAGCACGCCCACGTCGGCATGGCCGCCGATGACCGCGATCTTGCGGACCTGCGATGCCAGCGGCAACACGCCGCCGGCGTTCTTCAGCAGTACGATGCCCTCCTCCGCACCGCGCCGGGTGACCTGCGCGTGCGCGGCGAAGTCGATCTTGTCCGGCTCCACCACCGGTACCGGCTGGTCCATCAGGCCATTGGCGTACATCGCCCACAGGATGCGGGTGACCATATCGTCCAGTCGCGCCTGCGGCACGTGGCCGTTGTCCACCGCCTCGCGCAGCGCCGGGCCGAAATAGGGCGAGGCGTCGAACGGCCAGCCGGACTGCTGGTCCAGCCCCGCCAGCGCCGCCGGGATGGTCGAATGCACGGCGCCCCAGTCGGACATCACATACCCTCGATAGCCCCAGTCGCGCTTGAGCACCCGGTTCAGCAGGTAGTCGCTCTCGCAGGCGTAGACCCCGTTGACCAGGTTGTAGGAGCACATCACCGAGCCAGGATCGCCAACCTCGATGGCGATCTGCAGCGCCAGCAGGTCGGACATGCGGCCGGCCGCGTCGCCCACCTTGACGTCGATCGTCGTGCGGTTGGTTTCCTGGTCGTTGAAGGCGAAATGCTTCAAGGTCGAGACGATGCCGTTCGACTGGATGCCGCGAATCTGCTCGCCCGTCATGGTGCCGGCCAGCAGCGGGTCCTCGCCGCCGTACTCGAAATTGCGGCCATTGCGGGGTTCGCGCATCAGGTTGACGGAACCGGCCAGCAACACGTTGTGGCCGGACAGCCTGGCCTCCTTGCCGATCATCGCGCCGGCCTGGTAGGCCAGCTGGCGGTTCCACGTGGCGGCCGTGGCCAGGCCGGAAGGCAGCGCAGTGCGGCCGCGCGGCTCGGGCGACGGCTGGGTGGCCACGCCGATGCCGGCGTCGGTCTGGTGCTGCGGTGGAATCTTCAGTCGCTCCACGCCGTGAATGAAGCCGGCCGTGTAGTTGATGCCCTCCTTGGGCCGGGCCACGCCGTTGAAGTCCGTCGAAAAGTAGCCGAACACCAGTTTCAGCTTCTCCTCCTGGGTCATCTGCGCCACGGTCGCCCTGGCGCGTTGCGCCGGGTCGGCCGGCTGGGCCTCGACCTGACCTTGTGCGCCGGCGGCGCACAGCGCCGCCAGCACGCATACGATACGTTTCCTCATCCGTGCTGTCCTCACAGTTTCACACTGACGGCCTGGCCGTCGTAGTTGATTTCCTTGTCGGCCGCGTCCAGCGTGGCGCTGGACGACACGCCCGGCTTGACGAAGTGGACGCGGAACGTGCGCCGCGCCACCATGCCCGGGTACTGGCCCTCGCGCGCGCCGATCGACAGCGTGCGGCTGCGTTCATCCCAGCGCAGCGCGATGCGCGAGAACTCGCCGCGCCGGTAGCCTTCCGATACGCCATCGTCCTCGTACAGGCTGAATTGCCCGTCCGCGCCCGTGTAGACCTTCAGGGTCAGCGGCGCATCCGGTTTCTCGTCCACGTACTGGGTCACGGGCCCCATGGGCACGATGGCGCCGGCCCTGACCAGCAGCGGCATGCGCGTTTCCGGCGCGGCCACGGTGATGGTGCGGCCCCCCTCATGGCGCGCGCCGGTGAACCAGTCGTACCAGGCGGCGCCCTTGGGCAGGTAGACGCTGCGCTGGCGTGCGCCATAGGAATAGACGGGCGCCACCAGCATGGAACGGCCGAACAGGTACTGGTCGCGGATGTCCTTGACCTTGTCGTCGTGCGCGAAGTCCATCACCAGGCCGCGCATGATGGAGCCGTAGTTGAAGTGCGTGTCCGACGCCGTCGCGTAGATATACGGCATCAGCCGATAGCGCAGCTTCAGGTAGTCCACCATCGATTCGCGCGTGGCCGAGCCTTCCGGCGCCAGGTTGTAGATCTCGCGCTTGACCACTTCGCCGTGCGAGCGGAACAGCGGCGAGAACGCGCCGAACTGGAACCAGCGCAGGTTCATCTCCTGCCACTCGCGCACGTCCTCGGGCTTGGCCTGGCTGCCATCGATGCGGCGGTTTTCCTGGGCGGAGCCCAGCTCGCCCGTCTGGAAGCGGGTCTCCTGCGCATAGCCGCCGATATCGTGCGTCCACATCGGCAGGCCGGACAGCGAGGCTTGCACGCCGGCCGAGATCTGGTCGTACAGGTTGTTCCAGCGCCCCACCGTGTCGCCGCTCCAGATGGCGACAGCGTTGCGCTGCACACCGGCGAAACCGGAACGCGACAGGATGAACTGGCGCTTGTCCGGCTGATCGCGCTTCAGGTGTTCGTAAAAGCCCTGCGTGTGCGCCAGGCTGTACGTATTGAACGTGACCTCGCCGGGGCCGTACACGGTCGGGCCGATCAGCTGCTTGAAATCCTCCAGGCGCGAGTTCGACAGCACGTCCGGCTCGGTGTTGTCCATCCACCAGGCGTCGATGCCCAGTTCCACCAGCTTGGTTTTCATCTGGCGGTAGTAGATGTCGCGCGCCTTTTGCGTGTATGGATCGTAGTGGCTGTTCTTGTAGCCCGGGCCGACCCAATCGAGGTCGCCGTTCTCGACGTTTTTCGTCCACATGCCGCCGGCCGCCTGCAGCTCCTTGTAGTTGTCCGTATCGGCGTAGAACTTGCCCCAGATCGAGAACATGATGTGGGCATTCTGGCGGTGCACTTCGTCCACCATGCCTTTCGGGTCCGGGAAGCGCGCCTTGTCGAAGTCGTGCGAGCCCCAGCCGTTTTCCGGCCAGTAGAACCAGTCCTGCACGATGTTATCCAGCGGCCAGCCGCGCTGGCGGTACTGTTTCACCGTGTCCAGCAGCTGCTGCTGCGTTTCGTAGCGCTGGCGCGACTGCCAGAAGCCGAACGCCCATTTCGGCATCATCGGCTGCTCGCCCGTCAGCTGGCGGTAGCCGCCGATCACGCCGTCCATGCTGGTGGCGCGGATCACGTAGTAGTTGATGGCCTCGGCCACCTCGGAAGACAAGGTCAGCGAATGGCGCTCCGGCGCCGGCAGCGGATCGTTGTGCGTGACGGCGATCATGCCGTTCTCCGGCTTCCAGTCCAGGTGGAACTTGACCGGCTTGTCGGACGCGAAGTCCACCTCGAAGTTGTGATACCACGGGTTCCAGCCCTGGCGCCAGACGTCCAGCACCTGCTTGCCGTCGATGCTCAAGGTAGCGTAGTCGGACGAATACAGCTGCATCTTGTGGCGGCCGGGCTTGGACGAGGCCAGCGTGCCTTCCCATACCACGCGCACGTTCTTCAGCGACTTCAGCGGACCCAGCTCCTTCGGCCAGAACTCGGCCACGTCCTTCAGGTACTGGTAGCGCAGGTCATCCTCGCGCCGCGTCAGCGCCAGCTTGCCGTCCACGTAGTAGCGTGCCGTCAGCGCGCCCGGCTTGCCGTCCGCGTCCGCCAGCCGCAGGTCGCGCTTCATCGGCCCGTAGGGTCGCGCGTCGCCGAAGCGCGAGATGCCGTTGTTGTCCCACAGGACGCCGTAGTTCTTGTCCGAGACGACAAACGGCACGGCGATGTCCATATTATGCTGCTGCAGCAGCACGTCCTCGCCGTTCAGGTTCATCTGGCCGTTCTGGTGCTGGCCGGTGCCGTAGAAGGCATCCTTCGTGCCGTGGTTGAAGCCCTGCTTCACCGTGACGAAGGGCTTGCCGCCCAGGGTGACGGGTGCGATGCTTTCACTGGCCTGGCGCAGGAACACGCCGCCCTTCGGATCGGCGAAGCGCACCTGCCCATCCGCCAGCGAGACCGTGGCAACGACGCTCTTGGCCGCCAGCACCACGTCATTGCCCGCCTTCTTTACCGTGAACGCGCAGGCGCACGGCTGCGCCACCGTCATCATGGACGGTGTCAGCTGCTTGCCGGCCTGGTCCACCTTGACGACGTGGACGATATGGTCGGCCATGAGTTCCAGCCGGATTTCCTTCGCCGCGCCGCCATCCGGCAGCACCGTCACGCCGCTGGCCGTCTGCTGGAAGGTGCCGGCCCAGGCCGGGCCGCAGGCCAGCGCGAGCGTCGCGCAGGCCAGGCTGATCGTCTTCATCTGCATTGTCTGTTGTCCCCTGTTTTAATAAGTGCCCAGTTTCACGCGCAGCACCGCCGGGCGTGCCATGAAATTGAGGCCGTAGTCGGTCTGGTCGCCATTCCAGTTGCGCTCCATGACCCAGCGGCCCTGGCTGTCGAACTGGCCCTCCTCCACGCGCGCATACATCGACGGCTTGCCGGCATTGGCGCCGGCGCCCTCGAACTTGATACGGGCGTGCTGGCCGACGACGATGAATTCGTTGTCGCCGACCTGGGCGACGGCCACGCCGCCGTTCGGCGCCTCGGTGCCGGCCGGCTTGTCCTGGATGTGCTTGAAATACTGGGCCTCGCCGAACTGCCACTCGCGGAACGACACCGTGGCCTTCCAGCCGCGCAGCGCGATGGTTTGCGGGGCGCGATCGTCGCCCTCGGCCACGCCGCGCGTGCGTCCCTCGAACGCCCACTGTGCCCACTGCCGCGCCATCGGCCGGAACGCGCCGAAGATCGTGCCGAACGGGGCCACCATCGTGCGATCCGTCGCCTTGGAGCCCAGCGGGAAATTGCTGTAGTCGGCGTAATCGATGCCGAACGGCGCGAAGCCGATGCCGCCCCGTCCCAGCACGGCGAACGCGTAGCGCGGATAGACGGTGGAATTGCCGATCTCCGGCACGAACAGCGCGTTGTCCGGGCGCTGGAACTTGTCCAGCGTGGCCATTACCTTGGGCGAGGCCGGCTCATAGATATCCGGCCCCGCCACGTCGATGTGCGGCGCGGCGGCCTTGTAGATGCCGATCACGTCGTAGGTCGGTCCGCCGCTGGCGAAGTTCTTCCGCCACGGCGCCAGCGGCTCGACCGGATCACGCAGCGCGTTGTTGACGAACATCGGCAGGTCGTACACGGCGCGCCCGGCCTTGGCGATCTCCTCGATGTAGCTGGCGATGGCCCAGGTGTGGAAGTACTGCTCGGCGTAGTCGCCGTATACCTGCTGCCAGGTACCGCTGGCGGCGCCCTGCACGGGTGACTTCTGCTGCTTCAGCACCGCAGCCGGCACCGCGCCGGCAAAGGCCTTCTGGCCCGCCGGGCTGTAGTCGCGCGCGTAGCCGTAGGTGCCGACCTCGTTCTGCACCTGCACCATGATCACGGTATGACGGTCGCCGTCGATCTGCTTCAGGTGTGTCATCAGCCGCACGAACGCGTTGCGGTCGGCCTTCAGCGTCTCGGTCCCGTGCGGCGACAGGCAGTAGATCGGCTTGCCCTGCTGGTCGAGCATGCGCGGGAAGCGCGCGTTGTCGAACTTGACCCATTCCGGCACGTAGCTGGGCCCCGTGTTCTTCCAGGTGCCGAACCACAGCAGCACCAGGCGCACGTTGCGTTCGCGCGCCTGCTGTACCAGGGTGTCGACGTAGCCGAAGTCGAATTTGCCCTCGGCCGGCTCGATCTGCTCCCACGCCACCGGAATCTCCAGCGTGTTGGCGTTGGCGTCCGCCAGCGCGGCCCAGACCTTGGGCAGCGCCGCCACGTAGTTGCTGGAGTTGTGCGCCTGCGCGCCCAGCATCAGGTAGGGCGCGCCGTCGACCAGCAACGCGTGGCGACCGTCCTGCGTGACGAGACGGGGCAGCTCCACCGCCGCGGCCTGGAACGCAGCCGCCAGCGCGGCCGCGGCAATCAGTTTAGAAAACGTTTTCATACGCATCTCAGAAAGCATAGCGCAGTTGTGCCGTATAGCGCCGGCCGGACACGAACCAGGCCCGTCCCATCATGCCGATCCCTTGCTGCATCAGCTGCTTGGCCTTGGCGTCCGTCAGGTTCTGTGCTTCCACGCCCAGCGAGGTGCGCTCGTCGAGCTGGTACGACAGCGAGCCATCGAGCTGGCCATAGGCGTCGGACCACAGCGGCAGCGCCCAGCCGACATTGCGCTGGCCGAAGGTCGGGCTGGCGGGATTGGTGTCGGTGCCGTCGCCACCGCGGGTGCCGTTGACGTTCAGCCCCTGCAGGTTCTTCGAGCGCCAGCTCCAGGCCAGGCGCGCCGACCACGGCCCCTTGTCGTACAGGAGGGCGAGGTTGTACGAGTTGCGCGACAGGTATTGCAGCGGCAGGTTGCCGAAACCGCGGCCGTCCGTGTCGCAGCCGTTCTGGTTCAGGTTCAGGTTGGCCGCCGTGTTGCCGCCCGAGCAGTAAGGCGAGAAGGTGGGGCGGTACGGCTTCGTATTGCTGTCCACGAAAGTGTAGTTGACCTGCACCCCGAGGCCGGACAGCGCGCCGGGCAGCTTGTCGAAGTACTGCTGGTAGGCGATCTCCACGCCGGTGGCGCGGCCGCTGGCGCCGTTCACCGGCCCCGTGACCGTGAAGTTCTGCATCGTGCCGTTGACGTCCGGGATCTGGTAGTCATAGGTTTGCTGGACGATGACGTCCTTCAGCCGCTTGTTGAACACTGCGACCGTCAGCGAATTGGAACGGCCGAAGTACCACTCGGCCGTCAGGTCCACCTGCGTGGCCGTGGTAGGGCGCAGCAGCGGATTGCCCTTGCCCTCGCCCGTCAGGGTCATGCTGTTGACGACGGTGCGGTTCTCCAGCGGGAAGTTGGTCAGCTTGACGTCCTGCGTCAGCGTGGCGTAGCCCTGCAGGTCCTTGAAGTCGGGCCGCGAGATGGCTTTCGACAGCGCGAAGCGGAACTGCAGGTCGTCGCGCGCCTTCATGCGCAGGTTCAGGCTGGGCAGCACGTTGTGGTACGAGTTCTCGTATTGCTGGTCCGCGGAGAAGGCGGGAATCACCGGCACGGCAGGTCCCGGCACGGTGTTCCCCGGCGGGACCGTGACCGACGGCGGCGTGAACACCGTATAGCCGCGCGCCTCCATCTCCGTCTTCACGTAGCGCACGCCCACGTTGCCGTCGACCGGATACTTCCAGTCGTCGAAGCCGAAGCGCAGCTGGCCGAACAGCGCCTTCGTTTTCTCCGACTGCTCGTTGATGCCGGAGGGGTTGCCGCCGAACTTGGCCGGGCTCCAGGTGGCGCAGTTCTGTGCCTGGCCGGTGCGCGCGGCGCGCTCGGCGCACAGGATGTTGTGGAACTCGTGCAGCGCCGCGTACGAACCCGGGAAGCCGGTGGCCCACGAGGTATCCGGGAACACGAGCGATGGCACGTTCGCCTTGCCGTTGAAGAAGTTGGGGAACGTGGTCAGGTGCGTGGCGCCCGAGAAGCGCGGGTCGGCCAGCCAGGCCAGGTTGTCGATATTGTTACCGAGCTGCCAGGTCTGCGAGATCGGCGACCAGTTGTAGTCGGGGTTCGAGGTCTCGTTGACGGAGTCGCGTTTGGCAAAGCGCACGCCGAAGCGCAGGTCGCGCAGGAATGGATGGTCGAAGGTGTACTTGGCGTCGCCCTTCCACGCCTTCGAGCTGGCGTCGCTGCGGTCGAGGTGCTCCTGCGTGAAGGCCCAGTAGTAGCTGTTCGGATTGGCCAGGTAGGCGCGCTGGGCATCGGTGAAGACCAGGTTCGGCACATTGCCGGACAGGTCGATCTGCTGTTCCGGCATCAGCACGCCCGTGGCCACGGTGGAGTCCAGCCCGCGCGTCTTTGCCTTGATGCGCTGCAGGTCGGAGGTGAACGACCAGCGCTCATTGGCACGCCACGTCACGTTCCACGAGATGTCGGTGGTGTCCGACTTGCGGGTGGCGATGCGGGTGTCGTCGCCGAAGTTGATGCCAGGGTCGACGCGGTCGAACATCGTGCCGGTCAGCAGCGCCCCGGACGGGCTGTAGGTGGCGCCCGGCCGCAGGCCGATATTGTAGGGGTTGGACGCGGCGAACAGCGCCTGCTCGTCCCACTGCATCTCGTACTTCGACTTGAAGTACGTCAGGTGCGAGCGCAGGTCGGCGTTGGCCTTCCACTGCAGCGCGCCGTACAGGCCCTGGCGCTTGCGGTCGAAGTTCAGGGTGCGCCATTGCGTGCCTTTCGGCACCCACACCGTCTTGCCCGGCTCGATGTCGTTGCGCGGGTAGTACGGCTCGACCTGGAAGCCATCCGTGCGGGTGCCGCTCTCGGAGTAGGCGTAGTCCACCAGCGCGCCGATCTCGCCGATGCCGGTCTTCCAGCGGTTCGACAGCAGCGCCGAGCCGGACGGCGACCATTTGCCCTTCCGCAGTTCCGAATACGTCGACTGGGCCGAGATGCCGACCTTGGCGCCCTTGAAGTCGAACGGCAGCGCCGTGCGCAGGTTCACGAGGCCACCGATGCCGCCCTCGATTTGCTCGGCGGACGGGTTCTTGTAGACATCCAGGCCCGCCATCAGTTCGGGCGGCACGTCTTCGAAATTGAGCGAGCGGCCGCCGTTGGCGGAGAACGAGTCGCGTCCGTTCAGCTCCGAACGCACCAGCGACAGGCCGCGAATCGACACGCCCGAGCCTTCCACCGAATAGTGTTCCGGGTCGCCGCGGCTCATGGTGCGGTCGATCGTCACGCCGACCACGCGCTGCAGCACCTCGGTGACGGAGCGGTCGGGCAGCTTGCCGATGTCCTCGGCCACGATCGAGTCGACGATCTCGTCGGAATCCTGCTTGATCTTCTGCGCCGACTCGATCGAGCCGCGCTGGCCCGTGACGACGACGGTGACGGGGGCATCGGCCGCCTGGCCGGCCTGGGCATGGGCGCCCTGCGACGACATCATGGCGATCTGCGCGGCAGCCAGCGCGATCGCGGTCAGCTTGAACTGTTTCAAAGCGTCTCCTCGTTTTATTCGTGACGAACCTGCTGTTGTGCGCAACATTGTGTGTTCGCGGCTTGCATGGGGCAATTGCGAAAATCACCAAAGCTCGAAACGATATTTCACCGGGCTTGGACTCGGGCTGCCGTCGATGAAAACCGGGGTCAGTCCCCTGCGGGGACAGACCCCAAGCCTTGATGCGCCGGGGGATCCTCGCCAGCCGTCTCACTGGCGTCTCGGGCTCAGGGTCTGTCCCTCCAGGGACTGACCCTGGTTTTCATCACCGGCAGCAATGCAGCGTTCCCCGGCGTTACCCGCAGCCGCGTGGCCTTGCCGGCGTGGCGAACCAGTACGGTGCGTGGACCGCCGGCCACCGCCCGGATCGTCGCCGCCGTCAGCTGGCCACCCGCCCACGCGATATCGACCTCGTAGCCACCCCGTGCGCGCAAGCCGCGTACCGCGCCATCCGGCCACGCCGGCGGCAGCGCCGGCAGCAGGTCGATGGCGCCGTCATGCGATTGCAGCAGCATCTCGACGATCGCCGCCGTGGCGCCGAAATTGCCGTCGATCTGGAACGGCGGGTGCGCGTCCAGCAGGTTCGGATACACGCCGCCAGCGTTGTTGTGCTCCGTACCCTGCGACGCCTGCGCGGCAGCGCGCACACCGGGCTTGGCCAGCAGCCCGCGCAGCATCGTGTAGGCGCGTTCGCCGTCGTGCAGGCGGGCCCAGAACGCCATCTTCCATGCCATCGACCAGCCCGTGCCGGCGTCGCCGCGCGCAGCCAGCGACTTGCGCGCGGCCGCGGCCAGCGCCGGCGTGCCGAGCGGCGTGATCTGCCGGCCCGGGAACACGCCGAACAGGTGCGACACGTGGCGGTGCGTGTCCGTTGGCGTATCCAGCACCGGGTCGTGCTTCTCCTCCAGCCATTCCAGCAACTGGCCCCAGCTGCCGACACGCGGACCGGCCAGGCGATCGCGTGCCGCCGCCACTTGGCGCGCGAAGGCAATGTCGCCCAGGATGCGCGCCGCCCGCGCCGTGTTGTCGAACAGGTCCCACACCAGTTGCTGGTCGTAGGCCACGCCATCCTCGACGGGGCCGTGCTCGGGCGACCAGCCATTCGGCGCCACCAGCCGGCCATCCGGCAGGCGCTTCAGGTAGTCCAGCCAGAACCGGCTCACTTCCTTCATCAGCGGGTAGGCCGTGGTGCGCAGGAACGCCCGGTCCTGGGTGAAAGCGTAATGTTCCCAGAAGTGCTGCGCGTACCAGGCATTGGCTGTCTTGTTCCAGCGGTAGCCCGTGTAGCCGAACGGGTTCGATTCCGTCCGGACCGTCCAGCCGCGCACGGGCCGGCCGTCGGCGCGCCGGAACGACTCGACCGGCTCGGCTTCCGCTGGCTGGCTGGCGTCGCCCGCGTTCGACGGCGGCGGACCGTGGCGCGCGCTGTCGGCCACCAGTTGGCGATAGGCCGGTACCAGCGCCTGCACGAAGCCGAACAGGGGCTGCGCCAGCTCGGACAGGTTGGCCGTCTCCGCCGGCCAGTAGTTCATCTGGATGTTGATGTTGGTGTGGTAGTCGGCGTTCCACGGCGGCGTCAGGCTGTTGTTCCACAGGCCCTGCAGGTTGGCCGGCAGCGGCCCGCGCGAGCTGGCGATCAGCAGGTAGCGGCCATACTGGAACAGTTGCGCCTCCAGTTCCGGGTCCTGGCCCTGTGCCGTATAGGCTTCGATGCGGCGGTCCGTGCTGAGCGCGCGGCGCTCGGGCGCGCTGGCGCCGACATCGAGGGCGACGCGCCCGAACAGCGCGCGATGGTCGCGCTCGTGCGCGGCCTGCAGCGCTTGCCAGCCTTGCGCCGCCGCCCGCGTCACCTGGGCCGTCACGCGTGCCAGCGGATGTTCGCCCTGGAAGCGGCGCGCGGCGTCCGGCACGTAGCTGGTGCCGGCGCCCAGCACCAGGGTGACGCTGTCGCAGCCTTCGAAGCGGATGGCGGCTTGCTCCATCGTCACCTTGCCGCCTTGGTGCAGCACCTGCACCTGGCTGGCGTAGTCCATCGCATTGGCGGATGGCGGCTGATGCGCCGGCGTCCATTGGTTGCCCAGTTCCGGCGTGACGACGAAGCCGGCCAGCGAGCCGGTGGCGTAGAGGCGGTCGCCTGCCACGCGCACATGGGCGCCGTGCATGTCGGTCAGGCGCACCATGCCACTCTGGGCGCCGGGGCGGTCGGCCGTCAGGCGCACGGCGATCACGTCCGCCGGATGGCTGGCCAGCACTTCGCGCGTGTAGCGCACGCCGGCGTGCGTGTACGTGACCGTGTGCAGCGCGCGTCCCAGGTCCAGCGTGCGGCGATAGTCGGTGGCGTGCTCGTGGCCGGGCAGCTCGACGTACAGGTCGCCGAACGGCTGGAACGCGCCCATGGTCTTCTCGTCGCCGGTCCACAAGGTGATGTCGTTGAACGCCAGCTGCTCGCGGCCCGGCTGGCCGAACACCATCGCGCCGATGCGGCCATTCCCGACCGGCAGGGCCTCGCGCTCCCAGCCTTCGGCCGTCGCGGCGGCGGGGCGGTCGTAGCGCAGGGTCAGGTCGGGTGCCGCGCACGCCTGCGCCGCCGCCAGCACGGCGGCCGCCGCGAGCAGCCGTGCCGTCACGGTGCGACCACGCCATCCCGGCGCTGACTGGCCAGCAGTCGTTGCAGCACGGGTTCCATCGCCTCGCCCCACAGCGCGTAGCCGCGCGCGTTCGGGTGCAGCAGGTCCGGCATCACGTCCTTTGGCAGCACGCCATGCGCGTCCAGGAACGCAGGCGAGACGTCGTGGTAGAACACGTGGCGGTGGTCGGCCAGGCCGGCGATGATGCGGTTGATGTCGTCGTTGATGCGGCGCTGGCGGCTGTCCGGCCGGGCGTCGCGCGGGAAGATGCCCAGTACCAGCACCTTCGATTCCGGCAGCCGCTGGCGCAGCTCGGCCACGATGCGTTCCAGGCCGGCGGCGGTCGTGCGCGGGTCTTCCTGGCGGTGCCCCGTGTTGTTGGTGCCGGCCATCAGCACCACGACCTTGGGCGCCAGGCCGTCCACCTCGCCATGCTGGAGCCGCCACAGGATGTTTTCGGTGCGGTCGCCGCTATAGCCCAGGTTCAGAGCATGGTAGCGCGCGTAGCGGCGCGCCCACTCGTCCTTGCCCTCCTTTTCCCAGCCCTGCGTGATGGAGTCGCCCAGGAAGACGATCTCGGGCAGCGTGCCGCTGGCGCGGCGCGCGGCGATTTCCTGCAGCTTCTGCTGGTGGCGCGGCAGCCACCAGTCCAGCGACCAGGGCTCGCTGAGCGGCTCCGGCGTGACGGACACCGTGCGGTAGTCGGGGCAGCCGGCGTTGGGTTTGCCGTGCTGCCGGAAGCGCACGTTGGCGACGGCCACCTCGCCGGAGCCGTTGGCCTCGATCGAGAACGGCCGGCGGATCGCCGAAAAATCGTCGCCCGCGCGCATGAAGCAGGACAGTGCGAATTCGAGGTGCCGCCAGCCCTTGCCGGCTTGCGCGCGCGACTGCAGCACGTATGGCACCTTGCGCTCGCAGTCCTTGCCGCAGCCCAGCTGGATATGGATGCCGCCCTTGCTCATCGCGCGCACGTCCAGGTCGAAGGCCAGCACGCCATCCGGTGCATAAGGTCGCAGGTCGCGCGCGCCGGCCCGGTCGTTCTCGTCGCCTTCGATGCGCAGGCTGGCGTACCAGGTGTCGCGAAAGTCCAGCACCAGCGCGTCGCGCTGGCCGGCCTTGA
This sequence comes from [Empedobacter] haloabium, assembly GCA_008011715.2. Classification (NCBI taxonomy): domain Bacteria; kingdom Pseudomonadati; phylum Pseudomonadota; class Betaproteobacteria; order Burkholderiales; family Oxalobacteraceae; species [Empedobacter] haloabium. The sequence goes on from CP136508.1 coordinate 3,915,995, forward strand.
CGGCAGCGACGCGCACGACGGCGGACGGCTGCTTCGGGTTGGGCGGCACGGTGATCGAGCGGCCCGTCAGCACGGCCTGGCCCTCGGAATGCGCGGCGCTGACGTGCCAGCCGGGGGCGGGCTTGCCGTTGTAGACGTTCAGGTCGGGCGTCGCGGCGTGCGCGTGCAGTGCGGCCAGGGCGAGCAGGCCGGCTGGGAGGATGCTGGGCATTGCGTATCCAATGGATGAGAGAGAACCCGAGGGGTCGGGCACCTGATTGCGGCTCGCAGGGCCGCGATCAGGTGCCCGACCCCGGTGCTTCTTACTTGCCGGCGAGCTGCGCGCTGGTGTAGAAGCCGTCCTTGACCAGCAGGTCGACATTGTCCTTGGTCAGCGCGGTCGGTTTCAGCAGCAGCGAGTCGACCTTCTTGAAGCCATTGTCGTACTGCGAATTGAACGCCGGTTTCTCCTTGCGCACCAGCTGCACCGACAGCTTGGCGGCCTCGCTGGCGATGGCCTTCAGCGGCTTGTACACCGTCATCGACTGGGTCCCGGCCACCACGCGGCGCACCGCGGCCAGATCGGCATCCTGGCCGGACACCGCGACCTTGCCGGCAAGTTTCTGCGCGCCCAGCGCCTGGATCGCGCCGCCAGCCGTGCCATCGTTGGAAGCCACCACGGCGTCGATCTTGTTGCCGTTCGCCGTCAGCGCATTCTCCACGATCGCCAGCGCCTCGCTCGGACTCCAGTCCTTGACCCACTGCTTGCCGACGATCTTGATGGCGCCCTTGTCCACCAGCGGCTGCAGCACGGCCATCTGGCCTTCGCGCAGGATCTTGGCATTGTTGTCGGTCGGCGCGCCGCCCAGCAGGTAGTAGTTCCCCTTCGGTACCCGCTCCACCAGCGCGCGCGCCTGCATCTCGCCCACCGCCTTGTTGTCGAACGAGATGTAGGCGTCCAGGTCGGCGTTCAGGATCAGCCGGTCATACGAAATCACCTTGATGCCCGCTTTCTTGGCTTCCTTGATAGCGTTACCAAGAACGGTCGCGTTGTAGGGCACGATGACGATCGCGTCGACGCCGCGCGCGATCAGGTTCTCGACCTGCGAGATCTGTTTTTGCTCGTTGCCGTCGGCCGACTGCACGAACACCTTGGCACCCAACTGGGTCGCGGCCGCCACGAAATAGTCGCGGTCGCGCGCCCAGCGCTCCAGCCGCAGGTCGTCGATCGAGAACCCGATTTTCGGGTTTTTCGCGTCGGCGCTGGCCGTGCCGCTGGCCAGCAACAACATCGATGCCGCGACGGCGGCCGCCATGATTCTTTTCATGCTTGTCTCCTCTTGGGTTGGTTATTCAGCATTGCAGCGACAGCCGGTACACGGTGGTCTGCCGGTACACCTGGCCGGGGCGCAGGATCACGGCGGCCGCGAACTGGCCGTTGAGCTGGTCGGGATAGGCGCCCGCCTCCAGGCAGAAGCCGTCGTGGCGGGCATATGGCTGGCGGCTGCGTCCCTGCACGCCTTCCAGGCAGTTGCCGCTGTAGAACTGCAGTCCCGCCTCGGTCGTCGCCACCTGCAGCTGGCGCCCGGAGCCGGGGTCGTACACGCGCGCGACGGTGCGCAGCGCCTGGGCGCCGCCGGGCGCGCCGTCGGACAGGCAATAGCAATGATCGAAGCCACCGGCCAGGTGGATCTGCGCATCCGGCCAGCGCAGGCGCGGGCCGATCGCCGCCGGCTGGCGGAAGTCGAACGGCGTCCCCCCGACGGCGACGCGGCCGACCGGGATGCCGGCCGGATCCACCTGCAGGTAGTAATCGGCGTCGATCTGCAGCATGTGGTCGCCCACGTCGCCGACGCCGCCGTTCAGGTTGAAATACGGGTGCGACGTCAGGTTCAGCGGCGTCGGTGCGTCCGACGTGGCCTGGTATTCGATCGACAGGCAGCCGTCGTCGTCGAGCTGATAGAACACCTGCACCTCGACGTTGCCGGGAAAGCCGCCCTGCCCGTCCGGCGACACATGGCGCAAGGTCAGGCCGCCGTGCGCCAGCACGCCGCGCCAGTGGGCGCAGTGGAAGCCGGTATCGCCGCCGTGCAGGTGGTTGCCGCGGTCGTTGACGTCCGCCTGCACGGGCCGGCCGTCCAGCATGAAGCGGCCGTGCGCGATGCGGTTGGCCCAGCGCCCGATGATGGCGCCGAAGTACGACCGATTGTGGCGGTACTGGGCGTCGCTCGGATAGCCGAGCAGCACGTCGGCCATGCGGCCGTAGCGGTCCGGCGCCCACCACGACACCAGCGCGGCGCCCCGTTCGCTGACGGTGACGCGCATGCCGTAGGCGTTACGCAAGGTGAACAGCTGGGCCTCGGTGCAGGGCATGGGAACGGTCGGTGCGGATTTGAAGTTCATACCTGCGCTTTCAGGCTTGGAGATCGGGGATGCCCAACGTGGGCAGCCCCAGTGCCGGCGCGCCGCCGCGGGCGCGCTCCTGCCAGGCGCGCGGGGTGCAGCCCAGTTCGCGCTTGAAGACCGAATGCATGTACTGGCTGGACGTGAAGCCGCATTTGATGGCCACGTCGGTCAGGTTGCAGTCGCCCCGGTCGAGGTAGGCGATGGCCGCTTCCAGGCGCAGGCGCAGGATCTCGTCGTGCACGCTGCAGCCCAGCTCCTGGCGGAAGTAGCATTCCAGGGTGGAGCGCGAGATGCCCACGTAGTCGGCCACCTGGTCCGTCTTGATGCCCTGGCAGGCGTACTGGCGGATGAAATGGCGTGCCCGCATCACGTGCGGATGCTTGGCGCGTTCGTGCTTGCTGGAGGCCAGCACGTTGATGCCGGCCGGCGGCACCAGGATGCGGGTGTCGGCCAGGCGCACCCCGTGCAGCATCTGGTCCAGCAGGTGGGCCGCCGTGCGCCCCATCTCCTCGGCGCCCTGGATCACGGAACTCATCGGGATGCGCGTCAGCATGCGCGCCAGCGGGTCGTTGTCGATGCCGATCAGCGCAACCTGTTCCGGCACCTCGATGCCGGCCAGGGCGCAGGCCTGCAGCAGCTGGCGCGCGCGGGCGTCGGTGACGGCGATGATGCCGACGGGTTTGGGCAGGCTGTGCAACCAGGCGATCTGCTGCTCCACTGCCTCGTTCCACAGCGGCGCGCTGGTGCACTGGCCACGGTAGACCTCCGGTTCCAGCTTGTCGCGCTTCATCAGGCGGCAGAAGGCTTTTTCGCGTTCCTGCGCCCAGCGGTTTTCCTGCGCTTCGGGCAGGCTGAACAGGGCCAGGTTGCGCAGGCCGGCCTCGATCAGGTGGTCGTAGGCTAGCTTGATCAGCTTGAAATTGTCGGTAGCTACGTACGGTACGCCGGGCGGGTAGTCGGTAGCGCTCTCATAAGAGCCGCCCACCGCCACCACGGGCACGCGGCAGGCGGCCAGCGCGTCGGCCACGGCAGGATTGTCGAAGTCGGCGATGATGCCGTCGCCCTGCCACTGGTCGATGCCGGACAGGCGGGCGCGAAAATCCTCTTCCAGGAACAGGTCCCACGCGGTACGCGTGCTGGCCAGGTAGCCGGCGATCCCCGTGATGACTTCGCGGTCGAATATTTTATTGGCATTGAAAAGCAGCGCGATGCGATGCGTTCTCAGCATGGTTGTCTCCCCTCACTCCGAGTTGCACCATTGTAAAGTTTTATGCTGGTGCCGTAGCGGGCCGTGTTGCATTTTGCTTACATCGGGCGTGGGTTTCAATTATGAAATCCAACGACTGCCATTGCGATTCTGGGTACGCCTTCCAGCCTGGAATCGGCGCATTGGGCTGCTCAACCGTGCAGCCTTGGCCTGTGCGCCCAGGAGTGCTAGGCTTGACGGTGCTGAAACAATTCAGCAATGAATAACAAGACACAGGAGACAGCATGCAGCAATCCAGTTACGTCCATGGCGCCCACGACGTGCCGCTGATCGGCGCGACCATCGGCCGCCATCTGGCCGACGTGGCCGCGCGCCACGCCGACAACGAGGCCCTGGTGGTGCCGCACCAGGGTATCCGCTGGACCTACCGCGAGTTCGACGCCCGCGTGACGGCGCTGGCGGCCAACCTGCTGGCGCTGGGCCTGCGGCCGGGCGAGCGGATCGGCATCTGGTCGCAGAACTGCGCCGAATGGGTGCTGGTGCAGTTCGCCACGGCCAGGGCGGGCCTGATCCTCGTCAACATCAACCCGGCCTACCGCCGCGCCGAGCTGGAGTACGTACTGGACAAGGTGCAGTGCAGCGCCCTGGTCCTGGCCCCGTCGTTCAAGTCGAGCGACTACCTGGCGATGGTGCGCGATGTGGTGCCGGAGCTCGCTGCCGCGCGTGACGGCATGGTACGCAGCGCGAAGTTGCCGGCACTGCGCCACGTGATCCGGCTGGGCGCGGGCAGCACGCCCGGCATGCGCAACTTCGACACCCTGCTGGCCGCGCCGGAGGCCGCCTTGCTGGAGCGCCTGCGCGCGCTGGATGACGAGTTGCAATTCGACGACGCCGTCAATATCCAGTTCACCTCCGGCACCACCGGCGCGCCGAAGGGCGCCACGCTGACCCACCACAACATCCTGAACAATGGCTTCTTCGTCGGCGAGGCGATGCGCCTGACGCCGCGCGACCGCCTGTGCATCCCGGTGCCGCTGTACCACTGTTTCGGCATGGTGCTGGGCAACCTCGCTTGCGTGACGCATGGCGCCACGATGGTGTTCCCGGGCGAAGGCTTCGAGCCAAAGGCGGTGCTGGCGACGGTGCAGGCGGAGCGCTGCACCGGCCTGCACGGCGTGCCGACGATGTTCATCGCACTGCTGGACCATGCCGACTTCGGCCAGTACGACCTGGCGACCCTGCGCACCGGGATCATGGCCGGCTCGCCCTGCCCGGCCGAGGTGATGAGCCGCGTCATCGAACGCATGCACATGAAGGAGATCACGATCGCCTACGGCATGACGGAAACGTCGCCGGTCAGCTTCCAGAGCTCGGTGGACGATCCGGTGCTGCTGCGCGTCACCACGATCGGCCGCGTGCATCCCCACCTGGAAGTGAAGATCGTCGATGCGGACGGGCGCATCGTGCCGCGCGGCGCCACGGGCGAGCTGCTGACGCGCGGCTACTCCGTCATGCTGGGCTACTGGGGCGACGAGGAAAAGACGCGCGAAGCGATCGATCCTGCCGGCTGGATGCACACGGGCGACCTGGCCGTGATCGACGCGGACGGCTTCGCGACCATCGTCGGCCGCTCGAAGGACATGGTGATCCGCGGCGGCGAGAACATCTATCCGCGCGAAGTGGAGGAATTCCTGTACCGGCATCCGATGGTGCTGGACGTGCAGTGCGTCGGCGTGCCGGACCAAAAATACGGCGAGGAGCTGTGCGCCTGCATCGTCGTGCGGCCCGGCCACGTGGCCGACGAAGCAGCGATCCGCGCGTTCTGCAATGGCCAGATCGCGCACTACAAGATCCCCCGCTACATCCGCTTCGTCGAGGCGTTCCCGATGACCGTCACCGGCAAGATCCAGAAGTACCTGCTGCGCCAGCAGATGGCGGCCGAGCTGGAAAAAGCCCGCACTCCTTGAAGCATCGGGGACAGGCCCGCTTCTGCGAGTCTGTCCCTCGGGCTTCCTCCGCATGACTTCCAGCACTCCCAAGCCGGGCCGCGCGCGGCATACAATGCCGTTCCGCCAACGAAAGCCTTGCCCATGTACCGACTCGTGACCGACCTGCGCGTGCGCCGCATGCCGCCGTGGATCATCGCCACCGCGATCGCGGCGCTGTTCGCCCTCCTGCACATCGCCGCCATCCTGGCCGCCGGTCCCGGCCAGACCCCGCTGCACAACCCCATCGGCCTGGCCACCATCACGGTCGTGCCACCGCTGACGATCGGCAGCCCGGAGCCGGCCCGCATCCAGGCAGTGTTCCAAACCTACACGCTTGGCAAGCTGCTCGCGGTGCTGGCGATGACGGCCGCCGTGGCCGTGGCCTGCCGGGCGCGGGCCAGGCGCCGCACGATGGCGCTGGCGCTCCAGCTGGCCTGCGTAACGGTGCTCGACGCCCTGCCCTTGCACGTGGTGCTGGCGGTGCAGCTGGCGATGCTGCTGCCGTGGCGTGCCGGCCTGGCATGGCTGGCCGCGCAGTACCTGCTGGGCGTGCTGGTGGACACCGCGCTGGTGCTGGACCTGGCCGGCCGCGAGCACACGCCGCCGCAATGGGCGCTGCTGGCCTACCTGTCGGCCGAGCGCACCGTGCTGGCGGCCGCCTTCCTGATCGGCCGCCTGGTGCAGCGTGAACACCGCCTGCGCGCGACGCTGGCGCACGCGCACGCGCAGGTGCTGGCGACCCAGGCGCTGCTGGGCGAAACGGTGCGCGGCGCCGAACGCCTGCGCATCGCGCGCGACCTGCACGACAGCATCGGCCACCACCTGACGGCGCTGAACCTGCACCTGGACCTGGCTACGCGCCAGGCCGGCACCGGCGCGCCCGCACTGGCGACGGCGCGCGCCGTCAGCGCCGACCTGCTGGCGCAGGTGCGCAGCGTGGTCTCGCACACGCGGCACGACCAATCGATCGACCTGGCGGAGGCACTGCGCGCGCTGTGCGCCGGCCTGCCGACGCTGCCGGCCAGCTTGCATATCGAGCCGGCCGCGGCACGCCAGCCGGCGCCGGTGGCGCATGCGCTGTACTGCTGCATGCAGGAGGCGATCACCAACGCGCTGCGCCACGCCTGCGCCAGCCGCCTGACGGTGGAGCTGCTGCACGACGACAGCCGCACGCTGGCGCGTATCACGGACGACGGCCAGGGCGGGTCCGCTCTTGTCGAAGGCAATGGCTTGCGCGGCATGCGCGAACGGCTGGCCGAACTGGGTGGAGCGCTGCAGCTCGAAGCGCGCAGCCCGGGGCTGGCGGTCGTGATGACCGTGCCGCACCGCGGGAGCGCGGCATGATACGCGTTGCCTTGATCGACGACCAGACCCTGGTACGCAGCGGCATCCGCGGCCTGCTCGACCTGACCGAAGACATCCGCGTGGTGGCCGAGGGCGCGGACGGCACCGACGCGTCACGCCTGCTGGCCCGGCATGAGGTGGACGTGCTGTTGCTGGACGCGCGCATGCCCGGCTGCGGCGGCATCGAACTGCTGCGCGCGCCACCCTTGCCGCTGCCGCCGACGATCGTGCTGACCACGTTCGACGACGACGCGGCGCTGTTCGATGCGATGCAGGCCGGCGCACGTGGCTTCCTGCTGAAGGATATTTCGCTGGAGCGGCTGGCGGACGGCATCCGCGCCGTGGCGGCCGGGCAGACCCTGTTCCGGCCGGTGCTGACGGAACGCACGCGCGCCTCGTTCCGCCGCGCCCAGCCGGGCGAAGCGACGCGTGCCGTGCTGACGGCACGCGAAACGGAGATCCTGGCGCTGATGGCGGCTGGCCTGTCGAACGGCGAGATCGCCGCGCACGTGGGCTCCAGCGAGGGGACCGTCAAGAATCACGTGTCGAGCGTCTTGTCGAAACTGGGCGTGCGCGACCGCGTGCGCGCGGTGTTGCGGGGCATCGAGCTGGAACTGATCTGATGCCCCTGCCCCATCAGTAATCGAAGCGCAGGCCCAGCTGCAGCAGCGAGTGCGACATGTGCGAGCGGCGCGTGGCCACCTTGCCGTAGCTGGCCACTTCGGCGGTGGCCGCCACGTGCGGCGTGAACGCATACTCGACACCCAGCGCCGCCATCGGTCTGACCTTGTGCGCCTTCTCGGTCGCATTGCCCGTCTCCGTCACTTCCAGCGTATTGCGCGCGACGCCGGCCTTGGCATACCAGGCGACCGACTCGCTCAAGGGCCGGCGCCAACGCGCCGCCACGTAGCTGGCGCCCGATTCGGCCGACGACGACCTGCCGTCATGGGCGAAGTCGGCATCCATCAGGCGCGCGTGGCCCGCTTCCACAGCCCAGTGCTCGTCGATGCGCCAGCCGGCATGCACGATGACGGGCGACTTGCGCTCCGACGGGCCGACCGATACGCCGCTGACGGGGTCCCGCCAGTGCTGCGAGCCGCGCGAGCCGGTGGCGATGCCGCCGTAGGCCTGCGCCAGCGCGGCCGATGTCGAGAGAGTGAGTACGAGCGCGAGGGCGCCCTTGGCGTAGCGATGCATGATGTCCTTTCACGTGCGCCGCGACCGGACGTTCCGGCCGCACGGCTTCGCCAGTGTAGGGATGCCGCGGATGCGGCGCATGTGCCGTTCGTCATGGGTGCCTGATACCAGGGGTCTCGATGGCCAGCGGTAGACTCGACTACCTGTTGGCCAAGCACCACTGCCCGTCCTTCTTCTCGACCAGCTCGTGCCCCGCCCATCGTTCCAGGGCTGGCAGCAAACCAGCTTGCGAGAAAAAGTACATGCTGTCGGACGGTTTGCCATTATCGGCCCAACCGTGGATGCGGTTGTTCCGATGTTCGGCACCACCGAAGGTGAATCTGACCGTGGCGCCGTTGCGCAACTTGAGGAACACGCCGTTGCGCAGAACGAAGCGGGTGACGTCGCCATCGTCGCTTTGCAGGTTGCTCTTCAAGACATCGAGCAGCGCGGCGATCCGCCCAGGGTCTTCGCTGACATGGCAGCCGGATGCCAGCAAGGTCGTTTCCGTTGGCGCTTTCCTGTAGAAGACGCCCGATGGCGTCAGGGCGATCCTTGCGCTCACCACCTCGGCAGCATCGGGGATCAACTTCGCGACGTCCACGCCTTGCGCGCTTGCCGCGCCGGCGTTGAAGGCCAGTGCGATGGCGGCGCTCCCGACGCGCCAGGTTCGATGGATCGGCATACCTACCTTACTCAGTGAAAAATAAAGCATAGCATGCCGACCCCAGGGAAATTCTCGCCAAATATCCCGGTCATCCGCGCACGGACAACTCACGTGGCCGCAGGCTGAACGGCCTTACTGCACGTTCAGCGGCGCCGGCAAGCGCACCAGGATGAACTCGTCGTCATCCGGCCGGTTGCGCTTGCGCGAGCCGGAGCCGCCCGGGTAGTTGTTGTCGTTGACAAGCATCAGCGTGGAGCGATCGACGATGCGCACCGCTTCCACGCACTCCATCGGGAACGTGAAGATGCCGTCGATGGTGGCGGCGCCGCCCAGCTTGCGCGGGTCGGCGATGCGCATCAGGTCCACCACCAGTTCCTTGACCAGGTAGCCGTTCGCATCGACCTTGTTCAGGTCGATCTTGTAGACCTTCTTGACCCTGGCCGCGACCCGGTCGGCGCCGCTGGCCGGGAAGCCGGCACGGGCGTCGCCAGCGCCGCGGTCCTTCTCGACGACCAGGAATTCGTGATCGTTGATGGCCGTCATGTCGTTGACGCTGAAGATCTCCGGCACCGTGGCGCCGGCGGCATTGACGTAGCTGCCCGCATCCACGCGATACGAATACGCGACCGGCAGGTAGGCGTTGCTGGCGATGTCGAACACGTTCAGGATGCGGCGCTGCGGATCGGTATCGGTGCTCAGGTCCTTTTCCAGCAGCGTGTAGATACGCGTACGGGCCGGGTTGATCGTCATGCTCTCGAAGCCGCCGGAGTTGGGCAGGTTCGGCGCGGCGCTGCCCAGGGTGGGATTGCTCGGCGATTGAATGAACGGATTGCCGCCCAGTTTGAGCGTGTTCGGCAGCGGCACGGCCTTGGCCAGTACCTTGCCGGTGCGGTCGGTCTTGACGAGGAAGGGGCCGAACTCGTCGCCGAACCAGAAATTGCCGTCGGCGTCGATGACCATCGATTCCAGGTCGAGGTCACCGCCCGTCAGCAGGCGGCCCGCCTTGATCGCCGGGTCCACCGGCAGTACCGCGCCGGACTGCGTGGTGCCCGGGTAGTTGGCGCCATCGGCCACGATGGCGAAGCCCAGTTTGCGGTCCGGGTCGCGCAGGCGCATATGGCTGTTCGCATCGAAGCCGGCCAGGTTGTCGCAAGTGGTGAAGTTCGCCGGCGAGACCTTGCCGGACACCCAATCGGGCTTCATCGCGTACACGTGCAGCAGCGCGTTCGGCGAGGCCGGCTTGCTGCCGAAGCCATTGTCCTGCATGACGTAGAAGCAGCCGGCGGCCGGACCGTTGGCCAGCGCCGAGAAGCCCTGCATCGGCTGCTTGTTGGCGAACGGCAGCGTGTAGCCGTAGGTCGCGGTGGCGCTGGTGTAGTCGGCGCCGCTGATGTAGTTGCCGCTGGTGGGGCCATCGACATAGGAGTCGGCCGGCAGGCTGGCGAAGCCGATCAGCGTGGGAACGGCGACCGGCTCCGAACCGGCCGGCCCGTCGCCGCCGCAGGCGGCAAGCGTCATGGCGACAATGGCGGAGAGGATGATGGACGATGTGCGCAGTGTCGGCTGTTGCATGGTCACGATTGGTAGTTCACGGACCGTGCAGTCTAGGGCCGGGGCATGACGGTGTGATGACAGCCGCCCTGGTTTACGGTCAGAACACCACGCCCGCCACCAGGATGATGTTGGCGTACGGCGTGCATTCGCCGGTGCGCACGATGGCACGCGCGCTTGCGGTGAGGCGCTTGAACTCGTCGTGCGGCACGCTGTCGCGTCCCGGCAGGCCAAGCGCGGCGATCCCCGCGGCCACCTTCATATTCTTGGCGGCCAACTCGTCGGCCAGCACGTGACGCTCGACCTGCATCTCGGCCAGCACCGTGGTCAAGGTCTGCAGGAAGCCTGGCACGCCATGCGTCAACGCCAGGTCGATCACCGGCACGCCAGGGGGCACGGGCAGGCCGGCATCGCCGATGACGACCATGTCGCCATGGCCCAGCGAGGCGATCAGCCGCGACAGCGCGATATTCAGGACAGGGCCTTTTTTCATGTGGGTTCCAGCTCGTTCAGGTAAGGGATGGAAGTCTGGGCGCCGTGGCGCGTGACGCCGATGGCGGCGGCGCGCTGGCCCAGGTCGATGGCGCTGGCGGGATCGGCGCCGCCCGCCAGCGCGGCGACGAAGCCACCGATGAAGGTGTCGCCGGCGGCCGTGGTATCGACCGCCGTGACGGCGCGCGCGGGGCAGTCGCGGCTGCCGTCCGCCAGCGCCGCGTGCACGCCCTGCGCGCCCAGCGTGACCAGCACGTTGCGGCAGCCCATGGCCCGGAGGGCGGCGGCGCTGCCCGCATGGTCGTCGGACGCGGCGGCACCGAGCAGCATGGCGGCTTCGATCTCGTTCGGCACCAGGTAGTCCACCTGGGCCAGCAGGCCCGCCGGCAGGCGCGCGGCCGGCGCCGGATTGAGCACCACCGTCTTGCCCATGCCGTAGGCCGTGGCGATCGCGTGGCGCACCGTGTCCAGTGGCGTTTCAAGCTGCAGCACGACGATGCTGGCGCGCGCCAGCAGCGGCAGCGCGGCATCGATGTGCGCCGGGGTCAGCTGGTCGTTGGCACCGCCGGCGATGACGATGCTGTTCTGGCCGTCCGCATCGACCAGGATCGAGGCGACGCCGGTCGCCACGCCCGGCAGCACGCTGACGTGGTCGACGTCGATGCCGTCCGCGGCCAGCGCCGCGCGCAAGGTCGCGCCGAACGCATCGTCGCCGACGCAGCCGATCATTGCCACTGCGCTGCGGCCGAGGCGGGCGCAGGCCACGGCCTGGTTGGCGCCCTTCCCGCCCGGGATGGTGCGGAAGGCGCCGCCGCTCAGCGTCTCGCCCGGCAGGGGCATGCGCGGCACGCGCAGGACGAGGTCCATATTGATGCTGCCGATGACGACGATCATGGCTTGGTTCCTGGTGAAGTAGTCGAGGATGGGTGGGCGCCGGCCACGCTGGAGCCGCGCACGTTGAGCACGGGGACGATGCGGCGCCGCTGCGGCGGCTGCTCCGGCGTGGCGATGCGTTCGAGCAGGCAGGTCGCCGTGATGTTGCCCAGCGCGCGCGTGCCCTGCGACACGCTGCTCAGGGGCGGATGGACGAACTGGGCCAGGTCGATATCGTCGAAGCCCACCACGGCCAGCTCGGCCGGCACCGCGATGCCCAGTTCGGCGGCGGCGCGCAGCGCGCCGATCGCCATCATGTCGTTACAGCAGAACAGCGCGTCGGGACGCTGGCCGGCCGGCCGCGCCAGCAGGCGCAAGGCCGCCGCGTAACCGCCGGCGCTGCTGAAATCGGCCGTCTCGCACAGGCTGTCGTCGAGCGTGCCGCCCAGTGCGCGGCGCAGGCCGGCGATCCGCTGCTCGGACACTTCGAGCTCGCGCGGGCCGCCGATGCAGCCGATGCGTGCGCGGCCCAGCGCCAGCAGGTGCTGGCCGGCCAACTCGCCGCCGGCCAGGTTGTCGACGCCGACCACGTCGTACTCCAGCCCTTCCGGCGCGCGGTCGATGAATACGGCCGGCACGCGCCGCTGGCGCAGCAGTTCGGCGTCCGTCTGCGCCAGCGCCGCCATGATCAGGCCATCGCAGCGCTTGGTCAGCAGTACGTTCAGGTAGTCGCGCTGCTTGGCCGGATCGTCGTCCGAATTGCACAGGATGACGCTGTAGCCGGCCGCCCAGCAGGTGTCCTCGATGCCGCGCGCCACCTCCGAAAAGTACGGGTTGCTGTTGTTCGGAATGATCATGCCGATCGTGCCCGTGGTCTGGCTGCGCAGCGAGCGCGCCAATGCGCTGGGCACGTAATGCAGCGCCGCGGCGGCGGCCAGCACGCGCGCGCGCGCGGCCGGGCTGACCGGGCGGGTGTCGTTCAGCACATGCGAGACGGTGGTGTAGGACACCCCGGCCGCCTGCGCCACTTCCTTGATGGTTGCCATGTTCGGTTACACGTCAGGCGCGTTCGCCGCGGCGGCGGTAGGTGTCCAGCACCACGGCGGCGACGATCACCAGCCCCGTGACGATGCGTTTCATCGGCTCGCTGACGCCGATCTGCGCCAGGCCGGCCTCCAGCACCGAGATGATCAGCACGCCGATGAAGGTGGCGTAGACGGAGCCGCGTCCGCCCATCAGGCTGGTGCCGCCGATGACGACGGCGGCGATCACCTGCAGCTCCATGCCGACACCGCCGTTCGGGTCGGCCGCTTCCAGGCGCGACACCTGGAACAACGCGCCCAGGCCGGACAACAGGCCCATCAAGGCGAACACCAGGATCTTGGCGGGCCGCGGGTTGATGCCGGACAGGCGCACCGCTTCCTCGTTGGTGCCGATGCCGATCCACTGGCGCCCCAGCACCGTCTTGGTCAGCACCAGCTGGCCGATGACGGTCACCGCGATGGCGGTCAGGAAGGCCGGCGACATGCCGAGGAAGATCGGCGCGCTGATGCCGTCCACGGCGCTGCCGATGTATTCGGTGCGCGAATCGGTGACCTGGTAGGCGGCGCCGCGTGCCATCTCCAGCACGCCCAGCGAGACGATGAACGACGGGATGCGCCAGTGGACCGAGATCATGCCGGTGACCAGGCCGCACAGCGCGCCCACCAGCAGGCCAAGCAGGCTGGCCAGGTAGACCGGCCAGCCCCAGCGCACCGTCGCCATCGACAGGAACGAGGCCGCGAGCGCCATCACGGAACCGACCGACAGGTCGATGCCGCCGACGATCAGGATGAAGGTCATGCCGACCGCCATCACGACCAGGGTCGGGATGTCGTTGGCCAGCGTGCCGAGGGTGGAGAGCGTCAGGAAGTTCTCGCTCAGGTAGGCGAACAGGCAGCACATCAGTACCAGCGCGCCGATCAGGCCCGCGTAGTTCTTCAGGTCGGCCATGCCGCGTTTCAGGTAGGTAGTAGGCATAGTTCTCTCCCGCGGCGTGTCAGGCCGCGGCGGTGGAATGATCGGAAGGGGCGGCACCGCCCTGCGTCAGGTAGCCGCTGAAGGCTGCGGCCAGCAGCTGGTCCTGGCTCCAGGCGCCGCGCTCGAAGGTATCGGCGATGCGGCCCGCGCTCATCACCGCGATGCGGTCGCAGATCAGCATCAGTTCGCGCAGGTCGCTCGAGACGATGACCAGTCCCTTGCCCTGGCGTGCCAGGTCGGCGAGCACGTTGTAGATGTCGAACTTGGCGCCGATGTCGATGCCGCGGGTAGGCTCGTCGAACAGCATCACCGGGCAGTCGCGGTGCAGCCAGCGCGCGATCACGACCTTCTGCTGGTTGCCGCCGGAGAGTTCACCGACGGCCTGCTGGCCGTCGCGCGAGCGCACACCCAGCTTGCGGATGTAGTCGCCGGCCAGCGCGTGTTCCGCGCCATGGTCGATCCAGCCGGCCGTGCTGACCGCGCCCAGCGTGGCCAAGGTCGTGTTGACGGCAATCGACTGGCGCAGCAGCAGGCCCTGCCCCTTGCGGTCCTCGGTGACCATGGCGATGCCGGCGCGGACGGCGGCCCCGGGCGAGTCGAGGCGCGCCGGCGCGTCGTCCGCCCCGACGATTACGTGGCCGGAATCGGCCCGGTCGGCACCGAAGATCAGGCGCAGCAGCTCGGTGCGGCCCGAGCCGACCAGCCCGGCGATGCCGAGGATTTCGCCGGCGCGCAGGTCGAACGAGGTCGGGTGCACGACCCCAAGCCGGCCCAGCTCGCGCACGCGCAGCAGCGGCGCGCCCAGCGTGCGACCGGACAGGTCGATCTCGGCGTCGGCCGCGCGGCCCACCATCAGGCGCACCAGGTCGGCGCTGCTGTAATCGCCGATGGCGTCGTCGCAAACCAGTTCGCCGTCACGCAGCACGGCGATACGGTCGGCCACGCGCTTCAGTTCTTCCAGGCGGTGCGAGATGTAGACGATCGCCACGCCGGCCGCCTTCAGCCGCGCCACCTGCGCGAACAGCAGTTCGACCTCGCGATGGGTCAGCATGGCGGTCGGCTCGTCCAGCACCAGCAGGCGGCATTCGCCGATCAGGTTGCGCGCGATCTCGATCATCTGCTGGTGGCCGATGCCCAGCTCCCCGACCGGCTTCCACGGATCGATGTCGGCCAGGCCGACCTTGGCCATCTGCGCGCGCGCGTCGCGCTCCAGCCGGCCCCGGTCGATCCAGCCGAAGCGATGCGGCAGCTGGTTCAGGTACAGGTTCTCGGCCACCGACAGGGTCGCAATCAGGTTCAGCTCCTGCATCACCATGCGGATGCCGAGCGCCTCCGCCTCGGTACGGGAGGCCGGCCGGTACGGCGCGCCATCCAGCAGCATGGCACCCTGCGTGGCCGGCTCCAGGCCGCAGATGATTTTCGACAGCGTGCTCTTGCCGGCGCCGTTCTCGCCGGTCAGGGCCAGCACTTCGCCGCCGCGCACGGCCAGCGACACGTCGCGCAGCACCGGCTCGACATAGGTCTTGCCGATGCCGGCCAGCGTCAGCAGCGCGGCGCCCGCGCTTGGATCTGGGGTCATACGGAACTCTCGGAACAGAGGGAAATGATGCGCACCGGCGCGGTGACGTCACCGCGCCGGCGGGAGGCTTACTTGCTGTCCTTGTTGACCAGTGCGACCTTGGTTTCGACCAGGCCGCCCAGCGTGGCCTGGGTCTTCTTCTCGGCCAGCGCCTTCAGCACGGTCTCGATGCCGAACACGGCCTGCTGCGAGCCGAACTGGTCGACGGTGGCCAGCACGCGGCCATCGGCCAGCATCGGCTTGATCGCGTTGATGTTGTCGTAGCCGATCACCTTCACCTTGCCCAGCTTGCCGGCCGCCTTGATGGCGGAGACGGCGCCGATCGCCATATTGTCGTTCCCGCACAGGAACGCGGTGATCTTCGGATTGGCGTTCAGCATGGCGGCAGCCACCGTATTGCCCGGGGCAATTTCCCACTGGCCGGACTGCACGCCGACGACCTTGGCGCCGGCGGCCTTCATCGCGTCCTGGAAGCCCAGGGTGCGCTGCTGCGCGTTGTACGTCGTCGAGACGCCCTCGATGATGCCGACCTGGTCGCCGGCCTTGAGCTGCTTGGCCAGGAAATCGCCGGCCAGCTTGGCGCCCTTGCGGTTGTCCGGCCCGACGAACGGCACCGTGATGCCCTTCTCCTTCAGCGCCGCGTCGTCCAGCTTGTTGTCGATATTGACGACGATGACCCCGGCGTCCACCGCCTTCTTCAGCACCGGCACCAGCGCCTTCGAATCGGCCGGTGCGATCACCAGCGCATTGACCTTCGAGACGATCATCTGCTCGACCAGCTTGATCTGGGCCGACGTATCCGTTTCGTCCTTGATCCCGTTGGCCAGCAGGTCGTACTTGGCGGCGTTGGCCTTCTGATGCGCCTTGGCGCCGTTTTCCATCGTCAGGAAGAACTCGTTGGCCAGGGATTTCATCACCAGCGCCACTTTCGGTTTGGCGGCGGTTTGCGCCATGGCGGGCGCGGCGGGCAGCGCGCACAGCAGGGCGGCGGCGGCGATCAGTTTCAGGCGGGTGCGGGCGGTATTCATGGTCGTCTCCTGGCTTGCAAGCGCCTCAGTGGGGAGCTTGTCGGGCATCTATCGGGTAAAAACTGGGGGCGCAAACGTTTGCGAGTTGAATAATAGATCAGCTACCGGCTATTGAAAAGTGCTTTTCATGAAATGATGGGCCCTGCGAGCTGGACAGCTCAGGCCCTTGGGTGCCTGGCGCGTAATACCCGGCGGAGCTACGCTGTTGATCCGTACGATCCAGACGGCGACCTGACCAGGCGCGCATCCCGGACAACTACATCCAGCCGGAACTGATCCGGCTGCTCGAAATCAGGGCCGGCCGTTGCCTGCGGCCGTCGCAAGAGCGACCGTGCGGGACTTCACCTGGATTTCGTCATCGATGGCCAACTCCTCGATCCGCCTGCTCACGGTCGCGACATCCTTCTCGGTGGCGCCGCCTTCAAAGCGAAGCTCGATCATGACGCAGCCGGGACTTGCGACGGAGTTCATTTCGATGACTCCGTTGAGCCGTGTCAGCGCACGCTGGGCCGGCTCGACCAAGGGCTGCACCAGGCGCTCCGGGAATTGTTCACTCACGAGGAAACGGACTGCCACCACCGCGTCCGCCGGCCGGGTGTCGGACGCGCTTGCACTACCCGCAAGTAGCACGGCCGCCAGGGCAATCGCTGCAGGGTGTCGCATTGCATACCTGCTGCCAGGCGCCGCACGCCCGCTCATGGTCTAGCCGCCAGACCGGCATAGCCGCGGTTCAACGCGGCACCGGAGACCTGGGCGGCGACACGGGCTTGCCAATAGACGAACAACGGCGCCCCAACGATTTCCAGGGCCGTGAACGCGATGAAAGGCGCCGGCGGCCAACCCGCGAATCCCATCGAGAGCACGCGGCCGACGCCACCGAGGAAAATCATGCCCCACAGGACACGGAACAGGATGCCCTGCGATTCGATGCGCGGCACCAGCCACAGGACCGCGCAGCCCACGCCCAGCCAGACGCCACTCAGGAAGCGCAGATTGCTGTCGAGGACAGGCGCGTCGGGAATGCCGAGCGATGCGTACAAGGGATCGCTCAAGCCCATCATGCCGACCAACCCGGTGCCAAACGGCACCAGGCCCAGGAGCGCCGTCACCACCTGCAAAGCCTTTTTCGTCATGCATGCCTCATCGCTGGTACATGGGGTCGATCGAGCGCCGGTGTCCCGCAATGGACAGCAATGCCGGCCAGCCGGTCCGGTGCCGGCACCTGCGCGCAACATCCGCTCGAGCCAGCCGCCATCATACACGCGGATGCGCGGCCACCCAAGCGGCCATGCGGGGCGAAACGCCGGCGCGCACGGCGCGCTCACTCGCCGTCCAGCACCCGCAGCGCGCGCGCCAGCACTTCGTCCCTGCCGGCGCGCAGTCCGACGAAGGTGGGCGACGCGGGCACGTGTGGCTGCAAGCCCACGCGCTGCAACTGCCGCCCGTCGGCATGCACGACTTCGAGACCGGAAAACGAGACGGTCACCTTGCCCGGCAGGACGACATGACGCAAGTCGCCGTCGGCACCGACGGTGGGGCTGCCGACGAACGTTACCGCGCTCGCCGCTTCCAGCAGCAAGGCGGTATGCTCGGCCTGGCTCATGGTGCGTTCATCGATCAGCACGACGACCTTGCCGTTGTAGCGCGGTCCAGGCCAATTGTCGACGCCCTGGCTGCGCTCGAGCCGCATGCGCCCACCCCCGGCGACGCCGGTGACGAAGGTTTCGTACAGCCGCAACGCGCCAGCCGCGCCATGGGCCAGGCGCGGCGCGATCGACCACGCGGTCTGGCGCGGATAGCCACGCAGGTCGAAGATGACGGCCCTGGTCGTACCGATCGTGTCGAACATCGACGCGACCTCCGAGCGCTCCAGCCGATCGAGATCGACATACCCGACATTGCCCGGCAAGATCCGCACGGCGTCGCCGGCCGGTCGCTGCGGCCGCTCGTCATCGATGCGCCGGCGCGGCAGGGCGAATTCCCTGACCGCCCCTTCGCGCGCCACCCGCAGCAGCGCGACCGAACCTTCCGGACCCGCGGTCAGCCACTCGAGCGCCGTGCGCAGGCCGCCGGCCGCGGTGGACGCCGAAACCTGGGGCAGCAGTTCGTCGAGCCGCTGACGTACGCCGACGCCGTCGATGGCCAGCAGCTCGTCGCCAGCCAGCAGACCGGCCGCGGCGGCAGGGTCGTCGGCGAAGCCGGTCACCGCGATGCGGCCCTCGACCTGCGCCAGCCGCACGCCGGGTTGTGCCCTGCCGCGCGCCGTGTCGAGGGCGCGGCTGAACACCCGCACATGGCTGTCGCCGGCGGCGGCCGCCATGCGCTGCAGCGCCAGGCCATAGGCGAGTTCCGTGTCGGCGGCCGCCATGCCTTTCAGGCAGCGCAGCAGCGCTTCATCCCAATCGCCGGGGAACAGGCGGCGCGCCGGATGCGCCATGTCCAGCGCTGCCCATAATTCGATGGCGGCCGCCTGGCGCCACTGCGGCGGCGGCAGGCGCGGCCCGTCCCGGCCCTGCCGCACGACCGCTAGCGGCAGCCCGCCCGGCTGCGCCGCCGCCACCCGGCGCGAAGGACGCGACAGGGTCCGATAGGCCGCCCGCACGGCGGCGCTGCCGATGCCGCTCTCCGTCGCGGCCGGCACCGTGCCGTCGACCTTGCAGGGAACGAGACCGGCCGAGTCGACCAGGCTGCCGGCGCTGAACTCGACGCGCAACGCCCCCACGCGCAGCAGGCGTGACGGCCCGCACCGGCTGCGGCTGCCGGCGGGTGCCAGCAGTACTGCCTGGCCGCGCCGTTGCAGTGCCAGCGCCACCGCTGGCACTGCCGCCACATCGTCCACCAGGAAGGCGAGCGCTCGCCTGGCGGCGCCCGCCACCGGCACCAGGCGCGACGACTCCAGTGTCAGCAAGCCGCCGTGCAGCGCGGCGCCACCGCCGGTGCCCGCCAGCGGTCTTGTTCCGGCGGCGAACCGGTACTGCTCGGCGGGCAGCACGAGCGGGCCGTCGACGACGCGGGCGGCCATGGCGCTCAACGCATCGGCCGTTTCCCCCATGTCCCACGCCACGGCGCGCAGGTCGACAACGACGCGCCGCGCCGGACCAAGCTGGTCGAGCGCGGCGCGCCACCGGGCCGGATCGGGCGCGCGCCCGGCGTGCAGGTGCAGCAGCGCGGTATCAGGCGCCAGCCATTCGATCAAGGGCGCCGCCGCCGGCCAGGGCACGAACGACACATCGCGCCGGGTCCACAGTCGCACACCCGGATCGTGCAGGGGAGCCATCAGCCGGCGCACGCCCTGCTCCAGTTGTGCCGGCGTGCTGGCATCGAGCAGTGCCGGCATGGCGTCGGCCAGCGCCGCATCCCAGGCCACCTCGCCACCCGCCAGCGCGGGGTGCAGCGAACCGACGTCGCGCCACAACCTGGCGATGCCGAGCAACTCCTCGTCGGTCGGCGCGGCCGCGACCGGACCGCCGGCGCAGGACAGTGCGAGGCCGGCCATGGCTGCCAGCGCGCGGAGCCGGCCGGCCGGCGCACGCGCCTGGCGCCGCGCGCGCATGCTATTGCTCCCCCAGCGCGAGCGACACGCATGCCGCGATATCGCGGCGCATCAGGTCGTCCAGTGCCAGGCGCAGTTCGCTTCTGCCGATGTCGCCGTGCGCCGCCCGCAATGCGTCGAAGCTCAACGGCTGCGCCGCCGCGGCCAGTGTGCGGATCAGCGCCGGCCCGTGCGGACTGGCGCCGACATGGGTCCCGTTCAATGTGCGCGCCGTGCGTGCCGCATCGGCACCGAAGCGCGAATTGATCGTATAGTGGCCGGCCTCGATATCGGCGCACAGGCTGGCGCGAAACTCGCGCGCCACATTGAACGGCGAGGCGACCCGTTCGACATCGACCTGGTGACGCACGTATTGTGCGAAGCTGTCTTCGGAAAACAGCGCCGCGCAGAGCTCCTCGCGCGCTTGCGCGATCGTCTGCTGGCCAGTGCTGTCGTGCCGCACGGCCCGGCGGCACGACAGCTGTTGTGGCAGCAGATGCTTCACTGCCCACGTCACGTAGTCGGCCACGGTGTGGGGGTGCGTGCCGATGGCCACATGGAACGTCTCTTCCTGCAGCGGTATCGCGGTATGCCACCACCCGCGCGGGATGTACAGCACGTCGCCGGCGTGCAGGATCTCGTCGATGACGGGCTGCGGCGGACATTCGTGCTTGTGGTGCAGGCTGGTCTGTCCGCTCAGCGGCAGCGGGAAGGTCGGTTCATACACAAGCCAGCGCTTGCGGCCGATCAGCTGCAGCGCGAATACGTCGTGCGTGTCCCAGTGATTGCCGAACGTCTCCTTGTCGCCGAACGAGATGTAGCCGTTGGCCACCGCCGGGGCACCAGCGAATCGCGCCACCTGGTTGCACAGCGCGCGGATCGGTGGCGAGACGCCCTCGATCCGGTTGTAGATGATCGACGCGCCTTCCTCCAGCATCGCGCTCAACAGCGGCTTGATGATGCGATGGCGGATCACGCCAAGCTCCACGCAGGTCTCGGTATAACGGGATTCGTCCACGAAGCCGTCCTTGTGCACCCGGATGTTGGCGTTGCTGGTCTCGCCCACGTACAAGGCGCGATCGATCTCGCTCCAGTCGATCGCGCCCGCTGCCAGGGCGCCCCGGTGGATGAACGGTCGCTGCTCAAAATACTCGCTGAAAAACTGCTCTCTCGACAAGCCAAAATCCAACACGATATGTTTCCTCAAAGGTGATCCCGTGGCCAAGCGGCTCAGGCGGTCTGCATCTGCAGCGGGGTGAAAGACGAGACCACGGTGCCGCGATCGATCGTCAGAATCCGGTCGGCCGAAGCGATCGTCTCCGGCCGGTGGGCGATGATAATGCGGGTCATCTTCAGGGCCGCGACGGCCTCGTTGACCTGCTTCTCGCGCAACACGTCGAGATGGCTGGTGGCTTCGTCCAGGAACAGGATGCGCGGCCGCTTGTAGAGCGCGCGCGCCAGCAGGACACGTTGCTTCTGCCCGCCAGACAGCACAGTGCCCATGTCGCCGACCAGCGTATTGAAGCCCATCGGCATGGCCTTGATATCGTCCAGCACCGCCGCCACGGCGGCGCACTGCTCCACCCAGTGCATGTCGACTTGCGCGTCGAAGAAACTGATGTTGTCGCGGATCGATCCGGCGAACAGCACGTCGTCCTGCAACACGGTCCCGACCATCGCGCGAAACGCATCCATGCCGACCTGGCGCACATCGTGGCCGCCCACGGCAATGGTACCTTCCTGGGCCGGAACGATTCCCAGCATCACGCTCATCAGCGTGGACTTGCCGCAGCCCGATGGTCCGACGATCGCCACGGATTCCCCCGCATCGATGTCCAGGTCGACGCCGTTCAGGACCCATGGCTCCTGCTCGCCGTAACGAAACTTGAGGCCCCGCACCCGCAGCGAGGGATCGAGCACGGTCTCGTGTTCGCTCACGCCTCCCGCGTCCTCGGGCTCCGTCAGCACGATGTCGCCCAGGCGCTCGCCCTGCAGCTGCAGCATGCGGAATTCCAGCAGCTTGTCGATCAGCGAACTGGACCGATCGATGAACTGTGCCTTATAGGCGAGGAAGGCGACCAGGATGCCGACGCTGAAAGCCCCGTCCATCACATACATCGCTCCCAGTGCCGTCAGGAACAGACCTTCCAGGCCGAAGCCGATACCATTGACCACCCTGAAATACAGATTCAGTTTTTGTACGCGCAGGCCCGCATTGATCTCGTTGGTGACGAGCGACAGCCAGGATGCGCGCCGCTGGTCGTGTTTCGAAAACAGCTTGATCGCCTTGACCCCGCGAATGGTCTCGAGAAAGTGGGTATTCTGCTTGGCGGCGCTGATGATCTCCTTCTCGCTGGCGCTGCGAGTCGGATAGTACCAAGCCCAGCGAACCGCGCCATACAGGGCGACGGCGACGACGCACACCGCCGTCATCGCCGCGCTGTAGTACAGCATCAGGCCCAGCGTGATCAAGGCCATCAGGCCATCGAGCACCGCTTCCAGGAACGAGGTGGTGAGGGTACGCTGGATCTGGTCGGCGGCACCGAAGCGCGACACGACATCGCCCAGTGTGCGCTTTTCAAAGTACTGCAGGGGCAAGCGGACGAGATGAGTAAAGATGTTCGAGCGCCATTGCAGCCGGATCGACGTCGACATGTACATGATGATCCACGAGCGCATCGTGCTGATGGCAACTTGCAGAACGAGCAGCAGGCCGAACCCCAGGGTCAGCAGATACAGCAACGGCTTGTCGTGCGACATCAGCACATCATCGATAATCACCGTCATGAAATAGGGGCTGATGAGGGAAAAGACCTCGAGCGCCAATGCCAGCAGCAGGATCTGCACCGCGGAGCTGCCAAGTCCGTGCACCGAGCCGATCAGGTCGCGCATCCGCACGGCCGGCGCCGGCGGTTCACGACGGAACTGCGGATTCGGCCACAATTCCAGCGCGACCCCCGTGAACGACTTGGACACCTCGGCCAGCGTCAGGCGGCGCTCGCCGAACGCCGGGTCGAGAACGGTCGCACCCTGGGCGCTAACGGAGGTCAACACGACGAAATGGTTGAAGTTCCAGTGCAGGATGCACGGCAGGCGCAGTTCCCCCAGGTCCTCCAGGTCGAGCCGCAGCGGCCGCGTGCCAAGGTCGACCTTGGTGGCGATCTGCACCAGGTGCGCCAGCGCCGCGCCCTTGAGCGATACCGAGAACCGGCTGCGCATTGCCGCCAGATCGACCTGGTTGCCATAATGGTTGAGTATCATGGTCAGGCAGGCCAGTCCGCACTCGGCCGCCTCGATCTGCAGCACCAGCGGCACCTTGGGAGATCGCCCGAAGTTCAATTTGTCAGTCAATACCATCGTGCTTCCACATTCTTTCGCGTTGCCGGCGAGCGACGCATGCTAGCGGTCCGACCGGACCGCATTCAATTCGTAAAACGGTACGAACAACCACTGATACAGGCGGCGGGTTTCCGACAGAATATCGGCGTCCAGCAGCATCCCCGGCGGCAATGGCCGTTCGACTCCGGCGACGAGTATCGTCTGCCGTGCCAGTTCGACCACGATCTCGTACTGCGCGGCAGGCGGCTGTACGGTGCCGGCGTTCAGCGCGACCGTGACCGCGACCGGCGCGCGCGAGATCGAGACCACCCTGCCCTCGGCCAGCCCGAAGCGTTGATACGGGAATGCCTCGTAGCGCAGCTTGACCTGGTCGCCGACGGCGATAAACCCGATGGCCTTGCTGGGCGCATACAGGCGTGCCTGCAGCCGCGAGCCGGACGGCACGATGCTTGCCAGCGCCGTGCCTGCCGTCACGGTCTGGCCTGCCTCCACCGCGATCCCGGTCGCGACGCCAGCGCGCGGCGCGACGATCACTTCGCGGCGCCGCAATTCGGCCGCGCTCCAGTCCTGCCGGTTCTGCGACAGCTGCCGGGTCAGCGCAGCCGCGTCGCTGGCATGGCGGGCCTGAAGATCGGCCAGCTCGTCCTGCTTTTCGTCGATGCCGCGCGACACAACCATGCGCTCCCGCTGCAGCGCGGTCAGCCGGCTCTTCTGGTCAAGCAGCTGCCCCTGCTTTTCCTTCAGCAGTTCGCCCGAAACATAGCCGGTGTTGAACAGCTCCTGGTAACGCGCGGCGGTCGCCGCCTCCAGCGTCAGGCGCCGGCCCTGGTCGACGATCTGCTCGTCCGCCCTTGCCAGTTCATCGCGCAACTTGCCGATGGCGCGCCCGATACGGCGCTCCTGGTCGCGCAGCACCTCCTGTTTCGTGGCCAGTTCCGCCTGCACGGAGTCGCGCCTCGCCGCGAGTTCGCGGCTGATCGCCATCTGCGTGTCGGCCTCGGTGCCGCTCTGGCGTTCGCCGGAGATTGCGTACATCGCCTGGCCGGCCCGCACGGGCTCGCCTTCGGCAACGTAGCGCTTGACGACGATGCCGGCCTGGTTGGTGTAGACCTGGACCAGGCCCGCCGCCGGCACCAGCCTGCCGCTGACCGGCGTGCGGCGCGTGTATTCGCCGCATCCCAGCAGCAGCAACAGACCCGCCAGGACCGCCGCGGTCAGGCAGGACACCAGTCGCGCCGAAGGCGGCTGGATGACGACGATATCGCCCAGCCAGTGCGGCTGGTTGGCTTCGATCGCTTCGCGCCGGAACAGCGAACTCATGCCGCAGCCGCCAGTGCGCCCCGCTCGCGGCCCAGGGCGGAACGGTACAGCCGTTCCAGCGCGTCGTAGACCAGCACTTCGTAGCCGCGCGGATGGTGACCGAACAGACGGATGCAGCACATGTGCAGGTGGCTTTGCAGGACCCGCTCGAATTGCGGGGTGTCGAGCTCACCTGGTCGTGCCGTCCGTGCCTGCGCGAACAGCGCGCGCCGCCGCGCGCGCAACGGGGCCGCTGCCGCGAACGCCGCGGCCCACCGGGGCGCCGGCGGCTTGTCGTCCAGCAGGTCGAACAGCGCGGCGCGTTGCATGCGGAAATGACGTCCCAGCAGATCGCGCTGATAGCTGCCAAGTCCGAACTCGGCGCGATAACTCTCGGCCATATGCCGCGCGATGCGATGCCGCACGTCGGGCGCGCAGCCGAAGTCGGCGATCAGTGCGGCACACGACCACACGGCAGCTTGCCACCGCGCTTGCTCGCCCGCGGCACTGTGCGTCAGGAGCGCGAGAGCCAGCTCGCTGTCGATGCCGAACAGCCGTTCCGACAGCGGCAGCAAGGCCGCTCCGCCGTAGCGCGCCATTTCGCGCTGATACGGCGCGAACGCATATTGTGCAATCCGTCCGGCCCGTTGCTGCGCGTCCAGGGCGAGGACGAATTGCGCCATCACATGGGCCAGCGCAGCCGGCGTTGCGACGAAGATGCGCAGGCGCAGGTGGTGTTCCGGGTCGGCGTAGCGGATAAAGAACCAGTCCTGCAAGGCCCCGTCGCGGCGCAGTGCCCGCAGCAAGGGAGCGCAATGCTCGACCAGGAAGTCATCGGTGTCCGCCACGGCAAGGTAGATCTTGACGAAGACGACTTCGCCCATCGGCGCGAGCGGCAGGTCGCGCACCGGCAGCGGCGGAGCCGCCACCTGGGGAGCGACCTTGCTCGTGTGCGCGAACGGCAACAGCACCTCGTGCCGTACCGGATGGCGGCCTGACTGATGGCCGACGACCTCGCGCAGGACCAGCCGGCGCCGGCGCATCAGGATGCGGTAGAGCTGCTCCAGGTCGATCGGGTCGGTACGGTCGAGCAGCAGCGTATTGTCGAATTCCTTCAGTTCGACCAACGCCGGGACACCCTGGCTGTCGAGGTGTGCGGAGAAGGCGGCCCGGCTTTGTTCCGCCGTGGCGCCCTTCGCGACCTTGTATTGGCGCGGTTCGATCAGCCAGCGCGCCGGCGCCAGCACGATATCGTCATATTCGATACGCGGCAGGAACGGGTACTCGACAAAGAAATTGCTCCACCCGAAGTGAGCGAAGTAGCGCGGGTACATCCCGATATTGCGCAGGAATGCATAGGCCTTGGTGCTGCTGCTGTGCTCGACATTATGTGCGCAGGTCATGTGCGGCATGATGCGCCGGTCCAGGCTGCGCGACCACAGCTGCATTTCGCCACCCACGACGGCGACATCGATGTCGCTCAGCCCGATTTCACTGTCGGATGGGCGCGCATCGGCCTCCACCAGGTTGATGCGATAGGGCCACAACGCCGGACGCGTCATGATATTGGCCATATGGCCGGCTGGGCGGTAGCAGATTTCGGCGTGGATCCAGTCCGGATTCTCGTCCTGCGTGGCGCGCGCCATCGCTTGCAATGCATCGGCCATCGCCGGCTGCGCGTAAGCGAAGCGGCCCGACCACGAGCTGACCCCGGAATTCGAAATGCCCTGCAGCCAGGTGCGCGGCGCGGCGCCGTCTCCGGTGGGCGGCAACACGGTCATGATGGCGAACAGCTGGGAGGGGAAGACCTTGCCGCGCGGGCGCAGGGCCCGCACTTCCTCCGCTGTGATCCGGATGACCTGTTCGCCGGCCGTGCCGTCCATCCGCAACAGCTTTCCGACGAGAAAGCGGTCGAACGGTCGCATCGGCCCAGCCGGGGATCGTTCGCCAGCGCCGACCGGACTGTCGATGCCGAATTTGCGCAGCATCTCGTGGTTATGACTGTGGTCGTCCGATCCGAACAGCATGTCGTCTTCCAGCAGTTCGCTCAGCGGCACCCGGCTCTTGCCGTAGCGCCGCTCGAACTGCTGCGCCATGATGTCCAGCGACGTCTCGCGCTCGCTGAAGCGCGACACCAGCAGACCCAGCTCGTCGGTCACGTGATCACAGTAACCGCGGTCCAGGCGGAAGTCGGCATCGCGGAAGCTGTCCACGCGCAGGCATGTCTTCGCCGCGGTGGCGGGCAGAAGTGCCTGCAGCGTGGCGTCAAGCCGGCGGTAATCGTCCAGTTCGACATGTTCGGCACGGTTGAGCAGGTCCAGTTCCGCCAGCACGGCCAGCAGGGTGGCGCTGACATGGGCTTCGCCCGGTATCTCTCCCAGGGCCGTTGCCAGCGCCCGAGCCGGATCGTCCGCCAGCAGGTCCACGCCCAACGTGGGCAGCAACACGCGGGCGGCGACCAGGTCGTCGACCAGTGCGCGCGCCTGCTCCGGTGCGAGCTCCGGGCAGGCCTGCAGCAACCGTTGCGCCAGTTCAGGCGGCGTGCTTGCGGTCGTGGCGCTCAACGCCAGTACTTGCAGGATCGCGGGGTGGGCATCGATTTCAGCCAGCTGGTAATTGCGGCCGTTGGCCTGCGTCGCGACCCAGTCGGTATATTTCAGCTTGCCATGGGCGGCGTACAC
The DNA here is from genome assembly GCA_008011715.2 of [Empedobacter] haloabium. Taxonomy (NCBI): domain Bacteria; kingdom Pseudomonadati; phylum Pseudomonadota; class Betaproteobacteria; order Burkholderiales; family Oxalobacteraceae; species [Empedobacter] haloabium. The sequence goes on from CP136508.1 coordinate 3,943,155, forward strand.
GGAGCGGTTGCCGAGATAACGCAGCGCCGATGCCCGCGCCGCGATCGCCCGGTCGCACAGCGCATGCAGGAACGCCGCGTCGATGCGCACGTGCCGGCGCCCGGAACCGTCGCCAGCGAAGCCTGCCACAGGCGTCGGCCCGGCCGCCGCCTCGACGCGCCCATGCGATACCGTGGCGAACATTCCGAACGGGGTGGCACGGAAGCACATGCGGTTCAAGTAGCGCTCGAACGCCAGCAGCACCTTGCGGCCGTTTTCCGAATCGGCATCCCAGCGACCTTCGCTCATGCGTGCATGCAGGTTGGCGCTGGCGAGGTAGATCGCTTCGCTGATGCGCGGCTGGCGGAACAGCTGCTGCGCCGCCGCTGCGCGCGCGGCCCAGCCCGGCCCCGCTGCGCGATACGCGGCCCAGGTTGCCGGCGCCAGGAATGGCGCGCGCAGGATAAAGAAATCTCCGTGGGAAAACCGTACTTCAGTAGTCATGTCGATCATCGATTGAGTGCGCGTGGCGCTTGTTCAGAAACCCATGCAGAGGCAGACGTCCCAGTGGTGACGCCCGCGTGCCACGCCGTCCTGCAGCGCCAGCAGGACACCGCCACTGCCTTCCAGCAAACCGGTGTGGCCGGCAAGTGGTTGCGCGCCGTCGGCGATGGCAGCACGCCACGCCGCCATGCGCCGCAGATAGACGGGTTCGGCCCGCTCGCGCGCCATCTTGCCGACCAGATGCAGTACGCCTGCGTGCCCATGGCACAGCGCGTGGTCGGCCAGCCCGAACGATTCGTCCGGCTGGGCCAGGCGCTCGGCCACGAGCACATGTGCCGTCTCGCCGAGCGCCGGGTCGGACAGCGCGGCGCCGGCGGCGTGCAGTGCGAAGCCAACGCTGAGGTCGCCATAGCACCAGGCAAGCCGGCTGCCGCCGCGCTGGCTGCTGTAGTAGGGATAGCACGCGCCGTCCACCGGCTCCCCCCGCAGCGCGACCAGGGCGGCAGCTCCCTCGCGCAAGTAGCGGGTGGTGTCGCCGGTAGCGAGGCCGTGGCGCAAGGCGCCCGCGAGCAGCAGCACGACGCCGGGCAGGCCATGCGCCACACCCAGGTCGACATGGCCATGCTTACGTGATTCGGCCGGGGCGAGCGGTCCCAGGAAACGGCCTGCAGTGCGCCATACGCGGCCGGCGGCGGCGCTTTCGGATTGTTCGGCCAGCACCGACTCGACGGTGCGGTACAGTTCGCGGGCAGCGCCGCCGTCGCTGCGCATCAGCGCATACGTACCGATGCCGGCGAGGCCGGTGATGAGGTCGAAGCCCAGCGACGCGTCGCGCCGCGCGACGTACCCGGCGAGCAGCTCGTCTATGTCCGCCACGAAAGCGGCGACCGGGGACGGCAAGAGCGCGGGATCGACGGCGTGCGCGTATTCGAATGCATACAGAATTCCCACCAGCCCCGTCCACAGCGTCACCGGCAAGTCGCGCGATTGGACCGCGGCCACCAGTACCTCGATCGTTTCGGCGATGCGCGCACGGCGCGCGGCGGTCGGCGCCAGGCCGTACAGGTGTGCCTGCAGCAGCAGCGTCCCGGCCGCGCCGTTTGCCAACGATATTTCTTCCGGCCGGGCCAGCATGGCGTCGTGCTGTGCCTCTTCGGTATTCAGGTCTGCAGGGCTCATTGCGTTGTCAACTTGGTTCTGCGGTGGTTCTCGAAAATTGCCGGATGCCGGCGCCAGCACCCGGCAGCTTGTTACCGATCAGTCACCCGAGTTCGGGCAGCAGACGCGGTTGGCCGTCGGCGGGCAATTCGTCGACCGCAGTGGACATTGCTCCGTCACGCAAGGGCAGTCCGACGGGATGGTGTTCGGCTTCGGGGGCGGCGGTGGCGGGTTCTTCGGCGCGCCGCCGTTCGGGTCCTCGTCGCCGTCTTCGCTTGCACCGCCCACCAGTTCAAGCTCGCTCATCGAAAGCGTACGCAAGGTACGCTTGTGCAGTTCAATTTTTTCCATTGGATACCTTAAAAGGTCTTTTCAAAAAGCGAACCAGTGCAGGCCACTCATCGTTTCTTCGATTCTGGCTTCCGACGAGCGGAACGAGTCAAAGCTCCAACTGCAGCCCGACATGGTCCACCGTGTTGCCCAAAAAATAATGGGCTGCGCATGCTAACAAACCCACGCCAGGAAGTAAATAAAATAATTACCGAAAGTCCAGGCATGGAAATTTGGGATTTATTCCAGTACTATAATGGCGCCTCCTGCCCCATACTAATCGAACCTTATTTATGAAACGTGAAACGCCGGCCGCAGACCAAGCTATCCAGATTCTCGATGATATCGTTCCCCGCGAACTTTACCGTTCACTCGTCGAATCCTCTCTTACACTGGACTGGCAATTCGGCTGGAAAACCATGTCGAACCCGCATATGCGTTACTGGCATCACGAAGTCGGCTATGGAACGAAGGAAAACACGGAAGACTGCATGGCCCAGGTCAGCCGTCACCGGCTGGCGGTGTTCGGGCTGTACCAGACATGGCTGACGACGCACGTCTTCCCGGCCGGCACGCGCATCCTGCGCTTCTATCTGAACGGCCATACGTACGGCTCGGAAGGCTGGCCACATACCGACAGCGACCGCCCCGGCGAAGTGACCACGGTGCTGTATCTGAACGAACAATGGCAAGCCGGCTGGGGCGGCGAAACAGTCATCTACGATGCCGCCGGCGATATCGCCTGCGCCGCGCTGCCCCGCCCCAATCGCCTGGTGATCTTCCCCTCCGACCGACTGCACGGGCCGCGGCCGCTGTCGAAGGCGTTCGACGACTTGCGCGTCGTGCTGGTGGTGAAGGTGGCGCTGCCAGCGGCCGACGCGGCAGACGAGCACGAGCCGGACCCGGCCCTCGTGGCATTCCTGCGCGATGGCGGCTGCGCGGGCCTGGCGCATTCGGGACGGGATCTGCTGACTCACCTCATCGGCACCTACCGGATCCTGCGCCGGCGCGGCGCGGCCGAGGCAGTCTGCCTTGCGGGTTTGTTCCACAGTATTTATGGGACGTCGATCATGCACTGCACGCTTCCGCTCGAGCGCGCCGCGGTACGGGTGCGGATCGGCGAACATGCCGAGCGGCTGGCCTGGTTGTTCTGCATGATGGACCGGCCGCGCTGCTGGGCACTGCCAGCCACGGCAGTGCCGCTGCGCACCGGTGCGCGGGTCGTGGTCGCCGCCAACGACTGGCGCGATCTACGCCTGATCGAGGAAGCCAACCTGACTGAACAAGGCGTGCTGGACACCCGGCGCTGGGACGCACTGACCCACGCCCCGGACACGGCGGGGGCGCAGTCGGATCGGACTTGATTTACGCGGCCGTGCCGTCGGCAATAACGGCTCGGCCGAACGGGACCGCACTGCCGATATTAATCTCGGCAATATCGCAATCCACTTGCATGGCGGCCAGGCAATCGCGCAACTGGCTTATCAGGGCGGCCTGATTTTTCGACGGGTGGTTTATCTCACCCCACCAATCGGCATAGGGAATAAACCTCCTGCCGGCACATGCAGCAATTAAATCGGCGACGCCCGACGGTCCTAATGTCAGGCATTCCGATTTCAGGTCCGCAAAATTCTCCGCGTCGGAATTTGTAAGGCATGCCCAATATGTTCCAGACCCTGTAATATAGGTAGGCATCCTTGCATGAAACTCGGCCAGATTCGAAGCGACATGGTCGACGGGGCCGAATTGGCGCAAAACACGGGTCGCCACATCTTTCATATTACCAGCCACCTCATTGCCGGTATCGACGACAAACCAGCTGCGGTCCACCGGCGTTTCGATCAAATAGGTATTGCCGATATTGCGCAGACGCGGATCGCGCATGCCTCCCCGCGAGCGCGGCTGTTCGCCGTAGAACGGCAGGGCCGTTACCGTCATGTCGCCCAGGCGGAGCGCGGTTTCCCACCAGCGGGCTTCGATGATCGTCGTGAAACCCATCGCGCGCAATGGCGCGACGAACGACGGCGTCAGGATATTGGTCTGCGCGACCCACGGCACCACGACCGGAATGTGGCGCGGGAAGAAGGCCAGCGACGACGGCTCGAAGTGGTCGCCATGGGAATGGGAGATGAGGATGGCCGAACAATGGCGCGCCGCCTGCAGCAGGGGCCAGTCGTCGGCGCCGCCGCCATAACCGATGGTATGCAACACGGGATCGATCAGCACCGATCGCCCGCCGTGCGCGTACAGCAGCGACGCGTGCTGCAGGCGGTGAATGCCCGCCCCGACAACCGCAGCTGGCGCCCGCTCCTCGGTCGGGCTCAGGCAACCCGCCTGCTCCAGTGACGCGACCAATGCCGCCGACGGCGGCTCCGTGCGCTGGTCACCTGCCAACCACAATAATGTGTCCGCCGCGAGCCTGACCATGGCGGCGTCCGGCAGCGACAAGTAAAGCCGTTCGGCGTAGGCATTGTCGCGGCGCTCGTCGACCGACACCACGAGCGTATCGAGCGGCGGGTCCTCGGGAAACAGCCAGGCCGGCCGCGGCGCGAACGTGGCGGCGGGATCGCGCGCATCGAACGTGAAGAAATGATCGAAACGGGGCAAGGTGGCGGCCGCCATGATTGCCGAACCGAAGTGTCCGGTCGCCACGGTACGGTCTGCAATAGCTTGCACGATCACGCTCAAGGCGGCCTGGTCATCCGTGTGCGCCTGGTTGATCAGCCGGAACGCACAATGGGGCGCCAGCCGCTTGCGCTCAGTGCTCATGCTTCGCTCGCGCTACCGGACCTTCACGGAACCACTTCGTCATGATCCATTTCTCGCCGCCGCGCACGGGATCGCCGCCGTGCAGGGTGCCGCTTTGCGCGCTGGGGATCGGGTAGGCAAAAAACAACGCGCTGCCCTTGCGTGGCATCACGCGCATGCCGAGGTTGGCGAAGTAGGTGGCACCGCCGGCTTCAGGCTGGCGCAGATAGATGATCAGCGTCGCCAGGCGCTGGCCGCCGAACTTGAGCTCCTTGTCATAGTAGCGCGACTTCTTCATGAAGAAATCGTAGTGTGGCTCGAACTTGCCGTTTTCCCGGTAGCGCTGCACCTGCAGCGGTTCGCCCCACGCTTGCGGCCACGCCGTCAGCTCCTCGATGCGGCGCTCGACCACGGCCACGACCGGCGAATCCGTCGTGGCCAGCCCCATCACGTCACAGTCGCGGACACTCTTGAGCAATACGCCCTCGACATGCCCGGCGTCGTAGACGGTGGCCTCTTCCAGGGACGCCTGCGCCACCTGGCAAAGCTCGTCGCACTCCTCGTCGCTCAAGAAGCCATCCAAGAGGACCATGCGCGGCGTGCATTGTTCGAAGGCGATGGTCACGCGACGATCCGCCAGCTCGATCACCGTGCGCTCGCCGCTCGTGTCTATTTCCGGCAAGGCGGAGCCATCGGCCGTGCAACCTGGCGGCAGTCGGCAATCGTTGCCGCCGCAGTCCAGAACCGCCTCGACGATGCGCTGCGCGACATGCTGCGAGTAGCCGCTCTGCACCGCCAGCGCGATGACGATCTGGGAAAAATTCTTGCCGTCGGCATGCTGCCGTTCTACGTACTGCTGCAACTCTTGAAGATAATGCAATGCTACCCCGTTGGTGGACGCCTCGCCCTTACTGCAAATGCAGTGGCGAATGAGAGTGATACGCATTCATTAAATGAAATGCGACTGCGCAGCGGCGCACCCGGTGACCTCATCTGAACACGTGGAACCGACGGCATTATGCCAGAGCAAAATAGCAATAATTCTATCGATTTGTCACGCGACAACATCTTTCGGGCCGGCTGGATTCGTGCATGCCACTGTCGCTCCACTCGAACCACCCACCGTCGTACACGGCAATGTCCGGCCACCCCATCAGCCACGCGTAGTAGAACGCCAGCGATGCGCGCCAGCCGGTGCCGCAATAGAACGCCGTGCGCAGGCCGCGGCGGATGCCCTGCTCGCGCCACATCGCCTCGATGGCTTCGCCCGGCAGCATGCGCCCGGCCGCATCCTGGTAGTCGCTCATGCTGTTGACGTCGCCCTCGCGCCCCGCCCTGCCCCAGCGCGCGCCGGGGATGTCGCCGCGCGCCCTGATGTAGCTGTAGCCGGACGTGACGCCCGTGTGCTCGCTCCAGGTGCGGATGCTGGCCAGCACGGCATCGTCGCGCGCCAGCAGTGCGCGGGCGCCGGCCATGTCGACCAGGAAGTCGGGGCGGCCGGGGAACGGCGCGCCGAAGCTGGTGGCGCGGCGTGGCGGCGGCTCGCCCCCGGCGGCGGCGCTGCGGCCCTCGGCCTGCCACGCGGCGAAGCCGCCATCGAGCAGGCGCACGTCCGCCACACCCGCGTACAGCATCAGGTGCGCGGCGCGCGCCGCCGCCAGCGTGCTGCGGCCGTACAGCAATACCGTGCTGTCGTGGCGGATGCCCAGCGCCAGCAGGACCTCCAGCAGGTCCGCGTCCGGCACCTTGTTGAACAGCGGTGGCGCCTCCAGCGCGGCGGTATCCAGATACCGGGCGCCAGGAATGTGCGCGGCCCGGTACTGGGCATGCGTGCCGCAACCCACTTCGATCAGCAGCGCGCCAGCCCGCACCTGCGCGGCCAGGGCGGCAGGCGTCAGCAGGTGCGCCAGGCGCGACGGCGGGTCATGGGGTGCGTTCACGGTGCGTCCGAATGCAAAAAGGGCAGCCACACCGGCTGCCCTTCTTCAATATGGAGCGGGAGAAGAGTCTCGAACTCTCGACCTCAACCTTGGCAAGGTTGCGCTCTACCAACTGAGCTACTCCCGCATGGAGCTGTTACCACAATAAAGCTTTTACCACGATGACCTTGGAGGCGAGGACGGGAGTCGAACCCGTCTAGACGGCTTTGCAGGCCGCTGCATAACCGCTTTGCTACCTCGCCAGAGGAAACTTTTACTGCCAGACCCCAGCGCGGTTAACCGCTGCGACCCTCTAAATTCTGGAGCGGGAGAAGAGTCTCGAACTCTCGACCTCAACCTTGGCAAGGTTGCGCTCTACCAACTGAGCTACTCCCGCTTGGAGTGTGTAACTTTTTTGCTACTCCGGTCTTTCGACTGGAGCGGGAGAAGAGTCTCGAACTCTCGACCTCAACCTTGGCAAGGTTGCGCTCTACCAACTGAGCTACTCCCGCATTTCAGGAACCGCATTATCGCAGAAACATCCGTGAATGCCCAGCGAATTGTTGCCATAACTGCTCGCAGACTTTGGAGCGGGAGAAGAGTCTCGAACTCTCGACCTCAACCTTGGCAAGGTTGCGCTCTACCAACTGAGCTACTCCCGCATCATCGCAGCACTTACTTCCTGCTACGCTTTTTTGCTGCGTCGTCATCAACAACAGGCCAGCATTATAGAGGATCAATTCCGGCTGTCAAGGGCAACATTGCATTCAATTCAAAGTTCCCGCTTTTTCCTTGATCAGTGGCCAGGCCTTCTTCAGGTAATAGAACATCGACCATACCGTCAGCACGCTGGCCAGCCACAGCAGCTTCTCGCCCCAGAAGCGCGTATCGATGGCGCCCAGCACGACGTCGTAGTACAGCAGCGCGGGAATGGCCGTCATCTGCGCGGCCGTCTTGATCTTGCCGATGGAATTGACGGCCACCGATTTCGACGCGCCGATCTGCGCCATCCATTCGCGCAGCGCCGAGATGGTGATCTCGCGGCCGATGATGATGAAGGCGATGATCGCGTTGCAGCGGTCCAGCTGCACCAGCACCAGCAACGCGCCGGCCACCATCAGCTTGTCCGCGACCGGGTCGAGGAAGGCGCCGAACGCGGAGGTCTGGTTCCAGCGCCGGGCCAGGAAACCATCGAACCAGTCGGTGACGGCAGCCACGATGAAGACCAGGGTGGCGGCCAGGTTGCGGTCCTGCAGCGGCAACCAGGCAGGCGGCAGGTAGTACACGCCGACGACCAGGGGAATCAGCGCGACGCGCAGCCAGGTCAGCAGGATCGGAATATTAAATGGCATAACGGCGGGGCATAAAGCAAGGCATGAGGGCAGCGTCTGTGAAATGGCGCATATGAAATTTTATCAATGCGCCGCTAGTCTACCCTGCCGCCGGGCACAATGCCAGCAAGCACGATACGTTGAGGTCCGCCTTGCCGTGTCCGTCAGTGCAGGCGGCGATAGATTTCCTCGGCCAGCTTGCCCGAGATGCCCTCGACCGACATCAGATCTTCCACGCTGGCATTGGCCACCCCGCGCAGGCCGCCGAAGCGGGCCAGCAGGCGCTGGCGCCGCTTGGCGCCGATGCCCTCGATCTCCTCCAGCTGCGAGGTCTGGCGCGCCTTGGCGCGCTTGGCACGCATGCCCGTGATGGCGAAGCGGTGCGCCTCGTCGCGGATCATCGCCACCAGCATCAGCGCGGCCGATTCCTTGCCCAACTCCTGCGGCGCGCGGCCGTCCACGAAGATCAACGTCTCGAGGCCCACGCGGCGGCCCTCGCCTTTCGCCACGCCGACGATCAGGCTGATGTCCAGCCCCAGCTCGACGAAGACCTGGCGCGCCATCTCGACCTGGCCCTTGCCGCCGTCGATCAGTACCACGTCCGGCATCACGCCATCGCCGTTTGCCACTTTCTCATAACGCCGCATCAGCACCTGGCGCATCGCCGCGTAATCGTCGCCCGGCGTGATGTCGTTGATGTTGTAGCGACGGTACTCGCCGTTCTGCATCGCGTGATGATGGAACACGACGCAGGAGGCCTGCGTAGCCTCGCCCTGCGTGTGGCTGATGTCGAAGCACTCGACGCGCAGGGTATCGAGGTCGTCGCATTCGATGCCCAGCGCGTCGACCAGCGCGCGCGTGCGCGACTGCTGCGAGCCCTGTTCCGACAGCAGCCGCGCCAGCGAGATCTCGGCGCCTTTTTGCGCCAGCTCCAGCCACTGGCGCCGCTGGCCCTGCGGCTGGAACAGCAGGTTGATGCGGTGGCCGCACTGCTCCTGCAGCGCGATCATCAGTTCCGGCTGATCGAACTCGATGTTCAGGATCAGCACACCCGGGATGTATTTTTCCGTGTAGTGCTGCACCAGGAAGGCGGCCAGCACCTCGACCTCGATGGCCTGTTCGGCCACCGCCTCCGCGTCCATCACGTGGGTGGGGAAGTAGGCGCGGTCGCCCAGGTGGCGCCCACCCCGCACCATCGCCAGGTTGACGCAGGCGCGCCCGCCCTGCACCACCACGGCGATGATGTCCACGTCGGCGTCGCCCGTCGTCTCCATGCTTTGCTGGTGCAGCACTTTCGACAGCGCCTGGATCTGGTTGCGCACGCCGGCGGCCTGCTCGAACTTCAGGTCGGCCGCGTAGCCGTGCATCTTCTGCTCCAGCTCGGCCATCACCTCGCCGGTGCGGCCGCGCAGGAAGCGCGCCGCGTTGTTGACGTCGGTGCGGTAGTCCTCGGGCGTGATGGCGCCCACGCAGGGCGCGCTGCAGCGGCCGATCTGGTTCAACAGGCACGGGCGCGTGCGGTTCTGGTAGACGCTGTCCTCGCAGGTGCGCAGGTGGAACACGCGCTGCAGGATCTGCATCGATTCCTTGACGGCCCACGCCGACGGGAACGGTCCGAAATACTGGTTCTTCTTGTCCACCGCGCCGCGGTAGTAGGCCATGCGCGGCACGTCCTCGCCCGTCAGCTTCAGATAGGGGTAGGACTTGTCGTCCCTGAACAGGATATTGAAGCGCGGCTGCAGCGTCTTGATCAGGTTGTTCTCTAGGATCAGCGCTTCCGCTTCGCTGTGCGTGACCGTCGTCTCCAGCCGGGCGATGCGCTCGACCATCATGGCGATGCGCGGGCTCGCGTGGTTCTTCTGGAAGTAGCTGGACACGCGCTTCTTCAGGTCGCGCGCCTTGCCGACGTAGAGCACCTTGTCCTCGGCGTCGAAGTAGCGGTACACGCCCGGCAGGTTGGGCAGCTTGGCCACGGTCGCGAGTACCTGTTCGCGCGCCGTGATCGAGGGTTGCATCGGTTCTGTCATTCGCTTGCCTGTTCCACGATCGCGAAGGCGACCGCGTAATCCTCTTCATCGCTGACGGAGACCTGGGCCGTCAACCGGTTCGCTTCCATGTAGTCCTTCAAGGCGCCTTCCCAGACGAAGGCGGGCTTGCCGTTGTCGCCATTGAGCAGCTGCGCCGCGGGCCACGTCATCGGCGCGCGCAGGCCGATACCGAGCGCCTTCGACAGCGCCTCCTTGGCCGCGAAGCGCGTCGCCACGTAGCGCACGCCCCGCTGCGGGTGGCCGGCGCTGCGCGCGCGATACACCTCCATCTCGCGCGGCCCCAGGATCTTCTGCGCGAAACGCTCGCCGTGCCGCGCCAGCGCCTGGGCGATACGGGGGATCTTGCAGATGTCGGTGCCGACGCCGTGGATCATCGCGCTCCCAGCCGCGTGGCGACCATGATCGCCTTCATCTCGCGCACGGCGTTTTCCCAGCCGACGAACACCGCATGGCCGACGATGGCGTGGCCGATGTTCAGCTCCGCGATGTCGGGAATGGCGGCAATGGCCTGCACATTGGTGTAGTGCAGGCCGTGGCCGGCATTGACCTTCAGGCCGTGCTGCACGCCCCAGCGCACGCCGCGCTTGATGCGTTCCAGTTCTTCCTGCTGCGCCGCGCCTTCGGCGTCCGCATAGGCACCCGTGTGCAGCTCGATGACGGGCGCGCCCACGTCCGCCGCGGCGGCGATCTGCGCCTCGTCCGCATCGATGAACAGGCTGACGCGGATGCCCTCGTCCTGCAGCTGCTTGACCGCCTTCGATACCTCGGCGTGGAAGCGCACCACGTCCAGGCCCCCTTCCGTCGTGATCTCGGTGCGCTTCTCCGGCACCAGGCACACGTCCGCCGGCTTGATGCGGCAGGCGAAGTCGATCATTTCCTGCGTCACGGCCGCTTCCAGGTTCATGCGCGTCAGCAGCTGCGGCGCCAGGTTGACCACGTCCGCGTCCTTGATGTGGCGGCGGTCCTCGCGCAGGTGCAAGGTGATGCAGTCGGCGCCGGCCTGCTCGGCCAGCAGCGCGGCGCGGATCGGGTCGGGATAGGCCGTCCCGCGCGCGTTGCGCAGCGTGGCGACGTGGTCGATGTTGACGCCCAGGTCGATGACCGGGCCGGCGGGATTGAGGAAGCTCATATTGTTCTTTTCTACAGTTGCATCAGGTCGATGAGAATCTGGCGGGTATTGAGCGGCGCGCCGTTCAGGTGGTACGCCAGCAGGAAGCGCATCAGCTGCTTGCTCTGGGCCTGCGTGGCCGCGTCGCGATAGTCCTCGCGTTCCATGTCGAGCAGCGTCTTGCCGGAGACGCGCGGCGCCGTGTCGTCCGGCTGCACCGGGCGCGGGCCCCGTTCGGGCTCCACCACGTACTGTACCTCGGCCAGCACCTTCGCGCGGGTGCTGGTGCAGCGCGTCAGGTCGGCCGCCACGCCCGTCTCCTTAAGTAGGGCCGTTTCGAATTTGCGCAAGACGATGGGCGGCGATTCCTGGTGCGCCAGCTGGTTCAAGGTGGCGACGTAATGGTCGAACAGCTTCGGGTGGGCATCGTCGCGCGCCAGCAGCTTGACCAGCAGCTCGTTCAGGTAGAAGCCGCACAGCAGCGCCGTCTTCTCCAGCGGCAGCATGCCGCCGACCCAGTCGGCGTCCGTCAGGGTACGCAGCTCGTTCTTGCCGGTCCAGCCGGCCGACAGCGGTTGAAACGTCTGCAGCACCCCGCGCAGCTGCGAGTGCGGCCGCTTGGCGCCCTTGGCGATCAGCGCCACGCGGCCGAAGTCGCGCGTCAGCAGCTCGACGATGAGGCTGGTTTCCTTGTACGGGTAGCTGTGCAGCACGAAGGCCGGCTGGCCGTGCACGCGGGTGCCGATGGTACGCGGTGGCGGGCGCTTGCGCGGTGGTTGGGGGGGCTGGGGCGCCGCCACGGCCGGGGCCGTGTCAACAATGGTGCCTGACCCGAAAGCTGACACGGGCTGGGCTGTAACGTCGTACGTAGCGGCGCGATCGCGGACCGCCACGGCCGGGCTCGTGTCCTCCGTGGGGGCAGAGGGGGAAATCCGGGTAGCAACGCTCCCCGCCTCCGGAGCGGCTGTTGGCTTGCAAGCCAATAGCCCTTCAGACCCCGACAAGGACACGGGCTCATCTATGGCCGGGCCGTCAACTGCTGGGTTCGTGTCAGTTTTCGTGCCTGACCCCGCGGTTGCCGAAATTGACACGGGCTCGGCCGTGGGGCGGCGTTTCGCCATGGACTTATTCGTAGCCGTATGCGCGCAGGCCGGCTTCGTTGTCGGCCCAGCCGGATTTCACCTTGACCCAGATCTCCAGGTACACCGGGCCACCGAACAGCTTTTCCATGTCCAGGCGGGCCTGGCTGGAAATTTCCTTCAGGCGGGCGCCCTTGTTGCCGATGATCATGGCCTTGTGGCCGTCACGCTCGACGAGGATCGCGGCAAATACACGGCGCAGGTCGCCTTCCTGCTCGAATTTCTCGATCAGCACGGTGCTGCTGTACGGCAGCTCGTCGCCGACGAAGCGGAACAGCTTTTCGCGCACGATCTCGGAAGCCAGGAATTTCTCGCTGCGGTCCGTGATGTCGTCTTCACCGAAGATCGGGTCGTTCTCCGGCAGGAAGCGCTTGATCTCGTTCTGCAGGCCGTCCAGCTGGAAGCGCAGCTTGGCCGAGACGGGCACGACGGCGGCGAAATCGAACTTCGACGCCACCTGCTGCGCGAACGGCAGCAGCACGGCCTTGTCCTTCATCCGGTCGGACTTGTTGATGACGAGGATCACCGGCACGTTCTTCGGCAGCAGGTCGACCACCTGCTGGTCGGCCGGGCCGAACGTGCCCGCCTCCACCAGGTACAGGATCACGTCGGAGGAGTCCAGCGTGTTCGTCACCGTCTTGTTCAGCGTCTTGTTCAGCGCGTTGGAGTGGCGGGTCTGGAAGCCCGGCGTGTCGACGTAGATGAACTGGGCGTCGGCCACGGTCTGGATGCCGGTGATGCGGTGGCGCGTCGTCTGCGCCTTGCGCGACGTGATGCTGACCTTGGCGCCGATCAGTGTGTTCATCAGGGTCGACTTGCCCACGTTGGGGCGGCCGACGATGGCGATATAACCGCAGCGGAAGGCGGTGGCGGGTGCGTCTGTCATGATTGAATCTCGGTTATTTGTTGGCGAGCTTGGGGTCCGCCGGCTGGTCGTTCTGGACCGTGGCGATGCCCGCCAGCTTCAGCTGGGCGGCGCGCGGCTTCGATTTGCGGGCCGCCGGCGGCGCCTTCAGCAGCGCCTGCTCGGCCACCTCCAGCGCCAGCTTGGCCGCGGCCTGCTCGCCGGCACGGCGGCTGCCGCCGCGGCCATACACCTGGATGCCCAGCTTGGGCACCAGGCATTCGATCTCGAATTCCTGGCTGTGCGCGGCGCCGTGCGTGGCTACCACATTGTACAGCGGCAGGGAAATTTTCTTACTCTGCAGGAACTCCTGCAGCAGGGTCTTGGCATCCTTGCCCAAGGTGCGCGGGTCGACGGAGTCCAGGATCGGGATGTAGAAGGCACGGATCACGGTGGCGGCGGCGTCGAAGCCGGCGTCCAGGAAGATCGCGCCCAGCAGCGCTTCGAGGGTGTCCGCCAGGATCGACGGCCGGCGGAAGCCGCCCGACTTCAGCTCGCCCTCGCCCAGGCGCAGGAATTGCGACAGGTCCAGCTTCTGGGCGATTTCGTACAGCGACTGCTGCTTGACGAGGTTGGCACGCAGGCGCGACAGGTCGCCCTCGTCGATGGCAAGGTAACGCTCGTACAGGATCGACGCGACCACGCAGTTCAGGATCGAGTCGCCCAGGAATTCCAGGCGTTCGTTATGCAGACTGCTGTGGCTGCGATGCGTCAGGGCCTGCTGAAGCAAGCCGGCATCCTTGAACGTGTGGCCCAGCCGGGTCTGCAATAACTGTAAATTCATCGTCTGGTGGTTTCCTGTCATTTCTTGGCGGTCGAGCCGCTGTATTCGAGCAGCAGGCTGGCCGGGCCGGCCAGGTGGATCTTGCGCTCGTAGGCGAAAGACACCTGCTGCTCACCGTCCACGCGCTCGATTTCCAGGTCGCGGCCGCTGATGGACGTAATGTAACCGGCCTCGGCTGCACGGTCGAACGCGGCGCGGATCTCCTGCGGCGTGCCGCCGGCGGCCTTGGCCTTGACGATGGCGGACGAGACGGCGCGGTATTCCGAGTACGCCGGTATGATCTGCATGGCCAGCAGCCCCAGCACACCCAGCAGCGCCAGCACGACGATCAGGCCGGTGAGGGAAATGCCGCGCTGTCCGGTCGTCCGCATCGCGGCTCCTTACTGAATGCCGCCGATGCGGCGCATGTTCGAGAAGTTCATCCACACGGCCACGGCCTTGCCGACGATGTTCTTGTCGGGCACGAAGCCCCAGTAACGGCTGTCGGCACTATTGTCGCGGTTGTCGCCCATCATGAAATAGTTCCCGGCTGGCACTACGCAGGTAAATCCTTCCGTCGTGTACGTGCAGGCTTCCTTGTTCGGGAAGTCGCGCACGTCGCCCAGGTTCAGGGTCGGCGCCCGGTCGTCGTTCAGGATGCGGTGCGACACGCCCGTCAGGTTCTCCTGGAACTGTTTCTTGTAGACCAGGCTTTCGTCGTCCAGGTAGTCATCCTGCGCCGTGTAGCTGACCGGCTTGCCGTTCACCGTCAGTTTCTTGCCTTCGTAAGTGATCTTATCACCCGGCACGCCGACGACGCGCTTGATGTAGTCCTGGCTCATGTCCATCGGGTACTTGAACACCATCACGTCGCCGCGCTGCGGATCGTTGATCTGGATGACCTTCTGGTTGATGATGGGCAGGCGTATGCCGTAGGTGAACTTGTTCACCAGGATCAGGTCGCCCACCAACAGGGTCGGCACCATCGACGACGACGGAATCTTGAACGGCTCGAACAGGAAGGAACGCAGCACGAACACCAGGGCAATGACGGGGAAGAAGCTGCCCGAGTACTCGATCCAGGTCGGCTGGCGCAGGTGTTCCGCTTCCAGCTTCTCGCGCGCGTTCAGTTGGCTGTCGAGGCGGATGCCGTCGGCCGTCAGCTTGGCCGTGCGGGCGTCGTATTCGGCCAGCGCCTTGTCGGCCGCGGCGCGGCGCTGCTTCGACAGTACGAACACGTCCAGGACCCAGATGATCCCCGTGACCACCATCAGCACGAACAGGATCAGCGCGAAATTGCCCAGGATGCTTTGCATTGTCATTTCTCTTCCACTTGGAGGATTGCCAGGAATGCTTCTTGCGGGATCTCGACGGAACCCACCTGCTTCATGCGCTTCTTGCCGGCCTTCTGCTTCTCCAGCAGTTTCTTCTTACGGGAGATGTCGCCGCCGTAGCACTTGGCCAGCACGTTCTTGCGCATCGCCTTGACGTTCTCGCGCGAGATGATGTTCGAGCCGATCGCGGCCTGGATCGCCACGTCGAACATCTGGCGCGGGATCAGCTCGCGCATCTTGGCCGCCACGGCGCGGCCGCGGTAAGGCGCATTGCTGCGGTGGCAGATCATCGCCAGCGCGTCGACCTTCTCGCTGTTGATCAGCATGTCGACCTTGACGACGTCCGCCGCGCGGTGTTCCTTGAACTCGTAATCCATCGACGCATAGCCGCGCGAGGTGGACTTGAGCTTGTCGAAGAAGTCCAGCACGATCTCGGCCATCGGCATCTCATAGATCAGCTTGACCTGGCGGCCGTGGTAGGCCATGTCCATCTGAACGCCGCGCTTGGCGATGCACAGCGTGATGACGGAGCCCACGTATTCCTGTGGCATGTACAGGTTGACCGTGACGATCGGCTCGCGCACCTCGTTGATGTGCGACGGGTCCGGCATGCGCGACGGGTTGTCCACGTGCATGACGGTGCCGTCGCGGCGCTCGACCTCGTACACGACGGTCGGTGCCGTCGTGATCAGGTCCATGTCGAATTCGCGCTCCAGCCGTTCCTGCACGATTTCCATGTGCAACAGGCCCAGGAAGCCGCAGCGGAAGCCGAAGCCCAGCGCCTGCGACACTTCCGGCTCGTACATCAGCGCGGCGTCGTTCAGCTTCAGCTTTTCCAGCGAGTCGCGCAGCGCGTCGTACTGGTTGGCTTCCACGGGGAAGAGGCCGGCGAACACCTGCGGCTGCACTTCCTTGAAGCCGGGCAGCGGCGCCGCGGCCGGCTTGGCGGCCGACGTGATCGTGTCGCCCACGCGGGCGGCCTTCAGTTCCTTGATGCCGGCGATGACGAAGCCCACCTGGCCGGCCGACAGTTCCGGCAGCGACACGGAACGGGGCGAGAAGATGCCGATGTCCTCGACCAGCTGCACCGACTCGGTGGCCATCAGCTTGATCTTTTCCTTCGGGCGCATCGTGCCGTTGACCACGCGCACCAGCATGACGACGCCGACGTAGGCGTCATACCACGAGTCGATGATCAGCGCCTGCAGCGGCGCTTCCGGGTCGCCCTTCGGTGCCGGCACCTTGGCGATGATCGATTCCAGCACGTCCTCCACGCCGAAACCGGTCTTGGCCGAGCAGTGCACGGCGTCGCCGGCCTCGATGCCGATCACGTCCTCGATCTCGGCGATGGCCGTCGGCGGGTCGGCGTTCGGCAGGTCGATCTTGTTCAGCACCGGCACCACCTCGACGCCCAGATCGAGCGCCGTGTAGCAGTTCGCCACCGTCTGCGCTTCCACGCCTTGCGAGGCGTCGACCACCAGCAGCGCGCCTTCGCAGGCGGACAGCGAGCGGCTCACTTCATACGAGAAGTCGACGTGGCCGGGCGTGTCGATCAGGTTCAGGTTGTAGATCTGGCCGTCGCGTGCCTTGTATTTCAGCGCCGCCGTCTGGGCCTTGATGGTAATGCCGCGCTCGCGCTCCAGATCCATCGAATCGAGCACCTGCGCTTCCATCTCGCGGTCCGACAGGCCGCCACAGAGCTGGATGATGCGGTCCGCCAGGGTGGACTTGCCGTGGTCGATGTGGGCGATGATGGAGAAATTGCGAATGTTGTTCATTAAATTAAAAACGTATCAGACGACAGCAATACAAAAAGCGCTCTGGGGCCGGGGCCCTGGCGAGCGCTTTGAGGAAACCTCTACACCAGTACAGGCCCGCTCATGCGGGGCTCAGGCCAGGCACGCGGCGCTTGGGAAGTCCCTGCGCGACGCTGCCTGGCGGCACGGCACACCACAGCGGCGCCGCGCCGGAACACGAAATCCGGGAATAACCCTCCGCATTTTACCGGATTTCAGAGGGGAAAGCCCGAATTCTGACGTCGCGGACGCGAAAACATGCAAACGTGGAAATTGTCGAGCGATTAACTGGCTTGCAGGACCGCCCTGACAGCGGCCTCATCGAGGAAGTAATGGCACAGCTCGGGCTGGTCCAGCGCGGCGAACAGCACGGGCACCAGCTCGTCGAAGCGCTCGACCAGCGCGGGGTCGGCGTCCACGTCGATCACCTCGACGGTAAACGGGTGCTCGGGCGTGCGCAGCTTTTCCAGGGCGGCGAGCATGTCTTCGCACAGGTGACACCAGCTGCGGGAATAGAGGGTGAAGTGGGTTGGCAAGTTGGCTTTAGAGGTGGCAGGGTCTGTCCCTCTGGGACTGACCCTGAAGTGGCGGTGTGAGGCTCCGGTAACGAACGCAAACTTCAGGGTCAGTCCCCCTTGGGGACAGACCCTTCGATCAGCGCGCGGTGGGCCGCAGCGACACGAACTGCGACGTATCGCCCCGGCGCACCAGCACCACCGACGGCTTCTTCGGATCGAGCTTGGCCACCAGCGCGGCGAACTGCTTGGCGTCGACGATGGCCGTATTGTTCAGCTGCAGCAGGATGTCGCCCTGGCGCAGGCCGGCCGCGGCCGCCACACCCTCGGTCGCGTCCACCTTGACACCCGTGCCGCCCAGCTCCTTCTTCTCGGCGGCCGACAGGTCGCTGACCTTGAAGCCCAGCGCGTTGGCGGCGCCTTCGGCTTTCGGCTTGCCGCGCTCGCCGCCGCGGCCCGGTGCGCTGGCCTGGTCGGATTCGCGTTCGGCCACGACGACCGGCAGGTCCACCAGGGCGCCGGTGCGCCAGACCGTGACCGTCGCCTTGCTGTTCGGCGCGGTATTGCCAACCAGGCGCGGCAGGTCGGACGACTTGTTGATCTCGGTACCGTTGAACTTGACGATGATGTCGCCCGGCTTCAGGCCGGCCTTGGCGGCCGGACCGCCCGCCTCCACCTGCGACACCTCGGCGCCGCGCGCGCCCTTGAGCCCCAGCGACTCGGCCACCTCGCGGCTGACCTCGCCCACCGAGACGCCGATGCGCCCGCGCGTGACCTTGCCGGACTTCTTCAGCTGGTCGGCCACGCGCATGGCCTCGTCGATCGGCACGGCAAACGAGATGCCGTTATAGCCGCCGGACAAGGTCGCGATCTGCGAGTTGATGCCGATGACTTCGCCGCGCATATTGATCAGCGGGCCGCCCGAGTTGCCGGGGTTGACGGCCACGTCGCTCTGGATCAGCGGCAAGTACTCGCCCGTATCGCGCGACTTAGCGGAAATGATGCCGGCCGTGACCGTGTTTTCCAGGTTGAACGGCGAGCCGATCGCGATCACCCATTCGCCCACGCGGATCTTGCTGGGGTCGCCCATCGTCAGGGCCGGCAGCTTGCCGCCGTCGATCTTCAGCAGCGCCACGTCCGTGCTGACGTCCGAGCCCAGCACCTTGGCCTTGAATTCGCGCTTGTCCGTCAAGGTCACGTAGACCTCGTCGGCGCCGGCCACCACGTGCGCATTGGTCAGCACGTAGCCGTCGGCGGAAATGATGAAGCCGGAGCCGACGCCGCGCTGCACTTCCTGCTCCTGCGGCACGGCGCGGCGGCCGCCACGCGGCGCCTGCGGGCCGCGCGGGGTCGGCATCTGGCCGCCGAAGAAGCGGCGGAAGAATTCCTGCATCTCGTCCTGGTCCGGACCGTCGTCGCGCATGCGCAGACGTTCGGTGGTGCGGATATTGACGACGGCGGGGCCGACCTTGTCCACCATGTCGGAGAAGTCGGGCAGACCCGCGACGGCAGGCGCGGCCGCATGGGCCGGCGCCAGGCCAACCATTGCGGGAGCGAACAGGATACCCGCGCTGACCATCAGCGCCGACAAGGTTTTACTTCCAGCAGAGAAATTGGTTTTCATAGGAATAGTATTGTTTTTCGTTGGGTCGATCGCCTGGCAAATCGCGCAGCTTCGCACATGGTAGACGAAATCCGGCGTTGCAGCACACACAAGATGTTGCAAACTGTTAGGAATTTCAAGAGGGGAAAAGCGCAGCTTGGAGCAGCCGTTTGTTGCAAGATGTTGCAGGCCGCTTACAGGGAAGCACTGGTCAATCATGGTGGCGATCCTGGTCCCGACAAACCGCGCCCGGCGCCCCCCTCTCCCCCCGCACACGCCGCCTTCCTGGCATGACGGCGCGCTTGCGTCTGGTTGGACAGGGTGTCAGGACTGATCTCATCCACCAGCGATGCAGCAGCGATGTCGCGGCGCCCCGCTAGCGCAGCAGCGCCGCGCCATCGCTCGCCGGCGCTGCCGCAGCCGGGTTGGGCGGGACGCCGCCGCCATGGGCGGCCAGCGGCAAGGCGCCGTCGCTCCCCGCCGCGCCGCCGCCGGTCGCGCCGGCGGCACCTGCACCTGCGTCATCGACCTGCTCCGCCACCGAGGCAGGGTCTTCGGCGGCGGCCTCGCCAGCGGCGGCACCGGCCCCGACCGCATCAGGCGCCTCCTCGGTTCCGGGCTGCGCGGCCAGCCGGGCGGCCAGCCGGGCGGCAAAGCCTGGCGACGGGTCGACCGCGGCCGCATCGGTGCGCAGCACGTCGCCGATCAGGCGGTACATATCCCAGGCAGCCCGGCCCTGCGGGTCGGCCAGCGCCGCCATCGTCAGCTCGATGTCGCAAGCGGGCAACTCGCCATCCGTCAGCGCCGAGATGTTTTCCTGCAGTCGAGTCGTGTTCATAAGCTACCGCCATTGTCGTGCTGCCGTCGTTCGTCCCGTCGCCCCCGCTCAGCGGTTCCGGTGCTTCCTGCTGACCGCCCCATGTAGCGGCCTCGGCCATGCGATCCGCACAGCGAGAGTGTTCGCCCGCTACCAGCGCTTGTCAATCGGCACATCGAGCAAGGGACGCAATTTTTCCGCAATCACCTCGCGGGCGCGGAAGATCCGGCTGCGCACCGTGCCGATGGGGCAGGACATGATGGCGGAGATTTCCTCATAGCTCATTCCTTCGATCTCGCGCAGGAGGATCGCGGTGCGCAGGTCCACCGGCAACGCATCCATCGCCGCGTTGACGGTCTGCGCGATCTGCTTACTGGCAAGCACCGACTCGGGCGTGTTGATGTCGCGCGGCCCACCGCCCCCCTCGCCCGCCTCGGCCGCGGCGGCTTCCACGTCCGCGGCGCCGGACGTGCGCCGGCTTTGCGTGCTCAGGTAGTTTTTTGCCGTGTTGATGCCGATGCGGTACAGCCACGTATAGAACGCGGCATCGCCGCGGAAATGGCGCAGCGCACGGAACGCCTTGATGAACGTTTCCTGGACCACGTCTTCCGCCTCCGCCGGGTCGCGCACGATGCGCGCCACCAGCCGCATCAGCCTGCGCTGATACTTCGATACCAGCAGATCGAATGCCTGCCGCTCACCTGCCTGGACTCGTTCGACCAGCAGCTGATCGCTTTCACGGTCTGTCGTCACACCTTCTGCCCTCGGTGGCGTGCGGCGCGGCGCCATACAGCTATGAGGCGACGTGCCGCATTTGGTTCAGGGGTTGCGAGGATTTTTTTTCGGGCATCCTCACGGGTTCGCCAGGTGCGCGTTACCGTCAGCCCGTGCCGTGCGCGGCCGGCGCCTGCGCCGCGACGGCGCGCACCGCCAGCGCCAGCCGCCGCCATGCTTCCGCGCCCACGCTGTCCGGCAGCACGGCCAGCCACTGCACGGCACCATCGTCGCCGCGCAGCCTTAGCAGCATCAGTCCGGGCCACAGCGTGGAACCGGGCAGCAGCCGCACCTCGCGCGCCTGGCCCGCCCAGGCGTCCGGTGGCGCGCGCGCCGCCGCATGCACCGCTGGCGCCGTGCCGCGCGTCGCCGGCGCACGCGCCGCTAACAATGGGTATACCGCCAGCCGCATCGCGCCGACACCCGAAATATCAAGTCGCGCGAGATTGACAAGGCCGTGTGCACGGCACGCCGCCAGCGCCGCTGCTGCCGCCAGCGCCAGCCGCAGTGCCGCATCCGGCGCGCAGGCCGCGGCCAGCAGCACGAGCAGATGCAACAGCGCGTGCAGGCGCCACAGCCGCCGCGACGGCAGGATCAATGCGGAGACGGCAATCGACATCGGCTTCTCCCAGGGCGCCAGGCCGGCGCAACGCGCGCCGTGCTTCCTTGCGGGCGCATGCCGGCACGGACATGCCTGCCGCCGGGCGCCGGTCGTGCGGACGCACGGGCGCCGACGGGTGCGCATATGCTCGCGTCAGCAAGCCTGGCCAATCACTACAATCAGGTAACGAAATCGGAAGCGCCGGCCTCTTGCCGGGCGATCGGTCGGGAATGGATACCCCGACGCGGGAGGTGGATCGAAAGGGGCGGCATCGCTGCCGCCCCCTCCCCACGACTTCTTCTGGCGCTCACTACGGTAAGACCGGAGTGAGCCGAAAAAAGTTCAATGCAAGCTTACACTTTGCCGAACACCAGGCTGCCGTTCGTGCCGCCGAAGCCGAACGAGTTCTTCACGGCATACTGGATGTGCATCGGCCGGGCGACGTTGGCGCAGAAGTCCAGGTCGCATTCCGGGTCCTGGTTGAACAGGTTGATGGTGGGCGGTGCCACCTGGTGGTGGATTGCCAGCACGGTAAACACGGCTTCCAGGCCGCCCGCGCCACCCAGCAGGTGACCCGTCATCGACTTGGTCGAGCTGATCACCAGGTTCTTGGCGTGCTCGCCGAACGTGCGCTTGATGCCCAGTACTTCGGCCACGTCGCCTGGCGGCGTCGAGGTGCCGTGCGCGTTGACGTACTGCACCTGGTCCGGATTGACGCCGGCGCTCTTCAACGCGGCGATCGTCGCCTTGCTGCCGCCGCTGCCGTCTTCCAGCGGCGACGTCATGTGGTACGCGTCGCCGCTCATGCCGAAGCCGTGCAGTTCCGCGTAGATCTTGGCGCCGCGCGCCTTGGCGTGCTCGTACTCTTCCAGCACCATGACGCCGGCACCCTCGCCCAGCACGAAGCCGTCGCGGTCCTTGTCCCATGGACGGGACGCGGCGGTGGGATCGTCATTGCGCGTGGACAGTGCGCGGGCCGTGGCGAAACCGCCCAGGCCCAGCGGCGAGACGGTGGCTTCGGAGCCGCCGGCCACCATCGCGTCGGCATCGCCGTACTCGATCAGGCGTGCCGCCGCGCCGATGCTGTGCAAGCCGGTGGTACAGGCGGTCACGATGGCCAGGTTCGGGCCACGCATGTTGTACTTGATCGAGAGATTGCCGGAGATCATGTTGATGATCGAAGCCGGCACGAAGAACGGCGAAATACGGCGCGGACCGCGCTTGTCGTAGTCTTCCTTCTGTTCTTCGATCATCGGCAGGCCACCGATGCCGGAGCCGATGATCACGCCGATACGATCGGCGTTTTCCTCGGTGACGACCAGACCGGAATCCTCGATCGCCTGAATACCAGCAGCCATGCCGTAATGGATGAAGGTATCCATATGACGGGCCGCCTTGGCGTCGATATATTGCTCGACGTTGAAGTTCTTGACCTCGCCGGCAAAACGGGTCGAGAACGCACTGGCATCAAACTTGGTGATGTTGGCGATACCGGATTTGCCCTCGGTAATCGCGCTCCACGCTTCGGCAATCGTATTGCCGACCGGGGCCACGCAACCGAGACCGGTTACCACCACACGACGGTTTTTAGAACTCAAGCGATTCTCCTGGAGTCGATCGGGTACGGCTGATTACCTGGCTCAGGCCTTGACGTGCGCGGTCGCGTAGTCGATGGCTTGCTGAACGGTGGTGATCTTTTCAGCTTGTTCGTCAGGGATTTCCATTTCGAATTCGTCTTCCAGTGCCATGACCAGCTCAACGGTGTCGAGGGAGTCGGCGCCCAGGTCATCGACGAAGGACGATTCGTTCTTGATGTCTGCTTCGGCGACGCCCAGTTGTTCGGCGACGATCTTCTTAACGCGTTGTTCGATATCGGACATGTTATGGCTCCATTGTGGATGTTACGGAAAGCGCGCATTTTATCAGGTTTGCGCGTTGAAAAACTAATTTCGGCATCTGTGCTCAGCTTTACCGAAACCGTTCGTAAAAGACGGGATCGTGCCTCTAAAGCACTGCGCGACCCCATCGATTCTTGCCTGTGGACACCGAATATAAACGGTGCCGGCCGGCTTATCCCATGTACATGCCGCCGTTGACGTGCAGCGTGGTACCGGTGATGTAATTGGCTTGCGGCGAGGCCAGGAAAGCGACCGCCGCGGCGATGTCTTCCGGCTTGCCCAGGCGGCCCAGCGGGATCTGCGTCAGCAGCGCCGCGTGCTGCTCCTCGCCCAGCACCTTCGTCATGTCGGTGTCGATGAAACCGGGCGCGATGCAGTTGACGGTGATGTTGCGGCTGCCGATCTCGCGCGCCAGCGCGCGGCTCATGCCTTCCACGCCCGCCTTGGCGGCGGCGTAGTTCATCTGGCCTGGATTGCCGGACGAGGCGACCACCGACGTGATGTTGATGATGCGGCCGGCCTTGGCCTTCATCATGCCGCGCAGCACGCCGCGCGACAGGCGGCCGACGGCGGACAGGTTGGTCAGGATGACCTTGTCCCATTCCTCGTCCTTCATGCGCATGGCCAGCTGGTCGGCCGTGATGCCGGCGTTGTTGACGAGGATGCCGACGGCGCCATATTCCTTGGCGATCTCGTCGAGGATGGCCGTGCAGCGCTCGGCGTCGGTGACGTTCAGGACGGCGCCCTTGCCGGCTTCCGGACCGATCTCGGCCAGGTAGGCGGAGATCGCCTGCGCGCCCGCCTCGGTGGTGGCGGTGCCGACGACTTTCGCGCCCTGGCGCGCCAGCTCGATGGCGATGGCCTTGCCGATGCCGCGCGACGCGCCCGTGACGAGGGCGACTTGATTGGACAGGTTCATGGTTGACATCCCTTCTTTGTGGAATTTGTTGGCGGCCCGGCGCTGCCGGGCCGGCGCATCACTTGAGCGTGGCCAGCACGCGTTCGAGCGATGCCTGGTCGACGATCGCGTCGCCCACCAGGTTCGGGTCGATCCGCTTGACCAGGCCCATCAGCACCTTGCCGGGACCGCACTCGATCACCTGCGTGATGCCGCGGCCGGCCACCTGCTGCATGGTCTCGACCCAGCGCACGGGGCTGGCGGCCTGGCGCACCAGCGCATCCTTGATGCTGGCGGGATCGGTCAGCACGGCGACGTCGACGTTGTTGATCAGGTCGATCCGCGGCGCCTCGAAATGCAGGTTCGCCATGTAGTCGCGCAGGCGGTCGGACGCAGGTTTCAGCAGCGACGAATGGAACGGCGCCGACACCGGCAGCCGCATCGCGCGCTTGGCGCCCTTGGCCTTGGCGAATTCGCAGGCCTTCTCGACGGCGGCCGTGTGGCCGGCGATGACGACCTGGGCCGGCGCGTTGAAGTTGACGGCCTCGACCACCTGGGTCGGATCAAAGGCCAGCGCCTCGGCGCAGGCGGCACGCACGTCGTCGTCCGACAGGCCCAGCACGACGGCCATCGTACCCTGCCCCACCGGCACCGCTTCCTGCATGGCCTGGGCGCGGAAGCGCACCAGCGGCACGGCGTCCTTGAACGGGATCACGCCGGCGGCCACCAGGGCGGAATATTCGCCCAGGCTGTGACCGGCAACGACGGACGGCACCGGGCCGCCGGCGGCGATCCAGGCGCGGTACACGGCCACCGCCGCCGTCAGCATCGCCGGCTGCGTGTTGGTGGTCAGGTCCAGCTCTTCCTTCGGACCTTCCTCGATCAGCTTGCCGAGGTCGAACTGCAGCGCGTCGGAGGCCTCGGCCACCGTTTGCGCCACCACGGGATTGCCGGCAAAGCCGGCCAGCATCGCGACAGCCTGGGACCCCTGGCCCGGGAATACAAATGCAAATTTGGTCATGTTGTCTCTTTCTGATTAGCGGCGCAAGGCTAACGCGCCCGGCACCGGCGCGGCTACGGCTGGCTGGTAGAACACTAATTCTAAATCGGCGCGCATTGTACACCGCCGCGAGCGCTTTGCTTACATCCGGGCCAGCACCGCGCCCCACGTGAAGCCGCCGCCCACGCCTTCCATCATTACCGTGTGACCCGGCTTGATGCGGCCGTCGCGCACCGCGGCATCGAGCGCCAGCGGGATCGACGCGGCCGACGTATTGCCGTGCTGGTCCACCGTCACCACCATTTTTTCCAGTGGCAGGCCCAGTTTTTTCGCCGTGCCGTTCATGATGCGGATATTGGCCTGGTGCGGGATCAGCCAGTCGACCTGATCGGACGTCATGCCGGCATGGTCCAGCGCTTCGTGTGCGACCTTCTCCAGCACGGACACGGCCAGCTTGAACACGGCCTGGCCGTCCATGTACAGGAACGCGCTGCCGGCCACGGCGCCGCCGGCCACATTGCCGGGCACCGACAGGATGTCCGCATGGCGGCCATCGGCGTGCAGCTTGCAGGCCAGCACGCCCGGCTCGCTGGATGCGGTCATGACGACGGCGCCGGCGCCATCGCCGAACAGCACGCAGGTGGTGCGGTCTTCGAAATTGAGGATGCGCGAGAACACCTCGGCGCCGATCACCAGCACGTTCTTGTGCATGCCGGACTTGATGAAGCTGTCGGCCGACGCCACCGCGTAGACGAAGCCGCTGCAGACGGCCTGCACGTCCACCGCCGCGCTGTGGTTGCTCATGCCCAGCTTGCGCTGCACGATGCAGGCGGTGCTGGGGAAGCTGCCGAAGAAATCGGGCGTCGAGCTGGCGACGATGATCAGGTCGATGTCGTCGGGGCGCAGGCCAGCCATCTCCAGCGCGCGCTGGGCGGCAATCACGCCCAGGTCGGACGACACCTGCTCGGACGCCGCGTAGTGGCGCGCCTTGATGCCGCTGCGCGACGAGATCCATTCGTCCGACGTCTCGATGCCCTTGGCCGCCAGTTGCTCGGCCAGGTCGAAATTGGTCACACGCCGTTCAGGCAGGTAGCTGCCGGTACCGATAATTTTGCTGTACAAAGTCATGCAGTCTCGTCCGATTTCGTTGCGTTCGGTTGGGGTTCGCGCGGCATCAGCTCGGCGATCATGTCCGCCAGCTGCTGCTGCACGTCGTTTTTGGCGGCCTCGAAGGCGCGGCGGATGGCCCATTCGAAGGCTTCCGCGTCCGCGCCGCCATGGCTCTTGAACACCAGTCCGCGCAGGCCCAGCAGGCTGGCGCCATTGTAGCGCGCGGGATTCAGGCGCTTCGTGATGCGCTTGAGGGCGCTGCGGGCGATCACGGCGCCCAGCATCGTCAGCGGCGTGCGCTTGAATTCGGTCGTCAGCACCAGCTTGAAGAAGCGCGCCAGGCCTTCGATGGCCTTCAGGGTGACGTTGCCGACGAAGCCGTCGCAGACGACCACGTCCGTAGTGCCCTTGAAGATATCGTTGCCTTCGACGTTGCCGAAGAAGTTCAGCTTGCCGCGCTCGTGATCGGCACGCAGCAGCAGCGACGTGGCCTTGACCACTTCGTTGCCCTTGATGTCTTCCGTGCCGACGTTCAGGAGGCCGATCGTGGGCCGGGCGATGCCTTCCATCGCGTGCACCAGCACGGAACCCATGATGGCGAACTGGTGCAGGTGGTGCGGCTCGCAGTCGACGTTGGCGCCCAGGTCCATCACATAGGTGGGCCCGTCGTTCATGTTCGGCATGATCGTGCAGATGGCGGGACGGTCGACGCCGGCCATGGTTTTCAGCACGTAGCGCGACACGGCCATCAGCGCGCCGGTGTTGCCGGCCGAGACGCAGGCCTGGGCCTTGCCGTCCTTGACCTGCTCGATGGCCACGCGCATCGAGGAGTCCTTCTTGCGCCGCAGCGCCACTTCCAGCGGGTCGTCCATCGTCACCTGTTCGGAGGCGTGCAGGATGGACAGGCGCGGATGGGCCTCGGCATGCAGCTTTTTCAGCTCGGCCTTGACGACGTCTTCGAGCCCGACCAGGGTCAGCTCGGCATCGGGTTCACGTTTCAGGAAGGAGATTGCGGCGGGAATGGTGACAGACGGGCCGTGGTCTCCGCCCATGCAGTCGATTGAGATTTTGATTGTCATTGCGGGCAAAGAAGCAATTCCGGCGACAACGCCAGAGCCTGCGGGTGTTCAGTTACACGCCGATAGAAAGCGGCGGGGGAAAAGAAAAAGCGGCGCCACGTCAGTTTCACTGCGTCGCACCGCTTTTGGTCTTTTGCCGGACAAAAAACGTCGATTACTCGTCGTTCTTGGTCTTCAGCACTTTGCGACCACGGTAGAAGCCGTTCGGGCTGATGTGGTGACGCAGGTGGGTTTCGCCGGTCGTCGGCTCGACGGCCAGGTTTGGCGCAACCAGGAAATCGTGCGAACGGTGCATGCCGCGCTTCGATGGGGACTTCTTGTTCTGTTGAACTGCCATGATGACTCCTAATACTTAAGTTCTAAAATTTTAACACAAACGATCCGCAAAACGATGCGAATCGAGTATCCCAGCGGCAATCGCTTGCCGAACCGTGACTGCCTGCTGCTCTACTGCTAAATGCCATACCCGCAGCCCGCCTGGCACGTTTTTCTTTGCCTTCTTGCGAAGGCGGTACTGCACACTACAAAACTTATGATTTCTTGAGCTCACGCAGAGCTTCAAACGGTGATTTCTTTTCGCTCTTGACCGAGTCGAGCAGCGCCGTATCGGGGCAGGTCTCGTGCTTCGGTGCTTGCGGCAAGGCCAGCAGGGCCTCGTCTTCAATCAGGTCCATCAGGTTCATGGAACGGGTGCCGACGATGACGTCGATCGTCTCGTCGTCGATGATCTCTTCGATCTCGTCGGCGTGGGCATCGCTCTCGCCCAGCATCAGCAATGTCGCGGAGTCGATCTCGTACGCGAACGGGGTCAGGCAGCGCTGGCACGTCAGTTGCACGGTACCGGCAACGGACAGGCGCATCTGCGGGAACCCCTGCTTGCTCGTGCCGCCTTCGGCACGCCACGTGATGGCGCCCGACTTGTCGGCGCAATCGCGGGACAGGCGTTCCATTTCAGCCACCGGCGTGACGCCTTCGCGCGTGCTGTTGGTCCGACAGAATTCAAAGGCGTCGATCACAAGAGCATTCATTGGCTAAAATTTCCCTAGAAAACCTGCGATAATAACAGGGTTTTCAACGCCGCGTCAAAGACTTGGCCGTTTTTACGACCCTTCGACATGATTGGCCGTTGGTAAACTGCACGGCTCATGCTCGGCCGACTCACAGCCGACTCACAGCCAAATCACGGCGCACAGAGCATATAACAATTCGTGGCCCGTCGCCATAAAAACTTTCCATGAACCCAACGCCAGTCTCCACCCACGCTCCCCTGATCCTTGCCAGCAGCTCCACCTACCGCCGCGAACTGCTGCAACGCCTGCGCCTGCCGTTCACCGTGGACGTGCCCGCCATCGACGAAAGCCCCCTGCCCGGCGAAACGCCATCCGCCACCGCGCTGCGCCTGGCGCGCGAGAAAGCCGCCGCCGTGGCGGCGCGCCATCCCGGCAGCCTCGTCATCGGCTCCGACCAGGTCGCCACCTTGGACGACGCCCAGATCGGCAAGCCCGGCAGCCACGCCGCCGCCCTGGCGCAGTTGCAAGCCATGCGCGGACGCGAAGTGGTGTTCCACACGGCGCTGTGCCTGGCCGATGGCCGCGATGGCAGCTTCCAGGTGGAAGACATCCAGACGATCGTAAAGTTCCGCGATCTGCCCGATACTGAGCTCGATGCCTACCTGCGCATCGAGCAACCGTACGACTGCGCCGGCAGCGCCAAGAACGAGGGCCTGGGCATCGCCATCCTGGAACGGATCGACTCGACCGACCCGACCGCGCTGACGGGCCTGCCCCTGATCGCCTTGACCGGCATGCTGCGCCGCGCCGGCATCACCTTCTTCCAACAATAAGAGAGCACCATTTCCATGCCAGGCACGCTTTACCTGATTCCCAATACGCTGGGCGAGACCGTCTCGCTGGACCACGTCATTCCCACCCACGTGCAGGCGACGACGGCGCAGCTGACGCATTTCGTCGCCGAGAACGCCAAGACCGCGCGCGCCTTCCTGAAGCTCGTCAACGCGGCGCACCCGCTCGTCGTACCCCTGCAGCAGATCGCCATCGCCGAACTGAACGTCAACACCAGGGCGGACGCGCTGGCCGGCCTGCTGGCGCCGCTGCGCGCGGGGCATGACGTCGGCCTGCTGTCCGAAGCGGGCGTGCCGGCCGTGGCGGACCCGGGCGCCGACCTGGTACGGCTGGCGCACAAGGAAGGCATTCCGGTGCGGCCGCTGGTCGGGCCGTCGTCGCTGCTGCTGGCCGTGATGGCAAGCGGCCTGAACGGGCAAAGCTTCGCGTTCAACGGCTACCTGCCGACCGACGCGGCGGCGCGCACGAAACGCCTGCGCGAGCTGGAGACGCGCTCGCGCCAGGAAAAGCAGACACAGTTGTTTATCGAGACGCCGTATCGCAATGGGCAGATGCTGGAGGCGCTGGTGTCCAGCTGCCAGCCCGGCACCTTGATCTGCGTGGCCACCGACATCAGCCTGGCGACCGAGACCATCCGCACGCGGACGGCGGCGCAGTGGCAGGCGGAGCTGGGCGCTGGCCGGGCGCCGGATTTTCACAAGAAGCCGACGGTGTTCCTGTTGCTGGGGCAGTGAGGCTGGGGTCTGTCCCAGCAGGGGACTGACCCCGAAGTTCCGCCGAATCCGTCGAAACACCCAACTTCGGGGTCAGTCCCCGTTGGGGACAGACCCCAGGTCAGCGCTTGACCGGCTCCGCGATGGCCACGCGATATTCGTCGACCCACTCGTAAGCCGCCAGCTGGCAGGCATACAGCTCCGCCGGCGACAGCTTCAGGGCGTGCAGCAGCGCCGTCAGCTCCGGTCCCTCTTGCGCGCGCTCGACCATCTCGATCAGCTTCAGCGCCGCGCCATACTGGCCGGTGCGGTGCAGCAGCGCATCGCGCACTTCGTCCAGCACGTTGACGCTGCCCAGGATTTCCGACATTGCGACGGAGAACAGCGTGTCCATCAGCGACATGATGCCGACGGTGAAGCCGATGTCGGCGCTGATGCGCTCGCCCGGCTGCAGCTTTTCCAGCAGCAGCTCCATCGTCTTGCCGCGCGTCGTCGCCAGTTGCAGCAGCGGCGAGTCGTACTGCTGCCCTTTCACGTACAGCAGGATCTGCAGCCAGCGCTGCAACTGGCGCCGGCCCAGCACGATCAGCGCGTGGGCCACGGAATTGATGCGGAAACGCGCACCCACCGCCGGCGTGTTCACCAGGCGCAGCAGATTCAACGTGATCAATGGGTCGAGCTTGACGCTGCGTTCGATGTCGCGCTGCTCGGCATCGCTGTTCAGCAGGTCCAGCAGTTGCAGGATCGCCAGCTGCGACGGCGCGATCTTCTTGCCCGACAGGATGACGGGCTTGGCAAAATAATAGCCCTGGAAATATTCGAAGCCCAGGTCCAGGCACTGGCGAAACTGGTCGTGTGTCTCCACCTTCTCGGCCAGCAGCTTCTGGTTCGGGCTGCGCAACGAGCGCGTCAGGGCCGCCAGCGCGTCCGGCGCCAGTTGCTGGATGTCGACCTTGATGATGTCCATCAGCGGCTGCAGCTTGCGCAGGCTTTCGCTGGCGCCGCCCACGTCGTCCAGCGCGAACTTGAAACCGGCCTGGCGCAGTTCGGCCAGGCGCGCCAGCACGTCCGGCGTGGGCTCGACCGTTTCCAGCACTTCCAGGATCACCTTGTCGTTCGGCAGGAAGCGGATGAAGTCGCTCATCAGCCCTTCCGTGTCGACATTGACGTAGGCCAGCTGGTCGCCCACCACCTGCTCCATGCCCAGCTCGGACGCGTGGGCGATGACGGAAGCGGTGGCCGCCGTGCCATCGGTGAATTCCGCGCCATCGCATTCGGCGTTACGGTACAGCAGCTCGTAGGCGACGAGCCGCTGGTTGCGATTCAGGATGGGCTGCCGTGCCAGGAAAAAATTATTGGCGAACGGCATGGGAATGGCGGCTTCCGGGCGTGCGGCCATGGTCATCACACTTACCTGCTTGAGTACAATCCTCTAGGTTACCGTGATATAGCAAAGATGGCAACATCTTTATGGTTTCTTGCTCCCCGTCGGGCGTGCGCCGGCGGGCCGCCGGGTCGTCGCACCGGGGCTGCCCGGCCGGCCCGACGCCGGACGTGCCCCTGGCATGCGCAGCGAACCCTGGCGGCTCGGAACGCTGCCCGGGCGCGGCTCGGCGGCATGCGCCGGCGCCTTGCGCGGTGTGGCGGCGTCGCCACTTTCCAGCGTAAACGAGGCGCCCTTGTCGCGCCCCAGCGCCTGCACCAGGTAAGGCATCACCTGCTTCAGCACGGGTTCGAGCGTGTACGGCGGGTTCAGGATGAACATGCCGCTGCTGTGCAGGCCGAAGCCGTCCGGGCCCGGCGTGGAGACCGTCAGCGTGACGTTCAGCCAGCTGCCGGCCGGCAGGTGCTTCAGTTTTTCCGAGAAGTTGCGTGCCTCGATGCGCTGCAGCACGGGATACCAGATCGCGTACATGCCGGTCGGGAAGCGTTTCAACGCGTCGCCCAGCATGTCGATGACCTTCTTGTAGTCCTGTTTGTCCTCGTAAGGCGGGTCGCACAGCACCAGCGCACGGCGCGACGGCGGCGGCAGCAGCGCGCGCACGCCGAGGAAACCGTCGGCCTTGTTGACGATCACGCGCTTGCCGCGCGTGGTGGGACGGTGCCCCTGTGCGGCCTGGTGCGCTTCGAGTTTGCGGAAGTTCTCGTCCAGCAGTCGCGCGTCGGCCGGGTGCAGCTCGAACAGGCGCAGGCGGTCCATCTCGCGCGCCACCTGCTCGGCGCAGTAGGGCGAACCGGGGTAATAGCGCATCTTGCCGCTGGGGTTCATCGCCTTGACCAGGTTGACATAGTCGGCCAGCGGCGGCGGCAGGTCGGTGCGGTCCCACAGCGGCCCGATGCCGGTGTCGAATTCCGCGTTCTTCGTGGCCTGCGCGCTGTCCAGCGCATACACGCCGGCACCCGCATGGGTGTCGATGTAGCTGTACGCGACATCCTTCTGGTTCAGGTATTGCAGCAGCTGGATCTGGACGAAGTGCTTCAGGACGTCGGCGTGATTGCCGGCATGGAAGGCGTGGCGGTAACTGAACATGGCTTTCTTTCGGTGATTCGAGGCGCCATTATCCCAGAGAATTGACCGCGGCTGCCGAACCCATGGTGTCGGCCACCGGTTTGCGGGTCGAAGAGCCGCAAACCGGTGGCCGACACCGGGCGTCTACTTCAGGCGACGCGCTGCACCCCGCCGCACTGCTCGGCGGCAGCGGCAACACCGCTCACGGCCTGCGTGACGGCATCGAAGTAGCCCGTGCCCAGCTCGCGCTGGTGCCGGGGCGACGTGAAGCCGCGTCCGGCCGCGGCGAACTCGGCCTCCTGCAACGCCACGAAGGCCGGCAGGTGGCGTCGTGCGCAGCCGTGCGCCAGGTCGAACATGCCGTGATTGAGCGCATGGAAACCCGCCTCGGCGATGAACTGGAAGCGGTAACCCATCGCGCCCAGCTCTTTCTGGAAGCGCGCGATGGTGCCGTCGTCCAGGTGCTTCTTCCAGTTGACGGACGCCGAGCAGTCATACGCCAGCAGCTTGCCGGGAAAGCGCGCCTGCACGGCCTCGGCAAAGCGCTGCGCCCCCGCCAGGTTGGGCCGCGGGCTTGCGCACGAGACGATGTCGGCATAGGGCGCACAGGCGACGGCGCGCGCGATGGCCTGCTCGATGCCGGGACGCACCCGGTGGTAGCCCTGGACGGTGCGCTCGCCGGTGCAGAACGGCCGGTCGGCCTCGTCCACGTCGCAGGCCAGCAGGTCGGCCACGTGCGCATGCGTGCGTGCGATCAGCACGGTTGCCGTGCCCATCACGTCCGCGGCCAGGCGCGCCGCGCACAGCCTTTCCACCGCCTGCCGGGTGGGTACCAGCACGTCGCAGTGGCGCGCGGCCGCCAGGCTGTCGTCGACGTGGACGCCGGCCGCGCCTGCCTCGACCAGTGCCTTCACCAGTTCGAACGCGGCGGGCACGCCGTCCGCCTGCGCCTGCGCCACGACGGGCGCGAGGAAGTCGAAGTCGTCGCGCCCCTCGGCCCACTGGATCTGGTCGGCGCGGCGCAGCGTGTCGTTGATGCGCGTGACGACCGCCGGCGCCGCGCTGGCCGGGTCGAACGGGTCCGGGCCCAGCGCGCCGCCGACGTGGATCGCCTGCAGGCCGGCCATCACCTGCTGCACGGCCTGGTGACCCGTCAGCGCGCCCAGCGCCGTGACGAAGGGTTCGCGCTGGACCAGCTGCCACAAGCTGGCGGCGCCCCGATGCGCCAGCGTGTGCTCGACCTGGACGGAGCCGCGCAGCCGTACGACGTCCTCGGCGGTGTGGCTGCGCCGAATGCCGGCCCAGCGCGGATTGCCCGCCCAATCGTCCCGCAGCGCCGCTGCCTGCTGCTCGCGCGTTGCCATGCTGTTCTCCTGTGCTCGAATAAGTCGGATCCGTGTCCAGTTCATCATAACCGCGCAAACACGCTGGCACGACAGTCTTATATAAGACAAATGAGCTGAGTTTTATCCCGTGTATTCATGGAGTTAGGATGCATATTTCATGATGCGGCATGACGTCTCTCGCCGTGGGAAACGCCATGGGCCAGCAGCGGGGGCGCCTTCCGCATCGTGGAATCGTGCTTTCGCAGCGTGAAAAAGGTGCGATCAGGCCAGCCGTTCCTGCGCCACCAGAACGCCATCCGCATCGGCATAGATCCAGTCGCCCGGCCGCACGGTGACGCCGGCCACCTGCACCCGCACGTCGCGCTCGCCGATGCCGCGCTTGCTGCTGCGGCGCGGGTGCGCCGCCAGCGCGCGCACGCCGACGTCGCAGGCATCGATCTCCACGGTGTCGCGCACGCAGCCGTCGACGACGATGCCGGCCCAGCCGTTGTCCTGCGCCAGCACGGCCAGTTGGCCGCCGACCAGCGCCCGGCGCAGGCTGCCGCCGCCGTCGATCACCAGCACCTGGCCGTCACCGGGCGTTTCCAGCGTGGCGCGCACCAACGCGTTGTCCTCGAACACGCGCAGGGTGACGGCCGGGCCGGCAAAGGCGGCGCGCCGGCCGAAGCGCTGGAACACGGGTGGCAGCACGGCCAGGCGGCCGTCCTCCAGCCGGGCTTCGTGCTCGTCGCACAGGTCGGTGGTGGCGAATGGGGTGGTCATGGCATTCCTCTTCAGTGGTTGGGATGCCCCGATACTAAACAGATTTCGGCGCCGCCGCCCGGCTGCTGCCGCCCACGCCGACGGCCGTGCCGATCGCCGCCAGCTGGAACAACGCGACGCCGTAAAACAGCCAGCCAGGATGGCCGGCGTCCATGATGGCGCCGAACAGCGGCGGCCCGACCGACAGGCCCGAGTCCAGGCCGGAGTAGACCACGCCGTACACGCGGCCGGTGGCGTTCTGCGGCGCGGCGGCGCGGATCATCAGGTCGCGCGACGGGCCGGCCACGCCCGAACAGAAGCCGATCGCCGCCATCAGCGGCAGCACCGTCCAGCCGGGCAGCCAGCCCGCGCCCAGCAGAACGGCCAGCGCGGCGGCGCCTGCGAACGCCAGCGCCACCGTGCGGTCGTGCCGGCGCGCGCCGGCGCCAAGGAAGCCGCCGACCACCATGCCGCCGGCCGAAGCCAGCATGTAGGCGGTGTAGGAGCTGGTGGCCAGTTCGCGCGACACCGCGTACAGCTGCGCCAGGGCGATCGGACCGAACGCCTGGATGCCGCCCAGCGCGACCGCCGTCAGGAAGAAGAACGCAAAGCACATCCACACCGTGGGCAGGCGCAGGAAGCCCAGCGCCCCGCCCTGCCCGGCCGCCGCCGCGGGCGCGGGCGGATTCGGCCGCAGCGCGGTGCGGTTCGCGAACAGGATGGCCAGCACGGCCAGCGGCAGCAGCGCGGCGCAGGCCAGCGCCGTGCGCCAGTCGGCCACCGTCGCCACGGTCGTCATGAACAGCGGCGCCGCGGCCCAGCCGATATTGCCGCTGATGCCGTGCACCGAAAAGCCGTGCGCCAGCCTGGCGCGCGAGACGCGCTGGTTGAGCAAGGTGTAGTCGGCCGGGTGGAAGACGCTGTTGCCGACGCCGGCCAGCAAGGCGCCGCCCAGCAGCGCCGTATAGCTGTGCGCCAGTGCCAGCGCCAGTGCCGACACGCCCAGCATCGCCACGCCGAAGAACAGCACGCGCCGTGCGCCGACGCGGTCGACGACGAAGCCGGCCAGCGCCTGCCCGACGCCGGAGACGACGAAGAACACCGTCATCAACAGGCCCAGTTGCGCATAGCTGAGCGCGAACTCGCTGCGCAGCCACGGGAACAGCGCGGCCAGGATCAGGTGGTAGAAGTGCGAAGTGCCGTGCGCGAGGCCGACCAGGCCGATCACGCGCGCATCCTGGCGCAAGGTCGTGTCGGCGCTGGCGGAAGCGACGGTGGCGGAGGTCTGGTTCATGCGAAGGTCCGGAGACGGTGACGGGACAGGAAGACGCCAGTGTAGGCAAAATGGTCGCGTCTGTTTTAAGATGGCAGGCCAACAATTGTCGCAATCCTGCCAACCATGAGCATCGCCATCGTCCGTCATACCGCCCCGCTGGACGACTGCAACGATCCCACCGAGCGCCTGCCCGTGACGATGTGCGCGCGCGACCTGCCGGCCACGCGCAACCTGGCGCCGCATTCGCATCCGTGGGGCCAGCTCACC
Source organism: [Empedobacter] haloabium (assembly GCA_008011715.2). NCBI lineage: Bacteria > Pseudomonadati > Pseudomonadota > Betaproteobacteria > Burkholderiales > Oxalobacteraceae > [Empedobacter] haloabium. Next base: position 3,979,225 of record CP136508.1, read on the forward strand.
TATGCGCTGGACGGCGTGCTGCGCGTGACGGTGGCGGACGGCACGTGGATCGTGCCGCCGTCGCGGGCGATCTGGATCGCGCCCCATGTGGAGCATGCTGTCGTGGTGCTGGAAGAGGCGCGCCTGCGGCCCCTGCGCATTCTCGCGGGGCGCTCGCCCTTCCCTGGCGCCGCCTGCCAGGTGCTGGCGGTGTCCGGGCTGCTGCGCGAACTGATCGCCGCGCTGGAACAGCAGCCGCCCGGCGTGCCGACGGCACGCACGGACCTCGTCTGCGACCTGATCCTGGACGAGATGGCACGCTGCGCGACCCGCCCCATCCGCGTGCCGCTGCCGCGCGACAAGCGCCTGGGCGCACTGTGCGCCGCGCTGATCGCGGAGCCGGCCGCCGCGCTGACGCTGGCCGGCTGGGCGGCGCGGGTGGGCGCTTCCGAGCGTACCCTGGCACGCCTGTTCGAGCGCGAGCTGGGCATGAGCTTCGGCCAGTGGCGCCAGCAGGTCCGGCTGGCCCATGCGGCACCGCTGATCGCGCGCGGCATGCCGCTGGGCCGGGTGGCCGAGCAGCTGGGCTATGCCAGCCAGTCGGCGTTCTCGCAGATGTTCAGGAAGACGTTCGGCAGCTCGCCATCGGCGTTATTCGCGCCGGCGCGTGCAGGCGGGCAGCGATGACCTCTTCCTCGCCGCCGGCACGCAGCCGCGCCAGCGCATAACTGCGCGTCGTGTGCAGCAGGCGATAGCGCACCGCCGCACCATCCGTCTCGATCCCCACCAGCGACTTGGCCGCCAGGTTGGCCACGCGCTCGGCCACCTCCTGCGGCGCCACGCCGGGACCGTGCGCCACGGCGGCGGCCGCGTCCAGCGTGAAGGCGCCGTCGAACACCGCCAGCCGGCACAACACGGCCTGCTCTTCCGGTCCCAGCAGGTCGTAGCTCCAGTCCAGCGTGGCGCGCAGCGTCTGGTGGCGCGGCAGCGCGGTGCGGCGGCCCCGCGTCAGCACGGCAAAGCAGTCGGACAGGCGCAACGCCAGCTCGTGCACGCCGAAAAACGCGGCGCGTCCGGCCGCCAGTTCCAGCGCCAGCGGGATCCCGTCCAGGCGGCGGCAGATGTCGGCCACGGCGGCGGCATTGTGTCCATCCAGCGTGAACGGCGCGCCATCGGCGCCGACCCGTTCGACGAACAGCTGCACGGCCGAATAGCGTGCCAGCGCGGCCGGCGCGACGGGGCCCTCGGCGGGCGGCAGCTCCAGCGGCGCCAGCCGGTGCACCCATTCGCTGGCGGCGCGCAGCGGTTCGCGGCTGGTGGCCAGGATGTGCAGGCGCGGCGCTTCGCGCAGCAGGCGCTCGGCCAGCCCGGCCACGGCGTCCACCAGGTGCTCGCAACCGTCCAGCAGCAACAGCGCGCGGCGTTCGCGCAGCCGCGCCAGCAGCGCCGGCAGCGGCACCTCGGCGGTGCCGTCGAGCGCCTGCGCCAGCGCCGCGCCCAACCGCTCCGTCGACGTGACGCCCGCCAGGTCGACGCGATGCAGCGCGCCGTCGAACGCGGGCGCCAGGCGCGCGGCCAGCGCTAGCGCTACCACCGTTTTCCCCATGCCGCCGGGGCCGACGAGCGTCAACAGCCGCTGCGCCGGCAGCTGCTGCGCGAGCTGGGCCAGCAAATCGTCGCGCCCCAGCAGGCTGGGCCGCGGCAACGGCAGCGATGTCGGCGCAGGCGCGGCCCGATGCATCGAGCGCAGCGGCGCCACGAAGCAATAGCCGCGCCCGACCACGTTCTCGACATAGGTCTGGTCGCTGCCCAGCGCCTTGCGCAGCGCGCCCACGTGCACGCGCAGGTTGCCCTCCTCGACTACCGTGTGCGGCCAGACGCGGGCGATCAACTCGTCCTTGCCGACCACGGCGCCGGCCCGTTCCACCAGCGCCAGCAGCACGTCGAAGGCGCGCCCGCTGAGGCGCACCGGCGCGTCGTCGCGGTACAGCGCGCGTTCGTGCGGCACCAGCCGGAACGCCCCGAACGCGATCTCCGCGCTGCCGTCTCCACCGTCCAGTTGCATCGTGCGCTTACCTCAAAAGCCAGATTGATTTTTCGACCAACGGATTCTAACGTAACGGCCTGCGGGATTTAACCACTATTTACAGGGTACGGCGAACTGCCGGAAAGGGGTAATGAACACCAGGACTCTCGACCGGCGCCGCTCCGGCGCGGCGGCCAGCGCGGCAGCGGCCAGCGCCGCGCTGTTGTTCGCCCAGGCCAGCCACGGTCGCCGCGCGGGCCTGATGGACGCCATCGGCGCGGCGCTGGACGACGCGCGTGCGCACCTGCCCGGCCTGGCCGCGGCCGATGCCGGCATCACCGCCGACGCCGCCCTGCGCCAGCACGATGCGCTGCGCGGCTGGCTGCACGCGTTGTCCGCGGCGCTGCGCCGCGCCGAGCTGGCGGCGCTGGCGCCCGCGCCAGAGGCGGTTCGCACCGTGCCGCTGGGCCCCGTGGCCGCGATCGGCCCGCATGCGACGGCCTATGGCCTGGTCGGCGTGCATGCGCTGGCCGCGCTGGCCGCGGGCTGTCCGGTGCTGGCGACCGGCAGCGCCGCCCAGCCCGGCGCCGCGGTGCTGGCGGACCTGATCGGCGCCGCCGTGGCCGCCTGCGGCCTGCCGGCGGCCGCGTTCACGCTGCTGCCGGCCGATGCCGCCGGCGTCGCCGCCTTGCTGGACCACCACGCCCTGCGGGCGGCCATCAGCCGCGTCGGCGCCGCGCCGCTGCCGCATGGGGCCAGCCTGGTGCTGCTGGCCGAGGCGGACGGGTGCGAAGCCGCGTTCATCCTGCCGGGCGCGCTGAACGGCCGTGCCGAGCACCTGGGCCAGCTGCTGCTGGCGCATGGCGGCCCGGGCGTGCTGGCGGCGGCCGTCGACGGTCCCGGCTACGTCGACCTGCGCGAGACGATCGTCGACGCGGCCACGGATCACAGCTTCGCCGAGATCGCCTGTGCCAAGGTGCTGGCGCAGCCGGCCCGGGCCGCACGCGGCGGCCGCCTGCTGGTGCGCTGCGCCGACCCGGCCGAGCTGCTGGCGCTGGCCGCCGCGCTGGCTCCCCAGCACTGTGCCAGCCTGCACCTGGGGCCGGCGGACGCGGCGCTGGCGACGAACCTGCTGCCGGCGCTGGAGCTGACGGCCCGGCACATCCATATCAATCGCATCGGCGGCGCATTGCTGCCGTCACCTGCTGGCGCCGTCGATGCGATCGGCCGTTTTCGGCGGCCGGTGTTCCACCACCCTGCGTGAAGTACCGGGTTTGCCTGCTCATTAACAAGGCTTAACAACGTTTTATTCGCTGCACCGCAACATGCTCCCTACAATCATGCCACCCGCTACCACCGAGAGCCGCCGATGACCCTGCCCCTGTCACAACGCCGCGCCGAGAAGGTCGGTGTCGCCCAGATCCGCATCCACCAGCAGGCCGGCCGCAGCACCGCCGTGCTGGGCTCGTTTGTTGCCGCCGACAAGCTGCTCAAGTCCTGGGCCGGCGACATGTGCGACCGTTCCGAGTGCGCATTCGAGATCCGCTACCTGGACGGCAGCCGCGTCTCCGGCCTGTACCCGATGTGGCAGAAGACCACCACGCGGCAGTCGCTGGGCGCCTACGTGCGCCGCGTGCTGGAACAGATGGACGGGCGCGCCGCGTTCCAGGTCGCCGCCGACACGGGACCGGACCGCTTCCTGGAGCGCTACGAGGTGGAGGACTTCGCCTGACAGCGGCCCTCACCCTGTCAGACTGTTGTAATAATCCGGCGCTACCATCCGGGACATGACATCTCCCGTCCCCATCGCGGCGGACCCGTGCATCGCCTTCGGCCCGTTCCGCCTGTACGTGCGCCAGCGTGTGCTGCTCGAAGATGGCCAACCCTTGCGACTGGGCTCGCGCGCATTCGACATCCTGGCCACGCTGGCCGCCGCGCCCGGCGTCACCGTCACCAAGGCGGAACTGGTCGCCCGCGTCTGGCCCGATACCGTGGTCGAGGAAGCCAACCTGCGCGTGCACGTGGCGGCCCTGCGCAAGGCCCTGCGCGAAGGGCCGGGGCGGCGCTATATCGACAGTGTCGCCGGACGCGGCTACAGCTTCGTCGCCACCCTGGCCTCACCCGCGCGCCATGAGCCCATCCCTGCTTCCTGTCCCGCGCCGCCTGCGGGACCGCTGGTCGGGCGCGGCGACGCCGTTGCCGCGCTGGCGCGCCTGGTGCTAAGCCACCGGCTCGTGACGCTGGTGGGCAGCGGTGGCGTCGGCAAGAGCGCCGTGGCGTTGAGCGCCGTTGCACGCCTGTCGGCGCGGCTGCCCGTGGCGTACGCGGACCTGGCGGAAGCGGACGGTGGCGCGGCCGTGCCGGCCGTGCTGGCGCGCGCGCGGATCGGCGCCGAGCCGCTGCTCCTGGTGCTGGACAATTGCGAGCACGTGGCCGATACCGTCGCGCCGCTGGCCGAGCGGCTGCTGCAGGACTGGCCGCGGCTGCACGTGCTGGCGACCAGCCGTGAGGCGCTGCGCGCCGCCGACGAGCGCGTGCAGCGGCTGGCGCCGCTGGCTTGTCCGCCCGCCGGCGCCGGCGGTGCCGCGATCCTGGCATGGCCCGCCGCGGCGCTGTTCCTGCACCGCGCGGGGCTGGACGGCACGGCGCTGGGCAGCGCGGACGCCGCCGCCGTGGCGGACATCTGCCGCCGCCTCGACGGCCTGCCGCTGGCGCTGGAGCTGGCGGCGGCCCGCACCGACCTGTTCCACGTGCGCGAGCTGGCCGCCCGGCTGGGCGAGCCGTTGCGGCTGCTGAAGGGCGGCCGCCGCACGGCGCCCGCACGGCACCGTTCGCTGCAGGCGTCGCTGGACTGGAGCTGGGCCACGTTGACGCCGGCGGAACAGGCGTTGCTGCGGCGGCTGGCCGCGTTCGACGGCGAATTCGGCCTGGCCGCGGCGGTGCGCATGGCCGCACCGGCGCGAACGGACGAGGTGGAGGATCTGCTGGCGGCGCTGCACGCCAGGTCGCTGCTGGTGGCGCGGCCGGGGCCGGGCGGGTTGCAGTGCCGGCTGCTGGCGGGGGTGCGGGAGTATGCCGCGGGGCTGGCGGGACTGGAGGGTGGCTGGCGGTATGACGAGCGTCAGGAATATCGACCTGAGGCATGCGGGTTCGTCTCAGTCTACGATTAAAACCAGGGTCAGTCCCCTGCGGGGACAGACCCTATGCCCGGTGGCGTGTCGATTCGCTGACCGGCGAAAGACCGGACGGCTTCGGTTCAGGGTCTGTCCCTTTGGGACTGACCGTGGTTTTTATCCGCGGCCGGCGCGAACCAGGCGCGGACCGGGGCACCTGCCTGTCACCTCGCATGCGCCGGACCTACAGCGAGAACAACCTCACCCGCAGCCGCCCCAGCAAGCCGCCGATGTCGGGATGCGCCAGCAGCGGCATGGCCCCTGGCAGCACGCGCACGCCGCTGCGTTCGAACAGCGCGGCGGCGAATGACGTGTTCATGTGCTTGCTGACATAGCGGATGCCGTCCGCCTCGGGCACCTGGGCGTGAATCGCGCCACTCAGCAGTTGCGTGTGCGTGTAGTCGTCCTGGGCGCTGATGTCGTTGGTCAGGCCCAGGCCTTTCAGCGCGATGCCGGTCAGGTCGACCAGGCGCAGCCGCGTCTTGGCCGGGTCCGGGTGGACGTAGCGCACGATCGAGCGGCGCTCCACCGAACTGTGGTCGACCCACCATTCCCCGTCGCGGTGGTCGCCCACCTCGTGCAGGATCGTCTCGCAGACGGCCACGTCGAGGCCGCCCGCCACATAGGTGACACCGAAACCGTGCGCGGGATCGTCGAAACGAAAGCGTCCGGTGGTGCCCCACCACGGTTCCATCCCCGGTCGCAGGCTCAGCCGCAGCAGCGCACGGATATCGACATGGCAAAAGCACAGCTGGCCGGCCGCATGCAGGCCGGCGAAATCGGGGATGTGGGTCAGGGTCAAATGCGTTCCCAGCCGGCAGCCAGGCGCAGGATGTCGGTCAGCCGGTCGGCCGACTCCGCCACGGTTCTCCCGCCCAGGCTGCCATGTTGTCGATTGAAGAAGATCAGTTTCGTCCCCGCGGCGATGTCGGGATGGAACGACCGGTTGATGCTTTCAAAATCGCGCCGCAGGAAACTCAGCGCCGCGACCGGGTAAAAATGTTGCCGCCCCATGCGCACCGAGAAGATCTCGCCGCGCTCGCGGGCCTTGTCCAGGGCCTGCCGCGTGATCCCCCACGCGCTGGCCAATGTTTCGCCATCGATCAGGCTGCCCTGCCGCACCAGCGATGCGATCAGTGCCTCACCCCGCTGCTGCGCCACCGCGCGCGACGACACGGCCGGCGGCAAGCGCACTTCCTCGTTGTCGCCGTCGTCGTCCAGCTCCGGCATCGGCGCACGGCGGGCGGCCGGCGCGTCCACGCGGGCATCGTCCAGGCCGAACGGCTCCGAAGCCAGGTCGTCGTCATCGTCGGCGTCGAGTACCAGCGCAGGCATCGGCGTGACCAAGGTCACGCGCTTGTCGCGGGCCAACGGCGACACCCGGGCCGTGATGCCCAGCGAGCGCAACGCGGCATACAGCTGCTCCAGTACGTGCGCCTCGGGGGCCGCATCTTCCACTTCGATCAGGTAGGCTTGCGATGTTTCCGCGCCGAATTCGTCCTTCGCCCCTCCATGCGGTTCCGGCAGTTCGGCGATGCCGGCAGCGAAAGCTTTCAGGTCAGTTGTTGAACTCATTTCAATACCTCGGATTCATGGCTACGAGGCCCATTCTACGCGGGAACGACGCGCAAAGCAACTTCAGCAACTTACGCAACCAGCGCAACTTGGCGGACGTTGCGCGGCGATGGCATCCAGTACTGTGTATTTATACAGTATTTCGCTCGAGGCCGCCATCGATTTCGCGCGCATCTTGCGCCAGCTCCAAAGAACGAAAAAAAGGCCCGCACGGTCGTGCGAGCCTTCTTCAATGCAGCAACGTCGCGGCTTACAGCCGGACGACCTCTTCCTTGCCATCGGCGCCGAACACGAGCGCACCGTCGCGGGCATCGATCGCGATCGTATCCTTCGGCCCGAAGCGGCCCTCGAGGATCAGCTTGGACAGCGGATTCTCGATCTGCTGCTGGATGGCCCGCTTCAGCGGCCGTGCGCCATACACGGGGTCGTAGCCGGCCTCGGCGATCTTGTGCAGCGCCGCGTCCGTTACCTGCAGGTCCATGTCCATCCGTTTCAGGCGCTGTTCCAGGATCGCCAGCTGGATCTTGGCGATCGAACCGATGTTCTTCTCGTCCAGGCCATGGAACACGACGATCTCGTCGATCCGGTTGACGAACTCCGGCCGGAAATGCGCCCGCACCTCGGCCATCACGGCCAGCTTGACGACGGCCGGATCGGATTCCTCCATCGACTGGATCTTCTGCGAGCCCAGGTTCGACGTCATGATGATCACCGTGTTCTTGAAGTCCACCGTGCGGCCCTGGCCATCCGTCATGCGGCCGTCGTCCAGCACCTGCAGCAGCACGTTGAACACGTCGTGGTGCGCCTTTTCCACCTCGTCCAGCAGGATCACGCTGTAAGGCTTGCGGCGCACGGCCTCGGTCAGGTAGCCGCCTTCGTCATAGCCCACGTAGCCCGGCGGCGCGCCGATCAGCCGGGCCACCGAGTGCTTCTCCATGAACTCGCTCATGTCGATGCGGATCAGCGAGTCCTCGCTGTCGAACAGGAAGGACGCCAGGGCTTTCGACAGCTCGGTCTTGCCGACGCCCGTCGGGCCCAGGAACAGGAACGAGCCGTACGGCCGGTTCGGGTCCGCCAGGCCGGCGCGCGAACGCCGGATCGCGTCGGCCACGGCGTTGATCGCCTCATCCTGGCCCACCACGCGCTCGTGCAGCTTTTCCTCGATGTGCAGCAGCTTGTCGCGCTCGCCCTGCATCATGCGCGACACGGGAATGCCCGTCGCGCGCGAGACCACCTCGGCGATTTCCTCGGCCCCGACCTGGGTACGCAGCAGCTTCGGCTTTTCCGCATCGGCGGCGGCGCCGCTGGACTCGGCCTGCTTCAGCTGGGCCTCCAGCTCGGGCAGGCGGCCGTACTGCAGCTCGGAGACGCGCTGCCAGTTCGACGCCCGCGTCGCCTCCTCCATCTGCTGGCGGATACGCTCGATCTCTTCCTTGATGTGCGTGGTACCCTGCACGTTGGCCTTCTCGGCCTTCAGCACTTCCTCGTAGTCGTTGTACTCGCGCTGCAGCTTGGCGATTTCCTCGTCGATCAGGTCGAGCCGGCGGCGCGACGCCTCGTCCTTCTCGCGCTTGACGGCTTCCTTCTCGATCTTCAGCTGGATCAGGCGGCGCTCCAGCTTGTCCATCACTTCGGGCTTGGAGTCGATCTCGATCTTGATCTTCGAGGCCGCCTCGTCGATCAGGTCGATCGCCTTGTCGGGCAGGAAGCGGTCCGTGATGTAGCGGTGCGACAGCTCGGCCGCCGCGATAATCGCCGGGTCCGTGATCTCGACCTTGTGGTGCAGCTCGTACTTGTCCTGCAGCCCACGCAGGATCGCGATCGTGGCCTCCACGGTCGGCTCGTCCACCAGGATCTTCTGGAAGCGGCGCTCCAGCGCGGCATCCTTCTCGATGTATTTGCGGTATTCGTCCAGGGTGGTGGCGCCGACGCAGTGCAGCTCACCGCGCGCCAGCGCGGGTTTGAGCATGTTGCCGGCGTCCATCGCGCCCTCGGCCTTGCCGGCGCCCACCATCGTGTGCAGCTCGTCGATGAAGACGATGGTCTGGCCCTCGTCCTTGGCCAGCTCGTTCAGCACGGACTTCAGGCGCTCCTCGAACTCGCCGCGGAACTTGGCGCCGGCCAGCAGCGCCGCCATGTCGAGCGACAGCACGCGCTTGCCGCGCAGCGAATCGGGCACCTCGTTGTTGACGATGCGCTGGGCCAGGCCCTCGACGATGGCGGTCTTGCCGACGCCGGGTTCGCCGATCAGCACGGGATTGTTCTTGGTGCGGCGCTGCAGCACCTGGATGGCGCGGCGGATCTCGTCGTCGCGGCCGATCACGGGGTCCAGCTTGCCCTGGCGCGCCCGTTCCGTCAGGTCGAGCGTGTATTTCTTCAACGCCTCGCGCTGCCCTTCGGCTTCCTGCGAGTCGACCTTATTGCCGCCGCGCACCGTGTCGATGGCCGCTTCCAGCGCCTTGCGCGCCAGCCCGTGCTCGCGCGCCAGGCGGCCCGCGTCGGACTTGTCTTCCGTCAGCGCCAGCAGCACCATCTCGCTGGAGACGAACTGGTCGCCGCGCTTCTGCGCTTCCTTGTCCGCCAGGTTCAGCACGGCGATGAACTCGCGGCTGACCTGCACGTTGCCGCCGGTGCCGGATACCTTCGGCAGCCCCTCCTGGCTGGCCTTCAGCGCCTTCGACAGGCCGCCGACGTTGACGCCGGCGCGCTGCAGCAGCGAGCGCGCGGCGCCGTCGTCCTGCTCCAGCAGCGCGCTCAGCAGGTGGGTCGGTTCGATATAGGGGTTGTCGTTGCCGACGGCCAGGCTCTGGGCGTCGGCGAGTGCTTCCTGCAGCTTGGTGGTGAGTTTGTCTTGACGCATTTTGCGCACACTCCAAAGTTTTATCTGCAAATAAAGTAAGGATGTGCCGACCCTTTTTCAAGGAGGGTTTTTTAGCCAGAGTAACTATATGCGGGTAACTACTACGCATGACCGACGCCGGCGGCGCTGTAGGCGTGTTCGAACTCGGCCATCGGTACCGGCCGGCCCAGCAGGAAGCCCTGCAGCGACGAGCAGCCGCCATGCGTCAGGAAGCTGCGCTGCGCTTCCAGTTCGACGCCCTCGGCGACGATCTCCAGCTCGAATTTGCGCGCCAGGGCGATGATGGCCTCGACGATGGACGCGGAGCCGGGGTCGATGCCGAGATTGCGCACGAACGAACGGTCGATCTTCAGCGCGGACAGCGGGAAGCGCTGCAGGTAGGCCAGCGACGAGTAGCCGGTACCGAAGTCGTCCAGTGCGAAGCAGATGCCGCGCGCGCGCAGCTCGAACATGCGCCGGGTGATTTCCTGCATGTCCTCGGCAAACACGCTTTCCGTCAGCTCCAGGTACAGCCGCCCGGGCGGCGCGCCGGTGACATCCAGTATCCGTGCCACCCGCTCCGGGAACTCGGGATCGCGCATCTGGTGCACGCTGACGTTGACGGCCAGCTTCAGGTGGCCCAGCATCGCGTCGCCATCCCAGCGCGCGAGCGCGCGGCAGCTTTCCTTCAGCACGTGCTCGCCCAGCGGCAGGATCAGGCCGGACTCCTCGGCAAAGCCGATGAAGTGGTCGGGCCCCAGCAGTTCGGCGCCGCGCTGCCAGCGCACCAGGACCTCGCCGCCCGTCAGGTTGCCGTGGCAGTCGAACTGCGGCTGGCAGAACAGCCGGAACTGCCCCAGCGACAGGCCGTCGCGCATCGCCGCCTCGAACGCGGCGCGGCGGTCCGCCGCGTCCTGCATGCTGGGATCGAAGAAGCGCGCCACGCCGCGTCCGTCCGCCTTGGCGCGGTACATCGCCAGGTCGGCCTGCTTGAGCAGCGTTTCGATATTGGTGCCATGGCCGCCGAACAGCGCGATGCCGATGCTGGCGGTGCTGCGGAACAACACGGTGCCCAGCTGGTAGGACTGGCCCAGCGCCGCCAGGATCTTGCTCACGACCCGGTCCGCCTCGGCCGCGGCGCCGGCGGGTGTCCCGCCCAGCCCTTCCAGCACGACGACGAACTCGTCGCCGCCCAGCCGGGCCAGCTCGTCGCTGTGGCGCACGGTGGCGCGCAGCCGCTGGGCGGCCTGGCGCAGCAGCAGGTCGCCCATGTCGTGCCCCATCGTATCGTTGAGCAGCTTGAAGTTGTCCAGGTCCAGGTACAGCAGTGCGCTGTACTGGCCCGAGCGCTCGCCGCGGGCCAGCACGTGCTCCAGTTCCTCGAGCAGGAAGCGGCGGTTGGGCAGGCCCGTCAGGTGGTCGAAATAGGCCAGTTCATAGATACGCCGTTCGGTGCGCTTGCGCTCGGTCAGGTCGGTATTCACGCCGGACATGCGCACAGGGCGGCCGCTACTGTCGCGCAGCACATAACCACGCGACAGCACGGGCACATAGTGGCCGTCGCGGTGGCGCAGGCGGAATTCCAGGCTGTAGCCGTCGCGGCCGCTGGGCAGCAGTTCGGCCAGATAGGCCGTGATCATCGGGTCGTCGTCCGGGTGCAGCATGCGGCGCCAGGCACCGGGGTCGGCAGACTCCTCGCCAGCGCGATAGCCCAGCATGTTCCACCAGCGCTCGGAGTAATAGACCTCGCCGCTGACCAGGTCCCAGTCCCATGGCGCGTCGGTCGAGCCCTTCAGCACCAGCCGCAGGCGCTTCTCGGATTTCTCCAGCGACTCCTGCGTGCGTTTCAGCGCCGTGCAATCGGTGAAGCAGACGACGACCTGGCGCGGCAGGCCCGCTTCGTCGTACTCGGGATAGGCATTGCACAGCAGCCAGGTGACGCCGTCGGGACCGGCCACGCCGGCCACCAGGCCAGCCAGCTTCTCGCCCGTGCGCAGCACGCGATTGGCGGGAAATTCGTCGGCCGGCATGACCGAACCGTCCTCGCGCAGCAGTTGCCAGGCCGCGCTGCTGGCCTCGAGCCCGAGCAGTTGCGCCTCGCTGCGCCCCAGCAGTTCCTGGGCCAGCCGGTTGGCAGACAGGATACGGCCGTCGGCACCGTGCACGACGACCCCGGCCGGCAGGTGCTCGTGCAGCGCGTCGAGGCGACTCAAGACTTCCGCTGAAGTGGTCGGCGACATGGGAATCCCGGTAGGCTGGAACGTATCGGCTGATACTAGCATCGACCTCGCGCACGCCGCGCACCGACGGCGGTCGCCCAGGACATGCCTTTCGCCAACGCGGAACAACGCCGGGGACAGGCACCTGTCCCCTCGGCTTAACTCAGCCGGCAACGCGCCACTTGTCCAGCGCCACGTCGTCGCTGACCCGCGCATCCACCCAGCGCGCGCCCTCGGGCGTCTGTTCCTTCTTCCAGAACGGCGCCTCCGTCTTCAGGTAGTCGATGATGAACTCGCAGGCCGCGAAGGCCTCGCCCCGGTGCGCCGACGTGACGGCGACCAGCACGATCTGGTCCTGCGGCAACAAGGGGCCGACGCGGTGGATGACCAGCGCATCGAAGATGGGCCAGCGCGCCTGCGCCTGGTCGATGATGGCCTCGATCGACGCTTCCGTCATGCCGGGGTAATGCTCCAGTTCCATCGCCGCCACCTGGGCGCCCTCGTTCAGGTCGCGCACGGTGCCAAGGAACGTGACGACACCGCCGACCTTGGCATTGGTGGCGCGCAGTGCCGCCACCTCGCGCGCCAGATCGAAATCCTCGGCCTGGATGCGGACCCGGGCCGTCACGCGCCGGCTCCGACGCGGCGGAACAGCGTCTCGATGCGGCTGGCGGTGCGGTCGTCCACCAGCGCCGGCAACGCGCACAGCTCCAGGAAGCGGGCCGCATGGCTGGCCGGCTTGTGCCCCGACTTGAGCGAATCCTGCAGCACCTCGACCTGCATCTTCAGGCGCTCGCGCGCGAACTCGGCGCCGCTGTCGACGCCGGCCACGATTTCCTGCCGCAGCACCTCGGACAGCACGCGCGCGCGGTTCCCTTCCAGCGTGGCGGCATAGGCGGCGCGCGCGCCTGCGTCGGCGGCCGCCTTCAGCGCCGCGTCGAAGCGGCCGCGCAGCGTGCGCTCATACTCGGCCGGCAGCGCCGGGAGCTCCTGCCAGCGCGCCGTCCAGGCTTGCGCGTCGATCTCGTCAGGCCCTGCCAGCGCCGCCTCCAGCCCCTGCACGAGGCGCAGCTTGTCGCGCATCGCGCTGGCCTGGGCCGCGCCGGCGCGCTTGCGGATCGCATCGGCCTGGCCCTGCAACCGGGCCACGGCGGCGCGGTAGCGCTGCTCGATGCGCTGCTCGGCCGCGCGCGGCACGGCGCCCGTCGCGTGCCAGGCCGTGGCCGCGTCCTTCAGCGCCTTGGCGATGGCTGCCGCCTGCTGCTTGTCGTCGCCCTCGAACGTGGCGCCTTCCAGCTGGGCGCAGATCGCTTCGCGCGCATGCAGGTGGGCCTTGCGTTCGTGGTCGGCCGCGTGGGCCGATTCCTTGCGCTTGGCAAAAATGGTGTCGCAGGCGGCGCGGAACTTCTGCCACAGGGCCTGCTCCTGCTTGCGCTCCAGCGGCAGCGCCTTGGCATGACCCTGCCAGCTTTCCTGCAGCCCGCGCAGCGTGTCCACCGTGTGGCGGTCGGCCGGGTTGAGCTTGTAGACTTCCTCGATCAGCTGCTCGCGCCGCGCCACCTCGATGCGGCGCTGCTCTTCCAGCGGCGCCATCAGCGTTTCCATCGCCCGGCCGAACGCGCCATCCAGCTTTTTCTTGTCCTTGCGGTCGATCGTGCCCAGCCGGCTCCAGGCCTGGCGCAGCCGCTGCGAGGCGGAGGCCAGCGCGCGCCAGTCGCCGCGCGCCGCCGGGGTATCGGCGATCAGCGCGTGCACCTCGTCGATCATCGCCTGCGCCTTGGCCGCGTTGCCATGGCGCTCGTCGGCCAGCTGCTTGAAGTGGGCGGCGGCCGGCGCATAGGCCGTGGTGCAGGCGGCGTCGAATTTCTCCCACAGGCTCTTCGGCGCGGGGCCGGACACGCTGTCCAGCGCCTTCCACCGTTCGCGCATCGCGGAAACCTTCTTCGCCAGTTCGCTCATCGACAGCTGCTGGGCCGGCAGTTCCTCGACCGCATGCACCAGCTCCTCGCGCGATACGTTGCCACCCCAGCGCGCCCAGGCGGACAGGCGCTTGAACTCGGCACGCACATGGGCCAGCCGCTCCGACTGCTGCGGCGTCAGCCGGCCAGTCTTGCTTTCCTTCAGCGTCTTGTCGTGCTCGGCCGCCGTATGCAGCTGCCCCTGCTCGAGCGCCGCTTCCATCGCGTCCACCAGTGCCATGAAGCGCTGGTTGGCTTCCTTGTCGGCCGGCGTGGCCTTGTGCTTCTCCTTCGGCGGCCGCGGCGGTACGGCAGCGGCCGGCGCGCCTTCGGCAGCGGCGGCCGCGGCCGGCTGCTGCGCAGGCACATCCGCCTCCGCCTCCGGCTGGGCCGGGGCCTGGACCGGTTGCGGCGCGGGCGGTGCCGTCGGCTGGGCCTGGGCGGCCAGCGCAGCGCGGGCCTGCGCCAGCGCCTGTTCGAAATCGTTCAGCAGGTGGCGCGGCAGCGTCGCGTGTTCGGGCGCGGCCAGGTGTGCGGCATGCTGCGCCGCCAGCTGCTCCAGCTCGGCCTGGGCGGCCGTCATCGATGCGCCGCCCGCCGCGAGCCGGCGCACGGCCGGCAGCGCATCGATGACGGCGCGCTGCAGGCTGACCTGCGCTTCCAGCCGCGCACCCAGCGCCGCGCGCAGGCCGTCGAACTGTTGCGCCAGCTCGGGCGGCGCGGCGATGACCTGCCACAGCCGGTCGAGGTCGGCCACCTGGTTCGGCGTCAGCTTTTCGTCCTGCAACAAGCGCTGGGCCGTGGCAATGCTGAGCTCGGCCTGGCGCTGCTCGGCCTGCTGGTGCCGGATCGCATCGAGCCGGCCCTGCACGAGCTTGGCGACGCGGCGATCCGTGTTGCGCACGGCCTGCTGCACCCGCTCCAGCATCGGCTGCGACACCACGTGTTCGGCCGCCGCCAGCCGTACGTCGGCGAATTCGCTCTGCAGGATCAGTTCGACCGCGGCCGCTTCGTTGCCGGCCAGGCCGCGTGCGGCCTCGGCCTGCGCGGCGCGGCGCGCGGCGGCGTCGGCCTGGCCTTCAGGCCGCGCACCTTCGCTACCTTCCGGCGCGCCCGCCTGGGATTCGGGGCCCTTGTCGCCCGGCCGTCGGAACAGGAATTCAAACATGATGTGCTATCGATGGATCAAAACCACCATCATAGCGCAGCGCCGCTTTTCGCGGCGGCGAAGCGCACCCTGCCCCCACACTGCGCGGGCAATGCCTACTTGCCGGCGGCGGCGCGCTGCACGGTACCGCGCATGGGCTTGCGGCGCAGCACCGGATCGTCCGGGATCAGGATGTCGAGTTCCGTGACAGCGCCTGCCGGCGGCGCCAGTCGCGGCAGCAGCGTGATCGGCTCGCTCTCGCCGGGCGTGCCGTCCACGCCGCTGCGGCGCGCTTCGGCCACCTGGGCGTCGTGCGCCAGCAGCTTGTTGGCCAGCGCGAACCAGGCATCACCGCAGATGGCGCTGCGGGCGATGGCGAACAGCTCCTTCTCCTCCTTCTCGAGGCGCTGCAGCAGTGCGCCGCAGAAGCCTTCGATGGCTTCGCGCACGGTCTGCACCTCGCTGTCGTCGCGCAGGCCCTGTTCCAGGTTCTGCTTGAGACGGCGCACCACGGCCAGCGCCGACGCGTTCAGCCGGCTCAACTCGTCGAGCAGCTGGTCGGCCCGCTCGGTGGCCTGGCGCAGCGCCGGGATCAGGTACAGCTCGACCTTGCGCCAGTGGCAGGCCTGGTACAGGCGTTCGAGCGTTTCGCATGCGTATTCAAGTTGCGACAGCGTGAGGCTCTGCTGACGGGTCAGCGTCGATTGCACATACTTCTGGAATGAAAGCAGACTCAGACGGATGTGCGCCTGTTCGACGGACAACGCAACCAGGGTGTATGTGGCCGTTAACATTATGACTCCCAGGGCTGGACGGAAGTTCAAGTGTAAAGTGCGCCGACAGGCGGACTTTGAGCCAGCGCAAACCCGGCGACAGGTCAATTCCTACCGGGCTCGGATGATTTGGCATGCAAGCCCCCGTTCAGCTGCAGCGCCAGCTCGACAGTGCCAGGTTCCGCGCCGGGCAGCACGCGTCCGCCGAACCGTTTCACCAGTTGTTGTACGCCCACATTTTCCGCCAGCGCCTCGCCGGTCAGCCCGGCCGTGCCGCGGTCGCGGAAATATTCCACCAGCTTGCGGAACAGGATCGTGCCCAGCCCCTGCCCTTTCAGGTCGGAACGGATCGTGATGGCAAACTCGGCCTGCGCATTGTCGGGATCGGCGACAGCGCGCACCACGCCCAGCGTCTCCGCCTGGCCGTCGGCGCCCGTGCGGGTGGCGATGAACGCCATCGCACGGTCGTAGTCGATCTGCGTCAGCCGCGCCAGCTGGGCCGGCGGCAGCTCGCGCAAGGCCGTGAAGAAACGCATGCGCACGTCGTCCGGATCGAGCGCGGCAAAGAAGCGCACGTGCGCCGGCGCGTCCTCCGGCCGGATCGGCCGCAACAGCAGCGGCATGCCCTGCCACGCCACCGTTTCCTCCAGCGCCTGCGGATACGGCCGGATCGCCAGCGCCGTCTCCGGCCGCGCCGGGCCCAGCTCGACGACGGCGTCCAGCACCAATAGCCCGGCATCGGCCGGCTGGACCGGGTCGAGGCGCAGCGCCGCCACCTCGTCCAGGTCGGCCGCCAGCTGTGCCACCGCCACCAGCGCCGCGTGCACGCCATCCGCCGCCGTGGCCTGCCCTTGCAGCGCGCGGCCGGCACGGCTGCGCTGCACGATGTCGCGCGCCAGTACCGTGTTCAGTGGCGGCAGGCCGACGGCGCGGTCGCCCGCCGCATGCCCGGCCGCGCCACCGAGGCCGAACGAGATGGCCGGGCCGAACACCGGATCGACGTCCATTGCGATGCGCAGCAGCGCGCGCCCGGCATCGCAGGGCCCCCCGTCGGCCAGCACCAGGTCGTAGGCGGCCAGCACGCTGCGCGCCTGCGCCGCGTCCAGGCGTGCCTGGCCGGCCGCGCGCGCCTCGCGCACCAGCTGCCGCGCCGCCAGCCGGCGCGCCTCGTCCGCCGGCCCGGCCGCCGCCTCCTGCCGCGGCACCTCGATCAGCAAGGCCTGGTTGCGCTGGTACTGCACGATCTGGCCGAACGCGCGCACGGCCTTTTCCGGCGTGTCGTAGGTGGGCAGGTTGGCGTCGGCGAACACCTTGCGCGCCGCCTGCACGCCCTCGCCGCCCAGCCAGCACGACAGCACGCTGCGCCCGCCGGCGCGGATCAGCGGCGCCAGCGCCTGTGCCACCTCGGTGCTGCCGGCCGCCGACGTCGGCGCGTGCACCAGCAGCAGCGCATCGGCCTGGGGTTCGGCCAGCATGGCCGCCAGCGCGGCGGCATGGCGCGCGGTATCGGCGCGCACGCCGATATCGAGCGGGTTGGCCGGCACCATCCCGTCCGGCACGTGCGGACGCAGGCGCCGCACCGTTTCCGGCGACAAGGTGGCGAGCTGGCCGCCGATCCAGTCCAGGGCGTCGCTGGCCAGGAGGGCCAGGCTGGTGCCATTGCAGATGACGCCCAGCCGCTCGCCGGCCAGCGGTCGCGCCCGTGCCACCGTTTCCACCGCGTCGAACAGGTCGGCCGACGAATGCACGCGCAGCATGCCGGCGCGGCGGATGGCCGCGTCGACCACGCGGTCGTCGCCCTCGCGGCCGGACTTCAGCACCACGACCGGCTTGCCGCGCGCGGCGATGCGGGCCGCCGACAGGAACTTGCGCGCATTGCCGATGCTTTCCAGGTGCAGCACGATGGCGCTGGTGTCGGCGTCGCCGGCCAGGAAGTCCAGCAGGTCGCCCACGTCGATGTCGACGCTCTCGCCCAGCGACACCACGCGCGAGAAGCCGATGCTCTGCTGGCGCGCCCAGTCCAGCACCGCCGTCATCAGCATGCCCGACTGCGACACGAAGGCGATGCGGCCCGGGCGCGCGCCCACGTGCGCCACGCTGGCGTTCAGGCCCGCGGCCGGCGCCACCAGGCCGATGCCGCCGGGGCCCAGGATGCGCAGCTGGTAAGGCCGCGCCGCCTTCAGCATGGCCTGGCGCACGGCCGGCGGCAACGGCGTCAGCACGATCACGGCGCGGGTGCCGCGCGCCCCCAGGTCGCCGATCAGCCCTGGCACCGTGTCCGGCGGCGTGCAGACGACGGCCAGGTCAGGCCCACCGCCCGCCACTTTCGGCAGCGCGGCCACGCGCGGGTAGCACGGGATGCCGAGCAGCTCGTCGTACTTCGGATTGACGGGCCACAGGGCGCCGGCGAAGCCGCTTTCGGCCATGTTGGCCAGCACCGTGGTGCCGATCCGGCCTGGCTGGAGCGAGGCACCGACGATGGCGATGCTGCGGGGCTCGAACATCCGGTCCAGTTGACGCACGCTCATCGCGGTCCTTGTCGTTTGGTTGGCGCTACCAGCGCGCGAAATGGTCTTCCGTCACGCCAGCCAGCCGTTCGATGGTGCGCTTCGGCTGCTCCGGCGTGCCGCGCACCCAGCCGCTGAAAGTGCCCAGCGGTTGCACGTAGCGGCTGGCGGCGATCTTCAGGTCGCGGTTCTCGCGCCGCGCCGCGTCGGGCGTGAAGATCAGGTCCAGGCAGTCGTCTTCCGTGAAGATGTGCCAGGGCGCCAGCACGTCCTTGCGGTCGACGATGAAGCGGGCCGGCCCCAGCGGATACAGCGCGCCATCGAGCCAGACCGCGTTCTCGCAGGCGCCGAAATAGCCGGCCTGCAGGTTGAAGCCCACGTCCAGCGCATGCGCCGACGCCCAGCGCCAGGCCGTCTCGCGCGCCAGCAGGCCGTTCGACAGGTCGCAGCTGGCCACGCCGCCATCCAGGCGATACTCCTCGCGCCACGTGCGCACCTCGCCGGTCAGCGGCAGGCCGCCCGACTTCTGGGTGGCGTGCACGCTGCCGCCTCGAATCAGCCCGGTCGCCAGCAGCGGCGGCGCCGGCGCCGGACCGAAGCGCGCTTCGATCTGCAGCCAGGGGCAGCGCAGCGTCAGCGCCTCCGGGCCGATCTCGATGTGCGTGGCGCGGCGCCGGAAGCGGCTGGTGCCGCCCGGGCCATCGGCCACGGCGACCGAGAGCCGCCCGGGCAAGCCGTCTTCCGAGAAGTTGGCCAGCATGTCGCCGTCGCCGCGATCGAAGGCGTAGCCGAAGCAGCTGCTCATCCAGCCCAGGTCGACGATGGCGACGGCGCAGAAGATCCGCTCCGTGGCCAGGGCGACGTAATGCCAGCGCTTGTTGTGCAAGCGCCGCCACAAGCCGCTGCGCGCGTGCGGGCGCGCCAGGCGCTCCCAGTCGCAGCCCTGCAGCGCCCCGGCGAAGCGGCCCAGCGCCGGCTGGCCGTCGGCTCCGACGACGCGCGCGGGCGCGGGCGGCAGCGCCGCCGGCAGGTCGGCGATGCCGTTCATGCGGCCTCCGCGACGGGCGACTCGGCCAGCGCACCCTGCAGCTGCGCGCCAAAGGACGCGGGCTCGGTACGGCCCACCAGCACACGCGGGCAGGCATGCCACTGCGCGCAGCGGGACAGCGCGCCGGCGATGTCGCGCACGAAGCGCTCGCTGATGCGCGTGCCAGGCTCCAGCGTCAGCGCTTTCAGTTCGAACAGGCCGTCGCGCCGGTGCGCCTTGGCGTCCACCCGCCCCACCAGCGCGCCGCGGCGCAGCAGCGGCAGGGTGAAATAGCCGTGGCGGCGCTTGTCGGCCGGCGTGTAGCATTCCAGCCGGTAGTCGAAGCCGAACAGCTCCAGCGCGCGGCGGCGGTCCCACACGACCGGGTCGAACGGCGACAGGATCGTCGTCAGGGTCGGGACCAGGGTGCCGGCGGCGGCGGCCCGCGCCGCCTCCAGGTGCTCGGGATGCAGGTAGACGGGGTCGCGCCAGCCTGCCACCGCGGCGCGCAGCAGCGCGCCCTCCTCCACCAGCGCCTCCAGGTCCTGGTGCGGCGGCCTGGTGCGGTAGTAATCCGGGACCCAGGCGGCGCGCGCCAGGCCCAGTGCGCGCACCGTGTTCAGGGCGAGTTCGCGCCGCACCTGCGCCGGCCGCGGCAGCGCGGCATCGTCCCAGCCGGGCAGCACGCGTTCGGCCAGGTCGTACACGCGCTGGAAGTTGTGGCGCCGCGCGATCATCAGTTGGCCGGCCGTGTACAGCACTTCCAGCGCCCGCTTCTCGGGCTTCCATTCCCACCAGCCGCCCGCCTTGCCGTCCGTGCGCTCGAAGTCCGCCGCCCGCACCGGACCGTGCGCACGCACGTGCGCCAGCACCTGCTGCACCTCGCGGCAGTGCTCGCGCATCCAGTCGACCGAGTACTTCCAGCCCATCGCGGCCGGGTCGAGCATGCGGTGGCGCAGCAGCCGGTAATCCTCGATCGGCACGAAACACGCCTCGTGCGCCCAGTATTCGAACAGCGCTCCCTCGGCCAGCAGCTCGTCCAGCCAGGCCTGGGGGTAGTCGCCCAGCCGGCTCCACAGCACCAGGTAGGGGCTGCGCGCGACGACGTGGATCGTATCGATCTGCAGCACGCCCATGCGGCGGATCGCGGCCAGCACGTCGGCCTTGCCGGCGCGGCGGCGGCGCGCCGACAGCAGGCCCTGGGCATGCAGGTGCAGCGCGCGTGCCGCGCCGGGGCTGAACAGCAGGGTCTCGGACAAAGGCATCTCCTGGTTGGTGGCGTGGCTATTCTAATAGCGTTTCGCGCCACTGCCGCGCCGATCTGTGGGGTGGCGGTGACAGCGCGCCGTGCCGCGCTGAAAAGATCGCCGATTACGTGCAGAATATCGGCAGGATACTCAACCAGAAAGCGGACATGATCGGGCTGGTGTTGCGCAAATTGTATCGGGCGACCCTGCTACCGTCGTTCGCGCTCGTATTGCTGGGCACGATGTGGACCGCCGTACTGTACCAGGTGCGGCAGGAACGCCTGGCGGCCCGGCAGGAAGCCGTGCTGCAAGCCCACGAGCAGGCCCGCACGCTGGCCGACAACACCGGCTACCTGCTGCGCCAGGCCGACCATGCGAGCCAGCTGTTCAGGGTCAAGTTCGAGGAAGCGCAAGGCCAGCTGGGGCTGGCCGAATTCGCCCGTCCCGGCGGCCTGTTGGCCTCCCTCATCCCGCCCCGGCTCGAGCTGCCTGTCGCGCTGTACCGCAACGACGGCAGCCTGGCCGAGAGCCTGCACGGCCGTTTCGATGACCAGGTCGCGGACCAGGCGTTCTTTCGCGCCCTGGCCGAGCGCGACGGCGACACGGCCCGTGTCGATACGCCCGCCGTCGGCGCGCATGCCGCGCAGTGGCGCATCCGCGTGGCGCGCCGCCTGGTCGATGAGCAGGGCCGCTTTGCCGGCGCCATCGTGCTGCTGGTCGATCCGGCCTGGTTCATCGAGGACTACGACCGCGTGCAGACGGCGCCCGGCGGCCTGGTGCTGCTGCAGAGCCGCGTGACGGGTCTGGCGACTGGCCGCGTGGACGATCGCCTGTTCCATACCGCCACGCTGCGCTTCGGCCCTGGCGCCCAGCCAGAGGAAGTGCGCGACCTGACGCCAGTCGACGGCGTGGCGCGCCTGTATGCGCGCCGCGCACTGCCGCGTTACGGCCTGGCCGCCGTGGTCGGCCATACGCTGGACAGCGCGCTGGCGCGCGCCGAGCGGCGGCGCGACCTGTACCTGGGCAGCGTCGGCCTCGCGTCGCTGCTGGTGCTGGGCTTCACGGCGCTGCTGACGCAACAGAGCCGCCGGCTGCGGCGCAGCACCGAGGCCGCCGAGGACGCCCAGCGCCAGCTGCGCGCGGCGGTGGACGCCAGCCTGGATGCGCTGTTCCTGCTGAAGGCCCACCTGGCCGGCGGGGAGATCGTCGACTTCGTGCTGGCCGACGTCAACGAGCGCGGCGCCGCCATGCTGGGCCACCCGCGCGCCGAGCTGCTGGGCCAGCCGATGGGCGAGCTGGTGCCGGCCTGGCGCGAGGAAGGTTTTATCGACAAGTACCGCACGGTCCTCATCAGCGGCCTGCCGCTGGAGGAGGAATTCGCCACGCGCACGGGTGAACCGCGCTGGCTGCAGCACCAGATCGTCGCCATCGATGGCGGCGTCGCCGTCACCCTGCGCGACATCACGGCGGTGCGCCAGTCCATCGCCGCCCTGCGCGAGAGCGAAGCGCGCCTGCGCACGATCGCCGACAACATGCCGGCGATGATCGCCTACGTCGACCGCGACGAGGTGTATCGCTTCCACAACCGCAGCTACCAGCAGGAGTTCGCGCGCCGCGGCGTGCAGGCCATCGGCCGGCCGGCGCGCGCCGTGCTGGGCGAGCGCCGCTATGCCGAGCTGCTGCCCCACATCCGCCGCGCCCAGGCCGGCGAGAAGGTGCGCTTCGAGGAGGACGAGGGCGAACGCAGTTTCGAAGTCATGTACATCCCGCAGGCGGACGACGGCGGCCACGTGATCGGCTTCCACGTCGTGCGCAACGACGTCACCGCGCAGAAGACGGAGCAGCGCCGCCTGCTCAAGCTGGCGCAGGTCGACCCCTTGACCGGGCTGGCCAACCGGGCCGGATTCAACCACAAACTGCAGGAAGCGATGGTCCAAAGCCGCGACCAGCACACGCTGATGGCCGTGATGTACCTGGACGTGGACCGCTTCAAGCCGGTCAACGACACGCACGGCCACGCGGTGGGCGACGCGCTGTTGAAGGCGTTCGCCGGGCGCCTGGCGCACGCGCTGCGCGCCAGCGACACGGTCGCGCGCCTGGGCGGCGACGAGTTCACCATCGTCATGGAGGGACTGCGCCAGCCGGACGATGCGCTGGCCGCGGCCGCCAAGATCGTGGGTGCGATGCGCGCCCCGTTCGACCTGGACGGCACCACCGTGCGCATCTCGACCAGCGTGGGCCTGGCGTTCTACCGCGACGCCGACCTGACGCCGGCCATGCTGCTGCAGCGCGCCGACGAACTGCTGTACCAGGCCAAGCAGGCTGGCCGCGACACGTTCCGCGCCGACCCGGCCTTCGCCGCCCTGCCCGCCACGTCGGACGTGGCGTGACGCCAGCGCGCACGGACGGCGCCGATACGCTACTATTGCGCTTCCCGACCATCACCCGCATCGCTTAGCCGTACACCCATGCGCCTGCTGCACACCTCGGACTGGCACCTCGGCCAGTCGCTCCACAACTTCGACCGCCAATACGAACACCAGTGCTTCCTGGACTGGCTGGTCGAGACGATCGTGGCCGAACAGGCCGACGCGCTGCTGATCGCCGGCGACGTGTTCGACAACGCCAACCCGTCCGCCGTCTCGCAGCGCCAGTTGTACCGCTTCCTGCAGCAGGCGCGCGCCCGCGTGCCGGGCCTGGACATCGTCGTCACGGCCGGCAACCACGACTCGCCCGGCCGCATCGAGGCCCCCGGGCCGCTGCTGGAGGCGCACGGCACCCAGGTGGTGGGCCACGTGCAGCGCGATGCCGACGGCAATATCGACGTGGCGCGCCTGGTGGTGCCGCTGACGAACCGCGCCGGCGCCGTCGCGGCATGGTGCCTGGCGGTGCCGTTCCTGCGTCCGGCCGACGTGCCGCGCGCGGACCAGGAAGGCGCCGAGGCGGCGGACGGCTACCTGGCCGGCATCGCCGAACTGTACGCCCAGGCCCAGACCCATGCGCTGGCCCTGCGCCAGCCGGGCCAGGCCATCGTCGCGATGGGCCACTGCCACATGGTGGACGGGCAGATGTCGAGCGACTCGGAGCGCCGCATCGTCATCGGCGGCACCGAGATGCTGCCGGCCGGGATGTTCGGGCCGGACGTGGCCTACGCGGCCCTGGGGCACCTGCACCTGGCGCAGCAGATCGGCCGCCACGGCCACATCCGCTACAGCGGCAGCCCGATCCCGCTGTCGTTCTCGGAAGTGCACTACCAGCACCAGGTGCTGCGCATCGACCTCGATGGCGGCACCTTGCAGGACGTCGTGCCGATCCCGGTGCCGCGTGCCGTGCACCTGCTGCGGGTGCCGTCGCGCCCGGCCCCGCTGGCGCAGGTGCTGGACGAGCTGGAAGCGCTCGACTTCCCGCCAGCGCCCGCATACGCGCAGCCGTTCGTCGAGGTGCGCGTGCTGCTGGACGCGCCCGAGCCGGGCCTGCGTTCGCGCATCGAGGCGGCGCTGGAGGGCAAGCACGTGCGCCTGGCCAAGATCGATACGGCCAGCGCCGCGCGCGGCCCCTCGCTGGTCGATGCCGCCGTCTCGCTCGACCAGCTGGCGCAGCTGCAGCCGGACGAGGTGTTCGCCCGCCTGTACCGCCAGAAGTACGGCAACGAGGCCCCGCCCGACCAGGTGGCGGCCTTCGCCGAACTGCTGCTGGCGGGAGCGTAAATGAAGATCCTGCGCATCGGCGGTAAAAACCTGGCCTCGCTGGCGGACGAATTCTCGGTGGACTTCGGCGGCGAGCCGCTGGCGTCAAGCGGCTTGTTCGCCATCAGCGGCCCCACCGGCGCCGGCAAGAGCACCCTGCTCGATGCCTTGTGCCTGGCGCTGTACGACCGCACGCCGCGCCTGGTGCACGCGCGCGGCAAGACGCCGGACGTGGGCGAGCCGATTTCCTCGGACGACCCGCGCACGCTGCTGCGGCGCGGCACGCCGGAGGGTTACGCGGAAGTGGACTTCGTCGGCAACGACGGTAATGCCTACCGTGCGCGCTGGAGCGTGCGCCGCGCCCGCACGCGCGCTGCCGGCGCGCTGCAGCCGACCGCGATGACGCTGCACACGCTGCCGCAACTGCAACCGATCGGCGCCACCAAGACGGAAGTGAAGCAGGAGATCGAGCAGCGCATCGGCCTGAACTTCGAGCAGTTCACCCGCGCCGTGCTGCTGGCGCAGAACGAGTTCGCCACCTTCCTGAAGTCGCAGGACGACGAACGGGGCGTGCTGCTGGAAACGCTGACGGGCAGCACGATCTACAGCGACCTGTCGAAACGGGCGCACGAGCGGCAGAAGCTGGAACTGCACAAGCTGCAGCAGTTGCGCGACCGGCTGGCCGACCAGCAGCCGCTGTCCGGCGAAGCGCGCGCCGAGACCGAACGGCTGGCGCGCGAGGCCGATGCGGCGCTGGCGACGCTGGATACGCGCCGCGGCGCGCTGGAAGCGGACCTGCGCTGGCACGAACAGGCGGTGCGGCTGGCACAAGGCGTCGAGGAGGCGCGCGCCGAGCTGGCCCGGCGCGTTGCCGACGTCAGCGACGCGGCGCCGCGTCATGCGGCCCTGGCGCGCCATGACGCGGTACAGGAAGCGCGGCCGCTGCACGACGAGATCGTGCGGCTGGCGGCGGAGGCGGCACAGGCGCGCGCGGGCGCGGCGCGCTGCGAACAGGAAGCGGAGCAGGCCCGCCTGGCACAAGAAGCCGCGGCTGCCGCCGCGCAGCAGTTGCAGGGCACGCTGGCCGAGGCGGAAGCGGCGCAGGCGGCGGCCGCGCCGCAGCTGGACCAGGCCAAGGCGCTGGACGCGCGCATCGAGGCGATGCAGCCGGCGCACACGCAGGCACGGGCCGCGCGCGACGCGGCGGTCGCCGTCGTCACGCAGGCCGCGGCGGCGCTGTCGGACAAGCGCAACGACCGCCGCAAGCTGCAGGAGGCGCAGCAGTTCGGCCAGGCCTGGCTGGCGGAGCATCGCCAGTGGGCCACCCTGGGCCAGCAGTGGACCCGCTGGGACGCGCTGTTCGCCCAGGCCGGACGCGCGCTGGGCCAGGCCAATACATTCGGCGCCAAGCTGGAGCAGGCACGCGGCACCACGACGCAGCAGCGCGATGCCGAAACGGCGGCGCGCGACCAGCTGGAAGCGGCGGCGCAGCGGGCACAAGCCCTGCTGGCCCAACGCGACGCCGCGGTGCAGGCGCTGGCCGCGTTCGACGGCGACGCACTGCAGCAGCGCCGCGCGACACTGGAACGGCGCCGCGCCGCCTTGGCGGCCGGCGAAAAGGCCTGGCTGGACCTGGCCGCGAAGTCGGCGCGGACGACGGCGCTCGACGAGCAAGGCGCCCAGCTGCGCGCCACCTTGGCCCAGGCCCAGGCGCAACTGGCGCAGGCGCAGCAGGACCATGCAGCGCGCAAGGCGGCGCTGGCGCAGGCCGAACGCGCGCTGGCGCTGGCGGAAGCGGCCTGCGGCGACAGCGTCGAGGCGCTGCGCGACACGCTGGAGGACGGCGTGCCCTGCCCCGTCTGCGGCGCCGAGGAGCATCCGTATCACGGCAACGACAAGCTGCACGCGCTGCTGGAGCAGTTGCGCCAGGACGTCGCGCAAGGCCGCGCCGCGCTGGACCAGCTGATCGAACATGGCGCCACCCAGCGCGCGCTGGTCAATGGCGGCACCGCGCAGCTGGCGCAAGTGGACACCGAACGCACGGCCCTGGCCGATGCGCTGGCGGCGGCACAGCAGCGCTGGCACGCCGCGCGGGAAGCCATCGCGGCGGCGGGTGACGGCGCGGCGCCGGCTGACGGCACCGAGCAGTGGCTGGCCGGGCGCCTGGCCGACGTGGCGGCGGGCTCGCAGGCGCTGGAGCAGGACGAGGCCGGGCTGCGCCGCGCGGCGGCGGCGCGCGATGTCGCACAGCGCGCGTATGACGAAGCGATGGCGGCGCAGGGCAAATGGCAGGCCGCGGCCGCCAACGCGGCCACCGCGCTGGCGCAGGCGGCGACCCAGCTGGAGGCGCTGCAATCGCAGCACCTGGATGCCCAGGCCCGGCTCGATACGCTGCTGGACGAACTGGAGCCGGCCTTCGACGGCATCGAACAGGATGGCGACTGGAAGGAATCCTGGCGCGCGCATCCCGAGCACTTCCACGCGCTGCGCCAGGCCGAAGGCCGCCAGTGGCTGACGCAGCATGCCGCCATCGACGAACGGGCCGTGGCCCTGGCCGCGCTGGAAGTCGAGTTGAACGCGCTGCATGAAGCGCACGGCAAGGCGGCGGCCGACGAGCAGGCCGCCCGCGCCGCGTTCGCGGCCGCCGACGAGGGCTTGCAGCAGGCGCGCACGCAGCGCCTGGCGCTGTGGAACGGCACGCCGGTGCGCGAGGTGGAGGCACGCCTGCGCGCCGCCTGCGACGCCGCCCGTGCGCGTCTGCAGGCGCAGCAGGACGCGGCACAACAGGCGGCGCAGCGACGCACCCGTTGCGACGAGGCGCTGGCGCAGGGCCGGCGCCGCATCGCCGAGCTGGAGGAAGCCAGCGTCGCCGCGACGGAACGCCTGGCCGCCTGGCTGGCCGAATTCCAGCAGGCGCGCACGGAGCCGGACCTGTTCACGCCCGCACCGGACGTCGGCATCGCCTCGCTGGACGAATTGCGTGCACTGCTGGCGCATCCGCTGGAAGCCATCCGCGCCGAGCGGCAGGCGCTGCTGGCGCTGGAGCAGGCCGCCGCGCAGGCGCGCACGGTGCTGCAGGAGCGCGAAGCGCAATGCGCGCGGCACCGCGACAGCGCGCCGGCCGATGGCACGCAGACGATCGAGACGCTGCGCCAACTGCTGCAGGCGCTTGCCGCCGAGCGGCATGCGGCGCACGAGCAGGCCACCGGCTACCGGCTGGCGCTGGCGCGCGACGACGAACGGCGCCGCCGCGCCAGCGACGTGCTGGCCGAGATCGAACGGCAGGAGGCGGTCGAGCGCAAATGGGCGCGCCTGTCCGAGTTGATCGGCTCCGCCGACGGCAAGAAGTTCCGCAACTACGCCCAGCAATTCACGCTGGACGTGCTGCTGGGCTATGCCAACGCCCACCTGGGCCAGCTGGCGCCGCGCTACCAGCTGCAGCGCATCGACAATCCCGCGCAACCGTCGCTCGGTTTGCTGGTGCGCGACCTGCACATGGGCGACGACATGCGCTCGGTGCACTCGCTGTCCGGCGGCGAATCGTTCCTCGTCTCGCTGGCGCTGGCGCTGGGGCTGGCGTCACTGTCGTCCAATCGCGTGCGGGTCGAATCGCTGTTCATCGATGAAGGCTTCGGCAGCCTGGACGCGGAAACGCTGCGCGTGGCGATGGACGCGCTGGACAACCTGCAGTCGATGGGCCGGAAAGTCGGCGTGATCTCGCACGTGCAGGAGATGACGGAGCGGATCGCCACCCGCATCTCGGTGCTGCCGGGGGCTGGCGGGCGCAGTACCGTCAGCGTGCACTGACCGTTCGCAGAAACCCTTGGGGTCAGGCACCGGTCTCCGGTGTTTGTTAAAATCCGCCTTTACCCAAGCCGTTCATATAGAAGAGCACCATGCTGAAAGCCCCCCGTACCCTGACGTTCAAGTGCGCCAAGTGCGCCAAGGCGGTAACTGTTTCCCTGCAAAAAGTTTCCGCGTGCTCCCATATCACCCCGTATTCGGGCGTCTGCTCGTGCGGCGAAGTGAAACTGCATGCCACCGGCCAGCCGGAAGCCGTCCAGGCCTACCTGGCATCCAATGGCCTGTGGACGCACCACCACTGAGCGCCTCAAGTTATCGGCGCCGCTGCCGATAGTTCCCGGGTGACGTGACATCTGACGAAAGGCCCACCATGACTTCCATCTCGCCGTTCGGTCCCCGCCCTTACACGACAACGACGCCCGCGGCCACGGGCCAGCCCAACACCCGGACGGACAAGACGGCGGCGCCGATCCGCCAGGCGCCCGGGTCGGCCGTGACCCCGTCCAACGTGGCCCTGTCGAGCAATGCGCTCGACCTGCAGGACCGTGTCGCCGGCCTCGGCAATGCCGCCATCGACCTGGCGCAGAACCTGCTCGGCAATTTCGCCAAGCACCTGTTCGGCGACGCGATGCAGGGCGCCACCATCGACTTCGATTCGGTCAGCCTGGATTCGCAATCGACGATGGAAGCCGGCAGGCTGCACGCCGAGGGCGCGCAGGGCGTCACCGACGCCGCCGCGTTCCGCCTGACCGACAGCGCGCATTTCCTCGGCAAGGGCACGATCACGCTGGCGGACGGCCAGAAATTCGATTTCGAGGTCGAGGTGCAGTACGAGTCGGCGCTCTCGATCGGCACCGAAAGCACGCGCCGGCGCGAACTGGCCGAGCAGAACCCGGCGATGCCGCTACCGGCCGTCGAGTTCCCGGACATCGACTGGCCGGGCAGCCTGAACGACATCTTCAAGCTGATGGACAAGCGCATGTCGGCCGACCTCAAGGCGGCCGACGGCGACATGCTGGGCACCCTGTCGGCGCGCCTGCTCAAGCTGGTCAACAGCGCGCAGGCGCTGGACACCTACGGCCCGCCGACGACGGCGCAGGTGAAACAGGCCACCAATGCCTACGCGACGGAGTCGGCCAGCGCGCCGGCGCCTGTGAAAGCGGGCCCGCCACCCGTGCAGGCCCCGGCCCCGGAGCCGGTCGTCGATACGCAGACTGTCCCGCCACGCGGCGGCGACATCCCGCTGACGATTTCCACGACGCCGCCGCCGGACGACGCGGCCTGACGGCGGCGTGGCCGTCTTATCGCCGTAGCGCCGCGTTATACTGTCCTGGGCGGGTTTCCGGGTCCAGGCCCAGGCAGTTGCGAGGATACAGGAGCAGCAGCGTGAAGACGACTGCGGCAAGGGCGCGGTGGCGTACGGTTTTGTTGTGTTTCATACGAGCTTTCAAGGATGGTGCTGCGTCCAGCCGGAGACATTCGAGCCGGTTGCACCTGTTCCGTATAGCTCGCGCCAGCATCCATGTATGCGTCGCGGCGCTCATCTCGCAAAACGCCCGGCGCCGCAAGGTCATTTGACCGTAGCCGCTATAATGCCGGGCCGCGCACGGCCGGCGCTCGCTCGCCCCGCCCGCGCTCCTGTCACCTTCACCGAAAGCACCATGCAAGCATCCGATACCGCGCCTCTCATCCACTGGACCGAACAAGGCGAGCCACGCAGCGCCCGCTGGCACTCGGAAGCGGGCATGCCGCCGCCGAAGAAGGTCGTCGTGGCGGACGACACGACCAATGCCGACACGGCCTACCGCCTGGCCTGCGAGGGCACGGCGCTACTGTGGCGCGGCGACTTCCAGAATGCGCGCCAGCTGCTGCAGGCGCTGGCGCGGCGGGCCGACCACAAGCACGGCAAAGGCAAGAAAAAGGTCGCCAAGGTGCCGGCCACGCCGACCGAAGCCTTCCACCTGCACCGCCAGGCGCAGTCGCAGCGCGCGCGCACGCTGGCGATGCTGCTGATTCCGTTCGACCCCGGTTACGTGATCCCGCTGCGCCGCGCGCCGGACGTGCACCTGGCCTGCAACGAAGCCTACGGCCGTGGCGACGATGCCTTCGTCATCTCGCTGCGCGAGCTGCAGGGCCTGATTGGCGCGCACGAGTGGCGCAAGACCGGCGTTGAGATCCCCGCGCTGGGCGCGCGCATCCACCCGCACTACGGCGTGTTCTCGCCGGTGCGCGGCGAGTACGTGCAACTGGTGGCCGATACGCCGCTGCCGCGCGGCGCCGAAGCGCTGGCGTTCGACATCGGCGCGGGCACCGGCGTGCTGTCGGCGGTGCTGGCGCGGCGCGGCGTGCGCCACGTGGTGGCGACCGACATGGACCGCCGCGCGCTGTCCTGCGCGCGCGACAACATCGCCCGCCTCGGCCTGGACGAGCAGGTCGAGCTGCTGGAGGCGGACCTGTTCCCGCCCGGCCGCGCCGCGCTGGTCGTCTGCAACCCGCCATGGGTGCCGGCGCGTCCCGGCTCGTCGATCGAGCACGCCGTCTACGATCCGGACAGCCGCATGCTCAAGGGCTTCCTGGCCGGCCTGAAGGAGCATCTGGCCGACGGCGGCGAAGGCTGGCTGATCCTGTCAGACCTGGCCGAGCACCTGGGCCTGCGCCCGCGCACGCAGCTGCTGGAATGGATCGACCGGGCCGGCCTGAAAGTGCTGGGCCGGCAGGACGTGCGCCCGGTCCACCCGCGCGCCAGCGACGCCAGCGATCCGCTGCACGCGGCCCGTTCGGCCGAGGTGACGTCGCTGTGGCGTCTGGGCGCCGCCTGACCTTTTTTCGGCGGACCTTGCATAAATAAACGACCCGGTATATAATTCTTGCCTCAGACGCGGGGTGGAGCAGTCTGGCAGCTCGTCGGGCTCATAACCCGAAGGTCACAGGTTCAAATCCTGTCCCCGCAACCAGATTCGAAAAGCCGCTGATTCTTCGGAATCAGCGGCTTTTTTCATTGCCCGCCCCTACGACGGCCGAGCCCGTGTCAACAATGGGGTCAGGCACGAAAGCTGACACGGCCTCGGCCGTTGGCGGCCGTCAGCGGCTCCTTTGCCCGCCCCGGCCGTGGTGTTACACTCGGCGCGTTTCTATCAGCTCAAGAGGAGCCGCGCGTGACGGACCAACACGATTCCCCTTCCAATCCCTCGCGCCGCCGGCTGTTCGGCGCTGCCACCGCCGCCAGCGTGGTCGGCGCCCTGCCCGCCATGGCCGCGCCGGCGCAGGCCAAGCCTGTCGCGAAGGGGTCGCTGGACGCCAAGCTGAAGGCGCACGTGAAGAACGTGGTCGTCATCTACCTCGAGAACCGCAGCTTCAACAACCTGTTCGCCAACTTCCCCGGCCTGGCGGCGCCACTGGCGGACGTGCCGCCGGAGCGCTATCGCCAGCGCGATGTCGACGGCAGCATCCTGCCCGAGCTGCCGAAGGTCTGGGGCGGCGCGGTGCCGGTGCCGCAGGACATCGCCGGCGTGCGCGTCGAGCTGAAGGAAGACGACGTCAAGGGCCTGCCCAACGCGCCGTTCGCGCTGAAGGACGCGACGGGCAAGCCGCTGTCGGAAGCCGTCATCACGCGCGACCTGCAGCACCGCTTCTACCAGAACCAGATGCAGATCAACGGCGGCCGGAACGACGGCTTCGTCGCCTGGACGGACGCCGGCGGCCTGGTGATGGGTTACTACGGCGAGACGGACAAGAACCTGGGCCTGTGGCAGGTGGCGCGCGAGTTCACCTTGTGCGACAACTTCTTCATGGCGGCCTTCGGCGGCTCCTACCTGAACCACCAGTTCCTGATCTCGGGCCGCACGCCGGAGTACTTCAACGCGCCCCAGACCAAGGCGAAAAAGAAGATCGCCGCCACCGCCGACGGCGCCAAGGGTACGCGCCTGGCGCTGGCGCCGGACTCGCCGCTCTCCGCGCTGCAAGGTCGCGCCAGGTTCGTCAACGACGGCGCCATCACGCCGGACGGCTACGTGGTCAACACGATGTCGCCACCCTACCAGCCCAGCTACGTGCGCCCGGCGCCCGGCGGCGACCCGCTGCTGGCCGACCCGGACGACGCCAACACGCTGCCGCCGCAGAGCTACGACACGATCGGCGACCTGCTGTCGCGCAAGGGCGTGTCGTGGGCCTGGTATGGCGGCGCATGGCAGGCCGCGCTGGACGCCAAGGGCGGCGGCGCCAAGCCCAACTTCCAGGCCCACCACCAGCCGTTCAACTACTTCGCCAACTACGCGCCCGGCACGGCGGCACGCGCGCGCCACCTGCGCGACGGCGGCCTGGGCGACAGCCCGATTTCCAACCGCTTCCTGGCCGACGTGGTGGCAGGCAAGCTGCCGGCCGTCAGCTTCTACAAGCCGCAGGGCAACCTGAACCTGCACGCGGGCTACTCGGACATCGAGTCGGGCGACCAGCACATCGTCAACGTGCTGCAGCACCTGCGCCATTCGCCGCAATGGCAGGACATGGTGGTGGTGGTCACGTTCGACGAGAACGGCGGCTGGTGGGACCACGTGGCGCCGCCGCAGGGCGACCGCTGGGGGCCGGGTTCGCGCGTGCCCGCCATCGTCGTGTCGCCGTTCGCCAAGAAGGGTGCCGTCGACCACAGCTTCTACGACACCACCTCGATCCTGCGCTTCATCACGCGCTTGCACGGCCTGCCACTGCTGGAAGGCCTGGCCGAGCGCAATCGCGCGTTCGCCGCGCGCGCCGCGCAGCCGCCCGGGGACCTGACAGGCGCCCTGGCCTTCCGCTGATCCGCCGCCAAGGCGGCCCGCCGTTGTGTTACACTGCGGGCCGCTATACATTGAGAGCCCGACTGCGACAGCCGGGCTTTTGTTTTTCGGGGCGCTTCATCCGCCCCCATTTCGGACCATGAGAGACAAAAAAGACAATGCGACCTTCGACCTGCCCGGCTTCGGCCCGGCGGCGCCGATGGAGCCGGAGCCGAAACGGCCGCCGGCGCCGCGCGTCCGCCGCGCCG
Organism: [Empedobacter] haloabium; assembly: GCA_008011715.2. Classification (NCBI taxonomy): domain Bacteria; kingdom Pseudomonadati; phylum Pseudomonadota; class Betaproteobacteria; order Burkholderiales; family Oxalobacteraceae; species [Empedobacter] haloabium. The sequence continues at coordinate 4,012,205 of CP136508.1, forward strand.
CGCTGAAGCAGGAACAGATGGAACTGCTGGAACCGACCGATGCCACCGGCCTGCCGGTCTGGCAGCGCGACGACAACCTCGACCTCACGGGCCTGCCCGTCTGGTCCCAGGGCGACGTCCAGTAACCCGGCGCGTCTCGCGCCACAACGCCTCGTGTCCGGCAGGTTTTGCTAGACTATCCTTTCACCCCTACCTCCCCGCCGCCATGACCGCCACCGCCTTTGCCACCCTGCCCCTGCTTGATTCCTTCCTGGCGAACCTCGATTCGCTGGGCTACAAGACCATGACGCCGATCCAGGCCCAGAGCCTGCCGGCCGTGCTGGAAGGACGCGACCTGATCGCCCAGGCCAAGACGGGCAGCGGCAAGACCGCCGCGTTCGGCATCGGCCTGCTGCACAAGCTGAACCCGGCCTGGTTCGCCACCCAGGCGCTGGTGCTGTGCCCCACGCGCGAGCTGGCCGACCAGGTGGCCAACGAGCTGCGCCGGCTGGCGCGCAGCGTCGGCAACGTCAAGGTGCTGGTGCTGACGGGCGGCGCGCCGATGCGGCCGCAGATCGCGTCGCTGGAGCATGGCGCCCACGTCGTGGTCGGCACGCCGGGCCGCATCCGCGACCATATCGGCCGCCAGACGATCGACCTGTCCACCGTGCAGACGCTGGTGCTGGACGAGGCCGACCGCATGACGGACATGGGCTTCTACGACGAGATCGCCGGCATCGTCAGCGCCTGCCCGAAGCGGCGCCAAACCCTGCTGTTCTCGGCGACCTATCCGGACGATATCCGCCAGGCCACCGAGGCCTTCCTGGCCGATCCGGTCGAGGTGACGGTCGAGGCGCAGCACGACAACAGCAAGATCGTGCAGCGCTTCTACGAGATCGGCTTCGACGAGCGCGACGCCGCTGTCGGCAAGCTGCTCAAGCACTACAAGCCGGCGTCCGCCATCGTGTTCTGCAATACCAAGGTGCACTGCCGCGAGCTGGTGGACGAGCTGCGCGCGCAGGGCTTTTCCGCGCTGGCCCTGTACGGCGAGCTGGAACAGCGCGAACGCGACGAGATCCTGGTGCTGTTCGCCAACCGCAGCTGCTCGATCCTGATCGCTACCGACGTGGCGGCGCGCGGCCTGGACATCCAGAACCTGGAAGCGGTGATCAATGCCGACGTGTCGAAGGATACCGAGGTGCACATCCACCGCATCGGCCGCACCGGCCGCGGCGACGAGCAGGGCCTGTCGCTGACCCTGTGCGCGCCGAACGAGAAGAAGTGGGTCAAGCTGATCGAGGAATACCAGGGCGCGCCGGTCGAATGGCACTCGCTGAAGGAACTGGACGACGACGAATACGCGCAGGGCGACGCGGCGCCGATGATGACCTTGTGCATCCTGGGCGGCAAGAAGGACAAGCTGCGTCCCGGCGACGTGCTGGGCGCGCTGACCGGCGATGCGGGCCTCTTGAAGGAGCAGGTCGGCAAGATCAACGTGACGGAATTCCAGACCTATGTGGCGATCGACCGGCGCGTGGCGTACGACGCGTTCGCCAAGCTCAATGCCGCCAGCCGCCAGGGTGGGGATTTCGGCAGCTTCAAGGGGCGTAACTTCAAGATGCGGTTTATCGAGGTTTGACGAGCCGTCGGCTGGTGATGCATCGGGGTCTGTCCCCGCAGGGGACTGACCCCGAAGTTTGGCAGCGTTGCGTCGGAGCGAGAAAACTTCGTGTAAGCCTGCGACGTTCGCTGCTTGGGGTCTGTCCCTTCGGGACTGACCCCGGTTTTAATCGATACTTATGAGCCGCTGATAAAAACCGGGGTCAGTCCCCGTTGGGGACAGACCCCAAGCCATCAGACGTTGGTGGTGTTGATTGACGCCGCGAACGTCGGCGCCCGCCGCAGCAAGGTCGCCTGCTCGTACGCGTACGCCATCCCGATCAGCGCGGCCTCGCTCCAAGCACCGCCGACGAACGACAGCCCCACCGGCAGCCCATGCACCAGCCCCGCCGGAACCGTCACGTGCGGATAGCCCGCCACCGCCGCCGGCGAGGAGAAGCTGCCGCCGTAATGGTCGCCGTTGACGAAATCCGTCAGCCAGGCCGGCCCACCGGTCGGCGCCACCAGCGCGTCCAGCCGGTACTCGCGCAGCACCTTGTCGATGCCTTCCTCGCGCGCGTAACGCCGGCAGGTCGCCAGCGCGTCCAGATACTCCTTGCTGTCCAGGCCACCCTTGGCCTCGGATGCTTCCAGATGCTCCTGGCCGAAGTGGCGCAGCTCGCGCTGCGCGTGCTGGCGGTTGAAGGCGATGACGTCGGCCATCGTCCTCACGGGCGCGTTCGGTGCATAGCGGCGCAGGTAGTCGGCCAGGCCCGGCTTGAACTCGTGCAGCAGCACGGCGATCTCGGCGTTGCCGTACTTGTCCGTATTCGGCACCTGCACGTCCACCAGTTCGGCGCCCTGCGCCTTCAGCACGGCCAGGGCCTGCTCGATGCGGGTGTCGACGTCGTCGTTGAGGCCGAAGAAGTTGCGGGCGATGCCGAGGCGCTTGCCGCGCAGCGCGTCGCGTTGCAGCGCCTGCGCGTAGCCCGTCGCCTTGCCGGCGCCCTCGCGCGTGGCGGCGTCCTCCGGATCCACGCCCGCCAGCGCGTCCAGCAGCAGCGCCGCGTCCGCGACCGTGCGCGTCATCGGCCCTGCCGTGTCCTGCGACGCCGCGATGGGAATGATGCCGCTGCGGCTGACGAGGCCCAGCGTGGGCTTGATGCCGACCAGGCCGCAGATGGACGCGGGCGAGACGATGGAGCCGTCCGTTTCCGTGCCGACCGCCAGGGTGGCCAGGCTGGCCGCGATGGCGGCAGCGGAGCCGGAGCTGGAGCCGCTGCAGTTGCGGTCCAGCGCGTACGGATTGCGCGTCAGCCCGCCGCGGCCGCTCCAGCCGCTGGTCGACTGGGTCGAACGCATATTGGCCCATTCGCTGAGGTTGGTCTTGCCGAGGATTACGGCGCCAGCCGCGCGCAGGCGCTGCGTCACGAAAGCGTCGTGCGCCGCATGGCTGTCCGCCAGCGCCAGCGAACCGGCGGAGGTGCTCATCCTGTCCGCCGTGGCGATATTGTCCTTCAACAGCACGGGGATGCCGTGCAACGGTCCGCGCAGCTTGCCGGCGCGGCGTTCGCGGTCCAGTTCGCGCGCGATGCGCAGCGCTTCGGGATTGAGCTCGATGATCGCATTGATGCGGGGACCGGCCTTGTCGATGCGGGCGATGCGGGCCAGGTATTGCGAGGCCAGGGCATGCGCCGTCAGCTTGTTCGCCGCCATCTGTGCCTGCTGCTGCATCACGCCGGCGTCCAGTATGCTGGCCGGCGCCGTCCGTCCCAGTGCGCCGCGCGCGATGGCGAGCGTGCCGCCCGCCGCCAGGCCCATCTTCACGAAATCCCTGCGCTCCATCCCGCCTCCGTTATCGATAACGCTGCAAGAATAGCAGTGTTAGGCAAATACAAAGCGAAAAAAAACGCTGCCGAAGCAGCGTTTTTTTAGTGACACGAAGCGGTGATCAGTTACGGATGACGCGCTTGTATTCGTTGGTACGGGTGTCGATTTCGATCATGTCGTCCTGCGACACGAACAGCGGCACCTGCACGGTGTGGCGCTTCGATTCGATCGCGTTTTCGATCTTGGCTTCCTTCAGGACGTTGCCCGAGGTGTTGCCCTTGACGGCCGGCTCCGAGTACACCACCTGGCGCACGATCGTGGTCGGCAGCTCGACCGAGATGGCCTTGCCGTCGTAGAAGACAGCTTCGCATTCCATGCCGTCCTTCAGGTAGTTCAGCGCATCGCCCAGGTTTTCTTCTTCGATTTCGTACTGGTTGTATTCCTGGTCCATGAACACGTACAGCGGATCGGCGAAGTACGAGTAGGTCACCGGCTTCTTGTCCAGCACGACCACGTCGAACTTGTCGTCGCCGCGGAACACGTTTTCCAGCGGCGCGTTCGTCAGAAGATTCTTCATCTTCCACTTGTAGGTGAAGCCCGTGCGGCTCGAACCGTTGACGTCGGAACGCAGCACGATGAATGGCTTGGCGTCAACCATGATGATGTTGCCAACACGAATTTCTTTTGCGGGTTTCATAAGAGAGAGTGTCTACACTAAAAAATGGGTTGCAGTAACCGCCCATCATACCATGTTATGTTGGCGCCGCCTACCGCAGCGACCGCGCGAAATGCAGCAGGTTCGCTGCCAGGTCGCCGATTTCCAACATGCGATTTTCCCAATCCCGAGCACGCGCCAGCAAACCATCCCGATCACACTGGAATGCCGTCCATAATTCGGCCCAGCCACCCTCTTCCGTATTATCTTTGACAGCGGCGCCATTCCAGCGCAATGACAAATCGGCCAGGCTGGCTATATCCGGGCAATAGCGCTGCAGGAACGCGCGCAGTTTTTTATGGTGCAGGTTGTCGTCCTGCGGATAGATGTGCCAGACAAACGGGCGACCCGCCCATTGCGCCCGCACGAAGGAATCTTCGCCGCGCACGAAATTGACGTCGCAGGCCCACAGCAGCCGGTCGTAATCGGGCTGTGGCACGAATGGCAGCACGCGTACCGTCAGCGCGCCGCGGGTCGCCACAGCGCCCGCAGTGGCGGGCCCGCCCAGGAATGCCTCGACCGCATCGGTGGCGACACCCTCCGGCACGAAACAAGCGACCGGCGCCTGGCCTTGTTGCCAGCAGTCGAGCAGCGCCGACACGGGTGCATGACGATAGCAGAACAGCGATACCTTCAGCGCCGCCTGCTCGGCGGTGGTGATACCGAGGCCGGACAGGAATGCGGCAGCCGCGGCCGGGTCCGCCTGAAAACGCGTGCGCTCATCCAGCAAATCCCGCTCGCGCAGCAGGCCGCCCGTCTTGTCCGTAAAACCGGGGAAGTAGAAATACTTGGTCAACGGCAGGCGCGGGTGCATCGACGGCAGCGTGTGACAGCCCTCTACCCACTCCTCCGCCGTCAGCCCCTCCAGGTTCAGCCAGACGCTCTTGCGCTCGCACTGCGCCATTGCCTCCACGTAGCCGGGCGGGATGTCGACGGCGAAGAATTCGATGACGATGTCCGCCACGTCCGCCGGCGTGAACGCGCCATCCTGGCCAGCCCAGTGCCGCACCAGCACGCCCTCGGCCTGTTGGCTGGCGGCCGCGGCATCGACGCCCGGGCAGATGCGGGCAAAGCTGTGCAGGTCGTCCACCCACAGCGTGACCTGCACGCCGTGTTCGCGCACGAGTTGGCGCGCCAGGCGCCAGCAGATGCCGATGTCGCCATAGTTGTCGACGACTTTGCAGAAGATGGCGAGCGTGGTGGGGTTGGACATGGGCGCAATGACGAGGAAAACAAAAAAGCCGCGCTGGAAACCAGGCGGCTTGATTGGTTGACTTTGGCGTCCCCACGGGGATTCGAACCCCGGTACTCACCGTGAAAGGGTGATGTCCTAGGCCTCTAGACGATGGGGACCCGGACTCTTCTACATGTTGACGTCGCATCTGCGACCTGGCGTCCCCACGGGGATTCGAACCCCGGTACTCACCGTGAAAGGGTGATGTCCTAGGCCTCTAGACGATGGGGACGTCGTAAAAGCGTGCGCGCATTATAGCACCGGGGCTGTAGGCGTTACAAGGGCGAAACGTATGCCGCCCCGCAATACGTTTTGCCCTGATAGCCTGTCGGCATCGGCACGCTTAACGAAAGTACAGCATGCGCGCCGTGAACACGTAATCCGATTCCAGCACCATCAAGCCCGCCAGGACGAGCAGCGCGGCGGGCGGGACCACGACCACGCAGATCAGCACCAAACGCTCCCAGCGCAGATGCATGAACACGGCGACGATCAGCCCGGCCTTGGCCAGCATCAGGGCCACGATCAGTGTCCAGCGCAGCGCGCCCTGCAGCTGGAACACGTCCACCATATAGGACAACGCGCTGAGCAGGAACAGCAGGCCCCATATCTTGAAGTACAGGCCCAGCGGGTGCTGCTGATGCGCATCGGCAGCTGGCACGGCTTCGGTCGCTGTACTCATCGCCCCTCCCGTCACCACAGGTAGAACAACGCGAAGATGAAAACCCACACCAGATCGACGAAGTGCCAGTACAGGCCGGCGATCTCGACGATATCGTAATTGCCGGTGCTCTCGTAGCGGCCCGCCAGCACGCGCCGGGCGACGACCAGCAGGTAGATCACGCCAGCCGTCACGTGCATGCCGTGGAATCCCGTGATCATGAAGAAGCTGGCACCGAACTGGGCCGACCCCATCGGATTGCCCCACGGCCGCACCCCTTCGGCAATGAGCTTGCTCCATTCGAATGCCTGCATGCCGACGAACAGCGCGCCGAACGCCGCCGTGGTCATCATCAGCGCGGCGCAGCGGCCCCGTTCGCGCCGATAGGCATAGTTGACGGCCAGCGCCATTGTGCCGCTGCTCGTGATCAGTACGAAGGTCATGACGGCGATCAGGATCAGCGGCAAGTGTTGGCCGGCAATCGTCAGCGCGAACACTTCGCTCGGATTGGGCCATGGCGTGGTGGCGGCGATGCGCACCGACATATAGCCCGTCAGGAAGCTGCCGAAGATGAAGGTATCGCTGAGCAGGAAGATCCACATCATCGCCTTGCCCCACGATACGCGGAACATCTGGCGGTCGCCCGCCAGGTCCGCAGCCAGGCCGTGCCAGCCACCCTGCCCTTCGCCGGCACTCGCCTGCGGCGCTTGCCCTGCCGTCGTGGCGCCATCACCGCCCATGGCTCACCTCCCGCCGATGCCGACGGCGGCGCAGAAGTCCTGCACCAGCCCGGGCGTTACACGGAACAACAGCGTGAACAGCGCCAGCCACAGTATCAGCAGCAGGTGCCAGTACTGGCTGCACAGTGACACGCGCGTGCGCGCTGGCCCGGCATCGCCCGGACCAGCGCGCCCGCAGCCAGGCTGCCCCATGACGAGCACGGCCGCGACGATGCCACCGGCTACGTGCAGACCGTGCAGGCCGGTCAGCATATAGAAGAACCCGGCGCCCGGGCTGGCAGCGGGCGCGTAGCCCTGCGCGGCCAGGACCCGCCATGCACTCAGCTGGCTGAGCACGAACGCCAGCGCGCACAGCAGGCCCAACAGGCACCACCGTTGCGTCGCCACGGCGCGCCAACTTGCGATCTGCCACGCCACGCTGGCGCCGGCCAACAGCGCGGTGGACAGCCACAGCTGCCACGGCACCGCCGGCGGCGCGCGCCAGTCGCCATAGCCGATCCGCATCATGTAGGCGATGCCGAACAACAGGAACAGCATGCAGACGACGACCATGAACGTCCACAGCCCTACCTGCGCGGCACTGTGGCGCGCCACGCCGCCCCACTCGCCCGTGGCGGGCTGGAACGGCGCCGGACGCAGCGCCGGCGTCAGTGCGGACAACAGCGCGGCCTTCATGCCGCCCCTCCCGCGCCCGGTGCCATGGGCGCGCCCGGGCCAGCAGCTGCGCGCCGTGGCGCCTCGTCCTCGTCCGGCTCGTCGGGCCCCACGTTTTGCGGCAGGAAGTCGCCTTCCGGCCCTGCGCGGCCGTAGGCATAGGCGCCGCGGTACACGACGGGCAGTTGCGTTCCCCAGTTGCCATGGCCGGGCGGCGTATGCGGCGTCTGCCACTCCAGGCTGGCGGCGCGCCACGGATTGCCGCCCGCCGCGCGTCCCCGCACGGCGCTCCAGCCCAGGTTGAACAGGAACAGCAACTGGGCGATGCCGACCACCAGCGCGGCCACGGTGATGAAGGCGTTCAGTTGCTGGGCGGACGCGGGGATGAAGCTGTAGTTGTCGTAGCTGTAGTAGCGCCGCGGCATGCCCAGCAGCCCCAGGTAGTGCATCGGGAAGAAGATCGCGTAGGCGCCGAGGAAGGTGATCCAGAAATGCCAGCGTGCCAGGCCCTCGTGGAACATGCGGCCCGTCACTTTCGGATACCAGTGATATAGCCCGCCGAACACCGCCAACACGGGCGAGACGCCCATCACCATGTGGAAGTGCGCCACCACGAAATAGGTGTTCGACAACGGGATGTCGACGCTGACGTTGCCCAGGAACAGACCCGTCAGCCCGCCGATGAGGAAGGTGCTGATGAAGCCCAGCGCGAACAGCATCGGCACCGTCATGTGGATGTCGCCGCGCCACAGGGTCAAGGTCCAGTTATACACCTTCAGCGCGGTCGGCACGGCGATGACGAGGGTGGTGACGGCAAAGAAGACGCCGAACAGCGGGTGCATGCCGCTGACATACATATGGTGGGCCCAGACCACGAAGCTCAAGGCGCCGATGACGACGATGGCCCACACCATCATGCGGTAGCCGAAGATGCACTTGCGTGCATGCACGCTGATCAGGTCCGAGATGATACCGAAGGCGGGCAGCGCCACGATGTAGACCTCGGGGTGGCCGAAGAACCAGAACAGGTGCTGGAACAGCAGCGGGCTGCCGCCGTCGTAGGCGGCCGGCCGCCCCATCGAGACCAGCGCCGGCATGAAGAAGCTGGTGCCCAGTACGCGGTCGAGCAGCATCATGACGCCGCTGACGAACAGCGCGGGGAACGCCAGCAGGGCCAGGATCGTCGCGACGAAGATGCCCCACACCGTCAGCGGCATGCGCATCAAGGTCATGCCGCGCGTGCGCGCCTGCAGCACCGTCGTCACGTAGTTCAGGCCACCCATCGTCGCGGCGGCGATGAACACCAGCAGCGAGACCAGCATGACGACGATGCCGGACTCGATGCCGGGCGTGCCCGGCAGGATCGCCTGCGGCGGATACAGCGTCCAGCCCGCCCCGGTGGGCCCGCCCGGCACGAAGAAGCTGGCCAGCAGGATCAGCACCGCCAGCAGGTAGAACCAGAAGCTGAGCATGTTCAGGAACGGGAACACCATGTCGCGCGCGCCCACCATCAGCGGGATCAGGTAATTGCCGAAGCCGCCCAGGAAAATCGCCGTCAGCAGGTAGATCACCATGATCATGCCGTGCATCGTGATGTACTGGTAATAGCCGACCGGATCGATGAACGCGAACTTGCCGGGGAATCCCAGCTGCAGGCGCATCAGGTCGGACAGCACGATGCCGACGATGCCGACGACCAGCGCCGTCAAGGTGTATTGCACGGCAATCACCTTGTGGTCCTGGCTCCAGATATAGCGGGCGGCGAAGCTGCGCGGCGCGTGCTCGTCCATCGCCGCGCCATCGTCCGGCGTGACTGCCACGTGCCTGGACGCCGCGCCTTCCTCCCGGCCACCGGCATCATCCGTTGCGTTGTCATGGTCCTGCGCCATCGCTCCTCCCTGCCGGCCTGCCGCGACAAGCGGTGCCGCGTGTCATTGCAACGACCTGATGTATTCGACCAGCGCCGCCAGCTCGGCGTCGCTGACCTGGCCCGGCGGCATCACCGGCGGATAGCCCTGCACGATATGCGCCTGCGGTACCTGGATCGACTGCCGCAGGTAGGCCTCGTCCACGCGCAGCTCCTGCCCGCCCTCGAAACGGCGCAGGCTGCCGTACAGCCCTTTCCAGCTGGGACCGACGCGCACGCTGCCGTCCACGCTGTGACAGGCAGCGCAGCCCTTCGACTGCGCCAGCAGCCGGCCCTGCTTGCCCTCCTCGGGCGGCCCGCCGATGCCGCCCGGACCCTGCCCGCCGAACGTTGGCTGCCGGGCCAGCCAGGCGGCATACGCGGCCGCAGTCTCCACCACGACGGCGCTGCGCATCGTCGAATGCCCCACGCCGCACAGCTGCGCGCACAGCACTTCGTAGCGCCCGGGCCGCTCCGGCGTGAACCAGAAGTGCGTGACCATGCCCGGCACCATGTTCATGCGCGTGCGGAACTGCGGCACGTAGAAGTCGTGCAGCACGTCCTGTGCGCGCAGTTGCGCCAGTGCCGGGCGGCCGACCGGCAGGTGCAGCTCCTGGCCGTCCACCAGGACGTCGTCCTGCCCATACGGGTCGCGCGGGTCCATGCCGAACGGGTTGCTGGCCTGGATGAAGCGCACGTCGGCCGCGCCCAGCCTGCCGTCCCGGCCCGGCAGCCGGTAATGCCACTGCCATTGCTGCCCCATCACCTCGAAGCGCAGCGCGTCACGCGGCGGGTCGATCAGGCGCGCATACACCGTGAGCCCCGGCGCCAGCAGCCCGACGATGCCCAGCGACGTCAGCCCGATCAGCCACCACTCCAGCTTGCGGTTACCGTGTGCCGCCGAGGCCCGGTGCCCGGCGCGGTGGCGATAGCGCACGACCGTGTAGGCGATGAACAGATGCAGCACGACGAACGCCACGCCGGTGATGGCGAACGTGAGCATCAGTGCGTCGTCCATCGCATGCCAGTTCGACGCGATGGGCGTCAGCCACCAGGGACTGGCGACGTGGAAGGCCAGTGCGCCGATGGCGATCAGCACGAGCGATATTGCGACGGCGGTCGTCATGCGGAGCTCCGGGAAAGGTTGCATCTGCCCGCCGCCGACAAGCGCGGCGGCCGCGGACCTGTTGCCGCCTGCGCGCGCTATCCGGTCGGCCGTTCCAGCTGGCGATAGACGCCGGCGGTTACGATGCCGAACACGACATGGCCCAGCAACGTCGTCCAGCCGCGCAGTTCTTCGAACCAGGTCAGGACGCCGGCGATCACATGGAAATTAAACAGATACAGCACCGCACCGAACAAGGCGCCGGTCGCCAACACCAGCGCCAGGCTGGAATCCAGGTGGAACGGTGCGACCACGGCGGCCAGCACAAAGCCGAAGAAGATGCCGAGGATGTAGTGGACCACGAGCGCGGCAACGAGCACCGGCATGCTGTAGCCCGCTCCCTGCAGCACGGAGTCGCCCAGCAGCATGGCGGCGATCAGGCGCGGCGGCCGCCACGGGTCCAGCCCCATCGCCACGTCGAAGGCGAGCTCGAGCAGCATCAGGATGCCGCCGGCGCCGAAGCCGGCGATGGCGGCGACTGCCCAATCCGGTTCGCGCGCGACCCAGCGATGCGAATGCAGCAGCGGTTTCATGCGAAGTTCCATGCTTCCCCCTGCGAATGACGAATGACGAATGATGAATGACGAAGGACGAAGGACGAAGCCGAGTGACGACAGCGAGTGACGGCAAGCGTCCCATGCCCATGCAAGGCTGCGGCCATGTCGGCGCGACCCGCTGGCATGCACGGTCCTGTTGGAGTGTAGGCCGCTATCGGCTACGCGCAAGGAGGGAATTTTTTGAGAGTTCGGGAACTTTTTTGAGCTGAGATGCTCAGTCGTGCGCGCAACACGGACAATAAAAAAGCCGCTCACGGGCGGCTGATTTTCTGCGCGGCGCGGCGTGCGCCTTGGCGTCCCCACGGGGATTCGAACCCCGGTACTCACCGTGAAAGGGTGATGTCCTAGGCCTCTAGACGATGGGGACCTTGGAACTTCCGATTTACTACGTTGTCTGTACTTGGTGGAGGTAAGCGGGATCGAACCGCTGACCTCTTGCATGCCATGCAAGCGCTCTCCCAGCTGAGCTATACCCCCTCTGGTACAAACAATTTACGACTACCTACTACTACCAGCGCTTGGCATCGCTGGCGTCCCCACGGGGATTCGAACCCCGGTACTCACCGTGAAAGGGTGATGTCCTAGGCCTCTAGACGATGGGGACCTCGGAACTACCGTACTACATTTCATCCGCACCTTGGTGGAGGTAAGCGGGATCGAACCGCTGACCTCTTGCATGCCATGCAAGCGCTCTCCCAGCTGAGCTATACCCCCGCTGGCACAGACAAAATAAAAGCCGCTCAGCGCGACTTTTGTTACCACTTGCCGCCTGGCTAAGGCGACGAGTACAACAAAACATCAACTGCTCTACTACTTTACTGCCGGTACTGCTGGCGTCCCCACGGGGATTCGAACCCCGGTACTCACCGTGAAAGGGTGATGTCCTAGGCCTCTAGACGATGGGGACCCGGAACAACTACTACAACATTCTTCGCCAAACTGGTGGAGGTAAGCGGGATCGAACCGCTGACCTCTTGCATGCCATGCAAGCGCTCTCCCAGCTGAGCTATACCCCCGTTTGCGAAGAGACAGAAGTATAGCAGCCGTTACGGAAAACGCAAATACCCTCCTGAAATAATTTCAGTAAATCTTCACAGGTACTTCGCCAGGCGCGCAGCCACGGTCGCGCGACCGAACAACTGCAGCACCGCGTCGATGGCCGGCGTCTGCAGCTGGCCCGTGACGATCAGGCGCAGCGGCATCGCCATCTGCGGCATCTTCAGGCCGTTTGCGGCCAGCACTTCCTTCATCGCCGCGGCAATGGCTTCCTTGGTCCATTCGACCGTCTGGATGCGCTCGGCGAACTGAGCCAGGGCCGGCTTGACGGCGTCCGTGAAGTGCTGCGTCATCAGCGCCTCGTCCGGCTGCGGCTGGCGGTAGAACAGCATTGCCGCGTCGGCCAGTTCGTTGACGGTATTGGTGCGCTCCTTCAGCAGCCCCAGCACGGTCGCAAGGTCGGGGGCGTTGTCGAAATCGGCGCCCGCCGCCAGCATGCGCGGCTTGGCCAACTCGGCCAGGCGGCCGTTGTCGGCCTGCTTGATCCAGTAGTTGTTCAGCCAGGCCAGCTTCTCGTTGTTGAACTGGGCCGCCGACGCCGTCAGGTGCTCCAGGTTGAACCACTCGCAGAACTGCGCCATCGAGAACACCTCGTCGTCGCCGTGGCTCCAGCCCAGGCGCGCCAGGTAGTTCAGCATGGCCTCGGGCAGGAAGCCCTGGGCCGGGTATTCCATCACGCTGACGGCGCCGTGGCGCTTGGACAGCTTCTGCCCGTCCGAGCCCAGGATCATCGGCAGGTGGCCGTATTCCGGCAGCGGCGCGCCGATCGCGCGCAGGATGTTGATCTGGCGCGGCGTGTTGTTGACGTGGTCGTCGCCGCGCAGCACGTGGGTGATGCGCATGTCCCAATCGTCCACCGCCACGCAGAAGTTGTAGGTCGGCGTGCCGTCGGTACGCGCGATGATCAGGTCGTCCAGTTCCTTGTTGGAGATCGTGATCGTGCCCTTGACGACGTCGTGCCACGTGACGTCGCCATCGAGCGGGTTCTTGAAGCGCACCACGGGCTTGCGGCCTTCAGGAATGGCGGGCAGCGTCTTGCCCTCTTCCGGACGCCAGGTGCCGTCGTAGCGCGGCTTCTCGCCGGCGGCGCGGAAGCGCTCGCGCATCGCCTCGACTTCTTCCGGCGTCGAGTAGCAATGGTAGGCGGTGCCGGCGGCCAGCATCTGCCCGATCACCTCGCGGTAGCGGTCCATGCGCTGCATCTGGTAGAACGGACCTTCGTCGTGATCGAGGCCCAGCCACTGCATGCCGTCGATGATGGCCTGCACGGCTTCGGGCGTGGAGCGTTCCAGGTCGGTGTCCTCGATGCGCAGCACGAAGGTGCCGCCGAAGTGGCGCGCATAGGCCCAGGAATACAGCGCCGTGCGGGCGCCGCCCAGGTGGAGGAAGCCGGTCGGGCTGGGAGCGAACCGGGTGCGGACGGGGGTGGCTGGTGCAGTGGTCATTTCGGTACGAAGCGATAGGGATAAAGGGCTTATTTTACCCGCAACTCGCATATACTCGAATCGACAACTTTTAAGGAGCCACGCCTTGTTCCGACGCCTCGCCATCCCACTCTGCCTGCTTGCCGCGCCAGCCTTCGCCGCCGACGATCCTACCCTGGCCCAGCGTATCGCCGCCGTCGAAAACGGCCTGCTGCCCGCTGTCTCGATCGAGGGCGCGCCGCTCAAACCGCGCGCGCTGGCCGCCGAAATGGCACGCCTGCACGTGCCCGGCGTCAGCGTCGCCGTGATCCACGCGGGCGAGATCGAATGGGCGCGCGGCTATGGTGCCGTTACGCCGGGCGGCGCACCCGTCACGCCCACGACGCTGTTCCAGGCCGCATCCATCAGCAAGCCGGTGACGGCGATGGCGGCCCTGAAGATGGTGGAGCTGGGCCAACTGGCGCTGGACCGCGACGTCAACGGCTACACCACGCTGTGGAAGCTGCCGAAGGACATGGACAACTCGCCTGTCACGCTGCGCCAGCTGCTGTCGCACACGGCCGGCACCACGGTGCATGGCTTCGCCGGCTACCCTGCCGGCGCCGCCGTGCCGACCCTGGTGCAGCTGCTGAACGGCGCCAAGCCGGCGAACTCGCGCGGCGTGCACGTGTCGACACGGCCCGGCACCAAATGGCGCTACTCGGGCGGCGGCTATCAGGTGGTGCAGTATGTGATGACGGAACGCGCCAAGCGGCCCTTCCCGCAGCTGCTGCAGGAAACGGTGCTGCGGCCCCTGGGGATGACGGACAGCAGCTTCGCCCAGCCACTGCCGGCCGCGCAACTGGCACGCGCAGCGCTGCCGCACGACGCCAACGGCAAGCCGATCCCGGGCGGGCCGCACACCTACCCGGAACTGGCCGCGACGGGGCTGTGGACGACGCCTTCCGACCTGGCGAAATTCGCGATCGAGATCAAGCGTTCGGCGGCAGGCCAGTCGAACAAGGTGCTGTCGCAATCGATGACGCAGCTGATGCTGACGCCCGTCATGCAGAACTACGGCCTGGGCCTGGGCACCATGGGCGAGGGCCAGTCGCAGGACTTCGGCCATGGCGGGTCCAATGCGGGTTACCAGAGCCTGATGACGGCCTACACGGAACGGGGCGACGGTGTCGTCGTGATGACCAACGGCGACCGCGGCGGCGAGCTGGCGGACCTGATCGTGCGCGCCGTGGCCAACCAGTACGGCTGGCCGACGCATCGCGGCACCGTGCGCGCGGCGGTCGCACCATCGGCGGCCGCGCTGGCGGCGCTGCCGGGCAAGTACGCCCTGGACGGCCTGGGCGACTTCACGATCGCGCGCGCCGGCGAAGGGCTGACAGTGGCGCTGAAGGAAGGCGCGAGCGAACCGCTGTACGCGGCGGCGGACGGCAGCTGGTTCATCACGTCGCGCGAACTCGAGCTGCGTTTCGACGGCCCCAATGGTGGTGGCCGGCTGAAGGCGGGTTCGATGGACGTGCCGTTCAGCCGGGCGAAGTAGGCCAACAGCAACGGCTACGGCCGGGCTCGTGTCTCACAATGGTGACTGACCCCGGGGTGGGACACGAACCCGGCCGTAGCGCCCGCCGGACGCTTGTTTGCCCTCGTTTGCCCCTCACTTGACCGTGACGCTGATCGTCTTGCTGAGCGCCTCGCCGTAGGACTGGTGCGCGCCGTCGGCGAACTGCATCGTCAGCCTGTACTGGCCGGGCGGCAGGATGACGTGGGCCTCGGTCTGGCCTTTGCCGAAGTGCAGGTGCTTGTCGTCGAACGGGATCGGCTGGCCCTTGCCGATGCTGTCGCGATTGATCAGCAGGTGGTGATGGCCCGCGTTCGGCACCACGGCGCCGGCCGGCTGCACCTCCATGCCGACGATCGCGAACTTCACCCTGAACGGGCTGGTCACCGTGGCGCCATCCTTCGGCTCGACGAACGATACCGACGGGCCCTGGGCCATGGCAGGTCCCATCACCAATGCGGCCAGCAGCCCGGCCGCGACGCTACGCTGCAGATTGCGCATGCACGCCTCCCTGGTTCACCTGCTCAGTTTGGGGCCCGTGTACTTCATCAGGAGGCCCTTCGGCCCCACCGCCCAGCCGACCGTGGGCGACGCGAAGCCGACCGTGTTGACGGGCAGCTTGTCCAGCACCTTCCACGTGCGGCCCGCATCCAGGCTGTAGCCGGACCCGGTCAGGCCTGCCGCCACGAAGGAATCGGCGGCGCCCGGCACGGGCACCACCACCGACATGTAACCGGCCGGCAGCACCTGCGCCGGCGTCCAGGTGGCGCCGCCATCCTCGCTGCGGGCGCCGTTCAGGGTGCCCAGGTGGCGCTCGGAATAATCGCCGCCGACCGCGAGGCCGACGTCGGCATCGCGGAAGCCCACCGAGAACACGCCCTTGGCCGGCGCACCGGCCGGAATCGGCGTGACGGCCGCTTCCCAGCTGCGGCCACGGTCCGTCGAGCGGAACACGCGCGCCTGCGCCCCGCCGCCGGTGGCGAACCAGGCTTCGTTCTCGCTCGCGACAGAGAGGCAGGTGCCGCTGGCCGCGAACGCCGCCTCGTCCGGCAGCGCCTTCAGGCCGTTGGGATCGTCGGTCGGCAGCCAGGTGGCGCCGCCGTCGCTGGTCGTCAGCACCTGGTAGGCGCCATTCACCGGGTCGCCGAACACCAGGCCGTTGTCGCGGTCCCAGAACGCGATGCAGTCCCAGAAGCCGGCAGCATCCGGGTTGGTGATCTGCAGGTTCCAGGTGGCGCCGCCGTCGGTGGTGCGGTAGATGCGCGAAGAGTCGCCGGGCCCGATGCTGAGTACCGTGGCGGTATCGGCGTCGAATGCCTGGATGTCGCGCAGGTCCAGCGTTTCCGCACCCGGCACGATGAACTTCTTCCAGGTCTTGCCGTCCACGGTGCGCAACACGGTACCCTTGGCGCCGCTGGCCCACGCCACGGTGGGACTGACGACGGACAGCCCGCGCAGCTGCGACTCGGTGCCGCTGGCCTGGCGCTGCCAGGGCTTGACGGTCTTTTCGGGCTTGGTCGCGGCGGTGTCCTGCCACGCCCCCATACTGCAGAGCGGAACTGCCAGCAAGGCAGCCAACAAGGTACGTCTTTGCAATTTCAGGGCGCGCATGACACTCCTTTTGTTTAGTCGTTCTTGATCACGATCGAAGGGAATTTGCTGCTCATGTCCTTGGCCTTTTCCGCCACCTTGATCGCCACCTTGCGCGCGATTTCCTTGTACAGCGTGGCGACCTGGCCATCGGGGTCCGCCACCACGGTGGGCTTGCCGGAATCGGTCTGCTCGCGGATCGCCATCTTCAGGGGCAGCTTGCCCAGGAAGTCGACGCCGAAGTCCGCGCACATCTTCTCGCCGCCGCCGGCGCCGAAGATCTCCTCGGTATGGCCGCAGTTCGAGCAGATGTGGGTGCTCATGTTCTCCACCACGCCCAGGATCGGGATGCCGACCTTCTCGAACATCTTCAGGCCCTTGCGCGCGTCCAGCAGGGCGATGTCCTGCGGCGTCGTGACGATCACGGCGCCCGTCACGGGCACCTTCTGCGACAGGGTCAGCTGGATGTCGCCGGTACCGGGCGGCATGTCCACGACCAGGTAGTCGAGCTCGCGCCAGTTGGTCTGGTCCAGCAGCTGCTGCAGCGCCTGCGTGACCATCGGGCCGCGCCATACCATCGGTTCGTCCGGATCGATCAGGAAGCCGATCGACGAGACCTGGATGCCGTGGCCTTCCATCGGTTCCATGGTCTTGCCGTCGTTCGACATGGGCCGGCCCGACACGCCCAGCATCATCGGCTGCGACGGGCCGTAGATGTCCGCGTCCAGCACGCCGACTGTGGCGCCTTCGGCGGCCAGCGCCAGCGCCAGGTTGACGGCCGTGGTGGATTTGCCGACGCCGCCCTTGCCGGAGGCGACGGCGATGATGTTCTTCACGTTCGGCAGCGGCTTCAGGCCGCGCTGCACGGTGTGCGCGATGATCTTGCTGGTGACGTTCAGGGCGATGCCGAGGCCAAAAGGCTGCAGCGCGGCCAGCACGGCGGCGCGGATGCCCTCGACCTGGCTGCGCGCCGGGTAGCCCAGTTCGATGTCGACGGCGATGGCGCCGTTCTCCACTTTCAGGTTGCGGACCGACCGGGTCGTAACGAAGTCCTTGCCCGTGTTCGGATCGATGACCTGGGACAGGGCGGCCTTGACGTCTTCAACTGTGATGCTCATGTATTTCTCCGTTGGTGATGCCGCAGTCTAGCGCAAAATGGACAGATAGACACGGTGCGCGGCCGCACCGCTGCGCAGCGGCCCCGGGCGCTGTTAAAATGGCAGTTTTCCTTATCTTCTTCCGCGCCGACCATGACTCGCAAGCTGTTCGTCACCACCGCCCTGCCCTATGCCAACGCCGCGTTCCACATCGGCCACATGATGGAATACATCCAGGCCGACATCTGGGTCCGCTACCAGCGCATGCAGCAGGACCGCGAGGTGCACTTCGTCGGCGCCGACGACACCCACGGCACCCCGATCATGATCGCCGCCGAGAAGGAAGGCATTACGCCGCAGGAATTCGTCGCCAAGATCGCCGCCGGCCGCGCGCAATACCTGGACGGTTTTCATATCGCCTTTGACAACTGGTATTCGACCGATTCGCCGGAGAACGTCGAGCTGTCGCAGGGCATCTACCGCCGCCTGCGCGACGTCGGCCTGATCCAGACGAAAACCGTCGACCGCTTCTTCGACCCCGTCAAGGGCATGTTCCTGGCCGACCGCAACATCAAGGGCGAGTGCCCGAAATGCGGCGCCAAGGACCAGTACGGCGACAATTGCGAGGTCTGCGGCGCGGCCTACCAGCCGACCGACCTGGTCAACCCGTACTCCGTATTCACCAGCGCGACGCCGATCCTGAAGCCGTCCGAGCAGTATTTCTTCAAGCTGTCCGACCCGCGCTGCTTCGAGTTCCTGCGCGACTGGCTCAACACGCCGGGCCGCCTGCAGCCGGAAATGGTCAACAAGGTCTCGGAATGGCTGGGCGAGTCCGGCGAAAAGCTGGCCGACTGGGACATCTCGCGCGACGCGCCCTACTTCGGCATCCCGATCCCGGACGCGCCGGGCAAGTTCTTCTACGTCTGGCTGGACGCGCCGGTCGGCTACCTGGCCTCGCTGAAGAACTACTTCGGCAAGAAGGGCATCGACTTCGAGGCGTTCCTGAACGACCCGGCCGCCGAGCAGATCCACTTCATCGGCAAGGACATCGTCTCGTTCCACCTGCTGTTCTGGCCGGCGATGCTGAAGTTCGCCGACCACCCGGTGATCGACAAGCTGAAGGTCAACGTGCACGGCCACCTGACCGTCAACAATGAAAAAATGTCCAAGTCGCGCGGCACCGGCATCTCGCCGCTGCGCTACCTGAACCTGGGCATGAATCCGGAGTGGCTGCGCTACTACATCGCCTTCAAGCTGAACTCCAAGGTGGAAGACCTGGACTTCACGGGCGAGGACTTCGTCGCCCGCGTCAACTCGGACCTGATCGGCAAGTACGTCAACATCGCCAGCCGCTGCGCCGGCTTCATCGCCAAGAAGTTCGACGGCAAGCTGGCGGACGGCCTGTCGGAAACCTCGCTGGGCTGGATCCGCCGCGCGCTGACGAACGCCGAAGGCGCCGAGCGCCAGGTGACGATCGCGGACAGCTACGAGCAGCGCGAATTCGGCCGCGCGCTGCGCGAGATCATGGAAATCGCCGACGTGACGAACCAGTACGTCGACGAGAACAAGCCATGGGTGCTGGCCAAGGATGAAACGAAACTGGCCGAGCTGCATGAAGTCTGCACGACCGCCCTGATCCTGTTCCGCCAGCTGACGATCCTGCTGTCGCCCGTGCTGCCGGGTGTGGCCGCCAATGTGCGCACGTTCCTGAACGACGAGCGCCACAGCTGGGCCGACACGACCCTGGCCGCCGCCAGCACGTCGATGCTGGGCCGCACCATCGGCGCCTACAGCCACCTGATGACGCGGGTGGACGCGAAAATGATCGACGACCTGTTCGACGCGCCGAAGCCGGCAGCCGCCCCGGCACCTGCCGTGGCCGCTCCGACCGCGGCTGCCGCGGCGCCCGCGGCACCGGAAGGCATCGAGCCGCTGGCACCTGAAATCAAGATCGACGACTTCGCCAAGGTCGACCTGCGCATCGCCCGGATCGTCAACTGCGAGCACGTGGAAGGCTCGGACAAGCTGCTGCGCCTGACTCTGGACGTGGGCGAAGGCCGCCACCGCAATGTTTTCTCGGGCATCAAGTCGATGTATCAGCCGGAAGACCTGGTCGGTAAATTGACGGTGATGGTGGCGAATCTGGCGCCCCGTAAAATGAAATTCGGGATTTCCGAAGGCATGGTATTGGCCGCCTCCAGCGCGGACGAGAAAGCCAATCCGGGTATTTATATCCTGAACCCATGGCCGGGCGCGCAACCGGGCATGCGTATCCGCTGAGGATCCCGGAATACCGATGGGCAGTCCGATCGCAGTCCGCCCCGCGGACGATGAGGATGCGACCTTGATTGCCGGCCTCACGCGCAAGGCGTGGGCCGGCAAAGTCAGTGTCACCTCTTCCGGCCATCGTGAAACCGCCGTCCTGGTCGCAGAGCACCTGCGCCAGGGCGGCGGTTTTGTTTTATTGGATGGCGCCACGCCAATTGGCTCGGTACGCTGGCTGCCGCACGATACCGAACCCGGCGTGTGGGAGATATTAAGGATGGGCGTGCTGCCGGCATACCGGGGCCAAAACCTGTCCCAGCATTTGCTGGAGGCCGTGATTCACCACGGACTGGAATCGGGAATCGACGAGTTGAGGCTGGCGGTACGGCCGGACCAGCCGAAGCTGATCGACTTTTATTCCGCCTATGAATTCGAACTGGCGCCCGAGCTGGAATATTCGCATGCCAATCCGCTGGAGCCGGCGCCGCTGGTCATGCGCCGTGTGCTGCGCGACTAAAGTTGCAGAATAGCTTGGGGTCTGTCCCCGCAGGGGACTGACCCCGGTTTTATTTGTTGGCCCGTGCATATCGCCAACTGAA
This sequence comes from [Empedobacter] haloabium, assembly GCA_008011715.2. NCBI lineage: Bacteria > Pseudomonadati > Pseudomonadota > Betaproteobacteria > Burkholderiales > Oxalobacteraceae > [Empedobacter] haloabium. The sequence goes on from CP136508.1 coordinate 4,032,831, forward strand.
GGGTGAAGGCAGTGATAAAAACCGGGGTCAGTCCCAAAGGGACAGACCCCAAGCCCCGACGCGCCATGCCAACGCCCGGCTTAACCAAGCCAACCTCTGGCACAACTGCGAGAGTCAGCGCCCTGTGATCACCACCGGCTTCGGCGGCTTCGGCGGCGCCTTGTCGCAGCCGGCCAGCAGCAACGCGGCGGATGCGACGATCAGCATCAATATACGCATGAGCTATTCTCCCGACTGAATGACAATTCACGGTAGCAGAACCACGCCACCATCGGCGCACGCCTTCAGGCCGGCCGGCGCGACGACACGATGATTCCGCCGACGATCAGCAGGAACGCCAGCCCATGATAAAGATGCGGTAATTCGCCGAGAAACGCCGACGATAAAACGGCGGCAAACAGCGGCGTCAGGTTGCTGAAGAAAGCTGCGATGGCGGGGCCGGCGCGGCGTACCCCCTCACCCCAGCACCGGAATGCCACCACGGCCGGGCCGATGGCAACATAGGCCAGCACGGCAAATAAGGTCGGCGTCCAATGGACGGTCGCCTCCGATAATGCCCATTCGCCAGCGGCAAATAAACCGGACCAGACCACGCCAAATGCGACCTGGGCCAGCAGGAAACCCGCCCAATCGGCGCGCAGGCTGGCGGGTTCATGGGTACGCGTCAACAACCAGCTATACAGTGACCAGGCGATCGTCGCCAGGATCATGAATAAATCGCCGGCCACCAGGCGCAATGCCAGCAGTTGCTGCACATCGCCGCGCGCCAATACCAGCAATACCCCGGCTATCGATAATACGGCACCGGTGATTTGGCGGCGGCTGACGCGCACACCGAAAAACAGCCGGCCCGTGAGCATCATCCAGACCGGCATCCCGGCCGCCACCAAGGTCACGTTGATCGGCGTGCTGCTTTGCAGGGCCAGATATTGCAGCGCGTTATACAAACCGACGCCCAGCAATCCCAAGACGGCATAGCGGCGCCAGTGCGGCCATAATCCGCTGTCGCGCCGGAATACTGGACCGGCCAGCGGCAGCAGAATCAGCAGTGCCAGCGCCCAGCGCAACAGGTTCAGCAGAATGGGCGGTACCAGATCGTGCACGAGGCGACCGGCGATGGCGTTGCCGGCCCACAGCAGCGGGGGCAAGGTCAACAGGAAGACGGTATGGGGCGTCAGTCGGGTATTCATTGCTGTAGAGAATAACCGATTCGACAACTCGTCGCTGCGCTGCGACAGAATTCCCTGCGGCATGCCGCAGCGCGGTAGAATACGCGTTGGCTTTCACCAATGTCCTTTTTTCCAATCGAGCTATGAAATTCCTGTTCAAGCAACACCGCGGTTACGAATCCGACCACACCCAGTTCATCAAGAGCCTGAAGGAACAGAATCCGGCCATCGAGCAAGGCCAGCGCGAAGGTCGCGCCCTGCTGTGGGACAAGGCCCCGCTGTCGCTGGACGAGCGCGCCCGCCAGCGCGAATCCGCCATCAAGCAGCAAGCCTACGTCTACCAGAACAAGCTGTAAGCTGACGCGCTGACAGAGGACGGCACGCATGCTGCCCCACGACGCGGCGGACGACCCGGCGGACCAGGCGCAAGCCGCTGCCGGCATCGCCGTCGCGCCAGGCGACGTTCCGCCTCCCCCCGTTTCCGACGAGCCGGCTGGCGCCGCGGCCCAGGCCGACGGTGCCGCTTTTGCACGCCTGTACGGCGAGCCGCTGCTGCACCTGCCGACCGACCTGTACATTCCGCCCGACGCGCTGGAAATCTTCCTGGAAGCGTTCGAGGGCCCGCTCGACCTGCTGCTGTACCTGATCCGCCGGCAGAACTTCAACATCCTCGACATTCCGATGGCGCAGGTCACCCTGCAGTACCTGAAGTATGTCGACCAGATCCGGCTGTCCAATCTGGAGCTGGCGGCCGAGTACCTGCTGATGGCGGCGATGCTGATCGAGATCAAGTCGCGCATGCTGCTGCCGCAGCGCCAGCACGATATCGAAGTGGAACTGGACGATCCCCGTGCGGAACTGGTGCGCCGCCTGCTCGAATACGAGCAGATCAAGCTGGCCGCCGTCGACCTGAACGCCCTGCCCCAGCTGGACCGCGATTTCGTCCGCACCCAGATCTTCATCGAGCAAAGCCTCGTGCCGGTGTGGCCCGACGTCAGCGCGGAAGACCTGCAGGCGGCGTGGCGCGACCTGCTCAAGCGTGCCAAGCTCAAGCAGCATCACAAGATCACCCGGGAAGAGTTGTCGGTGCGCGAGCACATGACGATGATCCTGCGCCGGCTGCAGTCGCAGCGCTTCGTCGAGTTCGCCGACCTGTTCGACGTGGCCGGTGGCGTGCCCGTGCTGGTGGTGAACTTCGTCGCCATGCTGGAGCTGGCCAAGGAAACCCTGATTGAAATTACCCAGGCCGAACCGTTCGCGCCCATTTACGTGCGCCTCGCCTATTCGCCTGCCTGACCAACCGGCATCCATAATAAAGACATGAAAATCATCTCGTCCATCGAAGAGCTGCGCGACCAGTTGCGCGGCCAACTGCGTACCGCCTTCGTGCCCACCATGGGCAACCTGCACGAGGGCCACCTGTCGCTGATGCGCATCGCGCGCCGCCACGGCGACCCCGTCGTCGCGTCGATCTTCGTCAACCGCCTGCAGTTCGGCCCGAACGAAGACTTCGACAAATACCCGCGCACCTTCCAGGCGGACGTGGAAAAGCTGGAAAAGGAAGGCGTCTACGTGCTGTTCGCGCCGACCGAGAAGGACATGTATCCGGAGCCGCAGGAATACCGCGTCCAGCCGCCGGACGGCCTGGGCAACACGCTCGAGGGCGAGTTCCGCCCCGGCTTCTTCAATGGCGTGTGCACCGTCGTGACGAAGCTGTTCTCGTGCGTGCAGCCGCGCGTGGCCGTGTTCGGCAAGAAGGACTACCAGCAGCTGATGATCGTGCGCAACATGGCACGCCAGTTCGCGCTGCCGACGGAAATCATCGGCGCCGAGACCTACCGCGCCGAAGACGGCCTGGCGCTGTCGTCGCGCAATATGTACCTGTCGGAAGCCGAACGCGCCGAAGCGCCGGCGCTGTACCAGGCGCTCAACTTCGTCGCCAACGAAATGCGCGCCGGCCACCTGGACGTCTTCCAGCTGGAGCACAAGGCCATGGACGACCTCGCCAAACGAGGCTGGAAGCCCGACTACATCAGCATCCGCAAGCGCAGCGACCTGCAGCCGCCCAACGCCGGCGACCTGGCACAAGGCGCTCCGCTGGTCGTGCTGGCCGCGGCCAAGCTGGGCACGACGCGCCTGATCGACAACCTGGAGATCTGATCGCTACAGCCGGGCTCGTGTCCCACCCCGGGGTCAGTCACCGAAGTGGGACACGAGCTGATCTGTATGGGGGAAGGACTGTCCTCTGACAGTCGAGGTCGTGTCCCGTTTTGGTGACTGACCCCGCGGTGGGACACGGGCTGGGCCGTAGGCGGGGGTCAGGCCGTGACGTTCTGCGTCCACGCCAGCGCGGACAGGTGGGCCTTGTTGACGTCCGCCGGGCTGATCTTCAGCGTGGCGGCCAGCGACGACACCAAGGTCGAGTTCAGCTCGCACGCTTCCGCCAGCGCCAGGTAGGGGCCGTAGCGCCCGCCCCGCTCCAGCAGCGCCTTGACCACTTCGTCCGACAGCTGGATCGTTTCCAGCACATCCTTCATCGGCAGGCCCAGCAGACGGTCCAGCAGCGAGAACATGCCCGCGACGAAGACGTTTTCCGCCTCGGCGCGGCCCAGGGTTTCCAGGCTCAGCAGCTCGGCCAAGCGGCCGCGCACGACGGCCGTTTCCAGCAGCACGGGCGAGTAGCCGGTCGTGCTGGCCGTGGCCAGCAGCAGGGTGAGCCAGCGGTACAGGGGCTGGTAGCCCAGCAAGGTAATGGCCTGCTTCAGCGACTGGATCTCGCGCCCCGTGCCGAAGCCGGCCGAATTGATGTAGCGCAGCAGCTTGTAGGAGAGCGCGGCGTCCCGCTTCAACACGCTTTCCAGCTTCGCCACGTCCGCATTCGCGTTGACCATCTGCATCAGTTGCAGGATGACGGTCTGCGCCGGATTGAGGCCCTTGGCTTCCGAGCCGGGGCGCGGGGTCAGGTGCAGCTTGCCGACGAAGGCGTCGATGCCCAGCGCGGCGCAGGCGTCGAAATCGGCCCACGTCGTCACCGGGCGGCCCACCATCCGCACCGAGGACTGCTTCAGCGCGGCATAGGTGCGCGCCTGCGTGGCCACGTCCGTGCCGGAGAAGCGCACCTCGACATACGAGCAGATCGTCGGCAGGCGGTTGCCGGCGCGGGCGATGTCGCAGTTGCGCAGCAGGATGCCGACGTCGCCCGCGCGCAGCGCGCGCACGGCCGCCAGCGTGTCGGGATTGGTCAGCTCGCGCGTGGCAATGGACAGCACGGTGTGCTGCGGCGGCAGGTCGTACAGCGCGTCCGTCGACAGCATCGCCGGCACGGCTTCGAGAAACAGGGTCTTGTCGCGCAGCAGCCAGCCGCGCTCGGGATCGTTGACCTGGCTGGCGACGAAGCCGACCAGGTCTTCCAGGTCCGCCTGCGTCACGGCCAGGTCCGGATTGTGCTGCCACGTGAGTTCGTAGCCGACCACCCGTTGTTGCGGGTCCAGCAACGGCTCGCGCACGAGGAAATGGGTCTGGTGCATTGCGGGGTCGGTTGCGGGGGCGGCCCGGCGGGCCACCCGCCTTGGTCAGAAGCCCAGGCTGTCCAGCAGGTCGTCGACCTGCTCCTGGTCGGCCACGATGCCTTCGGCCGTCTTGTCGATCTGCGGACCGTTCAAGAGGCCCGTGTCGAGTTCCTTCTTTAGCTGTTCCGGCGCGAAATCGATCAGCGTCTGCACCAGCTGTTTTTCCAAGTTCTGGGCGATCGACGTGACACGCTTGATCACCTGGCCCGTCAGGTCCTGGAAATCCTGCGCCATCATGATGTCCATCAGGTGGCCCTTGGTGGCGGTGGTCGCTTCCGATGCGGAGCCCAGCGCGGCAATGGTGCGCTGCGCCAGTGCGCGCCAGTCGCCTTCGCCGCCCCCGCCGTCCAGCAAGGCCTGCCAGGATGCGGAGAGTTCCTTTGCATCCCTGGCGATGCCGTCCTGCAGCGGGCCGGCCTCGTCCGTGGCGTTCAGCACCTTCTGCGCCGCGTTTTCGCTCAGGCGTGCCACGTAGTCGAGGCGGTCGCGGGCATCGGGGATATCCTCCGCTGCCTTCTCGATCAGCTTGTCCAGTCCCAGGCCACGCAGGTTTTCATGCAGCGCACGGGTCATGTGACCGATGCGCGACAGGAATTCCTCGTTCGGATCCGTCATGGCGGCCGTACTGGTGACCGCTGCCGCTGCTTGCTCGCCCATGAAATCAGGCTCCGAGCTTTTCAAAGATCTTGTTCAGTTTTTCGTCCAGCGTCGCGGCCGTGAAAGGCTTGACGACGTAGCCGTTGGCGCCGGCCTGGGCCGCCGCGATGATGTTTTCCTTTTTCGCCTCGGCGGTCACCATCAGCACCGGCAGCTTGGCCAGCGCGGGATCGGCACGGATGTTCTGCAGCATGGTCAGGCCGTCCATGTTCGGCATGTTCCAGTCGGACACGACGAAGTCGAATTGTTCGGCACGCAGCTTGGCCAGCGCCATCACGCCGTCTTCCGCTTCGTCCACGTTGGCATAACCCAGTTCTTTCAACAGATTCCGGACGATGCGGCGCATCGTCGAGAAGTCGTCAACAACTAAAAATTTCATCTTTGGATCAGCCATGAATTACTCCGTTGATTCTTTATAACGCGGTTATTAAATTTAGCTCTGAACTACCAGCAAGTTGTAGGATAGCATTATCGTTACCCGTAGGGAACAGAACACCCTGTCACTGCCGGTAAAAAACCAGAATACCGTATCAAACGCGCACTGTAATTGTCTCGATCACGCGACGCTCTTCGTTCGAGCGCCGCGCTCCCCGCCGCGGCAAACCCGTTACACGCGCAGCGAGCGCATGCCGTGCTGTGCCAGGTAGCCGAGCACCATGCCCGGCAGCGCCTGCAGTGCGCCCACTTCGTGCGTGGCGCCGACGGCGATGGCCTCGCGCGGCATGCCGAACACGACGCAGCTGGCTTCATCCTGTGCAAAATTATACGCCCCGGCCGTCTTCATCTCCAGCATACCAGCAGCGCCGTCCTTGCCCATGCCCGTCAGGATCACCCCGACAGCATTCTTGCCGGCATGCTGGGCCGCCGAGCGAAACAGCACGTCCACCGACGGCCGGTGCCGATTGACGGGTTCACCCTGGTCCAGCCTGGTCATATAGTTCGCGCCCGAGCGGGTCAGCAGCAGGTGCGAATGGCCGGGCGCGATGTACGCATGACCCGGCAGCACCCGTTCGTTGCCCGCCGCTTCCTGCACCGAGATGCGGCACAGCGAGTCGAGGCGTTTCGCGAACGAGCGCGTGAAGCCTTCCGGCATGTGCTGCGTGATCAGGATGCCTGGGCAGTCGGACGGCATCTGCATCAGGAACTCGCGGATCGCTTCGGTACCACCCGTGGACGCGCCCACGATAATCAGTTTTTCGGACGACATCAGCGGATTGCGTAATTGTGGCAGGGGTACGCCGCCTTCGGCGCCCGCTTGCGGCAGCGTGCGGGCACGGATGCGCGCCTTCGACGCGGCGCGGATCTTGTCCGCGATCAGGTCGGTGTACTCGCGCATGCCGGTCTGGATCGAGATCTTCGGCTTGGTCACGAAGTCGACCGCGCCCAGCTCCAGCGCGCGCATCGTGATCTCGGAGCCGCGCTCGGTCAGCGACGACACCATCACGACGGGCATCGGCCGCAGGCGCATCAGTTTTTCCAGGAAATCCAGGCCGTCCATTTTCGGCATCTCGACGTCCAGGGTCAGCACGTCGGGATTGGTCTGCTTGATCAGCTCGCGCGCGACCAGCGGGTCGGGCGCCGTGCCGACCACCTTCATGTCGGCCTGGCTGTTGATAATTTCGGTCATGACGCTGCGAATCAGCGCGGAGTCGTCGACCACCAGTACTTTGATTGTCATCAGTGCCAGTCTCAGAACAGCTCGATTTCGCCAGCCACCGGCTGGACTTTCAGGCGGCTCGCATACTCGATCTCGCGTTTGGCCAGCGTATCGTTATGCGATTGCATCAGTTTCTTGACGAGCACCTTGCCCGTGCGCGGGAAGAAATACACCTTGCGCGGGTAGATGTCGTTCAGGTCTTCCGCGACGACGCGGATGCGTTCGTTGCGCAGGAAGGTCTGGACGAACGCGGCATTGCGTTCGCCCACGTTCATGGCCGTGAAGCCCTTCAGCACGGCGCCGCCGCCGAAGACCTTGGCCTCCAGGTTGTCGCGCCGGGCGCCGGACTTCAGCAGGCTGTTGATCAGGATCTCCATTGCGAAGGTGCCGTAGCGGGCCGACGCGGAAACGGGGCTGTTGCTGTCGGCGCCGCCGTCCGGCAGCATGAAGTGGTTCATGCCGCCCAGGCCCGACACGCGGTCGCGGATGCAGGCGGAGACGCACGAGCCGAGCACCGTCACGATCAGCATGTCCTTGCTGGTGTAGTAGTACTCGCCCGGCAGGATCTTGGCCGCCTGGGTATCGAACGTGCGGTCGTAATAGACGTTGGTGGCGAGGTGTTCGTTTTCCATGGTGTCTTCTTATGCTCGTTGCGGCATGGCCCGGACGGCGCTCGCGCCCGTATCCAGTTCATACACCGTTTTCCCGCGCAGTTTCAGCGCATCCGACACGTACAGGAAGTTTTCGGAATGGCCCGCGAACAGCAGGGCGTCCGGTTTCATCAGGGGCACGAAGCGCGACAGGATCTTGCGCTGGGTGGCCTTGTCGAAGTAGATCATCACGTTGCGGCAGAAGATCACGTCGAACGGGCCGCGGATGTCCCATTTCTCGTCCAGCAGGTTGAGCTGGCGGTAGGTGATCAGCTGGCGCAGCTCGGGGCGGGCCCGTACCAGGCCGGCCTTGTCGCCCTTCCCCTTCAGGAAGAACTTGCGCTGTTGCTCGGGCGTGAGCTTGTCGATGCGTTCGATCGGATAGACGCCGTTGGCGGCCGTGGCCAGCACATTGGTGTCGATGTCGGTGGCGATGATGTGCACCGGCGGGGTCAAGGTGCCGAACGCCTCGCACACGGTGATCGCGATCGAATAGGGTTCCTCGCCGGTGGAGCTGGCGGAACACCAGATATTGAGCTGCTCGCCGCGGTGCTTCTTCACGTGTTCGGCCAGCAGGGGGAAGTGGTGCGATTCGCGGAAGAACGACGTCAGGTTGGTCGTCAGCGCGTTGGTGAACGCTTCCCACTCGTTGCCCAGGCGGCCCGCTTCGAGGTCGTCCAGGTATTTCACGAAGGATGAGATGCCGGTGGCGCGCAGGCGCCGCGCGAGCCGGCTGTACACCATCTCCTGTTTGCTGTCGGCCAGCGCGATGCCGGCCCGTTTGTAGATCATGCCGCGTACGCGCTCGAAGTCGCGGGCATTGAAATCAAACTCCTTGACGGTGTCCTTGGACATTATCCTTATCCTTGCGTTACCGGGAGTTCAGAATACGCGGCCGCCTCCCGGAAGCGGCCGCGCCGTTACATCAGAACTCTTCCCAGTCGTCGCCGGCAGGAGCAGTCGCCTTCTTGGCCGGCGCCGGGGCGGCGGAAGCCGCGGCCTTCGGTGCCTGCGGGCGGACCGCTACCGCGCGAGCGGCTGGCTTGGCAGCCGGCTTGGCCAGCTGCGCCTTCGGCGCCACCGCGGCGCGCGCGACCGGTGCGTGTTCCGTGCCCAGCTTGAAGATGCTGACCGCTTCGGCCAGGCGCTGCGCCTGCTCCTGCATGCTCTCGGCGGCGGCGGCGGCTTCTTCCACCAGGGCGGCGTTACGCTGGGTCATTTCGTCCATCGTCGTGATGGCCTGGTTGACTTCCTCGATGCCGTTGCTCTGTTCCTGCGTGGCGGCGGTGATCTCGCCCATGATGTCGGCGACCTGCTTGATCGACGTGACGATCAGGCCCATGGTCTGGCCGGCTTCGTCCACCAGCTTGCCGCCGGCGTCGACCTTGGTCACGGAGTCGTCGATCAGCGCCTTGATTTCCTTGGCGGCGCTGGCCGAACGCTGGGCCAGGTTACGCACTTCGGAAGCCACCACCGCGAAGCCGCGGCCCTGTTCGCCGGCGCGGGCCGCTTCGACCGCCGCGTTCAGCGCCAGGATGTTGGTCTGGAACGCGATACCGTCGATGACGCCGATGATGTCGACGATCTTGCCCGACGATTCCTTGATCGAACCCATCGTGTCGACCACTTGCGACACCACGGTACCGCCTTTTTCCGCCACCGACGATGCCGTCACGGCCAGCTGGTTGGCCTGGCGCGCGTTGTCGGCATTCTGCTTGACGGTGGACGTCAGTTCTTCCATCGAGCTGGCGGTTTCCTCCAGCGAGCTGGCCTGCGCTTCGGTACGGGCCGACAGGTCGGCGTTGCCGGAAGCGATTTCCTGCGAAGCCTGGGTGATCGTCTCGGTACCGCTGCGGACCTGGCCGACGGTGCGCACCAGGCTGTCGTTCATGTCCTTCAAGGCCTGCAGCAGTTCGCTGGTCTCGTCCTTGCCTTCCACGCGCACTTGCGAGGTCAGCTCGCCGGCGGCGACACGCTGCGCCACTTCCACGGCGCCGGCCAGCGGCACGGTGATCGAACGGGTGGTGAACAGGGCGCAGACGACGCCCACGGCGACGCCGATGGCGCCCAGCACCAGGGTCAGCACCATGACGCGGTTGTCGGCCTGCAGCGAACGTTCCTGGAACGCCTGCGTGGCCTTGTGCTGCAGGTCCACCAGATGATTCAGCGCGGTCAGCGTGCGGGTGTTCAGCGGGTCGATGCGGCCGGCGATGATCTTGGTCGCGCCTTCGGCGTTGAAGGCCAGCACCTGCGCCATCGCGTCCTTGAACGCGGCGTCCACGTCCTTGTCCAGCGCGGCCAGTTCGCCCAGCACCTTCTTCTCGTCGGCATCCAGGCCGAGCGCTTCCAGCTTGCCGCGGGCGGCTTCGTAACGCTGGCGCTGCGCCTTGACCTTCTCTTCTTCCTTCTGCATCAGTTCCACGTCGGACTGCAGTCCGATGTTGCGCATCGCGATGCCCGATTCCAGCATGGCGCTTTTCATGGCGCCGGCCTGCAGGCTCTTGGCGCTGGTCAGTTCCAGGCCTTCCATCAACTGCGCCTTGTTGCGCATGTTGAGACTGTTGGACGACAGTACCAGCGCCACCAGGATCAGCAGGATGATGCCGAACCCGAAGCCTAGTCTTGTACCGATTTTGTAATTGCGAACACTCATTTGAGTCCCCTACCCTGTGATTGATGAAGCTACGGCTCGCCTTCTGCGAGGCGCATGCCCCTGTTAATACAAAAAAATTTGGTCTGCTGCACCGCGTTTTTTGGGCGGTAATCCCTGCAATGAGGCGCGTGCCCCCGGACTTGCCCGATCGGACAATTCCGGGACAGTCCCGGAGTCGTCCTCCGGTCAGGCCGCCATCTGTTCGATCAGGCCCATCTCCGGCGACGACATCAGCTTGTTGATGTCGACCAGGATCAGCATGCGTTCGTCGATCGTGCCCAGGCCGATCATGTATTCGGACGAGAACGCGGTGCCCATTTCCGGCGCCGGCTTGATCTGGTCCGGTTCCAGCGTGGTCACGTCGGACACGCTGTCCACCACCATGCCGACCACGCGGCCGTTGATGTTCAGGATGATGACGACGGTGAACTGGTCGTACACCGGCTCGCCCAGGCGGAACTTGATGCGCATGTCGACCACCGGGATGATGATGCCGCGCAGGTTGATCACGCCCTTGATGAATTCCGGCGCGTTGGCGATGCGGGTCACCGCTTCGTAGCCGCGGATCTCCTGCACTTTCAGGATGTCGATGCCGTATTCTTCCGAACCCAGTTTGAAGGCCAGGAACTCGTGGCCTGCGATGTCGGCATTGTTTGCGTCTGCCATGGTCTTTCCTTGTTTAGCTAAGCGTATTGGTAATGGGGTCGTCGGCCAGCTGGCGCGAGGACCGGATCAGCGCCGCGACGTCCAGGATCAGGGACACGCCGCCATCGCCCAGGATGGTGGCGCCGCTGATGCCTGCAACTTTTCTGTAATTCGATTCCAGGTTCTTCACGACCACCTGCTGCTGCCCCACCAGTTCGTCGACGAACAGGCAGGCCTTGCGCCCCTCGGTTTCCAGGATCACCAGGATGCCCTCGGACGGGTCGGTGTAGCGCGGCACGATGTCGAACATCTGGTACAGCGGGATCAGGGGCAGGTATTCGCCGCGTACCTTGACCACGCGGCCCTTGCCGGTGATTTCCTTGACGTCTTCCGGCGCCGGCTGCATCGATTCGATGACGAAGCCCAGCGGCAGGATGTAGACCTCCTCGCCAACCCGGATCGACATGCCGTCCAGGATCGCCAGGGTCAGCGGCAGCGAGATCGACATCGTCGTGCCGAAGCCCTTGGCCGAGCGGATGTCCACCGAGCCGCCCAGCGCCGTGATGTTGCGCTTGACCACGTCCATGCCGACGCCGCGGCCCGACACGTCCGTGACCTGCTCGGCCGTCGAGAAGCCCGGCGCGAAGATCAGCTGCCACACGTCGGCATCGGGCATGTTGTCCGATACCGGCAGGCCGTTCTGCTTGGCCTTGGCCAGGATCTTCTCGCGGTTCAGGCCCGCGCCATCGTCCGACACCTCGATGATGATGTTGCCGCCCTGGTGCGTGGCCGACAGGAACAGCCGGCCCGCATCGGTCTTGCCCGCCGCGCGGCGCGCTTCCGGCATCTCGATACCATGGTCGATGCTGTTGCGCACCAGGTGCGTCAGCGGATCGACGATGCGCTCGATCAGGCCCTTGTCCAGTTCCGTCGCGGCGCCGTTGGTGATGAAGTCGACCTTCTTGCCCAGCTTCGTGGCCAGGTCGCGCACCATGCGCGGGAAGCGCGAGAACACGAAGTCCATCGGCATCATGCGGATCGACATCACCGCTTCCTGTAGGTCGCGGGTGTTGCGGGTGAGCTGGCTGACCGAGGCCAGCAGGCGCTGGTGCACCATCGGGTCCAGCGTGTCGACGCGCTGCTCGATCATCGCCTGCGTGATCACCAGCTCGCCCACCAGGTTGATCAGCTGGTCGACCTTTTCGATCGACACGCGGATCGACGACGACTCGGCGCCGTGCGCCGGCGCTGCCGCGACCTTTTCATCCTTGCGGGCCGGCTTTTTTCTTCCTCGGCCTTCTCGGCCGGCGGCGCATCCTTGATGCCCGCGGCGGCGCGGATCTGCTCGACCGGCTGGAAGAAACCGTAGCCGCGCGCATCGTCCGCGCCGGATTGCGCCTGCGCGCGGATCTCGTCGAGCGGCTGGAAGAAGCCATAGCCCTGCCCTTCGGCGGTGGTGCCGGAGGTGCTGGCGGTCTTGCCCACTTCCGATTTCGGCAGCGGGTCGAAGAAGCCGTAGCCCAGGTCGTCCTCGACCTTGCTGCGTTCGGCCTGCTCCAGCGCCGCCTGCTCCGGCGTCAGCACGGGCAGTTCGGTCACCGTCATCTCTTCCGTGTTCAGCACGAACGAGCAGATGGCGATGATGTCGTCCAGGCTTTCGTGCGTGGTGACGACCATCGCGTTGCGCTCGTTGTCGAGCGGCGTGACGGTGACGTGCGCCAACAGGCCCAGTTCGGCGGCCAGCGCCGTGACCTCGCGGTGCGCCATCTTCGGCAGTTCGAGACGATAGCGGCGCCCGCCGCTGTGATCGACCGTCTCCTCTTCCACCGCCGCCGTCTGGAACGCCGGCGCCACGTGGGCGATCGCCGCCAGCGGCACGTCCTGCGCCAGGTGCTGCAGCATCATGCGCACGTCGCCCACGGCATCCTGGTCCACGGCCGTGCCGAGGCGGTGGCCGTCCAGCTGCATCTTGAGCGCGTCCTTGGCCGCCAGGAAGGCGTCCACGTGCTCGCCGGTGAGCGCCATCTCGCCCTTGCGGATGCGGTCCAGCAGCGTCTCGAGGATGTGCGTCACCTCCGTCATGTCGGACAGGCCGAACGTTCCCGCGCCCCCCTTGACGGAGTGCGCGGTGCGGAAGATCGCGTTCAGATCCTCCTCCGTGGGCGCGCTGACATCGACGGCGAGCAGCAGCCTTTCCATTTCAGCCAGCAGCTCCTCGGCCTCGTCGAAGAAGACCTGGAAGAACTGGCTTATGTCGATGGTCATGGCAAGACTCCGTCAAATAAGCTCGGGGAGCACATGATCAGCCGATCACCTTCTTGACGACTTCGATCAGGCGTTGCGGGTCGAACGGCTTGACCAGCCAGCCGTTGGCGCCGGCGGCGCGGCCCTTGGCCTTCATCTCGTCGGACGACTCGGTGGTCAGCATCAGGATCGGCGTCTTGGCGTAAGCCGGCAGTTCGCGCAGGTGCGCGATCAGCTGCAGGCCGTCCATCTTCGGCATGTTCTGGTCGGTCAGCACCAGGTCCACAGTCTGCAGCTTGGCCTTTTCCAGGCCATCCTGGCCGTCGACCGCTTCCACGACCTGGTAGCCGGCGGCCTTCAGGCTGAACGCCACCATCTGGCGCAGGGAGCTGGAATCGTCAACTGCAAGAATCGTTTTAGCCATTTTTTTTATCTCACTTAAAAGAGTTCGGGCACTCGTGGCCCACTGTGTTTGGTTGATTACGTGGCGGAGCTCAGAACCTGTCTCTTATACACAGCTCGATATCGCCGCTTTCCAGGTGCTTCTGGCTGACCGCCTTGCGCAGCACGCTGCGCAGCTCCAGGCTCTGGATCGCCAGCGCCATGCTGACCTTGCCGAGCAGGTCGACGATCGCGTCGTTGTCGCTTTCCGGGTCCATCTCGGCGCCATAGGTGCCGAGCGTGGCAAGGAATTCGCGCAGGCCCGTCACGCGCTTCAGGGTACGGTCGATCAGCTGGCTCGTCATGTCCTGGAACTGCATGCTGGTAATGGCCGCGTTGACGTAGGTGCTGACCTGTTCGTTCATCGCTTCCAGCTTGGCCTTGTCCTCGGCCGACGGCGTGCCGCCGTCCAGCAGCAGGCGGATCGTGGTCTGCTGCGCGTTCACGGCGTCGTGGATCGCCATGAAGTTGCGCGACAGCTTTTCGATCGCTTCCTCCAGCAGCAGGTTGGTCTGCAGCAGGTCGGTCTCCACCTCGCTCAGGTGCTTCTTGCCGTGATCCGACACGCCCGACAGCATGCGCTTGACGTGGGAGCCGAGGATTTTTTTTCTGTTCATAACCATCTCGTCTTGGGTGCTTTATTTCGCCGCGGCGCCGGCCGCCTGGGCGGCCGCTGCGCGCGTCGCTTCCGTATCCGTGCCGACTTCCAGCCTGCCGGCGTCGCGCATCAGGTTCTCTTCCGTCTTCTTGTTCATCACGATGATGCTGATGCGCCGGTTGATCGGATTGAACGGATCCTTGCGGTCCAGGTGCGCGGCCGAGGCCAGCCCCACCACCCGGATGATCTTGCTGTCCTGCATGCCGCCCTGCACCAGCGCGCGGCGCGAGGCGTTGGCGCGGTCGGCGGACAGTTCCCAGTTACTGTAGCCCGTCTCGCTGAAATATGGCGTCGAATCCGTGTGGCCGGTAAGACCGATGCGGTTCGGCACGTCGTTTAGCACCGGCGCGATCTCTTCCAGGATATCGCGCGTGTATTGCTGCAGCTCGGCTTTACCGGCCGGGAACATCGGCCGGTTCTGCTCGTCCACGATCTGGATGCGCAGGCCTTCGCTGGTGAAGTCCAGCAGCAGCTGGTCCTTGAATTTCTGCAGCGCGGCCGAGCTCTCGATCTTGCTCTGGATGCGTTCCTTCAACGTCTGCAGGCGCTGCGTCTCTTCCTTTTCCAGCGCGGCCTTCATGGCCGACAGGTTGAACGACTTCTTGGCCGTGTCCGTGCCGCCCGCGTTGACCTGGCCGTCCTGCCGGGACAGGTCCTTGCCGCCGCCCTTGATGATGGACGAGCTGTCGCCGCTGCCGGAACCGCCCTGCATCGCTACCTTCAGCGGCGTCTTGAAGAATTCGGAAATACCGTTCAGGTCGCCCTTGCTGGTCGAGCCCAGCAGCCACATCAGCAGGAAGAACGCCATCATCGCCGTCACGAAGTCGGCATAGGCGATCTTCCACGCGCCGCCATGGTGGCCGCCCGCGTACTTCTTGATGCGCTTGACGATAATCGGCTTGGCGCCGTCATCCATGATGCCGCCCCTTTGCCATTACTTCGACTTGGCCTTCTTGATGTGGTCTTCCAGCTCGGCGAACGTCGGGCGCTCGGTCGAGTACAGCACCTTGCGGCCGAATTCCACGGCCAGGGCCGGCGCGTAGCCGTTCAGGCTGGCCAACAGCGTCACCTTTACGCATTGGAACATCTTGCTCGATTCTTCCAGCTTCTGTTCCAGCAGGCTCGACAGAGGGCCGACGAAACCATAGGCCAGCAGGATGCCCAGGAACGTACCGACCAGCGCGTGCGCGATCAGCATGCCCAGCTCGGAGGGCGGCAGCCCCACCGATTCCATCGTGTGCACCACGCCCATCACCGCGGCGACGATACCGAACGCAGGCAGGCCGTCGCCCAGCTTGGCGATCACATGGGCCGGCACGGCGCCTTCATGGTGGTGGGTTTCCAGTTCGTTGTCCATCAGGTTCTCGATCTGGAACGCGTCCATATTGCCCGACACCATCAGGCGCAGGTAGTCGGTCATGAATTCGACGATGTGATGGTCTTCCAGCACGGTCGGATACTTCGAGAACAGCGGGCTCTCCGCCGGCGATTCGATATCGCCCTCGATCGACATCAGGCCTTCCTTGCGAACCTTGGAGAGGATGTCGAACAGCAGCGACAGCAGCTCCATGTACAGTTCCTTGGTGTAGCGCGAGCCTTTCAGCAGCGTCGGCAAGGCGGCCAGGGTCGCCTTGATGGCCTTGCCGTTATTGCCAACGAAGAACGCGCCCAGCGCGCCGCCGCCGATCATCAGCAGTTCCAGCGGCTGGAACAGCGCGGCCAGGTGCCCGCCGGCCAGCGCGAAGCCGCCGAAAACGCAGAGCGTCGTGACAACGTAACCGATAATGACTAACACGCATCACCCTTCAACAAAAAATGCCGTACCGAAATAAATTCCACAAGGAACTACAATAGCGTGAGATCGCCTGCCGGGCAAGTGAAACAGGCCTAAAAACGCCATACATACAGAGGAGGCGCGCCCTCTGTGGTGAATATGGTCTTGTCGGGAATATAAGGCGGTATGGCGAACTCATAACTTACTAACAGACTGCCAACTTTCATTTCACGGCGAGCCTTTGTATATAAGGCATTCATTACCGCTGGTGACAGGTAGGCGAATACCACGTCATAGTCGCCGAAGTGGAGCTTTTCATAATCGCCCCGGATAAAGCACGCGCGCGATCCGGTGAATCGGGCGCGCAGGAACGAATATAACCAGGGCAGCGGCGCCAGTTCGATGCCGGTGCACGCGATATCGGGCCGCAGCCGGGCCAGGTGCAAGGTCATGCCGCCCAGGCCGCTGCCGACGTCGATGACGCGCAGCCCCGGCTGCCGCGGCAGCTGCGCCGCCACGGCTTCCCATACGGGCTGGCTGGACGGGAAATACGGCACCTGGGTACGGAAGGTGGACCAGTACCAGCCCAGCAGCACGATGAAGACGAGCAGGTAGACGAGCGGCGGCAGGCCCAGCGCGCTGGTCACCATCAGCGCCAGCGGGAACAGCAACTGGATCAGGCGCCACCAGGGCGCCAGGCCCAGCTTCCACGTCAGCGCGCAGGCCAGCCCGCCCTGCAGCAGCACGGCCTGGAACAAGGTCAGGCCATGCCCCAGCGCCTCGGCCAGCAACGCCAGCAGCGCGCACGGCAGCAACGCCGCGACCTGGATGAGCAGCGCACGCACGGCCGGCGGGCGCAACGCGGCATGCATAAAAGACAAAAGCCGGGGCGGCGTCATCGGCCGGCCCGGCTTGCGTGATGGTATCGGGGTGCCAAGTTCAGGCGGCGGCTTCGTCTTTGGCCTTGCGGGTCTTGCCGGCGCGCGAAGGCATGTGGCACAGGCCGCACTGGTAATCGCCGTTCAGGTCCATGCCGTTGACGATGAACTTGCCCTGGCATTTGCTGCAGGACTTCAGTTCCAGCATATTGCTGGAGAAAAAGCGCACGAGGGTCCAGGCGCGCGTCAGCGACAGCAGCGGCTCTTCGCCCGGCGCGGGCGGCATTTGTTCCAGGTACAGCTTGTAGGCCTTCATGACGGCCTGGATGCCGGAAGCGCCCGCGTGCTCGACGAGGAAGTTGTGGATATTGATGAACAGCGAACTATGGATGTTCGGCTGCCACGTCAGGAACCAGTCGGTGGAAAACGGCAGCATGCCCTTCGGCGGCGACACACCCTTCAGCTCCTTGTACAGCTTCAGCAGGCGCTCGCGCGACAGCGACACTTCCGATTCCAGCAGTTGCAGGCGGGCACCCAGGTTGATCAGCTCGATGGCCAGCTGGATTTCCTGCGCTTCGCTCACGACACTTTTCTTGCTCATCATCGGCTCCCGGAGTCCAGAACGTGCGAATTACTATACCGCTTAAGCGATTTCCTCGACGCCCTGTCCGGCCATCAGGATCGCGGCGTGCGATTGCGCCAGCGAGCGCTCTTTCGTGTGGTTCGTCAGCATGCCCAGGATGGCGCTGTCGTCGAAGCGGAAGCGGGCCAGCATCATGTTGCCGCCTGCCAGCTTCAGGATCTGGGCGTTGCTCATGCCTTCGATCAGGTCGGCGATATCGGCCGAGATACCCAGACGGAAGATGGCGGTGACCTTGTCGGCGCGGATCATCTGTTGAGCCAGCATCAGGTAGCTCAGGTTGGCATCGCGGATTTCAGCCATCATGTCGTTTGCGGTCATGTGAATCTCCTCGGGTTAGTCTGTTTGAACGCGTTTGCGTTTCCGTTGAGACACATAGTGCCGCACGGCATGATGGCCGAGAAGAGGATGACTTCTGTATTTCGGGTAGGGGAACGGCAGGACGGCCCTGTCGGCGTTTGTCTGACAAACGCAGGGCGATCATAGGGCCGCGCCAGTGTTGGCGCGGCTTTGCGGGCGGTGTATCCCGACGGAAAATAGTGCCCGTCGGAACGATAAATTCTCGCGAATCCGTTGTTTCAGTGCGGCAAATTCGCCACATCTGAACAGGGTAACGACACGGCTGAGCAGAACTTTAGGGTTCTCAGCAAAAAATTTTAAGTTTTTTTCGCTGCGGTCTAAGCCCCGAACAGAAGACCCTTTCCCGCCCATCTGGAACTGGTAACGGCAGGGTCGCGGCGAACTTTAGGGTTTTTCGCAAAAATTTTTGAAAAAACTTCAAATTCTTCCGCAACCCAGCATCCATGCGGGTTTGCGGGGCACCGACAGCGGCGGCAGCCAGCGCTGGCATTGCCTGAGTAGCATCTTTCCCATGCTACACTCGCGCTTTCATTTGAAGCTTCAAGCTTTTTTACAGGGGTGATGCCATGACGACAACCCGCAACGACTGCCTGGCGCGCGACGCGCAGGACCCGCTGGCGCCGCTGCGCGCCCGCTTCGACCTGCCGCCAGGTGTAATTTATCTCGATGGCAACTCGCTGGGCGCCCGTCCCAAGGCGGCGCTGGCGCGCGCCAGCGCAGTCATTGCCCAGGAATGGGGCAATGACCTGATCAAGAGCTGGAACACGGCCGGCTGGTTCGACCTGCCGAAACGGCTGGGCGACCGGCTGGCACCGCTGATCGGCGCCGAGGCCGGCGAAGTGGTTGTGACCGATACCACGTCCGTCAACTTGTTCAAGGCCCTGGCCGCCGCGCTGCACCTGCAGCGCCCGCATGCCGGGCGCAAGGTCATCGTCACCGAGCGCAACAACTTCCCTACCGATATCTATATGGCCGAAGGCCTGGCAGGCTGGCTGGACCGCGGCTACGAAGTGCGGCTGGTGGACGACCCGGACGCGATCGACGCGGCCGTGGACGACGACACCGCCGTGCTGATGCTGACGCACGTGAATTACCGCACCGGCCGCCAGCACGACATGGGCGCTATTTCCGCCATGGCGCGCGCACGTGGCGCGCTGACGGTCTGGGACCTGGCCCACTCGGCCGGTGCGGTGCCGGTCGCGCTGCACCGCGACGGCGCCGACTTCGCCGTCGGCTGCACCTACAAGTACCTGAACGGCGGCCCGGGCGCGCCCGCCTTCATCTGGGTGCCGCGGCGCCACCAGCACCACTTCGTGCAGCCCCTGTCCGGCTGGTGGGGCCATGCGGCGCCGTTCGCGATGGCCAGCGCCTTCGCCCCGACCGAAGGCATCGGCCGCGCGCTGTGCGGCACCCAGCCGATCGTCTCGCTGGCACTGGTCGAGTGCGGGCTGGACGTGTTTGCCGAGACCGACATGGCGGCGCTGCGCGCCAAGTCGCTGGCGCTGACGGACCTGTTCATCGAGCTGGTCGAGTCGCGCTGCGGCAGGCATCCGCTCGGGCTGGTGACGCCGCGCGAGCACGCGCGCCGCGGCAGCCAGGTCAGCTTCACCCATCCGCACGGCTACGCTGTGATGCAGGCGCTGATCGAGCGCGGCGTGATCGGCGACTACCGCGAGCCGGAAATCATGCGTTTCGGCTTCACGCCCTTGTACACGAGCTTTACCGACGTGTGGGACGCGGTGACGATCCTGCAGCAGATCCTGGACGACCAGGCGTACGATGTGACAGCGGCCCGTGGCGCCGTGACCTGAAAGCCGACGATGACCGAAACGACCAAACCCGCCGAATGGCACGGCGCCCAGCTGGATTTTTCCAAATCCATGAGCTACGGCGACTACCTGGGCCTGGAGCAGATCCTGAATGCCCAGCATCCGCTGTCGCCGAACCACAACGAGATGCTGTTCATCGTCCAGCACCAGACCAGCGAGCTGTGGATGAAGCTGATGCTGCACGAGATGCATGCCGTGCAGGCGCACCTGCGAAGCGACGACCTGCCGCCCGCCTTCAAGATGCTGGCGCGGGTGGCCCGCATCATGGACCAGCTGGTGCACGCGTGGGACGTGCTGGCGACGCTGACGCCGCCGGAGTACACGGCCATCCGGCCCTACCTGGGCGCCTCCTCCGGCTTCCAGTCGCACCAGTACCGCGAGATCGAATTTGTGCTCGGCAACAAGAATGCCAACTTGCTGAAGGTGCACGAGACGCGGCCGGAAGCGCATGGAATCCTGCAGCGCGCGCTGCACGAACCATCCGTCTACGACGAGGCGATCCGCGTGCTGGCCCGGCACGGCCTGCCGGTCTCGCAGGCACGGCTGGACGTCGACCCGACCCTGCCGACGGTGGCCGACGACTCCGTCAAGCAAGCCTGGCTGGCGGTCTATCGCGAACCCGAGCGCTACTGGGCGCTGTACGAGCTGGCCGAAAAGCTGGTGGACCTGGAGACGGCGTTCCGCTTCTGGCGCTTCCGCCACGTCACGACCGTCGAGCGCGTGATCGGCTTCAAGACGGGCACCGGCGGCACGGCCGGCGTCAGCTACCTGAAGAAGATGCTGGACGTGGTGCTGTTCCCGGAGCTGTTCGCGTTACGGACGGCCTTGTAGGCACCGGGGTCACTTTATATATAATCACGGCACCCTTTCCGACAGGATGCCGACATGAATTTCACCCACAAGACCAGGACGCTGGTCCTGCTGCCCGCGCTGGCCGCCGCCCTGCTGTGCGGCAGCGCCGAGGCGCGCAGCCGCAAGGCCCAGGGCTCGGAGCCCGGCAAGTTCGACTATTACGCGCTGGCCCTGAGCTGGTCGCCGCAGTACTGCGCCGGCAACGGCGGGCGCGACCAGCAGCAATGCGCCACCGGCCGCCAGCTGGGCTTCGTGCTGCACGGCCTGTGGCCGCAATTCGAAAAAGGCTACCCGCAGAACTGCTCGGACGAGCCGCTGCCCGAAGCGGCCCGGGCGAAATACGAAAAGATCTACCCGTCGCCCAAGCTGATCGGCCATGAGTGGTCGAAGCACGGCACCTGCTCCGGCCTGCCGGCGGAAGACTACCTCGCCCTGTCGGCCCGGCTGAAGGACAGCCTGGCGATCCCGGCGCCCTACCGCAAGCCGGCCCAGCCGGTGCGCGTGACGGCCGCCGCGTTCAAGGAAGAGTTCCGCAAGGCCAATCCGGCGCTGGCCGACGAATCGGTGCTGCCGTTCTGCACCGGCGCCGGCCGCTTCCTGCGCGAGATCCGCGCCTGCTACGACAAGGACGGCCACTCCCGCACCTGCGCGCCGGACGAATCGAAACGCGCCGCGAAAAGCTGCGGCCAGGGCTCGTTCCTGGTGCAAAGCGTGCGCTGAACGCCACCCCCGGCCGCCACTCGGCCGCGTTTGCCGGTAGAATTCTGTCCATGACAAGTTCGACACCACAGGTCAACCCGACGTTCGACCTCTCCAGCTGCGAACAGGAACCGATCCGCACGCCAGGCAGCATCCAGCCGCACGGCTTCGTGCTGGCGCTGGACGCGACTGGTCGCGTCGTGCAGGCCAGCGACAACCTGGTGCAGCATCTGGGCAAGCCGCCCGCGGCGGTACTGGGCGGCACGCTGGCCGATGCCATCGGCGCACCCGCCGCGGCCGCCCTGCAGCCGGAGCTGCAGGACGAGCGCGTGCGCGAGCGCCCCAGCTTTGCCGCCACGATCCGTCTCAGCGAGAAGGACCACTGCTGCTTCGACGTGCTGGCGCACCGCTACGATACCCTGCTGATGCTGGAGTTCGAGGCGATGACGCGGGCCGGTGCGGCCGACTTCCGCCACCTGTACCCGCTGGTGGGTGACTTCCTGCAGCAACTGAACGACAGCGATACGATCGAGCAAATGAGCCGCACGGCCGCCGACGAGATCCGCACCGTCACCGGCTTCGGCCGGGTGCTGGTGTACAAGTTCGACGAGGAAGGCCATGGCCACGTGCTGGCCGAGAGCAACGACGGCTCGCTGCCGTCCTACCTGGGCCAGCGTTTCCCGGCCAGCGACATTCCGAAGCAGGCGCGCGAGCTGTACGCCGCCAACCGCATCCGCCTGATCAGCGACGCCAACTACACGCCGGCGCGGCTGGTCCCGCCGGTCAATCCGCTGACGGGGGCACCCAACGACCTCTCGTTCGCCGCGCTGCGCAGCGTCTCGCCGATCCACCTGCAATACATGCGCAATATGGGCACGCTGGCGTCGATGTCCGTCTCGCTGATGGTCAAGGGCCGGCTGTGGGGCCTGATCTCGTGCCACAACGCGGCGGCCTGCCACATCCCGTTCGACAAGCGCACCGCCTGCGAACAGCTGGGCCAGATCCTGGCGCTGCGCATCACCAGCCGCGAGGATGCCGACGAGCTGCAGTTCCGCCTGGAGGTGCGGCGCGTGATGGTGTCGGTGCTGGCCGGGCTGACCCAGGGCGCCGACTTCATCGAGAACATGGGCAGCGTGTTTCCCGAGCTGCTGCAGTTCGCCCGCGCCGGCGGTGCCGCCGTCGCGGTCGACGATCGCATCCTGCGCTATGGCGATACGCCCGATGAAAGCCAGGTGCGCGCGCTGATCGGCTGGCTGGACCAGCACACCCATGGCGACCTGTACCACACCGACCGCCTGGTCGAGCACTACCTGCCCGCCGGCGCCTTCCTGCACTGCGCCAGCGGCCTGCTGGCGATGCCGATCTCGCGCATCCACAAGCATTACCTGTTGTGGTTCCGGCCCGAGTTCGTGCACACGGTGGACTGGGCCGGCAACCCGCACGCCAAGGAAGCGCCGCCGGACGCGCCACGGCAGCTGTCGCCGCGCACCAGCTTCGCCACCTGGCGCGAGACGATCCACGGCCGCAGCGCCCCATGGCACCCGGGCGAGATCGAGATGGCGCTGGAGTTCCGCACGGCCCTGCTGGGCATTGCCCTGGAGCGCGCCGAGCAGATGGCGGAACTGGCCGAGGAGCTGGGCCGCGCCAACAAGGAACTGGAGGCGTTCTCGTACTCGGTGTCGCACGACCTGCGCGCGCCGCTGCGCCACATCGTCGGCTTCTCCGACCTGCTGCTGGAAGCGGCCGGCAACGACACGCTCGACAAGCGCCAGCGCTTCCTGAAGAACATCAAGGAATCGGCCCGGCTGGCCGGCAAGCTGGTGGACGACCTGCTCAGCTTCTCGCAGATGGGCCGGGCCTCGCTGCGGCCCGTGCGCGTCAATATGAACGAGCTGGTGCGGTCCTGCGTCGACAAGCTGACGCTCGACACGCAGGGCCGCCACGTGCAATGGCACGTGGGCGACCTGCCGGAGATTGTCGCTGACCCGACTTTCATCCAGCTAGCGTTGTATAATCTGCTGTCGAACGCCGTAAAATTCACCAGCCAGCGCGACCCTGCCATCATCCGCGTCGACGGCCGGCGCGATGGCACCGAAACCGTGTTCGATGTCAGCGACAACGGCGTCGGTTTCAACATGGACTATGTGCACAAGCTGTTCGGCGTGTTCCAGCGCCTGCACCGGATGGAGGATTTCCAGGGCACGGGCATCGGTCTGGCCAACGTGCGCCGCATCGTCGAACGCCATGGCGGCCGCGTGTCGGCCACCTCCAGTGGCGGCCACGGCGCGACATTCACCTTTACGATTCCGAATACCTTACCGTCCGCATAGCATGTTGAAGCCTATCCTCCTCGTCGAAGACAATCCTCACGACCTCGAACTGACCCTGATCGCGCTGGAGAAAAGCCAGCTTGCCAACGAGGTGATTGTCGTGCGCGACGGCGCCGAAGCGCTCGACTACCTGTACAGCCGCGGCGAGTACGCTACCCGGCAGAAGGGTAATCCAGCCGTCGTGCTGCTGGACCTGAAGCTGCCCAAGGTGGACGGCCTGGAAGTGCTGCGCGAAATCCGCGGCGCCGACGGGCTGCGCAGCCTGCCGGTCGTGATGCTGACGTCCTCGCGCGAGGAGCAGGACCTGATCCGCAGTTACGAGCTGAACGTCAACGCCTACGTCGTCAAGCCGGTCGACTTCAAGGAATTCGTGCGCGCCATTTCCGACCTGGGCATCTTCTGGGCCGTGCTGAACGAGCCGCCACCAGGGTCGCAGCGTTACGTACGCCCGCAGAATTAACGGCGCTTGGGGACTGTCCCTTTGGGACTGTCCCCGGTTTTATTCCGCGGCCTGGGCGGACCACGGTCATAAGCTTGCTCGGATAGTCAGCCGCGGATAAAAACCAGGGTCAGTCCCCTGCGGGGCGGTCCGGCGACCCGGCAGACCCTACCCCTGAAATATTGTTGGCTTGTCGGTGATTTTCGCAATTGCCGCCCCCTCCCCCATGCGCGACGATAGCGGCTCGCCACCTCATGGGGAACCGTCATGCCCAGCCGCACCCTGCTCGCCGCCTGCCTGCTGCTGGCGGCGAGCGCCCAAGCCGCGCCGCGCCAGATCGCCATCGATGCCGCGGCACCGACCACGCCGCGCGATCGCTACACCGACCTGTCGGTCGGCGCCGACTACCCCGGCACCCTGATCCGCGCCGACAGCCTGGCCCAGCTGAAACTCGCGCGCGACGAGCTGGGCTTTCGCTACCTGCGCTTCCACGCCATCTTCCACGACGTGCTGGGCACCTACCGCGAGGTGGACGGCCAACCCGTGTACGACTGGACGAAGATCGACTACCTGTACGACCGCATGCTGGCCATCGGCATCAAGCCCTTCGTCGAACTGGGCTTCACGCCGCTGGCGATGAAAAGCTCCGATGCGGCGATCTTCTACTGGAAGGGCAATACGTCGCATCCGGTGCCGGCCAAGTGGGCCGCCCTGGTGGACGCGTTCGTGCGCCACCTGCGCGAGCGCTATGGCGAAAGGGAAGTGCGCACCTGGTTCTTCGAGGTGTGGAACGAACCGAACCTGGATGGCTTCTGGGAGAAGGCCGACCAGCAGGCCTACTTCGACCTGTACACGCTGACGGCGCGCACCATCAAGGCGATCGACCCGGCGCTGCGCGTGGGCGGCCCGTCCACGGCCGGTGCCGCGTGGGTGCCGGAGTTCCTGCGCCATGCGGACGCCAGCAAGGCGGCGGTCGATTTCGTCACCACGCATACCTACGGCGTGGACGGCGGCTTCCTGGACGAACAAGGCAAGGAGGACACCAGGCTGTCGCCCTCCCCGGACGCCATCGTCGGCGACGTGCGCAAGGTGCGCGCCGAGATCGAGGCTTCCAGCCGTCCCGGCCTGCCGCTGTATTTCACGGAGTGGAGCACTAGCTACACGCCGCGCGACCCGGTGCACGACTCCTACGTCAGCGCGTCCTACATCCTGGCCAAGCTGAAGGCCAGCGCGGGCCTGGTGCAAGGCATGAGCTACTGGACCTACAGCGACCTGTTCGAGGAGCCCGGGCCACCGACGGCGCCGTTCGAGGGCGGCTTCGGCCTGATGAACCCGCAGGGCATCCGCAAGCCGGCCTGGTTTGCCTACAAATACCTGAACCAGCTGGGCGACGCGCAACTGCCTGCGACGGACGCGCAAAGCATCGTCACCCGCACCGGCGACGGCGTGCGCGTGCTGGCCTGGGACTTCCAGCAGCCGGTGCAGGTCAAGAGCAACCGCCCGACCTACACGGCGGTGCTGCCGGCGCGGGCCAGCGCGCCGCTCAGCCTCGAGCTGTCCGGCCTGAAGCCGGGCCGGTATACGGTCGCCGTCCACCGCACCGGCTTCAAGGCCAACGATGGCCATACGGCCTGGATCGAGATGGGTGGCCCGAAGACGCTGAACGGCGCCCAGTTGAAGCAGCTGCAGGCGGCGACGACGGATGCGCCAAAGCGCTCGGCGCTGCGCGTGCCCGCGTCCGGCAAGGCCATGGTGGCCGTGCCGATGCGGGCCAACGACGTGGTGCTGGTGAAAGTGGAGGCAGTGCGCTGAAAAAAAGCCGCCGCGTGTTCACGAGCGGCGGCTCGGGCAGGCTTACTCGGAGATCTGCACGTTGCGCTGGTCGAACACCAGCCAGGACTTGCCGCGCTGGACCAGCAGCTTGGTGTTGGTCAGGTACGTTACGTAGACTGGCACGTTGGTCGCGCAGTCCTCCGTCAGCACGGTCAGCGTGGCGATCTGATTGTGGCGGTCCGTCGTCTTGTACGCCGTGTGGAACTGCTGGTTCGGGTTGAAGTAGCCCGGATACAGCGTGGCCATGTCTTCCGGTTGCGTGTACGCGCCATTGAAGCCGTGGAAGTAGCTGCACACCTTGGCATCCGCCGCGACCACCTTCAGGCGACGCGGCTGGGCCGGATCGACCTCCGGCTTGGCGACCGTCTGGTAGTTGAACTGCCAGCGGCGCTTGATGTCGCTGCTGGCGAAGTCATAGATCAGCGCGACGCGATCGGCCCGGTTGTAAGCCACCGTGCGCACCGCATTCTTCAGGAGTGGCTTGAACGTGTGCGAACCCGGCGTGATTTCGCCCTGGTAGGCGCCAGTGGCGTCCCCGGTCGCGATGGACCAGTTGCTGGTCTCGGGTGCGTAAAAATTCACCAGCCTGGCGTTGGCCACCATGGAGAAGGCCGGGTTGCCTGCCACCGTCGGATCGGGTACCCGCTCGGCCTGGCCGATACCGCTGTCCGTGTAGCCTTCGCCGGCGTCGAACGTCAGCGCGTTCTTGAAGCGGGTGGCGCGGCGCAGCTGCTGCTCCGTGAGGTCGTCGAAGTTCTTGTACACGCCGCCGGAAACGAAGATGTCGCGGCCCTTCGACACGAACACGAAGCTGTTGTTGTCGGCGTGGCTGTGGTTGAGCGAACCCAGGCGGCTGGAGCGGAAATACAGGCTGGAGCGGAGCGGATCGGACGTATTCGTGTGCATCGCGACCTGGCCCGCATCCTCGAACAGGTAGCTGGACGGCAGTTGCGGATTCTCGGCCGGGGCCACGCGGGCTTTGCTGGCCGTCATCAGGTAATGGTAGATCCGCAGCGGCAGCGTGCGGGTGGCATCGATGCCGGCACGGTAGTACCACTCGTCCACCGGATTCTGCGACACGTGCGCGAACAGACCATACGACTGCCAGGCGTAGGAGTAGTAATAGCCGCCCTGCTCCGAGCCGTCACCGAACGGCGCGCGGGTGCCACCGAAAGGATTGCTTTCGCTGATCCGCGAGCGGATACGCGGTGTTGTCGCGTAGAAGTTGTCACCGAACTTGTCCAGCGCCTGGATGTGGCTGATGTCGACGCCTGCCGTCAGCTGGTAGTCGGCCAGCAGTTGCGCGTAGCTGTTCAGCGCCATCCAGGTGTAGCCGGTGCTGTTGCCGAAGGCGCTGTCGCTGCCGCCGCGCCACGTGCCGATGGTGGTGATCACCGTGTTCCAGGTCTTTGCCAGCAACTGGCCCTCCGTTCCCGCCGGCTCGTAGCGCTCGGCGCTGCCGACCGCCCCCGTTGTGTGCATCATCACTTCCACAGCGTAAAGTGCGGCGGTCAGCAGGTGCGAGTCGTAGGGAAGGCGGTACAGGCTGTCGAGCTTCGCCATCAGCGGGTCCATCCGCGCCTTGATGCACTTGATGATCACGTCGCGTTGCGCAGGGGTCATCCGCGTATACAGCATGTCCAGTCCCAGCGACAGGCTGCGCAGCACGTCGCGGTTCCACTGGTCCTGCTTCCATTCGGTGGTGGGCCCTTCCTTGTCGGTGCGCCAGGCTGCCACCTTCAGCAGGCTGTTGATCGCTTCCTGTTGATAGCCGGCGTTGTTCGCGATAAGGCCGGCCGTGGCCAGCGTCTCGATGCGCAGCAAGACGTTATGGATGGCGTTGTTGTCGGCCGGCTCGGGGATGTCGACCGGCGTCGCGAAGCCGGCCGCCTTCGCCATATAGGCCGCATAGGAATCCTTCTGGTCGCTGACCTTCAGGGCGGCATCGATCGCGCTCCACGTCATGATCTTGCCGCTGGCATCGCGCGGCAGGATGCGCGGCCAGGGCTTGGCGAGGACGTTCGCACGCACCTGCGCGCCGCTCGCCACGTTGGGCAGCTCGGCGCCATTGAAGTCGAACGTACGGTCCTGGCTCGTGCGCACGACGCCGGTGCTCGTTCGCTCCTGCACCTTCCATGTATAGCGCCCCGGCTCCACCAGCGGCTTGGGCAGCACCAGGCGTGGCTCCCTGGTGGTGACGCTGTACTCGTAGCCCCCAGGGCCCGTCAGCGTGAAGGTCATTTCGGCGAGCTGCGAGGTGAGCGCCAGCTGGGCCCAGGTGAACAGCGGCGTTGCCGTGCGCACCGTCGTGCAGTCGCGCGGCTCGATGCGCAGGTATTTGTGGGCGGCCATGTAGTCGGTATCGGCCTGTGGCACGCAGCCGGGGGCGTAGGCTTCCGGGATGTAACCCTTGTCCAGCACGGTGCCGCGGCTCAGCGCGATGGTACGCACGTCGGTCGTCTTGGCGTCGGCGTTCGTGGCTTCGAGGCGATAGTCGAGCTTTGCGCCGCTGGTGGCGAGCGGCGTGACGGTAATGCTGTTGCCGGTAACGACCTGGCCGTTCAGGCGCACGATCGTTGCGTCGGACACTGTCCAGCTCAGCTTGACGGGCTGGCCGTCGACGACCTTCAGGTTATCGGCATCGAAGCTGACGATGGTGGGAGTAGCGTGGGCGGCGCTCATGGCGAGCGACAGCAGCATGGCAATACGGGTCTTTTGCATGGGATGGCCTCAAGATACGTACGGGGACCGTCGCTCTCTGGCGCATCGTGCGCCCCAGCCGTCGCGACGGCATGACGGGCGGCACACGGATTTTATCGTGCAAATAATGCAACAAATCTATCGAATCCTCACACCCCTCCGAAGGTAGGGTATGGCGCTGTCAGGCCGCCTTGCGCCGCCGCAGCAGGTGCCGGATGCGCGCGCTCAGCACGTCGGCGTTGTAGGGCTTCTGCAGCAAGCTGACGGAAGGATCGAGCTTGCCCTCGTGCGCCAGCACGCCCTCGGCGTAGCCGGAAGTGAACAGGATCTGCACGTCCGGCTGGCGCCGGCGCAGCAGGTCGGCCAGCTCCAGGCTGCTCATCTTGCCGGGCATGATCACGTCCGTGAACAGCAGGTCGACATGGGCGCCGCCTTCGATCATGCGGGCGGCGTGGTCGGCGTCCGGTGCCTGCAGCACCTGGTAGCCGAGCGCGGACAGCAGGCCGACGGTGGCATCGCGCACCGCTTCCTCGTCTTCCACCACCAGGATCGTCTCGACGCCGCCGAACAGCGCCGTCACCGCCGCGTCGTCGTCATGCGCCGGCGCCTGGCTGCTGCGGCGCAGGAAGATGCGCACGCTGGTGCCCTCGCCCGGGCTGCTCTTCAAGAGGATCTCGCCGCCCGACTGCTTGACGAAACCGTACGCCATCGACAGGCCCAGGCCCGTACCCTGGCCGGTCGGCTTGGTCGTGAAGAACGGCTCGAACGCGCGTTGCAGCACTTCCGGCGGCATGCCTTTGCCGGTATCGGCCACTTCGATCATCACGTAGTCGACGTCGCCCACCTCGGCCAGCTGGGGCGAGCCCTGCGGCACGTTGCGGGCGCGCAGGGTCAGCGTGCCGCCGTTCGGCATGGCGTCGCGCGCGTTGATGGCCAGGTTGAGGATGACGTTGTGCAGCTGGCTCGGATCGACGGCCGTGCTCCACAGCCGCGGGCCGATATCGGTGACGATTTCCGCCTGCGGCCCCAGCACGCGGCGCAGCATGTCCTCCATTTCCGTGAGCGCGACGGAGGGATCGATGACGACCGCCTGCAGCGGCTGGCGGCGGGCGAACGCCAGCAGGTGGGCGGCCAGCCGTGCGCCGCGCTCGACGCCGGCCAGCGCCGTGTCGATGCGGGCACGGGCATTGTCGTTGACGCCGCCGATCAGCTTCAGCAGCTGCAGGTTGCCGCCGATGATCTGCAGCACGTTGTTGAAGTCGTGCGCCACGCCGCCGGTCAGCTGGCCGATCGCTTCCATTTTCTGCGCCTGGTGCAGCGCCGCCTGGCTGACGCGCAATTCCTCCTGGCTGCGCGCCAACGACGCGAACGCCTCGTCGCGCTGGCGCCGCGCCACGCAGGCACCGCTGTGGTAACGCACCCGCGCCACCAGCTCGCGCGGGTCGGGCCACTTGACCAGGTAGTCGTTGGCGCCGGCCGCAAAGGCCTGCACCTTGATCTCGGCGTCCTGCTCGGAGGACAGCAACACGATGGGCAGGTTCTCGGTACGGGGATCGGCACGCAGGCTGCGGATCACGGCAAAGCCGTCCGTGCCCGGCATGCGCAGGTCGACCAGCACAACTGTCGCCGCGACCTCCAGCGCCAGGGCGACCGCCTTGTCGGCGCAGTGGTCATAGCAAAGTGTGATGTCGGCGTGCGACTCCAGGCTGTGCAGCAGGTAGTCCCGCGCCAGCGCTTCGTCGTCAATCAGGAGGACGGAACAGGTGTGTTGCATGGCGCTTGGGTGGTTCTGTAGGCGTGGACACGAGACTATGAACAAAGAGCAAGATTGCATTCTATCTCATACGTTTCCAGGCCGGGGCGCACGTGTTCAACCGTGCGCGGGTCGGGCGCGCAGGTGTTGCAACGAGTCCGCTGGCGGGCCGCACTGTCGGGCGGTCTTACAGTTCCTTGCGGAAAACTCAGCAAGTACTTGATTTTCCTGCTGGCGCCAGCACTGGCGCGCCGCTTGCTTGCACCAGGATCTCTACCTTGCAAGGAGACTCCCATGCTGACTACCTTACCGAAAGCACTGACGGCGCTGGCCCTGGTGTCGACCGCCCTGACCGCCGGCGCAACCGTCCAGATCGCCCCGGCCCATGTCTACACGGCGCAACTGTCGGGCGCCAGCGAGGACCCGCCGAATGCGTCGACCGCCACCGGCAGCGCCAGGGTCGGCTTCGACATCGGCACCCATACGCTGACGATCGACGTGACGTTCTCCGGCCTCCTTGGCGACAGCACGAACGCCCACCTCCACTGCTGTACCGCGCTGCCCGGCGCAGGCACCGCCGGCCCCGCTACCAGCACACCGACCCTCAGCGGTTTCCCGTCGGGCGTCAGGAGTGGCACGTACCACCACGTGTTCGACACCTCCCTGGCCAGCACGTGGAACAACGGCTTCATCAACTCGCACGGCGGCATCGCCGGGGCGGAGCAGGCACTGCTGGCCGCCTTGGACAACGGCCAGGCCTACTTCAACATCCACAGTTCGTTCGCCCCGGGCGGCGAGATCCGCGGCTTCCTGCAGCCGGTGCCCGAGCCGGGCGAGCTGGCCATGCTGGCCGTGGGGCTGCCATTCGTGCTGGTGCTGGCGCGGCGGCGGCGCGGCTGAGGGCACGCCGTCTCGTCGTGGCGGCACATCCGGAGCGGCCACGCCCGGGCCTTGCCGCCACCGTCAGCGCCGCCACGCCTCCACCTCGTCCACTCGCGCGTCACAGTGCTCGTCCCAGCGGCGCTGCTCCGTGACGGCGACATCCATGCGCAGCACCCGCGCCATGTGCGCGGCCATTGCCTGCTTGCGTTCGGGGGTATTGTCGATCAGCGGGCGCAGGCGCCACAGCGCGTCGCCATAGGGCGCCAGTTCGGGCGCGATCGCACCCATGCAATCACCTGCGTGCACGAGCATGGCCTGGGCTGCCGCGGACTCGTCCGCGTCGCCGGCCAGGATGCCGTGCTGGGTGGCGATGACGGCATTGGCCACGGCGCGCAGCACTTTCTCGCTGTCGCCGAAATGCCGGGCGATGTGGCGTTCGAGGTCGTCGCGCACGCCGTTGGCGTTGCTGTCGATGCCGGCCAGGGTGGCGCGGCCGGCATCGCCCGGGTCGGGCGGCAGTTCGATGGCCGGCGCCGCGGCGCGCAGGCGCGCGGCCTGGGCCGGCACGAGGCCGTGCCAGCTGGCGGCAAGCAAACCCAGCGCCAGGCAGCCGGCGGCCAGCTGGCGGATGCGGACGGTAGTCATGGCGCTCCCCTGTGACGTAGGAAGGCCAGCATACCGCCCGGAAATAACGGCAAGATTACTACAGATCAATGCGCCGCCGAGCTCCGACCAAAACACAACGGCCCGGCCGCTTGCGCGACCGGGCCGTCATCAGGCTGCGGAAGAGCTCAATGCAGGATTACTTCAGCAGCATCTCGTTGACGCGCTTGACGAACGCCGCCGGGTCGGTCAGGGTGCCGCCTTCGGCCAGCAGGGCCTGGTCGAACAGGATGTGCGTCCAGTCGGCGAACTTGCCGTCTTCCGCGTTCTCGTATTTCAGGCGGGTGACCAGCGGGTGGTTCGGGTTGATCTCCAGGATGGGCTTCGATTCCGGTGCGTTCTGGCCGGCCGCCTTCAGCATGCGCAGCAGGTTGCCGGACAGTTCGTGCTCGTCCGCCACCAGGCAGGCCGGCGAGTCGGTCAGGCGGAACGTGACGCGCACGTCCTTGGCCTTCTCGCCCAGCGTTTCCTTCATCTTCGCCACGAGATCCTTGTACTGGTTCTCGGTTTCCTCGTGCTCCTTCTTCTCGGCCTCGTCTTCCAGCTTGCCCAGGTCCAGGCCGCCCTTGGCGACGGAGACCAGTTCCTTGCCGTCGAATTCGGTCAGGAACGACAGCATCCACTCGTCCACGCGGTCCGTCAGCAGCAGCACCTCGACGCCCTTCTTGCGGAAGATCTCCAGGTGCGGGCTGTTCTTGGCGGCCGTGTAGCTGTC
The DNA here is from genome assembly GCA_008011715.2 of [Empedobacter] haloabium. Classification (NCBI taxonomy): domain Bacteria; kingdom Pseudomonadati; phylum Pseudomonadota; class Betaproteobacteria; order Burkholderiales; family Oxalobacteraceae; species [Empedobacter] haloabium. The sequence goes on from CP136508.1 coordinate 4,065,521, forward strand.
GGCGGTCACGTAGTAGATCTTCTCCTGGCCTTCCTTCATGCGGCCCACGTAGTCGGCCAGCGCTACCGTCTGGTCGGCCGAGTCGGCGTTGGTCGAGGCGAAGCGCAGCAGCTTGGCCAGGCGGTCCTTGTTCGCCATGTCCTCGCCGATGCCTTCCTTCAGCACCTGGCCGAACTCGGTCCAGAACGTGGCGTACTTGTCCTTCTTGTCCTGCTCCTCGGCGTTGGCCAGTTCCTCCAGCATGCCGATGACGCGCTTGGTCGAGCCTTCGCGGATGGCCTTGACGTCACGCGACTCCTGCAGGATCTCGCGCGACACGTTCAGCGGCAGGTCGGCCGAGTCGATCACGCCCTTCACGAAGCGCAGGTAGGTCGGCATCAGCTGCTCGGCGTCGTCCATGATGAAGACGCGCTTGACGTACAGCTTCAGGCCGCCGCGCTTGTTGCGGTCCCACAGGTCGAACGGCGCCTTGGCCGGGACGTACAGCAGCTGCGTGTATTCGCTGCGGCCCTCGACGCGGTTGTGCGTGTAGGTCAGCGGCGCGGCGAAGTCGTGCGAGACGTGCTTGTAGAACTCCTCGTACTGTTCCGGCGTGATCTCGCTCTTCGCGCGCGCCCACAATGCGCTGGCCTGGTTGATGGTTTCCAGTTCCTCCTTGGTCACCATCTCCTTCTTCTCTTCGTCCCACTCCTCTTTCGCCATCTGGATCGGCAGCGAGATGTGGTCGGAATACTTGCGGATGATCGATTTCAGCTTCCAGGCCGACAACAGTTCGTCCTCGCCTTCGCGCAGGTGCAGGATGATGCTGGTGCCGCGGTCGGTCTTCTGGATGGCCTCGACGCTGTAGTCGCCCTCGCCGGTCGATTCCCAGCGCACGGCGTCCGCCGGCTGCAGGCCGGCCCGGCGCGTCTCGACGGTGATCTTGTCGGCCACGATGAAGCCGGAGTAGAAGCCCACACCGAACTGGCCGATCAGCGCGGCGTCCTTCTGCTGGTCGCCGGACAGCTTGCCGAAGAATTCCTTGGTGCCGGACTTGGCGATGGTGCCGAGGTGCGAGATGACCTCGTCGCGGCTCATGCCGATGCCGTTGTCCGAAATGGTGATGGTGCGGGCGGCCTTGTCGAAGCTGACCTTGATCTTCAGCTCGTGGTCGTTGCCGTACAGGGCGTCGTTGTTGATCGCCTCGAAGCGCAGCTTGTCGGCGGCGTCGGATGCGTTGGAGATCAGCTCGCGGAGAAAAATTTCCTTGTTCGAGTACAGCGAGTGGATCATCAGCTGCAGGAGTTGCTTCACTTCCGCCTGGAAGCCCAAAGTTTCTTTGTTATCGGCCATTTCTACCTCAAGTATATTGTTGAGCAGGGTTTCAGGGATTGCCGGAATATCGGGTTGTCATTCTATCTTTCAAGAGTGGTTCGGCAAAATTTCGTAGACCCGAGGGGTCAGCCCAGCTCCCGCTCGAGGAAGCGCCACACCGCCGCGTCCTGCATGGCCGCGATGTTCAGGCGCATGAAGCGCGACGGCAGCTGGCTGGGCGAGAACAGGCTGCCCGGCGCCAGCAGCAGGCCCGCCGCCATCGCGCGCTCGGCCAGCACATTGGTGTCGCGCCCCGCATCGGCCCAGACGAACATGCCGGCCGGCGGCGCCAGGTCGATCGCCAGGCCCAGGCGCTCGAGCTGGCGCACCGTGCGGGCGCGCAGCCCGTCCAGCCGCGCACGCATGCGCTCGGCGTGCTTGCGGTAGCTGCCCTCGCACAGGATGCGGTGCACCACCCGCTCGCCGATATCGGACGTGGTCAGCGTCTGCAGCATCTTGCGGTCGGCCAGCCGCCGCGCCACCTCCGGCGCCGCGGCGATGAAGCCCACGCGCAGATTGGCCGCCATCGTCTTCGAGAAGCCGGACAGGTAGATCACGTGCTTGAGCTGGTCCAACGCCGCCAGCCGCGTGGCCGGTTGCACGGCGGGGCCCGGGTGCAGGTCGCAGTAGATGTCGTCCTCGACCAGCGTGATGCCGTGCCGCTCGGCGATGCGCAGCACCTGGAACGCCTTGGCGGCGGACAGCGACGTCGACGTCGGGTTGTGCAGTACTGAATTGATCACGTACAGCCTGGGCTGGTGCAGCGCCGCCAGCTCCTCCAGGCGCGCCAGGTCGGGCCCGTCCGCCAGGCGCGGCACGCCGACCACGCGCGCGCCCAACGCCGCGAACGAGGCGAACATCAGGAACCAGGCCGGATCGTCGACCAGGATGGTGTCGCCGGGGCGGGTGAACTCGCGCGCCACCATGTCCAGCGCCTGCGTCACGCCGGCCGTCGTCACGATCTGCTCCGGCGCGGCGGCGATCTCCACTTCCGCCAGCTTGAGCTGCAACTGCTGGCGCAGCGGCAGGAAACCCTGCGGCACGCCGTAGTTCAGCAGGATGTCATCCTGGCGCCGCGTAACGTGGCGCAGCGCGCCCGCGACGGCGGCCGCGTCCAGCCACTCGGCCGGCAGCACGCCCGTGCCGGGCATCTGCTGGTGCGGCAGCTGGCGGAACATATTGCGCACCAGCCAGGCCACGTCCAGGCCCTGCTCGGCCGGCTCGACGGCAGCCGGCGCCGCGGCGGGCACCGTGCCGGGGCGGGTGCGAACGAAGAAGCCGGCGCCGCGGCGCGATTCCAGGTAGCCGCGCGCGACCAGCTTGTCGTAGGCGGCGACGACGGTAAAGGCGGATACGCCATGCGCCGCCGCGAATGCGCGGATCGACGGCATGCGCCCACCGGGCCGCAGCAGCCGCTCCTCGATGCGGGCGGCAACGGTGCGCACGATCTGGTCCGTCAGCGATTCGCCGGCGTCCCGGTCCAGCAGGCTGGCAGGGAGCGCAGGGACGGTGGGGAGCCGTGTATTGGTCATGCGTCCATTACAGTTATTGATGTGAGCAGGGCAAGTGTATAGGCACTGTACTGGCCAGAAGTTCTACGATACTCCTGTCCACACTCCAGCGCCAGTCCCATGCAAACCTTGTCCACCACATCGTCCCGCGTCAGCCCGGAAACCGCCGGCATGCTGCTCGGCCTGCTGGGCGTCGCCATCTTCAGCCTGACCTTGCCGTTCACGCGGCTGGCCGTGGCCGATCTCGACCCCACTTTCGCCGCGATGGCACGTGCGGTCGTGGCCGCGCTGCTTGCCGCAGGCTGGCTGCGCTGGCAGCGCGCCCCGCTGCCGCCACGGGCCGCGCTGCCGGGCCTGGCCGCCGTGGCGGCCGGCTGCGTGATCGGCTTTCCCCTGCTGACGTCCATGGCGATGCGTACCCTGCCCGCCGCGCACGGCGCCGTGCTGGTCGGCATCCTGCCGCTGGCGACCGCCCTGTTTGCCGCGCTGCGCGGCCATGAGCGACCGTCGCCGGCGTTCTGGGCCAGCGCGCTGCTGGGTTCCAGCCTGGTGGTCGGCTTCGCGCTGCGCCAGAGCGGCGGCAGCCTGCACGCGGCCGACCTGGCGCTGTTCGCCGCCGTGCTGGCCGCCGCTTTCGGTTACGCCGAGGGCGGCCGCCTGGCGCAGACGCTGGGCGGCCAGCAGGTGATCAGCTGGGCCCTGCTGCTGGCGCTGCCCGTCGCGCTGCCGCTGACCTTGTGGCAGGCATGGGACGCCGGCGCGGCACTGGCCGCCGCGCGGCTGCCGGCCTGGCTGGGCTTCGGCTACACCTGCGTATTTTCGATGTTCCTCGGCTTCTTCTTCTGGTATCGCGGCATGGCGCTGGGCGGCGTGGCGCGGGTCGGCCAGGTGCAGCTGGTGCAGCCGTTCCTGACCCTGCTGGGCGCCGCGCTGGTGCTGGGCGAACCGCTGCGGGCGGCGCATGTGGCGTTCGCCCTGGCGGTGATCGCGGTGGTAGCGGTCGGACGCCGTACCGCCGTGCGCCGGCGGCTGTCGTAGGCCCCTGTCGTAAGCCCGTTCACTGCCATTTTTTGCTGGCGCAACGCCGAAATCCCGCAGTTAATTCGGTGGCAAGATGTGGGCACCGCTGCCGCCAGGTCGTACAATATCGGTCTTTGAAACAGCAACTTACCTTGAGATCAGTCATGTCCGTCTACGAAAAACTGAAGTCGCTCGATATCACGCTGGCGCCGCCCGCCGCCCCCGTCGCCGCTTACGTGATGTGGGTCCGCACCGGCAACCTGGTGTTCATCTCCGGCCACATCGCCAAGAAGCCGGACGGCAGCATCTGGGCCGGCCAGCTGGGCAAGGACATCGAAACGACCGAGGGTCAGCAGGCCGCGCGCGCCATCGCGATCGACCTGATGGGCACCCTGCAGGAAGCGTGCGGCGGCGACCTGAACAACGTCAAACGCATCGTCAAGGTCATGAGCCTGGTCAATTCCACGCCCGACTACACCGACCAGCACCTGGTCACGAACGGCTGCTCGGAGCTGCTGGGCGAAGTGTTCGGCGAAGCCGGCAAGCATGCCCGCTCCGCCTTCGGCGTGGCCCAGATCCCACGCGGCGCCTGCGTCGAGATCGAACTGATCGCGGAAGTTGTTTAACCTGGTCGTTCAACCTGTTAGCGGTCGGTGCCTGACCCGGCGCCGCCCGACCCGAGGCCGCCGCGCCATGCGCCGCATCCGCCATGCCACGGCGGCCTCCCGATAGTCGCCACAAGCGCGCTCGTTCCAGCCGGGCCAGCCCCGCAAATTTCTCTGAGAGAGACGTATGAAAATCGAAAACCCCAACCCGATCCAGTGGCGCTTTTCCGAGCGTGCCGCCCAGCTGCAAAGCTCCTTCATCCGCGAGATCCTGAAGATCACGCAGCAGCCCGAGATCATCTCGTTCGCGGGTGGCCTGCCGTCGCCGGCGACCTTCCCGGTCGACGTGATGAAGGCCGCCTACGACAAGGTGCTGTCCACCACCGGCAAGACCGCGCTGCAGTACGGCCCGACCGACGGCTACATGCCGCTGCGCCAGTGGATCGCCGACTCGCTGTCGGTGAACGGCGCCAGGATCGTGCCGGAGCAGGTGCTGATGGTATCGGGCTCGCAGCAGGCGCTGGACCTCTTGGGCAAGGTACTGATCGACGAAGGCAGCCGCGTGCTGGTCGAGACGCCGAGCTACCTGGGCGCGCTGCAGGCGTTTTCCGTCTACCGTCCTGAATTCAAGTCGGTGCAGACCGACGAGCACGGCCTGGTGCCCTCGTCGCTGGCGCCGGTCGCCGAAGGCGCGCGCCTGCTGTACGCGCTGCCGAACTTCCAGAACCCGACCGGCCGCACCCTGTCGGTCGAACGCCGCCTGGAACTGGTCGAGACCTGCGCCCGCCTGGGCCTGCCGCTGATCGAGGACGATCCCTACGGCGCGCTGTCGTACAAGGGCGAGCCGCTGCCGAAGATGGTGGCGATGAACCCGGAAGGCGTGATCTACATGGGCTCCTTCTCGAAAGTGCTGACGCCGGGCATCCGCCTGGGCTACGTGGTCGCGCCGCTGCCGCTGGTGCGCCGCCTGGAGCTGGCCAAGCAGGCCGCCGACCTGCACACCGCGCAGCTGACGCAGATGGTGGTGCACGAAGTGGTCAAGGACGGCTTCCTGGACCAGCACATCCCGACCATCCGCGACCTGTACGGCAACCAGTGCCAGGTGATGCTGGACGCGATGGCCGAGCACTTCCCCGCCAGCGCCACCTGGACCAAGCCGGAAGGCGGCATGTTCATCTGGGTCACGCTGCCCAAGCACATCAACGCGATGGAGCTGCTGGACGAGGCGATCAAGGAAAAGGTCGCGTTCGTGCCGGGCGCGCCGTTCTACGCCAACGAGCCGGAAACCAACACGCTGCGCTTGTCCTTCGTGACGGTGCCGCCGGAGCGCATCCGCCAGGGCATCGCGATCCTGGGCAAGCTGATCGCCGCGCGCCTGTAATTTCGCGCTTCGCTTCGCTCGAACCCTCCCGGCCTGGCGGCCCGGAGGGTTTTTTCATTTTGGCGACGATGAAACCGATGTTACTTTGAAGTCAACGACATATACTCAACAGTCACATGAACCGTCTTATTTGCGCGAATCGGCCATGGTTTTCTCCAATTATTTGTTGCTTGAAGGTATTATCTGGACAGATAGATTACCTTGGATGAAAGCCCGATGACGCCAGGCAGCACCGGTCTCTCCGCGCGCCGCGATGCCGCGGTCCTGATTGTCGACGACGCCCCGGACAGCCTGTCCGCGCTGCGCACGCAGATGGTCGAGCAGGGTTACCAGACCTTTGTCGCCAGCTCGGGCGAGCGGGCGCTGGAGCTGGCGCGGCGCGTGCATCCCGACCTGATCCTGCTCGACATCGTCATGCCCGGCATGGACGGCTTCGAGACCTGCCGCCAGCTGAAAGCGCATCCGGTGACCCAGCGCATTCCCGTCATCTTCATGAGCGCGCGCACGGCGACGGACGACGTGGTGGCCGGCTTCGACCTGGGCGCGGTGGACTATATCGGCAAGCCGCTGCGCATGCCGGAAGTGTGCGCGCGGGTGCGCACGCAGCTGTCGATCCGCGCCAGCGCCGAGACCCAGCACGAACAGGCCGAGCGCCTGCGCACGATCGTCAACAACATGGCCGAAGGCCTGTTGATCATCGAGGCGAACGGCCGCATCCAGTTCACCAACCCGGCCTGCGACCAGTACCTGGGCTATGGGCCGGAGGAGCTGGCCGGCCGCTATATCTCCGACCTGCTCAATCCCCTGGTGGCGCACGAGTACCTGGAGTATTTCTCGCGCTACGCGGCCAATCCGGAGACGGCGCACAGCCACGGCACGCGCGAAGTCATCATCCGCCACAAGCTGGGCAAATCGGTCTGCATGGACCTGACCCTGACGCCGATGTTCCTGCGCCAGCCGCTGTTCATTGGGCTCTTGCACGACATCACGCACCACAAGCTTTCCGAGGATGCGCTGCAGCGCGCCGCCATGGTGGACCCGCTGACGAAGATCGCCAACCGCCGCCACTTCGACAGCTTCCTGGAAAAGGAGTGGCAGCGCGCCACCCGCACCGGCGCGCCGCTGTCGCTGGTGGTATTGGACGTCGACCACTTCAAGCTGTACAACGATACGCTGGGCCACGCCGCCGGCGACGTCTGCCTGCAACAGGTGGCGCAGGCCATCGCCGCGCATGCACTGCGCGGCACCGACCTGGCGGCACGCTACGGCGGCGAGGAATTCGTGCTGCTGTTCGCGGAGACCGACGCCAACGCGGCCGCCGCGCTGGCCGAATCCGTGCGCGCGCACATCGAGACGTTGCAGCTGCCGCACCCGCGCTCGCCGACCTCGCCCTGGATCACGGTCAGCATCGGCGTGGCGACGATGACGCCGCGGCAGAACGACCGCATCGAGTCGCTGTTCGTGGCGGCGGACCGGGCGATGTATGCGGCCAAGGAGGAAGGGCGCAACCGGGTGCGGATAAACGCTGGGCTGCCCAGCGGCGCATCAGGCTTGGGGTCTGTCCCTGCAAGGGACTGACCCCGGTTTTCATCGTAACGCATGCGCCGCCGATAGAAACCAGGGTCAGTCCCGAAGGGACAGACCCTAAACCTGATGAGGCAAGGGCTGCTCAAGCAAACTTCAGGGTCAGTTCACTAGCGCCGCGGATAGTCGGTGATCTCGGCGATCTGCTCGTACAACGGCCGCAGCTGCCGGTACATCTTCAAATACACGCGCCGGTACAGCTGGTCATAGACGCGCGCATTGGCCGCGATCGGCTGGAACTCGCGGCCCGGGCGCGTCATCGCCGCGATCGCCGTGGCGAAGTCCGGCTGCAAGCCGATCCCCACCGCCGCCGCGATGGCCGCGCCCAGGCCTGAGGTCTCGTACACGTGCGCGCGCGCGGCCGGCAAGCCGAAGATGTCGGCGGTCAGCTGCATCGCCGCGTCGCTCTGCGAGCCGCCGCCGGCCACGCGCAGCTGCGTGATCGGCGTGCCGCTGCGCCGCTCGATCCGTTCCCTGCCCTCGCGCAGCGCATACGCCAGCCCTTCCAGGATCGCCCGGTACATGTGCGCGCGCGTGTGCACGTCGCCGAAGCCGATCATCGCGCCCTTCGCTTCCGGTCCCGGGATGCGCACGCCCGGGCTCCAGTAGGGCTGCAGCATCAGCCCCATCGAGCCGGGCGGCACGGCGTTGACCAGGTCGTCGAACAGCACTTCCGGCGCTGTGCCGCTTTCCGTCGCCAGCGCCTGCTCGCGGTCGCCGAACTGCTCCTTGAACCAGTTGACCATCCAGAAACCGCGGAAGATCTGCACCTCGGTGCTGTAAGCGCCCGGGATCGCGGCCGGGTATGGCGGAATGAACGGCGTCACCTCGACGTACTTCGTCCCCGTCGTGTTGATGGTGGCCGTGGTGCCGTAGCTGAGGCAGCCGATGTGCGGCGCCAGACAGCCGGCGCCGATCACTTCGCAGGCCTTGTCCGCCGCCGCCGCGATCACCGGCAACCCGGCCGGAATGCCGGTCAGTTGCGCCGCAGCGCCGGTGATCACGCCGATCGGCGTGCCCGGCGCCACCAGCTCCGGCAGCATGTCCGGCCGCAGCGCCAGCGCCTGCCACTTCCAGTCGCGCGCGCCGGCCCAGCGGTGGCGCTTGTAGTCGAACGGCACGTAGGCCACCTGCGAACCAGTCGAATCGGCATATTTTCCCGTCAGGCAGAAGTTCAGGTAGCCGGACAGCAGCAGGAACTTGTGGGTCTTCTGCCAAACGTCCGGCTGGTGCGCGGCGATCCAGTTGATCTCCGCCTCGCGCTGGAAGTAGGTCAGCGTGTTGTCCACGCGCGCCAGCCGGAACGCGGTGCGCCACAGCGCGCCCACGCGCGGCACGCTGTCGGTGCGCCGCTGGTCCAGCCACGTGATGGCCGGCCGCAGCGGGCGGCCGTCGGCATCGACGTTGACGACGGTGCCGCGCTGGGTGGTCACGGCCACGGCCGCGATCTGGCTGCGCAGCGCCGGCTGCTCGGCCCACAGCCGCTGGCAGGCCGCGCACACGGCCTGCCAGTAGCCCTCGGCCTTGTGCTCGGCCCAGCCGGGGTGGTCGGAATAATAGGCCTGCAGGTGCACCTGGGCCTTGGCGACCAGGTTGCCGCGCAGGTCGAACACCAGCGCGCGCACGCTCTGGGTGCCGTTGTCGATCGACAGCAGAAGGGGAGACGAATGCGGTTCAAGCATAGGCGGCGGCATCCGTGGCGGCGGCCGGCAGGCCGTAGTGGCGTTCGCACAAGGCCAGGTAGGCGGCAACCTCCGCGTTCCAGCGGGCGTCCTTCCAGCCCAGCTCCGGCTGGCAGATGGCGCGTACGCGCTCGAGCAGGTGGCGCCCGCCGCCGCGCGTCAGGATGCCGATGCGGGTGCGCCGCAAGAGCAGGTCGTCCAGGCGCTGCACGGCCTCGTGGCGCGCGGCCCAGCGCAGCTCGGCCCAAGGGGTCTGCGTGCCCGGCACCAGCGTCAACTCGCCCTCCCGCGCCGCCTCGATCAGTGCCGCCGCGTCGCGGCCATGGCGCCCCGCCAGCCGGTGCGCCTGGCCGGGCGGCAGCCGGCGGTCGTAGGGCCGCGGCACTTCAGCCAGGATCGGCACCGGCTCCAGGCTGTCCTGCCAGCCGGGCAGCAGCGGCTGCACGGCGCGCAGCGCGTCCAGCGCGATCACGCGGAACGTCGTCAGCTTGCCGCCGGTGACCGTCAGCAGGCCGTCCTCCAGCCACAGCGCGTGGTCGCGTGCCTCCTTCGACGGGTCGGCCTGTCCCGAGTCGATGACGGGGCGCACGCCGGCGAACGTGGCGATGACGTCGTCCACGCCCAGCTCCAGCGCGGGGAACTGGCAGCGCAATGCGGCCAGCAGGTAGCCCAGCTCCTGCGGCGTGATGGCGGCCTCGCGCGCCAGGTCGTCGCCATGGTCGATGTCGGTGGTACCGACCAGGGTGGCGCCCTCCCACGGGAACGCGAACACCGGGCGGCCATCCTGCGGGTGCATCAGGCTGACCGCCTGCGCCAGCGGCAGGCGCCAGGCCGGCAGCACCAGGTGGCTGCCGCGCAGGGGACGCAGGCGCATGCCGCCGGCCGCCGCGCGCAGGCCGTCGGCCCACGCACCGGTGGCGCTGATCGTCACCCGCGCCGCCACCCGGTGCGTGGTGCCGTCCAGCGCATCGCGCAGCTGAGCGCCGGTGACGTGGCCGCCGGCGCGCAGCAAGCGCTCCACGCCCAGGTAGTTGACGGCCACGCCGCCATACGAGCGGGCTTCCTGCAGCACGCGCAGTACCAGGCGCGCGTCGTCGGTCTTGGCATCGGTATAGCACATGCCACCCTGCAGCCCGGCCGTGTCCGCATTCGGCACCAGCGCCAGGAATTCGTCGCGGCCGACGTAGTGGCGGGCGCGCTGGCCCGCCATGCGGTCGTAGATCGCAAGTCCCAGCAGGAACGCGTGGCGGCCCGGCTTGCGTCCCGCGTAATCGCCGAAGGCGAAGCTTTGCGGCTCCACCAGCCCGGCCGCGTCGCGCAGCAGGGCTTCGCGCTCGCGCACCGATTCGCGCGTCAGGGCGAAGCGGCCTTCCTTCAGGTAACGCAGGCCGCCATGCACCAGCTTCGAGGAACGACTCGACGTGCCCCAGGCGAAGTCGCGCTGCTCGACCAGCAAGGCCTTCAGGCCGCGCCGCGCCGCCTCCAGCAGGATGCCGGCGCCGCTGATGCCGCCGCCCACGACCAGCACGTCCCATGGCCGCGCCAGCAGCTGGGCCAGGCCGGCGCGGCCGCCCGGCTGCCAGTGGCTGGCGGCCGTCATGCCGGCTCCGTCACGAGCTTGCCGGGATTGAGCATGCCATCCGGGTCGAAATGGCGCAGCATGGCGCGAATCGCGGCCAGTCCCTCGGCACCCTTCTCGGCCGCCAGGTAGGGCGCATGGTCGGTGCCGACGCCGTGCTGGTGGCTGATGGTGCCGCCATTGGCGACGATCGCGGCGCTGACGGCGCCCTTCAATGCGCGCCAGCGCGCCATGTCGGTGTCGAAGTCGCCCGCCAGCCGGTAGACGAAGGTGCTGTACACGCTGGCTCCCTGGGCGTACAGGTGCGACAGGTGCGTGTAGGCGTGCACCGCCTCGCCGCAGCCGGCCAGCGCCTGCGCGGCCGCCGCTTCGACGGCCTGCATCGTCGCCGTCACGCGCGGCCAGTCCACCGCCGTTTCCACCGTATCGATGGCGTAGCCGTGCTGCCAGGCCGCGTTGCGCAGGTAGACGTTGCGAAAGCGCCCCTGGCGCCACTTGTCGCCCAGCATGCGGCCGACGTGGCGGCCACGCTGCCCGCGGCAGGTCGCCAGCGCCGCCGCCAACGCCGAACGAGCCTGCGCGCGGGTGCCGCTGACGCCGATCAGCAGCATGCACTTGCCATCGCCGCAGCCTCGCACGCGCAGCCAGCGTTCCAGCAAGCCGACCAGGCGGCGGTGCCCGGCCAGCGCCAGCATCGTCACGGTCTCGGTGGGATTGGACAGGCGCAGCAGCGACAGGCCGGCGCGGGCCTGCGCCAGCGCACGGGCGGCCGCGATGCCCTCCTCCCAGCCCGGAAAAAACACCGCGTGGAAGGCTTCGTATTGCGGCGCCGGCGAGACCCGCACGGTCGCTTCGGTCACGATGCCGAGCCGGCCCTCGGAACCCAGCACGATCTCGCGCAGGTCGGTGCCGGCGGCCGATGCCGGGAAGGCCGGGATCTGCAGCGTGCCGCGCGGGGTTTCGACGGTGCCGCCGGCGAACAGCTGCTCGATGCGGCCGTAGCGCAGCGACTGCTGGCCGGAGGAGCGCGTGGCGATCCAGCCGCCCAGCGTGGAATACTCGAACGACTGCGGATAATGACCCAGCACGCAGCCGTGCGCGCGCAGCTGCGCTTCCAGGTCGGGGCCGAACACGCCGGCGCCGAAGGTGGCCAGTTGCGCCTCGCGGTCCAGGTGGACAAGATGCGCCAGGCGCGCCAGCGAAACCGTCAGCACGGGGCGTGCGGCCGGCTGCGCCGTCACGTGGCCGGCCACGCTGGTGCCGCCGCCGTAGGCGATGACGGTGACGCGCTGGGCCCGCGCCCAGTCCAGCAGGGCACGCACGTCCGCCCCGCTCTCCGGGAAGGCGACGCCGTCCGGCGCCGTGCCGATGCAGCCGTAGCGCAGGCGCAGCCAGTCGGGCAGGCTCTGGCCCAGCGCGTGGCGCACCCGCGTGGGCGCGTCCGTGTGCAGCGCGACACCGGCGGGCGGTTGCAGGCCAGCCAGGCGCGATGGCGCGAGGCTCGCGCAGGCGGCGTCGAAGGGCGCGTCCGCGAAGGGCGTTCCCGCCCCGATCCGGTCCGCCAGGAAGGCCAGCGCCCCCTCGTGCAGCGGATATGCGACGCTTTCGTCGCCCCAGCCATTCCACCTGCGCATTTCGTCGTCTCCCTGTCACGTACGGGCGCTATACTCGGCAACGCCCCTGTTATTGTCGATCTGTCGGCGATCGCCAGTCCGATCGCCCAGGATCGCAGATTACGTCCACCGTCCTTGCCGGTCTTGCGCTTTCATGACAACTGCATTGCTCGATCATGCCATCGTTTCCCCGGTCCGTCCGGCCGGTGCCGGCCGGGTGGCCGGTTCCTACCTGCAGCCGCTGCTGGAGGCGGCCGCCGCGCGTGGCGTCGGCGCCACGGACCTGGCCCTTGCCGCCGGCCTGGCGGCGGACGCCCTCGATCCACTGCCCGCCCAGCTGTCCGCCAGCGAATACGTGCGCCTGCTCGACGTGGGCGCGATGCTGGCGGCCGACCCGCACTTCGGCCTGCACGTGGGCGAGCGGGTCAAGGTGGGCACGTTTTCCGCCTACGGCCTGATCCTGCTCAGTTGCCGCGATTTCGGCCAGGCGTTCGAGCAGACCATCCGCTACGAGGCGCTGGCGCACGACCTGGGCCGCTCCAGCCTGACGGTGCAGGGCAAGCTGGCCGCCTACAGCTGGCACAGCCGCTTCCCCAGCCGCCATCGCCACCTGGCCGACAGCGTGTTTGCCGGCGTGCGCGTGTTCGGCAACTGGCTCGCGGGCGCCAGCCTGCCGGCGCCGCAGCTGTCGCTGACCCACGATGGCGGCGACCCGGCCGGCCACGACGAATACCGCCGCGTGTTCGGCAGCCTGCCCCGCTTCGGCGCGCCGGCCAACGTGGCCCACTTCGATGCGGCGCTGCTGGCCTGCCCGGTGCCGAACGCGGATGTGACCTTGTACCCGGTCCTGCAACGGCACGTGGAGCAGCTCCTGCGCCAGCGCGGCGAGGAGCCGGACGTGGTGGCGCGCGTCTACGACACCATCGTCGCCGGCCTGCCGCACGGCCAGGCGCGCCTGGCCAGCGTGGCGTGCCAGCTGCAGCTGACGCCGCGCACCCTGCAACGCAAGCTGGCCGAAGCCGGCACCAGCTACCAGCGCCTGCTGGACGAAGCCCGCTTCGCCCTGGCGCGCGACTACCTCGCCCGCCCCGGCCTGTCGCTGCTGGACATCACCTTCCTGCTCGGCTACCAGGAGCAGAGCGCGTTCAACCACGCGTTCCGCGAATGGGCCGGCGTCAACCCGGGCGCCTGGCGCGAACGCTGCGGCGCGGACACTTCGGCGACGCCGCTCAGATCCAGTCGCCCGTGACGCGCACCAGCGGCCCGACGCAGGCGCGCCGGTCCGGCGCCTGGCACATCAGGAACTGGTTGCCGGACGGGTGGAACAGGATGAAGGTATTGATGGTATGGCCTGGCTTGGTGACCTGGCCCGTGCAATCGGGCTTGCCGTTGTCCTTGACGATGCGGTTGACGGTGCGATAGAAGCCGTTGGCGTCCGGCCGGGCGGCGATCTCGAAGGTGGTCTCGGCCACCTCGGCGGCACTGGTGACCAGCGCCGTGCCGTCGGTGCGGATGCGATAGGTTTCGGTGCAGGCCGTCTCGGGCACCTCCAGGCGCCAGATGCCGATGATGGGATGGTCGGCCGCCAGCGGGGCGGCCTGGGCGCCGGCGGCGGCCAGCGCGAGCAAGAACGGTATCGATGATTTCATGGCTTTCCTTCCGCCGCGGCCTTCAGCTGGCGCAGCCCCTGCTCGAAATCCGCGCCGATCATCTCGTCCATGCTGACGAACAGTCCGACCAGCTTCGTGATGAACGGCGCGGGGCCGGACATGGTCCAGACCACATGCGTGCTTGTGCCCTGCGGCGACAGCTCGAACACGGTGCGGTTGCGCGCGGCGAACGGCTTGACGAAGTCGAGCTGGATGACGATGCGCTCTGGCGACTGGTCCTCGACGATCTCCATGCGGCCCTCGCCCACGTCGTCGTTGCCGGCCCAGGCATACACGGCGCCCTGCCCGCGCGGCGGGCCGGAGAACGTGCGGCGCATCGCGGGGTCCAGGCGCTCCCACGGCGACCAGACGGTCCACTGATGGAAGTCGTTCAGGTAGCCGGCCACGCGCGCGGGCGGCGCGGCGATGTCGATCTCGCGGCGCACCTCAAACGAGTCCGGGCGCATCAGGGCCAGGGCGACGATCGTGGTGGCGATGACTACCAGGCCGAGCAGGATTTTTTTCAGCATGTGAGCTCCCCTAGGTTTCCAGGCTTGGGGTCTGTCCCTTCGGGACTGACCCCGGTTTTCATCCGCTGCGGAGGAAAACCGGGGACAGTCCCAGAGGGACAGTCCCCAAGCATTGAAAGTCAGCGTGACACCGGCAAACTTCCACCCCTGGGGACAGGCACCGATCTGCGGGTCGCCGACCCGCAGATCGGTGCCTGTCCCTGGTGGTTCTAGCGCCGCGGTTGCAACAGCACCGGCAACACGCTCGGCGTCATCGTAAACGTGAACCGCTCCTCCACCGGCGGCGCGTCCGGGTCCAGTACCGGCGTGAACTGGCGCGCCAGCATCGACACGGCGATCTTCATTTCCGCCATCGCCAGGTAGCGCCCCGGGCAGAAGCGCGCGCCGCCGCCGAACGGGAACATCTTGCGGCCAGGATCGTCCACACCGCTCTCCCCGCTCGCCAGCCAGCGCTCCGGGCGGAACAGCTCCGGCTGCACCAGCGAATTGTCGCGCTCGAAGCTGTGGCGCAGCAGGGTGAAGACCGGCGTGCCGGCCGGGATCAGCGTGTCGTCGATGACGATGTCGGCCACCGGCTCCAGGATCATGAACGGCGCCACCGGTTTCAGGCGCATGCCCTCGCGCAGGGCGGCGTCCAGGTACGGCAGGCTGTCCAGCAGGCGGTAGTCCTGCAGCACCTTGTCCGCGCCCAGCACCGCGTCCGCCTCGCGCGCCACGGCCGCGCTGCAGTCCGGGTGGCGCACCAGGAAGTCCAGCAGCCAGCCGATCGTGTTCGACGTGGTGTCCTCGCCGGCGAACACCATCGTGATCGCATTGCCGATCACCGCTTCGTCCGTGAAGCCGGAGCCGGGTTCGTCGCGTGCCACCACCAGCGCTTCCAGCATGTTCGACGGCCTGGCGCGCAGTGCCGGATCGGCGGCGATCCTGGCACGGGCGTTGGCGATGAAGCCGGCCACGGCGTCGCTGATGCGCTGCGCGGCGGCGTCCGATTCGCGGTCCACGGCCAGGCGGAACAGGCGCCAGTACGGCACCGGCGTCGTCACACGGCGCGCGATGCGCTCGAACACCGTCTCGATATCGCGCTGCAGCGGATTGTGCTCGTTCTGCAAGGTGTCGATGTCGTGGCCCATCGCCAGGCCGATCGTCACGTCCAGGGTCCAGGCCTTCAGGTCGCGCAGTACGTCGATCCTGCGGCCCGCCTCGGTCGCGGCCACCCAGCGCAGCCGCAGCCGCTCGGTCAGCATCACCAGCGTGGGGAAGAAGTTGTGCACCACTTCCGGCGTCAGCGCGCGCATGACCAGCTTGCGCTGCTGGCGCCAGTTCTCGCCCTCGGCGCTGAACACGCCCGGCGTGATGGTCTCCTCCATCATGTCGGAGGCGCGCGACTCGCGGCGGATCAGGTCCGGCCGCTCGCGCATCAAGGCCGTCAGCGCCGGCCGGCTGGAGGTCACCACCATCGTGCGGTTCAGCACCTTGAAGCGGTACATGGGGCCCAGTTCACGCGCCCAGTTTTCCAAAGTGCGATGGAAGCGCAGGCCGTCCAGCTGGCGCATATTGCCGATGACCGGTTCGCCCTTCGGCTTGGGCAGGTCGCCCAGCCGGCGCGTGGCCGGCGGCCCTTCCGCGGCGGGCCGTACGGCCGGGTGCATGGGCAGAGGCAGGGGCAGGTGGGCGCGGTCCATCATTTGGTCTCCGGGTTCATCACGACCTGGACGTAATTGCCGAAGTCGAAGTAGCGCCGCGCGGCGGCCTGCACGTCGGCGGCGCCGAGGGCCGCGACGCGTTTGTCGTAGTCGATCGCGGCCCAGGCCGGATCGGTGCCGTACAGCGTGGCGGCCTGCAACTGGCCCATCCACCAGCCGTTCTCGCTGAGCGCGCGGCGGTGGTTGTTCAGCCAGTTCTGGCGCACCTTGGCCAGGTCGGCGGCAGCCGGACCTTCCTGCTGCAGCTTGCGGATCTCGGCAAAGGCGGCGTCGATCACCTTGTCCACGTTCTCCGGGCCGCACGGCAGGTTCAGCGAGATGCTGTAGTTCGCATACGGCAGCCTGGTGATCGCGCCGGCGGCGCCGCCGCCGTAGATGAGGCCCAGCTTCTCGCGCAGCACTTCCGTCAGTTTCAGGTTGAGCACCTCGATGGCGGCGGCCAGGCGCATCTGCTCCGGCTGCGAATAGGTGGCGTCACCGGTGAAGACGACGGAGATCGCGCTCTTGGCTTCCTTGCCGCGGCGGACCTCACGCTTGATGACGCCGCGCGCCGGCCGGATGCCCAGGTCACGGTAGGCCAGCGGGATGTCCGGCGTCGGCAGGCTGGCCACGTAGGTGGCCAGCAGCGGCTTCAATTTCGCCGGGTCGAAGCTGCCGACGAAGTAGAAGGTCCAGCCCTTGCCGCTGCCGAAGCGCTCGCGGAAGATGCGCAGCGCGCGGTCCAGGTCGACCTTGTCGAAGTCCTGCGGCCGCGCCAGGCCCGCCACGCGCGGGTTGTCGCCATACAGCGCTTCCCGGATCGTGTTGGCGAACTGCGCTTCGGGGCGCGCCTGCTGGCTTTGCGCCAGGTCGCGCTGGCGGCCGATGAAGGACTTGAACAGCGTCTCGTCGCGGCGCGGATTGAGCAGGCGCGCATGCATCATCTGCAGCATCGTCTCGACGTCGCTGTTGACGGTGCCGCCGGCCACGTTCTCGGTCAGCTCGCCCAGCGCGACCGAGACGGCCACGCTGCGCCCCGCCAGGATCTTCTGCATGTCCAGCGGCGAGTAATCCAGCACGCCCATCTGCGCCGCCAGCGCGGCGGCGTAGCGGGCGTTCTGGATATCGTCGTCGCCGTACAGGAACTGGCCGCCGTGGCGCACGGCGCTCATCAGCACCTGGTCGTTGCGGAAGTCGGTGGGCTTGAGCACCACCTTGATGCCGTTCGACAGCGTCAGCTCGGTCGTGCCCAGCACCTTGTCCTGCGTTTCGGCGACGATGCTGCCGGCCAGCGGCGGCTTGTCCAGCAGGCTGGCGGCGTAGGTCTTCTCCTCGCGCGCGGTGACGGCGGTCTTGCGCGCCGCCTCCACCGCGGCCAGCAGCTCGGCCGGCTTGGGCTGTGGCGTGGCCTTCTCGCTGCCCATCAGGACGACCAGCTTCTTGTCGTCCGGTCCCGGCAGCGCGGCGCGCGCGGCGGCGTTGGCCTCGTCCAGCGTGATACCCGGCACGAAGCGGTGCGCGTACGCATATTCGTTCTCGATGCCCGGCAGCGCTTCCCCTTCGAGGAAGTTGCGCAGGTACTCGGCCACGAACACGGCCGAATCGGATTTTTCGCGCTCGTTGTACATGCGTTCGTAGTTGCTCAGCATGCCCTTCTTGGCACGCTCCAGCTCCGCCGCCGTGAAGCCATATTGACGCGCCCGTTCGCTTTCCTGCACCAGCGCGTTGATGGCGGGGACCGGGCCGCCCTTGCCCAGCAGCGCCGAGGCGCTGAACGAGCGGTGGCCGCGCACCACCTTGCCGCGACCGCTGCCGCCCTGGATGAACGGCGGGTCGGCCTGCTGCGTCAGCTCCATCATGCGCTGGCTCAGCATCATGCCGTACAGCTTCTCGACCAGGTCGGCGCGGTAGCCGGCCAGCGTCGTGGCCTCGGCGTGCTGCTCGATGGGGTAGCGGATGTACAGCACGTCGCCGGGCGCTTCCTTGTCCGTGACGACGACCGCCTCGTCCTGCGTGCGCTCGGGGATGACCGGATACACGCGCGGGCGCGCCAGCTCCGGATTTTTCAGCTTGCCGAAATGGGCCTTGATCAGCTTTTCCGCTTCGAGCGGATCGATGTCGCCGACCGCGATGACGGCCATCAGGTCGGGCCGGTACCAGTCGCGGTAGAAGCGCTTGATGGCGTCCGGCTTGAAGGTGCGCAGCACCTCGGCCTTGCCGATCGGCAGCCGGTCGGCGTAGCGCGAACCGTTGAAGAGCTTCGGATACAGCACCTTGTTCATGCGGTCGCTGGCGCCCTTGCCGAGGCGGAGCTCCTCCAGCACGATGCCACGCTCGCTGTCAATGTCCGCGTCGTTGAACTTCAGGCCGTGCGCCCAGTCTTCCAGCACCAGGAAGCCGCGCTCCACCACTTCCTTCCTGTCGGTGGGGATCGGCAGGATGTAGACCGTCTCGTCGAAGCTCGTGTAGGCGTTCAGGTCGCGGCCGAACTTGACGCCGTTCGACTGCAGGTAGTCGATCAGTTCGTGGCGCTTGAAATGCGTGCTGCCGTTGAAGGCCATGTGCTCGGTGAAGTGGGCCAGGCCAAGCTGGTCCTCGTCCTCCAGGATCGAGCCGGCCTTGACGACCAGGCGCAGCTCCAGCTTCTTGGCAGGCTTGGCGTTCTTCTGGATGTAGTAAGTCAGGCCGTTGGGCAGCTTGCCCACCTTGACCAGCGGCGACAGCGGCAGCGGATCGCTCAAAGCGGGCGCCTCGGCGCCGCGCGCCAGCAGCGCGCAGCTGAACAGGGCGACGACGGCCGTCAGGCGCAGGGAAAGGGATTTCATGTATCGCATCATAGATTGGGACAAGGCATGACGATACACCAGAAATTATCGTTTTTGTTACAATTGCCCGGTCCGCCGGCCGGCGGACGTCAATACGTCTTCGGGGCGGGGTGCGATTCCCCACCGGCGGTAGGGTCCGAGAGGACCGAGCCCGCGAGCGAGGATGGGGCAAGCGCCCTGTCCGAGCAGACATGGTCCGATGCCATGGCCGACGGTATAGTCCGGATGAAAGAAGATGTGCGCTGTACGTGCTCCCTGGAGCGGCTTGGCCGCGCCGGGCGCGCGCCCATACGCTTGCCCTGAAGCGTTTTTCGCCACTTATGCGAGGAGCGTTTCACAATGTCAGTCAACGAAGTTCTGGAAGTACCGACCCCCACCCTGCACAGCACCGACCTGCCGGGGCGCATCGCCGCCGCGCTGGACGCCATGCGCCAGGGTATTCCCGTCATCCTGCTGGACGATTTCGACCGCGAGAACGAGGCCGACCTGATCGTCGCCGTCGACCGCCTCAGCGTCGAGACCATGGCGCTCCTGATCCGCGAATGCAGCGGCATCGTCTGCCTGTGCCTGACGGCCGAGCGCGTGCGCGAGCTGGAGTTGCCGCCGATGGCGCCGGAGAATGGCAGCCGCTATGGCACACCGTTCACCGTTTCGATCGAGGCGCGCGAGGGCGTCACCACCGGCGTCTCGGCGCAGGACCGCGTGACCACCGTGCTGGCCGCCACCCGGCCCGGCGCGCAGCCCGAGGACATCGTGCGTCCCGGGCACGTGTTCCCGCTGCGCGCCACCCCGGGCGGCGTGCTGGCGCGCGCCGGCCACACGGAAGGCTCGGTCGACCTGGCCATCATGGCGGGCCTGCAGCCGGCCGCCGTGCTGTGCGAGCTGATGAACCCGGACGGCACCATGATGCGCGGCGCCGACATCGAGCGCTTCGCCGCCCTGCACGGCATGCCGATCCTGACGATCGCCGAGATGATCGCCTGGCGCCGCCAGCACGGCTGATCAATCGGCCAGCGCCGGCGCGGCCGGCGCACGGGCCGCCGCGCGCTGCACGTGCAGGAACACCAGCAGCCACGCCAGCGCGAAGCCGGCCGCCGTGATGCCGAACACCAGCGCCAGGCGCGCCGGCCACGCATCGGCCAGGTGCAGGACGGTGCCCGCCACGGCCACGCCCACCAGCGCACCCACCTGGCGGTTGGCATTGAGCGCCGCCGCCGCGCTGTTGGCATAGGCCCTGCCGCCGGCCTGCATCACGGTGGCCGTCATGGCCGGGATGGCCAGGCCCAGCGACAGCGTCACCAGCGTGCCGCCGGCCACCACCAGGTTCGGCGTGGCCGCGCCGGCCACTCCAGTCAACAGCAGGGCCGCGCCGGCGGCGCCACCCAGGCCGAGCAGCAGCGGCCAGCGCACGCCGCGCCGCGCGATCACCCTGCCCGCCAGCAGGTTCGTTACCCCCGTCACCGCCATCATCGGCAGCAATCGCACGCCCGTTTCCAGCGCGCCGATGCCGTGGCCCTGCTGCAGGAACAGGCTGATGACGAACAGCTGGGCAAAGAAACCGAAATTGACGAGGAAGCCCATCGCCACGGCGGCGCCGAAGCCGGCGTTGCCGTACAGCGCGCGCGGCAGCATCGATGTAGTGCCGACGCGCTCACGGCGTACGGCCCAGCCGCCCAGCACCAGCAGCGCCATCCCGGCGGCCAGCACGGCCGGTGCCGTCCAGCCTTGCGCGGGTCCCTCGATCAACACGTACGCCAGCGCGGCCAGCGCGACGGCGGCGATGGCATGGCTGGACAGGGCCAGCGGACGATCCGGATGCGCCGCGCCCGGCGGCACGACCGCGAACGTCAGCGCCAGGCCGGCCAGGCCGAGCGGCACGTTGAGCCAGAAGATGCTGCGCCAGCCGAAGGCATGCACCAGCAGGCCGCCGGCCAGCGGGCCGACAGTGGCGGCGGCGCTGACCAGCGCCGACCAGATGCCGAACATGCGGGCGCGCGCGCCCTCGTCGGCCGTCGATTGGGCCAAGAGGCTCAGTGAACTGGGCATGAACAGCGCCGCACCGGCGCCTTGCAGCAGGCGCGCGGCCACCAGCAGCGTGCCGCTGGGTGCCAGCGCGCACAGCACCGAGCCAGCCACGAACACCAGCAAGCCGGCCTGGTAGGCGCGGCGCGGGCCGACGCGGTCGGCCAGCGCGCCGCCGGCCAGCAGCAGCGCGGCAAACGTGAGGGTGTAGCCGTCCACCACCCACACCAGTCCGGCCAGCGGCACGTGCAGGTCCGTTGCGATATCGGACAGCGCCGTGTTCACGGCCGTCACGTCGATCCAGGCCATCACGAAGCCCAGCGCCAGGGTCAAGAGCAGCATCGTTCCCTCCTCCTTCAAAGCCGCCAGCTTAGGAGTCTTGCAACACGGCGTAAATATGCATACCATCAGCGCTCCGATGCAAAAATGCATCAGCGGAGAGAGCATGGATTGGGACAATGCGCGCGTCTTCCTGGCCATCCACCGCGCCGGCACCCTGCGCGGCGCGGCGGCCCAGCTGAACGTCGACCAGGCCACGGTGGGCCGGCGCCTGGCCGCGCTGGAGGCGTCGCTGGGCGCCACGCTGTTCCTGCGTACGCCGTCCGGCTATGTACCGACGCCGGCCGGCGAGGCGGCGGCGCGCCCGGCGGCACTGATGGAGGAAGCGGCACTACAGCTGCAGCGCGAGATGCAGGGCAGCGACCACCGCCTGGCGGGCACGGTGCGCGTCGCCACGACGGACACGCTGGCCGTGCACTTCGTCATGGCCGCGCTGGCGCGCCTGCACGAGGTGCATCCGGACATCGCCATCGAACTGGACGTCGACACGTCGATCGCCAGCCTGACGCGGCGCGAGGCCGACCTGGCGGTACGCACCTTGCGCCCGACCGAACCGGACCTGATCTCACGCCACCTGACACGCCGCGCCGGCGCCCTGTTCGCCAGCCGCGCCTACGTCGAGCGGCGCGGCGTGCCCGATATCGACGCCGGCCTGGCCGGCCACGACCTGGTGATCTTCCACCCCTCCGTGGCGCCGCGCCAGTCGCGCGAGCTGGGCGGCGCCAGCGTGGCCGGGGCGCGCATCGTCATGCAGGTCAACACGGGGATGATGCTGCAGCAGGCCGTGCGCGCGGGACTGGGCATCGCCGAGCTGCCGATCCATATGGCCGGCGGCGATCCGGGGCTGGTGCGGATCTGGCCGGAGCGCCAGCATTGGTATGACCTGTACCTGGTCATGCATGGGGATCTGGGGCGTAGTGCAAGGGTGCGGGCGGTGGCGGAGGCGATCGTGGCAGGGGTGCCCGATTAGGGCCGGGCGGTCCCGCCCACTCACACCACGGCGGCGCTGGACGACTCGGGCCGCCGCGCCAGCAGATGCGACAGGCGTTGCAGCCCTGCCTGCAAGTGCCCGCGTTGCTTGATGCTGCCCAGCGAGATCCGGATGGCGTTCGCCGCTGCACCGTCCGTGGCGAATGCCTGCGCCGGCGTGACGGCGATGCCCTCGCTGTCGGCTGCCAGCGCGAACTGCGCCGCGGTCCAATAAGCCGGCAGCTCCAGCCATACGTGCAGGCCGTCGCCAGCGCCGCTATAGCGGCCCGCCAGGATATCGCGCGCCAGCCGGTGGCGCAGGCGCGCCTCGCTGCGCACGCCTGCCAGCAATCCATCGGCCGAACCGTCCAGGATCCACTGGGTGGCCAGCGCGGCCGTCAACGGGGCCGCCATGAGGGCGAACGATCGCAGGGCGGCCATGAAACGCTCGCGCTCGCGCGGGTCGCGGATCAGCACGAAGGCGACCCGCAAACCCGGTGTCAGGCATTTCGACAGGGTCGAGATGTAGTAGACCTGTTGCGGCGCAAACGTGGCGACAGGCGGGGGCGCGGCATCGGCCAGCAGCCAGTAGGGATCGTCCTCGACGATGCGCACATGGCAGCGCTGCGCGATGGCGGCGAGCTCCCGGCGCCGCGTTTCCGGCATCGTGACGGCGGTCGGATTCTGCAATGTCGGATTGAGGTAGACCAGGCCAGGCTCGCGCTGTCGGCACGCCTGCTCGAGCAGTTCGGGCACCATCCCGTGCCGGTCCGCCGCCACCGCGACGAGGTGGCGGCCGAATTGATCCGCCGTGGCGCGCAAGCCAGGATAAGTCATCGGCTCAGCCAGGATCGTATCGCCAGGCTTCGTCAGCGCGAGCACCGACGCGGCGAGCGCCGCCTGCGCGCCCGGGCAGACGACAAGTTGCGCCGGGTCCAACGGGCCGAACATCGGTGCCAGCCACTGGACGCCAGCCCTGCGCTCGGCGTGCCCGCCCCCGCCCAAGTGGTAAGTCATCAGCAAGTCGTTGTCCGTCCTCATCAAAACTTGCGACAGCCCCTGTTTCAGCAGATCGTCGAAGTCCACGCCATGCGGCGGTGGCGGCGTGTTCATGCCCAGGTCGAGCACCGGGGCCAGTTCCACTTTCGGCGCCGCGACATAGGTGCCGCGCGCGCCGCGCCCCTCCAGCAGGTGGCGACGGCGCGCTTCGTCATAGGCGCGGGTGATCGTCGTCAGGTCGACGTCCAGCTGAGCCGCCAATTGGCGCTGCGGCGGCAGGCGGTCGCCCGGTTTCAGCGCGCCGTCCGCCACCGCGGCCTGCAGGGCATCGGCGATCTGCAGGAACCGTGGCCCACCGTGCGCCGTCAGGCGCGGCAGCCAGGGCGGCTGATCTTGTATGGCTTCTAACTGGGACATTTTGTCCTAATGTATGGAAATTGCTTCCAGTTAGTATGCCTCAGTCGTGCTGCATCAGCCGGAAACAGGCAAAAATCATGGATTGGATTCCGATAGTCTTCGTTACGTTCAAGGTCCTCGTGCTGGGGATCGGCATGTTCTTCGCCATCAAGTGGCATTACGATCAAGGGCAGAAGGACAAGGACAAGCAGAAGCAAGCGCGCGCCGTGCTGCGCGCGGCCGGCAAGGTGGCCGTGCTGTTCCTGTTGGCGCTCCTGGGCCTGGGCCTGCTCGCCTGGTTCCTCGTCAAGAAGACCGGTCTGGACATGAGCATGCCGTGACGGCAGAGGATCGCCGCCGATCAGGCCGCCCGTAGCGCCAGCGGCACCGCCCGCGCCCACCGGTTCGACGACAGCGAGAACGTCAACGCCCGCACCTGGTGATACCAGCCGGCCGGCACATACAGCATGTCGCCCGGCTGCACGATGCATTCGACGCATGCGGCCTGGCGCGCCAGCGGGTAGCGCTCGTAGTCGGGCGCTTCCGGATCGAACGGGGAGCCGAACAGGATGGCGTTGGCCTCCCTTGGATACAGGAACTCGTCGTGATGGGGCGGCGCCAGCGTGATGCGCTTCGTGCCCCACACCTGCGCGAAGACATTGTCGTCGTAGTCGCAGTGCAGCGGCGTCACCGTGCCGGCTGGGCCGAGCCAGAAACGCGGTGGGCCCATCTTGTCGAAATACGCAGGCCAGTGGCACAGGCGGTTCAACTCGCGCAGCTCCAGGTTGCCCAGGTACGGCGGCAGCCCGGGCGTGCCTGCCGCGACCAGGTCCAGGTAGGCCAGCAGCGACATGTCCGCCATTTCCCGGTCCGGCGCGAAAGCCGTGCCCACGTAGTCACCCACCCGCGCGCGCACAGCCAGGTGGCTGTAGTGCTGGCGCAGCGCCTGCACGTCCAGCGCGGCCAGCGGCCAGTGGCGCGCACCGCCTTCCATCAGGAACGGCA
The DNA here is from genome assembly GCA_008011715.2 of [Empedobacter] haloabium. Lineage (NCBI taxonomy): Bacteria > Pseudomonadati > Pseudomonadota > Betaproteobacteria > Burkholderiales > Oxalobacteraceae > [Empedobacter] haloabium. The sequence goes on from CP136508.1 coordinate 4,090,265, forward strand.
GGCCCTCCTTCGCGCGAGCGCGGAAGGACTTGGCATCGAGCGGAGCGCAACGCGCAATGGCGGTAAATGGCGGCAAGGCGCGCGCCGCGGCCTTGATGGCATCGCGCATCGCGGCGATCGACCCCACACCGCGCACGGCGGCGTCACGAAGTTCGCGCGCGGCCCGGTGGGCGGCGGCGTCCAGCGCCGCGGCTTCCGACTGCTGGCGCGTGGGCGGCAGGCGGGTAGAGTGGTTCAGTTCTGGCATGGCGGCATTGTAGCCGCCGCCCTCCCGGATCGCCACCGCGCGGCCCGGATGTTAAGATCGCAACATGATCACTCATGCATCACTCTATCCCCTGCTACGGCGCATGCAACGGGCCACCGTGGTGTGGCTGACGAGTTGGTGGCGCCTGCTGCAGTTCGCCGTGCTGATCCTGTCGCAGGGGTTTACGCCGGCCAGCTACCGCAAGGACAATCGCAACCGCCTGGCCTGCCAGCTGGTGCTGGCCACCGCGCCGAATCTCTTGTGGTTCTCGATCCTGGCGGCGCTGATCAGCCTTGTCATCATCCGCATCGTCGTCGTCACCGCCTTCAGCTACGGCCTGTCGCGCTATGCGCTGGAGATGGTCGTGCGCGTGCTGGTGCTGGAACTGATCCCGCTGACGGTGGCCCTGTTCGTGGCGCTGCGGACCACCTTGCCGGCCGGCGTGGAGTTCGCCCAGAAGCGCCTGGCGGCCGCCGCGTCCGCACCCGCCGGTTCGACGGGTGGCCGCACCGCCCCCGCCGAGGCGCTGCGCACGGAGTTCTTCCCGCGCGCGGCCGCCGGCATGTTCGCCGTCTGGATGCTGGGCGCCGTCAGCTGCGTGCTGACGCTGGTGCTGACCTACCTCGTGATCTACGGCTTCACGCCCTACGGCCTGCCCGGCTATACGCGCGTGGTGGGCCAGATCTTCAATCCTTCCGTCGCGCTGATCCTGGTGCTGAAGATCGCCTTCTTCAGCTTTGCCGTCGGCCTGATTCCGCTCGCATCGTCGTACTACGATGCCGCCGCCAACCCGTTCGTGCTGCGCTTTCGCGCCACGCACGGCCTGGCCGACATGGTACGCATGTTTTCCGTGATCCTGCTGATCGAGGTCGCATCGCTGATGGGTAACTACTACTGACTATGAACGAACCGATCCCTCCACAGTCCCCCGCCCCGGCCGAACCCGCGCCGGTGCGCAACGCCGAGTTCAAGGCCGCGCTGCTGCTGGTCCTGATGGTGGCCCTGCTGGCCGGCGCCGCCATCTACCTGCTGTATGCCCGCGGCGCGTTCGAACCGACCCAGCGCCTGGTACTGACCGCCGACGATTCCGAAGGTGTCACCGTCGGCATGGACGTGACGTTTGCCGGCTTCCCTATCGGCCGCGTGCAGCGCATCGAACTCTCTCCCGAGGGCAAGGCGCGCGTGCTGGTGGACGTGCCGAAGAAGGACGCCCACTGGCTGCGCACCAGCAGCATCTTCACCCTGGAAAAAGGCATCGTCGGCGGCGCCAAGCTGCGCGCCTTCACCGGCATTCCCACCGATCCGCCATTGCCGCCGGGCGCCGAGCGCGGCCTGCTGGTGGGCGACGCGGCGGCCGAGATTCCCAAGCTGCTGGCGGCCGCGCGCGACGTGCTGGCCAACGTGACGGCGCTGACGGCGGAGGACTCGGCGCTGGGCAGCAGCCTGAAGAATGTACAGGGCGTGACGGAAAAACTGAACGGCCCGGGCGGCGCGATGGGCCTGATCGCCGGCGAGGACAAGAAGGCGCGCGAGCTGCTGGCCAATGCGAACTCGCTGATCGTGCGCGCCGACCGCCTGGTAGGCAATGCCGACAGCAAGGTGTTCGGCAAGGACGGCGTCGCCACCGACGCGCAGGCCGCCATCGTCCAGCTGAACGGCCTGCTGGCGGATGCCCGCAACAGCCTGAAGAAAATGGATGCGGTGCTGGTGGAAGCCCAGGCCGTCGGCAAGAATGCCCGCGTGGCCACGGAAGACCTGGGTGCGCTGCGCGCCGATATCGACAGCAACCTGCGCCGCATCGAGCAGCTGGTCAACGAGATCAACCGCAAGTGGCCATTCAAGCGCGAGACGGAGATCAAGCTGCCATGAAGACCACCATCATTGTCGGCGCCCTGCTCGCGCTGGCCGGCTGCGGCAGCGCCCCGCCCGTGCCGGACTGGAAGATGAACGCGCAAAGCTCGCTGCAGCGCGCTACCGATGCATACCTGGAAGGCAAGGACGCCATCGAAAAAAACGAGTTTGCGCGCGCGCGCAGCGAGATCGGCGCCACCGGCAAGGTCGATCTCGTGATTCGCGCGGAGCTGATCCGCTGCGCGCTGCGCACGGCGGCGCTCACGTTCGAGCCTTGCGCCGGGTTCGAAGCACTGCGCACGGATGCGACACCGGCCGATATTGCCTATGCCGCCTACCTGGCGGGACAGGCGCGCCCTGGCGACGCGGCGCTGCTGCCGGAGCCGCAACGTGCGGTGCTGGCCGCGGGCTCGGACCAGGCCGCGGCCGCGGCGGCGCAGGCGATCGGCGACCCGTTGTCGCGGCTCGTCGCGGCCGGAGCGCTGTTCAAGGCGAATCGGGCCACGCCGGAACTGCTGGCAATGGCGGTGGAGACGGCGTCGAACCAGGGCTGGCGCCGCTCGCTGCTGGCGTGGCTGAACGTGCAGGCGCTGCGGGCCGAGCAGGCCGGCGCGGCGGACGAGGCGGCGCGGGTGCGGCGGCGGATGGCTTTGGTGGAGGGGAAGTAGAAGCAGCTGCCCCCAAAGGGGACTGACCCTGATGCGGCTAAGTTAAGGAAAATTATCAGCCAGCCGCCGAGGTCTTTGCACCCAAACGCGGAGAGCTGGGGTCAGACCCGGCGGGTCTGACCCCGGTTTTGGGCCTGGGGTTGAGGGATACGCCTGCGGCCCAGTGAGTCTTACATCCTTAACTTGGCGGCATCAGGGACTGACCCCGAGGTTCAGTGCAATACGAGCGAACTTCAGGGTCAGTCCCCGGTGGGGACAGACCCTTTGGCGGCTTCGCGCAACTTGTCCTTCTTGCTTTTGCGCTTGCCCTTGATGCCGCCGTTGACCGTGTCGGTCGCGGCGCTGACCGGTGCGGGCGCCGTTTCGACTGGCTCGAAACCGGCCAGCGTTTCACGCGGCACGCGCACGCCCTGGCGTTTCTCGATCAGGCGGAAATGCTGCTCCGTCTCCGCGCTGACGAAGCTGACGGCCGTGCCGCTGGCGCCGGCGCGGCCGGTGCGGCCGATGCGGTGCGTGTAGTCGGCCGGCGAGCGCGGCAAATCGAAATTGACCACCACCGGCAACTGGGCGATGTCGATACCGCGCGCGGCGACGTCGGTGGCGACCAGCACGTGCAGCCGCCCGGCGCGGAAGTCCGCCAGCACTTCGGTACGGGCGCCCTGGCTGAAGTCGCCGTGGAAGGCCTCGGCGGCGATGCCGTTGCGGCGCAGCTTGTCCGCCACGTGTTCGGACGCGTATTTCGTCGCGACGAACACCAGCACCTGGCGCCAGCCATGCTGCTTGATCAGGGTCTTCAGCAACTGCAGGCGGCGCAGCGGGTCGACCGCAAAGGCGCGCTGTGCGATGTCCGGCGTGGCGCCCGCATCGGCCTGCACGTCCACCCGCACCGGGTCACGCAGCAGGCCCGTTGCCAGCGCCTGCACGGCGGGCGGGAAGGTCGCGGAGAAGAACAGGTTCTGGCGCTTTGCCGGCAACAGCGCCAGGATGCGCGCAATCTCGTCGGCAAAGCCCATGTCCAGCAGCTTGTCCGCTTCGTCCAGCACCAGCGTGGACGTGTGATCGAGCTTGATCGCGTTGTGCTCCACCAGGTCGAGCAGGCGGCCCGGCGTGGCGACGAGGATGTCGGTGCCGCCGCGCAGCGCCATCATCTGCGGATTGATCGACACGCCGCCAAAGGCGATCGTCACCTTGATCGTGGACGGCAGGTGCTGTACCAGCGCGCGGATCGCCTCGCCCACCTGGGCCGCCAGCTCGCGCGTGGGCACCAGCACGAGGCCGTGCAGGCCGCGCCGCGTGCCCTGGCGCGCCAGCAGCGCCTGCAGCATCGGCAGCGCGAACGCCGCCGTCTTGCCGGAGCCGGTCTGCGCCGCGCCCAGCACGTCGCGGCCCGCCAGCGCGGCCGGCACGGCCGCTGCCTGCACCGGCGTGGGGGTCTGGTAGCCGATGGCGGCGATGGCGTCGAGGAGGGAAGGCGCGAGGCCCAGGGAACTGAATGACATGTCTTGCTCTTTGCGGTCGATCGATAGGGCCGCAGTATAAAGCACCGGGCGCACCCAGCCGTGAATAGGGCCGGATGCGCGGTGGCGGCTACCGTCAGGCCGCGCGCAGTTGCGCCATCAGCGCGGTGGCCGCATCCGCCGATGAAGCGGGATTCTGGCCCGTGATCAGCAGGCCGTCGCGCACCACGTAGGAGCCCCAGTCGGCGCCGCGGGTGAACTTGCCGCCCTTCGCTTTCAGCTCGTCTTCGACCAGGAATGGCACGATGTCCGTCAGCTGCACCGCCGCTTCCTCGCTGTTGGTGAAGCCCGTCACCTGCTTGCCTTCCACCAGCGGGCGGCCGTCGGCAGCGCGCACGTGGCGCAGCACGCCCGGCGCATGGCACACCAGCGCGACCGGCTTGTTGGCGGCGATGAAGGACTCGATCAGCGCGATCGAATGGCGGTCTTCCGCCAGGTCCCACAGCGGGCCGTGGCCGCCCGGGTAGAACACCGTGTCGAAGTCGGCCTGCGATACGCTGTCCAGGCGCACCGTGGCTGCCAATTGCGCCTGGGCGTCCGTGTCCGCCTTGAACCGGCGCGTGGCTTCCGTCTGCGCATCCGCCTCGTCGCTTTTCGGGTCCAGCGGTGGCTGGCCGCCCTTGGGCGACGCCAGCACGATCTGTGCGCCGGCATCCTTGAAGGCGTAATACGGTGCAGCCAGTTCCTCCAGCCAGAAGCCGGTCTTGCGGCCCGTGTCGCCCAGCTGGTCGTGCGAGGTCAGAACGATCAGTACTTTCATGGTGATTCTCCTTTGGTGGTTTGTCAGTTTCAGTAAAGCGCCCAGTAGACCGGTCGTCTAGTTCCAGGGCAAAAAAAACCGCATGCCTTCATGCGGCCAGATGCAATAACTGGCGGGTGGTCGCCAACGCCGTTTCGAACGGCTGCGTGCTGCGACCGATCTTGACCAGGATGCTGGCGCCCAGCCACAACTGGTACAGCGACTGCGCAAGCGCCGTGGCGTCGCCGTCGATCGCCAGTGAGCCCTCCTCCACCCCGGCGGCAATGGCCGCCGACAACCGCGCGACGATGCCATCGGTGCCGTCTCGCAGCACGGTGCGCATGGCTTCGGACAGGTCGGCCACCTCGGCGCCCAGCTTGACGGCCAGGCACTTGCCCTGGCAGTCCTGGAACGATTGCGCCGACTGCCAGGCCTCGAAATACGCCATCACCCGCTGCGCCATCGTCCGGCCAGGCGCCGCCATGGTGCGGTCGATTTCGGCCAGGTAGTCGTCGAAGTAAGCCTGCAGCATGGCTTCGCCGAACGCGTCCTTCGAGCCGAAGTAGTGATAGAAAGAGCCCTTCGGTACGCCGGCCGCCGTCAGGATCTCGGTCAGGCCGACCGCCGAATAGCCCTTCCCCGCCATGATGCGCTGGCCCGTGGCGAGAATGTGCGTGCGGACGTCGGAAGCGGTGGTGGCGGTGTTCATGGACCGGACTTTAGCGCAAATTAGACCGGTCGTCTAGAACAATTTTCACACCGCCAGTTCGCGCATCCGCTCGTACAGGTTGGCCTTGCCTTCGAAGCCGATGCCCGGCAGCTCCGGCATCGTGATGTAGCCGTGCTCCACCTGCACGCCGTCCGGGAAGCCGCCGAACGGCTGGAACAGGTCCGGGTAGCTCTCGTTGCCGCCCAGGCCCAGGCCCGCCGCGATATTGAGCGACATCTGGTGGCCACCGTGCGGAATGCAGCGGGTGCGCGACCAGCCGTGCTGCTCCAGCATGTCCAGGGTGCGCAGGTACTCCACCAGGCCGTAGCTCAGGGCGCAGTCGAACTGCAGCCAGTCGCGGTCCGGCCGCATGCCGCCGTAGCGGATCAGGTTGCGCGCATCCTGCATCGAGAACAGGTTCTCCCCCGTCGCCATCGGGTTGGTGTAATAGCTGCGCAAGGTGGCCTGCAGCTCGAAGTCGAGTGGGTCGCCCGCTTCCTCGTACCAGAACAGGTCGTATTGCGACAGCGCCTTGGCGTAGGCGATGGCGGTATCGAGGTCGAAGCGGCCGTTGGCGTCCACCGCCAGCTTCTGGCCGTCCTGCAGCACCGACAGCACGGCGTCGATGCGGCGCAGGTCCTCGTCCAGCGAGGCGCCGCCGATCTTCTTCTTCACCACCGTGTAGCCGCGGTCGATGTAGCTGCGCATCTCGTCCTTCAACGCGTCATGGCTCTGGCCCGGGTAGTAGTAGCCGCCGGCCGCGTAGACGAACACCTTGCGTTGCGGCGTGCCGCTGCCGTAACGCTCGGCCAGCAGCTGGTACAGCGGCTTGCCGGCGATTTTCGCGGTGGCGTCCCAGATCGCCATGTCGATGGTGCCGATCGCCACGGAGCGCTCGCCGTGGCCGCCCGGCTTCTCGTTGGTGTACATGCAGTCCCAGATGCGATGCGGATCGAGGTTGCTGCCGTCGTCCGTGACCAGCGTGGCCGGATCGGCGGCCAGGATGCGCGGGATGAAGCGCTCGCGCATCAGCATGCCCTGCCCATAGCGGCCGTTCGAGTTGAAACCGTAGCCGACCACCGGCTTGCCGTCGCGGACGACGTCCGTGACGACGGCCACGAGGCTCAAGGTCATCTTCGAGAAATCGATGTAGGCGTTGCGGATGGGGGAACTGATGGGGAACGTGCGTTCCCGGATGTCGACGATCTTCATGGCTTCTCCTGATGGGATGGCGCCAGTCTACCCTTGCGCCGCACCGCTATAATTCACTTCCACTCAATCCATTCTTCAGTAAAAGTGAAAAGCGACCTGGAGTTCTTCGCGCTGCTGGCCAAGCTGGGCAGCCTGTCGGCCGCCGCCCGCGAGATGGGCGTGACGCCGCCGGCCGCCACGCGCCGCCTGATGCAGATGGAAAGCCGGCTGGGCGTGCGCCTGGCCAACCGCAGCACGCGCCGCGTCAGCCTGACCAGCGAGGGTGAGCTGTACCTGGCGCAGGCCACGCAGATCCTGGCCGACATCCGCGCACTGGAGGAATCGGTCAGCAGCCGACGGGTCGAGCCGAAGGGGCTGTTGCGCGTCAACGCCACGCTGGGCTTCGGGCGCACGACGATCGCCCCGCTGGTGTCGCGCTTCGCCCGCACCTGGCCCGAGGTGGAGGTGCAATTGCAGCTGACCGACCGTCCCGTCAACCTGGTGGAGGACGCATACGACCTGGCGATCCGCTTCGGCGAGCTGCCCGATACGCGCCTGACGGCGCGGCGCATCATCAGCAACCGCCGCTTCCTGTGCGCGGCGCCCGCCTATCTGAAGAAGCACGGCGCGCCGGCCGTGCCGGCGGACCTGGCGCGGCACGTGTGCATCCTGCACCGGCAGAACGACGAGGCGTTCGCCACCTGGCGCCTGGCCAAGGGGCGCAAGGCGGAAACGGTGAAAGTGCGAGGGCGACTGTCGTCGAACGACGGCGACGTCGTGCTGGGCTGGGCGCTGGACGGCCATGGCATCCTGCCCCGCTCCGAATGGGACGCGGCAAAATACCTGGACAGCGGACGCCTGCAGGTGGTGCTGCCGGACTACGCGCTGCCGGCCGCCGACCTGTATGCCTACTACCCCAGCCGGGCGCACCAGAGCGCCAAGGTGCGCGCCTTCATCGACTTTCTCGTCGCCGAACTGGCGGCGCCGGCTACATCCCCACGTCGCCGTACGGCCCCGCGATGACGACGACGTAGCCTTCCGGGTCGCGCAGCCAGATTTCCCGGTGCTGCGCGTTGCGGTTCTCGTGCGGCTCCTCCAGCACGGTCGCTTCGATACTGGCGGCGCGCTCCACCGCGTCGTCGAAATCGTCGGTCCAGAACCACAGCAAGGCGCCGTTGCCGACCGGCTGGTCCGGCTTGCCCAGGTGGGCGTGGTGGTGCGCGTCCCAGCGGTGCAGTTGCAGGATCATGTGGCCCTCGAACATCAATTGCTCGTAATCGGGGCCGCCATGGCCGCTCTTGCAGCCAAGGACAGTCTGGTACCAGCGGCTCGACGCTTCGACGTCGCTGACGGCGATCAGGGGTTGCGCTTGCATGGGCTTTCCTCCGTGGTCAGTCTGGGAAGCGCCAGCATAGCACCGTGGCGCTCAGCCGCGGCGCAGCGGCAACCACTGGACGACGCCCCACAGCGCTTCCGGCACGATGAAGAGCCACAGCAGCGGCGTGTCCGCGGCGGCCAGCGCCCAGGCCATCCACGCGGCGCTGCGCGCGGCACTGGCGGCCAAGCTGGAAGAGATCGACCGCCGTATCGACGGCCTGGCGGCGCTGCGCGGTGAATTGGCGCGGCGGCTGCATGAGCTGCCGGCCGAGTGGCCGCTGGCGCCGGGCGATCAGGCGGCCAGCAGCTTGCGTCCTGCCGGTTGGCGCCCTTCGGTGTCCGCATGAACGTAGATCATGCGTGCCGGCACGGACCGGTGGTTCCGAGCGAGATCAGGCGCCGGCACGCGACGCCGACTCCGCTGCCGGGCTGGAACGCGCCACGATCCAGTCGCTTAGTTCCCGCCCGAACACCCGCAGGCGCGCCGTCTCGACCTGGCGGCGCTTGTAGGCCTCATGGCTGGAAGGCCCCGTCATGCTGCGCTGGTGGCTGTCCTTGTCCATCAGCTGCACTTCATAGTCGAAGAAGAAGCCCACGTCATAATGCTGGCCCGCCGTTTCGGGCACGCCTTGCTCGGCCTGCAGGTGGATCATCTTGCGCACCGTGACCTGGATGCTGCTGAAATCCTCGCCGCTGTGCGGATTGTCGGCGCGCGTCAGGCGCCTGGCGACGGCCTGCAGTTCCGCGTCCATCTTCTGCAGCAATTCGGCCGGATAATCGTGGCTGCGCTCCAGCATGGGACGGTATTTCACGAAGATCTCCTTGGCCGCCTCCAGGTCGAGCAAGGTGTTGCGGGTGCGGTTGGGCTCGATATTGGTGATGGACAGGATGTGCGCGCGCTGCAGGGTCTCCAGCGCCAGCAGGCATTCGAAGCGGGTGTTGAAGACGAGGCGCACGCCCAGGTGGTCGTAGATGTCCTGGGCCAGGTAGGCCGGCTTTTGCAGCAGCTTGAGCAGGATGCTGTTGCGGCCCTTGTTGCGCTTGCGTTCCAGGTGGTGCAGCGGCAGGCACAGTTCGCCGTCGGACAGGAAGAAATGCCCCTCGTCGTCCTCATGGATCACCTCGTCGAGCGTGGCGAATACCTGCTCGCGGATCGTATTGAAGTGGCGCAGCTCGAGGTTGTTGTCGATATAGAAAATCGCGTGCATTACCTTGAGGATGGCGCAGGACCACATGCGCAGCTCGCTGTTTTGCTGGCCGTGATGAGAGGCATGCACCAGCAGCTCGACCGGGTCGCCGGGCACGTGGACCTCGCGCGGGATCAGCCGTTCCTGGCCCGGCTGCAGGAAAGTGCCGACGATGAAATCGACCGCTTCGCGGTGGCAGGCGCGGATGATGTCGCGCGCGGCGGGCTGATCCAGGTCATAACCGTATTCGCGCACGAATTCGCGCGCGTCGTGCAGGTTGCGCAGGGCGAGCGCCCCCAGGTCGATCGCCGAGCGACCGCTGGCCATTGCCCCCAGATAGCCCCAGTTTAACGAGAACTTGCGCTTGCTCTCGAGCGTGGGCCGAAATTCGCTCATGTCTCCTGCCTGATAACTCCGTCCCGGTAAGTATCTGACTGTTCAGTATTGAGATCAATCAATATCTGATGCTCTTTGGAGAATATCCAACGGTCTCGTCGGGCAGGCAGCGCAGGTGTAGCAAATTCGGAACAGCCTCGCCATTGCCCATCATGCAATCGGAGGCTGTCCCCGATTTTCGATGTCTCGATGGGGGATCAGCGCGCCCAGATCAGACGCAGGCCCAGGCCGATGAACACGACGCCGGCGCCCCGGTCCAGCCACGGCCCCGCCTTCGGATGCCGCTGCAGCCAGGCGCCGATGGCGCCGGAGAACCAGCCCAGCAGGCCGAACAGCACGGCCGCCTGCAGGGTGAAGACAAGGCCAAGCTGCGCCAGCTGCAGCGCCGCGCTGCCATTGGCGGGCAGCACGAACTGCGGCAGGAACGACAGGAAGAACAGGATCACCTTCGGGTTGATGGCGTTGGCGAAGCAGCCTTTCAGGAACAGCCGCGCCAGCGACTGCTCCTCGTCGCCGGCCGTGCCGATGCGGGCGGCGCCCGAGCTGCGCACGGCGTGCCAGCCCAGCCAGACCAGGTACAGGCCCCCGCCCACTTGCAGCACCGTCAGCGCGACGGGCGACGCGGCCACCAGCGCGCTGACGCCGACGACCGCCAGCAGGGTATGGCTGAGGCAACCGAACGCGCAACCCAGCCCGAACGCAATGCCCTGGCGACGCCCGCGCGACATGCCCATGCCCAGTACCATCAGGTTGTCCGGGCCGGGCGAGGCGGTGATCAGGATGGCGGCCAGCAGGAAGGCGGCGAGTTGGGCAAGGGTCAACATGGTATGAACGCAAAGTGCGCAAGTATATAGGCGGGCGCCGGCTGCGCTACACTGCCGCCATGGTCACCGCCACCTTCCGCTTCGACACCACCCTGGACACCTTCCTGCCGCGCGAGCGGCGCGGCCACACGTTCGCCGTGCCGTGCGCCCGCGCCGCCACCGTCAAGCACATGGTGGAGGCGCTGGGCGTGCCGCACACGGAAGTCGGACCTGTCACGCTCGACGGCCGCCCCGCCCCGCTGGACGAGCTGCTGGCCGATGGCGCCAGCGTCCACGTGACGGCAGTCGCGCCGCTCGTGCTGGCAAGCGCCGACGCCCGCTTCGTCGCCGATGCCCACCTCGGCGGCCTGGCGCGCTTCCTGCGCATGGCCGGCTTCGACACAATCTACGACAATGCCATCGACGACGCGGCCGTGGAGGCGGGCGCGCGCGACGACGGCCGCGTCGCCCTGACGCGCGACCGCGAGCTGCTCAAGCGCCGCGGCGTGCTGCGCGGCGCCTACGTGCGCGCGCTCAAGCCCGAGCACCAGTTGCAGGAGGTATTCCTGCGCTTCGGCCTGGCCGCCAGCATGCGCCCGTTCACGCTGTGCCTGACCTGCAACGCGCCACTGCGCACCGTGGCGAAGGCCCAGGTCGAAGCGCAACTGCCGCCCTCGGTGCGCGCCAGCCACGCACACTTCCTCACCTGTGACGTTTGCCGGGGCGTGTTCTGGCAAGGCTCGCACTGGCGCCGCATGCGCGCGCTGCTGGACGGCGTGGCGGCGCCGACGCCGTCGGCGTGTTGACGCTATAATCTTCGGTTCCGACCCATGCTTACCGAATTGCCGACTGGTCCAACGTGAATCCACTTCTCGACAAGCTGCAACCCTACCCGTTCGAAAAACTGCGCCAGCTGTTTGCCGGCGTCACGCCCAATCCGGCGCTGCGTCCCATCAGCCTGGGCATCGGCGAACCGAAACACCCGACGCCGCAATTCATCCGCCAGGCCCTGGCCGACAACCTGTCCGGGCTGGCGAACTACCCCAGCACGGTCGGCTCGGAAGCGCTGCGCGGCACCATCGCCAATTGGCTGGAACGCCGCTACGACCTGCCGGCGCTGGACCCGGCCACGCAGGTACTGCCGGTGAACGGCTCGCGCGAGGCGCTGTTCGCGTTCGCCCAGGCCGTGATCGATCCCAGCGTGGCGCACACGCCGCTGGTAGTGTGCCCGAACCCGTTCTACCAGATCTACGAAGGCGCGGCCTACCTGGCCGGCGCCGAGCCCTACTTCGTCAATTCCGACCCGGCGCGCAACTTCGCGCCCGACTTCGACACGGTGCCGGACGAGGTCTGGAAAAAAGTCCAGCTGCTCTACATCTGCAGCCCGGGCAATCCGACCGGGGCCGTGCTGACGTTGACGGACTGGGAGCACCTGTTCGCGCTGTCCGAGCGCTACGGCTTCGTCATCGCGGCCGACGAGTGCTATTCCGAGATCTACCACGGCGACGAGCCGCCGCTGGGCGCCCTGCAGGCGGCGCATACGCTGGGCCTGTCCAGCGTCGAGCGGCCGTATGCGCGGCTGGTGGTGTTCTCCAGCCTGTCCAAGCGCTCCAACGTGCCCGGCATGCGCTCCGGTTTCGTCGCTGGCGACGCCGAAGTGCTGAAAAAATTCCTGCTGTACCGCACCTACCACGGCGGCGCCATGAGCCCTGCCGTGCAGGCAGCCTCGATCGCCGCATGGAACGACGAGGCCCATGTGGCGGACAACCGCACGCAGTACCGCGCCAAGTTCACCGTCGTCACGCCGCTGTTGCAGACGGTACTGGACGTGGCGCTGCCGGACGCCGGCTTCTACCTGTGGGCCGACGTCAGCCGCACCGGGCTGACGGACGAGGAGTTTGCCCGCAGGCTGTACGAGCAATACAATGTCACGGTCCTGCCGGGCAGCTACCTGGCGCGCGACGCCCACGGCAGCAACCCGGGCCGCAACCGTATCCGCATGGCGCTGGTGGCCGAGACGGCCGAAGGCCTCGAGGCCGCGCAGCGCATCGTCCAATTCTGCAACACCCTGACCTAAGCAAAGCACAATCATGACTCAACAACTGCAGCAAATCATCGAACAGGCCTGGGACAACCGCGCCGAGATCAACCCGGGCAACGGCAGCGCCGAACTGCGCGACGCCGTCTCGCACGTGCTCGCGGGCCTGGACAACGGCACCCTGCGCGTGGCCCAGAAGGACACCGGCACCTGGGTCGTCAACCAGTGGATCAAGAAGGCCGTGCTGCTGTCGTTCCGCCTGGAGAACAACGTGGTGCTGCCATCGGACGGCACGATGCAGTTCTACGACAAGGTGCCGACCAAGTTCGCCAACTACACCGCCGAAGACTTCGCCAAGGGCGGCTTCCGCGTGGTGCCGCCGGCCGTGGCACGCCGCGGCTCCTTCATCGGCAAGAACGTCGTGCTGATGCCGTCCTACGTCAACATCGGCGCCTACGTCGACGAAGGCGCGATGGTCGATACGTGGGCGACGGTCGGTTCGTGCGCGCAGATCGGCAAGAACGTGCACCTGTCCGGCGGCGTGGGCATCGGCGGGGTGCTGGAGCCGATGCAGGCCAACCCGACCATCATCGAGGACAACTGCTTCATCGGCGCCCGTTCCGAGATCGTCGAAGGCGTCATCGTCGAGGAAAACTCCGTCATCTCGATGGGCGTGTACATCGGCCAGTCGACCAAGATCTACGACCGCAGCACCGGCGAAGTGACGTACGGCCGCGTGCCTGCGGGCTCCGTCGTCGTTTCCGGCTCGCTGCCTTCCGAGGACGGCAAGTACAGCCTGTACTGCGCGGTGATCGTCAAGCGCGTCGATGCGAAAACACGCGCCAAGACCGGCGTCAACGAGCTGCTGCGCGGCGTCTGAGTTAGCGCCTGATGCATTGGGGACTGTCCCTTCAGGGACTGTCCCCGAAGTTCGCGGCGTTTCGACAGCACGAACAGCACTTCAGGGTCAGTCCCCATGCGGGGACAGACCCGGACTCCCGGTTTTCACCACTGACAAAAAACAACGCCCATGATCGACCGCCTGTTCCAGCTGATGAAGGAGAAGAACGCGTCGGACATGTTCTTCGCGGTGAATTCGCCCGTCCACATCAAGATCAACGGCAACCTGATCCCCATCAACCAGCACAAGCTGGAGCCCGAGAACATCACCGCCCTGCTGGCCGAAATCTGCTCGCCCGAGCAGATGGCGGAGCTGGAACGCAGCAATGAACTGAACATGGGCGTGTCGGTGCCGAACCTGGGGCGCTTCCGCCTGTCGGCCTTCCGCCAGCGCGGCAGTATCTCCGCCGTGTTCCGCTTCGTACCCGCCAATATCCCCGCGCTGGGCGAACTGGGCCTGCCGCCCGTGCTGGCGGAACTGATCATGGAAAAGCGCGGCCTGCTGCTGCTGGTGGGTTCCACCGGCTCGGGCAAGTCGACCACCATCGCGTCGATGCTGGACCACCGCAACGAACTGCGCTCCGGCCATATCCTGACCCTGGAAGACCCGATCGAGTACCTGTTCAAGAACCGCAAATCGATCGTCAACCAGCGCGAGATCGGCAGCGACGCCAAGGATTTCGAGACGGCGCTGCGCAACTCACTGCGCCAGGCCCCCGACTGCATCCTGATCGGCGAGATCCGCGACCGCGAAACGATGGCCGCCGCGCTGGCGTACGCGCAGTCCGGCCACCTGGTGCTGGCCACGCTGCACGCCAACAACAGCTACAACGCGCTCAATCGCATCATCAGCTTCTACCCCATCGAGAACCGTCCCGCGCTGCTGCAGGACCTGTCCTCGACGATCAAGGCGATCGTCTCGCAACGCCTGATCCGCTCCAGCGGCGGCGGCACGCGCACGCCGGCCGTCGAGGTGATGGTCAACACGCGCTACGTCTCGGACCTGATCGAGAAAGGCGACATCGGCCAGATCAAGGAAGCGCTGGAAAACAGCCTGTCGCCCGGCTCGCAGTCGTTCGAGCAGGCGTTGTACCGCCTGGTCCAGGAAGGCAAGATCACGCAGGACGAAGCGCTGGCGAATGCCGATTCGGCCACCAACCTGCTGTGGCTCCTGAATAACGGGCCGGATTCGAAGCAGGCGCAGGCCACGCCCCCGGCGCAGCCGGAGGCCAGCAGCAGCAACGGCACCAACACGCCAGGCGCGTCGTTTACCGAATTCACGCTGGACCAGTAGCGCGGCAGCGGCAGGCATGGGCCCGCAGCACGCTATAATTGCACCCCTTATTTTCCGAACACCCCCGGCGCCCGGCGGCGCGCCCTTCCGAACATCCATGATTACTCTCTACGGCCTGTCTCTTATCCCCAACTGCGACACCGTCAAGAAAGCCCGCACCTGGCTGGCGGACCGGCAGCAGGACTTCACCTTCCACGACTTCAAGAAGCAGGGCCTGGACGCCGCCACCGTGCAGGACTGGCTGGCGCACGTGGACTGGGAAGTGCTCGTCAATAAAAAGGGCACCACCTGGCGCGGCCTGCCGGACGAGCGCAAGGCCGCCGTCGTGGATGCCGCCAGCGCCAGCGCGCTGATGCTGGAATTCCCGTCCGTGATCAAGCGCCCGGTGCTGCGCACCCCGGACAGCTGCCAGGTCGGCTTCAAGCCGGAACAGTACCAACAGATCTTCAACCTCTAAGTTCGCCATGACCGACTCCCGTACCCTCGCGCTGACCGAAAAACTTCTCCAGCGTTCTTCCGTCACGCCGGAGGACAAAGGCTGCCAGCAGCAGCTGATCCATGCGCTGGAACCGCTGGGCTTCCAATGCGAGACCATCGTTTCCGGCGACGTGACGAACCTGTGGGCCCGCCGCGGCACCGAACAGCCCGTGCTGGTGTTCGCCGGCCACACCGACGTGGTGCCGACCGGCCCTGTCGAGCAGTGGGCCTCGGAGCCCTTCTTCCCGACCATCCGCGACGGCAAGCTGTATGGCCGCGGCGCAGCCGACATGAAGACCTCGATCGCGGCATTTGTCGTCGCCTGCGAGGAGTTCGTCGCCGCCCATCCCGACCACAAGGGCTCGATCGCCTTCCTGATCACCAGCGACGAGGAAGGCCCGGCCACCGACGGCACCGTGGTCGTCTGCAACAAGCTGAAAGAACGCGGCGAGCAGCTGGACTACTGCATCGTCGGCGAGCCGACGTCGGACAAGACTCTGGGCGACATCATCAAGAACGGCCGCCGCGGCTCGCTGTCCGGCTGCCTGACGATCAAGGGCGTGCAGGGCCATATCGCCTATCCACAGCTGGCGAAGAATCCGATCCACCTGGCCGCGCCGGCGCTGGCCGACCTGGTGGCCGAGGTGTGGGACGAAGGCAATGAATACTACCTGCCCACCTCCTGGCAGATGTCCAACGTGAAGGCCGGCACCGGCGCCAACAACGTGATCCCGGGCGAGATGGTCATCGACTTCAACTTCCGCTTCTCCACCGCCAGCACGGCCGACAGCCTGAAGCAGCGCGTGCACGCGATCCTGGACCGCCACGGCCTGACGTACGACCTGAAATGGACCTTGTCCGGCCTGCCCTTCCTGACCCCGCGCGGCACGCTGTCCACGGCGCTGTGCGAGGCGATCAAGGCGGAGACGGGCGTGGAGACGGAGCTGTCGACCACGGGCGGTACCTCGGACGGGCGCTTTATCGCGCAGATCTGCCCCCAGGTGATAGAATTCGGCCCGCCCAACGCCAGCATCCACAAGATCGACGAGCACATCGAAGTGCGCTTCATCGATCCGCTGAAGAACATCTACCGCCGCACGCTGGAAAACCTGCTGCTCGGCTGACGCCGCACCCTACGAGACCACCATGGATACGACCCTGTTTACCACGCCGCGCGACCTGCTACGCTACGCCACCACCCGCTTCAATACCGAACAGCTGTTCTTCGGCCACGGCAGCGCCGAGGCGTTCGACGAGGCGGCCTACCTGGTGCTGCACACCCTGAAGCTGCCGCTGGACAAGCTGGAGCCGTTCCTGGACGCGCGCCTGCTGCCGGAGGAAGTGCAGCGCGTGCTGGCCGTGATCGAGCGCCGCGCCACCGACCGCATCCCGGCCGCCTACATCACCAACGAAGCCTGGCTGGGTACCTACAGCTTCTACGTGGACGAGCGCACCATCGTGCCGCGCTCCTTCATCGCCGAGCTGATTCCCGAGTACTTCGCGCCGTGGGTGAACAACCCGGAAGGCATCGAGAACGTGCTGGAGCTGTGCACGGGCTCCGGCTGCCTGGCCATCATGATGGCGGACGCGTTCCCGGACGCGCAGGTCGACGCGGTGGACATCTCGGCCGATGCGCTGGCCGTCGCCCAGCGCAACGTGGACACCTACAAGCTGCAGGGCCGCGTCAACCTGATCCAGTCGGACCTGTACCAGAACGTGCCGGCGAAGAAATACGACCTGATCGTCACCAATCCGCCGTACGTGAATTCCGGTTCGATGGCGCGCCTGCCCAAGGAATACCTGCACGAGCCGCAGATTGCGCTGGACGGCGGTGCCGACGGCATGGACCTGGTGCGCAGGATCGTCGCCGGCGCGGCCGAGCGCCTGACCGACGATGGCCTGTTGATCGTGGAGATCGGCAACGAGAAGGAATTCGCGGAAGCGGCCTTCGGCCACCTGGGCCTGACCTGGCTGACCACCAGCCAGGGCGACGACATGGTGTTCCTGCTGACCGCCGACCAGCTCAAGCTGTAACGACCCACCTGCCCTGGCCGAGGCCAGGGCGACAGTATGGCTTTACTGCCGACAGACGACCAACTGAAGCTCTGAAATGATCCGTTTTAACCAAGTCAGCCTGATGCGCGGCGTGAAGCCGCTGCTGGAAAACGTCGACCTGACGCTGAACCCCGGCGACAAGATCGGCCTGATCGGCGCCAACGGCGCCGGCAAATCCAGCCTGTTCGCGATGCTGCGCAACGAGCTGCACCCGGACCAGGGCGATATCGACTTCCCCGCCAAGTGGCGCATGGCCTACGTGGCGCAGGAAACCCCGCCGCTGGAGCGTGCCGCGCTCGATTACGCGATCGACGGCGACGTCAATCTGCGCCGCCTGCAGGCCGAACTGGCGCGCCTGGAAGCGCTGCCGGAATCGGAGCAGAACTCCAACGAGAACGGCATCGCCATCGGCGAGGTGTACAGCGCGCTGGCCGATGCAGACGCCTACACGGTGCAGTCACGCGGCGAGCAGCTGCTGCTGGGCCTGGGCTTCACGCTGGACCAGATGCAGCAGCCGGTGGCCAGCTTCTCGGGCGGCTGGCGCATGCGCCTGAACCTGGCGCAGGCGCTGATGTGCCCTTCCGACCTCTTGCTGCTGGACGAACCGACCAACCACCTGGACCTGGACGCGATCATCTGGCTGGAAGACTGGCTGAAACGCTACACCGGCACCTTGATCATCATCTCGCACGACCGCGATTTCCTCGACGAGATCGTCAACGTGATCGTCCACATCGACGAGCGCAAGCTGAAACGCTACTCGGGCAACTACTCCAGCTTCGAGCGCCAGCGCGCCGCGCAGATGGTGCTGATGGCCGGCGCCGCCGAGAAGCAGGCGCGCAAGAAGGCGCACCTGGAGTCCTTCATCGAGCGCTTCAAGGCCAAGGCATCGAAAGCCCGCCAGGCCCAGAGCCGCATGAAGGCGCTGGCCAAGATGGAGGAACTGGCGCCGCTGCGCGCGGCCGCCGAGTTCTCGTTCGAGTTCCGCGAGCCCGTCAGCGCACCGAATCCGCTGCTGGTGATGGAAGACGTCGATTGCGGCTACCGCAGCGAAGACCCGGTCACGTACGCGACCAGCGTCAAGACGATCGTCCATGGCGTCAATTTCAGCCTGCAGACAGGCCAGCGTATCGGCCTCTTGGGCGTGAACGGCGCCGGCAAGTCGACGCTGATCAAGACCATCGCCGGCGACCTGACGCCGCTCGAAGGCACGGCCACCACCGGCAAGGGCCTGATCATCGGCTACTTCGCCCAGCACCAGGTGGAGATGCTGCGCCATGACGAGTCGCCCTTGTGGCACCTGCAGAAGATCGCGCCGACGGTGCGCGAACAGGAGCTGCGCAACTTCCTGGGCGGCTTCAACTTCCCGGGCACGATGGTCACCAGCCCGATCGCCCCGTTCTCGGGCGGCGAGAAGGCGCGTCTGGCGCTGGCCCTGATCGTGTGGCAGCGCCCGAATCTGCTGCTGCTGGACGAACCGACCAACCACCTGGACCTGGAAACGCGCGAGGCGCTGACGGAAGCGCTGGCCCAGTTCGAGGGCACGCTGGTTGTGGTCTCGCACGATCGGCACCTGCTGCGCGCCACGACGGATCAGTTCATCATCGTCGCCGACGGCAAGCTGCAGCCGTTCGACGGCGACCTGGACGACTACAAGGACTGGCTGTTCCAGACCAAGCTGGGCAAAGGCACGGACGTGCTGCCGGCGGCGGGCAAGGACAACAAGACCGCGTATCCGTCCACCTCGCCGGTGGCGCCGCCGCCGGCAGCGGCGAACGTCGAGAAACGCGACAAGCGGCTCGAGGCGGAAGCACGCCAGCGGCTGTCCGCGCAACGCAAGCCGATCGAAAACAAGATCAAGAAGCTCGAGGAGCAGATCGCCAAGCGCAACGCCCAGAAGGCGGACGTGGATGCGCAGCTGCTCGAGCCGAGCATCTATGACGCGGCCAACAAGCCGAAGCTGAAAACGCTGCTGGCGGACCAGGCGTTCTATACCAAGGATCTGGAACAGCTGGAAGGTGAATGGCTGGCGTTGCAGGAGCAGCTCGAAGCGTTGGTGGCTTGATGCCGTCGGGGTCTGGCCCTGCACAGGGACGACCCCGAAGTCTGCCAGCATCCCGCAAACCTGGCGCCAAACTTCAGGGTCAGTCCCCAAGGGGACGGACCCTAGCGGCAGACCCTATGCGGCATGCCGCGTCCCCTCTCCCACGCGCCGGATCGCCATCAGCTTGTCGATATCGACGACGATCAGCCGCCGGTCCCCTGTTTCTCCCAATCCCAGCAGGTAATCCACGTCTTGCGCGCCCGCGCGCAGGTACGGGAACGGCTTGATCTGGCCGGGCGCCAGGCTGACGATGTCCGTCACGCCGTCCGTCACCATGCCCATCACACATGTCGACAGTTGCAGGATGATGACGTCCGTGCCCGGATCGTGCCTGGGCGGCCGCGGGCCGAAGGCGATGCGCATGTCCACGATCGGCATGATCACGCCGCGCGACACGGCCACGCCCTGGACGATCTCGCCGTCCGCCGCGAAGCGCTCCAGCGCCGTCAAAGGCCGCAGCTCGCGCACGTTGGCGTAATCGAGCGCATATTCGAGGCCGCCCAGGCGGAAAGTCAGGTACTGCCGCGGTTCGGTATGCGGACCGCCACGGTGGGCGGGCAAGGTGGGGTTCGACAATGACACGATGTTCCTCCTTCAGGCAGGGTCCGGGCCTGGCAAGGACATCCTAACCGTCGGTGCCGCTTACACGTTGACCCTGCTCAAGCCGCGCGAGCGCGCAACCGGCTTTGACAGCGGCGCCACGCGGGGTTACTGTCGGGTGTCCAGTCCACCAGGAGTTTGTCCATGACGAACAGCGCTCCCCTTGCCGGCATCCGCGTACTCGACCTGACCCGCCTGTTGCCGGGCCCCGTGGCCACCTTGCGCCTGGCCGAGATGGGCGCGGACGTGCTGAAGATCGAGGACCCGGACGGCGGCGACTACGCGCGCGCGCTCGGGCCGGTGCGCAACGAGGTGTCGCAGCTGTTCGTCGCCGTCAACCGCGGCAAACATCTGCAGCGGCTGGACCTGAAGGACGAAGCCGGACGCGCCGCGCTGCTCGATCTCGTCGCCACGGCCGACGTGCTGGTCGAAAGCTTCCGGCCCGGCGTGATGGACCGCCTCGGCCTGGGCTGGCCGGTGCTGAAGGCGCGCAATCCACGCCTCGTCATGTGCGCCATCAGCGGTTATGGCGCGAGCGGGCCGTTCGCCGGGCGCGCCGGACATGACATCAACTACATCGGCTATGCCGGCATGCTGGCGCAGAACGCCACGCCGGACGGCCGCCCCGTGCTGCCGAACCTGCAGGTGGGCGACCTGCTGGGCGGCGCGCAGGCCGCGCTGCAGGGCATCCTGGCCGCGCTGGTGGCGGTGCAGCGCGGCGGCGCCGGCAGCTTCGTGGACGTGTCGATGACGGACGCGGTGTTCGCCCACAACATCATGCCGCTGGTCGCGCACAACGACGGCACGGCCGCCGCGCCGGGACGGGGCCTGCTGACGGGCGGGGTGCCCTGCTATAACGTCTACCGCACCCGCGACGGCCGCCACATGGCGGTGGGCGCGCTGGAGCTCAAATTCTGGCAGGCCTGCTGCGCCGTGCTGGAACGGCCGGACCTGGCCGCGCGGCACTGGCAGCTGGGACAGCAAGTGGGTGGCGCCGATGCGCTGGCGGTGCGGGCGGAACTGGATGCCTCGTTCGCCAGGCGCACGCAGGCCGAGTGGACGGCGCTGTTCGACCCGGTGGACTGCTGCGTGAGCCCCGTGCTGGAGACGGCCGAGGCGCTGGCCCATCCGCTGTTCCGGGCGCGCGGCATGGTGCGTCGCGAAGATCATCCGACCGAGGGGCCGTACGTGGCGGCGGGCGCGCCGTTGCGCTTCATTCCGTGACAGGCGCCCCGGCGAGCGTCTCGGGCGTCCAGTCGAGCGAGCCGGAACTGCCGCCGCCGACGGCCGCGCGCGCGTGCGCCTGCGCGCGCAGGCTGCTGCGCACGTCCTTGGCCGGCAGGTCGTAGGGCACGCCCCGGTCCGGATCGTAAGGCAGCGCGCGCACCACGGTGTCGCCCACCAGCAGCCTGACCTTGCAGCTGGCCGCGCCACCGAGAGCCTCCCTGTCGCGCGCGGCAGCCTGCGCCTGCTCGCGCATCGAGGCCTGCTGGGCGCTCGCCTGGCGCGCCGCCAGCGACAGCTGGGCGATCTCCTGCAGCACCGGCGCCACCGCCGCGGCAATGCGCCGGTAGGCCTGCAGCTGGGCGGCATTGAGCGCCACCTCGCGCCGCTGCAGGCGCGGCGCCAGCGCCAGGTAGGTGCGCACGTCGTGGCGCCGTGTCAGCTCGGCCACGGCCTCCAGGTGGCGCCGCGCCAGGCGGCCGAAGGCTTCGGCGCGCTCGTGGCGGTCGGCGATGAGGGCGTCCAGCCGCGCCGTGTCCGGCAGCAGCGCGAACAGTGTCATCTCGTTGTGCTGGCGCGGCCCGGCGCTGTCGATGACGATGCTGCGCGCGGCGATCGCGCAGCCGCTCGCACTGCCGATGACCACTTCATCGGCCATGATCTCGCAGTTGGTGGCCTGGCCGATGCGCACCTTGGTGCCGGTGATGATGCAGCTTTGCGCGCGCCCCACGCTCACCTCTCCCGCACGGGTCTGCAGCACGGCGTTCTCCGCCACGCCGCCGACCCTGATCGCGCCCTCGACGCTGCTCGCCGCACCGCCCATCAGGTTGCGGCGCAAGGTGATCGTGCCGCCGCGCGAGACGATCCGGCCGAACACGTCGCCATGGATCGTAATGCCGGCCCCTTCGACCAGGCGGTTTTCCTGCACCTCGCCGAACTCCTCGTACTCGCCGGCCAGCTGCAGGTTGCCCGTGGTGCGCACGCTGACGCCCTCGCGGCTGACGATCTTCGGCCCGATGGCGATACGGCCGCTCTTGCGGTCGACGTTGACGAAGCCCTGCACGGCGGCGACCAGCCAGTCGGTGCCGTCCAGGTGCTCGATGACGGTGCCGGTGCCGGCCACGCCGACCAGCTCCACGTCCTTCGGCACGGGCGGTTCGATCCAGGCGCCGGACAGCTCGACACCGCGCCGGCCCGGCGTGCGCGGTACCTTGCGCAGCAGCCGTGTGCGCGCGGCCACCTGCGGGAAACGGTTCTGGAACGTATGCAGGTCGAGTTTGCCGTTGGCGAGCTCGCGCGGCGCGTTCGAGCGGCGCAGCGCCGTGGTCGCCTCGACGATGGCGGCGTCCTGGCCCGGCACGGCATCGCGCCGCCGGGCCACCACGCAGCGCAGTGGCTTGCGGCTGGCGATCCCCGCGCGCACGACGGCGGCGTCAATGCCGCAGCGCACGCCCTTGTGCCACATGTCGGCGACGAATTCTTCGAACGTCAGCATGGCCGCTTGCGGCCCTTCGGGCGTGTCGACGAACACCGGTTCGAACACATAGGTGGCTTCGCCGTGGGCGATACGGATGGATTTATACAGGGCGCGGCGGCTGGACGGGAATGGCGCGATGCTGACGGCGAAACGGATGGGCGGATCGTCGGGCTGGCCCGGCTCGGCGTCGTACAGCTGGTGCTGGAGCTGCTCGTAGTCGAGGCCGGCGAAGCAGGCGCCGGACAGTGCCTGCGTGACCGCTGCCTGGCGCTCCAGGCTGGTGCTGGCGGGGTGGAAGGCGACGCCGTCGGGGGCGACGACAAGGGCGTTGGTGGCCGCTAACGCGTCGCAGGATTGCAGATGTCCCAAGATGTGCCTCCCGACTGATGGATTATTCCGTCAGGAAAGTTTAGGGTAGTTCGGGGTGCGTGGTTTTGCTCTAAGGCAAAGCATCAAGGCTTGGGGACTGTCCCTTCGGGACTGTCCCCGGTTTTTTTCGGCGGCGTTGAGGTATCGATAAAAACCGGGGTCAGTCCCCTGATACCACCGCCGACTGGGTTACGAGCCATCACTTACCGGGGACAGACCCCAAGCAATTACCGCCGCGGGGTCAGCGAGTAGACTTCCTGGCCCGCCTCGTTGATCTGGCGGCGCAGGTCGCGCCGCTCGTCGGCCGTCATCCGGCTCATGCGGCGGTTCATCTCGGCATTGTTGGCGTTTTCCTGCATGATGCGGCGCTGCTCTTCCGCGCGTGCTTCGAACGCGCGCTGGTCGGCCGCGTCGCCCCAGCGGCTGTCGCGGAAATCGCGCCGGCTCTGCTGGTTCTGCTGGCCGCGGTCGTCGCGCCGTGGCGGGCCGTCGCCGGGATTCGCGCTGGCCGGCAGCGCACAGGTGAGCAAAACCATGGCCGCCAGCCAACCGGCGGCATGCGTACGCGTTGCCGCGCCGTCAGCCTTGCTCCGATTGTGTGCCCGCTTGCTCATGCTGTGCCCTTTTCCCTTGGTCTGGTAAGCTGTACCCGATGGACAAAGTGTATGCCCCTTTCCCGGGCAGGGTAAGAGGGTTCGGGTAAAGAATGTAACACTTTGTAATGGGTGGTCGTCCCGGCGCCTCGTCGCGCATTATGACGTTACCATAGCGACATGGTTCTGACAATTCCGACAGCCTTATGACAACCACATCCACCGAATCCGGCAACACTCCCGCAACTGGCAATGGCCACCAGGCCAAGATCATGGTAGTGGACGACGACGTCCGCCTGCGCGACCTGCTGCGCCGCTACCTGACCGAACAAGGCTTCAACGTCTTCACCGCCGAAAACGCCACGGCGATGAACAAGCTGTGGCTGCGCGAGCGCTACGACCTGCTCGTGCTGGACCTGATGCTGCCCGGCGAGGACGGCCTGTCGATCTGCCGCCGCCTGCGCGGCGCCGGCGACCAGACCCCGATCATCATGCTGACCGCCAAGGGCGAGGACGTGGACCGCATCGTCGGCCTGGAAATGGGCGCGGACGACTACCTGCCCAAGCCGTTCAACCCGCGCGAGCTGGTGGCCCGCATCGGCGCCGTGCTGCGCCGCAAGGCGCCGGACGAGATCCCGGGCGCCCCATCGGAAACCCCGCAGACCTTCGAATTCGGCCAGTTCGTGCTCGACCTGGGCACGCGCACCCTGAAGAAGAACGGCGAGACGGTGCCGCTGACCACCGGCGAGTTCTCGGTACTGAAAGTATTCGCCCGCCATGCGCGCCAGCCGCTGTCGCGCGAGAAACTGATGGAACTGGCGCGCGGCCGCGAATACGAGGTATTCGACCGCAGCCTGGACGTGCAGATCTCGCGCCTGCGCAAGCTGATCGAACCCGATCCGTCCAGCCCGCTCTACATCCAGACCGTCTGGGGCCTGGGCTACGTCTTCATCCCGGAGGGACAGCCGCGCTGAGCCCCGCATGAAGCGTCCTTCGCTCAGCCGCCTGAGGAATGGCCTCAGGAGCGGTTTGTTCTGGCGTACTTTCCTGCTGCTGGGAGTGCTGACGACCCTGTCGATGGCCTCCTGGATCGGCATGATCAGCTTCGTCCAGCGCGAGCCGCAGGCCCAGCAGCTGGCGGCCCAGGTCATCTCGGTCGTCACCATCACCCGTGCCGCGCTGACGCACTCGGCGCCCGAGTTGCGCACGGAGCTGCTGTTCGAGCTGGTCTCGAATGAAGGCATCCGCGTGTTCCTGCTGGAAGAGGACGACGAAGTCGACCCGCCACCGGACAATGCGCTGATGCCGGACATCGAAAAGCTCGTCAAGGCCAAGCTCGGCAAGGACACGCGCTTCTCGGCCCGCGTCAACGGCATGCGCGGCTTCTGGGTCAGTTTCCGCATTGACGACGACTCGTACTGGCTGATGCTGGAACGCGAGCGCATCACGGGCCTGACGGGCATCCAGTGGCTGGGCTGGGCCGGCGTCGTCTCGCTGGTCTCGCTGATCGGTGCCGCCGTGCTGTCGAGCCTGATCAATGCGCCGCTGCGCCGCCTGACGGTCGCCACCCGCGCCATCGCCCAGGGCCGGCGGCCCGACCCGCTGCCGGAGAAGGGGCCGAAGGAAATCCGGCTGGCCAACCGCAGCTTCAACCAGATGGTGGACGACCTGCAGCAGGTCGAATCGGACCGCGCGGTGCTGCTGGCAGGCATCTCGCACGACCTGCGCACGCCCCTCACCCGGATGCAGCTGGAAGTGGAGATGGCCGACCTGAGCCCGGACGCGCGCGCCGGCATGCAGTCCGATATCGCCCAGATGGACGCGATCATCGCCCAGTTCCTCGACTTCGCCAAGCCGACCGAGACGGCCACCTTCGTCAACGTGGACGTCAGTGCCATGCTGCGCGAAGTGGCGCACGAGGTGGCCCGGCTGCCGGACGTGCGCGTGGCCACCGACATCGCGCCGGACGCCCACGTGCTGGGTAACGGTACCGACCTGAAGCGGGTGATCCACAACCTGATCGAGAACGCGCGGCGCTACGGCAAGACGCCGGGCACCGACGTGGCCGAGATCGACATCCGCTGCACTGCCCGCGGCACGCATGGGTCGAAGAAAGTCGTCCTCGACGTGCAGGATCATGGCGTGGGCGTGCCGGCCGAGCGCATCGGCGAACTGCTGAGGCCGTTCACGCGGCTCGACTCGGCCCGCGGCCAGGCCAATGGCGCCGGGCTGGGCCTGGCGATCGTCGAACGGGTGCTGCAGCGCCACCGTGCACAGTTCCAATTGAGCAACCGCGAGGGCGGCGGACTGCTGATTCATATCGAAATAGACGCCTTGTAGCGATAAAAATTTTTTTTCGTCCTGTCGATTTGCCATTGCGTCGTTCGTCGTCGAAGATGAGAGCTGCACCGCGGCTCTGTTCCCTCACCCAAAGGAGACTGATGATGAACGACAACAAAATGCCCAACGTCACCCATTCGCTGACCCCGCATCTGGTCTGCCGCAACGCGGCGGACGCGATCGAGTTCTACCGCAAGGCGTTCGGCGCCGAGGAACTGACGCGCATGCCGGCGCAGGACGGCAGCGGCAAGCTGATGCACGCGATGATCCGCATCGGCGATTCCAACGTCATGCTGTGCGACGAATTTCCGCAATGGGGCAGCCTGGGGCCGCAATCGCTGAACGGCACGCCTGTCACCCTGCACTACAACGTGCCGGACGTGGACGCCGCGTTCCAGCGCGCCCTCGACGCGGGCGCGAAGACCAAGATGCCCGTCACCGACATGTTCTGGGGCGACCGCTACGGCGTGCTGACCGATCCGTTCGGCCACGACTGGTCGCTGGCCACCCACATCCGCGACGTCAGCGTGGAGGAAGCCCTGGAGGCCTCCAAGCACCAGATGTGCGATCCCGCCGCCACCCAGCAATAAGGAGAGCGCCATGCGTTTCATGATCATCGTGAAGGCCAGCGCCGATTCGGAAGCAGGCAAGATGCCATCCACCGAACTGCTCGAGGCCATGGGCAAGTACAACGAGGAACTCGTCAACGCCGGCGTGCTGCTGGCCGGCGAAGGGCTGCACCCCTCCTCGCGCGGCGCGCGCGTGCGCTTCCACGGCGGCGAGCGCACCGTCATCGACGGGCCCTTCCAGGAAACGAAAGAGCTGATTGCGGGATTCTGGCTGATTCAGGTAAAGTCGATGGACGAAGCCATCGAATGGGTCAAGCGCGCGCCCATGCTGGACGGCGACGAGATCGAGATCCGCCGCGTGTTCGAGGCGGAGGATTTCGGCGCCGAGCTGACACCCGAACTGCGCGAACAGGAGGAGCGCCTGCGCGAGCGGGTCGCCGCGGCCTGATACGAGGCCGACAAACGACAGGAGGATGGGATGCGATTCATGGTGATACGGCGTGCCGGCGGGGGCTCGGAAACCGCCGGCTTTCCATCGCCCCAGCTGGCCGGTGCGGTACCGGCCGGCCGCTGGTTGCATCCCAGCGCACGCGGCTTCCGGCTGCACTGCCGCGGCGGTACCTGGTCGATCGAGGAAGGGCCTTTCCCCGAGGACGAGCTGGTGGCCGGCTTCGCGCTGATCGACATGCCGTCGCGCGAGGCGGCGCTGGACTGGGCACGCGCCTGGCCGCGCGCGGATGGCGAAGGCGACGTGGAGCTGGAAGTACGGCTGGCCGGCTGCCCCGGCGAATGCGCCGGCTTCGACACGGGCGCCGTGCCGCATCTGACACCATGGGTCGTGCTGCTCAAGTCGGACGCGGCCGCCGAGGCGGACTTCGCGCCGCCGCCGGCGGTAATCGACCGGATGAACGCGCACAACGCGGCGGCCGTGCAGGCCGGCGTGGCGCTGGCGGGCGAAGGCCTGCGCGCCACGGCGCAAGGTGCGCGGATGCGCTTCAGGAAGGGCGCCGCGCGCCCGGCCGTCATCGACGGTCCGTTCACCGAAATCAAGGAGCTGGTCGCCGGCTACTGGCTGATCCAGACCGCCACGCGGCAGCAAGCGATCGACTGGGTGCAGGCGTATCCGTTCCCCTGCCTGCCCGACCTGACCGTCGAGCTGCGCGAACTGGCCCTGCCCGCGCACGCATGAGCGACGCCGTCCGCCGCGCCGTCGAGGCGGTGTGGCGCATCGAATCGGCCCGCATCGTGGCGGTGCTGACGCGCATGCTGCGCGACGTCGGCCTGGCGGAGGAGATGGCGCAGGAAGCGCTGGTCAGCGCGCTGGAAACATGGCCCACGGCCGGCACGCCGGACAATCCGGCCGCGTGGCTGATGACGGCCGCCAAGCACCGCGCGCTCGACTGGCTGCGCCACC
Organism: [Empedobacter] haloabium; assembly: GCA_008011715.2. Lineage (NCBI taxonomy): Bacteria > Pseudomonadati > Pseudomonadota > Betaproteobacteria > Burkholderiales > Oxalobacteraceae > [Empedobacter] haloabium. Next base: position 4,118,404 of record CP136508.1, read on the forward strand.
GCAAGCTGGAGCAGGAGCGCGAACCGGCGCTGACCTACGAGATCGAAGGTCTGCTGCAGGACGCGGCGCCCGACCTGGACCGGGCGGTGGAAGACAAGATCGGCGATGACCTGCTGCGCCTGGTCTTCATCGCCTGCCATCCGGTGCTGCCGACCGAGGGCCGGGTCGCGCTGACGCTGCGCCTGCTGGGCGGCCTGACGACCGACGAAATCGCCCGCGCCTTCCTGGTGCCCGAACCCACCGTGGCGCAGCGCATCGTGCGCGCCAAGCGCACGCTGGCCGAGGCGCGCGTGCCGTTCGAGGTGCCGGTCGGGCACGAACTGGTGCAGCGGCTGGCTTCCGTGCTGCAGGTCGTCTACCTGATCTACAACGAGGGTTACGCGGCCAGCGCGGGCGCCGACTGGATGCGCCCTGCCCTGTGCGACGAGGCGCTGCGGCTGGGCCGCATCCTGGCCGGTCTGGCGCCGCACGAGCCCGAGGTGCATGGCCTGGTGGCGCTGATGGAAATCCAGTCCTCGCGCGCGCGCGCCCGCACCGATGCGCAGGGTGCCCCGGTGCTGCTGCTCGAACAGGATCGCGCGCGCTGGGACCAGCTGCTGATCCGGCGCGGGCTGGCGGCCCTGGAGCGGGCCGACACACTGTGCCGCGAGCGCGGCCGCGCGCTCGGCCCGTACGCGCTGCAGGCCGCCATCGCCGCCTGCCACGCCCGCGCGCGCAAGGCGGCGGACACGGACTGGCCCCGCATCGCCGCGCTGTACGACGCACTGGCCCAGCTGGCGCCATCGCCCGTGGTCGAGCTCAACCGCGCGGTCGCGCTGGCGATGGCGTTCGGGCCGCAAGCGGGCCTGGAACTGGTGGACAGCCTGGTCGACGAACCCGCGCTGCGCCACTACCACCTGCTGCCCAGCGTGCGCGGCGACCTGCTGCACAAGCTGGGCCGGCTGGACGAGGCCAGGCTGGAATTCGAACGGGCCGCCGCGCTGACGCGCAATGAGCGCGAGCGCACCTTGCTGCTGGAGCGGGCGGGAGGCAGCTCCAGTAGATCGAGGTGACGCAGTTTTTGGCGGATGGTACCCGCAGCAGCCGCTCCGCTGGGGTCTGTCCCCGCTAAGCGATAGCCCGGATCAAAGTTGGCGGCGTGACCAGGGGACTGACCCCGGTTTTCATCGCAAACCATCCGGAGCCGACAGAAATGCGGCGGAGCGGCAGCCGCCGAATAAAACCGGGGTCAGTCCCTTGCAGGGACAGACCCCGAGCCCTGCAACGTCCCTTCCTTGCGCGTGCGCACATAGCGCGGCAAGGTATCGGCCAGCTTCAGCCAGCGCACGTGGCTCTGCATGAAGATGTGGTCGCCCGGCGGCACCAGCTCCGGATCGTCCAGGCTGGCGGTGGTGATGTCCAGCTCGTCGGGCCAGCGCTCGTCCTCGAACGCCAGCTGGGTGCCGCAGTCGGCGCAGAAGCGGCGCGAGATGCCGGGGCTGGAATGGTAGGTGGCCGGCTTGCCCATCGTGTAGCGCAGGCCGGCGCGCTTGACGGAGAACCAGGCCACGGCCGGGGCGCCGGTGGCGCGGCGGCACATCGAGCAATGGCACAGCGTGCTGTTGAACGGCGTTTCCGTCACCAGGTAGCGCACCGCGCCGCAGAAGCAGCCGCCCTGCATCATGTCAATGCTCCAGTAATTTGGTCAGCAGCAGCTCGGTCGAGCCGTAGCCGTACAACGAATCGCTTTCCAGCCCTTCCGTTTCGTACGGCACCGACACTTCCCGCTCGGGCTTGGCCGGATCGTCCGCGTAAGTGGCCTGCCAGGCGCGCTTCAAGGTGTCGGAACGGCGGATGAAGACCGGCACCGGCCAGTCGTTGCGGTCGAAGCGCTCGGCATCGCCCAGCACCGGCCAGCGGCCGTTGGCCAGCGCCATGTCGCCGGTGCGGATGGCCTTGAGCGCGTCGCGTGCCGTCAGCTGCTGCACTTCGGCCAGGGTCGGCATCGCCGGCCGCTTCGGGCCGAACAGGTAGGCCAGCATGATCTTGCCCTGCGGCGACATGCGGGCGACAAGCCCGGCCGCGTACCCGCCGTTCATCAGCGGTACGGCAAACCAGCTTCCTTCATGATAAGGCTGTAACTTCATATATCCCTTTATTGGTGGAGAACGCCCCTCGCGGCGACCTCCTTTCAACGTGCGTTATTGGTCTGTTCGCACTTGCTTGCTGCGTGCCGATGGTTCCGGCAATAAAGCCTTATTACTCTACATCCTCGCCATAGCGGTATTGCGCGGCGATCGGGCCGGCCTTGAACAGCGCGTCGCGCAACGCCTTGTCCAGCTTGCTGTCGCGGCGCCGCGCCCATTCCAGCAGCATGGCCACCTGCTTGCGGGCCATGTCGCGCTGGCTGGACAGCACCAGCTTCAGTTCCGGGTCGGTGCAGGCTTCGGCCCGCTGGTTCAGCACGTCCAGCTCGCCCAGCTTGTCGATCAGGGCGGTCAGGCCACGATGCATGTCCAGCACCTGGGCGTTCAGGTTGTCGCGCGGTTCGACGACGTGTTCCTGCGTCATGACGCTCTCCGGTCGGTTGATTGCATAACGCGCATTGTCGGCTCTCGGCATACTTTCCTCAAGTGTAATGGCACGCCCGGAAGCATGGCGCACGAATTTGCAGGCGAATATGTTAAGCTTCGCCCTCGCTAGGGGTCCTGGAACACGTGTTCCGGGTGAGAGATACCCTTCGTACCTGATCTGGATAATGCCAGCGAAGGAAAGCGCAAAGTCGTGTTCACCCCTCCTCTTTGAGTGCTCCGTTCGTTGGCCGACCAACCGAAGAGCACACAATGTACAAGACCAAGATCGCTTTATCCGCCGCCGCGCTCGCCGTTGCGCAGGCCTTCCCTGCCGCCGCGCTGGCGCAGACCGACGCCCCCGTCGCCGAAGTCGTCATCACGGGCGCCCGCGCCGACGCGCCGCACGCCGCCGTGGCCGGCTTCACCGACACGCCGCTGCAGCAGACGCCCGCCTCCGTCGGCGTCATCACGCGCGAGCAGATGCAGACGCTGAACATCCGCTCCACCACCGACGCGGCGCGCTACGACGCCGGCATCAGCGACGCCTACAACGCGGTCGGCTATGCCGAGCAGTTCTCGATCCGCGGCTTCAAGCTGGACAACGCGCGCAGCTACCGCAAGGACGGCCTGGCCATTTCCGGCGACACCCAGATCCCGCTGGAGAACAAGGAAAGCATCGAAGTGCTGAAGGGCCTGGCGGGCCTGCAGGCCGGCGTGGCCGCACCCGGCGGCATCGTCAACTACGTGACCAAACGCCCCACCAACCAGACCCTGCGCTCGGCCCTGGTGGAAGTGAGCGAGCGCGGTACCGTGCTGGGCACCATCGACCTGGGCGGCCGCCTGGCCGACCGCCGCTTCGGCTACCGCGTCAACCTGGCGACCGAACGCCTGCGCTCGTATATCGAGGGCGCCGACGGCCACCGCAACTTCGTCTCCGGCGCGTTCGACTGGCAGATCACGCCGCAGGCGCTGCTGCAGATCGACGCCGACTACCAGAACAAGGCGCAGGTCTCGGCACCGGGCTTCCAGCTGATCGATGGGGTGGCGCTGCCGAACGTGGCCGCCGACACGATGCTGAACAACCAGCCATGGAGCTTCCCCGTCCGCACCGAGACCAGCAACGTCGGCGTGCGCTTCCAATACGATTTCACGCCCGAGTGGCGCGCGCTCGTCAGCGCCAACCGGCATGACTTCAAGCGCGACGACTATACGGCCTTCCCGCTCGGTTGCGGCAACGTGGCAGGCTTCTGCGCCAACGGCGACTACGACGTGTACGACTACCGCAGCCTGGGCGAGAAGAAGAAGCCGCTGGCGGCGCAGGCCATGCTGCAGGGCCGCTTCGCCACCGGCGCGCTGCGCCATGAGCTGACGGCGGGCCTGTCCTGGTTCCAGAACAAGGAGAGCTGGGGCGATTACCTGTACAACCCGGTCGGTACCAGCAATATCTACCGCCCCGTGATCCTGGCACCGGACGGCGGCAGCAGCGGCCCGGTGTCGGAACGCCGCGTCGACCGCGAAAGCTCGCTGTTCGCCCAGGATATCGTGGCCCTGACGGAGCAGCTCAAGCTGCACGCGGGTGCGCGCTACACCAAAGTGCGCCGCAGCGAGGTCGGCCTGGACGCGCAGACCGACGCCAGCTTCTGGCTGCCCAATGTGGCGCTGGTATTCAGCCCGCGCGAGAACGTGTCCGGCTACGTGTCGTATGCGCAGGGCCTCGAGCACGGCGGCATCGCCCCGATCGGCACCACCTACCCGAACCGCGCCCTCGAACCCGGCAAGTCGAAGCAGGTCGAGCTGGGCGTGAAGGCCCAGGTGCGCGGCCTCAACCTGGCGGCATCCCTGTTCCAGATCGAGAAAGGCCTGGAATATACCGACGCCAGCAACACCTACGTGCGCAATGGCCAGGCCCGTCACCGTGGCCTGGAAATGAGCGCGTCGGGCAAGCCTGCCCGTGACCTGTCCATCGGCGCTTCGCTGGCCGCGCTGCACACCGAGCAGCAAGGCACGGGCCGGAACTACGACGGCAAGCGCGTCACCAATGTGCCGGCGCTGCGCTCCACCGTGTTCGCCGAATACGCGCTGGCGCAGGTGCCGGGCCTGAAGGTGAACGGCGACTGGCAGTTCGTCGGCAAGAAAGCCTTCGATGCGGAGAACCGGACGATGGTGCCGAAGTACCACGTGGTGAACCTGGGCGCATCGTATGCGACCAAGGTGGGCGGCATGCCGCTGGTGCTGCGCGCGCAGGTACGCAATGCGCTGGACAAGTTCTACTGGCGCGACGTCACGCCGGACCTGGGCGGCTACCTGTTCCCGGGTGCCGAACGGACGTACCGCTTGTCGGCCCAGCTGGACTTCTAAGCGTAAGACCGGGCCGCTGGTTCAGCGGCCCAGCACTTCTTCCACCTGGCGCAGCCGCTGTTCCAGCGGCCCGTGGATGCGCACGTGCGGAATCGCCCGTGCCGCCAGCTCCTCGGCCAGGATCGCATTCACGGCCGCGCTCTGGTCCTCCAGTTCGCGCACCAGCCCTTCGGGCACCCACGGGATGTCCGGCGCGCACAACAAGGTGACGTCGTAGCGGCGGCTGGCTGCCAGTTCGGCCAGTCCGGCGTCGATCCGGCCGAAGTAATGGCGGCTGTAGACGAGCGTCATCAGGGGCGTCGTGTCGCAGAACAGGAAACGCCCGGCGCGCGCCGCCGCCAGGTCCTCGCGCGCCAGTTGCGTCTGCGCGATGCGCAGCTGATCCGGTTCGGCCGGCACGCGCGCGCGCGTCTCGACGAACTCGCGCAGGTATTCCGGCACCCACGGTTCACCATACCGCTCGGCCAGCGCCTGCGCCAAGGTCGTCTTGCCGGACGAGGCGCTGCCGACGATCGCCACCCGCGTTACGCTCATTTCACGCTCATTTCAGCACCATCGCGGCGCTGGCCGCGCTGTCCTGTCCCATCGAGCGGCGCCAGGCCCGCAGGCCCGCCACCGCCATCAGCACGAACATCCCGTACAGCACGGCCGTCAGCACCAGGCCCTTGTGCAGGTACAGTCCCACGTACAGCACGTCAACGATGATCCACACGTGCCAGTTCTCCAGCCGCTTGCGCGACAGCAGTACCTGGCCGACCAGGCTGCCGGCCGTCAGGAAGCCGTCCGCGAATGGCACGTCGGTATCGGTATATGACCGCAGGAACCAGGCCAGCAGGCCGAAAGCGGCCAGCCAGGCCAGCGCCGCGGCCGCCCTGCCGCGCGCCGTCAGCTGCGTGACCGGCAGGCGTTCGTGCGTGTCGTCGCCGTGCAGCCACTGGTACCAGCCCCAGATGGAAACGGTGATGAAGACCAGCTGCAGGCCCATGTCGCCATACAGCTTGGCCTGGAAGAACACGGCGCCGTACAGTCCCGAGGACAGGATCGCGAACAGCCAGGCCCAGTGGTTCTGGCGGATGTTCAGCCAGACGGTAACGACGGACAGTGCGAAGGAGAGCAGCTCCAGGGGCGTGGTGGCGAGGCCGAAAAGGGTCAGGGATTCGTTCATGGGGAGCGCTGGTGAAGAGGCAGGATTATGCCACGCCGCCCGGTCCGGCGGCAGCCGCGCGCCGTCCGGCGCCACAATTGGCTAGACTGTTGCCCCTTGATGAGGGAGGCAGCGATGGACCACGACCTTGACCGTTTTATCTCCGCCCAGGCCAGCGTGTACGGCCAGGTGCTGCGCGAGCTGTGCGACGGCCGCAAGACGAGCCACTGGATGTGGTTCATCTTCCCCCAGCTGCGCGGGCTGGGCCGCTCCGAGAGGAGCGAATTCTACGGCATCGGCTCGCTGGCCGAGGCACGCGCCTACCTGGCTGACGTGGTGCTGGGCGAGCGCCTGTACGAGTGCACCGAACTCGTCAACAGCCATGCTGGCCGGCCGATCGAAACCATCCTGGGCGCCGTCGATGCGCAGAAATTCCACTCGTCGATGACGCTGTTTTCCCGTGCCACGCACGACAATGCGCCGTTCAAGCGCGCGCTCGAGCTGTTCTTCGGCGGGCGGCCGGACGAGGCGACGCTGGAACTGTTGCAGGCGACGGCCGGGGTCAGACCCGCCGGGTCTGCGTCCAGGGTTCCTCGAGCGCCGCCAGCGGCACGGTAGACACACGGCGCGATGCATCCGCCACCGTGGCTGCCGCAGCGGACTGCCGGGGTCAGACCCGCCGGGTCTGACCCCAGGGTTGCTCGAGCGCCGCCAGCGGCACGCTGAGGAAACCCAAGGGGACCGGCACTACTCTCAGGGCGTCCCCGCCCTGAGACCGGTGCCGGTCCCCGGTGCTTCTGGCTGTGCGGGCAGCGTCACCGTGAACACGCAGCCGGTTCCCGGCCCGTCGCTGCGCACCGCCACGCTGCCGCCGTGCATCGTGACGATGTGCCGCACCAATGCCAGCCCGATGCCCAGGCCGCCCTGGGTCCGGTCCGGCGAGCGCTCGGCCTGCGTGAACAGGTCGAACACCTGCGGCAGCAATTCCGCGTCCAGCCCGATGCCGTTGTCACGCACCTCGATCGTCACGCGAGCCGGCTGGCAAACCACCGCCAACGCGATGCGGCCGCCGCGCGGCGTGTATTTCGCCGCGTTGTTGAGCAGGTTGACCAGCACCTGCACCAGACGGTGACGGTCGCCCAGCACCCAGGCGCCGTCGGCGTCCCCGGTCACGGCCAGCGCATGCGCACGCGCCTCGATCAACGGACGGGCCTGTTCGACGGCTCCGGCGATCACGTCCGCCACGGCCACCGGCTCGTTGTCCAGCTGGATCAGGCCGCGCGTGACGCGCGCCACGTCCAGCAGGTCGTCCACCAGCGACGTCATGTGCCGCACCTGGCGGCCGATCACCTCGCTCGCGCGGCGCACCGCGGCAGGTTCGGCGACGCCCGAGCGCAGCATGTCCGCCGCCGCGGAAATGGGCGCCAGCGGATTGCGCAGCTCGTGCGCCAGCATCGCCAGGAACTCGTCCTTGCGACGGTGCTGCTCCTGCAGCTCCGCCTGGGCCAGCACGGTGTCGTGGATATCGGTGTTGGTACCGATCCATTCGCGCACGCCGCCGCCAGCGTCGACGATCGGCAGGCCTTTCACCGCGGTCCAGCGGTAGCTGCCGTCGGCGCGGCGCAGCCGGTAGCGCGTCTCGAACACGGTGCGGTTGGCCACGCAATCGCGCCACAGCGCCGCCGTGGACGCGCGGTCGTCCGGATGCAGCGCGTCGAGCCAGCCGAACTCGCGCCATTCCTCGTAGGTCTGGCCCGTGAAGGCGCGCCAGGACGGCGAATCCTCCAGCACCCGCCCGTCCGGCGTATTGGTCCAGACGATTTGCGAGGTGGCCATCACCAGCGAACGAAAGCGCTCTTCGCGCAGCCGCAGCGCCGTCTCGGCGGCCACCTGTTCCGTGATGTCTTCGTGCATCAGCATCACTTCCACCACGCGGCCGGCGGCGTCCTTGATCGGATGCGCGCGCGCCGTGACCCAGCGCGTGGGTCCGTTGCCGCCCAGCGCCGCCACGTCGTAGCAGACGGCGGGGATGGCTACCGATTCGCCGGCGAAGGCACGCCGCAAGTATGGTGTGATGCCGCCGGCCAGCAGTTGCGGGTCCGTCAGGACGTTGTAGTCGGCGCTGAACACATGCGCCATCAACGCGCTGCCCGCGCGAATCTGCCACAGTTCCTCCCACGCCCGGTTGACCCGCAGCGTGCGGCCGTCCGCCGCCAGGATCTGGATGCTGACGGGCGCCTGCTCGAACAGCACCCCGTAGCGTGTTTCGGAACTGGCATCGTGGCTGGCTGTGGCGGGGAAATCGGAAGGCATGGACGGCGCTGGATGGTTGGAGGCGGCTATCATGGCACAGAACGCGCGCGCCCATGGTGCCAGGACGAAAAAAAACCGCCGGCCTTGCGGGCGGCGGTTTTGTCCGAGCGTTGCGCTTACTTCTTCGGATAGCGGATCGTCATTTCCTGCAGCAGGTTGTCGGCATGGTCGACTTCCTTCATCACCCACAGCATGTAGCGGGCGTCCAGGTGGATCGCGCGCGTGATGTCACGGTCGAAGTACCAGTCCTTCGTGATCGACTCGTAGGTCGAATCGAAGTTCAGGCCAATCAGCTCACCGCGCTTGTTGACGATGGCCGAGCCGGAGTTGCCGCCGGTCGTGTCCGCGCTGGACAGGAAGTTGACCGGCACGGTGCCCAGTACCGGGTCCTTGAACTGGCCGTAGCGCTTGGCCTTGATCGCTTCGAGCAGCTTGGCCGGCGCGTTGAACGGGTCCTTGCCGGTATGCTTCTCGGCGATGCCTTCGACCGTCGTGAACGGGCCCTTGCTGATGCCGTCACGCGGCGAGTACGGCGCCACCGTGCCGTAGGTCACGCGCAGCGTCGAGTTGGCGTCCGGGTAGACCGGCTTGCCCTGCGACTTCTTCCACGCGATCACGGCGCTCATGTACTGCGGGATCACCTTTTCCAGGTTGCCTTCGACTTCCTTGGCACGGTTTTCCAGCGCGCGGTCGATGTCGTTCAGCTTCAGCGCCAGGCGGATGAAGGCGTCGTCCGACTTGGCCAGGGTGGCCGCATCCTGCTCCAGCAGCGCCAGGCGGGTGGCCGTCTCGCCCAACTTCGTGTTGGCGTACAGCGCCGGCACGTCCGTCACCTTCGGCAGCAGCGCGTCCAGGCCCTGCGGGTGGTTGCCCAGCTTGGCGTAGCGCTGCAGGCCGGCCACGAAGCGGGCCTGGTCGACGCTGCCGACGTAGGATTGTTCCAGGCGCGTCAGGCGGGCCTTGATGAACGTCAGGTCACGGTCCTGGTAGCCCGCTTCGCGCTCGGCGTTCGGCTTCTGGCGCTCCTGGGCCAGGCGCACCAGCGTGCGCGCGCTCTTGAACAGGTCGCTGTTGGTGGCCACGTTCCAGGCGAACTGCTCCTGCTCCAGCGCCATGTCGGCGGCGATCGCCGCGTCCAGCTCGGCCAGCATGGTGCCGGACACGCCCTGCTGCTTGCCGTACCAGGCGCGGAACTCGGCATCCTGCACGTCCTTGATGGCGGCAATGTCCTTGCGCGCGAAGCCGTCCAGCAGGCCCTGCGTCTTCTTCATGCGGTTGTTGATCGACTTGACCACCGACGCGTAGCGCACCTCGTCGTTCGGCTTGCCCTTGGTGGCGGCGGCGATGGTGTCCAGGTCGGCCTGGTATTCCGCCACCTGCGCGGGATAGCTGGTCTTTTGCGCATGGCGCACTTCCGACGGCAGCTTGTAGCGGCTGGTGCGGCCTGGATAACCGGCCAGCAGGATCGGATCGCCCGCCTTCAGGCCCTCGGCCGAGACGACCAGGAAGTCCTTGGACTTGTAGGGCACGTTGTCCGGCGACGGTTCGGCCGGGCGGCCGTCCTTGCCCACGTAGGCGCGCAGGAACGAGTAGTCGCCCGTGTGGCGCGGCCATTCGTAGTTGTCGACGTCGCCGCCGTAGTTGCCGATCATGTCGGCCGGTGCATAGACCAGGCGCACGTCGCGGATCATCATCTGGCGGATGCGGTAGTACTCCAGGCCGCGGTGGAAGGCGGGCACCGAGCAGCGGTACATCTTGTCGGTCTCGCACTCGGCGATCAGGTCCTTGATGCGGCGCTCGATCTTCTCATGGCGCTCGCGGCCACCGACATTGTCCAGGCCCTGCAGCACCTTGGCACTGACGTCTTCCACCTTATCGGTGACGTAGACCAGCGTGTTCGGGCCGCCCGGCAGTTCCTCGGCACGCGTCTTGGCCAGGAAGCCGTCGACGATGTAGTTCTTCTGGGCGGTCGAGTTGCGCTGGATGGCGCCGTAGGCGCAATGATGGTTGGTGACGACGAGGCCGTCCGGCGACACGAACGATGCGGAGCAGCCGCCCAGAGAGACGATGGCGCTCATCGGGTGTTTCGACAGGTCGGCGACACGTTCGGCCGGAATCTGCATGCCGATGCGTTTCAATTCCGCCTTCAGTTGCGGCATCTGGTGTGGCTGCCACTGGCCTTCGTCCGCCACGGTGGTACCGCAGGCGGCCAGCAGCGCGGCTGGCAGTACGAGTTTTTTGAACGACAAGATGGGTCCCCTGAATGTTAAGGCCCCGGCAGTATACGTGAACCGAAGGGGACGCGGACAGTAAACCCGTGGTGACAGGCACCGAAATTGAGGTCGAAGACCTCAATTTCGGTGCCTGTCACCTGGGGTCACGGAATTACTCCGAGGCGTGCCAGCCGCCGCCCAGCGCCTGGATCAGCGCCACGGCCGTCGTCTGCCGGTCCGCCTGCACCTGCACCAGCGCGCGCCGCGCGGACAGCGCCGTGACCTGGGCATTGACGACCTCCGTGTAGCTGACCTGCCCTGCACGGTAGCGGTTGATCATCTGCTGCTCGACCTGGTCGGCCGCTTCGGAGGCGGCACGGCGCAGGTCCTGCTGCTGCGCCAGCGCGCGCGTGGCGGCCAGCTGGTCCTCGACGTCGGCAAACGCGTTCAGCACTGTTTGCCGGTACTGGGCGATGGCGACGTCGCGCGCGGCGCGGGTCTGCTCGACCCGCGCCGAGATCGCACCGGCGTTGAAAATGGCCTGCGCCGCCGAGACGCCCAGCGACCACAGGTTGTTCGACGCATTGAACAGCCCCGCCGTCTGGCTGGCGCCGTAGCCGTACGAGGCGGACAGGCTGAGCGACGGAAAGTAGGCGGCGCGGGCGATGCCGATCTGCTCGTTGGCGATGGCCACGCGGCGCTCGGCCGCGGCAACGTCGGGCCGGCGCTGCAGCAGCGCGGACGGCACGCCGACCGGCACTTCCGGTATCGCCAGCGTCCATGGCGCGGCCGGCAGCGTGAATTCGGCCGGGGCTTTTCCCAGCAGGATGGCGATGGCGTGCTCGTACAGCGCGCGCTGGCGCACCAGGGTCAGCTGCTCGGCCTGGGTATTGGCCAGTTGCGTCTGCGCCTGCAGCAGGTCGGAGCGGGCCGCGATGCCGGCGTCGAAGCGGTTCTGCGTGATCTGCAGCACGCGCTGGTAGCCCTCCACCGTCGTCTTCAGCAGCGCCAGTTGCGCGTCCGTCTGGCGCAGGCCGATGTAGTTGGCCACCAGCTCGCCCTGGGCCGAGAGCCGCGCCGACGCCAGTTCCGCGGCGCTGGCCTGGGCGCTGGCCTGCGCGCCCGTCACGCCAGCGCGCAGCCGGCCCCAGATATCCGGCTCCCAGCTGCCGCCGATATTGACGCGGTAGTTGTTGGTCGTGCGCGTCTCGCCGCCGCCCGAGCGCGTGCCGGAGGCGCCCAGGCTGACGACCGGGAACAGCGCGGCGCGCTGCTCGGCCACCACGGCGCGTGCCTGCGCGTATGACGCGACGGCGGCGGCCACGTTCTGGTTGTTGACGTCGATGCGCGCGGCCAGCTCATTCAGCGTGGCGTCGCCGAACAGGGTCCACCAGGGTCCGCGCTGGAGCGCATCGGCCGGCGCTGCCGGCACCCAGCCCTCGGCTTCCTTGAATTGCGCGGGATTGGCGGCGACGGGCGTTTCGTACTTCGGGCCGACGGCGCACCCGGTCAGGGCAATGCCGGCGGCAAGGGCGGTCAGGCGAAAAATGGTCTTCATGGGTTCACGGGCGCGGCAGCGGCACCGTCGTGCGGACGGGCCAGCTGGTGTTCGTCGGGGCTGCGCCGGCGCAGCCGGTCGAGCAGGATGTAGACGACGGGGGTCGTCAGGAGCGTCAGCAGCTGGCTGGCCACCAGGCCGCCGATGATGGCGATGCCCAGCGGCTGGCGCAGCTCGGAGCCTTCGCCGAAGCCGATCGCCAGGGGCAGCGCGCCCAGCGCGGCGGCCAGGGTCGTCATCAGGATGGGCCGGAAGCGCAGCAGGCAGGCTTCGCGCACGGCATCCACCGCGGTGAGGCCGCGGGCGCGCTCGGCGTCGAGCGCGAAGTCGATGATCAGGATGGCGTTCTTCTTGACGATGCCGATCAGCAGGAACACGCCGATCAGCGCGATGATGGAGAACTCCATGCGGAACAGCAGCAGCGCCAGCACGGCGCCGACGCCGGCCGACGGCAACGTCGACAGCACCGTCACCGGGTGTACCAGGCTTTCGTACAGGATGCCCAGCACGATGTAGATGACGACGATGGCCGCCAGGATCAGCAGGGGCTGCTGCTGGTTCGATTCCTCCGCCTGCTTGGCCTGGCCCTGGAAACTGCCGCGCACGTTGTTCGGCATGCCGATGTCGGCCTCGGCCTGCCTGACCGCATCCTGGGCGTCGCCCAGCGTATAGCCTTCGGCGAGGTTGAACGAGATCGTCGTCGCCAGTTCGCCATCCTGGTGGTTGACGGAGGTCGGCGTGGCGCTTTCGGCGAAGCCGGCGATGCCCGTCAACGGCACCATCGGGGTGGCGGCGGTGCTGAGCGCCGCGCCAGTGGAGATGTCGCGCTGGCCCTGGGCGTTGTTGGCGCCGCTGTTGGCGTTGGTCGTGGCAGCGGCTTTCGACGGCACGTACACGTCCTTCAGCGCCTCCGGGCTTTGCGCATATTCCGGTGCCACTTCCATGACCACCTTGTACTGGTTCAGCTCATCGTAGATCGTCGCCACCTGGCGCTGGCCGAAGGCGTTGTACAGGGCGTTGTCGATGTCCTTCACGGACATGCCCAGGCGCGCCGCCGTCTCCTTGTCGATCGTCACGAAGGTCTCGACGCCGTTGTCCTGCTGGTCGGTGTCGATGTCCGTCAGCGCGCCCTGTCGCTTCATCGCATCGGCCAGTTTCGTCGCCCACGCCTGCAGGTCGGCGCGGTTGTCGCTTTTCAGGGTGTATTGATATGTGGAGTTCGACGAGCGTCCGCCCATGCGCAGGTCCTGTACGGGATTGAGGAACAGCGACACCCCCGTGACCTTGGCCAGTTGCGGGCGCAGCCGGGCGATCACGGCCTGGCCGGACTCGCTGCGTTCCGACGCCGGCTTCAGGTTGACGAACATGAAGCCGCCGCCGGCGCGCGAGCCGCCCGTGAAGCCGACCACCGTGGCCACGGCCGGGTCCTTGCGGATGATGTCGACCAGCTGGCGCAACTTGCCCTGCATGGCCTGGAACGAGATGCTCTGGTCGGCGCGCAGGCCGCCGTTCAGCTGGCCCGTGTCCTGCTGCGGGAAGAAGCCCTTCGGCGCGGCGGCGAACAGATAGACGTTCAGGCCGACGACGAACGCCAGGATCAGCATGACGAGGCCAAGGCTGTGCAGCGCCCAGTCCAGCGCATGCTCGTAGACCCGTTGCAGAAACAGAAAGCCACGCTCGAAGGCGCGCGCGACGCGACCCGGCGCCTTGCGCTCGTGCTCCGCCTTCAAGAGCCACGCGCACATCATTGGCGTGGTGGTGAGCGAAATCAGCAGCGAGATCAGCACCGCGGCCGACAAGGTGACGGCGAACTCGCGGAACAGCCGGCCCACCTGGCCGCCCATGAACAGCAGCGGGATGAACACGGCCACCAGCGACAGGCTGATCGACAGCACGGTAAAGCCCACCTCGCGCGCGCCCAGCAGCGCCGCCTTGAAGCGGTCCATGCCCGCCTCGACGTGGCGCGCCGTGTTCTCCAGCACGACGATGGCGTCGTCGACGACAAAGCCGGTCGCCACCGTCAGCGCCATCAGCGACAGGTTGTTCAGCGAGAAACCCAGCACGTACATCACGCCGAAGGTGCCCAGCAGCGACACGATCGTGGCAATCGCGGGAATCACCGTCGCCCGCACATTGCGCAGGAAGGCGCTGACCACCAGTACCACCAGCACGATCGAGATGACGAGGGTCAGTTCGATCTCGCGCAGCGACGAGCGGATCGAATTGGTGCTGTCCGACGCCACCGCCAGGCGGATGTCCTGCGGCAGCTGCGCCTGCAGTTGCGGCAGCAGCGCGCGCACGCTGTCCACCGTCTCGATGACGTTGGCGTCCGGCTGGCGCCGCAGCAGCACGATCACGGCCGGGGAGCCGTTGTACAGGCCTAGCGTGTTCTTGTTCTCGGCGCCGTCCTCCACCGTCGCCACGTCGCGCAGCCGGATCGCCGCGCCGCCGCGCCAGGCGACGACGAGGTCGCGGTAGTCCGCGGCCGCCGGGCGGCCGGCCTGCGCGCCCGAGCCGGAGGCTGGCGCCGAATAGATCTGCAGGCGGCGCTCGTCGCCTTCCAGCGCGCCCTTGGGCCGGTTGGCGTTGGTGGCCTGGATGGCCGCGCGCACGTCCTCCATCGACACGCCGTAGCGGTTCAGCGCATACGGCAGCAGCTCGACCCGCACGGCCGGCAGCGAGCCGCCGCCGATTTCCACGTCGCCCACGCCCTGCACCTGCGCCAGCTTCTGCTGCACGATGTTCGACACCGCCTCGTAGATCTGGCCCGGCGTGCGCGTGGGCGACGTCAGCGCCAGGATCATCACGGGCGCGTCGGACGGATTGGCCTTGCGGTAGGTCGGATTGCTGCGCAACGTGGCCGGCAAGTCGGCGCGCGCCGCGTTGATGGCGGCCTGCACCTCGCGCGCGGCCGAGTCGATCTTGCGGTTCAGGTCGAACTGCAGGTTGATCCGGGTCGAGCCGCTGGAAGAGCTGGAGGTCATCTCGTTCACGCCGGCGATCACGCCCAGCCGTCTTTCCAGCGGCGTGGCGACGCTGCTCGCCATCGTGTCCGGACTCGCACCCGGCAGACTGGCCGAGACGGAAATGGCCGGGAAATCGACCTGCGGCAGCGGCGCCACGGGCAGCACGAAAAACGCGCCGATGCCGGCCAGCGCCAGGCCGATGGTCAAGAGCACGGTGGCGATGGGCCGCCGGACGAACGGTTCGGACAGGTTCACGCCGGCACCCCGTCACGCCGGCGGCCGAAGCGGCGGCCCAGCCGGTCGAACGCCAGGTAGATCACCGGCGTGGTGTACAGGGTCAGCACCTGGCTGACGATCAGGCCACCGAAGATGGCGAGACCGAGCGGCCGGCGCAGCTCGGCGCCCTCGCCCCAGCCCAGCATCAGCGGCACGGCGGCGAACAGCGCGGCCAGGGTCGTCATCAGGATCGGCCGGAAGCGCAGCAGTGCGGCCTGGTGGATCGCCTCACGCGGCGGGCGGCCTGCCTCGCGCTCGGCCTCGATGGCGAAGTCGATCATCATGATGGCGTTCTTTTTCACGATGCCGATCAGCAGGATGATGCCGATGATGCCGATCACGCCCAGGTCCTGGCCCGTGATCATCAGCGCCAGCAGCGCGCCGACGCCGGCCGACGGCAAGGTCGAGAGGATCGTCAGCGGGTGGATATAGCTTTCGTACAGCACGCCCAGCACGATGTAGACGCAGACGACAGCGGCCAGGATCAGCCACAGCTGGTTGCTCAACGAAGCCTGGTAGGCGCCGGCGGCGCCCAGGAACGTCAGCGTAACGGAACCGGGCAGCCCGATCTCCTCGGCGGCGGCGCGGATCTCGTCCACGGCGCGGCCCAGCGAGACGCCCGGCGCCGTGTCGAAGCCCAGGGTGGTGGCGGGATATTGCGCCACGTGCGTGATCTGCAGCGGCGCCGGCTTCTCGACGATCGTCGCCACGGCGGACAGCGGCGTCGGCTTGCCGCTGCCGGTACGGATCTGCAAGTCGCCCAGCGACTCGGGCGTGGCGAGGCTGCCCGGCGCCGCCTCCAGGATCACGCGGTACTGGTTGGTCTCCGTGAAGATGGTCGAGACGATGCGCTGGCCGAAGGCGCTGTACAGCGCGTCGTCGATGGCGGCCGCCGTGACGGACAGGCGCGACGCCGTATCGCGGTCGATCTCGACATAGGCCGCCGCGCCGGTGGCGCCGGCATCGGACGTGACGTTGCGCAGCTGCGCCTTGCGCGCCATCGCGGCCGTCAGCTTGCCGGCCCATTCGGTCACCGTGGCCGTGTCGGCGCCTTCCAGCGAGACACGGTACTGGGTTGGCCCCGTCTCCGCGTCGATGGTCAGGTCCTGGGTGGGCTGCAGGTAGATCGTCACGCCCGCCACGGCGGCCACGCGCCGGCGCAGGCGCTCCATGGTTTCAGCCTGGTCGCCGCGCTCGCGCTTCAAATTGATCAGCATGCGGCCCGTGTGCAGCATGGTGTTGTTGGCGGCGTCCACGCCGGCGAAGGAGCTGATCGACTCGACGGCCGGATCGGCCAGGATGGCCTCGGCGGCCTGCAGCTGCAGGTCGGCCATGCGGCCGTACGAGACCGCTTGCGCCGTCTCGATGCGGGCCTGCAGCTGGCCGGTGTCCTGCGTGGGAAACAGCCCTTTCGGGATCAGCAGGTACAGCAGCACCGTCAGCAGCAGCGTGCCCAGCGCCACCAGCAGGGTCAGGCCCTGGCGCGCCAGCACCCATTGCAGCGAGCGGTCGTAATGGCCGATCACGTTCTCGAAAAAACGCTGCACGCGTGCGCCGAAGCTGTTCGGGTCGTCGTTCTTGTGGCTGGTCAGCCAGCGCCCGGCCATCATCGGCACCAGGGTCAGCGAGACGACGGCGGAGATCAGGATCGTGATCGACAAGGTGATGGCGAACTCGCGGAACAGGCGACCCACCACGTCGCCCATGAACAGCAGCGGAATCAATACCGCGATCAGAGAGACGGTCAGGGAGATGATGGTGAAGCCGATCTGCCTGGCGCCTTTCAGCGCGGCCGCCATCGGCGTCTCGCCTTCCTCGATGTAGCGGGCGATGTTCTCGATCATGACGATGGCGTCGTCCACCACGAAGCCGGTGGCGATGGTCAGCGCCATCAGCGACAGGTTGTTCAGGCTGTAGCCTAGCAGGTACATCACGCCGCAGGTGCCGATCAGCGAGATCGGCACGGCCAGGCTGGCGATCACGGTGGCGCGCACGCTGTGCAGGAACAGGAAGATGACGAGCACCACCAGCACGACGGCCAGCAGCAGCTCGATCTCGACGTGTTCGACCGAGGCGCGGATGCCGGTGGTGCGGTCGCTCAGCACGTCGAGGCGCATCGCCTCCGGCAGGCCGGCCTGGAGTTCCGGCAGGCGCGCCTTGATCGCGTCGACGGTGGCGATGACGTTGGCGCCCGGCTGGCGCTGCACGTTCAGGATGATGGCCGGCTTCAGGTTGGCCCAGGCGCCCAGGCGCACGTTCTCGGCGCTATCCACCACGTTGGCCACCTCGTTCAAGCGCACCGGCGCGCCATTGCGGTAGGCGACGATCAGGTTCTTGTAGTCGTTGGCGGTCAGCAGCTGGTCGTTGGCGTTGATCGTGAACGAGCGGGTGGGACCGTCGAACGAGCCCTTGGCGCTGTTGGCGTTGGCGTTCGAGATCGCCGTGCGCAGCGTATCCAGCCCGAGGCCTTGGCTGGCCAGCGCCAGCGTATCGGCCTGGATGCGCACGGCCGGGCGCTGGCCGCCGGACAAGGTGACCAGGCCCACGCCCGTCACCTGGCTGATCTTCAGCGCCAGGCGGGTGTTGACGATGTTCTGCACTTCCGTCAGCGGCATCGTGTCGGAGGTGATGGCCAGGGTCAACACGGGCGCGTCGGCCGGGTTGACCTTGGCGTACACGGGCGGCGCCGGCAGGTCGGTCGGCAGCAGCGAGCCGCCCGCGTTGATCGCCGCCTGCACCTCCTGCTCGGCCACGTCCAGGGTCTGGCCCAGGCCGAACTGCAGGGTGATGACGGAAACGCCGGCCGCACTAGTGGAACTCATGCGCGTAAGGCCCGACATCTGGCCGAACTGGCGTTCCAGCGGCGCCGTCACGGTCTGGCCCATCACCTCGGGGCTGGCGCCGGGATACAGGGTCTGCACCTGGATCGTCGGGAAATCCACCTGCGGCAGCGCCGACAGCGGCAGGAACTTGAAGCCCACCAGGCCGGCCAGCACGATGGCCAGCATCAGGAGCGCCGTCGCGACCGGACGGCGGATGAACGGTGCCGAGGGACTCATCGCGGATGGCCCGTGCCTTGCGGGACGCCGCGCGCCGTGTTGGCGGCATCGGCAGCACTGCCCTGGCCGCTGCGGCCGCCCTCTTCGGGCATGGCGCGTTCACGCTGGCCCGCCGCCTCCCCGGTGCGGTGCGGCCGCATCTTGGCGGCGTCGCGCGCGACCGGGCCCGGCGCCACGTCCGGCGTGCCGGCCGGCGCCGTGCCGGCTTGCTCGCGCTTGCCCGACTTGCCTTCGCCGCGCCGGCCAGCGCTGGGTTTATCGCCCGGCAAGGTCACCTTGGCGCCGTCCTTCAAGCGGTCGGCACCTTCCGTGATGACCTGCTCGCCCGCCTTCAGGCCGGACACGATCCGCACCTTTTCCACCGTCGCCTGGCCGCGCTTGACGGGGCGCAGCGAGACGGTGCGGTCGCCATTCAACACGTAGACGTAGTCGCCGGTGCTGCCGTGGCGCAGCGCGGTGACGGGCACCATGACGGCGTCGCGGATCCTGCGCATCTCCAGGCGCACGTTCACGAACTGCATCGGGAACAGGGTCATCTTGCTGTTGTCGAAGCGCGCCTTGGCCATGACGGTGCCGGTCTGCGTGTCGACCTGGTTGTCCAGCGCCGAGAAGCGGCCTTCGTCCAGCACCTCGGTGCGGGTGCGGTCGTAGGCCACCGCGGGCAGCACGGCGCCCGTGTTGGCCCGGCTCATGATGTCCGGCACGCTGTCCTGCGGGATCGCGAACTCCACGTCGATGGGCGACTGCTGCGTGATGACGGCGATGCCGGTGGCGTCGCCCGAATTGACCAGGTTGCCCACGTCCACCACGCGCAGGCCGACCCGGCCCGTGATCGGCGCCACCACTTTCGTGTACCCCAGGTTCAGCCGCGCCGTGCCCTCGGCCGCGCGGTCCGTCATGACGGTGCCCTGCAGCTGCTTGACGAGGGCCGCTTGGGTATCGACTTCCTGGCGCGCGATCGAGTCCTGCGCCAGCAGCGTGCGGTAGCGCTCCAGGGTCAGGCGGGCGTTTTCCAGCTGCGCCTCGTCGCGCTGGCGCTGGCCGGTGGCCTGCAGCAGCGCCATCTCGAACTGGCGCGGATCGATCTGCGCCAGCACCTGGCCCGCCTTGACCAGCTGGCCTTCCTTGAACAGCACCTTTTGCAGGATGCCGGACACCTGCGGCCGCACCGTCGTGGTGGCGGCGGCCGTGACGGTGCCCAGCGCGTCCAGCGTGACGGGCAGGTCGGCCAGTTCCGCCGTGGCCACGCCGACCGTGGTCGCGGGGCCGCCGCGCCGGCCACCCGGTCCACCCGGTCCACCCGGTCCACCCGGCCCACCCGGCCCACCCGGCCCACCCGGCCCACCCGGGCCGCCTGGACCGGCCATCGCGCCAGGGCCCTGGGCGGGCGGGCGGTGGGTCAGGTGCCAGGCCAGCCAGCCGAGGCCTATCATCGCCAGCACGGCGATGACGGTGCCGACAAGGCGGGCGCGGTGGCTGCGGCGGGGTTGGGTGGGCGGCGTCGAGGGCGCTGCTGGCGTCATCGTGGAGGTCCTTGTCTTTACTGTGAACAACGGTATGCGAATGGTCGAATCGACTCTATCACAGCAGATTCGGCGCTTTGGGCGGCTTTGCTTACATTTACAGCTTGGAAACAGTACGTTACCGGGAGATCGCTGCCGATGGGCCCGCCGCGCGCCAGTAGCGGCGCGGTCGGGCGCGTGCTGCACAGCCGTTGCGGCTGTCAAAGTACGTTACAAAGCCGCTACAAAAATCCGGCGCACGATTGCGCATCCGGACGAGTCCGGCATTATCGGATTGACCATGGAATCGGGATTTTTCTTGTGGTCTACAGTGCAACGCTTTTTTTGCGTGCGTGCTAATCTGACCACATCCTGCTGCCCAGTTCCCCCCCGGTCGTAAGCTGGGAAGCGCCCTATTAATCCGTTCCACAAAACTACAAAAGAGCAAACGAGATGAGCAAGCAAATCGCAATTATCGGCGCCGGTTTCTCGGGTGCGGTCATCGCGCACCAACTCGCCAAGGCAGGCTACCAGGTCGAAGTGTTCGAATCGCGGTCTCACGTCGCCGGCAATTGCCATTCCCAGCGCGACGCGGAAACAAACGTGATGGTGCACGTGTATGGCCCGCATATCTTCCACACCGATAACGAGCGCGTGTGGCAGTTCATCAATGGCTTTGCCGAATTCAAGCCGTTCACCAACCGCGTGAAGGCCATTACCAACAATCGCGTCTACACGCTGCCGATCAACCTGCTGACGATCAACCAGTTCTTCGGCAAGACCTTCCGTCCCGCCGAGGCGCAGCAATTCCTGGCGTCGCTGGGCGACAAGTCGATCGAGAACCCCGTCACGTTCGAGGACCAGGCGCTGCGCTTCGTCGGCCGCGAGCTGTACGAGGCATTCTTCAAAACTTATACGGTCAAGCAATGGGGCATGCAGCCCAGCGAACTGCCGGCCAGCATCCTGAAACGCCTGCCGGTGCGCTTCAATTACGACGACAATTATTTCAGCCACAAATACCAGGGCATGCCGGCCAATGGCTACACGGAAATCGTGGAGAAAATGCTGGCGGGCGACGGTATTACCGTGCACCTGAATACGGCTTTCGATCCGGCCATGAAGGGCGATTATGCGCACGTGTTCTACAGCGGCCCGATCGACAAATGGTTCGGCCATCAGGAAGGTCGCCTGCCGTACCGCACGCTCGATTTCGAGGTGCTGCGCGAACAAGGCGATTACCAGGGTAATGCCGTCATCAATTACTGCGACAATTCCCAGCGCTATACCCGCATCACGGAGCACAAGCATTTCTCGCCGTGGGAACAGCACGACGGCACGGTTTGCTATTTCGAATACAGCCGCCAGTGCGAGCCGGACGATACGCCGTATTACCCGATCCGGATGGCGCGCGACAAGCAGCAGCTGGAAAAATACCTGAACATCGCGCAGAACGAAACCAACGTCACCTTCGTCGGCCGCCTCGGCACCTACCGCTACCTCGACATGGACGTGACGATCGACGAGGCGTTGAAGACCGCCGACAAGTTCCTCGAGTGCGCCAGCAACAAGACGGCGATGCCGGCGTTCGTTGTCAACCCGCTGGGCTGATCCAGGTCAGCGCTTCCTCGGCATACCCTCCCCCCGGCGCCGGCCGGGGTGCGAGAAACGTTTCCGGCTGACGCGGCAGCGTTACCGTGAACGTCGTGCCCTCCTGGGCGTCCGACACCACCTCGATGCGTCCGTCGTGGGCCTGCACGATCTGGCGGGCGATGAACAATCCCAACCCCAGGCTCGTGCGCTCGACCAGCGTGTCGGCCAGCGTGTCGGGTCCATCGCTGGCCATCCTGACCATCGGATCGAACAACGCGGGAACCCGGTCGGCCGGCACGGCGGGACCCTGGTTGTTGACGGCGACCGTCACGTAATCCTCGTCCGCGACCATGCGCACCGTGACCGGCGCGCCATGGGTGCCGTACTGGATCGCATTGCCCACGAGGTTGGACAAGACCTGTGCGACACGCTCCTCGTCGAAGATCGCGTCGAGATGCTCCGGTGCCGCCAGGGTGACGATCTGTTCCGGGTGGCTGGTGCGCAATTCGTCGACCACCGTGCGGCACACGCGCGCGAGGTTGGCCTGGCGCACCTTGACGGGAATGCCCGGACCCAGGTGCGTGCGGGTGAAGTCGATCAGGTCGGCGATCAGGCGGCTCATGCGCTGGCTGCTGTTGAAGATGCGATTGGCCGCCAGCACGTACTTCGGCGGGATGTCCACCGCCTGCATGATGAAGCTGGAACCGCTGACGACAGTCCCCAACGGATTACGCAGGTCGTGCCCGAGGATCGCCAGGAACATGTTCTGCGACTGCTTCACCATCTGTTCGTAGCGCGCCACCGATTCCGCCACGGCCTGGTCGACGGCCTCGTTGAAGCGAGTGACGTCCGTCATGTCGGTCGCCACGCCGGTCCGCACGGCCGACCACAACGTCAATACGCTGCTGCGCAGCGCGCGGTACTCGGAAACCAGCTGCACCACCGTGTAGCCCGACTGCAGGCGCGCTTCGGCGTGCGTCTCCGCAGCAGTGTCGCGATGGCCGCGCGCGGCCAAGCCCTTCGATTTCTCGGCCTGCTGCAGCGCCGTTTGCGCTGTCGCCAGGTCGCTGGCGAAGGCGTGCAGCATCTGGCGGGCATGGTCGCGCAGCGCCGCGTCGTCCATCGTCAGCGCCGGCGGCTCGATAGTGCGGGCGAAATCCTCCCACGCCTGCAATATCTGCTCCATATTCTCTTCGATAAAATCCGCCAGGCGTATCGGTGGGTGGTCGAGCATTGTGGCCTTTTGTCGATATCCGTTCAGCGAGGCTCGCGTCGATGGATGCATGCAGCATACGCCGATCGGGCCGCGCGGACCCGGCGGCAAAAAATAAAAACAGATATCGTTAGGCGAACCACCGATACCCGTGTATATTGAGTTCTGCACTTCGAGCGAAGTACGTAATTGTTGGCCTCTCTCCCGTCTTGCCCCTGCGGCAATTCCTGTCTGATCCCCTCGGTTTGTATGGTTTGTCTGGCGTGCGCTTTCGGGCAATGCCCATCATTTATTTATCGAGGATTTCACATGACAGTTCAAACCGGCACCGTAAAATGGTTCAACGATTCCAAAGGCTTCGGCTTCATCACGCCTGACAGCGGTGGCGCCGACCTGTTCGCCCACTTCCAGGACGTGCAGGCCGAAGGCTTCAAGAGCCTGTCGGAAAACCAGCGCGTTTCGTTCGAGCGCAGCTCGGGCCCGAAAGGCGAAAAAGCCAGCAATATCCGCCCGGTCTAAGCGACCCCGGCACATCGAAGCCCGCCTCTGGCGGGCTTTTTTTACGTCCGCAGCTTGCCGCTGGTGACCTGCCGCGCACGTTTCATCCTGTCGAGCATCGGTCGAGTCAACGCGATAATATTTATCGTAACTATTGGTTTCTTTTGGGACAGACCAACCGCGGCTCGCCGGGTGAGCCGCCCTGCCGGTCACGGTCCCGGCAAGGACTCGGGATGAATCTTCAGGAGTTAATACAGCTCAGGAGTGGTTTGTCGGAGGCGAACCGCCCCATCCGTTTGCGCCTGTCGCCGGAAGGAAACGTGCTCGACGATGCGCTGATGGTACAACGGGTCAGCGGCAACGAAACACTGTGCGGCGGCCTCGAATACCGCCTGTTGTGTGTCGCCACGCGCGCCGACCTGCCCCTCAAGCAGTTCATCGCGCTGCCGGTCGAACTGCAGTTCGTGACCGACACGGGCGAGCTGCGCGCCGTCTGCGGCATCGTGGCGCAGGCTGCCGCGGGCCAGAGCGACGGCGGGCTGGCTACCTACCAGCTGGTGATCCGCGACGCGCTGGCGCTGATGGAGCAGCGCACCAATACGCGCGTGTTCCGCAACCGTAACGAGCTGGAGATCAGCGAAGTCATCCTGGACGAGTGGCGCCACAACAATCCCATCCTGGCCAAGGTTTTCGACGCCGACTGGTCGTACGTGACGGGCCAGTATCCGCCACGCGAATTCACGATGCAGCACAACGAATCCGATGCCGCCTTCCTGCGCCGGCTGTGGAAGCGGCGCGGCATCGCCTGGCATTTCCGCCCCGGCCGGGCCAGCGCGCCAGGCAGCGACGAGACGCCGGCACACACGCTGGTGCTGTGCGACGATGGTTTCAGGTTGCCACGCAACGTCGCCGGCACGGTGCGTTACCACCGCGACAGCGGCACCGAGCAGCGCGACGTCATTAGCGCCTGGAGTCCGGTGCGCACTTGAAGCCCGGCAGCGTGACGCGGCAAAGCCGGGATTACATGCCCGCCCAGGGCCTGACGAGCCAGGCCTCCACGCGCATGGACCAGGGCGCACTGGGCAACCAGTTCGCCGTCAGCCTGGACGACTATCTGCTCGACATGCCGCACGCGGGCGCGGACGGCGACGATTACCGCGCGCTGGGCGAGCTGCGCATGAAGCGCCACGAATACGCATCGAAGTGCTTCCATGGCGAAGGCAGCGTGCGCAGCCTGTGCGTGGGCGAGTGGTTCGCGTTGTCCGGCCATGCCGAGATCGACACGCATCCGCAACAGGAGCGCGAGTTCCTCGTCACGCAGCTGGACGTGGCGGCCGAGAACAACCTGCCGAAGGCGCTCGACGAGCGTATCCGGCGCCTGTTCGCGCTCGACCGCTGGGACGACGTGGCCCGCGCCGACACGCTGCGGCAGGCCAGCGAGGAGCGCGGCATGCGCTACACCAACCGCTTTGCCTGCGTGCGCCGCACGATACCCATCGTGCCGGCGTTCGATCCGCGCACCGACCTGCCCCGCCCGCGGCTGCAAAGCGCGATCGTGGTCGGGCCTGCCGGCGAGGAAGTGCATTGCGACGCATACGGACGCGTCAAACTGCGTTTTCCCGGCACCCGGCCGGAAGACCATGCGCATGCGCAGGAAGCCGGCGCCAGCGACAGCGAGCGCGACTCGGCCTGGGTGCGCGTCGCCAGCACGTGGGCCAGCAACCAGTGGGGCACGCTGACGCTGCCACGCGTGGGCGACGAAGTCATCGTCGATTTCCTTGGCGGCGATCCCGACAAGCCGATCGTCGTCGGCCAGGTGTACGGCGGCAAGGCGCCGCCGCCCACCTTCAGCCACGCCGGCGCCCTGCCCGGCAACCGCTACCTGGCCGGCATGAAGAGCAAGGAGATACAGGGCCAACGTTACAACCAGCTGCGCCTGGACGACACGCCCGGCGAGATCAGCGCGCAACTATCGTCGCAGCACGGGCATAGCGAGCTGAACCTGGGGTGGCTGACGCATCCGCGCAGCGACGGCAAGGCCGAGGCCCGGGGCGAAGGCGCGGAACTGCGCAGCGACGGGGCCGTTGCCGTGCGCGGTGGCCAGGGCGTGCTGATCAGCGCCGACGCACGCCGGCAGGCGAGCGGCAAGCAGCTCGACCGCGCCGAACTGGTCGGCCTGATGGAAGCGCTGCAGGGCGTGCAGGCCCAACTGTCCGAACTGTCGGCAAAGCACGACGCGGACGACACGGACGACGCCGAACTGAAGCAGTTGATCGGCTACCTGAAGCAATGGGACGCCGGCAGCAACACCAACCGCGGCGCATCGGGCGGCGGCCAGCCCGTGGTGGCGCTGTCGGGGCCGGCGGGCATCGGCATCACGAGCCCGCACAACGTCGCCATCGGCGCGCAGACGAACGTCGATGTCGTCAGCGCCGGCAATACCCAGTTTTCCGTCGGCAAGAAACTGCGGGCGCGGGTGGCGGAAGGCATCAGCCTGTTCGCGCACAAGCTCGGCATCAAGCTGATCGCGGCCAGCGGCAAGCTCGACCTGCAGACCCACGGCGACGACATCGAACTGACGTCCGCCAAGCGTCTCGTCCTCAACGCGGCCGACGAGATCGTGTTGCAAGCACCCAAGGTCCGCTTCGTGGCCCAAGGAGCGCAGGTCAATCTTGGCGGCGGCGCCATCACCCAGCAAAGCAGCGGCGCGCACACGATCAAGTCGTCCCGCTTCGACCACCTGGGTCCGGGCGGCGGCAGTCCACCCGGCCTGGACCTGCCGCAGAGCGACGTCCAGACGGACGAGAGATTCGTGCTGGCCCGGCGCGGCAGCGGCCGTCCGCATGCCAACCAGCGCTACCGGATCGAGCTGGACGACGGCCGCACGATCGAAGGCGTGACCGACCAGCAGGGCCGCACCGCATTGGCACAGGACATGGCGCTGAAGATCGCGCGCCTGACGCTGTTGAAAGATTGAGAGCATGAGCGATACCGTTACTTCTCCCACGGCGGAAGCCACGCGCTTGGTCGGCACGGGCTGGGACGCGGACGGCAACGACACCGCGCAGTCGGTGCTGACCGGCACCAGCCAGAAAGTGCGGGCCTTGTGCCTGACCTCGCCCGACCTGGTGGTACCGATCCTGTTTGTGCCCGGCATCATGGGGACGCGCTTGAAAGTGAAGAACCGCGACAAGGGCTCGGCCTGGTTCCCGCCTGAAAACAAATGGGACGCTATCGTCCTGCTGTTGAAACACCTGAACAAGTCGGCCGCCGAGCGGCAGAAGCTGCTGGACCCGAACAACACCGAGGTGGACGACAACGGTCCGGCCCATCCCGACGAGTCCAGCAAGGCCCTGCTGGCAATCGCGGAAGGCAATACCGATGCCGAGCGTGCCAAGTGGCGCGGCTGGGGCCAGTTGTATGGGCTCAGCTATGGGGAAATCCTGTCCTTGCTGGAAAACACGCTCGCGCTGATCTTCGACCCGGCCAGCCAGGGCCAGCAACTGACGGCCACGTGGCGCAGCCTCGTCATGGAACGGCAGGACGCGGACAAGCTGGGAGCGCAAAAAGCGTTCGTGCCGCTGCAGGAGAACAACCTGCGCGACGCTGCGGATGTGCTTTACCCCTGTCTCTTATACACATGTGCATGGCGTGGGCTACAACTGGCTGCAGAGCAACCGCAGCTCTGGCCAACACCTGGCGCAGGAGATCGAACGCATCACCGCGCATTACCGCGGCAAGGGCAAGATCTGCGAGAAGGTCATCGTCGTTACGCACAGCATGGGCGGCCTGGTGGCGCGCGCCTGCGCGCAGGAACCGGGCATGGCCGAGCGCATCCTCGGCATCGTCCATGGCGTCATGCCGGCCATCGGTGCACCGGCCACCTACAAGCGCATCCGCGCCGGTTTCGAGGGCGCCGAGCAGGTCATCCTTGGGCGCAACGCGGCCGAATGCACGGCGGTCATGGCCAACGCGCCGGGCCCGCTGGAATTGCTGCCTACCGCCCAGTACAAAACCAAGACGCCGCAAGGCACGCGGCACTGGCTGCGCGCCAGCCATACCGTGTTGAATGGCCAGGGGCAGCAGGAGGAACAGGATGTGTTCCTTGGCGATGGCGATCCGTATGCCGATATCTATCTGAACAATGGGGCGAGCTGGTGGAAGCTGGTGAAGGAGGAGTTGATTGATCCGGCTGGGCGGAAGGAGCGGGAGAAGGCAGAGAAGCAAGGAAAAGAAGTGGTTGAGGAAAACGAAGGCATCAGCGAATTTTCGAAGTTTGCGAAAAACATGCAGCGGGCTAAGCAACTGCAGGACGACCTGCAAGATAGCTACCATCCCAATTCATTCGCGTATTACGCAGCCGACCCGAAACAGCCAGCGTGGAGCGAAGTGCATTGGAAGGGCAACAAATCGGTCGATGGAGACCTGAAAGCAGCATTATTGGATAGGGACGACTTCAACGGGACGATCGATCTGGCATTTGATTTGAACGAAAATCGCGCCGACCTGAACCGCCGTGCGCCGTCAAGCGAAAGCGAGATGCCGTCCGCGGCGTCGGCCGTCAATACCGTCGAGGTAAGGGGCAAATCCGAAATCGCGCAGACGACAAAGAACAAGTATCGGTTCAGCCTTCATAAGGCAGCTGGACCTGGGGATGGGACAGTGCCGGAGGAATCGGGCGCCGCCCCCACACCCCATGTCGTCCAGATCTTCCGACACGAAGGAAAAAGCAAAGGTCACGAAAGTTACGACCATCAAAATTCTTATAAGGCAAAGCTCGCGCAAGCGGTAACGCTTTATTCAGTCGTCAAGATTGTTTCAGAGTCTGATTGGATCCAACAGAATCTACCAAAATCATGAAATCACATCAGCGGCTTGCCATCATTCTCCCCGCAGCCTTATCGCTCATCGCATGTGCCGTTACGGCTGCGCCAAACAGGAGTGGAACCACAACCATGACTAATGAAAGTAGCACCTTTTGTGTCGGACGTTTCTTGATCGATGCCCCTGCCGGCTCCAAGCTCAGCGGAGGCAATTTCAAGTACGACTTTCTCAGGATTGAACCGGCGAAAGAGATGAGCTCCGACCAGTTTACGCAAGAAGTCGCGGCGAGAGAAGCAAAGCTGCGATCAGCAAAGCACAAGGTTGAGCCAAGCTTGTTGCGAACAGCCGCCCGGCCAAATGAGTATTCGAGGATTTTTGCGTTTTGGGAGGAGAGCTTCATCACTGCGGTGATCAATATCGACGGCTACCGCTGGGTCAACGATCGACGTTTTCTACTAAAAGACGAAGTCTCGAACGACAAGCAGGAGTTCGGGCTCAACCGGATGCAGGACGCACTGTCGAGATTACGGGTGCGCGCGGACGCAGAAATTCCGGCCGAACCGGGCTATTGCTTCAATGGCGGCTTTATCGCCAATCCGAAATGGCGCAATGAAGAAGCAGCCATCGACATCGACATCGCCGGCCACCCCGACGCCTTCGTCTCCGTCTGGATCTACCCGCTCGCCAGCCACAAGAAAGACAGGCCGCTGCTCGAACGCATGGGTGGCATCACGCAGGCACTCGGCAACCTGGCGACGGCGGTGCGCGTGCTGCGCAAGGGCGACCGGCAGATCGGGCCGTACAAGGGCCAGGAACACCTGGCATCGGCACCCAACAGCGGCGGCATGCGCGGCCATGCCTTTGTCTGGGAAACGCAGGGCGAAGGCACGCTCGATATGCCGGCGATCAAGATCGAGCTGACGACGGGACACCAGGACAGCAACGGCAATCCGCAGAAGACGACGCTGACGGACCAGCAGGCCATCAAGCTGTGGGACGATATCCTGAATTCGTTCCGCCTGCGCCCCACCGGCGGACAGGTCAAGACCGGTGCCGCCGACGGCGTGCCGCAACCTCCCCTGCCGCTCGGCGAACTCGTCGCGACAGGTAAGGCGTGCCCTCAAACGGGCTGGTGGCAGACCAGCGAACCGGGCGAAGTGGAAGGTGGCAGGCGCCAGCGTTTCGTCGCGGGGGAAGCGATGCCGGAGGCGACGCTGCTCGGCCAATCGTCCATCTGGCACCGGCTCAAGGGCGACCGTCCCAGCTACCGCAAGGCGACCGTGTGGAAGCTGGTCGGCTACGACGAACCGTCCAGCGCCGCCACCGCGCCAACCTCGCCCACGCCGCCCGCCGAAGGGCCGCGGCAGGCGTAATGTCGGACCGACAGGAAGCGCAATATGCCCAATGTGATCCGTCTCGGCGATCCGACGTCCCACGGCGGCAAGGTCGTGAGCGTCTCCGTCACGCATGTCACTGTCGATGGGATAGCGGTAGCACGGGTGGGCGACCTCTGCGTGTGCCCGATCAAGGGCCACGAGGTGTGCACCATCGCGGAAGGCAGCGCCACGCATGCCATCGACGGTGTGCCCGTCGCGTACGAGGGCCACAAGACCAGCTGCGGTGCGACGCTGATCGCCACTGCCGGCAATTTTAACGAGTCATGACGCGCAGCGCCGCTCCAGCCAGGAGACCACGAGCGGCACTCGCAGCGGCCGCGGCCCGCCAGGCGGCAGCCGGGCCGTGACGCGTAACGCCGACGGCGCGTCACGGCGAGCTGGCGTCAAATCCCGATCACGCCACCATCCTCGCGCGTGATGACGACGGTGGCCGAGCGCACGATGCCGCCGTCGGCCACCGCGATCTTGTCCGGCCACGTCATCGCCTCGATGGCGAGGTCGCGCGGCTGCTCGGTGCCGGGGTGCTGGATGTTGACGAACAGCGCGCGGCCGTCCGCCGTCAGCTGGGCGCCGCATACCTCGGCGCCGTCCGGCGCCAGCAGGAAGCGCTTGACCTGGCCCGTGCGCGTGTCCATCGCCAGCAGCATGTCGCCGCCCAGGCCCGACCAGTCGGTGCCCTTGCCGCTCCAGTCGGACGCCTTCAGGGCGTCGGCCGCGTCGGTGCCGATCCACAGGCGTTGCCAGCCGTCGAACATCACGCTGTCGGGCGAACTGAAGGCATCGCCGTTGATCGTGCCGCGGTTGTCGGGATTCGGCGTATCGGCCGTGCCCGTCCCCGCCAGCACCACCATCTCCCACGCGAAACGGGTGCCGGTCACGTCGCCGCCGGTATCGCGCATGCGGATGATATGGCCGTGCAGGTTCTTGTCGCGCGGGTTGGTCGGGCCCTTGGGCTGCGCCGCGCGCGGTGCCGCCGTGGTGCCGCCGGGCGCGGTGGCGCTGCCCCGCCCCGTGTTGTTCGACAGCGTGGCGTAGACCCAGCCGGTGGCCGGATCGGACGCGAGCCATTCGGGCCGGTCCATTTGCGTGGCGCCCAGCTTGTCCGCCGCCAGGCGCGCCCAGATCAGCACCGAGGCCTGGTCGGGGAAGCCGTTGGCAGCCGTCAGGCCGTTCTGCCCATGCACCAGCGGCAGCCACTCGCCGCTGCCGTCGGCGTTGTACTTCGCCACGTACAGCGTGCCTTCGTCCAGCAGGCCCCGGTTGGCCTTGCGATCATCCGGGTTCATCGCCTTGGCGGTGACGAACTTGTAGATGTAGTCGAAGCCCTGGTCATCGCCCATGTAGAAGGCCACGCGGCGGTCGGCGCCCACGACATGCGCCACGTTCTCGTGGGCGAAGCGGCCCAGCGCCGTGCGCTTGACCGGCTGCCAGTCCGGATCGTAGGGATCGATCTCGACGACCCAGCCGAAGCGGTTGGTCTCGTTCGGCTCCACGGCCAGGTCGAAGCGCTGGTCCAGGAAGTGCCAGGTGTAGTCGCGCGCGTAACCGGCCACGATGTTGTAGCGCGCCCAGCGCGGGTCCTCGAAGCGCGGGTCCTTCGGGTCCATCTCGCGCGTGGCGAAGTAGTTCTTGTGGCTGTCCTCCTCGCAGGTCAGGTAGGTGCCCCAGGGCGTGGCGCCGCTGCCGCAGTTGCCCAGGGTGCCGCGGGCCAGCACGCCAGTCGGGTCGGCGCTGGTCTTCATCGCCGCATGGCCGCGTGCCGGGCCGCCGATGGCGATCGGCGTGTCCGCATGGACCTTGCGCGCATAGGCCGAATCGCGCTGCACCTGCCACTGGCCGGACGCGTCGCGGTACACCTCCGCCACCGACACGCCGTGATACGCCTTCTGCTTGCGCACCACCTCCGGATTCATCGCCGTCTCGCCGGCCGGATCGAGCTTGGCCGGGTCGGTACTGGCCGTGACGCCACTGAAGCGGAAGCCGCTGATGACGTTGGCGCGCGCCGCCTCGTGGTTAATCGCCAGCAGGCCACGCTCGCTGCTCATCGAACCGAACGGCAGCGGGAAGAACGCCATGCCGTCGTGGTTGTCGCCGAACTGCAGTTCCGCTTCCGCGGCCGTCGTGTCGAAGCGGCGCGCGGCCGTCGAGCGGAATGCCGGCGCACCCAGCTTGCTGCCGATCGGGTCGCCCTGTTTCGTCAATGCACTCCAGCGGTAGCCCGGCGGGACGACCAGCTCGTTCCCCGCGATCATCGGGCTGCGCTGCACGCTGGCGAAGTTCAGCGTGTTCGCTGGCAGCGTCGGTTCGGCCGGCGGCGTCGGTGTGACCGGTGCCGTGGTGGCGGGCGCACTGTCGCCGTCACCGCCGCAGCCGAACAGTGATAGCGCTACCGTCGCCAACCCGCCAGTCAGGATCGCGCGGCGTTTGGCCTGGACGATGTCGCCAAAATAGGGGTTGCCGGAACGGTTGGTGCCGAAGTCTTCGGGTTCGAGCGGACGGGAGATCTTGCTCATGCGCGGTGGGCCTTTCCTCTGTTTGGGTAAAGGCCCGCAGTCTATTGACCTGTCATGACACGCCGATGACAGGCCCCCGGTCGCCGCGCCGCTAGCGCGACGCCTGTACCGGCGCCAGCTTGGCCACGCGCGTCGCCGCGTTGACGTTGCTCGGGTCGAGCGCCAGCGAGCGCCGGTAGCTCGTCACCGCCGCGGCCGTGTCGCCGACGTATTCCTGCGCTTCGCCCAGGCTGTCGTACAGGTTGGCGTTGTCCGGATACAGCGTGGTGCCGAACGTGAACATGGCGATGGCGTCCTGTACGTTGCCGGCCTGGCGCAGCAGCGCATAGCCCCAGTTGTTGATCTCGTAGTCCGTCAGCACGAAGGCCTTGTTCCGGCCGTGCAGCTCGGCATACAGCTCGGCCGCCTTGCCGAAGCCGCGCTGCGCCAGCGCCGCCGCGAAGCCCTCGCGGTTGGGCACCGGCCCCGGACGCGCCGGCGCGTGCTGGATCGACGCCATGTGACGCGGCACGCCGTTCTCGATCGGCGCGCGAGCCAGGAACGCACGCCCGGCGGCGTCGTTCTTCAGGGTCGCGTTGAGGAACTCCAGCACGTAGCGCGCCGTCCAGTGGTAGGCCTGCTCCACTTCCGCGCGGCTGTATTCCTGGAAGTAGCCCGGCTGCGCCAGGCGCAGCGCGGCAGAGGAGAAGTCGCCGTGCCGCATCGGGTACATGACCATCTGGCGGACGTCGGCATAGGCCACTTCATTGAGCAGGCTGAACGATGTTTCGACGCCCGCCTTGCTCAGTTCCGACACCGTCGATGGGCGGCGCTGGATGTACAGCCACGGCACGGTAATCCGGTGCGGGTCGATGCGGCGCGTCTGCTCCGGCTCGCGGGTGCCGTCCAGGCTGACGAGCGCGCGGATGCGGCTGTCGCGCTCCGCCGCGAACACGTTCGTCATGCCGCCCCAGCTCCAGCCCGCGACGGCCACCTGCGTCATGTCCGCCTGCGGCAAGCTGCGCGCATAGGACAGCAGGAACTGGATGTCGCGCATCTGCGTGTCGACGCCTTCGCTATCGGGCACCAGCATGCGCGTGCGCGCGCCCAGGTTGCGGCTGGCGATGACGATGTAGCCGTGACTCGCCAGGTACTCGCCCAGGTCGGCCGGTTCGTGGCCCGGGCCGCCCACCCCAGGCGCATAGATGACGACCGGGTACTTGCCCGCCGCCGGCGCGGCATCGCGCACGGCCCACATGCGCTGCGCCAGCATGGCCGCCGCCGGGGCGGCGCCGAGGCGGGCCTCGATTTCCTTGCGGGCCGTCGCCGCCTGGGCCGCGACCTGCGCCGGGGTGAGCTCGAACGCCTCATCGGTGGCTTCGGTGCGCACGTAGTCGCCGTAGCGTACCGGTTCCCCGCCCTTGCGTGCCGGGTACCAGACCAGGGTCTGGATCGGCCGTGAGCGTTCGCCTTGCACCGCTTTTCCCGTTACCGCATCGATCGTGCCGCGGTAGGTGCGGCTGGCGTCATATTGCTGGACGGTTTTCCAGCCGACCGCCAGGGGGCCTGGCTGCAGGTTGGCGAAGCCGGGGTCGGCGTGGGCGGTGGCGGTGAAGGCGACGAGCAGCGTGGCGGAGAGCAGGAGGCGCATGGTCGGTTCCGGAGTTGGGGATCCGGGCAGCATAACAGCTCTGCTGGTGCGGAAATCTCTCCAATTATCGCGCCGTGACGGCTCGTCCTAACTTCGGGGTCAGTCCCTAATGCCGCTGATATGTATTGGACCTGTCAACGCTTTTCGTAAAAAATCCTTTTAGCACAGCGTGCTGGTAGCAGAACGGGCGGCATTCCGACGGTTGATCAGTCTGATATGCGCGGGTTGGGTACCGCATGACAACCGATTCGTCGGGGAGCTGCCTCGCTCTAAGTTGGAGGATCAGTCCATTGCTGGCTGCCTCATAGCGGCACCGAGGGTTCTCACACCGTTGCCCATTCTGCTACCACCACGCTGTACGTTCACGATCGGCTCCGTTACGTCGTTGGCATGACGCGCGGCGTCACTTGGCCGATGGCCCAGATGAAGCCTGCCAGCTCGCGCGCCACCGCCGTGCATGCCTGTACTTTGAGTTTGCCCCTCTCGCCCATCGCGCGATAGCGCGCACAGAGCCGCTTTTGGGCGTTCCAGGCGATCTCCTGGACCTCGTCTGACGTCTTCTCGGCACGGCGCTGCAAGTGAGCTGTCTTACGGGCTGGGTACCGGTAGGTCCATGCCGACTCGATGAGCACCTTACGTACGTGCCCGTTCCCGGTCTTGGTGATGCTGCCTCGCGATTTGCTTGCCCCACTTGAGTGCTCGCTCGGCACCAGTCCCAAATAGGCCATAAATTGCGGTGCGGTGGCAAAGCGATGCAGGTCGCCGATTTCCGCCATCACGGTGGCGGCGGTGAGCAGATTGACACCCCGTAGCGCCATCAACGCTTCGATCATTGGCCAGAGTGCCGATGCCGTGGCTTCTGCTTCCAGTTGCTGATCTAGTCCGTCAACGCGCTTAGTCAGCGCCTTGACCGTATCGACGTATTCCTGGAAGACGATTTGCTGCGTCCGACTCGCAAACTTCATTTGCTCCAGCCAGCGGAAATGCGCCTGCGTCCAGTTGCTCTTGCCATCGTAGCTTTTCCCATGACGCAACAGGAAAGCGGATAACCGCTGCTTAGCCTTCAACTGCAGCGCCTTCATATCCTCGCGTGCCCGTGTCAAGTCGCGTAATCCCTCCTGCGCATCATCGGGTACCCACACTGGAGTGAGTTCACCGGCACGAAGCAGGCGAGCCAACATCATGCTGTCACGGCGATCGGTCTTGACGCGGTCACCAGCTTTCTTCGGAATCAGTGACGGTGCCACCACCAAGCACTCCAGACCCAGTCCCCTAAGCTGGCGGAAAATCCCATAGCCACAAGGGCCAGCTTCGTAACAGAACACCAGTTTCGCGCCATCCTTGCCGAGCTGCTTTACCAGCTTAGCAATCGCCTCGGATGTGTTCGGGATTTCACCCATGTAACGCAGCTCGCCTTCTGAATCGGCAACCGAAACGGCGATCGTCGCCTTGTGGGTATCGAGTCCGACATTCTTGATAAACTGTTCCATGACCTGCCTCCTCAATTTCGGCTCTGCGCCCATGGTTCTTCGGAACCTAAAGCTTAACCCGCGTTGTTTGAGGTCGGCAGGTCCAATACATGATGTCTAAGTTAAGGAAAATTATCAGCCAGCCGCAGACGTCTTTCCACCCAAAAGCGGAGAGCTGGGGTCAGACCCGGCGGGTCTGACCCCGGTTTTGGACCTGGGGTTGAGGGATACGCCTGCGGGCTAGTGAGTCTTACATCCTTAACTTAGCGGCATTAGGGTCAGTCCCTGTGCAGGGACAGACCCCAACCCAAGGGGTGCTAATCGCGGTCGGGGGCGCCCAGCGGGAAGTAGGAGCGGAACGGGCGGGCTTCCTCCACCGCGCGGGCGAACGACGGCCGCGCCAGCAGGCGGGCGCGGTAGGCCCGCAGGCACGGATACTGTTCGGCGATCGGGTGCGTCCAGTCGGCGTAAAACAGCGATGGCGCGGCCGCGCAGTCGGCCAGGGTGAAATCCTCCCCAGCCGCCCAGGTGCGCTCGGCCAGGTGCGTTTCCAGCCAGGCGTAGGCGCGCTCCAGCTTCGGCGTCGCCAAGTCCAGCGCGTCCCGCGCCTTGGCCGGATCGCGCGTCAGGGCGCCGTCCACGGCCTGCTGCATCGGCGCCATCACGTGCAGGTCGAAGAAGCGGTCCAGGAAGCGCACGTCCAGCGCCGCCAGCGGGTCGGCCGGCAGCAGGGTAACGGGGCGCGGGTGCGCCAGCTGCAGGTACTCGACGATGACGCTGGTCTCGGCCACGGTGCGCTCGCCATCGACCAGGATCGGGAATTTGCGCAGCGGCCAGCGTTGCAGCCACTCGCTGCCGTGGTCGTTGCCGTCCGGCGCGTCCGGCCCGATCCAGCGGAACGCGAACGGCTGCCCGGTTTCATACAGGGCCACCAGGGCCTTCTGCGTATACGACGAAAACGGGTGGCCGAACAGCTGCAGCATGGGTGTCTGCTCCGGGGAAGTCATTGCGGCGACGTGCACAGGCAGTGCGTCAGGGTCATGAACGGCTTCTTATGCGCCGTCATCTCGTTCAGCCAGGTCAGCTCGCGCGCGGCGTTGGTCGCCACGCCCAGCGGCATGCCGGCCGGGACCAGCGCCACGCCGGCTTCGCGCGTCAGCGCCTTTGCCACCGCCTGCGCGGCCGAGCCGCCGAAGAACTCCACCAGCTTGTCCAGCTTCGAGCCTTCCCGTTCGATGTAGACGATGCGGGTGTCGCCCGTCAGCTTGGCGCGCCGCGCGGCGGATTTGAGTGCGTCGCCAAAGCTGCCCAGTGTGTCCACCAGCCCGCGCTCTTTCGCCTGCGCGCCGGTCCAGATGCGGCCCTGCGCGACGGCGTCGATCTTCTCGACCGGCATCTTGCGCGCCTGCGCGACGCGGCGCGTGAAGTCGCCGTAGACGTGGCCGACGGCGGCCTGCAGCACCTGGCCGAAGCGCGGGTCCAGCGGCCGGGTGGGGTTGGCGGCGTCGCCCAGCCACGTGGTCGGCTGGCCGGCGCTGTGGATGCCGACCTTGTCCATCACCTTATCCACCGTCGGGAACAGCGCGAACACGCCGATCGAGCCCGTGATGGTGGTGGGATCGGCGATGACCTCGTCGGCCGCCATCGAAATCCAGTAGCCGCCGGAGGCGGCCACGTTGCCCATCGAGACGACGACGGGCTTGCCGGCCGCGCGCGTCAATTCCAGCTCGCGCCGGATCAGTTCCGAGCCGAACGCGCTGCCGCCGGGCGAATCGACCCGCAGCACGATGGCCTTGATGCTCTTGTCCTCGCGCGCCAGGCGGATCAGGTTCGACGTGGACAGGCCGCCGATCGAACCCGGCGCGGCGATGCCGTCGCCGATCTCGCCCACCGCCATGACGACCCCGATCGCGTCCCCCGTCATCGGCTGGCGCAGGCGCGCCAGGTATTCGTCGAAGCCGACCTGGCGGAACGACTTGCCTTCCGCGTCCGGCATGCCGCGCTGCAGCACCATCTCGCGGATCTGGTCGCGCGTTTTCAGGCCGTCGACCAGCCTGGCCTGCTGGGCCAGTTTGGCCAGGTCGCCGCCGACGGCTTGCAGCCCCTCCGGCAAGGTGTCGATGGCGCGCATGATCGCGCCCTTCGGCAGCTTGCGCGCCGCTTCCACTTCCTGCGTGTAGCGCGCCCACAGGTCGTTGTTCAGGTAGGCGTCGGCCTCGCGCGCCGCCTCCGACGGGCCGTTGCCGATGTAAGGCTCGGCGGAACTCTTGAAGGTGCCGACCTTGATCAGGTTGACGGTGATGCCCAGCTTGTCCAGCGCGTCGCGATAGTAGTTGCGGTACTGGCCGAAACCGTCCAGCATGACGGCGCCCATCGGGTGCAGGTACACCTCGCTGGCGTGCGCCGCCACCTGGTACTGGCGCTGGTTGTAGCTGGAACCCCACGCCACCACTTTCTTGCCGCTGGCCTGGAAGCGATCGATGCCGGCCGCGATCTCGCGCAGCATGGCCTGGCCGCCGCCCTCCATCTCGTCCATGACGAGCACGGCGCCGGCGATCTGCGGATCGCGCGCCGCCGCATCCAGTACCCGCAGCACGTCGCGCAGCTGGACGAAGCGGCGGCCATCCTCCTCGCCGAGATTGGCCAGGGCGGCCAGCTTGGCGCCGCCCGGCGTCTGCTCGACCAGCTGGCCATTCAGGTTCAGCACCAGCATGGTCTTGTTCCCCAGCGGCTTGACGCCGCCGCCGAAGATTGCCACCAGCAGCGCGATGACGATGGCCAGGAAAATCAGGTTCAGCACGGCGCGGCGGCTGGCATCGATGAAGCGCCAGACGCGGGACACGCCGCCGCGCAAATAGGATGCTACGGATCGGGACATCGAAACTCCTGCGGTAAAGATGGTATTGAACAGGACTTTAACAGGCCATGGTCGAAAATCCTATCGTGCCGCCACGGCGCCCGTGTCGCGTGGCGCCGGCGTCGAGATCAGCCACAGCCCGGCCATGACGAACAGGCCGTTGATGAGCAGTAGTTCGAGCCCCAGCCGGTAACTGCCGAACAGCGCTCCCTGCTGCCACTCCAGCAGCGCGCACAGCGCCGGCCCGGCCAGCACGACGGCCGGCACCCAGCGCTCGCGCACGGCGCGCCGCGTCAACAGGCCGAAGCCGAACAATCCCAGCAGCGGTCCATACGTGTAGCCGGCCAGTTTCAGGATCACGCCGATCATGCTGGCGCTGTCGATCCATTTGAACACCATCACCAGCACCAGGAACAGCGCGCAGAAACCCAGGTGCACGCGGTGGCGCCAGCGCTTGCGGCTCGCTTCCGGCAAGTCGCCCCTGCGCTGGATGCCCAGCAGGTCGATGCAGAACGACGACGTCAGCGCCGTGATGGCGCCGTCCGCGCTGGGGAACAGCGCGCTGACCAGCCCGACGAAGAAGATCAGCTGGACCGCGGCTGGCAGGTGCTGCATGACGATGGCCGGGAACAGCCGGTCGCCCGTCGCCGTCACGCCCGCCTCTGCCGCGTACAGGTGCAGCAGCCCGCCCAGGAACAGGAACAGGGCCAGCACGCACACGAGGATGAAGGTCAGCAGCAGCATGTTCTTCTGCGCCCCGGCCAGCGTGCGCACGGAGATATTCTTCTGCATCATCTCCTGGTCCATGCCGGTCATCGCGATGGTGATGAAGGCGCCTGCCACCACCTGCTTCCAGAAGTAGCCGGGACTGTCCACGTTCCAGTCGAACACCCGCGCCAGCCCGGCATCCTGCAGGCGCGCGAGGCTGGACGACACGTCCAGTTGCAGCGCCTGCAGCATGAACCAGGTGCAGGTCAGAAGGCCAGCCAGCATGCCGGCCGTCTGCAGCGTATCGGTCCAGACGATCGTGCGCACGCCGCCCTCGTAGGTGTACAGCAGGATCATCAGCAGGATCACCAGGTTGGTGGCCCAGAACGGCACGCCCAGGCGATCCAGGATCGTCGCCTGCAGGATGTTGACGACCAGGTACAGCCGCGCCGTCGCGCCCAGGGTGCGCGAGACGATGAAGAAGGCGGCACCGCTCTGGTAGGCCCGGCGGCCCAGGCGCACGTCCAGGTAGTGGTAGATCGACGTCAGGCGCAGGCGGTAGTACAGCGGCAGCAGCACGGCGGCGATCATGAGGTAGCCCAGCACGTAGCCCAGCGTGATCTGCAGGTAGCCGAAGCCGTCGCGGCCCACGGCCCCGGGCACGCTGATGAAGGTAACGCCGGACAAGGTGGTGCCCACCATGCCGAAAGCGACCAGGGCCCAGTGCGAGCGCTTGTTACCGATGAAGAAGCTGTCGTTGTCGGCGTTGCGCGAAGTGCGCCAGGCCACCGCCAGCAGCAGGGCGAAATAGGCGAAGATGACGAAAAACAGGAAAACGGGCGACATGTGCATCCATGGCTGGTTCGATCGGCCAGCAATATACACCCAGCCCACGCTGGTCTAGAATCGCGGGGTTCACGAACCGGAGCCGCCATGTACGACCGAGACACCAAAGCCTATGCCCGCGAGCAGGAGCAGCGCATCCTGCCCCTCGAGTACCGCGTCCATGCGCAGACCGACGGCCGCGCCGAGGGCCGCGAGGAATGCATGCGCGACTATGCCCGCGTGCTGTACTCGGCCTCGTTCCGCCGGCTGCAGGGCAAGATGCAGCTGCTGGGCGTCGATGCCAACAATTTCAACCGCAACCGCCTGACGCACAGCCTGGAAGTGGCGCAGATCGCGCGCTCGATCGCCGCCGACCTGGGGCTGGAGCGCAGCGTGGTGGCGGAGACCTGCGCCCTGGCGCACGACATCGGCAACCCGCCGTTCGGCCACTACGGCGAGCGCATCCTGAACGAACTGGGCGCCGGCTGCGGCGGTTTCGAAGGCAATGCGCAGGCGTTCCGCATCCTGCGCACGCTGGAGAAGAAGCACCATGCCTACGCGGGCCTGAACCTGACGGTGCGTTCGCTGGCCGGCATCACCAAGTATTTTTATACGCGCAGCGAAAACCCGCGCAAGTTCCTGTACGACGACGACCATGCCTTCCTGTCCGGCGCGCTGGCGCGCCACGGCCTGGCGATTCGCAAGAGCATCGACGCGCAGATCATGGACCTCTCCGACGAGATCGCATACGCCGCGCACGACCTGGAGGATGCGCTCAGCTTCGGCATCATCACCTGGGGCGAGATCCTGCACGAATTCAAGATCAGCAAGGATTACGCGGCCGCCTTCGAGCCGTTCTCGCGCATCGCCCACGGCGCCCACGAGGAGGCGCTGAAATCGGAGGCGCAGGCCAGTTCCGAGGAATACTCGATCGTGCTGCGCAAGGAGATGACGTCGCAGATCGTGCACGAGCTGTGCCGCGACATCGCCGTGGTCGAGGGCGAGCACGGGCCGGAGCTGGGCTACCGGCAGATGGGCGCGCTGGCGACCGGCCTGAAAAGCCTGCTGTGGCGGGCGATTTTGCGCAAGAAGGACGTGCAGCTGTACGAGAAACGGGGCGAGAAGATCATTCGCGGCCTGTTCGAGGTGCTGACCGATACCGCCTACAACAAGGACAACGTGCTGCTGCCGCCCGAGCTGCGCTGCCTGAAGGACAGCCGCGAGCGCCTGGTGATCGACTATATCGCCGGCATGATGGATTCCTCCGCCGCGCAGGAATACGAGAAATACTTCGGCAAGGGCAGCCTGGACGAGATCTACTGGAAGGCCCGATGAGTTTCGGAATCGCCACGGACGAGTGCCGCGCCGCCGACGCCGCCGGCTGGCTGACGCCCGCGCAGCAGGCCCTGATCCACCAACGCGACTGGCTGCGCATGCTGGCACCGCGCGCCTGCGGCGGCGCCGAACTGGCCCTGCCCGAGCTCGTGCGACTGGAGGAAACCATCGCGCAGCAGGACGGCAGCATGGGCTGGGTCGTCACTTTGTGCGCCGGCGCCGGCTGGTTCGCCGGCTTCCTGGCCCCAGGGCTGGCCCGCGCCATCCTGGCCACGCCGAACGTCTGCCTGGCCGGCAGCGGCGCGCCGACCGGCTACGCCGACCGCGACGGCGATGGCTGGCGCCTCGTGGGACGCTGGGACATCGCCAGCGGCGCGCCGATGGCCACCCATTTCACCTTGAACGCCGTGCTGCGCGAGCACGGGACGGTGCTGGCGGACGATGCGGGCAAGCCGCGCATCCGTGCCTTCGTCGTGCCGGCGCGTCACGTCACCGTCGAGCCCACCTGGCGCAGCATCGGCTTGCGCGCTTCCGCCTCGCACGCCTACCGCATCGACGGCGCCTGGGTGCCGGCCGATCATGCCTTTACGATCGATCCCGCTTGCGCCACAGCGCCGGGGCCGCTGTACCGCTTCCCGTTCATGCCGCTGGCCTACGTGACCCTGGCCGCCAACCTGCTGGGCATGGCGCGGCATTTCCTGGCGCTGGCGCGTGCGCTGCTGGCCACGCGGCGCCATCCCAGCGGCGTGGCGATGCTGGAAGCGCCGTCCGCGGCGGCACGACTGGCAGCGGCCGACGCGGCGGTCGATGCCGTGCGCACGCGCTTTTATGCGCGGCTGGACGAGGCATGGGCGGCGGCACTGGCGCACAGCGCCGTCGATGGCGCCGCGCTGCAGGCCGTGGCGCTGGCACTGGTCGAGACATGCCGCACGGCCGTGGACACGCTCTACCCCTTCTGCGGCCTGCAGGCGGCCCATGGCGACAGCGCCATCAACCGCGTCTGGCGCGACTTCCACACGGCCACCCAGCACGCGCTGCTGCTGCCTGAGGACTGACCCGCAAGCATGCGCACGCGGCGGCACGACGCGGCTATACTGGCCGGCTGAAAGGAGGCCAACCATGAAACAACACCGCTACCGCGTCACCCTGGAACACCTGACGGATGCCGCAGGCGCCCGCTCCACCCACGAGCCCTTGCAGTTCGAGGTGGGCAACCACGACGACATCATCGCCATCGTGCGGCGCATGCGCAGCCGCGGCGACTTCGACGAGCAGTCGGCCACCGCGTTTGCCGTCGGCCTGAAGCTGTTCAGCGAAGTCATGCTGGAGCAGAAGGAGCATCCGCTGTTTGCCGGCTTCCGGCCGCAGTTCCAGCAGTTCATGAAGGAGCTGAAAAAGGGGCCTGCCTTGCCGGCCGAGCCGAAGCAGCTGTAGTCAGTGAGCCGCGACGGAGCGTGTGGGGCGTGCTGCCGTCGCACGCGGATCGCGCCGGTCCAGCCGGCCCGACCAAGCCGTCAGGCCGTAGGCGCCCAGCACGACCAGGGCGCCGATCCAGCCCGTGTGCACCAGTCCCAGCTGCTCGACAATGTGCCCGCCGCCCCAGGCGCCGCCGGCGATGCCCAGGTTGAACGCGGCAATGTTCAGGCCGGAAGCGACGTCGACGGCGCGCGGTGCGTAGTGCTCGGCCTGCTGTACGACGTAGACCTGTAGTCCCGCCACGTTGCCGAACGCCACCGCGCCCCACAGCAGCACCGTCAGCACCACCAGCCAGGGGTGCGGCGCGGTGAAGGTCAGCGCCAGCAGCACCGCCGCCAGGCCCAGGAAGATGATCTTCAGCGCGCCCACCGGGCCGCGCCGGTCGGCCAGCTTGCCGCCCCAGATATTGCCCACCGCGACCGACACGCCATACACCAGCATCACCAGGCCGACCGCGCTCTCGCCGAAGCCGGCCACGCGCTGCAGGATCGGCGCCAGGTAGGTAAAGGCGATGAACGACCCGCCGTAACCGACGGCCGTCATCGCGTACACCAGCAGCAGGCGCGGCTCGCCCAGCACGCGCACCTGCTGCAGCAGCGACGCGGGAGGTGTATGACGGATGGTGGACGGCACGAACAGCAAGCTGCCGAGGAAGGCAATCACGCCCAGCGCGGACACGGCCAGGAACGTCTCGCGCCAGCCGAAATGCTGGCCGATGAAGGTACCGAGCGGCACGCCCGTCACCAGCGCGACCGTGAGGCCGGTAAACATGATGGCGATGGCGCTGGCCGCCTTCTCCTTCGGCACCAGCGACGTGGCAATGGTCGAGCCGATCGAGAAGAACACGCCGTGGGCCAGCCCGGTCAGGATGCGGGCGGCGACCAGCGACGCATAGCCCGGCGCCTGCCAGGCCAGCAGGTTGCCGACGGTGAACAGCAGCATCAGGCTCAACAACAATATCTTGCGCGGCAGCTTGCCCGTCAGGGCGGTCAGGAGGGGCGCGCCGATGGCGACGCCCAGCGCGTACAGGCTGACGAGCAGCCCGGCGGAAGGCAGGGTAACGCCGAGGTCGGCGGCGATGGTCGGCAGCAGGCCAACGATGACGAACTCCGTCGTCCCGATGGCAAAGGCACTGATCGTCAGCGCCAGCAAGGCAATAGGCATGGCAACTCCTGTTAAAGTCGAGGCCATGCAGTATCCACAGTTTCATCCTTGCGAAACAGGCCGGATGAGGCACAACATATTTGAATCTGACGCAACAATGATGAATCCGGAAGCGCTGTCCCTCCTGCTGACACGTGACATGCCCTACGGTAAGTACAAGGGTACGAAGCTGGCCGACCTGCCCGGCAACTACCTGGGCTGGCTGGCGCGCGAGGGCTTCCCGCGTGGCGAGCTGGGCGCGCTACTGGCGCTGATGTACGAGCTGGACCACAACAACCTGCGCAGCCTGCTCGACCCGCTCAGGCACCCTGCCGGTGCGCGCGGATGACCAGCTCGGGATAGCCCGTCGCCGCGTCGTGCTGGCGCCGGAACGCATGGTCCGGCAACACGGCGAGCAACAGCTCGGCGGTCGTGCGGACGATGCAGCCAGGCGCCACGTGGCCACCGCTGACGCGGCCTTCCGCATCGGCGACGCTCATGTGCAGGTGCGCGCCGTCGGGCCCGACGGACCCTGCCAGGGTCAGGATTTCCAGGTCGCCCAGCAACGCGCTTGGCCGTGGCGAGCCGGCAAACCGCAGCTGCGCGATCGACAGGCTGCCGATCCCTTGCAGCACGAACGCCGCCTGCACGGCCTGGTCGCGCAGCAGCTGTTCGATGGCGTGCCGCAGGTCGGCGCCGGGGGCGAGTCGAAGGGGCTGTACTTGCATGAATGTCCTGGATTGTCGCGCCACAAGGGGCCATAAGAATGTGAAATATTGCTACTGCTGTGTTACTTTTAGGTTGGCATTTGTCCTACAAAACACCCTCCTCGGCTCTTATAAAAAGGACCAGCCTCCGGGCCTAAGATGAGCGCTCCTTTACACGACTTGCACCAGAACGGCGCAACAGCAACGAGGCCCCGGGGCCCCGGCAGGTCGGGTAAAGGATGTGCAATGTTCATATCATACAAGGAGAGAACCATGGCATCATCCAACCAAGGCGGCAACAACCAAGGCGGCAATAAAGGAAACAACCAGAGTGGCGACACCAGCAACCGTGGTTTCGCTTCGATGGATCCGCAGCGTCAACGTGAAATCGCCAGCGAAGGTGGCCGTGCCGCACACGCCTCCGGCAACGCTCACGAGTTCACCTCCGAAGAAGCCCGCAAGGCTGGCAGCATGAGCCACAAGAACGACGGCAACCGTCAGAGCGGCTCGCAAGGCTCCGGCGGTGGCGGTGGCGGCGGCAACAATGCCGGCAGCGGCGGCGGCACCCGCGGCGGCACGCCTGAGCAGCATGCCCAGGCCGGCCGTCAAAGTCACAAAAACGACGACAAGCGCTAAGCGCGACGTCACCCCGCGCCCAGGCGCACCCGTTCCGTCAGGGAACACCGAAAGCCGCCCTCGAGGGCGGC
The DNA here is from genome assembly GCA_008011715.2 of [Empedobacter] haloabium. Taxonomy (NCBI): domain Bacteria; kingdom Pseudomonadati; phylum Pseudomonadota; class Betaproteobacteria; order Burkholderiales; family Oxalobacteraceae; species [Empedobacter] haloabium. Next base: position 4,163,237 of record CP136508.1, read on the forward strand.
TTTTGCCATGGCGCTCAAGCCTTCACGGGCGCCCCGCGCACCGCATACACATCCTCGACGTCCGCATACGCCCGCCGTGTCGCCGGCCGCCCGGCGATCGCCTCGAACCAGCGCCGCACATGGGGAAACGCCGCCAGGTCCTGCTGATGCGCGGCGTGCGGTACGATCCACGGATAGCACGCGATGTCAGCGATCGAATACTCGCCGGCGATCCAGTCGCGTCCGGCCAGATGCCGGTCCAGCACGCCATACAGCCGCGCCAGCTCGCGCGTATAGCGCTCGATGGCGAACGGCACCTGCTCTGGCGCGTACACGCAAAAATAACCCGCCTGCCCCGCCATCGGCCCGAGGCCAGCCATTTGCCAGAACAGCCACTGGACAGCTTCGTTGCGGGCGCGTTCACTGTTCGGCAGGCCGAATCCGCTCTTCTCGGCCAGGTACAGCAGCATGGCCCCGGATTCGAACATCGGCAGCGGCGCCCCGCCATCCGCCGGCGCGTGATCGAGCAAGGCCGGAATCTTGTTGTTGGGCGCGATGCGCAGGAAGGCCGGGTCGAACTGCTCGCCTTTGCTGAGACTGACAGGCACCAGGCGGTACGGCAAACCGGCTTCCTCCAGATACAGACGCAGCTTCTGGCCGTTCGGCGTGGGCGCGTAATACAGGTCCAGCATGGCAATCCTTTCGTGGTCGAAAGGATATTCTGGCGCGTGCGTCCGCGCCAGCCAAGAGCCAGCGCCGGGCGGCGCCGTGGAGCCAGGTCAGCGGCCCGTGAACGCCAGCCGCTTGCCCTCGCGCAGCATGCGCTCGAAGTCCGGCGCCGGCACCGGCTGGCTGAACAGGTAGCCCTGCAGCTGGTCGCAGCCCAGCTCGCGCAGGAAATTCATCTGGTCCAGCGTCTCGACGCCTTCCGCCACGATCTCCTGCCGCAGCTGCTGGGCCATCGTGACAATGGCGCGCGCGATGGCGCAGTCGTTTTCCTCGTGCGGCAGGCCGACCACGAAGGCGCGGTCGATCTTCAGGGTGCTGATGGGGAACTTCTTCAGGTAGGCCAGGCTGGAATAGCCGGTGCCGAAGTCGTCCAGCGCCAGCGCCAGGCCCATCGCGACCAGCTCGTTCATGATGGCGATGACGGTATCCGCGCCGCGCACCAGCAGGCTTTCCGTGATCTCCAGCATCAGCTGCTCGGGGTGCACCTGGTAACGCTCCAGCACGGCAGCCATCCGTTGCGGCAGGCCGCGGTCGAACTGGCGCGCCGACAGGTTCACGGCCACCGGCGGCATGATCACGTTGGCGTCGCGCCACTGGCGGATCTGGCGGCAGGCTTCGTTGACGACCCAGTTGCCCAGCTCCGTGATCAGGCCCGTTTCCTCGGCCACCGGAATGAACACGCCCGGCGACACCAGGCCGCGCACCGGATGGCGCCAGCGCAGCAGCGCCTCGGCGCCGACGATGCGGCCGCTGCGCAGGCTGACCTTGGGCTGGTAGTACAGCATCAGCTCGTTGTTGGCCAGCGCGTCGCGCAGTTCGCTCTCGATGCGCAGGTGCTCCTTGGCGCGCTGGTTCATCTCCTCGCTGAAGAACAGCAGCGCCGGCTCGACGCTGTGGCCGGCGCGGGCGGCAGCCACGTCGGCGCCGCGCAGCAGCGCGTCGGCATCGGCCGCGTCTTCCGGGTAGACGGCGATGCCCACGTGCGCGCCGACCTGCAGCGAGTGCGTGCCGACTGCGATCGGCGCCGTCAATGCCTCCACCAGCTTCTTCGCCACCAGCGCCGCGTGCTCGCGCTTCTCGATGTGCAGCAGGCCGATGGCGAACTTGCCGCCGTCCAGCCGGGCCAGCAGGTCGCCCTCGCGCAGGCGCGCGCGCAGCAACCGGGCGATCTCGATCAACAGCGCGTTGCCCACCTCGTGGCCCAGCGTGTCGGTGATGGCGCCCAGCCGGGCCACCTCGACGACCAGCAGCGCACCATGTTCGCGTGCGCGCCGTGCTTCCGCCATGGCCTGGGCCAGCAGTTGCAGCAGCAGGCCCTTGTTCGGCAGCCCTGTCAGCGCGTCGTAGTTGGCCATGCGCTGCATGCGCGCTTCCGCATCCTTGTGCGAGCTGATGTCGGAGAACAGCGAGAACGTGTGGCTGATGCGGCCGGCCGCGTCGCGCACGGCGCTGATCGTCACCGATTGCGGGAACAGCTCGCCGTTCTTGCGCTTGCCGACGATCTCGCCGCGCCAGGCACCCGCGCCCTGCATCGCCGCGCGCACCTGGGCGCGCAGGTCGGCGTCGTGTACGCCCGAGCGCAGCAGGTCGGGCGTCTGGCCCAGTGCCTCTTCCGCCGTATAGCCGGTGATGCGGGTGAAGGCGCCGTTGACGGAGACGATGCGCTCGTGCGCGTCCGTGATCAGCACGCCCTGGTCGCTGTCCTCGAGGATGCGCGCGTGCAGATTGCTCTGTTCCGGCGGCGGCGCGGCGCTGCCGGCCTGCGCCAGCCGCACGTGCACGCCGGCGGCCTCGCCGGCCGCGTCCCGTGCCACCGCCGCCATCAGCCGCACGTTGATCACGTCACCGGAACGGGTGCGGCGCCGCACGGTTTGCCCGGCGCCGCCCGGTTCCGGGAACAGCTCGGCGATATTGCCGGCCTCGTCGTCGTCCGCATACAGGAACAGCACGTGCTGCCCGATCGCCTCGGCGGCCGGGTAGCCGAACAGGCGCTCGGCGCCCGCGTCCCACGCCGTCACGTAGCCGGCCAGGTCCAGTTGCAACGACGCTTCCGGCGCGCCCAGCGCGCCCAGCGCCGCCTCCAGCTCGGCCAGCGTGCCGGCCAGGGTAGCGCCCTGCTGGGTGCGCGCGCTGCGCACCAGCGCCAGGCAGCGGTCGATGGCCGGCTCACGCATTGTCGGTGCCCGTCCTCTGCAAGGCCGCATCCTCGATCACGCTCAGCATCCACAGGTAGGCTTCCGCCGCCAGCGCATTGAAGTCGGCGGCGCTCACTTGCAGTGCGCCCAGTGCGCCGGCCAGCTCGTCGCCGGCGTCCCGTTCGGCCGCCTGCACCAGCGCCAGCAGCGTGCCCAGCTCGCCGGCGCCGTCCAGCAGAGCATCCTGCACGGCCGAGCCGAGCGCGAGCGGCGCCAGCACGTCGCGCAGCGGGCTGCCGAACAGCACGCCCAGCAGCGAGAACATGCCGGTCATGAAGGCCTGCTCCTGATGGTGCCGGTCCAGGCCCGCCGCCCGCGCCAGCAGTTCCATCAGGCGCGCCCGCACCGAGACGCGCGCCAGCAGCATTGCCGAGCGCATGTCGCCCTCACGCGCGGCGAACAGCATCAGGTTGAGCCAGCGCCGCAGCTGCTGGCGTCCCAGGATCAGGATGGCCTGGGCAAAGCTCGTCACCTTGCGCGTGCCGCCCGTCGTGCCGAGCGAATTGACCAGGCGCAGCAGGTGATAGGACAGCGTGGGATCGCGCCGCAGCAGTCCCTCGATCTCATGGGTATCGGCGTCGCGGTTGACCAATTGGACCAGCTGCAGTGCCAGCGCGCGCGAGGCGGCCTGTTGCCCTGGTGGTCGCGTGGGCGGTGCCAGCGGCCAGTCGCCCTCGACATAGCGCACGCCAGGCGGCAGCGTGCCGTCGAACGGCACGTCGGTTTGCAGCACGTGGATATCGGCCAAGGGCTGCCAGCCGGCCTGGGCCAACGCCTCGGCCGCAGCCGCCGGCGCGCCGGCCCGCAACAGGCACGGCAGCCGTGCCGGCAGTTCCGCCAGCGCCGGCGGCAACACGTCTATCGGCAGGCCGTCCGGCGCCCGCCGCACGAGCGCCGCCGGCCTGCCGCCGCGATCGGCTAGAAGGTGGAGAAACACGAAATCAGTATTCATGAGCAGGACCGCTAGGGATAAGGCGCGTTGGCCGACGATCGGGAATGGATCTGTATAGTACTCCGAAACAGTTGGCACTAGTCAACAGATTCCCTGCTCAGCCGTGCTACGCATCGGCCCTGCCTTGACCTGCCGCAAGCCGCGGCAGATGGCGGCACAACTGTTCGAACAGGCCGGGGCGGCGCATCCTTTCCAGCCACCAGTTCAGCGCCGCGCCGCCCTCGCCCGTGCGCCAGGCCAGGTGGAAGGTTTCGTCCGGCTTCGGTTCCGCTACCGCCTTTTCCACCAGCAGGCCGGCCGCGATGGCGGCGCGCGCGCACGGCTCGGGCAGGAAGCCGAAGCCCAGGCCGGCCAGCTGGTACTGGAACTTGGCGGTCATGTCCGGCACCGTCAGCGTGTCCTGCCCCAGCAGCAATCCGACGGTGCGAGGGGCCAGCCGGCGCGCCGAGTCGGCCATGACGATGGCCCGGTGCGACTGCAGTTCCTCGCGCCCCAGCGCTTGCGGCAGCGCCGCCAGCGGATGATCGGGCGCGACCGCGAATACCCAGCGCAGGGTGCCGATCGGCTGCGAGACGTAACCGCCGCCGGCGGGACCGTCGCCCGGCGCGCCGACGACCAGGTCCACGCGCCGGTCCAGCAGCGCTTCCCACGTGCCCGACAACGCTTCCTGCACCACGCGCAGGCGGGTCTGCTGTGCCACGTCGTAAAAGGCGCGGATGTCGGCGTCCAGGGCCACGCTGGCAAACATCGAGTCGTGACCCACGGCCAGTTCGGTCTCCCAGCCGGAGGCCACCCGGCGCACCCGGTGCTCCAGGTCCTGCGCCGCCTTCAACAGGTAGCGCCCTTCCTTCAACAGCTCGCGGCCGGCGCGGGTCAGCTCCACGCGCGGGCCGTTGCGCTCGAACACCTGCACGCCCAGGTCGTCTTCAAGCTTGCCGACGGTGTACGAGATCGTCGACGGTACCCGGTGCAGCTCCTTGCCGGCGGCGGAAAACGAGCCGCGCCGGTCGATGGCGTCGACGATCTGCAGGGCTTCCAGGCTCAATCGCAGCATATTCGAATTTTTCGATAACAGGTCTATAAATTTTCCGTTTTTTACCACGGACCGGACGGCCTATACTGCTTTCCATCGAGGCGACAAACAGAAAGCGAAGCCTTCGAAATTGTCGCATAAACCCAATCAAAAGGAGCACACCATGCTGCAAGTACGCAAATCCGACGAACGCGGTCTCGCCAACCACGGCTGGCTCAAGTCCCGTCACACCTTCTCGTTCGGCAGTTACTACGACGAGGAACACGTCGGCTTCGGGCCCCTGCTCGTCATCAACGAAGACCGCGTCGCGCCCGGTCAGGGCTTTGGCACCCACGGCCACCGCGACATGGAGATCATCTCCTACGTGCTGGACGGCGCACTGGAGCACAAGGACAGCATGGGCAACGGCTCGGTGCTGCATTACGGCGACGTGCAGCGCATGAGCGCAGGCACCGGCGTGCGCCACAGCGAGTTCAATCACTCGAAGACTGAGGGCGTGCACTTCCTGCAGATCTGGATCCAGCCGGGGCAGACCGGCATCGAACCCGGCTACGAGGAAAAGCACTTCACGCCGGACAGCAAAACGGGCCAGTTGCGCCTGATCGCCTCCAGCGACGGCCGCGACGGCTCCGTGCTGATCCACCAGGACGCCGCCATCTACGCGACGATCCTGAACGGGGCGGACGCCGTGACACATGCGCTGGCAGCGGGCCGCACCGCCTACGTGCACGTGATCCGCGGCAGCGTGACCGTCAACGGCACCGCGCTGGCCGGCGGCGACGCGCTCAAGCTGACCAACGAGAGCGCCGTCACGCTGGGTCAGGCCGAGGCGGCCGAGGTGCTGTTGTTCGACCTGCCATATTAATATCGCCGGCCCGGGCGTGCGCGGGAACGCCCGGGCCGATTTGACAATATTTGTTATGATGACGGATGCGGTTCGCCGCACTCCGTCGATTTTGTTTTTACCGAAAAGAGCACACCATGCAGCCCGTCGCCCCCGCCGCCCCTACCGCCGACCTGGATTACGTCACGTCCTGCGCGCTGCCGACGCCGTGGGCGCAGTTCACGCTGCACGCCTTCGTCGAGCACTCGACCGGCAAGGAGCACCTGGCGATGGTACTGGGCGATATCGGCGACGGCGCCCCCGTGCTGGCACGGGTGCACAGCGAATGCCTGACGGGCGACGTGCTGTTCTCGCAGCGCTGCGACTGCGGCGCCCAGCTGGAAGGCGCGCTGCAGCGCATCGCCGCCGAGGGCCGTGGCGTGCTGCTGTACCTGCGCCAGGAAGGCCGCGGCATCGGCCTGATCAACAAGATGCGCGCCTACCGCCTGCAAGAAGCGGGCGCCGACACGGTCCAGGCCAACGAGCAACTGGGCTTCAAGCCGGACCAGCGCAGCTACGAACTGGTCGCGCCGATGCTGCAACAGTTCGGCGTGCAAAGCCTGCGCCTGATGACGAACAACCCGCGCAAGATCGCCGCGATGGAAAAGCTGGGCGTGCCGGTGGCCGAACGGGTGCCGCTGCTGGTCAACCGCAATACGTTCAACCAGCATTACCTGAACACGAAGGCGCTCAAGCTGGGTCATATGATGACGCCGGTGGTGGCCACCGCGAACACGGACGGCGAACAGTAAGCCCACAGGTTTCTCGCTTAAAGTTGCCTTAAGCCCAAGGCCTTTACCCTGCTTTGCATGCTTGCCCTGCCGCTTGGCAAGTTTCATAAGGTACACTGTCCCGGATTCACACGAAGGGACCGCATGAAACTGCACCGGCTTGCTTCCACCTTGACGTTCCCGCTGGCGATGGCGGCCGGCGCCGCGCTGGCCGCGCCAACGCCGACGCGCGCCCCTGCCCCGGCCGCCCCCGCGCCCGCGCGCCCCGCTGCGGCACCTGCCAACGCCCCGTTGCCGCCGCCGTCTTCCGCCGCGCAGAAGCTGTATTCCGCCGCCAAGGCCGACCTGCTGCAGGTGCGCTCGCTGCTGCGCAGCGGCCGCACCCAGTCGTCGGTGGGTTCGGGCTTCCTGGTGGGCACGTCCAACCTGGTGCTGACCAACTACCACGTGGTATCGCAGTTCGCGCTCGACCCGGAAACCTATACCGGCGAGTGGGTCGACACGGCCGGGCAGCGCGGCAATATCGAGCTGCTGGCCGTCGACGTGCTGCACGACCTGGCCGTGGTGCGGGTCAACCGCTACGGCACCGGCGTGTTCAAGCTGCCGGAGGGACCGCTGAAACTGACGCAGGGCCAGTACCTGTACTCGCTGGGCAATCCGCTCGACCTGGGCTTCGCCATTTCCGAAGGCGCCTACAACGGCGTGATCGCGCGCAGCTTCTACGACCAGCTGATGTTCACCGGTCCGATCAATTCCGGCATGAGCGGCGGCCCGGCCGTCACGGCCGACGGCGAGGTGGCCGGCATCAACGTATCGAAGCGGCTGGACGGCGACCTGGTCAGCTTCCTCGTGCCGGTACGTTATGCCCAGGAGCTGCTGCGCCGCGTCGATCCGGCCGCCAAGCCGCCGCCGGACTTCACGGCCATCGTCACCCAGCAGCTGCTGGCGCATCAGAAGGCGATGGTGGACCAGCTGCTGTCCGGCCCCCTGACCTTGAAGGCCATGGGCCCATACCAGGTGCCGGTGCGCGAGTCCGAGCAGATGCGCTGCTGGGGCCAGTCGAACGCCGAGGCCGACGCGCGCGGCGAGAAGCCCTACGCCGTCGACAACACCAGCTGCTCGATGGAGTCGGCCCTGTTCGTCAGCGGCACCCTGCAGACGGGCCAGGTCGGCATCCGCCACCAGTACATGCGCAGCAAGGGGCTGGACCGCATCCGCTTCGCGCAACTGTCGTCGGCATCGTTCAAGAACGAAGCGCTGGGCAACCACAACGACAGCCGCCTGACCGGGCCCGAGTGCACCGAACAGTTCATCCGCAACAAATCGCTGCCGATGCGCGCCGTGATGTGCGTGCGCGCCTACCGCAAGTTCGCCGGCCTGTACGACTTCACGGTGCTGACGGCCAGCACGGACGACGCCCTGATGAACCTGCAGAGCCGGCTGGACGTGCGTGGCGTCTCGTACGACAACGGCCTGCGCAGCGCCAAGGCGTTCCTGCAGGCGCTGGGGCGCGAGGAAGCCCGATGACGGCGCCCTACTTCGTCGAAGTCCTGGCGCGCAACGGCGACGTGCTGTCGCGCCAGCGCTGCGACGCGCTGCCCGTGACGATCGGGCGCGGCTACGACAACGACGTCATCCTCGACGACGCGCACACGGCCCCGCACCACGCCGTGCTGGAAGCGCAGGACGACGGCGCCATCGTGCTGCGCGACCTGGGCAGCCGCAACGGCATCGTGCTGCACGGCCGGCGCCAGCAGCACGTGGCACTGGACGGCAGCACCGTCGTGCGGCTGGGCCACACGCGGCTGCGCGTGCGCGACGCCCATTTCCCGGTCCAGCAGGAAGTGACCGACACCACCATGCATGCCTGGGAAGGCGGCGTCCCGGCCGTCGCCGGCCTGGCCCTGATCGCCCTGTTCGTCGGCGTGGAACAGGCGCTGACGGAGGTCGAGTCGTTCCAGGCCATCAAATACCTGCAGACGATCGTCTCCGGCCTGGCCCTGGGGCTGGTGTGGAGCGGCGTCTGGGCGCTGGTGAACCGGCTATTCGCCGGCCATGCCCGCCTCGGACGCCACCTGTTCATCCTGGGGGGCGGCCTGATCGCGGTGGGCGCGTGGAAGGCCATGTCGGCCGTGCTGGCCTTCGCCTGGTCGGCCGAGATCTTCACCCGCTACGGCAATCTCGTCACGAACCTCATCGGTTGCGGCATGGTGTATTTCCATCTCCGCACGATCCGGCCGCAGAGCTCGCCGCGGCGCCTGCTGACCGCGTGCGCCCTGCTGCTGGGGCTGGGTTCGGGCCTGGTGCTGATGAGCAACCTCGAGTCGAGCGGCCACCTGGCCGACGAGCCCTACATGTCGGTGCTGCTGCCGCCCGAAATCCGCCAGAGTCCGGACCACGGCGTCGACGAGTTCCTGGGCGGGGCGGCGCGCCTGCGCGAAGCCGCCGACGCGGCGCGCCGGCAGCGAGTCCCGGAAAGCAACGACGAGGACAGCGACGACGACTAAAGAACGATGCCGTCCGGCAGTGGGCTGTACAATGGCACGATGACGATGGAACCTCCCGACATACTCGCCGCCCTGCGCGAGACCACCGCCAGCCGCCACGCCGTACTCGACCAGGGTATGCCGCTGGCGGCGCACGAGCCCACCCTGCGCCACTATCGCGCGCACCTGACCTTGCTGCGCCACTGGCTGGCGCCGATCGAGGCCTGGCAAGCCGGCTTTGCGGACGGGCCGCAGGACCCGGCCCTGCTGCCGCCCGCGCCCCATCTGCCGCTGCTGGACGCCGACCTGGGCGATCCGGCGCTGGTGGACACGCTGGCGGACGCCGTGCCGCTACCGGCCGCGCCATGGTTTGCCGACGACAGCGCCGCCTACCGCTGGGGCGTGGCCTACGTGCTGGAAGGCTCGCGCCTGGGTGGCGCGGTACTGTACCGGGGCCTTGACGCCCGCCTGGCCCCCCATCCGCTGCGCTACCTGCACGGCGACGGCAGCCCGCCGGGGCCGCGCTGGCAGCGTTTCCTGCGCGTGCTGCGCGAGCAGGTGCGCACGCCGGCGGCAATCGCCGCCGCCTGTGCCGGCGCGCGCGATGCCTTCGACAGCCTGATCGCCCTGCAATCGCAATTTTCGCTGACGCCGGAGGTCCCGGCACGCCAGGTGGCCGCATGACCGGCATCGGCGCGCCGCCCGGCACTGGCATCGACCTGGACAACTGCGCCGACGAACCGATCCACATTCCCGGCCAGATCCAGCCGCATGGCGCGCTGCTGGCGTTCGACCACGGCGGCGCGCTGCGTTCGTGGAGCGCCAATGCCGCCGAGCTGCTGGGCTTCGCGCCCGTGCTGAATCAGCACGTGACCCGCCTGCCGTTGGAAGGACCCGTGCTGGTCCAGCTGCGTGAATGCATCGATGAAAGCGGCGCCGACGGCTGCACCCGCACCGCCATCGAGACCACGATGGCGGGCCAGGTCTTCGACTGCATCGTGCACAGCGACGCCTTTCGCGTCATCGCCGAATTCGAGCAGCGCGACATCCGCAGCGATACCGTGGCCACCTTCGCACTGAAGGCGCACACGGCGATCGAGCGGCTGAAGCGTCAGAAAACCATCGGCGCGCTGCTGCAGCTGGCGGTGGAACAGGTGCGCGCCATCACGGGCTTCGACCGCGTGATGGCCTACCGCTTCCGCCACGACGACAGCGGCGACGTGATCGGCGAAGCGCTCGCCCCGTCGCTCAAGCCCTTCCTCGGCATGCGCTATCCTGCCAGCGACATCCCGGCGCAGGCCCGGCGCCTGTACACCATCAACACCCTGCGCCTGATCGCCGACATCGGCTACACGCCGGTGGCCCTGGTGGGCGCGCCGGGCGATCCGCCGCTGGACCTGAGCCATGCCGTGCTGCGCAGCGTCTCGCCGATCCACGTCGAGTACCTGCAGAACATGGGCGTGGCCGCGTCGATGAGCGTGTCGATCGTCGTCAACGGCCGGCTGTGGGGCCTGATCGCCTGCCACCACCAGACGCCGCTGCGGGTGCCGTATTCGATCCGCATGGCCTGCGACGTGATGGCCCAGGTGCTGGCCGCCACCGTGCAGAGCCTGGACGCGCGTGAACGCGCCGCGCTGGTCGAGCAGGCCGCCGACGTGCGCACGCACCTGATCGAGACGCTGCTGCAGGAGGACGACGTGCTGGCGGCACTGGAACGCCACGCGGCCGACCTGGCCGCGACCCTGGGCGCGGACGCCCTCGTGTTTGCCCAGCAGGGCCGCGTGCTGGTGCACGGCGGCTTGTCGCACGAGGCGGCGACGGCCATCGTGGCCTCGCTGCCGGCCGACGGCGAGGAAGTGCTGCAACGCCGCAGCCTGTCCGAATGGCCGGCGGCCGCGCATGGCGCGGTCGGCCCCTGGGTCGGCCTGCTGGGCCTGCACTTCGATCCCGCCACCGGCGGCTGGCTGCTGGCGCTGCGGCGCGAGCAGGTCGAGACGATCCGCTGGGGCGGCAAGCCGGAAAAGCTGCTGCGCACCGGACCGCTGGGGCACCGGCTGACGCCGCGCGGCTCGTTCGACGAATGGGTCGAATCCGTCACCGACAAGGCCGAGCCGTGGGATGCCGGCCGCCTGCTGGTGGCCGAGCAGCTGCTGGCCGAGATGCATCGCGCCAGCATGACGCGCCATGCCGACATGGAGCGCGCCCGCATGCAGCTGCTGGCGATGCTGGGCCACGACCTGCGCGACCCGCTGCAATCGATCACGATGGCGGCCACGGTGCTGCAGCACGGCGCCCAGCCGCAGCAACTGGGCCAGCGCATCCAGCGTTCCAGCGGTCGCATGCAGCGCCTGATCAGCCAGGTACTCGACATGAGCCGGCTCGACAGCGGCCTGGGGCTGGCGCTGCGCAAGGAAGCCACGGACCTCAGCCGCATGGTGGAAGACCTGGTCGACGAAGCCCGCCTGGCCCATCCCGGCACCTTGTACGAGACCGCGGTCACGCCGGGCGTCACGGCCCGGGTGGACGCCGACCGGATGGCGCAGGTCATCAGCAATCTGCTGAGCAATGCGCGCCATCATGGCACCGGCGGTCACCCGGTGCTGGTGGCGCTGCGCGAAGAAGCGGGCACGATCGTGATCGAGGTGCGCAATCATGGCGCGGCCATCGCCCCGGAACTGGAAGCACAGCTGTTCAATCCGTTCAAGCGGATGGCGCTGCAGAACCGCGCCAACCGCACCGGCATGGGCCTGGGCCTGTACATCGCGTTCAATATCGTGCAGGGGCACGGCGGCACGCTGAGCTACCGGCACGAGGCGCCGCACGTCGTGTTTACCGTGCGTTTCCCGGCCGCCGACGGCGCCGCATGAAGGCTGCGCCGGAAGTGCTCGCGCGCACGCTGCGCGCCACCGATGTGGCGGCGCTGCTGGCGTTCGAACTGGCCAACCGCGCCTGGTTCGAACGCCATATCGAACCGCGCGCGCCGGCTTTCTATACGCCGGCAGGGGTGGCCGCGCACGTCGACGAGTACCTCACGGGCCTGGCGAACGGCACCTGGCATCCGTTCGTGCTGGTCGACGGGGACGGCGCCATCGTCGGCCGCGCCAACCTGAAGGATATCGACCAGGCGGCCCGCTCGGCCGAGGTGGGCTACCGCGTGGCGCAGCATGCCTGCGGCCGCGGGCTGGCGACGCTGGCGTTGCGCCACCTCGTGCGCGCGGCCGCCACGCGCTGGCGCCTGGAGCGGCTGGACGCCTTCGTCTATCCCGCCAACGTCGGCTCGCACCGTGTGCTGGCGCGCTGCGGCTTCGTCGCCCTGCCGCTGGATGCCGGTGCCACCGAGCGGCGCTTCACGCTGGCCCTCACGACCACCTGAGCGGCCATTCGTCCCCCAGTTCGACCACTTCGGTGCGACCGCCGGCGCGCAGGGCGCTGAACGGCGACGTGGCGCGCCCGCCGCTGCGCGAAGTATCCAGCGCGACGCCGAAGCCGCCGAAAGCGCGGATGGCGTCTTCATCGCGCGGTGCCGTGCGCTCGCGCGGCGGGACCGGGCGTGCTTCCAGCTGCGCCAGGCGCGCCGTCAGTGTGGCGACCTGGACCTGCAGTTCGGCCAGCTCGCGGTCCTTGTGGCGCAGCGCCTCTTCATAATGTTCGCGCAGCGCGTCCGGTCCGCCCGCATGCAGCAGGTCGGCAATGCGCTCGACCAGCGCATGCAGCTGGCGCGTGGTAGCGGCGCGCGCCGCGCCCGCGCCCGCCTCTTCCTGCGCCAGCTCCTTCAGGCAGCGGTGGATCGTCGATTTCGACCCCGTGTCGCCCAGCGCCTTGCGCACCGCGTCCGCCGAAGGGTGGCGGCCCTCGGCCAGCAGGCGCTCGCGGCAGGCGCGGATGTCGGCCTTGCTCAGTCCCGTGCGTGCCATCGGGGCCGCCGTCAGGAACTGGCCTGGCCGACCAGGCCGGTATGCCGCACGCGGTGCAGCTTGGGATGCACGACGGGCACCGTCAGCATCGTGCTGCCGACGGCCATCAGCAGCAGCGCCGTGAACGTCTCGCTGGTGATGATCTGCTTGTCCAGCAGGATGTTGGCGAAGATGATCTCGATCAGGCCTTTCGACTGCAGCAGCCAGCCGATCACGGAGGCCTCGCCGCTCTTCCAGCCCAGCATGCGTCCGGCCAGGTGCGCCCCGGCCAGCTTGCCGCCGACGGAGGCCACCAGCAGCAGCGCGGCGCCAGCGAACACCGCATAGGTGCCCATGCCGCCGCCGAGGTCCCAGCGGGTGCGCAAGCCGGTGCTGAGGAAGAACACCGGCATCAGCACCAGCAGCACGTTGCGGAACAGCGCATCGAGCTGCTCCTGGCCGAACCAGTCGGCGTCCATCACGACGCCGGCCAGGAAGGCGCCGACCATGAAATGCAGCCCGGCCCAGTCGGCGCCGAATGCGCAGGCGATCAGCCATGCCAGCGCGACGTACCAGCGGTCGTCGCGGCGCAGGCGGGCCATGACGCGGCGGAACAGCACCGTCAGCACGGCGAACGCCAGGATAAAGCCCAGCTGGCGGCCAATGCGTTCCCAGTCCAGCATGATCAACGCCAGCACGCCCCAGATGGCGACGTCGTCCAGGCTGGCGTAGCGCAGGATGCGCTGGCCCATCGGCTGGCGCAGGATGTCCAGCTTTTCCAGCAGCAGCACCAATACGGGCAGCGCCGTGACGGCGCATGCCATGCCGGTGCCGAGCGTGAACTGCCAGGTGGCCGCGCTGGCGCCCATCCAGCCCGGATAGCTCATCAGCACGAGCGCGGCCGCGCAGCCGCACAGCAACGGCAGGCCCAGCGACAGCCCGGCCGTGACGGCGCTTTCGCGGCGGTACTGCCAGACTTTTTTCAGGTCGAGCTCGACGCCAGCGAGCATCACGAACAGCATCACGCCCCACTGGGCGATGCCGTTCAACGTCTTGACCACATCCGGATTGAAGACAAAGCGGTGATACTCCGGGAACGCCGCGCCCAGCACCCCCGGTCCCAGCACGATGCCCATGATGATCTGGACGATCACGAGCGGCGCGAAATACTCGGTGCGGCCCAGCCGCCACACCAGAAACGGCACCACGAAAATCAACAGCATAGCCAGCAGAAAAATCTCGGTCGTGCTCATGGGTCTCCTCGGCGGTCGTTTTTGTCATTATGTAATTACGTACCGACTGATGGTACGGCGGAACCCGACCGGATGAAAAGCTTTTCATAGCCGTTGTGGTATCGTTTCCACAGCGGCGGAGGCCATATGGAGATCTCTCGACAGCACTAACGGACGAGTTCGTGTCCAGGTTTGGTGTCTGACCCCGAGGCGAGGTGGAAATCTCTCGACAGTACTGACGGATGAGTTCGTGTCCCGGTTCGGTGCCTGACCCCGAGACGAGACACGGCCTCGGCCTTTCGAGCGGATGAGCCTGCGTCAATGGCGGGGTGTGCCCCAAGGTGGACAGGGGGCTCGGCGGTGGTGTCAGGGGTTCTTCTGCGGTTCGATGCGGTTTTGCCGGTACGCGCGCTTGACGACCGCGGTCCCGGTACGCAGCGTTTCCATGTGTTGGCATCCCGCTGTTGCGTTACGCCATCTCTTGCAGCTCGCGCGCCTTGCGATCGATGATGGCGGCGCGCTCGGCCTCGCTGGCGTTCTTGTCCAAGACGAACTGCACCTTACGGCCGGAGCTGTCGCTGAGAAAGTACACGCTTTGCGTGCCGACGAACGCCTTGATGAGCGCACGAATGCACAGCATCACGGCCGGCAACACGCCCGCGACAATGGCGAGCGACTGGAAATCCATCCTATGCGCTCCTTTCGTTCATCCAGGGCAAAGGCAATCGCGTAAAGTCTAACGCCAATCCAGAACTTCTGATCGATATCCTGTGCCGGCCAGCCCGGCGGCCAGCGGCCGCCGATGCTGAGGTAAACGGTGACCAGCCACAGCAGCGTGCCGCCGAACAGTGTGGCGGTAGCCCAGCGCCGCACGGCTTCGTCGCTCTGGCTGACGAGCATGGTGCCCGCCGGAATGGTGACCGATGCGGCAGCCGCGACCGGCTTCGGCGCCAGCACCGGGATGACCAGCCCGAGCGCCGCGGCGGCCAGGCTGGACGGGAAGAAATCGTCGGCCTCCGGATTTTTCATGATGGTGCGCATGAAGTACTCCGCCAGCCACATGGGGACGGGCAGGATATAGGTCCAGATCCGGTACCAGACGGTCATCGCGCGCACCTGACATGCCAAGACTGCCAGCCTGCGCCGCCGCCAGCCACGCCGCAACCGGTTTGCTCAATACGGCGGGCCCTTCAGCTCCACCGTGTTGCCTTCCGGGTCCTCGAGGTAGATGGATGGGCCCTCCCCTTCGGCGCCGTAGCGTGACTCGGTCGGTCCCGCCGCCACGTCGAACGACGCCAGGTGGGTGCGGATCGCCGCCTCGTCGAACGGCTCGACACGGAAGCAGAAGTGATCGACATTGCGCCCTTCCCGCCCCGGCGCCGCGCCGCCCATGCGCCCCAGCTTCTGGTCCACCGGCACCAGGTCCACCAGCGCGCTGCCGGCGCGCAGCTGCACCAGGCCGATCTCGTCCTGGCGCCGCTCGATGCCGCAGCCCAGCACCTGCGTGTAGAAGTGCAGCATGCGCTCGAGGTTCACCACGCGCAGCACGATATGGTCGATCTCGCGTATCCGGATCATCGTCTCCTCCTCAGATGCGGCCCCGGCGGAACTCCGCCAGGAATTTGCGGGCCTGTACGTCGCTCAGCACGACGATGGGATCGCCATGGTAGACATACAGGTAAGGTTCGCCGCCGAGCCGGTCGGTCAGCTTGGCATGCACGAGAAAGCGCGTGCCGACGGGATGGCCGGCTGTCATCGCACGCGGGCCCTGGACCTTCAGCCACGGGTGGTAGGCCTGCCCCACCATCGGCCGCAGGCGCACCACGCCGCCGGCGTCGAACGACTCCAGCGCCACTTCGCGGTAGGCCGACAGGTCGCGCATCGTCAATCGGGGCGCCGCACCAGCAGCGCGACCGCCTCGGCGTTGATGCCCTCCTCGCGCCCCAGGTAGCCCATCTTCTCGTTGGTCTTGGCCTTGACGTTGACCTGCCCAGGCGCCACGCCCAGGTCGGCCGCGATATGGGCCACCATCGTGGCGATGTGCGGCGCCATCTTCGGGCGCTGGGCGATGATGGTCGCATCGACGTTGCCGATGTCGTAGCCGGTTTCCCTTACGCGGCGCGCCGCCTCGCGCAGCAGCACGCGCGAATCGGCGCCGGCGAATTCGGCGGCGGTGTCGGGGAAGTGGCGGCCGATGTCGCCCAGCGCGGCGGCGCCCAGGATGGCGTCGGTGACGGCGTGCAGCAGCGCGTCCGCGTCGGAGTGGCCCAAGAGGCCCTTGTCGTGCGCGATCTCGACGCCGCCGAGGATCAGCTTGCGGCCTTCGACCAGGCGGTGGCTGTCGTAGCCCTGGCCGATACGAAATGGTAGTACGGGTTGGTTCATATGTGCTCGTGGGTCAGGTACAAGGTGGCGATGCCGACGTCGGCCGGCAAGGTCACCTTCAGGTTGCGGGGATGGCCCTCGACCAGCTGGGGCGACAAGCCCAGCATCTCGACGGCCGAGGCGTCGTCCGTGATCGCCTCGGGATCGGGCGCCTGCTCCAGCGCGCGCCGCAGCAGTTCGTACGGGAACATCTGCGGCGTCTGCGCCAGCCACAGGCCGTCACGCGGGGTCGTCTCGACGCGGCCGCTGCGGGTGCTCTTGACAGTGTCGACGAC
This sequence comes from [Empedobacter] haloabium, assembly GCA_008011715.2. Classification (NCBI taxonomy): domain Bacteria; kingdom Pseudomonadati; phylum Pseudomonadota; class Betaproteobacteria; order Burkholderiales; family Oxalobacteraceae; species [Empedobacter] haloabium. The sequence goes on from CP136508.1 coordinate 4,180,010, forward strand.
TCGCAAGGCCAGCAGGCCGCCGGCCGGGTTGGCCCCGGCCGCGTCGATCAATTTCTCGATCAGCGCCGGCGTCAGCCCGGGCCGGGCCGCGTCGTGCACCAGGATACGGTCGTCGTCGCGCGCATCCAGCGCGTGCAGGCCGTTGCGGATCGATTCCATGCGCGTGGCGCCGCCGCAGCGCAGCACCGTCACGCGCGCGCCGCAATCGGCAACGACATCGTCGATGTAACCGTCGCCCGCGCTGACGACGACGTACACGTGCGCGATCGCCGCGCAGTCGAGGAAGGCCTGCAGCGTGTGGCGCAGCATCGGCTTGCCGGCCAGCGGCAGGTATTGTTTCGGGCCGGCCGCGCCCATGCGGGCGCCGACGCCGGCGGCGGGAATCAATGCGAAGTAGCGCACGACCTCGCGCTGCGGTACGGCTGTCATTATCGGAGTGCTCTTGTCTTGATCAATATCTTCTGGATCTCGCCGCCGCACGCCTTACTCAGGCGCGCGTATTCGGCCGGCGAGTCGATCTGCGCCTGCACCGCCTCCACCTTGGCCATCTCGGCCTTGATGTAGGGCAGCCAGCCGCTGTCGATCTCGAACGCCAGTGCCGAGCGCGCCGTGCCGGCCGGCGCATACAGCGGCTTGCCCTCGAAGCGCCTGGCCAGCGCGGCGGAGACCACTTTTTCCACTTTCGGCAGGTGCGCCATGTACGCCTGCATGTGGCGCATCTCGTGCGCCAGGATCTCCTGGTAGCCGCAGGTCCCGACCGGGAATTCGCTGCCCACGTAGATCTTCACCGGTTCGTACGTCAGCTGCACCTTGATCTGCGGCGCCACGCATTCGTAGCCACTGGCCGGGTCCTGCAGCATCTGGCCGGCCAGGCCGACCTGCACACGCGATTCGGTACGCGTCAGGCCCAGCACGAACTGGTTGCGCGACGCCACGCCCTTCATCGCCGTCAGCATCTTGTACGACAGCTGGGTGTTGATCGTGTAGCCGTTCTGCTTGGACGACAGCACCGAGATCGTCTTGCTGATGGTGTCCTCGCAGCGGATCTGGAACGGTGTGCGGGCCGCGTGGGCGCTGCCGGCGCAAAGTGCCAGCAAGGCGGCCAGCGCGGCCCGCCGCGCCGTCATTTTGCCGGCGGCGTCCACTGCCCCGAGCGCAGCTTGTCGAGCCAGAACGTGCCGATGATCGTCTTCACGTCCGTGATTTCTCCGCTGCGCACCCATGCCAGCATCTCGTCCAGGGTGGCCGTGAAGCACTCGACGAATTCGCCGTCGTCCAGCTCGGCCTCGCCTGCCACCAGGCCCTTGGCCAGGTACAGCTCCAGGTGCTCGTCCGAGTAGGCGATGGCATTGTGGATCGTCGCCACGAACTGCCATTCGCGCGCCGTGTAGCCCGTCTCCTCCTTCAGCTCGCGCTTGGCGCATTCCAGGTGGTCCTCGCCCGGATCGATCTTCCCGGCCGGGAACTCGATGAAGACGCGGTCGTTCGGGTAGCGGTATTGGCGCTCCAGCAGGATACGGCCGTCGTCCAGCACGGGCAGGATCGTCACGGCGCCGGAATGGCGGATGTATTCGCGGTGCGTGGTGGCGCCGTTGGGCAAGGTCACGCGGTCTTTGTGTACTTTGAGGAAGCCGCCGTCGTAGGCCAGGCCGCCGTCCACTTTGGTTTCCTTCAGGTGCGTATCGCTCATGCACGCTCCAATCAAAAAAACAACAGTGTAGCAGCGAAAAACCCGGGACAGTCCCCTGTTTCAAGGCAAGCTTGCCTCGAAACAGGGGATTGTCCCGGGTTTTGGTGTTTCAGTGGCGCTTGCGCAGGTAGCGGACGACGAAGCCGGGGAAGGCCAGCACGACGAACAGGCAGGCGCCGATGGCGTAGAACTCCCACGTCTGCGGGAACACCGTGCCGATGCGCCCTTCCAGCAGGCGGCCGACGGACCCGACGACGAAGAACAGCACGACGAGTTCGAGCAGGCGCACGAGGAAGGGTTTGCGTGCCGCGCTGGTGCCGCCTTTCAGCGGCACCACGGCAAACAGGCGGTCATTGATGAACGGCAGGTTGGCGGCCAGCAGTGCCAGCAGGATCACCAACCAAGCCGCCGCGCCGACGTCCATGATCAGGAGATCAGCGTGGCTTTCATCGTGCGCAGGCAGGCGTCCAGCAGCGGGCCGGGCACGACGCCCAGGGCCACCACCAGCAGGGCGTTCAGGCCCAGCACGATGTTTTTATCAAGCGCGACGCTGATGCGCGCCGTGTCGGTCGGTTCGTCGAACCACATCGTCTTGACGACGCGCAGGTAGTAGAACGCGGCGACCAGCGACGCCATCACGGCGAAGATCGTCAGGCCCAGCTGACCGGTTTGCAGCACGGTCTGCAGCACCGCCAGCTTGGCGGCAAAGCCCATCATCGGCGGTACGCCGGCCAGCGAGAACATCAAGAGGGTCATGACCAGGGCGAACCACGGCGAACGCTTCGACAGGCCCTTGAAGTCGGCCAGTTCTTCCGCTTCATGACCGGCACGTGCCAGCACCATGATCAGGCCGAAGGTGCCCAGCGTGGTCAGCACGTACGTGATCGAGTAGTACATCGCGGCGCTGTAGGCGGCCGACGCGTTGCTCTGGTCCTGGCCCGTGACACCCGCCATCAGGCCCAGCAGCACGAAGCCCATCTGCGCGATCGTCGAGTAGGCCAGCATGCGCTTCAGGTTCGTCTGCGCGATGGCGGTCAGGTTGCCGATGGCCAGCGACAGCACGGCCAGGATCATCAGCATCTGCTGCCAGTCCAGTGCCAGCGGCAGCAGACCTTCCACCAGCAGGCGAATGCAGATCGCGAACGTGGCCAGCTTCGGCGCGGCGCCCAGCAGCAGGGTGACGCCGGTCGGCGAGCCCTGGTAGACGTCCGGTACCCACATGTGGAACGGCACGGCGCCCAGCTTGAAGGCCAGGCCGGCCACGACGAACACCAGGCCGAACACCAGGATCGTCGGCGTCACGGTACCGCTGGCGATCTTGGCGGCCATCGCCGACAGGTCCAGCGTGCCGGTGGCACCGTACAGCATCGACATGCCGTACAGCAGGAAGCCCGACGCCAGCGCGCCCAGCACGAAGTACTTCATCGCCGCTTCGGTCGACATCGTGTGGTCGCGGCGCAGCGCCACCAGGGCGTAGGTGGCCAGCGACATCAGTTCCAGGCCCAGGTAGATGGACAGGAAGTTGTTCGCGGCGATCATGACCATCTGGCCCAGCATCGAGAACAGCGCGAGGACGTAGAACTCGCCGCCCAGCGAACCGCCCAGCATGCCGCGGTCGGTGGTGTACTGGCGCGAGTAGACGAACGTGATGCCCACGGTCAGGTAGGTGAACAGCTTGAGCAGGTTGCCCATCGGGTCGGACACGACCATGTTGTAGAACGTGTACGTCGTGGTGCCGGCCTGGAAGTCGACGAACGTGAACCAGGCGCAGCCCACCAGTGCCAGCAGCGACAGCGCATAGGTGATGCCGCGCTTCGACTCGGACAGGAACATGTCGATCAGCAGGATCGCCGAGGTGGCGACCACCAGGAAGATCTCTGCGTAGATCGGGATCAGGTTGGGTGTATTCATGAAACTTTGGTCCTATCTGCAATCAAGGTGCGGTCAGTGCCAGCTTGCTCTGCGCGGCATGCTTCAGCAGGTCCGCCACGGAAGTCTGCATCGTGTCGGTGAACGGCGCCGGATACAGGCCCATTGCCAGCACGGCGATCGCCAGGACGCCCAGCATGAAGAACTCGCGGCCGTTGATGTCGGTCAGCTCGGCCACGTGGTGGTTCGTCACCTTGCCGAAGATGACGCGCTTGGCCATCCACAGCGAGTAGGCGGCGCCCAGGATCAGCGCGGTCGCGGCCAGGATGCCCGTGACGAAGTTGAACTGCACGGCGCCCAGGATCACCATGAACTCGCCGACGAAGCCGGAGGTCGCCGGCAGGCCGCAGTTGGCCATCGAGAACAGGATGAAGAACGCGGCGAACTTCGGCATCTTGTTGACGACGCCACCGTAGTCGGCGATCTGGCGCGAGTGGGCGCGGTCGTACAGCACGCCGATGCACAGGAACATCGCGCCGGACACGAAGCCGTGCGAGATCATCTGCATGATGGCGCCTTGCGTGCCCATGTCGTTGAACATGAAGAAGCCCAGGGTGACGAAGCCCATGTGCGCGATCGACGAGTAGGCGACCAGCTTTTTCATGTCCTTCTGGACCAGGGCCACCAGGCCCACGTAGATCACGGCGATCAGCGACAGCACGATGACGACGGGCGCCAGGTAGTGCGACGCGTCAGGCACGATCGGCAGCGAAAAACGCAGGAAACCGTAGGCGCCCAGCTTCAGCATGATCGCGGCCAGCACGGCGGAACCGCCGGTCGGCGCTTCCACGTGCACGTCCGGCAGCCAGGTGTGCACCGGGAACATCGGCACCTTGACGGCGAAGGCCATGAAGAAGGCGACGAAGATCGCGATCTGCTCCGGCATCGACAGCGGCAGCTTGTGCCACTCCAGGATGTCCCACGTGCCCGACTTGTTGTACAGGTAGATCAGGGCCACCAGGGTCAGCAGCGAGCCGAGGAAGGTGTACAGGAAGAACTTGAACGCCGCGTACACGCGGTTCGCACCGCCCCACACGCCGATGATGATGTACATCGGGATCAGGGTCGCTTCGAAGAAGAAGTAGAACAGCAGGCCGTCCAGCGCGGCGAACACGCCGATCATGAGGCCGGACAGGATCAGGAATGCGCCCATGTACTGGGCGACGCGTTCCTGGATCACTTCCCAGGCCGAGATCACGACGATGACCGTGATGAAGGCCGTCAGCGGCACGAACCACAGCGACAGGCCGTCGATGCCCAGCGAATAGAAGATGTTGAAGCGTTCGATCCACGCCGACTTCTCGACGAACTGCACGCCATGGGCGGCATTGTCGAACTGCGTGAACAGCGGGATCGTCGGCAGCAGCGAAACGATGGAACCGATCAGTGCCAGCACGCGCACCAGGCCGGCGCGCGAGTCGCGGCCGATCGCCAGGATGACGAGGCCGAACAGCACCGGCAACCAGATCGACAGGCTCAGGTAAGGAATTTGTGACTGCATCTTTTATCTCTTTTGCGTGTCGGTGTTAAGCGTGCCAGAACGGCAGGAAGTACACCAGGAAGCCCAGGATGCCGATGATCATGACGAACGCGTAGTGATAGATGTAACCGGTCTGCGCCAGTCGCGTCAGGGACGAGAACCAGCCCACCACTTTCGCGCTGCCGTTGACCAGCAGGCCATCGATCAGGGCACGGTCGCCCACCTGCCACAGGCCGTTGCCCAGCACGCGTGCGCCCTTGGCGAACACGGCCTGGTTGAAGGCGTCCATGTAGTACTTGTTGTCCAGCAGCGTGTGCAGGAACTTGAACTTGCTGTAGAACCAGGCAGGGACACGCGGGTTGATCATGTAGCAGTAGTAGGCTGCCGCGACGCCGGCCAGCGCGAGCCAGAACGGTGCCGTCATCAGGCCGTGGATCGCCATGGCCAGCGGGCCGTGGAATTCCTCGGACAGTTCGTGCATCGCCGCGTGCTTGGCGTGATCGACGAAGATGACGTTGTCGAAGAACGTACCGTGCAGCATCGGGCCGATCGCCAGGAAGCCGATGATCACCGAAGGAATCGCCAGCATCACCAGCGGGAACCAGACGACGAACGGCGACTCGTGCGGTTTCTCGCCCGGGGCCAGGCCGTGGTGGCCGTGATCGTCCTCGTCCTCTTCATGGTGCGCGTCCGAGTCGTGCGCGCCCTTCGCCAGGTCGGCGGCGTGGTCGTGATGGTCGTGGTGCGCGTGGGCCTGGCCGAAGCGCTCCTTGCCGTGGAAGACCAGGAAGTACATGCGGAACGAGTAGAACGCCGTGACGAACACGCCGGCCAGTACCGCGAAGTTGGCGAAGCCGGCACCCGCGATGTGGGTGGCGTGCACCGCCTCGATGATCGAGTCCTTCGAGTAGAAGCCGGAGAACAGCGGCGTGCCGATCAGGGCCAGGGAACCCAGCAGCGACGTGATCCACGTGATCGGCATGTACTTGCGCAGGCCGCCCATGTTGCGGATGTCCTGGTCGTGGTGCATGCCGATGATGACCGAGCCGGCACCCAGGAACAGCAGCGCCTTGAAGAACGCGTGCGTCATCAGGTGGAACACGGCGACCGAGTAGGCCGAGGCGCCCAGCGCGACGGTCATGTAGCCCAGCTGCGACAGCGTCGAGTAAGCGACGACGCGCTTGATGTCGTTCTGGATGATGCCCAAAAAGCCCATGAACAGCGCGGTGATCGAGCCGATCACCAGCACGAAGGACAGCGCGGTGTCGGACAGCTCGAACAGCGGCGACATGCGCGACACCATGAAGATGCCGGCGGTCACCATCGTCGCGGCGTGGATCAGTGCCGAGATCGGGGTCGGGCCTTCCATCGAGTCCGGCAGCCACACGTGCAGCGGGAACTGGGCCGATTTACCCATCGCGCCGATGAACAGGCAGATGCAGGCCACCGTCAGCAGCATCCAGTCCGTACCCGGCAGGGTCAGCTGGGCCAGTTGCTCGCGCTTGGCGAACACTTCCTGGTAGTCCATCGTGCCGGCATACGCCAGCAGCAGGCCGATACCGAGGATGAAGCCGAAGTCGCCCACGCGGTTGACCAGGAACGCCTTCATGTTGGCGAAGATCGCCGTCGGGCGCTTGTACCAGAAGCCGATCAGCAGGTACGACACCAGGCCCACCGCTTCCCAGCCGAAGAACAGCTGCAGGAAGTTATTGGACATCACCAGCATCAGCATCGAGAAGGTGAACAGCGAAATATACGAGAAGAAGCGGTTGTAACCTTCGTCTTCAGCCATATATCCGATGGTGTAGATGTGCACCATCAGCGAGACGAACGTGACGACGCACATCATCATCGCCGTCAGCGAGTCGATCTGGAAGCCGACGACCAGCTTGACGCCGGCCACCGTCATCCAGCGGTAGACGGTGTCGTTGAACGTGGCGCCGTCCAGCACCTGCAGCAGGGTCTGGAACGAGATCAGGAACGCGACCAGCACGCCCAGGATGGTGGCGGCCGTCGATACCTTGCGGCCGGCCACGTTGCCGAAGAACTTGGTGCCCAGCAGGCCCGCGATCGCGGAACCCGCCAGCGGCGCCAGCGGAACCGCAAGAAGAAGGTTAGGGTTAAGCCCCGTCATGATGAACCTTGTCTGTTTATTATTCGAGGGTTAAAAACTAGCCTTTGAGGCTGTCCAGGTCTTCGACGTTGATGGTGTCCAGGTTACGGAACATGACCACCAGGATCGCCAGGCCGATCGCCGATTCGGCGGCCGCGACGGTCAGGATGAAGAAGACGAAGATCTGCCCGGCCGCATCGCCCAGGTAATGGGAGAACGCGATGAAGTTCATGTTCACCGCGAGCAGCATCAGCTCGATGGCCATCAGCAGCACGATGACGTTCTTGCGGTTCAGGAAAATACCGACGATCGAGATCGCGAACAGGATCGCGCCCAGGACCAGGTAGTGTGCCAGCGATAAAGTCATGGGGCCTCCTTCGTTGCGGCGGCGACGTCGTTGCGCGTCGAGACCGCATCCATCTTGACGATCTTCAGGCGGTCGTTGCGCTTGACGCGTACGGCCTCGCCCGGATCGAAGTACTTGATGTCCTTGCGCTTGCGCAGGGTCAGCGCCACGGCGGCGATGATCGCCACCAGCAGGATCACTGCCGCGATTTCGAACGCATAGATGTACTGGGTGTAGATCAGCTTGCCCAGTTCCTTCGTGTTGCCGATGGTGCCGGCGGCGGCAGGTGCCTGCGGACCGGCCACGCCCCAGCTGCGCCACAGTACCGACGCCATCTCCAGCACGATGATGCCGCCGATGATGGAGGCGACGGGCAGGTAGTTCCAGAACCCTTCGCGCAGCTTGGTGTTGTCGATGTCGATCATCATGACGACGAACAGGAACAGCACCATCACGGCGCCCACGTACACCAGCACGAGGACGATCGCCAGGAATTCGGCCTTGAGCAGCATCCAGATGCCGCCCGCCTGGAAGAACGCCAGCACCAGGAACAGTGCCGCCGTCACGGGATTGCGCGCAGTGATGACGCGCGCCGCGGCCACGACCATGATGGTCGAGAACACGTAGAACAATACGGTTATGAAGTCCATGTAAATCCTGATCAGGTTGGTTTCGATCAGCGGTACGCCGCGTCCGCCGCCCGGTTGGCGGCGATGTCCGCTTCATAGCGGTCGCCGACAGCCAGCAGCATCTCTTTGGTGTAGTACAGATCGCCGCGCTTCTCGCCGTGGTACTCCAGCACGTGGGTTTCCACGATCGAGTCGACCGGGCAGGATTCCTCGCAGAAGCCGCAGAAGATGCACTTGGTCAGGTCGATGTCGTAGCGCGTGGTGCGGCGGGTGCCGTCGTCGCGCTGGTCCGATTCGATCGTGATCGCCATGGCCGGGCACACCGCCTCGCACAGCTTGCAGGCGATGCAGCGCTCTTCCCCGTTCGGGTAGCGGCGCAGCGCGTGCAGGCCGCGGAAGCGCGGCGACATCGGCGTCTTCTCTTCCGGGTACTGCACGGTGATCTTGCGCGAGAACATGTACTTGCCCGTCAGCGCCATCCCTTTGATCAGTTCGGACAGCAGCAGGCTGCCGAAAAAGTCTTTTACTCGTTCCATTTTGCGCTTCCCTTACTTCCAAATATTCCAGGACGTCTGCATCCAGCAGGCCACCAGCACCAGCCAGAACAGGGTCAGCGGAATGAATACCTTCCAGCCCAGACGCATGATCTGGTCGTAACGGTAACGCGGGAAGGTACCACGCACCCAGATGAATACCGAGACCAGCAGGAACGTCTTCACGAACAGCCAGAAGAAGCCGCCGAAACCGCCCCAGAATTCGAGGAACTTGAACGGTGCTTGCCAGCCGCCCAGGAACATGATCGAGGCCAGCGCGCCGATCAGGATCAGGTTGGCGTACTCGGCCAGCATGAACATCGCGTACGACATGCCCGAGTACTCGACCATGTGGCCGGCCACGATTTCCGACTCGCCCTCGACCACGTCGAACGGGTGACGGTTGCTCTCGGCCAGGCCGCAGGTCAGGTAGACCACGAACAGCGGCAGCAGCGGCAGCCAGTTCCAGGACATGAAGGACACGCCCATGTCGGCGAAGTAGCCGCGGCCCTGGCTGTTGACGATGTCGATGAAGTTCAGCGAACCGGACACCATCAGCACCACCACGAGCGCGAAGCCCATCGGGATTTCATACGAGATCATCTGCGCCGATGCACGCATCGCGCCCATGAACGAGTACTTCGAGTTGGACGACCAGCCGGCGATGATGATGCCGTAGACTTCCATAGACGTGATCGCCAGCAGCAAGAGCAGGCCGGCGTTGACGTTGGCCAGCACGGCTTCCGGACCGAACGGCACGACCGACCAGGCGGCCAGCGCCGGCATGATCGTCATGATCGGGCCGATCACGAACAGGCCGCGCACGGCCTTGGTCGGGATGACGATTTCCTTGAACAGCAGCTTCAGGGCGTCGGCGATCGGCTGCAAGAGGCCCATCGGACCCACGCGGTTCGGGCCGATACGGATCTGGATCCAGCCGATCAGCTTGCGTTCCCACAGCGTTGCGTAGGCCACCAGGCCCATCAGCGGCAGCAGCACGCACAACAGCTTGATCATCGTCCAGACGAGCGGCCACACGGGGCCCAGCAGGGCCTCGCCGTTGGTGGTGATGGTGTTGACGAATTCCAGCGCCATTTACTTGCCCTCCCCTGCTTTGGCAACGGAGATCGGGCCGAACATGTCGCCCAGCGTTGCCGTCGATGCGTGTGCCGCCGGCACGCGCACCACGTTGGCCGGCAGCGACGCGTCCACGCGCGCGGCCAGGATCGCGGAGCCGGTGCCTTGCAGCACTTGCACCATGTCGCCGTCCTTGACGCCGATCTGCTCGGCCAGCGCCTTGGAGATGTGCGCCTTCGGCGGGGCCGCGTCGGGCGTGGCCTGCAGCGGTGCCGAGCGGCGCACCAGCGCGTCGGCGAAGTGGATCGGCACGTCGGCGATACGTTCGAGCTTGTCGCCGGCGCCGAACGCCGCGGCTTTCACCGCCAGCTTGGTCGTATTCGACAGCTTGGCCGACAGGTCGGTCACGCCCTTGCCCAGCACTTCGTCGCGGATGCTTTCCGAGGTTTCGTAGTCGAAGCCCGGCAGGCCCAGGATGTTGCCCAGCACGCGCAGCACCTTCCAGGCCGGACGCGCCTCGCCCAGCGGCTTGACGGTGCCGTTGAAGCTCTGTGCCCGGCCTTCGCAGTTGACGAAGGTGCCGGACGTTTCGGCGAACGGCGCGATCGGCAGCAGCACGTCGGCGTAGTCGGCGCCGTGCTTGAAGGCGGACATGACGACGACCATCTCGGCCGCGTTCAGCGCGGCCACGGCCGCTTGCGGGTTGGCCGCATCCAGTTCCGGTTCCGCGTTCAGCAGCAGGTAGGCCTTTTTCGGCACGGAGAACGCCGGCGCGGCCTTGGCGGCGGTGGCGCCGACCAGGTAACCGCCGACGGTGTTGGCGGCTTCGGTCAGCACGCCCAGCTTGGCGCCGGTCGCGCTGGCGATCCACTGCGCGGCCGCGTGGATCGCGGAGGCTTGCGGGTGCTGCACGGCGGCGTTGCCCAGGAAGACTGCCTGATGACGAGTAGATGCGTCACCAGCGAGCAGCGCGGCGGCGATGGCCTTGGCGGCATCGTTCGCTTCGACGTTCTCGAAGCCAGCCGGTGCGCCCTCGCCTTTCGCTTGCGCGACGGCGGACACGATACCGGACAGCACGGCCAGCCAGTCCGACGGCGCGGCAACGATATTCGTCGCGACCTTGATCAGGCTGTCGTCACCGGTGGCGTTGACCAGCGCGATCTTGGCGCCGTTCTTGGCAGCCGAACGCAGGCGCGTGGCCAGCAGCGGGTGATCCTTGCGCAGGAACGAACCGATGACCAGTGCGCCCTGCAGGGTCGACACGTCGGCGATCGGCATGCCCAGCCATGGCGTGACTTCGCCGTCCAGGGCGAAATCGGTCTGGCGCAGGCGGAAGTCGACGTTCTCGAAGCCGACGCCGGAGGCCAGCTTCTTCAAGAGGGCCAGTTCCTCGACGGTCGAGTGGGCGGTCGCGTAGGCGGCGATCGCGTCGGCGCCGTGTTCGTGCTTGATGTTCTTCAGGCCGTGCGCCACGTATTCCAGCGCCGTCTGCCAATCCACTTCCTTCCACTGGCCGCCTTGCTTGAGCATCGGCTGCGTCAGGCGCTCGCTTGAGTCCAGCGCTTCGTACGAGAAGCGGTCCTTGTCGGAAATCCAGCACTCGTTGATGGCTTCGTTTTCCAGCGGCAGCACGCGCTTCACCTTGCCCTGCTTGACCTGGACGATCAGGTTGGCACCCAGGCCGTCGTGCGGCGATACGGATTTGCGGCGCGACAGTTCCCAGGTACGGGCGCTGTAGCGGAACGGCTTCGACGTCAGCGCGCCCACCGGGCACAGGTCGATCATATTGCCCGACATCTCGGAGCTGACCGCCTCGCCGACGAACGTCGTGATCTCGGAATGCTCGCCGCGGCCCAGCATGCCCAGTTCCATGACGCCGGCCACTTCCTGGCCGAAACGCACGCAACGGGTGCACTGGATGCAGCGGCTCATTTCCTGCATGTTCACCAGCGGGCCGGCATCCTTCGGCACCACCACGCGCTTGTCTTCCTCGTAGCGCGAGGTGTTGTTGCCGTAGCCCACGGCCAGATCCTGCAGCTGGCACTCGCCGCCCTGGTCGCAGATGGGGCAATCCAGCGGGTGGTTAATCAGCAGGAATTCCATGACGCTCTTCTGCGCCTGGACGGCCTTCTCGCTGTGCGAGCGCACGATCATGCCGGCCGAGACCGGGGTGGCGCAGGCGGGCAGCGGCTTCGGCGCTTTTTCCACTTCGACCAGGCACATACGGCAGTTCGCCGCGATCGACAATTTCTTGTGATAGCAGAAGTGCGGGATGTAGGTGCCCAGTTTGTTGGCAGCGTCCATCACCATCGAACCCGGTGGGACTTCTACCTTTTTGCCGTCAATTTCGATTTCAACCATGATTAGACGCTTAGTAGGCCGAGACAGGCACCAGGCAGTGCTTGTGCTCGACGTGATATTCGAATTCCTCGCGGAACTGCTTGATGAACGCCCGGACCGGCATCGCGGCCGCGTCGCCCAGCGCGCAGATCGTGCGGCCCTGGATGTTGTCGGCGATCGAGTTCAGCATGTCCAGGTCGCTCTGGCGGCCCTGGCCGTTCTCGATGCGATGGATCATCCGGTACATCCAGCCCGTGCCTTCGCGGCACGGCGTGCACTGGCCGCACGATTCCTCGTAGTAGAAGTAGGACAGGCGTTCCAGCGCCTTGACCATGCAGCGCGTCTCGTCCATGACGATGACGGCGCCCGAGCCCAGCATCGAGCCGGCCTTGGCGATCGAGTCGTAGTCCAGGTCGGTCTGCATCATGATCTCGCCGCGGATCACCGGTGCGGACGAACCGCCGGGAATCACGGCCTTGATCTTCTTGCCGCCGCGCATGCCACCGGCCAGCTCCATCAGCTTGGCGAACGGGGTGCCCAGCGGGACTTCGTAGTTGCCCGGACGCTCGACGTCGCCCGAGATCGAGAAGATCTTGGTGCCGCCGTTGTTCGGCTTGCCCAGGCCCAGGTAGTTCTCGGCGCCGATGTTCAGGATGAACGGCACGGCCGCGAAGGTTTCCGTGTTGTTGATCGTGGTCGGCTTGCCGTACAGGCCGAACGAGGCCGGGAACGGCGGCTTGAAGCGCGGCTGGCCTTTCTTGCCTTCCAGCGACTCCAGCAGCGCGGTTTCCTCGCCGCAGATGTAGGCGCCGTAGCCGTGGTGCGCGTGCAGCTGGAAGTTGAACTCGCTGCCCAGGATCTTGTCGCCCAGGTAGCCGGCCGCGCGCGCTTCTTCCAGCGCTTCCTCGAAGCGCAGGTAATCCTGGAAGATCTCGCCGTGGATGTAGTTGTAGCCCACGGTGATGCCCATCGCATAAGCGCCGATGGCCATGCCTTCGATCAGCGCATGGGGGTTGTAGCGGATGATGTCGCGGTCCTTGAACGTGCCCGGCTCGCCTTCGTCGGTATTGCAGACGAGGTATTTCTGGCCCGGGAACTGGCGCGGCATGAAGCTCCACTTCAGGCCGGTCGGGAAACCGGCGCCGCCGCGGCCGCGCAGGCCGGACGTCTTCAGGTCGGCGATGATGGTTTCCGGCGCGATCTTCTGTTCCAGGATCTTGCGCAGGGCGGAGTAACCGCCGCGCTTGACGTAGTCTTCCAGGTGCCAGTTGTCGCCGTTCAGATCCTTCAGGATCAGCGGGTTGATGTGACGGTCGTGCAGCGAGGTCATTTCTTCAGTTCCTCCACGAGGGCGTCGATCTTCTCGGTGCTCATGAACGAGCACATGCGGTGGTTATTCACCAGCATCACGGGGGCGTCGCCGCAGGCGCCCATGCACTCGCCTTCCATCAGCGTGAATTCGCCGTCTTCGGTGGTGCCGCGGTAGTCGATGCCCAGCTTCTGCTTCAGGTGCTCGCCGGCCTTCACGCCGCCCGACAGGGCGCATGGCAGGTTGGTGCACACGGTGATCTTGTGCTTGCCGACAGGCTTGAGGTTGTACATGTTGTAGAAGGTCGCGACCTCTTGCACGGCAATGGCCGGCATGCCGATGTAGTCGGCGATTTCCTTCATCGTTTCAGGCGACAGCCAACCCAGTTCCACCTGGGCGTGGGCCAGCGAGGCCATCACGGCCGACTGGCGCTGGTCGGCCGGGTACTTGGCCAACTCGCGGTCGATTTTCTTGTAGCACTGCTCGGATAACATAATTCTTTCGCCTTCTTATCGGTCGATACTGCCGAAAACGATGTCTTGCGTACCAATGATGGTCACGGCGTCGGCGATCATGTGGCCGCGCGCCATTTCATCCAGGCTCTGCAGGTGAGCGTAGTCCGGGGTACGGAACTTCAGCCGGTACGGCTTGTTGGCGCCATCGGAGACGATGTAGACGCCGAATTCGCCCTTCGGATGCTCGACGGCGGAGTACGCCTCGCCCGGCGGCACGTGGAAGCCTTCCTGGAACAGCTTGAAGTGGTGGATCAGCGATTCCATGTTCGACTTCATGTCCACGCGCGACGGCGGCGCGACCTTGCGGTTGGCCGTGATGACGGGACCCGGGTTGTTGCGCAGCCACTCGATGCACTGCTTGATGATGCGGTTCGACTGGCGCAGCTCTTCCACGCGCACCAGGTAACGGTCATAGCAGTCGCCGTTGGTGCCGATCGGGATGTCGAAGTCCATCAGGTCGTACACTTCGTACGGCTGGTTCTTGCGCAAGTCCCACTTGACGCCCGAGCCACGCAGCATCGCGCCGGTGAAGCCCATCGCCAGCGCATCTTCCGGCGACACCACGCCGATGCCGACCGTCCGCTGTTTCCAGATGCGGTTATCCGTCAGCAGCGTCTCGTATTCGTCCACGTAGCCCGGGAAGCGGGTCGTGAAGGCTTCCAGGAAGTCCAGCAGGGAACCCTGGCGGTGTTCGTTCAGCTTGTCGATTTCCTTCTTGCTGCGAATCGTCGACGGACGGTGCTGCGGCATCGCATCCGGCAGGTCGCGGTAGACGCCGCCCGGGCGGTAGTAGGCCGCGTGCATGCGCGCGCCCGACACCGCCTCGTAGCAGTCGAACAGGTCTTCGCGGTCGCGGAAGCAGTACAGGAACGGCCCCATTGCGCCGACGTCCAGCGCGTGCGCGCCCAGCCACATCAGGTGGTTCAGGATGCGGGTGATCTCGTCGAACATCACGCGGATGTACTGTGCGCGCAGCGGCACTTCCAGGCCCAGCAGCTTCTCGATGGCCAGCACGTAGCCGTGCTCGTTGCACATCATCGACACGTAGTCCAGGCGGTCCGTGTACGGCACCGACTGCAGGTAGGTCTTCTGTTCGGCCAGCTTCTCGGTGGCGCGGTGCAGCAGGCCGATGTGGGGGTCGGCACGCTGGATGACTTCGCCGTCCAGCTCAAGCACCAAACGCAGCACGCCGTGCGCTGCCGGGTGCTGCGGACCAAAGTTCAGGGTGTAATTCTTAATCTCAGCCATTTAATTCATCCCGTATTTTTCTTCGCGGATCACGCGCGGCACGTTCTCGCGCGGCTCGATCGTCACCGGCTGGTAGATTACGCGCTTCTGCTCGGCGTCGTAGCGCATCTCGACGTAGCCGGACACGGGGAAGTCCTTGCGGAATGGATGGCCGATGAAGCCGTAGTCGGTCAGGATGCGGCGCAGGTCGCTGTGACCTTCGAACAGGATGCCGTACAGGTCGAACGCCTCGCGCTCGTACCAGTTGGCGGCGCGCCAGATGTCGGTGACGCTCTGCACCAGCGGCATGTCGTCGTCCGGGCAGAACACGCGCACGCGCACGCGCCAGTTGTGCTTCACCGACAGCAGGTGCGTGACGGCCGCGAAGCGCGGGCCTTCCCACGTGCCTTCGCCGTAGGTGGAATAGTCGACGCCGCACAGGTCGATCAGCGTATCGAACCCCAGTGCGGCGTTGTCGCGCAGCGTCTGCATGACGGCGTGATAGTCGTCGGCCTTGACGACGAGGGTGATTTCACCCAGCGCGACCGTCGTAGCGACGCGCTCCCCCAGGGCGCTGGCCAGTGCGCCCTGCAATGCTTCCAGATGTGTAGTCATATTGTTGCGCGCCCCGTTTATCGTGCGATCGTGTTGGTGCGCTTGATCTTGTTTTGCAGCTGCAGGATGCCGTACAGCAGAGCCTCGGCGGTGGGAGGACAGCCCGGCACGTAGATATCGACGGGCACGATGCGGTCGCAACCGCGCACGACGGAGTACGAGTAGTGATAGTAGCCGCCGCCGTTGGCGCAGGTGCCCATCGAGATGACCCAGCGCGGCTCGGACATCTGGTCGTAGACCTTGCGCAGTGCCGGCGCCATCTTGTTGCACAGCGTGCCGGCAACGATCATCACGTCGGACTGGCGTGGCGACGGGCGGAACACGACGCCGAAGCGGTCCATGTCGTAACGGGCCGCGCCCACGTGCATCATTTCGACCGCACAGCAGGCCAGACCGAACGTCATCGGGAACATCGACCCGGTACGCGCCCAGTTGATCAGCTTGTCGGCCGAGGTGGTGATGAAACCTTCGTTTAATACGCCTTCAATAGCCATGGCTTATTCCCAATCAAGGGCACCTTTCTTCCAGATATACCAAAAACCGACAACGAATTCGGCGATGAATACCATCATCGTGACGAAGCCCTGCCAGCCCAGTTCGCGCATGGAGACGCCCCACGGGAAGAAGAATGCGGTTTCCAGGTCGAACAAAATAAACAGGATTGCGACGAGGTAGTAACGCACGTCGAATTTCATGCGCGCGTCTTCGAAGGCTTCGAAGCCGCACTCGTAGGGGGACAATTTCGCCGCGTCGGGCTTGTGCGGGCCGAGCAGGCGGCCGAGCACCTGGGGCACTACGCCGACACCGATGCCGACGAGCAGGAACAGAAGTACGGGGAAGTAATTTTCGAGGTTCACGGTAGGATCACAGCTGTTGTTGAACGATCGGCCAGGACAGTGCTGCACCAAGGTGGGTACAGCCAACGCTCGACCCCAATCAACGCTGAGACCAGGATCAAACGACACATCCTCGTAAAAAAACCAGCTGAAGGCATGAGGGCAACTCAGGCGCCTTGTGCTGGCTTCTTCTCAAATCTTTGGTGCCGACGACGAGACTCGAACTCGTACAGCTTGCGCCACTACCCCCTCAAGATAGCGTGTCTACCAATTTCACCACGTCGGCATTAAGGCCGCTATTCTACTCTTCTTTACGCACTTTGTTAATGAACTTTGTCGTAAATCAAAGCAAAAAAGCGGGATAAATCGAAGAATGCTTAGTTTTACTTCGGAATCTGGTTTGCTGGCGCGCCATTGGCGGCGCCGGCGGCCGGTGCGGCAGGTGCCGGCGCGACCGGCGCCTGCGCTGCAGGGGCTGCCGGGGCGGTCGCGTTCGGTGCCGGCGCTGCCGGCGCGGTGGCGCCAGGGATCGCGGCCGAGCCGGAGACCGGTGCCGTGATGTTCGACAGTACGCCGGTATTGCCCGTGGTGCGCTGCGTGGCCAGGGCCGACAGGCCCAGCGTGGCGGCGAAGAAGATCGCCGCCGCCACGGCCGTCGACTTCGACATGAAGTTCGACGAACCGGTGGCGCCGAACAGGCTGCCGGAAGCGCCGGAGCCGAAGGCGGCGCCCATGTCGGCGCCCTTGCCGTGTTGCAGCAGCACGAGGCCGATGATGGCCAGGGCCGACAGGACTTGTACTACGACGACCAGATTGAACAAGGTGTTCATGCTATTCCAATTCTCTCTATTGCTTGGGTGATTACTGCTGTTGAAAACTTAACCTGCCGCGTGGACGATGGCGAGGAAATCCGCCACCTTCAGCGACGCGCCGCCGATCAGGCCACCGTCGATGTCCGCCTGCGCCAGCAGATCCTTGGCATTCTCCGGCTTCATGCTGCCGCCGTACAGGATCGGCATGTTCGCCGCCGCCACCGGGTTGCGCTCGGCGACCTGCTTGCGCAGCATGCCGTGCACTTCTTGCGCCAGCGCCGGCGTGGCCGTCTTGCCGGTGCCGATGGCCCAGACGGGCTCGTACGCCAGCACGATCTTCTCGACGGCGGAGGCTTCCAGCACGTCCAGCACCGCCTGCAGTTGCGCGCATACCACAACATTGGTGCGGCCGGCCTCGCGTTCCTCCAGCGTTTCGCCCACGCAGACGACCGGCGTCAGGCCGGCGTTCAGTGCCGCCAGTACTTTCTGCGCGACGACTTCGTTGGTTTCATGATGGTACGCGCGGCGCTCGGAGTGCCCGCACAGCACGTAGCGGCAACCGAATTCCTGCAGCATCGATGCCGCCACCTCGCCCGTGTAGGCGCCGGCCGCATAGGCCGACACATCCTGCGCGCCCCAGGCGACGGGCGTGCCCGTCAGCTCGGACTGGCATTGTGCCAGATAAGGCGCCGGTGCGCAGACGCCGCAATCGGCATTCCGGGCGGCGTAGCCGGCCACGATCCCGCGTAATAATACCGAATTGGCGGCAAGGCTGCCGTTCATTTTCCAGTTGCCGATGACCAGTTTGCGTCGCATAGTACTCCGGGCGGGTTGATAAACAATAAACCCGCAATTGTAGCTTGGGCCATAAAGCCGGGTCAAACGGATGAGATGGCGACGCGCCTGTCACCTGCTGGTTTGGGGTCTGTCCCGACGGGACTGACCCCGAAGTTTGGCCGCCCAGTCTAAGGCTTGATCACCTGCAGCATGATCTTGCCGACATGCGTGGAAGACTCCATCAACGCATGCGCCGCGGCCGCCTGCTCCAGCGGGAAGCTCTCATAGATGACAGGCTTGATGCGCCCCTGCTCGAACAGCGGCCACACCTTCTCCCGCAGTTGCCGGGCAATGGCGCCCTTGAACGCCACGGAACGGGGCCGCAGGGTGGAGCCGGTGATGGTCAGCCGGCGGCGCAGCACCTGGCCCATGTCCAGCGTGCCCTTGGCGCCGCCCAGCAGCGCGATGATGGCGATGCGGCCGTCGTCGGCCAGGCAGTTGATCTCGCGCGGCAGGTAGTCGCCGCCCACCATGTCGAGGATGACATCGACGCCATTGTCGCCGGTCAGCTGCTTGACGACGGCGGCGAAGTCCTCGTGGCGGTAGTTGATGCCGCGCTCGGCGCCCAGCTGCTCGCAGGCGCGCGCCTTGTCCTCGCTGCCGGCGGTGGCGAACACGCGGTTGCCCAGCGCGCTGGCCAGCTGGATCGCCGTGACGCCGATGCCGGAGGTGCCGCCCTGCACCAGCAGCGACTCGCCCGGCCCCAGCCGGGCGCGATCGAACACATTGCTCCAGACGGTAAAGTAGTTCTCCGGCAGCGACGCGGCCTCGAGCGGCGACAGGCCATGCGGCACCGGCAGGCACTGCTCGATGGGCGCGGTCACCACCTCGGCATAGCCGCCGCCCTGCACCAGCGCGCACACCATGTCGCCGGCCTTGAAGGGCGAGTTGGCCAGGTCGCCGTCGATGATCTCGCCGGCCACTTCCAGGCCCGGCAGGTCGGAAGCGCCGGGCGGCGGCGCGTAGTTGCCCTGGCGCTGGAACACGTCGGGCCGGTTGATGCCGGCGGCATGCACGCGGATGCGCACCTCCCCGGCCTTCGGTTCCGGCATCGGCCGCTGGCACAGCTGCAAAACCTCGGGTCCGCCCGGCTTGGTGATCTCGATCGCGCGCATGGTTGTCCTTTCGATAAAGGACAAATTCTAGCGCAGGGGCGACGGTGGCGTCAGTCCGAGCGGAACTTTGGCGCGCTCGCCAGCAGCGTCGCGCCGCAGCTGGTCTTGTGGCCCTCGTAGGCGACCGCCACGCCGCCGATCTTGTGCCGCGGATTGCCTTCGGCGATGGTGCACCCGTCGTGGCCCTTGATGGGGCAAGTGCATTTGTCGCCCACGCGCGCGACGGCGATGCCGCCGACCTTGAAGTGGGTGGCGGATACGCTGACGACCTTGCCGCCGTGGGAGGTGCTGTCGCCGAGGCGGATCACGTTGGGCATGGTCAGTCCTCGTAGGCGACCAGTTGCCAGACCACGGCCACCTGGTGCCGCGGCTGCTCGCCCTTCAGTTTGTCCCAGAGCGTCGGCTTGCCGGCGACGACCGCCATCGGCATCGTCGCCCCGGCCTCGATGCGCCGGCGCGGCAGAGTGTGCGCCGCCTCCGGTTCAGCCGCCTGCCACCAGCCGGTCTGCGAGCAGGTGCGTCCCGATACCAGGCGCTCGCCCAAGGGCTTGCGCGGCGCTTGCTGTGCGCTGGCTTTCGCGGTCGTGGGCCTGACGCGGATTGTGCTGGTGATCGCGTCCCATACCGCGATGGCTTCTTCGTCGGTCAGGCTGGGTTTGACGGCGCCGGCGAGGTTGTCGGCTACGCCGGTTTGCATGCGGATGTCGGCGTAAGGCTTATAGGAGTCGCCTACTACTCCCTTGAAGTCCATGACGAAATCGTGAATGCTGCGCATGTCAGGTTGCTCGGGCGAGCGGGACAATGCTTCGTAGCCGTTCAGCCAATCGTGGATCTGGCGAGGGCCGCGGCGGAAATACACGGTCTTCAGGAGCGGATGGTTGGGGTCCTCCGCTCGCTGCTCCCGTTCCACGCGGCCTAGCTGGTATTCAAGCGTATTGGATGGATTATGGTGTACATCTGGCGGACCCACAAATATTGAAATGTGCGTATCCGGGAATTCCTTGAGGCGGAAACCAATGCGAAGGTGTTCGACTGGCTGCTCCATGCTGTTAACAGATTCGTCGACAAGAAAAGCGTGCGCCAGACAATTTCCCGGCTCCGGAGGTATCACGTGCTCTGCTCTCGGCTGCAAGCGGCGAGCAATGCTCTTAATTGTGGCCATTGCACGGTTTCGCCCATCCTCAAGGGGACGGGCATCGATGATGAATCCGTCATCGCCCCAGTGGAAGTAGCCATGCATCTCCAAGTCTCCCAGCGTGTCAAACCCATCATAGCCGACCACGATCTTCCCAGCAGGGGCCGTTAATTCTTCCTCGAAAAGAAAAAGCGGCACCCGGTTGAGGTGAATGGCCTGTGTCTTCTGAAGTTCGGTTTTGAACTTCACCGCCTCCTCGTCAACCTGTTTCGCTGCTCCAGGATAGACACTTATCCCGAGATCAACAGACCCGCTGCCCCACGCCACCGTGGCCGTAATGGGAATGTCGATCAGAAACCGTCCGAAACACACCGTCCTCGTGTTCGAAAATACAGGTTGCAGCCTGCTGCTTAGCGTTGACATTTTTGGTACCCTCTCATCGATCGCAATTTGAGTGCAACTGCTTAGCACGACAGTGCAAAATAGAACCCACATCACCGCCAACTGTTTAACAAAGATCATCATTGCTCTCCTTTGCAACGCCACTTAGCCTGCTGAGCAATCCGGACGATGCTGTAAAGAGTCGATGCGATTGCGTGCGGATGCCGGTAACTGGACTGATGCTCGTAGCCGCGCTGGCGGAAGACACCTCGCATTTTTCCGCTCTCCAGTTGCTTGTCAGCGGACCTTACCGGGACGGTCTGATCGCCGGCCGACGTCGGTGGCATCAACGTCGCGTAGATCGAATTCGGCCTAGCTGTCCCGATTCGAGGTGCGAACTGTTGATTGGGTTGATCTGGCTCCCATCTGGCAACCTCCAAAACACCTTGTCGAGAATCGCTCACAATCGGCCAGTTCTGCCACCCGGAAGGATCAGCACAATGCTTGCTGATTTCCCAGATGACCTCACCGTAACTAGTTCGATCGGTACCGACACCGTAATGAGCGAAACTGTTCGGATGGAATGTGTTGGCGATTTCTTGATGAAATATTCGCGCTTTGTCCAGGTATCGGCACGTACGTCCGAAGTTACCTCCCCCTTGGTCTGTTTGCAGTCCTGACGGGTTAATCCAACTTTCCCGGAGCAACGCAAACCACTTTCCCTTCAACTTATATATCTCAGCATATGGGTTACCGTCCTTCGGCCACGCCTCAAGCAATTGATTTCGATATATCACCTGCAACCAGCCATTACCATAGTCGTCGCTCGGCAATAGCTCCAAGGCACCGGGCGAGTTCGCCAGCACGGCTGTAACCTCGTCACCAACGTTGCCAGCAACCTTGGCGCCTATACTGCCGAACAAGTTGTTTTTCATACCCGGATCTTCGAAGCCTGCCCTCATCCGTTTATAGCCAGCAGGCGCGCCTATTGCAGGCATAACCCCGTGAACCATGCCCAGGACATCGCCCAGCGCATTGCCATAGTTGGGATGAATCAGGGCACGCCCGACAAGTCCTCCCATCGAATGGGTGACCACGATAACCTGATTGCATTCATATCCTAAATCACACAATCCTGTTATTACGTTCCTGATGCGCGCGGCAATGAATTTGGCACTGGTGCCATTTGACTGCAACCAGTTATACCCGAACGCATAGACGGGAAACCAGCAGCCATCGGCGACCTGCTTCAGCTCTTCTTCCTTGAGTGCTTGCAACGCTGGCTTCGGCGCAGCTTGCCACCGGGTTGGATCAACATCGACGACGTCGCGCCACTCAAGGCGTAGCTTCCCTTCCCGAAAAATGTTATTCAAGCGAGATTCGAGATACTGCAGTAATTCGCCATAACTGCCGAAATAGACCTCTCCCCACCCACGAGCACGCGCCTTCTGGACTGCGGTTCTTCCGTCCGACGCAGTGGCTGGGTCATCGACCAGAAGTGGCGAGCCGAGTTCTTTGCTAAGTTTGACGTTGGCGTTCCGCTCATCGCCAGACACGTCGTCTTCCCCGGATGGGTTATATATATCTACCGACGTGTGACCAGGGTCCAACGCCAACTGCCGCTCGTAAGGACTTAGGTTTGCAGCGCCGGTTGCGCTTGCAGCACCCAGATGATCCGGCCTCCATGCGATATTGTCCTTCCTCTTCAACATCGCCTGCCGCTCCGGACTCAACTTCAAATTCGACCCCATAATCCCAGGCAAAAACACAATCGGCAGCACCCGCTTCGGCAGGAACCGTGCACACTGTGGCTTCTTGTCTTCCTTGGGCGTTGCAAACCCTTCGGCCTTGCGCGCAGCCTTGACGTGCGGCTGCGCAGGCAGCGGGTGTTCGGCGGTTGTCATGTGACGGCTCCTCCGTAGAAGTTAATCGTCCAGCATTAATCGTCCAGCGCCTCGACGGTATAGCGGCCGAACGGGATCGCGCTGTCGAACCGCTCTGTCTTGCCCTGATCATCCGTGCGGCCTTCGATCGTGCGCCCATCCTCCGTCGTGATCCGATAGCGCTGGTTCTTCATCGGCTCATCGGTACCGATCCAGCGAAGCACTGCCTGCTGGTCGTGCGCGCTCTCGCTGGTAGGTGGTGGCACTTCCGGCGCCGCGCCGTCGCCCGGCCCGACGTGGGCGAACTCGGAGGACTTGATGGTGTGCACCCCGCTGCTTTGCTGGGTGATGACGCCGCCACCCAGCTCCACCTGCGCGCCCTGCGCGACGAAGCGGATCCTCGGTGCCTGCAGCACGATTTCGTCGCTTGCGGTCAGGACGATGCGTTTCGACGACGTGGCCTCGATGTCGTCCGCATGCGTCTGCAGTTCCAGCTTGCCGCTGGCGGAGATCAGCTGGATGCCGAGCCGGTGGGCGAACAGGCTGATGTTCTCGACTACCCGCGCCAGCAGCTTCTTGCCGGCCGAAAGCTGGGTGCTGCCGATGCTGACGATGTCCACGTCCGTCTGCGCGCCGAGCACGACGTTGTCGCTGGCGGTGACCGCCACACCGGCCGGGCCCGAAACGGCGACGACCGGTGCGCCGCCGTCGCCGCCCTCTCCGGTATTACTGCCGGCTGCCCATTGCCTGAGGTGCTCGCTCAACTGCCGCAAACGCTTGCCGTCCGTGTCGCCGGCATGGTGCGTGGACGACAGCCGTGCCAGCTCCCGCTGCACCACGGTCATGGCGTCCAGCAAGCCGGTCGCCTCGGCGCGGTCCAGCTGTGCGCCGCCCGCTGCCGGACTGCCGGCGGCACTGATCAGCACTCCGGCGCCGCCCCGGATCGCCACGGCGCCGTCGCTGCGTAACTCCGCGCCCTCGCCGCGCGGCTCGCCCTTGCCTGCGCTGCGGGGATGGGCCAGCCAGCCCAGGTTCAGCTGGCTGTGCCGGTGCTCGCACGCCAGCTGCGCGCTGATCTGGCCGGACGTATCGTCCAGCCGCAACTGGTTGCAGCGGCTGCCTTGCACTTCCTTGCTGACGATGCCAGCCACATTACGGTTGGCCGGCAGCGTGCCGATGTGGCTGAACGCGGCCGGCGGCATGTGGCCGTTGTAGACCTGGCCGACGACGATCGGCTTGTCCGGATCGCCGCCCAGGAAATCGACGAGCACCTCCGTACCGACGCGTGGCAGCAGCAGCGCGCCCCAGCGTTCGCCCGCCCAGCTGGACGCGACGCGGATCCAGGCCGAGTCGCGCTCGCTGTCGCTGGCGCCCGCGCCCTGGGCGTGCGCGTGATGTTCGGCGCGCGTGCCGGGAAAACGCACCTTGATCCTTCCCAGTTCGTCGCAATGGATCTCCTCACCCGGCGGCCCGACCACGAGCGCGCTTTGCAGCCGTGGCGCCGGCAGGTCCGCACGCGGGTCGAACGCGGGCACGATCGGCGTGCCGCGCCGTACGCAGCGAAAGCGATTGGCGTAGCGCGTGGCGCGCAGCACCGATGCCTCGGGCCATGGGCCGCGCGCGAACAGCCGGCGTACCCGCTCGTCGAGCTGTTTCGGCAGATTGTTCTCGGCTTCGATCGCCAGTTCCGCGACGATGAACTCGCGCTGGGCCGGCGGGTGCGTGTCGATCTCGGGATGGTCGGCCAGGGCAAACCACTCGCCCACGCGCAGAGTGCGCACGCTGCCCTCGCCCTGGAAGCATTTCGACTGGTATTCGTGGCGCTGCATGCGCAGCTCGCCCAGCGCGCGGTAATCGCCGCCGTCGCGGCCCGCGTGCGGCGCCTCCACCAGGTAGTCGTCCAGGCCGGCCGCCAGCTCGTTGCCCATCGGGCCCTGGTCGATGCAGGAGACGGCGCCGGCGTCTTGCATACGCGCCTGCTTGTAGTCCCAGCTCTGGCGCGTCACCGCGCCAGGCCTGAGCGTGCGCACGGCGCTCCAGGCCGTGATGGCGTCGCGCTGCTCGGTGCCGTCGTCGCGATGGAAGCGCACGGTGCCGGCGACATTCTCCGGCAGCGTGCCGGCGTCGTCGAACAGCACCAGCGTATGGGTCGGCGTGCTGTCGCTGCCTGGCGTGCTGGCCAGCCCGGGCCGGATGAACCAGGCGATACCGCGCCGCTTCCACAGCCGGCGCAGGAAGTCGGCGTCCGACTCGTTATGCTGCATCGTGAATTCGCGCTCGGGATAGGTGCCGGTCACGTGCGACCAGTCGACGTCGAAACACCGCGCCAGCACCGGATTGTCACGGCGCCATTCGTCCAGGATCACGCTGGCGATATCGAGTTCGCTGCGGTGGCGGAACACGCGTGTGTTGGTGCGCCAGGCCAGCAACGCCAGCGCGTCGCGCAGCACCAGCTGATACGTGGCCAGGCCGCCGTCGCTGGGGCCTGCGGTCGCCTGCGCGACGATGCCGCAGATCGCACGCAGCTCGCCGCGGTCGGTGACGAACTGCACCTCGGCCGGCAACGCGACCAGCTCCTTCAGCGGCAGGTCGGCGCGGGTGGCCACGCACAGCAGGCGGTAATCGATGCCGCCGCAGATCGTCTCGCCGCCGCAGATGCGCTGCACCAGGAGCACGTCGTCCAGTACCCCACCCTGCTGCGCCAGCCGCAGCCGGATGGGACGGTTCGCTTCCGACAGGCCGGCAATCGTCGCGGTCAGGTCGTTCAGGTTCATGCGGCATCTCCGGCGCTCGTGTCAGACCGGGCAAGTGCACGGCCGAACGATCATTATCCGAATTGATGCCAGGAAAGTTCTTGATGCGGGTCAGCGCCCGCGCCGCGCCGTGGGATCGGCGCGACAGCGTTACACGTCCAGCGGCCGCTCCACCGGCAAGCGTGCCGCCGCCTCTTCCAGCCGGCCCTGCCCGACGAGCGCATGGATCTCATGCGCCAGCGGCGTGACGTCCGTGATCCGTTCGATCCACTCGTCCACGTACAACCGTACTGCCTCGCCGGACAAGCCAATCTGGATGGCCCGGTGTGGCAATGGCTGCAACAGCAGGTCGCGCTCGGGGTCCCACTGGATGCGCACGGGCGAAGTCCGCTTCCTCTCTTGCCACTGCGCCTGGCTCATGCCCTCCTCGGGATGACTGAGGCAGGCGTGCTGCAACGCCCACGCCAAGCCGGCGCGCGTGATGTCGATGGCCAGGATGCGCTGCTGGCCGGGGTCCTTGAAACCCCAGCCGGCGCGGTACATCATCCACAGGAAGGATGGCTTGATCCACGTCATCCGCTCCAGCTTGAACGGCGGTGACACGAAGGTACCGTGCGCCAGCGCGGCGTCCGCGATCTCGTTCGAATAGGCCTGGTAGACGCGCATGGTGCTGTCGTCGTACTGCGCGCGAATCTGCCGCGCCGGCGGCGCCGTCATGCGCCGCCTCCCGTGCGCGAGCTGCGCGGCAGCGGCTTGCCCGGCTTCCACGCGGCCGACAGCGCCTGCCCTTCCTCGATCTGCTCCTCCGTCATGTGCTTGATGACGGCGGCGCGCTGCTCGGCCGCGTTGACGTTGCCGCTCGCCGCCGCCAGGTTCCACAGCATGTAGGCGATCACGTTATCCTGCGGCATGCCACCGATGCGATAGCGGTACATCAGGCCCAGCACCTGCTGCGCCTGGGCGTGGCCCTGCTCGGCAGCCAGGCGGAACCACTGCACGGCCTGGCGGTGGTCCTGGATTACCGCGTTGCCGGTGTAGTACATGGCGCCGACGACGTACTGCGCGTCCGCCTTGCCCTGCAGGCCGGCCTTGCGGTGCCAGGCCAGTGCCTGCTTGTAGTCCTGCTTGACGCCGCGGCCCATGTAGTACATCAGGCCCAGCAGGTGCTGCGCGTCCGCGTTGCCAGCCTTGGCCAGCGGCAGGATCTCCTTGTACGCGACAGCGTAGTTGCGGTTGTTGTAGGCGGTAGCGCCTTCGACGAAGCCAGCGATGGCGCTGCCATGCAGCGTCAGTGCCATGGCCATCGCCACGATCATGGTTCCCAGTTTTTTCATGTGCGAGATATTCGAATTCGTTCTTGTTCTCGATGGCGTGTCCCACGCCGGGCGCGTCGCTATTTCCAGCTGACCCGGCCCAGCCCGTCCACACTCACTTTGCGATTGAGCGGCTTGCCGTACACGGTGACGGAACCCAGGCCGGACAGGTCCAGGTTCAGGTTGGTGCGCGCGTTGACGGTGGCGTTGCCCAGGCCGGACAGGTCGATGTCGACGGAGTCCGCGTCGAACTGCTGCGCATTCAGCCCGCCCAGGCCGCCCAGCGAGGCCCGCAGCAGGCGGCTGCGCCCGCCGATCGTCACGTAGCCGGCGCCGCGCAGGTCCAGGTCGACCTCGTCGCCGTCCTTGACCCATACGTTCATGCTGCCGACTCCACCCAGGTTGGCCCGCAGTCGTCGATACCCGGCGACCAGCTTCATGCTGCCGGCGCCGTCCAGGGTCACGTCCAGGTCGTCGCCCGTGAAGCCGGAAATCTCGGAAGCTCCCAACCCCTCCGACACCAGTTCGCGCAGCCGCGGCAGTACCAGGTCGGCGCGCAGCGACGGCCGGCCCAGCCGGGCGCCCTGGATGTCCGTGTCCAGCTCCAGCGTGTCGCCCGACTGCACGCACGTTACCTTGTCGAGGTAGCGCCGGTCGCCGCTGATCTTCAGCGAAGCCACGTTGCCCTGGCGGATGCGCAGGTCGATCACGCCGTCCAGCTTGACGCGCTCGACCCGGGCGTCGACGGGACGGGTTTCGGTGCCCTCCTCGGCCCGGCCCAGTCCTGGAAACAGGCACAACAGGCTGAGGAACAGCGTGTGAATCAGCGCGACGGGGTGGATGGAATGGTTCATGGCAGCTCCTTGGGTCCGGCACAGATTATTCGATGGTCGCATCATATCCAAGCCGCTGCGTGGTGCCACGAAATTTGCGACGAACTGCAAAAAACGCGGTTCGGACGACGCCGGTGCGCGCCAGGCGGCCGTTGTCGCGCAACTCCGACCGCGCCGCGCGGGCAGCGGCTTTGCCGCGTGCGTTCGGCACCGAAACGCCGGCGCCAAAGCGTGTTTAGTAAAACTGGTTAAACTGCGACGCGATTCGGCGAATCGCTTGCCCTCGTGTTTTTCGGAATGCAATACTGCCCCGGCTGACAGAGGGGCCCGCCAGCGGCCCACATTCCAAACGAGGAGACGACATGCATCCCACCAAGAGAACCTTGATGAGCCTGGCCGTGGCCAGCGCCTGCGCCCTGGCCGCGCTGCCCGCCCATGCTCAAGTTCCAACCCAGGCCGAACCTGCAGGCGACAGCAACGTGACGGCCGGCGCCTCCGGCGCGCCCGGCAGCACCGTATCGAGCGCCGACCAGATCCCGGAAGTGAAGGTCACCGCGACGCGCTATTCGACGTCGTTGCTGAAAACCCCGCTGGCGGTGTCCGCCTTCAGCCAGGACCAGCTGACGCGCAAGGGCGCCACCAGCCTGAAGGACCTGGCCGGCGAGATCCCCAACGTCGTCATCCAGAACACGGGCCTCGACTCGGCCGTGCAGATCACCATCCGCGGCATCACGTCCACCAATTTCACGGAGACGGGCGACCCGGCGGTGGGCTTCCACGTCGACGGCATGTACTCGCCACGGCCGCAAGGCGCGCAGGCGCTGATGTTCGACGTCGACCAGGTCGAGGTGCTGCGCGGTCCGCAGGGCACGCTGTTCGGCCGCAACTCCACCGGCGGCAGCGTCAACGTGATCGCCGCCAAGCCTGACTTCTCGGGCAACTACGGCAAGGCCGACATCGACATCGGCAACTACCGCAAGAAGCAGGTCTCGCTGGTGCAGAACGTCAAGGTCAACGACAAGCTGGCCCTGCGCGGCACCTTCATGAAAGTCACGCGCGACGGCTACGCCAACCAGATGCGTGACCTGTCGGAAGCGAACGCGCCGCAACTGGGCTGGGTCCCGGACGGCAAGCCGGACGTCGACCAGCGCTTCAACAAGGTGATCGGCAAGGACAAGTACTACACCAACCAGGACCAATGGGCCGCGCGGCTGTCCGCGCTGTACAAGATCAGCGACGACCTGACCTTCAAGGCCGCCTACGAGCACTTCCAGGACAACGGCGCCGGCGGCGCGCCGTTCCGCGACTGCGACGCCTCGGCCGGCACGCGCTACGCCTGCGCCCCCGGCACCGGCAAGTGGGACCTGCTGGTCAACGTGCCGGGCGAGGTGGACATGCAGATCCGCACCTTGCGCACCGGCCTGTCGTGGACCGTCAATCCGACCACCACGTTCGACTACACGTTCCAGGTGGCGGACCAGAAGCGTTCCGAGATCACCGACGACGACATGGGCATGCAGCACGCGGCACCGTTCCAGATCAACGGCGCCTACCCCAACACGCCGGACGGCAACTGGGGTACCTGGCCGCTGACGGACTCGTTCCACCGCACGCTGTCGTCGCGCTACCTGTCCACCGTGCACGAGGCGCAGCTGAAGCAAACGCTGGGCAATGTGCAGTACGTCGCCGGCCTGTTCTGGATGCACGAACGTAACCGCATCGACTACGAGATGACCAACACGATCCAGAAGCCGTACGGCGACGTCGGCTCGGTGCTGTACCACCAGCCCAACCGCCAGGTCGATGCCAAGGCCGCGTTCGCGCAGGCCGACTGGAAGTTCATGCCCACCTGGACCGGCACCCTGGGCGCCCGCTACAGCATCGACAGCAAGGAGGACAAGGGCGGCGAAGTGTACGGCGCCAACTGGAAGGGCGACCCGGCCTACTACAATGGCCTGTACAGCCAGGGCACGCCCGGCACGCCCGGCTTCCATGTCCATAACGGCACCGACCTAACGGATGCGATGGGCGGCAGCGTCGCCGCCTACCGCCTGTACGGTGCGCCGACCTCGAACGACCACAAGGAAACCTGGCGCAAGGTGACGTGGCGCGTGGGCCTGCAGAAGCAGATGACGCCGAACCAGATGGCCTATGCCTCCGTCTCGACGGGCTACAAGGCCGGCGGCTTCGCCGACAAGACCGACAGCTGCAACTACCACAAGTGCGCCGACGGCAAGCCGGGCGTGGTGACGTTCCTGCCGTACGGTCCGGAACAGGTGACGAACTTCGAACTGGGCTACAAGGGCAAGTTCCTCGACAACCGCCTGTCGCTGTCGGCCACGGCGTTCTGGATGAAGTACAAGGACATGCAGCTGACCGGCACCTACTTCATCAACCAGATCATCCCGGACAATGGCCTGCCCTGCCCGAGCGACCAGCCCAAGTGCGACGTGTACGAAGCCTGGCGCACCATCAACGTGGGCAAGGTGGACATCCCGGGCCTGGAACTGGAATGGGACTACCGGCCATGGCGCGGCGCCCGCTTCGGCGGCGGCTTCGCGTACATCAACACCGACGTGCATGACTTCCGCGAATTCTCCGACGACTACCAGTGCGACATCCGGGTGGAACTGGGCCAGACGCCCTGCCCGCCGGCCTACACGGGCCCGGACAAGGCACTGCAGGGCCGCCGCCTGTACAACATCGACGGCAACCACCTGCCGAACACGCCGAAGTACCAGGTCAACCTGTCGTTCTCGCAGGAGTTCGCGCTGGACAACGGCTACCGCATCACGCCGTACGTGAAGGTGAACTGGCGCGACAAGGCCTACTTCGACCTGCGCAACTCGGAGTTCGACGTGGTCGGCCGCTACCAGAAAGCGTACGCCCTGACGGATGCCTCGGTGCGGCTCGACACCCCGAACGACAAGTGGCACGCCGAGCTGTACGTGCGCAACCTGGCGGACAAGCACGCCGCGCAGGCGCGGGAATCCGTGTTCGGCGGCTTCATGAAGGCGTATTACGTGGAGCCGCGCATGTTCGGGTTCCGGGTGGGCGCCGAGTACTGAACGTTGACACCGGGGACGGGCACCGGACCGCGGGCGAAGGCCCGCCGTCCGGTGCCCGTCCCCTTGGGTTTCAGCACGCATGGAAAGACCCGCGCTACCACCCCATTGCCGCCCGCAACTGCGGTACCAGGTCCGCCGCCATCGCCGCGTGCTGCGCCCGGGTCGGGTGGGCGTCCACGGCATCGCCGGGATAGTGGCGCGAGACGGCGCTGCTTACCCGCGCGTCGCCGACCCGGCGGATGGTCTCGTCGATATAAGCGCGCAAGGCCGTCTTCTTCTCGCCGTCCAGGATCGCGCCTTCCGTCAGCACGATGCGCGCGCGCGGATGGTCGCGCAACAGCGTGCGCACCAGCGCCACGTACTCGCCAACGTAAGCCGCTCGTTCCGGAATGCCCTGATTGAAGTCGTTGGTGCCGATCGCGCTGACGATCAGGTCCGGCGCATAGCGGCGCTGGTCCCAGGGCTCCGGCCGGGCCGGATCGGCGAGCGCCAGCTCGTACAGGCGCGCCAGGTTGAACTCGTCGGTGCGGCCGTTCCAGCTGCGCACCAGGCCCCGGCCGCCGTGGCAAACCAGGTGCACCTGCGCTCGCAGCGCGGCGCCCGCCAGCATGCCGTACGACAGGCGCGGATTCCACCAGACGGGCTGTTTCGGCCCGGGCGGCGAGCGCTCCAGCGCTTCGCCGCAGGTGACCGAGTCGCCCAGGAACATCAGGCGTCGCGCGGGCAATGACGGCGCCGGCGCGAACCGGCCGTCCGTCGTGAAGCCGCGCAGCGTCACCGTGCCGTGCCACGTCTCCGAGCGGTGCAGGACCTGTACCGTGTGCAGTCCGGGTTGCGCCGCATCGACCAGCACGTGGCGAGCGCCTTCAGGCGCCACGTGCAGCGTGCGTACGGTGCCGTCGACGATCACGTCCAGCCAGCTTTTCTCGCCCGTGCTGGCCGCGTCCAGCGCCAGCGTCCTGCCCTCGAAGCGCAGGAACAAGCTGACGCCCGGATAGGCGAAACGCACGGCCCCATCGGCGGTGTCGGCCATGCGGCCCATGCGCGCCACGCGAGCGTCGCCGGCGGGCACCGTCTCGGTCGCGGTCGCGGCGTCCAGGCAGGCGCCCAGACAAAAAAACGCGGCCAGGGCCGCGTTCAGTCGATGCGGTATCGGGCGCATCGCCTTCCCTTATTTGAGCAGCCGGGCGATATCGGGCCGCAGCGCGTTCCCCCAGATCCGGTAGCCCTGTTCGGACAGGTGCAGGTAGTCCGGCATGATGGCCGGCGAAATCGTGCCGTCCGCCTGCACGAACAGGGGGCCGTAGTCGCGGAACAACACGTCCTTGCCGTCGTCCAGCCGGGCCACGTCGCGATTGAGCTTCGCCACGTTCGAGCGGCGCGGATGGTCCGGCTTCGACTCCACCGGCAGCACCGCGTTCAGCAGGATCTTCGCATCGGGATAGAGCTGGCGCAGCGACGCGACGACGGAGCTGATGCCATGGAAGACCTGCTCGGGCGCCTCGCCGCACAGGCCGAAGTTGTTGGTGCCGATTAGCAGCACGACCACTTTCGGGCGCAGCTTGTCCATGCCGCCGTTCTGCAGGCGCCACAGCACGTTGCCCGTGTGATCGCCGCCGATGCCGAAGTTGGCCGCGCGGTACGAGCCGAAGTGGCTGTCCCACTCGGCTTTCGGCCACCCTTCCGTGATCGAATCGCCCAGGAACAGCACGTCCACATTGCCCTTGGCCGCCAGCGCCGTCTTGTCCCGGTTGAGCTGGTGCCAGCGCTCGATGGACATCCACGGATACTCCACACTGCGCGGCTCCACCACGTTGGCGCACTGGCGCACCTGGCCCGCTGCCGTATCGGCCCATGCCATCCCGGCGGCGCACAAGGTCACCGCCGCCAACGCCCATCCCTTCATCCGCATGCCTGTCTCCCGTTTTCTGAAAACGTTATCATAACGCGCCGCGCGGCGTCAGGCGCAGCATCGTCACACTGTGCGGCGCCAGCTTCAGGGTGAGCGGCCGGGCGGTGTCGCCCGTGTTCCGCTGCCACAGGTCTGTCCAGCGGTACGCGGCTTTTTTGAGGTCCGCCGAACGCTTCGACAGGTCGTCGGACAGCGGCTGCTTGTGCCAGTCGTAGCTGCGCTCGAGCGCCTGTTCGCCGCGGTTCAGGAACAGCACGGCCCAGTCGTCGCCGGCCAGGGGCTTGATCCACACTTCCAGCGGTCCGTCGGTGAGCATGCGCAGCGCCTGCACGCCCAACTTGTCCTGGTTGACGGCGATGACGTCCTTGTTGGTCAGCACCTTGCGCACCGCCTCGGGCATCTTGCGCAGATCGTTGCCGGAAATGAGCGGCGACGCCAGCATGGCCCACAGCGAGAAGTGCGAGCGGTCTTCCTCCGGGGTCAGGCCGTTGCCCACCTCCAGCATGTCGAGGTCGTTCCAGTGGCCGGGGCCCGCGTACTTGCGCAGCGCCAGCGACTTGTCGACGATCTTCATCACGCCGAACGTGGACCAGGAGCCCAGCGACACCTCGCAGTCCCAGCATGCGTAGATGTCGCCGGTCGTGCGCCAGGAATGCCCGACGTCGCGCGCCCAGTCCCACGGCTTGTTGTCGCCCCACTCGCAGATCGACAGCAGGATCGGCCGGCCCGCCGCGCGCAGGGCGTCGCGCATCGTCGTGTACGCGCCCTCCGCGTTCAGCCCCTTGGTGTCGCACCAGTCGTACTTGACGTAGTCGACGCCCCAGGCCGCGTAGGTACGGGCATCCTGGTACTCGTGGCCGCGGCTGCCGGGCCGGCCGCCGCAGGTGGTGGCGCCGGCATCGGAGTACAGGCCCAGTTTCAGGCCGCGCGCATGCACGTAGTCCGCCAGCGCCTTGATCCCGGATGGGAAGCGCGCCGGGTCGGCCTGGATCGTGCCGTCCTTGTCGCGCTGGCCGTGCCAGCAGTCGTCGATGTTGATGTACCGGTAGCCGGCTTCCTTCATACCCAGGGCCACCATCGCATCGGCCGTCTCGCGGATCAGCTGTTCGTTGATCTCGCAGCCGAACTTGTTCCAGCTGTTCCAGCCCATCTGGGGCGTGTCGGCCAGGCCCTCGAATTTCTGCGCGTGGGCAGCGCCGGCCGCCAGCAGCAGCGCCGTCGCCGTCAGGACCTTCGTCATTTGCGCTCCAGGCGTTTGAGCTTCGTGGCCGTTTCGCGGATCAGCGCGATGGTGCTGGCGTCGCTGTCGAACACGGAGTACAGGCCCTGCTCTTCCTGCGGCGGATCGCCCATCAGGTCGTTGCCTTCCTTCCACCAGTAGTCGGGATTGGCCGCGCGCCCGGCGCCGCCCCAGGCCCAGAAGTTGAAGCCGGCGATCGGGTCGCCCTTGGCGGCGCGCGTGGTCACCACGTCGAAGACCTCACGGTAGAAGCGGTCGCGCACGGTGGTGGCTGCCTTGATGTCGAACGAGGCGCCATCGCGGTCCATGCCGAATTCCTCCAGCACGATCGGCTTGCCGACCTTCTGCGCGTAGTCGATGTGCACGTTCAGGTAATGCCGGCTCTTTTCCAGGGCGCCGTCCCACGTGGCGGCCACGTTCTTCGAGTCGATCCAGCCCCAGTTCTTCGGCCACAGGTGATAGGTCAGGTAGTCGATGTGTTTGGTGCGGTGCGCCTGCATGAACAGGTCGCCGTCCTGCGCCGAACCGGCCAGCCCTTCGCTACCGCTGCTGACGAGGTGATTGGCATCCAGGCCGTGGATGTAGGCGGCGGTGCCCGCGATCCAGTCGATATAGACCTGTTTTTCTTCCGGCGTCGCCTTGGCATTGCCCGGACGCGGCTCGTTGGCCAGCTGCCAGGCCATCACGGTGGCGTCGTCCACATAGCGCTTGCCGGTGATCGTGTTGACGCGCTGGACGATCTTGCGGATCACGTTGCGGTATTCCTGCTGCGCCTTGTCGTTGCGGTAGAAGCGCACCGTCTTGGCCATGAAGTCCTCGTAGTCCTTGGTGACGTTCGGGTCGAGCGCCTGGCTGCCTTCGAACCAGTTCAGGTACTGCGTCATGCCGCCCGACCATTGCCAGAAGTTGTTCAGGTAGATCACCGCCGTCATGTCGCGCTTCGCCAGTTCGGCCAGCAGGTAGTCCAGGCCCGCCAGCAGGTCCTCGTCGTACTGTCCCGGCGCCGCCGTGGTAGCCGGCCGCACCGCGCTCGGCATGTCGGTTTTCTCGGACACGGCCAGCACCCTCACATTGTTGATGCCGACGGCCTTCATCGTGTCGAGCTCCTTGACGAGGCGCGCGCGGTCGCCCACCTTGCCGGCCGCGCCCAGGTAGGCGCCGTACCAGAAGTTGGCGCCGGCGATGTAGTAGCGCTGGCCGCCACGGACGAAGTGCGTCTTGTCGACCTTGACGAAGGCCGGCTTGCCGGCAGCGGCGGCTTGCGGCGGCAGTGCGTGCATCAGGAAGAGGCTGGCCGCCAGCGTGATCATTCGTTTCATGGTTGTCCCTTGTTGGTTGTTAGAGGTTGGCCGGCCAGGTCAAGCACCGTGGCTGGCAGGTTGATCGTGACGGTTTGCGGCCGCGGGTCGCCGGCATGGCGGGCCAGCAGCACCTTGTAGGCGCCGCCCGCTATTTTCCAGGTCTTGGCGTTGCCGCGGATGGTGCCGAACAGGCGCGGGTCGATCGTCAGCTCGACGTCGCGCGTGGCGCCGGGTGCCAGGTCCACCTTGTCCCAGCCGGCCAGCCGCTTCGGTGCTTCCCAGCGGGCGCGGACCGGGGCGACATACAGCTGCGGCACGTCCTTGCCCGCCAGCTGGCCCGTGTTCGCGACCTGGAAGCGCACGCGCACCTTGCCGTCGACCACGCGCGCGGCCAGGCCGCTGTAGCCGAAGCTCGTGTACGACAGGCCGTAGCCGAACGGGAACAGCGGCTGGTGACCCTTCAGGTCGAACCACTTGTAGCCCACCGCCGCACCCTCGTGGTAGTCGACCGCGAAGCGCCGGTCGGGCTGGGCGGGGTCGCCGTCCAGGCGGGGCCGCGGCAGCTGCTGTTCCGACTGCGGGAAGGTAGCGGGCAGGCGGCCGGACGGATTGACCTCGCCGAACAGCACGCGGGCGATGGCCTCGCCGCCGCGCGTGCCGGGGTACCAGGCCTCGACGACGCCGGCCACGCGGTCCAGCCACGGCATCAGCACCGGGCCGCTGTTTTCCAGCACGACGGCGGTGCGCGGATTGGCCGCGGCGACCGCGGCGATCAGTTCGTCCTGCCGGTCCGGCAGCGCCAGCGAGTTGGCATCGAGGGCCTCGCCCACCCACTGCGTGGCGAACACCAGCACCACGTCCGCGTTCGCCGCCACGCTTGCGGCACGGGCGGGTTCGGTGCCGTCGTCGTACGTCACCGAGCCGGTGCCGGCGCGCGCCTGCATCGCCTTCAGCGGCGAAGACGGGTAGTACATGACGGGACCGGGCCAGGTGGCCGGCAGCAGGCCGGGCACGGCGTTGCCACCGATCGGGTAGACCAGCGACGAGCCGCCGCCGGCCAGCACGCCCCTGTCGGCATGACCGCCGACGATGGCGATCTTCATGCCGGGCCGCAGCGGCAGCAGCCGGTCGGCGTTTTTCAGGAGCACGATGCCCTCTTCCGCATCGGCCTGGGTGACGCGGGCGTGCGCATCGAAATCGATGGCACCGCCTTCCTTGACCGGATGGTCGACGACACCCTTGGCGAACATGGTGCGCAGCACGCGCAGCGCCAGGTCGTCCAGGCGGCGCGCCGGCACATGGCCGTTCTCCACCGCTTCCGCCAGCGCGGCACCGAAGTAGTTGGACTTGTCGAATTCGCCCCCGGACTGCTGGTCCAGGCCCGCGTTGGCGGCCGGCACCGTGCTGTGGGTAGCGCCCCAGTCGGACATCACGTAGCCCTTGAAGCCCCAGTCGCGCTTGAGCACTTCGTCCAGCAGCCAGGGGCTCTCGCAGGCGTATGGCCCGTTGACGCGGTTGTAGGCGCACATGAACGAACCGGCATCGGAGTGCTCCAGCGCGATCTGGAACGCCAGCAGGTCGGACATGCGGGCGGCAGCCGGATCGATGCGGGCGTCCAGCTGGAAGCGGCCCGTCTCCTGCGCGTTCAGGGCGAAGTGCTTCAGGGTCGCGATGACATGGTTCGACTCGATGCCCTTGACCTGCGCGGCCACCATCAGCCCCGCGTGCAGCGGGTCTTCGCCGGCGTATTCGAAGTTGCGGCCGTTGCGCGGCTCGCGCAGCAGGTTGACGCCGCCCGCCAGCATCACGTTGAAGCCGGAAGCGCGCGCCTCGGCGCCGATCATGCGCCCGCCCTCGTAGGCCAGCTGGCGGTTCCACGTGGCGGCCGTCGCGATCCCGGCCGGCAGCGCGGTGCGCTCGCGCGGCGTCGTCGTGTACTGCGTCGCCACGCCGATGCCGGCATCCGTTTCGAACAGGGCCGGCAGGCCCAGGCGCGCGATGCCGGGAATGTAGCCTGCCGAGAACGGCAGCGCCGCCGCGATCTTCCTGCTCTTGCTGGCCGCGTGGTCGGCACCGAAGTAGCCGTAGGCCCAGTTCAGCTTTTCCTGTTGCGTCATGGCCTGCAGCGCCAGCGCCGCACGCCGGTCCGGATCGAGTGAACGGTCCAGCCACGGCCGCTGGGCGGGGGCGCCGCCGGCGTCGGCCACGGCAGCCAGCGCCGGCCAGGCCGCCAGCGCCAGCAGGGCGATGCGCGCCGTCGATTTCAACGGCGTCCTCATACCGCCTTGATCTCGTCGATGTACATGCCGGCATAGCGCACGCCGAAGTACAGGATGAACAGGTAGCAGGCGGCCGGCACCAGGAACGACAGCTGCAGGCCGATGGCATCGGCCAGGAAGCCCTGCACGAACGGCACGATGGCACCGCCGACGATGGCCATGCACAGGATGCCGGAGCCCTGCCCCGTCTGCGCGCCCAGCTTGTGCAGCGCCATGCTGAAGATGGTGGGGAACATGATGGAGTTGAACAGGCCGACGGCGATCAGCGCCCACATCGCGAGCGTGCCCTGCCCGAATACCGCCAGCAGCACCAGCACGATCGTGGCCGTGGCGTTGAACGCCAGCGCCTTGCCCGGGCTGACGTGGCGCATGACGGCGAAACCGACGAAGCGGCCCACCATGGCGCCACCCCAGTACCAGCTGACGTAGTTGGCGGCGGCCGCGTGCGACAGCCCGGCGATGCGGTCCTCGCCCAGGAAATTGATCAGGAAGCTGCCGATGCTCACCTCCGCGCCGACGTACAGGAAGATGCCGATGGCGCCCAGCAGCAGATGGCGCTGCTTCAGCACCGAAGTGCGGGCCTGGCCCGGCAGTTCCGGCAGGCCGTCGTCATGCGTGATCGAGGGCAGGCGCACGACGGCGAACAGCACGGCCAGCAGCAACAGCGCGCCGGCCAGCGCCAGGTAGGGTCCCTGCACGGCGGCCGCCTCGTTGGCACGGCTGGCGACGGCACCCGGCACCTGCGCCAGGATCAGCATGCCGCCCAGCGCCGGCGCGATCGTCGTGCCGAGCGAGTTGAAGGCCTGTGTCAGGGTCAGGCGGCTCGACGCCTGGGCCGGCGGCCCCAGTACCGTCACGAACGGGTTGGCTGCCACCTGCAGCACGGTGATGCCGGAAGCGAGCACGAAGAACGCGAACAGGAACAGGCCGTAGCCGCTGTTCGCCGCCGGGTAGAACAGCGCGCAGCCGGCGGCGGCGACGACCAGGCCCGTGACGGCGCCGCGCTTGTAGCCGATGCGGCGGATCAGCATCCCGGCCGGCAGCGAGACGATGAAGTAGGCACCGAAGAAGCAGAACTGCACCAGCATCGCCTGCACGTAGTTGAGCGTATAGATGCCCTTCAGGTGCGGGATCAGCACGTCGTTCAGGGAGGTCAGCAGGCCCCACATGAAGAACAGGATCGTGATGACGATCAGCGGGACCGTATGCGACTGATTTAGAGAAGGCTGCAGGGCGGCACGCGCCGGGGCCGGCGGCTGGTGCAGCCGCGCGGGGGTGGAATGATCCATGTTCGTCTCCTTGGTGGTCCGCGGGAATGCGGACCTTGTTGTGCGACGATTCTGCATGGGCGCCGCCGGGCGGGTCAAACCCTGCCGCTTTTTTAGGCGCGAGTTTAGCTTCGTTCACTAAACAAGCCGTCACTGGCCGGCGCCCGCCCATGCGGTGCCGCGCGCTGCCTCCCCGCCCATGTTTAGTAAATCGGACTAAACTTTTCGGGAAACGGCGCCGGGGGTTTGACCATGGCGCGGGCGCCATGCCAGACTGTGGGCACAATATTGGCGGCCGCCACGTCGTGGCCGACCATAACAAGATGCTGTTCGGACAACAACGGAGGAGATCCATGTGCAAGCTTCACGCAGGGGTGCGTCCATGACGGCGGCCAGCGGCGCGGTGACGATCCGCGACATCGCCCGGGTCGCGGGCGTCTCGGCCGGCACCATCTCGCGCGCCCTGAAGAACGAGCCCGGATTGACGGAGTCGACGCGCCAGATGGTGCTGAACACGGCGCGCGACCTGGGCTACGATTTCTGCAAGCTGCGCCCGAAGCGGCTGCGCCGCCTGACGTTCCTGCTGCATCGCCAGCACAACACCGCCGCCAGCAGCCCGTTCTACTCGCCCGTGCTGCATGGCGCGGAGGAAGCCTGCCGCAAGCAGGGCATCGTGCTGTCGTTCATGGCCGTCGGTCCGGCCGACGGGCTGGCCGACCAGCTGCGCATCCACGCGCCGGACGGCATCGTCTGCGCCGGCTTCTTCGAGCCCGAGCTGCTGACCGCGCTGCGCGGCACGGGCAAGCCGATCGTGTTGATCGACATGAAGCTGCGCGGCTACAGCTCCGTCAATCCGGACAATATGATGGGCGGCTACCTGGCCGCGAAACACCTGATCGAACGGGGCCGCGAACGGGTGGGCCTGATCTGCGGCTCGCTCAGCCACTACAGCATCCGCGAACGCGCGCGCGGCTACCGGCAGGCGCTGTTCGACGCGGGCATCCTGGCCGACCCGCGCCTGGAGGCGATCATGCCGGACGGCGTGGACCTGGAAACGGGCGCGTGGGAAGCGACGGAAAGCCTGCTCGCGCTGCCGAAGCCGCCGGACGCGCTGTTCTGCTACAACGACAGCGCCGCGCTGGTGGCAATGCGCTGCTGCCTGGCCAAGGGCCTGAAGGTGCCGCACGATATTTCCATCGTGGGCTTCGACGACATCTCGACAGCCGTGCTGGGGCACCGGCCGCTGACGACGCTGCGGATCAACAAGAAGGAGTTGGGAGCGATGGGCGTCGAGCTGCTGCTGAACGGCCGCCATGGCGCGATCGAAGAGCAGGTCTCGCCGGTGGAGCTGGTGGTACGCGCCAGCACCGTGTGCTAGGAGGCCCGGCACGACGATCACGACTACCGCTTTTCAATGCAGGGAACTCGATGCGACACGCGACTCGGAAGCGTGCCGCACAGGGACCGCTTACGCCTGGAAGCAGGCCATCACGTGGCGCCTGCCAGCGTCACTCATCTCTCAAACGGAAAATTCATGTTACCAGATTTCCATGCACGTGAAACCCTGTTGCGGCATATCCGCGACACCCGCAATTTCTACGATCCCCGCTCGGTGGACCCGAGCGGCGGCTTCTATCACTTCTACAAGGACGACGGCGCCGTCTACGACGCGCACACGCGCCACCTCGTCAGCAGCACGCGCTTCATCTTCAACTACGCGATGGCGTGGCGCCAGTTCGGCGAGGAGGCCGACCGCCAGCGCCTGCGCCATGGCCTGGCCTTCCTGCGCGACGTGCACCGCAACAGCGCCACCGGCGGCTATGCCTGGGAGCTGCAATGGCGGGACGGCGGCAAGACCGTCACCGACGCGACCAACCACTGCTACGGCCTGGCCTTCGTGCTGCTCGCCTACGCGCACGCGCTGATGGCGGGCGAGCTCGATGCGCGCGCGCATGTGGCCGAAACGTTCGAACTGATGGAGCGCCATTTCTGGGAGCCGGCGCACGGGCTGTACGCGGACGAGGCCAGCGCCGACTGGCAGGTCTCGGGCTACCGCGGCCAGAACGCCAACATGCATGCCTGCGAGGCGCTGATCGCCGCGTTCGAAGCAACCGGCGAGACGCGCTACCTGCACCGCGCCGAGACGCTGGCGCGCAACATCGCGCTGCGCCAGGCCGCGCTGGCGGACGACCTGGTGTGGGAGCACTATCGCGCCGACTGGTCGGTCGATCCGGACTACAACCGCCACGACAGCAGCAACATCTTCCGCCCCTGGGGCTACCAGCCGGGCCACCTGACCGAATGGGCCAAGCTGCTGCTGATCCTGGAGCGCCACCAGGCTCACCTGGCCGGACCGTCCGACTGGCTGCTGCCGCGCGCGATCCACTTCTTCGACGCGGCGCTGGACAAGGCCTGGGACCGCCAGCACGGCGGCATCCATTACGGCTTCGGGCCGGACGGCAGCATCTGCGACGGCCACAAATACTTCTGGGTGCAGGCCGAAAGCCTGGCCGCCGCCGCGCTGCTGGGCGCCCGCACCGGCGAGGCGCGCTTCTGGGACTGGTACGACCGGCTGTGGGCCTACAGCTGGGAGCATTTCGTCGACCACCAGCATGGCGCGTGGTACCGCATCCTCGCCGCCGACAACCGCAAGCTGACCGACGAGAAAAGCCCGGCCGGCAAGGTGGACTATCACACCATGGGCGCCTGCTACGAAGTGCTGAACGTGCTGGAGGACTGACCGATGGACTACCCGGAATTCGTGGCGGCCGGCGAAGCCCTGACCGACCTGATCGTTGCCGATCCGACGCAGCAGCGCTGGCTCAGCGTGACGGGCGGCTCGACGTGGAACGTGGCACGCACGATGGCGCGCCTGGGCCTGCCCAGCGCCTTCGCCGGCGCCATCAGCCGCGACGTGTTCGGCGACGCGCTGTGGCGCGCCACCGAGGCGGCCGGCCTGGATACCCGCTTCACGCAGCGCCTCGACAAGGCCCCGCTGCTGGCGGTCGTGCACCGGCTCGACCCGCCCGCCTACTTTTTTGTCGGCGACGACAGCGCCGACCTGCATTTCGACGCGGCCCGGCTGCCGGCCGGCTGGCAGGCGCACTGCCGCTGGCTGCACTTCGGCGGCATCAGCCTGGCACGCGAGCCGCTAGCCGGCAAGCTGCTCGCGCTGGCGCGCCAGGCGAAGGAGGCCGGCATCGGGATCAGTTATGACCCGAACTATCGCCAGCTGATGGACGAGCGCTACGACGCCACGCTGCAGGCGATGACGGCGCTGGCGGACGTGGTCAAGGTGTCGGAGGAAGACCTGGTGGGGCTGTTCCGCCATGCCGATACGGCGGCCGCGTTCGAACGGCTGCGCAGCTTCAACCCGGCCGCGCGCTACCTGTACACGCGCGGTGCCGAAGGCGCGTCGCTGCACATGGGTGACGAGTCCTGGCACATGCCGGCACCCGTGGTGGCGGTGGCGGACACGGTGGGCGCGGGCGACGCCAGCATCGCCGCCTTCGTCCACAGCCTGCTGCGTGAACCGGGCCGCACGCCGCTGCAGCACCTGCAATGCGCGGTGGCGGCCGGCGCCGCCGCATGCCTGGGCGCCGGGGCTACGCCGCCGACGCTGGCACAGATCGCGCAGCTGATGGCCGGTAGCGCGTGAGGCACCGGGGACAGGCTCTCTTGTGCGAGTCCACGACTCGCACAAGAGAGCCTGTCGCCTCGGGTTAACACTTATCATACCGGCATAGCCAACCGCCGGAGCCTCCATGAAACCCATCCTCGCCGCCACCCTCGCCCTGTGCGCGAGCGCCAGCCACGCCGCCCCCGCCACGACCGATGCCACCCGCCTGTACCAGGCCCACTGCGCGCAGTGCCATGGCGCCAACCTGGAAGGCGCGGCCGGCCCGAGCCTGGTGGACAAGCAGTGGCTGCACGGCCAGCCGACCCGCGCCAACCTGGTCAAGCTGATCGCCCAGGGCGTGCCGGACAAGGGCATGCCCGCGTGGTCGCAGACGCTGTCGCGCGCGCAGATCGACCAGCTGGCGG
Source organism: [Empedobacter] haloabium (assembly GCA_008011715.2). Classification (NCBI taxonomy): domain Bacteria; kingdom Pseudomonadati; phylum Pseudomonadota; class Betaproteobacteria; order Burkholderiales; family Oxalobacteraceae; species [Empedobacter] haloabium. The sequence goes on from CP136508.1 coordinate 4,222,823, forward strand.
CCTATATCGAGCCTGGCGCGCGCCGGCCGGCCGCTGCGCCAAGCCAGCCAGCACCCGGCAGGGACGCCGCCCTGTCCCGCCTGACCCTGCCGAAAGGCTTCACGATCGCCGTCTACGCCGAGGGGGTCGAATCGGCCCGCTCGCTGGCCGTGTCGAGCAGCGGCATCGTCTACGTCGGCTCGCGCAAGGCCGGCAAGGTGTACGCGCTGGTGGACGCCGATCGCGACGGCGTGGCCGACAAGGTGGTGACGATCGCCACAGGCCTGAACAACCCGATCGGCGTGACCCTGCTGAACGGCGCGCTGTACGTGGCGGAGATCGGCCGCGTGATCCGCTTCGACGACATCGACCGCAGCTACGCCAACAAGCCGGCCTACAAGGTCGTCAAGGATGACCTGCCGGACGACAAATGGCACGGCGAGAAGGTCATCAAGGCGGGACCGGACGGCAAGCTGTACATCCCGGTCGGCTCGCCCTGCAATACCTGCGACAAGGAAGACCAGGCTTACTCGAAGATCTGGCGCATGAACCCCGACGGTTCGGGCTGGGAAGCCTACGCCGGCGGCATCCGCAACACGGTCGGCTTCGCGTTCCATCCGCTGACGAAGGAACTGTGGTTTACCGATAACGGCCCGGACGAGATGGGCGACAACACGCCGTCCTGCGAACTGAACGTGGCGCCGAAGAAAGGCCTGCATTTCGGCTTCCCTTACTGCCACGGCGGCGTGTTCCCCGATCCCAAGTACGGCAAGGCCGGCAGCTGCGCGGCCTACGTGCCGCCGGTGGCGAAGCTGGGACCGCACGTGGCGCCGCTGGGCCTGGCCTTCTACACCGGCACGCAGTTCCCGGCGCAGTACCGCAACCAGGTGTTCGTGGCCGAACACGGCTCCTGGAACCGCACGCAGAAGATCGGCTACAAGGTCGTCCTCGTCACGCTGCACGGCAACCAGGAAGTGACGACGACGGACTTCATCGACGGTTTCCTGCAGGGCGACGACGTCAGCGGCCGGCCGGTGGACATTGCCGTGCTGGCCGACGGTTCGATGCTGGTCTCGGACGACCATGCGGGCCGCATCTACCGCGTCACATATAACGGAAAGTAAGCTGTCGGTCGATTAACTTACTGATTCTTTATTCAATTTTCCGCACGGTCGCTCGCTTTTCTCGGCACCCACGAGCGACCGGAAATCACTTTGTTATTGCCTTAAAACAATAGAGCTGTTACTCTAACGGCTGAGCTACGGAACCAGCGGCGGCCCCAATCCCTCGCCCGCCCTGCTGCCTGCGCCCCTGCCGCGCGGGCGCTTCCAGCGCCATCCGCGCCCGATCCCAGCGCACTCGTTGCGATGCCCTACGCGTCGCCCCCAATCACGCGCCCGGGCCGCCACGGCCCCGCCCAACCGGAACTTTCGCATGCTGTCTCGCTTATCGATTCGTACCCGCCTGCTCGCCACGATGGCCATTCTTGGCCTGCTCATCGTCCTGACCGGCGCCGTGGGCCTCTACGGCATCCGCTCCGTCAACGCCTCGCTGGAAGACACCTACAGCGACCAGCTGGCATCCTCGATGGCGATTGCCGAAGCGAAGAACCACCTGAGCCGCGCGCGCCTGGTGCAGGACCGCGGCGTGTTCCACCCGGACTCGCCGGACCTGGAAAAAGTACTAACCCGTTCCGACGAATTCCTGCAGAAATCCGACGCCGCCTGGCAACGCTACCTGGCGCTGCCGCAAGGCCCGGCGGAACAGGCGCTGGCCGACGTGGTGTCGCAGGCGCGCAAGGCGCTGGTCGAACAGGGGCTGCGGCCGATGGCGGCGGCACTGCGTGCCAACGACGCCGCGCGCATCGACCAGCTGGCGATGAAGGACATGCAGAAGCTGTACACGGCATTCAGCGACAGCTCGGACAAGCTCGACGCCTACCAGCTGGAAGCATCGCGCCGGGAATTCGAGGCCAGCCAGGCGATGTACGGCACCGTGCAGACCCTCGCCATCGCCGCCATCGCCGGCGGCCTGCTGCTGATCGTGGCGGCCAGCGTCGTGCTGGTGCGCGCCATCATGCGCCCGCTGGGCGAGGCGCTGGGCCACTTCGACGCCATGTCGGCGGGCGACCTGGCGCGCAGCATCGACACCAGCCGTCATGACGAGATGGGCACGCTGCTGAAGGGCCTGGACGCGATGCAGCGCCAGTTGGCCGTGACGGTGCACGCGGTACGTTCGGGCAGCGGCGCGATCGCGGTGGCCAGCGCGGAGATCGCCGACGGCAATCTGGACCTGTCGCGCCGCACCGAGCAGCAGGCGGCCAGCCTGGAAGAGACGGCCTCTTCGCTGGAAGAGCTGACCGCGACCGTGCGGCAGAACGCCGACAACGCGCGCCAGGCCAACCAGATGGTGGGCTCGGCCTCCAGCGTGGCGCGACAGGGCGGCCAGCTGGTGGCCCAGGTGGTGGACACGATGGGCACCATCACGGACTCGTCGCGCAAGATCGTCGACATCATCGCCGTCATCGACGGGATCGCGTTCCAGACCAATATCCTGGCGCTCAATGCGGCAGTGGAGGCGGCGCGCGCCGGTGAACAAGGCCGCGGCTTCGCCGTCGTCGCCAGCGAGGTGCGCAACCTGGCGCAGCGCTCGGCCGCGGCGGCCAAGGAAATCAAGGCGCTGATCGACAGCTCGGTGGCGAACGTGGACGCCGGCTCGGCGCTGGTCGACCAGGCCGGCGCCACGATGACGCAGATCGTCACCAGCGTGGCGCAGGTGGCCGACATCATGACGGAGATCATGTCGGCCAGCAGCGAGCAAAGCGCCGGCATCGACCTGATTCACAACGCCGTCGTGCAGATGGACCAGGTCACGCAGCAGAATGCGGCGCTGGTGGAGGAAGCCGCCGCGGCGGCGGGTGCGCTGCAGGAGCAGGCGGCGGCGCTGGAGCAGACGGTCGGCGTGTTCCGGCTCGAGCGTGGCGCCGCGGACGCACAGCGGCGCACCGTGCCGGCGTCTGGCGCACGGCTGGCATTGCAGGGCTGACAGCAACGAGAACCCGAGGGATCTTCTACGCCGGCGCCTTGTTCACTTCCCCTGGCGTGCCGCAGGAGAAGCAGAACCGGGTGAACGCATTGCGCCGCGTCGCGCACGCGCCGCAGCGCTTGAACAGCCCGATGCCGCAATGCGGGCAGTAATCGAGTGCCGGGTCCTTCAGGTCCACCGGCCGCTCGCAGCCAGGGCACACGCCCTTGCCCATCCGCGTCAGCGCCGCGTCGTAGTCCAGGCTCAGGCTCTCGCGCCGCTGGTTATCCGGCAGCGCCTCGGCCGCCCGCTGGCGCTCCAGGTAACGCTGCAGCGAGAGGATGGCCTGCCGGCCGACCAGCACGGTGATCAGAATGCCGACCACGTAGCGGACGTATCCGCCATAGCTGGGCAGGTAGGGCACCAGCTCGACGAAGAAGGCGAACAGCGCGAAGAAGATGAAACCCCACACGAACGGCCACCAGGTGCCCTTGCGCTGGTGCCGCCACAGCCAGCCGGCGACCAGCAGCAGCGGCAGGGTCAGCGCCAGGCGGTAGCCGAACACGCGCAGTTCGCGCAGCTGTATTGCACGAGCATATGGCTCCTGGGCGCCAGCCTCGAGTGCGTCATGTTGCTGGATGGCCGCCGCATGCCGCTGCTGCGCGTCCAGGTGGATCTGCTCCTGCTTCTCGACAGCCGCCAGTGCCTCACGCTCGGCCGCCTTCAGTTGGTCGAGCTGGCGCGTCCTTGCCAGCAGCTCGGTATCCTGCTCCGGGCGCGCCGTCGCATGGCGCGTTGCCAGCCAGTTATCGAATGTCTCACGGGCGGTCTGGCTGTTGGCGGCGGCGACTTTGTGGCGCTGGCGCGCCTGCTCGAGCGCGTCGTCGGCTTCCTGCATGACCTGGTACGCTTCCTTCTGCGTCGCATGGGAGGCCGCGTCCTGGCGCGGATCGATGAACTGCTCCACCGTCAGCGGTTCCTCGACGAGATTGAGGTTCTCGACGACCTTGCCACCCAGCCCGATCAGAAAGCCCGCAAACGCGAACGCCACCAGCCACAAGCCACGCTGGAACCACTTTTCGGACAGCCGCATCGCTTTACTCATGTCGTTTCCTTTTCTCCAGATTTCTGCAGGCACTATTTGCGAGCGGGCAGCATAGCATCGCTTCGCGGTCCGGCCTTGCGCCGGCGCAGGCATAAAAAGGCGCTGTGCCCCGGTCCCAATGAACTTTCCGGCACGACCACGATCCTAACCTACAGTTAACTCAACCGGAGGGGAGCAACCATGGACTCCCGGCAATTCCAGGCAATGCAAGCGCAGGTGCGGCAGATGCTGGTGCAACTCACCGGCAAGCAAGTGGACGAGCTGCGCGAGATGTTCGTCCGGTGCACGTCACTGTGGACGAGGTCATTCCCCTCCAGACCGTCAACAGCTGCCACGGTCGGTTCAAGAACTGGCTGAAGCGCTTCAATGGTGTCGCCAGCAAATACCTGCCCAACTACCTGGGCTGGCGCCATGCGCTCGATGCCGAATGCGTGGCGACGCCGCAGCAGTTGCTGCGCGCGGCGCTGTTTCTCATCGTCATTTGAGCGCGAGTGTATGCCGGAAGCAAACTTCATTAGGACGAGGGCACAGCGCCATAAAAAAAGCCGCCAAGGCTTGCGCCATGGCGGCCAACAGACCCGGGATCGGGGCCCCGGGCTGTCCGGTGGTCAGCTTACGCTGCCGGCGCGGCTTCGTCCGCTGCCTTCATCGACAGCTTCAGGCGGCCGCGGTCGTCCGTTTCCAGGACCTTGACGCGCACTTGCTGGCCTTCTTTCAGGTAGTCGGCCACGGCGTTGACGCGCTCGTTGGCGATCTGCGAGATGTGCAGCAGGCCGTCCTTGCCTGGCATGACCTGCACGATGGCGCCGAAGTCCAGCAGTTTCAGGACGGTGCCGTCGTAGGTCTTGCCCACTTCGACCGATGCCGTCAGCTCTTCGATGCGGCGCTTGGCTTCCTGGCCGGCGGCGGCATCGACGGAGGCGATGGTGACCACGCCTTCGTCGCTGATGTCGATCTGCGTGCCGGTTTCCTCGGTCAGCGCGCGGATCACGGCGCCGCCCTTGCCGATCACGTCACGGATCTTTTCCGGGTTGATCTTGATGGTGATCAGGCGCGGTGCGAAGTCGGACAGTTCCGTCTTCACGTGCGGCATGGCCTTCTGCATCTCGCCCAGGATGTGCTGGCGGCCTTCCTTGGCTTGCGCCAGTGCCACCTGCATGATCTCCTTCGTGATGCCCTGGATCTTGATGTCCATCTGCAGCGCCGTGATGCCGTTGGCGGTGCCGGCGACCTTGAAGTCCATGTCGCCCAGGTGGTCTTCGTCACCCAGGATGTCGGACAGCACGGCGAACTTGCCGCCTTCCTTGATCAGGCCCATCGCGATGCCGGCGACGTGCGCCTTCATCGGCACGCCCGCGTCCATCAGCGCCAGGCAGCCGCCGCAGACGGATGCCATCGACGAGGAACCGTTCGATTCGGTGATCTCGGACACCAGGCGCACGGAGTAGCTGAACTCTTCCGGCGACGGCAGCGCGGCGACCAGCGCGCGCTTGGCCAGGCGGCCGTGGCCCACTTCGCGGCGCTTCGGCGTGCCCACGCGGCCCGTTTCGCCGGTGGCGAACGGTGGCATGTTGTAGTGCAGCATGAAGTCGTCGGTGTACTCGCCCATCAGCGCGTCGATCTTCTGCGAATCGCGCGCGGTGCCCAGGGTCGCCACGACCAGCGCCTGCGTTTCACCGCGGGTGAACAGCGCGGAACCGTGGGTACGCGGCAGCACCGAGGTGCGGATCGCGATCGGACGCACGGTGCGGGTGTCGCGGCCGTCGATGCGCGGCTCGCCGTTCAGGATCTGCGAACGCACGACCTTGGCTTCCATGTCGAACAGGATGTTGCCCACTTCGACCGAATCCGGTGCGTCGACGCCTTCGGCCTGCGCTTGCGCGGCCAGGTCGGCGATCACTTCGTCGTGCATCGAGCGCAGCGCCTGCTGGCGCGACTGCTTGTTCTTGATCTGGTAAGCCTGGTTGATCTTCGCTTCGGCGAACTGGGCGACCTTGGCGATCAGCGCTTCGTTCTTGGCCGGCGGGGTCCATTCCATTTCCGGCTTGCCGCCTTCTTCCACCAGGGCGTGGATCGCGTCGATGACGGCGCGCATCTGCTCGTGGCCGTAGACCACGCCGCCCAGCATGACTTCCTCGGACAGCTGCTTGGCTTCCGATTCGACCATCAGCACGGCCGTTTCGGTACCGGCGACGACCAGGTCCATCTCGGACGTCTTCAGCTGGGTCGTGGTCGGGTTCAGGATGTACTGGCCGTTGGCGTAACCCACGCGGGCGGCGCCGATCGGGCCGTTGAACGGCACGCCGGCCACGCACAGGGCGGCGGAGGCACCGATCATCGAAGCGATGTCAGGGTCGATCTCAGGATTTACCGACAGAACGTGGATGATGACCTGCACCTCGTTCATGTAACCTTCCGGGAACAGCGGGCGGATCGGACGGTCGATCAGGCGCGACGTCAGCGTTTCCTTCTCGGACGGACGGCCTTCGCGCTTGAAGAAGCCACCGGGGATCTTGCCCGCGGCATAGGTCTTCTCGATGTAGTCGACGGTCAGCGGGAAGAAATCCTGGCCCGGCTTGGCGTCCTTGCGTGCCACGACGGTTGCCAGTACGACGGTGTCGTCCATCGACACCATCACCGCGCCGGATGCCTGGCGAGCGATCTCGCCGGTTTCCAGGGTCACGGTGTGTTGGCCGTACTGGAAGGTTTTCGTAACTTTGTTAAACATGGGTAATCCCTTTCTATTTGCCGACAGATTTTCAGGGGCTGTCGTTCACCTCACCACAGGCCGGCCACCCGACTAGATGGCGGCAAGCCTTTTGCTCCACATATTCTCAAACTGCTTTTAGCTGCCTCATAGCAACAAAACAACGGTCCAGAATGACAAAATGCCCGCGTCAGCGAACTGGCGCAGGCATCCTGGCTTAAACCGGGTACGGCAAAAATTACTTACGCAGACCGAGCTTGGCGATCAGATCGCGGTAACGGTTGGCGTCCTTGCCTTTCAGGTAAGACAGCAGGCTCTTACGACGGTTGACCATCTTGATCAGGCCACGACGGGAGTGGTGATCCTTCGTGTGTTCCTTGAAGTGGGAGTTCAGTTCGTTGATGCGTGCGGTCAGCAGCGCAACCTGGACTTCCGGGGAACCCGTGTCGTTCTGACCACGTGCGTTGTCCGCGATGATCGCGGCTTTGTTGATGTTTTCTACAGTCATGATGAACCTTTCACATGCGATGCACGGAGTCTTGCGCGGCCCTTGCGAACCTCGCCACCCTGCACATCGTGACTTACGTTATAAATAAAATACCGGACCAGACAGGCCAGACCCGGGAGTATAACTGAAAACGGGTGGAAATTGCGCGGCTTGATCCGGGTTCTCGCTACAATCATTCAAATTTGCAGGAGTGACAATGCGACATGCGATCGTTTTCCTCTTCCTGGGCGCGCTGCTGGCCGGCTGCGCCGCCTTCGGGCCGCCGCCGCAGCCGGGCGAACCGATGGCCGCCGTGCAGGCGAAACTGGGCCGCCCTACCGCCCGCTTCCAGGTCGGGCCGGAGACCGTCGACGAGTACGGCGCCGGTTACTTCGGCCAGTACACCTGGATGGCCCGCTATGGCGCGGATGGCCGGCTGGTCAGCTTCGAGCAGGTGCTGACGGACGCGAAGTTCGCCACCGTCAAGCTGGGCGTGGACACCAGGGACACGATCCTGCGCACGTTCGGCCACCCGGCCGAGACGATGTCCCTGCCGCGACGCAACCTGGAGGTATGGAGCTACCGCTACAAGCAGTCGGGCGTGTGGGATGCGATGATGCACGTGCACTTCTCGCCGGATGGGGTGGTGCGGGAGATGATGAGCGGGCCGGATATGCTCCGCGAGAAGCGGGATTAAACCTGCAGCGTCCCGGGCTTGGGGTCTGTCCCCGCAGGGGAGCGGAGCAGGGGTTTAGAGGAGCAAAGCTCCTCGCCTGCGCAGCGGCACCGGCCTGCCAGCCGGTGCCATGACCCCGGTTCTTATCGAGGCGCATGAGCGGCCTGCGCCGGTTTCACAACAGTACGCTGACGCCGCCGACGAAAACCAGGGTCAGTCCCGAAGGGACAGACCCTAAGCCCGGACGTTGTAGCGGTGCGCTACGCCGCTAACTACGCTCGGTTTGCGGATTGACCCGCTCCTTCGAATGCAGCTTGTTCAAGCCGGCCAGGTACGCCTTGGCCGAGGCGACGACGATGTCCGGATCGGACCCCACGCCGTTGACGATGCGCCCCGCCTGCGACAGCCGCATCGTCACCTCGCCCTGCGACTGCGTGCCGGTGCTGATCGCGTTGATCGAGAACAGTACCAGTTCGGCGCCGCTCTGCGCCTGGCTTTCGATGGCGTTGACGATGGCGTCCACCGGGCCGTCGCCCGTGCCTTCGCAGGCGTGCTCGCGGCCGTCCACCGAGAACACGACACGGGCGTGCGGCAGCTCGCCCGTCTCGCTGCGCTGGGCCAGCGAGACGAAACGGTAATGCTCGCCCTCCTCGCGCTCCTCGGCCGAGACCAGCGCCATGATGTCCTCGTCGAAGATCTCGGCCTTGCGGTCGGCCAGCTCCTTGAAGCGGGCAAAGGCGGCGTTGACTTCCGTCTCCGATTCGAGCTCGATGCCCAGCTCCTGCAGCCGCTGCTTGAACGCGTTGCGGCCGGACAGCTTGCCCAGCACGATCTTGTTGGCGGTCCAGCCCACGTCCTCGGCGCGCATGATCTCGTAGGTCTCGCGCGCCTTCAGGATACCGTCCTGGTGGATGCCCGATGCGTGCGCGAACGCGTTGGCGCCCACCACCGCCTTGTTCGGCTGCACCGGGAAGCCCGTGATCTGCGACACCATTTTCGAGGCCGGCACGATCTGCGTCGTGTCGATGCCGCACTCCAGGTTGAAGTAGCCGGCGCGCGTGCGCAGCGCCATCACCACTTCCTCCAGCGCCGTGTTGCCGGCCCGCTCGCCCAGCCCGTTGATCGTGCACTCGACCTGGCGCGCACCGCCGATCATCACGCCGGCCAGGGAATTGGCCACCGCCAGCCCCAGGTCGTTGTGGCAGTGCACCGACCACACGGCCTTGTCGGCATTCGGAATGCGCTCGCGCAGGCGCCGGATCGTCGCGCCGAACAGCTCCGGCACCGCGTAGCCCACCGTGTCCGGGAAATTGATCGTCGTGGCCCCTTCCGCGATCACCGTCTCCAGCACGCGGCACAGGAAGTCCTCCTCCGAGCGGCTGCCGTCCTCCGGGGAGAATTCGATGTCATCGGTGTGCTGGCGGGCAAAGCGCACCGCCAGGCGGGCCTGCTCCAGCACCTGGGCCGGTTCCATGCGCAGCTTCATCTGCATGTGCAAGGGCGACGTGGCGATGAAGGTATGGATGCGCTTGCGCGCGGCGGGGGCCAGCGCCTCGGCGGCGCGGGCGATGTCGCGGTCGTTGGCGCGCGACAGCGAGCAGATGGTCGACTCGCGCACGGTGGCCGCGATGGCGCGGATGGCGTCGAAGTCGCCCGGCGAGGCGGCCGCGAAGCCGGCCTCGATGACGTCCACCCGCAGCCGCTCGAGCTGCCTGGCGATGCGGATTTTCTCTTCCTTCGTCATCGACGCGCCCGGCGACTGCTCGCCGTCGCGCAGGGTCGTGTCGAAGATGATCAGGCGTTCGCGGGGTATATCCATCAGATCGCTCCTTGAATGCCCGCCAGGGCAGGATTAGCGCCGTTCGCTCTCGTCCAGCGGCTCGTCGTCCACCTGCACGATGGAGACCGGCTTGCCCTTGGCGAGCCGCACGCACAGCACGAGGTAGCCGGACAGGCCGTACAGCACGAAGATCGGGAACAGCACCTTGGGCGGGTCGATCGAGATCAGCGCGAAGAACAGCGCGATCAGGAACACGGCGATGAACGGCACCGACTTCCTGAAGTTGACGTCCTTGAAGCTGTAGAACGGCACGTTGGTGACCATCGACAGGCCGGCGAACAGCGCGATCGCCCACGACACCCACGACAGGTAGATGCCCTTGACCTCGAGGTCGACCATCATCAGCACGAAGCCGGCGATCAGTGCGGCGGCCGACGGGCTGGGCAGGCCCTGGAAGTAGCGCTTGTCGACCACTTCGATATTGGTGTTGAAGCGGGCCAGGCGCAATGCGGCGCCGGCACAGTAGACGAAGGCGGCAATCCAGCCCAGCTTGCCCAGGCCGCGCAGCGACCATTCATAGATGACCAGCGCGGGGGCGGCGCCGAACGAGACCATGTCCGACAGGCTGTCGTACTGGGCGCCGAATTCGCTCTGGGTATTGGTCAGGCGGGCGACGCGGCCATCCAGGCCGTCCAGCAGCATCGCCACGAAGATGGCCCATGCCGCATGCTCGAAGCGCTGGTTCATCGCCATCACGATGGCGTAGAAACCGCAGAACAGGGCGCCCGTCGTGAAGGCGTTCGGCAACAGGTAGATGCCGCGCGAGCGCGGCCGGTTGTCGCCCGCCTTGCGGGCGAATCGGCTGAACGGTGTCCTGCGCGGCGCGCCGGTCTTGGGCCGGCGTCGGGGAAATTTTGCCATACGAATCCGTGGTCGTTGCAACGATATTGCTGCGTTATTGTTCTGGCCGGGCGGCCACGTCGTGCGGGCCGCCCGGGTGCGTGCCTATTATAGAGGAGCGCTACCAGGATCGTCGCGTGCCACGGCTTCGTTCGGGCTTACTTGAACCGCACCTTGCCGACCAGGCGCATGTCGAGCGTCGTCTCGCCCGGTTCGAAGCTCGGTTCGGCCACTTCGGCGCTGTCCTTCATCGCCATGGCGCGCATCGCCATCGGCGCCGCCGCTGCCTCGCGCCCGCCCGCATAGTTGCCGGAGCCTTCGAAGTCGACCGTGTCCAGCACCGCGTCCGTCACCGGCCGCCCCATCGCTTTCGCCACCGAGGCGATGCGCTCGTTCAGCGCCTTGTAGGTGGCGGCGATGCGCTGGTCGTCCAGCTTGCGCAGGGACGCCGGCGTCAGGCCGAAGTTGATCGAGTTCAGGGTCAGCACCTTCTGCGCGGCGGCCACCGTCTTCGGCAGGCCGGCCAGGTTGGTGGTCTTCACCTCGACGTACTGGCCCACGCGCCAGGCGGTCGGCTGGCGCGGCCGGTTCGGCGCCAGCGGCTGCACCGGGCGGTCTTCCGGATACACGGGATAGGTGTAGTAGCCCATCGTCTTCAGGCTGGCCTGCGGGTCCTGCGCCTTCAGGATGTCCAGGCCCTGCTTCATCCTGGTGTTGACGCGCGACGCGGCGGCGGCCTTGTCCTTGTCCTGTTCCTCGATCGCCAGCGTGGCGATGGCCTGGTCGTTCGGCGCCGTCACCTCGCCGTTGGCCGGGATGATGACGGTGGTGCCGGCGGTCGGCACCGATTGCGCGTGCGCCTGCACGCTGCCCAGCACGAAGGCGGCGGCCAGCAGGTTTTTCAGTACGGTCATCGAAGTTCTCCTTATCAATAGCTTCCGATGAGCGCACTGTAACCGAAATTGCTACAGCCACATGAAGCAGATGGTGAGTGTTTGTAACAGCCGTGTCATCATACTGACATCTGGCCGCTGCATCATGGCGGCCCCGACTCAACCATTACTTCCTGGAACGCATGCGTACATCGATCGCCCTGGCCACCTGCGCCACCCTTTTCACCCTGCACGCCGCCGCCGCGCCCACCGCGACGCCCCAGCAGCCGAAGCTGGTCGTCGTGATGGCCGTCGACGGCCTGCCGCAGGAACAGCTGCTGCGCTACCGCGGCCAGTTCGGCGAGGGCGGCTTCCAGCGCCTGCTGACGCAGGGCGCCATGTTCGCGGACGCGCACCAGGCGCACGGCACCACCGTCACCGCGGTCGGCCATGCCGCCATCCTGACGGGCGCCTACCCGTACCAGCACGGCATCGTCGGCAACAACTGGATCGACCGTGCCAGCGGCAAGTCGGTCTACTGCACCGAGGACCGCCGTTACCAGTACGTGGGCGAGGCCACGGAACCGTCCGACGGTACGTCGCCGGCGAAGCTGCGCGCGGACACGCTGGGCGACCAGCTGCGCTACGCCACCGGCAACCGGGCCAAGGTGGTCGCCGTCTCCGGCAAGGACCGCGGCGCCATCCTGCTGGCCGGCAAAGGCGGCACGGCGTACATGTACATGGAAGGCAGCGGCAATTTCGCCAGCAGTACCTGGTACATGCAGCAGCACCCGGCCTGGGTGCAGCGCTACCAGGCCGGCAAGCCGCAGGACCGCTACTACGGCAAGACGTGGCGGCCGATGCTGGCCGACGCCGCCTACGCCATGGACGCGGGCGACACGCCATTCGCCATCTCGTACTTCAGCGAGAGCGGCTCGCCCGACGCTTCGTACTACAAGCGCCTGAAGGAAGGCCCGTTCGTCGACGAACTGACCCTGGAATTCGCCCGCGCCGCCATCGAAGGCGAGAACCTGGGCGCCAACCCGGCCGGCGTGCCGGACCTGTTGGGCGTGAGCCTGTCGGCGCACGACTACGTCAACCACGCGCACGGCCCGGAAAGCCGCATGTCGCACGACCACCTGCAGCGGCTCGACCGCATGCTGGCGGGCTTCTTCACGTACCTGGACAAGCGCGTCGGCAGCGACAACTACCTGGTCGTGCTGACGGCCGACCATGGCTTCGCCAACAGCGCCGAGTTCTCGCAGCGCCAGCACATCGAGGCCGGTCGCGTGGACGGCAAGCCGTTGCTCAATGGCCTGCAGCGCCACCTGGACGCCACCTTCGGTGCCGGCAAGGTCGCGCTGACGGCCTCGCTGCCGAACATCTACCTGGACGAGGAAGCGCTGGCCAAGGCCGGGGTACGACGCGCCGACGTCGAACAGGCCGCCACCCGCTGGCTGCGCGCGCAGACGGGCATCGCCGACGTGTATACGCGCAGCCGTTTCGAGGAAGCCGGCGCCACCGGCACCCGCATCGACCTGCTGCTGCGCCGCGCCTGGCACCGCCATGAGTCGGGCGACCTGGTCGTCGTGCCGCGCCCCTACTGGTCGTTTGGGTCCGGCAACAGCGGCGCCACGCACGGCACGCCGTACGCTTACGACACCAGCGTGCCGCTGCTGATGATGGGCAAGCGCTGGATCGCGCCGGGCACCTACACCGGCTACGCGGAAGTGGTCGACATCGCGCCCACGCTGGCCTCCATCCTGGGCGTGCGCAAGCCGGCTGCGGCCGAGGGGCGCGTGCTGACGGAGGCGCTGACGCGCCGCTAACCACAGCGGCGCCTGCCACCATGGGCTACGCCTCCAACGCCGCAAACAACTGCGCCAGATCGTAAGGCTTGGCCAGCAGCCGCACACCCGGCAGGCTGACGCGCCGCTCGGTATGCCCGGTGGCCAGCACCACCCGTATCTCGGGGAAGCGCTCGGCCACGACTTTCGCCAGCCCGACCCCATCGAGGGTACCCGGCATGACGATGTCCGACACCACGTGCCGCACCGGGCAGCCCGCTTCCAGCCGGGCCAGCGCCTCGTCGCCGCTGGCCGCCGCCGTGACGTCGAAGCCGGCCACCGTCAGCGCTTCCACCATCGTCGCCCGCACCAGCGGGTCGTCGTCGACGAACAGGACCGGCCCCGTCGCGCCACCCGCCGTGCCGGCGCCCTCCGGCGGCACGGCGTTCTCGCCAGCGCCGCGCGGCAGCCGGATCGTCGCCGTCGTGCCGGCGCCGAGGGCGCTCTGCAAGGTGAGCGTACCGCCCGATTGGGTGGCGAAGGCGTAGGCTTGCGGCAGGCCCAGGCCGGTGCCCTTGTCCAGCGGCTTGGTCGTAAAAAAGGGCTCGAGCGCGCGCGCCAGGGTTTCCGGCGCCATGCCCGTGCCGTTGTCGCGCAGTTCGATACGCACGTACGGCCCCGGCGCCAGCCCCTGGGTGTCTTCCACCAGCTGCTCGTTGTGCATGGCCAGGTGCAGCCGGCCGCCGTCCGGCATCGCGTCGCGCGCGTTGATGACGAGGTTCAGCAACGCCAGCTCCAGCTGCAGTGGATCGATCGTCACCGGCCACAGCCCAGGCGCGACGTCCAGCTCCACCTGCACCGTGCCCGGTAACGCGCTGCGCAGCATCGGCAGCGTGCTTTCCAGCACCCGGTCGGGCTGGATCGTCTCCAGGCGTGCATCCTGCACCGTGCCGAACGCGCGCATCTGCCCCGTCAGCGTGGTGGCCCGCCCGATCGCCTTCTGGCAGGTGGCGGCGAGCGCCTGCACACGGGCGCGGTCGTCCGTCAGCCCGATCAGCTGCAGCGCGCCGGACAGGGTCTGCAGGATGTTGTTGAAGTCGTGCGCGATGCCGGCCGTCAGGCGCCCCAGCGCTTCCAGCTTCTGGCCTTGCAGCAGCGCGCGCTGCGCCCGTTCGGCCGCCGCCACCGCTGCCGCCACGCGCCGCTCCAGGTGCGCCTTGCTGTCGCGGATGCGCGCGCTGGCGTCGGCCAGCGCCGCGCTGACGGCATCGGCTTCGGCCACGCCCGAGGCGAATGGCGCGACCGGCTCGTCCCGGCCCAGCCGTTCGGCGGCGAGGCGCAGTTGTTCGATGGGGGCGGCGGTACCGCGCGCGTAGACCCGCGCCGCGCCGACGGCAAGCAGCAGCACGACCGTCACCAGCAGGCCCAGGCCGGCGGCCGCGACGAAGGCCGGGCGGCGCATCTCGGCGACCGGCACGCTCATCACGACCGTCCAGCCGGACATCGGCGCGCGGCTGTAGAACGCGAACGTGGGGGTGCCATCCAGCCGCACGCCCTGGTGCATGCCGGCCGGGCTGGCCGCGATGCTTGCGCGCAGGCCGGGGCTGACCTGGCGGCCGATGTAGCGCGAGGCGTCGCGGCTGCGCGCGATCACGCTGCCGCGCCGGTCCAGCAGCGACACCACCCAGTTGGCTGGCACACCCTGCTGCCCGAGCAATGGCGCGATGCGCTCGACGGTCATGCCCATCGACAGGTAGCAGCGCAAGGCGTCGCCGACGAAGACCGGTATCTGCAGCGCCACGTCGTAGCGCTTGCCGACCGGCGCGTGGAACAGGTCGGATACCACGGTGGCATGCGGGCCGGCCGCCTGGCGCAGCGTCATCAGATTCGAGCGTCCCTGGGCCGGCGGGCTGCCGTAGGGCTGGCGCGTGTTGAACAGCTGGCGCCCGGCCAGGTCGTGCACGACGATGGTGCCATCCGCCGGCGGCATCAGAGCGCGCGCGTGGCGGTAGACGGCCGCCAGGTCGCCGGCCTGCATCGCAGGCGAGGCGGCCAGCGTGCGCAGCACCGCTTCCTTCGTCTGCAGTTCGCGGTCGGCCAGCAGCGCCAGCGCCCGCGCCGCCTCCTGCATGCCCGCCACGTCGGCGGCACGCTGTTCTTTGTAGACGTACCAGACCGCGACCGACGCGATGGCGAAGGCCGGCACCAGGATCGACAGGATCAGCAACAGCAGACGGTTCCGGATACGCATGAGTAGAAAGCAAACGCCCGTGCGGATGCATGGGCCAGCCGGGCATTCTAGCGCAGCACTGGAAATGTTGCACAGTTGTCATGGACAAACTCGGCTGTACGCGGTTCACCGCACCCGGCAACCGGCTGGCCGCAGCGGCCGTGCCCCGGGCAGTCGACCACGCTACATTGTCATTTCATCATTTGAAGGAGCTGCCATGTTGCGCCTGATCGCCGTCGCCCTGCTGTCCGCCGTACTGCACCTGCCCACCGCCCGGGCGCAGGACAACCCCCAGGCTGTCGCCGACATCAATGCCGTCGTGCAGGCCTTCCAGGCCGCCATCGTCGCGCGCGACCAGGCCGGCCTGGAAGCGCTGTTCCTCCCGGCCGACAACAGCTGGCTGGTGGTGGCCAGCGAGGCGCGGCGGGTCGAGGGCCGGCCGCGCGTGCGCGCGTCCAACTACCGCGATTTCGCGCGCTTCGTCGGCACCACCAAGGCCAAGGTCGAGGAGCGCTTCTACAATGTGCGCATCTTCAGCAATGGCAGCATCGGCACGGTCTACTTCGATTTCGACTTCGTCGAGAACGACAAGGTAACCAATAAGGGCAGCGAGTCCTGGCACCTGGTGAAGACGGAACAGGGCTGGAAGATCAGTTCGATGGTGTTCTCGCTGGGCTGACGCGGCTACAATCTGGCGATGTCGCCTCGTTTCGAACCGGCCCGGCTGGCCGCCCTGCCCTTTCACGTGCCGCTGCTGGCCGGCGTGCCGATCTCGCTGTGCATCGCCATCCTCGGCCTGCCGGACATCGGCCACGGCCACTCGCTGAGCTATCGCACGCTGTTCTTCTGCACCTTCCTCGCATGGCTCGCGCCGACCGCCGCCTTGCAGCGGCTGCTGTGGCGGCGCGGCTGGGCCGCCTGGGCCATGACGCCGGCCATGCTGGCCGCGACCTACCTGATGTCGGCGCTGAACAACGTACTGGGGCAGACCCTGTCGATCCACCTGGGCCGCTACGACCACTACAAATGGCACGACATCCTGGCCGGCATGGACGGCTGCTGGCTGCCGCTGATCGCGTTCTGCGCGACGCACGCCGTCGTCGCCTACCACGCCGCGCTGACGGCCGAACGCGCGCGCGCCGCCGAAGCCCTGGTGGCCCAGCGCGAGGCCGAACTGCGCGCGCTGCGCTACCAGCTGCAGCCGCACTTCCTGTTCAATACCCTGAACGCCGTCTCCGCGCTGGTGACGACGGGGCGCGACCGCGATGCCAACCGCATGATCGTGCAGCTGGCGGACCTGCTGCGCGCCACCCTGGCCACCGGTCAGGCGCACGAACACGCGCTGGCGGACGAGTTGGCGCTGACGGAAAGCTACCTGGAGATCGAGAAGGCGCGCCTGGGCGAACGGCTGCGCATCGCGCTGGACGTCGGCCCCGGCATCCTCGACGCCCAAGTACCCTGCCTGCTGCTGCAGCCGCTGGTGGAGAACGCGGTCCGCCATGGCATCGCGCCGGCGGCGCAAGGTGGCGCGCTGGCCTTGAAGATCGCCGCACGCGGCGACGTGCTGCACATCGCACTGACCAATGACGTCCTGGCGGCGGACGCCGCCACCGACTCGCACCGGGTCGGCCTGCGCAACGTGGCCGAGCGGCTGGCGCGCCTGTACGGCGAGCGCCACCGCTTCCTGGCGCGGCACGAAGCAGGCCGCAGCTACACAGTGGACATCGAGCTGCCGCTGCGGCGCGACGCCGCCACCGCCACCGCCACCGCATGGATACGCGCGGCATGATGCGCGCGCTGGTGATCGACGACGAACCGCTGGCACGCAGCGGCGTGCTGGCGCGGCTGCGTGGCGTGCCGGATGTGGCAGTGATCGGTGAACATGGCGATGGCGCCAGCGCGCTGGCCGCCATCGCCGCACGGCCGCCCGACCTGCTGTTCCTCGACGTCGAGATGCCGGCGCTGGACGGCATGGCGCTGCTGGCCGCGCTGCCGGCGGCGCAACGTCCCGTCACGATCCTGCTGACGGCGTACGAGCAGTTCGCCGTGCAGGCGTTTGCGCTGAACGTGGTCGACTACCTGCTGAAGCCCGTGGACGAGGACCGCTTCGCCGAAGCGCTGCAGCGCGCGCGCCAGGCGCTGGCCATGCGCCGGCAGGTCGTGGCGACGCAGGTCGCGCCAGCGCCGTGGCTGGCGCGCTTCACGGTGCGCTACGGCAGCCGCCTGCTGTTCGTGGCGGTGGAGGACGTGGCATGGATCGAGGCCAGCGGCGACTATGCCACGCTGCACGTGGGCGAGCGCGAATACCTGGTGCGGGAGCCCTTGCACCGGCTGACCGCCCTGCTCGACCCGTCGCGCTTCCTGCGCGTACACCGCTCGGCCATCGTCCAGCTGGACCTGGTCAGCGAGCTGCGCACGCTGGGCAACCGCGACGCCATCCTGCGCCTGCGCGACGGCACTGCGCTGCGCGCCAGCCGCACCTATATCGACGCGCTGCTGGCGGCGCTGGAACGCCAGCAACGCAACCCGGCCTGATGGCCCGGCCCGTGCCGACATAAGGTCAGGCATTCAGGCCGCTCACATTTTCGCACCCAGAAGCAGAGAGCTGGGGTCAGACCCGGCGGGTCTGACCCCGGTCTTTGGCTTTGGGTCGAAATATCACGCGTTGGGGGCGAAAAAAAACGGCCCCGCAGGGCCGTTTCGTGGTGCAGGGGGCAATCGATTCTGCGATCAGTTCTTCGACTTGTCGACCATCTTGTTCTTGGCGATCCACGGCATCATCGCGCGCAGCTTGGCGCCCACTTCCTCGATCTGGTGCTCGGCCGTCAGGCGGCGGCGCGAGATCAGCGTCGGGGCGCCGGCCTTGTTCTCCAGGATGAAGGACTTGGCGTATTCGCCCGTCTGGATGTCCTTCAGGCACTGGCGCATCGCTTCCTTGGTGGCCGACGTGACCACTTTCGGACCCGTCACGTACTCGCCGTATTCGGCGTTGTTCGAGATCGAGTAGTTCATGTTGGCGATGCCGCCTTCGTAGATCAGGTCGACGATCAGCTTGAGCTCGTGCAGGCACTCGAAGTACGCCATCTCCGGCGCGTAGCCCGCTTCCACCAGCGTCTCGAAACCGGCCTTGATCAGTTCCACGGTGCCGCCGCACAGCACGGCCTGTTCGCCGAACAGGTCGGTCTCGGTCTCTTCGCGGAAGTTGGTCTCGATGATGCCGGCCTTGCCGCCGCCGTTGGCGGAAGCGTACGACAGCGCGATCTCGCGGGCGATGCCCGATTTATCCTGGTGCACGGCGATCAGGTGCGGCACGCCGCCACCCTGCTTGTAGGTGTATATGCGCACGGTGTGGCCCGGCGCCTTCGGTGCGACCATGATGACGTCCAGGTCTTCGCGCGGCACCACCTGGCCGTAGTGCACGTTGAAGCCGTGGGCGAAGGCCAGCACGGCGCCCTGCTTGGCGTTCGGCGCGACGTTCTCGTTGTAGACCTGGGCGATGTTCTCGTCCGGCAGCAGGATCATGATGACGTCGGCGGCTTTCACCGCCTCGTCCACTTCCGCGACCTTCAGGCCGGCCTGCTCCACCTTGCTCCACGAAGCGCCGCCCTTGCGCAGGCCGACGGTGACGTTGACGCCGGACTCGGACAGGTTCTGCGCGTGCGCGTGGCCCTGCGAACCGTAGCCGATGATGGCAACGTTCTTGCCTTTGATGAGGGAGAGGTCAGCGT
This sequence comes from [Empedobacter] haloabium, assembly GCA_008011715.2. Classification (NCBI taxonomy): domain Bacteria; kingdom Pseudomonadati; phylum Pseudomonadota; class Betaproteobacteria; order Burkholderiales; family Oxalobacteraceae; species [Empedobacter] haloabium. The sequence goes on from CP136508.1 coordinate 4,242,098, forward strand.
CTTTGTCGTAGAAAACTTTCATGGTCGTTCCTAAGTATTTTGTGTGAATCGTCTATGTGTTGTTGGCGGATGCTCAGATCTTGAGGATCCGCTCGCCCCTGCCGATGCCGGAGCCGCCCGTGCGGACGGTTTCCAGGATCGAGGCGCGGTCGATGGCGTCGATGAACGCGTCCAGCTTGGACTTGGCGCCGGTCAGCTCGATCGTGTACGTCTTTTCCGTCACGTCGATGATGCGGCCGCGGAAGATGTCGGCGGTGCGCTTCATTTCCTCGCGCTCCTTGCCGACCGCCCGCACCTTGATCAGCATGAGCTCGCGCTCGATGTGCTGGCCTTCGGTCAGGTCCACCACCTTCACCACCTCGATGAGGCGGTTCAGGTGCTTGGTGATCTGCTCGATGATGTCGTCCGAGCCGCTGGTGACGATCGTCATGCGCGACAGGGTCGAGTCCTCGGTCGGCGCGACCGTCAGCGTTTCGATGTTGTAGCCGCGGGCGGAGAACAGGCCCACGACGCGGGACAGCGCGCCCGCTTCGTTTTCCAGCAATACGGAGATGATGTGTCGCATATCAGAGGTCCTCCGAGCCAAGCAGCATTTCGGAGAGGCCTTTGCCGGCCTGCACCATCGGCCAAACGTTTTCGCTCTGGTCGGTAATGAAGTTCATGAACACCAGGCGGTCCTTCATCGCGAAGGCCTCCTTCAGCGCGCCGTCGACATCGCCCGGTTTTTCGATGCGCATGCCGACGTGGCCATAGGCCTCGGCCAGCTTCTCGAAGTCCGGCAGCGAATCCATATAGGACTCGGAATAGCGCGAACCGTAGTCGAGCTGCTGCCACTGGCGCACCATGCCGAGGAAGCGGTTGTTGAGCAGGATGATCTTCGGCGTCAGGTGGTACTGCTTGCACGTGGCCAGCTCCTGGATGCACATCTGGATCGACCCTTCGCCCGTGATGCAGGCCACCGTCGCGTCGGGGTTCGCCATCTGCACGCCCATCGCATACGGCAGGCCCACGCCCATCGTGCCCAGGCCACCGGAATTGATCCAGCGGCGCGGCTTGTCGAACTTGTAGTACTGGGCCGCCCACATCTGGTGCTGGCCCACGTCGGACGTGATGAAGGCGTCGCCGTTGGTGATCTGGTAGACCTTCTCGACCACCGACTGCGGCTTGATGACCAGGTCGGAGTTGGTGTACTTCAGGCACTCGCGACCGCGCCATTCGCTGATCTGGCCCCACCATTTCGACAGGTGCGCCGCGTTGGGACGGTGATCGGCCGCCTCCAGCTGCGCCAGGAACTCGACCAGCACGTCCTTGACGTTGCCGACGATCGGGATGTCGACCTTGACGCGCTTGGAGATCGAGGACGGGTCGATGTCGACGTGAATGATCTTGCGCGGATTCGACGCGAAGTGTTTCGGGTTGCCGATCACGCGGTCGTCGAAACGGGCGCCGATCGCGATCAGCACGTCGCAGTGCTGCATCGCCATGTTTGCCTCGTAGGTGCCGTGCATGCCGGGCATGCCCACCCACTGGTCGGACGAGGCGCGCGAGCCGCCCAGGCCCATCAGCGTGTTCGTGACGGGGAAGCCGAGGCGCTCGACCAGCTTGTTCAGTTCATTGTGGGCGTTCGCCAGGATCACGCCGCCGCCCGTGTAGATCATCGGGCGCTCGGCCGACAGCAAGAGCTGCACGGCCTTGCGGATCTGGCCCGAGTGGCCCTTGTCGACCGGACGGTAGGAACGCATCTCGATATCCTTCGGATACGAGTACACGTGCTTGTGCATCGAGATGTCCTTCGGGATGTCGACCAGCACGGGGCCGGGGCGGCCGGTGCGGGCGATGTAGAAGGCCTTCTTGACGGTTTCCGCCAGGTCCTTGACGTCCTTCACGAGGAAGTTGTGCTTGACGACGGGGCGGGTGATGCCGACGGTGTCGCATTCCTGGAACGCGTCCTGGCCGATGGCATGGCTGGGCACCTGGCCGGAGATGACGACCATCGGCACCGAGTCCATGTAGGCGGTCGACAGGCCGGTGACGGCATTGGTGACGCCAGGGCCGGAGGTGACGATGGCGACGCCGACCTTCTGCGAGCTGCGCGAATAGGCGTCGGCGGCGTGGACGGCGGCCTGTTCGTGCCGCACGAGGATGTGCTGGAATTTGTCCTGCTTGAAGATCGCGTCGTAGATATAGAGGACGGCACCGCCAGGGTAGCCGAAGACGTGCTCGACGCCCTCTTCAGCCAGGCAACGCACGAGGATCTCGGCGCCTGTGATTGCTGCTTCGGTATTCATGAAACATTCCTTTCAAGGTCCATAGGAGATTGAACGGATGCTCGAGCCTGGCGAAGTAAGCGTCGCATTGCAGTCACATCAAGCGCCCCCTTCTTTCTGCGGTCACGCCGCCTCTTCCCCCAACCGTAGTGAGGTGCAAGACGGTCGCTTAACGCAACTCGTTTGGCTTGAGTTTCTGCAACGGTTCGGCTGACCTCTCGCGCTTGTGGCGCGGGTTAGAGCAAACTGCTGACAAAGAGAAAGCGGGTCGGTCGCCAGGGCGTTGTGTGCCGATAACGAGGGACCAGGGCGCTTCGTGGTGTGCAAAGCGTTCCATACGGTACTGCGTTGCACCATTTTGGTCAAGAACAATCGCGTTTTTCGCATGAAGGGCCCATTCCTGGCCGCATTCTGGTGCAAAGGATGGGCCGAAAACGTCAAAAACCTGCGGAAACACGGCTTTTTTGCTAGGATGCGCAGGTTTAAGACCTCGACGGCGACAACACGCAGCACCACCTCAATGGCAACAGACAAAGAACTCTCCGACTTTCTCGAAAGCGTCGAGCGGCGTGCGTTCAAGCAGGCGGTGTATGCGGTCCGCAGGGATGAAGTGGCCCTGGACATCGTGCAGGACGCGATGATCAAGCTCGCCGAGAAGTACGGCGACAAGCCGGCCGCCGAGTTGCCGATGCTGTTCCAGCGCATCCTGCAAAATACCATCCTCGATTTCTTCCGGCGCGAAAAAGTGCGCAACACCTGGGTCAGCCTGTTTTCCGGGCTTGGCAATTCCCAGGAGGAACATGAAGATTTTGATATACTTGAAAGCTACGAAGCCGAACACGGCAGCCAGGCGGCGGAATCGAGCGCCGATCAGGTCGAGCGCATGCAAGTACTGCAAGTCATTGAAGACGAAGTACAAAAGCTCCCCGCGCGTCAACGGGAGGCGTTCCTTATGCGTTACTGGCAGGATATGGATGTGGCAGAGACGGCGGCGGCCATGGGGTGTTCCGAAGGGAGCGTGAAAACCCATTGCTCACGGGCGACTCACACCCTCGCAGCATCGCTCAAAGCCAAGGGAATCAAATTATGAACACCGAAGACATCAATTTCGCTTACCGCGTACGGCACGCCCTGAACGAAACGCTGGACGACCTGCCGTCCGCCACCACCGACCGCCTGGCCGCCGCCCGCAAGGCGGCGCTGGCGCGCAAGAAGGCCCACGTCGAGGTGCGCGTCACGCGCACGGCCACCGCCACGGCCACCGCTGGCGGCGGCAGCGGCATGTTCGCCGACCCGGTCGCCTGGCTGAGCCGCTTCAGCGTCGTGCTGCCGCTGCTGCTGATCGTGGGCGGCATGGTCGGCGTCTACCAGTACGAACACCAGCAGTCGATCCAGGAACTGGCCGAGCTGGACGCGGCCGTGCTGTCGGATGAGCTGCCCCTGTCGGCCTACCTGGACCACGGCTTCAACGCCTATCTCGAGACGCGCGAGCAATAAGGATGGCGCGAGTTCGCGGTCGCACGTGGGTGCTGGGCGGCGCCGCCGCTGTTGCGCTCGTCATCGCCATCGGTGCCTGGGTCGGATTGCGCGGCCAGCCGGCCGGCGCGCCCGCGGGCAGCGCCGCCTCGGCGTCGTCGATCCCGCTGCTCGGCACCGACGCGGCAGAAAAACGCTGGCAGGACCTGACGCCGGCGCAGCAGCGCGCCCTCGAACCGCTGAAAAAGGGCTGGGAAGACCTGGGCCCGGTGCGCAAGCAGAAATGGCTGGAGATCGCCGGCCGTTTCGAATCGATGAAACCGGCCGAGCAGCAACGGGTGCACGCGCGCATGCGCGAATGGGTGGATCTGACGCCGGAAGAGCGCAAGGCCGTGCGCGAAAACTACGCGCGCGCGCAAAAGATCATGGGCGGCAAGAAGGCCGCGCAGTGGGAGCAGTACCTGCTGTTGCCGGAGGAAGAGAAGCGCAAGCTGGCCGATGCCGCCGCCGCCAAGAAGCCGCAGGCCGCCAGGCCGCCGACACCGAAGCAGATCCTGGCCAAGACGCCGCAGCCGATCAAGCAGCATCCGAGCGTGTTGCCGTCGGTCGTGCCGCCGCCCGTGGCGGCCCAACCCGCCCCCGTGCCGGTGCCCGTGCCCGTGCCGCCGCCTGCCCCCGTCAGCGCGCCCGCGCAGCCAGAGATCGTCTATCCGCTGGAAGGTGCCGTGACGCCGTCCGCCATCGTCACCCCGCCGGCACCCACGCCGCCGGCGCAGAACGCTCCCGCCAATGCCGGCAAATAACCTGACCGCGCCGGTCGGCGTGCCGGCCATCGGCCGCCGGCTGATCTCGATGGTGTATGAACTGCTGCTGGGCTTTGCCGTGCTGTTCCTGCCCTTCCTCGTGTTCGAGATGCTCGTCAAGGCCAGCCATGCGCCGGCCGTCGAGCACATGCGCCAGGCCCTGGCCTTCCTCGTGTTGGGCGCCTACTTCATCCATCAATGGACCCGCAAGGGCCAGACGCTGGCCATGCAGACCTGGCGTATCCGCCTGCAAATGCCGGACGGCGCGGCGGTGCCGCCGCGCGTCGCCACCTTGCGCTACCTGCTGTGCTGGTTGTGGGTACTGCCGGCCGCCGCCGTGTGCCTGGCTTTCGACCTGCACCGCTGGCAGGCCATCGGCGTGCTGGTCGCCGGCGTCGTCGCGTGGTCGCTGACGGCACTGCTGGACCGCGACCGCCAGTTCCTGCACGACCGGATCGCCGGCACGCGGCTGGTGCAGCTGCCCAAGCCGGAAAAGCGGGTCAAGGCCGCGGCCTGATCTTGCAAGCGGCTCCAGCTGCCGCCATCTGGAGCGGATGAAGCGCCCCGACGACAGCCCGACCGAACCACTCTGCCCTTTGTGCGGCCGCCCGCTGGGCACGGAAAACATCGACCGGCACCACCTGGTGCCGCGCACCTTCAAGGGCAAGACCCAGTTCCCCATCCATAAGATCTGCCACCGCAAGATCCATTCCGTGTTCACGGAACGCGAGCTGTTCAAGACGTATCACACCTGGGAATCGCTGCAGGCGCACGAGGAGATTCGTACGTTTATCGACTGGGTGGCGAAGAAGCCGCCGGGGTTTTATACATCGACGGCGACGTCGAATGCCAAGAAGCGGCGCTAGACCCATGGTGACAGGCACCTATCTGCGGGTCGGCGACCCGCAGATAGGTGCCTGTCACCGCCGGGTTTCTCTACATTTCTAGAACCGCTCGAAGCCCTGCAGATAGCGCCACTCGCCCACCGCCAGCCCGGCCATCGACAGCCGACCGATGCGCAGGCGCTTCAGCGCGACCGGGGTCAGGCCCACGGCCTTGCACATCCTGTCGATCTGGCTCGGCTTCGGGCCCTTGACGGCAAAGCGCAGCCGGCCTTCGTTCTGCCAGCTCACTTTCGTCGCGCCCTGGTTCAGCTGGGCCAGGCCGTTGTCAAAGATCGCGCCGCGCACGTCGACGATGATCTCCTGCTCCACCTTGTCGCCCTCCTCCACCAGTTTGCGCGCCACCCGGTGGTCCTGGGTGAACACGAACAGGCCGCTCGCTGCGTACTCCAGCGGCAGCGCCTGGGTCAGGTTGTGCACATGGCGCTTCAGGAAACGCTCCTTGGCCGCCTGCGCATTGCGCGCCTCCGGCAGCAGGCAGGAGAACGGGTCGGCGCCGGCCGGCTTGTGCAGCAGGATCGTGACGGGCGCGATTTCCAGCAAAGTCGCATCCGGCGCCAGCGCGACTGCCTGCGCAGGCGTGACGCGGGCACCTGGTTCCTCGACGACGACGCCGTCCACCTGGACGTAGCCGCCTTCGATGTACAGCTCGGCCTCGCGGCGCGAACACGGCACCATGTCCGCCACCCGTTTCGAGAGGCGGATCGTATCGGTATCGCTCATGGTCAGTTCTTGAAGTAAGTGGTGAAAACGTCGGCCACGGTTTGCAGCTGCGCGCGCGTGACGTCCAGGTGCGTGACGAGACGCAGCCGCGGCGCCATCGACACGCGGATGCGCGCGGTGGCCAGCGCTTCGGCCAGCCCGGCGCAATGCTCGGGCGGCACGTCGACGTAGAAGATGTTGGTTTGCGGCGTGCTGACGGCCAGGCCGTCGATGCGCGCCAGCGCGCCGGCCAGGAACGCGGCGTTGGCGTGGTCCTCGGCCAGGCGCTGCACGTTGTGTTCCAGCGCGTACAGGCCGGCGGCGGCGATGACGCCGGCCTGGCGCATGCCGCCGCCCAGCATCTTGCGCCAGCGCTTGCCTTCCTCGATGAATGCGCGCGAGCCGCACAGCACGGAGCCGACCGGCGCGCCCAGGCCCTTCGACAGGCAGACGGAGACGCTGTCGAAACCGGCCACCGCGTCGCGCAGGCTGATGCCCTGCTGGACGGCGGCATTGCAGATGCGGGCGCCGTCCAGGTGCGTGGCCAGGCCGCGTTCGTGCGCCAGCGCCGTCGCGGCAGCGACGTATTCGCGCGGCAGCACGCGGCCGCCGATGGTGTTTTCCAGCGCCAGCAGCCTGGTGCGGGCGAAGTGGATATCGCGCGGCTTGATCTGTGCGGCGATGTCGGCCAGCGCCAGCGAGCCGTCCGGGCCGTTGGCGATGGGCTGCGGCTGGATGCTTCCCAGTACCGCCGCGCCGCCGCCCTCGTAGCGGAAGGTGTGCGCTTCCTGGCCCACCAGGTATTCGTCGCCGCGGCCGCAATGGGCCAGCAGCGCGATCAGGTTCGTTTGCGTGCCGGATGGCGCGAACAGCGCGGCCTCGAAGCCGAGCAGCTCGGCAGCAAGCTCCTGCAGGCGGTTGACGGTCGGGTCGTCGCCATACACATCGTCGCCGACCGGTGCCGCGGCCATCGCCGCGCGCATCGCGGCGCAAGGCTGCGTGACCGTGTCGCTGCGCAGGTCGATCCAGCTCATTGCGCGCTTTCGGCCAGCTGTTCGGCGTAGAAGCGGTGGCCCAGCTCTTCCAGGCCGACCGTGTGCAGCACTTCCTGCAGGCGCTCCGTCGGACGGCGGCGCGGCAGGTTCTTGTACGTCGCGATGATCAGTTCATTCTTCATCGAGTGCTCCCAACCGACCAGTTCCGTCACGTTGACCTGATAGCCGTGCGCCTCCAGCTGCAGGCAGCGCAGCACGTTGGTGACCTGGCTGCCGAATTCGCGCGTGTGGATCGGGTGGCGCCAGATTTCCGTCAGCGCGCTCCTGCCCAGGTCACGGCCCTTGTTCTTGCGCAGCACCGAGGCCACTTCGGCCTGGCAGCACGGCACCAGCACCATGTGCTTGGCGCGCTTCTTCAGCGCGAAGTCGATGGCATCGTCGGTGGCCGTGTTACAGGCGTGCAGCGCGGTGACGATGTCGATTTGCTCGGGCAGTTCGGACGACGTGGTCGATTCGGCCACCGACAGCGGCAGGAACGACATGCCGGCAAAGCCGAACTTCGCGGCCAGCTCGCGCGAACGCTGCACCAGCTCCTCGCGCGTTTCGATGCCGTAGATATGTGAGCCGTCGTCCAGCCCCTTGAAGAACAGGTCGTACAGGATGAAGCCCAGGTAGGACTTGCCGGCGCCATGGTCGACCAGCGACACGGCGCCCTTCTCGGCGCGCACGTCCTGCAGCAGCGGCTCGATGAACTGGTACAGGTGATAGACCTGTTTCAGCTTGCGCCGGCTGTCCTGGTTCAGCTTGCCGTCGCGCGTCAGGATGTGCAGCTCCTGCAGCAGCGCGACCGACTGGCCCGGCTTGATTTCCGGGATGTCGGTCACGGTGCTCGGCAGCGGTGCGGCGGCAGACTTGTTATTGCGCTTCATCGATCCAAGCCTGCTGGATGGCCTCGAGGATCTTCTCGCCGCCGCGCTTGTGGTCGTCGTCGAAGCCTTCCAGCGTGACGACCCAGTTGTGCAGGTCCGTGAAGCGGATGGACGTCGGGTCCAGGTTCGGGTACTTGTCGTACAGCGCCTCGGCGATCGCCGTGATGTCGGTCCATTTCATGGCAGCTCCTCAGTGCCCGCCTTCGCTGGCGTGATTGATCGTGTATTTCGGGATCTCGACGACGAGGTCCTCGTCGGCCACGATCGCCTGGCACGACAGGCGCGACTGCGCTTCCAGGCCCCAGGCCTTGTCCAGCAGGTCTTCTTCCGTATCGGTCGCCTCGTTCAGCGAATCGAAGCCTTCGCGCACGATCACGTGACAGGTGGTGCAGGCGCACGATTTTTCGCAGGCGTGCTCGATATGGATGTCGTTTTCCAGCAGGACGTCACAGACGGACTTGCCGGCTGGCGTTTCGATCACGGCGCCCTCGGGGCACAGCTTGGCGTGGGGCAGGATGACGATTTGTGGCACTTGTTACCTCTGTTGTTTTATATGTTGTGGCGACGCTTACGCCACCTGGTCCAGCGCCTTGCCGGCCAGCGCGCTGCGCACGCTGCGGTCCATGCGGCGCGACGCGAATTCCTCGGTGCCGTGCGCCAGCGCTTCCACCGCCGCCTTGACGGCCGTGTGATCCACCGTGCCGGCCTGCGACTGCGCCACGATCTCGCGGGTGCGCGCCATCAGTGCATCGACGGCGGCGCGTTCCTCGTCCGACAGCAGCGCGGCATCCTCGTCCAGCGCGGCCTGGGTGGCCAGCAGGATGCGTTCCGCCTCGACCTGCTCCTCGCGCAGCGCGCGCGCCTTCATGTCCGTCTCGGCCGAGGCGTACGAATCCTGCAGCATGCGCGCGACGTCGTCGTCGCCCAGGCCGTAGGACGGTTTGACCGTGATCGACGCTTCCACGTTCGAGCGCAACTCGCGCGCCGAGACCGACAGCAAGCCGTCGGCATCGACCTGGTAGGTGATGCGGATGCGCGCCGCGCCGGCGGCCATCGGCGGGATGCCGCGCAGCTCGAAGCGCGCCAGCGAGCGGCAGTCGGCCACCAGCTCGCGTTCGCCCTGCAGCACGTGCACCGCCAGCGCGGTCTGGCCGTCCTTGAACGTGGTGAACTCCTGGGCGCGGGCGCACGGGATCGTCGAGTTGCGCGGGATGATTTTTTCCACCAGGCCGCCCATCGTCTCGATGCCCAGCGACAGCGGGATCACGTCCAGCAGCAGCCAGTCGTCGCCCGGCGCGCGGTTCCCCGCCAGCAGGTTGGCCTGGATGGCGGCGCCCAGCGCCACCACCTTGTCCGGATCGATGTTGGCGTGCGGGATGGTGTGGAAGTATTCGCCCACGGCGCGCTGCACGTGCGGCATGCGCGTGGCGCCGCCGACCATGACGACGCCGTCGATGTCGTCCGCGTCGATGTTCGCATCGCGCAGCGCCTTCTTCACCGCGTTCATCGTCTTGGCGACCAGGTGCTTGGTGATCTCGGCGAACTTCTCGGCCGTGATCTTCAGGTGCACTTCCTCGCCGGAGGACAGGATCGCGTCGACCGTCACTTCCGCTTTCGTCGACAGCAGTTCCTTGGCCTCGCGCGCCTTGACCATCAGCACGGCGGTGTCCTCGTCGTTCAGGGGCGCCAGCTTCTCCTGCTCGTGGATCCAGCAGAACAGGCGGTGATCGAAGTCGTCGCCGCCCAGCGCGGAATCGCCGCCGGTGGACAGCACTTCGAACACGCCCTTGGACAGTTTCAGGATCGAGATGTCGAACGTGCCGCCGCCCAGGTCGTAGACGGCAAACAGGCCTTCGGACGCATTGTCCAGGCCATAGGCGATGGCAGCGGCGGTCGGCTCGGACAGCAGGCGCAGCACGTTCAGGCCGGCCAGCTGGGCCGCGTCCTTGGTCGCCTGGCGCTGCGCATCGTCGAAATACGCCGGCACGGTAATCACGGCACCGACCAGGTCATCGCCCAGCGCATCCTCGGCGCGCTGGCGCAACGTGGCCAGGATCTGGGCGGAGGTCTCGACGGGGCTCTTGACGCCGGCCACCGTTTTCAGCTGCACCATGCCGGGGGCATCGACGAAATCATATGGCAGGTTCTCGGCGTAGGCGATGTCCTTCAGGCCGCGGCCCATGAAACGCTTGACGGAAACCACCGTGTTCTTCGGGTCGGTGGTCTGCGCGGCCTGCGCCTTGTAGCCGATGTGGGCATGGCCGTTCGGCAGGTAGCGCACCACGGACGGCAGCAGCGGCCGGCCGTCCTCGTCGTTCAGCACTTCGGGAATGCTGCTGCGCACGGTCGCCACCAGCGAGTTGGTGGTGCCCAGGTCGATACCCACCGCCAGCCGGTGCTGGTGCGGCGCCGTCGACATGCCGGGTTCGGAAATTTGCAGGAGAGCCATGTGAAACCTGTTCTTGTTGTGGGCGCGGGCGCGCCGTGCCTGGGAATTACGCTTCGATCGCGTCGAAGGCGAAGCGCACTTCTTCGCCAAATTTTTCAAGGAACATCAGCGCGCGCACGCCCTGCGCGGCGGCGTGGTAGTCGCCGCCGTCCAGCTGGGCCTCGATGACCTGCAGCTGCTCCTTGCGGGCGGCGCGCAGTTGACCATCCAGCTTGTCGAGCAGGTCGGCATCCTTGCCGGCACGCGCCTCGGCCAGTTCCTCGCGCCACTCCATCTGCTGCATCAGGAAGGCCATCGGCATCGCCGTGTTCGACTCCGTCTGCAGGTCCACGCCGTGCAGCTCGCACAGGTACTGGGCGCGCTTCTGCGGGTTCTTCAGGGTCTGGTAGGCCTCGTTGGCGCGCGTGGCCCACTGCATCGCCACGCGCTTCTCGGCATCGGTGGCGTTGACGAATTTATCGGGGTGCACGCGCGACTGCACGTCGCGGTAGGCCGCGTCCAGCGCGGCGCCGTCGAGCGCGAAGCGTTGCGGCAGGTTGAAGAGCTCGAAGTGGTTTTGCACAGTCGTGGCGACGTCAGATGCGGAAGCTTTCGCCGCAGCCGCAGGCGTCTTTTTCGTTCGGGTTGTTGAACTTGAAGCCTTCGTTCAGGCCTTCGCGGGCGAAGTCCAGCTCCGTGCCGTCGATGTACGGCATGCTTTTCGGATCGACGAAGACCTTCACGCCATGCGATTCGAAGACGTGATCGTCGTCGGCCACTTCGTCCACGTACTCCAGCTTGTAGGCCAGGCCCGAGCAGCCGGTCGTGCGCACGCCGAAGCGCAGGCCGATGCCCTTGCCGCGCCGTTCGATGTAGCGGTTGATGTGCTTCGCAGCTTTTTCGGTCAACGTGATTGCCATACTTTTCCTCCTGATGCTGACGGGGCCGAGCCGGCCCCACCCTTTAGGCCGAGTGCTTGGCCTTGTAGTCCTGCACGGCGGCCTTGATCGCGTCTTCGGCCAGGATCGAGCAGTGGATCTTCACCGGCGGCAGCGCCAGCTCTTCGGCGATCTGGGTATTCTTGATCGACAGGGCCTGGTCCAGCGTCTTGCCCTTGACCCATTCCGTCACCAGCGAGCTCGAAGCGATGGCCGAGCCGCAGCCGTAGGTCTTGAATTTCGCGTCTTCGATGACGCCGTCCGCGCCAACCTTGATCTGCAGCTTCATCACGTCGCCGCAGGCCGGAGCGCCCACCATGCCCGTGCCGACGCTTTCGTCGCCCTTTTCAAAGGCGCCCACGTTGCGCGGGTTTTCGTAGTGGTCGAGAACTTTTTCCGAGTAAGCCATTTTGATACTCCTGATGTGATTGTGACGGGGCGCTTAGTGCGCGGCCCACTGGATCGAGTTGATATCGATCCCTTCCTTGAACATGTCCCACAGCGGCGACAGCTCGCGCAGCTTGCCGACCTTGGACTTCATCAGGTCCACGGCGAAGTCGATGTCCGCCTCGGTCGTGAAGCGGCCGATCGTGAAGCGGATCGAGCTGTGCGCCAGTTCGTCGGAACGGCCCAGCGCGCGCAGCACGTAGGACGGCTCCAGGCTGGCCGAGGTGCAGGCCGAACCGGACGACACGGCCAGGTCCTTGACGGCCATGATCAGCGACTCGCCTTCCACGTAGTTGAAGCTGACGTTCAGGTTGTGCGGCACGCGGTGGTCCATGTCGCCATTGATGTAGACCTCTTCGATTTCCTGCAGGCCCGAAGCCAGGCGGTCGCGCAGCGCCTTGATGCGCGCGATCTCTTCATCCATCTCGACCTTGGCCAGGCGGAACGCCTCGCCCATGCCGACGATCTGGTGCACCGGCAGCGTGCCCGAACGCAGGCCGCGCTCATGGCCGCCGCCGTGCATCTGCGCCTCGATGCGCACGCGCGGCTTGCGGCATACGTACAGCGCGCCCACGCCCTTCGGGCCATAGGTCTTGTGCGCCGTGAACGTCATCAGGTCGACCTTCAGGTCCTGCAGGTCGATCGCGACCTTGCCGGTGGCCTGGGCCGCGTCGCAATGGAAGATGATGCCCTTGGAGCGGCAGAAGGCGGCGATCTCCTTGACCGGCTGGATCACGCCGATCTCGTTATTGACCAGCATGACGGAGACCAGGATCGTGTCCGGCCGCACGGCCTCGGCCAGCTGCTCGATCGTGATCAGGCCGTTGTCCTGCGGGTCCAGGTAGGTCGCCTCGAAGCCCTGGCGTTCCAGTTCGCGCACGGTGTCCAGCACGGCCTTGTGCTCCGTCTTGACGGTGACGATGTGCTTGCCCTTGGTTTTATAGAAGTGCGCCGCGCCCTTGATCGCCAGGTTGTTGCTCTCGGTGGCGCCGGAGGTCCAGATGATCTCGCGCGGGTCGGCGTTGACCAGTGCCGCCACGTGGCCGCGCGCTTCCTCGACGGCCGCTTCCGCCGTCCAGCCGTACATGTGGCTGCGCGAGGCCGGATTACCGAACTGCTCGCGCAGGTAGGGAATCATCTTGTCGGCCACGCGCGGGTCGATCGGCGTCGTGGCCGAGTAGTCCATGTAGATCGGGAAGTGCGGCGCGGTGTGAAACTCGACCGGGGCCACCTTGGCGACGTTCTTTTCTGGGGCGTTCATCTTGTTACTCCAAAGGGTTTATCCGAGGGCGGCGTGGTTGCGGTGCATGACCACGACGTTCTGCTCGGCGTTTTTCTGTCTCTGCTGGTCGACCAGGTCCTGCAGCGAGACCGAGTCCAGGTAGTCGACCATCTTTTCGTTCAGCGTGGCCCACAGCTCGTGGGTCATGCAGCGGGCGCCGGTGGCGTGGTCGGCGCCATGGCAGTTTTCCTTGCCGCCGCATTGCGTCGCATCGAGCGGCTCATCGACGGCGATGATGATGTCGGCCACCGTCACCTTGTCGGCGCGGCGGGCCAGGCTGTAGCCGCCGCCCGGACCGCGGATCGACTCCACGATCTCGTGCCGGCGCAGCTTGCCGAACAGCTGTTCCAGGTAGGACAGCGATATGGCCTGGCGCTGGCTGATGCCAGAGAGCGTGACGGGACCCTTGCCCTGGCGCATGGCCAGGTCAATCATCGCAGTCACGGCAAAACGGCCTTTGGTAGTCAGACGCATCACAACCTCGGTTGAGTTCAGACGAGCTCAAGTGAACTGTTGAATTCGGGTAAAAACTCGTGCTCGGCAACCAATCAAAACCTGATTAGTTGATCGATTTAGTCAAGTATAACAGAGTCCTGAAAGGCTTGCCGGAGACGGCCAAGAAGGGGAGGCGCCGGGGACAGGCACCCTCGGGCTTACTCAAGCCCAACGCGCGATTATATCGGAATCCGCCGATGCCTGCAGCCGTCAGCCCCGCCCCAGCAGGTCATGGGCATCCAGGATGGCAAAGGCGATCTCGGGACGGCTTTCCAGGCAGCGCCGGATGGCGGCGGGAATGGCCTGGCGCGTCTTGCGGCACAGGCCGGGCACGGTGGCGATGTCGATGACGAAGCTGCGCACGGTGCGCACTTCGTTCGGGCCCGGTGCGATCGTCACGCGGATGCCCAGTTGCTCCTCCAGGCGCTGGCCGATGCGCAGCAGCTCGGCATAGCTGGCGATGGCCTCGATGCGCTCGATCAGCCGCTTTTCCTCTTCCCTGGTCAGGCGCAGCACGCGCAGGTCGGCCTGCGGATCGTCCAGCAACAGCTCGCGGCGGCAGTCGCAGGCGCCGGGCGGGCACTCCTTGCGTATCGGAAATGGCAGCGTGGACGGCGGCGTCAGCATGGCATCGAAAGGATGATCTGGCGTGAGAAAATCGAGTATCCCGCCGGGGCCAGGCCTTGTCAAACGTACACGACAATAACGGCGCTGGACAACGCGCCGGGAAATGTCATGTTTGACATTCCTGTTGCAGAGTTGCCACGAGGATTGCATTTCGATAAATGAATCGTGTTACACTTTCCGGCGAGCAAAAGCCGCTTCCGTCCTGACCACGATCCCATGTCCACTTCCATCGCGCACGCTGCCGTGCCGCTGTCCCGCTTCCTTTGCCTGCGCGGCATGGGGGCGCACGCGCGCGCCCGGGTCATGCGCGCCTTGGCGTGCGCGCTGGCGGGATGGCTGGCCATCGTGCTGCCGCTGGCCGCGGCGGTCGCGCCGGAGGGTGCGCCGACCGACCGCCGGGTGCTGGTGCTGTATTCGCTCGGCGCCGATTCCGTCTCGGTCTGGCAGCGGCTGGTGCACAAGGGCGTGTACGAAGAACTGGGACGCAACAACTGGGCCGTCGGCCCCGGCATTTTCGAGGAGCGCTTCGATGCCAACCGCGTCGGCGAGGGTGCCGCGCGCGCCGCCATGGCGCCCTACCTGCGCAGCAAATACGTGGACGTGAAGCTGGACGCCGTGATCGCCGAGAACCAGGTCGCGACCCGCTTCCTCAACGACCATCCGGACCTGTTCCCCGGCGTGCCGCGCTACTACGTCAACCACGGCCGCCACGACTGGCAGCCGGACGACGGCACCGGACTCGAAGTGCAACCCGACTTCGCCCGTGCCATCGGCATCATTCCGCAGGTCGCGCCGTGGGTGCGCAAGATCGTCGTCATCGGCGACCAGTCGCCGCGCGTGCGCCAGTGGCTGGCCGACGTGCGCGTGGCCGCCGCGCCGCACGAAGGCCGCATCGCCTTCGAATACCACGACCGCGACACGTTCGCCCAGCTGGAGACGCTGGTGGCGGGCCTGGACCGGCGCACCGCCGTGTTCCTGCTGCCAACGGGCCAGGACCCCAGCGGCGCGCGCATGCCGCCGCCCGCGCTGGCGCGCCGGCTGGCCGCGGCCAGCAATGCGCCGATCTTCACCAGCCTGCAGTCGCTGGTGCTGCCGGGGATCGTGGGCGGCTATGTCGTCAGCGGCGAACGCATCGGCCGCGTGATCGCCCGCATCATGCTGGGCCAGCCGGCCGACATGGGCAACGTGCAGGGCTACCATTTCGACCACCCCACCGTGCGCCGCTTCGGCCTGGGGGCGATCCCGCCCGAGGCCACGCTGGTCAACCGGCCCGACAATATCTGGGACCTGTATCGCTGGCAGATCATCGCCGGGCTGACCCTGATCGTCGTGCAGGGCGCGCTGATCACGGCACTCGTCGTGGCCCTGCGCGACCGCCGCCGCACGCTGGCCGACCTGCACGACGAGCGCAACAACCTGGAAGACCGCGTGCTGCAGCGTACGCTGGAACTGCTGATGGCGAACACCAAGCTGGAGCAGCTGGCCACGACCGACCCGCTGACGGGCATCGCCAACCGGCGCAAGATGACGGACGCCATCGCGGCCGAGCTGGAACGGGCGCGCCGCTTCCAGCACCCGCTGGCGCTGCTGATGGTCGACATCGACCACTTCAAGCGCATCAACGACACGTTCGGCCATGACGTGGGCGACCGCGCCATCGTGGCGATGGCCAACCTGCTGACGGCGTCCTTGCGCACGATCGACATGGCGGCCCGCTTCGGCGGCGAGGAATTCGTCGTGCTGATGCCGGAGACCGACGAGGCCGTGGCCGCCGTCGCGGCCGAGCGCCTGCGCGAGGCGGCCAGCGCCATCCGGCTGCCGGCCGGCGACGGCAGCGACGTCGTGCTGACGGTGACGATCGGCGTGGCCGCCGCGCGCGCGGACGATTCGCCGTCGGCCCTGCTGGTCAGGGCCGACAAGGCGCTCTACCGCGGCAAGAAATCCGGGCGCAACCGCGTGATCCGCGCCACGCAGCCCTGCGATATCCTGCCTTGATGCGCCTGCCCTGACCCTCGCGCCGGTCGGACTTACTCGGCGTCCGGTTGGGCCGACGGGTGGGCCGCCTGGAACGCCGGGATGTCGGCGCAGGTGGCGTGAATGCGCGCGACGTTCGGGTACGGCGCCAGGTCGATATTGAAGCGCTGCGCGTTGAACACCTGCGGCACCAGGCAGCAGTCGGCCAGCGTGGGCGTGTCGCCATGGCAGAAGCGTCCGGTCTCTCCCTGCGCCAGCAAGGCTTCCAGCGTCGCCAGCCCCGCCCCGGTCCAGTGGCGGTACCAGTCCGTCTTGGCGTCCTCGCCCAGGCCCAGCGGCCCGATCAGGTGCTGCAGCACGCGCAGGTTGGTCAGCGGGTGCGTGTCCGCCGCGATGGTCAGCGCCAGCGCGCGCACGCGCGCCCGGCCCGCCGCGTCCTGCGGCAGCAAGGGCATCACCGGATGCATCTCTTCCAGGTACTCGATGATGGCCAGCGATTGCGTCAGCGTGACGTCGCCATCGATCAGCGCGGGAATCAGGCCGCCCGGATTGACGGCCCGGTAGGCCGGCTGGCGCTGCTCGCCGCCGCCGCGCAGCAGGTGCACCGGTACCGCGTCGTAGGCCAGGCCCTTCAGGTTCAGCGCGATGCGCACGCGGTACGCGGCCGAGCTGCGGAAGTAGGTGTACAGCTTCATGCCTGGCCTTTTTCGCCGTAGGGCCGCACCACCTGGTCGATGCTGCCGAAGATGCTGTGGCCGGCCGCGTCCTGCATCGCGATGCGCACGCTGTCGCCGAACTTCAGGAACGGCGTCTTCGGCGCGCCACCTTCGATGGTCTCGTACATGCGCACTTCGGCCAGGCAGCAATAGCCCACGCCGCCGTTTTCCACCGACGAGCCATGCAGGCTGCCCTGCTTGTTCGACACGGTGCCGGAGCCGATGATCGTGCCGGCGCCCAGCTCGCGCGTCGTGGCCGCATGCGCCACCAGCTGGGCGAAGCTGAACGTCATGTCCTCGCCGGCATTCGGGCGGCCGAACGGCTTGCCGTTCAGGTCGACGTTCAGCGGCAGGCGCAGCTTGTTGTCCTGCCAGTGCGCGCCCAGCTCGTCGGGCGTGACGGCAACGGGTGAGAACGCGCTGGCCGGCTTCGACTGGAAGAAGCCGAAGCCCTTGGCCAGCTCGTTCGGGATCAGGTTGCGCAGCGAGACGTCGTTGACCAGCATGACCAGGCGGATGGCGCGCGCGGCCAGTTCCGGCGTGGCGCCCATCGGCACGTCGCCGGTGACCACCGCCACTTCCGCTTCCAGGTCGATGCCCCACTCTTCCGACAGCGCGTAGATCGGGTCGCGCGGACCGACGAAGCTGTCCGAGCCGCCCTGGTACATCAGCGGGTCGGTGTAGAACGAGGCCGGCACTTCCGCGTTGCGCGCCTTGCGCACCAGCTCCACGTGGTTGATGTAGGCCGAGCCGTCGGCCCACTGGTAAGCGCGCGGCAGCGGCGAGTGGCAGGCCGCCTCGTCGAATGGCTGGGCGCCGGCCGCGTCGCCGGCGTTCAGCGCGGCATAGGCGCGCTCGAGCTGGGGCGCGACGTTGTCCCAGTCGTCCAATGCGGCCTGCAGGGTGGCGGCGATGGCGGGAACGGGCTGGCACAGGCGCAGGTCGCGGCTGACGACGACCAGCTGGCCGTCGCGCTTGCCGTTTTTCAGGGTCGCTAATTTCATCGAAGTGTCCGTAAATGAGGTGCCGCTATTAAGCCCCCTGCGCGGCTATTACACAAACGATATTTTTGCCGCGATTTATCATACATTTCAATAAATCCCCGTCGCATCCGGTCGCGCGAACGGCTTCGTGGCAAGCGGTCGGCGCGCGCCGCGCAAGGCCGCCGCTCACGCCTCCAGTTTGAGGAACAGCTCCGGGTCCGGTGCGAAATTGGCGTACAGCGGCAGCAGCGCGCCGCCCAGGGCGCGGGCATCGGAACCGATGATGCCCGCATGCACCGGCGGGCGCTGCACGCCCTCCCAGTTGTAGCGCTCCAGCGCCTCGCCGAGCGCCGCCATCAGCAGTTCGAGCAGCGCACGGCTGCACGAGCCGTCGACGATCACCCCTTCCGGATCGAGCATGCAGCTGGCGCTGGTGACCACCATCGCGATCGCCCCCGCCGCCTGGCTGGCCCAGCGCACGCTGTACTCGGCCCAGGGGGCCTGGGTGGCGCGCTCGTCGTAGGCCGCCGCCGGGTCCAGTCCCGCCGCCTGGTACAGCCGCTCCAGCCCCAGCAACGAGGCAGTCGACAGCAGTTGCGCTGGCGCGCCGCCGCCCGGCGCCGCCACGCCCACCGGCAGCGAACCGATCGCGCCGGCGTTGCCGTGCAGGCCGGCATACAGGTTGCTGTCGATGACCAGTCCGCCGCCGATGAAGGTATCGACGAACAGGTACAGAAAACTCTTGATGCTGCGCCCCCGGCCAGCCACCAGTTCGGCCACGCAGGCGGCGGCCGTATCTTTTGCGAACATCACCGGCAGCCCGGTATCGGCCTCGATGCGACGGGCGATGTCGAGCTGCCGCCAGCTGCTGCCCTGCGCTGGCGCCACCCCCATCAATTCCTGCCAGCTGTCCAGCGACAGCGGTGCCGCCACGCCGATGCCGAGGATGCGGCTGCGCAAGTCCGGTGCCAGTGCGGCCTGCATCGCGCGGACCTGCTCCGCGATCGCCTGGAACACCGTATCCGGTGCGGGAAACGCATAGGCCTCTGAGTAACGCATGCGCACCGTGTTGGCGAAATCGAGCAGCAACACGTCCAGGCTGCGGCGGCCGATCTTGACGCCGATCGAAAACGCGCCATCGGGGCGCAAGGCGATCGGCACCGACGGCTGGCCGATCTTGCCGCGCAAGGGCTCGAGCTTCATGACCAGGCCGTCGTCGTGCAGGCGCGCGATGATCAGCGCCACCGTCTGCGTGCTCAAGGTGGTGAGCCGCGCCAGATCGGCCTTCGGCAGGCTGCCATGCAGGCGGATCGCCTGCAGCACGACGCGCTCGTTGAACTGGCGCATGCCGGTCTGGTTCGATCCACGCGGACGTAGATTGTCGGCGACCGCCTCCTGCGAGATGGCGGCGGAGCGGGGTGATTGCTGCATAGGTACGGCTCCTGCGTGGCGCGATGAGTGATGGTCTGGCAAGACGCGAGTCTGCACGAACGGCCCAGGGTTGGCAATGTCGGGGCAGCCAGCGGACCAGCACGGCGGCAACGGCACAAATGCCGAGCTTGCTGTTGTTGCAACGCGACGCTGGAGCCCGGCGACTAAATAAGAGAACTTGATTTATTAATTACAGCGGCATATATTTTGGTCAGCGCTTGCGCGCACTGCCCGGCTCGATCCGGGCAGCCCCTACAAAAACCAGGAGACCCGCATGACCGCAAAGCACAGGCTCGCCATGGCCCTGATCGCCTCCCTCGCCGCTACTGCCAGCGCCGCCGGCGAACCCGTCGTCGGCCTGATCACCAAGACCGAAATCAATCCCTTTTTCGTCAAGATGAAGGAAGGCGCGCAGCGCGCCGCCAAGCTGCAAGGCGCCAGGTTGCTGACCGGTGCCGGCAAGTCCGATGGCGACAATGCCGGCCAGATCGCCGCGATCGAGAACATGATCGCGGCTGGCGCCAGGGCGATCCTGATCACCCCCAGCGATTCGAAAGCCATCGTGCCGGCGCTCAAGCGGGCGCGCGACCAGGGTGTGATGGTGATCGCGCTCGACAGCCCCACCGACCCGGCCAATGCCACCGACGCCCTGTTCGCCACCGATAACTACAAGGCTGGCCTGCTGATCGGTCAGTACGCGAAGGCGGCGCTGGCCGGCAAGGCGGCGAAGATCGCCACCATCGACCTGTTCCCGGGCCACCCCGTCGGCATCGCCCGGCACAACGGCTTCCTGGCGGGCTACGGCGCGGCCGGGATCGGGCCGAAGACGGTGGAACTGGCGAAAAGTCCCGATGTCGTCTGCATGGCCGACAGCTTCGGCGACCAGGGCAAGGGGCAGACCGCGATGGAAAACTGCCTGCAGAAAAATCCCCACATCAACCTCGTCTACGCCATCAACGAGCCGGCCGCGGCCGGTGTGTACAAGGCGCTCAAGGCGGCCGGCAAGGAAAAGGACGTGCTGATCGTCTCCGTCGATGGCGGCTGCGCCGGTGTGCGCGACGTCAAGGCCGGCGTGATCGCGGCCACCGCGCAGCAGTACCCGCTGAAGATGGCCGGGCTGGCAGTCGAGGCCGGCGTCACCTATGCCCGCACCGGCAAGAAGGCCAGCGGCTATGTCGATACCGGCGTCACCCTGGTCACCGACCGGAAGATGGCGGGCGTGGACAGCCGCGACACCGCCTTCGGCCTTGGCGCCTGCTGGGGCAAGTAACCGTGGGGCGGCGCGCCGCCCTCCTCCGATCTCGCTATAGGAATCCCATGAACGCCCAACCGAATCCCGCGCTGGCGCCCGTCGCGCCGCCCTCCACCCCGGCCACGCCGCCGGCTCGCCAAGCGCGCTGGCAGGATGTGCTGCCACCGGCCGCCATCCTCGGCCCTTCGATCGCCCTGCTGGCCGCCGTGATCTTCTTCGCGACCCAGTCCGAGCGTTTCCTGACCGGACAGAATTTTTCGCTGATCCTGCAGCAGGTCATGGTGGTCGGCGTGATCGCCATCGGCCAGACCCTGATCATCCTGACGGCCGGCATCGACCTCTCCTGCGGCATGGCGATGGCGCTCGGTTCCGTGGTGCTGACCAAGTTCGCCGTCGACCACGGCATGGATCCCTACGCCGCGGTGGCATGCGGCATGGCGGTGTGCGTGCTGATCGGCTATGTCAACGGCGCGCTGGTCACGTCGATCAAGCTGCCGCCGTTCATCGTCACGCTCGGCACGATGAATATCGCCTTCGCCATCACGCAGATCTATTCGCAGGCCCAGACCGTCACGGGCCTGCCGGAAGCCATGACGTTCTTCGGCAATACCTTCCGCATCGGTGCGACCAGCATCACCTACGGCACCGTGCTGATGCTGGGCCTGTACCTGCTGACCTGGCTGTTCCTGCGTGAGACCGCGCCGGGACGGCACGTCTACGCGGTCGGCAACAACCCCGAGGCGGCGCGCCTGACCGGCATCGCCACCTCGCGCGTGCTGGTCGGCGTATACATGGTCGCCGGCCTGTTTTACGGCATCGCCGCGCTGCTGTCGGTGGCGCGCATGGGCGTGGGCGACCCGCAGGGCGGCCAGACCGACAACCTCGACAGCATCACCGCCGTGGTCCTGGGCGGCACCAGCCTGTTCGGCGGACGCGGCTCGGTCGTCGGCACACTGATCGGCGTACTGATCGTCGGCGTGTTCCGCAACGGCCTGACCTTGATGGGCGTGCCCTCGGTCTACCAGATCCTGGTGACCGGCATCCTCGTCATCCTGGCGGTCGCCACCGATCAACTGACGCACAAGAAGGGCTGAACCATGACCACGCACGTATTGGAAGCGCGCGGCCTCGTCAAACGCTATGGCGGCGTGACCGCGCTGGACGGTACCGATTTCGACTTGCGCGCGGGCGAGATCCTGGCCGTCATCGGCGACAACGGCGCCGGCAAGTCCTCGCTGATCAAGGCATTGTCCGGTGCCGTCGTGCCCGACGAGGGCCACCTGCGCCTGGACGGCGAACTGGTGCACTTCAAGTCGCCGATCGACGCACGCCGCCATGGCATCGAAACGGTCTACCAGGACCTGGCCGTGGCGCCGGCGATGACGATCGCGGAAAACCTGTTCCTGGGGCGCGAAATCCTGCGTCCCGGCCTGCTGGGCAAGTGGCTGCGCCTGATCGACAAGAAGCGCATGCTGGCCGAGGCGGTCGGCCACATGCAGGACCTGAAGATCGGCATCCGCTCGATGCAGCAGGCCGTCGGCACCCTGTCCGGCGGCCAGCGCCAGGGCGTGGCGGTGGCGCGCAGCACGGCGTTCGCGAAACACGTCGTGATCCTGGACGAACCGACCGCCGCGCTGGGCGTCAAGGAAGGCAATATGGTGCTGGAACTGATCCGGCGCGTGCGCGACCGCGGCCTGCCCGTCATCCTCATCAGCCACAACATGCCGCACGTGTTCGAGATCGCCGACCGGATCCACATCCAGCGCCTGGGCAAGCGCGTCGCGGTCGTCAATCCGAAGCACATCAGCATGTCCGACACCGTTGCCGTCATGACCGGCGCCAAGGACCCACGCGAGCTGCCGGAGCTGGCCCATGCTTAAAGGCCTCGATCCCCTGCTCAGCCCCGAGCTGCTGAAGGTGTTGGCGGAAATGGGCCATGGCGACGCGGTCGCCGTCGTCGACGCCAACTTCACGGCGATGACGCTGGCGCGCGGCAAGCGCGTGATCCGGCTGCCTGGCGTCGGCCTGGAACGGGCCTGCGCCGCCGTATTGTCGGTGCTGCCGCTCGACCTGCCCGGCCAGCCCGTCGCCTTCATGGCCGTGTGCGACCGGCCGGCCGATTACCGTTCGGCGCTGCAAGGCGAGGTGATCGCGCTGTGCCACGCAGGCGGTGGCGCGGCGCCGGCCCGGTGCGAAGCGGTCGAGCGCTTCGCCTTCTACGAGCAGGTCAAGCAGGCGTATGCGGTCGTCCAGACCGGCGAATTGCAGCCGTATGCCAATTTCCTGTTCCGCAAGGGGGTGCTGACTGGGCCGGCGGACAGCCGATGACGCCGGACGGTGCCTGGCTGCGCCCGTGCGGCTCGAGCCCGAGCGGCATGAGCCATTTCAACGAGCGCGTGCTGCTGCAGGCGATCCGCCTGAACGGCGAATTGCCGCAGGCCGACCTGGCGCGCGTGACCCGGCTCAGCACGCAGGCCGTGGCGCTGATCGTGCGCCGGCTCGCGGCCCAGGGCCTGGTCGCCAGGGGCGCGCCGCGGCGCGGCCGGGTCGGCCAGCCATCCGTGCCGATCGTGCTCGATCCGGACGGGGCCTATTTTATCGGTGTGAAAATCGGGCGCCGCGGCGTCGATCTGTTGCTGGTCGATTTTGCCGGCCAGGTGCGGGCCCGCGATTCGATCGGCTACCGCTATCCCGATCCGGAACTGCTGTTCGGGCAGATCGACGCCGGCCTGCGGGGCTTGCGCGGGCAGCTCGGGCCGCGCCAGGCGGCGCGCCTGCGCGGCATCGGTGTCGCCGCGCCGCTGAGCCTGGGCGGCTGGCAAAGCCTGTTGAATGGCGATGCGCAACAGGCCGGCCGCTGGAACCGGATCGATATCCGCGCCCGGGTACAAGCGTGCAGCGCGGTCCCGGTCGTGTTCGCCAAGGACACGGTGGCCGCCTGCGTGGCCGAGCTGGTGGCCGGGCACGGCCGCAGCCTGCGCAGCTTCGTGTACATCTTCGTCGGCACCTTCATCGGCGGCGCGCTGGTCCTCGACAGCAGCGTGCATGCCGGGCTGACCGGCAACGCCGGCGCGCTGGGGTCCATGCCGCTGGCACGCGGCGACAACGCCGCCGTGCCGGCCCAACTGCTCAGCACGGCATCGCTGTTCGCGCTGGAGCGACGCTACGCCGCCGCCGGCCTGGACGAGCGGGCCGCCCATGATGCGCGCGCGCTGCAGCGGCCCTGGCTGGCGCATACGGAAGCGTGGCTCGAGGACGCGGCGCGCGCGATCGCGTTGGCGACATGCAATGCGGCCTGCCTGGTCGACCTCGGCCATGTCGTGCTCGACGGTTCCGCCCATCCCGCGCTGCTGGGGCGCCTGCTCGAACGCAGCACGCGGGCCCTGTCGCACTATCGCTGGGACGGCGTGCGCCAGCCCACGCTGCTGGGCGGCATGGTCGGCGCCGACGCGCGAGCCGTGGGCGCGGCGCTGCTGCCGCTGCACGCCCATTTCGCGCCCGACCGCGAGCTGTTTTTGAAGATCCTGAGCGCGGCCGCGTAGCCGCTGCTCACGACTATTTTTGGACAACCGGCCGCCACGGCGGCCGATATCAGGAGACATGAAATGGTAGTGACATTCGGCGAAGCATTGGTCGACATGATAGAAATGCCGGACGGCCGCTTTGCCGCGGCGCTGGGCGGTGCGGTGTGCAATTTCGCGATCGCCGCGGCGCGGCAGGGGCTGGACGTGACGTATCTGAACCCACTGTCGCAGGACAGCTTCGGCCAGCGCTTCGTCAACCTGCTCGAACAGGAACGCGTGCACCTGCCCGGCGCCGTGCGCAGCGCCAGCCCCACGTCGCTGGCCATCGTGACGCTGGACGCCAGCGGCTCGCCCAGCTATGCGTTCCACCGCGAGCGTGTGGCCGACCGGGACATCACGCCGGCGCGGGCGCGCGCGGCACTGCCGTCCGGCATGCGCCTGTTCCATACGGGCGGGCTGGCGCTGGTGCCGGACGAGATCGACGCGACGCTGGAGGTCATCCAGGCCGCGGCGGCGGCCGGTGCGCTGGTCTCGGTCGATGCCAACCTGCGCCCGCTGGCGTGCGCCGACCTGCCGGGCTACGCCGCCGGCGTGCGCCGCGCGCTGGCGCGGGCCCACCTGATCAAGGTCAGCGAGGAAGACCTGCACCACCTCGGCTATGAGGGCGTGGCGCCGCTGGCGGCCGCGCGCACGTTGCTCGACACGGTGGACGCGCAGCTGATCGCGTTGACGCTGGGGGCGCAGGGCGCCGTGCTGCTGTCGCGCCGCGCCTGCGTCACGCTGGCCGCGCCCGCGGGCATCGAGGTCATGGACACCGTCGGCTGTGGCGACAGTTTCCTGGCCGGGCTGGTGAGCAGCCTGGCCGCCGGCGGCAAGCTGTCGGTCGCCGCGCTGGCCGATGCCGATGCGGCCGTGCTGGGGCCGGCGCTGCGCCATGCCGTCGCCACCGCCAGCCTGAATGCGATGCGCGTCGGTTGCCAGCCGCCCGAGGCGGCCGACGTCGCGCTCTACCTGCAATCGGGCGCGGTGGCGCAGCCTTCGTAGCCTTCAGGGTGGCGCGATGGGATATCATAGAAAGGGTCTCTCAACAGCCATTTATCAGTATCTTCAATGAATCCTACCCTGCGCCAGATGCGTGCCCTGGTCGCCGTCGCCCGCACCGGCAGCTTTACGCAGGCGGCGGCGCTGCTGCACCTGACACAGTCGGCCCTGTCCGGCCAGATCAAGGAACTGGAGACGCTGCTGGGCGTAAAGGTGGTGGAACGCAGCACGCGGCGCGTCGAGCTGTCCGACGTCGGGCGTGAGCTGGTGCCGCTGTTCGACAAGATGCTGCAGGACCTGGACGGCGCGCTGGCCGACATCGCCAGCCGCAAGGCATTGCGCCGTGGCGTGGTGCGGGTGGCGGCGCCGCAGATGATGGCCTGCACGCTGCTGCCGCAGGCCATCGCCGCCTACCGCGCCCAGTATCCGGACATCCAGGTGCTGCTGGTCGATTGCCCGGTCGACAACGTGGCGCAGCGGGTGTTCAGCGGCGAGGTGGACATCGGCGTGGGACCGGAGCGCGACGCGCTGCCCGACATCGAGGCGCAGCTGCTGTTCGAGATGCCGTTCGTCGCCGTCTGCCCGCCCGGCCATGCGCTGGCCGCGCAGGAGACGGTGCGCTGGGCGGACCTGGGCCGCCATCCGTTCATCGCCTTGCAGGGCCAGTTCACGGAACGCCTGCTGCGCGACATGAAGCGCGGCAGCCTGGCCGACCCGCTGCACCCGTACAGCGAAGTGACGTTCATGACAACGGCGCTGGCGCTGGTCGCGGCCGGCCAGGGCGTGACGGCCTGCCTGCCGTACGCCGCGCCGATGGTGCGCCTGCACGGGCTGGAGATGCGGCCGCTGATCGAACCCGAGCTGACGCGCAAGTTCCATATCCATACCAAGACCACGCGCTCGCCGTCGCCGGCGGCAGCCAGCTTTGCCGCGTTCCTGGCGCGGTTCGTGCAGCGCCCCGGCCTATAATCGCGGTTCCGTCACTTCCCGGTTCGCCCATGTCGCACAACACCATCGAGATCAACCGCGCGATGGATCGATTCGACGGTCACCACAGCGTGTGGCTGTTCGGCTACGGCTCCCTGATCTGGAAAGCCGATTTCCCCTACCTGGAGCGCAGGAGCGCCAGCATCGCCGGCTGGACGCGCCGTTTCTGGCAAGGCTCGCACGACCATCGCGGCACGCCCGAAGCGCCGGGCCGCGTCGCCACGATCGTCCCTTGCGAAGGCGCCATCTGTCACGGCATGGCGTATCTGGTCACGCCGGAGGAGTTCGCCCACCTGGACCATCGGGAAAAGAACGGCTACCTGCGCGTGGCCATCGACATCCGTTTCGACGACGGCGGTGTCGAGGAAGGCCTGGTCTACGTGGCGCGGCACGACAACGCGGCCTACCTGGGCGAAGCTTCCGAGCTGGAGATCGCGCGCCACATCGCCGCCGCGCGCGGGCCGAGCGGGCCGAATGCGGAGTACCTGCTGCACCTGGCACAGGCGCTCAGGGAGCTGGGGCATCGGGATGAGCATGTGTTTGCGATCGAGGATTACCTTGTCGAACTGAGTCGGTCGCGTTGATGACCCATGGTGTCAGGCACCTGTTTGCGAGTCTCCGACTCGCAAACAGGTGCCTGACACCGGGGGTTTCTACCACCGTCCCGAAACCGCGAGCGATCTAGAACAACTCCATCTGCCCCGCCCGCGCCGCCGCCTTGGCGCGCGTACCCGCCGGGGGCGCCACGAGCGGCCGCTTGAACGATGCGCAGTCCAGGTGCTTGAAGCGCATGCCGCGCCCGCCGCCCAGGTCGTAGCGCACGATGGCCTTTTCCACCCGTTGCCGGATCAGGTCGGCCCAGATGCCTTCGCCGTGCATGCGGCTGCCGAACGTGGCGTCGTAGTCCTTGCCGCCGTGCATTTCGCGCACCCGGTTCATCACGCGCTGGGCGCGGTCGGGGAAATGCGCCTCCAGCCATTGCTGGAACAATGGATTGACCTCCCATGGCAGCCGTAGCACGACATAGCTGGCCGCGATCGCGCCGGCGTCACGCGCCGCTTCCATGATCTTTTCGATTTCCGGCTCCGTCACGAACGGGATGATCGGGGCGATCGAGACGCCGACCGGAATGCCCGCTTCCGTGAGCGTGCGGATCGTGCGCAGCCGGCGTTCCGGCGCCGCCGCGCGCGGTTCCAGGGTGCGGGCGATCTTCGGGTCCAGCGTTGTCAGGGTGATCGACGCGGCGGCGAGGCGCTTCGCCGCCATCGGCGCCAGGATGTCCAGGTCGCGCTCGATCAGCGACGATTTCGTGATCAGCCCTACCGGGTGGTTGCACTCTTGCAGCACCTCCAGCACACGGCGCGTCAGCTTGTAGTCGCGCTCGCACGGCTGGTAGGCATCCGTGTTCACGCCCAGCGCGATCGGCTCGACCTGGTAGCCCGGCTTGCACAGCTCGCTGCGCAACAGTTCCGGCGCGTTCACCTTGGCATACAGCCGGCTTTCGAAATCCAGGCCCGGCGACAAGCCCAGGTAGCTGTGCGACGGCCGCGCGAAGCAATAGATGCAGCCGTGCTCGCAGCCCCGGTATGGGTTGAGCGATACGCCGAATGGAATATCCGGCGACTGGTTACGGCTGAGGATGGTTTTCGCCATTTCCTCCGTCACGTGGGTGCGCCAGATCCGCGGCGCCTCGTCCTCGCTCTCCCAACCGTCGTCGAACGCCTCGCGGCCGTTCACCTCGTAGCGCCCCTGGATGTTGGCGACAGCGCCGCGCCCCTTCAGCGGCTGCAAGGGACGGGGCGGCAGCATTACCTGGCCTTCATACTGATCATTACGCATCGACTCACCGATAACTGTATATGCATACAGTATTGTAGGCCGATCCGCCCGCCGCTGCAACGCGCACGTGGCAATTGTGCGGCTCTTGTCATACCGCCAACGCGGTCCCTGCTGGTATCATTCGCCATTCCGCAGGTCGGCGCCGGTACACGGCACGCCCGACCCAACCCAATATCAAGAGCAAAATGAGCACATCGAACAATCTGCCGTCGTTCTGGAGCCGGATTCCCCTCGCCTTCAGCGCCTTCTTCAAGACCCTCGGCGACGCCGAATTCGCCGCCCGCATCCAGCAGGGCCCGGCCCCAGTGCCGGCCGCCGCGCCGGTGACGCCGGCGCCGGCGCCTGCACCGGCGCCGGCGCCGGCCCCGCTGCGCGAAGCGACGCCGGATGCGGCCCTGCAACTGCTCGCACTGCTGCAGCGCGAAGCGCGCCTGATCGACTTCACCCAGGAAAGCCTGGCCGGCTATGCCGACGCCGACATCGGCGCGGCCGCCCGCGTCGTCCACGAGGGCTGCGCCAAGGTGCTGCGCGAGCACTTCACCATCGAACCCGTGCGCAGCGAAGCCGAAGGCAGCCGCGTGACCCTGGACGCGGGCTTCGACGCCGCCGCCGTGCGCCTGACCGGCAACGTCGTCGGCCAGCCGCCGTTCAAGGGCGCGCTGAGCCACCGCGGCTGGCGCGCCACCAGCGTGCGCCTGCCGAAGCTGGCCGAAGCGCATGACGCCAAGATCCTGGCGCCGGCGGAGGTGGAACTGTGAGCGATCCGCGCTACGCCATCGGCATCGACCTGGGCACGACGCACAGCGCCCTGTCTTATGTGGACCTGGCCGGCAGCGACGGCGAGAAGACCCGGCAGGCCGTGCTGGGCGTGCCCCAGCTGACCGGTCCCGGCACCGTTGAGGACCTGCCGCTGCTGCCCTCCTTCCTGTACCTGCCGCACCCGGACGAGATGGCCGCCGCCGAACTGGCGCTGCCATGGAACGCCAGCGGCACCGGCCCGGTGGCGGGCGAGATGGCCCGCGCGCGCGGCGCCACCACGCCGATCCGCCTGGTCTCCAGTGCCAAGAGCTGGCTGTGCCACCCCGGCGTGGACCGGCGCGCCCCGATCCTGCCGAACGACGCGCCGGAGGAAGTCACGCGCGTGTCGCCGCTGGAAGCCTCCACGCGCTACCTGCAGCACCTGCGCCAGGCCTGGGACACGGCCCACCCGGACGCGCCGTTCACGCAGCAGGCCGTGACGGTGACGATCCCGGCGTCCTTCGACCCGGGCGCGCGCGAGCTGACCGCCGAGGCGGCGCGCAACGCCGGCTATGAAGCCGTCACCTTGCTGGAAGAACCGCAGGCCGCGCTGTACAGCTGGATCCAGGGCAGCGACGGCCGCTGGCGCAAGGACGTCAAGCCGGGCGACATCATCCTGGTGGTGGACGTGGGCGGCGGTACCAGCGACTTCTCGCTGATCGCCATCACCGAGCGCGACGGCAAGCTGGAGCCGCACCGCGTGGCGGTGGGCGACCATATCCTGCTGGGTGGCGACAATATGGACCTGGCGCTGGCCCACCTGGTGGCGCGCAAGCTGGCCACCAACGGCACGCAACTGGACCCGTGGCAGCTGCGGGCGCTGACCTACGGCTGCCGCGCGGCCAAGGAAAACCTGCTGGCCGACGCCAGCGCGGAAAGCTGGCCGATCGTGGTGCCGAGCCGCGGCTCGAAGCTGATCGGCGGTTCGATCCGCACCGAACTGACGCGCGCCGAAGTGACCACCTTCATCACGGACGGCTTCTTCCCGAAAGTCGAAGCCTCCGCGCGCCCGGCCGTGCGCACCCGCGCCGGCCTGACGCAACTGGGCCTGCCGTACGCGCAGGACGCCGCCATCACCCGCCACCTGGCCGCCTTCCTGGCCCGCCAGGTCGGCGCGACGGCCGACGTGCCGGGCTTCGCCGAGCGCCAGAACCCGGAGCACACCTTCCTGCATCCGAGCGCGGTGCTGTTCAACGGCGGCGTGTTCAAGTCGGCCCTCTTGGCCCAGCGCGTGATGGACACCATCAACGACTGGCTGTACATGGAAGGCGCCGAGCCCGCGCGCATGCTGGGCGGCGCGGACCTGGACCTGGCCGTGGCGCGCGGCGCCGCGTACTACAGCTACGTGCGGCGCGGCGCCGGCGTGCGCATCCGCGGCGGCACGGCCCGTTCGTACTACGTGGCCGTCGAGTCGTCGATGCCGGCCATCCCAGGCATGGAGCCGCCGATCCAGGCGCTGTGCGTGGCGCCGTTCGGCATGGAGGAAGGCAGCGAGCTGGAACTGCCGGGCCAGGAGTTCGGCCTGGTGGTCGGCGAGCCTGTACAGTTCCGCTTCTTCGGCTCCTCCACCCGTCGCCAGGACCAGATCGGCGACGTGCTGGACTTCTGGGGTCCGGAAGAGCTGATCGAGATGAACGAGATCCAGGCCAACCTGTCGCCCGAAGGCCGCCAGGCCGGCGACGTGGTGCAGGTGCGCCTGCACGCGCGCGCCACCGAGGCCGGCACGCTGGAACTGCTGGCGGTGGCCCGCGACGGCCAGCGCTGGAAGGTCGAGTTCGACGTGCGCGCGCAGGACGCCCAATAAGCCCGCGCGCATGAAGCCGAGCCACGGCCAGTACCTGGTCAGCATCGACCTGGGCACCACCAACACGGTCCTGGCGTATGCCGCGCCGGGGTCGCGCGACATCGAGCTGTTCGCCATCGAGCAGCTCACGGCGCCCGGCGAAGTGGGCGCCGCCACCCTGCTGCCGTCCGCACGCTACCACCCGGCCATGGGCGAACTGGCCGCCGGCGACCTGCAACTGCCGTGGCGCGAGGCCGACGTGGCCGGCGTGCCGGAAGTCGTGATCGGCCGTTTGGCGCGGCGCCTGGGCGCGCAGGTGCCGGGCCGCATGGTGGCCAGCGCCAAGAGCTGGCTGTCGCACCCCGGCGTCGACCGCACGGCGCCCATCCTGCCCTGGGGCGCCAGCCACGAGGTGGCGCAAGTCTCGCCCGTCGCCGCCAGCGCCAGCTACCTGGCACACCTGCGCGGTGCCTGGAACACCCGCTTCCCTGCCCACCCGCTCGAGCGCCAGCAGATCGTGCTGACGATTCCCGCGTCGTTCGACGAGGGTGCCCGCGCGCTGACCCTGGAAGCGGCCCGCCTGGCCGGCCTGGCCGACGTGCGCCTGCTGGAGGAACCGCAGGCCGCCCTGTACGACTGGCTGTACCGCCATCGCGACACGCTGGCGGCCGACCTGCACGACACCCGCCTGGTCTTGGTGGCGGACGTGGGCGGCGGCACCACCGACTTCTCGCTGGTGCGGGTGGATATCGAACATGGCGAACCCGTGCTGACCCGGATCGGCGTGGGCAACCACCTGATCCTGGGCGGCGACAATATGGACCTGGCGCTGGCGCACCTGGCCGAATCGCGCCTGCCGGCCCAGCAGGCGACTGCAGAAGCGGCCCCGGCGCGGCTGACGGCCGGCCGCCTGGCGCAGCTGACGGAACGCTGCCGCGGCGCCAAGGAGGAGCTGCTGGCGCAGGATGCGCCGGCGCAGGTCAACGTCACGCTGCTGGGCAGCGGCTCCAAGCTGATCGGCGGCAGCCGCACCGTCACCTTGACGAAACAGGATGTCGAAGGCATCGTGGTGGACGGCTTCTTCCCGCTGAACGCCGGACAGGAAGGCGCGCGCCGCGGCCGCGGCGCCATCGTCGAATTCGGCCTGCCGTATGCCAGCGACGCGGCCGTCACGCGCCACTTGGTCTCGTTCCTGCGCCAGCACCAGGTCGCCGCGCACGCCGCGCTGGGCAGCGAAGGGGACAGCCTGCCCGTGCCCGATACCTTGCTGCTGAACGGCGGCGTGTTCCGCGCCGATGCGCTGGCGCGCCGTCTCGAGGCCACGCTGGACGGCTGGCGCGGCGCGCCCGTCAAGGTACTCCACAACGACAATCCCGACGTTGCCGTGGCCCGCGGCGGCGTCGCCTACACGCTGGCGCGGCACGGCTTCGCGCCCGCCATCGAGGGCGGCTCGCCGCGCAGCTACTGGCTGCTGCTCGATGGCGACAAGGCGCCCGGCGTGGCGCGCCGCGGCGTCTGCATCCTGCCGCGCGGCACCCAGCCGGGCCGCGAGGTCAGGCTGACCGACCGCACCTTCGCGCTGCGCGTGGGCCGGCCGGTGCGCTTCCACCTCGTCTCCACCGTGGCCGATGCCGGCGAACGCGCCGGCGACGTGGGCGAACTCGATCCGGCCGACTTCATCGCGCTGCCGCCGATCGCCATGGTGCTGCAGCTGGCCGGCAGCGCGGCGCGCAAGGAGGTGCCGGTGCAGCTGGCGGTGGCACTTTCCGAGGTCGGCACGCTGGAGGTGCACTGCGTCGAAGCGGGTCGCGCCGACGGCCAGCGCTGGCTGCTGGAATTCCAGCTGCGCGGCCAGGAAGAGGAAGGCGCCGAGGTGCAGGAAGAGGCGCCGCCGCCGCGCTTTGCCGATGCAGTCGAACGGATCGAGCGCATCTTCGGCGGCCGCGCGCAGCAGGTCGACGTCAAGGAAGTACGGCAGCTGCGCGGCCAGCTCGAGCAGCTCCTGGGCAGCCGCGAACGCTGGGCCACGCCGCTGCTGAGGCGCCTGTTCGACGCGCTGATGGAACGCGCCAAGGGGCGGCGCCGCTCGCCCGAGCACGAGCGCGTCTGGATGAATCTCGCCGGCTTCTGCCTGCGCCCCGGCTTCGGCCATCCGCTCGACGACTGGCGCATCGGCCAGCTGTGGGCGCTGTTCGAGAGCGGCGTGCAGTACCAGAAGGAGCGCCAGGTGCGCGCCGAATGGTGGACGTTATGGCGCCGCGTGGCCGGTGGCCTGGACAAGGACGCGCAATTGCGCCTGCTGGACGACTTCGCGTTCAACCTGCAGGCCAGCGGCGAGGAGCGCAGCCGCCGCCCCGTGACCCTGGTCGAGGGCGCGGAGGAAGACATGCTGCGCCTGGGCGCCGCGCTGGAGCGCATCCCGTCCGCCTACAAGGCGGAGATCGGCAACTGGATGCTGGGCCAGATCGTCGCGCTGCCCGCTGCCGGTCCCAAGTTCGACGCCAAGGCGGCCGCCGCCTTCACGCGCTACCTGTGGGCGCTGGGCCGGGTCGGCGCGCGCCAGCCGTTCCACGGCAGCGCGCACGAAGTCGCCCCCAAGGCCACCGTCGAGGAATGGCTGCAGGCCATCCTGCAGCTGGACTGGAAGAAGATCGAGCCGGCCGGCTTTGCCGCCGCGCACCTGGCGCGCCGCACGGGCGACCGCTCGCGCGACATCGACGACACCTTGCGCGCCGAGATCGTGCGGCGCTTGACAAGCGTGGGCGCCCCGCCCACCTGGGCGGCAATGGTGCGCGACGTGGTGGAACTGGACCACGCCAGCGAACAGCGCATGTTCGGCGAGGCGCTGCCGCCCGGCTTGAAGCTGATCGGCTAGCCGCGCGCCGTGGCCAGCGCCTGCTGCTGGCCGACGAAGCCGTCGAACGCGTTCAACAGCGGCGCATAACGCCCCGTATCGTCTTCCAGCTGCGCCAGCGCGTGCACGGCCGCTTCCAGCGTCGAAAGCTGGCCGGGCGCGTGCGCCTTGCGGATGTCGTACCGCGACGGTGCCACGTCGCGCAGAGCCAGGCGCGGCAAGGCCTGCAATGCCGGATTCAGGTACAGCATCTTGCGGCTCTTGCGCCATGTCGCATCCAGCACCACCAGCAGCAGATTGGCCGGGTCAATCGCCCATGCCGGCTCGAACGGCGGTGGCGGCGCGATGCCCAGCGACGCGTCACCGGGCGTATCGGGGTACAGCAGCACGGCACGGCGCGGGCCGGCCAGCAGGGTTTGCAGCGTGCTGGCCGCGAAGGTTTCGCCGATGACCAGCACGCTGCCGGGCAGCGACAGGTGCAGCAGGCGGGCGCTGTTTTTCGCGTTGTGCACTTCAAGCGGGTGCTGCAGCAGCAGGACACCAGCACGCATCGGAGTTGGCGTGATCCATTGGCAGATGCAGGTGGTGGCTGGGCGCAGGCAGGTTGCGCACGTGAGGCGTTTCGAGGTCATCGGGGCATTGTAGCTGCTCGAGACGCCTGGTGTCAGGCACCTGATTGCGGGTCGCAGACCCACAATCAAGTGCCTGACACCGGTGGGTTCGACAGCGCTCAGGCCGTCAAGCGCGGCACCACGGCCCGATCGTCACGCCGCCGCGCCGGCCGCTCCCCATCGACACCGACGCGGAACACGGCCACGGCATCGGCAAGGCGCGAGGATTGTTCCTGCATCGCCTCGGCGGCTGCTGCCGCCTGCTCCACCAGCGCCGCGTTCTGCTGCGTTACCTGGTCCATCTGCGTGATGGCCTGGTTGACCTGTTCGATGCCGCTCTGCTGCTGGGCGCTGGCATCGGCGATGCGATCCATGATGGCCGTCACCTGCTGGATCGCGCCGACGACTTCCTGCATGGTCGCGCCGGCGCGGCCCACCAGCGCGCCGCCGGCCTGCACCTGCTGGGCCGATTCGCCGATCAGCGCGGCGATCTCCCTGGCCGCGGTGGCCGAACGCTGCGCCAGCGCGCGCACTTCCGAGGCGACCACCGCGAAACCGCGTCCCTGTTCGCCGGCGCGGGCCGCTTCCACGGCCGCGTTCAGCGCCAGGATATTGGTCTGGAACGCGATGCTGTCGATGACGCCGACGATGTCCACCACCCGGCCGGACGACGCGCTGATGGCGTCCATCGTACGTACCACGTCGCCCACGACGGCGCCGCCCTGCACGGCCGTCTCGACGGCCGCGCGCGCCAGTTCGCGCGCCGTGCGCGCGTTGTCGGCGTTGAGGCGCACGGTGGAGGTCAGCTCGTCCATCGAGGACGCCGTCTCCTGCAAAGAGCTGGCCTGCTGTTCGGTGCGCGACGACAGGTCCAGGTTGCCGGCCGCGATTTCGGTCGAGGCGGTCGTGATCGTCTCGGTGCCGTTGCGTACCTGGCCGACGATCGTCATCAGGCTGCCATTCATCTTCTTCAGCGCCTGCATCAGCTGGCCCATCTCGTCGCGCGCCTCGCCGTCGATGATGCTGGTCAGGTCGCCCGCCGAAACCCGCTCGGCCACCGTTACCGCCTCGTGCAACGGTTGCGTGATCGTGCGGGTGATGCGCCAGGCCAGCAGCATGCCCGTCGCGATGGCCAGCAGGCCCAGCCCCAGCAGCAGGTTGCGGCCGCTCTCGTACGTGCGCTGGATCTCGGCCGCCGTGTCGTCCAGGGCCTTCTGTTCGGTGCGCAGCAGCGCGCCCAGCGCGTCCAGGTAGGCCACGCGGCGTGTTTCCAGTTCCGTCGTGTACAGCCGGCGTGCGCCGGCGGGATCGTTGGCCTTGCTCGTCAGGACGGTCTTGCGCGTGGCGACGTAGGCCTTGCGGGCCGCCAGCACGGCGGCGTGCGCGGCACGGGCGGACGGTTCGGTCAGCTCGCGGCCGAGCAGGTCCTGGATTTCGGTGGCGCGCGCCGAGGACTGCGCCATTGTCGCCTCGATGGCCTTCTGCTCGGCGGGATCGACTGCCAGGAAGGCGGCGCTGGCGCGCGCCGCGTTGACCTCGATGATCTTGGTCCACTCGGCCATCAGGCGCTCGTTGCGGGCATGCTCGGCAACGAGCCTTTCCGTCATGCGGCTGGCCTGCTGCATGCGCAGCACGCCAAACAGGGTCATCAGGGCCAGCAGCGCCAGCACCACCGCGAAGCCGAACCCCAGCCTCGTGCCGATTCGAAGATTGCGCAGATGCATCGTCCCTCCCGGAGCGTACCGTACGGCCAGTCTGCCGCCATTGCAGAGAGAATGCAAGCGTGCCCGCTTCAGGCCGCGCGCAGGCGCTGCGGCACGGCGATCGGGCGATCGACGGGATAGAACGGCACCAGCTGCAGCCGGTCCAGCAACGGCGCGCCGAACTGGCGCACCAGCGCTGGCCGGATCAGCAGTTCCAGCTCCAGCGGCGCCGGCAGCGCCGGGCCGGCGCGGCCACGGCAGGCCTGGGCGATGGTCTGCACGCCGATATCGGTGGTGGCCATGACGATGGCCTGGCGCACGTCGGCGCCGTCCAGCGTCCCGTGCGCCAGCACCTGGCGCAACAGCGTGAGGGTGGCCGGGTGGGCCCGTTCCAGGCGGTCCAGCAGCAGCACGCGGTGCGGATCGCGGCGCAGCAGGTCGGCCAGCACATGCCGCAGCGCCAGCACTTCATGCTGCCGGGTGCATGCCGCCATGTCGACGGCGATCAGCGCATGGGCGCCGCCGTACACCAGTTCGGCCAGCGCCAGCGCCGTGCGCGTGCGACCGGCTTCGCCCGGACCGACGAACAGGCCGGACGCCAACGGCCCGTCCGGATCGCCCCGGCCGGCACGGGCGGCACGCAGGCGCTGCGTCACGGTGGCGATCGCGTGCAGCTGGCCGGGCACGCGGTCGTGCAGGCGCAGGTGCAGGTCGTGCGGTATCGTGGTTGCAAGACTCATCATGCTCGGTTCTCTCGAAAAAAAGCCGCGACGAACGCCGCGGCAAGCGTCGCAGACGCAGCTCAGACAATGCGGTTGGCGGCCAGGTCCCAGCCGCCGGAGGTGTTGCCGCCGGCGCCGCCAGTGATCTTCTGCTGGGTGTAGCGCCAGCGCACCTTGGAGAACTTCAGCGCCACCGATTCGGTCAGGATGTCGCCTTCCTTCACTTCCGGCGTGACCTTGCCGATCAGGACGTTCTCGATCTCGATCTCGTAGTACTTGATGCGCTCGCCCATCGCGTCGGCGCGCATGAATTCCAGCTTCGCTTTCGGGATGGTCTTGCCCGCGGCGCATGTCTGCAGCAGCACCGGCGAGGACAGGTCGGCCAGCTTGGTGATGAGAATGTCCTGGTGCTCGCAGCGCTCGGCCGTGTGGCCGCCGCCGGTGGAGGCGGTGGCGGACTTGGGCTGCAGCACGCCCCAGCCCACCGATTTGCATTCGATCCATTCCTTGTGTTTTTCGTCCGTGGACTCCCCCTTGATGCCGTCAATTTGCAAGTAGACGTCGATAGCCATCGTGTGCTCCTCTCGTTGGTGGATGAAAGATCGGGTTGGTCGTGTGCCGCCGCTCCGCGACCAGTCGGAGTGAAACTACTTCAGCGCGCCGAACGGATCGGCGCCGCCCGACTGCGAGGTCACGGCCGTCGTCGGCGCGCGCCCCTGGGCGCCACTGTTGACGGTGACCGCACGGGGCTTGGCGACCGGCCGGATCGGCTTCTGCACCGCCGGCACCAGCACGTCTTCGCCCAGGCTGCTGCGCAGCAGGCCGGCCAGGTGCTGGGCCTCGGTGCGCAGCGGGCCGCCCAGATGGTTCTGCTTGCTCAGGTCGGCCAGGGCCTTGGTCGACAGGCGCAGGCCGCCGACGGCCACGATGCTGTTGCCCTGGCGGTCGTTTGGATCGCGCTGCAAGCCCGCCAGCGCGGCGCTGATCGCCTCGCCGTAGGCGCCCCGGTCGAACTTCAGTTGCGCGAGCTGGATCAGCGGCGCCTTCTCGGCCGGGAATTTCGCGCTCGCCCCACGCAGGATCGCGTATGCGCGCTCGACGTCGCCGGATGCGACGCTGCGCTCGGCATCGGCCAGTGCGGCAGCCACGGTCGGGGCGCCGGCGCCGGTGGCGGGATCGGTCGCGCATGCACTCAGCAACAGCAGGCTCGTCACGAGTGGCAGGACGGTTCGTACAGTGTTTCTCATAGTCATCTCCTAGCGGGCGGGGTGGAGGCATTATTCAAGAGTTACCCCGGCCGTCGATTGCGTTGACGCAAAGGGCGGGAACGTGCGGCGCAGGCGGCTTCGTGGCGTTTGTGACGCCGCAAGGGCGCCCGGGAGTGCCTTGGGTTAAATGAACGTCCCGAAATTGTTGTCGTCTGGAATGAAAGGACCGCCCATGAAACGCATTGCAAGCTGCGCGCTGCTGGCACTGGCGGCCGGCACGCTGAGCGCATGCGGCGGCGCCGCGCTGGCCGGCGCCGTGCTGCAGATGGCTGGCGTGCAGCGCCCGCCCGAGGTGCCGGACGCGCAGAAGCCGCCGCGCACGGTCAGCATCCGCCTGCACGCCGCCAGCACCCTGAACGGGGGTGCCGGCGGCCCGCCGCTGGCACTGGTGGCACGTATCTACATGCTGCGCCAGGCCGAGGCGTTCGAGCGCGTGCCGTACGCCGGCTTCACCGATCCGCAGACGGAACGCGCGCTGCTCGGCCCCGACCTGCTCGGCGTCAAGGAGGTGCTGCTGATTCCGGGCCAGCACTACGAAGTGCAGGAAAAAGTCAGCCGCGAGGCCGGTTTCATCGGCGTCGTGGCACTGTTCCGCGCGCCGGACGGCCAGCGTTGGCGTGCCGCCTTCCCCGCCGCCGCCGCCGAACAGGGCGGCATCACGCTGGGCCTGCACGGCTGCGCGATGACGGCCGGCACCGGCGCTTCGCCGCGCCAGCGCCAGCTGGCCCGCCCGCTGTCCGAAGCGCATTGCATCTGAGAGGAGACCATCATGACCACCGCACCTGACGTCGCGGGCACCGGGCCCCGGGTCGAACGCCGCGCCGCACCGAGCCTGTTCGGCACGCGCACCGCCGCGCCCGACGGCGCGCATGGCCACACCCTGCTGGACCTGCTGCACGAAGGGTTCCACATGCTGTTCCTGCTGAAGTCCGGCGCCACGCCGCCGGACGGCACCGAGTTCTCCGACCAGGTGGTGGCCTACCTGCGCGACTTCGAGCGCGAGGCCCACAAGCTGCGCGCGCAGGTCGAGGACATCGAGGCCGCCAAGTATGCCTACTGCGCCGCGCTCGACGAGTTCGTGCTGGCCTCCGGCCACGCGCTGCAGGAGGCGTGGCAGCGCCGCCCGCTGCAGCTGATCCTGTTCGGCGACCAGCTGGCGGGCGAGCACTTCTTCGACCGGCTGGAGGCGCTGCGCGTGAGCGGCGCGCCGCGGCTGCAGGCGCTGCAGGTGTTCCACATGTGCCTGCTGCTGGGCTTTCACGGCAAGTACGCACTGGACAGCACCGACAAGCTGGCCTACCTGACCGCGCGGCTGGGCGACGAGATCGCCCACCTGAAGGGCCGCCGCGCCGGGTTCGCGCCGCGCGCCGAGCGGCCCGACCAGGTGGCGCACAAGCTGCGCGCCAATGTGCCGCTGTGGGCGCTGTCGGCGGTGTTCGCGCTGCTGGGCGCCGGCGTCTACACGGGTCTGCGCACGTCGCTGGACCATGGAACGCGCGACGCGATCGCCGGCTATGCGGACCTCGTCAAGCTGGCGCCACGGCCTGCCAGCTTCGTGCTCACGCTTCCTTAGGGCGCTGTGCCCTCGTCCTAATGAATTTTCCTTCCGGCATACACCCGCGCTCAAATGACGATGAGAAACAGCGTCACGCGCAGCAACTGCTGCGGCGTCGCCACGCAGCCGGCATCGAGCGCATGGCGCCAGCCCAGGTAGTTGGGCAGGTATTTACTGGCGACACCATGGAAACGCTTGAGCCAGTTCTTGAACCGGCCGTGGCAACTGTTGACGGTCTGGAGGTGAATGACCTCGTCCACGACGCGCTGCCCCGCCGCCACGTTGACGGCGCGGTGCGCGATCCCTGTCGCCTTGGCAAAGGCCTGGTAGGCACGCGCCCCGTCGGTTGCGAGCAGGACGCCGGGTGCCAGGACCGGCGGCAGGCATTGCTTTAATTGTGCGGCCGTTA
The DNA here is from genome assembly GCA_008011715.2 of [Empedobacter] haloabium. NCBI lineage: Bacteria > Pseudomonadati > Pseudomonadota > Betaproteobacteria > Burkholderiales > Oxalobacteraceae > [Empedobacter] haloabium. The sequence goes on from CP136508.1 coordinate 4,281,839, forward strand.
CCGGTCCGCGCCCGGTGATGAAATCGCTGGCCTTGCCGCTGCGGTCACACGCGACCAGGATGCAGTCGTGGTCCTTGCCAGGGCCGCGGTGACTGGCCGTGCCGCCCCGCCGCCGCGCCGGTCGCGTCAGGTGGCGCGAGCCCTTTTGCGACTCGAGGAGGTAGGTCTCGCCCGCCTCGACGATGCCGGCCAGCGGCAAGGCCCGCGCATCCTTGGCCATCATCATGAAACGGTGGCGCCAGCGAAAACTGGTGTTGCGATGGATGCCGGTCGCCTGTGCCGCGCCGCGCACCGTCATCGAGTTCAACATGCATTGCAGGAACGGCAGCCATTTGTCGCGCAGGCGGATGAACGCCAGGGGCGTGCCGGTCAGTGCGTTGAAACTCTTGCCGCACTCACGGCAACGATAGCGTTGCAGGCCGTAAAAGACACCGTGGCGGTATAGGCGTTCGCCCTGGCAATGGGGGCAACGGCGCGTCCGCTGACCGCGCGCTTCGATGATGGCAAGGCACTCCGCCAGTGAGGTACAGCGGTCGAACGCCTCGCGCAGCTCGTCCACTTGTTTGCCGGTGAGTTGCATCAGCATCTGCCGCACCTGCGCCTGCATTGCCTGGAATTGCCGCGAGTCCATGGTTGCTCTCCGGTTGAGTTAACTGGAGGTAGGACCGTGGTTGAGTCGGAAAGTTCATTGGGACCAGGGCACAGCGCCTTCCTTAGTCGGCGACGCGGAACTCGATGCGGCGGTTGCGGGCGCGCCCGTCCGCCGTGGCGTTGTCGGCCACCGGACGGTCGGGCCCCTGCCCCGAGACGGCGATCATCGCGCCATCGATACCCTTGCCGGCCAGGTAGGCTCGGACCGCCTCGGCGCGGGCCAGGCTCAATGCCAGGTTGCTTTCGCGCAGGCCCTTGTTGTCCGTGTGGCCGATCACCTCGACCTGCTTGCCCTGCACGCGCGCCAGCGCGGCCGCCATCTCGTCCAGGATGACCAGGCCGGAGGGACGGAGCACGGCCTGGCCGCTCTCGAATTCGATGATGCGCCTGCCCAGCGCCGCATCGAGCATCTCCTGTTCGGCGGCGGCCACGCGCAACGCATTGCGCACCACGTAGGTCGGATTCAGGCTCGTCGCGATGGCACTGGCGACCTGCTCGCGCTGCGCCTCGCTGGCCACCTCGCCGCGCACGCTGACGTCCGTCCCCTCGACGCGCAACTGGCCCTTCGAGACCAGCTTCAAGTTGGCCCCGATCAGCTTCTGCACGTGGCCGTGCCAGTTCGGCGGCAATACCACGTTGCCGATCGCCAGCTGGTCGACCACGCGGTCGAAGCCATACAACTCGCGCACGCGCGCCAGCAGCATCGCCTTGGTGCCTTCGTCGGGCACCGTGCCGCTGACCAGCACCTGGCCCGGCAGCGGCGTGACGGGCGCGGGCACCTGCGCCGCGGCGGTGGCGGCGGCGAGCGACAGCAGCAGCGGCAGCCAAGGGGACAATGAACGCATGATGGGCTCCTTCACGAAAAAGTGGCGTGGAACAGGTCGGCACAGGCGCGCAGCGACAGCGTATCCTGCGCCAGGCAGGCGGCCAGGCGCGACATGGCGGGGTCCTGGCCGATCGCGTCGCCGACCCATCCCGTATCGTCGAACGTGATCAGCTGCTCGGCGGCGAATTCCGGATCGATGATGGCGCGCAGCGTGCCGGGCGTTGCGCCACCGAAGCCGATCAGGAACTGCGGGGCGCCGCGCAGCTCTGTCATGAACAGGGCCAGTTCGATGTCGCGCTGGCGCAGGAACGGCGCCACCAGCGCCAGCCAGAACGCCGCCACCGCCGGCCGCAGCACTTCCTCGCGTGGCAGCGGCAAGGCCAGGCTGCGCTCGAGCCGGCGCCCACCGGCGCTCTGGCACGGTTGCAGCAGCAGGCCGATGCCCAGCACGATGCCGCGCACGTCGTGGCGCCGCGTGTCGTCCGCCAGCATCGCCTGCAGGCTGGCGATGTCATACGCGCTGCAGAACGCGGCCAGCGCGCCGGCATGGTCGCCCCGTACCGTTGCGCTGTCGACGGTGGCCGCCGTCAGCGCCTGCAGGGGGCCGGCCGGATCGTCGGCCGCGTGCACGCCGGCGGCCAGGCGGCCCAGCTGGCGCCATGCGTCGGCCAGCGCCAGCGGGCTGGCGGGCAGGAAGGCGTGCGGCTGCGCCACCTCGAGCGCGCTCATTGCGATGAACGGAAAGCGCCGGCCCGACAGGTCGCCGCTGGCCAGCAGGTGCCCGGCCACGACATGCCGGCTGGTCGGACCGACGAACGCGAAGTGCAGCGGCGGCAACGCGTCGTAGTGCAGCTTCCAGCGCGCATTGCTGGCCAGCTCCGTCAGCGTGGCCGCGACCCATGCGTCCAGCAGGGCGCCCAGCGCGTGCTGTGCGCCGGAGCGGACGAAATCGGAGCGGGCCGCCAGCTTGCCGAAATAGCCGATGGCTGCGTTCATTGGGCACCTCCGTTGACGACGGTGGCCGGCGCCGCAGCCACCGTGGTCGCGGCTGCCGGGACGGGCGGCTGGGGTGGCGGCGCCGGCTCGGCGCGCGGCGCGCCGACGATGGTTTCGGGCAGGCGCATGCCGCCATAGCCCTGCGTCGGCGGCGCGCCGGCACTGCTGGTGATGCGCAGGTCCACGGCCACGCTGATGCCGCCCGCCGTCCAGCGCAACTCGTGCACGCCGCCTTCCTTGCGTGTCTTGCTGGCCGCGTCGATCATGCGTTTCAGGCCGAACTGGCCCGGTTCGTTGAACAGCTCGACGTTGCGGCCGTCGAACGCCACGGCGCTGATGCGCGCCCCCGGCATGCCCTGCGTGCCGGGATGGACCATGCTGGCCCATTGCGGCGGCGTGTTGCGGTAGCGCAGTTGCTGGCCATCGATCTCCACCGTGTATTCGACGGTGCCCGGCGCCGGAAGCGGCAGGATCTGGAACAACGTCTGGCTGGTCCCGTTCGCCACCGCGCCGCCGGCGCCAGCTGCCGCGATCCAGCCGGGGAAGCGCTGCACGGCCTGCGGCTGCAGGGTGATGCCCATGTCGGCCCAGGTGCGCGGCGCCAGCACGTCGCCACGGCGCACCACCAGGGGCCCCATCGCCGTCGTGACGAATTTCGCCACCAGCCCTTCTGGCCCGAAGAACTGGCCGATCTCGGCCTGGGTGGCCTCGATGCGCGCGCCCGGCGCGAACGGATACTTGTGCGCCAGCGAGCGGTTGAACGGCTCGTACACCTGCGCCAGCCAGGTCTTGTTGATCTCGTTCTCCGTCGGCCCGACGATGACGGCGAACGTCTGCATCAGCGGCCGCACCAGCAGCGGCCGCACGGCCTGGCGCTGGCCGTCGCTGATCCCGTTCAGCATCTGCTCGTCGACGAAGCGCAACGCCTCGGCCAGCTCGGAGCCGCTGCCCTCGAGTGTCTGCTGCATGAACTGGCGCGCGCCCGGGCCCGGGTCGCCCTGGTTCTTCAGCTGGTTCAGCCGGGTGCGCAGGCGCGACAGCGCGTCGAGGTAGGAGCGCAGCAGCGAAGCGTCGCGCTCGCGGGTGCCGACGATGCGCGCCACCGCCGCGAACTCGCGGGCGACAGGCCCCGCCTCGAGCGGCGCGGCTGGCCCCAGGTTGACGTTGACCGGCGCCGGCGCTCGCCGCAGCACAGTGGACTTGAACCACGCCGCGAAGCCGGTCTGCGCCTGCCGCAGGGCGGCGTTGCCGGCACCCGGGTGGTCCCACGACGTCTGCTCGTGGATCGTGCGCAGCACCTTCGCGATCGGCGATGCCTGCGGGTCGCCCAGCCGGTTCATCGCCGCCACGGCGCCGTTGAAGCCGCCCATGTCGGCGATGGCGATGCCCTGCACGAACTTCTGCCACTCGCGCGTGTACTCGGCCATGTACATCCCGGTCAGGTTGCGGCGGATCTGTTCCGGGCTTCCTTCCAGGGTCAGGTCATCGCGGCTGGACGTCTTCAACACCCAGTCCGTGCTCTGCAGTTCCTGGCCGGCCGCCGTGCGGATCGCACCCTCGACGTATTTTTCCCACGCCTCGCGCGTGAAGGTGCCGGAGATCGCGTGGCTGCCTTGCACCAGAGCCGCGTCGGTCTCGCCGACGATGCGCTGCACCGTCATCGCCGGGAAGCGCGTGGCGGCGCGCGCCTTGATCTCGCCATACACGCGGTCGCGCGCCGGCATGCCGCGCACCACGCGGCGCAGGTTCTCGCGCGCCGTGTCGACCAGTGCCAGCTTCTCTTCGATGCGCGGCCAGGACGGGTCGCGTACCTGTGCCAGGTAGAACGTCATCAGCCGTTCGGCACTGCGGATCAGCTGCTCGCGCGGCATCGCGCCGCGGTTGGTTTCCAGCCAGCCGCGCCAGAAGCGGGTCAGTTGGTCGTTCAGGTGGCCCGGCTCGGCGCGCGCCGGATCGGCCAGCATCAGGTAGGTCTTCAGCGCGTTGTACGCATCCTCGACGTTGGTGGGCGACGCGTCGGCATAGGCCCGCGCCGTCGTCGCGGCCGGCGCCGCGGCCTGCGCGGCGGCGGCCGGCGTGACGAGCTGCCCGGCGTTGGCGTTCATCTCGTACAGCAACGTCTCCAGGTTGGCGGCGACGGGCTTGACCATGACCTCGCGCACGCCGGCGAAATACTCCTCGCGCAGCTTGCGCTCCAGCAGGCCGCCCTGGTACAGGCCAAGCCCCAGCGCCCACGGCCGTTCGTCGCGGTAGCGCTCGAGCTGCTCGATGCGGTCCTGCAGCACCTCCAGTGCCTGCAGGCGAGCCTGCAGGTCGAGGCGGCGGTCCTGCAGGCGGATCACCTTGTCCAGGTCTTCCCGCACCGTGGCGACCAGCTGGCGGTTGGCCTGGTAGGACCAGCTCCAGCCGCCCAGTGCGACGCCCAGCAGCACGGCCACGGCAACGAACGCGCCGTATTTCAGCCGCGTGCGCGCCGGGCTGGCGTACTGCGAGACCAGCTCGCGGTCGGCGAACACCACCTTGCGGAACAGGTCCAGCAGGAAGTAGCCGCCCTGCCGGGCCGGCGCCGGCCCGCCGGCGGCCGGCGCGGCGCCGAGATGGAAGCGTTGCCCGACGCGGCGCGACTGGGCCGATTCCGGCTGGCCTTCCTGCAGCGCGCTGGTGAAGTAGAAGCCGCGGAACAGCGGCTTGAACTGGAACGGGTTCTCCTCGAACAGCGTGGCCAGGAAGGCTCGCAGCGGCACCCGCAGCGACGCGAACTCCAGCGGGAACGTGAACACGCCCGGGGCCATCGTGCGGCGTTGCTGCGTCATGTTGACGATGCTGGTTTCCTGCAGGCCTTCATGCAGCTCGTCGAACGCCGTGTCGAAAAAGCTCAAGATGTCCTGCGTGCCGGCTTGGCGGCGGTACGGCATCGTCGCACCCCACGTCCGTTCGCGTTCGCCCGGCTCGAAGCGCTCGAAGAACTCGCCGAAGCCGGCCACCAGGTCGACCTTGGTAAACACGACGTAGACCGGGGCGAACACTTCGAGCTGCTCGATCAGGTCCTGCACGCGCTTGCGCAGGCTGCGCGCGAGGCGCACGCAGGCGTCGCCATCGACGGCGCGCAGCTCGGCGATGCTGACGGCGACGATCACACCATTGATCGGCGCGCGCGGCCGGTATTTCTTCAGCAGGCCGAGGAAACCGGACCATTCGGCACGGTAGTCGTCGTCGGCGGCGTAGCGTCCCGCCGTGTCCAGCACGATGCCTTCCGTCGTGAAGAACCAGTCGCAGTTGCGCGTGCCCCCGACCCCCTGCACCACCTTGCTGTCGCCGATGGGGAACTGCAGGCCCGAGTGCTTGATGGCGCTGCTCTTGCCGGCCGCCGGATTGCCGATGATCATGTACCAGGGCAGCTCGTACAGCGCCCGCTTGCCGGCGCGCAGGCCCAGCTTGGACGTGCGAATGGTGGCGATCGCCCCGCGCAGCCGCCCGCGCAGCGCTTCGATGTCGGCCTTGGTGGCCGCGTCCGCGGGGGCGGCCTGCACAGCCGTGTCGATCGCCTCTTCCAGTTGCGCCGCACGGCGCCCGGCCAAGTGCCGCCGCAACCACCAGATGCCGAGCCACAGCAGCGCCACGATGGCGGTCGCCGCGATGGCCCAGATCAGCGCCAGCTCCAGCAGCTCCGCGCCCAGCCAGAAGAACAGCGCCAGCGCCGCCAGGCCGACGATCGACAGGGTGCGGTGGTCCGTCAAAAACAGCCAGAGTCGTTGCAGCATGATGGCTTCCTTAGTCCAGGCAGGAGCGCTTGATGTTGCCACTGGACATCAGGAACTCTATTGACTAGCCGCAACCCCGGGAACTCAACGCCGCCGCACGCGCAGTTCGGTGTGGCCGAAATCCATCATCTTCCACCGGCCGCCCCAGGTCAGCCCGGCGGCCTCGGCCACCTCGCCGTACAGCTGGTAGCCGCGCATGGCCCAGGCATCGCGCTCTGAGATGACGAGCTTGCCGTCGCGCAGGAAGGCGCAGTCGCCGGCCAGGCCGAACTGGTGATAACTCTGGAACGCGCGCGCGTTGGTGACGTGGCCACCGGCGTCGGCCAGCTCGTTCTGCCGCGCCGGACTGCGGTAGCCTTCCAGCAGCACCATTTCGTAACCATGCTGCTCGCGCATGACGCGAAACACCGTCAGCAGGCGCTGGGCGAAGTCCTGGTCCAGCAGGTCCCAGTTGCGGTTGGCGCCGGCCAGTTGCGGCCGCACCAGCGTTACTTCCGCCGTCGTGAAGACGGCCGGCGGCGGCGCCGGCGGCGCCACCAGGCGCTCGCCACGCAGCAGCGCCGCCACCTGCTCGTTGACGGCGCGCTGGCGCTCGTCCACTTCCGGCAGCGGCTGGCGGCTGGCCACCAGCAAGGCGCCTAGCGGCGGCAGCAGGACCAACAGCAGGACGGCGCCGGCCAGCAGCGGGTGCTGGCGCATCAAGGCGGCCAGCCGTCCTGCTCCGCCGCGCGCCGCGTCCAGCGCGCCGGCGGCATGGCCGTGGCCGCGCCGCTGCGCGGTTTGCCAGCGTTGCCCGGCCTGGCGCGCCAGCCGCGCCAAGGCATCCGCCAGCGCATCGCGGCCGTCCGGGAACAGCGCCAGCCAGCCGCCCACGCAGGTGGCAATAAACAACAACAGCATCGAAAACAGCAACATGGTGCGCTCCGTCAAAGTAGGCCCTTGCCACGCGCGCGACACTGGCGAGCGGTAACGTTGCCCTATCGTAATATGCGTGCCGGCCGGGCCGGACCGCTTACATCAAGCTTTGGAGGTGCGCGAGGATGAATGCGTCGAAAACGGGGAGAGAGACAGCGGCGGTGGGCGGCTACGGCATCCTGGCAAGCCTGGACCGGGAGACGGCCGGGGGTGCCGGCCGGGATGCTGGCCAGCGCGACGGCGGGGCCTCGCGCTACGTGCTGCTCGCGGGCGCGGGGCTGGTGGCGCTGCTGGCGTGGTGGTGGTGCAGCAATTCGCCACCGGCCGTGACGCTGGCGCCCAAGCCCGTGTGGCATGCGCCCGTGGCGCGGCCGGCATTGCCACCGGTCGCGCCGCCGGTCCACAACGAACCGGCGCTGATCGTCAACGATACGCCGGCGGTGGCGCCAGCGAAGCCGGCCCTGGTAGTGGCATCGGCGCGACCGGCGGCAGCGCCGGCCGGCGCGCGCCAGGTGCCCGTTCCGGTTTCGACACGCCGCGAGCGCGCGGCGGCCCACCCTTCGGCCAGGCCGGCGCGGCGCGAAGCGGTCCACCCCACGCCAGTGCCCAGGGTGCAGGTCGCCGTGACGCCGCCGGACCATGACGTCTCGCTGCTGACAGCCCTCGTGGCGCACCAGAACGGCGTCGCGCTGACCAGCCGCGACGTGGTCGAGCCGCACCTGGCCGACAGCACGGCGGCGCTGCTGCAGCGCTGCGGCCGCGTGGGTGGCGAGGAAGGCCGGCTGTGCCGGGTGCGGATCTGTGCGGGGCGGCAGCTGGATGCGGGGTGTGCGGGCGACTAGCCCAGCACCTCGCCGCAAAACGCTGCGATCAGTCCCACCAGCACGTCCGGCGTTTCCGCGTGCGGCGCGTGCCCGCGCCCTTCCAGGATCCGCACCTGCGCACCCGGCACGCCGGCGGCGATGGCGTCCAGCTGCGCCGCGGTGCCATACTGGTCGGCGCTGCCCTGCAGCGCCAGCACCGGGCAGGCGACCGAAGGCAGCAGGTAGCGGATATCCCAATGGGCGAACGCGGGCCGCAGCCAGGTATCGGCCCAGGCGCGGAAGATCTGGTCGGTCTTGGCGCCGTGGTAGCGTTCCAGCGCGCGCAGCTTGCCGTCGTCGTAGGCGGCGCGGGCGGAGCGGATACCCGCGAGCGTCACGTCCTCGACGATAACGTGCGCCGCCAGCGTCACGATGCCGCGCAGCCCCGCCGGCTGGCCGGCCGCGTGGATCAGGGCGATGCTGCCGCCATCGGAGTGGCCCACCATGATGTGGGGCCGCCCCGCCAGGTATCGTTCCAGCACGGCGGGCAGTTCCTGCAGCGCGTAGTCGTGCAGGTAGTGGATCGAGCGCTCGCGCCGCAGTGGCGTGGACTGCCCGTACCCCAGCCGGTCATAGACGATGCCCGGGCAGCCCGTGGCCTGGCATACGCGGCGCGGAAAATCGCGCCACAGCGCCACGCTGCCCAGTCCTTCGTGCAGGAAGACCAGCACCGGGCGGCCGGCGGCGCCGTCGATGGTCTCCACGTACAGTTCATCCGTGTCATTCAATCGCATGCGTTCCTTTCGAATGTTCGTGCGCGCACAGCGCGGCACGAGCCATTGTGACATGCTGGGCGTCCGATTTTCAGCAAGGAGGAATCACGATGGCACAAGACAAGGCATTGGCAGGCAAGCAGGTCGCGATCCTGATGACGGACGGCGTCGAGCAGGTCGAATACACCGGCCCGCGCGGCTTTCTGGAGCAGCATGGCGCGCAGGTGACGCTGGTGTCGCCCAAGGGGCAAGGCGAGGAGATCCAGGGCTTCGATCACCTGGACCACGGCGCCAAGTTCAAGGTGGAACGCGACGTGCGCGACGCCCGCCCCGGCGACTTCGACGCGCTGGTGCTGCCAGGCGGCGTCGCCAACCCCGACCAGCTGCGGCTCTCGACCGAGGCGATCACCTTCATCCGCGAATTCGCGCGCGAGAACAAGCCGATCGCGGCGATCTGCCATGGTCCCTGGACCTTGATCGACGCCGATGTCGTCAAGGGCAAGCGGGTGACGAGCTGGCCGACGCTTCGTACGGACCTGACCAATGCCGGGGCGCAGTGGAGCGACGAGCAGGTGGTGGTGGATGGCAAGCTGGTGACGAGCCGGAAGCCGGATGATATTCCGGCGTTTAATGCGGCGATCCTGGAGCAGCTGACTCCAGCGTAAGCGCTTGGCAAAAAGGGCGGCAGGATTGCTCGTGTCGCCCCTCATCGGCACGCCCGGACAAGCATCCGGGCCGGCAAGTACCTGCCGAGCAATATCATATGGCCTCAACCTGTTGTTTTCCTGCCCCCCTCCATCAGGAGACTGCCCTGCCTGACCACGGAAGCATACGCTGGCGATGTGCTTGAATCACATCGACAACTGCAATGCTTGGGAGGCGATTATGGATCGGTTACGTACAGTCAGGCTGTTGTGCATGGGTCTGTTGTTGGCAATTTCCGCCAGCGGTTGCGCAACGTATGAAGCGACGTCCGGAGAAATATCCTCTTCCTCATCCTCTCCGCCCACCCACGCTACCGCCCCGCCGCAAGTCTCGATACCGACACCGCCTGCTGCCGCCGTCCCACCGGAAGCAGTACCGCCCGTGTCCGAGCCCAGAGCGAAGTTATACAAGGTATGGTATGCCACCAACCGCTTGCCGGTGCTGGTCAAGAACGAAGTGGTGGGCTACTCGCAACAGCGTGATGCCCAGCGCTCGCACTACGGCACGCTGTATGCGGAGATTCCCGCGGACTTCATGGCCGAGCGGGCCAGCATGAGCTTCCTGCGCCGGCTGTTCCCCACTGCCGAAGCCAAACTGCGGCTGACCAAACCTGTCCAGGTCAGCGCTGCGGCTTTCGTCGACCAGCTGAAAAATGCGATGCGGGCGGAGGGAGCAAACGAACGACCACTGCTCATTTATCTACACGGCTTTAACACGACGTTCAACGAAGCGGCGCAGAGAGCCGCAAGCATCGGCTATCAACTCAAAATGCCTGTAACGGCATTCTTCAGCTGGCCGTCGCAAGGGGGCATGATGAAGTACCTGGCGGACAAGGATCTTGCCGAAATCAGCGAGGACAGCATCGCCGACTTCATCGTGAAGGCTACCGCGGAAGCCGGCGCGACAAAAGTACACCTGATCGCGCACAGCATGGGAAATCACGCCCTCCTTAATGCGATGTATCGCCCAAGAATGCAGCGCGCAATCCGGGACGGGCTGCGCTTCGGCCAGATCATCCTGGCCGCACCCGATGTGGACACGGACAAGTTCATCCGGGATGCGGGCATTTTTGCGACTGTCGCCGACCGTGTCTCGCTATATGTCTCGGACGGCGACCAGGCGTTGAATTTGTCGAGAAGAATCGCGGCGAATCGCACGCGCGCCGGCTTGCGCCCACCTGTCGTTGTCGTCAAGAATATCGACACCGTGGATGTCAGCTCGACCAACCTGACCGCGCTGGGCCATGCATTCATCAGCCAGGAAATCGCCGTCTTGAACGATATGCACAGCCTTATCAATCACAATACGCCGCCCGCTAAACGGATAAGGATTTTCCGCAAGGACAACTACTGGGCATTGCAGTAGCGCGCATAAAAAAAGCCACGTGATCGACACGTGGCTTTCGTATTCTGGCTCCCCGACCTGGACTCGAACCAGGGACCTGCGGATTAACAGTCCGTCGCTCTACCGACTGAGCTATCAGGGAAAAGAGGCCGCATTATATACAGCCGATTTTTAACTGTCCAGTGAGCACGAAAATTTTTTTGCTCATCCGGGAAAAGCCGGGGTCGGACCCGGCGGGTCCGACCCGTCCGACACGGGCTTAGAACGCGCCCTTGACCTGCACACCCCACTGGCGCGGCTCGTTGATGAAGCCCGTCAGGTTGTTGAAGTCGATGGCGCCCGTCACGCGTTGCTGGTTGGTGATGTTGCGGCCGAAGGCGGCCACTTCATATTTGCCGCCCGCCCAGTTGTAGCCCACGCGCAGGCCGCCTTCCGTCAGCGGCTTGCCGGTGAATTCGGCTGCCTCGTACAGGAAGAAGTTGACCTTGCTGCGGTACGACCAGTCGGTCAGCACGAACAGGTTGCCGTCTTCCAGTGCCCAGTTGTAGCGGGCCGACAGGTTGACGATCCACTTCGGTGCCTGCGGCAGCGCGTTGCCGTCGATGACGACGCGGCCGGCGGCGTTGATCGGGTCCGTGATCGTGCACTGCGCGCACTTGTTCACGGACAGCGACGGGTCGCGGATCTCCGTGAAGTTGTAGCTGGTGCTGGCGGCGAGCTTGAAGTCCGGCGTGACGAAGCCTTCGATCTCGGCCTCGATGCCGCGGCCCTTGGTCTTGGCAGCGTTGATCAGCTTCGTGACGTTGGAATTGCCGCCGACGACGGTCAGCTGCTGGTTCTTGACGTCGTAGTCGTACACCGACAGCGAGGCGCGCGCGCGGCGGTTCAAGAGGTCGGCCTTCAGGCCTGCCTCGTACGACGTGATCGTCTCGGCATCGGCCACCGTGATCGGCACGGAAGCCGACGGCGCCGCGATGCTCGGGGCGCGGAAGCCGGTCGCCACGCGGGCGTACAGCGACACGTCCTGGTTCAGCGCATACGTGCCGGACAGGTCCCAGTTCGCCTTGTGCTTGCTGGTGCTGACGGACGACGGGCCGATCAGGGTCACATTGGTGGCTTCCAGTGTGGCGAAGTCCTTCTTGTCGTTGGTGTAGCGCAGGCCGCCACGCACGGTGAACTTGTCGTTGATGGCGTAGTTGACGGAGCCGAACGCGGCCCAGGCCTTGTTCTGCTGGTTGCTGACGACGCGGCTGGTGCGGGCACCGGCCACGTTGTAGTTGTCGCTGCCGCCGGTCGCGTCTTCATCGAAGTAGTAGACGCCGGCCTGCCACGACAGCGGGCCCGCCTTCTTCGACTCGACACGGAACTCCTGCGAGTACTGCTTCAGGTCCGGCAGCACGGAGGCCGTCTCGACCTGGAACGGGATGAAGCCCGGGCCATTGCTTGGCGTGCCGCCGTCGATGTCGCCGCGGCTGTTGTAGCTGGCGATGGTCTCGTAGCCGGTGATCGAGTACAGCTTGACGGCGCCCAGGTCCCACGACAGGCGCACGTTGCCGCCGCGCGTCGTCAGGTTCTGGTAGTTCTGGCCGTTGGTGGTGATGCTGTTGGCGTCGAAGCCGTCCACCAGGCTGTTGGTGCCCTTCTTGATGATATTGGCGCGGAACAGGCGCGAGCTGCCGGCGGCCGTGCGCTGGTGCACGTTGAACAGCGCATTGAACGTGCCGTTCGGCTGGTACAGCACCTGCACGCGCTCGGCGTGCTCGTTGTAGCCTTCCAGCGAATCGGGCTGGTTGGTGTACGCATTGGTCACGTAGTCGTCGCGGTGCTGGCGCAGGGTCGAGACGCGCAGCGCCCATTCGTTCGACAGCGGGATGTTGGCGGCGCCTTCCACGTTGACGGTGCCGTGCGTGGCCTGCGAGTAGTTGACGTAGCCTTCCACGCCCTTCAGGCTCGGCTTGGCCGACTCGAACTTGACGACGCCGGCCGGGGTGTTGCGGCCGAACAGCGTGCCCTGCGGGCCGCGCAGCACTTCCACGCCGGCCAGGTCGAACATCGGGTAGCCCTTCAGGATCGGGTTTTCCTGCACCACGTCGTCATAGATCAGCGAGACGGGCTGCGAGGCGAAGATCGAGAAGTCCGCGTTGCCGTAGCCGCGGATGTAGAAGCGCGGGAACACGCGGCCCGTGGAGGACTCGATGTTCAGGCTCGGCACCTTGCCCGACAGGACACGGATGTCCTGGCCGCCGGACAGGATCACGTCCAGCTTCTCGTTCTGCAGCGTGGAGACCGAGACCGGCACTTCCTTGATGTTTTCGGTGCGGCGCTGGGCCGTCACGGTCACGGTTTCGAGCTGGCCGCTGGCTGTTTGAGTGGTCGCTTGCGTGACTTCCTGCGCGAAGGCTGGCAGCACGGCCGGCATCGCGGCGGTCAGAGCGATCAGACGCTTATGCATCCGGGAGAGTTTCATCATTTGCCTTCCTGAGTTTAAAGAAAAAGGTATACAACGTCGTCTCCGCTCTTGTGCCGGGTGCGGTCCTGCCGCGCGCTGCTTGTGGCCGCGCCGTGTCGCCCATGTCTCGTGGTGCGCACGCTCCGATATTCTGGCTTGCTGTGTTCCGTACTGCTGCAGCTGGCTTTGATCCAGATATGAAAAAGCCGCGTATCAAACGCGGCTTTCGAATTCTGGCTCCCCGACCTGGACTCGAACCAGGGACCTGCGGATTAACAGTCCGTCGCTCTACCGACTGAGCTATCAGGGAAAAGAGGCCGCATTATATACGGCGATCGGCCAGTCAACAATAGTCTTTTTTCATTTCGTTGTCACATTTGCCGGAACAGGTGGGCGTACAGGGGGCTGACCCGCACTTTCTCGGGCCGGCCGCGCAGCTGCAGCGTCAGTTTGCCCAGCTCGTCGCGCTGGGCCGCCAGCACGGCGGCCGAGTTGACGATGGTGCCGCGGTGCACCTGCCAGAAGCACGTCTCGTCCAGCTGCGCCAGCAGTTCCTTCAGGCTGGTGCGGATCAGCGCCTCGCCGTCGCATGTGACCACGTTGACGTATTTGTCCAGCGCCTCGAAATACAGCACGTCGCCGATCGGAATCATCCTGACCTGGTTGCCGACGGCGGCGCGGATCAGCGACAGGCGTTCCGGCCGGGCCGCCGGCGCCGTCGCCGGCACCAGTGCGCGCAGCTGCTCGAGCAACGCGTCCATGCCACCACCCGCCGGCCGCGTGCCCAGACGCTCCTTCAGGCGCCGCACGGTGCGCGCCAGGCGCTCGTCGCTGACGGGTTTGAGCACGTAATCGGCCGCCGCGTTGTCGAAGGCCTGCACGGCGTAGTCGTCGTAGGCCGTCACGAACACCACCTGCGGAAACGGCTTCGATCCGGGCCACTGCTCGGCCAGTTCCTCGGCCGCCTCCAGCCCAGTCTTGCCGGGCATCTTAATGTCGAGGAACAGCACGTCCGGCTGCAATGCCAGCGCGCGCTCCAGCGCGGCCTGGCCGTGGCCGACGCTGGCCACGATCGCAAGTTCGGGCCACAGGCGGCCTAGCGTTGCGGCCAGCGTGGCGGCCAAAATCGGTTCGTCTTCGGCGATCAGCGCCGTGGTCTTGTCGTTCATGCGTTCACTCATGGTTGGTCGATCGGCAGCACGATGCTGGCGATGGCGCCGCCACCGGGGTTGGCGGCCAGGGTCACGTCGGCACGCGCGCCAAACAACGCCTTGACGCGCTCGCGCGTGTTGGCCAGCCCCACGTTGGTGCCCTCTTTGCCCGGACCCGCATCCGGGCCGCGGCCGTCGTCCGTCACGCTCAGCACCAGCCGGTCGCCGTCGCGCCGCGCCGCCACTGTCACGTGGCCGCCGGCGATGGTCGGTTCCAGCCCGTGTGCGATGGCATTTTCCACCAGCGGCTGCAGCAGCATGGGCGGGATGCGCTGGCCGCGCAGCGCCTCCGGCAGGTCGAACGAATACGTGAGCCGCTCGCCCATGCGCACCGCCATCAGGCCCAGGTAGGCCTCCTGCAGCGCGAACTCCTGGGCCAGCGTGGTGGTTTCGGCGCGCGAGGACGACAGCGTGCCGCGCAGGAACTGGATCAGCTGGTCCAGCATGCGCTGCGCCCGCGCCGGATCGAGCGCGATCAGGCCCTGCAGGTTGGCCAGCGTATTGAACAGCATGTGCGGCTCGATCTGGGCCTGCAACAGCTGCAACTGCGCTTGCAAGGCCTGGCGCTCGATGGCTTCGGCGCGGGCCTTTTCCTGCGCGGCGGCGGCCTGGGCGCGGATCAGCCGGTCACGGCTGGTGTAGTACAGGCTGGCGCCGCCGGTGGTCAGCAGCGTAAACAGCAGCATGCCGCTGGTGCGCGTCGTGCCGAGCGTATGCAGCTCGCGCAGCTCCATGCCCAGCAGCAGGCCGGCCAGGCGTGCGCCCAGAACCTGCCCGGCCACCACGCCCACGCCGACCAGCGCCGCGAAGGCCAACCAGTGCGGCCGGCGCTCGTCGCGCCAGACCCACAGGCGCACGCCGTCGATGATGCTGAACGCGATGCTGCCGATGCAGGCGGAAATCGCGAGGTTCCTCAGGAACTGGCTGCCGTTGCCGAACGCATAGGTAATGATCAAAGCACAGATGACGATCAGCACGGCCAGCGCGGCGGCGTCGAGGGCCAGCCGGCGCCACGGAAAAGGGCGTGGCGTGGCGGCAGGAGCGGCAATGGCGGAATCGGTCATGGCGTCGTGGCTGATAAACAGATAACGCATTCTGGCCTTGCCCCGGCGTTCTGGCAACGCCGCGGCGACGAAACGGCCGTACCCAGGCGTGGAGCTGTCCCCACGCGGCGCGAACCGGTGGAGGCGACCGTTGTGCGCGCGCAAATGCCACCCGGGTTTGATCTGCCGCAGTCAACCGCGGCGGCGGATGCCTATCATCGATCGGGTCACCGCCCTGTCGAGGCCCAGCCATGCACCCTACCCCATCCGTCCAGACCGAGTCCGCCGCGACCCGGGACGGCGCTGCCCCGCACTTCAGCTATTCCGTCAAGTTCGTCTGCGGCTTGCAACCGGAAGCGTGCGGCTGCACACCCGTGCGCCCCGGCCGCTACGCCACCCAGATCAGCATCCACAACCAGTCGTCCGAGTCCGTCACCGTGCGCAAGCGGCTGATTCCCGTGGTCCTGGGCGGCGCGCCGCTGGGGCGGGAGCCGGGCTTCGGCAGCAGCCGCGCCGAGGACAGCATCGAGCTGCCGCCGCACACGGCCACGCTGGACGACTGCTGCCGCATCGCCGAGCTGCTGTTCGGCGCCGCCGGCAGCGCGCTGACGATCGGCCTGATGGAAATCACCGTGCCGCGTGACGTCAGCGTTACCGCCATCTACACCACCGACCGGGCCATCGACGTCATGCCCGTCGCCGGCATCCAGGCCTGACAGGAGAGCATCATGTCCCACATCACCGGTATCGTGCAGGTCCTGGGCGCCCCCGCCGCGATCGGCCCCGACACGGGCGCCCCACCCACGTCGCCCGGCGTCTGGGAACTCGCGTTCGCCCACACGCCCGCACCCGGCGGCACCAAGCTCGTCATGCTGCATTTCCAGAACGTCAGCCTGCCCGGCAGCAACCGGCTGGAAGTGGACCTGGGCTACGACACGGACGTGTTCACGGCAGCGGACGGCGCGGCGTTCTGGACCCGTCCCGTCAACGTCAATGCCTTTGGCGGCGGTACGATCCCCGTGCGCTACGTCGAGGTCGGCGGGGCCGGCGGCAGCGCCGAGATCGACCGCTACGGCCGCGGCGAGCGGCACGACGGCGGACCGGGCCACCCGTCGTTCTCCAACAGCGATCCGTTCCTGCCCGATCCGGTCTACACGGAACCGACCTACGATCCGTTCTGGTTCTGCAGCCCGCCGCCGAACTGGGAAAACGTGCGCTGCATCCCGGCCGCCGACCTGCGCGCCCAGGTCGCCCGCAGCGTCGGCATGATCGTCTCGATCCACCCGCCCGATACGTACTCGCCGGTGGAATATGTCTCCACCTGCACCGTGACCCTGGTGGACGCGGACAAGGTGATCTCGGCGGGTCACTGCCACGCGCCGGCCGAGGCGCTGACGAGCTCCGTCACCTTCGACTACGAGACCGATTGCGCCGGCAACCGGCTGGCCGGCTACAACGCCATGTTCCACAAGGTGGCAGCGGCGCTGCAGCAGCGCTATGACTCGGGCTACGACTACAGCCTGCTGCAGCTGAAGACGGCGCCGCCCGGCATCGCGCCGATCCAGCTGCGGCACGACCTGCCGGACGTGGGCGAGCAGGTGTTCGGCATCCATCACCCGAATGGCGCGGTGAAGAAGATCTCGCTGCCGCATGCGTCGTTCGCCACCGTCACGGCCAGGAATGCAATGGGCGTGCGCGTGCCCACCACGTTCCACGTCAGCGGCGGCAGCTCCGGCTCGGGGCTGTTCGACGCCGCCGGCCGCATCGTCGGCGTGCTGTCGAACGGGGCGCCCTGCGCCGGCTCCCAGCTGCTGTACTTCCCCACCGCGACGATCCTGACGGAGATCGCGCCGGCGCCGCCGCCACCGGTCACGCGCGACGTCGTTTTGGTCATCGACCGCTCCGGCAGCATGGACGAGCCGGACGGCACCGGGCGCCGCAAGATCGACGCGGCCAAGGACGCCGTCTCGCTGTTCGTCCAGCTGGTACAGGCCGACACGGGCAACCGCGTCGGCCTGGTCTCGTTCAGCAGCACGGCGGGCGCGCCCACCTTCGCCATCGCCGCCGTCACCGGCGCGAACAAGAACACGCTGATCGGCGGCCCGCCGTATGCGGGCGGCGTGGTCGGCAGCCTGACACCGGGCGGCGCCACCAGCATCGGCGGCGGCCTGGATGCGGCGCGCGGCCAGTTCCCGATGCCGGGCGCGAATCCGCGTGCCATCCTGCTGCTGACGGATGGCCTGCAGAACCGGGCACCGTCGATCGAATCGGTAGAGCCGGCGCTGGAGGGCATCGCCGTGCACGCGATCGGCCTCGGTTCCGACTCTAACCTGGACAGCATGCTGCTCAGCACCCTGGCGGGCGCGCACGGCGGCCTGTATACCCGCGCCAGCGGCGGACTGGCGCTGCTGAAGTTCTTCTCGCAGGCGTTCGGCAATATCTTCGAAGCGGGCGTGCTGCTCGATCCCGAGCGCGACCTGCCGGCCAACCAGGATGCGCCGCCACTGTCGCTGCGCGTCTGCGGCGAGGAAAGGCTGACGGCCGTGGTGGGCTGGGACCGCATGGATGCGTCCCTGCTGGTGCGCCTGCGCACGCCGGCCGGCAATGTGGTGCCAATGGGTGCGCCCGGCGTCGAGAGCTCGATGGGGCGCAACTGGGTCTACCTGCGTGTGCCGCTGCCGCAGGGAGCGGAGCGCGACGGCGTGTGGCAGGTGGAAGTGCTGCGGCCGGGCGGCAGCGAGTTTCCGCCGCCCGCGCCGGCGCTGCGCTACTTCGTCTCCGTCATCCCGGCCGGCGGCCCGCGCCTGCTGCGCGAGCCCGAGGAATATGAACGCAACCGTGCCTACACGGGCGACGACCTCTCGCCGCTGCTGCGGCTGCGCCAGGCCAACGGCGACTGGCCGCATCACGTCGCGATGACCTTGACCGTGTCGCGTCCCGATGCCGGCATCGGCAACCTGCTGAGCGAGCATGGGCTGGGGCCGGAGCAGGTCGTCAATGGCGACGTCCTGCCGGCACGCCAGGCCACGCTGCAGGCCATTGAGGCCAACGGCCCCGCCATCCGCTACATCGACGAGCAGTTCATCCTGAAGGAAGACGCGGCCAACACCCGCGGCGCCTTCGAAGCCGCCGGCTCGCTGGGCATCGCCCTGCCGGACTACCTGCGCATGGAGGGCAACTATACCTTCCACGCCCGTGCCACCTACGGTGAATGCGACGGCATGCGCGAACTGGTGTGGACGATGCACGTGGACGTCGGCATCGATGGCGGCCGCACTTTGGTCAGCACGGAACCGCTGGGCGCGGACGCGGACGGGCGCGATTGCCTGCGCCTGACCTTCACGCCGCGCGACCGCTACGGCAACCGCTTCGGTCCGGGCCGGGCGGCGGACATGACGGTGGCGCCCCGCACCGGCACGGTGCTGACGAGTCCCGTCACGGACCTCGGCAACGGCAGCTACCGGGTCGACCTGTGCTGGGACCTGGCCGCGGGCGAGCCGCCCGGCATCACGATCGGCCAGCCGGGCCGTCCACCGGTCGTGGTGGGTCCGGCCGAAAGGCGCCTGTACGTGTACAGCGTGACCTTCGTCTGCGGTGAGCAGCGCGACAACTGCTGCGGCTGCACGCCGGTACGGCCCGGCAGCTATGGCACCGAGATCAACATCCACAACGTCGGCAACACGGCGGCGCCGGTGCTCAAGCGCATCATCCCCCTGGTGTTCGCGGGCGCCGTGATCGGCCGGGAGCCACAGGTCGCGACGGTGAAGACGGCGGCCGTCATCACGCTGCCGCCGCATGCCGCCACGATGGACGACTGCTGCCGGCTGCAGGAAATGCTGCTGGGCGCGGCGGTGGATACGGTGGCGCTGACGACGGGTGTGCTGGAGATTATCAGCACCGTGGAGCTGGCGGTGACGGCGGTCTACACGCGTGAGGATGGCGCCATCGACGTGCGGGCGATCGCGCCGCGGCGGCTATGACAGGCACCGGTGACAGGCTCCCATCCGTGCGCCGCCCGGCGCGCGGATAGGTGCCCGTCACCTCGGGTTTCGAGGGGGCGCCAAGGCAGCCCCCGCCAGCGCAACCGTCAGCCCAGGCGCCTGCGGCTGGCGAAGCCCACGGCGGCCAGGCCCAGGCCCAGCATCAGGTAGGTAGCCGGCTCTGGGACGGAAGGCGCGATGGACCACGTGCCCTGGTTGCTGTACACCCAAGCGTTCCCCGTCGTATCAAGGATGATGTCATGGGCTTCGTTCGGCGCGAAGAAAATGAAATTTTCCGAGAGCGATTGAATGTTCTGCGTGTACTGCGTGTAGTCCAGAGAATCGCTGGCGTTAAAGAACCAACCAGTCACGTTCCTTTCCGCGTCGAAAGTGAATTGATTCAACAGTCCGTTGCCGGCCGCGGAACTCAGCTTGATTCCCCCGTAGCTGACGTCCCAGGATTTGAAGGTGTAGGTGTCATACGCGGCACCCGGCGAATTTTCGAAATCGAATTCAAAGTGCGCCACGACATGCGTCGGTGCGCTGTTGATGTCATCGCGCTCGGTGATGTTGCCGGTGTACGTGTACACGGCAGCCTGTGCAGAACAGACCGATACGAGCGCCAGCGCGACGGCGGAGACAGCGGAGCGAAGTTTCATGACCACCCTTATTAAAAAATTAGCAAAACTTGAGTGTATGAAATAACTTTCGTTTACTCAACAACAATCGCGGTAACTGCTGAGTTAGCGGCTTCCCGTAGCAAAAACACCACAGACGCGAACGTCACAATTCCGCGTTGATCCTGATAGCGCTATCAACGAAAAGGCTTCCACCGTAGGGAAGCTGCATGAAATCGGCCGCATTCCACCGCTTGCACTCGTCGCGTGCTGCACCGCATCGTCGATAAACGCTTTACAAATCCACACGCATGTTGAAAACTACAGCGATACTGATAGCGCTATCTGCACCACGACGACGATCGGGGCAGCCAGGCGCAGCATGCCACATCGCCCGTTCCGGCCAGGCCCGCCATCCGAGCCCAGGCCACATAAAAATGGAGACATCATGCGTACACCGTTCCGCCCCACCCTGATCCGCCTCGCCATCGCCGGCGCGTTCGCCCTTCCCGGCATCGACGCAACCGCGCAGCTGATCGCCCTCGCGCCAAGCGAAGCCGAACCCGTGGCGCCAGCGGCCCAAAGCGGCGCCGCACAGGCCACGCCATCCGCCGACGCGGCGGCGTCCACACCCGTCGCTGCCGCCACCGCCCAGGCGGTCGTCACGTCCGGCGCCTCCGCCGAACCGGAAAGTCCGACATCCGTCGTACGCATCTCCGGCTCACGCATCGTCGCCCGCGGCTTCACCCAGCCCACGCCGACGACCAGCCTGACCACCGCCGACCTGGAAAAGGCCGCCAAGCCAAACCTGTTCAACACGCTGGCCGAACTGCCGGCGCTGCAAGGCAGCACGGGCCGCACCACCAGCACCAACAGCACCAGCAGCGGTATCCAGGGCCTGTCGTCCCTCAGCCTGCGCGGCCTGGGCACGATCCGCACCCTGACCTTGCTGGACGGCCAGCGCGTGGTCGGCGCCAATGTCACCGGCGTGACGGACGTCAGCCAGTTCCCGCAACTGCTGGTCAAGCGCGTCGATGTGGTGACGGGCGGCGCCTCCGCCTCGTATGGTTCGGACGCCGTCGGCGGCGTCGTCAACTTCGTCACCGACAAGAAGTTCACCGGCTTCAAGGCCAACGTCCAGGGCGGCATGACGAAGTACAGCGACGACAAGGGCGGCACCTTGCAAGCGGCTTGGGGCCGCGGTTTCCTGGACGACCGCCTGCACGTGGCGGTCAGCGGCGAGTTCACCAAGGAGAACGGCATCGATTCGCCCGGCTTCGGCGAGGTGGGACCGAACGGCCGCACCTGGTACAAGAACCCCGCTTACTCCGTGCGGCCGCTGGCGCAGACGAACGACGGGCTGCCGCAATACCGCGTCATCGAACACGCGCAGCAGTACCAGTACGCGAAATATGGCCTGATCACCAGCGGCCCGCTGCAGGGCACCGCGTTCGGCCCGGGCGGGGTGCCGTTTCCGTTCCAGTACGGCTCGAACGGCGTGCCGGACGGCCGCGGCGGCGTGACGGGCTGCGTCAACCCGTTCTGCATCGGCGGCGACCTCTCGGGCAGCGTGGGCGCCGGCACCAACCTGGCGATGAACTTCAAGCGCCAGGTGGCATACACGCGCATGTCGTGGGACCTGACACCGGACCACGAGATCTACTTCACGGCCAACTACGCCCAGGTGGCCTCGCACTTCTCGCCCAACCCGGGCGCCGCGAAGAACGGTAACCTGACGATCCAGTGCTCGAACCCGTTCCTGCCCGCCTCCATCGTGGCCGCCTGCGCGCAGAACAACATCACCAGCTTCGCCTACGGCACCGCCAACGCCATCTTCCCGGCCAATATCAACGTGCACCCGACGCGCACGCAGCGCCGCTTCGTGCTGGGCGCGGACGGCAAATTCCAGCTGCTGGGCCGCGAATGGTCGTACGACGCCTACGTGACGCATGGCGAGAACAAGACCAATATCGACGTGCACGACATCACCTTGAACGCGCGCTACAACGCCGCCATCGACGCCGTGCGCGGCCCGGACGGGCGGATCGTCTGCCGTAATCCGGTTGCGGCGGCATCGGGTTGCGTGCCGCTCAACATCATCGGCGACAATCCGGTCGACCCGGCCGCATGGGCCTATATCGCGCCGGCGCAAGGGCCGCGCCAGCGCACCACGCAAAGCCAGGACGTGGCCAGCTTCAACCTGAACGGCGAACTGTTCGAAGGCTGGGCCGGTCCCGTCTCGCTGGCGACAGGTGCCGAATACCGCCGTGAAAAATACCGCGTGCGTGGCGACGCCTACGGTGCCGGCGTGTCGCCCGACTCGCCCAACAACGCGTTCTATCCAGCCGACCCGCTGCTCAACACCACGGTCGGCAACAACTGGTACGCCGGGAATTACCACAACGGCCAAGGCTCGTACAACGTGCGCGAAGCCTACGTGGAACTGAACATCCCCATCCTGAAATCGGCCATCTGGGGCGAGGCCAACCTCAACCTGGCCGACCGCGAGACCAAGTACAGCACCGCCGGCAGCGTGGGCAGCTGGAAGCTGGGCGCCAGCTGGCAGACGCCGATCGACGGCCTGCGCCTGCGCGGCGTGACCTCGAAGGACGTGCGCGCGCCCAACCTCTCCGAGCTGTTCGCCGCACCGGTCGTCGTCAACAACATCGTGCAATACCAGGGCAACACGATCACTGTGCAGGAGCGCACCGTCGGCAATACCGCGCTGCGGCCGGAGATCGCGCGCAACAACTCGTTCGGCATCGTATTGAACCAGCCGAAGTGGGCGCCCGGCTTTTCCATCTCGGCCGACTACTTCGACATCAAGGTGCGCGGCGTGATCTCGGCGCTGACGATCCAGCAGGAAGTGGACCTGTGCGTGGCGGGCAACCAGGAGATCTGTTCGGCGATGGTGCTGAACAGCCCCGGCAACAACTACGTCACGGTGCAGAACTTCAACCTCGCTTCGCTGCACACCAAGGGCGTGGACATCGAGACGGCCTACCGCACCAATCTCGACAAATTCGGCCTGCCCGGCCGCTTCACGTTCCGCGCGCTGGGGACCCGCATGCTGCACTTCATCACCGACTCCGGCGTGGTCGGCACGATCCCGGTGGACGGCGCCGGTTCCAATATGGGCAATACGCCGAAGTGGAAAGTGCTGGCGCAGCAGACCTGGGAGCACGACAAGCTGTCGCTGTCGCTGACGGAACGCTGGATCAGCGACGGTACCTATCGCAACGACTTCATCGAATGCCAGAGCAACTGCCCTGTCTCCACGCTGATCCACCCGACCATCCACAGCAACCGGATGAAGGGCGCCACCTACCTGGACATCGGCGGCAGCTGGAACTTCAGCAAGCAGCTGCAGGCCTACTTCAAGATCGACAATGTCACCGACCGCGATCCGGAGCCCGCGCCGCAGACCAATGCCAGCTACGGCATCAACCCGGCGCTGTACGATGTGGTCGGGCGTGCCTACCGGGCCGGCCTGCGCTACAGCTTCTGACGCGCCATGGGACATCTTGCCTCCGTCCTGCTGGCGGTCGGCCTGCTGACCGCCATGATCGCCTGGGCCAAGGTGCAGCCGCTGCTGGCGTTCGTCGTGGCCGCGCTGGTGGCGGCCCTTCTTCTCGGCGTGCCGCCCGGGCAGATCCCCGGCGCCATCGAGAAAGGCATCGGCGACCTGCTGGGCTCTCTCGTCGTCGTCATCTGCCTGGGCGCGGTGTTCGGCAAGCTGATTGCCGACAGCGGCGCGGCACGGCGCATCGCCACCTGCCTGATCGGCTTCATGGGGCCGTCCCGCCTGCCCGTCGCGCTGACGGTGACCGGACTGGTGGTCGGCGTGCCGCTGTACTACAACGTCGGCTTCGTGCTGCTGGTGCCGCTGATCCTGTCGCTGGTGTTCCAGTCCGGCCGGCCCGCCGTCGCGCTGGCCGTGCCGCTGCTGGCCGGCCTGTCGATCGCGCATGGCTTCCTGCCGCCGCACCCGGCGCCGACCGCGCTGGTCTCCACCGTGCACGCAGACATGGGCACGACGCTGCTGTACGGGCTTGTCGTCGCCATCCCGACGCTGATCGTCGCCGGCCCACTGTTCGCCACCACGCTGCGCCGCATCCGGGCCGCACCGCCGCTGTTCGCCAACACCGCCGTGGCGGATGGCGACCTGCCGGGCACCTTCAACAGCTTTGCGACGGCACTGCTGCCGGTACTGCTGCTGGGCGCCGGCACGCTGGCGACGATGGCCCGGCCGGACCTGGCGCCCGTTCTCGCCTTCTGGACCAATCCCCTCACCGTGATGCTGCTGTCGTATGGCGTGGCGGCCATCACGCTCGGGCTGGCGCGCGGCCAGCGCCTGCCGGCCGTGATGGCCGGCGCGCAGGACGCGATGCGCGAGATCGCGCCGATCCTGCTGATCATCGCCGGTGCCGGCGCGCTCAAGCAGGTGCTGGTGGTGTCGGGCGTCAGTGCGGAGCTGGGCGACATGCTGGGCGCTCTGCCGGTGCCGCCGCTGGTGCTGGGTTGGTCGGTGGCCACGGTGATCCGCATCTGCCTGGGCTCGGCCACCGTGGCGGGCGTCACGGCCGGCGGCATCGTCGCGCCGCTGGCGCAAAGTTCCGGCGTGGACGCCAACCTGATGGTACTGGCCATCGGTGCCGGCAGCCTGATGTGCAGCCACGTCAATGACTCGGGCTTCTGGATGTTCAAGGAATATTTCGGGCTGTCGCTGGCGGACACGTTCCGCTCGTGGACCCTGATGGAGACGCTGGTCGGCGTGTTCGGCCTGCTGTTCGTGCTGCTGTTGTCGCTGTTGATCGGATAATCGATGAGAACCATGCTTGCCACGCTTGCCCTGCTGCTGGCCGCCACCACGGCTGCCGCCTCCCCGTCCGCCTACCAGTCGCTGCCGGCCGATCCGCGTGCCATCGTCGTGCGCGCGCCGTCCGACGGCAAGACCGATGCCAGCGCCGCGCTGCAGCAGGCGATCGACCGCGCCGCCAACGACGGCGAAGGCGGCGTCGTGTTCCTGCCGTCCGGCCGCTACCGCATCACGCGCAGCATCCTGATTCCGCTGGCCGTGCGCGTGTACGGCGTCGGCCCGACCCGTCCCGTGTTCGTGCTGGCGCCGCGCACGCCCGGCTTCCAGCAGGGCGTGGCGAACATGGTGATCTTCACGGGCGGCGACCAATACAACGTGGGCAAGGTGCCGATGCCCGTGCCCGGCGCGGTGCCGCGCGACCGGCCACCGGTACGCGATGCCAATTCCTCGACGTTCTACTCGGCGTTGTCGAACGTGGACTTCGAGATCGGCGACGGCAACCCGGCCGCGGCCGCCGTGCGCATGCACACGGCCCAGCACTCGAACCTGAGCCACATCGACTTCCATCTCGGCTCCGCGCTGGCCGGCATCTACCAGGTCGGCAATATCGCCTACAACCTGCGCTTCCACGGCGGGCGCTACGGCATCCTCAGCGAGAAGACGTCGCCGGCCTGGCAGTTCACGCTGCTGGATTCGTCATTCGACGGCCAGCGCGATGCCGCCATCCGCGAACACGAGGCGGGGCTCACGCTCGTCAACACGACGATCCGCGACACGCCGGTGGGCATCGAGATCGACCGCGGCTATGGCGACTGGCTGTGGGGCAAGGACGTGCGCTTCGAGAACGTGGCCAAGGCCGCGCTCATCGTCAGCAACGAGAACAACGTCTACACGCAGGTCGGTTTCGACAACGCCAGCGCGCGCAACGTGCCCACCTTCGTGCGCTTTCGCGACAGCGGCCGCACGCTCGCCGGCGCCGGCGCGGCCTACCGCGTCAGCGAGTTCACCTACGGCCTGACCCTGGACCGGCTGGGCGAACCGGGCCGCTTCGATACGCGCTACCGCACCGCGCC
Organism: [Empedobacter] haloabium; assembly: GCA_008011715.2. NCBI lineage: Bacteria > Pseudomonadati > Pseudomonadota > Betaproteobacteria > Burkholderiales > Oxalobacteraceae > [Empedobacter] haloabium. The sequence continues at coordinate 4,307,805 of CP136508.1, forward strand.
CGCGAGCGCCGCGGGCACGGTACCGGCCCTGCGCGCGCTGCCGCCGACGGCCGAGTGGAGCAACGTGCACCGCTTCGGCGCGCGCGGCGACGGCGTCAGCGACGACACGGCCGCCATCCAGAAGGCCATCGACAGCAGCCGCGTGGTCTACCTGCCGCTGGGCTTCTACGTGGTCAACGACACCATCCGGCTGCGCCCGGACAGTGTGCTCGTCGGCCTGCACCCCGGCCTGACGCAGCTGCTGCTGCCGAACGGCTCGCCCGCCTACCAGGGCGCCGGCGCGCCGAAGGCGCTGCTGGAGAGCGCGCGCGGCGGCGATGCGATCGTGTCCGGCATCGGGCTGGCGACGGGGGAAGTCAACCAGCGCGCGGTGGCATTGCTGTGGCGCGCAGGCGCACAATCGCTGGTGGACGACGTGCGCATCCAGGGCGGCCACGGCACCCGCCTGTACGACGGCAGCCGCAACGACCCGTATCGCAAGGATGCCAAGTTCGACACCACCGCGCACTGGGACCGCCAGTACCCCAGCATCTGGGTCACGGACAATGGCGGCGGCACCTTCTCCGGCATCTGGTCGCCCAGCGGCTACGCGCAGGCCGGTTTCTACGTGACGAACACGAAGACGCCGGGCCGCGTGTACGAGCTGTCCGCCGAGCACCACGTGCGTGCCGAGATCGTCTTGGACAACGTGGAGAACTGGGAATTCCTGGCGCCGCAGACGGAGGAGGAAGTGCGCGACGGCGCCGACGCGGTGTCGCTGGAGATCCGCAACAGCCGCAACCTGCTGTTCGCGAACTACCACGCCTATCGCGTCACGCGCTCCATCAAGCCCATGCCGGCGGCGGCGCTGATCACGAACTCCAGCGACATCCGCTTCCGCAACGTGCACGTCAACGGCGAGAGCGGCTTCGCCACCTGCGACGACAACGGCTGCACCACCTTCCTGCGCGCCAGCAAATACCCGTACGAGAACGCGATCCGCGACGTCACGCACGGCATCGACGTGCGCGAGCGCGAGTTTGCCGTCCTCGATTACACCGGCCGGCAGAAAGCTGCCCCGCTCCCGCAAGGTAAAGTGGAAAAGCTGGCCGACGGTTTCCATTCGATCGCCGGCGCGGCTGTCGATGCGCGCGGCAAGCTGTATTTCGTCGACCGCCACTGGCGCCGCATCCACAGCTGGGCACGGGATGAAGGCCTGGCTGTCGTACGCGACGCGCCACTCGATCCCGTCAACCTCGCCATCGACGCCAGCGGCAATGTGCTGGTGCTGTCGTCGTTCGGACCGCAGGCCACCGTGTATGCCTTCAAGCCGCGCGCTCCCGCGACGGAGGTCACCATGATCCAGCCGACGCCGGTCGCACCACGGTCCGGCGCCCAGGTCGCGGTGCCCGTCAACTTCTGGCAGAACGGCGAGTTCCGCGACCAGCTCGACCCGCGCACCATGGAATTCACGACCCTGGCCGAGATGTTCGCGCGCGACGTGGCGCAGCCGCAGGCGCGCGAATACGTGTCGCCGGACGGCAGCCTGGTACTGCCGGCCTACCGTGTGCTGCGCCAGGGCGCGGCCGATCACCTGGGCTACCGCTGGTCGCATGGCCTGAACGCGCACGGCTTCGTCAGCGCGCCGGTGGGCCAGCGTGTGGTGTTCACCAACGGCTCGGAGAACCGCACCTTCAGCGGCGTGGTGGGCGCAGGCGGCGCCATCACGGAGCTGAAGCAGGTCGCGGACCGCGGCGGCGAGAGCGCGGCGGTGGACGACGCGGGCAACGTCTACGTGGCCAACGGCCAGGTGTTCGTGTACGGCCCCGACGGCAAAGAGCGTGGCCGCATCGACGTGCCGGAACGCCCGCTGCAACTGATCTTCGGCGGCGCCGACCGGCGCACGCTGTTCATCCTGGCGCACCGTGCGCTGTATGCGGCGCGCATCGAATGAAGGGAGAACACATGAAACGCATCGCCATCGCAGCCCTGGCACTGGCGGCAGGCACCGACGCGCTGGCCGACAGCCAGTTCAAGCTGCTGGTGCTGGCGATGCCGGGCAAGTACCACTACGAATACATCCCGATCGCGCGCGACAGCCTGGAAAAGCTGGGCAAGCTGCATTCGTTCGAGGTCACGTACACGCACCGTCCCGAGGCCTTCGACGGCGACCTGAAACAGTACGCGGCCGTCATGTTCCTCAACACGCCGGGCGAAGAGCTGAACGCTCGCCAGCGCGCCGGCTTCGAGGCCTACATGAAAGGCGGCGGCAATGCCATCGTCGTGCACCGCGCCGCGATCACGCCGCCAAACGCATGGCCGTGGTACGAGAAGCTGGTCGGCCGCCGCGTGGGCGTGCATCCGATGCTGCAGACGGGTGTCGTCACCGTCGTGGACAGGGGTTTCCCGGCCACGTTCGGCCTGCCGGAGCGCTGGATCTGGAGCGACGAGTTCTACGTCACCACCAATCCCTACAACGTGACGATCCAGCCGGTGCTGAACGTGGACGAATCCAGCTACGACCCGACGAAGATCTGGCCGGGCCAGGTGGCGAAGGGCATGGGGCGCGAGCACCCGGTGGCGTGGTACCACCGGGTGGAACAGGGGCGTGTGTTCGTCACCACGCTGGGGCACAACGGCGAGATGTACCGCGATGCGCAGTACCTGGGGCATTTGATGGGTGGGATTTACTGGGCGGCGCAAGGACGAGGACAGACCGCACGCTAGCGGCTTACGGTCAGCTCCTCGAGCGCGCGGCGGGAAGCCACCATGGAAGGTTCAACACACCTTGTTTGCAGAGAGATCCCAACCGCCCGTGGTACTGCCACCAGCTCCGCCCGTTATTTTCTGCTGCGTGTACTTCCACTTCACCTTGGCGAACTTCAGGCTTACGTGCTCCGTCAGGATGGAACCAGCCATCACGTTCGGTACGACAGCACCGATCAGCACATTCTCGAGCTCGATCTCAAAGTACTTCACGCGCTCGCCATGTCCATCGGCGCGCATGAATTCGAATTTCGCTTTTGGGATCGTCCTGCCTGCCGAGCAGGTCTGCAACAGCATCGGTGACGCAAGGTCGGTGAGCTTTGAAATCACGACGTCGCCATGCTCGCACCGTTCGGCCGTGTGCCCCCCGCCGGTAGACGCGGTAGCCGACTTCGGCTGCATGACGCTCCAGACCGCGGATGTACATTCGATCCATTCCTTGTGCTTCTCGTCCGCCGACTCGCCCTTGATTCCATCAATTTGCAGATACACATCGATTGCCATAACGCCTCCCAAGACATGGAACATCGAAACATGCAGGTATCCGCCGATGCTCTATCGGACTGCTGTTCGCCATGTTGAGGGAGCGCAGGTACACACGGCTGCGATGGGGGCATGCTGAGGCCACGCAGAACGCCCGGTTATGCGAATCGCCAATGTAAAGCTTCTCGGAGGAGTTCGATGCATACGATCTCGAAATTTTTTTCGTGCGCAGTCATGTCCGTTTTCGCCACAGACAGGCTCGCGGAAGAAGACTATAGATTCGCCTTCAGTCCACTCGCTGGTAAGTCATGTGTGACGCAGGTGGACGATAGAGCCACTGGTGCCCGGACGACCGAGTGCCCAGGCGTGCATGGCTATCGACTGCATATCATCGAGGACGACGAGCGCGTTACCGTGAATGTCATCGCACCGGACCGTCGCTCGTTTGCCCTGGACTACTGGGGAGTCATTACGCGCGGGTTCTCGACGCTGGGTCGGCGGGCAGAGTGGGTGATCCATACGGACGGCGGCAGGTCTATCCCTGTCGCAGTCATTGTTCGCGTCGATACGCTGGATCAGCGCGACCCCGAGCATCCGCAAGCGCGCCCGCTACTTGCCGTAGCGAAGATCCGTCGTGATACAGCGTGTGTAACCCACCGAATTGATGCCAGCAAGCCAGGGGCCGCCGCGCTTGCGCGCGAAGCAGCGTCGGAGTCGGCCGCTCCCTGCCTGCACGAGATCGCTGCAACCACACCGGAGAAAGGATGACCTATGCCTCAGCCCTCAGCCGCATGCAAGCGAGCGCTTGCCGATGCCACCGCACTGTGCCCCAACCGGAACCGTGACGCGGACGGACTAATGGGAGACGCGGCGCATCAAAAAAGAAAGAGCGACCACAACGACGGCAACGCGTTCGATCTGACCCACGACCCGGCCAATGGCGTAGACTGCCATTTCTTCGCCAAGCTCGCGCTGCTGGATTATCGGGTAAGTTACGTGATATGGAACCGGCAGATCTACAACACATCGTCTGCCGGCGAAGGGTGGCGCCCCTACCATGGCAAGAACGGCCATACGCATCATATGCACGTATCGATCAAGGCTGCCCTGCGGGACATCGCCTCGCCATGGCCTTGGGCATCGCTCGAGTGCTAGCGCACCCCGCGAGCTCACTGCCCCACGCAAATAATCTTCGTCACATATTCGCTGGCAGCCGCCTTCTTCCTGCCCGCCCAATCGATGACTTCCTGCGCCTGCGCCACCGTCATCACAGTTGCCTTGTCCTTGTTGCGGATGAAGGAAACGCCTTCGAACACCCCTTCCTTGCTGCGCATGACCTTGGCGAACACCGGTGGCTTCCTGTCGCCATCGCTGATCTTGTTTTGTTGTACGAGGTAGCGCTGGTCGACGTTGTCCATGGTGGCTGCTTGAAGAAATGATGAAAGGGCTATCCGACGCCGGAAAGCAAAAAGCCCAACCGGTAAAGGCTGGGCTTTCGCTTGAATTCTGGCTCCCCGACCTGGACTCGAACCAGGGACCTGCGGATTAACAGTCCGTCGCTCTACCGACTGAGCTATCAGGGATTAGATGGCAGCATTGTAATCGTTCCGGGCAACTTGCGCAACACTATTTCTGCTGCGCTACTTTTATTACCCTGACCACCCTACTGCCAGACTACTTCCTCGCTGACTCGCACAACACAGCGTGCATCAGCGAAGAAGCAGGATTTTAGAGGACTTTGGCGATCGCGTCAACCACGGTGTCGAGGTTGCGCGAGTTCAATGCCGCCACGCAGATGCGGCCCGTGTCCACCGCGTAGATCGACTGCTCGCGCAGCTTGGCAACCTGTTCTTTCGTCAGGCCCGAGTACGAGAACATGCCGACCTGCTGGCGCACGAATTCGAAATCGTGCTGCGGTGCCTTTTCCTTCAGCTTCTTGACGAAGGCGTCGCGGGTTTCCTTGATGCGCACGCGCATCGCGGCCAGCTCGTCTTCCCACAGCTGGCGCAGTTCCGGCGTGGCCAGCACGGTGGCGACGACCTTGCCACCGTGCACCGGCGGGTTCGAATAGTTGGTGCGCACCACACGCTTCAGTTGCGACAGCAGGCGGGCCGCTTCGTCGGCGCTGGACGCCACGACGGACAGCGCGCCCACGCGCTCGCCGTACAGCGAGAACGACTTCGAGAACGAGTTCGATACCAGCAGCGGCACGCCGGTGGCGGCGAAGCGGCGCACCACGGCGCCATCCTCGGCGATGCCGGCACCGAAGCCCTGGTAGGCCATGTCCAGGAACGGGATCAGGCCGCGCGTGACGACGGCGTCGATGACCTGGTCCCACTGCTGGCTCGTCAGGTCGGCGCCGGTCGGGTTGTGGCAGCAGGCGTGCAGCACGACGACGGAGCCGGACGGCATGGCCTTCAGCGCGGCCAGCATGCCTTCGAAGTTGACGCCGTGGGTGGCCGGGTCGTAGTAGGTGTAATTGTTGACCTTGAAGCCGGCGCTTTCGAACAGCGCGCGGTGGTTTTCCCAGCTCGGGTCGCTGATGAACACTTCCGACGCCGGCGAGAAACGCTGCAGGAAGTCGGCGCCCAGCTTCAGCGCGCCGGTGCCGCCGATGGCCTGCACGGTGATCGCGCGGCGCTCTTGAACTACGGCACTGTCGGCACCAAATACCAGCTCTTGCACCGCCTTGTCGTACGCGGCCAGGCCCTCGATGGGCAGGTAGGTACGGGGAGCGGGCTGCTCAATCAGAATGTTTTCGGCCTTCTGTACGCAAGATAACAGCGGCACCTTGCCGTTGTCGTCATAATAGACACCGACGCCCAGGTTGATCTTGGCGGGATTGGTGTCTGCGTTAAATGCTTCGGTGATACCCAGGATCGGGTCGCGCGGAGCCATCTCGATGGCACTGAAAACGGAAGGGTTCGTCATGATAAGATTGGATTCGATTGGAAGCGGTTCGCAGCGGATTGATGACAGATGCCGCCGGGTTGCACACACGGCTGACTGTCAGCTCACTATTCTAACAAAGGTCTGACTTCATGGCTGATTTATCACTTGCCGGTAGCCCCGAGCCTACCGTCATCGCCTTTCCGGATTCGCCCTTCAAGCTGCACCAGCCCTTCCCGCCCGCCGGCGACCAGCCCACCGCCATCGAACAGCTGTGCGAGGGGATTTCCGACGGCCTGTCGTACCAGACCCTGCTGGGCGTGACCGGTTCCGGCAAGACCTACACGATGGCCAACGTGATCGCCCGCATGGGCCGGCCCGCCATCGTGTTCGCGCCGAACAAGACGCTGGCCGCCCAGCTGTACAGCGAGTTCCGCGAGTTCTTCCCGCAGAACGCCGTCGAGTACTTCGTCTCGTACTACGACTACTACCAGCCGGAAGCCTACGTGCCGCAGCGCGACCTGTTCATCGAGAAGGACTCGTCGATCAACGAGCACATCGAGCAGATGCGGCTGTCGTGCACCAAGTCGCTGATGGAGCGGCGCGACGTCGTCATCGTCGCCACCGTCTCGGCCATCTACGGTATCGGTAATCCGAACGAATACCACCAGATGATCCTGACCCTGCGCGCCAAGGACAAGGTCAGCCAGCGCGACATCATCGCCCGCCTGATCCAGATGCAGTACACCCGCAACGAGGTGGACTTCGGCCGCGGCACGTTCCGCGTGCGCGGCGATACCGTCGACATCTTCCCGGCCGAACACGCCGAGCTGGCCGTGCGCCTGGAAATGTTCGACGACGAGCTGGAATCGATCCAGCTGTTCGACCCGCTGACGGGCCGGGTGCGCCAGAAGATCCCCCGCTTCACCGTCTACCCGGGCTCGCACTACGTGACGCCGCGCTCGACGGTGCTGCGAGCCATCGAAAGCATCAAGGCCGAGCTGCGCGACCGACTCGAATTCTTCCGCAACGAAGGCAAGCTGATCGAGGAACAGCGGCTGGAACAGCGCACCCGTTTCGACCTGGAGATGATGGCGGAGATCGGCTTCACCAAGGGCATCGAGAACTACTCGCGCCACCTGTCCGGCGCCATGCCGGGCCATCCGCCACCGACCCTGATCGACTACCTGCCGAAGGACGCGCTGATGTTCCTGGACGAGTCGCACGTCCTGATCGGCCAGCTCTCCGCGATGTACAACGGCGACCGCTCGCGCAAGACCAACCTGGTGGACTACGGTTTCCGCCTGCCGTCCGCGCTGGACAACCGGCCGCTGAAGTTCGAGGAGTTCGAGGCCAAGATGCGCCAGACCATCTTCGTCTCGGCCACGCCGGCGGACTACGAGAATTCGCATGCCGACCAGGTGGTCGAGCAGGTGGTGCGCCCCACCGGCCTGGTCGATCCGCAGGTCATCGTGCGGCCGGCCCGCACGCAGGTGGACGACCTGATGTCCGAGATCACCGACCGCATCGCCAAGAACGAGCGCGTGCTGGTGACGACGCTGACGAAGCGGATGGCCGAGCAGCTGACCGAGTACCTGTCCGACCATGGCATCAAGGTGCGCTACCTGCACAGCGATATCGAGACGGTGGAGCGGGTGGAAATCCTGCGCGACCTGCGCATCGGCACCTTCGACGTGGTGGTCGGCATCAACCTGCTGCGCGAGGGCCTGGACCTGCCGGAGGTGTCGCTGGTGGCGATCCTGGACGCCGACAAGGAAGGCTTCCTGCGCTCCGAGCGCTCGCTGATCCAGACCATCGGCCGCGCCGCCCGCAACCTGAACGGCGTCGCCCTGCTGTACGCGGACCAGATGACGGACTCGATGAAGAAGGCCATCGACGAGACCGAACGCCGCCGCGCCAAGCAGATCGCCTACAACGCGGAGCATGGCATCGTCGCGCGCGGCGTCAACAAGGTCATCAAGGACATGATCGACGGCGTCTACGACCCGAACAAGGAGTCGACGCAGTTGCAGGCGGCGCAGGAGACGGCCAAGTACGAGACGATGAGCCAGAAGCAGGTGTCGAAGGAAATCAAGCGCCTGGAAAAACTCATGGTCGACCACGCCAAGAACCTGGAGTTCGAGAAGGCCGCGCAAGTGCGCGACCAGTTGCACCTGCTGAAGGAGCAGCTGTTCGGGGCGCCTGGGGCGGACGTCATTTCGATCACGGGCAAGTAAGAACCCCTGGGGACAGGCACCGATCTGCGGGTCTCAGACCCGCAGATCGGTGCCTGTCGCCGGTGCTATCTCATGTCAAACCATATCACCACCGCACTGGAAAACCTGGGCACGTCGTCCGACACCGCCCAGGGGATCGGGCGTGATGTCGCACGCGGCGACGCTCGCTCGCTGTTCGGCGAGCTGTTGCTGCGCGGCCTGTGGGCCAACGTCATCGATGAGAAGCAGCCGCTCGACCCGGCACGCTCGGGCGGCGCCGCGCTGCAGCGCTTGCTGGACAGCGGCGCCGATCCGGCCGACCTGGTCGACCTGATGCGCGAAACGCAGGTGGACCTGATCTACAACGTGGCGCAACTGATCGACGATCCCGCCGAGGCGCTAGGGCTCGACGAGCCGGTCGAGCTGGAGCTGTCGGTCAGGCTCGCGGGAACGGATGGCAAGGCGGCGCCGATTCATTCGCTGCATTCCAGCCTGATGGAACTGGACCCGAGCGGACGCCATGGCGAGCCGCGCTCGCTGGCCGAGCGCCAGTTGCAGCAACTGGACGAGTCCACCCGTGCGCAATTCATGGAACTGCTCGCTGCCCGCAAGCTGTCGGCCGCGGCGGCGCTGTGGAAGAAGCAGGTCGGCGGCGACCTGGCAGGCGCGCTGGCTGCCGTACAGGACTTATCGGGGCAGCGCTAGAACCACATCCTGTGTTGTCAGGCCACGGCCGGGTCGACGATCATCAGGGTGCCGTGGCTGCCCGGCTCAACCGCATGCGCGACGCCGGCACGCATGAGGTACATCTCTCCCGCCGGCACCTCGACCGGCTCGCCTTCCACGGTGAGGAACATCTTTCCGTCGAGCACAATGAGCGCTTCCGCGTAGTCGTGCGTCTCCGCTGGATAGCTCTGCCCATCCATCTTGAGAATCTTGATGTTGCTGTTCCCCGCCTGCGCCACGATGCTGGACTTCCAGAACGTCGGTAACGCGTCGGCGAAATCTTTCAGCTTGGTTTGCGACATGCGGGTCTGCCTCCAAAAACGCCCGGCCAGCGAGCCGGTGCACCACTATAACGCAACGCCTGCACCGCCGCGATGGCGAGGAAGTCGGGTCTGTCCCCGCATGGGGACTGACCCTGAAGTTGTCTCAGGCTTCAGCAATATGCGAGGAAACTTCGGGGTCAGCCCCTTGCAGGGACAGACCCCAGCCGTGCCTGTCACCGGTGCTTCAGCTGCGGCGGGCACTACTGGTAATGCCCGTGCCCACGCTCGAGCATGTCCTTCAGCATTTTCGTGCGCTGCTGCGTCAGGTCCTTCTTGCGCATCAGGTAGGACATTCCCTCCATCGAACCCCAGCACATGCGGCTGTTGTCGCTGTCGCAGGCGAAGTGGGCTTCCAGTTCGGCATCGCGGAAAGCCAGCCAGGCTTTCTGCGCCGTGCGCAGCTTGGCGATGAAGACCTTGTCGTCAGCTTCCTTGCGCAGCAATGCCTGCCACGTGGCGTTCAGTTCCTTGTCGGCCTTCTTGAAATCGTCGGCCGCGCAGGCTTCCAGCTCGGGCTGGATGCCGGCGCGGTTGCAGCGGTATTCCTGGGCCGCCGCCAGCGTGGAGGACAGCACGAGGCTGGCGACCAAGATGTGCAATGTTCGCTTGATCATATTCAGGTTCTGTTCACGGCAATGGACGGCCAGCGCGTTAATTCTTGCCGACGAGGGCACCGCTTGGCAGCTCGTTCAACTCCGGCTGCCCTTCCAGGCGCACCATCTTCGCGCCGGTGGCGGCTTCGATCGAACGCACCGTGTCGAGGATGGTCTTGGTCACCCACTGCTCCGGCGTGCCGACCAGCGAGCTCGCGATGTCGCGCGACACCTGGGCCAAGCCACCTTCGGTCTTGTTGAAGACGGCGTACGTGTCGAGGTGGTAGCCAGCCTGGTATTTGTACAGGCAGCTGTACAGCGTCAGGTTGTTGGAGCCGGCGATGCTGCGCAAGGCGCGCGACGTCCATACCGCGCCGTCGCACTTGGCCGTCTTCAGGCCGACGCCACCGTTCTTCATCGCGGCCATCTGCAGCATGGCGCCCATGCCGGTGTTGGAGCCCGCCAGCTTGGCACCGATATCCTCGATCACGAAGCGGCCCGGCTCGACGGGTACGGTTTTGCCAAGCTGCAGCGGCGTGTTTTGGTGGATTTCGTTCGTGTTACGGGCCAGGCCATCGGCCGCCGCCTTGATGACGGTCGCGGTTGGCGCGTCTGTCTTGATATCGAAGATGTGATACATCTCGACCGTGCTGTTGCGCTGGGCAAGGTAGCTGTTGCTGCTGCCGCAGCCCGCGAGCAGTACCAATGCCGGGAGTACAAGTGCTATTTTTTTCATCTGACATCCTGTTGAATACGACGCTGGGAAGGAGGTGCCCAGTCATGCAAGCAGCCGCGGGGCGGCCTGCAGTGGCGCAGCACAGGATGATAGCAGTCAGATAAATATCAAAAAGTCACCAATTCTCACGGAAATGACCCTACCTACAGAGTCTTGACAAACTCCCGCACGCCACCCAACAACATCTCCACCGAGATCGCCGCCAGGATCAGCCCCATCAGCCGCTCGAACGCCGTCATCACCTGCGTGCCCAGCACCTTCTGCAGCTTCTCGGCGCCCAGGAACACGGCCAGCCAGACCACGACCACGGCAGCCAAGGCGGCGACGTGGATCGCCACCTCGCCCGCGCTCTCGCGCGAGAACAGCAGCACGGTCGCCAGCGCGGACGGGCCGGCCAGCGCGGGAATCGCCAGCGGCACGATGAACGGCTCGCCACCGTCGGTCTTGCCCAGTACCCCGTCCGGATGCGGGAACACCATGCGGATCGCGATCATCATCAGAATCACGCTGCCGGCGATGCGCAGCGACACTTCCGACAGCGACAGCGCCTGCAGGAAGTGGCGGCCGAAGAACATGAAGGTCAGCAGTACGATAAACGCGATCAGGCATTCGCGCACGACGATCCTGGGCCGCTTGGCCGGAGCGACGGGCGCCAGCGCCGTGGCGAACAGCGGCACGTTGCCGAACGGGTCGGTCACGAGCAGCAGCAGGATGAAGGTCTGGAAAAAGTTTTCGGTCATGGTGTTCTCTTGTTCTTATCGGCCTGCCACGATGGTAGCAGCGACCATAAAAAAATGGCGGAGGGCTGGGCAGCCTTCCGCCATCGTCGCGCGAGCGCCAGCGCTTAGGCTTGCGTTTCGCCCTTCTTGATCCAGGCCGCCAGCTGGTGCGGGCGGATGCCGTCGTAGTCTTCGAACGGCTGGTGGATCCATGGATTGTGCGGCAGCTCTTCCATGTGGTAGTCCGGCTTGAAGGCCGAGCAGCCCTTGGTCCAGATCACGGCGGACTTCACTTCCGTCACGCCTTCGAAATTGTCCTGCAGGTGCTTGACCACCTTGGTCAGGGTGACGCCCGAATCGGCCAGGTCGTCGACCAGCAGGATCTTGCCTTTCAGCGGACCCTTGGTCATCGTCATGTACTTGGCGATGTCCAGGTCGCCCTGCACGGTGCCCTTGTCTTCGCGGTAGGAGCTGGTCGACAGGATCGCCAGCGGCACGTCGAAGATGCGCGAGAACACGTCGCCGGGACGCACGCCGCCGCGCGCCAGGCACAGCACCATGTCGAACTTCCAGCCCGATTCGTACACCTTCAGCGCCAGGCGCTCGATCAGGCGGTGGTATTCATCCCAGGACACCCACAGGTGCTTTTCGTTGGATTGAGGGGCGTTCATGTAATTCCTCTGCTTCGTGTTTCTTGTTATTCGAACGGGTGGCGCAGGACGATCGTCTCTTCGCGGTCAGGACCGGTGGAGACCATGTCGACCGGCACGCCGACCAGTTCTTCGATGCGCTTGATGTAGGCGCGGGCGTTGGCCGGCAGGGCCGCCAGCGACTTGGCGCCCACGGTGCTCTCGGTCCAGCCAGGCATCTCTTCGTAGATCGGTTCGCAACGCGCGGCTTCCTCGGCGCCGACCGGGAAGATGTCGGTCTTGACGCCATCGACCATGTAGCCGGTGCACAGCTTGAGCGATTCCAGGCCGTCCAGCACGTCCAGCTTGGTCAGGCACATGCCCGACACGCCGTTGATCTGCACCGAGCGGCGCAGCAGCGCGGCATCGAACCAGCCGCAGCGGCGGGCGCGGCCCGTCACGGTGCCGAACTCGTGGCCCACTTGCGCCAGGTGGTGGCCCACGCCGGCATCGGTCGGCAGCTCGGACGGGAACGGACCCGAACCGACGCGCGTCGTGTAGGCCTTGGTGATGCCCAGGATGTAGTGCAGCATGTTCGGGCCGACGCCGGCACCGGCGGCGGCGTTACCGGCCACGCAGTTGGACGAGGTGACGAACGGATAGGTGCCGTGGTCGACGTCCAGCAGCGAGCCTTGCGCGCCTTCGAACAGCAGGTTGGCGCCGGCCTTGTGGGCGGCGTACAGGGCGCTCGACACGTCGGTCACCATCGGACGCAGGCGCGGCACGTAGGCCAGCGCGTCGTCCAGGGTCTTCTGGTACTCGACCTTCGGTGCCTTCAGATAGTTTTCCAGCACGAAGTTGTGGTAGTCCAGGTTCTCGGCCAGCTTCTCGGCGAAACGCTTTTCGTTCAGCAGGTCGGCGACGCGGATGGCGCGGCGCGCCACCTTGTCTTCGTAGGCCGGGCCGATGCCCTTGCCGGTCGTGCCGATCTTGGCGGCGCCGCGGGCCGCTTCACGGGCCGCATCCAGCGCGCTGTGGTAAGGCAGGATCACCGGGCAGGCTTCCGACACCTTCAGGCGCGACGCGACTTCCACGCCGACCGCTTCCAGCTTGTCGATTTCGCGCAGCACGTCCGGCACGGAGACCACGACGCCGTTGCCGATGTAGCAGGCCACGCCCGGGCGCATGATGCCCGACGGGATCAGCTGCAGCGCGGTCTTCACGCCGCCGATGACGAGCGTGTGGCCCGCATTGTGGCCGCCCTGGAAGCGCACCACGCCTTGCGCGTGTTCCGTCAGCCAGTCGACGATTTTGCCCTTGCCTTCATCGCCCCACTGGGTACCGATGACGACCACGTTTTTTGCAGTGATTTTCTTTGACATCACACTCAACCTAAGTTTTTAAGAATCCAGTTACTACCACTATCGTCGAGCACCAGCGCGCGGTCGCACTCGAACTCGTCCTGTTCATTGCTGTGACCCGGCAAGGACTGGATCACGACTTCGCCGGCCCTGCGCAGCTCGGCGATCTTGTCTTTCAGTTCGGGCGCGTTGCCCCACGGCGCGCGGATCGCATGCTTGCGGTCCGCCGTCGGCAACAGGCGCGCCAGCTCGCGCAGGTCCATCGAGAACCCGGTCGCGGGACGGGCGCGGCCGAAGGCCTCGCCCACGTGGTCGTAGCGCCCGCCCCTGGCCACCGCGTTCGGCAGGCCCGGCACGTACAGCGCGAAGGTGGCACCGCTTTCGTACTGGTAGCCGCGCAGGTCCGCGAGGTCGATCGCCACGTCGGCGCGGCCGATGGCCGATGCCGCCAGCGCCGCCAGTTCGGCCAGCGCCTTGGCGATGCCCGGCACGTCCGGCAGCGCGGCGCGCGCCGTCTTCAGGATGTCGACGTCGCCGTACAGGTTCGGCAGGGCCAGCAGCGCGTCGCGCGTGGCCGGAGCAAAGCCGGCGGCCAGCTCGCGCAGGCCCGGCACGTCCTTGGCGCGCAGCAGCTGCACGATGGCGATGTGCTGCTTGCCGGCGGCCGCGTCCAGGTCGAGGATCGCGCGCAGCACGCCCACGTGGGCCAGGTCGAGCCGCACTTCCGAGAAGCCGGCCAGGTCGAGCGACGCCAGGGCGAGCTCCTGGATCTCGGCATCGGCTTCCAGGCCGGCATGGCCGTAGATCTCGGCACCGATCTGCAGCGGCTCACGGGTCGTGTGCAGGCCCGACGGACGGGTATGCAGCACCGGGCCGGCATAGCACAGGCGCGTGACGGTGGCGCGATTGAGCAGGTGGGCGTCGATGCGGGCGACTTGCGTCGTCATGTCGGCGCGCAGGCCCAGCATGCGGCCGGAGATCTGGTCGACCAGCTTGAAGGTGCGCAGGTCGGTGTCCTGGCCGGCGCCGGCCAGCAGGGATTCGACGTATTCCAGCAGCGGCGGCATCACGAGCTCGTAGCCGTAGCTGCGGAAGTTATCCAGCATCAGGCGGCGCAGTTCTTCGATCTTGCGCGCCTCGGACGGCAGGACGTCGGCGATATGTTCAGGCAAAAGCCAATTCGGCATGGGAGAACCGGTTGTTCGCGTAGTTAAAAAACGATCAAGCGCGCAGGCGCGCCACTCGGCGGCTGAGGCCGAACCGCATATTTTACGCGAAAACCGTGATAAAGAGGAAAAAAAGGCCGCTTCCGCGGCCCTTGATGCATTGGTGGCGGGCAGCTATGCCCTGGGGTTGGGGTCTGTCCCTATGGGACTGACCCAGAAGTTCGCATCCGTATCGATAACGCTGGCAAACTTCAGGGACAGTCCCCTGCGGGGACAGTCCCTTATGCCTCACTTGCCCGAACCAGCGCCCTTGAAGTACTTGAAGAACTCCGAGTTCGGATCGACCAGCATCACGTCGGCCTTGGTCTTGAACGACGAACGGTAGGCTTCCAGGCTGCGGTAGAACTTGTAGAACTCCGGATTGCGGCCGAACGCCTCGGCATAGATCGCGCTGGCCTTGGCATCGCCTTCGCCGCGGATGCGCTCGGCGTCGCGGTAGGCTTCGGCCAGGATCACCGTGCGCTGCTTGTCGGCGTCGGCGCGGATCTTCTCGGAGTCGGCCGAACCGGTCGAACGCAGTTCGTTGGCCACGCGCACGCGCTCGGCCTTCATGCGCTCATACACCGAGTTGTTGATCTGCTCGACGTAATCGACCCGCTTCAGGCGCACGTCGACGATCTGCACGCCGATCTGCTTGGCTTCCACGATCACCTTGGTACGGATCGCCTCCATCACCTTGCCGCGCTGGCCGGAGATCACTTCGCGCACGGTGCGCTTGGTGATCTCGTCGTTCAGCGCCGCCTTGACGATCTGCGACAGCCGGTCGCGCGCGCGGCCTTCGTCGCCGCTGAAGCTGACGAAGTACAGCTTCGGATCGGTGATGCGCCACTTGACGAAGGAATCGACCAGGATGTTCATCTTCTCGGCCGTGATGAAGCGGTCCGCTTCGGGCGAGTCGAGCGTCAGGATGCGCTTGTCCAGGTACAGGATGTTCTGGAACGGCGGCGGCAGCTTGAAGTGCAGGCCCGGTTCGCTGATGACCTGCCTGACTTCACCCAGCGCGAACACGATGGCGAACTTGCGCTGGTCGACCACGAAGACGGTCGACGACAGCAGCATCACGGCGATGAAGCCCGTGACGAGGAACGTAACGATGCGGTTCATTTAACGGCTCTCCCGGTCGCGCGACGATTCACGGGCGCGGTTGCTGTCGCGGCGCGGATCGGTCGAGCTCATGGTGTTCTCGGGCGGCGGCAGCAGCACGGCCGACGGTGGCGGCGCGCTGATGTTGCTGCGGTTCGCTTCGGTCGCGGCGACCTGGGCGATCAGCTTGTCCAGCGGCAGGTACAAGAGGTTGCTGCCGGCCTTGGCATCGACCATCACCTTGCTGGTGTTGGCGAAGATTTGCTGCATCGTCTCCAGGTACATGCGGTCGCGCGTGACGGCCGGGGCCTTCTGGTATTCCACCAGCACGGCCTTGAAGCGGTCGGCGTTACCCAGCGCGTTCTCGGTCACCATCGAGCGGTAGGCTTCCGCCTCCTGCTGCAGGCGGAACGCGAAGCCGCGCGCCTTCGGGATGATGTCGTTGGCGTAGGCCTGGCCTTCGTTTTTCTGGCGCTCGCGGTCCTGGCCGGCCTTGACGGCGTCGTCGAACGCGGCCTGCACCTGCTCGGGCGGCTGCACGGCCTGCATCGTCACGTTGGTGACCATCGCGCCGGACGCGTAGCGGTCCAGGATCTGCTGCATCAGCTGCTGCGTCTCGAACGCGACCTTCTCGCGGCCCTCGTACAGCACGAAGTCCATCTTGCTCTTGCCGACGATTTCGCGGATCGACGTCTCGGCCACCTGGCGCACCGTGTCTTCCGCGTCGCGGTTGTTGTACAGCCAGGCCTTCGGATCGGACAGGCGGTACTGCACGGCGAACTGGATGTCGATGATGTTCTCGTCGTCGGTCAGCATCAGCGACTCGGCGGCCTGCTTGTTGCGCACATTGGTACGGTAGCCCACCTCGACGGTGCGCACCTGCGACACGTTGACGGTCTCGTTGGCCTGGAACGGATACGGCCAGCGCCAGTTGAAGCCGGCCGGCGTCTCGTGGCTGTAGCGCCCGAACGTCGTGACGATGCCCTTCTGGCCTTCCTGCACGATGAACGCACCGCTGGCCAGCCACACCAGCACGGCGATGGTCGCGACGGCGCCGACGGTAATGCCGGCGCCCTTCAGTTCGCCACCGCCGCCGCCGCCGCCGCCGCCACCGCCGTTATTGCGGTTCTTGTTGCCGAACAGGCCGTTCAGGCGCTGGTTGAAATCGCGCCACAACTGATCGAGATCCGGCGGACCTTCACCGGGCTTTTTGCCTTCCTGGGCTTGCCTGTTGCCGTCCTTGTCCGAGCCCCAGCGGGGATCGTTCAACGACAGTTTCAGGCCTTTTCTCTTCTTGAAGTAGGAAAGAGGCATCTTATTAGTGTGTTCCGACATGGGTGAATGTGGAAATAGCGTCCGGCGCTACATCGTCCCGGGGATGGGCGTCGGCTTCCTGCTGGTCCCTGGCTGCCTCGATGATGGCGTCGCGCAGCAGGTCCAGTCCGGCTCCCGTGCGCGCGCTGATGAAAACGCGTGAAATCTTATCATATTCATCACGCTCCACGGCCGGTTCCTGCCCCGCCGCGTCGATCTTGTTCCACACCAGGATCTGGGGGATGTGATCGGCGCCGATCTCGCGCAGGACCATGTTGACCTGCTCGATCTGCTCCATCTTGACGGGGCTGGCCGCATCGACGACGTGCAGCAGCAGGTCCGCATGGATGGTTTCCTCCAGCGTGGCGCGGAACGCCGCCACCAGCTGGTGGGGCAGCTCGCGCACGAAGCCGACCGTGTCGGAAAGGACCACGTGGCCCGTCTCCTCGCCCATGTACATGCGGCGCGAGGTGGTGTCCAGCGTGGCGAACAGCTGGTCGGCGACGTACACGCCGGCCTTGGTCATCGTGTTGAACAGCGTGGACTTGCCGGCGTTGGTATAACCGACCAGCGAGACGGAGAAGGTCTTGTTGCGGCCGCGCGCGCGGCGCTGGGTCTCGTGCTGCTTGCGCAGCTTGGCCAGCCGCGCGCGCAGCATCTTGACGCGCTCGCCGATCAGCCGGCGGTCGGTCTCCAGCTGGGTTTCGCCGGGACCGCGCAAGCCGATACCGCCCTTCTGCCGCTCCAGGTGAGTCCAGCCGCGGATCAGCCGCGTGGACAGGTGCTGCAGCTGCGCCAGCTCGACCTGCAGCTTGCCCTCGTGGCTCTGCGCCCGCTGGGCGAAGATGTCGAGGATCAGGCTGGTACGGTCGAGCACGCGCACGTTCAGGCGTTTCTCGAGGTTGCGCTGCTGGGCAGGCGACAGCGCATGGTTGAAGATGACGATCTCCAGCTTCAGGTCCTGCACGGCATGGCCGATCTCGTCGGCCTTGCCGCTGCCGACGAAATAGGCTGCATCCGGACTGGAGCGTTTGCCGGTAACGGTCGTGACGGGCTCCGCCCCCGCGGAACGCGCGAGCAAGGTCAACTCCTCGATACTGGCGGCGAAGTCGCCCTGACCGAAATCGACTCCGACTAAGGCTGCGCGCATACGACGGTCAGGCGAGGTTGAAGCGAACGAGCGGGGAACGGCGTTGTCTCATCGATCAACGCGTTCACTCGGCCTCGGATTCGATGTTGAGGTTGACGGCGCGTGCGGGAACCACGGTCGAGATGGCGTGCTTGTAGACCATCTGGGTGACGGTGTTACGCAGCAGGACGACGTACTGGTCGAACGACTCGATATGGCCTTGCAGTTTGATACCGTTGACCAGGTAGATCGAGACGGGAACGTGCTCTTTACGCAGCGCATTCAGAAATGGGTCTTGTAACAATTGCCCTTTATTGCTCATAACAGCTCCAGTTTATGTTGTTGTGTTGGAATTGGAGGCGAAACGCTTGAATTCAAGTGCCGGCCACACCCCTTTTACAGAGGGAAAACGCGCCCTCCGCATGGCAGGAATGCTTTGGGGCTACTGTAACCTGTTTTCGTGTTTTATGCAGTGTCGCGGGAGATAAATCGTGTGCTTGGGGTCTGTCCCCGGTAAGGGTTGGCTGGGACGAAGTCAGCAGCGGCTTTAGGGGACTGACCCCGGTTTTTATCGCAGCAGCTTGCAAGTCGAGACGTCCACGCGGCGCCCGAAGAACCCCGCAGGTGACAGGCACCTATCTTGGGGCGTTTCCGCCCCAAGATAGGTGCCTGTCACCATGGGTCTGTTGCGGCTCGGCCGCTGCGATAAAAACCGGGGTCAGTCCCCTAGATACGTCGCTAGCGAGCGCTGAGGCCGCTACTTACCGGGGACAGACCCCTGCCAACTATTCCTTGCGCTTGTCGAAAGGATTCTTGCCGGTACGCAGCTCGATACGCAGCGGCGTGCCGACCAGGTTGAACGTGTCGCGGAAGTGCTTTTCCAGGTAGCGCTTGTACGGCTCGCTGATCGCGTCCAGCGAGTTGCCGTGGATGACGATGATCGGCGGGTTCATGCCGCCCTGGTGGGCGTAGCGCATCTTCGGCCGCATGCCGCCCTTGCGCTTGGGCTCCTGCTTCTCGACCGCCTCGGCCAGCGCGCGCGTCAGCTTCGGCGTCGACAGGTCGGCCATTGCCGCGGCGTAGGCGCCGTCCACGGACTTCATCAGCTGCACCACGCCGGTGCCCTTCAGTGCGGAGATGAAGTGGGTCTTGGCGAAGCCGAGGAAGTCCAGCTTGCGGTCCAGGTCCATCTTGATCTGGTCGCGCTGGTCGGAGGTCAGGCCGTCCCACTTGTTGACGGCGACGACCAGCGCGCGCCCGCTTTCCAGGATGAAGCCGGCGATGTGGGCGTCCTGCTCCGAGACGTCCTGCTGGGCGTCCAGCATCAGCACGACCACGTTCGCTTCCGAGATCGACTGCAGCGTCTTCACGACCGAGAACTTCTCGACCGCCTCGAACACCTTGCCGCGGCGGCGGATGCCGGCCGTGTCGATCAGCGTGTAGTGCTTGCCGTCGCGCTCGAACGGGATCTCGATCGAGTCGCGCGTGGTACCCGGCATGTCGAAGGCGATGACGCGCTCCTCGCCCACCAGCGTGTTGATCAGGGTGGACTTGCCCACGTTCGGGCGGCCCACCAGCGCCAGCTTGATGCCGCGCTCGGACGGCAGCAGCTCTTCCGCATCGCTTGGCCGCGACGCGAACGCCTTGTCCAGCGCTTCCTGCACCAGGTCGTGCACGCCGTCGCCGTGCGCGCCGGAGATCGCGTACGGATCGCCCAGGCCCAGCTCATAGAAGTCGGAGACGGCCGACGTGTACTTCATGCCTTCGGCCTTGTTCACCACCAGCAGCACGGGGCGGCCGCTCTTGCGCAGGAAGTCGGTGATGGTCTTATCGTGCGGCGTCATGCCCTGGCGGCCATCGACGAGGAACACGACCACGTCCGCTTCGGCCACGGCCTGCTTGGTCTGCAGCGCCATCTGGAACATGATGCCTTCCTTCGCGACCGGTTCGAAACCGCCGGTATCGATGACCAGGAAGGGACGTTCGCCGACGCGGCCCTCGCCATAGTGACGATCGCGCGTCAGACCTGGCAAGTCCGCCACCAGCGCGTCGCGCGAGCGGGTCAGACGATTGAATAGGGTCGATTTCCCGACGTTCGGGCGGCCCACGAGTGCAATTACCGGCTTCATTCTTTTTCAACTCAACCGCGCGAGGCGGTATCAATACTGCTTGGTGTTTAAAATTCCGCGGGCGGCCCCTGCGGCCGCCCGGTAGGGCGTTACTCGACCGCGATCGCGGCCACGGTGCCGTCCTGCGTCTGGAAGATCATGTTGGACCCCGCGACGACCGGCACCGACTTGATGGCGCTGCCGTCCACCTGGACGCGGCCCAGCATGGCGCCGTCCTCGCGCGACAGCAGGTGCACATAGCCCTGGTAGTCGCCCACGGCCACCACGCGGCCGTACGACAGCGGCGTGGACAGCACGCGGTTGGCCAGCGAGTCGTTCTTCCACGCGCTGGCGCCGGCGTCACGGCCATATGCGGCCACGGCGCCCTTGTCGTCCGCCACGAAGACGAAGCGCTGGTCGACGGCCACGCCCACGTCCGACGACGTCGGCTTGGTCCAGCGCGGCACGCCGGTCTGCACATCGAAGCAGCCGACCTTGCCCTGGTACGTGACGGCGCAGATGTCGTTGCCCAGCACGACCGGGTTGCCACCGATGTCGGACACGCGCTCCAGCTCCGTGGTACCGCGCGGCTCGGCCACCGGCACCTCGAAGCGCGGCACGCCGTTCGACAGGGCCAGCGCCAGCAGGCGCCCGGCCGGCTGCGCCACGTAGACGTTCGGCGCGGCCACCACCACACCCGGCGCATTGCGCAGGGTCAGCGGCGGCGTGGTGCGCTGGATGAACCATTTGCGCTCGCCGGTCTTGATGTCATAGGCCGTGATCTTGTTGTCCATGCTGCGCACGATCACCAGCTCGTCGCTGACGGCCGGGGCCGACAGCACTTCCGACGAAGCCTGCACCTTCCACAGCTGGCTGCCGTTGGCGGCGTCCAGGGCGATGACCTGGCCCTTGGTGCCGCCGACTGCCACCACCTTGCCGTTCGAGCCAACGCCGGCCGTGAGGTCGGTGCCGGCCTTGATGCGCCACTGCGACTTGCCGGTGGCGGCATCGAGGCGTTCGACGTTGCCGCCGTTGTCCGCCACGTACAGGCTGTTCTCGGCCAGCGCCGGCGAGAATACGTACAGGCCGGCCTTGCCGGCCGAATGCTTCCAGACGATGCGCGCCGGGATCGGCGACTTGATGTCGACCAGCTTCGCGGGCGGGTTCTTGTCCTTTTCCTTGAACGGATTCAGGGAGCCCAGGGTGCCGCAGCCGGCCGTCATTGCCAGCAGGCTTACGCCGATTACTTTTCCGGTGATACGCATAGGTTCTTGTCTGCTCCTCTTGATATGGGGCTGTCGCGCGGCCTGCTTACGCGGCCGGCTTTTCTTCCGGCAGCACGCCGCCGACGGCTTCGAATTTCAGTTCGATCAGTTGGCGTGCCGGGCTTTTCTTGTCGGTCTTGTCCAGCGCGGCCTGGTAGGCCGTGCGGGCTTCGGCCAGCTTCTGCTGGGCCGCCAGGATGTCGCCCTTGCGGTCGTTGACGCTGGCGGCGAACTGCGCCGGCATGTCGCCCGACAGCGTCTTCAGCGCCTCATCGTAAGCCTTCTCGTCCAGCAGCACGCCGGCCAGGCGCACTTTCGCCATCGCCTTGTACTCGTCGCTGCCATGCTCGATCACCCACTGCAGCTGGGCCTTGGCGGCCTTGTTGTCCTTGGCTTCGAACGCGGCCTTGGCGGCCGTCAGCGCGCCCAGTTCGGCGTACAGCGTCTTGCCGTAGCGGCTTTCGATGTCGGCGGCGGCGCGCTGCACCTTGGCGTTGTCCTTGCCCACCGCATTGCGCAGTTCGTCGTACAGGGCCGACGCCTCCGCGGCCTGGGTGCGCTGGTAGTAGTTCCAGCCGGTCCAGCCGGAGTACGCGGCGAGACCCGCCACGACGACCCAGGTCGCCGCATTGCCGTACTTTGCCCACCACGCCTTCAGGGTGGCGAGCTGTTCTTGTTCTTCGAGATCGTATGCCATGGATGCTTTTCGCCTTCAGGTTTTAATGGTGGTAATGCACGTGCTTTTGATCGTGCTCGTGTTCGTGATCGTCGCCGCCACCGACGACCTGGTCGACGATGTAGTCGACCACGTCGTCGTACGGCACGGTGGCTTGCTGCTGCTCGCCCTCTTCACCGCGCAGCGCCTTGACGTTGGCGGTCTTGTTCGCGACTTCGTCGTCGCCGATGATGACGGCGAAGGCCGCGCCGCTGCCGTCGGCCTTCTTCATCTGGCTCTTGAAGCTGCCGGCGCCCGCTGGCGTCGCGCAGTGCAGCATCACGTCCAGGCCGGCGTCACGCAGGCGCTCGCCCAGGATGAACGCCTGGATCTGCGCTTCCTCGCCCTGGTGCACCAGGTAGACGTCGCACTGGTTCGGCGCGGCCGTCTCGCCGGCCGATTTCATCAGCTCGATCAGGCGCTCGATGCCCATCGCAAAACCGACGGCCGGCGTCGGCTTCCCGCCGAACATCTCGATCAGCGGATCGTAGCGGCCGCCGGCGCAAACGGTGCCCTGCGCGCCCAGTTCGTCCGTCACCCATTCGAACACGGTGCGGTTGTAGTAGTCGATGCCGCGCACCAGGCGCGTGTTGACGACGTACGGCACGTTGTTGCGATCCAGGATCTTCTTCACGCCTTCGAAGTGGGCGCGCGATTCGTCGCCCAGGTAGTCCAGCAGCTTCGGCGCGCCATTGACCATGTCCTGCATGGCAGGATTCTTGGTGTCCAGGATGCGCAGCGGGTTGGAATGCAGGCGGCGCTTGGCTTCCGCGTCGAGGATGTCCTGGTGCTGCTCCAGATAGGCGATCAGGTCGACGCGGTGGCGCGCGCGCTCCTCGGCGTCGCCGATCGAGTTCAGCTCCAGGCGGATATTCGAGAGGCCCAGGTCGTCCCACAGGCGGCGGCACAGCATGATCAGTTCCGCGTCGATGTCCGGGCCCGTGAAGCCGACGGCTTCGGCGCCGAACTGGTGGAACTGGCGGTAGCGGCCGCGCTGCGGACGCTCGTGGCGGAACATCTGGCCCTTGTACCACAGGCGCTTCGGCCCCTCATAGGTCAGGTTATGTTCCAGCACGGCGCGCACGACGCCGGCGGTGCCCTCCGGGCGCAGGGTCAGCTGGTCGCCGTTCATCGAATCGGTGAAGGAGTACATCTCCTTCTCGACGATGTCGGTGACGGCGCCGATGGCGCGCGCGAACAGGCGCGTTTCCTCGACGATCGGCGTGCGGATGTTCTGGTAGCCGTAGCTTTGCAGGATCGATTGCGCGGTGTTCTCGAAGATCTCCCACAGGTGGGCGTCGGCCGGCAGGATGTCGTTCATCCCCTTGATCGCCACAATCTTTTCAGGTTTTTTATTGTCAGACATTGTTCTATTAAGCGGTAACTGGTGAGTAATTCTTTTGCACGTAGTCCAGCACGATCTGCTGGAATTCCTGCACGATGCCTTCGCCGCGCAAGGTGGCGACCTTCTGGCCGTCCACGAACACCGGCGCGGCCGGCGATTCGCCCGTGCCGGGCAGGCTGATGCCGATATTGGCGTGCTTCGATTCGCCCGGACCGTTGACGATGCAGCCCATCACGGCCACGTTCATCGCCTCCACGCCCGGGTACAGCTTTTTCCATTCCGGCATCTGCTCGCGCAGGAAGGTCTGGATGTCGTCCGCCAGCTCCTGGAACACGGTGGACGTGGTGCGCCCGCAGCCCGGGCAGGCGATCACCATCGGCGCGAACTTGCGCAGGCCCATCGTCTGCAGGATCTCCTGGCCCACCACCACCTCCTTGGTGCGGTCGCCGCCCGGTTCCGGCGTCAGCGAGATGCGGATCGTGTCGCCGATGCCTTCCTGCAGCAGCACGGACAGGGCGGCGGTCGAGGCGACGATGCCCTTGCTGCCCATGCCCGCTTCCGTCAGGCCCAGGTGCAGCGGGTAGTCGCAGCGCTTGGCCAGCTCGCGGTAGACGGCGATCAGGTCCTGCACGCCCGACACTTTACAGGACAGGATGATCTTGTCCTTCGACAGGCCGATTTCCTCGGCGCGCACGGCGTTCTCGATGGCCGACGTGATCAGCGCTTCGTACATCACGGCCTGCGCGCTCCACGGCTGCGCGCGGGCCGCGTTCTCGTCCATGATGCGCGCCAGCAGGGCCTGGTCCAGCGAGCCCCAGTTGACGCCGATGCGCACCGGCTTGTCGTGGCGGATCGCCACTTCGATCATCTGGGCGAACTGGGTGTCGCGCTTGGCGCCCTTGCCCACGTTGCCCGGATTGATGCGGTACTTCGACAAGGCCGCGGCGCAGTCCGGATACTCGGTCAGCAAGGTGTGGCCGTTGTAGTGGAAGTCGCCCACCAGCGGCACGTCGATGTCCATCTTGTCGAGCTGCTCGCGGATGTACGGCACGGCGGCGGCGGCCTCGGGCCGGTCCACCGTCAGGCGCACCAGCTCGGAGCCGGCGCGTGCCAGCTCCTTGATCTGGATCGCGGTGCCGACGGCATCGGCCGTGTCGGTATTGGTCATCGACTGCACGACGACGGGATTGTCGCCGCCGACCCACACCTTGCGGTTGCCGTGCGCCACCAGCACGCCATGGCTGGCGCGGCGCGGCGTGGGGCCGGACGGGATGGCCTGCGCGGACGCGGCCGGGAGTATCAGGGAAGACATGCTCGTTACACTCATCAATGCTTATTTGACCTGGACACGCGAGATCGTGCGGTTCGGCAGCTTCGGCAGGTCCAGCGGCTGGCCGCGCAGCGTCGCGCGCACCCCATCCGGGTTGCCGACCACCAGGGTCGACTGCTTGTCGATCTCGACCGTTTCGGTGCTGCCCGCCTTGACCAGGCGCGAGATCAGCGGCTTGCTGCCGGGGCTGCGCACTTCGATCCAGGAGTCCTGGTTCACCGTCAGTACCAGCGCGTTCGCACCGGCGGCGGGTGCCGCCGCGGTGGCCGGCGCCGGCGTCGCGACGACCGGCGTGGCCGGTGCCGTCGCTACCGGCGCGGGGGCCGCGGTGGTGGCCGGTGCCGTTTCGGTGACCGGTGCGGCTGGCGCAGTCGCGACCGGCTGCTCAGCCGTCGCCGGTGCCGGCGTGGTCGGCTGCACCAGCGGCACGTGCGGCGCCGGCAACGCCGTCGTGGCCGTGCCCGGCTGGGACGCCACCGGGGCCGGATCGGCGGCACTGCTGGAGCGTTTGAACAGGTCGGTCGAGATGACGCCCGACTGCCAGGCGGCGGCCGCGGCAGCCAGCACCAGCACGACGGCGCCGCCAACCAGCCAGCGCGTGGGCTTCGGCCGGCTTTCCGTCAGCGACGGGAAGCGCGATTCGCTGAACGATGTCGAGATCTTTTCGCGCCGCACGGTGCCGTGGTCGGCCGTGGGGGCGACGGTGGGCGTCACTTCGATCTGCGCCACCAGGGGCGCCGGATCGAGCCGCACCACCTTGGCATAGGCGCGGATGAAGCCGCGCGTGACGGCCATGTTCGGCAGCGACGCATAGTCGCCCTGCTCGATCGCCACCACCTGGCGCGGCGCCAGCTTGAGCTGGTCGGCGATCTGGTCGATCGAAAGACCCATCGCCTGGCGCTGGGCTGCCAGCTGTGCTCCGGGCGCCTGAGCCTGCTGGTTATTAGGCTGTTCCTGCCGTTCTGAATCCATTGTTACCCCTGTATCACTCATCAAACGCCCCACGTTGATACGCAGCATACTCGGGCGAGGCGGCATGGTGGCGGCGCAATTGCGTCACCCACCCCTGCTCCGCGCCAGTGTCCCCCATCTTATGCTGCACCCTGATCGCCAGCCACAATACGTCGGCCGGCAGGCTGTCGGCCCTGGCGACCTTGCCCAGCCGGGTGATAAAGAAATTCGCGCGCACGTAGTCGCGGCGCTCATAATAAACCCGCGCCAGGCTGGCATTCGTCGACGGCTGGTCCGGTGTCAGCTGCAGCGCCTGCAGCAGGTACTTCTCGGCCGTGTCGAACTCGCGTGCCTTGAGCGCGCAGTTGCCCGCGTTGTTCAGCGCCTTTTCCGGCGAGGCATACTGCCGGCTGGCCAGCGCGGTGTCGAAATACTTGAACGATTCCTTGACCCGGCCGTTCTGGCACAGGAAGGAGCCGTAGTTGTTGGCGATGTCCGGATTGCCGGGCGCCAGCTGCAGCGCATGGCGGAAGTTGTCGTCCGCCAGGGCCGTTTCGCCCATCGCCATGTAGATCAGCGCGCGCATGCCCCACGCATCCGCGTAGTCGGGGTCGGCGGCGACGGCTTTCTTGATCTCGTCCAGCGCGATCGGCAGCTGGCCCTGCTCGTAATAGCCGACCGCCAGCTGCATGCGGATCTGGGCGCGCTTCTGCGCCGCCGTCGTATCCGACAGGGTGGGCAGGTCCTTGCCGCTGCTGGCGGCGTCCCCGGCGCCCGCGCACGCCGCCAGCAGCCCGGCCATGCCGAGGGCCGCCAGGAGCGCCGTGCTGCGCTGGGCGAAGGACGTCATCAGGACCGGATCTCCACGATCTTGCCGAAGTTGGCACCGAATTTCTGCTGGTATTCCGTCATCTTTTCCATGCGTTCCTGCACGCGGGTGCGGTCCTTGACCTCGCCCGCCAGCTGGCCGCAGGCGGCGTCGATATCGTCGCCGCGGGTCTTGCGGATCGTCGTCACGATGCCCGCGTTCATCAGGATTTCCGAGAACGCCTTGATACGGGGGTTCTTCGAACGCGTCAGGCCCGATTCCGGGAACGGATTGAACGGAATCAGGTTGAACTTGCAGTTGACGCCGTACTCGGGGTGGTTCACCAGCGCGATCAGTTCGCGGGCATGCTCGTCGCTGTCGTTGAAGCCGTCCAGCATGCAGTATTCGAACGTGATGAAGTCGCGCGGCGCGTATTCCAGGTAGCGCTTGCAGGCCGCCAGCAGCTCGGCCAGCGGGTATTTCTTGTTCAGAGGCACCAGGCCGTTGCGCAGCTCGTCGTTGGAGGCGTGCAGCGACACGGCCAGCGCCACCGGCACGTCCTGCGCCAGCTTGTCGATCATCGGCACCACGCCGGAAGTGGACAGGGTGACGCGGCGGCGCGACAGGCCGTAGGCGTTATCGTCCAGCATCAGCTTCAGCGCGGTGGCGGTCGGCTCGTAGTTCAGCAGCGGCTCGCCCATGCCCATCATGACGACGTTGGTGATCTGGCGCTCGCCCTTCGGGCCCGGTTCGATGCCCTTGGTGCGGCGCAGCTCGAACTCGGCCATCCACAGCTGGCCGATGATCTCGGCCACCGTCAGGTTGCGGTTGAAGCCCTGCTTGCCCGTCGAGCAGAAGCGGCAGTTGACGGCGCAGCCGGCCTGGGTGGAAATGCACAGGGTGCCGCGGTTTTCTTCCGGGATGAACACGGTCTCGACGGCATTGCCGTTGCCGACGTCCACCAGCCATTTGCGGGTGCCGTCGGAGGACGTGTGGTCGCTGATGATGGCGGGAGCCGTGATGTGCGCGCGCGTCTTGAGCTTCTCGCGCAGCGACTTGGCCAGGTCGGTCATGCTGTCGAAGTCGGATGCACCGAACTGGTGGATCCAGCGTTGCAGCTGTTTTGCACGGAACGGCTTCTCACCCAACTGAGCACAGTAATCGATCAGTTGCGCGGGATCCAGGTCCAGCAGGTTGGTGAGCGTCGTTTCCATAAGCAGATTTCAATACCATTTCAAAACGCCCGCACCCCGGACGGTGCCCGGGGCGCGCGCGGTACAACTCTACAGCAGGCAAAGCGCCTGCGACTGCGCCGTTATCGCCGCAGCGATTAACGGGAGTACACGTTCAGTGCTGGGAAGAAGTAAGCGATTTCCACAGCGGCCGTTTCGGCGGCGTCCGAACCGTGCACGGCGTTGGCGTCGATCGAGTCGGCGAAATCGGCGCGGATGGTGCCTTTGTCGGCCTTCTTCGGATCGGTAGCGCCCATCAGGTCGCGGTTCTTGGCAATGGCGCCTTCGCCTTCCAGGACGGTGACCATGACCGGGCCGGAAACCATGAAGTCGACCAGGTCCTTGAAGAACGGACGGGCAGCGTGCACGGCGTAGAAGCCTTCGGCTTCAGCGCGCGACAGTTGGGTCATGCGAGCAGCCACGATCTTCAGGCCAGCGCCTTCGAAACGGCTGTAGATCTGGCCGATTACGTTCTTCGCGACTGCGTCTGGTTTGATGATCGACAGGGTGCGTTCGATTGCCATTATGAAAAACTCCAATAAAAAGAAAGGTTTAAAACAAAATTGATTTCTGGATCAACCTTTGATTTTACCATACAACACCCCATATACTATGCATATAGGGGCGGAAGATGGCGCGACAAGCGGTGAAATCCGCGCGGCAGCCCCCTGTACCACCGCTGCGGCGGGCCGACCGGCTGGGGAGCACGGTCGCCCGGCGGCAGTCGGCGGCGGTGCGGGGTGTGGCCAACGACAGACCATCCCGGCGGGCGCAAGCCCTTTTCCCGGCACCGCGGACCACCGCGCGTGCTATGCTTTGGCAAGGGTACACCGTACCGATCCAAAAGGAGTGCAATGATGGAATACAATCTAAACAAGAGCTTTGACCAGTCCGCGGGCCGCCTGGCGACCCGCAACAGCGTGCTGCGCAATACGTACTGGCTGCTGGCGCTGTCGATGATCCCGACCGTGCTGGGCGCAGCCATCGGCGTGATGTTCGGCGTGCCGATGCCGCGCGGCTTCATGGGCGCCCTGCTGTTCCTGGGCGTTGCCTTCGGCTTCATCTGGGCCATCGAGAAAAACAAGCACAGCGGCGTGGGTGTCGCGTTGCTGCTGGGCTTCACCTTCTTCATGGGCCTGATGCTGACGCCGCTGCTGACCCGCACGCTGGGCTACGGCAATGGCGGCACCCTGATCATGCTGGCGTTCGGCGGTACCGCGTCGATCTTCGCCGTGCTGGCCAGTATCGCGACGGTATCCAAGCGCGATTTCAGCGGCGTGGCCAAGTTCGCGTTCGTGGGCCTGGTGCTGATCATCCTGGCTTCGCTGGCAAACATCTTCTTCCAGATCCCGGCGCTGACGCTGACGATCTCGGTGCTGGCCATCGGCATCTTCTCCGCGTTCATCCTGTATGACGTGCAGCGGATCGTGAACGGCGGCGAAACCAACTACATCAGCGCCACGCTGGCGTTGTACCTGGACGTGTACAACATCTTCACCAGCCTGCTGCAGATCCTGGGCTTCACCAGCGGCAGCCGCGAGTAAACACTAATCGCTCTCGAAAAAGCCGGCCTCGTGCCGGCTTTTTTTCGTCTCGCCTGCGGCCGCGCCGGGAACTTCCGCCCGGCGTAAAGTTCCGTACCGAGGCGTGAGGCATCCTAAACGGCGCCAACGCCGGCCTCCTATGATGACGGCACCGTTACCTCATCAGGAGCTTGTCATGACGCATCCGTTGTTCCGCCCGCTCGCCGTCATATCGCTGTGCCTGACCACCCTGCCGAACACCGCCCTCGCACGTGCCGGCGGCACGGCGGATGCCGCCATCGGCAACGTGCGGCTGGGCGTGCTCGACCTGACGCCGGCCGACGGCCTGGCGGCTGGCTTCGACCTGCTGGCGGTCGCACCGTCGCTGTACGCCAGCCTGAACGCGGCACCGGCCGAGTATTACGCCGCCGGATCGCCCGGGCCAGGCATCGCCGCCACGGTCGCCGTCGGCTTCGGCGCCAGCGGCGGCACGGCGGCAACCAGCGGCGCGCTGGCCGACGTGGCCGCGCACGCGACAGGCGCCGCCAATCTGGGCGAATACGGCTATGCGGCAGCTTCCGGCAACCAGGAAGTCAGGCTGACATTACACCCGTACAGCGTGCTGACCGTCGCGGGCCACCTGTCTTCCCAGGCCGCGCGCGACGCCGACGCCTGGCACTACGACGCGGTCGGCATGACCAGCATCAGCATCGTCGACGCCAACGGCTACACGTACACGCAGCACACGCGCCAAAGCCTGTCGTATGCGGACTGGCCGGCGCACATGGCGATCGAGGAGGATTTCACGCTGGCCTACGCCAACGGCGGCGCCGAGGCGCAGGCGGTGACGCTGTATTTCCAGACCTGGTCGAACGTGACGCGGATCGCCGCGCCGGTGCCGGAGCCGTCGATGGCGGCGCTGCTGGCTGCCGGCGCACTGTGCCTGGTCGGCTGGCGATCGGGCTGGCGCTCGCGGGCGCCAAAACGACAACGCCGCCCGGTTGCCTGGGCGGCGTGTCCATGGCGCAAGCGGTGCCCGGCTTAGACCAGGTCGAACACCGCCATCGACTCCACGTGCGAGGTGTGCGGGAACATGTTGACGACACCGGCCTGCTTCAACGCATAGCCGGCGCGGTGCACCAGCACGCCGGCGTCGCGCGCCAGCGTGGACGGGCTGCACGAGACGTAGACGATGCGGCGCGGCAGCAGCCCGGGGTGGGTTTCCTTCAGCTCCGCCAGCGCCAGCACCAGCGCCATCGCGCCGTCGCGCGGCGGGTCGATCAGCATGCGGTCGAACCTGCCCAGGGCGATCAGGTCGTCCTTGGTGATCTCGAACAGGTTGCGGGTCGAGAACGAGGTTTTCGCATCCAGGCCGTTGACCTTGGCATTGGCCAGCGCACGCTCCGTCAGCGCCGTGCTGCCCTCGATGCCGACCACCTCGCGCGCCTGCGTCGCCAGCGGCAGCGTGAAGTTGCCCAGGCCGCAGAACAGGTCGGCGACACGGTCGGTCGGCTGCACTTCCAGCAGGCGCAGCGCCTTGTGCACCAGCACGCGGTTGATGTGGTGGTTGACCTGCGTGAAATCGACCGGCTTGAACGGCATGCGCACATTGAACTCGGGCAGCAGGTAGTGCAGCTGCTTGTCCAGCGGATAGAACGGATACGCGGTATCCGGGCCTTTCGGCTGCAGCCACCACTGGATGTCGTACTGGTCGGCGAAGGCTTTCACCTTGACTTCGTCGTCGGCCGTCAGCGGTTCCATATTGCGCATCACCAGCACCGTCAGGTCCTCGCCGATGGCCAGCTCGATCTGCGGCACCTTGTCGAAGATCGACAGGGAGCCGATCAGGGCGCGCAGCGGCATCATCATGTCCGACACATGCTTCGGCAGGATCTGGCAGCTCTGGATGTCGGCCACGTAGACGGATTTCTTCTCGTGGAAGCCCACCAGCACCGTGCCCTTCTTCGCCACGAAGCGCGAGGACAGGCGGGCGCGATAGCGGTAGCCCCAGGTCGGGCCGTACATCGGCCGCATCATCAGTTCCGGCTTGACCTTCGACAGGTGCCACAGGTTATCCTCCAGCACGCGCTGCTTGATCGCCACCTGCGCGGACGGCTCCAGGTGCTGCATCGAGCAGCCGCCGCAGTAGTCGAAGTGGACGCATTTCGGCTGCACGCGCAGCGCCGATTCGCGGTGCAGCTGCGTCATGCGCGCCGCTTCCCAGTTCTTCTTCTTGCGGAAGGTCTCGAAGCTGACGCGCTCGCCCGGCAGCGCGCCTTCCACGAATACCACCTTGCCCGGCGTGCCGTCTTCGTTGTCCTGCATATGACCGACGCCACGCGCGTCCATGTCGAGCGATTTGATATCGATGATGTTTTCTTGCATGAGAGTCTCGGTTGGCGCCTGCGACGGCATGCGGCGGCGCGGGGGAAGGCGATTCGGAAGGGCGATATGATAGCAGAGATGTAGGGACGGATCGAGGTAGACCCTAGGTGACAGGCACCAATCTTGGGGTCGAAGACCCCAAGATTGGTGCCTGTCACCGGTGTTGCGGTGCTAACAGCGGTCGGATGCCTTCAGAGCAGCGAATCGCGCACGACGCCGCGTGCGGCCATTGCGCGCTTGAGCTTGACCAGCGCTTCCTGCTGGATCTGGCGCACCCGCTCGCGCGTCACCCCCATTTCCTCGGCCAGCGTCTCGAGGGTGGCCGGATCGTCGTTGTCCAGGCCGAAACGGCGCATGATGACGATGCGCTGCTTGTCCGGCAGCTTCATCAGCCAGTCGCGCACCAGTTGCGTCATCTCGTGGTGTTCCGCGCGCGCGTCCGGACTGTCGTCGGCGTCGCCGGGCAGCATGTCCATCAGCGACGACTGCGGGTCGTTGTCCAGCGGCGCATCGAGCGAGGTGGCGTGCTCGGACAGCGCCAGGATGTCCTGCACCTCCTCGACCGGGCGGCCGACCAGTTCGGCGATGTCCTCGGCCGTCGCATCCTTGCCGTTGTGGTGCTGTGCTTCCAGCGCGTATTTGCCGCGCAGGATCTGGTTCAGCTCGCGCACCATGTGCACGGGCAGGCGCACGGTGCGGGCCTGGTTCATGATGGCGCGCTCGATGCTTTGCCTTATCCACCAGGTGGCATAAGTGGAAAAGCGGAAGCCGCGCTCCGGCTCGAACTTGTCGATGGCGCGCATCAGGCCGATATTGCCCTCCTCGATCATGTCGAGCAGGACCACGCCGCGGTTGATGTAGTGCTTGGCGATGGAGACGACGAGCCGCAGGTTGTGCTCGATCATTTTCTGGCGTGCGGCGAAGTCGCCGGCCTTGGCCAGGGTGGCGTAATGCACTTCCTGCTGCGCCGTCAGCAGCGGCCGCGTGCCGATCTGGTTCAGGTAGTGCTGGGTAGTGTCGGTGGACAGCTCGGCGGCCAGCACCTTTTTCAGTTCATCGACGGTTTCCAGCACCGTCGCCGCTTCGGCGACGGTGCCATTGCCGTCGAGCCCGCTATCAAGCCCGCTATCGAGCCCGTCGCCTTCGTCGATCCGCTCCGCCGGATAATCGTCCGGTAGTGAATCTTCTTCCAGATGATCGTGCGGCGAGCTTGTCATGGCGGTCCCTAGCGGTTGGGCAGGAATTTCGACGGATCCACCGGCTTGCCCTGCTGCCTTATCTCGAAGTGCAGCTTGACCGTGTCCGAATCGGAATCCCCCATCTCGGCGATGGCCTGGCCGCGGTTGACCGTCTGGCCTTCCTTGACGAGGATGGACCGGTTGTGGGCATATGCGGACAGCAGGCCGTTACTGTGCTTCACGATGACGAGATTACCATAACCGCGAATGCCGCTGCCGGCATACATCACCTTCCCTGCACCTGCCGCAAGCACCTGCTGGCCGGGCCGGCCGGCGATGTCGATGCCCTTGTTCTTGCCTTCGTCGAAACCGGCGATGACCTTGCCGTCCGAAGGCCAGGTCCAGCTGACTTCGCGATCCTCGGCGCTGAGCGCCGGTGCCGCCGGCGCCGACGGCTTGATGCTGGCGACCTGCGTCGGCTTCGTCGCCGGCGCATCCGGCTTGCCGTCGCCGTCCTTGTCGACCTTCTGCAGGTCGACCAGGGCGCCTTCCGTGTACGGCTTCTTGTCGGCTTTCGGTTCCGTCTTCTTCGGCGGCGCTGGCGTCGTGACCTTGGTCTCCGGCGGCATCACGACGGCGGCGGTACGCACGCCCGGCGCATCCTCCGGCGGCGCCACGCGCAGCACCTGGTCGACCTTGATGTCGTTCGGGTTCGCCAGGTTGTTCCAGGCCACCAGGTCACGGTAGTTCTGGCCGTGATCGAGCGCGATGCGCAGCAGCGTGTCGCCCTTGCGCACGGTGTAGTAGCCGTCACGGTCCTTCTGGTCCTGGACGGGCGCTGCGGGCGGTGCCGGGGTATGGCGCACGATGGGACGCTCGATCACGGGTGCCTGGTTCGGCGGGGAAGTACAGGCGCTCAGCACCGCGAGCGGCAGTAACATCAACAGGGAACTTTTTTTCGTCATACTCATCTGATCTTCTAATAGTTCATTCTCTACCCCGCCGGACCGCAGCCCGGCAGGCTTGTGGGCAGGCATGTACGCACGTATGTGACCCTGCCCGGGACCGGTGCTGATCCCAGGCGTACGCAAATTCGTTCGAGGCCCATCGTCGCGGGCCATTGCACGCGACCGGCTTGCCGCAACCGTCATGGCGCGCGTTCCCGCAGCTGCAAGGGCGAAGTATAAGCCGTGTCCAGCCCGCGCGGGCGCCTGCCCGCATGGCCAGCTGGCCGTCTCCACCGGTAACGCTGCCGCAACGGTTGCCGATGACGCAGCGCCGGACCGTTACATTTTTTACATTCGCGGGAGGTACGCCGCGGCGCCGTGCTAGACGGTACCCGGGCGCAGTGGCACGAAATGGCAGCCTTCCAGCGTCTGGCGCGTCCACTCGGTCTTGCCGACCCGGGTCATCAGCTCCAGGTGCTGGGTACGGTCGCCAATCGGCGCGACCAGCCGGCCCCCGATGGCCAGTTGCTCGAGCAGCGCCTGCGGTACCTGCAGGCCGGCTGCCGCGAGGATGATGCCGTCGAACGGCGCGACCTGGGGCAACCCAAGCATACCATCTCCGTAATGCAGGCGCAGGTTCGGCACCCGCAATGGCCGCAGGTTGGCCTTGGCCAGCTCGTGCAGCGGCTTGATGCGCTCGATCGAATAGACTTCCTGCGCGATGCAGGACAGCACGGCCGCCTGGTAGCCGCAGCCGGTGCCGATCTCCAGCACCCGCGTCAATTGCGCGCCGTTGCGCATCACCTCGAGCATGCGCGCCACGATGTACGGCTGCGAAATCGTCTGCTGGTGGCCGATCGGCAGCGAGGCGTCGATATAGGCCTGGGCCGCCAGTCCTTCGTCCATGAACATGTGCCGCGGCACGGTGTCGAGAGCGGCCAGCACGACCGGGTCGTGCACGCCCTGCTTTGCCACCCGCGTCACCATGGCCCGGCGAACGGCGTCCGAAACCAGGGCATACTGGCGCGGCGGCGCGACCCGTTCCGGCAGCGGCGCGCGCAGCGGCACGCTGGCCGGCTGCGCCTTGCGCGCCTGCTGCGCGGCGCCGTGCGCGGCATTGTGCGCCGCGTTCCGCGTCGCCGTCTGCGGCGTCGCCACCGGCGAGAACACCGGCTGCTTTTTCTGCGCCTTGTCCGTCACGGACGACAGCGGCAAGGGGAAGGAACGGGGCTTGTCGCTCATCCGAGGGCCTTTGCCAGGAGGTCGAGTTGCATCTTGTGGGTCAGGTCGATCTGCAGCGGCGTCATCGAGATCCGGCCCTGGGCCACGGCATGGAAATCGGTGCCCTCGCCCGCATCCTTGCAGGCGCCCGGCGGGCCGATCCAGTAGATCTCGCGGCCGCGCGGATCGAGCGCCTTGATGACGGGTTCGGCCTGGTGGCGCCGGCCCAGCCGGGTCGCCAGCGGCTGCCCCAGCGCGTCGTACGGCAGGTTGGGGATGTTCACGTTCAGCAGATACGGCTTCTGCAGGGCGTCGGCATAGCGCTGCACGATATCGCGCGCCGCCTTCGCGGCGGCGTCGACGTGGCTCCAGCCGTAACTGCCCTGGGAAAAGGCGATGGCGGGAATACCGAACAGATAACCTTCGGTGGCGGCCGCCACGGTACCCGAGTACAGCGTGTCGTCGCCCATATTGGGCCCGTGGTTGATGCCGGAGACGACCAGGTCGGGCGGTTCCGTCAACAGCCCCGTCAGCGCGATGTGCACGCAGTCGGTCGGCGTGCCGTTGACAAAATAAAAACCGTTGGCCGCCTGCTGCATCGACAGCGGCCGGTCCAGCGACAGCGAGTTGGAAGCGCCCGAGCGGTTGCTGTCGGGCGCCACCACGACAATATCGGCGATCTGGCTGAGCGCGTCGGCCAGCGCGTTGATGCCCGGCGCAAGGTAGCCGTCGTCGTTACTGATCAGGATTTTCATACGAAGAATTTTACCTGAAGCAACGACGCGCCAGCGCATGCGTGCCCGCGTGCGTGCCAAAAAAAGTGGCGCAGGTGGCGCTGGGTACACGCGCCTCAGCGCATGCCGATGCGCGTTTCCGACAGTTCGCCGTCGTCCGCCAGCTCGCCTTGCTCGTCCAGGCGGGGCGGGTGCGCGGCACGGTAGGCGGCGCGCGGCTGCTCCACGCCGACGATCTGGTGGCAGCCGTGGTGGCTTTCGCGCACGGCCCGGCCGCCGTCCTTCAGGCGGGTGCGCGCCTGCGCCAGCGCCTTGCGGGTGCGCACGGTGTCGGCATGTTCGGCGCCCAGCAGGCGGGTACGCAGTGTCATGACCCGCTCCAGCAGCGTGCCGGCCTGTTCCAACTCCTCCGCGTGAACCAGGATGTCGGCCCGCACGGCCAGGCTGTCCACCGTCGCAAGGTGCTCGCCGCCCAGCAGCCGCTCGTGCGAATCGATGACGGCATCCTGCAGCGCCAGCGCCTCGGGGAACTGGCCCAGCTGGGCCAGCGTGGCCGCCAGCGCCGTCGAGGCCTCCAGGGTCGCCGCCGCGCCCGCGCCCTGCATCCGTTCGCGCGCCTCCAGCACCGCTTCCTGCTGCAGCCGCGCTTCCTCGAACTTGCCCTGCTCGTACAGCACCTCGGCCAGCACGGCCTTGCTGGCCAGCGTATCGCCATGCTCGTCGCCCAGCATCAGCACGTGCAGCGCCAGGCTTTCCTCGGCACAGGCGGCCGCCCGTTCCAGCTGGCCCTCGCGCCGGTACAGCGCCGCTAGGCGCGCGAGGTCGCGCGCCAGCGGCAGCGCCACGCCGCGCCCGCCGCCCTGCTCCATCGCGGCGCGTCCTTGCTGTACCGCCGTCACGAGCGGAATCTCGGCGCGCGACTGCCACGGGCAATAGCCGCCCTCGAACCAGGCCAGGAACGCCTCGAACGCGCGCGTGACGGAAAAACGGTCGCCGTCCTCCTGTCGGCCGGCCGGCAGGTGCTCGCCGGCCGACAGGCCGCGCGACTGCTGCACCTGCACCTCGTCGAAATAGCTTTCCAGCGACATGCGCGCGTGGCCATAGGCCTGCGCCAGCAGCCGCTCGAACAGCGGCTGGTAGCCGGGCACGCCGCGCTGGACGTCGCCGCGCCGCCACAATGCGCGCTGGGCCGGATCGTCCATTTCGATGCGCGACGGCAGCGGATAGATCAGCAGCGGACGCTGCTCGTCCTCATGGCTGCGGCGCCAGGCCGTGGCGCGCTGGACCAGCGCGTCCAGCCCCTCCAGATGCTGCCGGTTCGGGGTAAACACCAGCACCAGCTTGGTGGGCAGCAGCGTCGTGCAGATGCCCGCGCTGTCGTTGCGACCGGCACGCGAGTCCACCAGCACGTGACGGAACCGGCGCGCCAGGTTGGCCGCGAACACGCGGAACAACGCGGGGCAGGCGGCAAACAGCGCCTCCCAGTCCAGCCGCGCCAGCCGCTCCGCGTGGCTTGCGTCGAGCCGGCCCGCGCGCAGCAGATACAGTGGGCGGCTGTGGTCCGCCCGCACGACATACTGCTCCCAGCCGACGGCGTCGAGCACGGCCTGCGCCAGGTCCGCGTCGTCGCGCGCGCCCGGCAGCCGGCTGCGCCGCAACAGCTGGTCGCGGCATGCCTCGAACAACTCCAGCACGCCCGGCCCTTCACCGCCGGTCCGGAAGTAGTGGTGCAGGCCGGGCGCTTCCAGGTCCCAGTCGACCATCAGGGTGGGCACCGTCGCATTGTCGCGGCGCGCCAGCAGGACGGCCAGGTTGGCGAGGGCCATCGTGCGCCCCGCGCCGCCCTTGTGCGAATGGAAGGTGACCACTTCTCCGGGTTCGTCGAGCGGTGGCAGAGACAAGCGATGCGTTTCCATGGCGGACCTTTTCAATGAGCGGATAAGCAAAATGGCGGAACTGAGCCGTTGCGCGGCGCGCGGCGGATCAGCGCGGGAAACTGGGCGGCGGGGTCGGACGCCATGGCGGCGGGATGGGCGGCAACTCGAAGCTGGCGCAATCGTGTCCGGCCGGGATGCAGTACTTCAGGTAGTGATAATGGGCGACGATGCGCTGGACGATCTTGTCGATGTCCGGCAGAAAATCGGGATTGGTCTTCAAATCGCCCGTCGCCAGCGTGTAGCGCGAGAAATCCACGTACATGCCGTCCGAGATCTGCGCCGGCAGGCTGAGCGGGTGCCGGGTCATGATGACGGGGATGATCAGGTGGCTGGGCAGCGTGTACCAGTTGCGCCGTTCCGCCTCGATCAGCTGCATCGCGGCGAACTCGCGGCGGGTATAGGCATGCGCTTCGTACTTGGGCGTGTAGATCACGATCATGCAGACGCTTTCGCACAGCGCCAGCGCGATCTTGCGATCGATATCGTCGCCGCCGCCCAGCTGCTCGCTGTCGACGAACAGTTCCTTTTCGGTGTCGAAGTGCGGCTCCAGGTAGCAGCGCAGCGCATCGATCAGGTCGTTCTTGAACTTGCTCATGTACGCATGCTGGCCGTGCGCATAGCTGAAGAAACAGCCGTAGCGGATCGTCATCTCGTCCCCTCCTGTTTCTCCCCGTATGATTTTGGCAACGTCCGATGCCAACTGTAGCAACCCGGCCGCAGGCCGGCTTTGCGCTGGCGCAAAGCCCGACTGCGCAGTCAACGACCGGTGGGGAAAAGACGGGCGAATGTTTTCTGGAAAATAGGGTCTGTCCCCATTTTCCAGGAAAGCTTGCCTTGGGACGGGGGGCTGCCCCGGTTTTGTCAGGCGCGCTTGCCGGCGCCGGTGCGGAAGAATTCGATGACTTCGGCCTGTTCGCGCGTGCGCTTGAACGGCGGCAGGCTTTGCCAGATGCGGCGGCCATATGGCTTGCTGATCACGCGCGGGTCGCACAGCATCAGCACGCCGCGGTCGCCTTCGTCGCGGATCAGGCGGCCGGCGCCCTGCTTCAGGTTGATGATCGCCTCGGGCAGCGTGTGGTGGACGAAACCGTTCATGCCCTTCTTTTCCATCACTTCGATGCGCGCGGCCAACACCGGATCGTCCGGCGGCGCGAACGGCAGCTTGTCGATGATGACGAGCGACAGCGCATCACCGCGCACGTCGACGCCTTCCCAGAAGCTCTGGCTGCCGATCAGCACGCCGTTGCCGGCCTTGCGGAACTGGTCCAGCAGCTCGGTGCGGCCACGGTCGCCCTGGACGAACAGGGGAAACTTCAGGCCGCGCTTGTCGAATTCGTCGCGCAGCCGTTCCGCCGCCCGCTTCACTGCGCGCAAGGTGGTACACAGCAGGAAGGTGCGGCCGCCCGCCGCCTCGATGACGGGCAGCGCCAGGTCCAGCACCGCGTCCGTATAGCCCATCGAATTCGGGTCGGGCAGCCCTTGTGGCACGTACAGGATGCCCTGCTCGCCGTAGTTGAACGGGCTGGGCCAGGACATGGCCGGCTCGTCGTACAGCCCCAGCTGGTGGGCGAAATGCTTGAAGTCGTTCTTTACCGCCAGGGTGGCCGACGTGAAGATCCAGCTGCGCGGCACGCCCTCGCGCTGGTTGTTGAAGATCTGCGCGATCGACAGCGGCGTCTTGTGCAGTTGCAGCGAGCTGGCGAACGCCTCGACCCAGTACACGGCTTCCTGTCCGGCCGGCACCTTGGCCTTCGGGTCGTACTGCCAGTCCTTGAACTTCTGCGCCAGCTCCACGCCGCGCACGCGGCACTGCTCCAGCGTCTCGGCCCGTTCGGCCTGGCCTTCCAGCACCTCCAGCATGCCGTCCAGCTCTTCCTTCAGCTTGGCCAGCGCGGGGAAGAAGTCGGAGGACGGCGCGATCTGCGGCAGCGACAGCCGCACGATGTCCTGCGGGAAGGTCAGGCGCAGGTCGCGCGCGGCCTTTTCCACCACCGAGACGACCGCGCCCCAGTTGGCGCCGTCGCGGGCATGCGCCAGGCCCTCGGCCAGCACGTCGCGGCACAGTTCCAGCACCTGCGCCGTCGATACGCTCTCGCCGAAGAACAGGGTCGCGGTGTCGGGCAGCTGGTGCGCCTCGTCGAAGATGATGGTGTTGGCGGACGGCAGCAGCTCGGCCACGCCGGTATCCTTCAGCGCCACGTCGGCAAAGAACAGGTGGTGGTTGACGACGACCACGTCGGCCTGCTGCGCCTCGCGCCGCGCCTTCATGACGAAGCAGTCCTCATAATACTGGCATTCCTGGCCGACGCAATTCTCGCGCGTCGACGTCACCAGGTTCCATACCGGGGCATTCTCGGGCACGCGCGCCAGCTCGGCCTTGTCGCCCGTCTGCGTCATCTTCAGGAAGCGCGAAATCTCGCGCAGGTAGCCGACGTCCTCGCGCGACGTCATGCGGCCGTTCGCCAGCGTGCGTTCCAGGTGGTAGTGGCACAGGTAGTTGGCGCGGCCCTTCAGCAGCGCCACCGAGACGGGCGCCTGCAGCGCCTTGCGCACGGTCGGGATGTCGCGCGAAAACAGCTGGTCCTGCAGGTTCTTGGTACCGGTCGAGACGATGGTCTTGCCGCCCCACAGCAGCGCGGGGACCAGGTAGGCGAACGTCTTGCCCGTGCCCGTGCCGGCCTCGGCAATCAGGGTCTGCTGCTCGGCGATCGCATGGGCGATGGCCTTGGCCATCTCGGTTTGCGATTTGCGCGGGCGAAAACCGCCCACCGCCGGCCCCAGCGGGCCGCCGGTGCCGAACAGGCGCTCGACTTCGGCATCGTGCTTGCCGACGATCGCGGCCATGGTGTCGGCAGCAGCGGAGGCAGAAGCGGCGGCGGCTCCGCTGCCCGGTACGGGCGCGGCAGGCGTCTGGTCTTGGTCGGTCAAAATAATCCAGCGAGGGTAAGCTCGGCCGCGTGGGCCGGTTGACGGCAGGTTTATGCCGGTACGTCGGGCACCAGCTGCATCTTCAGCAGCGTGATGTAATCTTTCAGTTGCAGTTTGCGTTTCTTCAAGCGGCGCAGCTGCAACTGGTCGTGGTGGCCGTCCAGCGTCAGCATTTCGATCACGGCGTCGAGGTCGCGGTGTTCCACGTCCAGTTCGATGATGCGCCGCCGGATCTCGTCTTCGTTTTTCATGGGGATACGCTACCGTAAAAACGCCCGCGCCGCAGCGCCATCGTGAGCCAATATTTTCAGCCAAGCAACAATCTATGCTGCAACAATTCGGGCTTGCAACAAAACTGCTAACCGGTGCATAGTTTAACCCAGGTAACGATGAGAAAGAAGCCACCGGCATTTTTATGAGCGAGTACAAGATCGAGGCCGGCACGGCACAACACGTCGGCAACCGCGCCGCCCAGCACGACCGCGTTGCCCTTTTTACGAGCGCGCGCGCGCCCGGCTACGTGCTGGCCGTGCTGGCCGATGGCGGTGAACGCAATGCACTGGGCGCCGACCAGGCGCTGCTGACGGCGAAACAGCTGTTCGACGAGTACAAGCCCGGCGACCCGCCCAGCCCGGAGCGCATCGGTGCGCTGCTGCGCGACATCGCGCAGGAAACCCACGATGTCCTGCTGATGAATCCGCTTGCTGCCAGTGCCGAGGCCCGTTCGACCCTGGTCCTGCTGGTGCTGACGCCGCAACGCCAGGCCGTCTGGGCGACGGTGGGCGACTCCCGGCTGTATCGTTTCGCCAACGGTGCCTGCGCGGAACGCTCCAGCGACGCCGCCTATATCGACCACCTGGTCACCATCGACAAGCTGCCACTGGAAGCCGCCCGCAAGCATCGCGGCTCGCGCCTGCTGGCCAACGTGGTCGGCAACCCCCTGAAGGCGCCGTTCGTTACCGCCGGTATGCGCGCGGACCTGCAGGCCGGCGACGCATTCCTGCTGTGCTCGGACGGCCTGTGGTCCTGGTTTTCCGACAATGAACTGGCCGCCGCCGTCTCGCGCCGGCGCCCGCGCGAAGCGGCCGAACTGCTGATCGACAAGGCACGCGAACGCGCGGCCGGCAACGGCGACAACTGCTCGATGGCGATCGTGCGGCTGGTGCCGCGCTAGCGCGCCACGCGCGCATCGTTTGACGGATTCGGCCTGCCCCCCCCGGCCGGCGGTCTACGATGAATGGCTGGCGCCGCGTCACGCGGACAGATCGGCCAGCGGGAGCTCCCATGCAGATCGACATCGACGACACGACCCTCACCGGCTTCAACACGCCTGCCAAGGCAGAAGTGAAGAAGGCTACGCAGCAGTTCGCCACCGACCTGATTGCCGAAGCGAATCGCATCGAAGGGTCGCGCAATGCGAACGCCGGTCCGCCCGAGGTGGTCAGCAGCATGGTCGTGGAAGCGACGTTGCTCGTGCGCCGCGGGCTCAGCCAGCCAAGGAAGAAATATGGCGTGAAGCTGATGCGAATATGCGCCGCGGTGCTGTCACTGGTGGTAGGCTTCTGCTACGACGCGACGAAATTGCAGGACAAGACGTATATGCTGATCTTCGTTCTTGTAGTCGCGCTCGCTATCGTTTCCGTCACGATTTCCACCATCAAGGAGTGATGCCATGGTCACGGCTGGCACTTCCCCCACCCTGCCCTACGAGCTGTTCCAGCTTAAGCAGCGCCGCGCCGACGTTCACCGCATGCGTCTGGCGTTCCAGCTGTATGCCGTGGGCGGCGCACTGGTCGGGATCGTCGCGCTGGCGCTGTATTTCCTGCGCCAGCTGCGCGTCACGCTCACCACGGCCGACGTCGCCATCCTCGTGACGGCGGGCGTCGGTCTTGCCACGTCGGTGCTGTCGGTCCTCTACCTTGCCGTGGTCCGGATGCGCGCGCGCGCCTCGATTTGTAACGATAATTATGTAGTGGCCGCCGCCGACCTGCTGGCCGAATGGATGCGCTTCGAAACGGGCGGTCGCGGCAGGCTGCAGCAGGCACACGTCGAGTTCAACCCGGCATCCGTGCGCGACATCGTCGGCCATCTGTACAGGCTCGAGCTCATCTCGCAAGACGACCGCGATACCCTCGGGGCGGCGCTGCGGCTGCGCAATGAGCTCGTGCATGGCCGGTCGCCGGCCGACCGCCGCCGGATCGAGAATATGGCGTCGATGGTGCGCGACATCACGCGTCGCATCCAGTGCGTCACACCGGCCTGCCAGCGTGAGCAGGGCACGTCGGTGCATTAGAGCGCTTATCGCGCGACAGCAAACAAAAAGCCGGCAAGCGCCGGCCTTTTCGCACCCTGGGACGGCTTATCTCGCCTGGGCCTTCTGCCTGGCCTTCTCCGCATCCGCCGCGGCCTTGGCCGCCGCTTCCTCCGCACGTTTGGCCTG
The DNA here is from genome assembly GCA_008011715.2 of [Empedobacter] haloabium. Taxonomy (NCBI): domain Bacteria; kingdom Pseudomonadati; phylum Pseudomonadota; class Betaproteobacteria; order Burkholderiales; family Oxalobacteraceae; species [Empedobacter] haloabium. Next base: position 4,351,024 of record CP136508.1, read on the forward strand.
CTTGGCGGCGCGCTCGGCCTTCTTGCGCGCGATCTCTTCCTGGCGCTGCTGCGACTCGCGCTGCTTCTCCTCGAAGCGCTCGACCTTCTTCGCGCGCTCGCCCGCCTCGCTGGCCCGTTGCGCGTCACGCTCGCGCAGGCGTGCCGCGTGTTCGGCCTGGCGCTGCGCCGGCGTCGTCTTCAGCGGTCGCGGCGCCGGCTTGTCGGCCGGGTTGGCGCGCGGCTTGGGCGGGTTGGCGGCCTGCTTCGCCGCGTCTTCCGCATCCTTGCGGGCACGCTCCTCCAGGTCGCGGTCGCGCTCTTCCACCGCGTGCTTGCGCTTGAAGTGGTTGGCCTCGACTTCGACCGAGCGCAGCGCCGACAGGCGCAGGCGGCGCTCTTCCTTGGCCTTGTCCAGGCAGTTGTTGACGAAGAATTTGTCGTAGCAGACGGCTTCCTGGGCCGCGTACTTGCGCTCGGCCTCGGCGCGCTCCCGCGCCACCTCGGCCAGCTTCGCGTCCGCCTCGGCGACCGTCTGCGTCGGCGCCACGGTCGTCGCCGCCGGCGCGGCAAAGGCGCCGCCCGCGAGGCCCGCCAGCAGAATCAGGGATGTCAATCGTAATGCCATATTGTTCTTGTCCGCTCCAGTTCAGGTCAGGGCCGCGGCGGCGCCGCGCTGGGCCTTTTCCATGTACTCGCGCGACTGCATCTCGACGATGCGCGACACGGTGCGATGGAATTCGTTGGCCAGCATGCCGCTCGTGTACAGCTCCTCGGGCTCCACCTCGGCCGACATGATCAGCTTGACGCCCTGGTCGTAGAACACGTCGATCAGCCAAGTGAAACGGCGCGCCTCGGACGACTGCCCGGCCGACATCATCGGCACCCCGGACAATATCACGGTATGGAAGCGGCTGGCGATTTCGAGGTAGTCGTTCTGCGAGCGCGGGCCGCCGCACAGCGTCTTGAAATCGAACCAGATCACGGTGCCGGCGCGGCGCAGCGCGCGGATCTCGCGGTTCTCGATGACGATGCGCGGGTCCTCGTCCTTCTGCGTCTCGGCCAGGCCGGCGAAGGCGGCCCGCAGCTTCTCGTCGGTCGCCGTGTTGAGCGGCATGTAGTAGGCCTGCACCTGCTCCAGCGCGCGGCCGCGGTAGTCCACGCCCGCGTCCACGTTCAGCACGTCCATCTTTTCCTTCAAGAGCGCGATGGTGGGCAGGATCCGGTCGCGGTGCAGGCCGTCCGGGTACAGCGTGGAGGGCTCGTAGTTCGAGGTCATGATGAACGACACGCCATTGTCGTACAGCGCCTTCATCAGGTTGTACAGGATCATCGCGTCGGCCACGTCGGAAACGTGGAACTCGTCGAAGCAGATCAGGCGGTATTTCTTGGCGATGCGCTTGGCGACCTCGTCGAGCGGGTCGGCGATGCCCATCAGCTCGTCGAGCTGCAGGTGCACTGCGCGCATGAATTCATGGAAGTGCAGGCGCGTCTTGCGCACCACCGGCACGACCGAGTAGAACGAATCCATCAGGAACGACTTGCCGCGCCCCACCCCGCCCCACATGTAGACGCCGCGCGGCGGTTCCGGCCGGTTGATCAGGCGCTTGAAGCTGTTCGAGCGCTGGGCCTTGTAGGCCACCCATTCGTCGTAGCACTGCTGCAGCCGCTCGACGGCGCGACGTTGCGCTTCGTCCGGCTTGAAATTGCGCTGCTCCAGCGCGTGCTGGTAGAACTCGAGGACGTTCATCGTTGGATTCGTTTCGTACAAAGACACCGGGCCGGCACAGGGCCGGCCCGGTCAGGCGTCAAGCGATGCTTAGAAGTTCAGCGTGCGCTTGTCGATTGCCAGGGCCGCTTCCTTGGTCGCTTCGGACAGCGACGGGTGGGCGTGGCAGATGCGGGCGATGTCCTCGGCCGAAGCCTTGAACTCCATCGCCACGACGGCTTCGGAGATCAGCTCGGAAGCCATCGGGCCGATGATGTGGACGCCCAGGATTTCATCGGTCGTCGCGTCGGCCAGGAACTTGACCATGCCGGAAGTGTCGCCCAGCGCGCGGGCGCGGCCGTTCGCCAGGAACGGGAACGTGCCGGCCTTGTAGGCCACGCCGTCCGCCTTCAGCTGCTGCTCGGTACGACCGACCCAGGCGATTTCCGGCGAGGTGTAGATCACCCAAGGAATCGTGTCGAAGTTGGTGTGACCGTGCTGGCCGGCGATACGCTCGGCCACGGCAACGCCTTCCTCTTCCGCCTTGTGCGCCAGCATCGGGCCGCGCACGACGTCGCCGATCGCCCACACGTTCGGCAGGTTGGTCTTGCAGTCGCCGTCGACGGCGATGAAGCCGCGCTCGTCCAGCTTCAGGCCGGCCTTGTCGGCGTTCAGGCCGTTGGTGTTCGGCGTGCGGCCGATCGAGACGATCAGCTTGTCGAACGTGCCTTCCTGCGCGGCGCCCTTGGCGTCCGTGTACTTGACGGTGACGTTGTTCTCGCCCGTCGTCACGCTGTCGATCTTCACGCCCAGGTGGATGCCCAGGCCCTGCTTGGTGAACATCTTGAACGCTTCCTTGGCGATCTGCTCGTCGACCGCGCCCAGGAACGTCGGCAGGCCTTCCAGCACGGTCACTTCCGCGCCCAGGCGGCGCCACACCGAGCCCATTTCCAGGCCGATCACGCCGGCGCCGATGACGCCCAGCTTGGCCGGCACGGCATCGATCGCCAGCGCGCCCGTGTTCGACAGGATCAGTTTCTCGTCGAACGGTGCGCCCGGCAGCGCGCGGGCATTCGAGCCCGTCGCCACGATGATCTGCTTGCCGACGATCGTTTCAGCCGTCGGGCCGGAGATCTCGATCGGGTAGCCTTCGCCGGTGGCGGCACCGGCGAACGCGCCGCGGCCGTGGAAGAAGGTGACCTTGTTCTTCTTGAACAGGAACAGGATGCCGTCGTTGTTCTGCTTGACGACCGTGTTCTTACGCTTGAGCATCTGCGGCAGGTTCAGCGACAGGCCGGCGACGTCGATGCCGTGTTCCTTGAACGCGTGGCCCGCATGCTCGAAGTGCTCGGACGACTGCAGCAATGCCTTGGACGGGATGCAGCCCACGTTGGTGCAGGTGCCGCCCGGTGCCGGGCCGCCTTTTTCGTTGGCCCACTCGTCGATACAGGCGACGGAGAAGCCCAGCTGAGCCGCGCGGATCGCCGCGATATAGCCGCCGGGACCGGCGCCGATCACTACCACATCAAATTGCTTACTCATATTTTTTTCCAATCAGGTCGCTTCCGGGCAGCGTTTCTTCCGGAACGAATATCCACAACAGTATGTAAATCACCAGCCCGAAGCCGAACGACACCGTAAACAGCACGAACACCAGGCGCCAGATCCATGCCTCGACACCCGAGACCTGGCCGATGCCGCCGCACACGCCGCCGATCCAGCGGTCGGTGCGCGAACGGCGCAGGCGCGAGAACTCGCTGGCCAGGTCGCCGTTGCCGGCCGGCGCCGCTTGCGGCGCGTCCAGCAGGCGCGCCTTGGCGCGGGCGAATTCCTCGTCGCTCAGCGCGCCGGCCTGGTGCAGCTCGTGCAGGCGCTTGATTTCATCGGAGATCATGGTTGGCTCCTTGGGGTTGGGGTCTGTCCCCGCAGGGGACTGACCCCGGTTTTATCTGCGGCGGTGGTGAAAACCGGGGACAGTCCCGTAGGGACAGTCCCCAAGCATCCAGCGCAGCTGGTGCGCCGCGATTACAGGTCCAGCAGCAGGCGCGCCGGATCTTCCAGCGCTTCCTTCATCGCCACCAGGCCCAGCACGGCTTCGCGGCCGTCGATGATACGGTGGTCGTACGACATCGCCAGGTAGTTCATCGGGCGGATGACGATCTCGCCGTTCTCGACGACAGCGCGGTCCTTGGTCGCGTGCACGCCCAGGATGGCCGACTGCGGCGGGTTGATGATCGGGGTCGACAGCATCGAGCCGAACGTACCGCCGTTCGAGATCGAGAACGTGCCGCCGGTCAGGTCGTCCAGGGTCAGCTTGCCTTCCTTGGCTTTTTGGCCGAATTCGCCGATCTTCTTCTCGATCTCGGCGATGCTCATCTGGTCGGCGTCGCGCAGGATCGGCACGACCAGGCCGCGTGGCGAACCGACGGCGATACCGATGTCGAAGTAGCCGTGGTAGACGATGTCGTTACCGTCGACCGAGGCGTTCAGGATCGGGTACTTCTTCAGCGCGGCCACGGCGGCCTTGACGAAGAAGGACATGAAGCCCAGCTTGACGCCGTGCTCCTTCTCGAACTTGTCCTTGTACTTGTTGCGCAGGTCCATCACCGGCTTCATGTTCACTTCGTTGAACGTGGTCAGGATGGCGTTGGTCGACTGCGATTCCACCAGGCGCTCGGCGATACGGGCGCGCAAGCGGCTCATCGGCACGCGCTCTTCCGGACGGTCGCCCAGCTTCAGCGCGGACGGCGCCGAGACTTGCTGCAGGGCCGGCTTGGCGGCGGCCGGCTTAGCGGCCGGTGCCGCGGCTGGGGCCGCGGCTGGCTTGGCGGAGGCGGCCAGGGCGTCGCCCTTGGTCACGCGGCCGTCCTTGCCGGAGCCGGCGACGTCGGTCGCGGACAGGCCTTTTTCGGACAGGATCTTGGCGGCAGCCGGCATGGCGACGTCGCCCTTGGCGCCACCGGTGACAGCGGCGGCGGCCGGTGCGGCAGCAGGTGCCTCGGTCTGGACCGGCGCGGCGGTCACCGGCAGCGGCGAGGCCATGGCGGTGCCTTCGGTATCGATGATGGCGATCACTTCGTCGGCGACGACGGTGGCGCCGTCGTTCTTGATGATCTGTACCACGACGCCGGCGGCCGGGGCCGGCAGTTCCAGGACGACCTTGTCGGTCTCGATGTCGATCAGGTTTTCGTCACGGGCGACGGACTCGCCCAGTTTCTTGTGCCAGGACAGCAGGGTCGCTTCGGCGACGGATTCCGACAGTTGTGGAACTTTGACTTCGATTTGTGCCATTGATTACTCCGTGAATTCGATTATGCGTGGGTGGCCATGCGCGCCGGTGTCCCCAGGCGCGCATGGCATGCCGTTTACTTGGTCAGGATGAAGCCCTTCAGCTTCGAGAACGCCGTTTCCAGCAGTTCCTTCTGCTGGGCGTAGTGCTTGTCGTAGTAACCCACGGCAGGCGACGCGGAGGCTGGGCGGCCGGCATATGCCAGGCGCTGGCCCGCTTCCATCGACTCGAAGATGTTGTGCTGGATCTGGAACCATGGACCCTGGTTCTGCGGCTCGTCCTGCGCCCACACCACTTCGGTGGCGGCCGGGAACTTCTTCAGTTCGGCAGCAAACGCCTTGTGCGGGAACGGGTACAGCTGTTCGATACGGATGATGGCCGTATCGGATTGGCCGCGGGTCTTGCGGGCATTGGCCAGGTCGTAATACACCTTGCCGGAGCAGGCGATCACGCGCTTGACCTTCTTGGCGTCGATTTTCTCGTCGACTTCACCGATCACGGTCTGGAACGCACCTTTGGCCAGTTCGGACAGCGGCGAACCGGCATCCTTGTTACGCAGCAGCGACTTCGGCGTCAGCACGACCAGGGGCTTCCTGAACTGGCGCACCATCTGGCGGCGCAGCAGGTGGAAGATCTGCGACGCGGTGGTCGGCTGCACCACTTGCATATTGTTGTCCGCGCACAGCTGCAGGAAGCGCTCCGGGCGCGCGGAGCTGTGCTCCGGACCCTGGCCTTCGTAGCCGTGCGGCAGCAGCATCACGAGGCCGGAAGCGCGGCCCCACTTGACTTCGCCGGAGCTGATGAACTGGTCGATGACGACCTGCGCGCCATTGACGAAGTCGCCGAACTGGGCTTCCCAGATCGTCAGCGTGTTCGGCTCGGCGGTCGAGTAGCCGTATTCGAAGCCCAGCACCGCTTCTTCCGACAGCACGGAGTCGATCACGGTGAACGGTGCCTGGTTGTCCGAGATGTTCTGCAGCGGCACGTAGGTGCCCGCATCCCAGCGCTCGCGGTTCTGATCGTGCAGCACGGCGTGGCGGTGCGTGAACGTGCCGCGGCCGGCGTCCTGGCCGGTCAGGCGCACGGCATAGCCGGACGACACCAGCGAGGCGTAGGCCAGGTGTTCGCCCATGCCCCAGTCCAGGTTCAGTTCGCCTTTACCCATGTTGGCACGGTCGGCCAGCACTTTTTCCACCAGCGAGTGCACCTTGAAGCCTTCCGGCACGGTGGTGATGCGGGTGGCCAGGCGCTTCAGTTCCGTCAGCGGCACGGCGGTGTCGGCCGCGTCGGTCCACTTGCGGTTCAGGAACGGCAGCCAGTCGACGGCGAACTTGTTCTTGAAATTCGAGATGACCGGATCGACCGTGTGCTTGCCGGCGTCCATGGCGGCGCGGTAGGCCGCGACCATCTGGTCGCCGCCGTCGGCCGGGATCACGCCCTGCGCGGCCAGCTTTTCGGCGTACAGGCGGCGGGTGCCCGGATGCTGGGCGATCTTCTTGTACATCAGCGGCTGCGTCAGCGCCGGCGTGTCCTGCTCGTTGTGACCCAGCTTGCGGTAGCAGATGATGTCGACCACGATGTCCTTCTGGAACTGCGCGCGGTAGTCCAGCGCGATCTGCGAGGCCAGCACGCAGGCTTCCGGATCGTCGGCATTCACGTGCAGCACCGGTGCCTCGATCATCTTGACGACGTCGGAGCAGTAGATCGTCGACCGCGCGTCGCGCGGGTCGGACGTGGTGAAGCCGATCTGGTTGTTGATGACGATGTGCACCGTGCCGCCCGTGCCGTAGCCGCGGGTCTGCGCCAGGTTCAGCGTCTCCATCACGACGCCCTGGCCGGCGAAGGCGGCGTCGCCGTGCACCAGGATCGGCAGCACTTGCTTGCCTTCCTTGTCGCCGCGGCGGTCCATGCGCGCCTTGACGGAACCCTCGACCACCGGGTTGACGATCTCCAGGTGGGAAGGATTGAACGCCAGCGACAGGTGGACCGGGCCACCGGCGGTGGAGATGTCGGACGAGAAGCCCTGGTGGTATTTCACGTCGCCGGCCGGCAGGTCGTCGCCGTGCTTGCCTTCGAATTCCTCGAACAGGTCTTTCGGGGCCTTGCCCAGGGTGTTGACCAGCACGTTCAGGCGGCCACGGTGGGCCATGCCGATGACGATTTCCTGCACGCCTTTTTCACCGGCGCGCTGGATGATCTCGTCGATCGAGGCGATGAACGTCTCGCCGCCTTCCAGCGAGAAGCGCTTCTGGCCGACGTATTTGGTGTGGAGGTAGCGTTCCAGGCCTTCGGCCGCGGTCAGGCGCTCCAGGATGTGCTTTTTCTTTTCCGGGGAGAAGTTCGGCGTGGAGCGGATCGACTCCAGGCGTTCCTGCAGCCAGCGCTTCTCGGCCGGGTCGGAGATGTACATGAATTCCGCGCCGATCGAACGGGTGTACGTGTCGCGCAGGAAGTTGGTCAGGTCGCGCAGGGACGCGGTTTCCGGACCAAAGTAGGTGTTGCTGATGTTGAACACGGTGTCCATGTCCGCATCCGTGAAACCGTAGGACGCAGGGTCCAGTTCCGGGATGGACGGACGCTCCTGGCGCTGCAGCGGGTCCAGGTTGGCCCAGCGCGAACCCAGGTAGCGGTAGGCGGCGATCAGTTGCGTGGCGGCAACGCGCTTGCGGCCCATTTCCGGGTCGCCCGAGGCGACCACGGTGCGGATCGGGCCGGCCTTGGCGCGCTCGGCGAACGAGGCGATGACGGAGGCGTGGGCGACGTCCGGTTTATTGGAGCCATCGACGGCAGGCACGTGCTGCATGGCGTCGAAATACGCGCGCCAGTTGTCGGGAACGGAACCTGGATTCTCCAGGTACGCCTCGTAGAGCTCCTCTACGTACGGCGCATTCCCACCGAACAGGTAGGAGTTGGACGTCAGTTGTTGCATCATTCTTGCTCACCTTTCTTCGCGCTTCGCGAGGAATTAGCGGGTTAATCTAACCTTCCGCGACACGGCCTGACCGGTTAGCGGATCGCACATCAAGTTGTGGGGGGAAGGACTGTACACCTAAGAGAGAACCGGAAATGGCAGCCGCCCGCGCGGATATTTGGCAGGCAACAGCTCCTCCGAAATTTCAACAATGGTTGTTTAGCATAGCACGGCGCGTTGAGGTACGACAACCGAAGCTTGTAACAGTCATGTTAAACACGGCGCGCCGTTACCGGGAAAATGGGGACAGACCCCATTTTTTCAGCAATGTTCTGCCGGACGGCTCGCTGGACTTCGCCATCTAGATCATTTATTCTAGATACACGTCCCTCAAGAGCCGCACGATGACCGCCCCTGCCCTGCCGAAACCCACGCCGTCCGAACTGGAGATGCTGCGCCTGCTGTACGCGCTCGGGCCCGCCACGGCCAAGCAGGTCCATGCAGCGGCGCTGGAAACCCGGCCGGAGCAGACCTACGCGACCGTGCTGCGGCTGCTGCAGGTAATGCACGGCAAGGGCCTGCTGACGCGCGACGAGAGCGCCCGCGCCCACGTGTACGCGCCGGCCCAGGCGCAGGATGCCGTCCAGACCAGCCTGCTCAAGGACCTGATCCACAAAGCCTTTGCCGGCTCCGGCAAGGCGCTGGTGATGGCGGCGCTGCGCGGCGGCCACGTCAGCGCGCGCGAGCGGGCCGAGATCCAGGCCCTGCTCGACGAAGACAACGGCCGCGCCTGACTTATCCCCTGTCATCACCGTGACACCGCGTCGCCAAACGCGCGGCACAAATTTGTTTTTTCGATCACACTGAGGTGGTACGAAACGGCCGCCCGCCGGCAGCGGCCGAGCCCCACGCGCCGGCACGTTCCAGGAAGGAATGGGTACCAGATCGGCATCGAAACAGCATCATCTTGCTTTGCTAAAAATTAAGAACACAGCGATTTTGCGACTTCGGGGGAAGTATGGGTGAAAGTGGGCTGCAGTCTGCCGTGGACGTCGGCGACTTGCCGTTACGCGATGTAATGGACTTGCTGGCCGGGACCTTCTACGTCCTGGACGAATCGGGATACTTCGTATTGTGGAACCAGCAGGTGGAACGGGTCACGGGCCTGTCGGGCGAGCGACTGCGCGGACTGCACATGCTGGAGGTGTTCGAGCCGGCCGACCGCCCGACGGTGGCAAAAGCGTTCTGCACCGTGTTCCAGCAGGACGAGCGCGTGCAGATCGAAGCGCGGGTACGCTCGGCCGACGGCGAGACCATCCCCTTCGCATTCTGCGCGTCGCGCCTGCTGGTCGGCGGTGGCGGCAGTTATATGTGCGGCATGGGCATGGACTTGTCGCAGCACCACCGCCAGCGCGAAAAGCTGGAACTGTTCGAGCGTGGCCTGACGGCGGCCAGCAACGGCATCGTCATCACGCGCCACGAGGGCGTCGACAACCCGATCGAATACGTCAACCCGGCCTTCGAGCGCATCAGCGGCTACGGGGCGGAGGAAGTGATGGGGCGCGATTCGCGCTTCATGGCCGCGCCGGGGCTGGACGAGGACCAGCGCGCCAGGCTGGGCGAAGCGGTGCGGGCACAGCAACCCGCCTCGGTCGTGTTCCGCAACAAGCGCAAGAACGGCGAACTGTTCTGGAATCACCTGTCCGTCACGCCCGTGCGCGACCACAGCCGCCGCGTCACCCACTTCATCGGCATCATCGAGGACATCACGGCCACCAAGCAGCGCACTTCGCAGCTGGAGCACCTCGTCACGCACGACGCGCTGACGGGCCTGGCCAACCGGGTACTGCTGCGCGACCGGCTCGACCATGCGATCCACTCGGCGCAGCGCAACCACGAGCAGGTCGCCGTCGTCATGATGGACCTGAACAAGTTCAAGGAAATCAACGACACGCTGGGCCACAACGCGGGCGACCAGGTGCTGAAGAATGTCGCGCAGCGCCTGCAGTCGGCGCTGCGCGAATCCGATACCGTGGCGCGCCTGGGCGGCGACGAGTTCGTGCTGGTGCTGGCCGAGCAGCCCAACCTGCGCTTCACCTTGCGCATGATCGACCGCGTGCGCCGCGCGATGGCGGGCGACATGGACGTCGAGGGCCGCATCCTGTCGGTGGGTGCCAGCATGGGCGTCGCCGTCTACCCGAGCGATGGCCGCAACGTGCACGACCTGTTGCAGGCGGCGGACGCGGCGATGTACGAGAGCAAGCACGGCGGGCCGGACGCCGTCCACTTCTACTCGCCGGCGATGGCCAGCACGACAGCGGCGCGCCAGCACATGGAAAACGCGCTGCGCGAAGCACTGGACCGCGACGATCTCTATCTGCTGTTCCAGCCGGACGTGTGCGTCGAAACCGGCAAGATCCTCGGCCTGGAAGCGCTGTTGCGCTGGCGCCACCCGGAGCGGGGCGAGCTGCTGCCGGCGGACTTCCTGCCGGAAGCGGAGGAAAACGGCCTGATCGTGCCGCTGGGCCGGCGCGTGCTGGAGGATGTCTGCAGCACCTTGCGCTTCCTGGCCGAGCTGGGCTACCCGGACCTGCCGATCTCGATCAACGCGTCCAGCCGCGAGTTCACGCAGCGCGACTACCTGCTGCACCTGGGCCGGCGCGTCGCCCACCACGGCATCAAGCCCACCAGCCTGGCGCTCGAACTGCACGAGGAACAGCTGATGCACGACCCGGAGCAGGCCACGCGGCTGGCCAACGGGCTGCAGGAGCTGGGCATCAGGCTGTCGGTGGACGAGTTCGGCGCGGGGCTGAACAACCTGTCCTGCCTGCGTCGCCTGCCCGTCAGCCAGCTGAAGATGACGCGGCGCCGGGTGCAGGAAATCGGCGCCACGCCCAGCGACGGCATGCTGGCCAAGACCATGCTCGACATCGGCCACAACCTGAACATCCCGGTCGTGGCGACGGGTGTCGAAACGCGCGACCAGCATGAGTTTCTGGCGGCGCACGGCTGCAGCCGGGTGCAAGGCAACTACATCAGCCAGCCGCTGGCACGGCCCGCGCTGGCGGCCTGGTTGACGGCGCATTAGCACGCTCATGCGCCGCGCCCGCTGAACCGATAGGGCGCGTAGCGCTGGCAGCACGCATGGACCCGCCGCACGACGGCCTGGCCGTAGCGGTTGCGCAACGTCAGCACGCAGTCGAACGGCTCGCCCGTGGTCCGATAGGCGTTCGGCGGCAGGGCCGGCGGCGTATCGAACGTCACCTCGACGGTCGCCTCGACCAGGTCATCCGGCGCCATCGCCAGATTTGGCAACGCACGCCGCAACCGCTCGCCATAGTTACGGGCGACCGTAACGGTGCAGGACGTTGCGGGCGCGGCCTCCCAGCGCAGCAGATCGAGCAGCACCCGGCCGGCCGGGGCGTCCGCGTACAGCTTGCCCAGCGCCCAGTGGCCTTGTACGTCGTTGTTCCTGTTGACGAACGAGTCCTGCAGGCCGGCCGCCAGGTGGCGCAATTTTCCGATGCGTCGCAATGAATGATCCCCGTATCTTGCACGCCTCCATTTTGCGCCCGAAGCGTGCGCGGCATAGCTGCACGAGCTGACAGGAGGACGGCGCCGGTCGCGCTGGCGTATGATGTGACAGTCAGGGTGCGAGCGGCGCACCCGCTCATCATGAGGCGCGCCCGGCGCGAAACTCGCTTGCACATCCATACTACGCACCGCAGCTCCGGTATCGACGCCGTCGGCAGCATCCCGTGGGGCTCGCACTTCTGCCAGTTCTACCGCACCGAGGCCGACCTGGCCGAAACGCTGGTACCCTTCTTCCAGGCCGGGCTGGACGCCAACGAATCCTGCCTGTGGGTGACCTCGCAGTCGCTGGATGCCGGCCGCGCCGCCGCGCTGATGGCGCAGGCGATTCCCGGCTTCGACGCTTACGTGGCCAGCGGCCAGATGGAAATCGTCTCGATCTCGGACTGGTACAAGCCGGGCGACAAGTTCGACCCCGACATCGTGCTGAACGGCTGGATCGAGCGCGAACGCCGCTCGCGCGCCCTCGGCTTCGCCGGCCTGCGCCTGACGGGCGACACGATCTGGGTCGAGCGCTCCGGCTGGGCCGATTTCATGGACTACGAGCGCAAGGTCAACGGTGCCTTCCGCCACTACAACCTGGTGGCGTTGTGTACCTATTGCATGGAGACATGCAGCGCGGAGGATGTGATCGACGTCTGCCGCCACCACGAGTTCGCGCTGACCCGCCGCGACGGCGCCTGGGAAGTGCTGGAAAGCTCGTCGCTGAAGCTGGCGAAGGAAGAGCTGGTGCGGCTGAACGCGGAACTGGAGGACCGGGTCGAGTCGCGCACCGCCGCGCTGAACGCGGCCGTGCGGGCGCGCGACGAGTTCCTGGCCATGCTGGGCCACGAGCTGCGCAATCCGCTGGCGCCGATCCGCTCGGCGGCGGACGTGATCCGCGCGCTGGCGCCAGCCGGTTCGCCCATTGCCGACAGCTCGACGATCCTGACCCGCCAGGTCGGGCACCTGACGCGCCTCGTCGACGACCTGCTGGACGTGGCCCGCATCACGCAAGGCCATATCCAGGTCAACCTGCAGGAAACGGCGCTGGCGGACATCGTCGACATGGCCGTCGAGCAGGCTCGCCCGCTGATCGACCAGCGCGGCCATGCGCTGACGGTCACCCTGCCTGGCCGCGGCGTCAAGGTGCTGGCCGACGGCACCCGCCTGGCCCAGGTGTTCGGCAACCTGCTGCACAACGCCGCCAAGTACACGCCCAATGGCGGCAGCGTCGGTATCGCGGCCAGCGTCGACGACGGCACGGCCGTCATCACCGTCACGGACTCCGGCGCCGGCATCCCGGCCGACATGCTCGATGCCGTGTTCGGCCTGTTCACCCAACTGCCGCGCTCGCTGGACCGTTCCGATGGCGGCCTGGGCATCGGCCTGACCTTGGCGCGCCGCATCGTCGAGCTGCATGGCGGCAGCATCGCCGCGCACAGCGACGGTCCGGACCGGGGCAGCCGCTTTACGGTGGAACTGGCGCTGGCCACGCCCGCCGTTGCCACGACACCCGCCCTGGCCGCACCGGCCGCGGTCGAGCCAGCGGTGAGCCGCCGCGTGCTGATCGTCGACGACAACGCCGACGCGCGCGAATTGATGGCAACGCTGTTGTCGTTGCACGGCTACGAGGTGGACACGGCGGCCGACGGCGAAAGCGCCCTGCTGCAGGCCGCGACGCTGACGCCGGACGTCGTCATGCTCGACATCGGCCTGCCCGGCATCGACGGCTACGAAACGGCGCGGCGCCTGCGCGCCATGCCCGCCATGGCGCACAAGCGCCTGATCGCGCTGACGGGTTACGGCCAGCCGGGCGACCTGGCTGCCTCGCGGGCGGCCGGCTTCGACGAGCATATCTTGAAACCGGCGCAGCTGGACGACGTGCTGGCAAAGGTGGCGGTAGCGGCCCAAGGCCGCAACGAACCCCAGGTATCTGGCCACTGAAGCGAGGAAGGCATGTCGAAGGCCGTTCCGCTGGGGTCTGTCCCTGTACAGGGACTGACCCCGAAGTTCTTCAGCGTTGCGTGTTCGTTGATGACAAACTTCAGGGTCAGTCCCCGCAAGGGGGACAGACCCTAAGCGGATCGGCATGCGGCATCACTTGCCTTTGTTCGTGACCCCTCAGCTGAAGTACAAGCCAAATCCAACAATCGCCAGCACGGCGGCTCCGAACAGCACGTTCGGCACCTGGGCAACGACGCGCGCCCTGTTGCGCGGATCGACGCGCAGCATTTTCAGTACCAGCAGCACCAGCAGCGACACGGCGCCGGTCACGAAGACCAGCAGCAGGTGCCGCTCAAAAAACACCATCAGATCATTTCCGGTCATGTTCGACCGCTCTCCCCATTTCAACTGACGGCCGGCGCGAACCCCTGGTGGGTTTGGCACTGCGCCAACGATAAAAAAAGCGGACCCGAAGGTCCGCTTTTTTCATTCCACCCGAAGCCGCAAGGATTACTTGCGATCCTTCAGCGGCGGCACGTCGCGCGTGGTGGCGCCGACGAACAGCTGGCGTGGACGGCCGATCTTCTGTTCCGGATCGGCGATCATCTCGTTCCACTGGGCGATCCAGCCGATGGTGCGGGCCATCGCGAAGATACCGGTGAACAGCGAGACCGGGATGCCCAGGGCCGACTGCACGATGCCCGAGTAGAAGTCGACGTTCGGGTACAGCTTGCGCGAGACGAAGTACTCGTCGTTCAGCGCGATCTTTTCCAGTTCCATCGCCAGCTTGAACAGCGGGTCGTCCTGCAGGCCCAGCTCTTCCAGCACCTCGTGGCAGGTTTCGCGCATCAGCTTCGCACGTGGGTCGAAGTTCTTGTACACGCGGTGACCGAAGCCCATCAGCTTCACGCCGGAGTTCTTGTCCTTGACCTTCTCGATGAAGGCCGGGATGTTGTCGACCGAGCCGATTTCCTTGAGCATCGTCAGTGCCGCTTCGTTGGCGCCGCCGTGGGCAGGGCCCCACAGGCAGGCGATACCGGCAGCGATACAGGCGAACGGGTTGGCGCCCGACGAACCGGCCAGGCGCACCGTCGACGTCGACGCGTTCTGCTCGTGGTCGGCGTGCAGGATCAGGATGCGGTCCAGCGCGCGCACCAGCACGTCGTTGACCTTGTACTCTTCGCATGGGTTACCGAACATCATGCGCATGAAGTTGGCGCTGTACGACAGGTCGTTGCGCGGGTACATGAACGGCTGGCCGATCGAGTACTTGTATGCCATCGCGACCAGGGTCGGCATCTTGGCGATCAGGCGGATCGCCGAGATCTCGCGCTGCTTGGCATCGTTGATGTCCAGCGAGTCGTGGTAGAACGACGCCAGCGCGCCGACGGTACCGACCAGCACCGACATCGGGTGCGCGTCGCGGCGGAAGCCACGGAAGAAGAACTGCATCTGCTCGTGCACCATCGTGTGCTTGGTGACGGTGTCGACGAAGGCGGACTTCTGCGCTTCGGTCGGCAGTTCGCCGTTCAGCAGCAGGTAGCAGGTTTCCATGAAGTCGGCGTTCACGGCCAGCTGCTCGATCGGGTAGCCGCGGTATTGCAGCTCGCCCTTGTCGCCGTCGATGTAGGTGATCGACGAATTGCACGACGCGGTGGACATGAAGCCCGGGTCGTACGTGAACTTGCCGGTGCCGCCGTACAGCTTGCGGATGTCGATGACGTCCGGGCCGACGGTACCCTTGTAGATCGGGAATTCGACCGACGGGCTGCCGTCGGAGAACGACAGAGTGGCTTTGTTTTCAGAGATATTCATGGGCTCTTCCTTCCTGGAGAGGTGCGGCATTTAAAAAAAATCAGGCGCGGCGCAGGCGGGCCAGCAGTGCATGCACGTGCGGCAGGTCGATCTCGCCTTGTGGCTCGCTGCGCGCCAGGACCAGATCCATCAGCGCATTGTCCGACAAGTCGAGGAGCCGCGTGAACGCGTCCACTTCCTCGTCAGTCAATTCCGTTTCGTGCGCATCCAGAAAACGGGTCAGTATCAGGTCGTTTTCCAGCAGGCCGCGCCGTGCCCGCCAACGCAGGCGGGCACGGTTGGCGGGGTCCGCCTGATGTTCACGGTTGGTTTCTGGTGACATCGCGGCGCTCATATCAGATGGCGCGACGGACCATCAGTTCCTTGATCTTGCCGATGGCCTTGTTCGGGTTCAGGCCTTTCGGGCAGACGTCCACGCAGTTCATGATGGAGTGGCAGCGGAACAGGCGGTACGGGTCTTCCAGGTTGTCCAGGCGCTGGTTGGTCGCTTCGTCGCGCGAGTCGGCGATGAAGCGGTACGCCTGCAACAGGCCTGCGGGACCGACGAACTTGTCCGGGTTCCACCAGAACGACGGGCACGACGTGGAGCAGCACGCGCACAGGATGCACTCGTACAGGCCGTCCAGTTCTTCGCGCTCGGCGGGGCTCTGCAGGCGCTCTTTCTCCGGCGGGATCGAGTCGTTGATCAGGAACGGCTTGATCGAGTCGTACTGCTTGAAGAACTGCGTCATGTCGACGATCAGGTCGCGAATCACCGGCAGGCCAGGCAGCGGACGCAGCACGATCGGCTCGGTCAGCTCGTTCAGGTTGGTGGTGCAGGCCAGGCCGTTCTTGCCGTTGATGTTCATCGCGTCCGAACCGCACACGCCTTCGCGGCACGAGCGGCGCAGGGCCAGCGAGTCGTCCACGTCGGACTTGATGCGCTGCAGGGCGTCCAGCAGCATCTTGTCGGTGTCCTTCAGCTCGACGGTCAGGTCCTGCATGTACGGCTTGGTATCCTTGTCCGGATCGTAGCGGTAAATCTTGAATTTGAGAGTGCGTGCCATTTTCTGTGAGGCCCTTGCTTAGAAAGTACGTGCTTTTGGCTTGAAGGTTTCGACCGTCAGCGGTTTGGTGACGACAGGCTTGTACTCCAGGCGGTTGCCTTCGGAGAACCACAGCGTGTGCTTCATCCAGTTGTCGTCGTCGCGGTTCGGGAAATCGCTGTGCGCGTGGGCGCCGCGCGATTCCTTGCGCGCCACGGCGGACGTGATCGTGGCCTTGGCCGTCTCGATCAGGTTGTCCAGCTCCAGCGCTTCCACGCGGGCGGTGTTGAAGACCTTCGACTTGTCCTTGAACGACACGTGCTTGCGGCGCTCGTCCAGCTTCATGATCTCCTGGAAGCCTTGCTTCAGCAGGTCGTCGGTACGGAACACGCCGCAGTATTTCTGCATCGTGGCGCGGATGTCGTTGGCCACGCCCTGCACCTTCTCGGAACCGGTCGAGGTTTCCAGGCGGTTCAGGCGGTCCAGCGCGAAGTCGGCGGCGTCGGCCGGCAGGTTCTTGTGCTCCTTCGGTGCCAGCTTCTGCGCGACGACGTGGTTGCCGGCCGCGCGGCCGAACACCACCAGGTCCAGCAGCGAGTTGGTGCCCAGGCGGTTGGCGCCGTGCACCGAGACGCAGGCGCACTCGCCGATCGCGTACAGGCCATTGACGATCTTCTGAGTGCCGTCGCCCGCAGGGGTCACGACCTGGCCGTGGATATTGGTCGGGATACCGCCCATCTGGTAGTGAATCGTCGGCACGACCGGGATCGGTTCCTTGGTCGCATCGACGTTGGCGAACTTGTGGCCGATCTCCAGGATCGACGGCAGGCGCTTCTCGATGGTGTCCTTGCCGATGTGGCGCAGGTCCAGCAGTACGTGGTCCTTGTTCGGACCGCAGCCGCGGCCTTCCTTGATCTCCTGGTCCATCGAACGGGACACGAAGTCGCGCGGCGCCAGGTCCTTCAGCGTCGGCGCGTAGCGCTCCATGAAGCGCTCGCCTTGCGAGTTGATCAGGATACCGCCCTCGCCGCGCACGCCTTCCGTGATCAGGACGCCCGCGCCGGACACGCCGGTCGGGTGGAACTGCCAGAATTCCATGTCCTGCAGCGGCAGGCCGGCGCGTGCCGCCATGCCCATGCCGTCGCCGGTGTTGATGAACGCGTTGGTGGAGGCGGCGAAGATGCGGCCGGCACCGCCGGTGGCGAAGATCGTCGTCTTCGCCTGCAGCATCATGACTTCGCCCGTTTCCATTTCCAGGGCGACCACGCCCAGCACGTCGCCGTCGGCGTCGCGGATCAGGTCCAGCGCCATCCACTCGACGAAGAAGTGGGTGCGGGCGCGGACATTACGCTGATACAGGGTGTGCAGCAGCGCGTGGCCGGTACGGTCGGCCGCGGCGCAGGCGCGCTGCACGGCTTTCTCGCCGAAGTTGGCGGTATGGCCGCCGAACGGACGCTGGTAGATGGTGCCGTCCGGGTTACGGTCGAACGGCATGCCGAAGTGTTCCAGCTCGTACACGACCTTCGGTGCTTCGCGGCACATGAATTCGATCGCATCCTGGTCGCCCAGGTAGTCGCCGCCCTTGACGGTGTCGAACATGTGCCAGAACCAGTTGTCTTCCGCCATATTGCCCAGCGAGGCGCCGATGCCGCCCTGCGCCGCCACGGTGTGGGAGCGGGTCGGGAACACCTTGGACAGCACGGCCACGTTCAGGCCGGCTTCCGCCAGTTGCAGGGAAGCGCGCATGCCGGAACCGCCGGCGCCAACGATCACCGCGTCGAAGCGGCGGACAGGGATTGCAGATTTGATAGCTGCCACGATTTAAACACTCCAGAGTATCTGCACCGACCAGACGGCGCAAGCCACCAGCCACATGGCGGAGGCGGTATGCAGGATGAAACGAACGGCGATGTTCTTGATGTAATCCTGGTAGATGCTGACGACGCCGATCCAGGCGTGGTAGAACAGGCCGATCAGGGTGGCCAGCGTGAACAGCTTGAACCAGGTCTGGGCGAACAGGCCGGCCCAGCCTTCATAGGTGAAGTTACTGCCGGTCAGGAAGGAGACCAGCAGCACGACGGTGTACACCACCATCACGACGGCGGTGGCGCGCTGCGCCAGGAATTCGCCCAGGCCGTAGCCGGCGCCCACCACGAGGCGCTTCGATCCGATATTGTTTTTCATTTCTTAGAATACTCCGAACAGTTTCAGGGCAACCAGGATGACGACCGCCCAGGTGATGACCAGCACGATGATCGCGCTCTTGCGGGCCGAACCCTTGTCCAGGCCGATGTGGGTGTCCATGACCAGGTGGCGGATGCCGGCGCAGAAGTGGTGCATGTAGCCCCAGACCAGGGCCAGGATGACCAGTTTCGAGAACGGGTGCGAGGCGATGCCCTGGAAGTGGGCGAAGGAGATTTCGGAACGGATGCTTTCCTGCAGCAGATACAGGATGAACGGCAGCAGCGCGAACATCAGGAAGCCGCTGACGCGGTGCATGATGGACACAATGGCGGAGAACGGCTGGCGATAGTTGACCAGCTCCGTAATATGGATGTTACGGATTTCTCGCCGTTGCTTGCGCGGTGCTTCCCTGACGGCTTCAGACATGACAAACCTCCCTTTTACTTTTGCTATTTAATGAACCGCGGTGTCGGTGTGCGGCGATGTTGCAGTGCTCTGCAATTGCCAAGACAGCGATTTTCGCCTATTTCGCAGCATCGACCAATATCTATTGTTACATATAACCAAATTTATGTTGCGCCGCCCAATTCCTGGACGCGGGTCACCGTCTTTCTACACGCTTTCGCTAGTTCAGGTCGTTCTGGTAATGGTGACGGGTGGTCAGGTACAGGCCGCGGCGCAGCTCGACCGGCTTGTCGCCGTAGGTGAACGAGACCCGCTCGGCCGACAGCAGCGGCGTGCCGGCATCGACGCCCAGCAGCGCGGCATCCTCCGCCCCGGCCACCACGGCGCGCACCTTCTCGTCGGCGCGGATCATGCGGGTGCCGAACTCGGATTCGAACAGGCCGTACATCGGCCCCTTGTACTCGGACAGGCGCTCAGCCGTCAGGCCCTTGAACAGCTGGCCCGGCAGCCATTGTTCCTCGATGATCGTGGGGATGCCGTCGAACGACTGCACCCGCTTGATATAGATGATGGCGTCGCCGGACTTCAGTTCCAGCAGCCGGGCCACGTCCGCCGGGGCGCGCAGGCGCTTGACTTCCAGGAAGCGGCTCTCGGGATAATGGGGCACGCCCTCGTCCGGGCGCAGGCGCAGGAAACGGATGTGGGCGCGCGCCTCGTGGTGGGTGGACACGAACGTGCCCTTGCCCTGGCGGCGCATGACCAGGTTGTCGGCCGCCAGCTCGTCGATCGCCTTGCGCACGGTGCCCTGGCTGACTTTATAGCGGTTGGCCAGCTCGACCTCGCTGGGGATCATCTCGCCCGGCTTCCACTCGCCGGACTGCAGGCTCTGCGTGATCAGCGCCTTGATCTGCTGGTACAGCGGCGAGAACGTGGGCGAAGCGACGGCCTGGGCGGCGCTGCCTGAGGAAGATGCCGGCGCGGGCGCGGCGGTGCCGGCAGGGGCGGCGGCCGTCGCGCCCGTGGCCGGCGCAGCCGGCGCATTTGCTGTGCTGCCTGGACTGGTCTGGTTGGGCGTGACGGGATTCATAGACCACGATTTCACCACAAAAGCCCCTCTCCGTCCAGTAATAACCCAGCAAGTTATATGTCTTATATAAGACATAAGATATGATTGACAGAAGGCAGCACGAAGCCTACACTCGCCCCCGGTGCCGGCCCTGGCGCGCCCTTTTACGGTCATTCGCACAGGACAGGCATGGCAGATGGGCATTGCGGATCGATGCTCACGCGGCAGTGGCAGTGCCGCAATTACCCCGCGAAAGCGAAGCCTCGCACAGGGCTAATTTGGTATCATTGCTGTTTTATGTATCGGGACACCGGGCCTGGCGGATGAGCGGGCACGGCGTCGGCGCAGTCAGCTTCGTTTTTTATTCCACTTTGGAGATTCACCATGGCTAAAACCCCAATGCGTGTTGCCGTCACCGGCGCCGCCGGCCAGATCGGCTATTCCCTGCTGTTCCGCATCGCCAACGGCGACATGCTGGGCAAAGACCAGCCGGTCATCCTGCAACTGCTTGAAATCCCTGACGAAAAAGCGCAAAAGGCGCTGAAGGGCGTCATGATGGAGATCGACGACTGCGCCTTCCCGCTGCTGGCCGGCATGACCGCGCACAGCGACCCGATGACCGCCTTCAAGGATGCCGACGTCGCCCTGCTGGTCGGCGCCCGTCCACGTGGCCCGGGCATGGAACGCAAGGACCTGCTGGAAGCGAACGCGCAGATCTTCACGGTGCAGGGCAAGGCGCTGGACGCCGTCGCTTCGCGCAACGTGAAAGTGCTGGTGGTCGGCAACCCGGCCAACACCAACGCCTACATCGCCATGAAATCGGCACCTTCGCTGCCGGCCAAGAACTTCACCGCGATGCTGCGCCTGGACCACAACCGCGCCCTGTCGCAGATCGCCGCCAAGACCGGCAAGGCCGTCAAGGACATCGAGAAGCTGACCGTGTGGGGCAACCACTCGCCGACGATGTACGCCGACTACCGCTTCGCCACGATCGACGGCCAGTCGGTCAAGGACATGATCAACGACCAGGAATGGAACGCCAACACCTTCCTGCCGACCGTCGGCAAGCGCGGCGCCGCCATCATCGAGGCGCGCGGCCTGTCGTCGGCCGCTTCGGCCGCCAACGCCGCCATCGACCACGTGCGCGACTGGGTGCTGGGCACCAACGGCAAGTGGACCACGATGGGCGTACCGTCCGACGGTTCCTACGGCATCCCTGAAGGCATCATGTTCGGCTTCCCGGTCACCACCGAAAACGGCGAATACAAGATCGTCCAGGGCCTGGAAGTCGACGCGTTCTCGCAAGAGCGCATCAACCTGACGCTGAAGGAACTGACCGAAGAGCGCGAAGGCGTCAAGCACCTGCTGCCGTAATCCTCTTCGTCATGGAACCCTAGCGGTTCCATCGCGTTCGCCGCGCTGCCTTGAGGGCCGCGCGGCGTTATCGTCTCCAGACCACGTATCCGACTACGATGCACCCATCCGAGGTTTTATTCCAGGGCGAACGCCAGCCGCTGCTCTTGCCAGCCTGCGACCATTACGCAGGTTCGGAAAAGCTGATGCGCAAATCGATGGCCCTGCAACAAGAGCTTGGTCCCGTGTTCGACATCACGTTCGACTGCGAGGACGGCGCCGCGGCCGGCAACGAGGAAGCGCATGCGCGCCTCGTGGCCGGGCTGCTGAACGACGCCGGCAATACCCACAAGCGCATCGGCGCGCGCGTGCACGACGTGGCCAGCCCGCATTTCGCGCGCGACGTCGAGATCATCGTCGGCCAGGCGGCCGACAACGTCGCCTACATCGTGCTGCCCAAGGCGGACAGCGTGCAGGACGTGATGCGCGCCATCGAGACCGTCAACGTGCATGCCCACAAGGCCGGCCGCCAGAACCTGCCCGTGCACGTGCTGATCGAGACGCACGGCGCGCTGCGCAGCGTGTTCGCCATCGCCGCCCTGCCCCAGGTCGAGTGCCTGTCGTTCGGCATCATGGACTTCGTCTCCAGCCACTACGGCGCCATCCCGGCCAATGCGATGCGCACGCCGAACCAGTTCGTGCACCCGCTGGTGGTGCGCGCCAAGCTGGAGATCGCGGCGGCCTGCCATGCCTACGGCAAGGTACCGTCGCACAACGTGACGACCGAGATCAAGGACTCGGCCGTGGTGGCGACGGACGCCCAGCGCGCCGCCGCCGAATTCGGCTACACCCGCATGTGGAGCATCCACCCCAGCCAGATCAAGCCGATCGTCAAGGCGTTCACGCCGCGCCTGTCCGAGGTCAACGAGGCGGCGGCGATCCTGGCCGAAGCTCAGAAGGTGCAGTGGGGCCCGATCAACCAGCACGGCCGCTTGCACGACCGCGCCAGCTACCGATACTATTGGACGGTTCTGCAGCGTGCCCGCCTCGCGGGCCTGACGCTGCCGGAACCGGCCGCGGCACTGCTGGACCCGAAACCAACCGCAACGGAAACCAAGTAATGTCCATCTCCAAACTGATCGCCGCCACGCTCGCGCTGGCCCTGGCGTCCGCCGTTCCCGCCATGTCCGCCGCCGCCGAACCCGCGAAGCCGAAGGCGGAAGCCAAGAAGAAATCGTCGAAGTCGAAGGAATCCAAGGCCAAGGCCGCCAAGGCCGCCGCGCCGAAGGAAGCCGATCCGGAAGCCGACGAACCCGATATCGCCGGCACCGCCGTCACCGACTTCCACTGTGAACTCGGCAACAAGGTCACGGTCTACCAGAACGCCACCGACGACGGCCATATCGCGCTGCGCTGGAAGAAGCGCCTGCACCGCCTGACCCGCGTGGCCACGACGACGGGCGCGCAGCGCTTCGAGAACAAGGCGTTCGGCCTGATCTGGATCGGCATCCCGGCCAAGGCGATGCTGCTCGATTCGAAGCAGAACCGCCAGCTGGCCAACGAATGCAAGAACGATGAGCAGAACATGCCGGCGCCGCTGCCGGCCCCGGCCGCCGAGGCGCCGGCCGTGCCCACGGCGACGCCAGCGACGGCGCCCGCCGCAGGCCATGGCGCGGCAGCCACGCCGCAGGGCTGACGTCCGCCGCGATATTGGCACAGATTATTAGCACTACCGTAGTTTCGCGTTTTACCCAATGACGGCAAGCGGCCACCGTGGCGACGGGCCGGCTTGCCGAAGATACCCACCTGAAGGAGAGGTCATGCCGCACAACACATTCAACACGCTCAAGGATTTCCCGATTTCGGGCAAGACAAAGGGCAAGCTGTACTCGCTGCCCGCGCTGGAACAGGCCCTGGGCGCCAAAATCTCCCGCCTGCCGGTGTCGATCCGCGTGGTGCTGGAGTCCGTGCTGCGTAACTGCGACGGCAAGAAAGTCACCGAAGAGCATGTGAAGCAGGTGGCCAACTGGGGCGCCACCGCCGAGCGTACCGACGAGATCCCGTTCGTCGTCGCCCGCGTCGTGCTGCAGGACTTCACCGGCGTGCCGCTGCTGGCCGACCTGGCCGCGATGCGCAACGTCGCCTACAAGATGGGCGCCAACCCGAAGAAGATCGAGCCACTGGTGCCGGTCGACCTGGTCGTCGACCACTCCGTGACGATCGACCACTTCCGCGAGCCGAAGGCGCTGGAACTGAACATGAAGCTGGAATTCTCGCGCAACAACGAGCGCTACCAGTTCATGAAGTGGGGCATGCAGGCCTTCGACACGTTCGGCGTCGTGCCACCGGGCTTCGGCATCGTCCACCAGGTCAACCTGGAATACCTGGCACGCGGCGTGCACAACAACGGCGGCGTGTACTACCCTGACTCGCTGGTCGGCACCGACTCGCACACCACCATGATCAACGGCATCGGCGTGGTCGGCTGGGGCGTGGGCGGTATCGAGGCGGAAGCCGGCATGCTGGGCCAGCCCGTGTACTTCCTGACCCCGGACGTGATCGGCGTCAACCTGACCGGCAAGCTGCGCGAAGGCTGCACCGCGACCGACCTGGTGCTGACCATCACCGAGATGCTGCGTAAAGAGAAGGTCGTCGGCAAGTTCGTCGAGTTCTTCGGCGAAGGCACCGAATCGCTGACCGTGACCGACCGCGCCACCATCGCCAACATGGCACCGGAATACGGCGCCACGATGGGCTTCTTCCCGGTCGACGACAAGACCATCGAGTACTTCGAAGGCACCGGCCGCACCAAGGAAGAAATCGCCGCGTTCCAGGCCTACTTCAAGGCCCAGGGCATGTACGGCATTCCGAAGGAAGGCGAGATCGACTTCACGCGCGAACTGCACCTGGACCTGGCTACCGTAACCCCGTCGCTGGCCGGCCCGAAGCGTCCGCAGGACCGTATCGAGATCGGCAACGTCAAGTCGACGTTCACCGACCTGTTCTCGAAGCCGACCACGCAGAACGGCTTCAACAAGAACCCGCTGGACCTGAACACCACCTACGAAACCAGCAACGGCGTGCAGGTGAAGAACGGCGACGTGCTGATCGCCGCCATCACCTCGTGCACCAACACGTCCAACCCGAGCGTGCTGCTGGCCGCCGGCCTGCTGGCCAAGAAGGCCGTCGAAGCCGGCCTGACCGTGGCACCGCACATCAAGACCTCGCTGGCCCCTGGCTCGCGCGTCGTGACGGAATACCTGACGGCCGCCGGCCTCTTGCCGTACCTGGAAAAGCTGGGCTTTGGCGTGACCGCCTACGGCTGCACCACCTGCATCGGCAATGCGGGCGACCTGACGCCGGAACTGAACGCGGCGATCCAGACCAACGACATCGTGGCCGCCGCCGTGCTGTCCGGTAACCGCAACTTCGAAGCGCGTATCCACCCGAACATCCGTTCGAACTTCCTGGCCTCGCCGCCGCTGGTCGTGGCCTACGCCATCGCCGGCAACGTGACGCGCGACCTGATGACCGAACCGGTCGGCAAGGGCAAGAACGGCAAGGATGTCTACCTGGGCGACATCTGGCCGACCTCGGAAGAGATCAACAAGCTGATGAAGTTCGCGATGAACTCCAAGGTCTTCAAGGAGAACTACGCGCAGGTCAAGGGCAACCCGGGCAAGCTGTGGGAAGCCGTGTCGTCGACCGAAGGCCAGGTCTACAACTGGCCTGACTCGACCTACATCGCCGAACCGCCGTTCTTCGACGGCTTCGAAATGACGCCGAAGGCCGCCGCCACCGGCATCAGCAACGCGCGCGCCCTGGGCGTGTTCGGCGACTCGATCACGACCGACCACATCTCCCCGGCCGGCTCGATCAAGGAAGACGGCCCGGCCGGTAAATGGCTGAAGGACAACGGCGTGCTGAAGGCCGACTTCAACTCGTACGGCTCGCGCCGCGGCAACCACGAGATCATGATGCGCGGCACCTTCGCCAACGTGCGGATCAAGAACAAGATGATCCCACCGAAGGCCGACGGTTCCGCAGTCGAAGGCGGCATCACGATCCACCAGCCGTCCGGCGAACAGATGTCGATCTACGACGCGGCCATGAAGTACGTGGCCGAAGGCACCCCGACCATCGTGTTCGGCGGCGAAGAGTACGGCACCGGCTCGTCGCGCGACTGGGCGGCGAAAGGTACGCAACTGCTGGGCGTGAAGGCCGTGCTGGTGCGTTCGTTCGAGCGTATCCACCGTTCCAACCTGGTCGGCATGGGCGTGCTGCCGCTGCAGTTCATCGGCAACGACAGCGTCGAATCGCTGGGCATCACCGGCAAGGAAACCTACGACCTGGTCGGCCTGGAAGGCGAGATCAAGCCGCAGCAGATCGTCACGCTGGTGATCAAGCGCGAAGACGGCAGCAAGCAGGAAGTCAAGGTCCTGCTGCGCATCGACACGCCGATCGAAGTGGACTACTACAAGCACGGCGGCATCCTGCCATTCGTGCTGCGCCAGCTGCTGGCCGCCTAAGCGCTGACGCGTGAGGTTAGGGACTGTCCCCGAACGGGGACTGTCCCTGGTTTTCACCGCTGACGTAGCGAAACTGGCGAAATAGGGACAGACCCCATTTTTCAGGCAACATTTCCTGGAAAATGGGGTCTGTCCCTATTTTTATGGGGATCACCAGATTCCGGCGAATCAACTACAATACGCTTGATAAGATTTTTACACTGACCGAGATTCTTAAGCGCTATGCGTCGCCCATCCAAAGATTCATCCAACAAATTGTCCGCCGACAGCCAGCGCCTCTCCACCCTCGCCCAGGCCGTCGGCCAATCCGCCAGCCGCCTCGAAGAGCGCAGCTGGGAACGCGCGCTCGACAGCCAGCTGCACAAGCTCTTGAAGACGGGCCACCAGGACACCGTCGACGCCGCCCTCAACAGCCTGTTTTCCGCCGACCTGGCCGCCTATGACGTGCTGATGGACAGCGTCGAGGCCGTCAGCGAGTCGGCTACGATCAGCGTCGATAGCGACGGCAGCACCGCCCAGTACGACGTGCTGCTGGTGGCCGCGCCGATCCTGGCCTGGACCCGCTATTCGATCGCGTCCGGCCCGATCCCGGCAGACGTGCTGAACACGCTGTCCGCCCACTTCTCCGCCCACCTGCTGGCCGATGGTACAAAGATGGCGATGGCGTCGAACCTGTTTTCGATCGACCAGCTGCCGCGCACCCATGCGGAGACGTATGCCAAGATGAACAAGCTGGCGCAGGCGGCCATCAAGGGCGTGGCGGTCAAAACGGACGTAAAGCCGCCGGAAACGGCGCCCTTCCTGGCCGACACGCGCTACCTGATCGCCGCCGTCGTGGCGCCGCATGGCGAAGCGCTGTTCCGCTGGCAGATGCCGGGCGCGCACCTGCACCAGGCCGATGAACGCCGCAACGCGCTGGAAGCCTGGCGCACGCAGGCCCAGCCGACGGTGGCGCGCCTGCTGCCGGGCTGCGGCATCGAGCTGCTGCTGCCG
The DNA here is from genome assembly GCA_008011715.2 of [Empedobacter] haloabium. Classification (NCBI taxonomy): domain Bacteria; kingdom Pseudomonadati; phylum Pseudomonadota; class Betaproteobacteria; order Burkholderiales; family Oxalobacteraceae; species [Empedobacter] haloabium. Next base: position 4,377,797 of record CP136508.1, read on the forward strand.
GAAGCCTATTACATGGCCTGCCGCGAGGCGGACAAGCTGATCCGCCCGGTCTCGATCCGCGCGGCCGTGCACTACCTGACGCACACGCTGGCGTGCGAGCCGTCGGAACTGCGCGCCGTCATCGCCGGCTTCGGCGAGGAAGCGGCCGAAGGCCAGATCGACGAATACCGGGTGGCCTTCACGCGCCGTTCCGACAGCGACGTGATCTATGGCGTGGTATGGCCGCTGTACGGCCAGGAAGACGAGGAAGGCACGCCGCCGGAAGGCCCGCTGGCGGGCGGCCTGGCGAACCTGCTGCAGCCGCGCACGCCGGTCGAGGAAATCGTCGAGCACCTGAACGCTGCCGGCGTTTCCGTCATCAAGAAGCTGGGCGAGCGCTACGTGGCGGAATATTGCGACGACTGCGGCGCCCCTTTGTTCGCCGATCCTTCTGGCGAGCTGGTGCATGCCGAGATGCCGGAAGACGCGCCGGCCGGGACCGAGCACTTCCACTGATGCATGAAAAAACCTCGCCGCGGCGAGGTTTTTTTGGGGTCTGTCCCTGCAAGGGACTGACCCCGAAGTTTGCTGTGTTTATGGTGCCTGACGAGCAACTTCGGGGTCAGTCCCCAAGGGGACAGACCCCAGCCGTTCAGTGCGTCATATTGCTGCGCCCCTGCGTACCATTGCTGTTGGTCGAATTGCGGCTGTTGGCCTTGGCCGAGCCCTGGCCGGAGGTATCGGCCTGCGAATTGCTGTCCTTGCCGGCGCGCTGCGCCGTGCCGCCCAAGGCCGAGTGCGACGGCTTCGAGCTGCCCGTCTCCCCTGCCGCGCCCGTGTCGCCGCTGGCACCGCCGTTCTTGCTATCGGCATTGCCCGTGACGTTCAGCGAGCGCGGGCTGTCCTTGCGCTCGGCTTCCTTGCGGGCGTTCTTGTCGCTGTTGGCCTGCGTCGGCTGCAGACCGACGCTGCCTGGCTTGTTTTTCAGCGCGTCCATCGCCGTCTGTGCCTGGCCGGCGCCGGCAATGATGGTAATCAGGAATGCTGCCGTGGCCGAAGCCGCCGTGAATGGTGAAACGCGCATGGTCATCTCCTTATGTCGACGGTTTTAATTTTTTATCTCGGCATTTCTTTCTCGCCCTGGGTACAGATTAAACACCAGTGCTTCGGTATTGCATAGGCGTACTGATCTTCGGCAAGTGGGACGAGTCCTACCACGCTTACCCTGATACAAGCTTCGTTACAAAACGGACCTACTGTAGGCGCCGTCCCACCACCTGTGGCTACGCGCGCTGATGTGGCTGACGTCAAGCTGCCGGTAAGCTTGCCGTTCGCGGTCGATCGACCGCTCAGCGTCCACCACTACAGGAGTATTCGTCATGCGTAAATCGATGATCGCAGCAGCCATCCTTGCCACCATGTCCACCTTCGCCCTGGCGCAGACCAGCGGCGCCAGCGGCGCGCCGGCCACGGTGTCGCAGGACACGTCCAGCGCCACCGACACCTCCAGCACCCAGCAGACCGGCAAGAAGCACGCCCGCAACAAGTCCAAGCAGTCCGGCACGACGAATATGTCGAACTCGGGCGCATCGGATAAAGCGGGCACCACAGGTGGCACCACGGGCACCTCGGGCGCGTCGGACATGTCGGGCACGGGCGGCTCGGCCACGACCGGCACGACCAATATGTCCAGCTCCGGCGCGTCGGACAAAGCCGGCACCACGGGCGATGCCACAGGCAAGCCTGCCTCGGGCAAGACGCGCACGGGCACGACCAATATGTCCAGCTCGGGAGCGTCCGACAAGGCCGGCACCACCGGCAGCGCCGCCGAGAAGCGTTGAGGCGATCGCCATGAAAAAAGCCCCGCTGCGGCGGGGCTTGCTGTCGTCAGGCTGGCGCTTACCAGGTCGAGAAAGGCCGGCTGATCAGGTTCGAATTGAGGTAGCGCGGATCGTCGCTGACCTCGTCGCCTAGCCAGTCCGGCTTGTCGAACGCCTGCCCCTCGGCCGGGACTTCGATCTCGGCCACGACCAGGCCCGCGTTCACGCCCAGGAACTCGTCCACTTCCCACGTGAAGCCGGCATGCTCGATACGACGGCGGTATTTCTCGATGATGGGCTGCTCGCACAGCCGGTCGAGGAATTCCTGCGCATCCGCCAGCGGCAGCGGATATTCCCACTCGCCCCGCGCGATGCCGACGGCTTTCGACTTGATCGTCATGAATGCCTCGTCGCCGTAGATGCGCACGCGCACCACACGCTCCGGGTGCGACGACAGGTAGCCCTGCCGGATCAGCACCGGCTCGCCCAGCGCCTTCCAGGCGTCGCTCTTGACGAGGAACTTGTGCTCGATTTCGACGCCCATGTCAGTCGTCCAGCGACAGCAGGATCGGTTGCAGGATGGCCGCGCCCAGCGCCGCGCTGCGCGCGCCGTTCCAGCCCACGTGCGGCACCGGCAGGTCGGCGTTGTCCTTGAACGGCATCTCCAGGGTCAGCGCCAGGCAGCCGAAGTGGTGGCCGATGTACTTCGACGCCAGGGTCAGCATGTCTTCCTTGTACTTGCTGACCGGGTAGCCGACCTGGTCCTGGAAGTCCGGGCTGGCGTTCTTGTAGCGCTCGATGAAGGCCTTCTGCGCCGCGGCCTGCGCGGGCGTAAACTTCTCCAGCATCTCGTTGCCGGCCACGAAGTTGTACGGCAGCGCTTCGTCACCGTGGATGTCGAAGAACATGTCGACGCCGGTCGCGTGGATCTTCTCCTTCACGCACAGCACTTCCGGCGAGCGGTCGGGGCTCGGCGTCATCCATTCGCGGTTCAGGTTGGCGCCAGCCGCGTTGGTGCGCAGGTTGCCGCGCACCGAGCCGTCCGGGTTCATGTTCGGCACGATATGGAACACGCAGCGCTGCAGCAGCTTGCGGGCGATCGGGTTGGCGTCGTCCAGCAGCGCGTCGATCAGGCCTTCGACGAACCATTCGGCCATCGATTCGCCCGGGTGCTGGCGCGCGATGAACCAGATCTTCTTTTCGGCCTGGGGATTACCGATCGTGACGAGGTTCATGTCGCGGCCGTCGATGGTGGAACCCAGGTCCGACACGCGCGCGATCGGGTTCTCGGCCACTTCGCCCAAGAGGCGCAGGTGGCGTTCCCACGAATACGGCTCGAAGTAGGCGTAGTAGACGCTGTCCAGGTCGGGCGTGTGGCGGATCGTCATCACCTCGCCGTCGAAGGAGGTCGGCACGCGGAACCAGTTCTCGCCGTCGTAGCTGGCCACCGCGTTGTAGTCCTCGAATCCCTTGGCATACGTGGCCTGGCCGGCATTGGTGAAGCGCAGCGCCAGCGCCTGCCCGCGCGCGCCCTGCACGCGGAAGTGGAACCACTGGTGGATGTCGGCATGCGAGTCGCTGCGCAGTTTCAGTTCGACGTTGGCGGGGTCGCTCGCGTTCACCACCTCGATGGCGCCGGAGTCGAAGTTCTGGCTGATCTTGATCGTCATTGTTCCGGGTTCCTTCAAAACACAATGCGCTATTGTCCCCGCTTTATGCCGAGAATGCAAAATCGGGAGGCTGTCCCCGATTCGGGACACCGGTGCCTGGCACCGGTGTCCCGCTGGCGTCAGTCGACGTTGCGGCCGCGGGCCTTCAGCGCGGCGCGCACGCCGGCGCCGTAGGCAGGGTCCGCCTGGTCGAAGTGGCCCAGCTGGCGGAACACGATCTCGTCCGGTACCTGCGACAGGGGGCCGGCCAGGTTGTCGAACAGCGCCTGCTTTTCGTCCGCCGGCAGCAGGCGGAACAGGTTGCCTGCCTGCGTGTAGTCGTCCTCGGCGCCGCGGCCGTCGTAGCGCGCGGCCGGGCCGTTCAGGTTCAGGGCCGGCTCGCCGTGGCCCAGTCCTTGTGGGTTGCTGCCGGCCGCTTCGACGGTAGCGTAGTTCTGCGCGGCACCGCCGTTGGCCAGCGCCATCGCGCCGTCGCGCTGCTGGTTGTGGAACGGGCAGCGCGGCGCGTTGACCGGCAGGTGCTGGTGGTTGGTGCCGACGCGGTACAGCTGGGCGTCGTGGTAGGCGAACAGGCGCGCCTGCAGCATCTTGTCCGGCGAGTAGCCCATGCCCGGCACCACGTTGGCCGGCGACAGCGCGGCCTGCTCCACTTCGGCGTGGTAGTTGAGCGGATTGCGGTTCAGTTCCAGTACACCCACCTGCTGCAGCGGGAAGTCGCCATGCGGCCACACCTTGGTCAGGTCGAACGGGTTCCAGCCGGTGCGCTGCTCCCAGGCGGCGAGCTCGCCTTCCGTGGCGGTCTGCACGTACACGGTCCAGCGCGGGTAATCGCCGCGGGCGATCGCCTCGAACAAGTCGCGCTGGGCGTAGTCGGGGTCTTCGCCCGCCAGGCGCACCGCGTCCGCCGCCGTCAGGTTCTTGATGCCCTGCTGGGTCTTGAAGTGCCATTTCACGTAGACGCGCTCGCCGGCTGCGTTGATCAGGCTGAACGTGTGGCTGCCGAAGCCGTCCATGTGGCGGTAGCCGTCCGGCGTGCCGCGGCTGGAGAACAGGGTCGTGACCTGGTGCAGGGATTCGGGCGCGCGGCTCCAGAAATCGAACATCGCGGTCGGCGACTTCAGGTTCGACTGCGCCAGGCGCTTTTGCGTGTGGATGAAGTCGGGGAACTTGATGCCGTCCTTGATGAAGAAAACGGGCGTGTTGTTGCCGACCAGGTCCCAGTTGCCCTCTTCCGTGTAGAAGCGCACCGCGAAGCCGCGCGGGTCGCGTTCCGTGTCGGCGCTGCCCTTCTCGCCACCCACGGTGGAGAAGCGCAGGAAGGTTTCCGTCTCCTTGCCGATGGCCGAGAACAGCCTGGCCTTGGTGTAGCGGGTGATGTCGTGCGTGACGGTGAACTTGCCGTAGGCGCCCGAACCCTTGGCGTGCACCACGCGCTCGGGAATGCGCTCGCGGTTGAAGTGCTGCAGCTTTTCGATCAGGTGGAAGTCCTGCAGCAGCAGCGGGCCACGGGAGCCCGCGCTGGCGGAATTCTGGTTGTCGGCGACGGGAATGCCGGACGCGGTCGTGATCTGCTGGCTCATGGGGCTTGCTCCTCTGTGATGTGAACGTAAGGCAATTCTACGGACGCAGCACAGATTAACAAAGCCAATTAATTCAATCACATTAATAGCTATTACCAATGGAAGAGGCGGACCTCATACCAGCCACAGACCGCCTGTTGCAAACTGCGCATCGTGCACGGCGTCTTGCCCTACCCAAGCGCCTACCAGCTCGGCACGGCTGTGCGTCTGCAGGTAGTCGACCCACGCCGCGCTGCCGCCAGCCGCGTTGGTCGCGAGGCCGGAATTGGCGTACAAGGCACGCACAAAGCCAGCGTCGTCCATGTCGCCATAGCGAGCCTGGAACTCGGTCGAGCCGGCGAAACCCACCGCCAGCCGGGCCACCGGCACGTCCTGCGCCGCCCAGAAGGCGAAGCCGGCCGCGTCGCCGGCGCGGTCGAGCACGGCTTGGTACAGCAGGCCGACGGTCGCCAGCTTGTCGACGCTGGCCTGGGTGAAGCGCAAGTCGACGGTGCCGTCCGCGAACTCGCCCAGCTCGATGGAGCGCAGCGTGTCCGTACCGGTGGCGGTGACGACGTGGACCAGTCCGTCGGCGCCCAGCGTGACCCTGGCGTCGGCCCGCTTGCCTTCGAACACCGCCGTGTCCATGCCATCGCCGCCGACCAGCGTATCGTTGCCGGCACCACCGGCCAGGCGGTCGTTGCCGCTGCCGGTGAGCCAGCCGTCTTCCAGCGTGACGCTGGTCGCGGCGATCGCCAGACCGCCCTTGTGCAGCGCCCGCGCCTCGTCGCTGAGCGCGAAGCCGGCCAGCACTTCGGCGCGCGTCACGAACTTGCCAGTGGCGCCCTCCAGCTGCGCGGCCCAGAAGGCCAGGCCCTCGGGGTCGCCCTTGCGGCCCAATACCTGCTCGTACATCTGGCGCACGAACGCCGCGTTGTCCAGCCGCTCCAGCCCCAACTCGCGCCACTCGGCCGACGCGGTAAAGCCGCGCGCGATCGCCGCCATGTCGCCGCCCCGCTCCAGGTGGAAGTTCAGGCCCGCCAGGTCGGGGGCGCGGCCGAACGCGGCCCGATACAGCAGCGCGATATCGACCAGCGTCGTGGCGGAGGCCTGCAGGAAGTCCAGTCCCGCGGCGGCCTTGTTCAGCTCCGCCAACGCCACGCTCTCCTGCTGGCCGGGGGCGAACGTGGCCGTCTCGTGGCGCGCCGTCAGGCTGCCCTTGCCATCGAGCGTGAAGGTCCAGGCACCGCGCTCGCTGCGCCCGCCCTGCAGCACGTCGTCGCCGCTGCCCCCTGCCAGGCGGTCGTCGCCAACGCCGCCGATGACGACATCGTTGCCGCTACCGCCATCGAGCGTATCGTTACCGCCGGCGCTGCCGATGACGTCGTCGCCGCCGCCGCCCAGCAGCACGTCGTCGCCCGCGCCGAGGTACAGGTTCTGGCGGGCATCGTCACCGACCACGTAGTTGTCGCCGGCGCCGCCGCGCAGGGTGACCTGGCCGACGACGGCGGCGAAGTCCACGTTGTCGAGCATGACGGTGGCGCCGGCCGCCAGCTGGCGCGCGTCCAGCACGATGGCGCTGGCGGCGTTGCCAGTGGCCCCGATCGTCAGCGGCAGCGCGGCGGAGGAAGCGATCGGAACCAGCGTGGCCGTCTGCACCGGCAGTCCGGCCCCCAGCCCGGCCAGGAAGGCCTTGCCGGCATCGGCCGCCGGCGTGCCGAGCCGATGCGCCAGGTCGAGCAGCGCCTGCTCGTGCGTGAGCAGCGCCGTGGGGCCGCCCAGTTGCAGGGCCGCGCCGACCGGCAGGCCGACACTCAAGCTGGCTTTCTGGCTGCCCGCCGCCGCGTCCAGCACGATATCGGCCAGGTCGCCGGCCGCGCGGCCCGCCGGCACCGGCTGCACGGTGATCGTGCGTACCGCCAGGCCCGTGGCGGGATCGGTGCCGGTCAGCGCCAGCACCGGCATGCCGTCCATCGTCGCATTCGTCGCGGTCTGCGGCGGCGTGCCGGTCTGCACGGCATAGGCGTTCGAGCGCACGCTGCCCGCGACGATCGTGCCGTCGGCGCTCATCACGCCGCCCAGGTCCAGCGTGACCGTGTTCCCGTCCGCCCAGGTGCCGGCGGCCGGCGTCAAGGTGGCGGTCCAGGTGCGGCCGTCGCCCGCACTGGTCAGCCCGGACAGCGTGCCGCGCGCCACCGTGAGGTCGGCCAGGTCCAGGCCGCGCACGCCCGCCTGGTCAAAAGCGATCGTCACCGTGGTCGTCTCGCCGGCCGCCAGCGCGCTGTCGGCCACCGTGATCGTGGCGGTCGGGCGCACGCCGACGTGGAACGTCAGCGCATTGGCGTCGGCCGCGACGGCGTTGCCGGCCAGGTCGCGCACGGTGCCGGTAATGCCGATGGTGTAGTCGCCCAGGCTCGCCGCGGTCCAGCCGCCGGCGGGCGCGTCCACCGTATAGGTCACCGTGCCACCGGCCACCGAGTAGCCCGAGACCGCCAGCGCGCCGTGCGCGCCGCGCACCGTCACGTTGCCGGTGCCGAACGTCGCTGGATCGAGACCCGCACCGCCCGCATCGGCGTAGGCGACGGCGAACGTGAAGGCGCCGCGCGGATCGAGCACATCGGCGCGCACGGGACGCGCGGCCAGCGGCGCTTCGGCATCGATGGTATAGCGCTGTTCCAGCACGGCGCCATGGTTACCGGCGACATCGCCGATGCGCACCTGCACGGTGCCGCTGCCGGCCAGGGTCTGGTCGTGCAGCGTCCAGGTACTGGCGCCGCCCGTGGCGTTGACCCAGTGCGCACCGCCGTCCAGCGACACCTCGACGAACTGGCCGGCCGCCAGCACGCCGTCCAGCGTGCCGCCCATGTTCTGGGTGGCCGTGCGCGTGACGAAGTCGTTGGCGCTGGCGCCACTGTCGGCCGCGAAGGCGATGTCCGCGGCGGCCACGGTCGGTGCCGTGGCGATCAGCTGGAACGCGTGGCTCGCGCCCTGGCTGTCCTGGCCGGCGTTGTCGGTGGCCTTGACGACGATGGTGCCGGCATCGGCCAGCGTGACGCCCTGCCAGCGCACGGCGGTGCCGTCCACCGATCCCGTGATGTCGGTCCACGTGGCGCCGTTGTCCAGCGAGCCCCACACCTTGTCGCCGGCGGCCAGCGCATGGCGCAACGTGGCCTCGATGGTCTGCGTGCGCTCCTTCGTGACGAAATCGGTCGCGCTGATGCCAGTGTCGGCACCCAGCGCCAGCGCGCTCACCTTGGGGGCCGTGCTGAAGGTAACGTCGAGGGTAGCCGTGGCGGCATCGACGGGGTTGCCCGCCACGTCGCGCACGCGCTGCGCGCCGATGCCGATCGCGTAGGCGCCCGCATCGCCGGTATCCCAGCTGCCGCCCGGCGCCTGCACCGTGTAGGTGGCGACGTTGCCGCTGACGGCGAAGCCGGTAACGGCCAGCAGGTTGCCCTGCGGGTCGCGCACGGTCACGTTGCCGGTGCCGAACGTGGCCGCGTCGATGCCGGTGGCGGCATCGCCGTACGTGACGGTGAAGGCGAACATGGCGCCGGTCGGTGCCACCAGCTCCGCGCCAACGGGCAGCGCGGCGCTGGGCGCGCCGGTGTCGACCACGTAGGCCAGCGCGGTGGCGGGACCGTGGTTGCCGGCGGTATCGCTGACGCGCACCTGCAGCGTGCCGCTGGCGGGCAGCGTCTGCCCCGCCAATGTCCATGCGCTGCTGCCACTGGTGTTCTGGGCCTGGCTCCAGTGCGCGCCGTCGTCGAGCGAGACCTCGACGATGTCGCCGGCGCCCGTGCTCGCGCTGAGCGTGCCGGAGATGATCTGCGCCGCCACGTTCGTGACGAGATCGGTGGCGCTGGCGCCGGTGTCGGCGGCCAGCGCGATGCTCGCCATGCCCTGGCTCGGCGCCAGCGTGTCGAGCGTGTAGGCGCGGATGGCGGTCACGCCCTGGTTGCCGGTCTCGTCGTCCACGCGCAGCGCGATACCGCCGCCGTCGACCAGCGTCGCGCCGGTCCAGGTCAGCGTCGTGCCGGCGACCTTGTCCGTCAGGTCGGTCCAGCTGCGACCGCCGTCGACGGAGCCCAGCAGCTTGTCGCCGGCCGCCAGGGGCGCCGACAGCTGCGCCGTGATGGTCTGCGCCGCGCGGTTGGTGATGCCGTCGCTGGCGCTGCTGCCGCTGTCGGCCGACAGCGCGATGGCGCCGGCCGTGAGCGCCGGTGGGGTATGGTCGATGCGGATCGACAGCGACTCGCTGGCCGCGCTCGACACATTGCCGCTGGCCGAGGTGACGATGGCGCGCACGTCGTAGGTTCCGCTGGCCAGGCGCGAGGTGTCGAGGTGTTCCACCCGCCAGCTGCCGTCGGCGACAGTGGCCGTGCCGTTGGCTTCGCCGGCATCGAAGGCGCCGTCGCCGTCCGTATCGACGAACACGCGCACGCTGCTGCTGCTGTCGCCCGCGCCGCTGGTGCCGGAGAACGTCATGGCGTCGGCCGCCGTGACGTTGTCGCCGGGCGCGCCGGTGTCGTCGGCCGGGTCCAGCTGCGGCGCGCCTGGCCGGTCCGGCGCCACCTTGACGGTGACGGTCTGCATCTTGCTGGCGATGCCGTCCGACACGCGGATCGTGAAGCTGTCCATGCCCGCGTAACCGGCGGCGCTCTGGTAGGTCAGGGTGCCGCCCGGTTCGATGTCGCCGTCGCCGTCGCGGATCGTGGCCGTCGCATTCGACAGGATCAGCGTGCCGTGGGCGGGCCCGCTGACCTGTGTCCACGTCAGCGTCTGGCCGCTGTCGCTGTCCGTGACGCGCAGCAGGCTGGCGAGATCGACGGCGGCACCGTTCTGCCGGGCAGCCAGCGTGAAGTCGAAGGCACTGAAGCGGGGCACGAAGGAGATATTGGACAGCACGATGTCGTCCAGGGCCGGGCTGAACGTTTCGCGCGCGTCCGTCATCGAGATCTCGACCCAGCTCACGCCTTGCAGCAAGGTGCCGCGGTCAAGGAACGACACGGCGCCCTGCGCATCGGTCGGCGCGGTGTCCATGCTGTGTCCCGTGCTGGTCGTCAGCCGGAACTGGACGCCCGCCCTGGCATTCTGGTCCCACAGGTTGAGGGAGGTCAGGTCGAACACCGTGCCGGGCTCGAGCGACAGGCGCAGCGAACTGGCAAAGTCGCTGATTCCCTTGAACAACGCGGCGCCGTGCAGTACCGCGACGTCGCCGCCCGCGTAGACGCCCTCCTGCATCACCGCCCAGCCGCCACGGTCGCCCGTCAGCTGCAGCGTGTGGCCGTCGACGGTCTGGTACACCGTGGACGACGGCGTGCTGTCGGGGTCTGGGGCGCTGATGACGCGGCTGGAGAAATCGAAGGTGCTGGACATGACGGTTCCTGAGGATGGGTTGCGTGCGACGATGCAGGCCGCGAGTGCAGCCGCGCATGACAAATTATCTACAGGCAAGATGATGCCATAAAGCCAATGTGTTGAGGTAGCTTTATGGCAAAGTTTCCAAAAGGAACCGCGGCGCTTACGGTTGCATCGACCCGGTCAGCCGGTAACGCTCATGCCAGCCCAGCGCCTCTTCCAGCAGGTGCGGCGTCTGGCCGCCGCGCAGCAGCGCGCGCTCGTGGTAGTCGCGCAGCGCGGCGCGATAGGCCGGGTGGGCGCAGCGCTCGATGATCAGCGGCGCCCGCTCGCGCGGCGCCAGGGCGCGCAGGTCCGCCAACCCCCATTCGGTGACGAGCACGTCGACGTCGTGCTCCGTGTGGTCCACATGCGCGACCATCGGCACGACGCTGGAGATGGCGCCATTCTTCGCCTCCGACTTGCTGACGAAAATCGCCAGCTCGCCGTTGCGGGCGAAGTCGCCCGAACCGCCGATGCCGTTCATCATGTGGGTGCCGCCCACATGGGTCGAGTTGACGTTGCCGTAGATGTCGAACTCCAGCGCCGTGTTCAGGCCGATGATGCCGAGCCGGCGCACGATCTCCGGATGGTTGCTGATCTCCTGCGGGCGCAGCACGATGCGGTCGCGATAGCGCTCGATATGGGCCAGGAAGCGCTCGTGCATGGGCGCGGACAGCGTGATCGACGACGCCGAGGCCAGCGCCAGCTGGCCGCCGTCGAGCAGCGCGATGGCCGAGTCCTGCAGCACCTCCGAGTACATCGTCAGATCGCGGAACGAGGAGTGCGCCAGCCCATGCAGCACGGCATTGGCGATGGTGCCGATGCCGGCCTGCAGCGGCAGCAGCCGCGGCGTCATGCGGCCGGCCGCCACCTCCCCTTCCAGGAACGCGATGACGTGGCGGGCGATGGCGTCCGTCTCGGCGTCCGGGGGCAGCACGTTGGACGGGCTGTCCGGACTGTCGGTGATGACGATCGCGGCGATGCGGGCCGGGTCCACAGGGATCGCCGTCGTGCCGATGCGCTCGCCCGGCGCGGCCAGCGGGATCGGCGCGCGCTCGGGTCGCGGCCGCGGCAGGTAGATGTCGTGCAGGCCTTCCAGCGCCAGCGGCGCGGCCAGGTTCAGCTCGACGATGACTTGTTTCGCGCTCTGCACGAAACTGGCGCTGTTCCCGACCGCCATCGTCGGCACGATGCCGCCGTCGCCGCGGATGGCCACCGCTTCGATGACGGCAATGTCGATGGCGGGCAGCGCGCCGCTGCGCAGTTGCTCGGCCGTCTCGGACAGGTGCTGGTCGATGAACCGCACCTCGCCCGTGTTGATCCTGCGGCGCAAGGTGGCGTCGGCCTGGAACGGCAGGCGCCGCGCGATCACGCCGGCATCGGCCATCAGGCCGTCGCTGTCGTTGCCCAGCGAGGCGCCGGTGATCAGGGTCAGGCCTAGGGGTTCGGAGCGCGAGCGCTCGACCAGGGCGCGCGGCAGCGCCTTGGCGTCGCCGGCACGGGTAAAGCCGCTCATGCCGACCGTCATCGCCGGGGCGAACAGGCGCGCGGCGGCGGCGGCGGGCATCACGCGCTCCAGCAGCTCGGGACGGCGGATGCGGTGGGCGTACAGTGCTTCGTTCATGCTGTGCTCCTCGAATTCTCTTCTTTGAGGGCACAGTCTACGATCAGCGGTTCATGGATAATATGACTTAAATTCTCCAACTTCATTCGGAAAGTTCATGGACGTTCGATCGCTGCGCTACTTCGTCGAAACGGCCCGCCTGTCCAGCTTCACGCAGGCGGCCGAGCAGCTGCACGTGACGCAATCGACCATCAGCAAGATGGTGCACCAGCTGGAGCAGGAGCTGGGCACCCCGCTGCTGAACCGCGATGGCCGCCGCCTGACCTTGACGGACACGGGCCGCGTCGTGTTCCAGCGCGGCCAGGAGATGCTGGCGACACTGCGCACGCTGGCCGACGAGGTGCGCGACATCCAGGCGGCCCGGCGCGGCACGCTGACGATCGGCATCCCGCCGATGATCAACCTGCTGTTCACCCCGGTGCTAAAGGCCTTCCGCGAACGCCATCCGGACATCGTGCTGGTGCTGCGCGAGGAAGCCGGCCAGCAGGTCGAAAAACAGGTGGCGGCGGGGGAACTGGAACTGGGCATGACGGTGCTGCCGGCCGACCCGGCGCTGGCGGTGCAGGCGCTGCCGGTGGCGACCAGCCCGATCTGGGCGCTGGCCGCCGCCGGCACGTTCCAGCCGCACCGCCGCACGCTCAGGCTGGCCGCGCTGCGCGACCTGCCGCTGGTGCTGCTGACGGACGAATTCGCGCTGACGCGCACCCTGCGCCGCGCCTTCGCGGCCGCCGGCTTCGAGCCGCGCGTGGTGGCGCAAAGCGGGCAATGGGACTGGCTGGTGGAGATGGCCTCGGCCGGTATCGGCATCGCGCTGCTGCCGGAGCTGTTCGTCGACCGGCTGGCGGACGAAAAGCTGCAGGCCGTGCGCATCGTCGAACCGCAACTGCCCTGGCAGGTGGCGCACGTGTGGAACGGCCGCTACCTGTCGCACGCGGCGCGGGCCTGGCTGGACGTGTGCGCGGAAGTACTGGACCGGGGTACCGGCTAGGGCCGCATCGAGCAGCCGACGGTCCAGGCCCGATCGGCGGTACGCCGATCCAGGCCGCGCATCGCGGCGGCATCGCGCTGGCAGTGCTGCGACAGCGCCCACGCGGCGCCGACGTCGAACGTGGCCTCGGGGTGCCGCCGTTGCGGACGCGCGCGATGCCGGGCGCTGGCCTAGCCCGGCATGCGTCCCGTCCGCAAGGCGTGGGCCCAGTCGGGCGCGCCGTGCCGCAGCGCCAGCGCGGCGGCACCGTCCCAATCGTAGGGCACCGCCACATGCGCGACCGTCCAGCCGCCGGCGGCTCGCTCGACCATGGCGTAACGCGCGTGCGGCGTGCCGTTTTCCATCCGGTGCGGGTAGGGATCGCCGTCCTCGTAGGCCTGCAGCCCCACGCTGCCGGGGTTGACGACCAGGCGGCCGTCCTCCAGCCGGAGCGCACGCGGCACGTGGGTGTGCCCGCACAGCAGCAGGCTGGCGGCGGCGTTCCCTGCCCGCTCCAGCGCTTCGGCATGGGTGGCGGGGCGCATCCCCGCCGGGGTCACCGTTTCGAGCCAGCCGGTCAGGTCCGACGTGGGCGTACCATGCACCAGCAGCACGTCGTCGCCCAGCCGCAGCGTGGCCGGCAAGGCGGCCAGCCAGGCGCGTTGGGCCGGCGTGATCCGTTCGTTGGCGTGGCGGTCGGCGGCGCCCATCCGCGCGGGCGCGTGCGTGAGCACCTGGCGCTCGTGGTTACCGGCCACCGTAGGCAGCTCCAGCGCCATCAGGCGCTCGGCCGTCTCGCGCGGCTGCAAGGGGCCGGACAGCAGGTCGCCCAGATCGACGATCACGTCCGCCCCACGGCGGGCGATATCGGCCAGCACGGCGTCCAGCGCCGGCAGGTTGCCGTGGATGTCGGAGATGGCGGCGATTCTCATGACTGCCAGTATACGCCGGCTCAGACGTAGGCCAGCAGGCGCCCGCAGGCGATCACGCCCAACCACAGCGCCAGCGACAGCAGCGCGTGCAGCCGCGCCGGCCAGGGCGGCGTGACGTCCGTATTCCAGCCGGCGGCGCGGCGCCAGATGCCGAGGTGGAAGGCGGCGGCGTTGACGCCGGCAGCCAGCAACAGCGCCAGCTTCAGCAGGAAGGCCGGGTTGGCGAGGAAGTCGCCTGGCTGCGTCGAGAACATCAGCAAGCCCGCCGGCACGATCACCAGCAGGCTGCCCAGCGCCCATGGCAGCAGGTGCGCCGCCAGCGCGCGCAGCGGCAACGCCCGGCCGCAGCCCAGCAGGCGCAGGTCGAACAGCGCGACCGCGCCGACCAGCACGGCGAAGCCGACAATATGGCAGGTCTCGACGATGGGATACAGCCACGGGTCGGTCCGCATGGCCCGGGCAACGGTCGTCGCGGCCAGCCAGGCCTGCCAGTCCATCAGCGCAATTCGGTGGTCTTGTCGCCCACGGTGATGCGCTCGGCACGCAGCTCGTCGAGCTTGCTGCGGTGAGGATAGCCGTACACGGTGACCTTGGCGCCGGCGGCCAGCGCCTCTTTCGCCAGCCCGCGGCCCTCCATGCGCGACGGCGGCGCCAGCACGCTGTGCCAGCGCTTGTCGGCCGACTGCAGCAGGACGTAGCCATGCGGCTGCGTGTAGCCGCTTTCGACGATGGTGCCGGCCAGGTTGAGGGGCTTGGTGGCGTCGTATTCGCTCCAGCCGTGGTGGGCCAGGGCGGCGGGGGCGCACAGCGCGGTGGCGAGCACGGTGCTGCAAAGGATGTTGGTGCGGTACATGAAGCCTCCCTGCGATGGGACTTCGAGATCGCGCGCTCGGCAGCGCGGGGACCGTGGTGTTACCTTGGTATCACGGTGTGCTGATACTACCGCTGACGCTGCCGCCAGCGCAACCCGGCGCCTGCTCAACGGGGATTGCGACGCCGTTCGCGCTGTCGGTGCAGGGCGGGCGAGCACAGCACACGCAGCGCTGTCTGGCGCGGTACGCCGGCCAGCTGCATGTATTCCAGTGCGGGGTGAACCCCGTCCGTATTCGCAATCCGAAGTGCCTCGTCCACGCGCGCCGCCGTGAAGCCGTCAGCACGCGATCTGGTCTTGCCGCGTTCCGCCATGATTCCAAACCTCTACCGCTCCAAGACAGATTACCTTATCAAAACCGCACCGTTGCGGGCGCACGGTTGCAATCGCGCGCGCGCCCGACTGCCGCCGGGCCCGGCGGCTTAGCCGATCGACCAATTGGTTTAGCCCAGCGCTTCGGGTAGAGTGAAGTTGTCGCGTACGCGCGCCTCTAGCGGGAAGTCGACGATGATGCCAGGCCCAACGACCCAATCCGATCTGACAACGCTGGAGACAGAACTGCTGCGCCTGTTTGTCAGGCAAAGCCGCAGGATGCCGGCACCGGTCTTCATCGCCGCCGTGCTGCTGTGCTGGCTGGGGCGCTCGCCGCCCGCCACGCAGGACAGCGTCCTGGCCGCCTGGCTGGCCCTGGTGGCGTTGGCGCTGCTGGCCCGCCGGCTCGTGCTGCACAGCAATGCCGTTGCCGCCCTGCCGCCCGCGCGGGGCCTGCGGGTGGCGGTGGCGTTCAGCACCCTCAACGGCTGCATCCATGCCCTGGTCCTGGTCGTGGCACCAGCGCCGACCGACGTCAACATGGCGACCCAGAGCCTGCTGCTGGTGGGGCTGTGCGCCGGTGCGGTGGCGACGACCGCCGGTTACCGGCCCGCTTTCCTCGGCTACATGCTGCCCGTTATCGGCGCGCTGATGCTGCGCTGGTCGTCCAACGACCTGGCGATCGCGGCGATCATCGGCATTTTCGGAGCCGTCCTGACGTCGCTGGCCGATGATTCCTACCGGCTGTTCCGCGACTCCTTCAATATCCGCTTGCAACAGCTGGCCCTGAACGAACGGCTGCGCGAGGCGTTGCGGCAGGCCGAATCCGCCAATCGAGCCAAGACCCGTTTCCTGGCGTCCGCGAGCCACGACCTGCGCCAGCCGCTGCACACGGTGGCGCTGTCCGCCGCGACGCTCAGCCTGCGCCCGCTCGATCCGGACACGCGCAGGATCTCCCAGCATATCGACAAGGCCCTGGAACGCCTGGCCAGCCAGCTCGACGCATTGCTCGACATCTCCAAGCTCGATGCCGGCATCGTGCCGGTGCAGCTGGAAGCGCTCGCGCTGGGGCCGTTCCTGCGCCAACTGTGGCGCGAGTTCAGTCCGATCGCGCATGAAAAAGGCCTGGTGCTGACGCTCGACCTCGATCCGGGCATGCCGGATACCGTGATGACGGACGAAGTATTGCTGGGGCGGATGGTCGGCAACGTGATCGACAACGCGGTCAAATATTCCCGGCGCGGCACCATCGCGTTGTCGCTGCACGCGCACGCCGGGCTGCTGGCGCTGGTGATCGAGGACGAAGGACCGGGCATTCCGCCCGAGGAACAAGGCCGCGTCTTCGAGGAGTTCTACCAGCTCGACAATATCGAACGCGACCGGGCCAAGGGGCTGGGCCTGGGCCTGTCCATCGTGCATCGCCTGGCCGCGCTGTTGCAAGTGCGGCTGGAGATGGCGTCCGTGCCAGGGCACGGCACCGCTTTCTACCTGCTGCTGCCCGAACACCGGGGCGACAGTCCGCGCGTGGCCCGGGTGCCGTTCCACGGCAACCCGCTGGCCGCGTTGACGGTGCTGGTGGTGGACGACAACGCGGACGTGCGCCTGAGCATGCAGGAGCTGCTGCACGAGCTCGGTGCCGCGCCAGTCCTCGCCAACGGTACGGCCGAGGCGCTGCTGGCGCTCGAGCGCGTCAAGCCGGACCTGCTGCTGGTCGACCTGCGGCTACGCGGCGGCGATACCGGCATCGCCACCGTGCACGCCGTGCGCGCGCGCCTGCCGGGGCTGCCAGCCATCCTGATCAGCGGCGACACGTCGCCGGAGCGCTTGCGCGAAGCCAGCGATGCACACATCCCGCTGCTGCACAAACCCACGCCCGTGGCCCAGCTGCAGCAGCTCGTGGCCGAACTCGTCACGTCACCATCGAAGGAACGTCATGTCCGCTAAGCCACCGCGCGCCAGCGCCTGGTTGTCCCAGGGGCTGGAGCTGTTGCACGAACGCCTGGGCGACAGCCCCAGGACCGGTATCGACTTCGAGGTCGTCATCGTCGGCAGCGGCTACGGCGGCGCGATGGCGGCCAGTACGCTGGCCGGTTACCACACTGCTGATGGCCACCCGGCCGCCGTGTGCGTGCTGGAGCGCGGCAGCGAATACCTGCCGGGTGCCTTTCCGTCGGGAATGGCCGAGCTCGCCGGCCACGTACGTTTTTCCACGGAAGGAACGGCCAGGCCGCGCGGCCGCCGCGAGGGGCTGTTCGACGTCAAGGTGGGCAGCGACGTCAGCGCGCTGGTCGCCAACGGCCTGGGCGGGGGCTCGCTGATCAACGCCGGCGTGATGGTCGAACCGCCCGCGGCGGTATCCGCCAGGCTCCAGGCGGTGGCCGGGGAACTGGACGACCATTATGCCCGTGCCCGCGCCCTGCTCGGTGCCAAGGACAATACGATACTCGACCATCATTCGGGCACGCGGCCGCGCAAGTACGCGGCCCTGGAACGCCTGGCGCCGCGCATGCCGCCACGTGCGGCCTTCGGCGCGGCCCCCATCACGGTGGCGATGCGCGCCCATCGCAATGACGCCGGCGTCGACCTGGCTGCCTGCACCCTGTGCGGCGATTGCGCCACGGGCTGCAACCACAATGCCAAGGCATCGCTCGATACCAACCTGCTGGCCGAGGCAAAGCGGCGCGGCGCCGAGCTGTACACCGGCGCAACGGTCACCCGTATCGAACGCGACGACAAGGGCGAACGCTGGCGCCTGCACGTCGCCTATACCAATGCCGGGTTGCGCCGGCGCATGCCGCAGGGCTTCGTCGTCCATGCGCGGCGGCTGATCGTGGCGGCCGGCACGTACGGCTCGACCGAATTGCTGCTGCGCTCTCGCTCGGCAAGCCTGAAATTTTCACCGAAGCTGGGCCAGGGGTTTTCCAGCAACGGCGACATGATCGCCGTGGCCTACGACCAGGCCGACGAAGCCAATGCCGTCGCCGACGAATGCACCGAGCCGGATAAACGGCAAGTTGGCCCGACCATCACGGGCATGGTGCGTATCGACGACGCGCGCGGCGACATGCTGGTCGAGGAACTGGCGGTGCCCGGGCCGCTGCGGCGCCTGTTCGAGGAAGTCGTGGCCACGTCCGCCACGTTGCACGCCCTGGGGCAGCCGGACCGCAGCGTTCATGCCGAGCACGACGAGGGGCACGACCCCTGCGCGGTGGATGCGCGCGCGCTACGCCACAGCACGCTGCTGGCCGTCATGGGCGACGACGGAGCGGGCGGCAGCATGCGCCTGGTCGGCAGAACCCGCAAGGCCGAAGGCGGGGTGAAGGTGGTCTGGCCGGCCTTGCGCCATCATCCGCTGTTCGCGCGGCAACTCGACGTTCTCGCCGGTGCTGTCGGCAAGGATACCGCGCGGTACGGCAAGATCCTGCCCTACCCGCTCTGGAAGCCACTGCCCGACAACATGGCCTACCTCCTGAACGGGCGGCGCGGTCCGCTGCTCACCGTGCATCCGCTCGGCGGCTGTGCGATGGGAAGCAGTGCCCACGACGGCGTGGTCAATCGTCACGGCCAGGTCTTTCGTGCCACCCCGGACCGGCCCGATGACGTCTACGACTCGCTGGTGGTGCTGGACGGCTCGATCGTCCCGATGGCGCTGGCGGCCAACCCGGCGCTGACCATCGCCGCGCTGGCGCTGCGCGCGGCCGAGCACCTGCGCGCAGCATGGCAACTGACCGAACGGCGTGACGCAGACCAACTCGCGCCCCGCCCGATCTTCCGCACACCGCCGGCCGCCGCGATGCCGCGGGCGACCATGGTCCAGTTCACCGAACGCCTGGCGGGCGAAGTGCTGCTGCGCGACGGCGCGAACCAGCCCCGCGCCTGCAGGGTGGAACTGACGCTGCACTTCGTCCCCCGCACACTGGCGCCGCTGATACTGCCGGGTGAAGACAAGCCCGGTTCGGTCGCGCAGCGCCGCCGGCTCGACGCCGGGCCGGGGAGCAGTCTCGTGGTATACGACCTGGAAAAATGGCGCATCTGGCGCGTGCGCCGCGAGGGCAGTACCGGAGAGGATCCCACGCCCTTGTTGCAAGCGCCGGTGACCGGCTCGCTGGAGTTCTTCCATCGCGAGAACTCGGGACGATGGCAACGCACGCTGCGCGCCCTGGGACCATGGTTGCGCAATCGCGGCATGCGCGACACATGGCAGTGGTGGTTCGACAGGGAGGCGCCGCCGCCCCAGGCAGCCGAACCGGCGCCGGCCGGCTTGCTGGACAAGCTGCTGGCGCGCGGGCGCAACGCGCTGGCGCTCGCCTCGCGCGCGGGCGAAGTGCGGCGCTTCGACTATGCATTGACCATCGGCCGTGCCGAGGCAACGGACGGTTTCGATGCCGCCGCGTTCGAGGGCCGCCCCCTCCTGGGCGCGAAACGTTTCACCTACGCGTTCGCCAGCAATCCGTGGACCCAGCTGACGCGCATGACGCTGACGCAATTCCCCCGGCTCGCGGCCGCCCGCGTGCCCCCGGCACTGGAGCTGGACACGGGATTCCTGGTACGTTCCAACCTGCCGCTGATGCGCCTGTGCGCCCAGCAGGACCAGCCCACCGCGCTGGCGGATGTGGCCGGCCTGGCCGGCTATCTGCTGCGCCTGCTGCTCGGCGTACACATGTGGAGCTTCCGCAAGCCGGACACGCCGCCGCCACGCACGCCGGACCTGCTGCCGCCTGAGCTGCCGGGCTTGCAGCGCGAGCAGGTTTGGCTGGACTTCCCTGCGCTGTCGGACGGCCGGCAGGTGCGCGCGCTGCTGACGCGTTACCGCGCCGCCGATTGGGACCCCGCCTTGCCGCCGGTCCTGATGATCCCAGGCTACAGCTCCAGCGGCACGGCGTTCGCGCATGGCGCCGTCCAGCCCAATCTTGCCGGCTACATGGCGGCGCGGCGGCGCGACGTCTGGATCCTGGACATGCGCACCAGCAGCGCCATGGCCACGGCCACGCATGCCTGGAACTTCGAGCACACGGCGCAGAACGACATCCCGGCCGCCGTGGCGCGGGTGTGCACCTTGAGCGGCCACGAGAAGATCGACATCGTCGCCCACTGCATGGGAGCGGCCATGCTTTCCATGGCGATCCTGGGCGACATCCCGCAAGCGGCGCCTTATCGCGAGGAACTGCGCGCCCTGCCGGACCGGATCGGCAAGCTCGTGCTGTCGCAGGTGGGGCCGTTGGTGGTGTTCAGCCAGGCCAATATTTTCCGGGCCTACCTCACCGGCTACGTGCGGCACCTGCTGCCGAAAGTGCGGTTCCCGTTCCGCGTGACGGGCACGCCGGGCATGATGGACGAGCTGATCGACCGCGTGCTGGCCACGCTGCCCTATCCCGACCGCGAATTTCGCCTGGAGAATCCGCCCTGGCCCTGGCAACGGGCCAACTTCGTGCGGACCCGGCACCGCATGGATGCGCTGTACGGACGCGGTTTCGAACTGCCGAACCTGGATGCCGCCGTGCTCGATCGCATCGACGACTTCTTCGGCCCATACAGCCTCGTCACGTTGAACCAGGCGATCCACCTGGCGCGCCTAAAAACCGTCACGAACCGCGCCGGGCGCAATGTCTATGTGAAGCGTGCGCGCCTGCGGCAGCGCTGGAAGTTCCCCACCCATAGCATTCACGGCGCGTGCAACGGCCTGTCCGACGTGGCCACGCTGGGCCGCATCGACGCGATCCTGCGCGAGGACGCGCAGTGCACCTACACGACCGAGGCATTCGACGACCTGGGCCACCAGGACAGCCTGATCGGCCGGACAGGCAGCCGGGTATTCGCGGCGATCGCGCGTTTCCTCGACAGCCCAGCCGGTCCGGCGCACCCGCCCGGTAACGCCAAGCTGCCCGGTATCGGGGCGGGGACGAACGCCCAGCCTCCCGCGCAATTTACCGCGCGGCTGCCGGCAACCGGCCCCATCCGGCTGCCGAGCGTGATCGGCTCCGCACGCATGCCGGTCGGGGCCGCCGCCAGCCCTACCCTGCATGAGGCCGACTTCGTGGCGCTGGTGCCGGTGGTGGCGCAGGGCCAGCGGTATGCCATGTTCAACCCGGGCGGCCTTGTCGACCCAATGCAGATCATGGTAGCGCACGTCAAACTGTATGCGTCATCCGAGGTAGAGGACGTGGACGGATGGGTCCAGGTGGCGGCGGACGAGGTACCGGCCGGCGCCGATGGCGTGCTGATGCTGATGCTGTTCGAAGAGTCCGGTGGCCTGGAGCCGCCAACCGTCGGATGGCGCACGCGCTGGGATGTAGAGCTGATGGCGAAGCTTGCCTGGTATTTGGAACAGCAAAAGAGCCTGCTGTCCGATTACGAGCGACTCGATTGGATCGAGGCGCTGACACCGCCCGTCCATGAGGCCCTGGCAGCACTGCTGGCGCAGACTCCCGCGACAGAGCTGAAGGCGGCGCTGATCACCCCGGATCAGCCGGCGGTCGCGTCGCCGCCCGCCAAGCAGGCCGCTTCCTCCAACGATGCCGATGGCGGTGCCGGCGCGCCAGTCTGCTTCGCTGTCGGCAGCTGCCAGTACCCTGCGGGCATGCTCGACCAGGTCCCGGCATTTGCGTCGTACCGGCGGCTGGCGCAGTTGCTGGACAGTACCGATACCACGGTGAAGCCGGATTTCCTGGTACTGCTGGGCGACCAGATCTATGCAGATGCCACCGCGGGCCTGTTCGACCCCAGCGCGCTGGACGACCGACACGTGCGCCCATACGAGAAGCTGCTGGGCAATGAAGACGTCCGCAAGGTGCTGCGCCTGCGCGTCGCGTGCATGCTCGACGACCATGAGATCGAGGACAACTGGGAACCGGTCACCGGCCAGCAAGGCGATGCCAATCTCGCCGCCGGCGTGGCCGCCTACCGCAAATTCCAGCGCGGTGCCGACCTGATTTCGCACCGTGGCGCGGCACGCCTGCACTCGCGAGAACCGCTCGGCTTCGCGTGCGAACATCGTGGCCTGCATTTCTACCTGGCCGATACGCGCACCGAACGCGATGCCCGGACGGTTGCCAACATCCGTACCGCCCGCATCATGAGCGACGACTCGTTCACCGCGATGACGACATGGTTGAGCGATCGCCACCGGCTGGCGCCGGCAATGCCGAAATTCCTTGCGACCCCGTCCATCGTGGCGCCAGGGCGGATCGATGCGCCGTCAGACCTTTCCGTCGCTGGCGCCGCCTGCCTGCGCTACGACGGCTGGGCCGGTTACCCCTTGTCGCTGCGGCGCCTGCTGGCATTCATCGCCGACCATGGCATCCACGGCCTGGTCCTGCTGTCGGGCGACGAACATATCTCGAGCGAGGCAACGCTGACGATCGAGGGAGAAGGGTTGCCGGCTGTCGACGTGTATGCGGTGCACAGTTCGGCCCTGTACGCGCCCTATCCGTTCGCCAACTCGCGCGAGGCCGACATGGCCGAGAGGTTCTACAGCTTCGGTTTCGATTATCCCGACGGCGGACGCCGGTACAGATGTACGGTTCGTGCCGATTACAAGCCTGGCGATGGTTTCGCGCTGCTGACCGTAAGGGACGAAGGGGGGCGCTGGACTGTGAAAGCGGACTTCGATCGCTAACCGAAGGCGGGATCGACACTCGCACTGCCGCCCTCGGCAGATGTCAGCCCGACCTTGGCAACCACCGATACCGCCTGGGTGCGATTCCGCACGCCGAGGGCCCGGAATGCGGCGGACAGGTGCGCCTTGACCGTCCCTTCGGACAGCTGCAGCTCGCGCGCGATCACCTTGTTCGCCTTGCCCTGCACGACCTTCAACAAGACTTCGCGCTGGCGGCTCGACAAACCGTCCGCCGGCGCTGGTGCGGGGACGAGGCGGGGCGCGGTGGACGCGCCACCGCGCAGCGGCCGGGCCCACCCGCCTGGCACGCCGTTCTCATGCAATACGTTGGGAGGCAGGTAGGTGCCGCCGGCGAGCACCAGCCCTACCGCCGCCAGCAACACCTGGCCCGTGGAGGACTTGGGCACATAGCCGCGCGCACCGAGACCGATGGCCGACCGCACCGCACGGGGATCGTCCTCGCTCGACAAGACCACGACCGGCACCGGCCCCGCCACTTCGCGCAACGACGTCAGCACATCCAGGCCATCGGCATCCGGCATGTACAGGTCTGCCAATACCAGGTCGGGCGCTTGCTGGCGCAGCAGCGCAAGCGCCTCGGCGACGGTGCCTGCTTCGGCAAACCGGACCTCCGGTCCGAGGTTGTCCAGCATCAGCTTCAGGCCCTCGCGAAACAGGTCATGGTCATCGACGAGCAGTATTTGCAAGTGAATCTCCCGCCCCGAGGGGCAAGCCGGCGGAATAACCGAATGGCCTAAGACGATGGCCCATGAAATTCATCATAGGACTTTTTTCCTGCTAGGACCAGTACCGCGGCTTAGCCGTTCGCCGAATAGGCACACTTCGACGCGCTGCGCATACTGGCTTTACCGCGCCAACAGCGGATTTGAACAACCTCAACAGGGAACGATCATGAAACAGCACATCACGGCAGTCGTCGTGGCCTCCGGCCTGCTCCTGGCAGGCTGCGCCACCGACGAACAAAAGCTGGTCGGCCGGTGGAAGAGCGCCGAGCCGCAGCAGTACTGGACCTTCAATGCGGACCACACCCTGGTGTTTGCCGACGCCAAGCGTGCCAAGCAGCTCAGCAGTAAATTCCTGTCGCCGAAGATGGCGGCGGCGCGTGACGAGGACCTGCGCTTTACGTGGGCTCTGAAGGCCAACCCGGACCCGAACCTGCTCGACATCATCGTCAGCTATCAGGACGAACAGGCCGTGCTCAACACGATCCAGGAATTCTCCGGCGACAAGGCCATGCGCATCGGGGTGCCGGCGCCCGGCACGTTCGAACAAGCTGACACCATCGTCAACTTTACCCGGCCTTGATTGCGGCGGCCCGGGCGCGACCCGCGTGCCGGGCCATTCATCCATAAAGGAGTCCACCGTGAAGATCCGTTATGCCGTAACAATCTGCTCCGCCGCCATGTTGTCCGGCTGCGCGACGGCGCCCAATTTCACCAAGGCACTCGAGGGCCCGGTCGCGGCCGCGAACGCCGCCAAGCTGGTGGTGCAGCAAGCCGACCTCGACATCGACAAGGCACGCGCCATGGGTTTGGTGGGCGACTACAACAAATCCGCTGCGGACCTGGTCTGCAAGCCGCTCGAATCGACCGTCGGCACGCTGCGCTCGCTGAGCGCCTTCGGCGAGGCCGTCGAGCTGGTCAAGGACGTCGCGGAAAAACCTGAGGACGACAGCTATGCGAGCTATCTGCAGCAATTCCGCAAGAACAAGAAGAGTATCGCGGACGCGGCCGGCCGCAACGACATCGATCTCGCTATGGAAAAATCCAGGAAAGAGGACGAGGCGGCCACGAAGGCAATGGAGCGCTGCGCCACACTGTATGCGTCCGACGTGCGCCCGGCCAATCGCCTGGACCCTGCCTATGGCACGCCGGAAAGCTTCAAGTCCTTGGGCGCGCTGAGCAGCCTGGTCAAGGGCATCCTGGCGGCCATCGAAAGCGGCCAGCGCGCGGAAGCGGTGCGGAAGACCGCTGTCGCGCTGATACCCGGGCTGAAATTGGCGCAGCAACAGCTCAGTGCCGCACCCCAGCCGAAACAGCCGCATGTAGCGTACTCCTTCGATAGCGTCGACACCGAGGCACGACTCATGGGCGAGACCCGGCTGGGCGCCACGATCAACCTACGCCGCTGGTTCGTCGCTCGCCAGATCGAACACTCGCTCGCGAAGGCCCGCCAGTGCAAGGGCGAAACCGCCTGCCTGGGCGATCCGCTGATGCGCATCACGCTCGACAACCTGGCCAGCGACATCCACACCTACCGTGAGCTGGCCACGATCGACACAGTGCAAATCCTCAGCGACATGAAAGCCGGTATCGACAAGGCCGAACAAGCCGGCCGCTCGCCAGGCAACTGGGCGCAAGTGCTGGATGCGCTGGTGAATATCTACGACGCCCTGGGCGGCTTGAGTTCCCGATACCACGACTGGCAAGCCAGCCGCCAGTAGTTCTGATGCTTCATGACAGAGAGGCCATCATGGATGAGAACGATACAACCCAGCTGCTGCGTGCCATCCTTACCCACCTGGGCCAGCCGGGAGCGGCCATGGCGCACGGGCCAGGACATGGCGCGGAGCCCGCACAAGCCGCGGCGGAGCTGAAGGCGCGCTTGTCGCCTGAACAATGGACCGCCGCCGGGCGCCTGCTGGACGGTCATGCGCTGGAGCTCGACATGCCCCAGCGCTTGCTCTCGGCGGTGCGCGCGGTGGGCCGGCCGGCGGTGCTGGTGCGCCATGGCGACTTCGAAGTCGGCCCGCCCTGGCAGCATCTGATGGCGCAGCCGCTGCACGATACGCTGACCGAAGCCCTGCTGGCCGTCGGACTGATCGAAATTCCCGGCGACCTGAATTATCCCCTCGCGGGTACCGGCTTTCTCGTCGGCGAGCAGCTGGTGATGACCAACCGCCACGTGGCCGAATTGTTCGCCGAGGCCCTGGGCACACCAGCCATGCGCTTGCGGGACGGCATGGCGCCCGTCATCAACTTCCGCCGTGAAGTCAGCGATCCGCCTGGCGATCCCGGCGCCCCGTTCGCGGTCGCGGCCGTCCATTGGGTTCATCCGCGCTGGGATCTGGCATTGCTGCGGCTGGAGGAACAGCCGCCCGTCACGCCGTTGCGACTGGCCCGCCACCAGGTGGCGGCAGGCGACGAAATTGTCGTGCTGGGCTACCCCGGCGCCGACAACCCCGGCTCCCTGGTGGAGCAGCAGCTCTACCAGAACATCTATGACGTCAAGCGCTTGTTGCCGGGCCAGCTGCACCCGACAGTCCAGATTGCAGGCCTGCCCGGGCCGGTCCTGCGGCACGACAGCTCGACGCTGGGCGGCAGTTCGGGCTCGCCCCTGCTCGAGGTCGAGACCGGCCTCGTGGTCGGGCTGCACTACCGTGGCGGCGACCCGTTCAACTATGCCATCCCCACCAGCGCGCTCGCCGCGGATCCGCTGATGGCGCAATTCAACGAGATGTTCACGGGCTGACCGCGCCCGCACGAACGAAGCAGACGAAAGGAACGCACATGCCAACTTACTCATGCGGACAAGAATCGGGCGCGCCAACCGCCGCGCCCAGCCTACTCGAACACGCCATCATCTCGGTATGCGAACCAGGGCCCTTCGCGGAACGGTCCATCGCCGGGATGGAGCGCGCAGGTCCCGACCTGGCCGGCGCAAGGCACATCTCTTCCCGCCTCGACGCCACCGCGCATGCCGGCGCCACGATCATGGACGTTTGCGGCGCCGACGACCGCGTGCCCGTTCCCGACGCCACCAAGTATCCGTTCTCGGCGATCTGTTTCCTGGAGATGACGTTCTGGGATGGCACGGCCGAACAATCGTACATCGGCACCGGCTTCCTGTTCAGCGGCACGGCCGTGTACACCGCCGGGCACTGCATCCATGACAAGACGTTCGGGCTGGCGCGGCGCATCCGCGTCTACCCGGGCCGCAACGGCGCGGCAATGCCATTCGGGGTATTGACGTCCTCGTCGTTCTACGTGCCGCCGGAATGGGTGGCCAGCCATACGCCGGATTTCGACTATGGCGCCATCCTGCTGCCCAGCCCTGGCTTCTCGCATACCAAGTTCTTCGGCATGGAGTCACGGCCGGCCAACTACCTGGCCAACGAGCCGGTACGGACGGCGGGCTATCCGGGCGATATGCCATACGCCACGCCATACATGGTGGAAGGCACGGTCGCCAGCGTGACCGCGAACCGGTTCGCCTACATGATCGACACCATGGGCGGACAGAGCGGCAGTCCGGTGTTCACCAAGAATATGTATGGCTTCGGCAACCATTTCACGCTTGGCATCCATTGCTACGGTGGCTGTCCGAACAGTGCCACCCGGGTCATTCCCCAAGTGCTGGAACGGCTGCCGACCAAGGCTGCCTAGCACGCCGGGCCCGTGCCGTTGACCGCCGCAGCAGCCAGCCCGCATGCCCGGCTACGACAGCCGCTCCATCAGGGCGCCAAAGCGATCGACCTGGCTGACGATGCGCGGACTGGGGGAGCTGTTGGCGGCGGCGCGGTATTGCTCTTCCACAAGGGCCGCCAACGCGATCCTACGTAGAAAATGTGTATAGTATACGGGTTTCTTACACATCCTTCGGAGGCTAGATCATGGCGACCAAAACCAAAGTGCGCCTCAATGCCGACCTGTCGCCGGACGTTGCGGCGGCACTCAAGGAACTGGCCAGGGCCCAGAACGTCTCGTTGACGGAAGCGTTGAGTCGCGCCATCAGCACGGAATCCACCCTCGTGCGCCGTCGCGCGGCAGGTGGAAAAGTGGTAATCGATGATGGAAGTGGTAAATTATCTGAAGTGATTTTTGCTCGATAAGTAAGCTTGGGGGGGAACATGACTCAAGATGTCAAAGACGACGCAGCGCCCGTTCCCCCTGCCGATACAGCTGTCACTACCGAGCAGGAAGCGCCTGCGGCCGCTGGCAGCCGGACCGCGGCAGCCGGGCAGGCCGCTGCTGACAACGAGCTCGACGATGGCGAAATCGAAGAAGTGCTGGACGCCACCGTCGGTGTCGGCACGGCGGCGCCGGCGCTGCGCCAGCCCGAGGTAAAAGGCGACTACGACCCGGGAAGATATCAGGACGCGACGCGATCGTACATTGCCTACTGGCTGCTCGGATTGCTGACGATTCTCGTCATCGGCGGGTTTTCCCTGCTGTTTGTCGTACCCGGCGGTGCCACATTCGATAACCTGAAGAGCATCCTGGAACTGGTATTCGGTCCCATCATCGCCCTCGTTTCCGCCGCCACCGGCTTCTACTTCGGCGCGCAGCAGCCGGGTCCCGAGAAGAAATAAGATCAGCGCACGCGACGGAAATCACGGCCCGGCATGCCGGCAACCGGTCCGCTTCCGGCGGTGCCGGTCGACGCAGCCAGAAAAACAAGGCGCTGTTCGCGTTAAGTAGCGGAACTTCCGTCCCGCCGGCCTGTCTGATCTCCTGTTGAGATATCTCATGCGGATCGGAGGCCGGCAATGGGGACGACGGATTTCCAGGCGGTATTGCAGGCGCTGCGCCAGCGCCAGCTGACGTTTGACGAGGTGGCCGCATTACAAGCCCTGCTGGCAACAGCGATGCAGGGCGATCAGTGCTTCTCATTGATCGAGGCCGCCGCCGGCAGGCCTTCCTGTCCCCGTTGCACGTGTCGTCGTTGCCACCGCAGCGGCGCGGCCAACGGCCTCCAACGCTATCGCTGCACCGCGTGCGGACGCACATTCAACGCCCTGACCGGCACGCCGCTGGCACGGCTCCGGTTGCGCGACAGATGGCTCGGCTACTTGACCTGCCTTCTGGAATCGACCACGGTGCGTGCCGCGGCCAAGCGCGTCGAGGTCGCGCCATCGACCAGTTTCCGATGGCGCCACCGTTTCATTGCCGGGGTGCGGCGGGAACGTCGTCCGAAACTGTCCAATATCGTCGAGGCGGACGAGACCTATCTACTCGAATCGCAGAAGGGCTCGCGCCACCTGACCCGGCCGGCCCGCAAGCGCGGCGGCAAGGCGCACCGGCGCGGTTTGAGCAAAGAGTTCGATTGCATTCTCGTCGCGCGTGACCGCAGCCGTGTCACGCATGACTTCGTCACCGGGCACGGGCCGGTCAGTGCTGCGCAGTTGCGGGCGCATCTGCTGCCGGTGCTGGCACCGGACATCTTGTTGATCAGCGACGCGGCGAAGGCTTATCAGGCGTTTGCACGCGAGGCGGGCCTCACGCACGAGGTCGTCAACGTGCGTGCCGGCATCAGGGCGCGCGGTGCCATCCATATCCAGAACGTGAACGGCTGGCACAGCCGCTTCAAGGGCTGGCTGCACCGCTTCCACGGCGTTGCCAGCCGCTACCTGGCCAACTACACCGGTTGGTGCCGGGTACTCGATGCCGCCTCGCCAGCGACCCCGTCGGACTGGCTGCGCATTGGCGTGGCGCCGGGCAAGTACAGTCCAGGCTGCCAGTGACGCCAATGTGCTGAAAAAGTTCCGTGACGAGGAGCAACCACCAGCTAACGCGAACAGCGCCAAAAACAAAAAGGCCAATCCGAGGATTGGCCTTTTCGTCGATTCTATGGTCGGGGCGAGAGGATTCGAACCTCCGACCCCCTGCACCCCATGCAGGTACGCTACCAGGCTGCGCTACGCCCCGACGAGTTGCGGATTATAGCAGAGGGGTTTGAGTTTTTGCTATGGTCTTTTGCACGACGGCAGGCACTGCCGCGAGCTGCGAGGCAGCGCTAGAATCGCGGCATGACGACCGACAACCCTCTGGACCCCGCCCTGCTCGACCGCGCCGCAGAACTGCTTGCCCAGGCCGACGGCCTGGTCGTCGCGGCCGGTGCCGGCATGGGTGTCGATTCCGGCCTGCCCGACTTTCGCGGCGATGCCGGGTTCTGGCGTGCCTACCCCGCCCTGGGCCGCGCGCGCATGAGCTTTACCAGCGTGGCCTCGCCCGCGACGTTCGAACGCGACCCGGCCCTGGCCTGGGGCTTCTACGGTCACCGGCTGGCGCTGTACCGTGCCACGGTGCCGCATGCGGGCTTCGCCCTGCTGCGGGCGTGGAGCGAGCGGATGGCGCATGGCTGCCACGTCTTCACCAGCAATGTCGACGGCCAGTTTCAGACAGCGGGCTTCGACGAGCAGCGCGTCCACGAATGTCACGGCTCGATCCATCACCTGCAATGCCTGGGGCCGTGCACGCAGGCCATCTGGCCGGCCGACGATTTCGTGCCGGACGTCGATACCGATGCCTGCCGGCTGCGCAACGCGGCGCCGACCTGCCCGCATTGCGGCGGCCTGGCGCGCCCGAACATCCTGATGTTCGGCGATTGGGGCTGGGTCGAGGAGCGCAGCGCGCGCCAGGCGGCGCGACTGCAGGCCTGGCTGGCGCGGGTGCGGCGGCCGCTCGTGATCGAGCTCGGCGCCGGGACGGCCGTGCCATCGGTGCGCTATTTCAGCCAGCAGGTCGTACAGGCCGGCGGACGGCTGGTGCGGCTCAATCCGCGCGAATGGCAGGTGGCAGGAGCACGCGACGTGGGGCTGGCGGCAGGCGCCCTGGCGGGACTGCGGGCGCTTGCCACCCGCATGGAAGATCAGACGTAGCGCACCGCCAGCTCCGTCAAGCCGTCCACGTGCCCCTGCAGCAGCTGGCCGCGCTGCACGGCGCCCACGCCTTCGGGCGTTCCCGTGAAAATCAGGTCGCCCGGCTGCAGCGTGAACAGGGTGGACAGGTTGGCGATCGTCTCGGCGATCGACCAGATCATGTCGTCGATGCGGCCTTCCTGCTTCGTCACGCCATCCACTCGCAGCTGGATCGCCGCCTGGCCGATGCCGGCAACCTGGGCGGCCGGATGCAGCACGCCGACCGGCGCCGAATGGTCGAAGGCCTTGCCGATCTCCCAGGGCCGGCCGGCGTCCTTCATCTGCCCCTGCAGGTCGCGCCGGGTCATGTCGAAGCCGACCGCGTAGCCATAGATGTGGCCCGGCGCGTCCGCGACGGCGATATTGGCACCGCCCTTGCCGATGGCGACCACCAGCTCGCACTCGTGATGAAAATTGCTGGTGCGCGACGGGAACGGCAGCTCGGCCGTGGTGCCGGCCGCCACCGCGACGACGCCGTCGGCGTCGCCCGGTTTGCTGAAGAAGAACGGCGGCTCGCGGTTCGGGTCGGAACCCATCTCGCGTGCATGCCCGGCGTAGTTGCGGCCGACGCAGTAGACGCGGCGGACGGGGAAACGCTCGTCGGTGCCGGCGACGAACAGCGCGGCGGGCAGGTAGGGCGGGAAGACGTATCGGGTCATGATGCTCCGGCAGGTGGTGGTCAGGTAAACAGCAACGCGCGCATGGCCACGTGGATCGAGGCGATCAGCGCGTCGTTGTCGATATGCGGGTTGTGCTGCGCACGCGCGCTCAAGCCCTGGAACACCGTGATGATAGCGTCCATCCGGCCATCGAGCAGGGCATCGTCCGCCGCCAGGCCATGGCGCTCGCGGCCGGCCTTGAGCAGCGGGCGGAAGATGGCGCGGGTGCGCCGGTCGGCATCGTGCACGACGGCGGCAATGGTGGGATTGCGCGACGCCTCCGCCGTGATCTCCAGCGGCAGCTTCCAGACCTCGCGATCCAGGTGCTCCAGCACGCTTTTCGGCACGTCGTCCAGCAGCGCCTGCAGCACGTCGCCGCGCGATTCCAGGTCGCGCAGCAGCGCCGACACGCGCTCGACGTTTTCCTCGACGAAGGCCGCGATGATGGCGTCCTTGCCGTCGAAGTAGTTGTAAATGTGGCCGGCACTCATGCCCGCGGCCTTGGAGATCTCCGCCATGCTGGCCCCGTGGAAGCCGCTGCGGCCGAAGCATGCGGCGGCGGCGTCCAGCACCTGGCGGCGCCGGCTGCGGGCACGCTCGGGGTCGGAATGGCGCTTTTCTGAAGTGGTCATACTGTGTGGTCCCGATTCTCTCGGCCGTAACTGTGGGCACGCTGTCCCGGTTTGTCAAACGGACGGCACCCGCCTGTCCGGCTGATGCTATTATTTCTACCGCAGTCCCGCTTTCGCCAACGTCGTCTTTTCAGGAAAGTACATGGCTACCCGGACCTCCCCTTCCCGTACCATCGAAATGCGGCCGGTGGAACACGCCGACCAGCGGTTCTTGGAACAGCTGTACGCCAGCACGCGCAGTACGGACCAGCGCATGGACGGGTGCGACGCCCGCACCGAGGCCTTGCTGGTGGCACTGCAGTTCCGGGCACGCCAGGCGCAGCTGCGCGCCGTGTACCCGTATGGCGACATCGCCGTCATCTTCGAGCGCGACCGCCCCATCGGCAGCCTGTACGTCAATTACGGCGCCGACGAGATCCGCATCCTCGACATCAGCCTGCTGCCCGAATACCGCAACCGCGGCATCGGCCAGGGCCTGCTGCGCAGCCTGCAGGCCCAGGGCGTGCGGATGCGCGTGCCGGTCCGCCTCGACCTGCTGCTGAGCAGCCCGGCCTACCGGCTGTTCCAGCGCTGCGGCTTCGTGCTGCGCGGCGCCAACGGGCTGCACAACAGCCTGGAGTGGTCGCCACCGCTGCTGACTTGAGAGACCCCTGGTGTCAGGCACCTATCTTGGGGCCGGAAGGCCCCAAGATAGGTGCCTGACACCGGTGTTTGCAGCGTCTACTGCCACCCGCCCCCAAGCACCTTGTACAAGGTGACCTGGTTGGTCGCCTTGGCCAGCCGCGCCGTGATCAGGCCCTGCTGCGCCGCGTACAGGTTGCGCTGCGACGTCAGCGAGGTCTGGTACGAATCGGCCCCCTTCTGGTAACGCGCCTCGTAGATCCGGTAGCTCTTGGCCGACGCCTCGGCCAGCGCCGCCTGCGAGGCCACGCGCTCGTCGAGGGTGCCGCGCTGGGCCAGTGCGTCCGCCACTTCGCGGAACGCCGACTGGATCGCCTTGTCGTACTGCGCCAGTGCGATGTCGCGCTCGGCCTTGGCGATGTCCAGGTTGGCCTGGTTGGCGCCGGCAGTAAAGATCGGCAAGGTCACCTGCGGAACGAAGCTCCACGCGCCCGAACCGGCCTTGAACAGGCCGGACAGCGCGGTGCTGGCGCTGCCCGCCGTCGCCGTCAGCGAAATACGTGGGAAGAACGCGGCGCGGGCGGCGCCGATATTGGCGTTCGCGGCCTGCAGCGTGCGCTCGGCGGACAGCACGTCCGGCCGGCGCTGCAGCACGTCCGACGGCACGCCGGCCGGCAGGTCGGCCAGTTGCGTCGCGGCCGTCAGCGCGCCTTGCGGCAGCAGCTCGGGCGGCACCGGCGCACCGGCCAGCAGCGCCAGCGCGTTGCGGTCGGCGGCCACCTGCGCCGTGTAGATGGCCATGTCGTTGCGGGCCGACTCCACGCTCTGCTGCGCCTCGTACATGTCCAGGCCCGAGGTGGCGCCGGCCGCGAAGCGCCGGCGGCTCAGCTCATGACTGATCTGCTGGTTCTTCAGCGTGTCCTGCGCCAGGCGCAGGCGCTCCTGGTCCGCCGCCAGCGTCAGCCAGGCGTTGGCCACTTCGGCCACGAGGCTGATCTGCTGCGCGCGGCGCGCTTCCTGGGTGCCCAGGTACTGCTGCAGCCCCGCCTCGGACAGGTTCTTCACGCGCCCGAACAGGTCCAGCTCGAACGCCGAGATGCCCAGGTTGGCGCTGTACTGCCGGGTGATATAGCCATCGCCGTTCGGACTCAGGTTGTCCGGCACGCGCTGCGCCGTCTGCCCCACCGCCGCGCTCACCTGCGGCAGCCGGGCCGCGCTCGTCACGCCGTACTGGGCGCGGGCGCGCTCGATGTTCAGCACCGAGACGCGCAGGTCGCGGTTGTTGTCCAGCGCCAGCTGCACCAGCTGGCGCAGCTTGTCGTCGCTGATGAATTCGCGCCAGCCGATGTCCGGCGCGGCGCGCGTTTCGCCCGGCCGCGCGGCCGGCTGGTAGGCGTCGCCCTGCGGCCACGCCGGCGTCACGGCGAGCTGCGGGCGCTCGTAGACAGGCGCCAGGCTGCAGCCGGCCAGCAATGCGGCAACGGCCGCCGTAATCAATGACTTGTTCATATCAGTGTGCTTCCTTCACGATTGCATCCGCGCCCGGCGCCGGCTTGGCGCGGCTGGCGAACCAGCTGCGCACCAGCACGAAGAACACGGGCACGAAGAAGATGCCGAGGAACGTCGCCGTCAGCATCCCGCCCAGCACGCCCACGCCGATGGCGTTCTGGCTGCCGGAACCGGCGCCGCTCGCCACGGCCAGCGGCAGCACGCCCAGGCCGAACGCGATCGACGTCATCAGGATCGGACGCAGGCGCAGCTTGACCGCCTCCAGCGTCGCCTCGCGCAGGTCGCGGCCCGCGTCCTGCAGGTCCTTGGCGAATTCGACGATCAGGATCGCGTTCTTCGCCGACAGGCCGACCACCGTCAACAGGCCCACCTGGAAGTAGACGTCGTTCGACAGGTGCAGGCCCCAGGTGGCCAGCACGGTACCGATGACGCCCAGCGGCACCACCAGCAGCACGGAGAACGGCACCGACCAGCTTTCATACAGCGCGGCCAGGCACAGGAACACGATCAGGATCGAAATCGCGTACAGCGACGTGGTCTGCGAGCCCGATTCGCGCTCCTCCACCGACAGGCCGGTCCACTCATAGCCGATCCCCGGCGGCAGCTGGGCCAGCATCTTCTCCACTTCGGCCATCGCCACGCCGGACGACACCCCCGGCGCCGGGCTGCCTTGCACGTTGACGGACGAGAGGCCGTTGTAGCGCTCCAGGCGCGGCGACGCATAGCTCCACTCGCCATGGGCGAAGGCGGAGAACGGCACCATGTCGCCCGAGGCGTTGCGCACGAACCACTTGTTCAGGTCTTCCGGCACCATGCGCGCATCGGCCTGGCCCTGCATGAACACCTTCTTCACGCGGCCGCGGTCGATGAAGTCGTTGACGTAGGCCGAGCCCCAGCCCACCGACAGCACCTTGTTCACGTCCGCCACGCTCAGGCCGAGGGCCGTGGCCTTCTGCTGGTCGACGGTGATCTTGTACTGCGGCGTATCTTCCTGGCCGTTCGGACGCACGCCCACCAGCGCCTTGTTCTGCGACGCCATGCCGAGCAGCTGGTTACGCGCCGCCATCAGCGCCTCGTGGCCCACGCCGCCCTGGTCCTGCAGCTGCAGGTCGAAGCCGGACGCGTTACCCAGTTCCAGCACGGCCGGCGGCGCGAATGCGAACACCATGGCGTCGCGCAGCTGCGAGAACGCGCCCATGGCACGGCCGACGATCGCGTCGACGCGGTTTTCCGCGCCATGGCGCTCGGACCAGTCCTTCAGCTTGACGAAGGCGATACCCGTGTTCTGGCCGTTGCCGCCGAACGAGAAGCCAGCCACCGCGAACATCGAGGCCACGTTGCCCTTCTCGTTCTGCAGGAAGTGCTGCTCGACCTTCTCGATGGTCTTCAGCGTGCGCTCCTGCGTGGCGCCGGTCGGCAACTGGATCTGCGAGAACAGCACACCCTGGTCTTCCTGCGGCAGGAAGGAGGTCGGCAGGCGCATGAACACCAGCGCCAGCACGGCCAGCAGTACGGCGTAGACGACCATCGAACGGCCGCTGCGGCGGATCATGTTGCCGACCCAGCCCTGGTATTTGTTGGTACCCGCTTCGAAGTTGCGGTTGAACCAGCCGAAGAAACCGCGGTTGGACAGATGATGGCCTTTCTCGACCGGCTTCAGGAACGTGGCGCACAGCGCCGGCGTGAAGATCATCGCCACCAGCACGGACAGCACCATGGCCGAGACGATCGTGATCGAGAACTGGCGGTAGATCACGCCGGTGGAGCCGCCGAAGAAGGCCATCGGCACGAACACGGCGGACAGCACCAGCGCGATGCCGACCAGGGCGCCGGAGATCTGGCCCATCGATTTCTTCGTCGCTTCCTTCGGCGACAGGCCCTCCTCCGTCATCACGCGCTCGACGTTTTCCACCACGACGATCGCATCGTCGACCAGCAGGCCGATCGCCAGCACCATCGCGAACATCGTCAGCGTGTTGATGGAATAACCCAGCGCGGACAGGATCGCGAAGGTACCCAGCAGCACGACCGGCACGGCCATCGTCGGAATCAAGGTAGCGCGGAAGTTCTGCAGGAACAGGTACATGACGAGGAACACCAGCACGATGGCCTCGGCCAGCGTCTTGACCACTTCCTCGATGGAGAGCTTGACGAACGGCGTCGTGTCGAACGCCACGACCGCCTTCATCCCTTGCGGGAACAGCTTGCTCATCTCGTCGATGCGCTGCTTGACCGCTTCGGCGGTGTCGAGCGCGTTGGCGCCGGTGGCCAGCTTGATGGCGATACCGGCGGCGGGCTTGCCGTTGAAGCGGGCTACCGTGTTGTAGTTCTCGCGGCCCAGTTCCATCTTGGCCACGTCGCGCAAATGCACGGTGGCGCCGTTCTCCATCGTCTTCAGCAGGATCGCGCCGAACTGCTCGGCGGTCTGCAGGCGGCTTTGCGCCGTCACGGTGGCGTTCAGCTGCTGGCCGGGAATGGCGGGGGCGCCGCCCAGCTCACCGGCGGACACCTCGGCGTTCTGCGCCTGCACGGCCGCGGTCACGTCCGCCGGCGTCAACTGGAAACTCTGCAGCTTGGTCGGGTCGAGCCAGATGCGCATCGCGTACTGGGAACCGAACAGCGTGACGTCGCCCACGCCCTGCACGCGCGACAGCGGATCGACCACGTTGGCCGCCACGTAGTCGCCCAGGTCGGCGTTGTTCATCTTGCCGTCTTCCGACACGAAGCCCAGCACCATCAGGAAGTTCTTGGTGGCTTTCGAGACCACCAGGCCCTGTTGCGTGACGGCGGTGGGCAGCAGCGGCGTGGCCAGCTGCAGCTTGTTCTGCACCTGCACCTGGGCGATGTCCGGGTTGGTGCCGCTCTTGAAGGTCAGCGTGATGCTGATGCCGCCGGTGGAGTCGGACGACGACGCCATGTAGCGCAGGCCGTCGATGCCCTTCATCTTCTGCTCGATGACCTGGGTTACCGCGTCCTCGACGGTCTTGGCCGAGGCACCCGGATACGAGCCGCTGATCGAGATCGACGGCGGTGCGATGCTGGGGTACTGCGCGATCGGCAGTCCCATGATCGCGAGTACCCCCGCGAGCATGATGACGATCGCGACCACCCATGCGAAGATGGGCCGGTCAATGAAAAATCTTGCCATGAGTTGTGCTCCTGCTTAGTGTGCCGCTTGGGCCGCTGGGGCCGCGGGCTTGGCGGAAGCGGTGGTGGCCGTCGCCGGCGCCACCGTCGCCGGGGCGCCCGGCTTGACCTTCTGCACGCCCTCGATGATCACGCGATCGCCCGCGGCGAGACCCGCCGTGACGAGCCACTTGTCGCCCAGCGTGCCGGCGGTTTGCAGCACGCGCTGCTCGACCAGGCCCTGGCCGTTCAGCACCAGCGCCGTCGCCTCGCCTTTCGGATTGCGCGTCACGCCCTGCTGCGGCACGGCGATGGCTTTTTCGTCGATGCCGTTTTCCACCACGGCGCGCACGAACATGCCCGGCAGCAGGTCCTGCTTCGGGTTCGGGAACAGTGCACGCAAGGTCACGTTGCCGGTGGCCGGATCGACGCTGGCGTCGGCGAACTGCAGCTTGCCTGGCTGGGCGTAGGTGCTGCCGTCGGCCAGTTTCAAGGTCACCCTGGCCTGCTCGCCGGCCTTCTTCACGCCGCCGGACTCCAGCTGGCGCTTCAGGCGCATCAGCTCTTCGCTCGACTGCGTCACGTCCACGTAGATCGGATCAAGTTGCTGCACGGTCGTCATGGCCGAGGCCTGGCCGGCCGTCACCAGCGCGCCCGGCGTCACGGCGGAGCGGCCGATGCGGCCCGAGATCGGGGCCGACACCTTGGTGTATTCCAGGTTGATGCGGGCCGTCTCCAGCGCGGCCTGGGCCGATTCCACGTCCGCCTTCGCCTGCGCGTTGGCGGCCACCGCGTCCTCGTAATCCTGGCGGCTGACGCCTTCGATCTCGACCAGTTCCTTGTAGCGCGCCACTTTCGGGCCGGAGGTCAGGAGGTTGGCTTTCGCGCGCGCCAGCGTGGCCTTGGCCTGGTTGTAGGTGGCCTGGTAGGTGGCCGGGTCGATCTGGTACAGCGGCGTGCCGGCCTTGACGTCGGCGCCTTCCGTAAACAGGCGCTTCTGCACGATGCCGCCCACTTGTGGACGCACCTCGGCCACCTGGTAAGCGGACGTGCGGCCCGGCAGCTCCGTCACGACGGGCAGCGCCTGCGGCGTCACCGTATAGACGCCGACCTGCGGTGGCGGCATCTTGCCGCCGGCACCGGGCCCGGCCGCCTGCTTGTTTGAGTCGCAGCCGGCGGTCAGCGCCGCCGCGCATGCGAGGAAAAGGATGCCGGCCGACCGCAGCGGCGGGCTGTAGAGCGTGTTCTTCATACGGTCACTTTCGTTCGAGAAGGGTCGTGCAGGTAGAATGAACGATCATTCTAATACAAATCAGAAACTTCTGCAGCTAGTGACCGTGCGGTCATTAAGATGGCCCGATGGAAATATTGCTGAGCTAGAAGCGTGCGGAGCACAAACAAGACCCGACGGTGACAGGCACCTGTTACCGGGCGTTCGATGGCGCATCGGATAACAAAAAGCCTCCCGGGCCAGGGGCGCGGGAGGCTCGATTGTCCGGACGGGAAATCAGCTCGTCGTCACGGGTACGAAGGACGTCGTCACACTCTGCAGGTAGACGCTGGACAGGTCGTTATAGGCCGAGTCAATGCCCAGGTAGACCCAGATCTTGCCCTCGGCGTCCGCCTTGACGGTCGGGCCGGCGACGTTGCGGTACAGTTTCGGCGTGT
The DNA here is from genome assembly GCA_008011715.2 of [Empedobacter] haloabium. Classification (NCBI taxonomy): domain Bacteria; kingdom Pseudomonadati; phylum Pseudomonadota; class Betaproteobacteria; order Burkholderiales; family Oxalobacteraceae; species [Empedobacter] haloabium. The sequence goes on from CP136508.1 coordinate 4,416,424, forward strand.
ATTGCTGCGGCAGGCTGCAGCCGCGGCCGTTGCCGATGTCGCCCAGCACCACGGACGTCGCGCCGGCCGTGCCGTTGTTGCCCTTGTCCAGGCTGAACTTGACGTTGCTCCCCTCGGTCACGGCTTTGGGTTCGGCCGGCGCGGCACCGGCCACGGCCCAGACGGATTCACCCGGCGTGGCACCGGCGCCCAGGCAACCCGTCGGTGCGATGGTGAGCAGGTTGACGGTGAACGTCACCGTATAGCTGGTGTTGGCGGTAAAGCCCGTCAGCTGCTTCTTCAGGTAGACGAAGGTATCGCTGCTGTTGTTGCGGGCGCTGACGTACAGCGCCTTGCTGCCGGCCGGATAGCCGAGGCCCAGCTGGTCGGTGACGCGTTGCTCCACCACCACGCCGCTCGGCGCGGTGGCCGTCGTGTAGTCGCTCGATTCCGGCGTCCAGCCGTCGGTATCGCGCGTGAAGTCGGTGGTGAACTGGCGCGCGTAGGCAGTAGGGGTCGCACCTGTCGGCGTGCCGGCAGGATCGTCGTCGTCGCCGCCGCAGGCGGCCAGCAGGGCGAGGATGGCGGCGGAGAGTGCGGATTTCCAGTATCGGTTCATCGTGGCTCGTCTTTCATGTCGTGGCGCGGCGCGCGCGATGGCAAAACGCCATGCTAGCGAATTGCGGATCGCCCGGGCACCTGGTTGTGATCATTTTGTTGAGAATTTGCTATGCGCCGATATTGTAACCGTCACTTCCAGCTGCCGCGTAGCGCCGCGACTTCCCGTTGCAGCAGCTCCGGCGTCACGTGGGCCGGCGCCACCGGCGTGCCGACCGCCAGCGCGAGGCGGGAACGCAGGCCCTTGCGGAAGGCGCGCTCCAGCAGGTTGTCGTTGCTGCGGCTGAGCAGGTGGCCCCACAGGCCGCGCAGCGCCATCGGGATCACCGGCACGTGCGAGCGTTCGACGATCTTGGCGATGCCGCCCTTGAATTCGTTGATTTCGCCTGTCGTCGTGAGCCGCCCTTCCGGGAAGATGCACACCAGCTCCCCCTCGTGCAGCGCCTGGGCGATGTCGACGTAGGCCTTCTCCAGCAGCCACGGGTCTTCCTTGGCCGGCGCGATGGGAATCGCCTTGGCGGTGCGGAAAATCCAGCCCAAGAGCGGCGTCCTGAAGATGCGGTGGTCCATCACGAAGCGGATCGGGCGCGGGCTGGCCGCCATGATGACGACGGCGTCCACGTAGCTGACGTGGTTGCACACCAGGATTGCGGCGCCCTGCTCCGGGATGCGCCCTTTCTCGATGACCTTCACCTTGTGCACCGTGTGGATCAGCAGCCAGGCCAGGAAGCGCATCAGGAACTCCGGCACCAGCGAGAAGATGTACATGGCCACCACTGCGTTCAGCACGGCGGTCGCGAGGAACAGCTCCGGAATCGTCAGGCCCTGGCCCAGCAGCACGATCGCCACGCCGGCCGCGGCGACCATGAACAGCGCGTTCAGGATGTTCATGCCGGCGATCGTGCGCGACAGGTGGCGCGGATCGCAGCGCAGCTGGATCAGCGCGAACAGGGGCACGATGAAGAAGCCGCCGAAGATGCCGATCATGACGACGTCGAACACGATGCGCCAGCTGCCCTGCTGCGCCAGCATGCCGAACGCGTCGACCGTGGCCGTGTTCGTATACCCCTGGCTGGCGAAATACAGGTCGATGCCGAACAGCGACAGGCCGATCGAGCCGAACGGCACCAGCCCGATCTCCACCTTGTGGCCGGACAGCCGTTCGCACAGCAGCGAGCCGACGCCGATCCCCAGCGAGAACACCGTCAGCAGCAGGACGAACACGCTGTGGTCGCCGTGCAGGTAGGTCATCGCGTAGACCGGGAACTGGGCCAGCACCATGGCGCCGTAGAACCAGAACCAGGAATTGCCCAGCATGGACAGGAACACGGTGCGGTTGCCGGCCGAGTGACGCAGGTTGCGCACCGTCTCGGCCAGCGGATTCCAGGCGATCTTCAGGTCCGGCGCGGGTGCGGGCGTGACGGGAATGCGGTAGCTGGCCAGCAGGCCCAGCACGGCGAAGCCCACCGTGGCGGCGGCCACGAATGCGATGCCCAGGCCCTGGTGCATCACGATCACGTCGCCGAACACCTGGCCCAGCAGGATGCCGACGAAGGTGCCCATTTCGACGACGCCATTGCCACCGGTGAGCTCTTCCGGCCGCAGCTGCTGCGGCAGATAGGCATACTTGACGGGACCGAACAGCGTGGAGTGCGTACCCATCGCGAAGATGGCGAAGATCAGCAGCCACAGGGTATGCGTCATCCAGCCCACGGCCGCGAGGCCCATGATGGCGATCTCCAGCCACTTGACGAACCTGACCAGCGCCGATTTCTCGAACTTCTCCGCGACCTGGCCGGCCGTCGCCGAGAACAGCACGTACGGCAGGATGAACAGGCCGGGAATCAGGTTCGTCACCAGCGATGGCGACAAGGTCGTCCAGCTGGCCGCGTCGAAGGTCAGCACGACGATCAGCGCCGTCTTGAACAGGTTGTCGTTGAAGGCGCCCAGGAACTGGGTCCAGAAGAAGGGTGCGAAACGGCGCTGCGTCAACAGCGAAAACTGGCTCGCCTGGCTCATGTGAGTACGGTCAAGGTTGAGGGAAACGACAACATACAGGACAACCGGCGCACGAACAATGCTGTAGCGCACGGTATCGCTTTGCGCTACCGGCAGTGCGCCGGCGCGCGCGGCTAAAGCGGCAATGCGATGGCGATGCGCGTGCCGCCGGCCACCGGGTCGCTTGCAAGCGCGAAGCTGCCGTCGAGCGCCTGCACGCGCTCGCGCATGCCGGCGATGCCGATGCCCTCCCGCCGCGCAGCGGCGTCGAAGCCCGTGCCGTCGTCCTCGATCTCGATGTGCAGCATACCGCCGCGCCGCGCCATGCGCACGTGGGCGTGGCGCGCGCGCGCGTGCTTGACCACGTTCGACAACGCTTCCTGCGTCACCCGGTAGGCGGTGATCGCCACCTCGGGCGCGATGCCGTCGAGGTCTTCGTCCGCCTGGCAGGCAAAGCGGCAATCGGGATGGCTGTCCTCGTATTGGCGCACCATTTCCTCGACGGCGCCGCGCAGGCCCAGCATGTCCAGCACTTCTGGCCGCAGCCGGCGCACCAGCGCGCGGCCACTGTTATACAGGCCCAGCGCCAGCCGCGCGATCGTCTGTGCGCGCGTACCGATGTCCTGCGCCAGCGTGGGCGGTTGCACGTCGCGCGCCAGCGCCGCGATGCGCTGCGCCTCCAGCCGGGCGGCCACCAGCACGGCATTGAGCTCGTCGTGGATCTCCAGCGCGATACTCTGGCGCTCGGCCTCCACGGCGGTGTTCACGCGGCGCAGCAGCTGGCGCTTTTCCGCGTCCGCTGCGCGCAATGCCGCCAGCGACGCCTGCAGCGACGTGTCGAAGCCCTGCGACAGCCGGAACGCCAGCGCGCCGCACAGCAGCAGTCCCGCGCACGCCACCAGCAGCTCCACCTGAAAGCGGTGCGCCTGCCTTGCCAGCAGCGCCTGGGGCGCCATGCGCACCTGCAGGTACCCCACCGTTTCGATCGTCATGCCCTGCTGGCCGGCGGGCGCCGCCGGCGTGGCGATCCAGATCACACGCTTGACGACAGGCGCCTCGTAGTAGCGTCGTTCGGGCGCGCCGACGGCGCGCCCCGAGAGGCGCAGCAGCGGACGCCGGCGCGCGTCGAACAGCGCCACCTGCCATATCGCCGCGTCGGATTGCAGCACGTCGCGAATGGTGCGCTGCAGGCCTTCGTAGCGCCCCGAGACGATGGCGTACTCGCTGCTGTCGGCCAGCACGCGCGCCAGTACCTGGCCGCGCTCGGCCAGCTCGGCGCGCGCTTCCTGCTGGCGCGATTGGTAGCTGTACCAGAGGAACGCCAGGCACATGGCGACGACCGGCGCGATGGTGATGACGAGCAGCCGCGTGCGCGTGCTCCAGCGCCGCCACGGCCGCCAGCCGCCCGAGGTCGCGCGCGCCACGTCAGGGCTGGATCAGGCCATGGCGCACGGCCAGGCGCGTGATGTCGGCCGCGCGGTGCACGCCGAGCCTGTCCTTGATGGTCTGGCTGGCATTGCTGATCGTCTTGCTGGACACGTCCAGCCGCTCGGCGATCTCCGCATTCGTTAGCCCTTCGGCCATCAGCGCGAAGATCGCCAGCGAGCGCTCGTCCAGCAGCGCCTGCGGCGACTCGTCACCTCGTACCGACAGGCTGGCCAGCCGCTCCGCGATCGCCGGCATGAAGTACAACTCACCCTGGTGGGCGCGGCGCACGGCGGTGACCAGTTCCTCCGGGTCGCAATCCTTGGTCATGAAGGCGCGCCCGCCGATGCGGTAGCACTCCTTGACCAGGCTGTCCTGGTCGAACTGGGTCAGGAACACGATGCGCGCCTCCGGGTAGTCGGCCAGCAGGCGGCGGGCCACGTCCATCCCCGTCAGTTGCGCACCGAAGCGGATGTCGAGGATCAGCACATCGGGGCGCTGCGCCGCGTATGTCGCGATGGCCTCCTCCGGGCTGCGTGCCTGCGCCACCACTTCGATATCCGGTCCCGCCAGCGACATGGCGAAGCCCCCCATCACGATCGGATGATCGTCCGCCAGCATGACGCGAATGCGCTCCGGCTTATTCATTTCCACCTCCTGGCAAATATCGATTCCCGACGGCGGCAGGATACCATGGCAGCTCCGGGCAAAGAAATCCCTTCCGTTATTGCTAGATCATGGAATAGTATACTTCCACTGCCTGGCAATACAGGCTTCCATCAGGAGAGCAAAAATGGACTTCAACCCGGCCCAACCAAAGAGAAACCCGACCGGCATCGCTGTCGTCGTCCTGTTGCACCTGGGCGCCGCCCTGGTCGCGCTGCAGCACAACACGATCACGTTGAACCGGATCGTGCCGCCTGGCGTCATCGACGTGCTGGTCCCGCCACCGGTGGAACCGCCGCCGCTGCCCGAGCCGGTGCCGCTGCCCACGCCATCGAGCCCGCCGCCGATCGCGGTGCCGCCCATCCAGGACTTCACGCCGCAGCAGCCGCCGCCGCAACTGACAACGGGCATCGCTACCGATACGCCGCCGACCGTTACGCCAGCCGTCGGCGCGGCAGTGGGCCCGGCCGTGGAGGTACCGGCCCGCGCGGCGCCCGTGCGGGTGGCGCCGGTCGTCGACGCGCGCGCCTGCAAGCGGCCGGACTATCCGCGCAACGCACTGCGCAACGGCGAGACGGGCACCGTCACGCTGGCGCTGCTGATCGGCACGGACGGCAAGGTGGTGCAATCGAGAGTGGAAGGATCGAGCGGCTCGCGCGAACTGGATCGCGCGGCGCAGGCGGGCTTGTCGCTGTGCCGCTTCCAGCCAGGCACGGTGGACGGGGTGGCTTACGAGTCATGGACCCGCATGCAGTACGTCTGGAACCTGGACGACTGACGCGCATCGGGCCGGGACCGGCCGGACTATGGGTCGGTCCGCAACCAGCGCTCCAGTTCAGCATCGCCCGGCGTCTCGGCAAACAACCGCTCCAGCGGCCAGCCCCGCTTATCGAGCAGGTAGGCGACCTTCAGGTGATAGCCCCGATACAGGCCGCTCTTGCCGCGGTCCAGCTCCGGCGCGCCGGCGATGAAGGCGGCCCGGTTGGCGATGTAGTTGAAGTCGCCGGCCTTGCCCACATAGTCGGCGAACCCCTCCAGCAGCCACTCGGGATAGCGCAGCATCACCGTGCGGCCGAAACGGCGCGAGACGTCGCTGTGCGTCAGCTCATGGGCGATGAAGTAGGACAGCGGCCGCTGCGCCGCGTCGGCGATCGGCCCCGGCCCGGGCGGCACGATGCGGTTCGCTTCGATATCGGCCGCACGGATGACGACGTGGCGGGTCAGCCAGACGTCCGCCACGCCGCCGAAACGGGTGCTGAAGTGCATGCCGTACAACCACATGCGCCAGGGCTCGTTACAGATGAATATCCGCGCCGGCGTGGCGCGGTCATACAGCGGCGACGTGCGCCAGCGCCGCGTGACGTCGTCCAGCACCGGCTCGATCGCGCGCGGAATCGGCCGGTCCGACCAGAGCTCGTAGTTCTGGTAGGCGATGCGGTAGGCGAACGCCGGCTGGGGAAACACGATCGCAAGAACGCACAGCAGTGCGAGGATCATGGCCGCGACCACGGCGGCCGATAACAATCGTACTGCTCTTCGCATCGTCTTCCTGTTCGATACCGGTGAATGCTAATCTGGTGAAATTATCCTTGCCGGCTTATCGAAGCCTTAATGCCAGATGCGCCCCTCCCTGTTCCTCGCCGCCTTCGCACTCGCGGCCGTGCCGCCCTGTGCCCTGTGGGCCATTGGTACGTCGCTGATCGAGGTGACGCCGCAAGCGGGCCGAGACGCGGCGGCTGGTCGCCGCCGCGCCGGCCCGCAAGCGCCTGTGGGTCGTTGCCGGAGCCGCCCATGGCGACCTGCACGGGTTCGCCCCTGCCGAATACGAGCATCGTATCGGGGCATTCCTGCAGCGCTGCCTGCGCTGACGGCCATCGCACTGCCGGATCCGTGCCCGGCACGGCCATCCTGCTTGCCTGAGGCAACAATAGTTTATTTCCAGCAATCAACAAATTGCGCACTCGACAGTGCCGTTTTCCCCTATCATTCCGGAGTTAACATTATTGACATATTGCCGACCGCGCACCCCTGAATTGTATGTCCCTGAAGCTTTCCTTCCGCCAGTTGCTGCTGGGTGCCTTTCTGCTGATCGCGGTACTGCTGGGCGCCACGTCCGTGCAGGCGCTGCTGACGCTCGAGCGGCTGGCGGCGCAGAGCCGTGCGATCAGCAACGATGCGATCATGCTGACGGCGAGCGCGCAACAGCTGGCCGAGCGCAGCGTGGCGATGGAGCGCAGCGCGCGCCAGTTCCTGGTGCTCGACGACCCGGCATTCCGCGAACGCTTTGCCGAAGCGTGGCGCGACGCGCTGGCCGCGCTGGACGTGATTGCCGGCGCCCTGCCCGGCGCCGAACCGAGCGCCTTCGCCGACTGGCGCCGCAATGGCCAGGCCGCATGGCAGGCAATGGAAATGCCGCGCGAGCGCCGCAACGCGCGCCAGTTGCGTCTGGACGCGGCGCTGGCCCAACTGCCGGCAATCAATGACGAGCTGGCCGAACGCGTCAAGGAAGAGGTGGACCGGCGCAACGCCGCGATCCTGGCCGAACTGGACGAGCGCCGCACGATCCTGAAAGGCCAGGTGGCGGCGTCCATCGGCCTGGCGGCCGTGCTGGCGCTCGCGTTCGGGCTGTGGCTGGCGCGGCCCCTGCGCCAGATCGAGAACGCCATTTCCCGGCTGGGCGGCAACCGTTACGACGTGCCGATCGCCGTCTACGGGCCGGCCGACCTGCGCCGGCTGGGCCGTCACCTGGACTGGCTGCGCCAGCGCCTGGCGCACCTGGAGGCGGACAAGTCGCGTTTCCTGCGCCATATCTCGCACGAGCTGAAGACACCGCTGGCCGCGCTGGTCGAGGGCGTGGCCCTCCTGGAGGACGAGGTGGCCGGTCCGCTCAGCCCCAACCAGCGCGAAATCGCCGGCATCCTGCGCCAGAATACGGTATCGCTGCAGACCCAAATCGAAGACCTGCTGCGTTACAATGCTGCCAGTTTCGAGGCCCAGACCCTGCGGCGCGAGCCGACCGACATGGGCGAACTGCTGGAGCGGATCGTCGACAGCCAGCGCCTGCAGTGGCAGGCGCGCGGCCTGACGGTGGCGATGGCCGGCAGCGCGCCGCCGATCGCCGTGGACGCGGACAAGCTGGGCATCGTCATCAGCAACCTGCTGTCGAATGCCGTGCGCTTCAGTCCCGAAGGCGGCACCATCCGTTTCACGCTGGACGTGGCGCGCGCGTCGCGCGGCAAGCTGCTGCAGCTCGACTGTATCGACCAGGGCCCGGGCGTGGCCCCGCAGGACGCCGAACGCGTCTTCGAGCCCTTCTACCAGGGCGAACGCCAACCGCCGGGCGCCCGCCGCGGCAACGGTATCGGCCTGTCCATCGTGCGCGAGTATGTCAGCGTGCATGGCGGCAGCCTGCAACTCATGCCCTCGTCGAAGGGGGCTCATTTCCGTATCGAACTGCCCTATGACTAATATTTCTACGCGCCTGCTGGTGTGCCTGCCGCTGGCGTTGCTGCTGGGAGGTTGCGCGCAAAAGCAACTGGCGTCGCTGCACTATCCGCTGACACCCCGGGTGGCCCCGCTGCCCGTGGCGGTCGCGCCCGTGGCCCCGCCCGACGAAGTGGCACCGCTGCTGGCCTACCACCAGTCGCTGCGGCGCATGACGCAGGGCGAGCTGCTGAAGGAACTGTCCGGCATCACGCTGCAGCAGCGCACGCCCAAGATCACCCTGCAGACCGGCATGATCCTGATGTTGACGCGCGGCGGCGGCGACCTTGCCCGCGCCCAGAGCTTGTTCGACAGCGTGGCCAACGCCACCGAACCGGAAGCGGACGGCCTGAAACCGCTGGCCCAGCTGCTGTCGAGCCATTGCGGCGAGGCCCGCCGCCTGTCCGACAGCGTCGACCGCGTGACCGCCCAGTTGCGCGACACGCAGCGCAAGTCCGACCAGCTCAGCGATACGCTGGAAGCGCTGAAGGCCATCGAGCGCGGCCTGCCGGTGCGCCCCACGAGCGGCCCGTCCGCGGGGGGCGCTGATGGCGACCGGAGCCCACCTGCTGCTGGTCGACGACGATCCCGACCTGCTGCGCCTGTTGTCGATGCGGCTGACGGCGAACGGTTACCGCGTCACCGCGGTCGGCAGCGCCGAGGCCGCACTGGCACGCATCTCGATCGAACTGCCGGCCCTCGTCATCAGCGACATTCGCCTGCCCGAGCGCGACGGCATGGCCCTGTTCCAACAGATTCGCAGCCAGTATCCGGCGCTCCCGGTCATCCTGCTGACGGCGCACGGCACCATTCCCGATGCCGTCGAGGCGACGTCGCTGGGCGCTTACGCCTACCTGACCAAGCCGTTCGACGCCAAGGTGCTGCTGGAACGCATCGAGCAGGCGCTGTCCCTGACGGCGCCGTCGGCCGTGCGCACGACGGGCGACGACAACTGGCGCAGCGAGATCATCAGCCGCAGCCAGTCGATGGCCGAGCTGCTGGCCGAGGCACGCCTGGTGGCCGCGTCCGATGCCAGCGTGCTGATCCGTGGCGAGAGCGGCACCGGCAAGGAATTGCTGGCGCGCGCCATCCACCGGGCCAGCCGGCGCGCCAAGGCGCCGTTTATCGCCGTCAACTGCGGTGCAATTCCCGAGCAACTGCTGGAGTCGGAACTGTTCGGCCACGTCAAGGGCGCGTTCACGGGCGCCGTGACCAGCCGCGAAGGCCTGGTCCAGGCGGCGGACGGCGGCACGCTGTTCCTCGACGAGATCGGGGACATGCCCCTGCTGCTGCAGGTGAAGCTGCTGCGCGTGCTGCAGGAGCGGGTGGTGCGCCAGCTGGGCTCGGACGCGGGCCGGCCGGTGGACGTGCGCATCCTGTCGGCCACTCACCGCGACCTCGATGCCGCGATGCTGGAGGGCCAGTTCCGCGAGGACCTGTATTACCGCCTGAACGTGATCACGCTGACCTTGCCGCCGCTGGCCCAGCGGCGCGAGGATATCGGCTTGCTGGCGACGCAATTCCTGCACATGCTCGCCAGCAAATACCAGAAGACGGTCAACGGCTTCGCGCCGGACGCCCTGGAGGCGCTGACGCGGGCCTCGTGGCCCGGCAACGTGCGCCAGTTGTACAACGTCGTCGAGCACGTTTGCGCGCTGGCGACGGCGCCGCTGGTACCGTTGTCGCTGATCCAGCGCGCCCTGCGCGTACCGACGCTGGAAGTGCTCAGCTATACGGAAGCGAAGCAACGCTTCGAGCGCAACTACCTCGTGCAATTGCTGAAACTCACTGATGGCAACGTTTCCGACGCGGCCCGCCTGGCCGAGCGCAACCGCACGGAGTTTTATCGGCTGCTGCAGAAATACGATCTGAACGCCAGCCAGTTCCGCGGGGAGCCAGCGCCTGTCGCTGACGAGCGACAAGAATAAATCTTTACAAATCAAGTATTTACTTATCAAGGGTCGGATACTGTCGCCAACAGGCGACAAATCCGATCCTTTTTTATTGCTTGCAGAAAATTAAATCTTGACAGATTTTCCAACTCCTTGATTTCTATATATTTTTTTGACCTGGCACGGCGCTTGCTCTTACCCTGTCAACGTCACACGGCGTTCCCTTAAATTGAAATTGGAGAGTAACCATGACGAATTCGAAACTGATCGCTTCCCTGCTGGCCGCCGCTTCCCTGAGCGTAGCTTCCGTAGCTTTCGCCGCCGAGCCGCAGCAGGACGCAGCCATGGCAGGTGCGGCCGCCGCTTCGGGCGACACCGCGCTGACCGCCAAGGTGAAGGCTGCGCTGGCTGACCAGAAACAGATCGGCGTGACGAGCCAACAAGGCGTTGTCGTACTGACTGGCACCGTTGCCAGCACCGACGAAGGCACGAAGGCTATCCAGGCGGCTTCTTCCGTCGAAGGCGTGAAGGAAGTCAAGAGCGAACTGACCGTCGCCGCGAAGTAAGGAGCAGGCGCGACGTAACGATCCCCCCGGCAGTCTCAAGGAGCCGAGACTGCTGTAGTAGTACCCGTAGTAGTGTAGTACCGCAGTAGAAGTAGCATCTGAGAGTAGCAGTAGTACCTCCCCTTCCCGCGGGTGGCGCGCAAGTGCCATCCGCGCTTTTTTTGTCCCTACGGCCCAGCCCGTGTCCACTGGGGTCACACCCCGACATGGACACGACCTCGACCGCAGGCATGCTTGCCTTTGGCGCCAGCGCACGGTAGCTTGTCGGCCAAGGCCGGACCGGAGCAACCATGAATATCCCCAATCGCCACGAATACGACCGCCGCATGCATCGCGTGCTGGACCATATCGACCGGCACCTCGATCGCCAGCTCAGCGTGGCGGAACTGGCCGACGTCGCGCACTTCTCCCCCTTCCATTTCCACCGGATGTTCACGGCATGGATGGGCGAGACAGTCGCGGACCATGTGCGCCGCCGTCGCGTCGAAACGGCCGCCTCGCGCTTGGCGACCCAGCCCGAGGTAACGGTACTGCAGGCGGCACTGGCGGCCGGCTTCGGTTCGGCGGAAGCGTTCACGCGCGCGTTCAAACTGCGCTTCGGCCAGCCCCCCACTGCCTGGCGCGCGGCGCAGCAAGACAGCAAGACGAGTCAGGTACGCCGCAAGCCTGGTCAGGCCGACGCCGCCACCGGTGGGCAAGATGATGGCTCCACCAATCGAAAGGAGCGCATCATGATCGAAGTCATCATCACCGAACGAAATCCCGTCCACGTCGCCTACCTGCGCAAGACCGGCCCGTATGGCCCCGAACTGGGCCGTTTCTGGGGCGAAGTCGTCTATCCGTGGATGGCCACCAACAACCTGCTGGGCCGGCCGCGCTACGGCATCTGCCTGGATGACCCCACTGTCACGGCGCCGGAGCAGTGCCGCTATGACGCGGCGGTCGAGGTGCCGCCCGAGCAAGCACTGTCGGGCAATCCCATGCGCACCGTGGTGCCGGGCGGGCAGTATGCCGTGCACCGCTTCCGCGGTCCGGTCGAACAGGTCGTCGGCGCCTGGCTGGCGCTGACGCGCGACTGGCTGCCCGCCAGCGGCCTGCAGCTCGATGCGCGGCCGTTCGTCGAGCATTATCCGCCCGACGCCGCCTACGATCCCGCCACCGGGGTGTTCGAGGCGGAACTGTGCATGCCGGTAACGCGGCTCTGAACATCGCTCTCCGGCATCGTCCAGGTCACCCTGGCGCCGCACACGGCCTTCGTCATGACCGGTTCGACACATCGAACCGTGGACGCCTACAGCCCGGAAGCGCGAAGCCTTTCGTCAGGTACGTTCTACGCACAGCTGGCCGCGAACGGCGCCACCGTGTCCCAGATGGGCACGGGCGACGGCGATTGGAACTGGATCGATGGCGACTATGACACTTTGCAGCGATTTGCCGCGAGTTATGCAAACGTCGCCTTACATATACCCCAGAGTCTTCCTGGACCAGTTCCACCCGAGGGGCTGCCGCGCGGCGGCGCCAGCACTGTTGAAGAGCCGACGCGCATTCTGCTCCGTTGCGCCCGACGGTGCGATAACGACCGACATTGCGGGAACCGCGTCGCGTAAAGCACTGGCAACTCAGCAAGAACCAGTGTAAGCTCAACAAGATAGTTGCCATATTACTATTATTTTGATAGTGACACAGGCCTGTCCTGCCGCTGCGGCAGTCCAACAATATGACGGCGGCGCCAGCAGCGGTGCCGCGCTGGGGAATGCAATGTCTGATAAAAAAAGCGCCGTGCTGCTCGCCGGCGCGCTGGTTGCAGGAATGCTGGCCGCACCAGCGGCGCTGGCGGCCTGGAATGGCACCAAGTTCGGCACGCGCGTGGAGAACCTGGCGGTGCGAACCTTCGACCTGGCACCGGCGGATGGTATCGATGCGGGCTACACCATGGGCGACGTCACGACGACCTTCACGTTGAGGGAGTCCTACTCCAAGTGGCAAACCGTCACCGGGAGCATCGCTGCGCCGGATACGCTGACGATCACCGACGGTCCCTCGTTCGGCCAGGCGTCGTGGTACGGCCAGCCTGGCGAGCTGGCCGTTTCCGCCCAGTCGGACGAACGTGCGCTGGGCGGTTTCAACGTAAGCATCGTCCAGACCTTCGTCGTGACGGTCGCACCCCGCACGGCCTTCGTGATCACAGGCTCGACCCACAGCACCGGGCACGCCTATGGAACGCAATCGACCAACTACTCGGGCCACTACTTCCGTGCGTCGATCGATGCGGGCGGCACGTATCACAACGAAATGGGCATCAACATGTCGCCGCACTGGCGCGATATCGACCAGACCGACGATTTCGCGGTGAGCTTCGCGAACATGAGCGACGTGGCGCGTGCGATTACCGTTCAATACCGCCTGTCGACCGAAGGCTACGCCCTGGTCGTGCCGGAGCCTTCGACCTACATGATGCTGGCTGCCGGACTGCTTGGTGTCGCAGGCCGTATCAGGACCGCCCGCCGGAACGCCGCGCACAGCGCCAGCAACGCCGGCTGAATCCGGTCCGCCGATGACCATTTCCCGGTCACCCCACAATCGAAGCGGCTGGCGCGACAGCGCACAGCCGCAAGGAGCCATTATGAAAACCATCATCAACGCCGCGTTCCTGGCGAGCCTTGCGCTCACTGGCAGCGTCTTTGCCGCCGGTCAGGCCAGCGCCAGCGCCGCCAGCATTTCGAACGTCAGTTTCACTGTCTTCGACCTTACCCCGACCGACGCCATTCAGGCCGGCTACACGGTGCAATCCGTCGCAAGCGAGTTTTTCCTCGAAATGGATGACGGCCGATCGCCCTACGTCCAGTGGCTGTTCGGCCCGCTGGACGCGCCATCGAGCCAGGAGCTTGCGGGCGTCGGAGCGGTGGCCACGGCCGCCCTCGACGGCAACATCGGCGGCCTTGCCGGCAACGCCAACACCACGGCGGGACAAACCTACGCGTCGAGCTACCTGAGCCAATCCGCCAGGATCACGCTTGCTCCGTATACGGGCTTCGTGGTCACTGGTAACACCGCCCTGTCCGCCCATCTCGGCAAGAGCGACGACCGCTGGAATGTGCGCGTGCAGGCATCGATTTCTGACGATTATTTTTCGAATTACGACCAAAGCCTCTACGAGCGTGAAGCCCATTATTACAGCTGGGAGGCCGCGACCCCGAACATCGAGCTGACCGAACAGTTCAGCGTCTCGTACGTTAACAATTCGGCGCAAGCACGCACGATTACCCTCGGGTTCACCAACTCCGCTTCGTACAACAACGCGACCCTGGTACCGGAGCCGACAAGCTGGGCCATGCTGGGCGTCGGTCTGCTTGCCATCGGTACGCGGGCGCGACGTCGTCACAGCTGCTGACCCGGCGGCGGGCACGGGCCCTGGAAACCATGTTTTGCGATGCCTGCGGGCGGTCTCTCAACCCGGTCGCGAGGCGTCACGCCCGTCCTGCCGCTGCGGCAGTCTTTACAATCTTGGCGGTGTTTGCAGCAACGCCGCCGTTGGAGTCTCTAAGAAGAAACACATCAACCGCGCACTGGCCTTTGGCTTACTGCTGGCTCGCAATCGGCGCCGTCGCACGGCGCCGCCAAGGCGCAGCGTGATCGCCGGCTGGCGCTGACCCGCAAGGGCGGCCGCGGCCGCCCTTTTTGAATCGCTTGATCGAGCACGCCCAGGCGACCGCAATCGATGAACCCCGTGAACCTGCCGTTCGCCGCCAGCACATTGTGCAGGCAGGTGTCGCCATGCGTGACGACCAGGGCTTCCTGAGCGGGCTTGCGTTCGGCCAGTAAAGCGCGCACCGTGGTGCCGGGCGGGCAGTATGCCGTGCACCGCTTGCGCGGGCCGGTCGAACAGATGGCGGGCGCCTGGCTGGCACTGACGCGCGACTGGCTGGCCGGCGGCCTGCAGCTCGATGCGCGGCCGTTCATCGAATATTGCCCACCCGACGTGGCCTACGATCCCGCCAGCGGCGTCTTCGAGGCGCAGCCGTGCATGCCGGTAACGCGGCTATAGGGCCATCCCGCGTCATCGCTTCGTGCCGACGCCACGCCCCGGCCGAGACGACAGCGGCCGCTCCGATGGACGTGCCGTCACAGGGCACGGCCACGTCCGCCCACGCCGTGCCCTGGCAGTGGCGCGGCGGGCGCACGCAAAAAAGGGCAAGACGGTCGACAATAATCCATATATCATTGTCAAGATAGTTGCCACCTTGATATTTTTTTGCAAGTCACTCGCGGCCTATCCCGCCTGGCTGCGGCGGTCCAGCAACGACGACGGCACCCGCAGCAGTGCCGCCAGGGAGATCGCACTTGAACAAGATAGTCCAGGCCGCGCGCGCGGCGATAACGATGCTGGTGCTTACTGCCAGCCACCTGCCCGCCTCGGCAGCGACATTCACCCGGGCAGAGGCCCGGGTCGACCATATCGCCGTACAGGTATTCGACCTGGCACCGGCCGACGGCATCGCACCCGGCTATACGCAAGGATCGACCAGTACGAGCTTCGACCTGTTTTACGACTTCGATACCCGGTCGAGCCCGGTCCTGGAAGGGCCAGGCGAGGTCTCCCTGCGTCGAGGCAGATCCTCCGCCTCGGGCTCTTGGCAGGGTGGCGTGGGCGGCCTGGAAGTCGTCGCGGTCGCCGCGCATGCCGACGCCAGCCTGTATTCGATCGCACGCCAGTCGGTCGTATACACGGTCGCGCCACATTCGATGCTCGTCATCCGTGGCTTGGTGACGCAGTCCAGGGACATCGATCCCACCATCTGGAGCGGTGGCGCC
Organism: [Empedobacter] haloabium; assembly: GCA_008011715.2. Taxonomy (NCBI): domain Bacteria; kingdom Pseudomonadati; phylum Pseudomonadota; class Betaproteobacteria; order Burkholderiales; family Oxalobacteraceae; species [Empedobacter] haloabium. The sequence continues at coordinate 4,431,863 of CP136508.1, forward strand.
ACCACGCGGGTCAACCTCGGCCTGGTCCCCGATGGCGCAGTGTCGCGCAACGAGGTTCACTACACCCTGTACACCTACGACGGCTATGACGCGGGCGTGTACAGCGCCGACCAGTTTGCGCTGAGTTACGCGAACGGCGGCAGCGAGGCGCGCCAGGTGATCTTCCGTTATGACTTGCAGACGTACGCGAACATCATCGCCGTTCCCGAACCGTCGGCCTGGCTGATGCTGGCGGTCGGCATGGCCGGCATCGCCGGCGCGGCGCGCCGGCACCGCAAACTCCTGGGCTGAAGCGGCATGCCCACCGCACTCACTTGCCACCTGAACATCGCCACGGCGCCGCTGGCGCCGCCATTTGGAGCCTGCCCATGAAATTTGCCATCACTGCCGCCTGCGTGGCCGCTTTGCTTGCCGGCACGAGCGCATCTGCCGCCACGCCCACCAGCGCCTCGATCAGCATTGCCAACGCCGCCATCCATGTGTTCGACCTGACGCCCGACGACGGCAATGCTGCCGGCTATTCGATCCAGAAAGTCTACACGGGGCTCAATATCTACTTGAACCAGGACGAGGGCGCCGGCGTCATGGCGTCAGCCTCTCCCACGGGTGCCGCGACCATCGCACGCGACAGCCACATGATGCAAGCCAGCGCCGGATGGACCGGAACACTGGGAGAGATAACGCTCACGACCAGTAGCGGCAATAGCGCCGGCTACTCGTCCGCGGACGCCTGGCACGCCTTCACGATCCGCGTAGCCCCGCACACCGCATTTGCCTTCACGGCACTGGTAACGGTGGCGGATGGACGCAACACGCCTGGCAGCTTCAGCAAGGTCGGCGTCTGGCTGGACGTGCTCGGCCTGGTAAATCCCCAGCACGACATCCGTTACGAACTCGAGCGTGGGAGCTGGGACCCTGCCAGCGGCAACGCCACGCCGGACTTCAGCCTGCAACAGGATTTCAGCGTGTCTTACGTCAATCTCACCGACAGCGCGCAGGACCTGAGCTTCACCTATCGCTTGTTCAGCGACGTGCGGTATGCCGTCGCGCCGGTGCCGGAACCGGCCACTTACCTGATGCTCGGTGTGGGGCTGCTGGCCATCGGGGCGCAGGCGGCACGTCGCCATCGCGCAGCTTGACTGGCAGGCGGGCGCAACGCCAGGGCGGCCGCGGCCGCCCTTTTTATTGGCGCTGTTCGCGTCAGCTTGTGGCTGCCGCTTGTCGCGAAACTTTATGAGCGCGCCGCTGTCACTAGCAGCCTGTGCCGTACTGCCCCGGCGCCACCCCGATGCGCAGCCAGTCGGACGGCGTCGCCGGCGAGCCGGCATCCAGTTCCCGATACCAACCGGTGTAATTGGCCAGGTAGCGGCTGGCAACACCATTGAACCGGCCCAGCCAGCCCTTGAAGCGGCTGTGCCAGCCGTTCACATGAGCCTGCAGATCGAGGATGGCAGAGAAGGAAGGTCCCTGTGGGAGCACAAGAACCTGTATGAGCCATTCACCCATCAGCTCTACAGCAGCGGCGCTACTGCTGACTCGACCTGGGCGGGTGGCAGCGGCAATGTCACTGCCACCGCCACTACCGCACTGCCTTACGTGAGGCCGACCGTCTATCTAACGCAATACTTCACGATTATGCTGGCGCCAAATTCGTCATTCCCTGCCAGCGGAACGGCCGTCATGTCGGGACACGTGACATTGCCGATGATTATGAGAAGCCAATGTCAGCGCGGCTCCCGCGCGCTCTTTGGCGGCGACAACCAATGGCCGCTTGGCCACCCTTGCCTGCAAGCTCGACGGCAATGCACCGTTCCGTCCGCGGTTCAGGGGCATATTGCGGACCGTGAAGTGCGACGCCCTACCGATAGCCAGACTACAACATCTAATATATTATTCTTAAGACAGTTGCTTTTTTACTATCATCAAGATAGCCACCGCCTCCTGTCCTGCCGCTGCGGCAGCTTGTCAACTCCATCGGCGCGCGCAGCCGCGCCGCCTAAAAGGTTCAGATGAAACATCAACTCACTCCGAAAGTGCTGGCCAGCGTCGCGCTTGCCACCATGACCCAATGGGCCGTGGCCGCCCCGCTGTTCGGGAGCGACTACAGCTCGCGTGTCACAAACATTGCGTTCAATGTCTACGATCTGGCACCGGCCGACGGCATCGCGGCACATTATTCGATCAGCTCGCTCACCAACCTGTACGAGCTGTCGTATTCGACCGCGGGCACCTATCATCCGTATACCGAAACGCGTACGACTGCCGGGTCGGTCACACACGGCAGCGGCGCGACCAGGGCGACCGGTTCCTGGTCGGGTGTTTTCGGCGAACTGTCGGCATCCGCCCATATCGATGCACCCGTCAGCGAAACCTACGTGACGGCCAAGGCGACGCAGACGATCGTCATCACGCTGTCCCCGCACACGGCATTCGTCGCCAGTGGCCGCTCCCTACTGGAAGGCAGCAACTATGGGGAATGGTCCAGCATCTATGCCCAGGCGAGCATGATCATGCGGCTCGGCCCGGCCGATGGCGCCTCGAAAAACCAAAAATTGTTCAGCTCCTATCCGACCGGCCTGTATGACGGCGAATTCAATCTGATCAATGATTTCGCACTGGGCTACACGAACACCACCGACGTCGCGCGCGATATCACGTTGTCGCTCGAGTTGTGGGCAGACGGCAGCCTGAAAGGACCGCTGGTCCCGGCCGTCACAGCGCCGGTGCCGGAGCCGTCGACTTGGCTGATGCTCGGTGCCGGCCTGGTAGCACTTGGCGCGACAGCACGGCGCAGGGCAAAGCCGCTCAGATAGTCCGGCAACGCCAGCTGCGGAACGCATTAGCACTCATCGATAACCGGACGCATTCATTGCGTCCAGACCTGGAACCGATCATGAACCGAAAATTGTTTACAGCAGCATTCTGCAGCATATTGTTCGCCACGAGCGCCAGCGCGGCGGGACCTGTCAGCACTACCAGCGTCAAGGTCAGCGACGTCGCCTTTCAAGTATTCGACCTGACGCCGGCGGACGGGATCGCGGCTGGCTATACGATCCGCGACACCTATACACTCCTGGAGGCAACCCTGTCACGCTCGGGCTGGGACGGCAACATGTACGGCTCCGCGCGCGACCGCCCATCCAGCGCCAGCACCATCGAGCTGGAATACCGCAACGAGTATGCCAGCGCTTCCTGGAACGGCGCCTTGGGGGGACTCAGCTTGTCGGTCACCAGTTCGCAGTCGATTTTCACAGGCAGGGTCGATGCCAGCCAGTCCATGCTCGTGACCCTCGCCCCGCACACGGTTTTTGTCTTCAGCGGACTGGTTGCGCAGAGCGGAACGAATCCCGCCACGCAGGGTTGGAGCTATCGGTTGACTTCGGACTTCAGGGCCAAGATCTACGATTTCGGCGATCCAAGCCACGAGCTGCTGTTCGAGCGGATACTGGGCGGCGACAACGTGCCCGACTACGCGCAGACTGACCCCTTCAGCCTGACCTATGTGAACGATACGGACCTTCCGCGCGAACTCAGCGTGCGGATGGACACTTACGCATACGCCCACGCGCCTATCGTGCCGGGCGTTCCCGAACCCTCGACGTACCTGATGCTGGGCGCCGGTCTGCTCGGCATCTGCTGGCGCTCCCGCCGTGGCCAGCCTGCCTGACCATGGCACCGGCCTTCACCTCATCACCGCATACTGTAAAACAAGGAGAACCAATGAAACGTCTTATTACTTCCATGGCACTGGGCGCGCTGGTCGCCGGCAGCGCCGCTGCCGCCACCGTTCTGCCGACCGATGGCATGGATGTCAAGACACAGGTGTCGAACCTTCGCTTCGAAGTCATCGACCTGACGCCAGACGACGGCATCACGCCGACGTTTCAGTTAGGTTGGTCCACTTACCAGCGCAGAGTCACCCTGGGACATGGAACCGGAGAGACCACGCTGTTCGAAGGGGACCTCGATCACGCGGATACCCTGCGCGTGCGGCATAGTGGCTCGAGCGCGGCGGTGACGTGGAACACGCCGGTCGGCGGAGAAAGCGAGAGCTCGGTACGTGTGCTATCGAACCTGGACGGCAAGGCGACGACGCTGACAGCGGAGCAGACGAATCTCTATCTGGGTCCAAACGCGCGCTTGATCGTGTACGGCGACATCGTCCAGCAGGCAGTGTTCGTCGGCAACGGCGCCGGTCGGGGTATCTCGACGGCCGACATCGTCCTGGACGCCTATCTCGACACGCATGACGACTATCACAGTGTGATCGACGCCGTCACGCCGTTCAACAAGGTAGAGTCGTTTGCGCTGTCCTACTCCAATACGGACAGCTACGAACACTGGCTGACGCTGAGTTTCAAGACGCAGGCAGTGGGCATCTCGGCAGTGCCCGAGCCTTCGACCTGGCTGATGCTGGGGGCGGGTCTGCTCGGCGTCGCCTCCGTTGCGCGCCGCCGCCAGCGCCGCGGATGGCCGCCGAAATAACGACCTCAGCTGGATGCAAGTCGCGCTACTTCGGCGGTACAGGTCACGGCGGCGCACTGCCGCGGTATCTGCAACGCTGAGATAGCGCACACGGCGTCCGCCGGCGCTAGAAAAACTCGTCGAGCAGGCGGTAGAACGCTGCCCGGCCAGCATCGAATGCGACCGGCCCTGGCGCGAAGTAGCGCGCCAGGAACGGCTCGACCCACGCTTCGCCCAGCGCCTCGCCGATATCGCGCACGGCCAGGGCCAGGTCCTGGTGGCGGTCCGCCACGCCCAGCCGGCCGCAATCGATGAAGCCGGAAAATTCGCCGTCTTGCGCCAGCACGTTCGGCAGGCAGGCGTCGCCATGCGTGACGACCAGGTCTTCTTGTGCCGGCTTGCGTTCGGCCAGCAAAGCGGCCAGCTCGCCGGGGGCACAGCCGGCATTGTCTTCGTCGAAATCGTCGGCGTCGACCAGGCCTGCGTCCAGCCGGGCCAGCGCGTGGCCGATACGCACTTGCGCTCGGTGGTCGAATGGGCACTCGCGCGGGTCTAGGGCATGTAGGCGACGCAGCGCGTCGGCCAGCACGGCCACGGCCTGTGCCGGCTCAACGCCCGTCAGGTCATGGCCTGGCACCGCGCCCAGCAGGAGCCAGTGCTGATCCGCCGCCGTGACGGTGTCCACGACTGGCGCACACGGCACGCCGGCCTGCGCCAGCCAGCGCAGCCGGACTGCCTCGCCTGGCAGCTCGGCCAGCGGGGTGGCGGGTTCGGACTTGATGAACCACACCGGCGCATTATCAGGCTGTGCGACGCGCCAGACCGACGCTTCCGAGCAGCCGCCCGTGTGCGGCTGCACGACATACCGTTCCAATCTCTCGTGCCAGGTATTTGGCAAGTTGCCGGGATACTTCGCCACCATATCTCCTCAAAATCAATGAACTCATACCGAAGCGCGCGCAACTGAACCAAACAATGCTCCTGCGCACGCGTCAATAGCGGCTATGAGACCCATACGGAAACCCTCGGCAGCGCTGGCAATGTCGCGATCAACCTAGGCGGCTCTTCGTCCAACGCGACCTGGCTTGGCGGCGTAGGCCAGCTGGACATGGCCATCACGTCGAATTACGATGTGCCAAGCAGTTTCGAGGCCTCGGCAGTGCAAACATTTGTCGTGACCGTGGCACCGCGTTCCGCGTTCGTCCTGAGCGGCACCTCCGTCATGGCAGGCAATGCCTACGGCCCGAACGCTACGAACTACTCGAAGCACAGCCTGATCGTTTCCTTCGATAACGGCGATCGCAATTACCTCAGCCGTGAAAGAATCTGGGAAGACGGTTCCTTCGTGAATATCAACGAGTCGCAGGCCTTTGCGCTGAGTTTTGCGAACACGACGGATTACGCCAAGGACATCACCGTCAAGTTCCAGGCGTACGCGCAAGGCGGCGTGATCCTGGTACCGGAACCGTCGAGCTACATGATGATGGGGCTCGGCCTGCTCGGCTTGTTGGGTCACGCACGGCTACGCCGCAAACGCGGCTTGAGCACATAAGCCGATCGACGACGACTCAATTTCCTACAATATTTTAACGATGGTTGCCCGTCTTAAAGCGGGACCATGCGGAGTCATCATGAACCAAAAAATTACCACCCTGCTGATCGCTGGGCTTCTGTTCTCTGGTGCGGCATCTGCCGCCAGCCAGGCCAGTTCGGCAAGCATGCGCCTTTCTAACCTCAACTTGAGCGTGTTCGACCTGACGCCGGATGACGGCGTTACCTCCGCATTCACAGTCAAGGAAATGACCACGGAGATCGAAGCCTCCCTCTACGATGGGCGCCAGTCCTGGTCCGACGACCAATACCCGACTGGTGCGGCCAGTGTCAACATTGCCAAATACGGCTCGTCCAGCCAGACTGCGTGGGCGGGGCAGTTTGGTGGTTTCGACCTGAACTCTTCCAGTGCCACCAATTCGATGACCGCGGGCTCATGGGTGTCGCAGAGGCTTACGCTTACCCTGGCACCGCAGAGCGGGCTCGTCCTCGACGGCTGGTTGTCGATGACGGGACACAAGGCTACGCCGTCCAGCAACTGGCTGCAGAGCGTCTACCTCAACCTCACACCGCAAGGTTCGACCGGCGCCAGCGAATACCGGTTCGAGAAAAGACTGGTCAGCACGACCTTCGGACCGAATGACCTGGACAGCAATGAGCAGATCACCATGTCCTACGTGAACACGAGCGACGTCGCGCGTGATGTCAGTTTCCAGCTCTATACCCAGACCAGCATCAGGACCGTTGGACTGGTCCCCGAGCCCTCGACTTACGCCATGCTGGGCGCCGGCCTGCTCGCGCTGGGCTTGCACGCCCGTCGCCGCCGCACGAGCTGACGGCAAGAGCGACAAAAAAGCCGACGGCGTGCAGGACGCCGTCGGCTTTTTTATGCCCCGGCCGGCGGTGCCAGCCGCGCCAATCTCAGCTGAGGTTCTCCAGCCGGATCTTGGTCACGCTGCCCAGCACCGTCGGCAGTCCTTCCATGCGCGCGATCGCGTCCAGCACCTTCTTCTCCTGGGTCTGGTGCGTCAGCATGATGATGTCGGCCTGGGTCTCGCCCTCGGCTGGTTCCTTCTGCATCATCGCGTCGATCGAGATGGCGCCGTCGGCCAGGATGCGGGTCAGGTCGGCCAGCACGCCCGGCTGGTCCGTCACGCGCATGCGCAGGTAGTAGCTGGTCGTGACTTCCGCCATCGGCAGGATGGCGATGTCGGCCAGCTCGCCCGGCTGGAAGGCCAGGTGCGGCACGCGGTGTTCCGGATCGGCCGTGGCCAGGCGGGTGATGTCGACCAGGTCGGCGATGACGGCCGATGCCGTCGGCTCGGCGCCCGCGCCCTTGCCGTAGTACAGCGTGGCGCCGATGGCGTCGCCCTGCACCAGCACGGCGTTCATCGCACCCTCGACGTTGGCGATCAGGCGCTTGGCCGGAATCAAGGTCGGGTGCACGCGCAGCTCGATGCCTTCCACGCCATTGACCTTGGTGCGCTTGGCGATGCCCAGCAGCTTGATGCGGTAGCCCAGTTGCTCGGCGTAGCGGATGTCGATCGCTTCCAGCTTGGTGATGCCTTCCACGTGCGCCTTCGAAAACTGCACCGGAATGCCGAATGCGATGGCGGACATGATGGTGGCCTTGTGCGCCGCGTCGATGCCCTCGATGTCGAAGGTGGGATCGGCTTCCGCATAGCCCAGGGCTTGCGCTTCTTTCAGCACCGTGTCGAAGTCCAGGCCCTTGTCGCGCATCTCGGACAGGATGAAGTTGGTGGTGCCGTTGATGATCCCGGCCAGCCATTCGATGCGGTTGGCGGTCAGGCCTTCGCGCAGCGCTTTGATGATGGGGATGCCGCCGGCCACGGCCGCCTCGAACGCCACCATCACGCCCTTTTCCTGGGCGGCCTTGAAGATCTCGTTGCCGTGCACGGCCAGGAGGGCCTTGTTGGCGGTGACGACGTGCTTGCCGTTGGCGATGGCTTGCAGCACCAGTTCGCGCGCGGTGTCGTAGCCGCCGATCAGTTCGACGACGATGTCGATCGACGGGTCGTTGACGATCTCGAACGGATCGGCCACCACGTTCACCTCGCCGCCGGTGCGGGCCTTGGCGCGCTCGGTGTTGCGGGCCGAAACGGCCGCCACCTCGATGCCGCGGCCGGCGCGGCGGCGGATCTCTTCCTGGTTGCGTTTCAGGACGTCGAAGGTGCCGCCGCCCACATTGCCAACGCCCAGCAAACCTACTCTTATCGATTTCATGTCTGTGCTTCTGGTTCGGCGCCCGCATCGCTGCCGGCGCCAGGTTGATCGGTCAGCCCTGGCCGTGTCGGCGGCGGTAGCCCTCCAGGAAGCGCGCGATGCGTCCGAAGGCTTCCGTCATGTCGTCGGTATTGGGCAGGAACACGACGCGGAAATGATCCGGCGCGATCCAGTTGAAGCCCGTCCCCTGCACGATCAGGACCTTGGTCTCCGCCAGCAGGTCGTAGGCGAACTGCTGGTCATCCGCGATCGGGTAGATCTTCGGGTCGAGGCGGGGAAACATGTACAGCGCCGCCTTCGGTTTCACCACGCTGATGCCGGGGATGTCCGTCAGCAGCTGGTAGGCGAGGTCGCGCTGCTTGAGCAGGCGCCCGCCGGGGCTGACCAGGTCATGGATGCTCTGGTAGCCGCCGAGCGCAGTCTGGATGGCAAACTGGCCCGGTGCATTCGCGCACAGGCGCATCGAGGCCAGCATGTTCAGGCCCTCGATATAGTCTTTCGCGTGTCTCTTCTCGCCCGACAGCACCATCCAGCCCGCGCGGTAGCCGCACGCGCGGTAGTTCTTGGACAGGCCGTTGAAGGTGACGACCAGCAGGTCGTCGCACAGCGCCGCGATCGACGTGTGCACGGCGCCGTCGTACAGCACCTTGTCGTAGATCTCGTCGGCATAGATGATGAGGCCATACTCGCGCGCCAACGCGATGATCTGCAGCAGCACCTCGTCCGGATACAGCGCGCCGGTCGGGTTGTTCGGGTTGATGACGACGATCGCCTTGGTATTCGGCGTGATCTTGCGGCGCATGTCGTCGATGTCGGGGTACCAGTCCTGCTGCTCGTCGCAGATGTAGTGCACGGGGCGACCGCCGGACAGGCTGACGGCCGCCGTCCACAGCGGATAGTCCGGCGCCGGCACCAGCACCTCGTCGCCGTTGTTGAGCAGCGCGTTCATCGCCATCACGATCAGCTCGGAGGCGCCGTTGCCCAGGTAGATGTCGTCGATCGTCACGCCGGCGATGTTCTTTTCCTGGGTATAGTGCATGACCGCCTTGCGCGGCGCGAACATGCCCTTCGAATCCGTGTAGCCGGCCGCGTTGGGCAGCTGGATCTTCATGTCCTGCACGATCTCGTCGGGCGGATCGAAGCCGAAGACGGCCAGGTTGCCGATATTGAGCTTGGTGATCTTGTGGCCCTCTTCCTCCATCTGGCGCGCCTTTTCCGGCACGGGACCACGGATTTCATAGCAAACTTCGGCCAGCTTGTTCGATTTCTGAATCGGTCGCAAAATCAATCCTTCATGGGCGCAGCGTGGCAGGCGAAGCCGTTGCCATCCTTTATGCTGCATTGCGAAAATACCCATTCTGCCGAAGTCGCCTGATTTAAGCAACCTCCCAACCGGCCCAGCCCGGTAAACGCGGCGACAGGCGTTACAATAGTGCCCGTTTGAGACCAGATGCGAGCCTTTTCATGAAGCTTCACGCCAGCAACACCAAACAGTACCAGACGGTGACGGGCTATTTCCCGGGCGGTGTCGAGATCAATGCCCAGCCTTTCGACTACAGCCTGATGATGCTGCCGGAGACGCCGCCGCGTGCCTGGCCGGTCGCCAGGTTCGAGGAGCTGACCGTCGAGCATTTCGAGCAGCTGCTGGCCGAGCAGCCGGATGTCGTCATCCTCGGCACCGGCGAGCGCCAGCGCTTCGTCCACCCGCGCCTGTCCGCGCCGCTGACGTCGCGCCACATCGGCGTGGACTGCATGGACACCAATGCGGCCTGCCGAACCTACAACATCCTGATGGGCGAAGGGCGCAAGGTGCTGCTCGCCCTGATCATCGAAAAATGATGCCAGCCTTGAAACGGCCCCATCCGCAGCAATATGCGCAGGTGCCGTCGCCGGCACCGCACAACACCGCTCTCCAGGAGAACCTCAGTGGCCGATAGCCAAACCCCTTCCCCTCTGGCTGACTTTTCCGCCGCCATGACCGGCGGCCAGACCTTCACGCTGTCGGGACGCCCCGCCAAGACCACCGTGCTGTATTTCTACCCGAAGGACAACACCCCCGGCTGCACGACCGAGAGCCTGGCCTTCCGCGACCTGCACGACAAATTCCGCGCCGCCGGTGCCGAGGTATACGGCATCAGCCGCGACTCGCTGCGCTCGCACGAAGGCTTCAAGGCCAAGCTGGACCTGCCGTTCGAACTGATCTCCGATCCGGACGAAGCGGTGTGCCAGGCGTTCGGCGTGATGAAGATGAAGAAGATGTACGGCAAGGAAGTACGGGGCGTGGAACGCAGCACGTTTGTGATTGACGCTGACGGCCGGTTGGTGAAAGAATGGCGTGGCGTCAAGGTCCCCGGGCACGTTGACGAAGTGCTCGAATTTGTCGTGCGCCGCTAGGGCCCCACGCGCGAGTACACTGGGCATGAGGTCCTGCCGCGGCGCCTGGCGCCGGCGGGACCGAGTCCGCGAATGAACGTATTTGATACAGCCAGAATGGAGACAGCTAGAACTTGAGTCGACAGCAATCTCCCCGTCTTCACTGTCCGGCAGAGCGCCGGCCCGCGCTGTTACCTGTGCCTGCCCCCGCATTGTCCCACAGTGCTCATTCCTGCAACCCTGCTGTTCGTTTTTCCCTGTTTTTTCCCTGTCCTTTTCCACGGCATCCGCTATTCCGACCGACCCATTCACCGTGGCGCACCGCGTCATGGCGGAACTTTTTTTAAGATGAGATCCTGATGCCACTGCCAAAACTGCCTGCCAAGCCAGCCACGCTGCTGCTGGCCAAAGATTACCCCAAGGCGAGCGGAGCGAATCCGGTCCCTTTCCCCGAACATGAAGCCGACGCCGCGCCGAAGAAATCGACGCGCGCCAAATCCGCCCTCCTGGCCGAACCGGTCGCGCCACCCGTGATGGCCGACATCCCGACGCCGGCGCCGGCGAAGAAGACGGCGCGCAAGGGCGCGGCCAAGGTTGTCGCTCCTGTCGCCGCCGCGCCAACGCCTGCCCTGCCGACGCCACCGGCTGGCGTGGCCGAGCAAGCGAGCACCGTCAAGGCCAAGGCGCCGCGTGCCAAGGTCACGCCGATCAAGGCCGAGGCGCCCCATCCGGCCCACCACAAGGCCAAGGAAGTCGTCATCAAGTCGTCCACCAGCCGGCACGCCGACCAGGTCGGCGCCACCAAGCTGTTCGTGCTGGACACGAACGTGCTGATGCACGACCCGACCTCGCTGTTCCGCTTCGAGGAGCACGACGTGTTCCTGCCGATGATGACCCTGGAGGAGCTGGACAACCACAAGAAGGGCATGTCCGAAGTCGCCCGCAACGCGCGCCAGGTGTCGCGCACCCTGGACGCGCTGGTCGCCAACACGGACGACGACGCGATCGAGCAAGGCATCCCGCTGTCCAAGCTGGGCAACAAGGACGCCAAGGGCCGCCTGTTCTTCCAGACCCGCCTGCAGATCGCCGACCTGCCGGAAGGCCTGCCGCAGGGGAAGGCCGACAACCAGATCCTGGCCGTCGTGCGTTCGCTGGAAGCGGAACAGGAAGGCCGCGCCGTCGTGCTGGTGTCGAAGGACATCAATATGCGCATCAAGGCGCGCGCACTGGGCCTGCCGGCCGAGGATTACTTCAACGACCACGTGCTGGAAGACACCGACCTGCTGTACTCGGGCATCGTGCAGCTGCCGGACGACTTCTGGAACAAGCACGGCAAGGACATGGAGTCCTGGCAGGAGAACAAGAACGGCTACAGCTACACGTACTACCGCGTGACCGGCCCGTTCGTGCCCTCGCTGCTGGTGAACCAGTTCGTCTACCTGGAGCCGAACAATGGCGAGGCGTCGTTCTACGGCCAGGTCAAGCAGTTGAATGGCAAGACGGCCGTCATCAAGGTCCTGCGCGACTACAGCCACAACAAGAACAACGTGTGGGGTGTCACGGCGCGCAACCGCGAGCAGAACTTCGCGCTGAACCTCTTGATGGATCCGGAATGCGATTTCGTCACCCTGCTGGGCCAGGCCGGCACCGGCAAGACCCTGCTGGCGCTGGCCTCCGGCCTGGCCCAGGTGCTGGAGACGAAGCTGTACAACGAGATCATCGTCACCCGCGTCACGGTGCCGGTAGGCGAGGACATCGGCTTCCTGCCGGGTACCGAGGAAGAGAAGATGGGCCCCTGGATGGGCGCCTTCGACGACAACCTGGAAGTGCTGAACAAGTCCGACAACGACGCCGGCGAATGGGGCCGCGCGGCGACGCAGGACCTGATCCGCTCGCGCATCAAGATCAAGTCGCTCAACTTCATGCGCGGCCGCACCTTCGTCAACAAGTTCCTGATCATCGACGAGGCGCAGAACCTGACGCCGAAGCAGATCAAGACGCTGGTGACGCGCGCCGGCCCCGGCACCAAGATCCTCTGCCTGGGCAATATCGCGCAGATCGACACGCCATACCTGACCGAAGGCTCGAGCGGCCTGACCTACGTGGTCGACCGCTTCAAGGGCTGGTCGCACAGCGGCCACGTGACCCTGGCGCGCGGCGAGCGCTCGCGCCTGGCGGATCATGCCAGCGACGTGCTGTAACGGTTCGCTTGCTCATCCCGAAAACCCGCCTGCTGGCGGGTTTTTTTTGGCCGGTGCTTGACCTTGCCGCCGTGGGAAGGATTACAGTACGCCCATCGACAACGAAAGGAGTACCACATGTACGAACTGCAGGTTGAGAACATGAGCTGCGGCCACTGCGTGGCCAGCGTGACGAAGGCCGTCAAGGCCGTCGACGGCACGGCGCAGGTGGACGTGGACCTGGCTGGCAAGCAGGTCAAGGTGGCTTCGGCGGCGCCGCTGGAGGCTGTCAAGGCGGCGATCGCCGATGCGGGTTATCCGGTGACCGCGGCCCGCTGACGGTCGCAGGGTTAGGGTCTGTCCCCACAGGGGACTGACCCTGGTTTTTATCACACACCCAACGTAAGGAATAAAACCGGGGTCAGTCCCTGAAGGGACAGACCCCAAGCCATTCGTTCGCGGTACTCATACCTGCTCATCGAGCTCGATGTAGTGCCGGAAAATGCCATCCTCGTTGAAGGGTATGCGCCGCTTCGACTTCAGGTAGGCCGCGATGCGCGGCCGCGCCGCCACCATGTCGTGCAGCGCGATCAGCCGTGGCCAGTGCCGCTGCAGCCGCTTCATCGTGTTCGGGTAAGCGTAGCGCAGGCCCGCGACCAGCTGGAACAGCGACAAATCCACGTACGTCAGCTTCGAGCTGGCGGCCCACCCGCCGTGCCCCGCGTTGTTGTCCAGCACCTGTTCGAAATAGCCGAGGAACTTCGGGATACGGTGGTTGCGGAAATCCCGGGTGCGGGCCACGGCCGCCTTCTTCTGGTCCTCGTAATAGCTGTTCACCGAGATCGGATGATGGGCGTCGTGCGCCTCGGCGACGGCGTCGGCAATGGTCAGCTGCAGCTGGTTGCACCACAGCCGCGCCTCCAGCGAGCGCGGCGCCAGGCCGTGGCGCGCCCCCAGGAACTGCAGGATATTGGCAGTCTGGCCGATCAGCAGGTCGCCCGCGCGCAGCACCGGCGGCGCGAACGGCGCGGTCCGCGCCTGTTGCCAGTCGAGCACGTGCTGGATCGATTCCATGCCGTGCCGGCCGCGCGCCACGTCTTCGTAGGGCACCCCGGCTTCCTCCAGCGCCAGCCGGACGAATTCGCCCCGGCCCTGGATGGTCGGCCAGTAATACAGAATGTACGGTTCCACGCCACCTCCACGGTCGATCGACGGTGTGCCGATTGTAGCCCGGCAGCGCGCACAAGGACGCACGGTGGCGCAAACCGGCGCGACGCTATAATCGTCCGACGCCCCCAACGAGATCCTTCATGCCGCCCGTCCCCCCGCTCGAACTGCACACCATCCTCCTGATCGCCGCTGCCGGCCTGTTCGCCGGCACCCAGAACGCCCTGGCCGGTGGGGGTTCGTTCATCACGTTTCCGGCCCTGCTGCTGGCCGGCCTGAACCCGCTGGCCGCCAACATGACGTCGACCATCGCGATGTTCCCCAGCCAGGCCACGTCCGCCATTGCCGGACGCCGTTTCGTCGACGACGTGGGCCCGCTGACGTTCCGCCAGATGTTCGCCATCAGCGTGATCGGCGGCGTGCTGGGCGCGCTCCTCTTGCGCATCACGCCGCCCACGTTCTTCGAGCGGCTGGTGCCCTGGCTGGTGCTGTTCGCCACGTCGATGTTCGCCTGGGGCGCGTTTCGCAAGCAGCCGCTGCACGCGGCGTCGTCGATGCCGCGCTGGGCGCTGGTGCTGACCCAGGGCGCGATCGCCATTTACGGCGGCTACTTCGGCGGCGGCATCGGCTTCCTGATGCTGGCCGCGCTGACCATCGCCGGGCAGCAGATCCGCGCCGCCACGGCCACCAAGAACATGCTGGCGATGGCGATGAATGCGGCGGCCACCCTGATCTTCGCGTTTTCCAGCCTGATCAGCTGGCCCGCCGCGCTGGCGCTGTGCGCCGGCGGCATCGGCGGCGGCCTGCTGGGCGCATGGCTGATCCACCGGCTGCCGCCGCGCATCATGCGCATCTTCGTCGTCGGCGTCGGCGTCGCGTTGACGATCTACATGTTCCTGCGCTGATCAGAAGGCCAGGCGCAAGGTGAGCCGCGCCGTGCGCGGCTCACCCGGGTGGAAGTGGATGTCCTCGACCCCGCCCGGTGCCTCGCCCGGCAGGCGCGAAGCATAGTAATACTCGATGTCGTTGCCGCGGCGGTCGAACAGGTTGAACACGTCCACCGACAGATGCCAGTCGCGGTCGATGCGGTAACCGGCGCGCAGGTAGGCCAGCGCCGTCGCGGACGAGCGCACGCTGTTGTCCTCGACCAGCGGACGCGGGCCGAAATAGCGCAGCTGGAATGCGCCGGACCAGCGCCCGCCCGGGCCGACGTCATCGACGGTCGCGCCGAACGATGCCACCCGCTCCACCGCGCCCGGCACGTGGGCGCCGGCCGGATCGTCGCCCAGGTAGCGCGCCCGTGAATACGCCAGGTCAAGGTCGAACAGCAGCCAGGGCGCGGCGATGTAGTGGTTGTTCCACTCGATTCCATGGCGGCGGCTGGCGCGGCTGGCCGAGGTGTCGCCCGCGTCACCCGAGAACACCAGTTCCGAACCGGAGCGCAGGCGCCACAACGCCAGCGAACTTTGCAGGCCTTTGACGATCTCGCTGCGCAGGCCGATCTCCGAACCGCGCGTCTTCACCAGCGGCGTTACGGGATCGACAGGCGTGCCCTCGCGCGGCGCCACGTGCGCCGTGGTGCCGCGCGCGTCGTTGCTGTGAAAACCGGCGCCATGGTTGACGAAGAGTTCCGTCGCGGCCCACGGCCCCAGCACCAGCGACAGCTTGGGCGAGCTGACGTGGTCGTTCGCCACGCCGCTGTTGGCGGCGATCGAGCTGGCCACATCGAAGCGGTAGCGGTCGTGCCGCAGCCCGGCGATGGAGCGCAGCCATGGCGTCCATTGCAGCGTGTTCTGCAGCCACAGCGCCGCGCTGGCCTCGTCCACGCGCGAGCGCGCGTAGGAGCGCAGCAGTTGCTGGTCGGCCGTGGCGGCCAGCACCAGCGGGCCGATCCTGTCGAAGCGGCCCTGCACCCCGACGGTGGTGCTGCTGGCACGCTCGCCCACGCGGCCATGCCAGGTGTGGCTGGCGTCGAAGCCGGTCATCGTGCGGCGCTCGCGCTGCAGGAACTGGTCGCCCGCCTGCGGATCGTCCAGGAACCAGGTGAAGTTGTTGTACAGGGTCAGGTCGGAGCGCACCACGTAGGCGCTGGCCTGCCAGGCCGTATCCGGGCCGCGCCGCTTCCACTGTGCGGACAGGCTGTAGCGCGACGTGTGCCCGGCGTCGCTCGGGTCCAGCGTGCCGAAGGCGTCCAGCTGGCCGGACTGCACGGCGCGCAGCGGGATCTGGCTGGTGGCGCGCCAGCCGGCGCGGTAACCCATCGCCGTCACGCTGAAGCGGTCGGCGCCGCTGGCGGCGCTGTAGCGCAGCACGCCGGACCATTTGTGAAACGCCTCCGGCAGCTGCCACGGCCCGTCGTTGTGCGCCAGCTCCAGCGCGTACAGCAGGTTCCCGCCGCCTTGCGGCATGGCGCCGGCCACCAGCGCGCGGCGGTACTGGTGCGCCCCGGCGGTCAGGGCGGCCATGCTGGCGTCGAGCCGGTCGGCCAGCTCCATGCGCGCGGCCCCGGCCGAGGCGAAGTCGCCTTCGTCCGCGTAATACGGCCCCTTCTTGTAGTTGATGCGGCCCACCAGTTCCGGAATCAGAAAATTCAGGTCGGTGTAGCCCTGGCCGTGCGCGTGCGTGCGCATATTGACGGGCATGCCGTCCACGTAGGTAGCGAAGTCGGTGCCGTGGTCGAGGTTGAAGCCGCGCAGGAAGTACTGGTTGGCCTTGCCGTCGCCGCTGTGCTGCGTGACGATCACGCCGGGCACGAACTCGAGCAGTTCGCCGGGCCGCAGCGCGGGCCGGCTGGCGATCAGGCCGGCCGTGACGGTGCCCTGGCTGGCGGCATCCGACGTGCCGACGCCGTTGTCGTAATGACCCAGCACCTTGATGACGGGAACGTGGGAAGCGGCGTCCTGCGCCGCGGCATGCGAAGTGAAGAAGGCGGCAGGCAGCGCGGCCGCGACGAAACGGCGCGCGAGCGCGCCAGGCTTGCGGCGGCGCGCGAGGCGGCCGCCGGCAGACAGAATGAACATGGATGTCCCGGATTGAAGGCAACCGCGCCCACCTCCCCGTGGGCTTGGTTGAACAGAGCGCCGCGATGCGCAGGCGCTCCACCTGTCTGGCCGGTATCCGGGCTGGCAAGTCCGGACCGCCAACCTTCCCATCCGCAGACAGTGGTTGCGTGGCGATCCTGCCGTCTTGTGACGGCGCTTGCTTACCGTTGCGGGGGCAGCACACCCTGGCTTCGCGCCATGTGTTTCCCGTTTAACTGCGCGCGTGAGCACGCGCGCGGGCACCAAACGGCGCCGATTATACGTTGCTGCCGAGGGTTTGCAAGATCGGGCAGTCGGGCCGGTCGTCGCCGTGGCAGCAGGCGGCCAGCGTGGCCAGCGTGTCGCGCATTTCCGTCAGCTCGCGAATACGCTCCTCCAGCTCCGTCACGTGCGCCAGCGCGATGCGCTTGACGTCCGCGCTGGCGCGGCTGTCGTCGCGCCACAGCGACAGCAGTTCGGCGATGCGCTCCAGCGAGAAGCCCAGCTTGCGCGCGCGGCGGATGAAGCGCAGCACGTGCAATTCGCGTTCGCCGTACACCCGGTAGCCGCTGTCGGTGCGCGCGGCCGCCGGCAGCAGGCCGATGCTTTCGTAGTAGCGGATCATCTTGGCCGACACGCCCGAGGCGGTGGCCGCCTGGCCGATGTTCACGATCGTGCTCCCGGGCGCCAGCGCCGCAGCAGCAGCGCGTTGCCGATCACCGAAACGGAGCTGAGCGCCATCGCGGCGCCTGCCACGACCGGGTTCAGCAGTCCCAGCGCGGCCAGCGGAATGCCGGCCAGGTTGTAGACGAAGGCCCAGAACAGGTTCTGGCGGATCTTGCCGAAGGTGCGCCGCGAGATATCGATGGCATCGGCCACCAGCACCGGATCGCCGCGCATCAGCGTGATGCCGGCCGCATGCATCGCCACGTCGGTCCCCGTCGACATGGCGATGCCGACGTCGGCGGCGGCCAGCGCCGGCGCGTCGTTGATGCCGTCGCCGACCATCGCCACCACCCTGCCCTCCCGACGCAATGCGCCGATGGCGGCGGTTTTGTCGCCCGGCAGCAGGCTGGCGCGCACGTCCTCGATTCCGACGGCCTGGCCGACGGCACGTGCGCTGCCGGCGTTATCGCCGGTCAGCATGGCGGTGGCGACGTGGCGCGCATGCAGGCGCTCGACGGCGCTGCGCGCGCCCGGCTTGGGCGGATCGGTAAAGGCCAGCAGGCCAAGCAGCGTGCGGCCGCCGGCGTCGGCCAGCCACGAGATCGTATGGCCGCTATCCTCCAACCCTTGCGCCGCTGTGGCCAGTGCGCCGGCCGCGATGCCGCGCTCGCTCAGCAGGCGCGAGCTGCCGAGGATCAGGTCGCGGCCGTCGACCATGGCAGTCAGGCCGCGGCCCGGCAGCGCCGTGACGGCCTGCGCCGCCGGCACGGCGAGAGCGCGCGCCTCGGCCGCCTGCGTGACCGCACGCGCCAGCGCATGCTCGCTGCCGCGCTGGATCGCCGCGGCCAGCGCCAGCAGCCGGTCCGCGTCCGTGCCGTCCGCCGGACGGCATTCGGCCAGCACCGGGCGCCCCTGCGTCAGCGTACCGGTCTTGTCGAACACGACGGTATCGACCCGGTGCGCCAGTTCCAGCGCATGGGCATCCTTGATCAGGATGCCGTGACGGGCCGCGACGCCGGTACCGGCCATGATGGCGGCCGGCGTGGCCAGGCCGAGTGCGCACGGGCAGGCGATGACGAGCACCGCCACCGCGTTGATGACGGCCGCCTCGGCACCGGCGCCTGCCAGCAGCCAGCCGGCCAGGGTCAGGGCGGCGATCAGCACGACGACGGGCACGAACACGGCGCTGACCTTGTCCACCAGGTGCTGCACCGGGGCCTTGGCGGCCTGCGCGTCCTCGACCAGGCGGATGATGCGGGCCAGCGTGCTCTCGGCCCCGACCGCCGTGGTGCGCACCAGCAGCAGGCCGTCGCCGTTGATGGCGCCACCCGTCACCGGGTCGCCCGCGTGGCGTGGCACGGGCAGGCTTTCGCCCGTGATCAGCGCCTCGTCCACCTGGCTGGCGCCTGCGCTGACGACGCCGTCGACGGCGATGCGCTCGCCCGGCCGCACCACCACGATGTCGCCGGGCCGCACCGCGGCAATGGGCACGTCGGCATCGGCGCTAGCGCCGTCCGCCGCCGTGCGGCGCACGCGCGCCGACTCCGGCCGCAACTGCTGCAGCGCGCGGATCGCGGCGGTGGTTTCGCGCTTGGCGCGCGCCTCCAGCCATTTGCCCAGCAGGACCAGCGTGATGACGACTGCCGCGGCCTCGAAGTACAGGTGCACGCCGGCGGGGCGGGTCAGCAGCAGGTACACCGACAGGCCATAGGCCGCGCTGGTGCCCAGCGCCACCAGCAGGTCCATATTGCCGGCGTGCGCGCGCAGCGCCTTCCAGCCGGCGCGGTAGAAGCGTGCGCCGAACAGGAACTGGACGGGTGTCGCCAGCAGCCATTGCAGCCAGCCGGGCACGATGCTGGCGTGGTGCGCGCCGGCCAGGCCGGCGATCATCGGCAGCACCAATGGCAGCGACAGCAGCGCCGACAACAAGACCGGCACGCCGGCGTTGTCGCCGCGCAGCCAGGCGCGCACGCCGTGCGCGCTGGGAACCTCGGCTGCGACCTGCCCGGTGCCCTGGGACGATTCGCGCAGCCGCGCCGCATAGCCTGCCTGCTCGACCGCGGCCAGCAACGCGGCCGGGTCGAGCTGGCCGCCGGACTCGACGCGGGCGGTTTCGGTGGCCAGGTTGACGGTAGCGCCCGTGACACCGGGCACGGCGCGCAGCGCCTTTTCGACACGGCCGGCGCATGAGGCGCACGTCATGCCCTCGATGGCAAGGTCGAGCGCGGCGGCCGGCGCGGCGGACAACGGCTCGGCCTCGTAGCCGGCCTGCTCGACGGCGGCGCGCAATGCCTGCGCGGACGCGGAACCGGCGACGCGCGCCGTTTCGGTGGCCAGGTTGACGCTGGCATCGGTCACGCCGGGCACGGCGCGCAGCGCCTTCTCGACGCGGCCGACGCACGAGGCGCAGCTCATGCCGGCGATGCGCAGGTCCAGGCTGGTCGTGGGGATGATGGTTTCGGTCATGGGATACTCCTGTGACAGGTTGCTGTCATCATCAAGTATCCCATGATGGGAAGGTCAAGGGAAATCAGGTGCGCTAGACCCCAGGTGACAGGCTCCTATCTCAGGGCCGTCAAGGCCCTGAGATAGGAGCCTGTCACCACGTGTTTCTGTCAGCGCCGTCGAAGCGCAGGCAAACACCGGTGTCAGGCACCTGTTTGCGGGTCGGGAGACCCGCAAACAGGTGCCTGACACCAAGGGTCACGACTACCGCACCTCGCAATCGACCGCCTGCCGCGGCGCGGCCGCCGGCGCGGCACCCGGCGCGACCGGCGCCCCGGCTGGCGGTGCGCTGAACGCGGGCGGCGGCGTGAACTGCATGCCCGGGTTGGCCGGCACCACGACCGGCGGCACCGCGGCGCCCGGCGTGAAGCCGAACTGCCCGGCCGCGAAACTGGTGCCACCGCCGCCGTTGGCGACAAAAATCATCCCGTCCAGCACCTGCACGTACAAGCCCGGCGGGCGCGCGGCGGCGCCCGCCACATCGGTCGCCACGTGCTCGACGATGAACGTGGTGCCGCGGATGCCGATCGTGGCGGTGGGCGTCTTCAGCTCGAACTTTTCCTTGCTGCGCTTGCCGAGCAGCCCCGTGACGGAGCGCAGTCCGCCCTTGACGAGGTTGAAGCGGGCCTGGTCGCCCTCCTGGCGCCCACCGTCGAAGCTGAAGTTCTCGATGGTCAGGGTGGAAGCGGGCCGCAACGTGATCTCGCTGTTGTCGATGAAGCGCACCTGGGCGTAGGTGTTCTTCTCCGTCACCAGCGTGTCGCCGTTTTCCACCTCGGACTTGAGCGACAGGATCTTGACGGCGCCGTTGGCCTTCTTGGCCAGCAGCGGGCCGCTCAGCTGCACGACGACGCCGGCCACCGCGGCCCAGGCGGGCAGCGCCAGCAGCAGCGACGCTGCCAGCACCATGCACTGCAGGGGTTTGACGAGGATCTTCATATCAGTTGCAGTAGTTCTTGACGGTCGGTTTGTCGGTGCCGGCCGGCTGGGCTGCCGGCGCGGATTCGGGACTGGCGTCCTTGTCCTTGTCCTCGCGCGGCGCCGGGCCGCCCGCTTCCGCCGGGCCGGTCGTGCCGGCCGGCGCCTGCTCGCTGGCGCCGCCGCCCAGCTGCTGGGCCGGACGCTGCACGGCCGCGATCAGCTCATTGGTGGCCAGTTGCACCGGCTTCACGGGTTCATCGACCGTCGGCGGCGCGATCACCGCGCAGGCGGGCAGCGTCGGCGTCACCTGGCACTGGTCGACGTTCGCGACCGGCGTCGGTTCCGGCGTCGGCGTGGGCACCGGTGTCGGCGTGGGGACAGGCGTTGGCGTCGGTTCAGGCGTTGGCGTTGGCGTCGGTGTCGGTGTCGGTGTCGGTGTCGGTGTCGGTGTCGGTGTCGGCGTCGGCGTCGGCGTCGGTGTCGGTGTCGGCGTCGGCGTCGGCGTCGGTGTCGGCGTCGGTGTCGGCGTTGGCGTTGGCGTTGGCGTTGGCGTTGGCGTTGGCGTTGGCGTTGGCGTTGGCGTTGGTGTTGGTGTTGGCGTCGGCGTGTTCAGATTCGCCCTGGTCGTCACGCCCTGCCCCGCCACCACCGTAACGGCCGGGTTCACGATGACGGCGTCACCCGCCGTCAGGCGCACCCGCCCGCCGGTCTCGATGCGGGCGTTGGGTCCCACGGTCAGCCGGTCGGCGCTGGCACCGGTGGCGCCGGCTTCCAGCGCGATGGCGCCCCGCTCGGACAGCACCGAACCGAGGATCGTCAGCGGGCTGTGCGCCGTCAGCGCGATGTCGCCGCCGCTGGTTTGCACCAGGCCCCCTTCGGCCACGTTCGTCGCGCCGTGATTATTCAACGTGATGGCGCCACCGTTGCCCAGCGCAAGCTTGAGCGTGTCGATGGACAGGGCGCCCGGCTGGCCGGCCGTGTAGTTCTCGATATTGATCGGCGCATTGCCGCTGGTGGCCGTCGACTCGGCCGCCAGCGTGGCCACGGCCGTGCGCAGCGCGCGTGCCTGCGTGCCGACGCCGCCGCCGGCCGTGATCGACAGCGCATCGCCGGCGATCGTGCCAGCCAGCTCGTTGGTGGCCGTCGTCAGCGTGCCGCCGGTGCGCAGCGCGACAGCGTCGCCGCGGATGCCGGCGATCTCGTAGGCCGTGCCGGCACTGCCGCCGGCGAGGCGCGCCACGGCCACGTCGCCCTGTCCGGTGAAGCCGACATTGCCGCCGGCCTGCACGGCCAGGTTGCGCACCTGGTTGCCGGCATGCGCCAGCAGCACGTTGCCGCCGGCCTGCACGCCCAGGTCCGGCACGTCGATCGCGCTGCCCGGCTCGTCGCCCTGCGTGACATCGGCCGCGGTGAACAGGTTGATGCGGGTGGTGCGCAGGTGGCGTGCATGGGCACCCGCCGCCGGGTCGGCGCTGATGCCCGCCACGTGGATGGCGCCACCGTCGCCGGTGCCGATATTGATCGTCGGCGCCTGCACTTTGTCGAGCTGCGTCAGGGCCAGGCAGCCCTGGCCGCAGCCGTCGCCACCGATCTCGATGCGGCCGCCGCCATGGGAGCGCAATGCCACCAGCTCGGCCTGGATCGTACCGGCCAGGTCGAGGCCCGCCGCCGTCACGGTCACGCTGCCGGTGCTCGCGATCGAGTCGACCCTCAGCGCCGACGCCGTGTCCAGCACGACGCTGCCGGCGCCGTCGGCGCGGATGGCGCCAATGCGGTTGGTGGCGCTGTCGAGGAAAACGTCGCTGCCGGCCGTGACCAGCTCCAGCGCTGGCGCGACCACGCTGCTGCCGCTGGCCTGGGCGATGCCGCGCGGCGCCGTCAGCTTGACGTCGCCGCTGGCGCTGATCCCGTCCAGGCCGCCCTGCGCCACCACCAGCACGCTGTTGGCGTCACGGTAGCTGAAATTGCCGTTCGTCGCGGCGCCGGCCAGCGCGCCGGCGCGGTTGCTGGCATTCTCCAGCGTGACGGCGCGGCCGCTTGCGTTCAGCACGCCCGCGCGCACCGCCTCGCCCTGCGTGATGGCGCCGGTCTGCGCGCGCAAGGTCAGCCCCTCGCGCGCCGACACGGCCTTGTTCAGTGCCACGCTGCCGCCCTGCAGGGTCAGCATGCCGGTGCCCGTGCCGATCCCGGCGCCGGCGCGCGTGGCCGTCAGGTCGAGCGTGCCGGTGACGCTGACGTTGCCCGTGTAGCCGGCGCGTGTGCCGATCGCCACCTCGGGCGAGTCAACCGCCGCCAGTTCCGCTGCGCTCAGCCACGCGGCCGGCGATCCCAGCGTGATGGCGCGGGTCGCGCCGTACGTGTCGAGCGTGACGCGGCTGCCGGCGATGGCCGCCGCCGGCAGCAGTTCCAGGTTGTCGCCGGCCAGCGCGACCCGCTGGCCGATGACCTGCACGCCGCCCAGCACGCGCACCGTGCCGTCGGCCTGCGCGGCGGTCACCGCCACGTCGCCCATGCCCGCGTCCACGTTCTTGGCGATCGTCAGGTCCGCGCCTTGCAGCGTGATGTTGCCGCCGCGGGTCGCGATGGCCGCGGCGACGTTGACGGCGCCGCCTTCGAACACGCCGGCAGGCGCCGCCGCGTCCGCCGCACTCAGGGTGACGGCGCCGCCCTGGGTGGCGATGGCCGCGTTGACGTTGATGTCGCGTCCCGCCTGCGCGATCAGGCCGACGCCGGCCGACCCCATGTTCACGGCGTCACGGAAGTTGATGTCGCGCCGCGCCTGCAGCACGACGTTGGCCGTGGCGTTGTCGAGCAGCGCGGTGGCGATTTCCGTGACGCTGCCCTGCGCGCCGGGCGCGAAGTCGGCCGCGTCGTCCAGCGTCGCGCCGGCCGTGGGATTGGCCTTGACGTCGATGTCGTACGGGTCGAGCAGCCAGGTGCCGTTGCCGGCCGGGCCGCGCGCATCGACGCGGATGCCGGCCACGTCCAGCTGGCGGCCGGACGTTTCGATCTGGCCGCCCTTGCCGGCGGCGCCGCCGCGCGCCGACAGCGTGCCGTGCACGCGTGCCACGTCGTCGCCCCAGGTCACCACGGTGCCACCGTCGCCGCGCGCCAGCGCATCGGCCGCGATCACGGCGTCCTCGCCGACGAATGTCTGCGCCGCGTTCGGCACGGCCGCATCGCGGCCCTGCCAGCCGCCCCCGACCAGGACCGTGCCGCCACCCTGCCCGCCACTGGCATCCACGCGGGCGTCGCCCGTCAGGCCGACCTGCTGGCCCAGCACCTGGATCGAGCCGCCGTCGCCCGCGCCCCGCGCGCTCGTCACGCTGCCCGCTTCCAGCAGCGCCTTGCCGCTGGCTTTCAGTACCACGCGGCCGTTGGCGCCGATGACGGCACTGTCCGCGTTGACGGTGCCGCGCTGGTTCAGCAGCGCGCCGTAGATGCCGATGCGCCCGCCCGCGGCCACGATGGCGCCCAGATTGAGTGCGCGGTCGCCGGGAGCCGAGACGACGACCTGCAGCGCCGGGTTGTCCGCCTCGACCAGTTGCACGCTGTGCCCGGCCGCCAGCAGCACTTGGCCGCCGGGAGCATGGATGATGCCGGTGTTCTGCACGTCTGGCGCCACGAGGTAGACCTGGCCGCCCTGCGGCGTGGCGATACGGCCCTGGTTAGCCACGGCACCCGCGCTGGTCCCGGCGGTGAAGCTGTCGCGGCCGGCCAGGAAGTCGGCATTGGACATGCCCAGCGACGACGCCGCCAGCCCGGCCACGTCGACCCGCGCGCCCTGGCCGAACAGCACCCCGTTCGGATTGACCAGGTAGACCTTGCCGTTCGACTGCAGGGTGCCGAGGATGCGGCTGGGGTCCTGGCCCGTGATGCGGTTCAGCACGCGGCTGTCGGCGCCCTGCTGGATGAAGCGGGTGATCTCGTCGCGCCCGATCGAGAAGCTGTGCCAGTCGATGATCGTGTTGGGCGCGTTGGTGATCGAGAACACGTTGCCCTGCTGGCTGAACGCGGCCTGGCCCGCCACCACGTGTGGCGCGACCGGGGCGGCCAGGGCGGTGCCCGCGCAGCAGGCGGCCACCAGTGCCGGCAGCAGCTTGCGCCGCAGCGGGCGCTGCGCGAGGGAGGTCGATGACGTCATGATGATTACCTCGTTAGCTCAAAAAGAGACGCCGAGCCGCACGTGCAGGCGGTTGGCATCCGTGCGGCCGGTGGCGCCGGCGCGCAGCACGTGACCGTAGTCCAGTTGCAGGTTCAGGTTGGCCGCGGCGAACAGGCGCAAGCCGACACCCGCGCTGGCGATGGCCGTGCTGGCCAGTTCGCCCGGCAAGGCGTCGTTCCGACGCACCCAGGCGCTGTCGTGGAAGGCCAGCAGGCGGCACTGGAAGGTATCGCCTCCGCACAAGTCGGGCGTGTACAGCTCCAGGTTGGCGCCGATGCCGCGGTCGTTGGCGACCTCGCGTTCGGCGAAGCCGCGCACCGAGGCGGCGCCGCCGGCGCCGAACTGCTCGCCCGGCACCAGCGCGTCGCGCGAGTACTGGGCGTTGACGATGGCGCGCGCCTGCCAGTCGCCCGGCAGGGCGCGGCTCCAGCTGGCGCCCAGGCGCAGCAGCGTGTAGTCGTCCGGCGCGCCGGCGCGGGCGCGGTGGAAGTCGTCCTGACCGCCGCGCCGGCCGCCCGGCACGTTGCGCAGCAGCGCCAGCGAGGCGCCCAGCTCCTCGCCGGAGCGGGTCCAGGTGCCGACCCACGCCACGCTGACGGGATGGACGGTGACGTCGTTGCCCAACTCCCGGCCCAGCACGACGATGCTGTTCTTGTAGGCCTTGTAGTCGACGCCGTACTGCAGCTTCGACTGCAGGCTGCCGCGGCGCGCCAGGTTTTGCGTGTAGCGTGCGCCGTAGACGGCACCCTGCCCGCTGACCGCCACGTCCAGCACGCCCGCCGCCACGGTACCGCTGTCCACGTTCGAATAGCTGGCATAGAAGTCCAGCGCGTCGCCCAGCGCATACAGCGGGATGTGATAACCGGCGCCATACACCCTGACGCGGCCCGGATGCTCCACGGTCGTGGTGTACTGCAAGGTCATCACGTGGTCGCGGTTCCACAGGTTGGCATGCTGCAGCACGACACCCGTGCGCGTGCGCCCGGTTTGCGCCGTGCCGGTATTGTCGACGTTGACGATGGCCTTCCACGCGCGCTCGTCCTGCACCTCCAGCGTGGCATCGACTTCGGCTTCGCGCTCCGGACTGCCCTGCAGCTTCAGCGCAATCTTGCGGGCCGGGTTGTCGTTGGCCAGCTGCAGGCTGTCGGAAATGGCCGTCACGTTCGGCGTCTCGCCTTCGCGCAGCCCCGGCAGGCTGCGCCGCACGTTGGCCTCGTCGAAATACCGGTTGCCACGCACGCTCACGCGCCCGATCCTGGTCTGCACCACGCGCAGCTGGACAATGCCGCGGTCCAGTTCCTGTTCCGGCAGCTCGACGGTGACGACCGTGTAGCCGGCCTGCCGATACGCCTCCTCCAGCGCCTCCAGTGCGCGCTGCACGTCGCCGAAGTCGCGCGCCTTGCCGGCGAACGGCGCGACCGCCGCCTGGACCACGGCGGGCGCCAGCAAGGTGTTGCCGGTCACGTCGAAGCGACTGATGTCGAAGCGGACGATGTCGTCCGCGCCCGCGGCGCGGGCGGCGGTCAAGGCGGTGGCAAGGGCGGCGCCGGCAATCAGGCGCGCAAGGCGGTAGGTCATCGTGTTGGCTCGGAGTTGCAGGAAATGGCTCGCCCCGGCCAGCGGGGGGCGCAAGCGAATTATCCCCTATTTACCCAGCCCAGCCTTGCGATTTGTGATGCCACACGGAAATAAAGCAGGAAAAGACACGTCTTTTCGATCATTCCAATGGCGAAAAGTCAATATTTTTCGGACTCCACCACACGTGTTGGCAAAACTGATACATCTTCGTGCAACACACGCTATTTGCTCATGAACGTCGTCGCGCCATCCCAATCGGGTCCCGGCGGCTGGGCCCGGTAGCCGGCGATGCGCTCGCGGTACAGGGCATACAGGCGCCGCTCCGGCGTGCTCGCCATCAGTGCCTGCAAGGCGGCATCGGCTTCGTCCCAGCGCTGCGCCCGCACCAGCGCCAGCGCGGCGTGCCAGTGCGCCAGTTCGGCCCGCGTGGAAGCTGCCACGGCGCCGGCCTGTCCGAGCGGTTCGAAGATCGCCACCGGCTCGCGCTTGCCTTTCACGCGCACCAGGTCCAGTTCGCGGTAGACGAACTCCGGCGCCGCCGCGCGCGTGGCCGCGCCCACCGCGATGCCGACGCCGTACACCTTGGTGATGCCTTCCAGCCGCGCGGCCAGGTTGACGGCGTCGCCCATCACCGTGTAGGCGCGCCGGATCGACGAGCCCATGTCGCCCACGTGCATCAGGCCGCTGTTGATGCCGATGCCGATCGCCAGCGCCGGCCAGCCGCGCCGGCGGAACTCCGCATCGAGCCGCGCCGCGCTTTGCTGCATCAGGAGGGCCGTGGCGACGGCGCGGCTGGCGTGGTCGGGGAACGGCACCGGGGCGCCCCAGAATGCCATCACGGCGTCGCCGATGTATTTGTCCAGGGTGCCGCGATGGCTGTCGCGGATGTCCTCGGACATCGCCGTCAGGTAGCGGTTGATGTATTCGCGCAGCTCGCGCGGCGCCAGGCCTTCGGAGATCGTGGTGAAGCCGCGCACGTCGACGAACATGACGCTCAGCGCGCGGCTCTCGCCCTCCATCGTGTAGCGCTCCGGGTTCTCGGCCATCTCCGCCACCAGCTCGGGCGCCACGTATTCGCCGAAGCGCGACACCAGCGCGCGGCCGCGCCGCACCTCGAAGAAGTAGCCCCACGCCAGGTTGAAGACGAACAGCACGACGATCAGCACCAGGAGCGGCGCCAGGTTCAGCACCGCATCCTGCGCGCTGTACAGGTGGAAGTTGAACCAGCCGGCCGCCATCAGCGCTGCCAGCGACAGCGGGATCGCCCAGGCCGGGGCCAGCGCGGCCAGCGCGAACGTCAGCACCACCCCGGCCAGCAGCACCTGCGCCAGCTCCGCCGCCATGGCATAGTCGGGGCGGGCCTTGAAGCTGTCGTCCAGGATCGACTTGATCAGGTTGGCGTGTACCTCCACGCCGGGATAGACGGCGCTGACAGGCGTGGCGCGCAGGTCGTTCAGGCCCGCCGCCGTGGTCCCCACCAGCACGATGACGCCTTCCAGCACTTGCGGCGACACGGCGCCGCGCAGCACGTCCACCGCCGACACGTAACGGAACGCCCCGCCCCGTGGTCCGCCGCTGCCGCGGAACTGCACGGTCGTCGTCAGGCCTTCGCCCACCGGAATGCGGATCGCGCCTTCCGGATGGAACAGCGCGATGGCATCGAGGCCGCCGCTGGCCTTTTGCGCCGCCGTCATGCTGTCGACGGTACTGTCCCACAACGGCGCGATGGCGCGCGCCCGCAGGGCCACCGCCACCGTGGCCAGCGACAGGGTCGGATAGTAGCCGTTGCCGATCTTCTGCAGCAGCGGCGTGGAGCGCACCACGCCGTCCCGGTCGGGCAGCACGCTGAAGATACCGGCGCCTTGCGCGGCCTGCTGCAGCCGCGCGATATTGGCCTCGTAGCCGTGCGCCTGCCAGGCATGCAGCGTGCGGCCGTTGAGCGACTCTTCCGTAAACGCGGGCGGCGGCAGCACGCCCTTGGCCTGCTCGCCCGCCGTGGCATAGCCCAGCACGACAGGCTGCCCCGCCATCGCCGCGGCCAGCAAGCCGTCGTAGTCCATGCGTGCGCGCAGGCGTTCCAGTTGCGCCGGCAGGCCCGGCACGTCCTTCAGCTCGCGCCGGGCCAGCGCATCGAGTACGCCGTAGCCGGAGCTGTGGTCCGGTTCGGGGAACGACACGTCGAAGCCGATGGCGGCCACGCCGTAGTGGCGCGTCAGCTGCGTGACGAGGCGCGCCATCACGTCGCGGCTCCACGGGAAGCGGCCGACGGCGGTCAGGCTCTTGTCGTCGATGTCGACGATGACGACGCGCGGGTCCAGCCGCGCCGGCTCGACCCGCATGCGCAGGCCGGCGATGAAGGTGTCGAGCCGCTCGAGCGCGTCCAGGCCCAGGTGGCCCGTCACGTGCAGCGCGGCGCCCGCTGTCAGCAGCAGGCCGCACAGCCAGCGCAGGCCATGCTTGCGCGCCGCCCGCGCCAGCGCGCCTGCCAGCTTCACGGCGTGTAGCCCGGGATCGCCGTCTCGTCCACTTCGTCGATCTGGGCCGGGTCGAGGTGGCGACGGGCGAACTCCAGGTAGACCTTGCGCCGCACGAAGATGTCGAACAGGGCCGGGTCGATATGGCCGTTCAGGCTGAAGCGGCCCAGGATCTGCAGCGCCTCCGTCAGCGTCTTGGGGGTCTTGTAGGGGCGGTCACTGGCCGTCAGCGCCTCGAAGATGTCGGCAATGGCCATCACGCGCGCCGGGATCGACATCTCGTCGCCGCGCAGACCCTTCGGATAGCCCTTGCCGTCCATCCGCTCGTGGTGGCCGCCGGCGAATTCGGGCACGCGGCGCAGGTGTTTCGGCCACGGCAGCGATTCGAGCATGCGCACCGTCATGACGATGTGATTGTTGATGATCGTCCTTTCCTCGGCCGTCAGGGTGCCGTAGCGCACCGTCAGGTTGGCCACCTCGTCGGCACTGAGGAAGGGCTGCTCGACGCCGTCCGGGCCGGTCCAGCGGCGCGCCGCGATCTGGTGCACGCGCTGCTCGTCCTCATCGGGCATGCCCTCGCCGCCCACATTGGCGCGGCGCAGGAACTCGCGTTCCTCGCGCAGCCTGGCCTGCTCCTGCAGCAACCGCTCGCGCAGCGCGTCCGGGTCGCCGCCGGCCAGCTGCTGCCGCAGGGCGCGGATCTCGGCATCGCGCAGCAGCACCTCGAAGCGGGTGTCCAGCAGGCCGATGCGGTCGTAGATCGTCTGCAGCTTGGTGGCCTTGTCCACCACGTGCACCGGCGTCGTGATCTTGCCGCAGTCGTGCAGCAGGCCGGCCAGCCACAGTTCCTTGCGATCCGCGTCCGTCATGCGGAACCGCGCCATCGGGCCTGCGCGCGTCTCGTGCACGGCCTCGGCCAGCATCATCGTCAGCTCCGGCACGAACTGGCAGTGCCGGCCCGTGTAGGGCGACTTCTCGTCGATGCCGATGTTGATCAGGTTGACGAAGGCCTCCAGCAGCTCCTCCAGCTGGCGCACCAACGACTGGTTGGTCAGCACGACGGCCGCCTGCGCGGCCAGCGCCTCGATGAAGCGCTGGTCGGTCGAGGAAAACGTCGTGATCGCGCCCGTGTCGAGCGCACGCGCATTGATCAGCTGGAGCACGCCCAGCAACTCGCCGGCGTGGTCGTGCATCGGCACGGTCAGGAACGACTGCGAGCGGTAGCCGAAGCGCTGGTCGAACGCGCGCATGCCGGAAAAATTGAAGTCGTCCGCGTGGTACACGTCGGCGATGTTGACGGAGCGGCGCATATTGGCCGCGTAGGCGGCCACCGACGACAGGTTCGGTTCGCCGTGCTCGCCGGCCAGCGGCACGGGCGGAATGTCGGCCGGCTTGCCGGAGGAGCCGCCCAGGTGCAGGCCCAGCGTGTCGTTGACGGACAGGTGGAAGCACAGCGTGCGCCCGTCCGCGCTGGGGCGGTACAGCGTGCCGCCGTCCGCATTGGTGATGCTTTTCGCCACCAACAATATGCGTTCGAGCAACAGGTCCGTGTCGTGGCTGGCGCCCAGCGCGACGGACAGTTCCGTCAGCTGATCCAGTCGCTGTGCGATCTGTGCATGATTCAGTTCTTGCATGGTGCCATGTTGCCCCAATGAAATTCCCCCGTGATTATACGGGTGTCGCCACATGCGTACTGTATACGCTATGCCGCCGACGCGGCGGTCAGGACGAGTTTGCAGCCAGAAGCGGGGCAAAACCCGCTATCATCGACGCTGGAGTGTGGGAACGCTGCCGCGCAGCCGGACAAGAACAAGCCATCGGGACGTCGTGACAATGAAATTCAAATTCTGGGGGGTGCGGGGATCGATACCGTCGCCGGGGCCGCGCACGGTGCGCTACGGCGGCAACACCACCTGCATCGAGGTGCGCAGCGACGACGACACGCTGATCGTGCTGGACGGCGGCACCGGCCTGTTCTGCCTGGCGCAGGCGCTGGTCGCCAGCCCGAAGCGTCCCATCGATGCCAATATCTTCATCACGCACAGTCATTGGGACCACATCCATGGCCTGCCGTTCTTCACGCCGCTGTTCATCCGCGGCAGCCGCGTGTGCCTGCATGGCGTCTGCGACCCGGACACGGGCAACGGCATCGAGCACGTGATGGGCGTGCAGCTGCAGAACAGCTACTTCCCCGTCAGCGAGGCGCAGATGGGCGCCACCATCGAATACCGCACGTTGCAGGTGGGCGAGGCGTTCGCCGTGGGTGACGCGGTGGTGAGAAACGTCGTCATGGGCCATCCGGTCACGGACCTGGGCTACCGCATCGACTGCAACGGCAAGTCCGTCTTCTTCACCGGCGACCACGAGCCGCTGTACAACCTGTATCCGGAAGGCCATCCGGAGCACGCGGCCTGCGCGGCCCAGGTGGCCGAACGCACGGCCGCCATCGACGCGATGGTGCGCGGCGTAGACGCGCTGATCGCGGACTGCTCCTACACCCGCGGCGAATATCCGTCCAAGGTGGGCTGGGGCCACGGCACCTTCGACAGCGCGCTGGCGATGGCGCTGCGCACCGGCGCCAAGCGGCTGTACTGCACCCACCACGAGCCGACCCGCGGCGACGACGAGCTGGAAGCGGTCTTCGCCGAAGTCATGGCGCGCCACGAGCCGGCGCTGAACGGCCTGCAGGTATTCCTGGCCTACGAAGGCCTCGAGGTGACGCTGTAGATGGAGACCGGCATGGAACGCATCCAGGGCGTGGTCACCGACCTGCGGCTTGGCAAGACCGTGATGTACAAGAAGGAGACCGGCACGAGCACCTTGCACGCGGCCGTGTTCAAGGTCGGGGAACGGCAATGCAAGATCGTCGCCAACCATCCGATCGTGATCGAGGAAGGCGACGAGGTGATCCTGTCCGGCGCGCAGCGCAGCGACAACCTGTTCATCGCGCTGGCGCACCGCAACGTCACGCGCCGCGTCGAGGGCCACGAAGGCTGGGCCACCCGGCTGGTGCTGACGGTGCTGCTGGTGGCGGCCGGCATCTGGCTCGGCACCGTGCTGCTGGGCGGCGGCTACGCGACGGTGCTGAGCGTGGCGCTGCTGGGGGCCGGCGTGCTGATGGCGTGGCGCTCGGTGCAGGTGGTGCTTTCCATCCTGGCCTTGCGGCCGCAAACGAAGCGCAAACCGAAAGGAAAACGGAAATGACGATCATGGTCGTGACGGTGGATGGCGTGCAGGCCGCCGCGGTGGATCTGGCGCAGGTGGACATGCTGGCCGTGCACGTCAACGGCGACCTGACCCGGCCAGGGCTGGCCAACCTGTCCTGCCATGGCGGCACTTATCCGCCCGACGGGGGCGAGTCGACCTTCCGCATCTGGGCGGAACAGGACCTGGACGGGCCTGCCGGCACGGTTACCGTAACGATGCTGGAACAGCCATGGGCCGGCACGCCCACGCAGGGCAAGACGGTCGCCGAGCTGTTTCCGGACGAGCCGCCATGCGAGCGCACCGACTTCACGCCGACGGCGGCGGAACGCGAGGAGCTGCGCAGCCGGCCGCGCCTGCGCGATGCGTTCTCGTGGTCGCTGCATGCGCCCGACGGCGCGCGGCTGCAGGGGCGCAACGGCCCGGACGACGACTCGTTCGCCTTTGCCGTTCTGTGGACGGCCGACCGCCCGGCGCTGGCGCGTGTGTACGGCTCGACCACCAATATCGACAACGTGCTTGCGCACCGCCACGGCTCCAGGCTGTACGAAGGCAGCCTGGCCATCGGTGAAAGCGTGACGTTCGGCTGCGGCGAATGAACCGGGAGAAAAGGCGATGACGATCTTCAGCATAGCGGTGGACGGCGACGTGGTGGCCGCCGTCGACAACGACGGCCTGGCGATGCTGTCCGTGCACGTGCGCGGCAGCGTGACGGAGCCGCATGCGGCCGTGCTGTCTTGCGACGGCACCTTGACCGCCGGCCATGCGGATGGCTACCGCGTCTGGCTGCAAGAGCTGCAGCTGCGGGCGGGTCAGGTGGTGACGGTACGCATGGGCGACAGCGGCGCGGCCGTGACACCGGCACAGGACCCGCCCGGGCCGCACCATGGCCTGTCGCCCGAATCGGTCGCCACGCTGGGCCGCACCCATCCGCCGCCCGGCGCGCTGGACGTGGCGGCGGCGCGCAGCCATGCGCGGGTGCGGCCCGGTTTCTCGTTCGCGCTGGACCTGTCCAACGGCAAGGGCTGCGACGTGCGCAGCGACCCGGCCGACGAGATGTTCCAGTGCCTCGTCATCTGGACGCTGGACTGGGAGCCGGAATGCGCGCGCGTCCAGGCCAGCGCGTCGAGCCGCGAACGCATCCTGCGCGGCGAGCGCGAGACGCCGGCGTTCGAGGGCCGCCTGTTGCGCGGCGACAGCGTCACGATCCGCTGCGGCGACTGAGCCATGATTTCGCACGTCTTCCTGGGGGTGACCGATTTTGGGCGCGCGTTCGCGTTTTACGCGCCGCTGATGGCGGCGCTGGGCCAGCCGCTGCGCTTTCGCGACGACAGCCGGCCATGGGCGGGCTGGATGCCGGCCGACGCGCCACGCCCGCTGCTGCTGATCGGCGCGCCGCACGATGGCGCTCCGGCCAGTGTCGGCAACGGCGCGATGACGGCGCTGCTGGCGCGCGACCGCGCTTCGGTCGATGCCGCGTACGCCGCGGCGCTGACGCATGGCGGCAGCTGCGAGGGACCGCCCGGCCTGCGGCCGGAATACCATGCCAACTACTACGGTGCCTATTTCCGCGACCCGGATGGGAACAAGCTGTGTGTTTGTTGTCACGAGCCTGGCTGAGTCCTACCTGAGTGCCTGTAGAACCAAACCCAGTGGTGTCAGGCACCTGTCTTGGGGTCTAAGACCCCAAGACAGGTGCCTGACACCGGGGGTCTTGTCCATGCTATCAAAGCGCCGACGAACTTCGGGGTCAGTCCCTGCGCAGGGCCAGACCCCAGCGGCGCCACGCTCCGCTACAGGCGCTTGCCGAAACAGACCGCGGCATCCATGCCGACGTACTTGCCATAGTTGTCGATGCGCCGGTAGCCATGCTTCTCGTAGAAGCGCACGGCGCGCACGTTGACCTTGCGCGTCTCCAGCCATACCTCGGCATACCCCAGCGCCGCAGCGCGCGCCTCCAGGTGCGCCAGCAGCGCGGCGCCGACGCCGGCATGGCCGGGCCGCGCATACATGCGCTTCAGTTCCGCGACCTGCGCCGTCAGCGGCCGCAGCGCCCCGCAGCCCACCGCCGCGCCATCGACGCTGGCCAGCACGAAGCACGCGCGCGGGTCGCGCACGTCGGCAACGTCGAACGAGGCGTTGCCGCTGTCGCCCGTCAGCGCGCACAGGGCCGCGGACAGCTCGCCCAGCAGCGCGGCCGCCTGGGCGCCCGACGGGTCGGCCCGGGCGATCGCCAGGCGCGGCGCCAGCAGCTTGTACATCACCGTGGTCGCACCCAGGCTGCCGTCCGCCAGCCGGGCAAAGGCGGGAATCGCGCCGCAGACTTCGAAGCCGAGCCGGCGGTACAGGTGTTCGGCGCCGCTGCCCGTCCAGGTATCCAGCACGAGCAAGCTGCGGCCCAGCTCCCGCGCGCGCGCTTCGGCCGCGGTCATCAAGCCCAGCGCGATGCCGCGCCGGCGCGCCCGCGTGTGCACCAGCATCTTGTTGACCTCGGCCCGGTGCGCGCCGTTGGCCGGCATCGCCAGCGCCAGCTGCACGGTGCCGCAGATGCCTTCGGCGTCGCGCGCGACGAACACCGTGCGCGCGCCGGCGTCGACCTGCTGCGCGATGCCCAGCCACCAGCGCCGTGCGGCACTGACGTCGAACGGTGGCAGGAATCCGACGCTGGCGCCATGCGTCACGCAGTCGTGCAGCACGTCGGCCAGCGCGGCGACGTGGGCACGTATGCCGTCGCCGTGCAATTCTTCGATGGCGGTGTTCATGGTTCGATGACGGCGATGAGGTAACGGGCCGGCTGCGGGCCGGGACAGACGAAGCGCGTCGGACCGAACAGCCGGAAGCGCAGGCAGTCGCCCGCCTCCAGCCGGTATTCGACGCCTTCCAGCGTGTAGTGCAGCACGCCGGACAGCATCCACAGATGCTGTTCCATGCCACGCACGGCCGGCTGCTCGTAGTCGATCACGGCGCCTGCTGGCAGCGTGCCCTCCACCAGTTCGGCGCGCAGGCCTTGCGCCGGCGGCGAGACCATGCGGCGCACGAAGCCGCTGGCCGGATCGGTCCAGACGGCCTGCTCGGCCGCGCGGATCAGCTGCGCGCCCTGCTCCTCGACCGCGGCGATCAGGCGGGACATCGGCAGGCCGTAGACGGTGCACAGCTTGCCCAGCAATGCCGCCGTCGGGCTGCTTTCGCCCCGCTCCAGCCGCGACAGGGTAGCGCGGCTGATGCCGCTTGCATTGGCCAGCTCTTCCAGCGACAGTCCACGTTGTTCGCGCAGGGCGGCCAGGCGGCGCACGAGACGCGCCTCGAAGTGATCTTCTCTCATGGAAGAGAATATATCTCATTTTCGAGATACGGGGGAGGACTGAATGGCCGGCTTTTTGCTGGCCTGTCCAGCTTGACTTTGGACGCACCGTGCACAAAAGTGTAAATAGCCGCTCACATGAAGAAGGTGGCAGCCTTCTCGCGACACCTCTTCCGCCAGCCGGCGCGGACGCCGCTCGGGCGGCAGATGACAACGAAGACGGTATGCCGCCGGATGGGCGCGTGAAAGGAGCGTACGATGAAAAGCAATTCGCTTTGCCTGCTGATCGTGCTGGCCGGCACCCTGGCGGCCTGCGCCGGGTCGAACAGGGATGGCGCTGGCCGCGCACAGCCGCATGAGGACCTCTATATGACGCAGACGACCTCGTCCGGCACCTCCGCCACCATGGACGACATCGTCAAGGACATGCCGTGCTCCCGGCACCGGCATACGCACAGTGTCCCGGACGAACAGGCACGACGGGCGCTGAAGGAAGGGGATACGCAGTCGATGTCGCCGTCGATGCGCGCGCAGCACATGGCAATGCTGGGTCAGCATTGCCAGTGACGACGGCGCCGCTCGCCCACGGCCAGGCATACGACGGTCGCGCACGCGCCCGGGCGGGCTGCGCGGCGGATCGACCTTGCCGCGCAGCCGACGGGCGGCACCCGTCAGTCGGCGCGGCGCGCGAAGCGCTGCGCCAGCACGGCGCACACCATCAGCTGGATCTGGTGGAACAGCATCACGGGCAGGATGATCATGCCCAGCGACGACGTGGCAAACAGCACCTTGGCCATCGGCACGCCCGAGGCCAGGCTTTTCTTCGAACCGCAGAACACGATCGTCACCTCGTCCGCGCTGGAAAAGCCCAACCGCCGGCTGGCCCAGAACGACAGCCCCAGCACCACGGCCAGCAGCACGCAGCAGATCAGGCCCAGGGTCACGAGCAGCTGCGGCGACAGCTTGTGCCACAGCCCTTCGGACACGGCTTCGGAAAACGCCGTATACACGACCAGCAGGATCGAGCCCTGGTCGACGTATTTCAGCATCGGCTTGTGGCGGTCGACCCACGCGCCGATCCAGCGCCGGCACACCTGCCCCGCAATGAACGGCACCAGCAGTTGCAGCACGATGGCCAGCACGGCATCGAGCGACGAGCGTCCCGCCTGGCCCTGCACGATGAAGGCGCCGACCAGCAGCGGCGTGATGAAGATGCCAAGGAAGTTCGACGCGGACGCGCTGCAGATCGCCGCCGGCACATTACCGCGCCCCATCGCCGTCATCGCGATGGACGACTGCACGGTGGACGGCAGCATGCACAGGAACAGCAGGCCCAGATACAGGTCCGGTGTCAGCACCGCCAGCGCGACCGGCTTCAAGGCCAGGCCGAGGATGGGGAACAGCACGAAGGTGCAGGCCAGCACCAGCAAGTGCAGGCGCCAGTGCGTCAGGCCGGCCACGATCGCCTCGCGCGACAGCTTGGCGCCGTGCAGGAAGAACAACAGGCCGATGGCGAAGGTGGTGATGTCGCCGAAGACGACGGCGGTTTGCCCGGTGCAGGGCAGCACCGACGCGATGGCGACGGTGCTCAGGAGGGCAAGCGTGAAATTGTCAGGCTTGAGGCGGGACAGCAGTGCGGATGCGGAAGACATCGGGCCATTTTAGCCCAGCATCGGAATGATTGCTTGAAGCAGGAACCCATGGTGACAGGCACCGATCTTCGAGTCGAGGACTCGAGGATCGGTGCCTGTCACCTGCGGGTTTGACACCTGCGGCTGTGTTACATGATGTGGCGACCCAGCCACCAGGCGATGGCGGCCACGAACGCGGAAGCGGGAATCGTGAAGATCCATGCCCACACGATATTGCCGGCCACGCCCCAGCGCACGGCCGACAGGCGCTGCGCCGAGCCGACGCCGACGATGGCGCCCGTGATCGTGTGCGTCGTCGAGACGGGCACGCCCCAGAACGACGCCATGATCAGGGTCAGCGCGCCGCCGGTCTCGGCGCAGAAGCCGCCGACGGGTTTGAGCTTCGTGATCTTCTGGCCCATGGTTTTCACGATGCGCCAGCCGCCGAACAGCGTGCCGAACGAGATCGTCGCGTAGCAGGCGATGATGACCCACAGCGGCGGCTCGGCATCGGTCGCGGCCACGTGGCCGGAGGCGATCAGCAGCATCCAGATGATGCCCATGGTCTTCTGCGCGTCGTTGCCGCCGTGACCCAGGCTGTAGGCGGCGGCGGAAGCCAGCTGCAGGCGGCGGAACCAGCCGTCGATCTTGCGTGGCGTCGATTTGACGAACACCCACGAGACGATCAGCATGATGATGGAACCCAGCACGAAGCCCAGGAGCGGTGCCAGCACGATGAACATGACGGTCTTCATCAGGCCGCCGGCGATCAGCGCGCCGGTACCGGACTTGGCGACGGCCGCGCCCACCAGGCCGCCGATCAGCGCGTGCGACGACGACGACGGAATGCCGTAGTACCACGTGATCAGGTTCCAGACGATGGCGCCGACCAGCGCGCCGAAGATGACGTAATGGTCCACCACGTGCGGATCGATGGTGCCCTTGCCGATGGTCTGGGCCACTTTCAGCCCGACGATGAAGATCGCGATGAAGTTGAAGAAGGCGGCCATCGCCACCGCCGACTGCGGCTTCAGCACGCCCGTCGACACCACCGTCGCGATCGCGTTGGCGGCGTCGTGGAAGCCGTTCATGAAGTCGAAGACGAGTGCCAGGAAGATCAGTACAGCCAGCGCGTAGATGCTGATTTGTAGGGTCTGCATATTGTTGTAGTTTCTATCGCTGGCGCTTTACGCGTTTTCGACGATGATGCCTTCGATGATGTTGGCCACGTCCTCGCAGCGGTCCGTCACGGTTTCCAGGATCTCGTAGATCGCCTTCATCTTGATCAGGTTGCGCACGTCCGGTTCGTCGCGGAACAGCTTCGACATGGCGGCGCGCATCACGTGGTCGGCATCCGATTCCAGGCGGTCGATCTCTTCGCAGATGGCGACGATGTCGCGCGCGTTGTCCATGTTCGACAGCAGCGCCACGGCGTCCTTGACCTTCTCGCAGCAGGCCAGCACCAGTTCGGCCAGGCGTTTCGCTTCCGGCGTCACGGCATGCAGGTCGTACAGCGACACGGTCTGGCCGGCGTCTTCCATCATGTCCAGGATGTCGTCCATCTTGGTGATCAGCTTGTGGATGTCGTCGCGGTCGATCGGCGTGATGAACGTCTTGTGCAGCAGGTCGACGGTGGTGTAGGTGATCTTGTCGGCCTGCTTCTCGATGCTCTCGATCGCGTGCACGCGATTTTCCAGGTCGTCGAAGTTGGTCATCAGGCCAAGCATTTCTTTCGCGCCTTTGACGCACAGCTCCGCATGCTGGTTGAACAGGTCAAAGAATTTGCCCTCGGTGGGCATCAAGCGTCCAAACATTTTGTTCTCCGTTGGTTGATTCGGTGGTGCTGCGGGGCCCTCGCGCGCGGAAGGCCCGGTGGCAACCGTCGATGAGCTTCGTCAGTCGCCCTGGTAGATCGACAGGTTGCCGGTGTAGTTGCCAAACTTGGTGTACATGCCCATCCACGTGAGGCGGATCGCGCCGATGGGACCGTTACGCTGCTTGCCGATGATGATCTCGGCGGTTCCCTTGTCCGGCGAGTCGGGGTTGTAGACCTCGTCGCGGTACAGGAAGATGATCACGTCCGCATCCTGTTCGATAGCGCCGGATTCGCGCAGGTCGGACATGACGGGACGCTTGTTCGGGCGCTGTTCCAGCGAGCGGTTCAGCTGGGACAGCGCGATCACGGGGCAGTGCAATTCCTTCGCCAGCCCTTTCAGCGACCGTGAGATCTCGGAGATCTCGGCGGCGCGGTTGTCGCCCGGCTGGGAGCCCTGCATCAGCTGCAGGTAGTCGACGATGATGAGACCGAGCTTGCCACACTGGCGCGCCAGGCGGCGCGCCCGCGCGCGCATCTCGATCGGGTTCAGCGCCGGCGTCTCGTCGATGTAGAGCTGGGCTTCGTTCATCTTCTGGATGGCGTGCGTCAGGCGCGGCCAGTCCTCGTCGTTCAGCTTGCCCGTACGAAGCCTGTGCTGGTCCAGCTGGCCGACCGAGCCCAGCATACGCATGGCCAGCTGGGCGCCGCCCATCTCCATCGAGAACACGGCCACGGGCAGGCCCGCTTCGATCGCCACGTTCTCGCCGATGTTGACGGAGAACGCGGTCTTGCCCATCGACGGACGGCCAGCCACGATGACCAGGTCGCCCGGCTGCAGGCCGGAGGTCATTCGGTCCAGGTCGATGAAGCCGGTCGGCACGCCGGTGATCTCGCTGGTGCTTTCGCGGCTGTACAGCTCGTCGATGCGCTCGACCACCTGCGTCAGCAGGGGCTGCACGGCAGTCCAGCCGGACGAACCGCGCGAGCCCGCTTCGGCGATGGCGAAGATCTTCGACTCCGCCTCGTCCAGCATCTGCTTGACTTCCTTGCCCTGCGGGCTGAAGGCGTTGCCGGAGATTTCGTCGGCCACGGTGATCAGCTTGCGCAGCACGCCGCGGTCGCGCACGATCTCGGCATAGCGGCGGATGTTGGCCGCGGACGGCGTGTTCTGCGCCATCGCGTTCAGGTACTGCAGGCCGCCCACTTCGTCGGCCTTGCCCAGCATCGTCAGCGCCTCGTAGACGGTGATGACGTCGGCCGGCTTGCCCGCGTTAATCAGGCGCACCATCTGCTCGAAGATGATGCGGTGGTCGTAGCGGTAGAAATCCTCCGGGTTCATGAAGTCGGCAATGCGGTCCCACGCGGCGTTATCGCGCAGCAGGCCGCCGATGACGGACTGTTCTGCCTCGATGGAATGCGGCGGGATGCGTAGGGAGTCGACTTGCGGGTCGGATGGGGCGGCGTTCATGGCGCGAATTATACCTGCTTCGGGTTTGCGAAGTTCATTAAAGAAAGGCACCGACCTGAGCAAAACGTTGCATTTTCAACGCTTTGCGGGCAATCGTGCCATCTTCACAATGCAATAAAAAAGCCGGGCGAACCCGGCTTCTTCAAAGCTAAGACAGTCTGACCGTGGAATAAATTCCCGGCGCGACTTAGGCTGCGTCGCCCACGACGGCCACGGTCACTTCGACCACGACGTCGGTGTGCAGCGACACGGAGACCGGGTGCTCGCCCACGGTCTTCAGCGGGCCGGTCGGCAGGCGTACGGCAGCCTTTTCGACTGCGAAACCAGCCTTCGTCAGCGCTTCGGCGATGTCGTAGTTGGTCACGGAACCGAACAGACGGCCATCCACGCCGGCCTTCTGCGACACGGTCACGGTCATGCCGTTCAGCTTTTCGCCTTGGCCTTGTGCGGCAGCCAGCTTTTCAGCGGCGGCTTTTTCCAGTTCGGCGCGCTTGGCTTCGAACTCGGCCACGGCGGCCGTCGTGGCACGACGTGCCAGCTTTTGCGGGATCAGGAAGTTACGTGCGTAGCCGTCCTTGACCTTCACGACGTCGCCCAGGTTGCCGACGTTGATGACTTTTTCCAACAGAATGATTTGCATAGTTCTCTCCAGGATCTATCTGAACCGCGATTAAGCGTGGTGCAGATCGGTGTAAGGCAGCAGGGCCAGGTAGCGGGCGCGCTTGATGGCGGTGTCGACTTGACGCTGGTAGTGCGCCTTCGTGCCGGTCAGGCGTGCTGGCATGATCTTGCCGTTTTCTTGGATGAAATCTTTCAGCGTGTCTACGTCTTTGTAGTCCACTTGCTCAACGCCAGCGGCGGTGAAGCGGCAGAACTTCTTGCGCTTGAACAGAGGGTTTTGCTGTTTGCGCTTCTCTTTCAGCTTTGCTTTGTTTTTGTCGAACTTTTTACCGAATGCCATTTTAGGCTCCTGTATCTAAATGTTGTGCTGTCATGACAGCACGGAAATCAATGATGTGAAATACCAGGCTCTTGCTGTGGCGGTTCTTCTTGGCCAGGAATCCCGTGAACTCGTACGTGCCTCCCAGTGGCGCCGTGCTGAAGCGGTTGGAGATCTCTCCCGCGGCTACCGCGGCAATCTCGAACTCGGTCAGGCGGGCAATGCCGGCTTCCATCTGCTGCGAACTGTGCTGCAATACTGCATTCACCAGTGGCAGACCGGCTGGCGTGTATCGCAACACTTCCCGCTCGGTGATGAGGCCGACAAACTGGAGCTGGTTCAGCGAAACTCCCGATCAGAACTTACGCCGACCAGCTTAGGCCGCAGCGGCTGGGGCGGCTGCTGGTGCTTCGGCGCGGTGGCTCTTGGCCGCGTCTTCACGCTGGACCGACTTCATCATCGGCGAAGGAGCGGTTTCCGCTTTCTTCATCTTGACGGTCAGGTGACGCAGCACGGCATCATTGAATTTGAATGCGGTTTCCAGTTCGACCAGGGTGTCGTTGTCGCACTCGATGTTCATGCAGATGTAGTGTGCCTTGGCCAGTTTCTGGATCGAGTACGCCATCTGACGGCGGCCCCAATCTTCCACGCGGTGCACGTTACCGCCGCGCGAGGTCACGCTGGCTTTGTAACGTTCGATCATCGCGGGCACTTGCTCGCTCTGGTCCGGATGGACGATAAATACGATTTCATAGTGACGCATGCAAACTCCCTTAAGGACTGTTGATAGCCCACCCCGGCGTCAAGACGGGTGTGGGAAGAGGTAAGCCCGCGACTATAGCAGCATTTTGTCGATAAATCCAGCACCCCGACCGCCTGAGGTCGGCTGCCCGCGCGCTACGCGCGCATGATGCATTGGGGACTGTCCCCAGAGGGGACTGTCCCCGGTTTTCACCCAAGAGCAGCCGAAGTCAAGAATATTTCGGCCAAAACAACAATTTCCCTTGCAATCCCGCGGACACTGTACAAAAATACAGACTGTCTATATAAACAGCCCATCGCACCATGATCAAGCTCACCGCAAGACAGGAACAAATTCTCAATCTGATCAGGGATGCCATCGAGAACACCGGCTTCCCTCCGACCCGCGCGGAAATCGCGGCCGAGCTGGGCTTCAAATCCGCCAACGCGGCCGAAGAGCACCTGAAGGCGCTCGCGCGCAAGGGTGCGATCGAGATCACCGCCGGCACGTCGCGCGGCATCCGCCTGCTGGGCGAGCGCCCGGCCCCGGCGTCCGCCGCCAAGCCGGCCGACCTGGGCCCGCTGCCGCAGGTCCCGGCCGGCATGCTGATGTCGCTGCCGCTGATCGGCCGCGTGGCCGCCGGCTCGCCCATCCTGGCACAGGAAAACCTGGAGACGAGCTACAGCGTCGACCCGGCCCTGTTCTCGGCCAAGCCGGACTTCCTGCTGAAGGTGCGCGGCGAATCGATGCGCGACATCGGCATCATGGATGGCGACCTGCTGGCCGTGAAGAAGGTGGACAGTGCCAAGAACGGCCAGATCGTCGTGGCCCGCATCGGCAGCGAAGTGACCGTCAAGCGCTACCGGCGTACCGGCTCGACCGTCGAGCTGCTGCCGGAAAACCCGGACTTCAAGGTCATCACCGTCGATCCGGAGACCGACGAGTTCGCGCTGGAAGGCCTGGCGGTCGGGTTGCTGCGGACCTGGCACTAAGCCGATTCACTGGTCTGGCCTGGGGTCTGTCCCTGCACAGGGACTGACCCCGAAGTTTGAACAGATGCATCAACAGCTGGCTGAACGCGAGCAAACTTCGGTGTCAGTCCCAAAGGGACAGACCCCAACCCATCAAACGTCCAAG
Source organism: [Empedobacter] haloabium (assembly GCA_008011715.2). Lineage (NCBI taxonomy): Bacteria > Pseudomonadati > Pseudomonadota > Betaproteobacteria > Burkholderiales > Oxalobacteraceae > [Empedobacter] haloabium. The sequence goes on from CP136508.1 coordinate 4,475,410, forward strand.
GCCGCCCGGAAATCCTCCACCAGATCCGCCGTATCCTCGATCCCGACCGACACCCGGATCAGCGACTCGGCAATCCCCATCGACGCCCGGCGCTCCGCCCCCATCTCGTAGAAAATCGTGTGCGCCACCGGAATCACCAGGGTGCGCGTATCGCCCAGGTTGGACGCTGGCACCGCGATCCTCAAGCGGTTCAGGTAGTCGAAGCAGTCGATCCCATCCTTCAGCTCGAAGCTGAACAGCGAACCGTAGGCTTTGAACAGCTCGCTGGCGATGCCATGCTGCGGATGCGACGGCAGGCCCGGGTAATGCACGGCCGCCACGCGCTCGTCGGCCGCCAGCATTTGCGCCAGCGCCTTGGCATTGGCGCAGGTGCGCTCCATGCGCAGCGCCAGCGTTTCCGCGCCCACGGCGATATGGTGCGCCGCCTCCGGTCCCAGTGAGGCGCCGAAGTCGCGCAAGCCCTTGGCGCGGATCTGCGTGATGCCCCACATCGGCTGCGCCGCCTTTTTATAGTTCTCGAAGATGTTCGGGAATCGGCTCCAGTCGTACACCCCGGTATCCGTCAGTGCGCCGCCCAGCGCATTGCCGTGGCCGCCGATCGACTTCGTCAGCGAGTTGACGACCAGGCCGGCCCCCACCGCCTTCGGCTGGAACAAGTAAGGCGTCGTCATCGTGTTGTCCATAAGAGCGATGTACAGGATGCCCCGCTCGGCGCACAGCTGGCCGATGCGCGCCAGGTCGGCGATCTGCGTGCGCGGGTTGGCGATCGTCTCGACAAACACGATGCGCGTGTTCTCCTTCAGCGCCGCGGCCACGTTGGCCATGTCGGTCGCGTCGACGAAATCGACGCCCACGCCCTGCCCCGCCACCGTCTGCCACAGCGAGTTCGTATTCCCGAACAGGAACGACGACGACACCACGTGGTCGCCCGCGCGCAGCAGCGCCTGGAACACGGCGCCAATCGCCGCCATGCCGGTGGCAAAGCACAACGTGGCGATACCGCCTTCCATCTTGGTGATCTTCTCTTCCAGCGCCGACACGGTCGGGTTGCCCTGGCGGCCGTAGCGGAAGCCCGGCTCGCGGCCCTGGAACACGGAGGCAAGCTGGCGCGCGTCCGTATAGCCGAACGCGACGGAAGTATGGACGGGCTTGTGCAGCGAACCCTGCTCGATGGGCTTCTGGCGGTCGCCGTGCAGGATCGTCGTCGTGAAGCCGTAGGTTTTTTTATCGGTCATGTCAGCAGAATCCGGGACTGTCCCGGATTTTTGAAGTAGGCGTCAGAAAAGTCCGGGACTGTCCCCGATTTTTGGAAATAAAAAAAGGGCCCGCTGGGGGCCCTTGCCGGGTTACGCCTCGGTCGTCGCGGCGTTCAGGTTCAGCTGCGTGCGCGCGGCGTCCTCGACCACCTTGGCCTTCGGGTTGTGGCGCGCGTGCTCGATGCGGTCCAGGTATTCGGGCGACACGTCGCCCGTCACGTAGACGCCGTCGAAGCAGGACGCCTCGAAGTTCTTCAGCGCCGGGTTGACGTCGGCGATGGCCTTCTTCAGGTCGTCCAGGTCCTGGTACACCAGCGCGTCCGCCGTGATCTCGCGGCACACTTCTTCCGTGGTGCGGCCGTGGGCGATCAGCTCGTCGCGGGTCGGCATGTCGATGCCGTACACGTTCGGGTACAGCACCGGTGGCGCGGCAGAGGCGAAGATCACCTTCTTGGCGCCGGAGTCGCGCGCCATCTGCACGATCTCGCGGCTGGTCGTGCCGCGCACGATGGAGTCGTCCACCAGCAGCACGTTCTTGCCCTTGAATTCGTCGCCGATGGCGTTCAGCTTCTGGCGCACCGACTTCTTGCGCAGGCCCTGGCCCGGCATGATGAAGGTACGGCCGATGTAGCGGTTCTTGATGAAGCCCTCGCGATATTCCTTGCCCAGGCGCAGCGCCAGCTGGATCGCGGCGGGACGGGACGAATCGGGGATCGGCATGACGACGTCGATATCGTCGGCCAGGCCCTCGCGCTTGATCTTCTCGGCCAGGTACTCGCCCATCTTCAGGCGCGTGTTGTAGACCGAGGCGCCGTCGATCACGGAGTCGGGACGGGCCAGGTAGACGTATTCGAACACGCACGGGTTCAGCGACGGATTGTCGGCGCAGATGCGGCTGTGCAGCTTGTGGTTGGCGTCGATGAAGACGGCCTCGCCCGGCGCGATGTCGCGCACGAAGCGGAAGCCCATGCCTTCCAGCGCCACCGATTCGGAGGCGATCAGGTACTCGGTGCCCTGCTCGGACTCGTTGACGCCCAGGCACAGCGGACGGATGCCGAAGGGGTCGCGGAAGCCCAGCATGCCGACGCCGGCGATCTGCGCCACGGCCGCGTAACCGCCACGCACGCGGCGGTTCAACGCGGTGACGGCCTGGAAGATCGTGTCCGGGTCGATCGAGTAACCGGTCGTGGCCTTCTGGATCTCATGCGCCAGCACGTTCAGCAGCACTTCCGAATCGGAGTCCGTGTTGATGTGGCGGCGGTCGTTCTCGAACATCTCTTTCTTGAGCTGTTCCCAGTTGGTCAGGTTGCCGTTGTGCGCCAGCGTGATGCCGAACGGTGCGTTGACGTAGAACGGCTGCGCTTCCTCTTCCGACGACGAGCCGGCCGTCGGGTAGCGGCAGTGACCGATGCCGGTATTGCCCATCAGCGAACGCATATTGCGGGTACGGAAGACGTCGCGCACGAGGCCGTTGGCCTTGTGCATCGAGAACATGCTGCTGTGATTGGTCGCGATACCGGCCGCGTCCTGGCCGCGATGCTGCAACAGCAGCAGCGCGTCATACAGCAGCTGATTGACGGGTTGATGGGAGACGACGCCGACGATGCCACACATACTGTGCTCCTGGATTGGGTGCTACGGATTTAAGAAATCTAAAATTGCACGTGCTGCGCGACGGCAGCGGGCAGAAAGGGTTTCACGGTGCGGGCGCCGCTCTCGGCCAGGGGGCTGAGCAGCGCCTGCCGCCAGAAATCCTGCTGGGGGATCGACGTCATGCCGCACAATATGACGGCGGCCAGCACGATCACAAGGCCCCGGCCCAGTCCGAACAGGCCGCCCAGGCCCCGGTCCGCCAGGGTCAGGCCACCGGCCTCGACCAGTGCCGATATCGCCATCGACAACAAGCCCATCAGGATACGCACGCCGATGAACAGCACGATGAACGCGACGATCAGGCGCACGACCTCGCCTGGAATCGCGGCCGGCAGCAGCGCGGCCAGTGCCGCGCTATAGGTATTGGCGACAACAAACGCGACGATCCAGCCCAGCAGCGACAACATCTCCTTCACCAGCCCTCGCAGCGTACTGACAATGATGGAAGCGCCCAGCACGAACAGCACGAGGTAATCGAAAATCGTCACGTTGCCGCGTCAGCTGCTGCAGGGTTCAGACGGGAACCAGGCTGCCGGACAAGCCGATCTTCTGCAGCTTCGCCTTGGCCTTTTCCGCCTCTTCCCGGCTGCCGAACGGGCCCACCTTGACGCGGGTCAGCTCGCCCGACGGCGACTTCTGCGTAAACGACTTGATGCCGGCCGCCTGCAGCTTGCCCTGCAGCTCATCCACCTTGTCTTTGGCGGACAAGGCGGCGACCTGGATCACGTAACGGCTGGCGCCTTCGGCCTCGGCCGGCTTGGCGGCGCCCTTGCCTTCCAGGATCGCCATGGCGCGCGCGGCGTCGTCCGGCTTCGCTTCGTGCTTCGGCTCCGGTTTCGTTTCGGCCTTGGCTTCGCGCCTTGCCTTCGCTTCCGCCTCTGCCTCGACCTTGGCCTTCGCCTCCGCCCGCGCCTTGGCTTTCGCTTCGGCCTCCGCCTCGGCCTTGGCCTCGGCCTTGGCCCGGGCTTTGGCTTTCGCTTCGGCCTCGGCCAGGCGGGTATCCGTCTTCGGTTCAGGCTTGCTGTCCGGCTTGTGCTCGGGCTTCACCTCTTTCGGCTCGGTCCAGGCGATCGGCTCCTTCGGCTCCGCGCGCGCGGCTGGCGCAACGGCGGCAGTCTTCGGCGCCGGCTCGGCCGGCTCGACGATCTCCTCGCTCTGGTCCAGCGCCTCGTCCTGCTGGACGGGCTTGGCCGGCGCGGCGGCGACGGTGGTTTCCTCGGCCGGCTTGTCGTCGGCCGGTTTGTCCTTGGCGGGAATCTGGATGGCGATGTCGTTGGCCAGCGGCTTCGGCTCGGAGTCGAGGATCATCGGCAGGCCGATGGCGACGGCCAGCGCCAGCGCGATGGCGCCCACCAGGCGGCGGCGCGCGCGTTTCTTTTCGGGCAACACGGGATCGGGCACATCGCGCCCGGCGGCACGGCCGCGGCCACGGGCGGCGGCGGCCTCGGCGCCGGCATGCGCCGCGCGCTTGGCGCGGGCACGTTCGGCGAGATTCCTGTCGTCGGCGGCCCGGTAATAGCCGCTGTCTTCAACAGACTCCTGCTTGTTTTTACCAAATTTCGAGAACAAGCCCATGCGTGAATTTCTCAGTGGAGTGAGGATTTACGTGCGGCCATGACGCCGGCAACGGTCAGGAACGATCCAAAGACCACAATTCTATCATTCTCCCCAGCCCTACTCATTGCATTTGCAAAAGCCGCGGCGGGATCGTCGAACACGTTGACGGTGCGGTCCTGCTGCTCCTGGCCCGCCAGCATCTGCACTTTCGCCGCCAGTTCGGAGGCGCTCGCCGCACGAGGCGACGGCAGCGTCGTCAGGCACCAGTGATCGACGTGCTCGGACATCGCCTTGATGACGCCATCGATGTCCTTGTCGTGCATCGAGCCGAACACGGCGAACGTATAGGGGTGGTAGCCCATATTCCCCAGGTTCTGGTTGAGCGCGGCGGCCGCGTGCGGGTTGTGCGCCACGTCGAGGATGACGGTGGGGCGGCCCGGCAGTACCTGGAAGCGGCCCGGCAGCTCGACGGTGACGAGACCGTGGCGCACTTCCTGCGCGCCCACCGGCAGCTCGTTCTTCAGCACTTCCAGCGCCGCCAGCGCGGCCGAGGCGTTCAACAACTGGTTGGCGCCACGCAGGCTCGGGTAGGCCAGCGAATTGCGCCGCTGCGAGCGGCCGCCGTAGTTCCACTGCTGCTTGTCGCCCGCGTAGTTGAAGTCGCGGCCCATCAGCCACAGGTCGGCACCGATGGCGGCGGCGTGGTCGATCAGCGCCTGCGGCGGCACCGGGTCGCTGCAGATGGCGGCCTTGCCCGCGCGGAAGATGCCTGCCTTCTCGAAGCCGATCTGCTCGCGCGTGCCGCCCAGGTAGTCGACGTGGTCGATGTCGACGCTGGTGACGATGGCAACGTCCGCATCGACGACATTGACGGCATCCAGGCGCCCGCCCAGGCCCACCTCGAGGATCACGACGTCCAGCGGCGCCTTGCTCATCAGGTGCATGATCGCCAGCGTGGTGAACTCGAAATACGTCAGCGGCGTATCGCCGCGCACAGCCTCGACGGCATCAAAAGCCTCTACCAGCTGCGCGTCGCTGGCCAGGTCGCCGTTCAGGCGGGCACGCTCGTTGAAGTCGAGGAAGTGCGGCTTGATGTACAGGCCCACCCGGTAGCCCGCGCGCAGCAGGATCGATTCCAGCATCGCGCAGGTGGAACCCTTGCCGTTGGTGCCGGCCACCATGATGACGGGGCAGGAGAACCGCAGCTGCAGGCGCTCCTTGACGGCGCGCACGCGCTCCAGGCCCATGTTGATGACGGTTTCGGCATGGCGCGACTCGAGCAGCGCCAGCCAGGCTGGGAGGGTGGTGGGAGTGGACATGACTTCAGGAATGCGAGGAAAGGCGCCATTCTATCAGCGCCCGGTGACACTGGGGACAGGCACCTGTCCCCGCGGGTTGAACCCTGCTGACGGCTCAGGCCAGCACTTCGGCAGCCTGGTTCTGCAGCAGCGCCAGCAGGCGCGCGATTTCCTCGCGCATCTTGCGGCGGTCGACGATCATGTCGATCGCGCCCTTGGTCAGCAGGAACTCGGAGCGCTGGAAGCCTTCTGGCAGCTTCTCGCGCACGGTGTTCTCGATGACGCGTGGGCCGGCAAAGCCGATCAGCGCCTTCGGCTCGGCCATCACGACATCGCCCATGAAGGCGAACGAGGCGGACACGCCACCCATCGTCGGGTCGGTCAGCACGCTGATGAACGGCAGTTTCTTTTCCGACAGCTTGGTCAGCATCGCGGTGGTTTTCGCCATCTGCATCAGCGACAACAGGCCTTCCTGCATGCGCGCGCCACCGGTGGCGGTGATGCAAATGAACGGCACCTTCTGCTCGACGGCCACCTGGGCCGCGCGGGCGAAGCGTTCGCCGACGACGGAGCCCATCGAGCCGCCCATGAATTCGAATTCGAAGCACGCGACGACGACAGGCAGGCTCATGATCGAACCGCCCATGCAAATCATCGCATCGGTCTCGCCGGTGGCTTCCATCGCCTGCTTCAGGCGATCGGGGTATTTCTTGCTGTCCTTGAATTTCAGGGTGTCGACCGGCAGGCTTTCCTGGCCGATTTCATAGCGGCCGCCGGCGTCGAGCAGCGCATCGAGGCGCTCGCGGGCGCGGATGCGCATATGGTGGTCGCACTTGGGGCAGACGTGCAGGTTCGATTCCAGATCGGTCCGGTACAGGACGGCCTCGCAGGAGGGGCACTTGACCCACAGACCCTCGGGCATCGTCTTGCGAGCGGCAGCTTCCGAGCGCTGAATGCGCGGTGGCAGCAATTTTTCCAACCAGCTCATATTTTCTCCTGTTGCTCTGACTGAGGGGCGAAGTGTAGCCTGTTCCGCCACACCTGTCGAACATTCCAATTTGCCAACTTTTCGCACGACCGTCAGATTTTATGCGGCTTCCAGGCCCTATAACGGCCGAGCCCGTGTTCCACATCGGTACCAGTCACCATATGCGACACGGGCTCGGCTGTGTTAGCGCTTACTCGTCCAGCGCGCGGCGGATGCCGGCCACGAAGCCCTGGACGGCGGCCGGGGCGTTTTCGGGCGTGCTGGCCTCGATTTCCTGGATGACACGGCTACCGATGACGACCGCATCCGCCACCTTGGCCACTGCCTTGGCCGTGGCGGCGTCGCGAATGCCGAAGCCGACGCCGATCGGCAGGCTGACGTGCTGGCGAATCGCCGCAATGCGCTCGGCCACCTGGGCCGTATCGATATTGCCGGCGCCCGTCACGCCCTTCAGTGACACGTAATACGAGAAGCCGCTGCCCACCTTGGCGACCTGGGCGATGCGCGCATCCGTGGATGTGGGCGCCAGCAGGAAGATGACGTCAAGCCCGGCAGCGCGCATCTTGCCGGCGAATTCCTCGCACTCTTCCGGCGGGTAGTCGACGACGATGGCGCCGTCCGCCCCCACCTCTTTCGAGGCGGCGATAAAGGCGTCGACGCCGATCCGTTCGATCGGGTTGGCATAGCCCATCAGTACGACCGGCGTGGTCTGGTTGGTCTGGCGGAACTCACGCACGTGCTCGAACACGTGGCGGATGCCGACACCCTGGGCAAGTGCGCGCTCACACGCGCGCTGGATGACGGGCCCCTCGGCCATCGGGTCGGAAAACGGCACCCCCAGCTCCAGCACATCGGCGCCGCCGGCGACGAGCGCGTGCAGCAGGGGCACGGTGAGCGCTGGCGACGGATCGCCGGCGGTAATGAAGGTCACGAGACCGGTCTTGTTCTGTTCTTTCAGGGTGGCGAAGGTTTGGGCGATACGGGACATTTTTATTCTCGGCAAAGTTTCTCAATGAATGGGACAGCCGGTGCGCCGGACCGCCCCAATTTTCAGGCAATGTTTCTGAAAAAATGGGGTCTGTCCCCATTTTTCAGGCAACTTAGCCAAAGTTCAGCCCCATCCGCTCGGCCACCGTGTGCATGTCCTTGTCGCCCCGCCCGGACAGGTTGGCCAGCACGATCTTGTCCTTGGGCAGCGTGGCGGCCAGCTTGGCCGCGTATGCCAGCGCGTGCGACGATTCCAGCGCCGGGATGATGCCCTCGATGTGGCAGCAGTCGTGGAAGGCCTGCAGCGCCTCCTCGTCCGTGACGGACACGTATTGTGCGCGGCCCGAGTCCTTCAGCCAGGCGTGTTCCGGGCCCACGCCGGGATAGTCGAGGCCGGCGGAGACCGAGTGCGTCTCGATGATCTGGCCGTCGTCGCTTTGCAGCAGGTAGGTGCGGTTGCCGTGCAGGACGCCCGGGTAGCCCTTCGTCAGCGACGCCGCGTGCTTGCCGGAATCGAGCCCCTCGCCCGCCGCCTCCACGCCGATCAGCTGCGTTTCCTTCTGGTCGATGTATGGGTAGAAGATGCCCATTGCGTTCGAGCCGCCACCGATGCATGCCAGCACGTAGTCGGGCTGGCGGCCCGTCATTTCCGGCATCTGCACCAGGCATTCCTCGCCGATCACGGACTGGAAGTCGCGCACCAGCATCGGGTACGGGTGCGGTCCCGCCACCGTGCCGATGATGTAGAACGTGTTTTCGATATTCGTGACCCAGTCGCGCATCGCCTCGTTGAGCGCGTCCTTCAGGGTCTTCGAACCGGACTCGACAGGCACGACGGTGGCACCCAGCAGCTTCATCCGGTAGACGTTCTGGGCCTGGCGCTTGACGTCCTCGCTGCCCATGTAGACCACGCATTCCAGGCCGAAGCGGGCGCAGATCGTTGCCGTGGCGACGCCGTGCTGGCCGGCGCCCGTCTCGGCGATGATGCGCGGCTTGCCCATCCGCTTCGCCAGCAGGGCCTGGCCGATGACGTTGTTGATCTTGTGCGCGCCCGTATGGTTCAGGTCCTCGCGCTTGAAGTAGATCTGGGCGCCACCCGCCATCTCGGACCAACGGCGGGCGTGATAGATCGGCGAAGGACGGCCGACGAAGTGCTTCAGCTCGTAGCGGAACTCTTCCAGGAACTCGGGGTCTCGGCTGTAGCGCGCATACGCTTCGTTCAGCTCGGCCAGCGCGTAAGTCAGCGTCTCGGCGACAAAGGAACCGCCGTACGGGCCGAAGTGGCCGGTCGGGTCGGGCAGGTGGTAATCGGTGGCGTGAAACAGGGCGGCTGGGCCGTTGGCGATCGGGGATTTCATGGCAAGCTCTCTCGTCTTGGACCTCGCCTGCCGGTGGCGGCGCCCCACGGGCGCATGGATGAGTGGCTAGGCGGAGGTCGCGGTATCGTCGGCTGCCCGCACCGCGGCAACGAATTGCGCGATCAGGCGGGCATCTTTGATGCCCTTCGCGGCCTCGACGCCACTGCTGACGTCAACCGCGTAAGGGCGCACGCTGGCTACGGCGCCAGTCGCGTTGTGTACGCTCAAGCCACCACTCAAAACGGCCCGATGCGCGAGATCTTTTGGAATGAGAGACCAATCGAAAACCTTTCCTGCGCCGCCATAGGCATCGACAAACGTATCGAGCAGCACGCCCGCGAACAGGCGGGACGATGCGCGGCATTCTGTCTCGTATTCTAGCAGCTCATTCCCGGCCGTGTCCCCTTTTACGCGGAACACGCGCAGGAACGGCCGGTTCGCGGCCGCCGCCGCCGCAGCGCACTGCGCGGCCGTCTCGTCGCCATGGAACTGCAGCAGGCCGACCGGTGCCACGGCCACCGTCGCGGCCACTTCCTCGGCCGTGGCGTTGACGAACAGCCCGACCGCCGTGACGAACGGCGGCAGCAGCGCGATCAGCTCGGCGGCGCGCGCCGGCGTCACGTAGCGCGGGCTTTTCGGGTAGAACACGAAGCCGACGGCGTCCGCGCCGGCGGCCACTACCGCCCGCACGTCCTCCTCGCGGGTCAGGCCACAGATCTTGATGCGGGTGCGCTGCATGATGGTCCTCGTCAGAAAGCGGGCAGGATGCGTGGGGTCTCCTGCGGCAGGCCCCACTTGGCATCGTATTCGATATTGGCCAGGTACAGGCCATCGGGCATGAACGTGGGCGCCGCCAGCGTGCGGTCGCGCCCCGCCAGCAGTTCGCCCAGCCAGGTCGTGTCCTCGCGGCCCTGGCCCACGTAGATCAGCGCGCCGACCAGGTTGCGCACCATGTGGTGCAGGAAGGCGCTGGCGCGCAAGGTGAACAGGATCATGTCGCCGTGGCGCTCGATGGTGATCTCCTGCATGTCCTTGACAGGTGTTTTCGCCTGGCAGCCGGAGGCACGGAAGGCCGAGAAGTCGTGCGTGCCGATCAGTGGCGCGACAGCCGCGCGCATGCGCGCCACGTCCAGCGGCCGGTGCGTGAAACCGGCGCGCCCGGCCAGCAGCGGCGCACGCACGGCGTGGTTGTACAGCAGGTAGTGATAAGTGCGCGAGCGCGCCGAGAAGCGCGCGTGGAAGTCGGCCGCCGGGTCGAACTCGGCCTCGCCATACGCGACGACCTCATGCAGCTCCTTGGCCCAGCGCACGCCGATCGAATCGGGCAGGAAGGCGTTGATGCCTCGCACCCAGGCGTGCGGCTCGCGCTGCAGGTCCGTGTCGAAATGGACCACCTGCCCCAGCGCGTGCACGCCCGCATCGGTGCGGCCGGCGCACGTGGTGCCGATACGCACGCAGGCGAACTTCTCGATCGCCTGCTCCAGCTTGTCCTGCACCGTGCAGCCGTGCGGCTGCACCTGATAGCCCTGCCAGTCGGCGCCGTTGTACTGGACTCCCAATGCGATGCGTTTCAATGCCTGCTCTTTATTAGCTGATGTGCGGAGCCGGCATTATACGCGCCGTGGCCCGGCCGGGCTTCAGCCCAGCTGCGCCAGCATCTGGTTGGCGCGTGCCACCTGGTCGTCCGTGCCACCGCGGATGACTTCGTCGAGCAGCTCGCGCGCGCCTTCCTTGTCGCCGATCTCCTGGTAGGCGATGGCCAGGTCCAGCTTGGTGTCCATCTCCATCTGCAGCGCCGACATCGGTTCGGCCGTCGGCGCCTCGATGGCTTCGGCTTCGGCCGCGGCGGCTTCCGCTTTCGCCTGGGCGGAGGTCGCATACGGGTCCGGCGCGGCCGTCTTGTCCTCGTCCAGGTCCAGGTCGATGCCGGACAGGTCGAACTCCGGCGGCGGCGCGGCCGTCACGGCTTCCTCGGCCTGCGGCAGGTCGGGCAGCGCGAAGTCCTGCTCGTCCAGGCCCAGCGTCGGCTCCTGCGCCGGTTGTGCCGCGGCCTGGCCCGGCGGCACGTCGGCCGGCAGGTCGAAGTCCATCAGGTCCAGTTCGGCCAGCGGATCGGCTGGAGCGGGTGCCGCTGCTGTTGCCTGCACTGCGGGCTGGTCCGCGCCCGGCAGGTCCAGGTCGAAATCCATGCCCAGTTCGTCCAGCCTGGACGGCGTGGCCGTTTCGGCGGCCGGTGGCGTGTCGCTGGCGTCGAACGCCAGGTCGAGGTGATCGGGCGCGGCTTCCTCGGCCGCCTGCGCCTGCGGCGTACCAGCCGCGGGACGCTCGTCCGCCAGGCCGCCCAGGTCGAAGTCGAGCAGGTGATCGCCATCGCTTTCGGCCACGGTGGGCGCCGGCGCTGGGGCCAAGGCCGAGGCCGAGGCCGGAGTCGCCGTGCGTTCGTCGGCGAAGTCGAAGTCCATCAGGTTGGCCGCCGGTTCCTGTTCCGCGTGCGCGGCCGGCTTGTCGTCGGCGAAGTCGAAATCGAGTGGGTCGGCCGTGACGTCGTCCGTGCGGGCCGGCGGCGGGCTGGCCAGGTCCAGGTCCAGGCCTTCGTCGGGCGCTTGGGCATCGCGTGCCTCGCGCCGCTCGTCCAGCATGCTGCCGAAGTCGGACATGCGGTCCGCCTCGCCAGCCGCATACGCCGCGGCGCCCGCCGCCACCGCGGCCGCACCGGCCGCCGCGGCATACCCGCCGCCGATGGCAGCGTCGCCGCCCGCGTACAGCGGATTGCGCGGGTCGATCGTGCGGCCCAGTGCCGCCGCCTGGGCCCAGTCCTCGCCCTGCCCCTTCGTCATGCCATACAGCTCGCTGGCCTGCGCTTCGAACGCGCGCGTATCCTTGCGCGTCGCGTAGATCTCCATCAGCTTCAGGCGCACCGCGTGACGCTCGGGATGCGTGCGCAGCGCTTCCTTCAGAATCTCCTCGGCCTGCAGGTCGCGGCCGTAGGCGATGTAGACATCCGCTTCCGCCACCGGGTCCACCTCGTTGGTGTCGAGCTGGCTCGCCGACGGCGCGAAGTTCGAATTGAACACGCTGTTGCTGGTGTCGACGCTCTGGCCGCCCGCCTCCTCGTGCAGCGGCTGCGCCGGGATGCCTGGGTCGGCCAGCGCCGCCACTTCCTGCTTGGCGACGACGACCTTCTTCTCCTGCGCCTTGCGGCGGCGCGACAAGGCCAGGCCGACGGCCGCCAGCAAGGTGGCCAGCGCCACGCCGATCAGCGGCATGTTTTCCGTCACGGTGTCCATCAGGCCCGGCTCGGGCTTGGCAGGCACGGTCGGCGGTGTCACCGGTGCCTTGACCGGCGCCTGCGGCGTCAGGTCGACCGGTGGCGGCACCGGCGGCGCGGCGGCCGGCTTGTCCGCCTGGGCCACGGCGGCCTTGCCTTGCGCATCGGCGGCCGGCTCGTTCTTCACCGTCATCAGCTTTTCCAGGTCGCTGACGTTCTTCTCCAGTTCCTTGACGCGCGCGGCGGCATCGGCCACCTGCTGGTCCTTGGCGATCTTGTCCTCCACGGCAGCGGCGGCGCCGCTCTTGCCGGAGCCCTCGCCCGCCTTCGACAGCTTCAGCTGGTCCTTGGCCTCGTTGACGGCGGTCGGGCGCTCCTCCACCTTGGTGGTGATCTTGCCCGTCGCGCTTTGTGCCGCTTCCGGCTTCTTCGTCGGCGTGCTGGCGGCGACCTGGCCGGCCAGGCGCTCGCGATAGGCATTGAAGTCGGCCGCGTGGGCGACGACGATGCGGCGGGCCTCGCGCGCGGTGGTGCTGCGCACGGCGTCCGCCCCCGGCACAGACAGGATCGTGCCGGACTTCAGCCGGTTCATATTGTTGCCGCTGAACGCTTCCGGATTGGCGCGGAACAGCGCTACCAGCATCATGTCCAGCGAGACGCCGGCCGGCTTGATGTCGGTGGCGATCTCGCTCAGCGTGTCGCCGCGCTTGACGCGCACGTCCGGCTGGTTCTGTTCCTCGCGGCGCTGCTGCGCCGTCGGCGCCGCCGGCTGTGTCGCCGGCTGCGCTGGCGCGGCCGTGCTGCTGCCCGGCGTGGTCGTGCCCTGGCGGGCCTGGCCGCCGCGAGCGACGTCCACCGGCGCTGCCACCTGCGGTGCCTGCGTCGCGCGCATCTCGGCGGGATCGAGCAGGAAGGTGTATTCGCGCACCAGGCGGCCCTTGGCCCAGGTCAGCTCCAGCAGCATGTCGACGAAGGGCTCGTTGACGGGCTGGGTGGACGTGACGCGGATGAAGTGCCGCCCGCCGCGCTGCTCGATCTCGAAGCGCAGGTTCAGCAGCGCGGGATTGAAGTCGATATTGGCGGCCTTGAAGGCCTCGGCCGGCGCCAAGCGCGCCGTCAGGTCGGCCGCTTCTTCCGGCGTGACGGCGCTCAGCTCGATCTCCGCCCGCAGCGGCTGGCCCAGCGCGGACAGCACCGTCAGCTTGCCAAGGCCGGCCGCATCGGCCGCAGGGCCCAGCAGTGCCGTGCCGAGCACGGCGCAAGTCATGGTGTGCAGCGCGAACGAGGCGATCCGGGAGCGTTTTTGTGCGGGCATATTGTGTCGTATAAAGTTGGCAACGGGAAAAAAGTTACTTTCCCAGACGTCTCAACATAACACCATGCCCCCTCGGCGCGCAAGTTCCGCACCTCTGCGGTGAGCGCCCGGTGTGGACGGCTCGACAACACCGAACGAGGGAGGCCGCATCGACCTTTGCTCCTGTTCGCGCCGTCGAACCGCCTCGACTGTGCATAGGGCGGGAATCAGCCCTGCTTGCGGCGCCGTGCCACGGCGGTCGTCAACAAGAGGCCGGCAACCAGCATGGCGTAGGTCGCCGGTTCCGGAACCGGGGCGATCGTACCCGCCGCGCCGACGTCCACATTGAAGCGGCCATACAGGTCGGTATCGCCGTTATTGAAAAACTCGAGGCGCACGCGCTCGTTCATGGTATCGACCGGCACAGGCGTATAGCTGTAGACCCCACTGCTGTAATAGACCTGTTGGTTATAGGGTCCCGTGAACTGGTTGTCGAGCAAGCTCACGTACACGTAGGCGCTGCCATAATCTTTTGGGTAGTCAGCACCGAAGCCGGTATAGCTGGCTGAGGCCGTACCAGTGAAGATCAGCTTGGTGTGGGCGCTCAGCGTAAAGTTGGCCCCCCAGTGGGTGTTCGCGTAAAACTCCCCGTCGCCCTCGACGGCACCACGCGAGATGATTTCGCCGTCGATAACGCTGCCGGATGCCTTGGCATTGCGCGCGCTCGCCTGGGCAAGAATGTCGCCGTACCAAGTCGACCAAGCGTGGTCGTATTGCATCAAGCCTTCACCAGCGATCGGCGCCACCCCTGCATAGCTGTGCGCCTCTGCGCTCGTGAACGTAATCGAGGGTGCGATACCGTCGTAGGGGTTCAGGTCGACGAGGCGAAAGCCGTAGTCGCTCAGGGTGGCAACCGAACTGGCGGCCTGGACGGCGCCACTGGACAGTGCGGCAAGTGCAAGGGAAAGGGCAGCGAAGCGTTTCATGACATCCTCTGTGATTGTGATTTTTGAATTATCAGAATAACAGTTTCTTTTATTCTGGGCAATAAAAAAGGCCGAGCCCCGAAGAGCCCGGCCTTGCGCTTCCACCCCGCCGGATTACTTGTCCAGCACGATGCGCAGCATGCGGCGCAGCGGTTCGGCGGCGCCCCACAGCAGCTGGTCGCCCACCGTGAACGCGGAGATGTATTCCGGGCCCATCGACATCTTGCGCACGCGGCCCACCGGGATCGTCAGGCTGCCGGTGACGGCGGCCGGCGTCAGGTCGCGTACCGACGCTTCGCGCGTGTTCGGCACGAACTTCACCCACTGGTTGTCGTTCGCGATGATGTCGTTGATCTCGTCCAGCGGCACGTCTTTTTTCAGCTTGATCGTCAGCGCCTGCGAGTGGCAGCGCATCGCGCCGATGCGCACGCACAGGCCGTCCACCGGAATCACCGAGGAGCCGAAATCGGCGCCGCGGCCCAGGATCTTGTTGGTCTCGGCGCCGCCCTTCCACTCTTCCTTCGACTGGCCGTTGTTCAGGTCCTTGTCGATCCAGGGGATCAGGTTGCCGGCCAGCGGCACGCCGAACTGCTTGGTTTCTTCAGCCGACAGGCCGTGCTGGGTGGCCAGCACCTGGCGGTCGATCTCGAGGATCGCGGAAGCCGGGTTGTCCAGCAGGCCCTTGACGGCGCCGTTGATGGTGCCGAACTGCGTCAGCAGCTCGCGCATGTGCTGCGCGCCGCCGCCGGAAGCGGCCTGGTAGGTCATCGACGTCATCCACTCGACCAGGTCCTGCTTGAACAGGCCGCCCAGGCCCATCAGCATGCACGACACGGTGCAGTTACCGCCGATGAAATTCTTCACGCCCTTCGTCATCGCGTCCTTGATGACGTTCAGGTTGACGGGGTCCAGCACGATCACGGCGTCCTTCTCCATGCGCAGCGTGGAGGCGGCGTCGATCCAGTAGCCGTTCCAGCCGGCCGCGCGCAGCTGCGGGAACACCGCGCTGGTGTAGTCGCCGCCCTGGCAGGAGATGATGATCTCGCAGCGTTTCAGCTCGTCGATGTCCATCGCATCCTTCAGCGTGGTTTCGTTCTTCGCCATCGCCGGGGCCTTGCCGCCCGTGTTCGACGTCGAGAAGAACACCGGCTCGATGTGATTGAAGTCGCCCTCTTCCTGCATGCGTTGCATCAGGACCGAACCGACCATGCCGCGCCAACCTACCAGACCTACTAGTTTCATTTGGAATCCCTCGGATTATTTTGTGTGTTCTCGTGTAACGCCGCGCGGGTCCGTCCGGCTGACCGGAACGGGCCCGCGGCGCTCAAATTATTTCGCCAGTGCGGCGACCACCGCGTCGCCCATCTGCTCGGTGCCCACCTTGGTGGTGCCTTCTTCGAAGATGTCCGGCGTACGCAGGCCCTGTGCCAGCACGGCCTTGACGGCGTGCTCGATGCGGTCGGCCTGCTCGGCGCGGCCCAGCGAGTAGCGCAGCATCATGGCGGCGGACAGGATCGTCGCCAGCGGATTGGCGATGCCCTTGCCGGCGATGTCCGGTGCCGAGCCGTGCGACGGCTCGTACAGGCCCTTGTTGTTCGCGTCCAGCGAGGCCGATGGCAGCATGCCGATGGAGCCCGTCAGCATGGCGGCGGCGTCGGACAGGATGTCGCCGAACATATTGCCGGTGACGATGACGTCGAACTTCTTCGGTGCCCGCACCAGCTGCATGGCGGCGTTGTCGACGTACATATGATCCAGCGCCACGTCCGGATACTCCTTGTGCACATCGGTGACGATGTCCTTCCAGAACTGGAACGTCTCCAGCACATTGGCCTTGTCCACGGAAGTCAGGCGCTTGCCGCGCTTTTGCGCCGCCTGGAATGCCACGTGGGCGATGCGGCGGATCTCGCCTTCGGCGTAGCGCATCGTGTCGAAGCCTTCGCGCTGGCCCTGGAACGGGCCATCCGGGCATGTGCGCACGCCGCGCGGCTGGCCGAAATAGATGTCGCCGGTCAGTTCGCGGATGATCAGGATGTCCAGGCCCGACACCACTTCGGGCTTCAGCGTGGAGGCGCCGGCCAGTTCCGGATACAGGATGGCGGGACGCAGGTTGGCGAACAGGCCGAGGTTCTTGCGCAGGCCGAGGATGGCCTGCTCGGGACGCAGCGGACGGTCCAGCGTGTCGTACTTCCAGTCGCCCACGGCGCCGAACAGCACGGCGTCGGCGGCCTTGGCCAGCGCCAGTGTGGCTTCCGGCAGCGGGTGGCCGGCGGCCTCGTAGCCGGCGCCGCCGACCGGCGCGGTCTCGAGTTCGAACTGTTCGTCCAATGCGTTCAGGACCTTGACGGCCTGGGCGACGATCTCGGGGCCGATGCCGTCGCCCGGCAGGATTGCGATTTTCATAGTTGTTCTCAGATCGAGTTGGCCAGCCAGGGCTGGCTTGCCAGATGACGCTCCTCGAAGGCGCGGATGCTGTCGGCATGACGCAGGGTCAGGCCGATGTCGTCGAGGCCATTCATCAGGCAGTATTTACGGAAGGCGTCGACCTGGAAGGGGTAGGAGATCTTGCCGTCCTGGGAGCGGATGACTTGCTGCTCAAGGTCCACCACCAGGCGGTAGCCGGGGAAGGCCTTGACTTCGTCGAACAGATGATCGATCTGCGCTTCGGTGAGCACGACGGGCAACAGGCCGTTCTTGAAGCAGTTGTTGAAGAAGATGTCGGCGAAACTGGGCGCCAGGATCGCGCGAAAGCCGTACTGCTCCAGCGCCCACGGCGCGTGCTCGCGCGAGGAGCCGCAACCGAAGTTCTTGCGCGTCAGGAGGATCGAGGCGCCCTGGTAGCGCGGCTGGTTCAGCACGAAGTCGGGATTGACGGGGCGGCGCTCGTTGTCCATGCCCGGCTCGCCGTGATCCAGGTAGCGCCACTCGTCGAACAGGTTGGGGCCGAAACCGGTGCGGCGGATCGACTTCAGGAATTGCTTGGGAATGATGGCATCGGTATCGACGTTGGGACGGTCGAGTGGAGCGACGAGGCCTTCATAGACTGTGAATTTTTCCATGGTGCTCTGCTGGTGGGCGGCGGCGCTGCCGTACGGGCGCGCCGCCGCGGTGTTATTTTCTGCCGGCGCCTTCGACGACCTGGCCGACCTTCTGCACGTCCTTGCCGATGCCGGCGATGGTGTTGCAGCCGGTTAGGATGAGGGTGGTGAGGGCGATGGCGAAGATGGTTTTCATGGTTGCTGTTTATGCTTGAGTGTCCGGGCCCGATAACGAACCCAAAGGCGTAAATCTGGGGTCAGACCCGGCGGGTCTGACCCCGGCCTGTCGCCGTTGGGTGAAACGGCAAACCTGCCCCTTACTTAATACAACGTTCAGCGGATCGCGCGCACGTCGACAAAATGGCCGGCGATACCGGCGGCGGCCGCCATGGCAGGCGATACCAGGTGGGTACGCCCGCCCTGGCCCTGGCGGCCTTCGAAATTACGGTTCGACGTCGAGGCGCAGCGCTCGCCCGGCTCCAGCCGGTCGGCGTTCATCGCCAGGCACATCGAGCAGCCCGGCTCGCGCCATTCGAAGCCGGCCGCCTTGAAGATGGCGTCCAGCCCCTCGCGCTCGGCCTGCTCCTTGACCAGTCCCGAACCCGGCACCACCATGGCCAGGCGCACGTTCGACGCGCGCCGCTTGCCGCGCACGACGGCGGCCGCGGCGCGCAGGTCCTCGATGCGCGAGTTGGTGCACGAGCCGATGAAGACCTTGTCGATGCGGATGTCCTCGATCGGCGTGTTCGGCTTCAACGCCATATAGGTCAGCGCCTTTTCCATCGCGTCGCGCTTGACCGGATCTTTTTCGTGATCGGGATCGGGCACGCGGCCGTCGATCGACGTCACCATCTCGGGCGACGTGCCCCAGGTGACCTGCGGCTTGATCTCGGCCGCGTTGAGCGTGACCACCATGTCGAACCTGGCGCCCGGGTCGCTGTGCAGGGTGCGCCAGTAGGCCACGGCCTGGTCCCAGTGCGGGCCGGCGGGCGCGAACGGACGGCCCTTGATGTAATCGATCGTGGTGTCGTCGACGGCGACCATGCCGGCGCGCGCGCCCGCCTCGATCGCCATGTTACAGACCGTCATGCGGCCTTCCATCGACAGCGAACGGATCGCCGAGCCGGCGAATTCGATCGCGTAGCCGGTACCGCCGGCCGTGCCGATGACGCCGATCACCGCCAGCACGATGTCCTTGGCGGTGACGCCCGGCGGCAGCGCGCCGTCCACCTGCACCAACATCGATTTCGATTTCTTCGCCAGCAGCGTCTGCGTGGCCAGCACGTGCTCCACTTCGGAGGTGCCGATGCCGTGCGCCAGCGCGCCGAAGGCGCCGTGGGTCGACGTGTGCGAGTCGCCGCACACCACCGTCATGCCCGGCAGGGTCGCGCCCTGCTCCGGGCCGATCACGTGGACGATGCCCTGGCGCTTGTCGTTCATGTTGAAGTACGTCAGGCCGTACTCTTTCGCGTTGCCGTCCAGGGTTTCGACCTGCAGGCGGGAGACCGGGTCGGCGATGCCGTGCGAGCGGTCGGTGGTGGGCACGTTGTGGTCGGCCACGGCCAGGTTGGCGGACAGGCGCCATGGCTGGCGGTTGGCCGCGCGCAGGCCGTCGAAGGCTTGCGGGCTGGTGACTTCGTGCAGGAGGTGGCGGTCGATGTACAGGATGGCGGTGCCGTCTTCCTCCGTCCGCACCACGTGGGATTCCCAGAGTTTGTCGTAAAGCGTCTTCATGATTGCTGCTTACTGCCTGTGTGTGAGAAGTTCCATTTTGATTATGCCACAGTTTGTGCGCTGCAAAACAAGCCGACTTTCCGCCTTGTGGGCCGATGCCTCTTGATTGGGTGCGGCGCGCCGCTGGCGCCCGTTTCTGCAATGTCCTGCCAAAAGTTGCCTTAAAAATGGGGACAGACCCCATTTTAAGGGAAACATTGCCAAATAATTGGGGTCTGTCCCCATTTCCGTGGCAACAAAAAAAAAGCCTGCGAGGCGGTCGCAGGCTTTTTTACTACTTGCTTGGCAACTTGCTTATGCTGCCATGCGCACCGCGCCCCTGCAACCATCCATCAGGAACGATAGGCCCACGACCAGCACCAGCTCGCCTTCGGCGGAGCGGGCCGTACCCGTGATACCTTCCACGGCAATCGCCGTCATCGGCTTGATGACGAGGTCGGCGGTGCCGTCCACGGCGCCCACGGCCAGGATGTACGGTTGCGGCGAATTGATGACGATGCCAACGCGTTCCGGCGACAGCTCGTAACCCAGCGCGCCGGCCAGCGAACGCACCGGCAGCGGACGGCCCTGGTCCTTCAGCACCGGCGCGCCGCCCACTTCCATGAACGTTTCCGGCAGCTCGACCACGCGCTGGACCACCGCCATCGGCAGCGCCAGCAGCGCGCCCGACGTGGAGACCAGCATCGTCGGCACGATCGACAGCTCGATCGGCAGGCGGATGGCAAACTTGGTGCCCTTGCCCAGCATCGATTCGATGTGGATCGCGCCGCGGTTCTTCTCGACGGCGGTCTTCACCACGTCCATGCCGACGCCGCGGCCGGAGACGGACGAAGCCACTTCCTTGGTCGAGAAGCCCGGCAGGAACACCAGCTGGTACGACTCGTCGTCCGTCATGTTGGCGGACGGCGAGATCAGGCCCTTCTCGGCGGCCTTCTTGCGCAGCGCCATCGGGTCCATGCCCTTGCCGTCGTCCTGCAACACGATCATGACGCTGTTGGCTTCCTGCCATGCCTTCAGCAGAATGGTCGCCTTCGGGTTCTTGCCGGCGGCGACACGCGCGTCCGGGCCTTCCACGCCGTGGTCCAGCGCGTTACGCAGCATGTGCACCAGCGGGTCGTACAGGCTGTCGACGACGACGCGGTCCACTTCCGTTTCCGCACCCTCGATGACCAGTTCGACTTCCTTGCCAAGGTCCTTCGCCAGTTCGCGCACCAGGCGCGGGAACTTCTGGAACAGGCGGCCGACCGGCTGCATGCGGGTCGCCAGCGTGGCGCGCTGCAGCTCGGTGGAGTAACGCGATGCGCGCTCCAGCGTTTCGGTCAGCGCCGACATCAAGGTGGCGGCCTGGCCTTCGAACTTGAACTGCTGCAGGCGTTCCAGCAACACGGCGGCCTGGTTGGCGGCCTGCACCGATTCGCCAGCCACTTCCAGCAACGCGTCCAGCTTGACCGCGTCGATACGGATGCTTTCTTCCTTGGCCGGGGCGGCGTGCGCGGCTTTTTCCTCGCGGCGCTCGACGCCATCCCACTTCTTGCCGCCAGCCGCTTCGGCGGCAGGCGCGGCGGCGGGGGCCGGGGCGGCAGCTTGCGCCGGAGCAGGCGCGGCAGCGGCAACCGGAGCAGCCGCGGGCGCAGGCGCGGCCGAGCGGGTCACGGAGCCAGGCGGCATCACGGCCTCGTACATGCCTTCCCAATCCAGGCCGTCGGCGGACGGCGCGGCAGCGGCCACTGGCGCGGCGGCGGCAGGTGCCGGCGCGGCGGCAGGGGCTGCGGCCGGGGCGGCGGCAGGCGCGGCGGCGGCCGGCTTGGCCGACGACACCTTGCCTTCGATCGCATCCGTCAGGATCTTGTCCAGTTCCGGCGGCATGGCCGGCAGGCTTTCCGGCGCGGCACCGTTGTTCAGCTCCGCCAGCTGGTCGGCCACGAAGCCGGACGCCATCAGCGCCGCCTCGATCGACAGCGGCGTCACCGGCGCGGCGCCGGTACGCAGGGCGTCGAACAGGTTTTCCGTCAGGTGGCAGGCCGAGACCAGCGCGCCCAGGTTCATGAAGCCGGCGCCGCCCTTGATCGTGTGGAACGAGCGGAACACGGCGTTCAGCGTTTCTTTGTTGTCGGGGTCGCGTTCGAGGCGCAGCAGATGCTCCTCGACGTTGACCGCCAGGTCCATCGCCTCGACGACGAACTCTTTAAGCATATCGTCCATTAGAACCCCAGATCGGCAAGAAGATCGTCCACACTGTCCTGGCTCAGCGCCACCGTCGGTGCCGACGGGCCACTCATCAATTCCACTTTCTCCACTTCCTTCTGCGCGATCCGCTCGCGCTTGTCCGCCGGCGCGTTGTCCTTCAACAGCTGCGCCAGCTCCTGCTCCACCGTCTTGGTGATCGTGACGACCTTCTTGATCAGCTGGCCGGTGATGTCCTGGAAGTCCTGGGCCATCATGATTTCCAGCAGGCGTGCCTTCTCGGCCTCGGTCGCTTCGGACACGGCCTGGGCGAAGGCGCGCGAGTCGCCCGCCAGCACCTTGAACTCTTCAATGCTGAGCTTGCCTTCGAACAGCGCGGCCCAGCGGTCTTCCATTTCCTTGGACTTCTTCGACAGCACGTCCTGGGCCGGCATGCCGTCGTCCAGCGTGTTGAGCACCTTGTTGGCGGCCTGCTCGGTCAGCGTGGCCACGTATTCCAGGCGGTCCTGCGCGTCCATGATCTGGCTCGAGGCCTCGGTCAGGGCCTTGTCGTAACCCAGTTCGCGCAGCGAGTCGTGCAGCAGGCGGACAATGCCGCCCAGGCGCTCGAACATCGTGCCATCGTTGGCCTGGCCGTCGCCCGCTTCGGCGGATGCGGCGGCGGGTGCGGCAGGTGCCGGCGCCGCCGGTGCTACCGCGGCCGCGGCGGGGGCTGCTTGCGCAGGCCCTTTCGCGGCGATCTCGTCGAACAGACTTTCCAGGTCGTCTTCTGCTGCGGCGGTCGGCGCCGGGGCCGGGGCTGCGGCCGGGGCGGGAGCGCTGGCGCGCTGCGCAGACACTTCCTCGAATAATGCGTCGAAATCATCAGCGGCGTCGGTCATATCCCTGCTTCTCCATAATCAATAAATTGCTGCCGTCAACGCTGCCTGTAGCGGTACTTTTGATGACGCTCGGCAATATTAACGCACTTCCGCGAGTGTAGCAGGGGCGTACCTGCTTGTTCAATCACCGATTCGACAAAGCCCGGGCAAAAATGTGCGGCGGCAGCAAAAGGGTGACTTTGTGTTGTATTTGGGCTGCTGGCATTTATGCATGCCGTTTGTCATAAACAAACATGGCATTTACTCCAAGTTTGCGCCCCGTCTAATCTACTCTTGAGAAAGATCAAATCTTTACATCCGGACAAGGGGGTGAAACCCGTTTACAATGAGCTCGTTGGACCGACACTCTGTCGACACGGAGGCAGCGATGTACCGGAAAATCCTGATCACGACTGACGGATCGGCTGTTTCCCGCATGACCGCCTGCGCCGGCGTGTCGTTTGCTCAGCAGATGGGGGCCGAGGTACTGGCCCTGTTCGTCGCGCCGGAATACCAGTATCCCATATATGTGGAGATCATTCCGCCCAGTTATCCAAGCGAAAGCGAGTACCGGGCCGCCATGCAACGCGCGGGACGCGAGCACACGCAATCGATCGTCGATGCGTGCGCCCGCAAGAACGTGCCGTGCACCAGCCTGACGGAGTTCGCGGAAAGCGCGGCATTGAAAATCGTGGAGGTGGCACAGCAGCAGCATTGCGACCTGATCTTCATCGGTTCGCACGGGCGCAGCGGCTGGGGCCAGCTGCTGCTGGGCAGCGTGACGAACAAGGTGCTGTCGCACTCGCGCATTCCCGTGCTCGTGCATCGCCTGCTGAAGGAGCCGGTCGACTGAGCCGCCGCCGCATGCGGCCGGCGGTTTGCGCAATACGGGCACTTTTTCCACAGTTATAGTTGCAGTACCAGAAACCGACAGCCAAACCTATGATCAGAATAGTCATCGCCGACGACCACACCATCATGCGCGAAGGACTCAAGCGCATCCTCGACGGTGCCCCCGACATCGACATCACGGGCGAGGCGGTCGACGGCTTCGAGGTGTTGCGACACGTGCGCCAGGGCGGGTTCGACCTGCTGCTGCTCGACCTGTCGATGCCGGGCCGCAGCGGCGTCGACCTGATTCGCCAGATCCGCAGCGAGGCGCCCAAGCTGGCCATCCTGATCCTGACGATGCACGAGGAAGAGCAATATGCCGTGCGTGCCATCCGCGCCGGCGCGCAGGGCTACCTGACCAAGGAAAGCGCCGGCACCCAGCTGGTCGGCGCCATCCGCAAGGTCGCCTCGGGCCGCCCATTATATCAGTACGGAAGTGGCGGAGCAGCTGGCACTGAACATCATGATGCCGAACGAGACCCTGCTGCACAAGCAGCTGTCCGACCGCGAGTTCGAGGTATTCTCCCTGCTTGTCTCCGGCAAGTCGATCACCGAGATCGCCAACAACCTGCACCTGTCGGTCAAGACCGTCAGCACCCACAAGACCCGTATCATGCAGAAGATGGGGATGACCTCGCTTTCGGAAATGGTGCAGTACGCAGTTGCGCATAAGCTACTTTCGCCGTTCAAGGCCTGAGCCTGGCGGCACACTGTCCTACCCTGCCGCTCACCCCGCTTCTCACTCTGTGGAGCGGGTACTCCCAGTAGGAGTATTCCTACCTCTCCCCGCCGTCTCCTACGGCATATTCAGCGCATTACCGATATTTTTCACTCGGGGCCGTTGGCATACTGAAACCACTCCAGTTGCTTTACATCTACGTCGAGAACGTCGCGGGCTGTAACAGCCCGGCAACTGGTTGCCGACAAGCCGAAAACCGAGACCGCCTTTCTGGTTTGTTATCCGAATAGCCAAAATTCATTGTCCAAACCAGGAGATCAGCATGCTCCCAACGCAAATGTCCGAAAACCGTGCCGCCGCGTCGGCCGCCCACACGCCCGCCATGGAAGCGGGCCGCCAGCGCCAGGGGCGGCTGTGGTCGAACCTGAAAGAGGTGTGCGACCTGCTGCACATCCCGTCGGCCTGCACGATCCAGTCGGAGGAGCTGCTGTTCCAGCACGTGCAATTCAAGACGGGCCAGCGCATCCATACCATCGGCCAGCCGTTCGATACCCTGTACATCGTCAATTCCGGCTTCCTGAAAACCGTGCTGATCGACGAATTCGGCAACGAGCAGGTGCTGAGCTTCCCGATGAAGGGCGACATGCTGGGCGTGGACGGCATCCACAGCCGCCAGTATGCGTCCGAGGCGGTGGCGCTGTCCGACTGCGACCTGATCCTGCTGCCCTTCAAGAAGCTGACGGCGCTGGGCCGCGTGCATCTGGAACTGGAAAACATGATGTATGGCGTGATGAGCCGCGAGCTGGTGCGCGAGCAGGCGATGATCGGCATGCTGGGCGCCCTCAGCGCGGAGGCCCGCGTGGCCCGCTTCCTTGTCTCGCTGGCCGACCGCTTTGCCCAGATGGGCTACTCCAGCAAACTGTTCAACCTGCGCATGACGCGCCACGAGATCGGCAGCTACCTGGGCCTGACCCTGGAAACCGTCAGCCGTACCTTGTCCGCCTTTAACGAAATCGGGCTGATTACCGTCGACCAGCGCACCATCGGCATCAAGGACCCGGACGCGCTGAAAACCCTGCGCCGCCTGCCGCCCTCACGCTCGCGCTCGAAGAGCGGCGCCGGTCGCAAGGCCGCGGCTGTCGAAGCCGCGGAACCCGCCGCACCCTCGACAGGCCCTTCTGTCCAGCTGATGGCCGCCGTCTGAGCGGTGCGCGCCCTCCCATTCGGGCTCCATCCTCACCCAGCTTGGACCCGCCTCGGCGGGTCTCTTTTTTTGTTGGCCACACACAGCACGGAAAGCACAAAAAGAACTTGCATTTTCGGCAGCGCTATCCAATAATGCAAATGCGAATCATTCTTATTTGAGGCCAACCACCATGCCAACCATGACCATGCCAGCCACCCCGGCAACCGCAGCGACCCAACCGTCCGCGCGTCAGCCCCAGCCTGTGCAGCGCTTCACTACCGCCGGCCTCATGCAGGACCGGCGCGAAGTGGAAATCGAACACGCCGGCCGCATCTACCGGCTGCGCATCACCCAGCTGAACAAACTGATCCTGACCGCCTGACCGTCCCGCATCACCCGCCACACCCCACCTCAGCCAGCCAACCGTCCCGGTAGCCAGCCAACGTTCCGAGGAGAGTCCCGAATGGCTATCGACCATACCGATCCGATCTACCTGACACCCGGCGCCGGCGGCGCCCAGCCCGAGCTGATGCTCTCCGCCGTGCTGCACCTGATGTCGCACTACACGGCCAGCGAAGAGTCCGCATGCGTCAAGCTGGCATCCGTCATCGAACGGCACCTGAAGGCCCTGTCCACCCTGCCTGGCATGGCGCCCGTGCTGGCCGCCACGTGCCAGCAACTGTCCGAGCAATGGGCGACGATCGTCGAGCGCTCGCTGCCGCCGGTGAAGGAAAAGGAAGAAGGCTTCCTCAGCCGCATCATGGGACGGGCGCGCCCGACGCCGCAGGTGGTATAAGCGATGTGCGACAAACATCCGATCGCCCCGCCGCCCGATGCGGCGCAGACCTCGCGCCGCCGCCGCATCTGGGAGCTGTCGCATACTTGCCACTGCCCGTTGATCGGCGTCTGCATTCCATTGGGCGCCCTGCGCAAGCTGGTCGGCAAGGTCGCGGGCGGCAAGGTGCTGGCCGACGACTATGAGGTACACGTGGGCGCCGTCAGCGAATGCGGCACGCGCAACCGCCTGTCCGAAGCCGTGCAGAAGGAACTGGAGCGCCGCTTCGCGACCGTCATCGCACGCTTTCGCGCCGCCCGCACGACCGAACAGCTGGCCGAACTGTGGCAGGGTGCGGTAGCGAGCGGCGACGTCGCCGGCGCGTTCTGGGCCGGCCTCAGCCATCCGCGCTGCGCGCCCGAACTGGAAGAAAAGATGTGCCGCGACCTGCACATGATCCAGCACCAGGCTGGCGCCTGCACGCGCGCCGACCTGCACCGTTTCAATGCTGTCGTCGACGAGAACGCCAGTTTGACTCGCGAGCTGGCCAAGCTGCAGCAACGCAACGCGGCGATGCAACTGGAGCGCACGGCGGAGCAGGACAAGCATGCCGCGGCGCTGATGCAATTACGCGCGCAACTGGTCGGGCGCGACAGCATCATCGACTCGTTGCGGCAGGAGCTGGAACAGCTGCGCAACGCCATTCCCGGGCTGGAAACCCGCGAACGGCTGGCGCAGCGCCTGGCCCAGACCGACGAGCGCGAGCGCGCCCTGCGCGGCCAGATCGCGGACTTGCGCAAGCTGCTGCTGCAAGCGCAGGCCCAGCTGGAAGCGGCCACTCCGGCCGCGCCGGCCGAAGAAGTGGACGGGCCGCCGGCCGTGGTGGAGCACATCATCCGGCTGCCGATCCGGCTGGCCGAGCG
Organism: [Empedobacter] haloabium; assembly: GCA_008011715.2. Lineage (NCBI taxonomy): Bacteria > Pseudomonadati > Pseudomonadota > Betaproteobacteria > Burkholderiales > Oxalobacteraceae > [Empedobacter] haloabium. The sequence continues at coordinate 4,502,325 of CP136508.1, forward strand.
CAACGTGCTGTGCGTGGGCGGCCGCAGCGGCAACGTGTCCACTTACCGCGCGGTGATCGAGAAAGCGGGCGCGCAGTTCGCGCACCACGACGGCGGGCTGGAAGATAACGCCGGCAAGCTGGAAGCCAGCCTGGCGGCGGCCGACCTGGTGATTTGCCAGACGGGCTGCATCAGCCACAGCGCCTACTGGCGCGTGAAGGACTTCTGCAAGCGTACCGGCAAGCGCTGCGTGTTTATCGACAATCCCAGCATCTCCAGTCTGCAGCGCGGCTTGCAGGAACTGCACGAGGCTTGAGAGACAGGGGCCGGGCCGCATGGCGGACCGGCTTGCGCGGCGTTCAGTACACGTCGCGGCGATAGCGTCCTTGCGCCGCCAGCGCATCGACGGCGCTGGCGCCCAGGATGTCGCGCAGCGCCGTATCCACGCCACCGGCCATCCCTTCCAGGCTGCCGCACACATAGATCGCCGCGCCCTGCCGGATCCACTCGCCCAGCGCCGGCGCCTGACGGCGCAGCACGTCCTGCACGTACACCCGTTCGGGCTGGTCGCGCGAGAACGCCAGGTCGAGCCGCTCCAGCATGCCTGCCTCGTGCAGTGCGTGCAGTTCCTGGCCGTAATGCAGATCGTGTACCGCGTTGCGTTCGCCGAACAGCAGCCAGTTGCGCCCCTGCCGCGCCAGCACGCGGGCACGCAGGTGGCCGCGCAGTCCGGCGATGCCGCTGCCGTTGCCGATCAAGATCAGCGGGCGCGCGGCATTCTCTTCGAGCCGGAAGCGGCGGTGCTGGCGCAGCCGCAACGCCACGGTCGCGCCCACGTCGGTCTGTTCGCACAGCCAGCCGGAGGCGACGCCGCTGCTGCCGTCGCCATGGCGCTGCAGCCGCACCAGCAGGTGCACGCGGCCGTCCGCCGGCACCGAGGCGATCGAGTATTCGCGCGGCCGCTCCGGGTCGCCCGGCGCCGCCACCTGCACCAGGTCGCCGGACTGCCACGATGGCAGCGCGCCATCGGCCGGCAGCAGTTCCAGATGATAGACGGGCGCACCCGCGCTGCCGGGGTTGAGCAGGCGGCGCTCGGCCAGCCGCCACGGCGCGAACGCGGGCGCGCTCCAGTCGGGTGCGTCGCTGGTACCGGCCAGGTGGCTCAGTTGCTGGCGCCACTGGCCGATGGCCTGGGCTGAGCTGCGGTCCACCTCGATGCGGTCGAACAGCGGCTGCGCGCCCTGCTCGCGCAACCATGCATCGAGCGCACGGCCGAAGCCGCAGAACTGGGTGTAGGCGCGGTCGCCCAGCGCCAGTACCGCGTAGTGCAGGTGCGACAGCGCCAGCCGGCGCGTCATCAGGCTGCTGGCGAACGCGGCGCCCGCGTCGGGCGCGTCGCCCTCGCCATAGGTGCTGACGACGAACAGGATGCGCTCCGTGCGCTCCAGCGCCTGCTGCGTCACCCCCGCCAGTTCGCAGACGCGCACGCCGATGCCGGCCAGGCGCAAGGTCGCGGCGGTCTGCTCGGCCAGTTCAAGGCCGTTGCCGGTCTGGCTGGCATGGGCGACGATCCAGCCGTCCGCAGCCTGCGCCGCGGTGCCGGCGCGCTTGCGCCGCTGGCGCAGCCAGGGCAGCAGGCAGGTGATGCCGTAGGCGACGAAGCCGGCCGCGGTCAGCGCCAGGCGCGTGGTGTCGTTGGTGACGATATCTGCCATCGGGGTCAATCGAGCATCGCGGCAAACGCGCTGCTGGTGGATTCGCGCAAGCTGCCGTCGCCCTGGCGCACCAGGTAGCGCACCGCGATGCCGCGCCGTTCGGCCAGGCGCAGGCCAGCCTCGACGCCCAGCACCGTCAGCGCGGTGGACCATGCGTCGGCCGCCATGCAGCTGGCATCGACGACGGTGACGGATGCGATGCCGCTGTCGATCGGCAGACCGGTGCGGGGATCGATCGTATGGGGGCGCCGGCCGGCGCCATCGACGAAATAGCGGCGGTAGTCGCCCGACGTGGCGATGGCCAGGCCATGCAAGCCGACGACGATGCCGTCGTCGCCGGCGCTCGCATCCAGCGGCTGTTCCAGCGCCACCCACCAGGGCTGGCCGTCCGGCTTGACGCCGCCGCCACGCAATTCGCCGCCCACCTCGACGAGATAATTGGCGAAGCCAAGGCTCTCCAGCCGCAGTGCGAGGCGGTCCACCGCATAACCTTTGGCGACGGCCGACAGGTCGAGCTGCACGCCGCCGGGCTGCCAGGCCCGCCCCGTTTGCGGGTCGAGCCGCACGTGCGCGCGCCGCGCCAGCACGGCCTGCACCTGCGCGGGCGTGGGCGGCACGAAGCCGGGTTCGTCGTGGCGGTCGAGGGGCCCGAAGCCCCACAGGTTGACGAGCGCGCCGGCGCACGGGTCGCAGGCGCCGCCGGAGGCCTCGCACACGTCCAGCGCGAACGCCAGCACTTCCAGGAACTCGGTCGGCAGCGCGTGCCACGTGCCCGCCGGGGCGCGGTTGAAACGCCCCAGGTCGGAGGCGGGCTCCCAGTGGCTCATCTGCGCCACCACCAGGTCGAGTTCCGCTTGCAGGAGCGGGGCCAGCTCCGCCGCCGCGCCGGCGATCCGCGCCGACCAGCTCGTACCCATGCTGGTGCCGCGCAGCTCGTGGATGGCGGCGCCGGCGGGCGGCGCCGCGGACGAGATCGCGTGCGGCAGCAGGACCCGGCGCATGCTTACTGCGGCAGCACTTCGACGGTGGCCGCGTAGGTCACGCGCAGCGGCGGCATCTGTGGCGGCTGGCCCGGTTGCGCGGGCGCCTGCGCCGGCCAGCTGCTGCTGACCAGGTACATGCCGGCGGCCGGAATCGTGAACGTGATCTCGCCCTTGGCGTCGGTGCTCTGGCGGATTTCGCCCAGGGTGCCGCGATAACGCACCCCGCCCGGGATCAGGCTGAAGGCCAGGTTGGCGGCCGGCTTGCCGTCCAGCAGGAAGCGCCAGGTGGCTTTCTCGCCGGCGCGCATGTCGTTCGGGTGCGTGACGGGCACCAGCTCCAGGCCCTTGCCGGTCGGCTTGAACACGGCGTTATCGGGCTCGTTGGCGCTGACGAAGGTCTCCAGGCGGCTGTTGGTGCGGCTCACCTTCAGGTCTTCCGCGTTGGCCGGCACTTCCTTGGCCAGGTTGGCTTCCAGGCCGCGCCAGCGCTTGGTCTCGCCGTTGGCCTTCCAGCTGGCGAAGGCCGTCTGCGAGACCAGCGCGATGCGGTAGGTGCCGTTCTTCGCCATCTTGACATCGAACGTGCTGCGCAGCTTGCCGGTGCTGGCATTCTCCGGCGTGACGGCGGCGCCATCCGGACCCGTGACGACGATGCCGTCCAGTTTCAGGGGCACGTGGTCGATGTCGAACAGGCCTTCGGAGATGGCCGCGTCGACGGTTACCCACGGCTCCTTCGCTTCGACCAGCGTGGACGATGGCAGCAGCCACGGCTTGTGCGCGTGCGCGCTGAACGCGGCGCCGGCCAGTGCCAGCGCGATCAGGGTTTTATGGAGCTTCATGGCTGTCCTTAAGGTTTGACCTGCACGACGACGTTACCCAGTTCTTCCTTGCCCTTGGCGGAGAATTCCTGCGCCGACTTCGGCGGCCACGCCACGGGCACCTTGACCAATTCGCGGCCGCCCGCCTCGCGCGCGGCCTCGACCACCAGCTGGTACTGGCCGGCCGGCAGCTTGTTCAGCGCTTCCTTCGCGACCGGGAAGGTCAGCGTGTGCTCGCCCGGCGCTCGGGTGGCGCCGGAAACGCCGTCCAGCGGCAGGGCCAGGTCGCGGCCCGTCTTGCGCCACCACTGGCGCATGTCCTTGACCCACTTGGTGCCGGCGTTGTCCTTCTTCTTGGTGTCGTACAACACGGCCAGGTTGGCGACGACCTTCTGGTCCGCGTTTTCCATCCACGCGGCGATGTAGGGCTTGTGGTACTCGGCCACGTTCAGTTGCGGGATCTCGAGCTTCAGGGCCAGGTCGGCCGCCATCGCCGATGCGCTGAACAGCGGAATGCTGAGCGCGATGGAATAGCGTAATTTCATGGTGTGCCTTAAGTGTTAGTGAATGAACAGCAGTGCGATGACGACGGGAACCAGCACGCCCAGGCCGACCATCGGCCACGTGAACGGCCGGTTCGCCGCATGGAATTTGAGGATCAGGAGGCCCGTGATGCAGAACACCAGGCAGGCGCCGGCAAAGATATCGATGAACCAGTTCCATGCCGTGCCGGTGTTGCGGCCCTTGTGCACGTCGTTGAGCCAGGAAATCCAGCCGCGGTCCGTATTCTCGAACTCGGCCGCGCCATCCTCGAGGCCGATGCGGACCCAGGCATCCCCGCCGGCCTTCGGCAGCGGCAGGTAGACCTCCTCGGGCGACCATTCGGCGGCGCGACCGCCCGCCTTGACGGACCAGGTAGCCAGCAGCCAGTCTTCGGCGGCCGCAGGCAGCGGCACCTTGTCGCCGTCATGCCGCGCCGCGAAGGTCTTCAGCTGCGCCAGCAGCGGCGCCGGCGCCGTGGCCTCCTTGCGCACGATCGTCGGCTTGGCTTCGATCTGGGAGGCGTGGTTCAACGTGATGCCGGTAATACTGAACAGGAACATGCCCAGCAGGCACAGCGCGGAGCTGATCCAGTGCCATTGGTGCAGCTGCTTCAGCCACACGGCGCGGCTGGCGCGGGCGGTGCTGGCGGCCGCCTGGACTGGGTTGACGTCTTCGCTCACTGGTTCTTCCTGCTGCCGGCATTTATATGAATCATCAGATGATAATGATTATCATTTGCGGAGTCAATTATGTAACAGCCGTGGATACAAATCAGGTGTACGCCAGCGTACAGAGTCGCGCCGGGTGCGCGCGTATCGTTGGGCTTTGTTCTGGACAATACAGGAGGCCACGATGACGATATTTACCAAGGACGAACTGGACGATCTGACCAAGCGCGTCAAGGATGTGAAGTTCGGGATGTTCACCACGAGCGACGACGAGAACCGGATGACGAGCCGCCCGCTGACGCTGCAGCAGATCGACGAGGCCGGCACGATGTGGTTCTTTGTTTCCGACGAGGAGGAGTTCACGACGCACCTGGTGAACAACCCCTCCGTCAACGTCAGCTTTGCCGACGTCGACGATCACCTGTACGTATCCGTCGCCGGCCGCGCGGCGCTGGTACGCGACCGCGCCAAGATGGAGCAGCTGTGGAAGCCCTCCGTCAAGGCCTGGTTCCCGGAGGGTCTGGACGACCCGCACCTGGCGCTGCTGGAAGTGCAGATCCAGTCGGCCGAGTACTGGGATACGGGCAACAGCAAGATGGTGAGCCTGTTTGCGATGGCGAAGGCGGCGCTGACGGGCAAGCGGCCGACCAATGTTGGCGAGCACAAGCACTTGGGGCACTGAGCCAGACAAACCCGCGGTAACCCGTGGTGACAGGCTCCTATCTGGCCGCCGCCGGCGGCCAGATAGGAGCCTGTCACCTTTGGGTCTTGCCGGCGCCGAGAGTAGCTTTGCCTCACCCAAAAAAAATCCGCCAACCGGCGGATTTCATTCGACGTCCAGCCCGACTTCGGCCCGCCCCTCACATGCGGGCCGCGTCGGCGCGTTGCCGTCATACGCCGGAACTGGCTTCCGGCCCTGGCGCTCCGCCTTCCGTACCGGGCTGTTCGCCCTGGCGTGCGCCCTGATCCGTGCTCTGGCGGTTGCCCGGGATCGGCCGGTCGACCCGCCTGACTTCCGTTTCCGGAAAATCGATGTTGCCGATGCCCGGATGCTCGGTGTCCACTAGCACGAAATTCTCTTCGCTGCTTTTGTTCTTGCGGGAATTGTCAGATGGAGTCATGCCCATTCTCCTCGACGTGCTTCCTGCGCTGTTCAGCCCTGGTTGCCCTGGTCATTGCCACCGCCGGAATTACCGCCGCGTGCGCTTTGGCGATTGCCGTTCTTGTGGCTCATGGCCCCAGCCCGGCGTGCCTCCTCCGACGTGAACTCGTGCGCCGTGCCTTTCGCATGCGCGGCACGTCCCCCTTCGGATGCGATCTCGCGCTGACGCTGCGGATCCATCGACGCAAAGCCGCGATTACGCGTTGCGCTTTGCTTGTTACCCGTATTGCCCTGGGCCTCGCCTTGTCGGTTACCTCGATTATTACCCTGATTCGATGATGCCATGATCAATTCTCCTGAAGTGATGCATTGGGGGATTTTGACGTGGTGGAGTGAGGGAGGAACCCGCGCCCGATCGTTCTCACCGACCAGCGACGATCATTGTTATAACGATCGGGCAACAGGAGTACTCATCGTAGTGCAAACACTGAGCAGGAAATATAGGACGCGTACAGGTGTCCCTGTAGGACAGCACCTACCAAAACCCTATTTATTTTCCAGTGGGAAAATCGCTTCTTCCACCGCCAGGTACAGCCTGTCCTCCGCCGCCGGCTCGATCTCATGGCCGCCCGTGAAGGAACCGAACGACGGCAGGATGGCACGGCGCGGGCCGACCAGGAAACAAGGCAGGCGCATGGACTCGCGCCCGGCCCGCAGCCGGTAGACGGGATGGACGTGCCCGGCCAACACGTAGCCGTCGCAGGCGAGGTCGGGGTGGTGGCAGAACGCGAACGGCCCCAGCACGTAAGGCTCGTCCACCAGCGCCAGTCCCAGCTGCGCGGCCGGATCGCCCGCATGCTTGTCGTGGTTGCCGCGCACCAGTGTCAGCACCAGGTCGGGATGGCGCGCGCGCCAGGCCAGCATCGCCTGCACGGTAGCGGACGCATGCGCCGCTTTCGCATGCAGGAAGTCGCCCAGGAACAGCACGTGGCGCACGTCGTGCGCCGCCAGCAGCGCATCGAGCGCCTCTAGGTTTTCGGTGGTCGTCCCGCGCGGGACGGGAATACCCAACGCACGGAACGACGCCGCCTTGCCGAAGTGGATGTCGGCGATCACCAGCATCCGTTCGCGCGGCCAGTACAGGGCTTTCTGCGCCAGCAGCAACACCGCTTCGCCCGCCAGCTCGGTGGACGCCGCGTTCATGGTCCGGCCGCCTTCTCGAGTTCGCGCAGCACGCGCGCCACGCGGTCGGACAGCTTCTCCGTCGACAGCTTCTCGCGGAAGCGCTCGACCATCAGCGCGAAGCCGAACGGCGTGGCTCTTTTTGTCTCGTGGTAGCTGACGGCGCGCCCCTGCAGCTCCTCCAGCGTGGCGCGCAACCGGTTCAGTTCCAGTTCCTGCTCCAGCACTTCGCGCTGGGCCTGCGTCAGCAACAGGTTGCCGGCGTCGTGCTTGCGGAACACCTCGAAGAACAGCGACGACGAGGCCTGGATCTGCCGGTTGCTTTTCGGCTGGCCCGGATAGCCCTGGAACACCAGGCCGGCGATGCGGGCGATCTCGCGGAAGCGCCGCTGCGACATTTCGGTCGCGTTCAGGCTCGCCATCACGTCCTCCAGCAGGTGCCCGGTGCCGAACAGGCCGACGTCGCGGCCGTGCGCCGGCGCGAACACGGTGGCCCAATCGACGTTGTCCGGCGCCAGCAGCTCGAAGCCGTAGTCGTTGACGGCGATGGAAAAGGTGATCGGCTGCATACGGCCGATGCGGTAGGCGAACAGCGAGGCCAGGCCGATGTGCACTGCCCGCCCGGCGAACGGATACACGAACAGGTGATGGCCCTCGCGGCTGTGCAGGCTTTCGATGACGGTGCGCGCCGGCGTCGGCAATGCCGACCAGCGCGCCTGGATCTCCAGCAGTGGCGCGATCGCCAGCATCTCGGGCCCGCTGTAGACGCCTTCGGTGACGCGCTGCATCTGCGCCAGCGCCGCATGCGCCAGCTCGGACGACAGCGGCATCTTGCCGCCCTGCCAGCGCGGTACCGCGCCCTTGGCACCCGTGGCACGCTTCACGTAAGCCGTCATCTCGTGCACGCGGATGAATTCCAGGATGCGGCCACCGAACAGGAAGTTGTCGCCCTTGTTCAGGCGCGCGATGAAGCCCTCCTCCACCGTGCCGATGCGCCCGCCGCTCTGGTACTTCACCTGGATCATCGCCTCGGACACGATGGTGCCGATGCCCATGCGGTGGCGCCGGCCCAGCGCCACGTCCGGCACACGGTAGACGCCTTCCTCGTCCGGCAGCACGCGGCGGTATTCCGGGTAGACGGTGAGGCTCTGGCCGCCGCGCGCGACGAAGTCCAGCGCCCACTGCCACTCCTCCTCCGTCAGGTGGCGGTACGACCAGGCGCCACGCACCTCGTCGAACAACGCCTCGGAGCGGAAGCCGCCGCCCAGCGCGATCGTGACGAGGTGCTGCACCAGCACGTCCAGCGGCTTTTCGGGCACGTGGCGCGCCTCGATGTCGCGGTCCTTGACGGCCTGGATCGCGCCAGCCGCTTCCAGCAGTTCCAGGCTGTGTGTGGGCACCAGGGTGACGCGCGAGACGCGGCCCGGCGCATGGCCGGAGCGCCCGGCCCGCTGCAGCAGACGGGCGATGCCTTTGGCGCTGCCGATCTGCAGCACGCGCTCGACCGGCAGGAAGTCCACGCCCAGGTCCAGGCTGGAGGTGCAGACCACCGCTTTCAGCTCGCCCTTCTTCAGGCCCAGCTCGACCCAGTCGCGCACTTCCTTGTCCAGCGAGCCGTGGTGCAGCGCGATGATGCCGGCCCAGTCGGGCCGCGCCTCCAGCATGTTCTGGTACCACAGTTCCGCCTGCGAGCGGGTATTGCAGAACACCAGCGTGGTGGCGTGCCGCTCGATCTCGCCGATCACGGCGGGCAGCATCTGGATGCCCAGGTGACCGGCCCACGGAAAGCGCGAGGGATTCGCCGGGATCAGGGTGTCGACCAGGATGTCCTTGCGGATGCTGCCTTCCACCGTGGCGCCGGCCATGCCCGGTCCCAGCAGCACCTCCTTGGCGCGCGGCAGATTGCCCAAGGTGGCGGAGAGGCCCCACACGACCAGTTCGCCGCCCGCCTGGTGCGCCCAGCGCCGCAGCCGGGCCAGCGCCAGTTGCGTCTGCACGCCGCGCTTGTTGCCCATCAGCTCGTGCCATTCGTCGATGATGACCATGTCCAGCAGCGCGAACTGGGTGGCGGCATCGGCCTTGGACAGCATCAAGGTCAGGCTTTCCGGCGTCGTGATCAGGGTGTCCGGCAGATGCTTGGCCTGGCGTGCGCGGGCGGCGGACGAGGTGTCGCCGGTGCGCGCATCGACCGTCCAGCCGGGCATCAGCTCGGCCGCTGATTCGCTCAGCGCGCGCAGGGTATCGGCCGCCAGCGCGCGCATCGGCGTGATCCACAGCACGCGCAGGCCGCGCTTCCTGGATGGCTTGGCGCACATGGCCCGCTGCAGCGCGGCGAACCAGACCGCGAACGTCTTGCCGGAGCCAGTCGTGGCATGCAGCAGGCCCGATTCGCCCGCCAGCGCGGCCTGCCAGACGGCGCGCTGGAACGGGAAGACCTGCCAGCCGCGCTTGGCATAAAAGGTGCCGACCTGGCGGGCCGCGTCGCGCCGGTTCATGCGCGCCTGCTCATGCGCCGATGCTGGCCTGGGCCAGCAGGCCTTTCAGGGTATCGAGCGTGTCGGCCTCCTCCACGCTCTTGTCGTCGCGCCGGCGCAGGATGCGCGGGAAGCGCACCGCGATGCCGGATTTGTGGCGGGGCGACGCGGCGATGCCTTCGAACCCGATCTCGAACACCATCGTCGGCCGCACGCTGCGCACCGGGCCGAACTTCTCGATCGTGGTGCGGCGGATCGCATTGTCCACCTGCGCGATCTCGGCATCCGTCAGGCCCGAGTAGGCCTTGGCGAACGGCACCAGCTGGCGGCCGCCATTGCCGTCGCCGTCCCACACGGCGAACGTGTAGTCGGTGTACAGCGAGGCGCGCCGGCCATGCCCGGCCTGGGCGTAGATCAGCACCGCATCCACGCTGTAGGGATCGATCTTCCACTTCCACCACGTGCCCACGTCCTTGGTGCGACCCACGCCGTATTGCGCGCTGGCGGCCTTGATCATCATGCCCTCGACGCCGCGCGCGCGCGACTCGTCGCGGATGCGCGCCAGGTCGTCCCAGCTGGTCGCATGGACAAGCGGCGAGATGCGCAGGCGCGGGTTGTCCACGCGCGCCACCAGTTGTTCCAGCAGCGTGCGCCGTTCGCATTGCGGCAGCTGGCGCAGGTCCACGCCATCCAGTTCCAGCAAGTCGTACGCCACCAGCGCGGCCGGCAGCTCGGCCAGCAGCTTGGCCGACAAGGTCTTGCGGCCGATGCGCTTCTGCAGGTCGGCGAACGGCGACGGATTGCCGCTGTCCTTGTCGCCGGTCTGCCAGACCAGGATCTCGCCATCGACCACGGTGCCATCGGGCAGCCGGATCGCCGCCAGCTCCGGAAAGCGCTCCGTGATCAGGTCCTCGCCGCGCGACCACAGCCAGTTGTCGCCGGCGCGCGCGACCAGCTGCGCGCGCATGCCGTCGTATTTCCACTCGACCTGCCAGTCCTTCAGCTCGCCCAGCGTCTGCGGCGCCGCCTGCAATTGATGCGCCAGGAAGAAGGGGTAAGGCTGGCCGCCGCGCATCGCGTGTTCCTGGTCCGATTGCGCCGCGATCAGTTGCAGGAAGCCTTGCGCGGTGGGCCGCACGCTGCCGTCCGTCCAGCCCATCAGGCGCTGCGCGATCAGCTTCGAGTCGACCGCCGCGATGGCGGACAACGCGCGCGTGACGAGGAGCTTCGAGACGCCGACGCGGAAACCGCCGCCGATCAGCTTCATCAAGAGGAAGCGTTCGCGCGTCTCCAGTTCATCCCAGTAGTCGAACAGCGCCTGGCGTATCGTCTCCGGCGCCGCGCCACGCAGGGGCGCGATGCGCTGCTCGATCCATACCGCCAGCCCGACGTCGCTGCGCGTCTTCGGCTCCGGCAGGATGTGGGCGATGGTTTCGGCCAGGTCGCCCACGGCGTCGTAGCATTCGTCGAACAGCCAGTCGTCCAGGCCCGCGTATTCGGTGGCGTACTGGCGCAGCAGTTTGACGGGCACGGCCTGGCGCGGCTTGCCGCCGGCCAGGAAGTAGACGGCCCATGCGGCGTTCTCCGGCGCGGCGCTGGAAAAGTAAGCCTTCAGGGCTTCCAGCTTGCGGTTGGTGGCGGTGGTCTCGTCCAGCTCCGCGTACAGGCGGGCGAATTCACGCATCGGCATCCTCCCCGCCTGCCTCGTCCACCTGGCGACGCGCTTCGGCCGTGCCGGCGGCGCGCGCCGCGTCGGCCTTTTCGCCAACTGCCCAGCGCTGCGCGACGGGGTCCGGCTCGGCTGCCACCACGCCTTCCGCCGCCGCGCCGGCCGCCGCCGCATTTTCCGCTTCGTCGTCGCCGTATTCGGTGTCGAAGCCCTTGGCATCCAGGCCGTTCTGGCACAGCCAGCGCACCATCGTGGGAATCGAACCGTGCGTGACGACGACCCGTTCCGCCTCGGTGGCCTTGATGGCGCTCATCAGGCCAGGCCAGTCGGCGTGGTCGGACAGCACGAAGCCGCGATCGACGCCACGCCGGCGCCGGGCGCCGCGCAACAGCATCCAGCCGCTGGCAAAGGCGTCGCTGAAGTCGCCGAAGCGCTTGACCCACGGCGAGCCGCCGGCCGACGGCGGCGCGATGATGATGGAACGCTTGATGTCGGCCTTGTCCACGTCGCTGACCATCTTCGTTTCCGGCAGCGGCACGCCGGCGGCGCGGTAGACGCGGTTCAGCGGCTCTACGGAGCCGTGGCAGATGATCGGGCCGATCGAGGCATCGAGGCCGGACAGGATGCGCTGCGCCTTGCCGAACGAGTAGCACAGCATCAGGCTGGCGCGTCCCTCGGCGGCGTTCTTGCGCCACCATGCGTTGATGTCGTCGAAGGTCTGCTGCTGCGGCTCCCAGCGGTAGATCGGCAGGCCGAAGGTCGACTCCGTGATGAAGGTATGGCAGCGCACCGGCTCGAACGGGGTGCAGGTGGCGTCCCCCTCGACCTTGTAGTCGCCCGAGGCGACCCAGATTTCGCCGCCGCATTCGAGCCGTACCTGGGCCGAACCGAGCACGTGGCCGGCGGGATGCAGCGAGATCCGCACGCCGTTGTGTTCGATGGTTTCACCGTAGTCGAGACCCTGCACGGTGATCTCGCCCAGGCGCGAGCGCAGGATGCCGACGCCGGGGTTGGCGGCCAGGTAGTGGCCGTGGCCGACGCGCGCATGGTCGCCGTGGCCATGCGTGATGACGGCGCGCTCGACGGGCCGCCACGGATCGATGTAGAACTGGCCCGGCACACAGTACAGGCCTTCCTTGCGTACCACCACCATATCGGACATATGCTTTCCCTCTTCCGGCTTTTGGTCATTCTAGCTAGTGAGGGATTGCTTGTATGTCCGTTGGCGTACAGTGCGCGGGTCAGCCGCAGGCTGTTCCCGCAAGACCCATGGTGACAGGCACCTATCTGGAGGTCGGAGACCTCCAGATAGGTGCCTGTCACCGGCGGGTTTGGCGGATCACACCGGCTGCACGAATTCGGCCATGAACGTCTTCGTCGTATTCTCGGGGAACTCGATGGTGATCTGGTCGCCCGCGACGGAAAGCACGGTGCCGATGTCGAACTTCGGCACTTTCACCTGGCTGCCGACCGCGATCACGGGGCCCGGCGGCACCGAGGGCTCCGGCGGCGGCTCGAACAGCACCGCCTCGCCCTCCTCCACCTGCACCGACGGCGGCGACACGCAGTTGTCGCAGCAGCCGCAGTGTTCCAGCCCGGCCGAGGCGTCGTTGAAATAGTCCAGCATCAGCTTCCAGCGGCAGTAGCCGCTCTGCGCATAGCCGACCATCTGCTCCAGCGCCTCGCGATCGCGCTCCTGCTTGTGCTGGTAGATCGCCGAGAGCTGGTCGAAGATCACCGCGTTGGGGTCCTTGTTGGTCAGCAGGTAATCGAGCTTGCGGTTCTGGCGCAGCAGCTTGCCGTCCTTGAGCAGCTTCAGGCAGACTTTCAGCTTGCTGTCCGCCATGTCCGGCAGCGCGTCGGCGATCACGCCCGGCTGGCACGGTACCAGCGGCACCACCGCGTCGTAGACCGTGCGCAGCTCGTGCGCCGACGGGTAGTGCTTGACGAGGAAGAACTGCTGCAGGCGCTTGTCGTCCTGGAAGTACAGCAGCGTGCATTCGGCATTTTCGCCATCGCGCCCGGCGCGGCCGGACTCCTGGTAGTAGGCCTCCAGGTTGGCCGGCACCTGCAGGTGGATGACGAAGCGGGTGTCGCTCTTGTCGATGCCCATGCCGAAGGCATTGGTGGCCACCATCACGCGGCGCTCGCCGTTCATGAACAGGTCCTGGTTTTCCTTGCGCTCGCGCGCCGGCAGGCGGCCGTGGTACAGCGCGACGCTTTCGCCGGCTTCCTGCAAGGCGCGATGCATCTCCTCCGCCGCCTTGACGGTGGCGGCGTAGATGATGCCCACGCCCGCCGTTTCGCGCACCAGGCGCAACGCCTCGGCCGTCTTTTCGGCAGGATTGGTGATCTGGATGACGCGGTAATGCAGGTTGGGCCGGTAGATGCCCGTGTTCACCACGTGCATGCGCGTGCCCAGCTGGCGGCCGATGTCGTCGATCACATCCGGCGTGGCCGTCGCCGTCAATGCCAGCACGGGCGGATTGTCCAGCGCGCGCCGGGCCGCGCCGATCTCCAGGTAAGCCGGGCGGAAATCGTGGCCCCACTGCGAGATGCAGTGGGCCTCGTCGACGACCAGCAGGGCAATCTCGGTTTCCTTCAGCACGTCCAGGAACTCCGGCGTGACCAGGCGCTCCGGGGTGCAGAACACGATGTTGCTGAGGTTGTTGCGGATGCTGTCCAGCGCTTCCAGTTCCTCCTCGCGCGACAGGCTGCTGTTCAACTGCGCCGCGCCGATGCCGATTTCCTCCAGCTTTTCCAACTGGTCCTTCATCAGCGAGATCAGGGGCGAGACAACGACTGTCGTGCCCTTGAAGATCGAGGCGGGAATCTGGTAACAGAGCGACTTGCCGCTGCCGGTGGGCATGATGGCCAGGGTATCGCGCCCTTCCAGCACGCTGTCGATGACGCGGCGCTGGCCGTCGCGCAACTGGTCCACGCCGAACACGTTGTGCAGCAGGTTGCGGATCAGGCGCGCGCGCGCGGTGCCGATGCGCACGGCGGCGCGTTTCTCGGCTGCGGAGAGATTTCGGGTTACCATGATTTATCCGGTGACTATCGTAGCAACCAATGTAGGCGCCACGGGGCCGGTAATCCATAGGACGCAGCCTACAAAGTGCGTAGGAGAGTAGCGAGAGCTGAACCCGGTATCGGCGCAGCCCCGTGGCGCGCTTCAGTAATGGCTCAGGAGCGCGTAAATCACCATGCCCAGGCCTGCCAGCGACACCAGCCAGACCAGCGACCGCACCACCGGCACCCCCATTGCATACAACGGCACGTAGACGATGCGCGCGCCCAGGTACAGCCAGCAGCCCCACCACGTCAGCGTGCCCTCGGCGCCGGCGGCATGCGCCGCCAGCACGGCGGCGGCGAACAGCGGCAGCGTCTCGAACAGGTTCAGTTTCGCGCGTTCGAGGCGCGCCGTCACCTTGCCCGGCGGCGGCGCCGCGCCATCGCGCGCGCTGGCGTTGTACATGATGCCCGTCTCGCGCGTGCGCAGGGTCGAGTGCAGCAGGATCTGGACAATCGCCAGAACCAGGGTCCAGCCCAGCAGATACAGTTCCGTGCTCATGATGCCCTTTCGTCAGTGTGGATGATCGACCGGCGCTTGCGCGCGTGCCGCGTCCAGCGCGGCCTGCAGCTCCATCAGGTCATACGGCTTGCGCAGGCAGGCGGCCGGGAAGCCCAGGTGGTCGAGCGCTTCCTTGCCATAGCCGGTCGAGAAGATCACCCGCATCGGCTTGGCGGCCACCACCCGGCGCGCCAGTTCGATGCCGGACATGCCGGGCAGGCTGACATCCGTGAACAGGATGTCGAAGTCCTGCGTCTGCATCAGCTCCCAGGCCGCCTCGCCATCGGACACGCCGGACACCGTGTGCCCCAGCATGCCCACCAGTTCGCACACCATCTGTTGCGAATCGAGGTTGTCCTCGACCACCAGCACGCGCAGGGAGGCGTCGCGCTGGATGGCCGGTGCCGGCTCCAGCAGCTCGCTGGCGCCACCAGCCCGCGCTTCCAGCACGCTGCGCTGGCGCGCCTGCGCCAGCGTTTGCTGCGCGCGGTTGTTCAGCACGTGGCGCAGCTTGCGCGCCAGCTCCTCGCGCCGGTACGGTTTGCTGAGCAGCTCCAGGCCCTCATCCAGCCGGCCGCCGTGCACGATCGAATTCTGCGGATAGCCGGACGTGAACAGCACCGCCAGGTCCGGCCGCAGTTGCTGCGCGATGCGTGCCAGCTCGGGACTGCGCAAGGGACCAGGCATGACCACGTCCGTGAACAGCAGGTCCACCGGCTCGCCCGACTCGATGACGCGCAACGCCTGCTCGCCGTTCTCGGCCTGCAGCACGCGGTAGCCCAGCGCCGCCAGCATGTCCAGCACCACGTGGCGCACGCCTTCGTCGTCCTCCACCACGAGGATCGTCTCGCTGCCACCCGTGACCGGCCCGCTGCGCGGCGCGATGTCGTCCGTTTCCGCCTGCATCGTGCGCGGCAGGTAGATCTTGACGCTGGTGCCCTGCCCCGGTTCGCTGTAGATCTTGATGTGGCCACGGCTCTGCTTGACGAAGCCATACGCCATCGACAGTCCCAGCCCGGTGCCCTCGCCCTCCGGCTTGGTCGTGAAGAACGGCTCGAAGGCGCGCTGCAGCACCTCGGGCGTCATGCCGCAGCCGGTGTCCGTCACCGACAGCATCACGTACTGGCCGGACGGCACGTCGACCAGGTTGTTGACGTAGTACTCGTCCAGCACCGCGTTACCCAGCTCGATGGTCAGGCGCCCCGCGCCCTGCATCGCGTCGCGCGCGTTGATCGCCAGGTTCAGGATCACGTTCTCGATCTGCCCCGGATCGACCAGCGTGTTCCACAAGCCGCTGCCGACGACGACGACCAGTTCCACCGCCTCGCCCAATGCGCGGCGCAGCAGTTCGTCCATGTTCGACACCAGCCGGCCCAGGTCCGCCACCACCGGCTGCAGCGGCTGGCGCCGGGCGAACGCCAGCAGCTGCGACGACAGCTTGGCGCCACGCTCGACGGCGCCGATCGCCATCTCCAGCCGGCGCCGCGCCACCTGGTCCGCCTGCACATGCTGCGCCAGCAGGTGCAGGTTGCCCGAGATGATCTGCAATACGTTGTTGAAGTCGTGCGCGACACCGCCCGTCAGCTGGCCCACCGCTTCCATTTTCTGGGCTTGGCGCAGCGCTTCCTCGGCCTTGTCCCGCTCGGCGATCTCGCGCGCCACGCGCTGCTCCAGCGTGTCGTTCAGGTCGCGCAGCGCCGCTTCGATGCGGCGCCGCTCCGTGATGTCGATCTTCACGGCGATCAGCGCGACGGGCTGCCCCGCCGCATCGTCCAGCCGGCTCATGCTGCTCGAGATCCAGACCCACTCGCCGTCGGGGCGGAAGTAACGCTTCTCCAGCGTGAACGGTGCGCCCGTCGCCACTAGGTGCGCCACCAGTGCGGTGTTGCCGGCCTTGTCGTCCGGGTGGATCAGGTCGTCCATGTGCAGGCCCAGGATCTGCTCCTCGCCGCGGCCCAGCATGCGGCACAGCGCCCCGTTGACGCGCTGGAAGCGCCCGTCCAGGCTCAGTTCCGTCAGGCCGACGGAAGCCTGGCCGAAGATCGCCGCGAGCCGGTCCTGGCTGGTGCGCAGCTCCTGCTCGATCTGCCGCCGCTGCGTAATGTCGAATGCCACGCCCACGTAGCGCCGCTGCGCCTCCGTCGCCCCCTCGATCACCTCGCCCTGGCGCGCCACCCAGCGCACTTCGCCGGTATCGGCACGGCGGATGCGGTACTCCGAGTAGGCCAGCGGATTGTCGCTGCCCAGCCGGTTCGGACCGACGCGGTCGCGGTCCTGCTCGTCGATCATCGCCACCAGCAAGTCTTGCGTCACCTCGACGTCCTCGGCCAGGCCCCACACGCGCCGGAACTGGCCCGACACCATCATCTTGCCCGTGGCGGGGAACCACTCGAAGCTGCCGATGCCGCCGGCCTGCTGCGCCATGCGCAGGCGCTCCTCCGTGATGATGCGATCGGTGACGTCGACGCCGTCCACGAACACGCCGGTCACGCTGCCGTCCGGGGCGCGCAGCGGCTGGTAGACGAAGTCCAGGTAGCGCGGTTCCAGCGTGCCGCCCGGCTGCTTCAACAGCTCCACTTTCTGCTGCCGGCCGACATAGGGCTGGCCGCTGGCATAGACGCGGTTGAGCAGGTCGATGAAGCCCTGCGAACGCACCTCCGGCAGCGCCTCGGCCAGGCGCTTGCCGATGATGTCGCGCCCGCCCACCAGCTGCTGGTAGGGCCGGTTGGCCAGCTCGAACACGTGCTCCGGCCCGCGCAGCACGGCCATGAAGCTCGGGGCCTGCTCGAACAGCTCGCGCAGCAGCGTCGTCTCTTCGCGCAGCCGGCGGTTCTCCTGGTCCAGTTCGGCGCGGTCCTGCGCGGCCAGGCGTTCGCGCCGGACCCGCTCCGTCACTTCCACCACGGTGCACAGCACGCCGCCGACGGCGCCGCAGCTGTCGTAGACCGGCGTGTAGAACAGGTCGAACCACACCTCTTCCGGCGCGCCGTTGCGCAGCACGGTGAAGCCGGCGCCCAGGTGCTGGCGTGTCTCGCCGCGCAGGCCCGCGTCGAGGATCGCACGGTTCCAGTCCCATATCTCGGGCCAGGTGCCGGGAACCGTGCCGCCCAGCGCGGCCGGATGGCGCGCCGCCGCGATTTCCGCGTAGCCGTCGTTGTAGATCATGACGTGCTCGGTCCCCCACATCAGCACCATCGCGATGGGGGAGTTGAGCACGATGTCGACGGCCGTGCGCAGTGCCGGCGTCCACCCGGCCGGCGCGCCCAGCGCGGTGGTGCTCCAGTCGAAGGCGCGCACCAGGTCCCCGGTGGCACCGCCGCCACGCGGCACGTACGAGGCGATGCCGCCCAGGGCGGCGCTGTCGGGGCAGTTCATCGTGGCGGTTCCTGCATAGCCGGCCGCGGCGCACGCGGCAACGTCACCGTCAGCGTGGTGATGCCATGCTCCGATACCGCCGCCACGTCGCCGCCGTGGGCCCGCACGAAGGTACTGGCCGTGTACAGTCCCAGACCCAGGCCCTGGCCGGACTTGCGGCTGCTGTCACGGTGCTGGAACGGCTCGAAGATGTGCGCCAGCCGCTCGGCGGCGATGCTGCCACGGTTGACGATGACGATGGCGACACGCTCGGCGCCGCGACCGTCCACGCGCACCTGCACCGGCTGGTCCGCCTCGCCATGCTGCAGGGCGTTGCCCAGCAGGTTGGACAGGGCCTGCGCGAGCAGGCCGGCGTCCACCGGCGCGACCGGGTCGCCACTGCATTCGACCTGCACACGCGAGGGCCGCTCGGCCACGGTGAATTCGTCGGCAATCGCGCGGCACAGCTGCTCGAGGTCGTGCGGCGCCGTTTTCAGGTGCATGTCGCCGCTGCGGATGCGCGCCAGGTCGAGCAGCTGGTCCACCATCGAGGCCATCCGCTTCGCGCTGCTCTGGATGCGCTGCGCCGTCACGGCCACTTTCGGATGGTCCGTCATCATCGGCAGCAGCATGGCGCCGTTCATGACGACCGACAGCGGCGTACGCAGGTCGTGCCCCAGCACGGCGGTGAACATCTCGTTCAGGTGCAGCGCCCGGCGCAGTTCCTCCAGCTGCTGCGACAGCTGCTTCTTCTGCTGGTACAGCTCGACGAACACGTTGACCTTGCTGACCAGGGCCTTGGCGTCGATCGGCTTGTACAGGAAATCGACGGCGCCGGCCTCGTAGCCGCGGAAGCTGTAGCTCGGCTCGCGCGAGGCGGCCGTCAGGAAGATCAGCGGGATCGAGCGGGTGCGCTCGCTGCCGCGGATCAGCTCTGCCAGTTCGAAGCCATCCATGTTCGGCATCTGCACGTCCACCAGCGCCAGCGCCACTTCGTGCGCCAGCAGCAGCTCCAGCGCCTCCGCGCCGGAGGCCGCCTTCAGCAGGGCGATACCGGGCCGGGCCAGCAAGGCCTCGATGGCGATGAGGTTCTGCGGGACGTCGTCCACGACGAGGATGTTGATCAAGGCTGTCACAGCGGGTCTGTACTCTGGTAACGGTTCGTTTCGACAGGGCGTAACGAGCCGCCGGCCCGGCGGTGGTTCCCGTGGGCCGGCGGCTCGCTGCGCCCTTTTTCGGCAAGGACGAATGGTACCAGCATTTGTCAAAATGACAGCGCATGGTTGAATCCGGCAGGCCAGTCAGGCGTTCAGCCCCTTCATGCCCTCTGGTGAGTATCGTTCCCCACTGGCAATCCCAGGCGGGAAGGCCGCATCGATCGCCGCCAGGTCGGCGGCATCCAGCCGCACCGCCAGGGCGCCCAGGTTTTCCAGCAGGCGGTCCGGGCGGCGGGTACCGGGAATCGGCAGCACGTGTGCGCCGCGTGCCAGCAGCCAGGCCAGCGCCAGCTGGGCCGGCGTGCAGCCCTTGGTCACCGCCAGCGCCCGCACGGCATCGGCCAGGCCGGCATTGGCCCGTGCGTGAGGCCCGGTGAACCGCGGGTTGAAGCTGCGGAAGTCGCCCGGCGCCAGGCTGGCCGTATCGACACTGCCGGTCAGGAAGCCACGTCCCAGCGGGCTGTACGCACAGAATGCCGTGCCCAGGTCGCGGCAGGCCTGCAGCACGCCGCCCTCCGGGTCGCGCGTCCACAGCGAATACTCGCTCTGCACGGCGGCGATCGGGTGGATCGCGGCGGCGCGGCGCAGCGTGGCCGGCGCCACCTCGCACAGGCCGATGGCGCGCACCTTGCCTTGCTCCACCAGGCGCGCGAGCGTGCCGATGGTCTGCTCCAGTGGCGCGGCCGGGTCCAGGCGGTGCGCGTAATACAGGTCGATCGTCTCCACGCCCAGCCGGCGCAGCGACGCCTCGCAGGCCGCGCGGATGTACGCGGGACTGTTGTCGATGCGGCGCGCGTAGCTGCCCGGCGTGCGCACCAGGCCGAACTTGGTGGCGATGCGCACGGTGCCATGGCGTCCGCGCAGGAAGCGGCCCAGCAGTTCCTCGTTGTGGCCGCAGCCATACGTATCGGCCGTGTCGAACAGCGTGACGCCTTCGTCGGCCGCGCGGGCCAGCGTGCGCAGCGACTCGGCATCGTCGCTGGGGCCGTAGAACTCGGACATGCCCATGCAGCCCAGGCCCAGGGCCGATACTTCCATCTCCGCCAGTTTGCGTGTCTTCATCGCTTCCTCCTTGATCGATGCAGGCATTGTGCGGCGCGGCCGGCAGGGGAGGAATGTCGCAAATCGTGATACCTTTTCGGTATGAGAGCCCTCGATACCCGCGCCCTGGAGCTGTTCGTCGCCGTGGCCACTTGCCTGAACTTCCGCCAGGCGGCGGAGCGGCTGCACATGACGCAGCCGCCACTGAGCCGCGCCATCCGGCAGCTGGAGGAACGCCTGGGCCAGCGCCTGTTCGAGCGCGACACCCGGCACGTGGCGCTCACCAGCGCGGGCAAGGCGCTGCTGCCGCGCGCACAGCGCATCCTGGCGCTGCTGGACGAGGCGCTTGGCACCGTGCGCGCGCTGGGCGACGGCACGGCCGCGCCACTGCGGCTGGGATTGACGACGGCGGTGCAGGCCGGGCTGTTCCGGCCATTCACGGAAGCGCTGGCGCGCGCGCTGCCGCAGCCGCCGGTGCTGCACGCGGACGCGTCGCCGAAGCTGGTGGCGGCGCTGCGGGCCGGCAGGCTCGATGC
The DNA here is from genome assembly GCA_008011715.2 of [Empedobacter] haloabium. Lineage (NCBI taxonomy): Bacteria > Pseudomonadati > Pseudomonadota > Betaproteobacteria > Burkholderiales > Oxalobacteraceae > [Empedobacter] haloabium. The sequence goes on from CP136508.1 coordinate 4,523,180, forward strand.
CGCCGTCATTGCGCTGCCCACCCGCACGTTCGAGCTGGCGGTGGCGCCGCTCGGGCCGCAGCCGCTGCTGGCCGCGCTGCCGGCCGCGCATCCTTTGGCGCGGCGGCGCCAGGTGGCACTGGCCGACCTGGCGGACGACAAGCTGTTCTGGTTCGAGCGGGCCCGCCAGCCGGCGTTCTTCGATCATTGCCACGCCGTGTTCGCGCGCCATGGCTTCGCCCCGCGCCTGTTGCGCGAGCCGCAGGACCATCACGTGCTCCTGGCCGGGATCGCGGCCGGCCAGGGCATCGCCTTGCTGCCTGCTTCGTTCGCGGCGTTGCGCCTGCGCGGTGTCGTCTACCGCCCGCTGCGCGAAGGGATCGAGCTGGCCGTCGGGCTGGGGCTGGCGAGCGGTGCGACATCGCATCCGGCCAGCGCCACGCTGCGGCGCATCGCCCAGCAGCATCTGGCTCAGGCGCGGGGGCGCAAATCAGGGTAACATCGCGGCTTTCCCAACATTGCTGCACACGTCATGACTTTCCATCTCAGCGACACCACCTACGGCACCGACACGCCGCAAGCCAAACAAGCCATGTATGCCGACCTGCGCTCGCAGCTGGCGGGCCTCGTGCACGGCGAAACCGACTGGATCGCCAACACGGCCAATTTCAGCTCCCTCGTGTTCAACACGATGCCGGGCCTGAACTGGGCCGGCTTCTACTTCCTGAAAACGCAGGACGAACTGGTGCTGGGCCCGTTCCAGGGCAAGCCGGCCTGCATCCGCATCAAGCGCGGCCGCGGCGTGTGCGGCACGACGGTGGAAAAAGGCGAGGCGATCGTCGTCGCGGACGTGCATGCCTTCCCTGGCCATATCGCCTGCGACGTCAACTCGCGCTCGGAGCTGGTGGTGCCGGTGTTCTCGAAGGGCGAGATCATCGGCGTGTTCGACCTGGACAGCCCGCTGCCGAACCGCTTCGACCAGGTGGACGCCGAAGGCATCGGGTCGCTGGTGAAGATCCTCGAGCAGACCCTCGAGGCTTGATTTTGTTTTCCTGAAAACCCGGGTCTGTCCCGGGTTTTTCAGACCAGCAGCGCCGCGCTCATCGACTTGGCCTGGTCGGCCGCCTCGTCCAGCAGCGCGGCCACGTCGGGTTCGTTGAGGTAGCGCGTCAGGGCTGGCGTGCGGGTCAGCGCCAGGTCGTCCGTGTACGGCAGCGGCGACGCCACCGGCGACAGTTGCCGCGCCAGCAGCAGCGTATCGCGCAGTCCCTGCGGCGGGATGCCGATGGCACCACCGCGCAGCGACACGATGGCGATCGCCACCGGCTCCGGCACCTGCAGCTTCTTCATGATTTCGCGCGCGATGATCTCCTGCGCCGCGCCCATCCACTCTTCCGGATCGTCCAGCAGGCCGGGCAGCGCATCCGCGCGGCCCAGCAGATAGAAGCCGCCCACTTCGTGCATGATGCCAGCGAACAGCGCGGTGTCGGCGTCGATCTTCGTGATGCGCTGGGCGATCACGTAGGCCAGCGCCGCCACGTGCGCGGTGTAGCGCCACAGCTGCTCGGCCTGGATGCGCAAGGCCGGGTCGGCGATGCGGGCGCCGAACTGGCGCACCACCATCGCGGCGGCCAGCGAATACAGGTTGCGATAGCCCAGCCGCATCACGGCCGTGCGCACACTGGTCGCCAGCGCGGCACCGTTCGAACGGAACACGGCCGAATTGGCCAGCGCCACGGCACGGGCGGCCAGCACCGGCTCGGCCAGCAGCTTCCTGATGACGTCTTCGTCGTGGCAGGCCGGATCGGCCAGGCACAGCTGCAGCGACAACGCCGCGTTGACGCTGGTGGGGAACACCAGCTCACCTCGCTGCGCCTCGGCGACGATGGCGGCGAAATCCTTCAGTTTTTCCTTTTCCATGGCGCCACTATACCTGTGAATACCATCTCTCAAGTAGTGCGCCGAACGAAACAGCGCCAAATCCGCCGGGCACATCCGGTACTGCCATCTATCGCAGATGATTGTTACCAAGAAAAAGTATACATTATTGCTTTCAGCAATTTATTTCTTGCTACCAAATCCGCCGATGACTGCAATCCCGCCTTCGCTGCTCCATCGCCTGTACTTTTCCCCGCTGCGCTGCGTGCCTGGCCACCGTCATTTCATCGCCAGCGGTCTCGTCCTGGCCGCTGGCACGGCAGCGTTATGGCTGGCCGATGCGCAGCGCGGCCGCTGGGGCGGCGCCGTGGTCGCGCTGCAGGTCGTCGTCACGCTCGGGTATGCGCTGCTGGTACTGATGCGCTATGGCTGGTCGTATCCGGGCACGAACATGATCGCCCACGGCAACGGCCACCGGCGCTGGACCATCCACATGGGCCCGGCGGTTTCGCTGCTGCCGTGGTACTACGCGCGCCAGCAGCCGGCCTTCATCACGGAAGACATTTACCGTATCCTGCATCGCATGGACGACGCCGGCATGACGGCCACGATCAGGCTGGAAAGCCACCTGCTGGCCGATCTCGCCACCCGGCGCGCCGGCGCGGCCCGGCTGCGGCGAACATTTCCACACTGGCAGGTGACCGATGAACTGAATCCGTCGCCGCTCGCCGCGCTGACGGCATGGCAGCTGACGCGGCTGCATGCGGCGTTGCGGCGGCGGCGCGGCGAGGGCCGGCCGGCACCGTTCCGGGCCGGGGCGCCGGTGGGGCTGATCGTGCTGGAGGTGCGTACGCGCGCGCGGGATGAAAATGGCCGGCAGTTCGGCTGAGTCCCGGCCGCGGCGACGCGACGGCCATCGTCGAGTTGTTTAAATGTCGCTGGACCGCTCGAACCGTCCTGCGGCGCGGCTTCCTGCGGTAGCATGCACGGGCCAGCGCAGCAAGCCCTCGCGCGGGCTCGTTTCCCCATCACCGACCGGAGGCATTGATGAAATCGCCGTTTCGTCTTCCAGCCGCGCTCGCGGCATCCTGCCTGGCCCTGCTGGCCAGCCCCGTCCTGGCCGATGGCAACGCGGCATCCCGCCTGTCGAACGTGCAGTTCAGCACGCTGGACCTGACGCCCGATGACGGTGCCGCCGCAGGCTACGAGATCGTTGCCATCGCCAACTCCCAGGTGTTCGCGTCCTACTCGCAGCGCGGCAATCCGGGCGAGCAGAATTTCTTCCTGGAGCCTTACCAGCCTGGCGTGGCCCGGGTCGACTACGGTCCGTCGTTCGGCGAAGGCAGCACGAGCGGCGCGATCGGCGCGCTGGACACGCGCGCCCGTGGCACGGCCGAGCTAGACACCTTCGGCCACGCCGGCGCCCACAGCATCCAGCGCGTCCTGCTGACGTTGCGGCCCAATACAGTGCTGATCGTGGGCGGCCACGTCGATACGCTCGCCACGGCCCATTTCGACCAGATGCGCTACGACGCCGTCAGCAGGGTCGATGTGGGCCTTATCGATGCCGCCGGGCGTCGGGTGGACATGGCGCAGATCAGCTACACATCGGTGGATGGCGGAATCGACGAGCTGCACGACGACTTCGCCCTGCGCTACGAGAACAGCAGCGCCAACGATCTTGCCGTGACCCTGGACCTGCATGCGCAGGCGGCGGTATTCGCGATTCCCGAGCCGGCAAGCTGGGCCATGCTGTCGGCCGGGCTGCTGTTGCTGGGCGCGGCAGGCAAACGCCGGACAGCATCCCGCGGCAAGTAATACCCGGGCTGCGGTAATTGCCTGGGATGTGTTTTTCGTGTTCCGTTGGGACAGCTGCAAAGATGACGGGCGCGCTCGCGCGCGGCAGCGTGGCCCGACGCGTTCCAGCCGAAATCAGCGCCACCAGAAGCGGGCTCCGCCGTGCGTCGCGACGTTTCGGGGGTCCCAACGGGGAGCATGGGAGGCGTGACGACCTCAACAAAATGAAGCTATACTGCGAAAGGCAGCATTATTTAAATATTAACTAGTATAAGGCAAGTAATAATGAAAATCCGCGCCAGTTTGTTTGCTACGGTCGCCCTATTGAGCAGCGCATGTCCCGCGATGGCCGAGTCAACCGTACATTTTTCTGTCGGCCCCGTCACATACACGCTGGTCGACCTGGCGCCAGACGATGGCATTGCGCCATCGCTTACATTCGGCAATTTTGAAACACCACGGATCCGGGCCGAGTACAGCAAGATCGGCGCAGGTGCATGGGACGGCGTCCTCGCGGGTAGCAGCACGGTCTACGGCGACCCACTGCTGCCGGGAGAGGATGCAACGTCCTTCAAGAGCAGCGGCAACTCGACAAGTCATGCCGCTATCAGCGACTGGCGCGACCCTGCGACGCTGCGGATTTCACTCGACGGACACATCGATCGCCGCGGCGAGAAGGCCAGCGCGGAGGCAAAGTTGTATACAGGCGCGATGGTATTCGAGCTCTCGCCCAACACCGCTGTCAGGTTCGCAGTCAAGACCAGGGTTGACGCGCTTCTGAATGAAGATCCGCAGGCATTGTCAGGCCTGTACACTTACGCCAATCTGGCCGTGCATAGAGCCGGTGAAGACTGGTGGCCGGCCGAAGACGCGTTCCACGGTTACTACGGCACAAGCGAGAATCCCGTCGTCCATCAATCGGTCACTCTGGTCCAGAGCTTGCACAACGCAAGCGCAGACTTTCTGTTCGGCGCGGTCGAACTGAACACGGAAATATCGTTGTTCTCACAAGGCCGGGTGCCATCGGTCCCGGAGCCGGCAACCTGGGCAACGCTGGCAGGCGGCTTGGGCCTGCTCGGCTTGTACCGCCGTCGGGTGCACCGCTCTTCTACTCGCTGACATCGAGACCGCAGCGCAGGCGCACCCGATCGCACCTGCGCTGCGCGCCGTCCAAAGCGCGCCTTCTGGCAAGGCTCATGCAAGCTCGTACCCTGGCCAGCGTTGGGCGCGCTCGGACACCGTAATCGCTCCCTGCGGTTCTTGCATCGAGCGCTCTCCAAACGAGTGAATCACTCCTGCCGGTCGCGCGCCTGTACAGCGCACACAACAACCAGGTAACGCAGCGCGCCTTCTGTCGCCCCGACCCAACCATCCGCCCGGAACAGGTAAAATGCACCCCTGACAACCTGCGCCACCCCGGCGCGCCAGCCTTGCCGACTTCCAGAAATGAACGTTCCGGCCGAAATCAACGCCGCCGCCGTCAAGCACAGCCCTGCCGAAAAAGTGACTCCGATGATGCAGCAGTGTGTTCTCGATCGGAATGCAGTGATGAGCTAAGTTTGCTACGCTGAAAACTACGCCTGTGGCGCATGGGACATAGGAGCATAAATGGAAGTTCTGTTCGAGCGTGAATCTCTCTACAAAGAAGTGTGGGCCACGCCTATGACTGCACTTGCGAAGAAGTACCTACTTTCGGACAGTGGGATCCGCAAGGTGTGCGTGGCCCTTTCAATCCCACTGCCTGGAAAAGGTCATTGGGCGAAAGTTCAGGCCGGCCATCGGTTGCCCATCCCTCCGCTGCCCCCGACAGATGGACGCACGCACTTTTCTTCACGTGTACCTGACTCCACCGACAAAGCTCCATTTGACACCGACGACTGGCTCAGAGATCGAATCGCTTTCGAAGCCGCCCCTGCAAATGCGATTGTGGTATTCCCCGATCTAGTGAAACCTCATCCACTTGTAAGATCCGCCGCCGCTGCGGTACGTACTGAGATCAACGGCCTACAGCGTTCACGCGCGCATGCTGAGAGACCCAAGAAGCGAAAACCAGGGGCTCCGTGGGAGCCGGATTGGGGGGCGCTCTCTAGACCAAGCTGGCGCCGATATTTAGAGACGGGGGTCATGGAGATCGATCCAGCAGTACTTCCGCTTCGGGTATCGATCGAGTCTGCAGACCGAGCACTGCGCCTATGGGATACGTTACTGAAAGCATGCGTAGCACGTGGGCTACGCATCGAAATGGGCGACCGACGGGTCGAAGTGAGCGATGGCGCCGAGACCGTCAAGCTGCGGATGTCCGAGAAAGTTGAGCACGAAAAGCGGCCCGTCGAACTAGGCGAAAATACCGTTTTGGCACGAGCGCCGACTGGTCGCCTTCGAATATTCCTTGGCGTGATCGCTTCGGAAACGAGTATCGAAGACAGTCCCGATCAGGCACTGGAGCAACAGCTAAACGATTTCATGGCTCGCATATACCGCGCACTCGCTTCTAGCCGCCGATGGCATGCGGCATTGGCGGAGCGAAGACATCGCGAGGAACAAGTAGCCCAGTTGAGAGCGCAGGAGCGTGCTGCCGCCGAGGAAGTAGCCCGGCTCCAAAAAACTGAAGTCGAGCGGACACGTGAGTTGGTTGCAGAGGCAACCGCCTGGAAAGACGCTCAGCGCATCCTGGCGTATGTCAACCACATCCGAGGTTCTGCCAGTGCACGCGGTATGACGCTGCCTGCTGAATGGGCAGCATGGGCCGAGTCTGTGGCCGCGTCGATGGACCCAACGCGAAAAAGGCTCGAATGAAGAGGTCTGCTCACTTCACTCCGGCGCCTGGGAGCACGGACACCGTCTAGTTAGTCGCAAAACGCGCACGAGCTGTCTAGCAGTTAAACGCGGCGGGATTCGGTACCAGCTCTCAGACCCGTCATATACGCCATCATAACGATGACAGCCGGAGAGCACCCCGTTGTTACCCTACGGTGTCACATAGTCTCCAGTCGAGAAATCCATTCATGGGGCCCTCTACTGTATACGCGTACAGCATATCGCACAGGGCAATGCCGCTGCCTTCATCGCCTGATCTTATTGCTTGATCGATGGCACTGTCGCGTTTACACTTCGGTGATGGTGCATTTTTTATAACATCGCGGCTGGCTGTGCATCGCCATGGTCGTCATCTCATCCGTTCCGGTCCTTTGGCTGCCTAATAACTCTATCAAGGAAGAAAAATGAAACAGCTCCTCGCTCGTCTGATCTTGCTCGCCTGCAGCCTTGCTGCCGGTACCGTGCAAGCCGTACCCGTCACTTTCACCACTGTTTCCACCGGCGATGCGGGGGAATTCGACTTTTACTCGGGGGACCGCGGTTTAGGCACTTTCCAAGGTATCGGGCCGTACACGCTGACTGTGAGCGGATCGATCGACAATGCCGAGTCATGGCAAAGGACTGTTCTCGACATTACGTTGACCGTCAACGGCAAGACGAATCGCATGCAGGCGGAAGGGGTAGCTGTCACCACGCTTGCCACCCGCCACGATGGGTCAGGCAGTGCCACAACGGTGCTGAGCCAGAGCTTCACATCGCCCTACAACGAGTACGGCCCGGTGTTCTACTTCCACCATTCATTCAGATTTGATCCGCAGGTTCTTGGCACGTCGCTGCCGTCTGACACGGGCGATGCGCCTCTGCAGAGCCTGGGCGGAAGCTTTTCGCTGAGCTTCGAATACAACAATGATGCTTCCGGCTTCGTGTTCGGCACCGCTTCGGGCAACTACGACCACGGCACGTTACAGGTCATCGGCGCGGTACCGGAGCCGGCATCATATGCGACGTTGCTCGTCGGGCTGGCACTGGCCGGCGCGTTTGCCAAGCGCCGGGCGCCAGGCACAGGGTGCCTCAAGGACGCTTCCCTGACAGGCTAGTCCATCTTCTCGGCCAGCACGGTCGCCCGACAAACGTTGTACTGCCCCGCCACCTGGATCAGCTTAACCGTCGTCGCGCCAAACGACGGATCATTGAGCGGGGTCAGCTCCGGACACGACGCTGTCACCAGTGGCTCCGGCCCGACCGGTGATGGCCTCGTTGATGTTGCGCAGCTGGTCAGGATCATGGCGGCAATCGCGATACACAGGATTGTCGCGCACGATCGTCTCGACACGGCCTTGAACGGTGGTGTTGCGCACCACGATTTTTGATATGGCATCTGCTGCCCCTTCCATTGCGAGTTTGCGGGTTTCGACAGTGGCTTTGTCGACGGCGGACTGCTTGGCGATCTCGCCGTCGCGGCCAACGCCGGTGCCGTACCAGAAGGCCCCAGCCGCCGACGCCAGCCAAAGCACGCCGGCGCCCAGAAGAACGTACGGGTTCATGACAGCACCGCCAGGCAGTGCCGCGTTAGGCTCAGCCGCTTGTCGTAGCCGATCGAATCGCCCACTCGCTCGGTGCCGTGGCCCAGGTTGATCAGGTCCGAGATCGCGTCCACGTTGCCGGCGTCGGCCAGCTTGTTGCAGCCGATCTTCCACCAGAACCAGGCCGCCGACAGCGCGGCGCCGGGCACCGTCTCCAGCCAGGCCCAAACATGCCGATCACAGCCAGCGCGCCGGCCACCTCTCGGTGCGCGTTCCGGCCGGTCAATTGGAACATCTACCAGCGCGAAGGCGACAGCCTGGCCGGCTTCCCCGCCGAGTTCCTGACGCTGTTCCAGCTCGAGCAGCGGCTGGCGGCGGCCCGAGCGGCGCAGCAGGACGCAGGCGGCGCAGGAGCAGCCCAAGAGTGCAAGTGCAGCGAAAAACCGCAGGTGCTGCAGGTGCCGCTGACGGAAGTCATCGTCGAGGCCGCACACGCTGCGGACGCGACAGGCCGCATCGCCCTGACGTACACCGACCAGGCCGGCCTCGATCGCGCGACCGGCATCGCAAAGGACTTTGTACGCGAGCTAGTCAGCACCCACCGCGCGTTGCAGCAGGCCGTCGAGCAAGACCCGCCGACCGGCGTGAGCGTGGCCGAGCTGACGCAGTTGCGGCGCGACCTGGAGCGCTCCGCGTGCTGGGGCACGGCTGAAGCCGCTGACGTGTGCCGCCGGGCCGGCAACGTCATTGAGCGGCTCCTGGGCGGCCTGAGCGCGTCCCAGCTGGCGCCCGTCGCGCGAGCGGCAAACTGAACGAACCGGAGTACTTGATGAAACCGATATACGTTGAGCTGGAGGATGTCGCCAGCCTGGTGACGCTGGCAGCCACCACCATCCAGCGCCTGGTACGCGAAAACGAGTTCCCGCGCCCGCGACAGCTGTCCGGCCGGCAGGTAACCTGGCTGTTGCGCGAGGTCGAAGCCTGGGCGGAGGAGCGCCCAATATCGATCCTTCCGCCACCACCAAATACTGGTCGTCGATCCTCCGACAGCGTGGTAGATTAGGCTTTTTTCTTTGTGCGGGGATAGCTATGAACGAAGGTGAGCCAGTGGTGCTGCGGGATGACAGACGTTTAGTCTACTCGGAGTATGCATTCTGGCTCGCCTGGGCATTAATTTTCGCCCTCGCAGGCGCCTACGATATAGCAGCGAGACACGGCTCCAAAAGCACTGGGATCACTATCGATCATTGGAATCCCGGGCTTCTTTGGGGATTTTTCCCCCTGTTTATAGTCTTTCTAAGCAGACTGGTTTTTGGGGATAATCCAATTGCTGCTGCGCGAAAGGCAGTAAGAGAAGTGGCTCGCGCTGATGCAAACCGCAACACCGTTGAGAAATTAAATTACTCGGCGTTGTCTGCACTCACGCCTACTGAACTCTTCGCCTATTACGCCGCGCATTCGCGCTCCTTGGCTTCGTCGCTTCACAATAGAGCAGGCGTGTTTTTATTCATCGGAGGCACGATGGCAGCGGTAGGAATAATGCTCTTCTACAACCTCGTCGATCTCGATAAGTTGAGCGAAAAGATTCCTCATATGACTTTTGCGGACTGGATCATTATCTCAGCTCCAAAGTTCGGCCTATTTCTCTCAGTCGAGGTGATTGCGTTTTTCTTTCTGCGCCTGTACAGGTCGGCCATGGATGAGTTCCGCCATTTTGAGCACATTCAACGGCGACGTGAGGAAATGGTCGTCGCATTAAAGATTTGCCAGCACTCACCTGATCAGAGTGCCACTGAGAAACTTGTGCATTCGAGCGCCTTATTCTCGAGCCCGTTTTACACTCAAAGAGGGCGAAACAAACGAGATTCTCGAATCACGTAAACTCGAGAAAAGTGAACTAGAAATCATCAGCAAAATGATCGATGTGATAGCCGGCAAGAAATAGATTCGTTGCTCAACTCTGTCAGGCGATTGTGCAGGCACGTCAACCACTCACGCCTTTCGCGATCGTACGCATGGCGGTTGTAAACGCCTTTGACTCCGGGCTTCATGTGCCCCAGGATTGCCTCGCCGACCTCATCCGGACAGCCCAGCGCGGCCAGCACCGTGCGTGAGCTGCGGCGCAGGTCGTGCGGCGCCCATCGCTCCACCGGAAGACGCGGCCTCTCGTACGTTGGCCGCGTCTTCGAATATGGCATGTGCATCCACACCGCGCAGCCGATCGTCTTCTGCTCCACGTGCCCAACGTCGCCCGACGACGGGAAGAGGTACCCGCCCTTCGCCACGTCCAGCCGGCGCCGCACAATCGCTTCAGCACGACCAACCAGCGGCACCCGAAAATCAGCGGCCTGCTCCCGCCAGCTATTCTTCGTCTTTTCCTTCGGTACCGTCCACCACAGCCCGTCCTCCTCGTTGGTGATCTCGCTGGCATGCATCGCCATGATCTCGGAGCCGCGCGCGCAAGTCCATAGGTACAGCGTCAGCGCGTCCTCCACCAGCCGCGAGAAGTTCGGTAGCCAGGGCACGAGCGCCGCCAGCTCGGTCTCGCTCAGCACGCGCTTGACCACTCCCGTAGCCGCCCCCTGAATTGTCCTGCCCTTGCTGCGCAGCTTGCCCCGCAGGATGAGGCGCCACCAGTTCGGCGCCGATTCCGGCAGGCGGCCGCTGTCGAGCGCATATTCCCAGGCGGCGCCAATCTCCGCGCGCAGTTTCCCCGCCTGAACGGGCGTGTGTGCGTGGGACTCGATCAGATCGAAGGCGATCGACCTGGTCACGTCAGCCGTAGGAAGGTCGGCGACGTCGCCCAGCATCGTCTCGAACATGCGCCGCACCTCGGCCGCTCCCTTCTCGGCCCAGTTCTTCTCAACGTGGCGGGTGAGGTACGTTTCGCACATCTTCCCGACGGTCAGGGCAGCCAGCACCTTCTGCTCGCGCTCGGCGGCATCCTGCTTCTTCTCCTCTGCACGCGCTTGCCGCTTCGCCGCGCTGACGTCCGCGCCCTTCAAGCGGTCGGCGCGCAAACGCTCCCATTCCACGGTTGCGGCCGAGATAGACGTCGCTGGCCATTCGCCGATCTTCGTCTGTTTCATCCTCTGGTCGACCGGGCTTTTGTATCGGTAAATCCATGTCCGCTTGCTGGCGGTCGCCTGCAGGCGGAGACCTGGGCACTCGGAAATGGTAAAGTGTTGACCGGCCTCTAACAGTTTGGCCGCGCGTACATCGAATGGCATTTCTTCCTCATGTGGCGCAGGCCCGGCGTAGGTTTTGACCAATTCGACGGGCAATAGAGGATTGTAGCGTAGCTTCTACTTTCGATCATGGGAAAAGTTACGCCGATTAGCAGAGTGATGCGGAGTATACCGGCATGTAGCGACTAGAGCGACGAGCAACCTACACCGACGCATTCACCAAGGATTTCAAAGACTTACGATGAAAATTGCATCAATTCAAGAGGTTAGCGGAACCTCGAAAGAGAAGATCACCCCAATGATGCAGCAGTACCTGCGCATCAAGGCCGAACACCCGACGATGCTGGTGTTCTACCGCATGGGCGACTTCTACGAGCTGTTCTTCGACGATGCCGAGAAGGCAGCGCGCGTGCTGGGCATCACGCTGACCGCGCGCGGTTCGCAGGGCGGCGTGCCGATCAAGATGGCCGGCGTGCCATTTCACTCGCTGGACGGCTACCTGGCCAAGCTGGTCAAGCTGGGCGAGTCGTGCGCCATCTGCGAGCAGATCGGCGATCCCGCCACCAGCAAGGGACCCGTCGAACGCAAGGTCGTGCGCATCGTCACGCCCGGCACCCTGACCGATTCGGACCTACTGCCGGAAAAGTCGGAACGCCCGCTGCTGGCGATGTTCGTGATGGGCCAGCGCAAGCAGCACACCGCCGGCCTGGCCTGGCTGTCGCTCGCCTCGGGCAACCTGCGCCTGATGGAGTTCTCGGGCGAGCAGCGCGCCGTGCAGGCGCGCCTGCAGCAGGAACTGGAACGCATCGCCCCGGCCGAGATCCTGCGTGCCGACAGCGGCGAGCTGTTCGACGAGATTACGATCTGCCACGTCAACAACGTGCCGGAATGGCACTTCGACGTCGTCCATGGCTATAAAGCCCTGCTGGACCAGCTGGGCGTCGCCACGCTGACGGGCTTCGGCGCGGACGGCCTGGGTGCCGCCTTCGGCGCGGCCGGCGCGCTGCTGCGCTATGCCCAGTCCACGCAAGGGCGCGGCCTGCAGCACGTGAAGAGCCTCGCGTGCGAGACGGAAAACGAATACATCGGCCTGGACGCGGCCACGCGCCGCAACCTGGAGCTGACCGAAACCATCCGCGGCCAGGAATCGCCCACGCTGTTCTCGCTGCTGGACGGCTGCCGCACCGCGATGGGTTCGCGCCTGCTGCGCCATTGGCTGCACCATGCGCGGCGCGACCAGGCCGTCGCCCGCGCACGCCACGATGCGATTTCCGCGCTGATGCAGGATGACGCGACGGGCTCGCTGTCGTACCACCTGCAGCACGTGCCGGACATCGAGCGCATCACCACGCGCGTGGCCCTGCTGACGGCCCGTCCGCGCGACCTGGCCGCCCTGCGCGACGGCCTGCAGCAGTTGCCCAAGCTGCAAAAGTCCTTGCAGCGCGTGCTGGAGCTGGACAACGCCGACAGCCTGCTGCGCCGCACCCACGATGCGCTGGCCACGCCGGAAGCGTGCGTGGACCTGCTGATGCACGCCGTGATGCCGGAGCCGGCCACGATGGTGCGCGACGGCGGCGTCATCGCACGTGGCTTCGACGCGGAGTTGGACGAGCTGCGCGGCCTGTCGGAAAACGCCGGCCAGTACCTGGTCGAGCTGGAGGCGCGCGAGCGCGCCCGCACCGGCATCGCCAACCTGCGCGTCGAGTACAACCGCGTGCACGGCTTCTACATCGAGGTCACCAACGGCCAGGCCGACAAGGTGCCGGACGACTACCGCCGCCGCCAGACCTTGAAGAACTGCGAACGCTACATCACGCCGGAGCTGAAGGCCTTCGAGGACAAGGCGCTGTCCGCCCAGGACAAGGCGCTGGCGCGCGAGAAGATCCTGTACGACCAGTTGCTGGCCGACCTGGCGCCGTTCATCGGCACCCTGCAATCGATCGCCCAGGCCGTGGCCCAGCTGGACACCCTGACGGCGCTGACGGAGCACGCCCTGCGCAACAACTGGTGCGCGCCGCAACTGGTGCCGCATGCCTGCATCGACATCGTGGCGGGCCGCCACCCCGTGGTGGAAAACCAGATCGAACGCTTCATCGCCAACGACTGCAAACTGGTCGACGAGCGCCGCCTGCTCTTGATCACGGGCCCGAACATGGGCGGTAAATCGACCTTCATGCGCCAGGTGGCGCTGATCACGCTGCTGGCCTATATCGGCAGCTACGTACCGGCCGAACGCGCGACGATCGGCCCGATCGACCGCATCTTCACCCGCATCGGCGCGACCGACGACCTGGCTGGCGGCCGTTCCACCTTCATGGTGGAGATGACGGAGGCGGCCACCATCCTGAACGGCGCCACCGAGCACTCGCTGGTGCTGATGGACGAGATCGGGCGCGGCACCTCCACCTTCGACGGCCTGGCGCTGGCCTGGGCCATCGCGCGCCACCTGATCGACACCAGCCGCAGCTTCACCTTGTTCGCGACCCACTATTTCGAACTGACGCAGCTGCCGGAAAGCCATCCGACGGCGGCCAACGTGCACCTCTCGGCCGTGGAGCACAAGGACAGCATCGTGTTCCTGCACGCCGTGCAGGACGGCCCGGCCTCGCAAAGCTACGGCCTGCAAGTGGCCCAGCTGGCCGGGGTGCCGCAGCCCGTCATCAAGGCCGCGCGCAAGCACCTGGCGCGCCTGGAAGCACAGGCGCTGGATGCGACGCCTCAGCTGGACCTGTTTGCCGCCCCGGTACCGGACTGCGACGACGAGCCGGCCGCGCCAGCGGCGGCGCCGGCCACCAGCCCGGCCATGCAGGAGCTGATGGCCGCCCTGGGCGAACTCGATCCGGACGCGCTGTCGCCACGCGAGGCGCTGGACCGGCTGTACCAGTTGAAGCGCCTGGCCGCGCCCGCGCTGGCCGCCACGCCGGCATGAAGCCACTGGCCGCACGCATGCTGATGGCCGTGGCGCTGGGCGCCACGTGCGCCGGCGCGCTGGCGGCTCCGGCGGAACCGGCCAGCGATGCGGCGTTCGAGTTCATCGTGATCGGCCATACCTTTCCCGGCGAGACCGGCGACGACGACCTGAAACGCACCATCGCCCGCGCCGACAAGGCCAGGCCCGCGTTCGTCGTCGCGGCCGGCATCAAGTCAGCCAGCGAGGCCTGCAGCGACAAGCTGTACCAGCAGCGCAAGGCCCTGCTGAACAAGTCGGACCGGCCGCTGATGGTGGTGCTGGCGGCGGGCGACTGGACCGATTGCCGCAACTCGGCCGGCCGCTCCAATGCGCTGGAGCGCCTGAACCGTATTCGCGAGCTGTATTTCGACAACCGCGAGTCGCTGGGCGAGCGCAAGCTGGAGCTGAACCGGCAGTCCACCATCACGAAGTTCCGCAGCTACGCGGAAAACGCCTACTGGGAACGGGGCGGCGTGCTGTTCGCCACGATCAACCTGCCCGCCAACAACAACCACTACCTCAGCGAGGCCGGGCGCAACAGCGAGTACGAGGACCGCTTCGTTGCCAACCGGGCCTGGCTGCAGCGCCTGTTCGGCATGGCGAAGCGGCGCAAGCTCGAAGGCCTGGTGCTGTTCTCGGACGGCGACCTGCAGGCCCATGTCGAGCAGGGCTTTTCGCTGCTGGCCGGGTTCTCGGCCAGGCAGGACGGCTTTGCCGAGACACGCAAACTGGTGCGCACGCTGGCGCAAAAGTATCCGGGCAAGGTGTTGCTGGTCGATACGGCGCGGCCGGTGCCCGAGGCGGCCGGCGCGAAGGGTGCGGAGCCGGCGGGAACGTTGTCGTGGCGTGGGAACCTGGGCCACGTGACGCTGACCGGCGAGTGGAACGCAGTGCGCGTGGAGCCCGGCAATGCCGGCCTGTTCACGTTGGTGCCGGACAGCCATCCGCCGCAGGCCGGCAAGGGCGAGGCTAGGAAGGCGGAGAAAGCGGAGAAGGCGGAGAAAAGCGACAAGCCCGGCAAGGCCGAGCGCGCGCCCTGAAATGACATCGGGCCGCCAAGGCGGCCCGACCGGGAAGACGCTTAGTGGATCGGCTGCGAGCGGAACTGGTCGCCCGCTTCGCCTTCGTCCTCGTCGTCGTCGTGATGGTGGTGACCGTGGGCGCCGTGCACGTGCTCGTGGGCGATTTCCTCTTCGGTTGCTTCGCGCACGTCCGTCACCTTCAGCTCGAAGCGCAGCGCCATGCCGGCCAGCGGATGGTTACCGTCCAGCACGACCTTGTCTTCGGCGATGTCGGTCACGGTGAAGATCATCGCTTCCTCGTCGCTGTCGCCGTCCGGCATGCCTTCGAACTGCATGCCCACTTCCAGCGGTTCCGGCAGGCGCGAGCGCGGCTCGACCTTGACCAGGTTCGGGTCGTAGTCGCCAAAGGCGTCCTCAGGCTCGATCTGGATCGTGTTCTCGTAGCCCACGTCCTTGCCTTCCAGCTCTTCCTCGATCTTCGGCAGCGTGTTCTCGTACCCGCCGTGCAGGTACACCATGGGCTGGCGACCGTCTTCGATCAGATTGTTCTGAGCGTCGGACAGCTTGTACTGCACGGTCACGACGGTATTCTTGGCGATCTTCATCTTTACATCCTTTCAGGTCTGGTAGCGCGCATTATAACCGCACAGGGGTGGACACTGCCGCCGCCATGGCCGCGCCGGCGCCGCTGCCGGCACGGTGGATCAACTATAATCCCGTCCATGAAAAAAGACGCTCCCCTCCGCCTCCTGGGCGACATCACGCCGGCGCAGTTCATGCGCGACTACTGGCACAAGAAACCCCTGCTGATCCGCCAGGCCATCCCCGGCTTCAAGCCGCTGCTGCCGTTCGCGCAATTGGCCGAGCTGGCGACCAAGGACTACGTCGAGTCGCGCCTGGTCACGCTGACGGACGGCCAGTGGGACATGCAGCACGGCCCATTGCAGGAATTGCCGCCGCGCACGCAGCGCGAGTGGACGATGCTGGTGCAGGGCGTCAACCTGCAGGACGACGCGGCCGACGCGCTGCTGCGCCAGTTCCGCTTCGTGCCGGACGCGCGGCTGGACGACCTGATGGTCAGCTTCGCCACCGACGGCGGCGGCGTCGGCCCGCACTTCGATTCCTATGACGTGTTCCTGCTGCAGGCGGAAGGCCAGCGGCGCTGGCGCATCGGTCCGCAGAAGGACCTGTCGCTGGTCGAAGGCCTGCCGCTGAAGATCCTAAGCAAGTTCAAGCCGACCGAGGAATTCGTGCTGGAGCCGGGCGACATGCTGTACCTGCCGCCCCACTACGCCCACGACGGCTTGGCTATCGGCGACTGCCAGACTTACTCGATCGGCTTCCGCTCCCCTTCCTACCAGGAGCTGGGCGAGGCGTTCCTGCAGTTCATGGCCGACTCGATCGACCTGCCCGGCCGCTATGCGGACCCGGACCTGGCGCCGTCCGGCAAGCCGGCCGAGATCCCGAAGCACATGCTGGGCACGATCGCGGACGAACTGAACAAGATGCAGTTCACGGAAGACGACTTCACGATCTTCCTGGGCGAATACCTGTCCGAACCGAAGCACAATGTGTTCTTTACCGGTCCTGACAAGCCACTGCCAGCCGGCCGTTTCGCGCAGACCGCCGCGAAAAAGGGTGTCACGCTGTCGCGCAAGACGCAGATGCTGTACCGTGGCAAGCACGTCTTCATCAACGGCGAGTCGTTCGCCGTCGGCCGGGCCGACAAGGCCACGCTGGAAGCGCTGGCCAACGAGCGCAAGCTGGACGGCGCGGCCGTCGCGGCGGCTTCGGAGGACGTGATGGAAGCGCTGTTCGCGTGGTACACGGACGGCTGGCTGGAACTCAACTGATGTAATCGGGAGGCGCGATGGCGCGGCAAGCATTCGATACCCGGGCCGATTTCCAGGCCCAGCTCGCAACCGTGCTCGGCCGCGCCCGCGTCTCACTGCGCATGTTCGACCCGGACTATGCCGACTGGCAGCTGGGCAGCTCCGCCAGCGACGCACTGCTGCGCGCCTTCCTGCGCGGCGGCGGCCGCCTGCAACTGGTGGCGCACGGCAATGCCCGCCTGGAGCGCGACGCGCCGCGCTTCCTGCGTTTGCTGCAGGATTACGGCCACCTGATCGAATGCCGGGTGACCAACCGCTCGCTGCGCCACCTGACGGACTCGTTCTGCGTGGCGGACGAGCGTGACATCGTACGCCGCTTCCACTGCGATTTTTTTCGCGGCGAAGCAGATTTCGATGCGCCTTCGTCAACCCAAACGAGTCTGGAGCGTTTTGAGGGTATCTGGGCTGAGACGACGGCTGGTTTGCATGCAAATGTCACTGGATTGTGAGCTGGAAATCAGTACAATCTTGCCCGTTCGACAGCGTAGTCTGCGTTCTGTTTGGTGGCGCCGGTAAAGCTGCGTAAAAGTAGTGCAGAGTTGCGTGCCTGCTATTGCCTTTGTGCAAAATAGTTATGGATTCGTCTCGTGCTGCTATTGCGACGCTACAAGAATCGCTATAATATTCGGTTAGGAAGTTTCCGTTGTCAGGGGCACCATATGGTCCGAACGACCACGAAACGCCCTAATGAGCGATAATTACCGGTAATTATTCATCGCAACACTGTAATTTTGTGAATTAATTAAGGAAAACAAATGAAAAAATCCCTGCTGATCGCCTCCCTGCTGGCTGTTGCTCTGGCTGCTTGCTCCAAGAAAGAAGAAGCTCCTGCCGCTCCAGTCGCTACCCCAGAAGCAACCGCTCCTGCTGCTGACGCTGCTGCAACCCCAGCACCTGCTGCTGACGCTGCTGCAACCCCAGCTGCTCCTGCCGCTGCTGACGCTGCTGCTTCGGCTGCTGCTGACTCCGCTGCTGCTGCTTCGCAAGCTGCTTCGGCTGCTTCGGAAGCCGCTTCGGCTGCTGCTGCCGCTGCCAAGTAATTGGCCGCCCAAGCCATCCTTTGGGATGGCTTGAAGCAATAAAAAACCGCCTTCGGGCGGTTTTTTTATGGGTCTGTCCCTGCAGGGGACTGACCCTGAAGTTTGCGTGCATCTCGTTATCGCAAGCTGCGAATGTACCTGCTGCGGGCTTGGGGACTGTCCCCATCGGGGACTGTCCCCGGCTTTTTGTCCGGGACGGATGACCACTTCTATCCGGGAAGCCGGCGCGACCGCTGCGGAAGAAAACCGGGGTCAGTCCCCTGAGGGGACAGACCCCAAGCCGTGACGCGTCAGTAGGCTACAGCAAACCGCGCCCGCCGATGCGCCGGCCGCTCCAGCTCGTCGATCATCGCCACCGCATAGTCCTCCACCGAAATCCGGCTCTCCCCTGCCGCGTCGACCAGCAACTGGTCCGTGCCCAGGCGGAACTGCCCCGTGCGCGTGCCGGGTTCAAGGTGCGCCGCCGGGCTCAGCATCGTCCAGTCCAGCTCAGGCTCCGCGCGCAGCAGGTTCAATGCCTGGCGTGCGCCTTCCGCCGTGCCCTTCCACTGCGCCGGAAACTGCGGCGTGTCGACGAGTTGCACGCCAGGTGCCACTTCCAGGCTGCCGGCCCCGCCGACGACCAGCAGGCGCGGCACGCCAGCCGCCTTGGTGGCCGCGATCACCGACGTGATACCGCGCACGTAATAGTCATACACGTCGCTCTGCGCGTGGCCGCTGAAGGCGCTGACGACAGCGTCGTGCCCGCGCAGCCGCTCCGCCAGCCCAGCCTGGTCCAGTACGTCGGCCTGCACGGCCGTCACGCCGGTGCGACCGGCCAGCTTCTCGGGCTTCGTGACGATGGCCGTGACTTGATGGCCGCGCGCCAGTGCCTCGTCCAGCAGCCTGCTGCCCACGTAGCCGGTAGCGCCGATCAATACGATGTTCATGATGTGTCCTCTCAGGTGTGGTGTTGATGAGCACCATGATGCCCTGGACCGTTGATACGATAAACGGATGAGTCCATAATTCATTCATCCGAATTTCTTAATAATCTCATGGCCCTGCCCGGACAGATCGACTTGAACGACCTGATCGTCTTCACTGCCGTCGTCGAAACGGGTGGCTTTGCGGCCGCCGCGCAGCGCCTGGGCGTGGCGCCGGCCAAGGTCAGCGTGGAGGTGGCGCGGCTGGAGAGCCAGCTGGGCGTGGCGCTGTTTGCCCGCACCACCCGCCGGGTCGTCCCCACCGAAGCGGGCCAGGCGCTGCATGCGCGCTGCGCGCCGCTGCTGGGAGAACTGCGCGGCGCCCTCGACAGCGTGCACGCGCCCAGTGCGGCGCTGACGGGCAGCCTGCGCGTAACGGCGCCCATCGACCTCAGCAGCGGCTCGGTGGCGCCAGCGCTGAGCCGCTTCGCGCAATTGCACCCCGCCCTGGCGATCGACCTGCGCAGTGCGGACAGCATTGCCGACCTCGTCGCCGAAGGCATCGACGTGGCCATCCGCATGGGCTGGCTGCGCGACTCGTCGCTGCGCGCGGTGAAACTGGGGGAATTCGAGCAGTACATCGTGGCCGCGCCCGACTACCTGCGCCGCGCCGGCGTGCCGGCGGAGCCGGAGGAACTGGCCGCGCTGGACTGGATCGCCATGACGCGCCTGCCGACGCCGCTGACGTGGCAGCTGACCGGACCCGACGGCGCCCCCCGCACGGTGCAGATGCGCGCCCGACTTAAGGCCGACTCATCCGGCGCGCTGCGGGCGCTGCTGCTGGGCGGCGCGGGGATCAGCATCGCGCACCAATACGCGGTGCAGGACGACCTGCGCACGGGGCGGCTGGTGCGGGTACTGCCGCAGTGGTCGGCGCCCCGCGGCGGCACCTGGGCCGTGCTGCCGCCGGGCCGGCACCTGGCGCGCAATGCGCAGGCTTTTATCGAGTTCTATCGGGAACATCTGCGCCAGTGGACTTCGGCGCAGCAGGCGTAAAAAAACCGGCCGAAGCCGGTTTTTTATCGAAGCTTACTTCAACTGCTCCTGCAGCAGAGAGAGGATCTTCTCGGCCGTCGGCGAAGCATCCGCCACGCCCTTGTTGTCCTGCACGGTGACCTGGCTGGTGTTGCCGTCCGCCGCCGCCTTGACGACGATGCGGTAGCGTTGTGCTTCCTTGTCCGCTTCCGACGCGCCCCAGCTGAACAGGCGCTTGAAGAAGCCCTTCTTCTCGACCTGGTCGGCAACGTAGCGCACGAAGTAGATGCCGGACACGCGGTCGCGGTCTTCCACCGTGAAGCCGGCGCGGTCCAGCGCCAGGCCCACGCGGCGCCAGGAGCGGTCGAAGCCTTCGTCCGTCTCGACGTAGCGGTTGGCGCCCTCGCCCTTCAGGAACGCGTGCAGCGGCTGCACGATGGCATTGTCGACGGCCGTCTTCGAGGCTGCCTCATCCGTGCCACCCAGCTTCGTCATCAGGCGTGCCAGGAACAGCGCTTCCAGGTTCGGATCGGACGGACGCGTGGTCCATTGCGCGATTTCCTTCTGCGGGCCCGTCAGGACTTCCTCGGCGCCGCGATGGCTGATATAGATTTCCGTCGTGCCGTCGGCGTTACGCTCGACGCGGGTGCGGAACTTGTCGCGCTCGCCGCTGGAGTAGGCCGAATCGAATACCTTGCCGATCGTGCTGCGGATGAAGTCCTGCGGGATCTTGGCACGGTTTTCGTTCCACTCGGTTTCCATCACGCCGGCCGTGGCGTTGTCGACGGCCAGGGTGAAACCGTTGTCTTCCCAGAAGGTCTTCAGCTGCGGCCACAGTGCATCGGCCGGTTGCTTGACGACCAGCCAGCGCTGGTTGCCGGCACGCACGACACGCACGGCGTCGTTGCCCGAGCTGGCCACGGCATTGCCGGCCGGAACCTGGGCCGCCGCCGCTGGCGTGCCAGGCGTACCGCCATGCTGGGCGGCATAGCCGGAAGCGGTGGCGACGCCGCTGCTGCTGTCCGGCAGGGCGTAGCGATTGTCCTTCTGCAGTTGGGTCAGGTCCGGCGGGACGTCCAGCGTGCTGGCTTTCTTGGCCGATTTGTAGTCCACCGTGCTTTTGCCGACGACCGATTCGACCATGCCGCAGCCGGTCAGGCTGAGCATGAGCGCACCGAGCACGAGCCCGCGTTGCGGGGTAAGAGAAGCTTTCTTTGTCATGTGGTAACTAAGGTAGAAGCTGTAGTCCAGCTGGAATCTTCCTGACGGCTGCAGGCCTCGCGGCCCGCCGTCCGGGCTTTACTGCAGTACGCCCGCGCCTTGCAGGGCGGCGCGCACGGATGCGTGGAATTCCTCCGCCAGCGGCACCAGCGGCAGGCGGATGCCGGCTGGCATCTTGCCCATTTCCGCCAGCGCCCACTTGACGGGCACGGGATTCGGTTCCACGAACAGCTTCTGGTGCAGCGGGAACACGCGGTTGTTGATCTCGATGGCCTTGGCGATATCGCCTTCCATCGCGGCGGCGCACATGTCGGCCATGTCGCGCGGCGCCACGTTGGCGGTGACGGAGATATTGCCCTTGCCGCCGGCCAGCATCAGTGCCATCGCGGTGGGATCGTCGCCGGAGTAGACGGCGAAGTCGCTTGGCGCCAGGCGCAGCAGGTCGATGCCGCGGCCGATATTGCCGGTCGCATCCTTGACGCCGACGATGTTGTCGATCGCGGCCAGGCGCAGGATCGTCTCGTTCGACATGTCGGCCACGGTCCGGCCCGGCACGTTGTACAGGATCACGGGCAGGTCGACGGCCTCGGCGATCGCCTTGAAGTGGCGGTACATGCCTTCCTGGGTCGGGCGGTTGTAGTAAGGCACCACTTGCAGGGTGGCATCCGCGCCCGCTTCCTTGGCGTAGCGGGTCAGGTTGATGGCCTCCGCCGTCGAGTTGCCGCCACTGCCGGCAATGACGGGGATGCGGCCGGCTACGCGGTCCACGCACGCCTTGATCAGCGCGCAGTGCTCTTCCACGCTGACGGTCGCCGACTCGCCTGTCGTGCCGACGATGACGATGCCGTTGGTGCCCTCGGCGATGTGCCAGTCGATCAGCCCGTTCAGTGCCGCGTAGTCGAGACTGCCATCCGCCTGCATCGGGGTAACGATTGCTACAATGCTGCCCTTAATCATAGGAAAACCAATTGCTAAAAGTATAGAAACGTCGATTGTAGACGATAGCCTGTGCCAATGGTGATTTTCGGGTTGGAATCAGGTCTCCAATCGCCCGTCAACCGGCCAGCAGCGCGGCCTCCCTGGGAAACTCGGCCTTGACGGCGCAGATGCGCTGGACCATGGCTTGTTTCGGCTGGTTAACGATGCCATCCTCGAAAGCGATGACACGCAGGCCATATTGTTTCGCCATCTCCAGCAGTTCACCCGCTTTCAGCAGGAAGTCGGGATTGGATGGCTTGCCGAACGCGGCATTGCCATCAGCAAACGTCTCATAGACCAGCACGCCGTTCGGCGCGAGGCTCCCCACCATGCCCGCGAACAGCGGGCGGTGCAGGTAGTTCGTCACGACGATGCCGGCAAAGCGCTGCGTCCCGAACGGCCAGGATGCGCCTTCCTCTTCCAGGTCGATCTCGCTGGTGACGATGCCGGGACCGGCGGCCGCGGCCAGCGCGGCCGCATCGCGGTCCACCGCCACCACCGCATGGCCCAGCGCCTGCAGGTGCCGTGCGTGGCGGCCGCTGCCGCAGGCCAGGTCCAGCACTTCGCCGCCCGGGATCAGGGGCGCGAAGCGTTGCACCCAGGGAGAAATCACGTCGGTGGCCATGTGGCCAGGTGTGTTTGCTGCGTCGTTCATGTTGTACTCATCTCGTTTTGCTTCAGGTATAGCTCAGGCCCATCGCCTCGCGCACGTCGCGCATCGTTTCCTGTGCCAGCTTGCGCGCCGTCTCGTTGCCGTCGGCCACGATGGCACGCAGCAGCGACGGATCGTCCAAGTAAGGCTGGGCCCGCTCGTGCATCGGCTCCTGTTCGGCCAGCACGGCATCGATGACAGGCTGCTTGCACTCCAGGCAGCCGATGCCGGCCGAACGGCAGCCCTTCTGCGCCCATTCCTGCGTGGCGGTGTCGGAGTAGACCTGGTGCAACTGCCAGACGGGGCAGCGCGTCGGTTCGCCCGGATCGGTGCGGCGCACGCGCGCCGGGTCCGTCGGCATCGTGCGGATCTTGTGCGTGACACTCTTGGCGTCCTCGCGCAGGCCGATCGCGTTGCCGTAGCTCTTGCTCATCTTGCGCCCGTCCAGGCCGGGCAGGCGCGACGCCTCGGTCAGCCGCACCTGCGGCTCCACCAGGATCAGCTTGCGGCTGCCCTCCAGGTAGCCGAACAGGCGTTCGCGGTCGATCATCGACAGGCTGCCGGCCTCGTCCAGCATGGCCTTGGCCTGCTCCAGCGCGTCGTCGTCGCCGTTCTGCTGGTACAGGGTGCGCAGCTCCGCATACAGCCTGGCACGCTTGCTGCCCAGCTTCCTGACCGCATCCTGCGCCTTCTGCTCGAAGCCCGGTTCCTTGCCGTACAAGTGATTGAAGCGGCGCGCGATCTCGCGCATCATTTCCACGTGCGGCACCTGGTCCTCGCCCACCGGCACTTCGCTGGCGCGATAGATCAGCACATCCGCCGCCTGCAGCAGCGGATAGCCGAGGAAACCGTAGGTCGCCAGGTCGCGATTGGCCAGGTTGTCGATCTGGTCCTTGTAGGTGGGCACCCGCTCCAGCCAGCCCAGCGGCGTGGCCATCGACAGCAGCAGGTGCAGTTCCGCATGCTCCGGCACGCGCGACTGGATGAACAGCGTGGCCTGGGTGGGATCGATGCCGGCGGCCAGCCAGTCCACCAGCATGTCCCAGGTGGCCTTCTCGATGATGGCCGGGTCGTCGTAATGCGTGGTCAGCGCGTGCCAGTCGGCGACAAAAAACAGGCAGGGCTGCTCGGCCTGCAGCCTGATCCAGTTTTTCAGAGCACCGTGGTAGTGCCCCAGGTGCATGCTCCCCGTGGGACGCATGCCGGAAACGACGCGGTCGGGATACATGGTTCGGTTCAGTGGTCAAGCATGGCGGTGTCAGGTCAACAACATGGCCAGTGGCGTCACCAGCGTCATGATCAGCTCGATCATCGCCGCCACCAGTGTGGTCAGCACGGGACTGAGGGCGCCCAGGTACATCAGCACGATCAGGCCGAGGAAGATGTACGGGGTGTACAGCTCCAGCCGCGCGTAGCTGCGCGCCAGGTCCAGCGGCAACATCGCCGTGACGATGCGGCCGCCGTCCAGCGGCGGTACCGGAATCAGGTTGAATACGCACATGACGGCGTTGACGATGACCCCGCCCTGCGCCATGCCGACCAGGAACGGTTCGGTCACGTGCATGCCGGCCAGCAGGATGCCCCAGATCGCCCAGCCCAGCGCCATCAGGAAGTTGGCGCCGGGCCCGGCGGCGGCCACGAAGCCCATCTGCTTCTTCGGGTTGCGCAGGCGGCTGTAGTCCACCGGCACCGGCTTGGCATAGCCGAACGGCATTTTCAGGAAGTAGTACGTCAGCAGCGGCAGCACGATCGTCCCGAACGGGTCGATGTGCCGCATCGGGTTGGCGGTCAGCCGGCCCTGCTCGCTGGCGGTGTGGTCGCCGAAGTAGCGCGCCACGTAGCCATGCGCCGCCTCGTGCAGGGAGATCGCGAACAGCACGGGAATCGCATACAGCGCGACGTTGCGGATGACCAGGTCAAGTTCATTCATGGGGAAAATTTTACCAGACCGTCAACAATTCGCTGCCGCCGGCCGGTTTCAAGGTGGGTAAAGTCAGGAAAAGAGCTTACAGGCCCAGGGTGGCGGGATCGCCCCGGCCAACGCGCACCAGCTCGGGCTCGTCGCCGGTCAGGTCGACCACGGTCGTCATCTCCATGCTGCAGGCGCCGCCGTCGATGACGAGGTCCAGCTGCTTGCCGATGCGCTCGTTGATCAGCTCAGGGTCGTTCAGCGGCTCGTCCTCGCCCGGCAGGATCAAGGTCGAGGACAGCAGCGGCTGCTCCAGCTCGCGCATGAGCGCCTCCACGATGGGCGTCTCCGGCACGCGCAGGCCGATCGTCTTGCGCGACGGGTGCGACAGCCGGCGCGGCACCACGCGGGTCGCTTCCAGGATGAAGGTGAACGGTCCCGGCGTACCCAGCTTGAGCAGGCGGAACTGGCGGTTGTCGACGCGGGCGTACACGCCGATCTCGGACAGGTCGCGGCACAGCAGCGCCAGGTGATGCTTCTCGTCGATGCCGCGGATGCGGCGCAGCCGCTCGACGGCGCCCTTGTCGTCCAGGTGGCAGACCAGCGCGTAGCAGGAGTCGGTGGGTACGGCGACGACGCCGCCGCCGTGAATGATCTGGGCCGCCTGCTTGATCAGGCGGCCTTGGGGATTCTGGGGATGGACCTGGAAATATTGACTCATGGGTTGGCGGGTTCAGCGCAGCGCCTGCAGCGCCGCGATCCGTTGTTCGAATGGAGGATGGGTGGAAAACAGCGCGGACCAGCCGGCGCCGTTCGAAATGCCGGAAGCGGCAATGTTCTGCGGCAGCGCGCCCGGCTCCATGCCGCCCAGGCGCGCCAACGCGCGCTGCATCGGTGCCGTGCTGCCCAGCAGGCGGGCCGAGCCGGCGTCGGCGCGGAACTCGCGCTGGCGCGAGAACCAGGCCACGATGATCGAGGCCAGCAGGCCGAACACGATCTCGCAGACGAACACGGTGACCATGTAGCCGATGCCAGGGCCGCGGTCTTCATTACCGCGCAGCAGCACCTTGTCGACAAAAAAGCCGACCACGCGCGCCAGGAACACGACAAAGGTGTTGACGACGCCCTGGATCAGGGTCAGCGTGACCATGTCGCCGTTGGCGATGTGCGCCACTTCGTGCCCCAGCACGGCCTCGACTTCCTCACGGTTCATCGATTGCAGCAAACCGGTCGACACGGCTACCAGCGCCGAGTTCTTGAAGGCGCCGGTGGCAAACGCGTTCGGCTCGCCGTCATACACGGCCACTTCCGGCATGCCAATGCCGGCACGCTGGGCCAGGCCCTGCACGGTGGACAGCAACCACTGCTCGGTGGAGTTCTGTGGCGCATCGATGACGCGCGCGCCGGTCGACCATTTGGCCATCGGCTTGGACATCAAGAGCGAGATGATGGACCCGGTAAAACCCACCACCAGGGAAAACGCCAGCAGGCTGCCCAGCTGCAGCTGGCCGCCGGCGCCAGGCCGGCCGATGCCGAGCAAGGACAGCACGATGGACAGCACCAGCATTACGGCGAGGTTGGTGGCGATAAACAGGATGATGCGTTTCATTTTGCAGCTCCGGCAGTACGAACAGTAACTATATGACAAGAATGTGATGGGCCGATGACGCCAGGGCATGCGCTACCCCGCGCCCGAGCGCCAAGGTTGTGGTGACCGGACCGGATTACAAGAGCCGGTCGCCGGCGTCAGAACCAGTCGTGCCAGACCGGCGTCACATTGCCCGGCAGCGGCGGCAGCGCCGCGAAGTCCACCCGCGCCTCGCCCGGCGCATGGAAATCGGTGCCGCGCGAGGCCAGGAAACCGTAGGCGTTGGCCAGCTGCGCATAGACCGGGTATTGGTCCGGCGTGTGGCTGCCCGTGACCACCTCGATGGCGGCCCCGCCCAGTTGCTTGAACTCGTCGAACAGCACGCCCTGCTGCAGCTGCGTGAAACGGTAGCGGCCCGGATGGGCGATGACGGCGATGCCGCCGGCGCCACGGATCCAGCCGACGGCGTCCTGCAGGCTGGCCCAGCGGTGCGGCACATAGCCGGGCTTGCCTTCTGACAGATATTTGCGGAACACCTCGGCCACGTTGGCGCAATAGCCTTCCTGCACCAGGTAGCGGGCGAAGTGGGTGCGCGACATCAGCGCTGGATTGTCGACGTAGCTCATGGCGCCCTCGTAGGCCCCGGGGATGCCGGCCTTTTCCAGCTGTACGCCGATCTCGCGGCCACGCGCGTCGCGGCCCGAGCGGGTGGCGGCCAGGCCCTGCACCAGGGCGGGATCGTTCTCGTCGATCTGCAGGCCCACGATGTGCACCGTCTCGCCGCCCCAGGTGATGGAAATCTCGACGCCGGCGACGAAGCGCATGCCCTGCTCGCGCGCGGCGGCGCGGGCGGCGGCCGTGCCGCCCACCTCGTCGTGGTCCGTCAGCGCCCACACGTCGACACCGCCCTGGCGCGCGTGCGCGGCGACCAGCGCGGGCGGCAGGACGCCGTCGGAAACGTTGGAATGGCAGTGCAGGTCTACTTTCATCGGAACTCTATTGGCACGAACGCAAGATTGGCAACGGGGTTCCATTGTACGCTGCCTGCCGCCGGCGCGTCGGCGGCTAGGCCAGGAAGTCCTCGATCATTTCCGCCAGCAGCGCCGGCTGGTCGTGGTGCAGCATGTGGCCGGCGTCCGGCATCAGCTTCGGCGTGACGTTGGCGATGTGGGCGATGCGGCGGTCCACCTCGCGCCGGCCCTCGTCAGGGCCGCCCATCCACAGCCACATATTGGTGTGTTCGGCTTCCACCCAGAGCACCGGTGCCGTGATCTGGCGCCAGCAGGCCAGGATGTCCTCGACATGGTACGGCAGCGGGCTGCCCTGCTTGTGCACCGGGTCGCCCAGGATTTCCCACTCGCCCGCCGCGTTCGGCGCCGACCAGTGCTGCGCCAGGAAGGCCGCCCGTTCGTCGGTCAGCCGCGGATTGGTCTTCTGCAGCCGCGCCGCCACGGCCCGCACGTCCGGATAGGCCCGCATCGTGGGCGGTTCCAGCAGTTCATCCAGCCATTTCGCGTACTTGCGCGGCGCGTCTTCCGGCACCGAGGCCTTCAGGCCGAAACCCTCCAGGTTGATCAGGCGGCGGATGCGCTCCGGGCGCACGCCGGCATAGATGCCGACGATGTTGCCGCCCATGCTGTGCCCCAGCAGGTTGACGGCGCCCTCGGGCTGGTAGTGGCGCAGGATGGCATCGAGGTCGCCCAGGTAGTCGGGGAACCAGTAGGTGTCGGTGCCGGGCCGCTCGGACAGGCCGAAGCCGCGCCAGTCCGGCGCGATCACGTGCCAGTCGCCGCGCAGGTGGTCGACGACGAACTGGAACGATGCGCCCACGTCCATCCAGCCATGCAGCATGAAGATCTTCGGGGCGCCCTCGCGGCCCCAGTGGCGCACGTGGGTGCGCAGGCCGCGCACGGTCAGGAATTCGGAGCGGGATGGTGTCATGGCATGTCTTGAAAAAGCGCCAGGCAGCGCAATATGCGCCGCTTGGCTGAACAAAACAGCATATTAGCACGACCGTTCTAAATTCGTACGCCAGCCAGCATGCCCGTTCGAGGGCGTAAAATACGGGCACTATTTCCCGCCAAACAAGGACAGCCATGGCCATCTACCAGCTGGGCGAGCACGTGCCCGAGATCGACGACTCCGCGTTCGTGGCCGACAGCGCCACCCTGATCGGCAAGGTGACGTTGCAGCCGGACAGCTCGGTATGGTACGGCGCCACGATCCGGGGCGACAACGAACGGATCACGATCGGGGCCGGCAGCAACGTCCAGGAAGGCACCGTCATGCACACCGATATCGGCTACCCGCTCGACATCGGCGCCAACGTGACGATCGGCCACCAGGCCATGCTGCACGGCTGCACGGTGGGCGACGGCTCGCTGATCGGCATCCAGGCCGTGATCCTGAACGGCGCGAAGATCGGCCGCGGTTGCCTGGTGGGCGCGGGTGCCCTCGTCACGGAGGGGAAAGAATTCCCGGACAATATGCTGATCATCGGTTCGCCCGCGAAAGCCGTGCGCGAACTGTCGGCCGAGGATGTGGCGCGGCTGCAAGGCAGCGCCGACAGCTATGTGCAACGGGCACGGCTGTTCAAGACACAACTTAAAAAGATTGGATAAAGCATGACCCAGGATACGCTGCAAAAATTTATTTTCGACAACGCCGCCGTACGTGGCGAGCTGGTCGACATTTCCGCCACCTGGCGCGAAATCCAGGCCCGCCACACGTACCCCGTTGCCGTCAAGCGGCTGCTGGGGCAGATGGTGTCCGCCGCCGCCCTGCTGTCGGCCAACCTGAAGTTCAACGGCTCCATCATCATGCAGATCCATGGCGACGGTCCCGTGCGCCTGCTGGTCGTCGAGTGCGACTCGCAGCTGCGCATGCGCGCCACCGCCAAGCTGAACGAGGACGCGACGATTCCGGACCAGGCCAATGTCATCGACCTGTTGAACCAGCACGGCAAGGGCCGCTTCATCATCACGCTGGACCCGGCCGAGAAAGTGCCGGGCCAGCAGCCCTACCAGGGCATCGTGCCGCTGGACGGCGAGGACGTGGCCACCGTCATCGAACACTACATGCTGCGCTCCGAGCAGCTGGACACGAAGCTGTGGCTGGCGGCGGACGACGACACGGCACGCGGCCTCTTGCTGCAGAAGCTGCCGCTGCATGGCGGCAAGGCCGAAACCAATCCCGTCACGCAGGAAGAAGCGCTGGAAACGTGGAACCGTGCCAGCATGCTCGGTGCCACCTTGAAGGAAGAGGAAATGCTGACCACGACGATCGACGTGCTGCTGCAGCGCCTGTTCTGGGAAGAGACGATCCGCGTGTTCGACCCGCTGCACCCGTCGTTCCACTGCACCTGCAACCGCGAGAAGGTCGGCAACATGCTGAAGATGCTGGGCCGCGAGGAAGTCGAGGAAGCGCTGGCCGAACAGGGCAAGCTGGGCATCAACTGCGACTTCTGCGGCAAGCATTACGACTACGACGCCGTCGACTGCGCCCAGCTGTTCGCCAGCGACGCCCCGGCCGAGGCCCTGATCCACGCGACCGAGGCGAAGCACTGACACGTAAGTGCCTCGAGCGCGCCGCGCATCGCAAATCAAAACCCACGGCAAAGAGCCGGGGTCAGACCCGGCGGGTCTGACCCCAGTCCTTGGTCCCAGGTTCAGCGCAGGCCGGTGGCACGCCTGCCGATAAGTCTTCCTTTGGCGGCGTCGGGCTCGAAGCCCCGCTCTAAGTCAGAGTTTTCTCAAAACCCGGGTCTGTCCCGGGTTTTTTATGTGTAGCTCAGCGCGTTGTAGATCGTCCGGCGCGTGTCCTCGATGCGGCGCCGGCCGTGCATGACGCGGGCGTTGTCGATCACGACGATGTCGTTGTCGTGCCAGCCCACATCGACCGTGTGGCGCCGGCAGACGTCGTCCAGCGCGGCACGCATCGCTTCCGGCAGCGGCGTGCCGTCGGCGAACGTGATGCGCGGACGCTCGTAGTTGAACGACGGCCCGAAGATGCTGTTGGCGAAGGCCGGCAGGCCCGGGCTGAACGGCGAACGGTGCAGGATAGCCGGGGTGCGGAAGCTGTAGGTCACCGAATCGTCCCCGTTCAACTCGATCTGCGTGTTGACGTTGCCGTTGACGAGGGCCAGCAGGCGCTCGAAGCAGGTGCGCGTGTCGCTCGCGTCCGCGCCGGCATCGGCCGTGTGGCGCACATAGTTCTTCCACAGTTCCGCGCCGACGCTGCGGGTATAGACGATGTCCTGCGCCAGCAGCGCCGCGCGCATCTGCGGCGCCAGGTCGCGGTACACGGCGGCGCCGTCGCACACGGTGGTCTGCGACCCCACCTTTGGTGCCTGGGTGCAGAAGAACCAGCACAGGTCGGGCCAGAACGGGCTGTTGCCGTTCTCGCAGTGCAGGCCGATCGCGTCGCTGCCCGCGTCGACCTTCTGCGCCAGCACCTTGCCTTCCTTGTCGTGGAACTGGCGCGCCGGGTCCAGGCTGATGCGACTGCTGTGGGCCCGCACCAGGTCCGAGAAGCCCTGCACGTCGCAGGCAAAGCCGCGCAGTACGATATAGCCGTGGCGCCCCAGCCACTCGGCCAGTTGCGCCTTGCCGATCGAGGCCAGCGTGTCGCCGGTTTCGCCTTGTACTACCAGACCCGCCTGGCGGGTATGCGCTGCAGTTTTCAATTCGTTCTCCAATTCGATAGATGTTGATGAGACGTGGTCTTCAAGCGGCCCGGGCGCGTACGTAGCGTTCCACTTCCGGCCGGCGTGGCCGGCCCGTGACGGTGAACAGGCTGGCGCGCAGCGCCGGCGCGTCCGCTTCGAAGACGAAATCGCTGGCCCGTTCGACGCCGGACAGCCAGCGTTCGCCGTGCCGTTCCAGCGCGCCGCGCAGCACGCCGTGGTCGACGCCGGGCGCCGTCAGCACGAACGCCGACAGCGTCTCCTGCCCTTCGCCCAGCAGCACGATGTCCGCCACGCCCGGCACGCTGCGATAGGACGCCTCGGCCGGTTCCGGCGACACGTTGCGGCCGTGCGCCGTGATGATCAGGTTCTTCTTGCGGCCGATGATCGTGATGTAGCCGTCGGCGTCGATCGCGGCCAGGTCGCCGGTCCACAGCCAGCCGTCGGCATCGGTATGGCAGGCGCTGGGATCGCTGCCGCTGTAGCCGGCGAACAGCGACGCGCTGCGCACGCCCAGCTCGCCGTCCGGCCCCAGCTTGCAGGCCACGTGGGCCAGCGGCTTGCCGACGGTGCCGATGCGATTGGCGGCGCGGGTGTTCCACGACACCACCGAGCTGTTCTCGCTCAGGCCATACCCCTGCAGCACGACGATACCGCGCCGCGCCAGCCGTTCGATCGTGGCGGCGGCCACCGGTGCGCCACCGGCGGCGATCAGCGGTGCCGTCGCGCGACCGAACAGCGCCTCGCACAACGCCTCGGTGTCCAGCGCCGGCAGGCCATCGGCCGCATTGGCCAGCGCCTCCACCAGCGACGGCGGCAAGGTCACCGCGGTGGGCTGGGCACGCCGCAGCAGCGCCAGCTTGTCCGCCGCCACCGCGCCCGGATCGCCCAACGGTTTCTCGCCGGTAGGCGGCAGCACCACGGTGCCGCCGGCCATGAACGGCATGTACAGCGCCGTCACCTGCTCGATCAGGAGGCTGAACGGCACCAGGTTCAGGTAGCGCGCATAGTCCGCCACCGTGGCGTGCTGCCACAGCGATGCCAGCAGCGCATCGAGCCCATGGGCGCGGATCCGCACGCCCTTCGGCGCGCTGGTGGTGCCGGAGGTGTGGATCACCTTGCAGACACGGTCTTGCGGCCCGGGTGCCGCGCTGGCGGCCGCGTCGCCCGCGGCCAGAGCGCCGATGGACAAGCACGGCATGTCCTGGAACGCCTGCGGTGCGGCCGCACGCCATTGTTCGAAGCGGCGTTGGCCTTCGTCGTCGGTCAGCACCGCGCTGCACGCGGACAGCAGGTGGGCGGCCTGCTCGGCGCTGAACGCCAGCGGCACCGGCACCTCGACAAAGCCGCCCGCCAGCAGGGCCAGGTCGGCCTCGATCCACGCGACCGAGTTGGCCGCCACCAGCCCGACCGTGGCACCTGGCGCACAACGCTGCGTCAGTGCCGCCGCGAGTGCATCGCAGGCGCGTTCCAGCATGCCGTAGCTGACGACCCGCTCCGATGCCACGCCACCGGCCAGCTGGACGATCGCCGTGGCCCCGGCGTGCTCGCGCATCGTGGCGCGGATGGTGTCGATGAAGCGCGTCATGCCGCGACCTCCTCGATCTGCTCGAACGCGGGTGCTTCATCGGCCAGCAGGTGCTGGTTGTAGCGGCAGCTGACGGTGTCGAAGAACTCGCCCAGCGCGTCGACACGGATCACGCCCGTCATCGGCCGGGTGTCGTAATAGGTGCCCCAGTGCACGCCCGGCACTGCCGGCAGGCGCGCCGGATCGGCCGCCGCGATCGGATGGAACGACAGCTTCATCGTCTCGAAGCTGCGCTGCAGCTTGGTGGTGACGGTGCACAGCACGGCGCGCAGGCCCAGGTACCAGCAGATCAGCGGCAACGCGCGCATCAGCTCCGTGCCGATGGTGGGTTCGAGCGTGGCCAGCGCCGTCACCTCGGCGACGTCGCGGCGCGCCACCTCGCGCTGGAACACGCCGGCCAGTGCGCGTTCCAGCGGCTGGTCCAGGTAGTGTTCGGAGAACAGCGGCGCGCGGCCGCCGAAGGACAGGCCGGCACACGCGATGGGCGCACCGGTGGCCAGGTCGACGCAGACGATGAAGCGGTGCGGACGCGGCGCGATCGTCGCGCCATAGGCGCGCCGGTAGACGGTGCGCGCCAGCTCGACGGCGGCGGCGTAGAGCGGGTCGGCCGGGCCGACCGGTTTGAAGACCAGGGAGCGGTTGCCGAGTTCGAGCTGGAAGGAAAGGCCGCCGGCCGTGGCCGGGCGTTGCGATGCGGTGGCGCAATGAAGCGTGCGTACGTTGTCGTGCTTGTCATGTACTGCTGGTGTATTCATGTCGTTCCCTGGTTTCGGTTGATACTGGAAAGAGGTGGACGAATACGCCTTCGTCCTGGCCTGGTTGTCGTGCAAAGCACAACCAACGACGTGCATGGTATAGATCGATTGTTGGCCAAACTGAGGGGATTTTTCGAAGATTTGTAGCGCTTCGTACCGCATCGGTGACGATATTTCCGGCAACTGCGCCGCTTGCCAGATATCATTTCGTCATCATGCCGTCATATCGGCCCGCTACCCTGCGCGTTTTTACCTTGCATGGACTGAGATGAAAACGAACTTGAAGGTGGCGGCGACGTGCGCGGCCCTGGCCCTGACCCCGCTGGCACTGGCGGACAACGTGGCGGCGGCCGTCGCCGACATGACGCCCGCAGCCGACGCCGCCGAAGCGGCGGCCGTCGGCCCGATCGCCACGGTGGAAATCGCCACGCGCCGCACCCGCTCCTCCGTCGCGCTGAAGCAGGACGAGATCCAGAAAATCCTGCCCGGCATTAACCCGCTGAAGGCACTGCAGACACTGCCCGGCGTGAACTTCCAGACCGCCGACCCTTGGGGCAACAACGAACAGAACCTGTCGCTGACGGTGCATGGTTTCTCCGGCCAGCAGCTGGGCTACACGATGGACGGCGTGCCGCTGGGCGACCAGCAATACGGCAACTACAACGGCCTGTCGCCGCAGCGCGCGGTCATTTCCGAAAACGTGCGCGGCGTCGTGCTGTCCTCCGGTGCCGGCGACCTGGCCACCGCCTCGACCAGCAACCTCGGTGGCACCATCGAGACGTTCTCCAGCGACCCGCTGGCCAGCCGCAACGTCGCCCTGCAGCAGACCGTGGGCAGCCACCAGACCTCGCGCACGTTCCTGCGCTACGATACCGGCAAGTTCGGCGACAGCCGCGCCTACATCTCGGCGCTGCACCACGAGGCGCATGCATGGGACTTCGAGGGCCGCCAGGGTGGCAACCAGGTGAACGCCAAGTTCGTCAACGACCATGCCGCCGGCAAGCTGACGCTCTTCCTGAACTACAGCGACAAGATCGAGCCGAACGAGGACAGCACCGTGCACGTGGCCGGCGAGACCAGTGCCCCGTACACCCGCCCGTTCACCTACCCGGACTTCGCCACGGCGCTGGCCTACCTGTCGCCGACCGGCGCGACGCCGGCAGCCGACGGCAACAACTACCGCAACTATTACAGCGACGCGCAGCGCGAGGACTGGCTCGGTTACGCGCGCTACGAGTGGAACCTGTCGGATACCGTGACGTGGATGAACCAGGTCTACTACCACTACGACAATGGCGTCGGCGTCGTGGCCGGCCCGATCGGGGTGGCCGGCCTGCCGGCGCTGTTCAGCGTGTATTACCCGAACCAGAACCTGAAGCAGGTGTTCGGCAATTCCGGCTACGCCACCCGCACCACGGAGTACCAGATCAACCGCGCCGGCGTGCAGTCGATCCTGCGCGCGGAACTGGGCGAGCACAAGGTGCAGGGTGGCGTCTGGTTCGAGCATAACGAGTCGCAGGCCTACCGGCGCTGGTATGCGCTGGACGTCAACAACCCCAGCTCGCCGTACGACCGCCCGTCCAATCCGCTGATCACGCAGTACGGCAGCGAGATCAGGAACAAGGTGGTGCAACTGCACCTGCAGGACGAATGGCAGGTGCGGCCCGACGTGGTGCTGCAGGCCGGCTTCAAATCGAGCCTGCAGTTCGCCCACGGCGACTTCCCCGTGCAGCCGAAGCTGGGCGCGATCGCGGGCGGCTCGAAAGCACTGCCGGTCGGCGACATCGACACGAAGAAGTGGTTCCTGCCGCAGCTGGGTGCGCGTTGGGACCTGTCGGCGCGCGACCAGGTATTCGTCAACCTGCAGAAGAACATGCGCCAGTTCGTCACCTACGGCGGCGGTGGCGCGTCGCCATGGAGCCTGGCCAGCCAGCAGGCGTTCGACCTGTTCGCCAAGGAAGCCAAGCCGGAAACCTCCGTCACGTTCGAGGCCGGCCTGCGCGGCAGCCGCAACTTCGAGGGTGTCGTCACGGGCCTCGATGGCCAGGTCAGCGTCTACCACGTCAACTTCAAGAACCGCTTGCTGACGATCAGCCCGACCCCGGTGATCTCCTCCATCATCGGCGGCAATCCGGTGCTGGCCAACGTGGGCAGCGTCAAGACCGATGGCGTCGACCTCTCCGGCACCCTGCACTTCGGCCGCCGCTTTTCGCTGTACAACGCCTTGTCGTACAACCGCTCGCGCTACGACGACAACTACCTGAACGGCGCGACGACGGTGCCGACCAGCGGCAAGAACGTGCCCGGCAGCCCGGAATGGATGGACAAGTTCGTCGCTACGCTGAACTTCGGGCCGACCGAGGTCTCGCTGCAGGGCGAGTACGTGGGCAAGCGCTACGCCACCTATACCAACGACCTGTCCGTGCCCAGCTACTTCCTGATGAACCTGGCCGTCGGCTGCAAGCTGCCGTTCCTGGACCGCTGGGTGAAGAACCCGCGCTACCGCGCCACGGTCACGAACCTGGCCGATCGCAAGGGCAGCCTGAACGTCGTGGTGGGCGCGGCCGACAAGACGTACAACACGTTCCCGATCCCGCCGCGCCAGGTGTTCCTGACCGTGATGGCGGACCTGTGATGGCGGCGCCGATCACCCGCCACCTGTCGCGGCGCGGCTTCATCGCCACCGCGGCCGGCACCGCGGCAAGCGCCGCCGCGCTGCTGCTGCCGGGCGCGCGCGCGGCCGAGGCCCGCACCAAACCACTGGTGTTCGCGCACCGCGGCGCCTCGGCGCTGCGGCCGGAGCATACGCTGGCGGCCTATTCGAAAGCCATCGCCGACGGTGCCGACTATATCGAGCCGGACCTGGTCTGCACCAGGGATGGCGTGCTGGTGGCCCGCCACGAAGCCGACCTGACGGAAACCACCGACGTGGCCAGGCGGCCCGAATTCACGTCGCGCCGCACGAGGAAGACCTTCGACGGCGAGACCCATACCGGCTGGTTCGTCGACGACTTCACGCTGGCCGAGCTGAAGACCTTGCGCGCGCTGGAACGCATTCCGCAGTCGCGCCCGGGCAGCGCGCAGTACGACGGCATGTTCCAGGTGGTGACGTTCGAGGAGGTGATCGACTTCGTCGCCGCGCAGTCGGCCACGACCGGGCGCCTGATCGGCCTCGTGCCGGAGCTGAAAAGCTCGACGTATTTCGCCGCCGCCCGCCTGGCGCTGGAGGACCGCTTCATCGCCACCCTGGCGGCGCACGAGTACACCCGCCGCGCCCCGGTCGAGATCCAGTCGTTCGAGGTGGCCAACCTGCGCTATCTGCGCGACAAGCTGGGACGCCGCGCCAACCTGCGCCTGATGCAGCTGGTCGGCGTGGGTGCGACGCGGCCCAGCGACGTGGCGGCGACCGGCGGCAAGCTGACCTACGGCGAGATGGCGACTCCGCGCGGCCTGCGCGACGTGGCGGCCTACGCGGACACGTTCGCGCCGCCCACCCGCGCGCTGATTCCGTTGAAGAGCGATGGCAGGCTCGATGCGCCCACCGCCGTGGCGGCGCACGTGCGCGCGGCCGGCCTGCGGCTGGAGACGTGGACGTTCCGGCCCGAGAACCGCTTCCTGGCGGCGGACTTCCGCGACGGCGCCGGCGAGCATGCGCGCAACGAGGCCGGTTCGGTGGCGGAAATCCGGCGCTACCTGCAGCTTGGGCTGGATGGGTTCTTTACCGACGATCCGGCGCTGGGGCGCAAGGCGGTGGACGGCTGACGGGGCGTCCGACAGGGTTTGCCGATGCCCTGTAAAGTCACGCTTTGATCACAGTAGGAGCAAGCATGACGAACAAGGCACTCATCATCGGCAGCAGCGGCGTGGTCGGCAGCGCGCTGGCCGAGCGGCTGTTGGCGCAAGGCTGGAGCGTGGCAGGCGTCTCGCGCGGCCGTACCGCGACCGTTCCCGGCGTGCGCCAGATCAGCGCCGACCTGACCTCGCGTCAGGCGCTCGACGCGGCGCTGGCCGGCGTGGACGCCACGCACGTGTACATCACGGCGTGGTCGCGCCAGGCCAGCGAGGAGGAAAACATCAAGGTCAACGGCGCCATGGTAGCGAACGTGCTGGCCGCCGTCGGGCCGGCCGGCACCGTGCGCCACGTGGCGCTCGTCACGGGCCTGAAGCACTACCTGGGTCCGTTCGAGGCCTATGGCCAGGGCGCCGTGCCGATCACGCCGTTCCGCGAGGAGCAGGGCCGGCAGGACGTACCCAACTTCTATTACGAGCAGGAGGACCGGCTGTTCGAGGCGGCGGCGGAATATGGCTTCAGCTGGAGCGTGCACCGGCCACACACCATCGTCGGCTACGCCGTCGGCAATGCGATGAACATGGGGCAGACGCTGGCCGTCTACGCCAGCCTGTGCAAGCACACGGGCCAGCCGTTCGTCTTCCCGGGCAGCCGCCAGCAGTGGGAAGGCCTGGTGGACGTGACGGATGCGCGCCTGCTGGCGCGCCACCTGCAATGGGCTTCGACCAGCGAGGCGGGCCGCGACGAGGACTTCAACGTCGTCAACGGCGACATGTTCCGCTGGCAGTGGCTGTGGCCAAAACTGGCGGCCTACTTCGGCATCGAGGCGGCGCCGCTGCCAGCGCAAATCAGCCCGCTGGAGTCACGCATGGACGACGCGCCGCGGCTGTGGCGCGAGATTGCGCAGCAGCACGACCTAGCGCAGGACGACGTGACAAAGCTGGCCTCGTGGTGGCACACGGACGCGGACCTGGGCCGGCCGATGGAAGTCATCACGGACATGACGAAAAGCCGCAAGGCCGGCTTCCTCGACTACCAGGCCACGCCGGATGCGTTCTTCGACCTGTTCGAGCGGCTCAAGCGGGACAAGCTCATCCCCGGCTGACGCCTGGAGCGACCAGCCACTTGCGCAGCACCGTGGCGCGCAGGCGCGCGCTGTCCGGGTGACGGGGGTTGATCAGCACATTCGATTCTTCCGGCACCAGCACGGAAGGCACTTCCAGCAGCGCCGTCGCGCCGGCCCGGCACCACGCCTGCCCGGCCTGCACGCTGGGCAGGCCATATGGCTGCGCGTCCCAGCCGGGCGGTGGCGCCAGCACGGTGCGGGCGGCGTAGACGTCGTCCGGCACGTCGATGCGTACCAGGTAGCGATTCAGCGGCACGCCTTCC
This sequence comes from [Empedobacter] haloabium, assembly GCA_008011715.2. Classification (NCBI taxonomy): domain Bacteria; kingdom Pseudomonadati; phylum Pseudomonadota; class Betaproteobacteria; order Burkholderiales; family Oxalobacteraceae; species [Empedobacter] haloabium. The sequence goes on from CP136508.1 coordinate 4,561,760, forward strand.
AGGCCCAGGCGGGCCAGCGTTTCCAGCGACGCCAGCGCGATATTCGATGACGTGTAGACGAGCGGCGTGCCGGCCGCGTTCCAGCGCCCGCCCGTGCTCTCGGCGCCCTTGCCGGACAAATCCTCGGCAGTGTACCGCGGCGTCACCGCCGCGATGCGCCACAGCGTGCGTGTCATGCATAGGCTCCGCTCTGCGCCATCGCGAGCAGGTTGGCGATGTATTTCTGGCCTTCCACGGTGTCGAGGTAGCTGGCCGGCGTGGCGCCGCCCAGCGCGGCCAGCGGCGTGGTCAGCCAGCGCGACATCCACGCGGCGGCATCGAAGTCTTCCGGTGCTTCCGCCTCCGCCACCATCGCCTGCACCTGCCCGATCAGGGCCTGCACACCCAGCACGCGCTCGGATTCGTCCGGCGCCAGCGGCAGGTTCTCGCGCACCTTGCGGCTCAGCGTGGCGCGCGCAATGCCCAGCGCATCGAGCAGGCTCTCCTTCGACATCGCCAGCAGCGCGGACAGCTCGCCGACTTCACGCGCCGGCACTCCTTCACGGATCAGTTCGATGCGGTATTGCGCGCTCTCCTGGTACAGCTGCAGGAAATCCGGCTGGCCGGGACGGGGATAGTGGCGGCGTTCCGCCCTTGCGTTGTCGGTAGCAGTCATGGCTCGCTCCTTTGAGCACTCAGGCTAACTCAAAGGAGCCATCGGCGCAAGCAGCCCGGGCTGTGATTGCCACTGGCATCGAGGAGAATCAAGCCCCCGGCAAGGCGGCCGCCAGCTCGGTCCACCCCTGCGGTTGCGGCTTGCCGCGCTCGCGCACGCCGAAGAACGACACCACCAGATCGCCTCCTTCGTCGAAGAATTCGACGGACGTGACGCCGGCGCGCTGCAGCACGTAGCCGCTGCGCAGCGCGCTGTCGCGCAGGTGCAGGTTGAAGTCCGGGTCCAGCACGTTGAACCAGCCGCCGCCCGCCGCCACCTTGCCGATCCGACCGCTGTAGATCTGCGTGACCGCGCCGTTGCCGACGAACGCCATGATGGCGACCTGCTGGCGCGCCGCCTGCTCCAGCAGTTGGCGCACGGCCTGCGGCGCGACGCGGCGCACCGCACCGGCAGGCGCGAGCCGCAAGGCCTGTTCGCGCGTCATGCCGAACTCGCTGACGATGCGGTTGAACTGGTGCACGTCCCCCATCTCCTGCCAGGCCAGCTGGAATTCCTTGACGTCGACGGCGCTGTCCGGCTTCGGCGCGGGCTTTGGCGCGGCCGGCGCGATCGCCATGCGCTCATCCTGGCGCGGATGGCGGAACTCGGCCACCAGCTTGTCGAACACGGGGATGGCCGCATCGTCCTTCAGGTAGACCTTGTGGATCGCGCCGCCGCTCGCATCGAAGAACTGCAGGCTGCGGCTGGTGGCACCGTCGCGGCCCGGCTGCACCACGGCGAACGCGTATTTCCAGCGCGGGAACTGGAAACGCAGGTCGATCGGACCGCCCAGGTAGCCGCCGGCGATGTTCAGTTCGCGGGCGGCCCGCTCGGCATCCTGCGCGCCGCCGTCGCCCTGCTTGGCCTGGGCAATGCGGCTGGCGATGCCGGTGGTCTCGATGACGGCATGTTCATTGCGGGTCAGCGCCATCACGCGGCCCAGGTCGAGCGCGCGGCGCATGATCTCGCGCGGCGCATGGTCCGTGTCGCGCAGCCGCGTCACGGTGCTGCCGAGGTTTGTCGCCAGCAGCTCGGCCTCCGATGTGCCGAGCGCACGCGCGGCGTCGCGCGCCTGCAGCGTGGGCTGCTCCTTGCGCAGCGCGGTCCAGCGCTCGGCCAGGGTGGCCGCCTGCGTGCTGCCGATGGCCAGGGTGCCGGCCAGCGCCAGCAGCAGTCGTCGTTGAGGGTTCATCATGGCTCCTTAGTAGATCAGTTTGAAGGTGACGGCGGCATAGCGGCCCGGCCGGGCCATGCGCTCGATGTCGGCGCGTGCGGCGGCCGTGGTGCCGGCGGCCAGGCCACGTGCCGCCGTGTAGTCCCAGTATTGTTTGTCGGCGACGTTGTACAGGCCCGCCGTCAGTTCCGCATTGCGGCCGACGTTCCAGTAGCCCGCCAGGTCGATCACGGTGGCGGACGGCACGGCGAAGCGCGCCGTGCTGGCACCGCCGATCACGTCCGCCCTGGCCTGCTTGGCCGCCACGTGGACCAGCGCGACGGAAGCGCCGCCGCGCTTGCCGGGATCGTCCCACGCCAGTGTGGCGCTGGTCTTGCGCGGCAGCGTCGAGGCCAGTTCGCTTTCCTCGCCCGTCGTGCCGTTGCGTGCCTTGCTGTGCTGGACGCCCGTCGCCAGCGCCAGGCTGGTGCCCTGCAGTGCCGCCGCGAGCTGGCCGACGTCGACGCGCGCGGACGCCTCCGCGCCCCAGGTGCGGGCCTCGCCCACGTTCTCGGGCCGGTACAGGCCGAACGTGATGGTGGGGTAGTTGACGGGATCGGGCGGTTGCGCGGCGTATTCGATCAGGTTGTCGTAACGGGTGTGGAACAGCGCCGCGCTGAACGTGAGGGCACGGCTGGCGCGACCCTTCAGGCCCACTTCGAACGCGTTGCTGGTTTCCTTCTTCAGGTTGGCGTTGCCCAGCACCGCATAGCCGTTGCCGGCGCCCGTGTAGCTGAACGAGTCGTAGGTACCGGTGCGCTCGGCCGCCGTCGGCAGCCGCGTGCCGCGGCTGTACTGCGCATAGGCCGTCAGCTCCGGACGCAGCGCATAGGCAAGCGCCAGGCTGGGCGTGAGGTAGCCGTCGCTTTCCTTGCGCAGTTCGGCCGCGGCGCCCGGCACCGCGCTGGCATAGGCCGACAGGTTCCTTGGCTCGAGCTGGCGGTAGTCCCAGCGCAGGCCCGGCGTGACGGTGATGGCGCCCAGCGCCAGCTCGCCGCGGGCGAAGGCGGCGAACTTGCGCGTGTCCGTATCGGCCATGCGGTTCTTGTTCGTGACCTGGTGCGCACCCGTCGCCACGACCGTACGGTCCTCGCGCCACGGGCGGCGCGTATCGACCGTCTCGGCGCTCAGCCCATAGGTCAGCTGGTGCGCACCGAAGGCCTTGACGGCCGTGCTGGCCAAGCCGGCGCTGTCGTTTTCGAAGCCGGTGGCGATGTCGCGCACGTAGGGCCGGTTGCCGGTCACGTAGCTGGCATGCGTGGCGTCGGCCACCTCGGCGCGCTGTACGTACAGGCGGCTCTCCAGCGTATCGAACCAGGGCGTGGTGCCGCTGAAGCGGTGCTCGATGCTGGCGCGATCGCGCCGGGTGCGCGAGTCCTGCGTGGCGCCGTCCGGGTAGGATGCGCCCTGCTTGTTGTCGAACTCGCGGCGGTGACGGGCGCGGTAGGCATCGATGGTGGCGACGAAGCGGTGGCCCTGCCATGGGGTCCAGGCCAGCTTGGCCAGCAGCGCGTCCGAATCCCAGTCGTCCGGGTTGACGGGCACGCTGCCATTGGCCTCCAACGCGCTGCCGTCGCGGTGCACCAGCACCGCCAGGGCTTGCACGCCGCCGCTGTGCAGCGCGCCGGTCAGCGCATGCATGCGCATATCGCTGGCGCCGTCGTGGCCGAACTTGTAGTCGGCGTAGACCGGCCGGGCCGCGCTGACATAGTCCTCCGGCGCCTTGGTCGCGAAAGCAACGGCACCGCCCAGGCCCGGCGTGCCGGCCTTGGCGGCCGTGGTGCCGGAGCTGATCTCGACGCTGCGGAAGGTTTCCGGATCGAAGTAGTCGCGGCCCACGCCGAAGCCGTTCAAGGTCATGCCATCCGGCTTCGGCGCCGCGTCGGGCAGCGCGATGCCGTCCAGGTCCAGGCTGACGCGATTGCCTTCGATTCCACGAATATTGAAGCCGGTATTGCCGGCGCCGTCCCACACGTTGCCGCTGCCGCTGGCGGCGCCCGGCACGCTGACCAGCGGCGCGTAGCGCGCCATGTTCTGCATGTCGGTGACGCCGCGCCGGACCAGTTCGGCCGGTGTCAGCACGGTGCCAGTGCCGGGCTCCTCGAGGCGGTGGCCTTGAATGACGACCGTGTCGAGTGGCTCGGCGGCGGGAGATTCGGCTTGCGCCAGGGGCGCCAGCGCGCAGGACAGCAGCGCCGCCATGCGGCACCGGCGGGGGAAGTTTGCAACCATAACGTTCCAGGGTAAGGGTCAGGACAATGCTGGCTCTGAACCCGGACGAGGCTGCCCGACAGTCACGTTGCTGGCGCTAGACTGCCATATTAATACGAATGATTCTCATTTGCAATCAGATTGTTTGACGCTCCGGCGTGGCGCTGATCTTGTGGATCGACAGTCCACCCAGCGCATGCGTGCCAAAAATGCCCGCGGCAAGGCCGCCCCAGGCGCCGCACAGGCCGTGCAGCGGCCAGACGCCCAGCACGTCGTCGATCTTCCAGCGGTCTAAACATGACGACAAAGATGGCGCCGGCGACACCGCCCGTGACGAGCGCAACCAGCGGATGCATCAGGTCGGAGCCGGCACAGACGGCGACCAGCCCCGCCAGTGGGCCGTTGTAGGCAAAGCCGGGATCGTTGCGGCCCAGTACCAGCCGTCAGCGTGCCGCCAAGTTAAGGAATGTTATTAGCCTGCCGCAGACGGCTTCGCACCCGACAGCGGAGAGCTGGGGTCAGGCCCGGCGGGTCTGACCCCGGTTTTGGGCCTGGGGTTGAGGGATCCGCCTGCGGCCCTGTGAGTCTTACATCCTTAACTTAGCGCCATTTGTGACTGTCACCGGTTTTTCCGAAGAGGATCAGTGCGGCTTGGCGTCCTTGGCCTTGTCGGGCGGGGGCGGCGGCGCCGGCGTGGCGCCATCGCCCGGCATGTCCTGGCCCTTGCGCAGGATCTGCACGTAGATCTCGTTCTGCTTGATCATCGACAGCTCGAAGCGGGCCCGTTCCTCGACGGCGCCGGTGCCGTCCTTCAGGTCGCGCACTTCGGAATCGAGCTTGGCGTTGCGGCTCTTCAGGCTGTCGTTCTTCTGGTGCGCCGCCTCGACCTGCTGTTCCAGGTCCGCCACGCGCAGCCACCCGCCCTTGCCCAGCCACAATGGATATTGAATCAACAGCAGCAGTACCGCCAGGGCAAGGGTAATCAGACGCATAAAAGGAAAACCGGCCGGTAGTTCGTACCGGCCGGAACAAGAAGTTGCGGAAAGGTTCTATTACTTCAGATTATAGAACGCTTCGCGCCCCGGGTAGCTGGCGATATCACCGAGATCTTCCTCGATACGCAGCAGCTGGTTGTATTTCGCCATGCGATCCGAGCGGGACATCGAGCCCGTCTTGATCTGCAGCGCGTTCAGGCCGACGGCGATGTCGGCGATCGTCGAGTCTTCCGTTTCGCCCGAGCGGTGCGAGATCACGGCCGTGTAGCCGGCGCGCTTGGCCATCTCGATGGCGGCGAACGTTTCCGTCAGCGTGCCGATCTGGTTGATCTTGATCAGGATGGAGTTGGCGATGCCTTTCTGGATGCCTTCCTTCAGGATCTTGGTGTTGGTGACGAACAGGTCGTCGCCCACCAGCTGCACCTTCTTGCCCAGCGCTGCCGTCAGGGTGGCCCAGCCTTCCCAATCGCCTTCGTGCATCGCGTCCTCGATCGAGATGATCGGGTACTTGTCGCACCAGGTCGACAGCAGGTTGGTGAAGTCGGCCGCCGACAGCGACAGGCCTTCGCCTTCCAGCTCGTACTTGCCGTTCTTGTAGAACTCGGACGCGGCGCAGTCCAGGCCGATGGCAACCTGCGTGCCCGGCTCGTAGCCGGCTTCCTCGATGGCCTGGATGATCAGCTTGATGGCGTCTTCGTGGTTCGCCAGCGACGGGGCGAAGCCGCCTTCGTCGCCAACGGCCGTGCTCAGGCCTTTCTTGTGCAGGATCTTCTTCAGCGTGTGGAACACTTCGGCGCCGTAGCGGATCGCTTCCTTGAACGTCGGCGCGCCGACGGGGATGATCATGAATTCCTGGATGTCCAGGTTGTTGTCGGCGTGTGCGCCGCCGTTGATGACGTTCATCATCGGCACCGGCATCTGCATCGAACCCGAACCGCCGAAATAGCGGTACAGCGGCAGGCCGGCTTCTTCCGCGGCGGCCTTGGCGACGGCCATCGACACGGCCAGCATCGCATTGGCGCCCAGGCGCGACTTGTTCTCGGTGCCGTCCAGGTCGATCAGGGTGCGATCCAGGAAGGCTTGCTCATTGGCGTCCAGGCCCATGATCGCTTCCGAGATTTCCGTGTTGATGTTCTCGCAGGCCTGCAGCACGCCCTTGCCGAAGTAGCGCTTCGGATCGCCGTCGCGCAGCTCGATGGCTTCGCGCGAACCGGTCGACGCGCCCGACGGCACCGCGGCACGGCCCATCACGCCCGATTCCAGCAGCACGTCGCATTCCACGGTCGGATTGCCGCGCGAGTCGATCACCTCGCGGCCGATAATATCAACGATAGCACTCATAACACTTCTCCAAGGTAGACAAAAACCGGTGGGGCACGCGCATGGTCGGACATGCAACGTGATGCGCATGCAAAAATTGCAGCAAGGGTAACAGAGGATGGCTTTGTAGGGAAGCGGAACGGCTTACTACAAAACGCCCGGCACTGGCCTGGCGGGCCCATGAATGCTATCGTCGCCCCATGACTACGACCCTGGACATCGATGCGCGCGCCCTGCTGCGCCGTATGCTCGACGCGGCCATCGCCGCCGCCCAACCCGCCCTGTGCATTCCCGCCGCGCTGCCTGACGTACCGAAAGGCAGACTGCTCGTCATCGGCGCCGGCAAGGCCTCGGCCGAGATGGCGCGCGCCGTCGAACGGAACTGGCCTGGCCCGCTCGAGGGCCTGGTAGTGACGCGCTACGGCTACGCGGTGCCATGCGAACGCATCGCGATCGTGGAGGCGGCACACCCGGTGCCGGACCAGGCCGGGCTGGACGCGGCGCGCCGCATGCTGGCGCTGGTGCAGGACCTGACGCCGGACGACACCGTGCTGTGCCTGATCTCCGGCGGCGGCTCGGCCCTGCTGCCGCTGCCGCAAGATGGCATCACGCTGGCCGACAAGCAGCACGTCAATGCCATGCTGCTTAAATCCGGCGCCACCATCGCCGAGATGAACTGCGTGCGCCGCCACCTGTCGGCCATCAAGGGCGGCCGGCTGGCGGCGGCCTGCCATCCGGCGCGCGTCGTCACGCTGCTCATATCAGATGTGCCGGGCGACGATCCCATGGACATCGCCTCCGGCCCGACCGTGGCCGATCCCACCACCTGCGCGGACGCGCTGGACGTCGTGCGCCGCTACGGCATCGAGCTGCCGGCACACGTGCTGGACGTGCTGACGGGCGGTCGCGGCGAATCCGTCAAGCCGGCCGACCCGCGCCTTGCGCACGCCGAGGCACACCTGATCGCCACGCCCCGGATGGCGCTGGAAGCGGCGGCGCAGGTGGCGCGCGACGCCGGCGTCACGCCATACGTCCTGGGCGACAGCATCGAAGGCGAAGCGCGCGACGTGGGCAAGGTCATGGCCGGCATCGCGCTGCAGGCGGCCGCGCGCGGGGAGCCGTTCGCGCCGCCGTGCGTGCTGCTGTCCGGCGGCGAAACCACCGTCACGGTGCGCGGCCAGGGCCGCGGCGGACGCAACGTGGAGTTCCTGCTGGCGTGCGCGCTGGCGCTGCGCGGCACGCCGGGCGTGTACGGGCTTGCCGCCGATACGGATGGCGTGGACGGGCAGGAGGAAATCGCGGGTGCGGTGATCGCGCCCGATACGCTGGCGCGCGCCTGGGCCGCGGGCATCAAGCCGCAGGACAGCCTGGCCGACAACGACGGGCATGGGTTTTTCCAGGCGCTTGGGGATAGCGTCATCACGGGTCCGACGCTGACGAACGTCAACGACTTCCGGGCGTTGCTGGTGCTGCGGTCGTGAGGTCGCGGCTTAAACCCGTGGTGACAGGCTCCGCCAGCCGGAGATAAAAAAAGCCGGCGAATCCGCCGGCTTTTTCAAGCTTACTCGAAGCCGTTCTCGAGGAACCCGGCCTGCTTGGTGATGCGGTCCAGCTGCACCAAGGTGGACAGCAGTTCCTTCATGCGGCCCAGCGGCACGGCGTTCGGGCCGTCCGACAGCGCCGTGGCCGGCGTCGGGTGCGTTTCCATGAACAGGCCGGCCACGCCGACCGCCACGGCCGCGCGCGACAGCACGGGCACCATGTCGCGCATGCCGCCCGACGAAGTGCCGTTCCCGCCCGGCAGCTGCACCGAGTGGGTCGCGTCGAAGACCACGGGCGCGCCGGTCTCGCGCATGATCGCCAGCGAGCGCATGTCCGAGACCAGGTTGTTGTAGCCGAACGAGGCGCCCCGTTCGCAGGCCAGGAAGTTGTCTTCGTTCAGACCCTTCGCCTTCGCGGCGGCGCGGGCCTTGTCGATGACGTTCTTCATGTCGTGCGGCGCCAGGAACTGGCCCTTCTTGATGTTTACCGGCAGGCCGGACTGCGCGCAGGCGGTGATGAAGTCGGTCTGGCGGCACAGGAAGGCCGGCGTCTGCAGCACGTCCACGACGGACGCCACCGCCTCGATCTCCTCGATCGTGTGCACGTCCGTCAGCACCGGCACGCCCAGCTCGCGCTTGACGTCGCCCAGGATTTCCAGGCCCTTGTCCATGCCGGGGCCGCGGTACGACGTGCCGGAGGAGCGGTTGGCCTTGTCGAACGACGACTTGTAGATGTAGGGGATGCCCAGTTCGGCCGTCATTTCCTTCATCGCGCCGGCGACGTCGAACGCCATCTGGCGCGACTCGATCACGCAGGTGCCGGCGATCAGGAAGAACGGCTGGTCCAGGCCGACATCGAATCCACACAGTTTCATGCTGCTGCTCCTTCTTCGGATGCCGACACGCCGTTGTTGGCGGCCACGCCGCTGGCGTTCTTGTGCGCCAGCGCGGCCTTGATGAACGACGTGAACAGCGGATGGCCGTCGCGTGGCGTTGACTTGAATTCGGGGTGGTACTGCACGCCCATGTACCACGGGTGGGCGTTGGCGCCTGCGCGCGGCAGTTCCATGATTTCGCACAGGTCTTCCGTCGGCGTGCGGGCCGCCACCACCAGGCCCGCCTCTTCGACGCGCGACAGGTAATGATTGTTCGCCTCGTAGCGGTGACGGTGACGCTCGGTCACGACGCTGCCGTAGATCTCGTGCGCCAGGGTGCCCGGCTTGACGGCGCAGGCCTGCGCGCCCAGGCGCATCGTGCCGCCCAGGTCGGAGTTGGCGTCGCGCTTCTCCACCTTGCCGTCCGAGTTCTGCCATTCGTCGATCAGGGCGACGACCGGCTGCTCGGTCTGCGGCTCGAACTCGGTGGAGTTGGCCTTGGACAGGCCCGCCATGTGGCGCGCGTACTCGATCAGCGCGACCTGCATGCCCAGGCAGATGCCCAGGTACGGCACCTTGTTCTCGCGGGCGAACTGGGCCGCCTTGATCTTGCCTTCCACGCCGCGCTTGCCGAAGCCGCCCGGCACCAGGATGGCGTCGTACTTGGCCAGGTCGGCCGTGCCCTTGGCCTCGATCTCTTCCGAGTCGATGTATTCGATGTTGACGCGGCTTTCGGTATGGATGCCGGCGTGGCGCAGCGCTTCGGTCAGCGACTTGTACGACTCGGTCAGCTCGACGTACTTGCCGACCATGCCGATCGAGACTTCCGCCTTCGGATGCTCCAGCGTGTAGATCAGCTTCGACCAGACCGACAGGTCGGCCGGCGGCGGATCGATGTCCAGCGCCTCGCAGATGATCGCGTCCAGGCCCTGGTCGTGCAGCATCTGCGGCACCTTGTAGATCGTGTCCACGTCCCACACGGAGATCACGCCGCGTTCCTCGATGTTCGAGAACAGCGAGATCTTGGCGCGCTCGTCTTCCGGGATGGCGCGGTCGGCGCGGCACAGCAGCGCGTTCGGCGAAATGCCGATCTCGCGCAGCTTCTGCACCGAGTGCTGGGTAGGCTTGGTCTTCAGTTCGCCGGCGGAGGCGATGTACGGCACCAGGGTCAGGTGCACGAACGCGGAGTTCTTGCGGCCCGCGCGCAGGCTCAGCTGACGTGCCGCCTCCAGGAACGGCAGCGATTCGATATCGCCCACGGTGCCGCCGATCTCGCACAGCGCCACGTCGTAGCCTTCGGCGCCACGGCGGATGTAGTCCTGGATCTCGTTGGTGATGTGCGGGATCACCTGGACGGTCTTGCCCAGGTATTCGCCGCGGCGCTCCTTGCGGATCACGGATTCGTAGATCTGGCCCGTGGTGAAGTTGTTCACCTTGCGCATGCGGGTCGAGATGAAGCGCTCGTAGTGGCCGAGATCGAGGTCGGTTTCGGCGCCGTCGTCGGTGACGAACACTTCACCGTGCTGCATCGGGCTCATCGTGCCCGGGTCCACGTTGATGTACGGGTCCAGCTTGAGCATGGTGACTTTGAGGCCGCGCGATTCGAGGATCGCGGCGAGGGAGGCGGCGGCAATCCCTTTTCCAAGGGACGACACAACGCCACCAGTGACGAAGACAAATTTGGTCATTGCGAGATCGGGCGCCGGGGAGGCGCGATGCGGGAAATTGAAATTATAGCCTAAATGGTCCGATTCTTCATCATCAGGCCAGCAAAATTGTCTTTCGGCAAGCTTACCTACTGTGCGCGAACGAACAGACCAGCGTCACCACCGGGGCGGAAAATGCCTTTATTTCAACAGGAGGCCAACATGAGCTATGAACGCGATGCAGCCGGCAATTACGTCGACCAGGGCCACCAGGGCCCGGGCCCGCGCCTGATGGGCGCCGACACCCTGATCGGCGACCACATCCACAATATGCAGAACGAACACCTGGGCACCGTCAAGGAAATCATGCTCGACATGCAGACGGGCCGCATATCCTACGTCGTGATGGCGTCCGGCGGCGTGCTGACGATCGGCGAGAAGCTGTTCGCGATTCCCTGGGAAGCGCTGGCGCTCGATACCGCCAACCACCAGCTGCGCCTGAACATCGCCAAGGAACGCATCGAGGCGGCGCCCGGCTTCGACAAGGATCACTGGCCGGACATGGCCAACGACGCGTGGACCAACGAGATCCACAGCTACTACGGAACCAGCGCATCGGCCGCGCGTCAAGGCCTGCGCTGACGGTGGGCGGCCATTGGCCGCCGCGTCCGGCGTCCCTATGCGGCACCACGGGGACGCCCTGAATGCCGGTTGTGTCCTGCGCGGGCCGCCGGCGGGCGGGGAGCGTTTCATGACCCGCCCATCTCGGCCATAACCCGGCCGCGGCGCGCCCTCTTCGGAGGGCGCGTTTTTTTTGGGGTCTGTCCCTGCGGGACTGACCCTAATGCCGCTAAGTTAAGGATGCAAGACTCACTGGGCCGCAGGCGTATCCCGCAACCCCAGGTCCAGAACCGGGGTCAGACCCGCCGGGTCTGACCCCAGCTCTCCTCTTTTGGGTGGAAAGACGTCTGCGGCTGGCTGATAATTTTCCTTAACTTATCGGCATTAGGGACTGGCCCCGGTTTCTATCGCAGGCCTGCGTGAGACCGCACGAGGTGTCACTTACCCCAGCCGCATCGGCGTCCAGGCAATCCCGCGTTGCGCCTCGCGCGGGCCGGTCGGCTCGAAGCCGAAGCGGCGGTACATCGGCAGCGCGTGGTCGGAAGCGTTGACGGTGAAAACGCCTGGGTTGCCGGCCGCCAGCGCCGCGTCGCGCGCCTGCTCCCACAGCCGCCGGCCCAGGCCCTGGCCATGCAGCGCGCGGCCGACGAACAGATGAAACAGGTGGCTGTTGTCGCGCATGGCGATGAAGCCGGCCAGCCTGCCGTGCTGCGTGGCCACGCGATAGCGGAAGTTCGGCTGGCGCAGGTAGCGCAGCTGCGCCGCGCCGTCGATATGTGTGACGAACTCCTCCGCGCCCTTGCCCTCCGGGTCGATGGTCAGGTAGGGCAGCAGGTCCAGCACCAGCGCGCCCAGCGCGGGCGCGTCGGCGATCGTGGCGGGGCGGAAGCGGAAGTCGTCCATCGCCCCATTGTGCCATAGCGCCGCGGCGTCAGTTGACCCACAGGAAGCGGCGCAGGTAGCGCATCGCCGCGCTGTCGGTCTGCCCCGGCTTGTCCGCATACGACTGCACGAAGGCGTTCAGGCCGGATGCCGGATGACTGGCGTCGATCTTGCGGCAGTACTTCGACCACGCTTCGCGCTTGAGCGACGCCAGCGGATACATCGGCGGATCGGCAAACAGCGCCGGCACCGAGAAGCCCTGCCCTTCCGGGCATACGCGTGCCACCACCGCCAGCGAGCCGCTCATTTTCTCGCCCAGCGGCAGCACGGTGCGGCCGCGCACCAGCGGCACCAGGTGGCGCATCAGCTCACCCCAGACGCGGAAATCGTCGTCGTCCAGCGGCACCGGGAACGCGGTGTTGACCTGGCGCGGATTGGCCAGCCATTCCAGGTCGTCGTCGCGCTCCGCCAGCACCGACAGGCGCATCCGTTCGGACGTTTCGATGCCGCGCACCAGCAACTGATGGGCACGCCGCATGCCCTCCGGGTGGGCCAGGAAGATCGCCTGGTCCGCCTTGGCGCCGTCGCGGTACTGGTACGACAGCGCCATCTCGACCAGCGCCTCGGCGAAATAGTGGTAGCTGAGCGACCACAGGATGTCGGACTGGTCGGTGCGAACCGCCGCCTTCAGGTTGTATTCCCGTTCGTAGTAGTCGCGGTCGTTCGATGGCGGCTGCACCGTCAGCGGGCTGTCGCGCCGGCTCGGGATGGCAAAGAAATAGCGTTCCGCATGGCTGATTTCGCCATCGCCGTCCAGGTCGCGCACCCACGTCGCGGGCATCAGCAGCAATCCGTCGGCCTGCGAGCGGATGCGGATCTTCTCCAGCATCTGCCGGCTCTGGCGCAGCTGGTCGCGCGCATGCGTCAGCTCGGCCCGTACGGCCAGCGCGATCTCGGCATGGGGAATGTGGCGCCCGCTCATGTCGCGCGAACCTTGCTCGATGAACGTCCAGATACGCTGCACCAGCGCCACGTCCTTGCAGATCACAAAGGCCTGCTGCTCCTGCACCGTCATGCGCACGCTGCGCTTGACGGCGGTGCAGGTGCGATCGAACGCGGCGGTATTGGTGAGGTCGGGCTGGGCCGCCGCCGCCGGGCCGGCAAGCAGGCATGACGACAGTACGGCGACCGGAAAGCTGGAACGCAAGAAGGCGGCAAGGCGCATGGAATCCTCGATGGCGATAAACGAATGGTCGGTACGCAGGCCACTGGACGATGGCAATAGCAACGCACCCGGGCCGGGATTATACTGTCGACCCACGATAAATTGCCAATTTTATAATGATGAGAGCCGTTGGAAAACGTCCTGCCGTGCTGTGCCTGGCCACCCTTTCCATCCTGCTGGCCGGTCCGCCCGCCATTGCGGCGGCCCACTGCCCCAAGGGCGGCGACGACTGGCCCGACGCATGCTTCGTCGAGCAGGCGGGCGAACGCTACGTCAAGCGCCAGTACCTGGACCGGCTGAAGTGGAACCGCCAGGGCTACGCGCTGGTGTCGCGCGCCGATGCCTTCGAGCTGATGGCCGTGAACCGCCAGGGCAAGGTGGTGGTGCCCGGCATTTATCACACGGGCGACTTCGACTATCCCGATGCCGAGCGCGGCGTCGGCCGTTTCGCCACGCTGGACGGCAAGTGCGGCTACTTCCAGGCCCGCGGCTTCAAGGTCGTGGTCCCGGCCCGCTACGATGTGTGCCGGGCCTTCCATGACGGCTGGGCCACCGCCTGCACCGGCTGCACCCGCTACTGCGACGATGAGGACTGCCATATGGATCATCTGGTCGGCGGGCAGGCCGACCAGCTGGGGCTGGACGGCACGGTGCGCCAGAGCTACCCGCTGGCCACGCTCGACACCGTCTGCGGCTCGCCGGAACGGCGCAAGCTCACCCAGCGCGCCGGTACCACGCTGCTGCAGTGCGTGCGCGACCCAGGCCCGTTCGACCACCTGCGCTAGCGTTCGGCAGCCCGCGTCCGTTACAGCGCGCGGCCGAGAAACAGCACCCCTTCCAATGGGTTGTACACGTAGGGCTCGATGGGTCCGAAGCCCAGCTCGCGATACAGCCGCACGGCCGGCGTCATCGTCACCAGCGTGTCCAGGCAGATGGCCCGATAGCCGGCCTCCTTTGCCTCGGCGCAGATGCGCTCGGCCAGTTGCCGGCCCAGGCCGCGCGCCCGCGCCGCCGGCCGCACGTACAGCCGCTTCATCTCGGCGCGCGTGGCATCGACGGGGCGCAGGGCGACGCAGCCGGCCGGCACGTCGCCATCCCACGCCAGCAGCAGCCGTCCGCGCGGCGAGGCATACTTGCCGGGCAAGCTGTCCAGCTCCGCCTCGAAATCCTGGAAGCACAGGTCGACACCCAGCCCCGCGGCATATTCACGGAACAGCGCGCGCACGTGCGGCAGGTCGTCCGGCAACGCGGCCAAGCGGATCGCGAGCGGTACCAACGTGTCGTTCAAGCGCTCACCGCCCAGTCCAGCGTACCCTCACCGGCACTGGCAAGCTGCCCGACTTGCGCCACCAACCGGTCCAGGGCGGCATCGGACACCGGCGCGGCAAACGCGACCGCGGGCGAAGCACCTTCGCCACGGGCGACCGTGACGACGAACTGGTACTGGCCGCCGTCGTAGCCCTTGGAGTCGAACACGACGCGGTCCTGGTCGCGCCCGATCGCGAAGCCGCCGCCGGCAGCGGATTTTTCGGTGGCAAGCGCGGTCAGCTTGCCATGAAAGGCGGCCAGCTCACCCTCCGGCGCAAACACGGTTGCGGACTCGCTGCCGCCGCTGCCGCTGACCGTGAAGGTGATTTCATTGTCGCCCGCACCGACCGTGCTGGCGGCGATGCGCAGCGATCCCAAGGTACGCTGGCCCTGCAATTGCTGGTTCATGGTGGTCCTCCTGTCGGTCGTTATCGGACATGCAATGCTACCTCATTCGGCGCGGCCGTGCGCCGTCAGCAAAAATCGCGGCTGGCCGTGGGCAGCTTGCCCAGCATCGAAGACAGGTCGACCAGGCGTTTGGCCACCAGGTGGCGCACGATGCCTTCCTGCTGCCACACGCCATACACGCCCAGCAGCGAGGCACCCAGCACCTCGCGCCGGTACTGGTCGACCAGGTCGGGCCAGACGATGACGTTGACGTTGCCCGTCTCGTCCTCGATCGTGATGAACAGTACGCCCTTGGCCGTGCCGGGGCGCTGGCGCACCGTGACGATGCCGGCACCGCGCGCCAGCTGGCCGTCCGCGAACGTGTTCAGCACCTCGGCCGGCAGGAAGCGCTTGGCCAGCAGCTGCGATCGCAGCAGCGCCAGCGGATGGCGCCCCAGGGTCAGGCCCTGCGCACGGTAGTCGCCGATGATGTCGTCGCCTTCGCTCGGTGCGCGCAACCGCGGCGCTTCCTCCACCGGCGTGGTGGGGCGCAGCAGGTCCTTGTCCGGCACCGCGCCCACCGCTTCCCACAGCGCCTGGCGGCGGTTGCCCGCCAGGCTGCGCAGCGCATTGCCGCCGGCCAGCACCTGCAGGTCGTGCCGATCGAGCCGGGCGCGCCGGGCCAGGTCGGCCACGTCCGCGAACGGGCGCAGCGCGCGGGCCTGCTCGATCCGTTCGGCCGACTCGGCGCGCATGCCGCGCAGCAGCGCCATGCCGAGGCGCACGGCCGGCTGTCCGCCCTCGTCCCTTTCCTCCAGCGTGGACTCCCAGCCGCTGACGGCGATATCGATCGGGCGCACCTCGATGCCGTGGCGCCTGGCATCCTGCACCAACTGCGACGGACCGTAGAAGCCCATCGGCTGGCTGTTCAGCAGCGCGCACAGGAACGCGGCCGGCTCGTGGCACTTGATCCATGAACTCACGTACGTCAAGAGCGCGAAGCTGGCCGCGTGCGACTCGGGGAAGCCGTATTCGCCGAAGCCCTGGATCTGCTCGCAGATGCGCTCGGCGAACTCGATGTCGTAGCCGCGCTCCGTCATGCCGGCGATGATGCGGCCGCGGTACTTGTCCATGCCGCCCTTGCGCTTCCATGCCGCCATCGCGCGGCGCAGCTGGTCGGCCTCCCCTTCCGAGAAACCGGCCGCGATCATCGCCACCTGCATCACCTGCTCCTGGAAGATCGGCACGCCCAGGGTACGCTCCAGCGCCTCGTGCAGCCCTTCGGGATAATCGATCAGGCTGGGGTCGAGGCGGCGCTGCAGGTAGGGATGCACCATGCCGCCCTGGATCGGGCCGGGCCGCACCAGCGCCACCTCGATGACGAGATCGTAGAAACGGCGCGGGCGCAGGCGCGGCAGCATCGTCATCTGCGCGCGCGACTCGATCTGGAACACGCCGATCGTATCGGCCTCGCACATCATGTCGTAGGTCGCCGCGTCGTCGCGCGGGATGTCCTGCATGCGGAATTCCTCGCCGCGGCGCTGGCCGATCAGGTGCAGCGCGCGCCGCAGCGCCGACAGCATGCCCAGCGCCAGCACGTCCACCTTCAACAGGCCCAGCTCCTCCAGGTCGTCCTTGTCCCACTGGATCACGCTGCGGTCCTTCATCGTCGCGTTCTCGATCGGCACCAGGCGCGACAATTTATCCTGGGCGATGACGAAGCCGCCCACGTGCTGCGACAGGTGGCGCGGAAAACCCAGCAGCCGCTGCGCCAGGCTGGCCCACTGGTGCGCCATCGGCGAGTGCGGGTCCAGGCCGCATTCGGCGAAGCGGTTCAGGAGCTCGTGCTTGCTGTCGAACCAGTGGTGCGACTTGGCCACCTTCTCGACGATCGCCAGGTCCACGCCGAGCGCCTTGCCGGCGTCGCGCAGCGCGCTCTTGGGGCGGTAGCAGATCACGGTGGCGGCCAGCGCCGCGCGGTGCCGGCCATATTTCGCGTAGATGTACTGGATTACCTCTTCGCGGCGCTGGTGCTCGAAGTCGACGTCGATATCGGGCGGCTCGTCGCGCTCGCGCGAGATGAAGCGGCCCATCAGCATGCTGCTTTCGGCCGGATTGACTTCCGTGATGCCCAGGCAGTAGCAGACGGTGGAGTTGGCGGCCGAGCCGCGCCCCTGGCACAGGATCTCCTGGCCGCGGGCAAAGCGCACGATGTCGTATACCGTCAGGAAGAAGAACTCGTATTCCAGCTCCTGGATCAGTGCCAACTCTTTCTCGATCTGCTCCTGCACCTTGCCCGGCACGCCTTGCGGGAAGCGCACGTGGGCGCCGATATAGGTCTCCTGGCGCAGGTAGGAGGACGGCGTGTGACCCGGCGGGATCAGCTCATGGGGATATTCGTAGCGCAGTTCCTTCAGCGAGAAGCTGCACTGGGCGGCGATGCGCACCGTCTCGGCCAGCGCCTGCGGCGGATAGACGTTGGCCAGGCGCAGGCGCGAGCGCAGGTGCTGCTCCGCGTTCTGCGCCAGGTCGTAGCCGCATTCGTACACCGGCTTGCCCAGGCGCACCGCCGTCAGGGTGTCGTGCAAGGGCTTGCGCGAACGCACGTGCATGCACACCTGCCCCGCCGCCACGACGGGCAGGCCGTGCTGCAGCGCCACCTCGTCGATGCTGAGGCGGTGGCCTTCGTCGAACGCACGCTGCAGCAGCACGAGGCCCAGCCACGCCCGCCCCGCGAACGTGGCCGCCATCCAGGCGGCCTGGCGGTGCAGGCGGTCCACCTCCGCCACGTCCCAGGCCGGATAGTCGGGCAGCAGGATCAGCAGGCAGTCCGGCATGCCGCGCAGGTGTGAGCGCTCCGGCGGCGGCGCCGCGAAATCCTCCGGATGCAGCAGGTAGCTGCCCTTCTGCGCGCGCGTGCGCCCCAGCGTGATCATCTCGGACAGGTTGCCGTAGCCATTGCGGTTCCGCGCCAGCGCCAGCAGCGACAGCGCATGGCTGCCGTCCGGATGGGTCAGCCGGAACCAGCTGCCGATCAGCAGGTTCTGGTCCCACCCCGCCGCCTTGGCTTCGCCAAAGGCGCGCACCACGCCGGCCAGCGAGCATTCATCCGTGATCGCCAGCGCCGTGTAGTCGAGCTGGATCGCGCGCGCCACCAGCTCCTCGGCATGCGAGGCGCCGTGCAGGAACGAAAAATTCGTCATGCAAAACAGCTCCGCGTAGGCGGGCAAGGTGGTGAACTGGGCCATGGCTGGGAATCCGCGTGCGATACTGTATAAACGTACAGTATTATAACGCGCAGCCCGGCCTTGTCGCGCGCGACGGTATGATTGTGGCCATGACCCCACATCGAACTGAACTGCTCTGCTTTGGCACCCGTCCCGGCCAGGGCAATGCCGCCCTCGTGCTGCGCGGCGATCGCAGCAGCGTGGACGAGCGCCAGGTCCTCGCTCGCTCCAGCGGCGTCGGCGCTTGCGTCTTCCTCGACACGGACGACGGCGTGACACTGGACTTTTACTATCCGCACGCGCGCAGCCCGCTGTGCCTGCATGCCACGCTGGCGGCGGCACGCGTGCTGCTCGAGACGGCGCCGGGCCCGCTGTCCGTGCGCACGGCGCTGGGCGGCCAGCGCCTGGTGCTGCAGCGCCAGGACGACGACGTCTACGTCGAGCTGGTGCCGCTGCCCACGGCACCGCTGCCATTGCCGGACGACCTGCCGGCCCACCTGGTTCCCGGCATCGCGCTGGTGGCGCCGCCCGCCGTCGCCTCGGTCGGCAGTCCGAAGCTGCTGCTGCAGGTTGCCGATCCCGCACGCTTGCAGGCGCTCCAACCCGACCTGGCCACGATCCAGGCCTGGGGCAAGGCGCATGGCATCAACGGCGTCTATGCGTGGTGCGAACGGCCGGATGGCGCGCTGGAAGGCCGCAATTTCAATCATCCGCCGGGCGGCAAGGAAGACAGCGCGACGGGCGTCGCGGCCGGGGCGCTGACTGTATTGCTGGGGAAGTCGCTGCGGATTTTCCAGGGCGCCAGCCTGGGCCAGCCCTGCCTGATAAGGACGGTATGGCATGGCGACCGACTGCTGGTCGGCGGCGCGGCGGAATATGTCCAGGAGGCCGCTTCAAGGCTGAGCGCACAACGGCGGTAATCTATACTAGCTTCGGGCCGGCACGGTTGTAAATAAGTACTTTGTGCAAAATTGTCACAATCGGAAAATTGGTCGTAGTGCAACGACGGGGCTGACGATTAGAATCGTTTTTTTCCCTCGGAGAGCGACCTCGTGTTTTCGACCAACGCCAAGATCCGTCCTGCCCTGCGCCCGGTTTGCCAGGCAGTCCTGTTGAGTTTGTATGGCAGCGCCCTGCTCGCCGCCGCTGGCGCGCACGCGCAGACCACCGACACCGCCCCGACCGCGGTCCAGCCCGCGCAGTCCGCGATCCAGGTCGTCAACGTGGTGGGCTCGCGCCGCGCCACCAGCTCCGCCACCGATACCGTTTCGCCCGTCGACGTGATTCCGCTGTCGGCCGCGGCCGAGCGGGGCGGCCAGTTCGACCTGTCGCAGACGCTGACCAATATCTCGCCGTCCTTCAACTCGACCCGCCAGACCGGCGCGGACGGCGCCGACCTGGTCGACTCCGCCGCGCTGCGCGGCCTCGGCTCGGACCAGACGCTGGTACTGGTGAACGGCAAGCGCCGCCACACCTCGTCGCTGGTCAACCTGTTCGGCGCGCGCAACCGCGGCAACACGGGCACGGACATGAACGCGATCCCGATGCTGGCCATCAAGGACGTGCAGGTGCTGCGCGACGGCGCCGCCGCCCAATACGGCTCGGACGCCATCGCCGGCGTGATGGACATCGGCCTGAAACGCAGCATCGGCTGCGAAGCGGTGGCCGGCTACGGCCAGTACTCGGCCGGCGACGGCAAGAACTACCTGGCCTCGGCCTACTGCGGCTTCGCGCTGGCCGGCGGTGTCGTCGGCGTCACCGGTGAATACCTGGACCGCGGCCGCTCCGACCGCTCCGAGCCGGACAACCCGCGCATCATCGGCGACTCGAAGACCAAGAACAAGACCCTGTACGTGAACGGCGACATCCCGACCGGCGTGTCCGGCAACTCGGGCCGCTTCTACTTCACCGGCGGCGTGCAGACGCGCGACGCCTCGTCGGCCGCCTTCGGCCGCGGCGGCGTCGGCACGGACGACATCCCGTCGCGCAATTCCGCCGCGATGTACCCGGACGGCTTCGTTCCCTTCATCAACGGCGACCTGGACGACCGCTACGTGATCCTGGGCCACCGCGCCAAGCTGGGCGAGTGGAACAGCGACCTGTCGCAGACCTACGGCTACAACCGCCTGCGCTACGACATCGCCAACACGCTGAACGCCTCCATCGCCAACGCCGACCTGCTGGCCGGCGGTCGCGGCATCAGCCCGTCCTCGTTCGACGCGGGCGGCTTCTCGTTCGCCCAGTACACCACCAACCTGGACTTCAACCGCTACTTCGAAGGCATGGTCGGCAATGGCCTGAACGTGGCGTTCGGCGCCGAGTACCGCGTCGAGAAGTACAAGATCTTCGCCGGCGAGCCAGGTTCCTACATCGACGCCGATGGCGTGGGCACCGGCGGCAATGCGGGCAGCCAGGGCTTCCCGGGCTTCCAGCCGGGCGACATCACCAACGCGCGCCGCCACAGCACCGCCGCCTACCTGGACCTGGAAGCGGACCTGAACGCCGACACCAAGCTGCAGGGCGCCGTGCGCTGGGAAAAATACAGCGACTTCGGCTCCACCGTCACCGGCAAGCTGGCCGGCAGCTACCGCCTGGCGCCGTCCACGCTGCTGCGCGGCTCGGCCAGCACGGGCTTCCGCGCGCCGTCGCTGCAGCAGGCCTACTTCTCGTCGACGTTCACGGACTTCATCGGCGGCGTGCCGACCGACGTGGTGCTGGCGCCGAACGGCGGCGCCGTCGCCCGGCTGGCCGGCATTCCGGACCTGAAGGAAGAGAAGTCGCGCAGCTTCACCTTGGGTACCACGTGGACGCCGACGGATGCACTGTCCGTCACGGCCGACCTGTACCACATCAAGATCAAGGACCGCATCGTGCTGTCCGGCCGCTTCGATGCCGACAACTATCCTGAGCTGGCGGCGCGCCTGTCCACCTTGGGCGTGGGCCAGGCCCAGTTCTTCGTCAACTCGGTGGACACCAAGACGCAGGGCCTGGACCTGACGGTCTCGCACAAGAGCACCGTCCTGGGCAACCGCCTGACCACCTTCCTGGCGGCAAACTTCAGCAAGACGGAAGTGGACGGCATCCACGCTCCCGCTTCGCTGGCCGGCTACGAGGACGTGCTGCTGTCCGAGCGCGAGCGCCTGTTCATCGAACAGGGCGGCCCGCGCCGCAAGGCCACGCTGGGCTTCGACTACATCACCGGCCCGGTCGAGACGGACTTCCGCATCGTCCACTTCGGCCCGCAGACCCTGGGCACCTTCAGCGGCACCGCGGCCGGCGTGCCGAACCTGAAGTACGAGGCGAAGACGTCGGCCGACCTGTCGGTCACGTACACGATCAGCCAGAACGCCAAGATCACCGTGGGCGGCAACAATATCTTCAACGTCAAGCCGACCTCGCAGAACCCCGACGAGACGGACAACGGCTTCAAGTACGACAGCGTGCAGTTCGGCCTGAACGGCGCTTCCTACTTCGCGCGCTTGCACGTCAAGTTCTGATCGTTGCCGGGAAAATGGGGACAGACCCCATTTTTCCAGCAACTTTTTACCGAGCCCCGCCCGCCACCCCGGCAGCGCGGGGCTTCTTGTTTTGTCATGGCCGTGTCATACCGGCCCGGTACATTCGCCGTTTAATTTTTCCCCGACAGGAGTTATATGAAGACGAATCAGGTAATGGTGGCGGCATTGATGGCGGCCGGGCTGGTCGGTTGCGGCAGCAACGACAGCAACTGGGCCGAGCCGACGCCGCAGCCGCCGGCGGCCGCGAAGATCCCGGATGGCACAACGGTCACCTTCGCACTGCTGGAAACCACCGACCTGCATTCGAATGTCCTCAGCTACAACTACTACTCCCTGGCCGAGGATACGAGCCTGGGCATGGAGCGCACCTCGACCCTGATCCAGGCCGCGCGCGCGGAAAACCCGAACAACGTGCTGCTGGACGATGGCGACGTCATCCAGGGCACCCTGCTGGCCGACCTGCAGGCCGTGACCAATCCCGTGCCCTGCTCCGGCACGTTGGCCGTGCACAAGGCGATGAACGCGCTGAAGTACGACGGCGGCGGCATGGGCAACCACGAATTCAACTACGGCCTGCCGTTCCTGGCGCAAGTCACCAATACCGACTTCAATATCCCAGGCGTCGCCAAGCCGGCCGGCACCTGCGGCGCGCCGGCCTTCCCGCTGGTGCTCAGCAATGTAACCGGCGTCGCCAGCGGCAAGCCGATCTTCCAGCCGTATGCCGTGCTGCCCCGTACCTTCAAGGCGACCGCGCCGGACGGCAGCAGCCTGGAGGTACAGTTCAAGCTCGGCATCATGAGCTTCGTGCCGCCGCAGATCCTGGAGTGGGACCAGAAGAACCTGGCCGGCAAGGTGGCCGTCAGCGGGGCGAAGGAAGTGGCGCAGCAGTACGTTCCGGAGCTGCGCGCGAAAGGCGCGGACGTGATCGTGGCACTGTCGCATGGCGGCCTCGATCCCAGCCCGTACAGCCCGAAGATGGAAAACCAGAGCTACCACCTGGCCGGCACGGGCATCGACGCGCTGATGATCGGCCACTCGCACCTGGTCTTCCCGAAAGGGAAGGAGACGGGCGCGCCCGCGCTCGACCCGTCGCTGGTGGCCCTGCCGGCCAGCGCGAACGTCGATGCCGTCAACGGCTTCGTCAACGGCGTGCCTACGGTAATGGCGCAGAGCTGGGGACGGCGCCTCGGCATCATCAAGATGACGATGGTCTACCAGGGCGGCAAGTGGGTCACGCAGCCGGCCAAGACGAGCGTGGAATCGCGCGGCTTCAAGTACACCGACGGCACGACGCTGGTGAAGGCCGATCCGGCCATCGCCACGCTGGTCGCCAAGGAACATGCGGACACCATCGCCTACGCCAAGCAGCCGCTGGGCGTGACGACGGACTTCGAAATGTCGTCCTACTTCGCACTCGTCGGCGACGTCTCGGCCATCCAGCTGGTGAACCAGGCGCAGATCGACTATGTAAAGAACTTCATCGCCACGTCGACCGATCCGCTGCTGTCCACTTACAAGAACATCCCCGTGATCTCGTGCAGCGCGCCGTTCAAGGCCGGCCGCAACGGGCCATCGGACTTTACCGACGTGGCGCCGGGCGCCAGCGCGGCCGCCCCGGTCGGCCTGCAGGTGCGCAACCCCGGCGACCTTTATCTGTACAGCAACAACAACCTGCAGGCCGTGAAGATCAAGGGCACCGACCTGAAGGCGTGGCTGGAGGCTTCCGCCAAGCAGTTCGGCCAGATCGACCCGGCCAGGACGGCGGAGCAGGACCTGGTGCCGAGCTACGGCACGATCTACAACTATGACGTGTTCTATGCCGAGAACAACGCGCTGACGTACCAGATCGACGTGACGAAGCCGGCCGGCAGCCGCATCGTCAACCTGGTCTACCAGGGCAAGCCGGTGGCGGACACGGACGACTTCATCGTCGCCACCAACGACTACCGCGCCGGCGGCGGCGGCAACGTGCCCGGCATCGACGGCAGCAAGACCATCATCAAGTCGCCGGACGCCAACCAGGCGGTGGTCAGCAACTACCTGCAGAAGCTCGGCAAGGCAACCGGCAAGGTCACACTGGCCGCCAACGGCAGCGCGCGCAGCTGGTCGTTCGCCAAGGTGGCGACGGCCGGGCCGGTGATCCTGCGCTCGGCGCCGGGCCACCTGGCGCTGGCGCGGGCCAGCGGCATCGCCGCCGTCACGGCCGAGGGCGGGCTCGATGCCAATGGCTTCGCCAAGTACAGCATCGACCTGTCCAAGTGATGCGCCTGCGCCAAGCGCTGCCGGCGCTGCTTGCGGCATTCGTACTGACCGGCTGCCGGCATGAGCCGCCGCCCTCCTCTGCCCAGATCGAGGCGCTGGCGATGACGGCGGCACAGCGTGCCGACGCGGCGGCCGAACAGCAGCTGCAACGGCTGGCGGCGCAGGGCTTGCCCGTGGCGCAGCGCGAGTTGGGCATCCTGTACCGCGCCCGCCCGGCCGCACGGGGTGATGCCGAACGCCTGCTGCGCCAGGCCGCGCAGGCGGGCGATGCCCAGGCGGCCTATCATCTGGGCGAGCTGTATCGGACTCCAGCGCCGGGTGTCGCCACCGACGTTGCGGCCGCGTGGCCGTGGTACCAGCAAGCGGCCGAAGGTGGTCAGGCGAAAGCCGCGCTACGGCTCGGCTTGATGGCGAAGAACGGCGACGGCGTGCCGCGCGACGCGGCCGTGGCGGCACGCTGGCTGCAACTGGCCAGCGACCTGGGCAATGCGCATGCGATGTTCCTGCTGTCGTACGCCTATCGCGAGGGCGACGGCGTGCCGCGCGATGCAGCCCGGGGCATGGCCCTGCTGGAGGAAGCGGCGGAGCACGAGTATCCGCCGGCGTTGCAGGAGCTGGCGCTGACGGTGGGCGATCCGACGCGGGCCGGGCACCTGATGAAGGAGGCTACCGAGCATCGGCGCAATAACTGGAACCGGTTCTAGTACCGGGTCTGTCCCCGCATGGGGACTGTCCCCGCATGGGGACTGACCCTGAAGTCGATCGGACGCTTTGGCGCAACACGAGCGAACTTCGGGGTCAGTCCCGTGCCGGGACAGACCCTCGCCATCGTGAATCCCGGTGCTGCTAGCTGCCCAGCATGGCCAGCTCGCGTGTCATGTTGACGATGGCCAGTTCGTTGTACTGGTCGGCGAACCAGCGGTCGACGTACAACTGGCGCTGCTCGGCCTTGCTGCGCAGGTGCGCCAGGACCTGGCCGCGCTGGCTGTTGTAATGCTCGTCCGGGAAGTGGCCGTACTCGGCGCGGATGCCGCGCGCGTAGTGGCCATACACCTCCTCGTCCTGGCCCAGGATCGCCAGGTCCACGCCCAGCATGATGTCCTTCAGCGGGTGGCTGACCGCGCCGCCCTGGAAATGATCGGTGGCGCGGATCAGCTGCGCCACCTCGTCGGCCATCGCCGCGTCCGCCGCCAAGCCGCTGCCCAGCCACAGGCGCGCGCTGGCTTCCTCGTTCGAGACGCCGTCGGCCGCGCCATGCGCATACACGGCATCGTGGAACCAGAAGGCGGCGCGCACGATGTCGATGTCGCGCTTGTCCGGCCGCGTGTTGGCGCTCCAGGCCCGGATCTCGGCCAGGCCGTGAACCAGGTGATCGAGGTTGTGATAATGGCGTTCGGCGCCGCCGTAGGCATCCGCGCCCGTCATGCGCGCGAACCAGGCCTGCGCGTTGGCGGCCGCCGCGTCGTCGCCGGCCGGCCACAGCGACAACCACTCCTTGTGCAGCCAGTCCAGGATCCAGGAGCGGTAGGCGGGACCGGGCACGAACTTCTTCATCGTCCAGTTCCAGCCGACGGGGCCTTCGAGCGCCTTGACGAAGCTGGAGCTGACCGAGCCGAGGTCGCGCGGCGGCATCACGAACAGCGTCTTGGCGCCGCCGATCACTTCCACGTTGGTCTGCTGGATCAGGTTCTCGTAGTCGAAATCGGCCGTCGTGCGGATGCCGCGGATCAGGTAATCGATGCCGTGCTTGCGCGCCACCCGCGCCGTGTAGTCGCTCTTGACGATGACGACCTGCACGTTGTCCCACTGGCGCTCGGCGCAGCTTTCCAGCACGATCGCGCGGCGTTCCTCGGCGGAGAACCTGGGCTGCTTGGTCGAATTCTCCGACAAGAACACGACCACTTCCTGCGCGATCGAGCGGGCCTCGCCGATCACCCACATATGGCCGTTCGTGATCGGGTCCAGAGTGCCCGAGAAACCGATTTTCTTCATGCGCTGCCCTGTTGGCTGAATGTCAATGACGACATTCTAGCCGACCTGGGGTTCACGCTGCAGGGGCCTTGGCGCCGGCGCCAGGCTTGCCGGTGCTTGCCGGCGCGGCGGGAAACGCCACCTGCACCAGCAAGCCGCCGAGCCGGGCGGACTGGTCCAGGGTCAGGGTGGCGCCATGGCGTTCGGCAATGGCCTTGATGATGGCCAGGCCCAGTCCGCTGCCCGTGGCCGTGCTGCCCGGCACCCGGTAGAAGCGGTTGAACACGCGCTCGCGCTCTTCCGGCGAGATGCCGGGACCGCTGTCCTCGACCACCAGCGCGGCGCCCGCGCCGTTGGTGCCGGCTCGCACCGATACGTCCACCGTGCCGCCGGCCGGCGTGTATTTCAGCGCATTGTCGACCAGGTTACGCAGCAGGACCAGCAGCGCGTCGCCCTGCCCCCGCACCTCGGCCTCGTCGGCCTCGTGCAGGCCCAGGTCGATCTCGCGCGTGGCGGCCGCGTTGGCCATGTCGCCCAAGGTGCGGCGCGCCAGGTCGGTCAGGTTGACGGGCTCCAGCTTCGCCTCGGCCGCTTCCTGGCGGGCCAGTACCAGCAGCTGTTCGACCAGGCGCGTGGCACGCTCGATGCCGGCGGTGAGACGGCCGATGGCGACGGCGCGCGCGCCGGCGTCCTCCGCCCGCTCCAGGCTCAACACCTGCAGCTTGAGCGCCGCCAGCGGCGAGCGCAGCTCGTGGGCGGCGTCGGCCACGAAGTGCTGTTGCGCGTCGAATGCCGTGCGCACGCGGCCGAACAGCAGGTTCAGTTCATGCACCAAGGGCTTGACCTCGTCCGGCAGGTCCGATTCCGACACGGGCGACAGGTCGTCCGCCTGGCGCGACGCGACCTGGCGCCGCACCCGCGCCACCGGCGCCAGCGAACCGCTGACGACCCACCAGACCACGAGCATCAGCACCGGCGCCATCATCGCGATGGGGCCGACGGTGCGCAGTGCCAGCGCCCCGGCCATGCGCTTGCGCACGGCCATGTCCTGGGCGATCTGCACCGTCTGGTTGCTGGTCTGGACGGAAAACACGCGATACGTCGTGCCCTTGGCCTTGACGTTGGAGAAGCCCAGCACGGCGCGCTGCGGCAGCTCGGCGCGCGAGATCGAGCGAAATACCTGGATGCCGTCCGGCGTCCAGACCTGCACCACCATGTCGTCGTTGCCCGGATCGGCGCTGGGGCCGTGCACGGAGTTGGCCAGCGGCGCGCCGGAACGCAGCGCCAGCGCCATCTGCTGCATGTGGTAGTCGAAGATCTGGTCGGCGTCGTGCAGCGCGCTGCGGTAGGCGATCATCGCCTGCGCCAGCGCGGCCATCGTGATGGCTGCCAGCAGGAACCATAGCAGCCGGCCGCGCAACGAGTGCGAGACGCTGACCTTCGGCATCATACTTTCGGCACCATGTAGCCCAGCCCGCGCACGTTCTGGATCAGTTCACTGCCCAGCTTCTTGCGCAGGCCGTGGATGTAGACCTCGACCGCGTTGCTGTTGACTTCATCCTTCCAGCTGTACAGCTTTTCCTCCAGCTGGGCACGCGACAGCACGATGCCGGGCCGCGCGATCAGCGCCTCCAGCACCGCCCATTCGCGCGCGGACAGGTTGACGGGCTGGCCGCCCGCCAGCACCTCGCGCGTTTGCGGATTGATCGAGACGCCCTTGTGTTCGAACACGGGTTCGGCCCGGCCGGCCGAGCGGCGCAGCAGCGCGCGGATGCGCGCCAGCAGTTCGTCCAGGTCGTAGGGCTTGAGCACGTAATCGTCGGCGCCCGCATCCAGGCCGGCGATGCGCTGTTCGACGGCGTCGCGTGCCGTGGCCACCAGAACCGGCGTCAGTTCCTTGCGCGCCCGCATCGAGCGCAGCACTTCCAGGCCGTCCTTGCGCGGCAGGCCCAGGTCCAGCAGCACCAGGTCGTAGGTCTGCGTCTGCAGCGCCGTATCGGCCATCGCGCCGTCCTTGACCCAATCGACGGCGTAATGCTCGGCCCGGAGCAGGTCCAGTACCACTTCACCGATCATCACATCGTCTTCCACCAGCAACAGCCGCATACCATTCCTTTCTGTACTCATTGGCCGCCGCCCGTTGCGCCGGACGGCGGCATTGCACCGCAGTGTAGCCGAACGGCGGTCAACCCAGGCGGACCGGGATGAAAATGCGTTCCTCGCCGCGCTGGATCAGGAGCGCCACCGAACGGTCGGCACGGGCCACCACGTCGCGCACCTGCTCCACCGACGTCACCGTGCGGCCATTCACGGACAGCAGCACGTCGCCCGGCTGCACGCCGGCGCTGGCGGCCGCGCCGCCGGCATCCTCGATCACCAGGCCGGCAGGCAGGCCGGTCTGGCGCCGCTCCAGCGGATCGAGCGGCCGCAGGGCCAGGCCCAGGCGCAGCTTGTCGGCCGGGGCCCGCTCGTCGGTGCTGGCCACCGCACGCGCGTTGGCGTTGCCCAGCTTGCCCGTCAAGCTGACGGCCTTGCCCTGGCGCCAGACGTCGAGCGTCACCTGGTCGCCCGGCTTGGCCAGCGCCACCAGTGCGGGCAGGTCGCCCGAGGCCACGATCTTCTGGCCGTTGACGGTGCGGATCACGTCGCCCGGCTTCAGGCCGGCCTGGTCGCCCGGGCTGCCCGGCTCGACGTTCGCCACCAGCGCGCCTTCGGGCGTGGCCAGGCCGAACGAGTCGGCAAAGCTCTGGTTCACTTCCTGCACCGTCACGCCCAGGCGCGCATGCACCACCTTGCCGGTCGCGACGATCTGGTCCTTGATGCGGTTTGCGAGATCGATCGGGATCGCGAACGACAGGCCCTGGTAGCCGCCGGTCTGGCTGTAGATCTGCGAGTTGATGCCGACCACTTCGCCCTTGGTATTGAACAGCGGGCCGCCGGAGTTGCCGGGATTGACGGCCACGTCGGTCTGGATGAACGGCACACTGCCCTCGTCCAGCGAGCGGCCCTTGGCGCTGACGACGCCGGCCGTGACGGTGCTCTCCAGGCCGAACGGCGAACCGATCGCCAGCACCCATTCGCCCACCTTCAGCTCCGTGGAGCGGCCCAGCGGCACGACCGGCAGGTTTTTCGCATCGATCTTCAGCACCGCCACGTCCGTCTTCGGATCGGAACCGAGCACCTTGGCGCGGAACTCGCGCCGGTCGGCCAGCTTGACGGACACCTCGCTGGCATCGCGCACCACGTGGGCATTGGTCAGGATGATGCCGTCGGCGCTGACGATGAAGCCGGAGCCGACGCCATGGCTGGGCACCTCGCGGCCCCCACCGCCGCGTTGCGGGCCCTGGAAGCGGCGGAAGAATTCGAAGAACGGGTCGTCGGCGAACGGCTCGGCGCGGTTCTCGTAGCCGGTGCGGACCCGCCCGGTCGTGCTGATGTTGACGACGGCGGGACCGTTGCGCGACGCGATGACGCTAAAGTCGGGCAAGGCGATCATCGGCGCCGGTGTGGGCGCCGGGGCGCCCGCGGCCGCGTTGGCCGGCACGGCAGCCGTCGGCGCCGCGTTGCTCGCCACCGGCGCGGCGGCGGGCGCGGCTTGCGCCTTGCTGTTGTGCTGTACTGCTATCGCTGCGCCGGCACCCAGCACGCCGACCGCGCACAGCGTCAGCACCAGGCGCTTCATCGTCATCGAGACAACAGTATTCTTGCTCATCGCTGTACTCCACTTGAATCAGGTTATCGATGTCAACAATATGAGGCTTCAAGCTTAGCGGCCCCTTAATCGCGCCAGCGACGTGGCGGCGGCGCCGCACGCCGGCCTGCGCGTTGCCAGCGTCCAGACGCACAAAGGCCGGGTCGCCCCGGCCTGGTACTGCGGTTACCGCCTGGTCAGCGGACCGGGGCCCGCTGTCGTCACATTATGCCGCGACGCGCTTCTCGTCGAGCGCCGTGACATTGGCGCCGACGCCGTCGATGGCAATCTTGCGCGGCTTGAACGCTTCCGGCACCTCCCGCACCAGGTCGATGGTCAGCATGCCGTTGTTGAAGGACGCGCCCGACACCTTGACGTGGTTGGCCAGCTGGAAGCGCTGTTCGAAGTCGCGTGCCGCGATACCGCGGTGCAGGAAGGTGCGCTCGACGGCCTCCTTCTGCTTGCGGCCCACCACGACGAGCGAATCGCGCTCGCTGGTGATGTCGATCTCGGAACGGTCGAAGCCGGCCAGCGCCATCACGATGCGGTACTGGTCTTCGCCGACCAGTTCGACGTTGTACGGCGGATAGCTGGGCTGCGAGTCGTTGTTCAGCAGCTGGGCCAGGCGATCGAAGCCGATGGCGGTACGGTACAGAGGAGCAAGGTCAAAGGTACGCATTTTCAATATCCTTTCATTAAGCGATATGGGTGCGGCCCCCATGCGGGCGACCGCGGGTGCATAAAACGAGTCGATCAGAGAATCACTGCAGCCGAACGGATCGGCTGGCGGTGGACGCGGCCGCTACCCCATGCGGGGGGCAGAACGCCGCGTCCGCGTGGCCCGGGCCTTGCCGGCCCCGGGCTCATCGCCTGTCAGGCCGCGCGCTGCTCTTCGATGGCGGGAACGTCGGAGTTCATGACGCCGTCGATGGCGATCTTGCGCGGCTTGAGCGCTTCGGGCACTTCACGCACCAGGTCGATGGTGAGCATGCCGTTGGTGAAGGAGGCGCCCGTTACCTTGACATGGTTCGCCAGCTGGAAGCGCTGCTCGAAATCGCGGGCCGCGATACCGCGGTGCAGATAGGTGCGTTCGTTGCCATCCTTCTGCTTGCGGCCGACGATGTGCAGCGTGTCGCGTTCGCTGGTGATGTCGATTTCCGAACGGTCGAAGCCGGCCAGTGCCATCACGATGCGATACTGGTCTTCGGACACGAGTTCGATGTTATACGGGGGATAGCTGGGCTGAGCCTCGGCATTGTTCAGCATCTGTGCCAGGCGGTCGAAGCCGATAGCGGTACGGTACAGCGGAGTCAGGTCAAAAGTACGCATGATGGATATCCTTTCAAAGTTAAGCGATACCGGAAGGCAGTTGGCAATCACAGCGGCATCGCTGCGATCACGGCCACCTTCTGAACCGCGGTCCCCGTCTGGGCAACCGCTGGATCCGATATACGGTCGCCCGAAACACGTTTCAAGAGATTTTTTTCGAAAAATTTGGGTGTTACTTTTTGAAACATTTCAGATTTCCCACGTGCTACACTCGCCGCCTCGGACACTCTGAAACCACGTCTCATGCCCCTGTCTTCCGTTCCGCGCGCAGCGATCCTGCCGCTGTTGCTGGCCGGCGCTTTCTGCGCCAAGGCCGACCCGTTGCCGCCTTCGCTGGACCAGCCCTACCCGGGCACCATCCGGATGAAGATCGATGCCTCCGACACGGCCCGCAACATCTTCCGCATCCATGAAACCATTCCCGTCAAACCCGGCAAGCTGACCCTGCTGTACCCGCAATGGGTCACGGCCCAGCACGGCCCGACGGGCGCGCTGCACCAGCTGGCCGGGCTGAAGGTATCGGCCAACGGCAAGCCGGTGGCATGGAAACGCGATCCGCTCAACGTGTATGCATTCCAGGTCGAGGTGCCGAAGGATGCGCAGGCGCTCGAAGTGGAATACCAGCACCTGTCGCCTACCGAGAGCAGCCAGGGCCGCATCGCCGTAACGCCGGACATTCTCGGCATCCAGTGGCAGTCGATGACGATGTACCCGGCCGGCTACCACACGCGCCGCATCCCGATCCAGACCACGCTGACCCTGCCGGCCGGCTGGCAGTACGGCACGGCGCTGGAAACGGCGCAGCGCACGGGCGACGAGATCCAGTTCAAGACGACCGACCTGGAAACCTTCATCGACTCGCCCCTGTTTGCGGGGCGCTACTTCAAGCGGTTCGACCTCGACCCTGGCGCGAAAGTTCCCGTCCGCCTGAACATCGTGGCCGACACCGCCGAGGCGCTGGAAGCGAAGCCGGAACAGATCGAGCTGCACCGCGCGCTGGTGAAGCAGGCCTACAAGCTGTTCGACTCGCAGCACTACACGCACTACGATTTCCTGTTCGCGCTGTCGGAGGAGTTCGGTGGCGTGGGCCGCGAGCACCACCAGTCCAGCGAGAACGGCGTCAAGAGCAATTACTTCACCGAGTGGAGCAAGACCGAGGCCGTGCGCACCCTGCTGCCGCACGAGTTCACGCACTCGTGGAACGGCAAGTTCCGCCGGCCCAAAGGCCAGGACGTGCCTAATTTCAACACACCGCTGGAAAACAGCCTGCTGTGGGTGTACGAGGGCCAGACCCAGTATTGGGGCCAGGTGCTGGCGGCCCGCTCCGGGCTGGTCAAGGCGTCCAGCGTGCGCGACATGATCGCCGCGACCGCCGCCACCTATGCCAACGTGCAGGGCCGCACGTGGCGCCCTGTCGTCGACACGACCAACGACCCCATCATCAGCCAGCGCCGCCCGCAGGTCTGGCCGAACTGGCAGCGCAGCGAGGATTATTACTCGGAAGGCGCGTTGATCTGGCTGGACGTGGATACGAAGATCCGCGAGCTGTCCGGCGACAAGCGCTCGCTGGACGACTTCGCGCGCGGCTTCTTCGGCGTCGACAACGGCGTCAACGTGGCCAAGCACTACACGTTCGACGATGTCGTCAAGGCGCTGAACGCCGTGCAGGCGTTCGACTGGGCGCCGTTCCTGAAAAAGAAGGTCGAGGAAACCGGTCCGGCGCCGCTCGACGGCCTGGCGCGCGCCGGCTGGAAGCTGGTCTACACAGACACGCAGACGGAGTTCCTCAAGGGTGTCGAGGAGCAGAGCAAGGCGGCCAATTTCCAGTTCTCGCTGGGCTTCTCCGTGACCAGCGAAGGCAAGATCACCAGCATCGTGTGGGACAGCCTGGGTTTCCAGGCCGGCCTGTCCGGCAACACGACGCTGCTGGCCGTCAACGGCCGCGCCTACAAGGCCGAGGCGCTGCGCGCGGCCATCACGGCGGCGGCGAAGGACAAGAAACCGATCGACCTGCTGGTCAAGCGCGGCAACGATTACCGTACCGTCTCCCTGCCTTATTACGGCGGTCTCAAGTATCCGCGTCTGGAGCGGATCGAAGGCACGCGCGACCGGCTGGAAGCCATCCTGCAGCCGGTCAAGTAACGCCGCAAAACACGCCGCAAGTAAGGCCGGCTTCGCGGCGGGACGAACGGGCGCATGCTTCCGATGGGGCGTGCGCCCGTTTTGCGTTCCGTTCGGTAGAGTTGCTTTACGCAACCACGGAGAAGCCGATGATCACGCTGCACACCTGGACCACGCCGAACGGCCGCAAGCCCATCATCCTGCTCGAAGAACTGGGCACCCCCTACGACATCGTTCCTGTCGACCTGGGCAAGCGCCAGCAGTTCGAGCCGGCCTTCCTGGCCATTTCCCCCAACAACAAGATTCCCGCGCTGGTGGACGACGACGCGGCAGGCGGCCCGCTGACGATGTTCGAAAGCGGCGCCATCCTGACCTATCTGGCGGAGAAGCACGGCCAATTCCTGCCGGCGGCCGGCTTGGCCCGCTACCGCGTGCTGACGTGGCTGCACTGGCAGATCGGCGGCGTGGGACCGATGTTCGGCCAGCTGGGCTTTTTCTCGCGCCAGGACAATGCCGACGCCACCGGGCATTTCGTCGAGGAGGCCGAACGCCTGCTGGGCGTGCTGGACAAGCAGCTGTCCAAGGGTGCATACCTGGCCGGCGACGAGTATTCGATTGCCGACATCGCCGTCTACCCGTGGATCATGGCCGCGACGGAGCGGCTTGGATCGCAGCTGGGCGCGACACTGGAAAGCAAGGCCTCGCTGCAGCGCTGGCTGGGGCTGGTCGGCGGTCGGCCGGCGGTGCGCAAGGCAATGGCTTGGGCACCGGGCTGACGTGCGCTACGCTGCCCGCGCTGGCGGCGCCGCGCCAAGGCCGCCGGCGCACGGGCGCTCCAATACGTACTCCAGGTCACGCCCGCCCGTGCACTCGCTGCGCCGCCAGCCCTGCGCGGCATAAAAGCGGTCGGCGCGGGTACCGGCCCCGGTCGACAGGCAGATGCGCTCGTGGCCTTGGGCGAACAGCCAATCCGTTGCCAGCCCCAGCAAGTGCGTAGCCAGCCCCCTGCCCTCGCAGCCGGGCTGGACGAACAGCGCCCAGATCGAGCCGTCGCGGTCGGCGTAGCAGAATGCGGCGACCGTGCCGTCCAGCTCGGCCACCCAGCCACGTCCGGTTCGGTCCAGGTAATCCTCGTACATCGCCAACGTCACCCGGCTGGGGTCGGACAGCACGTTTTCCGTTACCGCCAGGCGGATCGCCGACATGGCCGGGATGTCGGCCGCCGTCGCCCGCCGGTACAGCGCCGCAGGGGTCGTCATGCGCTCTCCGCCGTGGCGGGCAGGTAGCGCGCGCTCCAGGCGGCGATCAGGTCGGCCACGTAGATGGCGTCCTCACGCCGCGTCAGCAAGTGGTCGGCACTGTCCAGGCTGATGTAGCTTTTCGGGTGTTTCGCGGCCGCGAAAATGTGCAGCGCATTGTCGATGCCGACCGTCGTGTCGCCCGGTGCGTGCATCACCAGCAGGGCCTTGCGCAGGGCCGCGATCTTCGGCTGCAGCGCGTGTTGTGCCACGTCGTCCAGGAACTGCTTCGTGATGCGGAAGGGCCGCCCGGCCAGTTGCACCTGGGCTTCGCCGTCGGCGGTGATCGCGTCCAGCTGGCTGGCGAACAGGTGGGTGACGTGCGACGGATCGCTGGGCGCGGCGATCGTGACGACGGCACGCGCTTCCGGAATGCTGGCGGCCACGGCCAAGGTGGCCGCGCCGCCCAGGCTGTGGCCGATCAGCAGTTGCGGTGCCGCGCGCGTGCTGCGCAGGTAGTCGGCGGCGGCGGCCAGGTCGGCGATATTCGAGGAAAAATTCGTGTTGGCGAAATCGCCCTCGCTGGCGCCCAGGCCCGTGAAGTCGAAGCGCAGCACGGCGATGCCGTGCGCCGTCAGCGCCTGGGCGATGCGGCTGGCCGCGAACACGTCCTTGCCGCACGTGAAGCAGTGGGCGAACAGCGCATAGGCCCGGATGGGACCGTCCGGTGCGTCCAGGCGCGCCGCCAGCATGGTGCCCCCGGCACCGGGAAAGTCGAGTCGTTGCGCTTGCATCGCTGGTCGTTGGCTCGTTGAGATAGCCGTACTGTGCACGGGAATCGCCCCGGCGGCAAGGGCTCCGCCCCATCAGCCGAACAGCCCGTGCAGGTACCAGCGCGGCTCCGCATCCTCGTCGGTGCCCGTCAGCCGTTCCCGGTAGACCCAGTAGTGGGCGTTGTCCTCGCCC
The DNA here is from genome assembly GCA_008011715.2 of [Empedobacter] haloabium. NCBI lineage: Bacteria > Pseudomonadati > Pseudomonadota > Betaproteobacteria > Burkholderiales > Oxalobacteraceae > [Empedobacter] haloabium. The sequence continues at coordinate 4,597,001 of CP136508.1, forward strand.
TGCGCGATGAAGTAGTCGCGCGTCTGCGTTTCGCCCCACCAGCCTGCCTCGATCCGTTCTGCCGACGACACCATGCGCAGCGGCGAGCAATAGAACGGCCGGTGGTCGCGCACCAGCAACGGGATCGGCTTCGCCAGCAGCCAGGCGGGCCGGGGCAGGCTGCCGGGCGGCAGCGCCGCCGCCACGTTGGCCGGTTTGTCCTGCACCGGCGCCCAGCCGTTCGCATATTCGGGACGATGGTCGGCCCGCGGCGCCGCCTGCAGCACGTTGTCCGCCCCCAGCCGGGCCACCAGCAGTTCGAACAGGCGCAGGCGGTCGGCCTTGCTGCCGCCCGGCTCGGGAAACAGCGAGTCGCTGAGCGGTGCCATCGGCTTGACCTGCGGCGCTTCCAGGCACAGGCCGATGACGGGCGCTTCCAGCGCCAGCTTGGCCAGCCGTTCCTTCAGCAGGCGCACCAGGTGCTCGTCGCGCCAGACCGCTTCGGCCAGCAAAATGTCGATCGCCGTGGGCGGCCGCGCCACCCTGCCCCGTTCGTGTTCCAGCAGCAGGCTGATGCGCTCGACGGCGAACTGGCGCGCGCACAGCCAGCCCGTCAGCTGTTGCAGCAGGCGGCGCGCGCCGGCCAGCAACAGGTCGGTATTCTCGATGCGGTCGAACAGTTCCAGCTTGGCGCGAAAGGTGGGCGGCGCCTCGATCCAGCGGAACATCTCGGCCGTGTGCCCGCGCGCGGCATCGAGCACGTCCAGCAGCGCTCGGCCGCAGCGCCGTTGCAGGCCGGGCCGGGGCAGGCGCATCAGCTCCCCTACCGTCAGGCAGCCGATGCCCTCCAGCCAGGCCAGGTACGGCCGCGCCGGCGGCAGCAGGCTGACCGGCAAGGCCTGCAACCGGCGCTCCATTCGCTCGATTGTTAAAGAACGTCCCGCGCCGCTGCGTGCCAGCAGCCAGGCGCCACGCGCCGTGGGCGCCACGCCCAGCACCGCCGTGAATCCCAATGCATCGAGGCTGTCGCGCACCAGCGCGCACAGCCGGCGGATGCCGCCGAACAGGCGCAGGCTGGCGCCCACGTCCAGCAGCAGCGTCGCCTCTTCCCCTTCCGTCACCTGCGGCGTATAGCGCAGCAGGGCCAGCGCCACCGCGTGCAGGGCCTCGGCCTCCTGCGCGGGTGCGCGTTCGTGCAGCGCGATCTCCGGTGCCAGCATCAACGCGCCGCCACGGCGCATGCCCGGACGCACGCCGGCCTGGTGCGCCAGCCTTGATACGGCCAGCACCACCTCGTGTTCCAGCACGGCCGCGCCCGTGTCAGCCGACCAGCGCGGGCTGAACACTTCGAGCGGGAGCCGGGGCAGGTGCAGGCCGATCCAGAGTCGCATGTCGTTGCAGTAAAGACGGGGTCAACGGAAGGAACAGCGGCGCCTCCCGCTGCGGCCCGCGCCGCTTGATAAAACCGATTTCCATGCCGCCCGCGGCCGGCCGCAGCGACAGGCGCAACGGCGCGGGTGACGCATCCTGCGCGGCCGCCAGCGGCCGCAGCAGGCAGAACAGGGTATCGCCGCTTTGCGCCGCCAGATGCAGCCGACGCAATGCCTCGCCCCGCACATGCTGCTGCCACAGCAGCAGCGCGCCGCAGCAGCCGCTGCGCAGGATCTGCTCGGCCGCCCATAGCGCGTCCGTGCTCTTGCCCGTGTTGCGGATCCAGATCAGCTGCGACGGCGCGATGCCCAATGCCGCCAGCGCCAGGGCCTGCGGCGCATGGGGCGGCTGCAACAACACGATGGAACGCTGCGCCGCCGCCAGCGCCGCCAGCGCCGGCCGCAGCAGGCGGATTTCGCCCACGCCCGGCTGCGGCAACAGCAGTTCGAACAAGGTGCCCGTCGGCCAGCCACCGCCCGGCAACTGGGCCGACAGGGCCGGATGGCCGGTGTCGACACAGCGCTCGGTCGATTGCGCCAGTTGCGATGCAAGCCACAGCGAAGGATGCACGGCTTCCGGCGCGGTGATCGCATCCGGGCGTGCATCCCGGCGCACATCAATGCGCGCGTCAGGACGCGGTTGCAGGCAGGCAATTGACATGGCAAATATTCATATACTGTATATGCATACAGTACTCGCTGAACCGGGGTTTGACAAGGACTTTCTTGTCAGAGTGTCTAAACCATCGCTTTAAAATGAACGAGTTAAGCTATTGAATAAAAAGCGAAAACGGCCAAATCAAAAAAGTCTGAAATGAGACAGTTGCCCAACGGTATCGTGCGCGGGGTCGGCCCGGCGGGTCAGCGCCTGTGCTTGGCAAAGAACGCCAGCATCATCCGGCTCGAATCCGGCCCCGCCTTGGCATGGAATGCCAAACGCGGGTCGCCGCCGCTCCAGGCATGCTCCAGCAGATCGATATGGGCGGCGCGCACCACCAGCTTGCGCCCCTGGTGGTAATCGCGCACCTCGTGGCCGTTGCGCGCGCCGCGCCGGGCCGCCGGTTCGATCTTGATGCGCGGCGGCGTGTCGGCCGGCAAGCCGTTGAGCAACAGCGCCTGGCGCACCAGCTGATCCTGGTTGACCGAGCGCACCACCGTGTCGCCCGCGCCCTGGATGACGATCGTCGGCATGCCGGGGAAATCGGGCCGGCGCGCCAGCACCTCCGTCACTGCCGCGTCCGCGCGGTTGCCGCCGCCATGGCGCATGATGCCCAGGGCACCGAGCGCGCCATTGCCGGCCCCGAACACAGGACCGGAATGCAGGCCCACGGCGGCGAACAGGTCGGGAAAATTGAGCGCCAGGATGTGCGCCATGCCGGCACCGGCCGAAATGCCGCAGGCGTAGATGCGGCGCCGATCGATCCGGTAGCGCTCCAGTACCCGTGCCAGCACGGCCGCGACCGGTTGCACGTCGCCGCCGCCCTGCTGGGTGGCCCGGTCGAACCAGCGCCAGCAGCGCTGCGCGTGCACGCTGGTCGACTGCTGCGGATACAGCACCGCGTAGCCTTGCTTTTCCGCCAGCAGGTTCATGCGCGTGCCCTGGGCAAACTCGGTGGCGCTCTGGTGGCAGCCGTGCAGCATCAGCACCAGCGGCAGGCCCTCGTCGAGCGCCTGCTGCGGCACCACGTGCGGCAGGTACAGCCAGTAGCGCATCCGCCGGGGCGGCAGCCCCGGCACGGCCACCACTTCCTGGCTGGCCAGCCATTTCCCCGGCGCCACCGCCGGCGCCCGGGGCGCGGCCCGCTTGCGCGCCACCTTGCGGACCGGTGGCGCGGTAACCACTGGTAACGACAACAGCCCCGCCATGACCTTCCCGGCCGCCCTCTGCTGGGTTCGTCCAAGTTTTGCCAGGCTGCGCAACAATGCCGCACCGCCACCTGTCCTGCCGCCTCGTCTTGCCATGCCGACGCTCCCGTGTGGGCTCACACTATTGACTATTGGTAAGGGCACAAAAAATCCGCTTGCGCTATTCTGGCATGCACACCGCCGGGCTATGCGGCGGCTTTTTCACCACTGGATTCACAGGAGACCATAATGAGCTATCTCGACCGAGACCCGTTTGGCATTTACCGTGACCGTACCAACGACGGCCCTGGCCCGCGCCTGATGGGCGCCGACACGCTGATGGGCGAGGACGTCTACAACCGCCAAGAAGAAGACCTGGGCGACATCAAGGAAATCATGATCGACATGCAGAGCGGCCAGATCGCCTACGCCGTGCTGTCCTTCGGCGGCATCCTGGGCATGGGCGACAAGCTGTTCGCCGTGCCATGGCAGGCCCTGCAACTCGACACCGTCAACAAGCGCTTCATCCTGGACGTGTCGAAGGAGCGCCTGGAAAGCGCCCCGGGCTTCGACAAGGACCGCTGGCCCGACATGGCCAGCGCCGAGTTCGGCAGCCAGATCCACGGCTTCTACGGCACCCAGCAGGCGATGCCGGGGCAGATGACGTCGACCGGCAGCGTGATGGGCAGCGGCACCAGCACGATGCAGAGCGGCAGCAGCTATGGCCAGAGCGGCAGCCTGTCCGGCTCGTCGGGCAGCCTGTCCGGCAGCCAGAGCGGCAACCTGGGCAGCGGCAGCGGCCTGTCCAGCCAGAGCGGCAGCCTGGGCAGCGCCAGCGGCTCGAACCTGGGCAGCAGCAGCCTGGACCTGGGCAATGAATCGGACCTGACCGACCGCAACGTCAACCAGGTGGGCGGACTGTCGAACCAGAACAGCAGCCTCGATCCGAACAAGAAGTATTGATGTAACGGCCCGGCATGGGGTCGGTCCCTGCAAGGGACCGACCCCGAAGTTACTCCACCGGGACAGGCACCTGTCTCAGGGCCGTCAAGGCCCTGAGACAGGTGCCTGTCCCCATGGGTCCTGGCTGCACCGCCTTTACCGCTGCATCGACTCCCACACCTTGAACAGCCGCTTGACCGACACCGGCATCGGCGTGCGCAACTCCTGCGCGAACAGCGACACGCGCAATTCCTCCAGCAGCCAGCGATACTCCACCAGCTTCGGATCGGTGTTCTTGCCGGCCGACTTGTCACGCGCCACGCGCAGGTAGGGCTGGGCGGCCTGGTGCCACTCGGCCATCGCCTTGGCGTCGCGGGCCGGGTCGGCGCGCAGCTTCTCCAGGCGCACGTTCATCGCCTTGAGGTAGCGCGGGAAGTGCGCCAGCTGGGCAAATTCCGTATCGAGCAGGAAGCGCTTGTGCACCAGGCCCTTCAACTGCTCCTGCATGTCGGCGGCGGCCTGCGGGTTGATGCCCTGCAGGCGCTTGGGCAGGCCGTGGAACTCCGTCAGCACCTGCGACACCAGGCGCGCGATCTCGTTCACCAGCAGCACCAGGCGCGACTTGCCTTCGTCCTTGCGCTTGTTGAACGAGGCCGCGTCCGTCGGCAGCGGATCCTGCAGGCAGGCGATGTCGATCGCCTTGGCGATGATCTGGTCGCGCAGCTCTTCCTGCGTGCCCATGCTCATGAACTGCATGCCCATCTGCTGCAGGTTCGGGATGCTCTTCTCGACGAACTTGATCTGGTCCTTCATCTGCAGCGCGAACAGGCGGCGCAGGCCGATGCGGTGCGTGCGCGCCGCCACGTTCGGGTCGTCGAACACCTCCAGATCACAGTGCGTGCCTTTGTCCACCAGGGCCGGGAAGCCGATCAGGGTCAGCTTGCCCTGCACGATCTCCAGCAGCTCCGGCAGCTCGCCGAAGGTCCACGCCGTGATGTTGGTGTGCGCGGCGGCCGGTGCCGGCGGCGCGGCCGGCGTGGGCGGCGGCGCGCTGCCCGGCTTGCCGCCTGCTTTCACCTCGCCGGCGATGCCGCCGTGCGCGGCGCCTTTCGCCGCGCCTTTCGTCGATTCTGCGCCACCGTTCAGGCGCGCCAGCGAACTGGCGGACGCCGGCGGCGCGCTCTCCGCCATCTTCTGGAAGCTCTGGCGCGCCTGCGCGCCGTATTCCGCCTGCAAGGTGGCCAGGTTGCGGCCCATGTCCAGCTGGCGCCCGTGCTCGTCGATCACCTTGAAGTTCATGAAGTGGTGCGCGGGCAGCTGCTCCGGCTTGAAGTCCGACGTCAGCACGGTGATCGTCACCTGCTCGCGGATGTCGGCGATGATGGCGTCGATCAGATCGCCGCGCCCGAACGCGTTACTGGCCGCGATGCGTTCGCAGAACCTGGCCGCGTACTCCGGCAGCGGCACCATGTGGCGGCGCTGCTTCTGCGGCAGGGATTTCAGCAGCAGGTGCACCTTCTCCTTCAGCATGCCCGGCACCAGCCATTCGCAGCGCTCGCGCGAGAGCTGGTTGAGCGCATACAGCGGCACGTGCAGGGTGACGCCGTCGCGCACCGTGCCCGGCTCGAAGTGATACGTCAGGCTCATCTCGACGCCCGCCGCCAGCATCTTCTTCGGGAACAGCTCCGTCGTCACGCCCGCCGCCTCGTGCCGCATCAGGTCTTCCTTGACGAGGTACAAGAGCTTCGGGTCGGCCTGCGTGGCCTTCTTGTGCCAGGCCTCGAAGCCGGCGCCGTTGACGACGTCGTGCGGAATCAGCTTGTCGTAGAACGCCTCGATCAGCTGCTCGTCCACCAGCACGTCCTGGCGGCGCGATTTATGTTCCAGCGTCTCGATTTCCTTCACCAGCTTGTGATTGTGGATGAAGAACGGCGCGCGCGTGTCGTAGTCGCCCGCCACCAGCGCGTCGCGAATGAAGATCTCGCGTGCCTCGGCCGGGTTGTGCAGCGCGTAATTGATGCGGCGCTGGCTGTACACGGTCAGGCCATACAAGGTCGCCTTCTCGGCCGCCGTCACCTGGGCGGGGCGCTTTTCCCAGCGCGGCTCGCCCCAGGATTTCTTCAGCAGGTGCGCGCCGACCTTCTCCAGCCATTCCGGCTCGATCTTCGCGATGGTGCGCGCGTACAGCCGCGTGGTCTCGACCAGTTCGGCCGCCATCACCCACTTGCCGGCCTTCTTGCCCAGCGCGGAGCCGGGCCAGATGTGGAACTTGATGCCGCGCGCGCCCAGGTAGCCCGGGTCGTCCTCCATCTTGAAGCCGACGTTACCCAGGAGGCCCGTCAGCAGCGCCATGTGCAGCTGCTCGTACGTGGCAGGCGCCTCGTTCAGGCGCCAGCCCTGCTCCTTCACGAGCGTCAGCAGCTGCGAGTGGACGTCGCGCCACTCGCGCAGGCGCAGCTGCGACAGGAAGTTGCTGCGGCAGTTGTCCTGCAGCTGGCGGTTGGTTTTCTTGTGCTCGATCGCATCCGCGAACCAGTGCCAGATCTTCAGGTAGGACAGGAACTCGGACTTGTCGTCGTTGAACTTGGCGTGCGCCTGGTCGGCCGCCTGCTGGTGCTCGATCGGACGGTCGCGCGGGTCCTGCACCGACAGCGCGGAGGCAACGATGAGCACCTCGGTCAGGCAGGCGCTTTCCTGGCCGGCCAGGATCATGCGACCTACGCGCGGGTCCAGCGGCAGCTTGGCCAGCTTGCGGCCCAGGCTCGTCAGGCGATTGTCCTCGTCCACCGCGCCCAGTTCCTGCAGCAGCTGGTAGCCGTCCGCGATCGCGCGCGCCAGCGGCGGCTCGATGAAGGGGAAGGTCTCCACGTCCGTCAGGTGCAGGGACTTCATGCGCAGGATGACGGCCGCCAGCGACGAGCGCAGGATCTCCGGATCGGTGAACTTGGGTCGCTGGTTGAAGTCTTCCTCGTCGTACAGGCGGATGCAGACGCCGTCGGCCACGCGGCCGCAGCGGCCGGCGCGCTGGTTGGCGGCCGACTGCGCGACCGGTTCAATCTGCAGCTGTTCGACCTTGTTGCGGTAGCTGTAGCGTTTTACGCGCGCGGTACCGGCATCGACGACGTAGCGGATGCCCGGCACCGTCAGCGACGTTTCCGCCACGTTGGTGGCCAGCACGATGCGACGCGCATTGGTCGTGCGGAACACGCGGTCCTGCTCCTCGACGGACAGGCGCGCGAACAGCGGCAGGATCTCCACGTGCGGCGGATGGTGCTTGCGCAGTGCCTCGGCGGCGTCGCGGATCTCGCGCTCGCCCGGCAGGAACACCAGCACGTCGCCGGGGCCGATGCGACAGACCTCGTCGACGCCGTCGACGATGGCGTCCATCAGGTCGCGCTTGTCCTTCGCGGCGGCGGACGTGCGCAGCTGCGGCTTGGCCGCGTTGGCGCCCGGCGGCAGCGCGATGGCTTCGCGCTCGACGGGGCGGTAGCGGATCTCCACCGCATACAGGCGGCCGGATACCTCGATGACCGGCACCGCCGGCTTGCCTTCCTGCGAGAAGTGCCGGGCGAAGCGCTCGGCGTCGATCGTCGCGGACGTGATGATGATCTTCAGGTCCGGCCGGCGCGGCAGCAGCTGCTTCAGGTAGCCCAGCAGGAAGTCGATGTTCAGGCTGCGCTCGTGCGCCTCGTCGATGATGATCGTGTCGTAGGCCTTGAGCAGCGGGTCCGTTTGCGTTTCGGCCAGCAGGATACCGTCCGTCATCAGTTTGACCCAGGCGCCCTTGTGCAGGGTGTCGTTGAAGCGCACCTTGTAGCCCACGTGTTCGCCCAGCGGCGTGCCCAGTTCCTGGGCGATGCGCTTGGCGGTCGACGAAGCGGCGATACGGCGCGGCTGGGTGTGGCCGATCAGGCCATTCTGGCCGCGACCCAGCTCCAGGCAGATCTTCGGCAGCTGGGTGGTCTTGCCCGAACCGGTCTCGCCGGAGACGATCACCACCTGGTGCTGGCGCAGCGCCGCGGCGATCTCCTCGCGCCGGCCCGAAACGGGCAGGTCTTCCGGGAAGCGGATCGGGGGCAGCGGGTTGCGGAAGGCCCGCTCCGCCTCGCGCTCGGCGCGCTGGGCTTCACGGGCCGCACGCGCGGCCGCCTGCTCCGGCGTTTCGGGACGGCGCTGGGCCGGCTCGCCACGGCGGCCGTCGCCGCGCGGGCGGCGCGGTTGGCCGGACGTCTCCGCGGGAGTTGCAAAAGAGGGGGAACGAGACTGCTTGCTGGCTTCTGACATTGTTTTTTTACATGGATTTGCGGCGCAAACCGCGCAGCGAATTATAATGCGGCCAATGGAAAACCCTACCGAATTCGTCCACTGGCTGCGCTCTGTCGCGCCGTATATCCACGCCTTTCGCGGCAAGACCTTCGTGATCGCCTTCCCGGGCGAACTGGTGGCGGCCGGCGCCCTGCCCGTGCTGGCCCACGACCTGTCGCTGCTGCACGCGCTGGGCATCAAGGTCGTCGTCGTGTACGGCTCGCGCCCGCAGGTCGCCGAACAACTGGCACTGCGTAACGTCGAAGGCCGTTTCCACAACGGCATCCGCATCACCGACACCGCCGCGATGGAATGCGCCAAGGAAGCGGCCGGCGAACTGCGCCTCGATATCGAAGCCGCGTTCAGCCAGGGCCTGCCGAACACGCCGATGTCGAACGCGGCGATACGCATCATCTCCGGCAACTTCGTCACGGCGCGCCCGCTGGGCGTGATCGACGGCGTCGACCTGGAACTGACCGGCGTCACCAGGAAGGTCGATGCCGAGACGATCCACTCGATCCTCGGCACCGGTGGCCTGATCCTGTTGTCGCCGCTGGGCTTCTCGCCCACCGGCGAGGCGTTCAACCTGACGATGGAAGACGTGGCCGTCTCCGCCGCCGTGGCGCTGCACGCCGATAAGCTCATCTTCATCACGGAGACCGAGATGATGCGCGACGCGGCCGGCACCGATATCCGCGAGCTGTCCTCGCACCAGGCCGAAGCCGTGCTGCAGGCCGGCTTCCTGGCGCCCGAGACGGCGTTCTACCTGCAGCATGCGGTGAAAGCCTGCAACAGCGGCGTGGAGCGCTCGCACATCGTGCCGTTCGCGATGGACGGTTCGGCCATGCTGGAACTGTTCACCCACGACGGCGTGGGCACGATGATCAGCCACGAGAACCTGGAAAGCCTGCGACCTGCCACAATTGAGGACGTCGGCGGGATTATCAAGCTGATCGAGCCGCTGGAAGCGGACGGCACCCTGGTCAAGCGCGGCCGCGAGCTGATCGAACGGGAAATCAATTACTTCTCCGTCATCGAGCACGACGGCGTGATCTTCGGCTGCGCCGCGCTGTATCCGTTCCCGGAAGAGAAAATGGCGGAAATGGCATGCCTGACCGTCAACCCCGAAGTGCAGGCCCAGGGCGACGGCGAACGCATCCTGAAGCACCTGGAGAACCGCGCGCGCGCCTCCGGCATCACCAAGCTGTTCGTGCTGACGACGCGCACGGCGCACTGGTTCATCAAGCGCGGCTTCGTGCCCGCCACCGTGGACGCGCTGCCGAAGGACCGCCAGCGCATGTACAACTGGCAGCGCAAGTCCCAGGTGCTGGTGAAAACCTTATAATTCCCTTTTTGCGACAATCACAGGAGCACCCGCGATGGCCCGTACCGTCCACTGCATCAAACTGAACAAGGAAGCCGAAGGCCTGGACTTCCCACCGTACCCGGGTGAGCTGGGCAAGAAGATCTACGAATCCGTGTCCAAGGAAGCCTGGGCCGCGTGGCTCAAGCACCAGACGATGCTGGTCAACGAGAACCGCCTGAACCTGGCGGACGTGCGCGCCCGCAAATACCTGGCCGCGCAGATGGAAAAGCATTTCTTCGGCGAAGGCGCCGACCAGGCGATGGGCTACGTGCCGCCACCGGCCTGAGCTTGACTGCTTTGCAATAAAAAAACGGCGCCGCGGCGCCGTTTTTTATTGCCTGAAAAATGGGGTCTGTCCCCAATTTATTTGGCGGCGTTGACGATGGCGTTGCTGACGTCCGGATAGACCAGCGCGCCGGTGGCGCGGTTGAACAGGCCTGACTGGTGGTTCTCCAGCGAGCCGTTGTCCCAGTACATCGGCACCAGGCCGTGCGTGAAGGCGGAGCGGGTGATGTACTGGTCCCAGTACTTGCGGTAGGTGCCGGCCGCGTCGTATTCGGTGCGCAGCATCGCCGCGTATTCGCCCAGCAGTACGGGAATGCCCTTATCGATGAAGCGCTGCTTCATCTTCTGGAACTGGGCGTCCGTGTACGACTCGTTGGCCCAGCCGCCCGGATTGGCGGCCTGGCCCCACTTCCAGCTGCCCGAGTTGGCGTCCAGGGTGAAGTCGTACGGATCGTAGTAATGCACTTCCATCATCAGGCGGCCCGCCACCGGATCGGTCGGCGGCGTGGCGTTGCAGTTGTTGGCGTAGTCGATATTGGTGTTGAAGCCCTGGACCACCAGGTGGCGCCTGGCGTTGTTGCCGCCGCTGGCCCGCACCGTGTCGACGAAGAGCTGATTGAAGCCGCGCTGCACGTCGCAATATTCGACCGTCGGCGCGTTGTAGTCGCCGTCCACCATCACCTCGTTGGTGCCGGCGAACAGCAGCGTGTCGTCGTGGTTGCGGAAGTTGTTGGCGATCTGCGTCCAGAACTTCGCCAGGCGCGCGTTGGCTTCCCTCTGGCGGGCATAGGTCGGCTGCAGCCAGCCGCCGTCCCAGTGCACGTTGATCATGGCGACCAGCCCGGCGGCATGGGCGTAGTTGACGACCTCCGTCACCCGCGTCATCCACTGCGGGCTGATATTGTCGTTGGCGTCGGCATACTGCTTCCACGAGACCGGAATGCGCACGCTCTTGTAGCCCGCCGCCTTGATGCCGTTGAACAGTGCCTGCGTGGCCGGCGCGTTGCCCCAGGCCGCCTCGTTGAAATTCGTGCTGCCCCACACGTAGGTACCGCCGATCGCCTCCAGCGCATTGCCCAGGTTCCAGCCGGGCGCCATCGTCGCCGCCAGCTGCGGGCTGGCGAGGTTGCGCATGACGCCCACCCGCACGGCCCTGGCGACGCCGGAATTGAAGCTGCCGCCGCCTGTCGTGAACTTGATCCAGTACCAGTAGGCCCGGCCGGGGACGGCGCCGCTGTCCGTGTAGCCGCTGGCGCTGCCGGCCAGCTGGGCGATGCGGGTGCGGCCAGCCACGTCGCTGTCGGTGTCGCGGTAGACCTGGACGGCGCTGACCGTGCCGTTGGTGGTCCAGCTGAGCTGGACGGCGCTGCCGCTGCCGCTGGCGGACAGGCACACGGTGGCGCCGCCGCCGCTGCCGCAGCTCTGGGCAAAAGCCGCTGGCGTGGCGCCGACCGCCAGCGCCATCAAGGTCCTGGATAGCAATGCACTCATCTTGTTTTGCCTTTCATGAAGGGCCCGGCACGGTGTCTCCTGGCGCACTCGGGCGTTGGGGAAGCGCTGCGGCTATTCTGGAAGGGCGTGCCGGGGCCGGCAATTGCGAAAATCGCTGATGGGGGGTATCAAATTGCGGGGTTGGGGTCGCAGGTGAAAACCGGGGACAGTCCCCTTTGGGGACAGTCCCCAACTTCCAGGGCTAACGGGGCATCGGCACGCACTGCCGCAACTCGCAGCGCGCCAGGAACGTGCGCCCGTCGTCGCAGCGCAGCCGGTAGACCTCGACCGGGCCCGGCTCGGAGACGAGCCCGGCACCCTGGCTGCCCGTGCAGCCGGCCTGGCGCGCCAGGCGCTCGACGGTGGCGGACGAGACGCCCGAGCGGAACGGCACCGTCTCGATCGGCGTGCCGTCGTGCGTGGGACCGACCACGACCGGCGTGGCCGGCGCCATCACCACCGGCGCCGGCGCCTTGCCGGCGCAGGCGGCCAGCAGCAGCACCAGAGAGCACGCCAGGCGCCGCATGATCAGTACTGCAGCTTGCGCACGCCGTCCGCCGTGCCGAGCAGGCAGACGTCGGCGCCACGCGCGGCGAACAGGCCGACGGCGACGACGCCGACGATCTGGTTGATCTGCGTTTCCAGCGCCACCGGATCGGTGATCGACAGGCCGGCCACGTCGATGATGTTGCCGCCGTTGTCCGTGACGAACGCTTCGTCCGAGCCGGCCTTGGTGCGCACCTTCGGCTGGCCGCCCAGCGCGGCCAGGCGGCGCATGACCGCGTTGCGCGCCATCGGCAGCACTTCCACCGGCAGCGCGAACTTGCCCAGCGTCTCGACCAGCTTGGAGCCGTCGGCGATGCAGACGAACTGCTTCGACACGGAAGCGACGATCTTCTCGCGCGTCAGCGCGGCGCCGCCGCCCTTGATCATCGCGCCCTGGGCGTTGATCTCGTCGGCGCCGTCGATATAGACGGCGATCGATTCGACCTCGTTCAGGTCGAACACGGGGATGCCGTGGCCGGCCAGGCGCGCGGCCGTCGCTTCCGACGACGCCACGGTGCCCTTGATGCGGTCCTTGATCCTGGCCAGCTCGTCGATGAAGAAGTTGGCGGTCGAGCCGGTGCCGACACCGATGATCTCGCCGTCGACGACGTAGTCGATGGCGGCGCGGGCGGTGGCTTGTTTCAGTTCGTCTTGAGTCATAATTGCAATAAAAGGTAGGGGAGACAGGGATTGCCGCCATTTTACCAGCGCCTCCCCTGCCCTTCCCCGTGCGCCGAGGCGCCGGACGGGCGACCGTTGTGCGAAAATGGCGCCAGACCAGCCATTCGAAGAAGCTTATGCCGAACACCACCGTATTGATCGTCGACGACAGCCGTGTTTCCCGCCTGGTCACGCGGCAGCATATCCTGGCGCGCCACGCCGACTGGACTATTGCCGAGGCCGCCAATGGCGAGGATGCCCTGGCGCAGGCGCCGGCGCTGCAGCCGCAACTGGTGCTGCTGGACGTGAACATGCCGGGCATGGGCGGCGTGGCGGCGGCCGAGCAGCTGCGCAAGCTGCTGCCGCAGGCGCACATCTCGCTGCTGACGGCCAACGTGCAGGATGCCACCCGCCAGCGCGCCCAGGACCTGGGCATCGGCTTCATGGAAAAGCCCATCACCGAAGAGCGCATCGCCCGCCTGATCGCGCCGCTGGAAGCCTGACATGGTCGAACTGTCCGAACTGGAACACGACGCCCTCGTCGAGATCTTCAATATCGGCGTCGGCCAGGCCGCGGCCGCGATGAGCGGCATCGTCGGCGAGGAAGTGACGATGTCGGTGCCCTCGATCACCTTCCTGTCGCGCAGCGAGGCGGCCCAGCTGCTGGAGCAGGCGCACCGCAGGAACGGCACGGCCGAGGCGCGCGACGACGCGCGCATCTGCGGCGTCAGCCAGCACTACGAGGGCGCCTTCCAGACCGAAGCCATCCTGATGTTCCCGGAAGATAAAAGCCTGGAGATCGTGCGCCTGATGGTGGGCGAGAGCGTGCCGCTGGACGAGCTGACGGAGATGGAACAGGAGGCGATGAGCGAGATCGGCAACATCATCCTGAATTCCTGCGTCGGCACGCTGGCCAACCTGTTCCAGCACGAGCTGCACGGTTCCCTGCCCGTCTACCAGGTGGGCAGCGGCGACGAGATCCTGGATGCCACCGGCGCCCGCGCCGAAACGGTGGTCATGATGCTGCACATCGACTTCATCCTGGAAAAGCACCAGATCCATGGCTACGTGGCGTTCATCCTCGACGTGACCGCGCTGCACGACCTGAAGGAACAGATCGACCGCTACCTGGCCCGCGCGATGGGGCAGCACTGACAGCATGGCCGATTCCGTTCGTCTCGAGTTGCTGGAAAGCGTGCTGGAAGCGGTCAGCGTCGGCGCGATCGTGCTCGATGCCGGCCGCCGCGTCGTCTTGTGGAACAAGTGGATGAGCCGGCATTCCGGCTGCGCCGCGCACGAAGCCCTGGGCAGCGACCTGTTCGAGCTGCTGCCGGAACTGCGCGGCACCCGCGTGCAGGCTGCCGTCACGCAGGCACTGCAGAACAATTTCTCGTCGCTGCTGTCGCAGACCTTGAACCGCTCGCCCTTCCCCCTGTATTCGAATCCGGCCGCGCAGGCGCGCGGCGAACGGATGCAGCAGGCTGTCGCCGTCACGCCGCTGACCGTCGCCGGCGCGCGCCATTGCCTGATCCAGCTGTCCGACGTCAGCCTCGCGGCGGGGCGCGAGAAACTGCTGCGCGAACAGACCGAGCTGCTGCGCATGCAGACATTCTCGGACGGCCTGACCGGCATCGCCAACCGGCGCGCCTTCGACGTGGCGATCGACCGCGAAGTGCGCCGCGCCAAGCGCGGCGGCGGCAAGGTGTCGCTCCTGATGATCGACATCGACTACTTCAAGCCCTACAACGACCATTACGGCCATCAGCAGGGCGACCAGTGCCTGATCCAGGTTTCCAGCGCACTGCAGGCGCTGCTGCAGCGCTCCGTCGACATGCTGGCGCGCTACGGCGGCGAGGAATTCGCCGTGATCCTGCCGGACAACGACGCCCAGCAGGCCATGCAGATGGCGCGCACCCTGCACCAGCGCGTACTGAGCCTGGCGCTGCCGCACGAGTACGCGGGCGGTCCGGACAAGCAGGTCACCGTCAGCATCGGCATCGCCACCCTGGCGGCGGACCGCCAGGCCGAGGTGCCGGCCCTGATCGGCGCGGCCGACCATGCGCTGTACGACGCCAAGCGCCAGGGCCGCAACCGCATCGTGGCGGCACCGCCGGAGCTGCTGTAACCCTCAGCTGGGCGCCGGTCATTTCCGGTAAGTGCTAGGCTGTCGTCAACACGAAGCGCGCCATGCGCTGTCCGGCCGCGCCGCCTGCGCGCGGCTTCAGTCCAATCCCATGCAACGATCATGGCGGCGCAGCTGCCGACAGCCGCGCGCCGCCGACCGGAAAGGAACCGACGATGCTGACCAAGACCGATTTGCCCGTGAAAGCCGAACCCGTGCGCCTGCGACGGGACATGACCCTGGAAGACGCCTACCGCCGCATCGGCCTGAACTGCCTGCGCCAGATCCGTGCCAACCAGGCCGGCGCGCAACGCCGTTCGATCGAAAGCCTGCACCAGATGCGCGTGGGGCTGCGGCGCCTGCGCGCCGCGCTCGACCTGTTCGACAACCTGGTCGCGCTGCCCGCGCGCCAGCGCGAAGGCCTGGACGCGCTGGCGCAGCAGCTGGGCGCCACGCGCGACTGGGACGTGCTGGCCACCAGCACGCTGGCCGGTTTCGATGCCGAGGGCGCCGCCGCCGCGCAGATCGCGCCGCTGCAGGCGGCCGCGCAGGAACGCTCGGCACGCAGCCACACGGCGCTGGGCGCCGCGCTGGAAGCCCCGGTGCATGACCAGTTGCTGGCGGAAGTGGAGGACTGGTTCGAGCAGCGCCGCTGGCGCGACGAGCCCGATTTCGAGGCCGGGGCGCTGGAACAGAAGGCCAAACGGGGCGCCGTGCCGTTGCTGGCCCATGCGCAGCGCCGCTTGCGCAAGCGTGCCAGGGGATTGGGGCTGGAGCGCGCGCCGCACGCGCAAGCACCGACCGGCGACTCGGAACATGTCGATGCGACCAATGCGGATGCGGCCCATGCGCGCCATCGCGTGCGCATCGCGGCCAAGAAGGCACGCTATGCGGCGGAATTCTTCCAGTCGGTGCTGCCGGGCCGGCAGACGAAACGCTACATCGCCAGCCTGTCGTCACTGCAGGACCGGCTGGGGGAGCTGAACGACCTGGCGGTGGCGGAGGGCCTGCTGGCGCAGCTGGGCGAGCACCCGGGCCGCAACGGCATCGCGCGCGAGCACATCATGTTCGCCCGCGGCTTCGCCGCCGCGCGCACCGCCGCCGGGGTGCAGGCGCTGCGCAAGCCGCTCAAGCGGCTGGTCAGGCAGAAGCCGGTGAAGTAAGCAAAGTTGCCGGCCGTATGAAACCCACAGGTGTCAGGCACCGATCTTCGAGTCTGCGACTCGAAGATCGGTGCCTGACACCTAGGGTGTGTGATGACCTCGGGTCGGCGCTCAGCGCCCCAGTTGCGCCAGGATCTCCCGGTCGATCGCCTTCAACGCCACCGTCTTCTCCACCCCGCCGCGCTTGACCGCCTCCTTCGGCATGCCATACACGACGCAGCTCTCTTCATCCTGCGCGATGGTGCGCGCGCCGGCCTTGCGCATCTCCAGCAGGCCGGCGGCGCCATCGTCGCCCATGCCCGTCATGATGACGCCCAGCGCGTTGGCGCCGGCGTTGCGGGCCACGGAGCGGAACAGCACGTCCACCGACGGCCGGTGCCGGTTCACCAGCGGGCCGTCGATCACCTCGACGAAATACTGCGCGCCGTCACGGCGCAGCAGCATGTGCCGCCCGCCTGGCGCGATCAAGGCGTGGCCCGGCAGCACGCGGTCGTTGTGGCGCGCTTCCGCCACCCGGATCTGGCATACCTGGTCGAGCCGCTCGGCGAACGCCGCCGTGAATTTTTCCGGCATGTGCTGCACGATGACGATGCCGGGCGTGACGCGCGGCAGCGCCGTCAGCACCTCTTCCAGCGCCTGCGTGCCGCCGGTCGAGGTGCCGATGGCCACGATGCGCTCGGTCGTCTGCAACGGCGCGCGCGAGTCGCTCGCGGCCGGCAGGATCGCGTCCGCCGTCAGCTTGACGGGTGCGTGCGGCGCCGCCACGGCCACGGAGGCGCGCGCGGCCAGGCGCTTGACGTTGGCCTGCGCGGCGGCGCGCACCGCGGCCACCAGCTCGTCGCCGCTGTCGACCAGGAATTCCTTCAGGCCCAGGCGCGGCTTGGCGATGACGGACACCGCCCCGGCGGCCATCGCCGCCACGGTCGTCTCGGCGCCGCGCTCGGTCTGGGTCGAGCAGATCACCACGGGTGTCGGCCGCTCGGCCATGATCTTGCGCAGGAAGGTGATGCCGTCCATGCGCGGCATTTCCACGTCCAGCACGATGACGTCCGGCCAGTGGTGCTTCATGCGTTCGATCGCCAGCAGCGGATCGGCGACCGCGTGCAGCAGGTGGATGCCGGGCGCCGCCTGCAGCAGCGCGCCGACCACCTTGCGCACCACCGCCGAATCGTCCACCACCAGCACGCCGATACTGTTCTGCATCGCCGTCACGCCGCCTTGCGATACACGGACGGGATCACGGGACGCACCGCGTCGCTGATTTCGTTCAGCGTTTCGGAATGGCCGATGATGAAATGGCCGCCCGGCTTCAACTGCGACGTCACGCGTGCGACAACCTGGCGCTTGGTGTCGCCATTAAAGTAGATCATCACGTTGCGCAGGAAGATCACGTCGAACTGGCCCAGGTCGGGCAGGCTCGTGTTCAGGTTGACGTGGCGGTACTGCACCCGGCTGCGCAGCGCGCGTTCGACCAGCATCGTGCCCTGCTGCTCGGCGATGCCCTTCAGGCAGAAGCGGCGCAGGTAATCCGGCGGCACGTGCGACGCGCGCTCCATCGGATAGTGGCCCGTGCGGGCCCGGTCCAGCACGCGCGTGCTGATGTCCGATCCCAGCACTTCCCACGGCGCATTGCCCAGCGTGTCGGCCAGCACCATCGCGATGCTGTACGGCTCCTCGCCGGACGAGCAGGCGGCGCTCCACACGCGGAACGGCGCGTTGGCGCGCAGGTTCGGCCGGGCCGCCTCGGCGGCCGACTTGAGCAGCTCGAAGTGACGCGCCTCGCGGAAGAAATAGGTCTCGTTCGTCGTCAGGAGGTCGACGGCGATCTGCACCTCTTCCTTGTGGCGGCCACTCGACAGCATGCCGAAGTAGGCTTCATAGCTGGCCATGCCGTGATGCGCCAGCCGCTTGGCCAGGCGGCCACTGACCAGCGCCTTCTTCGCGTCGGACATCGTAATGCCGGCGATGTCGAAGATGAAGCGCTGGAACTGGGCGAACTCGCGTTCGCTGATCGGGTAGGCGCTCATGGCGTATCAGGCGGCCGGTGCTTCCGCGCTCGCCAGTTCGGGCAGCGTGGCCAGCGCGTCCAGCGCCAGCACCTGGTCGACGTTGAGCAGGATGACGAACTTGCCGTTCAACTTGCCCATGCCGGCGATGAAATCGCCGCGGATGCGGGTGCCGAAGCTGGGCGCCGGCTCGATCTCGCTGGCCGCGATGTCCAGCACCGCGCTGACGGCATCGACGACGACACCCGTCACCTGCCGTTCGCCGTCGGTCTCCGTTTCGACGATGACGATGCAGGTGCGCTTGCCCGGCACGGCCAGCGGCCGGCCGAAGCGCGCCGCCAGGTCCATCACGGGCACGACGGCGCCGCGCAGGTTGATGACGCCGCGGATACAGTCCGGCATCATCGGCACTTCGGTGATGCCGGCGAACTCGATGATTTCCTTGACGGCCATGATGCCGATGGCGAAGGCTTCGCCGCCCAGCATGAACGTCAGGTATTGGGCGCTCTCGGCCAGCGCCGGGGCTTGCGTTTGCGTGTGCTTCATGTGCGTGAATCCGCTCAGAATTTCGTGAAGTTTGCTTCGTCCGGCTCGCCGTGCAGCGCGAAGCCGTCGGCCAGCTTCAGCGCGGTGCGGCGCGGCGCGCCACGGCCCGGCTGCATGCGGCGGGCCGCCACGGCCAGGCCGGTACGCGGGCCATCGAGGTGGAAGAAGCCGATCGCCTGCTGCAGTTGCTCGGCCTGGCTGCTCATCTCTTCCGCCGTCGCCGCCAGTTCTTCCGAGCTGGAGGCGTTCTGCTGCGTGCCCTGGCTCATCTGGCCGACGGCCGCGTTGATCTGGCCGACGCCGGCCGACTGCTCTTCCGACGCGGCCGTGATTTCCTGCACCAGGTCGGAGGTCCTGCGGATGTTCGGCACCATCTCGTCCAGCAGCGCGCCGGCCCGTTCGGCCAGTTGCACGCTGTTGCTGGCGACTTCGCCGATCTCTTGCGCCGCCACCTGGCTGCGTTCGGCCAGCTTGCGCACTTCCGCCGCCACCACCGCAAAGCCCTTGCCGTGTTCGCCGGCACGGGCCGCCTCGATGGCCGCGTTCAGCGCCAACAGGTTGGTCTGGTAGGCGATGTCGTCGATGATGCCGATCTGCTTGGCGATCTGCTTCATCGCCGTCACGGTGGCCTTGACCGCTTCGCCGCCCTCGGCCGCTTCCCTGGCCGCCTTGGACGCCATGCCGTCGGTGACGCGGGCGTTCTCGGTGTTCTGCGAGATCGAGGCCGTCATCTGTTCCAGCGACGCGCTGGTTTCCTCGACGCTGGCGGCCTGCTCGGAAGCGGCCTGCGACAGCGCCTGCGCCGTGGCGCTGACCTCTTCCGACGCCGATGCGAGCGAGACGGCGCTGGCGTTGACGTCGCCAACGACCGCGGCCAGCTTGTCCATCGTGCCGTTCGAGTAATCCTTGAGCTGGCCGAACGCGCCGTCGTAGTGCTTGTCGATGCGCTTGGTCAGGTCGCCCTCGGCCAGCGCCGCCATCACGCGCACCACGTCGGCGATGCTGGCGCCAGTGGTGGCGACCAGCTGGTTCAGGCCATCGCCCATCTCCTTCTGGAAGCCCTGCATGCCCGCCGTGTCGACGCGCTGCTCGAAGTTGCCGTGGTTGGCGGCATCGACGACGGCGCGCTGGCCGGCGATCACGGTGCGCAGCTTGCCCACCATTTCGTTGACCGCGTACAGCATGCTGGAACGGTCGCCACGGCGCAGGTGCGCCTCGGCCGACAGGTCGCCCGCCGAGATGCGCTTGACCAGTTGGGCCGCATAGGCCGGTTCGCCGCCGATCAGGCGCGTGACGGCATACATGATCCACGTGCCCATCGCGATGCCCATCAGGACGGCGATCGTGCCCAAGGTGATCTGCTGGGTGCGCGCGGTGGCATAGGCCTCCTCGGCCTCCTTGCCGGACTGCGCCATCGCCTGGTCCTGGTGCACGATCATCTTGGCGATCGCCTCCATGTACGCGGACTGCATGCCTTCCATCTGGTTGACGAGCAGCGCGCGCGCTTCATCGCGCTTGCCTTCGCCGACCAGGCGCAGGAACTGCTCCTGCACGACCTTGTAGCGTTCGCGATGTTCCTGCGCCACGCGCAGCGCCTCGCGGCCCTTGGCCGAAGCGACCAGCTGCTCGAGCCGGTTGAAGTTGGCGCGCAGCTCGACGCGATTGGCCTCGATGGTGGCCAGCTCGCGGCGCGTCTTCTCGGCGTCCTCGAAGATGACGAGGTTGCGCATGGCAATCGCCACCTCGTGGATATTGCCGATCAGTGCGTAGCTGTGGACCACTTTCGGGTATTTGTCGGTGACCAGCTCTTCCACGTTCTGGCTGACGCTGCCGATACTGCGCAGCCCCAGCAGGACCATCCCGATCAGCAGCAGGCTCACGGTGCCGAAGGCGATCGCCAGGCGCACGCTTAGTTTGAGGTTACGGAACATCACATTCTCCAGGCGGCTCGGCCGCCATTGGGTTGGTCAAATCAGAAGCGCGTGAAGCTGGCTTCGTCGGGCGCCCCTTCGGCGGCGAATACGGGCTTGCTCAATGCCAGGCCAGGACGCTTCTTCGACGCCGCGGCACGGGCCGGAGCGGCCGGCGTGGCGCTCTTGCGCGGTGCGCTGCCGTCGCCGTGCAGGCGGAAGAACGCCATGGCCTGCTGCAGTTGCTCGGCCTGGCTGCTCATCTCTTCCGCCGTCGCCGCCAGCTCTTCCGAGCTGGAAGCGTTCTGCTGCGTGGTCTGGCTCATCTGGCCGACGGCCGCGTTGATCTGGCCGACGCCGGCCGACTGCTCTTCCGACGCGGCCGTGATTTCCTGCACCAGGTCGGAGGTCTTGCGGATGTTCGGCACCATCTCGTCCAGCAGCGCGCCGGCCCGTTCGGCCAGTTCCACGCTGGACGTGGCCACTTCGCCGATTTCCTGTGCCGCCACCTGGCTGCGCTCGGCCAGCTTGCGCACTTCCGCCGCCACCACGGCAAAGCCCTTGCCATGCTCGCCGGCCCGTGCCGCTTCGATAGCCGCGTTCAGCGCCAACAGGTTGGTCTGGTAGGCGATGTCGTCGATGATGCCGATCTGCTTGGCGATCTGCTTCATCGCCGTCACGGTGGCCTTGACGGCCTCGCCGCCCTCGGCCGCCTCGTTGGCGGCCTTGCCGGCCATGCCGTCGGTGACGCGGGCGTTCTCGGTGTTCTGCGAGATCGAGGCCGTCATCTGCTCCAGCGAGGCGCTGGTCTCTTCGACACCGGCGGCCTGCTCGGACGCGGCTTGCGACAGCGCCTGCGCGGTGGCGCTGACCTCTTCGGAAGCCGAGGCCAGCGACTGCGCGCTGCCGTTGACTTCACCGACCACCTGCGTCAGGCGGCCGATCATGTTGCGCATCGCGTCCAGCAGCTGGCCAGCCTCGTCGCGCGACTGGCCGGTGACGGCGACCGTCAGGTCGCCGGCGGCCAGGCTGTCGGCCACCTGCACGGCCTGGCGCAGCGGCCGCGTGATCGACAGCGTGATGGACACCGCCACCAGCGTGGCCAGCAGCAGCGCGCCAGCCGTGATCGACAGCACCAGCGTGCGCGTTTCGTGGTACGTGGTGCTGGCATGTTCCGCCGCATCCTTCATGCGGTCGGCCTGGAACTGGGTCAGGTCGTCGAACGCCTTGATCAGCTCGCGGTTGGCCGGCGCGTAGTCGGCCACGATGAACGCGGCGGCGGCCTGGCGGTCGCTGCGCGCCAACGCATAGAACTTGTCGTACTTCGATTCCAGTACCGCGCGCTTGTCGTGGATGACCTTCAGCAGTTGGACGCCGCGTTCCAGCACGATCACCTTGTCCAGCTGGGCGATGTTGCGCGCGCTCTCCGCGCGCAGGTCCTCGACGGCCTTGCGGAAGCGCTCCACTTCCGTTTCGTTATTGGACAGCAGCATGCTGCGCATCTGGCGGCCGATGTCGATCGAATCGCGCACGGTCTCCTGCACGAGCACCACTTTCGGATAGGCGTTGGCGGTAATCGTGGTCGTCAACTCGTCCATGGTTGCCATGCGCGTCACGGCCAGCAAGGCCACGCCCAGCAACAGCAGCAATACGGCACCGAAGGCAAGTGCCAGCCTGATACCAATTTTCAGATTCTTAAGCACGATGGCTCCCTGCGTAAATAAAGATAGAAAAGATGACTAAACCAGCACTACACCGCCACGCCGGTCTCGTGCTCGACGCCGCTCATCAGCGCCGCCATGTCGAGAATCAGCGCCACGTCGCCGTTACCGAGGATCGACGAGCCGCTCAGGAAGCGCACGCCGCTAAATACTTTGCCCAGCGGCTTGATCACCGTCTGGAATTCGCCCAGCAGGCTGTCCACCACCAGCCCTGCCTTGCGCCCGCCGTAGCGCACCACGACGATGCTCTGACGCCGCGCCGGTGCGCCGTCCACGGCGAATCTCTCGCGCAGCCGCACGAACGGCAGCGCCTGGCCGCGCAGGTCGATGTAGTCGCGCGTCGGATCGTCGCGGAACTCGACGCACTCCTCGACCATGTCCATCGGGATGACGAACACGGACTTGCCGAGGCCCACCTGGAAGCCATTGATGATCGCCAGGGTCAGCGGCAGGCGCACCGTCACCGTGGTGCCGACGCCTTCCGTGCTGGCGATTTCCACGCTGCCGCGCAGCGCCACGATGTTGCGCTTGACGACATCCATGCCGACGCCGCGGCCGGACAGGTTGGTCACCTGTTCCGCCGTGGAGAAGCCCGGCTCGAAGATCAGGCCGAAGATTTCCTTGTCCGACAGCACCCGGCCCGGCTCCACCAGGCCGCGCTCGATGGCCTTGGCCAGGATGCGGTCCTTTTTCAGGCCGCCGCCATCGTCGCTCACTTCGATGACGATGCTGCCCGAGTCGTGATAGGCGTTCAGCGCCACGCAGCCCTGGGCCGGCTTGCCGCGCGCGGCACGCACGTCGGCCGGCTCGATGCCGTGGTCCATCGCGTTGCGCACCAGGTGCGTCAGCGGGTCGCCGATCTTCTCGACCACCGTCTTGTCCAGCTCCGCGTCCTCGCCGGACAGTTCCAGCCGAATGTCCTTGCCGATCTCGCGCGACAGGTCGTGCACGACGCGCTGGAAGCGGTTGAAGGTGGCGCCGATCTTCACCATGCGCAACTGCAGGGCGCTGTCGCGTACTTCCTCGACCAGGCCGGACAGCGTGGAGGTGCATTCCAGGAGTTCCGGAATCTGGGTACGCCGTGCGATCAGGTTGGCGCCGGCGCCGGCGATGATCAGCTCACCCACCAGGTTGATCAGGCGATCAAGCTTGTCCGCGTCCACGCGCACCGAGCGGTTTTCCTGGCGCGGTTCATTGGCCTGCTTCTGCTTCGACAGCGCCGCCTCCAGCACCGGGGCGCGCACGGCGCCCTGCTCCACCAGGATCTTGCCCAGCGGCGCCGCCTGCGCGCCGCCGGCGCTCTGCACCGCCAGTGCCTGTTCCAGTTCGTGCGCGGTGATGCTGCCGCTGCGCACCAGCATCTCGCCCAAGAGGCTGCGCTGCTCGGGCAGGTCGTCGATCAGCTGCACGTATTCCGACACCTTGGTGCGCGGCGGCAGGATGCGGATCTGGCAGTCGTCGCGCACGAAGTCGAACACCTCGTCGATGGCCGCCTTGTCGGCGGTCGTCAACAGGCCGATCTCGAAGCCCAGGTAGCAGGACTCGGCATCGAATTCCTCCACGGCCGGCAAGCCCTCGTCCAGCAGCACGATGTCCGTGATCTCGCCCATCTGGCCCAGGTAGCGCACGAACGACAGCGGGTCCATGCCGTTGCGCAGCACGTCGCGGCCGAAGCGCAGCGAGATGTGCCACTGCTCCGCCGCGGCGGGCAGCGCGCTGGCGCTGTCCTGGCGCTCCTTGCGCGCGGCGCTGGCGCCGTCGCCCAGGTAGGCCTGCAACCGGGCCGACAGCGGCGCCCCCTGCTGCTGCAATTCCTCGTTGCCTTCCAGGGCGCCCGCCTCGACCGCGTCCACCAGCGCGCCGATATGGTCGCAGCAGGCCAGCAGCAGCGCGACCAGGTCATCCGTCACCGGCACCGTGCCGGCGCGCACCTTATCGAGCACGCTCTCGGCCACGTGGGTGAAATCGACCACGGCGTCCAGGCCGAACATGCCGGCCGAGCCCTTGATCGTGTGCGCCGCGCGGAACACGGCGTTGACCGCTTCGTCGCCTTCGTCCGCAACGTGCAGCAGGCCATGTTCCATCGCCTCCAGCAGGTCGCGGCTCTCGGCGATGAAGGTCTGGATCAATTGGTCGAGGTTCATGCGTTGACTCCTTCCTGCGTACGGCCGATGCGCGACGCCAGTCCCGTCAGGTCCAGCACTTCGCGCACGGCCGGGCTGTAGGCCACGAGGCGCAGGGCCTGCCCTTGGCGCTCGGCCTCGCGCCGCGCCAGCAACAGCAGCTGCACGCCCGCGCTGTCGAACTCCGTCACCAGCGACAGGTCGAGCGCCAGCGCGCGCGCCTCGCTTGCGGCCTGCCGCAGCGCATCGGACAGCACGTCCTTCAGCTCCGCGGCGCGGTAAATCGTCATCTCGCCTTCGATGCGCAGGGCAGCAGCGGTCCCTTGGCTTGGCGCGCCAATATCGCCTGTCGTCATGGTTACTCCCCGGCCCAAGGCCGGTCAATGAATGGGATTGTGCGGTGGCCGCGTTACGGCATCACCAGTTTCTGCACGGCCGCCAGCAGGGTCTCTGGCTTGAACGGCTTGACCATCCAGGCGCGCGCGCCGGCGGCCTGGCCCTGGGCCTTCTTCTCTTCCTGCGACTCGGTGGTCAGCATCAGCACCGGCGTGAACTTGTAGGCCGGGCGCGTCTTGAGCTCCTTGACGAACGTGATGCCGTCCATGTTCGGCATGTTGACGTCGCTGATGATCAGGTTGACCTTCTGCCCGGTCAGCTTCTTCAGCGCGTCGGCGCCGTCGACGCCTTCGATGACGTCATAGCCGGCCTGCTTCAATGCGATGCCGACGACCTGGCGGATCGACAGCGAGTCGTCCACGACCATGATGGTTTTTGCCATGTGAGTTCCTAGAAAAATGTGAGTTCTTCGGCCTGCTGGGGAGCAGGCTGCGCCTTGACCTGGTGCATGGCGCGTTCTTCGGCCATGGCGTAGGTGCTTTCCAGTTCGGCCAGCAGCGCGCGCGCATCGAGCGCCGGGACCGTGTCGCCCGCCACCCGGGCGCGATGCTCGGCCAGGTGGTCCGGCAGCCGCGCGACGTTCTGCTGCACGTGGGCCAGGATCTGGCTGACGCGGTCCTGGAACTGCAGCTGCACCAGGGCCTCGGACACTTCGCCCTGGATGCCGGCGCTTTCCCGCGCCAGCAGCTCGGACGAGTGCACCAGCGCATCGGTCACGCCGCGCAGGTCCGCCAGTACCTTGTTGATCGTCTGGCCCGAGGCCTGCACCGCGCGCTCTTCCTCGCGCATCGACTCGCCCGCGGCCTGGCAGGTAGCGGCGATCGCGCTGCTGATCTGGCCCACCTGCTGGGCGATGTGCCTGCCCGCATCCGCGGAGCGGTTCGACAGCATGCGCACCTCGTTGGCGACGACGGCAAAGCCGCGCCCCGCCTCGCCGGCGCGGGCCGCCTCGATGGCCGCGTTCAGCGCCAGCAGGTTGGTCTGCCAGGCGATGCTGGCCACGTCGCCGGCCATCTTTTGCAATTGCGCAGTGATCTCCTGCAGGCCCTGGATCTTCTCCAGCATGGCGGACTTGCTGGCCGCGGCGCCCGACAGCATGTCGAGCAGCGAGCGCAGCTCCCGTTCGCTGTCGGCAAAGACTTCGACGATGCCGCCGCCGTTACCGTGGTTGCGCGCCTCGCCGGAAGCCGACAGGGCTTGCTCGAGCTTCGTGACGATGCCGGAAAAACGTTCGACCAGGGCCACGATGGCCGTTTCCATCTGCTCGCGCGAAGCGCCGATGTGCGAGGCCCAGACGCTGGACACTTCGTCGCCGAAGCGCTGGCGGCTGGCCAGGTAGGCGTCCAGGGCATCCCCACCTTGAGCCTGGGCGACGCCGCCATGCAGGCTGGCGCCAATGCCGGCGGCCAGGAGCAGCACGGCGATCAGCCAGCCATGCCACTGCCAGCCGGCCAGCGGCACGATCGCCAGCGCCGCCGCGACGGCGATGACGGCGGGATAAAACATCGACAATTTGCGTGATTGCATCGAACGCACTGCTGAAACTCCACGGCGGTATAAGAATAGTTATCACGAACGGTTATCTGCGCACGGATATTCGAAAAATTCCTGGCGATAACGTCGCGGCACGGGTCGGATGCGTGATCGCGTGGCGCGTGCTGCATGGAATGATTGCAGAGGACATTGCCGCAGCGCAAGCATTGGCGCGGCTTTTCGACAGGAAGGTAGCGCAAAACAGACAGCGCTTATTTGAATGAAAAGAGAATATGGGTGGAGCGTACTGGAATGCTATTCGTTTTCGACAAGTAAATATCAGCGCGACTTGGTTTAAATGAATGTATTAAATGTATCGCGGCTGGCAATAAGATCGGCACAGCGCATAAAAAGGCGCTGTTCGCGTTAGCTGGTGGTTCCCACGGGTCACGGAACTATCCGAGCACGCCCATGTCACTAACGGCCTGTGCCGTACCGGGCCGCCGCCACCCCGATGCGCAGCCAGTCCGATGGCGTTGCCGGTGCTCCGGCATCGAGCACCCGTCGCCAGCCGGTGTAGTTGGCCAGGTAGCGGCTGGCGACACCGTGGAACCGCTGCAGCCATCCCTTGAACCGGCTGTGCCAGCCGTTCACGTTCTGGAGATGAATGGCGCCCCGTGCCCTGATCCCGGCCCGCACGTTGACAGCCTCGTGCGTGATGCCCGCTTCCCGCGCGAACGCCTGATAGGCCTTGGCCGCGTCGCTGATCAACAAGATGTCTGGCCGCAGCACCGGCAGCAGATGCGCTGCCAATTGCGCGGCACTGACCGGTCCACGCCCGGTGACGAAGTCATGCGTGAGCCGGTTGCGGTCGCGGGCGACAAGGATGCAATCGAATTCCCGACTCAAGCCGCGCCGGCTGGCCTTACCGCCGCGCCGTCGGGCCGGCCGTACAGCGATAGCGCTGAAGACCATTGGCCGCGCCGCTGCGATGACAGCGGCTACCTGCGCAACGGGGACAAGGCGGCCTGCCGGCAGCCGCCGCGATCAAGGCGAAGCATTCGCCGCCGGGCGTGACGGTTGCCAACAGGGCCTGTAAGGCGGCCACCTCGTCGCACGTCAGCCGACACTGGCCCAGCGCCTGCAAGATTGCCTGGAACTCCCTCGCACCCATTGCCGGCCTCCTGATCTGCATGAGATATCTCAACAGATGATCAGACAGCCCGGCTGGACGCAAGTTCCACTACCTAACGCGAACAGCGCCAAAAAAAAAGCCGGCATGAGCCGGCTTTTCAAGGCGCAATGCTTATCAGGCGCGACGGCGGCGGGCGGCGAAGCCCAGGATGCCCAGGCCGGCGGCCAGCATGCCGTACGTCGCCGGCTCCGGTACCGCCGACACGGTCAGTGCCGTCTGCGTGACCGTGGCGTTGCCGACGCTGTCGAACCACAGGCCCGTGGAGAACGCGATCGGGCTGGCCGGGTTGATGCCCGCATCCACCTCGATGCCGGTGACGCGGAACTTGTCGACCGACTTGCCGAACTCGAAGTGCTCGCCACCGGCCACATTGGCCGCGAACAGTTTCCACTGGCCGTCTTCCATCAGCCAGATGTCGTAGCGGCCGTCGCCGACGCCCGGCAGCAGCGTGACGCCGTTGACCCGTGGGCCATTGCTGATCGTGTAATCGTAACCGGTGGCGACGACCGGGTCGATCCAGATCGGCGTGCCGGTGCCGACTGGCATGTTCTCGAACACCCAGCCGGCGCTGCCGTCGTCGATGTTGCCCGGCAGGACCGGGTTGTAGGGCGCGCTGCCCGGCAGTTCCTCGCTGCGCACGTGGAAGCGCCACACACCGTCGGCGCCAACGTTGCTGTCGCTCGCCAGGCCCAGCACGTTTTGCGTGCCCGAGCCCACCAGGGAGTAGGAATTGGTCTCGGCACCGGCGTTCCAGCCAGCGACGGCGGCACGGCCGCCCAGGCCGCCAGCGCCGCCGCTGGCATCGCCCGTCGTCCACTGCAGCTGGCCGTAGCGGAATTCCATGTCGAAGTCACCCGCGTGGCCCGTGGCCGACGACTGGTCCTTCAGCACCAGCTGGAAAGTGTTCTGCTTGTCGTTGTGCTGGTTGTAGTAGCCGACCGTATCCCAGGTGACGACCAGCGTCTGGCTGTCCGGATTGGCCAGGTATACGTTGTTGGCGAACGGGCTGGGCATGTTGCTAGTCTGGTTGCGCGTGTCGACGTCGGCCCAGAACGGCGCGATCATCGCCGCGCTCGAGATCGGGAACAGCGACGGCGAATAGGTCGACATCGCGCCGGAGAACGAGATATTGCCGTTGTTGTTGACCCAGTAGTTCGAATAGGCGTTGCCGAAGAAGTTGATTCGGAACGGCAGCGTCAGCTGTGCGGAAGAGCCGTCGTCGTTTGGCGCCATGATGCGGTCGCCGAAGCCGCGGTCGCCGCCGAAGCCGGTCAGCAGCGGGTCGGCGCCGGCCGAAGCGCTGGCAAAGGCAGCCAGCAGGGAAAGAGCGATACAGGAACGTTTCATGATTACCCTGGTGTGATGTTGGACTAGAAAACGCGCCAGGCCAGCGCGCAGCCCATCATTGTCGCGGAGCGGCAATGCGGTGTGTATCACATACAAGGAGGGTTGTACTTATCTAAAAGTTATGTTAATTTCATATGTTCTTTTTCCCAAATGACACGGTTTTCCACCGTACAGAGAACAGGCGCGGGCAGATGCAACTGGAAATTTTCGAGGCAGCACTGTTCGGCACCGAGGCCGAGTTCCTCGAGCGCGCGCTGGCGTGGCTTGGGCGCGATATCCCGTTCGACGGGCTGCTGTGGGCCACCGGCGCGCCACGCAGCTGGAATGACATGCGCGTTCACGGCCGGCCAGCCGAGATGGCGCGCGACTACCTGGGCATCGCGGCCATCGATCCGGTGTGCGGCCGGGCGGAGGCGCTGCCGGAGCGGGTGCACACGCTGACTACCGCCAGGATCTGCGCGGCGCAGCCACCCGCGCTTGCGTTCTGGCAGGGCTACGACGGGCGTCACGTGATGATCTATGCGAAGCGGGACGGCGCGGGCCAGCCCGTAGCCTGGCTGAACCTGCTGCGCGCCGACGGCACGCCGTTCAGCGCGCGCGAGCAGCAGGCGATGGGCTACGTGGCCCCGGCCGTACTGACGGCGCAGCAGGTACGCAGCGCCAAGGCCGCGCGCGCGCAGGCGACGCAGGCGGCCGCCCCGGCACCGGCCGTGCCGCTGACATGCCGCGAGCTGGCAGTAGCCCATGCGTACGCGGACGGCCGCCCTGTCAAGGAAGTGGCGCGGCTGATGGGCGTTTCGACGTCGACCGTGCAATGCCACCTGGCGCGCATCTACCGCAAGCTGGGCGTGCACAGCAAGATCGCGCTGCGCAAGGCGCTGCAGGACCGGCGCGCCCGGCCGCGGCACGGCTGACCAATGAAAACGGCGCCCGCGGGCGCCGTTTCATCAACAGGCCAAACCTCAGCCGCGCAGTGCGCTGGCCGCCTTCGCCAACGCGGTGATGTGCTCCCAGTCACCTGCCTTCATCGCGTCCTTCGGCGTCAGCCACGAACCGCCCACGCAGGCCACGTTCTTCAGCGCCAGGAACGCCGGCGCGGTTTCCTGCGAGATGCCGCCGGTGGGGCAGAACGTGATGTCCGACAGGGGACCGGCAATCGCATTGAGCATGCCGACGCCGCCGGCAGGCACGGCCGGGAACAGCTTGAGCTGCTTGAAGCCCTGTTCGCGCGCCTTCATTACTTCCGATGGCGTCATCACGCCCGGCAGCAGCGGCAGGCCGGACGACTTCTGCGCCGCGATCAGCGCGTCGGTCAGGCCCGGCGAGACGCCGAACACGGCGCCCGCATCGCGCGCGGCGGCGAATTCCTCCGGCTGCGTCAGCGTGCCCACGCCGACGATGGCGCCTTCGACTGCGCTCATGGCGCGGATCGCGCCCACGCCGTGCGGCGTGCGCAGCGTGACTTCCAGCACGCGGATGCCGCCGGCGACCAGGGCCTTGGCCAGTGGGACGGCATGATCGGGATCGTCGATCGCGATCACGGGGATCACGGCCGAGGTACGCATAATGTCGAGCAGGTTCATGTTTTACGCTTTCTTGGCAAGGAAATCTTCATCGGAACCGGGCACCGTGTTGCCCACGTTGTCGCCACCGTGCAGTTCGACGGTGGTGTCGCGCGCGGACGGCAGGCCGAACGTCGTCGCGCCCTGCTCCGCCGCCGAGACGCTGTGGCGGAACATGCCGAACAGTTCGCGCCCCATGCCGACATGGCTCGGCGTCAGGTCCGCCTGCGCCTGGGCGCGGGCATGCCACACCTTCGACTCGACCTTCGCCTCCAGCACGCCGGTGGCGGCGTCCAGGTGGATGATGTCACCGTCGCGCACCAGGCCCAGCGGACCGCCGGCCAGGATTTCCGGCGACACGTGGATCGCGGCAGGCACCTTGCCCGAAGCGCCCGACATGCGGCCGTCCGTGACCAGCGCCACCTTGCGGCCGGCATCCTGCAGGTTGGCCAGCGCCGGCGTCAGCGCATGCAGCTCCGGCATGCCGTTGGCGCGCGGGCCCTGGAAGCGGATCACGGCGACGAAGTCGCGGTCCAGCTGGCCGGCTTTATACGCGGCCATGAAATCCTCCTGCGAATTGAACACCAGCGCAGGTGCCTCGACCGCGCGGTGTTCCGGCTTGACGGCCGAGACCTTCATGATGGCGCGGCCCAGGTTGCCGTCCACCAGCACCATGCCGCCATCCTTCGAGAACGGCTCGGCCGCGGTGCGCACCACGTTGGTGTCGCCCGACACGGGCGGCGAATCCTTGAAGACCACGCCCTTGTCGCCTTCGCCCAGGAACGGCTCCTTGCAGTGGTTGCGCAGGCCCTTGCCCAGCACCGTCGTGACGTCGTCGTGCAGCAGGCCCGCGTCCAGCAGTTCGCGGATCACGAAACCGGTACCGCCGGCGGCGTGGAAGTGGTTCACGTCCGCATCGCCGTTCGGGTAGATGCGCGCCAGCAGCGGCACCACGGCCGACAGGTCGTTGAAGTCGTCCCAGTCGATCACGATGCCGGCCGCCTTGGCGATGGCCGGCAGGTGCAGCGTGTGGTTGGTGGAACCGCCCGTCGCCAGCAGCGCGACGATGGCGTTGACGATCGATTTCTCGTCGACCACGTGGCCGACCGGGATGTATTCGTTGCCCTGCTCCGTGATCAGCGCGGCGCGGCGGGCCGCGGCGGCCGTCAGCTCGTCGCGCAGCGCCGTGCCCGGCGTGATGAAGGCGGCGCCCGGCAGGTGCAGGCCCATCACTTCCATCAACATCTGGTTGCTGTTGGCGGTGCCGTAGAACGTGCAGGTGCCGGCGCCGTGGTAGGACTGCGCCTCGCCTTCCAGCAGTTCCTCACGGGTGGCCTTGCCCTGCGCGTAGCGCTGGCGGATCGCGGCCTTTTCCTTGTTCGACAGGCCCGACGTCATCGGCCCGGCCGGTACGAACACGGCCGGCAGGTGGCCGAAGTGCAGCGCGCCGATCAACAGGCCCGGCACGATCTTGTCGCACACGCCCAGGTACAACACCGAGTCGAACATATTGTGCGACAGCGCGACGGCCGTGCTCATCGCGATCGTATCGCGCGAGAACAGCGACAGTTCCATGCCTGGCTGGCCCTGGGTGACGCCGTCGCACATGGCGGGCACGCCGCCGGCGAACTGCGCCACCGCGCCCACTTCGCGCACGGCTTCCTTGATCACTTTCGGGAAGTATTCGAACGGCTGGTGTGCCGACAGCATGTCGTTGTAGGCCGAGACGATGGCGACGGAAGGCTTCTTCACTTCCTTCAGCAGCAGCTTGTCGTTGGCGGGGAACGCGGCGAAGCCGTGCGCGAGGTTGGTGCAGGACAGCGTGCCGCGCTGCGGGCCCTTGACGCGGGCCGCTTCGAGATGCGCCAGGTAGGCGCCGCGCGACGGACGGCTGCGCGCAACGATGCGCGCAGTGACTTTTTCGAGGACTGGGTGCAAGGCCATTATGCTTCCTTATCGATGAATTCCCGAAATTTTACTACAATGCGCGGCGACGTGCATTTTTCGACCATTTCTGAGTGCGGTTACGGCTCAGCTGATAGCGTGAACATCGGTCGGGGATGAAATTTTTCGCGCCGTCACGGCGACTGGCGTAGTGAATTTACCCGATTTTCCTGTATAGTTAGCCAATATTCCCAACTGACTCATCATTCCATGCGCCAGCCTGCACTCACGACCACCGTCAGCTACCAAGCCCTGCAATCCCACGCCGCCGAAGCGCGCGACTGGCAGATGCGCCAGCTGTTCGCCGCCGATCCCCAGCGCTTCCCCGCGCTGACCGTCGACGCGGCCGGCCTGTTCCTGGACTATTCGAAAAACCGCCTGGACGCCCGCACCATCGAGCTGCTGGTGGACCTGGCGCGCGAACGCGGCGTCGAGGCGCAGCGCGACGCCATGTTTGCCGGCGACAAAATTAATCTTACCGAACATCGCAGCGTGCTGCACACGGCCCTGCGTATGCCGCGCGGCAAGCAGCTGGTCGTCGACGGCCAGGACGTGGGCGCCGACGTACACGCCGTGCTCGACCGCGTAAAGACCTTTACCGACAAGGTGCGCAACGGCACCTGGCTGGGCTACAGCGGCAAGCCCATCACCGACATCATCAACATCGGCATCGGCGGCTCCGACCTGGGTCCGAAGATGGCCGTGCTGGCGCTGCGCTCGTACGCCCATCCGCGCCTGAAGATGCACTTCGTCTCCAACGTGGACGGGCACGACATGGATGCCGTGCTGGCCCAGGTCAACCACGAGACGACCTTGTTCATCGTCGCGTCGAAAACCTTCACCACGGCCGAGACCATGCTGAACGCGCAGACGGCGCGGCGCTGGTTCCTGTGCGAAGGCCGCGAGGAAGACCTGGCGCGCCACTTCGTCGCGGTCTCAACCAACACGGAAGCGGTCAGCAAGTTCGGCATCGATACGGACAACATGTTCCCGTTCTGGGACTGGGTCGGCGGCCGTTACTCGGTCTGGTCGGCCATCGGCCTGTCGGTCGCGCTGGCGGTGGGCTTCGGCTACTTCCAGACGATGCTGGAAGGCGCCCATGCGATGGACGAGCACTTCCGCACGGCGCCGCTGGCGCAGAACATGCCGGTGCTGCTGGCCCTGGTCGGCTTCTGGAACCGCCAGTTCCTCGGTGCCACCTCGCTGTCGATCGCGCCCTACCACCAGGACCTGAACCGCTTCCCTGCCTACCTGCAGCAGCTCGACATGGAAAGCAACGGCAAGCGCGTCACCAAGGGAGGCCAGCCGGTCGACACGCCGACCTGCCCGATCGTCTGGGGCGAATGCGGCACCAACGCGCAGCACGCCTACTTCCAGCTGCTGCACCAGGGCACGGACGTGGTGCCGATCGACTTCATCGCCGCGCTGCGCGCCACGCACGACCTGGAAGGCCACCACGACGCGCTGCTGGCCAACTGCTTCGCCCAGTCGGAAGCGTTCATGAAGGGCAAGTCGGCCGACGAGGTGCGCGCCGAGCTGCAGGCGCAGGGGCTTACCGAAGCGAAGATCGACGAGCTGGTGCCGCACAAGACCTTCCCCGGCAACCGCCCGTCGAACACGATCCTGATGGACCAGCTGACGCCGGCCACCCTGGGCGCACTGATCGCGCTGTACGAGCACAAGACCTTCGTGCAAGGCGTGATCTGGGACATCGCCAGCTTCGACCAGTGGGGCGTGGAACTGGGCAAGGTGCTGGCCAAGAAAATCCAGGCCGAGCTGGAAGGCGACGTCGATCCTGGCGCGCACGACAGCTCCACCAATGGCCTGATCGTCATGGCGAAAGGCGCGAAAGTCCCATGAGCGAGATCACCGTCGTCTGGCAGGACCGCATGCAGGTGGGCGAGGGCCCGCTGTGGGAACCGCGCGAGCAGGCGCTGTACTGGGTCGACATCGACGGCTTCGCGGTGCATCGCCTGGCCGCCGCGACCGGCCGCCATGACGCTTGGCCGATGACGGCCGAGCCGTCGGCGCTGGCGCGCCACGCGGACGGCGGCGTGGTTGTCGCCACCCGCGCCGGCTTCGTCCATCTCGACCCGACCAGTGGCACCGTCACGCCGATCGCGCCGGCGCCCTTCGACCAGTCCAAGGCCCGCTTCAACGACGGCAAGGTGGACCCGGCCGGCCGCTTCTGGGTCGGCACCATCTACGAGCCGCGCGACCAGCCGGCCGCCGAGATGTACGTGCTGGAAAAGGGCCAGGTCCGGCTGGCCTGGGCCGGCGGCATGACCAACTCGAACGGCCTGGGCTTCAGCCCGGACGGCACGACGATGTACCACGCCGACACCACGTCGCACACCGTGCGCGCATTCGACTTCGACGCGGCCACGGGCAGCGCGAGCAAGCTGCGCACCCTGGTCGAGTTCTCGCAGGACAAGGCCAACAACTACGGCGGCCGGCCGGACGGCGCGGCTGTCGACAGCGAGGGCAACTACTGGGTCGCCATGTTCGAGGGCGGCCGCATCGTCAAGCTGGCACCCGATGGCACCCAGCTCGACGAGATCGCATTACCCGTGCGCTGCCCCACGATGGTGGCCTTCGGCGGGCCCGACCTGCGTACCTTGTACGTGACGAGCGCCGGCAAGCGGCCGCAGGCGGAACTGGAGCGGTACCCGCTGTCCGGCACGGTGCTGGCGCTGCGTGTGCCCGTTGCCGGTCTCGAACAACCGGCGTATGTTGGCTGAGGCGGCGACGGCTTAGCAAACGACGTTATCTGTAGTATATTTTCACAGGAACGCGGATTTCCGGTAGTAATTTTCCACAGCATTCAACCTCTACATACTATGGCTCTCACCGATTTTGACCTGGTTCTGTTTGGCGGCAGCGGCGACCTCGCGATGCGCAAGCTGCTCCCCGCGATGTTCTCGCGCGACGTGTGCGGCGACCTGCCGCCGACCGCGCGCATCATCTGCGTCGGCCGCCACGACAACACCACGGAAGAATTTATCGAGACGGTCAACTCGACGTCGCGGCCCCATATCAAGAACCCGAAGGTGACGCCGGAAGCGTGGGCCCGCTTCACCAGCCGTATCGTCTACGTATCCGTCGATGCCGCCGATGCCGGCTCGTACCAGGGACTGGCCCAGGCGCTGCGCGACCAGGCGGGCCTGACGCGGGTGTACTACCTGGCCACGCCGCCGGCGCTGTTCGCGCAGATCTGCGACAACCTGAAGGAAAACGGCCTGGTCACGCCGGAATCGCGCGTGGTGCTGGAAAAGCCGCTGGGCCGCGACCTGGCCTCGGCCAAGCAGATCAACCGCGAAGTGGGCGAGGTATTCGAGGAATCGCAGATCTACCGGATCGACCACTACCTGGGCAAGGAAACGGTGCAGAACCTCTTGGCTCTGCGCTTCGGCAACATCCTGTTCGAGCCGCTGTGGCGCCGCGAATGGATCTCGGACGTGCAGATCACCATCGCCGAGAAGCTCGGCGTGGGCAACCGCATCGGCTATTACGACACCTCGGGCGCGCTGCGCGACATGCTGCAGAATCACCTGCTGCAACTCTTGTGCATCGTGGCGATGGAGCCGCCCGCCTCGACCGCGCCGGACGCGGTGCGCGACGCCAAGCTGCAGGTACTGCGCTCGCTGAAGCGCTTCACGCCGACCACGCTGGCGCAGAACATCGTGCGCGGCCAGTACCGCGCCGGCCACGTCGATGGCCAGCCGGTGCCGAGCTACCGCGACGAGCCGGAAGCGCCGCAGAACTCGCGCACCGAGACTTTTGTTGCGATGAAGGCGGAGATCGACACGTGGCGCTGGGCCGGCGTGCCGTTCTACCTGCGCACCGGCAAACGGATGGCCGACGGCCTGGCCGAAATCGTGGTGCGCTTCAAGCAGATTCCGCATTCGATCTTCCAGCAGCCGACGTCGTCGTTCCAGCCGAACTCCCTCGTCATCCGCCTGCAGCCGGACGAAGGCCTGCGCATGAACCTGATGGCCAAGACGCCGGGCGAAGGCATGCGCCTGAAGCCGGCCGAGCTGGAACTGGACTTCCGTGAAACGTTCAAGACGCCGCGCATGGATGCCTACGAGCGCCTGCTGCTCGACGTGCTGCGCGGCCAGCTGACCCTGTTCATGCGTGGCGACGAGCTGGAAGCGGCCTGGGAATGGGTCGAGCCGATCCTGAACAACTGGGAGCAGGACGACACGGCACCGCTGCCCTACACGTCCGGCACGTGGGGCCCGGCCGCCGCCAGCGCGCTGATCGGCCGCGACGGCCTGCAGTGGCGCGAGGAAGCGCTGCCGGAGGACTGAGCGGCTTGACCTCACTACCCTTATCGACGTCGCCACTGACTCCGCTGATGCTACTGGACTCCATCCGCACCCAGCTCGACTCGCTGTCCAAATCGGAACGCAAGGTCGCGCTGGCCGTGCTCGACAACCCATCGCGCACGGTGAGCTCGAACATCACGGCGCTGGCCAAGAGCGCCCAGGTGTCCGAGCCGACCGTGGTGCGCTTCTGCCGCACCCTGGGCTACGACGGCTGGCACGAGTTCAAGCTGAAGCTGGCGCAGGGCCTGGCCCTGGCGCTGCCCGGCCTGAACGAGGCGCCGTCGCAGGACGACCTGGCCTCGGACCTGGTCAACAAGATCTGCAGCCGCTCGATCAACACACTGCTGGACCTGCGCAACAACCTGCACCACGAACCAGTGCAGGCGGCGCTCGACATCCTGTCGCGCGCCAAGAAGATCGAGTTCTACGGCCAGGGCACGTCCGGCATCGTGGCGGCGGACGCGCAGCACAAGTTCTTCCGCTCCGGCGTGCCGACGGTGGCCTATTCCGACCCGGCCATCCACAGCATCGCCGCGGCGCTCTTGAAGAAGGGTGACTGCGTGGTGGCGATCTCCCAGCGCGGCAACAGCCCGGCACTGGTGCGCTCGGTGCACCTGGCCAGGGACGGCGGCGCGGACGTGATCGTGCTGGCCCCTTCCGGCACGCCGCTGGCCGACCTGGCGACGGTATTGATCCCGATCGACCTGATCTTCAATACCGACCCATACACGCCGATCTCGGCGCGCCTGGCCTACCTGGTCGTCATCGACGTGCTGGCCGTCGGCCTGGCGCTGCAGCGGGGACCGGAATTCCGCCGCCAGATGCAGAACGCGCAGAAGGCATTGCAGGAATTCGAGGTGCAGTTCGATTCCTTCATCGGCTAAGCGTGCAAACGAAGACCATCGGCCTCTTGGGCGGCATTGGCTGGGCCTCCACCGCCGAGTACTACCGCATCATCAATGAATTGATCGTGGCGTGCGAGGGCGACGGGCACAGCGCCCGCATCGTCCTGCACAGCATGGACCAGCACGATTTCACATCGCGCGCCGGCGACCCGCAGGCCATCGTGCCCTTCCTGGCCGCCCAGGTCGCGCGGCTGAAGGAGGGCGGCGCCGACTTCTTTCTGTTCTGTGCCAATGGCGCGCACCGCTTCGTGCCCGCGTTGCTGCCGCTGATCGACCTGCCTTTTCTGAGCATCGTCGATGCGACGGCGGCGCGGGTGCAGGCGTCGGGCCTGCGCAAGGTCGGGTTGTTGGGTGTAAGGCAGACGATGGCGGGCAGCTTCTATCACGAGCGGCTCGCCGCGCTCGGCATCGAAACGCTCACCCCGTCGGCGGCCGAGCAGGACGAGGTGCACGACATCATTTACCGCGAGCTGGTGCACAACCGGATCACCGACGCGAGCCGCCGCCGTTTCGTCGACATCATCGGCCGGCTGGCGCGCGAGGGCGCCGGGGGATGCATCCTGGGCTGCACCGAGATCCCGCTGCTGGTCGGCCAGGCCGACGTGGCCATCCCGGTCTTCGATACCACGCGCATCCATTGCGAGGCGGCAGTGGCGCTGGCGCTGGATAAACACCGGTGACAGGCACCTTTCTGCGGCCCGGAGAGCCGCGGAAAGGTACCTGTCACCACGGCTTGCCTTTGCGTTTCCAGCCGCTCAGAACACCCACAGCTTCTCGGCCGGCATCTGCAGCCAGTAGGTGCCCTCCGCCAGCCGCGCGCGCGCATAAGCCCGCACGCTGATGTCGCCCGCCTTGAACAGGCACTCCCAGCGATCGCCCAGGTACATGCAGGTCGCCAGCGGCAGCGCCAGCGCATTCTCGACAGCGCTGCTGGAGACGCGCACCTCCTCCACCCGCACCATCGGCGTGACCTGCTCACCCGGATTGCCGCGCGCGACGCCGAGCAGCCGCGTGCCCGCCACGTCGATGACGACGCGCTCCCCGTCGCGCTGCACCAAGGTGCCGGGCAGGCGGTTGTTACTGCCCATGAACTCCGCCGTGAACAGCGTGTCCGGCGTTTCGTACATCGATTGGGGCGTGCCCTGCTGCTCGATCTTGCCGTTATTGAGCAGCAGGATGCGGTC
This sequence comes from [Empedobacter] haloabium, assembly GCA_008011715.2. NCBI lineage: Bacteria > Pseudomonadati > Pseudomonadota > Betaproteobacteria > Burkholderiales > Oxalobacteraceae > [Empedobacter] haloabium. Next base: position 4,635,778 of record CP136508.1, read on the forward strand.
GGAAATCGCCATCGCCTCGGCCTGGTCGTGCGTGACCATCAGTGCCGAGAGGCCCAGGCGCACGATCAGCTCGCGCAGGAAGGCGCGCGCTTCCTCGCGCAGCTTGGCGTCCAGGTTGGACAGCGGCTCGTCCAGCAGGATCACCGGCGGGTTGTACACCAGCGCACGCGCGATCGCCACGCGCTGCTGCTGGCCGCCGGAGAGCTGGTGCGGGAAGCGTTCGGCCAGGTGGCCCAGGCCCAGCTGGGCCAGCACTTCCATGACGCGAGTCCTGATCTCCGGCTTGGCCATGCGGCGCAGTGCCAGGCCGTAGCCGACGTTGTCGAACACGGTCTTGTGCGGCCACAGCGCATACGACTGGAATACCAGGCCCAGGTTGCGCTCCTCGGCGGGCATCTCGAAGCCCTTGGCGCCGTCGAACACGCGACGCGTGCCGATGTCGATGCTGCCCTGGCGCGGGCTTTCCAGCCCCGCCACCGCGCGCAGCAGCGTGGTCTTGCCGCTGCCCGAAGGCCCCAGCAAGGCCACTACTTCGCCTTTTTGCAGGTGCATCGAGACGCCCTTCAGGATCGGGTTGGCGTGGGCGCCGCTGCCATAGTCCAGGTGCAGTTCGTCGACGGTCAGTTCGTTCATGTTCAGGTCCCGTTTCATGTGATGCTCCTTAGTCGTGCAGCTTGACGCCGAAGCGCAGCGCGATGCCGAGGCCGATGGCCACCAGCGTGATGTTGATGAAGGACAGCGCGGCCACCAGCTCGGTCGAACCGCCCGCCCACAGCGAGACCAGCATGGCGCCGATCACCTCGGTGCCGGGCGACAGGAGGTAGACGCCGGTGGAATACTCGCGCTCGAAGATCAGGAAGATCATCAGCCAGCTGCCCAGCAGGCCATAGCGCACCAGCGGCAGCGTGACGTCGCGCACCACCTGGCCACGGCGGGCGCCGACGGCGCGCGCCGCTTCTTCCAGCTCCGGCCCCACCTGCAGCAGCGCGGTGGAGATCAGGCGCATGCCGTAGGCCATCCACACCACCGAATAGGCCAGCCAGACGGCGAAGATGGTGGTGCGCAGCTCGCGCAGCACGGGAATCGCGTGCGCCGACAGCCAGGCCGCGACGGCGTTGTCGCTGCGCGCCAGCAGGCCGTCCAGCCAGCTCGGCACGAACAGGAACACCCACAGGAAGGCCAGGCCAGCCAGCAGGCCGGGGATGGCGCGCGGCACCAGCACGCTGTAGTCGAGGAAGCGGGCCACGCCGTCATGGCGGCGGTGCATCGCCAGCGCGATGAAGCTGTAGCACACCATCGCCAGGCCGCCGCCGACCACGCCGATCAGCACCGTGTTGACGATGGCGCGCATCAGGGCCGGCTGCTCGAAGATGTCGCGGAAGTGCTGCAAGGTCAGCACGTTGGCCAGGCTGACGCCCTCGCCCCAGTACTCGACGAAGGAACGCAGCGCGATGCCGGTCAGCGGCATGACGATCGTCAGCAACAGCCAGGCGCCCAGCAGCGCGAAGGCCAGCCACTTCCAGCGCCCCAGCGGCAGCGCCTTGCAGCGCGCGCCCTTGCCCTTGATCGACACGTATTTGTTCGCGCTGCGCAGCAGCCAGCGCTGCAGCATCACCAGCGGCATCGTCACCATCACCAGGCAGACCGCGACAGCGGCCATCAAATGGTAGGACGGCGTACCCAGCTTGTTGGTCAGTTTATAGAGGTAGGTCGGCAGCACCAGGTGCCCTTCCGGGTCACCCAGCACGAGAACCAGGCCGAACACCTCGAAGCCGAGGAAGAACACCAGCACGCCCGCATACGCCAGCGCCGGCATGATCATCGGCAGCGACACCGTCAGCATCACCCGCAGCGGCGAGGCGCCGGCCACGCGGGCCGCTTCCTCCACGTCCGAACCGAGGCTGCGCAGCGCCGACGAGGCATACAGGTAGACGTGCGGCACGTGCGTCAGCCCGGCGATGACGACGATGCTGGTGAACGAATACACGTTCCAGGGAATGAAGCCGACCAGGTCCTTGACCCAGGTCGAGTAGAAGCCGACGGGCCCCATCGCCACGACATAGCCGAAGCCCATCACCATCGGCGAGACGAAGATCGGCACCAACAGCAGCGGCGCGATCCAGCTGCGCCCCGGCAGGTCGGTACGCACCATCAGGAACGCCAGCATGCCGCCCAGCGGCACGGCGATGGCCGCCAGCCCGGCGGCCAGCATCAGGCCGTTCTTGAAGGCCATGCCGAAATCCGGATCGTCGACGATGAAGCGGTAGGCGTCGAGGCCGAGGGCCGCGTCGGGCATGAAAAACGGCGCCGACAGGAAGCTCTGGTAGAAGATCAGGCACAGGGGCAGGAAGATCGCCAGTGCCGTCAGCACGACGACGAGGCCGCGCGGCCAATTCAGGCGCGGGCCGCGCCGGGCCGCTAGGGCCGGAACGGTGGCGCCGTTGGTACCGATTGCGCCGGTGAGGGTGGCATTGTGCATGTTGTGCCCCTTACTTCTTGCCCGCGGTCTCTTTCCAGCCCTTCAGGAACGCCATCCGCTTGGCCGGCGCCAGGTAGTCCAGCACACTGGGGTTGACGGGAATCGGCTTGACGTTGGCCTGGCCGATCGCCTTGACCAGGTCCGCGCTGGTGGTTTCCCCGGTCACGTCGGCGCGGATCGCGTACAGCTTCGACTCGTTGGCGATGATGGTCTGGCCGCGCTTGGACAGCATGTAGTCCAGCCACAGCTTGGCGGCGTTGACGTTCCTGGCCGCCTTGTTGATGAACACGACGCGCGACATGATCTGCGTGTAGTCCTTCGGCAGCACCACGCCGATGGACGGATCGGTCTTGGCGCGCACCAGCGCATACGAGCCCAGCACGTTGTAGCCGATCAGGTTCTCGCCCGACGAGATGCGTTCCATCATCGTGCCGGTGGACGATTGCACCCGCACCTTGGCCACGCCGAAGGCCTTCTGCAGCTCGGCGAATTTCGGGTAGGCGGCCGCATCGCGCGTCATGAACATGAAGCCCACGCCGGATTTCTCGATGTCGTAGGTCGTCACCTTGTCGCGGAACTTCGGCTGCTGGATCAGGCGCACGAAGTCGTCATGCGTCTGCGGCACCTCGCCCGCGGCCAGCAGGCGCTTGTTGTAGACGATGGCGGCCGGCTCGAAGGTGGTGCCGTAGGCCTTGTGTTCCCAGATCGCCCACGCCGGCAACTGCGCCGCCTCGACCGACTTGTACTGCAGCGCGCTGCCCTCGGCGGCCAGTTTCAGTTGCAGGTCCATCGACGAGGACCACATCACGTCGGCCGTGTTGCCGCCGGCAGCGCGCTCGGAGATGAAGCGGTTGTACACCTCGGTCGAGTTCATGTCGTTGTATTCGACCGTGATGCCGGGGTACAGCGCCGAGAAATCGCGGATCAGCGGCTGGGTGGCCTTGCTGTCGGTGGCACCGTACACCACCAGCTTGCCCTCCTTCTTCGCCGCGTCGACCAGCTTCTGGTAGTCGGCCGGATAGCCTTGCGGTACCTGGGCCAGTGCGCTGCCGGCCGCCAGGGCCAGCAGGATCGCCGTCGTCAGTTTCTTGATCATGTTCGTCTCCGTCTGTTGTGAGGGTTCAGCGCACCAGGCCAAGCTGGCTGGCGCGTTTGCCGTAGTCATCCACGGCTTTTTGTACGTAATCGGTCAGCGCCGGCCCGGTCAGGGTCAGCGGGTACAGCCCGGCGGCCGTGCGCAGCCGGGCAAATCCGGGGGTGGCCGCCATGCGCTCGAACGTGCGCACCCAGCGCTGGTAATCAGCATCGGACGTCTGCGGTCCCATCCACACGCCGCGGATGGTCGGCCAGACCACGTCGTAGCCCTGCTCGCGCGCGGTCGGCACCAATGCCAGTTCGCCCGGCAGGCGCTGCTCGGACAGCACCGCCAGCACGCGCACCTTGCCGTTGGCCGCCATCAGGTGCGCTTCGGATGCGTCGCCCGAGACCACCTGCACGTAGTTGGCCTGCATCGCGGTGAAGGCCTCGCCGCCGCCCTCCAGCGCGACGAAGCGCAGCACTTTCGGATCGATACCGGCCTTGCGCACCAGCAGGGCCATCTTCAGCCAGTCCTGGCTGCCGATGGTGCCGGACACGCCGATCAGCACCTTGGCCGGGTCGCGCTTGAGCGCTGCGACCAGGTCCGCCAGCGTGCGGTAGGGCGAATCGCCGCGCACGGCGATCATGCCGTAATCGGCGCCCAGCGCGGCGACCCAGCGCACGTCGGCGGGCTTGGCCTTGCCGAACTTGCCCTGTGCAAGGTTGAGCAGGGAGCCGCCGGAGAAAGCCACCAGCGTGTCGCCGTCGCCGCGCCGGCCCGACACCAGCGAGTGCCAGGCCACGGCGCCAATCCCGCCCGGGGCATAGCTCAGGCGCATCGGGGTTTGCGCCGTATCGGGCAGTTGGCGCAGGCCGTCGCGCACCAGCTTGCAGGTCAGGTCCATCGCGCCGCCCGGTTTCGACGGCACGATGCATTCGGCGGCGCCGGCGGTGCTGGCGACGCAGATTGCGACGAGGAAGGCGGCACGCATGTCAGAAGCGGTGCTGGATGCCGACCATGGCGCCACGCTGGGTGTCGCCGAAGCCGGGATCGTCGCGCGACAGGCCGACCAGCTGGTCGTGCTTCGCTTTCGCATAGGCGACGGTGGCATACAGGTCGGTGCGCTTGGACAGCGCATGGCGGTAGCGCGCCACGAACATCAGCGGGTCGGCATCCTTGCCGGCTGCGGTGTTCTTGACGTCCATGTAGTAGACCGCGCCCGTCAGCGTCACGTTCGGCACCGGCTTGTAGGCCACGCCGGTCCAGTAGGTATTGGCCTTGACGTCGGCCGCGATCGCGCCGGGCTCGAGGCGGTAGTTGCGGCCGGCGGCCCAGAACTTCAGGTCGCCGGCGGCGTAGTAGGCGCCCAGGTGCGCCACGCGGGCGGCGTCGCGCCGGCCCGTCAGCGCCACCGTGTTGCCGTTGACGCGCTCCCACGTCGCCATCAGGCCCAGGCCATCGCTCTCGTAGCTGACGGCGGCCGCGTACTTGGCGCTGTCGCCGCCATTGCTCGCCTGCTCGCCCATGCCGTACGACAGGCCATACTTGAAGTCGCCCGTGCTGCCGGAGTACTTGACCAGGTTGTCGAAGCCGGTCGTCATGCCGTATTTGCTGGGGCCCGTCGCGTTGCCGGTCGTGGCCCATGAGTAGAACGGCGCGAAGCCCATCGGGTCGAAGCGGATCACAGTGTCGTACACGCTGGTAAAGGAGCGGCCCAGCACCAGGCGGCCGTACCTGCCATCCAGGCCGACGTTGGCCTGGCGGCGGAACAGCTGGCCATCGATGCCGCCGGTGTCCATCAGGATGCCGCCTTCCAGCTGATAGACGGCTTTCAAGCCGTCGCCGAGGTCCTCGCTGCCCTTGATGCCCCAGCGCGAAGTGTTCATGCCGCCGGAGCTGACGCGGGTGACGGCATGGCCGTTGGCGGCCGCGTTGGAGGCATAATCGATGCCCGTATCGAGCAGGCCGTACAAAGTGACGGCGGACTGGGCGTGGACGCCGGCGGCGGCCAGGCAGGCCACGGCGGCCAGCGCGCCGGTGGCGATGGTGGTTCTTTTCACAGATTGTCTCCTGGGTTTATAGTGATGCTGCCTGCCCTCGTGGCGGGGCATGGTTCCACTATAAATTCGTCAACCTTTCAAAATGCTTTCAAGCTCCGCACGATGCGCATACTGCTGGTAGAAGACCACACCGAACTGCAACACTGGCTGGCGAAAGCGCTGCGCGACGCACACCTGACGGTGGAGTGCGCGAACAACGGCGCCGATGCCGATGCGCTGCTGCACACGCAGGAGTATGCACTGGTCATCCTCGACCTGACCTTGCCGAAGATGGACGGGCTGGAGGTGCTCAAGCGCCTGCGCGCCCGCGGCGCCAAGACGCCGGTACTGATCCTGACGGCGCGCGGCGGCCTGGAGGACCGCGTGCAGGGCCTGAACCTGGGCGCGGACGACTACCTGGCCAAGCCGTTCGAGCTGGTCGAACTGGAAGCGCGGGTCAAGGCGCTGCTGCGCCGCGGCCTGGGCAACGAGGCCCTGGTGTACCGCTGCGGCGCGCTGGCGTTCGATACCGTCAGCCGCATGTTCACCTACTATGACCAAAGCCTGGCGCTGACGCCGCGCGAGCACGCCGTGCTGGAAGCCTTGATCACGAAGAGCGGCCGCGCGGTGGCCAAGGAAAAGCTGTTCGACGAGGTGTTCGCGCTGGCGGACGACGCCAACCTCGATGCGATCGAACTGTACATCCATCGCGTGCGCAAGAAGCTGGAAAGCAGCCAGCCTGGCGCCGCCGCCATCACCACCTTGCGCGGTATCGGCTACGTGCTGCAGCCGCGCGATCCGGCCTGAAATGACCGCACCGGTCGAGCCCCCGATCGGGGCGGCGACGCTCGGCAGCCTGCGCGGCCAGCTGCTGCGCTGGTTGCTGCTGCCCCTGGTCGTGCTGGAGGTATTCAATACCGTTTCGGCCTACCACAACGCGCTGGACGCGGCCGACATCGCCTACGACCGCTCGCTGCTGGCCTCCACGCGGGCGCTGGCCGAGCGGGTGTCGATCAGCGGCGGCAAGGTGGTGGCCGACGTGCCCTATGTGGCGCTGGACAGCTTCGAGACCGACACGCTTGGCCGCATCTACTACAAGGTGACGGGCCTGAAGGGCGAGACGGTATCCGGCTACGACGACCTGCCGCCGGTGCCGGAGCACGTGCCGCGCTCGGAAAGCTACCCGGCGCTGGTGCGCTTCTACCACGCGCAGTACAACGGCCAGCCGATCCGCATCGCCGCCCTGCTGCAACCGGTGTACGACGACTCGATGCGCGGCATCGCGCTGATCCAGGTGGGTGAAACGCTGGACGCGCGGCGCGGCCTGACCAACAAGATCCTGCTCGACACGGTGCTGTGGCAGGCTGGCCTGGTGGCCGCGGCCGCGCTCTTGATCTGGTTTGCGGTGCGGCTCGTGCTGCAGCCGTTGATGCGCCTGAAGCGCGAGGTGGAAAGCCGCAGCGTCTCGGACCTGTCCGACCTCGATCCGGCGCTGGTGCACCGCGAGGTGCGGCCGCTGGTGGAAGCGATGAACGCGTCGATGTCGCGCATCGCTGGCCTGATCAACAGCCAGCGCCGCTTTATCGCCGACGCCTCGCACCAGCTGCGCACGCCGCTCACCGTGCTGCGCACGCAAACCGAGATGGCGCAGCGCGAGGCCGAGCGCCATGGCGCGCCGGCGGCCGTCAGCGAGGTGCTGGCCGGCATCGCCGCGACCAGCGACTCCGCCGTCCACCTGGCCAACCGCCTGCTGACCCTGGCCCGCATCGAACACAGCAAGGGCGGCCTGGCCGAGCCGGTGGCATTGCGTGCGCTGGTCCAGCAGGTCGCGCTGGAGCTGGCGCCGAACGCCGTGCGCGCGCGCATCGACCTGGCGCTGGAGGCGCCGGCTGAAGTGATGGTGACGGGACAGGAACTGCTGCTGCACGAGCTGGTGGCCAACCTGGTCGACAACGCGCTGCGCTACACGCCGGCCGGCGGCGCCGTCGTGCTGCGCGTGCGCGCGGACGGTGATCGGGCCGTGCTGGAAGTGGAGGATGGCGGGCCCGGCATCCCGGCGGCGGAGCGCGAACGGGTGTTCGCGCCGTTCTACCGGGCGGCCTCCTCGATGCAGGTCAACCCGGGTGGCGCCGGGCTGGGGCTGGCCATCGTCGGCGACATCGCCGCGCTGCATGGGGCCAGCCTGAACCTGGACGACGGCGCCGGCGGCAAGGGCCTGCTGGTGCGGGTGACGCTGCCGGGCGCCATGCGGCCCTGAGCGCTTACGCCAGCCGCAATTGCGTGCCAGCCTGGCGCGGCGTGCGCGGAGCGTGGCGTGGCGCGGCGTCACGCGGCACCAGCTGGAATACCGCCACCGCGGCGGCCAGGCTGGCGGCCTGCTCGCGCATCGTTTCGGAGGCGGCGGCCGACTGCTCCACCAGCGCGGCATTCTGCTGCGTGACCGCGTCCATCTGGCCGACCGCCTCGTTGATCTGCTCGATGCCGGCGGTCTGCTCGATCGCGGCCGTCGTGATCTCGCCCATGATGCCGGTGACGCGCTCGACGCCGGCCACGATCTGCGTCATCGTCGCCCCGGCCTGCGCCACCAGCGCGGCGCCGTCCGCGACCTTGGCGCTGGAGTCGCCGATCAGCTGCTTGATTTCCTTCGCGGCCGCGGCCGAGCGCTGCGCCAGGTTGCGCACTTCGCTGGCGACGACGGCGAAGCCGCGCCCCTGCTCGCCGGCACGCGCGGCCTCCACCGCGGCGTTGAGCGCCAGGATATTGGTCTGGAACGCGATGCTGTCGATGACGTTGGTGATGTCGCCGATCTTGTCGGCCGAGGCGCGGATGGCATCCATCGTGCCGACCACCTGGCCGATCACGTCGCCGCCCTGGCGCGCGATGCTCGAGGCGGACAGCGCCAGCTCGTTGGCCTGGCGCGCATTGTCGGCGCTCTGGCGCACGGTCGACGTCAGTTCCTCCATCGACGACGCGGTTTCCTCCAGCGAGCCGGCCTGCTGCTCGGTGCGCGACGACAGGTCCTGGCTGCCGGCGGCCACCTCGGTGGCGGCCACCATGATGGTCTCCGTGCCGGTGCGCACGGCGCCGACGGTGCGGGCCAGGCTTTCGTTCATCGTCTTCAGGGCGGCCAGCAGCTGGCCGGTTTCGTCGGCCGAGCGCACGTCGATGGTGCTGGTCAAGTCGCCGGCCGCCACCGTGCGCGCCACTTCCAGGGCGCGCCGCACCGGCACGACGATGGAGATGGTGATCAGCCAGGCCGTGGCGCCGGCCAGCAGCAGCGCGACGGCGCCGATCGACCACGCCACCAGGCGCGACTGGCTGTAGGTCGCCGTGGCCGCGTCGGAGGCCTGGCCGGTCAGCTCCTTCTGGAACGCGATCAGGTCGCGCGCCGCCTGCTTCAGGCGCTGCAGGATCGGCCGCAGTTCGCTGGTCAGCAGCGCGCTGGCACCGGCCGCGTCGCCGCTCCTGGCCAGCGCGATCAGCTTGTCCTGCCCGGCCGCATACAGCTCGCTTTCGCGCTGCATCTGGGCCAGCAGCTGGCGGCCGCGTGGCCGGTCCAGCACGCGGTCGAAATACTGCAGCGTCTTGCCCAGCGCGGCGCGGGAAGCCAGCACCTCGCCGGCTTGCCGGTCGCGGTCGGCGTCGTCGTGGGCAAGGATCACGTTGCGCAGGGCGATAGCGGTATCATTCACGTGCGACAGGACCTCCTGCGCGGCCTCGATGCGCGGCATGCGCTCGACCACCAGGGTGTCCGTATTGCGCTTCATGCGATCCAGCGCCGCACTGCTGATGACGACCAGCACCACCAGCAGCAGGCTGACCAGTCCAAAGCCCATGGCAAGGCGCTTGCCGATGGAAATATCCGTTAATTTCATTGTTGTGTACTCTCGGTTGATGGTGCGCTAGTGGCGTTCCTTGCTCGAGAGGACAGACTGGGCGCACCGGCGCAGTGGCGGTCCGCGTACGCGGCGGACTCTCTCGCAGCAGCAGGCAAGTGTAGCCAGCGGGGGCGAGGGTCCGACCTGATCTAGATCAAATTTCCGTGTGGAAATTAAAAAATGTGGCGTGCGCGTGACGGCATGCCGGCATCATGCCGCCAGCGCCGCCCGGCGCCGCCCCGTCGCCGGTTCCACCGCCTCGTACACCTCGTGCGCCACCATCTCCGCCGTCGCGGCGGCAAGCGTCCAGCCCAGGTGACCATGTCCCGTGTTATAGAACACGAACGGCGTACGCCCCCGCCCCACGCGCGGCATCGTGTCCGGCATCATCGGCCGCAGGCCGGCCCACGGCACCACGCTTTTCGTCGAGACACCGGGGAAGCAGCGCTCCACCCACTCCACCAGCGGGCGAATCCGGTCGGCGCGGATATCCTTGTCGTAGCCCGCGAATTCCGCCGTGCCCGCGACGCGCAGCCGGTCCTGGCCGAAGCGGCTGGCCACCAGCTTGGTCGCGTCGTACAACTCCGGGATCCGTACAACTCCGGGGTCAGGTCTGTCATTTGGACATTTGTGCGAATGACAGACATGGTCCCGTGTGCCTTTGTCCGAATGACAGACCTGACCCCGGTACGGACCCCGGTACGTAGCGCGAGGTGGAGCGCCACAGTGCACCGCCAGCCGTCACCGATGTCCTGGCCGGAATCGCCGCCACCACCGACTCCGCCGTGCACCTGGCCAATCGCCTGCTGACCCCGGCCCGCATCGAGCACAGCAAGGGTAGCCTGGCCGCGCCGGTGGCGCTGCGCGCGCTGGTACAGCAGGTGGCGCTGGAACTCGCGCCGAACGCCGTGCGGGCGCGCATCGACCTGGCGCTGGAGGCGCCGCAGGAAGTCACGGTGACGGGACAGGAGCTATTGCTGCATGAACTGGTGGCCAACCTGGTCGATAACGCGCTGCGCTACACGCCGGCTGGCGGGGCCGTCGTGCTGCGGGTGCGTTCGGACGGCGGCCAGGCCGTATTGGAAGTGGAAGACGGTGGCCCTGGCATCCCGGCGGCCGAGCGCGAGCGGGTTTTTGCGCCGTTCTACCGGGCGGCTTCCTCGATGCAGGTCAATCCTGGCGGGGCCGGATTGGGGTTGGCCATCGTCAGCGATATCGCCGCGCTGCATGGGGCGACCTTGGAGCTGTTGGACGGCGCCAATGGCAGTGGCTTGCTGGTGAGAGTATCGCTGCCCGCTGCGTAAAAACGATAAATTACGCTAGCCATTCCATAGTCACGAGCAGCCCATCGAGTTACAGCGCATCAGTGCTTTGCCTTCACATAGCTAAAATTAAAGGCTTTCGCGGATTCGTCAACAGGAACAATTACACCATCCTGCCTCAATCGTTGCAATGCCTTCTTCACCTTTTGCATATCTTCCTCACCGCTTAGCTGCCTCACCAGCCTATTAGTTATAATCGACTCAGGATTATCTTTGATATGTTTGATGACAACATCCTCGACAGACGCGATCTTTTGATGTTTAACTGTGACGATGAACGAATTTTCCGCCTCCTCAAATGAAGGTGGAATAAGGCCAGCCTTACGCAGTTCATTCTTCGCATGATCTAACCCTTCGCCGATATCGTGGTTAACGGGGTTCGGTAGATTATGCAGCATACGAACAATATTCGGGTTTCTTGAAAAACGATCCTCATACAAATTATCGACCGTCATGTAACCTGCCAACTTCCCAGGACTACGTATCTCTATACGATTATCGAAAATACGTACATGTATGTCATCATTCAGGCTGTAGTCGCGATGAATTACGGCGTTAACCAATATCTCCTTCAACGCTTCCGCCGGATAAGCAAGCTTCACTAACTTATCGCCATCCTTAAAGGACGCCCCATGAACGTATTCAGCAACTTTTTCAATGGTTTTTTGTATTAAAACCTCTATAGGGCCGTTAATAGTGGCAGGCATCTCAGCTAATTGCTCACGCTTATAATCCTGGTCGGAGGTCCTGAGGCGATACACTTTAACCGCACATCGAGTCTGCAAAGTCGCTTGGGGATCTTCATCGAAAAGTAGAACACATGCAACATTGGGAATTCTCTCCTCTCCACTTTTCGTCAACAGTCGTTGCTTGCGGAGAAAGCTAACGGGATCAATATTGGAATCCACACGTTCCATATAATCCTTTAAGAATGGGCTTTCGGCCATATCTTCCACTTCGACATCGTCAACAGCTTTGCGCTCGTATATCTCTGACCCTTTAGAATACGCGAGTTGAGTGATCCGCTCACCCTTGATTTTCTTCGTTGCCGCGTTTACACGGATATAACAATCTCCGGATGCCGTATAATGAACCTTCGGACTTTTTGGAATCGCAAAATGCAGCACCAGCCCTTTGGAAGAAACTTGGATAAATTCGACAAAAACGCTCTCTACAGCTGGCTTTGTTTCCTCAAGCAGCGTCGAAATAATTGCATTTGCATCTTCGGCTTCGGCGAAGCCAATTATCCGCTCAGTGGTAACTTTCCGGTCCTCGATACCAATATAAAGATCACCTCCGTCAGAATTCGCGAATGCTACGAAGGTTTCTTGGAGCTTTGCAGGCGCAATCCGCGCACTCTTTACATCGTTAAAGTGATCTTCTTTAACGGAAAGAAGGATCTTCACATCATCAGACGACGCAGAAACAGTTTTCATAAAGGCTCATTTTCTTAACGCAAATTGACGGAAACCTTCAAGTTAATCAAATCAAAAAAACTCGAACCGACCTTCTATAAGAGCAGCTCATTCGTCGAAAAATTTCAATAGCTGATGGGTCGTTCACGTTTGGCCGATCGTGACCCGTTGGAACGGCTTAGTCTACTGACTTGTTGTTTCACGCACAAGAGCAAAGGGCGGTGAGCTTATACATCACCCTATATCGAAATGCTATAGCAATTGTTTAATTCTACTGGCTTGTGGCTGACTTTTTGTTGTGCGAACTCGCCACTGTCCAGCGCCCTTTACGCCGCCAGCGCCGCCAGCCGCCGCCCCGCCGCCGGCTCCACGGCCGCATACACCTCGTGCGCCACCATCTCCGCCGTCGCGGCGGCAAGCGTCCAGCCCAGGTGACCATGTCCCGTGTTATAGAACACGAACGGCGTACGCCCCCGCCCCACGCGCGGCATCGTGTCCGGCATCATCGGCCGCAGGCCGGCCCACGGCACCACGCTTTTCGTCGAGACACCGGGGAAGCAGCGCTCCACCCACTCCACCAGCGGGCGAATCCGGTCGGCGCGGATATCCTTGTCGTAGCCCGCGAATTCCGCCGTGCCCGCGACGCGCAGGCGGTCCTGGCCGAAGCGGCTGGCCACCAGCTTGGTGGCGTCGTCGAGCAGGCTGACGGTGGGCGCCGCGGCCTGGCTGGCGCCGTCCGGCAGGTTGACGGTGATGGAATAGCCCTTGACCGGATAGACGTTGACGCGGTCGCCCACCATCGCGGCCAGCGCCCGGCTGGCGGTGCCGGCGCAGACGACGACGGCGTCGAAGTCGCAGGTGTCCTGCACATCGCCATGGCGCACCGTGATGCTGGCGCCGCGCTCGTCCACCGCCAGCGCCAGTACGTCGCGCTGGCACAGCAGCGCCACGCCGCGGCGCTCGCAGGCACGGGCCAGGCCGGTGGTGAACTTGTGGATGTCGCCGCTGCTGTCGCTTTCCGTATAAAAGCCGCCATAGTAGTCGCCCGCCAGCGTGGGTTCGATGGCGCGCATCTCCTGCGGCGTCACGCCGCGGCGCGGCAGCCCGCCCTGCGCCAGCAGCTTGGTCACCTGGGCGGCGTGGTCGAAGCCGGCCTTGTCGCGGTAGATGTGCAGGATGCCCTGGCGCCGCTGGTCGAACGCGATGCCTTCCTGCGCGGCCCAGGCGTACAGGTGCTCGCGCGCGGCCACCGCCATGCGCGCGGTGGCCACCGTGTTGTCGCGGTAGCGCGGCACGGCCGCCAGGAACTCGGCGAACCAGGACAGCTTGTGCCAGGTGGGGTGCGGGCGCACCAGCAGCGGCGCGTCGCGCCGCAGCATCCAGCCGACGCCTTTCCTGACCGTGCTCCAGTGGTTCCACACTTCCGCGTTGGACGCCGACAGCTGGCCGCCGTTGGCATACGACGTCTCCATGGCCGGATAGCGGTGCTTCTCGAACAAGGTGACGGCCAGCCCGCGCTGGGCCAGCGCATACGCGGTGGTGACACCGGTGATGCCGCCGCCGATGACTGCGATGGTTTTCATGTGATCCTGTCAGCGCAAAAGGATGGAGGCGGCGCACGCGCGCCGCGACACCCCCTCTGTTCGGGACCTGAGAGATTCACGCGGCGGGCGATCGGCCGGCCGGCGCTTGCTCCTTCGGTGCGCCGCGCGCGCCCTGCGCCGGCAACTCTTCAGAGTTCGATCGTGCGGTACCGGTCCCTTGTACCTGAGAGATTGACGGGGCGGTTGCTCCTTCGGCGCTGGCGGGGCCAGACTCTCCCGATACCGCGTTACTGTTGGCTTTTAGCCAAGTGCGGCAAGGATACCGTACCTGGGCGGCATTGCAATAGGCTGGGCAAAAAGACAACAGCACGGCACCGCCGCGAAAACCTGGCGCCCCGAGGCAGTTTCGGTACAATAGTCTTTTGCCCTCACCACTTTCGGCCCTGTCATGAATCAACTCGAACAACTGAAGAAGTACACCAAGGTCGTCGCCGACACCGGCGATTTCCAGTCGATCAAGGCCTACACGCCGCGCGACGCCACCACCAATCCGTCGCTGATCCTGAAGGCGGTGCAGAAGGACGAATACAAGCCGCTGCTGGAAAAGGCCGTGCGCGACAACCCGCACGCCTCCACCGGCGAAGTGATCGACAAGCTGCTGATCGCCTTCGGCGGCGAGATCCTGAAGGTGGTGTCGGGCCGCGTCTCGACCGAGATCGATGCGCGCCTGTCGTTCGACGTCGAGGCCAACGTGGCCAAGGGCCGCGAGCTGATCGACCTGTACGAGCGCGCCGGCTTCGACCGCGAGCGCGTGCTGATCAAGATCGCCTCGACCTGGGAAGGCATCAAGGCCGCCGAGATCCTCGAGAAGGAAATGATCCACTGTAACCTGACCTTGCTGTTCTCGCTGCCGCAGGCGATCGCCTGCGCCGAGGCGGGCGTGCAGCTGATCTCGCCGTTCGTGGGCCGCATCTACGACTGGTACAAGAAGCAGACCGGCATCGACTACGTGGGCGCGGAAGACCCGGGCGTGCAGTCGGTCAAGCGCATCTACAACTACTACCGCAAGTTCGGCTACGAGACCGAAGTGATGGGCGCTTCCTTCCGCAACACCAGCCAGATCCTGGAACTGGCCGGTTGCGACCTGCTGACGATCAGCCCCGACCTGCTGCAGAAGCTGGCCGACAGCGAAGGCCCGGTCGAGCGCAAGCTGTCGGCCGAGACGGCCACCGGTGCGGCAGCCAAGATGACGCTGGACGAGAAGACCTTCCGCTTCATGCTCAACGAGGATGCGATGGCGACCGAGAAGCTGGCCGAAGGCATCCGCGCCTTCTGCGCCGATTCCGGCAAGCTGAAACAGATCATTTCCGGCATGCGCTGATCGGCCGGATCGTCCCGCCAGGATGAGCAAAAAGGGAGCTTCGGCTCCCTTTGTTTTGTGCGCAACATGTACAAAACGTTACATTTGACAGTGATATACAATGTTTCTCTTCCCTTCCACCCTGCAAGGGAAGGCGCTGGTCTTTGTTCATCCTTCACGAGATATCCATGAGATCTGTCCCTCGCCGTATCCCCTTCGCCACCGTCGTCGCCACGCTGTCCCTGCTGGCCGCCTGCGGCAAGAAAGACACCGCCCCTCCCGCCCCGCCCCCGCCCACCGTCTCCGTCATCACCGTCGCCCCGGCCGCCGTCGCCGTCACCGACGAGCTGCCCGGCCGCGTGGAGGCGTCGCGCATCGCGCAGGTGCGGGCGCGCACGCCGGGCATCGTGTTGAAGCGGGTGTTCCAGGAGGGCGGCGACGTCAAGGCGGGCGACGTGCTGTTTCGCATCGATCCGGCCGAGTTCCAGGCCAACTATGCCAGCGCGCAGGCGGCCGTCGCCAAGGCCGAGGCCAACCTGGCGCAGGCCGACCTGAAAGTGAAGCGCTACAAGCCGCTGCTGGCCGCGCAGGCCGTCAGCCAGCAGGAATACGACGACGCCGTGACGGCGCAGAAGCAGGCCGCAGCCGACCTGGCTACCGCCCGCGCGGCGCGCCAGACCGCCAGCCTGACCCTGGGTTACGCCACCGTGACGGCGCCGATCTCGGGCCGGGTGGGCCGCGCCCTCGTCACCGAAGGCGCGCTGGTGGGCCAGGGCGAGGCGACGCCGATGGCGACCGTGCAGCAGCTCGACCCGATCTACGTAACGATCACGCAGTCCTCCACCGAGCTGGCGCAGCTGCGCCAGGCGCTGGCCAGCGGCCGCCTGAAAAGCGCGGGCCGCGACCAGGCCCGTGTCACGCTGCTGACCGAGAACGGCGACGAATACGGCCAGCCCGGCAAGCTGCTGTTCTCGGATGTGTCGGTGGACGAGACCACCGGCTCGGTCTCGATGCGGGCCGAGTTTCCCAATCCGAAACGCACGCTGCTGCCGGGGATGTACGTGCGCGCCCGCCTGGAACAAGGCGTCAACGAGGCCGCCATCACCGTGCCGCAGCAGGCCGTCGTGCGCGGCGCCGAAGGCTCGTCCGTCATGGTCGTCGGCGGCGACAACAAGGTGCTCGCCCGTCCCGTCAAGGCCGAGGCATCGAGCGGCGACAAATGGATCGTCAGCGATGGCCTGAAGGGCGGAGAGCGCATCATCGTCGAGGGCTTCCAGAAGGCCAAGCCGGGTGCATTGGTGACGCCGCAGCCCTGGCAGCCGGCCGCGCCCGCGAACGGTCCTGCCGCCCCCGCAGCCGCGAAATAAGCGGGAGCCGCGATGCCAAAATTCTTCATCGACCGCCCCGTGTTCGCATGGGTGATCGCCCTCTTCATCCTGCTGGGTGGGGCGCTGGCGATCACCGTGCTGCCGGTGGCGCAGTATCCAACTATCGCGCCGCCGTCGATCGTCGTCACGGCCAACTATCCGGGCGCCACCGCGCAGGTGCTGGACGATGCCGTCACCAGCGTCATCGAACAGGAAATGAACGGCGCCGACGGCCTGCAGTACGTCGAGTCGCAGAGCGATGCCAGCGGCGGCGTGACGATCACCGTCACCTTCCAGCCCGGCACCAATCCGGACCTGGCCGCGGTGGACGTGCAGAACCGCATCAAGCGGGTCGAATCACGCCTGCCGCAGGCCGTCACGCAGCAGGGCGTGCAGGTCAACAAGGCGCGTTCGAACATCCTGATGTTCGTCGGCTTGTATTCCACCGACGGCCGCATGGACCCGACGGCGATCGGCGACTACATGGCGCGCAACGTGGTCAACGAGATCAAGCGCATTCCCGGCGTCGGCCAGGCGCAGTTGTTCGGCACCGAGCGCGCGCTGCGCGTGTGGGTCGATCCGGACAAGCTGACGGGCCTGAAGCTGAACATGAGCGACGTCACCGCCGCGATCCGCGCCCAGAATGCGCAGGTCACGTCCGGCACCATTGGCGACCTGCCCAATCCGCGCTCGCAGGCGTACGCCGCGCCGGTCGTGGTGACGGGCCAGCTGACCTCCGTCGAACAATTCCGCAAGGTGGTCCTGCGTGCCAATCCGGATGGCTCGACGGTTCGCCTGGGCGACGTGGCGCGCCTGGAGATGGGCGGCGCCAGCTACAACATCAGCGCGCGCCTGTCCGGCCAGCCCTTCGTGGCGATCGCCGTGCAGCAGTCGCTGACCGGTAACGCGCTGGCCACGGCCAACCTGGTCAAGGACAAGATGGAGGAGCTGTCGAAGTTCTTCCCGCCCGGCCTGAAGTACACGGTGCCGTACGATACCTCCACCTTCGTCAAGATCTCGATCGAGGAAGTGGTCAAGACGCTGCTGGAAGCGGTGGTGCTGGTGTTTATCGTCATGTACGTGTTCCTGCAGAACTTGCGCTACACGATCATCCCGACCATCGTCGTGCCGATCGCGCTGATGGGCACCTTCGCGGCGATGCAGCTGTTCGGCTATTCGATCAACGTGCTGACGATGTTCGGCATGGTGCTGGCCATCGGCATCCTGGTCGACGACGCCATCGTGGTCGTGGAAAACGTCGAGCGCATCATGAGCGAGGAAGGCCTGTCGCCGCGCGAGGCGACGAAGAAGGCGATGTCGCAGATCACCGGCGCCATCGTCGGCATCACGCTGGTGCTGATCGCCGTGTTCGTGCCGATGGCGTTCTTCGGTGGCGCCGTGGGCGCGATCTACCGCCAGTTCTCGCTGTCGATGGTGGCGGCCATGGCCTTCTCGGCGCTGATGGCGCTGACCCTGACGCCGGCGCTGTGCGCGACGATGTTGAAACCCGTCGAGGCCGGCCACCACATCGAAAAGCGCGGCTTCTTCGGCTGGTTCAACCGCGGCTTCGCGAAGACGGCGACGGGCTACCAGGGCGTGATCGCGCGCATCCTGACGCGCACCGGCCGCTTCATGCTGATCTTCGTCGCGCTGCTGGCGATCGTGGCGTGGCTGTACGCGAAGCTGCCGTCGTCGTTCCTGCCCAACGAGGACCAGGGCTACATCATCACCAACGTGCAGTTGCCGCCGGGGGCTTCGCGGCCGCGCGCGGAAGCGGTGCTGGCCAAGGTGGACGCCTACTTCCGCCAGCAGCCGGAAGTGGCGCGCACCATCGCGGTGGCAGGCTTCTCGTTCTCCGGCAACGGCCAGAACGCCGGCCTGGTGTTCGTGCCGCTGAAGGACTGGGACGAGCGCGGCAAGGGCCATTCCGCCGACGACCTGGCCAAGCGGGCGATGGGCGCGCTGTCCGGCATTCCGGACGCGATCGTGTTCCCGCTGTCGCCGCCGCCGATCCGCGAGCTGGGCAACGCCACCGGCATCACGGCGCGCCTGCAGGACCGCAGCGCGCAGGGCCACGAGGCGCTGGTCGCCGCACGCAACCAGCTGCTCGGCATGGCCGCGAAAAGCGAGATCCTGCGCGGCCTGCGGCCGGAAGGCATGGAGGACGCGCCGCAGCTGCAGGTCGACATCGACCGCGAGAAGGCCAACGCGCTGGGCGTGACGTTTGCGGACATCAACAGCACCCTGTCGGCCGGCCTGGGCTCGTCCTACGTGAACGACTTCAACGCGGCCAACCGCCAGCAGCGCGTGATCGTGCAGGCCGACCAGCGCCACCGCATGCAGCCGGCGGACATCCTGCGCCTGAACGTGCGCAGCAGTGGCGGCGGCATGGTGCCGTTCGCGTCGTTCGCCACCACCAAATGGATCAACGGTCCCGTGCAGCTGGTGCGCTACAACGGCTACCCCGCCATCAAGCTGACCGGCGACGCGGCACCGGGCCGCAGCACCGGCGAGGCGATGGAGGAACTGGAACGGCTGGCCGCCCAGCTGCCGCCGGGGTTCGGCATCGAGTGGACCGGCCAGTCGCTAGAGGAGCGCACGTCCGGCTCGCAGGCCCCGGCCCTGTTCGCGCTGTCGCTGCTGGCCGCCTTCCTGGTGCTGGCGGCGCTGTACGAAAGCGAATCGATTCCGATCGCGGTACTGCTGGTGGTGCCGCTGGGCGTATTGGGCGCGCTGCTGGGCGCGCACCTGCGCGACCTGCCGAACGACGTCTATTTCAAGGTGGGCCTGATCGCCATCATCGGCCTGTCGGCCAAGAACGCGATCCTGATCATCGAGTTCGCCAAGGACCTGCAGGCGCAGGGCATGGGTCTGATCGAGGCGACGCTGGAGGCGGTGCACCTGCGCTTCCGCCCCATCATCATGACATCGCTGGCGTTCATCCTGGGCGTGCTGCCGCTGGTGATCGCGACCGGTGCCGGCTCGGCCAGCCAGCGCGCCATCGGCACGGGCGTGATGGGCGGGATGATCACGGCCACCGTGCTGGCGGTATTCCTGGTGCCCGTGTTCTTCGTCGTGATCCGCCGGATCTTCAAGGGCAGCGAGCGCCAGCGTCGCCTGGCCGCACATCAACTGGATATGCCGGAGACCAAAGCATGAAGACACCTCTGTTGACCGTACTGGCCGCCGCGCTGCTGTCGGCCTGCTCGCTGGCGCCAAGCTACCAGCGCCCCGCCGCGCCGATGGCCGAGGCCTTCCCGGACAACGCGCCCGGCGCCGGCGCGACCGCGCCCCCGGCCGCGGACGGCAAGGCGGCCATCGATACCGGCTGGCGCGACTTCTTCGCCGACGAGCGCCTGCGCCAGCTGATCGCCAGCGCGCTGGACAACAACCGCGACCTGCGCACGGCCGCTCTGCGCATCGAGGAAGCGCGCGCCGCCTACAACATCACCCGCGCCGACCGGCTGCCGAACCTGAACGGCGCGCTGACGGGCACGCGGGCGCGCACGCCGGCGTGGCAGGATCCGGCCGGCGGTGCCGGCGTGGGCGAGCGCTACGACGTCGGCATCTCCAGCGCGTTCGAACTGGACTTCTTCGGCCGCGTGCGCAGCCTGTCCGACGCGGCCCTGGCCTCGTACCTCGCAACCGACGAAGCGCGGCGCGCGGCGCAGATCAGCCTCGTGGCGGAAGTGGCGAAAGCCTACTTCACCGAACGGGCCTATGCCGAGCAGCTGGCGCTGGCGCAAAGCACCTATGACGCGCGCCGGCGCACCTATGAGCTGACGCGCCAGCGCATGGACGTGGGCGCCTCCTCCTTGCTGGACCTGCGCCTGAACGAGACGCTGATGGAAACGGCGCGCGCGCAGGCGCTGGCGACGGCGCGGCAGCGTGCCCAGGCCGAGAACGCGTTGACCCTGCTGGTGGGCGCGCCGCCGGCGCAGGCGGCTACCGGCGCGATGGCGGACGACCGCCAGATCGACGCGATGAGTGCCGTGCCGGCCGGGCTGCCGTCCGACCTCCTGACGCGCCGTCCGGATATCCGCGCGGCCGAGCAGCGCCTGCGCGCCGCCAACGCCAACATCGGCGCGGCGCGCGCCGCCTTCTTCCCGCGCATCTCGCTGACGGCGGCGCTGGGCAGCAGCAGCCCGGAGTTCTCCGGGCTGTTCGACAGCGGCACCAGGACGTGGTCGTTCGTGCCGCAGCTGACGGTGCCGATCTTCGACGCCGGCCGCAACCGCGCCAACCTGGGCCTGGCCGAGGTACGCAAGGACATCGCCGTGGCCGACTACGAAAAGACGATCCAGGTGGCGTTCCGCGAAGTGGCGGACGCGCTGGCGGCGCGCACGTATCTGGCCGACCAGGTGGCGGCGCAACGCGCGATCCAGGAAGCGCAGGCCGAGCGCCTGCGCCTCTTGCAACTGCGCTTCGAGAACGGCGTGGCCAGCACCCTGGACGTGCTCGATGCGCAGCGCGAGCTGTTCGACGCCCAGCAGCAGCTGGTGCAGGCCCGCCTGCTGCGCACCACCAGCGCGATCGACCTGTACCGGGCCTTGGGAGGCGGGCTGCAATAATGGATGCACCGATCACCATCCGCCTGGGCGCACGGGCGCGCCAGCGCATCGCCCGCGAGGGCCTGCAGGCGGCCGACGTTGCCATCGTCCCCGCCGCGGCGGGCGGGCCGAAAGGCCTGATCCTGCACGGCATCGACACGTGGCTGTTCGGCGAATGGCTGGCCAACGCGCCGCGCGAACGCCGGCTGATCGGCGCGTCGATCGGTGCCTGGCGCATGGCTGCCAGCGCGCTGGCCGATCCGGTCGCCGCGCACCGGCGCCTGGCCCATCACTACACGCACCAGACCTATCCGGCCAAGGTCGACGCGGCCTACGTGACCCGCAACGTACGCGGGATACTGGACGAGGCGCTCGGCGGGCATGGCGGGGAGGCGCTGAGTAATCCCTGGTACCGGCTGTCCGTCATCACGGCGCGCGGTATCGGCCCGCTGGCACAGACGCGCGGCGTGCGCTGGCGCGAGATGGCCGGCTTCCTGCTGGCGGCGGCCGGCAATGCCGTCGCGCGCGCGCGGCTGGCGCGGGCGATGGAGCGGGTGGTGTTTCATGACGCGCGCGACGACAGCGCCTGGCTGCGCGAACGCTTCGATCCCTTCGGCACGCAGTTCGCCGCGCTGTCCGAAGAGAACCTGCGCGTGGCGCTGCTGGCATCGGGCTCGATCCCGCTGCTGCTGGAAGCGGTGACGGACATTCCCGGCGCGCCGGCCGGCACCTACTGGGACGGCGGCCTGATCGACTACCACCTGCACCTGCCCTACCAGCGCGACGCCGGCCTGGTGCTGTATCCGCACTTCAGCGACCACATCGTGCCGGGTTGGCTGGACAAGTCGATGCCATGGCGCCGGGCGCGCGACGCGGCGCTGGACAACGTGGTGCTGGTGGCGCCGTCGCCATCGTTCCTGGCGCGGCTGCCGAATCGCAAGATGCCGGACCGGGGCGACTTCAAGCATTACGGTCAGGACCACGCCAGCCGCATCCGCGACTGGTCGTTTGCCATCGGCGAAAGCGAGCGGCTGGCGGAGGCGTTGGCGCAGTGGGTGGAGAAGCCGGATTTGAAGCAAGCCGGCGACTTTTAAGGCGTATGCGAGCCTGAGAGATTTTGCACCCAAAGGCAGAGAGCCGGGGTCGGACCCGGCGGGTCTGACCCCGGTTTTTGGTCTCGGGGTGGAACGCCGCCGCGCCCCGATCAGAGCAGGAACATCTCCTGCAAGTCGTTGAGGAAGCGCTGGCCCAGTTCCGTCGGCCGGATCACGGTATGGTCGCGGTACAGCAGGCCCTTGGCCTCGGCCGCGTTGAGCTGCTTCTCGATGCCGTTCAAAGCCAGCCCGGTGCGCTCGGCGTACAGGTTGGGCGCGAAGCCTTCCTGCAGGCGCAGCGCGTTCAGCATGAACTCGAAGCCCATCTCGTCGCGCCCGATCTCGCGCTCTTCCTGCACCGGCGTGCCGGCCGCGACCTGCTCCATGTACGACTTCGGCTGCTTGTAGCGGGCCTGGCGCAGCACGCGGTGCGGGAACGACAGCTTCGAGTGCGCGCCGGCGCCGATGCCCAGGTAGTCGCCGAACTGCCAGTAGTTCAGGTTGTGGCGGGCGCGGTGGCCCGGCTTCGCGTACGCCGAGACTTCGTAGTGGCCGTAGCCCGCGTTTGCCGTCATCTGGGCGATCAGGTCCTGCATGTCGGCGCTGGTATCGTCGTCCGGCAGCTGCGGCGGGTACTTGGCGAAGACCGTGTTCGGCTCCATCGTCAGGTGGTACAGCGACAGGTGCGGCGGCTGGTACGACAGCGCCGTCTCCAGGTCCGCGCGCGCCTCGGCCAGGGTCTGGCCCGGCAGCGCGTACATCAGGTCGAGGTTGAAGTTGTCGAAGTTGGCCTGCGCGATCTCGACGGCACGACGTGCCTCGCCCGCATCGTGGATGCGGCCCAGCGCCTGCAGGTGGTGCGAATTGAAGCTCTGGATGCCGATCGACAGGCGGTTGATGCCGCTGGCGCGGTAGCTGCGGAACTTCTCCGCTTCGAAGGTGCCGGGATTGGCTTCCATCGTGATCTCGGCCGCACCGTCCAGCGGCAGCAAGGTGCGCAGGTCCGACATCAGGCGGTCCAGCCCCGCCGCCGACATCAGGCTGGGCGTGCCGCCACCGATGAACACCGTGTAGATCTTCCTGCCCCAGATCAACGGCAGCGCCATCTCCAGGTCGGCGCGCAGCGCGTCCAGGTACTGCCGCTCGGGCACCTCGCCCTTCGCCTCGTGCGAATTGAAGTCGCAGTAAGGGCATTTGCGCACGCACCACGGCCAGTGGATGTACAACGACAGCGGCGGCAGCGCGGCCAGGTTCAGCGCGCCCGGCTGCAGGTATTGGGCGGCGACGCCGGCAGCGGCATCGATGGTGCGGGTCGGCGCCGTCTTCACGCCGACCGGTTTGATGGGGATCATTTCAGTTTCTCTACCAGGGCCCGCAGGGCCTGGCCGCGATGGGACAGGCGATTCTTCTGTTCCGGCGCCAGTTCGGCCGTGCACTTGCCCAGTTCCGGGATGTAGAAGTGCGGGTCGTAGCCGAAGCCGCCCTCGCCGCGCGCTTCCGGCACGATGATGCCGTTCCAACGGCCGTCGGCGATGACCGGTTGCGGGTCGTCCGCGTGGCGCACGAACACCAGCACGCAGTAGTAGTACGCGGACATGTCGTCATGCGCGGCCAGGTCGGCGATCAGCTTGGCGCTGTTGCGCGCGTCCGACTTTGGCTCGCCCGCATAGCGTGCCGAGAACACGCCGGGCGCACCGCCCAGTGCATTGACGCAGACGCCGGAGTCATCCGCCAGCGCCGGCAGGCCGGTCAGGCGCGACGCGTGACGCGCCTTGGCGAGCGCGTTTTCGACGAAGGTGAAGAACGGCTCTTCCGCCTCCGGCACGCCGTACTCGCCCTGGGCGCGCACGTCGAAACCGACGGTGGCCAGCAGTTCGTTGAATTCCTTCAGTTTGCCCGCGTTGTTCGAGGCGAGGATCAGTTTTTGGGTCATGGTTGCTTCAGAAATGGGGACAGACCCCATTTTTAGGGAAATATTGCTCAGAAAATGGGGTCTGTCCCCATTTTTTGGGCAAGTATTTTACCTCGCCAGCCCCAGCGCCTGCTTCTGCAGCGCGATCAGGTCGCGGATGCCGCCCTCGGCCAGGTCGAGCAGGCGGTTCATCGCGGCGCGGTCGAACGCGGCGCCTTCGGCCGTGCCCTGCACTTCCACGAAGTGGCCCGCTTCCGTCATGATCACGTTCATGTCCGTGTCGCAGGCCGAGTCCTCGACGTAGTCCAGGTCCAGCACCGGCATGCCCTGGTAGACGCCGACGGAGATCGCGGCGACGAAATGGCGCACCGGCACGGCCGGCAGCAGGCCGCGCTCGACCAGCTTGGAGAACGCGTCGTATGCCGCCACCATGGCGCCGGTGATCGAGGCGGTGCGGGTACCGCCGTCGGCCTGGATCACGTCGCAGTCCAGGTGCAGGGTGCGCTCGCCGAAGGCCTGCAGGTCGAAGGCGGCGCGCAGCGAGCGGCCGATCAGGCGCTGGATCTCCTGGGTGCGGCCGCTCTGCTTGCCCTTGGCGGCTTCACGGTCCATGCGCGAGTGGGTCGAGCGGGGCAGCATGCCGTATTCGGCCGTCATCCAGCCCTGCCCCTTCCCCTTCAGGAAGCCCGGCACTTTCTCTTCGATGCTGGCGGTGCAGATCACTTTCGTGTCGCCGCATTCGATCAGCACGGAGCCTTCCGCGTGCTTGGTGTAGTGACGGGTCAGGCGCAGCGCGCGCAGTTGGTCGACGGCGCGGCCGCTGGGGCGGGTTTCAAATGTCATGTGATTCCTGTCTATTTCAGTAGCTGGGATGATTTTTCGATGGCCCCGCGGATCTCGGCGATGGCCTTCTCGATCTGTTCCTCGTCGAACGGATCGATGCCTGGATCGGGCGAGCGGCCCGCGATCGTCGAGCCGTGCAGGTCCTGCGGCAGCGCCTCGGTCGTGATCGTCGTCGACATCACTTCCGTCGGCACGTCGTCGAGGCCCGGCCCGCCCTGCCACGTGATGGCCAGGCCTGTCACGTTGTCGCTGCTGGCGCCACCCTGGCGCAGCGCGGCCTGCAACAGCTCGGGCACGGCGCGCACGACCGGGCGGGTGGACAGCGTGTCGAGCAGCTCCGCCTCGTCCAGCACGGCCCACAGGCCGTCCGAGCATAATAGCATCGTGTCGCCGGCCTGCAGGCTGGCGCGGCGCGACAGCTCCACCTTCGGCGCGCTGGCCGCGCCCAGGCAGTTGTACAATTTGTTACGGTCAGGGTGCGTGGCCCGTGCCGACGGCGGCACCTTGCCCTTCTCGATCAGGCTTTCGATGTGCGAGTGGTCGCGCGTGCGCGCCAGCAGGCGGCCGTCACGCAGCCAGTACAGGCGCGAATCGCCGCAGTGCGCCCAGGTGGCCGTGTTGTGCTGGATCAGGCAGACGACGACGGTGGTGCGCGGCGTCTCGGGCATCCGGTGCAGCGCCGCGTAGCGGTGGATCTCGCGGTGCGCCGCCATGCAGGCCTCCTCCAGGAAGCGTTCCGCTCCCTTTACGTAAGGCGTGGCCTGCTGCTGGAACACGGCGGAAATCGTCTGCAACGCCACGGTGGCCGCGGCCTCGCCGCGCAGGTGGCCGCCCATGCCGTCGGCCAGCACCAGCAGCAGCGCATCGCGCGTGAAGCTGTAGCCCATGCGGTCCTGGTTGACCTTGCGCGCGCCGACGTGGCTTTCCTGGTACACGGAAAATTGCATGGTGTCTCCTACGATTGCAGCGTGTCCGGTGCGGACGCGGGACGGCCGAAGCGGGCCGCCAGCCGGCGCGCGAACCCGGCCAGTCCACCTGCCGGCGGCGCGGCGGGCGTTTGGGCGGGCACGGCTTCCTGCAGCGCCTTCTGCAGCGCGAACACGCTTTGCGGCCGCGCCAGCGGGTCGACCTGCAACGCCCAGCGCACCAGGCGCACCAGCTGCGGCGAGCAGCTTGCGTCGAGCCGGGCGAAATGCGCTTCCATGCGGTCGTCCTTCCTGCGCTGGTCGGCCGGCTGCGGCGGCGCCCCGGCCATGCAGGCGAACATCGACGCGCCGATGCTGTAGATGTCGGTCCACGGCCCCAGCGTTTCGCCGCGCACGTACAGTTCGGGCGCGGCGAAGCCGGGCGTGTACATGGGCTGCAGGGTGGGCACGTCGGTATTGACGGTCTGGCGCGCGGCACCGAAGTCGAGCAGCATCGGCGTGCCGTCGGTGCGCAGGTAGATGTTGGCCGGTTTCAGGTCCAGGTGCAGCAGCTGGTTGGCATGCACCTCGCGCAGCCCTTTCAGTACCTGGGTAAAGATCTGGCGGATGAAGGCCTCGCCGATCGGGCGGCCCCTGGCGCGCTGGCGACCGATGTGTTCCTGCAACGAATGACCCGATTCGTAGGCCATGACCATGTAAACCGTGTCATTGGCGCGGAAGAAATTCAACACTCTTACAACATTCGGATGGGCGATGCGGGCCAGTGCGCGGCCCTCTTCGAAGAAGCATTTCAGGCCGATGCGGAACACCGGCAGGTTCGATTTCGACACGGCCGGCGCCAGTTCCCCCTCTTGACGCAGCGCGAGGGCGCTTGGTAAATACTCCTTGATGGCGACCGCATTGCCGTCCCCGTCATAGGCGAGATAAACAATACTGAACCCGCCTGACGCAATTTTCTTTACAATGCGGTATCCAGCTAAAGCCATCCCATCCGGCAATGGGGCGTTGTTTTGTGCAGCCATAGGTTTCCTCGCCTCAACACCCGGATTGTGTGGACAAAACCAACTAATGTAAAGCTAAAATCGGGGATATCCATTGAGCATTTCCAGCATGACGGGCTACGCGGTTGCCACCAGCGAAAGCGCGGCGGGAACTCTGACAATCGAGATCAAGAGTGTCAATTCCCGTTTTCTTGACCTCCAGTTTCGCATCAACGACGACCTGCGTGCCCTCGAACCCGACCTGCGTTCCGCCATCATGGCGGCCATCACCCGTGGCAAGGTCGAGATTCGTCTGAGTTTCGGCCGCAAGGCTGCCGGTGCCGGCACCCAGGCGCTCAATGTCCCCCTGCTTAATGAACTGGCGCGCCTGCAGGGCGAGGTCAGCAAGCACTTCGCCGGCGCCCAGGCGATGTCGGTGGCCGAATTGCTGCGCTGGCCCGGTGTCGTCGAGGAAGCGCAGATCGGCCAGGAGTCGCTGCAGGCCGACGTGGCCGCGCTGATGAACCGCACCGTGCAGGCCTTCGTCACCAGCCGCCAGCGCGAAGGGGCGGCACTGGAAGCCATGCTGATCTCCCGTATCGAGGCGATGGAAGGCATCGTCAAGCGCATCACCCCGCTGATCCCGCAGGTGGTGGCGGCGTTCCAGCAGAAGGCGATCGAGCGCATGCAGGAAGCGCTGGGGCTGGCGTCGCAGGGCTCGAACAGCAGCCTGTCGCGCCAGGACGCGATGGAGCGCATCCGCCAGGAAGTCATCCTGTACGGCATCCGCATCGACGTGGCCGAGGAGCTGGGCCGGCTGTCGGCGCACCTGTCGGAAACCCGTCACATCCTCAAGAAGGGCGGCCAGGTCGGCAAGCGGCTGGACTTCATGATGCAGGAACTGAACCGCGAAGCGAACACGCTGGGCGCCAAGGCCTCCGTCAAGGAACTGGCGGACGCGTCGATGGAGCTGAAGCTCTTGATCGAGCAGATGCGCGAGCAGGTGCAGAACCTGGAATAACGTTTCCTCAAAACCCGGGTCTGTCCCGGGTTTTTTGTTGCCTGAAAAATGGGGTCTGTCCCCATTTTTCAGGCAACTTTCCCCTGCAGGCTGTCGAACCAGGCCAGCGCGCCATCCCACAGCGGCTGGGCTTGCTGGCGGAAGTAGCCCATGTGTCCTACCTTGCCGAGGCTGGCGGCGTCGACGTCGACAGCGCGCCAGGGGGCGTTGCGGTAGCCCGCCATGAAGGCGTCGCGCGAGGCCGGCGGGGCCCAGGTGTCGTCGCTGGCGTTGACGGCCACGATCGGCGCGCGCACCTGGGCGAAGCCGTCGGCCACGGCGGCCATTTTCGGATCGTCGAAGAAGTAGCGCGGGAAGCGGCACCAGTGGCGCCACTGTTCGTACACGCCCAGCGGGATGTCCTCGCCCATGCCCAGCCGGCTCCAGGCCAGGTAGCCGTGTTTCCTCGTCAGCAGCGGCCCGGCGATGCGCCACATGAACAGCACCTTCATCCGTTCGACGAACGGCATCCAGCCATGCCAGCCGGCGCCGGTGCCAAAGACGTACATGCCGTCCACCTTGGCGTGGTTGGGCAGCAGGCCGAAGGCGTGGCCGCCGTACGAGTGCCCGACCAGCAGCAGCGGCACACCGGGCTGGGCGGTTGCGTCCACGACGGCGGCCAGGTCCAGGCGCGACCAGTCGAGGAAGTCGCCGGCGAAGCCGTCCAGCGTGGCCGGTTTCGAAAGGCCAATGCCGCGGTAGTCGAACGTCGTCACCGTGTAGCCGTGCGCGGCCGCGTATTCGGCGAAGCGGCGGTAGAAGCCCTGCGGCACACCGGTGGCGGCGGCGACGATCAGGCGCGCCTTTTCCACGCCCTGGGCTGGATAGCGCAGCGCGCCCAGCGGGTAGCCGTCGCGGGCCGGGATCGTCAGCGGTACGGATGTAACGGTCGTCATCGGGTCTCCTTTATCGTTATGCGTCGTACTCTAGCGGCCGCGGGAGAGCGCCTCAAGCGATCGATTCGAGGGGTTCCTCAAGAAGTTCGCCGCAAGTTCGGTTGCTCTTGGTAAAATAGATCTTTGGGCGAGGCCCACCAGATTCGAGATTGCAAATGAGCCAACACTTCTCCGGCAGCCTGTTCATGGTTGCGGCGCCGTCCGGCGCGGGCAAGTCCACTTTGGTCAATGCCCTGCTGGCGCAGGAACCCACCATCAAGCTGTCGATTTCGACGACCACCCGTCCACCCCGTCCGGGCGAGGAGCATGGCCGCGAATACTTCTTCACGACCACCGAGGACTTCGTCAAGCGCGCCGCCGCGGGCGAGTTCCTGGAGTGGGCCGAAGTGCACGGCAATTACTATGGCACGTCGCGCATCTTCGTCGAAGAACAGATGAAGGCCGGCACCGACATCCTGCTGGAGATCGACTGGCAGGGCGCGCGCCAGGTCAAGAAGCAGTTCCCGCAGGCGGCCGGCATCTTCATCCTGCCGCCGTCGATCGCGGCGCTGGAGGAGCGGCTGCACAAGCGCGGCCAGGACGAGCCGCACGTGATCACGCGGCGCCTGCTGGCGGCCGGGGGCGAAATCGCACACGCCCCGGAGTTCGAATATGCTATTATCAATGAAGAGTTTCCGGTCGCCTTGTCCGAGTTGAGCGCGATCGTCCGGTCGGCCCGTTGCCGGTTTGCGCAACAGGCGGCCCGCAATGCATCGCTGTTTGCCCAGCTGGGCATCCACGCCGAGCACGCCGAGTAGACCGTCCGCGCTGTTCCGCGCATTGTTCAGATTCCGTCATTTAGTTCAGATAACAAGTTTAGGAGTTACACCATGGCCCGTATCACCATCGAAGATTGCCTGCAGAATGTGCCGAACCGCTTCCAGCTGACCCTGGCAGCCACGTATCGCGCCCGCCAGCTGCTGCAAGGCCATACGCCGAAGGTCGAAGCCAAGGACAAGCCGACCGTGCTGGCCCTGCGTGAGATCGCCGCCGGCAAGGTCGGCCTGGAAATGCTGAAAAAGGTCCCAATGTAATTTTGGAACCTGCGTTCCTCCCGTACTACCCAGGTTCTCCCAGTTGAATTGACCGCACGTCGAGCACCTATGAACCTGACCTCCGCCGAGTCCGGCACCAGCACTGCCACGGAACGGCCCGCCACGCGGGCCCGGCGTCCGGCCCGGTCGCGGCCGGACGGCGACCAGCCTCCCGTCATCTCCACGTCTCCCCTCGCCGCTCCGCTGACGCCCGCCGGCGTGGCCACCATCAGCCACCTGACGGAAAAGCTGGCCGAGTACATGAACGAGGCCGACCTGAAGAAGGTCAAGGAAGCCTACCGCTTCTCCGACGAGATGCACCTGGGCCAGGTGCGCAAGTCCGGCGAGCCGTACATCTCGCATCCGATCGCGGTGGCCGAGATCTGCGCCGACTGGAAGCTCGATGCACAGGCGATCATGGCCGCGCTGCTGCACGACGTGATGGAAGACCAGGACGTCAAGAAGGAAGAGCTGATCGAGCGCTTCGGCGCGCCCGTCGCGCACTTGGTCGATGGCCTGTCCAAGCTGGAGAAGATCGAATTCCAGAGCCAGATCGAGGCGCAGGCGGAGAACTTCCGCAAGATGCTGCTGGCGATGGCGTCGGACGTGCGCGTCATCCTGATCAAGCTGGCCGACCGGCTGCACAATATGCGCACGCTGGACGTGATGGCGCCGGCCAAGAAGCAGCGCATCGCCGGCGAGACGATGGAAGTGTACGTGCCGATCGCGCACCGCCTCGGCCTGAACAACATCTACCGCGAGCTGCAGGACCTGGCGTTCTCGCACCTGCATCCGATGCGCTACACCGTGCTGGCCAAGGCCGTGCGGGCCGCGCGCGGCAACCGGCGCGAGGTCGTCGGCAAGATCCTCGATTCCGTCAAGAATACGCTGGCGATGGCCGGCATCGAGGCCGAGGTGTATGGCCGCGAAAAAACGCTGTACGGCATCTACAAGAAGATGCGCTCGAAGCACCTGACGTTCTCGCAAGTGCTGGACGTGTACGGCTTCCGCGTCGTCGTCGACAGCTTCCCCAACTGCTACGTGGCGCTGGGCACCCTGCACTCGCTGTACAAGCCGATGCCGGGCAAGTTCAAGGACTACATCGCCATCCGCAAGCTGAACGGCTATCAGTCGCTGCACACCACGCTGATCGGCCCGTACGGCACGCCGGTGGAGTTCCAGATCCGCACGCAGGAGATGCACCGCACGGCCGAATCGGGCGTGGCGGCACACTGGCTGTACAAGAACAGCGACGCCAACATGACGGACATGCAGCAGCGCACCCACGCGTGGCTGCAATCGCTGCTGGACATCCAGCAGCAGACCGGCGACTCGGCCGAGTTCCTGGAGCATGTCAAGGTCGACCTGTTCCCGGATTCCGTCTACGTGTTCACGCCGAAGTCGAAGATCATCGCGATGCCGCGCGGCGCCACGCCGATCGATTTCGCCTACGCCATCCATACGGGCATCGGCGACCATACGGTATCCGTCACCATCAACGGCGAGCCGGCGCCGCTGCGCACGGAGCTGCGCAACGGCGACATCGTCGAGGTGGTGACCGATCCGGATTCGCGCCCGAGCCCGAGCTGGCTGAGCTTTGTCCGCACGGGCAAGGCGCGCTCGGCGATCCGCCATCACCTGCGCACGATCAACCTGCCGGAGTCGATCAACCTGGGTCGCCAGCTGCTGCGCCAGGCGTTGGCGGCGATCAGCCTGGCGCCGGACCTGCCGGAGCCATTGATCGAGCGCCTGCTGAACGAGTCGTCGGCCAAGTCGCTGGACGAGCTGTATGCCGACATCGGCATCGGCAAGCGCATGGCCGCGCTGGTGGCGCGCCACATCTTTGGCCTCTTGGGCGGCGAATCGGCCAGCGTGCCGGTCGACCACAACAGCGCATCGGACCTCGACCCGGTGACGATCTACGGCAGCGAAGGCGTCTCCGTCCAGCTTGCCCCCTGCTGCCTGCCGATCCCGGGCGACCAGATCGTCGGCCAGCTGCGCCGCGACCAGGGCCTGCAGGTGCACACAGGCGACTGCACGGTGGCCAAGCGCCAGCGCCAGAAGGAGCCGGACCGCTGGATCGCAGTGAAATGGGGCACGGAGCTGAACCGCCGCTTCGACAGCCGCATCCGCCTGCTGATCAACAATGAAAAAGGCATCCTGGCGCGCGTGGCGGCCGAGATCGGCGAATCGGACGGCAACATCACGTTCGTCGGCATGGACGAGGACAAGGAACACGTGCTGCACCAGCTGCGCTTCACGATCCAGGTCAAGGACCGCGTCCACCTGGCCGGCCTGCTGCGCAATGTGCGCAAGGTGGCTGGGGTCAACCGGGTGGCGCGCGAGCGGGCTTGACCTCTCAAGTCCGCGCTCTAGTCACCTTTTTGTAACCCAACAGCAAACTCTGGGGTCAGACCCGGCGGGTCTGACCCCAGCCTTCCGTCTTGGGTTGGATTGTGTCAGCGGCCCCTCGGCACTAAACCTAAGCGGCATGACGTATTGCGCTCGAGTGCTGACGGCCCAACAGAAATCCAGAACCAGACACTGGGGTCAGACCCGGCGGGTCTGACCCCGGCCTTCGGTCTTGGGTTGAATTCAACTCAGCGGCCCTTTGATACCGAGCGCAAGAATTCCTGATCGCCTACTGCAAAATTATTATTTGTGGCTATGCGGATATGCTGCAGCTGCCTCTCGGCGAGCGGCTCGTCAAATAAACGCCGGTATGCCGTCTGACGGACGGTCGGATCCGTGCCAAGCTCTAGGTAGGTCGAGTGGGCCACGACAATCGCATTGGCCCGGCCTTCGGCATTGCATCGATAACTTGACCAAGGATACTGGCCAGGGTACTGAACCATTCTGGCGCGTACAGGGTTGAGCTCAACGTAGCGCTGGCACACCAGCAAATGCGTATCGTTTTGTATCAGTGCAGCCCGATAGCGGCCCTCCCATAGCGTCCCAGTGCGCCGATATCGCCAGTTGATGTACTGGGCGTGCTTCTGCGCTACCGATCTCATCATTGCCGGCACTGCGGCTGCATGCGCTGGACTGAGCAATAGATGCACGTGATTCGTCATCAGTACATACGCGTGGACCGCACAATCTGCCTGACACGCCGCTGTCCTCAGGCAACTCAGATAGTGACCGTAGTCTTCCGTCGCCAGGAAACACGCGTTCCGATTGTTCCCGCGTTGGATGATGTGTAGGACCACACTATCAAGAAAAATTCTGGAAGACCGTGGCATGAGAGGCTCCTGGGATGCGAGCCACATAGCATGCCATTTGGGTCAAACACGCCGACTGACCGACCTCAACCTTCCGCCTTTGGATAACTCACTTCCAGAATCTCCAACTCCTCCACCCCAGTCGGCGTATGCAAGGTCACCACATCCCCCTCGCGCGCCTTGGTGATGGTGCGGGCGATCGGGGAGATCCAGCTGACCTTGCCCTTCAGCGGGTCGAATTCGTCGATGCCGACGATCGTGATCGTGTTTTCCTCGCCGTGCTGGTTGGCGTAGGTGACGGTAGCGCCGAAGAAGATCTGGTCGCTGCCATGATGGACGCTCGGGTCCACCACCTCGGCCAGGTCCAGCCGCTTCGTCAGGAAACGGATGCGGCGGTCGATCTCGCGCAGGCGCCGCTTGCCGTAGATATAGTCGCCGTTTTCCGAGCGGTCGCCGTTCGATGCGGCCCAGTGCACCACCTTCACCACTTCCGGCCGCTCGACGTCGATCAGCTGCAGCAGCTCGTCCTTGATGCGCTGGTAGCCCGCCGGCGTCATGTAATTCTTCGAGCCCGCCGGAATCGCCGGTGCCTGGACGACGTCGTCATCGTCGTCCTGCTCGGTTTCTTTCACAAATGCTTTGTTCATGAGAAGTGCGTTTCACGTATCATCCTGCTAATGCGGAACGATTGTACACATTTATGAGCACAGCCCCTTCCTGCCACGACGCCGTCTGGCAAACCACCCGCTCCGAGTTGTACGTGTTCGATCCCGCCACCCTGCGCATCCGCGACGCCAATCCCGCCGCCTGCCGCAACACCCAGCACGACGCCGCCGACATCACGACGCTGACCCTGGCCGACCTGGCCCCGCAACTGCCCAGGAGCGAGCTCGACAAGAGTGTCGCCATCCACACCCAGTTCGTCCGCGCCGACGGCCAGCGCTACCCCGTCACCCTGCACGTGACACCGATCCGCCACGACGACGCCCCTGCCCTCCTCGCCATCGCCGACGACGACAGCGCCACCGCCGCCCTGCAGCGCGCCCAGGCCCGCTTCGAGGCGATGGTGTCGAATACGCCCGGCCTCGTGTACCAGTTCCGGCTGGACGCCGACGGCCAGGCCAGCTTCCCCTACGTCAGCGAAGGCTGCCAGGCGCTGCTGGGCTTGTCGGCCGCCGAGCTGATGGCGCAGCCGGAACGCTTCCTGGAACTGGTGCTGCCGGACGACCGCCAGTCCTACCTGGACGCCATGCTGTCCTCGGCCGGTACGCTGTGGGGCTGGAACTGGGAAGGGCGCATCTGGGTCGATGCGTGGAAGGACGTCAAGTGGATCAACCTGCGCGCCACCCCGCACAGCCTGCCCGACGGCGCCGTGCAGTGGGAAGGCATCATGACCAATATCACGGAAAGCAAGCAGGAGCAGCTGGAGGTGCGCGCCAGCCGCGCCCGCCTGGCGGAGCTGACCGCCCACATCGAAAAGGTCAAGGAGCAGGAGCGCACCCGCATCGCGCGCGAGATCCATGACGACCTGGGCGGCAACCTGACCGCCATCAAGATGGCCATCGCCATGCTGGCGGCCCGCCTGCCGGAGGACGACCAGGCGCTGCACGACAAGGCTGCCTACGTGGACCAGCTGGCCGACCGCACCATCGATGCGGTGCACCGCATCACGCTCGACTTGCGCCCGTCGATCCTGGACTTCGGCCTGGTCGCCGCGCTGGAGTGGCAGGTCAAGGAATTCGCTGCCCAGGCCGGCATCGCCTGCGAGTTCCACACCAGCGCGAAGGAAGTCGACCTCGATCCGGACCAGGCCACCGCCCTGTTCCGCATCGTGCAGGAAGCGCTGACGAATATCGCCAAGCACGCCGCCGCCACGCGCGTGACGGTGCGCCTGCAATGCGGCCGCGAGCACCTCGGCGTGAAGATCGGCGACAACGGCCGCGGCATCGCGCCGGCCGACCGCAGCAAGCCGGCCTCGTTCGGCCTGCGCGGCATGGCCGAGCGCGCCCGGGCGCTGGGCGGCACGCTGACCGTCACGGCGGCGGAAGGTGGGGGCACCGTTGTCGCCATCAAAATCCGCCGCCAAGGCTACAATAGCGCCCCATGATGTTGCAATAACGAAACAGCCCGAGACCAGCATGAACCAGAAAGGTGTGATCAAGGTATTCATCGCGGACGACCACGCGATCGTGCGCGAAGGCCTGAAGATGATCCTGGCCGATACCAAGGACATCGTCGTCTCCGGCGAGGCGGAAAACGGCAGCGACGCCCTGCGGCTGTTCCGCAAATCCGGCTGCCACGTCGTGCTGCTGGACATCTCCATGCCCGACCGCAGCGGCATCGAAGTGCTCAAGCAGATCAAGAAGGAAAAGCCGGAGCTGGCGGTGCTCATGCTGTCGATGCACCGCGAGGACCAGTACGCCATCCGCTCCCTCAAGGCCGGCGCGGCCGGGTATCTGACGAAACAAAGTGCACCAAAAGAGTTGGTAAATGCCATACGGCAAGTCGCAAGCGGGTTAAAATATATCAGCCCTGCGCTGGCGCAAGAACTGGCCAACCACGTGGGGGACGAGCACCAGGTTGCACCTCATGAAACCTTGTCCGATCGCGAATACCAGACCTTGCTGATGATCGCCTCCGGCAAGACCGTCGGCGCGATCGCCGAGGAGCTGTCGCTGTCCGTGAAGACCGTCAGCGAGTACCGCGCCCGCCTGCTCGTCAAGATGAAGCTGAAGAACAGCGCCGAGCTGACGCACTACGCCATCAAGAACGGCCTGCTGGATCAGTGACGTCCGGACAAGCTCTAATGCTCAGAAGTAAGCCACCTTCCGCCCTTTCCTCGGTGCTTCAGGTAGCTCAGCAGTAACCTATGATTCAGTCAACAAGTATGAATCAAGCAATCAGTTATCACATGTAAAGGCGGCAGGCGACGATGTCCAGCAAATCCACCACCCAGGCCAGCGCGGAGCAGAATCCCGCAGACATTGCCCGCGAAGCGTTCCGGCGCCTCGCGATCCGCCGCATCGCGCCCACGCCGGAAGCCTACCGCGACATCTACAACGAAATCGCCGGCATCCCGACGCCGCCGCCGGTCGGTCCCACCGCCGCCCCGGCTGTCGACAACGGTCCGGAAAACGTGCTGACGCGCTTTGCCGCGCGCATGACCGAACAGCCGGGCGAGCTGGCCGACTTCGGCCGCCGCTTCAACCGCGCCGTCAAGGCGCGCGACTGGGAAGCCTATGCCGCCACGCTGTCGCAACTGGCCGAGCGACCGCTGCGCAAGGCCGGCAGCATCGAACTGGCACCGATGCCGGAAGGCGAACAGACCCGCCTGCTGCGCGACCTGCTGAGCCGCACCCTCACGCTGGCCGTCGCCTCCCTGCTGACGGGCACGCCGGCGCTCGCCGCCGAGGCCGAATCGCTGGGCAGCGCCACCAAGGAAGCGCACACGGAAGCGGACTTGTCGGAAATCGCCGTGCGCCTGAAGCAGCTGTGCTATCAGATCGAACTGAAGAGCGGCGACACGGCCGAGCAGCAGGAACTGCTGCTGCGCCTGTTCCGCCTGCTGCTGGAAAACGTCAGCGAACTGCTGGACGACGATTCCTGGCTGCGCGGCCAGGTCGACGCCGTGCAGTCGCTGATCGAAGGCCCGCTGGACGCGCGCGCGCTGGAAGCGGCCACGCGCAGCCTGAAGGACGTCATCTATAAACAGAGC
Organism: [Empedobacter] haloabium; assembly: GCA_008011715.2. Classification (NCBI taxonomy): domain Bacteria; kingdom Pseudomonadati; phylum Pseudomonadota; class Betaproteobacteria; order Burkholderiales; family Oxalobacteraceae; species [Empedobacter] haloabium. The sequence goes on from CP136508.1 coordinate 4,672,530, forward strand.
CAGCTGAAGCACAGCATGGCCGACGTCAAGGTCACCGTGAAGAACATGATGATGACCTTCATCGACCGCCTGGGCCAGGTGGCCGCCTCGACAGGCGACTTCCACGAAAAGATCGGCAACTACTCGGCCAAGATCAGCCAGGCGCAGGACATCAACGAGCTCAACTCCATCCTCGACGAAGTACTGCAGGAAACCCGCATCGTCCAGGGCGAGGCGCTGAAGGCACGCGACAATATGGTGACCGCGCGCCAGGAAGTGCAGGACGCCGAAGCGCGCATCCACGCACTGGAAACGCAGCTGCAGCACATGAGCGAGCTGGTGCGCGAAGACCAGTTGACGGGCAGCCTGAACCGTCGCGGCCTGGACGACGTGTTCGAGCGCGAAACGGCCCGGGCCGACCGCCGCGGCACGCCGCTGTGCATCGCCGTGCTGGACCTGGACGACTTCAAGAAGCTGAACGACACCTACGGCCACATCGCCGGCGACGGCGCGCTGAAGCACCTGGTCAAGATCGTCAAGGAAACGCTGCGCTCGATGGACGTGATCGCCCGCTTCGGCGGCGAGGAATTCCTGATCATGCTGCCGGAAACCACGGTGGACGCGGCCGTCGCCACCATGACGCGCCTGCAGCGTGAACTGACGCGCCACTTCTTCATGCACGAGAACGAGAAGGTGCTGATCACGTTCTCGGCCGGCGTCGCGCTGCGCCGCCCGCATGAGGACCAGACCGAACTCGTCAAGCGGGCCGACGCCGCCATGTATACCGCCAAGAAGACCGGCAAGAACCGCGTGGTTGTAGCGGACTGAACAACTCCGTGACCCCTTCTGGAGAAGCCCGCCGCGTGCGGGCTTTTTTACGCCCGCCATCAACCACTTCCTCGAAGTCCCTCGTGGGCCAACTGCGCAACCCTGCACCCAGGACCAAAACCGGGGTCAGACCCGACGGGTCTGACCCCGGCTCTTCGCTTTAGGGTGCAAGCACGCAAACCAAGCGCATCAACGGCGAATGATGATGACTTGGCCACGAAAGAAGCCTGCAGGGCCAGGCTACTCAAAGATTTCCGCAAAAAAATAATTTTTTTCGCCCTCAAGTTCCAGCAAACCCCGTCGTCTAAGCGCGCCCACGCCCCATGTCCGACTTGCAACGGCGAAAAATTCTCTCAAAAAACCCCTAAAGCTTCCCGTGGGGCAACCGTTACCAGTTACAACAGCGGCTTGAACGTCACGGAACAGCGAGACGGGCCAAAGTGAAAGAGCAAATCGCCACATTGAGCAGTACAAGTTTTGGAGAAATACCATGGCATCCGTAATCAATACCAACGTCGCATCCCTGAACTCGCAGCGCAACCTGAGCTCGTCCGCATCCGCCCTGTCCACCTCGCTGCAGCGTCTGTCCTCCGGTCTGCGTATCAACAGCGCCAAGGACGACGCGGCTGGCCTGGCGATCTCCGATCGTATGAATTCGCAGATCCGCGGCATGACGCAAGCTACCCGTAACGCCAACGACGGCGTGTCGATGGCGCAAACGGCTGAAGGCGCACTGGCTTCGTCCGGCGACATCCTGCAGCGTATCCGTGAACTGGCCGTGCAGTCGTCGAACGCGTCGAACTCGGCTTCCGACCGCCAAGCCCTGCAGACCGAAGTTACCCAGCTGGGCTCGGAACTGAACCGTATCGCACAAACCACCACGTTCAACGGCCAGGCGCTGCTGGACGGCTCGATGGGTACGGCGAACTTCCAGGTTGGCGCCGACGCCAACCAGCTGATCTCCGCCAACGGCGCGAACTTCCTGACCAACACCTACGGCAACAACCGTGTGGAAAACAGCCAGGCAGCCACCGCCGCGACGAACACCTCCGTCAGCGCCAACGTGACGGTCTCCGGTGCACGTGGCACGAAGACGATCACGACGGCCAACAACGACTCGGCCAAGACCATCGCGGCCAACGTCAACAAGCAGACCGCCGAAACCGGCGTGACGGCATCGGCCAAGACCGAAGTCAACCTGAAGATGACGGGCGGCGAAGCGGTCAGCTTCGAACTGAAGGGCGACAACGCCAATGCGGTCAGCATCAACTTCACCGTGGGTGGCAGCGGCGGCAACGCCAGCGACTATGCATCGGGCATCAACGCCATCAATGCACAGTCCGCCAAGACCGGCGTTACGGCTGAATACGACCAGAAGAACGGCGGCATCAAGCTGAGCCATGCTTCCGGCGAAACGATCTCGGTCGATAACAAGAACACGGCTGCAACGCAGTTCGATGTGGCTTCGTACGACAAGTCGACCGGTGGCCTGACGGCCGCAACGGGCGTCGCAGCCGGTGGCCCGGCTATCGCCCTCGGCAGCGTAACGTTCGACTCGGAAAGCAGCTTCTCCGTGACCGACGCCGGTACCGGTCTGGGCGTTGGCGCCGCGGCTGGCGCCACCACGGCACGGTCGTCGACCCTGAACTCGGTCGCCGAACTGGACGTGACGAACTTCGACAACGCCCAGAAGGCCATCAAGATCGCCGATGCCGCCCTGGCCAGCGTGAACACCCAGCGCGCCGCCTACGGTGCACTGCAATCGCGCTTCTCGTCGGCTATCTCGAACCTGTCGGCAACGACCGAGAACCTGTCCGCATCGAAGAGCCGTATCGTCGACACCGACTTCGCCGCAGAAACCGCCAGCATGACCCGCGGTCAGATCCTGCAGCAGGCCGGTACCGCGATGCTGGCCCAGGCCAACTCGCTGCCGAACGGCGTGCTGAGCCTGCTGCGCGGTTAATCGCCAAGGTTGTAAGGCAGTAACGCGGTTCCCCGCCTGGTTTTCCAGACGGGGAACTTTTTCCGTTTATAGGAGCCCACCATGACTATCGATTCGCTAGGTTCGCTGGCCGGCGTCAGGGGCAATTTCGTGGCCAGCGACAACGGCCCGACGACCGCGCCGGCCGCCGGCACGCGGGCGCCGGCCACGCCGACGGCAACCGCCAATCCCGTCACGGCCAAGGACGCGCCCGCGTCCATGGACGAGCTGCAGGACGCGGTCGGCAAGCTGAACGCTTCGATCCAGGCCAGCTCGCAAAGCCTGGAGTTCTCGATCGACGAGGACAGCAAGCGCACCGTCGTCAAGCTGGTCGACGTCACGACCAAGGAAGTCGTGCGGCAGTATCCCACCGAGGAAGCGCTGCGCATTTCCAAATCATTGGACGGCTTCAAGGGCCTGCTGGTCCGCCACACCGTCTGATCGTAATGCCCTGCGCCGCCCTGCCCGGGCGGCGCACCTTCTCCTTGCCAATCCGGCATTCGCCGAAACTGGCACCTGTTTTCCCCTCTCAAGTTGCGTTTGATTCTGCCGATAAAGACTTATATTATCGCTTTCTCAGGAGCAAGCCGTGGCAACTTCAGGAGTCTCAGCGTCCGGCGGCATGTTGGACGTCAACAGCATCGTATCCCAGCTGATGCAGGTGGAATCGGCACCGCTGGCGAAGTATGACCAGAAGACGGCCTCGTACCAGGCCAAGCTGAGCGCCTACGGGCAGCTCAGCGGCGCCGTGGGCGTGTTCCAGTCCTCGCTCGGCGGCCTGACCAAGGCGGCCGACTTCAAGACCCTGTCTGCCACCGCCAGCAATGCGGACGTGCTGTCCGCCTCCGCCAGCGCGAAGGCCGTGGCCGGCAACTACAAGATTAACGTCACCCAGCTGGCGCAGAGCCAGACCCTGACCACGCCGGGCGTGGCCAACAGCAAGTCGACGATCGGCACCGGCGCCAAGACCACCATTTCGTTCCAGTTCGGCAGCGTCTCCGGCGGCTTCGGCCTGGCCGGCAGCACGCTCGGCGCCAACGTGGCGCGCGACGGCATCAGCAACGGCGCGCTGACGATCAACGGCACCGCGATCGCCACCAGCAGCAGCACCAACAGCGCGCGCGCCCTTGCCGAAGCCATCAATGCGAAAAGCACCACGACGGGCGTCACCGCGACGGCCACGCCGGCCTCGTCTTCCGCCACCCTGTTCGCCGGCTTCGGCGACGTGGCGACGGGCGCCGACGGGGGCTACACGCTGTCCGTGGGCGGCGTGCAGCTGGCCGCGCAAGGCGCCGACGTGGCAGCCGGCGCCGGCATCACCGCCGCCTCGATCGACACGGCGCTGACCGATCCGTCCAGCGTGCTGACCGCGCTGACCAATGCCGGCATCACCGTCAGCGGCACGGCCGCCGGCGGCGACCTGAAATTCACCCGCGCCGACGGCGCCAACCTGGTGGTCGAGGAAACGGTCACCGGCAGCCCGGCGGCCGTGAACGGCGGCATCGGCAAGGGTGGCGGCGAAGTGAACGGTGGCTCGACCACGACGGCCGTCAGCGGCATCTCGCTGAGCTCGACGGACGCCAGCCCGATCACGATCGCCGGCAGCAATCCGGCCCTGGCCGGCCTGACGGCGGGCACGGGCGGCAGCTACCTGGGCGGCGCGTTCACGCAGGATGCGAACATCGCCTCCGGCATCGTCACGATCGATTCGACCAACAACACGCTGGAAGGCATCCGCGACGCCGTCAACAAGGCCGGCCTGGGCGTGACCGCCACCATCGTGTCGGACGGCAGCGCCAATCCCTACCACCTGGTGTTCACGTCGAACGCCACCGGCGCCAACGCGTCGATGAAGATGACCCTGACCGGCGACGACCCCGCGCCGGCCGACAGCGCCCTGGTCGACATGCTGACCTACGACCCGGCCGGCACGCAGAAGATGACGCAGACCTCGGCGGCGCAGGACACGAAATTGTCCGTCAACGGCATCGCCGTGACGAGCCACTCGAACAATGTGGGCGAAGCCATCCAGGGCGTGACCCTGACGGTGACGCAGACCGGCTCCAGCACGCTGAACGTCAGCAAGAACACAGGCACCGTGAAGAGCAACGTGGAAGCGTTCGTCAAGGCGTACAACGACCTGAACGGCACGCTGAAGAAGCTGACCGGCTATAACGCCGAGACGAAAACGGGCGGCGCCCTGCAGGGCGACTCGACGGCGCAATCGGTGCAGTCGCAGATCCGCCGCATGATGACGACCAGCATCAGCGGCCTGACCGGCGACATCACCACCCTGGGCCAGGTCGGCATCAGCTTCGACAAGGACGGCACGCTGTCGCTCGATGCGTCCAAGTTCCAGAAGGCCATGGACAAGTCGTTCGACGACATCGGCGCGCTGTTCGGCGCCGTCGGCCGCTCGACCGATTCGCTGGTGTCGTTCTCCAGCTCGACCTCGGCCACCAAGCCGGGCACGTACGACCTGTCGATCACCCAGCTTGCCACGCAGGGCGCGCTGACGGGCGCCAGCGCCCTGCCCGCCAGCACGACGATCGCGGCCAACACGACCTGGGCCGTCACGCTGAACGACGGCACGCCCAGCAGCGCGAAGAACACGACCAACGTCACGATCCCGGCCGGCACCTACACCGCGGCCGAACTGGCCAAGGTGCTGCAGTCGTCGATCAACGGCGCCTCGGCGTTCTCGTCGGCCGGCAGCGCCGTCACCGCGTCGGTCGATGCGGATGGCAAGCTGGTGCTGTCGTCGGCCAAGTACGGCTCGGCCTCGAACATCAAGCTGGCCGACGTCAGCGGCAGCACCGTGGACAGCCTGTTCGGCGGCGCCACGCCGACAGCCGGCCTGGACGTGGCCGGTACGCTGGGCGGCCACCCCGTCACGGGCAGCGGCCAGACACTGACCGGCCTGGCCGGCACCGACGTGGAAGGCCTGAAGGTCGAGGTGACGGGCGGTGCGATCGGCGATCGCGGCACCGTCAGCTTCTCGCAAGGTTACGCCTACCAGTTGAACAACCTGGCCACGACGATGCTCAGCAAGGCGGGCCAGATCACCAGCCGCACCGATGGCATCAACCAGTCGATCAAGGACGTGGCCAAGCAGCGCGACGCGTTCTCCGACAAGCTGACCTCGGTCGAGGCCCGTTACCGCAAACAGTACAGCGCGCTGGACGTGATGCTGACCAATATGCAAGCCACGTCCAGCTACCTTACCCAGCAGCTGGCGGCCATTGCCGCCAACCGCTAAGCAATACGAAATCAGGAGAACCCCATGTTCGGAAGCCCACAACGCGGCGTCAACGCCTACGCCAAAGTCGGTCTCGAGACCGGTATCGCGGCCGCCTCGCCGCACAAGCTGATCGTGATGCTGTACGACGGTGCCATCGTCGCGATCCTGAACGGCATCACGCAGATGAAGGCTGGCAATATCGAAGAGAAAGGCAAGGCCATCTCGAAAGCGATCCAGATCATCGACAACGGCCTGCGTGCCAGCCTCGACCGTGAAGTGGGCGGCGAGATCGCCCGCAACCTGGACGCGCTGTACGAATACATGAGCGGCCGCCTGCTGACGGCCAACCTGCAGAACGACCCGGCCATGCTGGAAGAAGTGCGCGGCCTGCTGGCCGACCTGCGCGACACGTGGAAGCAGATCGGCGACGAGCCGGCCGGTTCCGCCCCGGTGCGCACCCCTGCGATGGCCCACGGTTAAGCTGAAAGGACGATGATGACGAACCAAGACGTGCTGACCGTGTACGCGGCCATGGGTGAACTGACCAGCCAGATGGTGACGGCTGCCAACGAATCGGACTGGGATCGGCTGGAAGCGCTGGAACAGCGCGTGTCGGCCCACGTCGCCCTGCTGAAGACGAGCGAAGGCAGCGTCAAGCTCGAAGGCGAACAGCGCCAGCGCAAGGTCAGCCTGATCAAGCAGATGCTGGCCGACGACCGCAAGGTGCGCGACATGATCGAACCCTGGATGGCGCAGCTGTCCAAGCTGATCAGCAGCACCGGTACCGAGCGACGCGTCGTCAACGCGTACGGTGCCGTCTGAACTGACGCACTGAACGGCGCGTCGTGCAGCGGCTCGACTCTCCCGGGCTGCGGCCCCTGACCCCGGCCGGCGCCACGCAAGGCGCCGCCGATCCGCGCCAGGCCGCGTTCCAGCGCGCGCTGGCGCCGCTGGTCGGCCAGGCGGTGCAGGGGCAGGTGCTGGCCAAGATGACGGACGGCAGTTTCCTCGTCCGCGTCGCCGACACCAATGCGCGCATGCTGCTGCCGGCCGGCGTGGACGTGGGCGCCGAGGTGCCGATGACGGTCGTCGCGGCCCAGCCGCGCGCCATGCTGCAAGTGGGCAACGAGGCGGCCCAGACGCCCATCGTGCACACCCAGGCCGGCGCCCTCCCCGGCCAAGCGACGGCCGGCCGCCCGTTGAGCGCGGCCGCCGCGCTGCTGGGCAAGGCGCCGCTGACGCCTGCCGAACACCTCCCCGAACTCGACCGCAACACGGCCCAGGCCACGCTGAGCCCGGCCGCACGCGCCATCGCCAGCGCGCTGACGCAGGCCTATTCCGCGCCCGGAGCACCCGTCATCATCCACGGCAAGACACCGCTGGCAGGTGCCGCCGGGCCGCAGCCGGAAGCCATGACCAAACAACTGCAGAACGCGCTGGGCGAGTCCGGCCTGTTCTACGAATCGCACGTGGCCGAGTGGGCCGAAGGCAAGCGGCCGTTGCAGGACCTGCAGCGCGAGCCGCAGATGCTGCGCGCGCAGGCACACGCCATGCAGTCGCCGGCGGAAGCGGCCGCGCGCGCTTTGGCGGGTCCGGACTTGTCGGCCGCCCAGATGATCAACCAGCAATTGCACACGCAGGAACAGGGCAAGGTGCAGTGGCACGGCGAAGCCTGGCCCGGCCAGCCCATGCAGTGGGAAGTGCAGCGCGAGGAAAACGATGGCCGCTCGCGGGGCGGCCGCGATGGCCATGAAGAAGCGCCGGTCTGGCGCAGCGGCGTCAAGTTCCGCTTCCCGCTGCTGGGCAAGGTGGCCGCCAACGTGACGATGGTCGGCGACCAGGTGCACGTGAGCGTGCAGTCCGACAGCGACGACACGGCCGACACCCTGCGCGCCTGGGCCAGCGTATTGCAAGGCGCGCTGGACGCGGCCGGCGCGCCGCTGGCGTCGCTCAGCATCGGCACGGAAACGCCGCCGGCGGGGGCAGCCGATGCAGCGTGATCGACCCGACAACAGCTTGCCGCGCCGGCCTTTGCAAAGCGCCGTGGCGCTGGCCTATCGGGATGGGCAAGGCGCGCCGAAGGTCGTCGCCAAGGGGCGTGGGCTGGTGGCCGAGCAGATCATCGCGGTGGCCGCGGAGGCCGGCGTGTTCGTGCACGAATCGAAGGAACTGGTGTCGCTGCTGATGGACATCGACCTCGACCGGCAGATTCCGCCCACGCTCTACCGCGTGATTGCGGAACTATTGGCCTGGCTTTATCATATTGAATCAGCGCAAAAGTCGGGCTTGCCACCGCCCGCGGCACCGGCTCTCAGCGTACCCCCCACCACCTCAAGCGACGAACCCTGATGTACCCTTTTCTTTCTGACGCGGACGCGGACAACTGGCACGATTTCGAGGTGGGATCGCGTCGGGAAATTCTGGCCCTGCTGCGTGGCATTTCCGAAAAAAAGCAGATGATCCGCATGTTGCCGGTCGGCGACACGGACATGTGCGTGACGACCATCCTGCACATCGATGCCGACAACGACGCGGTCCTGCTGGACCGCCCCTCCGATCCGGAGGAGACGGCGCGGCTGATGTCGGGCCGCCCGGTGTCGTTCGAGACCACGCTGGACAATATTCGCATCATCTTCGGCACCGAAGTCATGCAGCTGGGCATGCATGAGGCCGTGCCGGCCTTGAAGATCCCCCTGCCCCCCAGCCTGATCCGGCTGCAGCGGCGCGAGTTCTACCGCATGGCGACGCCGGTCGGCAATCCCGTCAAGGTCTTCATTCCGATGCCGGAAGAGCAAGGCGGCGGCGACGCGGCGTTCCAGCTGTCCGACATCAGCTGCGGCGGCATCGCCATCCTGGACAACCGTTTCGTGCTGGGGGATTCGATCGGCCACGAATACGGCGGCTGCCGCATCGACCTGCCGGAGATCGGCCCGATCGTGACGGGCCTGCAGATTCGCAACTCGCAGGAAATGACGCTGATGAACAACAAGGCCAACCGCCGGCTGGGCTGCCAGTTCATCGACATCAGCCCTGGCGCGATGAGCGCCGTGCAGCGCTACATCACCAAGCTCGAGCGCGAGCGCAATGCCCGCATGGCGGGCTTAAAATAATTGCCAAGAAAATGGGGACAGACCCCATTTTTCAGGCAACTTACACCTGCATGTTCATGATGTCGTGGTAGGCCGACACCAGCTTGTTGCGCACCTGGATCGTCGCCTGCATATTGATGCTGGCTTTCTGCATCGAGATCATCACGTCCGACAGGTTGACGGAGTCGTCGCCCATCTGGAAGCGCTTGGTCAGGTCTTCGGCCTTGTTCTGGCTGACGGCCACCGTGTCCAGCGCGCCCTTCAGCGCGGCCGAGAAGTCGACCTTGGCGGCCGGCTGCTCCGTCTGGATGACGGGCGGCGTGGCCTGGGGCCGCGTCGCCGCCGCCTTCAGCTGCGCGATCATCGATTGGATCTGGCTGCTGTCGATACCGCCTGTCTTCATGTTCACTCTCCAAAAATCGCTGTTGCTTCAGAACAACCGGCTGAGCAGCCTCCAATCGGACGCGCCGTTTTGCCTTGCTACAATAGGTGCTTACCTTCGGGAACGATGTTCCCTCGCACTGTCAGGCTTCCAGAATAGCAGCGCCAAGGCAAGCCACTGCGTCGAGCAAGCCGGGAAACCAGCCTCTTTTCCCGGGATTAGATTGCCGCACAGCAGCAGATAATGTGCATCAGGCCCGGTCCCATGGATGCGTGGCCCCGATCAACAGATGACCTTAACGCCCCTGGAACGCACACATGGCAGCAGCCGCCGAAGCACTTGATCTCGACGCATCCGCCGACACCGAAGCGCGGGTTCCGTTCTATAAGACGCCGATGGGCAAGAACATCATCCGCGGCGGTGCCGTCGCGGCCGTTCTCATCGCGATCCTGATGGTGTGGTTGTGGAACAAGGAGCCTGAATACAAGGTCCTGTTCAGCAACTTCTCGGACCGCGACGGCGGCGCCATCACGGCCGCGCTGGACCAGATGCAGATCAAGTACAAGTTCAGCGAAGGCGGCAACGCCATCCTGATCCCGGCCGAGAACGTCCACGATACCCGCCTGCGCCTGGCGTCCCAGGGCCTGCCGAAAGGCGGCAACGTGGGCTTCGAGCTGATGGAAAACCAGAAGCTGGGCGTGTCGCAGTTCCTGGAACAGGTCAATTACCAGCGCGCGCTGGAAGGCGAGATGGCGAAATCCATCGAATCGCTGGGCGCCGTGCAATCGGCCCGCGTGCACCTGGCGATGCCGAAGCCTTCCGTGTTCGTGCGTGAACAGCAGAAGCCGACCGCTTCCGTCATCCTGACCCTGCACCCGAACCGCTCGATCGATCCGGGCCAGGTCAGCGCCGTGGTGCACCTGGTCGCCTCGTCGGTACCCGAACTGCAGCCGGCCAACGTGACGGTGGTCGACCAGCAGGGCAACCTGCTGTCGGACCAGAACAAGGACAGCAAGACCGCGCTCAAGGGCCTGGACGCCACCCAGCTGAAGTACGTGCAGGAACTGCAGAACCAGGTCATCAAGCAAGTCGAGAACATCGTCAAGCCGATCGTCGGCGAAGGCAACGTGCGCGCCGAGGCGGTTGCCGACGTGGACTTCTCCGCCGTCGAGCAGGCCGCCGAGTCGTACAAGCCGAACTCGTCGCCGGCGCCGTCGGCGATCCGCAGCCAGCAGAGCAGCGAAACCAACGGCAATACCAACGCCAACCCGAACGGCGTGCCGGGCGCGCTGTCGAACCAGCCGCCGGGCGTGGTCACGGCACCGCTGACGACCACGCCGCCGGGCGAGGCGCCGGCGCCAGGCACGGTACCGGGCGGCACGGCCGCAACGGGCACGGGCCCGATGCACAAGGAATCGACCACCAACTACGAAGTCGACAAGACCGTGCGCTACGAGCAGAAGGCGATTGCCGGCCTGAAGCGCATGACGGTGGGTGTGGTGGTGAACTACCGCCGTATCGTCGGCGCGGACGGCAAGGTCAGCGTGCGCCCGCTGACGACCGAGGAAATGAACAAGATCAACAGCCTGGTGCGCGAAGCGATGGGCTACAACCAGGACCGCGGCGACTCCGTCAGCGTGGCCAACGCCCCGTTCGACGGCGTCGACAAGGCCGCCGAGCCGGCGCTGGACTGGTGGCGCGACCCGGCCAACCTGCCGATGGCCAAGGAGCTGGCGAAGTTCCTGATCACGGCCCTGATCCTGCTGTACATCCTGATGCGGGTGGTGCGTCCGATGATGCGTCCCGTGTTCAAGAAGATCGACGAGATCAATGCACCGGAGCCGGAACCGGAAGAGGAAATCATCGAGGAGCCGGCCGGCCCGACGGAAGAGGAAATCTTCGCGCAGCAAATGGCCGAAATGGAAGAAAACACCGCGCGTACCTATCGCGACAACCTGGCCCTGGCCAAGAAGCTCGCCGCAGAAGATCCGCGCATCGTCGCTAACGTAATCAAGGCATGGATAGGCGCAAATGACTGATAGTACCGGACTGCAAAAGGCAGCGATTCTGATGCTGGCAATGGGTGAATCCGAGGCCGCGGAAGTGATGAAGTTCCTGGGCCCCCGCGAAGTGCTGAAGCTGGGCGCCGCCATGGCCACGATGAAGGGCGTGCCGCATGAGCAGGTCGTCGACGTGCTGGACGGCTTCCGCGACGAAGTCGCCGCCGCCTCCACCGTGGGCCTGGATTCGGACGAATACATCCGCCAGGTGCTGACCAAGGCGCTGGGCGACGACAAGGCCTCCGTGCTGCTGTCGCGCATCCTGGGCGGCAAGGACGCGTCCGGCATCGAGAGCCTGAAGTGGATGGACTCGCCGTCGGTCGCGGAACTGATCCGCAACGAACACCCGCAGATCATCGCGACCATCCTCGTCCACCTGGAGCGCGACCAGGCTTGCGAAATTCTGGGACACTTCACGGACCGCCTGCGCAACGACGTGGTGCTGCGTATCGCCACCCTGGACGGCGTGCAGCCGGCCGCGCTGCGCGAGCTGAACGACGTGCTGACCAAGCTGCTGTCGGGTAACGAGAACATCAAGAAGTCCACCCTGGGCGGCGTGCGCGCGGCGGCCGAGATCCTGAACTTCATGAGCGGCGAGCAGGAAAGCTCGGTGATGGACAACATCAAGAACTACGACAACGACATGGCGCAGCAGATCATGGACGAGATGTTCGTGTTCGACAACCTGATCGACATCGACGACCGCGGCATCCAGCTGCTGCTGCGCGAAGTGCAGTCGGAAATGCTGATCATCGCGCTCAAGGGCGCGTCGCAGGAGCTGCGCGAGAAGATCTTCAAGAACATGTCGGCCCGCGCCAGCGAGATGATGCGGGAAGACCTGGAATCGAAGGGTCCGGTGCGCCTGTCGGAGGTGGAAACGCAGCAGAAAGGCATCCTGCAGATCGTCCGGCGTCTGGCCGACGAGGGCCAGATCGTCCTGGGCGGCAAGGGAGAAGACTCCTTCGTATAAACTATCGGCATCGTATTCTTAGAGGTAAAGCTTGGCGCATATTCCGAAAGAGCAGCAGACGGCGTTCCAGCGCTGGGAGTTCCAGTCCTTCGGCGACGCACGGCCCAGCACGCTGGCGCAGCGCGAACGGGAGGAAGCGGCCGCGCGCGCCGCCGCCGAAGCGGCAGCGGCCGAGGCCGCAGCACGCCAGGCCGAGTACGAAGCCTACCTGAACACCCCGCCGCCGCCGGACCATCCGACCGAGGAAGAGCTGGCGGCGATCCGCGAGGAAGCGCGCCTGCAGGGCTACCAGGACGGCTACGCCGAGGGCCACCGGGCCGGCGAGGACGAAGCCATCCGCGAAGGCCAGGAAGCGACGGCCGCCGCGCTGGCGCCGCTGGCCGGCCTGGCCGAAGGCTTCGCCCAGGCGTTGCGCCAGGCCGACCAGCTGGTCGCCAACGATGTGATGGAACTGGCCATGCACCTGGCCAAGAACATGCTCAAGCAGGCGCTGCCCGTGAAGCCGGAGTTGATCCTGCCGATCGTGCGCGACGCCATCGACGTGCTGCCCAGCGTGCAGCAGCCGGCCGTGCTGATGTTGAATCCGGCGGATGCGGCCGTGGTCCGCGCGGCCATCGGCGACGACCTGGCCAAGGAGGGCTGGCGCATCGCCGAGGACGAGGCGATCGCGCGCGGCGGCTGCCGCCTCGACACGGCCAGCAACCAGGTCGATGCCCAGGTCGAAGCGCGCTGGGCCCGGTTGACGCACGCGCTCGGCAAGAACGTGGAGTGGCTGGACTGAGGGAGGCACGATGGACACGAAAGTGACGGAACAGGCCGGCGCGGAACTGCACGCCGGCCGTTGGCGTTCCTGGCTGAACGATTGCGGCGCCGTGCTCGATTTCGTCGAGCCCGTGCAGGTGTCCGGCCGCGTCACCCGCGTGGCCGGCCTCGTCATGGAGGCCGTCGGCCTGCGCCTCGCCGTCGGTGCCGCGTGTACCGTGCCGCTGCCGGGCGGCGGCCGCGTCGAAGCGGAAGTGGTCGGCTTCGAGGGCAGCCGGCTGTTCCTGATGCCGCAAAGCGATGTCGAAGGCATCGTGCCCGGCACCCATGTCTATCCCGCCGAGCCGCTGATCCCGAAACCCGGTTCCGTTGCCAACGCCACGCCGCGGCGGCGCACCAGCGACCGCGCGCGCCAGCTGCCCGTCGGCCCCGAACTGCTGGGCCGCGTGATCGACGGCGCCGGCCGCCCCCTCGACGGACTCGGCCCCATCGAGGCCTCCGACAGCGCCCCCATCAACGTACGGCCCGCCAATCCGCTGGGCCGGGCGCCGATCGTCGAGACCCTGGACGTGGGCGTGCGTTGCATCAACGCGATGCTGACCGTGGGCCGGGGCCAACGGATGGGCTTGTTTGCGGGGTCCGGCGTCGGCAAATCGGTGCTGCTGGGCATGATGGCACGCTATACGGCGGCCGACATCATCGTCGTCGGCCTGATCGGCGAACGGGGCCGCGAGGTCAAGGAATTCATCGACCACATCCTGGGCGAGGAAGGCCGGGCCCGCTCGGTCGTCATCGCGGCGCCGGCCGATACGCCGCCGCTGATGCGGATGCAGGCCACCGCCTATTCCACCGCCATCGCCGAGCACTTCCGCGACAAGGGCCAGAACGTGCTGCTGATCGTCGACTCGCTGACCCGTTACGCGATGGCGCAGCGCGAGATCGCGCTGGCGATCGGCGAACCGCCGGCGACCAAGGGCTACCCGCCGTCGGTGTTCGCCAAGCTGCCCGTGCTGGTGGAACGGGCCGGCAACGGCGAGGAAGGCGGCGGCTCGATCACGGCGTTCTACACCGTGCTGACGGAAGGCGACGACCAGCAGGACCCGATCGCCGACTCGGCGCGCGCGATCCTGGACGGCCACATCGTGCTGAACCGGCGCCTGGCCGAGGCGGGCCACTACCCCGCCATCGACATCGAGCAGTCGATCTCGCGTGCCGCCCACTCGATCACGACCCAGGAACACCAGACCCAGGCACGCCGCCTGAAGCAGCTGTTCTCGCGCTACGAGCGCAGCCGCGACCTGATCGCCGTCGGCGCCTACACCCCGGGCACCGATCCCGTGCTGGACCAGGCCATCAAGCTGCACGACCGCATCGAGCACTTCCTGCAGCAGAAGATCACGGAACGGGTCGACATGCTGGAGAGTTTGGGGCAATTAGCCACGCTGTTCGACTGATTGAAGTCTCCCCTCGTTGCCTATAATCACGATTATGGCCTCGACATCCCAACTTGAAACCCTGATCGACATGGCGCGCCGCGAGACGGACGACAGCGCCAAGCGGCTCGGTGCGGCCTTGAAAGCCGTCACCGATGCGGAGGAAAAGCTGAAGATGCTGGTCGGCTACCGCGACGAGTATGGCCGCCGCTTCGATGCATCCCAGCAGGCCGGCATTACCCCGATGGCGTACCGCAATTTCCAGGCCTTCATGGAAAAGCTCGACACGGCCGTGCGCGGCCAGGAAGAGATGGTGCGCCACGCGCAGAAGCGCAGCGAGAACGAGAAGGCGAAATGGCAGGAAGCGGAGCGCAAGCGGATGTCGTATTCCACGCTGCGCGACCGCGAGGCGGCGCGGCTGCAGAAGATCGAAGCCAAGCGCGACCAGAAGGCCATGGACGAGCACGCCGCACGGCAGGCATTTTACAAACGCTGATCCCGGCGTCAACGAATCAACGGAACAAGGCCGCGACCCATGCAGACCCAGTCCATCCAGAACACCTTATTGAACACCACGGCACCGTCGGCGCCCAAAGCCACGCCGTCCGGCGACCTCGACTTCAAGCAGGCGCTGGCGCGCCAGGTGGAGCGGCAGCCGGTCAATCAGCTCAAGCCGATCGACAAGCAGGCCATCAAGCAGCCGCAGGCTGCGGTCAACAAGCAGGCCGAGCCCGTCAAGGCACCGCCGCCGCGGCAGGCCCCTGCGCCAGGCCCGCAGAACAAGACCGCTGCGCCGCCGCCCAAGGCGCCCACGACGGCTAAACCGGCCCAGGCCGCCAGCGACGCCAACGCCACCGAAGCGGCGGACAAGGCCGCCAGCACCGCACCGGCCGACCGCGCCGATGACACGGCTGCCGACACCGCTGTTGCCGAAACCGCCGTGCCGGTGGACGCGGCCGCCGCCGAGGCCGCTGCGCAAGCCGCCGCGGCAAGCGAAGCCGCCGCCGCCGTCGATCCGATGGCCAACATGCTGGCGATGATCGCCGCGTACAACCAGCAGACCAAGTCCGCGCCCGGTCCGTCCGAGGAAATCTCGACGACCGGCGACACTGCCGGCGGCCAGGCCGAAACCGGCGATCCGCTGGCCGCCCTGCAGGGCAACGGCAGCGGCGCCAAGGCTGGCGCACCGCTGGGCGCTCAGACCAACGGCAAGGACGGCGCCATTGCGCTGCCGCAGGGCGACAGTGAAGCGGGCGACGCCGGCAAGCTGAAGCTCGAGGCCGGCGCCGCGAAGACGGAACTGAAGGCCGAGGCGTTCGCCGCCAAGCTGGCGGACGCCAGCGCGGCGGCCCAGCCCGTGCTGCCGCAAGCCACGCAGGCAGTGCTGGCCACGGCCCAGGCCGCCGAGGCAGCCGCGTCGAACCAGTTGCAGGCCCGCGTCGGCACCAATGCCTGGGAACAGCAGCTGGGCCAGAAGGTCGTGTGGATGGTGGCCGGCGGTGACCAGAGCGCGTCGCTGACCCTGAACCCGCCCGACCTGGGTCCGCTGCAGATCGTGCTGAACGTGTCGAACGACCAGGCCAGCGTCAGCTTCATGGCCGCCGAGGCGGAAACCCGCCAGGCCATCGAGGACGCCATGCCGAAGCTGCGCGAAACGATGAGCGAGGCCGGCATCGAGCTGGGCAACACCAGCGTCTCGACCGGCACGCAGGACCAGCGCCAGGCGTTTGCCGAACAGGCCGAGGCACGCGCGGCGGCCGGCATGCGCCGCTCGGGCAACGAGACGGGCGGCGGCGCCGAGCAGGCCAAGCCGGAACCCGTGGTCCGGCGCACGGTATTGGGCGCCGTCGATACGTTCGCCTGACGTGTGGCCCAGGGCGTATGATGCGCCATGGAAACATCAAAATAACGGCGGTTCCGGCCTCTGTTCGGCCGATACCGGACCGTGCGCTGGTCCGATAATGACATAATCGAGCCGTGCTGCACGGCCCCTGCCCCGCTGCCTCGCAGCACCGGGGCGTAACGAGAGAAAGCGAATCCACACATGAAGGCTGAGGCAAAAGCTGAAGCGGCACCGGCCGGCGGCGGGTCCAAGAAAAAACTGATCATCATCATCGTGGCCGTGCTGATCCTGGCCATCGGCGGCGGCGCGGGCGCATTCTTCATGCTCAAGGGCCAGGACGCCTCGGCGGAGCATGAGGAAGAGCCGGTCAAGAAGAAGTCGAAGAAGAAAAAGAAGGAGGCGGGTCCGCCCGTCTATGTGCCGGTCGAGCCGTTTACCGTGAACCTGCAACCCGAGGAAGGCGAGCAGTACCTGCAACTGGCCTTCACGCTGCAGGTAGGCGACGCGGAGCAATCCGAGGTCATCAAGAACAACATGCCAAAGGTGCGCAGCCGTATCCTGCTCCTGCTATCCTCGAAAAAAGCGTCCGAGATCAATACGCCGGAAGGCAAGCAGGCGCTCAGCAAGGAAATCCTGGAACAGGTCAACCAGCCGTTCGAGGACCATGGCGACGAGCAGGAAGTGACCGAAGTATTGTTTACCTCGTTTATCATTCAATAAGCATCCAATCATCAAAGCGAAAACCGTAGTTCACCACAGTCATGGCTGATAATTTTCTCTCCCAGGAAGAAGTCGATGCCCTCCTGAAAGGCGTTAATGGCGATCAGGACGACGTCGCCGCGCCCGAGGAAGTCGCGGGAGTCAGAACCTACAACCTGGCAACCCAGGAGCGCATCGTGCGCGGCCGGATGCCAACGTTGGAGATTATCAACGAGCGTTTCGCCCGGCTGCTCCGCGTTGGCCTGTTCAACTTCCTGCGCCGCAGCGCCGAGGTGTCGGTGGGTTCGGTGCGCGTGTCGAAGTACAGCGAGTTCATCCGTAACCTGGTCGTGCCGACCAACCTGAACCTGGTGCACATGAAGCCGCTGCGCGGCACCGCGCTGATGGTGTTCGACCCGGGCCTGGTGTTCCTGCTGGTCGACAACCTGTTCGGCGGCGACGGCCGCTTCCATACCCGCGTCGAGGGCCGCGATTTCACGGCCACCGAGCAGCGCATCATCCTGCGCATCCTCGATATCGTGTTCGAGGCATACACGAAGTCATGGGAACCGGTGTTCCCCGTCGAATTCGAGTACATTCGTTCCGAAATGAACACCCAGTTCGCCAATATCGCGACGCCGAACGAGGTGGTGGTGGCGTCCACGTTCACGGTCGAGCTCGGTTCCGTGTCGGGCCAGATCCACTTCTGCATGCCCTACTCGATGATCGAGCCGATCCGCGACGCGCTGACCTCGTCGCTGCAGGGCGAGGCGCTGGAGGTGGACAAGCGCTGGATCCGCCTGATGACGCAGCAGATCCAGATCGCCGAGGTGGAGCTGGTGGCACGGCTGGGCACGGCCAAGGTCAGCTTCGACGAGATCCTCAACATGCGCGTGGGTGACATCATTCCGCTGAACATTCCGGAAACGATCGAGGCCACCGTGGACGGCGTACCGGTGCTCGATTGCACCTATGGCGTCATGAACGGACAATATGCGTTGAAGGTCGAGAAGTTGCTCGCCAATAGCGATACGCTGAGTAAATAGTAATCCGATGAATTCATGCCGGCGGGGCCGGCAACGCAGGAGCAAATCATGTCTGACAACCAGGACGATCAAACGGCGGACGACGATCTGTGGGGTGCCGCGATCGCCGAGCAGGCCAAGGCCGAAGCCGAAGCCCTTGAAAAGCAGGCCGCCACGGCCGCCGTCTTCAAGGATTTCTCGAACACGGCGCCGAAAACGGAAACCCATAACGACATCGACTTCATCCTGGACATCCCCGTCCAGCTGACGGTCGAGCTGGGCCGCACCAAGATCGCCATCAAGAACCTGCTGCAGCTGGCGCAGGGCTCGGTGGTCGAGCTGGACGGCCTGGCCGGCGAGCCGATGGACGTACTGGTCAATGGCTGCCTGATCGCCCAGGGCGAGGTGGTGGTGGTGAACGACAAGTTCGGTATCCGTTTGACGGACATCATCACGCCGTCCGAACGTATCCGAAAACTGAATAAATGAGGCGCGCGTCCAGGAACGCGCTGTCGACGACGCTGCTGGCCGGCTTTTTGCTGTCCAGCAGCTTTGTCGTTTCTGCGCAGAACGTCGTTACCGCGCCCACCAACCGCACCGTCGCGCCCGTGAAGGCGGGCGAGCCTGCCACCGTGCCGGTGGACGCCGCTGTCGCCGGTGCGCCCGCTGTCGCGCCCGTCAGCGAAACGCCGGACCCGGCCGCGCCGCCTGCGCCGCGTGCCGTCACGCCGGAACAGCAGGCCGCCCTGGCCGGTGCCCGGCCCGTGACGCCGACGCCGATGCCGGCGGCACCGTCCGCCGCCGGCAGCCTGTTGCAGACGGTGGCCGCGCTGGCCGCCGTGCTGGCCATCGTCATGGGCCTGGCCTGGCTGCTCAAGCGCTTCGGTCCGAAGCACATCACGGGCGGCTCCACCGTCAAGCTGGTGGGCGCCCTGTCGGTGGGCGCACGCGAGCGCATCCTGGTGGTGGAAGTGGGCGACCAGTGGATCGTCGTGGGCGCCTCGCCCGGGCGGATGAACGCGCTGGCGACGCTGCCGCGCCAGGAGGCCGATCCGGCCGGGCTGGCGCCGCACCCGAACCTGCCGGCCACCAATTTCTCCGAGTGGTTCAAACAGACGATTGAAAAGCGCAATGGCAAGTAAAACCGTTCCGCCTGTCGCGCCCTGCTCTTCTCGGCTTGCTGCTGTTGCCGCTGCTGGCGGCCGCCGAGCCCACGATCCCCGCCTTTACCACCAGCGCCGCCCCGGGCGGCGGCACGCAATACGGCCTGACGCTGCAGACGCTCATCCTGATGACGTCGCTGACGTTCCTGCCGGCCGTGCTGCTGATGATGACGGGCTTCACCCGCATCGTCATCGTGCTGTCGCTGCTGCGCCAGGCGCTGGGCACGCAGACGGCGCCGCCGAACCAGGTGATGATCGGGCTGGCGCTGTTCCTGACGTTCTTCGTGATGGGCCCCACGTTCGACCGCATCTACACGGAGGCCTACCAGCCGCTGCAGGCCAACCAGATCACGATGCAGCAGGCGATGGAACGGGGTTCGGCGCCCTTGAAGCAGTTCATGCTGAAGCAGACGCGCCAGGCCGACCTGGCGCTGTTCGTCAAGATCTCGCGCAGCCCCGCGCTGCAGGGCCCGGAGGACGTGCCGCTGCGCATCCTGATCCCGGCCTTCATCACGAGCGAGCTGAAGACGGCGTTCCAGATCGGCTTTGCCATCTTCATCCCGTTCCTGATCATCGACATGGTGGTGGCCTCGGTCCTGATGTCGATGGGTATGATGATGATGTCGCCCGCCGTCATCTCGCTGCCGTTCAAGATGATGCTGTTCGTGCTGGTGGACGGCTGGCAGCTGCTGCTGGGCTCCTTGTCCCAGAGCTTCTATTAGGAGGAGCGCGATGACACCGGAAACCGTGATGTCGATGGGCCGCCACGCGATGGAGATCACCCTGATGGTGGCCGCGCCGCTGCTGCTGGTGGCGCTGGTGATCGGCCTGATCGTGTCGATCTTCCAGGCCGCCACGCAGATCAACGAGCAGACGCTGTCGTTCATCCCCAAGCTGGTCGGCGTGTTTGTCGCGCTGGTCGTGGCCGGCCCGTGGATGATTTCGGTGATGACGGACTATATGCGCGAGATCTTCAGCGGCATCCCCGGCATGGTCGGCTGATCCCCGTCCATGCTGGTCCTGACCGCCGCGGAAATCAATACGTGGATCGCCGGCCTGATCTGGCCGCTGACGCGCATCCTCGGCCTGATCACGGCCTCGCCCGTGTTCGGCAACGCCCGCATCCCCCAGACCGTCCAGCTGAGCCTGGGCGTGATGATCGCCATCGGCATCGCCCCGCTCGTCCCCGCCGTGCCGGCCGCCGATCCCGCTTCGTGGGCCGGCCTGTTGATCCTGGCAAAAGAGTTGATCACGGGTGTCGCGATGGGCCTGGCGATGCGCATCGTGTTCGCCGCCGTCGAGATGGCGGGCGAGATCAGCAGCCTGACGATGGGCCTGGGCTTTGCCAGCTTCTTCGATCCGATGTCGCAGGGCCGCAGCTCCGGCATCGCCCAGTTCCTGACGTGGATCGCCACGATGTCGCTGCTGGTCGCCAACGTCCACTTGCTGCTGCTGGAGGCCCTGGCGGAAAGCTTCTTCACCTTGCCGATCGCCAGCACGACCTTCCACGGTGGCGGCTTCTGGGACCTGGCAACCTGGGGCGCGAAGATCTTCAGCGCCGGGCTGCAGCTGTCGCTGCCGCTGGTGGCGGCCCTGCTGATCACCAACGTCGCGCTGGGCATCCTGACGCGCGCGGCGCCGCAGCTGAACCTGTTCGGCATCGGTTTTCCGATCACCTTGGGGGCCGGCTTCCTGGTGCTGATGATCTCGCTGCCCTATCTCACCACGCCGCTGATGAACTTGCTGGGCCAGGGGACCGAGAAGGCAAGGCATCTGCCGCGGGCGTTTGCTGGCAAGGGGGATTTGCCGGCGTCGCCGCAAGCGCAGCGCGCGCCTGGGTCGGCACCTGGTCAGTAAAAAGGGGCTGTTCGCGGTAGCTGGTGGTTGCTCCTCGTTACGGAACTTTTTCAGCGCGTCGAGGTTCTTGGCAACCTGGACTGTCCTTGAACAGCGCCGTGAAAAATGGTGGCAGTCACCGTTTTTACTGCCGCTTATTTCAAGGACCAGCTGGCCCGGACGATGCGCGATTCCCAACTGGGTCAGCCTGGCAGAAGCATCTCGATTGCCTGGCGCTTGGCGCGATGCAGAGAGTTCGGAGGCTGTCCCCGATTTGCTGTGGCAGCTTTGCGAAACCCATGGTGACAGGCACCGATTCCAGGGCATACCTGCCCTGAAATCGGTGCCTGTCACCTGCGGGCTTATTTGCCGATCTGGCTTAGTTCAGATAATTAAACAGCGACAACCCAGTCGCCATCTTGAACGTCTGCTGCGCCGCCTGCAAGCTGCTGGTCTGCTGCGCAAAGCGCGACGCGGCTTCGATGGGATCGACTTCGATCAGGTCGGAAACCTGGCTCTTGTACTGGATCGACATCTCCGAGCCGGAGTTGTCCAGGTAGTCCAGCTCCTTCCCACGCGCGCCGACCGAGGCGCGCACCGACAGCACGTTGTCGGAGGCCTGCTGGATGTTCTGGTTGGCTTCATTCAGCGCGTTGGTCAGCTTGGCGCCCGCCGTCGGGCCCGTGCCCGCCGTGCGCAATGCGTTGATGACGTTCTGGATCGTCTCGAACACCGACTGGTTCTTGCTGGGCTCGAGGGTGAACTTGTCGGTGTCGGCCGGCTCGCCCTTGATGTCGAACGTGACGCCGTCGAAGGCGATCGGCTGGCCCGCCTTGTAATCCGTCAGCGGTACCACTTCCGTGCCCAGCGTGTCGTCCGTCACGCTGTACTGCATCGTGCCCGTCGTCGCGTCCTTGGCGAACGTGATCGAATAGTTGTGGCCCGTCAGCTGGGCGGCGTTCGACACGGTGCCCGGCGAGATGATGCCCGTGCCGGCATTGGGTACGTCGGTCGGGTCGGCCGGGTCCGGCACGTGCGGCTTGGTCAGGAAGGTGCCGTTGCCCGTCAGGTTGCTCTCGAAGATCTGGCTGCCGGAGGCGCTGATCGACATCTTGCGCCCCGACCCCACCTGCAGTTCGCGCTCGCCCTGGTCGCCGTAGTAGGTGGCGCCAGTGGACGTGCGGGCGAACGGCAGCGTGTTGGTCTTGTAGCCGGCAAAAACGTAGCCGCCGGTGCCGTCGGCCGTGTTGGCCTGGCCCAGCAGGTCCGCCATGCGCGCTTCCAGGTCCACGGCCAGCGCTTCGCGGTCGGCGATCGACAGGGCCGGGTTACCGGCGTACAGCACGGTGTCCTTGACGTCGTCCAGCAGGTCGCCCACCGTGTCCAGCACCGTATCCACCTGCGCCAGCGACGACTGCGCCGTCTGGCGATTGGTCTTGTACTGCTCGTTCAGTTCCAGCGACTGCGTCACTTCCAGCGCGCGCGCCGAGGCGACCGGATCGTCCGACGGCGTCAGCACGCGGCGGCCCGTGGAGAGCTGCATCTGGGTCTTCAGCATGTTCGATTGCAGCGTGCCCAGCTGGCTGGTGCCGCGGTCGTACATCATGCTGGTGCTGATACGCAGGGTCATAACGTTATTCCTTCAATCGATTCTCGGACACTTAGCGGATCTGCAGCAGCGTGTCGAACAGCTGCCCGGCGATCTGCATTACCTTGCCGGCGGCCTGGTAGGCCTGCTGGTAGCGCAGCAGGTCCGCTGCTTCCTCGTCCAGGTTGACGCCCGACACGCTCTGTTGCGATGCCATCGCCTGGTTGACGGTCGTCTCGGCGGCGTCGCTGCCGACCTTCATCTCGCGCGTCTTGTTGCCCACGTAGTTGACGGTGCCCGCATAGCTGCCCTGGAACGTGGCGCTGTTGCCGTTCAGGATGTTCTTCGTTTGCAGGCCGGCCAGCAGCACGCCATTGCGGCCGTCGCCGACGCCGCTCGTGTTCTTCGCGACCGTGAACGTGTCGCCATCCTTCGGCTGGCCGTTCAGCACGAAGGAGAGGCCATTGCTGCTGTAGGTGGCGCCTTCCGCGTACGGAATCGTGTCGCCCGGCGCATAGTCGTTGAAGGCGCCACTCGCCAGCGTGACGCGCACGGAGGCGCCTGCGGCGAAACCGTCCACGCTGCGGCTGGCCGGGTCGAGCGGGTCGGCCTGGTGGAAGGCGATCGTCAGCGGCGTCGAGTCCGTCAGTGCGTTGCCCGGTTCCAGGTAGGTCGCGTCCACGGTGCCGGCGCTGATCGTGCCACTGCCCTTGTTGCTGGTTGGGAAAGACGTGGCGATCGGCGCGGCCAGCGCGATCTTCTTGAAGTCCGTGATACCCACTTCGATGTCCGCGGCCGCCGTGTAGGTGGGACGGATCTGGAAGCGGTCGCCCTGCGTTGCCGTGCCGCCGAAGTTGTACGTCACGCCGTCGATTTCCGTGTCCACGCCGGGCGGGATGGCGATCGCGCCACCGGTGCCGTCGGACCGCGTCATCTGGAAATCGGTGCCGTCGAACACGACGTCGTAGTCGACACCCTTCAGCGCCGCGGCGTCCGTGATCGTGGCCTGCACGTCCGTCGTGCTGGCCGCCGAGTTGCGGGTGTCGTAGCCGACATAGGCCTTGATAGGCTTGAAATAATCGCCGCCCAGGGCGCCGCCCAGGTCCTGGCCCAGCTTGTGCTGCTCGTTGAAGGCCGTGGCCAGGCCGGCCGCCACCTGGCCGATCTGGTTCTGCACCTTGTCCAGCGTCTCGCTGCGGAATTTCATGAAGCCGCCCAGCGCGCCACCGGCAAAGGTCTCGTCCGGCAGCGGCGAGGTGCGGCCCGACGTCGTCTGGTAGCCGACGATCGTGCGGTTCGGGTCGGTCGGCGACGCCATCGTCGTCAGGTCCATATTGGTGACGCCGACCACCAGCGGCTGGCCCGAGCCGATCGACACATTGAGCATATTGTTATCGGTCGGCAGCACGGTGACCTTGACCTGCTGGTTCAGTTCGCGGATCAGCTGGTCGCGCTGGTCCAGCAGGTCGTTGGGGGGATTCAGCGGGTCCAGCGTGGCGGCCGCGATCTTCTTGTTCAGGTCGGCGATCTGCGTCGAGTACGCATTGATCGAGTTGACGGTGGAGGTGACGGAGTTGTTGACGCCGTCCTGCAGCTCGCGCAGGCGGCCGGACACCTCGTGGAAGCGCGCCGTCAGCGTCTGCGACGACGACAGCATCGATTCGCGCGCGGCCTGCAGCGACGGGGTCGAGTTGGCGGTCTGCACGCCCTTGAAGAAGTCCTGCAGCGCCGGCGACAGGCCGATCGTGCTGTCGGACAGCATATTGTCGATCTGGCTGATCTGGCCCAGGTAGGCGTCCACCGAGCCCTGGTTGGCCTGCGCGTTCATCAGCTGGGTGTTCAGGAAGTTGTCGTAGTAGCGCTTGATCTGCGCCACTTCGGTGCCCGTGCCGATGTAGCCGACGCCCTGGTTCACCGGCGGCAAGGTGCCCTGCACGATGCCCTGGCGGCTGTAACCTGCCACGCTCGCATTCGTGATGTTGTGACCGGTCGTGGCGATGCCCGTCTGGGCCGCCAGCAAGCCGGTCTTACCGATGCTGAGGAGGTTGCTCATGGGTGGTTTCTTTCCTGTCCTGATCTCGTATACGGCGCGGGCGGACGAAACTTAAGGGCCGCCGTCACCTTATTTCGATGTGCTTATGCCAAAGTTTTCTTGATGACAGCGGCCAGCTTGGCGGCGTAGTTCGGGTCGGTGGCGTAACCGGCCTTCTGCAGGCCGCGCGCGAATGCCGTGGCGTCGCCGCCGCTGGCCAGCACTTTCTCGTAGCGCGGATTGTTCGTGATCAGCTTGGCGTAATCCTTGAAGCTGTCGGCATAGCTGTCGTAGGCGCGGAAGCGTTCGATCTTGCGGGTGGCGCGGCCGTTCACGTATTCGGTCGTGGCGACGTCGACGGTCTTGCCGGTCCAGTTGCTGCCGGCCTTGATGCCGAACAGGTTGTGGCTGTTGCTGCCGTCCGCGCCCTTGATCTCGCGGCGGCCCCAGCCGCTTTCCAGCGCGGCCTGGCCCAGCATGAACTTGGCCGGCACGCCGGTGGCGCGGCTGGCCTCTTCGGCATGGGCGCTGAGCTTGTCGGAGAATGCACGCACGTGCGCGTGGCGCGACGTGCTTGCCGCCGCCGTCGTGGCGGCAGGTGCCGCCGCGGCACTGGCCGCCGCGTTGCCGCCCGCGGCGGCGATCGAGCGCTGCAGCTTGGCCGCGTCGATCATCGAGCGGGTCAGGCCGCCCTCGGGCATGGCCGCGTCCGCATTCAATTCGGCATTCGCACCGTTCACTCCGGCTGTTTTCGACAACTGGCGCACCAGCACGTCCGCCAGGCCGATGCCTTTCTTGGCGATGGTCTGGCTGGTCTGCTGGTCCAGCATCGTCGTAAACATCTTGGTCTGCTGGTTGTCGAGCATGCCTTCCTGCGGCGTCGCGTCGCGCATGCTCTTCAACATCATGTTGACGAACATGGCTTCGAACTGCGTTGCCGCGGCCCGGGTAGCCTCCGCCGAACCCGCCTTGGCGCCCTGGCGCAACTGCGACAGGCCCTTGCTGTCGATCGCGAGGTTGGCGGAAAGGTCGTTGGGTGTGCTCGTCTGGCGGATCATGATGGCCTCTTTGTATTAGATGATTTCCAGTTCGGCGCGCAGGGCACCGGATGCTTTCATTGCTTGCAGGATCGCGAGCAGATCCTGCGGCGAGGCGCCGATGGCGTTCAGCGCCTTGACGACGTCGGCCAGCGAGGCGCCGCCCTGCACCATCAGCACCTTGCCGGGCGCCTTCTGGATGTCGACGGAGCCGGGGTTCGTGACCACGGTCTGGCCGCCGGACAGCGCGTTCGGCTGACTGACCTGCGGGTCGGCCGACACGGCCACCGACAGGTTGCCGTGCGAGATCGCGCAGGTCTGCAACGTCACCGCCTGGTTCATAACGACGGAACCGGTGCGGGCATTCATGATGACCTTGGCGGCCAGCGCGGCCGGGCGCACGTCGATTTCTTCCAGCTGGCCGATGAACGTCACACGCTGGTCGGAGGCGGACGGTGCCTGCACGCGAATGACGCGGCCGTCCAGGGCATAGGCGATGCCCGCGCCGTACTTGTTGTTGATCGCTTCGACCACGCGGCTGGCGGTGGCGAAGTCGCTGCTGTTCAGCTCCAGGCGGATCTGGCCGTTCTCGCCCAGGTTGGTCGGCACCGCGCGCTCGACCGTGGCGCCGCCGGAAATGCGGCCCACCGACAGGTGGTTGACGGCGACCGAGGCGCCGCCGCCGGGCGACTGCGCACCGACGCCACCGACCAGGATATTGCCCTGTGCCATGCCGTAGATGGCGCCGTCGGCACCCTTCAGCGGGGTCATCAGGAGCGTGCCGCCGCGCAGGCTCTTGGCATTGCCCATCGACGATACCGTCACGTCCAGCATCTGGCCCGGCTGGGCGAACGCCGGCAGCGAGGTGGTGACCATCACGGCCGCCACGTTCTTCAGCTGCAGGTTGGTGCCCGGCGGCAGGGAGACGCCCATCTGCTGCAGCATCGAGGCGATGCTTTGCACCGTGAACGGGGTTTGCGTGGTCTGGTCGCCGGTGCCGTCCAGGCCCACGACGATGCCGTAGCCCATCAGCTGGTTCTGGCGCACGCCGGCGATGCTGGCGAGGTCCTTCAGGCGCTCGGCATGGGCGGCCGGGGCAAGCAGGGCAATCGAAACGCCGATCGCAGCGAGGGTCTTGGCAAACATGGTCATATCAGAACGGCAGCAGGCTCATGAAGAAACGCGACGCCATCGACGACAGCTCGGCGCGGTCCAGGTGGGTATTGGTGCGGTATTCGACGCGGGCATCGGCGATCGCGGTGGACGACACCGTGTTGCCGGCGCCGATCGTGTCCGGATTGACGACGCCGGAGATGCGGATGAATTCCGTGCCCTTGTCCATCGCCACCTGCTTTTCGCCGGCGACGACGAGGTTGCCGTTGGCCAGCACTTCCACCACCGTCACGCCCATCGTGCCCGTGAACGTGTTGCTGGCGGTCTGGCTGGCGGCATCGGCCGACTTGCTTTCCGAGCTGGTGCCGATATTGGCGCCCAGCTTGCCCTGCAGCAGGCCCGGCACGTTCAGGTTCGCGCTGCCGCTGCGGCTGTTCGAGCTGGCGCCGTTCTTGACGGCCGAGGTGCGCTCGGTGATGACGACATTGATGATGTCGCCCACGTGGCGGCCGCGGCGGTCTTCGAACGCGGGACGGTAGCTGGCGGTCTGGAAGATCGCACCGTTGTTGCTGGCGGCGCTCTGCGCCGGCGGCAGCGGACGCGCGGTGGTCGGGCCGGCGACGATGGTCGTCGGGGTGCTGGCGCAACCGGCCAGCGCGGCCAGGATGAAGGCGGTCAGAGAGAGCTTTTTCATGATTACATCTGCGACAGTTTTTGCAGCATCTGGTCGGAAGTGGTGATGGCCTTGCTGTTGATCTCGTAGGCGCGCTGCGTCTGGATCATGTTCACCATCTCTTCGACCACGTTGACGTTGGACGTCTCGACATAGCCCTGCAGGATCTGGCCGGTGCCGTTCTGGCCCGGCTGGTTCTGCTGGGCGGCGCCGGATGCGCCCGTCTCGACGTACAGGTTCTCGCCCATCGACTGCAGGCCGGTGGGGTTGATGAACGTGGCCAGCTGCAAGGAGCCGATCTGCTGCGCGGCGGCCTGGCCGGGCAGCTTCACGGACACGGTGCCGTCCTTGCCGACGGTGATGTTGTCGGCATTGATGGGAATGGTGATCGGGGGTTGCAGCACGTAGCCGCTGGACGTGACCATCTGGCCGTTGTTGTCGCGCTGGAACGAGCCGTCGCGCGTGTAGGCGGTGGTGCCGTCGGGCATCAGCACGGTAAAGAAGCCGTTGCCGTTGACCATCAGGTCCTTGTCGTTGCCGGAGGCTTGGGGATTACCCTGGGTGTGGATGCGCTCGATCGTGACGGGACGCACACCCGTACCGACCTGCATGCCCGATGGCAGCTGGGTCTGCTGCGAGGAATTGGCGCCGGGCTGGCGCACGTTTTGGTACAGCAAGTCCTCGAACACGGCGCGCGACTTCTTGAAGCCGTTGGTGCTGACGTTGGCGAGGTTGTTCGACACAGTGTCCATCTGTGTCTGCTGCGCTTCCATGCCGGTCTTGGCAATCCAGAGCGAACGAATCATGTGCTTTCTCCCGTAATGCCGGACTGGGGAGGATTCCCCCGCCCGGACAACTGGAAGCTCTGGAACTATGCCGCCTGTAGAGCTTCCTCCGATGAAAGCATTATGCGCGGCAACGAATCAATTCAAAGCGAGGATCTGGGTGGCTTTCGCCGCGTTATTCTCGGCGTTCTTTATCAGGCTCATCTGTGTGTCGAACGACCTTGCCAGGGCGATCATATTGACCATCGCATCGACCGGGTTGACGTTGCTGCCTTCCAGGCAACCGTCGGCCAGGCGCACGTTCGGATCGGCCTGGGCCGGCTGGCCCGATTCCTGGCGGAACAGGCCGTCGTCGCCGCGCAGCAGGCCGGTCGTGGGCGGATTGACCAGCTTGATCCGGCCCAGCACGTTGGCCGGACCGGGCTGGCCCTGGCTGGTATCGATGCCGCTGACGGTGCCGTCGGCCGAGATCGACACGTTCATGTTCGGCGGCACGGCGATCGGACCGTTCTCGCCTTGCAGGGTCAGGCCGCCGCTGGTCTGCAGTAGGCCGTTCTCGCTGATCTTCAGGCTGCCGTTGCGGGTGTACGCCTCGGAACCGTCGTTCGACTGCACCGCCAGCCAGCCCTCGCCGCGCACGGCCACGTCCAGCGAGCGGCCGGTCGTTTCGATGGGGCCGGAACGGAAGTCGGAGCCGACGGTCGAGTCGACCACGAACGTACGCGTGGGCAGGCCTTCGGAGACGACCGGCACGGCGCGGAACGCATCGAGCTGGGCACGGAAGCCCGTCGTGGTCGCGTTGGCAAGGTTGTTCGACGTGGTGGCCTGCTGGTCCAGGATGTGCCTGGCGCCGGTCATTGCGGTGTAGACGAGTTTGTCCATGGTGTGATCTCGCTTGGGGTCTGTCCCCGCAGGGGACTGACCCCGGTTTTAATCCGGGTTCTTGACGATATCGATAAAAACCGGGGTCAGTCCCAAAGGGACAGACCCCAACCATCATTAACGCAGGTTCACCAGCGTCTGCAGCACCGAGTCTTCGGTCTTGATCGTCTGCGCATTGGCCTGGTACACGCGCTGCGCGGTGATCATGTCGACCAGCGCTTCGGTCAGGTCCACGTTCGATGCCTCGACCGACGACGAGCGCAGCGCGCCCATGCCGCCCTCGCCCGGCACGCCGATCTGCGGCACGCCCGAACCCGAGCTTTCCGCCCACGCATTGTTGCCCAGCGGGGTCAGGTTCTCGACGCTGGTGAAGTCCGCCAGCACGATCTGCGCCAGCGGGCGCGACTTGCCGTTGCTGTACTGGCCCAGGATGACGCCGTTGTCGTCGGCGGCGAAGCGCTGCAGGCTGCCGGACGAGTAACCGTCCTGGGTCGACATCTTCTCGCTGGTCGGCGTGCCGTACTGCGTGGTGCCTTCGAACGTGGTCGAGATCGGAATCGTCAGCACGGCGCCGTTGTCCGGGAAGATCGGCAGGTTGATCGTCAGCGGCAAGGTGGTGGCCGGAACGGCAGCAGCCATCGCGGCCGCGTCCAAGGTGCCGGTCTTGTTGAATATCAGCGTACCGACCTTGACGGACGGCACGTTGACGGCGGCCTGCAGCTTGGCGTCGATGATGGCCGGGCCGTTGCCCAGCGTGGCGGCGACGCTGGTGGCGCCGGTGTAGACGGCCGTGATCTGGTCCTGCTGCACCTGGTTGGCACCGGCCGCGATGGCGGCGGCGAGCACGGCGCCGCCGGCCGCGTCGGCATAGGCCTGCTGTGCGGCGGTGATGTCGCCGGACGTCGAGGCCGGGTTGTTGATGACGGTCTGGTAAGCGTCGCGCGCGCTCTGCGCGGCCGACGAGCTGATGGCCGCCTGCAGCACGGCTTTCGCGTCGATCGTCAGGCCGTCGTTGGCCGCGTAGGCGTCCCACTTGCCGGCGCCCAGGTTGACGTAGTACATGCCCATCGTGTGCTCGTTGCCCAGCGAGTCATACACCGGCAGCACGGTCTGCTTGGTGTACGAGGTCGGATCGGAAGCGTCGAACGGCACGGTCTTCGGCACGGTCGAGTTGGACGACAGGTTGATCTGGAAGTTGGCCTTGGTGGTCTGCACCGGCGCCAGGTCGGACGAGTCGATCGTTATCGGCACCGGCGCGCCCTGCAGGATGACGCCGTCGCGGTTGGCCACGTAGCCCGTCAGCGAGGCGCCCTGGGCGTTGACGATCGTGCCGTTCTTGTCCATCGAGAACTGGCCGTTACGGGTGTACTGGATGGCGCCATCCACCGTGGTGCGGAAGAAGCCGCCGCCGTTGATCGACAGGTCCAGCGGGTTGTTGGTCGTTTCGATATTACCTTGGGTGAACTGCTGGGCCAGGCGCGCCACCTGCACGCCGATGCCGGGATTGTTGCCGCTGATGCCGTTCAGGGAATTGGCGTACATGTCGGCGAACTGCGCCTCCGTGCTCTTGAAGCCGACCGTGCTGGCGTTGGCGATGTTGTTGCCGATGACGTCGAGCGACTTGGCTGCGCCGTTGAGACCGCTGAGACCTTGTTGGAACATGATTTTCCCCTGTCAGAAATTGGGCTGATGCTTGAATTCGAAATGTGCCGGCTGACCGGCGCTTACATGACCTGCTTGATGTCGTCCATGGTCAGCTGACCCAGGCCCGGCACGTTGATCTTGGCGCCCGTGGGCCCCGTGGACACGCTGGCGACACTGCCGAACGACAGCGTCTTGGCGTCCGTCACCGGCTGGCCGCCCGTGCTGGCGGTCACGCTCAGCGTGTAGTTGCCGTTCGGTGCGGTATTGCCGTCGGCCATCTTGCCGTCCCAGACCAGCGGCTGCACGCCGGCCTCGACGGCGGACATCGAGATCGTCTGCACCACCTTGCCGCTGGCGTTCTTGATGTCGACGTCGACCTTGTCGGCATACGAGCCCAGCTCGACGCCGAAGATGCCCTTGCCGTCCGCCACCTGCATGTGCTTGCCGGCGGCCAGCACGCCATGGTTGATCAGGTTGACGGCCTGGCCCGAGGTGGTGGCCGCGTAGTCGGTCTTGAGCGACTCCAGCGTATCGTTCAGCTTGTTGATGCCGGTCACGGTGTTCAGCTGGGCCAGCTGGCTGGTGACCTGGGCGTTGTCCAGCGGGTTGAGCGGGTCCTGGTTCTTCAGCTGCGTGATCAGCAGCGTCATGAACTTGTCCTGCTCGGCCGAGATCTGGCCGCTCTTGGACGTTTCCTTGGGATTGACGTTGTTCAGCAGTGCGGCGGATGGCCCGGCGGCGGCGGCGGTGTTGGTGATCGACATGATTGGCTATCTGGTTATTGACCGATGGTCAGGGTCTTCATCAGCAGGCTCTTGGCCGCGTTCATCGTTTCGACGTTGTTCTGGTAAGAGCGCGAGGCCGACAGCATGTTGACCATCTCGTCCACCACGTTCACGTTCGGCATCTCCACATAGCCCTTCTCGTCGGCCAGCGGATTCTTCGGGTCGTACACCATCTTCATCGGCGACGGGTCTTCGATGACCTGCTGCACCTTGACGCTGGTGGCCGTGTTGTCGGCGCTCGGGGTCGCCTCGAACACGACCTGCTTGGCGCGGTAGGCCTGGCCGCTGGCGCTGGTGGCGCTGTCGGCGTTGGCCAGGTTGCTGGCCACGACGTTCAGGCGCTGCGACTGCGCGCTCATCGCCGAGCCCGACACATTGAAGATATTAAATAGCGACATGCTTACTGGCCTCCCTGGATCACGGACAGCAGGCCCTTGATCTGGCTGTTGATGAAGTTGACGCCGGCCTCGTAGCGCAGCGCGTTGTCGGCGAACTGATTGCGCTCGACGTCCATGTCGACCGTGTTGCCGTCCACCGCGCCCTGTACGACGCCGCGGTATTGCAGCGGCGTGCCGTCGGCCAGGGTGCCGGCGCCCAGCGGCGGCATCGGATAGTGCTTCGGCGCCGTTGTCTTCAGTGGCCCCTGCTTGTTGACGTCCAGCGCGGATTTGAGCGCGCTGGAAAAATCGATATCGCGGGCCTTGTAGTTAGGGGTGTCCGCATTGGCGATATTGGAAGCGAGCACGCTCTGGCGCGTCGAGCGCAGGCTCAGTGCCGTTTCATTGAATCGCAGATGTTGGTCGAGTTTGCCTAGCATGTCGCTTCCTTCCATCGGTAACAGGATCGATGATACGGATGCCCCACGGCAATTAAAGCGACGATAAGCATGGGCTTTCCGGTCCTGTTCGCCCCTTTCGCCGCGCCGGCAATGTCTATCATGGCAGCACTCAACGGGAATATTGCACCATGAAAACTCTCTCTACTGCTGTTGCCGCCCTGCTGCTGGCCTCCAGCGCCCAGGCGGCGGACACGATGGATTCCGCCAAGCTGCGCCAGACCGTGGACCAGTTCCTGCAGGTACAAAGCGCAGGCCTGCCGGGCAAGGTGACGGTCACCGTCGGTAATGTCGACCAGCGCATGAAGCTGGCGAATTGTCCGGCGCCGGAAGCATTCCTGATGCCGGGCACCAAGCCGTGGGGCAAGACGACGGTGGGTGTGCGCTGCACGGCGCCGTCACCCTGGACGGTTTATATTCCCGCCAATGTGTCGGTTTTGGGCAACTATATTGCCGCCGCGGCGCCCGTGGCGCAGGGCCAGCCCATCGTCGACAGCCAGCTGGTGACGATGCAGGGCGACCTGACGACGATGCCGGCCAGCATCGCGACGGACAAGGCACAAGTGCTGGGCCGGACCAGCAATATCGCGATTTCGGCCGGCATGCCGCTGCGCCTGGACAGCCTGCGCAAGCAGAGTGTCGTGCAGACCGGTCAGCTGGTGCGGCTGGTTTCCAGCGGCCCCGGCTTCAAGGTATCGGCGGAAGCGAAGGCGGTTGCCAACGCGGCCGAAGGCCAGGTCGTGCAGGTACGCACGACCGGCGGACAGAACATCAGCGGTATCGCCCGGGCGGGCGGGATGGTTGAAGTGGCATTCTAAAAATTCCGGCGGGCGCTAAAGTTTGCGGCGCCGCTGCCGTTATAAGACTCGTACACCGGAGTAAAAGCTCCCACCAGACGAGGAAGATGCTGTGAAAATCAACGATCCATTGAAGAGCAACGGCTTGCCGGGCAACACCCCGGCAAACAATGCCCGCACGAACGCAGCCACGACGGCCAACACGGCCGGCACGGCAGCGAGCACGGCGGCAAATACGGCCGCCACGACGGCGGCCCAGGCTGGCTCGGACAATGTACGCCTGTCCTCCCAAGGGCAGGCGCTGGCGGCAAGCAGCAGCAACGGCGTGTTCGACACGAAGAAAGTCGAACGCATCAAGCTGGCGATTGCCGACGGTCAGTTCCAGGTTAATTCTGAAAAAGTGGCGGATGGCTTGCTCGATACAGTCAAGGATCTGCTGCACTCTCGAAAGCGATAGGACATCATGAACGGTGCCACCACGACTCCCATGCACAGCCTGAAGGCTGAACATAAGCTGATTATTTCCCTACGCGAAGTGCTGCTGCAGGAACAGAATCTCCTGGTGGCCGCCGACATCGACAAGCTGGACCCGCTGACGTCCCGCAAGGGCGAACTGATCAACGAAATGGCCCTGACGGCGAACCAGCGCCATCGCAGCCTGGCCGCCGCCGGCTTTGCCCGCGGAGAGGCCGGCATGGAAGCCTGGCTGGCCCAGCACGGCAGCGATGCCGACAAGCTGCTGTGGCACGACGTGCTGGACCAGACTCGCGAGGCGAAGGAACTGAACCGCCTGAACGGCATGCTGATCAACCGCCAGCTGAACCATACGCAAGGCGCGCTGCAGGCCCTGCGGCCGCAGGCCCAGACCGGCGTGTACGGCCCCAGCGGCCGGACGGCGACCAGCACGTTCTCGCGCGGGTTTGTGGCAGGTTGAGTCAGTCCCGCATCGATGGAAAACCGGGCCCTGCCCGGTTTTTTCGTTTTGGAAAGGCATTGCAATGCTGAACCACGCTGCTGCACCCGGCATATGTGCGGTATGCTGTATGCAAGGCCCCACCGGGCATCGACACGCAGGCGTAACGTGGTAGAGCAGCTAACCGAACAACGCCGGGCCCATATCCGCCGGCTGTTGCAGATCGAAGCATCCGTCTTCGCCGAAGGCGGCCAGCCCGTCTGGCCGGCCCAGGTGATCGATATCGCGCGCATGGGCGTGGGCTTCATCCTGGCCGAGAAACTGCCGGAGCGGCCGCGCTACTGGATCCGCTTCCGCTTTCCCGACAGCCCCATCGTGGACGAGGCCGAGATGATCATCGTCTACAGCCGCCCCGTCGGCAGCAAGGGCCGCTATCACTACGGCGGCCGCATCCTCGCCGTGTCGCAGGAATGCCGCGAGCGCATCGTCGAATACGTTACCCGCGGCAACCGCTACATGACGTAACGGTTACAAACATTAACAACCGAACGACAGAACATGGCGATCCCGGCCGTAGAATAAGGCCATGAACCGGCGCGCCGACACCCTCACCGCTGAAAAACTCCATATTGCCCTGCTGACCAAGGAAGCGTTCGGGCTGGAGGCGGCGCAGCGCTACATGACGTTCGCCGGCCTCGACCCGCGCCAGCTGAACGACGTGCTGGAACGGGCCGCCGAACGGCGCCGTGCCGCCACCGCCTTCGGCAATTCCCATCCCGACCGTCGCGCCCGCCCGCGCTGACCGCGCCACTCTTTCCGATTTACAATAATGGTCTGAAAACAACGTCGGAGCAGACATGGCCCTCGGCCGCCTTGCGGTTTTATTGATGTGGTGGTGGACCGCATGCAGCAGCTGGGCCGCGCCCCCCGCGCCCGATGGCGTGACGCACGAGCGGCGGCGCTGGACGCAAGCCGACGGCGCGCCGCAGCAGTCATTCCGCATGACGCAGACGGGCGACGGGCTGCTGTGGTTCAGCTCCCCGGCAGGGCTGACCAGCTTCGACGGCGTGCGTTTTCGCCAGGAAAACAAGGTGTACGGCCACGCCCTGCTGTCGTCCAGCATCGCATCCGTGCTGGCGCTGCCGGGCGGCCGTCTGGCTGTCGGCTACCACTTCGGCGGTCTCAGCATTTTCAGCCGGAACGGCGTGCACCATTACGACGCCAGCAATGGCTTTCCACCCGGCTCGGTGACATCGATGGCGCTCGATGGCGCCGGCGTGCTGCATGTGGCCGTCAGCAGCGCGTTGGTGCGCCTGCATGACGGTCAGTGGCAGGAAATCGGCCGGGACTCGCTGCCGCGCGACATGCGCACCGCCATCGTGTTCGACCGCGACGGCACGCTGTGGGTCAGCGTGAATGCCCACTACTACGCCCGCGCCCGCGGCACTGACCGCTTTGTCGACGTGCTCGATGCGGACGACCTGTGGCTGACGACCGTCGGCGGCATCGTCCACACGGTACTGCGCGACAAGGGCCTGGTGCGGGTGCGCCTGGGCCATCCGGTCGAGGTCGTAAAAATGGCACAGCCGCCGGCACAGGGGCCGCTGCTGTATGCAGGCGGCATGTTCGACGGCCCCGGCGGCAGCCTGTGGTATCAGCGCCAGGATGGCGTCGCACGCATGGTGGCGGACGGCGCTGGCGTGCTGCACCCGATGGAAGTGTTTGCCAACAACAACGGCAACGGCGACGCGCCCCACTCCGGCATGGTGGACCGCGAAGGCAATTTGTGGCTGTTGTCGTTCGAGGGCGTGGAACGCTACCGGCCGCACCGCTTCCGCCGCCTCCCCACCAGCAAGGAAAGCTTCTACTGGCTGGCCCAACGCGGCATCGGCGACGAACTGTGGCTGGGCTCGATGGAAAGCCCGGTGCTGCGGCTGGGCGCCGACGGCAGCCGGCGCCAGACCGCCATCGTCGCCCCGCAGGCCCTGGTGCGGGCGGCACCCGACCACGTGTGGGTCGGCTCGGCCACCGACTTGTGGGAAATCCACGGCGACCGCGAGCGGCGCTGGGGCATGCCCGAGCAGCTGGGCAAGACCTACGAGATCCAGGCGATGGCGCTGGAGCGGGGCGGCGCGCTGCTGGTGTCGATCATTCGCCAGGGCCTGTGGCGTTTCCAGGACGGCCGCTGGCAGCGCGACACGCGTCTGCGCGGGGTGCCGGAACCAACACCGATGAGCATGCTGACGGACAGCGGCGGACGCACCTGGATCAGCCTGGTCAACAACCGCTTCGGCGAGCTGACGGCCACTGGTTTCCGTCCCGTCAGCACGAGCCTGGGCATGGTGCTGGCCATGTTCGATTGCGGCGGCCGGCTGCTGATCGGCAGCGAACAAGGGGTGACGTGGCGCGATGGCGAAACCTTGCGCCCGCTGCGGCTGCGCGGCGGCGCGCCGATCCGCCGGGTTACGGGCCTGGTGACCGACGGCGGCGGCAGCCTGTGGATCCACAGCGACGACGGCCTGTACCGCATCGCCCCGGCCGCGCTGCGGCGCTTCTGGCAGGCGCCCGGCGAACCCGTCGAAGCTGAGCTGTTCAATTTCGAGGACGGCGTGCGCGGTCTGGCCTCCCAGGTGCGGCCGCTGCCGTCGCTGGGCGTGGCGCATGGCGGGCGGCTGTACTACGCGACGGTGTCGCAGGTCGGCTGGATCGATCCCGCCACCATCGGCCGCAATCCGCGTGCACCGGACGTGCTGATCCAGTCGCTGCACAGCGGCGGGCGCGACTACGACGCGGTCGATGGCCTCGCCCTGCCGGCGCGGACGACCAGCGTCGATGTCGCCTTTACCGCCACGGCCCTGTCGATGCCGGAGCGGGTGCGGCTGAAGTACCGGCTGGATGGCGTCGACGACGACTGGCGCGAGGTGCGGCGCGAGCGCGGCGCCCAGTACACCAACCTGGGGCCGGGCAGCTACCGCCTGCACGTGATCGCCGCCAATGAGGATGGCGTGTGGAATCGTACCGGTGCCGGGCTGCACTTCGTCATCGCCCCCGCGTTCTGGCAGACCTGGTGGTTCCGCCTGGCCTGCGCGCTGGCAGCGCTGCTGGCGCTGGCGCTGCTGTACCGCTGGCGCATGGCTGTGGTGCGCCGCCGCGCCGAGGAGCGCATCGCGGCGCGGCTGGAGGCGACCATGCTGGAACGCAACCGCATCGCCCGCGCGCTGCACGACAACCTGCTGCAAGCGGTGCAGGCGCTGATCCTGCGCTTCCATGCGGTGCAGGCGCGCCTGCCGCGCGAACCGGAGCTGCAGGCCATGCTGGACAAGGTGCTGGGCTACGCCGAGAAACTGGTCGAGAACGCGCGCGACGAGGTGCTGGCGCTGCGCCAGCCGCCCCCGTGCGACGAGCTGGTGGAGGAGCTGCGCGACGCCCTGCTGAAAGCCACGCCGGAGGCGGCCGCGCTGCTCGACTTTGCCACCGAGGGGACGGCCCGGCCCTTGCGCAGCGAGACGGCCGTCGAGGTGCTGTACGTCTTGCGCGAGGCCGTTGCCAACAGCGCACGCCATGCCGGCGCGACGCGCGTGACCGTGCGGCTGCGCTTCACGGACGAGGCATTGCAAGGCGAAGTCGGCGACGACGGCAAGGGCATCGATCCCGTCGTGGCGCGCGACGGCCGGGCCGGCCACTGGGGACTGGTCGGGATGCGCGAGCGCATCGCGCGCGTGGGTGGCGCGCTGGCCGTCGAGGCGGGCGCGGCCGGCGGTACGGTGGTAGGCTTCAGCGTGCCGGCCGCATCCGCCTATGCCTGACGATTACGCAACGCCGGCAGCCTTCAACCAGTCGCGCCCGCGCGCATCGAGCGCCCTGGCGATCACCTCCGGCGGCAGGCTGTAGACGGTGGCCCAGGTGGCCCGGCCATCGGGCGCATTCGACGGAAAACTGGTCGTCTCGATCGGCCAGTGGTATTTGCGCTTCAGTGCGCGCACGATGGCGGCCAGCGTCACGCGGCCGCGCAGCGGCTCGGCGCCGGCCTGGTCGGCATTGGACAACAGCACGGCAAGGACGGCACCGCGCGCGGTGCGCGGGCCGGGAAAAATGGGGAGCTTGGTTGGCATGGCCGCATTGTAGCGGTGGCCATTCTTCGCTGTCGTTCCGGTAACCAATTGTGATAACTTGGCGCTGCCCCATCTTCAATAAAAAAGGAGACGCCACGCCATGAATGCCGCCCTGCTCCAGCTCTTGCAAGCCCGTTTCGAGAAGAACATGCAGCGCCACCGCGACATCGCCTGGTCCGACGTGCTGGCCCGGCTGGACGCCAATCCGTCCGCCTGGCCCGCGCTGCAGGCGATGGAGGACAGCGGCGGCGAGCCGGACGTGATCGGCCTCGATCCGGCCACCGGCCGCGTCGCCTTCTGCGACTGCTCGGCAGAGACGCCAGCGGGCCGGCGCAGCCTGTGCTACGACGCCGCCGCCCTCGACGCCCGCAAGGAGCAGAAGCCGGCCGGCAGCGCCGCCGGCATGGCGGCGCAATTCGGCATCGAACTGCTAACGGAAGAGCAGTACCGCGCCTTGCAGGCGCTGGGCGAGTTCGACCTGAAGACGTCCAGCTGGATCGCCACCCCGCCCGAGCTGCGCAAGCAGGGCGGCGCCCTGTTCTGCGACCGCCGCTACGGCCGCGTGTTCACCTACCACAACGGCGCGCAGTCGTATTACGCCGCGCGCGGCTGGCGCGGCAGCCTGACCGTATGAGCGAGAACGCGCAGCGCCTGCGTGAGCTCGTCAAGCTGCGCCAGGTACGCGACCGCATGGACCGAGAATATGCGCAGCCGCTCGACGTGGAAGCGCTGGCGCGCGGCGTGCAGATGTCGGCCGGGCACCTGAGCCGGCAGTTCAAGCTGGCCTACGGCGAGTCACCCTACTCCTACCTGATGACGCGCCGCATCGAACGGGCCATGGCGCTGCTGCGCCGGGGCGACATGAGCGTCACCGACATCTGTTTCGAGGTCGGGTGTTCGTCGCTGGGCACGTTCAGCACGCGCTTTACGGAACTGGTCGGCGTGCCGCCGTCGACCTACAAGGCGCAATGCGCGGACGCCACGGCCGGCATGCCGCCGTGCGTCGCGAAAAACGTCACGCGGCCGATCAGGAATCAAGAAGCAATGCCGGACAAGCCCGGCTACTCTGGCATCTCCACTTCGCAAGGAGACACACCATGAACCTGACCATCCACTCGACCTTCATCAACCACCTCGACCCGGAGGCGTCGCTGGCGTTCTACCGCGACAAGCTGGGCTTTGAAGTACGCAAGGACGTGGCCTACGGCGGCCTGCGCTGGATCACGGTCGGCCCTGCCGGCCAGCCGGAAACGTCCATCGTACTGGCGCCGCCGGGCGTGGGCCCGGGCGTGACGGACGAGGAACGCCGCGTCATCACGGAAATGATGGCCAAGGGCACCTACGGCATGCTGCTGCTGGCAACGAGGAACCTGGACGAAGCGTTCGACCGGCTGCAGGGGCGCGACGTAGAGATCGTGCAGGAGCCGACCATGCAGCCGTATGGGGTGCGCGATTTCGCGGTGCGCGATCCGGCGGGGAATATGGTGCGGATTCAGCAGGCGGCTTGAGCGGCGGCGCTGCTGCAAGCGACTGGTGGTCGTTGAGGGGGCCGCAGGCGGATGAGCCGCCCAGGGTCTGTCCCCTTGGGGACTGACCCTGAAGTTGTCGTAAGCGCTCGCGCGCCTCAGCCAAACTTCGGGGTCAGTCCCTGTGCAGGGACAGACCCCAACGCGCCGCTTATTTCACCGGCGCGACCACCGGCGCCGGGGCCGCCTCGGCGCCTTCCGCCGCCGTCGGAATCTCCGTCTCCGGATCGGGCACGCCCGACAGGATGGTAATGGCCACGCGCCGGTTGCGCGCCCGGCCGATCGGGTCGTTGTTGTCCGCCACCGGATGGTTCGACGCGTGGCCCACGGCCGTCAGCCGCTGCGGTGCCACGCCCGATTCGATGAACAGCCGCACCACCGTGGCGGCGCGAATCGACGACAGTTCCCAGTTCGACGAATACATATTGCGGATCGGCTGGTTGTCCGTGTGCCCTTCCACCTGCACCGCGTGCGGATCGTCCTTCAGCAGCACGGCGACGGCCTGCAGCGCCTCGCGCGATTCCTCCGTCAGCCTGGCCTCGCCCGGGTCGAACAGCACCGAGGCAT
Organism: [Empedobacter] haloabium; assembly: GCA_008011715.2. Lineage (NCBI taxonomy): Bacteria > Pseudomonadati > Pseudomonadota > Betaproteobacteria > Burkholderiales > Oxalobacteraceae > [Empedobacter] haloabium. Next base: position 4,713,110 of record CP136508.1, read on the forward strand.
TGATCTCGACGGAGACGCCGCGGCTGTCCTGCGTCACCCGTACCTTGCCTTCCTTGACCAGCGGCGCCATCGTGGCCAGCAGGTCCTGCGCCAGCTTGGTCATCCGTACTTTTTCCTGCGCGATCATCACGCGCCGGCGCACCGCCTGCGGCGTGGCTTGGGGTGTGGTCTGCACTTCCGTGTTCTGCGTCAACGCGGCGCCGGCGCCGCCGAAGGCATCGCCCAGCGCGTCCGAGAACACCTTGTACTTGCCTGTGTTGACCACCGAGATGGCATACATCACGACAAAGAACGCGAACAGCAAGGTGATGAAGTCGGCGTACGAGATCAGCCAGCGCTCGTGGTTTTCCGGCTCTTCGTCGTACGGGCGGCGGGCGCGGCGGTACTGGGTCATGGCTGCGCGCTCAAGTGTGCTCGCGCATCAAGGTGGCGATGCGTTCGTCCATGATGCGGCTGAAGTCGCCCGTGGCGATGTCGTGGAACACGGCGGCGGCGATTTCCTGCTGGTGCACCTGGGCCGTGACGATATTCTTCAGCTTGTTGGCGATCGGATAGAAGAACAGGTTGGCCAGGCCGACACCGTAAATCGTGGAGACGAACGCCACCGCAATCCCTGGGCCCAGCTTGGCCGGATCGGACAGGTTTTCCATCACGTGGATCAGGCCCAGCACGGCGCCCAGGATGCCGATCGTGGGCGAGTAGCCGGCGGCCGATTCCCACACGCGCACGGCCTGCCGTTCGGCCGTCTCGAAAGCGGTGATTTCCGTGTCCAGCAGCTGGCGCAATTTATCGGGCTGGATGCCGTCGATGATCATACGCAAGCCCTTGGCCATGAAGGGGTCGGTGGCGGCCGCCATATGGCGCTCCAGCGCCAGCGGGCCGGCACGGCGCACCGTCTGGTTCCACTGCTGGATGTCCTTTTTCAGCGCGGCGCGGCTGTCTTCCGGCGGGCGGATGATCCAGCGCAGCATCAGGATGCCGCGGCGCAGGGTCGCGGGGCGCGTCTGCAGCAGCACGGCGCCAAAGGTACCGATGACCACAATGGCGAACGCGGCCGGCTGGACCAGGGATGAGAGCTTGCCGCCTTCCAGCGATTGTCCAACGACCAGGCCGGCCAGTGCCAGCAGTATGCCGGCTACGCTGGACCAGTCCATGCCTGCTCCCGGAGAGTGGCGCGCAAGCGCGCGACGGCTTGCGTATGCAATTGCGATACGCGCGATTCGGAGACGCCCATGACGGCGCCGATTTCTTTCAGGTTCAACTCTTCCTCATAGTACAGGCCCATCAGTAATTTCTCGCGGGGCGGCAAGGCATCGATCGCGTCGATGACGGCCTGGCGGAAGTCGGTGTCCATCAGCGCGCGCAGCGGATCGGCATCTTCGTCGTGCGCGTAGCGGTCCAGGAAGCTGTCGTTGCCGTCGTCGTCCTTGAAGTCCTCGTAATAGACGAGCTGGTGGCCGCCGCCTTCGGACAGCATTTCCTGGTAGTCGGACAGCGACAGTTTCAAGGACTTCGCAACCTCGGATTCGCTGGGCGGCCGCCCCAGCTTCTGCTGCAGGGTGGCCATCGCGTTCTCGATCTTGCGCATGTCCTGGCGCATCGTGCGCGGCATCCAGTCGCTGCTGCGCAGCTCGTCCAGCATGGCGCCGCGGATGCGCATCACCGCATAGGTCTCGAACTGCGCGCCGTGCGTTTCCTCGTAGCGACTGATCGCGTCGAGCAGGCCGATCATGCCTGCTTGTACCAGGTCATCGACTTCCACGCTGGGCGGCAATTTTGCCTTCATGTGGTGGGCAAGGCGCTTGACGAGCGGCATGTGCTCCGTCAGCAGCGAATCCTTGTTCACCTTCCCTTTGACCGTGTACATAAAATAGTTTTACTTGTTATAGGCGCTAATCAGTTGCCGCTCCCCGCAAACCCGGTTGGCGCAGTACCCAGCGCGAAACGCCCGGCCATCTGGCGAAATGCGACGGAAGCGCCCGCCAGCGGGAACGCGTCCACCACGGCGCGGCCCAGCCGCGCGGCGCGGTGCAGGTACTCGTCGGCAGGCACGGAACCCATCGAGACCAGATTGACCGCCAGGTAACGGCTTGCCGCCTGCGCCATATTATCGTAAACCACCCGTGCCTCTGCTTCGGACGCGCCCGTGACGACGATGCCGAACGGGCGACGGCCCAGCTCATGGTTCAGCCGCTTGATCATCATGTAGGCGTTCTTGATCGACGTGGCGCTGTTCGACACCTGCACCACGATCTCGGAACTGGCCATCACCGGCACCGGGAACGCTTCGCCGTCGAACTCGCCGTCGACCAGCACAATGCCAGCCTGGGCCGCCATGACGTCGAAGGCCTTGGCCAGCCGGCGGCTTTCCTGCGGGCCATTGCGCGCTTCGCCGCGCGTCATGGACACCACGTTGAAGCCCTGCGGCACCTGGTGCACCACCTGGTTCAGGCCGCATTCCTGGCGCGCCACGTTGAGCAGGCTGGCGCCATTGTCCACGCCGAGGCGCGAGGCGACACCGTGCGCGCTGGCGCAGGCATCCACCAGCAGCACGTCGTTGCCGGCGCGGGCCAGCGAGGCGCCCAGGTTGACGAGCATCGCGCCCTTGTCGTCCTGCGGCGTGGCCGACAGGAACGTGACGATACGGGGCCGCGGCGGGCCCGCCAGCATCCGGCGCAGGCCCTCCGCCTGGTCGAAATTGAAATTAGCCAAGGTGCACCTCGCGCAGGCCATCGTTACCGGCAGCCGCCATCAGCATCGGCAGGTCGCTGTCGGCGAACTGGTTGACGTCTTTCTTGGAACGGAAGGCGCGCTCGACCAGCTCGGCCGGCTTGGCCAGGTGCAGGTCTTCCGGCACGCGCTGGCCGTTCGACACGTAGAACAGGTTCAGTTTCTGGCGGATCACCACGTCCAGCACGTTGCCGATCGATGCGGCTTCGTCCAGCTTGGTCATGATGGCGCCGGCCAGGCCCGTGCCTTGGTAGGCGCGCACCACTTCCGTCAGCGTTTCTTGGGTGGAGGTGCTGTTCAGGCACAAGAGGCGCTTCACGTCGGCGTCGGCGCCCTGCAGCATGGCGACCTGTTCCGTGACCATCTGGTCGCGCTGGCTGACACCGACGGTGTCGATCAGCACGGTATGCTTGTTGCGCAGTTCCTTCAGGGCGATGCGCAGGTCCGCTTCGTCCTTCACCGAGTGCACCATCACGCCCAGGATCTTGCCGTAGATGCGCAGCTGTTCGTGCGCGCCGATACGGTAGGCGTCGGTGGTGATCAGGGCCAGCTTTTCCGGACCGTGGCGCATCACGCAGCGCGCGGCCAGCTTGGCGGTGGACGTGGTCTTGCCGACACCGGTCGGGCCGACCAGCGCGAACACGCCGCCGTTTTCGATCAGTGCGTCTTCGTTCGAGATGGCGCTGATGTTGCGTGCCAGCACGGTGCGCACCCAGCGCAGGCTTTCCTCGGCGGAGCGGCCGGCCGGCATTTTTTCGATCAGCATCTTGGCCAAGGTGGCCGAGAAGCCGGCGGCCAGCATCTCGCGCAGCACGGCGGCCTTGTGCGGCTCGCGCTGCTGCGACGAGCCCCAGGACAACTCGGCCAGTTGCGTTTCCATCATGCCGCGCATGGCGCGCAGTTCCGTCATCATCGTGCTCATCTCCGCGGCCGCGTTGGCCTTGGCGGAGTTGACGGCATCGGCCACCATCGCCGAGATACGGTCCATGTCCAGCGCCGGTGCGGCAGGCGCGGCGGCGGGACGGCTGGCCGGCGCGGCCGGGGCGAAACCTGGCGCAGGACGAGCCGGCGCCTGGGCCCGCGCCTGCATGCGCGCTTCCATATTGGCTTGCGCTTCCGCTTCACGCTGCGCTTCCATCTGGGCCTGCATGCGTGCCTTGATGGCGTCCTGCATCTGTTGCGGGCTCGGCTGGCGCGGTGCCGGGGCGCGCGGAGCGGGCGCGGCCATCATCGGCGACGGCGTGTAGGTGTCTTCGATTTCCAGGTCGGGCATGCCCAGCGGCGCATCCGCGGCCGGCTGCGCCAGCGAGGCGGCATCGCCGTTGGCCAAGGCCAGGATCTCGACCACGCCGTCCATCGGACGGTTGGACAGGATCACCGCGTCCGGGCCCAGGGCTTCGCGGACCTTGCGCAGTGCCTCACGCGACGTGGGCGCGGTAAATTTTTTGACGTTCATGCTGCGGCTCCTGCAAACGAGATTTTTCTCTGATGGGGTAGATTATTGACGATGCACTGAGGAAATCATTCGAGGAAAAGGACGGGATTTACCCTGCAATTCGGCGCGGCAACGGACGGGGGCAGTGACTTGCATGTTGCACATCATCATGAGAAGATGCGAATAATAATAATTCGCATTCGCGATGCATGTTCAGCGTTTGCGCCACCTGAGAGAGAGAGCATCATGTCCTGCCACAAAAAGCCGATCGCCGCCGCCGCGGCCGCCCTGGTCACGTTGATCCAATGCCATGCCGCCCTGGCCGCGCCCGCCGACGAGGCGGAGGCGCCCATCAGCGTCGTGACCGTCAACGGCACCCGTGCCGAACCCTACAACCCCGTCTCGGCAATGACGGCCACCAAGGTGGACGCCCCGCTGCGCGACATCCCGCAAACCGTCAACGTGATTCCGGAACAACTGCTGCGCGACCAGTCGGTCGGCTCGATGGAAGAGGCGATGAAGTTCGTGCCGGGCGTGGGCCTGTCGCATGGCGACGGCCAGCGTGACCAGGTCACCCTGCGCGGCTTCTCGGCCATTGCCGACCAGTTCGTCGACGGCCTGCGCGACGATGCGCTGTACTTCCGCGACCTGTCCAATATCGAGCGCATCGAGGTGCTGAAGGGCCCGGCCGCCGTGCTGTACGGGCGCGGTTCCTCGGGCGGCCTGATCAACCGGATCAGCAAGAAGCCGGGCGCCAACCGCCGCGAGGTGATGGCCAAGGTGGGCAGCGACAACCGCCGCCGCGGCGAGATGGACCTGGCCGCGACCGAAGGCAATATGGCGTTCCGCGTGACGGGTGCCGTCGAGCGCGCGGACGGCTACCGCGACCAGCAGTTCGTCGAACGCGACGCCGTCGCGCCGTCGCTGCAGTTCCAGCTTGGTGCCGCCACGACCCTGCTGTTGCAGGCCGAGCACCTGTCCGACCGCCGCGTGACGGACTTCGGCGTGCCGTCGTACCAGGGCCGCCCGGTCGACGTGCCGGCCAGCACCTACTACGGCGCCGCCAACGCGCGCGACGTGGACTACTCGCACGCCGAGGTGACGGCGCTGGGCTTCACCTTGGAGCACCGCTTCAGCGACCGGCTGAGCCTGCGCAACGCCTACCGTCACTACGACTACACCCTGGCGCGCTACAACACCCTGGTCGGCGCCGTCAACGAGACGTTGCTGACGGCCTCGCTGAACCGCACCAACCTGCGCCGCGAGGAAAGCGGCTGGTTCAACCAGACCGAGCTGACGCAAACGGCCAGCCTGGGCGGCATGACGCACAAGCTGCTGTACGGCATCGAAGTGGGCAAGCAGAACAAGGACCAGGTCACCCGCTCGCAGAACGGCATCGCCACCGTGGCGCTGTTCAATCCGGTGCTGCCGGTGCTGGACAAGACGCTGACGGTGGCGCCTTCGACCGACAACGTCGGCATCATGAAGACGGCCAGCGCCTACGTGCAGGACCTGGTGGCGCTGACCGAGCAGTGGAAGGCGCTGGTCGGTGTGCGCTATGACCACTTCGAGCAGGAAACGCTCGAGCGCCGCGCCGGCCAGAGCAACCTGGGCCGCACGGACGTGGCCTGGAGCCCCAGAGCCGGCCTGGTCTGGCAGCCGTCGGCGGCGCAGTCGTATTACGTGTCGTTCAGCAAATCGTTCCAGCCGTCGGCCGAGAACTTCGCGCTGGCCGCCAACAACGCCCAGATCGAGCCGGAGGAAACGACCAACAAGGAAGTGGGCGGCAAGTTCGATTTCCTCGGCGGCGCCCTGTCCGCCACGGCCTCGCTGTTCCGCCTGGAGCGCACCAATATCAAGGCCACCGACCCGGTCACGAACCGCCTGGTGCCGATCGGCACGCAGCGCACGGATGGCCTGGAGCTGACCCTGACGGGCCAGCTGCCGCAGGGCTGGCAGGTGTGGGCCGGCTACGGCTACCTGGATGCGAAGGTGACGTCGTCGCCGGCGCTGGACAGCAGCGACAATGTGTTCAAGCGCGTGCCGGTGCAGGGTAAACGCGCCACGCTGACGCCGCGCCACAGCGCCAACCTGTGGCTGGCCAAATCCTTCGGCAACGGCCTGCGCGCGGGCGCCGGGATCAACGCTGTCGACCAGCGCTTCGCCAACCCGGGCAACACGGTCGCCCTGCCCGGCTTCGCCACCATCGACGCGATGGCCGGCTGGAAGCTGGGCCGCGTCGACCTGCAGCTGAACGTGTACAACCTGCTGGACCGCTCGTACATCGTGTCCGGCCATGGCAGCTCGCCGAACCTGAACATGCCGGGTGCGCCACGCTCGGCGGCGTTGACGGCGCGCTATCAGTTCTAAACAAAAACCCGGGACAGACCCGGGTTTTGAGGGGTTGGGGTCTGTCCCCGGTAAGTGTCTGCCTTCGATGCACCTGGCGGCGTATCGAGGGGACTGACCCCGGTTTTTATCGGCGTCCGCGATGCCTTCGCTCGTTTTTACCTTGGTCCGCCACCGGATCGATAAAAACCGGGGTCAGTCCCCTGAAGATGCCAACGACACATCGCAAATTCACACTTACCGGGGACAGACCCCAAGCGGCGACCTTCCCCGGTGCTTCAACCGTCAGGTATTGCCCACCAGCGCCGTCACGCGGATCGTCTTCGATTCCGGGATCTCGGCGTGCGACAGCACCTTCAGCTGCGGCAGCGCGCGGCGCAGGAAGCGCGACAGCAGTGGACGCAGCGGGCCCGGCACCAGCAGCACCGGCGTCACGCCCAGCGCTTCCTGCTGCTGCGATGCCTGCGCGGCCTGCTGGGCGATCGTGTCCGCGAGGCCCGGCTCGATGCCGCCGCCGTCGGCGCCGCCCGTCGCCAGCGCCTGCATCAGCAGGCGTTCCAGGCGATTGTCCAAGGTCATCACGGACAGTTCGCCATTGCCCGGGAACAGTTGCTGGACGATGGCGCGGCCCAGCGCGATACGGACCAGTGCGGTCAGCTCGTTCGGGTCCTGCGTGTGCGCGGTGTGCTCGGCCAGCGCCTCGATGATCGTGCGCATGTCGCGGATGTGCACGCCTTCGCCCAGCAGGTTCTGCAGCACTTTCTGCAAGGCCGACAGCGAAATCATCTTCGGCACCAGGTCTTCCAGCAGCTTCGGCGCTTCCTTGCCCAGGTGATCCAGCAGCGCCTGCACTTCGGTGCGGCCCAGGAGTTCCGACGCGTGCGTCGTGATCAGGTGGTTCAGGTGCGTCGCCACCACGGTGCCGGCATCGACCACCGTGTAGCCCATGCCCTGCGCCTGGTCGCGCAGGCTGGCGTCGATCCACGTGGCCGGCAGGCCGAACGCGGGGTCCGTCGTGGCCAGGCCCGGCAGGTTGCCGCTGGCCATGCCCGGATTGATCGCCAGGAACTGGCCGTTGAATGCTTCGCCCGCGCCCACTTCCACGCCTTTCAAGGTGATGCGGTAGGCCGACGGCTTCAGCTCCAGGTTGTCGCGGATGTGCACCGGCGGCGCCAGGAAGCCCACTTCCTGGGCGAATTTCTTGCGGATGCCCTTGATGCGCTTCAGCAGCTCGCCGCTTTGCGCCTTGTCCACCAGCGGGATCAGGCGGTAGCCCACTTCCAGGCCCAGCGTGTCGACGGCCTGCACGTCGGCCCAGGTCGCTTCCTCGTTTTCCGCCGGCGCCGCCGCGCCACCGGCCGCCGCCGCACCGCCGGCCGCCGTGTTGCCGCCGCCACCGCCGCCGGCCGGACGCCCTGCCGTGCCGTTTGCCGCGGCCTCCTTCAGCTTCTTGTCCATCAGGTAACCGGTGCCGCCCAGCGCAGCGCCCAGCGACAGGAACATGAAGTTCGGCATGCCCGGGATCAGGCCCATGCCGCCGATGATGCCGCCGGTGATGTACATGACCTGCGGCTTGGCGAACAGCTGGCCCACCATCTGGGTGCCGACGTCCGTATCGCTGGCCACGCGCGAGACGATGATACCGGCCGCGACGGAGATCACCAGCGACGGGATCTGGGCCACCAGGCCGTCGCCGATCGCCAGCAGCGTGTACACCTTGGCCGCCTCGCCGACGGCCATGCCGTGCGACAGGATACCGATCAGCAGGCCGCCGACGACGTTGATGACGGTCACCATGATGCCGGCCACGGCGTCGCCGCGCACGTATTTCGAGGCACCGTCCATCGCGCCGTAGAATTCGGCTTCCTGCGAGACCTCGTTGCGACGCTTGCGCGCGTCCGCTTCGCCGATCAGGCCGGCGTTCAGGTCGGCGTCGATCGCCATCTGCTTGCCGGGCAATGCGTCCAGCGCGAAGCGGGCACCCACCTCGGCGATACGGCCCGCACCCTTCGTCACGACGACGAAGTTAATGATGGTCAGGATGATGAAGACGACGATACCGATCGTGTAGTTGCCGCCGATCAGGAAGTGACCGAAGGCCTCGATGACCTTGCCGGCCGCCGCGCCGCCGGTGTGGCCTTCCGTCAGCACGATACGGGTCGAGGCCACGTTCAGCGACAGGCGCAGCATGGTGGACACCAGCAGCACGGCGGGGAAGGCCATGAAGTCGAGCGGCTTGACCGTGTACAGGCTGGTCAGCAGCACGATGATGGACAGGGCGATATTGAAACTGAAGAACAGGTCGAGGACGATGGCCGGCAACGGCAGGATCATCATTGCCAGCAGCATGATGATCAGGATCGGCGCGGCCAGGCTCATCGCATTGCCACCACCCATGCCACTCATCCATGCCGGCAGTTTCAAGCTGTTCATCAGTACGTTCCTTCGCAAGCGAGAAGTTCTCGGATGCTGAGATTATTGATGATGCAGTGGGGAAACGATGCGGGGAAAAGGCGGGAAAACACCCGGTAATTCAAAACGCCGGAGAGCTGTTTTAACCCAACAGCAAGGGCCGGGGTCAGAAAGGAGTGCAGGCAATGCATGCCTGCACCGCTGCGCAGGGCGAGAAGCGGTGCTCCTCGAAACCCCTGCTCTGCCCCGGCGGGTCTGACCCCAGGTTCTGCTCCGGGGGTAAGACTTACTGCGGCTTCTTCTGCGACGCCGGATTGTTCGGGTCCATATCGGCCGGCACATCCAGCTGGGTCGGACGATCCGGATAACGGCCGCCCGGGCGGTAGGCCCGCAGCTGGTAGACGTAGGCCAGCACTTCGGCCACGGCGGCGTACAGCCGGGCCGGGATCTCGTCGCCGATTTCCGTATGCTTGAACAGCGCACGGGCAAGCGGCGGGGCTTCCAGGATCGCCACCTTGTGCTCCTTGGCCAGCTCGCGGATCTTGGCCGCCACCTCGTCGGTACCCTTGGCCACCACCTTCGGCGCGCCCTTCGAGCCGTCGGCGTACTTCAGCGCCACCGCGTAGTGCGTCGGGTTGGTGACGACCACGTCGGCGGTCGGCACGTCCTGCATCATGCGGCCCTTGGCCATCTCGCGCTGCATCTGGCGGATCTTGCCCTTGATCTGCGGGTTGCCGTCGTTTTCCTTCGATTCCTGGATCATCTCCTGGCGCGTCATCTTCAGCTTGTTAGCGTAATGCCAGATCTGGTACGGCGCGTCGATCACGGCGATGAAGCCCAGCGCGCCGACCAGGTACAGGAAGCTCATGGCCATCATGTCGAGCATGTGCACGATGGCATGGTCGAGCGACTCGTTGGCAAGGCCGAACATCGCATCCTTCTGCTTCATGATGACCATGTACGCGACCGAGCCGACCACGATCGTCTTGACGATTGCCTTGAGCAGCTCGACCAGGGCGTTTTTCGACACCATGTTGCTGATGCCGTTGATCGGATTGAGCTTGCTGAACTTCGGCATGAACGCCTTGGCGCTGAACAGCCAGCCGCCGACGAAGATCGGTGAAATGAGCGCCACCAGCATCACGGCCACGCCGATGGGCAGGAACGTGATCAGCACGTTGACGATGTCGGTCAGGATGCGGGTGATCAGGATGTCGGGGTTGTAGACCTGTTCGCGCGTCAGGGACAGCCCTGATTTCAGGGCCGTGCCGAGCTTGGCCGCCATGGACGAGCCCATGACGTACAGCGCCACGCCCGATACCATCAGGACGGTAAACGTGCCGACTTCGCGGGACCGGGGAACGTCGCCTTCTTCACGCGCCTGCTGGAGGCGCCTCTCTGACGCTGCTTCTGTCTTCTCGGCTTCGCTGTCTTCTGCCACGCGCTGCTCCGGTCACGATAGGGATGGGAAACGTCATTATCACGGCCCCCGGTACGGCGCCATCGGTCAAGCAAAGGGACTTTGCCGGCCCTATTCTGGTTTCTCGGCAGAAACTTGCGGCGCGGGCGGTACATAGCCCGTCGGCCGCACCGTCTGCTCGATGGCGCCGAAGATGGACTTGCCGTCGCCGTCCAGCATCTCGATGCGGATGGTATCGCCATAGGACATGAACGACGTGGCAGGCTTGCCGTCGGCGATCGTCTCCAGGCTGCGCTTCTCGGCAATGCAGGAATAGCCTTTTTTCACGTCCTTGTTCGACACCGTGCCGGAGCCGACGATCGTGCCGGCGCGCAGCCGGCGGGTCCTGGCCGCGTGCGCCAGCAGCTGGGCGAAATTGAACACCATGTCCACGCCCGCGTTCGGCTGGCCCACCAGGCGGCCGTTCCACGTCGAGCGCAGCGGCAGGTGCAGCTTGGCATCGCGCCAGGCGTCGCCCAGTTCGTCCGGCGTGACGGCCACGGGGCTGAAGCTGGTGCTGGGCTTCGCCTGGAAGAAGCCGAAGCCCTTGGCCAGCTCGTCGGGAATCAGGTGGCGCAGGGAGACGTCGTTGACCAGCATCAACAGGCGGATCTGGCCGAAGGCCTCGTCCGGCGTCGCGCCCAGCGGCACGTCGTCCGTGATCACGGCCACTTCGGCCTCGAAGTCGATGCCCCAGGCCTCGTCGGCGACGACGATGTCGTCAAGCGGTCCCAGCAGGTCGTCGCTGCCGCCCTGGTACAGCAGCGGTTCCTGCCAGAACGATCCCGGCAGCTCGGCATTGCGCGCCTTGCGCACGAGCTCGACGTGGTCGACGTAGGCGGAGCCGTCCGCCCACTGGAATGCGCGCGGCAGCGGCGCCATGCAGCGGCGCGGGTCGAACTCGAACGTGCGCCGGGCCTTGCCGTCGTTCAGCTGGCGCGACAGCTGGTCCAGCTGGGGCGCGATGAAGGCCCAGTCGTCCAGCGCCCGTTGCAGGGTGGGCGCGATGCCGTCCGCCACGACCGCCGTCTTCAGGTCGCGCGCGACAACGACCAGCTGGCCATCGCGGGTGCCGTCGTTCAGGGTGGCCAGCTTCATCGGTCAACCCGCCAGCAGCGCCAGCTGTGCTTCGTCCAGGTAGCACCACTCCCCCTCCTGCAGGCCGAGCGATGCCAGCTGCAGGCCGCCGATGGCCGAACGGTGCAAGGCGCTGCAATGATTGCCGGCCGCGGCCAGCATGCGCTTGACCTGGTGATACTTGCCCTGCTCCAGCACGATCTCCAGCTGGTGCTCGCCTTTTTTCTCGCAGACCAGCGCGGCCAAAGGGGCGGGCTCATCGTGCAGCTGGACACCGCCCAGCAGCTGGGCCACCAGCGCGTCCGTCACCGGTTCGGCCGTCGTGGCCTGGTAGACCTTCGGCACGTGCCGCTTGGGCGACGATTGCGCGTGGATGAACGGACCGTCGTCCGACATCAGCAGCATGCCCGTGGTGTCATGGTCCAGGCGGCCCACCGGCTGCACTTCGCGCCAGGTAAATTGCTCAGGAAGCAAGGTCAGCACGCCGGGATGGTGGCTGGGCTTGCGCGAACATTCGTAGTTGGCCGGCTTGTACAACGCGATATAGACGTGCTCGCGGTAGCGCCATTCTTCCTCGAATACGGTCAGCACCAAACTTTCCGTGTCGACGACGGTCTTATAGTTGTCCTGCACAACGCCGTTGACGGCGACTTCGCCGTCTTCGATCAGCGTGCGACAATACTTGCGCGTGCCGAAGCCTTGCGATTGCAGGATGCGGTCCAGGGATAATTTGCTCATGGGCCGGCATTCTACCGGATTTACCCCGGGAGCCTGCCCAGCACTTGATACATATCAAGCTGCACGGAAGGCCCATTGTTAGACTGAAATTGTCGTAGGAATTTACTGAACAGCTCGGCAGGATTCCTAGCCCAGCCATTGCCCCCGGGCGGCGGCTGCGGCATGAGTGGCCGCTGTTCTCGTGGCTCATCTTTGGCGGTGTATCGCCAGCGTGATGACCAGAGCGCTGTCCAGCACAAAGGGCGTGCCAGCAGTAGCGCTCATCGCACCGCCCTGTGCGCTGTTCCTTGTCCGCTGTTCCTGTCCGCTGTTTTTTTGCAACCGAACCGAATGCTCTTGATGAACAAGCTCAATGTATGTCCCGGCAGCGCATCGCGACCTGAGCCCGCCTCGGCGCCGCTGCCACGCCACGCGCCCCGGCAACACCCGATAACGACCACTTGTCCGAACTGCAGGAGGATGCCATGACCAATGAATCGCCCCGCGCGTCGCACGAGAAAACGATCCTCGCCACGCGCATCGCCGTGGCGCGCGGCGCCGCCGCGCAGCTCACGACCAATGCCGCGCTCAACCGGATCCGCTTGCGCAGCCTGCGCACTTGGGAAAGCTGCACCGTGCCGGCAATGCCGCAAACGGACTGGCTGGCCAACTCGGAAAACGACCTGACGGCCTGGCTGAACGCGGGTGGCTTTGCGGGCGGCAATGAACTGCCACCATCCGGTGTGGGCTGCCCAACGAAAACAGCGGCCTGAGCCGCCGTTTTCTTGTCCCATCACAGGACATGAACGAGGAATTTAATTCTCTCTGATACGCATCAATGATGCGGCTGGTAGTTCAGCTTCAGCATGGTCCGCACGGGTCGGGCAGCATGTCCACGAGGTCGTCCAGTAAAACTTTGACACCCTGGCGACTCATGAATCCCTGCCTGCACCGCTGCGGCCAAATGCTCCGCTGGTCACTCGGATGGACAGACTGATGTGCTCTCCCTTGAAATGAACTACACGCTTACTATAGTCCAAGCGCGAGATTTATCAAGCGGAGCGCGCGAAACACGCAAGAAGCCGTCCTGTTCCTACTTGACGGAAATACGCGCCGCCTCGCCGGCGGCCGCCTTGAACGCGCCGCTGCCGACGGCGGCACCGAATTTCTTCAGCACCCGCTCCGGCAGGCCTTCATGCTGGGTGTAGTCGACGATGTCTTCGGCCTTGACGACGTCGCGTGCCACGCTGTCCACGCTGCCCAGGTCGTCCGCCAGGCCCATCTTGATGGCCCGCGTGCCCGTCCAGAACAGGCCCGAGAACATTTCCGGCGTCTCGTGCAGGCGCGTGCCGCGACCGGCCCGCACCACGTCGATGAACTGCTCGTGGATCTCGTTCAGCATCTCCTGGGCGTGTTCCTTGTGCTTTGGCGACTGCGGACTGAACGGGTCCATGAAGCCCTTGTTTTCCCCCGCCGTCAGCAGGCGGCGCTCGACGCCCAGCTTCTCCATCGCGCCGGTGAAGCCGAAGCCGTCCATGAGCACGCCAATGGAACCGATGATGCTGGCCTTGTTGACGTAGATGCGGTCGGCGGAGGCGGCGATGTAGTAACCGCCCGAGGCGCAGATCTCGTCGACGACGGCATACAGCGGCTTGTCCGGATAGCCCTTGCGCAGGCGCATGATCTCGTCGACGATCATGCCGGCCTGGACAGGGCTGCCGCCCGGGCTATTGATATGCAGCACGACGGCAACGGAGCTGTCGTCCCCGAACGCCTTGTTCAGCGCGGGGATGACGACGGCCGCGGAACCGCTGCCCTCCGATTCGATATTGCCTTCGATCTCGATCAGCGCGGTATGGCGCCCGATTTCCGTGTCGCCCCCGAGGATGCTCAGATTGAAATAACTGGCGATGCCCAGGAAGATCAGCAGCAGCAGGAAAATCTTGAAGAAGATGCTCCAGCGGCGGTTGGCGCGCTGTTCCTTGATCGTTGCGAAGACCAGCTTTTCCAGCACTTCGCGTTCCCAGTTGATCGGCGGCTGGCCAGGGCCAGGCGTGACGGGAGGAACGGGCGCTTGCGAGGGGGGCGTCGGGGATTGGTTGTCGCTCATGGAAAGTCGTTGCTGAAACGGATAGGCGTCATGCACGCGCCGGCCGGACGAACTCGTCCGGCTGCCAGTACAGGGCATCGTCGCGTTCGGTCACGCCGATGGGGCGCAGCTTGCCGCCACGGCAGGGACCGCCAGCGCACTGCCCCGTGCTGGGGATGTAGACGGCGCCATGCGTGCTGCACATCAGATACATCTTGCTGGATTCGAAGAACTCGCCCGGCGCCCAGTCCAGTTCGATGGGCACGTGGGCACAACGGTTCAGGTAGGCATAGGCCTTGCCGCCATGGCGGATGACGAAGGCGGTGGCATCCTCGCCGCCCGCCGTGACGGGAAAGCGCACGCCGATGCCGCCATCGACGACCGCGTCGGCCGCGCAGATCAGGATCTCCTCGCTCACGATATTACGCCTTCTTCATGCATGTTCGCCCAGCCACTGGTGCAGCTCCGGCACGTTCTTCGCCGAGAACACGGGGCTGCAGGCTGCCAACTGGTCCAGCGGATGGGCGCCGTACTCGACGGCAATGCCGGCCGCGCCCGCGTTCTGCGCCATCATCAGGTCGTGCGTGGTATCGCCAATCATCACGGTGCGCTTCAGGTCCTGGCCCAGCTCGCGCGTCAGCTCCTGCAACATGGCAGGGTGCGGTTTCGAAAAAGTTTCGTCGGCGCAACGGGTGGCGTCGAACGTCGCCAGCAGTCCGGCCGCGTTCAGGGCACGGTTCAGCCCCACGCGGCTCTTGCCGGTGGCGACCGCGAGGAAATAGCCCTGCTGCGACAGGTCCTGCAGCATCTCCCGCACGCCGTCGAACAGGGTCAGCTCGTGATCCTTGGTCAGGTAATGATAACGGTAGCGCTCCACCATGCGCGGGTGGTATTTCGGATCGACCTCCGGCCCGAGCACGACTTGCATCGCCTCCGCCAGGCCCAGGCCGATGACGTGCGCCGCCGCTTCGCGGCTGGGAATCGGCAGGCCGAGGTCGCGCGCCGCCGCCTGGATCGACTTGACGATCGTGGCGGTGCTGTCCATCAAGGTGCCATCCCAATCGAACACGATCAGGTCAAATTGCTTTCTTGCCATGTAATCCGGCCGGGCCGGCTCCTGTTGAGATCGGGACGCGCGGTCCCGGTGAAATCGATGCTTGCTGCTCAGCTGCGCGGTTGCCCCAAGCTTACCAAGAATTTTTCGCATTCGGGCGCGAGGGGTGCGTTCAGCGTCATGATTTTGCCCGTCTCCGGGTGCTTGAACGTGATCTGGTGCGCGTGCAGGAACATCCGCTTCAGGGCGCCGCGCGTGCCGTCATTTTTCTGTAATGCTTTGTTGAGCGCGAAATCGCCGTACTTGTCGTCGCCTGCGATCGGAAAGCCCGACGATGCAAGGTGAACCCGGATCTGGTGCGTGCGTCCGGTCTTCAGCTCGGCTTCCAGCAACGCGAAGTTGTCATATTTGCGTAACAAGGTAAACACCGTGTGCGACGGCATGCCATCGGCCTGCACGGAGACGCGGCGCTCGCCGTCGGCCGTCGTGTATTTGTGCAGCGGCAGCTTGACGTGCTGACGCTGGTTCTTCCAGTCGCCCACGGCCAGGGCCAGGTAGCGCTTGTCCGTCACGCCGTCGCGCATCTGTTCGTGCAGCGACGTCAGGGCCGAGCGCTTCTTGGCCAGCAGCAACAAACCGGACGTCTCGCGGTCCAGCCGGTGCACCAGCTCGAGGAACTTCGCGTCCGGCCGGGCCGCACGCAACTGCTCGATGACGCCGAACGACACGCCCGAGCCGCCGTGCACGGCCACGCCGGCCGGCTTGTCGACCACCAGCATATGCGCATCCTCGAACACGATGGGAAACTCGGCCGCGGGAACGTTGTTCTCCGCCTTCTCCGCCACCCGTACCGGTGGAATTCGCACCACGTCGCCCGCGACCAGGCGGTACAGCTGGTCGATGCGGCCCTTGTTGACCCGCACCTCGCCCGAACGCAGGATGCGGTAGATGTGGCTTTTCGGTACACCTTTGCAAACACGCAACAGGTAGTTATCTATCCGCTGACCGGCCTCTTCTTCGCCGATCGTGACGAATTGCGCTTGCGGCAGGACTGTGTTGGGGGAAGCCGCGGCAGGTTTCTGCCCGCCCCTGACGGGGCCGTTTTGCGTTGTCTTCCCAGAAAATCTCTCTAAGTCCTTCATTTTGAATATATAATCGTTTTGCCGTAGCGAAGCTGTACTCGAAGTAGTACTTCAAGCTGCTGCAGTGTAAGAAGAAAACCACAATTCTACACAGGGGCGCATCCGCTGGCCTCGCCTGATTGCAAATTCAGCGGAAATAAATGTATACGCACATTCGGGCGCGGGTCAGGGTTACGACCTCTGTCGTCATCGGATTATGGCGGCTTGAAAAGCCAGCCGCGCGTTGCATTTGCCGCCCGCGAGGCCTGCCTTACCGTAGTACGGCTGTGTTTCGCGGCGACAACTGCCTGCGATCGCGACGGTATTGGACGGCTGCCTCATGCGCCCGGATGCTGGATTAGATTGGCTGGAATTTAGGATAAGTCCGGCGAGCAAGCACTACAGTCGTTGCTCGCTGGTTGATGGAACCGATAACGCTGCCGTTTCGCCAGGCGCCATACAAGATGTCCTGGCTCGACGATTTGCGCACGCCCGCATGCGCCCGTCCCGACACGCTCGGTATGACAGGATGAGTTGCAGGTGGTGCGAACTCGGCAGGACGATCGGCACCATGCGCCCTGCTGCGGCAGCCGCGCCACCGCGCGCTGCCGCACGACGAGGCATTTCTCCACGGCCTCCTTAATTCTCGCGTATATCCTTGTATGGTTGCCGTTTCCACGGAAGCGGCATTACATGGCCCAAGGGTCGCGGAGTCAAATAAAAATGAAACGCATGTTGTTCAACGCCACGCAGCAGGAAGAGCTGCGCGTGGCGATTGTCGATGGTCAGAAACTGATCGATATCGACATCGAAACCGCCGGACGCGAACAGCGCAAGTCCAATATCTACAAAGGCGTCATCACCCGCATCGAGCCGTCGCTGGAAGCCTGCTTCGTCAGTTACGGCGAAGACCGCCACGGTTTCCTCCCGTTTAAAGAAGTTGCCCGCAGTTATTTCCGCGAAGGCGTCGACGTGCGCAATGCCACCGTCAAGGAAGCGCTGCGCGAAGGCCAGGAAATCATGGTCCAGGTCGAAAAGGAAGAGCGCGGCAACAAGGGTGCGGCCCTGACCTCGTTCATTTCGCTGGCCGGCCGTTACCTGGTATTGATGCCGAACAACCCGCGCGGCGGCGGCGTGTCGCGCCGCGTCGAGGGCGAGGAACGCCAGGAACTGCGCGAGACCATGGACAAGCTGGACCTGCCGCAAGGCATGTCCGTGATCGCCCGCACCGCCGGCATCGGCCGCACGGTCGAGGAACTGCAGTGGGACTTGAATTACCTGATGCAACTGTGGCGTGCGATCGAAGGCGCGTCCAAGGCCGCCTCCGGCGCCTTCCTGATCTACCAGGAAAGCTCGCTCGTCATCCGCGCCATCCGCGACTATTTCCAGCCTGACATCGGCGAGATCCTGATCGACACCGACGAGATCTACGAACAGGCGCACCAGTTCATGAGCCACGTGATGCCCGACATGGTGCATCGCGTCAAGCGCTACAGCGACGACGTGCCGCTGTTCTCGCGCTTCCAGATCGAACACCAGATCGAGACGGCCTACAGCCGCACCGTGCCGCTGCCATCCGGTGGCGCCATCGTCATCGACCACACCGAAGCGCTGGTTTCCGTCGACGTCAACTCGGCCCGCGCCACGCGCGGCTCGGACATCGAGACGACCGCCTTCCACACCAACTGCGAAGCGGCCGAGGAAGTGGCCCGCCAGCTGCGCCTGCGCGACCTGGGCGGCCTGATCGTGATCGACTTCATCGACATGGAAGTGGCCAAGAACCAGCGCGAGGTGGAACAGCGCCTGAAGGACGCGCTGCACCATGACCGTGCGCGTGTGCAGATGGGCAAGATTTCCCGCTTCGGCCTGATGGAACTGTCGCGCCAGCGCCTGCGCCCTTCCCTGTCGGAAGGCTCGCACGTGACGTGCCCGCGCTGCTCCGGCACCGGCCACATCCGCGATACCGAATCGTCCGCCCTGCAGGTGCTGCGCATCATCCAGGAAGAGGCGATGAAGGAAAACAGCGCCGCCATCCACGTGCAGGTACCGGTCGACGTGGCCGCCTTCCTGCTGAACGAAAAGCGTGGCGAGGTGCTGAAGATCGAAAACCGCCACCGCATCACCGTGATCCTGGTGCCGAACAAGCACCTGGACACGCCGCATTACAAGCTGGAACGCATCAAGCACGACGATCCGCGCCTGGAAGACACGGCCGCCAGCTACACGATGGCCGAGCAGGCCGAGACCGACATGGCCTTCGCCAAGCGCCAGAAGGAAGAAGCCAAGCCGCGCCAGGAAGCCGTCGTCAAGACGATCACCCCGAGCCAGCCGGCCCCGATGGTGGACCGCAAGCCGGCCGAGCCTGTGGCGCCCGTCGCGCCACCGCCGGCACCGGTCGCGGCCCCGCCGGCCGAGCAGGGTTTCTTTGCCAAGCTGGTGTCGTTCTTTACCGGCAAGCAGCCGGAACCGGTGGCACCGCCGACCCCGGCGATCGTCGCCAAGCCGGTGGCCCCGAGCGCCGATCGTACCGACAAGAACGCCCGCGGTCCGCGTGCCCGTGGCCGTAACGGCAAGGGTCCGCGCGAGGAACGCGAGCCGGGCAGCCGCGAGGAAGGCCTGAAGCCGACCGCCGAGGGCCGTCCAGCCCGTCCGCCGCGCCCGCCGCGCGAGCCGCGTGAGCCACGCGAAGTGCGCGAGCCGCGCGAGGCAGTCGAGGGCCAGGCCGCGCCCGCCGCCCGTGCGGAACGGCCGGAGCGCGCCGAGCGTCCGGAACGTGCCGAGCGTCCCGAGCGCGCGCCGCGTCCACCGCGCGAGCCACGTGAAGCGCGCGAGCCGCGTGAACCGAAAGCCCAGCCGGCCGAGGCGAAAGCCGAGGAACTGGCGCTGGCAGCGGCCGGTGTCGGCCCGGTCGGTACGGGCAGCGCCCCGGCCACCGATACGCCGGGCCTGGTGAAGTCGGCCGGTACCGCCAACGCGGGTCCGGAAGGTGAAGAGTTCGAGGGTGGCGAAGGCGGCGACGAGCCGCGCCGCCGCCGCCGTCGTGGCGGCCGCAATCGCAACCGCCGCGAGCGCGAAGGCGCCGAGGGCGTCGAGGGTGTCGAAGGCGAAACCGCCTTTGCCGCCGAGGGCGAAGGCGCCGACAAGGCGGCCATCGTGGCCGTCGCCGTGGCCGAGAACGCCGAGACGACCGCGCCCGTCATCGTGACGCAAGCGCCGGCCGAACCGGCTGTCTCCGCGGCCGAGCCTGCGGTACAGCCGGCCCCGCAGCCGGCCGAAGCCAAGCCTGAGCAGGCGCCAGCCGTGGCCCAGGCCGCTGATGACGTCATCGTGACGCCGGTTACGCCGCCCGTTACGCCGCCGGTACTCGCGCCCGTCGCCGCCGAGACGGCCGCACCAGCCCAGGCTGCTGCCCCGGCAGTCGAGCCGGCCGAAGCGGAAATCGTCGAGGCACCGGCCGCCGAGCCGCTGCCGCCAGTGGTCGAGACGGCGGCGCACGCGCCGATCATCATCCCGGCGCCGGTCGAGGCCGCGCCCGTCGTGGCCGAGGTACCGGTCGCGCCGCCAGCCGAAACCAAGGTCGAGGCACCGGCAGTGGCCGAAGTGCGGGAACCTGCGCCGGTACCGGCCGTGGCGGAGGCCAAGGCCGAGGCCGTGGCCGAGGCCGCAGTGCCGGCACCTGCGCCAGCACCGGTCCCGATGCAGGCAGCCGCTCCGGCGCCAGCACCCGCGGCCGACCTGGACGCCCTGCTGGCCTCGGCCGGCCTGACGATGGCATCGACCGACCCGGCCAAGCTGCGCGCCGCGCAGGAAGCGGCCGCCCAGGAAGCGCCACCGGCACCGGTACGGCGCCAGCGCAAGCCGGCCGCGGTCGTTCCGGACGAGCCGCTGGTACAAGTGTCGACCCGGCAATGATGTCTTGATGCCGTAACAGAAAGGGAAGCCTCGCGCTTCCCTTTTTTTCGCCAACCCATGACCGACCAACCGACCCTTCCCGCCCCCGTCTCGCTGGCCACCGCCTTCCGCTACTGGCTGAAGCTCGGCTTTATCAGCTTTGGCGGCCCCGCCGGCCAGATCGCCATGATGCATGCCGAGCTGGTCGAGCGCCGGCGCTGGATTTCCGAGCAACGCTTCCTGCACGCGCTGAACTACTGCATGCTGCTGCCGGGACCGGAGGCGACCCAGCTGGCGATCTATATCGGCTGGCTGCTGCACCGTACCTGGGGCGGCATCGTGGCCGGCGTGCTGTTCGTGCTGCCGTCGCTGCTGTTGTTGACGGGGCTGGGCTGGGTTTATATGGCGTACGGCCACCTGCCCGTGATTGCCGGCCTGCTGTATGGCCTGAAGCCGGCCGTGGTGGCGCTCGTGCTGGCGGCCGCCTGGCGCATCGGCCGGCGCACCTTGCGCAACGGCGTGTTGGTCGCCATTGCGGCGGCCGGCTTTGTCGCGTTGCTGCTGCGCTTGCCCTTTCCGCTGGTGGTGCTGGGGGCGGCCGCGATCGGCTGGCTGGGCGGGCGGCTGTGGCCCGCGAAATTTACGCTGGGCGCGCCACATTCGGCCGCCGCCTCGCACGGCTACGGTCCGGCGCTGATTGACGACGACATGCCGACGCCGGCCCACGCCCGCTTCGGCTGGGGCCGGCTCATCGCCACAGTTGCCGTTGGCATCGCCCTGGTCGCGCTGAGCTGGCTGCTGCTGGTGGCCGTCGGCGGCCGCCAGGGCCCGCTGGCGCAGATGGGCTGGTTCTTCACCAAGGCCGCCTTGCTGACGTTCGGCGGGGCCTATGCCGTGCTGCCCTACGTCTACCAGGGCGCCGTCTACCAATATTACTGGCTGACACCGGCGCAGATGATCGACGGCCTGGCGCTGGGCGAAACCACGCCCGGCCCCTTGATCATGATCGTCGCGTTCATCGGCTTCGTCGGTGGCTGGACGCACCAGCCGCTGGGCCCGCTCGGGCTGTCCGGCATCGCCGGCGCCTTTGTCGCCGCCTGGTTCACCTTCGTGCCGTCCTTCATTTTCATCCTGGCCGGCGGCCCGCTGGTGGAGGCCACACGCGACAATATCCGCATGACGGCCCCGCTGACGGCGATTTCCGCGGCCGTGGTCGGCGTCATCGCCAGCCTGGCCGTGTTTTTCGGGCTGCACGTGTTTGTCGTGGCCGGCGCCGTGCAATGGGGCGCCGTCGGCATCGCGGCTGTTGCCGCCGTGGCATTGCTGCGTTACCAGATGGGAACAGTCAAGCTGCTGTTCGCCTGTGCAATCGCGGGGCTCGTGCTATCTTACCCGGGTGGACCGTTCCATTAATTGTAGTAAGAGCAATGACTGAGAAGATTATCATCCTGGCGGACGGGCGCGCCCGGGCGCCAGCCATTCCCGCCGCGCTTGAGCCCGCCACGGGAGACCTGCGCGACCGCCTGGCCCGGCCGTTGCACGACCTGCGCATTTCCATCACGGACCGTTGCAACTTCCGCTGCGTGTACTGCATGCCGAAGGAAGTATTCGACAAGGATTACCAGTACCTGCCGCATGCGTCGTTGCTGACATTCGAGGAAATCACGCGGCTGGCGCGCCAGTTCGTGGCCCACGGCGTGGAAAAGATCCGCCTGACCGGCGGCGAACCGCTGCTGCGCAAGAATATCGAGAAGCTGATCGGCATGCTGGCCGGGCTGCGCACGGTGCACGGCAAACCGCTCGACCTGACCTTGACGACGAACGGCTCGCTGCTGGCGCGCAAGGCGCAGGCGCTGAAGGATGCCGGACTGAACCGGGTAACGGTATCGCTGGACGCCATGGACGACGCCGTATTCCGCGCCATGAACGACGTCGACTTCGCCGTCGCGGACGTGCTGCGCGGCATCGACGCCGCCCATGCGGCGGGCCTGGGGCCCATCAAGGTCAACATGGTGGTCAAGGCCGGCAGCAACGAGCAGGAAATCCTGCCGATGGCGCGCTACTTCAAGGGCAGCCCGCACATCCTGCGCTTCATCGAGTACATGGACGTGGGCGCGTCGAACGGCTGGAACATGCGTGACGTGATTCCGTCCGCCGAGATCGTGCGCCGCATTGGCGCCGAGATGCCGCTCGTGCCCGTCGACCCGAACTACACGGGCGAGACGGCCGCGCGCTGGCGCTATGCCGACGGCGGCGGCGAGATCGGCGTGATCTCCTCCGTCACGCAGGCCTTCTGCAAGGATTGCACGCGGGCACGGCTGTCAACCGAGGGCAAGCTGTATACTTGCCTGTTCGCCACGCGCGGCCACGACCTGCGCGCGCTGCTGCGCGAGGGCCGCAGCGACGCCGAGCTGTCGGCCGCCATCGGCGCCGTGTGGCAGGGCCGCACCGACCGCTATTCCGAACTGAGAACGACCAACACCGAAGGCCTGTCGCGCACGGGCGAGCGCAAGGTCGAGATGTCCTATATTGGGGGATGATTTGACGAGCAGCACCAACAGTACCGTCGCCTACGACGATGTCACGGGCCTGATCCTGGCCGGCGGCCGCGGCACCCGCATGGGGCGCGTGGACAAGGGCCTGCAGCCGTTCCGCGGCGCCACCCTGGCGGGCCATGTGCTGCGCCGGCTGGCGCCGCAGGTGCGCACGGTCGCCATCAATGCCAACCGCAACCAGGAAGCATACGCGGCGCTGGGCGCGCCCGTGCTGCCGGACGAGCTGACCGGCTTCGAAGGTCCGCTGGCCGGCCTGCAGACGGGCCTGCGCCATTGCGCCACCGACCTGCTCGTCACCGCGCCGTGCGACTCGCCGTTCCTGCCGTCCGACCTGGTGCAGCGCCTGCGCGACGCGCTGGTGACGCAGGAAGCCGACCTGGCGCTGGCCGTGACGATGGAAGCGGACGAGGCCGGCGCCGCCCACAAGCAGCCGCACCCCGTGTTCAGCCTGGTGCGCAAGAGCGCGCTGCCGCGGCTGGACGCCTATCTGGCCGAGGGCGGCCGCCGCATGGACGGCTGGCACAAGTCGATCAAGGTGGCCGAGGTGCTGTTCAACGACGCCAGCGCATTCCGCAACATCAATACGCTGGCCGAGCTGCAACAGGAAGAACAGGCGCGCGACGCGGCGCCGACCTTGCAGGACGTGGTCGGCTGCCTGTCCGGCTACGATCCGCACGCGGTGCCCGTCAGCCAGGCCCAGCACATCATCCGCGAGTTCATCCAGCCGGTAAAAGCCGTCGAGAAGGTGGCGCTGCGCGCGTCCCTCGGCCGGGTGCTGGCGGCGGACATCGTCTCGCCGATCAGCGTGCCGGCACACGACAATTCCGCCATGGACGGCTTCGCCTTCGCGGGCGACCAGCTCGATGGCGAACACCCGACCACCTTGCAGGTGATCGGCGCCGTGTATGCCGGACGGCCATCGGACCTGCGGCCGCAGGCCGGCGAATGCGTGCGCATCATGACGGGCGGTGTCATGCCGCCCGGCTGCGACACCGTGCTGCCGCAGGAACTGGCCGCCGGCATCACGGACGACCGCGTGACGATCGCGCCGCGCACCGTGAAAACGGGCGACAACCGCCGCTTCAAGGGCGAGGACCTGATGGCGGGCAGCCCGGCGCTGAAGGCGGGCAAGATCGTGCGTCCGGCCGACCTGGGCCTGATCGCGTCGCTGGGGATCGCCGAGGTGCCCGTGCGCCGGAAACTGCGCGTGGCCTTCTTCTCGACCGGCGACGAGCTGCGCTCGATCGGCGAACCGCTCGAGCCCGGCTGCGTGTACGACAGCAACCGCTACACCCTGCACGGCATGCTGACGCGCCTGGGTGTCGAGCTGGTCGACATGGGCATCGTCAAGGACGACCCGGCGTCGCTGGAAGCTGCCCTGCGCGACGCCTGCGAGAGCGCGGACGCCGTCATCACGTCCGGCGGCGTCTCGGTGGGCGCGGCCGACTACACCAAGCAGATCATGGCCACGCTGGGCGACGTGACGTTCTGGACGATCGGCATGCGCCCGGGCCGCCCGATGGCCTTCGGCAAGATCGGTTCGAACGGCCACAGCGCGTTCCTGTTCGGTCTGCCAGGCAACCCGGTCGCCGTGATGGTCACGTTCTACTTCTTTGCCCGCCACGCGCTGCTGCGCATGATGGGCGCCACCGCCAACGACGACCTGCTGGTGCAGGCCCGTTCGTTCGGCCCGATCCGCAAGAAGCCGGGCCGCACCGAATACCAGCGCGGCATCCTGAGCGTCACTGCGGACGGCGCGCGCGAAGTGCGCATCACCGGCTCGCAAGGCTCGGGCATCCTGCGCTCGATGGCGGAAGCGAACTGCATGGTGGTGCTGCCGGACCACCAGGGCAATGTGGCGGCGGGCGACCTGGTCGACGTGCTGCTGTTCGAAGGGCTGATCTAGCCACGGCCCAGCCCGTGTCCCACCACGGTGTCAGTCACCAAATTAAGACACGGGCTCGGCCATATAAGACGTGGCATACGGATGGGCCCGTGTCCCACCGCGGGGTCAGTCACCAAAGTGGGACACGAACTCAGCTGTCCCCTTCCGGCAGTTCCAGCTCGCGGCCCAGCAGCATCTGCGCCGCCTCGGCCGGCAGCGCCTCCACCGATTTGAGCTTGCGCGCCATCTGGCGGCTGCGCACCTCGGCCGACTCGATGTTCTTGGCCGCGCGCTCCAGCGTGGTCTTGGTTGCGGCCAGCACGTCGCCGAACTTGCCGAATTCCGTCTTCACCGCGCCCAGTACCTGCCACACCTCCGACGAGCGTTTCTCCAGCGCCAGCGTGCGGAAGCCCATCTGCAGGCTGTTCAGCAGCGCCGTCAGCGTGGACGGCCCGGCGATGCTGATGCGGTTGACGCGCTGCAGCTCGTCGGCCAGCCCGGGGCGGCGCATCACTTCCGCGTACAAGCCTTCGGTCGGCAGGAACAGGATCGCGAAATCCGTCGTCTGCGGCGGGCAGACGTATTTTTCCGCGATGGTCTTCGCTTCGTTGCGCACCGCCCGTTCCAGCTCGCGGCCGGCCGCCGCCACGCCGTCCGCGTCGGCGCGCTCGGCCGCTTCCAGCAGGCGCTCGTACTGCTCTTTCGGGAACTTGGCGTCGATCGGCATCCACACGGGCGCGCCGCCCTCCTTCATGCCGGGCAGCTTCAAGGCGAACTCGACGCGGGCATTGGTGCCGGCCACCGTCTCGACGTTCTTGGCGTACTGGTCAGGCGTCAGCACCTGCTCCAGCAGCATTTCCAGCTGCACCTCGCCCCAGGTGCCGCGCGTCTTGACGTTGGTGAGCACGCGCTTCAGGTCGCCCACGCCCAGCGCCAGCTGCTGCATCTCGCCCAGGCCCTGGTGCACCCGCTCCAGGCGGTCGGAGACCTGCTTGAACGATTCCGTCAGGCGCGATTCCAGCGTGGCATGCAGTTTCTCGTCGACGGTCTGGCGCATTTCCTCCAGGCGCGCGCCGTTATCGGTCTGCAGGTCGCGGATGCGGGTTTCGAGAGTCATGCGCACTTCGGCCAGGCGGCGCGCATTCGATTCCGTCAGCACTTCGATCTGGCGGCGCATGCCGTCCAGTTGCTGCACGGTGGCCGCATGGCTTTGGGCCAGCGTGTGCGTCATTTCCTGACGCTGCGCCTGGGCGGTGGCCTGCAGCTGCAGCCGCACCTCGCGCTCGACGCGGTCGAGCCGCTCGCCGATGTCGCCGCCGGCGCGCGGGCGCAGCAGCTGTGCCACTTGCAGCAGCAGGATCAGCAGGGTCAGGCCCAGCAGCAAATAGAGTTCCATCGTCATTTCCACAGTCATAAGTACTGTGGAAATATACAGCATCCACGAAAATGGGGACAGACCCCATTTTTCCGGCAATTTTTTCTCAAAGCAGGGGTCTGTCCCGGGTATTCAACCCGGCGTGTTGCGCATCCAGTCGGCCGTCTGGTAGAACGACTGCATCAGGCGCAGCCGCAGGTCCTCGGCGATGCCGACGTCTTCCATGGCCCAGGCCATCGCCCGCAGCCACTGGTCGCGCTCGCTCGTGCCGACAGCGAACGGCAGGTGCCGCGCACGCAGGCGCGGGTGGCCGAATTGTTCCTGATACAGGTCGGGCCCACCCATCCAGCCGGACAGGAACCAGAACAGCTTGTCGCGCGACCCATCCGTCGCCGGCGGATGCATGGCGCGGATGCCGGCGAATTCCGGCTCCAGCTCCATCAGATCGTAAAAGCGGTCCACCATTTCGCGCAGCTTGGTCGCGCCGCCGATGATGTCGTAAAGCGTGCGTGTTTCGTTCATGAACGCCATGATACCTTACTGCACAGTGCGATTGATGTAGATCAAGCGGATTTCCGATACCGCTCAAGACAGACGAGTTTGGGTGGAAGATGAACGCTTGTCAGGAGTTAATACCGCCATGCGCGACGATCGCCTCGAACGCAAAGCCGGCACGTTTTTCGCCGCCCAGTTGCGCCGCCACCGCAACGGCGAGCGCTCTGCCGTGCAGGCGCTCGTGCTGGGTTGGGCTGCCCTGCTGGTCCATTCCCTCCAGTTCGCACTGAACACGTGGGTCTTCCCGCAGCCGTTCGAAAGCCCCGCGCTGCGCGCGCTGGGCGCGGCCGTCGGTGCCGCCGGCATCGCGGCCGAACGGATGGGGCCGCGCTATTGCGAACTGTACGTGCCGATCGCCGTCGCCTTCCAGCTGCCGTTCTTCAGCACCTATATGTTCCTGATGAACGACGCGGCGGCGGCATGGGCCCAGTGGCTGACGGTCGCGACAGTGGCCCTGTTTCATTTTCCCACCCAGCTGGCCCTGCGCGCCTACGCCATCGGCACGCTGCTGGCATGCGCCTGCGTCGTGCTGCACGGCCGCGGCAATACGATTCTGACCGCGGCTGCGCTGCAGCAACTGCCCGTGCACGCGTTCGTGATCGGCCTGTTGTACGCCGCCCGCGTCGGGCGTTCCGCGCTGGAACAGGAAAAGCTGGCCGGCATGGGCGAAGGGCTGGGCGCGGTGGCGCACGAGATGCGCACGCCGCTGGCCAGCATGGACGCCAACGTGCGCGGCCTGACACGCATGCTGCAGGCGGACACGGCGGGCAGTGGCGCCCAGGACGACGTGCGCCAGGCCATGACGCGCATCCAGTACGAGGTGCGCCACATGAACCACCTGATCGACCTGTTCCTGCTGAGCGCGAACGCGGTGCGGCGCCGGCTCGACCCGTCCGAATCCGTCTCGATGGCCGACGCCGTGCAATCGGTGCTGCGGCGCTATCCCTTCACCAGCCCGGCACAACGCAGCACGGTGGCGGTGGACGTGCGGGCCAATTTCAGTTTTGCTGGGCAATACGAATTGACGGTTGTTATTCTGCTCAACCTGCTGCGCAACGCCTTGAAGGCGATCCACCGGGCGGGCAAGGGCCGCGTGCGCATCGTCGTGGACGGCAATCGCAAGCCGCCCCGGCTGTTGTTTATCGATACCGCGTGCGGCATTGCCGCACGTCGACAGCCGTTTATTTTTCATCGCTTCTACGCGTATCCGGCGCACAACGGGACCGGCGTCGGGCTGGCCTTGTGCCGCCAGATCATGCATGCTTGGAATGCCCGCATCCGCTGCGTGTCACGCGAAAGCGCTTATGCCATCTTCGTGCTCGAATTCCCCGTCCAGCGCGCCAATGTGCCATCAGGTGAACCATGAGACTTCCGATTTTCGCCCACCCCACCACCACCGTCCTGGTCGATGACAGCGACTCGTTTCTGAAGAGCCTGTCATTCCAGCTCGATCCCTTATTGCCCAGCAAGACGTTTCACGACACCACGATGGCACTGGACTGGTTCACTGCGAGCACACGGCGCGCCGACCTGCCGCTGCACGTCAATTTCGACATCCTGAACCAGACGGCCGACCAGCCCAATGTGGCGGTGGACGTGCGCCGCATCCACGATTTATGCGCCAGCCATCACCGTTTCACGATCCCGTCCGTGCTGGTGGTCGATTATTCGATGCCGCAGATGAACGGCGTGGAGTTCTGCCGCCAGATCGAGTACCTGCCGTGCAAGAAGATCCTGTTCACGGGCGCGGCCGACGAGAAAATCGCCGTCAACGCCTTCAACGAAGGGCTGATCGACCGTTTCATCCGCAAGAGCGACGACGACGCGCTGGACCGGCTCGAGCAGGAGATCCTGGCCATGCAGCGGGCCTTCTTCGTGGACCAGGCGGAAACGCTGCGCGACCTGCTGTCGCTGCACGACTACTCTTTCCTGCGCTGCAATACGATGGCGGGCCTGGTGCGTGAGCTGTACACCAAGCACGGCTTCGTCGAGCATTACCTGCACTCGAGCCCGACCGGCATCCTGTTCCTGGACCAGCATGGCCGCGCCACGTTGATGGTGATCGAAACGGAGCAAGGCATGCATGCACAATACGAGGTAGCGCGCGACAACGACGCACCGCAATCGCTGCTGACGGCACTGCAGGAACGCCGCGTGCTGCCGTTCTTCCCGCCCGAAGCGGGCGCCGGCATGTATTCGACGGCCGCCGGCGAGCAGTGGCATCGTTACTGCTGCGCGCCGCAAGTGCTGCAAGGGCGCGAACGCTACTACTGGGCCCTGTTCGAGTTCCCGGGCCACTACCTGGACAGCCCGGTCTACCCGTTCAGCGAGTTTCTCAACTCACGGCACCCGCCGTGCGACCTGGCAGCATGAACAAAGTTGCCGGAAAAATGGGGTCTGTCCCCATTTTTCCGGCAATTGTTTCGGTCAGGCTTCGCGCAACGTCTGCAGCGGCGGCTGGTTCAGGACGTTGCGCAGGCCCAGCCAGCCGCCCGCGATCGCGCACAGCGCCCCCGCCGCCAGGCCGGCGGCCCACACGGCCGGGTTGAACGTCCAGTCGAACTTGAACACGTATTTCGCCAGCCCCCAGCCCATGGCGGCAGCGCCGCTGGCGGCCAGCAGGCCCGACAGGGAACCCACCAGCAGGAACTCGATCAGCTGCGCCTGCGACAGCTGGCGCCGCGTCGCGCCCAGCGCGCGCAGCAAGCCCGCCTCGCGGGTGCGCTCGTCCTGCGAGCCCATCAGCGCCGCGTACAGCACCAGCAGGCCGGAAGCCAGGGTGAACGCGAACAGGAACTCGACGGCGCGGATGACCTGTTCCAGCACGGCCGTGATCTGGCGCAGCACGCCACCCACGTCCACCACGGTCAGGTTGGGAAAGTCGCGCGACAGCGCGCTCGCCAACCGCGCCGCCTGCTTCGGCAGGTGGAACGCGGTGATCCAGGTCCGCGGCGCGTCCGCCATCGCGGCCGGGTTGACGATGACGAAGAAGTTGACCCGCATCGAGCTCCACTTCAGCTTGCGCAGGCTGGTGATCTTCGCCTCGACGGGCGAGCCGGCCACGTCGAAGCGCATCGTGTCGCCCAGCTTCAGGTTCAAGGTCTCCGCCATGCCCGCCTCGACCGACGCCTCGGCCACGCCGGGGCCGTCGGCAAACCACTTGCCCTGGACGATGTCGTTCTGCGCCGGCACCGCCGTCATGGTGGACAGGTTGAACTCGCGCTCGGCAATACCACGTGCGCGCTCATCCGTGTAGGTGTCGCCAGTGACCGGTTTGCCGTTCACGGCCGTCAGCCGTCCCCGGATCATTGGGTACAAAGGCGCCGGCAGCGCGCCACCCTGGCGCAGCTTGGTAGCGATCTCGTCCTTCTGGTCGGGCTGGATATTGATGACGAAATGGTTCGGCGCATCGGGCGGTGTGGCATTGCGCCACGCGCCCATCAGGTCGCCGCGCACGACGGTCAACAGCAGCAGCGCCATCAGCCCCAGCGCCAGCGACACCACCTGCACGACGGTGGCGCCCGGCCGGCGCCGCAGGGACGTGACGGCAAATCGCCAGGCCTGGTGATTCACGCTGCCGCGCACGTGCCGCAGCGCCACGAGGCCCAGCCAGCCGGCCAGTGCGAACAGCCCGAACGCGGCCAGGAAACCCAGCGCCGTCAGCAGGGCCAGCTTGACGTCGCCGGCCTGCCACAGCAGCAACACGACAAAGGTGCCCAGGCCGAGGCCGTAGGTTGCCAGGGCCATCGGTTGCGGCGCCGCCTGCTCGCGGCGGATCACGCGGTTGTGCGGTACATTGCGCAGTTGCAGGATCGGCGGCAGCGCGAACCCGGCCAGCAGCAGCATGCCGACGGCCAGCCCCTGCAAGGCGGGGGCGAACGTGGCCGGCGGCAGGTCGGCCGATACCAGCCGTCCCAGCATTTCCAGCAACACGTAATGGCCGGCAAAGCCCACCAGTACACCGACCAGGCTGCCGGCCAGCCCCACCAGCAGGAATTCGAGCAGATACATGACTGTCACCTCGCGCTGGGTCAGGCCCAGGCAGCGCAGCATCGCGCAGGCGTCCAGGTGGCGCTGCATGAAGCGGCGCGCGGCCATCGCCACAGCCACGGCCGCCAGCAACGCCGACAGCAGGCCCACCAGCGAGAGGAACTGGTCGGCCCGCTCCAGCGTCTCGCGCATTTCCGGACGCCCATCCTGCAAGGTATCGATACGCACGCCGCGCACATTGCCCGCCTTGACCTGCGCCCGCAACCAGTCGGCATAGGCCGCTACCGCCTGCGCGCCCTCGGCGCCCTGGGCACCGTTCGCCGCCAGCAGCAGCCGGTACGTGATGCGCGCGCCGGGCTGTTCCAGGCCAGTCGAGGCCAGCTCGTCCAGCCGCATCATCGCGCGCGGTGCGAACGTGGCGAAGCCGCTGCCACGGTCCGGCTCGGAAGCGATCAACTGGGCGATACGGAAGGTGCGGTCGCCCAGCCGCAGCGAGGCGCCGACTTGCGTCTGCAGCTTCTCCAGCACGGCCGCGTCCAGCCATACCGTGCCGGGTGCGGGGATGTCGGCAGCGGGCATGCCGACGCTGTCGAGCGCCTGGTCGACGCTCGTCGTCACCTTCACACGGCCGCGCAGCGGGTAGCCCGCCCCGACGGCCTTCAGCGACACCAGGGTCGACTGCACGGCCTCGCCCTCGCCCGCCTGCGCCATGCTCTGGAACACGGTGGTGCCGGTCTGCACCAGGCCGCGCCTGGTCGCCTCGTCGCGCCACGCCCGCGGCGTGGGCTGGTCGGTGGCGACGACCAGGTCGGCACCCAGCAGCTGATAGGCGTCGCGGTTCAGGCCGGCACGCAGGCGGTCGATGAAGAAGCCGGCGGCCGACAGCGCCGCGACGGCCACGACCAGCGCGACCAGCAGGAAGCGCAACTGGCCGGCGCGCCAGTCGCGCGCCGTCATGTTCAGGGCAAGGCGCAGCATTGCTTAGACGACGTTGAACGCCGCGAAGTAGGCGTCCACCTCATCGAGGAATTGCTGCTTTTTCGCCGGTTCCAGGAACGACGCCGCAAAGCTGTTCTTCGCCAGCTCGTGCGCATGCTGCAGTCCCAGCGGGAGCGACTCGAACGCGGCGACGAAGTTGTCGTTCAGGTAGCCGCCGAAATAAGCCGGGTCGTCGGAGTTGACGGTGGCGACCAGGCCGGCGTCCAGCAGTTGCAGCAGATTGTGTTCCTTCATCGTGTCGAACACGCGCAGCTTGATGTTCGACAGCGGGCACACGGTGAGCGCCATCTTCTCGGCGGCGATGCGGCGGGTCAGCGCCGCGTCCTCCAGGCAGCGTACCCCGTGGTCGATGCGCTCCACATGCAGCACGTCCAGCGCCGTCTCGATATAGGCCGGTGGGCCTTCCTCGCCGGCGTGCGCCACCAGGTGCAGGCCCAGCTCGCGGCAGCGCGCGAACACGCGCGCGAATTTCTCGGGCGGGTGGCCGACCTCGGAAGAGTCCAGGCCTACGCCGATGAACTTGTCGCGGTACGGCAGCGCCGCTTCCAGCGTGGCCAGCGCGTCCTCTTCCGACAGGTGGCGCAGGAAGCACAGGATCAAGGTCGCGCTGATCGGGCCTTCCTGGCAGGCGCGGTGGATGCCGTCGATGACGTCGCCGATCGGCACGCCGCGCGCCGTGTGCGTCTGCGGGTCGAAGAAGATCTCGGCATGGCGCACGTGGTCGGCCTTGGCCTTGGCCAGGTAGGCCGCCGTCATGTCGTAGAAATCCTGTTCCTTCAGCAGCACGCTGGCGCCGGCGTAATAGATGTCGAGGAAGGACTGCAGGTCCTTGAAGTCGTAGGCGGCGCGCAGCGCGTCCACCGACGGATAGGCGAGCTGGACGCCGTTGCGTTCGGCCAGCGCGAAAATCAGTTCCGGCTCGAGCGAACCCTCGATATGGATATGCAGTTCCGCCTTTGGCATGTTGCGCACGATGTGCAGCAGTTGGGTGTTCATGGAGTTTCCTTTTTCTGAGCGAAGGTGCGGACAAAATCGCAACGCTTTCCCGGCATCTTAGCGCAAGACGGCCGCCTTGAGCCGGCCATGCCACGGCGCACGGTTTGTGCGGTGTTCAGCACGGCTTTAGCAACCATGCTACTGTGGCGGCAAGCGTGAAGAAATTGGCAACAGTACTGTGAGCGGTGTGGGTGGGCAGGCTTTTTCTTTCGTAATCAATCGCTTGGGACGGGTTTTGACGATGCCGGATAATGTTTTGACTTCCTGCACCATTGGAGCAATAATTAATTTCACAAGCGTAAGATGCGTTTATACGTACACACACGCACGCCGCGCCATCTCCCACGGCACGGCCAATAAAAAATCCGGCCGGTACGCGCAAGCCGTACCCGAACCAAGCCGCGACAAGAACAAACAACAAAAGGAGTTTGCACCCAGGATCAGGCCAGCAGCCAGCCGCGACGACTGCCGACCACAGTAGGGCTCTTCGAGACATGGCGCCAGGCGGGACCGGTTCCGGCTCCGGCCAACAGCGCAGTCATGTGGCTTACCGGCCGCATGACGGGCACCGCAGGCCGGCAGCCGCCGCCCCGGCAGTTTGATCGAAGGCCCGTGACGAGTAGGTTTACATCAGAGGACATGCACATGACCATCTTTGACAACTACGCAGCACGGTACGAGCGCACCCGGGAAGAGGAAATGTCCCTTTCCGAATATCTTCAGCTTTGCAAGAAAGATCGGCTGACCTACGCGACGGCGGCGGAACGCATGCTGGCCGCGATCGGCGAACCCACCCTCGTCGACACGCGCAACGACACCCGGCTGTCCCGCATCTTCGCCAACAAGGTCATCAAGATCTATCCCGCGTTCCGCGAGTTCTACGGCATGGAGGAAGTGATCGAGCAGGTCGTTTCCTACTTCCGCCATGCGGCGCAGGGGCTGGAGGAGCGCAAGCAGATCCTGTACCTGCTGGGTCCCGTCGGCGGCGGCAAATCGTCGATCGCCGAGAAGCTCAAGTCGCTGATGGAACAGGTGCCGTTCTATTGCATCAAGGGCTCGCCCGTCAACGAGTCGCCGCTGGGCCTGTTCAACGAGGCCGAAGACGGCGTCATCCTCGAAGAGGACTACGGCATCCCGCGCCGCTACCTGCGCAACATCCCCAGCCCGTGGGCGGTCAAGCGCCTGCACGAGTTCAATGGCGACATCAACCAGTTCCGCGTGGTCAAGCGCTACCCGTCGATCCTGAAGCAGGTCGCCATCTCGAAAACGGAGCCGGGCGACGAGAACAACCAGGACATCTCCTCCCTGGTCGGCAAGGTCGACATCCGCAAGCTCGAGGACTATGCCCAGGACGATCCGGATGCCTACAGCTACTCCGGCGGCCTGTGCCTGGCCAACCAGGGCCTGATGGAATTCGTCGAGATGTTCAAGGCCCCGATCAAGGTGCTGCACCCGCTGCTGACGGCCACGCAGGAAGGCAACTACAAGGGCACCGAGGGCTTCGGCGCGATCCCGTTCGACGGCATCGTGCTGGCGCACTCGAACGAGTCGGAGTGGAAGAGCTTCCGCAACAACCGCAACAACGAGGCGTTCCTGGATCGTATCTACATCGTCAAGGTACCGTACTGCCTGCGCGTGTCCGACGAGGTCAAGATCTACGAGAAGCTGCTGCGCAACTCCTCGCTGGCCGAGGCCCCATGCGCGCCGGGCACGCTGCGCATGATGTCGCAGTTTGCCGTGCTGTCGCGGCTGAAGGAGCCGGAAAACTCGTCGATCTTCTCGAAGATGCTGGTGTACGACGGTGAAAACCTGAAGGACACCGATCCGAAGGCCAAGTCGATCCACGAATACGTCGACTACGCCGGCGTGGACGAAGGCATGAATGGCCTGTCGACCCGCTTCGCGTTCAAGATCCTGTCGAAAGTGTTCAACTTCGACTCGACGGAAGTGGCGGCCAATCCGGTGCACCTGCTGTACGTGCTGGAACAGCAGGTCGAGCGCGAGCAGTTCCCGCCGGAGACGGAACAGAAGTACTTCTCCTATATCAAGGAGCACCTGGCGCAGCGCTATGTCGACTTCATCGGCAAGGAAATCCAGACCGCCTACCTGGAGAGCTACTCGGAATACGGCCAGAACATCTTCGACCGTTACGTGACGTTCGCCGACTTCTGGATCCAGGACCAGGAATACCGCGATCCGGACACCGGCGAAAGCTTCGACCGCGAATCGCTGAACGCCGAACTGGAGAAGATCGAGAAGCCGGCCGGCATCAGCAATCCGAAGGACTTCCGCAACGAGATCGTCAACTTCGGCCTGCGCGCCCGCGCCAACAACGGCGGCAAGAATCCGGCCTGGACCAGCTACGAGAAGTTCCGTACCGTGATCGAGAAGAAGATGTTCTCCAACACGGAGGAGCTGCTGCCGGTGATCTCGTTCAACGCCAAGGCCAGCGCGGAGGACGCGAACAAGCACGCCGACTTCGTCGCGCGCATGGTGGAAAAAGGCTACACCGCGAAGCAGGTGCGCCTGCTGTGCGAGTGGTATCTGCGTGTGCGGAAGTCGTCGTAACGCCGGCGGTGCGATAATAAGTTCAGGCCAGCGCCGCGCGCGACAATGGCGCCGCGCTGGCCGCGCCACCGGATTCTCAGCTGTGCAGGAGGTTTCATTTGACTTACCTCATCGACCGTCGTTTGCAAGGCAAGAACAAATCCGCGGTCAATCGCGAGCGTTTCTTGCGGCGCTACAAGAGCCAGATCAAGGACGCCGTCGGGCGCGCCATCAAGGGTCGTTCGATTACCGACATCGAAAATGGCGAGAAAGTCTCCATTCCCGTCAAAGACGTGAACGAGCCCAGCTTTGGCCACGCCCATGGCGGCGTCTGGGAAGTGGTCAATCCCGGCAACCAGGAATACCAGAAGGGTGACCAGATCGCCCGGCCCAAGGGCGGTGGCGGCGCCGGCCGCGGCAAGGCCGGCAACAGCGACCAGACCACGGAAGACGACTTCATCTTCGAGCTGTCGCGCGAAGAATTCATGAACTACTTCTTCGAGGACCTGGAGCTGCCCAACCTCGTCAAGACCCAGCTGACGGCCACCACCGATTTCAAGACCCAGCGCGCCGGCTATACCGTGTCCGGCACGCCTTCCAACATCCACGTGCTGCGCTCGCTGCGCGGCGCACTGGGCCGGCGCATCGCCGTCGGCGGGCCGTCGCGCCGGCAACTGGCCGAGGCCGAACAGGAACTGGAAACATTGCTGCTGGACGGTGCGCCGCTGGACGCGCCCCGCGTCGTCGAGCTGAAGAAGCTGATCCACCACTTGCATACGCGCCTCTTGGCGATCCCGTTCATCGACCCGTTCGACCTGCGCTACAGCAACCGCATCAAGGTACCGAAGCCGATGACGCAGGCCGTGATGTTCTGCATCATGGACGTGTCCGGCTCGATGGACGAGCAGCGCAAGGACACCGCCAAGCGCTTCTTCATCCTGCTGTACCTGTTCCTCAAGCGCGTGTACGACAAGATCGAGGTCGTCTTCATCCGCCACCACACGGCGGCGGCCGAGGTGGACGAGCACGAGTTCTTCCATTCGCGCGAGTCGGGCGGCACCGTGGTGTCGTCGGCGCTGAACCTGCTCAACAAGATCATCGACGAGCGCTACGGCGCCGGCTCGTGGAACAGCTACGTGGCGCAGGCCTCGGACGGCGACAACTGGGACAACGACTCGGTGCTGTGCCGCCAGTTGCTCGTCAATACGATCATGCCGAAGGTGCAGTACTACACGTATGTGGAGATCACGGACGGGCCGCCGCAGAACCTGTGGGAGCAGTACGCCCAGGTGCCCGACCACCACCCGCACTTCGCGATGCAGAAAATTGTCACGCCGGCCGATATCTACCCGGTGTTCCGTGAACTGTTCAAGAAGCAGCCAAAATGAACCAGATGATGAAACGACCGCCCCACCCGCGCGCCTTGCCGGAGCAGTCGGAATGGACGTTCGAGCTGATCGAACAGGCGCACGAGGAGATCAAGCGGGTGGCGCAGGGCTTCGGCCTGGACACCTACCCCAACCAGCTGGAGATCATCACGGCCGAGCAGATGATGGACGCTTACACGTCCGTCGGCATGCCCGTCTCGTACAATCACTGGTCGTTCGGCAAGCACTTCCTGGCCACCGAGAAAGGCTACAAGCGCGGCCAGATGGGCCTGGCGTACGAGATCGTCATCAACTCCAATCCCTGCATCGCCTACCTGATGGAGGAAAACAGCCTGACGATGCAGGCGCTCGTCATCGCCCACGCGGCGTATGGCCACAATTCCTTCTTCAAGGGCAACTACCTGTTCCGCACCTGGACGGATGCCGAGGCGATCGTCGACTATATGGTGTTCGCCAAGAACTACATCGCCGAGTGCGAGCAGCGCCATGGCATCGACGCCGTGGAGCTGCTGCTGGACTCCTGCCACGCGATCCAGAACTATGGCGTCGACCGCTACAAGCGGCCGGCCAAGCTCTCGCTGGCGCAGGAGCAGCAGCGGCAGAAGGAACGCGAGGCCTACCTGCAGTCGCAGGTGAACGAGCTGTGGCGCACCCTGCCGCGCCGCGAGGAAGAGGAAGCGGTGGCGCAGGCGCCGACCCGCTTCCCGCCGGAACCGGAAGAGAACCTGCTGTATTTCATCGAGAAGTACGCGCCGCTGCTGGAACCGTGGCAGCGCGAGCTGGTGCGTATCGTGCGCAAGATTTCGCAGTACTTCTACCCGCAGCGCCAGACCCAGGTGATGAACGAGGGCTGGGCCACTTTCTGGCACTACACGATCCTGAACCAGCTGTACGACGAGGGCGTCGTCGGCGACGGCTTCATGATGGAGTTCCTGAAGAGCCATACCAACGTCGTCTACCAGCCGCCGGTGCACAGCCAGTATTACAACGGCATCAACCCGTATGCGCTGGGCTTCGCGATGATGACGGACATCCGCCGCATCTGCGAAAACCCGACGGCGGAAGACCGCGAATGGTTCCCGGACATCGCCGGCAGCGACTGGAAGAAGACACTGGACTTCGCCATGCGCAACTTCAAGGACGAGAGCTTCATCGCCCAGTACCTGTCGCCCAAGCTGATCCGCGAGTTTCACTTCTTCGCCGTGCTGGACGATGACAAGAACGAGAAGCTCAACGTTTCGGCCATCCACGACGAGATGGGCTACCGCTACGTGCGCCAGCAGCTGGCCGACCAGTACAACCTGGGCAACCGCGAGCCGAACATCCAGGTCTGGTCCGTCAACACCCGCGACGACCGTGCGCTGACCTTGCGCCACACGCAGTTCAACCGGCGCCCGCTGAACCAGCAGGCGCACGAGGTACTGAAGCACGTGGCGCGGCTGTGGGGCTTCGACGTCCACCTCGACACCGTCTCGCCCGAGGGCAAGCTGATCAGCACACTGGAGTGCAAGCGCG
This sequence comes from [Empedobacter] haloabium, assembly GCA_008011715.2. Classification (NCBI taxonomy): domain Bacteria; kingdom Pseudomonadati; phylum Pseudomonadota; class Betaproteobacteria; order Burkholderiales; family Oxalobacteraceae; species [Empedobacter] haloabium. The sequence continues at coordinate 4,751,249 of CP136508.1, forward strand.
AGAAGCGCGGGCGCATCATCTGACGTCGGCATCACCGGGAATAGTCACCTGTTTCCCTGGATCGCAAAGGCCGGGGCCGCCGCCAGCATTCAACCCGACAGTAAAATGCCTGGGTCGGACCCGACGGGTCCGACCCAGGACTCGTGCTGGGGTTCGCACTCGAACCTGCACGGGGCCGATCCAGTCTCAAATCTTGGACATCGCCCACTCAGCCGTCTCGGATTCATTACTTTTTCATCCAGGGGACTTTGCGCCGCTGCACCATTGTGGCGCAGCGCCTGCCAGATATAAGTGCGCCTCGTGCCACTATGACAAGCATTGACCTGCCGAGCCAGGCGGCCTGACCAAAAATGCAAGATTGCCCCGCCCGGTCAGGCCACTACCTATGCCAAAAGATGTAGTAGATTTTCAAAGTTGATCAAAAACCATCTGCGGAACGCGCATGTGCACGCTTTTTGCATATACTTATTCGGCCTTCAAAGCTGCTGAGCCGCTTACTGGAGGGAAACACAGTTGACCGAATTTTACGTTATTGAATTGCAATGGTAGGCTCAGAATATTCTGTTTTTTGGCCCATCCGAAAACTATTCGGTGCCCGTCGCCGATCGCTTCGGGAACCGTGCCGGACGGGCCTGGAAGCTGCGCCAGAACGGTGCGCCGAAGCTTCGCGGAAGTGCGCTAAAGGCATGAAATTTAACCGGATTTTGGAGATCAAAATTCTATGTAAAATGAAGAATTCGTATGTATAATTCGCCGACGTCCCGGATGCGGCTGTAGCTTTGTGTCGCCATTTTGGGGGTTCAAGTAGAGTAGGATTGGAGAAAGCAGGCATGAATTTTAGTGATAACGGGAAGGTCAAGAAGAACTATACCGGCATCGTCATAGTGGTAGCCCTGCACATTGTGGCTGCGTACGGGATCGTGTCAGGCTTGGGCAAACGGATGATCAATAAAATGGTCGAGCCGGTTGAAACCAAGATCATCGAGGAGGTCGCTCCTCCTCCACCGAAAGAGTTGCCGCCGCCACCTCCACCGCCAGAAATGAAGGCTCCACCGCCACCATTCATTCCTCCGGTCGAAGTGAACGTACAGCAACCGCCGCCACCGCAGAACGTGATCGCCAACGCGACCAACGTGAAGCCGGCAACGAACCAGTTGACCCCGCCAGCACCGCCAGCACCACCGGCGCCGCCGGCACCTCCGGCACAGGCAGTACGCACGCCGGCAGTGGTCGACTTCAGCACTTGCGCGAAACCGGAATGGCCGAAGTCTTCCCTGCGTAACGAAGAAACGGGTACGGTAACGCTGAAGTTCCTGATTGGCGTCGATGGCCGCGTCGCCGGCTCCGAGGTCGTGAAGTCCAGTGGCTTCCGTGACCTGGACAAGGCCGCGGTAGCAGGTATCAGTAAATGCAAATTCAAGCCCGCCACCGTTGACGGCAAGCCGCAAGAGGGCTGGCAGAGTATGCAGTACGTCTGGACGCTGGAATAAACCAACCGAGACAGTGTCTCAACTAGCAATTTCGTTGGCGTTACGTTCAGCGAACTGATCTTTTATCATTTTGGAGGAAGCATGTTTAAGAATACCCGTTTGTCCGCTGTACTGGCCGCTGTGCTGTTCTCGGTGACCGCAGCAACCGCCCTGGTGAGCGCACCGGCCCTGGCCGACGCGCCAGCCCCGGCAGCCGCTGACGCACCTGCGGCAGCTCCGGCAGCGGATGCGGCAGCAGCACCGGCAGCACCTGCAACGGACGCGGCCGCTCCGGCAGCCGACGCGGCAGCCGGTCACGGCGACGCCGCCGGCAAGGAAGAAGTCGAGAACCCATTCGGCATCAAGGCCGTGTGGCACTCCGGCTGGGTCGCAAAAGGCACGATCGTCATCATGTCGATCATGTCGATCGGTTCCTGGTACATCATTATCGCCAAGCTGCTGGACCAGATGAAGATCATGCGTCAAGCCAAGGACGTCCACGCCAAGTTCTGGAAAGCATCGTCGGTTGCCGCTGGCACCTCGACGCTGGCTGAAGGCTCGCCATTCCGCTTCATCGCCGAAACCGGCCTGAAGGCCTCCGCCCACCACGACGGCGCCCTGCTGGAGCAGATCGACCTGTCGACCTGGGTGACGATGTCGATCCAGCGCGCCGTGGACAAAGTCCAGTCGCGTCTGCAAGACGGCCTGTCGTTCCTGGCAACCGTTGGTTCGACCGCACCGTTCATCGGTCTGTTCGGTACCGTGTGGGGTATTTACGGCGCGCTGACCAACATCGGTATGACCGGTAACGCATCGATCGACAAGGTTGCAGGTCCAGTCGGTGAAGCACTGATCATGACGGCATTCGGTCTGGCAGTCGCAGTTCCTGCCGTTCTGGGCTACAACTGGCTGGTGCGTCGCAACAAGTCGGCCATGGAAGAAATCCGCTCGTTCTCCGCCGACGTGCACTCCGTGCTGATCTCCGGCGCGATGTCCACCGCTGACTCCGCTGCTCGCGCAGCCAAAAAAGTAGGCTAATACCATGTCGATGTCCGTAGGCTCCGATAACGGAGGCGAAGACCAGGTAATGTCAGAGATCAACACGACGCCCCTCGTGGACATCATGTTGGTTCTGCTGATCATCTTCCTGATCACCAGCCCGGTGGTCCTCAAGCTGCAGAAGATTTCGCTGCCGGAAGAGGTCAACCAGGCGATCCAGACGAAGCCGGAAAATGTCAACATCGTTGTCAACAAGGATGGCGACATCTACTGGAATCAGAAGAAAATGCGGGACACGAATGAGTTGTTCGATTTTCTGAAGGTCGAGGCTGTGAAGATGCCGCAACCGGAAGTGCACGTACGTGGCGACAAGGAAGCCAAGTACGAGTCCATCGGCCGCGTGATCTTCACGACTCAGCGCGCTGGCATCCAGAAGGTCGGTTTCATCACCGAACCGCCTGACAAGATGTAAGGCTCCTGCCCGGCCGCCTGCTCCAATCGGCTGGCCGGGCAGTCTTTCAAAAGGAACACACCCATGAGTATGAATGTCGGTTCGGGCAGCGCCGCTCCCAATGCGGATCCGGAACCAATGATGGAAATGAACATGACACCGCTCATCGACGTGATGCTGGTGCTGATCATTATGTTGATTATCACGATTCCAAAGGCGAACCACTCGGTGAACCTGAACATGCCGGTGGGTACCCCACCGCCGCCGACGAAAGAACCGGTGGTCGTTCAGATCGACGTGGACTTCGACGGCACGATCCTGTGGGATGGCGCCGTGGTTCCGGATCGTGCTCAACTGGAACAAAAGCTGATGAACGTGGCGGCACAGGCTGATCAGCCGGAAGTGCACCTGCGTCCCAACAAGCTGGTCAACTACGAGTCCGTGGCAGGCGTGATGGCCGCGGCCCAGCGCCTGGGTGTCACCAAGATCGGTCTGGTCGGCAACGAACAGTTCCAGTAATGGGATCAAGGAAGTTCGCTGTCCGCACCGAAGTGACCGCCTGAACCGCACGCTGTATGCCGTATCCGCAGCGTGCAACCCAGCCTGGCACGGATCGTGCGTCACCCCGCGGAGCTTCCTGGAGTGCGTCTCTTTATTTTCCCCGATAGGCAGGTTATCCTGCCTATTCGTTTTTTTGATGAAAGAAATCTCGCCTATGTCCAAGTTCCGTCTCGCTCATCTCGGCCTTGCAATGGCCGCCCTCGGTTTCTCCGCAGCAGCGCCTATGGTTGGCCTGGTGCCCGCGGCCTACGCCGCCGACACCGTGCGCGCCGAAGTGGGCAAACCGCTGCAGGAAGCGCAGCGCCTCGTCAGCTCCGGCAAGAACCGCGAAGCGCTGGCCAAACTGAAGGAAGCCGACGCTGTCGGCGGCAAGAGCGACTTCGAGAAATACCAGATCGAGCGCGTGCGCGCCGCCGCCGCTGCCGGTGCTGGTGACAACGATACCGCCATCCGCGCCTTCGAGACGCTGATCAACTCCGGCCGCCTGTCCGCCGCCGAGAAGCCGAAGTTCACGGAAGGCCTGGCCGGCATGTACTACCGCGCCAAGGATTACCCGAAGGCGATCACCTGGATCCAGAAGTCGCTGCAGGACAACCCGAACAATGCCACGATGAAGCAACTGCTGACGCAGACCTACTTCATCAGCGGCCGCTATGCCGAAGCGGCGAAGGAGCTGTCGCAAGGCCGCCAGAGCGAGGAAAACCTGCAGATGCTGGCCAATATCCAGCTGAAGCAGAACGACAAGGCAGGCTATGTGCAGACCCTGGAAAAGCTGGCTGGCCAGTATCCGAAGGCATCGTACTGGGCCGACCTGCTGAACCGCGTGCAGGGCAAGCCGGGCTTCTCGTCGACCCTGAACCTGGACGTGATGCGCCTGAAGCTGGCCCTGGGCCAACTGTCCAAGCCATCCGAGTTCATGGAAATGGCCCAGCTGGCACTGCAGGCCGGCAACGCGCCTGAAGCCATCAAGATCATCGACACCGGCTACAAGAAAGGCGCCCTGGGCACCGGCACCGACGCCGCCCGCCACCAGCGCCTGAAGGATCTGGCCAACAAGACCCTGGCCGACCAGACGGCGAATCAGGCGACCCAGGAAGCCAACCTGATCAAGGAAAAGGATTCCGACGGCCTGTTCAACATGGGCTACGCGCTGACTTCCGGCGGCAAGGCCGACAAGGGCATTCCGCTGATGGAACAGGCGATGAAGCTGGGTACGGCCCGTCGTCCGGAAGAGCAGAAGCTGCACTACGGTATCGGCCTTTACAATGCGGGCAAGAAGGCTCCTGCGCTGGCTGCCCTGAAGAACGTCAAGGGTACGGCTGGCGAGGCCGAACTGGCCCGTTACTGGACGCTGTACATCAACAACCCGATGTAAAAACGGCTCTCGTCATCGCGAAAGCGCTGCCTGCCTTGCAGGTGGCGCTTTTTTTTTGGAATCAGAAACCAACCGCGCGCCACAGGCTATTTTCCACCCAAATGCCAAAAGCTGGGGTCAGACCCGGCGGGTCTAACCCCGGTCGTTGATCTTGGATGAGAGACAGGCATGCGCCGCCGGCTGGTGCGCTGCGGCATTTCCATATGTGAAATGGTCAAACGTTCCGTATAATCGCTGGTTCAGGCAACAGAAATCGAGCTCGATATCCTCATGAAGGTTTTTCGCGGATTACCCAACGCAGCGGCGCGTGCGCCCTGCGCACTCACCATCGGCAATTTCGACGGTGTCCATCGCGGCCACCAGGCGCTGCTGGCGCGGGTGCGCGCGGCGGCCGACGGCCTGGGCCTGGAGGCTGCCGTGATGACGTTCGAGCCCCATCCACGTGAATTCTTTGCCCACAAGGCGGGCGATATGTCGAAAGCGCCACCGCGCATCGCCAACTTGCGCGACAAGCTCGGCTCGCTGGCCGCCAATGGCATCGACCGCGTCATCGTCGAGCACTTCAGCGATTCGTTCGCCTCGCTGTCGCCGCAGGATTTCACCGAGCGCGTGCTGGTGGACGGCCTGCACGTCAAATGGCTGATGGTGGGCGACGACTTCTGCTATGGCGCCCGGCGCGCCGGCAATGTCGCCATGCTGATGGAAGCGGGCCGGCGTCACGGCTTTCACGTCGAGGCACTGCCAACGGTGATGAACGGCGATATCCGCATCTCGTCCTCGGCCGTGCGCACCGCGCTGTCGCAGGGCGACTTTGCCCACGCCGAGCAGCTGCTGGGCCACCCTTACTCGATTTCCGGCCACGTGATCCATGGCGCCAAGCTGGGCCGCACGATCGGCTATCCGACCCTGAACCTGCGCGTGCCGCACCGGCCCGCGCTGGGCGGCATCTTCATCGTCCAGGTGCACGGCCTGGCGGATGCGCCGCTGCCGGCCGTCGCCAGCCTGGGCGTGCGTCCGACCGTCGAGGACGCCGGCCGCGTGCTGCTGGAAGTGCACATCTTCGACTTCGCCGCCCATTGCTACGGAAAGCAGGTCAAGGTGGAGTTCCTGCACAAGATCCGCGACGAGGAAAAGTTCGTCGACCTGCCGACCTTGACGAGCGCCATCGACCGCGACGCGGCCGCCGCGCGCGCCTATTTCGCCACCCGTGGCGCCCAGCCCGAAGAGCGCAGCGGCGCCATCACGGCCACCGACCGAATTTGAGTGGCGCCAAGCCCCCTGCCGCCCGTCACTCCCTATATATGTATCAGAGAATCCAAGCACATGTCCGATAACAAACCGAACAAGGCCGACGCCAAGCCGGCCAGCAAGTACCCGGTCAACATGACCGAAACGCCCTTCCCGATGCGCGGCGACCTCGCCAAGCGCGAGCCGAACTGGGTCAAGCAATGGCAGGACAAGAAGATCTACCAGCGCATCCGCAAGGCGGCGGCCGGCCGGCCGAAATTCGTGCTGCACGACGGCCCGCCCTACGCCAACGGCGACATCCACCTGGGCCACGCCGTCAACAAGATCCTGAAGGACATCGTCATCAAGTCGCGCACCCTGGCCGGTTTCGACGCGCCCTATGTTCCAGGGTGGGACTGCCACGGCATGCCGATCGAGATCCAGATCGAGAAACTGTATGGCAAGAACCTGCCGACGGCCGAAGTGCTGACCAAGGCGCGCGCCTACGCGCTGGAGCAGATCGACAAGCAGCGTGCCGGCTTCATCCGCCTGGGCGTGCTAGGCGAGTGGGACAACCCGTATATGACGATGGCCTACCGCAACGAAGCCGACGAGCTGCGCGCGCTGGGCAAGCTGCTGGAAAAGGGCTATGTCTACCGCGGCCTGAAGCCCGTCAACTGGTGCTTCGACTGCGGCTCGGCGCTGGCCGAGGCGGAAGTGGAATACCAGGACAAGCGCGATCCGGCCATCGACGTCGGCTTCCCGTTCGCCGAACATGACAAACTGGCCGCGGCCTTCGGCCTGGACAAGCTGCCGGGCGAGCGCGGCTTCATCGTCATCTGGACCACGACGCCCTGGACGATCCCGTCCAACCAGGCGCTGAACGTGCACCCGGAAGTGACGTACGCGCTGGTGCAGACCAACCGCGGCGGCGACATGCTGATCGTGGCCGCCGACCTGGTCGAGTCCTGCCTGCAGCGCTACAAGCTGGAAGGCAGCGTCGTCGCCACGACCACGGGCGCCAAGCTGGAAAACATCCGCTTCAAGCATCCGCTGCATGCGCGCGACGCCTTCTTCGACCGTTATTCGCCGGTCTACCTGGCCGACTACGTGACCACCGACAGCGGTACGGGCGTGGTCCACTCCGCACCGGCCTACGGCCTGGACGACTTCATCTCCTGCCGCAAGCACGGCATGAAGGACGACGAGATCCTGACGCCGGTGATGGGCGACGGCAAGTACGTCTCCACCCTGCCGCTGTTCGGCGGCATGACGATCTGGGAAGCTTCCAAGCCGATCTGCGAAGCGTTGCGCGAGGCGGACGCCCTGTTCGAGCTGAAGATGTTCGACCACAGCTACATGCATTGCTGGCGCCACAAGACACCGATCGTCTACCGCGCCACCTCGCAGTGGTTCGCCGGCATGGACCTGCAGCCGATCGACGGCGGCCCGACCCTGCGCGAAACGGCGCTCGAAGGCATCGCCGCCACCAAGTTCTTCCCGGACTGGGGCCAGGCGCGCCTGCAGGGCATGATCGCCAACCGTCCGGATTGGACGCTGTCGCGCCAGCGCCAGTGGGGCGTGCCGATGGCCTTCTTCATCCACAAGGAAACCGGCGAGCTGCACCCGCGCACCCCTGAGTTGCTGGAGGAAGTGGCCAAGCGCATCGAGGCGGGCGGCATCGATGCCTGGCTGGCGCTGGACCCGGCCGAGCTGCTGGGCGCGGACGCCGCCATGTACGTGAAGAACAAGGACACGCTGGACGTGTGGTTCGATTCCGGCACCACGCACCAGACCGTGCTGCGCGGCTCGCACCTGGAGCAATCGCACTTCCCGGCCGACCTGTACCTGGAAGGCTCGGACCAGCATCGCGGCTGGTTCCACTCGTCGCTCTTGACCTCGTCGATGCTGAACGGCCAGCCGCCCTACAAGGCGCTGCTGACGCACGGCTTCACGGTGGACGGCGAAGGCAAGAAGATGTCGAAGTCGCTGGGCAACACGCTGGCACCGGACAAGATCTCGAACTCGCTGGGCGCCGACATCCTGCGCCTGTGGATCGCCTCGACCGACTACACGGGCGAGCTGTCGATCTCGGAAGAGATCCTGAAGCGCGTGACGGAATCGTACCGCCGCCTGCGCAACACGCTGCGCTTCCTGCTGGCCAACACGTCCGACTTCGATCCGAAGACGAACGCCGTCGCCATCGACGAGCTGCTGGAAACGGACCGCTACGCGCTGGCCAACCTGGCCGTGCTGCAGCGCGCCGTCGAGCAGCACTACGAGAACTACGAGTTCCACCCGGTCGTCTCGAAACTGCAGAACTACTGCTCGGAAGACCTGGGCGGCTTCTACCTGGACATCCTGAAAGACCGCCTGTACACGACGGCCGTCGACTCGAAGGCGCGCCGCTCGGCGCAGACGGCGCTGTGGCACATCACGCAAAGCCTGCTGCGCATGCTGGCCCCGGTGCTGGCCTTCACGGCCGAGGAAGCATGGTCCCACTTCGCCGGCGCCGAAGCCTACGCGGCGTCGGACGAGACGATCTATACGCAGACGTGGTGGCAACTGCCGGCGATCGCCGACGGCGAAGCGCTGCTGGCGAAGTATGCCGTCATCCTCGCGGTGCGTGCCGACGTGACGAAGCGCCTGGAAGAGCTGCGCGCGTCCGGCGCGATCGGCTCCTCGCTGCAGGCGGAGCTGGAGATCAAGGCGTCCGGTGACAAGTACGCGCTGCTGGCCAGCCTGGAAGACGAGCTGAAATACGTGTTCATCACGTCGCTGGCCTCCGCTGTCGAAGCGGCGGCCGGTGAAGCCGAAGCGGTCAGCGTCGTGGCGTCCGATGCCACCAAGTGCGAGCGCTGCTGGCACTACCGCGCCGACGTGGGCAGCCACGCCGACCACCCGACGCTGTGCGGGCGCTGCCACAGCAACCTGTTCGGCGCCGGCGAGCCGCGCCAGTACGCGTAACAAGAAACATTGCTTCAAAAATGGGGACAGACCCCATTTTTGAAGCAACAAACAAAGTCATCCCATGGCCAAAAGCAAAAAAACGTTTTCCAGCAAACCTTCCGGCAGCCTGACGCCATGGCTGGGCATTGCCGCCGTCGTCATCCTGCTCGACCAGCTGTCGAAAATCACGATCACCAAGCTGTTCAAATACGGCGAGGAACTGGTCGTTACCAACTTCTTCAACCTGGTGCTGGCGTACAACCGCGGCGCCGCGTTCAGCTTCCTGTCCAACGAGTCCGGCTGGCAGCGCTATTTCTTCACGGCGATCGGTATCGGCGCGGCGTTGTACATCATTTATCTGCTGCGCAAGCATGCCGGCCAGCGCATGTTCTGCTGGGCCCTCGCCCTGATCCTGGGCGGTGCCATCGGCAACGTCATCGACCGTATCGCCTACGGCCACGTGATCGACTTCCTCGACTTCCACTGGCGCGGCCTGGGTCATTTCCCGGCATTTAACATCGCCGACAGCGCCATCTGCATCGGTGCCGCCCTGTTCATCCTGGACGAGCTGCGCCGCGTTAACAAGTGAAATACAAATAACCTGACCTGCTGGAGCAGCCATGGAACTGACTGGTAAGAAGATCGTCCTCGGCTTGTCCGGGGGCGTGGCCTGCTATAAGGCCGCCGAACTGTGCCGCGCCCTGAGCAAGGAAGGCGCCTCCGTCCAGGTCGTGATGACGGATGCCGCGTTGCATTTCATCACCGCCGTGACGATGCAGGCCCTGTCCGGCAAGCCCGTGTATTCGAGCCAGTGGGACCCGCGAGTGGGCAACAATATGGCGCACATCGACGTGACGCGTGACGCCGATGCCATCGTCATCGCGCCCTGCTCCGCCGACTTCATGTTCAAGCTGGCGCACGGCGTCTGCGACGACCTGCTGTCGACGATGTGCCTGGCCCGCCCGCGCCACGTGCCCCTGCTGGTCGCGCCGGCCATGAACGTGGAGATGTGGACCAACCCGGCCACCCAGCGCAATGCGCAGCAATTGCGCGAGGACGGCATCTGCATCGTCGGCCCGGCCGCCGGCGAGCAGGCCTGCGGCGAGACCGGCATGGGCCGCATGCTCGAGCCCGAGCAGTTGCTCGAGGAAATCGTGGCCGCGTTCCAGCCGAAAGTCATGGCAGGCAAGCGCATCCTGATCACGGCCGGCCCGACCTTCGAGGCCATCGACCCCGTGCGCGGCATTACCAATTTATCGTCCGGCAAGATGGGTTATGCCGTGGCCCGCGCCGCGCGCGAGGCCGGCGCCGAGGTCACGCTGATCTCCGGCCCGACGGCACTGCCGACGCCGTTCGGCGTGCAGCGCATCGACGTGCAAAGCGCGCGCCAGATGATGGAAGCCGTCAACGCGGCCATCGACGGCCAGCACGTCTTCATCGCCGTCGCGGCCGTGGCCGACTGGCGCGTGAAGAACCCCAGCGCGCAAAAGGTCAAGAAGAACGGCGATGCCGCGCCGACGCTCGAGTTCGAAGAAAACCCCGACATCCTCGCCACGATCGCCGCCCGCACCACGCTGGCCGGCCATCCCTACTGCGTGGGCTTTGCCGCCGAGTCGGAAAACCTGGTGGAGTTCGGCGCGGCCAAGCGCGAGCGCAAGGGCATCCCTCTGCTGGTCGGCAATATCGGCCACCACACCTTCGGCGCCGACGACAACACGATCATCCTGTTCGACGAGCACGGCCATACGATCCTGCCGCGCGCCGACAAACTGACCCTGGCTCGCCAGCTGATCTCCGAAATTTCCAAACGTACCAATAAGCATTCGCTTTTCCAATAAATGAAATCCATCGACGTCAAGATCCTCGACCCGCGCATGCAGGACCAGCTGCCGGCCTATGCAACACCCGGTAGTGCCGGTCTCGACCTGCGCGCCTGCCTGGACGCGCCCATCACGATCGAGCCGGGCCAGACGGTCCTGGTGCCGACCGGCCTGGCGATCCACATTGGCGACCCCGGCTATGCGGCGATGATCTTGCCGCGCAGCGGCATGGGTCACAAGAACGGCATTGTTCTTGGGAATCTGGTAGGCTTGATCGATTCCGACTACCAGGGCCAGCTGATGGTGTCGACGTGGAACCGGGGGCAGAGCAGCTTCACGCTGAACCCGATGGAGCGTCTTGCCCAGCTGATCGTCGTCCCTGTCATGCAGGTGGGCTTCAACGTGGTGGAGGAATTCGGTGACAGTGCGCGGGGCGAAGGCGGCTTCGGCAGCACCGGCAAACACTAATAACAGAGACGAAGGAAGGATTCATGGCAGGAACCGTCGCACCACGCATCATTTCAACCACGCGGCCCACGCTGGCCGCCCTGACGGTGGCCCTGCTGCTTTCGGCTTGCGCAACAACACCCCCTGCCTGCCTGCCGCCCGTGGTGGAGCAGGCCCCGGCGGCCCCCGAGGCACCGCTCGTGACGCCGCGCATGGTCGCGGCGCGCGATGCCGTGCGCTCGATGGTGACGCTGCAGGACCGTCTGTACCGTGTGGCGGCCCCCATCCTGATCAATAACGCAGAGCTGTGCCGTACGCAGGCGCGCAGCCTGCTGGGCTTCACCGCCAAGAACAAATGGTCTTACCCGGGCGAGTACGCCGATGCGGCCGAGGCCGTGCTGGGCTATGGCGACACGCTGCAGGTATCCGGCGTGCTGGCCGGCAGCGGCGCCGCGCGCGCCGGCCTGCGCAAGGGCGACGAACTGGTCGCGGCGGATGGCCGCCCGCTGCCCACGGGACCCGGCGCGGAGACCAAGGCAGCAGCCGTGTTCGGTCCCCTGGTCTCGAAACGGGCACAGCTGTCGATGACGATCGCGCGCGACGGCAACAACCAGGTCCTGCGCGTGCCGGTCACGCGCGCCTGCGCCATCCGTGTCGACCTGGGCAATGCGGACAACGTCAATTCCTACGCCGACGGTTCGCGCGTGGCCGTCACCCGCGGCATGATCAACTTCGCCCAGACCGACGAGGCCATCGCCTACGTCCTGGCGAAGGACATCGCCCACAACGTGCTGGGCCATGCCGCCAGCCTGCGCAACACGGCCACGATCGGCAGCATGATCGACAACCTGACGTCAGTCCGGCCCGATTTGACCTTGCTGATCGGCACCTCCGGCATCCGGCCGCTGCCGGCCGACATGGAAGCGGCGGCGGACAAGCTGGCGCTGTACATGCTGGCCCGCGCCGGCTACCCGATCGAACAATACAACAGCTTCTGGCAGCGTCTGGCCTCGCAATATCCGTCCTCCGTGCTGAACGGCTACACGGCGATCCATCCCAACCTGGGCCAGCGCGTGGTGTTCAACGACAAGATCGTGGCCGAGATCCGCGCCAAGCAGGCGGCCAAGAAGCGGCTGGTGCCGTGATGCGCCGCCTGGCCGCGCTCTTGCTGTCCTTGCTGTGCCTGCCGCTGGCGGCCCAGGCCGCGCCATGGACCAAGGTGCGCACGGACAAGGACGGCACCTTGTACGTGGACAAGGCGTCGATCCGCAAAGTGGACGGCGGGCGCAAGGCCTGGACCCTGGAATCGTTCCGCAAGCCGCAGTCGGCGCCGGACGGCAAGCAATACCTGTCCGTGCGGGCCCAGCAGCTGTACGACTGCGAGGCCCGCACCGTCACCCTGCAATCGCAGCTGTTCTACCCCGAGCCGATGGCCAAGGGCGAGATCGTCGGCACGTACAAATTCGAGGCCTTCGACGCCGAAGCTGTCGAGCCCGGCAGCCGCTACGATGGCGCCATGAAACTGATCTGCGGCCGCGTTCGTTAGCAGCCCGACATGCTTTCGGCGGCCATAGTATAGTTTGCCGATGGACAGCATCGACCTCGAAGTACTCAAGACCAGCGCCGCCTGGATCGCCGCGGGACACCGCTGCGAACTCGTCACCGTCATCAAGACCTGGGGCTCCAGCCCCCGCCCGATCGGCGCCACCCTGGCCATCTGCGACGACGGCCGCGTGGTCGGTTCCGTCTCGGGCGGCTGCATCGAAGACGACCTGATCGCGCGCGTGCGCAGCGAAGGCATCACCCGCACGCTGCCGGAAATCGTCAGTTATGGCATCACGGCCGACGAAGCGCACCGCTTCGGCCTGCCCTGCGGCGGCACCATCGAGCTGGCCATCGAACCGCTGGGTCCCGACAGCCGGATCGCCGAACTGCTGGGCCGGCTCGAGCAGCACCAGCTGGTCGAGCGCCGCGTCGACCTGCGCACCGGCGCGGTCACCCTCGACAAGGCCGCGGCCAGCGCCGTGCTGACACTGACGGACGAGGCGCTCGTCACCCAACACGGCCCGCGCTGGCGCCTGCTGATCATCGGCGCCGGCCAGCTGTCGCGCTTTGTCGCCCAGATCGCCAGCGCGATGGACTACCACGTCACCGTGTGCGACCCACGCGAGGAATACCGCAGCGGCTGGACCTTGCCGGAGGTGCGCCTGGTGCATGCGATGCCGGACGACCTGGTGCTGGAAATGAAGCTCGACAGGCGCAGCGCCGTCGTCGCGCTGACGCACGACCCGAAGCTGGACGACCTGGCGCTGATGGAAGCGCTGAAGTCGGACGCATTCTACGTCGGCGCGATCGGTTCGCGCGCCAACAACGCCAAGCGGCGCGAGCGCCTGCTGCAGTTCGACCTGACACCGGCCCAGCTGGACCGCCTGCACGGCCCCGTCGGCCTCTACATCGGCAGCAAGACCCCGGCCGAGATCGCCATCTCGATCCTGGCCGAAATGACGGCGGTCAAGAACGGCGTCCCTCGCGAGCTTCAGGTCAACCATGCCGCCGCCCTGGAAGCGCCCGGCACTTCCGCCTGCGCCATCACGCTGCAAACATAATTCAAAAGCAGGAACCAGCTGGCAAGACGGCCGAGCCCGTGTCAACATCTGGGTCCGACCAAAGCCGAGCTTGTGTCCCACCGCGGGGTCAGTCACCATTTCGAGACACGGGCTGAGCCGTACTACAGCCGAGCTTGTGTCTCACTTTGGTGACTGACCCCGTGGTGGGACACGGGCGCGGCCATAACAATATTCTATGTCCACTACCAACCTGCTCCGTCTGTTTCTCTTGGCCGCCATCTGGGGCGGCTCTTTCCTCTTCATGCGCATCGCCGCACCCGTGTTGGGGCCCGGCTGGCTGATCGAGTTGCGCGTCGTGTTTGCCGCGCTGTTCCTGGCCGCGATCGCGCTGGTGCTGAAGAAGTCGCTGCACTTGCGCAAGTACTGGCAGCACTACCTGATTCTCGGCCTTTTCAATGCCGCGATTCCGTTCGTGCTGTTCGCCTATGCGGCGAAGACGCTGTCAGCCTCGCTGCTGTCCGTGTTGAATGCCACCGCGCCAATGTGGGCGGCCATGATTGCCGCCGTCTGGCAGCGCCATATGGTCGGCCCGCGTGTGCTGCTGGGCCTGGTGCTGGGTACGCTGGGCGTTGCGCTGCTCGTGGGCATGGACCGGCTCAGCACGCAAGATGGCGCCTTGCTGGCCATCGGCGCCGCCCTGCTGGCACCGTTCAACTATGGCATCGCCACCGTGTATGCGAAATCGGCCCCGGCCGTCGAGCCGTTCTCCAATGCGCACGGCAGCATGTGGGCGGGTGCCCTGCTGACGTTGCCATCCCTTTTCATGTTTCCCCAGCCGGCGCTGCCCGCGCCCGGCATCCTGGCCGCCGCGGTGGCGCTGGGCGTACTGTGCAGTGGCGTTGCCTACTTGCTGTACTACGGCCTCGTGCAGGACGTCGGTGCCACGTCCGCGCTGACGGTAACGTTCCTGAGCCCGCTGTTCGGCATCCTGTGGGGCGTGCTGTTCCTGCAGGAAGTCGTCGGCTGGTACACGCTGGCTGGTGCCGCGATGGTGATCGCCGGCGTGGTACTCGTGACGGGATACCGCCCGGCCTGGGCGCGCACGCGGGCAGCCGTATGACGGAACCGTTCGATCTCGTCCTGCCGCCCGGCTACCGCGTCGAGGACGTGCTGCGATTCCACCGCCGCGACACGGAAAGCGTGGCCGAACAGGTCACGCCCGAGCTGATCCGCAAGGGTGTCATGCTGGATGGCGTGCCTGTCGTGCTGCGGGCGCCGTTGGCCGGCGCCAGCGGCCCGATCCGGTGCACGGCCGAACTGGACGGCGCACTGACGCCGGCACTGCGCCAGCGCGTCCATGACGCCCTGCTCAACATCCTGGGCCTGCGCATCGACCCGGCCCCCTTCCTGGCCGCGATGCAAGCGGATCAACTGCTGGGCCCGCAAGTGCGGCGCCGGCCCGGCTTGCGCATCGTGCAATCCGCTACCGTGTTCGAGGCGTTGACATGGGCCATCATCGGCCAGCAGATCAACCTGGCGTTTGCCATCGCGCTGCGCCGCACCCTCATCCTGCAGGCGGGACGCCAGCACAGCAGCGGCTTGTGGTGTTACCCGGAAGCGCCCGACGCTGCCCGGCTGACGGTCGAAGACCTCACCAGCCGCAAGTTTTCGCGCGCGAAAGCGGAAACCCTGCTGCGCTTTGCCACGCTGGTCGCCAGCGGCGAACTGGACCTGACGCCAGGGCCGGACAATCCTGTCGACCAGATCGGCCAGCGCCTGCTGGCCGTCAAGGGCATCGGCCCCTGGACCGTCAACTACGGCCTGCTGCGCGGCTACGGCCACGCCGACTGCTCGCTGCACGGCGACGTGGCCGTGCGCGCCGCGCTGCAGCGTCTGCTGGGCGAGGAACCCAAGCCATCCATCGCCCGCGCCGAACAATTGTTGCAGCAATACCAACCACACCGTACGATGGCGGCGGCCCATCTGTGGGCCAGCCTGGCCACCGATGACGACTGACGGCGCTTGACCCTGACGCAACGTCAGCCTTCATGATGGCAACGAAGCTGACGAAGGGAGCCACCGATGCTGAAGATTGGACAACTCGCAAGCCACGCCGGCCTGACCGTGCGCACCTTGCACCATTACGACGACATCGGTCTGCTGTCGCCATCGGCCCGTTCCGATGCCGGGTACCGGCTGTACAGCCGCGACGACGTCGCTCGCCTGCACCAGATCCAGGCGCTGCGCCAGTTCGGCATGCCGCTGGCCGACATCGGTTCCTTATTGGCCGGGGCCGGTATTTCTTCCGCCGCCATTATCGACCGCCAGCTTTCCGCCCTGGACCGGCAGATCAGCGAGGCGGCGCGCATGCGCGAGCAATTACTGTTCATGCGCGGTTTGTTGGCGACGGGAGAAACACCGGACCTGGCTGCCTGGCTGACCACACTGGAGCAGATGACGATGTACGAAAAATACTTCTCGAAAGACGAGCTGGCAAACCTGGCGCTGTATAGCGACAACAATGCCAAGGCCGAATGGCGGCAATTGGTGGACGCTGTGTCCGCGCTGATGCAATCGGGCGGCGCACCGGATAATCCGGAGACGAAAACGCTCGCGCTGCGCTGGATGACGATGCTGGACCGCGATACCAGGGCCGATCCGTCGATCATGGCGCGGCTCAATATCATGCACGAGCGTGAGCCAGCCATCCAGCAGAGCAGCGGTATTACCCCGGCAATGCGCAATTTCATGGCGCAGGCAATGGGCGAGGTAAAACTGGACACGTGGGCGAAGTACCTGACACCCGAGGAACTGAATCAAATGCGCCGCCATTACGCGACCCGCGCCCACGAATGGCCGCCGCTGATCGAAGCCATCAGCCAACAAATGAAAGCAACGCCATCGCCGGATAATGTCGAGGCCAAGCTGCTGGCCGGACAATGGATGGAACTGTTCCACGATATGGTCGGGAATCATCCGGATACGCTGCCGCGATTTCGTCGTGCCATCGAAACCGAGCCGCTCCTGCGTGTCGGCCGCGGCATGACCGACGGCATGCTGGCCTGGCTGCGCGCCGCGCTGCACAGGCAGTGATGACCTCATCCATGGTCCACTACAGCCCGCACATGCCGGAAACTTGCTTGTTCACGCCAGCTTCTGGCACAAGACCGTGACGTTTCGCTCAAAAGCGCTTCGGACAGGCCGACATGCGCGGCTGACTCGGCGCGTCCGGGTTCTTCAGGCGATCGGCATAGAACAGGCAATAGGTACCGAAAGCCGTGCGGACCTGGTAAATCTTCGCCGGGTCGTTTTCCGCGCTCCACAATTCGACGCGGGCCGCTTCGTACCATTTCAGCGGGACGGCCAGGTGCGCGGCGCGGAACGCCTCGTCCATTTTCTCGCGCAGCGATTTACCCTGCGCACCTGAGAGCAGGTTTTCGTCCGGCTTGCGTAATTGTTTGTCGAGCTGGCCGGCCATGCTGATTAACGCGGCAGTATCGATGACTCTTGCTTCGGTCTTCTCTTCGGCAGATGTCTCGGGTGGCGCATCTGCTTGTGCAGGAATCGCAGCCGACTGCCGCGGGATGTCGGGTTTGGCAGGCAAAGGCCGAGGCGGCTTTACCGCATGTTCGCTCGGCGGCGCCATGAGCGATTTCCGGGGAACGGCTGGCTGGGGCAGCACATAAAACACGTCCAGCCGCGCGCTTATCGGTGCCTCATCGCGAATAACCACCGCGCGCCACCATACGATTCCAATGCACAGATGAAGAAACAGGACTGCGAACAGCGCGCCGGAGCGGCGTGGCCGTGTCGTGGAAAATACCGCGGTCATCGTATTCCCTGTTCCGTTCATTTCAGCGGCCCAGTATAGCGCGCTGAACATTAAGAAAACATGAATACATTTTAGCAATATTGCAAAGACAAAAAAGCCGTCATCGCTTGCGCTGATGACGGCTTCCGGAATCTGGTTGCGGGGACAGGATTTGAACCTGTGACCTTCGGGTTATGAGCCCGACGAGCTGCCAGACTGCTCCACCCCGCGTCTGTTGAACGTATTATAGGGCAACGCCAGCCATTAGGCAATATCAATCCTCGCTTGGCGCATGATAGAACGGATTTATTTGTGGCCGGGGTCGCCGATGGCCCGCGCACCAGTACGCGATGGCCGCCAATCGGTGTAAAGTAAGCATCAGACAAACCGGGACACGCCTTCGCCACGGGGCCGCGCGATCATGCCGGCCCCGTCCGTTTGCTGGCGTCCCTACAGCCAACACACGAGATCTATGAAATTCTGTTCCGAATGCGCCCACCCCGTCGAGCTGATGGTGCCCCCCGGCGATAACCGGCCCCGCTATGTGTGCCCCCAGTGCGCGACGATCCATTACCAGAACCCCAAGATGGTCATCGGCTCCATTCCGGTCTGGGAACGGGATGGCGAGCTGCAGGTACTGCTGTGCAAGCGTGCCATCGAACCGCGCTACGGCTACTGGACCCTGCCGGCCGGGTTCATGGAAAACAACGAGACGACGGCCGCCGCCGCCCAGCGCGAAACGGAAGAGGAAGCGGGCGCCAACATCGAGCTGGGCCAGCTGTTCGCCCTGATCAATGTGTCGCACGTGCACCAGGTCCATATGTTCTACCTGGCCACCTTGCGCGACCTGGACTTCGCGCCCGGCGAGGAAAGCCTGGACGTGCGCATGTTCACGCAAAGCGAGATCCCATGGGACGACCTGGCATTCCCCACGATCCGCCAGACGCTGGAATTGTTCTTTGCCGACCGCGCCCGCATGCGCGAGCAGGGCCAGGCCAGCAGTGGCTACGGCTTCCACACCCAGGACATCACGCGCCCAATGCGCGTCGCCGACGCACCATGATCCCCTGGCTCGGCACGCATACGCCGTTTCCCGACGTATCCGAGGCGCTGACAACGGAGGCCCCGGGCCTGCTGGCGGCCGGCGCCGACCTGTCGCCGGAGCGGCTGCTGATGGCTTATCGCAACGGCATTTTTCCCTGGTTCTCGGAGGGCCAGCCGATCCTGTGGTGGAGCACCGATCCGCGCATGGTGCTGATGACGGCCGACTTCAAGGTGTCCGACAGCTTGAAGAAGACGCTGAAGAAGGTCGAGAAAAGCGGCCGCACGGACGGGCGCTGGCAGGTCCGTTTCGACAGCGCCTTCGAGCAGGTGATGCGGGCGTGCGCGGCGCCGCGACGCGACGGCCCCGGCACCTGGATCTCCGAGGACATCGTCAAGGGCTATACCGGCCTGCACGCGCTCGGCTTCGCGCACTCCTCCGAGGTATGGCTCGATGGCGAGCTGGTGGGTGGCGCCTATGGGGTCTCGATCGGGCAGATGTTCTATGGCGAGTCGATGTTCGCGCGCGTCACGGACGCGTCGAAGGTGGCGCTCGCTTACCTCGTGCACTTTTTAAGGCTGCAAGGCGTGCAGATGATCGACTGCCAGCAGGAGACGGGCCACCTGGCCTCGCTGGGCGCCGCGCCCATTCCCCGCGCCGCCTTCCTGGCCCACCTGCGCCAGGCGATCGCCAAGCCGCGCATCCGCAACTGGCAGCCGGTACCGCCGTTCGTCGCGGCGTCGTAGAGGCTTCCCGGCCGCTTCGTGTGCGGCCGCACACATGCCCGTGGCGGAACGCGCTATGATACGTCCAACGTTATCGCGCGCTGGCACCGGGTCCCGGTGCCAGAGTCACAACAAACGCCCACGCTGATCACAGGTTCTGCATGACGCAGCTAAACGACCTTCCCTTCGCGGCCCTCCAGTTCTACACGACGGCGCCCTACCCTTGCAGTTACCTGGACGCCCGGCAGGCCCGCTCGCAGGTCGCGACCCCGTCGCACCTGATCAACGCGGACGTCTACTCCGAGCTGGTGCGCAACGGCTTCCGCCGCAGCGGCATCTTCACCTACCGCCCGTATTGCGACGGTTGCCAGGCCTGCATTCCGGTGCGCGTGGTGGCCGAGGCGTTCGCGCCCACGCGCGGGCAGCGCCGGGCCTGGGCCCGTCACAACAACCTGCTGACGGGTGTGGCCACGCTGTCGTTCTCGGACGAGCATTACGCGCTCTACCTGCGCTACCAGAGCACCCGCCACGCGGGCGGCGGCATGGACCAGGACAGCCGCGACCAGTATGCCCAGTTCCTGCTGCAAAGCCGCGTGAACACGCGCCTGGTCGAATTCCGCGAACCGGACGGCACCCTGCGCATGGTCAGCATCATCGACGTGCTGTCGGACGGCCTGTCGTCGGTCTACACCTTCTTCGATCCGGACGTGCCGGGCGCGTCGTTCGGGACGTACAACGTGATGTGGCAGATCGCCCAGGCGTGCGAGCTGGGCCTGCCCTATGTCTACCTGGGCTACTGGATCGAGGAAAGCCCGAAGATGAGCTACAAGATCAAGTTCCAGCCGCTGGAGGCGCGTCGCAAGGGCGTGTGGGGCCTGCTGCAGGCGTAGGCCGGCCCGGCGGTGCGGGTAGAATGGCGGGACTTCACCTGCAGATCGCCTTATGTCCGACAAATTCCTGTATTCCCTGCTGCGTCCCGCGCTGTTCTCGATGGACGCCGAGCGCGCCCACCATTTCACCCTCAACAACCTGAAGCGCCTGTCCAAGACGGGCCTGCTGCGCGCCATCGTGCAGCCGCCGAAGCCGGACCCGCGCACCGTCATGGGCCTGCTGTTCAAGAACCCCGTCGGCCTGGCCGCGGGCCTGGACAAGGACGGCGCCTACATCGACGCGCTGGCCGACCTGGGCTTCGGCTCGATCGAGGTGGGCACGGTCACGCCGCGCGCGCAGCCGGGCAATCCGCTGCCGCGCATGTTCCGCCTGCCGGCGGCGCACGGCATCATCAACCGGATGGGCTTCAACAACGGCGGCGTCGACGCGTTCGTCGCCAACGTGCAGGCCTCGCGCTTCTACCAGAGCAAGGCCGGCGTGCTGGGCCTGAACATCGGCAAGAACGCCGACACGCCGATCGAGCGCGCGGCCGACGACTACCTGTACTGCCTGCAGAAGGTCTACCCGTACGCCAGCTACGTCACGGTCAATATCTCTTCGCCCAACACCAAGAACCTGCGCCAGCTGCAGGGCGGCTCGGAGCTCGATGGCCTGCTGGCCCAGCTGAAGGACGCCCAGCAGCGTCTGGCCGACCAGCACAAGCGCTACGTGCCGATCGCGCTGAAGATCGCGCCGGACATGGACGGCGACCAGGTCAAGAACATCGCCGACGCGCTGGTGCGCCACCGCATCGACGGCGTCATCGCCACCAACACCACGCTGTCGCGCAGCGCCGTGCAGGGCATGCTGCATGGCGCCGAGGCGGGCGGCCTGTCGGGCGCGCCCGTGTTCGAGCTGTCCAACCAGGTCATCCGCCTGTTGAAGGCGGAACTGGGCGATGCGCTGCCGATCATCGGCGTGGGCGGCATCATGCGCGGCGTGGACGCGCAGGCCAAGATCGCCGCCGGCGCCCAACTGGTGCAACTGTACAGCGGCCTGATTTACGCCGGCCCGGCCCTCGTGCGCGACTGCGCCGAGGCGCTGCGCGGCGCCTGACGGAGCAAGCATGGACAAGATCAAACTGGGGCGCACCGACCTGGCGGTGAGCCGCATCTGCCTGGGCACGATGACGTTCGGCGAACAGAACACCGAGAGCGACGCGCACAGCCAGCTGGACCTGGCTTTGGCGCGTGGCATCAATTTCATCGACACGGCGGAGATGTATCCCGTGATGCCGAGTGCCGCCACGCAGGGCTCGACCGAGCGCTTCATCGGCACGTGGCTGAAGAAGACCGGCCGGCGCAGCGAGGTCGTGCTGGCCACCAAGGCGGCCGGGCCGAACCCGAACGCCTACTGGATCCGCGACGGCAAGCAGAACTTCGACGAAGCCAACCTGCGCGCGGCGGTGGAAGCGAGCCTGCGGCGGCTGCAGACCGACTACATCGACCTGTACCAGCTGCACTGGCCAAGCCGCAACGTGCCGATCTTCGGCGCCACCGCGTTCGAGCCGGCCAAGGAGCGCGAAGCCGTCGCCATCGAGGACACACTGGCCGCGCTGGGCAAGCTGGTCGACGAGGGCAAGATCCGCCACATCGGCGTGTCCAACGAGTCGTGCTGGGGCGTGTGTGAATTCGTCAAGCAGGCCGAAATGAAGGGCCTGCCGCGCATCGCCACGATCCAGAACCTGTACAACCTGACGGCGCGCCATTTCGAAACGAGCCTGCTGGACGAGACCTGCTACCGCACGGACGTCAGCCTGCTGGCCTACAGCCCGCTCGCCTTCGGCCAGCTGACCGCGAAGTACCACGACGACCCGCAGGCGCACGGCCGCCTGACGATCTTCCCGCCGACGTGGAGCCCGCGCTACCTGCGGCCAGGCGTGCTGGCCGCCGTCGCCCAGTACACGCAACTGGCGCGCGACAATGGGCTGACGCCGACGCAGCTGGCGCTGGCGTGGTGCTACTCGCGCTGGTTCGTCGCCTCCACCATCATCGGCGCCACCACCCTGGCGCAGCTGGAAGAGAACATCGACGCCTACTCCGTCAAGCTGCCGCAACACGTGCTGGAGGCGGTGGACGCGATCCATGCCAGCCTGCCGAATCCGGGGCAGTGACAGTTGCCTGAAAAATGGGGACAGACCCCATTTTCCAGGCAATGTTTCCAAAAATCGGGGACTGTCCCCGATTTTCGGAAACTCATCTATATACGAAATATTCATAAGCAAAGCGCTTTGCAATCGTTCGTGCGCGCGTGATCGGCCATTAAGATAGCGTGGTCGATAACCATTCACGCTAATGATGAGCACACGCCACCAGAATTCCCTCCTCGTCTTTTCCCTGATCGCCGCCGCTGCGGCCCCTGCCCTGGCGCAGGAAGCACCGGTCGCCAGCGACATGCAGACCGTCGTCGTGACGGGCACCTACGCCAAGAACCGCCGCAGCACGGACTCCGAGTCGCCCGTGGACATCATCGGCGCCAAGGAGCTGCAGGCCACCGGCTCCACCGAGCTGGCCTCCGTGCTGGCCCGCGTGCTGCCGTCGATGAACTTCCCGCGCCCATCCGGCGCCGATGCGTCCGACGCCGTGCGTCCCGCGCAGCTGCGCGGCCTGGCGCCGGACCAGGTGCTGGTGCTGGTCAACGGCAAGCGCCGCCACACGTCGGCTGTCATCAACGTCAACGGCACCTCCGGCCGCGGCTCCGCGCCGGTGGACCTGAACGCGATCCCTCTGGCCGCCATCGACCACATCGAGGTGCTGCGCGACGGCGCCTCGGCGCAGTATGGCTCGGACGCCATCGCCGGCGTCGTCAACATCATCCTGAAGAAGGGTCCGCGCGGCGGCGACGTCGAAGTGGGCTCTGGCGAATACCAGGAAGGCGACGGCACGCAAAAGACCGTCAAGGCGTCCGGCGGCTTCGCGCTGGGCGACAAGGGCTGGCTGCGCCTGGCCGCCGAGGCGGCCGATCGTGATCCGACCAACCGGGCCGGCGCCGATTTCCGCGATCCGAAAGAGCCGCTGTACGGCCAGGTGACACAGCGCTACGGCGACTCCGATACCAGGCCGCGCAATGTGCTGTTCAACGCCCAGTACCAGGTGGGCGAGAACACCGACCTGTACGCGTTCGGCCAGTTCGGCAAGCGCAAGACGGAAGCCGCGGCCACGTGGCGCACGTCCACGCGTTCGCCCCTGTTCCCGCAAGGTTTCCTGCCGCTGCAGAACAGCGAATCGACCGATGCGTCGCTGGTGGCCGG
The DNA here is from genome assembly GCA_008011715.2 of [Empedobacter] haloabium. Lineage (NCBI taxonomy): Bacteria > Pseudomonadati > Pseudomonadota > Betaproteobacteria > Burkholderiales > Oxalobacteraceae > [Empedobacter] haloabium. Next base: position 4,774,872 of record CP136508.1, read on the forward strand.
CCTGCGCGGCGACGTCGCCGGCTGGCGCTGGGACGCCAGCGTGGACTACGGCCGCAACAGCTTCTGGCTCGACATCGACAACACGGCCAACCTGGACCTGAAGGCCGAGAGCCCCACTCACTTCCACCTCGGCAAGCTGACCAACACGCAATCGGTGGCGAACCTGGACCTGGCGCGCGAAATTCCTGTCGCGGCCTTCAGCGGCCCGCTGACGCTGGCGACCGGCATCGAGGTGCGGCATGAGCAATACGAGATCGGCGCCGGCGACGTGGCGTCGTACACGGGCAGCGGCGCGCAGGGCTTCGCCGGCTTCCGCCCCGTCAACGCGGGCAAGAACAGCCGCAGCAACCAGTCCGCCTACGTCAACCTGGAAGCGCAGGTGACGCCGAAGCTGTCCGGCGCGCTGGCGACCCGCTACGAGCACTACACGGACTTCGGCAGCACCACGTCCGCCAAGGCTTCGGCACGCTACGCCTTCAACGACGCCATCTCGCTGCGCGGCACCGCCTCCTCGGGCTTCCGCGCACCGTCGCTGGCGCAGCAGTTCTACACCATCACGACAACCAACTTCTCCGTCATCAACGGCGTCAATACGCCGATCGAGACCGGCACGTTTGCCGTCAACAGCGCGGCCGCGGGCGCGATCGGTTCGCAGCCGCTGAAGGCGGAAAAAGCGCGCAATTACAGCATCGGCCTGCAGCTCGCGCCGACACGCAACTTCAACACCAGCATCGATGTCTACCGCATTTTCGTCGACGACCGCATCGCGCTGTCGGCCAACATGACCTTGCCGCCAGCGCTGCGCAATGCGCTGGCGCTGCAGGGCGTGCAGGTGGGCGCGGGCCGCTACTTCACCAACGCCAGCGACACCAAGACGACCGGCGTTGACGTGGTCAGCACGTATCGTCTGGACCTGTCGAACCGCGACCGCGTGGACTTCACGCTGGCGTACAACCACAACAAGAACGAAGTGGAGCACGTCGCCGACAACCCGGCCCTGCTGACGCAGAATGGCCTGCTGCTGATCGACCGCCAGACGGTACTGCGCACGACGGTGGGTTCGCCGAAGGACAAGCTCAGTCTCGGCATCGACTACACGGCACCGCGCTGGGGCGCGCACGCGCAGGCCACGCAGTACGGCAAGTTCACGGTCCCGCAGAACAACCCGGCGTTCGACCAGACCTACGGCCGCCAGTGGGTGCTGGACGTGTCGGCCAGCCTGAAGCTGGGCCAGAACTGGCGCGTGACGGCCGGCATCGACAACCTGACGGACAGCTATCCGGACAAGACCACGTCGGCCAACAACCTGAACGTGGGCGGCATCTACCCGTACAGCATCTGGTCGCCGGCGGGGTTCAATGGACGCTACTACTACGCCAAGGTGGGCTACAGCTGGTAAGCCAGCCATAAAAAAAACCGGTGACTGTCACCGGTTTTTTTTACTTTGCCTCGGCCACGAACCCCGAAGAGCCGGGGTCAGACCCGCCGGGACTCGGCGTCCCCGTCTGACCCCAGTTTTCGGTATTGGGTTCTGTATGCCAACCTGCGCCTTGAAGCCTCAAGCCGCCTCGGCCCCCAACAACGCCTGCTCGATATCCCCGCGCTTCAACTCCGGCGCGAACTGTGCGATGAACTCGTACGCGTAGGCGCGCAGGTAGGCGCCGCGGCGCACGGCCAGCCGGGTCGTGTTGGCGGCGAACAGGTGCGAGGCCTCGATCGCGCGCAGGCCCTGGTCGCGGCCATGGTCGAACGCCATCGACGCCACCAGGCCCACGCCCAGGCCCAGCGCCACGTACTGCTTGATGACGTCCGAGTCCATCGCCGTCAGTACGATGTCCGGCCGCACGCCCGCCTTGTCGAACGCGTCGTCGATGTGGCCGCGGCCCGTGAAGCCCACGTCGTAGGTAATCAGCGGGAACTCGGCCAGGTCTTCCAGCCGCACTGGCGTCCGTTGCAGCAACGGGTGCCCTTCCGGCACCACGATCAGGTGAGTCCAGCGGTAGCACGGGAACGACACCAGGTCCGGAAACTGCGACAGGCCTTCGGTGGCGATGCCGATATCGGCCTTGCCCGACAGGACCCACTCGGCGATGTGCTCCGGCGCGCTTTGCTGCAGCGCGATGCGCACGTCCGGAAAGGCGTTGCGGAAGTGCTGCACGGCGCGCGGCAGCGCGTAGCGCGCCTGCGTGTGCGTGGCCGCCACCGTCAGGGTGCCGGTGCTCTGGCCCTTGTATTCGAGGCTGGCCTGCTGCAGGTTTTCCGCCTCGATCAGCAGGCGGTCGATGATCTTCAGGATGCCCTTGCCGGGCTCCGTCAGGCCCGTCAGGCGCTTGCCGTTGCGTTCGAAGATGACGACGCCCAGCTCGTCCTCCAGCTCGCGGATCTGGCGGCTCACGCCCGGCTGCGACGTGAACAGCGCGTTGGCCACTTCGGTCAGGTTGTAGTTGCGGCGCGCGGCCTCGCGGATGGAACGCAGTTGTTGGAAGTTCATATCGCGGCTCCTTCGTCGACGAACACGTGCAGGCGCTTCGGCCGCACGACCAGCGTCTCGCCCTCCTTCAGTTCGAGGTGGCGGAAGCGTTCGTTCGAGATGGTCGCTTCGATCAGCTGGGCGTTGTCGGTGCGCTCCAGGTCCAGCTGGGCCAGCGGGCCGATCGCATGCGCACGGCGCAGCTTGACGACGATGCCCTCGGCGCCCTGCTCGTAGCGGTCGATCTCCAGGTCGTGCGGGCGCACGTAGGCGGTGCCCTTGCCGTCCTGGACGGCGCGGTGCTGGTCCGGCACGTCGAAGTGCACGCCTTCGCTGGCCAGCACGCCGTCGTGCACGCGGCCATGGAACACGTTCACGTTACCCAGGAAGCCGTACACGAACGGCGAGGCCGGATGGTTGTACACCTCGTCCGGGGCGCCCAGCTGCTCGACCCGGCCCTTGTTCATCAGCACCACCTGGTCGGCCACTTCCAGCGCCTCTTCCTGGTCGTGCGTGACGAAGATCGACGTCACGTGCAGGTCGTCGTGCAGGCGGCGCAGCCAGCGGCGCAGCTCCTTGCGCACCTTCGCGTCGAGCGCGCCGAACGGTTCGTCCAGCAGCAGCACGCGCGGCTCCACCGCCAGCGCGCGCGCCAGCGCGATGCGCTGGCGCTGGCCGCCGGAGAGTTGGGGCGGATAGCGGTCGGCCAGCCAGTCCAGCTGCACCAGCTCCAGCAGGTCCTTCACTTTCCGACGGATCTGTTCTTCCGAGGGCCGCTCGGCGCGCGGCTTGACGCGCAGGCCGAAGGCCACGTTCTCGAACACCGTCATGTGCTTGAACAGCGCGTAGTGCTGGAACACGAAGCCCACCTGGCGCTCGCGCACGTGGCGTGCCGAGGCGTCCTCGCCATCGAGCAGCACCTGGCCCGAGTCCGGGTGCTCCAGGCCGGCGATGCAGCGCAGCAGCGTGGTCTTGCCGCAGCCCGAAGGGCCCAGCAGCGCCGTCAGCTCGCCCGCCGGGAAGTCCAGCGACACGTTGTTCAGCGCGATGAAGTCGCCGAAACGCTTGTTGATGTTCTTGACTGCGATCGTCATGTCAGAGCTCCGGTGTTCAGTGTTCGTTCGTGTCGTCGGCACGGCTCTCGTGCAGGCGCCATTCGATAAAGGTCTTCAGGGCCAGGGTGACCAGCGCCAGCAGCGCCAGCAGCGAAGCGACGGCAAACGCGGCCACGAAGTTGTATTCGTTGTAGAGGATCTCGACCTGCAGCGGCATCGTGTTGGTCTCGCCGCGGATATGGCCCGACACCACCGAGACGGCGCCGAACTCGCCCATCGCGCGGGCGTTACACAGGATCACGCCATACAGCAGGCCCCATTTGATGTTCGGCAGCGTCACGCGGAAGAAGGTCTGCCAGCCGGATGCGCCCAGCACCACGGCCGCCTCCTCTTCCTCGCTGCCCTGCGCCTGCATCAGCGGGATCAATTCGCGCGCGACGAACGGGAAGGTGATGAAGATCGTCGCCAGCACGATGCCTGGCACCGCGAACAGGATCTTGATGTCGTGCGCGGCCAGCCACTCGCCGAACCAGCCCTGGGCACCGAACAGCAGCACGTAGATCAGGCCCGAGATCACCGGCGAGACGGAGAACGGCAGGTCGATCAAGGTCAGCAGCAAGCTCTTGCCGCGGAACTCGAACTTGGCCACGGCCCACGACGCGGCCACGCCGAACACGAGGTTCAGCGGCACGGCGATGCCGGCGGCGATCAGGGTCAGCTTGATGGCGGAGATCGCGTCCTCGTCGACGATCGCTTCCACGTACGTTTGCCAGCCCTTGCGCAGCGCCTCGGTGAAGACGGCCACCAGCGGCACGAACAGGAACAGGGTCAGGAACGCCAGCGCGACGGCCAGCAGCGCCCAGCGCACCCAGGCGGGTTCGAGGACGTCGGATACGGTCGGCAGTTCGCCGCGGCGGGTGGAGGCACTCATCTTATTTCCCCGATTTGCCGCGCGCCCAGGCCTGCAGCAGGTTGATGGTCAACAGCATGATGAACGAGACGATCAGCATGACGACGGCGATCGCCGTGGCGCCCGTGTAGTCGTACTGTTCCAGCTTGGTGATGATGAACAGCGGCGTGATCTCCGAGACCATCGGCATGTTCCCGGCGATGAAGATGACGGAGCCGTACTCGCCCGTGGCGCGGGCGAACGCCAGCGCGAAGCCCGTCATCAGCGACGGCAGGATGGTGGGGAACACGACCTTCACGAAGGTCTGCAGCGACGAGGCGCCCAGCGAGGCGGCTGCCTCTTCCAGTTCGCGCTCGGCGTCCTCCAGCACCGGCTGCACGGTGCGCACGACGAACGGCAGGCCGATGAAGGTCAGCGCCAGCACGACGCCCAGCGGCGTGAACGCCACCTTGATGCCCAGCGTGCCCTCGATGTACTGGCCCAGCCAGCCGTTCGACGAGTACAGCGCCGTCAGCGTGATGCCGGCGACGGCGGTGGGCAGCGCGAACGGCAGGTCCACCAGGGCGTCGACCAGGCGCTTGCCGGGGAAGCGGTAACGCACCAGCACCCAGGCCACGATGCCGCCGAAGATCACGTTGAGGAAGGCGGCGATCAGGGATGCGCCGAAGGTCAGGCGGTAGGAGGCCAGCACGCGCTCGGACGTGACGGCGCTCCAGAACGCCTCCCACGTCATCGTGAACGTCTTCAGGAACACGGCCGACAGCGGGATCAGGACGATCAGCGTCAGATAGAAGATGGTAAAGCCCAGCGAAAGCTTAAAGCCGGGCATGACGCGGTACGGCGCGCGGCGCTTCCCCTTGGCTTCGAACGGCACCGGCTGTGCGACCGGCAGGACTGCGGACATGGTGGCCCCTCTTATTACATTTTCGGATAATGAGGCCGAATAATCGCAGAGAGGCGATATAAACCAAACTATGCTTTTGTCATTTGCTTAGATGCCGGATGGGATATAAAAAAGTTGCCTGGAAAATGGGGACAGACCCCATTTTCCAGGCAACGTTTCCCGAAAAATGGGGTCTGTCCCCATTTTTGGAGCAATTATTTGTTTGGCTGCGGCGTCAGGCGCAGGTATGGCCGTGGCGCGTTGTAGCCTTTCGGGTACTTCTGCTTGATCACTTCAGGGTCCTGCACCGTCAGCGGGATGATGACGTCGTCGCCATCTTTCCAGTTGCCCGGCGTGGCCACGGTGTGCTTGTCCGTCAGCTGCAGCGCGTCGATCACGCGCAATACTTCGTCGAAGTTGCGGCCCGTGCTCATCGGGTAGGTGATCTGCAGGCGGATCTTCTTGGCCGGGTCGATCACGAACAGCGAACGCACCGTCGCCGTGGCCGATTGCTCCGGGTGGATCATGTCGTACAGGGTGGCGACCTTGCGGTCGGCATCGGCGATGATCGGGAAGCCCACCACCGTCTGCTGGGTTTCCTCGATGTCACGGATCCAGTCCTTGTGCGCGTCGGCCGGGTCCACCGACAGCGCGATTGCCTTGACGTTGCGCTTGTCGAACTCGGGCTTGAGCTTGGCGGTCAGGCCCAGCTCCGTCGTGCAGACGGGCGTGAAGTCGGCCGGGTGGGAGAACAGGACCACCCAGGAATCGCCGGCCCACTCGTGGAACTTCAGGCGGCCAATGGTGGAATCCTGCTCGAAATCGGGTGCGGTGTCGCCGAGGCGTAAGGTCATGTGGGTCTCCAGGTAAAAGTTACGTTGTGCAATCGTCAATAGGCGGACAGCGCATTGTGCGCCCGTTCGGCCAGCGATTGCAACTGCTGCTGGCCGAACAGCCAGTCGCCCAGGCCGGACTCGGCGTTGATATGGCCCAGCTCGCCGACTTCGACGAAGGTGGCGCCCCAGCGCCCGGCCCAGGCACGGGCGCGCTCCAGTGGCATCCAGGGGTCGTTGCTGCTGGCGATGACGATCGACGGGCACGGCAGTTCGCCGTGGGGCAGCAGGTCGGCCACGCCGAACTTGTCGGGGTCGGCCGGCGCCACCAGCAGCAGGCCGGCGACGTGTTCCGGGTCCTGCGCCACGCTGCGTACCGAGGCCAGGCAGCCGAAGCTGTGCGCGACGATCAGGGTGGGTTTGCGCTCGACCTGGCGCGCCGCGTCGACGCGGCCGCTCCAGGCCGGCAGGTCGGGCACGCTCCAGTCGCGCTGTTCGATGCGCTGGAACGCGGGATACAGGCGCTGCCAGCGACTCTGCCAATGGTCCGGCCCGCTGTTGTCCAGGCCGGGCGCGACCAGCACGCGGTATGGCGAGAGTTGCGCTGGCATGCATGCCTCCTTATTTCTGGTAGATCTGGTCGAACACGCCGCCGTCGGCGAAGTGCGTCTTCTGGGCGCGGGTCCAGTCGCCGGCCACGTCGCCCAGCGTGAACAGCTTCACGTTGGGGAACTGCGCCGCGTACTTCTTCGCTTCCTTCTCCACCGTCGGGCGGTAGTAGTTCTTGGCAATCAGTTCCTGCGCCGCGTCGGTGTACAGGAAGTTCAGGTAGGCCTCGGCCACCTTGCGGGTGCCGCGCTTGTCGACCACCTTGTCGACGATGGCGACGGGCGGCTCGGCCAGGATCGACACCGACGGCGCCACGATCTGCACCTTGTCCGGACCCAGTTCCTTGATCGCCAGCAGCGCTTCGTTCTCCCAGGCGATCAACACGTCGCCGATGCCGCGCTCGACGAAGGTCGTCGTGGCGCCGCGCGCGCCGGAATCGAGCACGGGCACGTTCTTGTACAGCTTTTTCAGGTATTCGCGCGCGGTGGCGTCGTTGCCGCCCGGCTGGCGCAGCGCGTAGCCGTAGGCCGCCAGGTGGTTCCAGCGCGCGCCGCCCGAGGTTTTCGGGTTCGGCGTGATGACCTGGATGCCCGGTTTGACCAGGTCGCCCCAGTCCTTGATGCCCTTCGGATTGCCCTTGCGGACGAGGAACACGATGGTCGAGCTGTACGGCGTGGAATTCTTGGCCAGGCGCTTCTGCCAGTCCTTGTTGACGAGGCCACGCTCGGCGATGGCGTCGATGTCGTACGCCAGCGCCAGGGTGACGACGTCCGCTTCCAGGCCGTCGATGACGGCGCGGCCCTGCTTGCCGGAGCCGCCGTGCGATTGCTTGATCTTGACGTTGTCGCCCGTCTTCGCCTTCCACTCCTTGGCGAACGCCTCGTTGACGTCCTGGTACAGCTCGCGGGTCGGGTCGTAGGAAACGTTGAGCAGGCTGATGTCCGCGGCCTGGGCAGTCAGGGACAGTGCCAGGGCGGCGGCAAGCGCGGTAAGTTTTTTGGACAGCATCGAAATCCCCTTATGTTCGGAGATTGCAGAGTATCCGCCCTGCTTATAAAAGAGAACTAATGTTTAGTTGAATCCATATGCCAAACAAGCATAAGGAATCAGTAAAACCGATTGAAGAGCACGACGACCCAGGTGGCCAGCGCCAGCCCGCAGCTCAACAATACAGCTGCGCTGCCGAAATCCTTGGCGTTTTTCGACAGCGGATGGCGCTCCAGCGAGATGCGGTCCACCACCGCCTCGATGGCCGAATTGATCAGTTCGACGATCAGCACGATGACCAGCACGCCGACCAGCGCCAGCTTCTGGAACGCCGAGATCGGCAGCAGCGTGGCGACGATGCCGCCAACGATGAACAAGGTGAGCTCCTGGCGGAACGCGTGCTCATGGCGCCACGCCGACTTCAGGCCGTCCACCGAATAGAAAAACGCGGACAGGATGCGTTTCAGGCCGCTTTTGCTCTTGAATTCACTGACGGGTTCTGACATGACGATAACGTAAAGAAATGGTGCGCCATTATAGCGATCCGGCCCGGAATTCCCATTTTTTTCACATCATGGTATAAAGGGACAGGAAGATACCGCACTGCACAACATGAAAATCGAACCCGTCCCGGAACAGAAGACCACCATCCAGGTCATCGAGCGCATGGTCGCGCTGCTGGATGCGCTGGCCAAATACCCCGATCCCGTCAGCCTGAAGGAATTGTCGAAGGTCTCCGGCCTGCACCCGTCGACGGCGCACCGCATCCTGAACGACATGGTGCTGACGCGCTTCGTCGACCGCATCGAGCCCGGCACGTATCGCCTGGGCATGCGCCTCCTGGAGCTGGGCAACGTCGTCAAGAGCCGCCTGTCGGTCCGCGAGGCGGCCCTGGACTTCATGCGCTCGCTGCACAAGAAGACCCAGCAGACCATCAATCTTTCCGTGCGCCAGGGCGACGAGATCGTCTACATCGATCGTGCCTTTTCCGAGCGCTCGGGCATGCAGGTCGTGCGCGCCATCGGCGGGCGCGGTCCGCTGCACCTGACCTCCACCGGCAAGCTGTTCCTGTCGGTGGACGAGCCGAAGGCCATCCGCGCCTACGCCACCCGCACGGGGCTGGCGGGCCACAACAAGAATTCCATTACGGACCTGGGCAAGCTCGAGCGCGAGCTGTCGCTGGTGCGGGCACGCGGCTACGCGCGCGACAACGAGGAACTGGAACTGGGCGTGCGCTGCATGGCGGCCGGCATCCGCGACGACAGCGGCAAGCTGGTGGCGGGGCTGTCGATCTCGGCGCCGGCGGACCGGCTGCAGGAGGAGTGGTTGGAAGACCTCGTCAATACGGCCAACCAGATTTCGGCGACGTTGGGGTATCGGCCGGTGGCTGAGTAGAGTGAACCCCTGGGGTCAGGCACCTATTTTCGGGTCGAAGACCCAAAAATAGGTGCCTGACCCCGGTGTTTCCTTTTACATGCCGCCTGCTCTCGGCGCGACCATGCTGGTGCTGTAGATGCCAGCGCCGCCGGAGCCGCCCGTTACCGTGGCGCCGGAAGCATCCGAGAAGCCCGGCGGCTTCAACGCCGCCAGCCATTTGCGCATGCGCATCGCGTCCGCCACGCGGGCCGCCGTGCCCTTTGCGTCCAGCAGCACCATGATGACTGCGCGGCCCTCGATCACCGCCTGCATCATGACGCAGCGCCCTGCTTCGTTGATGAAACCGGTTTTCTGCAGCCCGATCTCCCAGCCCGAGTTCGGCGTCACCAGGCCATTCGTCGTGCCGAACTGCACGGGACGGCCGTTGCGCTCGACAATCGCTTTCGGGTCGGTCGAGAACTCGCGCAGGATCGGGTGCTGGTAGGCCGCCAGCGCCAGCTTGGCCAGGTCGCGCGCGCTGGCCACGTTCCGCTTGGACAATCCGCTCGAGTCCACGTAATGCGTGTCGTGCATGCCCAGCGCCTGCGCCTTGGCGTTCATCGCCTCGACAAACGCGGGCAGCCCGCCCGGATAATTGCGGCCCAGCGCGGAAGCAGCGCGGTTTTCCGAGCTCATCAGCGCGATATGCAGCATATTGCGGCGCGTCAGCTGGTCGCCCACCTTCAGGCGCGAGCTGGAGAACTTGGCGCGGTCGACGTCCTCGTCGGTCACCGTCAGCACCTCGTCCATGTCCTGGTTGGCTTCGACGACGACCAGGCCCGTCATCATCTTGGTGATGGACGCGATCGGCAGCGCCACATTGGCGTTCTTCTCGAACAGCACCTCGGAATTGCTCTGGTCGAGCACCAGGGCCACATTCGATTTCAGGTCGAGCGGGTCGCGCGTCAGGTTCAGGCCGGCCAGGTCGCCCATCGTCGGACGCGCCACGGCCGCAGCCAGCACCGGCGCCGCCGTCGTGATGCGCTGGTAGACCACCTTGCGCTTGCCGCGCTCAGTCACGATGCGGCGCACGATGCGCTCGCGCGGCTCGGCCGAGAACTTGGCGGCGCGGCGCACGCCGGCCTTGGCCACCTTGCCCTGCTTCTTGACGACGACCTTCTTGACACTCTTCTTGACCGGCGCGGCGTACACGGCCGGGGCCGGTACCGACAGGCACAGCGCGGAAACCAGAGCACCCACGATCAGCTTATACATAATCTTCCCCGCAAAACTCGGCAGCCGCGTTCCTCGAAAACCCGCCTGCGCTGGATGAGAGTCCCGCCGCACCCGCCGCGCCGCCGTTGCTGCTGCACAGGTCGGTCGCCGAACGGGGCCCGGCACGTCCGCGGCGGCGCCTGGCGCCGGGCCGCGGTGGTCGAGGTCCCATAACATTCGTTGCAGTGTAGCAAAACGCGGAGCGACAGCAAACGGAATTCACATTGTCGCGTCCAATGTCTGATCAAGCATAAAACACTTTCGCCTGTCCTGATGCAGACGTACAACGGAAACACAACAGATTGTCAAGCCTCGAGAAACTTGACGAAACCGTCCAGTGGCTCGCGCTCCGTCACCAGGCCGTTCTCGACCCTGGAAGGATCGGCAACGCCCAGCGCCATGCCGCACACCACCATTTCATTGTCGGGTAATGCCAGCCGCTCTGCAATGATGCGATGGAATTGTGTCCATGCCGCCTGAGGGCAGGTGTCCAGGCCCCGGCCCCGCGCCGCCACCATGATGTTCTGCAGGAACATGCCATAGTCCAGCCAGGAACCCTGCTCCATGATGCGGTCGATCGTGAAGATCAGGCCGACGGGCGCGTCGAAGAAGCGGAAGTTGCGGGCGTGCTGGGCCGCCATGCCTTCCTTGTTCTCGCGCGTCAGGCCCAGCAGCGCATACAGGTCCCAGCCGACCTTGCGGCGGCGGTCGATGAACGGCGATTTCCATTCGCGCGGGTAGTAAGCGTACTCTTCCTTGTGCTGCGCGTTCTGGTCCGGATCGAGGTAGGCGGCCGTGACGGCGTCGCACAGGCCGTCACGCGCGGCGCCCGTCAGCACATACACCTTCCACGGCTGCGTATTGGTACCGGAGGGCGCGCGGCGCGCCACGTCCAGGATCGCGGCGACGTCTTCCAGCGCGACCGGCGTGGGCAGGAAGGCGCGAATCGAACGGCGCGATGCGATGGCGGCGTCCACCGCCTGTTGTTCCGGAGTCGAAATCATCGGGTCCTCTATCTCTATATAAGTTCAGGTTTTCCTGCCGACGACCAGCATCACGCCCAGTACGGCCAGCACCATGCCGGCGATGCCCAGCGGGCTGAACGCCTCGCCGAACATCAGCCAGGCCATGACGGCGGTCGTCGGCGGCGTCAGGTACATCAGGCTCGTCACCTGAGTGGCGTCGGAGCGGCGAATCAGCGCAAACAGCAGGAAAATGGCACCGATCGACAATGCCAGCACCGACCACAGCAGCGCTCCGACGAAGCGCGGCGTCCAGTCCACGCTGGCCAGCGCCGGCGTCAGGTCCTCGAACGCGACGGCAAACGGCAGCACGACGATAGCCGAGGCGGCAAACTGGATGACGGTGCCAACCCGCAGGTCGAATTGCGGGCAATAGTGTTTCTGGTACAAGGTGCCGGCCGTGATCGACAGCAGCGCGCCCGTGCACAGCGCCAGGGCTGGCCAGCTCAGGCCGACCAAGGACATCTTGGCGGCCACGACCAGCGCAACGCCACCGATGCCGCACAATAGGCCCAGCCATTGACGCGGGCGCACGCGCTCGCCCACCAGCGGTGCCGCGATGGCCGTCAGGATGGGTTGCATGCCGACGATCAGGGCCGACAAGCCGGCCGGCATGCCGGCCTTGATGGCGCACCAGACGCCAGCCAGGTAGCCTGCCTGCAGCAGGATGCCGGCGACGGCGATATGGCCGACCTTGCCGCGCGGCCAGGGCGCCCGCATCAGCGCGATCAGCGGCCCCAGAATGACCAGCACGCCGGCAAAGCGCAGCAGCAGGAACGTCAACGGTGGCGCGTACGGCAGGCCGAACTTGGCCACGATGAATCCCGTACTCCAAAGGAACACGAAAAACAGCGGAACAGGCGACAGGAAGGCATGGCGCGGCGTTGTCTGCGCGGCAATTGACGAATGAGTCATCGGGCCAGTCTACCATGGCCGCCCGAGCCCGGCAGATGGCTCAAAAAATTCCGTTGTGCAATGCGGTAGTGACGCCGAGAAAAATGATTGCGCTCTCTTTGCATTGCCACGGTAGAGATGCCTTTGTGCAACGCACAAAATACGCTTGACTTAAATTTCAGCACCCGTAGAATGGGCGATGTTGCGTTGCACAATAGCTGTTCGGACCAAGAACGTCGGTAGCAAAAAATAAGTAGGCAACAGGAGCGACAGCTCAGGCAGCACCAGTAGTACAGCTGGCAATCACAGCAAGTAGTCTGCAGGAACTTCAACCACAGGAACCTGAGAGCCCCCAACAGGGGTCATTCACGTCCACTACTATATTTGGAGAGTCTAATGTTTTCGATCCCAGAACAATTTTCCAATGCGACCAAGGCCAATCTCGAAAGCCAGTTCGCCATCTTTTCCGCGCTGACCAACAAGGCGTTCGAAAGCGTCGAGAAGATCGTCGAGCTGAACCTGTCCACCGCCAAGGCATCGCTGGAGGACTCCTCCGCGGCCGCCAAGCAGCTGCTGTCCGCCAAGGACCCACAGGAATTCTTCTCGCTGACCGCCGCCCGCGCCCAGCCGAACGCTGAAAAAGCCATCGCCTACAGCCGCAGCCTGGCGACGATCGCCACCGGCACGACCGCTGAGTTCTCGCGCGCCGCCGAAACGCAGATCCTGGAAACCAATCGCAAGGTCATCTCCCTGGTCGACGAAGTGTCCAAGAACGCACCGGCCGGCACCGAAAACGCCGTGGCCCTGTTCAAGTCCGCCCTGGGCAGCGCCAATGCCGGCTACGAGCAGTTCACCCGCACGGCCAAGCAAGCCAGCGACGCCATCGAAGCCAACGTCAACGCTGCCGTGAACCAGTTCACCGCCGCCGTCAAATCGGCCCCGACGGCCACTGCCAACGCGGCTTAACGACTGCGTTAACGTCTACGAAGTCATCGCCGGGCGCGTGCCCGGCCATCGCTGTATCAGGTCTCCTCGGCATCCGTGGATCCTCTCAGCGGATGTCCTTCCAGGCCCCGGCACTGCCGGGGCTTCTTTTTTGCCCAGGGAGTATACAGAAAATCCAAAAGAAGATAATCTGTATACCCATGACCTCACGTACACCCGAACAGCAGCACCTGCTGAACCAGCTGACCTGCATCGCCGAAGGCCTGGGCCGCGCGCTGGCGCCCTTCTGCGAAGTCATCGTCAATGATTTGCTGGCCCCGGACCAGGCCGTGGTGGCGATCCACAACAACCAGTCCGGCCGCGCCGTTGGCGATCCCGCCACCGAACTGGGGCTGGCGCGCATTGCCGATCCGGCCCTGCCCCAGGTGCTGGCCAACTACCCCAACCGCTTTCCCGACGGCCGGCCCTGCAAGGGCACGTCGATCGGCATCCGCGACAGCGCCGGCAACTACGTCGCCGCCCTGTGCCTGAACGTGGACCTGACGCCCGTGCTGAACGTGCAGGCGCTGCTGGCCCAGTTCGCCAGCACGGAGGGCACGGCGCCGGTCAGCGAATCCCTGGCCCCGGCCGGCGCGGCGGCGCTGCGCCAGCATATCGACGGTTTCGCCGCCCGCCATGGCACCACGGCACGCGCGTTGAAGGCGGACGAGCGCCGGGCACTGCTGCGCGAACTGAAGGAGGTTGGCCTGACCGAAATGCGGCGGGCGATGGAAACCATCGCGGGCCACCTCGGCGTGTCGCGCGCCACCGTTTACAAGGATTTCAACTCTCAAGGAAAACCATGACCGAACTGAAGCTTCCTACATATGACGACGTCGTCGCGGCTGCAGGCCGCATCGCCGGCCTGGCCAACCGCACACCGGTGCTGACATCGCGCACGGCCGACGAGGAACTGGGCGCGCAGGTGTTCTTCAAGGCCGAAAACCTGCAGCGCACCGGCGCGTTCAAATTCCGCGGCGCCACCAATGCGCTGGCGCGGCTGGACGCGGCGCAGCGCCAGGCCGGCGTGGTCGCCTTCTCGTCCGGCAACCATGCGCAAGGCATGGCGCTGGCAGCGAAGCTGTTGGGGATTCCGGTCACCATCGTCATGCCGCATGATGCGCCGGCGCTGAAGGTGGCTGCAACGCGCGGCTATGGCGCCACCGTCGTCATCTATGATCGCTACAAGGAAGACCGCGAGCAGATCGGCCGCGAGCTGGCGCAGAAACACGGTCTGGCGCTGATTCCGCCGTACGACCACTTCGACGTGATCGCCGGCCAGGGCACGGCCGCGAAGGAGCTGTTCGAGGAGGTCGGCGAGCTGGATTACTTCTTTGTCTGCATGGGCGGCGGCGGGCTGCTGTCCGGCTCGGCGCTGGCGACGCGGGCCCTGTCGCCCCGCTGCAAGCTGTACGGCGTGGAGCCGGAAGCGGGCAACGATGGCCAGCAGTCGTTCCGCAAGGGAGAAATCGTGCACATCGACACGCCGCAAACGATCGCCGACGGCGCCCAGACCCAGCACATGGGACAGCTGACGTTCCCCATCGTGCGGCGCGACGTGGACGACATCCTGACGGCCACCGACGCCCAGCTGGTCGACGTCATGCGCTTCTATGCATCGCGCATGAAGATCATCGTCGAACCGACCGGTTGCCTGAGCTACGCGGCCGCGCGCGAGATGAAGGACCAGCTGCGCGGCAAGAAGGTGGGCATCCTGATCAGCGGCGGCAACGTCGACCTGGCCCGCTTCGCCCAGCTGGTCGCGCAATAGCCAGGGAAAATGGGGACAGACCCCATTTTCTCGGAAACATTTCTCAAAAAATGGGGTCTGTCCCCATTTTCCAGGCAACTTACTCGCCGAGGTAGGCCGCCTTCACCCGCGGGTCGTCCAGCATGTCGCTGGCATTGCCCGTCATCGTGATGACGCCCGAGTCCATCACGTAGCCGCGGTGCGCGGCCTGCAACGCCAGCTTGGCGTTCTGCTCGACCAGCAGGATCGTGATGCCTTCCTTCGACACGTTGCGGATCACCTCGAAGATCTTGTCCACCATGATCGGCGACAGGCCCATCGACGGCTCGTCCAGCAGCAGCAGGTGCGGATGGCACATCAGCGCGCGCGCCATCGCCAGCATCTGCTGCTCGCCGCCGGACAGGGTGCCGGCCAGCTGGCCCGCGCGTTCCTTCAGGCGCGGGAAGATGTCGAACCACTTGGCGATGTCGGCCTCGACGCCCGCCTTGTCGTTGCGGGTGTAGGCGCCCATCATCAGGTTTTCCTGGATCGTCATGCGCGTGAAGACGCCGCGCCCTTCCGGCACCATCGCCAGCTTGCGCTCGACCAGGTGGAAGCTCTGCGTGCCCTTCAGCGACTGGCCCAGGTAGGAAATCGTGCCCTCGACCTTGCAGGCCGGCAAGGTGCCGGTAATGGCTTTCAACGTTGTCGTCTTGCCGGCGCCGTTGGCGCCGATCAGCGTGACCAGCTCGCCTTCGTTCACTTCCAGGTCGATGCCCTTGACGGCCTTGATGCCGCCGTACGCGACCTTCAAGCCGGAGATCTTCAGGACATTGTTCGTGGCACCCATCAGTGCGATCCTCCCAGATAGGCGTCGATGACGGCCTGGTTGCTTTGAATTTCGTGTGGCAGGCCTTCGGCGATGCGCTTGCCGTATTCCAGCACCGTGATGCGGTCGCACAGGCCCATCATCAGCTTGACGTCGTGCTCGATCAGCAGCACCGTCTTGCCCTCGGCCTTGATCTTGACCAGCAGCTCGCGCAGCGCCAGCTTCTCGGTGGCGTTCATGCCGGCGGCCGGCTCGTCCAGTGCCAGCAGTTGCGGATCGGTCGCCAGCGCGCGGGCGATCTCGAGCCGGCGCTGGTCGCCGTAGGACAGGTATTTCGACGTGCGGCTGGCGAACTGGCCGATGCCGACGAAGTCCAGCAGCTCCTGCGCGCGGCGGCGGATCGACGCTTCTTCTTCACGCGCCGCCTTGTGGCGGAAGATGGCGCCCAGCACGCCCTGGTGCGAGCGCACGTGGCGGCCCACCATGACGTTCTCCAGCGCCGTCATCTCGCCGAACAGGCGGATGTTCTGGAAGGTGCGGGCAATGCCGGCCTTGGCCACGGTATGCGGCGCGGATGGCGAATAGGGCTTGCCGGCCAGCTCGAAGGTGCCGGTGTCCGGCTGGTACAGCCCGGTGATGACGTTGAAGAACGTCGTCTTGCCGGCCCCGTTCGGGCCGATCAGGCCGTAGATCTGGCCCCGTTCGATCTTGATGCCGACGTCGGTCAGCGCTTGCAGGCCGCCGAAACGCTTGTTGACGCCCTGGATATTCAGAATGACTTCGCTCATGGACTTCCTCAGGCAGGCACGACGCCGGACGATTGATCTTTGGTATCGGAATCGGCATCGGGCCGGTCCTCGTGCTTCGGCGACGGCCACAGGCCGGCCGGACGCGTCAGCATGATCAGCACCATCGCCAGGCCGTACAGCAACTGGCGCAGCACTTCCGCCTCGATCAGGATCTGGCCGAACAGCTGCTGCTGCAGCGGCTCGACGACATGGCGCAGCACTTCCGGCAGCGCCGCCAGCAGCGCGCCGCCCAGCACGACGCCAGGAATGTGGCCGATACCGCCCAGCACCACCATCGCCAGCACGGCGATCGATTCGGTCAGCGAGAACGATTCCGGCGACACGAAGCCCTGGAACGCGGCGAACATGGCACCGGCCACGCCGCCGAACGACGCGCCCATCGAGAATGCCAGCAGCTTGACGTTGCGGGTATTGATGCCCATCGCCTTGGCGGCGATCTCGTCCTCGCGGATCGCGACCCAGGCACGGCCCAGGCGCGAGTGCTGCAGGCGCGACGTCATGAAGATCGTGACGATCGTCAGCAGCAGGAACAGGAAGTAATACGCGTTGACCGACGGGATCGACAGCGAACCCACCTGCACCATCGCGCCGGAACCGGCGGCACCGGCCAGGTCGACGCCGAACACCTTGATCGGATCGATCAGGTTGATGCCCTGCGGACCGTTGGTGATGTTGATCGGGTCGTTCAGGTTGTTCATGAAGATGCGGATGATCTCGCCGAAGCCCAGGGTGACGATGGCCAGGTAGTCGCCGCGCAGCTTCAGGGTCGGCGCGCCGAGGATCGCGCCGAACAACGCGGCCAGCAGCGCGGCCAGCGGCACGATGAACCATACCGACAGGTGGATGCCGTTGGTGCGGATGTCGTCGCCCAGCACCGCGGCCAGCGCCTCGCCGGTGCCCGGATGCAGGTTGATCAGCGACTCCAGCAGCACGGCGAACTGGGGCGAGGCCAACAGGCCGGTCAGGTAGGCGCCCAGCGCGTAGAAGGCGATATAGCCCAGGTCCAAGAGGCCGGCAAAGCCGACCACCACGTTCAGGCCCAGCGCCAGCATGATGTACAGCAGCGCCAGGTCGGCGATGCGCACCCACGAGTTGCCGAAGTTCTGCGCGAAGAACGGGAACGCGAGCATGACGACCAGCAGCAGCGCCAGGCTCGTGTAGGCCTTGCGCGGGTTCTTGGCGGTATCGAAATTGAGCAGTGCCATGGTCTCTCCTTAAGCCCGGTCCGCCACGCGCTCGCCCATGATGCCGGACGGCCGCACGGTCAGCACGAGGATCAGCACGATGAACGCGAAAATGTCCTGGTAGTGGCTGCCCAGGAAGCCGCCGGTGAAGTCGCCGATGTAGCCGGCGCCCAGGCTCTCGATAATGCCCAGCACGATGCCGCCGATCATGGCGCCATAGATGTTGCCGATACCGCCCAGCACCGCCGCGCAGAAGGCCTTCAGGCCGGGAATCGTGCCCATCGCGAACTGGATCGACGCATAGTTGGCGCCCCACATCACGCCGGCCACGGCGGCCAGCGCGGCGCCGATGGCGAAGGTGTAGACGATGACGCGGTTCGAATCGACGCCCATCAGGCCGGCAACCCGCGGGTTCTCCGCGACGGCGCGCATGGCACGGCCCATCTTGGTTTTCTCGACCAGCAGCACCAGGCCGCCCATCGACAGCGCGGCCAGCGCCAGCAGCAGAACCTGCGTGATGCTGATGACGGCACCACCCACGGCGATCGGCTCGGTGGACAGCAGTTGCGGGAACGGCAGCGGGTTGCGGCCCCAGATCATCATCGCGAACGTCTGCAGCAGGATCGACATGCCGATCGCGGTGATCAGCGGCGCCAGCCGGGGCGCGTTGCGCAGCCGTCGGTAGGCGATGCGTTCGATCAGCACATTGACGATCATGCAGCAGGGAATGGCACCCAGGATGGCGATCAGCAGCTGCAGGCCGCCGGACATTTCAGGGAAGTGGGCGCCGAGGATGTTCAGGATCGTCAGGCCGACCATGGCGCCGATCATCAGCACGTCGCCATGGGCAAAGTTGATGAGGTTCAAAACGCCGTACACCATCGTGTAGCCCAGCGCGACCAGTGCGTACATGCTGCCCAGCACCAGCCCGTTGATGATTTGTTGGATGAAAGTATCCATCGTGAGATTGCCCCTTCAGTGCGCGGCGACGGTGGATGGTGTCCCGTCCTGCTGCCGCTGCGTAATAAAAACGGCACCCGGGAAGCTTCCCGCGTGCCGCCGTGTTCCGCCCTGTTCCGCTGTGCCGGTCAACCGGCTGACAGTGCTTCCAAGCGATCCTGGTCCGGCCGCTTCGCAGAAAGCAGTCGGAATGGCAATTTTTCCAAGCGTTCGCAATCATAGCGATTCCGCGCAAAAACTAAACGTGGAAAAATCGGAGCAATTCTAAATTAAATTCAGCTCTGGTGTGGCTTTCTCATCAACAGACGTTGCAAAAATGTTGTATGGATGACTTGACTTGCTCGTCAGGTCAGTCCTTTCGGCAGCGGGAAGGTCACGTTTTCCTCGACGCCTTCCAGCGGCCGCACGCTTTTCACGCCCAGCTCCTTGAGCCGGTCGATGACGGCCTGGACCAGCACCTCGGGCGCCGACGCGCCGGCCGTCACGCCCACGCGGCGGAAACCTTCCAGCCAGGCTGGATCGATCTGCTCGGCGCGGTCGACCATATAGGCCGGCGTACCCATCTTCTGCGCCACCTCGCGCAGACGGTTCGAGTTGGAGCTGTTCGGGCTGCCGACGACGATGACGACTTCCACCTGCGGTGCCATGAACTTCACGGCTTCCTGGCGGTTCGTGGTGGCGTAGCAGATGTCGCCCTTCTTCGGCTCCTGGATGTTCGGGAAGCGCGCCTTCAAGGCGGCGATGATCTCGGCCGTGTCGTCCACCGACAATGTGGTCTGCGACACGTAGGCCAGGTGGTCGGGATTGGCCACCTGCAGCGCGGCGACGTCCTCGACCGTCTCGACGAGATGCATGCCCTCTTCCGCCTGGCCCATCGTGCCTTCGACTTCCGGGTGGCCGTCATGGCCGATCATGACGATCTCGTAGCCGGTCTTGCGCATCTTGGCCACTTCCACGTGCACTTTCGTCACCAGCGGGCAGGTGGCGTCGAAGATCGACAGGCCGCGCGCTTCCGCCTCGGCCCGTACTGCCTTCGAGACGCCATGCGCCGAGAACACCAGCGTGTTGCCGGCCGGGACATCGTCCAGCTCCTCGATGAAGATGGCGCCCTTGGCGCGCAGGTCGGCCACCACGTAGGCGTTGTGGACGATCTCGTGGCGCACGTAGATCGGCGAGCCGAACTGCTTCAGCGCGCGCTCGACGATTTCGATGGCACGGTCGACGCCGGCGCAAAAGCCGCGCGGCTGGGCCAGCAGGATTTCTTTGTCCATGGAGATTCGATTACAGAACGGAGATAAGGTTCACTTCGAAGCGCACCGGCTGGCCAGCCAACGGGTGATTGAAGTCGAAAATGGCGGCATCGTCGCGCAACTCGCGCAAGATGCCCGCAAAGCGGCCGCCGCCCGGCGCCGCGAAGTCGACCAGGTCGCCGACCTTGTAGTCGGCGCCCGGCACGGAATTCTCGTCCAAGGTCGCGCGCGACACCGGCTGGATCAGGTCGGGATTGCGCGGACCGAAGCCGACGCCCGGTTCCAGGTCGAACGTCTTGTGCGTGCCTTCCGGCAGGCCGATCAGCAGTTCCTCCAGCACGGGCGCCAGCTGCCCTTGGCCCAGCATCAGCGTGGCCGGGTTGCCGTTGAAGGTGGTGACGATATCGGTGCCGTCCAGCGTGGCGAGACGGTAGTGCAGCGTAAGGTAGGCAGAGGGTGTGACGACGTTGGACATGGCGGTTCGGTGAGCTTGCAAACCGTTATTGTATGCCATGGGGTCTGTCCCCGCACGGGGACTGACCCCGAAGTTTGGCTGAGGGACTGCTCCCGAAGTTTTCCAATGCCGCCTGCGCCAGAATCAGAACGCCACGATCCCAGCCGTCGATAATGTAAGCCGATCCCCGGCGGAGGCCCCCATGACGATCACCGACTGGCCCGAACAGCAACGCCCGCGCGAGCGGCTGATCCGCGACGGCGCCCAGGCATTGTCGGATGCCGAGCTGCTGGCGGTGTTCCTGCGGGTGGGCGTACCCGGCAAGAACGCCGTCGAACTGGCGCGCGAACTGCTGCGCGAATTCGGCTCACTGCAGGCCCTGTTCGGCGCCAATCTGGCAGAATTCACCCGCATCCCGGGCCTGGGCAATGCCAAGTTCGCGCAACTGAAAGCCGTGATGGAGCTGGCCCGCCGCGCCATCAACGAGCAGCTGCGCCGCGGCGAAACGCTGAACTCGCCGCAAGCCGTGAAGGAATACCTGCGCCTGGCGCTGATCGGCCAGCCCTACGAATCGTTCCACGTGCTGTTCCTGGACGTGCGCAACCGCCTGATCGAGGCGCGCGAGATGTTTCGCGGCACGTTGACGCACACCAGCGTCTACCCGCGCGAGATCGTGCGCGAGGCGCTGGCCTACAACGCGGCCAGCGTGCTGCTGGCCCACAACCACCCCTCCGGCGTGCCCGACCCCAGCGAATCGGATCTCGCGCTGACGCGCACGCTGGTGCAGGCGCTGGCGCTGATCGACGTGCGCATCCTCGACCATTTCGTGGTGGCCGGGCACCGCGTGCATTCGTTCGCGGAGAACGGCCAGATCTGATTACCTTGCCAGCTTGTAGCGCTGCTCGCGGTACAGCATCGACGGCAGCAGCACGTGCGCCATGGCCTTGTCGACCGTGTCCTTCTGCGGCGCTGTGCCCAACAGTTCGAGATGGCTGGTGGCCGGATCGTATTTCGCCGCCAGCGCCGCGCCGCCCGGGCGCAGGATGGTGGCGCCGCTGTCGTCCAGCCACGTGAAGTAATTGTCGAACTGCAGCAGCGCGCGGCCCGGCGTCGTGCTGTCGCGCACGAAGTCGCGGCCGATCATCGGGTGCTCGCTGGAGACGCCCAGCAGCGACAGCAGGGTCGGTCCCAGGTCGATCTGGCTGGCGAAGGGCTTGATGCGCTTGGGTTCGATGTCCGCGCCCAGGATCAGGCCAGGGATATGGAACTTGTGGACCGGCACCAGGCTGTCGCCGTAGACACGGTTGTCGTGGTCGGCCACGATCAGGAACACCGTGTCCTTCCAGTAGTCCTGCTGCTTGGCGGCGCGGATGAACTTGCCCAGCGCGAAATCGGCGTACTTGACGGCGTTGTTGACGGTCTGCTTGGGCTGCTCGTGCAGGTCGATCTTTCCGTCCGGGAATTCGAACGGCTCGTGGTTGGACGAACTGAAGATCAGCGTGAAGAACGGCTTGCCGGCCTTGTGCAGCTGGTCCAGGCGTTCCAGCGACTTGTCGAACAGGTCTTCGTCGGAGGCGCCCCAGCTGCCTTCGAACTTCGGTTTCATGTCGCCGCGGTCGGTGACCTTCTGGAAGCCGTTGCCGGTAAAGAATTGGCGCATATTGTCGAAGTGCGCCTCGCCGCCGTAGACGAATTCCGTGTGGTAGCCCTGCTGGCCCAGGCCCAGCGCCAGCGTGTAGAAATTCTGCTGCGCCAGCGACAGCTTGACGACGCTGCGCGCCGGCGTCGGTGCATAGCCGGCCACGACGGCCTCGATGCCGCGCACGGAGCGCGTGCCCGTCGCGTACAGCTGCTCGAACCACCAGCCCTCGCCCTTCAGCTTTTCCAGTTCCGGCGTGACCGGCAGGCCGCCCAGCGACTGCACGAAGGTCGCGCCCAGGCTTTCCTCCAGCACGATGACGAGGTTTTTCGGCCGCTCGCGCGTGAGCGCGGCTTGCTGGCGGTGCAGGGTCGGCAGCTCCGGCGACGTGAACTGGTAGCCGGCCAGCCATGGCGCGGCGCGCACCTGGGCCAGCACCTGCTCGCGCGGCATCTCGCCATAGATTTCGGACGAGCGCGCTTCCTTGCGCATCGAGGCCAGCGCGTCCAGCACGGACCAGGGCGAATTGATGATGACGGAGTTGACCATCGAATCGCCCGTCAGCGCGAACAGGGCCGGGTTGGCGGGACGGTGGTCCGTCGTCGAGCGGATCAGGCAGGCGGCCAGCAACGCGGCCAGCGGCCAGCTCAGCAGCACCTTCCACGTCGACCAGCCCGGCGCGGCGGCCGCGCCCTTCAGCAGGTGCCAGATGGCCAGGCCCAGCAGGATGGTCAGGCCGAAGCCCAGCAGTACCGTCGTGCGGTAGCCGTTCCACAAGGTCGCGGCAACTTCGCGCGGGTAGACCAGGTATTCGATGAACAGGCGGTTCGGGCGCACGTCGTATTGCAGGATGAAGCGCGGCGTGGCCAGCTCCAGGAATACGATGAGGATCAGCGCCAGCGTGGCCCACCCGACCGTGGCGACCCGCCAGGCGTGGGCCGGCAGGCGGCGCGCCAGGAACGGTGCCACCAGCGGCAGCAACAGCAGCGGCACGGCAATGAAGTAACCCAGCAGGATCAGGTCGGCTCGCACGCCCTGCACGAGGATATCGCCAACGATGCCGGTGGCGGCCACGCGCGGCCACTGCCAGGCCACCAGGCCGAGACGCGACAGCGACAACAGAACCAGGCCCAGCAGCAGCATCTGCAGGAGGGTCGCATAAGGTCCGGCCCAGCCGGTCAGGCGGGCCAGGCGGCTTGAGCCGGCGGTCAGGAACTGCTTGGGTGCTGCGTAAATCGTCATCGGGATTGTCTCTTGCACGGGGATCGGGACGGGCTTCCTTGCGAACCGGAAAGCTCTCTTTATGCGGAGTGCTTTATACAGCATGCAGTTGTAACCCGGCGTTACGCCTGCGTAAAGATTTCGTTAAGCAACTTTAGTTGTGCGAGGCCGGGCTGACAAGTTTCCGTAGGCAACGTGCAACAAGAGCCGGTTTTGCTGCGTCTCGATGCGTGGAATGTGACGTCGGCGGGAAGGAATGGTCTCGCGCCGGTCTTCCCGCCGGCGCGTCGTGGTGACGGTTTACCGTTAGATATCAAGGACTTCGCGCTCGTGCCCGGAGCGCGGCAGCAAATGTTAAATTTCTTCGTATTTGCGAGACACAATTGTTTTTCGCAAGTGATTGAAAAAGCTCAGTTTTTTCGGTATAGTCTTGTTTTTTCCAATTTCGGAAGTTACTAAGGAGTGCACCATGGCACGTGTTTGCCAAGTCACTGGGAAGAAGCCGATGGTCGGCAACAATGTTTCCCATGCAAACAACAAAACCAAGCGCCGTTTCCTGCCAAACCTGCAGAATCGTCGTATCTTTGTTGAATCTGAAAACCGCTGGGTCTCCCTGCGTCTGTCCAACGCCGGTCTGCGCGTAATCGACAAGGTCGGCATCGACGCCGTCCTGGCCGACATGCGCGCTCGTGGCGAAAAAGTCTAATAGGGAGCTATCATGGCAAAAACTGGCCGCGACAAAATCAAGCTGGAATCGACCGCCGGTACCGGTCACTTCTACACCACCACCAAGAACAAGCGCACGATGCCTGGCAAGATGGAGATCATGAAGTTCGATCCGAAAGCCCGCAAGCACGTGACGTACAAGGAAACCAAGATCAAGTAATCGATCTGGTGCCCATGAAAAAGCCGCTCTTCGAGCGGCTTTTTTTATGGGGACTGGCCCCGGTTTGTATCTGCGGCTGAAATGCTGCCGCTGACTGGCAAGTTCGGGGTCGTTGGGTCTGTCCCCGCAGGGGGACTGACCCTGAAGTTTACGGTGAGTCGTGGCGACGCAGGCAAACTTCGGGGTCAGTCCCCTGGGGGACAGACCCCAACGACAACCCCTGCTGCGTCTCGACGGATTTTCGGCCGCGGATGAAAACCGGGGACAGTCCCGCAGGGACAGTCCCCAAGAGACCCCATAAAAAACGGCCCCGCAGGGCCGTTTTCGATCAAGCGAACAGGTAGTTACGCGTAGCTGCGCAGCCGCAGCGAGAAGTCCTGCAGCGCCTTGATGCCGGACGCTTCGGCACGCTGGCACCAGTCCTGCAGCTTGTGCACCAGCTCGTCGCGGGTGAAGTGCGAACGCTCCCAGATCACGCCCAGCTCGACGCGCATATTGTGCATCGTCTCCAGCGCCTTGCTGTGCTGGAACAGCTCGACCAGCTGCTGCTGCTGCGGCGCTTCCAGCTTGGCCGGCTCGCGCTGCATCAGCTTGCGGGCCGACTTCAGGAAGCCCGATTCCAGCTGCGCCTTGTGCTTCAGGTGTTCCACTTCTTCCTTCCACGCGTGCTTGACGGACGCGGCATACTTCGCCATCACGTCGTAGCGGTTGGCGATCACGGCCTGCAGCGTCTCGAAATCGGCATGCGGCTTGTTCTTGGCGAACTTCGGCTTCGGCGGCATCTTCTTGACCTTGGCCAGGCCGACCATCTCCATGGCGCGGATGTAGCCCCAGCCGATGTCGAACTCGTACCACTTGGACGACAGCTTGGCCGACGTCGCATACGTGTG